>CAVRXO010000001.1:0-359580 GCA_963725185.1 uncultured Alphaproteobacteria bacterium
TCATCGTCTTCCACATCGAGTTCTCGCTGATCGCCTTCATCGGCGATCATCCTCTTGATCGGCATCGTGAAGAAGAACGCCATCCTGATGATCGACTTCGCCCTCGACGCGGAGCGCGAGCAGGGGCTCGAGCCGCGCGCGGCGATCCGCAGCGCCGCCCTGATCCGCTTCCGCCCGATCATGATGACCACCTTCGCCGCCCTGCTGGGCGCGGTGCCGCTGGCGATCGGCTGGGGCGAAGGCGCGGAGCTGCGCCAGCCGCTCGGCGTCACCATCATCGGCGGCCTTCTGGTCAGCCAGGTGCTGACCCTTTTGACCACCCCCGTCGTCTACCTCTATCTGGACCGCTTCCGGCGGCGGGCGCCGGCGATCCGGCCGGGCCAGGGCCCGGCGGCGCTGCCCGTCCCAGCCGAATAAGAGTTTGCCCATGCCCAGACGTCCCGTTCGCCTCCTTCCGATGCTGCTGGCCGCCAGCACGCTCAGCGCCTGCGAGGTCGGGCCCAACTACCAGCGTCCGGCCGCGCCGACGTCGCCGGCCTACAAGGAGATCCAGGGCTGGACGCCGGCCAATCCGCAGGCCGACGCGGCCAATCGCGCCGACTGGTGGACGATCTTCAACGATCCGGTGCTGAACGGGCTGGAAGAGAAGGTCGCCACCAACAATTTCACGCTGGCCGCCGACTACGCCGCCTATCAGCAGGCCCGTGCTCTGGTCGCCGAGCAACGGGCGGCGCTGCTCCCGACGGTCACCGCGTCGGGCACGGCTTCGGTCTCGAAGTCCGCAGGCGGCGGCTCCACGATCTCGGCCGGCGGCACGGTGATCCCAGGCGGCCGCGGCGCGGTGTCGAACTACAGCCTGCAGCTCGGCGGCACCTGGGAGCCGGACCTCTGGGGCAAGGTCCGCCGCGGAATCGAGAACGCCAAGGCGACCGCGCAGGCGAGCTACGCCGACCTCGTCAACGCCAAGCTCTCGGCCGAGATGGAACTCGCCGCCGACTACATCACGCTGCGGATGCTCGACGAGCAGAAGCGCTTCGACGACGACACCGTGAAGGCCTACGCGCTGTCGCTGCAGGTCACCCGCAACAAGTACAACGCCGGCGTCGCCGCGCTCAGCGACGTCGACAACGCCCAGACCCTGCTCTCGAACGTCCGCGCGTCCGACACCGCGCTCGGCGAGCAGCGCGCCCAGATGGAGCACGCCATCGCCGTGCTGATCGGCGTGCCGCCGGCCGAGTTCTCGATCGCCGCCGGCGCCCTGGACGCTGAAGCCGGTCGACGTGCCGCCGGGCGTGCCTTCGACGCTGCTGGAGCGCCGCCCGGACGTCGCCGCGCGCCGAGCGCCGCGCCGCGGCGGCCAGCGCCGAGATCGGCGTCGCCACGGCCGGCTACTTCCCGGACGTGACGCTGACCGGAACCGGCGGCACCGAGGCGCTGCAGGTCGCGTCGCTGTTCACGCCCGCAGACCTTCTTCTGGAACGTCGGCGCTCGAACGCCGCCGAGACCCTGTTCAACGGCGGCCTCACCCACGCCCAGGTGGCCGCCGCGCGGGCCGGCTACGACGAGTCGGTGGCCACCTACCGCCAGACCGTGCTGACCGCGTTCCAGCAGGTGGAGGACAACCTCGCCGCCCAGCGCGTGCTGGCCGCCGAGCAACCCGACCTGCAGGACTCGGTCACGTCGTCCGACCAGGCGAGGCGGATACTGGAGAACCAGTACAACGCCGGCACCGTCGACTACACGAGCGTGGTGGTCGCCGACGTGGCGGCTTACAACGCCCACAACGCCGAGCTGCAGCTGGAAGCCAACCGCCTCACCACCACGGTCGACCTGATCGTCGCCCTGGGCGGCGGCTGGAACGCGTCGGAGTTGGGCAGCAAGGGAACCGCGTCGACGCCGATCTTCCCTTAGCAAGCATTTGTCGCGGCCCCAATTTCCGCTCTTCCCCGCGAAAGCGGGGACCCAGGTGTTTTATCGTAGAGCCGGGGACTGACAGAAAAAGCCTAGGCCCCCGCTTTCGCGGGGGAGAGCGGGTCAGGGACTAGCTCTTCACCTCTCGCCAGTCGGCGGCGGTCGCGACGTAGAGCTGGGCGATGTCGGCGAGGCGCTTGCCTTCGGCCAGCGCGCGGGCGCGGCGGGCCATCTGCAGGTTGCGCTGGTCGTCCAGCACCGGCAGCAGCGCGCCGCCGCCGAGCTTGAACGCCGCTGTGTCGTCTTTCAGCGCATCGGCCGCGGCTCGCTCGGCCGCGTCCAGCGCCTGCAGCTCGGCTTCGTCCTCGGCGATGGCGGACATCACGTCGGCGACCTGGGTGAAGGCGCGCCAGCACCGTGCCGCGGTATTGAGCGTAGAGCGCGTTGGCCTGCGCGATCGCCGCGCGCTTCTGGGCCTTCAGCTTGCCGCCGTTGAAGATCGGCTGGGCAATGCCGGCGCCCAGCGTCCAGCCGCTCGCGGCGTAGTCGAAGAGGTTGCGCCGGCGGGATGGCCGTCTGGGTGATGTTGGCGCTGATCTTGATGTCCGGATAGAGCGCCGCGGTGGCGATGCCGACCTGCGCGGTCGCCACGTGCAGGTTCGCCTCCGCCGCCAGGATGTCCGGGCGCTTGCGCACCAGCTCCGAGGGCAGGCTCACCGGCACCTCGGCGGGCGCGGAGAAACCGGTGAGGTCGAAATCCGGCGCGGTCCAGTCGGCCGGCGCCTGGCCGACCAGCTGGGCCAGCATGTGCCGCGCCTGCGTCAGCTGCGAGCGCAGCGGCGGGATCACCGCCTCGTCCTGGGCGAGCTGCGAGCGGACGCTGACGGTCGCCGACGGGGCCGCGCCGCCCGCGCCTTCGGCCTCGTGGACCACGTCGATCAGCCTGCGGTCGTCCGCCACCGCCTGCTCGGCGGCGGCGATCTCGGCGCGCGTGGTGGCGATCTGCAGCGCCGCCATGGCGGTCTGGCCGGTCAGCGTCAGGTAGGCGGCGTCGGCCTGCCGCGCCTGGCTCTCGGCCTGGGCGCGGGCGGCCTCGGTTGTGCGCCTCAGGCCGCCGAACACGTCGACGTCGTAGTTGACGTTGAGCCCCATCGAATAGAGCCCCAGCGTCGGGTTGGGGAAGCCGGCGAAGCCCAGTGAGTCGATGTTGATCCGCTCGCCGGCGATGCTGCCGTTGAGGTCGACCTGCGGCAGCTGCGCCCCGTGCGCGGCGAGGGCGAGCTGGCGGGTGCGTTCGAGCGAGGCGTTGGCCTGCGCGATCGTCTGGTTGCCGGCCAGCGCCTGGTCCATCACCTGGTCGAGGTCGGCCGAGCCGAACGCCTTCCACCAGGCCCCGGCGGGGCGTTGGTCTGGGACGAGCGCGGCGGTCGGGCTCGCCGCATCGCCCTTCATCAGGTAGCCGGTTGTCGTCGGCGGCGCGGGCGGCTGGAAGTTCGGCCCCACCGCCTTGCAGGCGGCAAGCGCCATCGCCGCGGCGAGCACGCCGGCCATCAGTCTCGTTCTATTCAACCAGGACCTCCCCGGACGGCGGCGCCGCCTTCGGCTTGCGCATGATCAGCAGCAGCGGCGCGATGCAGATCGTCAACAGCAGCATCAGCCTGAAGACATCCACCAGCGCCACCATCGACGCCTGCCGTGTGATCTCGCCGTTCAATGCGGCGAGCGAATTCCCCATCGACGGCATCAGCGCCGACTGCGACGGATTGCCGGGCGACAGCTGGCCAGCCATGTCGGCGTGCGCGACGGCGGCCTGCTGGGTATCGAGCGCCTCCATCAGCGAGATGCCGACGCTAGAGCCCATGTTGCGGATCAGCGTGTAGACCGCGGTGCCCTCCGACCGCATCGATGCCGGCAGCGTCGCGAACGCGGTGACGCTGAGCGGCACGAACAGCAGGCCGATCCCGAGCCCCTGGATGATGCCGGAGCTCACGAACGGCCAGGCGTCCATCGTCAGCGCGAAGTGGCTCATCTGCAGCAGCGCCAGGCTGCAGAGCCCGAGGCCCACCATCAGGATCAGCCGGGTGTCGACCCGCCCGACCAGCCGGCCGACGACGAACATCGCCAGCGAACGAGCCGAGGCCGCGCGGCATCATCACCAGGCCCGCGCCGAACACCGAGTAGCCCATCAGCCCCTGCATCACCGGCGGCAGCAGCGCCATGGTGGAGAACAGGAAGATGCCGATGAAGAAGCCGAAGACGTTGCAGGTGACGAAGTTGCGGTCGAGCGCCAGGGCGCGGTCGAAGAACGGATGCCGGGCGGTCAGCGTCTGGATCAGGAAGACGTAGAGTCCGGCGATCGCCGCAGAGCGTCTCGGTCCAGATCTCCGGCGAAGAGAACCAGTCCAGCGTCGGCCCGCGGTCGAGCATCAGCTGCAGGCCGCCGATGAACACGACGAGCGCGCCGAAGCCCAGGAAGTCGAATGGTCGCGCGGTCCGCCGCTCGGTCGCGCGACATGAAGATCCACACCGCCGCGAAGGCCAGGATGCCGATCGGCAGGTTGATGAAGAACACCCAGCGCCAGGAGAAGTTGTCGGTCAGCCAGCCGCCCAGCACCGGGCCGAAGATCGGCCCGAGGATCGCGCCAGCGCCCCAGATCGCCATCACCTGGCCCGACCTGCGCTGGGCGGGTAGATGTCGAGCACCACCGCCTGCGAGAGCGGGATCAGCGCCGCGCCGCAGAGGCCCTGCAGCAGCCGGAAGACCACGATCTCGGCCAGGCTGTGGGCGACGCCGCACAGCATCGAGGCGATCGGTGAAGCCGGCGATCGAGACCAGGAACATCAGTCTTGCGGCCGATCCGGATCGACAGCCAGCCGGAGAGCGGCGTCATGATCGCCGCGGCGATGATGTAGGAGGTCAGCACCCAGGTGATCTGGTCCTGGGAGGCCGACACGCAGCCCGCCATGTGCGGCAGCGCGACGTTGGCGATGGTCGTGTCCAGCGAGTTCATCACCGTCGCCAGCATCAGGCCGACGGTGATGGGAACGCGGTTGGCGACGTCCTGGGAGGAAGCCATGGCGGGTAAACGCGTGGGGCTTAGGGCTGGGCGCGCCGAGCCGACCCCGACCGGACGTCGACGGTGACGTTGGCGCGAGAGGCCGGCCGCGCCGCAGACGTCCGGCGGCGGCTTGTCGAAGGCGATCCGCACCGGCAGGCGCTGCACCACCTTCACCCAGTTGCCGGTGGCGTTCTGGGCCGGCAGCGGCGAGAACGCCTCGCCCGAGCCGGGGCTGAAGCTGGCCACGTGGCCTCGAAGTCCGAGCCAGGGCAGGCGTCGACGTGGATCTTCGCCGGCTGGCCGACCCGCATCTTGGCGAGCTGGTCTTCCTTGAAATTGGCTTCCACCCAGGGCTCGCCGGCCACCAGCCAGAACAGCGTCTGGGCCGGATTGACGTAGCTGCCGACCTGCAGCTGCTCGACGCGGGTGACGACGCCGTCCTGCGCCGCGACGACGGTGCCGTAAGAGACGTTGAGGCGGGCGCGGTTCAGCGCCGCCTGCGGCCTGCAGCACGCTGCGGGTGGTTGGCGACGGTCATGTTGGCGCCGCCGAGATTGGCGAGCGCCTGGGCGACCTGCTGCTGGGCGGTGGCGACGTTCTGCTGGGCGAGCTGCGGCGTTGTGCTGCGGCGGTCTCGTACTGGTCGCGCGAGGCGACGCCGGCCTGCATCAGCGCCTTCTGCCGCGCCTCTTCGCGCTGGTCGAACGCCGCGGTGTCGTTGCGCCATCTTCAGCGCCGCCAGCTGCTGCTGGTAGTCGGCCTGCAATGCCTGGACCTGCAGCTTCGCGGCGGCGAACTGCGCGGCGGCCTGGGCCTGGGTGGCGTCGAAGTCGCGCGTGTCGAGCTTGAAGAGCACCTGGCCAGCCTTCACCGGCTGGTTCTCGTGCACGTCGAGCTCGATGACCCGCCCGCCGATGCTGGCGCTGACCGGCACCCGCGCGGCCTGCACATAGGCGTCGTCGGTGGCTTGGGTGCGGCCGCCGGTCAGGATGAAGTAGGCGGCGATCAGCAGCATCAGCAGCGGGCCGCCGATCATCAGCGGCCAGCGCCAGGCGCGCACGCCGCCGGCCGGGAAGCCGCGGCGCTGCGGGACGGTCGTCGCCGTCGGGACGCCGGTCGCGTCGACCTTTTCCGCCGTTGTCGCCTCGTCGCGCGCCACGCCGACGTTCTCTCGAAATTGCTCAGCCCACCCAGAATGCGCAAAAGCCCGCGCGGAAGCCGGCCCCGCACGGGAGTTTACGGTCGTATGGGCTTGCAGGTAAGTGCCGCGCGTGCATGATCCAAATGATAAGTTGTCACCCGTCAGATGAATTCGCATGCATCTCGCTAGCCTCGACCTCAACCTGCTGCGCGTCTTCGACGTGCTGCTGGAGGAGCGTAGCGTGACTCGCGCCGGCGCGCGGCTGGGTCTGACGCCCTCGGCGGTGAGCCATGCGCTGAGCCGGCTGCGCTACCATCTCGGCGACGAGCTCTTCCGGCGCGACGGCGCAGGGCATGCAGCCGACCCGCCGGGCGCTGGAGATCGGCCCCAGCCTGCACGCCGCGCTCGGCCAGCTGCAGAGCGCGCTCGATCCCGGCCGACTTCGACCCGGCGGTCAGCGACTACCGCTTCAGCGTGGTGGCCGGCGCCTACGCCTGCGCGGTGCTGATGCCGGCGGTGGTGGCGCGGCTGCAGGCGCAGGCGCCCGGCGTGCTGTTGCAGATCGCCGAGAACCCGCCCGACCTCGTCGAGCAGCTCGACTCCGCCCAGGTCGACTTCGTGGTCTCGGGCTTCGAGATCGGCCCCCGAACGGTTCGCGCGCGAGCGGCTGATGATCGAGGCGCTGACCTGGGTGGTGCGCGCCGGCCACCCGCTCTGCAGCGCGCCGACGACACTCGAGGGCTTGGTCAGCGTCCCGCACGTCGTGGTGGCCGGGCGCCGCGAGGCGATGGGCCGCCCGGCGCCGATCTCGATGCGCTCCAGCTGGGAAGACCTCGGCGCCTTCGAGAGCGAGCTCGCCAAGCGCAATCTCGTGCGCCGCATCGGCGTCGTCGCGCCCGACACCTTCTCGGCGATGACCATCGTCGCCCGTTCCGAGATGGCCGCCCTGATCCCGCGCCGCCTCGCGCTGCTCTCGGCCGAGAGCGGGCGCCTCGTCCTGATCGACCCGCCCTACGAGACCCCGCCGGTCGACGTCACCCTGCTCTACCGCAAGGACCGCCTCGCCGAGCCTCCGATCGCCTGGATGCGCACCCAGATCAGCGAAGCCGCGGCGGGGCTGTAGGCGCGGCGCGCTTACGCCGCGGGTAATCGCGCCGGCGATCGGGAGAGCTGAGCATCGGGAGGCCTGGGACGTCCAGGCGATCCAAGGAGCACCTCCCCATGAGCGACACCACCGATCCCGCCCAGATCGCCCAGCGCTACATCGACGCCTGGAACGAGCGTGACGCCGCCAAGCGCCGCGCGCTGATCGCCGCGCTCTGGGCCGATGACGCGGCGTTCCGCGACCCGATCATGGCCGGCGACGGCCACGCCGGCATCGACCAGGTGATCGAGGGCGTCCAGACCCGCTTCCCCGACTTCCGCTTCCGCCAGATCGGCGCCGCGGACGGCTTCGGCGACTACGTCCGCCTCTCGTGGGGGCTGGGCCCAGACGGCGCCGACGCGCCGATCAAGGGCGCCGACTTCCTCGAACTAAGGAACGAGCGACTGCAGAACGTCACCGGCTTCTTCGACCAGCTGCCGAGCTGACGCGGAGCGCGCCGCGGCGCTGCTGCGGCGCGCCTACGCCGCCAGGTCGACCTCGAACTTCGCGCCCGGGCCTTTGCCGACGGTCAGCGAGCCGCCGGCCTGGCGGGTGAAGGCTTCGACCAGGCCGCGGCCGAGGCCCGGGCCGCGGGTGGCGTAGTCGACCGGCAGGCCGCGGCCGTTGTCTTCCACCGTCAGCCGATAGCCCTCGTCGTTGTGCGCGAAGGCGACGCGGATCTCGCCCGGCTTGCCCTCGCAGAAGGCGTGCTTGGCGGCGTTGGTGACGAGCTCGTTGACGATCAGGCCGATGGCGACCGCGCGGTCGCGTTCCAGCGCACCGGGCTCGATGCTGCATTGCAGCCGCACCTTCTCGCCGAGCAGCAACGCGTCGGCCAGATTGGTGCAAAGGTCGCCCAGGTAGACGCCCATGTCGACGTGCTCGAGATCGTCGCCGGCGGCGTAGAGGTTGCGGTGCGCCTCGGAGATGCTGAGCACGCGGTTCAGCGCCTCCTGCAGGGCTTCGCGCGCCGGCTCGTCGGCCGTGCGCCGCAGCTGCAGGCGCAGCAGGCTGGCGACGGTCTGGAAGTTGTTCTTCATCCGGTGGTCGAGCTCGCGCAGCATCAGGTCGCGCTCGGCGAGCTTCGACTGGTCCTCGCGCGCCGCGCGCCGCGCGCCACCGCGGAACAGCTGCGCGGCGGCGACCACGGCCATGCCGGCGGCGAAGATCAACAGCAGGTTGGCCGGTTGCGCCTCGCCCTTGAAGGCGAGCCCGACCGGCGGGATGATGTAGTACCAGGCCCAGAACTCGGCGACCGCGAAGGTGATCGCCCCGCAGCGCCAGCCGCCGACCAGGGTGGCCACCAGCGCCGCCGGGAACAGCAGCACGAACGGCGCGACGCCCGGCGTCAGCTGGTCGATGACCACGCGGCCGATCGCAGCCAAGGCCAGGCAGATCAGCGCCGTGACGATCTCCCCCATCCAGAGGGGCATCACGGGCGCCAGGCGCGCCGGCAGGTCGATCTTGTCGAGGTTTCGCAAGAGCGGAAGTCCCTCTACCCGTCGAGGTAGAATTTACCGCACCCGCCCGACACTGGCGATATCTGGGGCGGCGGGCAAAAGGTCACACTACTCCTGGTAGGGGGCGTGCATTCAGGTTGTATTCAGGATTGTTCGGCGCGCCGCGATGCTTGACGCCGCGTGATTCTGGCCGGCTGGCCCTCCGGCGCCGTAGCATGGGCGAGAAGAGGCGCCCCCATGCACATCGACCTTTTGTCCCCCTCCAGCTTCGCGGCCGGCCAGCCGCACGAGCAGTACCGGTGGCTGCGCGAGCACGCGCCGGTCTACTGGCACGAGGAGCCGGCCGGCCGCGGCTTCTGGGCGGTGACCCGCTACGAGGACGTCTGGAGCCGTCGACCGCGACTTCCAGACCTACTCCAGCGAGCCGACCATCATGATCACCGACCCGCTCAGCGAGGTGCGGCGGCTTCGGTCCCTACAAGATGATGCTGATGATGGACCCGCCGGAGCACGCGGGCTTTCGCAAGCTGATCCGCGCGAGTTCACCCTGCCGTCGGCGAGGCTGCGCGGCGAGCGGATCGCCGCGCTGGCGCGACAGATCGTCGATGCGGTGGCCGAGAAGGGCGAGTGCGACTTCGTGGCCGACGTCGCCGGCGAGATGCCCTCGTTCGTGATCGCCGAGCTGATGGGCCTGCCGCTCGACGACGGGCGCGAGCTCTACAAGCTGACCGAGATCATCCACACCGCGCCCGAGGCCCAGGCGCCCGGCGCCGGCGGCGCAGGCGGTGGGCAAGATGTTCGAGTACGGCCAGCGGCGTGATCGCCGAGAAGCGCGCCCGGCCAGCCGACGATCTCGCCTCCAAGCTGCTGGCCGCCGAGGTGGACGGGCGGCGGCTCGACGACCCGGAGTTCCTGCTGTTCTTCCTGCTGCTGGTCGACGCCGGCGGCGACACCACGCGCAACCTCCTGGCCGGCGGCCTGCTGGCGCTGATGGAAGAGCCGCAGACAGCTCGCCTGGCTGACCGCCGACATCGACGCGCGGCTGCCGGCCGCGCGCGAAGAGCTGCTGCGCTGGACGAGCGCCGGTCATCTACATGCGCCGCACCGCCAAGAAGGACGCGGAGCTGAACGGCGCTGAGATCAAGGCCGGCGACAAGGTGGTGATGTACTTCGGCTCGGCCAACCGCGACCCGGCGCATTTCGACCAGCCCGACGCGCTCGACCTCGCCCGCCCGATCGAGAGCCACCTCGCCTTCGGCGGCCGGCCCGCACGTCTGCCTCGGCCAGCACATCGCCCGCATCGAGATCGACGCCATGTTCGCGCGAGGTGCTGACCCGCCTGACGGACTTCCAGCTCGCCGGCGAGGTGGAATGGCTCCCCTCGAACTTCATCTCCGGCCCGAAATCGATGCCGCTGAGGTTCCGCGAGGCGGCCTAGAGCGATTGCTTCCAGCCGGCGTAGAGGGGCGCGAGTTCGTCAGGCAACTCATGCTCGAAGGCCGCGTCGAGCGGGTACAGCGGCATGGCTTCGCGGATCGCATTCAGCAGCGCGACGCCCTGCTTTCGGTCCTTGGGTCGCTTTAGCGCGTCCCTCGAAGGTTTCTGCGCCAGCCACAGCTTCTGCAGTGCAAACCACCGCGGATCAGGTGCGACGACCCTGGCGGCCGAGCTGTTGCGACAGATCACTACGCGGTCGACGGGCCGCCCCAGCAACAGCCACTCCTGCTCCGGCAGTGGAACCGGCTTGGGCTGGTCCAGCCGCGCCATCGTCTCTGCGCGCGACGGCGCGACCACGATCTCGATCTCGTAAGCCCTGGCGTTGCGCGCCTGGAACGTCCGCTCCATGTTGACGGTGAAGGTTGGATCGACCGCCTTTAGCATCGGCCAGATCGCCTGATCCTCGGTCGGCGCCTCGGTTGCAGACCACGCCATGTCGAAGTCCTGAGTCTCGTCCGGCGCTTCGCGAATGAAGCTGGCCGCCTCCACGGCGTAAGCGCTCATGACGTTCGTGCCCACCACCAACAGTCGAGTCCCCAACAGTCCCCGCCGGTCGGCTTCCCGCAAGATCGAGCCAGCGGCGTCTGACAGCATCGGGGTGCGAAGCGCGCGACAGAGTCGGCCGGACTCTTCCAGGACCGCTCGGCTGCCGTCTCGCCGCGCCTTCGCCTCGTGTTTGCGCGAGTGATACTCGGTAAACCGAAGCTCGTTCTCAGGGGACCATGGGCCGAGGCTCTTCCCGTTCCCGCCGCGGTCCAAGATCTCGTAGAGATAGGGGCGGCCAGACACCTCCTTGCGGCGCAGGTCATACGGAAGCGCAAACAGAACCTGTTCGGCCTCCATCCAGACCTGATAGCGCTGCTCGAGATTGATCAGCGCGCGAGCTTGTTCGTCTGTAAAAGGTTCGACGGTCGACACGACCGCACATTATCCCACAATTCTCGGAATCCGAACAATGTGGGATAAATGTCGTGTTTTCAATGGTTAAGCCGCCGATACCCCGAGTGGGTTGACCCGGCGGCGCGCTACCCGATCCCCTGGCCCGACGCGGCGGCGTCCAGCAGCAGGAAGGCGCGGCCGGGCTTGGTCGCGAGCACCGCGGCGGTCTCGAAGCCGCCTTTGTCGCGCCGCGTGGCCTCCACCACCAGCACGCGGTAGCGCTCGATCAGCGTCTGGACGCGAGTGCGGAAGCCCGAGTCGGACAGCATGCGCCGGGCGATGCGCCGGATCGCCGCCGGCGCCAGGGTGCGCACCACCTCGCGGGCGCCGGCCGCGTCACCGGTCTGGATCGCCGCAGAGATTTCCTCGATCCGCCCGCGCGAGAGAAGCGCGCTGGGATCGATCGCCATCTGCTCGATCTCGTCGAACAGCCCCTCGCCCAGCCGGGTGAGGTCGGCGGCGCCCTGGGCCGCCGCGCCCGGGGCCGCGCCCGCGTCGGCCGCGCTGTCCTTGGCCTCCCCCTCGCTGTCGCCCAGCGTGTTGAGCAGCTCCTTCCAGGTCCAGCCACCGTCATCCGTGGTCGGCGACCGGCCGCCGGCGGCGTCGAAGGCGGCGGTGAACTCCTCGTCGGTCGCGGTCGGCGTCAGCTTCAAACGCCCGCGCAGTTGAGGCTCGCCGGACGCGTCCGGCGCAGCAGGCTCAGCGGGGGGCGCCTCGGGCTCAGCCGGCGCGGTTGGCGGCGGACGCTCGGCGACCGGCGCGCGCGGCTCAGCCTCGCGCTGGGTCTGCGCGGCGGCGACGCGGCTCTTCGCGCGATCCGCCGGCGACGGCCGCTGCAGCACCGAGGCGCCCTGCCCGCCCTGCGCCACGACGCCCATCAGCTGGACCGCCTCGCTGAGCATTTCGTAGTTGCGCCGCACGCGTTCCTGGAACGCCTGGTCGATCGCCTGCGTCTCCTCGGCCGCGCGGCGAGCCGAGGTCAGGAGGTCGTCGAGCCCCCGCTGCACGGCGGTGCGGATCTCGTCGGCCCTGGCCCCGGTCTCGGCCGGCAGCCGCGCCGCCCGCGCGCTCACCTCGTCCATCATCGTGTTCAGGCTGTCGAGCGCGGCGCGCGCGCCGGCGATCTGGGCCTCCAGCCGCTTGACCGCCTGGTCGCCGGCGTCCTCCACCAGCGTCGCCGACTGCTCGATCAGGCCGCGCGCCTGGTCGAGGCGGTTCTCGAACACCTGGTCGGCCTTCTGGCCGGCGGTGAAGGCCGCCTCGTTCAACAGATCGACCCGCGCGCGCGCCGCCTCGGCGTGCACGTCAGCCGCCTCGCGCGCCTCCACCGCCGCTGCCGACAGCGCATCGATGGTCGAGCGCATCGCCGATTCGAGGTGCTCGCGCTCGCGCGCGCCGGCCTCGGAGAGGTCCTTCAGCGAGCCCTCGGCCGAGCGGGCGAACGCATCGCGCTCGGCGCCGGCCGCCTGCGCCAGCTCGCGGAACTTGCCGCCCGCCTGGTTGATCAGCTCGCTGAGCGCGGTGGCGCCGATGGTGGTGGCTTCGTTGAGATCGGCGACGTCCTTCTGCGCCGAGCCGACGAACTCGGCGAGCTGGGCGGTGCGGCTCTCGGCCAGCGTCGCGAAGTCCTCCTGCTCGGCGCGCAGGGCGTGGGCCACGGTGACCAGCGCCGCGCGCTGCTGGGTGAGACCGTCCTCCAGCGCGCGCATCTGGTCGCCGACACCGCCGCTGGCGGTCTCCAGCCGGCCGATCTGACGGCCGAGGTCTTCGCTGGCGACCCGCGAGACGTCGACGGCCTCGCCGGCGGCGGCGGCGAGGTCGGCGGCCCGCGCCGCCAGCGCCGCTTCGGCCTCGCGCAGCTGGGTCTCGGCCAGGTCGGAGGCCTCGGCGACCATGTGGGCCTGGCGGTTGATGGCGTCGGTGACCGCGGCCGAGCGCGCGTCCAGCGTCAGCGCCAGCGTGTTGAGCTCGCCGCGCTCGCGACTCAGCGTCTCCACCAGGCCGACGGCGGTGCGCGAGGCCTGCGCCGTGGCCTCGGCCAGCCGCTCGGTCTCCATCGCCAGCGCCTCGCGCAGCGCCGTGAGGTGGTCGCGCGCCTGGTTGGCGACCTCGACGGCGGTGGCGATCTGGCCGCGCATCGCCTCCACCACCGCGCCGGCCTGGGCGGCGGCGAGCGCGGTCGGGCCGATCAGCTCGTCGGTGAGCCGCTTGGCGCGGCGCGCCTCGGCGGCCAGCACGCGGGCCTGCGACGACCACGTAGGCGCCGGCCCAGATCAGCCCCATCGGCGCGATCGCCAGCAGGGTCAGGAAGATCGACCGTCAGCGGCGCCAGCGCAAAGCCGCTGCTTGGAGATGTAGCCGTAGGCGAACGCGCCGACCGCGCTGGCCCAGAGCAGGCAGGCCAGGCCCGCGGTCACATAGATCCCGGGCCGGCTCGGCTGCGGCTCGCCAAGGCGCCGCATGATCGCACTCGGCTCCAGCGTCGGGGCGAGCTCGGCTGGCGCGGTGGAGGCGACCGCGGTGGCCCGTGGGGGCGCCTCGGGCTCGTGCAAGGGCCCGCTCAGCGCCGATGTCGTGGCCACAGGTTCGGCAAGCTCCCGCTCTGCCTCGGTCGTCGCCGGCGTCGCCGGGGTCTCGCCCGGCGGGTCGACAGCCGGCGTTTCGTCGGCCGGGCGCGCGCTCTCAGGCGCCGCAGGCGTGGTCGGCGGCGTCGACCCCAGGCCGCTGGTGGTGAAGTTGAGGGGCGTCGGTCGCCGGGGAGCCATCGATAAAGGGTCCAACCTCCAGGCGCGACGCGAAGTCGGCGAAAGCATGGCCGCGCTAAAGTTCGCGTCTTTTCAATAACGCGCTGCGTGATCCGGGCAAAGGCGCTTCCCGGCCAAGCTTCGTGGCTGGACGCAGGGCGCCGTCGTCCGTCTCTTGCGCGAGGCCGGTGCGTCCCTTAACTCATCGCCCCATAGGGCTGGCCGGCCGACCCGCGACCTCTTCGGGCGGGCGGCGGAGCACATCAGGCAAGGCCGGAACAAGCGTTCGATGTCACTTCAGCCCCTGCGCGCCGCTCCCGACCCGGTCGGCGCGGCGTCCCTGTCACCGGCGACGCTCACCCATCTGCAGCGCCTGGAGGCCGAGAGCATCCACATCATGCGCGAGGTGGTCGCCGAGTCCGAGCAGCCGGTGATGCTCTATTCCGATCGGCAAGGACTCGCGCGGTGATGCTGCACCTGGCGCGCAAGGCGTTCTATCCGCGCCAAGCCGCCCTTCCCGCTGCTGCACGTCGACACGACCTGGAAGTTCAAGGCGATGTACGAGATGCGCGACCGGATGGCGCGCGAGCTCGGCTTCGAGCTGCTGGTCCACCAGAACCCCGAGGCCATGGCGCGCGGGCATCAACCCGTTCGACCACGGCCCGCTGCACACCGACATGTGGAAGACCGAAGGGCCTGAAGCAGGCGCTCGACAAATACGGCTTCGACGCCGCCTTCGGCGGCGCGCGGCGCGACGAGGAGAAGAGCCGCGCCAAGGAGCGCATCTTCTCCTTCCGCTCCGCCCAGCACCGCTGGGACCCGAAGAACCAGCGGCCGGAGCTGTGGAAGCTCTACAACACGCGCAAGGCCAAGGGCGAGAGCATCCGCGTCTTCCCGATCTCCAACTGGACCGAGCTCGACATCTGGCAATACATCCACCTGGAGAACATCCCGATCGTGCCGCTGTATTTCGCCGGCCGAGCGCCCGGTGGTGGAGCGCGACGGCCTGCTGATCATGGTCGACGACGAGCGCATGCGCCTGCAGCCCGGCGAGAGTCCCGGAGCTGACGCAAGATCCGCTTCCGCACCCTCGGCTGCTATCCGCTGACCGGCGCGGTGGAGAGCGAGGCCGAGACCCTGCCGCGAGATCATCCAGGAGATGCTGCTCACCACCACCTCCGAGCGCCAGGGCCGCGCCATCGACCACGACCAGTCCGCCCGCATGGAGAAGAAGAAGCAGGAGGGGTATTTCTGATGGACATTCGCCACTCCGATCAGGCGGACGCTGATCGCCGACCGACATCGACGCCTATCTCGACGCCGCACCAGCACAAGTCGCTGCTGCGCTTCATCACCTGCGGCTCGGTCGATGACGGCAAGTCGACGCTGATCGGCCGGCTGCTCTACGATTCCAAGATGATCTTCGAGGACCAGCTGGCGGCGCTGGAGGCGGACTCCAAGCGGGTCGGCACCCAGGGCGGCAAGATCGATTTCGCCTGCTGGTCGACGGCCTCGCCGCCGAGCGCGAGCAGGGCATCACCATCGACGTCGCCTACCGCTTCTTCTCCACCGACAAGCGCAAGTTCATCGTCGCCGACACGCCCGGCCACGAGCAGTACACGCGCAACATGGTCACCGGCGCCTCGACCGCCGACCTCGCGGTGATCCTGATCGACGCGCGCAAGGGCGTGCTGACGCAGACGCGCCGGCACAGCTTCCTGGTCAGCCTGATCGGCATCCGCAACATCGTGCTGGCGGTCAACAAGATGGACCTGGTCGGCTACGACGCAGGCGTCTTCGACGCGCATCGTCGCCGACTACCGCGTTCGCCGACGAGATCGGCCTCGCCGACATCCTCGCCATCCCGATCTCGGGCCTGCGCGGCGACAACATCACCTCGACCAGCGCCGCACACGCCCTGGTACGCCGGCCCGACGCTGATCCAGCATCTGGAGACGGTCGAGCTCGACGAGGACCGGCTGCAGGCGCGGCCCGTTCCGCATGCCGGTGCAATGGGTGAACCGGCCCAACCTCGACTTCCGCGGCTTCTCCGGCGCAGATCGCCAGCGGGCCTGGTCGCGGCCGGGCGACGCCGTCCGCGTGCTGCCCTCCGGCCGCGAGAGCCGCGTCGCGCGCATCGTCACCGCGGACGGCGATCTCGACGACGGCCGTCGCCGGCCAGTCGGTCACGCTCACGCTCGCCGACGAGATCGACTGCTCGCGCGGCGACGTGATCGCCGCCGCCGACGCGCCGGCGCGAGGTCGCCGACCAGTTCGAGGCGACCATCGTCTGGATGGCCGACGAGCCGCTGCTGCCCGGCCGGCCCTACTGGCTGAAGCTCGGCACCCAGACGGTCTCGGCCACGGTCACCGCGCCGAAGTACAAGGTCAACGTCAACACGCTCGAGCATCTGGCCGCCAAGACGCTGGAGCTGAACGAGATCGGCGTCGCCAACGTCAGCCTCGACCAGCCGATCGCCTTCGAGCCCTATGCGGAGAACCACGACACTCGGCGGCTTCATCCTGATCGACCGCATCACCAACGCCACCGTCGGCGCCGGCATGATCCACTTCGCGCTGCGCCGCGTCGCAGAACATCCACTGGCAGGCGCTGGACGTCACCAAGGAGACCCGCGCGCGCGGCCAAGGACCAGAAGCCGGCGGTGCTGTGGTTCACCGGCCTCTCCGGCGCCGGCAAGTCGACCATCGCCAACCTGGTCGAGAAGAGGCTGCATGGCGCATGGGCCGCCACACCTACCTGCTCGACGGCGACAACGTGCGCCACGGCCTCAACAAGGATCTCGGCTTCACCGACGCCGACCGGGTCGAGAACATCCGCCGCGTCGCCGAGGTGGCGCAGGCTGATGACCGACGCCGGGCTGATCGTGCTGGTCTCGTTCATCTCGCCCGTTCCGCGCCGAGCGGCAGATGGCGCGCGACATGATGGCGCCGGGCGAGTTCATCGAGATCTTCGTCGACACGCCGCTGGCCGTGGCCGAGCAGCGCGACGTGAAGGGCCTCTACAAGAAGGCCCGCGCCGGCGAGCTGAAGAACTTCACCGGCATCGACAGCCCCTACGAGGCCCCCGAGCACCCCGAGATCCGCATCGACACCATCGTCGATGTCCGCTGCCGAAGCCGCCGAGCTGATCGTCGAGCAGATGGACGGGCGCGACGACTACTCGATCTGATCCGGCGGGCGGTGCAGGATTGCGCGCACGCTCCTTTCAGTGTCATCCCGGAAAGCGCGCTGCGCTTGTCCGGGATCTACTCAGCACCGCTGTTGGAAGTAGATCCCGGACAGCTCGCTGGCGCGAGCTTCCGGGATGACACCGGGAGTTTGGGCGGTGACGCGGGCGTCTGAGGACGACGGGAGAGAACCATGGCCGACAGCAATCAAGGCGACCGGGCTGCAGCTGCGCTCGCTGGTGAAGGACGGCGGCGAGCTCGAGCTGTCGCTGGCGCGGGTCGCCGATCCCGACGCCGGACGACGACGAGATCCTGGTCCGGGTCGAGGCCTCGCCGATCAACCCGTCCGACCTCGGCCTGCTGCTCGGCCCCGCCGACCTCTCCACCGCCAAGGTCGTCCGGCGCCGGCGACGACGCCATGGTCACCGCGAAGATCCCGCCGCAGTTCATGCGCGCGCATGACCGCGCCGCGCGAGGGCCAGTCGCTGCCGGTCGGCAACGAGGGCGCGGGCGTGGTGGTCGACGCCGGGCGCGCCGGCGCCCAGGCGCTGGTCGGCAAGACCGTCGCCATCCTCGGCGGCGCCATGTACGCCCAGTACCGGGCGGTGAAGGCGGCCGACTGCGCTGCTGCTGCACGACGACGCGACGCCCGCGCGACGGCGCCTCCTGCTTCGTCAATCCGCTGACCGCGCTCGGCATGGTCGGCACCATGCGGCTCGAGGGCCACACCGCGCTCGTCCACACCGCGGCGGCGTCCAACCTCGGCCAGATGCTGGTGAAGATCTGCCTCGCCGACGGCGTCGCCGCTGGTGAACATCGTGCGCAGCCCCGCAGCAGGCGGCGCTGCTGAAGGGCCTCGGCGCCGAGCATGTGGTCGATTCCAGCGCAGCCCGACCTTCATGGACGACCTGATCGCCGCGCTCGACCGCCACCGGCGCGACGCTCGCCTTCGACGCCATCGGCGGCGGCAAGCTGGCCGGCCAGATCCTCACGGCGATGGAGGTGGCGGCCGCGCGCAAGGCCGGCGGCGCCTACAGCCGCTACGGCTCGACCACCCACAAGCAGGTCTACATCTACGGCGGCCTCGACACCGGCCCGACCGAGCTCAACCGCGCCTTCGGCATGGCCTGGGGCCTCGGCGGCTGGCTGCTCACGCTACTTCCTGCAGAAGATCGGCCCGGCGGAGGCCGCAGAAGCTGCGCCAGCGCGTCGCCGACGAGCTGAAGACCACCTTCGCCAGCCACTACACCGCCGAGATCACCCTCGCCGAAGCCCTCGATCCCGCGACGCTCGTCGCGATCAACAAGAAGGCCACGGGCGAGAAGTACCTCGTGCTCCCGAACAAGGGGCTCTGAGGCGCGATGGATGCGCCCGGCGGTAGTGTCTCAGTTTGCGAAATAGGCCCGCTTGACAAGCATGGCGCCCAGCCGGGGCGCGCGGCTATCTTCCGGGGCATGTGGTGGAGCCCCAAATCGAAGCGAACGCGCGAGCCCGTTCAAGGCAGGGTCCACGTCTTCTTCTTTGAGGACGAGATCGTCATCGGCGGTCGCAGCCTTCAGCCAGACCAAGACCCGCTGGACCTGATGAAGCAATACTTCGAAGAAGGACCACCGGGTGCCAAAGGGTCCTAGAGGCGAGAAGCGCCCCGAAGGCCCCGCTCGGCAGGCGTGGCCCGCGCGGTCCTTAGAAGCCTCGCGCGGCCCAATTGGGAACCTGAGACACTACCCGCCCGGCCGCCGGCTTGATGTCGGCGGCCGCAACCTGCACTGTCGCCTGCTCGGTTCGGGCAGGCCCACAGTCGTGATCGAGTCGGGCGGCGGGGGCGGCGCTTCGGTGCAGGACTGGCCCCTGCAAGCGGCGCTCGCGCCGCCTCCACCACCGCGCTGACGCGCGGCGGTCCCCCTCCCCGCACCGCGGGGCGGGAAGACTTACTCCGCCGCGGCCATCTCCACCCCCGCCGCCTCGGCGTAGGGCGTCAGGTCCAGCTCGGGATACCGCAGCTGCACGTCGGCCAAGGTCTGGGCGTTCCAGTAGGGATCGCCAGCGGGGGGCCAGCCGAAGATGTCGCGCTGGCGCGGCGTCATCCTGGTCATCGCGTCCTTCCAGGCCTGGGTGGTGGCGAGGTTGGGCCAGGCGAGCTTGCCCTGCCAGGGCGCGCCGCGCGCCTTGAAGTCCATCAGCATGGCGAAGCGCGAGCGGCCGGGCGCCTTGAAGTCCGACGCGCGGTGGAAGGTGTCGGTCTTGTAGATCATCAGGGTGCCGGCCGAGCCGGTGACCGCCACCTCGTCGTCGAAGAACTCGCCCATCTCGGTGCGGTTGATCCCGAGCGGGATGTGCGCCGTCTTCTCGCGCGGCACCAGCTTGGTCGGGCCGTCGAGCTCGGTGACGTCGGAGAGCAAGAGGAAGGTCGTCATCTGCGGCATCACCCCGTCGGCGCGCGGCACCACGATGGTGTGGTTGGCGTAGTCGCGGTGATGCATCTGGTCGTAGTTGATGGACCCGGCGTACTTCGCCCAGAGCTCGATCTTGTAGACGTCGACCGCCTGCGTCTTCAGGAAGCGCTCGGCCGCGTCGATCAGGTCCGGATAGACCGGCAGCCGGCTGAGCGCCCACTGCGCGTAGGGAAAGAGCTTGATGCCGGTGAACTGGGTCTTGGTGAGGTTGCTGTGAGACTCTGGGTCGGCGAAGTAGGCCTCCGGCGTCGGGAAATTGTCCCAGAGCGCTCCTTGCGCCTCGGCCAGCGTCTCCTTGTCGAGGAAGCCCTCGACGATGGTGAAGCCCTGGTCCCAGATCTCGGCGAGCTTGGCGTCGGGTATGCGCATCTACTGTCCCTGGAGTCTAAGCATGGAGGGCGTCCGCGCCGGTCTCCAGGCGCGTCAGCCAATAGTCGGCGTCGTAGCTGGGATCGTCGGTCAGATAGCGCCAGAGCTTGATGCGGTTGACGTACTCGAGCCGTCCGGTGTCCTGCTCGAACCAGGGCTCGGGCGTCGTCAGGATGGTTTCGACCGTCGCCGCGCTCGGGCGCCGACTTGCGGAAGAAGATCGGCGCGCTGGGCGTTGCGGTTGCGGCAGGTCGTCGACGTCCCAGCCGCGCGTCTGCGCGCCGCTGGCGTGCATGCGGATCTTGAACATGTAGCGGGTGTCGTCCGAGAGGTTGACGCCGCCGCCGTGCCAGATCGCCGTGGTGCAGGAAGAGCAGCGTGCCGGCCTCGCAGACCATGTGCTGCTGGCCGAGCATGTTCTGGTAGCGGCCGAGCGCCACCTCGCTGACCTTGCGCAGGTGCGTGCCGGGGATGAAGCGCGTGCCGCCCATCGGCCGGGTGACCGCGTGCGGGTAGTACATCAGCTGCACGTCGAAGGCCTGCGGACGCGGGTCGATGGTCGAAGTCCTGGTGGGTGTGCTGGGAGACGTTCTCGCTGCGCGCCGCCTCGTGGAAGCGCGGCGGGAAGGTGACGTGCAGGAAGTGGTGGTCGAACACCGGCGCCTCGCCCAGCAGGCTCTGCAGCGCGCCGCGCACCAGCGGCAGGTCCAGCAGCCGCGCGACGGCGCTGCCCGGCGGATAGGCCTCGGCGAGCGGCGTGCCGGCCGGGACCTCGGGGATGCGGCTGGCGGCCAGCGGTCTCGCCGTAGCACCCGGCGGATCTTGCTGCCCGTCGCCGGCTCGGCGACCTGCGCCGGCCTCGGCCATGAACTGGGCGTTGATGTCGGCCGGGACGGCGGCGTCGAAGCGCAGGAAGCCGCGCGCGACGAAGCTCGCCATCTGCGGCCGACGTCAGCAGGATCGGTTCGGTCATGGCGTCGACCTCGACGAGCTGCTCGAAGAAGAACTCGTACTTCAGATAGGCGAGATCGAACTCCTCGCCGCGCGGATGCGGCAGGAGCTGCGAGGCCTGGAAGAGCCGCCAGCCGTCCTTCAGCGCCGCGAGGCCGGTGGCGTAGGGCGGCTCGTCGGCGTCGCCCGCCATGTGCAGCGTCTCGGCCGGTCCCGTCGTACTCGCGCCCAGGCGAGCGACCGGCGAATCCAGCGCCGAGTTCTTCAGGTAGAGCACCAGAACCTTCTGCCTGAGTGTGTTCTTGGGAGCCATCAGCCGCTCCAGCCGCCGTCGATCACATGGATCTGGCCGGTCGTGAAGCTGCTCTCGTCGGAGGCCAGGTAGACCGCGAGGTCGGCGATCTCACGCGGCTCGCCGAGCCGGCCCATCGGCTGGCGCTCGATGAAGCTCTGCCGGACGGCGTCCGGGTCGCCGGGCAGCGCGGCCATGCGCTCGGCGAGCGAGGGCGTCGCCACCGTGCCCGGGCAGATGGCGTTGCAGCGCACGCCCTGCCCGACGAAATCCGCCGCGATCGAGCGGGTGAGGCCGATGACGGCCGCCTTGGTGACGCCATAGGCGAAGCGGTTCGGCACGCCTTTGATGCTGGAGGCCACCGACGACATGTTGATGATCGAGCCGGCCTTGCGCGCCAGCATGCCAGGCAGCGCGGCCTGGCAGACGTGGAACATGGCGGTGACGTTGAGGTCCCACGAGAAGCGCCACGCCTCGTCCGTGCAGTCGAGGATCGTGCCCGCGTGGACGTAGCCGGCGCAGTTGAAGACCACGTCGAGCGGGCCGAGCTCGGTGACAACGCGGCGGATCGCATCTGCCTCGGTCACGTCGAGCCGCCGCGCCTCGACGCCGGCCAACGTGGCCAGCGCGGCCTCGTTGATGTCGGTGGCGATCACCCGCGCGCCCTCGGCGACGAAGCGCTCGGCCGTGGCGCGGCCGATCCCCTGCCCGGCCGCCGTCACCAGGCACGCCTTGCCCGCCAGCCGCGCGCTCATGTCTCCGTCCCGACGCTCATGCGGGCTCACTAGCCGGTCTCGGCGCTGGCGGCGAGGTTGGCTATAGGTCGCCGCATGTCCAAGCCGCCGAACGTCGTGCTGGTGCTGACCGACGACCAGGGCTACCCGCCGCTCGGCGCGCACGGGCATCCTTTCGTGCAAACGCCGCACCTGGACCGCTTCCATGCCGAGGCGGTGCGCTTCGAGCAGTTCCACTCCGGCACCACCTGCGCGCCCACCCGGGCGGGCCTCTTGACCGGCCACTACTGCAACTCGACCGGCGTCTGGCACACAGTCGGCGGCCGCTCGCTGCTGCGCGCCGACGAATGGACACTGGCCAACGCGCTCGGCGAGGCGGGCTGGCGGACGGGCATTTTCGGCAAGTGGCACCTGGGCGACGCCTACCCCTACCGGCCGCAGGACCGCGGCTTTCAGGCCAGCGTCGTGCACGGCGGCGGCGGCATCGGCCAGACGCCGGACTGGTGGGGCAACGACTATTTCGACGACACCTACCTGGTCGACGGCGCGCCGCAGCGGTTCGAGGGCTACTGCACCGATGTCTTCTTCGGCGAGGCGATGAAGTTCATCGAGGGCGCAGCGGATCAGCCGTTCTTCTGCTTCGTCAGCACCAACGCGCCGCACTGGCCCTACAACGTACCGGAGCGCTTCCACGCGCTCTACCGCGGGCGAACGGCGAGCGAGCGCTATGCGCGCTTCCTCGGCATGATCACCTCGATCGACGAGAACTTCGGGCGGCTGCGCGCGCGGCTGGGCGAGAGGGGGCTGGAGGACGACACCGTCTTCATCTTCGCCAGCGACAACGGCCAGTGCGGACAGGCGACCTGGGACGAGCCGGACGCCTTCAACGCCGGCATGCGCGGCTTCAAGGGCAGCATGTACGAGGGCGGCCACCGCATCCCGTTCCTGGTCCGCTGGCCGGCGGGCGGGATCGGCGGCGGCCGCGCGGTGACGCAGAATGCCGCCTACATCGACCTGATGCCGACGCTGCTGGACCTGTGCGGCGTCGCTCCGCCCGCGAACCGCACGTTCCATGGCGCCAGCCTCGCCACCTTGGCGCGCGGCGAGGCGGCGGGACCTGAATGGGCGGCGCGGGTGCTGGTCACCGACACCCAGCGCGTGCCGCGGCCGATCAAGTGGCGCTTGGGCTGCGTGATGCGGGACGACTGGCGGCTGATCGACGGCGAGGCGCTTTACGATCTTGCCGGCGATCCCAGGCAGCAGCGCGACGTCGCCGCCGATTATCCTGAGATCGTGGCGGAGCTGCGGGGCGCCTACGAGGCCTGGTGGATCCTCTGCGAGCATCAGGCGGACGACGACATCCCGATCTCGATCGGGGCAGACGCGGCGCGGGTCGTCACGCTGACCAGCCACGACCTGCGCAACGACGAAGGCGATGGCGTCTGGAACCAGGGCCAGGTGCGCCGAGGCGAGGCCTGCGCCGGCTACTGGGAGGTGATGGTGGAGCAAGCCGGGACTTACGAGTTCGCCCTGCGCCGCTGGCCCGTCGAGGCCGGCCACGCGCTGACCGTCGGCCTGGAGGCCGACGACGTCGCGTTCCGCCGCGACGCGATCGCCGAGGCCGACTGGGGCCTCTACAGCGGCGGCGTGGGGCTGCCGGTCACGACGGCGACGATCGAGGCGGGCGGCCAAACCGTCAGCGCGCCGGTCGCCGATGGCGAGACCGCGGCGCGCCTGCAGCTCGACCTGCCGCGCGGCCCCCTGCACCTGCGCGCCTGGTTCGCCGGCGACGGCCTGCTGCAGTCGCCCTACTACGTCGAAATACGACGTCTCCAAGAGTAGCCCTCGCCCCGCGCAGAGGGGAGACGGCTACTGATTGGTAGGGCTCGGTCTGCCCGCCGTCGCCAGCTCCGCGCGCAGGCCGGCGATCAGGTAGTCGAGGCCGCGTTCGAAGCTGGCGTCGTAGTTGTCCATCAGCACCGGGCCGACGCTGCGGGCCAGCGGGTAGAGCTGCGCATCGAGCGCGGCGGCGCGCGCCTCCGGCTCGTAGCCGGCCGTGCGCTGGCCGCCCGGCGAGACCACTGCCTGCTGCTCGATGGTGAAGCCGGTCACGTAGTCGTTGACCGTCTTCAGGAAGATCGCCGCCTCGGCCGCCGCGATCCCGGCGGCGACGAACACCCGCAGCGCCGCCTCCATCGCAGCGAACACCGCAGGGTCCCTCAGCCGGGTGCCGGCCACCATCCGCGCGCCGTCGCGGCGCTTCAGCAGCGCGGCGCGGAAGGCGCGGGCGTAATCGCGGGTCAGCTCGGGCCACGACTGCGGCAGGCCGGCCGCCGCGAAGCCCACGCGCAGGTCGACCAGCACCTGGGTGGCCATCTCGTCGACCAGATCCTGCTTGTTCTTGAAGCGCCAGTAGAGGGTCGGCGCGCGCAGACCGAGCTCGGCGGCGACGGCGCGCAGGGTCACGCCTTCGAGGCCGACCTCGTCCAGCAGCTTCAGGGCCGCGCGGACCACGGGCTCGCGACCGACCGGCGTCGTCCTGCTCATCGCGACTCGGTTAGCACTTTTCGCGCGCCTCTAACAGTGTTAGAGACTTGTTCTCTAACGTTGTTCGAGAAACCCATGACCGACACATCCGTCCTGATCGCCGGCGCCGGCGCGGCCGGCCTGACGCTGGCCATCGACCTGGCGCGCCGCAACGTCGCCTTTCGGCTGATCGACAAGGCCGAGGCGCCGTTCCCCGGCTCGCGCGGCAAGGGCCTGCAGCCGCGCTCGCTGGAGGTGTTCGAGGACCTCGGCGCGCTGGGCAGGATGGCGGCGCTCGGCGCGCCCTATCCGCCGCGGCGGATCCATGCGGACGGCGGGTTCGTCGACGAGGCGATCATGGAGCGGCAGCCCGCGACGCCCGCGATCCCCTACGCCGAGCCGCTGATGCTGCCGCAGAACCTCACCGAGGGCGTGCTGCGCGAGCGGCTGGTCGAGTTCGGCGCCGCGCCTGAGTTCGGCTGCGAGCTGATCGGCTTCGATCAGGACGCCGACGGCGTGACCGCGCGCGTTCGGACGGGGTCGGGCGAGGAGACCGTGCGCGCCCGCTTCCTGGTGGGCGCCGACGGCGGCGGCAGCTTCGTGCGGCGCACGCTGGGCGTCGGCTTTCCCGGCCAGACCTCGCCCGGACGCGGACTGGTCGCCGACCTGGCGCTCGAGGGCCTCAGCCGCGACGCCTGGCACACCTGGAACGCCGACAAGGGCGCCGAACGGGTGAGCCTTTGCCCGCTGGCCGGCACCGATCTCTTCCAGCTGCAGACCGGCCTGCCGGAGGGCGATGTCGACCTTTCGGACGCGGGGCTGGCCGCGTTGATCGCGCGCCGCACCGGCCGCGCGGCGATCAAGGTCGGCGCGATCTGCTGGCGCTCGACGTTCGGCATCAACGCGCGCGCCGCCGACGCCTACCGGCGCGGCCGGGTGCTGCTGGCCGGCGACGCCGCCCACGTGCATCCGCCGACCGGCGGCCAGGGGCTGAACACCAGCGTGCAGGACGCCTACGCGCTCGGCTGGCGGCTGGTGGCGGTGCTGGACGGCGCGCCGGACGCGCTGCTCGACACTTACGAGACGGAGCGACGCCCGGTCGCGCTGGAGGTGCTGGGGCTCGCCACCCGCCTGCTGCGCGCCGCCGTCGAGCGCGGCGACATGCGGCGCGGCCGCGAGAACCACCAGCTGGACCTCGGCTATCCCGACTCGCCGCTCAGCCTGGAGCGGCGGCCGCGCGTGGGCCGCCTGCGCGCCGGCGACCGGGCGCCCGACGCGCACTGCCAGGGCGCGGGCGGCTGCGCGGCGCGGCTGTTCGAGGTTTTCCGCGGACCGCAGTTCACGCTGCTGGAGTTCGAGCCCGGCGACGGCGACCGCGCGCAGCCGCGCAAACACCTGGCGATCCGCCGAGTGAACCCAGCCGGCGAGCTGCGCGATACCGCCGGCGAGATCGCCGCCGCCTACGATCCCGACCCGGGCGACTGGTTCCTGATCCGCCCCGACGGCTACGTCGCGGCGATCGTCGCGGCCGGCGAAACGGCGGCGCTGGAGGCGCACTTGGGCCGGCTGGGACTGGGGGCTTAAGCCGGCCCGGTGCTAGACCGGCACGTCGCCCGCCAGGGTGATGCGGTGCATGACGCGGCGGTGGCCGTCGTAGTCGTTGATCGGGAAGTGGAGGAGCTGGCGGTTGTCCCAGATCGCCAGCGTGCCGGGCTTCCAGCGGACGCGGCAGGTGAATGCAGGCGCGATCTGGTGGAGGAACAGCAGCTCCAGCAGCGGGGCGCTGTCCGCCTCGCTCATGCCGTCGAAGCGGACCGTGTGGGCCGGGTTGATGAAGAGCGCGCGGCGGCCGGTCTCGGGGTGGGTGCGGACAACCGGATGGACGGCCTCGAACACCTGCGCGTCGTCGGTGCGGGCCGCATCGCGCAGCCGGTCCTCGCGGGTGCGGGAGACCTCGGCCTTGGCGGAGCTGTTGATGGCGCGCATGCCCAGCAACTGCTGCTGCGTCGTGGCTGGAAGCGCCTCGTAGGCGGCGGCCTGGCTGGCGAACAGGGTGTCGCCGCCGGTGGGCGGGGTCTCGCGGGCGAGCAGCAGCGTCGCCATCGGCGGGCGCGGCAGGTAGGTGGTGTCGGAGTGCCAGACGCCGCCGAAGTTCACCGTCTCGTGCTCGAGCTTCACCACCTCGGTGATCTCCGGGAAGCCCGCGAGGCCGCGCAGGAACGGGTATTCGCTGACCTCGCCGAGCGCCCGGGCGAAGGCGAGGAAGGCTTCGCTGCTGAGGTGCTGGTCCGGCAGCACCAGCACGCCGGCGCCCAGCCAGATTTCGCGCAGGCGCGCCAGCATCGCAGGCGAAAGCGGACGGCTGAGGTCGACCCCGCGCACCTCGGCGCCGACCGCCGGCGCGAGCGGCGTGACCTCGAGCGTGTCGGCGCTCACCGGGGCGTGTCCGGGTCGTCGGTCGGGGTGAACATCAGTTCGGCGAGCAGGCCGTTCGGCCGCCATTCGTAGCGGACGCCGCCGCGCAACTGGCCCATCAGTTGGCCGATCAGGCGCGAGCCGAAGCCGCCCTCGCGCGCCGCCTCGATCTCGCCCGGCCCGTCCTCCCGCCAGACCAGGCGCACGGCGCGGCCCGGCAGGCGCTCCCAGCTGACGGCGAGCTTCCCTTCGGCCTGCGAGAGCGAGCCGTACTTGACCGCGTTGGTGGCCAGCTCGTGGATGACCATGCTGAGCGCCTGCACGTCGCCCGCGGGCAGCACCAGCCGCGGTCCGTCGATCGCGTAGCGCTCTGGCGAGGAGACCGTCGCCAGCGCCTCGCCGATGATGTCGCCGACGATGGCCCCCTCCCACTTGCGCGCCGCCAGCGAAGTCTGGGCGCGCGCCAGGCTGGCGATACGGCCGTCGAGGATGGTGCGGAACTCCTCCAGCGACGTGGCGGTCGAGAGCCGCACCAGTGACTGCACCAGCATCAGGGAGTTGCGCGCCCGGTGGTCGACCTCGCGCATCAGGAGGGCGCGCGCCTGCTCGCTGCGGCGCTCCTGCACCTCGCCGGTGACGTCCTGCGAGGCGCTGAGGATGTGGGTGACCTCGCCGTGCGGATCGAGGATCGGCGAGTTGGTGGCGGTCCAGTAGCGCTCGACCGGCTCGCCGCCGGCCGCCGCCAGCGTCATGCGGCCGATCCGCATGCGGTCCGGCTTGCGGCTCGCGAGCACGCGTTCCAGCGACTGGCGGATGGAGTCCATGAAGAGGGCGAGGTCCTCGTTCGGGGTCTGGGGGAACACCTCGAAGAGGCCCTTGCCCTGCAGCGCGGCGGGCGTCGTCCAGAAGGTGCGCGCGTGCGCCTCGTTGGCCGCCAGCATCGTGAATTCGGGCGGATCGGCGGCGATCAGCAGGAGGGGCCGTGGCGAGGACTCGAACACGGCGCGAAAGATGTCGGCGCTGATCGAGCCGCCTTGGCGGCTGTCGCTGTCGAGCAAGCCTGGGTTCCGGGCGAACGAAGCTGCGGCGTCTTAGGCGACACGCCTACCAGCCGTCCAGCAGATTGCCGGGCGCGGGCGTCGCGCTTCAGTACCAGAAGGGCGGAAAACCGACCGGCGGCTGGGCGCCCGGCGGCTGCCTCGCGGCCTTCTTCCTGACCGGCGCGATCTTCAGTTCGCCCCGGCTCTCGAGACCGCAGTTGCGGCAGCGCGAGACGTGCAGCATCGGGAACCGCACGAAGCTGTAGTCGAACTCGGCGGCGCCGCAGAAGCACCTGACCGGCGCCTCTTCGGCGATCAGCACGGCGGCGGCGGCCGTTCGGCGGGGGGACGTGCGCAACGCTTCGGACCTCTTGTGGCGGCGCTTCTTCGCGCCTGGCGGAAGATGAACGCACATCCCACCGGCTACGCTTCCTGCGATCTGCAAGTATTCGTAAGGCCTCCGGTTGGCCGGGGCTTTCGTTCGACCTAATGACGTCCACGAGCGGTGATCCGCGTGCGTGAAGAGGTAGGCATGGACGGGCCGACTGAACCGACCCCGCAAGGCGCGCCGCAAGCGCTGGCGGGCTTGCGCATCTGCGACTTCTGCGGGCAGCTGGCGGGCGCGGGCGCGACCAAGTGGCTGGCGGCGTTCGGGGCCGAGGTGATCCGCATCGAGGACCCGGTGCGGCAGGGCCGCTGGGACATCCTGCGCGGCATCGGGCCGTTCGTGGACGAGCGGCGCGGGATCGAGTTCGGCGGCGGCTACAACAACCACAACACCGAGAAGCTCGGCGATCACGCTCAACCTGCGCACCGAGCGCGGCAAGGAGCTGCTGACCGAGCTCATCCGCCAGTCGGACTGCGTGACCGAGAACTTCGCCGCCGGCGTGCTGGAACGGCTGGGGTTCGGCTACGAGCGGCTGAAGGCGATCCAGCCGGACATCATCTACGTCTCCAACTGCGGCTTCGGCCAGGTCGGGCCCTACAGCGCGTTCAAGACCTGGGGGCCGATCGTGCAGGCGGTCTCGGGGCTGACGTTCGCGTCCGGCCTGCCGGACCAGCCGCCGGCCGGCTGGGGCTACTCCTACATGGACCACACCGGCGGCTACTACATGGCGATGGCCATCCTGCTGGCGCTGCTGCACCGCAAGCGCACCGGCGAGGGCCAGTGGGTCGACCTCGCCTGCACCGAAGCGGCGCTGACGCTGCACGGGCCGGCGCTGCTGGACTGGACGGTCAACGGCCGCCCGAGCCGCCGCGAGGGCCAGCCGCACTCCAATCGCAACGCATGGCCGCCGATGGCGCCGCACGGCATCTACCCCTGCGGCCGGCGAGGACGCGTGGGTGGCGATCGCCTGCCGGGACGACGACCGACTGGCGGCGGCTGGCCGCGGCGATCGGCGATGCCGTGGACGGAGCGATGCCGGCTACGCGACGCTCGCGGGCCGGCTGGCGAACCAGGATGCGCTCGACGAGCATGTCGCGGCCTGGACCGCGGAGCAGCGACAAGTTCGAGGTGCAGCGGCTGCTGCGCGGCGCCGGCGTGCCGTGCTCGGCGGTGCAGACGCCGCGGCGAACGGGTCGACGCACGATCCGGACACGGAGGGCCTCTGGCCCACCGTCACCCACACGGCGATGGGCGAGGTGCGGGTCGACGGGCTGCCGGCGCGGTTCTCGAAGACGCCGTGGCGGATGACGCGCGGCGCGCCCTGCCTCGGCGAGCACAACGAGGCGGTGTTCGGCCGGCTGCTCGGGCTCTCGCCCGACGAGGTGGCCGAGCTGGCGGCGGAGGGCGTCGATATGAGCGTCGCTGGCCGGGCTTCAGAGTGATCGAGCTGGCGAACGAGCGGATCGCCTTCGCCGGCAAGCTGCTGGCCGACATGGGCGCCGACGTGATCCTGGTCGAGCCGCCGGGCGGCGATCCGGCGCCGCGCCTATCCGCCGTTCCTGGACGACGCAGCCGGGACCGGAGCGGAGCCTCTGGTGGTGGCACTACAACACCAGCAAGCGCGGCGTGACGCTCGATCTCGACCACGCTGAGGGGCGCGACCAGTTCAAGGCAGCTGGTGGCGGGCGCGGATATCCTGCTGGAGTCCGAGCCGCGCGGGCGGCTGGCGGCGCTGGAGCTGGACTACGACGACCTGAGGCAGGTCCGCCCCGAGCTGATCTTCGTCTCGATGACGCCGTACGGCCGCGGCGGCTCGGACGCGCCGGCTGACCGACCTGACGCTGCTGGCGGGCGGCGGCCCGGCCTGGAGCTGCGGCTACGACGACCATGCGCTGCCGCCGGTGCGGGGCGGCGGCGGCCAGGGCTACCACACCGCCTGCCACTTCGCGGCGATGTCGGCGCTGACCGCGCTGTTCTGGCGGCTCACCTCCGGCGAGGGCCAGTTCATCGACGTCTCGCATGCACCAGGCGCACGAACGTCACCACCGAGGCCGGCGTCCTACAGCTGGCTGGTGGCGGAGCAGACCGTGCAGCGGCAGACCGGCCGGCACGCGGCCGTCGTCCCCTCGGGGGAGACCCAGATGCTCTGCAAGGACGGGCGCTGGGTGAACACCGGCGTGCCGCCGCGCGCGCCGGCCGACTACGGGGCCATCCTCGGCTGGGTGCGCGAGCTCGGCCTCGAGGCGGAGCTTCCCGGAGGCGATCTTCCTGGAGATGGGCGCGAACCTGGCAAAGCCCCTCACCTACGACCGCATCGGCATCGACGAGGAGGTGACCGCCATCTTCATGGCCGGCCGCGAGGCGCTGGCGCTGATCGCCGCCAACGTCAGCGCCTACGACTACTTCATCGGCTGCCAGCGCCGCGGCATCGCCGTGGGCGTGATCTACTCGCCCGAGGAGGCGTTCGAGGACGCGCACTTCAAGGCGCGTGGCTTCCAGACGCCGGTCGAGCACCCGGACCTCGGCCGCAGCTTCCGCTACCCCGGCGCACCCTACCGGCTGACCGCCAGCCCCTGGCGCATCTCCCGCCGCGCGCCGAAACTGGGCGAGCACAACGACGAGGTGCTGGGCGCGGTCGCGCCGGGGAGCCTCGGCGGCGACTGAACGCTCGGCCATGTGAGCGAGGCTGCGGGCTCGCTCAGAAATTCTCGGCGAGCGCATCCCTCAAGCTGCGTTGATTATTCCTATCGATTGAGTAGGAATTAGCGCGACTGGTTCGTAGCGCCCCGGGAAAGCCCATGACCGCGCAGCTTCTGGCCTTCCGCAAGCCGCCGCCGGCCGATGCGCAGGCGCTCTTGGACGCGGTGGTCGAGCTGCACGCGCTGATCTCGATCGACCCGGTGATGGGCGCCTCGCCGGTGCGGGCCTATTTCGTCTTCAATCCGGCCGCCAAGGCGCGGATCACCGACGCCATCGACGCCGCCGACGCCGCGCGCGACCCGACCGCCTACGCCGTCATGGCCTACGACTTCGCCTTCGCGCTGCACCTGATCGAGATCGCCGGGCGGCCGTTCGACCGCGAGCGCGCCAAGGCCATCGCCCGCGCCAGCGCCGGGCTGCAGGGCGCCGCCTTCGAGGCCGCCGCCGACGCGCTGGGCATCGAGGCGCGCGCGGTCGCCGCCTTCGACGCCAGCGCCCTGAAGGCCGTCTTCTTCCCGAGCACCCAGGAGACGGTCACCTACCTCTTCCGGCTGGAGCTTCGGCCATGAAGGCACGCCCATGACACCGCAGAGACTGGAACTTGCGCCGCGCTCCGACAGGGCGCGCTACCGGCGGGTGACGCTGGCCGTGGAGGCGAGCGGCTCGATCACGCTTTCCGCGCACGAGATGGGCGTAGGGCCGGGCGCCGAATGGGGGCTCGACGACGAGGAAGTGACCTTGAGCGTCGCGCCCGAGCAGGTGGCGCGGCTGGCGGCCGCGCTCGCCGCCGAGATCCTCAAGGGCGGCAAGGACGCCGTCGCCCGCCTGGCCCAGATCTGCGAGACCAATGATGTGCCCTGCCGCATTGCCTGTTGGAGCTGAACCGGAGCGGCGCGGGGCGGATCCCAGCTTTGGGCCCGGCTTCGTCCCTGCGACCGCCTGCGAGATCGTCGGCCTGACGCCAGCCGAGCTCGACCGCTGGGGCAAGGCGATCGCGGCGTTGCGGCTCGCGCCGTCGCTGACCTTCGCGGACTTGCTGGCGCTGGCGGTGGTCGCCGAAGCCTCGCGCCGGCTTGGCGTCCGGGCGCTCGACTTCGAGCTCGGCCTCTGTCGGCTCTTCGTGGCGATGGCCGACCAGGCGGATCTCGAGCGGCTGGACGACCACGTCGCCCTGGTCGGCCGCGACTTCGCCCGCGTCGCCCGCCTGAGGGGCGACCACATCAGCTGCGCGGGCGACGGCTTCCTGGTGATCCCGCTGGGGCCGATCCTCAGCGCCCTGCGCGATCGGGTGTTCGCCTAGAGGCGGCTCTGGCGCATTCGCCGGGCCCGTTCGGCCCGCTGGCCCAGTTTAGCGCGCCGCGCCCGTGATGGTCTTGATCATCGCCTGCACCTGGGCCTTCGCGCCAGCGGCCCAGATCTCTTTCAGGTGCGCCAGCGTGTTGGCGGCGGCGTCTTCAAAGCGCCAGTCGCAGTCGTCGAACGTGCAGTCGTCGAACCTTGGCGGCTCGCCGCCGCGAAAGACCAGGCGGCACTCGCGGAACTCGCAGCTGGAGAACTGCTCACCGTCGAGCGCCACGGTCTCGTGGTTGAAAATGGTCGCGGTCTTCACGGCTGGATCTCCTCAGGCGTCGCCTGAGACGGGCGTCGTCGGGGACGCGCCATCGGTCTCAGCGACGGGCGCCGCGTCGTCGCTCAAGGCGCGCTTGCGCTCGCGCTTCTCGGCGAGCTTGGCCGCCTTCGCCCGATCGCGCTCATGGCGTTCGAAGGAATAGTTGGGCTTTCGCGCCATAGGTTACTTCCGATGAGGCGGCGAGCGGAACGGGGCGGCTTTCGCCACCCCGCCCGTCGGGTCGGTGTTAGACGGACTGGAGCTGGCCAGCCGACATCTTGCCGTTCTTCTTGTCGCGCTCGAGCTCGAAGCTGACCTTCTGGCCTTCGTTGAGCGAGCCGAGGCCGGCCCGTTCCACGGCCGAGATGTGGACGAAGACGTCAGAGCCGCCGTCGTCAGGTTGAATGAAGCCGAAGCCCTTGGTGGCGTTGAACCACTTCACTGTGCCGGTCGTCATGTTCATAGTCCTTGCTGTGCAAGTATTCGCGCGCGCCCGATGACGCACGTGACCAAATCGTCGGAGAGGATCATGGCAAACTCGGGAGCTCGATCCGAAGAGCAAGCGTGGAGAGCAACCGAACCGCAGCGATATTCGATCGACCTGCTATGCTCTCTATTTCGCGGGAAAGCAAGGAAAACGGCCCGGGCCGTTTCACGGAGTCGAATAGCGCCCGCGGTGGGCGGCGACGCGGCGGCCGTTGGCAAAGCGCGCTCTTCGGCGGCACAGTGGCCGGCGAGCAAGGATGGAAGGCGCCCCGACATGACCGATCTCGTGCTGCGCGAGGACCGCGGCGGCTGGACGCTGCTGACGCTGAACCGGCCGGACAAGCTGAATGCGCTGACCGTCGGCATGTTCAGGGAGCTGCGGCCATCACGTCGCCGACCTGAAGCGCGACGCCTCGATCGGCTGCGTGGTGCTGAAGGGCGCCGGCCGCTGCTTCTCGGCCGGCCACGACCTCGCCGACATCGCCGCCGGCGAGGAGACCCCCTCGCGCGGCTGGCATTCCGAGACGCTGCGCATGCTGGAAAAGCTGCCCAAGCCGGTGATCGCCGCCGTGCACGGCCATTGCTACACCGGCGCGCTGGAGGTGGCGCTGGCGGCCGACTTCATCGTGGCCGCCGACACCGCCCGCTTCGGCGACACTCACGCCAAGTGGGCGCTGACCCCGATCTGGGGCATGAGCCAGCGGCTGCCGCGCCGGGTGGGGATCGCCACCGCCAAGCGGCTGATGTTCACCGCCGACATGATCGACGCCGCCGAGGCGGTGCGGATCGGGCTGGCCGAATACGCCGTGCCGCTGGCCGACTTCGACGCCGAGATCGAAGCGCTGGCGGGCCGCATCCTCGCCAACTCGTCCTTCTCCCACGCCGCCAACAAGGCGCCTGCTGGAGGCCACCGACGCCGGCCCGCTCGACGCCGGGCTGCAGTGGGAAGTGATGGAAAACGAGGGTTCCGGCCCCGACATGCGCGAACGGATCGCGGCGTTCACGAAGCGGGGGTGAGCGCGCGGCAGAGACGCGCCGCCGACCGGGCGTCCGCCAACGCCAGGGCGCCGCCTTCGCTTTGAGGTGCGCGCCTGATAACTTCGGCTCTGGCCGGGTCCGTCGGGGAGCGGGATGTCGGTGTCCGCCACCGCTGAAGTGAGCAAGCCGTCCGAGCCTGAGGGCCCGGCGCGTTCCGCCGCTCCGTCGCGCTACTGGGCTTTCCTGAGCTACAGCCACGACGACCAGCGCTGGGCGACCTGGCTGCAGCGCGCGCTGGAGACCTACGCGCTCCCGCGTCGCTTGATCGGGAAGGCGACCCCAGCGGGGCCGGCGCCGAGACGTCTGCGCCCGGTGTTCCGCGACCTCGAAGAACTGCACGACGACGACGATTGAGCGAGCGGCTGGAGACCGCGCGCGGGTGTCGGCCTGTCTGTCGTCATCTGTTCGCAGCCGCGGCGCGGTCGGTCTGGGTCAACGAGGAGGTGCGCCAGTTCAAGGCCAACAACGGCGAAGGCCGCGTGCTGGCGCTTATCGTCGCCGGCGGCCGTTCGGGACCGACGAGCCGGGGCTCGAAGCCCAGGAGTGCTTCCCGAAGGCGTTGCGGCTGGCGTGGGCGCCGACGGGGTGCCGACGGACGAGCGCATCGAACCCTGGCTGCTGACGTCGCTGGCGCCGCGCACGCCCGCGACGTCGGCTTCCAGGCGCTGACCATGCCCAACGGGTCGGACGCACCGGTCAAGATCGGGGTCTGGTATCCCACGGACGCGCCGGCGAGCGCGCAGCGGCTGGGGCTGCAGACGCAGGACGTGGCGCCCGACGCGCCGGTGGCGGGTGAGCGGCTGGGGCTGGTGGTGATCTCGCACGGGACCGGCGGCTCGTTCTCCGACCACTACGACACCGCGCTGGCGCTGGCGAAGGCGGGGTTCGTGGTCGCGGCGCTGACCCATCCGGGCGACAACTTCGAGGACCACAGCCGCGCCGCGCACATCGCCGACCGCCCGGCGCAGTTGAAGCGGCTGATCGACTACATGCTGGCCGAGTGGCCCGGACATGCGCGTATCGATCCCAGGAAGATCGGCGCGTTCGGCTTCTCGGCCGGCGGCTTCACCGTGCTGGCGTCGATCGGCGGCCAGCCTGATCCTTCGGAGGTGCGCCCGCATTGCGCCGCGCATCCGGTCGGGTTCGACTGCCAGCTGATCCGCCAGGCCGGGGTGTCGGTCCCGCCGACCCAGCCGCCGCGCACGTTCTTCACCGCCGATCCGCGCATCAGGGCGGCCGTGGTCGCCGCGCCGGAGCTGGGCTACGCGTTCGGCCGCGCGGGCCTGGCGCACGTCAAGGTCCCGGTCCAGCTCTGGCGGGCCGAGCAGGACTCCCTGCTGCCGAACCCCTGGTACGCCGAGGCGGTGATCGACGCGCTGCCGCTCCCGGCCGAGTATTTCGTGGTCCAGGAGGCCGACCACGTCGACTTCCTGGCGCCCTGTTCGGCGGAGCTGGCGAAGGCCGCGCCCGACATCTGCCGCGAGCGCCCCGGCTTCGACCGCGCCAAGTTCCACCAGACCCTCAACGCCAACGTGGTGCGCTTCTTCAGGGAGAAGCTGGGTTAGGGCTTGCCGCGAAAAATGCGGAAGCTGCTGTCGGTTTCGGGCGCCGTCATTCGTCATTCTGAGGGAGCATCGACCCCGCGGGAGGACCTGTCATGGACGCCAAGACTGAAACGCTGGCGCCGGCCGCCGAACTGGCGGCGCGCAATCCGGTGCGGATGCCGAACGAGAGCGCCGAGTACCGCGCCGCGCGCACCGAGCTGCTGGCCGCCGAGATCGAGCTGCGGCGCCATATCGAGCGGGTCGCCGCCCAGCGGCGGGCGCTGCCGCCCGGCGCGCCAGTCACCGCCGACTATCGGTTCGAGACCGAGAAGGGGCCGAGCGACCTCGCCGGCCTGTTCGGCGACAAAGAGACCCTGGCGATCTACAGCTACATGTTCGGGCCTCAGCGCCAGCGCCCCTGCCCGATGTGCACCAACCTGCTGGACAGCTGGGAGGGCAACGCGGCGGACATCGACCAGAACATCGCCTTCGTGGTGGTGGCGCGCTCGCCGCTCGAGAAGCTGGCGGCGTGGAAGCGGGAGCGCGGCTGGAAGCACCTGCGCCTCGCCAGCGATGCCAACGACATCTTCAGCCGCGACTACTTCGCCGTGGAACCGGACGGCGCGGAGAACGGCGCGCTCAGCATCTTCACCCGCCGCGACGGGACCATCCGGCATTTCTGGACCAACGAGATGACGGATTTGACGACCGATCCCGGGCAGGATGTCCGCGGGGTGGCGGAAACCTACGCGCCGCTGTGGCATATGCTCGACGCCACGCCCGAGGGGCGCGATCCCGACTGGTATCCGTCGCTGAGCTACGGCTGACCGGTTCGGGGCCAGGCTGCCCTGCCCCGAACCGTGGACTTGAGCGCTATTGCGGGGCCGCGCCGCCGCCCTGCTGTTGCTGCTGCTGATGACGGGCGCGCATCTGCTCGATGAACGACTTGCAGCCGTCGGAGAGCGAGGCGAAGTTCTTGCGCACGCATTCGCGCATGTCGGGGCCCGGCTGCACGTTCGGGCAGAACTTCTGCACGTCGGCGCCGCAGGCCGCCCTCATCGCCTGGCCGCGACCGCCGCCACCGCCGCCGCCAGGGCCGCCGCCAGGGCCGCCGCCCGCCGGCGGCTGCGCGAAGGCGACGCTGGCGGCAAGGGTGAGGGCCAAGACACCGAAGAGGGGCGCGCCGGCGATCGATGCTTTGAACTTCAGGGACGACTGCATGGGGTTTCCCGACTGGTGACGCGAGGTGAAGCCGCGCGCTCGTTCCACGCGCGAGGCGAAGAATACCGGCGCAGATTGCGAGGGTATTTCCGCTCTATGGCGCAGCTTCGGCGCCCAGCTCGGCGATGCGGCGGCGGAAGTAGCGGCGTTCGGGGTCGTAGCGGGCGAGGCTGAGCGCGGCCTGGTAGGCGGCGCGGGCCTCGGCGGCGGCGGCCGAGGCGGCGCAGCAGGTCGGCGCGGACGGCCGGGAGCACGTCGTAGCCGGCCAGCTCGCCGCGGGCGGCGAGCGCGTCGACGCGGAGCAGCGCCGCGGCCGGGCCGTCGGTCATGCTGAGCGCGGCGGCGTGGTTGAGCTCGATCACCGGCGAGGGCGCAAGGCGCAGCAGCACGGCGTAGAGGGCGACGATCTGGCGCCAGTCGGTCTCGGCGGCGGTGGGCGCCTCGGCGTGCAGCGCGGCGATGGCGGCCTGCACGGCGTAGGGCGACGGCGGGCGCTCGGCCATGCAGCGCCGGCTCGACCAGCGCCAGGCCCTCGGCGATCATCGGCCGGCGCCAGCGCGCGCGGTCCTGGTCCTCCAAGCAGCACGAGGTCGCCGGCGGCGTCGTAGCGGGCCGGGCGGCGCGCCTCGTGCAGCAGCATCAGCGCCAGCAGGCCCGCGCACCGCGCCGCGGCCGGGCAACAGCGCGTCGAGCCGGCGCGCCAGGCCGATCGCCTCGGCCGACGAGGCTGCGGCGCGGATCGCCCGCGTAGGCCTCGGTGAAGACCAGGTAGATCACCGCCAGCACGCCCAGCGATGCGCTCGTCCAGCTGTTCGCGCGGCGGCGTGCGGTAGGGGATGCCGGCGGCGCGGATCTTGGCCTTCGCGCGCACCAGCCGCTGGGCCATGGTCTCCTCGGCGACCAGGAAGGCGCGGGCGACTGCGGCGGTGGGCAGCTGGCAGACGGTGCGCAGCGTCAGCGCCACCTGCGCCTCCAGGCCGAGCGCCGGGTGGCAGCAGGTGAAGATCAGCCGCAGCAGGTCGTCGTCGCCGAACGCCGCCTCGGCTTCGTCGAGTTCCTCGGGGCGCGGCCTGCGCGCTCGATCTCGGCCAGCGCCTCGAGCTCGTCCTGGCGGGCGCGGAAGGCGATGCGGCGGCGCAGCTGGTCGATCGCCTTGCGCCGGCCGACGGCGACCAGCCAGGCGCGCGGGTTGGCGGGCGCGGCGTCCGCCCAGGCGGCGGCGGCGGCGGCGAACGCCTCCTGCAGGCCCTCCTCCGCCAGGTCGAAGTCGCCCATCAGCCGGATCAGCGTGGCGAGCGCCTCGGCCCCGTGGCGGCGAAAGGCGTCGGCGAGGTCCATGCCGGGCGGCGACGGTCTGGACCTCGCCTCGCGGGCATCAGCCGCCCATCGCCCAGACCGGCCGCACCTCGATGGAGCCGTACGTGGCGGTGGGCACCTTGGCGGCGATGGCGATCGCCTCGTCGAGGTCCTTGGCCTCGACCAGATAGTAGCCGCCGAGCTGCTCGCGGGTCTCGGCGAACGGACCGTCGGTGGTCAGCGTCTTGCCGTCGCGTATCCGCACCGTGGTGGCGTCGGCGACCGGCCGCAGCCGGTCGGCGGCCTTGAAGGCGCCGCTCTGCACGATGCCCTGGGTGAAGGCGCCGTACTCGGCCATCACTTGCGCCTGGTCCTGTTGGCGCTTCGTCGCTCTCGGCGCTGTAGATCAGCAGCAGGTACTGCATGGGGTGGCTCCCTTCTCGGATGGCGCGGCGAAGCATACGCCGCAGCCCCTAGTCGGACGAGGGGAACCGGGATCGACAGCGGGCCGCAACATTTCTGCGCGCTTGTCTGAGAGCGAGGGGCGGCGGAGCCGCCGCTTCTAACCGCAGAGGTCGGTTAAAACAGCGCCTGCGGCGCGCCCCCGCTCGCCGATCAGCTACTCGGCCGCCACCGCCTGCTTCGCCGGCGACCGCCACGCCGAGGTGGCGCACGAAGAAGCGTTCCCAGCTGGCGCCTTCGAAGTCGGGGATGTCCATGTGGCCGCCGGGGTTGATGTGCATGGTCTTTTCGGCCGAGGCGAAGGCGTTGAAGAGCGCGATGCCGGCCTCGCGCGGGGCGACCGCGTCCTCCCACTGGAAGACGAACTCGACCGGGATGGTGATCTCTGGCCGCGGCCTCGCATACTCGGTCGCGCCTTCGCGCAGGCCGGCGAGGCCGAAGACAGCGGCGGTGATGCGCGGCTCGGACGCCACGAACGGCACGCCGATGGCCGTCCCCATCGAGACGCCCCAGTAGCCGACCGGGCCGCCGGCGCCGACGAAGTCGAAGCCCTGCGCCGCGTCGAGCGCCGCCTTCCATTCCGGCATCGCCAGGCGCGAGCGCTCGCCCATCTGGCGCAGGCGCTCGGGCGTCCAGCCGGCCGGCGACCTCGCCGCGCACCCGCGCGCCGACCTCGCGCATCAGCGTCGCGGCCTCCTCGCGCGAGATGCGGTCGCCGTGGCCGGGCGCGTCGATGGCCAGCGTCGCGTAGCCGAGGCGCCTGTGCGTACTGCGCGCGCGCGGGCGCGGATGCCGGGGGTCTTCTTGTGCTGCGAGCCGCCGTGGCCCATCAGCACCAGCGGCCGCGGGCCGCTTGGCGCCCTCCGGCGCCCAGATCACCGCCGGCACGGCCTCGCCGGCCACGCTGAGCGTGAACGAGCGGCGGGTGACGCCGTCCTCGCTGCGCACGTCGGTGAATTCCATCGGGGCTCTCCCTGTCTTCGCTGTTCTGGCGCTATGGTTTCCGTGATCAGGGGTGACCAGCAACGCCCCGTGCAGTCAAGGGAGCAACGCCATGGCCGAGGTAGTTGATCTGGCCGCCGCCGAGCCGCCGGCCGGCTGGCGCGACGGCGGCATGCTGGACGGCCGTTTTCCGGTCGCCTTCGAGGCCTCCGTGCCGGCGGCGATGTCGGTGATGATGGCGCACTTCACGGCGATCGCCCGGCGCGACCTGAAGGCCATCGCCAAGACGCTGCACTTCCCGTTCGCGATCTACGAGGGGATCAACGCGGACGTCTACGAGAGCGCCAAGGCGTTCGGCGAGGCGCCGCCGCACCAGTTCGACTTCTCCGGCGAGCAGCCGGTGAAGGGGCATGGCGGATTGTCGGTCATGCCGGGGAGCTACGACATGCTGGCCGGCCTGGAGCTGATGACCTTCAACCCGATCAACGTCGGGATCGCGCTGAGCTTCACGCGGCACGCGCCGGGGGGCGAGAGGCTGGAGACCTGCGAGGGCGTCTACGCGGTCACCAACAACGACGGGCGCTGGGCGATCCAGCTGGCCTCGACCATCTTCACGCCGGCGTTCCAGGAGGGGGTGGACTACCGCGACGCGGTCGAGGCGAACCTGCGCCATTCGCGCGACTGGATGATCGGCTGGTCGCACTCGGACGGCGAGATCCTGGCTTCGCGGCGGCCGTCGCCGGGGCGGCAGGCGAGCGTGTCGGGCGGCTCGAAGGTGCGGGACGCGGACCCGGTGGGCGGGCCGATGGCCGGCAACTTCCTGTCGAGCGCGCGGACGCGGCGGCCGATGTCGATCTACGGGACCGAGGGGGTGGCCTCGCGGCTCAGCGTGCGCCAGATCGCCACCGGCGAGCAGGCCCAGGCCCACACCCCGCAGGCCCAGTTCGACAACTTCAACAACTCCGCCCGCGGCGGCTTCGAGGCTTACGGCTACACCCTGGTGCTGCCGAACCAGCGCGTGCTGCACGCGACGGTCGACAAGGCCCACACCTTCGGCGGCTACATCCGCTACACGCCGCAGAGCGAGATGATCAGCGAGACCCGCTCGCTGGGGATCATGACGTACGTCGACCAGGTGTGGGGCGCGGCGGGCATGCTGGGGCAGTGCATGTACCGGGACCGGACGAACGACGTGCGGTGATATCGCTCCTCACCCGTGAGCGGAGCGAAACGGGGGAGGTGTCACGCGGAGCGTGACGGAGGGGGCAACCGCGCCTCGGCTCGCACGCGCTCGGCCGCAGCGTCGGGGTCCTTCAACACCTCATCGGCAGTTATCCGAAACACGCGGCATCCGCGCTCGCGCAGAGCTTCTTCGCGCCAGTGGTCACGCAGGATCCGATCCTCCTCGCGATGAATACCGCCGTCGACCTCGACCACGAGCTTCGTCTCCGAGCAGTAGAAGTCCGCGATGTAGGGACCAATCGGATGCTGGCGGCGGAACGCGGGATGGCCCGGAACGCGGGCGCGCAGCCGCACAGCAGAACTTCCGAGCGGGACATGCTCCGGCGCAACGCTCTAGCCTGATTGACGGTGCGTCTCGGCGATCGCATCGCGGAAGCTTAGCCATCGCTTGCCCCCTCCGTCACGCTCCGCGTGACACCTCCCCCGTACGCTTCGCTACGGGTGAGGAGCGAAACATTGGCGCCCTGCTGTCACTAGGCTGGCAGGAGGGGCACTGGCGTTCCGGCGCGCCCTCCCCTACGTTCGCAGCCATGGCCAACCCCACCACCGGCGTGTCCGACGCGTCGGCCGTGTTCGTGTACGACGGCGATCAGGCGCCGGCGCTCTGGACGCCGCATCGGCCGGTCGCGGCCGGACAAGATGCGAGGGCGGGCGGCGGTTCAAGCTGGTCAGCGACTACAGCGCCGCGGGCGACCAGCCGGAGGCGATCCGCGAGCTGGCGGCGGGCGTCGCCGAGCGGCGAGCACGACCAGGTGCTGCTGGGCGTCACCGGCTCGCGGCAAGACCTTCACCATGGCGCGGATCATCGAGGAGACCCAGCGGCCGGCGCTGATCCTGGCGCACAACAAGACCCTGGCCGCGCAGCTCTACTCCGAGTTCAAGTCGTTCTTCCCGGACAACGCGGTCGAGTACTTCGTCAGCTACTACGACTACTACCAGCCGGAGGCCTACGTCCCGCGCACCGACACCTACATCGAGAAGGACTCGTCGATCAACGAGCAGATCGACCGCATGCGCCACTCGGCGACGCGGGCGATCCTGGAGCGCGACGACGTGATCGTGGTCGCCTCGGTCTCCTGCATCTACGGCATCGGCTCGGTCGAGACCTATTCGGCCATGACCTTCACCCTGAAGGTCGGCCAGAAGGTCGACGAGAAGCAGCTGATGGCCGACCTGGTGGCCCAGCAGTACAAGCGCAACGACAACGCCTTCGAGCGCGGCACCTTCCGCCGCCGCGGCGACACCATCGAGATCTTCCCCGCCCACTACGAGGACCGCGCCTGGCGCGTCACCCTGTTCGGCGACGAGGTGGAGCAGATCGTCGAGTTCGACCCGCTGACCGGCAAGAAGACCGCCGAGCTGCAGCCAGATCCGCGTCTACGCCAACAGCCACTACGTGACGCCGCGCCCGACGCTGCTGCCAGGCGATCAGCTTCATCAAGGCCGAGCTGAAGGAGCGGCTCGACTGGCTGGTGCAAGGAGGGCAAGCTGCTGGAGGCCCAGCGCCTGGAGCAGCGCACCACCTTCGACATCGAGATGATCGAGGCCACCGGCAGCTGCGCCGGCATCGAGAACTACAGCCGCTACCTCACCGGCCGCCGCCCCGGCGAGCCGCCGCCGACCTTCTTCGAATACATCCCCGACAACGCCCTGCTGTTCGTCGACGAGAGCCACCAGACGGTGCCGCAGATCGGCGCCATGTACCGCGGCGACTACCGGCGCAAGTTCACCCTGGCCGAATACGGCTTCCGCCTGCCCAGCTGCATGGACAACCGCCCGCTGAAGTTCGAGGAGTGGGAGGCGATGCGGCCGGACAGCGTGTTCGTCTCGGCCACGCCCGGCCCATGGGAGCTGGAGCGCACCGGCGGCGTCTTCACCGAGCAGGTGATCCGCCCCACCGGCCTGATCGACCCGCCGGTGGAGGTGCGCCCGGTCAGCCAAGGGCGGCGCTCAGCCAGGTCGACGACGTGATCGCCGAGTGCCGCGACGTCGCCCTGCGCGGCTACCGCACCCTGGTCACCGTGCTGACCAAGAAGATGGCCGAGGACCTCACCGAGTACATGCACGAGCAGGGCCTGCGCGTGCGCTACATGCACTCCGACATCGACACCCTGGAGCGCATCGAGATCATCCGCGACCTGCGGCTGGGCGCCTTCGACGTGCTGGTCGGCATCAACCTGCTGCGCGAGGGCCTGGACATCCCCGAGTGCGGCCTGGTCGCCATCCTCGACGCCGACAAGGAGGGCTTCCTGCGCTCCGAGACCAGCCTGATCCAGACCATCGGCCGCGCCGCGCGCAACATCGACGGCAAGGTGATCCTCTACGCCGACACCATCACCGGCTCGATGGAGCGGGCCATGGCCGAGACCAACCGCCGGCGCGAGAAGCAGGACGGCCTACAACCTCGAGCAACGGCATCACGCCCGGAGAGCATCAAGAGCCAGATCAAGGACATCCTCGCCAGCCCCTACGAGCGCGACCGCGTCACCGTCGACGCCGGCGTCGCCGAGGACGCCAAGCCCTTCCTCGGCCACAACTTCCAGACCACCCTGCGCGACCTGGAGGGCCGCATGCGCAAGGCCGCCGCCAACCTGGAGTTCGAGGAAGCCGCGCGGCTGCGCGACGAGATCAAGCGCCTGAAGATGCTCGACCTGGAGTTCGCCAACGAGGCGCTGACGCCGGAGGGCGAGCCGGTGGACCGCAACGCGTCGAAGCTGGCGCGGGCGGAAGCGCGCGCGGAGGCGGCGGAGCGCTATCGGCGCGGGGGACGGCGGCGCAGATAACTCTGCGGCGGGGGACCCTAAGGTCCGTGCTCATCGGCCTACAATGGTTGTCATCCCGGAAAGCGCGCAGCGCTTGTCCGGGATCTACTTGAAACTATTGCAAAAAGTAGATCCCGGACAGCTCGCTGCGCGAGCTTCCGGGATGACACTCAATGTGTCGGGCCCTTCTCGCCGCCCCCTAGGACCCTGCCTCGAGGACCGCCGGCACCGGGCGCAGCAGCTCGATGGAGGCCGAGTTGGCCGCGATGCCGCGCAGGATCAGCGCCGCCTCCTCGCCGCTGGCGAGGCGCAGCCGCGGGTTGGCCGGCGCCCTGCCGACCAGGTCGGCGAGGTCGCCCACCACCTCGCCGTCGCCCGACAGATATTGTCCCTGCCCGTAGAGATCGATCGAGTAGGCGACGGCGCGCGCCGCGCCCCGCCCCCACATCAGCGTTCCGTCGCCGCGCAGGCTCCTCAGGAGCCGCAGCGGACCACCTCGACCTCGGTTCATTTTGGGGGGCTGCTCCTGAAGGTCGGGAAACCGCGCGGCGCGGGTGATTCGGCGCTTCTTGTGCTCCAGCCGGCGCACCCTAGCACACATCGCCGCTGAACGGGGGCCTGGTCAGCGCCCGCCGCCCCGAACGATCGGGCCCGAACGATCGGGCCCCGAACGATCGGCGGCGGCGCAGGGACGTGGACCCGGACGCCCCGGTGGGCGCATGGTCGCCCGGACGGGCGCGCCCTGCGCCCCGCCAGCACGAACAGAGGCCCCGCGCCGATGACGCTGCCCGAACGCCTGCTCGCCACGCTCGACAACCTGGCGCGCAAGAAGGCCGGCGCCGAGGTGGACTGGATCAACATCGCCGACGCCCGCGCCCTGACCGAGCTCGGCCTTGCGCAGCGCAGCCGCGAGGGCTGGGACATCACCGCCGCCGGCGCCGCCGCCCTGGCGGCGCGCGACGCGGACAACCCCGGCCGCGCGCCGCCCGACACGGCGCGCTAGCGCCCCTCTTCCCCCACAGGGGGAGCGCCGAGCGGAAGGGGCCCGGGCGCCCGCGAATTGGCATGCGAGGGGGAATCGCAGCGCGTGCTACGGACGATGGATGACCACCAAGGAAGACCCGCCGTCCAAGGCGCCGCCCGCCGCCCCGCCGCGCCCGCTGCCGGTGCAGTTCGGGCCGACCCCGACGCCGCCCGGCTCGCGCCTGAAGCAGGGCCGCAAATGACCAGCGCCGGCGTGTTCGACAGCCGCTCGGTCCAGAGGCTCGAGCCACAGCGCATCGACATCGCCATCGAGTACGAGCTGCAATACTGGTGTCGCGCCCTGGGCGTCAGCCGCGACGCCCTGATCGCCGCCGTAGCCGCCGTCGGCCCCGACGCGCGCGCCGTGAGCCGCCGGCTCGGCAGGGGTTAGCCGGGCGTCCCTCCCCGCGGGCAAGCGACCCGCCGCCGCCCCTCTCTTCCCCCTCCGGGGAAGCGACTCGGGCGCAATCGCGCCCCAGCGGAAAGCGGCCTCGTCGCCCTTGACCCAGGCCGTACACAACCGTACAGTTCGCCTATGGACGACACCCCGCGCAAGGGCGCCGAGGAGGCGCGCAGCCAGCTCCCGAACCTGCTCGACACCGCTGAGCAGGGCCGCGCCACCATCATCACCCGCCACGGCCGACCGGTCGCCGTCGTGGCGCCGCTCGACGTGCTGGACGCCGCTCCACGCCAGGCGCCGCTGACGCCGCTGGAAGGCTCCGGCCGCGGACTCTGGGGCGAGGACAGCGTCGCGACGCTGAAGAGACTGCGCGGGGAATGGCCAACCTAGACCTGGGAGGCCTGCCGGACGGCGCGCTGCTGCTGATCGACACCCCGCCGATCGTCTACCAGCTCGAGGCGCACCCGCAGTTCGGACCGCGATTCCAGCCGCTATTCGACGCTCACGCCGCCGGGCGGCTGGGCTTCGCAGTGACCACCGTCACCATCGCCGAAGTGCTGACCGGCCCCTTTAACGCCGGCGACGAAGCGCTCGCCCGCCGCTACCGCGCGGTGCTCGAAATCCTGGCGCGTCGTCCGCCTCGACGCCGACATCGCCGAGACCGCGGCGCGCCTGCGCGCCACCCTCGGCCTGAAACTCCCCGACGCCGTCCAGGCCGCCAGCGCCCTCGCCGTCAACGCCGCCGCCCTCGTCACCCACGACCGCGACTTCGACCGAGTGCGTGCGCTGCGCGTGATACGCTAGGCCGATGCCGAGCCGTCCCACCCGCCGCCAGATCGAGGCAGAGGACGCCCGCCAGCTGCGCCGGCAGGCCGAGTTCCGCCTGGCGGCAGACGCGGTGGCCGCTGCGCTGGCGGCGTTCGACGAGGTGCGCGCCATCGCGCTCTTCGGCTCGTGCGCACGATCGCTGGTCCCGCGAAGTCCCGCGCCACCAGCCCTATCGGCGGCTCGGCATCGAGGTGCTGCACGAGTGCAAGGACGTCGACCTCGCGGTCTGGCTGGACCACACGGACCGCCTCGACGCCCTCGGCCGCGCCCGCAATCTGGCGGTGAACGACCTGCACGCGAGGACCGGCGTCGGCGTCGCCCACCACCAGGTCGACGTCTTCCTGTTCGCGCCGGCGACGGACACCTACCTCGGCCGGCTCTGCAGCTACGCGTCGTGCCCGAAGGGCAAGCCGGAATGCGAAGTCCCCGGCTGCGGCGCCGTTCCGCTGCTGAAGCAGCACGCGGACTTCCAAATCTACCCCGACGCATTGGCCGAAGGCCGCATCCTCCGCCTCTTCGACCGCGACCGAGGCTGGCTGGCGAAGGCCGCCGAACTAGGAGCCGATGCGAGCGCAACCATTTGACCGTGGACGCCGGCGTCGCCGAGGACGCCAGGCCGTCCTTCGGCAAAGCTCGAAGGCCACATGCGCAAGGCCGCCACCGACGTGGCGTTCGAGGAAGCCGCGCGGCTGCGCGACGAGATCAAGCGCCGGAGGACGCTGGACCTGGAGTTCGCCAACGAGCCACTTTCGCCGGAGGGCGGATCGGGGGGTGGTGAATTTGACACGGGCAGAGGCCCGGGCGGGGGCGGGGGCGGCGGAGTGGTGTCGGCGGGAGGACGGTAGCGGGGTAGGGAGTGCGGGACGCGCGCACCCGAGCCTTGTAACAAGCTTCGGTTGACCTATACGAATTTCGACATGCTGCATGCTCTGGGGCTGATTCGACACGCAGCTTAAGGACCTGCCAAGAGGAGCGGATCGCCAGTTGACCCCAACGATACACCCCTTTCCCGCGAGGATGGCACCCGACATCGCACTAGAGAGTTCTTCGCGAGCTTCCCGCGGGTTCCGTGGTTCTGGATCCCATGGCTGGATCGGGAACGGTCGTCCGGCAAGCCACCGGCTTAGGATTGTCGGCAATCGGCTTTGATGTGGATCCACTGGCCGTTCTAATGGCTCAGGTGTGGACCACCCCCGTCGCTGACACTCTCATCGAGCAGATGGGCAGCGCGCTCATCCAAAGGTGTGAAAGTCTCGGTACCGAAGATGTAGTATTGCCATGGATCGACGACGATAGAGAAACGGAGGCTTTCATCGAGTATTGGTTCTCGCCCGCTCAACGAGATCCACTTCGGCGACTCGCTTTTGTGCTCAAGCGTCTGCGCGACGAGGGCACGTGTTCAGAGACGCTCGCTGCCGTAAATGTCCTCCAACTAGCGTTGAGCCGCATCATTGTAACAAAAGAACAGATGGCGTCGCTCGCTAGGGACACGTCTCACAGTAGGCCGCACAAAGTGGCTGACCAGTCTGACTTTGACGTCCTTGCCGGTTTCGCAAGATCGTTGAAATCCTTGCGGAAACGCTTGTCCGACAACCCCGCGACAATCGGATCTAAAATTGGCCTTGGCGATGCCCGAGCCCTTAGTGACGTCCCGGACGGTTCGGTAGACGCTGTCCTCACCTCCCCGCCTTACCTAAACGCGATCGACTACTTGCGTGGGCATCGACTATCTCTGGTCTGGCTAGGGCACACAGCCTCCCAAATTCGAACGATTCGAGCCACAAGCGTTGGCGCCGAACGAGCGCCTGACCACCCGAACCTGGATGACTCGGTAAAGGCAATTGCCGCTTCGATCTCGGGAGAAGCGGACCTACCTGAACGTTTCCGTGGCATGATCAACCGCTATGCCGCGGATCTGACACTCATCCTGTCCGAGATAAGTCGCACCCTGAAACCTGGCGGAAAAGCCACGCTGGTCGTGGGCAACTCTTTTCTAAAGGGCGCACTTGTTCGCAACGCCGAAGGCGTATGCAAGGCGGCTCTGCTCTCAGGTCTACAGCAGGCAGGGCGAATAGAACGCGACCTACCGCATCGCCAGCGTTACTTGCCCATGAGCGCTGGCACCCTCGCCAAACGGATGAGAACCGAGACAATTCTGCGTTTCGCGAAAGCCTAGCTTGGCAAGCACATCGCGCTCATGGCAACGACAGCGCGGCCAAAATGGGCTCAACTCCGCTAGGTTTCTTGCGGCCTAGTCGAGCAAGCCCACTGGATACGGCGTAGCGGTGACCCGGACGCCTATCCACGCGTATACCGACTTGGTCAGCGTCCACCTCGGCAAGAAGGTAGTTGAGCTCATCAAAAGTCAAGCACACCATTCCGTCAGTGTGGCACACCATCACCACGTAGACATCGTCAGTGAGCCGGTTCAACTCCAACAGTTCGCCAGCGTTCCGCTTCGTGAAAGTAAAAGACCATGGATGCAGTCGATTCGTGGAGTGCTTAATCATCATCCCCACGCTCTCATTTAGGACGTAGCTGGACAAGCGGCCTTCCTCAGACAGCTCATCAACGACAATTGGTGCAGTGGCCCTGTCCACCAATTCCGCCAGAACCGCTCCGTGATACAGCTTATACTCCGCTATCATGGGCCATGTTCTTCAGGAATTGTATCGACCCCACGAACTTGTAAAACACTCTCGCGTTCTTGCGACCATCATGGATCACGATGAGATGATGCAGGACAGAAGGAAATTTGGACGGGTCAAGTTGTGATTTGCCGAGGAAACCCCTCTTGCGCACCACCTTCGCCTTTTCCAGGCCTGAGGCATCTTTATAGCCTGAGATGTCGAGCGATGGATGCAGCGCAATAGACCGTGCGCCCAGGGGCGACGTTCGCTTGACATACTGTTGGAGATAGTCGGGAAAAGCGGCCTCGCCGACCAACGCCGCTAGCTCTTCCATCTTATCGAATGGCGATGCCTTTGATGCAATGATTGTGTCGATGCGACCGTCGAAGGAGAAAATGTTGAAAGACATTTCGCCGCGATCAAGATCCACGTTCGAACGATCGATGCTTGAATTCGCCACTGTTTGAATACGCTGATCACCCAACCAAACGAGTGATCCGAGATCGGCGCGGATGGCTGCAAGCGCCAACCGGTGAAACACAAAGCACCGATGCCAATCTAAGTAGAGCGCCTCGGGTATCGTCAGCTCAAAGAAGGGTAGGTAGTCTCCCCGACTGCCAAACATCCGTGCCCTCTGGATATACGTGTCCTGCTGGATTTTGTGTTTAACGTCGCGGGTGAAAAACATACTCAGCAGGTTATCAAGCGTGACCCCCCTGGAGACAATATTTCCTCCAATGATGATTGTGAATAAGCTTGTCGGATTGGTTGCTGCAGCCGAATTGTCCTTCCAGTCGCGCTCGCTGTTGAGCACGACAATGGCGTGTCGGGAGATGTTGTTCAGAATGAAGTGCGTTACGCGGTCGGGGTCGGCGTCTGGAAAGCGTGATTTACACAGCTGCCAAATATATCGCGTATAACTCTCGAACGCGGTCGAGGAGCGAGTAACCAACGCGTCGAGCGCGGTTCTCATTGTATTCCAGTCGCTCTTGTGGTCGGCCTTTTTCCCGCTCGTGTGGACGAGAAGCGAATAATTCCGCTCCACGGCACTGTGAACGTAAAGGTTCAAGTACGCGGCGTTGACTAGGAAGCCGAAGAGCGCTTCTCTGGCATAGCGCGGCTCAGAACCCGCGTTCGGCAAGAGCGTTCGGTAATACTTTACGCCGCCCTCCAGCGGGAAGAAAACGTCTTGACCGGTGTATTTGCTGTGGGGCGGAAAGTTTACCCACAGTTCACTGTCGTTATCGAACGTGTTGTTAAGATCTAGGCGCGCTGGCGTTGCGGTAACACCGATGTAGTAGCCCGTATTTCCAATGACTTGGTCAATGAGGTCATTGATAGGAGTCTTTCCGCCCGTATTTATGCGCGAGTTAGGCGACGCGTAGTCAGCCTCATCATCGATCACGACGACGTGTTTTGTGCCGCCAATCTTATCGATCAGCTTTCGTAGATCATTACCGTTCTTCTTGCAAAAAATGACGTGGCTTTGGCCCTTGATCTTTACAGCCGGGTCAAGGATCTCGCTAAAGTTCTGTGCCGCCGGTGCCAAGCCTGAGAGTTTGAACCGGCCTAGATTCTGGCCCAGCAGATCAACGCTATCGTTGAGCAAGTGAAGTATAAATTCATATCCCTCATCGATTAGCTTAGCTGTGAGGCAAATCATCATCTCGGTCTTGCCGCTTTGTGGCTCACCGTAGACCACGAACGCCCGACCTTGGTTATCGTGCAGACTCGCAAGTGCGCCGCGAACGGCCTCTTCAACGCAGACGACCTCTTTCCCAGACGCCGTTAGCCGCTTTAGCTGACGATCGTACTGACCTGTCGCTTCGCTTGTGCGTTCAAAACGCGAAATGTCGAAATCTGAACCCGCCATCCCGTCCTCCCCGATCCCATGAATTGTCGGCGAGAGGACGAGTCGGGTCAATTCCGGGTTGAGCTAGGGCAGGCAGACCTCGCCCGCTAAAGCAGCAGGACAGTGCCGGGCCGATGCTACCTCACGGAAGCCCCTGAGAAAGCGACATATCCTGGGTGTCTTCGAGAATGCCATCGCGCACGCGAAGCGTGTTCGTGTTCTCATTTTCGCACACCCCGATCCCACAGCGATCCTTCAAGAACTCCTCGAAGTCCTTCCGGTCCGGAAATGAGACATAACCTCCTGCATCAAATAAGATTGCGGGAAAGTAGTTGAGGACGTGGAACCAGTCACCCGTCCGGCGGTACAGCGCGTGCGCGGCCCGGAGGTTGTACCTAGATAATAGAGCTTTTGCTGTGACCCGAAGAACCACGCTTATTCTCCGACCGCCTCGGCCCGCCGTTGATGAATCAGCCTGGCAGATTCCCCTCGTTCGCGCAATGTTCCGGCGGTGAAATCGGAGCGGGCGCTGAAACGGGATCCAGCCAGGCCGGGCAGCCTTCGCTCGCGCCAACTGCGCCCCCTTCAACTGCCACCTGCCTGGGTCGCCGCTTTCAGCGGGATTGGGGCGGGTGCGCGAGGCGGGCGCGGCGGCGTGCGCCTGGCTGAGCGAGGCGATGAAAATGCGCCGAGATGCGCCACATCCGTCAGCCCCCTCCGCGGCCTGCCACCTCCCCCGCACTCTGCGGGATGCGAGGGAGGAGCGCGCGAGAGCTTCGAGCTGGCGGACATGTACCGCTTCGAGGACCGGCTCTCGGCGCTCTATCCCGGCAACAACAACGTGCGCCCCAAGATACGCCAGCAGCTGCAGGTGCTGCGCGACCGCGGCTGGCTCGAGTTCCTGGGGCGCGGGCGGTATCGGGTGCGGGGGTCAGGTTTTGACCACGAACCTCACGAACCACACGAACGCGCTCACTGGCTGAGAGCGAGGCCGGCCCCGCGCCCCCTCCCGCCTTCGCCCTGATGGGCTTCGGCGTGGCAGCCACCGCTTCGCGGTCCCCCTCCCCGGCGCTCTGCGGCGCGGGGGAGGAGATGGCGCGGCCGGTGTTTCACGTGAAACACCGGAAGTAACGAGACTGTTGCGGGCGATTCAAGCGCGGGGTAGAACGCGCGGATGAAGCTGGTTGGACAGCGGGGGGAGGTGTGCGTGGCGCGGCGGCGGCGCGGTGAGGGCGCCGTAGTCTGCGGATGCTTTACGGTGCGGTCTACGGTGAGGGATTGCTCTTCAGGCTTCTCGCCGAGAGCGAGGCCGGCCCCGCGCCCCCACGCCCCCTCCACCACGCTGCGCGTGGTCCCCCTCCCCCGTCGTCTGCGCGACGGGGGAGGAGATGCGCGGGGGTGGATCAGTGCGAGGTGACGCGGGGGGGTTCGGCGTCGCCGCGGTCGCCGGCCTGGTCGTCGGCGGGCTTGGGGCCGCCGAGGGTCAGGGGGGCGTCGGCGGCCTGGGAGCTGAAGTTGACGCTGATCTTCACCGGGCTGCCGCCGACCGCCTCGCCGTCGATCAGGCGGGGCTTCAGGACGAAGTCGCCGGCGAGGTCGAGGGCGGCCTGGCCGAAGCCGTAGCCGGTGGGCTGCTCGTCGTAGACCTGGCACTCGGCGAGCTTGCCGGTGAGGGTGACCACGCACTCGATCACCGCGCCGCCCTGCACCTGGTTGTCGAGCGCGCGCGGCGGATATTCGGCCTGGATCTGGGCGTTGGTGGGCTGGGTGACGATGGAGGCCGACTTCACGATGTGGGCCATGCGGGTGATGTCGGGGGTGATGTAGGGCGGGCGCAGGACGAACTGGATGGTGGTGTCGGACGACGGCTCGGCGGCGGCGTCCTTCAGGAAGAGGCGGGGGTTCTGCGGCGACTTGGCGGCCATGGCGAGGGCGGCGGCGCCGAAGCCCTGGCCGGGCGGGTCCTCGGAGACCAGCGTGCAGGCGACGAGGGCCAGGTGCTCGTCGCGCTTGCAGCGGATGACGGCCTGGCCCTCGACGCCGGCGGCCTTGGCGGCGGCCGGGTAGAAGGCGAGCACCGGGTCGGTGAGGTTGATCTGCGGGCGGGTGACGCTGGCGGGCAGCGGAGCGGAGAGCGGCGGCGCGGCTGGGGCGGGGGCGGTGGCCGGGTGGTCGGCCTGGGCGTGGGCGGCGGCGGACGCGAGCACGAGCGCGCTCGCCAGGCAAAGAACCGCACCGCTACGCCACATCACGCACCTCCCGGGACCGGGCGGGTTATCGCCCCGCGTTGGGGCGCGCGGCAAGGCCGTTCAAGGTCACACGAAGATCACGAAGGAAGCGAAGCCCACGAAGGGCGCGCCAAGGCGCGCCGGCTAATCTCGCAAGGCTGTTTGGGGACTTGTTGCGCGCCAAGCGCGCCTTCGTGCTCTTCGCTTCCTTCGTGTGCTTCGTGTGACCTTGACTTCATTGGCCCGCCAAAGGGCATGGCCAGCCAGAAAAGCTGGCTTTGCCAGGGTTCAAGCGGGGGCGTAGGTAGCGGCGTCACATTGGAAAAGGCCGGCGAGGCGGGCGTCCGGCGCATGGGAGGCTCTGGCTAGATGATTGCGAAGCATTCGGTTCGGATGGCGGGCGTCGCCGCAGCGACTTTGGGCGCCCTGGCGGCGTTGGCGCTCGCGGGCGCGGCGGGGTCGCAGCAGATGCCGACGCCGCTGCACGACTACAAGGCCGCGCCGGCCGGCAAGTATGCGATCGATCCGAAGCACACCGGCCTCGTCGCCCGCATCCCGCACCTGGGCTTCTCCTACTCGATCTTCCGCTTCCAGACGGTGGCCGGCGACCTGGTGTGGGATCCGGCGCATCCGGCGGCCGACAAGCTCAGCGTGACCGTCGATCCGAAGTCGATCACCACCGCGCCGGTGGACGGCTTCAGCCAGGAGATCAGCGACAAGTTCCTGAAGGCCGCGCAGTTCCCGACCGCGACCTTCGTCTCCACGGCGTTCCATCCGGAGGGCGCCACGCACGGCAAGGTGGAAGGCGACCTGACGGTGGTCGGGGTGACCAAGCACGTGGTGTTCGACGTCGACCTGGTGGGCGACGGCAAGGGCTTCCGCGGGCCGGTGATCGGAGTGGAGGCGAAGACGCAGCTGGACCCGAAGGCCTACGGCCTGCCGGCCTTCATGACCCCGATCGAGCTCGTCATCGACTCGGAGTTCGACGGGTAGAGCCAACTGTCGAGCGTGGTGCGCGCCGCAGGCGCGCTATTGAACCACGGAGATCACGGAGAAGGCACGGAGGTCACTGAGGGTGGCTCCGTGTCCTCCGTGAGACCTCTGTGTCCTCCGTGGTGAGTCTGGCGGCGCCTGCGGCGCCAATCACGTTGACGACGATTCACCTGCGGGGTTCCCTGCCCTCAGGCTGCGGCGGCTTCGGCCAGCGCGGGCCAGGTGGTGGCGGCGAAGCTGGGACGGGCGCGCAGGCGCTCCAGCCAGGCCGCGAGCGGCGTGCCGGCGAGGATGTCGGCGCCCTCGGCGCAATCGGAGAGCATGTCGAGATGGGTTCCGGCGTGGAGGTCGGCCAGCGAGATGGCGTCGCCCGCGAGGTAGGGGCGCTCGCCCAGGAAACCGGCCAGCACCTCCGCCACGAAGCGGGCGCGGGGGATGGCGGCGATGGCCGCTTCGTCGTTGGTCGGGAAGCCCAGCTTCGGGGCGACGACGCGGTTGAAGGCCAGCGTCTTCACGCTGTTGTCGTCGAACACGTAGAAGTCGACGATGCCGATCGCCTGGTTCATGCGCGCCTCGGCCCTGGGGTCGGACGGAGTGAGCGAGCGGGCCGGGGCGCGGGTGGCGTCGAGGTAGCGCAGGATCGCCTGGGTCTCGTAGAGCCCGAAGCCGTCGTCCTCGATCGCAGGGCACGCGGCCGAACGGATGGCGGGCGAGATAGTCCGGCTGGCGGTGCTCGCCGGGCGTCAGCGGACGCAGGCGGTAGGCGGCGTTCTTCTCGATGCAGGTGGCGATGACGGCGCGGCCGAACGGGCTGCCGACGATGGTGTGCACGGTGAGCATGGTGGGTCTCCTTCGCTCGGAATTCGGTCAGGACGGCGCGTCGAGGAGCGCCGCGTAGAGATTCAGCAGGCCCTGCCAGCCGCCGTCGCTGTCGAAGGCCGCGCGCATGCCTTCGCCGCCCTCGCCCATCCGCTCCAGGTGGCGATGCTCAAGCTCGACGCGGGTGGCGCCGCCGGCCTCGGGGGTAAAGGTGACCTCGACCTCGGTGAGGAGGTCCGGATCGTACTGCCAGTTGGCGCCGATGCGCCAGGCGAGCAGCACGCGGCTGGGCGGCTCCCAGGCCAGCACGTCGCCCCACTCGGCCTCGGTTCCGTTCTCCAGCCGGCCGAACCAGCGCCCGCCGACGCGGCCCTCGATGACAGCCTCCTTCAGCGGCGCGTCGCCGATCGAGTGGCTGCGCGGCCACCAGGCGTCGAAGCGCTGAGTGAAGGCTGCGAAGGCGCGCTCGGGCGTCGCGCTGACGCTGATGCTCTTCTTCACCGGCGCGGGCTTGATGGTCGTGGTCATCGGTCCTCGTCCCCTTCGTCTTGGCGCTCGATCTCGGCTTTCAGCGCCTCGAGCGCGGTGTCCCAGAACTGGTCGAGCCAGGCGCGCAGGGCGCCCAGGCCCTTCGGGTCGATGGCGTAGATGCGCCGTTGTCCGTCCTGGCGGTCGCTCACCAGCCCCGCCTCCTTCAGCACCTTCAGGTGCTGCGAGACCGCCGGCCGGCTAACCGGCATGCCCGCGGCGATCTCGCCCACCGCCATCGGCCGGGCGGAAAGCCGCTCCAGCACCCGACGGCGAGTGGGATCGGCGATCGCGGCGAAGGCGGCGTTTCCGTAAGCCATGACTTACCGTAAGTCGCGGCTTACATGTCTGTCAACACCCGTTTCACCGGCTGCGGGCTATTGTGCTAGCGCTTGCGGCGGACGCGGCCGCGAGTCGGGCCGCCAGGGGGTGAACGATGCGCGTTTCGAAGCCGGCCGCTGCGGCGGCGTTAGGCCTCGCTCTGCTTGCGGGCTGCTCGAAAGGTGGCGGCGCGGGCAACACGGCGAGCGCTGGCGGCGCGCCGCAGGCGCCCGCGAGCGGTCCCGACGTGGCGATCCAGGCGGCCGACATGCCGCATCCGAAGGCCGGCCTCTGGGAGACCGCGACCACCACGAACGGCTCCGGCCCCGAGCTGCACAAGTTCTGCGAAAGCGGCAAGCCGGTGTCGCTGCCGGCCAACATGGGCCAGGGCTGCCAGTCGTTCTCGTTCAAGCGCACCTTCCTGGGCGCGTTCGTGATCGACGCCGCCTGCGCCGAGGGCCCGGTGGCCACCAAGGTGCACACGACGATCAGCGGCGACTTCAACACCAGCTATACGGGCGACACGCAGGCTTCGATCGAAACGCAAGGCCATCCGGCTTCGAGCTTCACGACGCACGCGGTCTCGCACTGGATCGGTCCCTGCCCGGCCGGCATGGCGCCGGACGATTGAGCGCTTCAGACGACGCCGCGCGCCTCGTCCGGGTGGCGGGCGAGCCAGTGGACGGCGTAGCTGCAGATCGGAACGAGCCTTGCGCCTTCGACCCGCGCGGCCTCGACCAGACCCTCCATGAAGCGGCCGGCCGCGCCCGAGCCTCTGAGCGCCGGCGGGGCCTCGACATGGTCGATGTAGATCGTCGAACCGTCGCGCCGGTAGTCGGCGAAGACGATCTGGCCGGCTTCCGCCATTTCGAACCGGCTCCGCTGCCGGTTGTCTTTGACTACAGACATGAAACCTCTTCCGCCTCGCGCCTGGCGCTGATCGCGATTATTCTCACCCCAAGATAGACGTCCGAGGAGCTCGCCGCCATGCGCGCAGCCGTTCCGATTCTGGCGCTCGCCGCCCCAGTTGCGCTGCTTGCGCTTGGGGCGATGGGCGGCTGCAACCGGACCAACACCGCCGCCAAGATCGCCATCCCGGCCGCCGACACCGCCCCGGCCGGTCCGCAGATGGCCGCCGGCCTCTGGCGCCAGCGGGTCTCGGGCCCGCAGGGCGTCAGCGTCACCCGCTATTGCCTGGACGCCGGCGCGGCGAGCGCCCTCGCCTCGTTCAACCAGCAGCTCAGCGGCCGCTGTCCGGACCGCCAGATGGCGCTGTCGAGCGACGGAGCCTGGCACTTCCGCACGGCCTGCGACACCGCGTGGGGCAAGGTGGCGACCGAGGGCGTGATGCGCGGCGACTTCGCGAGCCACTACGTCATCGAGGCCGGACAGCAGACCGTGCGCGGCATGACCCACGTCACCGCCGACGTGAAGCGGCTGGGCGACTGCCCGGCCGACATGAAGCCCGGCGACGTGATCCTGCCGGGCGGCGGCCGCGGGCGCCTGAGCGACCTTTCGGCGAGCGCCTGAGGCGCATCTGATTTCACAGCAGCGGATTTGGAGCAGTCGTAGATGAAGAATGTCGTCTTGCTGGGCGTCAGCGTCCTGGCGCTGGGCCTTGGCGGTTGCGATCAGCTGTTCAAGGTCAGCTCGCCGCAACGCAAGCCGGGCCTCTGGCAGCAGACCCTGCAAAGCGACCGCATGCCGGCGCCGGTGGTCAGCAAGTGGTGTTTCGATGCGGCCTCCGACCGGCAGATTCCGGTGTTTGGACGGCGGCAGCGGCGCAGCGGGCCGATGGCGGCCGCCTGCAGCAAGATGTCCACGTCCAAGAACGGTGACAGCTACGTCATGGACACGCAGTGCAGTTTCGGCGGCGCGACGCTTACCAGCCACTCGGTGATCAGCGGCGACTTCACGACCAAGTACACCGTCCTCAGGACCTCCAATGTGGCCGGCTCGCCTGACCCGACGCGGAACGGCGAGCACAAGGGCACGGAGACCTGGGTCTACCAGGGCGCCTGCCCACCGGAGATCGCCGCCGGCAACGTGCAGCTCCCCAATGGCGACGTGGTGCCGATGGCGTCGCTGCGCGGCGGCCGCGGTGGCGGCGGTCCCGGTGGGGGCGGCGGCGGTGGTGGCGGCGGTCCCCCGCCCGGCTAGACCCGCTCGACCGCCATCGCGACGGCCTCGCCGCCGCCGATGCAGAGCGAGGCGAGGCCGCGCTTCTCGCCCCGCGCCTCCAGCGCCGCCAGCAGCGTCGCCAGGATGCGCGCGCCGGACGCGCCGATCGGGTGGCCGAGCGCGCAGGCGCCGCCGTTGACGTTGAGCTTGCTCGTGCTCGAGCGCCGAGCTCGCGCATGGCGATCATCGCGACCACCGCGAAGGCCTCGTTGACCTCGAAGAGATCGACGTCGCCGACGCTCCAGCCGGCCCGCTCCAGCGCCTTCTGCATGGCCGGGACCGGGCGCGGTGGTGAACAGTGCCGGGCTCGTGGGCGTGGGCGCCGTGGCCGGCGATGCGCGCGATCGGCGTCAGTCCCAGCGCCTCGGCGGTCGAGGCGCGCATCAGCACCAGCGCCGCCGCGCCGTCGGAGATCGAGGAGGCGTTGGCGGCGGTGATCGCGCCGTCCTTGGCGAAGGCCGGCTTCAGCGACGGGATGCGTGACGGGATCGGCCTTCAGCGGCTGCTCGTCGTCGCTGATCGTCACGACGCCGCCGCGCCCGGCGATCTCCACCGGCGCGATCTCGCGGGCGAAGGCGCCGCCCTCGACCGCGCGCCTGGCGCGCGCCAGGCTCTCGATGGCGTAGGCGTCCATCTCGGCGCGGCCGATCTGGTAGGCCGGCGGCGGTCTCCTCGGCGAAGGCGCCCATCAGCTTGCCGGCATCGTAGGCGTCCTCGAGGCCGTCGAGGTACATCGAGTCCATCACCCGGTCGTGGCCGATGCGCGCGCCGCCGCGATGCTTGGCCAGCAGGTAGGGCGCGTTGGTCATGCTCTCCATGCCGCCGGCGACGACGATGTCGGCCGAGCCGGCCGCCAGCAGGTCGTGCGCCGAGGATCGCCGCCTGCATGCCCGAGCCGCACATCTTGTTGACCGTGGTGGCCTCCACCGAGTGCGGCAGCCCGGCCTTCAGCGCCGCCTGCCGGGCCGGCGCCTGGCCGAGGCCGGCCGGCAGCACGCAGCCCATCAGGATCTGTTCGACCGCTTCGGGATCGACCCCGGCCCGCTCCACCGCCGCCTTCACCGCCACCGCGCCCAGCTCGGTCGCCGAAGCGCCGGCCAGCGCGCCCTGGAAGCCGCCCATGGGCGTGCGGGCGTAGGAGACGATGACGATCGGGTCGGCGGGCATGGAAAGCTCCATCTGAGCGTGAGGCCATGCATGTGCGGCGCGCGCAAACGGCGCGCAAGTACGTTGGCGGGATTTAAGTCTCCAAACGCAACGCTTGCCATCGACCCTCCGAGGTCGCACCTTTCGCGCTGGAAGGACGGTGACGGTGGGACGGACGGCAGACTATTCCAACGAGCGCTGCCCGGTGGCGGCGGCGCTGCAGGTGGTGGGCGATCCCTGGACGCTGCTGATCCTGCGAGACGCCTTCTTCGGCGTGCGCCGGTTCGACAAGTGGCAGTCGCGGCTCGGCGTCGCCCGCAACGTGCTGGCCGCGCGGCTGAAAAGCCTGGTCGAGCAGGGCATCCTGGAAACCAAGCTCTACAGCGAGCACCCGCCCCGCAAGGACTATGTGCTGACCCCCAAGGGCCGCGACCTGGCGCCGGTGATCGTGGCGCTGAAGACTTGGGGCGATCAGCACGTCTACGGCGAGGGCCGCCAGCCGCTCGACCTGATCCACGACTGCGGCGCGCCGCTGAAGGCCAAGCTGGTCTGCGAGCACTGTGGCGAGCCGGTGCAAGGGCGCCTGAAACCGCGGCGGCGCAATTCGATCAGCGTCGGCGAGGCGATGGCCGCGATGGCGGAGAGCGACGAAAAGCGCTGATTGCTACCCTGAGTTTGAACACGCTTAACGATTGGCGTTTTACATTTCGGGACCATGCGTCAGTCATCTGCTGTTGCTTCCAAGGACCGCCGCGCCGCGGAGCGCATCCCCACCTCCCTGCGCGGCAAGATCTTCCCCGGCGCCGTCGATTGCCTGATCACCGACTTCACCAAGCTCGGCGCGCGCCTGCGCTTTGAAGGCCCGCTTCCGGCAGGGGAGACGCTGGTGATGGTGGTGTGGTCGAGCGGCGTGGCGTTCGAGGCCACGGTGCGCTGGCGCCGCACGGCCGAGATCGGTCTGGCGTTCGTCTCCAGCCGCGACCTGCGCCGTCCCGCCCCGCCGCATCTGATCGAAGCCCAGACGATGTGGATGAAGCGCCGCCCGCGCGTCGGCCGCCGCGCGCTGATCGCCAGCCCCGTCATCCTGCAGGACCGCAACCGCACCCCGCGCCGCATCGCCTCGCCGAGGTAGGCAAGGCGCTTCGCTGCGAGCTTGACCGCGCGCCGGCGGCGCAGCACGATCGCCGCGTCATGGATCGCCTGCTGACTCACCAACTGCCCGACTGACGAGGCGCCGGCCACGGGCCTGCCTCCGTCACCGCCAGCGGCGCGCGTCGCTGAGCTTCATTCGGGCTATCTGAGACCTTCATCATGACCAATACGGACACGCCTGGGCCAGCCGGCCCGCGCGACGCGTCGACCCTCGACGCCGCCATCGCTGCGCCCGCGCAGACGCCGGCGGCGCGGCTCGCCATCTACTCCGCCCTCGTCGTCACCCAGACCGTCTCGCTGATCGGCAGCCAGATCAGCCAGTACGCGGTCAGCATCGCCGTCTTCCGCGCCACCGGACACGCCACGCCGCTGGCGCTGGTGGTCTTCTTCTCCACCGCGCCCGCAGTCCTGCTCGGCGGGTTCGGCGGCGCGCTCGCCGACCGCTTCGACCGGCGCGGCATGATGCTGATCGCCAACCTCGGCTTCACGCTCGTCAGCGGCCTGTTGCTGCTGAGCTTCGCCTCCGGCGCGTTCCAGCTCTGGCATCTCTATGCGCTGACCGTCGGCGCGGCCGTGTTCGCCGCGCTGGAGCGGCCGGCGTTCGCAGGCCTCTGTCGCGATGCTGGTGCCCGACAGCCATCGCGACCGCGCCAACGCGATCGGCCAGATGACCGGGCCAGCCGCCGGCGTCGTCGCGCCGGCGCTGGCCGGCATGCTCTACGCCCTGGTCGGCGTCGCCGGCTCGATCGCCATCGACATCGCGACCTTCATCGCCGCCATCGCCGTGCTCGCGGTCGTCCGCATCCCGCGCCCGGCGGAGACCGCCGAGGGTCTGGCGATGCGGACCTCGGTCTGGCGCCAGACGTTCGACGGCTTCCGCTATCTGGCCGCTCGGCCGGCGCTGCTCGGCTTCTGCGGCTACGCCTCGGGGGTCAACTTCGTCGCCAACACGGCGATGGTGCTGCTGACGCCGTACGTGCTGGCGCGCACCGGCAAGCGCGCAGCTGTTCGGCGTGGTGTTCGCCGCGATGAACGTCGGCGGCATCGCCGGCGCGCTCGTCGTCGGCGCCGGCGGCCGGATCGGATCGCGCATGCAGACGGTGATGCTGGGCATCGTCATCGCCGGGCTTTGCATCGGCCTGGCCGGCGTCGCTCAGACTGCGCCGGCGCTCGGCGCGAGTCTTGGCCCTGATGTTCTTCGCGCTGGCTTTCGCCAACGCGCCGTTCTTGTCGATCCTGCAGGCCAAGATCGCGCCCGACCTCCAGGGCCGCGTCTTCGCGGCCTACCTGCAGGTCGCTCTGCTGCTGACGCCGCTCGCTTCGCTGGTGGCGGGGCCGCTGGCCGACCGGGTCTTCGAGCCGGCCCGGCGCCTGCCGGCCTGGCGCGGCGTCGGCTGGCTGGTCGGTTTCGGGCCTGGGGCCGGCATCGGGATGATCTTCGTGGTGTCGAGCGCGCTGGTCCTGGCGCTCAGCCTTGCCGCCTACGCCATCCCGGCGGTGCGCCGGCTCGAGGCCGACCTCCCCGACCACGCGGCGACGTCGGCCTGAGCACGGCTACTCGCGCCAGAGGTCGGCGATCCAGGGCGCGGGGCGGAAGGTCTGCAACAGCGCGGGGCGGCCAACGATCGCCTCGGGCGGCTTCGGCTCGCCGTGGAACACGAGCACGCGGCAGTCGGCGGGGCGCCGCGGCGTCGCCCAGGCGCGGACCGGCCAGGGCGCCAGGCAGCTGACCCGGAAGCTCTGGCACCACGCGTCCGGCCAGAACGTCAGCGCGCCGCGCGTCTCGAGATGCTCCGAGACGAACTCCTGCTCGTTGCGGATGCGCGCCACGATGGCGTCGACGTCGGCGCAGAACGCCTCGAACAGCGGGCGCTGCTCGGCCGGCCGGAAGCGGAACACCGACGAGTTCCCGACCACGCGCCGGTGGTGGTACCAGTCGCGGATCATCGGGAAGGCGCCCGGATGCTCGATGAGCGGATCGAGCGCGCCCATCACCAGGATGTCGAGGTCGAGGTAGAGCACCGTCTCGCCGAGGACGCCGTCGAGCGCCGGGGAGAAGGCGGCGATCTTGGTCCAGCCGCGTTCCTTCGGCTGCGGCACCGGCGGCAGCGGCGGGATCGGCGCGCAGACCACCTCGGGACGGACGCCGGCCGCGTCGTCGGTGAGGCACACGAACCGGAACGGCCGCGCAAGATTGCGCGCCACCATGCCGTAGAGACGGTTGACGTATTCGGGGCCGTACTTCGCCCCCCACTTCATGCAGAGCACGGTGGGCGGGTCGGTCCGGCCGTGGCGGGCGGTCAACTCTTGGCCACCTCGGCGTTGAACTGAGCCACGCACTCGTCGGCGATCGATTTCAGCTGCGACTTCAGCGCCGCGCCGCCGTTGCCGGTCAGCTCGTCGTAGCTGAAGCGCTCGCTGGCGGCGTCGGCCCTGTGGCTGCAGGTCGCCTTCGCCAGCACCCGCTTGGAGGCGACGTCGACCAGTTCGAGCTTGGCGTCGTAGGTCAGGTGGTAGTGGCTCCAGTCGAGCGGATAGTAGGTGAAGCCCCAGCCGGCGGTGGCGACCTTGACCAGGTAGCGGGCGGACCCCGCGCTGGCGCCGTCCCAGTCGGAGGGCGCGTCGGCGCTCTCGCCGCCGTGCGCCGCGGCGTAGGCCTCGGCGACCTGGTGGGCGATCACGGGGGCCGGATCGTCGATCGCGTCGGCGCTGATCAGCTTGTCGCCAGCCTGCATCTCGCTGTTGATCGCCATGGCGGCGCCCGCGAAGCTGAGCGCGCCGGCCATCGCGTCCTTCGACGCCATGTCGGCCAGGAACGACACGTGGTGAGGCGGGACCGTATACGCGACCGCGCCGGGCGGGCCGCCGGCGGTCGCTAGCGCGGCTGGGGGCGCCTCGGCGGCCGGCGGCGGCGCCTGGGGCGCGGCGTAGGCGGCGGGTGGCGGGGCAGCTTCAGCTGCCGGCTCCGGCGGCGCGGGCGCGGGCGGCGGCGGGGCCTGCGGTTGCGGCGCGGCGTAGGCGGCCGGCGGCGGCGGCGGCTGGTCGGGCTGGTCCGGCGGCGGCTGCTCGGCGTTGCGCGGCGCGTCCGGCGCGGTGGCGATCGGACCGTCGTCAGCCGATTGCGCAAGCCCGGCCGCCGGCGCCAGCAAGAGCGCCGCGCCCGCCACCATCGTCATCAGCCTCGCGCGCATGACGCCCTCCGCACCAACTTCGCCAGAGGGGTATCGTCTTCGCGCGACTAGGACAACGGCGCGTCGTGGGTCGCGTTCTGGGGCGGATCAGCGCGGTTCGTGGATGCGATGAAGCCGCCGCCCAGCACGCGCGCTGGGCTCGGCCGCGTCATAGAGCACGCAGGCCTGGCCCGGCGCGACGCCCTCCTCGGGCTGATCGAAGACGACGCCCGGCGCGCCGCCGATCATCGCCAGGCGCGCCGGCGCCGGCTCGCGGGTCGAGCGGACGCGGGCCAGCACCGGCAAGCCGGCTGCGGCCGCCGCCTCCAGGCTCGGCGCGTCGCCCAGCCAGTTGGTCTCCTTCAGCGTCAGCGACGCCGTCAGCAGCGCCTCGCGCGGTCCGACGATCACTTCGCGGCGCTCGGCGTCGATCCGGACCACGAACAGCGGCTCGCCCACCGCGACGTTCAGGCCGCGCCGCTGGCCCACCGTGTAGCGGGTGACGCCCTCGTGCCGGCCGAGCACGCGGCCGTCGAGATGCACGATGTCGCCGGCCAGCGCGCCCTGCGGACGCAGCCGATCGACGATCGTGGTGTAGCGGCCCTCCGGCACGAAGCAGATGTCCTGGCTGTCGGGCTTGTCGGCGACGGCCAGGCCGAGCTCGGCGGCGACGCGCGCGCACCGCCGGCTTCTCGCAGGCCGCCCAGCGGAAAGCGCAGGTAGTCGAGCTGCGTCGCGGGTGGTGGCGAACAGGAAGTAGCTCTGGTCGCGCGCCGGATCGACCGCGCGATGCAGCTGCGGGCCCCGCGGCGCCGTCGAGCCGGCGCACGTAGTGGCCGGTCGCCAGCGCCTCGGCGCCCAGCTCGCGGGCGACGTCGAGCAGGTCGCGGAACTTGACCGTCTGGTTGCAGCGGATGCAGGGCACCGGCGTCTCGCCGCGCAGGTAGGCGTCGGCGAAGTCCTCCATCACCGCCTCGCGGAAGCGGCTCTCGTAGTCGAGCACATAGTGCGGCATGCCGAGGCCTCGGCCGCCGCGCGGGCGTCGTGGATGTCCTGGCCGGCGCAGCAGGCGCCCTTGCGCTGCACGCCGCGCCATGGTCGTAGAGCTGCAGCGTGACGCCGACCACGTCGTAGCCGGCGCGCTTGGCGAGCAGCGCCGCGGTGACCGTGGAGTCCACCCCGCCGGACATCGCCGCCAGCACGCGCGCGCCCGCCGGCAGCGCGACCGCGGCGTGGGCGGCGCGCACCGCGGCGGCCAAATCGGCGTTCGTGTCGATCCCGGCGACGGACATCGGCCGCATGTAGCCCCGCGCGGCCGGGATTTCGAGTGCGGCGGGCGCCTTACGCGATCGACGGCGTCACGGAGAGGCTGTTCAGCAGCGAGGACGAGTTCAACGCCTGGAACACCTGCCCGGCCGCTTGGATCGACAGCTGCGCCTGCTGCAGGTTGGTTGTCGCCTGCGCCAGGTCGGCGCTGGTGATGTTGCCGATCAGGGTCTGCAGCATGGTCTGGCGCTGGGTGAGCTCGCTCTGCGCGTTGGTCACCTCGTTCTGCGCCTGGCCGTTCTGGGCGGCGACGTTGTTCAGGTTCGACTCGACCGTATCGAGGCCCGAGATCTGGCTGGTCAGGAACGTCGCCTGCGCGGTCGTCAGGTTGCCGCTGATCGGACCGTTGGGCCCCTGGTTGTAGGCCTCGATCGCCGCCAGCGCCTGGAAGAGCGGCGTGCCGACGTTGCTGGCCAGAAAGCCGGTGCTGACGGACGTGTTCTGGTCGAGCTGGGTCGAGGTGACGCGCTGGTCGTTGTGGAACAGGCTCGGGATCGGGTTGGCGGTGAGGTCGGAAAGCGAGGTCGCGCTGACCGGCTGGGTGTTCACCTGGCCGCCGGCGAACAGGTATTCGCCGTTGAAGGTGGTGTTCAGGCCATCGACCGCGTTGGAGAAGGCGGACTGCAGCGCGGCCATCAGCGTCGCGCCGTTGCCGGAGGCCAGCGCCTGGGTCACCGACTGCAGGGCGCTGTCGGCGCTCGAGGCGACCTCGGTCAGCGCGTTGTCCTGGGTCGAGAGCTTGGCGCTCACGGTCTGGGTGTTGTTCAGGTAGCCGGTCACCTGGGTGGCCGTCGACTGCAGCGCGGTCAGCGTCTCGGCGCCGGCGCCATAGCCCTCAAGGTCGGTCGCCGTCTCCGAAGAGGAGATCTGGTTGCCCGCCTTGGTCTGCGCGACCTCGGCGTTCATCAGGTTGGTCAGGATCGAGTTGTAGGCGCTGCGGTCGAAATCCGGTCCATCAGGGCACGACATCGAGAAGCGTGTTGATCATGTTCTGGCTGGCCTGGATCAGGCGCGCCGAGGCGTTGTAGGCCTGCTGGTAGGTGGTGAGGTTCACCAGTTCCTCGTCCAGGTTGACGCCTTCCACCGACTGCAGCCGGGTCTGCGCCTCGGTCTGCACCGCGGTGGCGGCCGTGTTGGCGCTGTCGGCGGCGCTGGCCTGCTGGCCGATCGCCCCGGCGATGTTAGCGGCGTACTGGGCGACGCTGGTGGTCTCCGCCGGCAGGTTGCCCGCCGCGCCGAAGCTGGTCTGGGCGCTCGCCACCTGGGCGAGCGCGGTCGCGCCCGTGCCGTCGCCGATCGCCACCACCGGCGTACCGGCCGGCGCCGAGAGATCCAGCTTGGCCAGCGCCATGTTGTTCGGATTGGCCTCGATGTCCGGCCGCAGCTGGAAGGTGGTGGCCCGGCTCGCCTGCTGCGACGTACCGAGGCCGAACAGCTGGGTGAGCGACGGTCCGCCGGCCCCGCGCTGGGTGGTGTCCGATTCGACCGCCAGCGTGGTCCCTGCCGAGCTGGCCGTGAAGGTGAGCGCGCCCTGCGCATTGAGGCTGAAGGAGCCGTACTGGCCGACGCCGCCGATCGGCGCGTTCAGCGCATTGACCAGGTTCTGCATGGTCGCAAAGCCGCCCGCCGGCACCGTGATCGGAATGCTGGTGACCGGCGTGCCCGAGGCGTTGCCGATCTGGAAGGTGATCGTGCCGCCGGGATTGAGACCGCTGGGGTCGGTCGCCTTCAGGCCGGTGTTGTAGTTGGTGATCTCGCTCGAGGTGACGAGGTCGTTGAGGCCGAAGAACTGGCTGAAGCCCTGGCCGCCGTCCTGGGCGGGCGTGGTCGGATCGTCGGCGATGGCGACGCCGGCGCCGGACGCCGTGGCGCTGATGCTGAGCGCGCCGTTCGTGAAGCTGGCAGTGCCCGGCGCCGCCCAGCGCCGTGTTGAGCGAGGAAAGGAACGTCGACGGCGTGAAGGAAGTGGCCGCGCCGCCGTTCACGCTCATGGTGTCGGCCGAGAAGTTGATCGCCACCTGCTGCTGCAGCTGGCCGTTCGAGCCGACGATGGCGATGTTGGTCGTGCCGCTGAAGTCGCCGACGATGGTGGGCAGGTCGAGCCCGGTGTTGCGGCCGGTCAGGGTCTGCGGCGGCGGCACGGCCGTGTTGGCGTTGTGCGCGGCGTTGATCGCGCTCACCGCGCCGCTGACGTACTGCGACAGCTGCGCCTGGACGCCGGGGATGATGGTGTTGCTGAGGCTGAGCAGACCCTGCAGCTCGCCGTCGCCGACCTGCAGCGTGGCGGCGCTGCCCTGGCCCGGCGCGGTGAGCGTCACCTGGCCCAGTCGCGCTCACCGACGGGGTGTAGTTGAGCGTCGCCGCGCCGCCGTAGCCCACCAGCAGCTGGCCGGTCGCCGAACGCACCACCGCCGTGCCGTCGCTCTGGGTGCTGACCTGGATCGACATCAGGTGGAAAGCTGGCCCAGCAGCTGGCCCTGGCTGTCCTGCGAGCCCGCCACGCTGGCCCCGGTGCCGCCGCTGTTCGCGATGTCGGTGTTGAGCGTGTTGATCTGCTGTAGCAGCTGGTTGATCTGGCTGACGTCGGAGCCGATCTGCGAGTCGGTCTGCGTGCCGATGCCGCTCAGTGTCCCGGCCACGTTCTGCGTCGTGTCGAGGAAGGTGTTGAGGTCGTCGACCGTCTGGCTGCGCGGCAGGTTGGAGGCCGGATCGTTGGCGGCGGCGGAGAAGTCGCTGAACACCGTGCTCAGCTGGTTCAGGTAGCTCGACGCCTGGCTGGGGTCGCCGAAAGCACCCTGCGCCTGGCTCAGGAGGTTGGAGATGATGTTGGCCGAGCCTGCCGACGAGGTGGCGTTGTAGTTGGCCGCCTCGAGGTACTGATTGGTGACCCGCTGGACCTGGTTGACGGTGACGCCGATGTCCTGGCCGGCGGCGATGACCGGGCTCTGTTGCACCACCTCGCGCACGTAGCCGGGCGTGTTGATGTTGGTGATGTTGTCGGAGACCGTCGTGAGCGCGGTCTGGGCGGTTTCCAGACCGGAGACGGCGCCTGACATCAGGGCGTTGATAGGCACCGGCTAGCCTCCGCGCCCGGCAAGCCGCGCCGGACTCCTAGGCAAGAAATGCCGCCCGCGGGCGAGGATGCGCGCTCGACGCGGACCTAAGGCGTTGATCCGATTGGACTTCATGTTCACTGCCGACTGCATGGCGCAGGCTTCATGGCAAGAGCGGCGCCAGCCTGGTGCGACGAATTGGCGGCCGGCGGTCCTTGCCTATCGCCCCTCGGCAAAATCCGCCGCGCACGCCATAAGCCCGTTCCGGGTCGTCCGAATTAAGCTCATCTTTTCAGCGATTTAACCTTGATCTCGACTTTGGCCTGACCGTTGCTTGGGCCGGCCGAATGCTTTTTGAGGCGCAGCAGGCGCCGACCTCCCGCAACAGTCACGGGGCGCCATGCAGGCCGCTTCCGCCCTTCTCGCGAACGCCATCTCCGCCCCTGGCGGGGAGAGCGGCGCCGCACCCGACGCCAGCGGCGGCGGCGATGCGTTCACCAGCGCGCTCGCCGCGCTGATGAGCGTGCTCGGCCACGCGCCGCCGACCCAGCAGACCAGCGCTGCGTCCGGCGGCGGCTCCGGCGGGTCGGGGGCTGCGGGATCGGCGGCGACAGCCTTCTTCCAGCCCACCACCGGCTCGACGGCCGCCGCAACCGCCTCGGCGGCTGTCGGTCCGCTCGGCGGCGTCGACACCGGACCGATGGCCGACGCGCTGCAGGCGCTGGCGTCCGTCGTCACCGAGCTGGAGGCGGCTCAGCAGGCGGCGCAAGCCGCCGGCGACGCCGCGCCGATCACCGTGCAAGCCTCTGGCGGCGACGCGTCCCAGGCTGGAGCGTCCGGCTCGGCCGACGGCGGCGCCGCAGTGGCGGCCGCGTCGGACGATCCGCTCGCCGCGTTGCTGTCCCAGCTCGAAGCGGCGTCGGACGCGGCCAACGGCGCCTCCGAGCCCGCCGCGCCAACGACCGCCAACCCCGCCCCATCATCCGCTCCGGCGCTCGACCCGCAGCTGATCCGCTTCGTGGCGCGCGGGACCGCCTCGGCGACGGACCCATCGGCCGCGACCGAGACAACGAGCGCAGCGGCCGACGGCGCCGCGAACGCCACCCAGGTCGACGCGCAAACCGGCCAGCAAGCGGCGAGCGCCACCGATGCGCTGACCAGCGCGGACGACGCAGCCGCTGCGCCGGACCAGGCTCCGGCGAACCCGGCGGCCAGCGGCCTGATCGTCTTCAACCCGGCCGGCCAGCTGGCCCAGATCGCGGCGAGCGCCCAACCAAGCGGCCGCGCAGCCGCGACACGCCTCTCAGCTTCGGTGTCGGCGACGACGACGGCCGACGCCGCCGCGAAGCCGGCCGGTCCGGCGATCGACCCGCGCGCCGCGAGCATCGCCCTGTTCGACGATCGCGGCGATGCCGACGAGGTCGCTTCGGTGCCTGGCGGTGGCGGCGATCCGGCAGGCGACGACAGCGATCCCGGTTCCGGCGACGCATCGGCCGGGGCCGGAACCACTGCGTTCGAGCTCGCGCCGGGCGCGGCGACTGTCCCCGCCCTCATCCCGCAGGCCGCCGCCGCGCTCGCCCAGGCGCACGGCGCCGAGGTCACCGCCCAGCTGGCGGCGCAGATCGCCAGCAAGGCCGGCGCGGTGCGCAGCAGCTTCGACTTCAGCCTCGACCCGCAGGGACTTGGCCGCGTCGACGTCAGCCTCAAGATCGACCAACAGGGCCAGCTCTCGGCCGTGCTGTCGTTCGACAATCCCGCCGTGGCCGCCGAGGCCAGGGCCCGCGCCGGCGACCTGCAGCAGGCGCTGCAGCAGGCCGGGTTCGACGTCTCCCAGAGCGGCCTCAGCTTCACTCCGGCGGCCAGGGCCAGGACGCGGCGTTCCAGGGCGCCCAACCGTCCTACGGCTCGGGCCCGGGCTTCGCCGACAACGCCACGCCGGACCTTCCGATCATCTCCGCAACGCTCGCCGCCGCGTCCAACGCGGGCGGGCTCGACATCACGATTTGAGGCCAAAGCGCCATGACCAGCACCAGCGTCGCCCCGACCAACGCCGCGGCCGCCCAGTACACCTCGCCCACCAGCGGAGCGTCCGGCGCGGCCGGAACCAGCTCGGCGTCAGCCGGCGCGCTCAGCATCAACAACGGGCTCGCCTCGCTGGCGGGCAACTTCCAGAGCTTCCTCAGCCTGCTCACCACGCAGCTGCAGAACCAGGATCCGCTCAATCCGACCGACACCAACCAGTTCACCCAGCAGATCACCTCGATGACCGGGGTGGAGCAGCAGCTGATGTCCAACCAGCTCCTGCAGCAGCTGGTGGCGCAGCAGACCGGCATCGGCGCGGCCGCCGGGCTGATGGGCGACACTGTCACGGCGCCGGGCGCCACCTCGAGCGACCCCGCCATCACCGGCGACGGTCACCGCCGTCAGCCAGGCGAACGGTCAGACCATGCTGACGGTCGGAGGCAACCAGGTGCCGTTCTCCTCGATCACCAGCGTGACCGGAACCTCCAATCCCCTCGCCTCCCTGCTGGGCGGCTAACCGATACCGACTCTAAGTAGAAGGACCCACGGGCCATGAGCCTCACTAGCGCAATGCAATCCGGCGTCGCCGGCCTGGTCGCCAACTCGGTGGCGCTTTCGACCATCTCCAACAACATCGCGAACGTGAACACGGTCGGCTACAAGCAGGGCGAGACCGAGTTCGAAAGCCTGGTCACCAACGCTGGCGGCGACTCCGCGCTGAACGCCGGCGGCGTGCATGGCAAGCACCCAGCAGCTGATCGACCAGCAGGGCCAGCTGACCCAGACCAGCTCGCCGCTCGACCTGGCGATCTCCGGGCAGGGCTTCTTCGTCACCACCAGCCAGGCCACCAACATCACGCCGACCGACCCGCGCTCGTTCACCCGCGCGGGGTCGTTCACCGTGAACAACCAGGGCTACCTGGTGAACAGCGCCGGCCTGGTGCTGCAGGGCTGGCTGGCCGATTCCGACGGCAAGATCACCCCCAACCCGTCGAGCCTGACCAGCCTGCAGTCGATCAACGTCTCGCAGGTCGGCGGCGCGGTCGAGCCGACCACCACGATCGGCGTCAACGCCAACGTCGACTCCGGCGCAGACGGTGTCGGCGGCGGCCACCGCGGCTGGCGCGGTCCCGCCCGGCGCCGGCGCCTACAATCCCGGTCACCAACAGCATGGCGATGTACGAGGCCAACTCCGCCACCGGCGTGCAGCCTGACTACAGCATCCAGATCCCGATCTCCGACTCGCAGGGCGGCCAGCACACCGTTCAGCTCGACCTCCTGAAGTCGTCGACGCCGAACCAGTGGTACGCCGAACTGGTCGCCGTGCCCGCCGTCCGACGTGGTCGAGCGGCGCCGGGCTCGCGAACGGCCAGATCGCCACCGGCATGATCGCCTTCACCTCCGACCGGCCAGATCGACCCGACCAACACCACCATCTTCAACGACGACCAACCCGACCATCACCTTCGGCGCCTCGAACGCCGCGGCGCCCGGGGCCGGACAGGTCAACTGGGCCCCGACGCTCGGCATCGCCGCCCAGACGGTGACGCTCAACGTCAACGGCGGCGCGGGCTCGACCGGCGGCATCACCCAGCTGGACAGCCAGTCGGTGCACGCAGTCGATCACCACCAACGGCACCGCGTTCGGCAACCTGACCAACGTCGAGATCGACGCCAACGGCATCGTCACGGCGGTGTTCTCCAACGGCGTCACCCGTCCGATCGCGCAGGTCGCCATCGCCACCTTCCCCAACCCGGACGGCCTGACGGCGGTGAACGGCGATGCGTTCCAGGTCTCCCAGAACAGCGGCACCTACACGCTGGAGCAGCCGGGCGCCGGCGGCGCAGGCCAGATCGATCCCGTCGACGCTGGAGTCGTCCACCGTCGACCTCTCCTCGCAGCTGACCGACCTGATCACCAGCCAGAGCGCCTACTCGGCGTCCTCGAAGATCATCACCACCGCTAACCAGATGATGCAGGACTTACTGAACATAATCCAGTAGTAGAGCGCGTTCACTTAGGGTTAACTAAGGTGTACGAAATCCTTCCAACTATCCGCAAGAGTGGCGGTGATGGCTAAATCGAAATTAACTATTGCGATTAAGCCGTCGTTATCGCCCGCGGCTCTATTCTCCACCGTTGGTGATGGTGAGAAGGGCGTAAGAGCCATGTTGCAACAGCAGCGCACAAACAGCCGCGGCGAGAGATACGTGATCGGCCCGACCGGTGCGCCGTTGACGATCGACGACCTGCCGCCGCCCAACACCCAGCGCTGGGTGATCCGTCGCAAGGCGGAAGTCGTCGCGGCGGTCCGCGGCGGACTGCTGTCGCTGGACGAGGCTTGCGAACGCTATTCGCTGACCAACGAGGAGTTCCTCGGCTGGCAGCAGTCGATCGATCGTCATGGCATGGCCGGGCTGCGCACGACCCGCCTGCAGCAATATCGCTGAAACCCTCCCCAAGGATTTGAGCGACGCGGCGGCCGCGCCCTCCCACCGGTGGGCGCGGCCGCTTCACGTTTGGGAGCAAGCGCCTGCAGTTTTCCTGCAGCCCCTCTGGCGCGCGCGCCGTAGACCGCACCGCAAAGCATCGCTTATCAACGGCGGCCCCGCATCTGGAGCCGTTGAGTTTTTCTAGGACTTACGGTGTCAAAGACCTGCCGCCGGGGCACCCGGCGACCCAGGCATAACCTCATGCAGGTGAATCGTCGTCAAGGCTGCAGTCAAAGACCGAGTCTCGCCGCGGCGCGCCGGTAGTCGTTCGTGCCGAATCCTTCCTGGAACCGGCTTAGAACCTCACGCAGAGTGTCCCGAGCGTCGACGCTGTCCTCGATCTCGACGAGAGTTGACGCCAGCCTGAGTTCCCAGCCGAGCGCACCCTGGGCGCGCGCAGTCTCGAGCCCGTCCGCCAAGACGTCGATCGCCTCCGCCAGGCGACTTGCGCCAGCGAGGGCCAGCGCCCGGATGCGCATGAGTTCGGCCAGACACCAGGCCTCTCCAGACGTGCGACATCGGCCGATTGCGTCGTCCACCGTTGACTGGGCGTCGCTCACTCGGCCGCACGCCAGCAGCCCTTCCGCCAGGACGCCCTCGATCGCGGTGGTGTAGAGACAGAACGGCCCTGCTTTGAGCGATCGGATCGCACGCTCCAAGCGCCCGACCCCCTCCCCAGCATGCCCCTGACGGACGAGAATCTCTCCTTCGAAGGCGTCACTCAGGCTGTGCCAACCGCGGTACGTGGGCGGCGTGTGAGCCTTGAGCATGGCTGTGTAGCGCGCGGCGAGCGCCATGTCGCCGACCCAGAGGGCGACGAAGCAAGCAGCATCGCAAACAACGGCTCCCAGCGTCAGGGTGTGGTCGAGCGCCTGGGCTTCAGCGATCATCTGCTCGACCAGGGCCAGGGCCCGATCGGCGTAGCCTTGCAGCCAAAGATCGCGGGCGAGGGTGATCTGGGCGCTGAGCCGTTGGTCATATTGGAAGCGGACCAGGTGCGATGGCCGCGGCTCGTAGAGTTCCAGCATCTGCTCGGCCTCGCGACGCGAGCCGGCGAAATCGCCCAGGAAGTGGAGCGATTTGCCGCGCAAGCGTCGGGCGATCACCTGATCCTGCGGGTCGCTTGCCTGCCCTGCGAGCGCGGCGAAGCGGTCAGCCATGGCAAGGGCTTCCGCCGCCGCCCCCCTGTTGGCGCACTCGATCATGAGGGCCCAAACCGCCTGAAGCTGGTAGTCGACGTCATCGAGCTCGACCGCCAGCGCCAGAGCCTCCTGCCGGGCCGCCGCCGCATCCGGCGCGCCGCCGATTGCCTGCACCCGCGGCCAAGTCGAGGCCGCATGGAGTTGCAGCATCAGTCGGCGATCCGGCAATGAGCAGGAACACGTAGTTGGGCGCGAACGCCGAGGCGAGCGCCCCGATCGCGAGGATCAGCACCTCGTAGCCGTAGATCCGCTTGCGGCCGAGGATGTCAGCGACCCGCCCGAACACGACCGCCCCGACGGCCGAGGCCAGCAGCGTGGAGGAGTTCAGCCACGACACCTGGCTGGTCGACAGGTTCCACTCGGGCTTCAGCAAGGACACCACCATGCCGATGACGAACAGGTCGTAGGCATCGGTGAAGAAGCCCATGCCCGAGATGAACATGATCTTCAACTGCGCCTTGGTGACGCGGGAGTTATCAAGCGCATGGAAGGCACCCGCGTCAGCTGGTGGTGCTGCTGAGGTACTCATGCATCCGAGGGTCGCAACCCGAACCTAGCAGGGAGTAGCTACAAGGTAACTCTTTGCTAGATTTACTGTGAACGGAGAGCGAACAAGGCATGACAAAAATGTCGGCCTTGCGTAAATACCAGAGGTTTTGCGAACGGCCGATCTGAACTACTTCTTCTTCTTCTTGTTGCGCCTGCCGAAGGCGGCCGGGATGACGTTGAAGCCGCCGCCGGGGAACTGCGGCACGTTGGCGGGGTTGCCGAAGCCGGAAAAGCCGCCCTCGCCGCCGAAGCCGGCCGGGCCGCCTGCCCGCCGACTGGGCCTGCTGCAGCATCTTCCGCCCCGCGTCCGACCATCGCGCGGACCGCGCACGGCCCCACGCCGGCGCCTGCCGCACCGCCCGCCGCCGCGTCCAAGAAACCCGTTCGCGTCGCCGATCTTTCCGAGGATGCCGGCTCACCCCTCGAGGCGGACGGCCACACCGCGATCTACGATATTGTGGCGCACAAGGTCTACATGCCCGACGGGCGCAGGCTTGAAGCGCATTCAGGCTACGGCAGCTACCTCGACGATCCCCGCTATGTGAGCGAGAAGGATCGTGGGCCGACACCGCCAAACGTCTATGACCTCTCGCTGCGCGAGGAGCTTTTTCACGGCGTTCGCGCCATCCGTCTCAATCCGGTCGGCGACGGCAACATGTTCGGTCGCGACGGGATGCTGGCACATACTTACATGCTTGGTCCCAACGGCCAGTCGAACGGCTGCGTCTCGTTCAACGACTATCCCGCCTTCCTCAACGCCGTCACGAGCGGCGAGGTCACCCGCCTGGTTGTCGTCGAGCACCTAGCGAACGAGCCCGGCACCAGGACAGCGTCGGGATGGATTGCCGAGACCATCAAGGCGCTTTTCGGACGCTCCTGAGCGCCGTCTCTGGTTCGGGCGCACGCGGCGGTGGCGCCGGGCACTGAGATTTGTCCCTGGACCCTGCCATCATCGCCGCGCCAACGCCGCTCTGCCTCGGCGCAAAGTCGCACTTGGATCTTCCCCGAAAGCCGAACGATATTGGGCACTGAATCGCCCGAGATGCGAAAAGCCGTGTCGCAAGGCGACGGTCGTCACGTTGGCCTGCGGGCCCGAGCGTAGCAGCTCGTCACGCACAAGCCGCATTCGAGCCTGCCGCAAGAACGCGGTCGGCGTGGTCTCGCGCCACTGGCGAAAGCCGACCTGCAGCGAGCGCAGGCTGATGCCGAGATGATCGGCGACGTCGGATATGGTGATCTGAGCGTCAGCGTTGTCGATGATGAAACGCTCGGCGCGACGCACGACTCCCGGTACGGGAGTCGGCACGCTCCGCGCGAGCTCTTCGCTGTAGTTGTGCGAGTGATGATGCAGCAATAGCGTCAGGAGATATTCGTCGAGTGCGGTCCTCGCGGCGCCGGCGAGCGGCAGGCCGCACGCCTCGCTCGACCAGCCGTAGGCCAGCGTCCGCTGCCAAATCCGCTCAAACTCATCGGAAAACGGGCGCAGCTCGAAACGCAACGGCTCTTCGAGCGGATGTCCGAGCCAGCGTGCGCATTGCGCTTCGAGACGTTCCATGTCCAAGCGGACGGATTTCTGCACGAAAGCGGAGTCGAACCAGAGCTTGGTGTCGAAATCCGCCGAAAACGGCATGGTCTGCCCGGCCTTCCACTCGGCCTTGAGGAATTCCTGGGTGGTGGATGCAGCTCCACGGGCGCAATGCATCATCAAAAACAGGCGCGACATGTTTTGTGCGTCGATCTTGACCGACGCGCTGTAGGACAGGTCGACAAGCGGCTGAAATGTCGAATGAGTGATCTTGAGAACCGCATCGATGCCGCGAGGTCTGCCAACGACCTCGACTGTATGCGGGCAATAGATTCTCGTGACGGCTTCGATTGCTTCGTCGAGATCGCCAGTGCGCAGGGCGCGTGCCTCGTCGGGGTGAGAAGGCATCAATTCATGATCCCCGTGGCTGCAGCAGCAAGACTAACATTTCTGCGCCAAACGGACAATCCTGCGCAAAACGGCTATCGCTTTGGTGCGGCTCTCACAAATTTGTGGAGACCGCTCGGGGCTGCAGGCCTTCGACACCTCCGGATCGAGCGAGCTGGTTTTTGGGGCGCTTGCCCGCATGAGCGACGTCGCCGCCGATCCGCGTCTCATTCGCGACTATCCGGCGCTTTCGGAATCATTATGGCGGGCGGCATCGCAGCAGCTGCGCAACATGGCGAGCCTTGGCGGCAATCTGCTCCAGCGCACGCGCTGCGCCTACTTTCGGGGCGGTGAGCCATTCGCTTGCAACAAGCGCAAGCCCGGCAGCGGCTGCGCCGCCCGCGAAGGCATCAACCGCGGCCACGCGCTGTTGGGCGGGAGCGAGTCCTGCATCGCGGTTTATCCGGGGGATTTTGCGGTGGCGCTGGCCGCCTTCGATGCCAAGGTGGATGTCATGGGCGCGGGCGGCCAGAGAACGATCGAGTTGGAGCATTTGCATCGCGAGCCCGGCAGCACGCCTCATATCGAAACGGTGCTGGAGCCGGGTGAGTTGATCCTGCGGATCCGCGTGCCGACAACGCCGCTCGGCCGCGCCTCGACCTACCATAAGATCAGGGACCGGGAATCCTATGCCTTTGCCCTCGCCTCGGCAGCGGTTGCGTTGCAAATGGAGGGAGATCGCGTGCGCGACGCTCGTATCGCCATCGGCGGTCTCGCCACTCGGCCTTGGCGGTCGCGCGCGGCCGAACAGGCCTTGCGCGGGCGCGCGCTGACGCCTGAGACCGCGCGCGCGGCAGGCGATGCCGCCCTGCAAGGCGCCAAGGCGAGCCGGGACAATGCTTTCAGGATCGAGCTCGGCGCCCGCACCGTCGCCGACGCGCTGTTGATCGCAAGCCGGAGGGGAACCCGATGAGCGATATTCCCTTTCAGGACACGGCACGCCTCGACGCACGCGACAAGGTCCGCGGCAAAGCCCTGTTCGGTGCCGACGATGCCCGCCCCGAGATGATGCATGCCGCGCTCGCCGTGGCCACCATCGGAAAGGGCCGCATCGTGAGTCTCGATACCCGCGCCGCGGCGGCGGTATCAGGCGTGCGGCTGGTCCTCACGCATCAAGACCTCGGCGATGTGAAATCCGCCGGCTTCATAATGGCCGGAGGTTACGGCTTTCAGAGCCTGCAACCGATGCTCTCGCCGGCGATCGCCTACCGCGGCCAGCCGATCGCGCTGGTGGCGGCCGAGTCGCTCGAAGCCGCGATCGAGGCAGCCGCACTGGTCGAGGCGACCTACGCTGCTGAGCCGATCAGCGTGACGCTCGATGCCGCGGGCGTGGAAACGATCAACCAGGCCGACACGCCGCTCAAGAGCTTCATCCCCGAAGTGATCGCCGGCGATGCAGACAAGTCGTTTGCCGAGGCGCCGGTCCAGATCGACGCTCGCTTCACCTCTCCTCCCCAGCACCAGAACCCGATCGAGCTGATTGCCACGGTCGCCGAATGGCACGACGGCAATCTCACCGTTCACGAAGGCACGCAGAACGCCGAAGCGATCCGGCACGGTCTCATGGCGGCGCTCGGCTTGACGGCCGACCAGGTCCAAGTCATCTCGCCGTATGTCGGCGGCGGCTTCGGCCAGAAGAACTCGCTGCAGATGCAGACGGTCTTGGCGGCGGTCGCCGCGCGGCGTTTGCAGCGGCCGGTGAAGCTTGTCGTGCCACGCGCCCAGATCTTTCATGACGCAAGCTTCCGTCCGGCGATCCGCCAGCGGGTGAGGCTCGGCGCCGATCGCTCCGGCCGCACGCTGGCTGCGATCCATGAGGTCAATTCGCAAACCTCGCGCCACGACCTCTTCCCCGCCGAGTCCGCCGCGGTGACCTCGCGCCTCTACGGCTTCGAGAGTTTCCGCGGCCACGAGCGCCTGGTGCGCACCGACGTGCAGACACCGGGCCATATGCGCGCACCCTTCGAGCACCCGGCATGCTTCGCCATGGAATCGTGTGTCGACGAGCTGGCGTATGCGGTCGGAATGGACCCCGTGGCGCTGCGGCTCGCCAACGACACCAAGGTCGATCCGATCAGCAAGCTCCCGCTCTCATCCCGTCATCTGTCCGAGTGCCTGCAGCGCGGCGCCGAACGCTTCGGCTGGAGCAAGCGGAGCATGGCGCCGCAGTCCATGCGCGCCGACGACGGAAGCCTGATCGGCTGGGGTGTTGCCGCCGGTGCTTATCCCGGCAACATTGTCCCCACGGTCGCGCACCTCAAGGTGACGGATGACGGCGGCGTGCTCCTCGGCATCGGCGGTCATGAAATGGGCCAGGGCATTCGCACCGCGCTGGCGGCCGCGGTTGCGCGCACCCTTGCGATTGCGACCGAGGCCGTGGATGTGCTGGTCGGCGACACGCGGATTGCGCCACAACATTGCACCGCCGGCTCCTGGGGCACGGCCTCGGCCGTTCCCGCGGCGATCGATGCCGCTCAGGCAATGCTCCAGGCACTGGCGCAGCTCGCGCCCGGACGATCGTCCAATCAAACACCGGCGCAAATTCTCAAATCCGCCGGGCGTCCGTCGCTGGAGGTGGAGGTCCGCAGAAAGGCTCCCGGGCAGCCGGACGCGATCTATGATCGGTTGGCGGCAGGTCTTCCCTCGATCGGCGGCCCCGTTTTCGCCGACTACGTCACGTTCAGCTACAGTGCGCATTTCGTGGAGGTACGCGTCGAGCCCCGCACGCGGCGCATCCGGGTCCCACGCGTCGTCAGCGTCGCTGATTGCGGACGGGTCATCAGCCCGCGCACCGCGGCGAGCCAGGTGAGGGGCGGCGTCGTATGGGGGATCGGGGCCACCCTGCGCGAAGCGAGCGAAGTCGATCCCCGTTACGGCGGATTTCTGAACGCCGATCTCGCCGAATACGTGGTACCCGTCAATGCGGACATCGGCTCGATCGACGTGGAATTCATCGACAAGCCGGATCCGCAATTCAACAGCGCCGGCGCGAAGGGTCTGGGCGAAGTCGCACTGACCGGCGTGGCCCCTGCCATCGCCAATGCGGTGTTTCACGCGACCGGCCGCCGCCTGCGCGACCTCCCCATCCGGATCGAACACGTGCTGTGAGGGTGGGGCCATAGGCTCCCGCCCTCTCGATTTGAACTCGAAGCGACCGCGCGTGCAAAGGTAGCGTTGCGCGCCGGCCGAGCTTTTGTGTACAGCGATCGGGCGCGTTCCGGCTTCGATGTCAATGGCAGGTCAGTCGGTCTCGACCGTTGCTAGGAGCCGGCGTCCCGCTGTCGCCCGACCACGGCGTTCGCTTCCCGGATGGCGCGGCCCTCGTCTCCGGTTCGTTCCAGGGCTTCGTTGGCCACCTTCGCCCAAAGCTGTTTCAATTCCTCTGTCGTCGCTTTGTGGGTGTGCCTTTCGGCGTCATCCGGAGTCCACGGCATTGGCTAGCTCCCGTGAATGATTGCGCTTCCGGCCGAAAACCGTTCGCAGATGCAGCCCACTTCACGATTTTGACGATGGCATCCGTGGGCGCGGCAATGTCGAGCTTCGGCCGATCTCCCAAAGTCTTGTAGGGCTACTCGCTACCAAGCAAGCGGGTGGTTGGGCCTCGGTACCCCCTCAAACACGCCGACGCAAATCAATTTCCTCGCAGCCGGGACCGTTCCTGCAACGCGCCGATGAGATGATGGAATAATACCGGTCAGGGGGTATGCTTGGCGCATGACCAGTCCTGCCCGGGAGGGATCAACTGCTGGGGGCGTCATGAAACTTCCCCGTAGATCATTTCTGCATCTGGCGGCGGGTGCGCTCGCGCTTCCGGCGGTCTCGCCTGCCGCGTGGGCGCAAGCCTATCCGACCCGGCCCATTTCATTGATCGTGCCATTCCCTGCGGGGGGGCCGACAGACACGGTCGCGCGCATCATGGCAGAGCCGATGAGAACCGCGCTCGGCCAGCCGGTGATTGTCGAGAACCTAGCCGGTGCCGGCGGCACTCTCGGTGCTGGCAGGGTCGCCCGCGCGGCGCCCGACGGCTATACGCTGAGCGTCGGAAACTGGAACAGCCATGTCGCGAACGGCGCAACCTACTCGCTTGCGTACGATGTCGTGACGGATTTCGAGCCGGTGGCGCTGCTCACCAGCGCGCCCCTATGGATCGTGGCAAGAAAATCCATGCCGGCGGCGAACCTGCAGGAATTGATCGCCTGGCTCAAAGCCAACCCCGACACCGCATCGGCTGGGACTGCCGGCATCGGCACCGCCGCGCATCTCTGCGGCCTTTACCTCCAAGACAAGACCGGCACGCGCTTTCAACTCGTGCCCTATCGCGGCGGCGCCCCGGCCTATCAGGATTTGCTCGCCGGGCAGATCGACCTGATGTGCGCCGACACATCCGCGACCGCGGCGCAAGTGCGCGGCGGAAACATCAAAGCCTACGCCGTCATGTCCAAAACCCGCTGGGCCGGCGCGCCGGACGTTCCGACGGTGGACGAAGCAGGCCTGCCGGGCCTCTACGTTTCCTTCTGGCAGGGCCTATGGGCGCCCAAGGGCACGCGCATGGACATCATCGCCCGGCTCAACACCGCCGTCATGAAAGCGTTTGCCGACCCGGCCGTTCGTCGGCGATTTGCCGAGATCGGCCAGGAAATTCCGCAACCCGATCAGCAGACCCCGCAGATGCTCGCAGCCTTTCAGAAAGCCGAGATCGAGAAGTGGTGGCCGATCATCAAGGCCGCCGGCATCAAAGGCGAGTAGCCAAATCCCCGCTTTCTCAAGCACGTCGCACGATCTTGCCCTCCATCACGGTCCCGGCGGGGAACAATCGCTGGCGGCCGGAGCTGACCAAGCAAGCTCCATATACGAAGGCCATCATTTGCTCGGCCTAAGCGTTCCGCGGCGGTCTTCGCATCTCAAGTCGTACCGACCTTCTAACCATTTTGGATTACCTCGGAAGGTTACGCGATACAACGCTTACGACTTGGCGTTCACCCAGGAGTGATTGGGCTGACTTGGGAGTGACTTCGATAAAATGCAATTCTCCGATCGAGTCCGATCATGGCAGTCGGCGTCTTGTTGTCGACGAACATTCAACAACGCTGGAGCAAACGCAATTGGGCACAGGCTGCCGGCCTGTCTCGGGCAGTCAACTCAGGAGATGAACCATGAAAATACCCAAGAGCATAGCGATCGGTCTGTTGTTATCGTTTGCCACCGTGACGATGGCGAGCGCGCCCGCGATAGCTCAGCAACCGCAGGCGAAACCCAACATACTTTTCATCATGGGTGACGACATCGGTTGGATGCAGCCGAGCATCTACCACCGCGGCCTGATGGTCGGAGAAACGCCGAACATCGACCGAATCGGAAACGAAGGTGCGATCTTAATGGATTATTACGCCGAGCAGAGTTGCACCGCCGGACGCAACGCGTTCTTCACCGGCATGCATCCGCTACGGACCGGCATGGTCCCGCCGCAACTCCCCGGCAGCCCGTCCTATCTGCGCCCTGGCACTCCGGCGGTCGCCAAGTTCCTGATCGATCTTGGCTACAACACCGGCGAGTTCGGCAAGAATCACCTGGGCGACCATACTGACGCCCTCCCGACCGCGCATGGCTTCCAGGAATTCTGGGGCTACCTGTATCACCTCGATGCGATGCAGGGGGTGAGCTTCCCTGACATCAACAAGACTCCGACCCAGCAGGGCGTGGTGCCGCCGTGCCGAAACACGCCGATCCCCGGCATCCCGGAGGTGCCCGGCGCGGTCGACCCTAAGACCGCAACCTGTCTGACACCTCCGCGCAATGTCCTGTGGTGCAAATCATCCAACGGCACGTCGGCAAATCAGACCTGCCAGGATCAGGGCCCACTGACGCTGGAGCGGTCGAAGACGGTGGACGAGGAAATCTCGGCCAAAGTCATCGACTTCCTCGACCGCAACGATCCCAGGAAGACCAACAAGCCCTTCTTTATCTGGTACAATCCGGCGCGCATGCACATCACGACCGTGCTGCCGGACAAATACATGGCGATGGTGGGTGAGCCCGGCGGCAAGGATTGGGGCGTCAACGAAGCCGGGATGAAGCAGATGGACGACAATATCGGGTACGTCCTCCAGAAACTCGACGACATGGGGCAGGCCAACAACACAATCGTCGTGTTCACCACCGACAACGGCGCCGAGAACATTACCTACCCGGACGGCGGCGTGACCCCGTTCAGGGGTGGGAAGCTCACAACTTGGGAAGGCGGCATGCGCGCCCCGCTGGTCATCCGCTGGCCCGGCACCATCAAGCCCGGCACCATCAAGAACCAGATGTTCGCTTCTCTCGACTGGTTGCCGACTTTCGTCGAGATCGCCGGGGGGGCGAAGGGCAACGATCTGAAAAAGCAGATCGAGGCCGGCCAGTACCCGGGCATCGTCAAGACGACACTCGATGGCGTGAACCAAGTCGACTACCTGACCGGCAAGTCGGACAAGTCGGCGCGCGACACGTTCTTTTACTACACGGGCGCCCATCCATCGGCCGTGCGGTACAAGAATTGGAAGTTCTATTACACGATGGTGCCCACGGCAAATCCGGCCGATGCGTTGCTGGGACCCCAGACCTATCACTGGAGCCTGGTCGACAACATCAAACGTGATCCATTCGAAATGGCGACCGGCGCAACCCAAGGCACGATGTTTGGCATGGGTGGCGCACTTGCTGGACCGGTGACCGCTTATGTCTACGACTGGAACATGCTGCCGATTGGCCAGCAGCTGTGGCTGAAGGAACTCGATACATACATCGAGTTCCCACCGCTGCAGAGCCCGGAGTCCTACAACCTGACCCAGGTCATGGAGGAGGTGAGGCAAAACCGGGCAGTTGGTCACGCGAGCGATTAGCCGCTGGACCCAGGCGGAACAGCTTGAGACCAACGTGACGAAACGCCGGTGGGCGCCCTGAATGAGCGCTCACCGACCCTGATAACACGGACCGACCTGCGTCGAATAACCGTGCCGCAGTCTCTGCTCGTCGCCGCTGACGACGTGGTTGAATGAGCAGCGTGAGTCTGCTCCTGGCCCGGAGCGGACCTTCCGCACGGTCCGCTTTCCGGCCGCGATTGGGGGGTAAAGCGGACATGCGCGGGCCCAAGTCGATCGCGCGCGTAGCAAATTGGAGCAGGCGAGTAGCCCAATCCCCGCCTCTCAAGCGCGCCGCACGATCTTGCCCTCCATCACGGTCCCGGCGGGGAACAATCGCTGGCGGCCGGGGCGCGTGCCTTTGTAGTTGTCGAGGAACTCGAACGTGCCTTCCCGCAGCTCCATGATCGCCACATCGGCGGGCGCACCTACGTTGAGCGTGCCGCGGTTGTCGAAAGAGGGGAAGATGCGCGCTGCATTGACGGTCGCGCATGCGACCACCTGGCTGAGCGGCATCCCGAAGGTGAGGAACTTCGATATGACGTTCGGGAAGTCGACCACGCCGGTGGTCTTCGACATGACGTTCCAATCGGTCGAGAACGTATCGGGCCAGAAACCCTGCTTGACCGCGCGCTCGACGGTCGGCCAATCGAAATGATCGGCGACCCCGTTGCCGAAGTCGAACATGACGCCGCGGCGGCGGGCGGCCGCTACGTCCGCAAACAGCCGGCCCTGGTCGTCGAGGATGCCGTTGGGCGCCGGCGCGTACATATGGGTGACGATATCGCCGCGCTTGAGCAGCGGCAGGATGGCGCGCATCGGCGAGACCGTCTGGCCGATATGGATCATGACCGGCAGATTGAAGGGGGCGGCCGCCTCCTGCGCGCGCCGCAGCGCTTCGAGATCGTTGGCGCTGGCCACGTTCTCCGACAGCCGCGCCTTGACGCCGACGACGACGTCGCGATTGCGCGCGATCGCCCCTTGCGCCAAGGCCACGTTGGCGGCGTTGATGTCGTGCAGCTCGCCGGCCGCGGTGATGCCGGTGCGCGCAATGTTTACCAGAGCGCGGCCGATCTGCGGCGCGCCGCGCGCGATGGCGGCGACCTGATCGATATTGTCGGCGCCGCCCGAGCCGGCATCGACCCAGCCGGTGACGCCGTCCTGCAGCGCCAATTGCGGGCCGTCCATGCTGCGGCCGGCATGGGTGTGGATGTCGATCAGGCCCGGGGCAACGACCTTGCCGCGCGCATCGATCGTCTCCTTGGCGTCGCCCGCGATGTTGGCGTCGACCGCCACGATCTTGCCGCCGACGATGGCCACGTCGCGGATCGCATCGAGCCCGACCGAGGGATCGATCACCAGCCCGCCCTTGATGATCAGATCGTAGCTGGCCGCCTGCGATTTCGGGACCCCGGCGAGCAGCGCAGCGCCGGCAGTGCAGACTAACTGGCGTCGGTTCATCATGGTCGATAGCCTCCCTGTGGCTGGATCATCGATTGTTGTATTGCGACCGGCCCGCCGCGCGGACCATGCCGCGACCGCTCCTGCTTGCAGAAAACCTAACACAGCCGCCCAGGTGGCGCCACGGACGGAGGCTTCGCCTCACGGCCTGGCGGCGAAGAAGGCGCTGCGGGCCCGTCCAAGCCCTGGTTCGTGCCGTCATTGAAGGCTAAGGTAGGCAACCCGACCACCAACAAGACTCGTCGGGGGCACGATCACGCAACCGCGTGCAAGCGGCACGCAATGGAGGGAGCAGATGGGCGATCTCGATCAACATGCGACGGACGTCACACCCCGCCGCGGCTTTTTCGGCCGTATCGCCGCCATGTCGGCGCTCGGCCTGTTCGGCTTGACGGCAACCGCGGCGCGGTCCCAACCGGCCCAGTCGGACGGCCCCGATTGGCCCGGGACGCTCAAAGGGCGCCATCGGCAGGTTTTCGATGTCTACGGCATCTTCGACGGATTTCCGCTCGGCTTCGCCAACAACTTTCTCACCCCCAACGAATCCGCCACGGCGGTCATGATCTTTCGCCACCAGGGGCTGCCTTACGCGCTGAACAGCGCGATGTGGGAGAAATACAAGATCGGCGAATCGTTCAAGATCTCCGACCCGGAGACAAAGGCAGCCGCCGTGAAGAACCCCTGGTTCCAGCCCAAGCCCGGCGTGCTGACGAACAACGACATGGCTCTCGATCGTCTGCTCGCCAAAGGCACGGTGATGGGCGCGTGCGCTGTTGCACTGCGAGCGCAGAGCGGCCGGCTGGCCGGCAATGCGGGCGTGACGCCGGAAGAAGCGCGGAAGGAATGGACCGCCAACCTGATCGCGGGCATCACCCTCCTCCCGTCAGGGACATGGGGAGTCAATCGGGCGCAGGAAGCCGGCTGCACCTATTGCGCGGGTGGCTAAGCTGGTAGGGCGCAATCGCTTTATTGCGCCATAAGCCTCGCCGAACCGCGCAAGCGTGGGATTGGCCAAGCGGCGCAATAAAGCGATTGCGCCCTACCGGCGGAGCTTTGCGCTCATGACGCTCAGCCTCAAGGTGAACGGCGCGATGCACAGCGTGCCGGCCGAGCCGGACACACCGCTGCTCTACGTGCTGCGCAATGATCTTGGGCTCAATGCCGCCAAGTTCGGCTGCGGGCTTGGCCAATGCGGCGCCTGCACGGTGCTGGTCGACGACGCCCCGGTGCGCTCCTGCATCACGCCAATCGGCGCGCTCGGGCCGTCGGAGGTCGTCACGCTCGAAGGCCTCGGTACGCTCGAGCACCCGCACCCGCTGCAGGCCGCCTTCATGGCGGAGCAGGCGGCGCAGTGCGGCTACTGCATCGCCGGCATGATCATGTTCGCCAAAGCGCTGCTCGAACGCATCCGGCAGCCGAGCGAGGACGAGGTCCGGCTGGCGCTTGGCGGCAATCTATGCCGCTGCGGGGTCCATAACCGGATTGTGCGCGCGATCCTCAAGGCCGCGCAAGCGGGCGGGAGGATCTGATGAACGCGATCGCACGGCGATTTCGTCCGCGAGCTCGGCGCCACCTTGCGCCGCGCGCCTGACTGCGGCATGTTTTAGGTGGTTCCAGCGCTTTGGTCGCGTCGTGGGGCCTCGGGCACTCGAACAATGGCAGCGAAAACATGATCAACAATCACGTTCCGGCTGTTTGCGGCGTTCTGGTCCTTTTGCTCAGGCTGGCCGTGCCGGCAAATGCCGCCGAGCCGATCCCAAATTCGGGTTCGCCGGCGGAATTCGGCGCCAAGATGCTGGTTTGCACCACCTGCCACGGCAACGACGGCGTACCCAAAAATGCGACCATTCCGGTCATCGCGGGTCAGCAGGAAAGCTATCTCGTCAAGCAGCTGCATGACTTCCAGACCGGCGAGCGCAATGTCGAGGTCATGACGTGGATGGCAACGACCCTCTCGCAGCAAGAATTGGGGTCCGCGGCGGCCTTTTTCGCCAAGAAGGGCTGGCCGGCGCGGCCCACCGCCGCCGCCGCCACATCGCCGCCCCCCATCGCGGCGGTTTGCGAGGTTTGTCATCAGCCGAACTTCGTCGGCGGCGTCCCGGCGCCGCGGCTGGCCGGGCAAAACTACGACTATCTGGTCGAGGCGATGCGCCGCTTCGCCGACGGCGAGCGCACCAACAATGCCGACATGACGAAAATCATGGCGGCGATCTCGCCTTCCGACCGGGAGGCGATTGCGCGTTACATATCCGGCCTCTGATCGGCAGCGGCGCGATGGTGCCGATCCTCCGGCGACGGTTCTGATCGATTTGTTTCGGGTGATTTATCGGACATCACGTCCTCCAGCAGTGGCGACGACACGCTGCGTGCGCGGCGGCGGTCCGATTGACAGGCTGCCGATTTTACTTGACACTATGTGGTTGTGTTGGCGGAGACATTTGCGTCAAGACAAAGCTCAAATCAGAAATTCGGGATCACGGGAGGCAATCATGGATTCCAATCGATCTGGCCGGAGACGGTTCCTGAAGCATGCTGCGGCACTCGCCGGTGTGGCCGCGGGCGCAGGCGCAGGCGCCGAATGGGCCGCGCGCGGCCAGTCAGCCAAACCTGAAGCAACCAAGCCCGAAGCCGCCGCGCCTGACCCCAAGGATCACCAATTCGGACATGGCGAGCCCTCGCGTTTCGTGAAGTCCGGCCGCGGCGCCAGACTGAGCATCGATCACATCACCTACTACACGCCGCTGCAGGATTACGCGGGCATCATCACGCCGGCCGGGCTCCACTTCGTGCAGCAACACTCCTCCCACCTGCCCGACATCGATCCGAGCCAGCATCGCCTCACGATCCACGGCATGGTGGATCGTCCCTTGAGCTTCAGCATGGACGATCTCAAGCGCCTGCCTTCGGTATCCCGGATTCATTTCGTGGAGTGCCATGCCAACGGCTCGCCCATGATCCATAATGCCGGCAATGCGAACATGGGATTGCCGGTCCAGTTCATCTGGGGGATGACCAGTTGCAGCGAATGGACCGGCGTGCCGCTTTCGGTGTTGTTGAACGAGGCCGGCGTGCAAAAGGAGGCGAGCTGGCTGGTTTACGAAGGCGGGGATCAAGGCAAGTTCACGCACACCATGCCGCTGGCGAAGGCCATGGACGACGTGATCGTGGCCTACGGCCAGAACGGCGAGCCGGTGCGTCCCGAGCAGGGTTATCCGATACGGATGATCGTGCCCGGCTGGGAAGGGCCCTTCAACGTGAAGTACCTGAAGCACATCAAGGTGGTGGACCAGCCCTACCACACTTGGAACGAAAGCATGAATCACTCGGTCATGCGTGCCGATCTGGGCGGCAAGTCGCGCTGGTACCATTTCGAGTGGGCGCCGAAATCCGTGATCACGCGGCCTTCAGCCGGAATGAAGATACCCCGCCCGGGCTATGTCGAGATCACCGGTCTGGCGTGGTCCGGCGGCGGCCGGATCACCAAGGTCGATGTATCCACCGACGGCGGCCAGAGCTGGAAGGAAGCGAAGCTGCAGGCGCCGGTGCTTCCCAAGGCGCATACCCGGTTCAATTTCGATTGGGCCTGGGATGGGCAGGAGACGGTGATCCAATCCCGTTGCGAGGATGAGAAGGGCGTGGTTCAGCCGTCGCGAGCGGAGTTGTACAAGAACTGGGACATCCCCGCGGAGGAGGCGCAAAAGCCCGCCCGCGCCATTCACTTCAACGGCATGCAGCCCTGGCGGATCGCCCGAGATGGGAGTTTGCACGATGCGATGTTCTCCTAGTCTGCTCGCCGCATTGATGGTCCTGGCGGCCCCGGCGGCGGGGCTGGCGCAATCACGCTATAATGTGGGCACGCCGCTCAGCCAGGAAGAGATCAAGGGCTTCGACTTCATGATCGGCCCGCAGGGACAGGGGCTTCCTGCCGGGCACGGAACCGCCAAGGAAGGCGCGGATATCTTTGCGAAGCGGTGCGCGGTCTGCCACGGGCAGAATGGGCGAGCCGGGATCGTCCATCGTCTGGTGATCGGCACTCCCGGCCACCCTCATACCGGCACTTTCAGCGAGGCGGACAAGGACGGCGTGAGCTACTACCCGTACCCGACCATCGCGTGGGACTATATCTACCGCGCGATGCCCGCCAGCAAGCCGGGATCGCTCACCCCGGACGAAGTCTACGCGCTGGTCGCATTTCTGTTCTACCAGAACGGCATCATCCAGGAGAACGACGTCCTGGACGCCAAGACCCTGCCGAAGGTCGAGATGCCGAACCGGAATGGCTTCGTTCCGGCAGTGCCGGTGTATCCGCCGGATCCCAAGAACCCCAGCTGGTGGTGAGCGCGCGCAGCCGCGGGTATCGTGCTTGCCGGATGACGGCCTTTGCATCGGCGGCGAAACCGATTTCGCGGCCGATGAAGGTTGCGTCATCATGGCGAGGCCGCTTGACGGCCGGCGAAGTTGAATATGCGTCGAGAGCCGCCCTGGCTCTCGCAACGGAAGAGCGACCATGAACAAGCGGATCGCAGCCGTCACCGCCGCCGTGCTCGTCGCCGGCATCAGCGGCTACGCGGTCCTGCTCGCCGCAAAGCCGCCGGCGGATACGCATCGCGTGTCAGCGCGCGGGGAGCCGGTCTGGAACGAAGCCACGTGGCCGTTCCCCATCGACCAGTGGGGAGAGGGCTGGGCTTATCAATGCAAGGCAGCCGATTGCGGACTTGACGTCAATCTCTATCTGCGGCCGAAGATCGGCTTCTGCAATTGTCAAACCGGAGTGGCCGACGACGCGGAGCTCGATCGCGTCAGCGACATCGACCTTGTCGGCGGCAAGGGATCGGCGCTCGGCCCCGGCCGGCCCATTATGGTACACGGGATGAAAGGCCGCAGCCGCGGCTATACGGTCGACACCCAGGCGGCGAAATCGGTGCTGTCGATCGCCTTCAACAACCGTTGCGATGTGGTCGTCGCCACCGTCGTTGCCGGCAATGAGCCGGTCGCGCAGGAACAGGCCGTGCTCGAGTTCCTCAACGGTGATTTGGTGCTGCACTGGGCCGAAGCGGTGCTCGGACTTTAGCTCCCGCAAAAGGTTCAAAAAGCCCGAAATGATCTTCATGCGGCGGATGGCTCAGCGAGCCTCGCCCTCCGCCCGGCGTCTTCGCGCCTGCTCGCGCAGCATCTCCTTGCGCAAACCGAGCGTCGTGCGCCGGTGCTCGCGCGCAAGCTTCTCGGCGGTATCGCCGTCGCGCGCCTCGATCGCACGGAGCAGATCACGGTGCTCCCGCAACGCCTGGGCGGGCCTGCCCTCGCCGTAAAGCGTGCTGGTCCGGATTTGCCGGACGGTGTCGAGCAGCGCCGTCAGCGACTGCAGGAGCCGATTGTTGTGCGAAGCGCGGCACACCAGCCGGTGAAACTCGCCGGTGAGCCGCCGCAGCGTGTCGACGTCTGCGCGCCGTCGCACCGCCTCCATGTCGTCCAGCAGCTCGCGGATCTCCGCTATTTCGGACGGCGTGGCGTTTTCGGCGGCAAGCCGCGCCGCCATGCCCTCGAGCGCCTCGCGTACGTAGAAGAGCTCCGTCAGATCCTGCTCGTTCAACGCATGCACGACCAGGGCAGAGCCCGATCGCGCGACGAGTCCTTCGGCCTCGAGCTTTCGCAAGGCCTCGCGCACCGGGGTCCGGCTGACTTGCAGCTCATTGGCGAGCGCATCGCTGCGCAACCGCCCTGCCGGCGCCAGGTCGCCCTGCAAGATGCCGTGCCGCAGCGCTTGATAGACCGCGTCGGCGGTGGTGCCGGCGGTGCCCTGCTGCTTGAGAAGCGCGCGCAATCGCATGACCGACCGATCTAGACGTAGCCCAGCCACCGCCAATAGGTCGCTGCGAAAACCAGCAGCATCGCATAGGCGATGACGGTCAGCACGACGCCGACGCGGATGAAGTCCCGCGCTTCGAATGTCTCGGTGCCGAAAGCCAGCATGTTCTGCGGCCCGTTGATGGGAAGAATCCATCCCACGCTGGTCACGAACGTCAGCAGCATGGTCATCCCGGCGACCTTGAGAGTCGGGATTTGCGCCTGCTGCAGCACGCTCAGCATGACCGGGATCATGGTCGTCGCCATTGCGGCCCCGCTCGCGAATCCCAGATGGACCAGGATCAGGAACAGCCACAGGACCGCGAGAATCGCGAAAATGGAAAGCTGCTGGACGCCAAATTCATTCACCACATAGGTCGCGAGCCAGCCGGCCGCGCCCGTCTTCAAGAGCGCGGTGCCCAGGCCGACACCGACCCCGAGCTGGATCAGGATTCCCCATGGGATGCGCGACTGGACTTGGCTCCAGCTGATGACGCCGATCTTCGGCACGAACATCAGCGCGACCGCCGCAATCGCCACGGAGGATGAATCGAAGTCGTGCAATTTCCGTTCCGTTGCCCAAAATCCCAGCAGAACGACCGACAGGACAAGCAGCTTTATCTGGTCCGCGGTCAGCGGTCCGAGCTTGAGATCAAAATCTCCGGGCGCCGCAACATTGCCTTGCTCTGCTTCCGCCGCCGTGGGCGCCATCATTTTCATCAAGACGAAATAAAGCGCGATGCTCATCGCGACCGAATAAGGCGCCCCCACGACCAGCCAGTCGATCCAAGGGATTCTGACGTGAATGGTCCGGTCCAGCAGCGCATTCACATAGACGTTCTGCGCCGCGCCGGTGGCGATGCCCATGGCCCAGATCAGCGACAGATACACGATCGACATCATCAGCATGCCGGCGACGCGGCCCTTCTTGTCCAGGCCGAGCCCGGAGATCGTTCCCAGTATGATCGGCACCAGGCAGGCCACGCGCGCCGAGGCGGTGGGAATGAAAAAGGCCAATACGGCCATCACGATGATGATGCCGATGAGAAGGCGGCTGCGACTGGTTCCGATCAGCGAGATCACGATGAATGCGAGGCGGCGATCAAGCCCGGTGACGCTCATCGCGCTGGCGATGACCAGTGAAGCCGCGATCAGCACCACGGCCGGATTCGTGAAACCGCCCATCGCCTCCGACAGCGCGGCGCTGGTGCCGAGGATGCGGTCCGGATGCGCGGGATCAGGCGCGGTGCCGAGCAAGAACGCCATGAGCGCCACCAGCATGACGGAGCTGGCCGCGTATTCCACCAACTCGGTCATCCAGACAATGACCGCAAAGGCGAAGATGCCGAGCATGTGCTGCCCGGCGATCGAGAGCCCGGCGGGCTGCGGCAACAAGACGATGGCGACGAGCGCAGCCGTGCCGGCCGCCAGTCCCCATCTGGCGGCGGGGGATAAGGATGATCGTGCGGCCGTGGCGTCCTGGGCGGTGGCGGCGGACATCAGCGCTATTCCCGGAATCGGCGATTGGCGTCCGTTTTCAGGTTGCCGCTGCTCATGCCCTGGAGACGATCTTGCGCGTCACCGCGCGATGGCTGAACGCGGTCGGCACGAACAGGGAGTGGATGCCCGCACCGCCGGCGACCACAATGCCGATGTCCTCGGCGCGGTCGGCTATTCCGATGTGATCGGCATCGCCGACCTCGGCAAACCAGCGCGCGCGACGATGGCGAAGGCCTTCCACGCTGCGCTTGGCAAATCGCGTCAGGGGAATGCGCGCGCGCTCGAACACCGCGTTGCGGATTTCGCGCTTGCCGATGCCGTCGTGCGCCATGGTGGCGGCATGCTCCGGGCTGACGACGAACAGCGGCCCGGTCGGGAAGATGATGTTGTTGTGACCGAGACCCAAGGTCGCGCCGATGAACTGGTCGAGGATGTCCTGACCCGTCTCGCAGCCATATGTGAAGATGTTTTGCGGCGCCGAAGCGCCGATCACGGTGACGGTGCTGTCGTTCGCGCCGAAGCCTGCCTCAACGTGGAATGGCGCCCAGGGGCTGTCGTCTTCCGCCTCGGCGATGCAGGCGGTGAACTTGCCGGCGTGGCCGTGGGTCGCCATGTCGGTCTCGCCCGCAATATCGCCGCCGATATTGCGGAACACGAGCTGCACCGCTCGCCCGATCGTGGCATTGGCGCGCGCGCCCTGCCCGAACAGGTTGCCGCGGGCGTTGATGTCGATCTCGCTGACGATCGGTCCGTTGACGATGAGGAGCGGTGCGGTCGTGTTGGTGGCGGTCTGGATGCCGTAAAGCTGGCAGTCGTCGTCCAGGAGCGCATCGATCGCGGCAAGCACCACCGGGAAATATTCCGGCCGGCAGCCGGCAAGCACGGCGTTGATGGCGATCTTCTCGATCGTCGCTTGCCGCCAGCGCGGCGGGATCGGCCCGATCAAATCCGCCGCGTTGCGCCCCGAGGCCGCCACCATGGCGGCGACCTTCTCCGCGGTCGGAAACACGACCGGCAGGCCGTCGGTCCAGCCGCGCGCAAACAGCATCTCCTGATCGTCGGTATCGTTGGCGCCGCCGAACCGGTCCGGCGCTTCGGTCTCGGGCGCCTCCCGAAAGTCGCTGGTGAGGCGCTCGACCAGCTCGCCAACGACCGCGTCGGCGCGCTCGGCCACGACGCTGCCCGGCGCCGTGTGCATCGGATGCGGAATCCGCACCAGCGGCAGCTCCGCCATGCCGCGGCCGGCGGCCTGCTTGCGGGCGGCAGCCGCGAAGGCGGTGCTGAACACGGTGACGCTCGGAATGCCGCGGCGTTCGATCTCGACGGCGTCCGCGACGCTGATCGAGGTCGAGGTGCCGCAGTCGCCGAAGCACTGCACCACCGCATCGCAGCCGGCCAGGCTCGCCAGATCGGCTTCGGTCAAGCGATCCTTGGGCGCGGCCTTGCGGATGACCGGACCGCGGACCACCGCGAAGCGGTCGGCAAGTTGCCCGGAAAGCCGCCGGATGAACAGGTCGGCGTTGCATTTGCTGTTATCCACAAAGCCGAGCCGCTTGCCGCGCACCTCGGTCAACCGCCGGGCGGCCGGGAGCGGCGGAGATTGATCGCGAACCGTAGGTTCCAGCATCTGCATCGCCATGGCGCTCGCTTCCTTTGGATTAAATTGGATCCAATATAATCCAAAGGCCGGCGCGCGGCAAACCGAAAAATCGGAGATTTTGGGCGAGGTCGCGGGCGCGGCGGGCCGCTGACCGGCCAGCGCGCGTCGCGGCTCCGATCCAGCGATCGGGCCCGAGCGCCCGGCGGCGGGTTTCAGTTTCCGGACGCCATCGCGCGTAGCGCCAGCAGCCGCGCCTCCAGCTCACGCTTGAGCTGATAGTCGGGGCTGCCGAAGGATCGGTTGCGCCTGGTATTGAAGTCGCGCTGCTCCTCCCGCAGGCGAGATACGCCTTTGCGATCCAGCTTGGCGAGCGCCGCCTTGTAGGCATCGTCGATCTGGCGATCGAGCCTGGAGAGATCCGGATCGGAGCAGATCGCCTTTTCCACCGCGCGCCTGGCGGCCGCGCACGAAAAGGTCGGCAGCATGCTCTGCCCGATCGTGTCCCGCCGGTCGCGCTCCTGTCGGATCGCCGCGAGGTTTTCGGCCGCGGAGTCGAACCGCGGATTGACGCGCAAGGCCTGCTCGTAGTCGGCCATCGCGCGGTCGATATCGCCCTTTTTCTCGAAGGCGCTGCCACGATTGTTGTAGGCCTTGTCGAATCCGGGATTGAGCTTCAGCGCACGGTCATAGTCGGAGATGGCGCGGTCGAGGTCGCCCTTGAACTGATAGGAATCGCCGCGGTTGGTGAGGAAATTCGCCTGCGGCGCGAGGCGGATCGCTTCATTGTAGTCGATGATAGCGCGCTCATAGTCGCCGTTGCCCGCATAGGACAGACCGCGATTGTCGAAGTATTCCGGCACCGAGGGATCGAGCCTGATCGCCTCGCTTTCGTCGGCGAGCGCCTGCTCGGTGCGGCCGAGCTTCTTGTAGGCCGCGCCGCGATTGGCATAGGCGCGGTCGCGCCCGGGATCAAGCTTGATGGCCTCATCGTAGTCCTCGATCGCGTGCTCGTACTCCATCTTGAAGTAATAGGCAGCACCGCGATCCATGAACGCCAGGCCAAAGCCGGGATCGAGCCGAAGCGCTTCGTTATAGTCTTCGATGGCGCGATCGTACTGGCCGTTATTGTTAAACAAATTGCCGCGGTTATCGAAGGCTTTGGCATCGTGGGGATCGAGCCGCAGCGACTTGTTGGCGTCGGCAAGCGCAAGGTCGATGCGGCCGGCCGAGCGATGGCTGTTGGAGCGCTCGCGAAAGGCGCGGGCGTTGGTCGGGTCGAGCGCAATGGCGCGATCGAGATCGCCGAGGGCTTGCTGGATCTTGTTCACGTACCAGTAGGCTGCCCCGCGGTCGACCAGCCAGTCGGCCAACTCCTTCGGCGCATCCTTGGTGGCCTCGATCAAGGCGGTGCAGGCCGCGATGCGCTGGGGCGGCGAGAACGCACCGTCGTTGCCGGCCGCGCAGACGTCGGCATCGGCGTTGGCAGCGGCATTGGGCTGCGCGTCGGCCGGCGCCGCGGCAATTACAACAAACAGGCAGAGAGAGGCAAGCAGCGACAAATTGGTGTGCATGGAGCGGGCCCGCGGCAAACGCCGAAAGGGCGGCAATTTCGCCGCCGTTCCTTCGTCGCCGAAGGGCCCCAAAAGGTTCAGGCCCGCCTTTGTTCGGAAATCAGGTTTCGAGGTGGGGTCGCGGTTGGGCAAGATCCGCGTTTGCCTCCGGCACAACTTGGCTTGCCGTTCCGGCTACCATAGGATGATGAAACCCGCAAAAAACGACAGGGAGGTATTTGCGATGCGCAGGAATATTCTCGGCGGCCTGGTCACGGCCGGCCTATTGGGCGTTCTTTCACTGACCGTCGCCACGCTCTCGGTGGCGCAGGCGCCGCCGCCGGCGGCCGCGCTCATGCCGCCGGGGCTGCCGCCCACGCTGGTCGTCGATCTGATGTCGGCCGAAGGCGCCGCCGCATTGGGCGCGAAATGGCGTGTCTCGGACGTCACGATCAAGGAGGTGCCGATTATCGACGGCGTCATCACGCAGAACAAGATGACCTACGATATCGATCCCCACGCCGGCGGCACCGATTTCGACGACTCGAAATGGCCGGTGATCGAGCCCAAGGATCTGAGCGCGCGCCGCAGCGGCGGTCACGTCGCCTTCATGTGGTATCGCACCCCGCTGACGATCCCGGCCAAGATCGGGAACTTGGACCTATCCGGCGCGGTCGCGGTATTTCGGACGACCGTCGACGATTACGCGGAAATCTGGGTCGACGGCGTAATCCCGGGCCGCTCGGGCTATCCGCGCCCGGCCGCCATCTCGGGGCACAACATGCCCAACCGGCTCGTGCTCAGCCCCGGCCTCAAGGCCGGCGACAAATTCCAGATCGCCATCTTTGGCATCAACGGGCCGATCTCGATGGCGCCGGCAAACTCGGTATTCGTCCGCGAGGTGAAGCTGGAGCTATACAAATAGCGCGCCATCTCGCGCTGATCGAGTGCTTCAACAAAAGGGAATGGATCGGTTTCGTAGGGGCGGGCCTTGTGCCCGCCCCTACACGACCGGTGCGAGCACCTCAAAACAGGCCCCATCAGCCGGAGGCAGCCAGCAGGCGCTTGCCTGATCAGGCAGGTTGCCGATGCGGGCCGGCTTCCAAAGCGGCATCAGGGTCCCTCGCCTTCTCCCGCGGCCGGGTCAGCAGCCATTCGAGCGTCAGAATCGCGAGGGTGACGATCCCGAGTGCCACGGCCACGCAGGCGATGGTCGGGTTGAGGTCGTTCCTGAGCCCATCCCACATCTTCTTGGGCAGCGTCTCGATATCGCGCGTCGTGAGGAACAGCACGATGATGACCTCGTCGAACGAGGCAACGAAAGCAAACAACGCGCCCGACAGCACGCCGGGCAGCACCATCGGCACGATGACCCACCACAGGGTCTGGCCAGTGCCGGCGCCCAGGCTGCGCGCCGCCATCTCGACGCGCTGATCGACATGGGCGAGCGCCGCCGACACGGCGATGAAGACAAACGGGAGCGCGATGATGGTATGGGCGAGGATGACCCCCGGATAGGTGTTCACCAGATGCAGGTTGATCCAGGTGCGATAGAAGGCCAGCGCTTGGATGATCGTCGGCACGATGATCGGCAGCAGGACCAGCGCACGTACCCATTTGGCGATCGTCACCGGCAGGCGCCAGCAACCGAAGGCGCAGGCGGTGCCGATGACGGTCGCCAGCACTGTCGTCGCGCCGGCAATGACCAGGCTGCGCATGAAGGCCTCGCGCCACTCCGGATCGGCCAGCAGCATGCGATAATGAGCGAGCGACAAGGCGTGCTCCGGCAGCGACAAATACGCCCGGTCGGTCAGCGAGACCGGGATCACGACCAGGAAAGGCAGCACCAGGAAGCCGATCAGGCACCAGGCGGCCAGCCGCACCGGCCAGGCGAGCGCGGCGTGTCCGATCATCGCCGGCTACCCGGGAAGCGCTGCAAGTTGGCGAGCGGCGCGGCGAGCGCGAGGAGAAGGAGCACCGTGGCCAGCAGCACCGTCGCCATCATCGCGGCCAAGCCCCAGCGCAGCGTCTGCTCGAACTGGACGCGGATATATTCCGCCACCATCAGCACCCTGCCGCCGCCGAGGATCGCCGGCGTGACATAGAAGCCGAGCGAGAAGACGAAGACCAGCAACGTCGCGGCCGCTACGCCCGACCGGCTCAGCGGCAGGAAGACATAGAGGAAGCTCCGGATCGGGCCGCAACCGAGGCCGCGCGCGGCGGCCGTCAGGCTTGGATCGATGCCCTGCAATGCCGCGTAGAGCGGCAGGATGGCGAGCGGCGACATGACATGGACCATGCCGATGATCACGCCGACGTTATTGCGAACCAGGGCGAGCGGCTGGTCGATCACGCCGAGGGTTTCGAGGACCTGGTTCACCAGCCCGTCGCTGCGCAGCAGCACGATCCAGGCAAAGGTTCGCACCAGCACCGACAGCCAAAAGGTCAGCAGCACGCAAAACAGGATCAGGCGCCGCTCGCCCGCCGCCGCATGGGTCATCGCATAGGCGATAATGTAGCCGAGCAGCACGGTGATCGCGGTCGCCACGCTGCAGATCCACAGGGTGGTCCAGGCGACGCGATGGATCGTTTCGTTGGTCAGCAGCAGCCGGTAGTTGTCGAACCCGAGGCTCGGCTCGCTGACGCTCAGCCAGAGCACGCGCAAGAGGGCGAACAGATAAAGCCCGCCGATCAGCAGCAGCGCCGGCGCGACCAGCAGGAAGAGCGGCGACAGGAAGGCGCGTCGCGCTGTCGTCGCGGCCATGCCCGGGTCAGCCCGAGATCGCGTCGAGCCACATGTCGGTGGCCTTGTTGTTGTTGTCCGCCCACCAGCGCGCGTCATTGAGGATCTGCGCCTTGAAATTGTCGGGCTGGCCGGGATCCGCGTTGCGCAGCTCGGCCGGGATCAGCGCGTGGGCCGCCGGATTCGCGGGGCCGGCACCGATGAGCTTGAACAGCTCGACCTGCTGGCCCGGATCCTGGGTCGAGGCGACGAATTTCATCGCCGCGGTGACGCCGGCCGGATTGCCCTTGGGAATGTTCCAGGCACTGGCGCAGAATATGCCCTCGTTCCAGGTCCAGCCGAACCCAGTCTTGAGCTCGGCCAAAAGCGGCGCGGCGCGATGGTGCCAGATGTTGCCCATCACGACCTCACGGTCCCGGAACAGCTGCATGCATTGCTGACCGTTCTCCCAGAAGATCACGTCGTTCTTGATCTCCTTGATCTTCTTGATCGCGATATCGAGGTCGAGCGGATAGAGCTTGTCGCGCGGAACGCCGGCGGCGAGCGCTGCCGCCTCGATCTGTCCGGTGGGAGTCTTGCTCATGGTCCGCATCCCCGGGAATTTCTTGCGGTCCCAGAAATCGGCCCAGTTTTGCGGGGGCTGCGGGAAACGCTTGCTGTCGAAAGCAAGGATGTAGCTGTAGGTGTAGTTGGCGGGGCCGTGCGGCAGGGCGAAGCCCGGCATCACCTTGTTCTTGTCGACGATCGTGTAGTCGATCGGCTCGATGAAGCCGCCCTCGCCAAGGATGAGGGTGGCAAGCGTCGCGGTGTCGCAGACGTCCCAGGCGACCGCATGGGCCTGCACGGCGGCGCGGATCAGCGCTTGGCGCGGGCCAGAGCCGTCGATCACCACCTTGAGGCCGCTGGTCTTTTCGTACGGGATGCCGAAGGCGGTCTTGAAGGCCGGAATTTCCGGACCGCCGAAGTTGACCACCACCAGCTCGCCGGGTGCCGCGCGCGCGCTGCCCGGCAACGCCAGTCCGCTCACGCCGAGCGCCGACAGCGCTTGCAGCAGCGTGCGGCGATCGATACCGCCGCCAGCAAGCTTGTCGGTGGCGATCAGCGCCAAGTCTCGAGACACGCCGTCATCTTGAAAGCCCGTCATGATCCACCTCCCGCGCCGACAGCAGATTATCGCATGATCCGTTCCGGTGGAAACGGATCATGCTCAAGCTTGATTGTTTTTTGGGCATTTTCCGCGGCGATCACCCGAACGGCCGCACCTCCACGGTCGCGCCGGCGGGCCAAGTCAGCCTGATCTTGCGTCCGGGCTGCGCGACCGCAGCCGCTTGGTTCGCCGGCGCCCGCACCAGCAATCGGCCGAGCCCCGACGCTTCCGCGATCATTTCGATCGAGCTGCCGAAATAGCTCACGTCGACCACCTGGGCTTCGACCGTGTTCCAATCGGGGTCGGCTCCTCCGTCCGCCAGGATGCAGAGCTTCTCCGGCCGCAATGCCAGCAGCATCTCGGCACCGGGCAGGGCCGGCTTGCCGCAATGGTGGATCGTTAGGTCGCCGCTTCTGCACACCGTCACGTCGCCGTCCGCACCGACCACCTGCAGGGCGAGGAAATTGCTCTTGCCGAGAAAGCTGGCGACGAAGCGTGACACCGGCCGTTCGTACAGCTCGCTCGGCGAACCGATCTGGATCAGCCTGCCGCCGTTGAGCACGGCGATCGAATCCGCCATCGACAGTGCTTCTTCCTGGTCATGGGTGACGTAAAGACAGGTGAGCCCGGTTTGTCGCTGCAGGGCGCGCAGCTCCCACTGCAGCTCGCCGCGTAATTGCCGATCGAGCGCCGAGAGCGGCTCGTCGAGCAGCAGAAGGTCGGGCTGGAACGCGATGGCGCGGGCGAGCGCCACGCGCTGCTGCTGGCCGCCGGAGAGCTGGCGCGGCAGCCGGCCCTCCAGGCCGGTCAGGCGCACGAGGTCGATCGCCTCGCCGGCGCGCCGGCGCCGCTCCTGCTTCGCGACCCCGCGCGCGCGCAGCGAGAAGGCGACATTGTCGAGCACCGTCAAATGCGGAAACAGCGCATAGCCCTGGAACACCATTCCGAAGTTGCGGCGCTCAGGCAAGAGGGCGGAGATCTCGACCTCGTTGACCAGGATGCGCCCGCGATCGAGCGCGAGAAATCCCGCGACCGCCATCAGCAGGGAGGTCTTGCCGGAGCCCGACGGCCCCAGCAGCGCCTGGAATGCGCCTGGCTCGACCGTCAGCGACAAGTCGTCGAGTGCCAGCAGCGAGCCGTAGCGCTTGGTCAGGCTCGCGAGCTCGAGTCGCGCCCCGCCGTTGCCTGTCGCGCGTGCGATCACTGCGGCTTTCCGACTTTCCGCTTCAAGAGATACTCGTCGCAGATCGCGCTCATGCGCTCGGCGGTGAAGCTCAGCCGATGCCCGCCGTGGACGATTCGCGCCGGAATCGTCTTGAAGCGCTCCATGGTCTCGATGTAGGTCGGAATGCTCGATCCCGGCGACTGGTCGCTGATCGGCTCGTTGTCATACATCGCGTCGCCGCTGATCAGCATGCGCGTCGCCGGCTCCCATAGCGCGATGCTGCCGGGCGAATGGCCGGCGACATGAAGCACCTCGAATTGGCGCGAGCCGATATCGATGATGTCGCCTTCGCCCACCAAACGGGTCGGCTCGACGCCGATAATCTCGTAGGCGTCGAGATCGTAACCCGCATAGGGCAATGCATCGATCATCGGACCCCTGGTGTCGAGACCGCGTTCGCGCAGCCGCGCCCTGTGCTCCTCGGAATATTTGTCGAAGTGAAGGACGGCCGGGACCGGCTTTCGCAAGAGCTCCGCCTCCAGCGGGTGCACCACGATCTCGGCATCGGGGAATTCGTGGTGGCCGCCGATATGGTCGCGGTGGGTGTGGGTGGTGAAGAGGATCAGCGGCTTGTCGAGATAGGGCTCGATCGCCGGTCGCAGCCGGTTCACGCCGGTGCCGCTGTCGACCATCAGGTCGCGCGTCGTGCCCTTGATCAGGAAGATGTTGGCGCGCATCAGCCAGCAGCAGTGCGGCTCGTACCAGCGATGGATCCCCGGCTCTATCTCGTCGTGGGCGAACCAGCTTTCTGCGATCGGCAATGGGTCAATCACGAGCGTCTCTCCATAAGAAAGCTTGGCGGAGGGGGAATCACCGGTCCGGAAGTCCCCAGAAGTCATCGCCACAAGTCATGGCCGGCCGGCAAGCCGCGCCGCTTGCGGGATGCTCGAGCTTAGCGAAAGCTGGCCGACCTCGTCGACCCCGAAGCGGCCCGTTGGCGGCTCACTCGGCGGCCGCCAGCAGGCGCTCGGGCACGTGCTCCTGGCTCCCGCGCAACCACTCCTGCAGGCGATCGAGATAAAGGTAGACCACCGGCGTCGTGAACAGGGTCAGCATCTGGCTGACCAGGAGCCCGCCCACCATGGCGTAGCCGAGCGGTTGGCGAAGCTCCGAGCCCGATCCGTTCTCCAGCATCAGCGGGAGCCCGGCGAGGAGCGCGGCCATCGTCGTCATCATGATGGGACGAAAGCGCAGCAGGCAGGCTTCACGAATTGCGTCCTGCGGCGAATGTCCCTCGCGCTCGCGCGTGATCGCGAAGTCGACCAGCATGATTCCGTTCTTCTTGACGATGCCGATCAGCAGGATGATGCCGATAATGCCGATGACCGAGAGATCGAAGCCGCCGCCCCACAGCGAAAGCAGGGCACCGACGCCGGCCGACGGCAGGGTCGACAGGATGGTCAACGGATGAATGTAGCTCTCATAGAGCACCCCGAGGATCACGTAGACCACCAGGAGCGCCGCCAGGATCAGCACCGGCTCGCTCGCGAGCGAGGTCTGGAATGCCTGGGCGTTGCCCTGGAAGCTGGTGATGACCGACGCCGGCATCCCGATCTCGCGTTGCGCCTGGTCGATCGCGGTGACCGCCTGCCCGAGCGCGATGCCGGATTTCAAGTTGAACGCGAGGGTGGCGGCCGGGAATTGCGATTGATGCGAGACCGAGAGCGGGCCCGACGCATCGGTGTTGAACGTCACCAGGGTCGACAGCGGCACCAGCTGTCCGGTCGCCGGAGCCTTGACGTAAAGCTCGTTGAGAGAGGCAGGATCCTGCTGCAGCGCAGGCGTCATCTCGATCACGACGAAGTATGAGCTCACATTGGTGAAGTATTGGGTGACGGTGCTCTGCCCGAAGGCGTCGTTCAGCGTGGCGTCGATCTCCTGCGGCTGAATGCCGAAGCGCGCGGCGGCATCCCGATTGATGGTGACCGAGAGGATCGGTCCATTGGCCTGCTGATCGGTCGAGACATCGGCCAATTCGGGCAAGGTCTTGAGCTTGGCCAGCATCTTCGGCGCCCAGGTATTGAGCTCGGCCGAGCTCGGATCCTGCAGCGTATATTGATACTGCCCGGCCGAGATCCGCCCGCCGACCGTGATGTCCTGCGCGGGCTGCAGAAACAGCGACGCGCCCTCGACCTTCGCCAGCTGCGGACGCAGCCGGCTTATGATCTGCATCGCGGTCGCGTCGCGCTCGTCGCGCGGCTTCAGCGCGATGAAAAATCGCGCGGTGTTGAGCGTATTGCCGCCGCCGTTGCCGAAGAAGGATCCGAATGACTGCACGTCGGGATCATGCGCGATCACCTCGGCGAGGTTGTGCTGGATTGCGCGCATCCGATCGGGCGAGACGTCCTGACCGGCATAAGCGATGCCCTGGATGATGCCGGTGTCCTGGGTGGGAAAGAAGCCCTTCGGGATGCTCAGGAACAGGACCGCGGTCGCCGCCATGGTGGCGAAAAAGACCAGCAAGGTGGCAGGTTGGTGGCGCAGCACCGCGTCCAGGCCGCGGCGATAGGCCGCCTGCACCGCGTCAAAGCCGGCTTCGATCGCGAGATAGATGCGTCCATGCTGGTGCTTTGGCTGGGCCCGCAGGAACCGGGAGCAGAGCATCGGCGTCAGCGTGAGGGATACGACCACCGATACCGCAATGGCGGCGGTCACCGTCATGGCAAACTCCCGGAACAGGCGCCCGATGATGCCTCCCATGAGCAGCAGCGGAATGAACACGGCGACCAGCGATATGCTGATGGACACCACGGTGAATCCGATCTCGCGCGCCCCGTCCAATGCCGCATTCATCGGCGACGCCCCGTCCTCGACATGCCGATAGATGTTCTCCACCACCACGATGGCGTCGTCGACCACGAAGCCCACCGAGATCGTAAGCGCCATCAACGAAAGGTTGTCCAGGCTGAAGCCGAGCACATACATCAGGGCCGTGGCTCCTAGCAGCGCCAGCGGCACCGTCATGCTGGGTACGATCGTGGCGCTCAAATTGCGCAGGAACAGCAGGATCACCATCACCACCAAGCCGACCGTGAGGGCGAGCGTGAACTCCACGTCGCTGACCGAGGCCCGTATGGTCTGGGTGCGGTCGGCGATGGTGTCGAGCTTCAGCCCTTGCGGCGCGATGGCAGTCAGCCGGGGCATGGCGGCCTTGATGGAATCCACCGTGCTGATGACGTTGGCTCCGGGCTGCTTGTAGATCAACAGCAGCACGCTCGGCTTCACCCCGGCCAGCGCGCCCTGGGTGACATCCTGCGGGCCGGTGATGGCATGCCCCACGTCGCGCACCCGCACCGGCGCGCCGTTGCGATACGCGATGATCAGGTCGTCATAGGGCTCCGGCGTCGTCAGCTGATCGTTGACCGCGATCGTAAAGGTCTGCTGGGCGCCGTTGACCGCGCCCTTGGCCGCGTCCGTGGTTGCGGTGGCAAGCACGCCGCGCACGTCTTCCAGGGTCAGGCCGCGCGCCTCCAGCTTGGCCGGATCGACCTGCACGCGGATGGCCGGCGTCTGCTGGCCGCCGATGTTGACGAGCGCCACGCCGGTGATCTGCGATATCTGCTGGGCGATGACGTTCTGGGCAAAGTCGCTGACCGAGGTCAGCGGCAAGGTATCCGAATGCGCGCCCAGGATCATGACCGGCGTGTCGGCCGGGTTCACCTTCCGGTAGAAGGGCGGCACCGTCAAATTCTGCGGCAACGTCTTGCCGGCCGCGGTGATCGCGGCCTGCACGTCCTGGGCGGCGCCGTCGATATTGCGGTTGAGGTCGAATTGCAGCGTGATCACGCTGGTCCCGAGCACGCTCACCGAGGTCAGCTGGGTAACGCCGGCAATCTGCCCGAACTGCTCCTCGAGCGGCGTCGCCACCGTTGCCGCCATCGTCGCGGCGCTTGCGCCGGCAAACTGCGCCGTCACCTGGATGGTCGGAAAATCGACCTGCGGCAGCGGCGCGACCGGCAAGAGCGGGAACGCCGCTATGCCCACCAGCGCCAGCGCGGCCACCAGCAGCGACGTTGCGATCGGCCGTCGAATGAACAGTGCGGAAACGTTCATGACGGCACGCTCGCACCACTCTTAGGAGCCTCGGCCTTGGCGTCGCTCTTCTGAGCCCCGGCCTTGGCGTCGACGCGAGTTCCGGTTTCAAGCCGGTACTGCCCGTCCACCACGACCCGCTCGCCGGCATCCACTCCCTTGGTCACGATGGTGAGGGCGGGATCGACCGGAACGGTTTCGATGCTGCGCTGGTCGGCCGTGCCGTCGGGCTTGATGATCCAGGTATACAGCCCGTCCGGACCGCGCTGCACCGCCGCGGAAGGGATGGTGACGGCATTGTCGCGGACCGCGATCTGGATGCGGATGCGCACGAACTCGCCCGGCCATAATCGTGCGTCTTGATTGGGAAAGCTGGCCTTCAGGCTGATCGTGCTGGTGGTTTGATCGATCTGGTTGTTGATGAGCATGAGCTCGCCTTCTCCCAGCTGCGTCTTGTCGTCCTGGTCGAAGGCAAGCGTGGCGACCTTTCCCCGCAACATGGCCTCCCGCACGTCGCCCAAATCCGATTGCGGCAGCGTGAAGGTGACTTGCACCGGCTTGATCTGAGTGATCACCGTCAGCGGGTTCGGGTCCGCGCTGTGGATGATGTTGCCGGCATCGACCAGACGATAGCCGACCACTCCATCGATCGGCGCGAGAATGGTCGCATAGGAAAGCTGCGTTTGGGCGCTCTCGATGGCGGCTTGATCGGCCTGGATCGTCGCCTGCTCGGTGTCCACCTTGGCTTGCTGCATGTCGACATTCTGCTGGGTCTCGAAGCTTTTCGCGGCCATCGTCTTGAACCGCTGCAGGTCCTTTTGGAAGTCGACCAGCTGAGCCTGGTCCTCCGCTTTCTTGGCCAAGGCCTGGTCGAGCGCGGCCTGCAGCGCGCGCGGATCTATGCGCGCCAGGACGTCGCCCTTGTGGACCTCCTGGCCCTGCGTGAAGTTCACCGAATCCAATGTGCCGTCGATCTGGCTGTGCACCGAGATCGTGTTCCAGGCCTGGACCGTGCCCAGGGCGGAAAGGAGGATCGGGACGTTCTGCTTGGCGGCGGTCGCCACCGTAACCGGAACGGCCGGTTCCGGCGCGGCAGCTTCGGGGCGCTCATGATCTCGTCGCCAAATCGCGACGAAAGCGACCGCAACGAGGACGGCGATACCGCCGAGCCAGATCCATCTCCTCGGCAAACGAGATCTAACCATTTGGTAATCCAAGGGGTCCGGGTTCATGTGCTCAACCTCTGCAGCACAACTTGGTTCGCATCGCCCAGCGGGCAATGCTCTAAAATAATATTTAACCGGGGACGTTTTGTTGAAGGAGCGAGCAGACGATCGAACCGCGCAGCTGAAGCCCTTGCAGGAGATGTTACGCTGCCATGCCGGCCAATTCGCGGCTTTAGTCCGTAAACAATCGATCGTAAACCGATGCTATCCGGTATTTTTGGCGTATCGAAGTTGGAAACTGCACAAAAACCGCGCATCGCACGCATGCGTCGAGTACGCGTCTTGGCTCATCCAAGGCGGCAAGGCGGCGGCGTCGAACGCGGCGCGATTTGGTGCCAGGGCGAACTTCGACCACCGCTATTCCACCTGACGCAGCTGATGCGTCATGCTGCCGCCATGGTTCGCTGCATTGCCGGCTTTCAGGGTTCGCTGCGCGACATGTAACGCCAAGTCTGGTTGATGCCGCCGTTGCAGACCCACGAGGGCACGTGCAGGCAATGCCGGTTCGCTGCGTTCTGAAGAACGTAGCCGCTGGCGGCACCCTCGAGCAGCCACAGCTCATCCGGCGCGCCGCCACACCGCGATTGCACGATGTGGCCGCCGGCCGCGGCGTGCGCCAGAATCACTTCTAGATGTTTGGGCTAGCTCTCTGGAAAAGCCGGCTACGGCGACCGCATGTGCTCGCGCTCCGTCGTCGACGGAAGCGCGAGCGGGAGCGACGCGAAGCCGGCCGAGCAATCGCGGCGATTGCATCGGCCGTGAGGCATTCTCGATGCCGCAGCCACGCAAGGGTCTGCGTGGCGTCGTGGCCTATAGCGGCGCGGGTCCGATATTGACCACGTCCGTGCTTGGGCCGCTCTTGGGCGCCGGCTTCGTCCAGTGGATATCGCCTTTGAGGTTGGCGCTGGCGGTTGCGGGCTTCGAGAGCGTGATGCTGAGCTTCGCCTGATCCTTGGGGGCACTGCGCGTCAGCTTCCAGGTGGCGACAGTGGCCTTGGTCTTCTCATCGACGTGGGTGCCCCGATATCCCTCGCCGGTCGCCGCCACCACCTCGGTGTCGGCCGGGATCGTGAGGTTGATCGTCAAGCCCTCCGCGATCACTCCCCTGCCCTGGACGCCGTTGTTGGTGATCGTCACCGGGTAGGTCACGCCGCTGGGCCCGGTCTCTCCCTTGGCGATCTGACCCGCCATCGGTGCGCGCGGCCCGATCTCGTCACGCGCCCAGAAGTAGATCTGTCGCAATTGCCCCTCGGACAGACGCGCCCTGGAGAAATTGCCCATATCCAGATTGGTGGCGTTTTGTCCGAGCGTGGCCCGGTACTGCGGCATCGCCGTCGTGTGGTTGTAGACCAGGTTGGCGAAGCCATCGAAGTCCATGTTGTACGCGCCGAAGCTGTTCCCGCGCGGGCCGTTGAATGTGGCGCCATGGCACTGGCCGCAGCCCATATTGATCAGGGTGGCCTGGCCCGGAGGAGCGTCGGCAGGGACCTCCACTTTCCATTTGCCGGGAATCGCCGGCTTCGGCAGCGAGGCGAAGTAGGCCGCGAGATCGGCGGCGTCCTTCTCGCTGACCTGGCTCTCGGAGAAAGCCGGCATGATCCCCCAGGGCCTATGCGCGGCGCGCTCGATCTGCGCGGCGTTCAATCCCCGGCCTGCAAGGTCCGGCCCGAACCCGCCTTCGCCATTGAGACCGTGGCAGTCCTTGCAATCCGTCAATCGCGGCGCTTCCCGGTCCCAATATGCCTTCCCGGCCGCAACATCGCCGGCGACCTGGGCCGAAGCGACGGTTTGCGCGAACGGCAGCACCAGGAATGCGACCAACATTTTCTTCATCAACTTTCTCCCTCTAGAGGCGCAGGATTATTTTTGCCCCGCGACACTCTAGCCCCGGCCAACAGGCATGCCAACCGCCCCCCTTCACTCAGCGCCTCCTGGCGCCATCGTTCCCAGGGCCGCGACGATGACGATGATGATCGAGGCCAACACAACCTCGATCAGGCTGTTTCGCCCGATCTGCCGTAAGGCGTCGCGCGCGATCGCGGGGCTGCCGGACTCAAGCAGGCGGGGGGTCAGCCAGAGCCGATTGACCGCGGCAGCCGACAGCATCACGACGAACAAGGCGATCTTCACGATCAGAAGATGCCCGTAGTCTGTGCCAGTCAGCGCCGGCAAGCTGCCGGTGAGCATCCAGATGTTGACGATTCCGGACATCAGCAGAATCCCTACGCTCATGACCCCGAGCTTGGAAAATCGCACCACGGCTTCGCGCGCAACCGCAAACGAACCCGCCGAACCCTCGGCGCCCGCGGCACCGAGGAGCAGCGCCAGCGGAATAAGGGCACCGACCCAGGCCGCCGCGGCGATGAGATGAAGGACATCGGCGACCAGATGGACGTTCCCGGCCGCGCCTGCCGTGCCGGCGGCGTGGCCGCCCCAAGCCAGCGTTCCCACGAGAGCTATGGAGAGTACGATGGCAACCACGAGCGCCCAGCTTGATCCGCGCCCCACAGGGATGAGGACCAGGGCGAGCAACCCTGCAACCGCCAGTCGCGCCAGCCAGGTGTGTCCAAAGTCCGTATCGGTCAGTACGGTTGAGACGACGCCCTGTGAGAGCGCCTCCCCGAGCGTCAGGTCGTCCCCCATTTGCGCGGCGCGGAAGACAAGCCAAGCCGCGCCGGTGATCACCGCAACTACGAGGCTCCCCCAGATGATAGCCGCGAGCCGGGAGCGGATCGGGGCCAGGCGCCCATATTTGTCGCCGGCCCGAAGTGCCGGCCCGGCAACGAATCCGAGGAACACAATGCTGCCCGCTAGCATCATGCTCGACGCAAAATGGAGCACGCGAATTCCGATCAGCGGATCGAGCAAATCAACCTCCTGGATTTGCACCGCGGGCTGGCCACAGGGCTATTCGCCGACGCGGAAGATGAAAGCGCCCTCGGTCTTGTGGGTATCCGCCGTCAGGGCGCGCCACTCGACGATGTAGATGCCGGACTGCAACGGCTCGACCGAAACGCGCATGACCGTGCGATCGGCCTTGTCGACTTGCGCTTCGCCCTTGTCGACCCGTTTGCCGAGGGCATCACGCACCATGACGGTGCTGAAGGAACCCTCGAGTTTTTCGCTGAAATTGAGCATCACCTCCGAGGGCGGCATCGGCACGGCGCCGCCGGCGGCGGGCGTTGCCTTGGTCAGCTGGGCATGGGCAAAAGCCGCGCCTCCCGACAGGGCAAAGGCAGTGACCGCGACGACAAGCGTAGCGAAACAATTCGTAATCATAGGTAGGTCTCCTGTTGCTGAGGGAAAAGAAATTCGGATGTTCTTGAGGCGGAGCTACTTCGATTTTTGGATCTTGGTGACGGTGAACTGGCCGTTGACGCTCTCGGCATCGAACTGGATCTTGTCGCCCGCCTTGACGCCGTTGAGCAGGGCGGGGTCCTGGGCATGAAAAACCATCGTCATGCCCTGGTCCATATCCAGCTTCTTGATCGGGCCATGCTTGATGGTGATGTTGCTGGCCGAGGAATCGACCTTGACCACCTGGCCAGCGATCAGCCCGGACTGAGCAAACGTCGCCGGCGAGAGAGCGCCGAGCGCGAACGCGGTGAACATGACTGACATTTTCTTCATTGCGGTCTCCGTTCAGTGGTTGGACGTTGGTCTTCCTTTGGTGCCCGGCTTGACCACGGTAAGCTCGACCTTCGGGCCGCTGGTCGAGAGCGTCTCGGAACGGCGCGCGGGCTCGTCAGGCGCGCCCATGAACTCATAGGCGACAGTGCCCGCCGGATGTTTGTAAGGGCCGGGATCGCTGTAGTCCCCGGCGGCCAGGCCCTCGCGCACCTTCACGACCGAGAACATGCCGCCCATTTCCAGCGGCCCGTATTGACCGAAGCCGGTCATCATCGGCAGCGTGTTGTCGGGCAGCTGCATCTGCATACGGCCCATCTCGGCCATGCCGTTGCCGCCCATCGCCATGTAATTCGGAACAAGCTTGCCGATCGGCTTGCGCAGATCGCGCTCGCGGGCGCCAATCATCGTTTTCACGTCGTGGCCCATCGCGTTCATCGTGTGATGCGCCTTGTGGCAGTGAAACGCCCAATCGCCGGGCTGGTCGGCCGTGAACTCGAACGCCCGCATCGCGCCGACCGGTACGTCGGTCGTCACCTCGGGCATACGCGCGCTTTGTGGCACCCATCCTCCGTCGGTGCCCGTCACCTCGAAAGAATAACCGTGCAGGTGGATCGGATGACTGGTCATGGAAAGATTGCCGATGCGGACGCGAACCCGGTCGCCGAGCCGGACCGGCAGCGGATCAATGCCGGGAAACACACGGCTGTTCCACGCCCACAGATCGAAGTCTGTCATCGTCATGACTTTCGGCAGGGAGGCGCCCGGGTCGATATCGAACGAGCTCATCATGAAGACGAAATCGCGATCGACGCGGTGAAGCTTCGGGTCGCTCGGGTGCACGATGAAGATGCCCATCATGCCCATCGCCATCTGCACCATCTCGTCGGCATGCGGGTGATACATGAACGTCCCGCTGCGGGTGAGAACAAATTCGTAGACGAATGTCTTGCCGGGTTCGATGTGGGGCTGCGTGAGGCCGCCGACGCCATCCATGCCGTTCGGCACCGGCATGCCATGCCAATGCACCGTTGTGTGCTCGGGAAGCTTGTTGGTAACGAAGATGCGGACCTTGTCGCCTTCGACCGCTTCGATGGTCGGACCCGGAGACTGGCCGTTGTAGCCCCAGAGATGCGCCCGCATACCTGGAGCCAGTTCCCGTTCCACGGGCTCGGCGACCAGATGAAACTCCTTCCAGTCACCATTTATCCGCCACGGCAGGGTCCAACCGTTGAGCGTGACGACCGGTTGATAGTCCTGCCCGCTCGCCGCCGGCAGCGGGGCTTGCGTTGCGGGCGAAGTCGCAACGGCGGCCTCGGGAATGCCCGCCGCCTGGGCGCGGCCACTCACGGCACTCGTGCCGACCAGTATCGCGGCGGAATTTATGAAACCTCTGCGAGAGAACATGCGTTCAGCTCCTCCTAATGGGGATCCGCTTCGTCGGCCGATGGACCCGGCGTCCCAGATGGTTGGCTCCCGGCCCCGGGGCTGCCGGCGAGGATCGCTGCGTCAAGATCGACGGTGGAAAGCCAGAAGTCCCGTTCCGCTTCGATACCGTTGCTTCTTGACGTGATGCGCTCGCGTGCTTCTGTCAGCAACCCAAACACATCGGTCATCATCGCGTTGTAGCGCAGCGACGTCTCATCCGAGATTGTCTGGCGCAGCGGCAACACTTCGTCGCGATAACGCGCGGCGATGCCGTAGGCGGAGCGATAGGCCTGGTATGCCTCCCGCGCCTGAGAGCGCGCATTGACGGACATCTCAACCAGGTGATTGACAGCCTGCATATAGGTCTCTTCCGCCTTGCGCACGCGGACTTCGCCAAAGTCAAACAACGGAATCTGAATAGCGGCCTCAAAGCCGAGATCGCGGATATGTTCTCCCGTCAACTTATCCACCGTGGTCTTACCGACAGCAGACACGTCCAGGAGATTGAGAAACCGCGTCGCACTGGTCAGTCCGTAAGACTTGGCCAGGGAGTCGAGATCAATGCGTGCGATCTGCAAATCGAGGCGGCCCGCAAGCGCCTGCATCTCCACGCTCGGAAGATTGCGCGGCCGCGATGGCAACGCGGGCAAGGACTTCGGAAGCTTAAAGGCGAGATCGCTCCCGGAAAGACCAAGGGCGCGAACCAGGCGTTCCCGCTCGCTCGTCGCTTCTTGGCGCGCTTTCGCCACCTGGGCGGCGATCTCGGCGTGGAAAACCTGCTCCCTGGCCAGGTCGAGCTTGTTCATGCCTCCGCTCTCGCTCAAGCGTTTGGCAAGCTCGCTCGCCGTTTCGGCCGTAGCCGCTGACTCGTCGAGGAAGCCGGACAGTTCAAGCGCCGCAATGCTCCGATAATAGGCGCGGCGGGTTTCGGCTGCGATCCGCAGCGTTTCTTGGGCGGCGCGCAGCTGTGCCGCGCGGAATTGCTCGCCGGCGATCTCCGTGCGCGCGGGCAGCGTAGCGAGCGCCAGAATGTTTTCGACGATCCGGCGTTCGATCTCGATTTCCACCTGACCGGAAATACGCTGCAGCGAAAGGGTGGGACTGGGCGGGAGGCTCGCTTCCACCATGGACGCCTCGGCGATACCGAGCTCGTTATAGGCGGCCTGCAAGCCGCGATTATTTGAGAGCGCGATCCGGACGGCCGCGCCGACCGTGAGAGGCCGGCGCAGCAACTGCTCGATCCTGGCGTGCGCGGCCGCAGCCTGATCGGGCGTTCGAATGGCCGACACGTCTTTGCTGAGAGCATCGCCAACGGCGCCGGCGACAATGTCCATACCGCCGTCAGGCGATAGGGTCTTGCAGGCGGCAAGGAGCGAAGCGCCCACGACGATGCTGGCGATCGCGGCCGATCGCCGCTGTGCATTTGATCTACGCCGCATGGATGTCGCTCGACGCCGTGTGGCTGTCGCATTTTGCCAAGTTCGAGGAGCCGGATTGTTTCCCTGGCCCGGAATCTCGTTCCCTCTCGAAACGCATCTCGCGTTGAAAGCGAAAGAAATTCGGGCTCCGCGGGTGGATACTCCTTCCCCACGTCCCCGTTGCAATCATCATTTTCTGATCCGCGCTGAGATAGCTTGGGAATGGCAGCCGCGGACACCAGGGCTTGGATGCTCTGGCCGAGAGGGGGCCGGGATCACTCAGCTTGGCGGAAATAGACGGCGTCGTGAAACAAGCGCCTGCCAGGCATGCGAGACAGAAAATCACGAACGCGCGCAGGATGGCTCGCTGCCAAACCATGGCAGCACAAGCCGCGCCCAAGAATGCACGCATGCATCATTCCTCAATGACGACGGTTGACCTGCGGCAGAGCCGCGATGGCGTCACATCGACAGGAGGAAGATCGGGGGACGGTCGATACGGTCGGGGCCGCAACCGACCAGGAACTCGGTGGAGATCGGACGCCGAACCGGGAAAGCGGTCGGCACCGCCATAGGAACGATTAAGGCCGGTAGGACGGCCGCGAATCCGAACGCGCCGCAACAATCGGCGTCATGCGCATGCCCTGGTGCGCCTGCCGGGTTCTGGCCTTGCTCGCTGCCTTTTTCCAGCGCGCCTACCGCTTTCCCATCCACGTGATGATGGACGGTTCCGTCGGCATGAACGTGCGTATGGATTTGAAGGGCAGCGACCTGTTCGGCAATTTCATCGAAGCAGTAGGCCGAGGCCGCACCGTCGCCAAACGCCAGGGCGGTCGATGGCATAAGCACGCCCGCAATGTAGGCCAGTGCCACAAGCCACGCCGTGCGGCGTCCGGCTGAGCTGGTCAGGGCTCGAAACATGGTGCTCCTGCGTCCGGCGTGAGCATGCCAGCGGATAGAATGCCAGCCTTGACGCCATTGGGCAAGACCAACCGCAAGACAGCTCACCACGACTGAACAGCCCATTTCGCGCCGAGCGACCAGACGGCGTTTTGCGACCGCGCCGGTCTTGTGGAGCAATAGTCATCAAGCGCGCGGGCAGCGGCGGCTCGTCGCCGCCAAGCTACATCTTCGGCAGGAATTCTTCGGTATAGAGCTTGCTCATGTCAGGCTCTGCGGGGAGGAACTTAAGCTCGACGAACGAGCGGCTGAGCGCCGTCAGCGCCTTGGGATCGAACTTTCCGTCACTCGAGAACATCGGCATCAGCGTGTCATAGGTGCGCTCGGCGATGCCATGGTTGACGTCGAGGACCGACATGGTGGTCTCCACGGTCGTCGTCTTGTTCGCCCGCATGAACGCGATGGTGTCGAACCAGCTCTTGAGGAACGCTCTGATCGCGCCCGGCCGGGAGGCGATCAGCCGATTGGTGGCGTAAATGACGTGGATGTGAAAATCCTTCACCAGGGAACCGAAATTGAGCAGGATCTTGCCCTCGCCCGCCTCCTCGGCACGCAACAGGCTCGAAAGATCGGCGACGAAGCCATCAACCTGCATCATCATGAGCGCGGCCAGCAAACCGGGCGGCGCGCCCAGCGGCGTTGCGTCGATCCCGTCAGGTCCCCACCCCTGCTGACGCGACAACTCGCTGACCAGCCAAGCCGACAGGGATTTGACGGTCGTTACCCCGACCCTGCGTCCCTTGAGGTCGGCGACCGTGTGGATCGAGCCGTCGGGCCGCACCATCAGCCCGAGCACCAGCGGCGGACCCGCCATCGCGGCGACAGCTTTTACCGGCACGCCCTTCACCAGCGACCACATTTCCGGTCCGGAGCCGAGCCCAATGTCGATCGAGTCCGCCGTCAGGGCCTGCTGCAGCTGCCCGCCGCCGCTATAGACGGAGCTTTCGACCTCGATGCCGTTCTTCCGGAAGATGCCGTTGCGCATCCCGATGTCGAGCGGCAGAAACGAAAATTCCGGAGCGGCCCTGCCGACCCGCAATGTTTCCGCGCCCGCCGCCGACACGCAGGCCTGAACGGCGAGCAGGATCAAGAGCCCGCGCCCAAGGCCCCGAACCGCCCAATACATCTTTTCGACCGGCATCGCCTGTCCCGATCATGTCTGGCCGCGATGGCGGCGTTGCGGTCCGGATGGACCGCAGCAGCCACCAGGCGCCTTGAAGGCCCGCCCGAACATAAGCAGTTCCGAGGGCCTGCAGAGAACTAATTCTCGCCTGCCCCGGTCAGCGCCATCGCCTCGTTGGCCGCCTTCACGACCTCGGGCGGCAGCCGGTAGGAATCCTGCAGCAGCTGCGCGATCTTGTCTCCGCCGACCTCCTTGATCTCGAGATGCTGCCGGTCGGCCTCGGCGATGAAGGCGGGGTCCTTCATGGTGTCATGGAAGGCCTTGCGCAGCACCGCGACGGTGTCGGGCGGCGTGCCGGGCGGCGCCAGGATCGGGCGGTCCATGCCCATCGGGGCCAGGATGAGCTGCAGGATGTCCTTGGTGCGCTGGTCCTTGGCGAACTCGATCAGGGCCGGCGAATCGGGAAATTCCGGATCGCGCTCGGTCGCGATCTGGATCGGCACCGAGACCTTCTTCTGCGGGAACCAGGCCGGGCGCGTCGATTTGATCGAGGAGATCAAGCCGCCGCAACGGCCCTGCACCTCGCCGCGCTCCATCGCCAGATAGACGTCGTTGCCGCCCTTGTAGCCGGAAATCACCTTGATGTGGGTGCCGAACAGCTTGTTGAGCATGGCCGGCATGGTCTCCATCTGCGAGCCGGCGCCGGTGCCGCCGACGATGAACTCCTTGTCGAACAGGTCCTGCCACTTGGTGATCCCGGACGCGGTCCAGGACACGCAGATGCCGGTCGCCGCATTGATGCTGCCGATCCAGTTCATCTGGCGCGGATCGAAGCTGGCGCCCTTGATGCCGTAGAGCGGCGCGAACGGCACGCTCGAATGCACCAGCCCGATCGTGGTGCCGTCCTTGGGGGCGACGCTCTGCAGATAGAGCATCGCCCGGATGCCGCCGGCACCCGGCATGTTCTGCACCACGATGTGCGGATTGCCCGGAATGTGCGTGCTGAAATACGGCGCGAAGGCGAGCGCATAGGCCGAATAGCCGCCGCCCGCGCCGGCGCTGAGGATCCAGTTGATCTGCTTGCCCTTGTAGAAATCGGCGACCGGGTCCGCGGATGCGGCGCCGGACGCGAGCGCGAGCATCGCGGCGGCGAATACGGGAAATTTCCAGCGCATCATCTACGTTCTCCCCTGCCGGTTCGCGCGCGCACCGCCACGGCTGTGTTTCAATCCGCCATCACGTCGATCAGGATGCCGTCCGGATCGGCCAGGCAGTGCTGGCCGAGCGAGCAGCTGCGCGCGAACAGCTTCTCCAGCGCCGCGCCTTCCTTGCCGGTGCCGACCGGCGCCGGCGCCAGCCGCGGATTGTCGTCCGCAATGCGCTTGACGTCCGCCTTGAAGGTCTCGACGCTCTCCACCTTGAAGCCGATATGGTCCATGCCGGGCGTGATGATGCCGGTGGCATCGTAGTCGGTAATGTCCCACGGCATGATGACCAGCGTCACGTGCCCGTCGGTCAGATAATGGTTGGCGTCGCCGGGCTGCTTGTCCACGTTGCTGGGCGCGAGCTCGAACACGTCGCGATAGAATTCCGCCATCGCATCCGGCCGCATGGTGCGCATCCCCACGTGATTGATGTGGCGCGGATTGGCGTTGCCGTCGTTGTCGACGTAGATCGAGGTGCGGTTGGCCATGTCCTTCTGCGAGATGTCGAACACGTTGCCGTCCGGGTCATGGGTGGTGATGCCGGCGAACGGGCGGTTCGACGGGCGCTTGAGCCATTTCACGGTCGGGTAGGTCTTGCGCATCCGCTCGAACACCGTCTCGCAATCGTCGACCTGGATGCCGAAGTGATCGAGGCCGGCCGAGCGCCCGGCGCGGCGCGGATTGATGTTGAGGCCGACATAGCCGTCGCCCACCGTCACCGCCCGGCCGGGACGGGTCTTGGCCGAGGTCTTCATGCCGAATGCCGCCTCGTAGAACTGCGCGAGCTGCGCGTAATTCTCGCTGACGATGGCGACGTGATTGATTTTCGAAAACATGGGCGATCTCCGGATCACTTCGGCCTTTAATTCGGCCTTCAATTCGGCCTTGCTGACAGCTGGCTTTAAGGCTGATGGCGCAGGAGTTTGCACGATTTTGCCGATGAAGGCGACAGGAATCACGCTTGACCTGCGTGCGGCAATTCGATCACCTGGACGCAAAGCTTGCCGCTGGAGAGAACCGATGGCCCACGCTGCGTCGCCTTGGCAAATGCGGTTTCTGCCACTCCTGTTGCTGGCCTTGTCGGGCATCGGCTCGGCAACGTTTTCGGCCGCGCCCGCCGCCGCCCAAACGGTCGAGCAGTTCTACAAGGGACGCACGCTCACGCTCTATGTCGCGAGCGCGCCCGGCGGCATCAATGACCTGACGGCGCGGCTCATCGCCAAGCACATGCCCAATTTCCTCCCCGGCAAGCCGACCATCGTGGTGCAGAATCTCGCCGGCGCCAACGGGCTCGCGCTCGCCAATCGGCTCTATGTCAATGCCGAGAAGGACGGCACGGCGATCGGGATCCTCGAACGCGCCACGCCCCAGCTCGCCGTGCAGGGCGATCCCAATGTCAGGTTCGATCCGCTGAAGCTGACCTGGCTCGGCAGCGTGTCGTCCTACGCCAATGATGCGTATCTGCTGCAGGTGAATGCGAGCTTCCCGGCCAAGACCGTCGCCGATCTCAAGCAGCCCGGCACGCCCGCCCGGCTCGGCACCACCGGCGCGGGAGCAACCAATCTGATCTTCTCGATCATCGCCAAGGACGTGCTCGGCCTCAACGTGCAGATCGTGCGCGGCTATGCGGGCGCGGCGGCCGTATTCCTGGCGCAGCAGCGCGGCGAGGTCGACGGGCAGATCAACGGGCTTTCCGCGCTCAAGGCCGGCCAGCGCTCGCTCTGGGAGGCCGGCGCGTTTCGGCCGCTGGTGGCGTTCAGCCGCACCACGCGCTTGCCCGAGCTGCCGGACGTGCCGATCGCGCGCGAGCTGACCCAGGATCCCAAGGCGCTGTCGCTCATCGCCTTCGCCGAGGCGCCCTTCTTCATCGCGCTGCCGCTCGCCGCGCCGCCCGATCTGCCGCCCGATCGCGCCAAGGCGCTGCAAACGGCGTTCATGGACATGAGCCGGGACCCGGCATTCGTGGCCGATGCGCAAAAGCTCGGGCTCGACGTCAGTCCCATCGACGGCGACGCCGTGGTCAAGGTCATCACCCAGATGGCCGCGACCCCCAAGGAAGTGATCGCGCAGTTCAACCAGATGGTCGCGCCGAAGTAGCGGACTCGCGCCAGCGGCCCCACAGCCAGAATGCGAACGACCCGGCCAGCACGGCAGCCAGGCCGAACCAGGTCAGCGCGTATTGCAGATGATCGTCGGGCAGATTGACCTTCAGCGGTCCGGGCTGCGGCAGGCCGCCGGGTGGCGACGGACTTTCGAGCTCGATGAAGAAGGGCGCCACCTCGCCCCAATTCTTGGCTTGCGCGATGGCCTTGGGATCGCGCACGAACCACAGATTGTGACCCGGATCCGCTGCCGGCGTGAACAATCCGGGCGCTTCCGGCCAGCGCATGACCCCGATCATGTCGATGCGCCCCGCAACCTCGCCGGCCGCGCGTGTCGCCTCGTCCTGCCGCCCTTCCGGCACGAAGCCGCGATCGACCACGACCAGACCGCCGCCGGAAAGCCGCGCCGGCGCGAAGACCCAATAGCCCGGGCCCGACACGTCAGGCCGGAAGGTCGAGCCGCTGGTGAAGACCAGCGCTTCCTCATGGGGCAGGATCTCGGCCGTGAACCGCACGCGACGGTATTCGTCCTGCGCCGGAGCGAGGCTCGGCCAAAGCTGCGGCGCCGGCAGCTCGGCCGGCGCCGCGGCCAGGCGCGCGTTGAGCGTATCGATGAGCGCTTCCTTCCAGACCTTGCGGTCGAGCTGCCAGTTGCCGAGCCCGACCAGGCCCGCAAACACGATCAGCGCAGCGATCCCGGGGCCCACTGTCCCGGCCAGCCGGCGCCGCGCTGGCACGGCGCCGTTCACGGCGGCTCGCCGTCGAACGGCCGGCCCTCGGCTGCCTTGTGATGATATTGCAGGGCGATCAGAAGACCCTTGAGGGCCCGTAGCGGCCAAAGGGTCGTCACCAGGATCAACGGGCCCCACAGCAGCGCATGCACCCAATAGGGCGGCTCATACAGCATCTCGACCACCAGCGCGGCGCCCACCACGATGAAGCCGGCGAAGAGAATGACGAACACCGCGGGACCATCGCCGGCATCCGCGAACGAATAGTCGAGCCCGCAGATCTCGCAGCGCGGCGCCAGGGTCAAGAAGCCGCCAAACAGCCTGCCCTTGCCGCAGCGCGGGCAACGGCCGGCGAGCCCGCGCCCGATCGGCAGCCGCGCCGCGGAACGATCTTCATCGGGCATTTCGTTCCTAACGGACTGCGCGGCAGTCGGAGCCATCAGGCCGCGGCGTGCTCCGCGCCCGCTCCCCATACATAGATGCAGGCAAACAGGAACAGCCACACGACGTCGACGAAGTGCCAATACCAAGCCGCGAACTCGAAGCCGAGATGCTGGGTTGGGCGTGAACTGGCCCGCATAGGCGCGGATCAGGCAAACGATCAGGAACGTCGATCCGATGATGACATGGGCGCCGTGAAAACCGGTCGCCATGAAGAACGTGGCGCCGTAGATGTTGCCGCTATACTGGAAGGCGGCGTGGTAATATTCCCAGGCCTGCACGCAGGTGAAGGAAAGCCCGAGCGCGATGGTCAGGATCAGGCCCCATTTGAGGCCCTCCCGGTCATTCTCCAGAAGCGAGTGGTGCGCCCACGTCACGGTGGTGCCGGAGGTGAGCAGGATCAGCGTGTTGAGCAGCGGCAGATGCCAGGGGTCGAAGGTCTCCAGCCCCTTGGGCGGCCATTGGCCGCCGAGAAACTGATCGCGCACGACCTGATGGACGTCGGCCGGGAACAGCGCGGTGTTGAAATAGGCCCAGAACCAGGCGACGAAGAACATTACCTCTGAGGCGATGAACAGGATCATCCCGTAGCGGTGGGAGATCTGCACCACGAGGCTGTGATGGCCCTGAAAGGTCGCCTCGCGGGTGACGTCGGTCCACCAGCCGATCATCGTGTAGAGGATCCCGATCACCCCGGCGCCGAAGATGATCGGTGCGAAGCCGGACAGATGATGCATCCACATTATGAGGCCGACCGCCATTATGAAGGCGGAGACGGCGCCGATCGCCGGCCACGGGCTCGGATCGACCAGATGATAGTCGTGGTGCGGCTTGGCGTGGGCGTCGGCCATCGTGCTGTTCTCCGTCTCTCTCAAACGTCTGGTCTGGCGTTGGCGTCTGCGGCCGGGCGCGCGGGGCGCCATGCCGCGGTTATGTATCAGCCCCGTCCGGGAGCAGGCGCGGGTCTCGCCTCCACGCGCGGCGGCTCCGAGCCGCGCACCGAATACATCGTGTAGGACAAGGTGATGCTGTTGAGGTCGTCCTGGTCGTGATCCTTGACCAAGGCGGGATCGACGAAGAACACCACCGTCATGTCGCGCTTCTCGCCCGGCTTGAGGTGCTGCTCGGTGAAACAGAAGCAATTGATCTTGGAGAAGTAGGCTCCAATAGAAGGCGGCGCGACATTGTAGGAGGCCTGGCCGACGGTATCGCGGGCCGACTCGTTGACGACCGTGTAGCCCACGGTGACGACCTCGCCGATCTTGGCCTCGATCGAGGTTTGGTCCGGCTCGAACCGCCACGGCAGGCCGGTCGCGACATTGGCGTCGAACCGTATGCTGATCTTGCGGTCCAGCACGGTTGCCGGCCCCGAGGTCGCGACCTGGGTGGTGCCCGCAAAGCCGGTGGCACGGCAGAACCAGTTGTAGAACGGCACCGAGGCAAAAGCGGCGCCCACCATGGCGGCCACGAACAGGCCGCAGGCGGCCGCCACGGCGACATCGCGCCGGCGCTGCGGACCTGTTTGTTTGGGATCGGGCGTATTCATCGCATCGGGTTCTCGATCGATCGGGCGGCCGTCATGGCTGGTTCAGCACGCCCGGTCCCTTCACCAGCGTGACGATATAGAACAGGACGACCAGGGCGCCGAGCGCAAGCGCGATCGCGATCGAGCGCGCGCGCCGCTTGCGTTTCTGCTCCTCGGTGAGGACGATCCGTTCCGGTTTGTCGCCCATGTCATCACCGGCTCTCACACCGTCGCATTGCCGAGGGGGCCGGCCAACACGCCCTCGATCAGGATGACGGCAAAGAGAACGAAGAGATAAAGGATCGAAAAGCCGAACAGCCGCCCGGCCGATTGCGCCGCGCGCTGGCCAGAGCCGTCGGCCCACAGGCGCCATGCCAACGCCACCATCACGCCGCCCGCGATGAGCGCCGTCGCGCCATAGATCGCATCGGCGTAGCCCAGGAGCCAAGGTGCCGCGCCGACCGGCAGCAGCGACAGCGAATAGAGCAGGATCTGGCGCCGCGTCTCGGCCGCCCCCGCCACCACCGGCAACATGGGAATGCGGGCGCGGGCATAATCCTCGGTGCGATTGAGCGAGAGCGCCCAGAAGTGCGGCGGCGTCCAGAAGAAAACGATCAGGAAGAGCAGGATCGGCTCGACCCCGATGCTGCCGGTCGCGGCCGCCCAGCCGATCACCGGCGGAAGGGCGCCGGCCGCCCCGCCGATCACGATGTTCTGCGGCGTCGCCCGCTTGAGCCACATCGTATAGACGACGATGTAGAAGAAGATCGTGAACGCGAGCAGCACGGCGGCGAGCCAATCGACCAGCAAGGCCAGCACGACCACCGAGAAGGCCGCCAGCGTCATTCCGAAGGCCAATGCCTCGCCCGGAGCGACGCGGCCGCTCGGGATCGGCCGCCGGGCGGTGCGGGACATCACCGCATCGATCTCGGCGTCAAACCACATGTTGAGGGCGCCGGCGGCGCCGGCCCCCACCGCGATGCACAGCAGAGCCGTGAAGGCGATCACGGGGTGGATATGCGCAGGCGCGACCACAAGACCGACCAGCGCCGTGAACACGACGAGCGACATCACCCGCGGCTTCATCAGGGCGAGATAATCCCCGACGCTGGCTTCGCTCACCAGGCGAACCGCCGGCAGCGAGCCGGATTGCGGACGATGATCGAGCGCGGAAATATCGGTCACGGCTGATCCGGCTTACCTGATGAGCGGAAGTTCGCTGTACTGGTGGAACGGCGGCGGCGAGGACAGTGTCCACTCCAACGTGGTTGCGCCGGGTCCCCAGGGATTGTCCGCCGCCCGCTCCTTGCGCATGAACGCCTGCGCCAGGCCGAAGAAGAACACCAGCGTGCCAAACCCCGAGATGAAGGAGCCGATCGAGGAGACCATGTTCCATCCGGCAAAGGCGTCCGGATAGTCCACGATGCGCCTGGGCATGCCGGCGAGGCCGAGGAAATGCTGCGGGAAGAACGTGAGGTTCACTCCCACGAAGGTGAGCCAGAAGTGCAGCTTGCCGATGGTCTCGTTGTACATGTAGCCGGTCATCTTCGGGAACCAGTAGTACCAGCCCGCGAAGATGGTGAAGACCGCGCCGAGCGAGAGCACGTAGTGGAAGTGCGCCACCACGTAATAGGTGGCATGCAGTTCACGGTCGACACCGGCATTGGCCAGCACGACGCCGGAGACGCCGCCGATGGTGAACAGGAAGATGAAGCCGATCGCCCACAGCATCGGCGTCTTGAACTCGATCGAGCCGCCCCACATGGTGGCGATCCAGGAGAAGATCTTCACCCCGGTGGGGACGGCGATCACCATGGTGGCGAGAACGAAATAGGCCTGGGTGCCGACCGACATGCCGACCACGTACATGTGATGCGCCCAGACCACGAAGCCGATGCCGCCGATCGCCACCATCGCATAGGCCATGCCGAGATAGCCGAACACCGGCTTGCGCGCGAAGGTCGCGATGACCTGGCTGACGATGCCGAACCCGGGCACGATCAGGATGTACACCTCCGGATGCCCGAAGAACCAGAACAGGTGCTGGAACAACAGCGGATCTCCGCCGCCGTCGGGCGAGAAGAACTTGGTGCCGAAGTTGCGATCCGTGAGCAGCATGGTGATGCCGCCGGCCAAGACCGGCAGCGACAGCAGCAGCAGGAACACCGTCACCAATTGCGACCACACGAACAGCGGCATCTTATGCAGCGTCATGCCGGGCGCGCGCATGTTGAAGATGGTGGTGATGAAGTTGATCGCGCCCAGGATCGAGGAGGCGCCGGCCAGATGCAGCGACAGGATGGCGAAATCGACCGCCGGCCCCGGATGGCCGGTGGTCGAGAGCGGTGCGTAGATGGTCCAGCCGGTACCGGCACCCAACGTTCCCGACTCGCCTTCGACGAACATCGAGGTCAGCAGCAGCGCGAACGAGGCGGGCAGCAGCCAGAACGAGATGTTGTTCATGCGCGGAAACGCCATGTCGGGCGCCCCGATCATGAGCGGCACGAACCAGTTGCCGAAGCCGCCGATCATCGCCGGCATCACCATGAAGAAGATCATGATCAGGCCGTGACCGGTGATGAAGACGTTGTATTGGTGATTTTCCAGGAAATGGAGGTTCGGGCGCATCAGCTCGAGCCGAATGCCCATCGACAGCAAGCCGCCGACCAGCCCGCCCATGAGCGCAAACGCAAGGTACATCGTGCCGATGTCCTTGTGATTGGTCGAGTACACGAAGCGCCGCCATCCGGTCGGATGGCCGTGGTCCTCGTGATCGTGGTCGTGGTCGTGAGCTTCGTGGGTCGTTGCCGGTGTAGCCATGGTCAAATCCTTCCGACGTCCAGTCCTTCCGCCATCCTCGTCGGCCCGCGGCGCTGCGCGAGCCGCGACACTATCGCGCCGTTGATTGCTTCGCGTCCGCGAACGCGGTTGGAGCGGATTGGTCCGCGCCGGCGGCCTTCCAATCAGGCCGCTTGTTGGCCGCATCCACCCATTCGTTGAACGCCTGCTCGCTCACCACCCGCACCGCGATCGGCATGAAGGCATGATCGCGTCCGCACAGCTCCGAGCATTGGCCGTAATACATGCCTTCGCGCGTCGCCTTGAACCAGGTCTCGTTGAGCCGGCCCGGAATGGCGTCGATGCGGACGCCGAAAGAGGGAACAGCGAAGGAATGGATGACGTCGGCGCCGATGACCTGGACCCGCACGATCTTGTTCACGGGCACCACCATCTCGTTGTCGACCGCCAGCAGGCGCGGCTGATCGGCCTTGAGATCCTTGTCCTGCACCATCAACGAATCGAACTCGAACTTGCCGTTGTCCGGATACGTATAGCTCCAGAACCACTGCTTCCCGGTCGCCTTCACCGTGATGTCGGCGGCCGGCGTATTGATCTCGTGGAACAGCAGGCGAAACGAGGGCACCACGATGCTTGCCAGGATGAGGACCGGAACGACCGTCCAAGCCACCTCGAGCAGCGTATTGTGCGTGACCCGCGACGGCGTCGGATTGGCGCGCGCGTTGAACCGCACCATGACGATGATCAGCAGGATGAGAACGAATGCCGAAATGGCGGTGATGACATAGAGCAGGAAATCGTGGAACGAGGTGATCTCCTCCATCACCGGCGTCGCCGCGTCCTGAAACCCGAACTGCCAGGGCTCCGCCTGCCCGAACGCGGCAAACGCCGTCTCGCCGCCCGCCATGAGGGCTCCGGTCACGAGCGCCCCGATCACGACCGCCACGGCGGCCAACCGCTTGAAGATCAGCATCTGTGTCATCGCTCCTTCGATGAAGCCGCCATCCGGTGTGGCCGCTATCCGACAAGACCGGAATGCGACCCCCACGCCGCATATTCCGGGACCCGAGTTCCTGGACTTATGGGCGGGACGCTTGGCCGAGCGCAGCGACCCCCCACAGGCGGCTCCTCGGCGGACAGGCGGCGGGACCTTGAGGGAAATCCCAGCCCGTCAAACCACAATTCCGGCCATATCGCAATGCACCTTCTTGCAAACAACGTGCGACCGTCCGTCCGCTCGCTGCGGACGCCGCAAACCGCGGTTTCTCACCATGTTCCGGCCACGATATCCCGGCCATGATGCAGGCGCTTTTACCAATGGTTGACGGGTCGAAAGCACCATGGTTTCGATCCATGGTCAGAGGCGTGATTCGAAATCTTCCCGGGTGGGGCGGCTTCCAAGGATTCGAGGTACCGATGGGTTCATCCGGCCCTGGAACGCTCTTGCGCGTGATCTTGACCGGTTTTGCGCTGGCGCTGCTGCCGGCAATGAATGGACCCGCGGTGGCACAAGGCGTGGTCAAGTCGGTCTTCAATGATTGGCAGATTCGCTGCGATACCCCGCCCGGCGCGCAAGGCGAGCAATGCGCTCTGATCCAGAGCGTCACCGCCGAGGACCGCGCCAATGTCGGCATCACCGTGATCGTGCTCAAGACCGCCGATCAAAAGAGCCGGCTGATGCGGGTGGTCGCCCCGATGGGCGTGCTGTTGCCGTCAGGCCTCGGCCTCAAGATCGACCAAGTGGATGTCGGACGCGCGGGCTTCGTGCGCTGCCTGCCAAGCGGCTGCGTCGCCGAGGTGGTCATGGACGAGCCCCTGCTCAAGCAGCTGCGCACCGGCACGACGGCGACCTTCATCATCTTTCAGACACCCGAAGAGGGAATCGGATTTCCGATGAGCCTCAAGGGCTTCGGCGAGGGCTACGACAAGCTGCCGTAAGGCTTGGGCTTCGTAGGGCGCAATCGCTTTATTGCGCCGCTTGGCGAGACCGCGGGCGCTACGGCCCTTGGTGAGGCCAATGGCGCAATAAAGCGATTGCGCCCTACAAGACCTCGCAACCGTGGCGGCGGGCGACTATCTTGTCGGGCAGCAGCCCCCAACCCAAGGCGCAACCATGACCTCACCGAGCATCTCGCTTCTCGACCGCGCCGGCCTCGACCGCGACGACGTCCGCCGCCACCTCGCGCGCGGCCTCCAAGGCGCCGACGACGGCGAGCTTTTTCTCGAATATTGCCAGACCGAGATGCTGGGGTTCGACAATGGGCGGCTCAAGCAAGCCACCTATGACACCTCGCAGGGTTTCGGGCTGCGCGCCGTCAAGGACGAGGCCGTGGGCTATGCCCACGCCTCCGACCTGTCCGACGCCGCGCTGGCGCGCGCCGCCGACGCGGTCCGGGCCGTCAAGGGCGGCTATAGCGGCCGCTATGCCGAGCCGCCGGGGCGCACCAATGTTCGCCTCTATGCTGACGACAATCCGCTGGGCGCACCGAGCTTCGAGACCAAGGTGCGGCTCCTGGAGACCATCGATGCCTATGCGCGTGCCAAGGACCCGCGCGTGCGCCAAGTGACGGTCTCCTTCGGCACGTCCTGGCAGGTGGTCGAGATCCTGCGCGCCGACGGCGAAACCTATCGCGACATTCGCCCGCTGGTGCGCGTCAATGTGTCGGTCGTGGCCGGTGACGGCAACCGGCAGGAGTCCGGCAGCTACGGCTACGGCGGACGCGAAGGCTTCGATCGATTCATGGCGACCGAGAGCTGGCAGCATGCGGTCGAGGAGGCCACGCGCCAGGCGCTCGTCAACCTGGAGGCGGTGCCGGCTCCCGCCGGCGAGATGGACGTCGTGCTCGGACCCGGCTGGCCGGGGGTGATGCTGCACGAGGCCGTCGGTCACGGCCTCGAAGGCGATTTCAACCGCAAGCAGACTTCCGCCTTCGCCGGGCTCATGGGCCAGATGGTCGCCGCCAAGGGCGTGACGGTCGTCGACGACGGCACCCTCGCCCAGCGGCGCGGCTCGCTCTCGATCGATGATGAAGGCACCCCGACCAACCGCACCGTGCTGATCGAGGACGGCGTCCTGGTCGGCTACATGCAGGATCGCCAGAACGCGCGCCTGATGGGCATGAAGCCGACCGGCAATGGCCGGCGCCAAAGCCACGCCCATGTGCCCATGCCGCGCATGACCAACACCTACATGCTGGCAGCCGACCGCGAGCCGGCCGAGATCATTGCCTCGGTCAAGAACGGCATCTATGCGGTCAATTTCGGCGGCGGACAGGTCGACATCACCTCGGGCAAATACGTGTTCCAGGTCACCGAGGCCTACCGCATCGAGGGCGGCAAGCTCGGGGCACCGCTCAAGGGCGCCATGCTGATCGGCAACGGTCCGACCGATCTCAACCGCATCAGCATGGTGGGCAACGATCTCAAGCTCGACACCGGCATCGGCACCTGCGGGAAGAACGGCCAGGGCGTGCCGGTCGGAGTGGGCCAGCCGACGCTGCGCCTCGATCGCATCACGGTCGGTGGCACCGGCTGACAGGCCAAGGCGAGGATCCCTCGCTTGTCCCGGCCTTAGCCGGGACCGTTCCACGCTCCGAGGTTGAAACGGTCCCGGCGCAAGGTCGTGCCGGTGCCTCTGCGGCTTGCCCCCAACCGCTCTGCGCATTATAAATGCGCAGAGAACCCAGGGGTGATCTCATGTTGAGCAACCGCCCGACTAAGAAGCGCGCCGTCAATCTGTTCGTGGATGTCGAGCTGCTCGACGAAGCCCGGCGCTTGCGCATCAATATTTCGGAGACCCTCGAGTCCCGTCTGCGCATGATCGTACGCGCAGAGCAGGAAAGGCACTGGCTGGATGCGAACAAGCCGGCCATCGAGGCCTATAATCAGCGCGTGGCCCGCGACGGTTTGCTCTCTGACGAAGCCGGCCTGCTGTGAACCCGCTGAAGCAGTTCGACATCGTGGCAAATCCGTTCCCGCGGAGCCGGGAGCGACAACCGTTCCTGGTGGCCCTGCAGAGCGATCTGGTGCGCAGCCTCGATACGGTCGTGGTTGCCCCGCTCGAGCCGGCCGCGTCGGGAACCTTCGCCGACCGCCTCAATCCGCGCGTCGATGTGGATGGTCAGCCCTTCGTGCTGGTCGCCCAGGAGCTGGTGACCGTGCGCAAGAGCGTGCTCGGCGCCCCCCGTGGCTCCATCACGGGTGCGCGCGACGCCGTCATCGCCGCGCTCGACCTGCTGTTCACCGGATTTTGAAAATTGCCGATCGCTGCAGCTATCTCACCACGCCGGAGATACAGCAGGGACGGTGTTGCGGGCTGGTCACGCGTTCCTTGAGAAAGCATGAGGCGGAGGGGCTGAAATAGCCGGGCCGGGCATAGGTCCAGGCCCGGCATTGGGTCTCGCCGGTGCAGGCGGTCGCGCAGCTCTTGCCGGTGGGGTCGGGAGGAAGCTCGAAGCTGCGGTAGTCGCCGCCGATGCGATCGATCCCGAACTCGACCGGTTCGCTGTGCGGCTCGATGACGCTGGCGCCGCGCACGCCGGAAACGCAGCAGGTCGCGGCCACGCGCGGCGGGACCCGCGATTTGAGCCAGCAGGTCGCGACCGCATTTTCGGTCGCCGGATACGAAAAGGCCCAGGCGCGGCAGCGCTGATCGCGCTCGCAGCGCGCCGCGCACTGGGCCGGATCGCCGGAGCGCTGCGGGAAGCTCGCATAGTCGCCGCCGAGGCGGTCGAAGCCGACCTGCGCGTGTGCCTGGCTGAGCGCGGCGAGCACGATCAGCAGGCCGCCTATCATCCCCAGTCGCATGTCGTAAGCCTTCCCGAGCGCCGCTCCCGCAGCCATCCATGTTAGATAACCAAGCGGCCGGAGGCGAGTGCCCCGGCGCGCAATGGCGCCGGTAATTTCACTCTCGTGCCTGCGCGCTTGCAAACGCCAACACGGATGCCACCATGGACCATTCTGAGGATGTCTTCGGCTTCTTCACGCTGGCAGTGGTCCTGCTGGCGGCCGCGGTCGCCAGCGTCCCGATCGCGCGGCGGATCGGGCTTTCAGCCATTGTCGCCTATGTGATCGCGGGCATCATCATCGGGCCCGATGGACTCGGCGTGTTTCGCACGCCCGACAGCATCCTGAGCGTGGCCGAGCTCGGGATCGTGATGCTGCTGTTTCTCATCGGCCTCGAGCTCGAGCTCGGCAAGCTCCTGGCCATGCGGCGGGCGATCTTTGGTCTGGGCACCGCGCAACTGGCCCTGACCGCGGCCACGATCGCAGCCCTCGCCTATGCAACCGGCTTGCTCGGCTGGCGCGGTGCCCTGGTCGCGGGACTGGCGCTGGCGCTGTCGGCCACCGCCATCGCGCTCCAGATCCTGGAAGAGCGCGGCCAACGGCAGCAGGTTTACGGCCAACGCGCGTTTGCGATCCTGCTGTTCCAGGACATGGCGGTCGTGCCCCTGCTCGCATTGCTGCCGCTGCTGGGCGACGTCGGAGCAAGCTCGCTGGGCGGTCCGACGGCCGCGCTGCGCTCGGTGGCGATGATCGCCGGCGCCATTGCGCTGGTGGTCGCGGCCGGGCGCTATCTGCTCAACCCGGCGTTCCGGCTGCTCGCCTTGACCGGGGCGCGCGAGGTGATGACGGCCGCCGCTCTCCTGGTCGTGCTCGGGGCCGGGCTGATCATGCAGGCGGCCGGCATGTCGATGGCGCTGGGCGCCTTCCTGGCCGGCGTTCTGCTGGCCGAATCGAACTATCGGCACGAGCTCGAAGCCGATATCGAGCCGTTCCGCGGCCTGCTGCTCGCCCTGTTCTTCATGGGGATCGGCATGACCATCGACATGAACGTCGTACGCCACAATCTCTTCCTGATACTCGGCGCCGCCGTCGTCCTCACGGTCCTCAAGGCCGCGATCGTCTTCCTCTTGTTCCGCGCCACCTGCAGCCGCGACGATGCGCTGCGCGCCGGCTCGGTGCTCACCGGCGCCGGCGAGTTCGCCTTCGTATTGCTGCCGCTCGGCGCATCGCTCATGATTTTCGATGCCGGGCAGGTGAGCGTTCTCACCGCGGTGGCGGCGACCACCATGATGCTCGGACCGCCGGTGGCCGCCCTCGCGGACCTCGTGGTCCGGCGCTGGTCGAGGCGCAACCAGCGTGAGCCTGACGATTTCATTGACGCCCACGGCTCGGTGCTGGTGATCGGTTTCGGCCGCTTCGGCCAGATCGTCTCGCAATGCCTGTTGGCCGAGGGTATCGACGTCACCACCATCGACAAGGACCCGGACATGATCCGGGACGCCGGCGGTTTCGGCTTCAAGGTCTACTACGGGGACGGCACCCGGCTCGACGTGCTGCGCGCCGCCGGCGCCACCAATGTCAGGCTGATCGCGGTCTGCGTCGACGACCGCGAGGCCGCCAGCCGGGTGGTCGATCTGGTGCACGCGGAATTCCCCGGGGTGAAGCTCTATGTGCGCTCGTTTGATCGCCGGCATACGCTGCAGCTCATCGCCAAGGACGTCGATTTCAGCGTGCGCGAAACCTTCGAATCGGCGCTGGTGTTCGGCCGCAAGGCGCTCGAAGCGCTCGACCTCGATCCCGAGCGCGCCGGCGCGGTGATCGAGTTCGTGCGCAGCCGCGATCAGGAACGCTTCGCCCTGCAGCAAGCGGAGGGCGTGGCGGCGGGCAGAGATTTGTTGCACGCCCGCATGGTGCAGGAACCGTTGAGCGAACCCGAGCACGAAGCCACGCCGCTCAATCCGGAGGCGGAGGCGATCATCGAAAGCGATGCCGAGCACGCCAGCGAATAGAATTCTTTGCGTTTGTCGCATTTTCGGGTGGAAAACCGGTTTCCACCCCCGCTTTCGCGAGGGCATGCTTTTCCTGAAAAGCTCAGTAAGCGTATTCGGCGAAGATCGGGTCGACCGAGCGGCCCCACGGGCCGTGATACTTCTCCAAGAGCTCTTCGGCCGGCGTCATCCCGCGGGCGACGAATTCCTGCAGCGGACGCAGGTAGCGGCTCTCGTCACGGCCATTGGGGTCGAGCCGGGCGCGCCGTCGCAGCCCTTGCTCGGAGATGGCGAGCGTCGCCTTCGCGAGCTGCAGGATGCTGCGTCCCTGGATCACCGGCTTGAAGCCGAGCCTGGGAACCTCGTCGCGCAGCTTCTGGCGCTCCTGCGCGCTCCAATCCTTGACCAGGTCCCAGGCCGCCGCGAGCGAGTCGTCATCGTACAACAATCCCACCCAATAGGCGGGCAGCGCCGGCAACCAGCGCCACGGGCCGCTGTCGGAGCCGCGCATCTCGAGATAGCGCTTGAGCCGCACCTCCGGAAAGATCGTCGAGATATGGTTGGCCCAATCCGAGATGGTGGCGCGCTCGCCGGGCAGGCCGGCAAGCTTGCCGGCCATCAGATCGCGGAACGACTGGCCGGCGACGTCGATATAACGGTCGCCGCGCTTGATGAAATACATCGGCACATCGAGCGCGTAGTCGACCCAGCGCTCGAAGCCCATTCCGGGCTCGAACGCCCATGGCAGCATGCCCGACCGATCCGGATCGGTGTCGCGCCAGATCTCGGAGCGAAACGACAGAAAGCCGTTGGGCTTGCCCTCGGTGAACGGCGAATTGGCGAACAGCGCGGTGGCGACCGGCTGCAGCGCGAGCGACACGCGCAGCTTGCGCACCATGTCGGCTTCCGAGGAGAAGTCGAGATTGGTCTGCACCGTGCAGGTTCGATACATCATGTCGAGGCCAAGCTTGCCGACCTTCGGCATGTAGGCGGTCATGATCCGGTAGCGCCCCTTGGGCATCATCGGCATCTGGGCCCGGCTCCAGCTCGGCGTCATCCCGATGCCGAGAAAGCCGATGCCGAGCGGACGCGCGACCTCCTTCACCTGCGCGAGGTGCGCCATCAGCTCGGCCGCGGTCTGATGCACGGTCTCGACCGGGGCGCCCGAGAGCTCGAATTGACCGCCCGGCTCGAGCGAGATCGCGCCACCGCCGGTCACGTCCAACAGGCCGATGATGTTGCCGTCCTCGATGATCGGCTCCCAGCCGAGCAGGTGCTGCATGCCCTCGAGCAGCGCGCGGATACTGCGGGCGCCCTCATAGGGCACCGGATTGCGCCCCTCGATCGTGAAGGCGAATTTCTCATGCTCGGTGCCGAGGCGGAATTGCGACTTCGGCTTGATACCGGCTGCGAACCACGCGACGAGCTCGTCGCGCGTCTCGATCGGCGTCATGTCGACTTGGTCACGAGCCATGCGGGGGGAACCGGCGAATTGGGCCGCGACCATATACGCAGCGTAGCCGCGAGGGCAATGACATAAGCCGCGAGCGGGCTTGGATATCAGGGCGCATACGGCGCGCCGGATTTATGGGTATAGGTCACGCCGTTCTCATCCTTGCGAGCGCGCAGATCGATGTCCGGATAGTCGACCTCATCGCGCGCCGAGCGGGTGCCGATCTCGAGATAGACCGCGTCCGCTCCCGAGCGATTGACCAGACAATGGCCGTTGGCGACGCCGGCCTTGAATGCCGCCGCCGCGCCGGCGGTGAGAACCGTTTCGCCGTCGTTTTCGCACAAGACGAGCGTGCCTTCGACGACAAAGACGAACTCATCCTCGATGGCATGCCAATGGCGCTGGGCCGACTGCGCGCCCGGCTTCAACCGGGTCAGGTTGACGCCGAACTGATCGAGGCCGGCCACGTTGCCAAGCCGTTGGCGCAAGCGTCCGGCCACGACCGATCGATACGGTTCCGGATAGCCGGAGGACGCTTCCGTTTTCACGCTCGCGATATCGATCTTCGGCATTCTGGGCTCTCTCCAAATGATTGACCTCTGCGGCTCGCCGGCGCGGCGAGCGATGACGCTGCGCGGATCCGCTCGTGGTTTCCGCGCTGGACTTGCTTCGCCGAAGAGCGGTCAGAACGCCTCGGCCGGCAATTCCATCACGTTCGCGGCGCCGAGCCGGATGCGGGCCAGATGCACCGCGGTCTCCGGCAGCATCCGTTCAACGAAGAAGCGGCCAAGCGCAAGCTTGCCACCCATGCCCGCGGCCGCATCGTCCACCGCGAGCCGCGCCCGCGCCGCCTCGACAATTCGGCACCACATGTAGCCGAGCGCCACGAGGCCCATCAGGTGCATATAGTCGGTGGCCCCGGCCGCGGCATTGTCGGGCGTCGCCGGCGCATTGCGCATCAGCCACATCGTCGCCTCCTGCAAATGGTCGAGCGCAGTCGCCAACGGGTCCACGAAGGGCTTCATCGCCGCATCGCCGTGTTGCTTGATATAGTCCTGCAGCTCGCCGAAAAAAGCCTGCAGGGCGCGGCCATTGTCCTGGGCGAGCTTGCGGCCCACCAGATCGAGCGCCTGGATGCCGTTGGCGCCCTCGTAGAGCATCGCGATGCGCGCGTCGCGCACGAATTGCTCCATTCCGTGCTCGGCGATGTAGCCGTGCCCGCCGTAGATCTGCTGCGCCAGCACGGTATTGGCAAAACCGCGATCGGTCAGCACGCCTTTGATCACCGGGGTGAGGAGCGCCATGTGATCCTCGGCCGCCTGCCGTGACGCCGGTTCGGGCGCACGATGCGCCACGTCGCCTTGCAGCGCCGTCCACATCACCAATGCGCGGGCGGCCTCGTTGAAGGCCCGCATCGTCATCAGCATCCGGCGCACGTCGGGATGAACTATCAGAGGGTCGGCGGGCTGATCAGGAAACTTGGCGCCGGTGAGCGCGCGTCCCTGCAGACGCTCCTTGGCGTAAGCCGCGGCATTCTGGTAGGCGACCTCCGAGAGCGCCAGGCCCTGTACCCCGACGCCGAGCCGCGCCTCGTTCATCATCGTGAACATGGCATTGATGCCGCAATTCTCCGCGCCCATCAGCCAGCCGGTGGCGCCGTCGTAGTTCATCACGCAGGTGGCGTTGCCATGGATGCCCATCTTGGTCTCGAGCGCGCCGCAGGACACGGCGTTTCTGGCGCCGAGCGCGCCGTCCGCATCGGGCAGCATCTTGGGCACGATGAACAACGAGATGCCCCTGATGCCGGCGGGCGCGCCCTCGATGCGGGCGAGCACGAGATGCACGATGTTTTCCGCCAGATCGTGCTCACCGGCGGAGATGAAGATCTTGGTGCCGGTGATGCGGTAGCTTCCGTCCGCCTGCTTGACCGCCTTGGTGCGCAGGAGCCCGAGATCGGTGCCGCAATGCGCCTCCGTCAGGTTCATGGTCCCGGTCCAGCGGCCCTCGATCATCCTTGGCAGGTAGCGCGCCTTCTGCTCGGGCGTGCCGTGGATCAGGACCGCAGCAAGGGCACCCTGGGTGAGTCCCGGATACATGGCGAAGGCCATGTTCGCCGCGTTCATGAATTCATTGATGACCGCGGTGAGCGTGCCGGGCAGGCCCTGCCCGCCGTATTCGGACGGCGCCGAAATGCCCATCCAACCCCCATCGGCATATCGCCGGTAGGCCTCCTTGAATCCCTTCGGGGTGGTCACGCCGCCATCGTCATGGCGCAAGCAGCCGGCCTCATCGCCGCTGCGGTTGAGCGGCTGCACCACCTGCTCGCAGAGCTTGGCGGCTTCGCCCAGGACCGCAAGAATGAGATCGGGCGTGGCCTCGGCGAAGCCCGGCAGATTGGCAAAGCGCGTGACAGAGAACACATCGGTCAAAAGGAACATCGCTTCGTCGACGGGAGCCCGGTAGATCGGCACCATCACCTCCCTGGTTCGGATCCGGGAAAAGCGACCCGGCCGAAATATCGCATAGCCGCCGCCCGCGCACGAAAAATTAACCGTCCATTTACCCTAACCCGCAAAAACTGAAGTCGAGCATATAGGGCTGCGCGCGCCGTCCCCAATTGTCAGCGAGCATCGGTTCACAATGGGCCGTCCGGCCTCCGATCCTCCCTGTTGAACCGTGGATGCGGGCATGACATCTGGCGTTCCGTGGCAAGTCGAGGACATACCCGAGCAGGCGCGCGAGGCCGCGCTCGAAGCCGCGCGCCGCTCCGGCATGTCGGTCGGCGAGTGGCTCGATTCGGTCATCAGCAACTCCGCGAGGAGCGAAGAGGTCGAGCCGCCGCAGCCGAGCCACGCCGCCGCCGACAATGACGTCGCCGACATCGACGAACGGACGCCGCCGAGGCGCCACGCCTACGCGGATTACGAGGACCATCACGGCCGCGCCGGGGCCGAGGATATCGCCGAGGTCAGGGGGCGCCTTGACGAAGTCGGCCGCCAGCTCGATCAGCTTTCGCGCCTGAACTTCAGCCCGGCCTATCCGCGGCCCAACCTGCGCGCCGCCGAGCCCGCCCCCGAGCTGGTCGACGTCATTACGCGGCTCGATCGCCGGCTCGATCAATTGATGGCGTCGGGACGCGTCGTCAATGAAACCGTTGCGCCAAGCCCCGGCGTCCTCGATCGCGCGCCCGTCGATCTCCGTCGTGATCGGCCCGCACCGGAGCTCACTGCCGATCCGGCGACCCCCCTCGAGCAGGCCCTGATGGAGATCGCCGAGCGCCAGCGCGCACTCGATGCCGACGGCGGGCCGGCGGCCAATGCTTCGTCGCGTTCCGATGTTCTGCCGCGCGCGCCGACGCAGGGATTGTCCAGCCTCGAACAGCAGCTGCGCCAAGTCACGACGCGGATCGAGACCCTGCGGCCTTGCGGGGTCAACGAGGCGGTGGAGTCGCTCCGCGACGACCTCGCCGAAATCGGGCTGATGCTCAAGGAGGCGCTGCCGCGGCAGTCGATCGAGGCACTGGAGGCCGAGGTTCGCCGCCTGTCCGAGCGACTTCACGACAACCAGCAGTCCGGCGGCACCGATGCCGCCACCGCGAGCGTCGAGCGCGGACTGGCCGAGATTCGCGACGCGTTGCGCGCCCTGACACCGGCCGAGAACCTCGTCGGCGTCGACGAGACCGTGCGCGACCTGGCGCGGAAAATCGACCTCATCGCCTTCAACTCCCAGGACCCGGCGGCGATGGAGCATCTCGAAGGCGCCATCGCGGGGCTGCGCGGCATCGCCGGCCAGGTGGCGTCCGACGGCGCGCTCGCAAAGCTGTCCGAGGAAGTCCGCGGCCTGGCAGTCAAGGTCGACCAGATCGCGAGCTCCGCCGAGCTGCTTTCGACCCTCGAGCATCGCATCTCGTCCATGGCCGACGTGCTTGAAACCCGTCAACAATCCGGCGCGGGCGTTGCGGCCGATCTCGACGCGGTCGTCAAGGGGCTGGCCGACCGGCTCGAACGGGTTGGATTCACCCGCTCCGATCAGGCCGCGGTGGGCCAATTGGAGGACCGGATTACCAATCTGGTCGAGAAGCTCGACACCTCCAATGCTCGCCTCAATCATCTCGAGACGATCGAGAGCGCGCTCTCCGATCTCCTGGTCTTGCTTGAACGCCAGCCGGATGGCGAACGTGCCGCCGTCGCCCCGTCTCCCGAGGTCACGTCGCTTCGGCAGGACGTGCAGGAGACCCAAAATTCGCTCGAATCCGTGCAGGGCGCGCTCGATCACCTGATCGACCGTCTGACCCTGATCGAGAACGACATCCGCGGCGGCGGCCCGGAGCCAGCCGCGCTCCCCGGCCGGGCCGCGATGGCAACCGCGGCGACTGCCCCGCTGCCACCCGCTTCGGCCCGCCCCGCTCCTTCGCCGGGGCCAACGCGGGCGCCCATGGTGCGCGCGCCGGCACAGCAGGAGCATCGGCCAATCGATCCGAACCTGCCGCCCGATCACCCGCTCGAGCCGGGCGCTATCAGGGGCGGCGCGGGAAATTCACCGGTGGATCGCATCGCGGCCTCCGAGGCCGCGCTCGGCCCGGTCAAGCCGCCGGTCGTTCCCGACCCCGGCAACAAGGCGAACTTCATCGCCGCCGCACGCCGGGCCGCGCAGGCCGCAAACAGCGAGACCGCGGTGCGCTCCGACAAGCCGGCGACGGCGCCCGGTCCTAACAAGGCGACCCAGGGCGTGGCCGTCGGCGGATGGGGCAACCGCGTGCGCTCGGTGCTGGTGGCCGTGAGCGTGGTGCTGATCGTGTTGGGCTCGCTTCACCTGGTGGTGAGCCTGCTTGGCTCCGCGGACGAACGGGCGGACGGATCGCGGCCGCCGGAAAACCAGTCGTCCTCCGCCAAGGGCGTGGAACCGACCACTGCGCCGGAAACCCCGAGGGCCGGCGAGGATCTAACCACGCCGGGCGCAAAAACGCCGGCGGCGCCGGCAGCGGGCCGGCAATCGATGATGCTCCCCACGGACGGGACGCCTTTTGCTTCGATCCCGGCCGCAGGCTTGCCGCCTGAGCCGGCGCGGCAGCCGTCGGCGCTCTCGCCCATAACGGGCATCACGGGCATCACGGGGATTACGGCCGACAAGAAGGACGTCACCGGTTCCATTGCGCCGGCGGTCACCGGTATGCCGCCGGTCACCGGTATGCCGGCAATAACCGGCATACCGAGCGAAACGGCTACGGCCTCGCTGCCGCATGGGACCAGCGCGACCGGCGCGGACAAGTTGCCCGCAACGATCGGCGGTCTCTTGCGATCAGCCGCCGCCAAGGGCGATCCCGCCGCCGAATACGAGATCGCCCAGCGCTTTGCGGAAGGGCGCGGCGTGCCGCAGAATTTAGCCGAGGCCGCGGATTGGTTCGACCTCGCCGCCGCGCAGGGGTCGGTGCCGGCGCAATTCCGGCTCGGCAGCTTCTATGAGAAGGGCTTCGGGGTGAAGAAAGACCTCGAAGCCGCCCGGCGCCTCTATTCGGCCGCGGCCGAAGCCGGCAATGCCAAGGCCATGCACAATCTCGCCGTGCTCTATGCCGAGGGCATCGACGGCAAGCCCGATTACCTGAACGCCGCCAAATGGTTCCGCAAGGCGGCCGATTACGGCCTCAGCGACAGCCAATACAATCTCGGCATTCTGTACGGACGCGGCATCGGCATGGAGCCGAACCTGCCCGAGGCCTACAAATGGTTCACGCTGGCGGCCCGCGATGGCGACAAGGAATCGGCCGCCAAGCGTGACGAGGTCGGCGCCCGCCTGGACGCGCAATCGCTGGCGGCGGCAAAGCAGGCGGTTCAGGCCTGGACCGCCATTGAGCAGCCCCAGGCTGCCATCCAACCGCCGGTCCCCCTCGGCGGCTGGGACAATGCGGCCGCGCCGCCCCCAAGCAATCCGAAGCCGCGCAACTCCGCACCCAAGCCCGACCGCTCGGCCGCCGCCGCGCGCTGAGGACACTTAAGCTTCGTGCGCCTTCGCCGGCGGCCGTTCTGGCCGGGAACCGGTTTCCCCTTTTTCTAAAAATGCTTTATCGCTGAAAACCCAGGTGCTGGGCCGCATCCTCCGACCCGCTTCGATCGTTCCTGGATCGCTCGAACCGACGGACAATTCCGGTGCAGATCTATCTTCCGATCGCCGACCTGCCGGTGAACGTCTTTCTCATTCTGGGAATGGGGCTTGCGGTGGGCTTCATCTCCGGCATGTTCGGCATCGGTGGCGGATTTCTGATGACGCCGCTGCTGATCTTCCTCGGCGTATCGCCGGCGGTGGCGGTGGCGACGGTCACCAGCCACATCGCCGCATCGTCATGCTCGGGGGCGATCAGCTATTGGCGGCGGCGGACGATCGACGTGCCGCTCGCCGGCTTGCTGCTCGCCGGCGGCTTTGCCGGCACCGCCTCCGGCGTGTGGCTGTTCACGATGCTGCGCTCGATCGGCCAGCTCGACATCACGATCGGCCTCTCCTACGTGTTGCTGCTCGGCGTCGTCGGCGGCCTGATGGTGATCGAAAGCTTGCGCGCGATCATGCGCGCGCGACAGGGCAAGCCGATCGAATTGCGCCGGCCGGGCAGCCATACCTGGATCCATGGGCTGCCGTTCAAGCTGCGCTTCAAGCGCTCGCGCATCTATGTCTCCGCCGTCCCGGTCCTGGGAATCGGATATATCATCGGCTTTGTCGGCGCCGTGATGGGCATCGGCGGCGGCTTCTTGCTGGTGCCGATGCTGATCTACATTCTGCGCGTGCCGACCGTGACCGTCATCGGAACCTCGATGGTGCTCACCATGGTGACCATGGCGTCCGCGACCGTCCTGCATGCGGCGACCAATCACCTGGTCGACGCGGTGCTGGCGCTGCTGCTGATGGTCGGGGGCGTCATCGGCGCCCAGTTCGGAGCACGGGCCGGGCACCGGATCAGCGGCGAGCGGCTGCGGCTCCTGCTCGGTCTCCTGGTCCTGGCGGTCGGAATCCGGTTCGGCCTCGATCTCACGCTGCCGCCGGAGAACTTGTTCTCGCTGCGGCCGCTGGAGGGCGGCTGATGATCCGGCCGGCGCTGCTGATCCTGCTCGCCGCAACCGTCTCGATCGCGGCGGCCGCGCGCCCGGCCGCGGCCGAGCAGCTGGTCACGTCGCTGTCCGAGCACCGCGTGATGGTGACATCGAGCTTCAACGGCAGCGAGGTGGTGCTGTTCGGCGGCATCGAGCGCGATACCGGCAGCTTGCCGCTGCACGGCAATTATGACGTCGCCATCACCGTCGTCGGGCCGCGCCAGAGCATCGTCACCTTTCGCAAGAAGCGGATGCTGGGCATCTGGGTCAACTATGAGTTCGCGGGTGTTCGATAACGCGCCTTCCTACCTCGCGGTGCTCACCAACCGGCCGCTCGAAGCGATCGCCAGCACCGGCACGCTGCGCCGCCTGCAGCTCGGCCTCGACAATTTCGCGTTGCCGCAGCGCATCGACTCCGCCTCCGCCGATGACATCGGCAACGAGACCTTTCGCAAGGCGCTTCTGCAGCTCAAGGATGAGCACGGTCTCTATCGCCAGGAATCGAATGGTGTCACCTTTCTGACCCCCGCCTTGTTCCAAGCCTCGATCGCTCTGCCGGCCGAGGTGCCGACCGGAACCTATGAGGTCGAGGTGACGTTGTTCGCGGACGGCATGATGCTGGCGCGCACGCCCTCGGCGCTCGAGATCTACAAGTCCGGCTTCGAGCAGTTCGTGTCATCGAGCGCGCAGACCCACGGCGTGCTGTACGGCCTCGCCGCCTCCATGATGGCGATCCTAACCGGCTGGTTCGCCTCGGTGGTGTTCCGCCGCGATTGACCGGCGCCCGCGCGCAGTACCCAGCGGCGCGACGATCTGGCGCCTATAGTATGCTCCTCCCAACGCCTGCAGAAACGCATTGTTGAGAAAGTGGAATTCTATTCCCTGCAAACCGACCCGCTCAACTTCGCCGAACCGCTCTCTGGCTCGAACGAGTATCGCTTCCGCATCGGAGACTACCGCGTGATTTTCGAAGTGATCCACGACACCCCGAGGTAACTGGCATCACGCGTCGGGACGAAGCATACAGATAAAGCGCATAGGGCGTCCGCCTCCGGCGCCGTGCTGTCGTAAACGGAGACGCTGCGCTTTCTCCGCCATCAGGCTTCCATCCCTGACGCACACGCTTTTACGCATCAAAGACGGAGGCACTGTCCCATCCGATACCAACCTCGTTGGCGCTGACTCATCGGCCTCGTGGCACCCCGCAACTCGCATCACCTTGATATAACTAACGTTCTAATTGACGAATGCCGGCAAGCCATGACGCGATGAGTCAGGCTTTGTGCATTCTGGTATAAGCTTTTCGTTTCCTGCCGTTTGCCCGTTTCGAAGCGACGGAAATTGGAGTAACTTCCAAGGTGGGCGACAAGAATTCGACACATCCCTAGATTTGTGGGCGGTATCTTTTCAGCCGTCGCATAAATGCGAATTTTGGACTCGTCCGCTACGTCAACCTCAGGAGGGTACAATGGCCGACGACGAACTAAGTACACCACCACCAGGATCAGACTCGACACCACCTGACCAACCAGCTGCGCCCGCACACCCGGCGTTGCCTGGCGGCGCGAAAGGCCGGCGGTAAACGGCTGAGATCATAGTCTTGCCTGGAACGATGAGCATGTAAGAATGCGAATCGTAGCCTTTTTGCGAGCGGCTCGTAGGTGTGGGCGAGCGTCGTCGGGGTAACGTCAATTGTTCTGTGTCAGCAGGAAGGGGGTGCTGACGCCCTGTGACTTGTTTTCGTGGGTGAAGACGGCGAACAGAATGCGGTCCATGGATGTCCTGTCCTGGAAGGTTCCCATGGGCCTGGTCCTTCGCCGGACCTCGCGGAATCGTCGTTCGATTGCATTTGTGGTTCGGACTTTGCGGCGCTGGTCCTCCGATTTGTAGCGAAAGCAGGTCAGCAACTCATCGAGGTCGTTGCGCAGACAGGCGACGGCTGCCGGATATTTATCGGCGAAGCGGTTGGCGAGCTTGCGTGCGGCGGCGCGTGCCGCCGGGGCATTGGCGGCATTCATGATCTTGTGGAGGGCCCGCTTGACCTTCGGCTGATCGGCTTTGCGGACCTTGTCGAGGACATTCCTGATCTTGTGCGCCCAGCAGCGCTGCACCGGGATGCCGTGGAAGGCGCTTGGCAAGGCAGCGAGCAGACCGGCCCCACCATCGACGCAAATCATGTCCAGCCCCTCGCCGGTGAGCCCACGGCGATAGAGATCGGTCAGGAACTTCTCCCATTCGGCGGCGCTTTCGCTCGTCGCCAAGCGGAAGTCGATGACCTCCTTCTTGCCATCGCGGCGGAGCCCCAAAGCCACGAGAACCGGCCTACGCAGGGCGCCGGCGCCGGTCTTGCGCGAGAGCACGACACCATCGAGCATCAGCGCTTGATAGCGGTTCTGAAGCGGCCGGCGATGGAAGGCGGCCACCGCCGCATCGAGCGTCTTAGCAACCTGGCTCACCGTGTTGGGGCTCACCTTGCGCCCCAGCAACGCCAGCAACGTTTCCCCAACCTTGCGGGTCGACAGGCCAAGCACGAAGCCGGCAAGGATCACCCGGTCAATCTCCCGTGTGCGCCGCGCATAGGCGCGCACGACCTCGACCGGGCTATAGCGGCGGGTCCGCGGAACGCTGAGCTCGATATCCCCAAGCTCGGTCAGAAGATGCCGCCGATAGTAGCCATTGCGACGATCGGCAGCCTCATCGGCCTGCAGCTGCTCAAGGTGGCGGTCCACCGCCGCAGCCATTTGATCTTCGATGATCTCCGCCAGGGCTTGCCGGCCGAGCGGGCGGTAGCCCTCGCCCCACTCCAAGCCATCGCCCTGCATCGCCTTCACGACCTCAAAAGCCATCGGTAGACTCGTAATCGTCGCAGTTCGCTGTGACATGGGGGGTGCTCCGTTGTGTGCTTGGCAGCCACAGTGGGAGTACCCCCTTCCTCGCCTGACACAGAATCCCTTACGTCACCCGTCGTCGGTGGCGTCTTGACGTTGAGCATAGAAGTGAACACACTCTGTGTTCGAAAATTCAGCGAGCTGCGGAACGCAGGCTAAAGACGCTAAGAGTGGCGGCAATTCTTGCGGGGATTTCCGATGAAACCTGTTGCTCTGGCGACTTGCTTGTATCTTCTTGTGTCGGCGCCGCCCGCGTTAGGTGACGACGGAATGCATTTTGATTTTAACTGGCAGGTCCGAATAGGTTGCGACGGACCTACGGTTTCTTTTCCGATCCGCAATTGGCCTGCACAGGTGAATGGAAAGGCGTCACTTCTGGCTAATCGGTCGACGTCAATGGAATTGTCCATGTCGGGGTTAGGTATCCCAACCGGCCTATTGCGTTGGAATGGTCGGCTCGGTGGACGGCCAACAACGACGGCTGGCGGAACTGCGGAACTCCGCGTCGCAGGACCACACAGCCTGCGCGCCATATGGCGTCAACCCCACAACGATATCGTTATGGATCTGATGGCCGATCAGCAGTCATGCAGGGTGTCGGTGGACGTGAAGCTGCACCCCGGACAAACGGTCTACACCCTCTACAACGGGCGCAACTTCGAAAACTGCCCCGAAATTCGTATCGTACAGGCGACTTGCAAAGCCTATTAGGGGGCTGCGCGAACCTATGAGGGCGGGGCCCCTCCATCGGGTCATATCTCGTAGACCTCCACGATGTCCGAGATGGGTCATTGGCGTCGATATTGCCATGTCCGCGCTGTCGTCCGCTATCCCCAACACCGGACATCGGTATCCCGGGCCGGCATCCGGAGATTAGCCTCGTGGACTGACCCGACTGTCCCCGACCCGCGACTGTCCCTAAACGGGCTCAAAATGGGACAGAGTGAATTCACTGAAGACAGGCGTCCGCCTCCGGCGCCGGGCTGTCGTGAACGAAGACGCTGTGCTTTCTCCGCCATCCGGCTTCCATCCCTGACGCGGTAACCGTATGCTCGGCGCAGTCCCATCGTCTGAAGGGAGACAACAATGAAGTGGGGAGAAATTCAAAACCTGCTGAGCATGCTTATTGGACTCAATATTGCCTATTACTCATTCAAGGAAATTAGGGCACCGGAGGTCACTCGATTTCAACAAAACGTTGAACATCTGAGCCGCGACATCAAAAACGCGTTGGCGGACATTCGAGCAATCGACGAGTTTTCTCTCGCGTCCAGCGACCTGACCAGCCTGCCGTATAGCAGCGATTTGACCAACAAGCTGCTCGACCTCACGATCAAGATGCTCGACGTTCAACCCTATCAAGTACTGAGTGTGCGCGCGCAAGTTTTGGAAATAAACCTCGGTCGCGCCGCGATGATCGCGGGGGTGATTGGGCTTGGGCTTCTTATAGCCTCAACTGCCAACTACGGTCACGGCGTATCTGCATCGTTCGTGTATTTCATTACGGCGCTCGGGTTAGCACCCGTTGGCGGATTGATTGTCATCAACTATGCCGCGCTGGCAAAAGTCAGCGGCCTGAGGTTAAAATATTGGAATATCTTCAAAGAGTATGTGGATATCGTCGAGGACATTCCCCAAGAGCTTGTAGCGCGCGCAAGAGTAGGCATGAAGAGACCATCGCCACCGAGCGCATAACTTTCATTTTGACGCTGCGCTTTCTCCGCCATCCGGCTCCCATCCTTGACGCACATACACATCAAAGACGGAGACGCTATCCCACGCCCACTGAAATCATCGACAAGTTCAACAAGGAGATAAACATAGCCCTCGCGGACCCGAAAATGACGACGCGGCTTGCCGATCTTGGCAACACGGCGTTCCCCGGTTCGCCTGCCGACCTCGGGCGGTTCGTCGCCGACGACACCGAAAAATGGGCGAAGGTGATCCAGACAGCCAACATCAAGCCGGACTGACAGATCGCGCCAACATTCCATTAACGTCCCGTTCCGCGAATCGGGGGTTGAGTTGGCGCTTCAATCCGCTAGCTAACGCATCAATCCGCCAGGCAGCGCGCGGCGGCGATCGCATAGAGCCGCCGCTCGCCCAGCATGTGGGCGGTGAAGGAGAACGTGCCGAACACATCCGCGAAGGCGCGGTCGCGCACATTGAGGCCGCCCGTATAGGCGCCGAAGGCGGGCATCACCAGGCGCCGCCCGTCGGCGGCGAAACAGCGCCGGCTGGTGGTGCGGCCGCGTTGGGCGACGCGGGCGACCGGATGAAGGTGGCCGGCGATCTCGCCGTCGCATCCGCCATCGCAATCGCTCGGCCGCGGTGCATGGCGGAAGACCAGCGGGCCGCAGGCGAACGTCTCGCAAAAGCTGCCGCCAATGTCCGCGGCCGGCTCCGGATCGTGGTTGCCGGCAATCCAGATCCATTCGCGTCCGCGCTGCAGCGCCCACAGCGCCGCGCGGTCGGCGTCCGCCATGCGGGCCGGCCCGCCGCGGTCATGAAAGCTGTCGCCGAGCGCGATCACCAAGCGCGGTGCGTAGCGGGCAATCAGCCGCAAAAGCCGCGCCAGCGTGGCGGCGGTGTCGTAGGGCGGCAGCAGCACGCCGCGCGCCGCGAGGCTCGAGCCCTTTTCGAGGTGCAGGTCGGCGACGGCGAGCAGCCCTTGCGGCGGCCAATAGAGGGCGCCGGCCGGATCGGCCACGAGGGCGGCGTCGGCGACATCAACAAGCGTCGCGGCCTGGATTTGGTGGTCTTCGGTTGCCGCCGGCGGAGCGCAGGCCATCTCGCTCATCACTGCATCGCCTCCCGCACCAGCTCCTGCGCCGCCTCAGCCAGCAGCGCGTCGCCCGCCTCGCCATGGACCTGCTCGCGACCGATCTCCAGCATCACCGGCACCGCGAGCGGGGAGACGTGATCAAGCGCCTTATGGACGATTCGCCCCTTGCTGCGCGAGAGCATTTCGCCGAGCCGGGCAATGTCCAGGAGGCCGGTCGCGGCGTCGGCCCGCGCGGCCCGCAGCAAAATGTGATCGGGCTGATGGCCGCGCAGCACGTCATAGACCAAGTCGGTGGAGATGGTGACCTCGCGGCGCGACTTTTCCTTGCCGGGGAAGCGGCGCTCGATCAAGCCCGCGATGATCGCGCAGGTCCGAAACGTGCGTTTCATCAGCGCGGATTCGGCGAGCCAAGCCTCGAGGTCGTCGCCCAGCATGTCCTGGTCGAACAGCGCGTCGAGACTGAGCTCGCCGCGTTCAATGCGCAAGGCAACGTCCCCCAGTCCCCAGACCACGAGCGCGTATTCGTTGGCCACGAAGCCGAGCGGCCGCAGCCGGGCGCGTTCGAGGCGGCGCGTCAGCAGCATGCCCAGCGTCTGGTGGGCGAGCCTGCCTTCGAACGGATAGCAGGCCAGATAGTATTTGTCGGCGCGTGGAAAGGTCTCCACCAGAAGCTCGCGCCGTCCCGGTACCTGCGAGCGCCAAGCCTGGATCTCCAGCCATTCCCGCACCTGCTCGGGCAGCGCGCGCCAGGCATCGCGGTCGGAAATAAGGCCGCGCACGCGGTCGGCCAGATAGGTCGAGAGCGGAAACTTGCCGCCCTCGTAGGACGGCACTTTCGGGTCTTTCGCGGCAGCACGCGAGACATAGACCTCGTCGTTGGCCAGGGCCTCGTATTTCAAGACCTCGCCGGCGAACACGAAGGTGTCGCCCGGCACCAGGGTCTCGACGAAATATTCCTCGACCTCGCCGAGCAGGCGCCCGCCGCGCGCGATCGCCCTCGACGCGCGCGAGCGCACCAGCCGCACCTTGAGCATGTCGGCCGCAACGATGGTGCCGACATTCATCCGATAGCGCTGCGCCACCGCCGGATGGCTGATCCGCCACTTCAAGTCCTTGCCCTGCCTGATCTTGGCGAACCGCTCATAGGCTTTGAGCGCGTAGCCGCCGCTCGCCACGAAATCGAGAGCCGCGTCGAAATCGCTCCGGACGAGGCCCGCATAGGGGGCGGCGCTGCGCACTTCGTCATAAAGCTCGTCGGCGAGAAACGGCGCCCCGCAGGCACAACCGAGCACATGCTGGGCCAGCACATCGAGCGCGCCGGTGCGCGCCGGCGGCGTGTCCTGCGCATTCGCCGCGATGGCGTCGAGCGCGGCACGGCATTCCAGCACCTCGAAACGGTTGGCCGGCACCAGCACGCCGCGCGAGGGCTCGTCCATCCGGTGGTTGGCGCGACCGATGCGCTGCAGCAGGCGGGAGGAGCCTTTCGGCGCACCCACATTGATCACGAGATCGACATCGCCCCAGTCGACGCCGAGATCGAGCGAGGAGGTGCACACCACGGCACGCAACCGCCCGGCCGCCATGGCGGCCTCGACCTTGCGGCGCTGCGCCACGTCGAGCGAGCCGTGATGAAGCGCGATCGCGAGGTCATCCTCGTTGATGCGCCACAGCTCCTGGAACACCCGCTCGGCCTGGCTGCGCGTATTGACGAAGACGAGGGCGGTCCGATACCCCTTGATGAGCTCGTACATCTCGCGCAGCGCATGCTGCGCCGAATGCCCGGCCCAGGGCAGCCGCTCGGCGGTGTCGAGCATGGTCACATGGGGCGCGGCGCCGCCTTGCGCCACCACCAGGTCGGCGAGCGCCGGCCGGCCAGGAGGCTGCGGCACCAGAAAGCCGCGAAGGTCGTCGGGCGCGGCCACGGTCGCGGACAGGCCGACGCTCGCGAGCGCCGGCGCCAGCCGGTTGAGCCGCGCGAGGCCGAGCGCAAGCAGGTCGCCGCGCTTAGAGGTCACCAGCGCATGCAGCTCGTCCAGCACCACCCGCTTGAGGCTGCCGAACAGATAAGGCGCGTCCGGCGAGGCCAGGACGAGGGCCAGCTGCTCGGGCGTGGTCAGCAGGATATCGGGCGGATCGCGGCGCTGGCGCTGGCGCTTCGATACGGGCGTGTCGCCGGTGCGCGTCTCGATGCGGATCGGCAACTGCATCTCGGCGACCGGCTGCTCGAGGTTGCGCGCAATATCGACGGCCAGCGCCTTGAGGGGCGAGATGTAGAGCGTGTGCAGCCCGCCTCCGCGCCGCACGCCATGTCCGACGGAACGCAGCCTCCCGGCGGCGGCCGGCGGCGATCGGTGCTCCAATTCGCTCAAATCCACCAGCGTCGGCAGGAAGCCCGCCAGCGTCTTGCCACCGCCGGTCGGCGCGATCAGCAGCACCGAGCGTCCGGCGCGCGCCTTCGCCAACAGGTCGAGCTGATGGGCGCGCGGCGTCCAGCCGCGGCTGGCAAACCAGCGCGCGAAAGCTTGCGGGCAACAGCCCCGGCGCCGATGCGGCTTCGGGAATGGACACGGCTCTAGAGTTAGCCCTGGACCGGCAAGACGGTCGAGTGTAGGGTGGGCAAAATTGCGTGGCACGGCGATCGCGTTTTTCCGAGGCGCCGCACAATTTTGCCCACGCGGTTCTACCGCGAGGTCCGCCCGCGTGGGCACGGCGGAACGCGCGCCGCGCAATACGGCGGCGCCGTGGCCGGCTTTGCCCACCCTACAGGACCGCCGAGCGGTTGGGCCAAACTAGATCAAGTCGAGCAGCACCATCACAATGCCGAGCGAGGCCACGCTCCAGACCACGGTGCGGATCCTCGGGATGCCCGCCGCATAGATCGGCAGGTAGAGCACGCGGGCATAGAAATAGATTTGCGAACCCCAGACCGCCAACCAGCCGTGCCGGTTGGTGGCATCGGCGATCAGGACCGCGACTGCAAACAGGGGAAACGTCTCCAGGAAATTATGCAGGGCGCGTTGCAGCCGGCCCGCCACGAGGTCGAGGGGCGGCATCGGGGTGTCGCGCGCGCTCAGATTCCATTTGGAGCCGTATTGATGGGTGGTGGCGATTGCGCTCACGATGATATGCACGAAGCCCAACACGACGCTCAGCGCCAGCATCAGCAATTCCGGAGTCATCCTATTCCGCGACCTGCGTCGCCTCCCTTCGTCGTGTTTTCTTCTTCGACCTGAATGTTGTTAGCACGCGGTCGCCACTCCCAACAGGCCCGCCACCGGCTCGCCCCTCTCGGTGCGGGTCGCGACCTCGTCCAGATGGGCGAGCTTGAGGGCCGCGTCCGCCATCGCGGCGCGGACATGCGCGGCGCCGTGGGCGTAGCGCAGGCTCTCGCGCAGCAGCACCCCGTCGCCGGGATGGGTTTCGACCGTGAAGCCGAACATGCCGGCAGGCGCCAGCACGCGGCGCACGGCGGCGGCCGCCACCGCCAGGTCCTGCGTGTAGACCAGAACATCGGCTGCCACGACCAGATCGTAGCGCGCCGGCGCTGCCGCTTCGGCGTCGAGAAATTCAATGAGCTCGCCGGTCTCGAGCCGGTCATAGATGGCCTTGCGTCGCGCTTCATCGATCATGGCGGCCGAGAGATCCACGCCGGCGAGGCGGTCGACCCGGTCCCGGAAGGCTGCGCCCGCAAGACCGGTGCCGCAGCCGAGATCAAGCATGGAGGCAAACCGGGGTGGGCGGCCGGCCGTTCGCGCCGCGGCCGTGACGGCATCGAGCAGCAATCGCGGCCCGCGGTAATCGAGCTGCTGCAGCAGGCTCTGCTCGAAGCGCGGCGCGTGCTGATCGAACAGCCGGCGGACATGGACCGCCATCATGGCCGGCGTGGCTTCGCCGACGCCGAGCCGCGCCAGCCGCAGGCGGGCGCCATGATAGTCCTGCGGATCGGCATCGCGGGCGGCCACGAAAGCCGCGACGGCGCGCTCGCGCTCACCCGCGGCCTCGCGGATGGCGCCGAGCGCGAACCAGGCGCCCGCAAAGGCCGGGGCGGTCTCCAGCACCTGCTCGAGAATCTCCGCCGCGCCTGCCCGGTCGCCGCGGGCGAGGTAGTCAATCGCCCATTGGTAGCGTCGGTCGGCGATCAGATCGCCGGAGGAGATGAGAAGAGGACCGGTGTGCACGCCAAGGCTCATCAAAGCTCGCAGCCGCGTAGTTATGACATATCTAACACCCATGCGCCCGGAAGACATTCTCGCGCCGACCCCGGCCGGCCTCTGTTGCCGGCTTGGCGGCTTCCATATCGATCCGACCCGGCCGGTCGACAAGGCGGTGATCACGCACGGGCATTCCGACCATGCCCGGGCGGGCCACGGCAGCGTATTGGCCACCCAGGAGACGCTCGATCTGATGGGATTGCGTTATGGCGGCAATTTCGCCGGCACCGTGCAGGCCATCCGCTACGGCGAAAGCCTGAACATCGGGGGCGCCGCGTGACGTTCCATCCCGCCGGCCATGTGCTCGGCTCGGCGCAGGTGGCGGTCGAGCACGAGGGCCTGCGGATCGTGGCGTCCGGCGATTACAAGGACGTGCCCGATCCGACCTGCGCGCCGTTCGAGCTGGTCAAATGCGACGTCTTCATCACCGAGGCGACCTTCGGGTTGCCGGTGTTCCGCCACGGCGATCCCGACGGCGAGATCGCCAAGCTCCTGCGATCGGTGACGCTGTTTCCCGAGCGCGCGCATCTGGTCGGCGCCTATGCGCTCGGCAAGGCGCAACGCGTCATCGCGCTCATCCGCAAGGCCGGCTACGAGCGACCGATCTACCTGCATGGCGCGCTCGAGCGCATGACGCGCTACTACCAAAGCCGCGGCATCGCGCTCGGCGAGCTGCGCAATGCGCGCGACGCCGAGAAGGCCGAGCTCGCCGGCGCCATCGTGCTGTGCCCGCCCTCCGCGCTCAACGAGCTGTGGTCGCGCCGCTTCCCCGATCCGGTCACCGCCTTTGCGTCGGGCTGGATGCGGGTGCGGGCCCGCGCGCGCCAGCGCGGCATCGCGCTGCCGCTGGTGATCTCGGACCATGCCGATTGGGACGGGCTCACCGCCACCATCGCGGCGACCGGCGCGGCGGAGGTTTGGGTCACCCACGGGCAGGAGGAGGCGCTGGTCTATTTCAGCGTGAGCCATGGGCTCAAGGCGCGACCGCTCGCGCTGGTCGGCTATGGCGAGGAGGATGAAGCCGACGCCGCCAACGAGCCTGGCGAACCGGCATGAAACACTCGCCATGAAACGCTTCGCCCAATTGCTCGATCGCCTCGGCTACGAGGCGGGCCGCAACAACAAGCTGCGGCTGATGACCGAATATTTCCGCACCGTCCCGGATCCCGAGCGCGGCTGGGCGCTCGCCGCCTTGACGGGCGCGCTGAGCTTCCAGCATGCCAAGCCCGGCATCATCCGGGCGCTGATCGCGCAGCGCACCGATGCGGTGCTGTTCGAACTGTCCCACGACTATGTGGGCGACCTGTCCGAGACCGTCGCGCTGATGTGGCCGGCGCCGCAGCAGCGGATCGATCCACCGGCCGCCTCCCCTGCCCTCTCGGGCGTGATCGAAACTCTCGCCACGCTCGGCAAGTCCGAGTTGCCGGGGCAGCTCGCGCGCTGGCTCGATCAACTCGACGAGACCGGACGCTGGGCGCTGTTGAAGCTCGTTACCGGCGGCCTGCGCATCGGGGTGTCGGCGCGGCTTGCCAAGACCGCCGCGGCCGCGCTCGGCGGCCGGGATGTGCAGGAGATCGAGCTGCTCTGGCCGGGGCTGACGCCGCCCTATGAGGAGCTGTTCGCCTGGCTCGAAGGCCGCGCCGAGAGGCCGGCGAGCCGCGACCCGGTTCCGTTCCGGCCCGCCATGCTGGCGCATGCCATCGACGATACCGAGCTGGCCGCGCTCGATCCCGCCGACTTCATGGCCGAATGGAAATGGGACGGCATCCGGGTGCAGGCGGTCGCCGCGCGCGACGCGAGCGGGGGCGAGGGCAGCGGGCCGGCGCGGCTTTATTCGCGCACCGGCGAGGATATCTCGAACAGCTTTCCGGACCTCCTCGAGAGCATGCGTTTCACCGGCGCGATCGACGGGGAATTGCTGGTCGTGCGCGCGGGTCGCGTGCAGAGCTTCAACGTGCTGCAGCAGCGCCTCAACCGCAAGAGCGTCACGCCCAAGCTCATCGCCGAATTCCCGGTCCATCTGCGCGCCTACGATCTCCTGGTCGAGGGCGCGACCGATTTGCGCGAGCGTCCGTTCGCGGAACGCCGCGCGCGGCTCGAGGAATTCATCCGCGCGCCTGGATGAGCCGCGCATCGATCTTTCCCCGCTGGTGCCGTTTCGGACCTGGGACGAGCTCACCGCCGCCCGCGCCGATCCGGCGCTCGCGGGCGCCGACGCCGACGCGGTCGAAGGCGTCATGCTCAAGCGCCGCGCCGCGCCCTATCTGCCCGGCCGGCCCAAGGGCCCGTGGTGGAAGTGGAAGCGCGATCCGTTCATCGTCGATGCCGTGCTGATGTATGCCCAGCGCGGCCACGGCAAGCGCTCGTCCTACTATTCAGACTACACTTTCGGGGTCTGGACCAAGGCGGATGAGGGCGACGTCCTGGTGCCGGTCGGCAAGGCCTATTTCGGGTTCACCGACCAGGAGCTGCTCGAGATCGACCGCTACGTTCGACGCAACACCGTCGACCGCTTCGGCCCGGTGCGCGAAGTGACGCACGAGGCCGATACCGGCTTGGTGCTGGAGGTCGCCTTCGAGGGATTGCAACGCTCTACGCGCCACAAATCGGGCCTCGCCATGCGCTTCCCGCGCATCAACCGCCTGCGCTGGGACAAGCCGCCGCGTGAGGCCGACCGGTTGGAAACCCTCGAGCGCATGCTGGAGCGGATCGAGGCCGGGCGCACGGCGCCGGCGGCCGGCGTATTGTAGGGTGGGCAAAATTGCCGGGCACGACGATGATGCTCGCTGCCGAGCCGCGCAATTTTGCCCACGCGTCGACGGTGCGGAAAGTCGGCCGCGTGGGCAACGCGCCGCTGCGCCGTGCGAGATTCTTCCACGCTGCGGGGTGGCGCGTTACCCACCCTACGGAGGCCCGACACGATTCGAATCGCAATCGGGTTTGACCGCGTGCGCCGGCAACGTGATAGGATGCAATCATGACCCTGCCCACCGACACTTCGAAAGCGCCGCGGCACGAGGATTACGTCACCCGCTTTTTCGGCGGTCCGCCGCTATCGGTGATCTTCCGGCTGGCACTGCTGTCGATCCTGGTCGGGGTGATCCTGGAAGCGCTCGGCTTCGATCCCTGGAACATCATCGACAGCATCCGGCAGCTGGCGCAACACATCTGGGACATGGGTTTCGACGCGGTGCGCTATCTGTGGCGCTATCTCGCGCTCGGCGCCGTGATCGTGGTGCCGATCTGGCTGGTGATGCGGCTCGCCCGCGCCGCGCGGTAGTAGTCTAGCGTCACGCCGGCCAAGGCTCCGCCGTCATGGCGGCGGCGTCCAGGCCGACGAGGTCCGGCAGGCCGGCATGCCGGCCGCGCGCCAGCGCATTGACCAGCTCGGCCTTGATCTCGGCCACCAGACCCAGCCCGCGGAACACGAGGCTCGAATAGAGCTGCACCAGGCAGGCCCCGGCGCGGATCTTGGCGAGCGCGGTGCGGGGAGAATCGATGCCGCCGGTACCGACCAGCGGGAAGGCGCCCTCGGCCCGCACATAGGTCTCCGCCAGCATGCGGGTCGACAGCGCAAAGAGCGGGCGGCCGGAGAGGCCGCCGGATTCCTTTGCGGTCCTCACGTCCTTCAAGCTCGGCGGCCGCGTGACCGTGGTGTTGCCGATGATCATGCCGTCGACGCGCCGGCGCCGGCAGGCGCCGACCACGTCGTCGAGCTCGTTCAAGCTGAGATCGGGCGCGATCTTGACCAGGAGCGGAGTCAGCCCGGCCTGCCGGCTGACGCGCGCGCGGGCGTCGACCACGCGGGCGAGCAGGTCCTCGAACAGGGCGCCTTGCTGCAGGTCGCGCAGGCCGGGCGTGTTGGGCGAGGAGATGTTGACCGTGAAGTAGCTCGCGACCGGCGCGAAGGTCTCGATCAGGCTGACGTAATCGGCGATGCGGTCCGCGCTGTCCTTGTTGGCCCCCACATTGACCCCGACCAGCCCGCCGGCGCCCGCACGTGCTGCCAGCCGCGCCAGCACCGCCGGTGCGCCCTCACTGTTGAAGCCGAGCCGGTTGATGACGCCCTGGTCGGCGGGCAGCCGAAACAGGCGGGGGCGCGGATTGCCGGGCTGCGGGCGCGGCGTCACCGTCCCGACCTCGACGAAGCCGAAGCCGAGGCGGAGCAGCGCGTCCGGCACCTCGCCGTGCTTGTCGAAGCCGGCCGCCATGCCGACCGGGTTGGGAAAATTGAGGCCGAAGACCCGGACCGAAAGGCGCGCGTCTTCGGCCGGTGCCGGGCCGCGCGGCAGAATTTTAAGTCCCTGGACGGCGAGCCGATGGGCATTCTCGGCATCCATGTGGCTCAGCAACGGCCGGGCCAGGGAATCGATAAGGCCGAAGAAACCGATCACGGCTCGAACTCCGGAAAGACATGGCGGCCGTCGGCCCCCAAGGGCAGCGGCTTGACCCACAGCACCGCGGCCATGGGCAGGCTCCCGTAGAGATGCGGGAACAGGGCGCCGCCGCGCGAGGGCTCCCATTTCAGCGCCTCGCCCAGGGTTCCGGCATCGACCGCCACCAGGACTTGGCCGGTGACGCCGGCGAAGTGCTTCGCTGCCGTCTCGGCAACCTGGGCGGCGGTCGAGAAATGGATGAATCCGTCGGCCAGATCGACCGGCGCGCCGGCGAACAGGCCGGCCCGCTCGGCCTCCCGCCACAGCTCCACAGAACAGATCTTGTAGATCGTCGGCACGCGCGCCCCGGCTCGGCCCGCGGCAGGTGGATTCCGCTCGGCCAAAGCCGAGCAATCCCGGATTACGGCAGCCCCGTCAATCGGCAAGCGCGCCGCCCGTCGCCGGGCTGGCATGCAGCCGGGAAGCAACGGGTGGACCCGCGTTGCCGGCGCGGCCGGGCGGCAGACGCCCGATACTTGAGGGTGCGCGCACAGGATATGTAGGTTATAAATCCTATGTCTGGATAAGATCCGCACCTCGAACCCCACGGGATCCGATGCTCACGCACGCGCAGCTTTGGACGGCCCTCGACCGGCTCGCCGCCCGCGCCGGCCTGTCGGCCTCCGGCCTCGCCAAGGCGGCCGGCCTCGATCCGACCTCGTTCAACAAGTCAAAGCGCATCACGCCGCAGGGCCGCGAGCGCTGGCCTTCCACCGAATCGGTGGCCAAGGCGCTGGCCGCGACCAATACCAGCATCGACATTTTCGTGCAGCTGATCGGGGAGAGCGGCCGCACCATCGCCCAGCCGTTGCCGCTCATCGGCTTTGCCAGGATGGAAAATCCGGCCGAGAGCAGCGCCGCCTTCGACGATGCCGGAATTCCCGTCGGCAAGGGCTGGGACCAGATCGCGTTCCCGGCCATCGACGACGAGAACGCCTACGCGATCGAGATTTCCGGCAGTTCGCTCGAGCCAACCTATCGGAACGGCACCATGCTGATCGTGTCGCCGAATGCCTCGATCAGGCGCGGCGATCGCATCGTGGTCAGGACCAAGGACGGCAAGGTGACGATCAGCGAGCTAAAGCGGCGCACCTCCAAGCTGATCGAGCTCGCCTCGCTCGATGCCGAAGGCGCCGAGCGCTCCATCGCGCTGCACGACGTGCTGTGGATGCAGCGGATTATTTGGGCGAGCCAGTGAGGATGTAGCCCGGATGGAGGTGCGTAGCACCGCAATCCGGGTCAGCGATAAACTCGAGCAATGCCGAAATCCCGTTCCCGGATTACGCATAGCCCGTCGAAGACGGGCGTAAACGCCCTGATGAGCTCCATCCGGGCTACGCCGACCTCGCCAGCGCGCCGTCGATCATGTCGACGGTGTTCTTGAGGCCATAGACCGCGACGAAGGAGCCGAAGCGCGGGCCTTTCTCCTGGCCGAGCAGCACCTGGTACAGCATGTTGAACCAATCGAGCGTCACGCCCGGCTTGCCGTCCTTGGGCTTGCTCTTGCCGCTGTGATCGAGGAACGGTTCGCGCCGGCCCACCTCATAGACCACCTCTTGGATCTGCTCGGCGGTGGCGTCCGTCGACAGTTGGCCAAGCGCATCGCGCAGGTCGATCAGCGCCGCCCGTTCGGCCGCCGTCGGCTCGCGGTAGGTTTTCGTGGGCAGCACGAAATCGCGATAATAGTGGATGGCGTAGCCGACCATGGCGTCAAGCTTGGGATGGCTCTGCGGCGTCACGCCGGGCCGATAGCGGCCGATGAAGCCCCACAGCGTCTCGGCATTTTCCGCATTCGAGGAGGAGACGAGCGTCAGCAGCATGGAGAACGTGATCGGCATGTCCGGCGCGGGCGGACGGCCGGAATGGATGTGCCAAACCGGATTGGACAGGCGCTGCCTCGGGTCCTGCCGCCGATACCCTTCGAGCAGCTGCTGGTACTCGTCGACATCACGCGGAATGACATCGAAATGGAGGCGCTTGGCCGCCTTCGGCTCGCGATACATGAACAGCGACAGGCTTTCGGGGCTGGCATAACGCAGCCACTCCTCGATGGTGAGGCCGTTGCCCTTCGACTTGGAGATTTTCTGGCCATGCTCGTCGAGAAAAAGCTCGTAATTGAAGCCCTCGGGCGGCGCCCCATCGAGCGCACGACAGATCTTCCCCGACAGCTTGACCGAATCGATCAAATCCTTGCCGGCCATCTCGTAGTCGACCCCGAGCGCCAGCCAGCGCATGGCCCAATCGGGTTTCCATTGCAGTTTGCAGCGCCCGCCGGTCACCGGCGTGGTCACGCGCTCGCGGCTGTCCGGATCCTCGTAGGTGATGGTGCCGGCCTGCGCATCGTGGGAGAGGATCGGCACCTGCAGCACGACGCCGCTGGTGGGTGAGATCGGCAGGAACGGCGAATAGGTCTGCGCCCGCTCCGCCCGCAGCGACGGCAGCATGATCTCCATGACGGCATCGAAGCGCTCCAGCACCCGGCGCAGGGCCGCATCGAAGCGGCCCGACGTATAGCAATCGGTCGAGGACAGGAATTCGTATTCGAACCCGAAAGTGTCGAGAAAGGCGCGCAGCCGCGCATTGTTGTGGGCGCCGAAGCTCGCATGGGTGCCGAACGGATCGGGCACCTGCGTCAGCGGCTTGCCCAGATGCTCCGCCACCATGGCCTTGTTGGGGATGTTGTCGGGCACCTTGCGCAGCCCGTCCATGTCGTCCGAGAAGGCAATGAGCCTGGTCCTGATCTTGTCGCCGGTGAGCACCCGGAAGGCATGACGCACCATGGTGGTGCGGGCGACCTCGCCGAAGGTCCCGATATGCGGCAGGCCGGAGGGGCCGTAGCCGGTCTCGAAGATCACCGCTTCCTTGGCGGCGCCGCCCTTGGGGGCGCGCTGCAGCCGCGCCACGATCTTGCGCGCCTCCTCGAACGGCCAGGCATTCGAGCGCTCGGCAAGCTCGCGCAGATCGGCAGGCGGGGCATCGGCAATCGACATGGGGTCAGGCAACGGCAGCTGTAAGTTGGACCCGGGCCTCCTCCAGAAACGCGATGACCTGAGAGCGGCTGACGCTGGGAAAGTCGTCGAGAAACTCGTTGATGGAGCTGCTGTCCTCCAGGTAATCGGTGAGGTTCTTGACCGGCACGCGTGTGCCCGCAAAGACTGGAATACCCCCGAGGATGTCGGGATTGGAAAGGATGAGCTGTGTTTTCATGGCGTCACTTTGCCACACAAATTGGCTCTAACCAAATCTGCTCTGATCCCGTTTCTTAAAACGGGCTGATCGGGAAATAGCGCAGCCAGAGGTCGGTGAAGCGACCCTGCTCCCACACCCGGAACAGCGCCCAATTGAGGGCGAGCCGCATCGTCTCGTTGCTCTTCTTGACCGCGATCCCGACGCCTTCGCCGAAGTAGCGGCTGTCCATATAGGGGCCGCCCCGGAAGGCGCAGCAATTGGCCGAGTCGGTGCCGTTGAGCCAGAAGGCCAGCGACACGGCATCGCCAAACAAGAGATCGACGTCGCCCTGGCGCAGCGCCTGCCGCGCCAGCTCGGCGCTCGGATAGGGGTGCAGCTCCGCTTCGGTGAACAGTGCCTTGAGATAGGCTTCATGCGCGGTGCCGGCCACCACCGCCACCTTCTTGCCTTCGAGCTTTTCCGGCAGCGGATCGTCGATCGGGGAATCGCGGCGCGCCACGAAGCGGCCGGGCGTGCGGTAATAGGGGTCGGTGAAATCGACCTTGTCGCGCATCTGCGGCGTGACCGCGATCGAGGCGATGACGGCGTCGCCGCGGTTCTCGTTGAGCGCGGCGAGCAGGGTCTCGAAGCGGCGCATCTGGACGGTGCAGGCGAGCTTGAGCTCCTCGCACAGCATCCGCGCCAGGTCGACGTTGAAGCCCTGGGGATTGCCGTCCGGGCCGGCGAAATTGAACGGCGGATAGTCGATCTCGGTCAAGAACCGGATCACCACGACGCGGTTGAGATCGGGCCGCTCGGGCCGCCGCCGCGGGTCCCAGAAGCCCGGGACCTGTACGGGCGGCTCGGCCCCGACCGCCTGCGCCACGGCCGTTCCGGCCCCCAGGGAGACAAGAGGGGCAAGGGCGGCCAGCGAGGCAAGCGCCAGCAGGACCAAAATTGACGCCGCACGGCGCCGGATCGAACGGAAAGGCATCATCGCTTGCTGCATCGGGAAAGTCGGCTCATCCGCCCAGCTTATAGACGAGTCGTTGCGGCGGTTGAGAGGCGGCGGTTGCGTTCACCCGTTGCGGCCGGGCCGGCACAAGGCCGGCGCGGCTTGCTAGCGCACCGCACCTCGGCCCGCAACGGATGCCTCGCCCGCGCGGCCTGACAGGCCCGGGACCGGCTCACGCCGCCGACTTCAGGATATCGACCGCGCGATCGATCAAGGGCGTCAGGTTGGCGGTGTCGAGCTCGTCGCGGGCGATGATCCCGATGGTGACGGGGGGCAGCGCCGGCAGCATGCCGGGCCGCTCGATCACCAGCCCGTCCGGGACCAGCGGACGCGGCAGCGGCAGGTAGCCGAGAGCCGCCATGGCGCCCGCGCGCCGCGCCAGGCTGTCGAAGGCCGTGAACACGATCTCGTAGGGCTGGTTGGCCTGCTCGAGCGTATCCATGGCGATCCGGTCGGGCAGCAGCACGTTGGGGGAGCTGACCAGCGGCACGGCGCGATCGGGGTCGAAAACGAAATCCGGCGCCCGCACCCAGACCAGATCCTCGGACCAGGACCGCAGCGGGTTGCCCACTTCCGCTTCATCGCTCATCAGGATGGCCAGATCCAGATAGCCGCTGCGGATGCTGCGCAGGAGGCCCGGAGAATAGTCGCAGCAGACCTGCAGGCGGGAATTGCCGACCGTGCCGGGACACTCGGTCAGGATTCGTTTCAGCTTGAAGGCGGCGAAAATGTTGGGAATTCCCAGGCGGATGACCGGCAGCATGCGTTGCTGGCCGGCCGAGCTGACGATCTGGTCGTTGATCGACAGGATGCGGCGCGCATATTTGAGAACTTCCTCGCCGCGCGCCGTCAGGTTCACGCCGGCGAGGTTGCGTTCGATCAGGTCGGTGCCGATCAGGGATTCCAATTTCTTCATATGGGCGCTGACCGCGGGCTGGGTGAGCTCGAACAAATGCGCGGCCTTGGTGAAGCTGCCGAGCTGATAAATGGCGACGAAGGTGCGCAGCAGATCGGTCGGGATGTTGATCTTGTCGCTGGGCCCCATTATTTTTGGACCCATGATCTTCGCGCCTATGATCTTGGCGCCCGCGATCTTTTCGTGCGCCGGCTCCGCGGCGGTAGCCTTGCCGGCTTGGCGCGGCCGAGTTTTGCGCATGAGATGACCCTTCGCGTCCGCTCTCAGTCGGGTAGGAGCATTCTACGCACAACCAACCCGCGCCGTACATATGCGACGATGCGACGGCGGCACGAGGACGGGCGATGAGATTGGTGAAGCCGACGCTTGCTTGGCCGGTCCCGGCCAGGACGTTCCAGGCCCGGAACTCGAGCAGTCCCGCCTCCCCGCCTCAAAGCTGGCGGCGCAGGTCGGCGGCGGCCGCTTCCGGCGTCCGCTTCAGGCTGAACGGCGAGACGAAGCGGCCCTCCTTGTCCATCAGATAGGTGATGGCGGTATGGTCCATGGTATAGCCGCCGCCGTCGAGCGGCACTTTCTTGAAGTACACGCGATACTCCTTGGCCACGGTCGTGATCGCGGGCAGATCGCCGGTGAGACCCGTCACATGGGGGTCGAAGCTCGTCAGGTAGTCCTTGAGCACGCTCTGCGTGTCGCGCTCCGGATCGACGGTGATGAACACGGCGCGGGTGCGGTCGGCATCGGGGCCGAGCGCGGTCATGACCTGGGAAATATCGAACAGCGTGGTCGGGCACACGTCGGGGCAATGGGTGAAGCCGAAGAAGACCAGCGTGGGCCTGCCCTTCAAATCATCCTGCGTCACGACGCGCCCGTCCTGATCGGTCAGCCGGAACGGGCCGCCGATCGCGGCGGCCTGCGGCGAGCCGGGCGCGGCCATATGCTCGCGCGCCATCAGGATGACGCCCAAGGAAAGCACGAGCCCGGCCAGGAAGGCGGCGAACACCGTGAGGCTGCGCAGATGGCGATGGATCATGGTCAGTCGCTCTCCAACGCCCCATCAAAGCCTTACAAGCAGGCGGCGATCCCGGCCAGGATCGTCTCGTAGAACACCGCGGTGCCGTAATGGGCCCACAGCGCCACGGTGCCGGCAAGCAGCATCGCTACCGCCGCCGCCACGATGGCGAGCGGGCGGGAAAACCGGAAAGCGGTCGTTGCCATGCCGTCGGGCACTGCGGATCTCCAAGCCTGCCACGACCTTCACATAGGCCCACCGCCGCTTCCAAACAATATGGCGTGAACCGTTCAGGCGGCCCCGGACAGGACGTGGCCCCCGATCGGCAGTCGGCGAATGCGGTTGCAGGTGGCGGCAAAGATCGCGTTGGCGAGCGCAGCCGCGACCACGGGGGCGCCGGGTTCGCCCACCTGGCCCCGTTTGGGCCGCCGGCCCGCCAGTCGCCGAATTGCCAACGAGGCGCGTTAAGAGCTACGCTTTCGGGTTGCGGACCTTCGAAACGGCTGCGAGCAATCCGACTATTACCGTGCCCGCAGCGCAGCAATCCGGGCCTGCCGGACGAACGCGAGAGCGGATGAAGTCATGGCTGCGAGCGAGTCCGGCGACGAGAGGCTCTTGCAAGCCTACTCGATCATCGACAACACGCCAGACATGGAAGAGACCATCGCCAAGCTCCGGGACCTCCTGAGCGTCGATCACCTCGTCTACCATTCATCCAAGCTGGGAGTGAGTTCGTCGGTCGACCCCTACATTCGCCTGACCTATCCGGCTTCCTGGATCAAGCGCTACCTGCAAATGGGATATGTCGATGTCGACCCGGTCCTGCGCGAGGGATTTCTGCGCGCGCTTCCATTCGACTGGAGCGAGCTGAAAATCGAGAGCGCCGCGGAGGGGGCATTTCTGGTGGACGCCCTCGCGCATGGCGTCGGGCCGCACGGGCTCTCCATCCCGCTCCAGAGCAAGCACGGGCATCGGGCCCTGTTCTCGATCTCGTTTTCGCGATCGGACCGGGAGTGGACGAAATTCGTGAAGACCACCCTGCCCCAGCTCATAGAGATTGGGAACCGCCTTCACCGGCGGGTCATCAGCGAGGTCTTTGGCGAGGATCGGCCGCACCTGACGATGCGCGAGCTCGAGTGCCTGCGCTGGATCGCGCGCGGCAAGGACTCGAGCGAAATTGCGATCATATTGAACATTTCCCCGCACACGGCGCGGTACTATCTGAAATCGGCTCGGTTCAAGCTCGACTGCGTCACATCGGCGCAAGCCGTCAGCAAAGCCGTCAAGTTCGGCCTGCTGATCGTATAAAACACGCTTAAACAACGAATCGATTGAGCAAGCAATCAGTGACGCCGCGAATTCATGCGGCTTGCCTAAGCCTGGTCGAACGAACCACAGTGACAACTCGGTAGTTATACATAATCGCCCCGACCTATCCGTTTGCCGGGCGTAATGACCTCCAGCGCCGGGGCCAGCGCGGATAGTTTGCGTGGCTGAGGAGAGCGCGACATGATCGTCGTGATTGAGCAATACAATGCTCGACAATACGCGAGCCTGTTGGACGAGATGTTTCGATTGAGGGCTCGCGTCTTTCGCGACCGCCTGGGTTGGGATGTTCAGGTCGTGGACGGGAAGGAACGCGACAAGTATGACGCCATGGCGCCGGTCTATATCGTTCATGCCGACGAGAAGGCGCGGAAAGTCAAAGGCAGCTTGCGCCTGCTCCCCACCACGGGCCCGACCGTTCTGGCCGACATCTTTTCCGATACGCTGCCCGACGCGATCCATCTCAGCGCTCCGACTATTTGGGAATGCACCAGGTTCTGCCTCGAAGACGGCAATGCGTCGGGCCGGAGCCGCCGGGAGGAGCTTATAGCCTCCGGCGTATTGATTGCCGCCCTGGGCGACGTCGCGATCCAGGCAGGCATTGAATCGGTTCTCGGCAATTTCGATTCGACGATGCTCAGGCTGTATCGGCGCATCGGATGCGACGTCGAGGTGCTGGGCTCGACCGAAAGATACGGCCAGCCGGTCTATCTGGGATTGTTTCCGATATCGGAACCGATTCTCAGCAAGGTCAAGGGACGGCTGAGGACCGCGCGCTCGGAAATGGCGGAATCCAGGGGTGAACGTTGGTTTCGTGAGCGAGCCCGTCCGCCCGGCTTCCGGCCAAGCGTGGAATGACGCCTCCGGCCCCCCTCAAGTGAGGGGGATGACCACACTCTGATACGGCATGTAGACTTTCCCGGCGTTTCGGTGAGATTGGGGTAACTGCAATGCAATCGTCCGTGGTCAAGCGCTCCATTGTGGTTGCGGGTCATAAGACCAGCGTGAGCCTCGAGGACGCCTTCTGGACGATGGTCAAGAAGATCGCAGCCGGTCGCGACGTGACCCTGTCCGATCTGGTTGCGTCGATCGATGCCAGCCGTGAGCACGCCAACCTGTCATCGGCCATTCGACTTTTCGTTCTGGATTTCTGCCGGGACCAACTCAATGGGCAGATCGCCGCACACAGGGCGGCGGAAAACGACTTGCGGAACCCGGCACGGGCGCCGGACCAGAGGACGTCCGACAAGGAGAGCAAGTGTCTCGGACCCTTATTCGCCTAGTTTGCTGCCCGAAGCCGGCCCGCGGGCGCCGACGCCGGCCGCCCGGTGGATGCGCCTGAGGAGTACGTGGGCCCGGCGAGGCTCCCACGGGCGCGAGCCGAAAGCTGGCGTCCCGGCGTCACCTTCTCCGCCGCATCATCAGAACACGATCAGCGCCGCCCGGACGGTCAGGGCCAACAGGACGAGGGTCGCAGCCATGAAAAGGGCGAACCTGAGCATGACGGCGTTGATCGTGGCCTGGACCAGGCTGTGCGCGACGCGCAGCCCCACGTAGAGCCAGGCCAGAGCGGTATCCGGGCCCGCGTCCGCACCCAGTACCGCGAGCGTGAGGGCCACGGCGTAAAAGAGGGTCGGCTGCTCCATCAGGTTGTTGTAGTTGTCGGCCTTCCAGCGCACCGCGGCAGGCAGTTGGGCGTGAAACTCATCGGCGGGGCGTTGCGGGTCGTAGACGATGCCGAGCTTCCTGATCGCCGGAATGCGCGTGGCATAGAGCCACGCGCACATCACGAACGACCAAAGGACGAGCGCGATGACGGGAGCGAGCAGGCGGCTGTGCATCACCTACGCTCCCGCTCACTCCGCCGCGCGCAGCTGCCCGACATCGACCTCGCTATCCAGCGCGTGCGCGGAGCGCCGGCGCCCTCCGAGCTTGCTGAGGTAGATGTAGATCACCGGGGTCGTATAGAGCGTCAGGAATTGCGAGAGCAGGAGCCCGCCCACGATGGCGATGCCGAGCGGGCGGCGCAGCTCGGAGCCGGCGCCGGTGCCCAGCGCCAACGGCAGGCCGCCGAGCAGCGCCGCCATGGTGGTCATCATGATGGGTCGGAAACGCAGCAGGCAGGCCTCGTAGATCGATTGCTCGGCGGTGAGCTGGCGGACGCGCTCGCCCACCAGGGCGAAGTCGATCATCATGATGGCGTTCTTCTTGACGATGCCGACCAGCAGGATCATGCCGATCAGCGCGATCAGCGAGAAGTCGTAGTGCAGCGCCATCAGCGCCAGGAACGCGCCCACGCCGGCCGAAGGCAAGGTCGAGAGAATCGTGATCGGATGGATGAAGCTCTCGTACAGGATGCCGAGCACGATATAGACAGCGATGATGGCGGCGGCGATCAGGTAGGGCTGCGTCGCCAGCGATGATTCGAACACCTTGGCCGAGCCCTGATAGACGGCGGTGAGCGCTGCCGGCTTGGCGATCGAGCGCTCCAGGTTGGCGATCGCGGTCAGCGCGTCGCCGAGCGAATGCCCGGGCGCCAGGTTGAACGACACGGTCACCGAGGGAAACTGATCCTGATGGTTGATCGTCAGCGGCGATACCGAGATCTCCGAGCGCGTCAGTGCCGAAAGCGGCACCATCTGTCCGGTGATGGCCGACCTGACATAGAGCTGCGCGAGCGAGGACGCATCCTCCTGGTAGCCCGGATCGACCTCGAGGATCACGCGGTGCTGGTCGAGCTGGCCGAACACGGTGGCGACCTGCCGCTGCCCGAACGCGTCGTAGAGCGTATCGTCGATCAGTTGCGGCGTCACGCCCAGGCGGCCGATGGCGTCGCGGTCGATCTTCATCATCATGCGCGGCGCCGAGGCCTGCAGATCGCCGGTCACGTCGGTGAGCTCCGGCAGCGTCGAGAGCTTGGCCAGCATGATGGGCGCCCACTTGAACAGCTCGGCGACGTCGGGATCCTGCAGGGTGTATTGGTATTGGGTCTTGCTCACGCGCGTGCCGATCTGCACGTCCTGACGCGCCTGGCCGAAGAACGCGATGCCCGGAAGCCCTTGGGTCGCCTTGCGCAAGCGGGCCACGATCTGGGTGGAGGTCGCCTTGCGCTGGTCGAACGGCTTGAGCTCGACCGAGATGCGGCCGGTATTGACGGTCGGATTGGCGCCGACCCAGTACCAGACGGTCTGCACGTCGGGGTCCCGGCCCACGATCTTGGCCATCTCGTGCACGCGCTCCACCATGTCGGTGTAGGAGATGTCCTGGCCGGCTTCGGCGGTGCCCAAAATGATGCCGTTGTCCTGTTGCGGAAAGAATCCTTTCGGAATGGCGTCATACAGGAAGACCGTGGCCGCCATGGTGGCGGCCATCAGGCCCAGCATGAACATCCGGTGACGCAGCGACCAGCGCAACGACACCGTGTAGGCGGCGAGCGAGCGCTGATAGACCGCCTCCAGATAGCCCATGATGCGCCACTCCCGCTCATCTTCCTGCTGCGGCCGCAGCAGCCAGCCGCACATCATCGGCGTCAGCGTCAGGGAGATGACGCCGGACATCAGGATCGCCACGCTGACGGTGACGGCGAACTCGCGGAACAGCCGGCCGATCAATCCGCCCATGAGCAGCAGCGGGATGAAGACCGATATCAACGACATGGTCATCGACAGGATGGTGAAGCCGACCTCGCGCGATCCGACCAACGCGGCTTCGAGCGGGCGCTTGCCGTCCTCGATGTGGCGGATGATGTTCTCGACCATGACGACGGCGTCGTCGATGATGAATCCGACCGCGATGGTCAGCGCCATCAACGACACGTTGTCGATCGTGTAGTTGAAGAGATACATGATCGCGCAGGTCGACAGCAGCGATACCGGGATGGTCACGCTCGGGATCAGGGTCGCGCGGACGTGGCGCAGGAACACGAACATGACCAGCACGACCAGGCCGATGCTCACCGCCATGGTGAACTGGACGTCGCCGACCGACGCGCGAATGGTCTGGGTCCGCTCCCCCAGCACATGCAGCTTGACCGAGGGCGGCAGCGAGCGTTGCAGGCTGGGCAGCACGTCCTTGACCGCCTGCACGGTCTGATTGATGTTGTAGCCGGGCTGCTTGTGGACATCGATGATCACGGCACGCTCGCCGTCGACCCAGGCCGCTTGCCGGATATCCTCGACCCCGTTGATCGCCTTGCCGACATCGCGAATCCGCACCGGCGCGCCGTTGCGATAGGCGATGATGACCTGCTCGAACGCCGCGGCGTCGAAGATCTGGTCGGTGGTATCCAGGGTCAGCGATTGCTTGGGACCGTCGAGCGTGCCCTTCGGGGCGTCGACGGTCGCGGTCCCGATCGCCGCGCGGACGTCCTCCAGGCTTATTCCCATGGCGGAGGCGACCGCGGGGTTGATCTGCACCCGCACCGAGGGCTTCTGCTGACCGTGATAGTCGACTTGGCCGACGCCGGAGACGCGCGAGATGCTGGGAGCGAGGTAGTTCTCGACATAATCGTCGACCGCCGAGATCGTCAGGTCGGTCGAGGTCACCGCCACCGACATCAACAGCGCGTCGGCCGGATTGACCTTCTCGTAGGTCGGCGGATTGGGCATGTTCTTGGGCAGCTGGCCGCCGGCCGCGCTGATGGCGGTCTGGACGTCCTGCGCGGCGCCGTCGACATTGCGGCCGAGATCGAAATCGACCTGGATGTCGGACTCGCCAAGCGAGCTGGCGGAGCTGATCGAGGTGACGCCCGAGATGGTGGCGAGCTGGCGCTCCAGCGGGCCCGCCACCGACGACGCCATGGTCTCGGCATTGGCGCCCGGCAGATTCGCGGTGATGCGAATGGTGGGAATGTCGACTTGCGGCACGCCCGCGATCGGCAGCACCAAATAGGCCACCAGACCGACCAGCGTCACGCCGGTCATCAGGAGCGTGGTCGCGACCGGCCGAATGACGAAGGGAGCGGACCAATTCATCTGGCTACCTTCAACCGGACGATGCCGCCGGCTTGTCGAGCACCTCGACGGTGCTGCCGGCCTCGATCCGGTATTGGCCATCGGTCACCACCAGGTCGCCGGCTTGCAGACCGCCCTCGATGACCGCGGAGACCTTGTTCAAGGCGCCGGTCTTGATCGATCGCTTCTGCACGACACGATCCGGCCCGATGACGAACGCATAGGGGCCGTCGGGCCCGTACTGGACCGCCGTCACCGGCACTGCGATCACGCCGCGGAGAATTTCGAGCTGCACCCGCACGTTGACGAATTGCCCCGGCCACAGCGCTTCCTCGGTGTTGTCGAATGTGGCCTTGTAGTTGATGGTCCCGGTGGTCGAATTGATCTGGTTGTCGATGACGGACAGCTTGCCGGTGGCCAGATCCTGTCCATTGGGATCCTGCGCCGTCACCGGGATGTCGCCCTTCTTCAATCCGGCCCGGATCCGCGGCAGCGAATCGGCCGGCAACGCAAAGTCCACGAAGATGGGATGGATCTCGTTGATGGTGACCACGCCGGTGAGGTCGGTCGCGTGCACGATATTGCCGGCATCGACCAGCCGGGTTCCGGCGCGGCCGTCGATCGGCGAGCGGATGTGGCTGTAATCGAGCTGCACCTGCGCCATGTCGATCGCGGCCTGATCGGCCTTCACGCTGGCGTCGAGCTGCGCCACCAGGGCTTTCTGGGTATCGAGCTGCTGGGTGCTGGTCGCCCCGGACTTGGCCAGCCGGACCGCCCGATCGAGGTCGAGGCGGGCATTGTCGAGCTGCGCCTGATCCTTGAGCTTGTTGGCCTGCGCCTGCGCCAGGGCCGCCTCGAATGGGGCCGGATCGATCTCGACCAGCACGTCACCGGCATGAACGTCCTTGCCCTCGGAGTAGTTGATCTTGACGATCTGTCCGTCCACCCGCGAGCGCACCAGCACGCTGTTCAAGGCCTGCACGGTGCCGAGGCCGGCGAGCTCGATGGGAATGTCCGTACGCTCGGCCTTGCTCGCCATGACCGGTATGGCGGGCGCGGGCGCGCGCGCGCCGGTTGGCGCGGCCGAGGTCAACAGTCCTCGCCCCGGCCCGAAATAGGCCACAGCGCCGCCGGCAACGAGGACCAGCAGTATCAGCCGCCAGTTGCGCATGTCCCTCCAGATACCCCCAAAGCGCAATGAATACAGCAACCGCCCGACTGTTGCCAAGGATGCTTGGCATGTTCCTGCTTTCACAGGAGGAATCGACACAGCCGAATCGGGGCGCGAGGTTAAGGTTACGGACTGATAGACGTCGCTCTGCAAGCCCGTCATGGTAGTGAATCCGGTGCGAATACCGGAACACCGCCATGTCTAAGACCGACGCCGTCGGCCCCAAGGATGCATCGGACTGGAACGAGGCCTGGAGCGCCGTCTCCCAGCTCGCGGCGGCGCGTGGCACGACCTTGCGCGAGCTCGGCGAGGGCAATGGAAGCGCAGCGGCGCCGATCTCAACGATTGATCCGACGGCGAGCCGCAGGATCCGGCGTCGCTCCCGCCGCGGATTTGACCGCGTCCTTCGCCCCCATAGCTCCCGATCAGCTTGCCCGCGACATCGCCGAGATCGAGCGGGCGGCGGCGGCGCTGCGGCGGGCGGAGCCGGCACTCGAGCCGCGCCTCCCCGGCAGTCAAGCCGGCAGCGAACCACGCGCCGCGAATTCGATCTGGCTCCTGGTCTGCGTCATCTGGCTCACCGCCGCGGCGGTGGTGTCCTGCGCGCTCGGAGCGATCATGCTCCTCCTTCGCTAGCCGCGGCGGTTCGCCCGGGAAGCTTGCGTCCGCCGTCGCACTCGCCAAATAGAGGGACCGCCTGACGGCGGCCCTTCCGATCTCAGAAGCGTGATGCTCGCGCACTCGGGGCACGGCCCACATGCGTGGGGCCGTGCGGCTTTCCGGAACTCACCTAGCGCACAAACAGGGCGATGGGGTATGGCCCATCATTGCCCCTTTTCACAGTGGCCGTGGGATCAAGACCCTATCGTTCCAGGTGCCATCGCGAAGTTGACCACCCTCAACGGCGGCGAGACTTGCCGCAAAGGCGCCGAACAGCATCGCGGCTGTCATCCACAAGGCAAAGGCGGCCGCAGCTCTGCGGGCGTCATCGATCGCTTGCTGCGTCTCGGCAATGACGTCGCTCACCCGCTTTTCGGCGTCGGCTTGCGAGAGCCCCGTGCGGGCCGCGACCACCCGGGCGAGGTAACCTCGATCCGCAGCGCTCACGTCGCCGGAGTTCCGAAAGCTGGTGACCAGAAGCCGGGATATTTCAGCCCGCGCCGGGCCGGCCCCCGGTCCCGCCCCAGCCGGAGCCGGTGTGGGCATGTCCGTTCGAAGGAGCTTGTCGGTGGCGATATCCGTCGGGCCCACCGATTGCGCGGCTTGCGGAGTTGCCGCCGCCAGCCCACCGGCAGCCCCGCTCACCAAGTGCGTGGTCGCGGCTCCCAGAACGGACGCGCTGATGACGGTGGCAAATGCCCAGGTCAAAAATCCATGAGCCGTGTCTCGGAAGAAAACCTCGTGGGTGTGGACTCCAATCCATTTCGTTCGCAATCGAGCTGCCAGATATCCGCCCACGCTCGATGCCATTACGGCAACGACCACCAGATAAATCCCGGTGCCGATCTTGAAAGTTGATGCGGAAGCGCCGGAGTCGGACCAAGGCGACACGGCGGACAAACCGATCCCTGTCCCGAAGGCTATGAGCACCAGCGTCAAGGCGGCGGCCGCCGTAGCCCCCGCGGCCACCGCAGCCCAAGAAACGCCCGAACTTTGAAGGTCCATGACAGATGCCGTGCTTGTATTCATCGGAGTATCCATTGAGGTCTCGCCCTTTTTCGTTTCTGAAAGCAGACGCATTTCGTCTGCTCGTATGTGCCTAATAAATACTCGTCGCGTCAGAATGGTTCCAAAAAAAAGTCCCCTTTGCACCACAATCGTCCCCACTAAGCGCGTGCGATGCAGAAAATTCCGCCTTCCGCTCTCCACGACAGCGATCATCGTGTTGCGCTGATGCGTCGCTTCCCTCAGCCGGCACGGAATTCAGTCGGGCAGGAAATCCGAACCTAAGACGGTCTCATTCGGCTGCGACAGCGCGTTCGGAACTGGCGCGCCGGCCCGAACAAAACTGCGAACACCTACGTCAGTATAAATTCCGAATGATTCATCAGGCTACGGCAGGAAATAAACGACACCATTACTCCCAAGTTTTGTTACATGACCTCCGAACTCGATAGCTTTTATGCAAGGCTATCAAGGCGCATGGGCCTACCGTCCTGAAGCCATATCGAAGGATGCCGGCTCGGCCGAGTGCGCCGTCAGCGAAACGCCGGCGGCGATGACGCAGAGCGCGCCGGTGCCGACGACCGCGAGCGACAAAAACCCGATCAGGGTGAGGAGCGGCAGCATCGCCGCGCTGTGGACCGCCCGGCCGCGCCGAGCGCGAGCGGGCGCGGAAACACGCGGCGCGAAACCGCGTAGCCCAGCAGCGTCCAGAACGCGGCTGCCGCGATCGCGCCGAGGGCAGCATTGACGAGCGATGCCATGGAGGAGCGAGGCCCAGATCTCTTGGCGCCAATATCAGATCGCGATCATTCGACCGATCGAGCAGCGCCCCATCGATATATCAGCTTGTTGCGGCTTCGCCAGCGGACACGGCTCTGATCAATTGCGCTCGCCGCAGCGATGCATCGCCGGCAGATTTGATCCGCTGGACAGTCGCCCCGTCCTTGATGATAATGCCGCAAGTGTCGGTTCGCGCTCTTTGTCGGGATAGCTCCTCTGTCGGGCGACAGGAGATATGAGATGCGCATTCGGCTTGCGGAGTCGATCGGAGCATCGCTGGCGTCGGCGCTCGTATTGCTGCCGACGGCGATGAGCGCGCAGCATCAGGCTCCCGTCGTTGCCGTGAAGGCTCCGGCGCCAGCCGCGCTGCTGACGCCCTGGGGCGAACCCGACCTGCAGGGCATTTGGACCGACGAAACCGATACGCCGTTGCAGCGCCCCGCCAAATATGCGAACCAGGAATTTTTCACCGAGGCGCAGCGCGCCGAATTGGACAGGGAGCGATCGGCCCTGCTCGGCCGCGACAGGCGTGCGGAGCGCGGGACCGAGCTCGACGTCGCCGGCGCCTACAACGCGGTGTTCATGTCCATGAAGCGCACCGGCGCGCGCACGTCGCTGATTGTCGATCCGCCCAATGGCCGGATTCCGCCGCTGACGCCGGAGGCGCAGAAGATTGCCGCCGCCGATCGGGAATTTCGTCTCGCCCTGCTGCAGGCGACCGAGACGTGCAAGAACAAGTCGGTGGCGTGCAGCGGCGGCAAGTACGATCCGACGCCCTCGCCGCGGCGCGCGGAGCTTCCTCCGCGCTACAACACCGCGCGCATGAATCGCCATGACGGTCCGGAGGACGGCTACGTTGGCGGACCGCTGCCTGACCGGCGGGCTGCCCGAATTCGGCACCGCCTACGGCGGCAGCTTCCGCCGGATCGTGCAGACACCGGGCGGCATCTCGATGTTCTACGACGTGGGCCAGGGGCAAGGGCTGGCAGCGCAACATCGTCATGAACGGCAGCCCGCATCTGCCGGCCAGCATCCGCCAGTGGTATGGCGACTCGCGCGGCCACTGGGAGGGCAATACGCTCGTGATCGACGTGACGAACTTCAGTCCGAAGACCGATTTTCAGGGCTCGCGCGAGAACCTGCACCTGGTCGAGCGCTGGACGCGGACCGGCCCGACCACGCTCGAATACGACGTGACGATCGAAGATCCGACCGTGTGGACGCGGCCATGGACCGTCAAGCAGGAGTTCACCAGGCAGAGCGACGCAGGAAAACAGAATTTATTACGAGCCGCGCTGCGTCGAAGGAAACTATGGTCTCCCGGGACTGCTGCATGGACGGCGCGCATGGAAGATCTCGCCTTTGCGGAGGGACGAGGTCCCGATCCGGCGACCAAGGACAACGCCACGGATTTCGTCGGCGTTGAACAGGATCCGTTGCAGTAACGCACTGCAGGGCAAGAGGAGACCATCATGCGCGACCGCTTCTCAGGCTCGATGATAACGGTCGCCATTGCCGCGGCCGCCGTCGGCGCCGTCATTTCGGTGTCCGTCACGCGGACGTCGGCGCAGACCCGGCGGCTTCCGCCTCGGCGTCGGCCCCGGCGCTGAAAACGCCCTGGGGCGAACCCGATCTGCAGGGCATTTGGACCGACGAAACCGACACGCCGTTGCAGCGCTCCCGCCAAATACGCGAACCAGGAATTTTTCACCGAGGCGCAGCGGGCCGAATTCGACAGAGTGCGATCGACAGCTGCGCGGCACGCGACAATCGCGGCGATCGCGGCACCGAGCGCGACGTCACCGGCGCCTACAACGACGCTGTTCGGAGCCATGAAGCGCACCGGCACGCGCACGTCGCTGGATCGTCGATCCGCCCAATGGCCGGATTCCGCCGCTGACGCCGGAGGCGCAGAAGATCGCCGCCGCCGACCGGGAATTTCGTCTCGCCCTGATGCAAGCGACCGAGACCTGCAAGATCAAGTACTGCCGGCTGTGCCGGGGGCAAGTACGATCCGACGCCCTCGCCGCGACGCGCCGAGCTTCCGCCCCGCTACAACACCGCGCGCATGAATCGCCATGACGGTCCGGAGGACGGCGCGTTGGCGGACCGCTGCCTGACCGACGGGCTGCCCGAGTTCGGGGCCGGCAACGGCGGCGGCAGCTTCCGGCGGATCGTGCAGACGCCCGGCGGCATCGCGATGTTCTACGACGTGGGCCAGGGCCAGGGCTGGCAGCGCAACATCGTCATGAACGGCAGCCCGCATTTGCCGGCCAACATCCGCCAGTGGTTCGGCGACTCGCGCGGCCACTGGGAGGGCGATACGCTCGTGATCGACGTGACGAACTTCAGTCCGAAGACCGATTATCAGGGCTCGCGCGAGAACCTGCATCTGGTCGAGCGCTGGACGCGGACCGGGCCGACCACGCTCGAATACGTCGTCGACCATCGAAGATCCGACCGTGTGGACGCGGCCATGGACCGTCAAGCAGGAGTTCACCAGGCAGAGCGAGCGAGGAAAACAGGATTTACTACGAGCCGCGCTGCATCGAAGGAAACTATCGGCTTTCCGTGGGCTGATGCAAGGAGCGCGCATGGAAGATCGCGCGTTTGCGGAGGGACGCGGTCCCGATCCGGCGACCAAGGACAACGCTACCGGATATCTGAGTCGGATCCGTTGCAGCAGTAAGATCCGCTTGCAGAGTGAATCCGCTCGTGCAAAGGTGTCGCAAAAGGAGACCATCATGCGCGACCGCTTCTCAGGCTCGATGATCACGGTCGCCATCGCGGCGGCCGCTGTCGGCGCCGTCATTTCGGCGTCCGTCACCCAGACGTCGGGTCAGGCGCCGGCCGCGCGGCCGGCCCGCATCGAGGGCAAGCCCAATTTCAGCGGCATCTGGCAAGCCAATAACGAAGCCAATTGGGATTTGCAGGCCCATGCCGCGCTTCCCGCCGCGGTCACCCAGCAGGGCGTTTATCCGTATGACTACGCGCGGGTGCCGGCCGCGCCGGTTCTCGCGCTCGGCGCCGCCGGCGCGGTGCCCGGATCGCTCGGCGTCGTGCAGGACGACGGGCAGATCCCCTACAAGCCCGAAGCGCTGCCGACCAAGAAGGAGAACGCGGAGCACTGGATCGACCGCGACCCGGAACTGAAATGCTATTTGCCGGGCATTCCGCGCGCCATGTACATGCCCTATCCGTTCCAGATCACGCAAAGCACCAACAAGATTCACATCGCCTACGAATTCTCGAATACGGCGCGCACGATCCATATGGACAAGGTCGAGGGCCCGCCCGACGATACCTGGATGGGCCACTCGGTCGGCCGCTGGGACGGCGACACGCTGGTCGTCGACGTGACGAATTTCAACGATCGGACCTGGTTCGACCGCGCCGGCAATTTTCACAGCGACGCGCTGCACCTGGTCGAGCGCTTCACGCTGATGTCGCCCGACGTCATCTGGTACGAAGTGACGATCGAAGACCCCAAGGTCTTCACGCGGCCGTGGCGCATCGCCATGCCGCTCTATCGTCGCGTGGAACCGAACATGCAGCTTCTCGAGTTTCGCTGCAACGAATTCGCCGAGGAGTTCATGTACGGAAATCTTCGCAAGCAGCCGCTGGTCACGCACTGGGAAGGCGATACGATGACGATCGACATCACGCGCAAGGTGCCGCCGGGCGACGCCTTCTATCAATGGTACGGCAGGTGACGGTCGAGGGCGGCCGCTCAGGTATCCCAGTTCGGGACGCTTGAGCCGCCGCGGCAAGGGAGAATGTTGGTTCTATGCGCAACAGGAGGCAATCGATGCGAACGAAGCTTGCCATAGCAGTCTCTGATCATGGGTCTCGCGATGTCGGGATGGGCGTCTTCGGCGTCGGCACACCATGCGTTTGCGGCGGAGTTCGACGCCAACAAGCCGGTGAATTTCAAGGGGACGATCACGAAGATGGAATGGGTCAATCCCCACTCGTGGCTGCACGTCGACGTGAAGCAGCCCGACGGCACGCCAGTCAACTGGGCAATCGAAGCGGGCACGCCGAATGTCCTGTTCCGGCGCGGATTCACCAAGGACACCTGATGCCCGGCACCGAGGTCGTGATCGACGGCTACCAGGCGAAGGACGGGTCGCATCGCGCCAACGGCAGGGATCTTACCTTGCCTGACGGGCGCCAATTGTTTCTCGGCTCCTCCGGAACCGGCGCTCCCTATGAGTTGACAGCAATAAAGCAAAATATCAGCGGACAAAATAGCTGCGGTCGCGCGTCATCTTACGCGATCGCAGCGGGATCGCACATTCGACAGGATTGGAATGTCTCCTCTGGCTTTCTTCGGACTGGCTGGCAGAATTCGTCGTGGAGCATCGGTCTCCACGAATCGCAATATGCCTATTCCATCATCGAATCGATCCACGTCTGGACGATGGCGTCTGTTTTTCGGCTCGACCGTGATGTTCGACCTGCGCCTGCTCGGTTTGACCATGCGCAAGGTGCCGGTATCGGAGGTCGCTTGACCGCCTGCTGCCGTGGACCATAGCGGCGTTCGTCATCATGGTCATCACCGGCACGCTGCTGTTCTACGCGATACCGCTGCGGTCCTATCAGAACATTTTCTTCAGGGTCAAAATGCTGCTGCTGCTGCTGGCCGGCTTGAACGTGTGGATCTTTCACTCGCGCGTTTATCCGAAGGTCGCCACGTGGGATGTCGCAGGCGCGCCGCCCAGGGCGGCGCAGGATTGCCGGCGCGCTTTCCCTCGCCCTGTGGATCGGCATCATCGTCTCGGGACGAATGATCGCCTATAACTGGTTCGACTGCGACCGGCAGCCGCAAGCCGGCGATCATCAATCTTCTGACCAGTTGCGTCCCCGACCGAATAGGGGCACTGATGTCTTTGCTGCCGTTCTTTCAGTGGTGCTACCAGACGCCGGTCGGCGAAAGGATACGAAATTCGACTTGGCTGTTCCCGGTGATCGAGGCCTTCCACCTGCTCGGTCTCGGATTGACGGCGGGAGCGGTGCTGCTCGTCGATCTGCGCCTGTTCGGCGTCGGCCTGAACCGACAGCCGGTCGCGCAGCTCTGGGCCGGCGCGCAGACCATGGTTGATCGGCAGCCTGATCCTGATGTTCGCGTCGGGTTTTCCCTTGTTCCTCTCGGAATCGATCAAGTGTTATTACAGCATTCCGTTCTGGATAAAGATGACGTCCCTGTTCCTGGTGCTGCTTTTTACGTTCACGATTCTGCCGCCGCGTGATGCAAACGGGCAGTGACCTCCGAGCGACCCTGGGCCGAGCAATCGCGCTCCTATCGTTGGGTCTGTGGTTTGGCGTGGCGTGGGGCGGACGCTGGATCGGGTTTTCTTGAGGCCGCGCGCACGGCCCCGACGGCCCATTTTTGCGAGCTCCATCCGGATTGAGGTTTTCGCGATGGCGCGCGGCGTGCTCAATGCGAGGACAGCGCGAGCGCTCTCGTCAGGTCGCCCATCGGCTTGCTGCCGCTGGCCTTGAGGGCCGCGTCGCGCGCCGCATTGCCCGGCAGCGGCGGCAGATCGAAGCGCCGGGTGATGAAGCGCAGGATCGAGGTCGTGTCGTACTGCGTGTGATCGACGTAGTGGCGGCGCGCAAACGGCGAGACGATGATCGCCGGAACGCGCGAGCCGGGGCCCCAGCGATCGGCCTTGGGCGGCGCCACATGATCCCAGAAGCCGCCGTTCTCGTCATAGGTCACGACGACCAGCATATGCTTCCATTGCGGGCTCTTCTGCAAATGCGCGATGACGTCGGCGATGTGCCGGTCGCCGGCCAGCACCGTCGGCATAGCCCGCATGCTCGTTGAGATTGCCTTGCGGCTTGTAGAAGGTGACTTGCGGCAGCGCGCCGCCGTCGATCGCCTTGATGAATTCGACGCCGTCGAGGCCGCCGTCCCTGAGATGCTCGGCGCGCGCCGCCGTGCCCGGGCGCCAGGTCGGCGAAATAGTTGAAGGGCTGATGATGGTATTGGAAGTTCGGTACCGGCGACGCGTTCTTGCCGTCGAGCGCCGCCTGCCACGCGCCGCCATACCACGCCCAGCTGATGCCCTTGGCGGTCAGCAGATCGCCGATCGTCTGCTCGGTCTGCGGCGGCAGCGTCGTCGGATTTGACGGATCGGCGAGCGCCGGATCGCCATCCGGCGCCGGCTTGTTGGCGCTCGGCTGATAGGGCGGCTGCATCGTGTTGACGGCGTAGAAGTCGGGCGTGATGGTGCCGTCGCGGACGAATTTCGGCACGCCGTCGAGCGCCGATTTCGGCGAGTTGTCGGCGAGCTTCAGGCTGACGCCGTCGGCGTCCACGACCGCGATCTTGTCCTTGGCCGGGCTGCTGATCGGCATCCGGGTATTTCGGCGTGCAGGCGCAGATGAGCCAGAAATGATTGAGGAACGAGCCGCCGAAGGCGCCCATGAAGAAATTGTCGGCGAGCGTGTAGCGCCGCGCGATCTTCCACAGCGGCAGCTTGGCCGCATCGTCATGTAATGGCCCATGACCAGGCCGCCCGATGTCCGCATAGGCGGCGAACTTGTCGTTCTTGCCGCCGTCGATCTGCATCTGGTTCTCATAGAACAGATGCCAAGGGATCGCGGGTGATGACGTCGAGCGCGGTATTGAAGCCCTTGCGGATCGTCGATCGCGAACGGCCGGTTCGGCAGATGCTCGGTCTGCGCTTCGGTCACCGCCGGCGTGACGCCCATGACGGTCAGGCCGCCCCAGACCGGCGGCAGTTCCTTCAGCACCGAGCCGTCGCGGTCGCGCTGGACGGACGTCGCGGGCGGTGACGTGACTGCAAGCCGTCGGCCCCGGGAAAGAAGCCGTAGAGATTGTCGAAGCTGCGATTCTCCGCGTAGATCACCACGACGGTGTCGATCGCCTCGATGCCCGCCGCGGGTTTCGCCGGCCGGCTTGCGGCGCCGGCAACCGCCGCGCTGCAACACGTTCCGGCCAAAAGCATCGCCGTGAAAGCGAAGCGTTCTTTGAAGCATTCTTTCATGACTTCCCCCTGGAATCGCCGCGACATCACACGCCTGATGGTTGACCGGCAAGTTTGCCAGGCTCTCTTAGCACATTAATGACACGCACCTAAAGCAGGTGCGGCTGTGCTGGCAAAGGCGGTCGATTTCGCCATACTGCGGCGATGGCCCGTTTGCTCAATATCCTCCTGTGCGGCTTGCTGGTCGCGGCAAGCGCCGCGGCCTTGGCGGCGGCGCAAAAGGGACTGCCGCGGGCCGTCGTCTACCGACAGGCCAGCGTGCTGTCCGCGGTCGGCCGCCGCCTGTTCTTCGATCCGGCGCTCTCGGCATCGGGCCAATTGTCCTGCGCCTCCTGCCACGATCCCGCGCACGCCTATGGTCCGCCCGATGCGCGCGCGGTCGAGCCCGGCGGCAAGGACATGCGACACATGGGACTGCGCGCCGTCCCCTCGCTTCGCTACATGCAGGCGACGCCGCAATTCACCGAACATTATTACGACTCCGACGACGAAGCAGACGCCAGCGTCGATAACGGGCCGACCGGCGGGCTGACCTGGGACGGTCGGGTGGATCGCGGGCGCGATCAGGCGCGGCTGCCGCTGCTCTCGCCTTTCGAGATGGCCAACGGCAGTCCGGCAGCCGTCGTCGCCACAGTCAAACGCTCGCCCTACGCCGCCGAGCTGCGCCAAGCCTTTGGCGCAGCGGTCTTCGCCGACACCGGCGCGGCGTTCGAGGCCATTCTGCAGGCCTTCGAGGCCTATGAGCAGGATTACCGCGAGTTTCATCCCTTCAGCAGCAAGTACGACGCCTATCTGGCCGGCAAGGAGAAGCTGACGGCCCCGGAGGCGCGCGGCCTCGCGCTCTTCAACGATCCAGCCAAGGGCAATTGCGCCCATTGCCATCTGAGCGCGCCGGGCTTGGACGGCACCCCGCCGCTATTCACCGATCACGGCTTGGCCGCGCTCGGCGTGCCGCGCAACGACCAGATTCCGGCCAACGCGGATCCGAATTATTTCGACCTCGGACTCTGCGGCCCGCTGCGCACCGACCTGCGCCTGCATGGCGAATATTGCGGCATGTTCAAGTCGCCGACGCTGCGCAACGTCGCCACGCGCCAGACCTTCTTCCACAATGGCGTATTCCATACGCTCAAGCAGGTGCTCGAATTCTACGTCGAGCGTGACACCAATCCGGAGCGATGGTACCCGCGCAACCCGGACGGCTCGGTGCGCAAGTTCGACGATCTGCCGCCGGAATATCGCGCCAACGTCAATGTCGAGCCGCCGTTCGACCGTCACGCCGGAGACAAGCCGGCATTGTCGGGGGACGAGATCGACGACATCATCGCGTTCCTGCAAACCCTGAACGACGGCTACGCGCCCGCGCGGTAACGCCGAATGACGCGGCGCCGGCCGCTCGTTGGGGCAGCCATCACAATAGGAAGGGCCAGCGGCCTTCGGAGGCTCGCGGGCCGGCTTCACGGCTGTCACCAAACCGTTATACAATGCTGTTGTCTTAGAAGGCATTTGCCAAGCGGGAGTCAGGGGAAAATGGAGATTGTGACGTCCGAGGATCTGGGGACAACCGCGCGCGTTGCTCTCACGGGGCGCCTTGATATTGTCGGGGCGGAGATTCTCGCGACGCCGTTGGCGACCCTTGCCGGTGCCAAGCAGGGTCTGATCATCGATATGAGCGGCGTAACTTTCATCGCCTCCATCGGAATCCGCCACCTGATCTCGACCGCCAAGGCCTTATCCCGGCGCAACGGACTGTTGGTCTTGCTCAATCCAAGCGAAATGGTCACCGAGGTGCTGACCACATCCGGCCTCACCGGCCTGCTGCCGATCGCTCGATCCGACGCCGAGGCGGTCGCCGCGCTCGACGCTTTGCCGCACGGCTGACCTCGATGTCGAGCCCGGAGGGCCAGACACGGACTTTTCGTGTTACGCCCGACGAGATCTCGGCGGCCGGCAGCTGGATCGAGGAGGTGGGCCGACGCTGGGGCCTGCCGGAGCGAATGGCCTTCGGGGCGCGCGTCTGCGTCGCCGAGATTGCTGCCAATGTGCTCGAGCACGGCGCTTCCGAACCCGCCCGCGTGGGCGTCACCTTGCGGCGGCGCGATAGCGGCCTCGAGGTCGAGATAACCGATTCAGGGCGCCCCTTCGATCCGACCGCCGTTCCGGAGCCCCCGCTGGCGGAGACGATAGATGCTGCGCCGATCGGCGGATTGGGGCTGCGCCTGGTGCGCTCCTATGCCTCCGAGCTCACCTATCGCCATGACGGCGTCCGCAACCGTCTCACCCTGCACATTCCGGCCCCCTCTGCTGCCGGCTCGACGTAAACCCTGATCGCGCATTGATTGTGCCGGAGGCTTGCAAGATTGCATCGCGATGTCATAGTGTTTGATATCCAAATAACTGTCATAAAATCTTTCACAATTGGGCGTGGAGGGCCGGACGGTGGCGAAGACAACGAAATCTGAGGCAGAGCCGGAAACCGGAGCTACCTCGCAATTGGGCAATGGAGCGCTTCCCGGCAGCGAGGTCGTGGGCGTGGACAAGATCCGCGATTTGCTGTTCGGCAATCAAATGCAGGACTACGACCGCCGCTTCTCCAAGCTGGAGGAGCGGTTTCTCCAGCGCTTCAAGGACATCGAGGCCGAGACGGCGCGCAATCTCAGCGCCTTCGAATCGAACGCCAAGAAGCAGGTGGATTCGCTTGCCGGCCAGCTGCGCGAGGAGAAGGACGTGCGCGCCGACGCCGACAAGGAGATCGAGCGGACGCTGCGCGAGCACAACCAGGCGCTCGAGAAGCGTCTGCGCTCGATGTCGGATCAGCTGAGCCAGCTCGAGCGCGACATGGCCGACCGCTTGACGCAGGAAGCGCAGTCGCTGCGCGATGAAATCAAGCGCAAGAACGAGGACACTCCAGCACACGATGGAGAAGATGTTCGCCGAGCTGAGCAACGTCAAAACCGATCGCAATCTGCTCGCCGGGCTGTTCGTCGAGGTCGCCAAGTGCCTGAACCAGGACGCGGGCTCGAAGAGCGCGGGCAAGATCGGCGCCGAACCATCGCGCGGTTGGTCGGCCAGTTGATCGCGCTCTGCGCGGTGAGCACGTCGCCCGACACGCTGGAGCGGCTGCTTCGCCCGCTCCGCGGGCGATACCGGGATCGATCGGAAAGCGCTGGCAGAGCTGCTGCTCGAGATCGCGCAGAACATGCAGCCGGAGCTGCGCGCGCAGCCAAACGGCGTGCGCCCGGGCGACTGCGGCTCGAGCAGCTGCGCACGCTGCTGCTTGGCCGCGAGATCGAGGTGCTGTCGCGGCTCAGCGAGGTGATGGACGACCCGGAACAGCTCGCGGCGGCGATCGGACGCGTGCTGCCGACCGCCATCGCCCAGGCCACGAGCGACGCGCGGCTTGGGGCATGTGCTGGCACCCGCCCTGGAGAAGGCCACGCAGAGCTCGATCCGGAGCGATCCGCACAACGCTGGTCAACATCCTCTATCCGCTGATCGTCCCGGCCATCAGCAAGTCGATCGGCGAGACGATCGACGAGACCTTCCAGTCGCTCAACGAATCGCTGAAGCACAGCCTCACCTGGCGCGGGCTGAAGTGGCGCTGGGAAGCCTGGCGCACCGGAACGTCGTTCGCCGAAGTCGTGCTCAAGCACACGCTGGTCTACCAGGTCGAGCACGTGTTCCTGATCCATCGCCACACCGGGCTGCTGATCGCCCATGTGGCGGCCGAGAACGCGGCAAGCCAGGATCCGCAGCTGGTCTCGTCGATGCTGGTGGCGATCCAGGATTTCGTCCGGGATTCCGTTCAGCGGCGCCGAGCAGCAGGGATCTCGACACCTTGCGTCTGGGCGAACTTCGGCTGTGGTCCGAGCCGGGACCGTTCGCCACGCTGGTCGCGGTGATCCGCGGCAATCCGCCGGAAGCGCTGCACGAGACGCTGCGCAGCACGCTGTCGCGGATCCACGCCGAGCGCCATCAGGCGCTGGAGAGCTTCGACGGCGACAGTTCGGGCTTCGCCGATGTCGAGGCGCAACTGAGCGAATGCGTGGCGCTGCGGCAGAAGGCACCGCCGCGGGTCAGCCTGCGCTGGCTGGTCGGTCTCGGCTGGCTGCTGCCGCTGCTGCTGTTCGCGGCGGCGTGGGGCGTCCGATGGTGGCATGACCAGCGGCTCTGGGAGGACTACCTGGCGCGGCTGCGGGCGCAGCCCGGTATCGTGATCACCGCAGACGAGCCAGCGTGACGGCAAGTTCCTGGTTGCCGGCTTGCGCGATCCGCTCGCGATCGACCCGCAGCTGGTGCTGCGCCAGGCCGAGATGGATCCGACGCGGGTGGTTACCAGCTGGGTGCCCTATGAGGGGCTTGATCCGGAATCGTGCTGAAACGGTTGCAGGCATCGCTCGATCCGCCGCCGGGCGTGACGCTGGCGATCGACGGCGACCGCATCGTGGCGCAGGGATCGGCACCCGGTCGTGGCTCGAACGCGCCCGCGCCACGGCCCGAGGCTTGCCGGCGGGGGCACCGGCTTTCGATCCCTCCGGCGTGCGCAACACCGATGAAGCGGACGAGCAGCGCCGGGACGCGGACGAGCGGCGCTGGCAGGACTACGTGGCGGGGTTGCGGACGCAGCCCGGCATCGTGGTCACCGAGGCGGAGGCAGCGCGACGGCAAGTTCCTGGTCAGCGGCCTGCGCGATCCGCTGGCGGCCGATCCGCGAGCTGCTGCGCGCGGCGGGGATCGATCCCGCGCTGCGTGGTTGCCCGCTTGGGCGCCCTATCAGGCGCTTGATCCGCCGATCGTGCTGAAGCGGCTGCAGGACGTCGCTCGATCCGCCGCCGGGCGTGACGCTGGCGGTCGAGGGCGACCGCATCGTGGCGCAAGGGTCGGCATCGCTGCCCTGGCTCGAACGCGCGCGCATGGCGGCCCGGATGCTGCCGGCGGGAGCGCCCGGGCTCGATCTGTCCGGCGGTGCGCAATGTCAATGACGGGGAGATCGGCAAGTTGCGTGACGGCGATCCAGTCGCACAACATCCGCTTCGACAACAATGCGCCGCTGCCGGCGACGGGACAGGACGCGATGCTCGATCAGCTGGCCGGCGAGCTCAACCAGCTCGCAACCTTGTCGGCGAGCCTGCATGTGATCACCCGGGTGACGCTGACCGGGCATTCCGACGCAAGGGCCAGGGGACGCTCCAATCTGTCGCTGAGCCTGGCGCGGGCCGAAGCGGTGCGCGCGCTCCTGAAGAAGCGCGGCGTCGATCCGGATCTGCTCGCGGTGCGCGGCGCCGGTCCGCTCGAGCCGCTGGAGGCGGATCCTCCGAGGCCGCACGCTCGGCCAACCGTCGGGTCTCGTTCACCGTCGGGATCGAGGAACAGCACATGAGCGCGACGCTGCAAAAGAAGATCTGCATGCTCGGCGGCTTCTCGGTGGGCAAGACCAGCCTGGTCAAGCGCTATGTCCAGAGCGTCTTTTCCGAAACCTATCTCACCACGGTCGGCGTCAAGATCGACAAGAAGACCGTGGACGCTGTCCGGTCGGACGGTGAACCTCATTCTTTGGGATCTCGCCGGCGAGGACGATATCGCTTCGCTGCGCATGAGCTATCTGCGCGGCTCCGCCGGATACGTGCTGGTGGCGGACGGCACGCGTCCCTCCACCTTGGATGTCGCGCTCTCGCTGCGCCAGCGGGTCGAAGCGGATTACGGTGCGCTGCCGTTCGTGCTGCTGCTGAACAAGAACGATCTCACAGGACCAGTGGGCGATCGGCGACGCCGAGCTCGACCGGCTGCGCGACAGGACGGCTGGTGGGTGCGCTCGAGCAGCGCGCGCACCGGCGAAGGCGTGGAGGACGCGTTCAAGGACCTCGCCGTCCGCGTCACGGCCTGAGCCATGGAAGGCCTGCCCGCGAGCCTGGCCGATCGGCTGCGAGACGTTGACCTATGACGAGCGGGCGGTGGCCTATCTGCAGATCGATGGCCGGCTCACCCTCGTCGACGCCGGCGGGCATCTCGAGAATTACGGCCTGGCAGGCCATGCGCCTGGGCGAACCGGCGGTCGAGCAGGCCTTCTTCCTCGAAGGGCTGCTGCCGCTGGCTCGAGACGCCCTATTTCGTTCCCGTCGGTCGAGCTGGACGGCGGGCGCGCCGCCGATCTTCATTTCCATCTCGATGCCGACACCGTCTGGGTGCTGCTGCTCGACGTGACGGCCAATCGCGACGCGGCCCGCCGCCTGCAGCAGAAAGCCTATGACATGACGTTGCTTCAGGAGAAGGAGGCGCTGCTCAATCGCCGGCTGGAGGCGGCCAATGCGGCGCTGCCGGCAGCCCATCGGGAACTGGAGGCCGTCGCGCGATGCGGCGCGCGAGGAATTGCGGCGCAAGCAGGTCGAGCTTGCCGAGGCGCGCACGTTGCAGCTGGCGTTGGCACCGCCGCCCTATCCAGGGCGTCGTCGGACGCTGCGCGCTGTCGGTCGATGTGGTGCTGGAGCCGGCCAAGGAAGTCGGCGGCGATCTGGTCGATTATTTCTGTATCGGCGACGATCTGCTGGTGCTGGTGCTCGGCGATGTCTCCGACAAAGGGGCCGGGGCGGCGCTGATGATGGCGAGCACCCATGCCTTGTTCAGAGGCATTGTGGCGCGCCCGGACGCCCCGCGCCTGTTCCGGGCACCGGAGGAGACGGTGCGCCTCGTCAATGCGACGCTGGCGGTGGGCAATTCGAGCTGCATGTTCGTCACGCTGCTGATCGCCGCGTTCGATGCAGCAACGAGCCGGCTGACCTATGTACGCGGCCGGTCACGTGCCGCCGTTCTTGCGACGAGCCGACGGCGTGGTCGAGCGGCTGACTGCCGCGGGCGGCCCGCCGCTTGGACTGATGGAGGACGCCGTGCACACATCCGCGGTCGTCGATCTTGCGCCGGGAGACGAACTTCTGATCGTCACCGACGGCATCACCGAGGCCATGGACCCGTCGCGCGCCTGTTCGGCGAGGCCCGGGTTGCGGAGTTGTTGGGACAAAGCGACCTGCATGCGGGAGCGCTGCTGGATCAGTTGCTGGCGCAGGTGCGGGGGTTCGAGGCCGGCAGCCCGCAATCGGATGATATCGCGGCCATCCTGCTGCGGCGCGCAGACGGATAGGCGGATGTCTCGTCCTGACAGCATTCGGCGCATGGCTGTACACTCGACTGCTCTTGAACGGATAAAGCGCTCGCTATTTGCAAGAGCAGCGCACAGAGAGGCGATATGGATCGGACCGTCAATCGACGCGAATTCCTGCAATCCTCCGCCGCTATCGCGGCGTGGAGCTTGGCGCCGGGGCTGGCGGCGGCGGACGGCGCTGCGGCCGGCTTGTGGCATCAGCGGCCGCTGCGCATCTATCATCCCAACCCCAGGGAATTCGAGCTGCGGACCCTCGACGTGGCGCGGTTCGTGGCCGACTGCCAGGCCACCGAAGCGGAAGCGGTCGTCATCAGCGTGGGCGGCGTCTACGCCTTCTATCCGAGCGCGGTGAAATACCACTATGTCAGCGAGGTCGTCGGCGGGCGCGATCTCATCGGAGAGATCGCGGCCGCCTGCCGCGAGCATGATCTGCGGGTGATCGCGCGCGTCGATTTCGCCAAGGCGCGCGAGGACGTTTGGCGCGACCATCCGGAGTGGTTCCGCCGCGACCCCAAGGGCGCTTTCGTGAAGCGCGACAATTACTATGCGGCCTGCCCGCTCGGCGGTTACCAGAACGGCGATTTCGCATACCCCGTGATGCGCGAGATTCTCAGCCGCTATCCGGTGGACGGCTTTCATCTCAATGCGGGAGGTTTTGACGGCTATTGCTATTGCGCCAACTGCGCACAGGCTTTCGGCGGCAAGCTGCCGCTGGATCCCGCTTCGGAGCCCGCCGCCTGGCGCGCGTTCCTGCGCTGGCGGCGCGAGGCCATCAGCACCCAGATGGCGGGCTACTATGATGTGATGCGAGAGGCAAACCCGCAGTCCTTCTTCATGGCCGAGATGTGGGGCGAGGAGAGACCGGATTCGGCGCTCTCGGCCGGCTATCACTTGCCCTCGCTGGTGCGGCATGATTCCTTCAGCCAGCTTCTGTTCACGTCGGGCGAGCTGCGGACCGCGAGGGATTCGCGGTTGTGGGTCGGCCTCACGGCGGATCATGCCATCGGGACCGGCGGACGAGCGCTGATCAACATCAAGATGGAGATGCGCGATCTGCGGCTGAGCCAGACCTTCATGCCGCCGGACGAGTTCACGCGCTGCGCCTATCAGGCGCTCGCCCATGGGGCGGGCCTCAAGCTCGTGACGCTGGCCATTCCCGAGCGCGTGCTCGATGCGCGCACGCTGCCGCGGGCGCGCGAGGTCTTTGCCTTCATGAAGCGGCAGCACGAGGTCTTCGATTCCCTGCAGCCGCTGGTATCGACCGCGCTGGTGTGGCCCGAAGCGGCGCTGCTCGAGGGATCGGCTATGTCCGGCAAGAGCGCCGAGGCGCTGCGGTCGGAGGCGCTCGGCCTCTACACCGGATTGAAGTCGCGTCATATCCCGCTTCGCATCATCTATGACGAGCTGATCTCGCCCGAGCGGTTGCACGGCCTCGACGCAATCGTGCTGACGACCGCAGCGTGGTTGACGGACGCCCAGGCACAAGCTCTGGCGAGCTGGGTGCGCGAGGGCGGACGGCTCATCCTGTTCGACAGTCCGGCAGCCGATCCCGCGGGTTTTCGCGCGTTGCCGGGCGCGCTGACCGGATTGCTTGGCGGCACGTGGACGCAGACCAGCAAGCGTGCACGCTACACCGCATTGGTGGCGCCGGCGCCGCCGTCGAGCCTGCAGGGCCTTGGGCCGTTGCCGCTGACGGCGCCGTACCGCGAGGTCAAGGCCGATGCGCAAGCGCAAGTCTGGTATCGGGCCGCGCATTCCGATGATGCCGCCGCGCCCGAGGACATCGAGGATCTCCGGTTGGCGGATGACCCGATCATCCTATTGGCTCCGGCGCAGAACGGTTTGGTGTTCTACATCTCCACAGGCTTCGGGCAGATGATCGAGAAGCTCGGGCACGGCGATTACGTCACCTTGCTGGACGCCATGCTCCGGCACGGCGCCGGCAAGCCGCCCATGCTGATCACCACCGCACCCGGCACGGTGGACGTAACGCTGGCGCGCTGGAAGCGCGGGCGCGTGGTCCAGATGGTCAACAACACCGGTCCGGCGCCGCTGGATGAGATCATCCCGCTCGGACCGATCGAAACCGAAATCGATTGGGAGGGGTCCGCCAGCGTGGAGCTGGTCGTGCCGGGCAGCGCCGGCCAGATCTTGCCGGCCGAGCGCGCGGGCGGACGGCTGCGTTTCACAATCCCGCGCCTCGATGCCTATGCGCAAGTCGTGATCAGCGGATGATCTTGACGGCTCAGTCCTTGGCGGCGCCGTTCTTCTTGTAGAGGCTGTCGATGTAGCCGCTCTGGTCGAGCGCCGCGACGAAGCTCGGATCGGTGAAATCCTCGGGCCTGCGGCTCGCCATCTCGCGCCAAGTGTAGACCGTCTGCATGACCTTGAGCCCTTCGAGCGACGGATACGGCTTGCTCGGCAGCTGGCTCGCCTCGGCATAGACCGCCTCGAGCTTCTCCGGGTCGGTGATACCATACCATTTGGTCATCGAGGCGAACGCTGCCTGCTTGTCGGTCTTCATGAGCGCGATGGCCTCGACGGTGGCCTTCATGAAGCGAGCCGCGGTGTCGCGGTTCTTGGGCAGCCAGTCGCTGAGCGCGTTCACGCCTGAGCCCGGCATCACGAAATGGTAGGGACGAAGATCGACGAGGTCGCGCAGCCCCAGCCGCTTGGCTTCCGTGAGCGCGATGTCGGTACCCGCAAAGGCGTCGACCAGACCCTTGACGATACTCTGGGGCCCGTTGCCGCTCGAAAGCATCGAGACGTCGCGATCCGGATTCAAGCCCAAGGTCCGCAGGAACAGGATCATCGAGAGGTGGTCGAGCGCGCCCAAATTGCCGTAGCCGATGCGCTTGCCCTTGAGGTCTTCCGGCTTGGAAATGTCGGTGCGGGTGATGATGTGGAACCGCGACACGTCGTCGGTGGTGGCGAGAATGACCCGGTGCGGCGCGGTCGCGACCGAGGTCATGCGCACCATGGTCGGGCTGCCGCCGCCGATATTGATCTCGCCGACGACGCTCTTGATGTTTTCGGGCGGGACGATCACGCCCGATCCGCGCACGGCCTGGGCCGCTCCGGGCGTGATGAACTGGCTGACCTTGAGGCCGTTGCGCTCGTAGATGCCGTTGTCGGCCGCCATGATGAAAGGCAGCTTGGTGAGCGACACGTCGCCGAGCTCGACGGTGACGGGAGTGAGCGTGCCGGCGGCTTTGTCCTGGGCGGGCGCGCCGCCCGACCATGCCATCGCGCATGCCGCGAGCACGAGAAACCCATATCGGTAGAGAGCGTTGGTCGGCCGAGCTTTGGTCATGATGAACCTCCTGGTCGCGGATGCGGCGCCTACGAGGCGTTCGCCTCGCCGGGGCCGATCACCATGGTAAACAGATTGTGGACAATCCCGAGCGTCAATTGCAAGCCTCCCTTACCCGGTGCCGACTTGCGGGCGGCACGCGCCGGTCCCGAGCGGCAAACAACGTTCCTTAAGAAGGAGTAAACCTTTCACATAGACGATGGCGGGGCCATTCTTATTCCGAAACAAGGAGTTCGGCATGGATACCTCGCTCCCGGTTCTCGTGGTCGACGACTCCCGCACGATGACCGCGATCATTGCCAAGCTCGTGGGCGAGATCGGATTCGCAAATATCGATCAGGCCAACGACGGCTTGTCCGCGCTCGAGCGGATGCGCGAGAAGAAGTATCATCTGGTTCTCTCCGACTGGGACATGCGTCCCATGAACGGGACCGAGCTCATTGCGCAAATTCGCCAGGACCCGGCGAATTCGCGCACTCCCGTCATCATGATCACGGCCAAATGCGACGCCGACGTTTCATGGCTGTCCGGAGCGGACGGATATCTCATGAAACCCTTCAACGCGAGCGACCTGGGTGAGAAGATCGAGGAGGTCCTGTCGCAACGCCTCGACGACTCCCCGCCCGCGGTCTGACCCCGGCGGCAGCGGCAGCGTCCCGCCGTTTGTATCCGGATGCGGCGCAGCGCCAAATACTTGTCCCGGCTGAGTTGGAAAGGAAATGCGAAACAAGCGCCAGAGTCGCATCACTGGGGACAACCATCCCTCACGCACAAGCATTGGTGTTGGGAGATGTTTTGATAGGGCCGCGTGTTGTCGGCGCACTGGAGCGGTATGCCGGTATAGCAAAGGAAACGAGACCCGCATCGCTTCATGAAGCCCGCCGGCACGCCTCCATCCAAGGAGAAGGTCCTGATGACCTTGCCGGCAGGCGTCAGGCTCTGCTGCTGCGCCAGAGCGGGATCCGCAATGGCCAGAGCGGCCAGCAAAACACTCGCGCGAAAGAGAAAATGCATCGCTCCCTCCTGCAAACGTCCCGCTGCTCCCGAGTTGTCGCGTTCTCCGACCGAGAGCCGGATCCTCATTCGTGAAGGCACTCCGACCCGTCACTTGAAGTAGCGCAAATCCGGCGCCTTCTGGCCCTTCTTGGCCGGCATCAGCAAACCATCGGCACCCAGATAGTAGTTGTCGTTCTGGATGCGGATATGCGGGTTGTTCTCCGTGCAGACCGCCTCTTGCCAAATCGGCCGGGGATTGGGATCGCGGGCATATCGCTTGATGACCGTCCAGGGACGGGTCAGCGCATCGTCGAACGTGGTGATCTCGTCCAGCAGCAGGTTCGGATCGCTCTGGTCCAGGTGGAGCCTTTCCTTGACGATGGTCTTGTTGTCGCTGTGCAGCGGCAAGCCGCTGGTGTCGTAGGCGCGCGGGCCCTTCATGTCGCGGGTCTCGATCTCGAGCGTGTCGTAGCGGCCGGCGCCTTCGGTATCGATCCATCGGCCGATCGAATAGCCGGCGAAGCTCGGCTCGATGTCGCTCGGCCAGTCGCGACCATCGGTATAGATCCGGCGATTGTCGTGGATGTGGCTGAGCAGAACGAAGGTGGTCGCCGGCGTGATCACGATCTCCATCGGCTCGAATACATTCATGCTCCGCGGCATGCCGGGCGGCAGGCACATCCAGGAGGGCTCCGTGCCCATGCCGCCGGCCTTCTGGTCGGCGACGTTCCAGTCGAAGATCGCCTGGTATTCGGGAGTGAGCGGCGCCTTGTCGCCCGCCCGCACCCACACCGGCCGCTCGCCGTCCGGCCTTTGCCACTTGCCCTTCCAGTCCGGATACTTCGATTCATCGAACGCTCGCACCGGCGCCGTCAGCATGCCCAAGCCCACCGCCAGCGTCATCATCGCGATCCAACCGCGGTAACGCATGATCGTCCTCCCGTCGTTTCCCGAATTCCGCCCTGAAGCCGCTTTCACTTGCTTGTCGCGTTGAAATAGCGCAGGTCCGGCGGCTTCTGGCCTTTCTTCACCGGCATGAGGTAACCGTCCGCGCTCAGCATGTAGGTGTCGCCGCCGATGCCGACATGCGGGTTGTTCTCGACGCACACGTCTTCACGCCATTGGGTCGGCTCCGGATTGCGCTTGTAGATCTTCATCACCGTCCATGGACGGGTCAATGCATGATCCTCGACCGTGATCTCGTCGTGCAGGCTGTTGGGATCCTTCTTGTCGAGATAGATCCGCTCCTTGATGACGCTCTGATTGTCGGGATGCAGCATCAGGCCGGTATTGTCGTAGACCCGCGGCCCATTGAAATCGCGGGTCTCGACCTCGAGCGTGTCGAAGCGGCCGCTGCCGGTCGTATCGAGCCATTTCCCGATCGAATAACCCGTGAAGGCGGGCTCGGCGTCCTCCGGGAAGCTGCGCCCATCGGTAAAGATTCTGCGAAACGAGTCGTTGCCGTCGTCGATCAGCATATAGGTGATCTCCGGCCGCACGATGATCTGGATCGACGCGTAGCCATTCATCATGGCCGGCATGCCCCAGGCCAGGCATCTGTAGACCGTGTGATCGCCCTGCCCGCCCGCGGCCTGATCGGCCAAGCTCGCCTCGTAAAGCTTCTGATATTCCGGCGTGAGCGGAGCCTGCTGCTGCGGGCCGCGCGGCTTGCTGTTGTCGAACCGCGGCGCCGCGCCGCCGGTGCGATCCCAAGCGCCGCTGAGGTCCGGATACTTGGCGTCGTCGAACGCCCAAGCCAGTCCGGTTGTACTCAACAGCGACGCGGCGACTGCCAGCGCGGCGACCGAATTGCGAAATTGCATGACTGTCCTCCCTTATTCGGATCAAGTCTTTCTCGCGCGCGTAGGCGGCGCGCCGGAACCCGTTTGTCGCGAATAACGCCGGCGGCCGGAACGGGTCGCTGCCGAACGGTTCGCTTGTTGTCGCGGTTGCGGAAATAGTATCCGGCATGAAGGTCTGTGGCAACGCACGTTGCCGAGGAGCCGACCGGCTCGCCGGCGCCCGCGAGTCGATCCCTGCCGCCCACGGCCGCTCCCGGCCCGGAGCCTCAATAGGCGTTCCGGTACGAGGCCGGGGAAATCACGGTGCGGATCAGAATCTGCAGGTCGAGCCAGACCGACCAATTGTCGATGTAGTAGAGGTCGTGCTCGACCCGTCGGCGCATCTTGTCGTCGGTGTCGGTCTCGCCGCGCAGCCCGTGGATCTGCGCCCAGCCGGTGATGCCGGGCTTGACGTTGTGCCGGCGCGCATAGGTGGAGATGCGCTGCTCGAACTCGTGATCGTGCGACAGCGCATGCGGGCGCGGCCCGACCAGCGACATGTCGCCTTTGATCACGTTGAGCAGCTGGGGCACCTCATCCAAGCTCCATCGGCGCAACCAGCGTCCGGTCCGGGTGACGCGCGGATCGTTCTTCCTGGCCTGGCGAACGACCGGTCCGTCTTCGCAGGTCCGCATCGAGCGGAACTTGATGATCTGGAACGGCTTCTGGTTGAAGCCCAAGCGGCGCTGCAGGAAGAATACCGGGCCCGGACTGTCGAGCTTGATGAGCACGGCGACCATGATGAGCAACGGCGTGAGCAGAAGCAGCGCCACGGATGCAAACAGCAGATCCGATGCCCGCTTCTCCAGCAATTCCAGGCGCGACAGCGGCATGCGCCGCAGTTGCAGGCTCGAGATCGGACCGATCTTCAGGAGCTGGACCTGCTCGAAGCGATCCAGAATGTGCTCCGGCCCGAGATGCAGCTCGACCGGAAGCTGGCGCAGCGTCTCGGCGCAGCGGTCGATGGTGTCGGTGTCGTGCCAGGGCATCACCAGGAGTATGGCTTCCGGCTGCAGCACCCTGGCGGCGGCGATCACCTGCTCGAGATCGCGAGCCAGCGCCTCGCCGCGCGCCTCAAGCCGTGCTTGCGCTTCAAGTGGCGTGAGAAAATGGCATCCCACGATGTTGATGCCGAATTTGCGTGGACGATAGCGGGTGACGAAATCCTCGACGTGCCGGCCCGCGCCGACGAGAAAAATGCGCTGGGCGGAGATCAGTCCGGTTCGGCTGCCGAACACGGTCATCCGCACATAGCCGTAGCGGAACGCCAGCAGCACGCAAATGGTCAGACCGTAGAACATGAGAATCCAGCCGCGCGAATAGACCACCGTGATCTGCGCCAGGAAACCCAGCGCCAGCAGGCAGACGAAGGTCACGTTCCAGAGCTGGATCGAGCGGCGCAGATGCGGCCTGAAGAGGAAGAAGTTCGGCAGGCTGTATTCGTCGCGAAACACATTTGGGATCACGAAGATGACCGCGGAGATGAGCCCGACCTTGAGATAGTTGATGGAGTCGCCGGCCTCTTGGTAGACGAGCAAGTGATAGGAGATGCCGGTGAGCCACGACATGGCCACGATCACCGCAAAATCGACCAGCAAGAACGCACCCATCAGGCTGGTCCGCGTAGCGGTCGTCAACCACCGCAAAAACCGGCTTGTGTCAATTCGGGACGTGAGTGCGTGAGATTGGTAGAAATTCATGGCCGGCCTTCGATCGAACGAGCGTTGTCGCTCGATCCGACCGCCGCACTGTGCGAGATCGGGACAAGCGATTGCCCAACGATCACTTGCAGCCAGAAGCGTGCCAGCCCGGTGCGCCGTCTCCGGATTCACCCACCCGCTCGTCCCGCAAAATGCGTTCGATGGAAACTGATGAATGTCGAGCTTCTCCACCCGCTCATCCCCGCGGACGCGGGGATCCGGCCTTTGCCCCACAGGACGTCCGTGCGATCGGCAAAGTCTGGATTCCCGGTTTCGAGCGTGTGAAGAAAATTGATGAAGGACGCGCTTCTCCACCGCTCGTCCCCGCGGACGCGGGGACCTAGCCTTTGCCTCACTGAACGTTCATGCGATTTGGCAAAGTCTGGATTCCCGCGTCCGCGCAGGGTTGTCCGGGGAAAATTAAGCTAGCCATAGCGAAATTCCAATTGATTTGGCGAGCGCCATGGCTTGGAGGGGTTGACGTCCGGTGGCTTGTCGATTTTGGCGATGGGTTTGCGGGTGAAGAGACAGCCTATGATGAGTTCGGCAAAGCGGAGCGCAGGTATTTGGCGACGGCTGTGTCGGGCCGCGATGCGTAGCAGCAAGTAGGCGATCATGGCGGCGATGATCTGGAGACGAATGCTGTTTTCGGAACGGCCGAAGAACTTCCTGAGCTTGAGATGCTGCTTGAGCCAACGAAACAGCAGCTCGATCTGCCACCGGGTCTTGTAAAGATTGGCAATCGCGATGGCCGAGCGTTCAAGGTCATTGGTGATGAGAGTAAGAGTTTGCCCGTCGTCTCGCTTAAGGCGTATCCGGCGCATGGGGATGCGCAGTTTGGTGCGGCCCTGAGTGGCGAGCCGCACCTCGGCGTCGCCCAGGATTGTGAACCCGTCGCCTTTGGTTTTGCGCAGCTTGCGCTGGCGCGTCACCCTGTAGGTGGCATTGGCCTTCTTGCGGGTCACAAAAAGACTGCCGGCATCGTGCAGCCGCGTCCACCATGTATAATCGCAATAAGCCTTGTCGAACACATAGGTCGCCCCAGCCTCGATCGTCAGTTCTCTGCCCACTTGCACGTCATTGACCGTCGCGGGCGTGATCTCGATCCGTCGCGGGTGGTCCGCGCCAGGATCATAGACGACGTGGAGCTTGAGGCCTCGTGTTCGGCCGTTCCAATCAGCCCAGGTGACCAGTTGATCAAGTGGGATCGGGGTCGCGTCCATGAGCCGCAGCATCTCGCTGCCCTCCCGTCGCAATATCCGGTCGGCCAAGCCCGAGAGCATCGCGAACGTCTCCGCAAAGATCGCTGCTGGCCGCCGCGCGTTCGCATCCGACAGTGTCGAACGCACCAGCTTGCCGGTCCCAAGATGATAGTGATGATGCGCGTGGGCGTTCCAAACCGCCTCAAGACCACGAAGGCTGACAACGCCGCTCAGCTGCGCAAAAATCAACGCCACCAGATGATCCCAGCTGCGGAAAGACTTGTCGTAGGCATCCCCGTCACGCCGCTCCACGGCCCCGGCAAACCACCGCCGCGAGATCGGTTTGAGAAGCATACCAAAGACGCTATCCTGATATCGCATGCCCGGTCCCTCCTGAGTCTCGACAACCAGAAGGTAACCGGTTCGCGCCGGAAAAACCGGGCATGCGCCGCGACACAATGAATCATTCCCCGGACAGCCCTGCGCGTCCGCGGGAATGAGCGGATGTGGCGATCCCTTCACACGCGCAAGGGGGCGGGAGGCCGGTCAGTTTCCAAAATGTCTCAAGAACTGGTCCCGTGCTTCCGATGAGCACGAGGCGTCCGTTAAACGGCGCCGCGCCCTGCGGGGTGGCGCACCGACTTTCCGGTCGCGGCCACGTCCAGGGCGGCGACAAAGCGAATTGCCGCCGGCACCTTGTAATTCGCCAAGGCTTGGCGACAGGCCGACAGGATCTCGCGCCTGACCAACTCGGTGCGCTCATCGGCGCCGGCGATGGCCGGCCCGGTTCGCAGCACGACGTCCGCGACCACGATGGCGCCGGTGATCAGGTTCCTTCGCGATCTGACCAACGATGCGCGCACCTGCGGATGGCGATTGATCACCGCCTCGACCTCTTCGGGATGGACCTTGAGCCCGCCGACATTGATCACGCCACCGCGCCGGCCGACGAAGTAGCAGCGCTCGCCGCGCCGTTCCACGAGATCGCCGGTATCGACGAATCCATCCGCATCCTTGAGCGCGGGTGCATCCGGCCCGACATAGCGCGACGCCGCGCGCGACGACCGGATGCGCAGCGATCCGTCCATCATCTTGATTTCCACCTCGCCGCCCGCGCCGACCAAGCTCGCCGGGAATCCCTCGAGTCTGTCATCGACCTCGAACCCGACACCCGCTTCCGTCGACGCATAAGCATGGACGAGATCGGCTTGCGGATAGCGCGCGTGCAGGCTGCTCAAGATCGCCTGGTCCGCGATCTCTCCAGACAAGCGAATGTAGCGCGGCGAAATCGCGCCCGACGACGAATAGGCAAGGGCGTTGCGCCACTGCGAGGGCGTTCCCGACATGTGCGTTACCCCGAGCGATCCGGCACGTTCGAGATAGCGGCCCATCGCTTCGCCGGCATCCGAAAGCACAAGGGAGCCGCCGCCAAGCACGCTGCGAAGCAGTATCTGCAGGCCGCCGAAACGGCGGATGTCGTAGAAGGTGCCCCACACGAGCGGGGTCGTCGGTTTGGCGCTCCGCTTGATGGCGCCGGTCAGGCTTTCCAGGCTGTGCTGCACCATCTTCGGCGCGCCGCTCGTTCCCGAGGTCAGCATGAGCCATTCGGTTTGCTGGTCGCGGGCGACCCGCGCCGCGGCCGGCCGGATCGGCAGTCCGCCGACCACGCGCAAGACCGCGCCGCAGTCCGCCAATCCGGGCGCATCGTCATCGGATACGATGGCATCGACGCCGGCGCTGGCGATCACATGGGAGCGATGCTCCGCGGACAGGCCGGGCGGGCACAGGATCAGCCGGCGCGCAAGCCCATCGAGCTCGACGAGCGCCAATGCGGTCGCGAGCTGATGCTCCATGGCGAGCAGGATCGAGCGCCCATGGAGCGCCGCAAGAGCGCCGCCGAGACTGGTGCCGCACGCGAGCGCATCAAGAGGGGCGTTCGCGCGCGCCGCCCAGAGCTGGCGGCCGGACGGCGCCTCATCACCAAGCGCGTCCCATAGCGACTGCGCGCGGGCCGTTCCGCCGGCAAGCCCTCCGGCCTGCGTCGTGATCGTCAATCTGCCCGTCATCGGCCGCGTGCTGCTCCTCTTGTCGCAATCATCGCATAGGTCGGCTGCAGCGGTTTGCGGCGTCGCCGATTAAGATTAACAATCGGCATCTCAGACAAATCATCGCAGTGTCGTGGACGCGCGGCATGGCGCGTTGATATGCTTTCATTGCTCCTGGCTCGAGCAGGGACCGTTGGAGGCTTTGTGCCTGGAACGGTCGCAGGCGCAAAGCCCGGGCAAGCGATGTCGGAACCGGAAGGTGCACATATCCGGTTTTCCAAGAGCTGCGGGCGCACGACGCGCGCTTCAACAAGCTACGCACTTCATCAAGCTACGCGCTTCATAGAGTGACCCATGTTCCAGATTCCGCGAGCCCTTTCTCCGAACGCGATGGCAGCTCAGGAAGCGTCGTCGCTCCGATCCGCCGCTCCGCTGCTGCTTTCGCGGCTGGGGCTCGACTGGACGTTCATTGCGCGTCAATGGCGCTGGATCGTTGTCGGCGTCGCCGGCTCGCTATGCTTGTACTTGGCGGCGGAGCTGGCACTGACGCCGCGCTATCGCGCAAGCAGCGAAATCCTGATCGGGGCGGTCGACCTTCGCGGCGTCGACAAATCGGTCATCGCCCCGGCCCAGAGCTCGGATGCCAGCGTGACCGAGGTCGAAAGCGAGACCAGGGTCTTGACCTCCGACAAGGTGCTGCGTCGCGTGGTCGACACCGAACATCTGGTCGCCGATCCGGAATTCGGTTCCGGGGGCGGTTCCAAGCTCGCAACCGTCGTATCCCTGCTCAAGACGGCGGTCGGGTTCAAACCGAAGTCCTTGCCGGCAGGCGACGCCGCCGCAGGGGCGCTGCGCCAATTGCAGCGCGACGTCACGGCGAAGCGGACCGAGCGCACCTATGTGGTCGATCTGACGGTCGAGACCGCCGCCGGCGAAAAATCGGCGCGGATCGCCAATGCGGTCGTGCAGGCCTATTTCGCCGAGCAATCCGCGGCGCATACCGAGGCGGCGCGGCGGGTGACCGAATCGTTGACTTCGCGGCTGACCGAGCTGCGCGAGCGCGTGCGACAAGCGGAGGAAGCGGTCGAGCGCTACAAGGCGGAACAGGGTATCGTCGGCGCGAGCGGACGCCTGGTCGACGAGCAGCAGCTCACCGACTTGAACAATCAGTTGACCGCCGCGAAAGCCCGCACCACCGAGGCGCGGGCCCGCGACGAGCAGGTTCGCCGGCTGCAGGTTCGCGGCGCCGACCCCGGCTCGACCACCGAGGCGGTGCAGTCGAGCACCATCGGCGTGCTGCGCGAGCAATATGCCGCGGTCGTGCAACGCGAGGCCAATCTCACCGCCGAGCTCGGGCCGCAGCATCCCTATGTGGTCGAGGCCCGTGCCGAGGTCCGCAATGCGCAGCGGCTGATCGGCGAAGAGGTCGGTCGCGTTGCCGATGCAGTCCACAGCGAATACGAGCGAGCGCGCGCCAACGAAGAGGCATTGAGCCGCAATCTCGACGCGCTCAAGCAAAGAGCATTGGCCACCGGCATGGCCCTGGTCAAATTGCGCGAGTTGGAGCGGGAGGTCGATGCCAGCCGGGCGGTCTACGAATCGTTCCTGGTGCGCGCGCGCGAGACCCGCGAGCAGGAACGGCTCGACACCTCGAACGTACGGGTCTTGTCGGAGGCGCAGCCGCCGCTCGACCGCAGCTGGCCGCCGCGCCGGCTGATCATGTTGTTGGCGGCGCTGGCCGCCGGGCTTTTGGGCGGGACGGGGCTGGCCTATGCGGCCGAGCAGCTCGGCCGCGACGAACGACCCGCCGCGGAAGCTCCCGCTACGATCGCCCGCGCGGCCTGAACAGCGCGTTTAATATTCCGTCGAGCATGTGACGTCGGCGATGGAGCAGTCGCAGTCCTTCGGGACCATCGCTCAGGACTATTCTTCGCGCCTTATAGCCACTGCATTGTCTTTGCGCCCACTTCGTGAGCGTATCATCGCCTTCGTTGCGTACAAACCCGGTGTCGTTTGGACATAGCGCTTTGTCCTTGCCGACGCAGAGCCGGAAAACCAGCAGCTCTGGCCTGCCCGCACCATGCCAATAGGCAACGAATGGCCCAGGCTCCTCCCCCGACCACGATAATTGCGCCGACGATGAGCGATAATATTGTGCGGCAACTCTGCGCGGCCAGCCACGATGTCCAGCGCCTGGGGTTCGAAAGCGTTGGTCTGGTATCATTCACTGTCTGGTCTCCCATGCAACGTCCTGGAGGCGGGGCTGCCGACCGCCGCGGCCGGAGTTTGCGCCCCCACCGGTCGGTGCCCAGCGCCGCGGGCTCAAGGGCCGGAGCTTGCATTTCCAGTGGCCGGTCGCAACCAATGCTCGCTATCGGACACATAAGCCCCTATATTGTGTCTACCACTGCGATGCAATCGGGCGTCAGTGGCTGAGAGACGTTACTGCGCTCCCGCCTCAACGGCAGGAGCGCGCCATGGACAAGCCGGTCCCCCGCTCATCCAAACAGGTCTTGGCCGATCAGGCCTCGGGCAACCAAGCCTTGAGCAACCAGGACTTGGCTAAGCAGGACTTGGCCAACCAGGACTCGGCCAACCAAGTCTTGGCCAATCAGGTTTTGGCGTCGCTGACGGCGGCCGATCTCAACTCGATCCTGCCGCATTTGCGACCGATCCGACTTCCCCAGGAAATGGTTCTGTTCGAGGCCGGCGATGCGATCAACCGTGTCATCTTTCCGCATGGGGGAATTGTTTCCCTGGTTGTGGAACTGGCTTCCGGCGAAACGATCGAAGCTGCCATGATCGGCCGGGAAGGCGTGGTCGGAGGAGCGGCCGCCCTCGATAGCAAGACATCGATCAGCCACGCCATCGTCCAAATCAGCGGCGCCGCCTCGGCCGTCGAGGTCGACCACCTCCGCCACCTTGCCGAGCGGAGCGCGGATGTTCGATCTAAGCTGCTCAGGCATGAGCAGCTCGTCCTGGTCCAAGCGCAACAATCCGCCGCTTGCAATGCGATTCACACGATCGAGGCGCGTCTGTCGCGCTGGTTGTTGCGGTGCCGCGACCTGACCGGCAGCGAGGAGCTTCCGCTCACCCAGGAATTCATCGCGCAAATGCTGGGAGTGCGACGGACCAGCGTGTCGATCGTGGCCAATACCCTGCAACAGGCTGGTCTCATAGCGTACAAGCGGGGCCACATTCGCATTCTCGATCTGGACGGACTGAGTGAAAGCGCCTGCGAGTGCTATGCGACCGTCAAAGCGCATTCCGATCGGCTGATCGGAGCGAAACCTTAAAATAACTCCGCGCGCGACTGGAACGCTGCCGGGTCTGCGGAATTGAAGTATCGTGCCGGGTGGCGCCCCCCAGCCCCCCCAGCCCCTCGCCATCCGGCCCAAAGACCCTGGCACCCTCCGGTCCCGGGGTCTTTGGCGTTGGGCGATTGGCTCGTGCCCGCGGCTCACCCACATGGACAGACAAAATGAGGTCTCATGCGGCGGCTTTGCCGAATACCACTCCCTTTGCCTCGGTGCCCAGGGCCGTCAGGATGACGATGACGACCGCCACCGTCCCGGCGACCACCGCGAGAGCCAGGGCGTAGTTGCCGCCGTAATGAGCCGCGATCGCGGCCTGCAGCGTCGCATTTACCGAGGCCAGCAGATTTCCCAGCTGATAAACGAAGCCGGGAAATGTTCCGCGCGCGCTGTCCGGCGACAATTCGTTCAGATGCACCGGAACAACGCCCCAGGCGCCCTGCACCATGAATTGCATCAGGAAAGCTCCGAGCGTGAGCAGCACGAGATTTGCGGAAAAGGCCCAGAGCGGCACCACGAACAATGAAAGCAGAGCCGCGATGATGATGATCCGACGCCGGCCGAAGCGTTCGGACAACGAGCCGAACAGGAGGCCGCCGCAGATCGCCCCGATATTGTAGATGACGGCGATGAGGCCGACCGCGCGTGGCGACAGGTCATGCTGGACCTCCAGGAAGGTCGGGTAGATGTCCTGGGTTCCATGGCTGAAGAAGTTGAAAGCGGTCATCAGGAGGACCGCATAGATACCCAGTCGCCAATGCGATTTCAGGATCGTCAGCGTATCGCCATGCGCCGCGGCCTCCCGGTTCCAGCTCGGCGATTCCGGCACATTGCGGCGGATATAGAGCACCAAAAGGGCGGGCACGACGCCGACCATGAACATCCCGCGCCAGCCGATGATCGGGAACAGCGATCCATAAACGATCGAGGCCATGAAGTATCCGGTCGGATAACCGGATTGCAGCAAGCCGGACACGAAACCCCGGGCCTGCGGCGGTATGGACTCCATCGCCAGCGAGGCGCCGACGCCCCATTCGCCCCCCATGGCGACGCCGTAGAGGGCGCGCAGCACGATCAGGACGGTGAGGCTCGGCGAGAAGCCCGACGCAAATTCGATGATCGAATAGAGCAGGACATCCACCATCAGGGTCGGACGACGGCCCCACCGGTCCGCGGCACGGCCGAAAACGAACGCCCCGATCGGCCGCATCGCGAGCGTCAGCAGAATGGCAAGGGTGACGTTCGATATGTCGGTGCCGAATTCCTGCGCAATGTCCTTGAGCACGAATACCAGCAGGAAGAAGTCGAAGGCATCGAGCGACCAGCCAAGAAAGCTCGCGGCGACCACATGCTTTTGCTCGGTCGTCCACCCGGAAAGTGCCGCAATCCGCATCGTCATTCTCCTCGGCCTGCCCTTTTCTGGGCATTCAAGCCGCATTCAAGAAGAGTTTACAACCGGTTCGCATGGTATGTCGGGTCGCGAACAGACCTGACGACGGCGGGGCCGCAATGTAGGGAGGGGCTGCTTGCATCCGCCTCGGAGGCATAGCGACATGCGAAGCGATCTTCACGCCCATCCGGAAGATGCCGGCACGTTCGATCCGGAAACCGTCCGTATCCTGAGCAACGCTCTCGATCAGGCTTGGCGGTCCCTTCAAACCACCGGCGCAGACTTCAGGTCGCGCGGCCAGGCCGAAGCCGCGCGGGAGGCGCTCGCCCGGCGCATCATGGAGATGGCCAAGCTCGGTGAGCGCGACGGTCCGCGCTTGCGCGACGACGCCCTTCATCACCTGGCCCGATCAAATACCGGTCAGCGGGATCCCGGAGGCCCCGCCCGATAGCTGCGTGCCGGCGTCGAGCTCCGTCACGGTCTCCTCCATCAAGCCGGGGCTTATCCCTGCTTGCGCGGGGGCTGCGGATTGTGGGCCGGATCGGAATCGTACTTGAACATCTGCGCCACGATGGGGCCTCCGACCAACGGCTTCAGCTCCGCCTCCAGCGCATCGGCCTCGTCCTTCTCGTAGACTTCCCTGCCGCCGACATAGAGCGTGAAGGACTTGATGTATTTTGCCTGCTTGACGGGATCCTCGACCGTCTGCTTGGTCCATTCATAAAGCGGATATTTGTCGACGCCGTTCGCCTGCGCCTCGCTGACATAGTCGGCGAAAGCGTCGAACTGGCATTTCAGCACCGCATCGTGACGGCGCAAGACATCCGTCAGCGGCGAGATCGAAACATCTGCGGGATTTTTGCGTGCTGCTTTCGCGACCTCATCGTTCAAGGTCACCCGCAACTGGTATTTCAGGTCATCGCTCATGGCGCGCACCCTCACCTTCCTGTGAATTCTTCCTCTGCGTTCGCTCCATTTCGGGCTTCGGCAGCAAGCTCATTTTGGATCGTTCATTGTGTCACTCCTTTCCGACAACGACAAGCCGACCGGCAGGACGGGAGAAGGCACCGACCGGAGCCGCGCAGCGCAACGGGCAAGCGCTTCAGAACGATGCCTGCGCCCGCGACAAAAATGCGCGGGACTTTTCTTCTTTCATCGCATGCATATATTGCTGACAAGTAGCAACAATCAAATTGTCAGGTGACGACTGTGACCAAGAAGAAGGAGGGTCTGCTTCGGACCGACGCAATAGTCAGGAAAGAGGAGCGCGCGAGGGAGGGCACGCAAGCGTGGGAGGAATACGAGGCTGAGGCCCGCGCGGTCGCGGAAAGAACGGCGCGGCTTAGAGCCCTTCGATTGGCCAAGGCGGCCGAGGGGAACGAAAAGGCCGCGCGATCAGTCGAACCAGCGACAAAAAAGGAAACGGTCCGCTCGCGGTCGCGGGCGTAAGCGCCCCGGCGTTGCGAAGCCGGACATCGCGTTTCGAGCGGGCACGCAAAATTGCTCCGCGACGATGCCGGGCATCTCCTGCCCGCCCCGAAGGGGCAGTCCGATTGGTTTCGAATTTCAGCGACGCCGTCTTAGCTGCTTGTCGCCAAGCATCTTCGCGCTCTTCGCTCTTGCGCGTCAGTCATTCCATTCGCCAGCGCCAGTGCTCTTGCCTGGGCAAGGCCCATCATGCTCACATAAGATCGCACTGTCTCGCAGGTATATGCCGAAGGCGTCGTCCAATTAGCGTGGCCCGCGGTGGGCTGAAAATGATGCGTGCTGGCCCATGCCGAGCTCGTTGCGCCAAATACAAATAGTGCCAGCAGCGTGGTTCTCATCGCGGCTCCTTGCTTGCTTTTGCTGAAGGACGATATGTCGCGGAAGTCGCCCCTTCCCCCGGCTCCGCAGAGCCACCATAGCGATTCCGAAACGAGGGTCAACCGCTCGACTTGCTTGTCCCGGACTAAAATGCCTCAATTTACAGAGCCCTGACGTGCATTGAGCTCGTATGTTGATGCGTAGACCGGTCTTATTTGATTGGTGCTCGAAGTTGGTAGGGCGCAATGGCTTTATTGCGCCGCTCCGCCCCCAAGTCCGAAAGCCGTCGGTTCATGGCACACGGGCCATCGGATAACGCAATGTCGGGATGGCGCAATAAAGCGATTGCGCCCTACCTCAATACCGCGCGTTTCCCGGCGTCCGCGGGAACGGAATCGCGTCGCGCACATTGGCGAGGCCGGTGACGTAGGCGAGCGTGCGCTCGAAGCCGAGGCCGAAGCCGGCGTGCGGCACGCGTGCCGTAGCGGCGCAGGTCGCGGTACCAGGCGTAGTGCTCCTTGTCGATGCCGCGCTCCGCCATGCGGGCGTCCAGCACGTCGAGCCGCTCCTCGCGCTGGCTGCCGCCGATGATCTCGCCGATGCCGGGCGCCAGCACGTCCATCGCCGCGACGGTGCGGCCGTCGTCGTTCACCCGCATGTAGAACGCCTTGATGTCCTTGGGGTAGTTCATCACGATCACGGGCTTCTTGGCGTGCTTCTCGGTCAGATAGCGCTCGTGCTCCGACTGCAGGTCGATGCCCCACTTCACCGGGAACTCGAACTTCTCCTTCGCGCGCTCCAGCACCGCGATCGCCTCGCCGTAGTCCATGCGCACGAACTGCGAGCCGACGATCCCCTCGAGCTTGGCCACGCAGCCCCTTCTCGATACGTTCGTCGAAGAAGGCGAGATCGTCCTGCCGCTCCTTCAGCAACGTCTCGAAGGTGAACTTCAGGAGCGCTTCCGCCAGCGTCGCATCGTCGCGAGAGGTCGGCGAAGGCGATCTCCGGCTCGATCATCCAGAACTCGGCGAGGTGGCGGCTGGTGTTCGAGTTCTCGGCGCGGAAGGTCGGCCCGAAGGTGTAGACCTTGGTGAGCGCGAGGCAGTAGGCCTCGACGTTGAGCTGCCCCGACACCGTCAGGAACGCCTCGCGGCCGAAGAAATCCTTGCGCGAAATCGACCTTGCCCTGCGGCGTGCGCGGCAGGTTGGCGAGATCGAGCGTCGACACCCGGAACAGCGCCCCCGCCCCCTCCGCGTCGGAGGTGGTGATGATCGGCGTGTTGACCCAGAAGAAGCCGTTCTGGTCGAAGAACCGGTGGATCGCCTGCGCCAGCGTGTGCCGCACCCGCGTCGCCGCCGCGATCACGTTGGTGCGCGGCCGCAGATGCGCCACCTCGCGCAGGAATTCCAGCGTAGTGCGGCTTGGGCTGGATCGGATAGGTGTCCGGGTCCTCCACCCAGCCGATCACCTGGATGGCGCTCGCCTGCATCTCGAACGGCTGCCCCTTCGCGGGCGACGGCACGATCGTGCCGGTCGCCTCCACCGCGCAACCGGCCGTGAGCTTCAGGACCTCGTCGGCGTAATTGGGCAGCGTGTTCGGCGCGACCACCTGCACCGGATGGAACGACGACCCGTCCGACAGGTGCACGAACGAAATGCCCGCCTTCGAGTCGCGCCGGGTGCGCACCCAGCCTTTGACCGTGACGGCCGCGTCCGTGCGGCGCCTCGCCGGCCAGGATCTCGCGCACGCTGAATTCTGTCTTGTCCATGCGGCGAGAGTGACTCAGGCGGAGCGACCTTGTCCAGCGATTCACGAACAGCACATCGCCAACCGCCCCGCCGGGCGACATCAGGTGCCGCGTGCCAGGCCCCGGTAAGCGGTCTCAGGCGCCAATCACCGCGTCCATGCCGCTGACGACACCCTGCTTGGCGAGCTCCTGCTCGAACATTCGCCTGATCTGCGGGTCTTCGTCCTCGTACTCGATCTGATCGCCGCCGCCCTTGACGCTTTCGTCGACCGCATAGGCCTTCTGGCCCCAGGGCCGGGGAAATTTCCGGCCGCCGGCGCGCAGCGCGAGATAGCGCGCCGGGTTCGCCCCGGTATTGAAGTGCTGATGAAACCAGCGCTCCGGCGGAACGATGACGCTGCCGTCATGCCAGTCGAACCGCTCCGGCGGCGAACCTTCCGGCCACATCAGCGAATAGCCTTGGCCGCCGATGATGATGACGTGGGCACCGGGACCGTGCCGATGCGCTTTCTTGTAGGTGCCGACCGGAAACTGGGAGATGTGGGCGCCCATGGAATTGTCGGACAGCTCGATCATGATGTTGCTGCCGCCGGCGCCGCGCTGTTTCCAGCTTTGCAGCGGAAGGCTGCGCACGTCGGGAATGAAATTCGTATCCCAAATGGGCCGGTCCTTGATCTTGTAGGATTCGCCCTTGCCGGAGAAATCATCCGGGTCGGCGTTGAACCGGTCGTCGAAGGAAAACGGGTTGTTCAGGACGAAATCCAGATTGCGGAAGAAATTGATCATCGGCGGCGCCGAGGTCACGGCGAGTAGCCGCGCCGGCCGCACGCCGCTGCCGTTGAAATGCTGGCGCCAGGTATTGACCGGCGGCGAGAACAGGCTGCCCTCCCGCCATTCGAAGCTGATCTTCTTCTTTTCATCGTTCCAGATCGACGTCGAGCCATGGCCCTCCACGACGTAGATCATCTCCTCGAACAGCATCCGATGCGGGTTCAAGCTCTTGCCCGGCGCGATCTCGCACAGATAGGCGTCGTTGACATCGCCGGTGCCGATCAGATTGAGGATGGCGCCGCGCCCGCCCTTCCAATCCCAGGGCGCCAGCTCGACCTTGCGCAGATCCTCGAGATAGAAGGTCCGGATGATCGGGATGGCTTGCGCCTCGATCCATTTCTGGTACGGGGACTTGCCCTCGATCTCGATCTTTTGGCCTTTGATCATGGTTTCTACGACGCTGCCAAGCGGCTGTTGCTCTTAGCTGAGCGATACAATCCGGTCATCTCGTTGATCACCTCTTCTATCGGTCAAATGGTCCAGCACCTCGGCATGGCGAAAATGCAAAAAGAGTGTGATTAAGGCTTAGGATCGAGTCAAGACTCGGACGCCTTCGGCCAACGCGATCGTCAGGCACGCATTCTTCCCGGCGCAAGCTTGCGATTTTCACGCCGCAACCTGTCCGCTCGCCCGGTGCGCCACGCTGATTCCGGCGAGCACGACAACGCCGCCGACGGCTTGCACCACGCCCAATGCCTCGCCAAGCCAGACCCACCCCAGGATCGCTGCCGTCAGCGGCTCGATCAGGATCGCCAGGGCCGAGAAAGAAGCCGGAAGATGGCCGAGCGCATAGGCGATGAGGCCTTGACCCATCGCTTGGCTTATCCATGCCAGGGCAAGCAGCACGGTCCAACCGTTCAGGGTGGTCGGCAACAGGCGTTCGCCGGACACCAGGGTCGCCGCCAGCAGGAGGACGCAGGTCACGGTGCTTGAATAAAACATGATGGTCGAGGCGGCGTTCCGATCGCGCAAGCGCGCGACCGCGACGACGTAGGCGCCGAAGAAGCAAGCGGTGATCAATCCCAAAATGTCGCCAAACACGTAGCGTGCGCCCATCGCCGCGCTTGCGTTCACCAAGAGCGCGGCCCCGCCCATCGCGAGCGCCATGCCGAGAAGGAATCGCAAGCTGACATGCTCGCCCAAATAAAACCATGCGCCGAAGGTCACGATGACGGGCGCCAGATTGGCGAACAAGGTGGCGTTTGCCACCGTGGTGTAGGTGATCGACCAATGCCAGAACAAGATATCGCCGGCGAACAAAGCGCCTGGGACCGCAACGGGGAGCCACTGGACCTTGCGCGTCGCCGGCGCGGCACCCCGCCCCGCCCACCGCATCCAGAGCCACAGCAAAGGCAACGCCAGGAACAGGCGATAAAACCCGGTCGCAATCGGCCCGAGCTCCGACAAGCGCACGAAAATCGGCGAAAAGCCGATCGCAATGCCGCCGAGCAGCAGTGCGGGAAGCGCAAGACGCGGCGGCTGCTCGGCGGATGAAGACATGGCCCGGTCCTCGGCGCAGCCGGCTTTAGGGAGCGTCTCGGCCGATGGCGCGGGTCCTGCCCTACAGGAGCAGGGATCGCCCCGGCAAGCACGAACATCTTGCCGAGGCGACGGACTCATTCGATCCGATCTCAGTAACGGCATGTCGCGGCCGGAGCAGTTGGGGGTCCACGACGCCGGGCGATGCTAGTGGCAGTCGGGGTAGCCCTCGAGCGTGGGACAGTCCAGGGCGCCGGCCTGCGTCCGGCCGGCCGCCTTCGGCAGGCGCTGGATGGTCCGCGAGGCGGAGACGGATGCCGAATCGAGAACTTTTGTACGCACCCGACGTGAACGCACTCTCGTACCTCTGCTTCTGGCCGCTGGGTTTGGTCTCAATGTCGTTCGCCAGAGCCGCCGCGGCAGAGCCGAGAACGAGGGCGGTTGCGAACGCAATCTTGGTCTTGGCAAGCATTTCGTTTCTCCTGCGTGCTTGATGATTGAATGCCTCGGTCTTCCGTGCTGTAGATCACGCAGGTCGGGGTTCTATTCCGCGGCTTCGCTGGCGAGGGTGCCGCGCGGATCCTGCCTGGCGATAGATCAGCGGAAGCGGCAGCCAATTCGACAATCAGCAGCGTCGCGCATCGCGAAGGTGGCCGGCTCGCGCGGCCGGCGACCTTCGACAACAATTCGACGGTGCAGCACGCAGATCGGATTCGTGAACCTCGCCGGCCACCACACTCGGGGATTGCTCGCCGCATCGAGGCGAGGCATGCCTACGCGCTCGCGCGCGAACCAAGTTCCGACATCGTTTCCTGTTGATCGGTATCTTGATCGCAACGTTGTGCGGCGACAGCGAGCAGCTCAGCGTTGATTGCCGAGTGAGCCAGGTGGAAACCGTGCTCAGCAATGGCATCGAGTGCCGCTCTCACGACTTCCGCCGGCGGCGAGTTCCCATCCAGCCGCAGCGTCACACGTCGCTCGAACTCCCAACGCATACGAGGGTATATCCGCGACGGAAGGATATGACCCATGGGGTCGGTTGTGAATGCGTAAAGTCCGCTCTCGCCGAAGCGGAAAAGGTAGATCGTCCTCGACGAACGTCCACGTCCTGAACGCCGACTTTCGACCTCCTTTTTACGCGTATACATCGCGTCCGCTTTGGCCGAAAATGCCTGGCGCATGGGCTACTTCTAAGCTGAAATTCGACCTGTCGGGATAACGAGATGCGATCGTCATTTGACTTCTTCAGGCAGCTGCTTCGAATTTCTCGCGAATATCCTGGAGGTCCTTGGCGCTCACATTGCCGACGGCGCACAAATTGAGGCCTTTCTCGGACCAGAGCGCGACATTGACGCCTTGCAGAGTCGCGAGCTTGGGGCTGCGCTCGGCGTCCTCATCTTGCGCGACGAAGACATTGATGACGTGGTTGTCGCGTTGGTAGACCAGAGCCGCGACCGGCTTCCCGAGGACATAGTCGATCCGCCCACCGACCAAATTGAAGCCTTGCGAGGTCAGGTCCGGAACGGGTGGTGCGGCGCCGAGCCGCTCGCTGAACCATGGCTTGACCCCATGCTGGTCGCTGGCCTGCACGTCGGTCAGGTGGTTGGCCTGAAGCGAGCGCAGATGGGCCGAGACCACGTCGCTGACGATGACCTGATCTTTATCCGAGTGGATGACGGCGATCATGAGAAGCGCCGCTGCCACCGCGGACAGCGCGGATCCGAACGCGAAACCGTTTATCAGCGTACGCCAATATGACGCGCCTGCCGCCGCTACCCCGGCCAACGCGGTGGAGACTACGCTGCCGATGGCAATTCCACCCAACAAGCCTCGGCGGCTGGGCGCGCTTGCGCGTGGGGACGGGGACGCCGTCGTCGGCAGCGCTCTTTCGATCCGCCCGCGCAAGCTTTCCGGCGCCTGGTAACGCAGACGCGGCTCCGACAAGGCCTCACGCATCCCGCGATAGTCGCGCAATCGCGCGGAACAAAGCGTGCAACTCGCCAGGTGCGCATCCAGTTCGGGCGCCGGCGCGGCGTCAGGCTCATTGTCGATGAGTGCGTGCAGCAGGATATGCGTTTCTTCACAGCTCACTTGAAGTACTCCTCATGTTTCCCCGCGTTTTTGCGTAGTTTCTGCTTATGCGCTTACACATGCTCTTCCATCATTTTCCGCTTGAGCCAAGCGTTGCGCAGCAGAGTGCGTGCGCGCGCCAGGCGCGACATGACGGTGCCGATCGGCGCGCCGATCACTTCGGCGATATCCCGGTAGGACAGATCATTGATGTCGCGCAGCACGATCGCTTCCCGGAACGGTTCGGGCAAGGCATCAAGCAGGCCGTGGATCATCTCCGCGTCCTGCTGGCGCAGCATCTCGGCCTCGGCCGTGTGCGCGTCTTCCTGCCACAACGGTGAAGCGTCCTCTGCCGCAACCGCTTCCGCACCGACCAATAGCGGCCCGGACCGGCGCGCAAATTCGGCGTGGCAGACATTGCGCAGGATCGCCATCAGCCAGGGCTTGATCGCCTGTCCGCGAAACCCGTCGAAATGCCGAAACGCGCGCAGATAGCATTCCTGCACCGCGTCGTCGGCATCGGCCACGTTGCGCAGCAGGTAGCGTGCCAGCGTGTAGACATCGTCGAGGTGCGGCAACGCGGCGTCGCGAAAACGCCGCGCTCGGTCATCATCATCGCGGCTACCCGCCATTGATGTCATCGATCGGCTTCCGGTTTTCGCGGTCGCACCCAGCCCGGATTGACGATGAAGGACCAGCATCATGGGGTGCCACCAGCTCCCGTCGCTGCCTCAACCACGATGGTTCCGGTCATGAATGGATGCAAGGAGCAGAAATATTTGTAGGTGCCCGGCGTCGTGAACGTGTAGGTGAACCCGTCGCCGGCGGAGAGTGGCTTGGATTTGAAGTCCTTGGTGATCGACGTGACGGTGTGCGTCTCGTCGTCCTGATTGGTCCAGGTGACGGCGGTCCCGGCCTTCACCGTCACGCTCTTGGGCATGAAGGCAAAGTTGGCGATCTTGAGGGTCGCGGCAGCGTCGCCGTCCGCGAATGCAGCGCCGAGGGTGACGCCGGCGGCACAGCCGAGCAAGCATGCCGCCACGACAAAATGAGTAAAACCTATTTTCACGATCCTGGCTCCTTGGTTCACGACTGCAGTGCGGTGTCGACGATGGCGAGCCGTCGCTGCCCACGCTTGAACGTCGCCTCGACGACGCCAAGCTTCATGCGCAGCTTGTCCTCTGCCACCTTCAAGGGCACAGCCGACAGAGGTAATCCGGGCGCTGGCGATTGGGCAGGCGCCGGCGCAAAGCCATTGCCGTTATCGAATGCCATAGCCAGTCTCCGAAGAACCTGGTTGCTACTGGGGATAAGATCGCGGCCGACGGCGATTTATTCCCGGGACGATCATGATAAGAAAATTCCGTAGAGCCCCTTGACGAGGCAAAGGCTCGTATCCAGTCCACCGCGAAGCCGTTCGGCTGCGCCCTGCGACATGAGGCCATGCCGCTACCCGCACAAAGGTGAGCGGCCGGCTTAGCAGCCGGCCGCTCATGGACGTACGCGAGGGGATAGACTGGCAACAACCCGCGCCGTCCACTTCGAGTGGCTCGCCCGGATCACTTGACCTTCGGGTTGAGGAGTTCCTGCGAGCGCGCGGACTTCATGTTGGCCTTGGTTATAAGGGTGGCGCCGGTATCGACATTGGCCGCCACCTGCTCGCCCTTCGCGGCGGCGAGCGCCGTCTTTACCCCGTCATAACCCATGCGGAACGGGTCCTCCACGACGAGCCCGGCGATCGTGTCAGCCTGCAGGAGCTTGACGAGCGTTTCGTCCGCGCCAACCCCGACGACGTTGATCTTGTCGCCCGATTTGCTCTCCGCCACGGCCTGGACTGCGGCCTGCGTCATGATCGGGTCCGACACGAACACGCCACGCAGATCCGCCGTGTTGGCGATGAGCTCCTTCACGATGTTGATCACGGTCGCCGGCTTGCCGTCGGCGATCTTGTCGGCAACGATGTCCAGCGCCCGATATTTCGCGGCCATCACCTCCTTGAAGCCCTTGGCACGTTGATCGAGCGCCGCAACCCCGGGCATCGAGGTGATGATCACGATGTTGCCCTCGGTGTCACCGTAGGTCTTCGTGATCGCCGCGGCGAGTGCTTCGGCGGCGATGCGGCCCGCATTCACATTATCGGTCGCCAAGAGCGACGTCATGGCCTTGGTATTGGCGGCGGAGCCGATACCGATGATCTTGACTTTCTTGGCGGCCTCATCGATCGGCCGTCCGAGCGCGGCGGCCTGCGCGGGCGCCAGCACGATCGCCGCCGGGTTCGACGCGACGGCCTTCTCGAGCATTTCGATTTGGCCGTTTGTGTCGGATTCGGACTGGGGCCCGAGCTCGGCGACGCTGACGCCGAAATCTCGACCCGCCTGGCGCGCGCCGGCCAGAACGGCCTGCCAATAGGGCGATGTCGTATCCTTCACGATGACCGCAACGGTCTGTTTTGTCTGCGCCATCGCGGACGCCCCGAAAGCGAGGCTGGCAACGATGCCCGCGGCTACCACAAGCGTCTTCATGATCGTCCTCCTGATGGATGCCCTGCGGGCTCCTCAATTGAATGTCCAATCCCCGGCCGGAGGTCGCCCACCGGCGGTCCAACCTTGACGACTGGATCCGAATTCCGGCCCCGAGCGCCGGCTATTCGAGTGCAAGACGTCGTGTCACCGACACGATGGCGAAGAAGCCGGTGTCGGTGATACGAGGTGGGATCAAGTCGAAGCCAGCGTCTGATCGGTGACGGCGAGCAGCTCTTTGCCCTGGGTATAGACAACGGTCCTGATGCCGAGGACGGAGCGCAGCTTGTCGGCCGGAACCGCCAGAGGCAGCGGCGCGGGAGCCGCGCCGGGCGCCGGCTGCAGGAAGGCTGTCGACCTGGCGGTGTGGAAGGTGACGTTGCCCTCGACCTTCTGCATCAGTTGATGGATATGACCATTGAGCACCGTCACCGAGCCGAAGCGCTTGAGCAGCGCCAGCGCCTGCTCCGCGTCATCGGTGCCCCATCCCCAATCCTTGTAGATCGTCCACAGCGGGATATGAGCGAAGACGACGATCGGAGTGGAGGCGGAAAGACCCTTCACATCGTCGGCGAGCCAGGCGAGCTGCTCGGGCCCGAGCATGCCGAGGCCGCCGGGCTGCAGGTTCATCACGTTGACGAGCCCGATGAAATGGACCCCGTTCTGGTCGAACGAATACCAGCCCGAGCCCTTGGTCTTCTTGCCGTAGCGCTCGAGATAGGACTTGCCCGGATCGTCGTCGAGGATGTCGTGCTCGCCCGGCACATAGTGCACGTCGAGACCCGCGGTGCCGATGACCTGTGCGGCATTGTCGAACTGGGCAGGGGCCGACAGATGGGTGATGTCGCCGGTATGCAGCATGAATGCCGGCTTGGTGGGGAGCGCTTTGACCTTGGCGATCGCCTCCTGAAGCGTGCCGAGCGCGTTCGGGTTCGCGGCTTTGTCGAAGCCGACATGGCTGTCGGAGATCTGCAGGAACGTGAATGACGTCGCGGCCGGCGCCGCCTCGGCCCGACCGAGCAGGTTGAAGGATTTCGGCACGCCGCCTGAGACCGTCCAGAGCACCCCGGTACCGGCCCAGAGCATGCATTCCAGAGCATGACGGCGGCTGACGCCGTCTTCGTGATGGTCGTGATCGTGCGCCATGTACTCTTTCTCCGTGTGGGAGCCCGCCAATCGGGCCAGACGAGGGGAAGATCGATCGAGCAAGCGAATTATTCCCGCACGGAGGCTCCCAAAACAAAAAACTTTTGCCCTCGAAATCTCCCCAACAGCGCGTCCACCGACCCCTCCCCCCGCTCTCAGCTTGAGGGGGAGGGATCGGTGGCACCTCTCTCCCCGGGCGTGGGCGAGAGGCAGGGGTCGCATTCTCCGGATCAACCGACACCAACTTCGACTGAAATGCTCGGCAACCGGGCGTAATTCCACGTCGACATTCGACCCGGCGTCCTAGTGCTTGTGGCTCTTCTTGCGCGGAAGGTCACTCTGCTGGGTCGGCACTGCGACGTAACCATAGGCATTGCCGGCCTGGGCGAAACTGCCACGACCTTGGGCCGGGGTATTCCACCACCACGGCAGCGGATTGCCGCCCTCGCGCGCGGCCTGGGCCTCGCTTACGCTGTCATCGTGTTCGTTGGCGGCCAAAGCCGCGGAAGCGGTGCCGAGGACGAGAGCAACGCAAAGAGCGATTTTCGTCTTGCTGAACATTGTCGTATCTCCTGTTTGGCTTATCGTTTGGATGTGTCTTCCGCAGACTAGATCAGCGAAGGCGGTGTTTTATTCCGTCGCCCAGCTGCCGATGATCTAGATTTGGCCAGCCGACGCCGCCGCTTCGAATTTCCTCCGAAAGTCTTCGATCTCCTCGGCGCTCAAATCGCCGACGGCGCACAAATTGAGGCCTTTCTCCGACCACAGATCGACGCTGAGACCTCGCATGGTCTCGACCCTTGCGCTTTGCTCCACGCCCGCACCTTGCGCGATGAACAGATTGATGACGTGGTCGCTCCGCCGGTACACAATCGCGGCGACCGCCTTCCCGAGCACGTAATCGATCCGCCCGCCGATCAAATTGAAGCCTTGCGAGCTCAGGTCGGGAACAGGTGGCGCGACCCCGAGGCGCTCGCTGAACCAGGGTGTGACTGCTTGCCGGTCGCCGGTCTGCACGTCGGTCAGGTGTTGGGCCTGAAGCGAGCGCAGATGCGCCGAGACCACATCGCTCACGATCGCTTGATCCCGGTCAGGGCCGACGACCGCAATCATGAGCAGCGCCGCGGCTGCCGCCGACAGCAAGGATCCGAACGCAAAACCTTTGAACGCAAAACCTTTGAACAGCGGACGCCGGTCGGGCGCCGCCGGCGCCACCGGCAACATTGCCGTGATACGTCCGCGCAGCCGCGGGGACGCGCGGAATCGCAAATCGGCGTTCGATATCATTTGCCGGATGACGCGATGCAGGCGGAGCTGCGCGGCACAGCCCACACAATCTTGCACGTGAGTTGCGACGCGAGACGCGTATTCGGGGTCGATCTCATCGTCGACCAAGCCGTGCAAGAGAATTTCAGCTTCGTCGCACTTCATCTTTGCGTACCTTCTGCTGCAAGCCGCGTTCTCCGCAGCATGTGACCCAAGCGGAAAGCGGCCGGCCCGTAGGCCGGCCGCGCGTCGACAGGGAGCCGGGGGGCGGCCCATTGCCGACATTGCCCTGCCAACGCGATCAGGGCGGCTACTCAGCTTCATCAATGCCGGCGCCAAGATCCTTCGCCATGCCGGCAAGCATCCGGTTATCGACCTGCATTCTCGCCAAGTAGATCGCGGAACCCGGCGCTTTATTCCCGGGTCACGCCGAGCCTGATCGCTGTCGACGATATCCACGATATCCGCCGGAGCGAGCCCGACGAACGCACCCACCGGTTGGATCAGGTGAGCACCTGGCTATTCCCCGGCGTCGCCCACGCGCCGGCGCGCTCCAGCGCCGAGATGATGCGCGCCAAATCCGGATCCGCGCCATCGAGCCAGGTGCGCAACGCCGCGCTAAGCAACACGGCAAGACCCTGGGCCCGTTCAGCCATCTCGATATTTTCACCCGCAAGGAGCAGGCGATCTATCTGCTCCACATGAGCAGCCAGGACGGCGATTGTCGAGCCGAACTCTTCGCGCAGTTGCATGAGCGATACACCGGCGCCAAGGTCGATCTTTTTGATCGACTGCTCGACAAACAGTGCCACGAAGGCAGCGACGATCCGGACGCGCTCGCACTCTTCGGCGTCGCGCAGATCGCTCCTTTGCCCGCGAGGCGACGAGTTGCCGGCCATGACGGAAACTCCTGATTTGACCTCGGCGGTCGACGACACCAACTACGAATCTCCGGGAAGCAAGATCAGGGAATGCCGGGCTTTATTCCCGAGCTCCGCCAAAAACAAACGGCAGTGCGCACGCTCGGCATCGTGAAGGCCTCGCGTAAAAAGCGGCGCCTTCTCTCGGAGGCACCGCCTTCTGCCTCACCCGCCTCAATCACGACTCTCGACGTCGTGCCTTCACGTCACCAATTCTTGGTGAACGTAAGCCGATAAGCTATGTTGTTCGGGTTCTGGGAAAGGCCGAGCGGAATCGGAGTTGGGGCGAGGCAGGTGCCAAGAGACGCGTTACCATTATTGTTGCACGGCAGAGCCTGGTGGAGCGAGAAATACATCACTTCCAGGCCGATTTCGCCTGCCCATCTGCTCGCGCCCCAGGTGATGTTTCCGCCGAAACCTCGCCTGTTCGCCTTGCCCAAGCCACCCTGTGTCCAATCGGTGTTCTGCGTGATGCTCCCGGGCATGACCTCGGCATAGTTGCCGATCAGGTTGAGCCGCCAGCATTTCACCGGATCGGTGCAATCGGTCAGGAACGTCCGCAATTCAGCGTTCAAGGAAAAGGCCTTTTCCTTGTCGAGGATGATGCCACCGGCGCCGTTGTTGACCGCGATTGCATCGTGATCGTCGCGCAGGAGGCCGCCGGTCTGCTCGCCCGGATTGTCGCCGATGCTGAAGTTGCCCGTGATGCCGCCGATACCGGCCGACTCCAAGGAGCCGTTTCCGTAATTGAGCTCGAGCCACAAGAAATTGCCGAGTGTCAACGCGCCCCGATTGGTGCCCGGCAGAAAAGGCAGGTTCCAGCGAGCGCCGGCCAGCGCCCCCCACCCGGTCGTGCGAGCGCTGTCGCCGAAGGTAGCAGCGCAGTTGGTGGGGGTGGGGCCGCAGTCGGGGATGAGTTCGACGCCCAGGTTTGCAGTGTCGGAGACCTGATGCAGGATCCCGGCCAACTGAAAGCTCACCGTGTTCGGTTCATCCGCTTCGTAACGGATATTGGCGATGACGTCCGGAAATGTGAACGGGCCCGGGATCGGATCCACAGTGCCCGCTGCCACGCCGGGCACGTTCACGTTGGCGAGGCCAGCGAGCGTATTGCCGACCTGACCTTTCGCGATGTGCTTGTTCGGATCTTCCAGGGAGATGCTGGTGGACAATCCATCCGGATAAGGCGCGAATCCCGTGGGGTTGGGTGTGCCAGGCGTCATCTTGGTCCAGTTGTAGGTAAAGGCGAACGCCAAGCTGCTCGCTGCGGTACCAACCGTGAAAGTCTGGATGCCCTCCTGGTCGAGGTATTTGAAGAACCCTGACTGAATGCCGACCGTGAAACCCGCCCACTGGGTGTAACACCGGTAGCAGTCCGGGGTCTTGTTGGCCTCAAAGCTCGAGCCAGGGCCACTTTGGAAAATTCCCAGGTTGAAGATGAGACGCGGTTCGACGACCGTGCGCAGGGTGCCAAACGTGGTTTCCGTGCGCAGGTCAAAAGTCGGTTTGACTTGCACTTGCCAACCGCTTGTGTCTTCCGACCCCTTCGGCACGAAGGTGACGTTATAGTTCCCGGTTTTTTTCGTGTCCTGGACGACGAAAACGGCGTCCTTTTGGGCTTCATAGTTGGTGTCAACCTGCAATTGCCCGCGGTACGCCAGACAAAACACGGTACCCGGCAGCTGAAAGAATCCATTCCCATAAATGCTGCAGGCTTTGACGAATTGCACCGGCGGTGCCTTCTTGAGCGCGGCATCCGCTGCCTGGGCCGCCGTCATGGTCTCGGCAGCAGCGACTATCGCAGCCGCGGAGCCGAGCAGAACTCCGATTATTCTCTCTCCCCCAGAGATCTTCATCTTACGCCTCCCGATAGTTGGTCGAGGAGGATTGGGATCGAGCTGCCTCGCCCCTTGTTCCCCTACCGCTAGATCGGAGAGGTCGCGCTTTATTCCCGTTCGTTTTATTTATCTTTTACTTCCGAACGTCGTGATACTCGGGGTCGCTGTATCAACCGAAATTCCTGTTTTGTTTCAGATCGGCGAGGCGCTGATTTATTCCCTGCCCACGCCGAAATACATTTGGTGGAGTCATGGATGATTCAAAGTGGGAACAGCCGGCTTCTGAATCGGTTGATCGCGTAGACCGCAGGTAACGAGCAGACTTTCGGGTCGCCAACGATCCCCTCGGTCTTGTCAGTAGCCTCTTCGCGGCGCGTTCTGCTTCCGGCTCGCGGCGCGCTCCTCGCGCGTCCTCGCGGCGGTCCCTTGAGTATTGTTATCGTAAGTACCGGCCGCGGAGGATCGATGGGCATTCCATTCATAGAGGGGGGGTGCCCCGTCCGGGCTGTCGTATACGTTTCCGGCGAATGCATCGGTCGTCGGAGGCACAGCGATGCCGATCGCGATGGCAACGCCAAGAGCAATCTTCGTTTTGGTGAACATTTCATATCTCCTGCTGTTTTTTTGTGGATTTGATTGCTCGGAGATCGAGAGCCGGCCCGTATGGCGCGGCCGCAGCGGTTGCCTTGCCACAACCTCGCTGTCGTTCGGCTTCAGGTGGACAATCTGAAACAAGCCGCAGTGCTCGTCGCCGCCAAGCGGTGATATTGAATTGATCTCCGACCACCAGATCGGCGAAGGCGGCATTTTATTCCGGGACTTTTCTCGGCAGTCCGACAAAGACATGAGGTCGGCGCAGTGCCGACCTCGCGTCCGTGTCTCCAGAAGTCAAGCGTTGCGGCGAAGATCGTCACGAAGTGCCGCCCCGACCCTGCTCGACGCACCACTAACGCTTGAGTGCGCGACCTGCCGTAGCTGCGGGCTGGTACGCGAAACTGCCCCGGCCTTGGTCCGCGGAATTCCACCACCAAGGCAGCGGATTCGCGTGCGTTTCTCGGGCAGCCTGAGCCCCGCTTACGCTGTCATCGTGTTCGTTGGACGCCAGTGCGGCGGAAGCCGTGCCGAGGATGAGGGCAGCGGAAAGCGCGATTTTCATTTTGCTGAGCATGTCGTATCTCCTGGTCAGTTGAGCGATTGAAATTGTCTTCCACCCACTAGACTGTCGAGGGTGGCGTTTTATTCCCGGAGACCGCTACCTGCTGCCGTTCGAAGCCGGATGATGCAGAAGTTGCGATCTGACCGGGCTGCCGGTTCGTCTAACCGTCGTGACCCTAGTGCTTGCGCGGCGCGGGACGCGGCTGGCGAGACGGCCGCAGTGCCTTGGGCGGGACGCCATATGTCTCCGCGTAGAAGAACGGCCCGTTCGGTGTGCTGTCAGGGCTGCTATATTGCGGTGACTTGTTCGAAGCCACCTGCACTGGAGCGGCAAAAGCGCCGGACGCGGCGCCAAAGGCAATCGCGACAGAAACAACAATCATGGTCTTATTGAACACGCTCGTCTTCCTTTCCAAGTGGCAATGCCGCGACGATCAGTCTCCGCCACGGCGATGGCTATCGGATTCCTCGGTTCGCTCGGACCGACGTCTGAATTGCGACGAGCGCGAGCCGGCCCCGCGGGGCGCGCCGAGGCCCCGAACCCGGGGCCGGCTCGTTACAGGTCGCAGACCCAGCTTCCGATGTCACCCGGCGATCATTCTCGTCGGGACGCGATGCTTATGCACCATGTGATGACATGCGGTACGCCACGCAGGGCCATCAGTGGCAGTCGGGGTAGCCCTCGAGCGTGGGACAGGGGACAGCACTTGCGTGCGCCTGTTCGGCCGCCTTCGGCCGACGCCGGATGATCGGCAAGGCGGAGACGGTTGCGCGATCGAGAACTCTGGTAGGCCCTGGGCGCGAACGCTCTCTGCGGCTTCTGCTGCTGGCCCAGATACTGTGCCCATTCGCGCGCGCTCTGGGCCTCGCTTGGACTGGTCTCGATATCGTTTGCCAGCGCCGCCGAAGCGGCGCTGAGAATGAGGGCGGTTGCGATGACAAGCTTGGTCTTGCTGAACATTTCGTATCTCCGGCGTGTTTGATCGGTTGACTTCGTCTTCCGCGGAGTAGATCAGCGAAGCCGGCGCTTTATTCCGCGATCTCGCCGACGACTCTGGGGCGCGCGCGCCGGCCTCGTGACAAGGTAGAAAAGGAGCAGCGTTCAATTCGGGGATCTGGTGCCTAAAGCACAGCCTCACAGGTCGGCGCCGGCGACGTGAGGATCTGCCCGACGGAATCGGGACCAACGCAGCCAGAAGGCCCCCGCTCCCTCGATGCGAGCTGGAATACGGCTCCCGACATCACCCGGTGATCATTCGCATCAGGACGCGATCCCTGCGCACCAGATGATGATAAAGCGCGGCGCCGACATGCGCGGCGACAAGTCCCGCGATGGAGAGGCCGATCAGGCCGTGCAGCACGAAGAGTTGCTCCGAGAATACGCGGTCCTCCGGGGCAATCGGCGGCAGCGCGAACAGGCCCAGCACGGTGACCGGCGCCCCGGAGGCGGAGGTGGCGATCCAACCGAGCAGGGGCTGCGCCACCAGCAGTGCGTAGAGTGCCACATGCGTCATGTGCGCGGCCAATCGCTGGAGCGCCGGAATGTCTCGAGGCAGGGGCAGCGGCGGGTTCGCCAGGCGGTGACCGAGCCGCGCCAGGACGAGGGGAATGAGCAGCACGCCAAGCGATTGGTGCAGCGCGTAAATCGCGTTCTGCAACGGCCCGCCCCAATCATTGCCGATGATCACGCCGAGAGGAATCATGAGCGTGATGACGAGTGCCGTGACCCAGTGCAGGACGCGCGCGGTCACCGTATAGGCCGGAGCAGCGGAGCTCGTCGGCTTGGCTACGGCCGGCAATCGCGGCTTCGTGAATTCGATCACCGACGCATCGGCAGCCATCGGAATGCGTGCCGACAGATGATCAAGTTGGCGTGCGGCATGCGCTGCATCGGACATGAAAGGTCTCCTGATTGGTTACCGGGATGATTGCTGCGTCGCGGTCGCGATCACATGTCGGCCTGATCCGCCCGGCCCTCTGATTATTCCCGGCCTGAATTGTCGGTCCCGCGCTACCGGGCTCCCGGCCACAGCGGCTTCTGACCGGAAATGCCCCGAAGCCGATTTTTGGAGGACCACAAAAGCTGGGTCGAATCCGGCGTCAGCGCGCGGCCCGCGTTTCCTGCGGCTCGATGGCGTCGAACCGATGCCGGACGGCTTTCTCCACCTTCTCGAAGGCGCGTACCTCGATCTGGCGCACGCGCTCGCGCGATACGCCGAATTCCTCGGCAAGCTCTCCGAGCGTGGTCGAGTTCTCGGCGAGACGGCGCGCCTCGAAGATCCGCCGTTCGCGCCCGCTGAGCACCGTGAGGGCCTCGCCAAGCGCCTGGCGGCGGTTGCCGAGCTCCTCGTTCTCCAGCATGACCCGCTCCTGACTCGGCGTCTCGTCGATCAGCCAATCCTGCCACTCGTTGGATTCGCTTTCATCGCGCATGGGCGCGTTGAGCGAGGCGTCGCCGCTGAGCCGACGGTTCATGTCGACCACCTCCTTCTCGGTGACGCATAGGCGATCGGCGATCAGCTTGACCTGGTCAGGGTGCAGATCCCCGTCCTCGAAGGCGGAAATCCTGGTCTTGGCCTTGCGCAGGTTGAAGAACAACTTCTTCTGGTTGGCGGTGGTGCCCAATCTGACCAGCGACCATGAGCGCAGGATGTATTCCTGGATCGCCGCCTTGATCCACCACATCGCATAGGTGGCCAGCCGAAAGCCCTTGTCCGGCTCGAAGCGCTTGACTGCCTGCATGAGTCCCACATTACCTTCGGAGACGACCTCGTCGATCGGCAGGCCATAGCCGCGGTAGCCCATGGCAATCTTGGCAACCAAGCGCAAATGGCTGGTCACGAGCCGATGCGCCGCGGCGCTCTCGCCCTGCTCGCGCCAGCGCTTCGCCAGCACGTATTCCTCCTGCGGCTCCAGCATGGGGAATCGTCGGACTTTCTTGAGATATCGGGTGAGACCGGGTTCAGTCGCGGGGATCGGCAAGTGCGCGGCGTGGGTCACGAGGGCGTCTCCAGTTTCACCCGCGGATCGGCAGGCGATTACCGCGTTTCGCTTGGAAAGCGCACCGCGTTGCGTTCGTTTGGTTGACGCGCACGTCGCACCTCCCGACCGGTTGCTCGATTGAACTTGTCTTCCACGGAGCAGATCGGCAGAGGCGCCATTTTATTCCTCGGTCTTGCCGCCGGGACATCAGGCGTCGGCGCGATCATCGGCGGCGGCTTGCTGCAGGATTTCTTCAACTCGAAGTCGTGGCGGAACAACGCCGGCCTTTTTGAGCGGGTCGTCCTCGCTCTACCTGACGTGCCCTGATGATCACCACGGCGGCGCCTGCACCGGCGTCGTCCAACCTGCTCCCGCCTATCGCGAGGGCGACACGCGCGCTGCACTCTTGGCTGCGAGACTCCGGAATAAAGCGGCGCCTTCGCTGATCCCTTCCGCAGAAAACAAAATCCATCGATCAACCAAACAGGCGACATGACATGTTCACCAAGACCAAGATTGCTTTCGCAGCGGCCCTCATCCTCGGCGCTGCTTCCGCCGCTCTGGCGGAGGGATCAGATCGTGGTGAATATGGCTACGGTGGCTTTGTGATCCGGTGCAGCCTGGACGGCGTCAATCCGGTCTATCACCCCGGTATTTTTGGCGATCCCGTTGTCGCCAGAGAATACGGTTTCGTCAAATCGCGCGGCGGCATCTGGCAGGTGGAAAGAAACTGCGTACGCGGTTCATATCATAATTGAGGCTCGGCGCCGCGAGCGTTGTCCGCACGGGCAAGGAATTGTTTGTTCTTGATGGGCGGCACTTCCGAGCCCTTCGGGCCTGGAGAGGAGTATTTTCATGGGCAGGCGTCCCCTTGGCTCTACGGTCAAAAAGCCGATTCCTGCAGCCCAAGCGGCTCCGAGTTCGGCAAACGTTGTGCCGTTCAACAACCGCGGTCGGCGACTCGCGAAGTTCGAACCCATCGCGTCCGGCTGTTCATCGAAAGTGATGCCGCCGCCGTCGGCAACGGCCGAAGAAAGCACAAGCGGTCCGTGCGGACCAAGGGGTGTGATCATCGGCTTCCCGCATGACGATCGGGACTGTCATGCGGCGAAGGGGCATAAAGACTGGTCGAACGAGAACGAAACCGGCCTCACGGCAGCAGATTACGCGGCGATAGCCTATATCGTCATGTCGGTAGCGTTCTATCCAGCGCTGGCATTCCTGTTTTCATCATGAGGACGAACAGCCGGGATCGAGCCAGACCGAGAATCGGCTCGGCATAGGATGCGCTACGTGCTGGACGATCGCGTTTCCGCCGCCGTGCCGATATACGCTTCCCCGCAAGGCATCTTGAACTGCCCCTCACGTTCCCCCGCCTGTTCTTCCTCATGCTGGGCCTTGAGCCAGGCCTCGCGCAGCATCGCGCGTGCGCGCGCCAAGCGCGACATAACGGTACCGACCGGAGAATCGACGATCTCGGCAATCTCGCGATACGACAGATCCTCAAGCTCGCGCAGCACGATCACCTCGCGGAACACATCGGGAAGCGCCGCCACCAGTCCCTGGATCGTTTCAGCATCCAATTTGCGCAACATCTCCGTCTCCGGAGTGTCCTGCGCCTCGCGCCACAATGGAATCATGCCGTCCGGCTGATCCGGTTCCGCATCGACTTCGTACAGCAACAAGCGCGATCGTCGCCCGAATTCGACGCGGCAGACATTGCGCACGATGGCGAAGAGCCACGGTTTGACGTCCGAGCTTCGAATCGTGTCGAAATGGCGCAGCGCCCGCAGATAGCATTCCTGCACCGCGTCGTCGGCATCCGACGAGTCGCGCAACAGGTAACGGGCAAACGTGTAGACCGCGTCGAGATGCGGCAGCGCGGCATCGCGAAAGCGCCGCGCCCGCGCCGGATCCTCACCGGTTCGCGGGGCTGGGTGGACGGCAATGGGATTCATTGGTAACCTCGCCGTAAAGCGGCCGTAAAGCGATTGTGCGTTGCACAATTGGCTGGGTTCTGTGGTTCGGGATCGATATTGCCTCAATGGACCGGACATCCTATGTGGATGGACCGCGGGTCCCCGAGAAAAGTTAATTATATCAAAGCCTTGATTGGCTTCATCCCTTGCTGAATGAGGGTTGAAGTCCGGGATGGGGAGGGTTTGTCATGCAAGCCAAGGACCCAGCCCGGCGCCTGCGGTTCGGGGTCTTCGAAGCCGATATGCGGGCCGGCGAGCTGACGAAGCAGGGCAAGCGACTGAGGCTGCAACAGCAACCCTTCCTGGTGCTGGCTATGCTGCTGGAAAAACCTGGGGAGCTGGTGACCCGGGAGGAGCTCTGCGGCAAGCTTTGGCCGCAGACGATCGTGGACTTCGATCACGGCCTCAACAAAGCAATCGGCAAGATTAGGGAGGCGTTGGGCGATTCCTCGGAGAAGCCCCGCTTCATCGAGACCGTCGCTCGCCGCGGCTACCGTTTTCTCGCCGATGTCACGGTAGTCCGCGACGGGCAACCGGAGCCCATCGATGAACATCCTGCTCGGCGCGGGGACTCCGCTCCTCTAGGCCTCGCCGGCGCCGGCAAGTCATCGATGCGGCCGACGCGCGCCTGGAGCCGTTTCGGCTTCGGGTTGGCCCTGGTGCTGGCGGCCTCCTTGTCGTGGTTCTTCTACCCCCGGAGCTACTCTTCCCCCGCGATTCGCTCCCTGGCCGTGCTGCCGCTCGACAACCTTTCCGGCGATCCCGCGCAGGATTACTTCGCCGACGGCATGACCGACGAATTGATCACACGCCTGGCGCAGATCAGTGCGTTGCGTGTGATCTCCCGCACGTCGGTGATGACGTACAAGAATGTTCGCAAGTCCTTGCCCCAGATTGCCCACGAGCTGAACGTGGATGCGGTGGTTGAAGGAAGCGTGTCGCGTTCGGGCGAACGCGTACGGATCACCGCTCAGTTGATCCGCGTGCCCGCCGACACGCATATGTGGGCGCAGAGCTATGATGAAGATCTTCAAGACACGCTGGCGCTTCAAAGCAAGGTGGCCCGCGACGTCGCCGAGCAGATCAGCGTCACCCTGAATCGACAGGAGCAGGCCGCGCTGGTGAAGTCCAAGTCGGTCAATCCGGAGGCTTACGAGGACTACCTCAAAGGACGGTACTTCTGGAACAAGCGAACCGCAGACGGTCTGAAGAAAGCCATCGAGTATTTCAACCATGCGATCGAGACGGATCCGAACTACGCCGAGGCCTATTCCGGCTTGGCCGACTCCTACGCATTGTCGGGCGATTGGGAATACGGCGTTCTGTCTCCCAAGGACGCCTTCCCTCTCGCCAAGGCGGCCGCGACCAAGGCGTTGGCATTGGACGAGAGCCTCGGCCAGGCCCACACCTCGCTGGCTTTCGCCTTGGACCTATATGGTTGGGACTGGGCGGCCGCCGAGGATGAATACCAGCTTGCGATCAAGCTGAACCCCGGCTACGCGACCGCCCATCACTGGTATGCTTGGCATCTGATGGTGATGGGGAGGAATAGCGAGGGCATCGTCGAGCTGAGAAAGGCGGAAAGTCTTGATCCTCTTTCCCTGATCATCAGCGCCGACCTGGCGGATGCACTGTGCATAGCTCATCTCTACGACGATTCAGTGCAGGAAAGCAGGAAGACACTGGAGATGGATCCGGACTTCGCCGTCGCTCATTATGAGCTCGGCCAAGCGCTCGAGCAAAAGCACATGCACGATGCCGCAATCGCCGAGTTTCAAAAGGCGATCGCGCTCGCCGGGCATAATGCGGCCTTCGACTCGAACCTCGGCTATGCTTATGCGGTTTCAGGACGGAAGGAAAAAACAGAAGAAATACTCAGGAATTTGGCGGCACGGCATGATGAAAACCCTTCTGCGGACGCCAATGTGGCCTTGATCTATGTGGGGCTCGGCGATCAGGACCAGGCGATGAGCTGGCTGAACAAGGCCTATGAAGCGCGCTTCAACCCCTCCATCCTGCTGCGCCCGGCCTTTGATCCGCTGCGCTCGGACGCCCGGTTCCAGGATCTGTTGCGCCGTATCGGGCTCCCGCGATGAGAGAGCGGCACCCTTCAGTACATTGAGAGTGCGGGCACCCACCTCCTGGAGGCAGAGCGATGCGCGAGAGCCAGAGTTCGGAAGCCATGGCAGGTGCCTACGGTCGAAACTTGGGCACGAAATACGGCGCCGAGGAAGCGCCTTCTATCGTAACGTATTCGCTTCACTCCACAGAAATCGCCGTCACCGAAATTTGCGTGCACCGGCCCCCCGGACGGCTGTCAGACCCCATTCCGCGGGTGAATGGATACATGATCTCTTTAATGCTCAGCGACCTTCCCGACAACGCCTACTGGGAGGACGGGCGTCAGGTTTCGGCATACTCTCTCCGCGCCGGTGAAGTCACAATTCACGACCTCAGGCGCGAACCACTCGCGCTGATCGACAAGCCGGTTCACTCGCTTCTTTGCTACATACCGTCTGCGGCTCTCAACGCGCTGGCGGACCAAGCCAACGTACCGCGCATAAGCGAGCTTCGCTATAAGCCCGGCGTTGGCGTTTTCGACGAGACAATAAGGCATATCGGCCTATCGCTTCTGCCCGCGCTTCGGACTCCCGATCGGGCCAGTCGGCTGTTCACAGATCACATGACGCTGGCCCTGGCAGCCCATTGCGCACAAACCTACGGCGGGATGCAGACGGTTTCGCGACCGCTCAAGGGCGGCCTCGCCCCATGGCAGGAACAACGATCCAAAGAAATGCTGGCCGGCGATCTTACCGGCGCAACGCCTCTGCACAAGGTTGCCGGAGCCTGCGGCTTGTCGGTCAGTCACTTCTCGCGGGCATTCCACAAATCCACCGGACTTGCTCCCCATGCATGGCTGCTGCAGGCCCGGGTCGAATCCGCCAAGGCGATGCTTCGTAGCGGCGATGCCTCGCTCTCCACTATAGCGCGGGCCAGCGGTTTCGCAGACCAAAGCCATTTTGCCCGTGTATTTACTCGTCGGGTCGGATTGAGCCCTGGAGCCTGGCGTAAAGCGGTTCTTGGCTAACGCCGCCCGCCGCCTTTGGCAGTACGCTTTGCGCGGGGTTGAGATCGCCGTCATCATCGTTCAGGCCCCCTTGGGGTTCGAACCAATCGGCGCGTTTTCAGCAAGGTCATATTCATGGCTAATCGGCGCACGTTTTGTCCGTTTATGCGCAATTGCGGCGATGGCCAGATATCTCTCTCTTGCGCTGAACGCGTCGGTGGATCTTAGTTCGTCAAAGCGAGCAAGATGAGGCGCGGAGGGTGCGATGCAAATGATCACGACGCACTACATCGATGGCGTGTTCGTCCCGTCTCATGGGTGCGAGGTCTTGGACATTATCCGACCGACCGACAGCCAGGTTATCGCCCGGGTCACGATGGCCGACGAGGAAGATACCCGTCGCGCCATCGCCGCCGCCAAGCGTGCGTTCGCGACCTACGGGCGCTCGACAATAGAAGACCGCGCCAAGCTGTTGCATCGCCTATACGAGGTTGCTTCGGAACGGATCGACCATCTAACAGCCGCGATGGTGGAAGAATACGGCGGTGTCGTTCGCTTCGCCCGCATGATCGTTGAGTCGGGCGTTAATGCATTCAAGGCAGCCGAAGACGCGCTTCAAGAAATAGAGTGGACCCGGAGCTGGGGCAAGACGACGGTGACCTTGGAGTCGGTGGGCGTGGCCGGCTTGATTACGGCGTGGAATGCCAACACCCTGTTCATTTGCCTCAAACTGGCCTCTGCCGTCGCCGCGGGTTGCACAGTCGTTATCAAGCCCAGCGAACTTAGCGCGCTGCAAACGCGAGTTCTGCTCGAAGCTCTTCATAGAGCCGACCTGCCGAATGGCCTGCTCAACGTGGTCACGGGCCGAGGCGATATCGTCGGAGCAGAACTGGTGCGCAATCCGGACGTCGCCAAGATTTCGTTCACGGGTTCAGTCGGCGTTGGACAAAGCATTATGCGCGACGCCGCGGCGACCATGAAGCGCGTGACGCTCGAGCTTGGGGGCAAGTCTCCCAACATCCTCCTCGATGACGCCAACTTCGACGAGGCGATTCCGATTGCGCTTGGCATCGCGTTTATGAATAGCGGTCAAGCCTGTGCCGCAGGAACGCGTCTGCTCGTTCCAGGCAACCGGCTTGACGACGCCAAGCGCGCGATCGTCGCCGCAATGCGCAGTTTTTCCGTTGGAGATCCCGCCGACCCGAAGACAGCCATTGGTCCCATGGCGACGCAGAAGCAGTACGAACGCGTCCAGTCCTACATTCGCAAAGGCATTGAAGAAGGCGCCGAGGTCCTGGTCGGCGGCGAAGGGCACCCGGAGGGGCTGGCAGCGGGCTACTTCGTGAAGCCAACCGTCTTCGCGAACGTGACCAACGACATGACGATTGCTCAAGACGAGATTTTCGGTCCCGTGCTTTCCGTCATCGCCTACGATACCGAGGAAGATGCCGTCCGGATCGCCAACGATTCGAAGTATGGTCTCCACGCCTTCGTAAACGGGACCGACCTTGCGCGCGCGCGCCGCATCGCGGGCCAGTTGCGAGCCGGCCGGGTCGTGATCAATGGGATGACCGATGATCCGCAAGCGCCCTGGGGCGGGTTCAAATTCTCAGGCATTGGCCGCGAATACGGCGCCTACGGCATCAACGCGTTTGTCGAGACACGCGCGATCCTCGAAGCGGCGTGAACTTATGCAGCAAATGGCCCAGCCATGATCATGAACAAACACACCGAGATTTTGCCCGCTGAAGCCGCCGACAGACTTGCCATCCGCGAACTCGTCGAGGCCTACGCTTTTTGCGCCGACCGACGCGACGCAGCCGGCCAAATGGCACTGTTTACGCAGGACACCCACTTCGTGGTCTACATGGACGCCGAAAACGCGACGCCATCCCAGGAATTCCACTCTCGGGAGGCTCTCGCCCCCGTCTTTGCGGATCTGAAAAAATACCGGGCCACGATGCACTTTGTGGGACAGAGCACGATCTCATCGCTGGCGAAAGACCGCGCCACTGGGCAAGCCTATTGTCTTGCCCATCACCTCACCGTCGACGGCGATCGGCGCCGGCTGATGATCGCGACGCTGCGCTACCACGACACCTTCGCCAAAGTGGACGGCGCCTGGCTATTCGCGGAGCGCCAACTCTATGTCGATTGGTTGGAGGAGCGCGCGCTGTCATGAGTATTCCGGCTGCAGGTCGGACACATCTCGTGCTCGTAGGCGCAACCGGAATGGTTGGCGGATATGCCCTGCGCTACGCACTTGAGCACCCCGCCATCGAACGTGTCACGGCTATCGGCCGGCGGAAACTCGGCATCTCGCACACCAAGCTGAATGAGATACTGCATCAAAACTTTGGCGATTGTTCCGCCCTCGCGGAGTCGCTCTCGCGTCAGGATGCGGCGATCTTTTGCCTTGGCGCATATACGGGCTCAGTGTCGGACGCCGAACTCCGCACGATTACTGTGGACTACACCGTAGAATTTGCGCGGGTTCTCCATACCAGCAGTCCAAGCGCTGAATTCATATTCTTGAGCGGGCGCGGGGCCGACCAGACGGGGAAGAGCCGGATCGCCTTTGCGCGCTACAAGGGCGAGGCCGAGAATGCACTTCTCGCAGCGGGGTTTCACGCGGTTTACATCTTTCGGCCCGCCTACATCTATCCCGTGAAACCGCGGACGGAGCCGAACCTCGGCTACCGACTGTTACGCGCGATCTATCCCATATTTCGGATGCTGTTTCCTGACCAGGTGATCCGGGCCGACGATCTGGCCCGGGTGATGGTCGATGTCGCGGTGGAAGGAACAAAGGAGCGCAGGGCGCCGGTCCTCGAGAACAACGATATCCGAGCCATGGTTGGGCGGCTTCAGAATCTCACGAAGTAATCATTCACGCGGATTCGTGTGTGGCAGGTCAACGCAAGAATCGCACGTGGCGGCATGATGGAAGCCCTTCTGCGGACGCCAATTTGGCCTTGATCTATGTGGGGCTCGGCGATCAGGAGCAGGCGATGATCCGCTGCGCTCAGACGCCCGGTTCCAGGACCTGTTGCGCCGTATCGGGCTCCCGCGACGAGAGAGCGGCATCCTTCAGTACGTCGAAGGTGCGGGCACCGACCTCCGGCGGCATTGGGGCAAGCCATGGCGATGCGAGAAGCGTCGTCTGCGCGTCGGACACCCCTTGCGCCCAGCGTGTCTGCATGGTGGTTCGGCTGAATTCGAAGTCTTTCGCGGCGCCCTGAGGCTCAGCCGGCCGGTAAATGAGCTCCACGATGTCCATCGTGGTCACGCAGCCGAAATTATAGAGGAATTTCGCTTCCGGCGTATTCCGGAGCGTCTCGGGCAACTGGTCCCAGAGGTTGTTGATGTTGTGGCGGACGTCGTGAATCATATGGAGCAAATCGGTGGCGGCGCGAGTCTTGCTGGAGTAGCGGATGTCCTTCTCACGCTCGCTGACCTCCTCCAGATTGGTCGGCTGGCACCCGCGGGCGGGAAACAAGTCCACTTGGAACGTTAGTCGGCTGCGCCGCGGGATGGACTCCAACACGTATTGCAGCGGCGTGTTGGAGACGAGACCGCCATCCCAGTAGCATTCACCATCGATCTCCACTGCCGGGAAGCCGGGCGGCAGCGCGCTGCTGGCCATGACGTGCTCCGGTCGAATGGTCATTTGAGCATTGTCGAAGTAGGCGAAATTGCCGGTGCGCACATTTACGGCAGCGACGCTGAAGCGGATTTCGCGCGCATTGATGCGGTCGAAATCGACCAACCGTTCGAGCGTATCCTTCAGCGGACTCGTATCGTAATAGCTCGTCGGCTTGGAGCCGAGCAGCCAGTGCATCGGCGGGTGGGGCGCGAAGAATCCCGGTTGCCCGAACATGAGAGCGTTGATCGAGCTGGTGCGGCGATCGGCGCCCGCCATCGGGAACAACAGGGCGTGCCATGGCGACGACGGCGTCGTGATCCCTCCCCAGAACGCCTGTAGGCGCTCAACTCGTTTCTCCGGTGCGTTACCGGCAATGATCGCGGCATTGATCGCGCCTACGGAGATGCCCGCTATCCAATCGGGCATGTATTGAGATGTCGAAAGCGCCTCGTAGACGCCGGCCTGATAGCTGCCCAGGGCCCCGCCGCCCTGCAGGACGAGAGCGACCTTCTTGTCGTAGGATTCAGGGCGAGCGGGCGGCCTCTGTGCACTCATAGGTCATCGAACCGGCAAGATCCATGACCCGTCGTCTTACCGTTCAGTTTTTCCGGGATACTGCAGCTCACCGAGCCCCTCGCAAAAGCGTTGATTGACGATATTTACCGCATCGCAGGTTGCTTTCGCCGCAATCTCGGTGAGTTCGCGGGCGTTCGCAAGGTTTTTCTCGACAGCCTGCATTGAATATTCCGCATGCTTTGCGAACTTCTCGTTCAAGGGGCCGGACGGCGGCGCGAGGCCAACGACATGTGTCGTAAGGCCCTCGACCGCTTCCTGGATGAAGTCCAGCTGGCGACGCCAGACAGCCTGCACCCCATCCAAAGCCAGCCGATTCGCCTGCGTGATTGCCTCGACGTTCCTGCGTTGGCTCGCAAACATCGTCTCGACTCCGGGTCCCGAGAACGGAAGCCCATTGTACGCCCTGTTAATCCCGCTCTTTGTGCCCGCGTCCGCCATGTTTCCTCCTAAGATGATTCGCCCGGACATGACTCCGTCCAAGTCACCAAGAAAGGATCGAAAGCCGCGGCGTTTTATTCCCTAGCCGGAATAATTTTTTATATCGATCGCCGCCGGCGTTCCGGGCGGCAATGGACGCGGGTCGACTTCGACCGCGCCGGCGCGCAGGCGCACCCGATAAGTGCTGAGCCTTTCGGTGAACGGTGGCGGCGCGCAACCGTCCTCGAGCCGATATTGGAAGCCGTGCCAAGGACAGGTCACGCAGCCGTCGATGATGCGGCCTTCGCCGATCGGACCGTTCTGGTGGGCGCACAGATTGGTCAGCGCACCGATCCGCGTTCCGTCGCGAAAAACCGCAATGCGCTCGCCGCCCGGGGCCGCAACGATCCGGGCTCCCTTGTCCGGAATGGATTGCGGTGCGCCCACCAAAAGCCAGCCGTTGCTGCCCGCAGCCGTGCCTTGATCGATCACCCGCTCGCGCCTGGCGGCCAGCACGTGCAGCACGCTGACCGTCGCAAATCCGCCGACCAGCATCAGCGGCAGGAACGGCGTGCGGTTGAACTGCATGGCGCCGAGCGCCACGTGCATCACCACCAGCCCATAGGCCACATAAAGCGCCATGTGGACGGCTTTCCAGACCGCCGGCGTCAGGAAGCCCAGCCAGAAATCATGGCTGGTCGCCGCCATCACGAGCAGAACGATGAGCGCCGCAATGCCGAGCACCTTGAACGGGAAGCCGATGAACTTGCCGTAGTCCGCCCAGGTCGTCAGCTCGGTGCCAAGGCTCGGCAAGGCGCCCTGTGCCAGATACCAATCAATCATGAAGCAGACATGCGTGAGGGCGACACAGAAGGTCAGCACGCCGAAGTGCCGGCGATTGTACAGGAGCGGCAGCAACCGCCGATCAAGCCGGGTCAGGGGTCCGATCGCCAGGATCGCGGTCAACATCAGGAACGCGGCACTGCCGAAGGCGCGGATGCGCAGGTCGATCTCTCCGAGAGCATCCTTGGGGGGCTCGAGCCGCGGCACCACGGTGAGGAAAGCGGTGACGTAAAGCGCGACCGCGGCAAGCAGCAGGCCGTCATAGACCAGCTTGTCGCGGTTCCATTGCACGGCGCGGAAGCCGACGCTCATGGCGGTTGTGCCTCCGAGGCCGGCGGCTCGTCCGGCGGCGGCCGCAGATCGAGCGCCAAGGCGAATCCGAGCGCGACCGCCAAGGCCAGAATCGGCCAAAGCACGCGATGGACCGCCCGGTGGGTTCGCTTCATCGGTTGCCACGCGATTTGAGCCAGCGCGCAACCACCAAAGGCCACAGCACGAAGGCGCCCGGCAGCAAAAGGATGCGCGCCCCCACGGTCACCGGCATCGGCTGCACTCGCACGACCCCGATGGTGACGAAGGCGAGCGCGGCGGCGATACCGACCACCGCATAGGCGGCCAACAGGTAGATCAGAAACATCGAGCTTGGCTCCAACATTTGATCGTCGACCAGGGTCTCTCCCCTTCCGCAATCATTCCGACCAAACAGCGCTTTGCAGGTTCCCGTGAAGCTCGGTTGCCGGCCGGGACTCGATCGGGCGGGACGGTTTCTTATTCCCGAGTCCTACCCGACATCGACCCATGGGCACATGTGGCGGGACTTCACAGAAACAAGCCGGCGTGCTCGGGATTTCGTCTGCGATTCACGGAATAAAACCGAACGCTCGCGATCTAGTTTGCGAGACGCACCAAACGCCGTCAACAGGCGGAGCGTCGTAGTCGAACGGGCGCCGGCTGGTGTCGGCGTGCCCGTCTTCTCGAAGGGCCAACACAGTGAGTGCTCGCTCGCGACGAATCACTACCGCGCTGGCCCTTTGCGGCCTGTCCGCGATGCTCGCCATCCTTCAGCCGGGTTCAGCGGCGGCTGACGACCGCGAAGGTCAGCAATCCGAAGGAACGGCGCGATGCGTAGCCGGGCATCGGTTTGAGCCGGGGCCGATCGTGGACGGCCATTACCGTCAACCAACACGCGCGGAATTCGAAGCACGGACACAGGAGCTGCTGGCCCTCCAGCGAAGTGCCGGCCCCTGCCCTGCGCCGCCGCTCTCGGCCACAGCCGGCGATATGGCTTCGCAGACCAGGCCCGGTTCGGCGCCTCCAACCCCCCAACCCTGAGGATCGTAAAATGACAACCAACCACAACCCAAATCCCCGTCCGCGGCAACGACCCGACTACGTCGCCCGCCTGCAGAAATACTGCTTCCGGCGCTGGTTGCGCGCGCGAACCGCCACAAGCTCCGCACTCTGGTTCGCGGCGGTCGATCGTTGCGCCCGCCTGGATCGGTTGGCTGCGCGTTGAGCCATGACCGGCAAACCATCGCGTCGCAAGCGGCGTGTGATCACAGGCCGGCTTGACGACGCGGGTGCCGATCAATTTCCGCTGCCTTGAACCGCAGCCTCGAGCTTGTCGCCGAATTCCCGCAGCTCCTCCGGGTTTATGTCGCTCACCGCCCGGAAATTGAGGTCAGACCAGGCCCAGCTCCAGACCGTGAAGCCCTGCAGGTTCTCCATGGTCGCCCCGTTCTCCGAGCCGGCACCCTGCGCGACGAACAAATTGATCACATGGGCGCGCCGCTTATAGACGATCGCCGCAACCGGCCGGCCGTCGATATAGTCGAGCCGTCCGCCGATGAGCGTAAATCCTTGCGCCGTGAGATCGACGACCGGAGGCGCCAGGTCGAGACGGCCGTTGAACCAGGGCTTGACCGTATGTTGATCGGTGGACTGCACGTCGATCAGGTGGTTGCCCTGCAGCGAGCGCAGATGCGCCGACACGACATCGCCCGCGATGCGCTGATCCTGTTCGGTGTGCACCACGAACAGCACCAGGCACGCGGCGAGCGCGGTGGAAACCATGCTGCCCATGGCAAAGCCCTTCAGCAGGCTGCGGCGGCCGGGTGCGATTGCGCGCCTTACCGGCACGGCCGTCGTCGGCAGCGCTTGCTCGATCCGCGCACGCAAGCCTTCGGGCGCCTGGTAGCGCACGCCCGGGTCTGACATGGCCACATGCATCGCGCGATAGTCGCGCAGCTGCACGACACAACGCGGGCACTCGGCGACGTGCACCTCCACCTCGCGCGCGTGTCCGGCATCGAGCTCACTGTCGACGAGTGCGTGCAGCAGGATATCCGCTTCTTCGCACGTCATTTGAGTCGCTCCTCGCGTTCCCTCGTCTGTGCGGCATTTTGCTCCGCCTTGGGCTCGGCCTTGAGCCATGCCTCGCGCAGCAACGCGCGGGCGCGCGCCAAGCGCGACATCACGGTTCCGACCGGCGTGCTGACGATCTCGGCAATCTCGCGATACGACATATCCTCGATCTCGCGCAGCACGATCACCTCGCGGAATACGTCAGGAAGCGCCGCCACCAGTCCTTGGATCGTCTGCGCATCCAATTTGCGCAGCATCTCCGTCTCCGGAGTGTCCTGCGCCTCGCGCCACATCGGGATGGTGCCTTCCGCCTGCTCCGGCTCCGCATTGACGTCATAGAGCTGCACGCGCGAACGCCGTCCGAATTCCACGCGGCAGACGTTGCGCAGGATGGCGAAGAGCCACGGCTTGACGTCATCGCTGCGCAGCGTGTCGAAATGGCGCAACGCCCGCAGATAGCATTCCTGCACCGCATCGTCGGCATCGGACGGGTCGCGCAGCAGGTAGCGGGCAAGCGTGTAGACCGCGTCGAGATGCGGCAGCGCGGCGTCGCGAAAACGCCGCGCCCGTGCCGGATCCTCCTCAGTCGTCCCCTGCGACATGACACGTCCTTCGGCTTCCCATGGCTGGGGCTGCGGGCGCCGCAGAAGGCTCGTCATGGCGCCGGATCAGCTCCGGCCGCCTCGACGACGATCGTTCCGGTCATGTGCGGATGCAGCGAGCAGAAATATTCGTAACTGCCCGCCGTCGCGAACGTGAACGAGAAATTGTCGTTGGTGTCGAGCACCTTCGACTTGAATGCCTTGGTGGTCGAGACGACGGCATGCGGGATGTCGTCCTCGTTCGTCCACGTGACGGTGGTTCCGGCTTTGACCGTCAGGTGCTGCGGCACGAAGGTGAAATTGTCGATCTTCACCGCCGTGTCCCCCGTCCCGGCCGGGGCTGCCGGGGCCGCGGAGGCCGCCATGACGGCGACCCCCGCAAACAAGCCCAGCGCGAGGCCGAGAACGGCGCTGCGTACAATATCCTGTTTCATGATCATGGTTCCTGTCGGGCTTGCGGGTCAGCCTTGGAGCGGCGTATCGACGATCGCGAGCCGCTCTCGGCCCGGCATGAAATTGATGCTGGCAGTGCCGAGCACCGAGCGCAGCTTGGCATCGTCGACCTTCATGGGTCCGGGCGACGGAGCGGTACCAGGCGCGGGTTGCGGAAACGCGGTCGAGCGGGCGGTGTGGAAGGTCACGTTGCCTTCGACCTTCTGGATGATCTGATGGATATGGCCGTTGAGCACGGTCACCGAGCCGAAGCGCTTGAGGTTTTCCAGCGCCCGGGCGCCGTCGTCCGTGCCCCAGCCCCAATCCGGGTAGACCGTCCAGAGCGGGATATGCGCGAAGACGACGATCGGTGTGGAGGCCGACCGGCCCTTCAGATCGTTCGCCAGCCAGTCGAGCTGGTCGTTGCCGAGATTGCCGAGGCCGCCGGCCTTGAGGTCCACCACATTGACGAGGCCGACGAAGTGCACCCCGTTGGCGTCGAAGCTGTACCAGCCCGCGCCCTTGGTGCCGCGGCCGTAGCGTTCGCCATAGAGCTTCATTTCCTCGTCGAGGAAATCATGCTCGCCCGGCACATAGTGCACGTCGAGGCGCGCCTGCGAGATGATGCGCTCGGCGTCGTCGAACTCGGAGACTTTCGACAGGTGCGTGATGTCGCCGGTATGGATCATGAAGGCGGGCTTCACCGGCATGGTTTTGATCTTGTTGATGGCCTCTTCGAGCGTGCCGAGCGCGTTCGGGATTGGCCGGCTTGTCGAAGCCCACATGGCTGTCGCTGATCTGCAGGAAGGTGAGCGCGCTGGCGCCCGCGCCCTGGGCGCCTGCGCCTTGCGCATTGGCCTCGCCGACCAGGCCGAGCGAGCGCGGCACGCCGCCCGCGACCGTCCAGAGCACGCCGGTGCCGGCCCAGGTCATGCATTCCAGCACCTTGCGGCGGCTGGGGCCCTCGCGGCTATCGTCTTGATGAGAGTTCATTGCCAGTCTCCCTGAAGCTCGTGTTGCTACCGGGGACTAGATCGGCCGGGCGCGCGCTTTATTCCCGCCTCGGAGGATTATTTTTCGATTCCGTCGAATTCGACGATAGGACAACGACTTAAGGGCAAGTCTGGCGTTGCCGGATAGGGTTGGCTGCGGTCCTGGCGGCAGTGTGCGGGCGACCCGTGCATCCCCGCTGTCTCCGGCGATCATGCGCATGCGCCTGCACGATCGGCGGCGCCCGGAGCTTACCGTTGCAACAGATCCCTGCGGATCATCCGGCGGCCGAGTTCGTCGACGAGCCAAAGCTCCACGCCCCTGATGCGAGGAACGGCTGCAGCGTCGAAGCTGATCCGCACCTCATGGGGTGCGTCTGCGGCCGGGCGCGAAACATCGATGAGAACCTCGCATTCGACCCCTTGCGAATTCGGCATCTGCAACGGCACCAGGGCATCGCCCTTTGCGATCAAGGGACGCAGCGCCAGGGCCTCGTCGTCGCCCAACTCCATCATCGGCAAAGACACGTCCACGACCTGTCGCATGTCACCAGGCGCAGTTGCTTCGCCGCCGGCCCCGGCATCCTCGACGGCGAAAGGAGGCGCCGCCTCCGGGCCGGCCGCATGCGTGGAATATTCAACATGATCGCCGCGCAGCCCTCGAAAATAGATATGATAAATACGGCTCTCGGGAACATACAAAAACGAATCCTCTCCCCATTGACCGCCTTCGAGATAGATGAACTCACCCTGCCGGGCCGGCGCCGCGCTCTGCACGACGTCTCTCATGCTGGCAACGCCCCGCGTCATCAGGCTGGCCTCTGCTGCCTGCTGATAGCCGAGGGGAGCGCTGGTGAATGGCATCAGCGAGGGAAACCCATCCAGCACAAGGGTCGAAGCGGCGCGGAATTTCGGATCACGGACAAGCTCGGCGTAGAGATTCTTGCGCGCCTGATAGCTGGCGATCCAGCCGCCCTTCTCGATCAGGACGCACTGCACGGAGAGATACAGGAACGCGGCCAGTCCGCCCAGTATCAGCGCCCTTGTGGCGAGCCCCACCTCGCGGTTCAGCCAAGAACCCGACGCGGTGATCAGATAGGTGGCGCCGGCGGCAAAGATCGCGATGCCAGCCGACGGCAGATAGTCGTGCCTTGGCGAAACATACCAGGCGCAGGCCGGCAGATACGCGGCGAAATAGAACGCGACGCCGGAAAGCATGACCGCAAGCGCGAGCCCCGCGGATCGCAGCGCCGATTGGAGCTTCGACCCGCGGGCGGACGAGTCGATGGTCGCAACGGCCGGCGCTCCGCACAGTAACCCGGCGGCAAGGATCCCCGCGGCCACCGAGAAGGCAATCTCGCGCTCGAACAAACCTGTGTGCGGCAAAAGCCGGCTGAACATACGCTCGTCGAGCCCCGCCCCGAAGTTGTTCGAAAAGCTTGCGCTGTAATTCGAGGCCAGATGCGCGAGCGTCAGTACGCCGAAAGTCGGCCCGTCGGCCGGGTACAGAAACTTCACGACCATCAGCCCAAGAAACAGCGCCGAGTAGAGACCAGCCAAGGCGACCATGGCGGCGCGCCAGGACCGCATCAAGAGAGCGCATGCCAGCGCCGATCCGGTCGTCGCGATGACAACGACAATATCAGACTGATCGTAGCTCAGGAGCGCCGGCGCGAACAGGATGCATTGCCCGATCAGGCAAAGGGCAACACGGCCGTGCGATGCCGTGTGTGCCGCCCTGACCGCCACAATGCCGAGAATGACGATCATGAAGATCAGCAGCGTGCTCACAAGATTCATCGGAATCGCCTGCAACCAATACAGGGCTTCCGCACGGCCGGGATAGAAGGCAAAGAGCGAAGCGCCGACGAAGCACGGAAACGGCGGCAGCGACATGCAGCCGGAGTGCGAGATACAGCGCGCCTGCATTGAGGGCGATGAGGCCGGTCTCGATAACGTGCTGCGTCGGCAGGGAGTCCAGCGTACTGCCGGACACAAGCAGAACCAGATATTCCCAGAAATAGTGGAAATTGCGGCCCGGAATGTAATGCGTTGCCAGGTAGAGCATGCGGGAAAACGACACCGACTCGAACTTTGCTATGAAATCCGGCATCATCGCTGTAGAGTCCGAGCAATTCGCTGCGTTCACCGAAAACCCAGATGCAGCACGCCGCCAGCGCGACGAGGCAGACGATATCGCCTTTAGCCCGCTGCCAGGCGCCGGCAATGCCGCCCAACGGTCCGGCAGCCCCGACGTCCGGCTGACGGTGAGCCGGATTTGTTTGACCGCCTGCTGGCATCACGGAGAGCCGAACTCGCGGGCGAGCACGATTGTATCGGCGGGCGCGCCGGCGACCAGCGAGAAGCGGCGATCATCGAGCAACCTTTCCGCAACGACACGCGACACTTTGTTGAACGGTGAATTGTCGCCCTCCGGCTGCAACGCAGGAGGAATCGTGACCACGGAAACAGCGTTCATCATGAAAATCCGGGCGAAGGCGCGCTCCGCATCGGATTCCAGATAGCCGAGCGAGGTGTAGTAGCAGCGGTAGCCGGTCTGCAGGCGCTGTTGCGCCGAATAGAAGGCGGCCGAATTGGCATTGAAGGCCGGATACTCGACGCCGACGATGACATATCGATTTCGCTCTTGCGGCGGACAGCTCAGGCGAACGGCGTCGCGCAGGCGAACGCGATCATCGTCGCTCGCATGGACTGCTTTCAGCCATGGCGAACTCGGCGACCTGGAGAGGATTCCAGCCGAAGGCATAAACATTGTTTACCGCTGCGTTTGCCGCCAAGAGCGAGACCGCGCTCATGCCCGCAACCCTTCCCAGCCCGGAGAGGCTCCATCCCGTCAGCACCGCGATCATCGGCAGCACGGGCGCCAGAAAGCGCGTGTCCTCGTTGGGCTGAAGCGAATAGGAAATCCAGACCAAGACGACGGTGCCGCCCAGAGCCATGGCGAAGAGCGTCCCGTTTTCAATTGCCGCGGCAAGCGAAGCTTCGAACGAGCCCCGCAAGGACGCAAGGACGCCGCGTGCCAACCTGGTGATGGCGAGCACCAGCATTCCGATGCCGATCCACCAGAACGGCGAGACCGCCAGTGCGGTCGCGTTCAGCCAGAACGAAAGCTTTTTGAGCATGTCTCCGGGCGAGCCATAGACCACGGCTTCCGCACCGACCGAGCTTTGGATATGCGCCAACATCGGCGCCCAATTCACAACGTACCAGGCCGCGGCGAGACTGGCGCCGACCGCGGCCGCAAGCGCGAAGAAAATGTCCGCCGCCGTCATCCCGGGGCGCTCGCGGCCACCGACCAACCACGCGATGGCGATGTAGCCGATCAACGGCGCGGCAAAGAGCGGAACTCGAGGCCTTGACCAGCACGCCCAATGCAAGCGCGAGGATCACCAGCGCGGCTGTGCGGACAAGCGAACGGTGCTCTGCCCGCCAAGCTACCGTCATCATCAGAGCGACGGTGAAACATTGAACGATTTCGACCATGAACTCATGGATCAACCCGACGAACAACGGCGCGCCGCCACAGACCAGCACCGCCGCGATCGACGAGGCTGCATTCTTCGTGACCCGCCATGAAATCGCGTACACGAGCGCAAGCGTCGCGGCTGCGGCGCAAAGATTGAGCGCGAGCAATGCCCGCTCCACGTCGCCGGTGATGCCCGTCAACGGGACGAAGAACTGAGCCGTCCAGGCCAGCAGTGGCGGCTTCGCTCCGAACGCGTGGAGCATGCCGGACATCCAGGCTCGCGCCCCGTCTTGACGCGCGTGCCACAGATCAAGCGACACTTCCCCGTACCAAGCCTGGTCCCACTCAAAAACCGAGCGGTCGACCCAAATCCAGATGACGCTCGGCGTCGTCACTGCCGCGATCGCGGCAGCCGGGGCAAGCAGAGAAAATCCGATATTGCGCGCGAAGAGAGGCATCCCAACCCCGAGCCGACCGTCCGACGCATCTCTTACGCCGCCATCACGAGCTCCGCCAGATTTTTGTCCTCGGCAGGCACGCTGCTGCGAGCCTTGCTTTTGGATGCGGAGTTCCGCAAGATGCGGCAAATAAAGGGTCCAAGAGGTCAGAGTGGCGAGGTCAGGCGAACCAAAACTGCGGGATTCCAAGCTCCCGAGCCAGTCCGATCCACGCTCCATCGATGTCGCGGCTTCCTCGGACACCGACCCCAAACTCTCCGCTCTCCTCAACTCACAGCAGCAGCAAATCGAAGACCTCACCAATCTGCTGGAATCACGCCAGCAGAAGATCAAGCTGCTGTCGAGCCTGCTGGGCGCTCGTGATCACCGCATCATGGAGTTGACCAGGAAGGAAGCCACCCTGGCGACCGAGTTGCGCCGAATCAAATCCGAGGCGCAAAAACATTTGGAAAGAGCGGTCCTTGAAGCCCGGCGGCGGCAGCAGCAATTCCTCCACACGCCGGCCGGGCTGGCGGCCCGTATCTTTTTCCATGCTGTGCTGACCTTGGCGCGCGCTACGAGATTCCTGGTCGGCGACCGGCTGCCGCGGGTGAGGGAGCTTTGCACCTATACTGAGAGTTTGCTGGTCGCGCGGGAATGGCGCACCTTTGGCGACCACGCCGAGCGCTGGCTGCGCAAGCGGCGATCAATTTTTCTCGGGGACGCCAAGCGCTTCTACCGGGACAGCTTGCTGCCGCGATTGAAGCCCCCGATCGGCGTGATCGTGCTTGCCGGCGAGGACGACGATCTTCTCGACAGCACCATGAGGTCGATAAGGGGCCAAACCCTTGCCCGCATGGAGATCTTGATTCTACGGCAGGCTTCGAACGCGAGCAGCCTCTCAACCCACAATCGATATCGAGCTCATGCGCGCGAAATGCCGGTCGGCGATCTTGCATTTTCGCAGCTTATCAAAAAGGGCGTCGATAATATCTCCGGAACCTATGTTTGTTTCATGCGTGCCGGGGATGAAATAGCGCCGACCTATCTCGAAAAATGCATGTTCATGCTTGAGGCGGATCCCGCGCTCGGCATGGCCTACGGACAACTGGAATCATCCGAGGCGATGCCGGCCAGGGCGTCGGGCGATTTCGACGCGCGCGATCCCGCGATGCCGGTGTGGGCGGTTCCTCATGCCGTGTTCCGCCGCCGCACCGCAAGGCGACTGCGGGTGCCGAAACGCAGCGGCCAAGCGGGCGAATCCGCGTTCTGGGCCGCACTCGCGCGCGCGTCCGTTCGTGGCCGTGCGATCAATCAGCCGTTGGCGAGATATGGGCCGGCGGAGCGCCCCGGCGTCGCCGTTGCATGGCCGGCGCATGTTCGAAAGTCGTCCGCCTATGTGGAGCGCAGGACGCCCGGCGCCGGCGGCGCGGTCGCGACGCCGAGCACGGTTCTGGATGCTCGCCAGCCCGTCTCGACCGCGGGACGACACCCGCCGCCGCCTCCTGGTGGTCGTGCCCTATCTGGTGCTCGGCGGATCGGAAATGATGCTGTTGGACATCCTTCGGCGGCTGTCGCCGGAATGGTCCATTACGATCGTCACCACCTTGCGCGTCGCCCACGAGCTGGAAGCGGAGTTCGCGCGGCTTACGGCCGACATCTTCCACATGGCGGATCTGGTCCCGCAAGAAGCCATTGTCGAATTCATAACGGCGATTTCTCGCTCCCGGCGTGCGCAGATCCTGCTTTCGCACAATTCAACGCATTATTATGACGCGCTTCCCGAGCTGAAGCGACAGATGCCATGGTTGAAAACGATCGATATCCTCCACAACGAGATCGGTCACGTCGACCGCGCCGCAAAGGTCAGCGCGGCGATCGGCCGGCATGTTGCCGTCAGCAATCCGGTCGCGGCGGCGCTGGTCAAGCGCGGCGTGCCGAAAGGCAAGATATCGGTCATCCCCAACGGAGTTGACATCGACGAGCAGTTCGTTCCCGAGCGCGTCGACCGGCGCCAGGCCAAGCAAAAGCTCGATCTCAAAACCGACTGTTTTATCCTCGCATTCGTCGGCCGCATCGCCGAAGAGAAGCGACCATGGGCATTCCTGGAGATCGTCGACACGCTTCGCAAGACGCTGCCGGTGCAGGGCCTGATGGTCGGCGGCGGCCCGCTCGCCGACGAGATCGATGCGGCGATCGCACGCGATCGAATGGCGGTACGCCGGATGCCCAAGATCGACAGGTCGACGGTGCACGAAATTTATGCCGCAAGCGATTTGCTGGTGTTGCCTTCCAGCGTGGAGGGCATGCCGCTGGTCGTGCTCGAAGCGCTTGCCATGGGATGTCCCGTTGTTGCCACGCGGGTGGGCGATCTCGGGCGTGTCATCGTCGACGGCTACAACGGCTATCTCGTCCCGAGCAATGATTTCCGGGCGATGATCCCGCTCATTCGCGATCTCGCTTGCGATCCGAAGCGCCAGGATCAGCTGCGGTCCGCCGCACGAATGTCCGCCATGGCGGCTGGAGTCTCGCTCAAGTCGATGACGGCGCGATATGTCGAGCTTCTCTCGTCCTGAGCAACTCGATTGAGATCGCGGGCACCGCTGCAGGAATTCGCCCGGAGCGCCTGGGGCATGCTTCATTGCATTGCGCGCGCCGCCATCGCGGCGAATGAGCTCGGGCCCTGCCGGTCTTGAACATAAGCCAGTGCGGCCTGGCGCAATTGCGCGCTCCACGCCGCATCGGAATAGAACCGCCGGATTGTTCGGGCGAGAGCCGCCGCGGCCCGCTCGCCGGAGGGCTCGCGGATCCGGAGCCGGCCGTCCTCCTCCGCTATCGCATCGGTTGCCTCGGCGGTCGTTTGGAGCACAACCGTGGGAACAGGATAGCTGTCGTGCTGCCAATCCGGATATCCATGGTCCTGGACGATCACCGCATCGTAGAGCCGGGAGTCGTCGACGGCCGCGCTTGCAGGAACGCCGCGAAGATTTGGAAGAACCGAAACCCGATCGAGATGAGCCGCCTCCGGGTAATCGTCGAGCACCACATCCAGCAGCACATCCGGAACGCTGAGGCCGAGCTGCCGAGCAACCAGGAAAAGGAGATCGGCGCCGGCGGAAGCCGGATCGCCACGACGGTAGAGCAGTCGGCGCGACTGCGGCGCGACTTCGGCTGAACGCGCCGCGGGCGAGCGGCTTTGGGGTCTCAGCAGACGCCACTTGTGCGCTCCTCGATCGATCCGGGTGCGGTCCCTCTCGAGCACCGCGTCGCTTCGATAGATGGCAAGATCGAGCTCGTCGATGAAATCGGAGACGAACTGAAATACCGCCGCATCGGACATCGAGCCGCTGCCCCGCTCGAAGCGATAGTAATGCTTGCGGTGCCGGCTCAGAGCACGGCGATATCTGGCAAAGAATTCGTGCGGAAAACGACCCGGTATCATATGGACATGGGCATCGCCCGCCACCGCCTCGATCAGCCGGAGCGCGATCAGCTGGAATTCCTCGGCGCTGGGCGTCGATGCGCAATCGCCCAGATCAGCGCCCGTCACCGCGACAACCTGGTCCGACAGCGATTGCTTTTGCTCGAGCGGAGACGGGCTGAGGAGCAGCAGGCTGAACTCGGCCTCCTGGCTCTTCAGAAAGCCGAACACATCGGCCAGATACCGCAGGTCCTGCCAGGCGACGGACGAATCGAGCAGAACAACATGGTTGAACCGGCTATTCTGCACGATCTCGCATGCCCGCAGATAAGCCGCACCGAGCCGCAACCCTCCCGCGGCGTTGGACCAGGCCGGCGTTGCCTCGTCAAGGCTGATCGCCGGCTCGATCCGTCGCGCCGCCTCGACCAGCTCGCGCAGAACCGCGCTGTCGAGAAACTCGCGACGGATCTGATGCTCGTCGAACGGCAGCGGCTCATGCACCGGATGGGAGAAATCGCTGTCCCGATGGAGCCGAAGAAAGATGCGCGGCTCGAACAAGGGTGAAGGAGGTATCTGATTCAACGATTCGATTCTGGCCAGTCGACTGAGCCCATCCGCGCGGAGCCGATAAAACAAGACGGTGTCGCGCGTGGCGCGGAATCGGTATCCGAGCGCGCAAGCCGTCGCGTTGAAGTGCCAGTCCTCGAAGGCGTAGGCGCCGCCGCGCGGAACGTCCGCAAAGGAGAGCGCGTCCCTGATGGAGCTATGAGCGAAGATACGCGACACGTAAGGGTGATCGGAAATGAGCGCCAGCGGCGATATGTCGTCGCTTCCGCTGTATTTTGCCAACAGCGAACCGGGGCCGAAATTGACCACGTATTGCGGAATGACGATGCAGCGCGGTCCTTCCCTTCTCGCGATTCGAAGGCATTCGACGATCAGATTGAACGAAATCAGGTCGTCGTCATCCAGCAACATGACGAACTCGCCGCGCGCGGCCCGCAAACCGTCATTGCGCGCCGGCCCGAGCGAGCCATAGTCCACCGTGATGATCTCGTGACCGTCGAAGGCGGACCAGTCGTAACGATTGATCCAATCGCTGGTGGCACCATCCGGCCGGTCGAGCACGAGGACGATCTGGATCCGCACGCCTTCGGCTTGCGCGAACAACACGGCTTCCTCGATCGACAGCACGGTCCGCGCCAGATACGGCCGCGCCCGGTGCAGGTTCACGACCAACCCCACATCAAAGGCGGGCCGCTTGTCGGCGAAATTCACGATCGATGCCATGCCTTGCTATCTTATCGAGTCGAGAACGCGGCATCCAGGACCCAATAGCACCCTCCGGCGGGCCAATCCGCCCGGCGGCGGCGCTGGACAAGCATCTAGGCAACGAGGCCGCTATTTCGAGGTCGACTATGCGGACGATCATCGATCGCCTTGGCTCAAAGGGCACGTCTTCGAATTCCCACCACTGATACAATTGGCGAACCTGCTCACAAGGATTCCGCGGTTGGAATGGATCGGATCAAGGCAGCTCAGGGAGGCTCTTACCGGGCAGCGTGCGCGCTGAAGCATTGGGCAGAGGCGCGGACATAAGGCTGACATGTGCCGCAGCGATCCGCCAGCCGGCTTCGGTGCGCAGCCAAACATGGCTTTGGCGGCCGGTGAGTCTGGAGCCTTCGCGCTGAAACTCGGTATTGGCGGTCGCAAGGTGCCGCCCATAGCTGAGGATCACCGTGTTCCGCAGCTGCCGCGTCAAGTCGATCGGCGGACGGCCGTTGCGGAACGCAGCGATCGCCTCGTATCCGTAAAGATTCTCGCCGATCCCAAAACGCAGAGTGTGCGGGCTGTTCCAGAACAGCGTGTCGAGCGCAGCGACATCGTTGCCTACCAGGGCCCGCTCATATCGCGTGAACGCCTCGGAGACCTCCGCGATCACCTCGGGAATATTGAGCTCCAGCATCAGTGGCTTCCTGCTTCGGTTGCGGGTGGCGGCCGGCACTCTCCGAGCTGACCCGCGGGCGCCGGCCCCGGATCGCCTTGCGTTTGGCGAGCCGCCAATCGTGGTTGCGCGGCTGTCGCTATTTTGCCTTGCCGATCACGCCTTCCACGTACCAATCGAGATCACCCATCTTGTCGCCGCCCCAGGATTCGCCGTCCTTGATGCGGATCACGCCGGTATTGTCGGCGACCGGGCCGGCGAAAGGATTGAAGCCACTTGCGATCTTGTCGGCCGCTGCGGTGACGAGCGCGCGGACGTCCTCCGGCACCGCGGCGCCGAACGGCGCCACCGCCATCATCCCTTCGCCGAGACCCTGCCGGACCATCGCAGGTCGAAACGTGCCGGCGATCACGTCCTTGGCGGTCGCCGTCATGAACGGGCCCCAGGTGAAGCCGAGCCCGGTAAGCCAGCCTTTCGGCGCCAGCTGCCGCGCCTCGGTGGACTGGAAGCCGATCGAATAGGCCCCGCGCCCTTCGGCCGCCAGGATGACGGTTGCCGGCGAATCCACATGCATGGTCACGACGTCGGCGCCCTGGTCCATCAGCGCGTTCGCGGCTGCGGCTTCCTTGGGCTTGTCGGACCAACTGCCCGTCACCACCACGCGGGTCTGTGCCTTGGGATTGACCGAGCGTGCGCCGATCTCGAAGGCGTTGACGTTGCCGATCGCGAATCCGATCGGTACGCCGACCACGAAGCCGAGCGTGCCCGACTTAGTCATCTTGCCGGCCGCGACCCCCATCGCGTACCAGGCGGCTTGCGTGGCGCCGAAGAAATTGCCGAAATTCGGCGCCTGCATCCAGCCGCCGGCGTGCTCGAAGACGACATCCGGATGGGTCTTGGCGAGATTGAACGCGAATTGCTGATGGCCGAAGCTCGTGGCGAAAATCAGCTTGGCGCCCTGCTGGATCATGCCTTCCATGACCCGTTCGGAATCCGCCGTCTCGGGCACGTTCTCCGCCTCGATGAGCTTCAGGCCCGGGATGCTCTTCTGCATCTCCAGAAGACCATCCTTCATGGAGCGGTTGTAGCCATAGTCGTTGACGCTGCCGACATAGATCGCCCCCACCGTCAAGGGAGGCTTGTTCTGCGCCATCCCCGGCCCGGCACCAAGCAATGCCGAAAGCGCCGCAACGCACGCGGTCAACATCGGTATCCTTGCCATCACGCTCTCCTCTTGTTGGGCGACGGCGCCGCGCGCCGCCGCACTTTCGTCCAGACGCCTGCTACTCGACGCCGACGAACGTTCGGCCGAGCGCCGCCGGCGCGGCGGATTGGCGGTTCCATCCCGACAACACCAGAACCAGCAAAGTGAGGAGGTAAGGGATCATGTTCATCAGGAACGGCGAGACGTCGGCGCCCGCCGCCTGCAGTTGCAATTGCAACCCCTCGGCACCGCCGAACAGCAGCGCGCCGCCGACCGCCCAGAGCGGGTTCCACTTGGCGAAGATCACCAGCGCGATGGCGATGAAGCCGCGCCCGGCCGTCATTCCCTCGGCCCAGCCGAGCGTGACGGCGACCGAAAGGTGCGCCCCCGCGATGCCGCCGAGCAGGCCGCCCAGCCCGAGCGCCTGGTATTGCAGCCATTCCGGCCGGCGGCCGGCGGCATAGGCCGCGGATGGGCTCTCGCCGACCGCGCGCAATCCGAGCCCCCATCGGGTGCGGAACAACAACCACCACATGAGGATTGCGGTCGGCATTGCGAGATAGACCAAGAGATCGTACTCCAGCAGTCGCGCAACCGCGCTGCCGGCGCGCACGCCATCACCCAGGCCCGGGATGCGCAGTCTGGGCAGCCCGTTGATGAGCGCGCCGACAAACGGGCCGCCCACGAGCGTGCTGACGCCGAGACCGAAGAACATCAGGCTGAAACCGGCGGCGAGCTGATTGGCCCGGCGGCCGACCACGAGGTATCCGAAGATCAGATTGGCGGCTGCGCCGGCGAGCGCCGCGGCCGCGATGCCGAGATAGGGATTGCCGGTCAGTACGGTCGCCGCGATACCCACCGCTGCGCCGATCAGCATGATCCCTTCGAGGCCGAGATTGACGATGCCGGCGCGCTCTCCCAACAGCTCGCCGAGCGTGCCGTAAAGCAGCGAGGTCCCCGACAGGATGGAGCTGGAGAGAATGCCGGCCAGCAGCGTTGCGCTCATCTGCCAGCCTTTCCGGAAGGCCGGCTGCCAAGCACGATGAACAGGATCACCGCCATCAGGATGTTGACGACCGCGAAGGGCAGCCCCTGGGTGATCTGCAGAACGTCCCCGATAGAGCTGACGACGGCGAAGAGGAACGACATCAGCACGATGCCGCCGACGCTGTCGCCGGCGAGCCAGGACACCAGGAAGCCGATAAATCCGTATCCGGGAGAAAGCTCCGACACGAGTCGGCCCTGGATCGCCGACACCTCCACCATTCCGGCAATGCCCGCGACCCCGCCCGCGACGAACATCACCGTTACGATGTAGCGAAACACTGGAATGCCGAGACGCCGGGCGGCCTCCGGATTGCCGCCGATCGCCCGCATCTCAAGACCCCATCGGGTGCGCGTCATCACCAGCCAATAGAGGACGAGGCAGGCTGCTCCGTAGATGAGACCGGCATTGACGCGCGAATGGAAGAAGGTCGGCAGCCGCGCCGCTTCGACAAAAGCCGGCGATTGCGGATAGGACGCGCTTTCCGGGCTGCGCCACGGCCCGAAGATGAAAAAGCTCACGACCAGCGGGGCCACATAATTGAGGAGCAGCGTGGAAATGGTCTCGTTGACCAAGCGCAGCGCCCGCAGCGTCGCCGGGATGAGCGCCCAAACGCCGCCGCCGACGAATCCCAGCACGCTCAAGACCGGCAGCAGGATGAATGCCGGCTGATCGGACAAAGCGAGCGCGCCCGCGGTCGTGAGCCATGCGCCCATATAGAGCTGGCCTTCGCCGCCCACATTGATGAGGCCGATCCGGGTCGGCAGCGCCACCGCCACGGCCGTGAGCAGCAGCGGGATCATGCGCACCAGGAGTTCGGAAAACCCGTAGGCGTTGCCGAACACGTAGACGAGGGTGTCGAGATAGGCCTTAAACGGATCCTTGCCGGCCGCGATCAGCAGCGCCGCGAAGACGCCGAACGCAATAACGGCGGCCAACGCGAAGCGCGACGCCGTGGCGGTGCGCGCCGATGCGAGGCGACAGAGTGCGGCGGTATCACGCTGCATCGGACTCACCCCGACCATCGGCGGGCCCACCGCCTCGGCGCGGAAATTCTCGGGGCCGAACTCGCCGGCGATGGCGCCGCGATAGAGCACGACCAGCCGGTCGCTGAGGGCAAACAGCTCGTCGATATCTTCAGAGACGATCACCACGGCGGCGCCGCCGTCGCGCGCGGCGCGCAGCAGCGAATGCAGCGTTAGCGTGCTGCGCGCGTCGAGGCCGCGCGTCGGAAAGAGGGCGACGATGAGCCGCGGCTCATGCGCCATTTCGCGGGCCAGCACCAGGCGTTGAAGATTGCCGCCGGAGAGCGTTGCCGCGCGTGGCCTGAAGGGCGGCCGCGGAAAGGCGAGCTGCGCGAAGCTGCGCCCCATGTCGCTGTCGAGCCGCTGCCAGTCGAGGCCCAGCCGCGCGCGGTAGCGCCGGCCCGTGCCGAGCACGAGATTTTCGCGCACCGTCAATCCGGGCACGCAGGCAAGCGCGAGCGGCTCGTCGGGGATCGAGGCGACACCCTTCTCGCGCACTTTCGCGATCGACCATCGCGAGGCGTCCTCGCCCCACATCAGCTTGGCTCCGACGCTTGGCCGCTCGACACCGATCATGAGGTCTGCCGAGCTCGCGTTGGCCGTTGCCGGACACGCCTGCGACACCGACGATCTCGCCGGCATGGACCTTCATCGAGAGGTCGCGGAGCGGGGTTTTTCCGCTGCCGCCGGATGTGGAGACGCAGATGAGCTCGAGCGCGCGATCGCCGCTTCGCGGCGGCGGCTCGCAAGGGCGGCCGCGGCGGCGTGGCGAGCGATCCGCCGAACATCAGGGCGAGCAGACCTTCCTCGGTGGCGTCGCGCCGTCGCACGATTCCGGCAATGCGACCCTGCCGCATCACGGCGATGCGGTCCGCGCAAGCGAGCACTTCGCGCAGCTTGTGGGTGATGAGGACGATGCCGAATCCCTCGGCTCGCAACTGCGCAATGGTTTCGAACAGGCCCGCGCATTCCTGCGGCGCCAGCACCTTGGTGGGCTCGTCGAGAATGAGCATGCGGGCGCCGGCAAGGAGCTGCTTGAGGATCTCCACCTTTTGCCGATCCCCGACCGCAAGCTCGCGGACCGGCACCCAGGGGTCGACCGCAAGGCGAAAGCGGTCGGCCAGAACACGCATGCGCCGCAGGATGCTGGCGGTCGGGATCAAGGCCGGCAGGTCGTTCTGGAACAGCGCGACATTCTCGAAGACGCTAAGCGCACCGATCAGCGTAAAATCTTGGAACACCATGCCGATGCCGAGCGCGCGGGCCTGCCGGGGCGAGGAAATCACCGCGGGGTTCCCGTCGATGCGGATCTCGCCGGCATCGGCGGCGTAATAGCCGTAGAGGATTTTCGCGAGCGTGCTCTTGCCGGCGCCGTTCTCGCCCAGGAGCGCCAGCACCTCGCCGCCGCGCACGTCGAACGCCGCGACGTCATTGGCCAACAACGCGCCGAACCGTTTGACGATCCCGCGCGCTTCGAGCAGCGGCGGCCCGATGCCGCCGGTCACCCCGGCGGCGAGCTCCACTTTCGGCCTCTCTGGCGTCGGTGGCATGCGTTTTGCTCGTCAGCAACAGCACGATCGATGCTGGGCGCGCGCGTCAGGCGCGGACACGACACCGCCAGGGACCCTCGTTTGGGCTTCTGCGCATGGCGTAAGCTATTGAATATGCTCATCGAACGCCGCGGCTGGGGCCCGGCGGCCAGCCTCGGGCGCGTAGGCCGGAACGCTTCGATCCGCGCGCACTTCAATGATGCCGGAACAAATGTCGGCAGGGAAATGACAAAGAAATATGCCTGCCATAGCTGAACGGAATTTGCGGTCGGTGGACCTCAATCTGCTGGTCGTATTCGACACGCTGATGGCGGAGCGCAACGTCACCCGTGCGGCCGCCCGCAACGGGCTAAGCCAGCCTGCGGTCAGCAAGGCTCTGAGCCGGCTGCGTTACCTGTTCGACGATCCCCTATTCGTTCTGCGCGACCGCGCCATGGAGCCGACCGCGCGGGCACGCGAGCTTGCCGGTCCGATCCGCAGCGCGCTCGCCGACATCTCCAAGACCCTGATGCTGCCGGCCGAATTCGATCCGGCCACCATCCGGGCGACCCTCAGGATCGCAACCAACGATCTTTACCACACCAGCCTGTTGCCATCTTTGATCCAGCATCTGCGAGCGCACGCGCCCGGCGTCGACCTCCAGGTGCGGGCCAATGACTGCTCGCGCCTGCTGGAGCAGCTCGCCGCCGGCGAGGTCGATATCGCCTTCGCGCCGCTTGGAGCCAAGAGCAGCGAGATTTCCGCGGAGCCGTTGTGGAACGACCGATTGGTCACGCTGGTCGGCGCGAGCAATCCGCTGCAGGAGCCGATGACGATCGAGGCCTTCGCCGCGGCCGGACATTTGGTCGATGCCGGACACGTGACGGTATCGCCGGACGGTATCGGGAGCAGCGTCGTCGACGCGATCCTGGCGGCCCGGGGATTGCGCCGGCGTATTGTGCTGGTGCTACCGAGCTCCGCCGGCGTGCCATTCGTAGTCGCGGCGACCGATCTGATCGCTACTCTACCGAGTCGCATCGTCAAGAGCCTGACGCCGGTGCCCAACGTGCGCGTATTGACGCCGCCATTGCCAGATGTCGAAGTCAGTCCGCATATGTTTTGGCACCGGCGTTCGCATGCTGACCCCTTGCGGATGTGGCTACGCGCCGCAATTAGGCGGATTTCCGCCAGCATTTGGTCGCCATCGAGCGGGAATTCAGGATCGGTGGAGGATATCTGACGATCGGGCAAGGCGAGCATCTGCTTCTCGATGGCCTTCGGACGCGTCTGCTCGCCGCCTGAGCGGGGCACATTCGCCGGGCCTAAGCAGCTTTGGCGAATTGCGCCTGCACCGCCTTCTCGTACGCGAACAGCTTTTGCACGCTCGGCCGCTTCTTGATCCTTTCGAAATGCGCCATGCAGTTCGGGAATTCGGCGGCCTCGGCGCCGAGCTGCGCACCGCGTCGCAGGCACCAGAAGAAATGCGCATCCGCCGCCGTAAAGTGATCGAAGAAGAATTCGCGCCCGACGAGCATGGCGTCGGCGACCTTGTAGCTCTCGAACAAAAGGCTTTTCGCCGCCTGGATGACGGCTTGCTCGGCACCGGCAACGTCACAGACTTTTGACGGCGAGTTGATGCGCGACAGGTAGGGATGAATGCCGGACGAGCACCACGACAGGATCGAGATCGCTTTGAGCTCCTGCCAGGGATCGGATGGCAAGAGCTTCGCCTGCGGGAAATTCCGCGCGATCCAGATCTGGATGGCGGGGCTCTCGGTCAGCGGCTCGCCGTCGATCATAAGCAGCGGCACCTTGTGCTTCGGATTGAGCCGTAGATACGCGGGCAGCCGCTGCTCATTCCTGCGAAAGTTGAGCGGCTTGACCTCGAATGAGGCGTCCGCTTCGGTAAGCGTCACATAAGGGGCCAGCGCGCAGGTGTTGGGCGCGTAGTACAGCACGATCTCCATGTTCGGCTCCTTGATTTTGCGAATTGCTCTTGGTCCGGACACCGGCAGATTCTCTCGGCCCACGCCTGGCAGGCCTGACAAGCTCTGGACATTCTGTATCGACCGTAATAAAATGTCAAAATACGGCTGTTTGGAGCCCAAAACGCATGGCGCGACCGCGAGAATTCGACGAGGCAACCGCGCTGGAAGCGGCGATGGACTGCTTCTGGCGACGCGGCTACGAAGCGACCTCCATGCGCGAGCTCACGGCCTCGATGGGGATTTCCGGTCCTAGTCTCTACAACGCCTTCGGCGACAAGCGAGCGGTCTTCACCGCTGCTTTGGAACGCTACTGCGATCAGTCTCCGCGCGCGCGCATCAAGCGGCTCGAGGCGAAGTGGCCTCCGAAAGACGCCATCCGTCAGTTCATCGAGGAGATTATTCACCGTTCCTTGAGCGATCCCGAGCGGCGCGGCTGCCTGCTGATCAACTCGGCGCTCGAGGTCGCCCCGCATGACCGCGAGCTCGCGGCCGTCATCGCTGGTCGCCTGGCCGAGATCGAGGCGTTCTTCCGCCGGTCGATCAAGGCGGCACAGAAGCAGGGCTCGGTTCGGACGGACCTTGTCGCAAAGGATGTCGCGCGATTGCTGCTCGGCGTTGTGCTGGGCATCCGCGTCCTCGCCCGCGCCAGGCCCGAGCGGGCCCTGCTCGAAGGCGTCGCGCGACCTGCCCTCTCGCTGCTCGGGTAACGTTGAACAAAGAATATAAACGCCAGGGAGAGACGACATGACGGCATTTCGAACGGTCCTGCGCCTGAGCGGCCTCCTCGCATTGCTGGTGTGTCTCGGTCCGCTGGCAAGATCAGCCGAGGATCTTGGTCCGCCGATTGGCAGCACGGCGCCGGACATCGGCACCCGGCTCGATCAGCTCGGAAAGCCGCACCGGCTGCCCGATCTCATGGGACGCAACGGCCTCATTCTCTTCTTCTTCCGCTCGGCGGACTGGTGCCCCTATTGTCAGGCGCAGCTCATCGATGTGAACACCGGTGTCGCCGAGATCGAGAAGCGCGGCTATCACCTGGCCGGGCTCTCGTATGACAGCCCGGAAATCCTGGAAGCATTCACCCTCAAGCGTCATCTGACCTACACGCTGCTTTCCGACCCCAAATCCGAGATCATCGACCGCTACAATCTGCGCGACCCGCAATATCCGCCGGGGAGCCGCGCCTACGGAGTCCCGCGGCCGATCATCTTTGTGCTCGATCCTCAGGCCGTGATCAAAGCCAAGCTGTACGAGGAGAGCTTCAAGAACCGCCCGCCGGTCGGCGCCGTCATCTCCAAGCTCGACGAGCTCGCCGGACGAAGCTGAGCCGGCATCCATGCGCGCGCGCACCTGTGTGCTTGCCATTGCGTTCCTCTGCGCGGCCGGCGCGCTGGTCGCGCGCAGCGGGATCGCATTCGCACAGGATCGCCCCCCGGCCCGCCTGCATGTCAGCGCCAGCCTGGTCTCCGAAACGCGCAACGCGGTGCCGGGCCGTCCGTTGCGGCTCGCGCTTCGACAGCAGATCGAAGCCGGCTGGCATACCTACTGGCTGAACCCGGGGGATTCCGGCCTGCCGACCACGATCGAATGGACCCTGCCCCAGGATTTCAGGGCCGGGCCGATCGCGTGGCCGATACCCAAGCGCATCGCCTATGGCCCCGTCGTCGATTATGGCTACGAAGGTGAGGTTCTGCTTCCGGTTGACATCGACATCCCGGCGCGGCTTCCGCCAGGTACGGACATTGTCATCGCGGCGCATGCGAGCTGGCTGGTTTGCTCCGACACCTGCATTCCGGAAGACGTGCAGCTGAGCATTTCCATCCCGACCGCCACCGAGACTGAAGCTGATCCGCAATGGGCCGCACGCCTTGCAGCGAGCCGTGCCCAGCTGCCGCTGCCTAATCCATTCCCCACCACCGCCGCGGCGACCGACACACAGATCACGCTGCGGGTCGCGACCGGCGATGCCGCGCAGCTCCACGACGTCACGTTCTATCCAGCGGATCGCGACGTCATCGACGATGACGCGCCGCAGATGACGACCGGTGGACCCGATGGTCTGACGCTGACGCTGCAGCGGGACGCCGGCGAGCCGCTTCCGGCCGCGCTCAACGGCTTCCTGGTGTTCCGTGATCTGGCCGCACAGGGTGACGCCGGCCCCGAAGCCATCATGATTGCGAGCCCGATCGCGCCTGCCGCAGCCCACACCGCCGGCGGGCTCGGGTTTGCCTGGGCGCTGGTGCTGGCGCTTGTAGGCGGCATTCTCCTCAATCTCATGCCGTGCGTATTGCCGGTCCTTTCGATCAAGGCATTTGGCCTGGTCCAGCACGCCCGGTCGGCGCCGCGCGAGGTGCGCGGCGAGGGCTTGGCCTACACGGTGGGCGTGCTGATGAGCTTCGCGGCGATCGCCGCGGCGCTGCTCGGGATTCGCGCCGCCGGAACCGAGATCGGCTGGGGCTTTCAGCTGCAGTCGCCGTTGTTTGTCGCCGCAATGATCTATGTGCTGTTCGCGGTCGGGCTCAATCTCTCCGGGGTGTTCAGCTTCGGCGAGCGAATTGCCGGCGCCACCGGCGAGCTTTCCTCGCGCGGGCATTACGCGGGATCGTTTCTCACGGGTGCGCTCGCGACGCTGGTGGCGACCCCTTGCACGGCGCCCTTCATGGCGGCGGCGCTCGGATATGCAATCACGCAGCCCTGGTACCGCTCATTCGCGATCTTCGAGGCGGTGGGATTCGGGATGGCCCTCCCCTATCTGGCGATCGCCTTCAGTCCGGGGCTGCGCCGCTTCCTGCCAAAGCCCGGGGCCTGGATGCTTCGCCTGAAGCAGTTCCTGGCATTTCCGATCTATGGCACCGCCGTGTGGCTGTCCTTCGTCCTGGCCCAGGAGGCCGGCGAGCTTGCCGCAACCGCAGTCCTGGCCGGGCTGGTCTTGATCGGCTTCGCGGCATGGCTTTTCGAGGATGTGCGCCTCGCCGAGAACCGGTGGCGCCGCTTCGGCTTAGCGGCATCGGCCCTCGCTTTGATCGGCGCCGTCGCGCTGCTTGCGCCCGCGGGGATCGATCATTCCCCGCGCGCTGCCGCATCCGAGGACACTGGTTCCGGTTGGCTGCCCTTCAGCGCCGCCGGGCTCGACGAGCTGTTGGCGCAGGGGCGGCCGGTCTTTGTCGATGTCACTGCCGACTGGTGCATCACCTGCAAGCTCAACGAGCGGGTCGCGCTGGCGGATCGAGCGGTCGTTGCAGCCTTCGCAAGCAACGGGGTGGCGACGCTGCGCGCCGATTGGACTCGGCAGGATCCGGCCATTACGCGGATACTGGAGGCGAACGGCCGCGCCGGCGTGCCGCTTTATCTCTTCTATCCGCGATCCGGCCGGCCGGGCGAACGCCCCGCTGCGATTGTCCTGCCGCAGATTCTGACCGCCGCGACGATCCTGCACGAAACGCAAATTCAATAGGACGCCGCTGGGACAACACCCAGTGCGTGATGCAGCAGTTGACGCTCACCAGGGTGACCCAATCAGCTACCGATCTTGAGCTCGGAGCGATTGGGGAAATTCAGTGGTCACGGCCCCGCCAGCTCTGGCGCCGTTCATTTTGGCAGCTTATCCGCGAGAATTTCGAGCTTGTGGATCTCGGGCGCCTTTGCAAACAGGTCGCCGGCCTTGGCTTTTTCCATCAAGGCCGCTGCCACCCGGCCGTTGAGATGCGCATCGCGGCCAGCCTCATCGTCGAAGGTGTCGAAGATGGCGAAGGAGGATGGTCCTTCTTGAATGGCGAACCACGAGATCGTGCCCGCCTCGGCGTTCACCAAGGGCACGGCCGAACGCAGAAAATCCGCGACCTGTTTCTCTTTGCCAGGCTTCGCTTGCAGCGGAACGTATAGCGCAAATTTGGTCATCGTCGTCTCCTGTGTTGACGGGTCACCCGCCATGAGGAACCCGAGGAAAGGTGGCGGAGCTCGTGGTTTCGCCGCCGGCATGATGAAGCTCCGGAGTCACGCCCGCTTCAGCAATGCCTGCACCTTCGGCCATGGATCGGGCGCGAGGTTCTTGAATGGGGCCCAGTCGCCATCTGACATGCGGTCGAATATCGCGGTCTTAACCGAGGCCCTTGCGCGCATGCAAGCCCACCAGTCAGCGACGGCGGGGTAGGGATCCCACAGTGCGCCAAGCTTCAGCAGCTCGAGCCGCAGGATATAGGGAATGACTGCGCAGTCCGCGTTGGAGAAGCCGTCGCCCGCCAAGTATTGGCCGCTTTTGAGCGAGTTGGCCATCCATGAGAGCAGCTTGTTGTGGTGTGCCAGCGCGTCGGCCACGAACTCGGAATCGAGCCCCTGCTCAATCACGCTGCGCTTATACTCGGCACGGCGCTTGATCGGCGTCTTGCTGATCTCGGCTTGCCATGCCTCGGGCGCCATCCTCAGGAAGGCGGGGCGGAACGCGGTTGCGAAGGTCAGGATGGTGCAGGAATTGTGGACATATTCGTCAATCAGCTTGCTGAACATGCGCACGCGGAAGCGCTGGCGCGGCGCCTTCGGCATCAACGGCGGCTCGGGAAAGACCTCGTCGAGGTAATAGAGAATCAGCGACGATTCGATGATCGGCTCTCCGTCGTGAACGAGCGTCGGTACAACGGCGTTGGGATTGAGCTTTCGATATGCGGCGTCGAACTGATCGCCACGCAGGGTCATGATGTGGTCGTTTGCCTTCTGCCCCTTTTCCTCAAGCGCAATGCGGACCTTCTGGGCACAGACCGAGTTGATATTGTGGTAAAGGTCCAGCACGCGATCCTCCCGCCATGCGATGACGCGGCAAGCCGCGGCAGTCGCGCCGCTGGCAGCCAGCCAGGACCCAGCGTGCCGCTGCTGGACGTTCTGTAACGACCGTCATAGAATGTCAATGAGCCCCCTGGCGCGCGAGCCGAGAGGTACGGCGAACCCGAAATGGCACGGCCGAGACAAATTCGATGAGGGGACCGCTTTGGGGGCGGCAACGGCCTACCTATTGACGTGAGGGAGAGACCACATGACGCGTCGTCATTTGCCGACCATTATCTGGGTCGCTGCCGTGCTGGCGTGCTCTACGGGAACCGTGACGCGCCCCGCGGCTGCTCAAAACATCATCGACCAGTGGTCCGAAGTGCGGGTGCCCCCGCCGCCGGAGCTCAAGAAGGTAACCATCGACCCGAAGTCAACCGCCCTGCTGGTCATGGGCTTTGTCAGGGGTTCATGCAATGTCGAGCGCCGCCCCCGTTGTGTCGCGACTATCCCTCACGTCAAGAAACTGCTCACGGAGGCCCGCGCGCACGATGTCCTGGTCATGCACAGCGTTCCCTGCGGCAGTGCCTCCGGCGACTTCATCGTGGCGGATCTCGCGCCGCTCCCGGGCGAAGCGATCATTCCTCCGAATGGACCAAACAAATTCCTGCCCTTCGATGTCCTGTGCAGCAACAAAGACATAGGATTCGACCTGGAGAAGGTGCTCAAGGACCACGGCATCAAGACCGTCATAACGGTGGGAACACAAGTGCAGACGGCTGTCCTCCACACCGCGGCCGAGGCCGCATTACGCGGCTATAAGGTCATCGTGCCCATCGACGGAATGTCGGGCAACAGCCTCTATCCTGAGCAATACACCGCGTGGCACCTCGCTAACACCGAGCGGGTCATGCAGCAGGTGACTCTCACGAAGGTCGACCTGATCGGCTACTGATCTTGCTCGTTGTTTGCGCGTGAACCCCGACCCGGGCGAGTTTGAGCTGGCTAAGGAGAGAGCGAGTGGCAAACCATTTCGATATCGATCTCCACTCCGAGGCAGGGTGGGTTGCCGGCATGGCGAACCGGATGATGGCGCGAATAGATTTATTGCTCGGACGGGTGGGCGCCAGAAACATGTGGGACGCGTTAATAAAAGGAATTGTAGCGGCGGACCTCGACCGCGCCCCCCCGTCCCGCTCGACCAGCTCACAACGGCGTGATCCTGTAACTTCGACGGCGTCTTTTTCGAACTAATAGACGGGGAGCATTCAACTTGGAGATAACCTCGTGATCAAGATTGCATCAATCAGCTTCGCTGCCGTTACTTTGGCCATGTCCGCTCTAGCAGCCCATGCGGACAGTGAGACGATCGGCCATTTGACTGGGGCAATTGGCGGCCCGCAATGGGCGCGTTCAAGCCAGCAGCAGTCATTTGGTATGCTGGGACCACAAAGTGAGCCGAGGTCTGCTTTCGCTTACGGGCATTATGCCGAAGGCGCCGAGCTCACTCGCGGCATTTGCAGCCATGTCGGCGGCCCAAAAAACGGCACGTGGAGCTGTCGGTAGGAATCGTTCGCCAAAATGAGACCCAAGTACGGCGGGAGGGACACGGTGTCCCTCCCGTTGGGACCTACCTTGGCAGGGATCAGCGGGAGCTTGGCCAGGTGATCGTTCTTGCTTCGTGATCACCCCAAAATGACGGATTTCGGCGAGCTCATTTCTCCCGGAAATCAGCTCTCCCGGAAATCAGCCAATCCGACTACTTGGAAGCGCTCCTGGCTCAATCCTGGTGCCTCTTTGGGGACCGGTCTTACCGCAATATCTTAAGTCCTGGCTGAGGACCCAGTCCGACGCGAACCGGTCTCCGCCTCAAATTCCCTGCTAACAGGGAAATTAACAGGGAATTTCGCTCATTCTGGTCTCCCTTTGGGACTTAGGCGTCCAGTCGGCAAGCGAATTCAATGGCTTACGGCAAAATTCCCTAGCCAACGGAGCAGGGAATTCTTTTGGCGGGACAGGGAATTTTTCCGCGGGAACAGGTACTTTCATCGCAACCAACAGCGCATCGAGCTAAAGCGATTCCTTTTCATTCGCGGTTATATCCGGTCCTGAGGGGATTGCAGACAAGAATTGCTCTGAGGATTTCGGGTTTTGACCCCGATCCGGACTCTTGCAGTTCGCTCGCGACCGCGAGGAATCCCGACAGTCCAGGATTGACAAACGCCAGACCGGTGACACATATTTTGGGCGGGTAGATACAGCCCGCCGCTTGCGCCCCTCCCCGGGGTACGGTGAATGTATCGAGCCGCTTCAGGCTCCCTTTGCCCGAGCGAACGGGTGAGCAATGCAAGCCCCTGACGTTTTCCGTTCGCTTATGCAGAGGATCATGCCAAGCGCGATTTCCGCGACGCCAAAGCTATGGTGCAAACGTTACGCGAAGCTCTGAACGCCAAATCTGTTTCCCTCACTCACAGCGAGAGCCAGGAGCTCGTTGCCAAAATCCTTTGGCTTTCGCGAATGGAACGTATTGGCCGCGAGGATTCAGGCGAGCCAGCCGACCGCCGCTGAGTCCGGGACGTCGGTGGCAGCTGCTGTTCTGCCGTCTTTTTCAGTCGGGCAGGGCATCCCGGTTATAACTATTCGTGGGACCCGATGACACCCGACGCGGTGTGGAGTTCGCCATGGCGGGTGATCGCCGAGTCCTCGTGGTCGCCCAGAGAGATAACGTCGAGAATGATCCCAACACGCTTGAAACCCTCTATCCAGTGGGTGTCATAGCGAGCGTGATAAATCGCCAAACGCAAGTGGACGGCGTTCTCAAGGTCTCCATTTCCGGCCTTCACCGAACGGGCATCATTCGCCTCATCGATGACGAATTCCTGAAGGCGGAGGTCGCGCCGATTAAAGAAGGGCGCGGCCAGTCGGCAGAGGCTGTCACTTTGTCGCGCGCGGTTCTCAATGCGTACCAGGTCTACGCCAACGTCGATTTTTCCTCTCCTCCACCTGGGCCCAGGGCCCGTCACGGCCTGCCTTCGATCGGGGATCCCAGTCTGTTGGCCGACACCGTCGCTCCGTTGCTGTCGATCGATATCGAAAAGATGCAGCAACTATTGGAATCCAGCGACGTTGTCACACGGCTCGAAACTATCCTCGATCTGATGAACGCCGGCCGGCCGACGAAATAGAGAGCATCTATGGCAAAGCAGCCTACACCGCACCCGAAGCTCTCAACCCGCCGCCTGCGCCTGCGTCAGTTCCGCGTCGAGGACACCGACGCGATGCACGAATGCTTTGCCGACCCCGAGGCGATGCGCTTCTGGAAACCGGCCAGTCCACACGAAACGGATCGAGACCAAGCGCGCGGTGCGCAGCTACATCGACTGCACCCCGTCCTATTATCGGTTCTGGGCGGTGGCCGATGCCGAGACCCGATCGCTGCCCCGGCCTGCTCAGCTATCATTATGGCCACATCCGCAGTAAGCGCGTGGCCATCGGCTTTATCATCGATCCCGCACGCCACCGGCAGGGCATCGCCGCCGAGGCGATCTCGGCGATGCTCGACTTCTGCTTTGGCGAACTCAGCCTGCACCGCGTGCAGGCCTTCATCCATCCTGACAATACCGCATCGCGTACACTGGCCGAGAAACTCGGCTTCCGCCGCGAAGGCCTGCTGCGCGACAATCTGCACGTTGGCGACGTCTGGCGCAGTGACATGCTCTATGCTCTCCTCGAAACGGACCGTCGTGGCCAAGCATGACTTCACACGGCGCGGCTTGCACACAGAGCTGGCGGAACGGGGCGCCAAGGTCAGCGACGACGCGTTGTGGCGCCTTGTGCATCTGGCCGCTCTGACCTTAATTCGTTTTGTGAATTCGCGCCTTGACACGCCAGAGGATGTAATCGCGCCTTCGCTTTACGGCGACCGCGGTCGACAACAATTTCTCTGCCGACCCGGCGCGGGTAAAGGCAAAATCCGGACATTCCCGACGATCGTCAGTCGAGAGGTTCCGCAAACCTGGTCGAGTCGGTCCTGCGCGCCAAATCCGCGAAGGCGAGCATTATCTCAATGCTCGGTCATCGGGGGGCATCCGCCTCGTCGGACAGAAAGTAAATGAAAGATGAAAACCAAAGCAAGCTCTAATACGCTTAGTCCGGACTCGCTGCGAAAGCTGGACGCCTATTGGCGGGCCGCCAACTTCCTCTCGGTCGGACAGATCTATCTTTGCGACAATCCACTACTGAAGAGGCCGCTGACGCTCGCGGACGTGAAGCGCATGTTGCTGGGACACTGGGGCACGACTCCCGGGCAGAACTTCATTTACGCGCACTTGAACCGGGTCATCAAGAAATATGACCTCGACATGATCTACGTATCCGGCCCCGGGCACGGCGGCCCGGCGGTGGTGGGGAACGCCTACCTCGAGGGCACCTACAGCGAGATCTATCCCGATATCAGCCAGGATGAGGCCGGGCTGCGGAAGCTCTTCATCCAGTTTTCCTTTCCGGGAGGAATTCCGAGCCATGCATCGCCGGAGTGCCCGGGTTCGATCCACGAAGGCGGCGAACTCGGCTACTCGCTCAGCCACTCGTTCGGGGCGGTGCTCGACAATCCCGATCTCGTGGTCGCCTGCGTGGTCGGCGATGGCGAGGCGGAGACCGGACCGCTGGCAACGGCCTGGCATTCGAACAAGTTCCTCGATCCGGCCACCGACGGTGCGGTGCTGCCGATCCTGCATCTCAACGGCTACAAGATTTCCAACCCCACGGTGCTGGCCCGCATTTCGCGCGAGGAGTTGGAGCAATTGTTCCGCGGCTACGGATGGACTCCCTATTTCGTAGAAGGTCACGAGCCCGCGCCGATGCACAAGGCGATGGCGACGACCCTCGACGCGGCTGTGGCGGAGATCAAGAGAATTCAGGAGGATGCCCGCCGCAACCGCAATTTGGCGCGCCCGCGCTGGCCGATGATCGTCCTCAATTCACCAAAGGGCTGGACCGGGCCGAAGATGGTCGATGGCCTGCAGGTCGAAGGGACCTTCCGGGCGCACCAGGTGCCGCTCTCCGACCCGGCCACCCATCCAGAGCACCTCAAGCTGCTGGAAGACTGGCTGCGAAGCTATCGTCCGCATGAGCTGTTCGACGAGCAGGGCCGCCTGCAGCCAGAACTGGCTGAGCTTGCGCCCAAGGGTGCGCGTCGCATGGGCGCCAATCCCCACGCCAACGGCGGCATTTTGCTCCGGGATCTGCGGATGCCGGATTTCCGCGACTACGCGGTCGACGTGCCCGCTCCGGGAATACCCGGCATCGGCGACACCCACGTCCTCGGGCGGTTCCTGCGCGATGTCGCCAAGCTGAACAGCCAGCAGAGCAATTTTCGCCTCTTTGGCCCCGACGAGACGCTTTCCAACGGCCTGGAAGCGGTCTTCGCGGTTACAAATCGCCAATGGGACGCCGCCACCGCGCCGAACGACGAGTTCCTCGCGCCCACCGGGCGCGTGCTGGAGATGCTCAGCGAGCACCAATGCGAAGGCTGGCTCGAAGGCTACCTGCTCACCGGTCGGCATGGGGTCTTCAATTGCTACGAGGCGTTCATCCACATCGTGGATTCGATGTTCAACCAGCACGCCAAGTGGCTGAAGGTCACCGCGCATCTGCCGTGGCGCCGCAAGATCGCCTCGCTGAACTACCTCTTGGCCTCGCATGTCTGGCGCCAGGATCACAACGGCTTTACGCACCAGGATCCCGGTTTTATCGACCATGTCGTGAACAAGAAGACCGAGATCGTGCGTGTCTATCTGCCGCCCGACGCCAACTGCTTGCTGTCGGTGATGGATCACTGCCTGCGCAGTCGCCATTACGTCAACGTCGTGATCGCCGGCAAGCATCCGGCGCCGCAATGGTTGACGATGGAAGGCGCCGCCGCGCATTGCGCGGAAGGCATCGGAATCTGGCAATGGGCCGGTAGCGACCAAGACTGCGCGCCCGACCTGGTGCTGGCTTGCGCCGGCGACGTACCCACGTTGGAGACGCTCGCCGCGGTTTCCATTCTGCGGCAACATCTGCCCGAGCTGAAAGTCCGTGTGGTCAACGTGGTCGACCTCATGAAGCTACAGCCGCAATCCGAGCACCCGCATGGGCTAGGCGACACAGATTTCAATTCGCTCTTCACCAAGGACAGGCCGATCGTTTTTGCGTTCCACGGATACCCTTCGTTGATCCACCGGCTGACCTACCGCCGCACCAATCACCACAATCTGCATGTCCACGGCTATAAGGAGGAAGGCACGATAACCACCCCCTTCGACATGACCGTGCTCAACGAGCTAGACCGTTACCACCTGGTGATAGCGGCGCTCGACCGGCTGCCGCAAATGAGTGCCAAGGGGGCCTATCTGAAGCAGCAGCTTCAGGACAAGCTGATGGAGCACAAGCGCTACATCTGCAAGCATGGGGAGGACCTGCCGGAAATCAAGAATTGGCGGTGGAGCGCAAAGAAATGATCGCCATACGTCCCACCCGTCGATGCGCGATCCCATCCGGACGCCCTCTTTGCGGCCACCGCGTACCTGATCAGGCACGCGCGTAGCATTTTGATCTGGATCAAGACCTACCATGGTCGCCCCCAACCTCCTGGCCGCAAAGCCAGCCGATGACGCGATCCCCGCTGTCAAATATAATGCCGACATGAACGAAGCCCGCAAGCACGACAAGTACGAGTCCTTGATCTATAGCTGCCATGCCCTGGCGCCGGTGCGCACCGCCGTCGCCCATCCGTGCGATGAAAGCTCACTTGTGGGCGCCGTTGAAGCGGTTGCGGCCAAGATCATCATACCGATCTTGGTCGGACCTGAGGCGCGCATCCGCGCTCTCGCGGCATCCTTGTCGCTCGATATTTCCAAGCTGCGTCTGATTGACCAGCCGCATAGCCATGCCGCGGCGGAAAAGGCGGAGGCTTTGGTGCGTGCCGGGGAAGTCGACGCCTTGATGAAGGGTAGCTCGCATACTGACGAGCTGATGGCCGAAGTCGTGCGAAAGGATACCGGCATCACCACGGGCCGCCGGATCAGCCACGTCTTCATCATGGATGTACCGACCTATTCGAAGCCCTTGTTCATTACCGACGCGGCGATAAATATTTTTCCGAGCTTGGAGGACAAGGTCGACATCCTCCAAAATGCCATTGAATTGGCGCATGCATTGCGGATTGCCATGCCAAAGGTCGCAATATTGTCCGCCGTCGAAACGGTCACCTCGAAAATCCCGTCCACCATCGATGCCGCGGCGCTGTGCAAGATGGCGGAGCGTGGCCAGGTAACCGGTGCCTTGCTGGACGGTCCGTTGGCGCTCGACAACGCAATCAGCCGCGATGCGGCCGCCATCAAACATATCAGCTCGCCAGTTGCCGGAGACTTTGACATTCTGCTGGTGCCCGACCTTGAGGCCGGCAATATGCTGGCCAAGGAATTGAGCTTTCTCGCCGATGCCGATGCGGCCGGCATCGTGCTCGGGGCGCGCGTCCCGATTATTCTCACGAGCCGCGCCGACAATGTCCGGACCCGGCTGGCGAGTTGCGCGGTGGCTGCGCTCTACGCCCACGCCCGGCGCATGGCGGCTGCCGCGGTCGGCAAGCTGGCAGGATCCTGACCCGTGCGCGAGCCAATTCTGGTGCTCAATGCCGGCTCGTCCAGCATCAAGTTCTCGGTATTCGAGACCGCGACCGATCGCTCGTTGTTCGCCGGCGCGCACGGTCAGGTAGAAGGCATCGGAACTTCTGCGCACCTGGAGGTCAGCGACCCTCAGGGGCGCAAGCTTGCCGCACAATCCCTTGCAGCCGACGGTCACCCGGGCGCCATCTCAGCGATTCATGAATGGTTTGCTGCGCATATCGGGAGTGAAGCCGGATTTTCTGGGGTGGGCCATCGGGTAGTCCATGGCGGGCTTACCTATTTCGAGCCCGTGCTGATCGATGACAAGATTCTGTCCGACCTCAGCGACCTCATACCGCTTGCGCCGCTGCACCAGCCTCATAATATGTCCGCCATTCGAGCCGTTGCGCTCGCTGCACCGAAGGTTCCGCAGGTTGCCTGCTTCGATACTGCATTTCACCACGGCCAGCCTGCCATCGCGCAGGAGTTCGCGTTGCCCCGGGAGTACGCCGCCAAGGGCGTCCGCGGTTATGGGTTCCACGGCCTGTCCTATGAATACATCGTTTCGGCGCTGCCCGGGGTGGCGCCCGGTTGCGTGAACGGCAAGCTGGTCGTCGCCCATCTTGGCAATGGCGCCAGCATGTGCGCGATCGAGAAGGGCCGCAGTATCGCTACGACCATGGGATTTACGGCAGTCGACGGGCTGCCGATGGGAACGCGCACGGGTTCACTCGATCCGGGCGTCATTCTCTATTTGCTCGAGCATGAGCGGATGGACGCGCAAGCGATCGAGCAGCTAATCTATGACCGGTCGGGCCTGCTCGGTGTTTCGGGCATCTCGAGCGACATGCGCACTTTGCTCGCAAGCAGCTCACCTTCTGCAAAAGAGGCGATCGATCTGTTCGTCTATCGTATTGGCCGCGAGCTCGGTTCGCTCGTCGCGGCGCTGGGTGGGCTCGACGCCATCATCTTCACGGCCGGCATCGGCGAGCATGCGGCTCAAATCCGCGCCCGCGTCTGTCACGACGCCCGCTGGCTAGGGGTTGAGCTCGACGCGGATGCAAACGCTGGAAACGGTCCGCTGATCTCGGCGCGGACGTCGAAAGTATCGGCCTGGGTCGTGCCGACCGATGAAAACCTGATGATCGCGCGCCATACTCGCCAGTTGCTCGATCGCAGGGCGGCGCAAGGGAGCCGCACACAACCATGACACCGCCGCCCGTCACCCCTCATAAGCTGAGCGGCCTCAGCGTGCCGTTCTGGTGGCCGATGGCGGCCGCAACCCGGATGGTCGAGCAAGGTCTCGATCTTTACGCGACGAATCTCGAATTCATCGCGGAAGAGCAGAAAATCCATCAGGAGCTCAGGCCCCAGCTCGCGACCGCCAGTCGCGTGATGCTCGATTTGCGCACCATGTTGCTGCGCGATTATTCCGCGCCAGCCGCCACAGGCGTGCCGACCATCGTCGATACGCCCTATGCCGGGCACACCGCCATGATCGCCGACTATCACAAGGGACAGAGCCTCATCGAAACGCTGTTGGCAAACGGCCTCGATCGGGTTTTTCTGACCGACTGGAAATCGGCGACGGCGGACATGAAGGACCTCGGGATCGATGAGTACCTCGCCGAGGTCAATGTGAGGGCTGGTCGCCATGGGCGGCGGGCTGATGCAGGGCAAGATCATGCTGCAGGGCTGGAAGGGCATGCATCCATCGCAGCATTACATCCAGCAGCATATCGACCTCTACGAGCACATCGAGGGCCCTGTCTATTGTGCAAGGAGGAGACATTCGAGAGTTGGTATGAAAATCCGATCGATTTGCCGGGCCGCTTGTATCTGCAAGCCATTGTCCAGCTGTTCAAGGAGAACCGGCTGGCCAAGGGAACGTTCGTGGGTCTGGGGCGCCGCCTGGAGCTCAAAAGCATCACATGTCCGGTGTACCTGCTTGCGGGCGACTCCGACGACATCACCACGCAGGAACAGGTTTTGGACGCTGAAAAATATCTGGGCACGCCCAACAGCTTAATCGAGAAGGCGGTCGTACCGGGAGGTCACGTGGGACTCTTCATGGGATCGCAAACCCTCCGGGACACTTGGCCGGTCATCGCGCGATGGATCGCCGGCCACTGACGTATTCTGCGCAGGTTGGACACTCCATGGACCATGTCGTGTCAGTTGGTACAGTCTTGTCAGTTCGCGGCGCTGTCGTGGACGTGAGCTTCGGCGGCGATGTGCTGCCGCCGATTAACTCCGCGTTGGTGGTCGAATGGGATAGGCCCGATCCGCTGGTCCTCGAAGTTCATAGTCATGTCGATCCCGCGACTGTCCGCGGCATCGCGCTGCAGGCGACCGCGGGTCTGGCGCGCGGCACGCCGGTGCGGGCGACCTGGGCACCCATTTCGGTCCCGGTCGGAGAGGCGATTCTGGGTCGCCTCCTTGACGTGATCGGGACGGTGCGGGACCGCGGCACGGAACTGCCGGCCGACACGCCGCGACGCGGCATCCACAACCCTCCGCCAACGCTCCGGCAGGAGACCTCCACCACCGCCGTGTTCGAGACCGGCATCAAGGTGATCGACCTGCTTGCGCCGCTTCCGCAGGGCGGCAAGGCCGCGATGTTCGGCGGCGCCGGCGTCGGCAAGACCGTGCTCGTCATGGAGCTGATCCATTCCATGGTCGAGAAATACCAGGGGATCTCGGTTTTCGCGGGGGTCGGGGAGCGCTCCCGTGAAGGCCATGAGCTCCTGACCGACATGCAGGCCTCGGGCGTGCTCGCGCGCACGGTGCTTGTCTATGGGCAGATGAACGAGCCGCCCGGCGCTCGCTGGCGCGTGCCGCTGACTGCGCTGACAATCGCGGAGCATTTTCGGGACGAGAAGCATCAGAACGTGTTGCTGCTGATGGACAACGTCTTTCGGTTCGTTCAAGCTGGGAGCGAGCTGTCGAGCCTGCTGGGCCGCCTGCCGTCACGCGTCGGCTATCAGCCGACGCTGGCGACCGAAGTCGCTTCGCTGCAGGAGCGCATCGCGTCGGTCGCTGGCGCGGCGGTCACGGCCATCCAGGCCGTCTACGTTCCGGCCGACGACTTCACCGATCCGGCGGTGACGGCGATCTCTAGCCACATGGACAGCATCATCATGTTGTCGCGCAGACTGGCGGCCGAAGGGTTTTATCCGGCCATCGATCCGCTCGCTTCGTCGTCTGTCCTGCTTGATCCACTCGTGGTTGGCGAGGAGCATTATCGTCTCGCCGAGCGCGCCCGCGAGGCACTTGCCCGCTTCAAGGATCTGCAGGACATCATCGCCCTTCTGGGCGTGGAGGAGCTGGGCGCGAGCGACCGGCTGATCGTCAAGCGCGCCCGCCGGCTCCAACGTTTCCTCAGCCAGCCTTTCGCGGTGACGGAAGCCTTCACCGGCACGCCCGGCCGTCGCGTCGGCCGCGCCGACACGCTCGCCGGCTGCCGTGCTATCCTCGACGGCGAAACCGACGACTGGGCGGAGAGCTCGCTCTACATGATCGGTACCCTGGAGGAGGCACGTCAGAAGGAGGCCGCGGCCAAGCAAGCGGAGCCTTCGTCATGAGACTGCGCATCGTTACGCCGCTAGCCGTGGTCATTGACGAAGGGAGTGTGCTCGCGGTGCGCGCCGAAGACTCCACCGGCGGCTTCGGAATATTGCCCGGGCACGCGGACTTTCTGACCAGTCTCGTGATCTCGGTCGTGAGGTGGACGGGTACTGACGGAGTGCGCCGCTACTGCGCGGTTCGACGCGGCTTGCTTTCCGTCACTGCCGGCCGAGAGATCGCCGTCGCGACCCGCGAGGCGATCCCGGGCGATGACATCGCGACTCTCGACGCGGCGGTCCTCAGCCGGTTCCGCGCCGATCTCGATTTGGAGCGGACGCAACGCGTCGAGAGCACTCGCCTGCAATTGAACGCAATTCGCCAAATCGTGAGTCGCCTTCGGCCGGCGGGCTCGATGTAGCGGCTGGAAAGTTTTGCATGACCACGCCTGAGACCGATTCGGACGAGCAGGACCCAATGGTGCAGGGCGTTCGGCTGCGCAAGGAACGCCACGGGCGCTGGCTTCGCGAAGGCGAACCCTCTGTGGCGCGTCATCTCGCCCAGATCGGCGTGCTCGGCTGGATCATCGTGGTGCCCATCCTGATCGGCATCTTCGCCGGCCGTTGGCTCGACCGAACATTCGGTTCCGGACTGTTCTACACAGCTCCGCTCCTGATGCTCGGAGCGGTGCTGGGCTGCTGGTCGGCCTGGAAATGGATGAAGAACGGATGAGCCTGCCTTCGTTCGAAAGCCTGCCGGCCTGGGCCATGCCCCTTTGTCTTGCGGCACACTTGGCCGTCGGGATCGCGCTCGGCGTCCTCTATTTTCGCGGCCTGTGGTGGAACGTCTGCCACTTCATCCGGGGCGGTCGCGCAACGACGGCGCTTGCCTTGATGGTCGGCCGCTTCGTCCTCATGGGTGCTCTGTCGCTGTTTGCGAGCCTGGAAGGGGCGCCGCCGCTGCTGGCATTGGCACTCGGAGTCCTCATCGCTCGTTCCGCCGTCATACGAAGGATTCGGGAGACCGCCCCATGACCTCGCCGCTGACCAGCGTCGCGCTATTCCACCTGGGCCCCGTACCGATCACTGCCGGCGTGATAGCCACCTGGGCGATCATGACGGTGCTGGTCATCGGCGGCATCCTCATCGCCCGCCAGCTGTCGCTCGTTCCCTCCGCAAGCCAGGCGGCCTTCGAGCTGGTGGTCGATGCCGTCGACACCCAGATCCGGGATACAATGCGGGCCGAGCCTGCTCCCTACCGCGCCTTCATCGGCACGCTGTTCGTCTTCATCTTTGTCGCCAACTGGTCGTCACTGGTGCCGGGCATCGAACCGCCGACGGCCCATTTCGAGACCGACGCCGCGCTCGCGCTCCTGGTCTTTCTTGCGGTGATATGGTTCGGCATTCGTGCGGGCGGCGTGCGCGGCTATCTCGCCACCTTCGCCTCGCCCAACCCGATCATGATCCCGCTCAATTTCATCGAGAGCCTCACGCGCACCTTCTCGCTGCTCGTTCGCCTGTTCGGCAATATCATGAGCGGCGTGTTCGTGATCGGCATCATTCTGTCGCTCGCCGGCCTGCTCGTCCCGATCCCGCTGATGGCGATCGAGCTCCTGACCGGCATCGTGCAGGCGTACATATTTGCGGTCCTGGCGATGGTCTTCATTGCCGGGGCCATTAGTGAAGGACGACCCGTCCCGCATACCCCCAGCCAAAGGACGCCACCATGAACTGGTTAGCCCTCGTCAGCATCATATCGGCCGCGGTGGCGGTCTCGTTCGGGGCCGTCGGGCCGGCGCTTGCCGAAGGGCGCGCGGTGGCGGCCGCGATGGATGCGATCGCCCGGCAGCCGGAGGCCGCAAACACCATCTCGCGCACGCTGTTCGTCGGTCTGGCCATGATCGAGACCATGGCAATCTATTGCCTGGTGATCGCGCTGCTTCTGCTGTTCGCCAACCCTCTACTGAAATGACGCCATGACTATCGACTGGTGGACGCTTGGCATCCAGACTGCCAACGTCGTCATCCTGATCTGGCTGTTGGGGCGATTCTTCTGGCGTCCGGTCGCGGCCATGATCGAGCAGCGCCGCGCCACGGCGCAGCGGATTCTGGCCGAGGCCGAGGGCAAGCGCAACGAAGCGACCGCCGCGTTGGCTGAAATCGAGCGCACGCGCGCCGGCTTTGCGCGGGAACGCGAAGCCATCCTGGCTGCAGCCCATGAGGCCGCAGAACAGTCGCGGGCCGCGGGGCTGGAAGTGGTCGAGAAAGAAGCCGCTATCCTGCAAGAGGCCGCGCGGGCTGCGATCGAGAAGGAGAAGGAAGCAGCCGACAAGGCCTGCACCGAGCGGGCGAGCCGGCTTGCGGTCGAAATCGCCGCGCGCCTAGCCGCCCGGCTGGAGGCTCCGGTCGTGCGTGCAGCCTTCCTGGATTGGCTCCTCAAGGAGATCCGGGCTCTTCCGGAACCGGCACAGCGAGGCGCGGCGATGGACGGCGTCATGCTCGAAGCGACCAGCGCGGCCCCGCTCGATGCGGCCGAGCAAGAGCATTATCGGGACCTCATCAGCGCGGCATTTGGAGCCCATCCGAAGATCTCCTTCAAGTCGGATCCAGCGCTCATCGCCGGGCTGGAGCTGCGCGGCCCCCAACTCATCGTAAGAAACAGTTGGCGTGCCGACCTCGCCCGAATCCTCGCGGATCTCGCCCATGACGACCGGTTCTGACAGCCGGGCGGACGCCTGGCTCGAACGCGCGCGCGCGAAGCTCGGCGCCGCCGCACTCGGCCCGCGGGCCGAGCAAATCGGCCGGGTCGAGAAGGCCGGCGACGGCATCGCGCTGATCTCCGGGCTGCCCAATGTCCGGCTCGATGAGCTGCTGCGCTTCGACAAGGGACAGTACGGCTTCGCCCAGGTGCTCGAACGAGATCGGGTCGGTTGCGTCCTGTTGGACGATGTCGATTCTATCGAGGCCGGAGATGCGGTGCGCGGCACGGGCGACGTAGTGTGCGTGCCGGTAGGACCGGCCCTGCTGGGCCGGGTCGTCGATCCGCTCGGACGCCCGCTCGACGCGAAAGGGCCGGTCGCAGCCGACGCGTCGGAACCTATCGAGCGGCCGGCGCCGGCCATCATCGACCGCGATCTCGTGATCCAGCCGGTTCAGACCGGTCTCCTCGTCGTCGACACGCTGTTCGCTCTCGGTCGCGGCCAGCGAGAGCTCATCATCGGCGACCGCGCCATCGGCAAGACCACGATCGCGATCGACACGATCATCAATCAGAAGACGAGCGACATCGTCTGCGTCTACGTCGCGGTCGGCCAGAAGACGTCGAGCGTCCGACGCGCCATCGACGCAATCGAGTCCAGCGGGGCGCCCGAGCGCTGCATCATCGTGGTGGCGGGTTCTGCCAGTTCCCCAGGACTGCAATGGATCGCGCCCTTCGCCGGCTTCACCATGGCGGAGTATTTCCGCGATCGCGGCCAACATGCCCTTGTGGTGATCGATGATCTGACAAAGCACGCCGCCAGCCATCGCGAAATCGCGTTGCTGTCACGGCAATCGCCCGGACGCGAGGCCTATCCGGGCGACGTGTTCTATGTGCATGCCCGGCTTCTGGAGCGGGCCGCGAAGCTGTCCAAGGAAAAGGGCGGGGGATCCCTGACGGCACTGCCGATCGCCGAGACCGATGCGGGTAATCTCAGCGCCTACATCCCGACCAACCTGATCTCGATCACCGACGGCCAGATCGTGCTCGACGCCAAGCTTTTCTATGAAGGGCAGAAGCCGTCCGTGGACGTCGGCAGCAGCGTGAGCCGGGTCGGCGGCAAGACCCAAGCAAAGGCGCTGCGAGAAGCGGCGCAGAGCGTACGCCTGGACTATGCCCAGTTCCTCGAGTTGGAGATGTTCACCCGCTTCGGCGGCATGCCGGACACGCGGGTCCGCAATCAGCTGGTCCGCGGTTCGCGAATCCGCGCCATCCTCAGCCAGCCGCAGCACGCACCCCTGCGGCTCGCCGACGAGGTGGCCCTGGTCCTGGCTGTCCAGTCCGGTCTGTTGGATCCGCTTCCGCCTCCGATCGTGATCGCGTTCCGGCGAGGCCTATGCGCTGCGCTCGACCGCGGTGCCCCTGATGCCATCCGCATGATTGAGGCGACCGGCACCCTCGACGACGCACAGGAGGAGATGCTGCGTAAGGCGCTCCGACAGTATGTCGAGCGGCTAGCCCCGTCCATGCCGGCCAAGACGTCCGAGCCGCCATGACCGAGCGCCTTGCAGACGTCACCGCGCGCATCGAGGGCATCCGCCAGCTCAGCGCCGTGGTGAATGCGATGCGCGGCATTGCCGCGGCGCGCGCGCAGCAGGCCCGCAGTGAGCTCATCGCAGTCGATAGTTACGCGGCGACAATCGCGGTCGCCATTGGGCGCACCCTAGCGTGGGTTCCTTCAGGTCGCACGGACGGTACGCTTCGATCGATCCGGCCGGCACTGGTCCTGTTCTGTGCCGAGCAGGGATTTGCCGGCGCCTTCAGCGAGCGCATACTCGATACGGTCGGCGTCGATCTCGCCGCCTCCGATCTGTTCCTGATCGGAACCAGGGGCAGCGCCGTGGCGGCCGAAAGAGGCATGGCGCCGCGCTGGAAAAGTGCCCTGCCGCCGCATTCGGCTGGCGTCCCGAAGTTCGCCGACCGCGTTGCCGAGGCCCTCTATTCCCGGATCGCCACCGGGGAGATCGGTCGACTTGATGCGGTCTTTGGCGAATGGCGGCCGGGCGGCGGCATCCGGGTGAACCGCCGCCGGTTGTTTCCCTTGGACATGACGCAGTTTTCCCAATCGCTGGACGGTAACGCGCCGCTCCTGAACCTGACGCCGGCGGCACTTCTGAGCGAGCTCACCGCGGACTATCTGCACGCCCAGCTTTGCAACGCCGCCCTCCACGCTTTTGCCGCGGAAAACGAGGCGCGCATGGAGGCGATGGCGGCGGCACACAGGCAGATCGAACGCGAGCTTGCCGCACTGCGCGCGACGCAGCAGCACGTTCGCCAGGAGGAAATCACAGCGGAAATCATCGAGCTTGCCGCTGGCGAGACGGCTAGCCGGGCAGGCCACGACTGACGGCATCCTCTTGGATCAGACTCTGGAAACTGATTAAACGCTCCAGAGCGATAGGGGTGTCTGGTTCGCGTTCGCGGATAAGATATGGGTTTTGAGGATCGGGTGCGGACAAAGTCTTGTTATAGGTGCCGATCGAACATCAAGACTAAGTTGGCGTGGTACGTCAAATCAAGCCCGAGCTGGGCGTGGCATAAACGGGGTTTTTGATTTCGCATGAGTGCCTTTCGAGAATCGCTCGATCTACTCTTTACCAAGCGCTTCGGCACATTTTGCTTTGCCGGTCTGCTCTCAAACATCGGCACCTGGGCTCAGCAGGTGGCAGAGCCGTGGCTCCTACTAGGTCTCGGAGCATCGTCATTCGTGATCGGGCTCGATGCCTTCGCCATGGCTGCGCCTGCGTGGCTTCTGTCGCTAATCGGCGGCGTATTGGCAGATCGGGGCGACGTCGCAGAGTGATCGCCACATACCAATCGATCCAGATGCTATGCCCAATTGTGTTAGTGGCCTTGCTGCTCACGAGTACCGTGCAGCCGTGGATGGTTATTGCACTCTCCTTGGTCGTAGGGATCACCGATGCGCTCTCGATGCCTTCATTTCAGACGATCGTGCCTTCTATCGTTGAACGCAGTCAGATTGCTGCCGGGCTCGCGTTGAACGCAACCCAATTCAATCTGTCGCGTATTCTTGGTCCAGCGATCGCCGGCTTGCTGATGGCTGGTTTCGGAGCGGTTGGATGCTTTGCAATCAATGCAGCATCCTATGTGCTCTTTATCTCGGTGGCCCTTTCGATTCTACCCCACGGACGGACGGGCCCCTGCCGTGGGCGACACGTTCGATAGCGATCATCCCTTTGCTGGTTATCGTGACATCGCAGGTGAGCCCAACTCCGCAGCGCCCTTCTAACAGTCCTTTTGATGAGTTCTTTTTGCGGGCCGCTCTCGTATTTTGTCCCGTGCTAGTGAAAGATGCCTTTCAGGGAGACGCAAGCGCTTTCAGCGTTGCAATAAGCGCCTTTGGGGTGGGTGGTTTGCTCGGCGCGATGGGGCTCCTGGCCATTGATCCGAGCGGCGATCGTCGGCGGCTGACCTCGTGCTTTGCAATGGGCTACGCCGTAGTCATGGCACTTGCGGCGCTCATTCCATGGCTTTGGGGCTTGCCCGCATTGCTGGCCCTTGCCGGCCTTTCAATGAGCGTCAGCAATACATCGGCCAACTCCTACCTCCAGGCCATGTCGTCACCGCAGCTGCGCGGCCAAACGATTAGTCTTTTCATGCTCGCAATGCGCGGGGGAGTTTCGGCCGGGAGCTTTTTGACCGAGGTTTCTGCAAACATCCTTGGAGTGCGTTACGCGCTATTGATCAACGGTATACTTGCGGTCGCTGGGCACGTAATCGTAGGTCGACAATGGCTTCGTTTGCCGCGGCAGAAGCCTGTAGAGTGACCCTGCCGATTGACAACTGGCGCAACGCCGTTGTTGAACAGAAGTGTGCCGACTTATTGATGGTCGCCAGCCTATTTTGTGTTTTCGTCCTGGCGCTTGCTCGACATAGGCTTGCGCCCCATGATCTGGATCAATAACTAAGGAACATTCTCGGCCTAAAACTCCGCCCGCGCACAGGAATAACGTCTGCCATCCTTTGTCTTCGATCTGTCACTGACCTCTCATCAAATGCCAAACTGCCGCGAACAGGAGCTTGCCGGGCCGTGACAGACGAAAGAGGGTCGATCGAACCATCGCCTGCGGCTCCCCCTGCGATCGCGGCCCAAACACACCTTCAACCCGTCCAACCCAGCCGGGACGCCGACGATGGCGCGGCGACAGCGGCGCTTTTCCGGGCCTTCGACCGCGCGCTGCATGCCAACGCCGGCCGGGTGACCGGCGGGCTCGCGCCGAGCGCATTGCTCGGCGGCTTCTTCCATTGGGCGATTCATCTGATCGAGAGCATCCACTATTTTGAAACTTCACGGGCTCACGCCGGCGCGAGGCGAGAATATGTGTCTTTGGGACATGCTGAGGTGATTTATGGAAACCGCGGTTCAAATCGATTTCCAAGAAATGGAACCCGTCGAGCACATCCGGGGCGGCATTGCCAAGCACCTCTCCGATCTTGAGACCCGCTTCGGCCGAGTGACCATTCGAAATCAGTCAGATCAAAGCGTGCCATCGGAGCCTCCCGTTCAGGAGGTTGAATCAGAACTTCACCGATTCGAGAATCCCGTTTATGGTTGGCCTCCCGCATGCCTCAGTCCTGGACTCGAAATTAGAGAACAAAGTCGACCCCAGGCAGATGGTTGACCTTTCTCGCAGCGATAAGCGAGCAGCGGACCCCCTCCTGCGCGTGGGCAGGCGGCGGTCTAGGTTGGGACGAACATCCACACCGCCGCCACGCCCATGACCGCTGTCGCGATCCAGCCGAGGATAATGATCGGCCGGCTCGCCGTGAAGGCGCCCATCACGGATTTCTTTGAGACCAGCAGAATGATCACCACCATCAGGGGCACGGCCACGACGCCGTTGATGACGGCGCTCCAGAACAAGGCTTTCATCGGACTGATCGGCGAATACTGGATGACGAGTCCGGCGAGCACGCTCACGGCGATGACGCCGTAGAACCCGCGCGCGTCGGTCGCCTTGCGTTCGAGCCCCCATTTCCAGCCCATGGCTTCGCAGAGCGCATAGGCGGCGGAGCCGGCCAGTACCGGCACGCCGATCAGGCCGACACCCAGAATGCCGAGGGCAAAGAGCATGTACGCGAAGTCGCCGGCCAGCGGCCGCAGCGCGCTCGCCGCCTGCGCCGCCGTCTCGATGTCGTTCACTCCCGCCACATTGAGCGTGACGGCGGTCGCCAGAATGATGAAATAGGCCGTGATGTCGGAGTAGAACATGCCGCTCCAGGTGTCCCAACGGATGCGGCGGAGCTCCACGCCAGCTGCACGAGCGTCATCGCACGCAGCGGCGCGGCGCCTTGTCAGCCTGCATGTCCTCGACCTCCTCGGATGCCTGCCAGAAGAAGAGGTAGGGACTGATGGTGGTGCCGAAGACGCCCACCACCACCGTGGCGGCAGCGGCATCCGGGGTGAAGCTCGGCCAGACGGTGCGCAGCGCCACCTGACCCCAGGGGACGTGGACGGTGAACAGGACGGCAGCGTAGGCCAGCAGCGAGAGCGTCAGCCATTTCAGGAAAGAGACGTAGCGGTGATAGGGGATGAAGACCTGCAGCAGCAGGGTTCCGACCACGAAGACCACCGTCATGAGATGACGATCGAAGCCGGTGACGAGCTCCGCGACTTCCCCCATGGCTGCGACGTCGGCGGCGATGTTGAGCGTGTTGGCGACCAAGCAGCAGACAGCACGACGCCTTGGAGCACGATCGGGCGGAAACGCGGTCTTGATGTTGGCGGCGAGTCCCTTGCCGGTGACCCGGCCGATGCGCGCGCACATCGATTGGATCGCCGCCATCAGCGGGAAGGCCAGCGGCATCGTCCACAGCATGTTGAGGCCGAACTGCGCGCCCGCCTGGGAGTAGGTGGCAATGCCGCTGGGATCGTCATCGGCCACGCCGGTGATGAGCCCCGGTCCAACCCGCGCCAGGGGATGCTCTTTCAGGCGAACCCAAAAGGAGTTCGCAATGCGCCGTCCACTGCCGTCATCTTGAGATAGCTGCATGCATTTCACGTTCGGCTTGTTCGAGACGAAATGGATCTTCGATTACAAAGAACACTGTTATCAAGGCAGGAGTTACGTCTGTCTTGTCAAAGGGTAAGCGCAACCTGGACTATTTTTATCCGGGATGTGGCATGAGCTGGTTGATCGGCTCGCAGCGATAAGACTTTCTGTGAGCACGCGCCCCCAAAACTCATTGCCTTCACGGTAAACGCGCAACTCGTTTCCTTGCCTGGTCTTCGCGGTAGCGCAACGTGCCGGACGGTAGTGGACACCCAGCCGCGATCCCGTGGGGGGCACGGCGATCCGCCGATCACTCCATCAGCACATAGCGGCCTGGTGCGTCATCAAGCAGGACGAACTTGCTGTCCGCGCGGCCAAGCGGCGGCAGCATGACCGGCTCGCCCGAGCGTTGGCCAAGCCAGTCGGTCCATGCCGGCCACCATGAGCCGTCCTGGATCGCTGTGGCGCCGAGCCACGCAGTCAGGTCGAGGAATGGTTCGTCGTGCAGGTGCGATGTGACGCGGAAACGGCGGCCGCGATGGCCGGGTTCGGACAAGATCCCTGCATTGTGCCCGCCGCTCGTCAGCACGAATGTCACATCGGCGTCGGTCAGGAAAAGAAACTTGAATACCGAGCGCCAAGGGGCGACATGGTCCTGCTCGGTGCCGACCGCAAACGTGGGCACGCGAATGTCGTGCAGGCTGACGGGCCGATCCGCCACATTGAACCGACCTTCCGCGAGATCGTTGTTCAGGAACAGCGAACGCAGATACTGCGAATGCATCCGGTAGGGCATGCGGGTCGCGTCGGCGTTCCATGCCATGATGTCGGTTGGTGCCGCGCGCTCGCCCATCAGGTAGTCGTGCACCAAGCGCGACCAGATCAAATCGTTCGAGCGCAGTAGCTGGAAGGCGCCCGACATCTGCTGGGTGTCAAGATAGCCGCGCTCCGACATCATGTCCTCGAGAAGCGCCACCTGGCTCTTATTGATGAACAGCATCAGCTCGCCCGCTTCGGTGAAATCCGCCTGCGCAGCGAAGAAGCTGAGGCTGGCGAGCCGGTCGTCGTGGTCACGCGCCATTGCGGCTGCCGTCGTCGCGAGCAGGGTCCCGCCCAGGCAATAGCCGGCGCCGTGAACCGTGCGGGCACCAGTGATCGCGGTTGCCGCCTCGATGGCCGGGAGAACGCCTTGGGTGCGATAACCGTCAAACCCGGCGTCGCGGTCTTCGCTGCCGGGGTTCTTCCATGAGATCATGAAAACGGTGAATCCCTGCTCGGTCAGGAATTTCACCAGCGAATTCGCCGGCCACAAATCCAGTATGTAATATTTCATGATCCAGGCCGGCACGATCACGACGGGTTCGGGCCTCACCCGATCAGTTACGGCTGCGTATTGGATGATCTCGGCGAGCGGGTGCGGTGCACGACCTTGCCGGGCGTGACCGCGACGGTTTCACCGACCTTGAAGGGCTCGCATCCGGCCGAGCGCTCGCCCACGTTCGCTCGTCGCCCATCCTCGATCAGGTTGGAGAGGCCGCGCGCGAAATTCATGCCGCCTTCGGCCTGGGTGCGGACCAGCACCTCCGGGTTGGTCCAGACAAAGTTCGAGGGTGACACCACATCGAGCAGTTGGCGCGCCGCGAACGTCGCCATGTCCGGTGTTGCTTGCTCAAGCCCCGAATACCGGTGGTGGCGGCTTCCCACCAGCGCTCGGTCGACAGAAACCAGTGGGCGTAGACGTTGAACGGGAGGTGCTGCCATTCGGGTGCCCGGAAGCGGCGGTCATGTGGTAGGGCCTGTCGGTCAGGATCGGCTTCATTGCCGCATGCGCAACCGGTCGCGAAAGCGAGATTCTCAAGACCGCCATTCATGGCCTGGGTCGCGAGCTCGAGCTGCTTGCCGGGCGAGGCTGTGAGGGCCAGCCTTGATCGCACGGTTGACGCGGTGTCACCCTCGGTCAAGCAGGCATCTTTACCAACTCATATCCTTCCCTCCCGTTCGTTGCGGTAGCCACTCGCAGAAAAGCTTTGCCGCAGCACTTGGGCAGTTCACCTGACGAAACTGAGGTATGAGGCGAGCGCGTCAATTTGGTTGGGTGACAATTTGCTGGCGATATCCGGCATCGGAGGCCCGGAGGCGGCGTGATATCCCTGGCCCCACTGTTGGAGCGTCCTTTTCAGGTACGAATAGGCTAGGCCGCCCAAGCGAGGAATTTGACCAACCCCTTCCGCATTCGGGCCATGACAAACCACGCAGGCCACGATATTGGCCTCCGGCATCCCTTCTTGATAGATCGTTCTTCCCGCGGCAACCAACACCGTGTCGCCATCGCCGGCGGCTTTCGGCGGCAGCGTGGAAAAGTACATCGCCAAATCGCGCGCGCTCTGGGCACTGAGGTTTGCTGCGGCAGACCACATATATTGTTTCGAGAGCGGATTATCGCGCGCGTGGGTGCGGAAGCCCGCCAGCTCATTCTCGAGATATTGAGGTCGCTGTCCTGCCAGCCGCGGCGCGGGCGTATAGCCTTGCGCCGCCGTCCCGTGGCACCAGGTGCAGTTGCGGACGGCCGGGCTCTCCGCATGGCCGGTCATCGCGGAAACCGCAAGGCAACCGATTGCGAAGATCGCCATTCTTGGTCGGGCGCCTATCATGATTTGAAATCCAAGCTGCTGCCTTTCGTGCGCAACGCAGTGCCGAGCATGAGGCCTATTTCAGATAGCTGGCATAGGCCGCCACAGCCTCGATCTGCGACTTCGTCAAGCTATGCGCGACCGGGCTCATGACCGCCGATGTGTCTGGTTTTGCCGGATTTTGACCCCGTTCCTTGCCCCAATTGGTCAATTCCTTTATGAGATAAGGATAGAGCTGACCGGCCAGCCGGGGAATTTCTCCCGCACCGGTGGCATCCGGACCATGGCAGGCGGCGCACGCCGCCACATTGGCGTCCGGAACTCCATCCTCGAAGATCCTTTTTCCCTCCGCCACGAGCTGCCGCGGGGCACCCCCGAGCGGCGCCGGATCGAGACCTCTGAAGTTCGCGGCAAGAGCCGATATCATCGACGGGCTCAGGGCGTGCGCCACGTTGAACATGACATTGTTGGTCCGCCGGTGCTCGACAAAGGCCCGCAGCTGATTTTCCAGGTACTCGGTTTGCTGTCCGGCAAGACGCGGTATCGGAAAATATCCGCGGTAACCCTGCGCCGATGGCCCATGGCAATCCTTGCAGTAGCTTAACTTGGCCTGGACGCTGCCGCTCGAAACGGCGTGCTGGTCCTGCGCTCCGGCCGGACCCGCGACGGCAACGGCCAGGATCGCGGTGCGCAATGCCAACTGGAAGCGGACGAGCAGCGGGCGCATGGCGTCACTCCAGATAGCTGACATAGGCCGCGACGGCCTTGATTTGCGAGTCGGTCAGGCCGCGCGCAATCGGCGCCATGATGTCGGACGTGCCCTCCCCCCGCTCCTTGCTCCAATCGGTGAGCTGGCGTGTCACATAAGCATAGAGCTGACCCGCCAGACGCGGAAACTGCCCGTCGCCCTTAGCCTCCTTTCCGTGACAGGAGGCGCATGCCGCGACATTGATCCCGGGAACGCCCTCTTCATAGATTTTCTTTCCGGCGGCCACGAGCTCCTTCGGCGCGTTTCCGAGCGGCTTGGGATTGAGGTCGTGAAAATCGGCTGCAAGAGCCGTTACCATCGCCGGGCTCAGGACATGCCCGACATTGAACATGATATTGTTGGCACGCTTGTGCTCGATAAAGCCTTGCAATTGATTCTTGATGTAGTCGATCTGCTGTCCCGCGAGTCGCGGTATCGGGTAATATCCGAGGAAGCCTTGCGCCGACACGCCGTGGCAGACCTCGCAATATTGCAGCTTGGCGTCGACCTCCTGTTTCGAAACGGTGCCGGCGTCGTTCGCGCGTGTCGATCCCGCGAACATGACTGCCACGACTGCCGCGGCCGACAGCAGCCCCAATCGCGGGCGGTTGCCCTTCATGATTGGTCTCCCATGCTTCGCCGAGGCGTGGTCTCCAGGATCCGACGGGTTGGTCTCATCATCTTCGGAGCCCTAAGACGATCTACTGACCGTTCCACATATGGAAATTCAGCCCGACCTTGGCGATCTGCACGCTCTGTTCGAAATCCACCGGTCCCGAGACCGCGTTGACGGGGTCGGACATCAGCACGCTGCGGTGGCCGAATTGATAGTAATCGTATTCCAGCGTCACCGACCAATGGCCGGAGAATGCCCAGTCAACGCCGCCGCCAACGATCCAGCCAAGACGCTGGTCCAAGCCCTCGAAGCCGAAGGGAATCCCGGTGAAGGTGCCGGTGACATCGTATTTGTCTCCGGCCCACGCGGCGCCGCCCTTGACGTAGAACATCCAGCGATCGGCCGCATATCCCAGACGCACGGTTCCGCTGCCAACGAAATCAGTCCGGGCGGCGACAAGCGCCGCTTCGCCGGGGAGGCCCAACGGCAACCCGACGCTCGTGCTGCCGTTCATGGTTGAACCCGACGCAGCGAGTTCCATGCCGGCGACCCAGGTGGGGGCAAACTGATAATCGCAGCCGAACTGGCCCCCGACCACGACCCCGGTCGGGTTGACGCTGACCGTGGTGACGCCGGTGGTGACCGGGGCCCCCGACAGCTGGTCCTGCACCAGTTGCACGGGGTCGGTGACGTTCTTGCTACCGAAGCCGCCGCCGACGTGGGCGCCGAGATAGCAGCCGGTCCAGGAAAAGACAGGCGGTAGGACCGGCGCCTTGGTCACATTGATCGGCATATCGGCGGCAAGCGCAGGCCCCGCGACGCTCAACGACCACGTCAGAGCACCGACGAGCAGGAGTTTTTTCATGGACGAAATCTCCGTGTGCATGCGGGACCCCCCTACATGGCGAACCATAGATGCAGGAACAGCGTATTGTTGTCGCTGGCCCCGACAGTGGTGCCGTCGAACTTGTTGTAGAGCGTGTACTGGAGCCCGATGCGGGCATTCGCCCAGGGCCAGCCCGGCGCCTTGCCGATTCCGAACGGGATATAGGCGATCTCGGCAATGAAGCCTTCGCTGTTCGGGCTTAAGCCGCTGGCGAGGCCCGCATACAGGATCGGGTCGGAGGTGCCCCAGATGTTGAAGTACTGCCCGGTCAGCACGATCCGGTTGTCGGCGCCATAAGCGAGCGACGCCTGCAGATGCAGCGAGTTGAGCTCGTTCTGCGGATTGGCGGCGCCGCCCAGGCTGAAGGTCGAATCGAGCTGTTGAAACTCGTGAATGTAGCTGCCGCGCACCGTGACCCAGTAGTTGTCGCCCTGAAATTGATACTGGGAATCGAAGCCCACATCGGTGAACTTGTCGGTTTGCGAAAAAGTGCTCGCATCCCCCGTGCCGGGATTGATCCAGTTACGGATGTTGGTCTGCATTCCGAACGTGCCGATCATGAGGTAATGATTGCCCCAATGCGGCTCGAGCGCCGCACGCCAATAGGGCGCAGCCGCGTCGATCAGTCCCGGCGCGTCGTAAGGATCGACGCCGAGCGCGTTCTGCGCCCCGAAATCGAGCGTCCGATAGAGCGTCGCCTCCAGATAAAGCAGGTCGTTGATGTAGACATAGGCGCCTGCGCCGACGACATGTGCCGCGAAAGCGCCCTCGATGACCGTGCCGGTCGACGGCGTTCCGGCAATGGTGGATATGGCGTAGGGGAATGCCCAGGCCGGCGTGGTGTTCCAGACATCCTGGACCGTGGGATTGTTGTTGGCGGTGATGCCGAAGATCGCGTCGATGTTCCCGATCGTCGCGGTCTTGACGAAACGCACGTCGGTATTGTCCCAGGTCCAGGTATGCCCGAATGGATCCGAGAATCCGCCAGGGCCGGGCGCGTTGTAGGTGACTTGCGCGAATGCGCCGACGTTGTCGGTGATGGCGCCGCCCCAGAAGCCGCTGAACGGCGAAACCACCACGTTGTCGTTGGGCTTGAACGGATCGGTCGGCGGCGGCAGCGGCGCTTGCGTGTGGGTGTAGCCGACGATCGTCATCATCGAGACCGGCGGGACATAGTCCTTATCGTCGCCGCTGCCAGCCACGGAATCGGCGGCCTTCAGGTACATGCCCATTTTGGCGGCTTGGGCGCGCGCATTATCGGCAAATGCCGGAAATGGCGTCGTCCGGAACATGCCGCCGCCGACCGTATAGCCGAGCAGCTTGAAGCGACGGCCGAACGGGGTGAGCGCGGGGAAATCGGTGTGGCAGGTCCCGCAGGGCTGACCGGTCTGGCGGGCGAAGCTGGGGAGAGCTTGCGCTGGAGGCGAGAAGCCAACCGTCAGAACAGCCGCACCCGCGGCAACAATCGCCCCGCCAACGGTGATGATCCTGAGATGCCTCAGTGCGTTAGCGAAGCGCCCTCCGTCATTGTTCATCGGCCGGTATCCAGAGATTCCGAGCAGATAGGAATCGCCAACGGGGTACTTGTGTACGCTAGGGAACACAGATGGCATGCGCCATCCAAAAACCAAGAGCCGATACGATTTCATCGCCATGTTGCGTTTTTGCAACATCGTGTCCCAAACTAACAGCTCCCGATGAGGTTTGGCGCGACGAGCATGCCAAAGCGCGCATCTTGGAGCCTTTTAGGATCACACGGTCGCCGGCGCCGTACCGGGTCGCGAAGTCAGGGCTTCGCGCGCCGCGTCCTTGAACACCTGGTCGGGCGGCAGGATCAGCGCCGCCGAACGCACGCGCTGGTGCGCCGGCTCGACGCCGGGCGGGCTCTCGCCCCGCTCGGCCAGCGCCTTGGCGGCCTGCAGCAGGCGGTGGCGCGCCATGATGATGCCGTTGTCGGTGGAGACGAGGTTCTCTTTGGTCCGATCGACGATCGGTCCCATGCTCTCCTGCAGCGAGCATCCTGCATGGCGATGCCTTCGACGCCGCTGTAGGTGTCGCCGCGCAACTGCGCGGCGCGGTCGATCAGATAATCGTTGTCCTCGTTGGCGGCTGGCCGGTGGGTGCCGGGGATGTTGAGCACATGGATGCCCTTGCCTTTCTTCATTGCTTCGCGTTCGGCGTCAGTGAGCGCCTGGGTGGGATGAAAATCGTAGCTCCACGCCAAGCAGTTCTCGTCGTCGATCGGAATCCAGAAGTGGCCGTGCACCGAATGGCCACCGCGCGGGGGGATCATCGTGAATGACGGCATGACCCATTGGGTGATGCGCCAATAATAGTTTCCCTCCTCGGCATTGCGGCGGGCCCCGATATAGAGCCCGTCCGGGCTTTCCACCACCTCGAACATGGGCCGCGCGTCGCTGAGATTGTATTGATTGCCCTTGGCGCCCTTGAACAGAGGATCGGAGTTGATGTTGCCGCGATGCAGGAAGGAGACGTGGCTCGAATCGATGCCGCCCTCCATTGCCTGCAGCCAATTGGACTCCTGCAGGCGCTTGGAAACGAAGCGCTGCTCGGGCGCCACCATGGAGAATTCCCATTCCGGCAATGGCGGCTTGTGCTGCTCTGGACCCATATAGATCCACAGGATGCCGCCGCGCTCGACCAGCGGATAGGATGTGAGCTTGATCTTCCTGGCGAAACCGCTTTCCTCGGGCTCGGAGGGAACCTCGATGCATTGCCCGGTGAAATCGAACTTCCAGCCGTCATAGGGGCAGCGCAAGCCGCATTCCTCGTTGCGGCCGAACCACAGCGACACGCCGCGATGGGCGCAGAATTCATCGATCAGCCCATAGCGTCCCTTGCTGTCGCGAAAGGCCACGAGCCGTTCGGAGAAGACCTTGACGCGCACCGGCGGGCAATCGTTGGCGGGCAGCTCTTCGGCCAGCAGCACGGGCGTCCAGTAGCGGCGGAACATTTCGCCCATGGGGGTTCCCGGGCCGGTCCTGGTGATGAATTCGTTCTGTTGCGTCCGCAAAGTCATGTCAGTCCATCCGATGCCGATAAGTTTGCGCGCAGGAGAAAATATTGACGAAGAAATGCGCGGCGGGTCTTTGACCTGGATCAAGAGGCCGGCGCGACCACAGCGCGGCGCGTCCATCCGACCAAACGGACGCCGCCCGAAGGCGGCGTCCGCGGTCGCGCCCCGCCGGATCGTTATGCGACCAGTTGGACCACGCTGCCGTCCAGCGCCTTGCCCTGGGCGCGGTACTGGCCGATGTTGCGCATCAGGGAGGCATCGGAGGTGGTGTAGAGAACGGCATCCTTCTTGCCAGTGTTGACGTGATGCCGCCACAGGAAGTTGGGCATCACCAAGATGTCGTTGCGCTCCCACTCGAAGCGCTGCCCGCCGACCTCGGTGTAGCCCTGGCCGTCCATGATGACCATGAACGTGGCGCAGGTCTCGCGCTTGGGCAGCGTCTCCTCGCCCGGGCGCAACAGCTGCGCCGCATAGTCCATCACCATGCCGACCGGGCCGCCGTTCACCGGATTGACGAACTGCAGCTGGATACCCTCGTGCGGGTCGCCCTTCTCGTTACGCAATCCGTCGATGGCTTCGCGCACATCGGCGCCGCGATAATGAATCATGGCATCGGGATTCTGGCCCCAGCCGCGCTGATGGGACACGAAGGTCGGCTTGAGGCCGCCATGGCCATACAGTCGGCCGGAATAGCCGTTAGTGTGAACCGACTTTTGTACCTTCGCGTTGGCCTCGACTGCGGCGCCCGAATAGTCCATGTCGACCCAAGCGCAATCCAGGACCTCCATCAGCGGCCAGTCGAGCATGTCGATCCAAATCACGGGCGAGGTCGAGTCGTTGCCGTGGTCATGCCAGGTTCCGTTCGGAGTGACGATCAGATCGCCGCGGACCGCTTCGCAGCGCTCGCCCTCCACATTGGTGTAACCGCCGCTTTCGGACAGAATGGTTCGGCTGGCGTTGGCGCTGTGGATATGTGCCGGAGCGACGTCGCCGGGCGTGTAGATCGAGATCGCCGTGCGCATGGTGGTGGTGACCTGCAGGCGGCCGCCGAGGCCGGGATTGGTCAGGAGAATGCTTTGGCGATCCGCAAACTCGATGGGCGAAACGTCGGCCCGGCGGGAAATCGCCTCGATGCGCTCCAGGAACGGGCCGTAGTCCTTCCAGCGCCATCGGCAGGGCAGCGTCTTGATCTGGTTGGCGGCGACCCGGCCGCCGCCCGCCAGCTTGCCGGCTCCCGTTGCACCTCCCGTGTCGGTAAACCAAGCGCGCTGGGCTGGGGCGTTGAGCTCGGTACGCACCCAGATATTGAGCTTGCCGGCATCGGCATTGAGCCCTTCCATCAGCGCTCGCGCCTTGACCGGCACCGCGCTGCTTACTGATGCGGGTTTCTGTTTGGTGGCGGCAATTGTCATGATCATTCTCCTCGATCGGCCAATACATCGAAACGATATTAAGTCGCACCCACCGCTCCGGCGCATTGATCAAGATCAAATGGTCTCACGGCCGCCGCAGACCCAAATAGCGCAGTGAATTCGTCCTGGCTCGCCTGGCGAGCAAAGAAGTTCATCTTCGGATGCACCCGCGCCGCTGCGATACGCGAGCAACTGGCGGTCGAGATGAGCGCGGTGCTGGCCGGCAAGATTTAGGATGCCTTCATCCTGGCCAACTCCATCAAAGCCGTGGTAGGCCACGCATTCCAGCACCAGTGGCGGGGCGACCACCAGCACAGCTGCGAGCAATCCGCCCGCGTGCGATCACTTCTTCAGGCTCAGGATGTAGGCGATGACCCCGTTGACCTGATCAGCCGTGAGGATGAGCTGGGCATAGCGCGATGAGAGGTGTGGAGGAAGACGTTCTAAATCATGCAGAGGCAATTCGGCCTCCGCGCTATTTCGAGCCGGATCCACTCGCCTCGGGCTCCGTCCGGGCGGGCGCCAAGCTGATCACCGTGTCGCATCTCAGGCAATCAAAGGTATCAAAATCCGGGCTGTCCGCTCTGGACTTGCTTGCCAACATCGCCACGCCGCATACGGGACAGTGCTTTATAGACCGGCTGCGCGGGGTCATCGCAAGACTACCGCAAGCAAGCGAACCCACGAGCAAACCCGCCGGCCGATATCTAATGGTGGCGTCTGGCTAATGGCTGAGACCGCGCGTTTGAAGCTCGGCCCACGCCAATACGACTGCGAAGAGGACGAACGGGATGGTGATCGCAACCATTCCGATGACGGTTTCCATGGACATTGCGTGACTCCCTCGGTTTGAGAGAATCGACTATAATCAGATCACGGCCAGACGCTTTGATCCAGGTCAAACGGCCGGAGCGGTCCCCGGTCCGACCACCGTACCGCCTCCACCGACGCGACCTGGAACGTGTGGGTCGCGTCATTGTGGTCGCGGATCGAGAGCAATCGTTCGTAATGAACGATGCGCCCCGCTCGGGCACGCATGTCGGCTATCGTGTAGACCGGCTTTCGCGCGACAACAACCTGATGAAAGGTGGAGTGCGCGGCGGCGCAATATGAGGTTGGAAGGACTTCGTCGAGATACCTACCTTCGCCCCGATTCAGGCAACTCGCTCCAAACAACTCGGCGATGCGCCTGCCATTGAAGCGGATCAGGAACCGGGCATTGCGATTCGCACTCACCGCTTCTGTGATCAACAGGTTGGCGGAAAGCCGCCATTCGTAGGTCCCTGACCTCGCTTTCGCGCTTCACCAGAACACGTACATGAGCACCGGATATAGCAGCGCCGCGGCGGCGATTGCATATGCGACGACGAGCACACCCGCAAAGACAAACTTTTCGAACTTGGAGCTGGTCGGCTTCGTGTCTTCTCTTTGATCAACTAACAGTTCGGCTTGCGGATTGGGCGCTAACATCGTGTCCTCCTTGCTGCGACCGCCTACCCGCTTGGGCAAGGCGCTTGAGCAAACACACTCGCTCGCGGTGCGCCCCGCCTTGATCCAGATCAAACGGCGCGATCAAGCTCACTTCGAATCCGCTGCAAACCGCCTCTGCCCGGATGGAATTCATCATGGTCGTGCCGGCGCAGCGCTTCGTTTGCAACTCGATCAAAGCCGTGGCGGGCCGCGCATTCCAGCACCAGTAGGGGCGACCGCCGGCAGAGCTGCGAGCAATCCGCCCGCGGCCGTGGCCCGCATCGGTCGCCGACATGCGCGCCAGCGTCACCGCTATGCCCTCACTTCTTCAAGCTCAGGATATAGGCGATGATCCCATTGGTCTGGTCGGCTGTGAGAATGATGTTGGGCATGGCGCGATGGGAGGTATGCAGGAAGTCGTTCAACGCCGCCGCCGTAACGCCGGGCGTCGACGCGACCGCCTCGAATCTCGGCGCCAGGGAATTGGGCGAGCGCGCATCGGCCGCCTCGACCGCGTGGCATTCGGCACAAACCTGATGAGCCAGGATGCTGCCCTGTTGCGCATCGCCGAACTCCTGCGCGTGAACCTGTGAGGCTGCAAACGCTGCCCCGATGACCATGAAGCTCCAGAACCGCCAGCGCATGTGCGTCTCCTTCGATGATTTGACTGGGCCGAATGGCCCTGCTCGCGATTTCAGGGGGCCAGGGAGCCGATATAGGCCGCGAGATCGGCAGCCTCGGTGCGGGTCAGGGACATGTCGGGCATTTTCGGGTGCGGATCGAGCAGGAACAGCGCGACCTTGGCGGCGTCGAAGTCGGGCCGTGCCGCAATACTCGCGAACGGCGGCGCCGCGTCGGTCGACGGCCGGCGCCCAGCCGCGACCACATGACAAGCCTGGCACCACCGCTCCGCGAGGCGCTTGCCGTTGTCGGAATCCGCAGCCATGCCGGGACGCGGCAGAAGCGTCATCGCCAAGAGCAGGACGTAGCCGGTAGAACGAAACCGAATTGCCGAAATCATCGAAATCTCCTCTGCCTAACCTTATGGTTCAATCCACGCCCCGACAGATTGATGCAAAGGTAGGGGAGTTTCGCGGAGAGTCATTGATCTTAATCATGCCGAGGCCAGAACTCTGCTCTGTTCAGAGCCGGAGTCGGTCGGCTCGGGCTTTGTCCGGGCAGTCGCCATACGTATTGGCCCAGCGCGAAGACATGCGCGCCGAAGCGATACCCAGCTTCGTCGTCATCGTCGGGCGCGGGATCGTAGTGAAAAACTCAGCGCGCATGCTCTGCACCGCCAGGCTTGTGCACGAGATGGCCGGTTTCGTCGTCGGCACCCCAAAAGCGCCGCACGCCGCAGAGATCGCGGTGCTGCTGCCAGAGCTTCGGATCGATGTGACCGGTGGCATCGAGCGGGGCGATGAATTGATAGCCATGACGCTCTGAACCGGACGGAAACTCCTTCGAGCAGGCGAGATTGAGCCGGATACGCTTGAACTCATGTGGCAAGGTCATACAAACTTTCCTTTTTCGCAGTAGCCTCCGCCGAGTCTGCGCATCGCCTTCTAGCGGGAGGTGGCGAAGGCGCATTGATTCAAATCAAGCCGGTCCGCGGCGGGATTACAGCCGTCGTAAAAATGTCATGGCCGTTGATTGCCGTTGCGGCACTGACTGACCAAGAGGCAATTGAAACTGCCGCTGGTTGAGTTGGGTCGTTTCTCGCAGCTGGCTTGCCCATTTATTGGACACTTTTTCAAAACAATTGCCTTCAGAAGGCGAGATGGAGGGCTGTAATGCGAGATGACACTTTGGAACTGGATCAAATGCAGGCCGCCTATAAGGCAGCGGCCGAAGAATGGATAGCCGCGATCCAGCAGGAAGAGGCGCTTGCCTCGGTCAATCATTCGATATCTGAAGTCGATAAGTGGGAGCAGGCCCATTTTACAGAAGATGAAATTCGCGGCAAGGTGAAGGCTGCAAAGAAGCAATACGAGGACGCCCTACGCAAAGAATTCTTTAATTTCTAACCAGGAATAACGCACAACTCGGGCTGACACGGCAACGCGTGCAGCAAATCGTTACGAGGCTTGCGACAGAAGAGCAGCGCTCCTTCTGAGCCACGCGCGGCCGGTGTTCGAGCTGGAAAGCGCGGGCGGGCTCATCAGTCGATCTTGCGGATATGAGATCAAGATGTTGGCGCGGCATTGTCGAGGGAAAAAAGGTATCGAACGCGGTCGATCAGAGCGGTCTCCAAGAACGGCTTTTCGACAATGGCGACCCCAGCTCTGGCGGCACGCTCACGCAATGCCACAGTCGGATAGCTTGTAATCAGGATCGTCGGCACGGCGATGTCTCGCGCCCGCAGCTCCGCGATCAGGTCGAGCCCTTTCATCCCGGGCATGTTCTGATCGATCACCAGGCAACCACCGTGGGGTAGCTCAGTGTCGCTCAGCAATTCGACCCCACCCGGATAGACGCAAACCGCAAATCCTTCGACCTCCAGCGAGAACTTGAGCGAGTTGCGCACCGCCATGTCGTCGTCCACGACGATCACCTGGGGCCTTGCAAGCGGTAAGTCGGCTTGTGTTTTCATATGCTTGTGCCTGGAAGCCCGGACTCCTCCGCGCTCTGAAACGCAATAAGACGTCAGATCGGCCACGACCGCTTTGATATCGCTCAAGGGAACCGGACAATCTTTGGGGCAAGGCTCCGAGCGACGCCGCTCACGGGGCCTGGGTTGTGCCGGGGTTGGAGGCCGAGCTCAGGATCTCGGAAATCAGGGCCATGCGGACGAGCTCCGACAGGCTTGCGGCCTGCATCTTCGTCATCAGGTTGGCTCGGTAGATTTCGACGGTCCGCGGGCTGATGCCGAGGTCGAACGCGATTTGCTTGTTGGCGCGGCCGGCCACAAGTCCTTCGAGCACATCCCGCTCCCGTTTTGAAAGGGCACCAAGCCGGTCATCGATCACCGCCCGTTCGGCGTGCCGTTTTCCGTCGCTATCTTGCCGGTTCAGCGCGGAACGTACCGCCGCAAGCAAAATTTCGTCATCGAACGGTTTCTCGATAAAATCGACGGCGCCGAACTTCATGGCCTCGACGGCGAGCGGGACGTCGCCATGACCCGTAATGACGATCACCGGCAGGAAAATCTTGAGCTCCTTCAGCCGACGCAACAGCTCGATGCCGCTGATCTCCGGCATCCGCACGTCGGTGATGACGCAGCCCGACTTGATGCTGGGCGCGACCCCCAAAAAGACCGTGCCGAACTCGTAGGTCTGCACCTCGATCGCATTGGCCCGCAACAGGAAAGCCAGCGATTGACGAGCCGCTTCATCATCGTCGATCACATGCACAACGACACTGTCAGGAGGCATTGCCAAGTTCCTCTTTAGTCACGGCACGAAGGGTAAAGCGAAAGATGGTGCCTCCAATAGGGTTGGGTTCTACGTCGATCTGGCCGCCATGGGCTTCAACGATGGTGCGCGAGATCGACAGGCCCACGCCCATGCCGCGCTGCTTGGTGGTGACAAAGGGTTGAAACAGCCGGTCTCGCACATCCGGTGCGACTCCGTGTCCGGTATCGGTCACGCTGATCGCCAGCATGTCGTCAGCGGCAGCCCGTGTTGAGAGGACCAGCTCGCGAACCTTCGACCCCTCCATCGCCTCGACGCCATTGCGGATCAAGTTCAGCAGCACCTGCTGGACCTGCACCTTGTCGGCGAGGACAAGGTCGGCGGTCGGGTCGAAGACGAATATTAACCCGAACGCCGAGATCCTTGGCCCCCACCAGGGCCAAGGCGCTGGCCTCCTCGACCAGCTTCCTGACGCTTTCCACCCGCCGTTCGGTCTCGCCGCGCGCCACGAAGTCGCGCAAGCGGCGGATGATCTCCCCCGCCCGCAGCGCCTGGTCGGCGGCCTTGTCTATCGCATCGCGAATGATCGTGGAACGCTCATCGGGGGCGGATTCGAGCAGCTTTCGTGAGCCTTTCAAGTAGTTGGCGATCGCCGACAGGGGCTGGTTGAGCTCATGGGCGAGCATCGAGGCCATCTCGCCCATGGAGGTCAGATCGGGACATATGGACCAGCTCGGATTGCAATTCCTGCAGCCTGGCCTCGGTCTCTTGGCCCTCGGTCAGGTCACGCACGAAGCCGGTGAAGAAACGTTGGTTGCCGGAGCGCATTTCGCCGATGGAAAGCTCCATCGGAAAAGTCGATCCGCCCTTGCGCTCGCCGACCACGACCCGGCCGACCCCGATGATACGTTTTTCGCCGGTCCGCAGGTAGCGTTCCAGGTAGCCGTCGTGGCCCTCGCGATAGGGCGACGGCATGAGCAGCTTGACGTTCCTTCCAACCATTTCGGCGGCACGGTAACCGAACAGCCGTTCGGCGGCGGTGCTGAAGGACTGCATGATGCCCTGTTCGTCGATGACGATCATGGCGTCCGGGACGGTATCAAGGATCGATTGCAGATGGGCCTCGCGCCCCAGCGCGGACCGCGCGCTGGCCGTCGCGCGCAGGCGGCTGCGCTGCAGCTGCTCCCGCCCCAGGTGATGCCCAATCCGATGGCGACAAAGGCCGCGGCATTGACGATCTCGGGGAATGAAAGAACCGGAAAATTCGGGATGAAGGCAAAGCTGAGTGCCAAGCTCAGGGCAGTGGCTAGAAGGCCTGGCCCCACGCCACCAATGTCGGCAGCGACCAGGATCGCAGGCACGAAAAACAGATAGGCGGCCTGACCCTGCAGGATTGGCTCGAGCAGGGCGCGGGCCGCCAGCGCGACCGCAACCGCAGCCACCGCGATCCCGTAGAGAACAAGGGCCTGCCGCGCCAAGAGCCAGCGACCGGCAGCGCCCAGCGCACCGTCTTGGCTCGACTTGGTGGTCAATTCCGCCAGATAAGCTCGCATTGAATGCCTTCTCGACACCTCCGGGATAGCCCTTATGGATTTTATCTGAATTTTCGACTTTTGGCCCGTCGGTTACCAGTACCTCCACAAATTCATGGAGGACTTGGACATGCTGACCCAGACCGCAATTCCCGCCGTTCGTACCGGTTCTTTCAAGCGGCCGGCCATGCAGGTCCCGCCACCGGCGGCAGATCACGCGCTCGGCGGCACGATCGACCTCATGGGCGCCCCCATGTCATTCCCGCGCAATGCCGAGATTTATGGTGAGAGCGACCCGGCCGATTTCCTCTACAAGGTGGTCAGCGGGACGGTGCGGACCTACAAGCTCCTGACCGACGGGCGTCGCCAGGTCGGCGGGTTCTACGTCGCGGGCGACATTTTCGGTCTCGAAACCGGCGAGGAGCATACGTTCTCGGCCGAGGCCATCACCGAATGCAACGTGCTGGTGATCAAGCGCAGCGCGCTCTTGACGCTGGCAGGGCGGGACCACGACGTCGCTCGCCAGCTCTGGACCATCACCGGCAGCGAGCTGCGGCGCGTTCAAGACCATATCATGCTGCTCATCAAGAGCGCGCAGGAGCGCGTCGCCTCTTTCCTGCTGGAAATGTCAGAGCGGATCTCCGCCGGCAACGCCGTCGAGCTGCCGATGTCCCGGCAGGATATCGCCGACTATCTCGGGCTGACGATCGAGACCGTTTCACGCACGCTGACCATTCTGGAGAACGCCGCCACCATCGAGCTTTCCTCGTCACGCCGGATCGTGTTGCGCAACCGCTCCGCGCTCACCCGGCTGAATGCTTGAAGCCTGTTGCGATCGCCCACCGCAAGACGTGAGGACAATGGCCATGAAAGTACGCGACGTGATGACCCCGCGGGTCATATCGATCGAAACCGACGCTCCGATCATGCGCGCGGTGCGTCTGATGCTGCAGAACCGGATCAGCGGCCTGCCAGTGGTCGGCTCCAAGGGCGAGCTGGTCGGGATGGTGACGGAGGGCGATTTCCTGCGGCGTGGCGAGCTCGGCACGGAACGCCACCGCAACCGCTGGCTGGAGTTTCTGATCGGCCCGGGCCGGCTCGCCGACGAATACGTTCATACGCAAGGCCGCAAGGTCGAGGAGGTGATGACACGCGAGCCGGTCACGGTGACCGAGGATACGCCGCTCGACGAGGTGGTCCGCTTGATGGAGCGCCACCGGATCAAGCGGCTGCCGGTCCTGCGTGAGGGCAAGCTCGTCGGAATCGTCACCCGCGCCAATATCATGCATGCACTGGTGAGCCTGGCCATCGAGTTCGAAGGCGCCGCCCTCCGGCGATGATGCCACCATCCGCGAGCAAATCCTCGCCGAATGCGCCAAGCAACCCTGGGGCCCAATGAGCAATGTGGTGGTCCGCGACGGCGTGGTCCAGCTGTGGGGCGCGATCACCGATGAGCGCGAGCGCCAAGCCCTCATCGTCGCGTCGGAAAACGTCCCTGGCGTCAAGACTGTCCACGATCACTTGGTGTGGATCGAGCCCAATTCAGGTTTCGTGATCCAGTCGGAGGAGGATGAAGCGCATGCGCGCGCTTCGGAGGAACGTTTGGGCACGCATGTTTCGAGGCCGTGCTAGAGTTAACGCTGGCGGACTTACCATGCATTCGCTGTAACCTACGACGTCACCTTGACCGCGAAGGCGTCTAGGTGACCGGCAATGACTCCGACGATTGCGGCTCCAACGACGATCCCTTGCGTTACTGGCAGCTCGATTTATTGGCGCCCGCGCCTACCGCGCGAGGGCCAGCTTGGCGATGCAAATGCCGGGGTCGTTCGGATCGGCCATGATCTCGAAGCCGAGGTCTCGGCACATTGCGAGCATAGAAGTGTTCTCTCGCAAGATCTGCCCTTCGATGGTCCCGATGCCCTCGCTGCGCGCATATTCGATAATCATGTGGATCAGCAGCCAGCCAAGCCCGTGCCCTTTGAGATCCGAGCGCACCAGGATGGCGAATTCGCCGGCATCGTAGTTCGCATTGGCGTGTAGGCGCACGACACCCATCAACTTTCCCGATAACTCTTCGAGCGCGAGAAACGCCATGGCGCGCGCATAATCGATCTGCGTGAAGCGCGCGATGAAGGCGTGCGTGAACTCCTTGACGGGCGCGAAAAACCGCATGCGCAGGTCTTGCGCGGTGACAGCGGCAAAGAACGGACCGTACAAAGGCTCGTCTTCCGGCCGGACCGGACGCACGAAGATCGCAGTACCGTCCGCCAGGGTGAGGTGCCGCTCGCATTGCTTGGGATAAGGCCTGATGGCGAAGCGGGGATGGCCCGACGGTCCCGGGCGCGCGGCTTCGAGCGGCGCGACCGCGAGGCGCGTATCAACCGCCACGAGGCCATCTTCGTCGGCCAGAAACGGATTGAGATCGACCTCGCGCACCTGCGGAAAGTCGGCCGCCAGCTGCGCAAGCTTGACCAGCACCAGAGCCACCGCGGTCTCGTCCACGGCCGCCACGTCGCGATAGGCCTTCAGGATGCGCGAAACGCGCGTGCGCGCGATCAGGTCGTGCGCCAGCTTGAGGTCGAGCGGCGGCAAAGCGAGCGCCTTGTCGTTGATGACTTCGACCGCAGCGCCGCCGCGGCCGAACACGATGACCGGGCCGAAGGTCGGATCATCCGCAATCCCCGCGATCAGCTCGCGCGCCTTGGGCCGCAGGATCATGGGATGGATGGTGACCCCTGCGATACGGGCTTGCGGCATCAGCTCGCGGGCCCGCGCCAGGATTTGGGCAACCGCCTCCCGCACCGCCGGCTCCGAGACCAGGTTCAAGCGCACGCCACCGACCTCCGACTTGTGCACGATATCGGGCGACAAAATCTTGGCCACCACGGTCGAGCCGCCCTGGAGCAACGGTGCCGCGACGGCGGCGGCCTCGTCCGGATTGCGTGCCAAAAAGGCCGGCGCCACCGGAATCGCATAGGCGGCGAGCAGGCGGGTGGCAGCGACCGGATCGAGCCACCTGTCGCCGGCCGCGAGCGCGCCCTCGATGACGGCGCGGGCGGTGGCCAGATCCGGCGAGAAATCCGCCGGCAGGCTCGGCGGCGTCGCCATCAAGGCATCGAGCGCCTCGCGGTAGCGCACCAGATGCATGAATCCGCCGACCGCGTCAGATTCACTCGCATAGTCGGGAACGCAGGCGCGCTCGAAGGTCCCCGCCGCCGCGTCGCTGCCGCCAACCCAGACTGCGAATGCCGGCTTCGGCACGACCTTTCGGCTGCGATGCGTGTTGGCGACCCCAACCACGGCCTGCGCGGCATCGGTCGCGGAAGCAAGCGCGGTCGGCACGTTCATCACAAGCACGGCGTCGTTGCCGGGATCGTCGAGCAGGGCCTCGAAGGCGGCCTCGTAGCGGGCAGCGTCGGCATCGCCCGCGATGTCGACCGGGTTGGCGCGCGACCAGATCGGCGGCAAGGCCGCGTCGAGCCGCTGCATGGTGGCAGGCGAGATTTCAGCCGGCACGCCGCCCAGATCCGCGAGCCGATCCACGGCGAGCACGCCGATGCCCCCGCCATTGGTGAGGATGGCAAGCCGCTTGCCCGGGAACGGCTTCACGCGGCCGAGCGTTTCGGCCGCTGCGAACAACTCATCGAGACCGATCACGCGCAGGAGCCCCGCCCGCCGGAACGCCGCGTCATAGACCGCATCGGCGCCGGCGAGCGCGCCCGTATGGGTCATGGCGGCCCTCGCGCCCAGCCGATGGCGGCCCGACTTGACGACCACGACAGGCTTGATGCGCGCCGCCACCCGCGCCGCCGACATGAACTTGCGGGCGTCCTTGATGGATTCCACGTAGAGCAGGATCGCCCTTGTGGCGCGATCGAGCGCGAAGAAATCGAGCAGGTCACCAAAATCGACGTCGATACTGTCGCCGAGCGAGACGATCCTGGAAAAGCCGATGGCCCGCGTCGCCGCCCATTCAATAAGTCCGGCGGCGATCGCGCCTGATTGGGAGATCAGCGCGAGATCGCCGGGATTGGGCATGCTGGCCGCGAAGCTTGCGTTGAGTCGGGCGCCAGGAACCAACACGCCGAGGCAGTTCGGACCCACGAGACGTAGGCCTTTTGCACGCGCCGCCGTCTCGCACCTTTCAGCGAGCGAGCTCAGTCCATGGCCGAGGCCTGCAGTGATGATGATGCCGGCCGCCGTGCCCCTTTCGCCGGCCGCCGCCACGATGCCAGGCACCGACCGCGGTGGCGCCGCGATGACGATCAGGTCGGGTGTGTCGGGCAACTCATCCATGGACCGGACGGAGCGGATCCCTTCGATCTCGTCGTAGTGCGGATTGATGAGATGGATCGGGCCTTCGAAGCCAGCGCTGAGAAGGTTGCGCAAGACCGCCCGGCCCGGGGAGCTCGGGCGAAGGCTCGCGCCGGCGAGCGCGATTGATTTCGGCGCGAACAGCTGATTCAGTCGATAGGTCGACATCGGGCGGCTCGATCGGGGATATACTGTCTAGCGCATCGACCTTTCACGGGACAGGTGCCCGAATCGTCAGACCGTGTCTGCGGCGACCCCTTGGCGCACCGTGAGCGCCTCCTTGGTCCGGTCGACGATCGGCCCCATGCTTTCCTGCAGCGATGCGCCCTGCATAGCGATACCATCGACGCCGCTGTAAGTGGCGCCGCGCGCTCGGCGTCGGCGAGATGAGGGATTGAGATGGATCGGGCCCTTGAAGCCCGCGCTGCGAAGGTTGCGCAAGGCCGCGCGGCCCGGCGAGGTCGGGCGCGGGCTCGCGCCGATAAGGGCGACCGAACGGGGCGAAAACAGCTTGTCGAGGCGGTAGGTCGACATCAGACGACTTGATCGGAGAACTGGTGCCAACAACGCTTAGCATATCGAGCTGATTCAGCTCAGCCACACACATTCCAGCATCCATACTCGGCCCGGAGCGCCGCTACATCGAGGGTCGGACTTGCCCGCAGCACTTCCGGCCGGTCATATGGAGCGAGACGCCCAGAACCGAGCGCGTCCGGCCGTCTAGCTCCTATTCCGGCCGCATATTCATTTGACCGCACTCGTGAGCTATGTACTTTGTTTGATCGATCGGCGCTCGACCCCAGAGCTTCTTATTGTTGCTCGAGCAAAGCGAGCAGGCCTTTGAGCAATTGGGTTGGGCTCGGCGGACAGCCGCGAATATGCAGGTCGACCGGTACCACCGCTTGAACGCCGCCAACCACCGCGTAGCTTCCAGAAAAGATGCCACCGTCGACCGCGCAATCGCCGACCGCGACCACCCATTTGGGATCGGGCGTCGCGTCGTAGGTGCGTTGCAGCGCTTCGCGCATGTTCTTGGTCACCGGCCCGGTCACCATGAGCACATCGGCATGCCGCGGCGACGCCACGAAACGCAGCCCGAAGCGCTCCAGGTCGTAGAACGCATTGTTGAGCGCATGGATCTCCAGTTCGCAGCCGTTGCAGGAGCCGGCATCGACCTCGCGGATCGACAGGCTGCGGCCGAGCCGGCGGCGCGCCGCGCGTTCCACGCTTGCGGCGAGCTCCGCGAGCGCGCTCTCGTCCGCCTGCGGGGGCGGTTCGGTGAGCGGTGATTGCACCAGGCTCTCGAACAAGGTTCTGCGCATCTAAATGTCGTGTCCCGAATAGGAGCAATTGAACGATTTGTTGCAGAGCGGAAAGTCCGCCACGATATTTCCCTCGATGACGGCTTCCAGCAAAGGCCATTGGAACCACGACGGATCGCGCAGATGGCAGCGCGCGATCTGGCCGTCGTGATCAAGGCGAAGCCAGGCCAGGACATCGCCGCGGAAGCCTTCGGCGAAACCGAGACCTTCGCACGCGCCGGGCGCCGCAGTCTCGACGCGCATCCGCAGCGCGCCCTCCGGCAGGCCGTCCAGAACCTGCTCGACCAGCGCGACGCTCTGCTCGATCTCGCGAATCCGGATCCAGACGCGCGCATTGACGTCGCCGGCGTCGAGCACCGGCACATCGAACCTGAGCACATCGTAAGGCGGGTAGGCAATCGCTCGGCGAGCATCGAAGGCGCGCCCGGTGGCACGTCCCACCGGGCCGCCGGCTCCGAACTGGCGCGCCAATGCGGGCTTTAGAATGCCAGTGCTGACAGTGCGATCCTGCAGCGAAGCCGTATTGTCGTAGAGTTCCACCAGCCGCGGGAAGCATCGCCCGATCTCGCCGAGCAGGTCGCGCAACTGGCGGGCGCCGTCGGGAGCGAGATCGACCGCGACGCCGCCCGGCACGACGCAGTCCATCATCAGGCGGTGACCGAACCCGGCAGCGGCGGCCCGCAGGGTGCGCTCGCGCAAGACGCCGCAATGGGCGTGCATGATGGAAAACGACGCATCGTTGCAGATGGCGCCAAAATCGCCGAAGTGATTGGCGAGACGCTCGAGCTCCGCCATCAGCGCCCGCAACCACGCGGCCCGCGGCGGGATCTCGAGGCCAAGCGCCGCCTCGGCCGCATGCGCGAACGCCAACGCATAGGCAACAGTGCTGTCTCCGGAGATTCGCCCGGCCAGTCGCGCGCCGCGCGCGAGGTCCGCGCCGGCCATCAGGGATTCGATTCCCTTGTGGACGTAGCCCAGGCGTTCCTCGAGCCGCACCACGGTCTCGCCATTGGCGGTGAATCGGAAATGCCCGGGTTCGATGATCCCGGCATGCACCGGCCCGACCGGGATCTGGTGCAAGCTCTCGCCCTCGGCCGTCAGAAACGAATACTGCGTCGAAGACGTCAGCACATTCGGCTGCGCGCCGAGCGGGTGCTGCAGGTCCCAGCGGCCGTGATCGAGCCACGGCCGTGGGTCCGGGAGGCCGTCGGGCTCCAGCCCGTAGAGATCGCGCACGGTCCGCTCCAGCCGGATGGCCGGCGGGTGGACCGCGCCGACCGAGGGGAACCGTCCGTCGGCGCAAGCGAGCGTGACGACGCCGATGGCGAACGGCCCCTCCTCGAGCAGCGCCATGCTCACGCTGTCGCCGTCGCCCCAGAGGCCTAGCAGGATCAGCTTTCCGGCGGCGAGCTCATGGCTGGCAAGCTTCCAGGTGTTGGCAGTGACGATCGCGCGCGGCCACGGGTGATGTGTTTCGCTGCGGCGGCCCTCATGGATGATCTCGGCGAGCGACGGCATTGTATCGACCTATCCCAGGAGCTTGGCGACGTTCTGGAACCAGATCACCAGCTGCGGCGGCAGATAGATGCCGGCTGCGAGCACCAGCCCCAGATGGGCGAACATCGGCACGAACGAGGCCTTGGCGGGCGCGCTCTCGCCGCGCGGCTCGCCGAAGGCGATGCCGTTGAGGCGAAGGAACAGGGCGCCCAGGCCGACCAGCAATCCGATCGCCAGCGGCACCGCCAGGAGGGGCGCGCGCGCAAATGTCGAGCTCACGATCAGGAACTCGCTCATGAAGATGCCGAGCGGCGGCAGGCCCGCGATGGCGACCACGCCGAGCACCAGGCCCCATCCGAGCACCGGGTTGCTGGCGGTGAGCCCGCCCATATCGGCGATCTTCTGGGTGCCCTTGACTTGGGCGATGTGGCCGACCGCATAGAAGATCGCCGACTTGGTCAGCGAGTGCATGGTCATGTGCAGGAGCCCGGCGAAATTGGCGAGCGGGCCGCCCATGCCGAACGCAAAGGTGATGATCCCCATATGCTCGATCGACGAATAGGCGAACATGCGCTTGATGTCGCGCCGCCGGTACAGCATGAAGGCCGCGAACACTAGCGAGATCAATCCCAAGGTCACCATGAGGGGACCGGGCGCGAGCGCCGCCGGATTGATCGCCAGTAGCATCTTGAAGCGCAAGAGCGCGTAGAGTGCGACGTTGAGCAACAGGCCGGAGAGCACCGCCGAGATCGGCGTCGGGCCCTCGGCGTGGGCGTCGGGCAGCCAGGCGTGCAGCGGTGCCAGCCCGACCTTGGTGCCATAGCCGAGCAGCAGGAAGACGAAGGCGACGTTAAGCAAGGCGGGGTCGAAGTCCGCCGCGTGCGCCACCAGGATGGTCCACACCATGGCGTCGAGCCCTTCGCCGACCACCGGGCGTGCCGCCATATAGACCAGGATGGTGCCGAACAGCGCGAGCGCGATGCCGACGCTGCCGAGGATGAAATATTTCCAGGCCGCCTCGAGCGCCTCGTGGGTGCGGTACATGCCGACCATCATTACGGTGGTCAGCGTCGCGAGCTCGATTGCCACCCACATCAGACCGATATTGTTGGCGATGAGCGCGAGGTTCATGGCGAACATCAGGACCTGATACATAGCGTGGTAGAAGCGCACATGCGCCGCGTTCAGCCGTCCGATTTCGATCTCGTGGCCGATATAGGTCGCGCTGAACACGCTGGTGGTGAAGCCCACGAAAGTGGTGAGCACGATGAAGACATTGTTGAGATCGTCGACCAGCAGATACGGCCCGGGCGGCGGCCGGTCGAAGAACAGCGACAGCGCCGCGAGAAAGCTCGCGAGCGCGGCCAGCACGTTGAGCCGCGAGGGGAGCCGGTAGCCCGGCAGGGCAGCCAGCACTGCCGCCGTCACGATCGGGATTAGTAGCACCGCGGCCACCGGGTCGAACGCCTTGAACGCGTCGAATGAGCCGATCATTGCCGCTCTCCACGGAAACGGTCGAGAGCCTGCATGTCGACCGAATCGAAGCGCTCGCGGATGCGGAACAGGAAGATGCCGATCACGATGAAAGCGATCAGGATCGAGAACGCGATGCTGATCTCGACCACCAGCGGCATCCCCTTGGCGCCGGTGGCGGCGAGCACCAGCCCGTTCTCCAGCGACATGAAGCCAACAACCTGACTGACCGCATTGCGCCGCGTCACCATCATCAGCAGGCCGAGCAGCACCACGGAGAGCGCGAAGGCCAGATCCTCACGGGCGAGCGGATCGGCTTCGGCGGTCACCCGCAGCATCACCACCATCGAGAGCGCCACCAGCCCGATGCCCAGCAGCATGGCGGGGCCGACCCCGACCACCTTCTCGATCTCGCGTTGGATGCCCAGGCGCGCGATGATCCGGTGCAGCACGAACGGGATGACGATCGCCTTGAAGACGAGCGCGATCGCGGCGGTGACATAGAGATGAGGCGCGTTCTGGGCAAAGGCCTGCCAGGCGACCGACAGCGCCAGCACCAGCGCGTGCAGGGCGTACACGTTGAGCAGCGCATAGAGCCGGTCCTGGTAGAGCTCCATGAAGCTCACCAGCACGAGGCCGCCGGCCAGCAGATGGGCGATGTCGAAGGCAAGGCCGTGCTGACCGGGCATGTCAAAGGCTCCGTGAGACAAAGCGCAGCAAGGCCGCCAGCAGCCCCAGCATCAGCGCGGCGCCCATGAACTCGGGCACCCGGAACACCCGCATCTTGGCGATCGACGTCTCAAACAGCGCCAGCAGAGAGCCGGCGACCGCGAGCTTGCCCACGTATGCAACACCACCGATCACGAGCGCGGCCGCGGGCGCGTCCGGCGCCGCCATGCCCCAGGGCGCGAACAGGCAGGCGATCAGCGACACGTAGAGGAGAAGCTTGAGCGCGGCAGTGAGCTCGATCAGAGCCAGATGGCGCCCGGAATATTCGAGCACCATCGCCTCATGCACCATGGTGAGCTCGAGGTGCGTGGCCGGATTGTCGACCGGAATGCGCGCGTTCTCGGCGATCGCCACTATGGTGAGGGCGAGCAGCGCAAGGCCGAGCGAGACCCGCAGGCCGACCTCGGGCGACAGCATGTATTCGGCCATGGTGGAGAGCTGGGTCGAGCCGGCGATCAGCGCCAAGGTGAACATGATCATGAGCATCGCGGGCTCGGCCAGCGACGCGATCATGACCTCGCGGCTGGAGCCGATGCCGCCGAAGCTGGTGCCGACATCGAGGCCGGCCAGCGCCAGGAAGAAGCGCGCGCTGCCCAACAGCGCGATGATGGCGATCAGGTCCGCCGACCAGCTGAACAGGAGGCCGGTCTTGAAGGTCGGCACCAGGGCGGCGGCCACCCAGGTGGCCGCGAAGATCAGATAGGGAATGACGCGGAACAGCCAGGAGGCGCTCTCCGCCAGCACGGCCTCCTTGCGCATGAGCCGCACTAGGTCGCGATAGGGCTGCAGCAGCGGGGGGCCCTGCCGGCGCAGCAGGCGCGCCTTCACCTTGCGCACCAAGCCGATCAGCCCGGGTGCCAGCAGCAGCACCAGCAGCATTTGGGCGCCCTGGATGGCGAGATCGAGGATCAGGGCCATATGGCAAGCACCAGGAGCAGCGAAACGAGCGCGGTGAAAACCAGCGTGAGATATTGGCGGATGGTCAGGAACTGCAGGTAGTTGAGCTTGTCAGCGGCGATCCCGACGGCGCCTGCGAGCGGCGCGTAGATCGCTTCCCAGATGCGATCGTGCAGTTCGACCTTGAGGCGCGCGGGGCGGAGGTCGCCGGGCGGCGGCATATCGACGGTTTCGCGTGCCCCAAACACGGATGTGCCGAACACGCGGCGGATCGGCTGGGCAAAGCTGCCGGCGGTGTATTGCGTGGCGGGGCTTCGATCCGGATAGCCGCAGTCCCAGGCCGGGCCGCGGCGCAACGCGGCGGAAGCGAGGCGGTGGATAGCCATCGCCGCCAGCATCCCCGAGATTGCGATGAACAGGAAAACCAGCAGCCCATTATAGGAGCTGCGGCTCTCCGCGATCGGAACGATCGAAAGCCATGCGATGCCGCTCTGCACCGGCATCCGCTCGCCCACGAAGGCCGCGACCGTCGGCCCCAGCGCGTCGATGAAATAGCCCGGCAAGATTCCGGCGATGAGGCACAGTGCCGCCAGGACCAGCATCGCGGCCAAGGACCAGCGGTCGGTCTCCTGCGCCTGCGCGGCGGCCGGTGTCCGCGGGCGGCCCAGAAAGCTGATGCCGAAGGCCTTGACGAAGCAGGCTGCGGCGAGCGCTGCCGACAGCGCCAGGAGCGCCCCTACGGCCGGGATCAGCAACTTCAAGCCCCATGACGGCAATTGCGGGCTGAGCAGGATCGCCTGGAAGGTCAGCCATTCGGAGACGAAGCCATTGAAGGGCGGCAAGGCCGAGATGGCGACGCAGCCCACCAGGAACGCGAAGGCGGTCAGCGGCATGCGATGGATGAGGCCGCCCAGGTGCTCCATGTCGCGCTCGCCGGTGCTGGCCAGCACCGCGCCGGCGCCGAAGAACAGCAGGCTCTTGAAGACCGAATGGTTGAACACGTGGAACAGTGCGGCGGTGAGCGCGAGCGCCGCCGCCGACGGCATGTCATGCGCGCGGAACGCCAGGGCCAAGCCGAGCCCGATGAAGATGATGCCGATGTTCTCGACCGTGTGATAGGCGAGCAGCCGCTTGAGATCGTGCTGCATCAATGCATAGAGCACGCCCATGACGGCGGTGATGCCGCCCAGCGCAAGCACCACCATGCTCCACCACCAGGCGGGCGCTCCCAGGAGATCGAAAACGATGCGCACGAAGCCGTAGACCGCGACCTTGGTCATGACCCCGCTCATCAGCGCCGAGACGTGACTAGGCGCGGCCGGATGCGCGAGCGGCAGCCACACATGCAGCGGCACCAGGCCGGCCTTCGATCCGGCACCGACCAGCGCCAGGATGAGGACTGCGGCGGCGATGCCGGCCGAGGGAGGCGCGGCCCGGATGGCCGCGAAGGCATAATTGCCGTCAGGTCCGGCCAGCATGCCGTAGGCCAAGAGCAGAGCGAGCGTGCCGAAGCTCGCCATCACCAGATAGACGTAGCCGGCGTATACATTGTCGCGGACGCGGTGGTGGGCCATGACCAGCGCCCAAGACGACAGCGACATGAATTCCCACGACACCAGGAAAGTGAAGGCATCGTCGGCGAGCACGATGAGGTTCATGCCGGCGAGAAAAGCCGGATAGAACGGCAGCACGCGTTCGGGCGCGGCCTCGTGCCGGCCGTAGCCGATGGCGAACAGGCAAGCGGCCGCAGCCCCGAGATCGACCACCGCCAGAAAGAACGCTGCCAACATGTCCAAGCGGAAATGCGCCCCCAGCCAGGGCAGGCCGAGCGGCAGCGTGAGCGAAGACGGCATCGCGGCGGCGCCGCCCAGGAGGTGGGCGAGCGCGGCCGCCAGGGCAACCAGCGAGGTCAGGAGGCAGAGGCCATAGACGAGCGGGCTGTAGATGATGGCGCCGCCGTTCCGCATTTGGCTGATGGTCACGCCAAGGCAAGCCGTGCCGAAGAGGAGCGCCACGCACCATAATGCAATGATTAGCGGCATCGTGCTCTGCCTATGCGGCCCGCGGACCCGGCGGCGGTGGATCCCCGTCTGGAGAGGCTTGCGGCTTCTTGGCTGGCGTCTTCAATCGCACCCCGCGGCCGCCGCCCTGGCTCACGCCTCCCTCGTTGATGAGCTCGACGCCGCTCGTCTCGAGCGCACCGATCAGCTTCATCAGCGAGTCCACATTGCCGCGAATCACGCCCTCGCTGGCCTCCATCCGCTGGATGGTCGGCACCGAAAGTCCGCACAGGTCGGCCAGCTGGCGCTGATCAAGGCCCAGCAGGGCCCGCGCGGCCCGCAGTTGCGCAGCGGTGATCATGGTTGTCCCCAGCGAATTGAAAGCCTAATATATGTCTACTACATGCAAACTTGGGACTCAAGTTCCATTAAAGATGCTTGAGACATCACTTTCCTCCTTTGTCAGGATGATCTGCGTACCGGATGGACCCGTCATGCCCAACTTGGTGGCGCAACAGGGGGCCGCGCAGAGCACCATCCTCGGAGGAGAGATGCTTGGCGGGCGCCGATATTCCGGCCTCATGCCGACGGGCAGCGGCAAGTCGTTGTGTTAGCAGCTGGCGCTGTTGCGCGGTGATGCTATCCGACGATTCTACCCTGTAGGCCGGACCAACTAAGCCGCGTCCCGGAGCAGCAAGTAAAGCTGGTTGCGCCCCCGGATTCTGCGCTAGGTCGCAATCGCTCCCCCAAGAAGAGCTTCGCCGTTGTGAGTCGCACGGAGATGAGCAAGCAACGCGCGCCATCAATCTGATGGGATGAGCGAGAGAAGGAATCAAAACACGGACCATCCCTGGCTACCCGCGCGGCGCCAAAGATCGTGACAACACTGAGCACGAGCAGAATCCAGCGCGCCCGATGCAATCGGGCGAAAGCCGCGTCCGGTGTCGCCGTAGCCCATTTGTGAAAATGTCGGTTCAGGATGACTGGTTCGATTACGAACAGCATGAGCGTAAACAACAGCCCCACGCAGACCATCGCGTGCATCCACCAGAATTGCGCCGACCGAAACCGTTCCCATAGGTCCGGACGCGCCGACATGTAGAAACCGGTCAGGCCGACGACGATGACAGCGGTTCTTGTTTGCACACGAACATGGCTATCCCCCGGTAGAGCTTGTGATGGGTACTCCACGCAATTCACCGACAAGCTCGCGAACCTTCGATTTTGCAAGCTTGTTGGCTTCGCGCCCAAGCGCAGTCGCGCGGTACACGCGACGAAATGTGCGACCCGATCGTTCCTTTCTCGACTTTAGATAGCCCCGTCGTTCCAGGGCATGGAGCATTGGATAAAGTGTGCCAGCACTTAACGAGTAGCCATGCCTGGCAAGTTCGTGGATCATCCACTGGCCATAGAATTCGTCTTTCGAGGCATGGTGAAGGATATGCAGTCGAATGAGGCCTTTGAACAGTTCGTGGTGTTTCATTTTCAGCATTGCTGCCCTAATTTTCGCACTTGCATCGCTCCGTCTTCGCACGGCTTCAGCGAATGCCTCAATACATCCCCCTTTGGGCATCATAGGCGAAGTCATTCCCGCCGTCCCGGGGAAATCAGGCCCGCCAGCGCCAACCGCAACTGAGCCGGCAGCTGAGGCTTGGGCACGGCGTTCCACACTTTTTCGCATTATGGATATCGACTTTCGATAACGACCTCCGGTAGATTTCCCTGGCGGCGACCCGACCGATACCATGCAATGGGGAGCAACCATGAGCGGCGAAAGTCTCGTGAACGATCTCACTTTCCGCATCCATCATACGATGCCTCCGGTTGCGGACTTGGACCGGTCGATCGGTTTTTACACGGGTCTGCTCGGCATGACGGTCATGGGCCGGCGAACCGACGAGACGCGGAAGGTCGAGGTCGGGCATGTCGGCTACGGCGAGCGGGAAACTCACCCCTCGCTCGAATTGACCAGGGACGCGAGCGAAAATGCCCCCGCGGAAGTAGACCCGATCGATCTTCACATCGGGGTCCAAGTCAGCGACTTGCGGAAGCTGTGCGGGGTCTTGGAAAAGCAGCAGGTCAGCTTCATCAAGCCCCTCAAGGCAAGTGGGCCCGACAACCGGCGCATGACCGCGTGGGTCCGCGATCCTGACGGCCACGCAATTGAATTGATCCAAATCGGTCCCGCGATCTAGATCCTTCGAGCGCGCAATGGTCATCGCCCCATCGCCCTATCGTCACTTTGTGCTCCGTAAAGTCGTCCCGCCGGATTCGAACAAGCACGGTTAGGAGAGACATCGATGTCCAGCCGCCCACTCCCGTCGACCATCCTGGCCGCAGCCCTACTTTTCAGCGCCGTATTTCCGGCGCTCGCGCAGAACGCCACACCGGCGCCGGCGGCGCCGCCTCCGGCTCAGAAGCCCTTCAGCTTCGGCGACCTCATGGACACGCTGGTCCAGCCGCGCCACGTCAAGCTCGCCTTGGCGGGCCGCGCGCAAAATTGGGTGCTCGCCGCCTATGCGCTGCACCAGCTCAAGGACGCACTTGGCAATGTTGCGGCATCGCGGCCACGGTTTCGCAATCAGTCAGTCCCCGATTTGATGGAAGCCATGACGGGTGAGCCGATGCAGGCATTGGAGCAGGCCATCAAGGCCAGTGACGTGCGGCAGTTCACCGAGGCCTATGCGCGCCTTACCGCTGGGTGCAACGCCTGCCACCAAGCGCTGGGTCAGCCGGTTGTCATCAAGGTGCCCGATGCTTCAGTGTTCCCGGATCAGGACTTCGAGGCCAAGAGGTAAGCCGCTGATACACCAACGCCGCTTCAGCTCGGAGCGCGTGGTGGCCGGCGAGCGATAGGAGCGACAGCCGAACGCGCCGGTGACCGTCCGTTCTTCGGTGCCGACTGCGGGCGGAAGGACCACGACATGAATATTTCGGCGCCCTTTATTCATCGTCCGGTCGCGACCTGCCTCCTCATGGCGGCCTTGGCCTTTGTCGGCATCATGGCCTTTCCGCTTCTACCGGTCGCGCCCCTGCCGCAAGTCGATTTTCCGACCATCCAGATCACGGCTACGCTAGCGGGTGCCAGCGCCGAGACCATGGCGTCCTCCGTGGCCACTCCGCTTGAGACTCAACTCGGTCAGATTGCGGGCGTAACCCAGATGACGTCGGTCAGCACGCTCGGCGCGACGCAGGTCGTGCTTCAATTCGACCTCAATCGAAATATCGATGCCGCGGCGCAGGATGTGCAGGGAGCAATTACCGCGGCCGGAAAGACCTTGCCGCAAAATCTGACGGTCCCGCCTTTCTACAAGAAGGTCAATCCGGCCGATGCGCCAATTATGATCCTCGCCGCCCATTCCGATACGCTGCCGCTGACCACTGTCGACGACTTTACCGAAAACTTCGTCGCCCAGCAGATTGCGCAGGTATCCGGCGTCGCCCAGGTCACCATTAGCGGGCAATCGAAACCGGCAATCCGTGTTCAGGTCGATCCGGCGAAGCTCGCCGCCAGTGGGATGACGCTCGAGGACATCCGCAGCACCGTGGTGAATGCCACGTCCAATGCCGCCAAGGGAACGCTGAGCACGGTCAAGAGTAGCTTTACGATTGCCGCCAACGACCAGCGCACCCTGCCCGAGCAATACGACAACATCGTTCTGGCCTACCGTAACGGGGCACCCCTGCGGGTGCGCGACGTCGGCCAAGCTGTGCTCGCTCCCGCCGACAGGAATATCGCATCCTTTATGAACAAGGGAGAGCGGGTCATCCAGCTGCTGATCTTCAAGCAGCCCGGCGCCAACGTCATCGATACGGTCGACCAGATAAAGTCGCAGCTACCACGTCTGACGGCCAATATTCCGCCCGCCATCAAGATCGACACCATTCTCGACCGCACACCGACCATTCGCGCCTCCGTGCACGACGTCGAGTTCACACTGGCGCTTACTATCGCCCTCGTCGTGCTGGTCATTCTGCTGTTCCTTCGCAGTTTCTGGGCGACACTCATTCCGGCCGTGACGGTGCCGCTCGCTTTGCTCGGCTCCTTCGCGATGATGTATCTGCTCAATTTCAGCCTCGACAACCTTTCGCTGATGGCACTCACCATCTCGGTCGGATTCGTGGTCGACGACGCTATCGTGATGGTGGAGAACATCTACCGCCACATCGAGCACGGCTCGCCGCCGATCGAGGCCGCGCTCAAAGGCGCACGGGAGATCGGCTTCACGGTCGTGTCGATCAGCATTTCGCTGATCGCGGTGTTCATTCCGCTGCTGCTCATGGGCGGGATCATCGGCCGCCTGTTCCGCGAATTCGCGCTGACCGTTACCGCCTCGATTGCGGTCTCGGCGGTGGTTTCGCTGACGCTCGCCCCGATGATGTGCTCGCGTTTTATGAAGCCGGAATCGGGCCCGCATGGTCGCTTCTTCAACGTTGTCGAAGCGGCTTTCGAGGCACTGATTCAGGGTTATCGGCGCACACTCGATATCGTGCTGCGTCACCAGGCGATGACGCTAGGCGTGTTCTTCGCCACCATGGCGCTGACCGCCGTGATGATGATCGAAATCCCCAAGGGCTTTTTTCCGATCCAGGATACCGGGCTGATCCAGGGCTTCTCGGAGGCCGCGCAGTCGGTTTCTGCAGAAGAGATGATGCGGTTGCTACAAGAGCAGGGTGAAGTCGTCGGGCGCGATCCGGACGTCGCGATCTACGGGTCGCAGACCGGCGGAAACGTCGTCGCCCAGACCGCAAATACGGGACGCTTTTTCATCGTGCTCAAGCCGCGCGATGAGCGCAAGCTCAATGCCTCGCAGATCATCGATCGGCTGCGGCCGCAACTCGCTAAAGTGCAGGGCGTGACCCTGTTCCTGCAGCCGACGCAAGACATCACCGTCGGCGGGCGCATCGCGCGTGGCAGCTTCCAGTACACGCTGCAGGACCCCGATATAGACGAGCTGACCGAGTGGTCCCAGAAGATGCTCGAAAAGCTGAAGGCGTTGCCGGAGCTCACCGATCCGTCGAGCGACCTTGTGGCCAACGGTCCACAGCTCAAGCTCACCATCAACGAAGACCAAGCCGCGCGCTTCGGCATCTCGACCCAGACCATCGACGACACCCTCGACGACGCCTTCGGCCAGCGCCAGATCACGCAGTTCTTCACCCAGCTCAGCACTTACTGGGTGATCGAGGAAATCCTGCCGGAGCTGCAGAAGTCACTCGGTTCACTTGATCGCCTCTATGTGAAATCGCCGCTGACCGGCGCTCCGGTGCCGTTGTCGTCCTTGGTCGATGTCAATTCGGGCAAGGTCGGGCCGCTTCAGGTGTCGCACCAGTCTCAGTTCCCGGCCGCGACCCTGGGCTTCAACCTGAAACCGGGCATTGCCCTCGGCCAAGCGGTCAATGCTATTAACCAGGCGGCCCAAGAGACCGGCATGCCGCCGTCAGTTATCGCGACCTTCCAGGGTAATGCCCAGGCGTTTCAGACCTCGCTATCGAGCGAGCCGATGCTGATCGCCGCGGCGCTCGTGGTCGTCTACATCATTCTCGGGATTCTGTACGAGAGTTTCATCCATCCGCTCACGATCCTGTCGACATTGCCGTCGGCGGGGGTCGGCGCGCTGCTCGCGCTTCAGTTCGGGCACATGGACCTTTCCGTGATCGGCATCATCGGGATCATCCTCCTGATCGGCATCGTCAAGAAGAACGGCATCATGCTGGTCGACTTCGCCATTACGGCCGAGCGCGACCTCCATATGGAGCCGCTCGCCGCGATCCGCGAAGCCTGCCTGCTGCGTTTCCGCCCCATCCTGATGACGACCGCGGCCGCCATGCTGGCGGGCGTGCCGCTTGCGCTCGGCCATGGCACCGGTTCGGAAATACGCCAGCCTTTGGGCTATGCCATGGTCGGTGGTTTGGCGCTCAGCCAGCTTCTGACCCTCTACACCACACCGGTCGTTTACCTCTATCTCGACCGCCTGCAGGCATGGCTGAGGGGTGGCAGGCCGGAGGCGGTCGCCACGACCGAAAAGGCCCACGCGGTCGCCGCGGAGTGAGGACGCGCGACGGGGTCGTGTTGCTGCGTGAGGGTTGAATGTCTCCGAACGTTTTGAGTGATCCGACGTCGGTATCGACCCAAGCGAACAGCCAGTCGCCAGGCGCAATCGAACGCGGCTCAGCCGGATCCGTACTGCAGGCGTTCGTGAAGCTCGGCCTGACCAGTTTCGGTGGCCCGGTCGCGCATCTCGGCTATTTTCGGGCTGAATTCGTGACGCGCCGCAAGTGGCTCGATAAATCGACTTACGTCGACATCGTGGCGCTCTGCCAATTCCTGCCCGGACCCGCCAGCAGCCAGGTCGGGCTCGCGATCGGTGTCCTTCGCGCGGGCCTGCCTGGCGCGCTCTGTGAGTGGCTTGGATTCACCCTTCCCTCAGCGCTGGCGCTCATTATTTTCGCCTATGGGGTGACCAATTTTGGCGATCTTGCCAATGCGCCATGGCTGCATGGGCTCAAGATCGTCGCAGTCGCGGTCGTTGCACAGGCGGTATGGGGCATGGGGCGAAGTTTGTGTCCGGATCGCGAGCGTGTAACTCTTGCGATCGGGGCGGCGGTTCTTTCGCTCTTCCTTCCTTCGTCGATCGCCCAAATCGGGGTCATCGTTCTTGCCGGGCTCATCGGCTGGTGCCTTCTGCCGACTGATATGGATCGTCCCGCGGCGGCCCTCGCCGTCCCAGTTGACAGCCGCGTGTCGATCGCCGCTCTGATCCTGTTTTTCGCGCTTTTGGCGGGGCTGCCGCTCCTTGCCGAGGTGAGCGGCGACCACACGATTGGGCTCATCGACAGCTTCTATCGATCCGGCTCGCTGGTTTTCGGCGGCGGACATGTGGTGCTGCCACTCCTGCAAAAGGAGGTAGTGCCGCCCGAATGGGTGACCAACGACGGCTTTTTGGCAGGATACGGCGCGGCGCAAGCCGTTCCGGGCCCACTCTTTACGTTCGCGGCCTATCTCGGTGCGGTGATGAAAATGCCACCCAACGGCTGGCTCGGTGGTCTCATCTGCCTCATGGCGATATTTCTGCCGTCTTTCCTGCTGGTCATTGGGACACTCCCGTTCTGGGACGCGCTGCGCAAACGAGCCGCGATCCAAGCCGCGTTGAAGGGGATCAATGCCGGCGTCGTCGGGCTTCTTCTGGCTGCGCTCTATACCCCGGTCTGGACCAGCGCCATCAACGGACCGGCAGATTTTGCGATCGGGCTTTCGGCGTTCCTCCTGCTCGTCTTCTGGAAAGCTCCACCATGGCTGGTCGTGATCCTTGGCGCACTCGCGTCCATGGGAGTTGCTGAATTCGCATGAAGGCGTGGGTGTGATCGCGGTCCGAGGCGTGCAATACGATCAACGCATCGGCAACCGCACCCATCTTCCGATTTGGAGACCGATGATGTCGCCAGGAGAGCCAGCGTGCTGACCAGACGGCAATTTGCGGTCGGCTCCGCCGCCGTCATGTCGGCCGGGCTCGGCAGCGGGTCCGGCTACGCCGATACGGTGCGCTCGGACACCCCCTTGCTGATTCCGAAGCTCGTCGATGCGGCGAAACAAGCAAACGCAGTGAATCTGAAGGTTGCCGCGGGACGGCACGCATTCGTCCGAGGAAAACCGGCGGTGACCTACGGATATTCGGCGCCCATCCTAGGGCCGGTCATTCGCGTTCGACGCGGTGACGATCTCGCCGTGACGGTCGAGAATGCCCTCGACCGCGACACGACCGTGCATTGGCATGGTCTCTCGATCTCCGGCGATCTCGATGGTGGCCCACATCAAGTGATCAAACCTGGAAAAACCTGGCGTCCGGTTCTGAAGATCGATCAGGCCGCGTCGACAGCTTGGTTCCATCCGCACCCACACCACGATACCGCCCGACAGGTCTACATGGGCCTAGCCGGGTTGATCATCATCGACGACGGCTCCGACGCACACATTGACCTACCGCGTAGTTACGGCGTGGACGACCTGCCGATCATCATGCAGGATCGCTCGTTTGAGGATGATGGCTCCCTTGTCTATAGCCCGAGCCCTCTGAGCATCACTTATGGCAGCCGCGGCGATACGATCATCGTCAATGGCGGAATCAATCCCATCGCCCGCGTTCCGCGGGGAATCGTGCGGTTGCGGATTCTCGATGCTGCGAACGCGCGGAACTTCTTCCTTCGCTTTAGCGACCAACGGATGTTCCACGTCATCGCTTCGGATCGTGGATTTCTCACTGCGCCGGTGAATGTTACGCAGCTTCGGGTTTCACCCGGCGAACGTTTCGAGGTCCTCGTCGATTTTTCAGACGGCAAGGCCGTCACGCTCCAGACCGGCCCGGACGAAGAACTCGGCCTGTTCGGTGGAATGACGAAGCATCGCAACGATGGCGAATTCGAGCCGGTGATTCGCTTTGAGGCCAGCGCGGGGCTTGCCGCGGTGCGCTCGCTGCCGACACGCCTGATCGAGCCCGCGGCGGCCAATCTGATAACCTCTGCGAGACGCCGTCAGTTCATTCTCGATAGCAGCATGTGCATGGAGCAGGGGCTGCCGGCCGGAGTGCGGACCGGCGTGACGGCTGACATGGGCCGGATCATGTGCATCAACGGCAAGCCTCATGATATGGCCCGCATCGACGAGGAGGTAAGGATCGGAACCACGGAGGTGTGGCAAATATTTTCGGTCGGGATGACGCATCCCTTTCACATCCACGGGGCGTCGTTTCGCATCCTTTCGATCGGAGATCAATCGCCGCCAGCGCATCTCATGGGTTGGAAGGACGTGGTTCTGGTCGAGGAGAAGGCCGAACTCCTGGTCGCCTTCGATCGGCCCGCCTCGCCGCAATCACCGTTCATGTATCACTGCCATATTCTCGAACATGAAGATGCCGGCATGATGGGCCAGTTTGTCTGCGCGTGATATTCGAGTTCGATTGAATTCGGTGGCCGAATCACAATTACAATTACAATCCGCGAGCCGATTGAGATTACGCCAGAGAGCTGTAAGGACGCATTTCATGACGTCGGCCGCTCCTCGCATTCTTCTCATATCCGCTATCTTTGTTTCCGGGCTCTTGGCCGGCATGAATGTTGATCGCGCGTTTGTAGCCATGCCTGCCAACGGCGATTTGATGTGCATACAGCATGCCACGGCGGGTACGCGCCAAATGTCAGATCGGTTACAACATATTGCAATTGGGGCTCGGCCAGCTCTCTCCCCTTGAAGGCAAACGGTCGGATTGAGCGGTTGACGGAGCTCCGCCGAGACTGATCTGATAGGAGGCGACAGTGATATTCTCCTTATATTGGTTGGAGACGGAAAAATGACGTCGATCAGAGTGGTCGCTCTTGCATGGGCTTCTGCGGCAGTTTTCGGATTCGGTCTCACCGTCGGTGTTCTAGCAGACGCAGCCAAGGTGGCGTTTCCGAGCAACTATGCCAAAGGCGTAAGGTGGCTCGTCGTCGACAAAGAGCCCCAAAAGCAGGTCCGTGAGATTTATGCTCCGCCAGAAGCGATCCAGGCGGCTCGCAAGGGCGAGGCGATGCCAGACGGAACGGCGCTCACTCTGGTCCGATATTCGGCGAAGCTCGATGCTCGAGGCGCTCCGACCAAGGACGAGAGCGGACGCCTGATCAAGGATAAGATTCTCGGTATCAACGTGATGCAGAAGGGTAAAGGATGGGGCGCCGAATACCCGGACACGCTCCGCAATGGCGAATGGGAATATCGCGCCTTCAAAGCGGATAATACGCCGAACGAACAAGCTAAGCTCACAGCATGCTTTGAATGCCATAAGGCGCAGGCGAGCCAAGACTTTATTTACGCTTACGAACAACTCAAGACGGCGGCGGATTGACCATTTCACGATGCTTGCAATGCCGGCTGAACCGGCACCCAGTTCCAGACGCAGGGTTTGACGCGAGGCATCGGCAATCTCGAGCTTCCTTTGTAGGGGCTGGCCAAAGCTGGGGCGAACCGGCGATCAGCGCCAAGGTGACCGTGATCATGAACATCGCGGGCTCGGCCAGCGACGCGATCATGACCTCGCGGCTGGAGCCGATGCCGCCGAAGCTGGTGCCGACATCGAGGCCGGCCAGCGCCAGGAAGAAGCGCGCGCTGCCCAACAGCGCGATGATGGCGGTCAGTCGGCCGACCAGCTGAACAGGAGGCCGGTCTTGAAGGTCGGCACCAGGGCGGCGGCCACCCAGGTGGCGGCGAAGATCACGTACGGAATGACGCGAAACAGCCGGGAGGCGCTCTCCGCCAGCACGGCCTCCTTGCGTAGGAGCCGCTCCAGGCCGCGATAGGATTGCAAGAGCGGGGACCCTGCCGGCGCAGCAGCTTCACCTTGCGCACCAAGCCGGTCAGCGCGGGTGCCAGCACCAGCAGCGTCTGCGCACCCTGGATGGCGAGATCTAGGATTTGGGCCATAGGCGAATGCATTCGGCGGGCCCCGGAAGTTTCATATTCTGGCATTATGCGAATCGAAATCCCTATTGGAACTCGTAGAAAAGCGACACATATTAAGGTCGGCCGATCTTCTTTTGTTATCTGGGGGGCAAGCTACGGAGTACAATCAGTGGACGAACCTACGATCGCGAATGTGCAAACTCCGGCGGAGCTTGTGGCAAGCCACGAAATCACATTGCGTCTCAAGTGTTTTGGCGTGACCGACGGGCAGCTTGAGGCCATGCGATTTCGCCCGAACCAGAAACGCTGGCCATTTGACCAATGGTCATTCACCTGGGATTCGGGCATGTCGATCACAGCTATTCCGGCCACGTCGGTCACAGCAATTTCGTTGATCAAGGCCTATTGTGCCCTTAAATGGCTCATTCTGGAGAATCCAGAAGGTTCCAGAGACAAGGATGATGCCCAGCACCTCGTGTCAGCGACGATGGCCGCTCCCATCTATCAGATTGGTATTAGACACAAAGAGACACAACGACTTCGGGCCAAGAAGCCCCGCAGCAATACGACCGAAGATGGCATCTCGACCGAGTATATTATAGAACAACTCGCGCTAAGCGCCGAACACCGAGAAGAAACAACAAAAGAGCTATGGCCTCACTTCTTTTCCAAACTGGAGGAAGCCAAACTTCGTCCTAAGGAATCTTCTCATTCCAACCCCAGACAAAGCTCATACACCTACAATCCATCCGACGGCGGCCCTAAATCGATTACCTTCGGCCGTTTTGCCAATCAGGTTTCACAATACCGAAAAAAATCACGTTAGCCGGGCTACCGAGACATACTGCCTAGAATCGTTTCTTGAGGCACCGAATTTTCGGTGCCGGAGCAAGGAAGCGCACAATGGCAGAATTAATCGCGGTCGGCGGTCTCACCATCATGTATATCGCGTTGAGCCTACTGGTCGTCGACCCCAAGAATCCACGACAACACAGCGCAAGACAAATTGGGCAAATCGCCCGAAGCATTCAGACGTTCGGACACATCGTGCCCATTCTGATTGATTCTCATAACAGGATTGTGGCGGGTCACGGCCGTTATTTGGCTGCCCAGTTGCTAGGAATGGACGTCGTACCGGTTATTCGGCTCGAGCACCTGACGGATGAACAGCTAAAGGCCTTCCGAATCGCCGATAATAGGCTTTGCGAGAGGTCGATTTGGGACGACCGCCTCCTAGGCGAGACCCTGAAAGAACTATCGGAACTTAATCTCGATTTCAGCATCGAGGCGACCGGCTTCACCATGGGCGAGATCGACCTCCGGATCGAGGGGCTCTCGGCAATGAGCGATGACGGCGCTGACCCTACCGATCGACTTCCGGCACCGGCCAATCGGCTGCCCACTAGCAAGATAGGTGACCTTTGGAAGCTCGGACGCCATGCAATTGTGTGTGGCAGTGCGCTGTCGGCCGATACTTTCAACACACTGTTCGAGGCCAAACACGCTCATATGGTCTTCACGGATCCTCCATATAACGTCGCGATTCCGGGGCATGCATCCGGGCATGGCCGCATCCAGCACCGCGATTTTGCCATGGCGGTCGGTGAACTCGATGAGGTCGAGTTTACGTCCTTCCTGACACGCTGCTGTGCACTAATGGCAAAGCACAGCATTGATGGCTCCATGCATTTCGTGTGCATGGATTGGCGCCACATCGGCGAGGTTCAGGAAGCCGGTCGGCTCGCATACACCGAACTCAAAAACATCTGCGTGTGGGTGAAGAACAATGGCGGCATGGGCTCGCTGTACCGTAGCCAGCATGAGCTAGTGTTCGTGTTCAAGCGCGGCTCTGCGGGGCACCGCAATAATGTGCAGCTCGGGCGATACGGTCGAAACCGGACCAATGTCTGGCACTACCCGTGCGCCAACACCTTCAGCCGCCAATCCGACGAGGGCTATCTGGCAGCCTTGCACCCCACCGTAAAGCCAGTGGCCATGGTGGCTGATGCGATCCTGGATTGCTCCGCCCGTGGCGATATCGTGCTGGACCCATTTTTGGGTAGCGGCACGACGCTCATCGCGGCCGAGCGTGTCGGTCGCTGCTGCTATGGCGTGGAAATCGATCCGCTCTACGTCGACACCATAATTCGGCGTTGGCAGGCCTTCACGGGCGACAGCGCGACACACGCTGTCACTGGTAGGCCCTTCGATGACCTCGCCGATGAGGCGGAGGCACGCCATGACTGATCAGGATGATTCCGATCCACCGTTCGAGGTGGGGTACGGCAAGCCGCCCAAACACGCTCGGTTCGTCAAAGGCAAGTCTGGCAACCCCAAAGGCCGCGGCAAGGGCGTCAGAAATTTCGCGACTGAAATCCAAGAAGAGCTGAACACGCGCGTTCCGATCACTGAGAATGGCATACGCAAGACCATCTCGAAAAGAAAGGCCGTTGCCAAACAGCTGGTCAACAAGGCAGCAGCCGGAGATCAAAAGGCCATTCCGGTTCTCTTGAACGAAACGCGCCTCTATGAAGGCGGGTCGGGTGCGGGTTCTAAATCGGCGGTCCTTTGTCGGCCGGAAGATCAACTGGTCATGGCGAACATCGTCAAGCGAATCCGGGAAATCGAGATTGCGGCGTCCGATGTCCAACCGGAGCGGCCAGCCGAAAACCCGAATCCGGACAATTCCTGTCCGGAAAATGGAGGCACGCTCTGATGCTCTCCTCCGCCGAGTACGAATATATTTTGCGACGGGACTTCATGAGCTTTATTGAACGTTCGTTCTATGAGCTCAACCCGCAAACCAAGTTCCTGAGCGGGCCCCATATCGAGTTGATCGCGACGAAGCTCGAAGCGTGCCGTCACGGCAAGATCAAGCGTCTCATTATCAATGTTCCGCCACGTGGTCTTAAATCACACTGCGCCAGCATCGCTTTCCCTGCTTGGTGTTTGGGACATAACCCGACCCTGCAGATCATTTGTGTGAGCTACGGGCAAGATCTGGCCGACAAGTTCGCGCGCGATGATCGAACTTTCATGACGTCTGAGTTTTATCAGCGGTTATTCCCGACGCGGCTCGCGAAAAGGCAGGCTGTCGCCGACTTCGTGACAACGCAACAGGGCGGGCGCATGGCCACTTCGGTCGGGGGCGTTCTCACTGGAAGAGGTGCCGACCTGATCATTATCGACGACCCGCTTAAGCCTGATGAGGCTCTCTCTGAGGTAGGGCGCAGGACGGTCAACGATTGGTATGACAACACATTAGTGAGCCGCCTCAATGACAAGGCCAATGGCTGCATCATTATCATCCTGCAGCGCCTGCACCAGGATGATCTGGTCGGTCACGTGCTGGACCGGGGGCCTTGGGAGGTGCTGTCTTTGCCAGCAATCGCCGAGCAGGATGAGACCCACGTCATCGAAAGCCCCTTCGGTGCTCGCCGTTTCATACGTAAAGCAGGGGACGCCCTCCATCCCGAGCGCGAATCCGCTGCCATCTATGCCGGAATCCGCAACACGATCGGGGAGTACAATTTTCTAAGTCAGTACCAGCAGAACCCCTCGCCTCCTGGCGGCGCCCATGTGAAAACGGCATGGCTGAGATACTATGAGCCTGGCGAGCAGCCAGCATCGTTCAGCCGAACCGTGATCAGCTTGGACAGCTCCAACAAGGCCACAGAGCTCAGCGACTACAGTGTCTTCATCATTTGGGGTGTCGACTATAAGCATTATTATCTTCTCGACGTTGTCCGATTAAAGCTGAACTATCCTGACCTTAAGCGGAAAGCCGCAGAGCTAGCGAGTAAATACCCCGCCAGCACCATCCTGATCGAGGACAAGGCATCTGGTACCCAACTCATCCAGGAGCTGCAATCCGATTTTGTAAATGGCGTAACCGCCTACAAGCCGCCTCCCGGCGCCGACAAAATCATGCGGTTGCATGCGCAAACTGCGATGTTTGAAAATGGCCGCGTACTCCTTCCGAGGTCAGCGCCATGGCTCGCAGATTACATCCATGAGCTAACGAGCTTCCCGGGATCGCGGTACGACGACCAAGTCAACTCGACCACGCAGTTTCTCGACTACATTGGCCGCGACAATGGCCTCGACACATGGATAAAGCTCGGACAAATGTGATGGTAGCGCCGCAAATTAGCGTATTTCCGACTTCTTGTTGGCGCTGTGGACCGCCCGAGCATACAAGCCGATCGTGCGCAGAGTATCGTCAGAAAAATAGCTGGGCGAACGTTCGATCCAGCTAGCTATGTGTTGCACAATTTGGGGAAATTTCCACAGCTCAACGCCCACTTTGTTTGCTGCCGCCTCCGCGTCTGTGGTGGAATCCCACGTCACTATGATTCGCTTATGCTCGCCGGACTTAAAGCCGAGCTCAACGAGCTTGTCGACGACCTTTTTCGCCTCGAACTTACATTTGATAAAATAGCCAATCGTGCGGCGCATTGTCGGCTTGTGGAGCGCAGGGTCGAATTCGCTTCCGGTCAACTTCGAAAAGCCCGGAGAAATCGAAACACTGGTCTCGATGTGGTAGCGCTCGCCGGTTTTTGGATCAATCGCGAGCAAATCGATTTCAAATTGGCCGTCGCAGCGAATGTTCGGGATCGTCGCCCACCCCTTCACATATCGAACGTAGGCCTCGACGATTTTCTCTGTGGTTTCCATTGGGCTCCCCCTTCGCGGATCATTATATCCTAATTTGGGATAATCCGGTAGCGGGATCAGGCTGCCGCGCACATGGCTCCCCGTGCGCGCGGCATAGACAAATCGGTTCATTCACCTGGACAGAACGCCTTTTGCGAGCTGATGATCGCGGCTCGCAAGAAGGCCGGTCTGACCCAGCGGGATGTCGCCACGCGGCTAGAAAGGCCCCAGTCGTTCGTCGCCAAATATGAGGGGGGCGAGCGGCGCATCGATGTCGTCGAATTTCTCGCTATCGCCGGGGCGATTGGGGCTGATCCTGTTCGTTTGCTGCGAGCGCTGATGCGTCGTATGGGCTGAAACGCCGGCTTTTGCCGACAGTTGGCCGATCCGGAATCCTTGAACTGAAATGGGCTCGACGCGCCTGCTTTGCAGCCGTGAGGTGCAAGATCAGCCCAGGGCAGCTGCCGCGGACTGGCAATCTTCTCCGATGTGAGCGTGCATGGTGACGCCAGGAGGCGCTACACATGGACGTCCCAACGGTTGAGATCACTACCAAGATGTATCTCCAAGAAATCCGGATTCGCATGGAGGAAGCGGCAAGCATCGCCAAGGCGGCCGAGGCCTGCTCCAACGCTGGCATCGTCGAGAAGGGGCTCGAGATCGCACTCGACGTCGAGCGGCTGATCTACGAGGCGAACACACTCCTGAATGCCGCGAGCTTGATCAGCCAGCTCGGCGTGAAACAGCGATAAGATTATCCAGAAAGGACTGGCTTTTTGGTGCGATCAGAGCGGTACTTTGGCTCAGCTCGTCAAGGCGCCCATGGCCTTGTTCGGGAACCCTGCCCCGCCGGCGCTCACGCCACTGCGGGGCTTCGGTGGTGACGGCGCCATAGCCGTCCCAACCGAGGAAAGGATCCCCGAAATGGCAAGTCACAAAATCATCCAGAAGGCCAAGGCCGGGGCGACCCCGACCAGCGGAAAGAAGGCTGGCGCAAATGCATCGCGCGCCGGCTCCAAGCAGGCGAAGGTTTTGGGCCTACTGGGCCGGCCCAGCGGCGCAACGATCCCAGCCATCATGAAGGCGACGGGCTGGCAGCAGCATTCCGTACGCGGGTTCTTTGCCGGGGTGGTTCGCAAGAAGCTCGGCCTCACGCTCGAATCCGAGAAGACGGACGGCGAGCGGGTTTATCGCATCGTCGGGCGCAAGACCGCCAAATCCAAGCCCGAAACCGCCGACCGCCCCGCTGCCTAGCCATGCATCAGCGGTCGGCGTGATCCCGCTGCGATCGAGGCCGAGGTCGACCAAATTCGGTCCCTCGGCATCGACGCACTTCGCAAACGTTGGCGCATGATGTTCGGCGACGATCCCGCCTAAGGGTCTGACCAAGGACATCATGGCGCGGATGATCGCCTACCGGATCCAGGAGGAGGCGTTCGGTGGACTCGATCGGGAGACGGTCAAGCTCCTCGATCGGCTTCGCGCGCGGCGAGAAGCCGAACGATCTGAACCGGCGCCTCAAAGCCGGCACCGTCCTGGTCCGTGAATACAAGGGCGAGCGCCATACCGTCACCGTCGTGCCAGACGGGTTCGTCTGGCAGGAGACGACCTATTCCAGCCTCTCGACCATTGCGCGAGCCATCACCGGCACGACATGGAATGGCCCGCGGTTCTTTGGTCTTCGTGTTCCGGGCGAGCCAGAGGGGCCAATCAGGCCGCCAACACCTGCAGCCGACAGTAGAAGCCGGCCAAGCGCAATCGCTCCTCTGTCCGGACCAGCAAAAGGCCAGCCCAGCACGAGGTGCGAACAATGGATAAGCCCGCCAAAAAGCTGTTCCGCTGCGCGATCTACACCCGAAAATCGACCGACCATAACCTGGATCTTGAGTTCAATTCGCTCGATGCCCAGCGGGAGGCCTGCGAGGCCTACATAAAGAGTCAGGCGCATGAGGGCTGGCGCCTGATCCCCGGCCACTATGACGATGGGGCGTTTTCCGGAGCCTCGCTGGACCGCCCTGCCCTGCAAGACCTTCTCGACCGAAGTCGACTCCGGCAAGATCGACATCATTGTGGTCTACAAGGTCGACCGGCTGACCCGGTCGCTGGCGGATTTTGCCAAGCTCGTCGAACTGTTCGACCAGCATTCCGTCTCATTCGTGTCGGTCACGCAATCCTTCAATACCACCAGCAGCATGGGGCGGCTCACCCTCAACGTGCTGCTATCGTTCGCCCAGTTCGAGCGCGAGGTGATCGGCGAGCGGGTCCGCGACAAGATCGCGGCTTCCAAAGCCAAGGGCATCTGGGTCGGCGGCTCGGTTCCGCTGGGCTATGCGAGCGTCAACAAGAAGCTCGTGGTCGTGCCCGAGGAGGCCGAGACAGTCCGTTTCATTTTCCGGCGCTATCTCGAACTGGGATCGATCCGTGATCCTTGGTGCGAGGACCTGGACCGCAAGGGAGATTCGCACTCGGCGCCAGATCCTTTCGACCGGCCAGTATCCGCGGCGGCATCCGGTTCGGCGTTGGCGCACTCGCCCACCTCCTGCGCAATCGGTTCTACATCGGAGAGGTCGTCTACCGTGGCGCCATCCACCCCGGCGAACAGGAAGCCTATTCTCGATCGGGATCTGTTCGACGCCGTGCAGGCCAAGCTTACTGCCAGCGCGAACACGCGCCAGCTCAAACTGAAAGCCTCGCCCTCAGTCCTGGCCGGCCGCATCTTCGATGACCGCGGCAACCGGATGACGCCCACCCACACGAACAAGCAAGGCGCCCGTTACCGGTACTATGTCTCACATGCAATCCTGCAGAAGCGCGTCGATGAGGCCGGGAGTGTACCGCGGGTGCCTGCGCACGACATCGAAACCAAGGTGCTCAACGCGCTACGGGACCACCTGGGCGAGGGCAGCAATGGAGCGGGCCGAACCCCAATGGACGATCGCGCGGTGATCGAGCAACTGGTCGATCGTATCACGATCAAATTACAAGCGATCGAGATCCACTTGAAATGCGAAAGCGAACCGCAGGTGGGCGGGTACAATCGGGATGACGAGAGCTATCTAGAGTCCAACCGCCGCCCGCCCTCTACCCTGACCGTCCCATGGTCAGCTGCGGCTTCCGCAGAGGTCAAAGGTATTCTCCATTCGCCTTCGCCGGCTCCGACAGTGAGTTCAGAGAGTTGCGACCTGATGCTGACCGCGATCGCCAAGGCTCGGGCCTGGATCGACGATCTTGTTGAAGGCCGGGTTGCGTCTTTTGCCGAGATTGCCGATCAGGAAGGCAAAGTTGAGCGGCACGTAAGGTTTCTGGCGCCGCTCGCGTTTGTTTCTCCTCTTATCGTCTCAGCCATTGCTGAGCGTTCGATGCCCGAGCTTAACGTGACAGACCTCGCGAAGGCTGCGGTGTATTCCTGGGCTGAGCAAGGTCGGCGGTTCGGCCTATAGGCTAGTACCGGTGCTGCAGCCATCCATTGGATAGCGTTATAAAATCAATATTTGCCCATCAATTACCGTGTTCCCAGCGGGGCGTCAGAAGAGCCTTAAACCAGAACAAGGCGGTCCGCGGTGGCTACAGCTTTGGCTGCGGTGCCACCCGGGACGCCGGGGGGCCAACGTCGCGCGCGAAGGTCGGATTAATTTGAAACGCGCATGTGCCGGCTGAAGACTTCCGCAGTCCGCTCGGCGCTGAACAGCGCTTGGAGGTATTTGTGGTCATCGTAATCAGGACTCGCCTTCATTCGCGCGCGCGCCGCAGCCAGTCGAGCATTGCCCCTGCCGAATACCACATGATCAACCCATGCAGCTTCAAAGTCATCGAAGACAGACATCTTGAGTTGGTCCTTTCTCCCCGATCGGCAGTTGCTCTGACCGAGGCGGCGGCACGAATTGTTCCGTTGGAATGACGCCCAGGTCATCCAGTTCCTTCCGCTGGTCAGCGGTCAACCCACAAGGCGGTATGATCCGGATAAATTCATCGGGCTTTCGGGCGCAGCGAGCGAATGAACACGCCGAGGCCACATCGGGGAATGTACGCCGCCATTTTGTCTCAGTGCCGAGCCGATCGATCATCTCAACGTAGCAAGGCCGGGTCTTCGTCCCCGAATCAAACTCCGCTAGGTCGAGCAATATAGCCAAGTCTTCAATATCTGCGTAGTCGCACATCGAAGGATCAAGCCCAACACCGCGGAAAAGCGATGTCTGCTGAATTGCTTCGGGCTGAGGCGGTCGGTCCATGACGCGCCGAACCGTAGTCCGGAGTGTCAACATCCCGACGCCCGGCAAAAAACGATCTCATCAAAATCAGGCATTGCAAATTTCGCCAGTGTGGTGACGCCGAATCGATTCGCCTGCTCTATATACCACCAGCAACGCCGTTTTGCCCGAGGATCGAGTTCGCCCTGGGGGCACCCCTGCCACCCGTCTAGAACCCCGGCCCGCAGCGGGCGGCGAGCCCAAGGACGCGCCCAGCAGGCCCGCGCATCAAACGAAGCAAGAAAGCTCATTTGGCCTCAAACAAGACTGCGATCTCGTTTTGTCCTTTCATGCGGATGACTCGCTTGACGAATTTCTTGATGTCCGAAACAGCATAGTCCACGGCGAGCTCCACGACACGCTCGCCGCGAGACCGTTTCGTCGCCCATGCTGCATAGGGATATTCGGAAATGCGCTGAAATGTGTTTTTGCCTCGCGCATGCGGGAATGGCTTCGTGCAACCGCTATTCATGGGGCAGAACCAAATCCTATCTTTGTAGGCAGTCACGATAGCTGATGTCTCCAGTTCGAGAACATCATGCTCATCGCTCCGATATGCGCCAGCGTTCATTAGTCGCAATAATCGCGCGCGCGTAAGCCAGAAGAACACCTTCCCATTTAGCAACCGGTACCAGTCGCTCGGCGACAGCTCGTCCTGAAGGCAGCGCGCGAGCCCCTTGTCATCCATCGGGAACTGGTCGCGCACCACGGCACGGCCGAGGCCCTGCCTTTCGAGGGTGATGCTTATCGGTCGCCTCTGCGCCTCGATCGCTTGTCTCTCGGTTCCAGTGATCCCGTATCGATCAAGCAGAGCGGTGGTACTCAGAAGGCCGTGCTCGCGAATTGCTGGCCAGCTCTGCCGCTCCGCCATATGGTAGAGCGTGGGGCAGTCCTCAAGAAGCTCCTTGAGTTCGGCCTCGGTCACCACGACCGCCGATCGATGACGTTGCGCCAGTTGAAGTTTGTCGAGATCAGGCTGACAGCCACGCCCGACACCCGCTCAACTTCTTCGATGAATCGGACGCTTTCAAGCTTCAGCTGCTCAAACCGGTAGGCCTCGCGGTTTGCCCTATTTAGGTAGTCGACAAAGGTTAGCGCGATATCGGTCGGACCGTTGAGCATCGTCGAACGATGCAGTTGCTCCCAATCGAACTCGGCCAAGCGCCTCTGCTTTTTCGTCGTTGTGGTCGTTTCGGTCTTCTTAAGTTCGGCGATGTCGATACCGGACCGGGCAGCGAGCTCTTCATAAGTGATCTCAAGCTCCATATGGCCCGATGGTCCTCCCACCCGGATAGGATAGGTCCGACAAACCATGATCACCCGACGAACCCGCGTGGAGGCGATTCCGGCGTCGGCAAGGCATCCCGCCACAGTGGTGTCGCGTGACGTCACCCACGGGTACATGCCATGATGCAGGCTTAGGCTGGTGCCTTGCGTACCCTCCAGCAGCACATGCTCGCCACGGGCAAATGCGCGCTCAAGAATGGCCTGGCTCTCGCGGATAAACGGCCTCAGTTCGTCGATCTCTTTGGCAAGCCGTACCCGCGGGTTGGTCTTTCCACCGCGGCCCATGATCTTGCGCGCGCTCGCCGCTCCGACGCCCTGAGCTGTCGAGCTGATCGTGTCGAGCATCGCCTTCTCCTGCTCGATGTCGCCGTCTTCGATGATCATGGCGTGTGGATCGATGCTGAGGCGTTCGGCATCGACATGATGCGTCCCGATCTCCAGCAGCAGTTTGGGGGGATAGATCACGGCTCCGGCTCCCAGAAGCAACTGCGCCTTGGGTGCGCGCTCCGTTCCGGACGGGAGGTGGAAATAGGCCTCGGGTTCCGGCTCTGCGTAAACCTTGTGGCCGGCATTAGGACCGCCGACCCTCACCAGCAGTGAATATTCGGGAGCGATGTGGCCAACGATGTTGCCCTTGCCCTCGCTCCCATATTGTCCGCCGACCAGCACATCCACCAGAGGCGTGCAGATCCTAGGATACAGGCCGAGCAGGGCGATCGCCCTCACCAGCACGGCTTCCGGCGTGCAGCGGTCCGTGGCCACAACGGTGTCCGCCAAATCGGCAAGCTTCCGCACCTCGCGCTCGGTCTTGCTTCGCCTCACATCCTCGTAACGCTCAAACTCCTTCGTCTTGTTGCTTCGCTTGGCATAGCGGTCGGCCAACACCTTATCTGAAGCGTCCAAATGGATGTGGTGCACCGCGGTGCCATACGCCTCTCGGATCCCTCTCACTTGGCCGGGAATGCGCGCTGATTCGACGACGAAGAAGCCAGTCGCTGCAGGACCCCCGACATTGTCTTCGATGAAGCGCACAAGCGCGTTCTTGACCCAGTTACCGCCATCGGCCCGGTCCAGCTTCTCGCCCGCGCGCTGCAATGCCGCACGTTCCTCCTTCACATGTGGCAATTGCGCGCGGATGAGGTCCCGCGTCTTGATGATACGCGCGCCATAGCGCTCGATAAGCCTTTCGGCGAGAGCCGATTTGCCGGCGCCGATCGGTCCGGACAACACCACAATGCGAAGCGCGTCGCGTGCAAAATTCAAATGAGAAGCCCAGCCCCGGCCGTCTGCCGTTTCGGCGGCAAATCATAAACAGTGACGCGCACACCCTTCGCGGTGAGCGTATCGCGGATAATCTCTTCGACTGTATTCCATGTACCGCCACTCTGGCCGGCGCCGATGCGCGGCGTATGAACGCTAGCTTTGTGGTCGATTGCGAACTCGGCAACGGCGGAAAACGCCTGCTCTAGGGGTGCATAGCGGATTCGTGGTGACGAAGAAGCGCCGTAGCCCTCCTGTGCCACCAAGCTTGCGATCGTCAGATCGTCGCCAGCGCTGGCAAAATGGACGCGGCCTAGGCGTTCCCGCCTAGGGATTTGTCCGATCCATCGCGAGAACTGCTGTTGCGCGGCGGGATATTTCTTGGCGCTCGCGCGCGCTACGCCGCCGCCCCAGACCTTGGCCAGGTCGTTTACCAGCTGACAGATGACTTTCGGACCGTGGCCCCCGGGCGCAAGGACATCGCCATGCACCGTGTCGAAATCGTCCCGCTCTGCATCCTGGACCCGGAAGCGCACAATGCCCGCGATGCGGGGAAAACGAGCGCCCGGAAAGCCAGGGATTCCGACGCACTCGACCGCAAGCGGTTTCTCCGCGATCCAGGATTCGGTTGCGCGGCTTGTCTGGCCGATGGCCGTGCAGCCATAGACGATGCTGTCGCTCGGGATGGACATGCCCGCGCCGACGACGGCGGGAGCCGACTTCGAGCCAACGCTATAATCGATGCGGTAGTGCGGCCGGAAGCCTTCGCGCTCGATGGGCGAGGCACAGAACATCAGGACAGGCTCGGCCGTGGTCTTCACCACACGAATTAGGAAGGCTTCCGTGGAGACGTCGAACTTTAGCCGATCCGACATCAATTGTTCGATCTTCGGCAGGTGCTCGCTGGGCGGCAGGCTACCGAGGGGCATGACAAATTCGGCTGCGGCTAGATTGCACAGCATTTCAAGCTGCCACTCATCCGAGACGGCACCGGTTCCTCCACGGTGGCGGGTCTGCTCTCTCACGTCGGGAAACAGGGTATGTGCGATCTCGTGAGCTATGGAAAAGCGGACCCGTTCACGTGGGCGCGTGGGATTAAATTCGATCCGGATGCCGCTACCGACTGCGACCGTACGTGCATCAACGACGTCGCTATTGGCCTCGACTCGAATTTTAAGGAGGTCGGCGATGGCCAGCGGGCTGTATGGTGGGCCCGACCAGCCCGCATCGCGGGCCCTCAGAACCAGCTCACGTGCCTTTGCCTCGATCAGCTGGATGGGATCGGCATCGCCTGCGAATTTCAGCACCGATTGGTTAGTCCAGAGAATGCGACTTGGGGGCACGGACAATCCTCAAAAGCGGGTTGATTCGAATTATACTGCGATCGTCGACGTCTGGACAGCCAAGCGAGCCCCCAAGCGAGCGACCACTTCTGCCTGTCCGGCCCGGACTAGCAAGGGAGTTGACGATGTTCGCAGGCACATTTCCGGCAGGTAAACCGACGCAATATGTCCACTGATGGGACAAGCTGCCGCGCGACCAAGGGGCCTCGCATTGAGCGGAGGACATCTCGCGGAAACGGGCTTCTACAGCGATATCGAACCGGTCTCAGTGCAATCAAACCGAGTTCTGCCAACAGAACACGGAGATTGGGATTTAGTGACCAGAGACTGGCGTCCGAAATTCGCCCAGCATTGCTGAGAATTGTGAAAAAGGCGTCTCAGAGACTGCACCGCATTGGGCTGACCTTCGGGAACATCTGACCTTTTTTCACAGGCCGGACATGTACACGAGAGACTAAACTGACTGGCTGGGGCGCCAGGATTTGAACCTGGGAATGGCGGAATTAAAATCAGACTGTTTCTCCTTTTCGCTCAAGGCGAATTCTGAAAAATCGCGGAGAATTGACCTGTTTCTTATCAACGGCTTAGGCAGCGTTTCAGAACGCGAAATATTGAGCCCATCCTCCCGATCACTCGCCATGGGCTGCCGGGCCAGTCGCGCCAAGGTCGCCGCGACCGGTTTCCCGTGGGGTGGCCACACATACCCGCCCATAGCCGCCGGGGGCACCTGGTCCCCCGACCCTACACCATGGCCCAGCGGCCCTGGGAAGCCCGCCGGCGCGCGATCTGACGGCGCCAGCCCCCCCCCCCCCCCCCCCCCGCGCGATGCCCTGGATCGCGTGCAGCAGTGTCGCTAGGCAATCTCACTGTCATTCCCTTCCAGGCTCGATGCTCCCAGCAAGCCCAATCCCTATTGGATCCAAATACCCTCGACGGCCTTAACGAACCTCCGCGTCACGGCCACCGCCGTGGCCCCGAGCGGGTAGCTCATGCATCAAGCGACGGCGCCATTCTCGTCGAACGGCATCGCTGTCGCCGCCTCGTCGGTCTCCACCGCTTTCGGCTCCGGATTGGCTCTCCCAACCACCATCGCAATTGCCGCCTGCGCTTTCACCACCGCCCTGTCTGTCTCGTTGATCAACTTCTTGAGCGCCTCCTCAGTCGTCAACGGCTTGTCGTCCGGCATTGCTTCCTCGCTGAATTCTTGGCTGTTTCCATAGCATACCATAATCTGCGATCGGGTGTGCGTGGGCTCCGGGAGGGCTCGAACCTCCAACCAGACCGTTATGAGCGGCACGCCGACACCGGACGATCCCGAAAAAACAAGCACTTAGCGAGGCGTTCAACAACGTTCGTTCACGTTTAGTGCATACGTTTCGTTGCCGAATCATTGCCAGTTCGGGAGCTTTAGGCCGGGCGCGGTCGTAGCGCTCGCCGGAACGATGGAAACCGCCAAGCTGGTGACCGCCGCTTGGCTGAGCCGTCATTGGCGGTCGACCAGCAGAATGCTGCGCACCGGCGCTGATCACCCTGGTCGTCGGCCTGGCGTCCATCAATGTGGCTGGCATCTACGGCCGGCTGGTCGAGGCATGTCGGCGTGGCGGTTGCTGCCGCGTCCTGGATCGATGAGCGCCTCGAGGCTGTTGACGCCAAGCTCGATGCGCAGACCAAAAAGGTGGCAGCCGTTGACCAGCCGTCTCGGCGAGATTGAGGCCGCGATCCGCAAGCTGACCGAGAAGGGCCACGCGCCGCCGCACTCAACGCAATCGCAAATTAACGCAAGACGTGGGTGGCCCTTCTGGCAGACCGGTCCAAGGAAGCAGCCGTGCTGGTGGAGCTACAAGCCGATGGCGCTGAGCTCCATGCCGAGCGTCAGCGCGCCAGCGCCGCCAACGGCCCGATCATCTAATTGGCGGCCGTGCTCGGAGTGCCGGTGGGGCTCGCGATCCGGTGGCTGATCCTGCTGATGGTGCTGATGGTGCTGATAGTGCTGATGGTGCTGATGGTGCTGACGTGCAATCCGATCGCGATTGCTTTAACGCTCGCAGTATCACGGCAAGACCCTAAGCATCAGCCGGCTTGTCGGCTATACATGGGAGACGGCTACCGACGATATTCGGCACGACTCGTCGTTGCTTCACGGCTCCAATCCGTTCGCACGTGCCACACCCGCCGATGGGCCAAGCGCGGCAATTGAATCACCGATCCAAGCTCAGGGAACTGAAGCCAAGGCAAAGGAGGAGATATCCCATGTCAAAGGCGACTTACCTCGCAAAGGCTCTTATCGTGCTCTGTTCCCTCGGCCCGATGTGGGTACCGTCGGGCGTATCTCTCCGGGTGGCACGCAAGTGCGACGCCGCAACGTACAAGGCGTTCCCGCCGCGGGGTGGTTGGCAATCCGGCAGTTGTAACCCCGAATGGCACGGGGCGTTCAGAAGAACATTATTTCAGCAGGTGTGTGGACTAATGCCGAACAGCATCACAAATGACGGGTTCAGGTGTTCAGGTCGTACGCTCTGTCCTGTGTCCCACAGTGGGAAGTATCGCGACGACGATTGCAGGTACGTACAAAACTAAACTCTTGAAACGCAGCCCCTGCATGGCACCCGCGAGAGCGCTGGCCACCAGATCAGCGATATCCATTGCTCCTGAGTTGCTCCTGTAGGGGTCGCACACGCAGCCGCTGCTTCGAACAGCTGAGGAGTTGTCCGACGCGCCTACACCGCCTGCAAGCGTGGATGTTCCTAATCGCTTGCGTGAAAACCCAACAACCACTCCCCTCCTCCCACGACGCGATCGGCCTATAAAGAAAAATGCCTCGCGAGCGGCGGGGCCGAATCATGGGAGCAGCGGCAGGGTAGCCATTCGAAATGGTTGCAGAATAGCGACACTCCCCCCAACTTTCGGCACCACCGCGGCCTTATAAAAGTTTTCGCCGGAGACCCGTGTTATTCTGGAGATCCGTGTTATGGTGACACATGGCGACAAAATCCCCTAGTCCCATCGACATGCACGTCGGCACTCGCATACGCATGCGCCGATTAATGTTGAAAATGAGCCAGTCTGAACTCGGCAATGCCCTCGGGGTCACATTTCAGCAAGTACAAAAATACGAGAACGGGAAGAACCGGATCGGCGCGAGCCGATTGCAGCGTATCTCTGATGTTTTACAGGCACCGGTTTCGTTTTTCTTCGAAAACCCCCGAGGCCCGACCGTGGGATCGGGCGCGCATAAAATGCACTCGCCGGATTATGTCTCCCACTTCCTCGCTACGACGGACGGCCTGTCACTCGCCAAATCCTTCATCCAAATCCGCGACTCCGTCCTTCGGCGCCGCATTGTCCGGCTGGTTCAGCAAATCGCCACCGAGGAGAGCGATTAACGCCCCGAACTTGCAAGCAACCCCCCAACAACCCGCCAACCAAGCCTCAGCAGAGCTGAGCACATGGTGCACATCTCCGAACTTCGTCACGTAGACCTTCAGAATGACGCCCCCCGCGCTCTTGCGACGCCGCCACTTTACCGCTGCGTTATTTTTTTAAGTTCGTGGAAACTCCACTGCGGGCCACATCGGCCTGCTTCGGGAACAAACTCCGGTATTATGGCGCAAACGCCACAGGAATTTTGATCGAACCGGGGTTATTTCACATTCCGTGTGAATAGAACCCCTGCCGCCGCGCATGCGCAACGGCAGGGGCCGGACCGCCTTCCGCCTGAGGGGACGGAAGACGCGATAAACATTAGCTCAGTTTCAAATGTTTCGAAAGCCAGAACCGCTCGACAGCATGTTATCAGCGCTGACGTGAGACCGTAATGTTATCAGCGTTAACATGCCCACTGTTGCATGTTCCCGTCCCTCCGGCCGAGGTGCCCGCCGCCGACAATCGGGCGCCTACAGGAGAAATGCTCAGGTCTCCCGAACCAAACTCTACAGCGGCGAATTTGCGCTGCGGACAGGCCCCAAAAGGACGAGGCGGGGGCCTGTTCCGGGCTGGCGACGAGCGATTGCCCAAAAACGTTGGCCAAATGGAATGGCGCCGATGCGGAGCTCACGGCGCTCGGCGTAACGCCTTGGGCGCCACGACGACCTAGTCGATGCATTGACCCAGGGACTTGCCTGGGGGTCGGGGCATGTGGAGTCACAGGGCGAGGTTTGGCCATAGGATAGTCAGCTGACGACTGCCCGGCTCCCAGCCGCCTCTGCCGCGCAGCGCGTGGGGTTGGCGTACTGCTTTACGTCAAACAAGCAAGGTCGTTGGAGCCTTTTTAACGGAGGCCTTGTCGCCTTCATCAGCACCCGAAGTCGCCGGATACCCGCGGAACGGATCGATGATGTGCAATCGATCGTCGAGCCGCTGCCTGAAGCGTACGGGACCAGCCTGCATCGCCCGAAGGCCAAACAGCAATTTAATTCCGCCAACAGCTGACGCGGCAACAGTAAGCTGCAATGCATCGCAGGCAATGCACCGCTATCCCAATTTGTAGCCCCTCACCACGGACAGCGCAAGGTGCCGGTACCGGCGTAGGTTCGCGAGCCGCCGGCGAACTCGCCGTCGAACTTGGCGAGGAGCGAGAGCGCGGGCGTGATGTGCAGTTCCGCGCCGGCGCTGGCAAGCGCGGATTCTTTCGGCAATGCCGGGCCATCGACGACGCAGCTCGCACCGGGCAGCGCCTGGAAGACAGCGCCGAGCACGGGATTGCTCACCCAGTCGTATGCCCACGCGGCACGCGCGCGCACCGGCAGCGGCATCCTATTGAACATTGTCGATCGTCGAAGCGGGGACTGCGGTCAGGTCGGTCTCGCTGTAATTCGGCGTGTGGGAGCTATGGGCCTGCAGCGCAGCATAGGGGGCACCCCGGCCATGGGCAACATGTCGCGTCCGCAGCCGTACTCGTATCGGCACCACCAAGAGCGCAGAAAGCCGTGATGCCGCCGTGATTGATGATCCGGACGTTGCCGCTATTAAGGAAGTCGGTCTCGCCTCCACACTCGTTCGTGACTGTTGCAGTGCCGGCTGTTGTTGAATTGAAGAACCGCTTCAGTTCGCCCTCGTTGGCGGTTGATGTGATGCTCGACGTATTGGCGTTGCCGATGTCGAAGACGCCTTAGTCACGGCACCGATGGTTGATCCGGTACGTGTCGGGTCGCCCAATTGCAAAGCGCCGCAAGAGCAGATCGTCGTGCCGTCGGTATAAGTATTGGTGCCCGTGAGCACCACAACGCCGCCGCCGAATGAGACTCAGGATGGTCAACTTTCCCGTCCCCCGCTTCCATCCGTGATGTTGCCGGATATCGTCAGCGTGGCGTCGTTGCTGTCGATCCCGCTGCCGAGGGCGAAGTTGTTGACCTTGAAAGTGTTGCTGAACGTCAAGTTGGTTGGCCCGTCAGCCTGAAACTGTCCGTTCTCCAGCGTCACCGTGCCGGTGCCGACCGACCGAGCTGCTGACTCCGGGGTACTGTTGGTTACCTGCAACGTGGGCTCCCACAACCATCGTGCCGCCGGAATAGGTGTTCGCGCCGGAAAGGGCGGTCGTGCCGAATCCGCCGGTGGAATCGGTCAGTTGTAGCATGCCGGAGGTGCCGCTGCCGTTTGATATGACGCCCAGGAGCGTGTGAAGCGTGCCGTTGCTGTCGGTCGCGCGCCGCCGGTTGTATTGACCTTGAAACTGTTGCCGAACGTCAGAAGGTTCCACCATTGAGCGTCACGGCGCCGGTGCCGACTGAGCTGCTGACCCCCGGCACCCATTGCAGCCCGCCGCCGTCGAGCGTGATGTTGCCCGAGACGAAATTGTTCGTGGCGCTGAAATTGATGGTTCCGCCACCCGAAACGTCCCATTGCTTTCGAAGGCGACATTGTTGATGAAAGCGGTGCCGGCATTGACGTAGATGGCGCCGCCGGCGCCGCCAGTCGCATTGTCGAAGGCAATCGACAAATTTTGGAATGTGGCGTTGCCACCGAGCTGGCGCCATCGCCGCTGATGAAGAGCCCAGGCGCGCCGGCGCCGTCGATGGTAACATCGGGCGTTGATTGCCGGCAGCGCGCTCGTCAGCGTGATGGTCGAGTTGGCGAGCGTATTGGCAAAGGCAATCGTGGTGCCGGGATTGGAATTGGGGTAGCGATGGCAAAACGCGGCGTCGGATTGCTCGACGTGCCGGCGCCGGCGCCGTCGCCGGCGGTATTCACCGTGCACGACGTGCCGCTGCACTGCGCCCGCGCTTCACCGGCAACCGCCAAGCCAGCAACGACGAACGCGGCGGCGGCAAGCGCTACGTTCATACCTCTCGCCTGACGGAGCCGCGTACACCGCTGCAACGTCACGACCCTTCCCCGACCCGCGCCGTCCCTTGGTCCTATTCGCTAACATGCGCGTGGATACAGCAAAATGCCGATATTGATTAACAGCGCGTGGCAATCCAATCCCAGAGACGTTTCGCACCCGCAGACATTCCTTCACCTCTTCCGCTTCGGCTTGCGCCAATGCTTGGTCCGAAGATTTACAGTCGTCCTGTTTACATTGAGCGCCTGTGCGATCGCTGCGTCCGTAAATCCTCTGTCAAACAAGGCATGCACGCGTGATTCAAATCTTTTGCCAAAGCAGACAGCGTTGACGCCCAAGTTCTTCACGAGTTCCGCTTTCAAAAACGGGGCCACCTTCCGGTGCGGCACCGAATGCGCAAATTTGAAGAACCTACTTCTTTGCGCGAGGCGGCTCGCCTTGGCTCTGCGGTCATCGTTCCATCCCGAATTGACGTGCGATGGCGCAGATGTCAGCCCCCAACTCCAAGGAAGCCCGAATCGGCTCTTATAATCGTCCGTTGTCACGCTATGCTTGGCGGCAAGATGAAACGAGAGACGACCGAATTGTTTCCCACAAAGCAAGCATTTGATCGTCTTGCCGCCGAAATAGCGTTCAACCTCCCGGCGCGTTCGGAAAGGGGGTCGCTTCGCTGTTCGCATCAAGATCGCCCCCGGAATACTGGTGCTCAGTCTGAAATTTTGGACGTCTCTAATGGCATCTTGTGCGACTGCCATTCCCGCCAACGATCAATCCTTTCGTGCACCGCCTCAAGAGCATCAGCCCGGCTTCCAAGACAGTGTCCACTTACGACCCGACCCGTCATAAGGGAGAATGTCATTATCGAGCCACCCGTCTCTCGCGATCTTCTGCTCGGCAGGATGTTATCAGCGCTAACGTTAAATTACCATCGCCCAACAGCCGACCGGAGCGAATGGGCAGAAGCCGAACGGGCATGCCTTCGCGGCCGGCTTGCCTGCATCAGCGAGTACCCGAGGCAGGAAGCCCCCTGCCCGCCCGGCGAAGCCCGTTCTCGCCCCCGATCAGTCGGCCGTGTTGCTGGTCCTTCCGCTCGAGCACCGGTTCCAGCGCCCGGCCATGACCGCGCTCAAGGACCTGACCGGCATCGTCGTTCTCACCGGCGGCGACGAACGCCTTGCCGAGGCCGGCCGGTTGGCGCCGTTTTACCCGCGCCTCAAGCTCGTGATCGGCGGCGCCGACGGCCTGCCGGCCTTGCCGAGCTCGGCGGCGGCATCGAGCCGGGGCCTGTGGTCCTGGAAAGGCGCGCCCGCGGCACGTATGAGAGCGCGGTTTATTACGCCCACCTGATCAAGCCCAAGCCGGGCGACCTTGCTGCTGGTGACCGGCGCGCTCCACATGGCGCGCGCGGTCAGAGCGTTTCGCAGCATTGGGTTTGAGGTCGAGCCTTGGCCGGTCGAGGACAGGGACGCAAACAGACCTGCGATCGCCCAGCGGGCGCGCCGCGAATGGGTCGCGTCGGTCGTCTATCGGCTCCTCGGCAGGACCAGCCGCGCTGATGCCGGGCCCCACAACCTGAGATTTAGTGCTGATGCAGAGCTATGCACGTGTCGCCGGGCGGGAGCCGGCCCGATGCGCATGCGCGCCTCAATTCGACTTGTTGCCGTTCCTGGCGATGCAATTCTTGAAGCAAAGCCGCTGCGCCTGCGCATGGCCGGATCGGTTGCTGCCGGCCGGCGGCACCGGATGGGCCTTGACGGCGGGCGCCAGGCAACTTCTTGGCGAGCTAGGCGCTGGGCGGCCCCCCGGGGGGGGCGCTTCCTGGGCGGAGGCAGCCTCCGCGCGACAATTGCCGCGACCTGGAGCGTCGCTGCGATGAGCGCGGCAACCGGGCGTAGGCGGGTGATCATTTGGTAACTTTCAGCATGTCATTGACGTGCGGCAGCTGCAGCAGCCCTTCGAAATACGCGATTGTTTTCACCAACCCCTTTCGGGGACGCACTGTCTCAAGCTTGAACTCTCGTGTAAACTTCCGCCTCTCCATGATCTACCTCCGGTTCCATCATGACATCATAACTCGGTGTCCGCGGAACCGGCAGCAGGCCACTCTTGCACTCTTCCGCCTCGACGCGATTGCGTCCGTTAGCCTTAGCGCGATAAAGCGCGGCATCGGCAGCGGCGAGCAGCGCGATGATGTCCGTTTCCGGTTGGCCACTGGCGGCCCCGATGCTGACGGTCGCACGGATATCAAGGCCCGCGACCGTAATGCCGGCGGCTTCAAACGCGCTACGCACACGCTCGGCCACCACCTTGGCGTCGGTCAGATTGCCGGGCAGTAGCGCGACAAATTCCTCGCCACCGAACCGACCCAGGATATCAGATCCCCGCATGCTGACGCTTGCGGTAGCGGCAAAGAGATGCAGCGCCTTGTCCCCGATGTCGTGGCCGAACTTGTCGTTGATCGACTTGAAATGATCGAGATCGAACATCAGCGCACTTATCGCCTCACCCTTCTGCGCCTGTTGCGCGATCAGCTCTTGGGCCGCCTGCAGCACGCCGCGTCGGTTGAGCAGGCCGGTCAATTCGTCGGTCAAGGCTGCGTTCTTGTGAATACGGAGTGTGCGCTCGGTCGCGAGTACCAGAATGATAAACGCTGCACCGACCGCATAGAGGATCGTCTCCAGCACGAACACAGCCGCCCATCCGCTCGACAGAGCGACGGTGCCACTGTCTACTGGAAGCCGACTCGCCAGCGGGATCGGGAACAAAAAACTCGCGGCATGCAGTATCGGAATGAAAATGGCCGGCCAGCTGCGGCGCAAAGCCTCGCGCCGTTCACGCCACAGCTCAGCCGCGGTCGCGAATGTATAGCTCGCCACAATGAGAGAGCTCAGAACGATGCGCGCCGCCGACCAAAGCGCAAGGTCGGTGAAGGTGCAGGCAAACAGCCAAATAGCGGCGCCACCGATCAACCCGCTCGCCAGTACCTGTCGGCCGTGAAATACTCGCGCGGCATTCCACATTGTCCCAAAAGCGATGAACAGAAGTGCATTAGCGATCCCGGTCGACAGCGGCGGGGAAATCAGCCTCTCGAAGCTCCATGCCGCAACCGAACACCCACCAATCAGATAAGCAACGCCCCACCACGCCAGGGCAGGAATGCGATTTTTCGCCCAAGCGAACAACAGCAACAGCCCGAGCAGACCGGTGACGCAAGTGGATACGAAGAAGAGCGTGGTCACGTCCAAGACGGTCGGAGTGCTCGTGGCGGCCACAAGCATGGCTCGTTTCCCTAAAGGCTTCATCCACCTTCTGGTTTCTTACCATTGATTCCGGCCAATACGTAGAAACTCTTATTGCAAGCTTTGGGCTCGATTAGGACAATCCCACCGCTTTTCGGTGAAAAAACTTCAAATGCACGGGAACGGCGGTTGTCGTCCACATAATCGGCCGAACGCCCCTCCGGCAGCAATCAACGAGGGTTACCTTCGGGGCCATTTTTTTCAAAGTCTCCGCAACGGGACCGTTTCTGCTCCTTCATCCCGGCTATTTTCGTGCGCCCCATGGTTCGTCGGCCCATTATTATAGCTAAAGCGACATCGAACGCCGGATCGTGGTCAGGGTTAGGCCGCGCTCCTCGCACCGGTCAAAGAATCGGCCGCAGGCCGCGCATAGACGAGCCGCGTGTTCGGGCTCCGAATATTGGCGGTGAAGAATTCGACTTAGCGCCAGCCGGTAGTATCACCGGCGGCTGCGATTAGCGCCGGTACCCAGTGCTCCGGGATGGCACTCGTGAGCCCAGCCGGCTGGAAGCGCTCGATGAGATTGCGTGCGCAGTAGAGCATGTAGCCGCCGCCGTGGGGTCTCTGCCCCTTGGACACGGGTTGTCTTGCGTGGGTTTACCCATCCGAGTCATCGCCCTGAGACGAAAATAAATGTCAATAAGGTTAACTTTCGTATTTACGCTAGCGTCAGTACGACCGAGCAGGACCTTTCCATCTAGAAAGCTGCCCTGCAGACCGCTGGCCGCAATGTGATCCTCGGAGAGAAGCAGGGTGGCACGAGCATCCAAGAACGCGCGGAGCTTCGCACGTTGCTCGATTTCATTGGCAAGGTGACGTGCCGCTGGTGACGCGTCAATCGCCCCGCGCGCTCGATAGGGGATCTGCAGGACATCGTTCGGACGCTCAAGGCCAGAGGCGCCAGCCTAAGGACGACCGAGCAGCCGAGCACGCGGCTCTTCGCTCAGCGCCCGTTCCAGATTGCCTTCCACGAAGCGCCGCTTGGTCCGATGCACGGTGGAACCGCCCACCGCCACCGTGCAGGCAATCTCGTCTCGTTGCCGCCGCCGTCGGCGGCCAGCAATATCTGGGCTCGCTTGAGCTTACGGGCAGCATGCTTGCCCCCGCCCAACATCAGGGTGAGTCCGCAGCGCTCAGCTTGGCTCAATTCAATTCGATAATGTACATTCATCTCGGCCTCCTTGTCGGAGGCCCACACGAATCACGTTCGCGCGAATGGCATCCGAGAAGCCCTTTTCCCAGCTCGCCTGATCAAGCTGTGGCAAACCGGTTCTGGTTGTAAGGGATTTCATATTATGCCGCTGAGGTCTCCGCGCTGGCTACAAGCCAGCCGAGGCGCTGGCAGAGCGGCTCAAGCTGATCGCGATCTCTGAGAAGGAGCAGGGGTTGGCCGGTTCGTTGATCGACGGCGAGCCACGGGCGAAAGTTGCCGGGTCAAAGGTGATCTGTACGCTACGCATCAGCGACAAAGTCATATAACGCCACCCTACACCCGGCCTTGTTCTTCATCAAATTGCGGTCAACGTCCCAGGGTGGGTTATCCACAAGGTTCTCCACAGAGGGATGGCCAACCATCGTCCGGCATCTCACCCCTGTCGATGGCCGGCCACCCTCAAGGAAGGCAAAGTCGCTGGTCCGCGCACCCGTTCATACATTCCTAACCAATCTCGGGCTAAAGAGAGGGCGCGGGGTGCGGATGCTAACCGGTGGCCTGAATTGAGCAGGGGTTCGGCCGGTCGCACCTACCGGCCAGGTCCTCTGTTCGTTGCCAAGCCTCATATCCGCCCGGAAGGCCGCCCATCTGGCAAGCCGAGGGCTAGCTATCAATCCGATAGATCCGCCCAATCCAGCCACTGCCTGCGACTTTTTGTTAGTTCGACCTCGGCTTCGTCGATCGTGTCCGTCACTCCTGTTATGGGCTCTCAACGGCGGTGGTGTTCGATCTTGCCGACCTCCACTTGCTCAATTGGAGCACTGCGCTGGAGGCCTTCGGCCTGCTAAATCCCGAGACCGAGAGCTTCGCGAACAAGGAAATATCAGTGTGACCTCCAGGAAATCTAGATTGGCGGGGCCGATCCCCCGCGTTACGGCTTTTCCGGGCGGGACAAATCTGAAGCGATTGAGTCGAGCGCAACTTGGCCGATGGCTGCGGAATAATTCGGCCTTTTAGTCGCCCGGCTCACCCTCCAGCCACAGATGCGTCAGATGCACGTCTAGAGGCGACAGGCCAACTCCTCTCGCGACTGTCCGCTCCGCGTCTATATTTAGCACCTTGCTCGTTGCGGCGAGCCGCCGAACTGGGCCCAAGCGGTCATCCCGAGCAGGCGAATTCTGTCCGATCATTGAAGAAAGCTTGTTGCCCAATCCATAAAGGGTTTGAACTGGTCCGGGTGCGTCAAGAAATAGACTACGGCCGCTATTGGTGCCAAGACAAGCAGCAAGTCCCGCATATCTCATTCCCCGTGCCTGACGCCTCTCGGAAACGCGCGCCGCACGACTTACGGGTGTCGGCTAAAGCGTCCAGAAGCGGTGGTATTTCGAATTTCATCCGCGATTTTTCTTGCTTCCGTTATGGCCAGCTCTTCACAGGCAAATGGCATCGTTGTCGTAATTCTATTGCTGCCCGAGAAGATTTGAGCCTGCCACTTTTCGCCGTCCTTGAACGGAACAAGCTGGAAGCCCCGGTGCATTACGAGCATAGCTCACTCCTCCATCGGCATGTCTTAGCGATCCTGCCAGCTAACCAGGCACGAAAGCAGTCATTGAGCAGGTACCTGTAGCTAGGTTTGAATGCTGGCAGGTCACTCGCCGCTTCCTGCCGCCGCATCAGCAATTGTGCGTATGTCGCATTTCAACCTCCTAAATGGATTTCGGACGTTTTTAAATTCAAGTCATTTGATTACCATCTTTCCCGGCTCTCGCAACAATTGCCCTACAAAAGGACCGCCGCGCGTCGGTCCCTCCTATTCGGTTGTAGCGCGTGACTGCGTGCACGTGATGATCGTGACCAGCTGTTCCGATTGATTGCGACCACCCAGTCCGGGCGATCGCGACCAGCCTGTGGACGGGGATGACGGCGCCGTTGGGTGATCCGCGAATCGGCATGACGTCGCTCCTTTCCACAGGGAGCGGGGCAATGTCTGGATCCGCCCAGTCCTGGTGCGGCCGACGATCCCTGGCCGCTCTCGTGGGCGGCGGGTAGAACCGGTCTCCAGCGCTTCGTCCGTCAGGCCTTCCGGCAGCGGCCAGCCCAGGCCCCGCGCGCCGTGCCCGCCGGGTGCGTTCCCGACGGGCGTCGCGCGCACCCCAAGGCTAGCGGCAATCTTACGTTTGGACATGCGGCCGGCGGACAGCCTCAGCACGTCGCTGACCCACTACACCACCGCCGCCATTATGCCGGCGCGGCCGTACCGGGCGCGAGACAAAGCTAAAGTCGAAGTTGCCGTGTAAGTGGCGACTCGCTTCATCATCGCCAAGCCGCTTATCCGCCCGGACCAAGTCGTAGCACCGCGGCAGGTCGACCAAGCGCCATGAAGGCATCGCTCTCGGGACGCTAACGCCTGTCGGGACCGTGGACGCGAGCCCGGCGCGCCCGCGCGGACAAGTCGGTCGCGTGGTCCAGGACTTGCCGCAGTCGTGTTACCGGAAGAGTGTATAATGTCGGGTGGGTTTGATTCGCGCCGCCAACAAGGCAGTCCTGATTTATCAGCTCGATGCGTCACAAGATTAGAGAGGCTCATGATCCGGCCGACGGTCCAGAGATTTTGGGCCCGGCAATTAAGGAGATCAGCGAGACGTTTGCCCGGGATGCCGCGAGGCGAGAGCGTCGGTTCGCAGCGCAGTTTGCCCCTGAAGAGGACGCGAAGCACACGCAGAAACGATCCGGAGCCCGGCAGCCTGACGCATCGAACGTGATGCCGATGCCCGACGCAGGCGAAGTCTGGGAGAACAAAATTCCTGGCAAGCCTACCCCCCTCGAACCTACCGCAGTGGATGTTGCAGGGAGTATGTTTGTCGCCTCTGCCCAACTTGTCCTTTCCACCTTGGAGGAACTCAAGGCTCAGGCTGCGACTGTGCGAACAAAAAAAGAGCTTGAGGATATTATGGCCGTTCAAATAGAGAGGTGGAGAGAAGCGGTTTTACAATTTCGAGCGGAACGGTCACGAAGGTTTACGCGCGGGGCAAGCGAAACACGCTGAAACGGATGAAACGCACAGTGACGGCAGCCCTCCGATCGAGCAGAATGATTTGAACGGCCCAACGGCCGCCAACTTCGAGCGCACGACCAGAATTGTTTGTTACGGATTTTCATTATGCCCCCCTAGCAGGCGAAGGTCGCGCCGAAGCCAATTCCCGAACTGAGCATCGACGGCGTTTGATTTCTTTGAAAAACCCACAAATCAAGCTCAGCACCTCAAAAAATAAAACGCGTTCTCGAACCGCAAGACGCCGGGAGCCATCGGATTCTTAATCTTAAGCTAGCTGATCCGCTGCTCGACACCTTCACGCGACTAGAGAGATCACCGTCGTGATTCCGTTAAGAAATCAAAGCCGGGGCGGAAAATCAAAACCGAAGAGCGGCGGCCGCTTGAGGTGCGCCCAGTCGTAATCCCGGCGTGTCGCGCGGACCAAATCACGGCCGCTGGTGGTCGTTTGAGCGTCGTCGTTGGCGCCGGCTTCCGATTCCTGCTCGCAACGCTTTTCTGGGCTTTTCGGCTGCTTCCGCTGAAAAACGAGCCCGGAGGAAGTTCCGTGGTGCGAAATTCTGGAGCGAGCGGTACCTCCAAGTCACAGGGAAACGGCCCGCGGCAGCATCGATGCGGCGCATGGCGAAGGAAAGGCGGCAGGCGACGCCGTCATAACCCATTCGGTTGGGTCAAGGTCGACTAAATCAGTCCGAGCCCGATGATATGGCGGGCTTTTCCGCCTCCTGCTGCCGCCATCGGTCATACTCCTCCTGGAACGCCGCCTTGGCGGCTTGAAGCGACGACGCGCAGCCGCAGCTCTTGCGTTTGATGATCTGGAACGAGATGTTCCAGAATCGGGTTTCGGCGCGGTCCTCGGCATGAACAAGGTCGATGCGGCCCGACCTCATGATCGCCATCGAAGACATCATAATCTTCGAGTTGCAAATCGCCGCGTTTGCGGACCTTGGCGCGGCGAAGGATGAGGGTGGGGTTGGACATCGCAGCAGCCAACTCAGGACCTTCGCATACGGTTCCAGGCAACCGTTGACACGGCTGTGAACACTCCACCGCCTAAAACGTGGTGGCTTCAAGGTATGGCTTAAAGCCGGATCAATCCGCCATTCGACGGACTCACGTCACATTGAAGTTGTCGTCCGGTTCCGGCGGCTTCTGGTTCTTGATGTACTCCACCCATACTTCATCTGTCACGTTGCCGCTGCTGGCAACCCAGTAGCCTCGGCCACACAGGTGTTGACCCCAGTACAGCTTGCGCAGTATTCCGAATTCATTCAGCAGCTTGTGCCAACTGCGTCCCCTCAGATATTGCACCGCGCGCAATACCGACAGGCTGGGTGGGATCGACACCAGCAGATGCACGTGATCGCGATTGACCGACCCAGCATGAATGACCATCTCATGAGCCCTTGCGGTCTCACTCAGCAATTCCCGGCACCAAATCCCAACGTCCCCACCAAAGAAGGGATAACGATACTTCGTGATCCACACCAAGTGGCATTTGCAGTCCCAAACGGTATGGCTGCCTCGTTTGTACGCTTCCATCCAACCAGTTCACATGGGAAGAGCTGCAATCTCAGCCGCCTAAAGGCGTGGGGTTTCCCGATCCCCTATCGGGAACTCTAATTGTGCCCCGAATTGTCGGATGCCCGCCCGCGATCCCCACGACGACCCGTCGGCCAAGTGACGGCCTCAGTCCTATCGCGGTCCACCGGTCACCCTTGGCCACATTCGTTCACATGACGTCCGGCCCCTGCTGATTACTGCTCCGTCGCAAACCGTAGTTCAGACCTGCATCGTGCCCTGACCCGCAACAGTCTCGCCATCGTGTCCTCGAAGGACCGCAAGGCGATCTGCCCGCCATTAAAGCGATCTACCGGGCCGAGAATGCCGACGTGGCGCTCCTCCGGGTCGAGGAGCCCGAGGCCGAAATCGGCAAACCCTATCCGGCGATCGGCCTGGCTTGGCGCCGAGTCCGGGAGCATGTCGTCCCGTTCTTCGCGTGGGCGCCCGGCATCTGCGAGATGATCTGCATCACCAACGCAGTCGAGGCGCTGCATCGGTCGTTGCGCAAGATCATCAAGACCCGCGGCGGCTTCCCAAACGGTGAGGTCCGACCGATCTCGATCCTTACCACGGTTCAACCATCATGAAAGCCCCTTACACAAACGTGTGACATTCCACGCATGGCCCCGTCAGCAATGACGAGCAGCGATGTAGACCCTCCTTTCGTCCGGGATTCATCCTTTCGTCTGACGGCTGCGTTGCGATTCGTTCCAAAGTAGAAACAGTCCGCAGGCGACGACAATGGCTCGACCCGACGACAAGGCTGGGCGTCGGAAGATCGCCCCATACGAGAAAGCCCAGTAGGAGCGCCCATACCAGCATGAGATAGTAGAATGGCGAAACGGCTGTCGTCGGCGCGAGCAGCAGCGCCTTGGTCCAAAGCCATTGTCCAATAAAATTGGCAACTCCGCTCAGAACAAGCATTGCTCCGTCCACAGGCGTTGGTAAACGAAAACCGAATATCAGTAAAAGAGAGTGCAATACCGCGAGTATCGTCAATTGCCACATGAGCAATGTCGAGGTCGATTCGGTTGCCGTCATGCCGCGCACCGCCACGGTTACGGTGCCGTACAGGATGGCACTTCCGATCGCATACAACGCGCCGAGCTGCAGGGAGTCGGCACCGGGGTGCGTGACGATAAGTACGCCAATGAACCCCAGGAACAGAGCTGTCCAGCGGGCCGGGCCGGCCTTCTCCTTGAGCCCAGCACCGACAGCAATGCCCGACCATAACGGAGCGGAAAAATTTATAGCGATAGCACCCGCCAAAGGCATCATGCTGACCGCGAGGACCGTGAAGGTTTGCGATATCGACTGGGAGAGGCCACGAGCGAGATGGTCACACGGCCGCTTGGTGGCCAACACCGAAAACCCGCTCATCGGCAAAACGATCATCGCGCATATGACGAACGACGAGGCCGAGCGGAAGAACATCACCTCTCCGACCGGGTAGATGCGAAGCGAGCCACTTCGCAAGCGCTGCCGTCCCCGCGAAGAGAAAGGTCGCGGCAATCATGAAGACAATTCCGAGAACGATGTTGTCGACCCTCGGGACCGCGGGGGCTGTCGGTCGAACGGGCGTCGGTCGTGTCTTCACCTCAAGCGATGCGTCAATGGCCTCGTGGAGGACCGGCGTTGCGTCCGCCATCTAGCCACCGAGCTCTTGACCGTGAAAGGCGTCAACGACGCCGCTAATCAAATTCTGGTTCGACATCAGGTCGTCGATATCCGCACCGTTCGGCATAATAGAGACGATATGCGCCGAAAGGTTTTCTATTTCCGATAACATCTGGCGACGCAATGCGAGCGCACTTGCGACTGTGACCGCCTCGAAGCCGATCTTTTGCCCAATCGACAGCCGCCCGAGCGCAGGGAGGTCGGCCGAAATCACGGTCGCTATCTTCGGATAGCCGCCAATGGTTTGGCGATCCGCCATCAGCACGATCGGTTGTCCGGTCCCCGGCACCTGGATGGACCCCGGCGCGGTGGCATCTGACGCGATGTTGAAGCCCTTGGCGTGCCGAATGGGCTCGCCCTGCAATCGCATTCCAACCCGGTCGGACCCGGCTTGCACGGTATACTCGCTCGCAAAAAATTTGGACACCTCGGATTGGTCGAAGTGGTCCGCCTGCGGGCCCGGGATGGCGCGGCGAACCACTTCCTCTTCTCAAGGCTATCGACCCAAAGCAGGTCGTTCTGCTCGGATCTTATTCCAAGACGCCCTTTCCGGGGCTCCGTCTTGGTTTTCTCAGTGGCGATGTCGAGGTATCCCTGGGCGACAGGGTCGTGCCCCTCTCCGAGATCGTATCCAAAGCCAAGAGCCTGACGAGCGTCAATACCTCGCCGTTAATGCAGGCCACGCTTGCGTCTGTGCTCCTTGAAAATGATCACAGTCTGGCCTCACACGCTGCGATGCTCTCGGCGCACTCCCGCGGAAAGCGGGATGCACTTCTGGCGGCCATGGAGCGTCATTTTTTTGGGGGCTCGAGCGAGCTCCCGGGGGTGCATTGGAACAGGCCGGAAGGCGGGTTCTTCATGACGGTCCAGGTGCCGTTCAAGTTCACTATGTCGCTGGTTGAGGAGTGCGCTGCCACGGCAGATGTGATCGTCGCTCCTATGTCCCTCTTCGCGTTCGCGACCGCGCACTACTCCGCGATCCGTCTTTCTTTCAGTGCCGTCGCGTCTCATGATATTGACGAAGGTGTGGCGCGGCTCGCGCACTTCGTCCGAGAGCGCCAGTCAAAATCAAGGTGCGCAGCGGCGAGCCCAAGGGCTACTTCCGTTCACCAGAGGATAGAGGATCTCGTCGACCAAGCTTGCTTACCGCACGCTGAACTGCCCGTCGCATTTGACTCGTGGAAATAGGGCCGGATGTCCATGAACAAACCTCATCTCGAATTCACCCGGGTCGACTTGTCGGCCGGCTGGGCGACTCCGCCCGGATATCCGGCCGGCATCCAACAGAAAATCCTGGCCGGCGATCTCGACGAGGTTGGCAAAACGGTAAGCCGCACCCGGCTCTTGCGCTTCGAGCCAGGCGCCTACACGACCCTGCCGTTTGTGCACGATCATTGGGAAGAGGTCTATCTCATTTCAGGCGATCTGATCGTCGGCAAGGACGCACAGGACGGAGGCAGCGAATCGTTTATCGCTCAGATCTATGCGTGCCGCCCGCCCGGGGTTCGTCATGGCCCCGTCAGATCGAACGATGGCTGCGTTTTGTTTGAGATTCACTATTACGATGAGAGCAATTGTAGCCTTCTCCTCCCTTCCTTGGCGGACTCCCAAGTTTACAAAAGAATGGCACCTCTCGACACGCACCTACCCAGATCCTCGACCGTTTGCACGAGAGATCCGCAGGCGTCGAAGAAAATTGGACTGAACAACGAGTTGAACCATCCGCGTAGTTTCTGCTATCAATGCAAGAGATCACTTCCGCCTGATTACCGCAACAAACCCTGGAATGTTGCTTCACGCGACCATCATCCGATGTTCGACTCTCAACAATGCAGGGACATCGCAATTCGGCGGCGCCTACACACAGCCTTCGACTTTACTAACCTAACAATTTATCTTGACGACGATAGAGGCACACGAGCTTTAAAACATCAGTATGATCAATATGCTGAGGCCGAAGCATTTCGCGACCTCGCTGATGAATACCGGCGATTTGAAAAAGGAATACGACCACTTCCCGGGGATTGCTCCGGCGGATGTTGAAAAAGGAGTGGCGGCGTTGCTCGCCTTGATTCGGGGGGCAAATTCGAAAGTAAAGCAGCGCCATGACGAGAGATAGCACAATTACCACCGTTTTGCCGCCGGCGACCTGAGCCTTGTGCGTAAATTGATCGCGTCTGCCAGGCGGCCGGCATCACGATGCTCGCTAGTCGTCCGTGAAGAACGTTTCTGCGCATGTGGCTAAGCGAGTTGGGGCGCCAAGATGCGGCGAGCGATGATCAGCCACAGGGCACGCAGAAGCCATTGGAACCAGCGGCGGAGTAGGCTGAAGTTGTAACCGGCGGCGGCCAGCACGGCGTTGATGCGGTCGCCGTCGCGACCCTTGAGGTGGTTGCGACCCATGCGGTGGTCGTCTTTGAGATGGCCGATCACGGGCTCGACGGCAGCTCGGCGGCGCATTTCGCGGCGGATCGCCTTGGTGACACGCCGGACCTGGCCGGTGATCCAGACCTTGAACCGATCCGGGTGGCTGTGACCGCGATAGCCCTTGTCGCCGTGGATGCGGCGGACCTCAACACCCGTGAGCTTTTCGAGGTCGGCGATGACTGGGCCGAGTGTGTGGCCGTCATAGGGGTTGCCATGCAGCGCCTTGGCGTGCAGCACGAACTGTCCACCCCTGGGTGCGGTGACCGGGATGGCAATCGAGACCTTGCAACCGAATTCGTACGGAGCCCGTGCCTTGCCGCGGCCAATGCACTCCACTTCGGGCGCGTGTAACGAATAGACCTTTGGGCCGCGTTGACGCTGCTCTTGATGGCGAACACGCAGCGCGAGATCGAGCAGCGGGCCGAAGCGGTCTTCGAGCACCGTGTCGCCCTCGATTTTGCGGCGAATGTCACGGATGATGCGGCCGAGCCGCGTGCGCAGGAACTTGAGTTCCCGCCGGGCGCGCTTGAACTGATGCGCATGCGTATAGCGCCCGATCATGATCGCAGCGCGCTTGGCCACCCTGCGATAGCTCTGGCGCAGATCGACCCCCTCACGTTTGGCCAGATCGACCAGTTTCTCGATGGCACGGTGGATGAGACTGGCATCGGTCGGATGCGCGATCGCCTTCTCCTGCACGGTTGTGTCCACCACGACCCGCTCGAGATCCTTGGTCTCGATCGCCCCGCTCCGATGGGCCACCGAAAGGCTTTCCTGCAACAGCGCGATGAGTTGCTCCTCGCCCAGCCGCTGGCGCCAGCGGGTCAGCGACGAGCGGTCGAACGGCAACTCGTGCCGGAAGACCACTTCGCCGCAGAAATACTGGAAATACGGGTTCTCGACCCACCGCTCGCACAACGCCTCGTCGGACAAATTGTGCATATGCTTGAGGATGAATAGACCGGCTACCAGCCGCGTCGGCAGCGGCGGTTGCCCCGGTCCGACGCGACAGACCGAACGAAAACGCCCGGCCAGAAAACCCCAATCGATCTCCTCCGCCAGCCGCACCAACGGATGGCGAAGATTGATGATCTCCGCCAAGGGCGGCCTAAACAGGTCATCCTGACGCTCGTCGCGCGGCTGGCTCATCCTTCCCCCCACAGCGAATCTCGCGCGGGAAGGAATTATGAACTGCCCAAATCGGAAATCCCAAAACGCAAGAAAACCGGGCACCACACCCCGCTTTCTTGCAAAATCGATTACTTGCTCAAATCAATTCATCGCGACCAATCAATGGCTTCCGAATACTTCACGGACGACGATGTACTGGACTAAAGTCCGGGCGGTTGGACGCGACGACTGTTGAGGCCGCGCGACCCCACCGCCGGGGTGGAGTTCATCGACCGGAAAGGTGGTGGACCGGGGGTGCGCCTTCGCAAGCGCCATCAGAAAGGAGGGGCCGTTAGTCAGCCTGCTGTGGCGGCTCCGCCGCGCCACCACCATGGAAACCGGCCTGTTCGAAATGCAGGCTGACGAAGTTCGTGAATTCAGGCAGGTCTGCCAAATTCACCCGGACTCGCGAAACATATTTTACGCGATGTTCGCCCGGGCTGGCGCGGTCGATGCCGACCCCGATCGAGCCTCGCACGGCCTCACAACTGCAACTGAAGCTGTGCCCAGCTCCGAGCCGGAACCCGTCGATCGGGCCGCCGAGCTCGCGCGTTGCTTTTTGCGCCTCCGAAAATCCGCGAAAACGGATCTTGTAATCGCGTTCGCCATTGATATTGTTTTTTCTGCACGGAAGACGGCCCGTAATCGTTCGGCGAGCGCGAATTTTGGTTACCTAGAGGCGACGGTGATTCCGAGGGAGGCGGCCGGTTGGCCGATCACACGATCTCCTGAATCAGCGAGCTCGATTGCCGCAGCAAGCCGCGCTGCGCGTGAACCGTGACGGGCCACGCTCGACGCTCCAATCATTTCATCCGTTTCAATAGGATGCGCGATTGACGTAGCAAGTCCTGCACCTGCTGGCGCTCCTCAATGGCTTTGCGCGTATACAGACCATACTTGAGCGCGTTCTGGTTGCCGCGTGGAGGGCCAGATCCCGCCGCACCGCCATGCATCCGACAACGTCTTTTGCCCCGCACCGCTGGAGATTCGCACGGCTTACCGGAGCGTGTTCTGGCCCCGCAGCGTAGGCTGGCAAGCATCGGGCCGGTATTACGAAGATGGTTGGCCGTCATGCTTTTTACCGACGCTTGAGCGCAACCGGCGCACGCTGCGGTTCGCCGACGGTCTCCATCGGAGATTGCCTTGTATCGGTAACCTCGGGCGTTACCGGCGCACCCTGCTTTCTGGCCGTTTCATGCCCGCGCCCAGTGACGTTTCCGACAATCGCCTGGCCGCCATCGCTGACCGATACAGTTTGCACGATGACCTTCGCGTCGTTTTTGGTCCGGTAGTGCTGGAACGCTTCGATTTGCGCAGCAAATGTTCGCGCCAGCTTGTTGTAGGTACGCTCGGCGATGTCCTGCCCCTGAGGGCTTTCGGCATTGGAGAGGCGATTTGCGGAGCTCATGACGGCAACGTGGGTCGCAGCCATTTGGGTTAAGAGCATCGCCTCAATCTCATCCCGCGGTTTACTATTCTTGATGAACGCGAACATGAATTTAATCCCATCCTCGTCGGCATCTCGGCCGTTGGGGGCTACCGCGTTGGCCGCTTGACGCACAAGGCCAAAAAAGAAATCCGGGCTCCTCGTGCCGAAGCTGGACATACATTTCGAGTCTGTGACGGTTACGTGTGTAAGACCTCTATACCTGACCGTGTTGAATTCCATCGCTTGATCGATGGGCTCATCGGCGGACGCCTCGTCGGCAACTTTCGGGTCTAAATCGGTACTCATTGCTTACTCTCCAATTAGCGCAGGTTCCCCCCAAGTTGGCGTTTAATAAGGGAACACAATGATTGCGCGGCGCTGCATTCCTCCAAGGATCGAATATTATGTCTTTGACTTCGCCCGCCGCAGCAGAACCGGCGTTCGCTCCGGCTCGCCGATGATCTCCATCGGGGCTTGCCGGGCATCGGTGAGAGCCGGGTGCGCAACCTCGGGTTCATGTGTGGCCTGGGTCACGTTGCCGACGATCGCCTGCCCGCCCTCCGCAACAGAAACATTTTGTAAAGTGAACTGTTTCTCGCCCCCATCGCGATGGCGGTTGAAAGCCTCAAACTGGGCTGTGTACGTTCGCGCCAGCTGGGTGATCCCGCGCGTAACACTGTCCCGGTTCGCTGGATGGTCGGTCTGGGCGAGCTCTCCAACGAGTTCTCATGCAAGCCGCATGAACAGCAGCCATTTGCGCCAGGTGCATAAACTCGAGTTCGTCTTTGGGCTTTATGCCTTTGACGACGGAGAGTGAGAACATAACCCGCTGGACATCAGATTTGATATCACCTGTGCTTTTAGTGAACGCGTCTCCGAGAAGCCCCTTGGCGAAGTTGGGATCCGTCGTTCCGAGCTCCTTCAAGAAGGCCTCGGAATCGTCGGCTTGGCTCGCATGATCAGGCGAGGTGGCTGAAGGCCGGGGGCCAGCGTTTGGTGCTAGCGTTACCGCTTCCCGTGGACTGACGGGCGCCCGGACGGTGCGGTCGTGCTCGGGCCGCTTTGCGCCTTCGAATTTTGCCATTCGTCAACTCCACCAAATACAATGCCGCACCGGCGTGGCCGTTATTGATCAGCGCTCGAACTCGCGGGGCGCCAAACGGCGCGATGTCTTCCGACCGCTTCAGATACGGGCGACCGGGCGCGATGTCTTCCGACCGCTTTAGGATGCAGGCGACCGGGGCCACCGTCAGCCTCCCATTGCCCATTATGTGCACTGTTTGTTCTTACGTGCAATAGCGGGGTGCTCTAAGTCATTGAAACTGCGCGTCTTTATCGCGGGCGCTGCGCCCGTAATGGCCGGTCGCAATCCCGGAATTGCCCCGTTGTTTCAAACAGTTGGGAATCCGCGACGATCCGTCGCGTAGGCGACTGAAATTTCTTGGCATCTGCGACATGAAGCGGGCATTTGCGACCCGCCGGCAAGATGATATCATGATATCAGATCCGAAGATTAACGAGTCGTCTATGGCCCAGTTCATCGTTCGCGATCTCGAAGAGGAGGTGAAAACACGGTTGAAACGCCGCGCCGCGCAACACGGGTGCAGCATGGAAGAGGAAGTCCGGCACATTCTGCGCAACGCGGTGAAGGAGCAGAATCAACATTTGCCCAAACTGGGATCACGCATCGCGGCGCGTTTCGCAAAAGCGGGGCTGTCCGCGGACCTGCCGGAATTGCACGGTCAGCTTCCGCGATCGGCAGAATTCGAGAAATGATCATTCTTGACACCAATGTGCTCTCGGCGTTGATGCGCACGACACCCGAGGTTCCCGTCGTGGCATGGCTGGATCGTCAGCCGACCGAATCCGTCTGGATAACGAGCATCACGCTGTTCGAGGCTCGCCTCGGCCTGGCACTGCTGCCGGCGGGCCGGCGGCGGCAGATGCTGGAAGCGGCATTTGCCCGGCTGCTGAAAGAGGACCTGGAGAATCGCGTATTGGTTTTCGACAGTGCTGCGGCGACTGAGGCCGCTTCAATAGTGGCCGAGCGGCAGAAACCGGGTCGTCCAGTCGACATGCGAGACGCGCAGATCGCAGGAATAGCGCTCGCGCGGCGCGCCACGCTTGCCACGCGAAACCTACGGCATTTCGGCGGTCTGAAAATAGCGATAGTCAATCCTTGGGTACTTTAGCAGGCTGCTGAAATTCGTAGTTGGGCGGGCATTTGTCCAGCTTTTGAAGCCCGCTTGGTAGTGTTTATTGAGAGTGATTGAGGGGGTTCCGAGATTTCGGATGCCCCGAATATGCTCATGTAGCGGCCGCTTTGGCAGGCGGATCGTCAGGGCGAACTTGAAGCCGAGTTTTCTGACCTCCCGGAGCATGGGCCGCGATAGCCCGCCGATCGTCTTGCCCAGCCGAATGACTTTTCGATGCGCTTTTGCTTCTTCTGGCCCACGGCCTAGCCGGGATGTCGCGTGGTGCGCGCGTCGATGGCGGAACGCCGCCCGCTGACATTCTGGGCGATGTGCGGCGTCACGTTGAGCGAGCGCATCTCGGCAATGAACGCAGCCGCGTCGTAACCGTTATCGGCGCCGAGGGTGAAGCGGCTGGCGCCGGGCGAATGGCGCACGATCATCTCTTCCGCCGCCGTGCGCTCCGCGGTGCCGGTCGCTATCCGCCTCCCCATGGGTCTTGAAACTCTTCATCGACGCCCGTGCCGCAATCTGCGTGCCATCAACCGAGAAGTGCTCGTCCGACAACAGTCCGCGCAGTTCTTTGTGATGCATCAGCTCGGCGAGGAACTTGCGCGCCACGTCGGCTTCGACCAGTCGATCAGTCCCTTGTTGGCCCATCGCGACATGTTGCACTGCGGTGGTCGACCATCGCTAACGGAGGGTATTGCCGCAGCTTGCCTAGCCGGTCGCGATTGACAGCGGGGGAACCACAGGTCGGCGCCCTCAAAAAGGGCTTGCTCTGGCCCAGGCTCAGCGCGATCGTCATGTAGTCACGGCCGCCGGCTTTTCATCCTGATTGCCGCGCCGTTCTCATCCAGATTGTCGTGCTATACCGCGCAGATTGTCTTGATTGTCGCCGCGCGATTGTCCTGGATCGTGCTGCGCGCCACCCCGAGCGTACGTTCGATTCCCGCGCGCTCGCGCCGTCGTGGTGCAGCCGCAACATCTGCCGCAATTGCCGCATGGTCAGCTCTCTTTTGGCCAGCCTCAAGTCCTCCTCCCCGAGGATCGAGGGGACCTGACGCCCAAGTCGCTGACCCGCAGGAAAAGCGCCGCCAACCGCGGCTTAGGCGGCCGGCTTCGTGTCGAAATGCTTGAGGCCGTAATAAATCGGAATCCGTAGTGTAATGCATTCATCATACTTCTCTTACTACTGTGCATGGGGTTGTTCTGATGATTTTAAAATGGCGCGTTATAGGCCGGCGTCGGAGTTCATCGACGAGAACGGTGGAGTTCCCGGTGTGCCCCTCCGCCAGCCGAAAAAGCTCCGTAGCTAAGCAAAATGCGTTGCTTTTTGCGCCTCGCGAATTTGCCTAACTTTGCACTCGACCGGCTCAGCCGGTATGAAGCAATCCTGTGGCGCCAAGTCAGCCAAATCCTGTTTGCCCTCGACGCCTTGGATCGTCGCAAGCCACAAGACAGAGGGCGCCGTTTCCGTATCGGTCGCGGGCAGGACCTGACGGCTTATGAGCGCGATGAGTATTGATTTTCGAGGGCGCCTATTCGAGGCAAAGCCGGCTCCGGAAATCCGCACAGGACGATGAGTGGTTTCTGCCTGACAACGGGCACGCTGTATCTCGCGGCCTTCGAGTATCGCTGCCGGTCATGTCGGGTGCGAGGGCTGCAAGAACCGCCTCCACATCGGCAAGGCCGGACGGAGCTGCCTTGATGCCTCCCTGCCGTTACCGATAATTTGTATTACATGTCCTACATTAGAAGGTCGCGACCGTGAAGACGGCGAGCGCGCGTCAGGCCAACCATGAATTCTCGGAACTGCTCTCGCGCGTAGAGCGCGGGGAGGAAATTCTGATCACGAAGCGGAACAAACCAATGGCGCTGTTGAGCCCCTATCGCCCGCCACTACTGACACCGGAGCGCCGAGTGGCCATCGATCATGCGACTGACGTGATGGCAAAAGGCCTGGGCCCGGGGCGGTGCCGTACGAACGTTCAGGCGCGAGGAAATGCACGAGCGGTGATGTCAGTTTCGATACCAACATCCTGGTCTATGCCACTGTGGCGCCTCCTTCAACTTATTGGCCATCAGCCCAATCTATCACGCCCACCGCTTTGCGCACGGCCGGAGGCGAGGCCGTATCGCAGCTGCCCGGGCGGGCAGCAACGGAGTGTCCAACCAAGTCTCTGTCTGAATTTTTCATCACCCCTGAGAATTCTAGGGATGGATGGCCGGGGTGTGCAGAAGCCTTTGTGTGATGCTTATTGCTGACACAGCTTCCTCCTTGGAGGAATATGGACCGGCACTTACGCCGGATAGAACGGCGTTGGGAATTGGCACTATATTGAAGCTCTTGCCAGCCTGCTGGATGTGACCGATGGTATGATAGTTGTCCCTTCTCGTGATCTCCCGCCGGCCTTGGGAACCTGCTGGAGCTATGCGGGTATCGGTCATGATAATGCTGGCTCCTCGCGCTAAAGTAATGCACTGTCTACTCCTAGATCCATCATCGACAAGACCTAGAATCAGTTGAACAGCGCGTCAACCGCGGTGCCGTCCGGAAAGCGGTTGGAATTCGGTGGGCGGGATCTCCAGACAACTGATGGTATCGTGTCAGGCTGCGAGGTCAATTGGCTGATCGACGGGTTTCGTGGCGAGGCTTTGCCAGCTATCGACTTTGCGCATGTTGATCTGGCCGGAGGCGAGCAGCGCCCAGAACAACATGGCAGCGGTGTCCGCGGACGGCAGCACGGTCTGCGTCTTGCCCTTCGCTTGAACTCCTCCTGCAACCGCTCGATCGCATTCGTGGTGCGCAAGCTGCCCCATTGGCCCGGAGCAGCCGGGTGAAGGCGAACAAGCGTTCATCTGCTTCCTCGAGGGGTCGGCGACGGGCGTTGAGGCGCCATTTGCGGATGAAGGCCTTGCGCGGGGTCTCGATTTCCTCCCGCGTAGCCGCATAGATCATGTCGTTGCAATCAGCTGTAATCTCGTCATGAAGGCGGGCACATGACCGCTTTGCCTCGTCCATAACGAGGAAGGTCCGGTGCCGCGTTGAACTCGCCGCGGATGAGCTCTTCGATGGACTGCCGAGCCCGACGGCGTTTAGGACACTGGCAACTCTCAACGTTTTTCGCCTCCGGCCCGCCCCAGACGCGCTACGATTTTGGGCTTGAAGGGGGTGACAATATCGGCGATGATTTCGATCGAGGGACTGCGGAGATTGAGCCCTGGGGGTCGGTTTCCGCCGCGTGTTCAGTGTTGGGGGTTAACGCCTGCAAAATGTCTGACCGCCATTGGTCACTTCCGACGTGGAAGAGGGCCAACTTGGGCGCGAATCCTGCTGACATAAACAATCGCTGCAAGTTGCCTGGGGGGCTTTTGCAATTCGATCTCAAACAGATCTCGCTCTCGCTAAGGGGCTCAACGTCGACGTATGGGTTACTGAATTGTTTCAAATATTTAAGAATAAGGTAGCTCAAAATGTAGCGACTGAAGGGACTCAATCTCAATGCCCTCCGCCTAGAAAATCTCTCGGAAAAGGTCCGTGAAATTGGGGTGGCTGCGGTGCGGCAAGTCAAATTTACTCCTTTTGACGTTGATATCGTCGATCAAAATGATTCAGCGGATGCGTCTTCCCTGATTGACCCGTCCTCTGGTGCGGACTTGCGTTCCACTGACACGATATCGGACGACACGTCCTCAGACGGCGCTGATTTAAATTCCGTAGTTGGCTTCGATTCCGGTGCTGGTGGCCCATCAATTGGTTCACAAGTCAGCGACCTCAACGAGGCCAGCAAGCTCGGCGATGGATCGTTGACTAACCAGGGGATCGGCGCCGGCAGCGTCACACCGGTCTCGAGTTGCGATGTTTCGAGCTTCCAGACTTCAACGACCTCGCCCGCAAATTCGCCCGGTACATTTAGCGGCATGAGCCCCGACCCGTTGGGGGGGGGCGGCGCAAGCCATAACGCAATCGGCGTCACAGGCGCTGAGGCGTTCACTGCTGAAGACGCAAGCAATGCCGCGGTTACGTCGGGGACCACGCAAAGTCCATCGGGAACCAGCCAGCAGACCGGAACAGCCGGGAGCGGCACGAGCGGTGGCGCAAGCGGCATCGTGTCCGGCGGCAGCCAGCAGTCGGGTCTTGTCATCAATGTATCGTATGATGCGAGTTGCAACAACGCGCCGGCTGCATTTAAGACTGCAGTTGCGGCTGTTGTTTCATACTACGAAAGTCAATTCACGAATCCGATCACGATCAGCATTGATGTCGGCTACGGGGAAGTAGACGGGCGAGTCCGTAGGTGGACTTGGTGAGAGCCTCTATTATCTTGATTCGCTCACCTACTCGCAACTGAAGTCAGCACTCACGGCGGATGCGAAAACCACGGCAGATGCCACCGCCATTGCAAGCTTGCCAGCGACCGACCCCACCGGTGGCGGCACCTATTGGGTGTCGCAGGCCGATGCGAAGGCTTTGGGCTTGCTAGGCGGTTCTGGTCTTGACGGCTATGTGGGATTTAGCAGCGGCGCAAATTGGGACTACAACACCACTAATACCACCAGTTCGGTCCCCGCAGGGCAATACGATTTGTTCGGCACGGTGGCGCATGAAATCTCCGAAGTCATGGGCCGCGAGCTGCAGGTCGGCGCAAACATCGGTGGTTCCGCAGGCTATTCGCCGCTGGACCTTTTTCACTACTCGGCCTCGGGCGTTCGGGACTTTAGCGGCACCACGGCCGGATATTTCTCGATCAACGGCGGCGTCACAGATCTAAACACCTTCAACACTAACCCCAGCGGCGATTTTGGTGATTGGGCGGGCAGCACGGCCAGACTCCTATAATGCCTATGGAAGCTCGGGCGTGGTTGAGCCGGTTTCGGCCGCGGACCTCACACTGCTAGACGTGATCGGATACGATGCCGCCTCGTCTGGCACAGACCCGCAAATTTCGTCGGTAACGGCCACCGCCGGCGACTACAATGCCGGCAAGGCGCTGACGCTGACGCTCAACATGAGCGAGGCGGTCAATGTCACCGGCACCCCGACGCTGACCCTCAACGACGGCGGCAGCGCCGTCTTACACCGGCGGCACCGGCACGAACGCGCTGACCTTCAGCTACACGGTGGGGGCCGGGCAGAACACCTCCGGCCTGGCGGTGACGGGGATCACCGGCACGATCGCGGATCTTGCCGGCAATGCGCTGAGCACCGCCAACCTGCCGGAGACGTTTGCGGGCGTCAGCATCGACACCACGACGCCTTCGGTGTCGAGCGTGGCGGCCACCGCCGGCGACTACAACGCCGGCAAGGCGCTGACGCTGACGCTCAACATGAGCGAGGCGGTCAACGTCACCGGCACTCCGACGCTGACCCTCAACGACGGTGGCACCGCCACCTATGCTGCGGGCACCGGCACCAACACGCTGACCTTCAGCTACACGGTGGGGGCCGGGCAGAACACCGCCGGCCTGGCGGTGACGGGGATCACCGGCACGATCGCGGACCTGGCCGGCAACGCGCTGAGCACCGCCAACCTGCCGGAGACCTTCACGGGCGTCATCGTGGACACCACGACGCCTTCGGTGTCGAGCGTGGCGGCCACCGCCGGCGACTACGATGCCGGCAAGGCGCTGACGCTGACGCTCAACATGAGCGAGGCGGTCAACGTCACCGGCACCCCGACGCTGACCCTCAACGACGGCGGCACCGCGCACCTATACGGGCGGCACCGGCACCAATGCGCTGACCTTCAGCTACACGGTGGGGGCCGGGCCAGAACACCGCCGGCCTGGCGGTGACGGGGATCACCGGCACCATCGCGGACCTGGCCGGCAATGCGCTGAGCACCGCCAACCTGCCGGAGACCTTTGCGGGCGTCATCATCGACACCACGACGCCTTCGGTGTCGAGCGTGGCGGCCACCGCCGGCGACTACGATGCCGGCAAGGCGTTGACCCTGACGCTCAACATGAGCGAGGCGGTCAACGTCACCGGCACCCCGACGCTGACCCTCAACGACGGCGGCACCGCGACCTACACCGGCGGCACCGGCACCAATGCGCTGACCTTCAGCTACACGGTGGGGGCCGGGCCAGAACACCGCCGGCCTGGCGGTGACGGGGATCACCGGCACCATCGCGGACTTGGCCGGCAATGCGCTGAGCACCGCCAACCTGCCGGAGACCTTCGCGGGCGTCAGCATCGACACCACGACGCCTTCGGTGTCGAGCGTGGCGGCCACCGCCGGCGACTACGATGCCGGCAAGGCGCTGACCCTGACGCTCAACATGAGCGAGGCGGTCAATGTCACCGGCACCCCGACGCTGACCCTCAACGACGGCGGCACCGCCACCTATACGGGCGGCACCGGCACCAATGCGCTGACCTTCAGCTACACGGTGGGGGCCGGGCAGAACACCGCCGGCCTGGCGGTGACGGGGATCACCGGCACCATCGCGGACCTGGCCGGCAATGCGCTGAGCACCGCCAACCTGCCGGAGACCTTTGCGGGCGTCAGCATCGACACCACGACGCCTTCGGTGTCGAGCGTGGCGGCCACCGCCGGCGACTACGATGCCGGCAAGGCGCTGACGCTGACGCTCAACATGAGCGAGGCGGTCAACGTCACCGGCACCCCGACGCTGACCCTCAACGACGGCGGCACCGCGACCTACACCGGCGGCACCGGCACCAATGCGCTGACCTTCAGCTACACGGTGGGGGCCGGGCAGAACACCGCCGGCCTGGCGGTGACGGGGATCACCGGCACCATCGCGGACTTGGCCGGCAATGCGCTGAGCACCGCCAACCTGCCGGAGACCTTTGCGGGCGTCAGCATCGACACCACGACGCCGGTCGGTGTCGAGCGTGGCGGCCACCGCCGGCGACTACGATGCCGGCAAGGCGTTGACGCTGACGCTCAACATGAGCGAGGCGGTCAATGTCACCGGCACCCCGACGCTGACGCTCAACGACGGCGGCACCGCGACTTACACCGGCGGCACCGGCACCAGCGCGCTGACCTTCAGCTACACGGTGGGGGCCGGGCAGAACACCGCCGGCCTGGCGGTGACGGGGATCACCGGCACCATCGCGGACTTGGCCGGCAATGCGCTGAGCACCGCCAACCTGCCGGAGACCTTTGCGGGCGTCAGCATCGACACCACCACGCCTTCGGTGTCGAGCGTGGCGGCCACCGCCGGCGACTACGATGCCGGCAAGGCGTTGACCCTGACGCTCAACATGAGCGAGGCGGTCAATGTCACCGGCACCCCGACGCTGACGCTCAACGACGGCGGCACCGCGTCTTACACCGGCGGCACCGGCACCAATGCGCTGACCTTCAGCTACACGGTGGGGGCCGGGCAGAACACCGCCGGCCTGGCGGTGATGGGGCTCACCGGCACCATCGCGGACTTGGCCGGCAACGCGCTGAGCACCGCCACCCTGCCGGAGACCTTCACTGGCGTTAAAGTCGACACCACGACGCCTTCGGTGTCGAGCGTGGCGGCCACCGCCGGCGACTACGATGCCGGCAAGGCGTTGACCCTGACGCTCAACATGAGCGAGGCGGTCAATGTCACCGGCACCCCGACGCTGACCCTCAATGACGGCGGCACCGCCACCTATACGGGCGGCACCGGCACCAGCGCGCTGACCTTCAGCTACACGGTGGGGGCCGGGCAGAACACCGCCGGCCTGGCGGTGACGGGGATCACCGGCACCATCGCGGACTTGGCCGGCAATGCGCTGAGCACCGCCAACCTGCCGGAGACCTTCACGGGCGTCAACATCGACACCACGACGCCTTCGGTGTCGAGCGTGGCGGCCACCGCCGGCGACTACGATGCCGGCAAGGCGTTGACCCTGACGCTCAACATGAGCGAGGCGGTCAATGTCACCGGCACCCCGACGCTGACGCTCAACGACGGCGGCACCGCGTCTTACACCGGCGGCACCGGCACCAATGCGCTGACCTTCAGCTACACGGTGGGGGCCGGGCAGAACACCGCCGGCCTGGCGGTGACGGGGATCACCGGCACCATCGCGGACTTGGCCGGCAATGCGCTGAGCACCGCCAACCTGCCGGAGACCTTTGCGGGCGTCAACATCGACACCACGACGCCTTCGGTGTCGAGCGTGGCGGCCACCGCCGGCGACTACGATGCCGGCAAGGCGTTGACCCTGACGCTCAACATGAGCGAGGCGGTCAATGTCACCGGCACCCCGACGCTGACGCTCAACGACGGCGGCACCGCGTCTTACACCGGCGGCACCGGCACCAATGCGCTGACCTTCAGCTACACGGTGGGGGCCGGGCAGAACACCGCCGGCCTGGCGGTGACGGGGATCACCGGCACCATCGCGGACTTGGCCGGCAATGCGCTGAGCACCGCCAACCTGCCGGAGACCTTTGCGGGCGTCAGCATCGACACCACCACGCCTTCGGTGTCGAGCGGTGGCGGCCACCGCCGGCGACTACGATGCCGGCAAGGCGTTGACCCTGACGCTCAACATGAGCGAGGCGGTCAATGTCACCGGCACCCCGACGCTGACCCTCAATGACGGCGGCACCGCCACCTATACGGGCGGCACCGGCACCAATGCGCTGACCTTCAGCTACACGGTGGGGGCCGGGCAGAACACCGCCGGCCTGGCGGTGACGGGGATCACCGGCACCATCGCGGACTTGGCCGGCAATGCGCTGAGCACCGCCAACCTGCCGGAGACCTTTGCGGGCGTCAGCATCGACACCACGACGCCTTCGGTGTCGAGCGTGGCGGCCACCGCCGGCGACTACGATGCCGGCAAGGCGTTGACCCTGACGCTCAACATGAGCGAGGCGGTCAATGTCACCGGCACCCCGACGCTGACGCTCAACGACGGCGGCACCGCGTACTTACACCGGCGGCACCGGCACCAGCGCGCTGACCTTCAGCTACACGGTGGGGGCCGGGCAGAACACCGCCGGCCTGGCGGTGACGGGGATCACCGGCACCATCGCGGACCTGGCCGGCAATGCGCTGAGCACCGCCAACCTGCCGGAGACCTTCGCGGGCGTCAGCATCGACACCACGACGCCGTCGGTGTCGAGCGGTGGCGGCCACCGCCGGCGACTACGATGCCGGCAAGGCGTTGACCCTGACGCTCAACATGAGCGAGGCGGTCAATGTCACCGGCACCCCGACGCTGACGCTCAACGACGGCGGCACCGCGACCTATACCGGCGGCACCGGCACCAGCGCGCTGACCTTCAGCTACACGGTGGGGGCCGGGCAGAACACCGCCGGCCTGGCGGTGACGGGGATCACCGGCACCATCGCGGACTTGGCCGGCAATGCGCTGAGCACCGCCAACCTGCCGGAGACCTTCGCCGGGCGTCAGCATCGACACCACCACGCCTTCGGTGTCGAGCGTGGCGGCCACCGCCGGCGACTACGATGCCGGCAAGGCGTTGACCCTGACGCTCAACATGAGCGAGGCGGTCAATGTCACCGGCACCCCGACGCTGACGCTCAACGACGGCGGCACCGCGACTTATACCGGCGGCACCGGCACCAATGCGCTGACCTTCAGCTACACGGTGGGGGCCGGGCAGAACACCGCCGGCCTGGCGGTGACTGGGGACTCACCGGCACCATCGCGGACTTGGCCGGCAACGCGCTGAGCACCGCCAACCTGCCGGAGACCTTCACGGGCGTCAAAGTCGACACCACGACGCCTACGGTGTCGAGCGTGGCGGCCACCGCCGGCGACTACGATGCCGGCAAGGCGTTGACGCTGACGCTCAACATGAGCGAGGCGGTCAATGTCACCGGCACGCCGACGCTGACGCTCAACGACGGCGGCACCGCCACCTATACGGGCGGCACCGGCACCAGCGCGCTGACCTTCAGCTACACGGTGGGGGCCGGGCAGAACACCGCCGGCCTGGCGGTGACGGGGATCACCGGCACCATCGCCGACCTGGCCGGCAATGCGCTGAGCACCGCCAACCTGCCGGAGACCTTCACCGGCGTCAACATCGACACCACGACGCCTTCGGTGTCGAGCGTGGCGGCCACCGCCGGCGACTACGATGCCGGCAAGGCGTTGACGCTGACGCTCAACATGAGCGAGGCGGTCAACGTCACCGGCACCCCGACGCTGACGCTCAACGACGGCGGCACCGCGACCTATACCGGCGGCACCGGCACCAATGCGCTGACCTTCAGCTACACGGTGGGGGCCGGCCAGAACACCGCCGGCCTGGCGGTGACGGGGATCACCGGCACCATCGCGGACCTGGCCGGCAATGCGCTGAGCACCGCCAACCTGCCGGAGACCTTCGCGGGCGTCATCATCGACACCACGACGCCGTTCGGTGTCGACGGTGGCGGCCACCGCCGGCGACTACAATGTCGGCAAGGCGTTGACGCTGACGCTCAACATGAGCGAGGCGGTCAACGTCACCGGCACCCCGACGCTGACGCTCAACGACGGCGGCACCGCCACCTATACGGGCGGCACCGGCACCAACGCGCTGACCTTCAGCTACACGGTGGGGGCCGGGCAGAACACCGCCGGCCTGGCGGTGACGGGGATCACCGGCACCATCGCGGACTTGGCCGGCAATGCGCTGAGCACCACCAACCTGCCGGAGACCTTCGCGGGCGTCACAGTCGACACCACCGACTCCGACGGTATCAACGGTGGCGGCCACCGCCGGCGACTACAATGTCGGCAAGGCGGTGACGCTGACGCTCAACATGAGCGAGGCGGTCAACGTCACCGGCACCCCGACGCTGACCCTCAATGACGGCGGCACCGCCGACCTATACCGGCGGTACCGGCACGAACGCGCTGACCTTCAGCTACACGGTCGGGGCCGGGCAGAACACCTCCGGCCTGGCGGTGACGGGCATCACCGGCACCATCGCGGACCTGGCCGGCAACGCGCTGAGCACCGCCAACCTGCCGGAGTCCTTCACGGGCGTCATCGTCGACACCGCCACGCCTTCGGTGTCGAGCGTGGCGGCCACCGCCGGCGACGACGATGCCGGCAAGGCGTTGACCCTGACGCTCAACATGAGCGAGGCC
>CAVRXO010000002.1:0-916717 GCA_963725185.1 uncultured Alphaproteobacteria bacterium
GCTCGCCGCCTCGGCGTCGGCAGCCCCGAGAAGCCGGCGTGAGACCTCGGCCTGCGCGGCCGCGGCCTCGGCATCGCCGATCCGCCCGGCCGCGCGGTCGCGCTGAATTTCGTCGAGTTGATCACGATAGACCGCAATGTCGCTTCCCGAACGCAGCTTCGCCTTCCTGCGTACAAGCGGCCAAAGCACGGCAAAAACCGCCATCGTGGTCATCAGCGCGAACACAAGCCATAGGGTCATGATGTCAAATCATCGGCCTGGTTTCGAGGTTCGAGTGGCCCCGCCGGAAATGAGTGGCCCCGCTGGAAGCCGACCATTCAACCCAAAGCGGCGCCTTCGCTTTACATCACGGCCGCCGATGCACGCAACGGCTAACAACCGAGGGCGCCGCGACATCGGGAAGCGGCTCCGATGCGCGAAAGTAGCGATTCGCGCCCGCAACACCGATAGAATGCAAGCGAATACGCGGCAGGAATTCGGCGCGACCGCTCAAGCCTTGGCCGCCGCCTTGCGCTCGCTGTTGGCGGCGACGTCGGCGGCCTTGCCGAGGAGCGCGGCATATTCCGGGCCAAACACCTTGGCGCAAAAGCGTACCGCGGCGTCGACCTGCGACTGCCGGAACGGCCGATCGGCAGAGGCGCCGCGCAATCCGTCGAGCAATGCCTGCGTCCCGGTGTCGAGAAATTGTTGCAGCTCGGTATAGGCCCGCAGCGTCACTTCGCTGATGGCGAGCTCGCCCGCATAGTGGCGGCAGGCGCCGAGGAGCTCGATCAGCGCTTCCGTCTCGGCGACATCGGTCGGATCGAGGCACGCGGCGGACGCGCCCTTGTTCGGGGGCCGCGGCCGCAGCAGGCGTCGTACGCGTCCGGGAGTGGATTCGATCTCCATCTTGAGCGCATTCGAGACCTCGCTTCGAACGGCGGCGAGCCTTCGGCTCCACGACGAGTCGATCGCGAGATCCAGCTCGCTGCGCACGCCACGGACGGCGTCGTGAATGCACTTGAGCAGCGACGTGATCGACACTCCACGGCTGCCTTTGAGGTCTGTCTTCAGTTCCCCGACCATCCGCTCGATATCGGCGAGCGTGATTGTGACCGCGATCGTATAGGGCGTGCCGGCAATGCGCACCTCGTCGTCGCTCTCGGCGGCCGCGACCGCGATCCTGATCACCTGCCAGGGAGACGCCAGCCGGCCCATCACCAAAACCAGCGCGTGTGGCAACAAATCGCTGCGGCGGGCGATCGAGGCATCGAGCATCGACTTCACATCAGTGAGCTGCGTCTCGGCGAGATTGTGTATGTGGCCCGGCAGCCAGCTTTCCATCGCGGCAAAAACCTCGCGCCCCGATAGGATCGCAAGCAAGTCCGCCACGTCGTCCACCGCCTTGGGCGTGCCGACCTGCCCAAACATCCGACGCCGTGCCTTGTCGTCGCCCTGCACCTCGGCGAACATTGCGCGGATGCGTTCAACCACCCGATCCTGGAACGGCCGAGTCAGCTGATCGCAGGTCGCGGCCTTGTCGGCCAGGAGCGCGCGACCGATCTCTGCGGAAAAACGCTCAGCCTCCTGCAACATGACATCGCGACTGATCCACTCCCAGATCGGTTGCAACGAGGCGCGCGCGATCCGGGCCTGGTGCTTGTGGGCGGGATCATCGTCCACCAGGAACGGTTCCACCGGCCGAAAGAAAAGCCGCGCGGCGGCGTCGACGCGGGGGGCTTGCTGGTTGGTTTCGCGAACGGCGCTGCGCACCTCGTGCAGCAGGAGATCCCCGCCCGGAATGTCGTCGCCGCGCAGCAAAGCGCGCTCGAGCTCGGCGATCAGCAAGGAGCGCGCTCCCGAGGGCAGCTCCCGCAGATATCCCCTAAGCCGTTCGACGGGCATGCCGCCAATGGCCATCCTGCGCACCGCAAATTCAATGGTACCAAACGGTTTGATACCCCGTGGCCTTAAGAACTCGTTGAGCAGACCGGATGCCGGTCCGGCGCGGACCGAAATCGGCGTCGGGCGCGGGTCTTGGTTTATGAAGTGCTATGATTGGGACCCATCCATCGGGCCGTGATTTTCACTGCCGAAGGCCTGCGCCGGAGCCTCGCCTTTGCGGGAAGCGGGAATTCGGTGTTCCGTCAGGGAAACGGGCAATGCCAAAGCGCTAGATGCCCGGCAATGCGAGCTCCGCACGCAGTCCTCCGATCGGCGCGGTGCCGAGCTTGAGTTCGCCGCCATAGAGGCCGGCGAGCTCGACCACGATCGACAAGTCCGAGCCCGGAGCCCGGCTTGGTCTCGTCCAACCGCCGCCCACGACGCGCCACCTGCTCGCGTTGCGAGGGCGAGAGTCCCGGCCCATCGTCGTCGACGGTGATACGCACGATCCGCCACGGGTCCATCCGCCGAGCCGCTGCGAAAACACCTCGATGGCGACCCGCGACTGCGCCCATTTGCAGGCATTGTCGACCAGATTGCCCATCATTTCCTCGAGGTCCGGTCGCTCGCCGCGAAACTTCGCCTCGTCGGAAACGTCGAGATCGATGGTGATGCCGCGGTCAAGATGAATTTTTTGCATGGTGCGCGCGAGCGCCGTCACCGCCGGACGCACTTCGGTGACGGTGCCGATCACCGCCGCCATGCCGGCGGCCAGGCGGGCGCGCTCGAGATGGTGGGCGACCTGATCGCGCATGATCTCGATCTGCTCCGTCACCTTGGTGGCGAACGGGTCGTCGCGGTGGACAGCGGCCTCGTTCATCATCACCGACAGCGGCGTCTTCAACGCATGCGCCAGGTTGCCGACATGGGTGCGGGCGCGGATGACGATTTCGCGGTTGGCATCTATCAGGGCGTTGGTCTCGCGCGCCAGCGGCGCGATCTCGACCGGAAAATTGCCTTCGAGCCGTTCCGCCGCACCCGAGCGAATCGCCGCCAGGCCCGCCGAAATGCGGTTGAGCGGAGCGAGGCCGAAACGAACCTGAAAGGTCGTGATCAGCAAGAAGCACGATCGCGAGCACGGCAAACGTCCCGATCAGGATGCGATCGAAGCCGTGCGTGCCTTCGTCGATCTCGGCGGCATCTCCAGCCACGGTGACCAGGAAGCGGCCGTCCTCGCCCAGGTCGATGTCGCGCTCGACCTCGCGCAGCTTCTGGTCTTCCGGCCCCTTGACATAGCCTTCGCGGGTTCCGGCCACGCTCGCGGGTACGCCGAGAGCTTCGAGGCTGGGCAGGCTCGAATCCCACAAGGAACGCGACGAGCGCACCTCCGGCTTGGGCGTATCGAGACGGGTCACCTGCCAGTACCAGCCCGAGAGCGGCAGCTCGAACAGCGGCTCGCCCAGCGATTGGGGAAACTTGTCGCTGGCTTCGTCCGGGACTGGCCACATCGGCGACCAGGGTGCGCAGGTAGACGCCGAGCCGGCCATCGAAGGAGCGCTCGACCGCGGCACGGTAGAGCGATGACAAGCACGATGCCGGTGATGAGGAGGATCACGACGGTCCAGGTCGCGGCCGAGAAGAACAGGCGCAGCGCGAGCGAGTTAGCGCGCATCGGCCGAGCTGAGCAGGTAGCCGAGACCGCGCACGGTCTGAATCACGTCGACGCCGAGCTTCTTGCGAATACGCCCGACGAAAGACCTCGATCGTGTTGGAGTCGCGATCGAAGTCCTGGTCGTAGAGATGCTCGACCAGCTCGGTGCGGGAGACCACGCGGCCGGTATGATGCATCAGATAGGCCAGCAGACGGTATTCGTGCGAGGTAAGCTTGATCGGATTGCCGTCGACGGTCACCCGGCCGCTGCGGGTGTCGAGGCGCACCGACCCGCAGATCGAGCTCACTCTTGGCATGCCCGGTCGAGCGGCGCAGCAAGGCGCGGATGCGCGCCAGCACCTCTTCGAGGTGAAACGGCTTGGCCACGTAGTCGTCCGCGCCGGCGTCGAAGCCCTGCACCTTGTCGCTCCAGCGGTCGCGCGCGGTCAGGATCAGCACCGGCATGCGACGGCCGGCGCGACGCCACGACTTCGAGCACGGAGATGCCGTCCATCTTCGGCAGACCGATGTCGAGGATGACCGCATCGTAGGGCTCGCTCTCGCCCAGGAAATGGCCTTCCTCGCCGTCAAAGGCGCGATCGACCACATAACCGGCATCGGTGAGCGCCGTCGCCAGTTGGCGGTTGAGATCGGGATCGTCCTCGACCACGAGGAGACGCACTGATGTCCTCCAGCTATCGGTCGCCGACCACGGCCCCATTGGTCGCGTCAACGGCCGCCCGCCGCACTTTGCCATCGCGCCCGAGCAGTGTCAGCTTATAGATCAGCCGGTCGGGCTCCTGGCACAGGCTGAGCCTTGATAACGTCTTTCGGCGCCCGATGCAGGGTATGCTATCACGGTGGCGAGCGGCATGGTCTTGCCGGCGGCAATGGCGGCGCGTTGCTCGTCGCCGGTCAGGCAATGGAGCGGCTCGGCCGCAAGGCCGCTGCCGGGCATGGCGAAGATCGGCACAGCGATGGTCGTCAGGGCCAGCAACAGACTCGGCGCGACGCAGGATCCGAAGGATGATCCGAAAACAGCCTTGAGCCCGGGCTTGCACCCGAACCAGACCACCGATGTGAAAGTCGGCCTGCGCATCGAGACTCAGCATGCAATGTGGTCGCCGCCGATTTCCAGCCATCGAGCCGGCAACACACAGGACTTTGAGGCTTGTGTTCCGGTCGGCAAGCACAAGCACGGTCCGTTCATAGGCACGCACGGGTGAACCGCGCATGAACGGGCTCTATTCCCGGTTGCAAAGTTTCAGGCCTGGGGGGATACCGGCAAGGATCCGCGACGATTGCACGCCGGTATGCGACGACCGCGGCGGCGAACCGCTCACTCCCCTCCGCTCACGCCATCGCGGTCGAGTGTTCCCAACAACAACATGAGTGGGGCAGCGCTCGCCGAATTCCATCGTTGCAGATCACTGCCTCCCGCGCGGCGCCACTCTGCCGCGCGACGCCTGATCGCTTCGCGCCTTGCTGCATCGGCGCTGAAATTCTCCGGTGCGCAACCGCAGGCCGGTCATATTTCTCCCAAGGTTCGGACACCAAGGTGCCGCCGATGTGGTGGGGAGGGATGGTCATGCGTGTTGTGTGGGTCGCGTTCATAATCGCCTTGGCGTGCCTGATGGCGGAAGCGGCAGCACTCGCGAAGAACCAACACTTTGACCGCGATTCATCCCGTCACGAGCCCAGTCATGAGCCGCAGAGCCGCCAGCACGAAGCCGGACATCACGAAGGAGAGCTTAAGGAGGCCCCGCTTCGCGAAACCCGGAGGCACCGGGATTCCGAGGATCGCCATGGTCCCCTCGGCATCAGCCTGAGTGTGGCCGCAATCCAGGCCGGCGAATTGGTCATTGCGGGGCAAACGTCGCGCCCGCGCGCGACGGTGTCGGCCGATGACCGCTACACCGCCGGCAGCGACCGCAACGGCCGCTTCGCGTTTCGCCTCGCCTACTACCCGATGAATTGCGCCGTGACGCTCAAATCCGGCAATATCGAACGCAAGGCAATCGTTGCGAATTGCGCCGCGGGCGGCGCTCGCGGTGAACCGGGCGCACCCGGCACGCCTGGAGGGCCGGGACCGGCAGGCACCGCTGGACTGCAAGGGCTGCAAGGGCTGCAAGGGCCGCCAGGGCCCGCCGGGCCGAGCGGACCGCAAGGCTTGCCGGGTGTGCGAGGAGCCGAAGGCCCGCCCGGGCCGACCGGCCCCCGCGGCGAAGCCGGACCAGTTGGACCGCGCGGCGAAGGAGCTCCCGGCCAACAGATCCGGCGGGTGCGGCAAACCTGCTCGGCCGGTCAGATCTGCGCGGTAACCTGCGACCAGAACGAGATTGCGCTCAACGCATTCTGTCCAAAGCAGGCCCCCGCCACCTTGACCGGCGATCGCGGCGTCTCGTGCGGCATTGGCAACAGCGAAGCCATGGTGGCGTATTGCGTGTCCCATTGAGTTAGCATTTCAGTTCCAGCATTAACGTTAAGTGCCAAGGTTAAGCGCGAACAAATCCACAGGTAATGATGCAGGAGCGCCCGCTTTGCGCTACCAAGATGCCAACCCGGATAGCGCCCCCCACCCCCCGATACCAGCTATCCGGAACGGCAGCTCCGGTGCCTCACCGGAGCTGCCGACCCCGCTCTCCGGCTGGCATCGCGCGCCGTTCAAGCCTCGGCCGATCAACGCATCCTCCGCCGAGTGCCTGGATCGAGCTTGGGTCGCGGGACACCAGAGTTGTCCCGTTCAATCCTCCTCAATTGAGTTCCCCGGGCACATTGGGCTTGCTACGATCCAATCGCTCGCGAGCGGGCATCGGCGTGGTCCGCACGGCCGGCCCTGAGCTCCGATGCAATCGGGAGCCGCCGCCAGGCGTTACTCCGCAGATCGATCGCGACCGCAGAGGAGGCTGCCATGATTTCCCGTTCCGGTGCTGTTGATTGGTACGCATTTGACGATCGCGGTGGCGGATCCGGTTCCGACATTCAACGTCGAGCCGAGCTGCCGCCAGGCCGCGAGCGGCGACATCGGAATCAAGCAAGACCTGTCGGTATGCCTCGATGACGAGAAGAGCGCGCGCGAGCAACTGGTCAAGGAATGGGGCCAGTTCACGCCCCCGGATCGGAGCCTTTGCACGCGGCTGTCGAGCACCGGCGGCGCGCCGACCTATACGGAGCTGCTGGTCTGCCTCGAGATGGCGCGGGACGCCAGAAAGCTGCCCAAGGAAAAGACGCTCGGGGCCGGGCCCTAGGCGACACGACACAGCGGCAGGGCCCTTCCCTTCCGTCCCGGTTGCGGCGTAACATCGCCCAATAGATCGGCCGCAACGGCATGATTCTAAGAGCTTGGGTCAAGAGCTTGCCGCAAGAGCTCATCCGGTGGGCTCAAGCGCTTGTGCATCCAGGGAGGATTGAGATGATTCGTGGCGTTGGGATCGCGCTCCTCGTGCTTGCCCTGCCGCCCGGCGCGTGGGCACAGCCGGCCGATACCGGAACGCCGCTCGACGACGCGCAGAAGCTCGGGCGGCGGCTGTTCTATCAATCCTGTGTCGTCTGCCACACCAAGCCGCAAATCACGAGCGGGCAATACGGCCCGGTGCTGTCGAAGGAAACGCTTGGCGGCCAAGAGAGCGTCATGCGTGAATTCATCAGCGCGGGAACCTCGCGCATGCCGGGCTTCAGGTTTCAATTCGAGCCCAACCAGATCGATGCGATCGTTGCCTACCTGAAAACAGTGCCAGCGACCAATCCGCCCGCGCCAGCAGCGCGTTGAGCGGATCGGCACCCGAAGGGAGAAATGACATGAGAGATGCGAACGGTTTTGGACCTGCAAGGCGTTTCACCTTGGCCGCCATCGCGGCGGCCGGACTGGCGGCAACCGCGTTCATCCCGATAACCGCGCAGGCCGCCGATGCGCTGCTGAGCGGATCGATCACCTCGGCGGCGGGCGAGAAGCTGGCCGGCGATCACCGTCTCCGCCAAGGCCGAAGGCGGGACCATCACCACCACCGTCTTCACCGACGAAGGCGGCAACTACTATTTCCCGCCGCTGCCGGCCGGCAAGTATCGGGTCTGGGCGCAGGCGCTGACCTTCGCGACGGCGAAAAGCGAGGTCGACCTCTCGGCCGCCAAGCACCAGGATTTCAAGCTCGGCACGCTCGCGGATTTCGAGCGGCAATTGCCCGGCGATCTGGTCATCGCGTCGCTGCCCGACGAGACGCCCGACGATGCGCGCCTGAAGAACCTGGTGCACAACGACTGCACGGGCTGCCACACGCCGAACTATCCGTTGCAGCACAAGTTCGATGCCGCGGGCTGGAGCGCGATCATCGGCCTGATGAAGCATGTCAACGTCTCGGGCGTCTATCTGGGCCCGGACCAGCACCAACGGGGTTCTCGACTTCAATCAGAAGGAGCTGGCGGCCTATCTGGCGCGGGCGCGCGGGCCGGGCGAGACCTCGATGAAGTTCAAGCTGCGGCCGCGTCCCACCGGCGAGGCCGCGCGCGTCGTGTTCAAGGAATATGACGTTCCGCTCGAGTCCGACGCCAACCTGCCGGTCAGGTACAAGACCGAGCTCAACGACGGCAGCGACTGGTCGCTGGGCACGCCCGTCGCGCGTCGGCTCGCTGGTGCATGATTCGTGGGCGGATCTCGACGGCAATCTCTGGTTCACCTCCAATGTGCCCAATCACGACCACCTCGATCGGCCGCATCGACGCGCAGACCGGCGCCGTCAAGATGTTCAAGGTGAACGGCCAGAACGGGCTGGCCGCCAATACCCATGGCATGACCCGCGATCCGAACGGGATCATCTGGTTCAACGTGCAATCCGGGCAAGGGCAGCCTGGGCCGGCTCGATCCCAAGACCGAGCAGATCCAGGTCTTCCAGCCGCCCAACGGCATGTCGGCGGACCGGCGGCGCCACCACGGTCGATTGGGACGGCAAGGGCAAGATCTGGGTGTCGTCGGCGGAGGGCGCTTTGCGCTTCGATCCCACGACCGAGACCTTCACCGAGTTCAAGTCGCTCACCTACAAGACCCCGAACGGCACCGGCACGACCTACGGCGCGGCCGGCGACCGCGACGGCAACGGCTGGTGGGCGGAAATGACGATCGACACGATCGGCCATGCCGATGCGCAAGACCGGCCAGACCTCGGAGCTCAAGCTGCCGCGCGTCGTGATGGACAAGGATCTCGTCACCGACGAGCAGCGTAGCCTTCTACGAGAAATTACGCTCGGCGGATTTCAACCAGCCGGTTCCCTGGGACGAGGGCCCCCGCCGCATGGGCACCGACAAGAACGGCGACGTGCTCTGGGTCGGCAACTCATGGGGCGGCACCCTCGCCAAGATCGACATCCACACCATGGCGACCTCGTTCGTGCCGCTGCCGGGGCCCGGCGTCATGCAGCCCTACCATGTGGCGGTCGACAGCGGCCACAACGCCTGGCTCAACATCTGGACGTCCGACGTGATCATGAAATTCGATCCGGCCGCCAACAAATGGACGACCTTCGACCTGCCTACCCGCGGGACGGAGGCGCGCTACATTTCGCTGCTCGAGCGCGACGGCAAGATGGAAGTGGTCCTGCCCTATTCGCGCACCAGCAAGGTTGCGGTGATGACGTTCCGCAGCGAGGCGGATCTGCAAGCCCTCAAGACGCAGGCCGGGCAATAGGCCGAGGCGGGCGAGGACACACCTCGCGATACACTCGAACGGGCTCCCTCCCCCGCTTGCGCCCTGCGCAGGCGGGGGTTTCGCATTTCAAGCGGCGCGGTCAGGTCGATGGTTCCGACGGGAGCGCTCGCGGACGAAAACGAGCAGCCTCAGAGCCCGCCGTGAATCTTTATTCGGCCGGCGCCGGCGGGACATCAGGCGCGATCGGCAACGGGCCCACGGCGGGTCCGTGCAAGGGACGCTCCTCCAGGCGCAGCACCGCCATGAATGCCATGATCGAAACCACCAGCGCGGCCGCAAACACCCAGCGGAAGACCCCCGCCACGTCGACACCGGCAGCGCCAGCAGATTGCACCACCAGTTCGGCGCCGTTGCCGTGCTCAGGCGTGACGCCCAATCCGGAGAGCACGATGGCGCCCATCACCGCGACCACCAGCGCGCTCGCGAGCGCACGGAAGAAGTTCATGGCACCGGTCGCGGTGCCGACCTGGTGACGCAGCACCGAGTTTTGAATCGAGACCGTGGCGATCGGAAAAACGGTGCCGACCCCGAAGCCGACGAAGCCGGCTGCCACCACCGCCCCGGAGAGCGGCATCGCCGGCCACCAGACCAGCGCGGCCACCGCGGCGGTGGTCAAGCCGATGCCGGCCAGCGCCGATATCTTGTAGTGGCGCAAATACATCATGGAGCGGCCTGACAGCATCGAGCCGGGCGTCGTGAAGATGACCACCGGAATGAGGGCGAGGCCTGAATCGGTGGCCGAGAGCTTGTGTACGACCTGATAGTAGAGCGGCAGATAGATCATGAAGCCGGTCATCACGCCGAGCGCGCACGAGGTTGCGAGCGTGCCCAGGCGCATCACCGGATTGGCGAGCACGGCGAGCGGCAGGAAGGGCTCCGGCGCCCGCCGCAGCCACCACGCGAACAGCAAAGTCAGCAGCGCGCAAGCCCCGACCAGCCCGAGGATGGTCGGCGACCACCAGGGAAATCGGATGCCGCCGGAGGTCAGCGCCAGCAGCAGCGCGGTCGCCGCCGCGGTCATCAGCCCGGCGCCCAGCATGTCGAGCTTGTGCGGACGCTCGTGGCGCGGCAGCCGCTTCATGGAGGTGCTGGCCAACAGCGCCGCCAGCAGCCCGAACGGGACGTTCAACCAGAAGATCAACGACCAGTGCAGCCGGTCGGCGATCACGCCGCCCAGCGCCGGACCCAGCACGCCCGCCGCCACCCAGGCGACCCCCATATAGGCCTGATAGTGCCCGCGCTCGCGCGGCGTGACCATGTCGGCCACCGTGGTCTGCACCATCGGCGGGATGCCGCCGCCGCCGATGCCTTGCAGCGCGCGCGCCGCGATCAGCAGCGGCATGTTGGGCGCGACGGCAGCGGCCGCCGAGCCGGCGACGAACAAGCCGACGGCGGTGAGCATCATGGCACGCCGGCCGTGAATGTCGCTGAGCTTGCCGTAAAGCGGAGCGACCACGGTCGAGGACAGCAGGTAGGCAATGATGACCCAGGTGAGATTGTCGAGATCGCCGAGGTCGCGCCCGATCGTCGGCAGCGCGGTCGCCACGATGGTCTGGTTGACCGCCGAGAGAAAGCCGCCCAGCATCAAACCATAGAAGACCAATCGGATCTCTGCCTTGGTCAACGGCGCGCGCCCGGACGCGCTGCAGTCGGCGGCCGACGCCCGGTCGAACGATGTCGGATCGTGGGTCGCGGCCGCGGCTGGTCGGTCCCTCTTATCCGTCGTCATTGTTTTCCGGTTTCGCTCGGCGCGCACCAAGTCGACCGCACCATCGCGCCGCATCATCGGGATTTCAATGGCTTGCGACGGGACGCTGGTATGAGCGCAGAGCCTGCTCGTCGCCTACTCGGCGGCGGCGGGCGCGGACCGCGGCCTGACCGCAGGGCCGCGCAGCGGCCGCTCCACCATGCACAGGACGGCGACAAAGGCGGCGGCCAGAAAGCTCGCCGCCGCGATGAAGACCCAGCGGAACTGGGTAGCAAAGCTCGCCGCCGCGCCGGCCTTGGAGAGCCGCTCCAGGACAACGGGGCCGGCGGCATGGACGTCGAACCCGCCGAGCACGATGGCACCGAAGACCGCGACCACGACCGCACCGCCGAGCTGGCGAAAGAAGTTCAACGTGCCGGTCGCAGTGCCGAGCTGATGCGGCAGCACTGCGTTCTGGATGAGCACGGTCGTGGTCGGATACATGGTGCCCATGCCCAATCCGCCGAACACCAGGAGGGCCGCAACCTCGGTGATCGAAAGTCGGTCCGGCCACAGGGCGAAGATCGTCAGCATCGCGATGCCCACCGGCAGCCCGACCATGGGCACCCGCTTGTAACGATCGAGCCGCGCCAAGAGGCGCCCGGCCGTCAGCGATCCGATCGTCGCTCCGCCCATGAACGCGATCAGAGCGAAGCCGGCGCCGCTCGCCGATTGACCGAGCACCAGCTCGATATAGAGCGGCATGAAGATCGACAGGCCGATGATCGTCCCGATGCCGAAGAAGCCGGCGACCACGATCGCGCCGACCACCGGCTCCCGCACCATGGCGAGTGGAATGAACGGCTCGGGCGCGGTCATCAGGCGCCACCCGAACAGCAGCCAGAGCAGCGCCGAGAGGCCGATCAAAGCCAGAATCGGCGCTGAATCCCAGGCGTAGCGGCTGCCGCCCCAGCTCAGCGCCAGCAACAGGGCGACCGCGGCGGCGACCATCAAGGCCGCTCCCAAAATGTCGAGCCGGTGCGGGCGCTCGTGGCGCGGCAGGCGCTTGAGCGCCCGGTTCGTCGTCAGCAAGGCGATGGCGCCGAGCGGCAGGTTGATCCAGAAGATCATCGACCAGTGGACGTAGTCGGTGAGGAAGCCGCCCAGCACCGGTCCCAGGATGCTGGCGCTCATGAACATGACCGACGAATAGCTCTGCACCATCGGGCGTTCGCGCGGCGACAGAATATCGGCGATGACGGTCTGGGCGAGCGGCAGGATGCCGCCGCCGCCGAGCCCCTGCAGGGCGCGCGCGGCCACCAGGGCCCAGAGCGTGGGCGCCAGCGCGCAGGCCGCCGACCCGAGGACGAACACGCTCACGCTGACCAACATGAGGGCGCGCCGGCCGTAGATATCGGAAAGCTTGCCGAACAAGGTCGTGGCCAGCGTGGTGCTGAGCAGATAGGCGGTCACCACCCAGGAGAGATTCTCGACGTCGGACAAGCTGCGTCCGATCGTGGGCAGTGCCGGCGCCACGATGGTCTGCTCGAGCGCGCTCAGGAACATCGCCAGCATGATGCCGAAAACGATCGCCCGCACGGTGGCCTTGTCCACCGGCGCCGGGAGTTGATGCTGATCCGCAGGTGAAGCCGCTGCGGCGCGGTCGTTGCTCGAACTCATGCGCTCTCATTTGCCGGCGTCATGCCCGCGCTCGTTCGCGGACAACCACGCCATGACTCCCGATCGATTGATCGGCAAGATTGCTTGGCGATCACCCCAAGGCAATGGGAGGGCGCACAGGGCAGCCATAATTCGCCTGGCTTCTTGACCCCGGCCGCCACGACCGGATCCGCGTCGAGACAGCCGCGAATCAGTCCGCGGCCGGCATCAGGTCCGCGGCTTGCGCCGTGCGGATTTGGGGATGCGCAACGGCCAGTTCACGATCCAGTCTTCGAGCTGATCGTCAGGTACGTCCTCCTCGGACGCCCTGACCCGCCCGCGCACCGAGATTCCGGCCTGGTGCACGGTTTCGGGGTCGCCCGAGACCAGCGGATGCCACCAATAGAGCTCCTTGCCGTCGGCCAGCAGGCGGTAGCCGCAGCTTGGCGGCAACCAGACTATTTTCTTGACGTTTCTGGGGGTTAGCCGGACACAATCATGCACTTCCTGGGTCCGGTTGGAGTAGTTTCGGCAGGCGCAGGTGTCGCCGTCGAGCAGACGACAACCCACCTCGGTGAAATAGGTCCGGGCGCTGTCGTCGGCATCTTCGAGCTTGACCAGGCAGCATTTCCCGCACCCGTCACAGATGCTTTCCCATTCTGATTTCGTCATTTGCTCCAACGACTTGCGCTTCCAGAACGGAATATCGTCTTGCGCCATGATGATTGCCTTCCCTAACTCTCGCGAAATCGGCCGGCGTTGCCCCGCCAGGCCCAGCCGCCGGGCGCTATGCTTTTTCCCTTCACCTTGTGGCTATTGCGCCATAGTCCGGCCCAATGTGATCGGCTAAGACAAAGGCCAATTCGGACGAATCCGTTTCCTCGGCGTGACCTCGTCCGGGCGAGAGACACGTGCCGCGAGGGACGCGTGTCGAAGAGACAGCCGTGCGCCACCTTTTTCACGACGACCAGGGCCAAAATCGCTGGAAGGCGCGGATCCGCCGGACGCTGCTCGATCTCGATTCGCGCCTCGACTTCGGTATCTATCAGGTCAGGACCTGGGGACGCGAGCTTTATGAGCGGTTCACCGTCTTCATGGACCGCTTCCATGTCGCCGGCTGGCGGCGCTGGTTGTTCATCGAGCCGCTCTCGGAAATGGCCACCTGGGGCAGTTGCGGGCTGGTGCTGATGCTGGCGCTCGCGGTTCCCGCCTTTCGCGAGACCGCGGACGAAGATTGGCTGAAGAAATCCGAGCTCGCCGTCACGTTCCTCGATCGCTACGGCAACGAGATCGGCTCGCGCGGCATCCGCCATAACGATTCGATTCCGCTGGACGAGTTCCCGGACCATCTGATCAAGGCGGTGCTGGCCACCGAGGACCGCCGCTTCTACGAGCATTTCGGCATCGACGTTCCGGGCCTGTTCCGCGCGCTCCTGACCAATGCGCGCGCCGGCGGCGTGGTGCAGGGCGGCTCCTCGATCACCCAGCAACTGGCCAAGAACCTGTTCCTCTCGAACGAGCGCACGATCGAGCGCAAGATCAACGAGGCCTTCCTGGCCATTTGGCTGGAATCGCGGCTGCCGAAGAACGAGATTCTCAAGCTCTATCTCGACCGGGCCTATCTGGGCGGCGGCACCTTCGGGGTCGACGCGGCGGCGCAGTATTACTTCAACAAATCGGCGCGCGACGTGAACCTGGCGGAAGCCGCGATGCTCGCGGGCCTGTTCAAGGCGCCGTCGAAATTCGCGCCCCACATCAACCTGCCGGCGGCACGCGCGCGCGCCAATGTGGTGCTCGACAACCTGGTCGACGCCGGCATCATGACGGAAGGCCAGGTGTTCGGCGCCCGCCGCAACCCGGCCACCCCGGTCGACCGGCGTGACGAGCATTCGCCGAACTACTACCTCGACTGGGCCTTCGACGAGATGAAGAAGCTCGTCCAGACCTTCCCCAAGACGATGCAGGAACGCGTCTTCGTGGCGCGGCTCGCCATCGACCTCAGCTTGCAAAAGCACACCGAAGAGGCGATCGAGAACTCGCTGCGCCAATATGGCCATGAATACCACGCCAAGCAGGCCGCCGCCGTGCTCATGGATACCGACGGCGCGGTGCGCGCCATGGTGGGCGGCCGCGACTACGGGGAAAGCCAGTTCAACCGGGCGACCGACGCGCTGCGCCAGCCCGGCTCCTCGTTCAAGCCTTATGTCTACGCCACCGCGCTGATGCACGGCTTCAAGCCGACCTCGGTCGTGGTCGATTCGCCGGTCTGCATCGGCAACTGGTGCCCGCACAACTTTTCCGGCAGTTTTTCCGGCGCCGTCACGCTGACCCAGGCGATCACCCGCTCGATCAATGTGATCCCGGTCAAGCTGTCGATCGCGCTCGGCAACGGCAATCCCAAGATCGGGCGCGCCATGATCAAGGCGACGGCGCGGGCCGCCGGCCTGCGCACGCCGCTTCCCGATACGCCTTCGATGCCGATCGGCGCCGATGAGGTCACCGTGCTCGATCACACCGGCGGCTATACGATGTTCCCCAATGGCGGCATGTCGGCAACGCCCCACGCGATCCTCGAGGTCCGCACCGGTGCCGGCGACCTGGTGTGGCGCTGGGACCGGGACGGCAAAAAGCCGGTGCGGGTGCTGCCGCCGGAAGTCGCGACCGAAATGAACCAGATGATGAACCACGTGGTGGAGGAAGGCACCGCCAAGCGCGCCATGCTCGACGGCATCAAGGCCGCCGGCAAGACCGGCACCACCAATGCGTTTCGGGATGCCTGGTTCATGGGCTTCACCGGCAATTACGTTTGCGGCATCTGGTTCGGCAACGACGATTACACGTCGACCAACCGGATGACCGGGGGCTCCTTGCCGGCGCAGACCTGGCACGACATCATGACCTATGCGCATGAGGGCATCGAGCTCAAGCAGATCCCGGGCCTGCCGGCGCCCACCGGTCCGCAGGGCAAGGTCGCCGATGCCGCCAAGAGCGGCATCGACACGGCTCCGCGCTCGCCGACCCTGACCAAGCGCGGCATCGACGTTCTGGTCGGGCTCGAACGGATGATGGACGACGCCACCCGGGCGCTGGTCGATCGCGGCGGCACGGGCCAACGCGCCGACACGCCGGCCGCGGCGCCCGGGCAGAAACCCGGCGCGGTCGCCTCCGCCTCCGATGGACAGCCGGCGCCCGTCCGCGGTAATTGATTCTCCTTAAGGCTGTCAGGGCTGGACCTGTTCCGGCCATCCCGATGAGGATGGCGCATGGCTCTCCTGATCGAGAGCGGCGGGACATGAGGCGTCACGGCATAGCCCGCGATGACACTTAGGCTCGATTGGATCGCACGTGCGGTTGCTTCTCGGATCATTTTTCGCCCTCACCATCGCGGCCTTGATCGGGCTGGGCGCGACTTGGTTCGCCTTGAACGAAGGCATCGCCTATGGCGGCATCACCGTCGGGGCGTGGACCGCCTGGCCCAAGAACGGCACGCCCGGCATCGACCCCTATGCGCGCGCCATGGTGGCGCGCAGCGGCGAGCTGCCGATCGGCTCCGGCGACGGCATCACGTTCTATGCACGCGCCGACGACGCGGCCCGGCCGTTCGACGGCCGCTGCGACGTAGTGCTGACCGGCACCACGCCGCAGGCCCGCTTCTGGACCCTCACGCTGTATAATCCCGAAGGCAAGCTGGTCGCCAATTCGGTGGAGCGGCATGGCTTCACCAGCCAGGAGATCATTCGCAGCGCGACCGGGATTTTCGAGATCACCATCGGTCCGCGCGCGCGACCGGGCAATTGGCTGCCCACGGGGGGGATCGAGCGCTACGTGCTGGCGCTGCGGCTCTATGATACGTCGGTCGGCCTCGCCACCCGCTCCGGAGGCGAAATCCCGATGCCCTCCATCAGCCAGAAAGATTGCCCGTGATCCGCTTCTTGCTTTGGCTCCTGGGGGGCGTTCTGCTCGGCGGCGTGGTGCATCTCGTCACCGTGCTGCTGTTGCCGAACATGGCGACCCAGGACGCCTATTCGCGGCTGGCGCCGTTGACGCCGGTCAACAAGGTGGTGCCGGTCCCGCCGCCCTCGCCCGACAAGGCCACCATGCCGTTCATGGACCCCGCCTTCGCCATGGCGGTGTGCCGCTACGATCTCACCGACGCGCCGCTGAAATTCTCGGTCCCGATCAGCCAAGCCTATACGTCGGTCTCGTTCTACACGCGCTCCGACATCGCCTATTACGCCATCAATGACCGCGCCGCCGGACGCCGCGTCATCGAGCTTGATCTCATGACGCCGGACCAGCACAACGATCTGCCCGACAACGAGGAGATCACGGCGGCGGACCGGCTGATCGTGGAATCCCCGACCAATACCGGCCTGATCGTCATCAAGGCGCTGGCGGCGGAGCCGGGACTGCTGGCCTCGGCGCAGAATACGCTGACCTCGGCCAAGTGCCAGCCGATGCCGCAATAAACGGTGGGCTTACCACCGCAGGCCATGCGCTCCCGCCCAGCGCTTCACCATCTCGACCTCCTCGGCATTGGGAGCACGGTTGGCGAAGCCGCGGCACTGGACGATCGTGCCGTTGCTGCTCAGCTCAATGGTCACGCCATTGCTGCGACAGCCGCCCGGGTATTCGCAGGTCAGCGACCAGATCGAGGACGCGCCCGCGACGCAACGGTCCCGATAGACTTCGATGCAGTGGCTCATACGCATACCTTCCAGCGCAAGCTCGCGGCCGGTCTTGATCTGCCGCAAGCGCCAGATCGCCCGCTCGCACCCTATTCCGGTCTCGTATTTCACGTCCGCGAGCTTGCGGCCAGCCCACGCGTCGCCACGCTCGATCGCGCGCTGTAATCGTTGCCACTCGGTGAAACGCCGCCGCAGCGCCGGAAGGGTGCGGCCCTTGAGCGAAAAGCCGTCGTCTTCCCGCTTCGCCGCCGCGAAGAAATCGATGAGACCATTCATCTCCTGGATTGAAGTCGGATTTTGCGCAAAGAAGCGCGCCACGCTCTGCCAGAACGGCGATACGACCGGAAGCTCGACGAGCCTGGTTCGCGCGACCCGCAGCGCAGCCGCCGTGTCCCCGATCTGCGCGCGCGCATATGCGTACCAGAAGGCGGCGAGCGGTGATTCCACCTCGCGGGGCGCAGTCACGAAATGGTGCGTTTCAAGCCGCGTCAGATAACGGTGTGCTGCCTCCTTGTAGAGCAAGCCGCCCTGCGCGACCGCGATGTACCATCCACGAAAGTCGGGGATCGCGCCGTCGCCTTCCTCGCCATGGCCCGGTGCTTGGAACCGATCGGCAATGGCCGGCGCTCCGGCGATCCAGGCATTGTCCAGATGGTGGGCAACCGGATATTTGGCAAACGTGAACTGCACCAACTCCAGGAACCGCATCTCGGGCGACCGGATGCGCAGCTGGCAGCGCCACGCCTCTGGCGGGCGTAGCGCGAGACCGCGGTAGGCCTCGATTCTGGAGCGATAGTCGGGAGCAAACTCGCAATAGCGTGCGATGAATGCCGGACCGGTCTTAGTCCCGGAATGCGCGCGCAGCCGAGCAGCAATCGCATGCTCCGCCTCGCACCGCTGCGCCTCGCGCAGCTTGATTTGCTTGCCCATGGTGTTGTCCAAGCGTGCGTGGGCATTCCCACACGCTTGGGCAAATCGAGAAACCGCGGGCTTTGTCGAACTGCATGTCCGTCGATCCTTGATTTGCGCGCGCTGTTGTACGTTTTATTGTGGCGGTTTTACGATCCTTGGCCGACCCACGTTGAAAATCAAAGCCGGCACAAGCAACATTACTTCCAAGCAATATTTGGTTCAACCTCTTGCCGCGATGACGGCGGCGGCGTCCGGGCAATTGGCGCCGATCCGCGTCTGCAGCAGGGCCAAGGAACGCTCGGCCTCGGCAGCATTGGGTGACGGCGTGCTGATGACGAGCCGCTCGAGCGCATAGTGATAGGAGTCGGTCCGCTCCATCAGGGAGCGGCAGACCCAGGCGACGATGGCGATGTTTTCAGCGTTGCGGCTGAGCGCGTTGTCAGCCTCGGCTTGGCTCAGGCCGGAGCTGGCGGCCACATAGCGCAGGCTTTCCGCGCGCTTGCGGTCGAGGTCGATGACGCGCGCGGCGGTCGCGAAAAAGGGCTCGATGCGAACCACATCGCTGCGCGCATCGGTGACGATCTGGGCATAGCTCGATACTTCCGACCGCCGCTCGGCAACATCGAGATGCACCCAATAGGCGGCACGATCGAAGGGCGTCCCGGCGTACGGACCCTTGAGACCGTATTCGGCGAGCACGCTGTCCCAGCGGTTGCGGTCATAAGCCGGCTGGATCAGGGCAAAGGCCTGATCCCGCAGGCGGCGCTCGTTATCGGTCAGAAGAAATTCGGAGGGCCGGCCGCCGACGCCGGCGACGGCTTCGCGCCCGACCCAGGCATGCATATCGTCGGTCACCAGATCGGGCCGCACCCGGCCGAAATCGCCGTTGAGCGCGCAGCCTCCGAGCAAGGTCGCGCCGGCCAGCGCGGCCAGCCAAGGTCTCATCGCTCGCACTGCCGGTCGCGTGGTCGGGCGGTGGTCCATTTGCTGCCCGGATCAGCGGCCTTCAGGTGCGAGAGGCGCGTGGTCGGCGGCGGCGCCGCTGAGCGCGGATGGGGATGGGGTCGTAGGACCTGTCCGGAGAGCGCTCGATCCGGACGACGGGAAGAATGATGACGGTTGCCGTCCCGACTTTCTTTCCGATCGATTTCCTGGTGCGCGCCCTATGCCAGACCCTGGGAAACTTCACCACCGTTCCCATCTCGCCTCCCCCCGCCCGGCCCCCGATCGGCCATCCGACACATCGCCGGCGCAGGCGAAATAGAGCGCCGCAAGGTTAACGCTCTGTTACACCGCCGCTGATTTAGTTCTCCGACCCGGGCCGCCTGTCCCGACCCACTTGGCTTCCACCGGACCGTGACAGGATTGCCACGCCCTATGCGTTGCCGGTCAACCGGACGATGGCGCCGATGATGGCGCCGGTCACGACATCGACCCCACGCCACACGAAGCCGAGATCGACGCCCAGTTGCTCACCCAAGAGCGGCACGAGGAAGAGCACGGCGATGAGAACCAGCATCCCGAAAGGCTCCAGGGCGGCCAGCGGCCGCGCCAGGAAATCGGGAAGCAGACCGACCACGATCCGGCCGCCGTCAAGCGGCGGCAGCGGCAGCATGTTGAAGACGGCCAGCAGCACATTGATGACGAGGGCGTTCTTAAGGTTCTGCGCGACCCATTGGTTGGCCGGAGCCGGCAAATAAACCACGAGATGCAAAGCCAGCGCCGCCGCGGTGGCAAGGGCGAGGTTCATGCCCGGCCCGGCCGCGGCGACCCAGACCATGTCGCGACGCGGATTTCGCAGCGCCTTGAAATTGACCGGGACCGGCTTGGCATAGCCGAAAAGGAAAGGCGAGCGCAGCAGCAGCAGCAGGGCCGGCAGCAATATGGTGCCGAAGGGATCGATGTGCTTGAGCGGGTTGAAGCTGACCCGGCCGAGGCGCCAAGCGGTATCGTCGCCGAACATGAGCGCAACGAAGCCGTGCGCCGCCTCGTGGAAGGTGATCGCGATGATGACCGGGATCACCCAGGTCGATGCTTCGAGCAATGTCATACCGAATCCTAGCCGTCTCCCGCTCTTACTTGTCCCGGCCTTGAGCCGGGACCGTACGAGATTTTGAGGTCTTAACGATCCCGGGTCGCGCGAAGAGCGCGCCCGGGAAAAGTTCACCGTCCCGGCTCATCAGCGCGTTTACGCGCGTCTTCCGCGCGCTATGGCCGGGACAAGTAAGTGTTCTACGGCATCTGCGGGTTCATCCGATCGGCGGCTTGGAAATATCTTCTGGCATAGGCGACGAGCGCTCCATCGCTCGGATGATCGACGGTTTCCACCGCCGCAATGGCATTCATCATCTTGGGGTCGTGGCGGTGGATGTGCTTCACCAGCTCGGTCTTTGCATTGCTCGGCCCGGTGATGAGGATGGCGCCGGCGCCTGCGACGGAGTTGGCAACGGCCTGCAGGAAGGCCTGGTCCTCCGCCGCGTGTCCGCTGCCGATGGAGTTCGCCTTGTGGTGGATATGCTTGGTCGGATTGTGCGGGTGGAGAACCAGCTGGTCGACATCGGTCGGGCTGAAATGAAATATCCGAGCCTCATGATGATCGATCCAGACGACGGCGTGGTAATGCATGGTCACAACAGACTCCCTCTTGAAACGGACGCAGCCGGACCGTTTGGGCTGAATTCAGAAAAATGGTAGCACGTTTGCGCGCTGCCCGCGATTGGGCAGTCCGGGCACGGCCTGTGGACTTTTCCCGGGCGCAGCGCAGCACGTAGCGCTTGCGAAGTGCTGCGCTGCAGACCCGGGATCGTTCCAGGCGTGAAGTGCGGAACAGTCCCGGCCCGAAGGCCGACAGGGTGGTACCGGATTCCGTCGGATGGAACGATCCCGGATCTGCGGTGCACCGCTCCGCAAGAGCTGCGCGCTGCACCGCGTCCGGGAAAAGCATCCGGGGCCGGGCCTGCTCGCGGTCCGGGCACCGCCTGTGGATTCTTCGCAGCGAAGAGGGGAGCGCTACTTCAGCGCGGACAGGATGTCCTCGCACATGAGCCAGAGCTCGATCTCCCGAAATTGGAGAAAGACCCGCTTGATCCAGGCACGCAGCTCATCGTCGAGGCGAACCGGAAGCGAGACCGGCGTGGTGCGCCAGAAGCGGGCGAAGGAGAAGCTCCGCTGGTCGATCAAAGTCTTCAGCGAGGCGCCAAGCAGGGGCATTTCAAGAGAAACCGACACCGTGCTCTGGTTCGGGAACGCCGCGCAGTAGGGAATTCCCCTCGCCACCAGCTGATTGCGCACGGGCAGCAGCGAGGCCTCGGCGCACCATCGCCGCAGGATCGTGTAGGCCTTGGCCGATTTCGGGCCGGGGTCGATCATGAACAGGATGAGCGGCTCGATGCCCTGGCGGCGAGCCTCGGCAAAGAAGTCGATCCTCTCCGCGATCGTGAAGAAATCCTTGAACGTACGATGGCTGAGATCGATGATCTTGGTGGCCTGCCGGTCGGCGATGATCCGATCGAAGAGCGCCATCTGACCGGGCGCGTCGCTGATGTCGGCAATCGTCGTCGCGTGCGGCAGGAAGTCCGCCAATTGCGGCCCTTCGTCGGCCAGATCGAACGCCGTGACGGGTCGGCCATCGATGAGATGGAACTCCGCGAGCAGGCGCGCCAGCAAGGTCTTGCCGACGCATCGTTGCGGCGAGCAAATGATGTAGAGAGGCGTGGTCCGGCGGCTCTCGCCATGGCGCGATCGGGCCTGTTCCGTCCCCACCGGTGCCTGAGTTGGCGCGATCAGCATGGCGCGATCAACATGGCACGGCAGGCTTTCTCATCCGCCGGCGCCGCCAAAACGCTGCGTTGCCAAGCTCCGGTGCGGTGGCGGTCGAAGTCCCTATGACGCCGCCTCCGCGATCCGCATGATCGGACGCGGCCGGCCCACCGGCTCGCCCGCGGTTTCCTTCGGCCGCACGATCTCGGTGACGCCGATGCGATCGTACTCGGCCCAGATATTGCCGAGCCAATGGCGGACATAGCCCCGCAGCACGAACGAGTTGGCGGCCGGGTCGCCGTTGCGCTTCTTGTTGGCGATGAAGGTCACGAACGGCACCGAAGCGAGCTCGACCTGCTCGGTCGCCATCTCGTTGAGCTTGGGGATGGTGATCTCGACCGCGTCCTTGATGCGCTTGAAGTAGGAGCTGTGGGTCGCCTCGTCCCATTCGAAGAAGTGCGTGTTGTTGATGAAATTCTTCACCATGAAATATTTGGCATCGCCGAGATAGGCGGCGGTTTCCGCGATCTCGTCGAGCGAAGCGATCGAGGGTCCGAGAATGTGGAAGACCGCGAAGGTGAGCTGGCCCTTCTTGGCGGCGTCGATGAAGCCGATGTCGCGCAACGCCTTGAGCGTCGGCGACATCAGGCCGGCGCGAACGTCGATCAAGGTAACGGAGGCATCCCCGTCCTGCAGCGTGTCGAAGATCTTCATCTGGTCCGGGACCAGGTTGATGTCGACGATCTCGGTCACTTCGGGGTGGAAGCGCTTGAGCGTGCCGCGCGGCACCTCGGTGTCGAAGGCGCGCGCCCGCACCTGGTGAGCGGTGAAGTAGTCGAGCAACGTGCGCGCGACCGTTGTCTTGCCGACTCCGCCTTTGTCGGCGCCGATCAATACCACTGCTGGCTTCGCCATGACGACTCCCCCATCCGGGAAACATGATGGCGGAGCATCGGTCGGACGGCGGGTCAAAAAGAAGGCGGAACAGAAGCGAAGATGTGGAAATCGCCTCTGCGGCCGATGAGAATCCATGCAGCGCGCAACGCGGCGGTCAATCGATACCGTCGCCGGTGAAAACCGTCATGAAACGTTCGTCTCGATTGTTTGGCGTAGCGGCGTGCGGCACCCGAATACCATGGCGCGGAGAGACGGCTCAGTCGATCTTGACGCCGGCGGCTTTCACGACTTCGCCCCATTTGGCCCGCTCGGTCCTGGTATATTCGGTGAATGCGTCGGGCGTGGTGGTCACCGGTTCGGCGCCCACGCCCTGCAATGCTTTGACCACGTCCGGCGATTTCCAGACCTGATCGAGCTGCGCCGCGATGGCATCGATGACGGCGCGCGGAGTCCCGGCCGGCGCGAACAGGCCCTGCCAGCCGGTCGCCTCGTATCCGGGCAGCGTCTCGCCGATGGTGGGCAGATCCGGCGCGCTGGCGGCGCGCTGCGGCGTGCTCACCGCAAGCGCCCGCACCGAGCCTGCCTGCGCGAACGGCCAGATCGTGGTCATGCTGTCGATGGCGAGGTCGAGCTGCCCGCCGATCATGGCGTTCATCTCCTCGGCGGTGCTGCGGAACGGGATATGCGTCATCTTGGTGCCGGTGGCGAGCTCGAACATCACCACCGAGAGATGGGAGGAAGTCCCGAGGCCGGAGGAGCCGTAGTTCAGCTGGCCGTCATGGGCTTTGAGATAGGCGATCAGCTCCGGCACCGTCTTGACCGGAATCCTCGGGTTCACGATCAGCAGATTGGGAAATCGCACCAGCAGCGAGATCGCCTGAAAATCGCGGCCGACATCGAAGTTCAGGTGGCTGTAGAGAAAGGCGTTGATCGCATTGGTGCTGACGGTGCCGATGAGGAGCGTGTAGCCGTCGGCGGGCGCCTTGGCGACGAAGCCGGCCCCGATGCTGCCGCCGGCGCCCGACTTGTTCTCGACCACGATCGGAACGCCGGTTTTCGCCTGCAGGTGCTGCTGCAGGATGCGCGCGATCAGATCGGCGGAGCCGCCGGCCGCGAACGGGACCACGATGGTGACCTGCCGTTGCGGCCAGGTAACGGCGTTGCCCTCCTGCGCGCCCGCGGGCGATGCGATGAGAAGCGCCAAGACGAAAGCCGCGAACATGCCACGCATGGGAGTGTCACTTGCCTGGTTGCGTTGGATTTAAGGGCGAGAGCAAAACTCAACCGGAATCCGTAGGGTGAGCAAAGGCGCTCTTAAGGGCGTTCACGCCCGTCTTTGACGGGCTATGGCGCCGTGCCCACGCGAAGTCTCTCGGCCGATTGAGCGGCTGCGCGTGGGCACGGCGGACCCGGCGTGGTGCATCGATCGAAGTCTTTGGGCCGCCTTTGCCCACCCTACGGCGCTCCACCCGTTCGTCCCCGCGTCCGCGGGAATGAGCGGATGTGGCAAATTCCTTCGCACGCTGTCGGACGCGGGTTGCGCGCACGGATCTGGCGAACCTGATCACACCGCCTTGAGATGCGCTTCTCTCTGCTTGTAGAGGTCGTCGTCCGCATAGCCCATGGCCTCCGGCTTGGCGCGCCCCAGCATCACCTGGAAATAGACCGGCCCCAGGCTGTCGTTCTGGTAGCCGTGGATGACGCCGGCCGGGCATGAGATGCATTCCCAGGGGCCGAGCCGCGTAGTCAGGCGCTTGCCGCTTTCTTCCTCGACGAAGACATCGAGGAAGCCTTGCAGCACGAAGAACACCTCCTCGACCTCATGGGTGTGCGCCGCATTGCCCTGCCCGGGCTCCACATACATGATGGAGAGCGTGAAGTTCTTGGCCGGGATGACCGTGGTATCGCCGTGCTTGCCGGAGCCGCCGGCGCCGATGAAGCGATGCTGGGCGCGCTTGTAGCCCTCGATCTTGGCATCCTCGAATGCGGCCCAATCGGGCTTCTTCTCGCGGAAGCGGCCGACGAACTTCTGCATGATGTCTTCGATCGGCACGTCGACAAGCTCCGGCGGACGCGGATGTCGTGCAACGCTCATGGCAGGCTCCTTCAATTCAATTCACGTGTCATGCCCCGCGAATGCGGGGCATCCAGTAACCCCGGTGCCATCGCTGGAGATTATGTGTCCAACAACAAGTCCTGTGGCTACTGGGTCGCCCGCCTTCGCGGGCGATGACGACTGTGGGCTCCAAGTCCCGAGACACTAAGCCTTGGCCGAGCCTGGCGCAACGACAGCCGCTTGGCGCTGGCGCGCGGCCTGCGCCAGGTGCCAGAGGCGCGAGGGGCTGAGCGGCAGCTCGCGCGGCTCGACGCCGAGGGAGGTGAGCGCGTTGGCGACCGCGTTGGCGATCACGCCGCCGACCGGGATGATGCCGCCCTCGCCGGCGCCCTTGGCGCCGAGCGGATTGATCGGCGAGGGATTGGATTCCAGCACCACGGCGCGCAGGTTGGGAAAATCGCTGGCGGTGGGGACCAGGTAATCGGCGAGCGAGCCGGCCAGGAACTGGCCGTGCTCGTCATAGGCCAGGTTCTCCAGGAACGCGCCGCCCAGGCCCTGCACCAGCGCGCCGATCACCTGCCCGCGCAGCGTCATCGGATTGATGATGCGGCCGCAATCCTCCACCGCCACGTAGTCGACAAGCTCCACATGACCGAGCTTGAGGTCGACCGCAACATGGGCCGCATGGGCTCCGTACGCATAGGTGTGCTTCTTGTTGAGGAAAGCGCCCTCGAACGAGATCGGAGCGTCCGCGAGCCCGGCGAGCGCGAGCGCGCGGCCGGCGGGTCCCTCCGCCTTGTCGTCCAGGAGCGTGACCTCGGCGAGCGTGCATCCCAGGCGCTGGGCCGCGCAGGCGCGGATCGCCTCGCGCAAGCCGGCGGCGGCCGCCAGGATGGCGGAGCCGCCCATCACGACGGAGCGCGAATGATAGGCCCCATAGCCGTCGCTGACGCAGGACGTGGAGCCGTGGAACACGCCGCGGATCCGCTCCATGGGGATCTCCAGCGCATCGGCCGCGATCTGGGCGAACACGGTCTCGAGCCCCTGCCCGACCGCGGACGAGCCCACATAGACGGTGAACGAGCCGTCGGTCTCGAGCACCAGCCGCGCGCTTTCCTTCGGGCCGGCGGCGCCGCCCTCGACAAAGCAGCCGAGCGCCAGCCCATGATGGCGGCCTTCGATCAGCTTGCCCTGGAGCTTGGCCTTCTCGGCCCAGCCGATCTCGGCGAGGCAGCGATCGAGCGTGACCTGATAGTCGCCGCTGTCGAAGGCGTCCTTGCTCTCGTAGGGCGTGATGGTGGCGATCGAATAGGGCAGCTCGGCTTTGGTGACGAGGTTGCGCCGGCGAAATTCGATGCGGTCGATGTCGAGATCCCGCGCCACCATGTCGATGAGGCGCTCGCGAAAGAAATCAGTCTCGAACCGGCCCGGGCCCCGATAGGTTCCGACCGGCGTTTTGTTGGTCAGCTGCAACGCCACATCGATATCGATGTTGGGAATGCGGTAAGGCCCGGACATGAATTGCGCGACGTTGCGGGCGCTGACCGCCCCGTTGGTGCGCATATAGGCGCCGACGTCCGAATAGGCGTGGCCGCGCAAGGCCAGGATGGTGCCGTCGCGGGCGCAGGCGATCTCGATGTCGCATTCCTGCTCGCGCGCGTGACTGACGGTCATGAGCTGCTCGCGGCGATCCTCGATCCATTTCACCGGCCGCCCGAGCTGGCGGGCCGCGAACGGAATGAGGAAATCCTCCGGATAGAACTCGCCGCGCGCCCCGAAGCCGCCGCCCACGTCGTTCTCCACCAGATCGACGGCGTCCTCGGCGAGACCCAATTGCTTGGCGAGCGTGCGGCGGTTGAAGAACAGCACCTTGGCGGCGCCATGCAGGGTGAGCCGCCCGCGCGCCGCATCCCATTGCGCGAGCAGGCCGCGCGTCTCCATCGGCATGGCCATGTGGCGCTGCACCCGGAAGCTTTCGCGCCGCGTATAGGCGGCGGCGCGGAAGGCCGCGGCGGCGTCGCCCAGGACGGCGTGGAACTTGATCGCGAGATTGCTGCCGGTCGCCTCGAACAGGAGCGAATTGTCCTGCGCCGAGGCGCGCCGATCGGCCACCGCCGGCAGCGCTTCGATGTCGACCTCGATCGCCTCCAGGGCGTCCTCGGCGAGCGCCGGGCTGTCGGCCAGCACGAGGGCGAGCGCCTCGCCCACATAGCGGACCTTGTCATGGGCGATGACCGGCTGGGCGAACGGCTCGAATTGCGGCAGCGGCTGCAGCCGCATGGGCACCAGCGGGACCGGCTGGCCCAGATCGCGCGCGGTGATGACGCCGTGCACGCCCGGCATCGCCAACGCGTGCGCGACATCAATCGATCGAATGCGGCCATGGGCGACCGCGCTGCGCAGGACGGCGGCATGCAGCAGGCCGGGACGCGTCAGGTCGTCGACATATTCACCGCGGCCGCGCAGGAAACGCAGATCCTCCAACCGTTCGATCGGGCTGCCGATGAACGAGTTGACGGTTCTCATGCGGGATCCTTTTGCAGATCCCCGGCCGGCTCCTTCGCCCGCCCGCCTTCATGCCCATAGGCCGAGCGGGCATCGAGCACCGCCTCGACGATGGAGATATAGCCGGTGCAGCGGCAGAGATTGCCGGACAGCACCTCGCGCACCCGGTCGGCATCGCAGTCCGGCTCCTGCGTCAGCAGCGCATGCGCGGTGGTGATCATGCCGGGCGTGCAGAATCCGCATTGCAGCGCATGGTGGCGGCGGAAGGAGGCCTGCAGCGGGGTCAGGTGATCGTCATGGGAGAGGCCCTCGACCGTCACCACCTCGACGCCGTCGGCCTGCACGGCCAGCATCAGGCAGGAACGCACGGCGGCGCCGTCCACGATGACCGTGCAAGCCCCGCACACGCCGTGCTCGCAGCCCACATGGGTGCCGGTGAGCCGCAGGTGATGGCGCAGGCAGTCCGCCAGCGTCAGGCGGGGCTCGACGTCGACAGCGACGTCCTGTCCGTTGACCTTGAACTGCACCCGCATGCCGCGTTCCTAATTCTTGCCGATGCCGGCGCGGGCGCTCTTGAGCGCGCGCTCGACCATGGTGCCCACCAGCGCGCGCCGATAATCGGCGCTGGCATGGATGTCGGTTTGCGGATCGACGGCTGCGGAAGCGGCGGCCTCGGCCTGCGCGATCGCGGCGTCATCGACCAGGCGGCCGTTCAACACCGTTTCCACGGCGGTCAGCCGTTGCGGGCGGTCGCCGACCCCGATGGCGCCCACATGGGCGTTGCGGGCCTTGCCGCTCGCGTCCAGGTCGTACCAGACCGCGGCCGCCGCCATGGCGAAATCGCCACGCCGGCGCGCGAATTCCTGGAAACCCCAGCGCCGCTCTGCCGGCCAGGCCGGCAAGCGGATCTCCACGATGATCTCGTCGGGCTCGAGCACCGTCATCAGCGGCCCGACGAAGAAATCCGCCGCCTTGATCACGCGCTCCCCGGCCGTCCCGACCGTGGCGATCTCGGCCTCGCAGGTCAGCACGATGCCGGGCATCTCGGCGGCCGGATCGGCATGCGCAATGCTGCCCCCGATCGTGCCGCGATTGCGGATCTGATAATGCGCCACGTGGGTGACGGCACCGATGAGCAGCGGATGGGCGGTGCGCAAGCGGGTGTCGGCCAGGATATCGCACCAGCGCGCCATGGCGCCGAGCACGACGCCGTCCGCCGAAACATCGATCTTGCGCAGCTCGGGCAGCTTGCCCAGATCGACCAGCAGGGCCGGCGCGGCGAGCCGGAACGCCAGCATCGGCACCAGGCTCTGGCCGCCGGCGATCAGCTTGGCATCGCCGTTGCGCGCCAGAAGCGCGACCGCCTCGGAGAGCTTGGTCGGGCACGCATACTCGAAGGGCGGCAGTTTCATGGTCGTCCACTTCGAGCTGCGCGGCACCAAACATCAGGTCGCTTTCGCGAACAAGAGCTACGGCGTTCCTACATCGCGGTGCCCGAGCGGTCAACGATGTTGCCGCCTGGCGTCCGAGGCCTTACGGTCCCGGCCCGGGCGGGCAAGGGAAACCACATGGCATTGGCTTTGAGCTTGGCGGTCTGCGACTACGACCGCACGCGCGCGCTGTTCGACGGCCGCGCGCCGGTCGAGGGCTGCGACATCACGGCGGTCCCGTTGGAGCCGGAGGAGGCGTTCCACCGCGCCTTCAAGTTCAGCGAGTTCGACATCAGCGAGATCTCGCTGTCGAGCTACATCATGACCACGGCACGCGGCGACGCGCACTACATCGCGATCCCGGCCTTCGTGTCGCGGCTGTTCCGGCACAGCGGAATCTACATCCGCAGCGACCGCGGCATCGAGCGCCCGCAGGACTTGCGCGGCAAGACGATCGGGCTGCCGGAATATCAGATCACCGCCAATGTCTGGATCAGGGGCATCCTGAAGGACGAATACGGGATCGCGCCGGCCGACATCAAATGGCGCCGGGGCGGCCTGGAGGATCCCGGCCGCGACGAGCGCGCCGCCATCCGGCTGCCGCCCGACATCGACCTGCAAGCCATTCCGGAGCATCGCACGCTGTCGCAGATGCTGGCCGCGGGCGAGCTCGACGGCCTGATCAGCGCGCGCGCGCCCTCCTGCTTCGCTGCGCGGCGCGCCGCATGTGGGACGCCTGTTCCCGGACTATCCGGCGACCGAGGAAGCCTATTTCCGCAAGACCCAGATTTTCCCGATCATGCACGCGATCGGCATCCGCCGCTCGCTGGTGGAACGGCATCCCTGGCTCGCGGTCAGCGTCTACAAGGCGTTCCTCAAGGCCAAGGATCTGTGCATGCACGAGCTCGGCCAGATCGGCCATCTCGCCACGTCGCTGCCCTGGAGCGTCGCCGAATACGACCGCCTGCGCCGCGTCATGGGCGAGGATTTCTGGAGCTACGGGGTCGAGCCGCAACCGGCACGTGCTGGAGACGCTGGCACGCTATTCCCACGACCAGGGCCTGTCGGTCAGGCAACTGCCGGTGGACGAGATGTTCGCGCCGTCGACGTACGACCTTTCGAAGATTTGATCGATCGGCGGGAAGTTCCGTAGCCCGGATGGAGCGCTTGCGTAAGCCGGGACCGCCGCCCCCGCATTCCGCAAGTGCTCCATGCGGGCTACAGGCGTTCAAAGATTTGATCAATCAGAGGGAGGCACGGGTTCTGTAGCCCGGATGGAGCACTTGCGTAATCCGGGACCGCCGTTCCCGCATTCCGCAAGTGCTCCATGCGGGCTACAGGCTTGAGCGCTTGTTAAATGCAGGAAATTAACAAGCGGCCGGGCCTGGAGAGTGGTGCTTTGACCGCCGAGGGCGGAGCCGCGTGTTGCGATCAAACCGCGCGCTCCGATCCGGCCGTCATCGTTCCTCGCCCTCCGGGTCTCGCCAGTAGAACGTGACGAACCGATCGCCCGGGCTTGCGTCCCCGCGCGCGATCTTGGCGCGGATGCGAGCTTGGACCGCCTCTTGGGTCTCGCCCGGGTTCCGAAAGAAGGTGTGTATCCTGCGCTGGGCCGTGTGAGCCTCCTGCACGCGGCCGAACCGGCGTTCCGCGGATAGTTTCATGGGGCGTCTCCGAAATTGTACTCGCTGTTCGGATCGAGCGGGGCGCCTTGGGCTCTCTGACCGAACTCGTTGTCCTGGCTGCTGCCGCCGTTGTGCCCGTCGTGACCGGTCTGGCCGTTCCGGCCGCTGTTGCTTCCTGATCCGCCGACCTCGCGCTCCAGCTTCGCCAGGCGTTGCTCGAACTCGACGTGATCGAGCGTGCGCAGATAGCGATCGAGCAGCCGCGAGATGGCCTCTCCCTCCGCCGGTGTCAGGTCACCCCCGGAAACGGCCGCCGCGATATCAGCCAGCGCCGAGAGCACGCTTGCCGCGCTGTGAAGCGGCGGAAGCTCGAAGGTAACCACCCGATCCCGGCGGCGCGGCGCCACCCGGTCGAGGCAGATGCGGACCGCGGTGGTGTCGCCCTCCTTGGCGGCGTCGATGGCCGCGCGGATGATGTTCTCGGCCTCGCCCTCGAACAGCTGCTCGGCGAGGATCGCGGCCTTGCCGCGGGCGCCTATGGGCCGACCGGCCGGATTTCCGCTTTGTCCAGGTTGAAAGGTCATGGGTTTTCTCCTTGTTGTGAAAGGTTGTGAAGAGAGAGGGCCTGCCTGCCGCGAGTCGGACGCCGCGCCCGCGCGCAATCGCGCCGTGAAGCGCTGCACGTGAGGCAACGGTCCAGCCCCAGGCGCCATACGAACGGGGCAATCGAAACCGCGAGCATGAAAAAAACCCGGCGCGGTTTCCCGCCCGGGCACACTTCGTGAGTTTCAATTTCACGAATAGTCTGATTCGCGCGTAAGTGTCAACGATTAAGAGCTTCGTGGGGCTCCGTGGGTATCGGCCATCTCCACCGCGTCATCACGCGTGGCGGCCAGAACCCCCATAACAACAGAGCCGTGAATGGCAAGGGAGGAAGCCGTTTTGGTCCATCCCATTTTCACGGCTTCGGGCGCACCACGCCGGTCCGGTCAACGTCGCATACCGATGATATCGGCGACGCCCGGCTGCGTGTGAAAGCCCTTGGCGCCCTCGGTTCGGATCAGCTCGAAGCAGCGGCGTTTCACATTGGTGAATCGTTCGCTGAAGAGCATTTCGGGTATACGCGGGCGAGGAAGCATCACCGGCATGACGTCAAGAATGCGACCCGGCGCCGCGCTCATCACGACCACACGATCGCCCAGGAACACCGCCTCCTCGATATCATGGGTGACGAAACAAACGGTTGTCCGGAATTCCGCCCATATGGCGCAGCAATGCTTCTTGCATGGTGGCGCGGGTCTGGGCATCGAGCGCACTGAAGGGCTCGTCCATCAGGAGGATGCGGGGATAGTTGGCAAGGGCACGAATGATGCCGACGCGCTGTTGCATGCCGCCCGACAGTTGGGACGGATAATACTTCTCATAACCGGCCAGTCCGACCAGCCCAATGAACGAGCGTGCGGTCCGCTCGGCTTCCACGCCGGAGTGTCCGTTCAGTTGCGGTCCTAACGCGACATTGTCGAGCACGGTCTTCCACGGCAACAGGGTGGGTTGCTGAAACACCATGCCGCGATCGGCACCGGGCTTGTCCACCTCCTCATCGTCGATGAAGACGTGACCGCTTGAAGGACGGATCAGTCCGGCGACGGTGTTTAGGACTGTCGACTTGCCGCAACCCGACGGACCGAGAAGGCATACGAACTCCCCCGGCGCAATCTCGAGGTTGAAGTCCGCCACCGCCGGACCGCCGGCCCCGCTCGGATAGGCGACATTGAGATTGCGCACCGAGACGCGTCCCCGCAGAGTCGGGTCGCGTCCCGGCGCGTCAATGCCGACATCGGGCGCGCCGCTCATCGCGGCGACGACGCGGCTCATGGTTTGGCGGCTTTTTGCAAAAAGCTCGGGTCGATGAAGGCGCCGTAGACCGAGTGATCCTTGACTTCGGGAAGCCTGTTCTGGTCCTTGAGGAATTTTGCCGTCGCAACCAGCGTCTCGACGAATTTCCCCTTCTGCGCCGGCGTACCGAGATAGTCGGCCGTGAGCTGCTTGCTGCACGGGATCATCTCAGTGCCTTTCATCTCCTTCTCGGTTTCATCCAGCGAGAGGTCAAGCTCCTTGGCAATGAGCGCGGCCGCATCCTTCGGATGCTGATTCCAGTAGTCGATGGCGTCGCACTCGGCCTTGAGATACTTGACCACGATGTCGGCATGCTTGTCGGCGAAGTCCTTCATCACCACGCCTACGTCCCAGGTGGGGTAGCCGCGTTGCGCCATCGTGCCGCTGTCCGTCAGGATCTTCCCGCCGGAGGCCGCCATCTTGCCAAGGACCGGCTCCCATATATAGGCCGCATCGATGTCCTTGCGGCTCCAGGCTGCAAAGGCGTCGGGAGGATCCATGTCCAGGATTTTCGCGTCGGCTGGGTTGAGCCCGGCCGCCGCCAGTGCAGCGATCAGCTCGTAGTGCGACGTCGAACCGAATGGCGTCGCGATGGTTTTTCCCTTCAGATCCTTGATCGAGTCGATCCCCGACCTTGCCACGAGCGACTCGACCGGCCCAAGCTCGTCCAGCACGAAGATGCCTTCGTACGGCAGTCCACGTCCGATGCCGATGGTGGCGGGTGGATTGCCAACCCCACCGAAGTCGATTTGCCCGGCAGCTACCGCGCGGTTGAGGTCGCCGCCCGATCCGAATTTCAGCCAAGTGACGGGAACGCCGATCGACTTTTGCGTGAGGCCAAGCACCTTGGCGATGATCTGCGCATTTACGAGGTCCACATAGCCGACCCTTACGGCAGCGGGCGCATCGGCAGCGCGTCCGATCGACGGCATCGCGGCCAGCATGATCGGCAAGATGACCGCGCCGGCCCGACGCAGGATCGTGCGTGCCATGCATGAAGCGATGAAACACGATTTATCCGTGGATGGGATCATAACTGGTTCTCCTCAGGTTCAGATGAAGCGCCACGGCGTGAGCATGCGCTCGATGCGCCGAAGCAGCAGATCAAGCACGAGCCCGGTCAGGCCGAGCACGATCAGACCCATGATCACGACGTCGCTCAGCAGGAACTTGGCGGCGTCCCACACCATCCAGCCCAGGCCGGCGGTCGCGGCGACGATCTCCGCGGCGACCAGCACCGAGTAGGTGAAGCCGAGGCTGATGCGCATGCCGGTGCAGATTCCCGGCAGGCAGGCCGGTATGATGACGTGCCGGAGCAACTGCCCCCGCGTCGCGCCGAGGGAGAGCACCGCCGTGATGTAGCGCTTGTCGATCCCGGCGACGGCGTCCGTCGCGCTGATGGAGATGGGCGGCAGGGCGGCGAGAAAGAGCAGCGCGATCTTGGATTCTTCACCGATGCCGAGCCAGAGCACGATCAGCGTGTAAAGCCCCAATGGTGGCAGCGGACGATAGAACTCGATGATCGGGTCGAACACCGCTTTTACCTTGGAGTTCAACCCCATCAGAAAACCGAGCGGGATGCCGACCACGCATGCAAGCGACCAGCCGGCCAGAACGCGTTCCACGCTGGCAAGGACATGCTGGTCGAGCCGGCTCCCTTGATAGCCGGTGCTTGCCGTTTTTAAGAAGACCTCCCACACGGCGCCGGGGCTCGGCAGAAATAACGGGTTGACCATCTGGAAGCGGGTCAGGAGGAACCACGTCAAGATGAGGACCGTGACGGTCGCGACGGTCAGCAGTCGCTCGACGGATAGACCACGACCCAGCACCGGTATGCCGGACAGCCTGTTGCGGGGTGCGGCACCCAGCGTGTCGTGGAGGGTACCTGCCATGTTGGTCATGCAGGCTCCCCGCCGATCGCGCGGACGCCGAGTATGTCCATCAGCGTCAAAGCAAGAATCTTGGTAGCGGCGACGGATTTCTGGATGCGGATATACTCGTTGATCGGCGGCCAGCCGTCTTCTCCGGGTCCGAAGGTGATGGCGGGAATGCCGCGCTCGGCAAAACGGATCGTGTCGTTGAAGGCGTTCTTGCGATAGGTCCGCGGTTCGCTGCCAAGAATCCGGCGGTAGGCGCGCCTGATCGCCGGCACCGGTTCTGCGTCGGAAGGAAGCTCGTTGGTGGCGGTGACGAACAGCGCGCCCGGAAAGGGCCGCAATTGCGCTTCGAGCCCGGGCCGCAGCGCGACGAACGCTTTCACCACAGCGTCGATATCGGCGAGCACGCTCTCCTGAGTCATCCCGGGAACAAGCCCGACCACGGCAAAGACCACGCTGCAGCTGTCGGGCGTGAACTGCATTTCGCCCGGGACGCCGCCGGCGATGCGCACAGGCGTCAACATGGGAGGCGTCCCGCCCGGCAACCGGGCTTGCGTAAAGCGAAACGGCGTGCGTTCGAGCGCTGCGAGCAACCCCGCCATTTCCGATACCGCATTTGTGCCGGTATCAGGTCGCCAGATGTGGGTCTTGATTCCGCGGGTCTCGATCTCGACCAGAAAATGTCCGGAGTTTGCAACCCCGATGTCCATGCCCCACGTGCCGTCGGGGCGCGTCCAGCCGGTCGGCTCGCAGGTGATCTCGTAGTCCCCGCGCAAACCGTGCTCGTCGAGAAGAAAGATCGAACCGTCCGGCCCGTTCTTCTCCTCATCGACGGTGTAGACGCATTTGAGCGTGCCGGCGAGCTCAACGCCGGCGCGGCGGATCGCCTCCACCGCGAGAATTGTGCAGGCCAGATTGCCGCGCGTGTCGGATGTGCCGCGGGCATAGAGAAAGTCGCCATCGCGGGTCGGCCGGAATGGATCGCCGCCGGTCTTGGTCCAGCGGGCCGGGTCACCGGCCGGATAGGTGTCGAGGTGATCATTGAGGATCAGGACAGGAGCGTCCGGCGTCGTGCCTGCCAAGGTCCCGATAACGTTCGGCCGGCCAGCGCGTTTGGAGACGAGATCAACGGCCAGACCGAGCTCGGCGAGCTTCGCCGCCACGACCTCCGAGATGCCCTCCTCACGCCCCGGCGGCATATCGGGATCAAGCGGATTCTCGGCCGCTGGTTGACCCGCCACTATCAGGGCGCGCGCCAACGCCAGCCAGCGCTGTTCCGTGATCTCACCTAGAACTCGCGCGAACTTGTCGGGAAGCGCGGTGCCGACCCACTCGCTTTGCTCGATCCGCATAGGGGTCCTCTGCTCTCGTCCGCCTGTTACACGCAAGGGACGTGCCAAGCCGCGAGATGGGACGCTTTTGGTCCGGCCGGCCGCGAGAAAGGATGGTCATGTCAGGCCGAACGGCGCCGATCCATGGGCGCAACCCAATGGAAATAAATTGCATTCGGCGGAGGCGATGCCGACGAATTGATCAAATCGGCAGTGGTTGATCAGCCAAACCGACCTCCATCACCAGCCGGGCAATTACTGGCCTTTGGCCGCTCCCCGTCAAAGCACGAGCTCCGCGCGGATTCTTCGCCTCAGGTGACCTTCATAGGGGGCGCTATTGCGGAAGATTTCCGACGCCGGCTCCCTCAATTTTCGAAATAGCTCCGGGGTCGCAAGCCGCCGCGGCCCGCGCGGCAAACTGGCGTCAACTTTGCTTGCGCGGAGCCGATCGGCTCGGCTTTGGATCAGCTATCGGTCCGGCCCAGGAGTTGGCGAGGCGATACGCCGGGAGGTGCTTGTGAGCAATTTCTTCGACCTGTCATTGGCATCATTGCAAAGCACCTACGCGTGCGGCTCGGCGCGGCCGAGCGACGTCGTGGCAGGACTTTATGATCGGATCGGCGCCGGTCGGCCCGAGTGGATCTACTTGCGGCCACGTGACGAGGCGCTGCGCGCCTGCGCCGACATTGAGGCGCTACGCGACGCCGGCGAGACGTCGCCGCTGTTCGGCATCCCGTTCGGCGTCAAGGACAATATCGACGTTGCCGGCATGCCGACGACCGCAGGATGCCCGGATTTCAGCTACTTGCCGTCGCGCTCGGCGCGCTGCGTCGAACTGCTGCTTCAGGCGGGCGCGATTTGCCTGGGCAAGACCAACCTGGATCAATTCGCGACCGGCCTGTCCGGAACCCGCTCGCCCTATGGAGCCTGCAGCTCGATCGGCAACAAGCTCTATGTCTCGGGTGGATCGAGCTCAGGGTCGGCCGTCGCAGTCGCGGCGGGCCATGCATCATTCACCCTGGGCACCGATACCGGAGGATCCGGACGCATTCCGGCAGGATTTAACGGAATCGTGGGCATCAAGCCGACGGTCGGGCGGGTGTCGACCAGGGGACTTGTGCCTAATTGTCCTTCGCTCGACTGCGTGTCGATATTTGCGCTGACCGTCGATGACGGAGCTTGCGTCCTGAAGGTCGTGGAAGGCTTCGATCCCGACGACCCGTATTCGCGTCCGGCAATGATGTGTCTTGGCCACTCGCCATCGCGTTCCTTCGTCTTTGGCATGCTCGCGACCAAGGATCGCGACTGGTGTGGGATGCCGGAATGTGGCGCGCTCTACGATGCAGCTTGCGCACACCTCGCCAGGATGGGCGGAACGCCGATCGAGATCGACTTTGCACCCTACCGAGAGGCCGGGCGAATGCTGTTCGACGGGCCATGGATCGCCGAGCGGCGCGCGGCGCTGACGCGACTGATCGCCGGGGACCGCGCCGCGCTATTGGATGTGACACGTCTCGTGCTTGACGGCGGAGAGGGCTACGATGCCGAAGCGGCATTCGCCGCCTCGCATCGCCTGGCGTGGTTGCGGCGGATGGTGGAACGTCAGTTCGTGTCGCTCGACGCCATTGTGGTGCCGACGGCGCCGCGACCATTTACGATCGTGGAAATGCAGGCGGATCCGATCCGGCTCAACAGCCAGCTGGGCTTCTATTCGCACTTCGCGAATCTTCTCGACCTGTGCGCGATCGCGGCACCGGCCGGCGCGCTGGACTGCGGTGTTCCGATGGGTGTGACGCTCCTGGCCCCGGCATGGCGCGACGCACGTTTGGTCGCGATCGCGCGGCGGTTCGAGGCGAGTGGCAGCGAGCGTGAAAGCCGTGTTCCGGCTACAAGCACCTGAACCGGTTCGTCGTCGACGGCACCTCAACTGCGATCATTGATGCCGAGCAATGCCGGATCGCGGATGACGAGCAGGCCACGATTGTTGTAGATGATGCCGCGATCCTGGAGGCGGGAGAGCTGCACTGTTACCCATTGTCGGGTAGAGCCGATCAGGCTCGCGAGATCGGCATGGGTGAACGAGGCCGCGATGACGATCCCGTCGTGGTCCTTGAGGCCATAGGCCGCCGCGAGGAACGCCAACAAGTGCTCCAACCGCTCGGTAGCGGATCGCGTGCCCAGCATCTGCGCCATCGCCGAGTAGCAACGCGCTTTGAATGAGAGAGCGTCGAGGAGGGCGACCGCAATCGCTGCAGAACCAACTGCAAGTCGCCTGAGCTCAGGCCCCGGCAAAAACGTCGTCAGGCTGCGCTGGACGGCTGCCGACGTCCACATGTGGGGCCCGCCTCCGAATATGTTCGGAGCTCCGACGAAGTTGCCGGGAAACCAATAAGCGAGCGTAACCTCGCGGCCCGATGGGGCAACGTAGTAGCTGCGAATCCGTTCCGATTCGATGAGGTGGATTCCGTGATGCGGCTCGCCTTGGCGGAAGAGCGGCTGCTCCGGCTCGAACACGTGCTTCTGCCCAATGCTCAGGAGCTCCGCACGCTGATTCTCGTCGAGGCCGTCGAGCAAACCGGAAATGCCCTGCACGAGCCCCTCGCGCTCGACGAGCATTATTCCCGCAGTTTCCTCAAACGCGTCTGGCACCGAAACCTCTTGGAGTCTCTGCCTGCCTTCGCGAGCCGGCTTGCGCCGCCAGATTACAATCGCGGGCCGGCTAAGGCCATGCCGATTGCCACCGGGGCGGCTGCGGATACCGGGTCTGGCGTCGAGTGTACGCTCTCGAATGCCCGGGACGCGACGGCAACTACAACAGCGCCCAAATGCCGCCGGCCGCACCAAGAACGGCAATCAATGCGGATGACCCGATCAGAGCGGACTTGTACCAGCCTTTTGGACGGATGGCTTGGGGGAGCGCGGTCATCGCCAGCTTGACCAGAACTCCGACCACGAGCGGCAGCAGGAAGGCATTCAACACCTGCGCCGCAATGTTGAGCCAGACCAGGTCGACCGCAGCCCAGACGAGAGCGGCGGCCGCGACCATGCAAACCATATAGGCGCCATAGAACCATGGGGCCTTGGACGGACGGCACTCGAGCGAGCGGCGGTAACCGGCAGCCTCGCCAATCCCCCAGGCCAATGCCAGCGATGATACGATGGCGGCGACCAGGGCGGCTCCGAGCACACCGAGACTGAATACGATGCCGCCGACACTCTGTCCAAGCGCCGGAGTGAGCGCGCCGGCAATCTCGCCAATGCTGCCAAGCCCGGCTCCGGCTTGTTCGGCGCCTATGCCGGCCGCGGCGACGAGAACGGATCCGGTCAGAAGTTGAGTCAAAATGGCGCCAAAGCCGGTATCCCATCTTGATGCTTGCAGGTCCGACGGCGTCAGTCCCTTATCGACGACGGCCGACTGCTGGTAGAAAATCATCCACGGATTGAAGGTGGTGCCGATGATCGCGACCAGCATGTAAATGAAGCCGCGGTCACCCAACGGTAGATCGACCGCATCCCTCGCCAGCATCTCGAAATTGGGCCGGTTGGTCCAAGCAACAATCAAGAAAGCGAGCTCCAAGAGCCCAAGGATGATCGCAATTCGTTCGACCCTTCGGTACGACCCCGTGACGACCACCGCCAGCAGCATGCTCGCCGCGATGGGCAGGGTGACGCCCCGTGTCAGTCCATAAATCTCGCCAATTCCTGCGATTGCGGAAAACTCAGTGACCAGCGATCCAATGGTGGCGAGCGCCAGGGCGGATGTCGATGCCCATGCCCACTCGGCGCCAAAGCGTTCCCGGATCAGCTCCGCGTGACCGCGCTGGGTGAATATGCCCAGGCGTACCGTCAGTTCCTGCACCATGTAGAGTATGGGGATGAGGAGCAGGATCAGCGGCAACAGCCGATAGCCCCAGCGGGCACCGCCCTGAGCCGCGGTCACGACGTTGCCGGCATCGGTATCGGCGAGCATCACGACCAGCCCGGGGCCAAGGGTACAAGCGATTGCGCGCCAGCGCGGCCAAGCATCGACCGCCGCGGTACGAGCCAGGGCGCTGGTGGCGAGCGGGCGCGCTTGGTGACGCACCAACGATGTCATTTGCCGAATGCCCCACGAGCGACACGCGGATCCGAGGTTCGCGCGATGCAGCGAAAGCCGATGTGGCAGGTCGACGTATCAACCGTCTCGCCTTGTCGTGCCGCGGGCCGGTAGCGAAGGCAAAAGTTGGGGGCGCAAAGATATGAACCGCCTTTCACCACGCGACGAGCGACGTCACCGCCGGGTCCGCTCGGCTGGCAGCACGATTCTTCGAATTTTGCGTGGGAGGACGTGAAGGAGCTCTCGGTCCACTCCCACACGTTGCCGATCATGTCGTAGAGTCCGTAGCCATTGGCCGGAAAGGCATCGACGGGCGAGGTGCTCTCGTATCCGTCCGTCTTGAGGTTTTCCCAGGGGAATCGGCCCTGCCAGGTGTTGGCCATTGCGCGCCCCTCTGGAGCAAGGGCTTCTCCCCATGCGTAGGTAGCGCCGTCGAGACCGCCGCGCGCCGCGAATTCCCATTCCGATTCGGTCGGCAATTCCTTTCCGGCCCAGGCCGCGTAGACGCAGGCATCCTCGTAGGCGATGTGAACCACGGGGTGGTCATCGCGACCATCGATGCTGCTGTCCGGGCCTTCGGGATGCCGCCAATCGGCACCCGGCGCGTATTCCCACCAGGCCCGACAGTCACGCAGGTCCACCGGGCCGCCGGGCTTTCGAAACACCAAGGATCCGGGCACCAGCAGAGAGGGGTCGGCGTCCGGATACATGGCGGGATCGGGCGGACGCTCGCAGTTCGTGACGTATCCGGTCGCACCGACGAATTCCCGAAACTGGGCGTTGGTCACCGGATGGGAGTCCACCCAGAATCCCCGCACGGTCTCCCTGCGTACCGGGCGCTCTTCCCGGTAGAATACGTTTGAGCCCATGAGGAAGGCGCCGCCGGGGATCCAGATCATGGATCGCAGGTTCGGTTGGCCGGATGCGGTGCCCCCCTTCACACCATCGCTGCGATCCACGGGCCTGCTCGGCGCGGCCATAAGCCTCGACTCACGCATACGGCGCCGGCACGAAGTCGAGCGGCGACCCGGTCGGGATGAGACTCTTCCCTTTTCTTGCTTTCCTCAAATTCGCGAACGACCCGATGCGCGTGCTGCATCACCCACCAACGCACATAGCGCTGGTTGACGGGCTCCCGTTCCTTGGGGTCCTCCTTGAGATGCGTAATGCGGGCAAAGCCCAGCGGGAGCTCCGGATCGTGGAAGTGCTGCTGGCGCTTGAAGTTGATCTTGAAATCCTTCCACTTGACGGCGTGCAGCTCTTCGTTGAGCCAGACCATGCAGTCGTCGCGATTCGAGGTCTCCTGCTGGCCGAGAAAGAACGCGCCCTGATCGACGCCGTCGATGATCCGATCGGCCGGCGGCTCGCACCCGGCGAAGCCCAGCAGCGTGGTGAACATGTCGGTGACGTGAACCATCTCGTTGCTCTCGGTGCCCGGCTTGATCTGGCCGGGCCAACGAATGAGAAACGGCGTGCGAATGCCGCCTTCGGCCGAGCTGAAATACGAGCCGTCAAAGAAGCCGCCGGTTCCGCGCCCGGCCAGGTGATCCTCGGCACCGTTGTCGCCGCACATGACCACGACGGTGTTGTCGGCAACCCCAAGCTCGTCGAGCTTGTCGAGCAGCACGCCGAAATCGTGGTCGAGCATCAGCAGGCAATCGCCCCAATCGCCATTGGTGCTTTTGCCGGCGAATTCGTCGCGCGGGCTCATCGGAAAGTGCATCAGCGAGTGATTGAAATAGAGGTAGAACGGCTTGTCGGCCGCCACGCTGCGCTCCATGAAATCGAGACCGCGCTTCTGGTATTCGAGGTCGCAGGTCTTTTTCATGTTCCATGGTGAGCTGCTGGGAAAGGATCGGCTTGACGCCTTCGCCCTTTTTACCCTCGTGCATGTACGAGTAGCCGTCGCGTTCCGGAACGTAATGCGGGTCTTCGAGCCACATGCATTCATCGTAGGTGCGCAGCGGGCCGTACCATTCGTCGAAGCCGTGATCGGTCGGCCAGCGGCCGTCCTCGGCGCCGATGTGCCACTTGCCCAGGCACGACGAAACATATCCGGTCGCGGCGAGGATCTCGGCGATGGTCCGCTCCCATCGCACGATGCCGCCGGCATTGCCGCCGAGCGCAATCGTGTGGTTGCCGGAGCGGATCGGGTAGCGTCCGGTCATCAGGGCCGAGCGGGTCGGCGTGCATTGCGGCTCGACCACATAATGCGTCAGCTTGGCGCCCTCGGCGGCGAACCTATCCATCCGCTTGGTGTCGGCTCCTCTCAAGATTCCGCCGCCGTAGCAACCCAGCTCACCCATGCCCAGGTTGTCGACATGGAAGAAGAGGATGTTTGGTTTCGTAGACGACATTGATGGCTCCTGGTCGATGGCGATCATCGCGATGCGCGAGGAGTAACAGAGCGCGGTCTTGGGGAAACCGCGGAGTAGGATTCGCAGTCGATTAGTTGCCAACAGCGGGCAACTAATTGCCTTGCGACGGCTGCCGGCGGAATCCCGGGCCGTGTCCTGCCCAATTGCTCAAGGAATAGCCTCGTCCCGCTGCGGTGAAGCGGCCGAACGTGCTGCAATCAAAGGATTTTCCTTGGCAACCCTTGGCATGAGTTCTTGCTGCCTTGGGTTGACGTGTCGCTAGCCTGGGAGACGCCATGCAGGTCTTCACCGCGGTCCGGGATGCTCCGCTGCGGCCCGACGCGCCGCGCATCGATACGGGCGGTCGACATTCGCTGTTGCTCTCCGAGAACGTCCGTACGATCGGCGGCGCGCCGTCGCTGTTCGACACGCTGTCGCCCTCCGAGCGGCAAATTCTCGTGCGCTGCGGGCGCCGGCGCGTGCTCTATCGCGGCCAGACCCTGTTCAGCCAGGGCACCCGCAACGACGGCATTTTCCTGATCGAGACCGGACGCATTCGCGTTTATTACACTGCGCCGTCCCGGCGCGAGATCACGCTCGCCTATTGGCATCGCCGGCAACTTCGTCGGCGGTCCGGAGGTGTTCGGAGACGGCGTGAATCAATGGTCGGGCATCGCGACCAGCAACAGCAGCGTGATACATCTGCCGGGCAAGGTGCTGCGCAAGCTGGTCGTCGAGATCCCGAACCTTGCCATCGGCCTGATCGAAGCGCTGACCTTCAAGGGAAAATGCTATTCCGCGCTGGCGCAGATGCTTGGCACGCGCTCGATCACCGAACGGCTCGCCCATCTGCTGCTGCATCTCGGCGAGCTTTATGGGGTCAAGGACCCCGACGGCATCCTGATCGGCGCCGCCTTAACCCATGCCGACCTCGCCCACATGGTCGGCGCCACCCGGCAATGGGTGACCATCAGCCTCAAGCGGCTCCACGACAAAAATGTTCTGGTGGTCCGCAAGTCGCAGATCATCCTGCACCAGCCCGACGTCCTGCGGGACATGCTGGGGCGCGGCGGCTGACTTGCCTAACAAGGCGGCTGTTGTTGAAAAAAGCTGCACAAGAACCGGGCAGCAGAGGTTTGAGGGCAACTAATCGACGCGCGGGCTCAAACGCGAATTGCCCGAACTCTTGAGCCCCTCATAGATGCCCGGCGGGAAGAAATGCTCAAGTCCGCCAACAAACGAGGTGTCATCATGAGCAGGCACTTGAGTCGCAAGCTTGCGGCGGTCACGATCGCTATCGCTGCCGTGAACGGCTGCGTGATCGCCGCCCGCGCGCAGAGCGTCGTGACGATCGGGATCGGGACGCAGGACACCACCACCAATACCGTCACGGCCGGCATCATCATCCGGCAACTTCATCTACTGGAGAAGTACCTGCCCACGGACGGCAAATACGCCAACGTCAAGTTCGATATCGAGTGGAGCAACTTCACGTCGGGTCCGCCCGTCACCAACGCCATGATGGCGGACAAGCTACAGTTCGGCATGATGGGCGACTATCCGCTGATGGTGAACGGCTTCACCTTCGAGAGCAATCCCGGAAAGCAAGAGCCGCCTGATCGCGGTCGCGGCCTACAATCAGTGTCGGATCGGGCAACGGCATCGTGGTCAACAAGGACTCGCCCTACTACGATCTCTCCGACCTCAAGGGCAAGCTGGTCAGCGTGCCGTTCGGTTCCGCCGCGCACGGCATGGTGCTCAAGGCGATGCAGGACCGCGGCTGGCCCGCCGGACTATCTTCCAGCTCGTCAACCAGAGCCCGGAGGTCGGCTCGACCAATCTGCAGGAAAAGAAGATCGACGCGCACGCCGACTTCGTGCCGTTCGCGGAGTTGCTGCCGTTCCGTGGCTTTGCCCGCAAGATCTTCGACGGCGTCGAGACCAACCTGCCGACCTGGCACGGCGTCGTGGTCCGCACCGACTTCGCCGAGAAATATCCCGAAGTCGTCGTCGCCTACATCAAGGCCATCATCGCCGCCAACGAATGGTTGCGCGCCGATCCCAAGCTCGCCGCCGAGAAGATCCAGGAATGGACCGGCACCAACAAGGAGGTCGTCTACATCTTCCTCGGCCCGGGCGGCAACATGACGACCGATCCGACCATCAAGCCGCGCGCTGATCGATGCCGCGGCGGCCGACGTCAAGGTGCTGCAGAATCTCGGGCGAATGAAGGAATTCGATCCCAAGAAATGGGTCGACGATACCTACGTCCGCAAGGCCTATGCCGAGCTGAAGCTCGACTACGACGCCGAGCTTGCCAGCTACGAAGAATTACGAGATCTCCGGCGAGGACAAGTTCTGCAAGAAGCCGATCATCGAGCCGCGCAAGGCTGGCGAGGTGTGGGTCGACGACGAGGGCATCCTGCCGTTCTCCAGCGCATGCTGCACGCTCGGCGCCTATGCGCGACTTCAAGGCCAAGGGCAAGAAGATCGACGTCGACCTACGTGTTCGACACCGCGCGCGGCATCAAGCTGTTCGCCGATCAGGCCTTCTTCGCCGTCGGCGGCGGCAAGATCGCGACCGTTCCTGCTGAAGAAGGACGCCGAGGCCTATGCCGCCAAGAACAGCGGCAAGGTGCTGGGCTTCGACGACGCGGTGAAGGCCGCCGTCGAGCGGAGGCAAGACGTGAGCAGCACCGCGCTGGTGCGGCATCGGCGGAACCGATGGCGGGCACCCCGCCGATCGAGGCCGGAACGCGGCCCCTGCCGGCGCCGTCGCCTCAAGCCGAGCCTCGATCGGCGTGATCGCGGCGCGCTGGTACCGGCATCAACAAGGACAAGCTGCGGGCGCTGCTCATCGGCGCGATCTCGCTCGGCCTGTTCCTGCTGGCCTGGCACCTGCTGACGAAGTACCGCGTGGTGTTCTTTGTGCGCTTCATCAACGTGCCCTCGCCGCTCGATGGTCTATCGACAGCTTCATGCGGGCGATCCACGATCCGCAATTCCTGTCTGCATGTCGCTCTGAGCTGCCGGCGCATCTTCGTCGGCTTCTCGCTGGCGGCACTCGTCGCGGTGCCGCTCGGCCTGGTCATGGGCCGCTTCAAGCTCGTCCACGAGATGGTGTTTCCGGTCTGCGAGGTGCTGCGGCCGATTCCCGCCGATCGCCTGGGTGCCGATGGCGATCATGCTGTGGCCGATCAACGAAGCAGAGCATCGTCTTCATCACGTTCTCGGCTCGTTCTTCCCGATCCTGGTCAACACGCTGCACGGCATGTCGCTGGTCGATCCGGTGCTGGTCCGGGCGGCGCAGTGCCTCGGCGCCCGCGAGGCTTCGATCTTCCGCGAGGTCTACTTTCCGGCCTCGCTGCCCCACATCTTCACCGGCCTGACCGTCGGCATGGGCGTCGCCTGGGTGTCGCTGATCGCCGCCGAGATGATCTCCGGCCAGTACGGCATCGGCTATTTCACCTGGGAGGCCTACTCGCTGGTGCAGTACTCCGACATCGCGCTCGGCATGATCTGCGATCGGCGTGCTCGGCCTCGGCTCGAGCGCTGCTGATCCGCGGCCTCGGCCGGCTCGTCATGCCGTGGGGCCAAGACATGACCGCGCCGCCGCCCGCCGCCGTCAAGAAGGGCCAGGTCGAGGTCACGAATTTCGCGCTGAGCTACGAGACCGCTGGACGGGTCGGTCGAGGCGGTCTCCGATACCTCGATCCACGTCAATCCGGGCGAATTCGTCTCGATCGTCGGGCCGTCGGGCTGCGGAAAATCGACGCTGCTCAACGCGGTCGCGGGCTTCCTCAAGCCAACCGCCGGCACCGTCACGGTCGACGGCGAGCCGGTCAACGGACCGAGCGCCGATCGCGGCATGGTGTTCCAGCAATATTCGCTGTTCCCCTGGAAGACGGTGCGGCGAGAACGTCGAGTTCGGCCTGAAGATGCGCGGCATCGACGCTCGCAAGCGCGAGACGCGCGGCCCGCACGCTGCTCGGGCTCGCCGGCCTGCGAGGCGTTCGAGAACCATTATCCGGACCGGCTCTCCGGCGGCATGAAGCAGCGCGTCGGCATCGTCCGGGCACTGGCGACCGGCCCCAAGGTGCTGCTGCTCGACGAGCCGTTCGGCGCGCTCGATGCGCAGACCCGCGTCATCATGCAGCAGATCCTCACCAACATGTGGCAGCGCCTGAAGATCTCCGTGCTGTTCGTGACCCACGACATCGACGAGGCGATCTTCCTGTCCGACCGGGTCTACTGCATGACGGCACGGCCGGGCTCGATCAAGGCCGAGATTCTCGATTCCGCTGGAGCGGCCGCGCCAGCAGATCCATGATGATGTCGTCGGAGTTCCTGGCCCTGCGGCGCGGATTGATGTCGCTGATCCGCGAGGAAAGCCTCAAGGCAATGGGCGGCGAAATCAACGAACTCGGCATGCAGGGCCTCAGCATCGATCTCCACGGGCAAAGTCTTGCCGACATTATCTAGCATTACTGGAACAGAGGACGAGCGAATTGGAGTTCCCATCTCGACCGCGAACGCAAGAATTGAACATAAGGTCACGGTGCTGCTTTTGTGGTGCGAGAGTCTCCGGCTGGCCCTGAGACGGTTGTCAGTCGCTACCGGGGCATAGCCGCCATAGCCGGACTTGCTGCTGGCTCGACCCGGTCGCGAACGACCCACGGCGGAAAGGCGGCAATTCAAATTGGTTTTAGACCATGCATTCCGGGAGTGACGACGTCTTTCGCCTTCGGCCAGGTGCCGCCGGTTTTCATGCACACCTGCCACTTGTGTCCACATTTGCTCGGGCAATCACCAATCGTGCAAGTCGAATTGCAGGTCGAACGAGCCTGAGAACACGTCGTAACTCCCTGCCATAATTGTGCGCAGCCGCCTGCAGGACAATTGCGTCCAGCAGACGTCTGGGCCATGGCAGGCAAAATCATGGCTGCCATGATAGCTAAAATGGCACCGTAGTGCTTTGCCTTCTCCATTGCGCCCCTCGCGTGTTGGTCAGCAGCGACATTCGCCGCACATTATCAATCACACCTCGCGGCTGCGTCAAGCAAACCTAGCGGCTGCGTGAAATTCAATGAAAAATCTGCGCTGCTCTTATTTGTCAAATACTATTCGTGACGGCTCCGGCGGGATTATCCAACGTGTTGGTCTCGCCGCGGACCGATGCGCCCAGCGAATATTTCATTTTCGCCGCCAGGAAATTGACGCATAGACGAACCTTGGCCGCGGCCAAACGGCTGTGCGGGTAAACGGCGTGAATGGGGGATGCCGGAAGGCGCACCTGAGGCAGCACCACCTCAAGCCTGCCGGCATCGACATCGTCACCCACATCCCAGATCGACTTCACCACCAAGCCCGCGCCTTCGAGCGCCCAAACATGTGCCAGATCGCCGTCATTGGTAATGAGTCCACCCCTCAAGCGGACTGACGATCCGTCAACGAACGTCCAATGGTCGAGGAGGGGCGAACCGTAAATAATGCAATCGTGGGAAAGCAAATCCTCGATCGTTTGGGGACGACCACGTCGCTCGAGATACGTTGGCGCTCCGCAGATGACGCGATAATCCGGCGCCAGTACACGCGCGATCAAGCTGGAGTCCAACAGCGGTCCAAATCTGATCGCCAGATCAAAGCCGCCGTCCACCAGACTGACAATGCTGTCCGACGCTTCGACGTGAATCTGCAGGTCAGGATGGCCTTTTTGGAACCCGTGCATCAGAGTGGCAAGGTGGCGCCGCCCGAACGCATAGGTGGACGTGATTTTTAGCAGGCCGATTGCTTTATCGCGGCCTTGCGTCACTTCCGTTTCGGCTTCGTCTATCTCCGCCAAGATGCGCGCGCAACGGGCGTGGAATGCCGCTCCTTCGTCCGTCAACGCCAGGGTACGGGTGGTGCGATTTACAAGTCGAACGCCCAGCCGCTCCTCCAACCGCGCCAGCTTGCGACTGATAACCGCCAGCGAAAGGTTGAGGTCGCGCGCCGCCCCCGAAAGGCTGCCCGCCTCGACCACGTGAACGAAAGCCACCATGTCGGAAAAGTTGTCGGCCATACTCTTGCAGATACCACAAGAGACCCTCGACAATAAGGCCTATTCTTTCTAAAACAGAGAGAGACTAACCTGCTCCATGGCGGCAATGCATTGCAGGAGCAGGACAAATGGCAATCCAGAAGCGTGACGTGATGTTCAAAAGCGGCGAAACCTTCGCCGCCGCCTGGCTTTTCTTGCCGGACCAAGCCCAACCAGGGAACCGTGTACCAGCCGTCGCCATGGCCCACGGTTTTGGCGCCGTGAAGGAGATGTATCTGGAGCCGTTCGCCCGCCGCTTCGCGGCAGCCGGCATAGCCGCTCTTGTTTTTGACTACCGCAGTTTCGGGGCGAGCGGCGGCGAACCGCGACAACGCGTTCTCCCCCGCGATCAGATCGAGGATTATCGCAGCGCTCTGACCTGGCTTTCGCTTCAGCCTGAAATCGATGCAGACAGGTTGGGTGTTTGGGGCACCAGCTTCAGCGGCGCTCATGTCATCGACGTCGCCGCTCATGATAGCCGCGTCAAGACAGTGGTCAGCCAGGTTGGCCCCATGGATCTCGCTCAGATCACTCGCCAGGTCGTCGGTCCCGAACAGTTTGCCGGACTTCAGCAAATGGCGGTTCAGGAGCGAATCCGTCACGCCACCGAAGGCGGCGAACACTACGTCCCCAGCGCTGGTCGGCCTGGTGAAGGAATGGCGCTGCAAGTGGATCAGGACAGTTATGACTTTGGCACCCGGGCGAAAGCAACCATCGCGCCGGCATGGCGCAATGAGGTGACCCTGAGTTCGCTTGATGCAATCCTCGAATACGCTTCGGGCAGGTTCATTGATTTGATCGCACCGCGTCCCCTGCTGATGATCCTGGCGCGCAACGATGCAATCGTGCCGCCGGACTCCATACGCCAAGCCTTCTCACGCGCTGGTCAACCTAAACGCCTAATGGAAATCGAAGGCGGCCACTACTCTGTTTACAACGGGCCAGGCGCTGAAGAAGCAGGAAAGGCCGCAACTGAATGGTTCGCCGAGCACCTCTTGCAGGCCAGGGGTTAGAAGAATCCATTACTGCTCGGTCACGGCAAATTTGGAGTACCCGCAAGCCATTCATATCCTGCGGCCAGCACCATCAACGTGCACATGATGCAGGTCGTAACGGCCGCCGCTTGCGCAGCCGCTCGCCATCTGCGTCCAGCCGGAGCGGCCGCAAATTCGATATAGGCCACCGCGCCGATCACGGCGACCAATCCAATGGCCACAAAAACAATCGAGGGCATGATGCGACAATCCGGCTACCGACGGGGCATGGGAAGAATACCGCAAGACGGCACAGTAATCTAATACTCCCGGTTTGTCGGTTGCTGCAGCCCTCGGGGTTCTGTAGCCCGGATGAAGCGTTTCAGGGCGTTTACGCCCGTCTTTGACGGGCTATGCGTAATCCGGGACCGCCGCCCCCGCATTTCGCAAGCGCTCCATGCGGGCTACAGGGCGCGCCCTGATCAGCTGGCACACCCGCGACGGTTCGATCCGTGGTACTATGAACACAGCGCTCAGAATTCCTGGAACTGCCGCAGCGGTCCAACTCCTGGGCGCCATCGGTCGCACGAATGGGCCGCGACGATAGCAAGGGAGGTAGCCAATGATCGACTCGAGCCGACGCACCGTTCTTACGATGGCTGCTGCCGCCGCCGCGGCAACCGGCGCGCCGCAAGTGTTCGCGCAAGCGCCGCAGGCAGCAGCCCCGCAGGGCTTGCCGGCAGGCCTCAAGGTCGGATTCTACGAGAAGGGCAATGTCCGCATCCGCTACGCCGAGATCGGCTCCGGCTTTCCGCTGCTGGCGACGCCCGGCGGCGGCTTGAACTCGCGCATGAGCAACTGGCCGACCGCGGTGATCAACATCGTGGAGGAGTTCAAGAACGACTTCCGCGTGATCACCATGGACCAGCGCAACGCCACCAACGGCGAGTTCGACCGGCCCGGTCCCGGTCGACAATCCGTGGGACGCCTTCGCCGACGACCAGCTCGGCGTGATGGACCATCTCGGCATCCGCCAGTTCTTTTTCTTCGGCAACTGCATCGGCGGCCCGTTCGCGATGAAGCTGATGGAGCGCGCGCCGCAGCGCGTCGTCGCCGGCGATCCTGAGCCAGCCGGTCGGACACCGGCCGGACAAGCCGGATTATATGTACGATTCCGGCAAGGACGTCTGGGCCAAGGAGTTCCTCGAGCGCCGGCCCGACGTGTCGATGGCGACCATCGAGCAGTATCTGCACAACCTTTACCGCGTGCAGCCCGACTTCGTGTACAGCGTGTCGCGCGACTTCGCGAAATCCTGCCAGACGCCGATGCTGGTGCTGCCCGACGACATCGTCGCGCATCCGCTTCAGGTCTCCATCGACATCGCCTCGCTGGCGCCCAATGCCGAGATCACGGTGTTTCCCTGGAAGGAGCCGCCGGAGCTGAAGGCCCGCACCATCAACCGCGCGCGCACGTTCCTGAAGCGGCATCAGACGGCGTAGCGAATTCTGTAGCCCGGATGAAGCTCTTGCGTAATCCGGGACCACCGTTCCCGCATTACGCATAGCCCGCGAAGACGGGCGTAAACGCCCTAATGCGCTCCATGCGGGCTACCGATCCTTGCGCCGCCACCGCGTTGGTGATCACTGCGCTCTCAGCTCATTGCTGGGGACGTCAGGCGGCCTCCAACCATCGGTGAAGTCGAATGATTGCTGGAATCGGAAGGCGTCCTCGGTCGAGCCGCCGGCAGGCACCGTCCCCTCGATCTGATAAAGCCGCCGATTGTGAACGAAAACGGAAATATAGGTCTGGCTGCCGTCGATTGCGTCGACTCTGGCTTGCCGGCCAATGACCCGACGCGTGGCATGAGGAATATTGAGCATCAGCTCACCCCGTCGCGACAGCATGAATACCGCATAGGCCATGACATCGCCTTCTGACCCCCCGATATCGGACATATCGGCGACCGTGACCTTGAACTCGCCACCCCCCTGCAAAACGGAATAGACCCGCGCTTCGACCAAGCGGCCGCCGGGGGCCAGGTAAGAGGTGGTCTCGACCTTGGGCTCGGCCGGAAAGTTGGCCGTAAAGGTCTCGTTCGGGTATTCGTATTCCTTCCAGTCCTGCGCACCGGCTGGCATGCTCGCGGCAAATATGGCGACGATGAAGGTGATGAGGCGCATATTTGAGGTTCCCAGGCGAGATGGGCCGCTTGCAGCTGCCAACACCGTACGCAGTCGCCGGGACGATTGGAAGCACTTGGGCACGGCGGAATGCGCGTCGTGCCGATGCGGCGGAGCCTCGGCCGGACGAGCGCGCAACCCTATCGGCGCTGTACGTGGGCACGGCGGAAACCGCGCCGTCGATAGATCGAAGCTCCGGGGCCGCCTTTGCCCACCCTACGGTACCTCATTGTTTTGCCGCCCTGATCAGCTCCCACACCCGCGGCGGCGTCAGCGGCAGCTCGCAGGGCTCGACGCCGAGCGATGCCAGCGCCGCCGCCACCGCATTGGCGATCACCCCGCCGACCGGGATGACGCCGCCCTCGCCGGCGCCCTTGGCGCCGAGCGGATTGTGCGGCGCCGGTTTCTCCTCCAGCGCCACGGCGCGGATGCAGGGAAAATCGCTGGCGGTCGGCAGCAGGTAATCGGCGAGCGAACCGGTGAGCAGCTGCCCGTCCTGGTCATAGATGAAATGCTCCAGCAGCGCGCCGCCCAGGCCCTGCACCACGGCGCCGACGGCCTGCCCATGCAGCGTCAGCGGATTGATGATGCGCCCCACATCCTCGACCGCCACATAGTCGATCAGCTCAACCTGCCCGGTCTTGGGATCGACCGCCACATGGGCCGCATGGGCGCCGTAGCTGTAGGTGCGCTTGTTGCTCCCAAAGGTGCTCTCGACCGTAATGCCGGCCAGGTCCGCCAAGGCGATGGCGGCGCGCGGCCCGACCGCGGCCGCATGATCGAGCACGATGTCGGCGGGGGCGCAGCCCAGGCGTTCCGCCGCGGCCGCGCGGATCGCCTGGCGCAGCTCGGCAGCAGCCAGCACGATGGCAGAACCGCCCATGACGGTGGAGCGCGAGCTGTAGGAGCCGAAGCCTTCGCTCACATGGTCGGTCGAGCCGTGAAACACGCCCTTGATCTTGTCCATGGGCATTTCGAGCGCATCGGCGGCGATCTGGGCAAAGACGGTCTCGATCCCCTGGCCGACCGAGGAGGAGCCGACGAAGACCGACACCGAGCCATCGGGCTCGAGCCGAAGGCGCGCCATCTCCTTCGGGCCTGACGCGCCGCCCTCGATGTAGCAGCCGATGGCAAGCCCCTGATAGCGGCCATCGATCAGCCGTCCTTGCAGGCCGGCCTTGCGGGCCCAACCGATTTCGGCGAGGCAGCGGTCGAGCGTGCTCCGGTAGTCGCCGCTATCGCACTCGGTCTCGATGTCGAGCACCAGGATCTTGGGGAGCGAATAGGGCATCTCGGCTTCCGAGATCAGATTGCGGCGGCGGAACGCCACCGCATCGAGGCCGAGCTCGCGCGCCGCGATGTCGATGAGCCGCTCTCGGCAAAAATCGGCCTCGAAGCGGCCTGGCCCGCGGTAGGTGCCTGACGGCGTCTTGTTGGTCATCAACAACGACACGTCGATGCGAACATGCGGAATGTGGTAGGGGCCCGACATCACCTGCGCGATGTTGCGCGAGGCGGTGGCTCCGACCGTGCGCAGATAGGCGCCGAGATCGGTGAAAGCCTCCCCGCGCAGGCCCAGGATGTTGCCGTCGCGGTCGCAGGCGATCTCCAGCTCGCACTCGGCGTCGCGCGCATGGTTGGTGGCCATCAGGTTCTCGCGGCGGTCCTCGATCCACTTGACCGGCCGTCCGGTGAGGCGGGCCGCGAACGGGATCAGGAAATCCTCCGGATAGAATTCGCCGCGGACCCCGAAGCCGCCGCCCACGTCGTATTCCAGCATGCGAATGGACTGCTCGGGCACATCCAGCATCTTGGCCAGCATGCGCCGGTTGGGGAACGGCACCTTGGCGGCGCCGGACACTGTCATCCGTGCAAGCGCGGCATTCCATTCCGCCAGCAATCCGCGCGGCTCCATGGGCACCGCCGAGTGCCGCTGCACCTTGAACCGCTCGCGCCGCGTATAGGCGGCAGCGCGGAACGCCACCTCGACGTCGCCGCGAACGGCCGTGATGGTGCTGGCGACATTGCTCCCGCTCTCCTCGAACAGCAGCATGTCGCCCCTGCGGGCGGCCGCGCGATCGGCCACGGCTGGAAGCGCCTCGATGTCGACCAGGATCGCTTCCAGGGCGTCCTCGGCCAGCGCCGCGCTCTCCGCCACCACGACCGCGATGGGCTCGCCCACATAGCGGACCTTGCGGTGGGCGATAACCGGCTGCTGATACTGCCGCAGCGCCGGCAACGGCTCCTGCCGTAGCGGAATGGTCGGCATCGTGGCGCCGATATCGGCAGCGGTGATCACCGCAACGACCCCCGGCCGCGCCCGCGCGGCGGCGGTGTCGATCGCGCGGATGCGGCCATGCGCCACCGAGCTGCGCAGGATCGCCGCATGCAGCAGCCCCGGGCGCGTCAGGTCGTCGACATATTGGCCGCGGCCCTTGAGCAGGCGCAGATCCTCGATGCGCTCCACCGGGCTGCCCACGAAGGCGTTGGTCCTGCGCTTCTGTTCCATGACGCCTTGCAGCTGCCTTCCATCAAAACCGGCCGCTCAAGAAAACGGCCCCGTTGGGGCGAGGCCGAGATCCGCGGAGAACAATTCTCGAGAGCGCGCTTGGACAACGCGAAGCGACGCTCGAAGGTTGCAGATGCGACGGGTGCCCGATTGCTGCGCTTCAGCGCCGGCAACTCTCGAGAAAGCCGGTGCGAATGCCTCTTTCCGATTCGGCCGCCTCCGGCGAATGGCCGAGGCACCAGTCATAATGCACGCGGAAATCCATGGACCAACGATCGCCGTCCATCGCGCCGCGACAGCCGGGCTGCGAACGACCGCCGCGCGCCTGGTTGAGCGCGGCCTGCGCATATTGCCGGCAGAATTCAGGACTGGCCGCATGGGCGGCCGGAACCGGCAGCTGGAACGCGAGCATCACAACAACTGCGCTCAAGGAAACGAAACGAATCGACATCGGATGTGGCCCTCCCCAGCCTCATTTTTCGCCCGCGCCATGATTGACCGCCGCCCCGCCCATTGCAAGCGCGCCAATAGCCTGGAGTAGCGTGGCGACGAGGCGATCCCTCCGCCGGGCACCCCGGTTCGCCGAGCACCCGGTTCGCCGGGCACCCCGGTTCGCCGGCACCCGGTTCGCCGCAAGCCCTACCAACGCAGCAGACGCGACATATTGTATCCGCGGGCGCCACCACCTACGTTGGTCGCACGGGCGCGTTGGCTTTGGGGGCGGTTCGTGTCGAGGCCTGCAACGGAGCCGCACCGTGAAGAGAATGTACGCGACGCTTTGCGCCACAGTATCGGCCTTCATCCTGTGCGGCGGTCTCGCGCTCGCCCAGGGTTATCCGCCGGGCGTCAATCCCAGCAATCCGCAGGACCTCACCAATCGCGGCAATCCGCAAAGCCTGACCGTGCCGGGCGCCAGCAATCCGCAGGATTTGGTCCGCTCGCCTTCGCTTCCGAGGGCCATATCGCCTGCGAATCCAACGAATCTCACCCAGGTGCCTCCCGTCAGTACCTCGCTGGGGCACACCTACACGCTCAATCCCGTCAAGAAACCGCCCCGGCATAAACGCCACATATCCAAGGCCCACAACCCAAAGCCCGCAGGGGACAACCCGCCTTCGTGAGGGGTTCCGGTCCTGCGGTTCCGCTCGCTGCATGGCCGGAACTCCAGCCTTGAGCCAAGATGCTCCGGGATGGCCGCTATGCAACATTGTGCTTTTACAGGGCGGTCCATCTCGACGAAAGTCCGAGCGCCGGGAAAGCTGGTGCCATTTACAGGCGGGCTGCGGACGAAGAATCCGAAATAACTCGATGTAGCTTACCTAACCTGGGCAGCGCAGCGAGGCGATTGTCGCCGCCTGACGGTGATCGCCGCGCGAAGCACCGCCGGTCCTGGTGCTGCCTCGTGATCTTGGAGCTTCTGCTGAATGATTGCCGTTGTCCGCATCGCGTTGCGGCGCCCCTACACCTTTGTCGTGCTCGCCCTGGTCATCCTCATCATCGGCCCGCTCGCCGCGCTGCGAACGCCGGTCGACATCTTTCCGGACATCAGAATCCCGGTGGTTGCCGTGATCTGGCAGTATACCGGATTGCAGCCCGACGAGATGGCCGGCCGCATGGCGACGCAGTTCGAGCGCGCGCTGACCACGACGGTCAACGACATCGAGCATATCGAGGCCAATTCGTACAATACGCTCAGCATCACGAAGATATTCTTCCAGCCGAACGTGGATATTCGCATCGCCAACAGCCAGATCACGGCGATCGCGCAGACTTTGCTGAAGCAAATGCCGGCCGGCGCGACGCCGCCGCTGATCCTCAACTACAATGCCTCGACGGTGCCGATCATCCAGCTCGCGCTTTCGGGGCAAGGCCTGTCGGAGCAGGCGCTCGCCGACCTCGGCCTCAACGTGATCCGCACGCCGCTCGTCACCGTCCCCGGGGCGGCTATTCCGCTGCCCTATGGCGGCAAGCAGCGGCAGGTGCAGATCGACCTCGATTCGGCGGCAATGCAGGCGCGCGGCCTGTCCGGACAGGACGTGGCCAATGCGCTCGCGGCGCAGAATCTGATCACGCCCGTCGGCACCGAGAAGATCGGCGGCTTCGAATACGCGATCCAGCTCAACAACGCCCCTTCCGCGATCAAGGCATTGGGCGACCTGCCGATCAAGAGCGTCAACGGCGCCATCGTCTATATCCGCGACGTCGGCCAGGTTCGCGACGGCAACCCGCCGCAAACCAACATCGTGCATGTCGACGGCAACCGTTCCGTGCTCATGCAGGTGCTGAAGAACGGCTCGGTCTCCACGCTCGATATCATCTCGGGCATCAAGCAAAAGGTGGCCGAGCTCAAGGCGATCCTGCCGAGCACGCTCAACATCGCGCAGATCGGCGATCAATCGGTGTTCGTCAAGGGCGCGGTGGGCGGCGTCATCTACGAGGGCACCATCGCGGCCGCCCTCACCAGCCTTATGATCCTGCTGTTTCTCGGCAGCTGGCGCTCCACGCTCATCATCGCAACGTCGATTCCGCTCTCGGTTCTCGGCTCGATCGCGACGCTCGCGGCGCTCGGCGAGACTCTCAACATCATGACGCTGGGCGGGCTGGCGCTCGCGGTCGGCATCCTGGTCGACGATGCCACGGTGACGATCGAGAACATCAACTGGCACCTCGAGCAGGGCAAGGAGGTCGAGACCTCCATCATGGACGGCGCCGCGCAGATCGTGACCCCGGCCTTCGTGTCGCTGTTGTGCATCTGCGTCGTGTTCGTGCCGATGTTCTTCCTGCAGGGCGTGGCGCGCTTCCTGTTCGTACCGATGGCGGAGGCGGTGATGGCCGCCATGGCGTGCTCCTTCATCCTCTCGCGCACGCTGGTGCCGACGATGGCCAACTACCTGTTGCGCAAGCACGCCCCGCATAGCGACCCGCATGGACTGGCCGGCCCGCAGCCGCCGTCGCGCAATCCCCTGGTGCGCTTTCAACGCGGCTTCGAGGCGGGTTTCGAGCGCGTCCGTCTCGGCTATCGCGAGCTGTTGACCATGGCGCTTCGCCGCCGCGCCGTGTTCGTGGCGGGCTTTCTCGGCTTCGTCGTGGCCTCGTTCGCGCTGACGCCCTATCTCGGCCGCGATTTCTTTCCCGTCGGTGGATGCCGGCCAGATCCTCATGCACGCCCGCTCCCAGGTCGGCACCCGCGTCGAGGAGAACGCCAATCATTTTGCCGAGATCCAGAAGGCGATCCGCCGGATCATCCCGCCCGAGGAGCTCGCCACGCTGGTCGACAATATCGGGATGCCGGTCAGCGGCATCAACATGACCTACAACAATTCCGGCACGATCGGGACGCAGGACGGCGACATCCAGATCAAGCTCAACGAGAACCACCGGCCGACCGCGGACTATGTGCGCACGCTGCGCGAGCAGTTGCCGGGCCTGTTTCCGGGCACGACGTTCTCGTTCCTGCCGGCCGATATCATCAGCCAGATCCTGAACTTCGGCGCGCCGGCTCCGCTCGACCTGCAGGTGCGCGGCCCCGACCTCGCGGCGAATTTCGGCTATGCGCAAGTGCTGGTGCGCCGGCTTCGGCATATTCCGGGCCTGGTCGACGCCCGCATCCAGCAGTCCCTGAACAGCCCGGGCTTCGACGTCGACGTCGACCGCACGCGCGCCCAATATGTCGGCGTGACCGAGCGCGACGTCACCAACAGCCTGGTGGTGAATCTCGCCGGCAGCAGCCAGGTCGCCCCGACCTATTGGCTCAATCCCGACAACGGCGTGTCATATCCGATCGTGATGCAGACGCCGCAATATCAGATCAGATTCGTTGACCGCGCTGAAGAATTTGCCCATAACGGCGGCCGGCGTGCCGTCGCAGACGCTCGGCGCGATCGCCGATGTCAGCCGGGTGGCCCGAAGCGCGGTTGTCTCGCAGTATAACATCCAGCCCATGATTCAAATCTACGCGACCACGCAAGGGCGCGATCTCGGCGCGGTCGCGGCCGATGTGCAGAAAGCCGTGGACGAGACCGCGCAGGACATGCCGAAGGGAGCACGCGCCGTCCTGCTCGGGCAGGTCCAGACGATGAATGCCGCCTTCGCCGGCTTGCTGTTCGGCCTCATGGGCGCGATCGTCCTGATCTATCTGCTCATCGTGGTCAATTTCCAATCCTGGGCCGATCCTTTCGTGATCGTTACGGCGCTGCCGGCAGCGCTGGCCGGGATCGTCTGGATGCTGTTTGCCACCGGCACGACATTGTCGGTCCCCGCGCTTACCGGCGCCATCATGTGCATGGGGGTCGCGACCGCGAACAGCGTCCTCGTCATCAGCTTCGCCAGAGAGCGGCTCGATCAGCTCGGCGATCCCGTGGCCGCAGCGCTCGAGGCCGGATTCGTCCGTTTCCGTCCGGTGCTGATGACGGCGCTGGCGATGATCATCGGCATGGCGCCGATGGCGCTCGGCCTGGGCGAAGGCGGCGAGCAAAATGCCCCGCTCGGACGCGCGGTGGTCGGCGGACTGGTATTGGCCACGGTTGCAACGCTCATGTTCGTGCCGGTCGTATTCAGCATGATGCACAAACGCGAAGGCAGGATGGCCGCCGCGCTGGAGGCCGCTCATGTCTGATGCCGCACCCCCGGTTGTCTCCGCTCGCGGGCTGCGAATCGCAGGTATTGGGCTCGCCGCCGGGGCCGCAGCCCTGGTCGTGACCGGCATAGCGACGCGCAGGATGGCCGATGCGCGGCTCAGCGAATGGACCGAGCAGCAAGCGGTGCCGGTCGTCGCCGTCGCGCTGCCGGACACCCGGGGCAAGAGCGCCGGCATCGATCTGCCGGGGCGGCTGGAGGCCTATTCCCAGGCGCAGATCTATGCGCGCGTCAGCGGCTACCTCAAGGGGTGGTACGCCGACATCGGCACGCCGGTCAAAGCCGGACAGCTGCTCGCCGACATCGACGCGCCGGATCTCGATCAGCAGATCCTGCAGGCGAAGGCCGATCTCGCCAGCGCACAAGCCAATGCGGTGGTGGCCGAGGCAAACTTGGAGCGCGGCCAGTCGTTGATCAAGTCGGGCGCGGTGACCAAGCAGGATCTCGATCAAAGGACCGCCGACGCCGCCAACCGGCAGGGATTGGTCGCCTCGGCACAAGCGAATCTGGACCGTCTGCGGGTCTCGGAAAAATACAAGAGCATCGTCGCCCCGTTCGACGGGCTCGTCACCCGGCGCGCCACCGACATCGGTGCGCTCATCAGCGCGGGGGTAAGCGGCGGGCCGGCCTTGTTCGTGGTTTCAGACACCAGCAAGCTGCGCGTATACGTCAACGTTCCGCAAAACTACGTGCCCAACATCAAGATCGGCACCAAGGCCGAGTTGTCGGTGCCCGAATATCCGGGGCGGACATTCGCCGCGACCGTCAATGCCTCCGCGCAATCCGTCGACGTCGCGTCCGGCACCACGCAGATGCAGCTTCTGGTCGACAACGCCGCCGGAGAGCTGATGACGGGCGCTTTTGCCAATGTGCAGCTCGAGCTGGCACACCCGGCGATCGCGATCAACGTGCCGGCGAGCGCGCTGATCTTCGGTCAGGACGGATTACGGGTCGCCACGGTGGGGCCCGATGATCGCGTCGTGCTCAAGCCGATCACCATCGCACGCGATCTTGGCAAGGTGGTCGAGGTGGGGACAGGCCTCGCGGCCGAGGACCGCGTCATCGAAAATCCTCCTGACGGCATCACCTCGGGGGATGTGGTCCGCGTTGCCGGCGCGCCTGATCCGAAGCCCGTTCCCGAGACCGCATCCGCGAAGCGCGTCTCCGCCAAGCCACCGGGATAGCGGCGCGGTAAATAACAAAGCCCGGCGTTTGAGCCGGGCTTTGTGGTGCGTTCAAAGCAAGCGAAGCAATCGTCTAACGATCCTGGATCCGCGCGTGCGGGATGCGGTGCGTGTGCTTCGGCGAAGCAACGTAGCCATAGGATTGGCCGGGATTGCCCTGAGGGGCCGCATAACCGGGAAACCATCCCGGGTGGAACACCGGATTAACGCCGGCAGTGCTGCCAGGCATCACGGACCCACCCCAATCGTTTTCACCTGAATCGGCCGCCAGAGCCGCGGAGGCAGTCCCGAGCATGAGCGCCGCCGCCAGTACGGCCTTGGTCTTGGTCAACATTTTGGAATCTCCATCTGTCATTTTTTTGCACCCCCGTTAGCGATCCCGAAATATTTCACGGCCGCCTTATTGCAATGCACAATTTTTTGATTTGGCGTTTCCGCGGCCCCTGAGGTAGGGCCGCCAGACTGTCATAAAACTAACATTAACAATAGGTTAATTGGCGGAATCCGCAGCCAAAAGACCTCATCTCCGGGTTTAAATCGACTGATCGAGGAATCACTTTATTGTGCAATGCACAATCGGCCCTGGCGGGATATTTGGAGACGAGCGATCAACCCCCTGAGCCAATGAAGGACCTTATGCGAATTACCTCACTTGCAATCGCCGTCATCCTCGCGGTCGCTGCCGGCCTTCCGGCTTTCGCCGAGAACGCGCCAGCCAATTCGCTGCACGTTGTCTCACTGCGATGCGTGCAGTTCGCCATGGTCCGCGAGCACCACCACAATCCGTCCGGGTGGCCGACGGATTGCGGCTCGCAGATGCGCTCACGGCTGAAAAAGGGATAGCTTCATCGCCCTCAGGCGATCAGCTTGCCTTCGGAGGGTTGAGGCGGATGCCGGTGAACTTCCATTGCGACATCTCCTCCATGGCATAGCGGACGCCCTCGCGTCCGAAGCCGCTCGAGCCGACGCCGCCGAACGGATAGGTGTCGAGCCGGAAGCGGCTCGCTTCGTTGATCCAGAGCGAGCCGACCCGAAGCTTGCGCGACACCTTGAAGGCGGTCTCCAGACTTGAGGTGAAGCAGGCGCCCTGCAGGCCGAATTCGGAGGAGTTGGCAAGCTCCAGGGCCGCATCCACATTGGCGACCGGCTGCACCACCACGACCGGGCCGAACGCCTCCTCGCTCATCAACCGTGCCCCCGCGGGCGCTTCCGCCACGATGGCGGGCCCCAGGATGCAACCGCGGCGCTCCGGCTTGAGCACCAGGCGTGCGCCCTTGGCGACGGCGTCCGCCACCATGCGCTCCACCCGATCGGCGGCAGCCGCGCTGATCATGGGACCCACATCGGTGGCCGGATCCTCCGGGTCGCCGACCTTGAGCTTCTTGGCAGCCGCCACGAACAGCTCCAGGAACCGCTCGAAGACCGGTTGCTCCACGATCACGCGCTGAGCCGAGATGCATTGCTGGCCGCTCGCCTCGAAGGCGGCGCCCGCCATGCGCTGCGCCGCATCGGCGAGGTCGGCGTCGGCGCAGACGATGTTGGCGGCGTTGGAGCCGAGCTCGGCGACAAAGCGCTTGGCGCCGGCCGCGCGGGCGAGCTCGTGGCCGGCGGCGGTGCTGCCGGTCACCGTCAGCGCCGCGACCTGCGGATGGGCCGCCAGCAGGAGCGCCGCCTGCCGCCCGCCAGGCACGACGTTGAACAGGCCGTCGGGCAGCCCCGCCTGCTTCACCGCTGCCGCCAGCAGCAGCGCGACCTCGGTTCCAGGCGGCGACGGCTTGACCACCACCGCATTGCCCATGGCGAGCGCGGGCGCGAGCTTCTGCACCAGGAGATTGACCGGCCCGTTGAAGGGCGTGATCGCAGCCACGACCCCGTAGGGAACGCGGGTCGTGAAGCCGAAGCGGCCGGCGCCGGCCGCGTTGGCGTCAAGCGGCAGCACCTCGCCGTTGAGGTGCGGCAGCTGCGCCGCGCAGGCGCGGATGAAGGCCCCTGCCCGCTTGGCCTCGAAGGTCGAGGCGCGCTTGGGCTTGCCGATGATGCGGATGAGCGAGCGGATCAGCTCGGCTTCGATCTTGTCGATGGCATCCGCGGCGGCCATCAGCCATTCCACACGCTTGGCAATGGTCTCGTCCTGATGCTTGAGATAGGCCGCATGGGCGTGCTTGACCGCGGCGTCGATGATGGCGGCGTCGGATTCCACGAAATGGGAAGCGACCGTCTCGTCGATCGGCGATACCAGCGGCGAAAAGGCCGCGCCCGGCGCCACGTCGGCGGCGCCGCCGATCCACGGCAAATGGCGTACGGAAACATTCATCACGGCCTCCTCAAGCGTTGCAAATTCCGGATCTTGGGACGTTACAGCTGCTGCCCTTCGCTGAGCGGAATGTCGCGCATGGTGCTCGGCACGAACAGCTCTTCGATCTTCAGGCGCCGCTCGCTCAGCCCCTGCTCGCTGTTGTATTGCAGCAGCGCCTCGATGCTGGCGCGGTTCTGCTCGATCCCGTAAGGGTACCAGTCCGGCCCGATGATCGCCTGCTCTTCCTCGATCAACGGCTGCAGCCAGGCGAACGAGGCCTTGGGCGATCCGGTCTCCTGCAACAATCGGTAGCAGAATTCCTTAGCGCGGCAGAAGGCCTGGTAAAGGTTCATCGCCACCCACGGATCGCGCTCATGGATATTGCGGCGGATCACCACCGTGTGCATGATCGGATAGATCCTGGTGCGCCGGTAGTAATCCTGCTCGAGCGCCCGGTAGTCGGGAAACAGCCGCCGCACGTTGGGGGCGCCGCGGCGGAAGGACAGCGGATTGTTGGCGGTCATCAGGAAGTCGATCTCGCCGCGCTCGAGCAGATCGCCGAGCTCGGCGCCAGGCGGGGCCTGCGTCAAGCGCACGCCGGGCGGCAGCGCGTGGTGCAGGCGGGCGGCGCGGCCCTGCACCCATTCCACATCGCCCGGCTTGACGCCGTATTCGTGCTCCAGCAATCCCCGCATGTAGACGGCGGCGGTCATGCTGTATTCGGGCACGCCGCCGCGCTTGCCTTTGAGGTCGGCCGGCTTGTCGATGCCCTTGGCGGTGTTGATGAAGAAATAGCCGTGGCGGAAGACCCGCGAGGGAAACACCGGAATGGCCACGAACGGGCAGTGGCCGCCGCTCAAGAGTGTGGTGTAGTTCGAGAGCGACATTTCCGAGGCGTCGAACTCCTTGTACTGCAGCATCCGCCAGAAGATCTCCGCCGGCTGCATCGGCAGGTAGGTGAGCTCGATGCCCTCCGGCCGGATGGTCCCGTCGCGCAGCGCCTGGGTGCGATCGTAAGGGCCGCAGGCGAGGGTCAAACGCAGATTGGTCATGGGTGTCCTTTTTGGATCGTTGCCGGCAAGCCTTCCCGTGCGCCAGACGCGCTGTCAAGCCTTAGCCGCTCTGCGTCGCGGGTGCCCATGCTGTCCCGATCCGTCATCGAGCTCGGCGTCCTCCCGGACGCCCCGACACGAGCAAGCTCTACGCCGAGGCGTTCCTGCTGACTTCATCCAGCGACCGCCTCCATGACTTCTTTGGGGCGGCGTTGAATTGCGAGCAAATAGGCAGCCGCCGGTGCATCGGGATAGCGCCGTCCCTGCTCCCAATTCTTCAGCGTCGAGAGTGGAATTCGATAGGCGGCGGCAAAGCGATGCTGCGACATATGCAGCGATTGCCGGATTGCCTTCACGTCCGTTATCTCAACCTTGGTCACTCGCATGCGGGGCGCCTTGCGCCCGCTGGCATGCGCTACTGCCTGTTTCATACTCCCGATCAACTCACTACCGAACTTGCCCATGCTCGCATCCTCATCTTTCGTTCTTCGATCGGGTTGCTTTCAGCGCCGCCGCGAGAGCGCGAACTTCTCGCTTCTCATCCGCGCTCAAATCTTCCTGTCGGGCCTTGGCGTAGACCATCAACAGGTATAGCGGCCGGTCGGCGTCATGATAGAAGTAGATCACGCGCGCGCCGCCGCGCTTGCCAGCCCCAGCCCTTCTCCAACGAATCTTTCGGACGCCGCCCGTTTCGGGGATCAGATCCCCACGCTCGGGGTTCGCCGCGATGAAGAGCACGAAGTCCTCTCGCTCGGCGTCGTTCCAAACTTGTTCCGCTTGGCGGACAAAGAGTGGGGTTTCCGCGACGGTGATCAACCTTGCCGGCATTCTCTAGACCTATACGCCAATGGCGCCCAATCGTCCAGAAAAAAGGACGCCAATGACGCCCAAAGCGTACGAGGATGCAGGCTGATCCTTCGCGCCGTTCTCTCGAAACCGACGTGCTTAACAGGCGGTTTTCCTTAACGGAGCGCTAAGGCGCGCGGCTTAGGATGACCCTCCAAGTGTGTCGTTCTGCGCGTATGGGACCATGGCCAAACCGCCAACATTTGCCAGCCTGGAAGGCCTGCTCGATCAGGGCCAAAGGGAGGGTTTCGATTTCCGCCCGACCTTGCTGCGCGTGCTGACCGACCTCTATCTGCAGAAGCCCGCCCACCCCGCGGCCGACGAGCGCCATTACACCGAGCTGGCGCTGCGGTTGATCAATTCCACTGACGTGCCGGCCCGAGCCGCAGTTGCCGAGCGGCTGGCGCGCTATCCGGCCGCCCCCCGCACGGTCATCCTGCGCCTGGCGCGCGACGTCATCGATGTCGCCGGACCCATCCTGCGGGACTCGCCCGGCCTGACCCCAGCCGATCTCGAGCTGATCATGCTGGAGTGCGGCGCGGCCCATGCGGCCATCATCGCCACGCGGTTGCGCCGTCAAAAGCCACAGGCGAGCAAGCCGCCGGTCGAGGTGAGAGATGACCGCACCGGCGCGCAAGCCACCGAGCTGAGCGAGCTGTTCCTGGCCGCCGGCGGCGCGGAGCGGCGGGATATCCTGCTCAATCTCGATTACGCGGCTCCCGTTTCGCCCCGGGCAACGCCGGCGCCGGCGGACGAGGTCATCCGCCGCCTGGAAGCCGCGGCGCTGGCGCACAATGTGGAAGCGTTCGGGCGCGAGGTCGAATCCGCCTTCGGCATCTCGAGCCGGCTGGCGCGCCGGATCGTGCGCGACGAGCTCGGCGAACCGATCGTGGCGATCCTCAAGGCCTTGCGGGCGCCGCGCGCCGTGCTGGAGCGCATCCTGCTGTTCGTCAATCCGCGCATCGGGCAATCCGTGCAACGGGTCTACGAGCTCGCGACCCGCTATGACGAGATCAGCACGCCGGCGGCGCTGCGCCTGGTCGCGATCTGGCAGGCGGCCGATCCGCGCGCGCAGGAGCAGCCCCGTCAGCAGCCGGTTTCGCGCCGCCCCATGCCCGAAGGGGTCCGACCGGCTTCGCCGCTCGTCGCACGCCGTCCGCTCCTTCAGCGCGAAGCTCGCCCGCGCGGCCTGATCAATCGATGATCGGCGCGGAGGAACCTTCCTGCCCGCTAGTCGACGACCCGTTCCAGAAAATGACGCCCGGCGCGATCCTCGACCTCGAGCACCCAGGCGTCAGGATCGAAACGGATCTCGCGCACGATCCGCGCCTCGATCATGGCCTCCGGCGCCGGCTGTTCCTTGAGGCACCGGCTGAACGCGCGGTCGGTCGGCCTGTCCTCGAAGGCAGATTGCGGCGCCGGGCCGAATAATTCCGCGGTCCCGTCGAGCCGATTGAGCTTGATGAAGATCGCGCCGGCCTCCTCGGCGCCACGCCGGCGCACCGCCGCAAAGGCGCCCTCGCCGTTGCAGCGGCGCAGATAGGCCGCTACCCAGATCGCGGATTTGAGGCGCATGGCGGGTTCACCTGAGGGCCAATAGTAGCCCGCATGAAGCGAAGCGTAATGCGGGACGGTAGACCCGGATTACGCTGCGCTCCATCCGGGCTACGAGCAGCCCTAATCCAGCGAGCGGCCGGTCAGGCCGGCGAGTTCCCGTGCCACGCGGTCCGAGGGCTCGCCGGTGACGGGCAGCTTGCGCTCGCGTTCGAATTTCTCGATTGCGGCGCGGGTCTCGGCATCGACGATCCCGGTGGGCTTGATCTGCCCGTAGCCGTACTGAGCGAGCGCCCGCTGCAGCTCAATCACGCGGCGCGAGCTCGAAAGCATGTCGCCGATCGCATCCTTGCGCCCCGGCGCTGCCGCCGGCGACGGCGACGGTGCGGTCGCGGTTCTGGGCGCCTCGATGCTCGATTTCACGATCGTCTGCAACAGCGCCTCATTCACCTGCAGGCTCGGCTTCAGCCCGGCGGCCTGCTCGAAATCGCGAAGGGCGGAATCGGTCTTGGGTCCGTGAACGCCGTCGATCGATCCATCGTAAAAGCCCCGGCGCGCCAACTCGCGTTGAATATCGGCCATGATCTCGGCGGGCGGGCGCGGAACAGCCGGCGCTTCAGTCTTGGCAGGCAGCGGCTGGGCCTTGACGGTCGCCGGCTCGGACTTGGTGGACGCGAGCTCCAGCTTGGCCGGCGCCGGCTCGGCCGGACGCGGGCGCGGCACCGTCGCCACGACCGAGTTGGTGGCCTCGCCGGGAGCAAGCGCAGCCTTGAACAGTGGCGCCGGGTGCGGGCCGGACTGCAGGAACAATGCGTTCACCAGGATCGCGACCGACCCGACGACACCGACCGCGAACGCGACCGTATCCCGCGCTCCCCAGCCGATGTTGCGCAACACGGTCAGGCGCGCAGCCAGCCAGCCGACGACCTCATCGTCGCGGCCCCGGTCCGATCGCGGGCTGGCGGTTCGGCGGTTACGCACTTTTCTTCTCCGCCAAGTCGTTCGATGCAATGGCTTTCAATGCAATGTCTTTCAATGCAATGTCCGATCGCATGTCCGGTCTCGCGTTATTGACGCGCGGCATCATCCGGGCCAGCGCCTCGCTCCTGCGGCGCGCGCCTTCGCAATCAAGCGGCAAGTGCACCCGCACGCGCGTTCCCTCGCCGACGCGGCTTTCGATCTCCATCCAACCCCCATGCAGCGCCAGCAGCCCCTTCACGATCGATACGCCGAGGCCGGTACCGTCGTGACGACGGTCATAGGACGAGCGCGCCTGAAAGAACGGCTCGCCCACGCGCGGCAGATCCTCCGGCCCGATGCCGACCCCGCTGTCCTCGACCGTGATGCTCATGTGGGCGGCGGCGCGTAGACCGGTTTCATGACCGGTTTCATGACCTCTGTCATGCTCTTTGTCTTGGCCGGACGCAGCCGCGACCGCAACCGTGACCTTGCCGCCGCGATTGGTGAATTTGACCGCATTGGAAAGCAGGTTCAGCATGATCTGGAGCAGCGCGCGCTTGTCGGCAACGATCCCCGGCAGCTCGGCCGCAAGCTCGACCACGATGTCGACGCCGGCTTGGCTCGCGCGCAGCCTCAACAGCTCGCAGCATTCCGCAATCACGCGCTCGATCGCGACCGGCTCCGGCATGATCTCGAAATTGCCGCTCTCGATCTTCGACATGTCGAGGATGCCGTTGACGACGGACAGGAGATGATGCCCCGATTCGTTGATCAGATGCGCGTAGTCGTGCCGCTGCTTGGCGTCGATCATCAGCGCGCCTTCCTCCCGCAGCATCTCCGAGAATCCAATGATGGCATTGAGCGGGGTACGCAGCTCGTGGCTCATGGTGGCGAGGAAGCGGCTCTTGGCGACATTGGCGCGCTCGACCTCGGCCCGCGCGTCTTCGATCGCACGCTCCTCGTCCTTTCTGGCGGTGACGTCGCGCAGGATCGCGACCACCTCGCAGTCCTCGCCGGCCTGCGCCGGCGCCGGGCGATCAAGCGGCCAGCAACGCATCTCAATCCAGACGAATCCGCCGGCGCAACCGCGCTGGTCCGCATCCCGGCGCACCCTGAGCTCGACCGTCCGGCTTTCGTTGAGCCTTGCCGCATCGCCCAGCGCCGTCAGATAGGCCGGACGGTCGGCGACATGCACCCGATCGAACAAGCCGCGACCGTGCAAATCGTGCAACTTGGCGCCGAACACCGGCTCCGCCGCAGGCGATACGAACAGCACATGGCCGTTGCGGCCGTGCCGGGTGAGAACGTCGGCCATGTTGCTGGCGAGGAGCCGATCGCGGTCCGCGTCGACGTGCTTGGGCCGGAAGCTGCCCGCCGCCGGGGACTGCGAGCTCAGCGCGAGCCCGATCGCATAGAGCAGCGCCGAGGCGACGCCCAGCACCGCCAGCATCGATGGCGCACCGGCGATCACGAGCCCCAGCGAACCCGGATCGTGCGCGCCGTTGAGCAGAAGAAATCCAGCCGCGCCGAGCGCGACCATCGAAGCCAGCGCAACGACCCGCCGCGAGCCCGACAGAGCGGCTTCCGCCGGCGCCAGGACGAGCCAGATCGCCGCGAAGGAGCCGAGCCCGCCGGTCGCGGACGCAACCGTGGCGACGAGCCCGGTGAGCGCCAAGGCGGAGAGCACATGGGCGCTTTCGTTGCGGCCGGCGCGAGACTGAAAATAGGCGATCAGGAAGCCGGCGATCAGCCAGGCCAGGAGCGCGATCTCGAACACGCTGGGCAGGCCGCGCGGGATGTAGGCGGTCACGACGGCGGCGAGCATGACCAAGCCGCCGAGCACCCGCGGCGCAACGAAGGCGCGCTGGCGGCCGGCGGCCCGGCGGCTGGCGGCCGGCGGCGCGGCGGGTTGCATCAAGGCAGCGAGATGATTGCGAATCGGAGCGAACAGACTCAAACGTTTTTCGCGCACGCCTGCGGCGAGACGCGCTCCCCCTGTTTGATCCCGCGATGGTCGCAGAGGCCGCTTAAGCGAAAGCTAAGGCGGCAGCTCGGACGCGACCGCGGGCATCCTTTGGGTTCCTCGCCTTGAGCATTGCGTCCCCATTCGCGCGGCATGGTGAACAGTCGGTTGCCGACGAAAACGGTCGGTTGCCGCCCGCGACCTCGCCGCCGGCCCGAAATCGCAAGGCGCGTGACCGGTCTTGCCGGACAGCCCGCATCGACATCAATGCCGGCGAAATCGGATCATTCCAATTTTAGGAAAATGTGCGGCTCATTTGCTTTGAATATGGGGAAAATACCCCGCTCGCGACATACCGCGATTTCAAGGCTGTCCGCTAGGTTGCGTTCACAGGCGGCCGGATCGACCGCTGACGAAACAGGGGCAGGCGAATGCGTTTCCTGTTCAAGATGGCATTCTGGCTCGGCGTCATTGCGATCCTATTGCCAAGGGCCGAGTCACAGCCGGCATCGAACGCGCAGATCAGCGCGACCGAGGCCGTGTCGGCCGCGACCGCGACGGTGGGCGATATGCGCCAGTTCTGCGAGCGGCAGCCGGAAGCCTGCACCGTGGGATCGCAAGCCGCCGTGGCGCTCGAGGATCGCGCCAAGGCCGGCGCCAAGCGACTCTACGAAATGCTCAACGAACGGCTTTCGGCCAACGACAACAGAGCCGCGGCGCCGACGACCAAGAACGCCACAGCCGTGCCGCTGCCGACCGCGCGGCCGGCGCAGCATGCCGCGCAGGCTCGCAATGCCCCGCAAAGCCCATCGCAGGCTCCGTCTCAGGCCACGTCGCAAAATACCTTGACCCCGGCCGATCTGGCGCCCGCTTGGCGCGGGCCGGCGCCGCGCAAGGACCCGCACGAGCGGCCCGCGTAATCATCTTGCGGCGTGGCGTGGCGTCGCGCTGCCGGCCGGCATTGCCGCAACTTCCTTGCATGTCTTGCATTTCGGGCTGAAATCCGGATTTCGCCCCGCCCGGCCGTCCTGAAGATATTCCGTCTTGAATTCCGGCCGCGGAGGGTCTTGATGGTGCCGCCGCAGGTCCATCAGCCTCGCTTTCTGCTCGGTTGTCGCACTCGCCCGGGTACCGATCGTGCCCATATAGGGTATCAGAGGCTTGCGCCCGCAACCGCGCCCGAGACGATCGACGACATGACAACCGACGACCTCATCGAGAACTTCGCGCTGCTCGAGGACTGGGACGACCGCTACCGTTATGTCATCGACCTCGGCCGCGGGCTTCCTCCGCTCGCCGAGCGCGAGCACAATGATGCGAACAAGGTCCAGGGCTGCGCCAGCCAGGTGTGGCTCGCAACCAGCGTTGCGGCCAACGGGGCGAGCGGGCCGGTGCTGACCTTCCTGGGCGACAGCGACGCGCATATCGTGCGTGGCCTGATCGCCATCCTGTTCATCGTGTATTCCGGCAAGCACGCCAGGGATATCCTCTCGACCGACGCGGTTGCGCTGTTCGAGCGGCTGGGGCTGCGCGAGCACCTCACGCCGCAACGCTCGAACGGATTTCGCTCCATGGTCGAACGCATCAAATCGGACGCACAGGCGGCGCTCGGCGCGGCGTGAGCAGCCCAGGTTTCATGGGCCCCGGTTTCATGGCCCGCAGCCGGCTCGTCGCCGCCTTTGCGGCCGTCTACCTGATCTGGGGGTCGACCTTTCTGGCCCTGGCGCTGGGATTGCAAACCATACCGCCGTTGCTCCTGATGGGCGCGCGCTCGATCGTTGCCGGCGCCATCCTGTTGGCCATCGAGCAGATCCGCCGTCCTGGATTGCTGCCCGCACGCGCTTGGGCGTCAGCGGCCGTTTCCGGCCTGCTGCTCTTTGTCGGCTGCCACGGTACGCTCGCCTATGCGCAGCAATACGTCCCCTCGGGCCTGGCCGCCGTCATGCTGGCAACGGTCCCGTTCTGGATCGTGCTGCTCAACGTATCCGCGCAAACCAATCCGCGCCTCAAGATGCTGATGTTCGCCGGATTGCTGCCCGGCCTCGCCGGCGTCGCGCTGATCGCGTGGCCGCAGGGTCCGGGCGCTGTCGCTCCCGTCGATCCCAAGATGCTGGTTCTGCTGCTGGCATCGGCATTTTTCTGGGCCGCCGGTTCGCTCGTCTCCTAGCGCCAGCAAGCTCTCACATCGGCGATCGCCTTATCGGGCATGCAGCTCATTTGCGGCGGCGCGGCGCTGCTCATCGGCAGCGCGCTTGCCGGGGAGCTGCGCGGCTTCTCTCCCCACCACATCTCGGCGATATCCTGGGCGGGTCTTTCGTATCAAATTGGGGCCGGCTCGGTGGTGGGGTTCACGGCCTATATGTGGCTTCTGGACCACGCGCCCGGACCGCTGGTGGCGACCTACACGTTCGTCAATCCCATCATCGCGGTGATCCTCGGCTGGCGGTTTCTGGGCGAACGCCCGACGCAGCAAATGCTGGTCGGAACCGTGCTGGTCATCGCCTCCGTGGTGGCGGTGTGGCGCCTCAACAACCCTCCGCCGCCACGCGACCGGACCGCGATCGCGGACCGGGCGTAGAGATGCGCTTGTTGCCGTGCACTTGTGCCGGCTTGCGCTACTTGCGGCGGCGGCGTTGCTGGCCGAGACCCATCTGCTTGGCGAGCTGGGAGCGAGCGGCCGCGTAATTCGGCGCCACCATCGGATAGTCCGGCGGCAAGCCCCACTTCTCACGGTATTGCTCGGGGGTCATCTTGTACTGCGTGCGCAAGTGGCGCTTGAGCGACTTGAATTTCTTGCCGTCCTCCAGGCATACGATGTAGTCGGGCGCGATCGACTTCTTGACCGAGATCGCCGGTTTCAACGGCTCGGTGGGAAGCTCGCTCTGCCCGCTCGACACGCGCGTCAGCGCGGTATGCACCTGATTGATCAACGCCGACAAATCCGACGCCGGCACCGAATTGTTGCTGACATAGGCCGAGACGATTTCGGCCGTCAGCTCTATGAAGGTTCCGCCTGATGCATTCTCGGCCATGGCGCATTGGTCCCGGTTGAATACTAGGCCAGTGAGTACCGATCCCGACGTCGGCGGGACCTGCAGATCGACGGACCCGAACCCTGCGTTGCGAGGCGCCGCGACCCTCGGCGCAGCCCGAAGCGCGTTGCAAGAAGCCCAGCGGCGCAAATCAGAATCGAAGCATATGATTTCTCTCTTTTTATTATTTTTCTTGGTTCAAGGCAAGAAATGTTCTGTTCTATGACGTAGAAATCATCTTGGATACTTACCTTGGGGGCCCGCAAGTCAAAGACTAAATTGTGCGGGATGGCAAAGCCGCAACTTGCGCAGCCGCAAACCGCTGGGCTTCAAGAATTGTTCTCGATATGAAGACGCAGCTCGGCGATGGAGCCGAAGCGGACCGTTCCCTGCGGGAGCTGGGCCTCAATGGAGCCGTCGGCGTAGAGCGTGTAGGCCATGCCGTCGACCACCCCGGACTTGAGGATGGCGGCCGGACGCGATTCGTCGGGCGCCGAAGCCGGCGTTTCCGCCGTGGACGGCCGCTCGGGCGGCGCCTCGCCGGCGGGCCGGGCCGATCCGCCGGGATCGGCCTGCTCGTCCGAGCGGCGCGCGCCGCGCTTGGGCCAGACCGCATCAAACGGTTCCGGCTGCGGCTCGCGCGCCTTGGAGCGGAACAGGAAATCGAGGGGAGGCTTCTTGGGGCCCTCACCCGAGCCGGTACCCTCCGCGGGGGCAGCGCCGTTACCCCAATTGGCCGCCGCGTTGCCGCCGGGCGCGGCCGCTCCCCGGACAGGCCCGCCGGGGGAATAAGGAGCATCCTCGGTAGCTGCCACATCACCGGCTTTGCGATCGGTGCGACCGAGGCTCGATCGCAAACGCTCGATGGCGGAGAACGAGACCTCCGGAGCGGATTCAGGCGATGCGGGTTCGCTCAGCCGCTCCTCGGCCTTCGGATTGGCAAAAACGGGTGCCCTGGGGGGGGCCGGCATGGGAGGTTTGACCGGGCTGGGGCTTGCAGCCGGTACGGGTATCGGGACCTGGACAGGAGACGGGCCAGGACGGGTGGCGCTCGGGAAAGCCTGCTCGACCGGCTGAATGGCCGGGCGGCTGCCGGCGCGCGGCCGCAGCGCCTGGGCGATCTGGGTCAGCTGGTCGACCGCGAACGCAATGCCGACCAAGATCAGGCCCCCCGCAACGGCGGTGGTCCCCGCGATGATCATCGTGCTGCCGAGGTTGAACTCGTTGATCGGGATCCCAAAACCGATCGTGACGAAGCCCGCCCCGGTAACCAAGATACCCAGTATCAACAAGATCACAAACATACTGGCATGCCCGGCTCGCCCGGCTTTCCGTATAGCAGCTGCCTGCCGCTATGGTTACCAAAGAATTTTGCTCCCCTTCTTCTGCAATCGCAATGACTAATCTGGATTGCGATACCCCAAATCCGATCTTGATTAATGCAATCGAGGGCAAAGCGCTATGTCGAATGACGGATGCTCCCCGCGGACTGCGGGGCCAGCCGGCGCGGCGCCGCCGGCGTTAACCATATCGGACGCGGCCCGCAACCGGCCGGACTTCCGGTTGGTCGAGCAGGAGCCGCCAACGGACGCCGTCAAGCCGCGTCGGCGGGCCGCTGCTTGGTTGCTTGGTTCAGAAGATGCCGAACCGCTGCGCGACCATGCAAAACAGCATGGGGATCGACAGCATCGTATTGGTGCGCGAGACCAGCATGGCAAGGCGGCCGGCCTTGGCTTTCTCGTCGGGTGAGGACGCAACCAATCCCAGCGCCTTTTTCTGGTTTGGCCAAATGATGAACCAGACGTTGAAGGCCATGACCAGCGCCAGCCACATCCCGATGCCGATGCCGTAAACGCCCTTCTGGAACGTCAGCGCAGTGACCAGGTAGCCCTGCATCAATGCGACTATCAAACCGGTTATGACGGTGGCCAGCGCCCCGTAGCGAAACCAGAACAGCGCCGACGGCGCGATGTATTTGGTGATCGCGGCGCGGTGCTCGACCGGCTCGATCTTGGGGACCGTCGGAATTTGCACGAAGTTGAAGTACCAGAGTATCCCGATCCACATCACCCCGCTGAGCACATGCGGCCAGAGCATGCAGAAGGTCCAGAACTGGTAATCGAGCTTCATGAACGACCCGCTGACGAGGCCGGCCAAGATGATGATCGCGATCAGCAGGACCAGTCCTGCCGCAAGCGTTCGCTCAAGCGACTGCAGAATGGATGCCATGGCTCGAATCCCCCCCTTTTGATCAGCCGTGCTCAACGACGATAGCATATGCGCTCGCCGGCTCAACACGGGTCAAGCATAAGGGAGCGCCACCCGGGCCGGCGCCGGAAACACACCATCAATCGTGACTGCACCGCCCAGACTGCGAAAGCTGCGATGAACAAGATGTCGCACGCGGCGAGAATGCGATGATGAAACCGCCGCGCTCTCGGGGACACCTCCCCCTGAAAGGGGGAGGTCGGATCGCGTAGCGATCCGGGTGGGGGTCCCGCCACAAGCGCCGAATTTGCGGGGAGACGAGACCCCCACCCGGCGCCGGAGCCTGTCATCGGGCCGGCCAAAGGCCGGACCCGTTGGGCGCCACCCTCCCCCTTTCAGGGGGAGGGAAGAGCCACCGCCGTGCCAAACAACAAAATTCAAATGCGATTGCCCTGCCGGTTGCCGGACTTTGGTCCGGACTTTGGCCTCGCTGGCGAATTGATTTCGTCCCCCCGGCGCGGCATTACTTGCGCGCCGTGGCATCCATCGGTTCCTCATCCATGCTCGCCCTCAGCGAGCCGCAGGCAAGCCCGCTGCTCGACCGGCTGGCGGTCGCGGTGCTGGTCGCCGTGGCCGGCATCGCGCTGATGACGTTCCGCGACTATGGACTAGGCTGGGACGACTACACCCATTCCGAATACGGCGAGCTGCTGCTGGCGCTTTACGGCTCGGGCTTTACCGACCGCCGCGCCCTCTCCTTCGTCAATCTCTACATGTATGGCGGCGGCTTCGACATGCTGGCCGCCCTTGCCGCCAAGGTGGCTCCGTTCACCCTGTTCGAGACGCGGCGGCTCGTGGGCGCGCTGATCGGCCTGGTCGGACTGATCGCGACGTGGCGGATCGGCCGGCGCATCGGCGGCCCGCCGGCGGGCTTCTCGGCTCTCGTCCTGCTGGCGACGTGCCCACTTTATATCGGCCACATGTTCATGAACGCCAAGGATGCGCCCTTCGCGGTCGCCATGGCGATCCTGCTGCTGGCGCTGGTGCGCGTGTTCGAGACCTATCCGCGGATCACGCCCGCAAACGGCGCTCTCACCGGGGCCGGTTTTGGCCTGTCGATCGGCTCGCGCGTCATGGGCGGGTTCGGCGTTCTCGATCTCGTCGGCGCGCTCGCTTTGCTGGCTGTCATCGAGGCCCGCGTCGACGGCCTGCGCCCGGCGGCGGCACGGTTTGGACGCTTTGTTCTGTCGCTGCTGCCCGCGGCCGTGCTGGCCTATGCGGTCATGGGGCTGGTGTGGCCGTGGTCCGTGGTCGATCCGTTCAATCCGTTCCGCGCGGTGGCGTATTTCTCGCGTTTTTTTGAAAAGCCCTGGCAAGAGCTGTTCGCCGGCGACCTCGTCACCGTGACCGAGATGCCGCGCAGCTATGTGCCGACCCTGTTCGCGCTGCAGCTGCCGGAAATCTTTCTCCTGCTCGCCCTCGCCGGCATCGCCGGGACCTTGATTGCGGCCTGCAGGCGCAGCATCGCTCCCAACCGGCGCGCCATCCTGGTGCTGGTGCTGCTGGCCGCCACCCTGCCGATCATTGCGACCGTGCTGGCGCGGCCGGCGATGTACAACGGCATCCGCCATTTCGTGTTCGTGCTGCCGCCGCTCGCCATTCTGGGCGGGCTGGCTGCTGCCTGGCTGTTCGCGAAGCTGCGGCAATATTCGCGCGGGCTCGCCGCAGCCGCGGCCTTTGCCGCCTTGGCCGGCATCGCGCTGCCGATCGTCGACATGGCGCGGCTGCACCCCTACGAGTACACATACTTCAATCGGCTGGCCGGCGGCGTGGCCGGGGCGCATGGGCGCTACATGCTCGATTACTGGGGGCTTTCCTTCAAGCAGGCCTCGCAGGGTCTCGCCGCCAAGCTCGCCGAGCAGCACGAAAGCAAGCCCGCGGACCGGCGCTGGAAGCTTGCTGTGTGCGGCCCGCACCGTTCGCCGCAGGTCGAGCTCGGTCCCGATTTCGAGACCACCTGGGATCCGCAAGGCGCCGACTTCGCGCTGATGCTGGGCGAGTTCTACTGCGCGACCTTCGATGCGCCGATCCTGGTCGAGATCGCGCGCGAGGGCGTCGCCTATGCGCGCGTCTACGACATCCGCGGCCGCTCCTTTACCAGCTTGTTGACCCTGCCCGCCCCCTGAACACACGGCGGCAACGGCCTCTCCGTGCATCCGATTGCCTTTGACGCCATGGAGGCCGCAGCGCTACCATCGCGTCCAGCAACAAGGATAAGGGGAGGAACATGCGCCAGGCTTTTTGTTTCATGCTCGCTTTGGCTCCGATCTGGCTCGCCGGTACGCCGGCCGCACAAGCGCAAACCGCAGCCGATCCGACCGCCTATGTGGTGCGCTACATCGAGGTCGCGCCTGCGGCCGAACAGCAGGGCGCCGCTCTCGTCAAGAAGCTCGCCGATGCGAGCCGCAAGGAGGCCGGTGTCGTTCGCTTCGATGTGCTCCAGCGCGCCGGGCAGCCCGACCAATTCGCCACCTTCGAGATTTGGAAGGACAAAGCCGCCCTCGATGCGCATGAAGCCGCAGCGCACAAGCAGTTCCTCGACGCCGCGCAGCCGCTGCTGCTCGCCCCGGTCGACGACCGCCCGTGCATCGCCACCGACGTGACGCCGCCGCAAGCGGGTGCCGACGGCGCGATCTACGCCATCACCCATGTCGATGTCGGGCCGCCGAACCGGGAGGCCGGGATCGCCTTGCTCAAGTCGGTGGCGGGGCCGGGCCGCAAGGAGAATGGCAATCTCTTGTTCGATGCCATGCAGCAAACGGCGCGCACCAATCATTTCGAGGTGGTCGAGATCTGGAAGGATCAGAAGTCCGAAGACGCCCACGAGACCGAGGCCGCGACCAAGGAGTTTCGCGCCAAGATCCAACCTCTGCTCGGCGCGCACTACGACCGGCGTTGGTACAAGCCGCTGTAACCCGGAGCGGCGGCAACGGCCGGTGACGCACGCAGCGTCACTCGGCCAGCGCCGCCAATATCCGCGCCCAGCTGCGAGTGCCCTTGTGGAACGACGCCAGGTCGTACTTCTCGTTGGGCGAATGCACGCGGTCGTCGTCGAGCGCGAAGCCGACCATGATCGTATCCATGCCGAGCACACGCTTGAAATCGCCGACGATCGGGATCGAGCCGCCCTCCCCGACCATGACGGCCTTCTTGCCCCACTCGGCCGACAGCGCCGCGCGCGTCTTGACCAGGGCCGGGTTGTCGAAGGGGAGCTCGATCGCGGGGGCGCTGCCGAAGTTCTCGAACTCGACCTTGCAGTCGGCCGGCAGGCGCTCGCGCACGAAGGCGCGGAAGCTATCGCGGATCTTTTGCGGATCCTGCGCGCCGACCAGGCGGAACGAAACCTTGGCCATCGCCTGGCCGGGGATCACGGTCTTGGCCCCCTGCCCGGTATAGCCGCCGATCACGCCATTGATCTCGGCGGTCGGGCGGGTGGCGATCTGCTCGATCAAGGCGCGGTCGCGCTCGCCCGCCGGCACCTTGAGGCCGACGCCACCCAGAAATTCCTCGGCGGTGAGATTGAGGCCAAGCAGATCGGCCTTGACGTCGGGCGGCAGCTCATGGACGCCGTCGTAGAATCCCGGAATGGCGACGCGTCCTTGATCGTCGTGCAGCGCGGCGAGAATCTTGGCCAGCACCCGTAGCGGATTCTGCGCCGCCCCTCCGAACAAGCCGGAATGCAGATCGCGGTCGGCGCAGGTGAGCTTCACCTCCTCGTAGACCAGCCCGCGCAGCGAGGTGGTGATTGCGGGCGTCCTGGTGTCCCACATGCTGGTATCGCAAACGAGCGCAAAATCGAGGCGGAACTCGTCGGCATTGTCCTTCACGAAGCCGAACAGATGGTTCGAGCCGCACTCCTCCTCGCCTTCGATCATCATCGTGATCGGCAACGGCAAACCGCCGGTCACCGCCTTGAACGCGCGACAGGCCTCGATGAAGGTCATCACCTGGCCCTTGTCGTCGCAGGCGCCGCGTCCCACGATGATCTTGCGGCCGTCCGCAAGGGTGGCGATCCGAGGCGAGAACGGCGGCGTCTCCCACAGCTCGAGCGGATCCACCGGCTGCACGTCATAATGGCCATAGAACAGCACATGCGGGCCCGCCGACCCGCCGCCTTTGCCGACCACCACCGGATGACCCGCGGTCGGCCGCACGCCGGTGTCGAAGCCGAGGCTGCCGAGATCGGCGGCAACGAATTCGGCGGCCGCGCGGCATTGCGCCTGATAGGCGGGATCGGTGGAGATCGACTGAATGCGCAGGAACTCGAACAGGCGCTCAAGGCTGCGGTCGAGGTCGGCATCGATCCGGTCGAGAACGGCGGGAAGGGCTTGGGAAGGGGTCATTTCGTGTTTCCGTCCATGGCAGAGGCAGATGACCAAGCGCGCCACCAAGCACCCACGGAGTCATCCCGTCGGTGCGCGGCCAAACCAGGCCCGCGCTCGGTGGCGTGACGGCGAGAGCCGGCAAGTGCGCATCTTTCCATAGGCATCGCGGTCCGGTCCGGCAAGGGTCAGGGCCGCCGGCCGCTGGCCTTCGTGGGGCCCTGCGGACAGCCGCGCATTGATCATTGCGAACACGATTTGGCTCAGAGGTACAGTTCGCGCTGCCGATTTGTTGCGCAGTCGGCAGCCAAATGCCCCCACCAAGCGGTGCTCTCGGCCCGGAAATTCGCGAACAAACGTCGTGCCGAGCACCGAGTGATGCACGAATGCAACGGCGTCGCGAGATTCGTCAGCGCGCGCCGGGCATTGCTTGTCTTCCCAATCTGCGCCGTTCAATATGCCATCAACCCGCCGCAAGTGCGGGACTTGACGAGGGGCTAATGCGTGAGTTGACAGGGGATCTCGTCGCCGGCAGAGGCGACGAGCAGGCGGTTGCACGGACGATTGCGGACCTATCTCAGCAATTCCAGTGCGGGCAATTTTTCGGCGAGCAGTTCCTGCGCAAGGAAGATTGGGCGGGTCACGCTCCGATCGAAGACGAGTCGATCGGCACCGACATTGCGTTGGATGCCGACATTGCGTTGGATAAGCCGTCGCGAACCGCGCATCCCATGACCAACGATGTTCTGATTGATCGCGTCCGCAGCGGCGCTCCCATAACTGTGTTCTATGCCGGAGCGGTTCCCGCCTCCGGCATGCTCGATTGAAGCTCCATGGACGCCGGGCCACCGGCACGGAGCGAGGAGAGTAGGATGCCGTACCCCATCACCCAGATCGACGGTCTTGATGTGGAGGAGCTCAGGAAGCTGAAGTCGTTGGGAATCCGAACGACGGATCGGTTGCTCGAGGAGGCCAGGACTCCGAAAGGGCGCAACCTTCTGGCCGCCAGGACCGGCTTCGACAAGGCGCGCATCCTGGGTTGGGCGAACGCGGCCGACCGCATGCGGATCAAGGGAATGGGGAAAGGATATTCCTGCCTGTTGAAGGCCGTCGGCGTCGACACGATCCGGGAGCTCAAATACCGCAATCCGGCCAACCTCGCCAGAGCGATGGGCGAGGCCAACAAGAAACGCAAGCTTGTGCGTTTTCTCCCCTCCGAGAAGCTGATCGCCCGCTGGATCGAGCAGGCCAAAGCGCTGACCTCCAAAATCACCTATCGCTAGCGTCGCGTTTCTGAACGTTTGTATCCGGATGCGATGCAGCGTTGGACGCTTGTCCCGGTCTTGAGCCCATCGGCGCTAAGTTAGGGCGCGACAATGCCGGGAATGCTCACCCCCGCTTGTGGGCAGGGCAATCGCATATGATGAAACCGCCGCGCTCTCGGGGACACCTCCCCCTGCAAGGGGGAGGTGTCCCCGAGAGCGCGTAGCGATCCGGGTGGGGGTCCCGCCACAAGCGCCGAATCTGCGAGAGACGAGCCCCCCCCGGCGCCGGAGCCTGTCATCGGGCCGGCCAAAGGCCGGACCCGTTGGGCGCCACCCTCCCCCTTTCAGGGGGAGGGAAGAGGCACCGCCGTGCCAAACAACAAAATCCAAATGCGATAGCCCTGCGAAGGGAGCGAGACCAACGGCGCTTGACACCTCTCCCCCGGCCGGCGCAAAGCCAACGTGATGAGCCCGGCCAGCCAGTCCGTTTGCCCTAGCCCGCGCGCCGCCAAAGAGGCATCCGGAACGCTTGCCCGGCTGCTTGGCGCGAACCGCCCGATCGTGATGGGCATCCTCAATATCACTCCGGATTCATTCTCGGATGGCGGTCGCTTTCTCGATCCCGGCACTGCCATCGAGCATGCCCGCCGCATGGTGGCGGAGGGAGCGGATATTATCGATATCGGGGCCGAGTCCACCCGTCCGTACGGGACCGCGACGCCGGTTTCGCTCACCGAGGAGATGCGGCGGCTCGAGCCGGTGCTGGCCGCGGTGGCGGGGCTCGGCGCGCCGGTCTCGATCGACACGATGAAGGCGCAGGTCGCGGCCGCGGCGCTTGCCGCCGGCGCCGGCATCGTCAACGACGTATGGGGCCTCCAGCGCGATCCCGCTATGGCCGACGTGGTTGCCCGCCATGGCGTGCCGGTCATCATCATGCACAACCGCGACACCGCCGATCCGGCGATCGATATCATGGCCGACATCGCCGCCTTCTTCACGCGCTCGCTCGCGCTCGCCGAGCGCGCCGGCATCTGCGCCGACCGCATCGTGCTCGATCCCGGCATCGGCTTCGGCAAGACGCCGGAGCAAAGCCTCATGGCGTTGGCGCGGCTCGATCAGCTCGGCGCATTCGGGCACCCTCTCCTGGTGGGCGCTTCGCGCAAGCGATTCATCGACACGGTCTCGCCGGCGCCGCCCGACCGCCGGCTCGGCGGCTCGCTGGCCGCCCATCTGCTCGCGGTCGCGGGCGGCGCCCGCATCATCCGCACCCATGACGTCGCCGAAACCATGCAGGCATTGAAGGTTGCGGCCGCCATTCGAGACGCAAGATGAGCGATCGGATCTTCGTCAGCGGGCTTGTGATCCATGCCCATCATGGCGTGATGGAGCACGAATCCAAGGTCGGCCAGCGGTTCGAGCTCGACCTCGAATTGTCGATCGACCTCAAGGACGCGGCACGCTCCGACAAGCTTGTCGACACGGTGTCCTACTCGGCCATCGTGGACACCGCATGCAGCGCCTTCACGGCGCGAAGCTACCGGCTGGTCGAAGCGGCGGCCGGTGCGGTCGCGGACGCATTGCTGGCGGGATTTGCGGGCGTGAGCTCGGTGCAGGTGACGGTGCGCAAACCGCATGCGCCGATTGCCGCGATCTTTGCCGATGTGGGGGTGACGCTGGTTCGTTGCCGCGAAGACAAGCTCGGACATGAGCCGGGACTTGGTTGAAGCCCTGTTGGCGCTCGGCGGCAATCTCGGTCAGGTTCGCCAAACCTTCGACCGCGCCCTCGCGATGCTGTGCGATGGGACCCGGCTGCGGCTCAAGGCCCGCTCCTCCGATTACGAGACCCCGCCTTGGGGGGTCGAGGATCAACCCGCATTCGTCAATCTCTGCGTCGCGATCGAGACCGATCTGACGCCGCTCGAGCTGTTGGCACGCGTGCAGGCGGTCGAGCATGCGCTCGGGCGCAAGCGCGCCCAGGAGCGCCGTTGGGGGCCGCGGCCGATCGATATCGATATCCTCGCCTATGACGATGTCACCCTGGATGAGCCGGCCCTGACGCTGCCGCATCCGCGCCTGTTCGAGCGCGCCTTCGTGCTGGTGCCGCTCGCCGAGATCGTCCCCGAGCGCGTGATCGCAGGCAAACGGGTGCGCGACGCGCTGGCCAAGTTGGACACGACCGGCATCACCCGCCTGCCCCCACGCCCCACCTCCTGAGGGCCGGGCAATTGCATATGACGAAACCACCGCGCTCTCGGTGAAACCTCCCCCTGAAAGGGGGAGGTCGGATCGCGTAGCGATCCGGGTGGGGGTCCCGCCACAAACTCCGAGTCTGCGGGAAGACGAGACCCCCACCCGGCGCCTTCGGCGCCACCCTCCCCCTTGCAGGGGGAGGGAAGAGGCACCGCCGTGCCAAGCAATAATTCCAAATGCGATTGTCCTGCCTCCTAAGGGGTGGGCGCAGCGATCGGCTGGAGCACTTTCAGCCCGCAAAGCCCGGGCGCCCGAAACATGCAACAATGCCCGCGGCGTGGCACTTTCGTTGCATGGACATCGCCGCGCTGGCGGCCGGCATTCCGCGGACGATTGGTGAATCTGGTCGAGATACGGGCGATCGAGGCGATGACCGAGCAATCCACCGATATCCTGCCGCTCGCTGCCGATTTTCCGCCGGCGACCCGCGAGCAATGGCTTGAGCTGGTGGCGCGCGTGCTCGAGGGCGCGCCGTTCGACCGCAAGCTCGTGGCCAAGACCTACGACGGATTGGCGATCCAGCCGCTCTATCAAGGCAATTCGCACGAGCACGCACCGCTGGGGCGAAGGCCGGGCGGGAGCTGGCAGATCCTCCAGCGCGTCGACCATCCGGACCCGGCCGCCGCCAATGCCGAGGCCAAGCACGACCGCGCCAATGGCGCCACCGGTCTGTCGCTGGTCTTTGCCGGTTCGATCGGTGCCTACGGCTATGGGCTGCCGGCCGGCGAAGAAGCAATCGCGCGCGCGCTCGACGGCATTCCGCTCGATGCGGCCGACCTGGCGCTCGAATTGGATGCCGGCGCAGCGGATGAGGATGCCGGGCGCAACATCGCCGCATTGCTGAGCCGACGCGGGGTGCCGGCGGGCACGGCCAATATCCGTTTCGGCTTCGATCCGCTCGGCGCCATGGCGACCAGCGGAATTGCCGCGCGGCGCTGGAGCGAAGCCGCAACGCGATTTGGCAGGCACGTCGCCGAGCTCGCGAGCGCCGGCTTCAAGGGCCCGTTCGCGGTCGCCGATGGACGCGCGATCCATAATGCGGGCGGCTCGGAGACCCAGGAGCTCGGTTTCGTGCTGGCGGTCGCCGCCGACTATCTGCGGGCGCTCGAGGGCTGCGGCATCGCGCTCGATGATGCGCGGCGAATGATTTTCTTCCGCCTCGCCGCCGATGCCGATCAGTTGTTGACGATCGCCAAATTCCGCGCGCTCCGGCGCCTGTGGGCACGCGTCGAGGACGCCTGCGGCCTGGCGCCGGCGCCCGCCTTCGTCGGCGCGGAAACGGCGTGGCGCATGATGACCCAGCGCGCCCCTTACGCGAACATGCTGCGCGCGACCATCGCGGTGTTTTCGGCCGCGCTTGGCGGCGCCGACGCCGTCACGGTGCTGCCCTTCACGCTGGCGCGCGGCCTGCCTGACCGGTTTGCACGGCGGATCGCGCGCAACACGCAGTTGGTCCTGTCGGCGGAATCCAACCTCGCCAAGGTCGCCGACCCGACGGCGGGCGCCGGCGTCATCGAGGATCTGACCGACCAGCTCTGCGGCTCCGCCTGGGCGCTGCTTCAGGATATCGAGAGGAGCGGCGGCGCCGCGGCGGCGCTGCAACAAGGACTGCTCCAGGAAAAGGTCGCGACCGTGCGCGGCGAGCGGCAGGCGGCCTTGGCGGCCCGCACCGACACGCTCACCGGCACGAGCGATTTTGCGGATCTCGACGAGCCGGCGGTCGCGGTGCTCGAGGCGGCACCGGTGAGCGGGCCGGCGCCCACCATTCCCACCCTGGAGCCATTGCGGCGCATCCGCTTGGCCGAACCGTTCGAGCAGCTGCGCGATGCCTCCGACCGCAGGTTGGCGGAGACGGGGTCGCGCCCGAAAATCTTCCTCGCCAATCTGGGCATGGCGGCCGATTTCTCGCCGCGCGCAAATTTCGCGGTGAATTTCTTCGCGGCCGGCGGCATTGCGGCGGTGACCAATGACGGCTTCGCGCCGGCATCGCCAGCCGCCGCGCAGGCCAAAACCGACCTCGCCGCCCTGGTCGCGGCTTTCAAGGACTCCGGCGCCGAGCTTGCCTGCCTGTGCGGCTCGGACGAAACCTATGGGCGCGAAGCCGTCGCGGCCGCCAACGCGCTGGCCCAGGCCGGCGCGCTGCATATCTACTGTGCGGGCCGGCCTGCCCGAGAGGCGCAAGCCGGATTGATGGAGGCCGGGATCAAGACCTTCATTCATGCCGGCTGCGACGCTTTGGGCGTGCTGCAAGCCGCGCACCAGCAAATCGCGTCGCGCTCGCGGCGCTAAAGGCGATAGAGTGGCGAGCCGGCCGGCGGCGAAGATAGAGAGCACATGTTGGCAGAGGAACAAGCTGATGAGCGGCGTTCCGAATTTCGCCGAGGTTGATTTCGCGCCAGCCGAGGTCCCCGTCGGCGCGGCTGCGGCTGCCCCCTGGCTCACGCCCGAAGGCATCGCGGTCAAGCCGGCCTACGGCGCGGACGACCTCAAGGGCCTGGATTTTCTCGACACCTATCCGGGCATCGCGCCCTATCTGCGCGGGCCCTACCCGACCATGTATGTCACCCAGCCGTGGACAATCCGGCAGTATGCCGGCTTCTCCACCGCCGAGGATTCCAACGCCTTCTACCGGCGCAACCTCGCGGGCGGCCAGAAGGGACTTTCGGTCGCCTTCGATCTCGCCACCCACCGCGGCTACGACAGCGACCATCCGCGCGTCGCCGGCGATGTCGGCATGGCGGGCGTGGCCATCGACTCGATCATCGACATGCGGACCTTGTTCGCCGGCATCCCGCTCGATCAGATGTCGGTGTCGATGACCATGAACGGGGCGGTGCTGCCGGTGCTGGCCCTCTTCATCGTGGCCGCGCAGGAGCAGGGCGTGCCGCCCGAAAAGCTCGCGGGCACCATCCAGAACGACATCCTCAAAGAGTTCATGGTGCGCAACACCTACATCTACCCGCCGGCACCGTCGCTGCGCATCATCTCCGACATCTTCGCCTTCACCGCCGCCCATATGCCGAAGTTCAACTCGATCTCGATCTCCGGCTATCACATGCAGGAAGCCGGCGCGACCGCGGACCTCGAGCTCGCCTACACGCTCGCCGACGGGCTCGAATATGTCCGCACCGGCATCAAGGCCGGTCTCGACATCGACCGGTTCGCCCCGCGTCTCTCGTTCTTCTGGGCGATCGGCATGAACTACTTCATGGAGGTGGCCAAGCTGCGGGCCGCGCGGCTGTTGTGGGCGAAGCTGATGAAACCGTTCGGCCCGAAGGACCCGCGCTCGCTGTCGCTGCGCGCCCATTGCCAGACTTCGGGCTGGTCGCTCGCCGCGCAGGACGTCTTCAACAATGTGGCGCGCACGGCCATCGAGGCGATGGCGGCCACGCAGGGTCAGACCCAGTCCCTGCACACCAATGCGCTCGACGAGGCCTTGGCGCTGCCGACCGACTTCTCGGCGCGCATCGCGCGCAACACGCAGATCGTGCTGCAGCGGGAATCCGGCGCCACCCGCGTGATCGATCCATGGGGCGGCTCGTTTTATGTGGAGCGTCTCACCTACGATCTGGCGAAGCGGGCCTGGGGCCACATCCAGGAGGTCGAGGAGCTGGGCGGAATGACCAAGGCGATCGAGGCGAGCCTGCCCAAGCTGCGCATCGAAGAGGCGGCGGCGCGCACCCAGGCGCGCATCGACGCCGGCCAGCAGGCGGTCATCGGCGTCAACATCTATCGGCCCGAGCACGAGACGCCGGTCGAACTGCTCAAGATCGACAATGCGGCGGTGCGGCAGCTGCAGATCGAGAAGCTTGCCCGCCTCAAGCGCGAACGCGATCCGCGCGCGGTCGCGGAGACGCTCGCAGCGCTCACCCGCTCGGCCTCCGGCGGCAACGGCAATCTGCTCGCGCTCGCTATCGATGCGGCACGCGCCAAGGCGACCGTGGGCGAGATATCATTGGCGCTCGAGCAGGCATTCGGACGCCATCGAGCGGAGATCAGGACGATTTCCGGCGTCTATCAGCAGGAGGTCGGCATGTCCGACAGCGTGGAGCGGATAAAGAAGCTGGTGGCCGCGTTCGAGGAGAACGAGGGCCGCCGGCCGCGCATCCTGGTCGCCAAGATCGGGCAGGACGGCCATGACCGCGGCCAGAAGGTGATCGCCTCGGCGTTCGCCGATCTCGGCTTCGACGTCGACATCGGGCCGCTGTTCGCCACCCCGGCGGAAGCCGCGCGCCAGGCGGTCGAGAACGACGTCCACATCCTCGGCATCTCCTCGCTCGCCGCGGCCCATCTCACTTTGGTGCCGCAGCTCAAGGCCGACCTCGAGGCGCAAGGCCGCGGCGATATCATGATCGTGGTCGGCGGGGTGGTGCCGCCGCAGGACTGCGAGGCGCTGCGCCAAGCCGGCGCCGAGGCGATCTTCCCGCCCGGAACCGTGATCACCGAGGCGGCGCAGGCGCTGCTCGCGCGGCTCAATCAACGGCTGGGGCACGTGCGCAACGCGGCGGAATAAAAGCGCGTTGCCCCGGGCGCGTGCCGTCAATGTTCAACCAATATCAGCCAGGCGAATCGAGAACCCCGGCACCGCCGGCGTGGTGAGCGCGTCATGCGGCCCGCGCTCGACAATCGATGACCAAGTGTCACCGCTTGGCCCGGTATGTACCCACGTGACCCGCTGGTCGGCGTCGATGACCCAGAATTCCCGGATTCCGTACCTTGCATAGAGGCGAGCCTTGACCCCGCGATCATAGTCCAAGCTCGACGCGGCGATCTCGATCAACAGCGGCACGTCTTGCAGGCGCGGACGCGCGAAACTCTTGCGCGAGGCCGCGTAGACCGCACGCGAGACCATGGCAATATCCGGCTCGACCAGGATGTCCTTTGCAAGCTGAAGCGTGCACTCGACTGCCACAAAAATCCCATCGGGGGCGGACCTCGCGAGCGCCATGGTAAGTTCATTCTTGATGCCATCATGGCCAACATGCTTCGCTGCCATCACGACGAGATCGCCCTCGATCAATTCGAAATTCTCATCCTCGCTGATGACGCCGGCTTCGATCATTCGGCTGATGTCATCGACGGTGAACGCCCGGCGGGGAAATCCTTCGGCAGCCCTGGTGATGGCAACATTCATGATGAAAGCCTGATTTCGATGTGCCGATTATAGCAGCAAATGCCGGTGATTGTGAAACCGACCACAAGCCCAAACGAGAACGCAATGGTCTTCGCGCCAGTTCCGAGCGGCGGAAGGCCAGACCCCGAAAAGATGATGGCCGGGACTAAGCCCCGGCCATTTAAATTTAGATCAGGTTGCGCGGGCCGCGCCCGCTATGGCTTGGTGTTGTCCACCACCTCGCGCTTGTCGAGCAGCAAGCGCGCATGCTTGACGATGTGGTCGGCGACGATCGCGTGTCCTTCGGCGGTCGGATGGATCGCTCCGCTGTAGAGTCCCGCATAGGCGGGCTGCAGCAGATCGAACACCGCCGTGCCTTCGCGATGCGTATTGGCGGCCAGGAACGCGTCGTTGGGCGAGCGGAACAGCCGCCAGCGATGCTCGTAGGTCAGCGTCCCGGCCGGCGAATAGGGCTTGAAGTCCTGTCCGCCCACCGGCACGCGCGGAACCCGCATGTCGATGCCGTCGGCGAAGGCCCGCTTGGGATCGCGCGCGCACATCCCGCGCTTGGTGAATTCGGGGATGTGATCGGTCACCAGGGTGAAGCCGGTGCCGGTACCGGTCGCGAGGCCGGCCGGGCAGCTCTTGCCCCTTGGTGCTGCTGATGCATTCGAGCCGGTCGAGCAGCTCGTGCAGGAACTCGGCGGTCTCCGCCAAGCGCCCGCGATCGAGCTTGAGACCCGGATGCACGTCCATCCCCAGCGTCGGCTGCGAGCCGCACAGCGCACCGGTCTCATCGAACTGGATCGGCTCATAGGAGGACTGCAGAACGCGTCCGGGAGCGATGCCGAAACCGTCGGCAAGCGCGTCCTTGACGGCCTTCATGCGCTGGTCGAGCACGCCCAGATAGGCGCGCGCCACCTGCGGACCAAAGCGGATCGAGCCGCCGACCCAGGACGCGATCGGAGCAAAATCGGCGGCGCTTTCCGTCATCGCATAGGCGGCGAGCGCGCCGAAGCCGACGTCGTTGCCGCCGATCGACATCATCACCAGGTCGACCGGGCGCTTGCGCAGCTGCGGCGGGCACCACATTTTGGTGACCCGGCGCGTGCTGATCTGGGTGCTGCCGAAGGTGAAGTCGGGCAGCGTATAGCTTGCCGCCTGGGTGCGGGCGCTGGCGCCGCCGCGGCAGATCAGATCGCTCAATTGATCGAACTGCGCCCGCACTTTCGCGCCGGCCGGATCGCTGAAGCCCTCGCGGGCATCCATCTCGCCGAACAGGCCCTGGGATATTTCGGCCCCCGAGCAGGTGAAGCTCGCGAAGGTGATCGAGCGGTGATGATTCTCGAGCGCCAGCTCGATGCCGACGCGGAACGGATAGCCGTATTGCGAGCGGTGGCAATCGCGGCTCAGCCATTTGGCGGCCGCCTTGTCGAAGGCCGCTTGGAATTCCGGCGAATTCGGCTTGTAGATGCGATCAGCCGCTTCGTCGTCCATGTACCGCTTGGGTAGGACCTTGGGATTGAATTGATCCTCGGCGGAGGCCAGGCCGAAGCCCATGGCGCCCTCCACCGGCTCGACCCCCCTGGTCGAGGCCACCTCGTCGCGCATCATTTTCGGATCGTAGACCATCTCGCGCGTGGCGCTGAACTGGACCGGCCGATCCGGATTGCTTTCGCCCGACGCAAACGAATCGCCGAGCGCCACGATGAAGAGGTCCTCGACCACCACATCGTGATCGGCGAGCTCGCGGCCGTCCGGCAGCTTCACCGCCACCGACACGCCCGAGCTGGCGCGGTCGAGCGCATAGGGAACGCGCGCGATCGTGAGCTTGTCCTTGCAGGCGAGCTTCTTGGTCTCCGGCTTGCCGCCGGGCTTGCGCGGCTGCCAGCTCCAGAGGCAGTCGCCGGTCACGCCCGCGAGCTGATCGGGCGCGATCTGGATTTGCACCGTGTGGGCTTCCGGCAGGATGTAGTCTTCCTTGGCAGAGCCCCAGGAATATTTGCGCTCGCAGACCGGCGAATAGCGGCGCGGGCGGCCATCGCTCTCGTAGCAAGTGTCGCCGAGCGTTTGCGCGGCCCAGCCGAGCCGGCTTTGCTGATAGCGCGGGCCGGCGGTCTCGGCGCAGCGATCGGGCGTCGAGGCGTCCTTGCAATCGGGATCGTTGAGGCGACGCTCCACGCGCCAGATGATGTCCGCCGGCAACGGACCGGTGGGCGCGCCGCGCACCGCGTTGTACGCAGCCTCCTGCGTGGCGAATGAATGGGTGGACTTGAAGAACCGGAACGGATTTTCGACTTGCCAGATCAACTCGGCAGCCTGGACCGTGCCGGAAGCGAAAGTAATGGCGATCGCGACGAGCCAAAGGCTCGTCGAGAGAGCGTTTCGACGCATGATTCCCCTCCGCCGCCCCCACCGGGAGGCTATGATACAGAATTGGTCGGACAGCACAGCCGGAAAGTTCATCCATCCTTAGCCAAAACCGGGGGCGGCCCGTGGAATTCGCACTTATCCTATTGAATTTAATAAATAAAATTAAACAGGGCCGGCCTGCATTTTTGTTGTCTGGCAGCGCCGCCTTGGCGGGATTGGCCCTCACCGGCTGCATCAGCTCCAGCGCACCAGTCTTGAGCGACGCCAAACCGGTGCTCGGCGAGCGCGGTCTCATCCACGCCTTTCGGCTCCAGCAGGGCGCCGCCCACGACCCCGTCGTGGTGTCGTTTCAATGGAGCGGCAGCCGCTATCTGGTGCGCGGAAAGTCGATCGGTTTTGGCGATTTCACCGCTCATCCCTATGAGGGACGCGACTGGATCGTGCAGGGCACCACGCAACGCCCGCCGCGGCGGATCGAATATGGCCTCGCCCGCCGGCTGGCCGAGGGCGTCTACCTGCTGGTGCCCATCGACGAAGACGACGCCGACCAGCCGATGCGCGATAAATTCTGCACCAAGACGCAAGATGCCTCCTGCCGAATCGCCACGCCCGAGCAGCTTTTCGTGTTCGCGCGGGCCAGCGCCGACAAGGCGGTGGAGAGCGGCGGCTTGGCGGTCGTGGTCCCGGACGGCGACGGCGCGAAGCGCTAGATGTCGAGATCGCGCCACATCCTGGAGAGGGCTGGCCCGCCGTGACCCGAACCGAGCCTTCTGGTCCCGACATTGCGCGCCTGGCGCGCGGCATCCGCGCCGGCGAGCGCGCCCTCATTGCTCGCGCCATCACGTTGGTCGAGAGCCGGCGCGCGGATCACCAGCGCGCCGCCCGCCAGCTGGTGCAGGACCTGCTGCCCGATAGCGGAAGGGCGATGCGGGTGGGCATCACCGGCACGCCGGGCGTCGGCAAATCGACCACCATCGATGCGCTCGGCAGCTTCCTTACCGGAAGCGGCCACAAGGTCGCGGTGCTGGCCGTCGATCCGTCCTCGACCCGCACCGGCGGATCGATCCTGGCCGACAAGACCCGCATGGCGCGCCTGTCCGCCGATCCCAATGCCTTCGTGCGCCCCTCGCCTTCCTCCGGCACGCTGGGCGGCGTGGCGGGCAAGACGCGCGAATCCATGCTGCTGCTGGAGGCGGCGGGCTACGATATCGTTCTGGTCGAGACCGTCGGCACCGGCCAGTCCGAGACCGTGGTGGCCGACATGACCGATTTCTTTCTGGTGCTGATGCTGCCGGGCGCCGGCGACGAGCTGCAGGGCCTCAAGAAAGGCGTGGTCGAGCTTGCCGACATGATCGCCATCAACAAAGCCGATGGCGACAATCGCGCGCGCGCCCAAGCGGCGGCGGCTGAGTATCGCGGCGCGCTGCATATCCTGGGCGCCCGCTCGCCCCATTGGTCGCCGCCGGTGGTGATCTATTCGGCGCTGACCGGCGACGGCATCGCGCCCATGTGGGCGAAGGTCTCGAGCATCGCGCCATCATGAGCGAGAGCGGCGAGCTGGCGGCGCGCCGACGCCGGCAACAGATCAAATGGATGTGGGCCATGCTGGAGGAGCGGATCCTGACGCGGCTGCGCTCCGACCCCGCGCTGCGCGCCAAGCTTCCGCGCCTGGAAGCCGCGGTCGCCGACGGGCGCATGTCGGCGTCATTGGCGGTCGAGGAGCTGGCCGCCGCACTTGGGCTCTGAGCAAGATGAACCCTGGAACGCAGACACACTATTGCTTGTTCGATGCGGCCATCGGCGCTTGCGGCGTTGCCTGGAGCCGGAATGGCGTGACCCGGCTGCAGCTGCCGGAGGCCGATGCGAGCGCGACCGAGAAGCGGCTCTGCGCGCGTGCCGCACCGGCAAGCCGCGCGGTGCCGGCGGAGATCGCGCAGCTGATCGTGGACTTGCAAGCCTATATGGCCGGCCGCCGGTCCGATTTCGATTCCGTGGCCATCGATCTGATGGAGATCGAGCCATTCCGGCGGACCGTCTACCAGGCCGCGCGCGCGATCCCATGGGGGCAAACGGTGAGCTACGGCGAGCTCGCGCAGCGAACAGGCTCTCCTGGTGCCGCCCGCACGGTCGGGCAAGCGCTGTCGCGCAATCCCATTCCGATCATCATTCCGTGCCACCGTGTTCTGGCCAAAGGCCGCCGTGTCGGGGGCTTCTCGGCCCATGGCGGGACCGCCACCAAGGAACGACTGCTGGCGCTCGAGGGCGTGCATCTCGATGTTGGGACGCCGCTGTTGCCCGGAATCGTTTGAATGGACCCTTCAGCAGTCCACGCAATGAGACCGGATCGATGAGCGTAACGATCCTCATCACCGGCTTCGGCCCGTTTCCGGGCGCGCCGTTCAATCCGACCGGACCGCTGGCCATGGCGCTGGCGCACCGGCGCAACCCCGCTTTGCGCCGGGTTCGCCGCATCGCCCATGTGTTTCCGACGAGCTACGAGGCAGTGGACCGCGAGCTGCCGGCGCTGCTCGCACGCGAGCGGCCTGACGTCCTCCTCATGTTCGGGCTGGCGCCGCGCCGCCGGCTGATCCGCATCGAGACGCGCGCCCGCAACGCGCTCACGGGCGCGGTGCCGGACGCGAGCGGACAGCTGCCCGCCGCAAGCCTGATTGCTCCGGGCGGGCGCGCGGCGCTGCCCTTGCGGGCCCCGGCGCAGCGGCTCGTCGCCGCAGTGCGCGCGGCGAGGATCCCGGCTGCGCCCTCCAGCGATGCCGGCAGCTATCTGTGCAACTATCTCTGCTGGCGCGCCACCGAGGCCGCGGAGCGGAAAGGCATTCCGCGCCTGTTCGCGTTCGTGCATGTTCCTAACGTGCAGGTGCCCAACGTGCATGCGAACGTTCGCCGTCCGGTCGCGCGCCGATTTCGCCCGCCCAGGCCACGACAGCGGCCAGCGATCACGTTCGATGATCTCATCCGTGCCGGCGAGGCGATCATGCGCGCCGCGCTCGTACCGGCAATATTGCGTCGTTAACTGATTAACCCTGAGCACATTTGTCTGCTCGCATCCGCTCCGGCGTAACCGTCTGATCTTAAGTCTATGCGAGATCTCGCAGCCGGAGGCATGCCATGGCGATAGATCGCCGCCATCTTCTCAAGCTCGGCGCCATTTCGGGCGGCACCCTCGCGGCTGCAAGCACTTCACCGGCGCTTGCAGCCGCTGCGCCGATCGGAAGCCTCGGCCTCGATGCCGCCCATTTCGGCCTCCACCCCGGCAGCAGCGAAGACCAGAGCCGCGTGCTGCAGAGCGCCATCGATGCTGCTGCCCGCGCGCGCGCTCCGCTGGCGCTCGGGCCCGGAACATACCGGGCGGGCAATCTCCGGCTGCCGGCCGGCGCGCAGCTTCTCGGCGTGCGCGGCGCGACCCAGATCATCCTGACCGAAGGTCCCTCGCTCTTGGCCGGCGCGGGTGCCGAGCACGTCACGCTGTCGGGCCTTCTGCTCGACGGCGGCAAGCGCCCGCTCGGCGACGGCCGCGGCCTCGTCCAGCTCGAAAGCTGCCATGCGGTGCGGATCGTCGATTGCGAGCTGGTCGCCTGCGGCGGCTGCGGCATCCGCTTGATCGCGGTCGACGGCGAGGTGAGCGGCACCACGCTGACCGACATCGCCGACGCCGCGATCCTTTCCACCAATGCAGCGGGATTGCTGCTGGCCCGCAACACCATCGTCGGGGCCGGCAACAACGGCATCCTGATCTTCCGCGACCAGCCCGGCGACGACGGCACCATGGTGCTCGACAACCGCATCGAGAACATCGCCAACCGCTCCGGCGGCTCCGGCCAGTACGGCAACGCCATCAACGCGTTTCGCGCCGGCAACGTGATCGTGCGCGGCAATCGCATCCGCCGTTGCGCGTTTTCGGCGGTGCGCGGCAATGCCGCCTCCAACATCCAGATCGAGGGCAACAGCATCAGCGATGCCGGTGAGGTCGCGCTCTATGCCGAGTTCGGCTTCGAGGGCGCGATCATCGCCAACAACAGCGTCGATGGCGCCGCCATCGGGGTCTCAGTCACCAATTTCAACGAGGGCGGCCGGCTCGCGATCGTGCAGGGCAACATCATCCGGAACTTGAAGCCGCAGCGTCCGGCAGGCACCGACCCGGGCGACAGCGCCGGCATCGGCATCTCGGTCGAGGCCGATACAGCGGTGACCGGCAACGTGATCGAAAACGCACCCTTGGCCGGCATCATGCTGGGTTGGGGCCGCTACCTGCGCGACGTGGCGGCGACCGGCAACGTGGTGCGCAAGGCCGATATCGGCATCGCGGTGTCAGTGACACCGGGCTCGGCCGCCACCCTGGTCGCCCACAATGTCATCACCGACAGCGGCCGCGGCGCCATCGTAGGCATGGCCGGCGCCAAGCCGGTCACCCCCGACCTCTCCCAGGGCGGGGCCGAGCGCTACGCCCATCTGACCGTCAGCGGCAACCGCGTGCGTTGACCAGCCGGCGCCCCGGCGGCCGGATCCCTTACCTTCATTTAATGCGCGACCCGGCCCTGCGCGGTTGCGCCGTCACTCGTATCAGCGCCATATCTCGTTCGACACCCGACCCTGGATCCTCACCTCTCATGCGTGCCAAGCGCCGCCCCATCAAGCAGACCATGCTCACCATCCTTGCCATTTTCCTTTTTCCGCTGGCGGTCCATGGGGCGCTTTATTCCGTCCAGAACCGGCCGCAGAGCTACGACCATGCCGATTGGTCGAGCACCGGGATGCTGCCGGCGGCGAGCGCCGAGCGCGAGGCGCGCCTGCTGATCTTCACGGGCCGCACCGGCCGCTGGAAGGGAATCTTCGCCGTCCACAGCTGGGTCGTCCTCAAGGGCGAGAACGCGGCGAACTGGAGCCGCTACGACGTGGTCGGCTGGGGGCAACCGGTGCGGACCAACGGCTGGCCGCCCGATGGCCGCTGGTACGGGAACACGCCGCGCGTTCTGCTCGACGTGCACGGGGCGCAGGCAGCGGCTTTGATCCCCAAGGTGCAGGCGACCATCGCCGACTATCGATACAGCCGCGCCGGCGACTACCGGGTTTGGCCCGGACCCAACAGCAATACCTTCGTGGCGAGCGTGCTGCGCGTCATGCCGGAGCTCGATACCACGCTGCCCTCCGACGCCATCGGCAAGGACTTTCGTCCCGTCCCCTATCTCGGTCTGACCGACAGCCGCACCGGGATCGAGGCATCCTTGTTCGGGATCGTCGGCGTCAAGCTCGGCTGGGTCGAGGGCGTCGAATTCAACTTCCTGGGTCTGGTCGCCGGCCTCGACCTGCGCCATCCCGCCGTCAAGCTTCCGGGCTTCGGCCGCATCGGTCTTGACGACGGCACCGCCATTGCCGCCCCCGCAACGTAAGCCGACGCGCGCGAGCACTGAATCTCGTTTGCAAGAGAGCACAACGAGAATGCGCGTCAGCTCGTATCAATCAAATTGAAGATAAAGGACAATGCGAGCTGCTCGGGGCCGGCAATGGATCGAGCACGCTCAGGACGCCGAGATCAGAGCCGCAGAGCCCAGCATACCAAATGAGAGGCCGCTCGACGTACGCGAGCGGCCCTCATCCCCAACTTACAATGCGTGTCAGCGCTTCAGGTCCTGGGGATTGGCTGCCCCCGGCTTGGACATATCTTGCGGATTGTTGCGATTGAGCTGGTCCTGCGGATTGCTCGGGTTCACACCGGGAGCCTGTCCGACCGTGCCGCCGTTCGGGGCGCCACTTGGATTGGTTGGAGTGAGCGTCGACCCGCTGCCTACGCCAGCATTTCCACCAGCTCCGGCTCCCACTCCAGCGCCACCCGCACCCGCCGCGCCCCCTGCACCAGCACCGGCACCCGCGCCGCCGCCCGCCCCGCCACCGCCGGCCTGGGCAAGAGCGAGCCCTCCAGACATCAGGAGGATCGCCATAACTGAGGTCAGATGCTTCATTTCTTGTCTCCTTTTGTGACCCCCGGGGAGAACGGCGCATGTCACGATCTGTTCCATCGATCTCTCGCCCGCAACAGATGTCCGACGGCCACGGGTGATTGGTGCGTTGCGGCTCGATGATGAATGGAGCGATGGCTGGACGGCGGCGGCGAATGGCACTCGATCGCCTGCAGCACCGGGCGTGTCATGTCGGGGTTGAGGGCCGATCCCCGCGGAGCGAACCCAGGAGCCACCCCGCACCAACTGCAAGCAAGATTGCCGAGATCGGGCTTCGCGTCACCGCAATTCGCACCGGGTCTTGCGCGGCATGCGTGAGCTTGCCGGGGTCCGGGACCGCAGCGTCGGTCTTGGCTGGGCCGTATCTTTTTGCGTGAACCCGGGTGAGCTCGGCGCCCATGAGGACGATCTGCGACGAGTAATATATCCATATGAGCAGCACCACGAGGGAGGCCGCAGCGCCATAGGTTGATTTAAGCGCCTGCTTTCCGATGTAGAGGCCGATCAGGAGCTTGCCGATCTCGAAAAGGGCGGCCGTAATGGCTGCGCCGAGCCAGACATCTCGCCAATTGACCGGCGTATCGGGCAGCCACTTGAACATCATCGCAAACAACAGGGTAATCACCCCGAGGGAGGCAAGAGAGCCCGCGATTTGCAGGACGGCTTCAGGCAAATATGGCGCGAGGTATTTCCCCCCGGCGGAAAGAAGGGTGGTCAACAGCAACGAGACCAGAAGGAGGAAACCCACGGCCAGAACCCCCGCGAGCGAAGCGATATACGTACGCAGGAAGCTCCAAATCCCGCCGCCTTTTGGCGCCTCGACCTCCCACACGGTGTTGAGAGCATCCTTGAGCTGCACGACAACGCCCACGGCCGCGAAGAGCAGGGCCCCAATGCCCAGAACGGTTGCCACGATGCCCTGCTGAGGCTGACTGGCCCCCGCGAGCATGCTCTGGACGGCTTGGGAACCCGCATCCCCAAGCAGACCTTTGAGCTGGGATCCCACCTCACCCCGGACCGCATCCTGCCCAAAAACAAGGCTTGCGATCGCAATCGCGATCACCATCAACGGGCCAAGGGAGAAGACCGAATAATACGCCAAGGCAGCACCCTGCCGCGCATCTTTGTGCGTCAGCCAGTTTGACGCCGCGTCCTTCAACAGAGCCCACCAACCTTTCATGATCGGCCTTTGCCATGCTGCCACAATGCAGGCGGCGAAGAGTGCGTAGCGTAATGCGCGACGTACCGAGCCAGGTTTCCACTTTCCGCCTTGGTCCTGCGGGCGCCGTCCCGCTCACACGGGGCTCCAACACTTGGTTATAGAAGGCGCGCCGCATCGTCATAGAAGACGCGCCGCTTCCTGATCTGTCGGAATCCGACCATCCGGAGTTAGCTTATCAACGGCAGTCGGCAGCTCCCGGCTGAGCCCAGACAGCAAATCTTCCCGCGACATCCCCGTCTGTTGCATGAGCCAGGAAATCTTTTCGGGACCTAATGCCTGCTCGATCTCCGATGGGAGGGCCGGCTTGTTGGGTCCGGTTGCAATCCAAGACTGCGCCTTGTCGCCCTGGCCGTTCTGTTGAAATTGCTTGAGCAGGTCACCGAGCCCGCCGCTCAGGATTCCTCCGGCTGCGCCGCCGCCGAGAAGCCCACCGAGCATACCGCCGAGGCCTGCCCCAGTGTTGGGAGCGCCCGGAACGCCGGACTGAGCGCCGGCGCCGCCAGGGCCGCGACCGAGCATGTCTGCAAGCCGCCCTTTGCCTTCGAACGTGCGATACGCCAACAAGCCCAAAAGGGCCATGGTCATTGGCGACATCCCGCCGCCGGAAGACGCGCTCGAGCCGCCAAGTGCCTGATCGAATAGACCCATGATGATGAACTCCAGTATCTACACAAGGCAACGGCGGAAACGGGTAAAGGTTTCTTCCGCCGAGCGCGGTTATCCTCTGACGGCCGCCAATTCGGTCCGATCAATCAGGACGGAGTCGTCGTCGGAGCACCAGAGGAGCTGGGTGTTCTCCCTGATTGAGGGGAACAAGGCGCGGGTCGGGGAGTTCGTCTCCCAAGGGCTGCTCGCGCCGTAAGGAGAAACATTCGATCGGTCTTTTTTCAAAAGACATCAAGAAAATGGACGATCTCTTCGTTCATACGTTGCAAGACATCTACTATGCGGAAAATCAGATCGTGAAGGCGCTTCCCGATATGATCGGAAAGGCGACCGACCCCGCCCTTAAACAGGGTTTCCAGCAGCACCTCGGTGAGACCAAGAATCACGTCAAACGCCTCGAGCAGGTTTTCGCGCTGCGTGGAGTGAAGGCCGAGGGCGTGGATTGTCCGGCAATCGACGGCATCATCGAGGAAGCAAACGACATTATCGGAGAGATAGACGACAAGAACGTGCTGGATGCAGCTCTCATTGCGGCTGCCCAGGCCGTGGAACATTACGAGATGACCCGTTACGGCACTCTAATCGCGTGGGCAAAGCAGCTCGGCCGGAGCGACTGCGCCAGCATTCTTCAACAGACGCTCGACGAAGAGAAGGCGACCGACAGCAAGCTCACCCAATTGGCCGAGCGCCAAGTCAACCGCAAGGCCGCCTAAGCCGTCGGCAGCGGGCGCGGCCTAATGTGGCGCGCCCGTTGCCCGTTGTCTCGCGCGAGGCTCTTTTATCTCCAAATCCATCTTCGGCGTGGTCGCAACCCGCTCCACTGCGGGTCGCCCGCATTCGAGCGCCCAGAACAAGGCCCATGATTTCGAATAGCCTTCCGCTTTGAGCTGATACGGATGAACTCCACGGAGCGTCCGACGCTGCGAGTTGGAACGCGTGTTCCGTTGGGCTGGTATTGGGATGCTGATCTGATTTCATTTAGCTATGAGCTGTTTTGAACAAACTCCGTATGAAGCCGTACGTAGAATGCGCTGGCTAGGTGGAGGTGCTGGTCACAAGGCGCCCCGTCTGGCCGGGAGATTGTCATGCCGCTTTACCGCCTCTACACCCTGAGGGATGACGGGCATATTGCAGCACCTGCGATGATCCTGGATTGCGAGCGCGATCAAGAAGCGGTCGAAGCAGCAAAGAAGCAAATCGAAGGACACCCTGCGGAGCTTTGGGACGGCGCGCGCCGAATAGCCAAGCTTGATCCCGAATAGGCTGCCTCAGTTCCCTCCCGGACGACTTGGCCCCGGTCCCCCGTTGGGCTTTTTTTCTGAGGCCATCTCGGTTGGCGCCTCGTCCTTCTTCGGGCGTCGGTCCCCCGCAAGCTCGCTGAAGCCTGCTTCAACGCGCCCGGCTGGCGCGACGCGTGGCCCGTGCCTAGATCGTTCGAAGAGCAATGCGATCCGGCAAGAGATCGATCGAAACGAACAGGAGACCCATCATGCTCGACAAGACGCTTCTGCCCGCCGCCGTCATCCTCGGCCTTCTCGGTGGCGCCGCCCCGGCGCTGGCGGGGTACGACTATGACCTTTATGGGGGTCCGCACCAGACCTGGTGCGATGTCAATCCGAACTGCAATGGATGGAACCAAAGGCTTCACGGGCCGGCCTATCGAAGCAATGCTTTCAGCCCTGTGACGCCGCTCGATCAGAAGCATCGGCCATCACACAGGCGCAGCCACGACGCCAACAGCCGTTGAGGTCACGGGGCCTCAGGCCGCGCGGCGCGGTGGATTTGCCGTAGCTTCGGCCTTGTCGGAGGCCTTCTCGTCCGGGCGTGGCGCAATCGCCGACCAAGTCTCGGCCATGCCGACGGCTTCGCGCATGAGCAGCAGGAATTGGGCTTCGCTGTAGTACCGCTTCCAGCGCCCGCTCTTATGAAGCTCGATGAAGTGCGCACAGCGCCGGTTGACGAGATCGCGCCATTTTTGCGCGGTCTGGGAGAACCGGCGGGCAGCTTCCCATTCGGTCATGCGAGAGCCGGCGCGTGGAATTGAATCGGCACCTCAATCGTGCCCTACGCCGATACCGGCGCAACCAAAGAGTGCGGCTGCTGAGCAGTTATTCGCCGAATTTCACATGAATTCGATCGGGGGCGAGGCCTGGGATCGATTGTCACCCACCCTGGCCCCAAAAACAGACCCGCCCGGCGGGGGGAGCCGGGCGGGCCGCTTTGATCGGCGCCAGGGGATCGGGGGGGGCAGCGCCGATCGGGGTTTGAAGTCGCGGCCACAAGCCGCATCCACAGCGTTAGTCGCCGCCAGCCGGAAAAAGGTTCATGGCGCCTCGCGCTTTTTGTTTTCGGCGGGAATCGGTCCGCTTCGCGCTGGTCCCGACCGGGACAAGCGCCTTGCAAAACAAGCGGTTAAACCGAGGCGCTAGCGCTGAGCCGCAGCCGGCAGCACGCTTGCGGCCGCGGTAGGCGCAAGGGTGGGCGCCGGCGCGAGCGAGACCACGGCCTGATAGGCGTCGACCAGACCGGCGCCCGCCTGATCGTCCGCAACATTTCCCTTGGGTCCAAGGTGATGAGCGGTCCCGGTAAGCACCTGGCGCAACGCATCGGGGCCAAGATCGGGCTTGCGCTCGAGCAGCAGCGCCGCGGTCCCGGTCACATAGGCGGCGGAGAACGAGGTTCCGGAGGAGAATTGCAGGCTGCCGCCGGGGGCCAGCAGCATGAGATCGACGCCCGGCGCGGCGACCGCCACGTAGCGGCCCCGGTTGGCGAAAGCCGGCACTTGGTCGCTCGCATCCGTGGCGGTGACCGCGATGACGTCGGGATCTGCGGCCGGATAGAGCGGCGGCGACTTGGCACCCTTGTTGCCGGAAGCCGCGACCAGGACCACGCCTTTTTCATGCGCGGCGGCGAGGCTGCGGGTGATGCCGGGATCCTGCGGGCCGGCGAAGCTCATGTTGACGATGCGCGCGCCGTGGGAGACCGCCCAGCTCAGCCCGGACATGATGGCGAAAGTCGTGCCGTCACCCGACCCATCAGTGCCGCTGAACGCCCGCACCGCCAGGATCTCGGCGGCCGGTGCCGCGCCCATGAGCCGGCCATGGGCCGCGATGGCGCCCGCTATGGCGGTTCCGTGCACATGCGCCTTGTAACCGGTTCCGAGCGCGTCGAAGGTACCCGCAATATCGCCGGCCAGATCGGGATGCGTGACGTCGACGCCGGAATCGATCATGGCCACCAGGACCTTGCGGCCCTGCGCGAGCTCATGCGCCTGGGGCAGGTGCATCTTGTCCAGCATGTATTGCGCCGGGTCGCCTTCGCTGGGCGCGGCCGGCAGCGCGGCCTCGTCCTGGAGGACGAACAGATAGTTCGGCTGCGCCGAAAGCACGGCGGCGTCGGCCTCGAGCGCGCGCACCACGACCGGCACCGAGCGGCGATCGGCAATCCGCCAGCGCAGCAGCGTGGTGCCGCCGAGCTCGAAGTCGGCAGATTGCAGGAGCGTCAGCCGATGCCGTCGCGCCAGCGCGTCGGTCTGCGCGATGGAGGTCGAGGCGGCGAGCTCGACCACCACCTCGTCCGGCACGTAGCGCCGTTCGTTGGCCGCAGGAACGCCGCTGCCGCCGCGGCGGAGCGCCTGCGTCCCGGCGGGGCCGGGGGGCGGCGCGCCGATGCCGGTCGGGCTCGGCTGCGTCATCACGACCGGGGGATTTGCGGTCACGATCGGGGGAGTCCAGATCGGGCCACGCGGGAAACGCGGATTGCCATCGCCGCCGGGGCGATCGCCGCCGTTATTGACCACGCAGCGCGTGCCGCGCCCGCCCTTGCAGGGATTGCCGGACGTTCCGGTCGGATTGCTTCGTCCGACGACGCCAATCGTGCGGCCATTGCCAAGCACAGGACCGGGGTTCGCGCGGGGGACGAAGGAACGCGGGGCTGCATTGAAATGGACCGCGCCAAAACCGGCCCGGGCACCCATCATGCGCATCTGCGCGGAGGCCCGGTCGCCGGCAGCAGCCGCAACGATGAGAGCCGCCAAGGCCGCCGACAGGAGCAGCTTGGGCCGCAAGAGCAGCTTCGGCCGCAAGAGCGGCTTGGGCCGCGAGAGCAGCTTGGGCCGCGCCCTTGCGTTCGCACGAGCGCGCGCGAGCTTGTTGCCAGAGCGCATGACCATGCCTCCGATCCGCTGGTGCAGCTTTTTAATTTCAGGCCGGCTCTCGGGCCGATTTGTGTCGCCGCGCCACCTGGCCTCCGGGCTTCCGCCTCGCTTGCGCGGGGGAGCGAACGGGAGGGACTGCGCGGGCTATTGCTTGGTGGCGATGAAATCAACGATCGCCGATTGAGCCTGCATCTGCTTGATGTGATCTTCCTTGGCCTTGCCGGACTCGGGCAGGCGGATCGTATAGATCCCGCCGGTCAACGGGCCATCGATCATCGAAGCCTTGTTGGCCACGAGGAAAGCCGTGATCTGGCTGGCGTCCGCCTTGGGCACGAAGCGGACGGCCGCCAGCGTGCCATCGCTCACCTCGGCGGAAGCCATCTCGGTGCGCGCACCCGGCTCCTGCTTGCTCGCCACCTCGGTGCCGGCTTCATGCTTGATCAAGCCGGTGGTAATCACGCCCGCCTGCAGCACGATCGCCAGCGCGCCGGCGGCGGCCGCGAATGCCAGGGTGCGGGGCGAGAACCCCGCGATGAAGCCGGCGAGCCGGCCCGCCAGGTCGAAGGAGACCTTGGGCTTGCGCGCCGGCTCGGCGTCGATCTTGGCAAACAGCTTCTCCATGGCCCGCGCCGACGGCGCGCCCAGCGTCTCGTTGAGATGGATCGTCTCGTTGAGCTCCTCACGGGCGAGATTGAAGTGCCGCATGAGCTCGCGGTCGTTGGCCAGCGCCTTTTCGACGCGCTCGGCATCGCGACGATTGAGCGTCCCCGCCGCATGCCACGGCAAAAGGGTCTCGAGGTCGTCGCGCTCTTTATTTATCGTGTTCATGGCCAACCTCTTTCCAATCCTTCCGCCTTAAGTAGTTCCGCCAACCGCTTGCGCGCATAGAACATGCGCGTCTTAACCGTGTTTTCCGGGATCCCGACGATCAGTGCCACTTCCTCCACAGATTTCTCGTGGTAGTAGACCAGATCGATGATCTCCCGATGCTCGGCCGAAAGTCCCGTCAGGCACTTGCGGATGAGCGCGCTCTTGTCCTTCTTCTCCAGGGCGGTCTCCGGGCTGTCCGCAGGATCTTCGATCCCGGCCGCCGCCTCGTCATCCAACTCCTCGTCCGGCCGGCGCCGCAGCGCCGACAGCGCCTTGAAGCGCGCGATCGCCAACAACCATGTTGACACCGCGGACCTCCCTTCGAACCGACCAGCCTGACGCCACACGTCAAGAAACACTTCGCTGATCAAGTCCTCCGCCGTGCTTTCATCGCGCACGAGACGCAACACGAACCGGTAGACCCGCACATGGTGCCGAGCGAACAGCACCTGCATGGCGAGCCGGTCGCCCGAAGCAATTCGTCCGATCAGGACCTCGTCGGCTGTCGCTTGCATCGCGTCCTGACGGTCGGCTCGTGAATTAGTCGCACTGGGAGGACGTTCGGTTCAACGGTCCGTGATAGCCTCGCGGGCGCGACCGCCCCCGGTTGCGCGCCCCGCCGGCCGATCGGCGCAAACCGATCCCAACGGATGGATGATCATAGCCCAGAAACTCGCTTTGCAACCGCCGGCTCGCCGCCATGACCGCAGATTCATTGGTCAAGATCCGCCTTTTGTTCGCATTTCGGGCCGAAAATGCCATTTTTTGCGGCAATTTACGCTTTAGCGGCAATTGGCTGCCAATTCCTTACACAGTTATTACATCGTAATCTCGTGGTTCTTAACCATATTGCCTCATCGGACGCGCTGAGGCGGGGTCCCGGGCAGCCCCCAAGCCTCAAATTCTGCGGCCTCAAGTTCCCGCCTCAGGTTCCCACCCTTAGCGGGGCATGCAATTTTCGCAGGGCTGCAACCACAGAGAGTGCCGTGATCCGGCCCGTCCTCGGGTTTTCCGAGGGAATGTTCTCGATCGTCACGGTGAACCTCGCCGAGTCGGCATCGACCTCGATCGTATGGCAATTGCGCTCGACGGTCGGATCCGCCCAGATTTCGGTGCTGGTGCGCTCCGGGCCGATGCCGGCAAGCGAGAGGGCGGCGGCGACGTTCACATTGGCGGGGAAGCCGGCCGCGGCCTCGCGGGCGGTGCCGCTGAACACGCGTTTGGGCTCCCGCAGATTCTCGACCGAGATGCCATGCTTTTCGAGATAGGGCGCTCCGGCCAAGCCCTTGGGCGGCTTGCGGGTCGTCATGCGGACCGACCGAATGCCGCCCTCAGCGGCCGCCGTCACCGCATCGAGCCCCAGCAACGCACCGGTCGGCACGATGATCTGGCCGCCGTGCGCTTTGGCCAGCGCGATGAGGTCGGGGCGGGGCAGCAGCGCCCCGGCGCTGAGCACCATGACGGTCTTGCCGGCTTCGAGCATGGGACGGCAGACCCGATCGAGCAACGAGGCGGGCGCGCATTCGATCGCGAGATCGGCCAGATCCGGGAACGCCTCCAGCTCGACCAGCGGACACGCGATCTGCTCGGCCTTAAGCCAAGCCTGCGCCTTGGCGGTGTCGCGGGCCGCCGCACAAGCGAGCACGAGGCCCGGGATGCCGTCGGCGAGCCGGCGCGCAACGACGCGGCCGATGGCTCCGAGACCGGCTATGGCGACGCGGGTCATGCAAGAACTCCCTCAAACGGCCGCAGGCGGCCTCGATTTGTCCCTGCCCCAGCGGATGGCTGGCGGTAGGATTGGTTGCGGGAATGCGGCACCTCTGAGTCCCAACCCGATGCCCGCCCCCACCTGACATTCCCCCACCCGACGCAGGAAGTCCACGCCGGGGGCTGCGTCCTTAAAGCGGCTGCGGCACCGGGGCGGCAAAAGTGGCAAAAGAAGAGTTGACCTGACCCGCAACAAACGCAAACTGCCCGCAACCCCAGGGAGGTTCAAATGCTCAAGACGCTTTCCGGCGCTACTTTCGGCGCCCTCATCGTGCTGACCGGTGCGCTTGGTGGCGCCGCGGTGGCGCAGAATTTCCCCAACCATCCCATGGTGATGGTGATCCCGTTCGCGGCCGGCGGACCGCAGGATGTGCTCGGCCGGATCATCGGCCAGGGCATGAGCGAGGCCTTGGGCCAGCAAGTCATTATCGAGAATGTCGGGGGCGCCGGCGGCATGACCGGCTCGGTGCGCGTCGCCCAGGCGGCGCCCGACGGCTACACGATGGTGCTCGGCAGCGTCGGGACCCATGCGCAGAACCAGACCCTCTACAAGCAGCCGCTCTATGACGCGGGGACGGACTTCACGCCGGTCGGCCTGATCGCCGAGACCCCCATCGCCCTCATCACCCGCAAGGACCTGCCGCCGAACAATTTCAAGGAATTCGTCGCCTATGCGAAGGCCAACCAGGGCAAGATGCAGTACGGCTCGGCCGGCGCCGGCTCGGCCACCCACCTCGCCTGCGTGGTCCTCAACTACGTGATCGGGGTCAACATCACTCATGTCCCCTATCGGGGCACCGGCCCCGCCATGCAGGATCTCGCCGGCGGCCGCATCGACTATCTGTGCGACATCATCGCCACCGCCAAGCCGCAGATCGATTCCGGCACCGTCAAGGGCCTGGCGATCTTGACCAAGGAACGCGCCGCGGTGCTGCCCAACCTGCCGACCGCGTTGGAGCAGGGCACCGACGTGCAGGCCTATACCTGGAGCGCGATCTTCCTGCCCAAGGGCGCACCCGATGCGGTCGTGCAGAAGCTCAACGCCGCCATCGTGCACGCCATGAAGACGCCGGCGGTGCGCGATCGCATGGCCAGCCTCGGCGCCGTCCTGGTGTCGGACGATCGGGCAACGCCGCAATATCTCGGGCAATTCGTCAAGAGCGAGATCGCCAAATGGGCCGCGCCGATCAAGGCGAGCGGCGTGACCATCGACTGATGCGATCTCCCCGCCGTCGGCGTTGCGTGGGCGGCGATGCTGAACAGGCCTTGCGTTGGCGACCGCGCCGTCTGGCGACGGCGTGCGTGGACGCGCGAGCGCGCCGGCGGTGATGACATGAGACCACCGCTATCCCTGCTGTCGCAAGCCGATCGGCTGACCCCATTCCGCCGCATTTGCGGCCCCCACTTGCGCCAAGAATTCCCCAATTGCGTCAATCGGATGCCATGCGGGCAGGCGTTTATGAGTGGGCGTCCGCCGCGCGGACGGGAGGATCGGGTGCCGATGATGCGCTGGATGGGGAGAGCTGCCGCCGGGCTGGCTTTGGGCGCCGGGCTTGCTTTGCTTCACCCGGCACCGGAGGCGGCCGCACAGCCGACCGCCGCGCAGCCCGCGACCGACGAGGTTTCCTCGCCCCATCACAAACCGCATGGCGGCGGCAATCATGCGGTCGCCGGCGGCACGGTGATGCGCGGCGGCGATACCCCGAGCCTGATCGCCATGCTGCCCTGGTGGCGGTGGGAGGCGGCGCCGCCACCCGGCTCGGACCCCGCTGAGCTCGAGAGCCCGATCCTGACGGCCTGCGATTTGTGGCTCGGCTTCCCCTACGCGACGGCCGATGCGCAATCCCTGACGGTGCGGCTCGCGGCCGCCCAGCAGGCCAGCGAGATCGATGTCGCCACCAATAAGATTCGGGTGGTCGACCCCGGCGAGCTCAACGAGATCGATCTGACCGCGCCGGAGGAGCCGCAGAGCGCCAGCCGGCCCTGGCTGAGCAGCCTCCTTGCCCTCTTCGGCGGGGCGCTGGCGGTGTTCTCGGCGGTGCGCTACCTGGTGGCTTGAGGGCGGCTGAGCGGTGTTCACATTAGCACCGGAAGCAGAAACCGACTCGTAGCATATCTGCGTGTATCGCATTTTCGGACGGAAAATCGAGATTCCACTTTTCCTGAAAATGCTCTAGCGCCTCTCGTAGTGTCCGTCTCTTCTCCGATTTCACCGCGAGGTCCCGACGTGTCGCGATTGAGCTTGACGTTTGCGTGCGGCATTTACGATCGCACCGATGCGCTGCGCACCGGCGATGTCGAGGTCGAGGGGATCGACCTCAATTTCCTGGCCATCGAGGCGCCGCGCGAGATCTTCGACCGCATGGGCGCCAACCAGGAATTCGACGTCGCGGAGTTTTCCAGCTCGGAATTCATCAGCCGGCTGGCGCGCGGCGGCTGTCCGTTCGTGGCGCTGCCGGTGTTTCCGGCGCGCGTGTTCCGGCACGGCTACATCTACATCAATCGCAAGACCGGCATTCGCGAGCCGCGCGAGCTGGCCGGCAAGCGCATCGGCGTCCCGCTCTACACGATGACCGCGGCGGTCTGGATTCGCGGCCATCTGGTCCACCAATACGGCGTCGACCTTTCCGGCATCCGCTGGGTCGAGGGCGCCATCAACGAATCCGGCCGGCACGGCGAACCGAGCGCGCCGGCGCTCATCAAGCCGGCCCGCATCGAGCACGACCCCAAGGGCCGCTCGCTGCGCGACCTCTTGGTCGCCGGCGAGATCGACGCCATCGCCGGATCGCAGCGCCCCAAGCCTCACCCCGACATCGCGCCGCTGTTCCCGGACTCCAGATCGGTCGAGCGCGACTTCTACCGCGCGACGCGGATCTTCCCGATCATGCATCTGGTCGTGATCCGGCGCGATGTCTATGAGCGGCATCCCTGGATCGGCAACAGCCTCTACAAGGGGTTGGTCGAGGCCAAGGCCAAGGCGCTCGCGCGCATGCGCAAGACCGGGGCGCATCCCTACATGCTGCCGTGGGTGCACCACGACATCGAGGAGATCAACGACGTGTTCGGCGGCGACCCGTTCCCCTACGGCATCGAAGCCAATCGGCCGACCTTGGAGGCGCTGGTGCGATACATGGTCGAGCAGCATTTCATCCCGCAGCCGATCCCGATCGCCGACCTGTTCGTCCCGATTGCCGCGGGACACGGGTAGGGCGCAATCGCTTTATTGCGCCAATCAGCCATGCCAGCGTGTTACCTTCGCGTAAGTACCAGTGGACGGCGCGGATCGGCGCAATAAAGCGATTGCGCCCCTACGACTGCGTGATTCCAAATCGGGTGTGGACCTCGGCGACGAGGATGTCCTCGCTCAACGCCGCGCCCGCTCGCAGGACCGTTCCGCGCGCATCGACAATGGCGGACGAGCCGAACGAGACTCGGTCCGCCGTGCGGCCGGCGACGTCGGCTCGAACGATCATCACTTCGTTGTCGCTGGCACGCGCGATATCGACCGCTCTGCTTAAAGCCACCACATCGGCCCGCTCCGGAGGCAGGCTGTTGTTGCTTGGCACGAAAATGACCGTGGCGCCGCGCACAGCCAGGTCGGCGGCGAGCTCGGGATAATTGGAATCGTTGCAAATCATGATCCCGAACGAAAGGGCGCCGACGGTGAAGACCGGGCTTTGGTCGCCTGCGCTGTACACGGAGCTGCGGATCGCAGGATGGCGCTTGCGGTAGATGCCGACGATCGTTCCCGCGTGAAGCACGGCGGCGGCATTGTATAGCTTTCCGGCGCGGACGGTTTCGGTGAACCCCACGATCGTGGTCACCGATTTGCTGGCGAGATGAGCGAGCAGCGCCTCCAGCCGACCGCTTTCGACGTCGATCGCGATATCGGCCGGGCGTTGCGCATCGTCCGCAAGTCCTCCGAGCACGGCCTCAGGACAACACAGGATATCCACGCCTTCGGTCTCACACCATTTGACGCGATCTCGAATGAGCTCGAGCGCCGCCATGGAACCGCTGGGCAGAAGCGGAGCCTGATAGGCGGCAACTTTCATTGAAGGCTCTCAACGATTGCCAAGACCGGCGCAGCATGACCAATGGCAAGCGCGTTTGTAGGGCGCAATCGCTTTATTGCGCCGCTTCTGCCCACCCACATCCGACGGAGGCGGGGCGCGACCGAGCGGCGCAATAAAGCGATTGCGCCCTACAGAGTTCCGGCTCGCGTAGGATCGCGCCGAATGCTAAATGCTGGCGTCGAAAGTCGCGATGCGCCGGGGTATTCCGAATGGGACTTGAACAATTGAGCACGACAGCGGCGGAACGGGTCGACTTCGACCGGTTCCGGCTGCGCCGCTTTGTCGAGGAACTGGCCGCCACCGGCGAGTTGGAGACCAGGCCCGGAGCGACCCGGCTCACGGACATCGCCCGTGCGCTCGAGGCCAATCCCAAGGCGGTCCTGTTCGAGCGGGCCGGGCGCGACGGACAGGCGCTGGTCGGCAATGCGCTGGGAAGCCGCAAGCGGTTCGCGCATGCCTTCGGGGTGAGCCCGCCCAAGCTCCTGCCCGAGATCCTGGCGCGCTTGCGCGGCAAGGCGGAATTCGTCGAGGTCGGCCGCGCGCAGGCGCCGGTGCAGGAGATCGTGCAGACCGGCGCCGAGGTCGATCTGACCAAGCTGCCGGCCCATCTCCAGCACGGCAAGGATGGCGGCCCCTACATCTCGGCCGGCATGGACTTCACGCTCGACCGCACGACCGGCCTCACCAATGTGGGGTTGCGCCGCTTCATGCTGCGCGGCCGCGCCACCACCGGCGTCGATCTGGTCGCGCCCAGCGACCTGCGCAACATCTACCTGGCGACGCTCCAGCGCGGCGAGCGGCTGCCGCTCAGCGTGGTGGTGGGCGGCCACCCGGTCGATTATTTCGGCGCCACCATGCGGATGCCGGGCGACGAGCTGTCGCTGCTTGGCGCGCTGCGCGGCGCTCCCATGCCGCTGGTCAAGTGCATCACCAACGACATCCGGGTGCCTGCCGATGCCGAATGGGTGCTCGAGGGCTATCTCGGCGAGGAAGGCTACACCGAGGCGGAAGGGCCCTACGGCGAGTTCCTGGGCTATTACGGCGGGGTCAAGGTCAATCCGGTGTTTCATGTCACCGCCATCACGCGGCGCCGCGACGCGCTGTTCCAGACGCTCACCATCGGCGGGCGCAGCATGAGCTGCACCGATACGGCGCAGCTCTGCACGCTGCGCACCGAGGTGCTGGTGTGGCGCGCGCTCGAGACCGCGATCCGCGAGCCGGTCGCGGTCTATGCGCCGCCCGCGACCGGCGGCGTCTACAATGTGCGCGTCGCCATGCGCCAGCGCGTGCCGGGCGAGGCCCGCAACGCCATCGCGGCCGTCTTCGGCTCGCTCGCCAACGCCAAGAACGTGTTCGTGGTCGATCCCGACATCGACATCTTCTCCGACGAGCAGATGGAATGGGCGCTCGCCACCAGGTTCCAGCCGGATCGCGATTTCGTCTGCGCCAGCGGCTTTCGCACCATCCCGCTCGATCCCTCGCTCGAAGGCGCGGCGCTGGGCGCCAAGGGCGGCTACGACCTGACCATGCCGCCGGGCGCCGCCAGCCGCCTCGAAGCCGAAATTCCGCAGCCGCCCGATTTCGCCGGCGCGCGCTTTGCAAGCGTCGAGGCCGCGCTGCAGGACGGGCCGAAATTCTTCGAGGACCTCATGGCCGCGGTCGGCAGCGACGACGGGCGCGAGATCGTGCTCGAGCTGGAGGAATTGCGCCGGCAAGGCCGGCTTGCGCGCGATCCGTCCGAAGGCCGCTACAGCCTGGCGAAATGACGCGACAGCCCGCGACGAGCCGTTGAACGGGCGGGGGTGCCGTCGGCGCCCCCGCCAAACGCTTCCCTCAGGGTAGCGTGAAGACGATCAGCTGGTTGGTGGCGCCGGCCCCTCCGGGCGTCAAGGAACCACCCGCCAAATAGACATGGTTGCCGTCTGTCGCCGCACCGGTCGCGTGCCGACCGGCCGGCATCGGCGCCAGCTTGAGCCAGCTGTCGGTCTTGGGATCATAGGCTTCGTTCTCGGTATTGGTGCCCACCCCCGGCATCTCGCCACCGAGCACCATGAACAGGCCCCTATAGAGCGTATAGGCGAGCCCGCTGCGTGCTGTCGGCAGCGGCGGCCCGGGCGTCCACGCGTTGGTCTGGGGATCATACACGTCGTGCAGGTTGGTTTTGTCGGTCGACGCCCCGAAGCGGCCGCCCGCGATGTAAATCTTGCCATCGATCACCACCGCCGCCATGTGGTCGCGCGGCTTCGGAAAGGGGGCCAGCTCGGTCCAGGTATTGGTGGCCGGATCGTAGACCTCGTGCCTGCCCAGCGTGGTGCCGTTGGCATCGCGTCCGCCCAGGACGTGAATCTTGCCGCCGAGCGCGACCGCCGCCACCGAGCCGCGGCCGCCTTTCATCGGCGCCAGGATGCGCCAAGTGTCGAGCGCGGGGTCATATTCGAGGGCGGCATCCTGGCCGTCCTTGTGGACCGCGCCGCCGACGAAGCCGCCGAAAGCGTAGATCTTTCCATTCAGGACCGTGGTGCCGATGTGATCGAGCGAGCGCGGGACCGGTGCCGCGGCCCGCCATTTGTCGGTCGCGGGATCGTATTCCTCGTGATACGGGCCGGTATAGCCGAGCACGCTGCCGCCGATCACGTGGACCTTGCCGGCCGCGTAGACCACGCCGACCTCGTCGAGCGCGGCAGGAAGCGGCGCTTTCATTTCCCAGCTTCCCACCGACTGCGCTTGCGCCATACTGCCGCCGCCCAACAACACGGCGCATGCGGCCGTGAATGCCAGCATCTTCCAGGATCGTCCAAACATTCGCGTCCTCCCAACATTTTGTCGAGGTTCTCGCCCCGAAGCGTTCCGGGCCCGCACACCCCCGCTGCGACCGGACCGGCGGCCAAGCTTGTGCCAAGTCCGGCGTCGATGCAATGCGGCCGAAGCGGGCCCGATGGTGCTTCGGCGGTCCGGCGCCTTCTGCCAGGCGACGCGATCGAGCCGCGGAAGAAGGCCCTCGGCGGCAGCCCCGATCATTTCGTGTTTGGTGTCAGGAAGAGCTAAGACTCAAAAGACGCGCTTGTCGATCAGGCTCAGGATCACGGCATCCAGGCTATACGGTCCGGCACCGACCGAGATGACCATGATCAGCATGACGGCATAAAGCGTCTCGGGCAGATAAAGCCAATCGTCGATCCGGTCTGCTTCATCGATCGGCTTATAGACCTTGATTCGCTGCTGCCCCGATGTGGCGAGGGCGACCACAATGATAACAACCAGGCCAAGCGCGGCGAGGGGCGCAAGGAACCCGACGAGGACGGCGCCGCCTGCGGAGAACTCGACCAAGGGGACCCACCATTGGTTGAAGCCTATCGCCGGAATGCCGAGCGCCTTGAGCTCGTCGACGAGCGCACGATGGTGCTGTGGATTGAACAGCTTGTGGTAACCCGAAAGCATGAAGAACGTCCCGACCGCGATGCGGTTCACGGTGAACGCCACGTCGGTCCACCCGACGCCATGGAACAGCAGATCCATCATCATGGGACACCGACCTGTTTGAGGTCCTCATGCCTGCTTGGTCTGGCGCGATAGTTGTGATCACAATCGCGGCCTGGTCGGGATTGACGCGGTACCCTCTGCGAGCGCCCAACGAAAGCGCGTCCTCGCTTCAGCGTGCGCGAATTTTCCGAACCTCGCCATTCAACCTTCGGGGGCACCGTCTCATATCAAAGTATGGGGTAGGGATCGGCATCGCGGTGCGCTGCATGATCAAAGACCGCGGCCAGGGTAGCCGTATTCGCGCGGACAACAATTCCGCCTTGGGCGGAGCCCATTTCAGTTTTGCTCTGCCTGCGAATCGGGCGGCGCGATCAAACCCCATCGCAGAGCTAGCAGTTCGCCATCGCCGCGGCGCGGCCCGAGAGGCCCGATGCTCGCATGAGGCCCCTGCCCGGTCACGCGCCGCCGGCTGTGCCCTTGCCGGGGCCGCCGTCGGACGGTACGCAACCCGTGGAGAGGGATGCACCTGAATGCCCCGGTTCATCGGCAAATCCATCCCGCGCCTGGAGGACGAGCGCTTCGTCACCGGCCGCGGCCGCTATACCAACGACATTCCGCCGCCCGATGCGTGCTGGGCCTATGTGCTGCGCTCGCCGCACGCCCATGCGCGCATCCGCGCGATCCGCAGCGAAGCCGCGCGCGCGCGTCCCGGCGTGCTGGCGGTCCTGACCGCAGCCGATTACGAGCGCGACGGCCACAAGGGCATTCCCCAATTCGCCAATACGGCCGATGCGGTCGAGCCGCAGAAGCCGGCCTTCGGCGGCAGTCCCGATCATTTCGTGTTCGAGCACCCGCAAGCGGTGCTCGCCGCCGAGCGCGTGCGTTTCGTCGGCGAGCCGGTCGCCCTCATCGTGGCGCAGACCCTCGATGAGGCGCGCGATGCCGCCGAGGCGATCGAGATCGATTACGACATGCTGCCGGCGGTGGTGACGATCGCGGATGCGCTCGCCGCCTCGGCCCCGCAATTGTGGGACGGCGCACCCGGCAATGTCAGCCTGCGGGCGGCCTATGGAAATGCCGAGGCGGTCGCGCGCAGCTTCGCCAACGCGGCGCTGGTGATCGAGCGCGACCTGCCCAATCAGCGCATCGTCAACTGCCAGATGGAGCCGCGCGCCGCCAGCGGCCTCTATGATCCGGCGCAGGATTGCTACACCTTGATCGCCGGCGGCCAGGGCGTGGTGCGCCATCGCGGCGCGCTCTGCGCCGCGCTTGGCGTGCCGCCCGCCAAGGTGCGGGTGATCTCGCCCGACGTCGGCGGCGGCTTCGGGTCGCGCAGCCTGCTTTATCCCGAATTCGTGCTGGTGGTGTGGGCGGCGAAGCGCCTCGACCGGCCGGTGCGCTGGAACAGCGACCGCAGCGAAGCATTCTTGTCGGATTTCCAGGGCCGCGACCTCGCCGTTCGCGTCGCCGCCGCCTTCAACCGGCGCGGCAAGCTGCAGGCCGCGCGCTATCTCGATCGACGGCAATCTCGGCGCCCATCCGGCCGCCTTCGTGTCGCTCAACAATTACCGGCGCCTCGCCACCACCGTCTATGATCTGCGCAACGTCGATGTCAGCGTGCGCGGCGTCCTGACCAATTCGACGCCCACCTGCCCGTTCCGCGGCGCCGGCCGGCCGGAGGCGATGTTCGTGATGGAACGCCTGCTCGATCTCGCGGCCGACCGGCTGCACATCGATCGGCTCGAGATCAGGCGGCGCAACCTGATCGGCAAGGACCAACTGCCGTATCGCACCGCCATGGGCCTCACCTATGACAGCGGCGACTTTCACGGCAACATGGCGGCGGCGCTGGCGCGCGCCGAATGGAAGAGCTTTCCGCAACGCCGCAAGGCCAGCCGCCGCGCCGGGCGGCTGCGCGGCATCGGCATCGCCAACTATATCGAGGCGCCGGTCGGCGCGCCCTATGAGCGCGTCCAGCTCAGCGTCAGGCCCGAGGGGCAAGTGGAGAATGATCTGTCGGCGACGCAGTCGAGCGGGCCAGGGCCACGAGACCGTGTTCGCGCAAGTCGTCGCCGATCTGCTCGACGTGCCGCTCGAGAGCGTCAAGCTCAAGAGCGGCGACACCAGCGAGGTCGAGAAGGGCGGCGGCACCCATTCGGCGCGCTCGATGCGGCTCGTCGGCACGCTCCTGGTCGAGGCCTGCGAAAAGATCCTGGGCAAGGCCCGCGCGGCGGCGGCTGCAGAGCTTGCAGCCCCGGTGACCGAGATCAAATATTCGGATGGGCTCTTCACTGCCCCGAACTCCAACCAGACTTTCAACCTGTTCGACCTCGCGGCCCGCAGCGCGCCCGTCACGCTGTCGGCCATGGCCGAGCTCTCCCACCGGATTCCGGCCCATCCGACCGGCTGCGCCATCTGCGAGCTCGAGGTCGATCCGCAAACCGGCGCGGTCGAGATCAAACGCTACACGTCGGTGGACGACGTCGGCGTGCCGATCAATCCCATGCTGGTCGATGGGCAGATGCATGGCGGCATCGTGCAGGGCATCGGCCAGGCGCTGTCGGAAGGAGTCGTGGCCGATCGCGCCAGCGGGCAGGTCGTCAACGCCTCGTTCATGGACTACGGCCTGTTGCGGGCCGACGACGTGCCGCGCTTCGACGTCGAGCTCGCGCTCGATCCGACCGCCGGCAATCCGCTCGGCATCAAGGGCGGCGGCGAAGGCGGCATCACGCCGGCGCCGGCCGCGGTGATCAACGCGCTCGCCGACGCGCTCAAGGAATTACGGCATCGACCACATCGACATGCCGGCCACGCCGGTGCGGGTCTGGAGCGCAATCGCGGCCGCGAAGCAAGGCGGGTAGCATCTCCGCTTCCTATGAAAAGCAGGGCTTCGATCCGGAGAAGCGCCGCCGGTTCTCTCTTAACCTCCCCCTGCAAGGGGGAGGTCGACCCGCAACGCGGGTCGGGTGGGGGTCCCGCCACAAGCGCCGAGTCCGCGGGAAGACGAGACCCCCACCCGGCGCACCGATCTCGGGCTTGCCCGAGATCGGCATTATGGGGCGCAAGTCGAGTAAACTCGACTTGCGTGGCGCCACCCTCCCCCTTTCAGGGGGAGGGAAGAGGCACCGCCGTGCCAAACAGCGAAATTCAAATGCGATTGCCCTACCCCTGCAGAGGGAGGTTACGAAAGAACCGAGTCCGCATCAGAATTTGCGGCACTCCAGCATGGTGTCTACGATGGGGCTCCTCTCCCACCCCGCGTGTCCATGGATCCTTCGCTGAAAATCGTGATCGTCGACGAAAGCCCGGTGCGGGCGGCGATCCTTGCCGACGGGCTGCGCGAGGCCGGATTCACGCAGGTGCTGCGGCTCGATGAAACCGCGAACCTGTTGGCCCGCGTCTATGCCATCGATCCGGACGTCATTCTCATCGATCTGGAGAATCCCAGCCGCGACGTGCTCGAGCAGATGTTCCAGGTGAGCCGCGCGGTGAAGCGCCCGATCGCCATGTTCGTCGACCAGAGCGACGAGGCTTCCATCCAGGCTTCGGTCGATGCGGGTGTTTCCGCCTATATCGTCGACGGGCTTCGCAAGGAGCGGGTGAAGCATATTCTCGATCTGTGCATCTCGCGCTTCCACGCCTTCTCGCGGCTGCAGGCCGAGCTCGACAAGACCAAGACCGCGCTCGAGGAGCGCAAGGTGATCGATCGGGCCAAGGGCATTCTCATGAAGGTGAGGCAGATCTCGGAAGAGGAGGCTTATGCGCTGTTGCGCAAGACGGCGATGAACGAGAACCGCAAGATCGCCGAGGTCGCGCAGTCGGTGGTCACGGCGGCGGAGCTGCTCAAATGAGCGAGGAGCGCCTGCACATCGGCTTCATTCCGCTGTGCGATGCGGCCGCGCTGATCGTGGCGGTCGATCGCGGCTTCACCGCCGCCGAAGGCCTCGATGTCGAGCTGGTGCGCGAGGTCTCCTGGTCGAACGTGCGCGACAAGCTCAATATCGGCATCTTCGATGCCGCCCACCTGCTGGCACCGGTGGCGATCGCCTCCAGCCTTGGCCTCGGCCACGTCAAGGTGCCGATCATCGCCCCGTTCGCGCTCGGCGTGAACGGCAATGCCATCACGGTGTCGCCCAGCCTGCACGCGGCGCTCTCGGCGGCGGCCGACGGCAACCTCGTCGATCCTATGGTCTCGGCGCGTGCGCTGGCCGGCGTCGTCGCGCAACGCCGGCGCCGCGGCGAGGATCAGCTCACCTTCGGCATGACCTTTCCGTTCTCCTCGCACAATTATGGGCTGCGGTTCTGGATGGCGGCGGGGGGCGTCGATCCCGACGAGGATGTCCGCCTGGTCGTGTTGCCGCCGCCCTACATGGTGGAGAGCCTGGCGGGCCAGCATGTGGACGGCTTTTGCGTGGGCGCGCCATGGAACTCGGTCGCGGTCGATCTCGGCGTCGGCTGCATCCTGCATTTCGGCTGCGAGATTCTCGCACGCGCCACCGAGAAGCTCCTGGCCGTGCGCGCCCGCTGGGCGCAGGAGAATGCGCAAGCGCTGACCCGGTTGGTGCGCGCACATCGGCGCGCCGCCGCCTTTGTCGAGGACCCCGCCAACCGCGACGAGGTCACCGCCATCCTGGCCGCGCCCAACCGCATCGGCGCCGCCCGCGAGGTCGTCCGCCGCAGCCTCGATGGCGAGATCAAGATCGCGCCCGACGGCACCATGCGCGCGAGCGATCGCTATTTGCTGGTCGGCCGCAAGGACGCGGCGCGACCCGATACGGTGCAAGCCGCATGGCTCTACGCCCAGATGGTGCGCTGGGGACAGGCGCCCCTATCGGCCGAAATGCTGGCCGCGGCGAAAGCCGTTTTCCGGCCCGACCTGTTCGATCCCGCGCCTGGCGATGTCAAAGCGGAGCTTGCGGGCGAGCCGGCCGACGGCATCGGCGCCTTCGCCGGACCCGCATTCAACGCCAACGACATTGCCGGGCATATCGCGGCATGGGAGATCAAGCCTCCACTGACGTAATTTAATCACCGCCTGCCTATTTTTTTGCACTGCACAAAATTGCTGCATCGACTGCGATGCGACTGATCAAAACCGGCCCCGTCAAGGTTTTCTCGACCCGGCGTCAGATCAGTCCAAGCCTCTGATCCAAAGCACCTTTTTCGCTCAGACCCGAGCTGGCACGAAGCTTGTATGGGAGCAGGCGACGGGGCCGCGATCATGCGCGGCACCGCCGGGTCCAATGACGGGCCGCAAGCAACGCCGCTGTCTGGAGGGAGCGTCAAGCGCCCTGTCAGGCTGCGGCTATTTTTTTTCGCAGGGAAAGCGCCGGGGCAGACGTTGCGATCATTCGAAACAGGGGAATCTCCGATGCGCGAGCCAACCGCCACTTGGATTTCGGACTGGAATCCGGAGGACGAGAAGTTCTGGAGCTCCAAGGGCAAATTCATCGCCCGACGCAATCTGATCTGGTCGATCGTCGCCGAGCATATCGCTTTTTCGGTCTGGCTGATCTGGTCCATCGTCGCGACCAAATTGCCGCAGGCGGGTTTTCACTACACGACCGACGAATTGTTTCAGCTGGTGGCGCTGCCCGGCCTGATCGGCTCGCTCATGCGCTTTCCTTACACGTTTGCGGTAACGACGTTCGGCGGCCGCAACTGGACCATGTTCAGCACGGCGGCGCTGTTCATCCCGACCATCGCGCTCGCCTATTTCGTGACCCAGCCCGACACCTCGTTCAGCGTCATGCTGCTGGTCGCCGCGACCGCAGGCCTGGGCGGCGGCAACTTCGCCTCGAGCATGGCCAACATCTCTTTCTTCTACCCGGACCGCATGAAGGGCTGGGCGCTTGGCTTGAACGCGGCCGGCGGGAATATCGGCGTCAGCAGCGTACAGTTGCTGACGCCGATGCTGATGGGGGTCGGCCTCATCAGTCTCTATCAGGGAACGCCTGGCCCGAGCGGCGTCTACCTGCAGAATGCCGGGCTGATGTGGCTGCTGCCGCTCGTCATCGCGCTGGCCGGGGCGGCTCTGTTCATGAACAACCTCAGCTCGGCGCGCTCGACCTTCAAGGACCAGCTCGCCATCGTCGGGCGCCGGCATACCTGGATCATGTCCTACATCTATATCGGGACCTTCGGGTCCTTCATCGGCTACTCGGCCGCGTTTCCGTTGCTGATAAAGACCCAATTCCCCGAGATCACGGTGGCGATCGCGTTCCTAGGCCCGCTGGTCGGCTCGCTCGCGCGTCCGCTCGGCGGCCTGCTCGCCGACAAGGTCGGCGGCGCCATCGTGACGTTCTGGAACTTCATCGCCATGGGGGCCGCGACCATCGGGGTCATGTACTTCGTGGACATCAAGGACTTTGCCGGCTTTCTGACGATGTTCCTCATCCTCTTCGTCACCACCGGCATCGGCAACGGCTCCACCTACCGGATGATCCCGTCGATCTTTCGCGAAGAGAATCTGCAGAAGGCAAAAGGATCCGGCGAGCAAGGCCGCGCGCTCGCCTTGCACACGGCCGGCATCGAAAGCGGCGCGGCGCTCGGATTCATCGGCGCCGTCGGCGCCTGCGGCGGCTACCTGATCCCGCGCGGCTTCGGAGCATCGATCGCCGCAACCGGCGGGCCGCATCTGGCGCTGCTCATCTATCTCGCGTTCTACGCGACCTGCCTGGCGCTGACGTGGTGGTACTACCTGCGCAAGAGCTATTCGCCCAGCACCGCAAACCTCGCCGCAGCCCGCGTGTGAAACCGGCAGGAATCCACTGCCGGAAAGGCGCGGCTGCGGTGCATCCGCAGCCCGGCACGTCGACACTCATTCGAGCCGCAAGGAGCCGCAGATGGACTATGTAAAACCCGCCGAGGTCGTGAAGACGATGATCGAGGCCGGCCGACTCAAGCTGTCGCTGTCGCCGCGCGACCTCCTGATCCGCGGCGCGCTCTCCGGCGCGCTCCTGGGAACGGCGACGAGCTTTGCCTTCACCGCCGCGGTCACCACCGGCCAGCCGCTGGTCGGTGCTCTCATCTTTCCGGTCGGCCTGGTGATGATCGTCATTCTTGGGCTCGAGCTCGTCACCGGCAGCTTCGCGCTGCTGCCGCTGGCGTATCTGGAAGGCCGCTCCTCTCTCGGGTCGGTGGTCGCGAACTGGGGCTGGGTGTTTGTCGGCAACCTCATCGGCAGCATCGCCTACGGGGTCCTGCTCGCCATCGCGCTCACCAACTTCTGGCACGCGGAGCCGACCGGCGTCGCCGCCCGCTTGGTCGCCACCGCGGAAGCCAAGACCGTGGCCTACGAGGCGCTCGGCGCCGCCGGCATGATCACCGCTTTCGTCAAGGCGATGCTGTGCAACTGGCTGGTCTGTCTCGGCGTGGTCATGGCGATGACGTCGTCCTCGACCATCGGCAAGCTGGTCGGCGCATGGCTGCCGATCTCGATCTTCTTCGCCCAAGGCTTCGAGCACACGGTGGTGAACATGTTCATCATCCCGACCGGAATGATGATGGGCGCCAAGGTCACGGTCTCGGACTGGTGGCTGTGGAACCAGATACCGGTGACGCTGGGCAATCTGGTCGGCGGCTTCACTTTCACTGGGCTTGCCCTCTACGCCACCTACAAGCCGGCGCCTGCGCTGCAGCCCATATCCGGCTCCATTTCCGGGTCTATGTCCGGCCAAATACCCGATCCCATGAAGGTTCCGGCGGAGTGAGCCGGTGGCGGACTTGAGCGCGACAGCGAAGCGAGAGGCCGAGATGGCGGATACGGCGCCGAGTGCCGATTTCAGCGGCGAACAGAAGCGCTACCTGGAAGGCTTCGCGTCCGGCCTCAATGTGGGGCGCGCCGCGCACCAATTGAACGCGGTGAGGGCTCCCGCGGCAGCTCCCGCCAAGGCCAGGCCAGAGCCGATCGGACCCGATGCGGCGCATATCAAGGCGCAGGACCGCGTTCTCGAAGAGGGCAAGAAGCTTTCCGACCAGGAACGTTTCAAGCGCGAGCTCCATCCGCTCGACGGTTACGAGCGCCTCAAGGCGCAGGCTTCAAACAACGAGCCGCCCAAGCCCGACGACAATTTCCGCTGGCGCTTCTTCGGCCTGTTCTATGTCGCGCCCAATCAAAAGTCCTATATGTGCCGGTTGCGCATCCCCAACGGCATCCTCACGCATTGGCAATTCGCCGGTCTGGCCGATCTCGCCGAACGCTACGGCGGCGGCTATGCGCACGTCACCACCCGCGCCAACCTGCAGGTGCGCGAGATCGAGCCCAAGAACGCCGTCGCCATGGTGGAGGCGATCCTCGATCTCGGCCTGTGCTCGCGCGGCTCGGGCGCCGACAATATCCGCAACGTCACCGGCACGCCGACGGCGGGCATCGACCCCCAAGAGCTGATCGACACGCGGCCGTATGCGCGCGAATGGCATTTCCACATCCTCAACGAGCGCGCGCTCTACGGCCTGCCGCGCAAGTTCAATGTCGGCTTCGACGGCGGCGGCATCATCCCGGTGCTGGAGGATACCAACGATATCGGCTTCCAGGCGGTGGCCGTGAAGGACGGCTTCGGCATCGAACCCGGCGTCTGGTTTCGCCTGCTGCTCGGCGGCATCACCGGCCACAGGGATTTCGGGCGCGAGACCGGCGTGGTGGTGAAGCCGGCCGAGGCCACGCAGGTGGCCGACGCGGTGGTGCGCGTCTTCATCGATCACGGCGACCGCACCAACCGACTCAAGGCGCGGCTCAAATACGTGCTCGACCGGTTCGGCATGGAGAAATTCCTGGCTTTGCTCGAGGAGAAGCTCGGCCGCGCGCTGACGCGCGTGCAGGCCGAGGCGCTGGCGCCGCGCTCCGCCTTCGACCGCGCCGCCCATATCGGCATCCGCGCGCAGAAGCAGGACGGACTCAACTGGATCGGGGTGGTGCTGCCGGTCGGCAAGCTCACGACCGCGCAAATGCGCGGGCTCGCCGCCATCGCGCGCGATTGCGGCGACGGCGAGCTGCGGCTGACGGTCTGGCAGAACTTGTTGATCTCCGGCGTTTCGTCGCAGCGCATCGACGAAGCGGTGCGCTTAATCGAGACGCTCGGGCTCTCCACCAGCACCAACGCGATCCGCGCGGGGCTCATCGCCTGCACCGGAAATATGGGCTGCAAGTTCGCCGCCTCCGACACCAAGCGGCATGCCGAAGAGATCGCGCGCTGGTGCGAGGACCGTGTCGCGCTCGACGGACCGGTCAACATCCACCTGACCGGCTGCCATCATTCCTGCGCACAGCACTATGTGGGCGACATCGGGCTGTTGGCCTGCAAGGTGCAGGAGAGCGAGGAGAGCGAGCAGATCGAGGGCTATCACGTCCTGGTCGGCGGCGGTTTCGGGCCCGATGCGGCGTTGGCGCGCGAGATCCATCGCGACGTCAAGGCGACCGACGTGCCGGCGATCATCGAGCGCCTGCTCAAGGCCTATCTGGCCGGGCGCGCCTCGCGGGAGGAAACCTTCCTGGCCTTCATGCGCCGCCATGACGATGCGACGATCAAGCAAATGACGGCGGCGGAGCCGGTGTCATGAGTTTTGTGCCGACGCCGCAACCGCCCTCCCTGCTGCCGGAAAGCGCGCCGTTCACGCCCGAGCAGCGGGCTTGGCTCAACGGCTTCTTTGCCGGCCTGATCTCGGTTGACGGCAACGCCGTCACGCCCCTGTCGCCGGCGGAATCGGCGGCGCTGATGCCGGGCACCCTGCCGGAGGCGGCCCGAGATACGGCTGATGACGGCGACGACGCGGAGGCGCCCTGGCACGACCAGAGCCTGCCATTGGCCGAGCGCATGAAGCTTGCCGAAGGCCGCCCGCTGCGCCGGCGCATGATGGCCGCGATGGCGCAGCAGGATTGCGGGCAGTGCGGCTACAATTGCCGGGACTATTCCGCAGCCATCGCGCGCAAGAGCGAGGAGCGGCTGAACCTGTGCGTGCCGGGCGGCAAGGAGACCGCCCGCATGCTCAAGACGCTTTACGCCGAATTCGGCGCGCAGCCGGCGGCCGCGCCGGCAGTCATTGCGCAAGCGCCTGCCGCAACCGTCACGCCGGCGCCCTCGCCGGCCGGCCGCTCGCGCGACAATCCGACGATCGCCACTCTGCTGTCGCGCACGCGTCTCAACAAACCCGGCTCCGCCAAGGAGACCTGGCATGTCGAGCTCGATCTCGCGGGCTCCGGGATCGACTATGCGGTCGGGGATTCGATTGGCATCTATCCGACCAACGATCCCGCCCTCGCCGATGCGGTGATAGCAGCGCTCGCCGCGCCGGCGAATTTTCCGATCGGCGGCCGCACGCTGCGCGAGGTTCTCATCGACGGCGTCTCGCTCGGGTCGGCGCCCGATATGCTATTGCAGCTCTACTCCTACATCACCGGCGGCACGCGGCGGCAGCTCGCCAAGGCGCTTTCGTGCGGGGAGGATCCCGACGGCGATGCCGGCACCCTCGACGTGTTGGCGGCGATCGAGAAATTCCCCGGCACGCGCCCCGATCCCGAGGCTTTCATCGAGGCGCTCGATCCGCTGCAGCCGCGGCTCTATTCGATCGCCTCCTCGCCCAAGGTCGATCCAAATCGGGTCGCGCTCACGGTCGACGCGGTGCGCTATGCGGTCGGCCGGCGCACGCGCCTGGGGGTCGCCTCGACCTTCTTCGCCGATCGCCTCGCACCGGGCGCCAAGCTGCGGACCTATGTGCAGCGCGCCCAACACTTCGCGCTGCCGGCCGATCCCGCGGTGCCGATCATCATGATCGGGCCCGGCACCGGCGTGGCGCCGTTTCGCGCCTTCCTGCATGACCGCATGGCCAGCAAGGCAACCGGGCGCAATTGGCTGTTCTTTGGGCATCAGCACAGCGCCTGCGACTTCTTCTATGAGGACGAGCTTGCCGGCATGAAGGCGGCGCGCGTGCTCACCCGCTTGACGCTCGCCTGGTCGCGCGACGGCGCCGAGAAGATCTATGTCCAGGACCGCATGCGCGACGTCGGCCGCGATCTGTGGGCATGGCTCGCCGAGGGGGCGCATCTCTATGTCTGCGGCGACGCGAAGCGCATGGCCAAGGACGTGGAGGCGGCGCTGGTCGAGATCGTCGCCGCGTTCGGGCTGCGCTCGACCAACGAGGCCATCGCGTTCGTGGCCGAGCTCAAGAAAACCGGGCGCTATCAGCAAGATGTCTATTGAGCCGCTCGTGCACTTCGTGCAGCCGCAAGGCGATTGCACATGAAGACACCGCCGCGCTTTCAGCGATACCTCTCCCTGAAAGGCAGAGCTATCGCATATGATGAAAGCGCCGCGCTCTCGGGCACACCTCCCCCTGCAAGGGGGAGGTCGGATCGCGCAGCGATCCGGGTGGGGGTCCCGCCACAAGCGCCGAATTTGCGGGGAGACGAGACCCCCACCCGGCGGCTTCGCCGCCACCCTCCCCCTTTCAGGGGGAGGGAAGAGGCACCGCCATGCCAACCCACCGCGGGCCGAGCATGAATGCTCTGGTGAGCCTCGCTTCCGCGGTACGCACGACCTGTCCGTATTGCGGCGTCGGCTGCGGCCTGCAAGGCGCAGCCGGACGCACGCGGCGGCGTCGGCGGTCGCGGGCGATCCCGACCATCCGGCGAATTTGGGACGGCTCTGCTCCAAGGGCTCGGCGCTGGGCGAGACGGTCGGCCTCGAAGGCCGCCTGCTCCACCCGATGCTGCGGCAATCGGACGGCGCACTCGCCCGCGCCGGCTGGACGCGAGGCGCTCGACCACGTTGCCGACGGATTACGGGCGATCATCGAACGTGACGGACCTGACGCAGTCGCCTTCTATCTCTCCGGCCAGCTCCTGACCGAAGACTACTACGTCGCCAACAAGCTGATGAAAGGTTTCATCGGCTCGGCCAATGTGGACACCAATTCGAGGCTCTGCATGGCGTCCACGGTCGCCGGCCAGCGCCGCGCGTTCGGCGCCGACACCGTGCCGGGCACCTACGCGGATCTCGATCTCGCCGACCTGATCGTGCTGGTCGGCTCCAACGCGGCCTGGTGCCATCCGGTGCTGTTCCAGCGGATCATGCGCAACAAGGCGCAGCGCGGCGCCCGCGTCGTGGTGATCGATCCGCGCCGGACCGTGACGGCGCAAGAGGCCGACTTGTTCCTCCCGATCGCGCCGGGAACCGATACGGCGCTGTTCTGCGGGCTCTTGGTTCATCTGGCCGAGCGCGGCGCGCTCGACGCCGATTACGTGCAAGCGCACACCATAGGCTTTGCGCAAGCTCTGGCGCGGGCGCGCGAGATTGCGCCAGATGCGGCGGCGACCGCGCAGGCCTGCGGCGTGGCGGAAGCCGACGTCGCCCACTTCTTCAATCTGTTCTACGCCAGCGCACGCACCGTCACCGCCTTCTCGCAAGGCGTCAACCAATCGGCGCAGGGCACCGACAAGGTCAATGCCATCATCAATTGCCACCTCGCGACCGCGCGGATCGGGCGGCCCGGCACGGGACCGTTCTCGCTCACCGGACAGCCCAATGCCATGGGCGGCCGCGAGGTGGGCGGCCTCGCCAATCAGCTGGCCGCCCATATGGGCTTCTCGGCGGAGGAGATCGACCGCGTGCGCCGCTTCTGGAACGCGCCGCGCATGGCGAACCGCGAGGGCCGCAAGGCGGTGGCGCTGTTCGAGGCGGTCGAGCGCGGCGAGATCAAGGCGCTTTGGATCATGGCGACCAATCCGGCGGTGTCGCTGCCGCGCGCCGGCGCCATGCGGGCGGCACTCGAGCGGCTGGAGCTGTTTGTCGTGTCCGAGAACGTGCTGTCCAACGATACGGTGAACGCCGGCGCGCATGTGCTGCTGCCGGCCACCGCCTGGGGCGAGAAGGACGGCACGGTCACCAATTCGGAACGCTGCATCTCGCGCCAGCGCGCCTTCCTGCCCGCTCCCGGCGAAGCCAAGCCGGACTGGTGGATCGTGTCCGCGGTGGCGCAACGCCTGGGTTTTGCCGAGGCGTTTTCCTTTTCCTCGGAAGCCGAGGTGTTCCGCGAGCATGCGGCGCTGTCCGCTTTCGAGAACGAGGGCACGCGCGATTTCGATATCGGCGGCTTGGCCACCATCTCGGACCATGACTACGCCGCGCTCGAGCCGGTGCAGTGGCCGCTGCGCGCAGGGGAGCACCTGGGCGCACCGCCAAGCGAAAAGCGCTTCTTTGCCGAAGGCGGTTTTTTCACGCCCGACCGCAAGGCCCGGTTCGTGGCGCCGCAGCCGCCTCGCCTGCAGGAAGCCACCTCCGGTGCCTTCGCGTTCCGGCTCAATACCGGGCGGATTCGCGACCAGTGGCACACCATGACGCGTTCGGGCCAAAGCCCGCGGCTGGCGGCCCATCTGGCGGAGCCGTTCGTCGAGGTCCATCCGGGCGATGCCGAGACCCTGGGCCTCGCCGATGGCGGCTTTGCCCGGGTCTCCACCGCGCACGGCGCCTGCATCCTCAAGGTCATGGTCACCGACAGCCAGCGGCCGGGCTCGCTGTTCGTGCCGATCCACTGGAGCGCCGAGACCGCATCCTGCGCCCGCGTCGGCGAGCTCGTGTCGGCGCACACCGATCCCCATTCGGGCCAGCCCGAGGCCAAGGCCACCCCGGCCGCCATTGCGCCGGTCGACTTTGCGTTGCGCGGCTTCACCCGGACGCGCGCCGCCGTGAAGCTGCCGGAGGGAACCTGGTGGGCGAAGGTGGCGGGTGCCGAAGGGGTCGAATACCGTCTGGCAACCAGCCAAGGCCCGCTGTTCTGGCACGACTTCGCCTACCGTTGCCTCGAGCCGGATGCACGGCTGGCCGAGCAGCTTGACGGCCAGGTCTACCGCGCGGCTGCGTTCCTGGACGGTCAGCTCGACGGTTGCCTCTGCCTGGCGCCGGCAGCAGAACAAGCCCCGCAATGGGATCTCGCCGCCCTGGCGGCGGCAGCGGCGGCCGAAGACGGCGGACGGATACCGAAAGCCCAAGCCGGCGATTATATAGAGGAGACCGAGCCGGTGGTTTGCGCCTGCTTCCAGGTCGGGTTGGGTGCGGTGCGCAGGGCCGTCAGCAGCGGCGCCGCCAATGTCGGAGACATCGGCCGCACCTTGCGCGCCGGCACCAATTGCGGTTCATGCCTGCCGGAGCTGAAGAGGATAATTATTGATGAGCGCATCGCGCACCCCCTCTGAGACCCGCACGCCGCGCATGGAGCCGCTGGCGCGGCTGCCGGTCTTTTTCGGCCTTGCCGGCAAGCGCGCGGTGGTCGCGGGCGGCAGCCCGGCGGCAGCCTGGAAGGCCGAGTTGCTGGCAGCCGCGGGCGCCAAGGTCGAGGTGTTCGCCCCGGACGCATCCGAGGAGCTGCGCACGGCCGCGGCCGAGCCGCCCGCTGCCGAACATTCAGATAATGCGGTTAACGCGATCGTCATCCATGCGCGCGCCTGGCAGGCGGGCGATCTTGCCGGAGCGGCGATCGCGGTCGGCGCCTTCGCGGACGATGACGAGGCCGGCGCGTTCGCCGGCGCGGCGCGCGCCGCCGGCGTCCCGGTCAATGTGATCGACAAGCCGGCGTTCTGCGATTTCTCCTTCGGCTCGATCGTCAACCGCTCGCCCCTGGTCATCGGCATCTCCACCGACGGGGCGGCGCCGGTCTTCGCGCAGGCGATCCGCGCCAAGCTGGAGGCCCTGATCCCGCTCGGCTTCGCCCGCTGGGCCGCGGCGGCGCGGCGCTGGCGAAGGGCGGTGCAAGCCTCCGGCCTGTCGTTTCCGGCGCGCCGCCGTTTCTGGCAGCTGTTCACCGCGCAGGCGGTGACCCATCCGGACCGCGAGCCGGCCGCCGCCGACTTCGACGCCTATCTGGGCCTCGCGCGCGCCGGCAGCGCAGCGGCCGAGCACGGCTCGGTGACCCTGGTCGGCGCCGGTCCCGGCGATCCCGAGCTGCTCACGCTGCGGGCGGTGCGGGCGCTGCAATCCGCCGACGTGATCCTGATCGACGACCTGGTGGCGCCCGGCGTCCTCGATTTCGCCCGCCGCGAGGCCAAGAAGATGCTGGTCGGCAAGACCGGCTACGGCCCCTCCTGCAAGCAGGACGAGATCAATGCGCTGATGATCTCGCTCGCCAAGGCCGGCAAGCGCGTGGTGCGGCTCAAGGGCGGCGACCCGATGATCTTCGGCCGCGCCAGCGAGGAGATCGACGCCTGCCGCGCCGCCGGCATCGCGGTCGAGGTCGTGCCCGGCATCAGCGCCGCCCAGGGCGCCGCCAGCCGGCTCGGCATTTCGCTGACCCACCGCAAGGTTTCGCGCCGCGTGCAATATGTCACCGGCCATGCGGCCGATGGCCGCCTGCCGGCGGACATCGACTGGCAGAGCCTCGCCGATCCGACCGCGACCACCATCGTCTATATGCCGGGCAAGACCATCCGCGAGCTCGCCGATACCGCCATCGCGCACGGCCTCGCCCCCGACACGCCGACCATCGCGGTCGCCAACGCGACGCGGCCGGAGCAGATGGTCGTCGCCGGCACGATCGCCGACATCGCCGACCGCTTGAAACAAGCGGCACCGAGCGGACCGCTGCTGGTCATGATCGGCCGCGCGCTGGCGGATGCGGCTTGCGCCGAGGCCGGCCGGCGGGTGCGAAGGCAAAGACGAAGCCGCAGGCACAAGTCCGCCGACAGGACGCCAGCAAGCCTCCTAAGCGAATTGAAGTTGTTGTTATTAGGACGCAGGGCGATTACCCCCTCCCCCGGGGCACTTCGTCCCGGGCGGCCACCCTCTCACCTTCGGGGCGAGGGAGTGAAATGCCCCGTGTCCCTAACTTGTATTGTGCGTGGCCGGCGGTTGTTCCTGAAGATGCATGCATGCGTTGCATCGCTGCCGGAACCGGGCAACATTGCGCGCGTCACATTAGGCCGATAGAGTGCGCGCTCCCGATCGGACCGATCGGAATCTGGTCATCGGAATCTCGTTGTCGATTGCGCCGCAATCTCAAGGGAGGTCTACCATGACAATGAATCAACCCAATCTGGATGAATTCCAACGCACGGTGGCGGCATCGCTGCATGAGCACTGGAAGCTTTTCCTGGTCGAGGGCATCATTCTGGTCCTGCTCGGCGTGCTCGCGATCGTGCTGCCGCCGATCGCCACGCTGGCGGTCGAGATCCTGTTCGGCTGGCTCTTTCTCATCAGCGGCATTGTCGGTCTCTTCACCACCTTCTGGATGCGGGAGGCGCCCGGCTTCTGGTGGTCGCTGTTGTCGGCGGTGCTCGGAATCGCCGCCGGCCTCGTGCTGCTGGTGTGGCCGCTCAGCGGCGTGCTCACCCTCACGCTGATCCTGATCGTATTCTTCACGATCGAGGGCATCGCCACCATCATGTATTCGCTCGAGCACAAGCGCGAACTGACGGGGCGCTGGGGTTGGATGCTGACGAGCGGCATCGTCGATCTGATCCTCGCCGCCCTCATCTTCATGGGACTGCCCGGCAGCGCGGCCTGGGCGCTCGGGCTCCTGGTCGGCATCAACATGATCTTCGGCGGCACCGCCCTCATCGCGATGGCGATGCATGCCCGCGAGCTCGATCCCGGCACGACCGCGGCGGCGCACTGAAGCCCACCAATGTAGCGTGGGCAAAGGCGGCCGAGGCCCTCCCGCATCGGCGCGACGCGCATTCCGCCGTGCCCACGCGGACCAGTTCGCGGCTCTTGCGCGTGGGCACGCCAGCAACAGGGCGTAGACGCCCTGTTGCCGCTTCGCTCACCGTACGCAAAGACCGCATAACGAAATCTGGTGCGCTCATTTTGCGCGCTCTATAAGGGCCTCATTGCTGCAGGGAGAGGACAGCGATGAGCGCTTCTGATCTGGCCGACGTTGGGAAGGCGCCGGCCCCGGCCGTCGATGTCGGCGAGCAGGCGCGGCTCTCGGCGCGCCGGCGCGACCGGATTCTGAGCATCGCCTCGCCGCTCGGCCTGCTGCTGGCCTGGGAGCTCGCGGCGCAGACTGGGCTTCATCGACGTGCGCTTCTTTCCGGCGCCGAGCAGCGATCATCGCCGCGCTCATCGAGATGGCGCGCTCGGGCGAGCTCTGCGAGAACACGCTGATCAGCCTGCAGCGGCTCGTGCTGCGGCTTCCTGCTCGGCGGCGTGCCGGCGCTCGTGCTCGGGCATCGTCATGGGGCATCTCGCGGCCGATCCGCGCGCTTCGTCGATCCGCTGATCGCGGCGACCTATCCGATCCCGAAAAGCTCGATCTTGCCGCTCATCCTGCTGATCTTCGGGCTCGGCGAGATGTCGAAGGTGGTGATGGTGGCGATCGGCGTGTTCTATCCGATCGCGATCAACGCCACCGCCGGCGTGCTGCAGATCAACCAGATCTATCTCGACGTCGGCAAGAGCTTCAAGGCGCCGCCGCTGGGAGACGTTCCGCACCATCGCGCTGCCGGGCGCGCTGCCGTTCATCATGACGGGCGTGAAGCTCGGCGCCGGGCTCGGCCTCATCCTGATCGCGATCGCCGAGATGGTGGGCGCCAAAGCGGCATCGGCTACATGATCTGGAGCGCGTGGGAGACCTTCTCGGTCGAGCGAATGTATGTCGGGCTGTTCGTGATCGCGCATCATCGGCTTTGCGTCAGACGTTGCCTGAACGAGGTCGAGCGGTGGGTGATCCGGTGGAAGGCGGACATATGACGGTCGCGGCCGAGCCGGCCGGACGGCCGCAACGTCACGTGAAGATCAGGATCCGCACCTGGTACAAGCAGTTCGGCTCCCTGGTCGCGGTCGAGGACGTGTCGATCGACATCGAGGAAGGCACGTTCTTCGTCGATCGTCGGACCCTCGGGCTGCGGCAAGACCACGCTGCTGCGCATCCTGGGCGGGCTCGAGCAGGTGACCAGCGGCGAGGTCGAGATCAGCGATCCGGCGCCCGGCCGGCCGCAATATTCGATGGTGTTCCAGGGCGACTCGATCTTTCCGTGGATGACGGTGTGGGAGAACGCCGCCTATGGCCTCAAGATGCGCAAGGCCCCCAAGCAGGAGATCGCGGAGGCGGTCGGGCGCTATGGCTCGACCGCACCGGCCTCACCCGCTTTGCGCAGCACTACCCGCATCAGCTCTCCGGCGGCATGCGCCAGCGCGTATCGATCGCGCGCGCCTTCGCCAACGATCCCGAGGTCCTGCTGATGGACGAGCCGTTCTCGGCGCTCGACGAGCAGAACCGCACCATCCTGCAGCAGGAGCTGTTGCGCATCTGGGAGGTCGACAAGAAGACGGTGGTGTTCATCACCCACAGCGTCGACGAGGCGGTGACCTTGGGCGGACAAGATCATGGTGATGACGGCGAGCCCGGGCCGCGCCAAGACCGTCATCGATGTGCGCGCTGGAACGGCCGCGCAACGTGCTGGAGCTGCGCAACGACCCGCGCTACGGCCGCATCGTCTACGGCATCTGGGGCCACCTCAAGGACGAGGTCGAGCGAGCGCGGCTTTGATTTGTTGGTACACGGATGACGGAATCATCGCCGGGCGCAACCCGCGTGTAGGCGCTTGGCGCGAGGGCAGGCTTTTTAGCCGCGAATGCTTTATACCTCGATTCCATCGAGCAGATCGGAGAAGCGCGTGCGTCCCATCCTGCCGGCTCTTGCCTTCATCAGCATCGGCCTCATGTTCGCGCCGGTGATCCGGCAGCACGGCACCCAGGTCAGCATCGCGCTGGTGCCGAGCGTGCCCTCGGGAGCAACGTTCATCGCCGCCGACAAGGGCTATTTTGGCGCGGCCGGGCTCGACGTCAAAATCGAGCGGATCGATTCGCTGAGCAAGGCGGTGGCCTTCGTCGCCACCAACCAGGTCCAGGTCGGGCAAGGCGACATCGATGCCGGCTACTTCAACGGCGTGGCCGAAGGCCTGCCGGTCGTCATGGCGCTGGAGAGCGGCTCAAGCCCGCTCTACCACAAGATCCTGGTGCGGCCCGAGCTCAAGGACACGATCAAGACGGTCGCCGACCTCAAGGGCCGCCGGGTGGGCATCAGCTCGCCCGGCTCGACCTCGGTCTACGAGATCGGCATGGTGCTGGCCTCCGCCGGCCTGCGGATCAAGGACATCGACCTCAAATACCTGGCTTTCGGCCAGATGGGGGCGGCGCTCGCCAATGGGGCGCTCGACGCGACGCTCGCAGTGGCGCCCTTCAGCGACATCGCCATCGAGCAGAAGATCGCCGCGTCCTGGATCGATCCCGAGGAGGGCTACATCAAGCAGCTGCCGCTCGCCAACGTCGCCTATGTGGCCAATACCGAATGGATCAAGAGCTCGCCCGACGTGGCCAAGCGGTTGTTCGTGGCGCTCGCCCGTGCCGGGCGCGACTATTGCCAAGCCTATCACCATGGGCCCAATCGGGCGGAGGTGGTCGACATCATGGTGAAGAACAAGATCGTGGCCGATCGCAACCTGCTCGACCGCATGGACTGGCAGGCGCGCAGCCCAGATGGGGCGTTGAACCTCGACAGCGTGGACAGCGTGCAGACCTTCTTCAAGCAGGAGGCCATCATCGACAAGACCGCGCCGCGCGAGCGGCTGATCGATGCGAGCTTCGCGCAAGCCGCCGCCAAGGAGCTCGGCCCCTTCGCGCTCGCCAACCCATCGAGCGAGCTTGAAGGTTGCCGCTGACACGGCTCACCAGGTCGCCGCTGCGAAGGTACATGCAGCAGAGCCGTGCGCGCCGCCGCGCTGCAAGCTGCATCGCGCTTGCAACAAGAGCCCGCAACCCCTAACTACGGCCTGGGAAATCGCCTGAATTCGCGGAATTTGCAGCAGGTCTGCCCCGGGCGGCGCCGCGAGCCGGGATCGGCCCCCGGCGCTGCCGGGCGTGATGACTTTAATCCCATCATGGCTTTGGCGGAACAGGACAAATAGGCTAAGTGTGGCGTCAATCCGATCGATTTTCAGCCGGGCGCACGTGCGCGTGGCCGCAGAGGAGAACATGAGATGGGTGAGAAACAGCACGATCCGGACAAGGAACGCATTTTCGTCCGCGAGCTGTCCGGGGCCTACAGCCTCAAGGACGAACTCGGCCGGCTGCGGGCCATGCCGCGGGTCATCAAGGGCAAGGAGCTTAAGCTCGACGGCGGGCCGCAGCATTTCAGCCGCCATTACGTGGAGCCGGAGGACGGCCGCACTCAGACGCTGCACATCCATCTGGAGGAATATGCGCCCGGCGGCACCACCCAGAAGCACGGCCACGTCAACGAGGCGGCCTTCTACATCCTCGACGGCTCGGGCTACGAGATTCACGACGGCATCCGCTATGACTGGAAGGCGGGCGACGTCGCCATCGTGCATAACAACTGCGTGCACCAGCATTTCAATGCCAGCGCAAAGGAGCCGGCGCGCGCCTTGGTGATCAAGACCAAGCCGATGTACCTGTTCATGAACATGCTGTTCCAGCACACGGTGAAGAAGCGCCCGACCACGCCTTCGCCCACGCAGGGCAACTTCGTGCCGCGGCAGGAGGAAGAGAACTACAATCATCCGGAGGCTGAGAAGCTGGACGCTTGAGCGCAAGGCTTGGCAAGCAAGGCTTGGCAAGACGGATGAATTGAAGCCGAAACATGGATTTGAGATAGAGGTTGAATATGGCTTGGGATGAATCGAAGGCGTGGCTGGTGGGCTCGCAGAACGGCAAGCTCTACCAGAGCCTGCTGAACGAGGCGATGGAATCGCCGACCCGCAACGCCAAGCGCAAGAAGATCGTGCATACCGATGAAATGCCTTGGGAAATGTCGCAGCAGGGGCTGCTGAAGCATCTACTGAACGCGCAGATGAACACCCGCATGGAGACGGTCGACGCCTATATGCAGGTGATCCCGCCGGGCAGCCGCTCCGGCAAGCATCGGCACCTGGCGGAGGAGTGCCTCTACGTGGTCGAGGGCAACGGCTACGACCTGCACCAGGATTGCGACGTCGAGATCACCGATACCTACAAGTGGGTGCCGCAGCCCGAGATCAAGCGTTTCGAGTGGGAGGCGGGCGACGTGATCTATGTGCCGCCCTGCACCATCCACCAGCACTTCAACGCCGATCCGGCCCGCCCGGCGCGGCTGATCTCCTGCATCAACCGCATCTACAAGAACTCCGGCCTCAACGATCTCGAGCAGATCGCGGACGCGCCCGAATACGATCCCAACGTCGTGCTCACGGCCGAACTGGTGAAGAAGTACCTCTCCCCCAAGGTCAAGGAGCCGGCGTAGGCACCGTCGTAGGGTGGGTTAGTCTTAGCGCCTGGTATGCGCTTGCATCCTTGTTGGCGCGTGGATGGCGCGTAACCCGCCGCGGGGCTGCGGGTTACGCGCTCCGCTGGCTCGTCTGGGCCTGATCGCTCGAAGAGCCGATAGGCTCGCGGCGGGTTACGCGGCCACGAACCGCTGCGGCAAGCATAAGCGAATCGGATGGCCGCTAACCCACCCTACGGAACAGCGACGCGATTGCGTTCCAAATCACCTTGGCCATCAGCGAGAATCCGGAGATCGGCCGTGCCGCGGGCGATGACGGCTGCGCGTCTGCCACCGGCGCCGGTGCGGCTGGTTGCTGCCCGATCTGCGCTTTCAGGTTGGCGGCGAACTGGCTCATGATCTGGGCGGCGGTCGCCTGGATGATGCCGACGCCGCGGCCGTATTGGGCGACCGCGCCGGAGAGCGAGAGATCGGTGTGGACCAGCACCTTGGAGCCGCTTCCCGCCGGCTCCAGTCGGAACACTGAGGCCGCATTGGCAGCGCCGCGGCCCTTGGCGTCGCTGCCTTGGGCCTTCACGCGCGCCTTGTAATTGACGCCATCGAGCTCCTCGAACTTGATCACGCCCGCGAATGCAAGAGCGACGGGGCCAAGCCGCACCGCGATGCGGCCCTTATAGGTCGTATCGTCGACCACCTCGGTGATCTCGGCACCCGGCATGCAGGGAGCGATGCGCCGAATATCCATCAGCAGCGGCCAAGCCTCGGCCGGACGCAACGGCACCTCGAAGGAATTGTCGAACTCCACCGGACCAAACCCTCACTGATCCCACCCAGCCCCTCTATTCCCGGCTTGCACCGGACCCGTCAAGGCGTCGTCACGGGCGGCCTACGCCCCAATGGTAAACCGATGTTAACCGAAACGCCCTGCTAACCAGGAAAGGCTACCAAGCAGGAATCGCTTGCAACCAAGGCGCCGATTCCCTATATGCAGGGCGCGACCGCATTAGGTCCTGGTGAGCCGCGTGTACGGATCCCCGTCAAACGGCGTCTGGCTCGCCCTATCATTTCACCAAACTGACAGCCCAGATCACGCGGGGTGTCTACCATCACCCCAGCGACACGGGATCGCCCAATAAGCGATTCGGCCCGTCTCGCACGACAGAAAGAATACCCATTGTCTTCATTTAATGACTTCGGCCTCGCCGAGCCCATCACCCGTGCGCTCGCCGAAGAGAAATACGTCACCCCTACCCCCATCCAAGTCCAGACCATTCCGATCGTCATGTCACGCCGGGACGTGATCGGGATCGCGCAGACCGGAACCGGCAAGACTGCGGCATTCGCGCTGCCGATCCTGCAGCACTTCTTCAGCAAACCGAAGCGGCCGGACCGCAAGACCTGCCGCGCGCTGGTGCTGAGCCCGACCCGCGAATTGTCCGGCCAGATCCTCGACAGCTTTCAGGCCTATGGCCGGCATCTTCGCCTCAGCGCCACGCTCGCCATCGGCGGCGTGCCCATGGGGCGGCAGGTACGCGCCCTGATGAACGGCGTCGACCTCCTGGTCGCCACCCCCGGGCGCCTCATCGACCTGGTCAGGAGCAATGCGCTGCGCCTGAGCGAGGTCGAAGTCCTGGTGCTCGATGAAGCCGACCGCATGCTCGACATGGGCTTCATCCACGATATCCGCACCATCGTGGCCAAGCTTCCGAAGGAACGGCAGACGTTGTTCTTCTCCGCCACCATGCCGCAGGAGATCGCCCAGCTCGCCCAGCAGATGCTGCGCGATCCGGCCAAGGTGGCGGTGACCCCGCCGGCCTCAACGGTCGAGCTGGTCGAGCAGCGCATCATTCATGTGGATCGCGCCGCCAAGCCGGGCATCCTGGCCGATGTGCTCAGCGGCGAGACCATCGACCGCGCGCTGGTCTTCACCCGCACCAAGCATGGCGCCGACCGGGTGGTGCGCAGCCTCGCCAAGGCCGGCATCACGGCGGAGGCCATCCACGGCAACAAGAGCCAGGGCCAGCGCGAACGCGTGCTCGCCGCCTTCCGCAAGGGCGACGTGCGCACGCTGGTGGCGACCGATATCGCGGCGCGCGGCATCGACGTCGACGGCATCAGCCACGTGGTCAACTACGACCTGCCGAACGTGGCCGAGACCTACGTGCACCGCATCGGCCGCACGGCGCGCGCCGGCGCCAGCGGCGTCGCGATCTCGCTCTGCGACGCCGAAGAGACCGCGTTCTTGCGCGACATCGAAAGGCTCATTCGGGCCGCGATCCCGGCAACCGACCGGCGAACCGGCTCGCCGCGGCCGCTCCATGCCCAACCCGAAGGCGCGCGCAACCGCTCGCAGCACAATCGCGGTCGCGGACATGGCAACGGCCACGGGAGCGGACATGGAAGCGGCCACGGGAGCGGGCGTGATAGCGGACGTGGCCCCTCCAGGCCGCCGCAGGCGCAGCGGCAACCGGACCGCCAAGCGCAGCGGCAGGCGCAGCCGCAGCCCCACCCGCAGGCAGAACGGCATCCCGACGACCTCACGGGTGTGGTATTTCTCAATCGAGCCGCGAAGGTGCGCCGCGACGACGGCCGGCGCCCGCAACGCTGAGCGAGAGGAGAGCTATCGATGTCGAAGGAAGAGCTCATCGAATTCGAAGGCTTGGTCACCGAAATCCTGCCGGACGCGCGCTACCGCATTCAGCTCGATACCGGACACGTCATCGTCGCCTATACGGCGGGCAAGATGAAGAAGAACCGCATCAAGACCCTCGCCGGCGACCGCGTCACCGTCGAAATGTCGCCCTATGATCTCGACAAGGGCCGCCTCATCTTCCGGCACAAGGACGAGCGCGCGGGAACCGCGCGCCGCCCGCCGGTGCGCCAGCAATTTCGCAAGCGCTGAGCGAGCGCCGTTGCCGCACCATTGCGTCGGGGGTGCAGCCGAAGGAGGAGACATTGCGGATATTCATTTTCAAATCGGAGGCCAGCAGCGGCTTGCGGGCGTTCGCCGGCGATCCCGCCGGCAGCAAGCTGCCGCGCCAGCACGGTCCCTGGCATGCCACGGGCGTGATCCGCGACGACAAGGCTCCGCCGCACAGCTTTTCGCGTGCGGCGATCGAGAAGGCCATCGACGAAACGGGCTTTCAACTCTGGCGCATGAAAAGCTGAGCGCCGATCAGAGAACGACGCGGGCCCGTTTCGCGGCGCGCCTCAGAGGGCGCGCAGCTGGTCGGCGGAAGTCTTGCCGGACCGCTTATCCTGGGTGAGCTCGTACGACAGCTTCTGGCCTTCGTTCAGGTTCGACATCCCGGCCCGCTCGACCGCGCTGATGTGAACGAACACGTCCTTGCCGCCATCATCGGGCTGAATGAATCCAAAACCTTTTTGCGCGTTGAACCATTTGACGGTTCCGGTGCTCATGCCTTGTCCTTTCGCGAGACGAGTATCTGTCGGTGTCCCCGGCAGGGACCCTTTGGTGGTTTGGTGGTCGAAGTTCAGGGAGATCTCGTCAGTCAGGCGCAGGGCGTCGTTCCCAGGCATGGCCAAGTCGTTCGGCCGAAACGTCGATGCGGCTAATTAATCACAACGCCGTGAACCTACAAGGGCTTGTTTTGGGATGCCACAGGCCTTTGTAGAGATACCGTAGGGTGGGCAAAGGCGGCCCCGAAGCTTCGATCTATTGACGTCGCGCTTTCCGCCGTGCCCACGCGCAACGCCGACTGCGAGCTCGTCCGCGTGGGCACGGCGGAACGCGCGACGTGCCTATGCGGCAGAGCCTCGGCCGCCTTTGCCCACCCTACCGCAGAATCGCAGCATCAGATCCTCATCGCATGCGGGATTTGATATTGCGACGAAACATCAGTTCGGCTTCTCGCGGGCTTGGCGCGCCTTTTCGATCATCGACGGGGGAAAACTTCCCACCTGCGAGACCAAATCCTGCAGCCGCTCCCCGGACATCGGCTTTAACGGAATGCCGGCACGCTTGCCTTCCGCGAGAAATTCCCCGTCGGTGAGCATCTCGTCGAACGCGCGCCGCAACGTCGCGACCGTCGATGCCGGCATGGCGGGCGGCGCCACGATCGAGCGACCGACATCGGCGGCGCTGGCATAAAAGCGCAGGATCTGGCGCGCCTCCTCGCTGCGAGCAAGCTCGACCATGGCCGGCACGTCGGAGATCTCGGCGTCCCTCACGGCCGTGTACTGCACGAGGATCCTGATCTTGCGGTCGCGCACCCAATCGGCCCGATAGCTGGTGAGGCTTTCGAGCGGCGTCGCGCTGCCCTCGACCTCGCCGCGCTCCATCGCCAGCGCGATCTCGGTCGTCCCGTTGAAGCCGGCCACCACCTTGAATTTCATGCCCGCCAGATTGTCCAGGAGATACGGGACGAACACCGTGGACGAGGTCGGTCCGGTGCCGCCCATGAGGGTCTCGCGCGTGCGCACATCCTCGATCGTGCCGACCGGAACCGTGTGCCAGACGATCGCCATCTCGACGGCCGAGGATACCCGGCCGATCCAGTTGAACCTCTTGGCGTCGTAGTTGGTGTTGCCGATGGCCAGATATTGCTCGGTCGGCATGGCCTGATTGATGATGCCGATCGCGGTGCCGTCGCGCGGCGCCGTATTGAACAGGAAATTGGTCAGCGCCAGCGACGATGCGCCCGGCATGTTCTGCGCCACCACGACGGGATTGCCCGGGATGTGGCGCCCGATATGGCGGGCGACCAATCGCCCATAGGTGTCATAGCCGCCGCCAGGCCCGGTTCCGATATAGAGCCTGACGGTCTTTCCGCTGAAATCGGATTGGGCCGCGCCGGGCCGGCTGTCCGCAACCATCAGCGCGGCGGCCAGCACCGCCGTCGTGACCGCCATCCTGGTTGGAGATCCGGGGCTCACGCGCCGCGCATCCGGACTTCCTTGGCCCGGCGGTAGGGGCCGGGCCAATCGAGCGCGCCATAGCTCTGGGCGTGGGCCGCGTGGCGCACGAAATAGGGATCGACCAGATAGCCGCGTGCCAGCGCGCAGATGTCGGCGCGTCCGGCCGCGATGATCGTATTGGCGTCGCCGTGGCTGACGATGCCGCCCACCGCCATGGTCGGGATATTGAGCTCGTTGCGGATCTGATCGCTGAAGATCGCCTGGTAGAGCCGGCCCTCCATCGGACGCCGCTCGCTGGTCACGCCGCCGGTCGAGACCGCGAGGATGTCGTTGCCGGCGTCGTGGAGCATGCGGGCGATCTCGAACGCGTCCTCGATTGTGGTCCCGCCCTCGACCCAATCGACCGCCGAGATACGGGTGCTGATCGGCTTGCCGGCCGGCCAAGCGGCGCGGACCGCGGCGAACACCTCCAGCGGAAATCGCATGCGGTTTGCGAGCGAGCCGCCGTAGGCGTCGCGCCTATGATTGCTCAGGGCGGAGATGAAGGAAGAGAGCAGATAGCCGTGGGCGAAGTGCAACTCGATCATGTCGAAGCCGGCGGCCTGCGACATGTGCGTGGCCTGCACGAAGGCATCGCGGACCTTGTCCATGTCGGCACGGGTCATTTCCCGGGGTACCTGGCGGCCCTTGGCGAACGGCAGCGGCGAAGGGGCGATGATCTCCCACCTGGCCTCCTCCAGTGCCTGATGTCCTTCCCATGATCGCGTCAAGGCGCCCTTGCGGCCCGCATGGGCGAGCTGAATGCCGATCTTGGAATTGCTGTGGGCGTGCACGAACTTCACCACCCGTTCCCAGGCCACAACATGCTCGGGCGAATACATGCCGGCGCAGTGGAGGCTGATGCGTCCCTCCGGCAGCACATCGGTCATCTCGGTCAGCACCAGGCCGGCGCCGCCGACCGCGCGGCTGCCCAGATGCACCAGATGGAAATCGTTCACGGTGCCGTCGGTGGCCGAATACATGCACATGGGCGACAGCGCGATGCGATTGGGCAAGACCAGCTCGCGCAGCCGGTAGGGCCCGAGCATCGGCGGCGGCGACGGGCGGTTGCTGCCGGGTGGTTCTCCGGCCGCAAGGTCATCGACCGCGCGGGTGAGTGCGGGCGCGGCCTTGGCGAGGCGCGGATAATTGATCCGCATGTTGTTGGTGAGGAGCGAGAACACGAACTGGGCAAAGGGCTTGTCGATGTAACGACGGGTGCTCTCGAACCAGGCCAGGCTTGCCTGCGCGGCGCGTTGCAGGCTTTCGGCCTGAGGCCGGCGGGCGGCCTCATAGGATCCCAGTGCGTCCGCCGGCGACGATCCGCGGCCCAAGCATTCGGCCAAGGTCTCGGCGTCCTCGAGCCACGAGCGCAACTCCAAGCCGACGGAAAAATGCGCCGTATAGGCGGCGCTACCGAGAACCACGAGGTTGCCAGCATGCCAGTTGCGGTTCCGCACGGTGACGAATTCGCGCCATGCGGTCTCGCCCTCGTTTGGCGAGGCGCCCTCGAGCTCATCGGGGAAGAGGTCGCGGCAGAAGGCGAGAATCTGTTGCGCAGGCGCCTTTTCCAAACCGCTTGCCCGGATGACTTGCGCAGGCGCTTCCACCACCAGCCACGATGCATTGGGTCCGCGCGGAACCGCATAGGCGTGGAAAATTCCGGCGGGGGTGGCGCGAAACGCGTAAGCCAAGCCGTCGCGGCCCTTGTCCAGGGCGAACACCGCGTGCTTCGTTTGGCTCAGGGACAGGCTGGCCTCGAACTTGCCGCACAGGTCGCGGGTCGCGCTATGGAGACCATCCGCCAGCACCACGAGATCGGAATCCGGAAATTGCGCGGGACCGACAGGCGCCGTTGCCGGCTCGAACGTGCAGCCAAGCCCGTGGGCAAGATCCTGCAGTCGCCCCAGCAGCGCGGTAGAATCGATCGACGCGAAGCTTAGGCCTTGGGTCTGGAATTGCTGGTCGCGCGCCTTGACCACAACCCGCTCGAAGCGGACGAGATCCCGATCAAGGACGACGAGCGCTTCCGCATCCTTGAGCTGCCAGCGCGGCTTGAGCGGATTGCACATGAGCGTGGGGAGAGAGGATGACCCACGCGTCGCCGCAGGGTTTGCGTCCCCGATGAAGCGAACCGCGTGGGAGGGATTTGCTCGCTTGAGCCGAATGCCGAGGTAGAGGCCGGCGGGATCGATCCCGATGCACGTGATCCTCATGTCACCGTCCGCACGGATGGTCTTCCAAGCCTGGCGCGGCGAGCGCGCGGTTCCGACCCCACCTGCCTGCCTACCATGACCATGGCTTTGTCGCTAGAATTGCGGTTCCAGCGATGGCTCCGCGGCAACCGGTCGACGCTCGACGCCGCGATGTCGCGATGATGGGAATTTCGTCATGACGATCTGGCGTGCCATCGCCTGGGCGCTCGCTCTGGGGTCGCCCGGCCGCCCGCAAGATCTCCGGCGAATGAGGGCTCGCGCCCTGCCGGGATAACGCGTCCCTACCACGGATATGGACGTTCCGTGGCGCGATCCGTCGCGCGGCTTGTTGAGTTTGCCCGCTTGGTCTGCTGTATGGTAGCGGAACTGCTGCCACGCAGGAAGTCAAGACCGGCCGCCGACGGCCGAGAGGAGCTAGGAATGGCCAGCCCCACCGTTTCCGACGATTTAGCCAAGAAATTCGCCACCGAGAAGGAAACGCCTTATGTGCGCTGGGTGCGCAGCGAAGGGCTCGACATCATCAGCGCCCAATACGTGGCCAACCTGCGCACGGTCGAGCTCAAGCCCTGGCCGCGCCGCGGCGGCAGGGGCGTCTACATCAACCACGATGCCTCGCGCATCTCCAACGACTGCTATGTCTGCGAGATCCCGGCCGGCGGCAAGCTCGCCCCGCAGCGCCAGCTCTACGAGGAGATGGTCCTCATCCTCGACGGCCGCGGCTCGACCAGCGTCTGGAACGACGCCGGCAAGCGCATCACCTTCGAATGGAAGGCCGGCGCCATGTTCGCGATCCCGCTCAATGCCTGGCATCAGCATTTCAACGGCTCGGGCCAGGAGAGCCGTCCGCTACGTCGCGGTGACCAATTCGCCGGCCGTCATCAACATGTATGACGACGTCAATTTCGTCTTCAACATGCCGACCGATTTCCCCGACCGCTTTGCCGGCGAGGCCGACTATTTCACCGCCAAGGCGGAGCAGAAGGGTTTCCTCTTGATGACGAATTTCGTCGCCGACGCGGTCAACCTGCCGCTCATCAGCGCCAAGGAGCGCGGCGCCGGCGGCGGCCACATCCGCTTCAACATGGCCAAGGGCTCGATGTCGAGCCACATCTCCCAGTTCCCGGTCGGCACCTACAAGAAGGCCCATGCGCATGGGCCCGAGCGCGCACGTGATCATCCTCAGCGGCGAGGGCTATTCGCTGATGTGGCGCGAAGGCGAGGAGCCCACGCGCTACGACTGGCAGGTCGGCAGCCTGATCGTGCCGCCCAACAAATGGCTGCACCAGCATTTCAATACCGGCCCGACGCCGGCGCGCTATCTCGCCTTCAAGCACGAGATCGCCTTGATCCGCAACGCGCAAGGCGTCCCGACCGCATGGATCAGCCAGCGCGTCGGCGGCGACCAGATCGACTATGCGGACGAGAGCCCGCTCATCCGGGACATGTTCGCGCAGGCCCTGGCCAAGCACGGCATGGCGCCGCGCATGGACGAGGTCTATCGGGCCGAGGTCGCCGACTTGCCGCCCAAGACCGTGCCGAGCGAAGCGGCCGAATAGGATCCGAAGGAGAGCGAGGTCCTTCCATCCGCTCGTCCCCGCGGATGAGCGCGTGAAGGAACCTGATGAAGAGCGAGCTTCGCCACCCGTTCGTCCCGCAGACGAGCGTGTGAAGGAAACTGATGAAGGACACGAGCCTCACCACCCGCTCGTTCCCGCGTCCGCGGGAATGAGCGGATGTGGCAATTCCTCCACACGCGGGGACGCGGGGATGAGCGGGGTGGGGACGCCTTGGCTCCAGGACGATCACGAGCGTGGGCAATCATCATCGAGCGTTGAGAGTCGGGGCGGGCAACGGACTGCGATCATGGCACCAAGCGTACTTTCCGATCCGGCGGCCGGGCTGCCGGTCGGTACTGAGGTTGACGCGCGGTTCGCGGGCGAGCCGAACGCGGTCGTGCTGAACGGCCGCTTCGGCCGGGTCGAGAAGCTCGATCCGGCGCGCCACGGCGCCGATCTGTGGTCGGCATGCGCGGGCCATGATCAAATCTGGACCTACATGGCGTACGGGCCGTTCGCCGACGCGCAAGCATTCGGGCGCTGGCTCGAGGAGCGGCCCGCCCTCGCCGATCCGTTTTCCTACGCGGTCATCGACCAGGCGGGTCATGCCCGCGGCATCGTCACCCTGATGTCGGTGCGGCCGCAGATGCGGGTCATCGAGGTCGGCCATATCGTGCTGAGCCCGGCGCTGCAACGCACGCCGCTGGCGACCGAAGCGCAGTACCTCATCGCCCGCTACGTATTCGAGGCCCTGAACTACCGGCGCTACGAATGGAAGTGCAATGCTCTCAACGCCGCCTCGCGCCGCGCCGCCGTGCGCCTGGGCTTTACGTTCGAAGGCGTGTTCAGGCAGCACATGATCGTCAAGGAACGCAACCGCGACACCGCCTGGTATGCCATGCTGGACGGCGATTGGCCGGCCCGGAAGGTGGAATTCGAGCGTTGGCTCGCGCCCGAGAATTTCGACGCCGAGGGACGGCAGAAGACGCGGCTGTCGGGCGGAGCCGTGGAGGACAGCGAGACCGCACGCTTGTAGCCTGGATAAGGCCAACGGGTCGGCGCAAAGCGCCGTCCGAGGATAAACTCCGCGTAATCCGGGAGCGGCGGTCCCGCATTACGCTACGCTCCATGCGGGCTACAAATCGCTTGGCGGCCACGGCACCTCCCTGGCACGAGCGATTGCTGGCGCCCGGGCCTCCTCTCGATTAACATCCGGATTCCGTCGAACCAGCCGATCCGCCAGCCGAAAATTGGAAAGCGCCAGAATGGAGCGATTGCACAATCCGATCGTGCAGGGCAAGTGAAGCGATGGCGGATATCGCCCAGGTCCAGCCGCAAGCTGTCCAGTCTCCAACCGCAGCAGCCACTTCGCCCATCGTGGACGTGCCCATCGATCCGTCGACGCCGTTGTTTCGCGTCCGTCCGTTTCGGCTGTTGTTCATCACGCGGGTGGCCTCCACCACCGCGGTGCAGATGCTGGCGGTGGTGGTGGGCTGGCACGTCTACGAGCTCACCGACAGCGCGCTGCAGCTCGGCATGATCGGCCTCGTCCAGGTGTTGCCGCCGCTCCTGCTGATGCTGGCGGCCGGACAGGTGGCGGACCGCTACAATCGACGGCTGGTCGTGCGCTGCTGCTACGCGGTCGCGTTCTGCTCCTCGACCGGGCTGGTCATCGTCTCCGCGTTTCCGCAGCCCAGCATCGTGGCGATCTACCTGCTGCTGCTGGTGAACGCGAGCGCGCGGGTGTTCGAGCAGCCGGTCATGCAGTCGCTGGTCCCGGTCATGGCGCCCAAGGCGATCTTGAACCGGGCGATCGCGGCCCATGTCTCGGCCCGGCAGCTTTCGGTGCTGGTCGGGCCTTCGCTCGGCGGCGTCCTCTACGCGTTCGGCGCCACCTTCGATTACGGAGTCTGCGCGTTGTTGTTCCTGGCCGCCTCGGCGGCGGCCTTCCGGATGCCGAGTCCGCCCGACCCGCCGGCGCAGGCCAAAGTGAGCTGGGACACGCTGTTGGCGGGCTTCCGCTTCATCGGCAGCTGCCAGTCCGTGCTCGGTGCCATGCTGCTCGATCTGGTGTCGACGTTCTTCGGCGGCGTCAACGCGCTGCTGCCGATCTACGCGCGCGACATCCTCGAGGTCGGTGCCTGGGGAGCCGGCGTGCTGCGCAGCGCGCCGGCGCTCGGCGCGCTGATCGCGGCGGCGATCCTGGCGCGCAGCCCGGTACGGCGCGCCGGCGGCATCTACCTGTTCGCGGGCTTTGCCGTGGTCGGCGCCGCCACCATCGTGTTCGGCCTGTCGAGCAACCTCTTCCTGTCGATTGCAGCCCTGATGGTCATGGGCAGCGGCGACATGCTGAGCTCGGTGGTGCGCCAGACCCTGATCCTGGTGACGACGCCCGACGGCATGCGCGGTCGCGTCTCGGCGGTCAATTCACTGTTCTACGGCACGTCCGGCCAGCTGGGCGCGTTCCGGGCCGGCGTGATGGCGGCAGCGTTCGGAGCGGTCGGCTCGGTCGTGGTCGGCGGCGGCGCGATATTTGCCACCGTGGCGCTGTGGCTGTGGCTGTTTCCGGCGCTGCGCCGCGTCGACCGTCCCGACGAGGTGCAGGTGCGCTGATCGGCCGATGCGGGCATCGCGGCGCGCGGCGAACGGGGGATGAGACGAGATTGTCGGTGAACAAGGATTCCGATCCGAGTGGGGTCGCGGCCGGGTCCGATCGCGCCGGCGATGCGCGCCCGCACGCGGGGGTCGCCGACACGCTCCCCGAGGCGCCGCCGATCGACACATCGACGCCGTTGTTCCGCGTTCGCTCCTTTGCATATTTGTTCATCTCCCGGCTGTCGTCCAACTCCGCCAATCAGATGCTGGCGGTCGCGGTCGGATGGCAGGTCTATGAGCTCACCGGCAGCGCATTCCACCTCGGATTGATCGGGCTGGTGCAATTCACGCCGCCCCTCCTGATGATGCTGGCAGCCGGCCAGGTGGCCGATCGCTATAACCGCCGCCTCATCCTGCGCGCCTGCTATGTGCTGGAGTTCTGCGCCTCGGCCGGCCTGGTCCTGGTTTCGGCGCTGCCGCAGACGAACATTGCGGCGATCTATGTCTTGTTGCTGCTCAACGCCTCGGCGCGGACCTTCGAGCAGCCCGCCCTGGGCTCGCTCTTGCCCATCATGGTGCCGCGGCCGCTGCTCAGCCGCGCGGTCGCCGCCCATGTCTCGGCCGGCAAGCTGTCGACCCTGCTCGGGCCATCGCTCGGCGGGGTGCTCTATGTCTTCGGCCCGAGCTTCGTCTACTGCATTTGCAGCCTGCTGGTGCTGAGCGCCTCGGTGGCGAGCTTCCTGCTGCCCGACCCGCCCGTGCACGCGGAACGGCCGAAGGTGAGCTTGGACACGCTGCTGGCAGGCTTCCGCTTCATCTGGCGCTGCAAGGCGGTGCTGGGCGCCATGTCGTTCGACCTGATTGCCACGCTGTTCGGCGGCGTGACCGCGCTGTTGCCGATCTACGCGCGCGACATTCTGGTGATCGGGCCCTGGGGCGCCGGGCTGCTGCGCAGCTCGCCGGCGCTCGGCGCCCTCATCACGGCGGCGATCCTGGCCCGCTATCCGGTGCGCAGAGGCGGCGGGATCTTCATCTATTCGGGCTTTGCCATATTCGGCGTGGCGGTGATTTCATTCGGGCTGTCGACCAATGTGGCGCTCTCGATCCTGTCCCTGATGTTGCTGGGGGTCGGCGACATGCTGAGCACGGTCGTACGGCAGACGGTGATACAGATGACCACGCCCGACGAGATGCGCGGCCGCGTCTTCGCCGTGAGCTCGCTGTTCGTGGGCACCTCGGGACAGCTCGGCTCGTTCCGGGCCGGCATGATGGCGGCGTGGCTGGGCGCGGTCAGCTCCGTCGTGCTCGGCGGTGTGGCGGTGTTCATGACGGTCGCGGTGTGGATCTGGCTGTTTCCCGCGCTCCGCCACGTCGACCGGCCCGACCTGCCGCAAGCCCATTGAGCGCACGCCGGGCTTGCGCGGCTTCCGGCTATCCACACCCCTCGTGTACGGTGCGCGGGGCTTTCTGCTATTGTTGCCCAGGCACAAGGGAGAGCGAGAATGCGTCGGTTCAATCTGTCGGTCAGCGGCCTGAGCACGACCCTGGCAATGGGGCTTGCGCTCTGGGAAGTCTATTTCTTCTTTTTTGCGGGCAATACCGGCAGTCTCAACGGCTCGCTCGGGATCTTCACCCCCGACCGGTTGGGCTTCAACATGGCCTGGCTGGTGCTCCTCTATCTCTGCTACCAGCTGATATCGATTCCATTCGCGCTGCCGACGGCCGGACACCGTTTCATCGGCGTCGTCGACGGGATGGCGTCGCTGGTGCCGCTGGTGGTGGTGCTGGTCGTGTTGTTCGGCAAGCCCCAGCTCCTCAATACCGAAGGACGCTTCGAAGCCGCCCTCATACTCGCCGGCGTGAACCTGGCCGACCTGTTCGGCGGCTATGCCTTCAATATCGCGCTCAGCCGCCGGATTTTCGATGTCGGCGGCGGCGGACCGTCAAACTGACGGCCGCCATGGGTAGAGCGGCGAAACTGTGGGCCGGCGCCGCTTTGCTGCTGGCGCTCGCGCTGCCTTGCGCGGCCGCGGCGGCGAACGACGAGGAGGATTTCTACCGCGGCAAGACGATCTCGCTCATCATCCCGATCGGACCGGGCGGCGCCTATGACACCTATGCGCGCCTGGTCGCGCGCTACCTCGGCAAGCAGATTCCGGGCAATCCCCTTATCGTGCCGCGCAACATGCCGGGCGCCGGCGGCACCATCGCCTCCAACCACGTCTATAACCTGGCGCCGCAGGACGGCACCACGCTGACGATGATCACATCGTCATTCGCCATGGAGCAGCTGTTCGACAATCCGCAGATCAGATACGACGCCCGCAAGTTCAACGCCATCGGCCGCCTGCTCGACACCACCTCGGTGATCTTCTTCTGGCACACCTCGCCGATCAAGACCGTGGAAGACCTGCGCACGCTGCCGAGCACGGTCGGCATCTCGGGGATCTATGAGATCCCGGCGGCGCGCATGCGCGCCATGGACCGGTTTCTCGGCATGCAGATGCGGCTCATTCCCGGCTATCCGTCGGCGCGCGACTATGTGATGGCGGTCGAGCGCGAGGAGACCGACGGCGGCACCAGCACCTATATCGGACTCTCGCAGCTGTTCGCGAGCTACCTGCGCGAGAAGAAATTGAACATCGTGGTGCAGTTCGCGATGAGCCGGGACGCCAACATGCCGGATGTCCCGACCGTGGTCGAGCTCACCGACGATCCGCAGGTGCGGCAGATATTCAGCTACCTGGTCAGCAACGACACGATCGGCCGCTCGCTGTTCACCACCCCCAACGTGCCGCCCGCACGGGTCGCCTTGCTGCGCGATGCGTTCCGCAAGATGCTCGCCGATCCGGACTTCAAGGCGGAGGCGGAACGGCTCAATCTGCCGCTGGTCCCGAAATCGGGCGAGGAGATGCAGAAAGTGGTGCTCGACACCTTCGATGTCTCGCCCGCAACGCTCGCCAAGATCCGGGAGGTGATGAAGCCGTGATCGGGCGGGACCAGAACGTGCATGCCGCCGACGAACCCACCGCGCTCTCCATACCTCCCCCTGAAAGGGAGAGGTCGGATCGCGCAGCGATCCGGGTGGGGGTCCCGCCACCAGCACTGAATCTGTTGGAAGGCGGGACCCCCACCCGGCGCCGGAGCCTGTCATCGGGCCGGCCAAAGGCCGGACCCGTTCGGCGCCCCCCTCCCCCTTTCAGGGGGAGGGAAGCGGCACCGCCGTGCCAAACAACAAAATCCAAATTTGATCGCCCTGCCCCTTTCAGGGGCACGGAAAGGTGAGCATGGAAACCGATGTGGCGGTGGTGGGCGGCGGCATCGCCGGGCTGACCGCCGCAAACCGGGCGGCGCAGCTCGGCGCGCGCGTGCTGGTGCTCGAGGCGGGCGAGGACGAGCATTATGCCTGCAATTCGCGGATCGCGACCGGCGTCCTCAACGTCGCCCACACCGATCCGCATTCCGATCCGGCGCTGCTGCGCAAGGCGATCGAGACCGACACCGAGGGCCATGCGACGCCCGCGCTGGCAGACGCGCTGGCGACCACGGTCGGGCGCGGCCTGCAGTGGCTGCGCGCGGAAGGCGCCCGCATGGTCGAGGTGCCGATCCACGGCACCAGCCGCTGGATGCTGGCGCCCCCGCGCACGCTCAAGGCAGGGCTCGATTGGCAAGGACGCGGGCCCGATGTCCTGCTGCAGACGCTCGCCCGCAATCTCAAGGGACGCGGCGGAACGCTGCTGCTCGGCGCGCGCGCGCGCGAGCTGCGGATCGAGGGCAAGAGCTGCACCGGCGTCGTGGCGCGCCGGGGCGAGCAAACATTCGAGGTCATGGCGCACAGCACCGTGCTCGCCGATGGCGGATTCCAGGGCAATCGCGCAGTTGGTCGCAACGATTCATCTCGCCGCGGCCGGATCGCCCTCACGCAGCGTTCGGCCGGCACCGGACGAGGCGATGCGCTGCTCATGGCCGAGGCCGGCGGGCGCGCGGCTGACCGATGCGGCGAGCTTCTATGGCCATCTGTTGGCGCGCGACTCGCTCGCCAAGCCGGGGCTGTGGCCCTACCCCACCATGGACACCCTGGTGGGCGGCGCCATCATGGTGGATCGTTCCGGCCGCCGCTTCCTCGACGAAGGCTTGGGCGGCATCGCGCTCTCGAACGCGCTGGCGCGCCTGGCCGACCCCTGGTCGCCACCGCGGTGTTCGATCAGGCCATTTGGGACAGCGCCGGCCGCACCGAGCTGGTTCCGCCCAATCCGCAGCTGGAGGCGGCGGGCGGCACCTTGGTGCGGGCGGACGATCTCGTGGCGCTCGCGGCCGCGATCGAAGTGCCCGCCGATAATCTGCAGGACACGGTCGCCGGCTACAACCGCGCCGTCCTCGCCGGCGCCGCCGCAGAGCTCGTCCCGACGCGCACTTCAGGGCGCATGTTCGGCGAATCCCGCGGCTCCTCCAAACGCGTCCGCCTGATGCCGATCGCACAGGCCGCCGTTCTATGCGATCGCGCTCGCGGCGGGCATCTCCTACACCATGGGCGGGATCGAGATCGATGCGCAGGCGCGCGTCATCGCCCGCGACGGCGCTCCCTTGCCGGGCCTGCTCGCGGCCGGCTCCTGCACCGGCGGCATCGAGGGCGGTCCGCTCGGCGGCTATGTGGGCGGCTTCCTCAAGGCCGTCACGCTCGGGACTGATCGCGGCGGAAACGATCGGCGCCAAGGTCGCGGCCGGCACACCATAGCTCCCGGGAACAGCCCATGACGCTTCTCTTGACCAACGACGAGGTCGATCAGCTGCTCGACATGCGCGAATGTCTCGAGGTGATGGAGAGCGCCTATCGGGAGCTCGGCGAAGGCATCGGGGTGACCCGTACCGTGAGCCAGGTCTTCACGCCCACGCGGCACAGCGAGGATGCGCTCTATTCGTTCAAGTCCATGGACGGCGCCGCCCCGTTCCTGGATGTCGCAGCGATCCGTCTCACCTCCGAGATCCTGACCTGGCCCAAGGACGAGCAAGGCCACGCCAGGAGGATCCGGATCGGCGCCGCCCCCAACGGCCGCTTCGTGGGGCTCGTGCTGTTGTTCAGCACGCGCACCTGCGAGCCCTTGGCGATCTTCCCCGACGGGGTGATCCAGCGCATGCGGGTCGGCGCGACCACCGGCGTGGCGGCAAAGTATCTCGCCCGCCCCGATGCCAGCGAGATCGCGGTGCTGGGCTGCGGCTGGCAGGCGGCCGCGCAGGTCCGCGCGATCGTCGCGGTGCGCAAGGTCGCGCAGGTGCGCTGCTTCAGCCCCAATGGCGCACGGCGCGAAGCATTCGCGCGCGAGATGCAGGATTTGACCGGCGTGGGCGTCGTGGCCTGCGCCTCGCCGCAGGCGGCGGTCAAGGGTGCCGATGTGGTGATGTGCGCGACCAACGCCTGGTCGCCGGTCTTCTTCCCCGATTGGATCGAGAAGGGCGTGCACCTGAGCACGATCCAGCACGCCGAGCTGCATCCCGACGTGTTCGCCGCGGCGGACGTGCTGATCACGCATTATTCGGGCCGGCCCACCGTCATCGATTTCGAGCCGCGGCATCGAGCAGGGCGAGAAGACCGAGAGCCTGCGCCGCGCGGTGCGCGCGGCCATCGGCGAGCACGCGCCGCCGAACCTGCACGACCTCGTGCTCGGACGCGTGGCGGGACGCAGCTCGCCCGAGCAGGTCACCGCCTTCTTGAATTATATCGGGCTTGGCTATCAATTCGCCGTGGTGGGAGCGGTGCTCTACCGCAACGCCTGCGCCCGCGGCATCGGCCGCGACCTGCCGACCGATTGGTTCACCGAGGATGTGAACCCGTGATTTGCGTTCTGATGTAGGGTGGGTAGAGCGTTCTGAAAGGCGTTCAAGGTGGGCCACGGCGGTCGATAGCGAAACCCACCGGCATCGGTTCAATTGAAACTCAGCTGGTGGATTACGGCGCACGGCAGGCCTCAGCAAGCGGCAAGATCTTGCCTGCGCCTAATCCACCCTACGAACTACTACTTCAGCAGGTCGCCCAGCAACGCTTTGGCGCGTGCCACCACGGCGGGCGGCGTGTTGACGATCGAGTCGGCGATCTTCTGGGATTCCTCGCCGCTCAAGGGAGCGATATCCAGCAGCGCTTTGTCGGCTTCGGCGAGGAAGTCCGGATCGTGCATGGTGGCGTCGAAGGCGCGCCGCAGCGCCGCGACGCGCTCGGGCGGCGTGTCCGGAGCGGTCACCAGCGCGCGCGCGATGGCGGTATCGGCGGACAGGAAGGTCAGGACCTGCCGGTCCATGTCGTTGTGGGCGAGCTCGAGCAGCAGCGGCACGTCCGGCAGATCGGGGGCGCGCTTCAATCCGATCTGGACCAGCACGATGATCTTCTTCTCCTTCACCCAGTCGTCGTGGGTGGACTTCCAGGACGCCCAGGAATTCGAGGCGCGCCCGTCGATTTCGCCCCGCTCCAAGGCGAGGTTCACCTCGTTGCCGCCCGGATAGCCGGTGACCAGCTTGAACTTGGTGCCCAGGAGCCCGTTCATCGCGGTGACATAGAGCACGCCGGCGGTGCCGGTTGGCGCGCCGACGATCAGCTCGCGGGTCTTGACCTGCTCGATCGAGGTGACGCCGCTCTTGTACCAGGACACCGTGACATTGGGGGTCTGGCTCGTGTTCCCGATCCAGAAGAACTTGCGCGTATCGAATTGCACGCCCTGCGCCCCGATCGCATCCGACGACATCATGTTGGACATGATCATGTGGAGCGTGGTGCCGTCGTGCGGCGCGATGGTGGCGAGATAGTTCGCCGCCTTGATGCCGCCGGCGCCGGGCATGTTTTGCGGAATGATGGTCGGCTCGCCCGGAATGTGACGGCCGAGATAGCGCGCCAGCAGCCGGCCGCGGGTATCATAATCGTTCCCGCTCGAAGTGCCGATGATCAGGTTGAGCGTCTTGCCATGGTAGAAATCCGCGACCGGGTCGGCATGGGCCGGAACGGCCGCGAGGCCGATGCCGAGAACGGCCAAGATGCCGGCACGCGTGCGGCGGCGAAAGGTTGATACGATCATACGAGGCTCCGATCGAGTATCTGGCAGTCCGACGTGGTAACCCTATAAGAACTCGGCAATCCTATAACATGAGCTGCAGGCCAGTTCATCTGCTGCTCGTCCCGGCACCGCGAGGGCATCACATATTCGTGTCAGGGGCGCGGGTGCTCCACCTCACTCAAGGCGCCCCTTTTCGACGACAAGGGGCGGCCGTTTCCCGGCGCCCGCAATGGCGATTTCTTGCGGTGGCGGCCCAAAAGTGGCACTTTCGCGCGTGCGGGCCGCGGCCGGCCCATCGATCATCCCAGACAGCGGGGAACACCGTGTTCGCCAAGATCAATCACGTCGCCATCGTCAGCGAGAAATATGCCTTGCTCGCAAGCTTCTACGAATCCCTGTTCGGCATGAAACGGTCGTCCAAGGGCAAGATCAACCGTGCCATCACGGTGGGGGACGGCTACGTCGGCCTCAACATCAACCCGCGCAAGGCCGGCCGGCCGGCCGGGCTCGACCATTTCGGCGTCGAGGTGGAGGACGTCGACACGGTCTTCGACCGCATGCGCACCCGCTATCCGAACGCCGACTGGGTGCAGCGGCCGAGCACGCGGCCGTTCGCCGGCATCACCGCCAACGATCCCGACGGCAACGTGTTCGACCTCTCCCAGAAACAGATGGCCAACCGCAGCGGCGTCTATGTCGAGAACGACGGCAGCCAGAACGAGCGGCACATCAGCCACGTGGCGGTGCGCACCATGCGGCCCGACGAGATGGCGCGCTTCTATACCGACGTGCTGCAGCTGGCCGAGCAGAACGCCAAGCCGGGCGATCCCAACCACTACCTTACCGACGGCAAGATGACGCTCATGATCGTGCCGTGGCACATCAAGAACTATACCGGCCAGAGCATCCTGCCGACCGGGATGGACCATGTGGGATTCACGGTCGAAAGCGTCGAGGCGCTCAAGGACGATGTCGACGAGCTCGTCGGCGTCAATCCGGTGATGAACCCGATCCCGCTCGGCAAGGGCAAGGAAGGCGGCGCCCGCCTGGAGCTGCTCAAGCAGCAGTGCCCGATCGGCGAGCATTTCCTCAGCGATCCGGATTTCACCCTCATAGCGGTCCGCGGTCCGCACTAGCGCCGATTTCGTTCGGGTGGACGGCCGTAGCCGGCATGGAGCGTCAGCGTCATGCGGGAACGGTCGTCCCGGATTGCGGCGCTTTGCGCCTCCATCCGGGCTACGCAGTGCGGCGCGCGCGGTGAAACCATTGATCAACGAACATCGGGCACAACCGGCTGGCGAGGACAGGCTTTTCCCGAAAATGCTTCCGCCGGATCGAGGCGAAATGAACCATTTGCGCAATTGGAGCCTCGGCTTCCTGGGCACGGCGGTCGCGGTCGCCGTCGCATACTTCTGGCTCGACCGGCCGATCGCGCAATTTGCCCACCAGGAGCTGCACGACTTCCATCTGTTCGAGAAGCTTACGCTCATTCCCGACGCGCTGACGCCGCTCGCGGTCTTGGCCTTCATGGTGCTGGGCTTGCGCGGATTGACCAGGCGCCCGCTGTCGAAATTCCAGACCGTGATGCTGTTGAGCGGCGTCAGCCTGGCGGTCGCCGTGACCATCAAGGATCAGCTGAAATATATCTTCGGCCGCACCTGGCCGGAAACCTGGATCCGCAACAATCCTTCATTCATCCGTGACGGCGTCTATGGATTCCATCCCTTCCACGGCGGCACCGGATATTCATCGTTTCCCTCCGGCCACACGGTCGCGATTTGCACCGTGATGACGGTCTTGTGGATCTGCTATCCGAAATTCCGCCCGGTCTATGGGCTGTGCATGGCGGCGGTGGCGGTCGGCCTGGTCGGCGCGAATTTCCATTTCCTCGGCGACGTGATTGCGGGCGGCTTCCTGGGGGTGTCGGTCGGCTGGCTCGCCGTCGCCTGGTGGGAGATCGGCGAGCGGCAGGTGCGGCCGCCGGCGGTCAGCGATGCGGTCCGTTCCAAATTTTCTGCGCCATCGAAGACAATCAAAAACAAATAGCCGCAGTTGTCGCCGCCGGGCGCCGACTAGCACCCGATCCGATCGACAGCCCCGGTGAGCCGATCACTGGCTGATGATATCGACCACACGCATGTTGGTCGGGTCGACCAGAACGACCTGGTTTCCGATCAACGTATATTGCACGGTCTTGGCAGCCGGGGCCTGCGCCAGCGCGGCGTCGGGCAAGATCCTCAAGGGGATGGAGGCCGGGAGCTGAACGCCGACCGCGACCGGCGAATTCGGTACCTTGGCGGCCGGCTTGGCACTGTCCTGGCGCACCGCATTGAGGATCGCGGTCTTTTCCGCCGCAGTGAGCGCAAGCGGCGCGGCCGGATCGGCGGCGCCGAGGCTGACTGAGGGCGGGGTCTGGGCGCCCGCTACTCCCGACAGACCGACCACACCCCAGGCGGCGAGCACAAGCAGCGCCGCGACCAGGGACTTTTGGGGATTCCCGCACGAAATCGTCATGGTTCACCTCCGAGCGTTGTGGCGCTCAGAGCCTCAACGTTCCGCACGCAGCGACGTTCCGGCCGTCGATGGTGAAATGGTGCGCAGGCGTCACTTCTGTGACGGCTTGAAGTATCGCAAATCCGGCGGCGGCTGATCCTTCTTGGCCGGCATCAACATCCCTTCGGCGCTCAGGAAATAGTTTTCCGTGCCGATGACGAGCTGGTTGTTGCCCTCGTTGCAGGACGATCGGCCCCAGTTCGGATATTTCTTGTTGCTGCGCCGAAAGGTCTTGTCGACGCTCCAAGGCCGCGTCAGGGCATGGTCGATCACCGTGATCTCGTCATGCAGCAGGTTCGGATCGCTCTTGTCGAGATGGAACCGCTCCTTGAAGATCGATTGATTGTCGAAGTGCAGCGGCAGCCCGCTGGCGTCGTAGGCACGCGGACCCTTGAACGGGCCGCGGGTCTCGGCCTCGAGCACGCTGTATTGCCCGTCGCCGTCCTCGTCGATCCAGCGGCCTATCGAATAGCCGTCATAGGTCGGCTGGACGTCGCTCGCCCATTCGCGTCCGTCGGTGAAGATACGGCGCATCTCGCCGCCGAGCAGAATATAGGTGGTTTCCGGCGTGACGACGTATTCCTGCGTCGGCGATGCCATCATGCGCGGCATCCCGCCCGGAAGGCACCGGGCGCTCGGATAATTGCCGAGCCCGCCCCTGGCCTGATCGGCCATGCTGGCTTCCAGGACCTTCTGATATTCCGGCGTCAGTGGAGCTTGCTGCGCCAGGCCCCAGGCCTTGTTCGGATCGTATTTTATGACCTGGCCGCCCAGGCGGAAGTTGATGGTCCTCCATTGACCCTTCCAGTTGGGGTATTTCGCCTCTTCGGCCGCCCGCGCGCCGCCGCTTGTCGCCATCAACGTCGTGGTCACTGTCAACGCCAACGCGGCCGCCAGCGCGAACGCGCCCGTCAAGCTTCGATGGAACATGACATCCTCCCTGCCTCCCGATTTTATTTTTCTTGAGACATAACATATCGCGGCCCCGTCGGTTAGGGCTTTGAAAGGGCGCCTCGGGAGGGAGGGACCGCAACGCGGGAATCACGATCGGTTATTGTGCCCAAGATCTCGCTTATGGGTCAGAGCATAACCAGACCCAATTGCGCAGCCCGCGTGACCGCTTCGGTCCGGCTGTCGGCATCGAGCTTGGCCAGAATGGCGGCGACGTGAAACTTCGCCGTGTGGAAGGATATCTGCAGCCGCCGCGCAATGGCCTTGTTGGAGGCGCCATCCGCCATGGCGGCCAGCACTTCAAGCTCGCGCGGCGTCAGCAGTGCATCGGTTGCGTCATTGCCGGCGTCCGCCTCATCGATGAGCGAGGTTCCCGCGATCAGCGTGGCCAGGACCGCGCGCGGCAACACCGCGAGACCGCTGCCCAGCGCTTTGATCGCGGCGATGATCTCGTCGCGGCCGGCTGAGCGCGGCAGGATCGCGTCCGCGCCGGCCTGGAGCGCCTCGATGGCGTCCCGCGGTTCGGGCCCGTCAACCAGCACCACCACGGCCGTGCGCGCGTGGTGCATCCGCCATTCGGCCAACCGCGCGCGCCATGGCGCATCCGCCACAACCACGTCGACCAAGACCACGTCCACCTGGCGTTGCTCGATCAGCCGCAGGAGGGCAGCCGGATCGTCCGCAACGCCCACGACCAGGATCGCCGGATCTCCGCGCGGCAGCTGCTCGAGGCTGCGGCGCAGGGCCGGATCGGCGGAGGAAATCGCGATGGCGAGCATGGCGGCTTGGTCAGCTCAGCGGCGGCGACATTCTGCCGCCAAGACTTAAGCCACGGCGCGTTCGCCGATGACAACCTTGAGGGCGGTCGGAGCGCCGCCGCGCATGAGCCCAAGATCGACCGCCTGGCCGACACTGTCGGGGCCGAGCAGTCGCATGACTTCGCGCACGCGATCAAGCGGCTTGGCGTTCCAGGCGGTGACGATGTCGCCCACCAGCAATCCGGCGCGGGCGGCCGGTCCATCGGGATCCAGGCTAACGACCAGGATGCCGCGTCCGCTGCCGGAAGGCGGCGCGGCATCGGCCGCGCGCGGCAGCCGCACCGGCTGCAGCCCGGCGCCGAGATAGCCGCGGAAGACATGTCCCTTGGCCAGCAGCTGATCGACCACACGATCGATTGTTGCGGTGGGAATGGCGAGCCCGCGGCGGCGCGGTCCGAGCACCGCCATGCCGACAACGCGTCCCTGCGCATCGACAAGCGCGCCGCCTTGCGCGGCTTGGCTCAGCGCCAGGTCGAGGCGGATGAGGCTGTCGATGGCGCCGCCACGCAGGCTCTGCCATGCCCCGCCGGCAAGCGCGACGATGCCCAGACTGGCGACCGGCGCGCCCTGATGGTTTCCGAGCGCGAGGACGATGTGGCCAGCGCGCAGCGCTGCGGCATCGGCAGTCTGCGCCGCCGCCAATCCATCCGGCTGGAAGCGCAGCACCGCGATGTCCGTGGTGGGGTCGCGGCCCGCCAGCGCGGCCTCGACCACGCGGCCGCCCGCAAGCGTGATCTTGATGCCCTCGTCCCGCTCCAGGACTTCTTCAGCGGTGACGATGATGCCCGAGCGCCAATGGATACCGCTCGACGAGCGCCGGCCGCCGCCGTGAACAGCCACGATGCTGCCGGCGGCGCGCTCCACCAGCGCGGCGGCATGATCGGAAAACGCGACAAGCGGATTGATGGATTCGGTCATGTGAAGCTCTCCAGGAACAACGATGTCATGGCCGCGATATGGCATCCCCGTGCAATCGCGGCTACTGGCCGGATGGCCGGGGCGAAGGCATGCACCCTCGACCACCGCGTCAGAGCGGCGGCCTCCTCGGGCCTTGCGGCACATTCGAAGAAATCTTTTCATTCGATGTCGAACAGCGCTCGTTTGGATCGTCCTTGGGGCACAGCATCCCTGTCGCAGAGAAAGGGTGATCCCGATGAACGCCGCATCGCCATCCGCACACGGCGAGTTGATTCGATCGGGCCGATTGGCCTGCCCGGCGGCTCTGGCTTCGACCGACGCCATGTCGGACGAGTCGCTGCTGGCGCGGGTGGCGCAAGGCGATCGGCGCGCGATCCAATTGTTGTTCCACCGCTATCAGCTGAAAGTCTACCGTTTCGTGCTCCGCTTGGTCGCCAACCACGCAAGCGCCGAGGACATCGTGAGCGAAGTCCTTCTCGAGCTGTGGCGCCATGCGGGAAGCTTCGAAGGCCGCGCGCGCTTGTCGACGTGGATCCTCGCGATCGCCCGCAACAAGGCGGTTTCAGCGTTGCGCGGCCGCATCGACCAACCGCTCGAAGACGGCGTGGCGGAAGCCATTCCGGATCCGGCGATCGATGCCGAGGAGACGTTGGATGCGGCCAAGCGAAGCGCGGCTCTGCGCCAATGCCTTGCGCAACTCTCCCCGGCGCATCGCGAGATCATCGATCTCGTCTACTATCACGAGAGATCTATCGAGGAGGTCTCGGCCATCCTTCGGGTGCCCGCCGCCACCGTCAAGACCCGGATGTTCTATGCCCGCCGGCGGCTGGCCGAAGCGCTGCGGGCGGCCGGCATGGCGGCGGTGAATTGTTGATCAGGGCTTTTAGCACACCCGCCCGCGCCGCCGCGCGGCCTGGTACTTGAGATGCAGCTTACAGGCATGCCCGGCCGATCAAACAATCGGCCGGGCAGGTAGCTTGCGGGAATGAAGCACCTTCAGGATTGCGGTTGCGGCTGCGGCTCGGGACGATTGCGCCGTTCCGCCATGAACTGGTCGAACTCGGACTTGTCCTTGGCCATGCGCAGGCGCTGCAGGAATTCGCGGAATTCGCGCTGCTCCTCTTCCAGCCGCCGCAACGTGTCGGAACGGTATTCGTCGAACGCACGGTTGCCGCTGGAGGGACCGGCCCAGCCGCCTTGACCGAAGCGCTCCATCTTGGCGCGCATGCGCTCCATCTTGTCTTGCCAATGGTCGTAGTTGTGTCCGCCCCAACAGCTCATTCGTCTGCTCCATAGCGTGAAGGCGAGGAGCGCGAGGCCGACGGGCCACCAGAAGATGAACCCGAGAACCAAGAGCACGATCCAGGCCGGATGCCAGAACCAGATCGTGGGCCGGTAACCCACACTCGCCGGAGAATGTCCCCAAGGACGACCCCATTCGTCGCTTCTTGCAGCACAGCTCATCGAAGCCTCGCGTGTGAATGTTAATTACATTTACATAGGTAGCGCTGGCCGGCCCCTCTGTCAATGGCCCCCTCAAGGGCCATTCAAGGGCCCTGGCCGGAAGCCGCTGTCAGGCGGGATTCGGCAGGCCAAGCCCGCGCAGATAGACCAACACACCGGCCTCGAGCAGCTCCTCGGGCGACATCGGCAGCGTGCGCCGGCCAGCGTCGCCGCGCCCGAAAAGCGAAGCGATACCGTGCGCCATGGCCCAGACGTGCAGCGCCATCATCAGGGCCGGCGGTCGCCGCTCCGCCGGCATGGGAGCGATCAGCTCCTCGGCGGCGGTGCGCAGTACCGCGAAGGCACGCTCGCTGGCGGCACGCAGCTCCGGATTGGCGTCGAGCGGAACGCCGGCTTCGAACATGGCCGAATAATAGGCCGGCTCCGTGCGGGCGAATTCCAGATAAGCCCGCCCCAGGCGCTCGAACGCGGTGAACGGATCGGGACGGCCCTCGCCCCACGCCCGCGCCAGCGCCAGCGTGAACTGATCGAAGCCGCGCTGCGCGACATCGATCAGCAAATCGTCGCGGTCGCGATAATGCCGGTAGGGGGCGGCCGGGCTCACGCCGGCGGCTCGCGCCGCCTCGGCGAAGGTGAAGCCCGCCGGCCCCTTGCGGGCAATCAGCTCGAGCGCGGCGCGGATCAGCGCCTCCTTGAGATTGCCGTGGTGATACCCCCGCGGCTCGCCCTTGTCCGTCGACCAGCTCATGTGAATAGCCTTTACATGAGTGGCGGGCAGGCGTCGACCCCAACGAGCCGCCAACCCGGATGCCAACCACGGGCCCGAGATGCGCGACTCCTCGATTGACCAGACCGACGGGCTTGCGGCAACTCAAAGCATGGCGGGGCTCACCACGGAACGGTCCGGCCGAGATAGTCGAGGTACTGCAGGCCCCCTTTTCCCTCTTGCGTCGCTATGGTGTTGGCGAGGTTGGGAATGCTTTCCTCGATGCTCAGACGCGCTTGTGGGCCGCCCATATCGGTCCTGACCCAGCCCGGAGCCAGAAGCAGCAGGGTTCGCGGATCATTCTTGTGGCGGGCCGCGAAGCTTCGCATGAACATATTCAGTGCCGCCTTGCTGCCGCGGTACACCTCGTAATTGCCGTTCTGATTATTGGCGACGCTCCCCTGTCCGGAGGACATGATCGCGATCGTACCGGCAGGGCGCACGACATCCTGGAGGGTCTCGATGACCCGCATCGGGCTCAGGGCGTTGGTCACCATTACCCGCACAAACTCGTCGGTCGACACATCGGCGATCGTTTCGCGATCGTCGTTCTTGACGCCCGCATTGACGAGCAGCATGTCGAATTTCCTTGCCGCCAGCCGCGCATGCAGCGCAGCGACCTGATCGGGATGATTTATATCGACGGTCTCTATTTCGAGCTGTCCGCCCGAAGTCTCTGAAAGCTCGTGCAGCACGCTCTTTGTGTTGCTTCGAACAGTTGCGACGACGTGCCAGCCGCGATTTAGATATTCTCGGGTCAGGGCAAGCCCAAGGCCGCGAGAAGCCCCGATTATGAGCAAAGTTTTGTTCGAACCCGGCATTGGGGCACGTTTATTTCCAATATTGCAGTGTTGAGCCTCGGCGAGCATCGCTTTGGCCGGCGGATACGAATAGCATCTCTTCGGCCTGACGGAAGACCCAACGAATGCCTTGTATCCCTGCGCCAGACGCCATGCGTTGTGGTGAACGATGCGCTTCAATCAACGTGCCCCTTGCCGGGAAGGAGGAGCCAATCCTCACGCGGCCTGCGGGCGCCAGGCGATGACGCCTTCTGTGCGCGCCCGCACCGCCGGCGAGGCCAAACAGGTAGCGACGGCCTCGTAGCCGGGGGCGCCCGGATAGGGAGCGACACGGATCGGCGGGCTGTGATTGGCGGGGCAGAGGATGATCGCCTCATCGGGACCCACAGCGGCCAGGTCCAGGATCGCGGCAGAGCGCGTCAGCAGGAGGAGCGGGCGGCGCCCGCCAGCCCCCGCACGTCGGCGCAGGTGCGCGATCAGGGCTTCCTGCGCGGCCTGATCCAGCCCCTGCTCCACCATGTCAACGACCAGGATGGCGGGGCCTTCGGATTCCAGGCCGACCAGCAGGGCAATCAGGGCCTCCGACGCGGTGGCTCCGTCATCGACGAGCCAGTCCCGGGTCTGATCAACCCGCGATCTGAGCGCCGGCTCGGCGTCCAGCCGCGCCCGCGCCGCCGCGCCACCGTCCGCCAACCTCTCCATTCCCAGGAAGGCGGCGTTCGGCAAGGTCCCGGCCAAGCGCAGGGCGAGCCGTGTCTTGCCGCTGCCCAGCGGGCCGATGATGTAGTTCAGCGGCCGGATATCGCTCAGCTCGAACAGCTCGCCGCCCCAGGGCCAGGGAAGCTCAAAGGCGACGCTCGGTCCGGCGGCCGGTCCCCGCAGGCGTGCCAGCTCTCCGGCGGCCGGTGCCCGGCCCCCGGCCAGATCGGCCCGAGCCGCGCGGACCTTCTCTACCGTGCCGATCAGTTGGCGGACCCGACCCTCGAGCGTCGCCTGGTGCGCGGCGAGGGCGGCCTCCAGACCTTGGGGGTTCCCCCCGAGCACTCGCGCCACCTGGGTGAGGCTCAGGCCGAGCGCACGCAGGGCCGCGATCTCGGCGGCTCGGGCCATCTGGTCGGGGCCGTAGGCCCGCCAGCCGGCCGCGGTGCGGGCTGGATGGACCAAGCCGTGCCGCTCATAAAGCCGCAGGGCTTTGGTGGAGACGCCGAGCCGACCGGCCGCTTCGGATGGGCTCAGAAATCGGGCGGAAGGCATCACGAATCACCTCGTTGTTCGCTGACGCTATCCTTATCGGGCCAGCCCCAGGGGCCGGGTCAACCGGTATTCGCGATGTTCAGTTGTGCCCTCCGTCGCCGAACCGGGATTGAGGGGCAGTGCCGTCAAGATGCGGCCGCCTTCACCGCGCGGTAACGTGCGGCGAACCCTTTTTCACCCGTTCCGCAGATCGAGGTGGACCAGACCAGGAAGCTGCATTTTTCCATCAGTGTTTCTACCTAATTTTAAGCATGCGTTTGAATGACGGGCAACGAACTTCGATCCAGCGGGTTCTCGTTGGCAGGTTTGGGGGGCACGACTGGGAACGTGCCCATGCTTCGATTACCGCAACGACCGGGCGCCGATTTGCTTGCAGGTTGGCGGCTGCAGCAACAGGTTCGCGCTGAAGAGCGGCGGAAAGAGCCTCGCAAGCCTGTGTATATTGTTGCCTTGATGAACGCGGACGGCGTCGAGCGAAAATGCATCATCCTGGACATATCCGCGAGCGGCGCACGGGTAGCGACTGATCGTTCGAGAAAGCTTCCGGACAAGCTGCTGATATGCGTCCGCGGACACATCCGTCGGTGCAGAGTGATCTGGCGATCGGATAGCGAAATCGGCGTGGAATTTCTGTTGGAGCGCGCAAACAATTCCATCGCTGGTCCTCCTCCGCAACCTGCGTAGGCACGATTACGGTGGGCCGGAGCCGCTATTTTCCCCGTCTGGTCCGCCCCCTTTCCAGTCCCACCCCCTCCCCGACCATGCAAAACTGAGGTAGGCTCGCGATCGGGGCATCCTTGACGCTCGGGGGGAGCAACATGAACCTTCTTGGAACCGCGCTGCTCGCGTTTTGCATCGTGTTGCCGTGTGCGTCCGGTGACGCCCGCGCGCAGGCCAACCAATGGGGGGACAAGCCGATCGACTTCAAGACGTTCGTCCCTCCGGTCGTGCCGTTGCCGCCCAACTCGCGAATCAATCCCGGAACGGTCGGCGGCACGACGACGCCCTATACGACCGCACCTTTGCAAAATCCGGACTTCGCGCCGACCGAGCCGGCCCCGGGCCTCAGGCTGACAATTCCGTCACGCTAAAGCGGATGCCGGTCGATTTGATCCGGCCACGCGGCAACCAACGCCGTCGCCCGCCGGCTTGACCCGCTTGCTCCGTCCCTTTCGCACGGAGGATCTTGAGAAGAAGACGGATTTCCGGATCGCTGGAGGGCCGCGAAGACACGTCAACGCGCCGATGACGCGGCCCGTATCCGGGACCCAAGCGTCAGCTCCAGTCAATTTGATATGGCTTCGCAACACGTGTAGCGTCACCGCAGCACCTCGGTCGACGGCGATAGATCGCCGCCTGCCTTTGGTGCTGTTGCTTGAAAGGCAGGGCCGAACAACAAGTCGCCGGCGATGCCGGAGGGATAAGAGGAAACAGGGAGGATCATGGAATGGAACGTTTCATCGCCGATCTGGTCAAGAGCTTCGAAAGCGGCAAGGTCGACCGCCGGGAATTCTGCAAGACCGTTGCGCTCGCCGCCACCGTCTACGCCGCCGGCGACGCCGCCAACGCGCAGGCCACGCGCGGATTCAAGGTGATCGGCGTCAACCACTTGTCCTATTCGTGTCCGGATTACACAAGAGCGCGCGACTTCTTCATCAACGTGTTCGGCCTGGAAAGCGCGCCCGGCAAGGACAACGGCCGGCAGGCCAATCTGATGTTCGGTCCCGCGCCCGGCAAGGGCGGCACCTACATCTTGACCCACAATGAGACCCCCAGCAGCCGGCCGCAACCGGCGGCCTATATCGATCATTTCTGCTTCACGCTGTCGAACTGGGAGGAGACGCGCGTGCTCGCCGCGATCAAGGCGAAGGGCCAGGAGATCTCGGGCGGGCGCCCCGGCAGCCTGCACGTGCGGGATCCCTACAACTACGACATCCAGTTCGCCAACTCGATCGAAGAAAACGCATTCCGGCATTGAAAGCGGGGAGAATCGCCATGGAAGGTTTCGTCGCACAGAAGCTCAACGAGTTCGAGACCGGCAAGATCAGCCGCCGCCGGCTGATCGAGCAGCTCACCCTCGCCGCCACCACGCTCTACGCAACCGGCAGCGCCGGCGCGCAGGCCGATACGACGCTCAAGGCGCAGCTCATCAACCACATTTCCTATACCTGCCCCGAGTTCAAGGCGGCGGCGGACTGGTACTCGAAGGTCTTCAATCTCGACCAGGTCGGCCAGAGCAAGAACGACGTCGTGCTGCCGTTCGGCAAGAAGGGCGAGCAGCCCTACAACGTCACCGCCAAGGACGTGCCGCTGTCGCATCTCATCATCCGTACGCCCGATCGCGGACAGGGCGGCCCGCCGCGCGCGACCAAGCCCACCGCCCAGGCGGTAATCGACTACATCTCCTACACGGTCGCCGACTTCAATCGCGAGGGCGCCCGCGCCGAGCTCACGGCGCTCGGCGTCAAGAACGTTCGCGACGGCGGCCCGCGCAGCCTGCGCATGGACGACGTGTACGGCTATGAGGTCGAGATCTGCGGGCTGGAGAGCAGCGCGCTAAGCGAGGGATGACGGAGAGGAACGAGCGGGAAGAGGGAGGAGTTCTCTACCCGCTCGTCCCCGCCGCTTTCGCGACGCGGACGCGGGGACCCAGTCTTTGCCCCATTGATCGTCCATGCAATTTGGCAAAGTCTGGTTTCCCGCGTCCGCGGGAATGAGCGGATGTGGCAAATTCCTTCACCCGCTCGGAGGCGGGATCCAGTTCCCTCCTAAGATGCCCGAGAACCGGTTCCCCGCTTCCGTGAGAATGAGCGTCACGGTCCAGTCATGAATATACTTCATGCGACGGCATTGCCGGCCGCATCGTCCAATGGTGTCGGAGACGGCAAATCATCACAACCGCCAACAGGAAGCAGATGTTTCCGATCCCCAAGAGCGTGTTCCTGACCCGCGGCATCGGCATCCACCGCCAGCGGCTCTCCGCGTTCGAATATGCGCTGCGCGACGCCGATATCGAGCAGCAGAACCTCGTCAGCGTCTCCTCCATCCTGCCGGCGAATTGCGAGCTCATTACCCGCAAGGCCGGCGTCGCCATGCTCAGCCCGGGCGAGATCACGTTCTGCGTGATGGCTCGCGCCGAGACCAACGAAGCCGGGCGCCACATCGCGACCGGCATCGGGCTCGCCCGGCCGAAGGATCCCGCCCATTACGGCTACATCTCCGAGCACCATTGCTTCGGCATGACGGAGGTCGAGACCGCCGACTATGTGGAGGATCTGGCCGCCACCATGCTGGCCTCGACGCTCGGCATCGAGTTCAATTCCGAAGCGGCCTGGGACGAGCGCAAACGGGTCTATGAGATGAGCGATCTCATCGTCGACAGCCTGTCGATCACGGCGGCAACCGAAGGCGTGCGCGGTGGCGACTGGACCTGCGTGGTTGCGGCCGCGGTGTTCCTGTTCCAGCTTCCGGGCGCCGGAGCATCATGACGGTCCCTGCCACCTATGCGGTTCCGCCGACCTTTCTCGGCGTCGCGCGCACCGATCGCGCCGCGCCGATCTGCGTCGCCGGCATACCGCTCGACCTCGGCACCACCAACCGCAGCGGCGCCCGCTTCGGACCCGCGGCGATCCGGCAGGCGAGCCGGATGCTGACCGACGGCGCGCATCCGCAGCACTGGGTCGATCCGGCCACGCTTCCGCTCGCCGACATCGGCGACTTCGAGATCGCGCTCGGCGATCTCCTCGGCAGCCTCCAGCGGATCGAGGAACAGGCGCGCGCGGTCGAGCATCTGATCGCGCTCGGCGGCGACCACGGGATCACGCTATCGCTGTTGCGCGCGCTGGCGAAACGCCGTGGCGCGCTCGCGCTCGTTCATTTCGACGCCCATGTGGATACCTGGCCGGACAATTTCGGGCAGGCTTACGCCCACGGTAGCGTGTTCCATCACGCCATCACGGAAGGCTTGGTCGAGCCGCGCCGGATGATCCAGGTCGGCATCCGCTCTCCGCTCGCGCGCGCGGTGCACGACTGGACGCTGGCGCAGGGCGTGACCATGGTGTGCGCGCCCGAGGTTCACGAAACCGGCCCGATCGCGATCGCCGCCCGCATCCGCGCGGTTGTCGGCGACGCGCCGGTCTATCTCAGCTTCGACATCGACGCGCTCGATCCTGCCTTCGCGCCCGGAACCGGAACGCCGGAGATCGGCGGGCTCGCGAGCTGGCAGGCGCAGGCGATCCTGCGGCGTCTGCAGGGGCTGAATTTTGTCGGAATGGATGTGGTCGAGGTCGCCCCGGCCTACGACGTCGCCGAGATCACCGCGCTCGCCGCCGCCACCATGGCGTGGGAATATCTCTGCCTGCCAGGCCTGCGTGCTGCTCAGATCTGAATGTGAAGTCAGGCCGGCTCGGGTATCGCATATGATAAATCGCCGCGCTCTCGGGGACACCTCACCCTGAAAGGGGGAGGTCGGATCGCGTAGCGATCCGGGTGGGGGTCCCGCCACAAACTCGGAATTTGCTGGGAAGCGGGACCCCCACCCGGCGCCTTCGGCGCCACCCTCCCCCTTTCAGGGGGAGGGAAGAGGCACCGCGGTGCCAAACAACAAAATTCAAATGCGATTGCCCTGCCCCACGGAGGAGAGGGAGCGAAACGCAATGCCCAACTAACAAAGAAGCAGAGGCAGGACCGCCTGCGCCATCGCCACTACCCGCCTGCGGCGAGGCGCTGCTTGGGGGCGCCATGGGTCTTGGGGATCTTGTCGGCATAGACTTCGACAAAATGATCGGTGGTGCCGGCAACGGTGGGGGTCAGAGCCTCGTCGGTGTAATTCATCTTCTCCGGATCGGCTTCGACACGGGCCTGAATCGCCCGATAGCGCCGCACCAGCCGCAACCACTGCCACAGCGTCCTCGTGAAGTCGAAAACCCGCCACGGATAGAAGACCACCGGATTGACGATTGGCATCCCGTAGCGGCGGGAGGTGCGGATCTTGCGCCGGACGAAGCCGAACTGCAGCGGATGGACGCCCTCGATGCGCGCAGCGCCGGAGAACACCGCCACCCCGTCGAAGATCTTGGTCTTGTTGATGCCGGTGACGGCCGCGCGGCGCAAGATCGTTTCAACGTGCGCGTCGGAATAGTAGCGCTCCCAAGCGTCGGCATAAACCCGCTCCCAGGCCGTCTTCGACATGAGCGGATGGGCCGTGCAGGCGTGCTCGAGGTCGTAATTGTTCATGTCGGCGTCCATCGGCACCCCGGCGAGATGGAGCTTCTTGTGGTCCTCCGAGCCCGGCAGCGGCGTCAGGAAGAAGAACTCGAGCAGGTCGATCGGAAGCTCCCGCTTGATGATCTCGATATCGCGCGCGATCGATTCCGGCGTGTCGGTCGGAAAGCCCAGGATGTAGCCCGCATAGGTCAGCACCTTGGCCCGCTTCCAGGCCTGCAGCATTTCCCGGTATTCCCAAATCTTGTTCTGCCGCTTCTTGGTCCCCATCAGCGATTCGGGATTGATGTTCTCGAGCCCGATGAAGACCGCCGTGCAGCCCGCCCGCGCCGACTTCTCGATGAAGCCCGGAATGCGGTGGCACAAGGTGTCGACCTGCAGGAACAGCCGGATGCGAAACCCGTGCTTCTCGCGCAGCTCGATCAGCCGGTCGAGAATCTGCTCCCAATTGCTGTTGCGGGCGAAATTGTCGTCGGTGACGAAGAACCGGGTGATGCCCTGCGCGGCGTTGGCGCGCACGATCTCCTCGACGTCGTCGGCGGTGCGGTAGCGCGACTTGCGGCCCTGGACGTTGATGATGGTGCAGAAACTGCATTGGAACGGGCAGCCGCGGCCGGCATCGAAGCTGGCATAATGGCCGGCCACCCGCGTGACCGCCCAGCGCGGAAGGATCGGCAGCGTCGCCGCGGCCATTTCCGGCATGTCGGAAAGATAGTTGTAGACCGGCTTGGTGGTGCCGGCCTCGATGTCGCGCAGTAAACCAAGCATGCGGCCTTCGCCCTCGCCGGCGAACAGGATGATGCCAAGCTCGCGGGCTTCCTTGAGGTCGGGCGGCAGCTCCGGCAGCATCGACAGGCAGCCGCTCACATGGAACCCGCCCATCACCACCGGCAAGGAGGCGGCGCGGAACTGGCGGCCGAGATCGAGCGCGCGCGGGAACTGGTTGGACTGGACCCCGACCAGCCCGACGAAGCCGGCGCCGGCCGAGCGGATCCTGCGGATCGCCCCCTTGACGTCGACGACCGTGTTGCCCTCGTCGTACACCTCGATCTCGATATCGACGTCCGGCCCCAGGGCTTTCGCCTGTGCGCATTCGGACAGGAGGCCGTAGACGCTGGCAAGGCTGTTGGAGGGGATGGTCGAGCGGTGCCACTGGATGACATAGCCGTCGGCGTCATAGTGCGACGGCTTGATCAGGACGACGAGGAAGCGCCGCCGGCCGGCCACCGTGGCCAGCCGCTGCCGCCCGGTCGCGCCTGCCAGCGAAACCGACAGCTCCTTTGCAAGGGTTCGCAAAATATTCAATTTCGCCCCCCGAGCCCAACCCCCCAAGTCTTTCGCCCAAGCCGCCGTATTGCCTGGGCCCTCACGCTGCGATTGCGGACCGGCCGAGCGGCAGCTTACCCGATGGCGGTTCCGAGGGCCACGGCTTTATCAATGCAACCAGCGGCCGCTGGCGCGCCCGCCGACGACGCGAAGGTCGATCTGGCCGATCAACGCGGAGCGGCGCAGCTCGGCGGCTTTGGTCGCGGCCCTGGCCTGTTCCAACGTGCTGTTGTTGGACCCGAACACGACCAGGCCGCCGACCGCAACCCCGAACGCGCCGATCATAAGCGCGGGATCAGGCGCGATCACCCCGACGAGCGCGGCCAGGATGAACAGCGCGGCGAGCGCCATGGCGGCCTTTGCAATCAGGATGAGCTTGCGGCAGCTCTCGATGGTTTCGGCCAACCGCTCGATCTCGGCTTCGAGCCGCACGATCTCCTCGCGCAGGTCGCCGTCATCTTGGGTCTCATCGTCATCCATGGGTCATCGGTTTCGTAGGTCTGTAGCCCGGCGGCGCGGATCCTAGCCGCGGTATTCGGGGGCGTCCTCAAGCTGCTCGAAGCCGCAGCCGCGATCGACGGTGGCGGATTCGAGCCAGTTCGGCTCGGCGGCGACGAATCTCGCCGGCTGGTGCGGGTCGGTATTGAAATGCTGCACGATGATGCCGTCGGCGCGTAGCGGCAGGTTGAGGAGATCGCCGGCCTTCCAGGGATGCTTCACGCCGTCGATCAGGGTGTAGCCCTGGCCCTCGAGGATGAGCATGACCTGCCCGCCCTGGAACTTGAGCCGGCCGGACCGGCTGCCGGGCGGAATCTCCTGCTGAAAGAACAGCAACACCGAGAGCACCGTGTCCTTGATGGCCGGATGCAGGTACCAGCGCATCAATCCCTGCCGGCTCACCTCCAGAGGCAGCTCGGATTGCTTGATCACCTGAATGCCGTTGCGGACCTGCTCGCGCTGGCGATCGCGCAGCGCCAGGATCTCGTCCCAGTGATTGGTCTGCGCCAGCTTCGCCTTGCGGTCGGTTGCCATGATTGAATCTCCTGTAGCCGGATGGAGCTCGCGTAATCCGGGACAGCGGTTCCCGCATTGCGCTGACGCTCCATGCGGGCTACGGCCACGCCACTCTGCAACGGCGGCGGCCGCGTGTATACAGGATGCCATGAGCGTCAACTACCAGACTTCCGTGGTCATTGCGGGTGCCGGGCCGGTCGGTCTGGGGCTGGCCTGCGAGCTCGGGCTGCGCGGCATCGACTGCCTCCTGGTCGAGAAGCGCGATGGCGCCATCACCGTGCCCAAGCAGAGCATGGTCAGCGCCCGCAACATGGAATTCTGCCGCCGTTGGGGCGTGGCGCAGGCGGTGCGCACCGCGGTGTGGCCTGCGAGCCACCCGCGCGACTTCATCTATCTCGATAATCTGCGCGGGCGGGAGCTCATGCGGGTGAAGGTTCCCGCCTACAAGCAGCGCGACCCAACGCGATTTCACCCCGGAAGCGCCCTGCCCCTGCCCGCAGATCTATTTCGATCCAATTCTCATGGCGCGGGTGAAGACGCTGCCCGCCGTGAAGGTACGCACCCACACCGCGTTGGAATCGTTTCGCCAGGATGATGACGGCGTCACCGCGCGGCTCGCCGATCTCACTACGAACGCCAGCGAAACCGTGCGGGCGCGCTATCTGGTGGGCTGCGACGGCCCGGCCGGCAGCGTGCGCGAGGCACTTGCGATCGAGCTCGGCGGGCTCGGCGTGGTCGCCATCAGCGGCAACATCTTCTTTCGTTCGGCCGCGCTCGCCTCATTCCATGACAAGGGCTGGGCCCGCTTCTACCGCTTGATCGACGAGCGCGGCTGCTGGTCGGAACTCATCCCCATCGACGGCAAGGAGCTCTGGCGGCTCACCGTGTTCGACGAGCCGGCGAGCTTGCAGGATCCCGACACCCTGCTGCGTAAGATGGCGGGGGCCGAGTTCCCCTATGAGATCCTCTCGGTGACGCGCTGGGAGCGGCGCGACTTCGTGGCGCAAAGCTACGGGCAGGGCCGCGTCCTGATCGCAGGCGATGCCGCTCATGAATGCTCGCCCACCGGCGGCATCGGCATGCATACCGGGCTCGAGGAGGTAGTTAACCTGGGCTGGAAGCTCGCCGCCATGGTGGACGGCTGGGGCGGGCCGGCGCTCATCGCCTCCTATGCGGCTGAACGACTGCCGATCGCCCGGCGCAACGTGGAATTGGCGACCCGCTCGTTCCGCGCCATTGCGGCCATCCCGGGCCTGCCCGAGATCGATGCGAGCGACTGGCGGGCCAGCCCCAATTGGCTGTCGGTCCCGGAGCATCTCAAGATCCAATACGGCTACGAGCGCTCGCCGATCTGCGTCCCGGACGGCACCCCGCCGGATGACGGCGAGCCGCCGCGCTTCACGCCATCGACCAAGCCCGGCACGCGCGCTCCCCATGCCTGGCTCGCGGACGGCAGTTCCACGCTCGATCTGTTCGGCGACGGGTTCACGTTGATGCGGCTCGGCGAGCGGCCGCCCGATGCCGCTCCCTTGACGCAGGCCGCGAAGGCGCGCGGTGTGCCGCTGCGCGAGATCGTCATCACGGATCCCGCCGTCGCGGCGCTCTATGAAAGGAAGCTGGTGCTGGTGCGGCCCGACGGCCATGTGGCCTGGCGCGGCGACGCGCTCCCGGCCGACCCCGCCGCCATCGTGGAGCGCGTGCGCGGGGCGGCGGCCCGCGAGCACGCCGATCGATCGAGCGCACTCGCCGGCGAGGAGCTACGCTGACGCCATGGACGATATTTTGGATCCCCATCGGGGCACCGACGCGCATTCGCAGGGCGGGCGCGTGCATGTGCATGCCAGCGTGGATCATCTAGCCGGAGCGCTCGGCGCCGGAGCGCTTGGCGCGGGTGCGCCCAGCGCCAGCGCGCGCCTGGGCATCCGCCTCGACGGCGTTCTCATGGGCAAGCTTGGGGTCGCCGCCGATGCCGTCGTGCGCATCGCCACCGAACGCGGGCGCAGCATCCTGGCGCGGCTCGATGCGCCGCTCGACGCGGATCTCGGAACCGGCATCGTGCGGCTCGACCGGTTCGTGCGCCAGGCGCTCAAGGCCCATCTCAACGAATCAGTCGAGATCGAAGGCGCAGCCGTCGCGCCGGTCAAGCGCATCGAATTGCTGCCGGCGGTCGACGTCTCGATGGCGCATGATCTGGTGCCGCATCTCAAGAAGGTCCTGGTCGAGAACCAGACGCCCGCCAGCACCGGCGCGGTGCTCTACATCCCGTTCCCGAACTCCCATGCCGGCACCACCTACGAGATCCACAAGGTCGCGGACCGGCCCGGCATCGTGGACGAGGCGACCGAGGTCGTGCTCGACTATCATGATTCACACATCCCGGACGGCGCCTTCGACATCACCTTCGAGGACGTCGGCGGCCTCGGCAAGCAGATCAAGCTGATCCGCGAGCTGGTCCAGCTGCCGCTCAAGTTCCCGCACGTCTATCGCCATCTCGGCATCAATCCGCCGCGCGGCATCATCCTCTACGGGCCGCCCGGCGCCGGCAAGACCCATCTCGCGCGCGCGGTCGCCAACGAGGTCGATGCGCGCTTCTACTACATCAACGGTCCCGACGTGATCGGCACCTATACGGGCGAGACCGAGGCCAACCTGCGCCGCATGTTCAACGAGGCCGGCCATCACTCGCCCTCGATCATCTTCATCGACGAACTCGACGCCATGGCGCCCAAGCGCGGCGAGACCGGCGCCCATTCCGACATCCGCACCGTCACCCAGCTGCTCGCGCTGATGGACGGGCTCAAGCGCGTCGACGCCGTCATCGTGATCGGCACCACCAACCGGATCGATGCGGTCGACCCGGCGTTCCGGCGCCCGGGCCGGTTCGACCGCGAGATCTTCATCGGTCCGCCCGACGCTCCCGGGCGGCGCGAGATCCTGGAGATCCATACGCGCGAGATGCCGCTCTCGGACGACGCCCAGGAATTCCTCGACGAGGTCGCCAAGCGCACCCACGGCTTCGTCGGCGCCGACCTGATGGAGCTCTGCCGCGATGCCGGCTTGAGTCGCCTGCGCCGCAGCGCCGGCAACTTGTCCGACCATCGCGCCGCGTTCCGCATTCCGCTGGAGAATCTGCGGGTCGAGCGCGAGGATTTCGAGCTGGCGCTGTCGCAGACGCGGCCGTCGGCGCTTGCGCGAGACGCTGATCAGCATTCCGGACGTGTCCTGGAGCGATATCGGCGGGCTCGACGCGGTCAAGAAGCGCCTGCAGGAAATCGTCGAGCTGCCGTTGCGCAATCCGCAGCTCTTGACCGCCAGCGGCCTGCCGCCGCATGTGGGCGCGCTGCTCTACGGGCCGCCCGGCACCGGCAAGACGCTGCTCGCCAAGGCCTTGGCCAACGAATGCGGCGTCAACTTCATCTCGGTCGACGGGCCGGAGATCTTCACCAAGTGGCTCGGCGAATCCGAGGAAGGCGTGCGGCAGGTCTTCCGCATCGCCCGCCAGGTCGCGCCGGCCGTGATCTTCTTCGATCAGCTCGAGGCGATCGCGCCGATCCGCGGCGAACATTCGGGCTCGATGACGACCGACCGCGTGGTCAACCAACTGCTCGCCGAGCTCGACGGCGTCGAGCAGCTTTCGGGCGTGATCGTGCTCGGCGCCACCAATCGCATCGACCTGATCGATCCGTCGATCCTGCGCCCCGGCCGTTTCGGCGTGCACATCGCGGTCGGCCTCCCCGACGCCCCGGCGCGGCGCGACATCCTGCGCATCTGCCTGCGCACGAAGGGCGACGCCGACGCGGCCGAGCTTGCGTCCATCATCGATGCGGCGACGCCGCTCACCGAAGGATTCTCCGGCGCGCGGCTGCGCCAGCTCTGCGACGACGCCAAACGCGGCGCCATCCGCCGCGCCGGCTTCACGCAGGTGGCCGCGCCCACGGTCGCCGACATGCTGGCGGCGCTGGATGCGGAACGCGTGGAGCGTAGCGGAGGGTGAGATGGCTGGTACAAGGCGATTGGTCCGTAGCCCGCATGGAGCGTAAGCGGAATGCGGGAACCGCCTTCCCGGATTTCGCTTACGCTCCATCCGGGCTACATATTGCTACCGGCGGGGGAACGGCAGTTCGCCGGAATACTTCTTCACCATGGCGTCGCGCTGGTCCTTGCCGATGCGGTTGACCGGGGGGAACTTGTCCTTCCAGGCCCAGGGGCGCACCGCGTAGTAGATGGCGCGCGAATTGGTGTGCGGGCCGTTCAGGGCGCGCTCGGGCGGCATGCGCGGGTCGAGCGGCGTCGCCCAGCAGTTCTCCACGATCTCGATGTCGGTCGCCGGATCGACCCGCGTGGTCATCGCCCACATCACCTCGTCCAGGTTGGAAGGATCGATGTCCTCGTCCACGATCACCACGAAGCGACCATTGCGGGCGCAGGCCGAGCAGCCCAGCACCGCCATTCCGGCCTGCTTGGCATGCCCGGCATATTGCTGCTTGATCGCGACCACGACCAGGAACATGTGATGCACATAGGCGCCCGCGATTCCGGGCACGCCGGCGGCCTCCAACTGCTGCCACAGGATGCCGCCCTCGAAGCGCACCGCATGATGCGGCGCGCCCGGCCATTGCGGCGCCATGTTGAGCAGGATCGGCTCGTTGCGGTAGTAGATCGCCTTGACCCGGATGACCGGCTGCTCGTCGGCCATGCCCTTGCTGCCGACCGTGTAGTAGCCAGGCCATTCGCCGAACGGACCCTCCAGCCGCGTCTCGACGTCGGGCGGCATCATCTCGCCTTCGATCGCGATCTCGGCATGGGCCGGGATCGGCAGGCCGGTGAGCGGGCCTTTGATCACCTCGACCGGATGGCCAAGCATGCCGCCGGCGCGATCGAGCTCGGAAATGCCGAACGGAAACTTGGTGTGAGAGAGAAAGAACAGCAGCGGATCGCCGCCGAAGGTCGCCACCACCGGGCAGGCCTTGCCCTGCTTCCAGTAGCGCTCCGCGATCAGCCGGCCTTGCTGCCCCGGGCTCTGCCAGATGCCGAGCAAATTTCCCTCATGCACCTGCATCCGGTAGGTGCCCATGTTGACATAGCCGGTTTCCGGATCGCGATTGAGGAAGGTGCAGCCGGTGCCGATATAGCGCCCGCCGTCCTGCCGGTGCGACTTGAGGACCGGGAACTTGAACAGATCGACCTCGTTGTCGCGCATGGTGTTCGCCATCACCGGACCGGTCGCGACCTCCGTGGGCGGAATCGGCGGCGCGTTCTTGAGGCGATGCGCGGCGTGGAGCACGATCTCCATCTTGGGCGTGTCGGGCGCCAGCCCGAGCGCGATCGCCATGCGCACGCGCGAGCCGGCCGGGATGCTGAGCACCCGAAACCCCTTCGGGTAGCCGGCAATCTCGTCGAACAGTAGCGCCGGCGGCTCGTCGATGAGCTCGCAGGCCGCCTCGGTCAAAGCCCCGATCTCGAGATTCCAATCGGCGTTGCGGATCAGCTTGACCTCGCCGCGCTCTTCGCATTCCGCCAGGAATGAACGCAGTCCGTCATAAGGCCTTTGGGGCTTCTGGGGCTTTGGTTGCTCTTGCATTGGCTTTGGACCTTGCACTTTTTGTCGCGGCACCGACGGGCCACCTTGCCACCCCACAATACGTGATAAAGTCGTCAATGAAAGGCCCGCCACCCGAAGGCGTTCGGATGGCGGCGTTCACCTCGATGGAGGAAGGCTATGAGCTCGAAGAACAAGAGATCCACGATTCCTGACGTGGAAGCGGTGGCCGGCAACGGCTTGCTGCACCGCCGGGCGCTGCTTCAACGCGGCATCGTGTTCGCCGGCGCCATGACGACCGGCGCAGCGGGTGCACTCACGGCGGCGGCCGCCGAGCCGCTCACCGACGATCCCTGGAGCAAAGGGCCCGGCGCCATCACTCCGGTCCTGCAGCAGCGTTCGCATTTCGAGGACAAGGTGGTGCGCACGCTCAGCAACCCGACCGGAAAGCCGGCAACCCAGCATGCCCGAGCGCCGCTGCATCTGCTCGAAGGCACCGTCACGCCGAACCCGCTGCATTTCACCATCCTGCATACCGGCATTCCGGACATCGATCCCGACCAGCACCGGCTGGTAATCCACGGCATGGTCAGGCAGCCGCTCGAGTTCACGCTCGACACGCTCACGCGCTACCCGATGGTCACGCGCATGCACTTCGTCGAATGCGGCGGCAACAGCGCGCCGCTGTTCTCCAAGGAGCCCCTGCAGGCGACCGTGCAGGCGCTGCACGGCCTCTCCTCCTGCGCCGAATGGACCGGCGTGCCGCTCTCGATCCTGCTCGACGAGGCCGGCGTCGATCCGAAGGCCAAATGGCTGGTGGCCGAAGGCGCCGATGCGGCCGCCATCGACCGCAGCACGCCGCTCAAGAAGGGCATGGATGACGCCATGATCGCGCTCTACCAGAACGGCGAGCGGCTCATGCCCGGCAACGGCTATCCGATGCGCCTCCTGCTGCCCGGCTGGGAAGGCAACATGAACACCAAGTTCGTGCGCCGCATCCAGCTCACCGATCAGCCGGCCATGAGCTACTACGAGGAGCGCAACTATTCGCCGCTCTTGCCCGACGGCAAGGCCTACCGCTTCTACTTCATCAACGAGGTCAAGTCGTTCATCACCCAGCCCTCGTTCGGCTATGCGCTCAAGGGGCCCGGCTATTATCATATTTCCGGCATCGCCTATTCGGGCACCGGCCGCATCGAGAAGGTCATGGTCTCGGCCGATGGCGGCAAGAGCTGGGGCGAAGCGGCGCTGCAGGGGCCGGTCAATCCCAAGGCCTATACGCGTTTCCGCATGCCCTGGCGCTGGGACGGCCAGCCCGTGGTCCTGCAGAGCCGCGCCTGGGACGAGGCCGGCAACGCGCAGCCGTTGCGGGCCGATTTCATCGCGCAGCGCGGACAGAGCAAGACGGTGCCGAACGTGCTCGGCTTCCCCAACAACCACTACAACAGCCTCACCAGCTGGGGCATCGACAGCAAAGGGGAGATCAAGCATGTCTACGCATAAGCTCAAGGCGCTGGCCGCCGCCCTGCTGCTGACGCTTGCGGCCGCGCCCTCCGGCCGCGCCGCCGATGCGCCGGGCCTCGGCAAGCCGATCTCGGAGGCCGACATCAAGGGCTGGAACATCACCATCCTGCCCGACGGCACCAACCTGCCGCCCGGCAGCGGAACGCCGGCCCAAGGCGCTGCGATCTTCGCGCAGAAATGCGCCGGCTGTCACGGCGAGGGAGCCAAGGGCGGCAGCGCCAGGATGCTGGTCGGCGGCGGCTCGCTCGTCGCGGGCGGCATCGAGGCGGAAAAGACCATCGCCAATTTCTGGGCCGACCCGACCACGCTGTTCGATTACATCCGGCGCGCTATGCCGTGGCCGCAGCCGCGCTCGCTGTCGAACGAGGAAGTCTATTCCCTGTGCGCCTACATCTTCTCGCTCAACAAGTTCATCGGCGAGAATGACACCATGGACGCACAGACGCTGCCCAAGGTGAAGCTGCCCAACAAGGGCAATTTCATCATCAAGTTCCCGGGCCAGATTTGAGGGCCTGATGAGTGCGCGCAAGCGCAGCCGGGCTTTGTTCGAAGGGACTGTATCCCTGCTATCGAGCGTGTGAAGGAATTGCCACACCCGCTCATTCCCGCGGACGCGGGAATCCAGACTTTGCCAAATTACATGGACGTTCGATGGGGCAAAGACTGGGTCCCCGCGTCCGCGGGGACGAGCGGGTGGAGAAACGCATCATTGGGTGGATCCGCTCTACGGCAAAATATAAAGCGCCTTGCAAATAGGGTTAGACCCTGCCGGTTACGCCGTTGTAGTGTCGCGATGTTTTCGCGGCATCGATTGAATGGATCGTGGCAAGGACCATGAGCACGACCGAGGCAGCAACGCGGCTCGAGCAGATCCGGCAGGCGTGGCGGGACGCCAATGTCACGCCGCTGTGGGAGACGGCCGTCCACAAGCCGGCCGACAATACGCCGCGGGCCTATCACTGGAAGTGGCAGGTGCTGCGTCCGCTGATCGACCAGGCGATCGAGGTCACCACCATGGAGAACGCGGAGCGCCGGGTGCTCGCGCTCACCAATCCGGACGCCATCGGGGGCCGCAACACCACCACCAACCTCAACGGCTGCCTGCAGGTGCTGATGCCGGGCGAGTCGGCGCGGCCGCATCGCCATACCCCCAATGCGTTGCGCTTCGTGCTCGAAGGCGGCGGCGCCACCACCATGGTGGACGGCAAGAGCTGCCCGATGTCGGAGGGCGACCTGATCATCACGCCCGGCATGTCGTGGCACGCGCATTCCCATGCCGGCACTGCCCCGATCGTATGGTTCGATGCGCTGGACGTGCCGCTGCATCAATACTTGGGCACGGCGGTGTTCGAGCCGGGACCGCCCAAGGACCTTCCCGAGCCGGCCGACGATGCGGCTTTCGCGGTGCCCAACATCGTTCCCGAATTGCCGGAAGCAGCGAGCCGATATTCGCCGGTGTTCCGCTATCCCTGGTCGGCATCGCTCGCGGCATTGCGCGCCGCCCCGCTGGCCAAGGACGGGTCGCGCAAGATCCGCTACGTCAATCCGCTGACCGGCGGCGCGGTGATGTCGCTGGTGGATTGCTACATGACCCGCATCGAGGCCGAGGCCCAAACCATTCCGTACCGGACCACCAGCAATGCGGTCGGCGTGGTGGTGGAGGGATCGGGCGCAAGCCGCGTCGGCAACGAGACTTTTGCCTGGCAGCCGAAGGACATTTTCAGCATGCCGCACGGCAACTGGGTCAGCCACCGCTGCGACAGCGGCACCGCCATATTGTTCGTGGTGACCGATCGCGAGGTGCTGCGAAGGCTTGATCTGCTGAAGGAAGAGTACGGGAACGTAGTTCTGTAGCGAGCTCTGTAGCCCGCATGGAGCGCAGCGTAATGCGGGAACGGCGGTTCCCGGATTGCGGCGCTACGCGCCTCCATCCGGGCTACAGGCTGAGCCTTTCCCACGCCCACTGGGCGCAGGCGAAGAGACGCTGGTCGTCGTACCGGCGGGCGATGAGTTGAATGCCGACCGGCAGGCCGTTCGGGCCCCGATGGGTGGGCAGGCTCAGGGCCGGCACGTGCAGGATGGTCCAGATCGCCTGGAAGCTCGGATCGCCGGTCGAATCGAGGCCCAAGGGCGCCTCGCCCGTGACGCAGGGCGCCAGCAGGACATCGCAACCCTCGAGCACGGCGGGCAGCCGGGCGCGGCAGCTTTCGCCGAGCCGCACGGCGTCGAGGTACTCCGCATATGGCATGTCCATACCGAGCTCGATGCAGCGCGCAAGCTTCGGGCTGATCAGATCGCGATGGCCCGCCCATTCGGCCGCCATGCCTTTCGAGCGCTCGTAGTTGTTGATGGTCACGCGCGCCGCGGTCCTGAGGCCGGCGAAATCGTGGGGCAGCGTGACGTCACGCAGCTGCGCGCCCGCCTGAGCGAGGCGCGCCGCCGCGTCCTCCACCGCATGCTTGGTCTCCGGCTGGGCCTGGTCCCATAGCGGCGTGCGGCACAATCCGATCCTGGGCGGCGCGGCGAGCGACACCGGTGCGGCGGCTTTGCCGCCGCGCAGAACCGATGTGAGAAGCGCCATGTCGTCGAGCGAGCGCGCGATCAGGCCGATCGTATCGAGGCTCTCGGCGGCGAACTTGAGGCCGGCCCGGTTGAAGGCCCCGAAGGTCGGTTTGTAGCCGATCACCCCGCAATAGGCGGCGGGCCGCAGCACCGAGCCGCCGGTCTGGGTGCCGAGCGCGGCCGGCAGCATGAAGTCGGCGACAGCGGCCGCCGATCCGCTCGAGGAACCGCCGGGCGTATGCGCCGGATTTTGCGGATTGACGGTCGGCCCCGCCGTCATGCCGGCAAATTCCGCCGTGACGGTCTTGCCCAGGATGACGGCGCCGGCGGCACGCAGCAGCGCCACGCAGGCGGCATCCCAGGCGGGACGATGGCCGCGATAGATCGGCGATCCCATCTGGGTCGGCTGATCGGCGGTGTCGATATTGTCCTTGATCCCGATCGGCACCCCGTGCAGCGCGCCGCGGTTGGGTCCGCGATCAAGCTCGCGCGCCTGCCGCAGCGCCAGCTCCGGATCCACATGGGCAAAGGCGTGCAGCGCGGGCTCGCGCGCCGCGATGCGCGCCAGGCAATCGCCCGCCACGGCTGCGGCGGTGATCTCGCGGGCGGCGATGCGGCGCGCGACCTCGCTCGCCGAAAGCTCGTTGAGGGCGCGCGCCATGGCGGCGTTTTAGTTCTTCAAGGCGCGTCCCGCCGAGGAGCCGGCGATGCTTGCCGAAGACGGCGCCCGAGATGAGGCCCGATCCGCCCGGATAGTTGAAATAGAAGAGGCCGCCGACCAGCTCGCCGGCCGCGTAGAGACCGCGGATCGGCTGGTAATCGGTGTTGAGCACCTCGCCGTCGGTGTTGATGCGCAAGCCGCCGAACGTGAAGGTGATGCCGCAGGTCACCCCATAGGCCTCGAACGGCGGCTCGTCGATGGTGTTGGCCCAGTTGCTCTTGTCGATGGCGAGCCCCTGCGGTGCGGCGGCCGTCCTTGACGTTGGGATTGAACGGAACGTCGGTGCGCACCGCCTCGTTGTATTCGGCGATGGTCTTGACGAACTGCGCGGCATCGACGCCGTCGAGCTTCTCGGCCAGCTCCTCGATCGTGTCGCCGGTCGACCTTGGTGATCTGGCGGATGCGGTACTCGTCGCGCTGCAGGTGCTTCACCTTCTGGTCGAAGATCTGCCAGGCGAACTGGCCCGGCTGCTCGAGGATGACGCGGCCGTATTTCGCATAGGTGTAGTTGCGGAAATCGGCGCCCTCGTCGACGAAGCGCTTGCCGGTGGCATTGACCATGATGCCGAACGGATAGGAGTGCTTCTGGAACTGGTCGCCGACCGCGAGGTCGCCGAATTCGGGCGCGTTCATGTCCCAGCCGACCGCGTGGCAGCCCGACCAGTTGCCGCGCGGGCTGGCGCCGATCGTCGAGCGCCATGCGGATGCCGTCGCCGGCGTTGAAGCGGCTGCCGCGCACCTTGGCGAGGTCCCAGCCCGGCCCGAGATAGCGCGTGCGCCATTCCGGATTGGCCTCGAAGCCGCCGCAGGCGAGCACCACCGACTTGCCGCGCAGCTCGCTCACGTGCCCGTTGCCTGCGCACGCGCACGCCGTCGACGCGGCGCGCCGTCGATGACAAGAGGTCGAGCGCGCGGGTCTCGTAGCGGATCTCGATGCCGCGCTTGCGGCGCGGCCTCGGTCAGCATGCTTGACCAGGCCGGGGCCGCCGCCGACCGATCTCGACCGTGAGGCCGCCCCAGAACTTGAACTTGCCGTCGATCTTGAACGCCTGCCGGCCGTAGATCGGGATGAAGCGCACGCCCTTGTCGCGCATCCAGCACAGCGGTGTCGAAGCTGCGCGTCACCAGGAGCTCGACCAGATCGGGATCGGCGCGGTATTGCGTCACCCGCGCCATGTCGTCGAAGAACTGCTCCTGCGTGTAGGTGCCGAAATCGGTGGTGGCGATCTCCTGCCTCGGTCAGGTCGGGGATCAGCGTCCTGATGTCGTCGACGCCGTTGTAGACGACGCGGATCGAGCCCGCCGTGAAGCGGCTGTTGCCGCCGGACTCGTCCTCCGGCGCCGCCTCCAGCATGAGCACCGAGGCGCCCTGCTCCTGCGCCGCCAAGCGCCGCGCAGAACGCGGCATTGCCGGCGCCGACCACGATCACGTCATGCTCTGACATTGTTCCTCCGGTGGGCGAATTAGTGACTAGCTCATGTAGCCTGGATGGAGCGCTTGCGTAATCCGGGACCGCCGCTCCCGCATTACGCTACGCTCCATGCGGGCTACAAGGGCGGATTATCCAATCGGGGCGGCGGCGGCGGCCAGCGTCGGGGCGGGCTTCTCGAACTTCATGGCGCCGGTGAGATCGGCGACGCGCGGGAAGCCGCGCTTGGCGCACCAGGCTTCGAGCCCGTCGATGATCGCGATCATGCCGGAGGGATTGCGGAACGTGAGGTAGCCGATCATCACCGCGCTCGCGCCCGCCAGCATGTATTCCACCACGTCCTCGACCTTGACGATGCCGCCGCAGCCGATGATGGGGATCTTCACCGCCCGCGAGCACTGGTGCACCATGCGCAGGATGATGGGCTTGATGCCGGGCCCCGAGATCCCGCCATAGCCGTTGCCGATCATCGGCTTGAACGTATTGGTGTCGATCTTGAGCCCGAGCAGCGTATTGGAGATGGTCAGCGCATCGGCGCCGGCCCGTTCGGCGGCGCGGGCGACCAGATCGATCTCGCCCGCATTGGGCGAGAGCTTGGCCCAGACCGGCTTGTCGGTCGCCGCCCGCACCCGGCGCACGATGTCGTAGGTATGGTCTTCGTGCAGCGCGAAGTTGCCGCCGCCCGGCTCGCGCGTCGGGCACGAGATGTTCATCTCGATGACGTCGACCTCGGGGACCGTCACGGCGCGCGCCATGGCGGCAAAGTCGTCGGGCGTCGTCGCCGTGATATTGGCCACGATCGGCGGCGTATAGCGCTTGTAGTCCGGGAGCTGGTGATCGAGGAAATAGTCGAGCCCTTTGCCGGGCAGGCCGATCGAATTGATCATGCCGCCTTCCAGCTCGGCCACGCGCGGGGGCGGATTGCCGATGCGGACCTCGCGCGACACCGTCTTGGTCACCAGCGCGCCGAGCCGGTTGATGTCCATCACCTGGGCCAACTCGGTCGAGAACGCGCCGGAGGCCGGCATGATCGGGTTCTTGAGCGTGACGCTCCCGATCCTGACGCTCATGTCTACCATCCCACCGCCTCCTGCAGATCGAAAATCGGCCCGTCGATGCAGACCCGCCGCAGCACCTGCTCGCCCGCGACCTCGAAAGTCTTCACGCAGACGTAACAGGGGCCGAGGCCACAGGCCATGATCTGCTCCATGGCGACCTGACCCGGAATGCCGTGCTCCCTGCCAAGCCGCTTCATCAGCTGCATCAGACGGTTCGAGCCGCAGGTATAGAAGGCGTCCGCCCGCCCGGCCCCGATCAGCCGCGCCAGGATCGCCTCCACATTCTCGACCGCGCTGCTGCCGTCGGAATCGAGCACGGATACGACCTCGCCGACCCGGCCGAACAGATCGTCCGCCATCACGAATTCCGGGCTGCGCGCGCTCAGGATCGCGGTGACCTTGACGCCGTTTTCCTGGGCGAGCTGCGAGATCGGCGCCAGCGTCGCCAACCCGACGCCGCGTCCCAGCACGACCACGCTCTTCCAGCGCGGATCGAGGGAGAATCCGACGCCCAGAGGCCCGACCATGTTGAGCTGATCGCCGACCGCGTAGGGTGGCAAGCCCGCGGGTGCCGCGGCCGACGCATTTGTAGAGGAACTCGATGCGGCCCTGGGCGCGGTCGATCCGGTAGACGCTCTGCGGACGGCGCAGCCACAGCTCGCCTACATCGGGCGAGGGGCACAGCAGATTGAAGAACTGGCCCGGCTTGACGGCCAGCGCCTTGGGGGAAGCCTCCACGACGAGGTGCTTGTACTCGGAGTTCACCCAATCGTGGGAAACGATCGGGCATAGCGCCTCCTCGGCCGGGATATGCGGGTGATCGGCGGAAGGAGGGCTCTTGCCGACCACGAAGGGGTTGGAGGCGAAGGCGTCGTGCATTGAGGGCATGGAGGGTGCTTTCTGGGCCCGATGGCTCCTCACCTTGTAAGGCTGCTCTGTCCCAAAATCAAGATTTGTTCCAATTTTTGAACAGTCGCACATTAAGGAAAATTAAGGTCCCGTCCGGCAATCTCCGCGACCACTTTGATTTGGGGGGCTCCCACATGCCGCGACCGTCGCCACAGGTCATCACCGCAAATCCAGCCGCCGTCGAGCTTGCTCCCTCCTCGTTCCCGACCGAATGGGTGCTCGAGGGCTCACCGCAGGCGCGGGCAACCGCGATCGCCCACAGCCGCGACGGCGCCATGACGGTGATCGCCTGGTCCTGCACCAAGGGGCGTTTTCGATGGCAGTACTATGTCGACGAGATGCTCCACATCCTGTCCGGCGAGGTCATCATCACCGATGAATCCGGCAGCGAGCGCCGTCTGGGTCCCGGCGATACGGCGTTCTTCCCGGCCGGAAGCTCAAGCATCTGGCAGGTCACCCAGGATCTTCGCAAGGTCGCGGTGTGCCACGTCGCGGTACCCAAGCTGGTGGGCCTCGGCTTGCGCATCTGGAACAAGCTCTGCCGCACCGCCGGGGAAATGCTCGGCCTCGATGCCGAGCGCCACGCATCCGCAGGCGGCTTGGCGAGCGTGGAACCGTTGCGGTTGCCGCAGCCTCATTCCGCCTCTGCGAGCCCGGGCGGCTGATCATTCAGGATGGCGCCGGAAGAGCGCGCCTGGTTGATGCGGTGCCACAACTTGTCCCGGCCACAGCGCGTGGAAGACGCGCGTAAACGCGCTAATGAGCCGGGACCGTACGAAACTCCGAGCTTGTGACGGTCCCGGCTCAAGGCCGGGACAAGTGTAGAATGCTACGCGGACTTGGCTTGCTCCCGAACGGCGCGGCCGAGAGCGGCGCCGAGGCTCGCTGTCGTCATCGGCTTCTGCACGGAGCAATGGCCTTGCCAGGCCGACGGAAGTCCGTCGGTGCCCATGCCGGTCGCGAACAGAAACGGGATGCCGCGCGCGGCAAGGATGTCCGCAATCGGGAAAACCAAGCGCCCGCCCAGATTTACGTCGAGAATCGCAACATCGATGTTGTCCTGGCCTTGCGCCAACTCGCTCGCCCGCTTGAAATCGCAAGCCGCCGCGACGACGTTGCAGCCGAGGTCCATGAGCATGTCCTCGAACAATAGGCATATCAGCGAATCGTCCTCCACCACGAGAACGCGAAGGCCTTGGAAATCTTCAGTCACGGACATGTGGGTCCTTGTCTGGTTGGCATGCTTGAAAGCAATGCTCGTTTTGCCTTGTCCGCCGTGAGCTTGAACTTGGCACAAGCGTGGTCGGAGGGAACGGTCGTTCCAGGAACGTGAGTTTGCCAAGCTCTTCGGTCAATTGCGCGGCGGCCCGATGACGATGCCGTGGCGGATGGTATCTTCGGAGGACCCGGTTGCGGGCCAACCCGCCGCCCAGAATGCGGTCCAGTCCGGCGCCTCCGGTCGCGACCCTCGGCAGAAGGGACGTCACGGCATCCATTGCAATCCCCGAGAAAGGATCGAGCTTCCGGGAGCAGCGCCCCAGAGACGGAAAACCATCCCCCCGCACAGGCCGAGCCCCTGCGGGACAGCGGGCAACGCGGGATGCGGAAAAAAGTTCCGGGATCGCCGCCGGCCCGGTGGTCAACTTCGCCCGTGCCGGCAAGCGCGGAACTCGCAGTCGCGTTCTGACGTTTGATCCTCGCCGGGGTCGCGTAGCGAGGATCGCAACATGATGCTCATCTGGCTCGCACTCCCTGCCGTTATCCTGGGCTCCGGATCATACGTCCTTTGGTCCATCCATAAGCATGAACTGCCCACGCTGTAGCCGGGCCGCGCGATGCGGCCGCGCCCAACGTTTCCAACTCGTCAGGCATGGGACTAGGCTCTACTCGGCAGCTTGAACCGCGCCCGCGACCGCCGCCGGCAAGCACCGGACCTGAGGAGCGCGAGCGGGTCGAAGCGACGCTGCGCCAAATGCGAAGGCTCGCGGCCGTCGGGCAGCTCACCTCGGGCGGCCGGTTTCGCCCGTCGCCCTCATGGTGTATCGTTGCCGCAAGCTGTGCCGGGGAGACGCCGACGATGGTCATGGGGCACCGAAGCTTGATCGGCTGCATCGCGCTGATGGTGGCGATGGGCCTGACGATCGCGGATGCTGCCGCCTTCGATGAGGCCAAATATCCCGATTGGAAAGGCCAGTGGACCCGGCTCAATACCCTGCGGACCCAAGCCTCCCCCAATCCGTCATTCGACCCGAATAAATTCCAGGGCCTCGCCCAGGAGGCTCCGCTGACACCCGAATATCAGGCCATTCTCGAGGCGAGCCTCGCCGATCAGGCCGCCGGCGGGGCGGGTCTGGACCGGGACTATGTGTGCTTTCCGGCCGGCATGCCGCGCATGATGAACGTCTACTCCACCATGGAGATCATCGTCATGCCGGAGGTGACCCATATCCTGATGGGCTTCCTGAACGAGAATCGCCGGATTTTCACCGACGGCCGCGGCTGGTCGCAGGATACAGAGCCGTCGATTGCGGGCCATTCCGTCGGCTATTGGATCGATACCGACGCGAGCGGCCGCTACGACCTCTTGGAGGTGGAGACGCGCGGATTCAAAGGCCTGCGCACCCTCGACAGCACCGGCCTCCCCCTGCATGCCGACAATCAAAGCATCATCAAGGAGCGGTTCTACAGCGACAAGGCAGATCGCAACATCCTGCACGACGAGATCACCGTGATCGACCATGCCTTCACGCGTCCCTGGACGGTGCTCAAGGACTACCGCCGCTCCCGTGAGGCCCAACCGGCTTGGCGCGATTCCGTTTGCCTGGAGGGAAACCAGCATGTCCGCATCGGCAACGACAGCTACATGCTCAGCGCGGACGGCCGGCTGATGCCCGCCAAGAAGGACCAGGCGCCCCCGGATCTGCGGTATTTCAACCAGCCGAGGAAGTAGCCGAAGGCTCCGGATCGGCCCTGCCCGCGGTGCCGGCCCTCCTTGAAACGGCGCGGCCAATTCCCAAATCCGCCCCGCGGATGACGTGTTGATTTGCGAGCGCTGTCGGGCGATAGCAAATCGTCCTTGCTTTCCCCTAAGCTCCCAGCAACCAAACCTTCCGCGATGACAGGCGAGCGTGCCATGGATGACGAATCGGAAACGGTTGCCCAAACCCGGCCGTTTCAAGCCGAGGTCGCCCAGCTTTTGCATCTGATGGTGCACGCGGTCTATTCGGAGACCGAGGTCTTCCTGCGCGAGCTGATCTCCAACGGGTCGGATGCCTGCGACAAGCTGCGCTACGAGGCCATCGCCAAGCCGGAATTGCTGGCTGACGGTGCCCCGCTCGCGATCCGCATCAAGCCGGATGCGGTAGCCGGCACGCTTGCGATCACCGATACCGGCATCGGCATGGACCGGGCGGAGATGATCGACAATCTGGGCACCGTGGCGAGATCGGGCACGCGCGCTTTCATCAGCCAGCTTGCCGAGGCCAAGGACGGAACCGGGCTCATCGGCAAATTCGGCGTCGGCTTCTATTCGGCCTTCATGGTGGCCGATCGGATCGAGGTGACCAGCCGCCGCGCCGGTGCAGGCGAGGCCTTCGTCTGGCGCTCCTCCGGGGGCGATGGCTTCGAGATCGCGCCGGCGGATGAGCAGCAGGCCGCGCGCGTGCGGCGCGGCACCGAGATCCTTCTCCACCTCAAGCCCGACGCCAAACGCTTTCTCGAACCCTACGAGATCGAGCGCGTCGTCAGGGCCTATTCGGAGCATATCCAGTTTCCGATCGAGCTCGAGGACGAGAAGGGAGAGACCCGCCAGATCAACACGGCGAGCGCGCTCTGGCAGCGGCCGAAGGCCGAGCTCAAGGCCGAGGACTATGCCCAGGCCTATCGCTCCATCACCGGCGCATTCGACGAGCCCGCGATGACGCTGCATTACCGCGCCGAGGGCCGGATCTCCTACGCGGTGCTGCTGTTTGCTCCCTCGAGCCGGCCGTTCGACATGCTCGATGCGACCCGCAAGGGCCGCGTGAAGCTCTATGTGCGCCGCGTCTACATCACCGACGACGCCGACCTGTTGCCGCCCTATCTGCGTTTCGTGCGCGGCGTGGTCGACAGCGAGGACCTGCCGCTCAACATCTCGCGCGAGATGCTGCAGAACGATCCGCAGGTGGCGCAGATCCGCAAGGCGCTGACCGGTCGCGTCCTGGGCGAGCTGGAAACGCTTGCGGCGAAGGACGCACCGGCGTTCGAGAAGATCTGGGACGCCTTCGGCAGCCTCATCAAGGAAGGCCTCTACGAGGATTTCGAGCGCCGCGACCAGCTGCTGGCGCTCGCCCGTTTCGCGACCACCGCCGGCGCCGCGCGTTCCCTCAAGCAATATGTCGCCGATCTGCGGCCCAATCAGACCGAGATCTATTATCTGGTCGGGGAGAGCCTGGAGCGGCTCAAGGCCAACCCCAAGCTCGAAGCCGCGCGTGCGCGCGGCATCGAGGTTCTGCTGCTGACCGATCCGGTCGATGCGTTCTGGACCGCCGCGCCGCTGGGCTTCGAGGGCAAGCCGCTGAAGTCGCTGAGCCAGGGCGAGATCAACCTCGATCTGGTGCCGCGCCTGGAGGAGGCCGCGGCGGCGGAGCCGGCCTCCGATATGGACGCCGCGATCATCGAGGAGGTGAAGAGCGCCTTGGGCGAGCAGGTATCCGACGTGCGCGCTTCCCAACGGCTCACCGATAGTGCCGCCTGCCTGGTGGCGGGGGGCCACGGGCCCGATCGCCAGCTCGAGCGCCTGCTTTCGCGTACCGGCCGCGGCGCCGGCGGCAGGCCGATCCTGGAGCTCAACATGCGCCACGCGCTGGTCAGAGCCTTGGGGCTGGCCAAGGCGCAAGCGCGGGCCGACGATGTGGCCGACCTGTCGGCGCTGCTGCTCGATCAGGCCCAGATCCTCGACGGCGAGGTGCCCACCGATCCGGCCGCGTTCGCGGCGCGGCTGAACCGGCTCATCGTGCGCGGCCTGCCGGCGGCGGGCTGAGCAGGTTTCTTTCGCGATTGGGCACTGCGATTTGTGGCAAAGGCTGGTTCCGTCCGCGCCAAATCCGCTCGTTCCCGCGGACGCGCGTGTGAAGGAATTGCCACAGCGGCTCATCCCCGCGGACGCGGGGATCCAGACGTTGCCAAATTGCATGGACGCTCAATGTGGCAAAGGCTGGATCTGCGCGTCCGCGGGGATGAGCGGAGGAGAGGTTTGTCCTTCATTTGTTTCCTTCAGAATTGGGGCGCCGATTCCGTGCACGGATGAGCGGGGGGTTCGGTGCACGCCGCCCTAATGCGCGCCGCGAACATCTGCCGCTATATTTCACGCAATTGTGCATTGCCGGGCGGCGCCGGTTCCGCTGGTAGATCGCGGAGGGAATGCTCCCTTGAAATTCACCGCGCGGTCGCCAGTTCGACGCGCGGTGCGGGGGCGGCGTGTCCCATTGTCGATCGTGCATTTGACCGGGCGGGACTCGCATGTCCTCGCGCCGGTCGCAACGCCGGGAGCGGGAAAAATGGCGCTCGTCGAAGCACGGGATTTGGTCAAGCGCTTTGGGGCCTTGACCGCGGTGGATGGGATTATCGTTTGCGGTCGAGCGCGGCGAGGTGGTCGGATTTCTCGGCCCCAACGGCGCCGGCAAGTCGACCGCGATGAAGATCATCAGCGGCTTTCTCGAGCCGACCTCCGGCGAGGCCTGGATCGACGGGCACAACAGCCACACCGACTCGATCGCGGCGCGCCGGCGGCTCGGCTATCTGCCGGAAGGCGCGCCCGCCTATGCGGACATGAGCGTCGGCCGCCTTTCTCGCCTTCATCGCCGGCATGCACGGGCTCTCGAAGGCGCAGGCCAACGATCGGCTGGCTGAGCTGGTCGAGCGGGTTCGATCTCGCCGAGGTCTGGAACCAGCGCATCGATTCCCTGTCCAAGGGGTTCAAGCGGCGCGTCGGCATCGCCCAGGCGCTGGTGCACGATCCCGACGTGCTGATCCTCGACGAGCCCACCGACGGGCTCGATCCCAACCAGAAATACGAAATGCGGGACTGATCCGCGCCATCGCGCCGCACAAGGCGATCATCATCTCGACCCATATCCTGGAGGAGGTCGAAGCGGTCTGCAGCCGCGCCATCATCATCGCCAAGGGGCGCATGCTGGCCGACGCCACGCCGGCCGAGCTGCTGGCGCGCGGCGCCGGAGAACGGGCACGCTCGCCGTGACGCATCGCGACCGCCGAGCCGCAGCGGGCGATCGAGATCATCTCCAGGGAGCCTGGCGTCACCCGGGTCGACGATCGCGCGAGCGCGTCAACGGCGTCACCCGTCTGCTGGTGCACGGGGCGACCGAGCCGGCCTTCGGCCAGCGAGCTCGCCGGCGTGCTCGGCCGCTCAGAGATCGCGGTCGACGAGATCTATCTCAAGCGCGCGACACTCGACGACGTGTTTCCGCCAGATCACCGGCACCGCAACGGAGCATTGACGATGCGCCCTACCTTGCTGGTGTTCCGCCGCGAATTCGCCGCCTATTTCGCCACCCCGGTCGCGGCGGTGTTCCTCATCGTGTTCCTGGCGCTGTCGGCCGGCATGACCTTCCTGGTGTCCGGCTTCTTCGAGCACGGCCAGGCCGATCTCTCCGGCTTCTTCTTCTGGCATCCGTGGCTCTACCTGGTGCTGATGCCGGCGATCGCGATGCGGCTATGGGCCGAGGAGCGGCGTAGCGGCACCATCGAACTGCTGATGACCCTGCCGGTCGCAGCCCTGGCAGATCGTGCTCGGCAAGTGGCTCGCCGCCTGGGCTTTCGCGGCGCTCGCGCTGGTGCTGACGATGCCGCTGTGGATCACCGTCAACGTGCTCGGCTCGCCCGACAACGGCGTCATCCTGGCGTCCTATATCGGCTCATGGCTGATGGCCGGCGCGTTCCTGGCGCTGGCGGCGGCGATCTCCGGCGCTGACCAAGAGCCAGGTGCTGGCCTTCATCGGCGCCACCGCGGTGAGCTTCCTGTTCGTGATGGCGGGCTTCGATCTCGTCCTGTCGTCGGTGCGCTCATGGGCGCCGGCGATCGTCATCGACGCGGTGCGCTCGATGTCGTTCCTGGAGCATTTCCAGCACATCACGGACGGCGTGCTGGAATTGCCGTCCATCGTCTTCTTCGTGTCCCTGATCGTGTTCTGCCTGTGGCTCAACGTCCGCGTCATCGAAGTCAAGAAGGCTGCGTGAGGCGCCCAAATGTCCGATCAAGCAACACCCCAAGCGACACCCGAAGCGACGCCCGAAGCAAATTCCCAACCAGGGTCATCCCATCCGGTTGCGTCCTCCGGCGGTCCGACGACCGGCCGCATCGCGATCGTCGCGGCGCTGCTCGGCGCCGTGATCTTCGTCTGCGTCAACCTCGTCAGCGCGCAGGCGTTGCGCATCGGTGCGCGTCGACTTCACCCAGCAGCATCTCTATTCGCTGAGCCAGGGGACGCGCTCGCTGCTCGCCGATTTGAAGGAGCCGGTGCGCTTCCGCCTGTTCATGTCGTCCGAGCTCACCAAGCAGGCGCCGCAACTGGCCGCCTTCGCGGGGCGGGTGCGTTCGCTGCTCGATGCCTATGTGGCGGCGCCAACGGCCATATCATCCTCGAGGTCATCGACCCGCGGCCGTTCTCCGAGGACGAGGACCGCGCGGTCGCATTCGGCATCGACAGCTTCACCGGCACCAACGGCGAGCGGCTGTTCTTCGGCCTTGCCGCCACCAATTCGACCACCGGCCGCGCCACCATCGGGGTGTTCTCGCCCGATCGCGAGGCCTTCCTGGAATACGACCTCACGCGGCTCGTCTCCGAGCTCGGCCGCCGCGGCAAGCCGGTGGTGGCGCTGCTCGACGGACTTGGGCTCTCCGGCAATCCGATGACGCGGATGCCCGAGCAGCAGGTGCTGGTCGCAGATGAAGCAGTTCTTCGACGTCAAGCCGGTCTCCGGCGATGTCGACAAGCTGCCCGATGGCACCCGCGTGCTCATGGTGGTGCATCCGCAGAACCTGAGCCAGCGCACGCTCTACACCATCGATCAATGGGTGCTGGGCGGCAATGCCGCGATGATCTTCGTCGATCCCTATGCGGAAAATCAGTTCAGCCCGCGCGGGCGAGCCGCCGGAAAACCCGACCTCGACCCTGGAGCCGCTGTTCAAGGCGTGGGGCGTCAAATTCGACACCACGCATGCGGTCGGCGATCCGGACTATGCGCTGCAGACCGCAGCGCAACGTCGACGGCCGGCCGGTGGAGTCGCAAAACCTGCCTTGGCTGGCGTTGCGCGGCGATGCTCTGTCGCATGACGAAGCGATCCTGGCCCAGCTCTCCGCCATCGTGATGACGACCGCGGGGGCGTTCGAGACCAGCAAGGACGGCGTCACCTTGCGGCCGCTGCTGCAGGGCTCAGGCTCCGCCGTGCTGGTCGATGCCAAGCTGGCGGCCGACCGCACCGCCGATCCGCGCCGCCTCATGGTCGGAATGACCCGCAGCCCCAAGCCGCCGATTCTCGCCGCCCGGCTCTCCGGCACGCTCGACAGCGCCTTCCCGGATGGACTCCCCAAGGATGCCAAGCCGGACGGGAGCAAGCCGGATGCGGCCAAGGACGATGCGAAAAAGCCCGACACGGCGGCCGCCGGCACGACCATCAAGCGCTCCAGCAAGCCCCTCAACGTCATCCTGGTGGGCGATGCCGACATGCTGATGGACCGCAACTGGATCCAGCAACAATCGCTGTTCGGCCAGCAGGTCGCGCAGGCGTTCGCCAATAACGGCGACTTCGTCACCAACGCGATCGAGGAGATGGCCGGCGGCCCCGCCTTGACGGACCTGCGCGGGCGCGGCGTGTCGTGGCGTCCGTTCGAGATGATCCAGCGCATGGAGGCCGACGCCGACAGCCGCTACCGCGCCAAGGAGCAGGAGCTCACCCAGCAGCTCAAGGACACCGAGCAGAAGCTGTCGCAATTGCCGAAGGCGACCGAGGGCGGCAACGATGTGCTCACCCCCGATCAGCTCAAGGCGATCGAGGGCTTCCGCGCCCAGCTGCTCGGCATCCGCTCGCAATTGCGCGATGTCCAGTTCGCGTTGCGCCGCGACGTCGACAATCTCAAAAGCTGGATCACGGCGCTCAATGTCGGCGTCGTTCCGGTGATGGTGGCCATCATCGTGCTGGGGCTGGCGCTGCGGCGGCCGCGCCGGCCGCTGCCGGTCAAGTCCGATGCGGGGGAGCGGTCATGAACAGGCGACAACTCACCATTCTGGCGGTGCTCGCAGTCGCGAGCGTCGGGCTGACCGCGGCCGTGTTGCGCACCGGCTCGGCGAGCATCGCATCCGACCGGCGCGGCGAGCCCGTGCTTCCAGGGCTGACCGCCCAGGCCAACGACATCACAGCACTGGTGGTGCGCCAGGGCGCCGATCCGCTCTCGATCGAGCACAAGGATGCCGGCTTCGTGGCGGCGAATTCAGGCTATCCGGTCAAGGGCGACGCGGTGCGCGACCTCATCGCCAGCAGCATGGAGCTCTCGTTCGAGGAATCGCGCACCAGCGACCCGACCCGCTACGGCGATCTCGGTCTCGCCGATGCGGGCGTCGCCGATGCGGCCAAGGAAATCACCTTCCGCACCGCCGGCGGGGACCTGGCCGACTTCTTTGTCGGCAATCGCGACAATACGGTGGGCGGTCCGGTCGGCGGCGTGTTCGTGCGCCTCAAGGGCCAGCCGCAGACCTGGCTCGCCCGCGGCGATGTGCGGCTCCCGGCCAGCCGGTCGGATTGGTTCGCCGGCCTCGACCTCGGCATCAAGGGCAGCGACATCAAGAAGATCGAGCTCAGCGGCGGCGGACGCGATGCGGTGACGGCGACCGCGACCCCCGACAAGCCGGGCGAGCTCACGCTCGCGAACCTGCCGGAAAAACGCGTCGCCGACACCTTCAAGGTGGGCCGGCTCACCACCATGGTGACGAGCTTCGCCTTCCAGGACGTGCGCAAGCGGACCAAGCCCGGCGACGATCCGCGCCGCATGGTGGCGGACCTCGCGGACGGGCTGCGGCTGGTCATCACCGGCCTGGGCGAGCCGTCGCAGGGCTGGGTGCAGATATCCGCCGAGGCCACCAACGATGCCGCGCGCGCCAAGGCCGACGCCCTGGCAGCCAAGATCGAGGGCTACGACTTCCGCTTGCCCGTCGACCGCGCCGAGCTCATCGGCTCGACCAGCGCGGACCTGACCAACGAGCAGAAGAGCTGAACGCATAGTTGTAGCCCGGATGGAGCACTTGCGAAATCCGGGAACGGCGCTCCCGCATTTCGCTACGCTTCATGCGGGCTACGGTGCCGCCCCTGCCGCAAGCACTCCGCATCTTTCGTGGCGCACTGAAATCCCAGGGCGTATGATTGGGACCGGCGTATCGCATTCATATAGAGAGAGGGCTGAATGTCTTACCGAAGCTTGGTCGGCGCGCTGGCGGTGAGCGTTGCCTGGATTGCCGGCGCTCACGCTCAGGATCTCTCGAAATACGACTTGTCGAAATATCCCGACTGGTCCGGCCAGTGGAAGACCACCAGCGGGATTCAGTGGGATCCGACCAAGCCGCTCGGCCGCGCCCAGCAGCCGCCGCTCACGCCCGAATATCAGGCGCGTTACGAGGCCAGTCTCGCCGACCAGGCCGCCGGCGGCCTGGGCGACGACCCGACCGGCCGCTGCATCCCGCATGGCATGCCGAGGGTCATGACCGTCGTCTATCCCATGGAGATCGTCATCCTGCCGAAAACCACCTACATCTTGACCGACTACACGGTGTCGCGGCGCGTGTTCACCGATGGACGCGATTGGCCCAAGGAGATGGACGAGAATTTCAATGGGCTTTCGATCGGCCGCTGGACCGACATGGGCAGCGACGGCCGCTACGCCGCCTTGGTGGTCGAGACGCGCGGCTTCAAGGGTCCGCGCACCTATGAGGCCAGCGGCATTCTTCTCGACGACGACAATCAGTCCATCATCAAGGAGAGATTCAGCCTCGACAAGACCGACAACAATATCCTGCTCGACGAGATCACCACGATCGACAACGCATTGACCCGCCCGTGGACCGTGACCAAGAAATACCGTCACGAACCCGATCCGATGCCGATCTGGCATTTCAATGATTGCGCCGAGGACAACCACCACGTCCGTGTCGGCAAGGACGACTATTTCATCAGCGAGAACGGCTACCTGATGCCGGTCAAGAAGAACCAGGCGCCGCCCGATCTGCGCTACTTCAATCGACCGCACAAGTGAGGATACGGCGTAGGGCGCAATCGCTTTATTGCGCCAGCGGCATTGCCAAATGGCGCAATAAAGCGATTGCGCCCTACGAACGCGTCCGGGACATGTTCGGCGGCCTCATCTATTTCCACTCACTCGCCGACTTTCGTCGGCATCGCGCCAGTCGGCTTGCGGCGAGACGATTTCGTGAAAGCCGGTCAATTTGAGATCGAACGTGCGCGGGACGCAGAACATGTTGATCGAGATCACCGCCGGAAAGACATTCTGCGGGTTGCCGAAGAAATTATCCGGATTGAACATTTTCGGCAAATGCCAGTAGAGGCGGTAGCCACGGCCGAGGAGCAGCTCGATCAGCTTCGCCGAATTGGCCGGCCGATCGTTCTCCACATAGAGAAACGGCAGGCATCTTGCCAAGGTTTCCGAGGCTCCGGCCAGGACATCGAGCTCCATGCCCTCGACGTCGATCTTGATCAGGCGGCAGTGCGGCAGGCGAAGCTCGTCGATGGTGCGCACCTCGACCCGCTCGCCGACGGCCTCGCTTCCGAGCGCGATGCCGCCGAAATTGCCGTCCTTGCTGTAGTCTATCGTTGGGACCAGTGTGGCGCCGGGTTTGCCGCCAAGGGCGGCGTGGACCGCCGTCACGTTGGTCAAAGCGTTGAGCGCCAGGTTGCCGCACAGGATGTGGTGCAAGGATCGCTGCGGCTCGAAGGCGAAGACGCGACCCGCGCCGCCGACCGCAGCGGCAAAATACACCGTGAACGCGCCGAAATGAGCGCCCGCGTCGATGACGTTCACGCCCGGCGACATGATCTGCCGGAACAGCTCGATCTCGAATTCGGAGTATTCGCCGTAGAGATCGAGCGAGCAGCCGACATAAGCGTCGCTGGCGTAATAGATCATCGCGCCGCGCTTGCACCTTTTGACCCGCACGGGCAGCTGCTCGAAAATAATCTTGTCGGTCATCGTCAAATACCGGCCTGCCGCGATCGGTAGTCTCCTATCCGGCTGCCGGCGGCGGCGCAACCGCTCGCACTGCTTGGTAGTGCGCCCGCCCCATGATATGCGCGGCCGGGGAGAGATGGCATGGAGCGCGGCTCATCGACGGGGCAAAGCGCGAGCGGGGGCCGGCTGCCCTCGCCCGCTTTGGCCGATGCGCTGATGCTTGCCGAGCGCGACCGCAGCGCCGGGCGGCTCACCGAGGCCGCGGCGCAATGCCGCCAGATCCTGCAGGCGCAACCCGACGAGCCCAACGCGGTGCATCTGCTCGGCCTGATCGCGCACCAGGCGGGCAGGCTCGGCGAGGCGATCGGGCACCTGCGCCAGGCGACCGCGCTCGCTCCCGATGTTCCGCTCTACCACGCCAATCTCGGCGAGATGTGCCGGCTCGCCGGACTTACCGAGGAAGCGGTCGCGCACGGCCGCCGGGCGCTGGCGCTCAAGCCCGACCATTTGGCCGCGCTGAGCAATCTCGGCGCCGCGCTCTACGAGCTGCAGGAGTATGAGCAGGCCGCCGCCTGTCACCGTCGCACGGTCGAGCTCCAACCCGGTTTCGCCCTGGCGCACAGCAACCTCGGCAATGCGCTGCATGCGCTCAAGCGCCTCGAGGAGGCGGCGACGGCCTACCGCCGCGCGCTCGCGCTGCAGCCGGATCTGGTCCAGGCCTGGAACAATCTCGGCACCACGCTGCGCGAGCTTGGCCGCCCGCAGGAAGCGGCGGAGGCCTATCGCAAGGCGCTCACACAGGCGCCCGACGATCCGGCCTTGCTCGACCATCTGGCGCTGGCGCTCAAGGACCTGGAGCAGCCCGCGGAAGCCGCCGAGCTGCTGGGGCACGCCCTGACCCTCCAGCAAAGCGATGCCAAGCTGCATCTCCATCTCGGGGCCGTCCTCATCGATCAGGGCCGGCTCGAAGCCGCCGCCGCCGCGCTCGTGCGCGCGCTGGCGCTTGATCCGGCGAGCCGCGCGACGATCAACCTCATGGGCCGCGTCGCGTTCGAGCGCGGCGCGCTCGATGAGGCGCTCGCCTATTACGGCCGCGAGCTCAGGCTTGCCCCCGATTCGCCCGATGCGCTCGCCAACCGCGGCAATGTCCTCAAGGAGCTCAAGCGATTTTCCGAGGCGGCCGCGAGTTTCGAGCGGGCGCTGGCCATCGCGCCGCATCATCCCGCCGCATGGGGAGGCTTGGCCGACTGCGCGCTGCGAACCTGCGATTGGACGCGCACCGGAGCAATCGCCCGCCAGCTCTCCGCTCACATTGTTGAGCGGGGATCGTTCATCGAGCCGTTCACGCTGCTCGCCTATTCGGATGATCCTGCCCTGCTGCTGGCAGGCGCGAGGAACTACGTACGGCACCAGTTTCCGGCCCTGCCGAAGCCGTTATGGAACGCAGCGGTCCGGCATCACGCCAAGATCCGCCTGGCCTATCTGTCGGCCGGATTTCACCGGCATCCGGTCGCGCACCTGACCACCGAGCTGTTCGAGCTGCACGACCGCTCGCGCTTCGAGGTCATCGGCATCTCATGCGGCCCGGACGATGGCAGCGAGGAGCGCACGCGGCTCGTGCGGGCGTTCGACCGGTTCCATGATGTGCGCGGCCTGACCGACCGCGAGGCCGCCAAGCTCATCCACGATCTCGAGGTCGATATCCTCGTCGATCGCACCGGCTACCAGAAGGATGCCCGCCTCGGCATCGTGGCGCGCCGGGCGGCTCCCATCCAGGTGGGCTATATCGGGCTTGCCGGCACGATGGGCGCCGATTTCATCGACTATATCATTGCCGATCCGGTGGTGCTGCCGTTCGACCGGCAACCGTTCATTGCCGAGAAAATCGTACATCTCCCGGATTGCTACCTGGTCAACGATTCCAACCGCGGGATCGCAGCCCGCACGCCCGCGCGGCGCGAGCTCGGGTTGCCCGAGCAGGGATTCGTGTTCTGCTGCTTCAACAACAATTACAAGATCACGGCGCCGGTGTTCGACGTCTGGATGCGGCTCCTGCAGGCGATCGAAGGCAGCGTGCTGTGGCTATTGCAGGACAATCCCGGCGCCGGGGGCAACCTGCGGGCGGCGGCCGCGGCGCGCGGGATCGATCCGGGGCGGCTGGTTTTCGCGGCGCGGCAGCCGCTGGCGGACCACCTCGCCCGCCACCGCGCGGCCGATCTGTTTCTCGACACGCTGCCGTTCAATGCCCATACGACCGCGAGCGACGCGCTGTGGGCCGGGCTGCCGCTGCTGACCTGCATGGGGAGAAGTTTCGCGGGCCGGGTCGGCGCGAGCCTGCTGATGGCGGTCGGTCTGCCCGAGCTGGTGACGCACAGCCTCGACGACTATGAGGCGCTGGCGCGACGGCTTGCATCCGAGCCGCCGCTGCTGGCCGGCTTGCGGGAACGGCTGGAGCGCAACCGGCGATCATTCCCGCTGTTCGATACGAACCGCTACCGCCGCCACATCGAGGCCGCCTTTGCGACCATGTGGGAGCTTTGGCAACACGGCGAGCCCCCGCGCAGCTTCAGCGTCGCCCCGCAATAGGGCCGGCTCGCTCGCTGCGAGCAGGTGAAAGAAACGGATGAAGGACGAGTTTCTCCGCCCGCCCGTCCCGCGTGCGAGCGTGCGACGAAATCGCCACATCCGCTCATTCCCGCGGACGCGGGAAGCCAGACTTTGCCAAATTGCATGGGCGTTCAATGGGGCAAAGTCTGGATCCCCGCGTCCGCGGGGATGAGCGGGTGGAGAGACCTCGTCCTTTATTCCTTCACACACTCGTCCGGGGTGTGAGCGGATGTGGCAATCAAGCAAACGCGCTTGCGCGGCAATGAGCGGATGCGGCGATCCCTGCCCGGACGCGGATCAGCTCACCACGTGTACTTGACCTCCGCCGTGCCCGCATAGGTCGAGCTGCCGCTGGCGAACTCGCCGTTGAACTTGCCCTTCAACAACCAGCCGTTGGGCAGGCGCCATTCGCCTCCGCCGCTCACCAGCGCCTTGTCGCGGCGCGGCGTGGCGCCGTTGATGACGAAGCTCGGGGTCGGCAGCCCGAGGAAGGCCGGGCTGATCGTCGGGTCGCTCTGCACATCGTGGGCCCAGGCCAGCCGGGCGAACAGGCCGAGCGTGCCCGCCGTGGTCGGAACCGTCGTATCGAACCGGCTGCCGAGCTCGGTGCGGGTCGCGTTCGCCTGGCGCGAGGCGAAGCTCAGCGCAAACGGATCGGGCGGACCGAGCTGTCCGCTCTCGCGGTAGGACGGCGCCAGGAAGTTCAGGAACTGCGCGGCGGCGTAAGGCGTGACTCCGAATGCCACCGAGGCCGGAATGCGGTAGCCGCCTTCCAGGCGCCCGCCGAAGCTTTGGGCGTTGAAGCTGGCATTGAGCTGGTCGACCGGCAACGCCGGATTGGCCACGGTCCGATTGGTGGTCATCCAAAAGTTGGTGCCGGCAAGCGCGGCGGAGATGTAGGCCGGCCCAAGCCGGTGCGTGCCGTAGACGCCGGCCTGGAAGGCATCGCTCTTGCCCGAACCCAACCCGCCCGACAGGGACCAGCCGGTGCCGGCACCCGCAAGCGCAAAGCCGACCTTGGTGTCCGGAGCGATCTGATAGTCGAGGCCGGCCGCGACCCCAAAGGTGCGGGTGGTCACGTCGCTGCTGCCGACCACCGGATCGCCGTTGGTGGTGTTGGTGCCGCCGTAGCCCGAGGCCCACACGCTCATCGGCGAACGGGCCGCCGCCGGCGGCGCCTTGAGCACCGACGCATAGGCGAGCGCCACGTCGGGCGGCAACGTCTCGCGCTCGGGCGCAAAGCCCATTGCGCCGCCCCCGCCCCCGCCGCCGCCGCCGCCGCCGCCGGGCGGACCGGACAGCAGGTCCAGGAATTCCGTCATCAGCTGGAACGCGCTCTGATCGGCGCCGGTGCCGACCTCGCCGGTGAGCTGGTTGAGCGCGTTCTGGATCTGCTGCGGCGAGAAGTTGAAGATGTTCTGGAAGCCCGGCGGCACCGTCCCGCCGCCGAGGATGAACGAATCGATCGCACCCGCCACCTCGCGCTCGTTGAGCGTCGCCCCGGGCGGCAACAATGGCGTCAGCGTCGCCGCATCAAGCGTGAGGAACACGTCGTTGGAATCGTAGCTGAGAACCGGCCTGATCGCCGCGCCGAAGCTGCCGGTGGTTGTGAGCGTGAAGGTCCCGGACACGCCGCCCGTGGCGTTCAGCAGGGTATACTGGGTGCCCACCGTATAGGTGCCGGTGCTCGCGTTGGCGGTCAGCGTTCCGGCGATGCCCGCCGTGCCGGTCACGTTGGTCCGGCTGGCATTCGTCGGCGAGACCTGCACCAGATACGCGGCCGCGCTCGCCATCACCAGATTGCCCTGGATGGTGAGCACGTTGCCGCTGCTGATGACGCCGCCGCCGGCGATCGCGGATTTGCCGGCCGCCAATGCGGGGCCCCCGGGCGCCAAGGTCCCGCCGCTGAGGATGGTGGTGCTGGGCAAGATCCCGTTGCCGCCCAGCGTGCCGCCGGAATTGACCGTGACCGAGCTCGCACTCGAGAGATTGCCGTCGACGAGCAGCGTGCCGCCCTGAACCGTCCAGGGATTGGTCTGGCCAAAGGTGTTGAACACCGTCCAGCTGCCGCTCACCGCGTTGAAGGTGGTGAAGCCCTGGTATTGGTTGGCCGCGCCGATGGTGGAGAGGTCGAACAATCCGTTACCGGTCCCGCCGAGCTGGAAAATGTCGTGGCCCGAGCCGAGCACGTTGCCGTTGATGGAAAAGCCGGGACCGAGCGTAAGCGTGTTCACTCCGCTGCCGAACTGGATCGCGATCGGGACGATGGAGATGCGGGAGAGGACTGCAGAATCCCCCTTGTTTATCCCTGTGATGATAGTGCTGCCGCTGATGGTTCCGGAATCGAAGATGCTCACGCTGGTCGTGTTCGCACCCTCCCCGTTGAGATAAATACCGATACGGCCCGAAATCAGGCCCGTATTGGTAATGCCGCCCACGAAGGTCGAAACCGCTAAATAAACGCCATAGCCCCCGAGGCTCGCGTCGCCCGAAATCGTGCCGCCGTTCGAGATGCCCCCGGAGAACGTCGACACATTCACAATGCGGATGCCGTCGCCGCAATGCGTCGACTTGATCGTGCCGGTATTCGATATGCCGCCGGAAAAGTTCGAGACGCTCGCGATCAGAAGTCCGGGGCGGGAGCCAAAGGTCCCATTCCCCGCTATCGTGCCGGCGTTGAAAATGCCGCTCGAGAAGCTGGAAACCGACGAGACCACGATTCCGGTTCCGGAATGCGCCGTGATCGTGCCGCCGGTGATCGAGATGCCGCCGGCGAAGGTTGAAATCGAGGAGATCCTGATTGCAGGATCGCTGCCGGTCGACGAGATCAAGCCGGAGCTGGCGATGCCGCCGGTGAAGGTCGATACGGAATTGATATTAATGGCCGTCTCAGCGCCGGAGATTGTCCCACCATTCGAAATGCTTCCGTTGAAGATCGATATGCTGTTGATGTTGATGCCGGACCGGGCACCTGAGATCGTACCGGCGTTCGAAATGTTGCCGATGAAGGTCGAGACCGAGTTGATCGCGATGGCGCCGGAGCTGCCCGAGGTGATCTTGCCGCCGTTGCTGATGCCGCCGGAAAAGACGGTGACGCTGTTGATGTTGATGGCTTTGCCGCAGCCGAGGATGGTGCCGCCGTTGGTGATGCCGCCGCCGAAGCTCGTGACGGTGTTGATGTTGATGCCGATGGCCCCCATCGAGTTGATCGTGCCACCGTTGCTGATACCGCCCGCGAAGGTCGAGACGCCGGTGACCAGCACGCCCGTTTGGTTCGCCGTGATGGTGCCGGTATTTGAAATCGTGCCGGTCACGACCGAGCCGTTGAAAACGTTGATGCCTATTCCGTTGCCCGAGGTGGCGGTGATGGTGCCGGCGTTGGCGATGCCGCCGTTGACCGTGCTGTTGTTGATGGCGATGCCGGTTGGGATAATCGACGGCGGAGTGATGGTGCCGCTGCTCGTATTGGTGACACTGCCGTTGACGGTGGAGTTCAGGATGTTGATGCAATTGATGGCCGCGGAGTTGCTGACCGGGCCGAAGGTACCGCCGCTGTCGTTGATGGTGCAGATCGGGTTCGCCGAGGCGGGTCCGCCGGCGCCCACCAGCGCGCCGCCCGCGATCAAAGAGCTCGTCGCCAAAAGCCAACGCAAGCGCGCCGCGCTGCCGTCGCGCCGTCCGGTCGTCCAATTCTTCTTCATCGCAGCCTGCCCCCGAGGTACGCCGCGGGCGCCTGTCAGCTAGGCGCGAAGCGCAGCGATCCCATTCCGTCGGATTTCGGGATCACCTCTCCCGCCCCTCCGCAATTGCGGCAAGCATAGGGCATCGGCACCCGCGGCCAAGTGACCGCGAGCCGCATTGCTGTGGCCAAGGCCGAATAAAGTTCCACCGTTGCCGAATTGCCACAGGTCTTCCCGCTGTGGACACGATCCGATGCCGCCGGCAAATCGGAGCTGCCTATTTGAGCAGCTTGGACCCTTGGACCCTTATGCGCGAACATCTCGCTGGGCGCGGGCTTGGCGCTCGATTTCGTTCATGACCAGATCCTTGACCCGGTTGCGGTCAAGCTTGCCGGCCATGGTCTTGGGCAGGAATGGTGCATAGAAAACGCGGTCCGGCACGCGCGGCGCCGCCAAGCGTGCGCGGCAATGTTGGGCCAACGACTCATGCTGTCCCTCGCCGCGCGCAACCACCAGGGCCACCAGCTCGTCCCCGGAGAACGGCCGCGGAATGCCGACGACGGCCACCTCAGCTACGCCGGGATGGAGCGCGATCACTGATTCGATGTCGGCGGCAAACAGCTCCTGGCCGTCACGCTCGATGACCTCGGCATCGCGGCCTTTGACAAAAACGTAGCCGGCCGCGTCGATATGGCCGAGATCGCCCGGATAGTGCCAGCCGTCACGGAAGCGCTCGTCGCCGCCGAAACCCATCCCTTCGGTGCCGCGACTGCGCAGCCGGCCGATCTTGCCAGCGGGCTGCGGCTGTCCGTCCGCTCCCACGACCTGCACTTCGATGGTTGAGGGCGGGCGGCCGACACTCGCCGGGCGCTCACGCATTTCATCCGGCCGCAGCACCGCCATCGTGCCGAAGCCCGAGGCTCCATATGAATGGTAGAAATTGGGCGTCACGCGGCTCAGCAGAGCAAGCTTCTCCTGCGGGTAGAGAAATCCGCCGCCCCCGATCAACGCCCGGATATTCGGGAACAAAAACCCTTCCGCCGGAGCACAGGCGATCAGGAACCGGCACGCTGCCGCCGGAAGATAGCACAGGGCGTCGTCCCAGCTGCCGATGGCCTTGACCAGATCGATGGCGTTGCGGAATTCCGGCAGGATCACGACGGCTCCGCCGAGGAACAGGTGGCCGACCATGCGCTTGAAGAATGTGGAGAGGCCGATGCTCGCCGTCAGCAACAGGTTCGGCGGCCGCTCGGCGGAGAAAACCCCGCTCTCCACGAACGGCTGGATCGAGGTCGCCACGCGGCCGAAATAGCTGCGATGCGGGTTGAGGCACCCCTTGGGCAAGCCGGTCGTGCCCGAGGTCAGGCTGATGGTGAAAATGTCTTCGCCGTTGCCCGGATGGCGGCGATCGCCTTGGGCCCACGAAATCGAGCTGCGCCAGCTGCCGTCGAGCCTGATCGCGGCAACGCCCGCGGGCGGCGTCACGGCAGGCTCAAGGAAAATGGTCCGGATCGAGAAATTCGCCAGCAGCTCGGCCGCGGGCCCGTTTGGGTCGTACAGCATCTCCATGACGGTGGCGCCGAGCCGCAGGAGGCCCAACGTCAGAATGAAGTGGTCGATCGAATTGGTGAGGCTGATGGCGACGCGGTCGCCCGCTCCGATGCCAAGCCCGGCAAGATGCACAGCCGACTTGCCGACCAGGGGCGCCAGCTCGCCATAGGTGAGCGTGCGGTGCCCCTCGTGAAATGCAGGCCGGTCCGGCCGCTCCGCCGCCCAGTGAAAGATCGGATCGCTGATATTGGTCCAGCTCGGATTCATGCCCCGCATCCTGCGCCGCGCGGCGGCACTCTGATAACCGATATCGTCGAGCGTTAAGTCGTATTTGGTTTTGCGGCACCGGTCCATCATTGCAAGGAGCAAGGGCGGTCGCCCTGAAGGATTACATGCGCACGGCCGGCCGCTGGCCCTCGGCTTGGCGCTGGATCGCGTTCATGACCAAGTCCTTGACGCGATTGCGATCGAGCTTGCCGGCCGGCGTCTTGGGCAGCGATGGCGCGTAGAAGACGCGGTCCGGCCAGCGCCCGGCCGGCAAGCGGGTGCGGCAATGCTGGGCTACCGCCTCATGCTGCGGCTCTCCGCGCGCTACCACCAGGGCGACCAGCTCGTCGCCGGAGAACGGCCGCGGGATTCCGACGACCGCCACCTCGGCCACGGCGGGATGCAGCGCGATGACCGATTCAATGTCGGGCGCAAACAGCTGCTGGCCGTCGCGCTCGATCACGTCGGCGCCACGGCCCTGGAGAAAAATGTAGCCCGCCGCGTCGATGTGACCGTGGTCGCCCGGGTAGTACCAGCCGTCATGGAATCGCTCGTCGCTATGCAAGCCCATCCCTTCGGTTCCGCGGCAGCGCAGGCGACCGGACACGCCGGCCGGCAGGCGCTGTCCATCCGGACCGACGACTTGCAACTCGATGGAGGGGCGCGGGCGGCCCACGCTCGCCGGGCGTTCACGGATCTCGCCTGGCCCCAGCACCGAGAGCATGCCGAACCCCGACGCGCCATACGAGTGGTAGAAATGGGGCGTGACGCGGTTCACCATCGCGAGCTTCTCTTGCGGGTAGAGAAATCCGCCGCCGCCGATCAGCGCCCGGATATCCGGCAACAAGACTCCCTCGCCCGGCGCGCAGGACAGCAGGAACCGGCACATGGCGGCGGGCAGATAGGACACGGCATTGTCCCAGCCGGCGATGGCCTTCATCAGATCGATGACGTTGCGGAACGCGGGCAGGATCACCACGGGGCCGCCGCAGAAGAGATGGCCGACCGCCAGCTGAAAGAACACCGAGAAGCCAAGGCTCGCGATGAGCAGGAAATTCGCCGGTCGCTCGGCGGAGAAGACGCCGCTGTCGGCGAACGGCTCCGTCCAGGCGGCCATGCGCCGGAAATAGTGGCACTGCGGGTTCAGGCTGCCCTTGGGCACGCCGGTGGTGCCCGAGGTCAGGTTGATGATGAAGACATCCTCGCCATTGCCGGGATGGCGGCGGTCGCCGTGTGCGCGCGCAATCAAGCCACGCCAGCCGCCATCGAGCCTGATCGCGTCAACGCCCGCGGGCGGCGTCACGGCGGGCTCGAGAAAGAGAGTCCGGATCGAGAAATTTGCCAGCAGATCGGGCGCGGGTCCGTTCACGTCAAAAGGGATCTCCATGGTGGTGGCCCCCAGCCGCAACAGACCCAACAGCAGAATGAAATGGTCGATCGAATTGGTGAGGCTGATGGCGACCCGGTCGCCGGCGCCGATGCCGAGCCCGCCCAGGTGCACGGCCGCCTTGCCGACCAGCGGCGCCAGTTCGCCATAGGTCAGCGTGCGGTGCCCCTCATGAAATGCGGGCTGGTGCGGCCGCTCCGCCGCCCAGTGAAAGATCGGATCCGTGATATTGGTCCAGCTCGGATTCATCTGCATGCTGCCGCGCGTCCCTTACGCTTGTTTCGATCCAACTTGTCCCGGCCATAGCGCGCGGAAGACGCGCGTAAACGCGCTAATGAGCCGGGACCGTAACAGACTCTGGCGTTTTGAACGGTCCCGGACCAGCGGCGCACCGCTCCGCAAGGGCTACGCGCTGCACCGCATCCTGGACACAAGCTTCGGAGACCGCGCACTAGAACATGGCGCACCACGCGTAACAAGGATCGCCCTGATCGGCACGACGGCTGCCCCGGTTCAATTTGGCGCTCGCTCTCCGCCCATGATATGGGCACGGTGGAGAGGATTGCATGGCACGCCGCGGACCAGCCGCAGGAGGGGAGATCGGAGCGCTGGCGCTCGGCGATGCGCTGGCGCTTGCCGAGCAGCACCGTCTCGCCGGCCGCTTGCTGGAGGCCGAGGCGCAATGCCGGCAGATCGTGCAGGCGCAACCCGCCGAGCCCAATGCGGTCCATCTACTCGGCCTGATCGCGCATCAGTCGGGCAAGCTCGCCGAGGCGATCGGGCACCTGCGCCAGGCCGTCAAGCTGGCGCCCGACGTTCCCTTGTTTCACGCCAATTTGGGCGAGATGTGCCGGCTCGCCGGCCGCACCGAGGAAGCGGTTACGCACGGCCGCCGCGCGCTCAAGCTCAAGCCCGACTATCCGGAGGCGCTGAGCAATCTCGGCGTCGCGCTCTACGAGGAGAAGGATTACGAGGAAGCCGCCGCCTGCCACCGCCGGGCGGTCGAGCTCGATGCCGGTTTCGCCCTGGCGCACAGCAATTTGGGCAACGCGCTGCACGCGCTCAAGCGCTTCGACGAGGCGGAGACGGCCTACCGCCGCGCCATCGCACTGCAGCCGAATTTCGCCGATGCCTGGAGCAATCTCGGCACCACGCTGCATCACGCCGGGCAATACGAGGAAGGCGTGGCGGCGCTGCGCCGCGCCGTCGCGCTCGCGCCGCATCACGCCAATGCGCATTCCGGGCTCGGCATCCTGCTGCTGATGCGCGGCGACCTCGGCGAAGGCTGGGAGGAATACGAATGGCGGCTGCAATCGAGCGAGGTCAAGGGGCCGCGCTTCCCGCAGCGGCCCTGGCAGGGCGAGAGCCTGGCGGGGCGCCACATCTATGTGCAGGCCGAGCAGGGTTTCGGCGACACCATCCAGTTCGCCCGCTACCTGCCGATGCTGGCCCCGCGCGCCGGCCGGGTGAGCTTTCGCGTGCATCAGTCCTTGCTCACGCTCATCCGCGAAAGCCTTCCCGGCATCGAGGTGCTGGGCGATCGCGGCAATCCCTCGCCTCCTGTCGATTGCGAATTGGCGCTGTTGAGCCTGGCGCGAATGTTCAAGACCAGGCTGGAGACCATTCCGGCTTCGATTCCCTATCTGCACCCTCCGGCCGAGGCCGCCGCACGCTGGCGCGGGCGGCTTGGCGGTATGCGCGGGCTCAAGGTCGGCGTCGTGTTCGCGGGCCGGCCGGAGCACGCCAACGATTTCCGCCGCTCGCTCGATCTCTCGACGCTGGCGCCGGTCCTGGCAGTCGCTGACGTATCCTTCGCCAGCCTGCAGGTCGGACCGCGCGCCGGAGAGGTTACGGCACATTCCGGCAAGGTCGCCAATCTCTCGCCCCAGCTCACCGATTTCGCCGAGACCGCCGGCGCGATCGCGGCGCTCGATCTGGTCATAGCGGTCGATACCTCGGTCGCCCATTTGGCCGGCGCGCTCGGCAAGCCGACCTGGGTGCTGCTGCCGTTGGTGACGGACTGGCGCTGGCTCATCGATCGCGAGGACAATGCGTGGTACCCGACCATGCGGCTGTTCCGCCAGGGGCAAGGCGAAGGCTGGAGCGACGTGATTGCGCGCGTCGCCGCCGAGCTCGCGCCGGTGGCGCAGGGCGACGCGGCACGGCTCACCCCGTTTCGCGCGGCCGGCGAGCGCCGCGCCGCCATGGCGGCCGGGATCATCGCCGCGCAGGCGATGAGCAGCGTCGCGCCGCCGTCGCCGCCGGCGCTGTCGCCGCCGCAGGCGCTGATGATCGCCGAGCAGCATCGCCGCGCCGGCCGCCTGCGCGAGGCGGAGGAGCTCAGCCGCACCGCCAGCGCGGCGGCGCCGGAATCAGCCGAGGCGGCCCATTCGCTCGGCCTCATCGCCTACCAATCCGGCAAGCTCGACGAGGCGATCGAGCGTCTGCGCCGCGCCATCGAGCTTGACGGCAGCGAACCGCTCTACCACGCCAATCTGGGCGAGATGTGCCGGCTCGCCGGCCGCGTCGAGGACGCGCTCGTCCACGGCCGCCGCGCGCTCGCGCTCAATCCGCAAAATCCCGGCGCGCTGAGCAATGTCGGCATCGCGTTGTTCCAGCTCGACCGGTTCGCGGAGGCGCTCGACCACTACGAGCGCGCGGTCGCGCTCAATCCGAATTTCTTCGAGGCGCACAGCAACCGCGGCAATGCGCTGCGCGCCCTCAAGCGGCTGCCCGAGTCGGAGGCCGCCCACCGCCGCGCGCTCGAGCTGAACCCGCGCTTTGCGCAGGCCTGGAACAATCTCGGCACGGTGCTGCGCGACCTGAAACGGCCGGAGGAGGCGGTCGAGGTCTACCGCAAGGCGCTGGCCGAAACGCCCAACGATCCCGACACGCTCGACAACCTGGCCTTGGGGCTCAAGGACCTCGACCGGCTCGACGAGGCGGCCGACACCTTGCGCCGCGCGCTCACCATCGAGTCCCGGAACGACAAGATCCATCTTCATCTCGGCAGCGTGCTGATCGACCAGCACAAGACCGAGGAAGCGGCGGCCGCAGCCGCGCGCGCGCTCGCGCTCAATCCGAGCAACCACGACACCGTCAACCTGATGGGCCGCATCGCCTTCGAGCGCGGCGACCTGCCGGGCGCCATTGCGCATCATCAGCGCGCGATTGTGCTCAAGCCCGATCTCGCCGACGCCTACAACAATATGGGCAACGCGCTCAAGGACCTGGGAAGGCTTGCCGAAGCCGAGCAGGCGTTTCGCACGGCGCTGGAGCTCGACCCCAAGCTCGCCGGCGTCTATGTCAACCTCGCCAATTCCAGGAAATTCACCGAAGACGACCCTCACCTCGCCGCCATGCAGGCGCTCGAGCATCAGGACGGCTTGTCGGCGACCGACCGGATGCATCTCGACTTCGCGCTCGGCAAGGCCTATGCGGACCTCAAGGATCACGGCCGCTCGTTCGGGCACCTGATTGCCGGCAATGCGCAAAAGCGGCGCCGGGTCGACTACGACGAAGCCGCGACCATGGGCCTGTTCGATCGCATGCAGGCCGTGTTCACGCGCGATCTCATCGCCGCCAAGGGCGGAAGCGGCGATCCCTCGGCGGTCCCGATCTTCGTCCTCGGCATGCCGCGCTCGGGAACCACGCTGATCGAGCAGATCCTCGCCAGCCATGCCGACGTGCACGGCGCCGGCGAGCTCAAGATCCTGGACGAGATCGTCAATACGACCGGCGGGCCGCAGGACCGGAGCATCCCGTATCCGGAATCCGTCGCGGCAACCGATGGCACGGCGCTCAAGGCGATCGGCGCGCGCTATGTGGCGGAGCTCAGGAAGCTTTCGCCCGCCGCCAAGCACGTCACCGACAAGATGCCGTCGAACTTCTTCTTCACCGGACTGATTCATCTGGCGTTGCCGAACGCGCGCATCATCCATGCGGTCCGCGATCCGGTCGACACCTGCGTGTCCTGCTTCTCCAAGCTGTTCTCCGCCGAGCAGAGCCATACCTACGATCTCGCCGAGCTCGGCCGCTACCACCGCCGCTATCAGGCGCTGATGGCGCATTGGCACCGCGTGCTACCGAAAGGCCGCCTGCTCGACGTGCGGTACGAGGACGTCGTCGCCGACCTGGAGGGGCAAGCGCGGCGCATTCTCGCCCATTGCGGGCTCGACTGGGATCCGCGCTGCCTCGAATTCCATCGCACCGAACGACCGGTGCGCACCGCCAGCGCGAGCCAGGTGCGCCGACCCATCTATCAAAGCGCGATCGGCCGCTGGCGCGCCTACGCGGACTACCTGGAGCCGCTGCTGGCGGAGCTGAACCGAGACGAAGCCAAATCCCGGGCCCGCAAGAAATCCGCCAAGCCCTAGGACTTCGGCGCATCTCCTTGGCGGCGGGATGCAGGGGCGAAAAGAGGCGGCTCTCCACTTCCTCGCGCATGGGCACATGCGGTATCGTTTGCCGATCACAGGAGGCTTGTCAGGGAGGCTTCGACATGCGCTACCGCTCAATCGGTGCCCTCGCGCTCATGGCCGCGCTGTCGGCGACGTCCACCGGCGCTTTCGCGTTCGACCAGACGAAGTATCCCGACCTGAAGGGGCAATGGAGCAGGGTGCGGTTTCCGGGCGTCTCTGGCCAGCCGTCGTTCGATCAGACCAAGTCGGCCGGTGCCGGCCAGCAAGCCCCGCTGACGCCGGAATATCAGCTGATTTTCGAGGCCAACCTCAAGGACCAGGCCGCCGGCGGCCAGGGCATCGATCCGACCTCGACCTGCCTGTCGCCCGGAATGCCGCGGATCATGACCGCCTACGAGCCGATGGAGATCGTCATCACCCCCGACACCACGCACATCCTGATGGAGCACATCCACGACTCGCGCCGCATCTATACCGACGGGCGCGCCTGGCCTGAAAATATCGAGCCGTCGTTCGCGGGCTATTCCATCGGGCAATGGCGCGACGAGGACGGCAGCGGCCGCTACAGCGTGCTGGAGGTCGAGACCCGCGGCTTCAAGGGCCCGCGCACCTACGATGCGGCCGGCCTGCCGTTGCACAGCGACAACCAGACCGTCATCAAGGAACGGATTTTTCCGGTCAAGGGCAGCAAGGACCTGCTCGACGACGAGATCACCATCAACGACCATGCCCTGACGCGGCCGTGGACGGTGACCAAGCACTACCGGCGCGAGGCGGCGCAGCAGCCGCTCTGGCGCGAGTCCGTTTGCGCCGAGAACAACAGCCATGTGCAGATCGGCGGCGAGCACTATTACCTGAGCGCCGACGGTTTGTTGATGCCGGCCAAAAAGGACCAGCGCCCGCCGGACCTGAAGTTCTTCAATCAATCGCGCAAGTGACGCGCGGCCCGGCGTGATGACTCCCTTGAGATCATGCCTTATTGGTAAGCATGATTTCTGCCTGCTTGCTATGTTGTTAGGAGCGCACGACCTCTCACTCCTTCTCCCCTGGGGGGAGAAGGGCGGGATGAGGGGGCTCCGGCCGTGCGATACGGAAAGATCGTAACCCCCTCACCCCACCCTCTCCCCTTCGGGGCGAGGGAGCCAACCGCCGTGCCCAACTAACGAAATCACGGCGAACCATCCCTCCTTTGGGGCTAGGGATGAAACGCTGTCCCCACGTCCGTAGTTCGCTTCGTTCCGCCTCACGTCATCTTCATTGGGATCGCGCCCAGGAAATCGCGCTTGCCGATCTCCACGCCGCAATGGCGCGGATCGCGTAGGCGGCGGTCATATGGAAATAGACGTTCGGCAGCACGAAATGGTTGAGATAATCGTCGCCTTTCATGTGACCCTTGTTGGTCGGGCCGAGCGGAAAGGTGATCTCGCGGTCAGCGGCGGCATCGATTTTGTTGGGATCGAGGGTCTTCACAAAGGCCACGGTCTTCGCAAGTCGCTGCTTGAGCTGATCGATGGTCGTCTCGGTGTCCTCATAGCGGGGCGGCTCGACGCCGGCCAGCCGCGCCATGCCGTTCTTGGCGAGATCGGACGCGATCTGGACCTGGCGGGTCAGCGCGAACATGTCGGGAGCCAGGCGGGTGCCGAGCAATATCGCAGGATCGATCTTCTTGGCGGCTGCAAAGGCTTGCGCCTTGTCGAGAACTTCCGACAGCGCGTTGAGGCCGATCTCGAGGGCCGGAATAGAGGCCTTGGACATGGAAAGCGACATGCGGGGATCCTTGATCTGGGGATTGGGGGCGCTCAATTCCGAGCGCGCGGAAAATGCATGCAATCGAGCAGCGTTGCAAGCCGCTCGCTGGTTGAAGAACAGACGTCTCTAGCTCCTCGATGTCGCGCAAGGACGTGTGCAGAAATCGGAAGCTCAGCCCTGTTGCATGTGACAAATCCGCCGCGACTCTCGGAGACACCTCCCCCTGAAAGGGGGAGGTCGGATCGCGTAGCGATCCGGGTGGGGGTCCCGCCACAAACACCGAATCTGCGGGAAGGCGGAGACCCCCACCCGGCGCCTTCGGCGCCACCCTCCCCCTTTCAGGGGGAGGGACGAGAGGCACCGCCGTGCCTGCGTCTACTCGTAGATGGCCCTCGCCTTGGCCACGACCGCCGGCGGCGCGTTCATCATCTTGGCCACGATCGTTTCGGCCTCCTCGCCGGTGATCGGATTGACCGGCAGCTGCTGCTTCTCCATGTCGGCGAGGAAATCCTTGTCCTGCATGGTCTCGTTGAAGGCCTTGCGGATGATCGCCACGCGCTCGGGCGGCACCTGCTTCGACATGACGAACGGCCGGCCCACCTCGTCGGAGGCATCGAGCACGTCGAGGAGCTGCTTTCTGCTCGTCAGTCTTGGCAAAGGTGCCGATGAAGACGGCGCTTTCGGGAATCTCCGGCGGCCGCCGATCGGTGAAGCGCACGAAGTTATGCGCCAAGCCGTCCCGGACCCACTCGACCGGGACGCTGCTGAAGGAGCCGCAGTCGCCGTCGAGCTCGCCGCGCTCGATCGCCAGCCGCTGCTCGGCGCTGCCCGGGAAGCCCAGGATCTGCTTGATCGGAGCATGGAACACTTCGCGCAGCGTCGCCCCATTAATGTAGTTGCCGGAGCCGCGCGCGGTCGAGCCCAGCACGAACTCCTTGCGGTGCATCATGTCGTCCCAGCTCTTGACGCCGTTGGGGCCGTAGCCGTAGCAGACCCGGAAGTCGGGCGTGACCACGCCGATCCAGCCGTATTTGCGGAAATCGAGCTGGACCTTGTCGGGCTGAATGATGGATTGGGTGACCAGGCCGGGGTTGAAGATGGTCATGACGGTGCCGTCCTTCGGCGCCGTCACGTCGAGGTAGCGCACCGAGGTCAGGCTGCCGGCACCGGGCATGTTCTGGACGATGATGCTGGGATTGCCCGGGATGTGAGCCCCCAGGTGGCGCGCCAGCCCGCGGGCATTGACGTCATAGCCGCCACCCGGCGAGAAGCCGACCACGATGGTGAAGGTCTTGCCCTTGTAGAAATCATCCGCGCGGGCGAGCGTGGAGGCAGCCGCGAGGGCGGCCAGCGAGAGTGAAACAAGACAGAGGCGTGAAAGCGGGTAGAGACATGGAGTTCTTGTCATCGCTGTTTCCTCACCCATGCCAAATTGGCCGGATCTTGTCGGCCTTCCATCGAACGGCAGGTTACGTCCCCGCGCGCGCGGCGGCAAGACATGGGCCAGAGACGGGCCTGCGACCGATTGATCGGTGCGGCCCCAAGCGGAACTACGGAGGGTGCGCCCCGGATATGAGCGAGGATGGCTCAGGATCCTTTGCGACGGATCGCAAAGACGATGAGAGCGACACCGCCGGCGCCGATCAGGAAGCAGATAATCAGCAACGGCAGAAATCCGGGATCGCCGCCGGACCCGCTCGAACTGAGCAGGATGGCGGAGAAGATCAACGAGCAAAGGCCGGGCAACAAGAGGATGATGCCGATCAGGATCAGCAACGCCGTCACCCAAGGGTTGCGGCGAGGGCTCTGGTGGGGAGGTCGCGCCGGCTGCTGATCGCTCATGGATGCACCGCTTCCCGCATCGCCGCGCGGATGCGTTCGATGCTGCCGTTTCGATAGAACAGATTGTAGGTGTCGAACGGAATGATCTGGCCGGCGGGCGTGACGAAATGGATGCAGGAACGCTTGACGCCGCCGACGCAGAAATTGAAGCGGTCCATGAACTGCACGATCACGACGCGGAAGACGTTCTCGTAGCCGATGCCGGACGGGATCGGCACCTGCGGCAGGCAGCACAGGAGCTCGCCCATGCGCTCGCCGGCGTTCTGCGGACCGGACGAGAGCGAGAACAGCTCCATGAACTTGCGCGTGAGCACCGGCTGCTTCTCGAAGGTGATCGCGTTCGGCAGGCTGGCGATCAATTCCTCGCGCGGCAGCAGCGACATGACCGGCACCACCTTGCTGCCGTTGCGCAGCCCATAGGCGATCGAGATCGATCTCGGGATTGCACGGCAGCGGGATCATGTCGTCGGCGCCGAACACGCCGGATTCCTCGACGATGCGCCGGCGGATCTCCGAGAGCACGATGCGGTCGCGGTCCTTGTCGAAATCCTCGTTGCGGCCGGCGTCCTGCACCGGCTGGAAGGTGACGCCGCGCACGCAGCGCCATTCGAGCGCGTGGCGCACGATCGCGCCGATCTCGTCGTCGTTCACGCCGCGCTTGACGGTCACCACCAGGGTGGTCGAGATGCCGTGCCGCTCGAGGTTCTCAAGCGCGGCGCGGCGGACGCCGCGCAGATCCGCGCCGCGCAGGTTCATCAGCGCCTCGCGCTCGAGCGAATCGAACTGCAGATAGATCTCGAGCCCGCGCTTGCGCTCGGCCAGCCGCGCGACGAAATCCGGCTCGCGCGCGATGCGCAGCCCGTTGGTGTTGATCATCACGTGGCGGATCGGCCGCGCCCGCACCGCATCGAGGATGGCGAACAGATCGGGATGCAGCGTCGGCTCGCCGCCGGAGATCTGCACCAGGTCGGGCTCGCCTTCGCTGGCGATCAGGGCATCGAGCATCCGCTCGACGGTCGCGAGCGGAAGCTGCTTGCTCGCGCGCCGGCGAGGAATTCGGCGAAGCAGACCGGGCAGGTCAGGTTGCAGTGCTCGTTGATCTCGATCAGCGCCAGGCAGGAATGCTGCTCGTGGTCGGGACAGAGCCCGCAATCGTAGGGGCAGCCATATTCGGTACGGCTCTGCAAGGACAGCGGTCGGTCGCCCGGCTTGAGATAGTCCTTGCAGAGCTTCCAGTAGGCGGCGTCGGTGGAGACCAGCGTAGTCTGCGTGCCGTGCTGCGGACAGCGCTTCTGGTACCAGACCTCGTTGTCGCGGATCTCGATCTTGGCCGGGACCAGCTTGAGGCAGGTCTCGCACAGCGAGGTGGTCTGGCCCCAGAACAGATAGGGACGCGATCTACGCAAAGGCGCGGTCATCGAGGGCTCTCGGGGTCGGGGCGTTGGCGATCATGACGGCAGCGTAGAGAATGAGCGCGAGGGACAGAATGTGGAACAACGTGAAGGGGCCGATGAGCGCCCCATAGGGCTTGATGAACTCCCAGACGAAACGCTGCAGTCCGTAATAGCCGACCGCAAGATAGAAGCCGTTCTCGATCACGAAGCGATCGTTGCGGCGGATACGCATGACGTAGAACAGGGCGAAGACCGCCATGGCGGCGCTTTCGTAGAGCTGCACCGGATGGCGCGCAATGCCGTCGCCGAAATCGTGGCCCCAAGGCAGCGTGGTCGGGGTACCGTAGGTGAAGTCGCCCAGCCCCGACAGGTAGCAGCCGATGCGGCCGACCGCGACGCCGACCGCGAGCGGCAGCGCGAAGCGCGCACCGGTTCGGACGGTGATGTGGGCGCTGCGCTTATAAAGCTCGATTGCCGACGATGCCGCCCGCGATGGCGCCCTCGATCGAACGGGCGAGGCCGGATTGCTGCGACAGCCACAGATTGGCGCTGCCGAACGCCACCGCGCCGACCCCGGCGCCGAATACCAGCACCGCGATATAGTGCCAGTCGCCCGCCGGCGAAGCCGGGAATTGCGATCCCGGCCGTTGCGTCACCCAGTAGAGCGACAGGCCGGCCGCAGCCCATGCGATCACATCGAAAACAGCATGGACAACGGCGCCGTTCATTGTGCCGCCCGTTCAGATTTGCAGGATCGCGTTGAAATCGAACTTGACGTTGGGAGGGTTCTCCCCGATGCGCACGATGTTGTCGCCGACAAAGCGGTGGGGCGGCACCGGCAGATTGTAGGGCGCCGGATAATCCTTGAACACGCGGCCCGCCAGATCGTATTTCGAGCCGTGGCAGGGACACAGATAGCCGCCGGGCCAATCGGGCTGCGGCTCGGTCGCGCTGGGCTGGGGGTAGAAGGCGGGAGTGCACCCCATATGGGTGCAGACGCCCACCAGCACCGCGAATTCGGGCTTGACCGAGCGCTGCAGGTTCTTGGCATAGGGCGGCTGCTGCAGCTCATCGGACTGCGGGTCGACCAACTGGCCGAGCAGATCCGGGTCGCGCAGCATGCTCACGGCTTGCGCGGTTCGATGGACCACGAAGATCGGCCATGAGCGCCAGAACACCATGATCTGCTGGCCGGGCTGCAACGGCAACAGATCGACATCGATCGCGCCGGGGGGCGGCGGCGCCGGAACATCGCTCTGCTCGGGCAGCGACACCAAATAGGCGGCCGCGCCGACGGCTCCGACCACCGCGGCGCCCCCGGCGACGCCGGTCGCGACCCGCAAGACATCGCGGCGCGTGGCTTTGGGCATGGACATTCCGGTACCGGCTTGTTGATCCGCTCGTCCTTGCATGATCCAAAGCGATGGGTTTCGCAAGTGGCCGCGGCGAGCATCGGGCGTTCATCCTTGATCGCGCCTGCATCAATGCTGCTATAAGGGCGTGCTTGCCAGATCGACCGGTTGGGGCGCGGCTGTCTTGGCCGATGTCGTTCGAACCGGCCCGCCCATCGGACCAATACCGCCAGCATCGCCGCCGAGGAGAAATTGCAAATGAGCGGGCCGCGCACCCTTGACGTCCACACCCATGTGCTCACCGAGGAGACGATCGAGCTCATCCGCAAGGAAGCCCCGAAGGTGGCGCCGCGGATGACGGCAATCGATGCCGATTCCTTTGTTCTGGAGATCGCCGGCACGCCCTATCGGCCGTTCCCGCGCGGCGGCTTCGACATCGAGCGCCGCTTTGCCGACATGGACGCGGCCGAGGTCGACGTCCAGGTGCTCTCGGCCACGCCGCAGAGCTATCTGTACGACGAGGATCCTTCGTTGGCGCTGACCTGCTCGGTCATTCAGAACAATCAGATCGCCAAGCTGGTGGCCGCCCATCCGGATCGATTCCTCGGAATTGCGACGCTGCCCATGCAGGCTCCCGAGCTCGCGGCCGCCGAGCTGCGCCGGGCGGTGCGTTCACTCAGGCTCCGCGGCGCCATGATCGGCTCCAATGTCATGGGCCGCAATCTCGACCATCCCGAGCTCGAGCCGATCTGGGCCGCCGCCAGCGAGCTCGACGTGCCGCTGCTGATCCATCCGGTGAATGTCGGGGCGGCTGATCGGCTGCGCTCCTACTATCTCAACAATCTCATCGGCAATCCGCTCGACACCACCATCGCGGCCGCCTGCCTGGTGTTCGGCGGCGTGCTCGAGCGCCATCCCAAGCTGAAGGTCTGCCTGGTGCATGGCGGCGGCTTTGTTCCCTACCAGGCCGGGCGCTGGGCGCATGGCTGGCAGGTGCGGCCGGAGCCCAAGGTCAACCTCAAGCAATCGCCGCAGCCGTGGATCGAGCGGTTCTATTACGACACCATCCTGCATTCGAAGGAAAGTCTCGCCTTCCTGGTCGACTCGGCCGGGCCCAAGCGCGTGCTGCTGGGCAGCGACTATCCCTACGACATGGGGACCGGCGAATGCGTCCGGCAGGTACGCGCGCTCGCGATCCCCGAGGCCGACAAGGCGACCGTGCTGGGCGGAGAAGCTTGGGAGTTGCTCGGCGGCTTGTGATTCTCCCCTCGCCCGGTCCGCGGCATCGCAATGACGATAATCGGCGACTTGGTTGCCCCTCAGCCCAAACTGATTATTGCCGGGTTCGAACCACTGGACCAATCAAGCCACTGGTTCAACGAGCTTGTGTCCTTCAAGACCGCATGCAGTGGACTGGGCATGGCCGTGCGTATCATCGTGCTTCGCTCGACCGAAGCGCTGCTTGCGGCAAGTCTATCCGCCGACGCGGTGCTCGAGCCATTACCCGCCATGGAGGTCGACGCCGGCAACTTCGTCGGGCGGATGGTCACATTCGGGGATGCGGAGGCAATCTTGCAGCCGCTGTGGGCGCGGCTCGATGCTGAAAGGCTCGGCGGGTCAGACCTTGTCTATTTTCCACGAGGGCATCCGATCCTGATACGCGGCGTCGGATGGTGGCTTGCAGAGCAGCCGCCGGAGCGACGCCCGAATGTATTCTTCCGCATTATCGGCGACGAATTGACCGACCTGGAGACCGGCCGCTTCAAACCCAGAGCCGCATTTTACCGGCTCGCCTGCGCCGACCTGCGCACGCGGCCGGGGCAAGAGCGCGTGTTTTTTCTGGTCAACTCCACGGCCAAGGCGCGTTCCGTATCACGCGTGTGCTGGCGGCGACCGTTCATGATGCAACATCATTTCGGCAGGCCGCCAGCCGACGTACCGGCGTCGGTCCCGGTGCAGCCGATCGTCTATGTGCACTTGAACGCGCGCTCGGGCAGGCTTGCCGCCAATCTCGGCGACATCATTCGGCGCGTCGTCGCGATCGAACCCGCCGCCCGATTTCTGATCAGAGCTCCGGTGGAATTATCGGCGACAATCGCCGCACCGGAACCCGAAATTGCTGCGTCCGTCGAGGTCCTTCCGGCCGGGCAGAGCATGGCTGACTACCTCGCCAATCTGGCGCGGTGCACCATGGTTCTGTTGGCCTATGAGGCGCAGCCATACAAAGCGCTGACCTCCGGCGTGTTCACGGAAGCGGCAAGTCTCGGCAAGCCCGTCATAGTGCCGGCCGGCACCTGGATGGCCGAGAAGATCGCCGAGGGCTACGGCGTGGGCATGGCGTTCGAAGACCCGGCGGCGGGCGCGGTAGCGGACGTGCTGTTGCGGGCGCTACGGACATCCGATCGGCTCGGCGCCGCCGCCCGGGAGATTGCCCCGCGCCTCGGCGAGGAGACGGGCTGCCGCCGCTTCGTCGAAAAGATGATGGCATTGGCCGCAGATCCGCCGGACATGGAGCCCCGCTATCGGATCGGAGACGAGATCGACTTTAGCGATCCGCTCGACTCGCGCTGTTTTATGCGGACAGGATGGGGCGAAACCGAGCCTTGGGGCGTCTGGACTGTTGGCCGCCATGCCGAACTGACGCTGCGGCTTGAGCAGGATGCCGGGACGCAGCTTATCCTGAACGCTTTTGCCTTCGCCTTCCAGGGAAGACGAAAAACGCCGGTTTGTGCGCGCGTATCGGTCGCGGGTCGAAAAATCGCGGAATGGGTTTTCGACATGGCGGGATCCGAGGCCGCTCAACCCCGATGGCTTACGGCTTTGCTTCCGGCTCATGCAAGCGAACACCCGGGACGCATCGTTGACATATCATTCGATGTCGATGCGACATCGCCACTGGCTGAAGGAATATCCGACGACCGGCGCATGCTTGGCCTGGGCTTATGCAAATTGTTCCTGACATCGGCCGCCTGCAAGCCTCCGCCGACGAGCTGATCGAGTAGCAGCGCCGTCTGCTGCGCCGCGGGAGACGGGCGGTGGCTCAAACCGCGCCGCCATTGTCAGGCGGCGCCTCGTGGGCCATTCTTAGGGAGGTCCTTGAATTTCAGCGCCGGGAGGAACGCATGGATACGCTTTCGCACGCTGCTTTCACGCGCCGCTCCGTCCTGCGGACGGGGGCCGGCCTCGCAGCCGCCGCGGGCCTGCCGCTCGCTCTCCCCGCGGGCCGCGCGAAGGCCTCGAACTACCGCGGCATCGTCGGCGACATCAAGCCGAGGGCGACCGACTCCTCGCTCGTCGACATGATCAGGCTCTTGCCCGAGGGCATCGGCGTCATTCCGGTGTACCTCAATCTGACCCAAGGCTCGCGCGAGGAATATGGCGGCAGCTATGCCGTCTACGAAAACCACATCGCCTATCTCGCCTCGCAGAAGTGCAACGTCATTGCGGTCGAAGGCGCGCCGCCGTTCATGCTTTTGGGGCCCGCGCGCGAGGCCGAGATGGTCGACGGATGGAAACGGAAATACAACACCGACATGTTCACCTCCTCGCAGAACCAGGTGAACGCGTTCAGGGCGCTCAAAGCGAAGCGGATTCTCGGCATCACCTCGGGCTCTGGCGGGCCGGAGATGGACAAGGTCTACGCGAAATATTTCGAGGACAACGGGATCGGCGTCGTCGCCATGGAGGGAATGGGCGTCGAGTTCAAGTCGATTCCGGAGGTGCCGCCCGCGACGATCGCCGCCTTCATCAAGAAGGCGTTTGCGGAGCACGGGGGCGCGGACGCCGTTTACATTTTGGGCTCGGCGCTCGAAGCGCTTCCTTTGATTGCACCGCTGGAACGCGAACTGGGCGTGCCGGTGGTGCAGGCGATCGCCGCACGCATCTGGGAGATCCAGAAGCGCCTCCATGTGCACGAGCCGATCAAAGGCTATGGCCGCCTGCTCGAAACGCTCCCCGCATAGGGCAGGCGCAGATGACGGAACCATCGCGCTCTCGGGGGTACCTCCCCCTGAAAGGGGGAGGTCGGATCGCGTAGCGATCCGGGTGGGGGTCACGCCGCAAGCGCCGGGGAGACGAGACCCCCACCCGGCGCCGGAGCCTGTCATCGGGCCGGCCAAAGGCCGGACCCGTTGGGCGCCACCCTCCCCCTTGCAGGCCTTGCAGGGGGAGGGATTTGGCACCGCCGTGCCAAACAACACAGCTCGGTTATGCGCGCGCATACTGGTTGAACCACTCGATGGTGCGCGTCCATGCCTGCTGGGCCGTGACCTTGTTGTAGCGTTCCGGCGTCGCGTCATTGAAGAAGCCGTGAACCGAATTCGGATAGATGTGGCCTTCATACCGGATGTTGTTTTTCTTCAGCTCGGCTTCCTGCGCCGGATAGGCCCCCGACAACGCCTTGTCGAGGGCGCCGTGGTGGATGAGGATGGCCGCCTTGATCTTCGGCACGTCTTCCGGCTTGGGCGCGGCGCCGTAGAACGGGGCGGCCGCCGCCAGATCCGCGACCCAGCAGAACGGACAAGCGTATTGGCCATCGCGCCGCCAAAGCAAAAGCCGGTGGCGCCGATTTTCCCGGTGCAGTCCGGACGCGATTTCAACCACTGCGCGGCGGCGACGAAATCCTGGGTCCTCTTGGCCGGGTCGATCTTGGCGAACAGCTGGCCGCCCTTGTAGTCGTCGCCCGGATAGCCGCCGACCGAGGTCAGCGCGTCCGGCGCAAATGCCATGAAATTCTCCAGGGCAAAGCGCCGTGCAACGTCCTCGGTGTGCGGATTCAGTCCGCGATTCTCGTGGATGACGATAACACCAGGCAGTTTCGCCGGCGTCGCGTCGCGCGAATCGGCGCTGAACGGCCGGACGAAATAGCCCCGGATGTACCCATTCCCGTTCGGCGAGGGCACGGTCTCATAGCTCGCCTTGATGCGCTCGTCGTCCTTGCGAACCTGCTGCCCCAGGGCATAGTTCGGCATCAACGCATCGACGATCGCCGTGGCGGTGAGACCGGCGACGGCGAAACGCTCCACCCCGTTGAAAAAGTCACGGCGACTGATCTCGCCGTGAATAAACTGCGTGTACAGTTCCACCGCTTCCGCGGGAATTTTCTTCCGGTATTCCATTCGACGCTCCCTTCAGTTACATGCATACAGAGGGTACCATTAGCCACGCGACTTCGGAAGCCTATAGAAGCCTATAACTGCATCGAGCGCCGCTACTTGTGCTCCAGCGCGGCGCGCACGCGGGCGACCGTATCGGCCGGGGTCTGCGCGACCTGCTCCACCAAGGCGGCGAGCTCGGCACCGTCAGCGGATCGACATCGATCTTGAGCTTGTCGGCCTCGGCCAGATAGTCCGGATCCTGCACGGTGGCGTCGAAGGCGGCACGCAGCGCCGCCACCCGGTCGGCGGGGACATTGGGCGGCAGGAAGAACGGCCGGCCGATGTCGAGCCGCGCCAGCACCAGACGCAACGCGTCGCGCTGCGCTTCTGTCGTGGCCGCATCGAGCACGTTGGGAACGCCGGCGAGCTCGGGATTCGGCCGCAGCGCCCATTGCGCGATGATGTTGATTTTCTTGTCCGCCAGCCACTCCGAGCTCAGCGTCTTGAGGGTGGTCCAGGCCGCGATCGTGCCCTGCACCTCGCCGCTTTCCAATGCCAGGTTGATCTTGGCGGTGCTCTGATAGCCGGAGACGATCTTGAACTTGAACCCCAGGAGCGCATCGGCGACCAGCGGAAAATCGACCTGCGAGGAGCCCGGCGCCTGCGCCCCCATGATCAGCTCGCGGCTTCTCGCCTGCGCCAAGCTCTGCACCGGCGCGCTGTGCCACACATAGGTGACGTGGGTCTCCCGGTTGGTGTTGCCGAGCCAGATCAGCCTGGTGGGATCGAAGCGGCTGCCGCCCGGCTGCAGCAGCGGAATGGTCGGCATGCCGGCAAAGGCCGCCCCGATCGCGGTCCCGTCGAAGGGGCCGGACGCATAGAGCTGGCTCGTCATGGTGACGCCGCCGGCGCCGGGTTGGTTCTGCACGATGAAGGCGGGATTGCCCGGAATATGCTGGCCCATGTGGCGGGCCAATAGCCGCGCATTCACGTCGTAGCCCGAGCCGACGTCGACCCCGACCACCATCCGGATGGTCTTGCCGGCATAGAAGGCAGCCACATCCTGCGCCGCCGCCGGCGAGCCGGCGGCGAGGAGCGCCGTCACGGCGAGGAGGGCTTGCTTCATTCGATGCTGATTTTCGAGTTGATGTTGATTGAACCTTACGGCTGGGTGTCGATAGCAAAATACCCGATTTCGTGCAATCATGCCCCTTTCATCAAGCAGACTGACCCTGCGGTCGGGTGGTGTGCCGAGGCCCAATTCAAAACTGTCGCGTCAAATGGTAGAACATGTTCGCCATGCGCACACCGACCGTCAACGAACGTTGTCCACCAAACCGCTCGTGACTCCATGATCAAGTTGGACCCGCAAGATCGGCTGTCGTACGCCAAGCCGCGAAACAGCCCCTTATTTGCGATCATGATGATGGTGGCTGTCGTCGCGGTCGGGTGTGGGAGCTTCTACTATTGGCACGCCTTTCTTCAGGGCCCCGACTATACCGAGGTGTATAGGCAACTCGGTATTTCCAAAATGCCGTTGACCTTGGAGCTCAAGCCGGCCATTCGAGCTCGCCTCGACCAACTCAGCCACGAACCCTGCTACCGCGATGCAGTTGTTGGCTTGGCGGACGCCATGCTTCAAGCCGGGTATCCACGCGAGGCCGACACCAGCCTCCTGAATTTTTCCCAACGGTGCGGACAATCCGGCGACATGTTGCTTCGCCGCTACCAAGCCCTTCTTATGGCAAGCGATTTTTCAGCGGCGGTTCACATTGCGGATATTCTGGTGCAATCGGACCCGGCGGACGCGCACGTACGCTATTGGCGCGGGAACGCATATGAGGGATTGAAGGATTTTGCGCACGCCCTGACAGACTACATCAATAGCGTTCAATTATTCGGCGACCCCGGCACAATTGCAATTGATAACTTTTACGACATCTCGCGCATGTATGCGGCGCTCAATCGTTATTGTGACGCGATCACACCAATCGAAACATATATTTCATTCGACCCCGCGACCCGGCGCACGGCACAGTCCACAAAGCTCATCGCCGAATACGTCGAGAAAGGGAACTGTGATGCGCATTACGCAAGTGGCTCTACGCGGGTTTCGAGACTGCCATTTCCCGGAACAACCGGAGTGAATGCATTGGTCGTGGTCATAAACGGCACTCCCGGCAATTTTCTGCTTGATACGGGAGCTACCTATGTGGCCGTGACGCCCGATTTCGCTTCCAAGGCCAAGCTGAAGATAGAAGCCGACACCCAGCTTCCTATGAAGACGGTTGGCGGAACCGCGCAGGCGGACCTCGGATATGCCAGCACGGTCAGCGTTGGCAAGGCGGAGGCACAAGGAGTGCCTGTGGCAGTGATCCGAGGTGCTGCGGATCCATTTGGTTCTCGGTTGGACGGACTCCTCGGGATGAGTTTTCTCGCTCGATTCAAGGTTAATTTCTCGCAGAATGCGATCGAGCTGACGGCAATCCCGTTTCGATAAGAAGATGGATATGGCCTTGACGGATCAGCCCGCCGGCTCGAGCGGAAGCTTGACCGGCTCCCGGCGGCGCGCCGAGAGGTCGAGCGCCTTGGTGAGCATCAGGCGGTTGTGCGCCTCGGCCGCGGTGGCGGCTTGGGTCGGCAGGCCGAGCGCCAGGCGGTTGAGCCATGACACGGTCTCCTCGGCCATCGGGCCGCGCAGCTCGCCCAGCGCCATGTCGCCCGGCGGATAGCTGCCCATGAAGTCGACCAGCCGGCGCCCGTCCGGCGCATAGCCCTCGTTCTGCGGGGCGGAGACCGCCAGCACCATGTCGCGATGGGTGTCGTCGATGGTGAGCACGCCTTCGGTGCCGGTGATGCCGACCTCCAGGCTGTAGACCGCGCCCGGCCAGGTGACCGGCAGCGCCCAGGATATGTTCAAGTGATAGATGCTGCCGTCGCTGAACATGATCATGCCGGCGGTGGCGTCGATGCCCTGGTAGAGCGGGCCCAGCACCTTGTCGATCGAGCGCGCATAGCATTCGACCGGCGTCTTGCGCTCCATGTACCACATCACGATGTCGAGCGCGTGGGTGCCGGAGATCACCATCGGGGAGATCGTGGCCGGATCGTCGGTGCGCTTGTAATTGTCGATCGCCACCAGCCGGTTCATGAAGGCGCGCGAGGTCACCAGCGTGACATCGCCGAGCGCGCCGGTACGCACCTTCTCCTTGGCGCCGAGCCATTTGCGGCGGAAACGCTGGGTATAGCCGACGATGGCGTCGAGCTTGGCATCCTGGATCGCCTTGAGGACGCGCGCGGACTGGGCGAGATCGGTCGCCAGCGGCTTCTCGATCAGCATGGGCACGCCGCGCTCCACGGCCGCCATGATCGGATCGACGTGCAGGTGTTCGTCGGTCGCGATCAGCGCGGCCGTGACCTCGGGCCGGCGCAGCAACTCGCGGTGGTCGGTGGTGACGAAATCGGCTCCGATCCGGCCGGCCACGTCGGCGCCGCGGTTGGGGTTCCTCTCCGCGATGCCGATCCATTCGATGGCCGGATGGCGCGCCGCCACCTCGCCGCGGAACAGCCCGACGCGCCCGGCCCCCACGATGGCCAGCCCGATCCCCCTCGCCTTCTGCTTCATTGCTGCCTCACGCCCGCGGCCGCTATTCGGGCACCGGGATCTTCACCTCTTGGGTGATCTTGCTCCAAGTGGCGATTTCCTGCGCGAGCCAAGGCTTGGCCTCCTCGACCGACTTGGTGGGAACGATATTGAAGTTCTGCTCCGCGAACACCTTCCGGGCCGCGGGTACCTGCATGGCCTGGACCGAGGCTTTTTGCAGCGTCTCGAGGATTTCCCCGGGCGTGCCGGCGGGAGCGAACATGGCCTGCCAGGCGATGGTTCCGACATCGGGAAAGCCGACCTCCCGCATGGTCGGAACATCAGGAAATTCCGGCAGCCGCTCATGGTTGACCACGGCCAGCGGCTTGAGCTTGCCGGCCTTGACCATGGCGGCGGTGCTGGCCACGTTGAGGAACGCGGTCTGCGTGTCGCCCTGGACCATGTCGAGGATCACGCCGGCGGCGCCGTTGCGATTGGGAATGCCGGTCAGCTCGAGGTCGCCCGCCCGCTTGGCGAACAAGGCCATGTCGTAGTCCGGATAGCTGCCGACGCCGACGGTGCCGTAGCGCACCCGCCCTGGATTTTTCTTGACCGTCTCGATCAGCTCGCCGACCGTCCGCGGCGCGAAATTCGTGGTCGTGACCAGGAGGAAGGCCGGAACATCGACCAGCCGCAAGACCGGAATGACGTCCGTCTCGTAATTGATCTTCAATTTCGACTTGAAGAGAACCGGCGTGATGGCGTTGGTCGACACGTTCCCGACCATCAGCGTATAGCCGTCGGGTTTGGAGCGGGCCATGTCCTCGATGGCGATCATGCCGTAGCCGCCGGGCTTGTTCTCGACGTAGAAGGCCTGGCCCAGCACATCGCGCAAGTGCTCGCCGACGATGCGCGCCACGATATCGGTCGCGCCGCCAGGCCCGTAGGGCACCAGGATCTTGACCGGTTTGCTCGGATACTTGTCCTGGGCTCGAGCGGGACGCTGGAACGGGAACCCCGCAAGGGCAACGCCGAAGGCGATCAACAGCACCAGATGCAGGCGTTTCATGCCGCGCTCCCCGCCAAATTGCGGTCAGGATACGGCCAACCCCGGACGGCAGCAAGGCGCGCTACGGACAGGCGCGCTCCAACCCGCGCGCCTCAGCATGCCCAATAAAGATAGTTGTAGCGCCAGATCCGGCAGCTATCGCCCGGACCCCAATAATTCAGCCGATCGTAGACGGGACCCGGCGAATTGTACCGATAGCGGCTGCGATAGGGGAAGAAATAGGGCGTGATGGGACTTCCGCCGGTCGGCGTGGCCACGTGAATCGGCGCATGGATCAAGCGGCGATGGCGCGCGCTTGCCGATGTGGACGATGCGAGGGCTCCCGCAACGACCAGGGCGACGCCGATGACCGCGGCGGTCCGCCGATTGCGTTCCATGAAGCTGCCTCCAGCTGAGCTCGACTGGATCTTATTCGTCCTCGCGGGCAGCTTCACCAAATCGTTGCCGGAATGGTAACCAAAGTCGCAGCGATGCGGCAGCGATGCTAATGCCGGACGTCAAACCCCGAGGCTCCCGTTTCGGCGTGCTCGCGATATTCGGCATCGTATTTCGAGATTTCCCGCGACAGCTGCTCCACAATGCGCTGTCCCTCCGCTGCATCGGAGCCCGACGTTATCTCCGCCACAATCTTGGCCAGCGACGTCATGATCTCGCCAACGTCGATGACGTCCGCTTCGCCGCTCGGCGAGCCGTACTCCCCGTAATATTCATCGATCAAATCGCCGATCAGGCAGTGCAAGCACGGCCGTTCATCTTCCACTTCCGGAATGTCAGACATGACTTCTCTTTCACTTTGAACAGGGACCGCAGCACTCAAGTCTTAATGTTCGCCACCTTGCGTGTTCGCCACCTTGCGATTGCGCCACATCCGTAGGGTATCCGACATTATATAATGGCATTGAGGCGATAGCGGCATAGCGGCGCGGTGAATTGTTGCGCCCGGGCTTGGCGCGCACGGCGATGCTTTCGGTGTGCCCCAATGCCCGCAGACCCGCGGCACGCTCCCATGGCCTGGAGTCGTGCCAAGCCGGGATCACAATGTCAAATCAGGCGCCGGCTGGGCCCAAGGGCGCGCCGCCGGCGCAGTGCCGGCGATCCAACGGTGCCGGATTACGGCCGCTTGCGCAGCGGCGTCGCACCGCGCGGGAGCGATCGCGATGCTGGCGCCGCAAGGTTTCTTTTGAAAATCCTACTTCTGCGGATAGTCGAAGGTGAAGGTCTCGGAGAAAGGCTGCCACCAGGCCGGCACGCCGGTTTCCTGATCGACGTGGCGGTAGAAGCCGTTCACCTCCGGCGGCTTGAACGCATAGGTCACCTTGTAGGTACCGGGCCCGTTCATCTGGACATTGTCGGCGTAGTGCGGCCCGTCCTTGGCGGTCATCGGCTTCAATGTTCCGGAGGCCTTCCAGTCGGAGCCCTGCTTCTCGAGCGTATAGGCGATGGTGAGATAGGCGATCCAGGCTCCGTCCGGATAGCCGTAGATGTTGTCGGCGGTCGCATGCACGTCGGCTTCAAGATGGATGACGTCGGCCCCATGCACCATGTTCGGCATCATCGGCGCCATCTCGATGCCGATGAGATAGTTGGCGACGATCTCCATGTCGTTCTTGTGCACCGGCCCGCCGACGAAATATTCGCGTGCCTGCGCCGCTTGCGTCAGCGCCATCAAGGCAGCCGCAGTCGCGGTCCACACGAGATGTCTCATTGGCTTTTTCATGTTCTCTCTCTCTCCATCATTGGACTTGGTCCGGCGCCGCAGTTCGAGGCGATGAGGAGCCCGGCGACGGCCGGCCTCCGGTCAAACGGGCGCCGATCGCGAGCACGGCCAACACCAGCAGGTAGGCGGCGAGCTGCACGCCCATCGGACGGTCGGAATATCCCACCAGCACGTGCAGCGCGCGGCCCGCAATGCTGTCCTGGGGCAGCAGCCAGGACGTGTCCCACAGCTCAAAACCCCAGCTCGGGATCAGATCGATGCCGGCGAGTATCGCTGCCGCCTGTCCGGCCAGCCCGGCCGCGACCAGGGCGATCAGCCAGCTGGTGACGGAGAACAGGCGGTGCACCGGAATCGCCACCAAGCCACGGTAGAGGAGAAACGAGACCGCCGCACCGAGCACGATACCGAGCACTCCGCCGAAGAGCAAAGCAGGCCATCCCTCGGTGCTGGACGCCGCAATGCCATACATGAACAGCACGACCTCAGCGCCTTCGCGCAGCACCGCAATGGCGACGACAATCGCCATGGCGGCGAGCGACTTGTCGCCGGCGGCGACGGCCCGGCCCACGGCACCGAGCTCGCGCGCCATTTCACGACCGTGGCTCGCCATCCAAAAATTGTGCCAGCCCAACATCACGACCGCGAGCGCAAGAATCGAGGCATTGAATATTTCCTGCCCGCGGCCCGCGAGCGCATCCGACAGCGCGCCGGCAAAGATCGCGAGCAGTCCGGCGCCGAGGACGCCGGCCGCCACGCCGCCGGCGATGAACGTGCCGCGGCGCGCAATGCCGCGAGTCGCGGCCAGCACGATGCCGACGATCAATCCCGCCTCGAACACCTCGCGGAACACGATGATCAGGCTCGCCAGCATCGGCCTAATCCTTATGCTCGACGGCGGTCAACGTTCCGGTCGCCAGGTCCGGATGATAGTCGTCGAAGAATTTGTAGGTACCGGGCTTCAAGGGCCCTGCCATGACCGCGATCTTCCCGCCCGGAACGACGATCTTCTCGACGCGCAGGTCGTTGCTCTCGAATTCGGCCGGCGTCGCATCCTGGTTCTCGACCTCGATGCGGAACCGCTCGCCGGCCGGCACGCTGACCTCGCTGGGCACGAACCGATGGTTCTTGAGGGCGAGCGTCACGGTGTCCGCCGCCAGCGCGGGTGCCGCGGCCGGCAGCAACGCCCACGCAAGCGCCAGCAAGGCGCAAGCATGCGCCGGCACCGGCGCGATCATTTGCGGCGAGGCGCCGGACGCCGATCGCATGGCCGGCTCAACGACCCGCATCGACGCCCACTTGATAAACGCCGAAATGTTGACAATAACGAACTCGCACGCCGGCAACATGGATGCGCACCGGCCGCGTGCTTGCTCTGGCAACCGAGAACCGATGGCCGATCCGAACGCACTCGACCTCATTCGCATTCCTTCCGATGTCCTGGTGGCGCTCGATTGGCGGCCCTATCATTTCGCGTTGCAGCCATATCACTATCTGGTGCGGCTGACCCACGTGATGTCGATGGCGGCGTTCTTCGGCGGCATTGCCGCCCTCGATCTGCGCCTCATGGGTTGGCGGACGAGCGTGCCGCTGCGGCCTTTTGCCGACCTGGTGCTGCCGTGGCTCTATGTCACCTTCGGCATCGCCCTGCTGAGCGGCATCGCGCTGTTCTTTTACGATCCTGTGCATGTCGGTAGCCACGCCTATTTCAGCCTCAAGCTTCTACTCACCCTGGTCGGCCTCATCAACGCCGCGCTGTTTCACCGCAGCGCCAATTTTGCGGCATTCGCGGCCGAGACGCCCACATCCGCCAAACCCTCCGCCCATGTCCGGCTCGTCGGGGCCGTCTCGCTGCTGCTGTGGACCGGCGTCGTCGCCTGCGCCTGCCTCAATGTCGAGGCCGCCCCCAAGATGCTGCTCCGCTAGACGTCGTCCGGCGAGGGAGCCGACGAATGCGGGAAGCACATCTGTTTGTAAAGGCGTTTGCAGGATCACAGTTTCGTATTGAATTAAACCAATTCTAAACTGTGGCCGCGCCGTCCCCACCGGCCCGACCGAGACCCGCCGGCCCTCGGCAATGAGGTCGCGGTCCTCCCGATGCCTCTTATGGCGGCGTTGGGCGATATGGCGTGCGCCGGCGCGCCATTCTCGATGCGCTTCGGCTAGTCCTTCAAGTGCTCAGTGGCAGCCAGGGTCACTTAGCGCCTTGCGGCCGGGGAGACACCCATGTTGATGAAACGCAGAGGTGCGACGGAACGACGGCACTCAAAGAGGGTTGACCATTGCAGGAATACTTGAAAACGGAAGGTTCCTCCTATGACGAAACACATGCCGCCTGTTCCACCCGCAAATCGAAGCAACAAGGGGCCGGAAGACGAGACTGATCCCAGTCCGAGCGCCCCCAAAAAGACAGCGCCCCAAAACAGCGCGGAGCAAGGGGAAACCGCCAACATAAAACAAAACACGATCAACAAGGGATTTTTCCAGGGTCGTCGGGTCAAGTGATCACAAGGCAAGCCTCAACGTCTCGTCCGAGGCAGCGTGCCCGGAGCGAGTGGATACTCGACTTGAGCGGAAGGTTGGACCGCCCGGATCGATACGGCTGTTTTGCCCGCATCGATGCTCCTGACCCGCCCACGGATTTGTTCCGGCATTCTAAAGCGTGGCCGAGCCTTCCCCACCAAAGACCGGGCCGTTCTCGGCATCGCGGTCCTCCGGATACCCTTCAGGCTCCATTTCCATTCTGAGGGACGGACGATGCGTCGCCGATGGGACCAAGCGATTGCCGGCCCTCGGCATCGAAGTGAATCTCGGCCTGCCAGCGGGCGGCCGAAACAGTCGGCTCGAGGCTGAGCCGGCCGACGATCTTCTCCACATCGGCATCGACACGGTGAGACGCCGTCATCACGGCGGTCACGACGACGCGCCCCGTCCCCTCGACATCGTTGCTGTCCAGGCGGCGAAGGGCGAGCCCGCAGCCTGCAAGGCCTTGCAAAAGGAGCGCGCGGACATGGGCTTCATCCGGGCTGCGGCACGTCACCGAAACCAGATAGCCGACTTCGACCTCGCCGCCGCCCATTATCGGCTGCCGATTAATGAATGTGACGATAGGCCGCAACAACAGATTGACGAACAGGACAAATCCCGTGGCCAGCGCCGCATAGGCCGGATAGCTGGCACCGGCCAAGACGCCGACCGCGGCCGAGCACCAGATGGTCGCGGCGGTGTTGAGCCCACGCACGCTCAGGCCTTCGCGGAAAATCAATCCGGCGCCGAGAAAGCCGATCCCGGAGACCACCTGCGCGGCGACCCGGGACGGGCTCGCGTCGCCCGGCACAAGCCCTTCGAAGATCACGAAGCTCGCCGCGCCCAGGGCGACCAGGGTGTTGGTACGCAGGCCCGCAAGCCGGTTGCGCCACTGCCGCTCGAAACCGATCAGGGAGCTCAGCCCGCCGGCGACCGCAAGATCGATCGCGGCTTGTTGGATGGAGATCGGCATGACCAGTCTCCCTTCGATCCTTCCTACGCTCCGACCGTTGCGAGCTGGACGATGCGCACCAGAACGAGCCCGCCCGCGACAACGAGGTAGCCGCGCAGGACGATGAGCCAGACGCGCTCAAGCACCGTCAGCCGGGCCGGCGGCAGCTCGCCCAGCGGCGGCATCCGCCAGGCATTGCGGTCGCGCTGCAATTGCCTGGTCGGCGCGACCTTCGCTTCAGGCCGCACAGCCGCCGGTTCGGCCAGTCGGACGCCGATCGCAACCGCAATGGCCAGAATTCCGCCGCCGACGAGCACGCCGGCGATCGCCGCCTCGCTGATGTCCGGGAAGAGAACCGCGAGCGTCAGGATCATCGACAGCACCACCAGCACCACGATGACCGCGCCGGTGAACAGGTTGAGCCCGCGCGAGTTGACCCACGGTCCCAGCACGGCGGCGTCGTTGCAGAGCAGGAGAAGAAAGACCGTGGCACTGGGCAACAGGACGCCGGCCAGCGCCTGAACCGCATTGGTCAGAAGTCCAAGCGGCGTGCCTGGGGTGAGGACCAGGACCGCGGACAACACGATCAAGCCGAAATACACGCCGTAGAACCCCTTGGCATCCTGCACTTTGCGATGCAGGGAATGCCGCAATGACAGCACGTCCCCGATCGCATAGGCGGTCGAAAGGGATACCGCCGAGGCCCCGATGATGCAGGCATCGATGAGCGCGAGCGTGAACAGGACGGCCGGCAGCTTCCCGGCGTACTTCTCCAAGCCGGCCGCCACCGCGGCCGTGTCGGCAAAGTTTCCCGCCTCGGGCTGGCCGGAGAAAATCGCCGCGGCGAATCCCATCATCGCGACCGCCCCGATCATCACGAAAGCGATCCCGATCCACAGGTCCAGGCGCTCGTATGTGATGAAACGCGGCGTAATGCGCTTGTCGACCACATAGCTCTGCTGAAAGAACAGCTGCCAGGGCGCCACGGTCGTTCCCACGATGGCGATGATGATCAGCATGACCTCGTTCAACGGGGCTCCCTCGGGCACCTGCGGAACCACGAAATCATGCACGAGCTGTCCGACCGGCGGGTGGGCCAGCAGGATGACCGGAACCAGCAGCAGGCTGCCCAAGACCAGCAGAACGGCGAAGCGCTCGAACCGGCGGAAGTCGCCCGTGCTCACCGCCATTACGACGAGAGCAGCCGCGCCCAGCACGCCGAAGCTCTTGGGCAGTCCGAGATAGTCGAACGCCAGGCTGATCCCGATGAATTCGGTCACGATGGTGAGCGCATTGAGCAAGAACAGGTCGATGACGCTGAAGGCGCCCCAGAACTTGCCGAAGCGCTCGAGGATCAAGCGCGCATGGCCGACGCCGGAGACCGCGCCGAGGCGCAGGACCATCTCCTGGTTGACGTAGAGCACCGGGATCAGGAGCATCAGGGTCCACAGCAGCGTCGTGCCGTAGTTCTGGCCGGCCTGGGTATAGGTGCTAAAGGCGCCCGCATCGTTGTCGCCCACCATCACGATCAGCCCCGGCCCGAGGATGGCGAGGAGCGTCGTGGCGCGGGCGCGCCAACCAATGCGGGGGCCGTGGTCGCCCTGGCGGATGGTCCCGAAAGCGCCGTTGATGTCGCCGATATGGGCTTCGTCCAGGACCGCGGTCCGCAGGAGCGGCGGGCGCAACTCGGCGATGGTCTCGTTGATCTGCTCGTTCATGGCTCACCTCCACTACCGTCCATCACGGCATCGAGGCGAGCCGAGAGCGCTAAGGCTCCCTGCCCCCTCGGCCGGGATCGAGCACGGCCAATCGACGTCCAGGCTTGTTCCCCATCGGGGTTCCCGCTGCCGCGCCCAAGCAGCCGGCAGCGGGACGACTCAGGTTGTTCGTCCATCTGCGTATCTATTTCTCATGACGTGGCAATTCCTCATGGCACAGCGATCCGGATTGACGGCTCGCCGCGAGCCACTGCGCGTCGTGCAACTTTGTCCCGGTGACGTCTCGTCTGGGGACTCGATCTGCCAATGACATTCGAGTTCCGCCGCCGACGGCAGCACGCCAATGGCATGCGAGCCGCTGCGGCCGCGCAGGCTTCATGGCCGCCCGCAAGTGGCGCCCGGGACGATTGTCGTTGCAATGTGACGGCACCGCCCGCGGCACCATATGCCGGCGGCCAGCACCAAGCTTTGCGAGGTTCTTGAACATCGCTCACCTCCGCTTCCATCATCGCCGCGCCGGTGAGCGCGAAGGTAAGCGATCCGTCAGGCGGGATCGCTTACCCTAACGCAGCCGCTTGTGCCGCGATCGATTTCGATGTCTTGCACTCTCACCGGCCCGGCCAAACAATTCCGGGCGGTGTCGCCATCAAAAGGGGCATAGCCCACTTTGCTCGTCGGTTCGGGTTTATGTCGGATCGTGTGGCCGCCTGTCGTTGACCGCGGCGACCTTTCGTGAGCTAGTCCTCGCATCCTTGGCTGTCAAGGATTTTTCTCTATCCTCCAGGGGGGATCATGGCTATCCTCCCCCCTGGATACGAGAGAGGCCAATGACCCACCCGCATCATCACGAAATCATCAAGCGTCTCAAGCGCGCCGACGGCCATCTGCAAATGATCATCAAGATGATCGAGACGGGAAGGCCGTGCGTCCAGCTGGCCCAGCAGCTGCAGGCGGTGGAGAGCGCGGTCATGAATGCGAAGAAGGCCTTGATCCACGATCACATCGATCATTGCCTCGATCAGTCGATCCGGACGCCGGGCCGGAAGGGAAATGCGGCGCTGCGTGAATTCAGAGCCGTCACGAAATATCTGTGAGGGCGGCGTAGCCGACTGCTGACGTCGCCCCTGCCCGAGAAGGCGCCATGACGCGCCGGTCTCGTGCTCGCCCCGCTATCCGGCTAGCGTCAGATGGACCCGCTTGTCGGTGCAAGTGCATATTAGCTGAGCACTGCGATCAAGACCGCCGACGGTCTCGGCAAACTGCCGCCGCTCGGCTACGAGGAAGGATTCTCCAGGCTGAACACCTCGGCCTCGTCGTCGTAGGAATACAGTTCGGCGTACCGGCCCCAGTGGATGACCGTGCGCAACGTCTCCTGCGCGGCTTCCTCGGACAGGGAGTCCTCCAGCTCGGGCTCGAACCTGACGATGGGTGCCCGGTGGCCGGGGCGCTCGTCGAGAACGCGCCTGATATGCGCGGCCAGAGGCACATTGGCGCGCAGGCGCTCGCCGAATATGCGCTTGCGCTCCTCCAATCCGGCATCTGCGAAGATGCGGCCGGTGGGAGTGAGACGGATATCGCCCTGCTCCAGATCGGCAAATCCCAGGATCTGCAGCGCCTCGGCGATCTGGAAGAGCTCATCGGCCTCGAGCTGCAGGCGACCGCCGATTTCCGGCAGGTCGGCATGCCCGTTGAAATGAGGCGATGCCAGAAGCTCGAGCAAACCTGACATCAGGTTGGTTCCAACCGGCGGAAGGCTGGTGGCGATGGAGGGCGCGCCGGGCTGGTTCTTGGCTTGCCCGACGGGAGCGGATCGCTGGGTCATTCTGGTATAGATATCGTCGACCATCTTGCGGAATGCCGGGTCGAAGCGATTGCGCGGATACGGCAGCGCGACCTTTATCTCGGCGGCCACCCGCCCCGGGTTGGAGGAGAACACCAGGATGCGGTTGCACATCAGCACCGCCTCCTCGATGTTGTGCGTCACCATCAGCACGGATTTGATGGGCAGCTTCTTTTCCTGCCAGAGGTCGAGAAAATCGGTGCGCAGGGTCTCCGCGGTCAGCACGTCCAGCGCGGAGAACGGCTCGTCCATCAGCAGGATCGCAGGATTGACCACAAGGGCGCGCGCAAAGCCCACGCGTTGGCGCATTCCGCCGGACAGCTCACGGGGATAGGCGGACTCGAATCCGTCCAGGCCGATCGTGTCGATGGCGGCAAGCGCCCGCCGGCGCATCTCCACTTCGTCGACACCGAGCGCTTCAAGCCCGGCCTCGACGTTTTCCAGGACGGTCAACCACGGAAACAGGGCAAAGGTCTGAAACACCATGGCGACGCCCGAGCACGGGCCGGCTACCGGGCTGCCGCAATACATCACTTTGCCGCCGGTCGGCGGCATCAGGCCGGCGACAATGCGCAACAGGGTGGACTTGCCCGAACCGGACCGGCCGAGCAATCCGACGATCTCTCCTTCGCGCAGCGTCAGGTCGACATCGTTGAGAACGACGATCTCGCCGGCCGAGGGCTTGGGAAAGCACTGGCGCACGCCGGCGCATGACAGGAGAGGTGCCGCGTCGAAGTTGGGATGCTCGATGACATTCATGGCAAGGATCGACTCCGAGGATCAGTCGAGGCGGAGCTTGCGCTCGGAGAGGCGATAGAGCGGGCGCCATACCGCGCGATTGAACACTGTTACGAACAAGGAAAGCATCACAATTCCCAGGACGATGCGAGGGTAGTCGCCGGCTATGGTGTTGGTCTCGATATAGGCGCCGACCCCGTGCGCGATCAGCGTAGTGTCACCCCACTTCACGTATTCCGACACGATGCTGGCGTTCCATGCTCCACCCGAAGCCGTGATCGCGCCGGTGACGAAGTAAGGGAAGATGCCCGGCAGTATGACGGTACGCCACCATTGCCATCCCCGGATGTGAAAGGTGCTTGCCGCTTCCCGCAGGTCGGTCGGAAAGGCGGAAGCGCCCGCGATCACATTGAACAGGATGTACCATTGGGTCCCCAGGATCATCAGCGGGCTCACCCAAATGTCCACGTTGAGGCTGAAGTGGACGATCAACACGACCGCGACGGGGAACATGAGATTGGCCGGGAAGGCGGCGAGGAATTGCGCCAACGGCTGAATCCGTTCGGCCCAGCGCGGACGCAGGCCGATCCATACTCCGAGCGGCACCCATATCAAGCTTGCCAGCACGATCAAGACGACGACCCGCAGCATGGTGGCGCAGCTCAGAAGGAAAACCTCCCACAGGTCGCTCCAGGACAGCTCGGCGCTGACGAAACCCACGACCTGCCATACGCAATAAGCGGCGGCAGCCGCGACGATCGTGTACCAGGCGACGTCGATCACGCGTGACGATACCGGGCCTTCGATTGGGACCTTCCTCACCGGCAGCCGGATCCGCAGCGAGAACCGGAACGCCGTGCCGAAGGGCGTCGCGAGCTTGCGCAGGAACCGGGTTTTTTGCACGAGGTCGAGCAACCAGGATTCCGGAACCGACTGAGCCGCGGTCTGCTCGAAACGGAATTTATCGGACCAGGCCACCAGCGGCCGAAACATGCATTGGTCGTAGATCAAGATGACGACCGTCATGGCCAATATCGCCCAGCCCACGGCCCCGAGATCCTTCTGGTCGATGGCCATCGCCACATATGCGCCGATGCCGGGCAGCGTGATCGTCTTGTCGCCCACCGTGATCGCCTCGGATGCGACCACGAAGAACCAGGCGCCCGACATCGACATCATCATGTTCCAGACGAGGCCGGGCATCGCGAACGGCGCATCCAGGCGCCAGAACCTCTGCCAGGCAGAGAAGTGAAATGCCTGGCTGGCCTCCTCCAGGTCGTGCGGGACCGTGACCAGCGACTGATAGAAGCTGAACGCCATGTTCCAGGCCTGGCTGGTGAAGATGGCGAAGACGCATGCCAATTCCGCGCCCAGCACCTTGCCGGGAAACAAGGACATGAAGAAAACCACCGTAAAGGAGATGTAGCCCAGAATCGGCACCGACTGCAGAATGTCGAGAATCGGAATGAGGATCAGGCCGGCGCGCCGGCTCTTGGCGGCAAGCGTCGCATAGGTGAAGGTGAACACCAGGGAGGCGACCAGCCCGGCCAGCATCCGCAGCGTGGTTCGTAGCGCGTATTCGGGCAGGTTGAGCGGATCGAGCGAAAGCGTGGCCTGTTGCACGACCTCCAACGGGGCCTGCATCTGGCGCACGCCGATGAACGCGAGTGCGAGCGCGCCGAGGATCAACGGGGTCGCCACCAGATCCCACCGGTTCGGCAGAAACGCCCGAACCGTGGTACCGCCGACCGCGAGGTATGGGTGGTCAGTCATTGCATCGCCTGTCGGGGCCAAAAGCCCCCCGTGAAGCTACAAGCCGTGGCGGGGAAAGGACGCGAAACCTTCTTGGGGCTTCACCCCAGGGAGACCTGCTTTGCGAATCATAGAGTCTTCGGACCGATGAGCCTACTCATAGGTACATGGCTTTGGGGGCATGGATTATTGGGGGACATGGTTTTTTGGAGGGGACCGCGGCCGGCAGGCCAAGCCGGCAAGCCGGTTTCTCACGGGCCGCGACCCGCAGGCAAGTGATACCGAGTTCATGACGCCGGCATGACGACGGGCCGCATAATCGTGCCGGCCTTCTCAGTCATACCTATCGTCCGGCTGGAGCTTCCAATCACCTTTGTCCTTCACGAAGGTCAGTGTCCCCGGAATCGTCACTTGCTCGCCGGCCTTGCCGGCGTGAAACAGGAAGCCCTCCTTGGATCCGGCCGGCATCGTGGAGAAGCGCCGGGCGGTGGATGGCGACCACAAGGCGTCCTGCGTCAGCTCCGCTGTTACGTTATACCACAATTCGTATGTATCCACGTCGGCGATCTTGAACCGACGGCCGCCCGTCTTGGTGATGGAGATCAGTTTCAGCCGGCCCTCGGAGTTGCGCGGGAGCGACTCCTGAACAAGGGCTTGGGCATCGGCAGCGCCGGGCTCGCTTTGAACCTGAATGGCCTCGGAGCAACACATGAGGGTAGCGGCGGCCGCCGCCACCCAGACAACCGTCACTATGGCTTTCCAAATCATGCAGGCCCGTTTCCCATAATTGCCGGGTCGCTGCCGTCCCGGTCATCCTGGCCGATCGGCCAACGACAGCACATCCACTGGTGCTCGCCAAGTGGAACAGACGATCGGTCAGCGCTTTTGATCGACAAATGTCTCGTTGAAGAGCCTTGTCCATTTATCGCTCTCATCGAGGTATTTGTCCAAGTCGACGAGGAGCAGGTCCTTCGGCGGCTGCTTCACCTTCGGGTCGGTCGGAACGCCGTCGCGATCCGCCAGGATTCGCTGCCCGTCGGTCAGGAGGAAATCGAGGAACAGCATGGCTGCGAACGGATGCGGAGCCTTCTGGAATACACCCGCGCCGGTCGGCAGGGCGATCACCGGCGGCAGATAGAATATCTCGATCGGCGCGCCCTCGTTCTTGAGCTGCTCGACCTTGTAGCTGTAGGTCGTGAGCGCAAGCGGCACCTCGCCGGTGACGACCAGGTTCGCCAAAAGCGTATGGCCCTTGCGCACCGAGATGCCGTTCGTGGCCACCAGGTTCTTGAACAGCTGCAAGCCCTTCTGCTCTCCCATGGAGTCCAGCAGGGACATGAACCAGCGGGCATCTTCCGCCTCGATGCCGAGCTTTCCCTTCCACTTGGGATCGAGCAGATCGGCATAGCTTTTCGGCACGTCGGCCGGCCTGATGGTGCCGGTGTTGTAGGCGCCGGCGAAAACGCTCAGACGCGTGACGATCCAGCGATGGTGCGCCAGGGTGGCCTGCGGAATGAGCGCGGCCGAGACCGGCGTCCTGATCTCCCGCAACAGCTGTTCCCTGACCAACGGCTCCATGTCCGAGCCGGCCGTTTCGGCCATGTCGACATCATAGCGGCCGTTACGGTACTCGGTGATGGCGCGGTAGCGGATGTCTTCGGAGCTGCCGCGCCAGAGTTGAACCTTGACCCCGTATTTTTTCTCGAACGGGCCGATGAGAGCATTCATGTCGGACAGCGCCGCCGATGAGTACACCAGAAGGGTGCCTTCCTTCCTGGCGCCCTCGACCAACCGCTGCGTGCGATCGGCGCCGGCGTAAGTGGCGATGTCCGCGCCCGTCGGGGCCTGAGCGTGGGCCGGGCAAGCCAGCAGCACAGCCAGCAAGAGCGCCGCCGGCCAGCGTCCCCGCGGCTGCGCGCCATCCACGATCGTGCGGCCGGATACCCGTTTTCCGATCATGCAAGCCTCCCCCAAGCGGGGCCGATGCCGGGCCGCGGGGACCGTTGCAGCATTCCCCGCGGACCTTCTCTCAATTTATAGACCACCATGACGGCAATTGCGAAGGTCGGCGCACCGACGAGGTCGGCGTACCGACAAGGTCGGCGCACCGGTTCGCCGCGACCGAAGCGGGGCCGCGGGACGCCTGGCTGCGCGTCCGGTCGCGCCGGCCGCATGGTGTTCGATCGATTAACACGCAAACGAACACTTGCAGAAAATACGGCTAAACAGCGCAGAAAATGCTCTGGCCGCATTTCAATCGATCTTGAAATGAATTTGTCAGGGTGCTCCCGAAATGGGGGAGCACATGCGACGCTTTTTCGACCGGCTGCCGTTGGTCATCTCCGGTATCGCCGCATTCTTCATCGGAGCGGCAGTTACCTTGGCCGCCTCGCCCAATGCCGACGACTTGAAGTCTCCGTCCGCATCCTTTGCGCCGATCGGGCCGGTCAAGGCGGCGCCCTATGGCTGGCTCCACTTCTGCGCCGCTCAACCGGCCGAATGCGAACCGGCGCCGGTCCTGCCCGAGCTCATTCAGCTGACGTCTCAAACCTGGGCCGAGCTCAATCAGATCAACACCATCGTGAACGGCGAAATCGAGCCCATCAGCGATGAAGACCACTACCGGATCTACGAGCAGAACATCCTGAACTGGTGGACCTATCCGGACGACGGCAAGGGCAACTGCAACGACTACGTTCTGATGAAGCGCAAGCTTCTGATTGAAGCAGGGTGGCCGAAGGCGGCGCTGCTGATGACGGTCGTGGTGGATCATCACGGCGATGGCCACTTGATTCTCATGGTGCGGACCGATCGCGGCGACTTGATCCTGGACAATATGAGGCAGGAGATCCTCTCGTGGGATCGAACCGGCTATCGGTTTGTCAAGCGCCAGTCGGCGTTCGATCCCAACGATTGGGTCTCGATCCAGGACCAGGGCGATCTGCGCACGGCCGCGGCCGGCAATCCGCGCTGATCATCGACAGCCGTTCAGGGTCCAATATTTGTCGATGAGCTCGCGCCCGTCCCGATCGAGCAGGGCGAAGCTGCCGGGGACCACGACGAAAAACCGCTCGAACCGCCCGGTGTCGTCGGGCGGCGGTCCGGAGATTTCCCCGCAGACCACATAGCCGGGCATGCGCTCGCTGGGCTTGACCACGATCCGGCGAAAGCTCGGAAAGGCATCCTTGTCGAGCCGCCGGATGACGGCGGCCTTCGCCACGTCGGGAACATCGTGCTCCGCAACCGGCGCCTCGCCGGGCGCGGCCACGAGCAGCGCGATTGCAGACCGCGTGAGCGAAGCGGCGAGAATAGTCATCGAATCAATCCGGTGGCAGCGATAGGCTTGGTTTTGCCGGCGGCCTGAAGGCCGAGGCTTGTGGCCCCGGCCGCACGGTCGCAGTGCAAGGTGAAGTCGCCGCTAATGGATGTGGCTAAAAATCGGTAAACCGGCCAGCCGGTCCCGCAGCGGTTTTGACCATCACTTCGCTTGCCGACGAACGCTGCGCGTCAGCTGGATGAGCGACTTCTCGCCGTGATAGACATCGGTGACGCTGCCGTCCTCGGCGACCCGAAAGCGAACCGCCGTCTTCTCCTGCCCGACATGATCGAGCATCGTCGTATCGGCATAGACGATCTCGACGGTCGGATTCAATTTCTCGACCTTGACCGCGATCGGCACCGGCACCACCGGGGTGTTGGCAAAATATTTCACGTAATAATTCACGTTGACGGTGTATTCGCCGGGGACAATACCGCGAATGCTCACGATTTCCTGGCGGATCGGGCTCGATATCTTCTTGCCGTTCACGATGACGCTGTCGTTCATCGCGCCGCGGTCGTCCCGGTCGAGTACCAGGAAGCCGGCTTCCCGCTGGTGATACCAGGCGATATTGCCCAGCGGATCCTCGACATAGAGGTCGATATCGTCCGGATGGCTGTCGGGCCAGTTCATGGTGATGATGAACTCGGCCTTGCTCTCGATCTTGCCCGACTTGGCCTCGGGATTCATTGCCAGGAGCGCGAGGAAAAACAGAAAAGCAACGACCTGCAGCGCCTTGAACAGCATGACGCTGAAGGGATCGAAGGGCTTCTCGCGCGGATAATTGCCGAAGCTGTCCATAAGGGACCCGCAACGAATGACGTCGCCGACAGGCGGAGGATACGACGCACCTCTACATCAACACACCATTGCGCAGGTTTCAACAGCGACCGCAGGACCGGCCGGGCGCGAATTCCCAAAGGATGGCTCCCCGGAAGGAGCCCGCAAAGCTGCGGGCGGCACCATCGAGCCCGACGCAAGGGGCCGCAATGCGAGGATCGGCCGGGCGCTCGGCCTCGAAGTGCCGCCCAATCGGGCGCCCGGCGCCGACGAGGCGATCCGGAACGGCAATGCCGCGAAGAAAACAATGGGAATCATCCCCGTCTTGCTGTACTCGCAATCGCATTGGGCGCCTCGTTTGCACAATGTCGCCCCAAAAGCGTGCGATTTCTTGATTCCCGGAGGCGGTCGACCAGTTGGCGCAAAAGATAATGACAAGCACAAATCGCGGCGGTGCCAATCGATGAGCAGTCCAAGGAAAAAGACTGCCTCAAAGCGAGTCCAGTACGCGGCCTTGCCGTATCGGCGCAACGGCAATGCCCGGACCCAGATCATGCTGGTGACCTCGCGCGAGAGCGGGCGCTGGGTCATTCCCAAGGGCTGGCCAAAAAAACGAAAGACGCCCTCTGCCACTGCGGCGCGCGAAGCCCTTGAAGAGGCGGGCGTCGTTGGCAAGGTCGGCAGGGACTCGATCGGCTCCTACCGATACAAGAAGCGCCTGAAGAGCGGGGCTGTGGTCGCCTGCGAGGTGCGGGTCTTCCCGTTGAAGGTTAAGCGCCAGCAGAAGAGCTGGCCGGAACGCGGGGAGCGTGAGATCCAGTGGTTCTCTCGCGCCAAGGCCGCGAAAGTGGTGCGCGAATCGGCGTTGCGCGACATCATTCGCAACCTGCCGAAGGGCAAGTGAGCGGTTTGCCGAGCCTCGACGGCTTCGACAGCAGGACGAGGCGCAATTGATTTGACGCCTCAGGGCGCGGTACCGGCTTGGCCACTCGGGACGCTGTCCCGGACCAGGCGGTCGAGATGCATCCGGATATGGGCGGCCTCGGCGGCCGTATTGGCGAGCGCGATGGCGCGGCCGAAGGCGAGACGGGCCTCCTCGGCGCGGCCGAGCTGCATCAGCAGCGCGCCCTTCACCCCGAAAAAGTGGAAGTACCCCGACAGTCGCGGGGCGAGCGGCTCGATCATCTCCAACGCCGCGGCCGGACCGCGCAGCTTGGCGACCGCGACCGCCCGATTGAGCGTGACCACGGGCGATGGCTGCATCCGTTCGAGCGCGGCGTAGAGGCGATCGATCTGCGCCCAGTCGGTGTCTTGCGGCCGTGCCGCGCGGGCATGCAGCGCCGCGATGGCGGCCTGGACCTGGTAAGGCGCCCGGTCGGTCGTGGCGCATCGCCTTGTCGATGAGCGCAAGCGCCTCGGCGATCAGGTCGCGGTTCCAGAGGCCGCGGTCCTGGTCCTCCAAGAGCACGATCTGCCCCTCTGCATCGAACCGCGCGGAGGCGCGCGCATGCTGCAGCATCAGGAGCGCCGTCAGCCCCATGATCTCGGGTTCGCTCGCGAAGAGTCGCAGCAGGAGCCGGGCGAGCCGGATAGCCTCCTCGCAAAGCGGCGCGCGCGCGGGCGCCTCCCCGCTCCCGGCCGAATATCCCTCGTTGAAGACCAGGTAGATCATCGCCGCCACGGCGGCGAGCCGTTCGGCCCGCTCCACCGCAGCCGGCGTCTCGAACGGGACACCGGCCTCGGCGATGCTGCGCTTGGCCCTGGTGATGCGCTGCTCCATGGCGGCCTCGCTCACCAGGAAGGCGCGCGCGATCTGCGCGACCGACAGGCCGGAGACGATGCGCAGCGCCAATGCGATCTGTTGGGTCGCCGGCAGGTCGGGATGGCAGCAGATGAATAAAAGACGCAGGATGTCGTCGCGGTAATGCGCGTCCTCCAACCGCTCGGCGAGCGCGGATTCGGCGTCATCCAGGTCCGAGATGAGCTCATCGGGTGGCAGCGCCTGCTCGCGGCCCCGCCGGCGCGCCGCATCGATGCCGACATTTCGTCCCACGAAAATGAGCCAGGCGGCGGGGTCGCGCGGCGGGCCGTTCTGCCGCCAGTGCTTGAGACCCCGCAGGCAGGCCTCCTGGAATGCCTCCTCGGCGGTATCCAAGCTGCGGAAATAGCGCAGCAGCGCTCCGACCGCCTGCGGGCGGGCCGAGGTCAGCGCCGCGTCGATCCAATCCAGCTCGGGATCGGTCACTTCATCTCGCTCCCCGGGCGATACAGGCGGACCGGCCGAATCTCGTAGGCGCCCCCGGGATTGGCGCGGGCGAGATCCTGAGCAAAATCAACCGCCTCCTCCAGCGACGCGCAGTCGACAACATAGAAGCCGAGCAGCGCCTCCTTGGTTTCGGCAAAAGGCCCGTCGAGGACGAGCGGCGGGTCCCGGTCTTTCCTGATCGTGGTGGCGGCAGTCGTCGGCATGAGACGGACAGCGGGGCCGAGCTTGCCGTTGCGGGCGAGCTTCTGATGGGCCGCTTCGAGCTTGGCCATGACCGCGTCGTCCTGCTCCTTGCTCCAGGAAAAGACGACGTCCTCGTCGTTGTAGCAGAAGATGGCGTAAAGCATTGGGGTCTCTCCCGTTCCCAAGGACGAAGGATGGCGGCGTGAGCCGACAGCGGGGCCGCAAAAAAGTGGCGGCGGACAATCGGGGGCGTAGCCGCGGCCGCGATCTGCCGGTTTTAACACGATGGCGCCGACCGGGTGTCAAACGGCTTTTCGAGCGAATAACCTGAACCTTGACTCTCCAGCCTGGTGCGCTGACGGTCGCTTGGGCCATGCCGCACTTCCGACTCGCCAAGGTTCGCCACGCAAAAGAGGTCGCCGCCTCGGCAATCTTGTTCCGCGAATATGCCGATTGGCTCGGCATCGATCTGAGCTTTCAGGGATTTGAGGCGGAGCTCGCGAGCCTGCCCGGAAAATACGCGCCGCCGACCGGCGAGTTGATGCTGGCCTGTTCGCTCGCCGGCGATGCACTGGGCTGCGTGGCGGTGCGGCCGCTCGGGGGAACCACGGTCTGCGAAATGAAGCGCCTCTATGTGCGTCCGGCGGCGCGTGGCCTTGGCATCGGCGCGGCCCTGGTCGGAGCTATCATCAAATCCGCGCAAGAGCTCGGCTATGCGGAAATGAAGCTTGATACGCTGCCCTCGATGGCAGAGGCCTTTGCCCTCTACAAGCGCTTCGGATTCGTGGAGATCCCGGCCTACTACCACACTCCGGTGCCCGGAACGGTGTATTTGGGCAAGCCGCTTTCGCTCCCGCCAACCAAGCCCGATGATTGAATGCGCCGGATCTGGCGCGGATGCTATCGTTTGCGCACCGCGCCTGCGGGCAGTCTTTGCCGGAGCTTGAAGAACCCGTCCCAGGGATCGCGCCGCAAGAATCTGAGGCGGTGCCCGATATTGTCGAGCGTGAAGTGGTCGGCCTTCAGCCCTTCGGAGATTTCCTCCCACGCGATCGGGGTCGAGACAGTAGCCTGCGGGTGCGCACGCGTCGAATAGGCGGCGACCGCGGTGGCGCCGCGGCCGTTGCGCAGATAATCGATGAAAATTCTACCCTCGCGCGCGCGCTTGGCGACCGTGGCCACATATTTGTCCGGCTGGCCCTTGGCCATACCGGCGGCGACCCGTTCGGTGAAGGCCTTCGCCTCGTCCCATTTGGTCTCGGGTTCGAGCGGAATGACGACATGGAGGCCCTTGCCGCCCGAGGTCTTGAGGAAGCTCGTCAAGCCGAGGTCGGCGAGCCGGCTGCGCACCTCCTTGGCGGCCGCGATGGTGGCGCTCCAGGGCACACCCTCGCCAGGGTCGAGATCGAAGATCAGGCGGTCGGGCTCTTCAAGGTGGTCGGTGCGCGATCCCCAAGGATGGATCTCGACCACTCCCGCCTGCACCATGTTGAGCAGGCCGGACAGGCCGTCGATCACCAGCATCGGTTCCTTCTCGCCGACATCGACCCGCCCTACGCTGTCGTCGAGGCCCTGCCAGGGATGCTTGGCGAAGAAGCATGTGGCACCGGTACCGGACGGGCAGCGCAGCAGACTCAGCGGCCGGCCGGTGACATGGGGAAGAATCCAGTCGGCGATTTCCGCGTAGAATTCGGCGAGCCCTTGCTTGGTAATGCCGGGCTCGGGCCACAGGATCCGTTCCGGATGCGTGAGCCGGACCTTGCCGAGATCCCGCCCAGCTGCCGCCTTGCCGGTCTTCGGCGCGGCCTCGAGCACGATGTCGGCGGCCGGCTTGTCCTCCCGCAATCCCTTGAACGAGGCCGCCCGCAGCATCCGGTCATGGGTCCATTCGCGAAACTCGATCTCGGCGACCAGACGCGGCTCGACCCAGCGGACGCCCTTCTCGGCGCCGGCCGGCAGGCGATTTGCCAATAGCGGCTTGCTCGCAATGATCGCCTCGAGCTCATCGCGTAACGAGCGCGCCTGGTCGGCGGACCAGCCGGTCCCGACCCGGCCCGCATACATGAGGCGGCCGTCGGCGTGATAGCCGAGCGCCAGCGCCCCCACCGAGCGGCTGTCCGCGCTCGATGGAACATAGCCAAGGATGACGAACTCCTGACGGTCGATGCACTTGGACTTGAGCCAATGGTCGCCCCGGCCGGCGCGATAGGGCTGGTCCTTGCGCTTGGAGACGATGCCTTCGAGCCCGAAGCGGCATGAATGCTCCAGCATGGTCGGCCCGTCCACCTCGAGGTGCTCGCTGAACCGGATCGGAGAGCCGGCCGGCAGACCGGCGAGTATGCGTTGCAGCAGGTCCTTGCGCGCGATCAGCGCTGCCTTGGTCAGGTCGAAGCCCTCGCAATAAAGGATGTCGAATGCGAAGTAGTGGAACCGGTCCTGCCGGCCGGCTTTCAGGTCAGCCTGCAAATTGTTGAAGCTGGTGATGCCGCTTGCATCCTCGACCACCACCTCCCCGTCCAGCAGGCCCGATGCCAATCCGACTTTTCCGATGGCGGCGGCGATGCTGGCAAAGCGCTCGGTCCAATCGAGCGCCTTGCGGGTGAGCAGCCGGACCGCTCCCCCGTCGATGCGGGCCTGCATCCGGTAGCCGTTGTGCTTGATCTCATGAATCCACTTCGGCCCGCTCGGCGGCTTTTCGCATGGCGATGCCAGGCTCGGCTCGAGGAACGCCGGCAACAGCTTCTTGCGGGCGCCCGGGACTTTTCCCGGATCAGGCAGGAGGCGCTTGCGCGCCCTCGCCACCCGGGTGCGCGCCGCATGATCGGCGCGGATGTCGCCTGCGGCCGCCAGTTCCTCGTTGGTGCGGCCGCTGAGATAGGAGGTGGTCTCCTCGTCGGTGATCTCGGGATCGCCCGGATGGCGGGCAAATTCGTCCTCCGCCTTCATCAGCAGCCACGGCTCGGTCTTCTCCCCTTTGCGCGGCCGAATGCGCACCAGGTGCCAAAGGCCCTGGAGCCGCGTGCCATCGAGGGTGAATGCAAGATGTCCCTTTTGCAGTCCCCGGTGGGGATCCTCTTGCGGCAGCCAGCGGCCGCGATCCCAGACGATCATGGACCCGCCGCCATATTCGCCCTTGGGGATATTGCCCTCGAAATCGAGATAGTCGACCGGATGGTCCTCGGTGCGGACCGCCAACCGTTTCTCTCCGAGAGTGAGGCTCGGCCCGCGGGTGACCGCCCAGCTTTTCAGGACGCCATCGAGCTCCAGCCGCAGATCGTAGTGCAGCCTGCGCGCGTCATGCCTCTGCACCACGAATTGGTGCCCATCGCCGGCACCGCCCGACACCCCCGGCTCCGGGGTCCGGCCGAAGTCGCGCTTCTGCGCGTATTTCTCCAGCGCCTTGGGTGCCGGCGTGGGTCTGGTGGTGTTCTTGCGAGCGGGCACGGCTGATCCTGGCAAGTGGATCAATCGGTGAGGGTCGCGCGCAGCCAGTGATCGATCCGCTCCTGGACGGCCTTGTAGGTCTCCTCCTGGCTCACGCCCGCGCGCTTCAAGACCTTGAACGAATGATCGCCGCCCGCCACCTCGTAAAGCTCGGCCGGAACCTTGAGCTTGCCAATGATGGGGCGCAGCTCGTCGGGCGTTCCGAACGCATCGCGCGCGCCTTGAACAAACAGCATCGGAGCCTTGATCTGCGACAAATGCTGGGCGCGCAGCTGTTCCTTCTTGCCGGGAGGATGCAGCGGATAGCCGAGCAGGACCAGTCCCGCCACATCGGGAGCACCGGCGGCCGCGACCTGCGAGGCGATGCGCCCTCCCATGGACTTGCCGCCGATCGCCAGCTTGCCGCCGCCGCGCCGGCGCCGCGCAACCGCCTCGATCACGGCGCGATAGCACGCTTCCAGCTTTTCCTTCGAATCGGGAAGACGGCGACCTTGCTCCATGTACGGGAAGTTGAAGGTGACGGTCTCGATGCCGCGCGCCGCCAGCGCGGTCGCAAAGCCCACCATGAAGCCGCTGGTCTGGCCGGCCCCGGCGCCGTGCCCGAGGATCAAGTTGATGCCGGCCTGCTCTCGCTTGGCGGCCGCATAAATGATCGCGCTGACCTTCCGGCCGGTCGCGATCGCGACGGCGATCTGCTCAGACATTCTCGGCGCCCAGGTCCTTTGGGCCCACGTTCCGGGGCTCGGCGTTCGCCATCTGGATCTCGCAATACTTCAACGCCCGCTTGGCGCGCTCCGCCCATGGCGAGTCGCGGTCGAGCTGGAGATAGCGCCGCCACATCGGCGCCGCCTGCGCGTGCCGTTCGAGCCGCTGCAGAAACAGCGCCATGTTGAACACCGCATCGGCATAGCCCGGGTCGGCGTCGAGCGCGCGCTGCTCGCAGTCGATCGCCTCGGCGAGCCGGCCGCCGTCGTCGAGCAGATCCGCCAGATTATGCCAGGCCGGAGCAAAATGCGGATCGGCCTTGACGGCCCGCCGGTAGGCAGCCTCCGCTTCCACCAGGCGTTTCTGCTCCCGCAGCAGGTTGCCGAGATTGAGCCCCGCCGAGGGATCGGCTGGATCGAGCTTCATGACGCGCCGGTAGTGCGCTTCGGCCGCCGCCTGATCGCCGGCCTCCTCGGCTGATTGCGCCTGCGCGAACGCCGCGTCGGCAGTGTCCTCCGGCTGGCCGACGTCGAGCACGAACTGGCCTTTCGAATCGGTGCGGCCGCGGACCTGCTCGACCAGGACCCGGTCCGCCGATTCGGGAAACAGGCGCAGGTTCGAGAGCCGCGCATCCGGCAGCCATTTGCGGATGTCGCGCAAGCTGCGGGTGATCACCGACAGCGGTGTGCCGGAGCCGAGCAGTTGCGCGACCTGGCGGGCGGCGGCGAGATCGCGGAAGCCGTAAAGGCCCTCGTGAGCGTCAATCAGACCGAACATCGAAAGCTGCTCGACCACCTCGGCCGGCAGCTTGCTCAAGGCGGCGAGCTGGCCGGACGTGTAGGTCTTGGCCTGCTCGAGCGATACCGACTTGCCGACCCATTCCAGGAAGCGGCGTTCGTTGACGATCGGAATCCGATAGGATTTTGCCGTCGCCAGGCTGTTCGATGGGCGGCCGTCGTCCTGCAACGGCCAGCCGAGCTCGCCGACGATCAGCACCCTGGTGTCCTTGGTGACGCCCTCGCGCGGTTGCCCGCCGTGGCGCGAGACGAGCGCGAACGCCTCCGCCCGTTTCATCGACGCGAGCCGCCCCGTGAAGGCGATGACCCCGCCTTGCAGCGACGACGCGTCGGGTTCGGGCTTCTGGCTCAGCGTCCAGCCTTCCTCTTGGCGGCGGTGCCGGAGCGAACCTTGGTGCTGGGGGCCGCCGGCTTCTTCTTGGTCTCGGCCCCGATGCTGGCGCGTAGCGCATCCATCAGATTGATCACGCGTTGCGGCGTCGGCTCATCCTTGGGCGCCTCGACAATGCGACCTGCCTGCTTGGCCCGCAACAGCTCGACCAGAGCGGTCTCGTAGTGGTCGACGAACTTCGCGGGATCGAAGTGCGCGGCCTTGGTGTCCAGGATATGGGCGGCGAGCTGCTTCATCTCGGCCGGCAGCTTCAAATCCGGGATCTCCTCGAAATAGGCCGCAGGCTCGCGCACCTCATAGGCGTAGCGCAGCGTGGTGGCCAACAGACCCTTCTCGAAGGCTTCGAGCATGACGACGTATTCGCGGCGCGAGACCACCACGCGGCCGAGCGCGACCATGCCCTTTTCCCGGATGGCGTCGCGGATAACCGCAAACGCCTCCTGCCCGACCTGATCGGTCGGCGCCACGTAATACGGGCTGTCGAGATAGCGGTCGTCGATCTCCGTTCGCGGCACGAAGCTGTCGATCTCGATCGTGTGGGTGCTCTCGATCCGGATTTTCTCGATTTCGTCGTCCTCGATCGGAAGATATTGTCCCTTCCCGATCTCATAGCCCCGGCCCACGTCCTCCTTCTCGGCCGGTTCCCCGGTCTCCGCATCGACCAGCTGCTGCTTGAGACGGTGGCCGGTCTTCTTGTTGATCCGGTTGAAGGAGACCCGCTCCGAGCTCGAAGCGGCCGGATAGAGGGCGATGGGGCAAGAAACCAAGGAGAGTTTCAGATAGCCCTTCCAATAGGCCCGGGGCGCCATGGCTACTCCATACATCAAACGAGATACATCAGACGAGGCGACAAGCGAGACGCGGCGGACGATGCGATCGCGCTTGGCGGAAACTGAGCAATTTTACTCTTTTTCTGCGGTTTGGTCGATGGGAACGAACAAACAACCCTTGCTCAAAGACTAGAACACGTCGTGAAGCGCCCGGTTCCGAATGGTTAACGCATCCTTGACGCCGCAGCCCATTGGACCTCTTGTCAGCCCCGGCTCTTGATCAGATCGCGCATGAACTCCACGGCGGCGGGGCCCTTGAGGGCGCGCTGCCAGAGCTCCTTGGCCATCTTCTCGTGCAGCGCCAGCGCTTCCGGCGCCGACGTGATCATGGCGACGCCGACCCGGATGTTGGGCTCCTCGCCCAGCCGGAACGGGCTCAGCGCCAAGATGTGGCGGTCCGGCTGCCGGAAGATCTGAAAGCTCGCATGCGGCAGCGTATCGGGCACGATGCCGATCTGCACCCCGATCGGCTCGTCGGCCATCAGGGCCGTGAAATGGGTGGCCTCGGCGCGCGCCAGTTCGCGCCGCGCCGAACGGGTCCTGGCCGGCAGGTCGAGGCGGCCCACCAGGCCGTTGCTCAGAAAGCGTTCCATCTCGGCGGCTGCGATGAGGTTGACCATGCCGGGCTGGCGACTGCGATAGCTCTGCTTGCGCTGGCGCAGCACGTTCATGAGCTCATCGACCTGCTCGAGCGCGCGCTTGCGGGTGGCCAGGCCCTCGGGGACGCTCTCGCGCAGCACCTCCTCCAGGGTCTGATCGAACCGGTCGGAAGCGAGCAGATAGGAGATCGGTCCCGCCAGCACGATGATGTGCTCGCTGCTCTCCTCGATCTGGCGCATGCGCTCGAAATAGGCGACCGCCGACGCGATATATTCGACGCCGACGCCCAGCAGGGTCGGGATCGAGACGCCGAGCAATTCGGCGAGCTTCTCCAGCGTTTCGATCTTCGCGAGCTCGCCCTTCTCGAACCGGTAAAGAGCGGTGCGCGAGATCCCGAGCCGTGAGGCGATCTCGTCGGCCGACAGCCCGGAGCCGAGGCGAAAGGCCTTGAGCCGGTTTCCGATATCGTCAAATCGAACGGCCATGTTGCCCGACGCGCGACGGAGTCATTCACTGCGAGCTGCGGCCCTGCAGCCGCTTGGCGGCATCGAGCGCGGCCGCCACGATGTTCTGGTAGCCGGTACAGCGGCACAGATTGCCCGAGATGGCGATGCGCACCTCGGCTTCGGTCGGGTCGGGATTGTCGCGCAGGAACTCGACCAGGGTGATCAGCATGCCGGGCGTGCAGAAGCCGCATTGCAGGCCGTGATTGTCGCGGAACGCCTCCTGCAGCGGGCTCAGCTCATGATCGTTGGGGGCAAGCCCCTCGACCGTGGTGATCTCGTGCTCGTGCGCCTGCACCGCCAGCATCAGGCAGGAGCGCGCGGTGCGACCATCGAGCAGGATCGTGCAGGCGCCGCACACCCCGTGCTCGCAGCCCAGATGGGTTCCGGTCAGGCCGAGCTGATGACGCAGGAAATCGGCCAGCGTCAGCCTGACCTCGACCTCCTCCTGGTAGCGGGTGCCATTGACCGTCAGCGTGATGTTTCGCGTCTCGCCCATCAGTTTCGGTCCGTCACTCATGAGGCCGCCGCCGCGGCGCGGCTGGGCAGGCGGGCGCTGGCCTGCTCCAGGGCGCGGCGCGAAAGCACCGCCGCCAGATGCTGGCGGTAGGAAGCGGGCGCATGTACGTCGTCGATGGCCTCGAACTTGCGGCAGGTTTCGCAGGCCTCCCGCAACAGCTTGTCGTCCGGCGCTTGGCCGATGAGCGCCTGCTCCAGCTCAACGGCGCGAATCGGCACCATCCCCATACCGCCGATGATCACCGCGGCGCGCCCGATCTTGCCGGCGCCGTCCTCGACCAGCAGCACCGCCGCCGACACGATGGCGAAATCACCATGACGCCTGGCAAATTCAATGAAGGCGTAGCCGTGACCCTTGGGCCAGAGCGGGAAGCGCACGGCGGTCAAAAGCTCGTTCGGCTCGATCGCCGGCGTCATATAGGCGACCGGAAATTCCGCGAACGCGATTTCGCGCCGGCCATTCGGCCCCGCCACCGTCACGGTGGCATCAAGCGCGGCCGCCACCGAAACGAGCTCCGCCGAAGGATCGAGATGACAGAGCGATCCGCCGAGCGTGCCGCGGTTGCGGGTCTGCCGATGGCCGACCAGGGCAATGGCCTGCGCCATCAGCGGGCAGCGCGTGGCCACCACATCGGAGAACTCGAGATCGCGCTGGCGCGTCATCCCGCCGATCTCCAGCGCGCCGTCGACCTCCCGGATGAACGACAGGCCTTCCACCCGGTTGAGATCGATCACATGGTCGGGCAGGACGAACCGCATATTGAGCATCGGCATGAGCGATTGCCCGCCCGCCAGCAGCTTGGCGTTGTCCAGGCGGCCGAGCAGCTCCACCACATCGCCGATCGAGCGCGGGTCGTGATAGCTAAAGGGCGGCGGCTTCATGAGACCCAACCGGGATCGAGCAAACCAGGATCGGACGCGCGCCGGCAAGGCGCCGCGTACGGCAGACTTTACACATCCCGAAAACCGTGCACCAATTCAAAAATAAATCATAGTCCCAATTATGGGACGACCGGCCGCTCGAATTGAGACGCTCATGAAGCCTGCGCAATTCCACTATCATGCGCCCAAGACCGTGGACGAGGCGGTTGCATTGCTGGCCGAGGTCGCCCCCGCGGACGGGCGCGTCCTGGCGGGCGGGCAAAGCCTGGTCCCCACCATGGCGTTCCGGCTGGCGCGGCCCGGCCATCTGGTCGACATCAACGGCATCGCCGAGCTCGGTCGCATCGCGGTTTCCGACGGCAAGCTCGCGATCGGCGCCTGCGTGCGGCATGCGGCCTTCTATCGCCCGGTCGCCGAGGGTCCGTTGGGGGGGCTCCTCTCGAGCGTCGTGCGCCACATCGCCCATCACCCGATCCGCACCCGCGGCACGTTCTGCGGCAGCCTGGTCAATGCCGATCCCGCCTCCGAATGGTGCCTGGTGGCCGCGACGCTCGGCGCCGAGATGGTGGCGCAAAGCCGGCGCGGCCGGCGGGTGATCGCGGCGGCCGAATTCTTCGCCGGCATCATGACGACGGCGCTCGACGACGATGAGCTCCTGGTCGAGGCGCGCCTGCCGCTGCTGCCTCCCGACACGCATTTCGGCTTCTACGAATTCAGCCGGCGCGCCGGCGACTTCGCGGTCGCAATGGCGCTCGCGACCTACCGCCTCCAGGACGGCCGCATGACGCAGGCGCGCCTGGGCATCGGTGGCGCCGAGCCCAAGCCGCGTCGGATAAAGGAGGCCGAGCGGATGCTCGAAGGACACGAGCCCGGGCCGCACGCCTTTGAGGGCGCCGCCGAGGCCGCCGCCGGCTCCGTCGAGGCCATGGAGGACGCCAATTACAGCGCCGACTATCGGCGCGACCTGGTCGGGACCGTGACGCGTCGCGCCTTGGCGCAGACGATCGTTGCGCGACAGAGAAGCGGAAATGATTATACTCGCGACGGAGCAGATGGCCGGAAAGGCATGAAACATGAATAAAGCAGCGGAACTGCCGTCCAAGACCCTCGCCAACGCGCCCAAGCAGGATCTGCGCACCTGGATCGGCCAGCTCGTCGAAGCCGGCGAATTGCAGGTGATCAAGGGTGCCGATCGCGAGGAGGAGATCGGCGGCATCGTCGATTTCTATCAGCGCCAGACCGGCAACCAGGCGGTGCTGTTCGACGACGTGCCCGGCTATGCCAGCGGCTATCGGGTGCTGGCCAACATCCTCACCTCGGTGCGCCGCATCAAGCTCACGCTCGGGCTTCCGCTCGATGCGACCGACATGGAGCTGGTGCGCTACTGGCGCAAATACATGAAGGAGGGAAAGACCATCCCGCCCGTCACGGTGCCGACCGGGCTCCTGCTGCAGAATGTCAGCCGCGGCACCGACGTGAACCTCCTGAAGATTCCGGCGCCGAAATGGCACGAGCACGATGGCGGCTACTACATCGGCACCGGCTGCATGGTGATCATGCGGCATCCGGACACCGGCTGGATCAATTACGGCGCCTACCGGGTGCAGGTGCACGACCGCAATGTCGCGTCGGTGATGTGCTCCAAGGGCAAGCACGGCAATATCATCATGCGCCGCTATCAGGAACTCGGCCAGCGCTGCCCGGTCGCGGTCGTGGTCGGCATGCATCCGGCGCTGTTCATGGTGGCGGGCCTCGAAATTCCCTACGGCAAGAACGAATACGACGCCGCCGGCGGGCTCCTGGGCGAGCCGGTGGAGATCGTGCCCGGGCCGGTGACCGGCCTGCCGATCCCGGCCAATGCCGAGATCGCCTTCGAAGGCTTCATCTCGCCCGACGATCTGATCGATGAAGGGCCGTTGGGCGAATGGACCGGCTATTACGCCGGCGGCCTCAAGAAGGAGCCGGCGATCCGCGTGGAAAGCATGATGCACCGTGACGATCCGATCCTGCTGGGCGCGGTGCCGGGCATTCCGCCCGATGACGACAGCTTCTACCGCTGCACCTATCGCAGCGGCGCGGTCTGGAACCAGCTGGAAGCGGCCGGGGTGCCGGAGGTGAAGGGCGTGTGGGCGCACGAGGCCGGCGGCAGCCGGCTCTGGCTCACGGTGGCGATCAAGCAGATGTATGGCGGGCACTCCAAGCAGGCCGGGCTCATCGCCTCGCAATGCCACGCCGGCGCCTATGCCAACCGCTTCGTGGTGGTGGTCGACGACGACATCGACCCGGCCGACATGAACCAGGTGATCTGGGCCATGTGCACGCGCTTCGAGCCGCGCGAGGGGCTGGAGATCCTGCGCGGCTGCTGGAGCACCTCGCTCGATCCCATGAGCTACAGCCCGAGCGATCCGCGCAACGCACGGGTGGTGATCGACGCCTGCAAGCCCTGGACCCAGCGCGACACGTTCCCGCAAGTGGTGCGCTCAAGCCCGGAGCTCGACCAGCGCATCCTGGCCAAGTTCAAGGACGTGCTGCCCAAGGCATGGAGATAGCACCACAACTCATCCCTCCGCTCGCCCCCGCGGACGAGCGGGTGAAGGAATTGCCACATCCGCTCATTGCCGCGGACGGGTGGAGAAGCTCGTCCTTCATCAGTTTTCTTCACACGCTCGTTCGCGGGAATGAGCGCGGTTGTGTGCTGGCCCACGCATGAATGAGAAATTCGACATCACGCTCACCATCAATGGGCGCGACTACCCGATCCGGGTGGAGGCCCGCAAGACGCTGGTGGACGCCATCCGCGACGATTGCGGGCAGACCGGCACTCATATCGGATGCGAGCACGGGATCTGCGGGACCTGCACCGTGATCCTCGACGATGCGGTCGTGCGCTCCTGCCTGATGTTCGCGGTGCAGGCGCAGGGCAGGAAGATCCGCACCGTCGAGGGGTTGGCCAAGGGAGAAGAGCTGCATCCGTTGCAGCGCGCCTTCATCACGCATCATGGGCTGCAATGCGGCTTCTGCACGCCCGGCTTCCTGATGCTGGCCGCCAACACATTGGAGCAGCACCCCGACATCGCCGACGACGATCTCCTCGACGTGCTCTCGTCCAACCTGTGCCGCTGCACCGGCTACCAGAACATCATCAAGGCCGTGCGCGCCGCCGCCGCGGAAATGCGCGCCGCCAGAGCGGCGGAATGAGCGCCCATCTCGTGTACGAGGCGCAACGCAGAATGCGGCGCGCTCCTTCTCCCCGCGCGCCATTAGGGCGTTCACGCCCGTCTACGACGGGCTACGGAGAAGGTTGGGATGAGGGGGCGGTCCCACACGCTGAGACTCGCAGAAAGGCCCCCTCACCCGCCGCGCTACGCGCGTCGACCTCTCCCCGCAAGCGGGGCGAGGTGCCGAGACTGCATCGTCTCAACAACAAGAACGAAAAATCATGACGCGCAGCACCGACGCGCACAGCGATACCTACCCGGCCCCGCCGCCTGCGAGCGCGCGCAACGTGCTCGGCCATCCGGTGACCCGGCTCGAGGACCTGCCGCTCGTCACCGGGCAGGCGCGCTATGCGGGCGACATCAACTTTCCGCATCAGCTGCACATGCGCGTGGTCCGCTCCACCCATGCCCATGGCCGCATCGTGTCGATCGACACCGCGGCGGCACGCGCGCTGCCGGGCGTGGTCGCGGTCTGGACCAATGCCGACATCGCCGACCTGTCGCCGATCGATTTCCGCGCCGACAAATCCTCGGAAGCGCTCAAGCCGTTTCGCCAACCGGCGCTGGCGCGCGGCCGCGTGCGCTATATCGGGGATCCGGTGGCGGCGGTTTTTGCGGAAAACCCTTATCTCGCCGAGGACGCGGCCGAGCTGGTCGAAGTCGCGATCGAGGAGCTGCCGGTCGTGCTGTCGGCGAGCGATCCGCCCGGCGAGTTCGAGCCCGGCCGCAGCGGAGAAGCCGCGCTCTTGCGCCACAGCTACGGCGACATCGAGGCTGCGCTGCGCGCCGCCCACGCCATCATCGAGCTTGATCTGTCGACCGGCCGGCATTCGGGCGTGCCGCTGGAGACGCGCGGCGCCATCGGCCGCTACGACCGCGCGCGCGACATTCTGGAGCTGCACGGCGCCGCCAAGATCCCCCATCGCAACCGGGAGACCTTGTGTCGGATGCTCCACCGCAGCCCCTCCGCCCTGCATGTGCATGAAAGCCATGTCGGCGGCGGCTTCGGCATCCGCGGCGAGATCTATCCCGAGGACGTGCTTGTCCTGCTCGCGGCGCTGCGGCTGCGCCGGCCGGTGAAATGGATCGAGGACCGGCGCGAGCATTTGATGTGCGCCAACCATTCGCGCCAGCAGCGCCATCTCGCCCGCATCGCCGTCGACCCCGACGGGCTCATCCTCGGCATCGAGGACGAGATCTTTCACGACCAGGGCGCCTATATCCGCACCCACGGCGTCAACGTGCCCAACCGCACCATGTGCATGCTGACCGGCGCCTACCGGGTGCCGGCCTATCGGGCGCTCGCCCATGTGCGGTTGACCAACAAAACGCCGGCCGCGACCTACCGCGCACCCGGGCGTTTCGAAAGCACCTTCGTGCGCAGCCGCCTGATGGATGCGGCGGCGGATCGGCTCAAGCTCGACCCGATCGAGGTGCGGCGGCGCAATCTGATCGCCGCGGCCGAGATGCCCTACACCATCAAATTCGACGAACCGGGAGTCGAGGAGCTGGAGCTCGATTCCGGCGATTATGCGGGCCTGCTCGACAAGGCGCTTGCCGCCTTCGGCTGGCAGGCATTGCAGCAAGACCTGCGGCGCCGCCGCGCCGCCGGCGAGGCGGTCGGCGCCGGAATCGCCATCTTTCTCGAGGAAAGCGGGCGCGGGCCGACCGATAATGCCAAAATCGCGGTCGACGGCACCGGCGCGGTCGAGCTGATCACCGGCGGCGCTTCGCTCGGCCAAGGTTTCGAGACCGCCATGGCGCAGATCTGCGCCGAAGCGCTCGGCGTGGACTACCGCCGCGTGCGCGTCATTCACGGCCAGACCGATCTCATCGATCACGGCATCGGAGCGCATGCGGCGCGCGCGACCGTGCTGACCGGCGGCGCCGTGCATGTCACCGCCGGCATGGTGCGCGAGAAGGCGTTGGAATTCGCGGCCGAGCTGCTGCAGACGCCGGCGGCCGAGCTCGACATCGCGGACGGCACGGTGGTGCGGCGCCACGCCAAGGGCGGTCCCTCGATCACGCTGGCGGAGATCGCGCGCCGCATCGCGCCCGGCGGCAAGCTGTTGCGCGGACGCGAGCCGCAGCTCGCCGCCCACGGCTGGTACAACACGGATCATACGGTCTTCCCCTACGGGGTGCATCTCGCCGCGGTGCGGATCGACCGCGATACCGGAGAGGTCGCGGTCGAGCGCTTCATGGTGGCCTATGACGTCGGCCGCGCCGTCAATCCGTTGCTGATCGAAGGGCAGCTGGTGGGCGGCTGCGTGCAGGGACTGGGCGGCGCGCTCAGCGAGGAGTTCCGCTACGACCCAAACGGCGAGCCGCTGTCGGTTACGTTTGCGGACTATCTGCTGCCGACGTTGCGCCAGACCCCCGACGTCGAGGTATTGCTCACCGAGGACGCGCCCTCCCCGCACCATCCGCTGGGATTGAAGGGCGCCGGCGAAGGCGGCATCAACGGCGTCGGCGGCGTCATCGCCAGCGCCATCGACGATGCGCTCGGCATGCCCGGCGCGGTGACGCAATTGCCGATGTCGCCGCAGCGGGTGAAGGAGCTGCTGCGGCGGCGCGCCATGTAGCCCGGATGGAGCGCAGCGTAATCCGGGACCGCCCGAACCCGGATTACGCGGAGTTTATCATCGGGCGGCGCTTCGCGCCGACCCGTTGGCTCCATCCGGGCTACGGCGATCAAATCAAAAGCGGAACTCGTCGCCGCGCTTGCGGCCCTGGAAGACGCTGGCGAAGAGATCGTCGAAAGTGTGCTTCTTCCGGCTCAGGCCCTGCTCGTGGCAATAGCCGGCGAGCGTATCCATGTTGTGCAAATTGTGCTCGGTCGGGCCGTATTCCCAAGGGTCGGGGCCGGCGATCGCTTCCTGCTCCTCCCAGGCCTCGCGGTACCACATCAGCGGAACGATGCGCGGATTCTCCATGCGCTTCATGGCGATCGCCTTGGCCTCGTTGAAGGCGTGAAACATGTTGATCGGCACCCAAGGGTGCCGGTCGACGATCTCCTGCTTGATCCCGAGCACGTGCATGATCGGGAAGATGCCGGTGCGCTTGTAATAGGCGATCTCCTCGTCCTTGAAGTCCGGAAACAGGCGCGCGACGCGCGGGTCTTTCTGCACCAGCGGCCTGATCAGATCGGGATGCAGCACGGCGTCGAGCTCGCCCGCCGCCAGCATGGCCTCGACCGACTGGTCGTTGGGCAGCCGCGCGATCTTCAAGCCGGGAGGCGGCGTGAATTCCACGGTCTCGTCGAGCTCGGAAAACCATTCGATGGATTTTTGCGGGACGCCGTATTCATGCTCCAGGATGCCGCGCATCCACACGATGGCGGTGGCCTGGAACTGCTTGACCCCGATGCGGCGGCCGATGAGATCGGTGGGCTTGCTGATGCCTTTGGTGGTGTTGATGAACATGAAGCCGTGGCGGAACCGGCGATGCAGGAACACCGGGATGGCGGCCGCCGGGAAGCCCTGATCGCGGGCCACGATGAAGGAGGAGCAGGAGACCTCCGCCATGTCGAACTCCTGCCCGCGCAGGAAGCGCCAATGGCGCGTGGTCGAATCCATGGCGGTAAGGATCGTCAGATCGATGCCGTCAGGCTGGACCCTGCCGTCCTTCAGCGGACGTGTGATCTCGTAGTCACCGCAAGCAAGCGTCAGGGGAATGTTCTTGGACACCGGTTGATTGCCTTCTTGTTTGGTTGGATCGATAGGTGCGATTGGGGACGGAGCGAAGCGCTGCATCCGGAACGTGACGTGAGGCTACAGCCGCATCGCTCCGGACAATGCAGGGCAATCGCGTATGACGAAACCACCGCCCCTCGGCGACACCTGACTGGCGCGGCACCTCAAACCGAGGCATGGGCGACGCCGGGGCGCACCTTGAGCTCTTCGCGGGCGGCTTCCTTGAAGGTCTGGTCGGGCGGCAGGACGATCGAGACCGCGCGCACCCGTTGATGGGCCGGCTCGACGCCGGGCGGCGTCTCGCCTTTCTCGATCAGGGCCTTGGCGGCCCGCATCAGCCGATGGCGCGCCATGATGATGCCGTTGTCGGTGGAGACCAGGTTCTCCTTGGTGCGATCGACGATCGGGCCCATGAGCTCTTGAATCGACGAAGTCCTGCATGGCGAAACCGGCGACGCCGCTGTAGGTGATGCCGGCCTTCTGGGCGGCGCGGTCGATCAGAAAATCGTTGTCCTTGTTGGCTTGCGCGCGGAACGTGCCGGGCTCGTAGATCACGTGGCGTCCGGCGCCGTTGCGCATGGCGGTGACCTCCTCCTCGCTCAGCGGCCGCACCGAATGGTAGTCCCAATTCCACACCCAGCAGTTCTCGTCGTCGATCGGAATCCAGAAATGGCCACCGGCCGGATGGGCGGCGCGCGGCGCGATCATGGTGACGCAGGGCATGATCCATTGCGTGATGCGCCAGTAGTAGCGGCCGCCCTCGGCCGCGCGGCGCGCCCCGATCAGCAGTCCGCCGGCGCTTTCCACCACCTCGAAATGCGGCCGCGCATCGCCGAGATTGTATTCGTTGCCCTTGGAGCCGCGGTGCAGCGGGTCGATCTCCAGCTCGCCGCGGTGCAGCCACGAGGTGTGGCTGGAATCGATGCCGCCTTCGAGCGCCTGCAGCCAATTGCACTCCTGCAGCCGCTTCGAGATGTAGCTCTGCTCCGCCGGCACCGTGGCGAATTCCCATTCCGGCAGCGCCGGGGTGCGCTCGGGCGGCCCCATATAGGTCCAGAGCACGTCGCCGCGGCGCACCAGCGGATAGGAGGTGAGCTTGATCTTCTTGCAGAAGCCGCTTTCCTCCGGCTCCGAGGGCACCTCGATGCATTGGCCGGTCCAGTCGTATTTCCAGCCATGATACGGGCAGCGCAGGCCGTTCTCCTCGTTGCGGCCGACCCACAGCGAGGTGCCGCGATGCGCGCAGAATTCATCGACCAGCGAATAGCGGCCTTGGGTGTCGCGCCAGGCCAGCAACCGCTCGCCCAGGAGCTTCACCCGCACCGGCGGGCATTCGTTCTCGGGCAGCTCGCGCGCCAGCAGCGCCGGAATCCAGTAACAGCGGAACAGCCGCCCCATCGGGGTTCCGGGGCCGCTGCGGGTGAGGAGATCGTTCTGTTCCTGCCTGAGCATCAGAGCCTATCCTTCGCGATTCATTACCGTCAGTTCGACTTTGGTACCTTCACCGCCTCGCGTGCGGTGGCGATGACCTCGCTCGGCAGAGCATAGACGCCGGCGATGATGCGCTGCATGTCGGCTCCGGAGATCGGATCGATCGGGCCCAGCACCCGCTTGGCCTCGTCCAGGAAATCCGGATCCGACATGGTGGCCATGAAAGCATCTCGCAATGCATCCACGCGATCCTTGGGCACGCCCGGGGCGACGAAATAGGGCCGCCCCAGGGCCTTCATGCCCATCAGCACCTCGAACACCTGACGCTCCGCCGGGTTGTGGGCAATATCCATGACCAAAGGCACATCGCGCAAGGCCGGGCTCGGACTCTTGGTCAGGCCGAGCTGCAGCAACATCCGGATTTTCTTGTCGGTGATCCAGTCGGGGTGTCCCTTCTCGATATCGGAGAACGACCAGTTGCCGCTGCCCTGGATTTCCCCGCGCTCCATGGCAAGCGCGACCTGGGCCTGGCCCGGATAGCCGCTGACGATGCGAAACCTGGTGCCGAGCACATGATTCATGGCGCGCGGGAACAACTCGGGATCGGTCGCCGGACCGGTGCCCCCGACCACCATCTCGAATTTGAAAAGGTCATCGAACGTCCGCTGCGGCGCCGTGTGCCAAGCCACCACCACGCCCAGCTCGTTGGTCGAGCTGCCGAGCCATTGCATCTTGCGCACGTCGAAGCGCACCCCGGTATCGCCGAACAGGGTCTGGAACGGAATCGGGCGCTGCACCGCTGCGATGACGGTGCCGTCCTTGGGCGCGATCTCGTAAGCATAGTTGGCGGCCAGGATGGAGCTGGCGCCGGGCTTGTTCTGGACGATGACGTTCGGATGGCCGGGCAGATGGCGCGCGAAATAATGCGCCAGCGTCCGCGCCGTGAGGTCATAGCCGCCGCCCACATCGGAGCCGACCAGGATGGTGACGGTCTTGCCCTGGTAGAATTCGGCTACGGACTGCGCCTCTGCGCTCGGTGCGTGCAGCGCAAGCGCGCAACTCCATGCGCAGGCGAGTGCCAGCGCGCCGGGTAACCCGGATTTATGGGACGAATTAGTGCTCATTGCCGGGTGCTGGCGCCATTTCGCGCCGCAGCGGCGGGTTGGCCGGCGGCGACCAATTTTGCGCCGCCTCGTATCGCTTGGCGTAGCGGTAGAAGGTGCCCTCGAAATTACCGAAGGCGATGACGAAGCCGGCCCAGCCGTCGATGAAGCCGAGCTTGAAGATATAGTGCTTGAGGAACGACCAGATACCGTGTCCCAGCGCGCTCGCCATCGTTACGCGCTTGTTGGCGAGCTTTGGTGCCCCAAGGGTAGAGTAGCGGTCCGCTTTCCGGATGATCTCGGCAAGGTTGCGGAATGGGAATTGCCAGATTGCGTTTTTCAGCGTTCCAAGCGGTTTTCCGCTGAGGTTTTCAAAGCCTTCATGCACCGGCTCAAGGGTGTAGCGCATGCGGCCTTTGCGGAAGAGCTGCGGCTGGCGAAAGTTCGGATGCCAGCCTGAGCCGCGGATCCAGCGGCCCATCATGAAGCTCCGCCGCGGGACCCGGTAAACGTCAAGCGGCGGTGGCGCGGCCAGCAAAGCGAGAATCTCGTCGCGAACCGGGGCCGTGCAGCGTTCGTCGGCATCAAGGCTGAAAATCCAGTCGTTGGAACAGGCTTCGACCGCGCGGTTGCGCAGCTCGCCAAAGCCGTTGAACGGCACGGAGACGACGCGCGCGCCAAGCGAAGTTGCGATCTCGGCAGTGGCGTCGGTGCTGAAAGAATTGACGACGACGATTTCGTCAGCCCAAAGCACGCTTTCAACCGCGGCCCTGATCTTTTCGGCTTCGTTGAAGGTAAGAATGAAGGCGGAAATTTTTTGCATGTTCCGGGCGTTGCCGAAGACCTAAGGGAGACGCAGCACATCCGTCATGCGCCGCGCCTATTGGGAAGCGATTCCCCATTATTGGGAGACGCTCATCCACGCCCACATGTAAAACGGTCGCCGTCCGCGATCAACAGAGCCCGCTGCCGAGACGACCACATTCGCATCGACGCGCTACCGTCGCGCCGGTGCGTTCCCTGGTCGGCAAGGCCCGTGGTATGGTGCGGGGATCACGCGCAGCATCAGGATGCGAGGAATAGCATGGCGTATGAAGGACAACTGGCCGAAATGGTGAAGTTCCAGGGCTTCAAGGACGACCGGGGCGACGCCTATTACGCGCGCCCGAGCCGGGCCGGCCGCTATCCCGGCGTGGTCGTCATCCACCACCTGCCGGGCTGGGACGAGTGGACCGTCGAGGTGGCGCGCAAGTTCGCCCATCACGGCTATGCGGCGATCGCACCCCACCTCTACTTCCGTGATGGACCCGGCAGCCCCGACGATATCGGCGCCCGCGTGCGCGCGGCGGGCGGCGTCGCCGACGAGCAGGTGATGGGCGACCTCGCCGGCTCGATCAAGTTCCTGCGCGCGCAACCGCATGCGAACGGCAAGGTCGGCGTGATCGGCTTCTGCTCCGGCGGCCGGTTGGCTTATCTGGCTGCGGCCAACGTGCGCGGCATCGACGCCGCGGTCGACTGCTGGGGCGGCAGCGTGGTGGTGAAGGACAAGAAGCAGCTCGATGCCAAGCGGCCGGTCGCGCCGATCGATCTGACCGCCAAGATCGCGTCTCCGCTCCTCGGCATTTTCGGCAACGAGGACAAGAATCCGGACATCGCGCAGGTCAACGAGATCGAGGAGGCCCTCAAGCAGCACGGCAAAAGCTACGAATTCCATCGCTATGACGGCGTCGGCCACGCCTTCTTCAACACCTGGCGCGAAGGCTACCGGGCCGCGCAGGCGCTCGACGGCTGGGAGAAGGTCTTCGGCTTCTATCAGAAATATCTGGCTTCGGCCTGATGCCTTCCCCGAGCAAAGCCTGCCCTCAAACATGGCGGTGCCCGTCGCCACCGTCGTCATGGCCGACTTGGTCTCGGCCATGACCCAGCCTAAGCCAGGCGTGCTTTATGAAGCCGACCAGAAGGTCGGCATCGTCACCTTGAACCGGCCCGAGAAGCTCAATGCCTTGAGCATGGAGCTGCGGCTCGAGCTGGAGCGGGTGCTGCGCAGCGCCGACGACGACCCTGCCACCAGCGTCATCGTATTGCGCGCCGAAGGCCGCAGCTTCTGCGTCGGCTTCGACATCGGCGGCGGGGGGCCGGAGCGCGCGCAGACACCCTGGCGCCACGATGCAATCAAATATCGTGAGCGGCTGGAGGTCAGCCTGCGCGCCCTGATGACGCCGTGGCACCTGGGCAAGCCGGTGATCGCGTCGGTGCAGGGGCACGCGCTCGGCGGCGGTTGCGAGCTGGCGATGTTTTGCGACCTCACCATCGCGGCCGCGGATGCCCAGTTCGGCGAGCCCGAGATCCTGTTCTCGCAAGCCGGGCCCGGCATCGTCATGCCGTGGATCATCGGCCACAAGCGCGCCCGCGAGCTTTTGTATTTCGGCCAGCTGATCGACGCGCAGACCGCGCTCGAGCTGCGCATGATCAACCGGATCGTGCCGCGCGGCGAGCTGCGCAGCGCGACGCTCAAATATGCCAAGCGCCTCGCCTTGATCTCGCCGGAGGCGCTCAAGGCGACCAAGCTCGCGGTCAATCGCGGGATAGAGGATTCCGGCTTCCGCAATGCGCTGCAATCCGGCCTCGACGTGGTCGCCCCGCTCTATGCGGCCTCGACCGAGGTCGGCCGGCAATTCGACGCGATCAGGGCGAAGGACGGGCTCAAGGCCGCGCTCAAATGGCGGCACGACCAATTCGTGGAGGAGTGAGCGGCATGAAGTTTCCACGCCGTTTGTTTCTGCAACTGGCAGCGAGCGCTGCCGCGCTTAAGGCCACCTCGGGCATCGCCAGGGCGCAGGCCTACCCGCAGCGGCCGGTGCGCCTGATCGTGCCGTTCGCGTCGGGCGGCGCCTCCGACATCCTGGCGCGCCTGATCGGGCAATGGCTGACGGAGCGGCTCGGGCAGCCCTTCGTGATCGAGATGCGGCCGGGTGCCGGCGGCAATGTCGGCACCGAGGCGGTCGTCAATGCGCCGCCCGACGGCTATACGCTGCTGATGGTCAACGCGGCGCCGAGCGCCATCAACGCCACGCTCTACGACCGGCTCAATTTCAACTTCCTGCGCGACATGGCGCCGGTCGGCGGCGTGGCGCGCACGCCGCTGATCCTGCAGGTGACGCCATCGTTTGCGCCCAGGACCGTTCCCGAGCTCATCGCCTATGCCAAGGCCAACCCCGGCAAGGTCAATATGGCCTCGGCCGGCAATGGAACCCCGCCCCATGTGGCGGGCGAGTTGTTCAAGATGATGGCCGGCGTCGACATCGTCCACGTGCCCTACCGGGGCGGCGGGCCGGCGCTCGTCGATTTGTTGGGCGGACAGGTGCAGATGATGTTCGGCGTGCTGGCCTCGTCGATCGAATATATCAGGGCCGGCAAACTGCGGCCGCTGGCGGTGACGACCGCGGTGCGGGCGGAAGCATTGCCGGATGTGCCCACGCTCGGCGATTTCCTGCCCGGCTACGAGGCCAGCGACTGGTACGGCATTTGCGCCCCCAGGGGCACGGCGCCTGAGGTCATCGGCAGGCTCAATAGCGAGATCAATGCCGGCCTCGCCGATCCCAAGCTGAAGGCGCGGCTCGACGACCTCGGCGGCATCGTGCTGGCGGGCTCGCCCGCCGAATTCGGCAAGCTCATTGCGGACGAGACCGAGAAATGGGGCAAGGTGGTCCGGGCCGCCCACATGAAGCCCGAGTGAGGGGCCGGTCGCCACCGCGGCGGCCTTCCCGTGCGGCTGCGAAGCAAAACCGGCCGGTCGCGCCTGGAGCTACTCGATGATCTCAACCACGCGCCGCGTGCGGGGATCGACGATGACTGCCCGCTCGTTCACATAGGCGTAGCGGTATCCGGGAGCATGATACTCGGCGGGCACTTCGTAGTAGGTCACGCCGTTCTCAGGCAATACGACTCCGACCCTGAGATCCTCGCTGTAATGATAGGACGGCCGGCGTTCACGGACGACGTATTCGCGGAAGCGCGGGCGATCCTCCACGCCCAGGATACCCCCGACCGTTCCGGTCGCAGCACCCACCGCGCCGCCGACTATGGCGCCCAACGGGCCAGCCGCGCGCCCGCCTTGTTCCGCGCCTTCTTGCGCACCCCGAACGGTGCCCTGCGCTTGGGCAATGGCCGGCATCGCGAGGACGGCGAGAAGGGCAGTGTTGAGGACAAGCTTCATCTTCATCTTTGGCTCCATGGCTGGTTTATCCGGGGTGAACAGCTCGCAGCGGACATTCGTTCCATTTTGGATGGAAGGGTTGGGAAGAGGAGAAACCGGCGGGGATGGAGCCGGAAATCCTATTGAAGGATTTGACCGGCCGGCGCGCTCGAAGCGCTTGCGCGGGAGCCTGACATTTCGACGATCGTCCCGTCAGGCGACCGGACCGCGCGGTTATTTGGACCGCCGCCGCTTGCCCGCACGACTATGTTTTTTATGAACGTTGGAAACTTGCTGCGCGACTTTACCGCGCTTCTCATTCTTCACGGCGTGAATTGGCATCTCGGTCCGAGGCTGCGCGAATGTCTCAGCCTCCCCCAATTTCCGGGTCGCGGCAGCGGCCGGCTCCTGTTTAGGGGAATTGGGGGAATCCGTCGAGCAGGCGTCACCCGCCGCGTGCCGATCCGTGGTTTTCATGCCGGCCATTGCCATCAATTGATCGACCACCATGCTCTGCGTCTCCCACCCGAGCCGGGTCGCCCTGATCGAGAACGCCAGCCAAGGATTTAACATTCTGCATCTCCGATGTTGCGCTGCCCACGCGATATTCCAACCCCTCATGGGACAAGCGGTTCCCGGCCGCTGGCGGCATATTTCGACGGAAACATCAGGGGGTAGCAGCCGTTAGCTCCAAAGACGGCAGGAGGGGCGACCCAGCGCAGCCTCTCCTGCCGCTGTTCAAAATTGATCAGACTCCCGTGGCCTGAAGTGGTACGAGCGAAAATGACAAGAACAAAATGACAAGAACAATGCGATGAAGAATCCCTGGTTTCGCATCGGTTTTGACGCTTGGTTGCTGGGAATTGAGGCCTGCTCGGTCATCGGGATGCGTACCTTGAAGATTGCCGGCGGAGGCGTGGCCGCGGAGGCGGAAGCTCGCCTCATGATCAATGAAAAGATCGAAGCCGGGTGGAATCTTCAAGGCAAGGCTTTGAGCGGCATGCTCGGCCTGACGACTTATCGGGCGACAGCCAGGACGCTGCTGCATTACCGCCGCAAAGTGCGCGCCAACCAGCGACGACTCGCGAAGCAATAAAGTGCTGCCGCGGCGCGGCGAGCCTCATGATCCAAGCGCCACGCGGCCGATGCCGTCGCGGTTTTGCACCGTGACGCCGTAGGGCTCGGACAAACGCTTGACGCGCTCGATGATGCGCGCCGCCATGGCGGCGTCGGCTTTGACCGGACGCCCGCGCTGGGCGCGCGGCCGGCCGAAACCCTGATCGATCGGATGGACCAGGACCTCGGCGAGCTGGCCGCGCGCGAACCGGCAGGTGGCCGCGATGCTCTCCCAGAACTCCGCGTGGGCGACGTGCCCCTTGCGGCCGTTGCCGGTGCGGGCATCGAGGAAATCGGCCGGCGTCGCCTCGTGGCCGAGATCGAAGCGCGCATAGGCCTCCGCCGGAAAAACCGGCACCGTCTCGTTCTCCAGCACCAGATTGCCGAGCGAATAGAAGATCGGTCGGCCCTTGTAGATCTCGATGCCGAGCGGGGTGTGTGAGCCGTGGCCGGCAAAGACGTCGGCGCCGGCATCGATCGCCGCGTGAGCGAAGGCCGGAATGAAATCCGCCGGCTCCTGCAGCTCGACGCGGGTCTTGGCGCTGATAAGACTCTTGTGAGCGAAGTCATGGCTGTGAAAGCTGACCACTACCCAGTCGGCCTGGCGGCGCGCCTCGGCGATCCAGCGCAGATTGTCGGCGATGTCCGCGGGATTCCCGGTGCTCACCACCGAGAATCCGCTGCCGCGCAGGATGCGTTGCCCGAACAGCTCGATCTCCTCCTCGCGCTCGGCGGGGGCCTCGCGCTCGCTGAAGAAATGGCCGCGGTTGCGCGCGCGCGTCTGCTCGAAGCCGAGCCCGGCGCTCATGCGCTTGAGCGCATCGAAGGTCGCCGCGTCTACCGTGTAGGCGGTGCTGGAGCCGAACGGATTGACGCCCGGCCGGCCGCCCAGATCGGGCCGTTGCGCGCTCGCGCTGTTCCACGGCCGGTAGGTGGCGGTGACGGCAATGAGCGCCACGCGGCCGTTGCGGGTCTCCAGATAGCCCGGCATGCGCGCCTGCGCGAGATTGCGGCCGCTGCCGGCATGGACCAGGCCGGCCGCATCGAGATGCGCGATGGTGGCCATGAGTTCCGCCTCGCCATAGTCGAAGGCATGATTGTTGGCGCAGCCCACCATGTTGATGCCGAACCATTTGAGGTCGTCCAGCAACTCGGGCGGCGTCGTCATATAGGTGCCGCGCGTGATCCCGGGCGTGCCTTCGTCAAGCCGCCGCACCACCGTCTCGAGATTGACCAAGCCGGCATCGCAGCCGCGGAACAGCTGCGCCAGAGCCAGGAATGCCGGCTCGTCGTAGACGGCGAGCCGGCGCGTGAGCATACAATCGCCGCCGAGTGCGATGGCGAAATCACCGGCTTCGGACGCGTAGGTCATGGGCGCCACCTCTCCCGGGTCACATTCTTTGGTCTTGGCCGGACCCGCGCATCAGGTCCGCGGGCATTGCGTGTGCCGGCCATCATCGCATGCCCGAGGGCCGCGTCACTTCCTCGCGCTTACTGTTTTCATTCATGAATTTCGGGTTCGTTCTGGCCAAAACGGAGGTATTTGGATACGGGAACCGTCTCCCGCACGAGCGGGGCAATAACCTACGCCGACTTATTCGAAAAATGCATGGCGTTTTGGCCAGGGAAGCACCCCACCTGAAAGGAACAGGACTGTTGCAGAGAACCCTGGTTATGGACGGTGCCGGCGCCATGCAATGGGCATGGGGCGGATTCCAGCAGGGCGTAATCAGATCAAAAAACCTGCGACATTTCCCGCTTTCCCGACTTGCGGATCAATCCGAAGGTGATGCTGGGAAAGCCGGTCATCCGCGGTACCCGCATAACCGTGGAGCTCATTCTGCGGCGAAGGCGCCGCCCCCAAAGAGCTGCTCGAGGCCTATCCGCATGTGACCGAGGACGATATCCAGGCCGCCACGACCCACGCGGCAGATACGCTTGCCCATGAAGAAACGGTGCCGATGGCGGCCAAGTAGTGAATGCGATTTTCCGCCGACGAAAGCTGCGACTACCGAGTGGCGGGCGCCTTGCGGTTCGGGCGCAATAGCGCAAGCGTTATTGCGCGATTCACGACGGGAGCGGCAAATGCGGTCCAGCGAGCCCTGCCGCACGCTGTCGAATCCCCGGAACCGATGCTATAGTTCGAACATGACAAGCAAGCCTGCTGCCAAAGACAAGCGTCGCCGCACCACAATGGTGCCCGTCACCACTATGGAGGAAATCCCCGTGCTTTCCGCGAAGGAGCGCGCGGAATTGCTCGCTTCCCTGAAGCAGGCGCAAGTGCGCGTGAAGGCCGGCAAGGCAATCGATTACGATCCCAAGACCTTCAAGCGGCGGCTGGTCAGCATTTACCGAGGTGCCAAGCGGTAAGCGTGCTATGACCTTTCGCGTGCGCATCGATCCGGTCGCACTGCACCAAATCGAAGATTTCGCCCGTTATCTTAGCGACTACAGCGAGGACTTTGCGATTGAGCAGATTGAGCGGCTCGACCGCATCCTGGCCATCGATCTGAGTGAATTGCCGCTCACCTGGAGCTACTTCGTTTTCACCGGCGCACCTTATCGCGCCTATCTCTTTCGCGTCGGTCGCCGCACCCAATATTGGATCGTCTACACGGTCGATGAAGACAGCCGCACGGTCGACATTCTGCAATTCTGGAATGCGAGCCGCGACCCTGAACGGCTTGACCTGTAATCGTGACCATCGGGGCTGCAGAGCGCAGTAGGTAGCGCAAACGTATTGCGCCATCCACACCGGGAGTGGGCTGAACCTCCAGGCATCGCGGCGTTGGCCGGCCGATTTCACTTTTGCAGCCGCCGGAGTAGTGTTCCGCTCGACTTGGAGGACACTATGCGACGACGCGATTTTTTGATTGGCGGATTGGCGACAGCGCAATGGACGCCGCTGCGTGCCCTTGCCCAAAGTGCATCGCAGCCGCCCTTCCCCACCCGGCCGATCCACATCGTCGTGCCGTCGTCGGCCGGCGGCGTGCACGACGTCATCGCGCGCATCTGGGCCGACCGGGTCAAGACCGCGCTCGGCGCGGTGGTGGTCGAGAATCGCGGCGGCGGCGGGGCAAGCATTGCGCTCAATTACGTCGCCCAGTCGCAGCCCGACGGCTATGTCCTGCTGCTGGGCAGCACCAGCACCTTGGTGCTGCGCGAAGGCTCCGCCAACCGCGCCTATGACGCCATCAAGGACATCACGCCCGCCACCATCGTGGCCACCACCTCGACCTCGATCGCGGTCACCCCGAGCCTGCCGGTCACGACCGTCGGCGAGCTGATCGCCTACGCCAAGGCCCATCCCGGCAAGCTCACCTACGGCTCGGCCGGGGTCGGCGCCATCACCCACGTCACGGTCGAGCAGTTCAAGCAGCGCGCCGGCGGCCTCGATATGCTGCACGTGCCCTACAAAGGCGTGGCGCCGGCGCTCAACGATCTCATGAGCGGCGAGATCAGCGTCGTGTTCCCCAACGTCACCTCGCAGGTGATCGCGCTCCACCGCAGCGGCAAGCTTCGCCTCCTGGCGGTCAATGCGCCGGCGCGCCTTGCGGCGATCGCCGACATCCCGACCGCCATCGAGTCGGGCCTGCCGGATTTCGTGTCGCAAACATTCTTCGGCATCTTCGCTCCCGCCGCCACCGCCAAAGCGGTCTTGCAGAAGATCAACGCGGCAACCCAACAGGAATGGGCCGATCCGCAGTTCCAGAAAAGGCTGATGGACGCGGGCTTCGAGCCGATGCTCGGATACGGGCCCGTTGAGGCCGAGCAGTATTTGGCCCAGGAATTCGCCCGCTGGAATCCGATCGTGCAATCGCTCGGAACTCAGAACCAGTGAGATGGGCGCAGGGCGATGGTGACGCAGCGTCCCTCGCCCCGCTTGCGGGGAGAGGGCGGCACCCGGCGAGCGAAAACCTGATTTCTGCGCGGTGAGGGGGCGTCTCCAACGCTCAGAATTCGCGGGAACGCCCCCTCATCCCGACCTTCTCCCCGCACGCGGGGAGAAGGAGCGCGCCGTGCGGCGGACGATTCAATACGTAACCACCCATGCAAAGAAAATGCACGCCCGCTCCTACGGGGCGCGAATGAGCACTGACGCGTCTGCCGGCTCCAGCGGCCCTCCGGTGCTGCGGCTGGAGGATCGCGCTCTGCTGCGCGGCGCGGGCCGGTTCGTGGATGATCTCGAGCTGCCCGGCCTCCTGCATGCGAGCTTCGTGCGCAGCCCGCTCGCGCATGCGCTGCTGCGCGGCGTCGATGCCGGCAAAGCGCGCGCGCTGCCGGGCGTGCGGGCGGTGCTGACCTATGCGGATCTGCGCCCGCTGCTCGCCTGCGACCGCATCCCGCTCGGCTTGCCGCTCGCCGCCATCCGCTTTCACGTTGACCCCCATGTGCTGGCCGCGAGCGAGCCGAGCTATGCAGGCGAGCCGATCGCGATGGTGGTGGCGGACAGCCGGAGCCTGGCCGAGGATGCGGCGAGCCTGGTCGCGCTCGATCTTGAGCCGCTGCCGGCCGTGCTCGATGCTTGCGCCGGCCTCGCCGGCGATGCCCCCAAGGCGCGGCTCGATTGCCCGGACAACCTGGTGGCCCATTGGGTGGTGACCTACGGGGACGTCGAGAGCGCATTCGCGGGCGCGGCGCGGCGGATCGCGCAGCGCTTTCGCATCCACAAAGGCGGCGGCCACGCGATGGAGCCGCGCGGCGTGGTGGCGCGCTTCGACGCGATCGAGAATCTGCTCACGGTCTGGGATTCGACCCAGATGCCGCACAAGGCGAAACGGGTGCTGGTCGAGGCGCTCGGGCTTGCCGAGCATCAGGTCCGCGTCATCGCGCCCGACGTGGGCGGCGGCTTCGGACCCAAGAACCCGTTCTATCCGGAGGAGCTGGCAGTGCCGGCGGCGGCGCTCCTGCTCGGGCGGCCGATCAAATGGATCGAGGATCGACGCGAAAGCTTCACCGCCACCAATCACGAGCGCCTGCAGGACTGGGACATGGAGGTCGCGGCCGATGCGCACGGCAGGCTTGCCGCCATCCGCGGCCACCTTCGCCACGACCACGGCGCCGCAACGCCGTCCGGGCTGTCGCTGCCGCAGAACGCGGTCACCAACCTCATCGGCCCCTATGTGCTGCCGGCCTTGGCACTCGAGGTCTCCTGCTGCCTGACCAATATGGTGCCGGCGACCTCGACCCGGGGCGCCGGCCGCTCGCAGGGCACTTTCGTGATGGAGCGGCTGCTCGACCGCATCGCCGACGAGGCTCGGGCTCGCGCGCGAGGAGGTGCGGCGCCGCAACCTGATCACGCCGGCGCAGATGCCCTATGTGACGGCGGTCAAGACCCGCGACGGCCTGCCCATGACCTACGACAGCGGCGACTACATCGAGTGCCAGCGGCGCGCGCTGGCCGCCGCCGGCTGGACGGATTTTCCGGCGCGGCGCGAAGCGGCGCGAGCGGCCGGGCGCGCGCTCGGGATCGGGCTTGCCAACTATGTCGAGGGCACCGGCCGCGGCCCGTTCGAAAGCGCCAGCGTGCGCATCGGGCCCTCCGGCAAGATCACGGTTACCAGCGGCGCCGCCGATCAGGGCCAGGGGACGCAGACAATGCTAGCGCAGATCGCGGCGCTTGCGCTCGGCGTTCGTGCGCAAGACATCACGGTGACCTGCGGCGATACCGCGGCGAGCCCGCTCGGCCTTGGCGCCTATGCGAGCCGGCAGACCGTCACCGCCGGCAATGCAGTGCATCTCGCCGCCCGCATGGTGGCCGAGAAGGCGCGCCAGGCGGCTGCCGCCATGCTGGAGGCCGCACCCGATGATCTCGAGCTGGTCGACGGCGCGGTCCGCTTGCGCGGCGTTCCGGGTCTCAACCGCAGCCTGAAGCAGATCGCTCATGCGCTTGACGGCGTGGCAGGATTTGCGCTGCCGGCCAACATGAGCCCGGGCCTGGCGGCGGCGACCGATTTCCAGCCGCCGGCCATGACCTACACCAACGGCGCCCATGTGGTGGAAGCCGAAGTGGACACCGAGACCGGGCAGGTGCGGCTCACCCGCTATGTGGTGGTGCACGATTGCGGCCGCATGATCAGCCCGATGATGGTCGAGGGCCAGATCCATGGCGCCGTCGTGCACGGCATCAGCGCCACCCTGTTCGAATGGATGCGCTATGACGATGCCGGCCAGCCGCTCACCGTGACCTATGGGGACTACCTGCTGCCCACCGCCGACGTGGTCCCGCGCATCGAGATCCATCACATGGAATCGCCCACCCCGCTCAATCCGCTTGGCGTCAAGGGCGCGGCCGAGAGCGGCACGATCGGAGCGCCGGCGGCGATCGTCTCCGCCATCGAGGACGCGCTGCGGCCGCTGCCGGTGCGCATCACCGAGCTGCCGGTGACCCCGGCACGGCTGCTGGCGCTGATCGAGACGGCGCGGGGGAACGAGCGAAGTTAATGTGTTCTCTGAGTCATGCCAGGCCCTGTGCCGGGCACCCACGCCTTGCTTGCTGCACCCAAGGAAGACGTGGGTGGCCGGGACAAGCCCGGCCATGACTCGTTGAGGTGTTGCGGGACAAGCCTCGTCACGTCGTTATAGTTCGTCAAACACCGGGAGACGCAGCGCATGACCGAACCATCCAACGTCGCAGCCCATATCGCCTATGACGATCTGCGCGAATGGCTGGTGCTGGCCGACCGGCTGGGCGAGGTCCGCACCGTGCGCGGCGCCAGCTGGCAGGAGGATATCGGGCTCGCGGCCGAGGCGGTGCTGCGCGCCGAGAACGGTCCCTGCGTGGTGTTCGAGGACATTCCGGGCTGCCCCAAGGGATTTCGGCTGCTGCTCAACATGTTCGCCGGGCGGCGCCGCAACATGACGCTCGGCTTTCCCGACCATCTCACCAAGTGGGAGCTCAGCGACGCCTACCGCGCGGCCTATCTGGAGAAGCCGATCATCATCGCGCACGAGATCGTCGAGCACGGTCCGGTGCTCGAGAACGTGATGCTGGGCGACGACATCGACGTGACGAAATTTCCGGCGCCGATCTGGCACGAGCGCGACGGCGGCCGCTACATCGGCACCGGCACCTACAGCATCACGCGCGATCCCGAGGAGAACTGGCTCAATGCCGGCGCCTACCGGGCGCAGGTGCACGACCGCAATTCGGTCGGCATCGTGATGGCCAAGGGCCATCACGGCGCCATCCATCGCGACAAGTACTTCAAGCGCGGCGAGCCGATGCCGATCGTGATGGTGCTGGGAGGCGATCCGATCGCGTTCTTCTATGGCGGCGTGGAAGCCCCCTACGGCACGTTCGAGCTCGACATCGTGGGCGGCATGCGCCGCCGCCCGACCCGGATGGTGCGCGGCCAGGTGACCGGCCTCCCCTTCCCGGCTCATGCCGAGATCGTGCTGGAAGGCTTCATCACGCCCGACAAGCGGCATGCCGAAGGGCCGTTCGGGGAATGGACCGGGCATTATGCGGGCGGCACGCGCCAGATGCCGGTGCTCGACATCAAGGCGATCTACCATCGCAACGATCCGATCCTGCTCGGCGTGCCGCCCATGGGGGCGGGTCCCGACGAGATGGCGCGCTACCGCGCGGTGCTGCGCTCGGCCATGATCAAGCAGAACATGACCAATGCCGGGGTGCCGGGCGTGCACCAGGTCTGGAGCCACGAGGTCGGCGGCGCCCGCATGCTGCACGGCGTCTCGATCCAGCAGCGCTATCCGGGCCACGCTACCCAGGCCGCCCACGTGGCGGCCCAATGCGGCGCTTCCGCCTATGCGTCGAAATACATCGTGGTGGTGGACGACGACGTCGACGTCACCAATCTCGATCACATGCTGTGGGCGATGCTCACGCGCACCGACCCCAAGGAATCGATCCAGTTCATCACCGGCTCATGGGATTCGAGCGCCGATCCGGCGCTGCCGCCGCAGCGGCGCAAGGCCGGCGACATGACCCATTCGGTGGCGCTGATCGATGCCTGTAAACCATGGGCGTGGCGCGAGCAGTTTCCGCCCAGCAACGCACCGAGCCCCGAAGTCGCCCGCAAGGCGCGTGAACGGTTCGGCTGGCTTCTGGACGGCGGCAAGGCCGCGCCGGGTTCCGATTGAAAATCTCAAGGAATCGGCCTCCGGCAACCGAAAGTGTGAAGGAATCGCCCCATCCGCTCATTCCCGCGAAATCACGGCATCGTGACGCCCCGCGCTTTCGCTGCCAGCCGGATTGGCGGGCTTGCGGGCCTCGCGGACGGCCCCGGCCGTGCCTATCTCCGGCGCAGACAAGGAAAACAGCCCGAACACCCAGGTACCCGCATGAGTGTTTCGATATCACGCGCCGCGATTGTCATGGTGCTGCTGCTCATCGGCCAGGCGCCGGCGCTCGCCGACGTGCGCATCCTGGCCAGCCCGGGAGGCGAGGCCGGAGCTTACATGAGGCTTTTTGAAGCGCTCAGCCGATCCGGCGAGCGGGTCGTCATCGACGGGCCCTGTTATTCGGCCTGTACGCTGGTGCTGACCGCCATTCCGCATGACCATGTCTGTGCCACCCGGCGCGCCGTTCTGGGATTCCATGCACCTCAATTGGTCGACCAGGCGGGGCACAAATACGCCGCGCCGGATGCGACGCGCCTGATCGCCGCGAGCTATCCACCCGAGATCCGCAACTGGATCGAGCAGCACGGCGGGCTCACCGCAAAACCGATCTTCCTCGCCGGTCGGGCGCTCGCGGCCCTGGTCCAGCGCTGCAGCTAGGGGCGCTTTCGCCGCTGGCGCTGTCGGGCTACGCTGCCGGTGAAGCCGGCCGGAGAACCCAAGCACAGCGCCCATGAGCCAAGCCGATAAGAGACCGCCATGGCGCAGCGGCCTCGACTGACCCGCCGCCGTTTCGTGCAAGCCGCCGGCGTTGCGGCCGTCGTCGGGCTGCGCCGGCGCGCCCTCGCGGCCCCGCCCGGCGCGATCGAGAAGCCGCGCCTCACGCTAGGGATTCCGGTCGATGCCGCGAGCTTCACGCCGGTTTATGTGGCGGCAGCCCGCACCTGGAAGCCGCAGGGCCTCGACATCGAGCTGATAAGCTTTCGCGGCGATGCCGAGGTGGCGCAGGCGCTCGCCGGCAATTCGATCGACCTTTCCCTGCAATCGCTGGACGGCCTCATCAACCTGATCAATGCGGGCCAGGGCGTGCATGGCTTCTATGCCGGCTTCTACCAATCCGACTTCGCCTGGTTCGCGCCGCCCCACATCAAGCAATGGAAGGACCTCAAGGGCGGCACCGCCGGCGTCTCGACCTACGGCTCGCTCACCGATCAGCTCACACGCTACATGCTCAAGCGCAATGGCCTGGAGCCCGAGACGCAGGTGCAGATCGTCCAGGCCGGCACGACCGCGAGCATGCTGGCCGCGCTGCGGTCGGGCCGGCTCGCGCTCGCGATCCTGTCGCCGCCGTTCAAATGGATGGCGCAGGAGGCAGGCTTCACCCAGCTCGGCACCCAGATGGACATCGCGCCGCAATGGCCCAAGCACGCCTACCTCGCCAAGACCAAGTTCATCGATGACAATCCCAACACATTGCGCGCCTTCCTGCGGGCGCATGTCGCAGCCTTGCGGCTGGCGCGCGCGCAGGCGGCAATGACGGTCGATATCCTGGTCGAGCGCTTAAAATGGACCAGGGACTACGCGCAGCGCGCCTATGCGGAGGTGATGCCGGCCTATGACGAACGCGGCCGGCTGCCGGATGCGCATATGGACGTGTTCTGGTCGATCGAGATCGCCGGCGGGGCGGTGACGCAAGCCTGGCCCGACGCCAAGCTCATCGACGACCGCTTCATCAAGAGCTTCGAGGAATGGGCGGGTTGATCCGCGCTGGAGGAACAAATGGATGCACATGCATATGCGAAGCGTACCGGGTCCCCGCTTGCGCGGGGACGAACGGAAGGGGGACGCTCAGTGGACCAACACTCTCTCGTCCCCGCGCAAGAGTTTGTGGAACGAATCGCCCATCCGCTCATTCCCGCGGACGCGGGAATCCAGACTTTGCCAAATTGGATGGACGTTCAGTGGGGCAAAGACTGGGTCCCCGCGTCCGCGGGGACGAGCGGGTGGAGAAACGCGTTATTCATCAGTTTTCTTCACACGCTCGCAAGCCGCGATCCAGTCCCTTAAGTCCGTTAGGAAGAATGCCGGGTTGATCCTTTGCGCGGTCGCCGCTTTGCTGTTGCCGGCAGCGGCCAGCGCCGCCGACAGCGATCCCTGCGACAGCCTGATCCCGGCTGCGGTCGGCGGGCCGCTGTTGCCCAAGACCAGCGAGACCGCGGTGTTCCGCTGGCTCGCCAATGCGAATTACGAACTCGACTATCGCGGGCAGGTGTTCCTGTTCGACACCTATTACAATCGCAAGGCGCGCAACCGGCCGCTGGGCTTCAGCGCCGAAGAGGTGAAGCGGGCGAGCGTGATCTTCCTGGGTCACGGCCATTTCGATCACATGTCGGACATCGTGCCGGTGGCGGCGCAGACGCAGGCGCCGGTGGTGGGCGCTCCGATCACCATCGACACCGCCGTCAAGATGGGAATGCCGGCGAGCCAGGCCATCACCGTGACGGGCGGCGAGACGCTGCATTTCGGCGACGTCACCGTGGACGTCGCGCTCGCGCATCACAGCGAGCCGGCACCCGGCGTCCAGGAGGCGCTCGACAATCTCTACAAGGTCGAGCTGCGGCGCGACACGCCGGACGAGGCGGCGTTGAGCGCGGCGGTCCGCGCGCGCGGCACCTTCTCGCCCGATGTGCTCGACAAGGGCACGATCGCCTTCGCCCTCACCTTTCCGAGCGGATTCAAGGTGCTGATGCTCGACAGCGCCGGTCCGGTCACCGCCGGCGACCGCCAGCTGGCGGAGAAAGTCGGTCCGGTCGACGTCGCTTCGATCGCCTATCAGGCCCACGCCATCGCGGAGCGCCAGGTGGGCGAGACCTTCCCGCTGGTGCAGCTGTTCCGGCCCAAGCTCTACCTGCCGTCCCACCACGACGCGAGCTTCGGCAGCTGGATCGATCTCGGCATCGAGCCGCTGCTCGAGAAGATCCGCGACGAGATGCCGGACACGCGCTTTGTTGCGCCGCTCTACCGCAGCCCGATCTGCGTTGCGACCAGCGGTCCGCAGCGGGGGTCCGGTGACCAAGTTCCGGTATTGACACCGTAGCCCGGATGAAGGCGCGCAGCGCCGCAATCCGGGATCGCCGTTCCCGCATTACGCCATAGCCCGCGAAGACGGGCGTAAACGCCCTCATGGCTCCATGCGGGCTACAAGGGCGCCGAAATGAGCAAGACTGTCCTCATGCGCGTCGCGGCGGTGCTGGTGGCGGCCTGGCCCGTCCTCGCACAGGCGCAATCGGCGGAAGATTTCTTCCGCGGCAAGAAGGATCTGAATCTGATCACCAGCTCCGCAGCCGGCGGCGGATACGACTCCTATAGCCGGTTGCTGGCGCAGCATATGAGCAAGTATCTGCCGGGCAATCCGACCATCGTGGTGCAGAACATGCTCGGCGGCGGCGGCATCCGGGCCGCCAACTACCTCTACAACGTCGCGCCGCGGGACGGCACCGTGTTCGGGCTGATCGATCGCGGCATGCCGACCGCGCCGCTGCTCTATGCCGACAGATCGCAGGCCCGCTTCGACGCCGTCAAGCTCACCTGGATCGGCAGCATCATGCGCGAGACCGGCATGGGCGTGCTGTCGGCGCGCTCCGCGGTCGCGAGCATCGACGACGCCAGGACGCATCCCATGTTCTTCGGCGCGACCGGGCCGGAAACCGATCCTGCGATGTATGCGCGGCTCGTCAACGAGCTGGCCGGAACCAAGATCAAGGTCATCAACGGCTACAAGGGACAGCCGGAAGAGTTTCAGGCGATGGAGAAAGGCGAGCTCGACGGATTGTTCATGAGCGGATGGTCGGGCCCCGGCCGCGCCTATGTGCGCGACCAGATCGGCAAAGGCCGGATGCGGCTCCTGGTCCAGATGGCCCCGACCCGCGACCCGCAGCATATGGACACGCCGACCATTCTCGACCTGGTGAGCGCGCCGCAGGACCGCCCGATCGTGCAGCTGGTGCTCGACCGCATGGCGCTCGGCCGCCCGATCGTGGCGCCGCCGGACGTCCCATCCGATCGGGTTCGCGTGCTGCGCGCGGCGTTCCAGCAGGCGATGGAAGACCCGCAGCTGCGCGCCGACGCGCAAACGCTTCGCCTCGCGATCGATCCGATCTACGGCGACGAAGCGCAGCTGATCATCCAGCGCCTCTACGCCTCGCCGCCGGACGTCGTCGAACGCACGCGCAAGATCGTGCAATTCTCCGAGCCGTAGGGCGCAATTGCTTTATTGCGCCGCTTGGCGGCAAGCAATGGATTACGAGTGGGCGGCGCTGACGGCGCAATAAAGCGATTGCGCCCTACGATGCGCTGATCATCCAGCGGCCCTTACGCCTCGCCGCCGGACGTCGTCGGACGCACGCGCAAGATCGTGCAATTCTCCGAGCCGTAGGGCGCAATCGCTTTATTGCGCCACTTGGCGGCAAGCAATGGATTGCGAGTGGGCGGCGCTGACGGCGCAATAAAGCGATTGCGCCCTACGATGTGCGCTGGGCGAGCCGCTCGAGCTCGGCGGCGATTTGATCGGGGCGCTCCAATGGGGTGAGGTGGCGCGCGCCGGGGAGCACGGCGAGGGTCGAGCCCGCAATGGCGTCGTGCATGGCCTGCGCCATGGCGGGCGGGGTGGCGTAATCCTCTTCACCCACCACGATCGCGGTCGGAACCCCGATCGATGCCAATCCGGCCCGCAAGTCGCAGGCGCCGAGCATCCGGCAGGTCTGCGCATAGGCGGCCACATCGTTGCGCACGAACGTGTCGACGCACGCCTTGACCACTTGCGGATGATCGGCGCGGAATTTGTCGCCAAACCAGCGCGTGACCTGGAAATCGGTGAGCGAAGACAGGCCCTCCGCCAGCGCCGCGTTCGCTCTTTGCTCCCAGCTCTTGGGCGCGTCGGGGCCATACCAGGCCGTCGTATCCACGAGCCCGAGCGCCGACACGCGCTGCTGATGCCGGATCGCGAAGGCAAGCGCGATGCAGCCGCCCATCGAGGCGCCCGCCACCAGCACGCTTTGCCAGCCGAGCTGATCCATGAGCTCGGCGAGATCGTCGGCATGACGCTCGACCGTGACTGAACCCGCGGGTTTGTCGGAGCCGCCATGTCCCCGGCAATCGGGGATCAGCACGCATGCGTTCGTCGCCAGCCGCTCGGCGACCGGGCGCCAGAACGATCGGTCCATGGCAAGCGAGTGGACGAGGACCACGTGCTGGCGGGCAGCGGGATGGTCATAGAGCGTGTACGCGAGATGCGTGCCGTCGCGCAGGCGCGCCCGTTGTTCGGAGCTCGGCATCGGGTTCCTTGTGGCCGGTCGGCGACGCGATCGTGAGCTGATCGGATTGTTAAGCACAATGAATTCTTTCCGGAGTTGGTTAGCAAATTCTTGGCGCCCTGCGCAAAACCGGGCTACATTCCCCAACAGGATGCGTGCCTTGGGTGTCGTTATTGCCGCCGCGCCACAACCTAAGGTAGCGCCCTGTTAAGGAGTGAGGCAAATGTCGTTCAGGAATCTTGGCCGCACCGCGCTGATCGCGGGATTACTCGTGACGGCCGGAATACCCCGGCCCGCCTCCGCCGCCGACACCGTCAAGCTCGCGGCCATCACGCGCACCGTCTTCTACGTTCCGCTCTGGGTCGCGATGCACCGCGGGTTTCTGACCGACGAAGGGCTCGACGTCCAGGTCACCTTTTTCGACAATGCCGGCCACACCGACGAGATGCTGCGCAGCGGCGAACAGCAGTTCGTGCTGCGCTCGCCGGAAGCGTCGATCATGGACGCCTACCGGGGCGGCAGCCTGCGCGTCATCGCCGGCGGCGTGAGCAAGCTTCCGCACTTCATCATCGCCCAGCCCTGGATCAAGACGCTGGATCAGCTGCGGGGCGCCAATTTCGGCGTGCTTTCCGCCAAGGAAGGCACGACCTACATCGTCCAGGACATCGCCAAGGCGGTCGGGCTCTCGCCTGCCGACTACAAGATCACGGTCGTTGGGGGATCGCCGACGCGGTGGAAGCTGCTCAAGGAAGGCAAGATCGACGTCGGCCTGCAGCCCATTCCCAACAGCTATGAGGCGGAGGCGGCCGGCTTCACCAATCTCGGCTCGGCCATCAACTTCGTGCCGGACTGGCAGTTCACCAGCGTGAATGTCGACGAGAAATGGGCCGAGCCGCATCGCGACCTCGTGGTCCGCTTCCTGCGCGGGTTGCAGCGCGGTCGCGACTTCATGCGCACCAATCCGCAGGAGAGCGCGCAGATAGCGGCCGAGGAGCTCCCCACCAAGCTCGATCTGGCCGTCAGGATGCTCGCCGACGTCGAGAAATACGGCATGCTGGATACCCAGACCGCGCTCAACGTGCCCGGCCTGCAGCGCATATTCGAGACCCTGATCAAGAGCGGCGATATCGCGGCTGACAAGTCGTTCGATCCGAAGATCTTCACGGATGTCAGCTATTGGGAGCAAAGCCACGCCGAGCCGGCATTGACGTCCTCGATACCGGCCGCCCGGCCCCCGCAATAAGCCGATCGACCTGAGCGGCCAGAAAGGCACCCCGGCCGTTCCGCAAGGTTCGGCCGGCCGATTAGCTTCTCGTTAAACCTAAAACAATTATCAGACCGGCGCGCGCGGCTTTTGAACTCGCCTGCAATTTGAGCGGGCTAATCCTTCCATCGCACTTGAGGATTCCAAGCCGGCCGACCTTGTCGTTCGCGGCAATCGGCCGTCCGCTCCGCTCGATGAAGGGCCATTTTGACCATGCTCCGCGGGATTCGAACGCGGCTTCTGGGTTTGGTGATCGCCACGGTGGTTCCATTCACGGCTCTCATCGGGGGCGGACTCTGGAACCAGTGGCGAGGCGACCAGGCTCAGGCATTCAAGAGCACGCTGATCGAGGCCCGCTTGCTGGCAGCCCGGGTCGACGACCAGATCACCGAGCTTGACAACCTTCTGGTGGGCCTAAGCCAGGCCGTATCGGCCAACCCGGAGGACGCCGAAGCCAACGACGCGGTATTGCGGCGAACCAAGGAGGAGCTGCCCGATTACATCGGCAGCCTGCTGCTGTCGGCGCCCGATGGCCGCAACATCGGCACATCGTTCGCGCCGGCCGAAGAGGGGCGCACCTTTGTCGGCGACCGCGATTATTTCCGGCGGATTCTGGCGGACCAGCAAAGCGTCGCCGTCGGCAATCCGATACGCGGCCGCACCACCGGCTATTGGGTGACCTCGGTCGCACGCGGGCTCAAGGGCGCGGACGGGCACCTCGCTGCCGTGCTCAGCGTCGGCATCCAGATCGAGCATTTTCAGAATGCGCTCACGGTGCACGACCTTCCGGCCGGCAGCATCCTCCAGATCATCAATGAGGACGGGACCGTCATCCTGCGCAACGACGACGGTGCGGACTGGATCGGCCGTCACCTGGGCGGGGACGAAGTCACCGCGCTGCGCGCGGCCTCGAAGGAAGCCAGCGGCTCCGTGCTTTGGGCGGACAATGTGGAACGCATCACCGGATCGGCGCCCATGGCCGCCGTTCCATGGCTGGTGTCGGTCGGCTTACCTGCCGAATCCGTCTTGTCCAACGTGGTGACGCGCCTGGCCTGGGGCACGGCGGCGAGCTTGAGCGCGCTTCTGGTCGCGCTCGGATTGGCATCGGCGTTCTCGGGACGCATCATCAGCCCCTTGCGGCAGCTCAGCGAGGACGCATCGGCGCTGGCGGCCGGCAAGCTGACCCACCGCACCGCCGTCGCCACGCAGGACGAGGTCGGCGCCCTCGCCAATACCTTCAACACGATGGCGGCATCGCTCGAGGCGCGACACCGTGAGCTCGATCTGGCGCGCGAGGCGGCCTCGGCCGAGGCGATCGAGCGGGCCCGGCTGGAGCAGATGGAGCGACAGGCCAAGGAAACGCTCGCTGCCGTCATCGATGCATCGCCGGTCGCGATTGTCTGCTCCGATCCGCAACGGCGCGTCGTGCTTTGGAGCCGCGCCGCCGAACAGATTTTCGGCTATGCCGCCGAGGAGACTTTGGGTAGTCCCACGAAGCTGGTGCCGCCCGAGGCCGCGCTTCAATCGCAGGCCATGTTCGAGCGCTGTCTTACCGGCGAGACGATCCGCGACGTGGAGGTCAAGCGCAGGCGCAAGAACGGATCGACCGTCGACATCAGGCTGGCCGCGACGCCGATGTACAATCCCGACGGCACGGTGTGGGGCGTGGCATGGGCCTACGACGACATCACGGGACGCAAGAAGGCCGAGCGGCAACTGAACCAGATCGCGCATTATGATCAACTGACGGGCTTGCCGAACCGGGTTTCGTTGAAGAACGAGCTGACGGAGCTGCTGACCGCGGACGCCGGACGGCCGTCGCATTCAATCGCGCTCTTCGATCTCGACGGCTTCAAGGACGTGAACGACACCGATGGTCATTCGACCGGCGACCAGTTGCTGGTGGACGTGGCACGGCGGTTGAATCGCGTCGCCGGGGAAACCGGCAGGGTGTACCGGCTCGGCGGCGATGAGTTCGTCGTCGTCGTTCCCGACTGCGGCGATCCGCGCCGGATCACCGAGCTCGTCGAATCGATGCTGCGCCAGCTGGCGGAGCCGTTCGAGGTGAATGAGCACCTGCTGCACATCGGCGGCAGCGCCGGCATCGCCATCGCGCCGCAAGACGGCGCATCGGTCGACGAGCTCATCGCGAATGCCGACCTCGCCCTTTACAAGGCCAAGTCCGACGGCGGGCACACCTACCGGCTGTTCGTGCCGGTGCTGCGGGCGCAGGCGCAGACCCGGCGCGGGCTTCAGGTCGAGCTGAGGCGGGCATTCGCCGAGAATGAATTCGAGCTCTATTATCAGCCGCAAATCCGGCTCGCCGACGAAGCCGTGGTGGGCGCCGAAGCGCTGCTGCGCTGGCGTCACCCGCAGCGCGGCGTGGTCGGTCCGGGAGCCTTCATCCAGACATTGGCCGAAAGCTCGCTGGCATCGGCGGTCGGGGCATGGATCATTCGCGACGCTTGCGCCAAGACCGCCGCATGGCGCGCCATGGGGCTGTCCCTCAACCGCATCGCCGTCAACCTGTTCCCAAGCCAATGTCGCGATTCGGGACTGTTGCTCGACGTCGAGGGCGCGTTGCGTGACAGCGGCCTCTCGGCCGATATCCTCGAGCTGGAGATCAGCGAGACCTTTGCGTTGAACAACGACGACGCCATCACGCCGCTGCAGGAGCTGCATGACAGGGGCATCAAGCTCGCATTCGACGATTTCGGCACCGGCTACGCCTCGCTCAGCTACCTGACCAAGTTCCCGGTTTCCCGCATCAAGATCGATCGCAGCTTCATCACCAGGGTCGCCGATGATGCCGAGAACGGCGCCATCGTCCGCTCGCTCATCGCGATGGCGCACAACCTCAAGCTCGGCATCATAGCGGAAGGCGTCGAGACCGAGGCGCAGGCGCGCTTTCTGCTTGAGGAACGCTGCGAGGAGGCGCAAGGCTTTCTGTACGCGAAGCCGCTTTCGGCGCCCGACTTCGAAGCCTATCTGCGGGAGCGGCGGCTTGCAGCCGAGGTCGCGCATCCGCGCGACAAGCAGTCCTACGGCCGTGTCAGCAGCTTGCCGCGGCCGTATCAGCGAACCAATCGCAAGGGCCCGCGGGGCTGAACCTCTGCCTTCGGGTCGTTGCGCTCGCTCGGCGCGAAAATTCTCTCCGCAACCAGATCAAGGACAATCAGACGACCTTGAGCGCCGCGCGCGGCTCAGGCGGGAGCACGGCACGGATCGCATCGCCGGCGCGTATTGTGCCGCCCGCGATCACTATGCTCATGATGCCGACCTTATAGGTCAAATGGCCGTCCGCATCACGAGCGGTCACCTGCGCCACCAACCCAGGCGCGAACGCTTCGATTTGCCGGCACGGGCTGCGAAGCCCCGTGACTTCGACGATGCTGCTCTCGCCGATGTGGAGTCGCGTTCCGGTCGGGAGCCCGAGCAGATCGAGGCCGCTGGTCGTGATGTTCTCGCCAAGCTCGCCGACGGCGATGCTGAAGCCGGCATCCTTGAGCTCGGCGAAGAGCTCGGCGTGGATGAGGTGCACCTGGCGCAGGTTGGGCTGGGTCGGGTCCTTTCGCACGCGCGTGCGATGCTTCACCGTGATGCCCAGGTGGGCATCGCCCTCGACCCCCAGGCCGGCGAGGAGCCGGATGCTGGGGTGCGGGGGCTTGCTGAAAGTATGCTGGGCGGTGAGGCCGACCGACAGGACAATTCCGGACACGTGGGTTCCTCCCTGCCGCCTTCACTGCGACCAGGCGGTGCCCGCCCGGCTCCGCGCTGGGGAGCGTGCAAACGACATCTCTTGCAAAAAGGTCTTCAGCCGGAAGATCTTCGCCAGATGCATCGCGCCCGTTGGTATCTTGAGCGGTTCGCAAGCCTAGGCAAGCCGGCGAATGTTGAAGTCTAGGAACATAATCTTGAGACGGCCACGGTTGCCCGCGCAGCTTCTTTCGCGTCGACAAATGGAGCGTCTGCCGCGGCTAACTGGCTCAAACAACCGCTCCCTGATGGCGGCACGACGGCCGGAAATCGCTTCGGGCTAAATCGATGTCCGCTCGCGCTGCCGGCGTCCGCCGACGTGCGCGCGCTCGCGGGCACGCTGCTTTCCCAGCACCACGATCCCGTTCCATCGCTCGAGCAGTTGCGGGATGCAGTCGGGGTCCACCGGCGGGCTGAACAAGTAGCCCTGCACCTCGTTGCATCTCTCCATCCGCAGCTGCGACAGCTGCTCCGCCGTCTCCACCCCTTCCGCCGTGGTCAGCATCCCCATGCTGCGGCCGAGCCCGATCAGGGCGCGCACGATCATGTCGGAGCCGTCGGTCGCCGCCAGGCCGCGGATGAAGGATTGGTCGATCTTGATCTTGTCGACCGGGAAGCTGCGCAGGTAGCTGAGCGAGGAGTAGCCGGTGCCGAAATCGTCCATCGAGATGCGGGCGCCGAGTTCGCGCAACGAGCGCAGGATATCAAACGTCGTCCCGCTGTTGGCGAGCAGAACCGATTCGGTGATCTCCAGCTCAAGCCGCGGCGCCTTTATCCCGGAAGCCGCGAGCGCACCGGTCACCGCTTGCACCAGCCGGTCGCCGGTGAACTGGGCGGGGGAGACGTTCACCGCGAGCTTGACGTGCTCGGGCCACTTGCTCGCCTCGGCGCAGGCCTGGTGCAGAACCCATTCGCCGAATGCGACAATCAGGCCGATCTCTTCCGCGATCGGGATGAATTCGGCCGGCGAAACCATTCCGCGGGTCGGATGCTGCCAGCGCAGCAAGGCTTCGAATCCGCAAATCCGCTCGCGCTCGAGATCGTAGATCGGCTGGTAGAGAAGCTTCAATTCGTCGTTGGCGAGCGCCTCGCGCAGCTCCAGCTCCAGCCGGCGGCGGGTCTGCAGCAGCGCGTCCATCTCCGCCTCGAAGAACCGCCAGAACTCCGCGTTGCTCGGCCTTGGCGCGATAAAGCGCCAGGTCTGCGTTCTTGAGCAGTCGTTCGCACAAGGCGCCATCCGCGGGCGCCACCGCGATGCCGATGCTGACGCCGACGGTGACGCTATGCCCCTCGAGCTCGTAGGGAGCGCTGACGACCTCGACCACGCGCCGGGCCAGAATGGCGGCATCTTCGGGGTGGTGCACGTCGCGCTGCACGATGGCGAACTCGTCTCCGCCCAGGCGGGCGACGGTGTCGATCTCGCGCACGCAAGCCAAGAGCCGCTCGGCCACCGCGCGCAGAAGCCGATCGCCGACCGGGTGCCCGAGCGTGTCGTTGACCTGCTTGAAATGGTCGAGATCGAGGCAGAGCACGGCAAAGCCGTCGCCACGCCCCATATGGGTGAGCGCCTGCTCGATACGCTCGGCGAACAGGACGCGATTGGGCAGATCGGTGAGAGCATCGTGGCGCGCCATGAACACGATGCGCGCCTCGGCGTGGCGGCGCTCGGTCACATCCTCGTAGGTCGCCACCCAGCCGCCGTCCACCGTGGGCTGGTGCGCCATCGCGACAACGCGACTGTGGCTGAGCTCCTGGAACAGCGTGCCTTGGGCACGCTGGCCGATGAAGCCCTCCTGCTCCGCGATCAATTCGGGCGCGCTCTTGCCGACGTGATTTCCGGCCATCACGCTCAGCTCGAGGATCTCGCGGAACGTCATTCCCGGCCGCACCCAATCCGGCGACAATCCGAAGATCTCGAAGAACCGCCGATTGACCACCTTGAGCCGGTTGTCGGCATCGTAGAGGCACAGGCCCTGCGACATGTTGTCGAGCGCCGCGTCAAGACGCAGGTTGGTCGCGGTGAGCTTGGCCTCTTGCTCCTTCAGCATGCTGATATCGCCGCAGACGACGATGAAGCCGCCCTCCTGCGTGGCGCTGCGGCTCACCCGCAGCCAGCGGCCGTCGGGCAGGCGCGTTTCGCCGGTGGTGGGCAGCTGGTCGCCGACGCGCGTCAGCGCGGTCCCGGCGCCGGCCGACGCGGTGACGGCAGTGGCGAACTCGACGCCCGGCTGCAGCAGCTCGGGCGAGCTGCCGAGGAAATCCGCCGCCTGCGAATTGGCGAGCGCGATGCGGCCTTCGCTGTCCACGACCACGACGCCTTCGCGCGAGCTTTCGAGCGCGTCGGCGAGGCGCGCCTGCGCGGAGCGGCGTTGGGCGACCTCGCGCTGCATCATGGTCCTGATGTTTTCCCGCATGACCCCCATGGCGGCGAGCAACGCCCCGAGCTCGTCGGCGCTGGCGCGCGGCATCTCGCCGTCCAGGTCGCCGGCGGCAATCCGCCCGGCCACCGCCGAGGCGGCCGCCACCGGGCCGATGATGCGACGGGCGAGCAACCACGCCACCAGGCCCGAGAGCAGCACAGCAAGCCCGGTGCCGACAAGATTGAGCTTGGTATCCTCCGCGACGGCTGCCCGCGCGCGCTGGCGGTAGGTGAAGGCATCGCCGGCCGTATAGTTGACCAGCAAATCGACTTGCTGGTCGACCGTCGTGGCGTAACGGTCGAGCTCGTCCCAGGCGGCGCCGCTCGCGCTGCCCTCCAGCATGCGCCGGCGCACCTCGGTCCAGGCATTGACGGCCTGCCGAACGCTCGCCGCCGCCTTGGCCGCCCGCGCCGATTGCGAGCGCTCGGCGGCGATCGCCAGATCATCGGACAGGGCCTGCTCGAGCGAAGCGATGTCCTCCTCGAGCTGGCGCCGCCGCTGCGGATCGGCTGCGACCCAGCGGCGCGCGAATGCCGCCTGCATCGCCGCGAAGTCGGCCGAGGCGGCGCGCGCATAGTTGATCGACATCAGGGACTCGTCGAACGTCCTGGCGACCAGAATCCCGGCCCGTGAGATGCCGTGCGCCGCATAGCCGCCCAGCGCCGCGGTAATCACGCTCATGATCAGGAACGCGACGAGAATCCGACCGCGAATGGTCCGGATCCTGGAGCTTGCCAGCACGATCGCGCGATACCACCGTCTGGGTGCAGGCGTTCGGATCGGCTCAGGGTCGGGCATCGCGGCGATCTCTGTCGACTTGCAGCCCACATCAATAAAGATTGAACCGTTTAAGCAACATTATCGCTCGGTAAAGTCCCGCCGCGATGGCTTAACGCCGTCTTAATCTGTCCCGGCCATGCTTGCAGGAGTCGGCGGCGTTGCCCCACGCGGGCATTCCCAAAAGCCTTCCCCTTGGAGGAAGGGCGAGTTGCCCATGCAGCTTCTGATGCGCTCACCCCATGTCCGCGCGGTCGTGGCCGCCGTCATGCTGACGCTCCTGGGCGAGGTCGCATGGGCGGCCCTGGGCGCGCCGCCCTATCAGGTGTCGCAGAAGGGGCGGGCCTTCAGGCCGGGCGAATTGACCATCCGGCGTGGCGAGACGGTGCAGATCGTCAATGACGACGGCGATCTCCTGCACCACGCCTACGTGGATTCGGAGCAGTTCAGCTTCGATTCCGGCGACCAGGAGCCGGGCAGCAAGACCGATGTGACCTTTCCGGTCGCCGGCACTTTCTCTGTCCTTTGCGGCATTCATCCGAAGATGAAGCTGACCGTGCACGTCAACTGATTCCGCGCCGCGGCGGTCAGAGTATCTGGGTTCCGAACAATACCGCATGCGCGTAGTAGTAGGCGGTCAGGAATCCCGCCAGCGCGACGCAGTAGGCGACCGGCACCGCGGCCGCGAAGCGGCGCGTCCGCTGCTCCACGATGGCATCATCGCCAACGATCGCCAGCAGCAGAACCACGATCGGCGCATGACCGATCACGTCGATCCTGCCGAATTCAAAAGTAGCCGAGACGAACATGGCGGCAAGGACGATCGCGGAGGCGCGTCGCACCAGCGGCGTCCATATCAGGGAGAACGCCAGCGTGAACTCGATCACGCCGGCCGCGCGCATGAAAAACTCGTCATCGAACCCCATCGCCAGCGCCGGATGCTCGATGAACAACGGAAAGCTCCATTCCGGGTAGGCCCATTTCTCGATCGAGGCCCACATGAGGGTGATGGCCGCCGAGTAGCGGGCGACATCGAGCGGCCGCACCCCGAGCAAGTCGCGCTGCAATCCGACCAGCGCGAGATAGGCGGCAAGGCCGAGGAACACCGGGTAGTCGGCGAGATGGAACACGCCGTAGTCGCGAACCGCCAGGGCGAACAGCAACACGATCCCGAGCCCCGAGAACGGCATGGTCCGCCGCCAGACCAGGCCCGCCGCGATGGCGAGCTGCAGCCAGGGAACCCACCACAGGCTCGTCTTCAGCTCAGGCGTGAGCAGGATCCCGTTCATGTTCCAGAGCGTCACGAAAAAGAAGCCGCAGACTGCGCGGATGAGAATCTCGTGATTGGACTGTATCGCGCTGGTGACCCGATCGAGAGCGCGCAGCAGCGCGTTGCCAAGTGCCGTTCCGTCAATCAGGCAGCCGAACATGAGGAACAGGAGCGCCAGCCCGACCAGCCCTTCGAAATCGGCGCAAAGCACGTTTTCCAGGCCGCGCGGCTGACCCGCGACATTGAAGGCGCAAAACCATTTGACGTGGGCGCTCGCCTCGGTCGCAAAACCTGCGACGGACAAAAAAGCGCCCGCGGCGGCCGCCGCAAGCGGCAGCCGCATCTGAACCCGGCGGATCATCGGCCTCCCCGATCACCTGACGAAAGATGCAAAATGGTAATACTTTTTCTGCGCTGCCGTTAATGAATTGATAACCGTGTTTTAATCGCAATCGAATTAGGGTTAATCACTTAGGCGTCGTATTTATTGGTTAACGCGACTGCGCCAAACGTGCCGCTGGCGCGGAAGCCGCGCACACCCCATGCTGAAGCATGGCCTCGAAAGATTGTTTGGTAACCGGTTTTTTGTAACATTGGTGTCATGCGATAGGCTCGTCCGATTGGGCGGGGGAAACCGATGACCGGTGCCGCAATCCTGCTCTGCCTCGCGACCGGGGCCGCGCTCGCCTGGGCCGCCACCAAGGCGCCGGCCCATGCGGCGGCGCTTGAGAGGTGCGGCGGCGCTTTGATCGTGCTCAGCCTTGCGCTGCTTGGCGGATCGTTGCCGCTGTAGCGTTGAAGCGGCCTCGCCCCGCGAAGCGCCCGGTCGCGCGCAAGCCTACAGCCGCGGCAGCACCGGCAGCAGGACGGGCTGCGCATCGCTCGTGAGCGTCTGCATGAAGGCGAGCAGATCGGCCTTCTCGCGTTCCGACAGCCCGAGCGGAGCTATCAAAGGCGAACGGCTCGGACGCGCGATACCGCCCCGATCATAGAGCGCGATGACGTCCTTGAGCGTCGCCAGCGAGCCGTTGTGCATGTAGGGAGCGCGGCGCGCCACGTCCCGCAACGTCGGCGTCTTGAACGCATGGCGCAGCTGGATCGAGGTGGGAAACAAGCGGCCGCGCCCGATGTCGTCACCTTCGGCGGATCCGATGTCATGAAACGAGCCGTCGGTGAAAGCCCACCCGCTGTGGCATTCGCTGCAGCGCCCCTTGCCGCTGAAGATCTCGAACCCGCGCTTGGCGCTCTCATCGACCGCCTGCTCGTCGCCCGCCACCCAGCGGTCGAAGGGCGCGGTCCCCGCTACGATCGTGCGCTCGTAGGTTGCCAGCGCGGCCTCGATATTGTGCCGGGTCAACGGCGCGTCCCCGAAAGCGCCCGCGAAGGCCCGAACGTAATCCGGGATGGAGGCCAAGCGCTCGATCAGCATGGGCTCCGGCAGATTCATGTTCGTCGCCGCGGTGATGGGCGTGAAGGCGACGGATTCCAAGTCACGAAACTTGCCGTCCCAGCCCAGCCGCGGCGTCCAGGCGACGTTGAGCAGCGTCGGTGCGCGCAACGTCATGGCGGCCTGCCCTTCGCCGATGGAGCGCGCCAGCCCGTCGCCCCATGACAGGCTTGGATTGTGGCACGAGGCGCAAGAACGCGAGCGTGAGCCCGAAAGCAGCGGGTCAAAGAACAGCATCCGGCCGAGCTCGGCCTTGGCGTCGGAATAGGCGTTTTCGTCAGGGAACGGAATTTCGGCGGGGCGTCGATAGTCCTCACGCCACCGGCTGCGGTCGGGCAGGATCCCATGCGCAACCGAGCCCGCGGCGCCCAGCAGCAGGACCAGAACGATCAGAGCGCGACTGAGTGTCGAATGCATCCATACCTCGGCCGCCGGAGCGTGGCGCAGCTCTCTTGACGTTGAGTTAAGGACACTGCGCCGCCCGCGCGGCCACGTAGGTCTGCCGGCTGATGGGCGCAAAGGGTACAATCAAGACGGGTTGATCAGCTCAATTGCGCGGGATGTGTTCGGTGGCTCGCCCAAGAGGGCGAGGCTCAACCCGCATCCGCGTGGATGGTCTCCGCCAGGTCGGCGCGCACGCAACCGGTTGGCCAGCGGTTGCGTGCGCGCACTGGGAGGGCAGCGAGGATCGGGGGAGACCCGCCGCTCCCGGAACCTCCCCGGGGGGGAACGCGGGGAGAATTCGGTTTTGCCCCGATCATCGCCTTGCCGCGAGCGTGATCTTCGAGATTGTTCGGCAAAGGACCGTCGAAATCCGCCTTGCGGAGTCATGGTTTGTGCGGCTGCGTGAGGGATTGTACGTTTCGGAAAATGCCAGGTTTTTCAAGATGCGCCACCAAATGCAAAGCGAGGTCCCAAAGTCGGGGGCGCAGAGGGCCAGAGGCAGTCGCGGTCGACAAGAACGGTCTCTCCCGATATTGCTTGACGCATGATCATCAATATCAACGGTGGCCTGGAGTTGGAAAGCTGTCGGTGGCCGAGCTCATCGTGAAGCGCATCGGCGGCCGACTGCTCGACAATCATACAATATTCAATTTGGCGTTCAGCCTGTGTGAGTTTCGTACACTGGCCTTTCATGAGACGGTACGATCGGGCGACCCATGAGCGGCGATCCGAGCACAGCGAAGCCTGAACCGGCGACATCTGCGTGGAGCCCGTTCCGGCACGCCGCGTTCAGCGTCCTTTGGACCGTAACGGTGATCTCCAATATCGGCGGCTGGATATCGAGCGCGGCCTCCAGCTGGCTGATGACCAGCCTCGATCCATCTCCCCTCGTCGTGTCGTTGGTGCAGGTGGCCTCGACGCTGCCAATGTTCCTGGGTGCGGTGCCGGCCGGCGCGCTGGCGGACGTCATCGACCGGCGAAAATTTCTCATTGCCGCCAATGTGGCGACGGTCGTCGTCTCGGCCGCGTACGCGGCCATCGTCATGCTCGGCCTCGCGACACCAGCGAACCTGCTGCTGTTCACCTTTCTCAGCGGCCTGACCGGCGCGCTCATGTCGCCGGCCTGGCAATCGATCGTCCCTCATCTCGTTCCGAAGGCGGACCTCAATCCCGCCATCACGGCGAACAGCGTCGGAGTCAATGTGAGCCGCGCGGTTGGCCCGGCGCTGGGCGGCATCATCATCGCGCGGCTTGGAATTGCCGCGCCGTTTTGGCTCGACGCCGTCAGTACGATTGGGGTTATCGGCGCGCTGATCTGGTGGCGGAGCACGCAGGCGCCCGAGCGCCTGCCGGCGGAACGTTTCGGCAGTGCCGTCCGCACCGGCTTCCGCTATGCGCGATACAATCCGCATCTGCGCGCAACGCTCGTTCGCGCCATGGCGTTCTTCTTTTTTGCGAGCGCCTATTGGGCGCTCCTTCCCTTGGTGGCGCGCGAGCGGATGGCCGGCGGCCCCGACCTTTACGGTTACCTGCTTGGAGCGATCGGCGCCGGCGCGGTGGGCGGCGCTTTTGCGCTCCCGTGGCTGAAGCGCAGGCTTGGGACTGATCGGCTGGTGGCGGTCGGCACGGTCGGCACCGCAATCGCAACGGCGCTGTTCGGTCTTGCCCGCAGCCCGGCTGCAGGCATTGCGGCAAGCATCATCGCGGGCGCTTGCTGGATCGCTCCGATATCCGCCCTCAATGTGTCGGCCCAGATGGCGCTGCCGGAATGGGTGCGCGGGCGCGGGCTTGCCATATTCGTGACCGCGTTCTTCGGGGCGCTCTCGCTCGGCAGCGCGGTCTGGGGCCAGACGGCCGAGGTGTTTGGCCTGCCGGCCGCCCACCTCGCGGCTGCGGCGGGAGCGCTCCTGGCAATCCCGCTGACTTGGCGCTGGAAGCTGCAGACCGGCGCCGGGCTCGACCTGACACCGTCCATGCATTGGCCGGTGCCGGTCGTCGCCGACGAGTTCGAGCAGGATCGCGGACCCGTGCTGGTCACCGTCGAGTATCGGATCGATCCCAAGGATCGGCAAAAATTCCTCGCCGCGCTCGCCGAGGTCGGCGAGGAGCGCCGGCGCGACGGCGCCTATGCCTGGGGCGTGTTCGAGGACGTCGCCGAGCCCGGCCGGATGGTCGAGACCTTTCTCGCGGAATCATGGCTCGATCACCTTCGCCAGCACGAGCGCGTGACCAATACCGACCGCGTGTCGGAGGACGCGGTGTATCGCTTCCAGGTCGCTGGCACCCCCAAGATCACCCACATGATCGCCGCCGAGCGAAATGAGATTTAGCCTCGCCGACCGGGCCTTCTCACGCGGATTGAGAGTGCTCGGCCGTCGCCGAAATTCCCGGCAGCCACAGCCTCGACTTGCCGCGCCGTCACCCGCCGATCGCGGCGATCGGATTGAGCAAATCGCCGATGAGCCCGAATATTTGTTTGACGCCAATCTTTTCGAGCACGTCGATCAAGCTACCGGCAACCGTCTGTAACATTAGCGCCTCCTGACTTTTCGGACTCGGGAGCCGCCCCCAGTAGCGGCAGATCCTGGTGCAAAGGATGATCCTCGTTAGCGAACGATCGCGCGGCCTCGAGCTGGCGCCCGGCAATGACGGCTGCACTCCGTAACGAGCGGTTGGGCGTCTCCCGAAGATAACCAGGGCCGATTTCAGCGGGCGCAATGTGCGCAGCAATTGCGAGTACGACATCGGCCGCGCCGTCTCGACGGCTCGCCCGTTCATACCCGTTCATACCCGTCCGTACCGGCCGCTTTTGCAGCAGCTTGTGCGGTCGGAACGCGGCTGCGCTTTGTCGGTTCCAACGCACGCGCAAATTATTTAAGGGCGAATGGCGAAACAAAACCCCCGCCTAGGTGAATTTACCTGCGCCATCGTTTCACTTGCACTCGCCCGACCAATGCCACCATTTCGCGGCTGGCGGCGTCCCTGCAATGGAACTTTAATGATATCGATTCCGCAATTTGTCGCCTCCCCGCCGGTGCGCCGGCTGGCGACATCTGTTTTCACCGCCGCCGCCCTTCTATTAGTCGCTCTGCCACTCGAGGGGCGGGCGGCCACAATCCGTATCGGCCATTTCCCGAACATCACGCATGTGCAGGCGCTGGTCGCTCACGCGCTGTCGCGCGCCAACAAAGGCTGGTTCGAGCAACGGCTCGGCCCCGATGTCACGATCGAGTGGTACGTTTACAACGCCGGTCCGAGCGCGATGGAGGCGGTGTTCGCGAAATCGATCGACCTCACTTATGTCGGCCCCACTCCCGCGATCAACGCCTACTCGAAATCCCGCGGCAAAGAAGTCCGCATCGTCGCGGGCGCCGCTGACGGCGGCTCGGCGTTGGTCGTGCAAGGCGATTCCAAGCTAAAGACGCCCGCCGACTTCCGCGGCAAGAGGATCGCAACACCGCAGTTCGGCAACACGCAGGACGTCGCGGCGCGGGCCTGGCTGGTCGCCGGCGGCCTTGCCATCCGGCAGAGCGGCGGCGACGCCCAGGTTCTGCCGGCGGCCAATCCCGACCAGCTTTCCCTGTTCCGGCAAAAGCAGGTCGATGCGGTGTGGACGGTCGAACCGTGGGTGTCGCGGCTCGAACTCGAGGCAAATGGGCGCGTGCTGATCGACGACCGGTCAGCGATCACCACGGTTCTGGTCGCGCCCGCCGATTACCTTCGCTCACAGCGCGACCTCGTACGCAAGATCGTCGCTGCGCACGCGGAACTGACCGAATGGATCAAGGTCAACCCGGCCGAGGCGCGGAAGCTTGCCGCTGCCGAGTTGCTCGCCGAGACTCGCGCCATCATGTCGCAAACGCTGATCGAGCGCTCCTGGCCGCGAATTGTGCTTACCTCAAGCCTGTCGCCCGAGGCGCTCACCCGGTTCTTTAAGAGCACGCAGGCGGCGGGGTTCCTGCGCGACACACCGGACCTGTCGCGTCTCGTCGAGAACCCTTGATGCCGGCAGGCCAGCATTTTGCGGCAAGCACACCCGCGAAATTGTCGGTCGAATCCGTGTCCAAATGGTTCCGCACGGCGCGCGCCACGGTTCACGCGCTCGACGCGATCGACCTGCAGGTCAAGGAGGGAGAATTCGTCTGCCTGGTCGGGCCGAGTGGCTGCGGCAAGTCAACGCTGCTGGACATCATCGCCGGGTTGACGATGCCGGATTCCGGCCGCGTGCTGGCCGACGACCAGGAGGTGGCAGGCCCAGGGCGGCACCGCCTGGTGATGTTCCAGGAATCCGCGTTATTTCCCTGGCTGACGGTGTTCGGCAACGTGCAGTTCGGGCTCAAGCGCATTCCCGGCATGAGCCGGCGCGAGCGCCAAGAAATCGCCGATCACCATCTCGGACTGGTCAGGCTGAAGAAGTTCAAGCATTCCTACGTGCACGAACTGTCCGGCGGCATGCGCCAACGCGTGGCGCTGGCGCGGTCGCTGGCGCCGGACCCGCGGGTGCTGCTGATGGACGAGCCGTTCGCCGCGCTCGACGCGCTGACGCGCGAGCACCTCTATCGCGACGTCCAGCGCATCTGGCAAAGTCGGCGCAAGACCATCATCATGGTCACGCATAACGTGCGCGAGGCGGTGTGCCTCGCCGACCGGGCGATCCTGCTGTCGCCCAATCCCGGCCGAATCCGCGAGCATTTCGAAATCGATTTGCCTCGCCCACGCGACATCAACTCACCGCAGCTTGCTGAAATCGCCCAACGTATCACGACGGACCTGACGTCCTATCTGCCGGAGGAATTCGCGTGATGACACGCACAATCTTTGCCGGGCTGTTTTTCGCAGGCCTGATCGCGCTTTGGCAGGCCGCCAGCATGAGCGGCCGCTGGTCGCCAGTGTTGCTGCCGCCGCCCACCGAGGTGGCTGCATATCTGGTGTCGGCCGTGAAAGACGGCAGCCTGCTCGGTGCGTCCATCGTACGCTCCAGCGATTGCTGATCGGTTACGCGATCGGCGTCGCCGTCGGCCTGCTCTTCGGGCTTATGACCAGCACGTCGCGTTTCTTTCACGACACGATCGGGCTGTTGGCGCTGGGATTGCAGACGTTGCCCAGCGTGTGCTGGATTCCGCTTGCCTTGCTGTGGTTCGGACAAACCGAATCCGCCGTGCTATTTGTCGTGATCATGGGAACGATGTGGTCGGTCGCGATCGCAACCGACACCGGCGCCCGCTCGATCCCGCCGATCTATGCGCGCGCCGCACGCACCATGGGCTCCGAAGGATTCGACAAGTGGAGCCGGGTCATCCTGCCGGCGTCACTGCCGTTCCTGGTGAGCGGCATGAAGCAGGGCTGGGCCTTCGCCTGGCGCTCGCTGATGGCGGCAGAAATCTACGTAACCATCCTGACCGGCTTCGGCCTGGGTCATCTGCTGCACTACGGCCGCGAGCTCCACGCCATGGATCAGGTGATCGGCATCATGTTGGTCATCGTGGCGATCGGGCTATTGGCCGACAAGCTGATGTTCTCGCCCTGGGAGCAATTCTTGCACCGGCGCTGGGGTACCGGACAGTTTTAGGAAGCAGCGCGTCTGCCCGGGCCGGTGCCGTCGAGCTTGCCTAGGGACCCATCCCCAGGCGCGCATCCGGATTGTCACCAAATAGCCAGAAGCTAACTAACCATTCTCATAGCCGTTAGCCGTCCCGTCCTGATCGGCGACTGCCTCAAGCATATCGGTGCATTCCGGCAAATCATGGCGGTGAGTCACGCAATCCTTGAGAAGGTCGATTTGATGAGCGCGATTCTTGCCTGACATGTGAAGAATTGTCTTCGAAAACGCAGCTTCTTGGCCAATCGCGTCAAACGACTTCGCGAGTCGGGAGCTGGACTGGAGCGACGGTTATGGAAGGCGCAGCGGGAGAAGTTGCCTTCATGGCGGCTTCGGCGGGAAAAGCATTCATCATGTTGATGGATCCGGTCCGCCTGATGTATCTCGGTGCGGGCTGCATCATGGGACTGGTGCTCGGCATCATTCCCGGAATTGGCGGCCTTGCCGGCACGGCGATGCTGCTGCCTTTCACCTACAACATGGACCCTTACACGGCGTTCGCGCTGCTGCTCGGCCTCGGCTTGACCACAGCGACCGGCGATCCTATTCCGGCGATCCTCTTCGGCGTGCCCGGCGGAGCGGCATCGGCGGCAACCGTGCTCGACGGGTTTCCCATGACAAAGAAGGGCCAGGCCGGGCGTGCGCTCAGCGCCGCCTACATGGCGTCCCTGATGGGAGGTGTCTTCGGCGCATTCCTGATGTTTGTCAGCGTTCCGATCCTGCGGCCGGTCATGCTGTTCCTGGGCTCTCCCGAACTGCTGGCATTTTCCGTGCTCGGCATTTCGATGGTGGCGATCCTGTCCGGCAACGCGCCCTTGCGCGGCTTGGCCGCGGGCTGCCTCGGCATCATGATCGCGATGATTGGAAGCGACCCGCAATCGGGCGTGCTGCGCTGGACGCTCGACACGCTCTATTTGTGGGACGGCCTGCCGTTGACGCCGCTTCTGCTCGGCGTATTTGCTCTACCCGAATTGTGCGACCTGCTGATCTCTCGCGCGACCATCGCCACCGACACCAGCATCGCCAATATCTACAAGGGCCAGGTCCAGGGTATGAAGGATTGCCTCAGGCACTGGTGGCTGATCTTGCGGTGCTCGTGGATCGGTGGGGGTATCGGTTCGATCCCGGGCATCAGCGCATCAGTGGTCGATTGGCTCGCATACGGCCACGCGCTCAAAACCGAGAAGGACGCGTACAAGACTTTCGGCAAGGGCGACGTGCGCGGCGTGATCGCATCGGAGAGCGCCAACAACGCCAAGGAGGGCGGTGCCTTGCTGCCGACGGTCGCTTTCGGTGTCCCCGGCAGCGCTACGATGGCGATCCTGCTGGGGGCTTTCCTGATCCACGGCCTCGTCCCCGGACCCGATATGCTGACCAAACACCTCGACATCACCTACGCCATGGTGTGGTCGATTGCCTTGGCCAACATTCTGGGGGCGGGAATGTGTTACGCGTTCAGCCCGCAATTCGCCAAGCTTTCCGTGCTACGTTTCAGCCTGGTCCTGCCGGCTGTACTGGGCATCATCTATATCGGCGCCTTCGAGGCCACTCGCAATTGGGGCGACCTGTACTCGCTCCTCGCCTTCGGACTGCTCGGCTGGATCATGAAGCAGTTCAAATGGCCGCGGCCGCCGCTCATCCTCGGCGTCGTGCTCGGCGACACGATCGAGCGATATCTGTTCATCTCCGTTGGGCGGTACGGCATCAACTTCTTCGCTCGTCCGGTGGTAGCCATTCTCTTTACCATCGCGATCATCGGATTGACGCGGCCGTTCCTGCACGACATCCGCAGTCACGGCGGCCTCAAGAAAATGCTGACATCCTTTCAGGCGCCCCGATTCCAGGCGTCTCAGTTGTTCACCGTCTTCATCATCTGTCTCATCGCCGCCATGGTGGGCGCCGCCTTGCGATGGGATTTGAGCGCCAAGCTCGTTCCGCTCGCGATCGGAGCGGTAGCGTTGACCGCCGCCGGTCTGAGCCTGTTCAACGATATGTGTCGAAAGCCGGAATCGACCCCCGAGAGCCTGGCCGATCAGGCGATACACGCGGTCGAGCATCAGATCGGCGCCGCCGATCAGAGGATACACATGGATCTGACATCGGATACGGCCCATCTGCCGACCAAGGTCATCGTCCAGCGGGCGGTACGATTCTTCGGCTATCTCATTGCCTTCATGGGGGTGATGGCCGTAATCGGGCTCATTCCCACCGTGGCGGTGTTTGTGGTCTTCTTTATGCGTTACGAGAACCAGGAGCGCTGGTCGCTGATCGTACCTTACACGGTGGTGCTTCTGGTCTCGATCAGCTTCATTTTCGATTATGTCATGTCGATTCCCTGGCCACCGACTTATATTGGCGGCTGGTTTCCCGCGCTGAAATTCATCCCGTCGGTATAGCCGGGTCGGCACGCCGGGAGACCGCTCAGCAGTCGGAAAGGCCGGCTACGTTGTGCAACCGTTGCTGTGTGACGCAATGCCGCTGCGCAGTTGGGGGACCTGGTCGCCGATCCGTTTGTTACTTGAAAGGCCGAAGGTGGTCTTGGGGGCAGTCTTGATGACTACCGACCGATTGCGTGCTTCGATGACAATTCGAGTTGCGAATGTGTTTGACCGAGCTCGGTTCGGATCCCGCCTGGCGAATAATTCGATCATTTTGGCGAAGCTGAGCGCTGTCCGTGCGGGGACCAAGCATTCGATTGGAGACGGATTTTGGATTTGGTATTTCGTTTTTGTTTTCGGTATTGTCCTGCATTTCCTTGTGTCAAATCACTAGAGCATTAGCGTGGCTGTAATCGCCGCGGCGCGGTAGAGGCTCAAGCTGCCTCAAGCTGCGCCGGTCTCATCGCAGCCGGTCATCTTCCCGCGCCGCGGCACTGCTCATTCCCTCAACGCGGCAAGTTCTTGAAATACCGCAGATCCGGCGCGCGCTGACCCTTGCGCACCGGCATCAGCATGCCGTCCGCGCTCATATAATAGCTATCGTGGCCGATCGCGATCATCGAATTCGTCTCGATGCAGGTGCTCTCGGTCCAGCGATGATCGGGTTTGAGGGTATATTTCTTGTCCACGGTCCACGGTCGCGTCAGTGCATGATCGATCACGGTGATCTCGTCGTGCATGAGATTCGGATCGGCCTGGTCGCGATAGAGCCGTTCCTTGAAGATCGACTGGCCATCGAAATGCAGCGGTATGCCGCTCGCGTCATAGGCGCGGGGGCTCTTGAACGGCCCGCGCGTTTCGGCTTCGAGCACCCGATAGGTACCCTCGCCATCCGGATCGACCCAGCGGCCGATCGTGTAGCCCGCAAAGCTCGGGGCAAGGTCGGTCGGAAAATCGCGGCCGTCGGTGTAGATGCGGCGGATCGGCTCCTGGTTGCTGGTCAATATGTAGGTCACTTTCGGCGTCACGACGAACTCCATCGGCGCGAAGGCGATCGTCATGATCGGCATGCCGCCGGGCATGCAGCGCACTCCATGATTGAAGAACAGTCCCTCGCCGCCCTCGGCCTGGTCCGCCAGGCTCTGCTCGTAGACCTTCTTGTATTCCGGCGTCAGCGGCGCTTCCTGGCCCCACGCCCAGGGCTTGCTCTGGTCGTGTGAAGGCTGGCCGCCGGCGGTGCGGGTGCCGTTGCCGGGATCGAGCACCCAATTCGGCGGATACCACCGCTCCCAGGCGCCGCTCCAATCAGGGTACTTCGCCTCGCCCGCCGACGCGGCGACCGCGCTCGTCGCCAGGACGGTGGCCGCTGCCATCGCGTGGCTCAATCTTCGGCAAACCATGGTTGACCTCCCTTTCGTCGTTCCCGGAACGCGAAGGAACAGCCGCCCGTCACCAAAGCTGGCGCAGGCCATGGGGCACAGCTGGAAGCTTCGGCGTGCGGCCCCGGCGCCCAACGCTCACCCCATCGACACCGATGCTGCCGCGTAAGCTACACCGGTTTTCAGGAGGACTGAAGGGTGGGGCCGGCCCGGCGACTTCTGCCATTGGCCCGGTTATCGGTGGTCGAGGGCTTGCCGCGAGCGCGCTCTTCGAGACTGCGCGGGCAAACGGTCGCCGAATTCCGCCTTGCGGAGTCATGGTTTGTGCGGATATGTGAGGAGTTGTGCGGGACGCCGTTGGGGCTGATGATGCTGGAATCCGAAAAGCAACTCTCGGCCGAGCAGAGCCGCCTGGTGGCCGCCATCATTCGCGAGCAGCTGGCGCGCCGGCGGATGTCCCGCCAGCACTTGGCCGACCAGGCCAAAATCAGCATTTCCACCCTCGAAAAGGCGCTGTCCGGACGCCGCCCCTTCACGCTTGCCACCACGGTGCGGCTCGAAGAGGCGCTCGGCGTTTCGCTGCGCAAGGGCGAGGCCGGGGAGGTCGGGGCGGCGCCGGCCAACCTGGCGCCCGGCCATCTCGGCTTCTATTCGCGGCCGGCCGTCAGCTGGATCGAGGGTTCATATCTGACGCTGCGGCCCTCCTTCAGCGATCCGCAGGCGATCTTCGCCTACCGGACCGAAATCTGCTGGGACGACGGCGTCTCCAGCCTCATTTTCCGGGAATCCGACCGGGTCGATGCCGAATTCTCCCAGCATGGCCTGGTCTCGGTACCCCATCAATCGGGCCACATCTATCTGGTGACCAACCGGCAGGGCCAGTACCGGCTGGTCATCATTTCGCGTCCGACCATCAACCGCGAAATGTTCGGGATCATGACCACCCTGCGGGTGGGCCGCGGCTCGGAGCTTATGCCGGTCTCGGGCCCGATCGCGTATGTACCGCTCTCGGCGATGCCCAAGGCCGAGTTCGGTCGCATCGCGGCCGGGCACGCCTGCCACCAGCCCTATCGCAAGCTGCTGCGGCGGACGGTCGAGGAGCCTTTCGCACTGTTCCTGCAAGTCTAGCGCCGCGATCTCGACGCTTGTTTCGCATTTGTCGCGGGTCGGAGCACACTTGTCCCGGACGTTAGCGCGTTTACGCGCGTCTTCGACGCGCTATGAGCCGGGACCGTTACAAGCTCCGAGTTTGGTAAGGTCCCGGCTCAAGGCCGGGACAAGCGTCATCCGCGATTCTCGCTGACCCCGCCGATGATCTGCAGCAGCCGGTCGGCGATCGGCCGCGGCGTGGCCACGATCTCGGTGACGATCTTCTGCAGGTCCGCGCCGGAGACCGGGTTGATGTCGAAGTGCTCCTTGCCGGCCTCGGCCAGAAACACCGGATCCTTGACCATCGCGTCGAAAGCGTCGCGCAACGCCTGCACGCGCTCGGCCGGCACGCCCGGAGAGGTGAAGACCGGCCGCCCGATCGTGCTCGATGCCGACAGGAGCTTCAAGATCGCCCGGTCCTCGTCATTGGATGCGAGGTCCATCAACAGCGGCACGTCCGGGAGGTCGGGCGCCTTGGTGAGCCCGATCTGAACCAGAATGTTGATCTTCTTGTCGCGCAGCCAATCCGGCCGCGTCGCTTTCCAGGAGCCCCAGGCGTTCGAGCCGCGGCCATCCACCTCGCCCTTCTCCATCGCGAGATTGATGTCGTTGCCGCCCGGATAGCCGATGATGATCTTGAACTTGGTGCCGATCAGCGCATTCATCGCCTTGGGATATTGCGAGCTGGTGCTGCCGCCGGTCGCCCCCATGACGACCTGCTTCTTCTTGGCGTCGTCGATCGTCTTGACGCCCGACGTGTACCAGGTCGCCGTGGTGTTGTTGTCGGCGTTCGGATTGCCGATATAGACGAGCTTGGTGGTGTCGAGGTCGAGCTGCTTGTCGCCCATTGCCTGCTCGACCGAGAGCGACTGATCGGAGGTCGCCAGCACGGTGCCGTCCTTGGGGGCGATGCTATAGACCCATTTGCGTCGCCGCGCGGCTGCCGGCGCCCGGCATGTTGCGCGGCACGATGGTGGGCTTGCCCGGAATGTAGTTGCCGAGAAAGCGGGCAACCAGGCGGGCATAAAGATCGTAGGTGCCGCCCGGTGAGTAGCCGATGACCATGTCGAGCTGCTTGCCGCGATAGAACTCCTCGACCGCCTGCTGGCTGCGCGCAGGATCGATCAGGGCCGCCGAAAGCGGCGCCGCCAGCGTGGTTGCAACGGCGCCCAAAAGGCGCCTTCGGGTCCAAACCAGGGAATGGGCATAACCGGGCATATCGCTGCTCCTGCTTGCGGGCGGGGCGTCGCCAACGTTAGCGCACCGTGAGCAAGCTGGCGACTCGGACCCCGCCATCTATGTTATAAAGCGTCTGACCAGGCGCGATCTGCGTCGCGTTGCCGCTCGCCTCCTGGCAGGTTCACCCATGGGCTGTGGATCCAGACGCGCCGTTGACGCAATCGCTCGGCTTTGACACGCTCCATTGATGCACTTCGAGATTGTGGACGAAATTGCCGAAGTCGAGACATTCGCAACTGGGTCTGGCATCCGGGAACTTGCCCGGCTTCGGAGGGTCTATGGACGCGGTCGGTGGCGAAAGCGCAAAGGGATCGCTCGCGTTCGATTGACCGATGGCTCTTTGCATCTCGCCGAAATACATTGGTACGAGGCCGGTGGAATCGGGCGCAAGGAATTCAAGATCAAACGCCTCCTGTGAGGATTAACAATGCCAAAGCCGCAGTCTAAGCAGTTTGTCGTCTGCGTAAGGAATGATGGCTATCCCACCTCGCTCGAGAAGCGCAAGATCTACGTGACGCTTCGCGATCCGGCTGCGGAAAAGCATGGTCAGCTGCGCGTTGTCGACGAGTCCGGAGAGGACTATCTTTATCCGAAGACATTCTTTCGCTCGATTGCATTGCCGGTTTCCCTCAGGAAAGCCGTATTGGCTGCCGCTTGACCCGTATTCAGACTCAGCACGGGACCAGCAGTCGCACCCTTTGGCGAGGCGGACTCCAATTGCTCTGCGTTCTTGCGGGCGCCGGGCTTGCGCTCGCGCGCCCCGCTCTTGCAGATCCGATCGCAGACTTCTATCGCGGCAAGAACATCAATCTCATGATCGGCGTGAACGTCGGCGGCTCCTATGATCGCGATGCCCGATTGGTCGCCCGCTATCTCGGATCGCACCTGCCAGGAAATCCCACCATCGTGCCGCAGAACATGATCGGCGGCGGCGGCATCGTGATGGCCAATTTTCTGCAGACCATCGCCCCGCGGGACGGCACCACGATCGGCATGATCCCGAACACCCTGGTGGTGAACCAGTTGGTCGGCTTGGCGGCCGTGCGCTACGACATGGGCCAGTTTCAATGGATCGGCTCGGTCATGCCCGTTGCGCACAGCGCGATGGTGGCCTGGCATGCATCCGGGATCGCCAGCATCGAGGATGCGCGCCGCACCCAGATCACCGCCGGCGCCAGCCCGAAAGGATCGTTCCTCTATGCGATGCCGGCCTTGCTGAACGAATTCCTCGGCACCCGGTTCAAGATCGTGGCCGGATATCAGGGGATCGCCACCATCTATCTGGCGCTGGAGCGGGGCGAGGTCGACTCGCTCGGGATCACCTGGGGCGAGTTCAAGGTCGAGAAATCCGACCTGGTGCGCGACCGCAAGGTCCGCATCCTGGTGCAGTCAGCCCCCAAGGCCGACGACCTGCCGGACGTGCCGACGGTGGACGAGCTCGCCAAGGACGAGGCGGATCGCGGACCGATGGATTTCCTGTTGTCCGGCAATGCGCTCGGCCGGCCGCTGGCGGCGCCGCCGGGCACGCCTCCCGAGCGCGTGGCGGCGTTGCGGGCGGCGTTCGCGGAGACCATGCAGGATCCCCGCTTCCTGCATGACGTGGAAGCGTCCCGAACCGAGTTCGGCCCGATCGCGGGCGACACGCTGCAGCATTCGGTCGAACGGATCTTGACCACGCCGCCGCAGTGGATCGCCCGCGCCAAGAGCGTCCTGGAATAAGCCGATCCTGGCCGTTTTATTTCAGGCGGTCGCGGATCTTGTTGAGGCCGGCGCGCGCGCAGGCTTCATCGAGCTGGGCGCCGGGCGCGCCGCTCGCCCCGATCGCGCCCACCACCTCGTCGCCGACCTTGATGACGACGCCGCCGCCGAAGAACATTACGTGCGGGAGCTTCGAGAGGATCGTGAGGCCGCCGGGCTCCTTGGCGCGCTCCGCGAGCGGCATGGTATCGGACTTGAACGTGACGCTGGTATAGGCCTTGTCGTTGGCGCTATCGAGGGTGTGGATGCCGGCGCCATCGCCGCGCACCTCCGCCTGGCGCGCGCCGTCGGCATCGACCACCACGGCGGTCTCCTTGTAATTGTCCTTGGCGCAGAACGCGACCGCTTCCATCGCGGCCTCGGATGCGAGCGCGGCCGGGATGCGATGGGTCACCAGAGCGTCGGCCTGGGCCGGCAGCCCGAGACCGCAGCACAGCGCGGCCGCAGCCAGCATCGACGCCGTAACCGCGTATCGTCCATTGATTGATCGTCCACTCATTGCCGTCTCCTTGGGTTGGTTAGCGTTGGGGGCAGGGAATATTACCGCAGATTTGGGCCGGTTTGCGCCCCCTCAGCGATGCCCTTTGCGGTCGCTCAACTCGATCCCGGCATGGGCGGGAAGCCGATAGAAAATCGCCGCCGATGCCAGCGCCATCAATCCGATCGTGAAATAGCCGAGCGCGACATCCTGGGGCGCAATCGCGGTGCGAGCGTGCGAGATCAGGCTGAGATGAACGGCCAGCGCCACCAGGCCCACGCCGAAGCTCTGCGCCAATTGCTGCGCCATCGCCTGAAAGCTGGTGGCGCGGCTGAAGCGGTCGGTCGGCATCTCGGCATAGCCCAATGATTGGACCGCGGTAAACTGCACCGAGCGCGAAAACCCGCCGATCAGGAGCGCGAGCACGATGATCACGTAGGGTGTGGTGACGCGGAAGAACCCGCAGCCGATCAGATAGGTCGCAATCAACACCGCGTTGCCGATGAGCAGGCGGCGAAAGCCCAACGGGCGCAGCAGCGGCCGAAAGGTGAATCGCATCGCCAGCGACCCGACCGCGCTCGCCAGGGTCATGAGCCCGGCCTGGAAGGCGGAGAATCCAAAACCCAGCTGCAGCAGGAGCGCCAGCAGGAAGACCGAGGAGGTCGTGCCCATGTAGAACAAGCCGCCGCCCGAGATCGATGCCGCGAAGGTCTGGATCCGCAGCAGGCTGAGATCGATGATCGGCTCGCTCGTACGCCTTGTATGGATCAGGTAGAAGCCGCCGCACACGGCGCCGGCCCCGATCGATGCCAGTATCATCCAAGCCGGCGCCACGTTCCGCCCGATTGCTTCGAATCCGAACACCAAGCCGGCGACCGCCATGCCGATGAGCACGAAACCGCGCAGGTCGAGCGGCGGAACATCCTCGGCATAAATGTCCGGGATGAAGTGCGCCACCATGAGGATGCCGCCGAGACCGATCGGCAGGTTGATGAAGAAGATCCAGGGCCAGGAGAAATAGGTGACGATGAAGCCGCCGACCGAGGGCCCCAGGAGCGGCCCCAGCACCGCCGGAATGGTGATGTAGTTCATCGCCTGCACGAGCTGCAGCTTGGGCACGCTCTTGAGCACGATCACGCGGCCGACCGGCGTCATCATGGCGCCGCCAATCCCCTGCAGGGTGCGATAGAGCACGAGCTCGAGGAGCGAATGCGCGATGCCGCACAGGACCGAGCTCACCGTGAACACCAAGATCGCCGATATGAACACGCGCTTGGCGCCGAACCGATCCGCCATCCAGCCGCTCACCGGCACGAACACCGCCAGCGCCAGCAGATAGGTGGTGATCGCGAGATTGAGCCGGATCGGGTCCTCGTGCAGGGACGCCGCCATGGAGGGCAGCGCGGTCGCAATGACGGCACCGTCGAACTGGTGCATGAACTGGGCGCCGCCGACGATCAGCGGAATGACGAGGGTGGAGCGGAACATCAACGGCGGGGCTCGATTTCTTTTTTCGGTTGGGAACGGCACTGAGCGCGCGGGCCGCGTTCATGCCAGGCTCTTACTGCAGCCCGAGGGTGCCCGCCAGTGACACTCCCTCGAAAGGCAACGCCATCCCGTAGGACGAAACCAGCGCGCGCTCGGGGGACACCTCCCCCTGCAAGGGGGAGGTCGGATCGCGCAGCGATCCGGGTGGGGGTCCCGCCACAAGCTCTGAATTTGTTGGGACGCGGGACCCCCACCCGGCGCACCGATCTCGGGCTTGCCCGAGATCGGCATCATGGAGCGCAAGTCGAGTAAACTCGACTTGCGTGGCGCCACCCTCCCCCTTGCAGGGGGAGGGAAGAGGCACCGCGGTGCCAAAAAATTGATATGATCCCCGAATGAGCAATTCGAACCAATTTCTTGGCTTCGATCCCGAGCCGGAGATCGCTTTGCTGCGCGACAATGTGCGCGCTTTTGCGGCTGCCGAGATCGCCCCGCGCGCCGCCGCTATCGACCGGGAGGATGCGTTTCCGCGCGATCTGTGGCCGAAGATGGGGGCGCTGGGCCTGCACGGCATCACCGTGGAGGAGGAGTTCGGCGGCGCCGGCATGGGCTACCTGGCCCATGTGGTGGCGCTCGAGGAGGTGAGCCGGGCTTCCGGCTCGGTCGGCCTGTCCTACGGCGCCCACTCCAACCTGTGCATCAACCAGATCCGCCGGCACGGCACGCCGGAGCAGAAGCGCCGGTATCTGCCGCGGCTCATCAGCGGCCAGCATGTCGGCGCGCTCGCCATGAGCGAAGCCGGGGCCGGCTCAGACGTCGTCGCCATGAGCACGCGGGCCGAGCGCAAGGGCGAGCACTACCTGATCAACGGCGCCAAGAACTGGATCACCAACGGCTCCGAGGCCGACGTGCTGGTGGTCTATGCCAAGACCACGCCGTCGGCCGGCGCGCGCGGGATCAGCGCTTTTCTGATCGAGAAGGGCATGCAGGGATTCCGCCCCGGCCGCAAGCTCGACAAGCTCGGCATGCGCGGCTCCCCGACCGCCGAGCTCATCTTCGAGGATTGCGAGGTCCCGCCCGAGAACGTGCTGGGCCGCCCGGACGAAGGCGTCAACGTCCTGATGAGCGGCCTCGACTACGAACGCCTGGTGCTGGCGGGCGGTCCGCTCGGCCTCATGCAGGCATGCCTCGACGTGGTGATCCCGTATGTGCACGAGCGCAAGCAATTCGGCCAGGCGATCGGCGAGTTTCAGCTCATGCAGGGCAAGCTCGCCGACATGTATACGAGTCTCAGCGCCTGCCGCGCCTATGTCTATGCGGTGGCGCGGGCCAGCGACCAAGGACGCATCGAGCGGATCGACGCCGCCGGCGCCATCCTGTATGCGGCCGAGCATGCGACCCAATTGGCGCTGCAGGCCATCCAGGCGCTGGGCGGCAACGGCTACACCAACGACTATCCGGTCGCCCGGCTGCTGCGCGATGCCAAGCTCTACGAGATCGGCGCCGGCACATCCGAAATTCGCCGCATGCTGATCGGCCGCGAGCTGTTCCGCACGACGGCGTGAGGGGAATTGGGGCAGGCAGATGTTAGGACGTTTTGCGGCTATCTGTAGGGCGCAATCGCTTTATTGCGCCATCGGCCTCGCCAAGCGGCGCAATCAAGCGGCGCAATAAAGCGATTGCGCCCTACGAGTAAGACATGCCGGTCATCGAGACTTCGATCGATCCCGCGAGCGCCGACTTTCGGGCCAATGCCGAGAGCGCACGCGCGCGCGTGGGCGAGCTCAAGGAGCTCCTGGCGCGCATCGCGCAAGGCGGCGGCGCGCAGGCGCGCGAACGGCATGCGGGGCGCGGCAAGCTGCTGCCGCGCGAGCGCGTGCGCCTGCTGATCGATCCGGGCGCGCCGTTCGTGGAGCTGTCGCCGCTCGCCGGACACGGCCTCTATGGCGAGGAGGTTCCGGCCGGCGGGCTCATCACCGGCATCGGCCAGGTCAAGGGGCAGGAATGCGTCGTGGTCGCCAATGATGCGACCGTGAAAGGCGGAACCTACTTTCCGATCACCGTGAAGAAGCACCTGCGGGCGCAGGAGATCGCGCGCGAGAACCGGCTGCCTTGCATCTATCTGGTGGATTCCGGCGGCGCCAATCTGCCCAACCAGGACGAGGTGTTTCCAGATCGCGAGCATTTCGGCCGCATCTTCTACAACCAGGCAACCCTGTCGGCCGCCGGCATCGCGCAGATCGCGGTCGTGATGGGCTCCTGCACGGCCGGCGGCGCCTATGTTCCGGCCATGGCGGACGAATGCGTGATCGTGCGCGGCCAAGGCACGATCTTTCTGGGCGGCCCGCCGCTGGTCAAAGCCGCGACCGGCGAGGTGGTCAGCGCCGAGGAGCTCGGCGGCGCCGATGTCCATGCCCGCGTCTCGGGCGTCGTCGATCACGTGGCGCAGGACGACGCCCATGCGCTCGGGATCGCGCGCGACATCGTGGGGAGGCTCAACCGGGTCAAGCGAACCACGCTCGACATCAGGCGCGCCGGCCGAGCCGCTCTATCCGGCCGAGGACATCTACGGCATCATCCCGGATGATGCGCGCAAGACCTACGAGGTCCGCGAGCTGATCGCCCGCCTGGTCGACGGCAGCGAATTCGACGAGTTCAAGCGGCTCTACGGCGAGACGCTGGTCACCGGCTTCGCGCGCATCTGGGGCTACCCGGTCGGCATCTTGGCCAACAACGGCATCCTGTTCTCGGAAAGCGCGCTCAAGGGCGCGCATTTCATCGAGCTGTGCAGCGCGCGCAGCATTCCGCTGATCTTCCTGCAGAACATCACCGGCTTCATGGTGGGCAGGAAATACGAGGCCGGCGGCATCGCCAAGGACGGCGCCAAGATGGTGACCGCGGTCGCCTGCGCGGCGGTGCCGAAATTCACCGTCGTGATCGGCGGCAGCTTCGGGGCCGGCAATTATGCCATGGGCGGGCGCGCCTATGGGCCGCGCTTCCTGTGGATGTGGCCGAACGCCCGCATCTCCGTGATGGGCGGCGAGCAGGCGGCCGCGGTCCTCGCCACGGTGCGGCGCGACAATCTCGAGGCCCGCGGCCAAAGCTGGAGCCGGGAGGACGAGGAGGCCTTCAAAGCGCCGATCCGCGCCCAATACGAGGCGCAAGGCCATCCCTATTATGCCAGCGCGCGCCTGTGGGACGACGGCATCATCGATCCCGTCGATACCCGCCGCCTGCTGGCGCTCGCCATCTCGGCGAGCCTCAATGCACCGATCGGAAAGACCGAGTTCGGTATTTTTCGGATGTGAGGATGTGAGATGGTCTCTTGTCATTGCCGGGCGCGTCCCGGCAATCTCGGCAAGGGACGCGCCTGTATGGAGGAAGCTCAAGAAGGACATGAGTCTCTCGACCCGCTCGTCCCCGCGGACGCGGGGACCTAGCCTTTGCCCCATTGATCGTCCGTGCAATTTGGCAAAGGCTGGATTCCCGCGTCCGCGGGAATGAGCGGATGATGCCCGGCCGTGACACCGGATGACACCAGACGGCTAATATTTGATGTTCAACAAGATCCTGATCGCCAATCGCGGCGAGATCGCTTGCCGGATCATCCGCACCGCGCGCCGGCTCGGCATCCGCACCGTCGCGGTCTATTCGGAAGCCGATGCGCAGGCCCTGCATGTGGCTGCAGCCGACGAGGCGCTGCTCATCGGGCCCGCCCCGGCGCGCGAGAGCTATCTGTCGATCGCGCGCATCCTGGATGCCGCGCGCAAGAGCGGCGCGCAGGCCATCCATCCCGGCTACGGCTTCCTGTCGGAGAACGCGGATTTCGCCCAAGCCTGCGCCGAGGCCGGCATCACGTTCATCGGCCCGAGCGCGGCCGCCATCCGCGCCCTCGGCGACAAGGCGGAAGCCAAGACCCTCATGGAGCGCGCCGGCATCCCCACCGTGCCGGGCTATCACGGCAAGGCGCAGGATACGGCGCGCTTCGCCGAGGAAGCGCTGGCCCTCACCTATCCGGTGCTCGTCAAGGCGGCGGCCGGCGGCGGCGGCCGCGGCATGCGGGTCGTGGCTGAGCCGTCCGCGCTGGCGGCAGCGCTCGAACTCGGCCCGCAACGAGGCTCTCTCCGCCTTCGGCAACGGGCAGCTCATTCTGGAGAAATACCTGGCGCGACCGCGTCATGTGGAGGTGCAGGTCTTTGGCGACCGGCACGGACACATGGTTCATCTGTTCGAGCGCGATTGCTCGGCGCAGCGCCGCCACCAGAAGGTGCTCGAGGAATCGCCTGCGCCCGCACTCGATGATGCGCTGCGCCGTACGCTCGGCGCCACTGCGGTCGCGGCCGCCCGCGCGGCCGACTATGTGGGGGCCGGCACGGTCGAGTTCATCCTGCAGGACAAGGATTTCCACTTCATCGAGATGAACACGCGGCTGCAGGTCGAGCATCCGGTCACCGAGATGGTCACCCGCTACGACCTCGTCGAGTGGCAGCTGCGCGTGGCCGCAGGCGAAGCGCTGCCGGCGCGCCAGGAGCAGATCTGCTCGCGCGGCCATGCCATGGAGGCGCGCCTTTACGCCGAAGATCCGGCGCATGATTTTGTTCCCGCCAGCGGCCGCCTGCGGCAATTCCGGCTGCCGGCCGGGACGCTCGATCTCCGGGTCGAGACCGGCATGCGCGAGGGCGACGAGATCCCGATCTTCTATGATGCGCTGTTGGCCAAGCTCGTCGCCTGGGGCAGCGACCGCGCGGACGCCCGCCGCGGCCTGGAAACCGCCCTCATGGCAACCGAGATCGCCGGCGTTGCCAACAATCGCGATTTTCTGGTGCGGCTCGTGCGCCATCGGGATTTCGCCGCCGGCACAATCGATACCGGATTCATCGAGCACCATCGGGCGGCGCTGACCATCCCGCTCTCGGCCGCGCCCTTGGCGGCGGTGGCGGCCGCCAGCATCGCATTGTTGCACGAGGAGCCGAAAGCCGATCCGATCGCCGATCCGGGAGCGCGCGATTCCTATTCGCCCTGGAGCCTCCATGACGGCTGGCGCCTTGTCGGCGAGACCGAGTACGAGCTTGATTGGTTGGATGCCGGGCTGGAACGGCGCGTCAAGATCCGGTTCGCGCGCTCTGCGCTCTCGCTGGTCATGGATGACGAGAGCACGGCCGAGGTCAGGCGAATCAGCCGGCACGAGAGCGAACTCGCGTTCGAGCTCGATTCCGTGCCCATGCGGGCGAGCGTGCGCCGGCAAGGCGCCGACTTCGAGGTCGCGCTCGAGGGCCGCAGCTGGCAACTGCGCCACCTCGATGGGCTGGCACGGCGGGCGGGACCGGAAGCCGGGCCGGCCCGCCTCGTCGCACCCGTGCACGGGCGCGTGCTCGAGGTGCTGGTGCCGGCCGGCAGCAAGGTCAAGCGCGGCCAGGTGCTGATGCTGCTCGAATGCATGAAGCTCGAATACCGCGTCACCGCGCCCGCCGACGGAATTGTCGAGACGCTGCACTTCGCGGCCGGCGATGTCGTCGACGAGGGCGCGCAGTTGCTGGATTTCGCGCCGGTCGCCGATTGAGCCCCTCAATGCCGGCGCAAGCAAGAAGCGCAAACGAAAGCGCCGCGGCTCATTGAGTGCTGCGGGTGAGCACTGCCACGTCGATCCCGGTCGGATTCTTGGTCCCTTCGCCGGACCAATACCAAATCAACTTGCCCAACTTTTGACGAAACCCGACTGTGCCGTTGTTGGTGCAGCGCTCGAGCCCGTAGCTGAGCGTCTCGCGATACTCACGGATATCGCCAATGGCGCGAAGGTAAGCGAGCGAGCCGCCGCAATTGAGGGTCGGATAGTCGATCGAGGTTGCGTTCCCGAGGGCATCTATCCGCATATTGATCGTCCAAGATACGGTTTGGCCATCGGCCAGGAGCTGAAATGCCTTTCCGGTCCAAGCACCGGCCAGTGCCGTTTGGGCGTGTCCATCCGTGACGGACATGAGCGTCAGCACCGCCGCCAAGGCTCCTCGCATCCTCGCCCCATCTTTCCCTCCGTTAAGACCGCTCCCAGCCGTCGCCGCGGCCGGCGAATCGATCGCCTTCACTTCATCACGGTGAAGCCGGTCCAGCCGCCGGGAACACCGGCCTCATGCGGCAGCAAAGCAGATGGGAGCGGGTCGCTCCGCCGGCGTGGAGTGGCAGCCGGGACAGATCGAGATTAGAGCGGTTTCAGATGGACTGAAGCAAAAACGACTGAAGCAGAAACCGCTCTGGCATTTTCGCATTATCGCATTTTCGGACGGAAAACCGGATTCCACCCCCGCCTTCGCGAGGGCGGGCTTTTCCTGAAATGCCCTAACGCTCAAAGAAGTCCAGGAGCGAATAGCCGAGGATGATGAGCCCGCCGATCGGCATGATCATCAGCCAGCCGGTCCACAGCCGTTCGGCGCGTTCCGCGGTGACCAGATAGGCGGCGGCTATTGCTCCCACCAAGGCCGGAACACCCGACGACCAAACCGATCGCAGGAACGGGGCATTGAAGGTCGCCACCTGATCGACGTAGAGGCCCAGTGCATAAAAGATCGGCCAGAGCCCTGCGAGCACGCAGAAGAAGACCGTCGCCCGCTGCAGCGATTGCCTGGACAAGGCGGTGGCGACCGCGGCCACGGGGGAGGCGGCCATGGCTGTGAGCACAAGCCAGCCGTACCAGAACATCGGCGGACCGTCCTCGGGTACGCCCACCACCCGGAACAGGTCGAAGCGGTTCACGGCCGGATGGTAGGTGAACAGCGGCCAGTTCCAGCGCTCGAACAGCGTATAGATGATGGCGAAGGCGATGCCGAACGTGACGACGAACACCTCCAGCTTGCCGGCACGCGTCGCGGTCTGCGCCTGCGTCGCGGCCGGGGTGCGTTGCTCCTCGCGGTAAGCGACGCGCTCGCTGATGTCCAAGGCCTGCGTCATGAGCCAACTCCACGGAAATCATTGACGACGTGGCCGACTGCAACCCCATACCAGACCGTGAATAACAGGAAGACCGTCACCCATTTGCGGATGACGGCATGCTCTTGGGACGCCGGATCGCGCCAGAAGTACCAATAGGCCGGCAGCAATGCGAGCCCCATGGTGATCGTGTGCTCCTTGAACTCGAAGGCGCCGACCGACCACCAGTGGCGCAAACCCTCCATGGGAATGCGCACATAAGTGCGGTACTTGATGTAGATCCAGGCGCCCAGCAGCGCCTGCACCACATAGAGAATGACGATCAGCGTTGCCGAAGGCGCCGTCAGCAGCGGACCGAAGGGCCCGGGGGCGCCCGCCACCTGTGGGGCCGGCAGCAGCACCGCTGCCGCTTGCAGCGTGATCGCCGCCAGCAGGGCGACCGCTACGGCGAAGTGCAGGAAGACCGAAATTTTCCAGAATGTTTGGACCGAGATCACGCTGAATAGGATATCCATGGCGTCTCCTCATTTGTCCCGGACGTTACGGTGACGCACCAGGACAACATTATGGAATCGATCGGAAGGGCTTACAACCTCGAAAAGGCCGCAGGCTCCGGGGCGACGCGGGCTTGACCGGCGGGGTGGAATGCCGAATGCTTGGGCGGTGCAAGGGCTGAGCCGGGAGTTGATCGTGCAATCTCTCATGGAATGGCTGCAATCGACCTCGCCCGCGGTATTCATTCATCAGCATGCGTGGGCCTTCACCACCGTGCAGGTGGTTCACGTTATCGCGATCTCGCTCGTGATCGCCACCATCGCGATGGTGGATGTGCGGCTCCTCGGACTCGCATCGACAAAGCGTCCGTTTGTCGAGCTGGCGCGGGGCATCCTGCCCTACACCTGGGCGGCATTCGTCGTCGCGGTGGTCGCGGGCTCGCTGCTGTTCATCAGCCGGGCCACCGACTACTACACAAATCCTATTTTCCTGATCAAGATGCTCCTCATCGTGATCGCCGGCATCAACATGTTGATCTTCGAGCTCGGCACGGTGCGCGGCGTCGCGGACTGGAACCTCAAGCCGATCCCGCCGCTGCCGGCGCGGCTCGCGGGAGGCATCTCGCTCGTTTGCTGGGTCTTGGTCGTGGTCTTCGGCCGCCTGACCGACTTCGTCATAACGCCGCAGTAGTGCCACTCGCCGCCAAACACCAAGGGCACTCGAACAAACCGCCGGAAGATTTCGCGGACTCGCCGTGGCGTTCCTGAGCGCGGCAAGCAAGGCGTGGGTGCCCGGCACAAGGCCGGGCATGACCCAGAGGCGCTGCGCCGTCTGAGACTGTCGTCCGAGGCTGTCGTCTGAGGCTTGCGGCGAGCCCCGGAAGCTCGGATAGTTGCGGCAATTCAAGCCGTCCCGAGGGAGGAAGAGATGTCGGACGACAGCATTCACGACAGCATTGCGCGCCGCAGCTTCCTGAAAGGCGCCGGCGCGGCCGGCACCGCGGTTGCGACCGCGCTCACCGGCGCGCTCCCGGCCCCCGCCGAGGCGCAGACCACGCCGCCCGCCAAGGACGCGAGCCCGGCACCCGCCGCCCAGCCTCTCCTCACCCTGACGGCGACCGAGGCGGCGTTCTTGAGCGCCGCCTACGACACCTTCATACCGGCCGATCAGCTCTCGCCCTCGGGCACCGATTGCGGCCTCGTCACCTTCATCGACGGCCAGCTCGCCGGCGCCTGGGGCGGCGGCGCGCAGGCTCTATCGCAGCGGGCCCGTTCATCAAGGGCAAGCCGCGAGCAGGGCTATCAGCTCTCGCTGACGCCGCGCGAATATCTTCGCCGCCGGCATCAAGGCGGCCAATGCACTGGACGCGCAAGACCTACGGCAAGGACTTCGACCGCCTGTGCCGGCGCCGAGCGCGAGACCGCGCTCAAGACCATGGACGCCGGCAAGGCCGAGTTCGACGAGATCAATGCCAAGCAGTTCTTCGAGACGCTGCTGGCAATCGGCCATGGACGGCTTCTTCGCCGATCCGATCTATGGCGGCAATCGCGACAAGGTGTCCTGGCATATGGTCGGCTATCCGGGCCTGCCCGCGACCTACGCCAGCAAGGCGTTGGAATATCGCGGCAAGAAGATTGATGCTCGCGCCGCAATCCATCGCCGACTTCTCTTGATTGAAGGGATACGCATCATGGCCAAGACATTGAAATCCGTCGACGCCGTCATGGTCGGCATGGGCTGGTCGGGCAGCATCATGGCGCGCGAGCTGACCAAGGCCGGCCTCACCGTGGTCGGGCCTGGAGCGCGGCGCGGACAAATCGCCGCGCGACGATTTCGCCCTGCCCCGCATTCGCGACGAGCTCAAATACCGGGTGCGCCAGGAGCTGATGCTCGATACCTCGATCGAGACCTCACACGTTGCGCAACAAGCCCTCCGAGCTGGCGCTGCCGATGCGGAAATGGGACGTGCCGCCGGTCGGCGACGGCCTGGGCGGCGCCGGCGCGCACTGGAACGGCGTCACCTGGCGGTTCTCCCCGAGCGAGTTCGTGCTGCGCAGCCATCTGACGCGAGCGCTACGGCCGCAACGCGATCCCCGAGGAGATGACGATCCAGGACTGGGGCGTCACCTACGACGATCTCGAGCCCCATTACGACCATTTCGAGCGGCTGTGCGGCACTTCCGGCAAGGCCGGCAATCTGCGCGGCCAGAAGGTCGAAGGCGGCAATCCGTTCGAGGGCCCGCGCCAGAACGATTATCCCAACAAGCCGCTGATCATGTCGCAGGCCGGCGTGATCTTCACCAAGGCGGCGCCAGAGCCTCGGCTATCACCCGTTCCCGACCCCGGCCTCGAATTCGAGCGCGCCCTTACGTCAATTCCGAGGGGCTGACCGATCGGCCAGTGCCAGTACTGCGGCCATTGCGAATATTTCGGCTGCGAATCCAACGCCAAGGCGAGCCCGCTCGTCTGCGTGCTGCCGGCGCTGATGCAGGATCCGAAATTCGAGCTGCGCACCCAGGCCTATGTCAAGGAGCTCATCTACGACAAGGCAGCGAAGAAGGTGCGCGGCGTCGTCTATATCGATCGCCGCACCGGCGAAGAGATCGAGCAGCCGGCCGATCTGGTCGTGCTGTGCGCCTATCCGTTCAACAACACGCTGCTGCTGCTGCACCGCCGGCATCGGCGAGCCCTACGATCCGGCGACCGGCAAGGGCGTGGTCGGCAAGAACTACTGCCACCAGACCACTTCGTCGGTGCATGATGTTCGTCGAGGACGAGATCAATCCGTGGATCGGCACCGGCGTGTCGCCCGCCGCCATCGACGATTTCCAGGCCGACAATTTCGACCATGGCGGGCTCGGCTTCTTCGGCGGCGGCTTCATCGCCCCGTCGGTCAGCGGCGGCCGCCCGATCCAGGTCCGCGCCACGCCGCCCGGAACGCCGCGCTGGGGCTCGGCCTGGAAGGAGGCGACCGCGCGCTGGTACAACCACAGCTTTCCCGCTCAACTGCCACGGCATCAGCTACGCCCACCGCAACAACTATCTCGATCTCGATCCGACCTACAAGGATGCGATCGGCCGTCCGCTGATCCGCATGACCTACAACTACTTCGACAACGACTACAAGATGTCGGCCTTCCTGACCGAGAAGGCGGTCGGCATCGCGCGCGCCGCCAATGCGACCATCGTCGGCAACCCGCAGCCGCGCCGCGGCAATTACGGCGCCAACAATGGCGGCGCCGCCCACCATACCGGCGGCGCCATCATGGGCACCGACCCGACGTCAAGCGCGCTCAACCGCTACCTGCAGTGCTGGGAGGCCAGCAACCTGTTCGTCATGGGGGGCGCCGCCTTCCCGCAGAATCCCGGCCACAATCCGACCTGCACGATCGGGGCGCTGACCTACTGGTCGGCGCACGCGATCACGACGCAGTATTTGAAGGCGCCGGGCCCGCTGGTGCAGGCTTGAGTCGGTAGCCCGGATGGAGCGCATCAGGGCGTTTACGCCCGTCTTCAACGGGCTATGCGAAATCCGGGTCGGCCGTTCCCGCATTCCGCAAGGGCTCCATGCGGCTACGGCCGGGGCCATTCCACGTTTCCCGAAAATGTTGTAGCATCGCCGCCGAGAAACCCAGGAAAGCGCGGAGGAATCCCCATGCCGAAGATTCGCCATCTCGCCATCAAGACCAAGAACCCGGCCAAGCTTGCCGAATTCTATGCCCAGGTGTTCGACATGAAGGTCATCCACTCGGAGAAGAGCGGCGCTGTCTATATGAGCGACGGCTATCTCACGATGGCGATCCTGCGCAACCGCGGCGAGGCGGCGCCGAGCGGTATCAATCATTTCGGCTTCCAGGTCGAGGACCTGGCGGCGGTCGAGGAGAAGCTCAAGAAATTCGACGAGCCCATGGAGAAGCGGCCCTCGACCCGGCCGTTCGCGGAATACCGCGCCATGGATCCGGACGGCAACCTGTTCGACATTTCGGCGCACGGCTACGGCACCGTCGAATTCGCCGCCGACCGCGAGAAGAAAAAGGCGGCGGAGAAGGTCTAGCGCGCGTTCCGACTGGTTTATGCAGGACGGTGCCGCACACTGGCTAACTCCCCTCCTTCTCGCGGATCGCGTGGAGGAAGAGTGTTCGGATCTTTGAGTGACGGATCGCGCTCCGGTTGACCAAGTTAGGGACGCACGGCTTTTCACTCCTTCTCCCCGAAGGGGAGAAGGTGGGATGAGGGGGCTCGGGCGGTGCGATACGCAATCATCGTAACCCCCTCACCCCACCCTCTCCCCTTCGGGGCGAGGGAGCCAAACGCCGTGCCCTCCTCACGACGTGGACTGCTTTCCTGCAGCGGCCAAAAACGTCTGCATGCCTAAAGCACGAGAGTAAGAGTCGAAACCGGTGCCAAAAATTCGACCCGACAAGAAGATGTTCGGCGCCGCCGCGAGGCAGCGGCGGCGGATCGCCGGCGGCATCGTTGCGGCGAGTTTTATGATTGCGCTGGCGCCGGCGTGCGGCGCGCGCGCGGCCGGGGGCGACTTTTATGCCGGCAAGACGGTGACCATCATCGCCGGGTTGCCGCCGGGCGGCGGCGTCGACGGCGAGATGCGCATCCTCGCCCAGTACTTCTCCAAATATATTCCCGGCCACCCGCTCATCGTGGCGCGCAACATGCCGGGCGCGAGCGGCATCGTGCTGGGCAACTACATGAACAATGTCGCCGTTGCGGACGGCCTGACGCTGGCCATGCCGGGGCGCAGCGGCTTCCTGATGAGCAATGTCGTGCCGCAGAAGAGCGTCAGCTACGATCTCGCCAAGTTCGCCTATGTGGGCGGCGCCGGCAGCGCCATCAATGCGCTGTGGCTGCGCTCGAAGCTCGGCATCGCCTCGGTCGCCGAGCTCAAGTCCCACAAGGGCGACATCGTCATCGGGGCGCTCACGGCGCGCTCGGAGAACGCCATCGCGCCGCGGGTGCTGGCGAGCTACGAGGGCTGGCCTATCAAGGTCGTCACCGGCTATGCGGGATTTTCGGAGGTGCTGATCGCGCTCGAGCGCGGCGAGGTCGACGGCCTGTTCACCCATGAGGGCAGCATCGCGAACTCGCGACCGGACCTGCTGGCCTCGGGCGCCCTCAAGCCGCTCGTGCAATCCGCGCAGAGCCTGCCGAATGTACCGATCCTCTCCGATGTGGTGGCAAACCCTGAGGCGCGCGCGCTGCTCGCTCTGGTGACCATACCCAGCGAGATCGGGTTGCCGCTGATCGCTCCGCCCGGAACGCCCGCCGACCGGCTCGACATCCTGCGACAGTCCTACCGGCGGCTGATGGAGGACGAGGAGTATCGGGCGGATGCGGAGCGCCGCGGCCTGCCGGTCGGACGGGCGGTGGGTGGAGCCGAGCTGCAGGCCCTCATCGCGCGCAGCCTGTCGGGGGTGCCCGAGCCGGTGGTCAAAGCCTATCTGGCCTTCACCGGCCTCAAGGCCGACGAGTGACGTCCGTGGTGCGATCCGAGAGCTGCGACATCATCGTGATCGGCGGCGGCAGCGCGGCCTTCAGCGCCGCCGTTTCGGCGCGGCAGGCGGGCGCCGACCGGGTGGTGATGCTGGAGAAGGCGAGCGAGGCCGATTATGGCGGCAATGCCCGCTATTCCGGGACCGGCTTTCGTTTCGTGCATGGCGGCGCGCAGGAGATCCGTCAGTTCATCCCCGATGTGGACGATGCGCTGTTTGCCACCATGAGCATCCCGCCCTACGGCGCCGACGACTTCACGGCCGATCTCGAGCGCATGACGCAGGGGCGCATGAACCGCGAGCTTGCGCAGGTGCTGATCGGCCAATCGAACGCGGCGCTGCATTGGATGCGGGAGGTCGGGATCAAGTGGGAGCCGCTCAAGGAGCACGCCAAGGTCGGCGACAAGCGCTATTTCGAGCGCGGCATCGCCATCCATGTCGCAGGCGGCGGCCTCGGCCAGCTCACCCAATGGCGGCAGATCGCGCAGGAGCTCGGGATCGAGATCCGGTTCGATTCGCCGGTCTGCGCCGTGCATGGCGACCTGCGGCGCGTCGAAGGCGTCGGCGTCAGCGACCCGCAGGGCCGCTACGACCTCATGGCCAAGGCGGTCATCGCCTGCGCGGGCGGCTTCCAGGCCAATGCGGAGATGCGCGCGCGTTATCTCGCCGGCAACACCGACCTGATCAAGGTGCGCGGTAGCCGCCACGATACCGGCGAGGTGCTGCGCTATCTGCTCGATCTCGGCGCCCGCGGCGCCGGCCACTGGCAATCGGGCCATATGTCGCCGGTCGACGCCAACGCGCCCGACTTCGAGACGCCGCAGCACGCCGACGGCCGCGGCAACACGCAGAGCCGCTACGACTATCCGTTCGGCATCAGCGTCAATGCGCTGGGCTTGCGCTTCTTCGACGAAGGCGAGGCGCAGCATTCCTTCACCTACGCCAAGACCGGCCGCGCCGTGCTCGCGCAGCCGGGCGCGATCGCCTATCAGATCTACGACCAGGACGGGCTCAAATGCCGGCGCTACCCGCACCACGTGGCGACCTTCGTGGAGGCCTCGACCATCGCCGAGCTCGCCGGCAAGATCGGGGTCGAAGCGGCCGTGCTCACCCATACGGTCGCGGAGTTCAACGCCGCCTGCGATGACCGTCCGTTCGATCCGACCCGGCCCGACGGCAAGGCCACCAGCGGATTGCCGCTGCCGAAATCCAATTGGGCCTGCCGCATCGCAACGCCGCCGTTTCGCGCCTACCCGGTGACCGGCGGCATCACCTTCACGTTCGGCGGCCTCGCGATCGACCGCCGCGCGCTGGTGATCAACACGCTCGATCAACCGATCAAGGGGCTGTTCGCCTCCGGCGACATCGTCGGCCTGTTCTTCCACAACTACCCGTCATTCACCGGCCAGACCCGCAACGCCGTGTTCGGCCGGCTCGCCGGCAAATCGGCGGTGGAGGAGAATTAGTAGGGTGGGCAAAATTGCCGAGCATTGCGATGATGGTTGCGAGGCGCAGCGCAATTTTGCCCACGCGGCTCCATGGCAAGGCGCGACGCGTGGGCAACGCGCCGGTAGGCCGTGCCCTATCATGTCACGCCACCGCAGGGGCCCGTCGCCCACCCTACGGGATCTTCGATGATCCAGCCGCTCAAGGAGATCAGCGCTGCGACGCGCGCGCTCGCCGCCTACATCGCGCAGGCACCGAAACTGCGGCTGCCGGCCGCGGTCGCCGCGAAGGCGCGTCACCACGTTCTCGATACGTTGGCCGCAATGGTGTCGGGATCGCGGCTCGCGCCCGGCCGGATCGCCATCGCCTATGTGCGCCGGCTCGGCGGCACGCCGCAAGCATCGGTCGCCGGCAGCCGGGTGGTGACCTCGGCCGTCAACGCGGCGCTCGCCAACGGCATGCTGGCGCACGCCGACGAGACCGACGACTTGCATGCGCCTTCGCGCAACCACCCCGGATGCGCGGTGGTGCCGGCGGCGCTCGCGGCGGCCGAGATGGTGCGCGCCAGCGGCGAGCAATTCTTGCGCGCGGTCGTGCTCGGCTATGACGTCGCCGCGCGAATCAACTATGCGCTCGGGGCCGATGCGTTCGCCTTCGCCGGCCGCATGACCCACAGCTTCGGCGGCACCTTCGGGGCCGGAGCCGCGGCCGCTGCGCTGCTCGGGCTCGATGCGCTGCAGGCGCGGCATCTCCTCTCCTATTGCGCCCAGCAGGCCTCGGGCGTCGGCTCGAGCGTTCGCGACGCCGACCATATCGAAAAGGCGTTCGATTTCGGCGGCATGCCGGCGCGCAACGGCATCGCCGCCGCCACCATGGTGGCGGCCGGCTTCACCGGCGTCGACGATGTCTTCAGCGGCGAGCGCAATTTCCTGCAGGCCTATGCGGTCGAGCCGGATCCGGCCAGGCTGGCGGACGGTCTCGGTGAGCGCTTCGAGATCATGGGCACCAACATCAAGAAATGGTCGGCGGGCTCGCCGGCGCAGTCGGCGATCGACGGGCTTTTGCACCTCATGGAGAGCAAGGGCATCACGGCCCACACGGTCAAGACCATCACCGTGCAGCTGCCGACCGGCTCGGACCGCACCGTCGACCGCACGCCGGCGCCGGACGTCAATGTGCAGCACCTGCTGGCCATGCTGCTGATCGACGGCACGCTGACGTTCCGCTCGATCCACGACCACGCGCGCATGGGCGATCCGAAGATCCTGGCGCTGCGGGCCAAGATCGAGGTCGTCCCGAGCGACGAGTTGTTGCACGCGCGCCCGCGCCGCCAGGCCATCGTGGAGGTCGTGACCAATGACGGCGAGCGCCACAGCCATCGCATCGTCGCCGTGCGCGGCACCGCAGACAACCCGATGGACCAGGCCGAGGTCGAGGCCAAGGCACGCGATCTCATGGGCGGCGTGCTCGGCGCCAAGCGGACCGAGGCGCTGATCGGCGCGGTCCGCGACCTCGCCGAGGCAAAGAACATGGCCCGCCTGCGCCCGCTCTGGCAGGCCGCAACGCCGCGCCCTACAACCGGAGCCGAACATTGAGGGGGCATTCGATGAACCGTCGCTTCCGCAGAATCCCCGCGGGGCTGCTCTTGAGCCTGCTCATGGTCCTCGGCCTCGTCTCCGGCGCGGCGGCGCAAGACTTCTACCAGGGCAAGACCGTCAATTTCGTCATCGGCTACCCGGTCGGCGGCGGTTACGACACCTATAGCCGTCTGATCGCGGCGCATCTCGGCGACCACCTGGCCGGACATCCGAACGTGGTGCCGCTCAACATGCCGGGCGCCGTCACCATCCGGGCCACCAACTATCTCTACAACGAGGCGCCCAAGGACGGCACCGTCATCGGCATGATCGACCAGGCCATCAACCTCAACCAGATTCTCGGCACCGCCCAGCTGCGCGCCGACGCCGCCCGGTTCAACTGGATCGGCCGCATCGTCAGCAACAGCGCGGTGCTCTATGCGTGGCATCTGGCGCCGGTCAAGACCATCCAGGATACTTTCACGCACGAGCTGATCGTCGCGAGCGACGGCGTCTCCTCGCGGCTCAACTGGCTGCTGCTCAACAACGTGGTCGGCACCAAGCTCAAGCTGATCAGCGGCTATCCGGGAACCGGCGAGGCAAGGATCGCGATGGAGCGCGGCGAGATCGAAGCCATGAGCCAGCCTTGGCCGATCATCAAGACCGAGTTGGCGCAATGGCTCGCCGACAAGAAGATCAACCTCCTGGTGCAGACCGGGGTCGACCGGAATCCCGGCGTCGCCGAGGTGCCGCGCATGATCGATCTGGCGCGCAACGACGATGACCGCGCGCTGCTGACGCTGTTCTCCACGCCCTCGACCATCGGGCGCTCGGTGGTGGCGCCGCCCGGCCTGCCGCCGCAGCGGGTGGCGGAGCTGCGCCGCGCCTTCCTCGAGACGCTGCAGGATCAAGCCTTGCTGCGCGACGTCGAGCGCGCCAAGCTCGATCTCGAGCCGCTCTCCGGCGAAGCGCTGCAGACCGCGATCGCGGGCGCCCGCAATTTCTCCCCCGAGCTGATCGCGCGGGCGCAGCACATCGCCGAGACGCGCAATTAGGAAAGATGGAGGCCACATGGCGGACTGGAGCAGCGTCGCGGTCGATGGCGGCACGATGGACATCTATCTTGATCGGCCGGCCGAGGGGGCGCCGTGGCCGGCGATCGTGCTGACCTATCATCGGGAAGGCATCGACGATTTCACCAAATGGATCGCGCGCCGGTATGCGCAGGCCGGCTATCTGGTCGCCGTGCCGGAGATCGCGCACCGCATTCCCGCAAGCGTGCCTTTGCACGATCGCAAGCAGCTCTTGCGGGATACTGAGATCGTCGCCGATATCGCCGCCACGGTCGCGTATCTCAAGACCCGCGACGATGTCGCTGCCGACCGTCTCGCCATCGCCGGGCACTGCATGGGCGGCCATATCCTGTTCGTCGCCGCCTGCGCGCTGCCGGACTTCGCCTGCGCGGTCGCCTGCTACCCGACCGGCATGTTCGAATCCTGGGGCGGAGCCGCGACGCCGTTCGATCAGCTGGCGCGCCTGCGCTGCCCGGTGATCGGCTTCTTCGGCGACGAGGACCGCAATCCGTCGCCGGAGGCCGCCGACAAGCTCGATGCCGAGCTCACGCGCCTGCGCATCGAGCACGCCTTCCATCGCTACCCCGGCGCCGCGCACGGCTTCCAGCGTCCCGACAAGGACGCGCCCGCCATCCGCGCGGCCCAGGCGGACTCGTGGGAAAAGACCTTCGCGTTCCTGTCCGAGAAGCTCGCGGCCCCGGTGCGCGCGGCCTAACGAGCGCATGGCAATGAGCTGAATTGTTGCTACAATCGCCTCGCAAATAGCTATGGCGGGCTGCCGCTTGCGCGCATCGAGAACAAAATGAAGGGGAGGTTTCCATGGCCTTGAATCGTCGAGAATTGCTGCTGCGCGGCGGGACCGCTGCGGCCTTGGGCGCGGGCGGCCTGGCATCGACCGCATCGGCGCAGGCCCAGCAGCCTCCGGTCCAGTGGCATCGCGAGGCGGACGTCGTCGTGATCGGCGGGGGAGCCTGCGGCCTGCCGGCTGCCATCGCGGCGAAGGAGGCGGGCTCCTCGGTGATCGTGGTCGAGGCGCAGCCCCATGTGGGCGGCCACGCCCGGGTGAGCGGCGGCAACATGCCGCTCGGCGGCGGCACCAGCGTGCAGAAGCGCTACGGCATCGAGGACTCGCCCGACCTGGTGTTCCAGGACCTCACCGATTGGTCGGTGGTGCAGCCCAACGGCTTCCCGGACTATCGCTACAACGACCGTGAGGTCATCCGCGCCTTCGCCGACAACTGCACCGCCACGTTCGAGTTCCTGCGCGAGCACGGCGTCGTGTTCGTCGACAAGCCGCCGGACCGGCAGGGCGGCTCCTCGGTCGGCAACTCGGTGCTGCGCACCATGCACTGCGCGCCGGTGGACTGGCCGCTGATCCAGACCGGCGCGCCGGCGACACCGGCCCAGCGCCTGACCATGTCCACCGGCAACGGGCTGATGCAGCCGCTCGACGCGGCCGCGCGCAAGGCCGGCGTCGAATACCTGCTCGAGCACAAGATGACGGGGCTCTACCGCGAGGAGCCCGCCGCCGGCCGCGTCATCGGCATCGCGGTCGACAACAACGGCACCAAGCTCAACATCCGCGCCCGCAAGGCGGTCGTCATCGCCAGCGGCGGATCGAGCGGCAACGTCAACTTCCGCCGCATGTTCGATCCGCGCCTGACCGAGGAATATTGCGGGCTTGCCGGCATGCCCTATTCGAACCAGGACGCCAGCGGCGAGCTCGCCGCCATGGCGATCAATGCCTCGCTGTGGGGATTGTTCAACTTCACCAGCGAGACCGGCTCGGGCGTGACCAAGCCCGGGCAGATCGGGTGCCAGTACGGCTACGTGAACCTGCATTGGACGCCGGGCAGCCCGATGTTCAGCAAGGCCCGCGCCACCGGCCTGCACGTCAACGATTGGCAGGACGTCATCACCGTCAACATGCTGGGCAAGCGCTTCTACGACGAGACCGGCCGGCAATACACCGCCAACAGCTACAAGGGCGTCGATCCTTACGTCCATGGCAGCTATCTCAACGCCAAGAACGTGCGCTTCGACCCCAACAATTGGATCAATGCCGCCATGGCCGGCATCGGCGACGGCCACAACGGCGGCGGGCCGATCTGGGCGATCTTCAATTCCGCGGCGGTCGAGCGCGAGAAATGGGATCCCGAAGCCGCCGAACGTCGACATCGAAGGCGGCTTCTTCTTCAGCGCCGACACGGTCGGCCGAGCTCGCCAAGGCGATCAACATGAAATACCAGCGCGTTCCGATGCCGCCGCAGAACCTCGAGGAGACGGTCGGAACCTACAACGGTTACGTCGCTGCCGGCCGCGATTGGGACTTCGGCAAGCCGCGGCCGCTCCATACCATCGCCAAGCCGCCGTTCTATGCGGCCTGGTCGACGCCGGTCATCCACGACACCCGCGCCGGATTGCGGATCAACGGCCGCTGCCAGGTCGTGGACATGAACGGCGAGGTGATCGCAGGCCTCTATTGCGGCGGCGAGTCGGCGGGCGGCTTCAGCATGCACGGCCTGGCGCGCTGCACCACCCAGGGCTTCATCGCCGGCCGCAACGCCCATGCGGAGAAGCCGCGGGCCTGATGATCGAGGGAGAAGCCAGCGGAGCGCGTACGGCAAAGCTTGAGCTGCGGGCGGTAACCCACGTTTTCGGCAGCGGACGCGATCCCGTGAAGGCGATCGACGACGTCACGATCGCCGTTCCGGACAACAAGTTCGTCAGCATCCTGGGACCGTCAGGCTGCGGAAAGTCGACCATCTTCAATATCGTGGCCGGCTTGATCAAGCCTGATCGCGGCGAAGTCTATCTCGACGGCGTGAAGATCACCGGGATGGTGGGATTCGTCGGCTACATGCTGCAGAAGGATCTCCTGCTGCCGTGGCGGACCCTGCTCGACAACGTGATCCTCGGAATGGAGGTGCAGAACGTTCCCAAAAGCCAGGCACGCGAGCTGGCGCTGCCTTATCTGCGCCGCTACGGACTTGCGGGCTTCGAGGCGCAATATCCGGCCGCCCTGTCGGGCGGCATGCGGCAACGGGCGGCGCTGCTGCGGACGCTGCTCTACGACACCGAGATCATCCTGTTGGATGAGCCCTTCGGCGCCCTCGACGCGCAGACGCGTGCGCAAATGCAGCAGTGGCTCCTGCAGCTGTGGGCTGATTTCAATAAAACCGTCGTCTTCATCACCCACGATGTCGAGGAGGCGGTCTACCTCTCGGACCGGGTCGTCGTGATGACGCCGCGCCCGGGCCGCATCAAGGCCGTGGTCGATATTCCGATCGCCCGTCCGCGCGTGCCGGCAACCCTCCACCAGCCGACGTTCATCGAGCTCAAGCAGCATTGCCTCGGGCTGCTCGCCTACGGGCAGGACGCGCGGCCGGCGGGCGATGCGGACGCAGACGTCGTCCGGAACGGGGCTCGAGCATGAGCATCGATGTGCCGGCGGCAAACCAGATGAAGGAGGCCCGTGCACGATCCCGCATGCGCGGGCGCGGACGCATGCTGCGGGTCGAGCGGCGTTGGCCGTTGTGGCAAACGCTTGCCTGGCAGGTCGGAATCGTACTGTTCGTAAACGGATTTTGGGAATTCTCCGCCCGGCGCGGCTGGATCGATCCGTTCTATTGGTCGTACCCTTCCCAAATCGGCGCCAAGTTTGCCGTCTTCGTCGGCAGCGGTCAGGCCCTGGTCGACACATCCTTCACGTTCGAGGCGACGATCCTTGGTTTCGTGCTCGGGACTCTCATTGGAGCGGCCATCGGGCTTTCGTTCTGGTGGTCGAGCAACTACACCGCGGTGGCGCAACCCTTCCTCATCTGCTTTGAGGCCACGCCGAAGCTTGCGCTCGCTCCGATGATCGTCATCGTCTTCGGCATCGGGCTCGCGTCCAAAGTGGCGATCGGCATCGCGCTGACCATGATCGTAACCACGCTGACCACCTCCGCCGCGGTCCGCTCGGTCGATCGCGATTCGGAGAAGCTACTCTATTCGCTGGGAGCCTCCCGCTGGCAGGTCTTCACCAAGCTGGTGATCCCTTCGGTGCTGCCGTGGATCGTGTCCTCCTTGCGCATCAATATAGGCTTGGCGCTGACCGGCGCGGTGATCGGGGAATTCGTATCCTCGCAGCATGGGCTGGGGCGGCAGATCCTCTACGCCGGCCAGATCTACGATGTCGCGCTGATCTGGGTTGCGGTTGGCGTTCTCGCAGCCCTTTCGGTTGCAATGTATATCGCTGTCGGCCAGCTGGAGAGGGTGCTTCTCAAGGGCCTCACCCACGCTACAATGAGCGGCTAGGCTGCTTCCCGGCGCCGGATTGGGCAGTTGAACATCGGGAAGCAGGCCAGAGCTTCCGTGAGATGGGGGATTGCATGCGCCGATCGATCCAGAGTTCGCTTGCAAGGGCGCGATGCGCGCTTTCAATTCTTGCAGTGCTCGCCATGTTTCCCGCGTCAAGCCACGCACGCGACGTGGTCCTGGCGGAGCCGGTGCACTATGTCGGGTTCCTTCCGATCTACGTGGCCCAGAAGAAGGGCTATTTCAAAGACGAGGGGATCGACCTGAAAATCTCGACCATGGACGGCGCGGCGATGATCCCCTCGGTCGTATCCGGCCAGGCCCTTGCCTTGACGGCTTCGGTCGATCGCAACGCCCAGGCCAAGGTCGGCGGCAAGGAGGTGAAGGCAGTCGTCAACCTCAACGGGCGAGCCAACATCTACCTCATGGCCCGCAAAGACCTGATGCCGGTGTCAGGAGATATCGCGACTTTCCTCAAAGGCAAGCGCATTGCCGTCACTGCGTTTGGCGGAACGCCGAACAACATGCTTCGCTACCTGCTCACGCAATGGAAGCTGGAGCCCGGGAAGGACGTGACGCTGGTCGAGGTCAACTCCCAACCCGTGGTGCTGGTCACCGTCGGCGCCAATCAGGCGGATGTGGGCGTTTCGGCGGAGCCGTTCATCTCGCAGGGTGTCGGCAAGGGCATCTGGGGCCAGCCCATCTACGCGGCCAAGGACCTGGGACCCTATGCGGATACGGCGATCAGCGTCAGCGGCGACAGCATCCGCAAGGAGCCGCAGCTGGTCAGAGGATTGGTGAAGGCGGTGATGCGCGGGCTGGTCTATACGAACAGCCATACCGGCGAGATGGTTGATTTTGCGAAAGCCGAATTTCCCACCGCCTCGCAGGACGATCTTCGGGCTTCGCTCGACAGAACCTTTGCGGACCAAATCTACAGCACGGACGGCTTTATTCCGCCGGAGGCCTGGACCACGGGCGAGGCCGTGGTCCGCCAAGCCGGCATCTTGAAGCAGCCGGTCGGTTATGACGACGTGATCGACATGCAATTTGTCAAAGACGTACAGAAAGAGCTGAATATCAAATAGCGGTCGCGAGAACGTCCCGCGCAATGCAGCCACGCGGGGGCAGCGGCGGCAGGAGGGCATATGGTCCGCAAGCGGGCACCCATGGCAACCGACGTGCCCCACATATCCCTACATGACCGCGATCCCGTCCAGGACCGACCAGCCCCGCGCAGGAGCCAACAATGCCAACTTCCGACAGTGAAACCGGGCGAGCCGGCGCTTCGAGCGGTTTCTGGCATCCGATGGGGCATCCCGCGGAGGCGCTGACCAAGCCGCCGCAAACGATCGTCAGCGCGGAAGAAATCTACATTACCAACTCGAGCGGCAATCGCCTGCTCGATGCAACAAGCGGGCAGCTGGCGAATGTCACGCTCGGATACAGCGCGACCGAGATAAAGCAGGCCATCACCGCGCAGCTCGACGTCCTGCCCTATTTCACCACCTTTCGCGGCATGACCAATCGTCCGGCCGAGGAACTATCGCACACCCTGATCGAAAATTGGTTCGGAGCGGACGGGATGGCGCGCGTCTTCTTCTGCTCCGGCGGCGGCGACGCGGTGGACACGGCGATGCGGCTGTCACGGCAATACTGGAAGATCCGGGGCGCGCGCGACCGCTATAAGTTCATCGCCCTGCGCAACGGCTACCACGGCACCCATTTCGGCGGGGCATCGCTCAACAGCAAGGCGGTGGTCCGACGGAGCTACGAGCCCCTGCTGGCGGGAGTCTTCCACATCCCGACGCCATGGACCTACCGCAATCCCTTCGACGAGCAGGATCCGCACCGCCTCGGCGAGCTGTGCGCCCGGATGCTGGAGGAGGAGATCGTCTTCCAGGGGCCCGACACGGTCGCGGCGTTCATCGCCGAGCCCGTCACCTCGGCCGGCGGCCTGGTCGTTCCGCCGCCGAATTTCTGGCCGCGGGTGCGCGAGATCTGCACCAAATACGGCGTGCTGCTGATCGCCGACGAAGTCATAACCGCCTTCGGCCGCACCGGCTTCGAGAGCGGCTCGCGCGGGTGGAACGTCAAGCCGGACATGATGACCGCCGCCAAGGCGATCACCAGCGGCTACTTCCCCCTGGGCGCGACCATGGTGAATGGCCTGGTCGCCGAGGCGTTTAAATCAAGCAAGGATGGTTTCGGGCTGATCGGCCATGGTTACACCTATTCGGGCCATCCGGTCGGATGCGCTGCCGCGCTGGCGGCGCTGCGGCTTGCCCGCAAGCGCCGGGTCTGGGACAACGCGCGCTCGCGCGGCGACGAGCTGATGGCCGGCCTCCAGCGCCTGCATCAGAAGCATGCGATCGTCGGCGAGGTCCGGGGCAAGGGGCTGATGGCGTGCGTCGAGCTCGTGTCGGACCGAAAATCCAAGGCACCGGTCGCACCCGCGATGGCGGCGCGGATTTCGGAGGCGATCGTGGCCGCCGGCGTGATGGTGCGGGTATCCGACAGCAGCATCGGCCTCGCGCCGCCGTTGATCATCGAGCCGGCAGATGTCGATCGGATCATCGAGGCGCTGGATTCCGGCCTGTCAAACTGCGCATAGACGGCTGTCGGGAGATCGTGGACCCGGCGGACCGGCGGGGGCTGATTGCTCCAAGACTGCATCGCCATAGAACCTCCGCCAGTCGCGGACTTTAGCTTTCCGTGCATTGTCGCATCTTCGGAAGGAAAAATCGGTGTCCACTTTTCCTGCAAACGCCTTGGACTGGGATGGCGATTACAGCATCGTTGATCGCTTCGACATGGCGCTTCTGATCTGGCCGGAAGGCGAGCTCATCGTCGGCGACCACTGCCATTGCGATCCAACCTGCGCCATCGTCAACCCGGCCGGCGGCTGGTGTCTCTCCGGTGGGCAAGGCCTGGACATCCGTCTCTTTGAGGACGGGCTTCCACGGGGGCCGGATGCGCCCAACCCGAGCCGGATAAAGGCGCTCGCTCTATGGCGGCACGAAAATCCTCCGCCGGACGGGCAGCGGTTCTGGTGCGTCGTCGGGGCTTGGCTCTATGCCGGCGATCTCGTCCGCGTCCTCGTCGATCCGCTCGCGGCTGAGGCCGGTCTCTATGAAGTCGATGTGCGGACACTTCGTTGGCGCCGCCTTTGACGGTGAAGGCTGAACTCTCATCCGGGCTTGAAGCAAGGAGCATCGCATGGCGAGTGCCCGTCGCGAGTGCAAATCGTGGACCGGCGGACCGGTCACTGATTGCTCCACGACCGCATCGGCATTAGAACCTCCGCCGGTCGACATGTTGCGGCGGCGCACGCGGATATCGGCGCGAAAGAGGTTGGCGATGCACGGCGGAGATTGGCGGACCAGAGCGGCTGCGATGGCGATTTCGCTGTGGGTGCTGGCGGCGGGTGCGGCTACCGCCGGACATGGGGGCGAGCTTGCACAGAACGCTTCCGATCCCGATCGAGCGGTCCACCGAGCCGGGCCAATCGCCCGCGGCCGAGGCGCCGGCGGCGGCAGTGCCGGCCAATACGCCCGATCAGATAAGGAAGGCGCAGATCGAGCTGCGGCGGCTCGATTGCCTCAAGGGCCGCATCGACGGCAAGCTCGGCGAACAGACAAGGCAGGCGGTGAAGAAATTCTGGGCCAGCGCCAAGAAGCCCGCCGTCGACGTCAACATCACCGACGCATTGATTTCGGACCTTGCGGAGCGCGGCGACAACTTCTGCCGGCCGCCGCGACCGTTCTTTGCCATCGGCGGCCGCGCGGGCGGGAATCCGGCGCTGCCTCCGTTTGCTCCGGGCGCCCGACCCGGCGCCGTGCCGGGGGCGCATTAGGTCATCGGCATTCCTGCTGGTGCTGTGACCTTGAGGCTTGTTCGCATTTCCTTTCCAACTTGTCCCGGTCTTGAGCCGGGACCGTTATGAGCTCAGAGTTTCGGACGGTCCCGGCTCAAGGCCGGGACAAGTAATTAACGCTGCGCGGCATCCGGGCTGCATGTGATCCAAACAAAATGGGTCCGCTTCGGCCGAAGCGGACCCATCGCTTTGTTGCTGCTCCCCGACCCTTCCCCGCCTTGCAGAGAAGGGAACGGGAGCGGGCGCCCTAGTCGGCGAGCGGATCGGGGCGGACCTGGAAGTGCACCGCCATCGGCCGGTTGCCCTTGCCGCCTTCGGTTTGCCAGGGCGCGCGATCGCCGCTGCTCACCCACAGGCCGCGGGCTTTCCAGCCGCCGTTGGGATCATCGATGCGTCCGTCGATCCCCTTGGCGAAGAAGCCCATCGGGTATGGCAGGCGCAGCAGCACCATCTTGCCGTCGTGCAGCGCGGTCACGCCGTCCTCGAGGTTGGCGGTCGAGACCGGCGTATCGTCGCCGAGCCCGAGCGTGTTGTGCTGGTCGACCCAGGTGTAGTAGCTCGAACTCGGCGCTGTTCTCGCCGATGCCCTCGAAGCCCGGCCCCGGATACTGGTAGAAGCTCCAGCCCTCCGGGCATTGATCGCCGGTCGCATTCGGTCCGTTGAGCGGACCCTTGCACTTGGTGCGATCGAAGGAGCCCAAATGGCCGCTCGCGAGCGATGACCAATAGACGCCCTTCGAATCGATGTCGCCGCCGCGCGGTCCGAATCCCGGCATCGGAACGTTGTAGACTTCCGACAGCGCGGTCTCGGACGGGTTCGCGCCCGGAGCGATGCGCACGATCGAGCCCGGATTGCTGCGGATGGTTCCCCACACCGAGCCGTCCTGCGGATTCACGCTGACGGCGTAGAACACCTGGCCCAAGCGGCGGTCCTTGTTCGGATCCGCCGGCTGGCCGGGCTCGGTATATGGGCCGCGCTTGCCGTCGCCCTTGGTGTCGACCACGAGCGCGGTCCAGCCTTGCGACTTTGCGGCATCGTGCGTCTCATCCCACTTCTTGGTGTCGACCCACCCGACAACGCCGCCGCCGCCGCCGCTCGACGTCCACAGCACTCCGTTCTTGTCGAAGTTGAGATGGTGCGTCGTGAAGCAGGTGTCGACGAACTCGAACTTGTCGGTCTTCGGGTCGTAGACCATCAGCATGCGCTGGCTCTCGCTGAGCGGGAACGCCTTGGCCGACGCCAGGTCCGAGCCCTGCTTGCAGAAGGCCGGCTCGTTATGCTGGTCGCGGAACGCGGCCGTCATCCACACGCGGCCTTTGTCGTCCATGGTCGCGTTGTGATTGTTGAAGTGGGCGGTCCAGATCTTCTCTTCGCCCCAATAGGCCGACGGCCCGAGCGGCTTCTCCATGGCGGCGTGGCCGGGTCCAAGCATCTCGTGCATGTCCTGGTCGCGGCGCGGCGCCGGATGCTCCGAAGCCGTCTCGGTCTTGAGATCCAGGACCGGGAAGGCATCCATGCTGTATTCGGGCTGCCCGTAGAGGTTCCCGTAGGCGTTGACCGTCGGGTTGCGCTTGTCGGTCGAGATCAGGTCGTGCAGGTAGTGCTTCTCGTCCGACCAGTCGTAGGTGGTGACCACGACATTGCGCTCGACGCCTTCGGGGCGCTTCGGCGTCGCGTGCGGGAGTTCGCCCTTGGCGACCCGATCGGTCCAATCGGCGAGATAGCCGAGCGGCGCCGCCTGCAGCTGGCCGGCGATGATGTTCACCATGAGCTCGCCCGCCTGACCGGCCTGGGTCCGCTGCATCCAGCCGTCCTTGGAGGTCCCGAAGGCCGCCGGAATGGTGCGGGTCGCCAGCGTGCCGAGCTGATGGCAGCCGACGCAGCCGTTGTTCTTCATCAGGCTGATATATTCATACTGCTTGACCGGAATGCCCTTGGGGCCGAACTGGCTGGCATCCGGCATCTTCATCATGGAATACCAATAGATCGCCGGGTAGTATTGCGCCGCCGCCTTGGGGTCCGGGGCCGGCACAGACTTCAGATTGACGATCTTGCCCGGCTCGCTTTGCACCTTCGGCGAATCCACGAGCCCATAGCCGCGCACCCAGATGGTGTAGTTCGCCTTCGGCAGGTCGGGAACCACATAGCGGCCCTGATCGTCGGTGACGACGATCCTGGCAAAGCGGGTCGGCAGGTCCTTGGTCTCCGCGATCACCCACACGCCGGCCTCGGGCCCATTGGGTCCGGTGACTTGGCCGCCGATGTCGACCGGCTTGATATTGACGCCGGCGGGGGCCTGCTGGGCGGAAACTTGCCCAGGCGCGCCGGCGAGCACGCCCGCGAGCGCGAGCGGCGCCACGCCAAGATACAGTTTGCCTTTGATCCTCATGGTCCACTTCCTCTCACAGATGTCCGGTCATTGATTTCAGGCTTGAAGCTTTTCCTCTGCCAAAGACCATCGCTAACGCCCGGCATCGCGCTGATCGAAGCGGGTCGCGAGAGTCGTTGGTTCTTCAAGTCAGCCGACGTTTTCCCAGATAAGCTTCCGGAATCCACCCACCATACCACACCGGCCGGCCCCCTCCATAGCCCCTTCAGGCACCCGCGACCGGTCGGCCCGAGCCGTGGATCAGACCAGCTTGGCAAGCTGGCCGTCCACCAGCGCCGCAAGGGCGCCCAGCCGGTCGGTCACGACGCAGGCGGAGGCATTGGCGGCAAGGTCCTTGAGCGTGCTCTTTGCCTCGCCGAGCGCTTGCGCCTCGACCTGCCGGAAGGCCGCGACGTACTGGTCGACCAGCGTTCGCCGGTGCCCGGTCGCCTCCTGCGGCATGACGAAGGCGGCGTCCGGCAGATTCACCAGCGCCGACTTGAGCTCGCCCCATCCCAGATCGATGACGCGCGGCTCGACCAGCATCAATTCGCCCGCGAGCTGCGACAGGCCGGCCACCTGCTGCACGAAATAGTCCTTGTCGAAGCCGTGCGCTCCGGCCTCGGTGTCGAGTTGCGCGTAGGTCTGCGTCCAGCCGCCCGGCCAGTCGCCGGCGAGCCCGATGCCCGGGATCCGGTAGGCCCGGCCCTTGTTCATCGGGCTCTTCACCCTGCCCTGGAATCCGCCGTTGACGCCGGGTCCGACATCGCCGGCCTTGACGTCGACCCGCGGCCAGCGATTGTCGGTCGCCGCGCGCGCGATCGCCTCGATCAGCCAGATATTGTTGTTGTAGACATCCATCAGGCTGGTGATGACGCCGCCATTCTCAGGCAGCTCGCCTGAATAGACGTACTGGTTGCCGTCGGGCCCGATCTCGATGGTCTGGCGACCGCCCATGTGCTCCATGCCGAGCGTCGCCACGATCGGGCTCAAGCGTTCGGGCTGCATCGTGTAATAGTCGAATTGCGGCCAGCTGCCCTCGCCGCCCGGCATGAAATGCCGACAATCGAAATAGAACGCCAGCGTGCGCGGGCGGGCCGAGCGCGGCAGGCGATTGAAGTAGGACATGATGCCCAGCATGCCGAGGCCGCCGTTCTCTTCGACCAAGCGACATGGCATCGGTGTGGGTGGCGAGCAAGATCTGCTCGTCCTGCGGCGTGCCGTAGTCGCGGCCCGGCAGATACGCGATGATGGCCTTGCCGATATCGCGCTGGAAGCGGGCGCTCAGCGTCAGCGTGGCGGTCTTGCCGGCCTTGGCGTCCGCCAGCACCTTGGCGCCGTTCACGCGATCGAGCGTCAGGGTCGGGCAGTTGACGTACTTGGCGCCGAGTCCGGCCTTGCCGTCCGGCGTGTAGACGCTCCGCTGCGCCAGCCCGAACGCGGCGCCGGGCGAGAGGTCGTAGACGATGACGATGCCGGCCGCGCCGCCCTTGATGCCGATCGCGGCACATCGGTTGAGCTGACTCCAGACGAAGCGGCAATGGTAGGAGCTCGCGACGCTCGCCGGCGGCGGCACGAACAGCGGCGGCCATTGGCCGGGCGAGCGCCATTCGTAGTCGGTCGGCGTGAAGTTATCGAGGAACGCATCGGAATACGGCGGCTTCGGATAGGGCGGGGTCGCAAAGACGAGAATCTTTCCCTCGATCTCGCCGGCGGCCGGCGGATGCGCGGGGTCGTAATGCAGCATCGGCGCGGTGATGCCCTCGGGCGGCGTCGCGCCGGAGGTCATGCCGTAGGAGGCCACGACCGGCACCGGCGTCCCGTCGGTGACGAGCTTCTCGACCGCCATGCCGGAATCGTGGATGTGGGTGCGCCGATCCGGCCAATCGTCCACGACATAATGGTCGTAGGGGATCTCGACATGATCCAGATCGACGGCGCCAAGCTCGGCCATCTTGGCGATGAGGAAGTCGGTGTAGCGCTTCCAGCCGGTGCTGCCCGCATAGGTGGGACCGCCCTGCGCCTTGAACAGGTTCCAGTCCCACGCCTGATCGGGCGTGATCATCAGCTGCGGATCGATCTTGGGAAACGCACGATCGGTTTGCGCCGCGGCGGCTGCGCCGGCGCTTCTGCCTTGGGCCCACAGCGACCGCCCGGTCAGCACCGTGCCGGCGGTGACGCCGGCAGCGTCCTTGAGGAAGCGCCGCCTCGAAGAGCCGGCGGCCCGCGTCCGCGATTTGTCCATCGTACGCTCCCGCTGATCGCGGCAGGATAGTCCCAAATCTCCGCATGTGCCACTGTCGGCTGCAACACTGTCAGCCGCAACACTGTCACCTGCAATACTGGCCGGCCTTTGCGGGCGTCATCGCGATCTTCGCGCTGATGATCGCCAAGCCGTCGATTCAAGCCGTCGATTTAAGCATCGCCCGCCGATCAAGACTGCGCGAGTCGAAGCGTGAGCCCCTTCCGGCGGCCCGACCAACCTTGTACGGTTCGCGGGCTTGGAGAGAAGCCGAGAGCCGGGCGGCGACAGTTTGAACCTAACCGCGGAATGCTTTTGCCCGCGATCTCTTGGAGAGAAACAGAACATGCCTTGCCGAAGCCTGCTTGCCGCAATCGCATTGGCGGCGCTGTCGGCGTCGAGTGCCGGCGCCGAAATCCTCGACTACTCGAAGTATCCCGACCTGAAGGGACAATGGATGCGTTTTGTCGTGCGCGGCCTGGGCGGCCAAGCATCGTTCGACCAGACCAAGCCCTGGGGCTTCGGCCAGGAGGCGCCGCTGACGCCCGAGTACAAGGCGATCGAGGCGGCGAGCCTCGCGGATCAGGAGGCCGGCGGGCACGGCAACAACTACGATCATGTCCGCTGCGTCGCAGCCGGCATGCCCCGCATGATGATCGCGTTCCGGCCGCTGGAGTTCGTCCTCTCGCCGGATACCACCTACATTCTGGTCGGCGACCAGGACCAGCCGCGCCGGGTCTTCACCGACGGCCGCGATTGGCCCAAGGAGATCGAGCCGACCTATGCGGGCTATTCCATCGGCCGCTGGATCGATCAGGCGGGCAGCGGCCGCTACGACCTGCTCGAGGTCGAGACCCGCGGATTCAAGGGGCCGCGCGACTACGATACGACCGGCCTGCCGCTGCATTACGACAATCAGTCGATCTTCAAGGAGCGCATTTATCTCGACAAGGCCAACGCCAACATCCTGCATGACGAGATGACGGTGATCGACCATGCGCTGACGCGGCCGTGGACCGTCGACAAGAAATATGTTCGTAACGCCGATCCGCTGGCGGACTGGCCGGAATCCATCTGCCCCGAGTACAACGCGCAAGTCTTCATCGGCAAGGACAACTATTACCTGAGCGCGGACGGATACCTGATGCCGGCCCGAAAGGGACAGAAGCCGCCTGACCTGAAATATTTCCAACAGTCGCACAAGTGATGCCGGCTCCAGGGGATGGCGGGAGCCCCACCCCGAGAATCTGCCGCACCGCGTTGCTTTGCCGTCACCGCGGTGCTCCAATAACCGAGCCCATAATCACCAAGGAGGAAATCGATGATCAAAACTTGCGCAATCGCGGCGACCGCCGTCCTCGCGACCCTGGCCGGCGGCAATGCCTGGGCCGCCGATCCGCTGCCGACCGAGAGCCATAAGGTCCTGACCGCCGCATTGGCGCTGGAAGCTGCGCAAGCGGCGGTCGCTGCCTGCAAGCAGCAGGGCTACAACGTGACGGTCACCATCGTCGATCGCACCGGCGAGCCCAAGCTCATCCTGGTCGGCGACGGCGCGCGGCCGCTGACGCTCGAGGTCACCAGGCGCAAGGCCTACACGTCGGCGATGCAGAGGATCTCGACCGCGCGACTACACCAAGCGGGTCTCCACGCCGGGCGCTTTCAATCCCGGCCAGTTCGACAGCGAGCTCACCACCGGAGCGGGCGGCCTGCCGATCAAGGCCGGCGAGGACACGATCGGCGGCATCTCGGCTGCCGGCGCTCCCGGCGGCGACAAGGACGAAGCCTGCGCCAGCGCCGGCCTCGCCAAGATCAGCGATCAGCTGAAGTAGCATTTCGGAACACGTAGGGCGCAATCGCTTTATTGCGCCGCTTTATCGCGCCGCTTAACGGGCCGAGGAATTGCACCTCGCTAGGCCCGATGGCGCAATAAATCGATTGCGCCCTACACTCCGGCGCGGCCGATGCGCGGCGGCTCCGGGTTTGCCAGCCCGAACAAGCCGCCCGGACGCAGCAGGAACAGAACGACGAGAAACGTGTAGATCACCATGTCGCGTAGCGTGATGTCGAAGTAGGCCGACCATGCGGTCTCGATCAGGCCGACCACGAGCCCGCCGAGGAATGCGCCCGGCACCGAGCCGATGCCGCCGATCAGCGCGGCGATCAGCGCCTTGACGCCCAGCATGGTGCCGATGCCGGCCCCGACATTACCGTAATAGACGCCGACGACGGCTCCCGCGAGCCCGGCACTGAGGCCAGCGAGCACGAAGGTCGCGGAGAGAAGGCGAGTGCCGTCGACGCCCAGCAAGGCGGCCGTCTGCGGATCATCCGCGTAGGCGCGCCACGAGCGGCCGAAGTGGGTGCGCGTGAACAGCCACAACAGCGCCAGGGCCGCGGCCAGCGTGGCGGCGACGACCGCGATCTGCAGCGGCGTCACCGTGACCACGAACGTGCCCGCACGCGCCAAGGCGATCGGCTCCTTGAACAAGGACGGTACCCAAAGATCGCGCACGCCTTGCGACAAATGCAGGAACTCCTGCAGTGCGAGGGCAAGTCCGACCGTGGCAACGAGGATCGGCTGCCCAAGACGGTGACGGGCGTGCAGCGGCGCAATCACGCTGTGCCCGATCACCGCGCTCCAAAGTCCGGAGAATGCGGCCGCGGCGGCGAGCGCCACCGCAATGCCGGCGAGCGGATCGTCGAGCCCGAGCGCAACCAGCACCGCAATGGCCCCGATCGCCCCATAGGAACCGAGCATCGCGATCTCCCCGAACGCCAGGTTGATCCGGCCGCTGATCCCGTAGATCAGCGAATAGGCGGTGGCGAGCAGCGCATAGATCGCGCACAGCGCGGTGGCGTTGATGAATTGCTGCGCCACGTAAGCGATCGAGGCCGGCAGGAGAGGAACCGCGGGTTCGCCGCTGAAGCTTTCGCCGGCGCCCGCCGCGGGGCCAAGCCAGAAGCGTTTCAAGAAATAAAGCTGGGCGTCGCCGAGCGGACCGCTGTCGGTCTCCACCGCGACCAGATCGAGCCGATCGGCGGAGAATGTTCGCCCGGCAAAGCCGCAAGCCACGTGGCGCACACGGCTCGCCTCGCCCGGCGCACGCGCCGCATAATCGATGCGCACGCCCGCCGCGCCGAGGGCGCTCGGAGCGTTACGCAGCTCGCGCAGATCGGTGCCGTCCGGATTGAGGATCGGAATGACGGCCCGGCAAAGGCGCAATTGCTCGCTGTCGATCGAGCTGCCGCAACCGGCAAGCAGCGGAGCGATGGCGACAAGCGCCAGCGCGCGGCGCATCGGTGCCGGCAGGTGCCCGGCGGAGCGCGTCTTCCGCCAGCACGCCGCGCTCATGCTCTGTTGTAGCGGCGCGGCCGCCGTGCCTGCGAAGCGGCATGGGTCGCGCGGTAGCGCGCCAGCAGGCGCTCGAAGCTCGCATGCAGCGCGGTTTCGATCTCGGGCTTCTGCTCCAGCCGGGCCAGCAGCATGGCGGCCGCCTCGATGGTGGACAAGCCGTCGCTGCGCGGCTCGCGCCGCAACCGGCCGTAACGCGACGGACGCGCGGGGCCGAGCACGACCCGCTTGCATTTGAGCATCCAGGCATTGCGCCACCACAGCGCCTTGGCCTGGCTCCAGGTGCCGTCGAGCAGGATGACGCCTTCGATCTCGCGCAACGCCTGCTCCTGGCGATCCACGGCGTTCCCGTTCTTGTTCACCACCACGATGTCGCGGTCGGGCAGCAGTGCCGCGGCCTTGACCGAGCCGAGATAAAGGATCGCCCAGCGCTGCGGATCGGTCGGACGGCCGAGGATCTTGGCAAGGCTCGGCCAGGACAGGCCGATCCTGATGAGCGCGTCGGTGAAATGCAGCGCGGTGAGCCGGGCGGTGCCGAGCTCGCGATCCTGCTCCTGCGGATGCTGCAGGATCAGCAGCGATACCTTGTTGTCGATCCGGACGATCCCCTCGCAAACGCACAGCGCCGGCGGCTTGCCGCAGCGCGCGCATTCGGGGTTCGGATCGGCCGGAGGCGCCGGCGGGATCGCGGCGGCAGGCGGTTCGGTCATCGGGGCCATATACGCCCGGACCCGGCCGGCCACAATCGCGCCGGCCCGCGGCTGCTACCGGATCGCGCTCTCGAACCGGGTGGCCTCGAGCACCGCGCCACCCAGCATGGTGGGGATCGAAATGCGGAACATGGCAAGCAGGCGCGTGCCTGCGATCGGCGCAAACCACATCTCCATGTCACGCGCCTTCTTGAGATAGTTGACGCGAAAGGCGCCCGTATTGTAGCCGGCGACCGGCCGATAGGACATGGCGCAGACAATGGCGGGCCCTTGATAGCCTGCCTCGGGCTTGATCCTGTCCATGCGCTTGAACGAAAGGGCCATGTCGAATCGGTGGGTACCGTCGAAAATCGGCAGCGTGTGCTGGCAGGCCGCCGGCGCCAGCACATCCCCGGTGCCGGACACCGGCATAAGCCCAGCGGTCAGCGGATCGATGGCGCCGCGGAGATCGGCGGGCGTGACCGGGACGCGATCGGGGGAGTCGGGAATCGGCGGCTTGGCTTCCACCTCGCTCACGACACCATCGCGCAGCGTCATTCGCACGTCGTCGATGTCGTCGTCCGAGGAGAAGTTGGCCACGTAGCTCGTCGGCGCAAGATGGCCCTCCCTTGCGGTGCCGTGCGTCACCGCGGAGATGTAAGGACCAAGCAACACGCGCCACACGCCGAAGAGCTGGCCGCTCGATCTTGCGCTGTAGCGATCCTTGTCGATCTCGACGCTCCAATCGCCGACGCCGATTTCGATGCCGGCCAGCGACAGTTGGTAGCGGGCCGTCAGCGTCGACTGCGCGCTTGCCGGGCCGCACGCCAGACCAAGGAGCGCAAGTGCCGCGACGCCTGCGGCGCATGCCGCTTGAGGCACCCGCGACAATTCCTGTTTCAAGCGCGCCCCCATTCTGGCGTTTCCGGCCGGGCGGCAACACGAGCCTGCTTGAAACGCGCGACGAAGCGCGCGAGAGGCTCTGCGCTCCGTAATACCGCGATCATTGTCGCGCCGCAGGGCATGCGCCAAGGAATCGTCGCAATACCTCAGAATGCAACCCGCGGCAACGGCCGCCGACGCGCTCGCATCGGCAAATGCCCTAGGCGTTGACCGCCAAGTCGCCGTTGATGTCGTCGTTCATGTCGCCGCTGACGGAGACGAAGCTGCGCGGCGGCTCGGCGAGTTGCTGATGCCGCTTCAGGACATCGACCAGACGATCGATGTCCTCGCGGCGATGACCGGCATTCAATTGGATCCGAAGGCGCGCGGACTTGATCGGCACGGCCGGAAACCGGATGGCATCGACATGCATCCCCTCGGCACGCACGGCGAGCGCCAGCTGCTGGGTCCGCTCCTCGTCGCCGAGCCAGATCGGCACGATCGAAGTCTCGGTCGAGACCAGCCGGAAGCTCAAGTCGGCCATGCGTTTGACGAAATAGCGCTGATTGTCCCACAGCCGCTGGCGGCGCTCCGGCTCGTCGCGCACCACGTCGATCGCCGTCGAGATCACCATCGCCTGGTCCGGCGGCAGCGTCGCGGTGAACCCATAGGCCGGGCACGACATCCGCAATATTTCGGTGATCAAGCCATGGGAGGCGACGTAACCGCCGATGGAACCATAGGCCTTGCTCAGGGTGGCCATGTAGATCAGCCGCTCGCTGGCCGCGCCGAAATGGTCGAGCACGCCGCCACCGGAGGCCCCCAGCACGCCGGTGCCGTGGGCATCGTCGACATAGAGCATGGCGTCCCATCGCTCGGCCAGGCGCAACAGATCGGGGATCGGCGCGATGTCGCCGTCCTGGCTGAACACGCCGTCGGTCACGATGATCTTGGACGTGGCGTCCGACTGGCGCAGCAATCTCTCCAGATGATCGAGGTCGCGATGGTGATAGCTGTAGCGTCGTGCACCCGACAGCCGCATGCCTTCGCGAATGCTGACATGGTTATACTCGTCGCTGAAATACGCGTAGGAGTAATCCCGGCTGGTGGAAAATCCGAAGGCGCGGGCGAACTGCGTCGCGCGCGGTAACGTGGACAGGACGCCGAGATTGGTCAGATAGCCGGTCGCGAACAGGATCGCGTGGCTCTTGCCGTTGGAGCGGGCGATCTTGCGCTCGAGCTCGCCGTAGAGCGCCAGATTACCGCCGAGCAGGCGGGAATCGCTGTTGCCGACGCCGTAGGCCTCGATGCCGCGAATGGCGGCAGCCTTCATGCGTGGGCTGGTGGCAACGCCCAGATAGTTGTTGGTGCTGAACGAGACTTGCTGTGCGTTCTTCACCTTGAAGGTCGGGCTCGGAAGGCTGTCCACCACCAGCGGCTCGTGCGGCGAACGCCAACCGAACCAATCTGCCAACTCCACAAATTCATTCACCCGATGCCCCCCTCGCCCGGTCGCCACGAGACCTTGTTCGGAATTGATTGTCGGGGCGGGGCGAGAGCAACCTCGCCCGAATGCGGGATTTGGCGTCCCGTCGGCAAACTCGGGCCCTGACCTGGCCAACCGGATCGGTTGCCCGGCGCGACGAACTCACCCCCACTGACGCCCCCTCGACATTCGTCGGCTGGCTGCAGCCGATCGGTTTCTTATGGCTTATCAAACCCGAGCCCAGCCGATCGATTTATACCGATTTTATGTTCGTTTGCAAACACAAACGCAGCGAGCAGACGATCAAAAAGGTGCCGAAGTTTTCGCTAACCGTCAGTTGACAAAAGGATTTACGCACTCCACCGCGGCCGTCCAATTTCGTTCCCTTGATGTATTTTTTGAGTTAAGTTCGCCTCGCGGGCAGCAAAGGGCCACGGGATCCTACGTCTCCGGGGCGACCGTCGGGCCGCTGGGCGCATCGCCGATGCGATGCAAGGGGAATCGGGCGAGATCGGGTCCGTCATGCGTGAGGCGATCGAGCGGGGCTCCGGTTCCGACAATTCCCCGGAATCCGAGCCGCAGATCGCGCTCCGTGGCGTGAGCCGCAGCTACGACGGCGGCGCCATCGCGGCATTGCGCGGCATCGACCTGCAGATCGCGGCCGGCGATTGCCTGGCCATCGTGGGGGCGAGCGGAAGCGGCAAGAGCAGCCTGGTCAACCTCCTGTGCGGCATCGACCGTGCCGGCGCCGGGACCGTGCTGTGGGAAGGGCGGGTGCAGCGCACGCGAGGGGACTGGGCGCGGCTGCGGCGTCTCCACATCGGCATCGTGTTCCAGGAATTCAATCTGATCCCCACTCTGACGGCGCTGGAGAATGTCGAGATTGCGATGTTCGGCCACGGCCTTTCGGCCGCGCAGCGCCTGACGCGCGCCGCGGTGATGCTCGACCGGGTCGGGCTGGAACACCGCATGCACAATCGGGCCAGCACGCTTTCGGGCGGCGAGCGGCAGCGGGTCGCGATCGCGCGCGCCATCGTCAATCAGCCGAAGCTGCTGCTGGCCGATGAGCCGACCGGGAATCTCGACAGCGCCAGCGCCGCGAACGTGGCCGATCTGTTGTTCCGGCTGCGCCAGGATACCGGCCAGACCCTCATCCTGGTGACCCACGACGACGCATTGGCGGCCCGCTGCCCACGGCGGGTGCGGATCAAGGATGGCGTCATCATCGAGGATGTCCGCATCGAGGATGTTCGCATCGAGGATGTCCGCCAAGGGATGGCCTCCCGGGCCAGCGAGCTGCCGGCGACGCCATGAATCTCGTCGGTCTCGCGCTGCGCAATCTCAAGCGACGGCCGGCCCGCACCGGACTGTCGATCCTCGGCATCGGCCTGGCGGTCGGCAGTGCGCTCGCACTGATCGCATTGTCGCACAGCGTCCAGGACAGCACGCGCGAGGCCAGCGACGAATTGGGCGACGACTTCGTGGTGACCCAAAAGGGCGCCGCCGACATATTCGGCGGCTTCATCCCGGAAGCAACCATCGAACGCGTCGCCGCGATCCCCGGCGTCGCGCGGGTTTCGGGCGAGCTGTTCATGTTCGCTCCCAGCGTCGACCAACGCAGCGTCTTGACCCTCGGCTGGCCCGACACGAGCTATCTGTGGAAGCGGGTTCCGCTGCGCGAAGGCCGCCTGCCGCAGCCGGGCGAGCGTCTGGTCGCTGTCCTTGGAGACGCGGCGGCGGCCTCGCTGGGCAAGAAGCTCGACGACGAGCTCGCGCTCGTTGGCGAGAATTTCCGTATCGTCGGCATCTCCAATTACACGACCGTCATCAACCGCGGGCTGGTCTTGGTGCCGCTGATCGACCTGCAGGAGGCGAGCTACCGGCCGCGGCAGGTCACGATGATCCACGTCAATGTCGAGCGTGGCGCGGGCGCGGTCGAGCCCGGGCGCGTGCGGGCGGCGATCGAGGCGCTCGGCAATGTCACCGCCGCGACCGCCAACGAGATGCTCAAGAACGACCGCAATGTCGCGGTCCTGGATGCGGTGTCGCTCGCGATCTCCATCATCGCGGTGGCGATGGGTGCGCTGAGCGTGCTCAGCGCGCTGATGATGGCCACGCAGGAACGCACGCGCGAGATCGGTATCTTCGCGGCCATCGGGTGGAGCAATGCCCGCATCATGGCCTCGATCGTGCTCGAAGGGATGTCGATGTGCGCGATCGGCTGCCTGCTGGGCGTGCTCCTGAGCTTCCTCGCCGCTTTCGCGTTTCCGCATATACCGGCGATCGGCAACCTGATCTCGTTCAGGCCGAGCATCGCGCTGATCGCGCCGGTTCTGGGCGCGGCTTGCGCGCTTTGCCTCATCGGATCGCTGATACCGGCCTGGCGGGCCATCCGGATGGTGCCGGCGGAAGCGTTGCGGCGCATGTAGGGACGCGAGCCGGGACCCTTCTCGAGGAAGCCAGCTACAAGGCGCATGCGCCTCGCCGCCGGCCCGACGTTGCGCCGGTCTGCTGGGTTGCGGTGCGGCATCGGCTTGCATCCGGCCGCGCCAAAGAACTTGCCATGACAGTAATTTTAAACTTTTATGACACCGCGTTCTTTCATGGCGTCCTATCCGACGCCAAGCGCGTAACCTTATGCCTGCTGCCTCTTCATCTTTCGTGCGCGGACTCGGGGCAGGCAAATCGATCGCCGGACGCCCGGCGTGGCGCATTGCGCCGACCGCCGCGCTGCATCTGGCGGCGCTCGTCATCATGGCGTTCACCGAGACCGACCTGGTCGCGGCGCTGGCATTCCTGCTGACTTGGGGGCTCTTGAATTTCTTCTGGCTCAGCCTGTTGCGCCGGCCGGCGGCGTCGGCCGCGCTGTCACTGGCGATGGTCGTGATCCTGGTCATGGTCTCGCGCCTCAAGCACGAGATCATCGCGGTCACCGCGAATTTCCTCGATGTGATGATCATCGACAAGGACACGATCAGCTTTCTCATGAACATCCTGCCGGACCTGCACCGGAACATCGCGGTCTCCGTCCTGGTCGCGCTCCCGCTCGTCGTGCTGCTCTGGCGTTTCGATCCGATCCGCCTGCGGCGGCGAACCGCGCTGGCGGGATTTTCCACCTGCCTCGCCGGCATCACCGCCGTGTCGTTCGCGCAGCCGCAGGCGGATTGGGAAATCTTCCTCAACGGCAGCTACGTCTCCAAATTCGCGCGCTCGGGGGTGGCCGAGCTTTCCTCGCTGATGATGCACGGCTTCATGGAATCGGACGCGGTCGTGACCGACCGGCTGAAGATGCTGCCGGAGGCGACCTGCGCGCCGCCCGCCAGGCCGCCCCACATCATCATGGTGCACGACGAATCGAGCTTCGACATAAGGGTCGCGCCGGGCGTAAAGGTGCCCGACGGCTACGGTTCCCACTTCCGCTCCTTCGACGGCAAGATCCGCCGCTTCCTGGTCGAGAGCGTCGGGGGCCCGAGCTGGTACACCGAGTACAACGTGCTGGCCGGCCTTTCGGCGCGCTCCTTCGGCAAGTTCGCCTATCACGTCACCCAGATCGCCGCCGGGCGAGTCGAGCGCGGGCTCGCCACCGCGTTGCGCCGTTGCGGCTACCGCACCTTCTCGATCTATCCGGCGCTCGGCGCCTTCATGAGCGCACGCAGCTTCCAGGCCAGCACCGGCGTGCAGCATTTCTTCGACCAGCAGTCGCTCGGCACCAACCGGATCGAGCCCGACCAGTTCTACTATGACGCGGCGCGTCGCATGATCGAGCGCGAGCGCGGCAAAGGCCCGATGTTCATGTTCGTCTATCTGGCGCAGAACCACTGGCCGTGGGATCACCGCTGGCGGCCGGACCTGATGCCGGAATGGCAGGATCCCGGGAACATGCCGCCGATCGACGAATATCTGCGCCGGCAGGCGATGAGCGCGCGCGACTATGCGGATCTGCTCGATGAGCTCAAGCGCGACTTCCCGGACGAGCCGTTTCTGCTGGTCCGCTACGGCGACCACCAGCCCGACTTCGCCTTCCTGATCCAAGAGCCTGCGCTCGACGAAGCCGCCATCACGCAGCGTCTGATCCGCTACGATCCGCGTTATTTTGCGACCTACTACGCCATCGACGCGGTCAATTATCAGCCGGTCAATATGTCCTCGGCGCTCGACACCATCGAGGGACCGTATCTCCCGATGATCGTGCAGGAATTGGCCGGCCTGCCGCTCGATGCCTCGTTCGCCGAGCAGAAAAGGATTTTCCAGCGCTGCCGGGGACTGTTCTACGGATGCGACGGCGGCGCGGAGGCGCGGCGCTTCAACCGGCTCCTGATCGATGCCGGCCTGATCAAGGGGCTGTAGCCGCCCGCGCGAGGCGATCGCCGGCCGCGCAAGCGGTGCTTTCAGGGAAGCATTGTCTTGCCGAGTTGCAAATGGAAGCACGCATTGTCCGAGTAGCAAGTGATGCGCGCGTGATCGAGCGGCGCGCGTTCACCTCCAAGAGGAAGGCGTGGGGCAAAACTTGTGTGTGGCGGTGGCGAAAGTCGGGAAGTGTTGCTTTTCCGCAACCATTTCGGGAGCCGAACCAGCTACTGTGGCAACGTTCTCCCTGGTGGGAACTTTCTCCCATGACTTGGCCCCGCGCTCGCGGGGCATTTTTTTGAGCGGTCGAGAGGCGATCAGCTTTGGTCCGCGGTCGGACAACGATCGCCGCAACCGGCTGGATGCGCGCTGCGATAAGGAACGGCGACCCGTTTTACGTTTATGTTATGTGCAATCGCCGTGGTGGCGGTGTACCACCCGATTGGCCCGAGTCGTGAACCAAACGTCGCCCCCGGTTCTCGGCCTGGGCACAAAAACGCGAGTGAATACTCAAGCCTCGGTCCCGCCGGGGCTGTTTTTTTGGCTGCGAGCGGAAGGCGCGGCGCGTCCGAAGCCGATGAACGCCCGGTGCGAGGCTGGCGAAGGTGAAGGGAAAGCGTGACGGGAGGGATACACTAAACAAGGGCGCGCCAATCCGGACTTTTCGTAAAAGTCGAGCCTTTTTCATCATCGAAACAAAACACGATAAATGTATGTGGTTACTCGGGCGATTTGGCTAAGTGAGGGTCATCTGATGGCCAAGCTTCTAAGGTGTTTTCTGAAGGACGAGTCCGGCGCGACTGCAATCGAATACGGCCTCATCGCCGCCGGCATCGCGGTTGCGATAATCGCGGTCGTGCAGGGCGTCGGCACGAATTTGAGCGCGACCTTTGGAAGCGTCCAGACCGCTATCGCTCCCGCGGCGTAGCCGCAAAGGGCGCTGCGCGCTCCGTCGTTCGCCGACGACCAGCGGTGTCAGAGCCGCCGGTCGCGCTCGAAGGGCTTCGCCTTGATACCGGCGCAGAACTCGGGGCAAGACGACAGGAAGGCGGCGCGCGTGACCTTGCTCTATCTCGAAGTATTGTCTTTCAGGCCGTCCACGTATCCGCGCACGTAATCCACGCCCCGCGCCTGAAGGAGCTGCTTGATGTTGCGGTCGAAAGCTTGCCTGTCTTCTTCGCTACGAAGCGTCTTTCGGTAGCTCTCGAACTCTGCGCTTAGATCGTCCGACATGTTCGTTCTCCATCGGCGGCGCCGGGAGTGCCGGGCGTCGTCAGGAAGTTGAACGAACCGCCCGCTTTCGCATTGCGGGTTTGACGGGATTGGCCGCCTCCGCCTCTCGGTCGGCGGCTTCTTTGGCCAAGTCGGCGGCCTCTTTGGCCAATCGGAGCGCTCTCAGGCGCACGGTTTTTGCGGCAACCGCGCGGCTGGCGGCTTCATAAGCAGCCGCCCCCACCTTGGCGTCCTTGGCCCTCTCCTCTTTCCGGAAGCTTGCATTTGCCCGCTTCGCAACCGCGTCCTTTGATGGGCTTTCTACGGTCATGCGCACGCACCTCCGTCAAACGATTGTTGTTGCTGTCCCGGGTCGGCGCTCCTTAGATAAGCACGAAATGATGGAAAAGTAGCCCCAGGCGGCGAGAAAAGTAATAAAGTAATCTTGTGCGACGTATCGGAAATGACTTCTCCTGACCAAATTCCCTGCTTCAGCAATCTCGAGGAAGCCGGTGCATGGCCACTGGTGCCATAGAGTTCAGACTCCGTCCTGCAAGCGGCGGCGACTTCCAGTTCTGCTGGTCGCTGTATTTCGACCTGATGAAACCGCTGACGATGGAGTTGCTGGAATATTGGGACGAATCGGGCCAACGACGCATGATTGAAGAGACGCTCGCCGACAGCGGCACGTCAATTGTCGTTCTTAGCGGCTCGGACATCGGTTGGCTGCAAATAAACGAAACGCCTGAGGAAATCTATTTGGGACAGCTGTACGTGACGCCCTCGATGCAGAACCGCGGAATCGGCACGGCGGTCGTGCGACGGCTGTGCGACCGGGCGTCCCGAGAACGCAAGGCGCTTGCCTTGGAGTTCATGAAAAACAATCGTGCCCGCTCGCTCTATGAGCGACTTGGATTCGACACAGTCGGCTCAAGCAAGTACAAGTTCAACATGCGATGGCAGCGAAGCCATCAAAGCTCCGATGATTGAGCGCAACGTCCACCCCCGCAGACGCGCGTGTGAAGGAATTTGCCACATCCGCTCATTCCCGCGGACGCGGGAATCCAGACTTTGCCAAATCGCACGGTCGTTGAATGGGGCAAAGGCTGGTTCCCGGCTTCCGCGGGGATGAGCGGGTGGAGATGCCTCGGGTCATACGGCAAATTCCTTCACCCGCGCGTCCGCGGGAATGGGCGGATGGGGGGATTCCTTCGCCCGTTCGCAGATGGCTTTTGCGTCAGGCGGCTGACGGTTTATACTATCGCCGGATCCAAACTGATCGTGTTGCGATGCCGGCCGCTTGGTGAACGCGGCCTGCCGGGGGGCACCAGACGCAACCATGTTCGGATGGCGCAAGCGCATCGGCTATATCGGTCCGACCGTCATGGAGGTCGTGCCCTACGAGTTCTATCGGTTTGCCCCCGACGGCGTCGGCTTGGTGGGCGTCACCTGCAGCGTCGAGGATTGGAGCTCCGACCCGTTCGAGAAGGGGTTGAGCCAGATCACGTCGGCGGCGACCTATCTGGGTGCGCGCGCGGTCGATTTCATCATTCACGGCGGCGGTCCGATGACGGCGGCACGCGGCAAGGATTACGAGGACAACATCGTCAGGCAGGTCGAAGCCGCCGCCAAGGTTCCGGCCACCACCGGTTTGCGCGCCGCCATGGAAGCGCTTCGCCACATCGGGGCGCGCCGCATCGCGGTCGCCTCGCCCTATCCCGACCTGCACAACCAGGCGCTGGTCGCCTATCTGAAGCTGCACGACTTCGAGCCCGTTTGGATCGAAGGCATGAACATACCCTTCAAGCGACTGTCACGGATTCCCCCCGCCGACATCCGCCGCTTCGCCGGCGCCATGATCGCGCGCGCCCCGCGCTGCGACGCGCTCTACCTGCCCTGCCCGCAATGGCAGGCCGGGCAGATCGTCGATGCGTTGGAACGGGAAAGCGGCCTGCCGACGGTCTCCCACAGCCATGCGGTGTTCTTCGCCGCGTTCAAGACGCTCGCCATCAAGGACCCGATCCAGGGGCACGGCAAGCTGCTCGCTTCGCTGAGGGAGCCGGCGCGCTGAAGCAATAGCTCACTGAAGGCCGAATTTCGCGAACTCCCCGGCGATGTCCGGGCGCAGCGCCTTGGCGGCCGCCAGATCCGCCTCGGCGCCGGCGCCGTCGCCCTTCTTCTGCTTGGCGAGGCCGCGGCCATAGAGCGCGTCGGCCAGTCTCGGGTTGAGATTGAGCGCCGTGTCATAGTCGAGGATGGATTGGTCGAGGTCGCCGAGCTTCAGGTGGACGAGGCCGCGGTCGCCGACCGCGATCGCGTTTCTGGGATTGATCCGCACCGCCTCGGAATAGTCCGCCAGCGCGCGCTGGAACTCGCCCTTGTCCCGGTAGGCGTCGCCGCGGTTGGTGAAGGCATTGACGAAACGCGGATTAAGCCGGATCGCCTCCGCGTAGTCGGCGACCGCGTGGTCGAGATCGCCCTTGTCGCGATAGACGATGCCGCGATTGTTGAACGCCAGCGCGTAGCGGGGATCGAGCCGGATCGCCTCCGAATAGTAGACCAGCGCATGATCGAGGTCGCCCTTGATGAGATAGGCGGCGCCGCGGTTGTTGAACGCGACCGGATTCATCGGATCGAGCGTGATCGCTTGGCTGTAGTCCTCGGCGGCGCGGTCGAGGTCGCCCATCTCGCGATAGGCGTTGCCGCGGTTGGTGAAGGCGGTGGCATAGTTCGGATCGAGACGGATCGCCTCGTTGTAATCCGCGATGGCGCGGCCGAGGTCGCCCTTGTCGCGATAGGCGATGCCGCGGTTGGTGAAGGCGGTCGCGTTCTTGGGATCGAGCCGGATCGCTTCGTCGTAGTCGGCCAGGGCGCGGTCGACATCACCCTTGTCGTGCAGCGTCACGCCGCGGTTGTTGAAGACGCCGGCATAGCCCGGATCGAGCCGCGCCGCTTCGTCGTAGTCGGCCAGCGCATGCGCGATGTCGCCTTTGGCCCGAAACGCCAGACCGCGGTTGTTGAAGGCGACGGCGAGATTCTGGGAATTGGAGCCGGCCGTGCTGATCGCCGCGCTACAGCCGTAGATCACGATATCGGGCGGATAGGCCTTGCCCTCGTTGTTGCACATGTCCCAGCTCGAGGGCTCCTGCGCGGTCGCGGGCGCCGTCAGCGGCAACGTCATTGCCAGCCAAGCGGTGCCGACCAGAGCCGTCGCCATCCTGCCGGCACCGATGAAACGCCGCCTCGCATCCGTGCGCATGTTTCCCTCCCGGGGTCAGACCGTCGCCGGCGCGCCGGGCTCGATGCCGCCTTCGGTGAGATCGAAATCGCCGCTGAGCTGCACAAGCATGGCAGGCTCCCTCATCCGGCAACGTGGCGCTGCGAAGCGCTATTTTGCGCCGTCGCATTTTGGACGGAAAGCCGGATACGCCTTTTCCTAAAAATGCTCCGGGCCGATAAGGGATCAGGCCGCAATGCATGTCAATGCCGCCGGGATGCCGCTGCGGCAGACATTTTCATTGGTGCATTTCGGACGGAAAACCGGATCCGCCCCCGCCTCGGCGAGGGCGTCTCTAGACCAACCGGGGAAAGCGGGACCCGTTGTGGTCAGTTCCCGCCGAAGCGGAAATTCAGGCCGCCGCGCACGAGGTCGCTCTTGAGCGAGACGTTGTTGTTCGGGCTGAGGCCGCAATTGAACCCGCAATTCATGTTGCCGAGATCCACATGGAGATATTCGGCCTTGGCGGTCCAATTATTGCTCAAAGCGAGCTCGACGCCGCCGCCGGCAGTCCAGCCGGCATTGGTCTGGGTCGCTCCCGCGAAACCAGGCGTGTTGGCTTTGATATCGCCGACAGCGAGGCCGCCTGTGACATAGGGCATGACCCGGTCGAAAGCATAGCCGGCACGGCCGCGGGCGGTGGCGAGCCAGTCATTGCCGGTGCTGCAGCCGGGCGCGCAGGCCGCCGAGGTGGTGGTGCCCTTGAGGTTCGACCAGTCGACATCGCCTTCGAGGCCGAGCACGGCATGGCCCATCTGCCAATTGAAGCCGGCGGTGCCGCCGGCGACGGCGCCCGACACGTTCAGGCTGCCGGCGCTGTCCCAATTCGAGGTGCCCCAACCGCCTCCGCCGTTGACGCCCAGATAGAAGCCCGACCAATTGTAGGCGGGCGTGGCCACAACCGGCGGCGCCTTGTAGAGCGGAGCGACCGAAAGGTCCGCGGCCTGCGCGGGAGCGGCCATGGCAAATCCCGAAAGCGCAATGGCGGAAACAAGCGCTAACCCGTTCAGACGGCTCTTGGTGATCCTGCTCATGACCTTGTTCATGCTGTTTTTGTTCATGACGAACTCCCGGCCCGCGACATGGCGCAGGCCCATCCCTTAGTCTTAGACGCGCGAACCCTATTAAAGGTTCAATCCCCTATTGGATCAGAGCCAAGCAAAACTTGGTTAACGTCGACTTATGCGGGGGCTCCTTTTGATCGGCCAGAAAGGCCAAATTGTGCCGGCAGCATGACCATCTGGTGACTCCAGGACGCACAAAATATTCAATGATTGCAAGGCGATGGCGTCACCCGCTACAGTCGGGCCACGGTTCGTCATTCGCGCCGCGGGAACGCTTCACCGCCGGGCTTGACCACCCCGCGGGACCCAGCGGTATGAAGTTACTTGCCAGGATCGGTCCAGCGCAGGAGGGGCCGACAGATGAACGATCCGAGACTCCACCACGCCGCCAATTGGGTGTCGCGTTTTTGCGTCAACGGCATCGCGGTCGGGGACTTCAACGACATCCTCGGCTCGCTCGCGAGCTGGGATGACTGGTGCGGCGCCTGGTCGGAGCGCGCGAGCGTGCACGAAGCGCTCGGTCAAGAGGCGCTCGCGCTCGGCCAATTCGTCAGCGCCGGCGAGCATTTGAACCGCGCCGCCGTGACCTATCACTTTGCCAAGTATCTGTTCGTGCAGGACATGAACCAGTTGCGCGCCGCCCACAGCAAGGCGGTCGAATGCCTGACGCTCGCCCTGCCCCATCTCGATCCGCCCGGCGAGCGGGTGCTCATTCCCTACCAAGGCAAGCACCTGGCCGCCGTTCTGCGGCTGCCGCGCGGGCGCAGGCGTCCGCCGGTGGTGCTCATGACCATGGGTCTCGATTTCGACCAAGGAGGAGCTGGGCACCTTCGAGCTGACGTTTCTCAAGCGGGGCATGGCGACGCTCGCCTTTGACGGCCCCGGACAGGGCGAGGCGGAGTACGATTTTCCGATCCGCCCGGATTACGAGAACGTGGTCGGCCCGGTGATCGACTGGCTGGCCGGCAGGGACGACGTCGACGGCGAGCGGCTGGGAATCTGGGGCATCAGCCTGGGCGGCTACTACGCGCCACGCACGGCCGCCTTCGAGAAGCGCATCAAGGCTGCGATTGCCAATAGCGGCCCCTACGATTGGGGCGCGCTCTGGGACGCGCTGCCGGAGCTGACGCGCGCCGCCTTCGTGATCCGCAGCCACAGCGCGAGCGATGAGGAGGCGCGCGAGCGCGCGCAGGCGCTTTCGCTCAAAGGAATCGCGGGGCGCATAACGTGCCCGCTTTTCGTCATCGCGGGCGGGCTCGATCGGCTCTGCCCGCCGCAGGATGCCCGCCGGCTCGCCGGCGAGGCGCGCGGGCCGGTGGAGCTCTTGGTGGTCGAGGACGGCAACCACGTGGCGCACAACCGGTTCTACGAATATCGCGGCAAGTCGGCCGACTGGATGGCGCGGCAGCTGAAAGCGTAGGTCTCGCGCTAGCGATCGGCGCGGCCGATCACCTCCATCAGCTCGGCGATCTTGCGGCGCTGCTGGGACTGGTTGCCCGACGCGATCGCGCCCTCGACGCAATGGGCGACATGATCGCGCAGGATCTCCTCTTCGGCGCGGCGCAGCGCCGCGCGCACGGCCGAGATCTGCGTGACGATGTCGATGCAGTAGCGATCGTCCTCGACCATCCGGCCAAGGCCGCGGACCTGGCCCTCGATGCGCTTGAGCCGCTTGAGGGCGGACGCCTTGATATCCTTTCGCATGGCCTCTATGTACCCCTGGGGGGTATCGGTTTCAAGTAGGGATGGAAGGCGGCCCGCATATGAGCGCGAACGACATCGATCCGGTCTGCGGCATGACGGTCGATCCGGACGCGACCGCGCACCACCATTCCCACCGGGAGCGCCTCTATAACTTCTGCTCCGCCGGTTGCCGCAGCAAGTTCGCGGCCGACCCTGCCAAATATCTTAGCTCGAACGCCGGCCGCGCGGCGGCCGCGGCCGCCAGCACAATCCCAGCAGGCCTCATTCCTGCCGACGCCACCTATACCTGCCCGATGCACCCGCAGATCCGGCAGGCCGGACCCGGACATTGCCCGATCTGCGGCATGGCGCTGGAACCGGTTCTGGCGGCCGCCGCGGCCGGCCCCAATCCCGAGCTGATCGACATGACGCGGCGGTTCTGGGCTGGCCTCGCGCTCGCCCTGCCGGTGCTGGCGCTCGAGATGGGCGGACACCTGACCCACTTGCACATGTGGCTGAGCCCCGAACTATCGAACTGGATCGAGCTCGCGATCGCCACCCCGGTCGTGCTGTGGGCGGGCTGGCCGTTCTTCCTGCGCGGCTGGCAGTCGGTCGTGAGCCGCAACCTCAACATGTTCACCCTGATCGCGATGGGGACCGGCGTCGCCTGGATCTACAGCGTGGCCGGAACGCTCGCGCCTGACATCTTTCCGGCCGCCTTCCGCGGCTCCGACGGCGCCGTGGCGGTCTATTTCGAGGCCGCCGCGGTGATCACCGTGCTGGTGCTGCTCGGCCAGGTGCTGGAGCTGCGGGCCCGCGAGCAGACATCGGGCGCGATCCGCGCGCTCATCGATCTCGCGCCACGGACCGCCCGGCGCATGCTGCAGGACGGCAGCGAGGAGGAGGTATCGCTCGAGCGCATTGCGGTCGGCGACCTGTTGCGCGTGCGCCCCGGCGAGAAGGTCCCGGTCGACGGCGTGCTGGTCGAGGGCCGCTCGTCGCTCGATGAATCGATGGTGACGGGCGAATCCATGCCGGTCAGCAAGGCCGCCGGCGCCAAGCTCATTGCCGGGACCCTCAACCAGACCGGCGGCTTCATCATGCGGGCCGAGAAGGTGGGCCGCGACACCATGCTGGCGCGGATCGTCGAGATGGTCGCCGCCGCGCAACGCTCACGCGCCCCCATCCAGCGGCTCGCCGACCAGGTGGCGGGCTGGTTCGTGCCGATGGTCATCCTGGTCGCAATCGTGGCCTTTGCGGCGTGGGCGATGTTCGGCCCGCAGCCGCGCCTGGCCTATGGCCTGGTTGCCGCGCTGACGGTTCTGATCATCGCCTGCCCGTGCGCGCTCGGCCTTGCCACGCCCATGTCGATCATGGTCGCGGTCGGGCGCGGCGCGCGCGCCGGCGTTCTCATCAAGAACGCCGAAGCCCTGGAGCGGATGGAGCGCGTCGATACGCTGGTGATCGACAAGACCGGCACGCTGACGCAAGGCAAGCCCAAGCTCGTGGCGCTCGTCGCGGCGCCCGGGCTCGACGAAGCCGAGGTGCTGCGCCTGGCGGCCAGCGTGGAGCGCGCGAGCGAGCATCCGCTGGCACAGGCGATCGTCGAGGCCGCAACCGAACGCGGCATCGCGCTCGCGGAGGTCACGGATTTCGACTCGCCGACCGGCAAGGGCGTCGTCGGCACGGTCGCCGGGCGCAAGGTCGCGCTCGGCCATGCAGGGTTTCTGGGCGAGTTCGGGATCTCGGCAGCGGCCCTGGAGGCGCCAGCCGAGCGCCAGCGTCAAGACGGCGGCCACCGTTGTCTATCTGGCGGTCGACGGACGGCTCGCTGGTCTTCTCGCCATCGCGGACCCGCTGAAGCCGAGCACGCCGGAAGCCCTCGACGCGCTGACCGCGCAGGGCGTGCGCGTGGTCATGCTGACCGGCGACAATGCGACCACCGCCAAGGCGGTGGCGCGGACACTCGGCATCACGCAGGTCGAAGCCGAGGTGCTGCCCGACCGCAAGAGCGCCGTGGTCGAGCGGCTGCGCCGGGACGGCCGCGTCGTCGCCATGGCGGGCGACGGCGTCAATGACGCGCCGGCACTGGCGGCCGCCGATGTGGGCATCGCCATGGGCACCGGGACCGACGTCGCGATCGAAAGCGCCGGCGTGACGCTGCTCAAGGGCGACCTCACCGGCATCGTGCGGGCGCGCCGCCTGTCGGCCGCCACCATGCGCAACATCCGCCAGAACCTGTTCTTCGCCTTCATCTACAACGCGGCCGGCATTCCGATCGCGGCCGGCGTGCTTTATCCGACCTTCGGCATCCTGCTCTCGCCGGTGCTCGGCGCCGCCGCCATGGCGCTCTCCTCGGTCAGCGTGATCGCCAATGCGCTGCGGCTGCGGCGGATCCGGCTTTAGCAGGCAGCGCTCGCGCGCGCCGGGCGTGGAATCGCCTCGGATATGCAAAAAAGCATGGCGAACGAAACGCCTCGACGCTACCATCGGTCCCTGATAATCCGCTGCCTTATCGATCAACCGGGCGCGCACCGAGGGCAAGCATGTCGACGCTATCCGCGTTCCTGTCCAAGCAGCGGATGCGGTGGTACCGAAGAGGTATCGATCGCCGCCATCACTTGCGCCGCCAGCTTGCCTATTATGTCGCCGTGCACGACTTCGAGATCGGCGACCATTCCCAGGGCGATCCGATCATCAGGTTCTACAACAAATCGCGACTGAAGGTCGGGAAATACTGCAGCATTGCGGCCAGCGCCACATTCGTGCTCGGCGGACGTCATCGCACCGATACCGTCACCAGCCACACGTTGCAGCCGCCCGCCCACGGCCACGGACCGCCCCAGGGCGACATCGTGCTCGGCTCGGACGTTTGGATCGCCGCCGATGCGTTGATACTGTCCGGCGTCACGATCGGTGACGGCGCCGTGGTCGGAGCCGGCGCGGTCGTGCTCAACGATATTCCGCCCTACGGCCTTGCGTTCGGAAATCCCGCCCGCATCTTCGGCAAGCGGTTCTCCGCCGATCTGATCGCGGAGCTCATGAGCCTGCGCTGGTGGGACTTTGACGAGGAGCAAATCGAGACGCTGCGGCCATTGCTGCTGGGCACCGACGTCGAGCTGTTTGTCGACGGAGTGCCGCAAGCTCAAGGGTCTGCCGCCGCGCGAGCGGCCAGCGGTCGGCAAGGATGTGCCGGCCGGCGCCGCCGCCCGCGACGGCGCCGAGAAAAAGATCGCCATGATCGGGGGCGATCAGCCGGAAGCGGAGATCCGCGAGTGGTGCACCCGGTTTCTTGCGCACGAGCTCAAGGTGCCGGCGTCCCAGATCGATCCGGCGGCCAAGTTCACCCGGCTGGGAATCAATTCGACGACCTCCATCACCTTCACCATCGATCTTTCGGAATGGCTTGGCCTCGAGCTCCAGTCGGACGTGATGTTCGATTACCCGACGATCAATGAGCTTGCGCGCCATCTGGCCCAGCAATGCGCGGGCCGTCGCCGCGAGCGGCGTGCCAGTTGATCGCGATGGGAGTCGAGACGCTGCCGTCCCTGGCGTCGCTGGCCGATGTGCTGCGGCATCGCGCCGAGACGCAACCCGACGAGCGCGCCTATCTCCTGTTGTCCGAACGCGGCGGCGAAGAGGCGGTCTTGAGCTTCGCAGAGCTGGAGCGGCGCGCCTGTTTGGTGGCGGCACAACTTTCCGCACGGCTGCGCAAGGGCGATCGGGCACTGCTGGTCTTTCCGGCCGGGCTCGATTTCATGGTCGCCTTTTTCGGCTGCCTGGTGGCGGGCATCATCGCGGTTCCGATGATGGTGCCCCGAAGGGCAAGCACGCAGGATTCCAGCGCCGCCATCGTGGCCGATTGCGGAGCGTCCCTGGCGATGACCTCTGGCGACCTGGCGTCCGTTCGCCCGGACGTCATCCAGCGCTACCGTGACGCCGGCCTCGACTGGCTCCTTCTCGATGGCGAGGATGCCGCCGCGCGCGCACCGCACATCGCGGTTCCGGCACACCAGCGCGACGACATCGCCTTCCTGCAGTACACCTCGGGCTCGACCTCGTCGCCCAAGGGCGTGATGGTCACGCACGGCAGCCTGCTCGAAAACCTGGACATGATCAGCCTGGCATTGGGCAGCACGCGGTCTTCCACCATGCTCAGCTGGGTGCCGCTCTATCACGACATGGGTCTCATCCTGAATGCGCTGCACAGCCTATATGTCGGTGCCCCGTGCATCCTCATGCCCCCGGTCAGCTTCATCCGGCGGCCGCTGGCCTGGTTGCAGGCCATTCACGCCTACCGGGCCGAGCTGACCACGGCGCCGAATTTCGCGTTCGACATGTGCGTCAGCCGGTTTCGCGCCGAGCACATGGCCGATGTCGATCTCTCGTGCTGGAAGCTCGCCATGAATGCCGCGGAGCCGGTGCGCGCCGATACGATCGCTCGATTCGCGGCGACATTCGCCCCCTACGGGTTCGATGCCCGTGCCATCTATCCCGCCTACGGCCTGGCGGAGGCTACCGTGATGGTGTCGGGGAGCCGCCGGGGCGGTGGAGCGGTCATGCGATCCGTCAGCCGCAACGCGATTCAGCGCGACCAGGTCGCCCATCCGTCCGGCGAGAAAGACAGCTGCGTCGTCGTGGGCTGCGGCCGCAGCCTTGCGGGCGAGCGCATCGCGATCGTTCAGCCCGACAGCCGCCGCCGGCTCGGGCCGGAAGAAATCGGCGAGGTGTGGGTGGCGGGGCCCAACATCGCTCGCGGCTATTGGCAGAATCAGGAGGCCACGACCGCCGTGTTCCGCGCTCGCATCGACGGCGAGGACGGCGAATCCTGGCTGCGCACCGGCGATCTCGGGTTTCTCGATGCCGACGGCGAGCTTTTCATCACCGGCCGGATCAAGGACGTCATCATCATCCGCGGCATGAATCACTATCCGCAGGACATCGAGAATTCCATGCAAAACAGTCATCCGGCGCTGCGGCGCCACTGCGGCGCCGCGTTCACCACCGTGGATGAGAGCGATGATCAGCGGCTCATCCTGGTCCAGGAAGTGGAGCGCGCGGCACTGCAGCAGATCTCGATCGAGGACATCTGCGGAAACATTCGCGAGGCCGTCTTCAACGATCACGAGGTTGCCGTCCACGCTGTCGTGCTGATCCGCCCCGGGACTGTTCCAAAGACCACCAGCGGCAAGATCCAGCGCAGCCTGGCGCGCAAGCTGTGGCAGGAAGGGCTGCTCGAAACCCTCGGATAGTTCGTGCATTCGCGGCTTGGCGGCGAGCCAAACAACAAGCCATGATCACCAAGGTCGCCATCTCGGGCTATCGGTCGCTGCGCGACGTCAAGCTGGCGTTGGCGCCCCTCAACGTGGTCACCGGCGCCAACGGCAGCGGCAAGTCGAGCCTCTATCGCGCGCTGCGGTTGCTGGCCGACGTCGCCCAAGGCCGCATCATCCAGTCGCTTGCCACCGAGGGCGGCCTGCATTCGACGCTCTGGGCCGGGCCGGAATCGTTCTCCCGCGCTGTCAAAAGCGGCCGCTATCCGGTGCAAGGCACGGTTCGCAAGGCCGTGATCAGCTTGAAGCTCGGCTTTGCGGGCGACGACTACGGCTACGCCATCGATCTCGGCTTGCCGCAATCCTCCCCTTCCGCATTCGCGCGCGATCCGGAGATCAAGGCCGAAAGCCTGTGGACCGGCGAAACCCTCGGCCGCAGCAACGTGTTCGCGGCGCGCAACGGACCGCTCGTGCGCATTCGCGGCGAAGCCGGGGAATGGCGGCAGGTGTTCAACCATCTGGCGCCGTTCGACAGCATGATGACCCATTGCAGCGATCCGCGTGACGCGCTCGAGCTCCTGCTCCTGCGCGAGCGCATGCGCGACTGGCAATTCTACGATCACTTGCGGACCGATCGCGACGCGCCCGCGCGCCGGCCGCAGGTCGGCACCTACACGCCGGTGCTCGCCAGCGACGGGTCCGACCTCGCGGCCGCGCTGCAGACCATTCGCGCGATCGGCAGCGATGCCGAGCTGCGCGCGGCCATCGCCGATGCCTTCCCGGGCGCCAGCATCGAGATCGTGGACAGCGACGGCTATTTCGAATTGGAGATGCACCAGCACGGCCTGCTGCGATCGCTCAAGGCGGCCGAGCTTTCCGACGGCACGCTGCGCTATCTGCTGCTGATCGCCGCGCTCCTGTCGCCGCGTCCGCCGAGCCTGATGATCCTCAATGAGCCGGAGACGAGCCTGCATCCCGACCTGCTGCCGCCGTTGGCGCGCCTGGTCGCACAGGCCGCCAAACGATCGCAGATCGTGGTCGTCTCCCATGCGGTGGCGCTGGTATCAGAGCTTGCGGCCACGACCGCGGCGAAGCAGATTGTGCTGGAGAAGCAATTGGGCGAGACGCTGGTGCAGGACGGCGAACGGCCGGCCTGGACCTGGCCGTCACGATGAGGGAGAGCGCCATGACTTCCATCGACAAGTTCGAGGACCATTGCTGGAAGGACGTCATCCCGGAAGCCGACATCAAGCTCTATGCCGGCTGGCGGCGGGAGACTTTCGTGGGGCCGCGGCCGGCGCTCTTGGCGATCGATCTTTACGACCTGGTCTATCGCGGCGGTCCGCAATCGCCCTATGAGCTCAACGAGCGTTTCCCCAATACCTGCGGCATCTATGCCCATCAGGCGGTCGCGCCGACCAAGCGGCTGTTCGCGGCCGCCCGCGCGGCCGGGATTCCGGTGTTCTACTCCACCCAGGACATCCGCCCCAACAACCGGCCGCCGGGCGCCGTTTCGACTCGCCGCCAGCGCCCCATCCCGGGCGGCGATCCGTACGCCATCCATCACGAATTCGCTCCGCAGGGCGCCGATATCGTCATCTACAAGCAGCGCGCCAGCGCCTTTGCGGGCACCCCGCTGTTCTCGCATCTGGCGCTGCTCGGCATCCAGAGCCTGATCGTGTGCGGCGAAAGCACGTCCGGATGCGTGCGGGCGAGCGTGGTCGATGCCTATTCCAACGGCTTTCACGTCACCATTGTCGAGCAATGCACCTACGACCGCTCCGAGCTGATCCACAAGGTCAACCTGTTCGACCTGCATCATAAGTATGCCGATGTGATGCACATCGACGAGGTCGTCGCCCATCTCGACGGCGCCCGCCTGGTCCGTGCTGCCGAGTAAGAAGGGGCATGGCCCAGGGTGGATTTCGGGCTTGCCTGGGGCCATACTTCGGGGATGGTGCGGATCACGTGCAAATGCGGCGCGGTCTACGAGGTGACCGAAACCGAGGAGACCAAGGAGGGTCCGGCCATCCTGGCGTGCGTCCTGTGCCAGGAGGAATTGCCCTGGAGCGGCTACCGGACCCCGCAGTTGCACCTCGTCAAGCATCCGGATACGGACCGAGATTGACCATCACGAAACCGCGGCGATGCCTGTTGGCAATATGCTTGCTCTTGGCCGCCTCGATAGCGCCGGCCGCGGCGCAAGTGCCGGCTGAGGGTTCGTCGGTCACATTCGCCGGCAAGCAGATCCGGCTCTTCATCGGCTTCTCGCCGACCGGATTTGGCTACGACACCTACGCCCGCCTGCTGGCACGGCATCTGGGAAACCATCTTCCCGGCCACCCCGGCGTGGTGGCGTCGAACAAGCCCGGTGCCGGCTCGCTCAATCTGGCGAACTACATCTACAACGTGGCGCCTCGCGACGGCACCGAGATCGCGATCGTGGGCCGCGGCGTTGCGGCGGATCCGCTGCTCAACGGCAGTGCCTCGAACGCGATGTTCGACGCCACCAGGTTCACCTGGCTCGGCAGCATGAACAACGAGGTATCGGGTTTCTACATCCGGCAGCCCGGCCCGGCCGCGACCCTCGCCGACATTCTGACGGGGACGAACCTCAAGGTGGGCGCCACCGGCGCCGGCGGCGACCAGCAGGTGTTTGCCGCGGCGCTCAACGCGCTCCTGGGCACCAAGCTCACGTCGATCGGCGGCTATCCGGGCACCAACGAGATCCTCCTGGCGGTCGAGAGAGGCGAATTGGACGGCATCGTCGGCTATTCGTGGGGAGTCGCTCGATCCGGCAACAAGGACTTGCTCGAATCCGGCAAGCTCAAGATCGTCATGCAGCTGTCGCTCAACAAGCACAAGGAGCTGCCGACGATCCCCCTGGTCACCGAATTCGTGACCGATCCCGACGACAAGAAAGTGCTGGAGGTGATTTTTTCGCGCCAATCCATGGGTCGCCCCCTGGTGGCGCCGCCCGGCCTCGATCCACGCCTGGCGCAGGTCCTGCGCGCCGGATTCGCGGCGGCCATGAATGATCCGGAGCTGCTGGCGGAGGGCGCGCGGACCGGGCTTGAGATCAATTTCGTCAGCGGAGAGGATGTGCAGGCCTTGGTCGAAGGTCTCTACCGCTCGCCGCCCGCCGTGGTGGCGCGCGCGCAGGCGATCGCGGCCGCCCGATAGCGCGACGCTTACGCTTTCTTGTAAGGCGCGGCGCGCTTGCGGACGCGATCGTCGTCCGCAAAACCGCCGATGAATTGACCGATCGCCAAGACCAGAAGCGAGAAGAAGCTGAGCTCGGCCACCTGCAGCGGATCGGCGATATAGATGCTGAAATCAGGCGGATACAAAAAATAGGCGGCACAGAGGTCGCTGGCGGCGAGGGTCAGGATCGCGGGCACGCTGCCATACCTGACCGCCACGAGGGTGATCGGAATGAGATAGCCGAAGATCAGATGCTCGCCCCGCCAGATCAGAAAGACCGCCAACAGCACTGCTGTCGTGAACGTCACCAAGCCCGCCGCGATCAAGCCCGGCCCGACCCAATATCTGGTAACCTCGCGCATGGCACCGATCCAACCGGAAAACCGTCCGGCCCCCAACTCGGCAACCAGCAATCATAGTCGATGTGAACAGCGAAGGAAAGCAGCGAACTGAAGTCCAAAAGAAGCGTTGTTAACGACAAGGCTCCGCACCGGCCCGTGTCGTAACCCTCATCGGGCCGTCGATCACCGCCCCCGGCTCCACCAACGCGGTCATGCTGCGATGCAACAAAATACTCTCCCCGAACGTCTCGCGGCAACGCCGATTTTCTATGCTGTTGCGTTCAGGCCCGCGCGACCAAACGTCCCGGCCGGGCCCGTGAGGCGTCGCCACAAGTCCTTTGGCGCTCCGGCATGACATTGATTCAGAAGGACGAATAGAGCCCTTGGCACCGCGACCCCGGCCAACCGAGCGACCCTGGGGGAACTTCACCGGGCCGGCCGAAAAATGGGTAATGTCCCATGCAGCTATTTAATTGGCAGGCAAATTCGATTATGAGTTGGCTCTGCCATCGAAGACCGCAATATAAGGCAGGGGGTGGAACCGTTGCGTAACTTGCTCACGCAGAAGAAAGACTACTATGCGGGCGGCCTGATGACGTTGATCGGGGTCGGCTCCATACTTGAAGCGCGCCATTACAATCTCGGCACGCTCTTCCACATGGGGCCGGGCTTCTTCCCGATCATCCTGGGCGTCATCATGACGCTCCTCGGAATCCTCATCACCGCGGTCGCGGCCACGGCCGACGCCGTCAGCGACGATCAGCTCATCATGCCCAAGCCCGAATGGCGCGCCTGGGCCTGCATCCTGGCCGGGCCAATTCTCTTCATCTTTTTGGGAAATTCGGGCGGAATGATCCCTGCGACATTCGCCTGCGTGTTCGTGTCCGCGCTGGGTGCTCGCGACAGCACGTGGAAGAGCGCGTTCATACTTGCGACCGGCGTCACCGTCTTCGGCGTGATATTGTTCAACTACCTACTGCAAGTATCGCTGCCGATGTGGCGTTGGGGGTCCCCGTGATCTATTCCGCACTGACCGATCTCTGGTACGGCTTCGGGGTCGCGCTCGAGCCGCATAACCTGATGTTCTGCTTCCTCGGCGTGCTGCTCGGCAACATCGTCGGCGTGCTGCCCGGCATGGGCGTGCTGGCCACCATCTCGATCCTGCTTCCGCTCACCTTCGGGATGAAGCCCGTCGGCGCCATCCTCATGCTGGCGGAAGTTCTTTACGGATCGCAATATGGCGGCGCCATCTGCTCGATCCTGCTCAACCTGCCGTGTCATCCGCCCCATGCGGTGACCTGCCTTGACGGTTACCCGATGACCAAGCAGGGCCGCGGCGGGGTGGCGCTCGGCATCACGGTGATCGCCTCGTTCGTGGGCGCCTCGTGGGGCATCACCGAGATGACCTTCCTGGCGCCGGTGCTGGTGCAGGTGGCGCTGAAGTTCGGACCATCCGAGGTGTGCTCGCTCATGCTGGTCGGGCTCCTGGCCGGCTCGACCTTGGCGCGCGGCTCGCCGATCAAGGGCGTCGCCATGACGGTGCTCGGCCTGCTGCTCGGCATCGTGGGGGCCGACATCGAGACCGGCACGCCCCGCTTTGCCTTCGGCATGACCGAGCTCGACGACGGCGTCGAGATCGTAGCGCTGGCGCTCGGCCTGTTCGGCATCGCCGAGTTCATGAACACGGTCAACCAGACCGCCGCCATCGACACCAAATACACCAACATCAAGCTGCGCGACATGTGGCCTTCGAAGGCCGACTTCAAGCAGGCGTTTCTCCCGATGCTGCGCGGCACCGCGCTCGGCAGCCTGTGCGCACTCATCCCCGGCACCGGACCGACCATCGCTTCGTTCGTGTCCTATGCGGTCGAGAAGAAGATCTCGAAGACCCCGGAACGCTTCGGCCACGGCGCCATCGAAGGCGTCGCCTGCCCGGAGGCATCGACCCATTCCTCGGTGCAGGGCGACTTCATCCCGACAATGAGCCTCGGCATCCCGGGCGATGCCGTCATGGCGCTGCTGCTCGGCGCCCTGACCATCCAGGGGATCGTGCCCGGCCCGCAGCTCATCAGCCAGCACCCGGACGTGTTCTGGGGCCTGGTGGCGAGCTTCTGGGTCGGCAACATCATGCTGGTCATCCTCAACGTGCCGATGATCGGCCTGTGGGTGAAGCTGCTCACCATCCCATACCGCTATCTCTATCCGAGCGCCCTGTTCTTCATCTGCATCGGCGTCTACAGCACCAACAACGACATGTTCCAGGTCGGCGAGACCATCGTGATCGGGATATTCGGCTACATCCTGCTGCAACTCGGGTTCCACCCGGCCCCGATCCTGCTCGGTTTCGTGCTGGGGCCGCGCTTCGAGGAGAACTTCCGCCGCGCCATGCTGATCTCGCGCGGCGACCTCCTGGTCTTCGTCGAACGGCCGATCAGCGCGTTCTTCGTCGCCTTGGCCGCGCTGCTGATCCTCGTCCAAATTTTCATTCGCCTGCGCCCGGGCGCCCGCAGCAAGCCGGACGTGTTGCCGCGCGCGGCCGAATGATTGCGGCCGCGGCCGGCTTCATTCGACTCGCGCCGGAGCCGGGCTGTTGCCTGACGGTCAGATTTTCGAGATCTCGAAGGTCGAGCGGGCGAACAGCTCCTCGACCTTGACCTTGCGCTCGATCAGGCCCTGCTCGTAGGAATATTGGGTCAGGGCCTCGATCTCGCGCAGGTTCTCGCCGATCCCGTATTTCCAGAAATCCCGCCCCATCGCCGCCATGGTCTCGGTGGTCTCCGCTTCCAGCCAGGGCAGCGTGACCATCAGGGCGTTGACGTCGCGCAGATCCTCCATGGCGAGCGCCTTGGCCTCGCAGAACGCCTTATAGACGCTGGTCGGCAGCCAGGGATATTGCTCCACCAGCGTCTTGCGGATCCCGACCAGGTGCATGATCGGGAACAGGCCGGTCTTCTTGAAATAGGCCTTCTCGGCTGCCCGCGTATCGGGAAACAGGCGGGCGATATGCGGCTCGCCATTGACGAAAGACGAAGGCGCGCGCGCGGTGAACAGGGCGTCGAGCTCGCCGTCGCGCAGCATGCCGACCAGGGTCTGATCGTCCCCGATCGGTTGCAGGTCGAGGCCCGCGATCGGCTTGAGCGGAGTGCGCTCATGCCGTCCGGGCTGTTCCTGGCCGCCGCTGCGCCAATGAATCTCGGAGGGCGACACGCCGTATTCGTGCTGCATCATGCCGCGCATCCAGACCACCGCGGTGATCTGATACTCGGGCAGCCCGATGCGCTTGCCCCTGAGATCGGCGGGACCGCGGATGCCGGCATCGGTGCGGATGTACATCCCGGAATGCCGGAAAATCCGCGAGACGAAGGCCGGGATGCCCACATAGGCGGAATTGCCGGCCGCCACCGTGCGGATGAAGCTCGAGAACGAGATCTCGCAGACGTCGAATTCCTGATACCGGAAGGCGCGGAAGAAGATCTCCTCGGGATAGAGCGGCAGAAAGGTGACGGCGCAGCCCTCGACCTTGACCCGGCCGTCCCGGATCGCTCGCGTGCGATCATAATTGCCGCACGCAATCGTAATCGGCACCTCGACCATCATGCCTCCTGGCTGCCTGATTGGCGTTTGAGAAGAACGGCGCCCGTACGCCGGGGGGAGTTGGCCGCAAGGTACTTCCTTCGAACTGCCCTGTGAAGCCGAATGCAAACTCAAGGCAGCCGCCTTCTCCGCCGTCATCGCCCGCGCAGGCGGACGACCCAGTATCCACCGCCGTTTGAGCATAAAACGAGCGCTTGCGATTGCTGAGTGCCCCGCCTGCGCGTCGCCTGCGCGGGGCATGACCGTCTGAGACCGGGGCCCTCGCCGGCCAGCTTGTTGTTGTGCTGCTTGAGGGATAATTTCGCCCCAGCAGGGAGAAAAACCATGATGTCGACCGTGATCGGCGGTGCGATGCTGCCGCATGCGCCGCAGTTCTTCACGATGCCGGAGACCGAGGACAAGACCGTTGTCGAGCATGTCAGGACGGTCGCGGCCGAGATCGGCGCCCGGCTGCGGGCGCTCGAGCCGGACCTCTGGATCATCTTCTCCAACGATCACGCCGAGCAGTTCTTCCATCAAGCGGCGCCGCCCTTCACCATCCATGTGGGCGGCGAGGCCACCGGCGAGTTCGCCGGACGCAAGTTCCGCTGGCAGATCCCGAGCGAGATCAGCTTCGAGCTGGTGCGCTCGCTCTATCGGCAGAATTTCGATCCGGCCTTCAGCAGCACCGCCAAGATCGATTATGCAATCGGCATTCCGTTGACCCATATCGGCCATACCGGCCCCGTGCTGCCCATCTACGTCAACGCCTACCTGCCGCCGCAGCCGACCATGGAGCGCTGCTATTCGTTCGGCCAGGCCATCGCCCGCACCGTCACTGCGCTGGGGCTCAAGACCGTCATCCTGTCGAGCGGCGGCATGTCGCATTTCCCGGGCACCGACCGCTATTCCAATCCGGAGCTCGGCTGGGACCGTCGCGTGCTGGAAAAGCTCGCTGCCGGAAACCTGAAGTCGCTGATCGGCTATGACGAAACCGAGCTCGACGAGACCGGCAATATCGAGCTGCGCTGCTGGGCCTGCGCCGCCGGCGCGCTGGGCGAGCGGGTGCCCGACATCGTCTCCATGGATCCGAGCTGGCACCACAACTATGCGTCGCTGGCCTGGATCGATTCGGCGCCGGGAGCGCAGGCGCCGCACTATCCCGCGATCAAGCCGGAGCTGGTGGCGCTCACATCGGCGCTGCACGGGCTTGCCCATGACGCCGGCCAGCGCGCCAAATATATCGCCGATGCCGGCGCCTATGCGGATCAGTTCGCCCTGCCGGTCGACCAGCGCGAGGCGCTGATCAAGCTCGACATGCCGACGATCGTGAAGATGGGCGCGCATCCGCTGGTGCCGTTCCTGGCGCAGATGCAGATCCAGCGCTTGCGCGCCCGCTGACGCGCGTGTGAAGGAATTGCCACGCCCGCTCATTCCCGCCCCCGCTTTCGCGAGGGTAAACTCCCGCGGGAATCCAGACTTTGCCAAATTGCATGGACGTTTAGTGAGGCACAGCCTGGGTCCCCGCGTCCAGCGGAGGAGGCCTCGTCCTTCATCAGTTTTCTACGCCCGGCGGCCTATCCGGGGTCCATGCCCTTCTGCTTCAGCACCGCGATGGCTGCGTCGGAGGCGAGGAATTTTACCAATGCGCTGGCAGCCTCGGGCTCCTTCGCCTTGGCGGGGACGGCCGCGCGGTAAACGATGATCTTCTGCAGATCGCCGGGCAGCGGGCCGACCAGATCGATGCCGGGAACGGGCATCAGCTCGGCCACTTGCTGCACGCCGATCTCGGCCTCGCCCGCCGCCACCGCCGCACCGACCGGCTTGCCTTGCACGACGATGGTCTTGGGCTTGAGCGTGTCGGCGAGACCGAGGCGCGCGATCACGGTCAGGAAATGCCGGCCGCTCGCGCCCTGGCTGTAGGCGACGGATTTGGCCGCGATGAGCGCTGCCTTGAGCGCGTCGGCCGAGCCGATATTCGGCTTCGGCGCGCCGGCCCGCACCGCCACGCCCACGCGTGAGAGCATCACCTTGGAGCCGCCGCCGGCGGCGATCCCGCCATCCTTGACGAAATCGCCGATCACGTCCTCGTCCGCGATGAGGAGGTCGATGCTGGCTCCCGCCTTGAGCTGGCTGATGGTCTCCGGCACACCCTGGAACTTGATCGTCACCTTGTGCCCGCTCGCGCGCTCGAACATCGGAACGAGCGCGCCCATGACTTCCGGCATGGGGCCGGGCGTGCTCACGACGTTGATCTCGGCGGCCATCGCGGCGCTTCCCGCGACCACTGCGCTCAAGCAGCCTGCCGTCGCCCAGGCGATGATCTTCGATCCCGTGCTCATGCTGATGATGTCCTCCCAAAAATTGTCGTGAAGTGTTTGATGGCATTGCCGCGCGTCAGCGCGCCGGCGGCTCCATCCCGCTCTTGCGCACCAGGCCTTCGTTCTCGGGCGCGCCCATGAACTTGACCATCGCGGCGGCCACCTCTTTTTCCTTGGAGACCGCCAGCACGCCGGCCGCGAACGGATTGTACTGCTGCAGCTCGGGCGGCAGCACGCCGCCCAGCTCGGCGCCGGCCACCGGCAGGATCACGTTGATCTGCTGCAGCGCGATCTCGACCTCGCCCCGCGCCACCGCTTCCGCGGCCGGGAATCCGTCGAGGAATTTGGTGCGCGCCTTGAGCTCATCGGTGAGGCCGAGATCCCGGATGATGTTCGCCACCATAAGGCCGCTGCCGGCCGTCGAATAGCCGATCGACTTGGCGGCGCGCAGCGCGCGCTTGAAGGCATCGACCGTGCTCAGATCAAGCTTGGGGGCGCCGGCCTTGACGGCGACCCCGATGCCGGCGCGGGCGAAATCGACGCGCGGGCCCACGATCTTGCCGCTCCGGATGAGGTCGTCGATCACGGACGGGTTCAACGCCACAACGTCGGCCGCCGCGCCGGCATTGACCTTGGCAAGCGGGTTGGCGTCGAAAACCGCGTTGACCTTGTTTCCGGTCGCACTCTGGAATCCGGCGGCGAGGTCGCGCAGCCCGGAGATGACGCCCATCCCGCCCAGGACCGTGATCTCCGCCGCCTGGACCGCACCTTGGCCCAGCCACAGCAAGACAAACAATGCCGCCAGTCGGCTCATCGGTCTGCTCATGATCTCCCCCTTTGTTTGATCTCGTGATCGCCGAACGTCCGCTCAGAGCTTGGCCGGTTCCACGAAGGTCTTGCGCAGCAATGGCGCGGCCTCCGGCGAGAGCATGAACCGCATCAACGTGCGCGCGGCCTCGGGCTCCTTCGCGCCCGACATCAGCGCGACGCTCGAGGGGCACGGCTTGTTCAGGAAGCCGGGCAGCGCGCCGACATATTCGGTCCCCGGCGCTCCCACCATGATGTTGGTCTGCTGGATGCCGATCTCGAACTCGCCGCGCGCCAGATATTCGACCACCGGACCGCCGTCGGTGAGCACCGTCTTGGGCTTGAGCTCACCGGTGAGGCCGAGCTTGTCGATTCCCTCCGCCGCATTGGTGCCGCTGCAGCCGCGCGAATAGCCGATCGACTTGGCGGCGAGCAACGTCGCCTTGTAGGCCTCCACGGTGCTGATGTCCGGCTTGGGCGCGCCGGCGCGCACCGACAGACCGAGACCGGCAAGCACGAACGGCGTCACGCTGTCGGCCGCCACCCTGCCCTTCTTGACCAGGTCGCGGATCTGCTCGGGACTGCTCGCGATCAGGTCCACGGGCTCGTTGGCGGCGAGCCTCTGCTCCAGGTCGGGCACGGTCGCCTGGATGACGGTCACCTTGTGCCCGCTCGTGCGCGCGAACGCGGCGGCGACCTCCTTGACCCCCGGCGTCGTCCCCTGGCCGGTGACGACGACCAGCTCGGCTGCCTGCGCGGCGCCCGGCAGCGATATTCCGGGGAACTCCCAAAGCACGGCTAAAAGGCACGCGGCGGCGAATGACCTGCGCGCTCCCATGGCTTCCTCCGTCGGCACTTCATTGCTCGGTCTTCTCAGCTCTTGTTTCGCCAGCCGGATCGAGCGGTCCGCTGCCGGATGGAGCAAGCTTATGCGGTCCTGCCGATACGGACCAGTGGCCTGCTCGCCGGTTGTTGCCCCGACAGCCGGGTCCCTACTAAGGTTGGCGCGACGGTTTATCAACGCCGCGGAGTCGGCTATGAATGGCTAACGACTGTCGGAGCGTCATCAAACGAAGAGGCGGCGCATGAAATATCTGTCTGGCGCGTTCATCGTACTGTCCCTCGCGCAGGTCGGTCTTGCGCATCCCGCACGGGCGCAGCAACCGCAATCGATCTTCATCGAAGGCGACATGGTGCGCGGCAACACCGGCAAGGGCCAGACCGGCCCGACCTGCGTCCTCAACAATCAATTCAAGCACAACGAGAATGCGGTCTTTCGGGTGCGCGTGCGCGACATCACCGGCAAGCCGCTCGACGACAAAGGCATCCAAGGCGTGGTGATCGAATTGTCGGACGGCCAGAAGCTGCCGATGCGCTATGGCGGCCACCCGCCGCGCGGCAGCATCGATTATTTCTGGTCGGCAGGCTGGGTGATCCCCGAGGACTACCCGACCGGCAGCCTCCATTACACCGTCGTCGCCACCGACCTGCAGGGCCGGACGCAGCGGTGGCAATCGTTCCAGGATCCGCGCTCGCAGCTCGAGGTGGTCGCAGGCACGGTCCAGTATTCCGGCACGCCGCAAGCGCCGCGGTAGAGCGGAATTGGCGCGGGGGCCGCGATCTCCTCCCTCGCCCCGGAGGGGCGAGGGAGTTCGCCCGCGCTAGCTTACATTCCGTGGTCCCAATTCACGGTGATGCCATCGCATGCGATGATCGAAAGGTGATAAAGCCGGCGCGCTACGCGCGCCTCCAACTGCGCGGTGGATTCGCCGAAGGCCCAACTCCCGCCCAGGCCACGGGCGCTACTTGGCCGCCGTGGGGCTCGGCAGCGGCGCGAACCTTTCATTCGTGCATCCGTCGACGGTCAGCGCCAGACGATAATCGACGATCTCGCTGCCCTGGATGATCAAGGCATAAACCCGAGCATCGGTCTCGCTATCGTTCGTCAAACAAACAATCCAATCCCCCAGCGCGCTCACGGGGGCCTTGCGGACCGGCGAGACGCGCGGATATCCGGTCAGCTTCACGAGCCTGAAGGTATCCTGAATTTTCGTCGCCAGAGCCGTGATGCTGGGAGCGCTCGTGGTGGCGAACACGGGCGGCGCGGGATCGGCGCCAAGCGCGCAGCCCGCCAGCAGCAAGCCGGCGAAGGCGGGGAGGAGGCGCTTCATCGCCGCGAGCTTTCCTCGCCCGCGTCAGGAAATGATCGATGCAACGATCGATGGGTCGCCAATCAGCTCTCCTCCATGCCCGGCGGCAGCATACATCCAATCATCTCCGCGAATGAGGCGGAATAGGATTTCGGGCGCGATGCGCGATTTAATCTTTGTGGCCGATTTGCTGCCGCAGCCCAGACAATGCCCCGCAATCTAACACAATTCGTCACGCTTTCGCCCAAGCGCTCGCGTGCTCTCGGGCAGGGAATTCCGGGCGGGACAGGCGAACCCCTTGGCAATAGCGACCGCCGGTAAATCGGCTGCTGGCAAAAACGGCGTCTGGCAGAAACGGCTTCTGGAATGACATCACGTCTGCGTCTCTTTGACCTGGCCGGCCGCGGCATCATTGCGGCCGGGCTGCTGGCGGGCGGATTCTTGGCGCCGGCCGCCTTTGATCCGGTGTCGGCACAATCCGCCGCGCCCACCACCGACCTCTCCGCCATCAGGGTCGAGGGCAATCAACGGATCGAGGCCAATTCGATCCGCACCTATTTCCACTCCCAGAACGGCGAGCATCTGGAAGCCGCCGACCTCGATGCGGCGCTCAAGGCGCTCTACGCCACCCGCCTGTTTGCCGACGTGCACATCCGCCGGTCCGGCGATCAGGTGATCGTCAGCGTGGCCGAGAACCCGACGCTTGGCCGGGTTGCCTTCGAAGGCAACAAGAAACTCAAGGAAGAGCAGCTCAAGGCCGCAATCCAGTCCAAGAGCGGCGGCCCGCTCTGGCGCCCGATCGTGCAGGAGGACGTCGCCCGCATGATCGAGATCTATCGGCGCAGCGGCTATTTCGAGGCCCGCGTCGATCCCAAGATCATTGCCCGACCGGGCAACCGCGCCGATCTCGTATTCGAGGCCCACGAAGGCGACCGGACCGGGGTGAAGACGATCCGGTTTGTCGGCAATCACGCCTATTCGTCCGATCAGCTCAAGGGCGCGATCAAGACCGGCGAGACCAACATCCTGAGCTTTCTCCTGAACAACGATATCTACGATCCGGATCAGATCGAAGCGGATCGCGACCTGCTGCGCCGCTACTACTTGAAGCGCGGCTATGCCGATATGCGCGTGGTGGCGGCATTGGCCGAGTACGATCCGGAGCAGAAGGGCTTCGTGATCACCTTCAAGGTCGAGGAAGGCAGCCAATATCGGATCGGATCGGTCGATCTCAAGTCCGACCTGGGCGAGCTGGACCCGGCGATCCTGCGGGCGCGGCTGCAGCCGCAAGCCGGCGACGTCTACAATACCGAGGCGGTGCAACAGACGGTCGAGGCGCTTTCGCTCGAGGCCGCCCGGCACGGCTATCCCTTCGTCATGGTGCAGCCGCGCGACGATCGCGATCCGGCAAGCCACCTGGTCCACCTGGTCTATACGGTCGAGCAAGGCCAGCGCCGCTATATCGAGCGCATCGAGATCCACGGCAACAGCAAGACGCGCGACGACGTCATCCGGCGCGAGTTCGACATCGCGGAAGGCGATGCCTACAACCGGGCGCTGATCCAACGCGCCGAGCGGCGGCTGAAGAATCTCGGATACTTCAAGACCGTCAAGATCACCGACGCGCCCGGCTCGGTCGCGGACCGCGTCGTCGTCAAGGTCGATGTGGAGGAACAGGACACCGGCAATTTCTCGATCATGGGGGGCTATTCGACCACCGACGGGGTGGTCGGCGAAGTATCGATCGGGGAGCGCAACCTGCTCGGACGCGGCTATGCGGTGGCCGCGTCGGTGACGTATGGGCAGTATACGGAGGGCTTCAACCTGTCGTTCACGCAGCCGCACGTCAATGACAGCGGGCTCACGCTGGGAGCCGACATCTACGCCAAGCAGAGCCTGGCCAGCAGCTACCAATCCTATGGCAGCACGACCTACGGCACGACGTTCCGGCTGGGCACGGCACTCACCGAGGATCTGGGCGTGCAATGGCGCTACTCGATCTACAACCAAAGCACGTCGCTATCCCCGGCCTTGATGGATTGCTCGCCGGCCAACCCGCCGCCCGCCTGCTACGCCAACGGCGAGGCTTCGCTTCCGGTCAAGCAGGCGGTGCTCAATGGGCCGGCCTGGGTTTCGGCGGTCGGCTCGACCGTCAACTACAACACGCTCGACAACACCCGCAGCCCCACCACCGGCATCAGCTCGGCGCTCAACCAGGACCTCGCGGGCCTGGGCGGCAACGTGAAGTTCCTGCGCACCACGGAAGACTTCCGCGCCTATAGTCCGGTCGCCGGAGACGTGGTCGGAATGGTGCGCGCGCAGGGCGGCTATGTCACCCCGTGGGGTGGCCAGCAATTGCCGCTGGCGGACAGCTTCTTCGGCGGGCCCCAGCTGGTGCGCGGTTTCGCCCCGAACGGATTTGGACCGCGCGACCTCACGCCCGGGACCACGATGGACAATGTGGGCGGCCGCCAGTACTGGGCGACCAGCGCGGAGCTGCAGGCGCCGGTCCCGCTGCTGCCCGCCGGCAGCGGGCTCAAGGTCGGAGTGTTCGCGGATGCCGGCAGCGTCTGGGGCTATGGAGGCCCGACCTCGCTCGGCTCGGGGCCCGCATTATCGCAATCCCTGCAGGTGGCCGACAGCAATTTCATGCGCTCATCGCTGGGCGCCGGCCTGATCTGGGACTCGCCGTTCGGCCCGCTGCGCGCCGACTATGCGATCCCGGTAAGCAAGACGAGCTACGACCTCACCCAGCGTTTCAGCTTCAGCGCCGGCGGGTTTTGATTCCAACCGATTGCGTCGGCCCCAATTGAGCGACGCCGGGCCCGCGGTCGTGCGCTCGTCCACGTCTTTGCAGCCATGACCGGCCGAAGGATGGCGGGACAGCCCGGCCGCCCAGGGCTGGTCCCCCCTACTCCTTTTGGACTGTGCACTGGCCGCCGGCCGCCCTCAATTTGGAGCAGAACCGGTCGGCATCGTCAGCCGATCCAAAAGGTCCCATCAGGGCGCGGTAGTACACGCCTTTGGGGCCGAGATCGGCACGCCGAACCGTCGCCTCCTGGGTGCCAAGCTCTGTGGGAAACTTGGCCCGCAATTGGCGCACGAATGCCTGCGCATCGGCTTTGCTGCGCTGCAGCGCGATCTGCACGACATAGCTGTCGGGCGCGGGGTTCGGAACCGAGGCAATGCGCGGCGCGGCGGTCGGCGGCGCCACGGATGTCGCGGCAGACGGTTCCGACCCGTCGGCGAGCGGTGCCGACCGCTCGGACCGGAGAGGAGCCATTCCCGCGTCGCGTTGGCTCTGAATGGAATCGCCTGGTTGCGGGCCATCCGTACCGCCCGTGGAGGCATCAGGACGCTTTCCCGCGCCGGCGGCCGATACAGCCGAGCCCGATGGCGGCGCAGCGGGATAAAGCCCGCGCGTCACACCCCGTTCGTTCCCCGCCTCGGGTTCCCGCACTGACGGGCCTGATCGCGGACCGGTCGTTGCGCCGGACTGCCACTCTTGAACCCTGTCGATAACCGTTGGCGCGGCAATGATGACTGCGAGCGATGCGAGGCAAGCCGAGGAAATGGTCAACATAGCCACGCGATTGGGAAAAATGACATCGAGGATCGCCGGAATGTCCGGGATGATGCCCTGCCAAAGGGCTCTCGTCCGGCCGCCGACATAAGGCCTCTTGTCGCGCGCCAAGCCGCCGAACGCGCTGCTCCGCAAGGCGCCGGTGACCGACCGAGTTCTTGCCCGCAGCGCTATCTTGTCGAATGTGGTCACCAACGCTCGCGGGTTTCCGTAATCTTCCGCGACCTCGGCAAGAAGCTGATCCGCAGGGGTGCCTACGATGTCCTCGACCAGGACATCCGCCAAGCGCTCCAAGGCCCGGTTCGGTTTCGCGGTCGTATTGCTCTTCGCGGTCATATGGCTCCAAGTCTTTCCAGCCGGCGCCGGATCTTTCGGCGCTTGCTTTCGTACTCCGTGCTTGTCAGGCCGCTCAGATTTTGCAGTTCCTCTCCGCGGGCACCTTCGATCATGGCGGCAACCAGGCGTTGTGCTACGGCGTCATCCGCGAAAATATCCAAGATTATCCTCGCATCGATCCTTGCGACCGTACTCTGTTCCTCGGCGCCTTTGTCGTCGACCTCCGCTTCCTGGTTCACTTCGACGGAATTTCTCCACTCCCAGGCTATGCTGACGATGACGCCGCCGATGAACTTGATCGCCGGTTCACCCTTTGGCCATTTCCTTCGCTGATCGATGATTCGGGTATAGGCCTCGTAGATCAGGTCCTCGTGGTCGTAGGGCGTGTTTCGCTTCCTGGCGTAAACGCGTGCGATCTTGACCAGAGCCGTTTTTTCGCCGTCCGAAAGCGAGAGGATGGCCCTCTCGACCTCGGCCCGCGACAAAGGCATCGCCTCCATCAGAGGAGGCGCCCCAGGCATCGTCGCGACGAGGTCACTCATCTCTAAAGCGCTGGTTTCGGGTCAATCCGGACGCCGCAATATAAAGATTTTTGCCCGGGCTGGCATGTCCGAATTTGCCCCCCGCCCAAGCTTTAGGGTTGTCAGCGCACGCTGAAAGCAGATGTCCGGGGCGACGCTTGCTTCGATCCTTACAGTCCTGACCCCATCCCGCGAGTTGGACCATGCCCAATTTCGTTCCCTCGGCCATGGCGGCCGCCTGCGCCTCGGCAAACTCCCCAGCCGGCAGCGCCGGAGGCCTCGGCTGGACCGGAACGGGCCCGGCGGCTGGTTCCCCTCACCAAAACTTCCGATCAGACAGGGAAACGATCATGCGCGCTTATTCGGAATCTGCATCGGGCCACTGGATCGCTTGCGGTTCCACGGTCAGGCAACCGGCCGTGGCCGATGCTCCATCCACAAAGGGGGTGGCTCCGCAAAGGTTGGATGAGCTTCTGCTGCAATCGATCGCGGCCGGCGACAAAACCGCTATGCGGGTATTGTATCAGCGCCACAACGTGCGGGTTTACCGGTTCATCCTGCGTCTCGTCGAAAACGAAGCCCTGGCCGAGGATGTCGTGAACGACGTGTTCTTGGCGGCTTGGCGCGGCGCTGGCCGGTTCCAGGGAAAGTCGCAGGTCGGGACATGGCTGCTGGCGATTGCACGGCATAAGGCGATCTCCGCGTTGCGGCACCGTTCAGAGCCGCAACTGGACGATCACATGGCAGAGGCCGCCGTCGACCCGCTCGATGATCCCGAGACCCAAGCGGATAACAAGGATCGTTGCGAGATCGTTCAGAAGTGCCTGAAGCGGCTGTCGCCGCGGCATCGCGAGATTCTCGATCTCGTCTATTACCACGAAAAATCCGTCAGGGAGGTTGCGCAGATCGTTCGGATACCCGAAGGCACGGTCAAGACGCGCATGTTCCACGCGCGCAAGCATATGTCGAGGCTGCTTGCCGCCGCGGGCATCCGCGAGGCTTGAAGCTTGCGGACACCCAGCGAACAAGGGACTTCGTAGGGCGCAATCGCTTTATTGCGCCGCTTCGCAAGAATGTTGCCCAAAGCCGACCGAGCGGGACGCAGCACGGCCGATTGGCGCAATAAAGCGATTGCGCCCTACGTGTGATGCCGCGTCATATTGACGGCGGCCTGCCGGGGATGCAGAGCCGCGATGCGGGCAGCGATCTCGACCTGGTGCCCGCCGCTGCATGAATTCCTTGTGCGGATGATGCGAGCGCGCACACCGGTTCGCCAGCTCCGCGGCGGATCCGGTTCGCGCGGTCCGGGCGAGATCATTCGGCTTGCCGGGCCGTTTGCGCGCGGCGTCGTTGGCGTTTTCCACCCCTGCCGCTTGCTCGCCGGGGCGGGTGCCGATCGCGTCGGGATGCGTCGCAGCCGCGGGCTCAGTTGCGCTGGCGGCAGCCACGCTCTCCGGGCTCTCGATCATCGAGTTGCCGGCTTCGAACATGGTGTCGAGGTCGATGGGCCCGCTCGCCGTGACGGTTTCGCGCAGCGGATTTTCCGGCAAAATGATCTTGATGCGGGTCGGCTGGCAGTGATTCCATTCCACCCGATTCTCGAAACCGTAGGGACAAGTCACGCCGTGGCGGGCGGCGATCTCGTACCAAAGCCTGGCTTCGGCACTGCCGGGTCCGCCAATGCCGGACATGTCGACGGCGAGACCATAGCTGTGCAGCGAATTGAACTTGTCGGAGAAACCGCCGACCCCGAAGGCGGGCGGCCGATAAGCGGAGAAGATGCCGACGGACGGCAGGCCCGCTTGTCTTGCTTCGCGAATCGCTCCCGCCAGCCGCCGAACGAATTCGGGATGAAGGCGTCCGATCGCCACTTCGGGTCCCTGCCGCACCATGGTCCAGCCCGGCGTCGCGGTATCGACCAGATAGTCCCGGTCCGCAGTCAGCATTTGCGCATCCGACGCGCAGGCGACATCGGCCTCGGGCGCTTGATCGGCATGGTACACCACGACGTTGTCAGGATCGCAATTCGGAGCCGACGCCTCGGTGTTGTTGGTTGGGGGCAGCGGATCAGAACTCGCGATATCCCCGGTGAAGAAAACAGCGCCGAGCAGCGCTGCGGCAAGCAGCGGCTTGAACGCCGCGACAACGCATTTCTGCATGCATTTCCTGTTATATTGCAGCAACCCCACGCGCGTTTAGCGGGGTCCCGATGTCGTTTTTGTGGCTGCAATCGGACGCTCGATTGACATCGCACGCGCCGGCGTGCGCGCGGTCAACTCGCAGAAAATGTTTGTAGTATTCAGCTCGGCTGCCGGGCTTCGGACAACTTGTCGGTGATGCCGACCGCGCGCTCGCTCAGCTGCCTGGGGTCGCGCTCCCCTTTATTCCAGGCGTCGACAATCTCCGCCGACAAAGCCGCCCGCGCCGTCTCATCGGTCGTCAAATTTGTCGATGCCCCTCCCCGCTCCTGCAGCGCGGCAATCGCCATGTCGAAAGCCTCGCAGAGGTCGGCGGTCTCCGGCGGAGAGAATGCATATTCCGGATGCGAGAGGAGGTACTGCAACATGCTCGTGGCCGATCGAGTTGACGGAATAGATGTCAACCATGGTCGGCGGGATTTGTTCCCTGACCGGAGCTCGGCGGCCGCGCGAGCGCACCGACTTGGAGCCGCATCCGGCGCGAACTTTGCCGGTCTTGAAGCGTTCATTCGAGGCAACTGCACGCTCGCGACCTTTCATCTGCGCCACGTGGCAACCCATGCACGCCGCTGCCGTTGCGAGCGCCTGTAATGAAGGATATCCCCATGCTCAAGCTCGGCTATAAGCTGATGTCCGAAGAGCACGGTCCCTCTGACCTGGTGCGCAACGCCCAGCGTGCCGAGCAGGCCGGCTTCGAGTTCGCAGCCATTTCGGATCACTTCTTTCCCTGGCTCGAGGAGCAAGGTCACGCGCCCTTGGCTTGGCCGGTGCTGGGCGCGATCGCCAACGCGACCCGGCGCATGGGGTTGATGACGGCGGTGACCTGCCCGATCATGCGGTACCATCCGGCGATCGTGGCCCAATGCGCGGCGACCCTGGGGTTGCTCAGCAACAACCGTTTCACCCTGGGACTGGGTGCCGGCGAGCGACTGAACGAGCACATCATCGGCGCCGGCTGGCCTGGCCGGGCCGAGCGGCACGAGCGCTTGTCGGAAGCCATCGACATCATCCAAGGCCTGCTGGCCGGCTCGCTGACCAACTATCACGGCAGCTATTTCCGGCTCGACCATGCCCGCCTGTTTGATCGACCCGATCCGAAGCCGCCGGTAGCGGTGGCGGCCGGGGGCATCGAGGCCGCGCGCTTGGCCGGCCGCAGCGGCGACGCCCTGATCGCGACCGAGGCGCGCTCCGATCTGGTCGGGGGCATTCGTCTCCGGCGGCGGCTCCGGCCCGCGCTATGCCGAGGTGGCGATGTGCTACGCCAAGCGGGAGGAGGATGCCCGCAAGACGGCCCACCATTATTTCCGCTGGTCGCTCGCGGGCTGGCCGGTGATGGCGGAGCTGCCGGACACGGAGGGGTTTGCGGCGGCATCCAAGCATATATCGCCGGAGGCAGTGGCCAAGCAGATCAGCTGCGGACCCTCGCCCGAGGCGCATCTGCAAGCCATCGACCGCTACGTTCAAGCCGGATTCGATCACATCATCCTGGTGCAGGTGGGACCGGAACAAGAAGCCTTCATCGCGTTCTTCGAACGCCATCTGGCGCCCGCCTTGCGCAGCCGAAAGGCGGCGTAGTTCCACACTTCCCGGCCTTGGGCCGGGTCCGTTACAGACTCCGAGGTTGGTAAGGTCCCGGGTCAAGCCCGGGACAAGGCTAGGCGGCCTTGCCGAGTGCCTGGTGCACTTGTGCGGCGATCTCGTAGGAGCGCAGGCGCGCCGCGTGATCGAAAATGTGGCCGGTCACCATGATTTCGTCGGTGCGGGTCTGCCCGATGAATGCCTCGAGCCCCCGCTTCACCGTCTCCGGCGAGCCGACAATCGAGCAGCTGAGCGCCTCACGCAGGATCAGCTTCGCGGTCGGATCGAGCCGGCTTTCGAAATCGTCGAGCGGGGGCGGCAACGGGCCGCGCCGGCCGGTGCGGCGCGCGATCACCGCCTGCTGGTGCGAGCTGAACAGCCGCCGCGCCTCCGCATCGGTATCGGCCGCACAAACGTTGAGCCCCAGCATGACCCGAGGCGTGGCGAGCCGTTCCAACGGCTGGAAACGGCTGCGATAGAGCATGACGGCCTGCTCCATATCGGCGGGCGCGAAATGCGACGCAAAGGCGTAGGGAAGCCCGAGCGCGGCAGCGAGCTGCGCGCCGAACAGGCTCGAGCCCAGAATCCACACCGGGACCTCCAGGCCCGCTCCCGGAATCGCCCGCACCTGCTGGCCCGGCTGCGACGGCAGGAAATAGCTCATCAGCTCGATCACGTCCTGCGGGAAGCGGTCGGCGTCGCCCGCGAGGTTGCGACGCAGCGCGCGGGCGGTAAGCTGATCGGTGCCGGGCGCGCGACCGACGCCGAGGTCGATGCGGCCTGGAAACAAAGAGGCCAGCGTGCCGAATTGCTCGGCTATCACCAGCGGAGCGTGGTTCGGCAGCATGATTCCGCCGGCGCCGACCCGGATGGCAGACGTCCCGGCCGCAACATGACCGATGACGACAGCGGTCGCGGCACTGGCGATGCCGGCACTGTTGTGATGCTCGGCCAGCCAGTAGCGCTGATAGCCCCAGCGCTCGGCGTGGCGGGCGAGATCGAGGGTGTTGCGCAGGGACTGGGCCGCGTCGCCTCCCTCCACGATCGGCGACAGGTCCAGGACGGAAAGCGGGGTCATCGCCCCCATATGGGGATCGTCCACGGCCCGCCAACCCCGATGACCCGCGAGGCGACAGTTGTTCAGATCCGGCGCAGCGGGATCGACATGGCGAGCAGGGCGCCGGTGCCGGCGAATCCGGCAATGACCAGGAAGGCGGCGCGAAATGCCTCCGCGATCTCGGTCTGCACGATCGCCTGGCGGGCGGGTGAAAGCGAGGACAGGACGCCCGGACCCTGCTCCATCATGGTCCCGAACAGCGCCGCGGTCTCCCGGTCGGTCGCCGACAGCACCGCGAACAAGACCGAGGCCACCGCCGCGGTGCCGAAAGCCGCACCGATCGAGCGCGAGAACTGGACCGAAGCCGCGGCTTCTCCCAGCATGCGCGGGCCGGAGGCCGACTGAACCGTCACCTGCACCACGCCCATGACGGTTCCCATGCAGAGTCCATTCCACAGGAAGACCCACGCCAAATACACGGTCCCCATATGCGGGGCCGCCAGCGCGAGCAACAAGAGATTGAGGGTGACGAGGATCAATCCGTAGGACGGAAAGATCGCGGTCCGCCCCGATATGGTGACCATGCGGCCGGTCACCATCGAGCCGATGCCGATCCCGATCATCAACGGCAGCAACAACAGGCCGGTTTGCGACGGCGAGATGCCACGGACCACGATCAGGTAGATCGGCAGAAAGGTGATGAGCGAGACCAGCGCGGCGCCGTGACACGCCGCCAACGCATCGCTGCGCCAGATCGTGGCCTGCCGCAGCAAGGAGATCGGCAGCAGCGGGGACGATGTCGCCTGCTCGCGACGTATCAGCAGCACCAGCGCCAGTATCGCCAGCGCGACCAGAGCGAGAATCGTCGGCAGCGCGGAGGGATCGAGATGCTGCGCCCGTTCCAACGCCAGAATCAAAGGCGCCACCAGTCCTGCGAACAACACGATGCCCCAGATATCGACCTGCCAACGCCCGGAAGGGTTCGAGTGCGAGGGAAGCCGCAGCGTCAGCACCGCGGCAACCAGACCGAGCGGCAGGTTGATCAGGAAGATCGACTGCCAGCCCAGATGCTCGGCCAAAAAGCCGCCGGCCACCGGCCCGAAGGCATTCGCGGAAATTCCGACGGCGGCCAGGTAACCCTGGTAGCGGGCACGCTCCCGGGGCGGAATGGCTTCGCCGACCAGCGCCTGCGACAATGTCATCAGGCCGCCGCCGCCAAGCCCCTGCAGGACCCGGGCGGCCGTGAGCGCCTCGATGCTGGTGGACAGCGCGCAAAGCAGCGAAGCGGCGATGAAGATGCACAGTCCGACGATCATCAGCCGACGGCGGCCGTACTCGTCGCCCAGCCGGCCATAGACCGGAGCCGCCACCGTCGAGGCGATCAAGTAGGACACCACGACCCAGGATGCCCGCTCCGCCTCGCCGGTCGATGCAACGATGGCCGGCAGCGCCGTCGCCACGATGGTCTGATCGACCGCCGCCAGGAACATCGGCAGCATGATGGAGGGAAAGACACGAAAGAAAGAGACCTGATTAGGTGCGCTCACGGATCACACAATGTCCTCACCGCCCCGGCGAGCGGGCTTTGCATTCAATGCGCCAGCAATACCGGCACTGTCGCATGGGTGAGGATGTGCTGCGTAGTCCCGCCGAAGATCATTTGACGCAACCTGCTCTGCGTGTAGGCACCCTTCACGATGAGGTCGCAACCGAGTGCCTCCGCCTGCGCCAGCACGACCTCGCCGGCCCGGCGCTGCCCGGGGGCAACCGTCACGGCCTCGGCTTGAATTCCGTTCATCAGCAAATTGCGCGCCATCTGCGCGCCGGTCGGCCCCGGGACGGTGGCACCTTCCACCGTGCATATGACGACGCTGCCGGCTTTGCGCAACAGCGGCATGGCAAATGCCGTCGCCCGCGCCTGCTCCGTGCTGCAGTTCCATGCAATGAGTATCCGCTCGCCGATGCTGCGTGGCACTGCCGGCGGCGCCAGCAACACCGGACGGCCGCTCTCGAACAGGGCGGATTCCAAGGTCGTCATGCGCGGACCTTGCCGGCTTTTTGCCGGCCGGCCCAAGACGATGAGATCGAAGACGCGGCCATAATTGCCGACAAAGTCCTCGCCGCCCGGGGCGCCATCGAACCAGGCGCAGGAAAGCGAGGCGCCGCCGGCGTCCAAACGCGGCACCTGCTTGTCGCGCATGAAGGATTCGAAGATCCCGCGGGCCTCCTTGACGATCTCCAGGTCGTTCTCCCGCAAGCTGACCACGGTCAGGCTGTTGACCGGATCCATGGTCACGACGTTGCCGATGGCCGGCCGCAGGGCAAAGCCCTCGATGTAGGAATCGAACCTACCGCCCACCAGCAGCGCCGTCTCCAGCACGGACTGGATGGAATCATGGGGCTCAACCGGTACCAGAATGGTCTTCATGGGAAACGGGCCGCCGTTGTGCGTGACTCGACATACCACAGTACCAAGATCGAAAATTCAAGCCGCGCCTCACGAAGCTGGTGCCGATCTGGAACATATGCCGGGGACGGGGGTTTTCCGCACGCCATCATCATGCTTGCGCGAAGGGAGCCGCCCGCAATGTGCGACTATAGCCTCGAGAACGTCATAAGCAGGCCCGCCAAGGTCGGAGACAATCTGGTAACAACCGCCTTCGTCAACTCGATCACCCGGGGCTTTGCTGCAGTCGAAAACCCAACAGTGGCGGTCTGCCTGCGTCCCGGCACGGAAATCGCCTTTGAGCGGGAGGTCGAATACAACGGCTTGCTGCCTTTCCTCCGCAACCGCAAGGTTGGCGGGACCCTCGCCCGCTTCCGCCAGATCGAGAACGACATTCCGGGTCACCGCGACGCCCTGGAATTTCCCAACGGCAAAATCGTGCTGCTGACCAAGCTGGCCCAAGGCCAGCAGGCGCGGGTCCTGCAATTGCCGGCCTCCGCTCAGACGACCGATCAGCGCCAAGGCGGGCAACTCCGCCCTGTCGTCCGTCAGCAGGCCCGCGCCACCGGCCTGACCGAGCCCCGCGCCGAGAGATCGCGATAAGCGCAGTGCCGGGGGCACAGCCCGCGAAGACGCCGTTTGTGACTCGGCCTCTTCTTCGCAGAATGCTCTTTGCGAAGAAGAGGGACCTGCGAGTTGCGAAGAAGAGGGACCTGAGAGAAGGCTGAACCGGCGCATCGGCGACGGCAGTGGTTGTCGCGCGCTCAAATCAAGTCGGAATGCGCGCTCTGGCGGTTTTCAATGGGATGTCCTGTGCTTCGGCCGTTTGCCGATTTTCGCCTTGGCCCTCACCACCTCGCCCAAACGATTGTGATCGCTCGGCTGCAACCCTTCCGCGCTTCCAGGCATGCCCTCGTTGCTGGCCGTGAGCAATTGCCGCGCATCCTGCTCCCAAGTGTCCAGGGCTTTCGCTTTTTCGTCGGGCGACAGCTTCTCGTCGGCAGCGATGTCAGCGGGGCTATCGTAATGCGTTTGAGGATTGCTCACCTGCTCGCGAGGTTTCTCGGGATTGTCGGCCATAGGGTTGCCTCCGTATTCCCGCGCAAACAGCGAATGTGAAGCCAAGGCTGCGCGCTACAAGACAACGTCCCTGCTTGCCGCCCGGTTCCCCATGGCCGGCGGCCGCCGTTCGAGTTCAGGAATGCTGGGAGAATCCAACAATCGTTGCCAGCAACCCGTCACCAGCGATTGATGGGTACTTGCCGGCGCCTGGCAAACACGAGCAGCAGCAGCAACACGAACAGTAGGGCTGCGACCCCCATCGTGTGCGGGAACGCCAGCCAAAGAACCACGGCGACCAGCAGGGCTGTCGGCGCGATCGCCCATAGCAGGACCACGCCCGCGACACCCGCCATCAGAAGGAGGAGCGGAACGGCTATCAGCACAAAGGCCGCAAGCATGATTCCGAACATCAGCTCCACGAGGATCATGGCAAACTCCAACACATCCGCCCGCGGCTGATATGGGATTTGGGAAGGCCTCGGACAAGAGTCCGCGGCCGTTCCGCAGGGCCGGAGAGGCTCAGCCGCCGGCCGCTCGCCAAAGCCAGATCTCGATAGCCTTGGCCCGCCGCCTAATAGCAGCGCGTAATGGTGATCGTCCGCTCCCCACCGGCTTCCGAGGGCACCTTTTGGGTCTGCGTACTGCAGCCCGGCTGATAGGTTGCACTCGGTCGCGAGCGCTCCGCGGTAGGCGGATAGGGATACGGATACGGGAAATCCCCGTAGGGAGCCGACCCCTCGGTTGGGTAATAGCCGGGGAGATAAGACGCATAGCCCCACCACAGCGGAAAGCCCTGGCCGCGGCGTTTCCCCTCCCGCATAGGCAAGCCGATTGGCGACTTCGAAAATGCGCCCGAAATCCGCTCCGGCCGGAACGGGTGAGCGAAAAACGGTCTCGCAACAAAAGGCCGGATTCCGCTGCGAGCCCCGAGCGATTGAGCCCCCATGAATCCGCCCGATCTCGCCGAAGTCTCGACCGGCATCACGCCGACGCCGAGAACCAAAATGCCGGCAGCAAGAACGCGAAAGCTCATCACCCTACTCCATGCCTACACCACCGGCCGCATCGAGATAAGGTTAGCGCATTCCTAACGACGCGCGCAAAGCCGCCAAGGGGGCATTTCGGGGTGAGGTTAATCGGCGAGATCGTGGGCGCCGCAATGCTCGCCGGCCAATCCGCTGTGCCAATCCAGGAGTTGCCGTTCAGCGACCACGATCATGATCGACGAACAGGCCTTGCGGCGAGCAATCGCTGGTTTGGAATTGATCGACGCGTTCGACCACTACGCCGCCACACCCTCCTTGGCGGCGAGCGGAGGCGCGGCCGGCATTCTCTGCCGCACCACGCCGCCCAGCACCAGGATGCAGACGCTCGCCAGCAGCAGCGGCACGGCGAAGATCAGGAAGATGTCATGCAGCGGCCATTTTTGATCGAGCAGGAAGCCACCCAGGATCGGGCCGATGGTCGAGGCGTAGCGCGCAACTCCGTGCGCCCAGTTCACGCCGGTGCCGCGGATGTCGGTCGGATAGAGCGTAGCCGCCAGCGCCGCATTGGTCAGCTGGCAGCCGATATTGCAGAAGCCGGCGACCGCGATCATGGCCACCATCAGATAGATCGAGGTCCCGACCGAGCCGACCAGGCCCACGGCGACGCCTCCAACCAGGAATGCGACCGGCAACACGCGGAAGAAGCCGAAGCGATCAGCCATGATCCCCATGCTGATCACCCCGAGCATGCCGCCGAACTGGAAGCTCGAGGCGATGCGCAGAGCCTGGTCATGGGGCAGGCCGGTGGTGTCGACCAGCGTCGGCAGCCAGCTGTTGAGCAGGTTGAGCACAGTCAGATTGAGGAAAAAGATCACCCACAGGATCAGCGTGACGGGCGCGCGGCCTTCGGTGAACAACTGCAGCGGACGGAATTCGGACTTCGGCTGCTCGCGGGCATTGACGAACCGCACGTCGGGCGGAAATTCAAGCGCCGGATTGATGCGGCGCAGAATGCCGGCAATGCGCGCGCCGGTGCCCGGCCGCAGCGCCAACAGGCGCACCGATTCCGGCAGCCAAGCCCACATCGCCAGCAGCAGGAGAAGGGGCGCCAAGCCGCCGACCCAGAAGATCGAGGTCCAGCCGTAGAGCGGAATGAGCTGGGCGGCGAGCACGCCGCCGCTGGCGGCGCCCAACGAATAGCCGCAGGTCGCGAGCGTCACCATGGTGGCGCGGATGCGACGCGGCGCATTCTCGCTGCTGACCACGACCGCCATCGGGACTAGGCCGCCGAGGCCGAGGCAGGCCAGGAAGCGCAACACCAGAAGCTCGGTGAGATCGCTCGCCTGCGTCACCGCCAGCGTGAGGACCGAGAACCAGATCACGGTGCCGAGCATCATCGGCCGGCGGCCGAAGCGATCCGTCAGCGGGCCGGTCAGCAGCGCGCCGGTGGCCACTCCGATGATTCCGGCGGTGAAGACCGGCGCCAGCGCGCCCTTGCTGAGATGCCACGCCTGCGCCAGCGCCGGCGCCACATAGGCGATGCCCTGGTTGTCGATGCCGTCGAGAAACAGCATCAGCGCGCAAAGCGCCACGATCCGGACATGGAACAGGCTGGTCGCCTGCTCATCCATGATATCGGTGACATCGACGCTCGCCGCGACGCTGGCCATCTGATCCTCCCCGCCCAACACGCTTTTCTGCAAAGCTTATCGGCTGGCGCCGGGCGGGTAAACCGCCGCAAGCTCAGCGGATTTTTGCCCGAGCCGGCAAGGCCGCGTGGCGGCTCAGGCGCGGCCGCTCATTCCGCGGCCGAGGGTGCCCAGCGCTGCGGCTCGCTGGGTGCGGGCGTGAAGAAGATGAACATATTGGCAGCCACGATGGTGAAGGCCAGGAAGTAGAAGGTAGCGATCAACCCGAAATTGTCGGCCAGCAGACCCCCGGTGATCGGCCCGATGGCGGAGCCGACCGCCTGGGTGCCGAACAAGACGCCGATGCTGGTGCCGCCCATGCTGGGCGGAGTCGCGTCGAGCAGCCATGCCTGCATGACCGAGCGGATCGCGAACAGGAAGAAACCCAGGAACGCGACCAGGAAGACGAAGGCCGGCGAGCGGCCGGCCACCGCCATGAACAGCAGGATCACGCCGGAGGTCGCCATGCTGCTCATGATGATGCGGCGGCGACCCATCTTGTCGGACAGATGGCCCGCGATCGGCGCCGCGGCAAATCCGGCGGCCTGCATGCCGAACATGCAGGCGCCGATCAGGACCGACGAGAAGCCCATCTCGCGCGCCAGGAAAACCGGCAGGAAGGTGAGGAGCGTGCCCTGGGTCATGGAGCGGAAAGCGCCGCCCGCCGAGAGCATCAGCAGGGTACGATTGCCGAGCAATTGCCGTAAATCGCGCAGCCGCTGCCCGAGGCCCATAGGCTGGGATTTGCCGGTGCCGCCGGCCCCGACCGTGCGGCCGTGAGACTGCATGCGCCCGAGGCTCAGCAAAATGACGCAGGACATCATCACGCCCGGGATGACGTTGAGCACCATCACGTTGCGCCAGCTCAGGACCGACAGCATGGCGCCCACCACCAGCGGCGCGACCGCATCCCCGACATTGCCCCCCATGCCGTGAATCGACACGACCAGCCCGCGCCGCTCGGGAAAGCGCCGCGCCAGAAGCGGAATGGCGGTCGGGTGCCAGAGATTGTTGCCGATGCCGACCAGGGCCGCGCAGCCGAGCAACATCCAATATTGGTGGCTGAACCCCATCAGCAGGTAGGGCGCGCCGACCCAGAACAGGGCGACCGCCATGAGCAGCCCCTTGCGATCGATCGAATCGACCAGCATGCCGCCCGGCACATTGGAAAGCGCGCCCGCGGCCGCCTGGCAGGTCAGGATCGAGCCGATCTGCACATAGTTCAAGCCCAGCTCATGCCCGATCAGCGGCAGCAGCAGGTAGAACGTCGCCGGGTACCAATGGGTGAGCGAATGGCCGATGGTGACCAGCCAGACCTCGCGGAACGAGGATTTGGAACTGGGCGGCGAGGCGTCTGGCGACGAGGTCCGTTGCGGCGAGCCAATGGCGAGCGTGCTCATCTTCCCTTTCTGTCACTGCGTTGTCGCATCCTCGGACGGAAGCGGGTTCCACGACCCACCTGCGCGAACGCGGGGTTTTGGGTCGAGCTCCGTCCTGAAAATAAGATGTCCCGGTAAGGCGTTACGTTGAAAGCCGCGCCCTCGGTATCATAGCAGGCCCCGGGTTTCAAAATCCCCTATAGGTCTTTATTCCCCTCTCCCGACCCTGATGTCACTCTGCGCTCGTTCGCATTCTCTACTTGTCCCGGCCTCGAGCCGGGACCGCACCAAACTCAGAGCTTGTAACGGTCCCGGGTCAAGGCCGGGACAAGTGAGCCGAGTCGCCACACTAGCCGACCTCGACGATCGTCTCCGGGAACCGATGCAGGCGCTCGCCCGGGCCGTTGCTGCCGATGAGATAGTTGTCGCAGACCCAGGACAGCATGCCCTTATGGATATAGGTGGGGTGGACCACGATGTTCATGTCCTTCTCGATCGCCATGGGCTCGTCGTGGCGGATGAGCGGCCGCTCCACCAGGTCGTAACCTTGCCCATGGCAGTAGAGGCGGGTCTCTTCCGGCCGGCCGTTGCGGCGCATGAAATCGTTGAACTTGTCCCAGATTTCCTTGGCGGGCGTTCCGGGCTTGAGCAGGTCGAGGGTGAGGCGGCGGGATTCGAGCGTGAAGGCAAGCTCGTCCTTCATCTGCTGGGGCGCCTTGCCGACCACGCAATTGCGCCCGAGCTCGGTGTAGAAGCCGCCGGGACCGCTGTCCTCGACCAGGAGCGCCACATAGTCCCCCTCCCCGATGATGCGGTTCTGCATGTGCTTGGGGGCGAATTTCATCGGCGTGCCGAGCGGCGCGGAGGCGCACAGATAAAGCCCCTGCTCGCTGCCATGGGTCTGGCTGTAGAATTGCGCGGCGGCGACCACGTCGCGGTCCCGCATTCCCGGCCGGATGGCGTCGAACGCCGCCTGCATGGCGCCGTCCTGCATGCGCGCGGTGCGCACGATGAGCTCCATCTCCTCCTCGCTCTTGATCGCCTTGATCCGGTCCACCAGGTCGGAGGCGTCCACGAAGCGGGCGCCGGCAAAGCCCGCCTTAAGGAAATCGCCCAGGGCGAGCGACATCTGATAGGTGCTCACGAGGCCAATGGTGCCCTTGGCGAACGGCTTGAGCGCGCTCGCGGCGAGCTCCGGATCGTAATCCTTGGTGTAGACGGCCGAGGCGTAGCTCGGCGTGGTCAAGACGCGCTTGACGCCGCGGCGCACGCCGTCGCCCTGCGCCGTGAGCTCCTCCACGCCCCCGAGCGGGCCCTGCATGACGACCGTCATGAGATCGTCGCGCGGAAACACCACCGTCACCGGATAGCCGTTGCCGGCCGGAATATCGGTGAAATACTTGACATAGCCGCCCATGTGATCGTTGTTGTTCTGCATCACCAGAACATCGATCGCCGCGCGCTCCATGGCGGCGCGCACGGCCTTCCATCGGCGCTCCAGCTCGGCGGTGGAGATGGGCGTGTTCAGTCGTTCGCTGAGCTCAGGCATGTCCTCGATCGATCCTTTTGCCGGAAGCGGTGACGGTTCCGGGAGTGGCGGCAGCTCGAATTTTCCTTCATATCGTCCGGCCGAGGGCGCCGCAACGTGGCGCGAGCCCATAGGGTGCAGGAATGCCGACGCAAGCAATGAACGATGTGCCGACCAACGTCCTGATCATATGTCCCGATCCGCAGGCCTATGTGTCGCGGCTCGCGGGCGCGTTCCCGCAGGTGAATTTCTCCTGCGTGGCCTCGCTCGAATGCACGCCGGCGCTCGACCGCATGGGCGCGGCCGACGCCATCCTCTCCTATGGCCGCGCCTTCGACGCCGAATGTCTCGCCCGCGCCAAGAGGCTCAAATGGTTCCAATGCCTGATCACCGGGACCGACCATTTGGCCCCGGTGTTGGCCGGCAGCCGCGTCATTCTCACCAATGCGCGCGGCATCCACGGTCCGCAGATGGCCGAGATGGCCATCCTGCACATGCTGGCGCTGTCGCGCCAGGTACCGCAGCTGGTGCGCAACCAGGCCGCCCATGTCTGGGAGCGCATCCTGCCCCGCGTGCTCGACCGCCGCACCATCGTCATCCTCGGCGTCGGCGCCATCGCGGAGCATACCGCGAAGGTCTGCAAGGCCTTCGGCATGACCACGCTTGGAATCTCGCGCACGCCGCGCCAGCTCGACGGCTTCGATGCGATCTACCCGCGCGAGCGGCTGCTCGAGGCCGCCGCGCAGGCGGATTTCCTGCTCGCGCTGGTGCCCTATACGAAGGAGAACGACAAGATCATCAATGCGGCGGTCTTCGACGCCATGAAGCCGACCGCTTATCTGATCAATGTGGCGCGCGGCGGCGTGGTGGATGAAACCGCCCTGGTGCAGGCGCTGCGGGACCGCAAGATCGCCGGCGCCGGGCTCGATGTCTTCGAGGAGGCCCCGCTGCCGCCGTCGCACCCGCTTTGGGACATGGACAACGTCTTCATCACCCCGTTCATCGGCGGGCGCAGCGATCAATATGAAGAGAACATCATGTCGATCATCAAGCCCAACCTGCAAAGCTTCCTGGCCGGCCGCGACGATGAGATGATCAATCGCGTGCCCCTGTGACAACGACCTTCGAGCCGCGCCGCCGAACCTGATTCAGGGCCGGGCCGGCGCTTGCTTTTGGCCATGCGAGCCGGCATGCTGTCGAGGCTAGAAGGTGCCGTTGCGAATGCATCGACTGACTTGTTGATGCGCAGGTGGTGCCTTAATTGGGCGACGTCATCGGCATAGCGGGTTTCGCGCCGGCAGTGTTTGGCGCGCAACCATGGAGTGGCTGGTTCAAGTGACGGGCACAAGTCACGGGATCAAGCCGCTGGGGCTGGAATAACAAACCGAAATCAAATCAACCGACGGCCTGGCGCGATGCCGGGCCGCGCTAGGGAGAGAAACGTATCATGACAAAGCGTATCCATGGGGTAACGATGGCCGCGGCGCTCGCGACCGTCATGCTCGGCGGCAGCGCCCATGCCGCCGGAGTGAAGCTGTTGACCACGATCGACATTCCGGGCGAGGAGCTGAAGCTCTTCGACATCGGCACCGTCGATCCGGCGACCAGCCGCTACTACATCGCCGACCGCTCGAACAAAGGGGTCGACATCTTCGACACCAAGACCAACAAATATGTCGGACGTATCGAAGGCTTCGTCGGCGTCGTCATGAAGGACGGCAAGCCGGTCGGCAGCGCGTCGGGGCCGAACGGCGTCGCGCTCGATGCGAAGAACAAGGAGCTCTGGGTGGGCGACGGCGACAGCACGCTCAAGGTCGTCGACCTCAAGTCCAATCCGCCCAAGATCTCGCAGACCATCGCGACCGGCGGCAGCAAGCGCGCCGACGAGCTGGCGGTCGATAGCAAGGATGGGATCGTCCTCGTCTTCAACAATGCCGACAAGCCGACCTTCGGCTCCTTCGTCTCGACCAAGCCCGGCCACAAGATCCTCGGCAAGGTCGAGGTCCCGGAGGCGACCGACGGGGTCGAGCAGTCCGCCTTCGTGCCGCAGACCGGCCTGTTCTATTCCTCGGTTCCTGAATGGAAGGAGGACAACAAGCAGGGCGGCGTCGCGGTGTTCGATCCGAAGAGCATGAAGATGCTGCGGCTGATCAACATTCCGGGCTGCCAGCCCACCGGGCTGATGCCGGGTCCGGGCACCCATATGCTGGTCGGCTGCGCCGCCGGGCAGGACGGCACCAAGATGGACCCGGCGACGGTGATCTGGGACTGGAAGACCGAGAAGGTCGTCAGTGTCGTCACTGAGGTCGGCGGCATGGACGAGGTCTGGTACGATTCCGGCACTCATCACTACTACACCGCCTCGCGCGGCCAACCGGGCGGTGCGGTGCTGGGCGTCATCGACGCCAAGACCAACAAATGGATCGAGAACGTCCCGACCGCGCCCGGCGCCCATTCGGTCGCGGCGGATTCGAAGACCAAGCACGCCTTCGTCCCGCTCACCGCAAACCCGAGCTGCCCCAAGAGCTGCATCGGCGTCTATGGAGAGAAGTGATCGACGGGCCTGACAACTGCGGGGGTGCCTCCTGTGGGGCGCCCCTTGTCAGGATGCCAAGAGGGCGGCCACGAGGGCCGCCCCTACGTATTTTGCGGTCCTAATCATAAACCGTCTCCAGATAATGCTCAGAATCAACGACCGCTTCGATCACGGTCGGACCCTCCGCGGCCAGCGCCTGGCGGACTGCCGCTTCCAGCGCATCGGGAGACCTCACGCCGACCGCCGGCACCCCGAAATAGTGCGCGGGCGGCGCGCCGTAATCCTCCGCCTGCAGCGCGGTGCCATAGAGCGGATATTGGCGGCGGATCTGCTTGACCTTGATGAGCCCAAGCCATCGGTCGTCGAGCACCACCACCGGCAGCGCGAGCTTGAGCCGCTTGGCGACCGCCACCTCCCCGCAGGTCATCTGGAAGCAGCCGTCGCCCAGGAGGCAGACCACGGGCGCGTCCGGGCGCGCCAGCTTGGCGGCGATCGCTCCCGGCAGGCCGAAGCCCATGGACGACCAGCCGTTGGTGATCTGGAACGTCTTGGGCGCATGCGCGGTCCATTGCGCGGCGATCTGGTGGGTATGGGCGCCGACGTCGAAGCTGAGCACGCCGTCGCGCGGCAGCGCGCGGCGGACCGCATCGATGGCGGCATGCGCCGTGAATGACGCGCTCGCGGGGCGCAACGCGGCCTGAAAAGCGCGGCGATGCTCGGCGAGCGCTTCCTCCCGCCATGCATTGGCGGTTGCGGGAGCGGCGACGAGGCGCGTCAACGACGCATCGAGATCGCCGATCGCCTGGTGCATCAGGCGCACCGAGGGCGCCACGTCCGCCGTCTCGATATCGATCTGCAGGAGCGGGGTATCGCCAATCCAGGCTTCGTATTCGACCTCGACCGTATCGTAGCCCACACCCACGATCAGGTCGGCGGAGCGCAGGAAGCGGCGCTGGATCTGCCGGCAGCTGCGCTCGATGCAGCCGATCGCAAGCGGGTGATCCTCGTCGATCATGCCCTTGGCCATGGTGGTCGTACAGAACGGGAGGTGGTGGCGCTCGATGAATTCCCGCAACAGCCTGGGATCGCGCATGCGCATGGCCGAAGCGCCGAGCACCGCGATCGGCCGCTTGGCGGCGGCGAGCAACGCGGCGGCACGCGCGAGGGCGCTCTCCGGCGCGGCGGCGAGCCGCTGCGGCGCGGCCACCGCCGGCGCCGGCTCGTTGGTCGGCGCCAGCGCCACGTCCTCGGGCAGGTCGAGATGCACCGGCCCTTTCGGCTCGCTGCCGGCGAGCCTGATCGCCTCGACCAGAAGTCTCGCCGATGCGCCCCTGCCGCAGCGGCAGCGTCGCCTTGGTGATGGGCGCGAACAGGGCATGGTGGTCGATCCACATCTGGATGCGGCGACCGAGCTGATCGGTATTGAGATTGCAAGTGATCGCGATCATGGGCGAGCGGTCGAGATAGGCGCAGCCGACGCCGGTCGCCAGGTTGGTGGCGCCCGGGCCAAGCGTCGCGATGCACAGGCCCGGCGCTGCGGTCATGCGGCCGGTCACGTCGGCGGCGAAGCCGGCGGAGCCTTCATGCGCGGTCAGCACGAATTCGATGCCGCCCGCGCGCATCGCCTCCATCAGCGGCAGCACATTGCCGCTCGGAATGCCGAAGCCGCGGTCGATGCCGGCCGCCCTAAGGGTCGCGACGATCAGATCGGCGTTGTTCATGGGCTCGGCCGCGCGCTCACGAGGGAGAAATCAGAAGCACCAAAACCGGATAGGAGGCGCTCAATAGCCGAGCGCATAAGCCTCCCGCCGATAGTCCGCCGCACCCGCAAGGGTGCCGGTATCGAGCAGCTCGATGGCTTTCGCAGAGCCGTAGAAGTAGGCATCGTCCGCGCGCTCCGCCTTGTGACCCATCCGGGCAAGCTCGGCGACGATCGCCGGGGAGAATTCGCCGTCGAGCAGCACGTCGCCGCTCTTGGTATTGCACCAGCGTGGCGCCTCCACGGCCGCCGCGACATCGCGGCCTTCGTCGATGAGATAGTTCAGCACCTGGACGTTGGTCAGCGTCTGGCTCAAGCCACCGGGCGTCGCCAGCGCATAGCGCAGGCGGCCGCCGCGGCGCACCAGCACGGGGCAAAGCGTGTGGGCCGGCCGCCGGCGGGGTCCGACGCTGTTGGGCTGGTTCGGGGCGTGGGTGAAGCCCTGCATCCGATTGTTGAACAGGATGCCGGTCCCCGGATCGAGCACCATGCTGCCGAAGGCGTTGAACACGCTTTGCACCAAGCTGATGGCATTGCCATGCTGGTCGGCGAGCAACACGCACGCGGTGCCGCCGCGGTCGGCGACCCGTTGGTGCCCTGCCCCGTTCAGCACGGCCGACTGGATGGCGGCCGTCATTTGCGGCCCGAGCAGTCGGTCGATCGCATCCGGGATCGCTTGCGGGTCGGCGATCAAGGGCACGCCTTCGAAGGCTGCGTGCATCGCGCTGATCTGATAGCCGAGCCGGCCTGCGACCGATCGGGTCAGCGTGCCGCTGTCGAGGGCGGCGAGCCCGTTGAGCTGCATCAGCAGCAGGATGCCGTAGGAATTGGGCGGCATGGCCTCGACCCGATGGCCGCGATAGTCGGTCGCGATCGCCTCCACCCAAAGCGGCGCGTAGGCGGCAAGGTCGGACGCCCGGATGAGGCCGCCACGGTCTTCTTGATAGCGCGCAATGCGGGCGGCCAGATCGCCGCAATAGAACTCGTCCGCGCCCTGCATCGCGATGGCGTTGAGCGAGGCGGCGAGCGCCGGCTGCCGCAGCATCTCGCCGATCTCGACCGGACGCCCCCGCGGCAAATACAGCGCCGCGCAGCCGGGATCGGCGGCCAGCGCGTCGCGGTTCTCCGGTAGACGCTCCGCCAGTACCTTCGAGACCGGATGGCCCTCGGCCAGCTCGATCGCGGATTGAAACAGATCTTTCCACGGCAGACGGCCGAAGCGGGCGTGCATGACGTCCCAGGCACGCACCAGTCCCGGAACCACCGGGGCAAGCGGCCCACGCGTCTTCATGCCGTCCGGAAACCGTTGCGGCACCGCCAGGGCGGGCGCCACGCCCGATGCGTTGAGACCGAAAGTCTTGCCGCTCGCGGCCTCGTGAAACAACAGGAAGCAATCGCCGCCAATCGAGGTCGCCTGCCCGACCACCACCGCGAGCGCCGCGGAGGCCGCGACCATCGCATCGACAAGATTGCCGCCGCGCTTGAGGGTCTCGATCCCAGCGAGCGTGGCGGCGGCATGGCCCGACACCACCATGACTTCGCGGCCGAAGACCGGCGCGCGGGCGCTGCGACACTGCGGGCCGGCCGGCATGTCAGCGCGTCACTCGTGAATTCCCGCGCTGGCCATGACGTCGTGCCACTTTACGACATCGGCGCGCATGCGGTCGCCGAGCGCTGCGGGCGGACCCGGCTCCGGCTCGACGCCCTGCTCGGTCAGCGCAGCCCGCACGCCGGCATCATTGAGCACGGCGGTGACCTCGCGGTTGAGCTTCGCGATGATGGCGGGCGGCGTACGCGCCGGCATGACAAGGCCCTGCCAAAGCGAGGACTCATAGCCCGGCAGTCCGGCTTCGGCGATGGTCGGGACATCGGGCAGCGCCACGTTGCGAACCGTGCCGCTGATCCCGAGCGCGCGCAGCCGGCCTTCGCGAATATTACCGATGGACGGCGGGATGGTGCCGAACTGCATGTCGACGCGCCCCTCCATCAGGTCAAGCGCGGCCGGTGCGGTTCCCCGATAGGGCACATGCACCATCTCGATCTTCGCCATCTTCTCGAACAGGGCACCCGAGAGATGCGCGAGCGTGGCGAGACCGGCGGAGGCGTAGGTCAAGCTGCGCGGCTTGGCCTTGGCCAGCGCGATGAGCTCCGCAACCGTCTTGGCCGGCAGGCCCGGATAGACGGCAAGAACGAACGGAGAGCTGCCGAGCATCGAGACCGGGGCGAAATCCTTGACCGGATCGTAGCCGAGCCGGCTGGTGAAGCTCGGCGCCACCGCATGGGTGCTGGTATTGGCGAGCCCCATCGTATAACCGTCGGGCTCCGCGCGCGCGACCGCCTCGCTGCCGATATTGCCGCTGGCGCCGGCCCGGTTGTCGACGAACACCTGCTGCTTGAGGCGCTCGCCGAGCTTCTGGGCAACGATGCGCGCCACAATGTCGGAGCTGCTGGCGGGGGTGAACGGAACGATCAACCGGATCGACCGCGTCGGCCAATCCGATTGGCCGGCAGCCGGGCCGCATGCAGCGCCGACTGCAATGAATGCAAGCAAAAATCCCCACGGCGCGCGCGTCATCTCATAGCCCTCATCTGCTCCGCTTCGCCCAGGCTCTCGACGACCAGGCCGGGCAAGCTTCGGATCCTCGGCGGCGAGCCGGTCGGCATCACCCGCTCAGGCCTTGGCGACCGCATCGCCGGCGGCGGCGTCGGCGGCCACGACCTCCTTGGCGGCGCCGATCCAGCCCGTATGGGTGAGGTCGAAGACGATGCCGAGCGGGTCCTTGTACTTGGCCTCGTAATACGAATTGGGCGAGGTCGGCCGGCCGGTCAGGTAGGTTCCGCCGGCGTCGAACACCTTCTTCTCGACGTCCGCCAGATCGTCCACCCACATCCCGAAATGATAGAGCCCGATCGGTTCATCGTCGGATTCCCGCTTCAGGAGCGCCACGTTCATCACGCCATCCGACATATAGATGCCGCGGCGGCCGGTGCCGGCGCGCTTCATGTCGAAGGCATGCTCGAAGAACTGTGCGGCAGCCTCCGGATCCGGAACGATAATCGCGATGTGGCGAAGGCGCGTGGCCATGAATCGAGCTCCTGCGGATGGGTGCTTTTTGGTATCGATGCCGAACCATAACAGTCCGCCCCGGCGGTTCAAGCTGCGGCTGCTTCCTCGTCCCGGCCATTAGCGCGCTTTACGCGTCTTCGACGCGCTATCAGCCGGGACTGTTCCAGACTCGGCATTTGGGACGGTCCCGGGTCAAGCCTGGGACAAGTTTGTTGCATCTCCCAGCTCAGAACTCCGCAGCCGCGCAAAATGACTGGCCGGCATGCAAGCAGCGTATGTCGGTCGTCGCCACGGCGTGCAATAAGGCTTGGGCGATGAGACCGACGCCAACGCGAGGAGAGCCAAACGGCGTGACTGCCACAATCGCAAGCGAGGCTCCCCCACCGCAGGCATCCAAGCGCCGCGAGCATGTCCCGCTGGGCATTCTCCATATGGTCGGCGCCACCATCGTGTTCTCGGCCTCGAGCGCTACCTCCAAATGGCTGGTGGCGACCTACCCGGCCGGCGAGGTGCTGTTCACCCGTTCGGTGGTTTCGCTCGTCACCTGCGCGCTGTTCATCCTGCCCGCCACCGGGATTGCGGTCTTTCGGACCGACCGGCTGCGCCATCATGTGCTGCGCTCGTTTTCGCAATTCGTCTCGCAGTCGTGCCTCATCATCGCTTTCAGCCTGATGCCGCTCGCCGGCGCCATCGCGATCAACTTCTCGGCCCCCCTGTTCGCCACTCTGGTTTCGATCGTGCTGCTCAAGGAGCGGGTCGGGCTGGCGCGCTGGACCGCGCTGCTGGTGGGTTTTGTCGGGGTGCTGATCGTCACCAAGCCGGGCGCCGGGGCGTTTCAGGTCGGCGCGCTGTTTGCGCTCGCCAACGCCGTCCTCTACGGCACCGTGACGGCGGCGGTGCGGGGCATGACGGCGACCGAGTTGGCAGCAACCTTGACGCTCTATCAATTGCTCCTGATCACCGGCTTCTTCGCGCTGGTGGCGCCCTTCGGCTTCATCATGCCGACCTGGAGCGACTGGGGCCTGATCGTCTTCAACGGCGTTGCCAATGGGGTGGGGCAGTATTGGTGGACCAAATCGCTGCACCTCGGCCCGGCCTCGGCGGTCGCGCCGTTCTTCTACCTGTCGCTCGTTTGGGCAGTCTTGATCGGATTTATCGTCTGGGGCGATGTACCGACCATCGGCCTGTTGATCGGCTCCGCCATCGTGGTGGCGTCAGGCCTGTTCCTGCTCTGGCGCGAGGCCCGAAGAGCGTAGCGGTAGCCCGGATGGAGCGCTTGCGTAATCCGGGACCTCCGTCCCCGCATTTACGGACTGTCTGCTTGTCCCGGCCCTGAGCCGGGACAAGATTTACGCCACCTTGCGCTCGCGGGCGAGCCCGTCGAGATGGGCCAGCACCTCCTCGATATGCATGACGTCGGCGTATTTGTGATGCAGGTCGAACAGGTTGATCTTGTGATTGATCATCGCCCGGTCGTAGGTGCATTCCTCCACCAGCGTGTTGTGGAAGCCGTAGGAATAGGCGTCGACCGTGGAGGCCCGCACGCAGCCGGACGTGCTTTCGCCGCAGATGATCAGGCTGTTGATGCGCAGCTGCTGCAGGTGGGCGATGAGCGGCGTGCCGAAGAAGCATGAGGCACGCTCCTTGTAGATCACGAGCTCGCCGGGCTTGGGGGCAAGCTCGGCCTTGATGTCGTAGACGTTCTCCATCTTGCCGGCGAGATTGCGGTAGGTCGATTGCACCCCCGCGGTGTCCACATGCCGGGTGGTGTAGATGACCGGCACGCCGGCGCGGCGCGCCGCCGCGAACAGGTTCTGGGTGGGCGCCATCGCCCGCCAGGCATTCTCGCCGCAGGAGCCGGAGAATTCGCGGTCGACCTCTTTGACCGGGCGATCGCCGCCCTGATACGCCTTGTTGTAGAGGTCGATCGCCAGCACGGCCGGGTTGTCCCCCATATAGGTCTTGCGGCGGTAGGCCTGATAGATCTGCAGCGTGTCCGGATCGATGACGTCCTTCCAGCAGTGGTCTTCGAAATCGCGCGCCATGGAGCACTCCTGCGTGGCTGAAACTGTCTCCCGTTATAAGCACCGACACCGCGATTTCGCAAATGCATAAGTCGCCAAGAGAAGCGGAGAATTGCGCTAACCTCACAGCCGCAGGGCGGCTTCGGGCGGAGTGAAGGGGAGCTTGAGGGCGTCGGCCACCGCCCGATAGGTGATCTTGCCTTCGTGCACGTTGAGGCCGCGGCGCAGATGCTCGTCCTGGCCGAGCGCGCGGCGATAGCCCTTGTCGGCGAGCGCCAGCACGAACGGCAGGGTCACATTGTTGAGCGCAAAGGTCGAGGTGCGCGACACCGCGCCCGGCATGTTGGTCACGCAGTAGTGCACCACCTCGTCGACCAGATAGGTGGGCGCGGAATGGCTGGTCGGCCGCGAGGTCTCGGCGCAGCCGCCCTGATCGATGGCGATGTCGACGATGACCGCGCCGGGCTTCATGGCCCGCACCGTCTCGGCGGTGATCAGCTTGGGCGCCGCCGCACCCGGAATGAGCACCGAGGCGATGACGAGGTCGGCGCGCCGGCACAGGGTCTCGATGGCGTCGCGGGTCGAGAACACGGTGCGCACGCGGGCGCCGAGCTCGCGCGCGATCCGGCGTAGCGCCTCCGGATTGCGGTCGACCACCGTCACGGTCGCCCCCATGCCGGCGCCGATGAGCGCCGCATGGCTGCCGGCGACGCCGCCCCCGATGATCACAACATCGGCCGGCGGAACGCCGGGCACGCCGCCCAGCAGCACCCCGCGTCCGCCGTTCTCCTTCTCCAGGCAACGCGCTCCCACATGGGGGGCCATGCGCCCGGCGACCTCGGACATCGGCGTCAAGAGCGGCAGCGCCCCTTCCGGGCTCGTCACGGTCTCATAGGCGATTGCGATGGCGCCGGAGGCCACCAGGTCGGCCGCCTGCTCCGGATCGGCCGCGAGATGCAGATAGGTAAAGAGAACCTGCCCGGCCTTAAGCTTCTTGCGCTCCCTCGCGAGCGGCTCCTTGACCTTCACGATCAGCTCGGCGCTGCCGAAGACCTGATCGGCATCGGCAGCGATGTCGGCTCCCGCCGCCTGATAATCGGCATCGGCGAGACCGGCCCCCAAGCCGGCATTCTGCTCGACCAGGACCCGGTGTCCCTTGAGGGTGAGCTCCCGCACGGTCGAAGGCACCAGGCCCACGCGGAATTCGCTGTCCTTGATTTCCTTCGGCACGCCGACGAGCATGGTGGTCATCCTGATGAAGCGGGCCGTCCGGACACGGCGGCTCAGCCGAGCGTATTCAAATCGCGTGGACCAGGGAATGGCAACTCGGCGCAAAGAGGAGACTTGCGATGTGCGATCACCTTGATGACAGCTCGACGAACGGCGAACGATCCACTGCATGGGCGGGCGGTGCATCCTCGCGCCGCAGCTTTCTCCAGGCGAGCGCCGGGGTATTGGCCGCCGGCGCCGCCGCTCTGCCCGGCACGGCGCTGGCGCAAGGTGCCGGCGCGCCCGGCGCGGATGGCGAGCTCAGCCGCCTGCAGGGCGCGCGCCGGATCCTGATCAAGGGCGGCCTGGTGCTGTCGGTCGACCGGCAGGTCGGCGATTTCGCGCGCGCCGACGTGCTGATCGAGGACGGCAAGATCAGGGAGGTCCGTCCCGATATCGCAGTCTCGGGCGATGCGGCCGCGGTGATCGACGCCACCCGCCGGATCGTCATCCCCGGCTTCGTCGATACCCACAGCCACTCCTATCAGGGCCTGTTGCGCAACATCCTGACCAACGGTGTGCTCAATCCCGGACTACAATCGCGACATCCAGAACAATCTGACCCTGCACTATCAGCCGGCGGAGGCCTATGCGGGCGTGCTGATAACGGCGCTCGGCCTGATCGACATGGGCACCACCACGATCGTCGACATCTCGCAGGTGTCCCACACGCCCGAGCACAGCGACGCCTGCGTCAAGGCGCTGCAGGATTCCGGCATCCGCGCGGTCTACGCCTATTACCGGGGCGCCGGACCGGCCACGCAATATCCGCGCGACATCACCCGCCTGCAGCGGACCTATTTCAGTTCCAAGGACCAGCTGTTGACGCTTGCGCTCGGCACCAACATCGATGCCAAGCTGTACGGTCTCGCCCGCGAGGTCGGGGTGCCGGCGGTGCTGCATCTCAACAGGCTCAGCGCAGAGCTCATCGAGCTCGGCCGCGCCGGCCTGTTGCGGCCGGGCGACGAATACATCCATTGCACGCAGCTGAACGACGACGCCTGGCGATTGATCCGCGACAGCGGCGGCCACGTCTCGCTCTCGGTCGAGATCGAGATGACGATGGGCCAGGGGCTGCCGGCGATCCAGAGACGCGCTCGACCACGGGGTGCGGCCGAGCCTCTCCTCCGACCACGGCGCCACCGTGGCGCAGGATTTCTTCTCGGTCATGCGCGCGGTCTTCACGCTGCAGCACCTGCAGCTGTTCCGGCGCGCCTTCGCGCGGCGAGCAGAACCTGCCGCGCCGGCTGTCGCCGCCGCGACATGCTGGAATTCGCCACCATCGAGGGGGCGCGCTGCGCCAATCTCGAAAGCAAGGTCGGCACGCTCACGCCCGGCAAGGAGGCCGACATCGTGCTGCTGGCGGCCGATCGCATCAGCATCTGGCCGCTCAACAATGCGCCCGGGAGTGGTGACGAACCTCATGAATCCAAGCCATGTCGAGACCGTCTTGATCGGCGGCAAGGTCAAGAAATGGCGCGGCAGCCTGGTCGGCGTCGACGTGCCGCGGGTGATGCGCATGGCCGAGGAGGCGCGCGACGCATTGCTGCGCCGCGCCGGCTTCCCGATGAATTTGCTGGGCACGCAGCCGGCATGAGGCGCGCCGTGCCTCAAATTACCTGACCTCGACCAGCTCGATCGCCTCGCGGCTCGGGCCTTCGATCATGACGGCGCGGGTGTCGCCGAGCCGGTAAGGCGCCGTGAGGAACGTGACGCCCTCGCCTCGCAGCTTGGTGACCCAGGCGTCGAGATCGTCGACGCTAAGCCCGATGTGATCGGATCATGTGCCGGCGTCGGCCCTCGAGCGGCGGCTCGCCCTGGCGCGCGTACCAGGTCAGCGCCACGTCACCGAAGGTGACGGCGGCGGTCGGGCGTGCGATAGAGCCCTTCCCGCTCCAGCGCCGGCCAGGTCGGGTCGGCGCGCGCGCGCGACCTTGCAGGTCGGCCTCGGTCAGCGGCGCGCTGCTGGTGCGCGCCGGCACCACCGCGGCGTTGAGGTGCTTCTGATACCAGAGCTGCGCGCAGAACGGCTCCTCCTGGAACATGTGCACGTGATTGAAGCGCTCGGCCGGATAGTTGCCGAGATATTCGACGATGACGTTGTCCGGACCTCGCATGTAGGCGAAGCCGCCGTCGCGGGCCGGCTCGATGCCGGCGGCCTTGGCGTCGGCGATCTGCGTCTTGGTGAGCCCGAGCACGCCGCCGGTGCCGGGCCAGGTGTCGCTGCTGATCAGCACCGTGCCGCCTTCGTCGGTGGTGTAGAGCGGCAGCAGCTTGACATCCGTGCGCGCCTTGTAGGTTTCGAGATTGCGGCGCACGTCGGTGACCTGCCAGCCGAAGTGCCAGATCGCGGTCTGCGGCTGCGTCGGCGGCGCCTGTCGACCTTGCGTGAACAGGATCAACACGTTGTTGGGCGACTTGAGCGCAGGGAAACCGCCCCAGCTGGTCTTGGCGGTGCTCGGAAATTGCCGCAGGTAGAAACCGATCGCCGCATCCGGATTGACCGAGTTGAGATGCAGGTGATGGAAGCCTGGTGCTGGCAGCATGTTCTGGGCTCCGGCCGGGACGGGTGTCAGCGCGAAGATGGCCGCCGCAAGCAGTGCGCTCGACGTCATGAATTGGACCTCCTCGAGTAGCCCGCATGGAGCGCAAGCGTAATGCGGGAGCGGCGGTCCCGCCTTGCGCCATCGGGCGGCGCTTGCCGCCGATCCGTTGGCTTCATGCGGGTTACGGACGTTCAATGCGGGATCACCGGCGGCATGTAGGTCAGCGTTCCGGCCAGCGCCCACAGCAGGAACAGCACGATCGGGACATGCACCACGAGCTGCAGGAAGGTGAAGCCGACGATGTCGCGCGCCTTCAGGCCGAGCACGCCGAGCAGCGGCAGCATCCAGAACGGATTGATGAGGTTCGGCAGCGCCTCGGCGGCGTTGTAGATCTGCACCGCCCAGCCGAGATGCACTTTGAGATCATTGGCGGCCTGCATCACATAGGGCGCCTCGATGATCCACTTGCCGCCGCCGGACGGGATGAAGAAACCGAGCACCGCCGAGTAGACGCCCCATGACGATCGGGAACGTGCCGGTGGTCGGTGAGGCTGACGAAGGCGTGCGCGACCTGGTCGGCGACCGTCTGGCCGCCGGCGCCCTTGGCGGTGGTCATCATGGTGGCGATGCCGCCATAGAGCGGAAACTGGATCAGGACGCCGGTCGTGGCCGGGACCGCCTTGGCGACCGCATTGAGGAAACTGCGCGGCCGCCAATGCAGCAGCGCGCCGAGCATCAGGAACATGAGGTTGTAGGTGTTGAGATTGGAGATCGCCAGGATCGGGTCCTTGGTGGCGAATTCCTGCGCCAGCCAGCCGCCCGCCAGCGCGACGACGATCGAGCGTGAGGAGCGGACTGTATTCGAGCCATTCGCCGGGACGTTGCGGCGGCGGCGAGCCGCGTCACGCGCGGTTTCGACGCTCTCGCCCATCATCTGCGCCGTCACCGCCTTGCCGTCGGAGGGCGCCGACAGCAGCGCGAGCACGATCGAGATGACCAGCAGGACCGCGGCGATCGCCAGCGACTGCCACAGGAAAATCGTCTGCGAGAACGGAATGACGCCGGTGATCTCGAGCAGCGGCTTGCGGCAGGCTCGCCGCGATTGGCCTGCAGCTGCGCGGCCGAGGAGCTCAGGCCCAGCGCCCAGGTGGCGCCGAGGCCGAGATAGCCGGCGGCGCCGGCGGCGCGATAGTCCATGCGCAGATCGGTGCGCCGCGCCAGGGCGCGCACCAGGAGGCCCGAGAAGATCAGGCTCATGCCCCAGTTGAGCAACGAGGCCAGCATGCTCGACGGCCGCCACGAACGCGACGGCGGCGCGCCCGTTGCGCGGCACCGCCGCGAGCGCATCGATGAGCTTGGCGACCGGCGGCGAGGTCGCCACCACGTAGCCGCGATGACCACGATCATCGCCATCTGCATGGTGAAGGTGATCAGGCTCCAGAAGCCGTCGCCGAACGCCTTCGTGACCGCGACCGGTGGCGGCGCCGTTGAGCATCGCCGCCGCCGCCACCACGACGACCGCCAGGCAGACGAAGACGTAGGCGTCCGGAAACCAACGCTCGGCCCAATTGGTGAAGCGCAGCCCGAGCCGCGCCAAGAAGCGGTTTCGCCGGAATCGTCGGCCGGCATTTGGCCGGAACGCCCGGTCCCGGTCGACGCAACAGGGTCGATGGTCGTCATGGCCCCCTCCCTCTTCGCATCGCGCGGCGTTCGATTCGCAATGCGAGCGGACTTCTGGGCTGGGCTCTGCGACCCGTCTGGCGTCGCGCAATCAGCTGCGACCCGGCATTTCCCAGACAGATGCGAGCCTCAGCAAACTAGCAATTTCCGGGTTTGTCTCGAAAGCCGGAAGACGGGCGACGCCGGCGGCCGGGATGTTCCAATCACGACAGGACGACGAGCGCCCGGATCGGACGGTCGGACCCGATCGAGCGCTCCGATCGATTCCGATCAGTTCTATCGAGAGACGAAGCGTCGCGGCCGGGCCGGAGCGCTGATCACATGCCGAAGAGGCCGAGCCCGCTGAGCTTGAAGTTGAGCCTGGCGGTCACTTCCGATGCCGTCAGGCCGACCGAGTTGGTGACCGTCTGCGCGCCGACGCCTGCCGGCGTAAAGGCGCCGAGATTGTAGGTCTCCTTGCCGAGATCGAGATAGCGGTACTCGAGGCCGACGAAAACGTTGTTGGTGACCGCGTAGTCGATGCCGGCGCCCACATTGAACCCGAAATGAAGCTTGTTGGCGTCGGTGAAGGCGAGCGCAGGCGAACCGCCGGCGCCGCGCGCCACATAGCCCGAGGTGACATCGAACTCGCCGGTCTCGAGACCTCCGGCGGCGTAGATCAGGGCCCGATCCCAGGTCATGCCGACCTTGGCGCGGGTGGCGGCCAGATAGTCGGTCTTGACCGCCATCCAGTCGCCGGCGAGGAACAGGCCCGATGGTGCCGCAAAGGTTGCGGTCTGCTTGAGCCCGGTGAACTGATAATCCTGCTCGAGGCCCAGCACCCATTGGCCGATCTGCCAATTGTAGCCGGCCTGCAAGCCGCCGATCAGGCTGTTGTTGTTGAGGTTCTGGTCGTGCCCGGGACCCCAACGGCCCCGGTAAGGTCGTTGGTGGTCGCCGGGTTGAACGCGAAGGCGCCCCAGACGCCGCCGACATTGGCGCCGACATAGGTCCCGGTCCAGGAGAATGGCGGCGCGTAGTCCGGCGCCTTGAACGGGCATGCCCATATCGGCCGCCAGGACCGGCCCCGCAATGGCGTCGCAACCACGATTCCCAAAATCAGACGCATCGATCACTCTCCAAATGTTGCCGCCGACTTGACGGCTAAGTACGGTGATTTTCATTCAAGTCGATAGTGTAAATAAGCAACACTCAAAATAAAAATGCCATCTCATCTGTATACTATTCATTAACCATTTAAATTCCCATTGCTTACTTATGTATTAAACAGTAGTAGTTCCGGCGTGCTTGCAAAATAATCGAAAGCATATTCGTCGGTCCTGGCGCGAGCCCGCCCTGGCCGCGATGTCGTTCCGATGCACAGCCCGGCGAACGCCGGCGCCTTCTCCGAACAATGAGTCCGATCCTTCTCAAAATGCTTTAGGAGTTGCCGTGCAGGGCGGCCGCCGCCGTGCCAAGAGGTGAGGGATGGCTCAGAGCACCGATTTGCGAAGCATGCGCGGAAAACCGCCCGTGATCGACTTCCACGCGCACTTCATGACCCCGGAAGTCTTCGAGGCGACCTACAAGCTCTCCGTGATCGGCCGGCTGCGCGCCCAGTCCGACGGCAAGGCGGTGCGGCCGTTTCCGCAAGCGCAGATCGCCCGCATGACGGACCTCACGCTGCGGCTCGCCGCCATGGACGAGATGGGCGTCGACATCCAGGTCATCAGCCCCAACATCCTGCACCAATGCACCTACGGGCTCGATCCGCACGACGCCCTGCGGCTCGAGCGGCTCAACAACGACCATGCCGCCGAGTTGGTGGCGCAGAAGCCGCACCGCCTCATCGGCATCGGCTCGGTGCCGCTGCAGGACGTCGAGATGGCGATCCATGAGATGGAGCGCGCGGTGCTCGATCTCAAGCTCAGGGGCATCATCATCGCATCACGGATCAACGAGACCGATCTCGGCGATCAGGTCCTGCGTCCGTTCTGGAGCCGGGCGCAGGCGCTCGACGTTCCGATTTTCGTGCATCCGGCCGGCAATGCCGATCCGCGGCTGCAGAAGCACAGCCTCCTGATCTCGCTCGGGCAGCCGCTCGAGGAGGCGTTCGCGCAGACCTCGCTCATCTATGACGGCGTCATGGACAAGTTCCCGCGGCTCAAGATCGCGTTCGCCCATGGCGGCGGCTTCATCCCGTATTATGCCGGCCGCTTCGACTGGATCTATCGCCGCGGCTCGACCCCGCAGATGAAAAGCGATTTCAGCACCTATCTGCGCTCGTTCCGCTACGACACCGTGCTGTTCAATCCCGACGTGCTGGAGCAACTGGCCACCAAGGTGGATGCGAGCCATATCATGCTCGGCTCCGATTTCCCGTTCGGGGAGGTGAAGCCGGTCGAGTTTGTGCACAGCGCCGCCAAAATCCCCGAGGCGGCTCGCCAGGCGATCCTGGGCGCCAATGCGGCACGTTTCCTGGGCGTGGATATTTGATGCACGGCGCGCCCGACCAAGCGCGGTCGCCGCTATCAGCGAACGGATTCGCTCTTGGTCGCCGCGATCTGGTCGGAGGCCGGGTGGCCATGCCGCACCCGAGCGGCCGGCACTCGGCCATCGCCGGTCGCCTGGTAGAACACGGTATGGCGCGCGATCTCGCCCGCGAACGCCGCCACATCGGCGTCCTTTTTCACCTCGAAGGTATCAAAGCCGGCGCGCACCAGGAACATGAACTGGTCGCGCAGCACGTCGCCGGTCGCGCGCAGCTCGCCGCGAAAGCCGTAATGCTCGCGCAGCAAACGCGCCTGGCTGTAGGCGCGGCCATCGCGGAATTTCGGAAACTCGAGCGCGATGAGCGCGAGCGCCGCGAGGTGGGGCGCAAGCTCGGCCACCCGGCGGTTGTTCGGCCACAGCACGCCGGTCGGCGCCGAGCGATGCGTCAGCTCCGCAATGTCGGCGAGGAAGCGCGCCGCCGGCACGATCACCGGCACATCGTCGGGGACCGGCGTTTCGTCAAGGACGCGAACATAGCGGTCATCGATGACGTGGCCTGCCTTAACGAGTCGCATAGACACGCTCCTTGAACGGCTCGATCCCGACCCGCTCCACGGTTTCGAGAAAGATCTCATCCGGGCGGGCGCGCAGCTCCAGATAGGCTGCCACGATATCCTCGACCACGTCCGCCACTTCGGCATAGGGAACCGCCGGGCCGATCAAGGCGCCCAGCCGGGCCTGCTCGTCGGCGCGGCCGCCGATCGTCACCTGATAGAACTCCTCGCCGTTCTTCTCGACGCCGAGAATGCCGATATGGCCGACGTGATGATGGCCGCAGGCATTGATGCAGCCGGAAATGTTGATGTGCAGCCGGCCGAGATCGCGGGCGAGATCGAGATCGTGGAACCGCCGCGTGATCTCCTGCGCGATCGGAATCGAGCGCGCATTCGCGAGGCTGCAATAATCGAGGCCGGGGCAGGCAATAATGTCGGAGACGAGCCCGACGGTCGGGGTGGCGACGCCGACCCCGTCAAGCGCCCGCCACAGTGCCGGCAGATCGCGTTGCGCGACGTGCGGCAGCGCCAGGTTCTGCTCGTGCCCGACCCGGATCTCGCCGAATGAATAGCGGTCGGCCAGCTCCGCGATCGCATCCATCTGCTCGGCGGTGGCATCGCCGGGCGTGCCGCCTTCCGGTTTGAGCGACAGGGTAACGATGGCGTAGCCCGGCGCCTTGTGATTGGTGACCGAATTATCCATCCATCGCGCGAAGTGGCGGTCGGTGGCGCGCGCCTGCGTGAGCTCGGGCGGACTGTCCTCGAGGCGCTCGTATGCGGGATAGCCGAAGCGGCTGCCGATCTCGGCGACGACGGCCGGATCGAGCGCCAGCGCGCCATCCTTTATCGGCTGCCATTCGGCGTCCACCTCCTTGGCGAAGGCGTCGGCGCCGAGCTCGTGCACCAGGATCTTGATGCGCGCCTTCCAAATGTTGTCGCGCCGTCCGAACTGATTGTAGGTGCGCAGGACGGCCTCGACATAGCTCAAGACGTCGCGTGGCTGCAGGAACGGCTTGATCGTCTTGGCGAGGAACGGCGTGCGGCCGAGCCCGCCCCCGACCATGACCTCGAATCCGGTCTCGCCCGAACCGTTGCGATGGAGGCGAAGCGCAAGGTCGTGGATGCGCAGTGCCGCGCGATCGTGAGCCGATGCGCCCACTGCGATCTTGAACTTGCGCGGCATGAACGAGAACTCGGGATGCAGCGTCACGTGCTGCCGAATAACCTCGGCCCACACCCGCGGATCCTCGATCTCGTCGGGAGCAACGCCGGCCCACTGATCAGTGGTAATGTTGCGCACGTTGTTGCCGCTCGTCTGCATGCCGTGCATGCCGACGCTGGCGAGGTCGGCCATGGCATCCGGCAGTTGCTCGAGCTTGATCCAGTGGAACTGGATGTTCTGCCGGGTGGTGAAATGGCCATAGCCGCGGTCATAGCGGCGCGCGACGTGCGCGAGCGTGCGCAGCTGGGCGGACGACAGCGTGCCGTACGGAATGGCAATCCGCAGCATATAGGCATGGAGCTGCAGATAGACGCCGTTCATGAGCCGCAGCGGCTTGAACTCGTCCTCCGTCAGCTCGCCCGACATCCGTCGCGCCACCTGTCCGCGAAATTCGGACACGCGCTCGGCCACCAGGGTGCGATCGAATTCGTCGTAGATATACATGTTCGGCGATCCACCTCTGGCGACGGGGCTTTCACAGTCCGGCGGGAACCGATATCTCGTTCGCGGCCGGCAACACGATGGTCGGTCCGGCGAGCCTGATCCGTTCGCGGAGGTTGCCGGGCAGCACGCTTCCATCCTGCTCGAGCCGCACCGGCGCCACATAGGCGCCGATCGCCCCGAGATCGTCCGCCACGGCGGCTTGCAGGAGCGCGGTCGCGGCGGGCGCCGTGGTGACCACCACGGCCTGATCGAATTCGGTCGTCCAGCCGCCATCGGCAGTGCGATAAATGACGGCACCATCGCGCATCCGGTTGGCGGTGATCAAAACCGGACCCGTGATCTTGAGCTTCTTATCCAACGGCGAGGTCATGCTTGAACATCCTCAATGGCGGCAGTGTCGAACGGCATCAAAGAACGGCTTGATGCCGAGTGGAACCCATAGCTCCAAAACTTCCCGTTGACTAGAATTATTTTCCATATAGATACTCCGCAAGCGCTCGAAATAGAAAAATCTTCTACTACGAAAGCGCACTCGATTGAAACGTTGCCACTGCCAATCCGCTGAGATCGAGATGGTTCTTTTCCTCTACCACCAGCCCCGCATCTGAGTAAGCCCGATGGATCGTCTCAGCGAGCTCGAAGCCCAGAGCATCTTCATCTTTCGGGAGGGCTTCGCGCGCCTCAGGCGCCTCGCTTTGCTGTGGTCGCTCGGCAAGGACTCCAATGTGATGATCTGGCTCGCCCGCAAGGCCTTTTTCGGGCGGGTGCCGTTTCCGGCCCTGCATGTGGATACCGGCAAGAAGTTTCCCGAAATGTACGCCTTCCGGGATCGCTACGCGGTCGAGTGGAATCTCGATCTGTTGGTCGAGCCCTGCCCGCCGATCGAAGCGGTCGATGCGACGCTGCCGCCGGCGGCCCGCTCGGCGGCGCGCAAGACCGAAGGACTGAAGCTCGCGCTCGGCGAAATACGGATTCGACGGCCTGTTCGCCGGCATTCGCCGCGACGAAGAGGCGACCCGCGCCAAGGAACGGGTGTTCTCGCCGCGTGGAATCGAGGGCGGCTGGGACGTCCGCGACCAGCCGCCGGAATTCTGGGATCACTTCAACGCATCGCCGCCGCCCGGCGCCCATCTGCGCATTCATCCGATCCTGCACTGGACCGAGTTCGACATCTGGGCCTATACGCGGCGCGAAGGCATCCCGATCATTCCGCTCTATCTCGCCCGCGACGGAAAGCGCTATCGCTCGCTCGGCGACGCCGACATCACTTTTCCGGTGGCGTCGCAGGCGAGCACGATCGACGAGATCATCGTCGAGCTCGACCACACCAAGGTCCCGGAGCGCTCCGGCCGCGCCATGGACCACGAGTCCGAGGATGCGTTCGAGCGGCTGCGCGTTTCCGGTTATCTGTAAACCGGGCTTGCAGCCCCTGTCCGCATCGTCCGGAAGGCCGGAGAGAGTGCAAGCAAGAGAGATGCAAGAGTCTCCGGAGTGCGCCATGAACATCCTCGTCACCCAGCACTCGGCATTGCCCGCCGCGGCGGCAGCGCCCGCTGGCAAGCGCCCGCTGGTGCGCATCGTGATCGTCGGGCATGTGGATCATGGCAAATCGACCCTGATCGGCCGGCTCTTGCACGAGACCGGAAGCCTGCCGGACGGCAAGCTCGAATCCCTGAAGGCCGTCAGCGCCCGCCGCGGCATGCCGTTCGAATGGTCGTTCCTGCTCGACGCGCTGCAGACCGAGCGCGATCAAGGCATCACGCTCGACACCAGCCAGATCCGGTTTCGCACGCCCTCGCGCGATTTCGTCCTGATCGATGCGCCCGGCCACGCCGAGTTCCTGCGCAACATGATCACCGGCGCCGCGCAGGCCGATGCCGCGCTCCTCATCATCGATGCGGCCGAAGGGGTGCGCGACCAGACCCGCCGGCACGGCTATCTGTTGCATCTGCTCGGTGTCCGGCAGGTCGCGGTCGTCATCAACAAGATGGATCGGGTGAATTTCGACGAACAACGGTTTCGCGACATCGAGGCCGAGATCTCCACTCACCTGGTCAATCTCGGGCTCAATCCGACTGCCGTCGTCCCGATCTCGGCGCGCGACGGCGACGGCGTGGCGCGGCGCACCGACCAGATCGCCTGGTATGGGGGCCCCACCGTGGTGGAAACCCTCGACACCTTCATGCCCGGCCGCCAGCCGGACGAGCTGGCGCTGCGGCTGCCGGTGCAGGCGGTCTACAAGTTCGATGACCGGCGGATCGTTGCGGGCCGGATCGAGACCGGCGGCATTGCGGTCGGCGACGAGATCGTGGTCATGCCATCCGGCAAGACTGCGCGCGTCCGCTCGATCGAAAGCTGGCCGGTGCCCGCGCTGGCGCCGCGCGCGGCCTTCGCCGGCCAATCCATCGGCATCACCCTCGACAGCGAGATATTCCTCGACCGGGGCGATGTGGTCTCGACCGTCGCGGTCCGGCCGAAGGCGGCCCAGCACCTGCGCGCACGCGTTTTCTGGCTGCACGAAGAGCCGCTCGAAGTCGGGGCCAGCATCAATGTCAGGATCGGCACCGCCGAAGCCCGCGGCACCATCGCGGCGATCGAGAAGGCCGTCGATCCCGGAGCGCTGTCGGCCACGGAAGCCAGCGCGGTCGCGCAAAACCATGTCGGCGAGATCGATATTGCGTTGTCGCGGCCGCTGGCGGTCGATCCCTACGCGGTCAACGCGCGTACCGGCCGTATCGTGCTGGACATGAAAGGCCGCATCTCGGGCGGCGGCCTGGTGCTCTCGCTTGATCCGCCCCCGCCCTTACTCGCGACAGCAGGTGGGGCCGGCGGCCCGCGCCCGCCCCAAGGCGTGGTCCTCAAATCCGCGCTATCGGCACGGGAGCGTGCCGCGCGATGGGGTCACGCTGGCGCGGTCCTCTGGCTCACCGGCGCCACGGGCTCCGGCACGTCCACGCTGGCAGGCGCCATCGAGCGGCGGCTGTTCGAGCGCGGCGGCGCGCCCATCGTGCTCGAAGGCAATGCCTTGCGCAGCGGGCTCAATGCCGGTCTCGGCGACGCGCCGGCAGACCGTGCCGAGACCATCCGGCGCAGCGCCGAGACGGCGGTCCACCTCGCCCGCAGTGGGTTCATCGTTATCGTCGACGTCGCGTCGCCGTCCGCGGCCGACCGCGCCCAGGCGCGCGCGATCGGCGGCAAGGGTTTCTACGAGATTCATGCCGACCAGGCGGGCGCGGCTGGGACAGCTCACCCAGCCGATCCAGCGTACGAGACGCCGGCCACTCCCGATCTCCGGCTCGACACCGGCCACGATCTCGATGCCAATTCGCGCGAGGTCGAGCTCCTGCTCGAGAGCGCCGGCGTGATCGCAAGCGGCGATCGGCCCGCGGGCGGGGAATTCGCCATTTGACCCGCGCACCGTCGATCGTTTTGCTATCGTGATGGACCGCAATCCCTTTTCCACACCAGTCAACTCGCAAGGTCGGGCCATGTCCTCAAGCGAAGCGATCGCCACGCCGGCGCAACCCGCCGGGAGCCGCCGGCCAGGCCGCGGCCGCGTGTTTGATTCCATCACCGAGGCGATCGGGGATACGCCGATCGTGCGGCTGCGGCGGCTTCCCGATCGCCACGGCGTCAAAGCCAACATTTCCGCCAAGCTCGAATTCTTCAACCCGGCGGCCAGCGTCAAGGATCGCATCGGGGTCGCCATGATCGAAGCCATGGAGCGGGCCGGCGTCATCGGGCCGCAGACCGTCCTGGTGGAGCCGACGTCGGGCAACACCGGCATCGCGCTGGCCTTCGTGGCCGCCGCGCGCGGCTATCGATTGATCCTGGTGATGCCGGAATCGATGTCGATCGAGCGGCGCAAGATGCTCCAGCTGCTCGGCGCCGAGCTGCATCTGACGCCGGCCGCCCAAGGCATGCGCGGCGCCATCGCCAAGGCGGAGGAGCTGCTGCGCCAGGATCCGAACGCCGTGATGCCGCAGCAGTTCAAGCATCTCGCCAATCCGGAGATCCACCGGCGGACCACCGCCGAGGAAATCTGGAACGATACCGCGGGCGAGATCGACGTCCTGGTCGCGGGCGTGGGCACCGGCGGAACGATCACCGGCGTCGGCCAGGTGCTGAAGCCGAGAAAGCAGTCGCTCCGGGTGATCGCGGTCGAGCCGGAGGACAGCCCGGTTCTCTCCGGCGGACAGCCCGGACCGCACAGGATTCAGGGGATCGGGGCCGGCTTCATCCCGGACGTCCTCGACCGCTCGGTGATCGACGAAGTGGTCACGGTCGGAAATCAGACCGCCTTCGATATCGCGCGCGATTTGGCCCGCTACGAGGGCATACCGGGCGGCATCTCGTCGGGCGCCGCCGTCGCCGCCGCGCTCGAGGTCGGCAAGCGCCCCGCCATGGCGGGGAAAAACATCGTGGTCATCGTGCCTTCCTTCGCGGAGCGCTACCTGTCGACCGCCCTGTTCGATGGATTGTGATTGAGCCCGGACCCCTGGTGCGGTTATGACCAGCGCCTCTCTCAACCGCTTCTGGGGGTCAAATGGCAACTGCTCGTCCGCTGGCCTATTGCCCGACTTGTGAAATCGCTTTTCCGATTGCGACGCGGTCCGAAGGCCGCGCTTTCGTTGTTCAAAATTCGACCACCCACTGTCCGAACGGCCACTTCGCGCGCATTCTCAATGCTCACTACCAGGCCTTCGAGACTGAGGTGCAGGCGGCGCTGGAGATTAACGACCCAGCCGGTCGTAGGAGAGCTCTGGCGCTTTGGGAAAAACTGCGCCGGCAAGAGTTGACGCCCGAACAGGCTCAAGCGGAAGCCGAAAAAATCAGTGCCGGCTTGGGCTCGATTTTCCTAGCCGCAAATCTATCCGATCCGACCAGGAAGGCTATTCTGCAAGCGCTGATCCCGGCTTTTGTCGCGGGCCCTGAACGCGATGAAGAGCCGATCGGCCAGCAAGATGTCGCCGTACCCACTGCCCCCATTGCCGAGGGCAAAGCGCCCCAGGAAGCACCGGAGAGATGGAAGGGCGGCAATCGCGCATTCCAACGCAACCTGCGCCGTAAGCAACGCCTGCTGATGAATCCGCGCAGTCGATAACTGAGCGTTAATGCGAGCGGCGTCTCGTGCCATTGTTGCGTGTCGACCCGGTTGAGGGGTAATCTGTCGCGATGGCGCAGCCAATTGTCTCACGCAGCCTCGACGTGATGGGTGGCACGGCCGTGTTCCATGGGACGCGAGTTCCTGTGCAAACCCTGTTGGATTACCTTGAGGCGGGCGAGTCAATCGATGATTTTCTGGAGGGGTTCCCGTCTGTGACGCGGGAACATGTCATCGCTTTCCTAGAGGAAGCGAAGGACCGAGTGATCGAAGCGGCGTCGTGAGGGTCCTTCTGGACGAGTGCGTCGATTGGCGCCTCGCGCACGATATCGTCGGTCACGACGTCAAAACTGCTCGTCAGATGGGGTGGACGGCGATCAGGAACGGAGTGCTGCTGACCCTTGCCTCGGAACACTTCGACGTGTTCGTCACCGTCGATCGAAACCTATCCTTTCAACAGAACCTGGATGTCTTCTCGATCGCCGTGGTTGTGCTTAAGGCGAAAACGAACCGACTTTCCGACCTTAAAGCGCTGGTTCCAAATCTCCTCGCGGCCATCGAGTTCGCCGCGCCCGGCACCCCAACATTCATCAGCGCCGCTTGATACGAGGCTTGGCGCTGACACCCATACCACAAAACGCTCAACGAGTTCGCGCAGAACGAGTCCCACAGAAATAGCGCGATCGGCCCAAATACAGTGTCGATCACATTGGCGGCCCGGGACGAGAGCCGGTCGGCGGGATCGAGCTTGCGCCGCACCTTGATGAAATGCGCGCCCGCGCGCCGCGCCAGGAGCCCGTCGGTCAAGTCCTTGTCGCCGATGACGACAAGCGGCCTGCCGTTGCGATCGAGGCCCGAGATCGCCAACAAGCTCGGCTTGCGAAAGATGACTGGGCACACGCCCACCTGCAACTGCTCCGCGATGGCGTCCAGCCGTTCGGCATAGTTGCCTCGGCGGCTGTTGGAGCAGAGGCGGATCTCGTTACCGTGCGCCTTCAGCTCCTGTACCTTTGCGACCACGACGGCGGGCGCGACCTGCCCGCAATCGGGCACGAGAGTGCCATCGATGTCGAGGATCACCAGCGAGTGCTCGATATGGAAGGTGTGCTGCTCGAAATACAGGAGTTGCATCGCCGCGGCCATTCTTGCCTCTGATTACCGCGCGTTCTCGACCGCCGGACTAGGCCGCGATGGCCCAGACGGTGCCGCCCTCGCCCGCGCCCTTGCGGCCAAATGGATCGAACGGGCTCGGCGTCGTCATAGGCAACACCTCGACTTGGGGCAAGTCGATCGCCGGTGGCAAGTCATCATCGAAGCCGTCCGGCGACGGTGCCAGCCGATATCGCCTCCTCGACTGTCGTATCTTCCGCGGCACAATAGCACCAGCCCATCACCCTCAAACGAGAACGGAGAACATTGCAAGCACCCTCTAAGCCAGTTCTACAACCGAATCACCGACCGAAGGCAAAAGGGAACTCAAAAGCCGGACAAATGACGCGCTGCCGACACTGCCGTTTGCGTCTGACTTCCAAGCAATCCGGAAAGGCGCTACTATTCGAGTCGAAAGCCACCTGCAGAATCCCGTTTGAAATATTCCAGCCGCGCGGCCGTGCACGTGATCTTTTGGCGGCGCGATGGCGAAAGGTTAGTCATGGGTGATCGAAGCTCCCTCTGCGTAATCGTGCTGGCGGCGGCAGGGATCGGAACGGTCGCAACCGGGGCTTGGGCCTTTGATAATGCAAAATATCCGGACATCCAGGGAGCGTGGGAGAGGCCGGGCGCCGCGCAGTGGGACACGACCAAGCCGCCGGGCCTACGGCAACAGGCTCCGTTGACGCCCGAGTATCAGGCCGTTTTTGAGGCCAATATCGCTGACGCGGCGGCGGGCGGCCAGGAGTACAACCCGCAGGTCACTTGCCTGCCGGCGGGCATGCCGAGAGTGATGATTGCATATGAACCGCTCGAATTCATTGTTACGCCGGAAATCACCTACATGCGCAGCGATCATCTGGGCCAGAACCGTCGCATCTATACCGACGGCCGCGACTGGCCTGAAAAGATCAAGCCAAGCTTCGATGGCTATTCAATCGGCAAATGGGTCGACAGCGGCGACGATGGCAGTTACGGAGCACTCGAAGTGGAGACCCGCGGTTTCAAGGGCCCGCGAACTCTCGACCACACCGGCCTGCCGCTGCACGCCGACAATCAGACCATCGTCAAGGAGCTCCTTTTCATCGATCAAGCCAACCGCAATCTCTTGCATGACCAAATCACGACAATCGACCATGCCTATACACGGCCGTGGACGGTGACGCGGGATTATCGTCGCTACCCCAATCCGGTCTGGATCGAGGCCAATTGCGGCGTTGAAAATCATTACGTCGAGCTCGGCAAGGAAACGTATTTCATCAGCGCCGACGGGTATCTCATGCCCACCAAGAAGAACCAGCCGGCGCCCGATTTGAAGGAATTTGATCAATCAACCAAGTGACGCAGACCAGCGTCAAGCGTGGGCGCAAACCACAGCCATCCACGCCGCTCAATAATGCGACGCCTGAATGCCACGCCTGCCGCCCAAACCCTCAACAATCCGTGAAGTGAAATTCGACGCCGGGGCCGTTCTAAATCAAGGAGCAGTATCGTGCCCCGGACGCGTAGCAGCCCTGGGCTTTCTGCGTCTCGATCGACGCAGTCACCAGACACCATCCGAAAGCAATGAGCACGAGGAGGGCGACCGCGGCGAAAAGATTGACGCGCGCTCGATTGTCATCTTCATCCCTTTCGGATCTTGCTTTTGGATCAGTGCCCTTCCTGAAGGGATCGGCGCCCCCACGTCTCCGATTGGCAGCACGCTTCTGAGGAAATGCTGTGACGGATGACATGTTTACACCCTATCTTCCGGCTAAGTCCACAGAAAACTCAAGTGAATCAAACAACTAGACCATTTATCGGCCGCCATTTGATTCGACGGTACCGCGCCAATATAAATTTTTCATAATTTTTGTCAACGGGAGAATTGCTCTCACCGCACGATCATTTGTGGCCGTTACCGCGCGCTACCGCGCGTCGCTCCACCGATAAGCGCGACGATGCGCTCCGGCGTGATCGGAGCCTCGGCGATGTGGACGCCGAACGGCTCGAGCGCGTTCTCGACCGCCGACAACAGGGCCGCGATCGCCGGGATGGTGCCGCCTTCGCCGGCGCCCTTGAGGCCGAGCGGATTGAGCGGGCTCGGCGTCGTCATGTGCAGGACGTCGACCGAGCGGCATGTCGGTCGCGAGCGGCAGCAGATATTCGCCGAAGTTGGTCGTGAGCGGCTGCGCCTCGTGGTCATAGAGCATCCGCTCGAAGAATGCGTTGCCGACGCCGTGAGCGACGCCGCCGACGACCTGGCCTTCCACCACCATCGGATTGATGACGTGGCCGCAATCGTGCATCACCACGTAGCGCAGGACTTTCACGTTGCCGGTCTCGATATCGACCTCGACCTCGGCGACATGGGTGCCGTTGGAATAGGTCGATTGGTCGGGCGTGAAATGGCGGTCGCTTCGAGGCCGGGCGGCGGACCGCCGGCCATGGAGAAGCCCGGCATGCCGATCGCGCGCACCGCGATCTCGCGGAAGCTGCTGCTTGATGCCGGCACGCCGCGCGATCCTGGCATGGCCGTCTGCGCAGCACGATGTCCTCGCTCGGCCGCCTCCATCATCTCGGCGGCGAACTGCTTGATCTTGTGCGCGAGCTCGCTTCGCGGCGAGATGAACCGAGGAGCCGGCATTGACGGCGGTGCGCGCCGCAAAGGTGCCGACCCCGAAGCGCGGTCGCGGCGGTGTCGCCGGTCACGACGGCGATGTCGTCGGGCGTGACGCCGAGATGGTCGGCGGCGATCTGGGCGAGCGTGGTCTTGTGCGACTGGCCCTGCGGCGTCGCGCCGGTATAGACCGTCGAGCTTGCCGCTGGTGGAGACCCGCACGGTCGCGCTCTCGATACGGGCCCGAGCCCGGTCGCCTCGACCGCATTGCCGATGCCGATGCCCGATATAGCGCCCGGCCGCGCGCGCCTGCGCCTGCCGCGCCGCAAAGCCGTCATAGTCGGCCGCCTCCAGCGCCTTCCGCTGGCAGGTCGGATAATCGCCGCTGTCGTAGGTGACCGGCCGGCCGTCGCGAAAGATGATGCCGACCTTGTAGGGCATCTGCTCGGGCTTGATGAAGTTGCGCCGCCGGACCTCGGCGCGGTCGAGCTCGAGCTCATGCGCGACGCGGTCCATCAGGCGCTCCATCACGACCACGGCCTGCGGCCGGCCGGCGCCGCGCACCGGCGTGGTCGGCATCTTGTTGGTGAAGGCGACCGATCAGCTCGAGCTGAAAGTTCGGGATGACATAGGGGCCCGGCACCGTGGTGGCGGCGATCCACGGCAGCACGACGCCCCACGGCATATAGGCGCCGGCGTCATGGACCGAGCGGGCCGCGCACGCCGAGGATGCGGGCCGTCGCGGTCGACCGCGATCTCCACGTCCCAATGCTGGTCGCGCTCCTGCTGGGTGCAGAGGAAATTCTCGCGCCGGTCCTCGATCCATTTGACCGGGCGCCCGCAGCTGCAGCGCCGCCGCGGCGACGCGCGCCATACTCGGCATAGAAGCGCCCTTGGGGCCGAAGCCGCCGCCGACATCGGGCGTCACGACGCGCAGCTGATGATCCGCCCAGATCGAGCAGGTCGAGCAGCACCCGCTTGTGCCGATGCGGCCCTTGCGAGGAGACGTAGATCGTAAGCGCGTGCGCCATCGGGTCCGGCACCGCGATCATGCCGCGGCATTCCAGGAAGAACGGGCCGCCGCGATGCTGGAACAGCCGCTCGCGGAAGACATGCGGCGGCTTGCGCGAAGGCAGCCTCGGCATTCGCCGACATTGACCGGGATGACGGCGGCGAGATTCGAAGGTGCGTCGCGATGGGCGAGCGGCGCGCCGGCGGCCAATGCGGCGGCGCAATCCGACACCGCCGGCAGCGGCTCGTAATCGACCTCGACCAGTGCGGCTGCGTCCTCGGCGAGATAGCGGCTGTCGGCCACCACGAGCGCGACCGGCTCGCCGACGAAGCAGGCTTCGTCCTTGGCCAGGCAATAGGGCATGCGGGCCTGCTTGATCGCCGGGCTCGGCACCAGCAGCGGCACGGTCTGCCGCTGCATCGATGGCGGCAGATCCGCGAACGTGAAGACGGCATGCACACCCGGCAGCGCCAGCGCGGCGCGCTTGTCGATGCCGCGGATGCCGGCATGCGCATGGGGGCTGCGCAGCACCGCGGCATGCAGCATCCCGGGCAATTTGATGTCGTCCACGAAACGGCCGCGTCCTGTCAGCAGGTCCGCGTCCTCCTTGCGTTTGATACTGGCGCCGAACCAACCCATTCGCTCAATTTCGCTCCCGCTCAATCACGCTCAATCCCTTTGAATCACTTGCATTTTCCTTGAAATTCACTGGGGACGGTTTAGGCTCCTTTTTGGACATTTGGAGGCCTTACCGCCCCCAGTTACAGCCCCCAGTAACCGCCAGCTAGACCATGCCGAGCCTCACCGACGGTGCCATCCGCCAGGCTATCGAACGGGCCACAAAATCCCGCCAGGAGATGACCCTCGCCGACGGCGAGGGGCGCGGCACCGGCCGCCTGGTGCCCATCCTAAAGCCGATGCCCACCCGCGTCACCGCCGAATGGATGGCACCGCAGCTCTTTGCTTGTTGCCAGCCGCATTCGCCCATTTTCATCGTGGGTCAAAGAGCGCGTCATTTTGGTCTACGAGCATGAGGAGCGCGCGCTCGTTGCTTGGCTAACACCGCGACGACGATATCGCGCGCGTGGCGTAGGATGGATTTCTGCTCGTTCACCGAGACCTCGACGAAACCCAATCCTCGAAGCAGGAAAATTCCTTCAACAGCCAGCAGTGCGTGACGGACTTCGTGAATCTCGCCGGATGCCGATCGAAGCGGATCGAGCAGAGCGCGGTAATAACGTCGCACAGGCTCCAGCATCTCAGGGGCATGCACCAACGCGGTTACAAGAAAGGCCGCCATTTGCGTTGCGGCGTCATCCTCTTCTAGTGCTTCCTCGATATGGGCAAGAACCAGTTCGACCGGCTCGGTCGGCCCGTCGCCGACCCGGCGACGCACGGCCTCCCGAAAGCGCGCCATTTCCCTTTCGAGTGCGGCGTGCACTAAGTCATCTTTCGTCGCGAAGCTATAGACGAGACCGCCTTTGCTTATGCCGGCACGCACGGCAACGGCGTCGAGCGTGAAACTTCGGCCACCGGATTCACGAATCACGGCCTCGGCGGCATCTAAAACTCTATCCCGATCGATCTCTTTTTTTCGCGCCAAAGTCACCCCTTGCATTTCCGACTGGTCAGTCGTATATCATTTCCGACCGTACAGTCGGATTAAGGAGGAACACGACTTGAACAACACTTTACCCGCAGCAGCCTTCGGACATTTCATCATGAAGGTCAATGACATCGACACGACTTATCAATTCTATGCGAAATTGGGATTGCGCCCTGTGGGGATATATCCCGATCTAGCAATTATTGAATTGCGCGGCGGAACTCACATATTGATTTTCAGCCGAAAAGATGAGCTTCCGTTTTCGATAAGCTCTAGCCAGATTGGACAGCGCGGATCTTTCTTCGATGAGAGATTCGATCTGATGATTGACGGAAGGCTCAGGAGTGATCTCGAATTGTACAGAACAACTCTCGTGGAAAATGGATTGTCGGTGGGAGAGATTGCTCAGGATCAGTTTTTTGGTCACCATTACTTTGAGTTGGTTGATCCAGACGGCAACGGCATCACGATCTATACCAGTCACGTCGGAGATTTGCCGGTCTAGTGACTGGGAGATCTAGCAGCCGCGGAGCAGAAATCCGGGTTCGCTCTCATTGTTGCTGGACTGAATGTGAAGCAATCACTGTACGCCAGCGGTGCCGACAGCTTCGCCCGATGCGTGGTTCGCCATGCCCGCTAATAGCGACGGAAAAGCGGACTTCGCCAGAGGCCCGTGTCGGGCCACTTTCGGACTCATGCACAGCAGCAAGAACTACGATCATCTGATGCCTCTTGCCGCGGGCACTCATGGTCTGACCCCGGCGCGCCGCGGCTGTTCTAGAAGCGGATGACGGCTTTGCCGCGAAGACCGCCGTGCCGGAGCTTTTCTAGCATCTGACCCACGCCGTCCAGTTCGACCGTCGAGCGGATGCGTGCCGTGATCGTGCCGTCCGCAAGCATGCGAGCAATGCTCGTTCAAGCCTTGCGGCGATGACAGCGGATTCTTGTTCGAAGCGATATTGTGCGCCGTGATTTTGCGCTCAGCGAACCACTCTTCGTCTGCCGCATAAAGCGTGGAGACAAGGTTGCCTCCAGCCTTGAGAATCTCAGCATCGCGACGGATTGCGTCCTTGCCGTTGACGAGATCGAGGACCGCGTCGACACCATTCGGGTGAGACGCGCGCAGTGCGCCGATGACATCGACGGCTTTGGTGTCGTAGACTTCTTCGGCACCGAGGCGGCGCGCCTCGTCGGCGTCGCCGCGAACCGTTGCGATGACATGCGCGCCGCGGGAGCGCGCCATCTGCACCGTGTAGCCGCCGACCCCCGCCGGTTGCGCCCATCACAACGAGGCGCTGGCCAGCGGTCACGCCTAGCAGTTCAAGCGACCTGAGCGCAGTTATTCCGGCGATCGGCAGCGCGGCTGCCTGTTCGTCAGTGACGCCGTCGGGGATGCGGGCCAGCGGTTCTGTGTTCACGCCCGGTGCGACCACGGTGTACTCGGCGTACGCGCCGTGGGTCCGCGCCATGCCGAAGATACGGTCGCCGACGTGGAAATCGCGTTCTCCCGGTGGAACGCGCTCGACGACACCCGCGAAGTCTATCGCCCATGACAAAAGGATATGGCGAGGTGGCGGTCAGCTTGTTCGACAAGCTTGAAGTCGATCGGATTGACCCCCGCATACCGCACGCGGATGAGGAATGCGCCGTCCGCGGCGGGGATGGGCAGCTCGTGGATCGCCGGAGCTTCGTTGAACTTCTGTACTGCGAATGCGCGCATGTCTCCCTCCTTACACCAACGCTGCCGGAACCTTTCGTGCCTTAGGCGGGCGTGTCGAGGCGCATTGGCTATTTCTGGAGCGCCGCAACTCTTCGAGATAAGTCATTTACGAGCGGCAATGCGCTGGCAGCCGCTGAGGCGAGCATGAAGCGTCGTCTCGATACAACGTCGGGGGATCACCTTTAATCCGACTGCTGGTCTGCCGTTGACCTTGGGCGTCTCGGCTATGGCCATTACCTTGGGGCCGCTCTCGCAGAACGCGGAGGCTGCGTTCGCGTTCCCATTTTTTTGTCATTAACCGGCGCGAGGACATAACGATAGATAGTGCGGACGTCTCCCGCCGAACCATCCCATTCGCTTGCCCCGAGCTCTCGCTTCAGCCTTCGATCTTGCGGACGGGGGTTTCGGGCTTGAGGCCGGTGCGCGCCCGGGCGAGCGTCTCCTTGCCGGTCTCCTCCCAGGCGCCGCTGACCGCGCGCTCCGCATAGGTGTCCCAGCGCTCGATCCAATCGCCCAGCGGATAGCCGTGCCACGGCGCCTTGAGCGCGATCGGCGGCAGGTCGAGCTTCTTCCACAGCGCTTGGGCGCGTTCCATGAATTCCTTCTTGGGCAGCGCCAGCGGTGGCATCGGGCCCTTCATGGTGGCATCGATCAGAAGCTTGGAGGCGCGCCCGCCGCTCGAATATTGCGAGCCCTGGTCGCCCCCGTGATAGGGCGCGATCTGCACATCGTCGATCGGGTTGCAGCGGTAGGCGATCGACCACAGCACCGCGTCCAGATTGGCCGGATCGATATCCTCGCTGACGCCGATCACGACCTTGCCGAAGATCGCCTGAAAGGCGGCGGCGCCATGAAGGCCGCGCCAGACCTCGCTGCGGGCCGTGCCGGGCGCGAACTGGACGAAAATGACCGGCCGCAAATTGGTGAGCGGCTCGTGCAGGATGACGCGGCGCACGCCGCGCACCGACAATGTGTTCTTGAGATGCGCGAGATAGAGCGGCTCATAGGCCACCTTCTTGACCAGGCTCGATTCGCTCGGCGTGACCTGGCTGATGATGGAGGCGAAGACCGGGTGGCGGCGATGGGTGATGGCGGTCACCCGCATCGGCATGTTGAAGGCTTCGAGCGCCACATAGCCGTTGCTCTCCCCGAACGGCGCCTCGGGCTCGAGCTTGTCGGTATCGATCAGGCCCTCGATGACGATCTCGGAGCAGGCCGGGACGTCGAGGTCGACGGTCGTGCATCTGGCGATCGGCACGCCGCGGCCGGCGAGCGCCCCCGCCACGCCGATCTCGTCGAGATCGGTGGCAAGCTTCTGGGCGCCGGTGAACATCACGACCGGGGCGGCCCCGATCACGATGGCGATCGGCATCGGCTCCTTGCGTTCCTGGTACTTCTGCCAATGCAGAAAGCCGCCCGCCCCGCCGGCGCGCGCCACCATGCGGACCACGAGCCGGTCGGTGGCTTTGAGCGCCGCCCGGTAGGTGCCGATGTTCTGGATGCCGGAATCCGGATCCTTGGTGATGCAGAGCGTGGCGGTCAGATAGGGCGCGGAATCAAAGCCTGGCGTCGAGATCGGTACCGGGAAGAGCTTCATGCCGCCGTCCGGCGCCCGCAACGCATCGCCGGTAATAACGACCTCCTGGCATTGCGGCATGGCCACCCGCACCGGCGGGATCGGATTGGCGATCGCGGCGAGCCAGGCGTCGCCGATCTTGCCGACCGCGCGGCGCATCCCGAGCGAGTAGATTTCCGCCGACGCCGCGATGGCGCCGACCACGACCGGAACGTCGTAGCGCCGCCCGGTCGCATCCACCACATTGGTGAACAAGAAGGCCCGCCGCTCGGCTTCCGGAATGCCGCCGATGAATTGCAGGCGCACCAGCGGATGCAACTCGGTATCCTTGTCGACCGGATGATCGATCCGCACCAGCAGACCCTTCGCCTCGAGATCCGCCAGATGCTCCTGCAGGTCGAGCCGCGGCCGCGTGTCCGGCGCGTTCTGGATCGCTACCACGTCATCCATGCTTCATGTCATCCATGCTTCGTGTCATCCATGCTGGAAGCGCCTGCCCTTCCGTGTCTCAAGATGAACGTTTCCGTCGTTGGCAGCAAGGCAACGCGATCTGCCGGCGGTTCGGCATGATGATATGATGGCGCCTACCGGATCTAGTTGAAGGACCCGCCGCATGTATGGTGCGACGATCGGCAGCGAGCGTTATGTCTTTCCCGATCTCAAGACGGTGCTCGCCAAGGCCTCGCCGCTGCGCAGCGGCGATGTGCTGGCCGGCATCGCGGCACGATCGGGCGAGGAGCGCGTGGCCGCCCAGTACGCGCTCGCCGATTTGCCGCTCGCCACTTTTCTCAACGAGCCGGCGGTGCCGTACGAAGCCGACGAGGTCACGCGCCTCATCATCGACACCCACGACAAGGCGGCTCTGGCGCCGGTCGCGCATTTGACAGTCGGCGGATTGCGCGACTGGCTCTTGTCGGACGCCGCCACACCAGAAGTGCTCTCCGCCCTGGCTCCCGGCGTGACGCCGGAGATGGCGGCGGCGGTCGCCAAGATCAGTCGCCTGCAGGACCTCATGGTGATGGCCGCAAAGTGCCGGGGCGTGACTGCGTTCCGCAACACCTTGGGACTGCCCGGCCGCCTGTCGGTGCGGCTGCAGCCCAATCATCCGACCGACGATCCGGCCGGCATCGCGGCCAGCATCCTGGACGGCCTGCTGCTCGGCTCCGGCGATGCCGTGATCGGCATCAATCCGGCGACCGACAGCCCGGAGCGCGCCCACGCCCTCATCTGCATGCTCGACGACATCCGCGGCAAGCTCGAGATCCCGACCCAAAGCTGCGTGCTGGCGCATGTCACCACCACGCTCGATCTCATCCGCAAAGGCTCGCCGGTCGATCTGGTGTTTCAATCGATCGCCGGCACGCAAGCCGCCAATGCGAGCTTCGGGGTCGACCTGGCTTTGCTGCGCGAGGCGCGCGACGCTGCCCTTTCGCTCAAGCGCGGCACGGTCGGGCACAACGTGATGTACTTCGAGACCGGGCAAGGCAGCGCGCTTTCGGCCAATGCGCATCATGGCGTCGACCAGCAGACCTTGGAGGCGCGCGCCTATGCGGTCGCCCGCGCCTTCTCGCCGCTCCTGGTCAATTCGGTGGTGGGCTTCATCGGGCCTGAATATCTGTTCGACGGCAAGCAGATCACGCGCGCCGGCCTGGAGGATCATTTCTGCGGCAAGCTCATGGGCCTGCCGATGGGGGTCGACGTCTGCTACACCAATCATGCGGAAGCCGACCAGGATGACATGGATGCGCTGCTGACGCTGTTGGTCGCCGCCGGGGTGAATTTCGTCATGGGGGTGCCGGGCGCCGACGACATCATGCTGGGCTACCAGAGCACGTCGTTTCACGATGCGCTCGCCATGCGCGACCTCTTGGGCCGCAGTCCGGCGCCGGAATTCGAAGCCTGGCTGGCGCGGCAAGGGCTCCTGGACCCGGCCAACCGCATTCGCCCGCATGACCTGCCCAGCCGGTTCCGCGCGCTGCTGCCGGAGCACCGCTTAATCCCGCCTGATGTGGGCGGGCCACCCGCAAGAATTATCTAATTTTTTGCCCCGTAAAGCGATCCCTTTCGTACCAAAACTCGCAAACCGGACACCATTCGCCTTCGTAATCGATTCCTTCCTGGTGAGGACAACCGATTATTCCGTCGCTCATCGCGACCGACAGCACGTGATGCTCCTCGAGAAATTCCAATATCTCTCGGGCGACGCCCGGATCGGCACGGATGTCATGATTTTCCACTTTCCAGTCGCGCATTTCGTCCACCTCTGAATTCTGGGATGGCACGATGCCGACAGCGACCTTTGTTGCCTGGCTCAGGTTCGGACCATAGAACGCAATCGTCTCCACCGGCCAGCCCCGCACCCCCTTCTTGGCCTTCTTGCGCAGACGTTTAAGGAACCGGTCTTCCACCGCCTTACTCCACCTTGATGTTGGCCGTCCGGATCACCTTCGCCCACTTTTCGGTGTCGTCGGCGATGAGCTTGCCGAAATCGGCGGGCGTACCGGGCAGCACGATGCCGCCAAGATCCGCAAGCCGGGCCTTCATCCTGGGATCGGCGAGGGCCGCGTTGATCTCGCTGTTGAGCTTGCCGATGATCTCGCCGGGCGTGTTCCTTGGCGCGCCCAATCCAAGCCAAAGGCTCGTCTCATAACCGGGCACGAAATCGTTCAGCGGCGGAACGTCCGGCAGCACGTCCAAGCGCGTCGCGGCAGTCACCGCCAACGGCCGCAGCTTGCCGGCCCTGATGTATTCAATCGAGGTCGGGATATTGTCGAACATCACCTGAACCTGCCCGCCCATGAGGTCGGTGAGAGCAGGCGGCGAGCCGCGGTAGGGCACATGGACCATGTCGATGCCGGTCATCAGCATGAACAGCTCGCCCGCCAGATGGGAGCTTGCTCCATTGCCGGCCGATGCCATCGTGATCTTGTGGGGATTGGCCTTGGCGTAGGCGATGAACTCGGGCGCCGTCTTGGCCGGCACCGATGGGTTGACCTCCATCACGCCCGGCGTGCGCATGATGCCGGCGATCGGCGCAATGTCACGGATGAAATTGAAGGCGAGATTGCCATAGAGCGAGGCGTTGATCGCATTCGACAAGGTGACCAGGAGAAGCGTGTACCCGTCCGGCGCCGCACGCACCACCGCCTCGGTCGCGAAATTGCCGGACGCGCCGGCCCGGTTCTCAATCACGATGGGCTGACCCAGCCGCTCGGACAGCCACTGACCCATCAGGCGCGCCAGCGTGTCGCTGGTGCTCCCGGGGGTAAAAGGAACCATGATGCGTACCGGTCGCGCCGGATAGGTTTGCGCCCTTGCGACGCGTGCGACCGCCGGCAGGACAGCAGCAGCCGCTGCTGCGAGGCGCAGAAAGCGACGACGCGGAAGTTTCACGATGCCCCCTCCAGAGAATGCGGTCGATCATGGCACGACGAGCACCCACGGCGCTCGTCAGCATCACTCGATTTCGGGGATGCTGGCGGCACCATTCGCGCTTGAAGCTGCAGCTACTCCGGCTTGATATTGGCCGCGCGGATCACCTTGGCCCACTTCTCGGTTTCCGCGACGATAAGCTTCCCGAAATCGGCAGGCGACATCGGCGTCGGTATGCTGCCGAGGTCGGCAAGACGGGACTTGATCTTCGGATCGGCGAGCGCGGCGTTTATCTCCTTGTTGAGACTATCGATGATCTCGGCAGGCGTGCCTGTGGGCGCGCCGATGCCTTGCCACGTGCTGGCCTCGAAGCCCTTCACAAAATCGGCCACGGGAGGCACGTCGGGCAACGCCTCCGAGCGCGTTGCGGTGGTCACCGCCAGCGCGCGCACCTTGCCGGCCTTGATGGTCGCGATCGACTCGGGGAGCGGGCTGAACATCACCTGCACCTGTCCGCCGAGCAAATCGGTCAGCGCGGGCGCGCCGCCCCGATAGGGCACATGCAGCATGTCGGCACCGGTCATCATCTTGAACAGCTCGCCCCCGACATGGGACGTGCTGCCGGTGCCGCCCGAAGCCATGGTGACCTTGCCGGGATTGGCCTTGGTATAGGCGATGAACTCGGGGACCGTGCGGGCCGGAACCGACAGGTTCACCTCCATCACCAGGGGCAAAGTGCTGATCATGGCGACCGGAGCGATATCGCGAATGAAATTGAAGTTGAGGTTCGCGTACAGCGTCGCGTTGGTGGTCACCGAGGAGGGGATCAGGAGCAGCGTATAGCCGTCCGGGGCGGCACGCACGACCGCCTCGATGCCGATATTGGTGCCCGCGCCGGGCCGGTTCTCGATGATGAATGACTGCCCGAGCCGCTCGGAGAGCCATTGGGCCATCACGCGCGCCAGGATATCGAGCGCTCCGCCGGGAGCGACCGGCACGATGATGCGCACCGCGCGCGCCGGATAAGCTTGCGCCATCGCGATGCGCGGCAGGATCGGGAGCACGGCAGCGCCCGCTGCCAGCTGCAGAAATCGGCGGCGTGGACGTTTCATAGCTCCTCCCAAAGTATTTTGCGGACACACTATCAGCGTGCCGCAGGCCTCGCGAGCGGCTTTTCGCCACTGGCTCGCCCGGCATTGGCCGGCCGGCGCATGCGCCAGACGCCATTGCAGCGGGTTTTCATTTGCACGAGGATCGCGTTCATGCACATATCGACTGAATCCAGCGAAGAGGAACCTGCAAATGGAAGAGATAAAGCTCTGGAAGGTTGGAGGTTCCAAGGAGTCTCTAAGTATAGCCGACGTTTCAAGGGTCGGCCAGACTAAGACCGAGGAATTGCTTGAAGAAATTATTGTAAAATCACCGAACCTTCTTCTGAGTGGATTGAAGCTGGTTGGAAGGCAGACGGAAACGCCCGGCGGTCCACTCGACCTAATGGGCGTGGACGAGGATGGAAGATTGATCGTGTTCGAATTAAAACGCGGCACCCTCACCCGCGACGCGGTAGCTCAGATTGTTGATTACGCTTCGTATCTAGCTGAACTTACTTTGCCCGAATTAAGCAATTTTGTAAGCCAAGGCTCTGGAAGGTTAGGAGTTGAAAAAATTGATAATTTTTCTGAATGGTACCAACTTCAGTTTGGAAAGAATCCAGCATCGATCGGCAAACCAAAGATGATGTTGGTTGGCTTGGGAGTAGACGATCGAGCGCGCCGGATGGTGGAGTTTCTTGCTGATAGCGACATTGAAATTTCGCTTATAACATTTCATGGTTTTGGCGAGGGAAGTGACACATACCTGGCACGACAAATTGAGGTTGCGCAGAGACCACAAGAGCAGTCAACCAACGCCTCAAAATCGGTGAATCTCCAGAAATTACTTCGTAAAGCGAAAGCGGCCGGCGTGACCGATATTTTTGATCGGATCGCTGGAGTTCTCCGAGCCGAGCTTAATGATCCGTATGAATGGCCAAACCAAAGCAGCTACACTTATTACCTTCAGGACATCACAAAATCTGGCACCCCGTCAAATCGAGCCTACGTTTCACTCTCAATCCCGGACAACGCACACGGGTCCGTGCTTATGACCTTACAGGACCGGGCGGTCACAGCGGCAGGTAAGGATTGGTTGGACATTGCGAAAGCTTGGGGCGGGCGCGTGTTGAAGAGGAAGGGCTATTTTGAAATCAAAATTGCGTCAGCGGATGATTGGAAAACTCTGGAACCTGATGTCAAGAGGTTGTGCTCCGCTATTGTTCGCGGTCGCAACTCAATACGGGAGCAACAGATAGTGACAGAGCGTCAGTCGGGCATCGCTGACTCTGAAGAAGAGCGGCAATCTTAGGGCAGGTCGCAAATTGGCCTCGTGAATTCTATCAATCTTCTTAAATAACGGCTGGTTGCGCAAACAAACCACGTCAAGGGCAATGTTCCCGTTCAGGCCAACCACTGAAACATATCACCAGCACAGTACCTCCGCCTCAATGACTGGACAATCGGGCCCGCTAGATTCTCAGAAGATAGCTGCATCGGCTGAGGCAGAAGAACGTCCCTGGGCGGGCCTGCGCCAGCTCACCGCGGCGCGCATCGGTCTGGCGCGCAGCGGCGCATCGCTCGCCACCGGTCCGTTGCTGGAATTGCGGCTGGCGCATGCGCGGGCCCGCGACGCGGTGCATGCGCTGCTCGACGAGGAGCGGCTGCGCGCCGATCTCGCGGCCCTGGATTCGCCTGTGCTGAGCGTCTCCAGTGCGGTACGGGACCGTTCGCAATATTTGATGCGGCCAGATCTCGGCCGCCAGTTGGCGCCCGGATCCCAAGCCGTGCTGGCGGAGCATGCGAGCGGCGGCCACGACGCGGCGCTGGTGATCACCGACGGCCTGTCGGCGCGAGCGGTCGAGCGCCACGCCCGACCGCTCCTGGCAGCCCTGCTGCCGCAGCTGCGAGCCGACAGCTGGCGCACCGCCCCGCTTGCGATCGTGCGCCAAGGCCGGGTCGCCATCGGCGATGCGGTCGCGCAGTTGCTGCGAGCCCGCATGGTCGTGGTCCTGATCGGGGAGCGCCCGGGCCTGTCCGCGCCCGACAGCATGGGCGCCTACCTAACCTGGCAACCAGGGCCGCACACCACGGATGCGAACCGCAACTGCATCTCGAATATCCGGCCCGAGGGAATCGATCCTTATCACGCGGCTTTCAAGGTCATGCAGCTGCTGCGCGCCATGCGGACGCGCCGGATGTCGGGGGTCGCGTTGAAGGACGAGACCGACCGGCTGCTGATCGAGGACGCGGATCGCCGCGCTCGTTGAGCCGACCGGCAGATCCATTGGGACTTCACTGGTCCAAGCTGGCGGCGATGGCGCGCCCAACGGCGGCCAAGGTCGCGTCGCGTTGCTGATCGGATCTGGAGGTTTCGGTAAGGTAGACCGCGACCACGATCGGCGCCCTTCCGGGCGGCCAAATGATGCCGACATCGTTGGTCGTGCCGTTCCCTCCCGACCCGGTCTTGTCGCCCATCCGCCATCCGCTCGGCAGCCCGGCCCGCAGACGCGCGTCGCCGGTCTTGTTGCCGAGCAGCCAACGGCTGAGCTGATCCTTGGAGGCGGCGGACAAGGCGTTGCCGAGAACAAGCGAATGCAGGCTCGACAGCATCGCCGCCGGCGACGTGGTGTCGCGCGGGTCACCCGGCACGGCATCGTTCAGAGCAGGCTCGACGCGATCAAGCTCCGTCACGGTATCGCCGAGCGAGCGCGCGAAAGCGGTCACTCCCCCCGGTCCGTCCAGCACGCCAAGAAGCAGATTGGCCGCCGTATTGTCGCTCACCGTCATGGCTGCTTCGCAGAGCTCCGCGAGCGACATGCCGTCGCCGCCGACCCGGTCCCTGGTGACGGGCGAATACTCCATGAGGTCGGTCGCACGGAAATGAATGCGCCGTTCGAGATTCTCCTTGCCGGCATCGACCCGCTGCAGGATGGCACCGGCGGCCAACAGCTTGAAGGTGCTGCACATCGGAAATCGCTCGTCGGCCCGATGCCCGGATCGCGCGCCGCCGAGCGTATCAAGCACCGCAACCCCAAGGCGTCCGCCGCTTTCCAGCTCGATCTTCATGACATCGGCTGCGACCGTCTCAGAGAATCTTTCGGCCGCCCAGGTCTGGTCCGGCGCGCTCGCAAATCCGCATCCGGCTGCGCACGCGCCTTGGAAAAATCGTCGCCTGGTAATCATTCGATGCTCCCTATCGTGCAAGATGAATGTACCCAGCGCAGGAGCATGGACAAGGGACGACAGATCGCCGAGCCATGAGAACAGTTGTTGGTAACGTCAATTGTTCTGTGTCAGCAGGAAGGGGGTGCTGACGCCCTGTGACTTGTTTTCGTGGGTGAAGACGGCGAACAGAATGCGGTCCATGGATGTCCTGTCCTGGAAGGTTCCCATGGGCCTGGTCCTTCGCCGGACCTCGCGAAATCGTCGTTCGATTGCATTTGTGGTTCGGACTTTGCGGCGCTGGTCCTCCGATTTGTAGCGAAAGCAGGTCAGCAACTCATCGAGGTCGTTGCGCAGACAGGCGACGGCTGCCGGATATTTATCGGCGAAGCGGTTGGCGAGCTTGCGTGCGGCGGCGCGTGCCGCCGGGGCATTGGCGGCATTCATGATCTTGTGGAGGGCCCGCTTGACCTTCGGCTGATCGGCTTTGCGGACCTTGTCGAGGACATTCCTGATCTTGTGCGCCCAGCAGCGCTGCACCGGGATGCCGTGGAAGGCGCTTGGCAAGGCAGCGAGCAGACCGGCCCCACCATCGACGCAAATCATGTCCAGCCCCTCGCCGGTGAGCCCACGGCGGATAGAGATCGGTCAGGAACTTCTCCCATTCGGCGGCGCTTTCGCTCGTCGCCAAGCGGAAGTCGATGACCTCCTTCTTGCCATCGCGGCGGAGCCCCAAAGCCACGAGAACCGGCCTACGCAGGGCGCCGGCGCCGGTCTTGCGCGAGAGCACGACACCATCGAGCATCAGCGCTTGATAGCGGTTCTGAAGCGGCCGGCGATGGAAGGCGGCCACCGCCGCATCGAGCGTCTTAGCAACCTGGCTCACCGTGTTGGGGCTCACCTTGCGCCCCAGCAACGCCAGCAACGTTTCCCCAACCTTGCGGGTCGACAGGCCAAGCACGAAGCCGGCAAGGATCACCCGGTCAATCTCCCGTGTGCGCCGCGCATAGGCGCGCACGACCTCGACCGGGCTATAGCGGCGGGTCCGCGGAACGCTGAGCTCGATATCCCCAAGCTCGGTCAGAAGATGCCGCCGATAGTAGCCATTGCGACGATCGGCAGCCTGATCGGCCTGCAGCTGCTCAAGGTGGCGGTCCACCGCCGCAGCCATTTGATCTTCGATGATCTCCGCCAGGGCTTGCCGGCCGAGCGGGCGGTAGCCCTCGCCCCACTCCAAGCCATCGCCCTGCATCGCCTTCACGACCTCAAAAGCCATCGGTAAACTCGTAATCGTCGCAGTTCGCTGTGACATGGGGGGTGCTCCGTTGTGTGCTTGGCAGCCACAGTGGGAGTACCCCCTTCCTCGCCTGACACAGAATCCCTTACGTCACCCAGTTGTTCGTCCTGATGACCGCGAGAATCCCGTGTGCTACCCTCGAACGGAGGCCGCTGGATCAGCCGGCGAGCGGCTGACCTCGTCGGCGGACCAGAATCCAGATGACCGGAAAGCTGACCCTATCGATCGACCTCGAGCTCGCCTGGGACTCTGGGACACGATCACGGCCGAGGACCTGCGGCTGGCCGAGACGGCGGAACGCCCGATCTGCACGGCGCTCGTCGATCTGTTCGATCGCCATCAGGTGCCCGCGAGCTGGCTCGTGGTCGCCGCCTTGCTGGACGAGGACAGCGCGCGCGCGCGCCCTGGACCGAAGTCGTGCTGGTATGCGCCCGACGTGGTCGAGCGCATCGCCGCCGCCAGGGTGCGCCACGAGATCGGCAGCCACGGCGGACGCCATATCTATTTCGATCGGATTTCGGCGCCCGAGGCGCAGGACGATCTCGACTTTGCCAAAAGCGTGCATCGCGCCCATGGCCTGGGATTCGACTCTTTCGTATTTCCGCGCGGCACGGTCGGGCATTTGGATATCCTGGCACAGAGCGGGCTTCGGGTGGTGCGCAGCCGCGACGTCGGCCTGTTGCGGAGCGTCAACCACGGCGGCCGCCTGGCGGCGCGCGCCGCGAACTTCATCGACCAGTTCCTCCCGGTCCCGCCGCCTCCGTCGTGGCCGCAGCCGCTGGGCGGGCTCATCGAAATACCGGGATGCATGCAGATCATGGGGCGCAACGGATTGCGCCGCTTCGTCCTGCCCCAGGTCACGCGCGCCAAGCTCCTGATCGGGCTTAAGCAGGCGATGCGGGCGGGCGGCACGTTTCATCTCTGGTTCCATCCCTCCAACTTCTACTATCGTCGCGACGAGCAGCTGGCGACGCTCGACTGGTTCCTCGCACGCGCCGCCGACGAAGCCAGCCGCGGGCGCATCGAGTTCCGGACCATGGGCTCCTATGCAGGAGAGTCGAACGCCGGCAGCGTTCCGGCCGCAGCCGCCGTATGATCAAATAGAATCAGCATTTCTCATTCAAGAAAGCACACAAACGCGGCTCAAGGACTACTGTCAGGGACGCACGGCGCTTCACTCCTTCTCCCCAGGGGGGAGAAGGGCGGGATGAGGGGGCTCGGGCGGTGGGATACGGAAACATCGTAACCCCCTCACCCCACCCTCTCCCCACACGAAGTCGGGTTTACCCGACTTCGTCACCTATAGTGCGCAAGTCGGGCAAGCCCGACTTGCGATGGCGAGGGAGCCAACCGCCGTGCCTTCCTGACCAACAAACGCTGTGCCTTCCTAACCAATAAAGAGTGTACGAAGTCACTTCGGCTTGGCGGCGAATTGCGAGCCGCGCACGCACATGCGGCCGCGGGCATCCTGCCAGAGCTTCTCGGTGGTGTGCAGATGGCCGAGCGCCTGCGCCACCGTGCGAAAATCGTAGGCCGCGAACCGTTCGGCGATATCGGTGTAGTAGAGCGGCTCCTTGGCGATGAGGTCCAATATCTCAAGCGCCAGGGCGGCCACCGCGGCCGCGTCGCCGGCTTGGCCGCCGGCGTCGGCCTTGCCTTTCACATAATCGTCGATCCTGGCGCGATCCGCGTACGCATAGGTGATGCGCTCGTAGTGCTCGCGCGGGATCCCTTCCGGGATGGTGGCGTCGATGCCGACCTTGGCGCCGGTCGGCACCACGCCGAAACCCTGCGGCAGGCTCGGATCGAGCGGCTTTGCCCGCGCATTGGCGACGATCATGATGTCGCGGTCGCCCTGCACCCGGGTGGCGATCGCCCATTCCACGTCCATGGGATCGAACACGTCGATGTCGTCGTCGACCACCACGACATGCTTCAGGTCCATCACCGACAGCGCCGCCAGGAGTGCGTTCTTGGCCTCGCCCGGCTGCTTCTTGATCGAGATCACGGCGTGCCAGAACGCGCAGCCGCCGAGCGTGACGTTGATGTCCTTGACGATGACGCCGGCGGTCTTGAGCGCCTGGCGGATGGCGGCATAGCGGGTCGGCGCCGCCAGCCACGTATTCTCCCACGGCATGTGCAGATTGTAGTAGATCGCATCCGACCGCATGGAGATGGCCTTGATGCGCACCAGCGGGTTCCAGTGCAACCCGCCCATCAGCCGCGTGAACTCGCCGAAGCGGCCCTCCGGCCAGGTCCAGCCGGTCGGCAAAATCTCCGCCTCCAGCACGATCTCGGCATCCGCGATATAGGGTAGATCGATGGTCTGGCACGGCGCCAGCTCGACCGGCGCGCCGCGCAAGCCGCCCGCGATCGCCATCTCGTCCATGCCCAAAGGCGCCCGATAGCCGGAGCCGGTGATCTCGATCGGATGGGTGCCGATGCTGATCGAGATCGGCAGGGCACGGCCCTGGGCATAGGCGCGCTGCGCGAACATGCGCATATTGTTGGGCGTGACGATGTCGATGCCGGTGAGGTTCTTCTCCTTGACGATGAAGCGGTAGATGCCGCTGTTGATGCCGAATTCGGGGTCGCGCGCGATGACCACGCCGGCGGTGATCATGGGCCCGCCGTCATAGATCGAGGACATCGGGATCGGCAGCTTGTAGAGGTCGACGTCCCCGTCCAGGAGGACCACCTCGCGGGTGGGCGAGGTCTTGAGGTATTTGGGCGGGATCGGGCGATCGATCGCCTGCTGCAGCTTGTCCTCGATCTCCCGATAGGTCTCGCAGCCGAGCGCCATGATGGCGCGCTCGCGCGAGCGGATGATGCCCGAGACCACCGGCATGTCGTAGCCGATGACGTTGTGGAAGAAGAGCGCGGTCTTGGCCTGGTCCACCAGGGTCGCGATATGGCGGATATCCACAGGCTGATGCAGGTCGACGAGATCTCCGGTCTGCCGCAAGCGGTCGAGGAACTGACGGAAATTCTCCTGCATTCGTGATCTCCGAAAGGCGCCGGGTGAGAGTTGTTGGGGGGCTTGCCATAAGCTACTGAGATCGGGCCGCAACAGCAATCCGGGTGGAAACGCCGTGACAGCCGACAAGATGGCCGACAAGACCATGTCCGAACGGACCCTACACGACGGGACCATACAGGACGGAACCATCCCCGCCAGGACCATGTCCGCCAGGACCATGCGGGCGCTGGTTCTGCGCCGGCATGGCACCCGCGACGACCTCGAGCTGGTCGAGGACTACCCGGCTCCCCGGGTGACGAACGGCCATGTGGTGATCCGGGTGCGGGCTTCCTCGTTCAACTATCACGATGTGTTCACCGTCTCCGGCATGCCGGGCATCAAGGTGCCGCTGCCGGTGATCATCGGCCTCGACATGGCGGGCGAGGTCGCCGAGGTGGGCGAAGGCGTCACCGGCTGGAAGCCGGGCGACCGGGTGCTGGTCAATCCGGTCAACAAGAGGAAGGGCCTGATGGGCGAGATGCTCGACGGCGGCATGGCGGAATATTGCCTGGTCGCCGCCGATCAGTTGGTCGCCATGCCGGCCGGCGTCAGCTTCGAGCAGGCGGCCTCGCTGCCGGTCGCCTACGGCACCGCGCACCGGATGCTGATCACCCACCAGACGGTAAAATCGGGCGAGCGCGTGCTGATCCTGGGCGCCAGCGGCGGCGTCGGCACCGGCTGCGTGATCCTGGCGAAGCTTTTGGGCGCGCAGGTCATCGCCTGCACCAGTGGGGACGAAAAGGCGCGACGGTTGCGCGAGCTCGGCGCCGACGAGGTGATCAACTACCGCGAGGTCGATTTCTCCAAATGGGCGGTCGAGAAATACGGCAAACCGCAGCGCCGCTCCTACGAGGGCGGCGTCGACGTGGTGGTCAACTTCACCGGCGGCGATACCTGGCACCCCTCGCTGCGCTGCCTCAAGCGCGGCGGCAAGCTCCTGGTATGCGGAGCAACCGCCGGCTACGACCCACCGGAGGATCTGCGTTACGTATGGAGCTTCGAACTCAAGATCATCGGCTCCAACAGCTTCTACGATGAGGATCTCAAAGGCCTGATGGCGCTCATTGCGGAGGGCAAGATCAAGCCGGTGATCGACAAGGTGCTCCCGCTCGATGAGGCCAAGGAAGGCCTGCGCCTGATCCAGGACCGCGAGGTGATCGGCAAGGTGGTGGTCACGCCGTGACAGAGCCGCAGGAGCAGAGCCGATGAGCGAAGATCTGACCGTCGAACGCGTGCAGGAGCTCATCAGCCGGGCGCCCTATCATCAGTGGCTGGGGCTCAGGGTCGTGGCGGTGCACGAGGACGGGATCGAGCTCATCGCCACCTGGCGCGAGGAATGGGTGGTCAACCCGGACCGGCGCTATACCCATGGCGGCGTGCTGGCGGCCTTGATCGATCTCGCCGCCGATTGGGCGATGGTGCGCAAGACCGGCCGCGGCGTGCCGACCGTCGATCTGCGGATCGACTATCACGCTGCCGCCATGCCGGGCGACCTGACCGCGCGCGGCAAGGTGATCCGGTTCGGCGGCCAGTTCTCGACCGCCGAGGCGCAGGTGCTCGATGCTTCCGGCAAGCTCCTCGCCAGCGGGCGGGGCACCTATTTCACGGCCCCGCCGAAGGCCTGATCGGCGCTTCGATGGCACGCTTCCAAAATCTCGGCGACCTGATCTGTTGCGATCGCGACCTGGGCAAGCTTGCGATCATCGATCTCGGCGGCGAGCGCGGCGAACGCACATACAGCTACGATGATCTCGACGCCTTTGCGAACGGCGTCGCCCGCAGCCTGCTGGAGCGCGGGCTCAAGCGCGGCGAGCGGGTCGCGATCCTGTCCGCCAATCGGGCGGAATATCTGTTCGCCTACTATGGGATCATGCGCGCCGGCCTGGTGGCGGTGCCGATCAACTTCAAGTTTCCGCGCGAGACCATCGCCTTCATCCTGCGCGATTGCGGCGCCAAGCTCGTCTTTTGCGATTCCGCGCGCGGCGCCGATTGCGACCGCGAAGTCCCCTGCGTCCGGTTCGGCATGGAGGGCACGGATGGGTTCGAGCGCTTCCTCGACCTCGGACGCTTCGCAGCGGTGACGCCGGCCGCGGACGAGCCGGCGATGATCCTCTATACCTCCGGCTCGACCGGAACGCCGAAAGGCGTGGTGCTCTCGCATCAAGGCCATATCTGGGTGGTCGAGACGCGGCTCGCGGGGCAGGATCTTTCGCGCCACCGTTATCTGGTCGCGGCGCCGCTCTATCACATGAATGCGCTGGCGCTGAGCAAGCTCGCCTGCGCGGCGCACGCCACCATCGTGCTGCTGCCGCAGTTCAACGCGCGCGCCTATATCGGGGCGACGCAGCGCTATCGCTGTACCTGGCTTACCGCGGTGCCGCCGATGATCGCCATGATGCTGCGCGAGCAGGAGCTGCTTGCGCGAAGCGATCTTTCGAGCGTCGAGTTCATGCGCATGGGCTCGGCGCCGGTCAGCGCGAGCCTGATGGCGGCCATCCGGCAGGCGCTACCGCAGGCTTCGGTCACCAATGCGTATGGGACCACCGAGGCCGGCCCGGTGGTGTTCGGCCTGCATCCGCAGGGAATTCCGCAGCCCGAGCTTTCGGTCGGATACCCGCATCGCCAAGTGCGGCTGCGCCTGGTCGACAGCGAGAATCGCGATACGGACCAGGGCGTGCTGGAGATGAAATGCCCCGCCGTCATGCTGGGCTACCACAATCGGCCGGATGTCCCCTCTCCACTCACCGCGGACGGCTATTACGTGACGGGCGACGTGTTCCGGCGCGACGCCCAGGGCTTTCACTACTTCGTCGGCCGCACCGACGACATGTTCGTATCGGGCGGCGAGAACATCTATCCGACCGACATCGAGCGCATGCTTGAGCGCCATCCCGATGTCGCGCAGGCTTGCGTGGTGCCGATCGCGGACGAAATCAAGGGACAGAAGCCGGTGGCTTTCGTGCTGCGCAAGCCCGGCCGAGCGCCGAGCGACGACGACATTAAGCGCTTCGCGCTCGCAAATGCGCCCGCCTACCAGCATCCGCGCTTCGTCTGGTTTCTGGACGAGCTGCCGCTGGCCTCCACCAACAAGGTCGACCGCAACGCCCTGCATACGCTGGCCGAAGAGCGCGTCGGCGGCCGGCCGTGAGGATGCATCGTGGCTGAATCCGCGCGGGTGGACCGCCAGCTCCCATTGGGCGAGGAGATCTTTCTCGACCACGTCGGCCATTTCGTGCGCGACCCGCAGGCCGCCAGCCGGGCGCTGGCGCGGGCCGGCTTCGCCCCCACGCCGATGTCGGTGCAGGCCCAGCCGGATTCGATGGGTGCGCCGCGCCTCACCGGAACCGGCAACGTCACCGCCATGCTCACGCGCGGCTATGTCGAGATACTGTTCAAGACGGCGGACACGCCGCTCGGCCAGGAGCTCGACGCCGCCATGTCGCGTTACCCGGGCATCCATCTGGCGGCCTTTGCGGTTGCGGATGCCGCAGGCGCGCATCAGCGCCTGCGCGAGAGCGGTTTTCGGATGCGTCCGCTGGTCGACATGCAGCGCCCGGTCGAGACGATGGGGAAGCAGGGAATCGCCGCCTTTACGGTAGCGCGTCTGGAGCCGGGCGAGATGCCGGAGGGTCGCATCCAGCTTCTCACTCACCGGACCGAGCAGGTAGTTTGGCAGCCGCGCTGGCTCTCGCATCCCAACGGCGCGCTCGGCCTGACGAGCGTCGTGATCGCAGTCAGCGACCTGAACGAGGCGGCTCGACGCTTCGAACGTCTCACCGGCCGCCGCGCGCGCGCATCGTCCCTTGCGCAGTCCTTCGATCTCGATCGCGGGAACGTGGAGCTGGTGACGGCTTCGACGTTCGCGGTCATATGCCCGCAAATCCCGATTCCATCGCTGCCTTTCATCGGTGCCTATGGAATAGAGGTGAGATCGCTGGAGACCACGGAGCGTAGCTTGAGGAAGGGCGGGCTCGCGGTTCAGCGGCGCGGCGGCCGATGCTTGATCGCCGCCTTTCCGGCCGAGCTCGGATGCGGGGCTTGGCTGTTCACTTGCCCCAGCGACGCCAGCGCCGATCCGAGATGATGGCGCGCGCCGCGTTGTGGCCGGGTGCGCCGGTGACGCCGCCGCCCGGGTGAGCGCCCGCGCCGCAGTGATAGAGGCCCTTGAGCGGCCCCCGATAGTCGGCATAGCCGAGCGCCGGTCGCGCCCAGAACAGCTGATCGAGCGACAAGGCGCCGTGGAAGATGTCGCCGCCGGTAAGCCCGAAGATCTGCTCCAGATCCAAGGGGCTGAGCGCCGCGCGGCCGATGACGCTCGCCTTGAAGCCCGGCGCATAGCGCTCGACCGTATCGATCATCAAATCGGCGACCTCTTCGCGCCGTTCGTCCCAGGAACGCCCATCGGGCAATTGCGGCGCCACATGCTGGCAGAACAGGCTCGCCACGTGCGCGCCCGGCGGCGCCAAGGTGGCATCCAGGGTCGAAGGGATCAGCATCTCGATGATCGGCTCGCGGCTCACCCCGTGCAGCCGGGCGTCGCAATAGGCACGATCCATATAGGCGAGGCTCGGCGCCAGGATGATCCCGGCGGTGTGGTGGTCGGCCGGCTCGCTGCCAGGCAGCGCCGTGAAGCTCGGCAATTTCGACAGGGCGACGTTCATCCGGAACGTGCCCGAGCCGCAGCGCCATTGGCGCATGCGCTGCAGAAAGGCGGGCTCGAGCGCGTCGCCCGGAACCATTTCGGTGTAGAGGAGCTTCGGGTTCACATTGGCCGCGACTGCCGCGGCGCGAATGGTTCGCCCGTCCGCAAGAGCCACTCCCTGCACCCGTCCGTTCTCGACCAGCACCTCGCGGACCGGCGCATCGGTCTCGATGTCGACGCCATAGCCGCGGGCGGCGCGCGCCATGGCCTGCGTGATGGCACCCATGCCGCCGATCGCATGTCCCCAGGTCCGCTTCTTCCCGTTCACCTCGCCGAAGGCGTGATGCAACAGCACATAGGCGGTGCCCGGCGTGTACGGGCTGGCATAGTTCCCCACGATCGAATCGAAGCCGAACCAGGCCTTCACCAGCTCGCTTTCAAACCAGCCGTCGAGATATTCGCCTGCCGATTTGGTGAACAGATCGAAGAGAGTGCGCAGATTTTCCGTGGAAAGGCCGCGAAGCCGGTTGCCCAAGCGCCCGGCTTTCAATATTTCACGCAAGGTTTGCAGGTTGAAGCCGCGCCTGAGATTGGGCGGCGCTTGCAGGACGAGCTCGCGCAGCAGATCGGCGTTGGCGTCGAGCTCCCGGCAGAAGGCGCCGTAGCGGGCGGCGTCGGCGGAGCTGAACTTGGCGATGTTGCCCTCGGTGCGCCCTTCGGCCGCCAAAAGGTAGCCGCCATCCGGCGTGGGGAGGAAGTTCTGGGCGCGACGCTCGACAATCTTCAGTCCATGATCGAACAGATGAAGATCCGCGATGATCTTGGGATTGAGCAGGCTCACCGTGTAGGCGGCGACCGAGTTGCGGAAGCCCGGGTGGAACTCCTGCGTGACCGCCGCTCCGCCCACCACCGCGCGGCGCTCGACCACCTTGACGGCGAGCCCGGCCATGGCGAGATAGCCGGCGCAGGCCAATCCGTTGTGGCCCGCCCCGATGATGACGACATCGTAGGTCTGCATCGAAGCCGTCATTTGCCGGGCGTGACCCGCGGATCGTCGGTCATCATGGACGTATCCTAATCTCATGGCTGCGCGATTGTCACGGTCGTCTCCGGTTCGCATCGGCCGATCCTTGGCCGGGCTCGGCATGTTCGCCTGCGCGCCGATCAAGAAGGGGCAGTTCATCGCCCGCTACAGCGGGCGCAAGATCGATACCGACCAGGCCGACGAGCTCAACAACAAGTACCTGTTCGAGATCAATACGCGCTGGACCATCGATGGCTCCAGCCGCAAAAACATCGCGCGCTACATCAACCATTCCTGCCGGCCGAACGCGGAGCCCTATTTCGTCAAGCACGTGATCAAAATCCGCGCGATCAAGAACATCAAGCCCGACGAGGAGATCACCTACAATTACGGCCGCGGCTATTTCGACTGCTTCATCAAGGCGGTGGGCTGCAAATGCATCGCCTGCCGCAAGAAGAAGGCGAAGGCCCGCGCCGAGCGGCGCAATAGCCTGGCCAGAGAAAGGAAGCGCGCGGCGAGCGCGCGGAAGTGAACCGCGGTTTCGCTCATTTGGTCAGGAACGCAGGGCGTTTCACTCCTTCTCCCATCCCAAGTCGGGCCTGCCCGACTTCGCCACTAAAAGTGGGCGAGGGAGCCAACCGCAGTGCCCACCTCACGTGCGGGCGTTCTTGGAGTTAGGGACGCAGTGCCTTTCACTCCTTCTCCCCATGGGGGAGAAGGGCGGGATGAGGGGGCTCGGGCGGTGCGATACGGAAATATCGTAACCCCCTCACCCCGCCCTCTCCCCTTCGGGGCGAGGGAGTCAACCGCGGTGGCCACCTAACAATGCGACTGGAATCCATCAGGTCGGATGGGGGTCACGCAACAAACTGGATCTGCAGCGAGACAGGACTCCCCACCCGGCGCCTCCGGCGCCACCCTCCCCCTTTCAGGGGGAGGGAAGAGGCACGGCCGTGCCAAACGACAAAATTCAGAATTTAGATACCGAAGGCTCTGCCTTCGCGGGGGAGGCTTTTTCCTACGCGCCGAGCCATTCCAGGCTGTCTTCCTCCTCGAGATTCTGCAGCCGCTCGAACATGCGCTCGGCAGCGGCCTGCTTGCGGGTCAGCATGAGGAACTTCTCGCGCATGGCGGTCCGGTCGAACGGCCGTGCCGGCGCTCCCATGAACGCCTCGACGCGGCGGCTGAGCTCGCGCCCATCCGCCGTCGTGATGGTGACAGTGCTTGGCACATCGCCGTGACCCGCATGGCCGGTAGCCGGACGCACGGTGACGCGCCGGCACAAGGAGCGGATGGCGGGATCGTTGAGCGCATCCTCGCCGAACGAGGCCGGATCGCGCGGATCGCGGTAGAGCGCGAGTGCGACGCAGAACGGGGCACTGTACTGCGACATCATGACGTCGGCGGGCTCCGGAATGTTGTTGACCTCGGCCATCCGCTTCTCGCCCACCACCGTCACGGCCTTGACGTCGTCGCCGCCGATGCCGTGCTCGGCGCGCAGCTCCTGCACCGCCTGAACTGCCCGCTGCGCCGTGATATGACAAGCATAGCGCTTGAGGCAGATGTTGAGGGTCGCGTAATCGCGGCCGAGGCCGCGCGTGAGTTGCGCGAGGTCGAAATCGCGGCAGAAGACGCGCAGGAATCCGGCCTCGCCTTCGAGCACGCTGCTCGGGCCGGTGAAGCCGCCGTGGGCGAGGTTCGCCGCCAGCACGCCCGCCTCGCAGGCGTGCCCGATATGGAGCCGCTTCACCATGGCTCCGCTACCGGAACGCGCGAATTCCATTAGGCCGCCGCAGAGCGAACCCGCAATGCCGAGCGCGTTGGTCATTGCGGCCGCGTCGAGCTTGAGGAACCGGCCGGCCGCGATCGCGGCCCCGAAGGGACCGGTGGTGCCGGGCGCATGGAAGCCGTTCGCCTCGTTGTTGTGCTTGGTCGCCCAGCCGATCCGGATCATCACCTCGGCGCCCGCCACCACGGCAGCCAAGAGATCGCGACCGCTGCCGCCCTGGTCCTGGGCCATGGCGAGACCGGGCGGCAGCAGCGTCGCGCCGCCGTGGACGCCGGCGCCCGGATTGATGACCACATTGTCGAGCTCGAAGGCGTGGGACAGCGTACCGTTGGCGAGCGCGGCCATGGGCGGCTGGGCGCAAGCCCCATTGGCGCCGAGAATCCGGCTCTTGCCGCCCGGACCCATGCGCTGCGCGTAGCCGACGACGGATCCGCTCCAAGGGATCGTGTTCCCGTAGATGATGGCGGCGGCCGTATCGATGATGCAATCCTTGGCGCGCGCAACGACCTCGGCGGGCAGGTCCTCGAAGCGCAGGTTGGCGGCGTATTGGGCGAGCTCAATCGTTTCGTGCGACAAGGCGCGTTTATCTCCCGGGCTGGATGATCGATCGGGGGGAACTGCGATGCGGGGCTTTTACAACTAAGGCATATCCTGCAGACTTGGAAGGGGAACGCCATGCTCCATCGCCAGCGGGCCCGAAGATGGAAAGGCCGGGAGGGACGCTTGCAACAAGTCGCTCGCAAGGTTTTCGCAGCCGCTGCCGCCATCACTTTCGTTGGTTGCGCGGCCGGCGCGTCGGCGCAGATCGGCTGGAAGCCGGATCGCACCGTTGAGATCATCGTCGGGACCCCGCCCGGCAGCGGCTACGATATCGTGGCGCGTAAGCTGCAGGAAATCTGGCAGACCGGCAACCTGATCGAGAAATCCGTCACCGTCGTCAACAAGCCCGGTGGCTTCAACGCGCTCGGCAACGCCTATCTCAACCAGCATCCGGGCAACGGCAGCTACCTCGCCGTCACCGGGACATTGCTCCTGTCCGACAACCTGGCGGGCAATAGCGCGATGAGCTTCAAGGATTTCACGCCGCTGGCGGTGTTGCTCAACGAGGAGATCGTGTTCGCGGTCAATCCGGCCTCGCCGATCAAGACCGGCAAGGATTTCATCGATCGCCTGAAGCAGGATCCGGCCTCGGTCTCGGTCGCGCTTTCGGGCATCGGCGGCCAGAACCATATCGCGCTAGGGCTGGTGGCGCAGGCCGGCGGCGCCGATCCGTCAAGGCTCAAGGTCGTGGGTTTCCAGGGCGGCGCCGAGGCGGTCACCGCGGTCCTGGGAGGCCACGTGGATGCCACGGTCGGGCCCGCTTCGATCGTGGCGCCGCAGCTGGCGGCCGGCAAGCTGCGCGTCATCGGGGTGCCGTCCGAGCAGCGGCTCGGCGGGGTCTTTGCGCAGGTTCCGACCTGGCGCGAGCAAGGCGTGGACGCGGTCTTCTCGCAATGGCGCGGCCTCATGGGTCCCCGGGGTTTGACGCCGGCGCAGATCGCTTTTTGGGACGAGGTGCTCGGCAAGACGGTGCAGACGCAGGAATGGAAGGACTTTATCGAGCGGACGCAACTGACCTACCGCTATCTCGACAGCCGCCAGGCCCGCGACTTCGTCACCGACCAGAACGAGAAGGTGCGCGAGATCTTGACCGGGTTGGGGCTGATCAAGAAGCAATAAGACGCGGGCGCGTAGCCCGTAGCCCGCATGGAGCGCAGCGCAATGCGGGAGCGGTGATCCCGGATTACGCTTACGCTCCATCCGGGCTACAAGAGAACCTCACTTATGCTTGGCGAAAAAGCCCAACAGCGCGCGGTTGAAGATATCGGGCTGCTCCCAGTAGGTCGAATGGCCGGCCTCGGGGGCGATCAAGATTTCGCTGCCAGCGATGTGCTGCGCGACCATGCGCAGGATCGAGGGCGGCGTAACGAGATCGGCGTCGCCGGTGATCAGGAGCGTCGGCACCTTCATGGCTTCGATCTTGGCGTTGGTGATCTCGTTGGCGACCTTTTGCCGGAATTCTCCTCCGGTCACCGCCTTGTGGGCGAGCTCGGTCCAAATCCTGGCACCTTCGGGATTGGCGGCGCGGTAGGAGGGGCCGAGCTCGCGAAACTCGACCGGCATGTCGTCGAAGCCCTTGGTCCTGATGTCGACGGCGGCTTTGGCGATCTCGCCATCGCGCACCCCGGCGGCATTGTCGGCGAGCGTGAGGCTCAAGAGCTGGTCCGGATGCGAGAGCGCGTAGTCGACCGCGACGGTGCCGCCGGCGGCGGAGCCCAGCAGGTGAAACTTGGTGAGGCCGAGAAGCTCGATCAATCCTTGCAGGTCGGCGGAGCCGATCCCGGGCCGGTCCTTGGCGATGGCATCCGAGTTGTAGTAGCTGCGCCGCGAATAGGCGATCACGCGGTAGCCGGCCTTGACCAGGACCGGTTGCTGATAGCCCCAGATCAATCCGCTGCCGGAGGCCGGATGCAGCAGCACCACCGGCGTCCCCTGCCCGCCCGTGTCCCAGTACCACAGATGCGTATCGCCCACCGCGGCAAGTCCTTCCCGGGCGGGAGCTTGCGCCGGCACCACCGCGTTGGCGGTCGGTTGGGCGCGTGCCGGTTCGGCGCCGCCGGAAAACAGCATCAAGCCGGCGGCAAGCAGCCAAATTCCGGCATTGAGGCCGCCGCTGCGAACAATGCTTCGCGTCGCGCAACCCGAACCGTGGCCCCGATCCATCGCGTCGCCTCCCTCATGTTGACAGCATCGGAAAATGCAATAGCCTTCTGATACTCGCAACGAATATGCCAGGTTCGCAAGGCTCCAGTCTCGATCGGCTCGAGCCAGATGAGCGCGGCCGTGCCGCCAGGTCCATTTCATGATCGCTCGTGCCGCTCTTTGCTTCTCCCTGGCGCTCGCTATGGCGGCAGTGCCGGCGCACGCGGCGCCCAGCACGGTGAGCGAGATCGCCAATTATGCCGGCGCCGACCGGCAGCAACTGCTGGAGGACGGCGCCCGCCGCGAAGGCGCCCTGATGCTCTACGCGACCGGCACGCAGATCCAGCCGCTGCTCGACCGCTTCATGCAAAAATATCCGTTCATCAAGGTGGCAATGCCGCGGGCGCCCTCGATCGACGTGACCCGCAAGGTCATCGAGGAATATGGCGCCGGGCTCTACCAGGTCGATGCCTACGAGCTGTCGTCCTACGGCCTGGTGGTGCTGCGCGAGCAAGGCCTGCTGCAGCCATTTGCGTCACCTGAGCTCGCCGATTACGACGCCACCGCGATCGAGCCGGGCCGCAACTGGGTCAGCGTGCGGGAGAGCTATCTGGGCATCGGCTACAACACCCAGAAGATCAGCGCACAGGACGCGCCAAAATCCTACCAGGATCTCTTGGATCCGAAGTGGAAGGGCAAGATGGCAATCTCCGGATCGCTGTCCACCTCGGCCAACTGGGTCGGCGGCATGGTGATCTCGCTCGGGGTCGACTACGTCAAGAAGCTTGGGCAGCAGGATATCCGGGTCTATGAGCTGTCCGGGCGGGCGCTCGCCAACCTGATGATCTCGGGCGAGGTGCCGCTCTCTCCCACGATCTACAACTCCCACGTCGAGGCGAGCCGCGCCCAGGGCGCCCCGATTGCCTGGAACCTGCCGGGTCCGGTGGCGGTGACCGACACCTCGACGGCGTTGGCGCTCAAGGCTCCGCATCCGCATGCCGCGATGCTGCTGATCGATTTCCTGTTGTCGAAGGAAGGCCAAGCGATCTACCGGGACCTCGGCTATGTGCCTTCGCGCAACGGCATGGCGCCGAAGGATCTCCCGGTCCTGCAGAAGCTCTACCTCACCAACCGGCCCAATTACGTCCAGGAGTTCGAGCAGTGGGCCGCGCTGGTGCAGCAGACCATCTTCAAGGGCGGCAGGCTTTCGCACAACTGACCCTTCAGGCCCCCAGCCAATCATCCGAGGCATTTCATGTTCGAAGACTATCTGCCCAAGCACAAGATCGGCTGCCTCTCGCCGCTCGCGGTGGTGGAGAACGCTGCCTACGAGTTCTACCGGCTGGCGCCGCCCGGCGTCATGCTGGTCCTCGTGTCCGTCGGCTTGCAGGAATTCTCCCGCGAGGACGTGGAGCGCGTGTTCGCGCCGCTCGACAGCTATCTCGACATGCTCATGCAGCGCGACGTCAACCTGGTGATGCAGAACGGGGTGCCGCTGCCGCTCCTCATCGGCCTCGCGGCGCACGACCGCATGATCGCCCATATGGCGAAATATTCGAGCCTGCCGGCGACCTCGACGGTGCTTGCGGTCGGCCGGGCAGCGCGCCAGCTCGGCTTGAAGAACGTGGCACTGGTCAACAAATGGTCCGACGAGATGAACCGCACGCTCGGCGAATTCCTGGCGCGCGAAGGCGTCGGCGTCGCCGGGGTGGCCAACAAATCGCTCAAGCCTGCCGAGTTCGTGAAGATCAGCGCGGCCGACCAGATGCAGCTCGCCTATGAGCTCGGCCGGCGTGCGTTCCTGGAAAATCCCGATTGCGACGGAGTTCTATATCGGGGGCGGCACCTGGCTCTCGGAACCGGTCTCCGAGCGGCTGGAGCAGGAATTCGGCAAGCCCGTCATCTGCAACCAGGCGGCCATGATCCGGGACATCCTCCACATCCTCGGCGACTGGAAGCCGATTCCGGGGCATAGCCGGGTCTTGTCTGCTCCTTAGACAGGAATTTGCGTGTCATCGCCGGGCTGCGTCCCGGCGATCCCGATAGGAAGGCACTGCCTCCCTCCTCGAGATGGCCGGAACAAGTCCGGCCATGACAAGGCTCGCATAAAACGCTCGAGGGAGGAACCAACAATGCAGTGTCGATCCCTGCTCGGTGCGCTCGCCCTGCTGGCGGGGCTCAACATCGTAGTCTCCGACGCCTTGGCGTTCGACGAATCCAAATATCCGCAATGGCGCGGCCAGTGGCGGCGGATCGGCGGCATTCAATGGGATCCGAGCAAGCAACTCGGCCGCGACGAGCGGCCGCCGCTCAAACCGCAATACCAGGCGCTGTTCGAGGCGAGCCTCGCCGACCAGGCCGCCGGCGGACAGGGCAACGATCCGACCTTCACCTGCATCCCGCCCGGCATGCCGCGCGCCATGACGGTGGTGTTTCCCATGGAGATCATCATCATGCCGGACACCACCTACATGATCATCGAGTACGACAACCAGGTCCGCCGCATCTATACGGACGGACGCGCTTGGCCGAAGGAAACCGAGCCGGCCTTCGCGGGCTACTCGATCGGCCAATGGACCGACGCGGACGCGCAGGGCCGCTTCAACACACTCGAGGTCGAGACCCGCGGCTTCAAGGGACCGCGCTCCTTCGATGCCAGCGGCATCCCGCTGCACGAGGACAACCAGACCGTCGTCAAGGAGCGGATCTATCTCGACCCGGCCAACAGCGATCTCCTGCACGACGAAGTCACCACCATCGACAATGCGCTGACGCATCCCTGGACGGTGCTCAAGACCTATCGGCGCGAGCACGATCCGATCTGGTTCGATTACAATTGCCCGGAAGGCAACCACCATGTGCGCATCGGCAAGGAGAACTATTACGTCAGCGAGGACGGCTCCCTGTGGCCGTCCAAGAAGGGCCAGGCGCCGCCGCAGCTGAAGTATTTCGATCAGAGAAAGTGATTATGGTCGGCGGGCCGCAAGGGCTCAGCGGCTCCACGATTGCTGCGGTGCAGTTGATGTTGCGGTTGATGTCTTGAAAATAACAGGAAATAAACAAGCGGGCTTCATGTTGCGGTGCAAAAATCCCACCGAAACTGCGGGGTGGTCGGACCTGCGGCCGACCATCAAGATGCAATTCACGAGTTTCAATTTCCCGGGTAAACTGAGTTGCGCCCATCCGTCAAGCCAATTCACGGCAGGCGGCGGGCGCACGCCATCTCCCAGAGCTATTTGCTCGAGTTCATCCCATGAAACGCACGTTGACCTTGCTGATCGCGGCCGGTGCGACGGCCCTGGCGCTTGCGACCTCGGCGCAAGCCGGCGCGGCATTCTCCTGCGATCCCGCGTTCGAAGCGCGCGCCCAGAGCGACGCTCTCGATCCCGAGCTCAAGACCTGGATCGTCGATACCGCGCGGCGCTTCTACCAGGACCGCTCAAAGGGTCTGCCGGCCCAGATGCGCGCCGCCTGCGCCGAGCTTGGCTGCGTCAGCGAGGAGGACATCGTGACCAAGGTCGCCAGGCAATGCACGCGGGCGCCGGGACAAACGCTCGAGCTCGCCGTGCAGAAATCGCTCCGCGACATCATCGCGCCGGCGATCGGCTGCGACGCGCGCTGCGCCATGCGGCTGGGGGCGCAGTAGGCGTCACGCATCCCTACCGCGGTCGACCTCCAGCACCACGCCGGTGACGGGAGGGATGACCAATACGTGCATTTGTGCCTTGCGGGTCGCATCGAGCATGCTGGCCTCCCTTCGGAAACCGTGCCCATTCGTTCACTTGTCCTCGATCCACCAAGCCTTGATCGCGCCCGACTTCGGATCGAACTCGAGAATCTCGCTCTCGGACCAGCGTAGCAGAAGGCTGCAGGTCTTGCCGATGCACTGCAAGCCGTTTTGGAACGTGACCCTCTCGCGCCTCTCGTCCTGACTCAGCATGGTGACGCGCTCGCCGGTTGCAACATAATCGAAATGTTTGTTGTCCATGTCCTGCAGCGTGTAGGCGGCGAACTTCCTGCCCACAAGCGGAGCAGCCGATGAAATGCGCTTCTGGTCGACATCGGCGACCTGGTCGGTGGCGATGATCGAACGGAAATCATCATCGGCCAGCGGCGGCGGCGCGCACGGCGCGGCGGCGGCCGGGCCGGCCAGGAAAGCGCGTATACAGGCGCCGTAGGCATAGTCGAAGAACGGCAGCCAACCGGCGTAATGGCCGAAAAAGCCCGGCGGCTTGGCAATGACGATATGGGTAACGCTCGACTGCACAAAGAGCTTCTCGGCTATTTCACCACGCGCCGCGGGATCGGGATCGTACACATTGTCGTCCGGCAGGATCAGCACGGTCGGAATATCGATCTTGCCCAGCACTGGCCCAAATTCGGTGATGACCAGGCGGAAGTCTGAATTGGGCCTCCCGGTGGTGGGTGAAATCCTCGGGCCGAACGTATTTGGCGCGCTCACCAGCAACGCATCCACGGGGGCGCCGTCGCGCGCGGCCAGAAGCGCTGCCCATCCGCCCCAGGAATGGCCCGCGGCGACGACGCGTTTGTAGCCCTGGGCCTTGAGCTCAACAGCGCGCTGCCGGATAGTCCGCGCCGCCCCCCCAACACTCGTGAAACCGAACGAACCGCTTTCGGCATGCGGGTGCTTCGCCAACACCACGTCCCAACCATCGTCGGCGAGCGATTTAAGGTAATACGGCACGAGCCGGTAGCCTTCGCTCGAAATAGCTTCCGGCGTGAAGCCGGGAACGAAATAGATCACGCCCTTGGCCAGCGCCGGCCCTCTGCTCGGTCCGATCAGCCAGGGGGTGGATTCGACCAAGGGCAACGGCGCGTCGGATGAGGTCGTCGCGGTGACGGCGGCGTGGGCGAGTGCCTGCACCTTAGCCTGGATACAGGCCCGCAAATGGGCGGCGACGACCTCGCGCTGCCCTGGTCCGCGCAGGTAGGCGTATTGCGCCAGGCATTCCTCGCGCAATGCAGCGCGCGACTGGGCGAACGCCGAAGCCGTGGCGGCGAGCCCAAGGCCGGCCGCGACGGCAACCGCTATCGCAGTCCGCCTGCGCCAAAAAGGTACGGAAATCATTGGAAGGAATACTCCGAAGACCAAACTCGCATTGCCTGCGAGACACACCAACCAGGATATTCCGACGGCTCCCAGTCGGGCGGAATATTCCTGAGTTTCCTCTCTTCGTGCAAGGCAAAACCGAGATTCGGAGGGCTACGTCACCTCGAGCAGAGACGGAAGCTAACCGAAGTCCGCCACCGGCGTCGCGTCAACGCAATTTCGGAGGCAGCTCGCTGCCGAGAGATCGCCGAGCGAGATCATCGCACCGGCGATCGGCTGCGACGCGCGACGCGCCATGCCGCTCCGAGCGCTCGATCTCGCTGGAGTTATCACTGGAACCGGCCGAGTGATCGATGTCGCCGCAACGCGTTGGCTCGTGCCAAACTCCTCGACCTGTGATATTCTGCGATCATGAAAGCAGGCAAGGGCATAGGCCCGCGCACGGCCGCCAAGGGCAAGCCGGCTGGCACGCGTATCGGTCGCCAAGCCTTTGCCGCCATTAGTGCGGTCGAAGGTATCCGGCTTACCCCGGAAATGAAGCGACGGGCTGCCGAATTCGACCGCAAAGGCCTGACGACGGCCGAGCGCGTACGCGCCGTTGTGGCCGTTCACCGAAAGGGCTAGCGCCTGCGGTCATGTATGCCGCAACAGACCCATACTGTTATCCCGGCACGACCATCCTCAAGAATCGCCTGGGGCTGCGCGATCAGGCCAAGCTTGATGCCTTCGAGACCGAAGTTACCAACATACGCGCCGACGAAGACGTTCCAGCGGGCCGCCTGAGCTACTGGCATTACCGAGCCGTGCACTGGCATCTGTTCCAGGATGTGTACCCTTGGGCGGGGAGGATTAGAACGGTTCGCATTTCCAAAGCCGGCAGCGCGTTCTGTTACCCGGAGCACATCGACCGCGAAATGAAACGCCTATTCGCCGGTCTAAAGAAACAGCAATTCCTGCGAGATAGGACTGTCGGTAAATTTGCGGAGGGTGCAGCTCACTTTCTGGCAGAGGTGAATGCCATCCATCCGTTTCGTGAGGGCAACGGTCGCACTCAACTCTCATTCTTGAATATCTTGGCGGAGCGTGCTGGGCGCCCCATCGGGTGGTCCGTTGCAGCTCATCGGACAATTCTGAACGCGACCGTGCGAAGCTTCGGCGGTGACGAGCGGCCACTCGCTCGAAATCATCCAGGGATTGGTCACGCATCGTAAGAAGCCTACACGTCCCGCCCGCCGTCGACCTCCAGCACCACACCGGTGACGAACTCGGCTTCGTCGGAGGCGAGGTAGAGGCAGGCGTTGGCCACGTCGCTTGGCCGCGACATGCGGCCGAGCGGAATGGTGGCGATGAACTTCGCGCGGTTGGCCGGCGTATCCGGCAACCCCATGAAGGATTCGAGCAGCCCGGTCTCGCCGATCACCGGCGCCACGCAGTTGACGCGAATCTTGTCGGACGCGAGCTCGGCCGCCATCGAGCGCGACAAGACGTGCACGGCGCCCTTCGAGCCGTTGTACCAGGTCAGGCCGGGACGCGGACGGATGCCGGCCGTCGATCCGGTATTGATGATGCAGCCGCCGCCCTGACGGCGCATCGGCGGCACCACCGCCTGGATCATGTGATAGATCGACTTCACGTTGACGGCATAGACCTTGTCGAACTCGGCTTCGCTCACCTCGAGCAGCGGCCGATTGCGGTGGGTCCAGCCGGCATTGTTGACCACGACGTCGAGGCGGCCGTGGCGCGCGAGCGTGCGCTCGACCGCGGAGGCTACATCCCGGGCGCTGGTCACATCGCCCGCGACTGCAAGCGCGTCCGGCCCGATCGCGGCTGCGACGGCCTGGGCGCCGTCCGCATTCAGGTCGAGCAGCACCACCTTGGCGCCCTCGCGCGCAAAGGTGCGCGCGATCTCGGCGCCGAAACCGGAGGCCGCTCCGGTCACCAACGCAATCTTGGCGGAAAGACGCATTCACTCCTCCTCGTCAAACGGTGGTGCTACGGGCAGGCGCGCCGTGCTTACTTGTCCCGGCCTTGAGCCGGGACCGTTACGAACTCTGAGATTGGTACGGTCCCGGCTCATAGCGCGTCGAAGATGCGCGTAAACGCGCTAATGGCCGGGACAAGTGTGAAATACCGATTCGGTTCAGATCATCAGATAGGCGATCCAGCGGGCGCAGCTGACCACCGCGATCCAGCCGGCGAGCGAGATCGCGCCGGCGAGCCGGGCGGCCAGCGGGAGCTTGGCGGCGCAGTCCGATTTCGAGATGCCCGGATAGACGAACAGGCGGAACGCCAGCATGTTGAGGGCGATCAGGGCCAGCGCCGCGAATTTCATGCGGAATGCGAAGTTCATCGAATAGGCGACGGCCTGGGTCGTAAACAGCAGGCTGCCGCTGATCGCCGCCACCACGAACGCGACCCAGGTCAGCGGGATCACATCGCGGTAGAGATCGCTGACCGCAGAGCCGCGCGAGACCAGACCGAGCAGACGCAGATCGATGATGGCGATCATGCCGAATACGAAAGTGGTGGCGGTGACATGGATCATCTCGAGCGCCGGGAAGCCAAAGGGCCCATGCGACATCATCATTGCGACAGGCGTGCCTTCGAGCCAGATCAGGACATCCTTGAGCACGCTGGGCCTCCTGCAAGTTCCGGGCGACGCCGCATCGCCTCATGCCTCGCCCGTCATCCCGTCATGACATGATCCGCGTCATCATCACGACGAACCAGCGTCCGCGCCCGGCGAGGGTCACGCCGACCCACAGCACGAGGGTCGCCGTCGCCAGCAGCGTCGTGAGCATGTGTCGATCCGGATTGCCGTCCGCTGCCTGGCTGCCCGGCCGCAGCGCCCATGCGAGCGCAATCGTCGCCGCCACAGCAAGCCCCATGGTGACCATCTTCACCTGAAAGGCGAGGTCGCTCAGCGCGCGCCGGGGCGTGTACAGCATAAGCAGGATTCCGCTCGCCGTCAGCAGCGCCAGGGCGCCCCAGATCCACGGCTGGAAGCGGCGCGCCATGGTGACCGAAGCCTGCGATCGTGAGATTCCCCAGAGGCGCATGTCGATCATGACAACCGCCGACAGGATCATCCCGTTGGCCAAGATGTGGATGATCTGCAGCCAGGGGGCGAGCCAGTTGAGCCGGCGCAACGCCTGGCCGACCGGGAGGCTTGTCAGCCACGCAGCAAGCTCGGCCATGCCGGTTTTCAAAGCCCCAGTTTCAGCCCCGCTCCCCGGGGACCGCAGCGGCGGCCCGTGCGGCCGCCCGTTCGAAATTCCGTTCGCGGGCGCCCACAAGGGCGCCGCTCAAGATCGCCGGACGGTCAGGCCGGTACGGCTTCGTGGGTCGCCGCGCGCGCCTTGACCGGCACCGGATCGCGCAGTCCAAGGATGCGGCGGGCATTGCCGTAGAACAGCTTCTCCTGCTGCTCCTTCGACAACCCGATCTCGTCGAGCAATTTGAGCGCGGTCGCCGGATCCCAGCACGGATAGTCGGTGCCGTACATGACATTGTCGATGCCGAAATACTCGATCGCGAATTTCAGGCCCGGCGCATGCGGCGAGACGGTGTCGGTATACATGCGCTTGATGTAGGTGCTCATGGGCTGCGGCAGCTGCGCGGCCTTGGTGTTCTTGTCCATGCGGCCGGACTGGTAGGGCAGCGCGCCGCCGGTATGCGACATGATGATCTTGAGGTTCGGATGGCGCTCCATGATGCCGGAGAGAATCAACCTCGAGGCGGCGACGCTCACCTCGATGACGCGGCCGAGGCTGAGATAGAGCGCGCCGTTGTAGCCCTCCAGCAGCTCCTCGAACACCGCATCGGTCGGATGCAGGAACAGCGGCACGCCGAGCTCCTCGACCCGGTCGTAGAACGGCTCGAGACGCTCGTGGTCGATGCGCGGATCGCTGCCGACGCTGCCCGGCAGGTTGGCGCCCATCAGGCCGAGCTTGTTGATGGCATGGTCCAGCACCTCGATGGCGATCCTGGTGTCCAGCAAGGGCACCGCGGCGCTGGCCCAGAGCCGGCCCGGATACTTGCGCTGGGCGCCTGCCATCTCCTCGTTCCACATCGTGGCCAGGTCGCGTCCTTCCTCGGGCGCAAGATCGGAGAAGGCGACCGAGAGCGGCCCGATGGAGCAGACCACGTCCACCTGATGGCCGAGGCCGTCCATGTGCTCCAGCGACTTGTCGAGGTCGTACCACTCGGCCCAGCTGTTGACCGGCGCGCCGCGGTCGGCGCCGCGCCGGTAGCTGTAGCCGCCCCGCGCGTTGGGCGCCGCACGCGGAAAGTCCTTGCGCTTGCTCAACTGCTCCAGGACCGAGGTCGGCCACCAATGGAAATGGGAATCGATAATGTGCATGATAGGGCTCCCGCGGACCTGCGCTCTGCCGCCTGATTTGCTGCCACAATTCTAGGGAGGGGTGCTCCCCCGGTCAATGCAGCAGCCCTCAAGCAACCGCGAGAAAGCCCCGCTTTCGTTCCGAGGGCCGGGGCGGATTGCTGCGCCGCGGCCGGCGTTGTAGCTCATGACGGCCCACCAAAGGGAGAATCCCATGAATCGCCTCGTCTCGTTCGTCGGCTCGCTGGCCGTCTCGTTGGTTGTCATGACGTTCGGCCTCGGATTGTCGGCCAACGCGGCTGGCCGCCATGGCGCGATCATCCTGGCGCAGGGCGCGCCGCCACAAGTCTGCACCGAGGTCTATCAGCCGGTCTGCGGGACCAATCCAAACGGGATGCGGGTCACCTATTCGAACGCCTGCTTTGCCCGCGCCGCCCAGGCCACCAACGTCACCCCGGGCGAATGCGCGAAGTAATACCACCCGCCGAACCGGCCTAACGCGCTGGCTGGACCGAGCTTGGATGCATGGCGGGCGATGCGGGGCGTGCGTCGCCCGCATAAGGAGCGGGTGCAGCCGCCGCGGCCGGGTCGCGGTCGAGGGTGCCGATCTTGGCGGCCGGGCGGGCGGCGCGGACCGGGCCCCGGTCGGCTCGCGGGTTGCGGCCGCCCTCGCTCGCGCCGACGCTGACGGCGCAATCCGGGTCAGGGCCGAGCACGGAAGCGGTTTTCGATTGCGGGATCGGCGCGGGCTTGGCGGCATTCGTTTCGAATTTTGATCGCGCGCCTCCTCGGGAGGTCGCGGAGCTTCCCGGCGCGCACGGATCCGCGAGAGCCTGGGCAACTGGGGTGGGCGGCTGCGGCCGCTCCTGTCGGTCCGGGTGCCGGGGCTGCCGCCGGGGTCGAAGGCGGTGCCGGCGCGAACCCCAGATCCGATTTGCCGATTGGCGCCTGTTCGTTGGGGGCCGTCGCCGCCGGCACGATCGGCGTGGTCGGTGGCCAGGTCCGCTGGTCCGCGCAGCGACCAGGATAAGCCGCCGGCAAGCAGGATGGCGCAAGCAGCCGCCACCTGCCCTCGCCGCCTGCCGAGCGGGCTGCCCAAAAGGCGGGACCAGAGGCGGTACCAAACCCCCGGCCGCGGGCGCGGCGGCGCGTCGCCGACGGACGCCAGCACCTCCTCCACCAGATCGGCAGGCGCTGCCAGCGGTGCATGCTCGATGCTCTCGACAAAGGCGAGCGCCGATTGCGCTTCGAGGCGCGCCGCGCCGGAGATCGCGGCGGTTTCCTGGAATCCATGGCATTGCGCGGAGGTGGCGGTCGCGGACAGGATCGATGCGAGCGCAGCGGTGACCTCGCCGGGTCTCGTGGCCTGACCCGATTGAGCCTGGTCCGGCCCACGCCCTGCTTCGGCGTCTGGCAGTGTCTGCACGAGGCGGCTTGCCTCGATGGCGCAACGCTGCTCCTCCTGATCGCGGCCGAAAGGACGCTCGCACAGGGACCCAAGCAAGGCTGCTATCTCATTCCTGTCCAACATCAATCTCCCTATCTTCGGTCAGACGGACAGCCTCCACTTTTTCACCACGTCCGTATCGCCAAGCTGGCTGCGCAATCGTCTCTTGAGCCTCTGGGCGAGCTTGTGAACGTCCTCGACCGGCAGGCAGAGCAAGCGCGCGATCTCGCGCGCGGGCGCGCCCGACAGCGCCAGTTGCAGATACAATCGTTCCCCGGCCGCCAGCCCGGGGAGCACTTGCTGCAACGCATCGAGCGCCTGCTGCATCAGTTCGGCGGCCTCGTCCTCGACCAGCTTGTCCTCCGGCGTCGGCACGCGCAAATGCTCCGACCCTTCCGCCAGCGCGCAATCCTCGGCCGCCGAAAGCTCCATCATCCGTTCATCGCCGCGAGGCTCCGCGCAGTAGCCAGCCGGCAGCACCTGACGCGACCCGGCTGATGGCCGCGGCGACGGCCGTCAGGCTCAGCGGCCCGTCCTCGGCGCGCGACAGATGCGGGAGCAGGATCGCCGGCTCGGCATCGAGGCGGTCCCAGTAGAGCGAGCCGGTAGACCGACTGATCGAGCGCCGGCAAGCGCTCGATCGCGGCCGGCAGCCGGCGGCGCGGAATGATGGTACGGACGAAATCGACGACCAGGTTCTCGATGATGTGCAGCACGAAGCCGGAGGGGCTGCCGCGTCCCGAATAGGCGCGCAGCCGCTGAAGATCGTTGCTCAGCAGCGCCTCGCAGACCGCCTGGTAGGCGTCCTCGCGGTTCTGCCGGTTGCCGGTGCCGGGCAACGCCCGCTCGATCATGCGGCGCATGTCCTGCCCGAAGAACGCTTCGAATGCCGGCCAGCCGCGCGCCGCATCGAGCACGAGCAGATTGAGCGCACGCTCCAGCAGGAGGTCGCGAACCACCAGCGCGACATAGACCCGGACGCGCGCGCGTCCATCATAGTCCTTGAGCCGTGAAAATCCGTTTGCGGCAAGCGCCGTCATGACCTCGCGGAAGGCCGCTTGCGCGTCCGCCGCGCCGCTCGTCACGCGGCTGCACGCGGTCCAGACCAGATCGGCAAGAGAGCGCGCCAAGTCTTCGGCCGCCCCGGCAACTCCCCGCAAGGCGGCAGCCAACAGCGCTTTGTCCGGATCGAAAGGCGCGTTCACGGAAAACCTGTCAGGGCCCGACCGCGGCAGTAACGAGCAATTTGTTGGAGATTACAAGGATTCTATTTTTCGAGCCGCCGCCGCCGGAAATTTCGACCTGTCCGTCTAACCCGATTGCGGCCGGCCGGCGTGCGCATCCGGCCGGACGACGGCAACCTGTTACCTCATGCGCCACCCAACCCATTCACGCGCAACGCGCGCAATCAGGAGTCTCTGATGACGACATGGAATCTGCTCGCCGCGGTCTCGCTCTGCCTGGCTCAGTTCGCCGGCGGCAATGCGAATGCCGAACCGGGCGACGACTATCGCCTGTCCGGTCCGGTGGTCCACGGCAATTTGGCGATCTATTTCGTGCACGGCGAATCACGCGGCGGCCCGGTCCCGCTGACCTTGGCCGAGGCGCTTGCCAAGAAGACCATCGAGGTGCGCGAGATCGGCCAAGTCAACGAGGTGCAGGTCGAGAACACCGGCAGCGAAGAGATCTTCATCCAAGCCGGCGATATCGTGAAGGGTGGTCAGCAGGATCGCGTGCTCAGCGTCAGCCTGCTGCTGAAAGCCCGTTCCGGGCCGCTTGCGATCGCGTCGTTCTGCGTCGAGCAGGGCCGCTGGTCGGCGCGCGGCAGCGAGGATGTGAGAAAGTTTTCCAGCGCGAATGCATCGCTCCCCTCGCGCGCGGCCAAGGTCGAGATGGCGGGAACGGCATTGCCGCAGATCGACGGCGCCGATGCGCAGACGGTGGGCGCGCGTCAGCGCGAGATCTGGAAGCGCGTCAGCGAGATCCAGGGCAAGCTTGCGAGCAATCTCGGCGCCCCGGTCGCCGCGCCGCCCTCCCGCACCAGCCTGCAGCTGGCGCTGGAGAACGGCGGCCTTGAGCGCGCCCAGGAGGACTATCTCAAGGCGCTGCAGCCGCTCGGCGAAAAGGACGACGACATCGTGGGTTATGTTTTCGCGGTCAACGGCAAGCTCAACAGCGCCGATATCTATCCCTCGAACGGCTTGTTCCGGAAGATGTGGCCCAAGCTGTTGCGCGCCAGCGCGACCGAGGCGCTGAGCGAACGCGACGGCGCGGCCGAGCCGGCACCGCCAGCCACGGAAGCGAGCAGCTTCCTCGCCAGCCCGCGTGTTGCACCCGGCGTCGAGAAGAATGTCGGCTCTGCGGCCAATATCGAGATGCGCGAGAGCGCCAAGACCTTGTTCATGGAAGCAAAACCTGCCGCCGCGCCGGCGAGCGCCTGGGTCCACCGGAGCTATCTGGCCAGGTGACGGCCCCAAGCGCGGTCGCGGCGTTTGAAATTTTGTTTGGCACGCGTGCCTAACCCCTCCCCCTGAAAGAACTCGCGAAAGGGGGAGGGTGCGCGATGGTAAAAATAACTTTTATGTATCATAAATATAACTTTCTAATTACGTTATGATTTTTTTATGATAATGTAAGGTTCCGGTCGCAGGCACCGGTAACGGCCTCAAATGGTGGGTGCTCGTGTTCAGCAGCAAGCATGCGGCCAATGGAGCGGCGCGCGTTCAAGGGGTCACGCTCGCCGGGGAGGCTGAAGCCAAGGCTGTCGAGGCTCGCGCCCCGACCTCGTTAGGCAATCTTCGCCCCCAAGCCAGAGCCGACAATTCTGCCGAAGATGCTGGCCTCACTGCCCGCACGGACGGGGCGAATGGGCAAGGGGCCGCTGGCCCGCAGAGCTACGCGCGATGGGCCCAATTTACGCTCTGCGCAGCGGGCGAAGAATTCGGGCCCTGTTTTGAGGACAAGGCCAGCCCTGCAAAATACACCTGGACCCCAGGACAGCGCGGGTAGTCGTCGGCCAAACGGCGCTAGCGGCAACGACCAGGCTATGGGCTGGTCGCCGCCTTGTAGGGCCCAAGCTGCGCGACCGCGGCCTGCACGAACGAGCCGTCCACCACGCCATCGGCGCTCACGTCCTTGCTCTCGATCAAGCCGAGCTCGCGGAAGAATGCGAGGTCGCGCTTGAGTCCGGCCATGTTCACCTCCCCGTTGGGATTGACCGCGCTCGGGATGATGCGCCTGAACATGGCTTCGTCCTTGGTCGAGGTATATTTGGTGAGGATCGGGATGATCTGGCCCGCGGCGGGCCCCGCCAGCCGGCCGTCCTTCAGCGCGTCGTTGTACAGCCGGATGCCGCGGATATAGGCGCGCATGAAACGCTCGGCCACATCGCGCCGGTCCTTTATGAAGCGCTCGGAATAGAACACGACCGCCGTCTGCTGGTCCGGATAGGTGACGTCATTGCCGACGATGCGCACCGCGGCGCCCTGCTCGATCTCGAGCGTCATGGTCGGCTCGTTGCTGATGGCGGCGTCGATGCCTTTGTTGAGAAAGGCCGGCAGGTGCTCGGGGAAGCCGAGATAGACCACCTCGACGTCGCTGTATTTGAGCCCGCCCATCTTGAGCGTCTCGTTGAGCGCGGAAGCCGTGCCGGTGCCGGGCGCCCCGATCGCGACCTTCATGCCCTTGAGATCCTTGAGCGCCTTGTAGCGCCCCGAATCGACAAGGTCCTTGCGCACCATCAGGGAGGAATATCCGTAACCGGGCTTCATGGAGGCCTGATCGGCGACGATCTTGGTGCCGATGCCGCGCGCGATGGAGTTGTAGAAGCCGGCCGACACCGTGCCGCCGCCGACATCGAGATCGCCTGAGCCGAGCGGCGCCATCATCTGGGCCGCGGAATTGAACGGCGTCATGGTCACCGCGATGCCTTCGTCCTTGAAATAGCCCATGGCGTCGGCCACGTAGTAGCCGACATCGCTCATGGTGCGGGCAATCCCGATGCGCACCTGGGCGACCTCGGCGGCCGCGGCGGCGTGCGGCCGGCCGGTAAGCCCGATTGACAAGAAACACGCGGCAACGATCAGCGATCTTTGCGCGCGGCGCATCGGGCGGTTGAAATCAAGCACTGCGTCCCTCATTTAGATTGTCATTCCCGTTGTCATTCCCACAATGTCGCAGGCCGCCTGCTCGCGACGACGCGGCAACGAAATTGTTGTAACATCCACACGATCGATTGTCATTCGGGACAGCGCCATGGAACAACGTCGCTACGATCGCACGGTCGAGGATGTCGGCAACATCGTCGGTCTCGGCCACGTCAACACCGCCGTGCCCAAGCAGCGCCTGTCCACGCTCTTCTACGTGACCGGGCTCGGCCTCACCCGCGACCCCTTCATCAGCACCGGCACCGACAATATGTGGATCAATGTCGGGCAGAGCCAATTCCATCTGCCGACCGGCCGCAGCGAGGTCCTGCGCGGGGTCACGGGCCTGGTGCTGCCCGATCGCGCGGCCCTGCTGGAGCGGCTTGCCGGCATGCGCAAGCCGCTCGCGGGGACGAGCTTCGATTTCCGCGAAAGCAATGATGGCGTCGAGACCGTCTCGCCCTGGGGCAACCGCATCCATTGCCACGCGCCGGACCGCGAGCGCTTCGGTCCGATCGCGCTCGGCATGGCCTATGTGGGGTTCGACGTCCGCCCGGGACCGCCGCGGGCATCGCGCGTTTCTACCGCGAGATCCTGGCGGCGCGGGCGGATCTCATTGATGACGGCAGCGGCCGGCGCGCCCGCGTCATGGTGGGAGCCAGGCAATATTTCGTTTTCCGCGAGACCGACGCGCCCGAGCAGGCCTACGACGGTCATCACGTCCAGATCGACGTGGCGGATTTTTCCGGCCCGCACCGGCGCCTGCAGCAACTGGGCCTGGTCACCGAGGAGAGCAGCCAGCATCAGTACCGCTTCCGGGACATCGTCGATCTCGATACGAAGCGCGTGCTGTTCACGATCGAGCACGAGGTGCGCAGCATGCAGCACCCGATGTATGCGCGGGTGCTGGTCAACCGCGATCCGGCGCAGACCGGCATGAGCTACCGGCCCGGCCGCGACGCCATGCCGTGGTCGCTGGAATGAGCCGCGCTATTCCTTGAGAAGCTTGCCCAGCGCCGCGACCATCGGCTTGGGCATCTGCACCGTTTCGCGCGTGATCGCGTCCATTTCCTCGCCGGTCGCCGGCTCGATGGTGACGTTGCGCTTCGCGCAGGCGGCCAGGAATTCGGGATCCTTGAGCATCTCCTGGAACGCGGTGCGCAAGGCCGCGAGCCGTTCCGCCGGCACGCCCGGCGTGGTCTGGATCGAGCGGCCGATCTCGGCAGTGCCGGCGATGGCGCGCAGGATGGCGCGGCCCTCGTCGCTGAGACCGAGCTCGGGCAGCGTCGGCACCTGCGGCAGCAGCGGATGCCGCTTGAGCGCGTTCTGGTAGAGGATCACGGCACCGTCGCCCTTGATCCAGTCCGGGTGGGCCGCCAACAGGCCGGGAATGCCGACCGCCGACACCAACTCGACCTCGCCGCGCTCGGCCGCCAGCATGATGTCGTTGGTGCCCTTGTAGCCCTTCACCAGCTTGAACTTCGCGCCCGCATAGGCATTGAGCGCCAGCGGATAGAGCACCGTGGTCGAGCCGCCGCCGCTGGTGCCGGTGATGATCTCGCGCTTGCGGGCGTCCTCGAACGACTTGATGCCGGTGCTCTTGAGCGCCACCCCGACGTCGATATTGGTGGTGAAGCGGCCGAGGTAGGGCATCTGGGTCGGGTCGATCCTGTTCTTCTCGTCGGTCACCGCATCGACCGCCAGGGTCTGGGCGACGCTGCCGAAATAGGTCCCGTCCTTGGGGGCGACCTCGTACAGGTAGTTGACGGCCTTGAAGCTGCCGGCGCCCGGCATGTTCTGCGCAATGATGGTCGGATTGCCGGGGATGTGCCGCGGCATGAACTCGGCGAACAGCCGCCCATAGATGTCATAGCCGCCGCCCTCGCCGTAGCCGATGAGAACATGCAGCGTCTTGCCACGGTAGAAATCCGCAACCGATTGCGCGCGCAGCTCGGGCGCAAACCCCAGAGTGAGGGAAAGCGTAAGGGCCGCCCAAAGCATCCGTCGCAAGCTCATCGTCTTCAGCTCCCAAGGCTCTGCCGGCTCGCTCGCACACACAGTGCACGATATCCCGACTTGTCGGGCGGTTGCGTTGATCCAGAGCAGAACGATCGCAGCCAGACCTGCCACAATTGCGATTATCACGGCGTTTCTTCGCCCTCAAGGACGCTTCGGCATGGGGCCGGTCCGCGGCCGGCGGCATCTTGCCTCATCGGCACTCACGCGCCACGCGCCTCACCATGTAGTTGAACAGATTGATCTGATTCTCGGCGCGCGTGATCCGCTTCTTGGCCTTGGCCTCCTCGGCGGAGGTCACCAGCTTGGCACCGCCGGCGGACTCGGCGATGAGCTGCATCCAGCAGGCCTTTTCAAGGACCAGGGCGTGATAGACCGCCTCCTCCAGGGTGCGGCCCACGGTCACGATGCCGTGGTTGCGCAGCAACAGCGCCTGATGCTGATCGAGGCAGCGCGCCACCGCCTTGCCGAGCGGCTGGCTGACGATCAGATCGGTGGTTTCGGAGAAGACCGGCAATCCATCGGAGAAGGCCGCACCCGGGTGCCCTACCGGCTGCAGCGGCTTGCCGAGCGAGGAGAAGATCACCGAATAGGGCGCATGGGTGTGCACGACCGATTGGATTTCCGGGCGCACCCGCATGATCTCGGTATGGATGAAGACCTCGTTGTGGCGCTGGTGGGTGCCGGCCACCTTCTCGCCCTCGATGTTGATGGTGACGATGTTGTGGGGCGTCATCTCCTCGAGGCCCATGCCGCCCGCTTTCATCAGGATGCGGTCCGGATCCTCGGGCGTGCGCAACGTCACGTGGCCCATGCAGTAATCGCCCTGCCCCTCGCTTTCGAGAATGCGGCCTGCATCAGCGAGCTTTTCGCGCAGAGCTGTGTCGTCCATCATGACTGTCCTTCCCATCGGCTCGAGTTGAATGGCTGAGCTGATGCCGGTTTTGCCCGCAAAGAGCAACCGGGAAGGCAGGTAGCCCGGATGGAGCCCTTGCGTAATCCGGGACCGCCGCTCCCGTATTCCGCATAGCCCGCGAAGACGGGCGTAAACGCCCTGATGCGCTCCATACGGGCTACAAGGCGTACCCCGCGCCCCGATACTTCAGGTTGTCATGATTCCGTCATTTGCCGCCTGCTAAAGCCAAAGCGGGTTCGGCTCCTCGCACAGGGAAAATCCAATGCGCAAGCTCATGACGGTGCTCGCTTTCGTCGCACTGACCGCTTTTGCACCCGCGTTCACGCACGCCGAGGACGCAAAGCCTTTTTCCGACAGCAAGGAGATCAACCTGCTGCAGCTGTTGCCGCCGCCGCCGGCGAACGACTCGGTCCAGACGAAGGCCGAGTTGGGCGAGATCCTGACCATTCAGGTGACACGCACCAAGGAAATGGAGGCCCGCGCCCTCGCCGACGCCACCGAGAACGTCTGGCGCTTCGCCGATGTGGTCGACAGCCCCAAATTCACCGCCGCAGCGTTGCCCAAGTTCGCCGCCTTCTTCGACCGCGTGGTCGAGACCGAGGGCGCCGTGACCGACCCGGCCAAGGCCGTGTGGAAGCGCCCGCGCCCGCACCTTTATTCGGATCTGGTCCATCCCGTGGTGCCGCTGTCGAAGTCCGGCTCCTATCCGTCCGGCCATGCCACGGTCGGCACCCTGATGGGCATCGAGCTCGCCAATATGCTGCCCGAGAAGCGCGCGCAGATCATGGCGCGGGCCTGGGAGTTCGGCCACAACCGGGTGGTGGGCGGCATCCACTATCCCTCCGATATCGAGATGGGCCGCATCTCCGGCACCGTGATCGCCCAGACCATCTCGACCCATCCGGATTTCAAGGCAGAGTTCGACGCCGCCAAGGCGGAGCTGCGCACCGCGCTCGGGCTGCCAGACGCGCCGTAGCGGCCACCGATCCCGCTTGTCCCGGCCTTGAGCGGGGACCGTTACGCACTCGGAATCGGTACGGTCCCCGCTCAAGGCGGGGACAAGTCCGGGGCGGATTTCGGTCGGTGACCGCTGACCTCGGCAGCCGCATCCGGGGCGAGCGGCAGGCAGTAGACGACGCAGCCAAGCACCAGCATCGTGGCCCCGGCGAACGCGACCCGGAAGTCGATCAGGCTGAGGTCGGCAGCGCCGCGCCAGGACAGCGACAGATGCAGCAGGACCGCCACGATGGCGACCCCGAAGCCGCGGCTGAGCTGCTGGGCCATGCTGGCGATGCTGGTGGCGGTGCTCATCTGCGGATTGGCGATGTCCGCATAGCCGATCGCCTGGGTGGCGGTGAACTGCAGCGATAGAAAGAAGCCGGCGATCAGCAGCAGGACGAACATCAGCGGGACCGGGGTCGCGGCGGTGAAGAAGGCGCACATGGCGACGGCTGCCGCGCTGATGACCCCGTTGAAGACGATGACATTGCGGAAGCCGAAGCGCTTGAGGATCGGCCGCGCCGTCGCCTTCATGGACATGGCGCCGGCCGCGGTGGCGAAGGTGAGGAGGCCGGAGGCGAACGCCGTCATCCCGAACACGACCTGCATCAGGAGCGGCAGCAGGAATACCAGGCTGCCGCCGCCGGCGCGGAACAGCGAGCCCCCGCCGATGCTGGCCCGGAAGGTGGCGATGCGGAAGATCGAGAGATCGAGCAGCGGATGGCGGTAGCGCCGCAGATGCCGCAGCGCGAGGGTGCCGAGGATGACGCCGACCACCAGCAATCCGGCGGCGACCCCCGCATTGTTCAGGCCGCGCCCGATCGCCTCGATGCCGTAGAGGATGCAGGAGAGCGAGACGCCGGTGAGCAGGAAGCCGATCCAGTCCAGCGGGCGCGGGTCGTCCTCCTTCGGGTTGTCGAAGAAGAGCGTCACCAGCGCGATGCCGAGGATCCCGAGCGGGACATTTATCAGGAAGATCCAGCGCCAGGAGAAATAGGTGGTGATGAAGCCGCCGATCGGCGGCCCGAGCACCGGGCCGAGCTGCGCCGGCACCTGCAGATAGGCCAAGGTGCGCACCAGCTGCGAGCGCTCCACGCTGCGGAACAGGACGAGCCGCCCGACCGGCACCATCATGGCGCCGCCCAAGCCCTGCAGCACCCGGGCGGCGGTCAGCTCGATCGCGTTGTTGCTCAGCCCGCACAGGACGGAGCCCAAGGTGAACAGGGCGATCGCGGCCCGGAACACGGTGCGCCCGCCGAAGCGATCCGCGGCCCAGCCGCTGACCGGGATGAACACCGCGACGCTCAGCAGATAGGCGGTGACCGCGACGCTGAGCGAAACCGGGTTGGAATTGAGCGAGATCGCCATCTGCGGCAGCGCGGTGGTGATCACGGTCGCGTCGATCTGCTGCATGATGATCGCCGACGCGACGATCAGGGCGACGACTTTTGGCTTGGCGGCTGGAGACATAATCGAAAGAAACACCTGTGCGCGGGAAGCTCCGAGCAAACCTACCGCGGAAGCAGACGGGAGGGGCCGGCGCTCATTCGGTTTGGGGCGCGATCGGAAGCGCCGCCGATCCAAATGCGAGAGACGCTCATGCGCGCTGACAAGCCGTTTGAACCGGTGATGTGAACGATTCCATGAGCATATTCAACATTACATTGCGGGATTCAGAAAATCGGGAACGCCAAGAGGGGGCATATGGGATATGGCGGGATTTTTGGCGAGATTTTCAGCTTGTTTCCGGTGTCTCGGATCGATTAAATCACCCTACTCCGACGGTGCCGAGAATGGCCGGATCGGGGACTTTCATACGCACAAGTGTCGAGGGTTGTTGCGGGCCTGAGCCCAGCGCCCGTTTCAGCACCAACGATCACAGCCCTAACGATCACACAAGAGGAGGAATGCCATATGAGTTTTCCGATCAGGACGCTGCTCCTGGCGACCGCGGCCGCCCTCTCCGCCACCGTGGCCGCGCAAGCGGTCGAGCTCAAGGAGGTCGGCAAGATTCCGATCAAGCTCGACGCCCCCCTGCAGGGCTTCGACATCGGCTGGTTCGACGCCAAGACCGACCGTTACATCCTCTCCAGCCGCGGCAGCTTCGACCCGAAGGACAAATCAAATCCGGGCAACAATGCGCTGCTGATCATCGACGCGGCCAATGACAAGTTCCTCGCAGCCGCCACCGGCACGACGATGGCCCGCGGCGCCGTCATCGTCAATGACGGCACCGAGGCCTATGTGGGCGACGGCGACAACACGATCAAGGTGGTGGATATGAAGGCCGGCAAGGTCGTCGCCTCCATTCCCACCGAGGCCAACAAGGGCGGCGCCGACGAGCTCGGCTATTCTCCCAAGGACAACGTGGTGGCCATGGCGCTGCCGGACAACGAGCCGCCCACGCTGATCCTGATCTCGACCAAGGACCGCAAGATCTTCGCCAAGGTCGCGGTGCCGAACGCCTCCGACGGCTTCGAGCAGACGATCTATTCCGACGTGGACGGCATGTTCCACACCGTCATCCCGGAGCTGGGCGGCGACCCGAACAAGGGCGGAATGATCACGGTCGACCCCAAGACCGGCAAGCAGGTCGGCGAGATCGCGCCGATCGACAATTGCAAGCCGCATGGCAACTTCCCGGGCGTCGGCAACGAGCTGATCATCGGCTGCAACTACGGTCAGACCAAGGACAAGCGCGCGCCCGTGCAGATGATCTTCGACATCAAAGCCAACAAGGTGACGCAGACCATTGCGGGCATCGGCGGCACCGACATGTCGGGGGCCGATCCCGGCCTCGGCCTCTACTACACCGCCTCCGCCGGAAACGGCGAAGGATCGGCGCTCGGCGTGATCGACGCCAAGACCCACAAGCTCATCCAAAAAATTCCCACCGCCGGTCGCGCCCATTCGGTCGCGGTGAACACCAAAACGCATCATGTGTACGTGCCGGAAGGCGAGACGGCCGGCGGATGCGGCTGCATCAGGGTTTTTGCGCCGATGTAAATTGCCGCCAACGACGATCGTTCGGAAGATTTTAGCGCGGGCGGGGCGATACCCCGCCCGCGCTTTTTCATTCGAGATGCGCCTCGACGGCAAGATGGCAGGCGCCTATCCTGGCTTGTCCCGGCCTTGAGCCGGGACAAGCAAGCGCGTGCAGCCAATGACACGCCAATCAACAATACGCGGCTCCATAACGCGTGAAACCCGGGAGGTGGCCATGAGATTCGAGACTTTAGGTCGCGCGGTTCTGGTTGCATCGGTCCTGATGGCGGCGGCGCAAAGCCGCTGGCTTCTCGGCAGCGAGGCAGCCGCGCAAACGGCCGCGGCGCGCAGCCTGCCGATGTTCGAGGTGGATCCGTCCTGGCCGAAAGTGCCGGCCAAGTGGAAGCTCGGAGACGCGTCGAGCTTCGCGGTCGACGCGCAGGACAATGTCTGGCTGCTGCATCGTCCGCGCACGCTCAAGCCCGAGCAAGCCGCGATGGCGGCGCCGCCCGTCATGGTGTTCGACCAGGCCGGCAACAACATCAAGGCCTGGGGCGGCGCCGGCAGCGGGTTTGAATGGCCCGAGCGCGAGCACGGCATCCATATCGACTACAAGGGTTTCGTGTGGATCGGCGGCAACAGCTGCCCCACCAACGGCCTGCGCGGCCTGAAGCCGGTCGCCGACGACCAATTGCTGAAGTTCACGCAGGACGGCAAGTTCGTGATGCAGATCGGGCACAGCAACCAGAGCAGAGGCAATGCCGACACCGAGAATCTGCACCGGCCGGCGGACGTCTGGGTGCATCCGCAGACCAATGAATTGTATGTCGCCGACGGTTACGGCAATCACCGGGTCATAGTCTTCGATGCGGATACCGGGGCGTTCCGGCGCATGTGGGGCGCCTTCGGCAACCGGCCGATGGACGACGATCACTGCGAGATCGTGCAGCCCAAGAGCTTCCCCGATCCCCAGGGCCCGGCCAATTTCAGCATCGTGCATGCGATCCGGGTGGCCGACAGCGACGGGACGGTCTACGTGGCGGACCGGGAGAACCGCCGCGTCCAGATGTTCCTGCCGGACGGCACGTTCGTGAAGCAGCTGATCAGGACCGCCACGCCGTTCGCGAAGAACCTTGCCTTCTCGCCCGACCGCGAGCAGCAGTTCCTTTATGTCGGCGGCGACAAGGACATCGCGATCGTGGACCGCAAGACGCTCGACGTGGTCGGGACGATCAAGGTGCCGGGCATGATCGGAGCCGGCCATCAGATCCAGACCGACGCGAAGGGCAACATCTACATCGCGCAGACCACCAGCGGCCTGCAGAAGCTGGCGTTCAAGGGAATGACCACGGCCAGCCGCTGAGCAAATAAACGCGGGAGTCGTAGGTTGGGTTAGCGCGGCCGATGAGCCTGCGGTTTGAAGTCACAACCTCGATGCCCGCGCGTAACCCGACACCTTGGCCCGGATGTCGGGTTACGCGCGGGCATCGAGATTTTTCTTCAAACTGACTCCCCTCGGCCGCGCTAACCCAACCTACAGGCCACGGCCGCTCAGCGCGCGGCGGCGGTGCGGCGCGGTATCGGCGTGGCGGCGATCTCGGCGATCAGCTTCTTCACCATGGCGCGGCCGAAGGCGCTGAAGTCTTCCGCCACCATCACGAACGAGCCGGGGCCGCCGATGACGTTGTCGCGGTAGTACTTCTCCAGCCCGCCGGGCGGATTGGTGTGCTCGGGGATGCGCGAGTATTGCAGCTCGGTCAGGATCGGAATCCCGTTGACCACGATGCCCTTGGCGACCGCCTGGTCGCGGGCGAACTGCACGTCGCGGCCCGCATTGTTGGTGCCGTCGCCCGACACGTCGATGGCATGCCGCTCGGCCTCGAACGGCGCTCGGGCGATCTGCGCGGCCGCGAAGGTGATGCCGCCGCCGATCGAGGTGCGGTCGTTGAAGGAGCGCGGGGCTTCGAAGATCAGGTCGCCGAAACGGCGCGCGCTGTCGGCGCCGTCGATGACGCTCCAATCGATCACCAGCTTCTGCTCGCCGGCGCCCGACCAATCGATGAAGCAGATGGCGATCTTCTGGTGGGCACCGGATTTGATTGCTTCGAGGACTTGCGGGTTGGTGATCGCGGCCGCATAGCCCTCCCGCTGCAGCAGGAACTTCGGCTGCTCCATGCTGCGCGACACATCCATGGCCAGGGCGAGCAAGAGGTCGACCTGCTCGGCGGCGCGCGCAAGAGCGACATGAGTGATTTGACTTGCGACCAGCGCCACAAGCGCCAGCAGACATCGACCGATCCGCATCACGGCTGCGCTCCCGACAAGACCGCCGCGGCCGGTGGCGCGGCGAAGGTAGCTTTCACCTCAAGCGTAGCCCAAACCGCGCGTGTCGGCCAGCGCCACTCCAATGCACCATTCCGAGGCACCGTGCCATGACGACGCGCCACGCCCGCGGCACCATCACTGCCCCGCGATGTTTGCCGCGCGGATGGGAACCGCCCATTTCGCGATCTCGCTCTCGACGAATTTTTGCAGATATTCGGGCGAACTGCGTTCCGGCGCCACCACGGTCGCGCCGATCTCCTTGAGCCGCTCGCGCACCGAGGGCGTTGCCATGGTGGCGAGCGCGGCATCGTGGAGCTTGGCCACGATTGCTGCAGGCGTGTCCCGCGGCAGGAACAATGCGTACCAGATCGAGGCCTCGAAATCGGCCAGGCCTTGCTCATAGGCGGAGGCCAAGTCCGGCAGGATCGGCGAGCGCTGACGCGTCAGGACCGCAATCGCCTTGATGGCCGCGCTCGCGACCTGCGGCAGCGCGACCGTGGTGTTGGGGCATTGGTAGTCGATCCGGCCGGCAATCAGATCCTGCATCGTAGGCGCGGCACCCCGATAAGGGACGTGCGTGACGTCGATGCCGATCGCCGCATTGAGGAGCGCACAGGCGAGATGGGTAGGTGAACCGGTTCCGGCCGAGCCATATTGCATCCTGGCCTGGTTCGCCCTCGCATAGGCGATGAACTCCCGCAGATCATCGACCGGGAGGTCCTTGCGGGTGACCAGCACTTGCGGGGTTTCGGCGATCAGCGCGACCGGGGCGAAATCGGTTGCCGCATTGTAGAGCGGCTTCTTGTAGAGGGTCTGATTGTAGGCATGGGTGCCGACGCTGCCGAGCGCGACCTGATAACCGTCGGGAGCGGCCCGCGCCACCCGGTTGGTGCCGGTCATGCCGCCGGCGCCGGTGACGTTCTCGACGATCACTTGCTGGCCCAACAGCGCGGAGAGACGCTGCGCCAGGATGCGGCCCATGACGTCGGCGCCGCCGCCGGCCGCGAACGGAACCACCATGGTCACCGGCCGCAACGGCCAATCCTCCGCGGCGGCCGGCACCCTCGCGCCCGAGGCTGCAACGATCAGCGCAAGCGAAGCAACAGCAAGGCGAGCGCCCATTGCAGGTTCCCGGCGCGGCGAGCCAAGCGAATCGTGATGGAGAGATCCAAAGATTGGACGTGCCGCGCGCAGGCGGCACGGTAGTTCGGCGGCGGCGAAATGGCCAGGCTGCGCGGGCTTTGCGCGAGAATTCGGCCGGGCACAATTGGCAAGGACAGGGTATCGAATTGTGCTATTATTGCGGCGATGGAGGCACGGAGCCGTAAGCGCCGTGGAAAAAATGCATAGGAGCAGGCACATGAGGAAACGAAGCGCTTTGTATTTGAGCGTCGCGGCCATCGCCATCGCCGCCGTTTTGGGCGGCGCCCCGGCGCAGCTCAACGCGCAGCAGGCCGCGGCGGTCAGCATCGGCAATACCGACCTCGGCGGCGTCGTCAGCGGGCCCAATGGGCCGGAAGCGGGCGTGTGGGTGATCGCGGAAACGACCGATCTTCCGACCAAGATGGCCAAGATCGTGGTGACCGACGATCAAGGGCGCTATGTGATGCCTGATCTGCCGAAGGCCAATTACAGCGTCTGGGTGCGCGGCTACGGCCTGATCGATTCGCCCAAGGTTGAGACCACGCCCGGCAAGATCCTCAACCTGACCTCGGTGCCGGCGCCGAACGAGGCGGCGGCGGCCGAATACTATCCGCCCGTCTATTGGCTTTCGATGCTCAATGTTCCGACCAAGAGCCGACTTCCCGGGCACCGGTCCCACCGGCAACGGGATCAATCCGAACATCAAGTCCCAGCCCCAGTTCCTGCGCGAGTTCAAGACCGATGGCTGCTTCCACTGCCATGCCATCGGCACCAAGGCGACGCGCACGCATTCCGGCAGAGCTCGGCAAGTTCACCTCGGGCTATGAGGCCTGGACCCGACGGATCCAGTCCGGCCAGGCCAGCAAGGACATGGTCGAGACCATCGAGCATTACGGCACCGAGCGCGGCCTGACGCATGCTCAGCGATTGGACCGACCGGATCGCCAAGGGCGAGCTGCCGGCCACCAAGCCGCCGCGCCCGCAGGGAATCGAGCGCAATGTCGTCATCACGGTATGGGACTGGTCGGGACCCAAGACCTACCTGCACGACGAGATCGCCACCGACAAGCGCAATCCCACCATCAACGCCTATGGGTCGCTCTATGGCGCGACCGAGAACAGCACCGACAACGTGCCGATTCTCGATCCGATCAAGAGCGTCGCCACGAGCGTGAAGATTCCGGTGCGCGATCCGAAGACGCCCTCGAGCCGCTCGACCGAGATGTATGCGCCGTCGGCCTATTGGGGCGACGAGAAGCTGTGGACCTCGCAGACCATCCCGCACAGCCTGATGCTGGATGAAAAGGCGCGGGTCTGGTACGCGGCCCGCATCCGCGGCGCCAACAATCCCGACTACTGCAAGAAGGGCTCCGACCTGCTGTCGGCGAAGATGTTCCCGATCGACAAGATCGAGCCGCGAGATCGCGATGCTCGACCCGCCGACCCAGAAGTTCACGCTGATCGACACCTGCTTCCCGACCCATCACGTGCAGTTCGGCTTCGACAAGCCGACCGCACGCTGTGGACCAGCTCCGGCGGCATCGGCGCCGAGGTGCTGGGCTGGATCGATACCAAGGTCCTGGAAGAGACCGGCGACGAGGCCAAGGCGCAAGGCTGGACGCCGTTCATTCTCGACACCAACGGCAACGGCAAGCGCGGCGACGACTATGTCGAGCCGAACCAGCCGGTCGATCCCACCAAGGACAAGCGCATCCGCGTCGGCTTCTACGCGGTCGCGCCCAGCCCGGTCGACGGCACGATCTGGGGCTCGGTGACCGGATATCCGGGATCAGTGGTCGGGTCGATCCCGGCCCCAATCCGGCCGCAGACCGCGCTGGCGGAAATCTACGAACGTACCGCTGCCGGGCTTCTCGCCGCGCGGCGCCGATATCGACAGCAAGGGCGTCATGTGGTCCGCGCTCGCGAGCGGCCATCTCGGCGCTTTCGATCGCAGCAAGTGCAAGGGCCCGCTGAACGGCCCGACCGCGACCGGCAACCAGTGCCCGGAGGGCTGGACGCTCTATCAGTTGCCGGGACCGCAGCTCGGCAACGTCACCGACGACGGCAGCGGCGAGACGCCGTACTATGCCTGGGTCGACCAGCACAACACGTTCGGGCTGGGCAATGACGTTCCCTTCGCCACCGGCAACCAGAACGATTCGCTGATCGCGCTGGTGGACGGCAAGCCGATCAATCTGGTGGTGCCCTATCCGATGGGATTCTGGGCCAAGGCGCTCGACGGCCGCATCGACGATCCCAATGCCGGCTGGAAGGGCCGCGGCGTGTGGTCGAACACCGGCAACCGGACGCCGTTCCATCTCGAGGGCGGCAAAGGTACATCGCCCAAGATCGTGCATTTCCAGATGCGGCCGGATCCGTTGGCGAGGTAAGCCGGCCGCGACGCTCAAACAGCGCGGTCAAGTCGCAATGCAGCTCGGGCACGCCCGAGCTGCAAGCGTTTTGAGCGAGCTTTCTGGAAAGAAGCAGTTCGTGTCCCTGTGCTCGCGCGAATCAGCCGACCGATAGAGCACGGCGCACGGATCCCCGCTTTCGAGCGTGTGAAGGAATTGCCACATCCGCTCGTTCCCCGCGGACGCGGGAATCCAGACTTTGACAAAATTGCATGGGCCTTCAATGGGGCAAAGGCTGGATCCCCGCGTCCGCGGGGATGAGCGGGTGGGAGAGACCTCGTCCTTCATCAATTTTCTTCACGCGCCCTTTCGCAGGGATCGCGACCGGACTTCAGTTTCCTGGTGCGTTCGTCCTACGTTCCGGAGGAACGAACAGGGGGCGGACGATTCGATGCGAGCGGCGGGTAAACAAATGGTGCATGCCGCGCTACAGGAATTACTCTTTGGCCAATTCCATCACGTGGTTTTCGCCCTCTTTGGCGTCGTACACCACCACGCTCACGATCGGATGTCCGGTCTTGATCGCCATCGCGGCCTTTTCGGCCGCTTCATAGGTCGCAAACGACGCCTTGGTCTGCCGATCCACCAGCAGGCGGAATTGGCCGACTTCCGGGCGCTTGCGCCGACCCAGGAGCTCGGGCACGGGCTCCTCGACGGCCGGGGTCGGGGCCGGTTGCGCCAACGTTATGGTCTTGCTGTCTTGTCGCGCCATTGTTCGATTCCCTTCGTTCCGGATTTAGGCAGACACGCCGGAAAAACCAGCCCCGCGCGGCAAAGATAATCTTGGCGCGGACCGCACCTCCGGCGGATTCGCGGCCTTTCAGTGCTCCAAGTAGCTTCGCAGCGTCCGCGACCGCGACGGATGCTTCAGCTTGCGCAGCGCCTTGGCCTCGATTTGGCGGATGCGCTCGCGCGTCACCGAGAACTGCTGGCCGACCTCCTCGAGCGTGTGGTCGGCGTTCATGCCGATGCCGAAGCGCATGCGCAGCACCCGCTCCTCGCGCGCCGTGAGCGAGGCGAGCGCCTGCGTCACCGTCTCACGCAAGCTCGATTGGATCGCGGCATCGATCGGCAGAACCGCGTTCTTGTCCTCGATGAAATCACCGAGCTGACTGTCATCCTCGTCGCCGACCGGGGTCTCCATCGAGAGCGGTTCCTTGGCGATCTTCAAGGTCTTGCGCACCTTCTCGAGCGGCATGCCGAGCTTCACCGCCAGCTCCTCCGGGGTCGGCTCGCGGCCGATCTCGTTGAACAAATGCCGGCTCGTGCGCACGACCTTGGTGATTGCGTCGGTCATATGCACTGGAATGCGGATGGTGTGGGCCTGATCGGAAATCGAGCGGCTGACCGCCTGCCTGATCCACCAGGTCGCGTAGGTCGCGAACTTGTAGCCGCGCCGGTACTCGAACTTGTCGACCGCCTTCATCAGGCCGATATTGCCTTCCTGGATCAGGTCGAGGAACTGCAGGCCGCGGTTGGTGTATTTCTTGGCGATCGAGATGACGAGCCGCAGGTTGGCTTCCACCATCTCCTTCTTGGCTTGGCGCGCCTCGCGCTCGCCCTTCTGCACCATCTGCACGATCTTGCGGAACTCGCCGATCTCCAGCCCGGTCTCGCCGGCAAGCGCGTGAATCTCATGGCGGTGCTCGTGGATTCTGTCGGCGTCGCTGGCGACCAGATTCTTCCAGCCCTTGGCGGCAAGCTTGGACACCCGGCTGAGCCAGTGCGGGTCGAGCTCGGAGCCCTGATAGTTCTTGAGAAAATCCTCGCGCGCGACGCCGTGGCTTTCCGACAGCCGCAGCAGGCGGCCTTCGTGGCCGACCAGCCGCTTGTTGATGCCGTAGAGCTGCTCGACCAGGGAATTGATACGCGCCTGGTTGAGCCGCAGCGACTTCACCTCGGCGATGATCTCCTGCTTGAGCTTCTGGTATCTGCGCTCCTGCGCGTGCGAAAGCGACGTGCTGTTGAGCCGAAACTCGATGTCCTGCTCCTGCAACCGTCGCAGCCGCTTGTAGGCGTCGGCGACGTTGTCGAAGGTCTCCAGCACCTTGGGCTTGAGCTCGGCCTCGAGCGCGGCGAGCGAGAGCGAGCTTTCGATCTCCTCCTGGTCGAGATCGGCCTCGCCGGGCGTCTCGGCCGGCGTCTCCTCGCCGGCGGAGAATGCGCCGGCGGGCTCGAGGACGCCGACGGCAGCGGACGGCGGCATCTGCGCCGGCACCATGCCGACGATCGGCTGTCCATCCGGTCCGATCGCCGGAGCGAGCACGGCCTTGGCGTCGGGGCCGGCATGGGTCGCCTCCAGATCGATGATGTCGCGCAGGAGTATCTTTCCTTGGTTGAGCTCGTCGCGCCAGATGATGATGGCCTGGAAGGTCAGCGGGCTCTCGCACAAACCGGTGATCATCGCCTCGCGGCCGGCCTCGATGCGCTTGGCGATCGCGATCTCGCCCTCGCGCGAAAGAAGGTCCACCGTGCCCATCTCGCGCAGATACATGCGCACCGGATCATCGGTGCGGTCCGCCGGCACCTTGGCGTCGGCCTTGGTCGGCAACTTGGGCTGGATCGGGGCCAGCTCGTTCTCACCTTCCGGCTCGCCCGTCGGCTCCTCCGGTGCGCCCTCCTCTCTCGATTCGGCTTCGTCGTTCTCCACCACGTTGACGCCGATCTCGCTGAACATCGACAGCAGGTCCTCGATCTCCTCCGAATTGGCCTCGTCGGAGGGCAGCACCGAATTGATCTGGTCGTGGGTGACGTAGCCGCGCTTCTTGGCGCTGCGGATCAGCTCCTTGACGGGGCCATCCGCTTGATCGAGCAAGGGGCTGTCCGACGGGTTTGCGGCACCCTCAGCCTCCGGCAACATCCCCAGCCTTTGCGCCGGCACCTTGGTCCTGCGGGCCATGTTCAGCTCAACGCCGAGACCGGAGCGCGGCGGAATCAAGCAACTCGGCCCACAACACGGGCATTGTTACATAGGCCAGGGCGCCGGCCGGAACCGCTATATACCAAGCCTGCCCGAAGAAATATTCGAAGATCACGACAGTTGCCGTCGCGCCGATCACGCTGAGGATCCGGCCGACGGCAATCTTATGAACAAGCAGCGAATTCATCATGATGGGCACCGATCATGACGCGCCCCCATCACGACGGGTGCAATAAATGCCCTTCCGCCACTCGATAGACCTACGCACTCATTCAAAGGCTTGACCTTATGAACGCGAATCCAGGGACACACCCAATTGGAACGCCTTTTGCCTAGTCGCCCCCAGGGTTCTTTTCATCGCGCGCGCGATCTTGGGAGCCGGGGTCTTCTGCTTCGCGTGGCTCTTGAGCTCGCGGACATCCGACTTGGTCCAAGCACGACGTTTGACTTTCTTCGCCATTTCAACTTCCCTCCAATGAAGGGGCGGTTCTAGCACCTTCCGAATTCACCTGCCAAGCGATTTTAGTTCGACCCTGCTGCTGCATGCGGCCGCTTCACCCATTGAGATTCGCGAATTGACCTACAAACCTGCGATTGAAACAAGCGATCCCATCAAAAAGTCAACCCGCGAAGATGAATTTTATGACCCGGATCAGCGCTGAAGGAGGTCGTACCGGAAAATGGTTACTGTCTTGATCAGGCCGCGATCAAACCCGCCGATCTCGATCTTATGCACGATGCTCGGCTTCAAGAGCTCGGCAGCTTGCGCCTTCCGCTCGCCAATCTGCAAACTCGAGGCATCAGCGAACCCGGCCAGCTCGGCGATCGTCTCCCGGCCGGCCCGGCAGCGAATACGCTCGGTCCCGCAGATTGCCCGCAGATGCAGCATGGCGCCGTCCCATCCGACTTGATCGTCAAACGCAACGGTCATCGGGCGTCTTCATGAGAGCGTTTCGCGGGCTTGGTTCTATCCAATGCAACGGACCCGGGTCAGCTTCGTTTGATCTTGATTTTTTTCGTGAATCCGCAGTTCTTGCACGCGAGCGTCAGCTCCTCGAACTCGCTGCCGAACAGAACCGGCGTGACCCGGGCAACGATCAATTCCGTTCCGCATGCCGAACAGGTGGCCGCAGCATCCGGCTCGGGCGGCAACTTCTGGGCAGCCACGGCGGTCTCCTCGAATGATGCTACGCGCCGGCGCGACGGCACGCCGCATGTTCAACCGCCGGAATAACGACGGCGCACGTCGCTGAAGGAAACGAGCCGTTGCTGATTTTCGTCCCAGAGCGCCAACCGGACACAGCCGAGGCTTTCCCCCAAGGTCAGCCGACCGATGCCGCCGAGGTCGGGATGCTGGCGCAGCACCAGCGGCAGCCGGTAGTAGGGGATACGGCTGCACAAGTGATGGATGTGGTGCATGCCGATATTGGCGGTGAACCAGCGCAGCACGATCGGCAGGTCATAGTAGGAGCTGCCGTGCAGCGCCGCCTCATGCAGGCTCCAGGTTCCGTCATTTGCCCATCTTGTGCGCTCGAACTGATGCTGGACGTAAAACAGCCAGACCCCGATCGAGGCGGCAAGCAGCGTGATCGGAAGATGCACGAGCAGGAACGGACCGATGCCCACCAGCCGTATCATGGCCGCGGCAATGACCGCGATGGCGAGGTTGGTCGCCATGGTGCTGAGCCAGGGCCACCGCCCCTGACGCATGAGGCCGACCGGCAGCCGGTTCCGAATAAGGAACAGATAGGCCGGACCGAAGCCGAACATGATCAGCGGGTGACGGTAGATCCGATAGCGCAACCGTCCCCACCGCGACCGCGCCAGATACTCGCGCACCGTCAGGGTGTCGATGTCACCGGTCCCGCGGCGATCGAGATTGCCCGAGGTCGAATGGTGAATGGCATGAGTGCTGCGCCAGAAGTCATAGGGAGTGAGCGTCAGCACCCCGATCACGCGGCCGACCCAGTCGTTGGCGAGACGGTGACGGAAGAACGCGCCGTGACCGCAATCGTGCTGGATCATGAACAGGCGGACGAGCAGACCCGCGGCCGGGATGGCGAGCAGCAGGCAAAGCCAATAGCCGATGCCCAGCGTTGCCCACATCAGCATCCAGACCAGCACGAGGGGGATGGCCGTGATGGCGAGCTCGGTCGTGCTGCGCGCCAAGCTCGGAGCGCGATAACGCGCGAGCAGCTGCGTCAAGCCGCGGGCATCCGGCGCCGCGGCGTTCGTGGAATTCAGTTCGTTCATCAAAAACTCTCAATCTCGCGGGGTTCAGTCGCAAAGGTAAAACCGGGCCGCTCCTTGCGCCGCTGCGGAGCCGCCCCATTGGCCGCCCTACGGGCGCTTATTTCAAAGAGGTGAGCAGGTTCGCACAGGCTTGCGCGACGCCGCGCTCCGGGGACGCCTCACCTGAGAATGTCGCCCAACCGCCCTTCTCGATGTAGGAGTCCTGCATCCACGAGCTGACCTTCTTCAGCTCGGCCATGTTGAGCGTCGAATCGGAGGCCTGCCGGAATTTTTCGGCGCACATCGGCGCCAGAACCGTCACGACGGCGCTGTTCGCGCTTTGCTCGGCCATCTGCCTGGCAGTGCTTTCCAGCATCCATCCGCCCCAATTGAAGCCGATGATTATAGTCGCGAGAAAGCCGGCGATCGCTCCTTGCGAAAGACGCGTGAGCGACTCGCCTTGCAACATTGAGGGCAATTCCACGGTGTTTCCTTTCGCCCGACATCGTTCGGAGCGAGGGCAGCGGAGACCCGGTTGGGTTCCGGTCGATCGATTGAATTGAAGACTATCGATTGAATTGAAGACTTGGGCCGCCTCAAACTGCGCCCACCTAAAATTCACTATGCGCGCATTATTGGATTAAGTCTGTATAAAAATGAACATCGTCCTCGGGCCACCCCGAGAAATGAGACTTCGCAGCTTGCCAAAATGACGCAGGTTGGCGACGACGATCGCTGAGCAGGAGGAATTCGAGGCGCGCCCAATCCGGCGGGGCGCCGTCGGTCTTGGCCGCACAGGCGTGGCGATGATTTACGCCGGTCGACTGCTCAGCCGGCATCCCTTACTTTGCTCGCGAGAGAGCGATAGCATGGGCTCCGTCCTTCATCCCGGGCATTGGAGCAAACGCATGATCGGCTCCCGAAACCTGCACCACGGGATGACGATGGATTGTTCCAATCAGCGAAGACCGATCCCGTTCCAAGCATAAAAGAATTGAGGCGCCGAAATGCGAAACTGGAAAGTCCCCTGCTTGGCGGTCGCGATGGCGTTGGCCGCCCCCTGCGCGGCGTCCGCACAGGATTATCCGAGCCGACCGGTCGTGCTGGTCTCGCCGTTCCCTCCTGGTGGCAGCGTCTCGCTGGTTGCGCGCGTCGTGGCCGAAAAGATGAGCGAAACGCTCGGCCAATCGATCGTCGTGGAGAATCGCGGCGGCGCGGGCGGCACCATCGGAGCACGCTACGTGGCCAAGAGCGCGGCCGATGGCTACACGCTGCTGCTCGGCTATACCGGCACGTTGGCGATCGGGCCGAGCCTCTATACCAATGCGGGCTTCGAGCCGCGCAAGGATTTCGCCGCGGTCGGCCGCATCGGATCGGCGCCCACCATGCTGGTGGTACATCCGAGCCTGCCGGTGCACTCGGTCGGCGAGCTGATCGCCTACGCAAAGGCCAATCCGGGCAAGCTCAACTACGGCTCGGCCGGAATCGGCACGGTCGGCCACCTGGCCGGAGAGCTCTTCGGCAGCATGGCGGGGATTGAGCTCACACATGTTCCCTACAAAGGAACCGGCCCGGCCATCACCGATCTTTTGGGCGGCCACATCCCGATGATGTTCACTCCGATCCCGACCGCCCATGGCCAGGCCGAGAGCGGCTTGCTGCGGGCGCTGGCAGTGACCAGCGCGCAACGCTCAAGCCTCCTCCCCGATCTGCCCACGGTGGCGGAATCCGGGCTGCCCGGATACGAGGCGGCGCTGCGCTACGGACTGGTCGCACCGGCGGGAACACCGCGCGCCATCGTCGAGCGGCTGAACAAGGAGTTGCGCCTGGCGCTCGCCGCCGAGGATGTGCGCCAGCGGCTCGCCGCCGACGGCGCCGAAGTGCTGCCGAGCACGCCCGAGGAATATGCCGCCGACATCGACCGGGAAGAGGCGACCTGGTCGAAGGTGGTCAACGCGCTCGGCTTGAAGGGCGAGTGAAGCATGGCTGGCATCAAGCTCGGCCATGCGCTCTACCGGAGCGGCACCCGCGCTCATCGAGCTTTCGATGAGATCTCGGACGCCGATAAGCCCGATCTTCTGCTGAAGCGTGCCAAGTCACGCCGCTTGCGCGTCAGTTGGCCCGAGACGACGGACCGAAATCTGGCCTTCGCGCTGGCGTACTTGAGCAAGGTCGTAGGCCGCTTGCATCCGCAGCCACATGTCAGCGCTGCCGCCGAATCCCTTCTCGAAGCGCACAGCCATCTCAGGCGTCACGGCGCTCTTGCCGCCGATGACATTATAAAGCTGCTGCCGCGTCACCCCGAGGGCCTTCGCCGCCGCAGCGACGCTCAAACCAAGCTCCTCAAGGTTTGCCTTGACCAGCTTACCGGGATGAACAGGGTTCTTCATGCGCATGGTTCTTCTCCCTCAGTGATAGTCGATCAAATCAACGTCGCTCGCGCGGCCATCGGCAAATCGAAAAATGATCCGCCAGTTGGCGCGCACGGTCACGGCCCAGAGGCCCTTGAATTCACCCTTTAGCGGATGCAGCCGAAAGGTCGGCTGGTTCATGTCCTCGATACGGGCCGCCGCATCGAGCGCCGCCAGGATCAAGCGTATTCGTGCCGCATGGTCGGCTCTTACCTTGCTGCTATCGTCATCCTCAAAAAGAAGCCTCAAGCCCTTGTGCTTGAACCTCTCGATCATCGCTCGCTCCTCAGCAAGCCATAATGGACAATGTAATTTGTAAAATGTCAATTGACATTTGTCAAACATAAAATGCATTAATGTGGTACCTTCGACTTCGGAGGCAAAATGACCCAGCGAAGCAACCAGACCACGAAGCTCGATTCGGGCCGCAGAGCAGTCGTTGCAGGCACCCGCGAAAGTCGCACGTCCGTCAGTGAGTTCGTTCTCGACACGGCGCCGAGCGAGGCCGAAGAGCAACTCCCAGACCGACGTGTCTTCGTGCTCGAAGCCACGAGCTGAAATGCTTTCGCTTGAGCCGCCGAAACAGAGGGCCGCATGAATTTCGAATTCAACGACGAGCAGAAGCTGTTCGCGGAGCAGGTGCGCCGCTTCGCCTTGGCGCGGCTCGAGCGGGACGCGCTTGCGCGCGCCCACGCCGGCGGCTTCCCGTTCGACGTCGCCAAGCTGATGAGCGCGCAAGGCCTCATGGGCATCACCATCGCGCAAGCCGACGGCGGCCAGGGCGGCACGCTCATGGACGCTATCATCGCCATCGAGCAGGTCGCGGCGGTGTGCCCACGCAGCGCCGACGTGGTCCAGTTCGGCAATTTCGGCCCCATCCGCACCTTCGCCGAATATGGCTCGCCGGCCCAGAAACAGCGTTGGCTGCCCGATCTCCTGGCCGGCCGCATGGTGCTGAGCCTCGGCATGACCGAGCCCGACGCCGGCTCGGCGGTGACCGACCTCGCCACCAGCGCGCTCCCGGACGGATCGAGCTATCTGGTCAACGGCACCAAGGTGTTCTCCACCTTCAGCCCGGACGCGGCGATCTTTCTCGTCTATGTGCGCTACGGACCGGGCCTGGGCGGCATCGGCTCGCTGATCGTCGAGCGCGGCACGCCCGGCTTCTCGATCGGGGAGCCGTCGAGCTTCATGAGCGGCGAGCGAATGGTGCGAGCTGCATTTCGAGAGCTGCCGGGTGCCGGCCGAGAACGTCCTGCTCGGGCCAGGCGGCTTCAAGAAGCAGATGGCGAGCTTCAACGTCGAGCGCCTCGGCAACGCGGCACGCGCGCTCGCGCTCGGGCCGCTACGCCTACAACACGGCGCGCGACCTACGCGCTGACGCGCGAGCAGTTCGGCCGGCCGCTGTGCGAGTTCCAGGGCCTGCAGTGGAAATTCGCCGAGATGGCGATCAAGCTCGAAAGCGCGCAGCTCTTGCTCTATCGGGCCGCCGTCAATGCGGACCGCGGCCTGCCCTCCGCCTACGAGACCTCGCTCGCCAAGGCGGCCTGCAACCAGACCGGCTTCGAGGTGGCCAACGAGTCCGTCCAGGTCATGGGCGCGTTCGGCTACAGCCGCGAGACCCTGGTCGAGTATTGCATGCGGCGCACCCGCGGCTGGATGATCGCCGGCGGCTCCATCGAGATCTTGAAGAACCGCATCGCCGAGCACGTCTTCGATCGCCGCTTCGATCAGCGCAAGCGCCATGCCGACGCCGCCGAATGAGGCTGCGGCCGGCGCGCAGGCGCAGTTAGCGCAGGCGGCGTTGGCGCAGGCGCTGCTCGCGCCGCGCTCGATCGCGATCGTCGGCCAATCGAATGACGCGGGCAAGACCGCCGGCCGCCCGCTGAAATTTCTGCGGCAGGCGGGCTATGCGGGACGCATCTATCCGGTCAATGGGCGGCACGACGACGGTGCTGGGCGAGCGCGCCTGGCCATCGCTCGCGGCGCTGCCGGAGGTGCCGGAGCACGCCTATATCGTGACCGGAACGCAGGCCGCGCTCGAAGCGGTGCAGGCATGCGGCCGGCTCGGCGTCAAGGTCGCGACCGTGCTCGCGGACGGCTTCAGCGAGGCCGGCGCCGTCGGCTTGGAGCGCGTGGCGCAGTTGCGCGACGTGATCGGGCGCACCGGACTTCGCATCGTCGGGCCGTCGAGCCTCGGGGTCGTGAACCTGCGCGGCAAGCTGATGCTGACCGCCAACGCCGCCTTCGACGAGCACCCGCTCCCGCCCGGGCGCATCTTCGCCGCCTCCCACAGCGGCGGCATGATCGGGACGCTGCTGTCGCGCGGCCAGGCGCTGCGGCATCGGCTTTGGCGGGCTCGTCTCGGTCGGCAACGAGGTCGATCTGTCGCTGGGCGAGATCTGCGCGGCCACGCTCGATGATCCGGCCATCGAGGGCTACATGCTGTTCCTCGAATCGCTGCGCCATGCCGATGCGCTGCGCGCCTTCGCCGCTCGCTGCCGCCCAGCGCAACAAGCCGATCCTCGCCTACAAGCTCGGCCGTTCGCACGCGGCGCGCGAGCTGGCGGTGACCCATACGGGCGCGCTTGCCGGCGAGGACGATGTCGCCGACGCCTTTCTGCGCGACTGCGGGATCGCCCGGGTCGATACCCTGTACGGCCTGATCGAGGGCCTGCCGCTGCTCGCGCGCGTGCCGGCGCGGTGCCAGGTCGGCGGCCACGCGCGAGCCCACGCGTCGCCGTCGTCACCACCACGGCCGGCGGCGCCGCCATGGTGGTCGATCCGCTGGCGGGCCGCGGCGTCGACGTGGCGAGCCGCCGAGCGCCGACACCCTCACGCGTGCTTCGCTGCTGCCGGCATCGAGGTCGGCCGGCGCGGCTGATCGATCTCACGCTGGCGGGCGACCCGCTACGACAGTATGAAGGCCGCGCTCGATATTCTCATCGCAGCGCCGGAATTCGATCTCGTGCTGGCGGTGGTCGGCTCTTCGGCGCGGTTCCATCCCGATCTTGCCGTCAAGCCCGATCATCGACTGCACCGGTGCGCGCCGAAGCCGCTTGCCGCCTTCCTGGTCCCGGATGCCCCGCCGCGCTCGCCGCGCTGGGCAGGGCCGGCGTCGCCGAATTTCTACACGCCCGAGGCCTGCGCCGACGCCGTCGCGGCGGCGCTCGGCGCGCCGCCCGCCGCGGGTGCTCGCTGGACCGGCGCGGCCTGCGGGCTCGGCGATGCGATTTCGCCCGCTGCCTGCAACGGCCGGCACGCTCGACGAGCTTGAAACCCATGCGCTGCTCGACCGCCTCGGAATTGCGCGCGCACCGGCGCTCGCGATCGGCACGCATGTAACGCAGGCCGCCGGTCTTGCCCTTCGCCTATCCGGTGGCCGTCAAGGCGCTGTCAGCCGGAGATCACCCACAAGTCGGATGTCGGCGGCGTCGTACTCGGCATCGCGGACGACAACGCGCTGCTGGCAGCGATCCATCGATCCGCGCGACGTTGCGCAACGCCGGCCCGGCGCGGGCGTGGATCGCGTGCTGGTGCAGCCGATGGTGTCCGGCGTTGGCGAGGCGCTGATCGGGTATCGGGTCGATCCGCGACGTCGGGCCGCTGGTCATGGTGGCGGCGGGCGGCGTCTTCACCGAAATCTATCGCGACCGCAGCCTGCGCCTCGCCCCGGTCGATCTCGCCACCGCCCGCGAGATGATCGCGGAGGTGCGCGGCCTCACGCCGCTCGCGGGCTATCGCGGGTTGCCGGCGGGCGATCTTGCGGCGCTGGCGCGTGCGATCGTCGCGCTGTCGCAGCTCGCCGTGGCGGACGGGCCCGCCGTTCTCGAGGCCGAGATCAATCCGCTGATCGTCCGTCCGGCCGGTCTCGGCGTGGTGGCGGTCGACGCCCTGGTCAAGCTTATGGTGTAAGCTTCAACGCATGATGCAAAGAAATGGTTTGATTGGAGAATTCCATGTCGTTGGCTGAACCTCTGCAGGCCGGTGATGCTGCCGCCGGCGCCACCGCGGCGCTGGTCGATTTCGTGAGCGGGCTGCGCTATGACGCGCTCGACGACGAGGTCCGCCATTACGCGCGGCGGCATCTCCTGGACACGGTCGGGGTGATGATCGCGGGTGCCGGCGGCGAGGTGGCCACCCGGGCCGAGGCGATGCTGACATCGGTGCGCGCCGGCCGGCAGCATGGCCGGTGCCCGGGCCGCGCGCGACGCGCCGATCTCCTGGACGCCGCGTTCCTCGGCGGCACCGCCGCCCACGGCATCGAGCTCGACGACGGCTATCGGCAGGGCTCGGTGCATCCGGGCTGCGCGGTGGTGCCGGCAGTGCTGGCGGCCGGCTTCGGCTGGGCAGCGACTGCCGGCAAGGCCGCTGATCGAGGCGATGGTCGCGGGCTACGAGACCGCGATCGCGATCGCGCGGCGCCTGCCATCCCGATCTGCGCCAGCGCGGCTTTCATCCGACCGGCGCCTGCGCGGTGTTCGGCGCCGCCGCTCGCGGTCGCGAAGCTGCGCGGCCTTTCGCCGCCGCGGATCGCCGACGCGCTCGGGCTCGCGGCGAGCAGCGCCGCCGGCCTGTTCGCCTTCGTCAATGGCGGCGCCGACATCAAGCGCCTGCATGCCGGCCACGCCGCGCGCGAGGGATTGCAGGCGGCGCTTCTCGCCGAGCAAGGCGTCGAGGGACCGCCCGATGTGCTGGAAGCGCGCGACGGCTTTTTGCAGGCCTTCGCGTTCGGTCGCATCGGACACGGCGCGGCCGATCGCGCTGCCGCCCGCGGTGCCGTTCGGCATCACCGATTGCTACATCAAGCCCTATGCCGTGCTGCCGCCACATCCAGCCGGCCGTCGAGGCGTTGATCGGGCTGTGCACGGACGAGAAGATTTCGACCGAGGAGGTGCCAGCGCATCGACGTCGAGACCTATCGCATCGCCGCCGAGCATGCCCATACCGGCTGGGATGATTTCGCCAGCGCGCAGCTGAGCTTCCCTTACCTGATCGGCGCTCGCGCTGCGGTTCCGCTCGATCAGGCTCGAGCATTTCGGCGACGAGCAGCGCCGCGATCCGGCGCTTCGCAGCCATCGCCGCGCAAGCTCCATGTCACCGCCCCGCCCGAGATCGACCGGCTCTATCCGCGCTTGCGTCCGGCCCGCGTGACGCTGACGACGGCACGCGGCACCTTCGTGCGCCAGGCCGACGAAGCGCTAGGCTCGCGGCTGGTTCCGCTCGACGACCACGGTCTGCAAGCCAAGTTCCACGATCTGGTCGCGCCCGTCCTCGGCGTTGCCCGCACCGCCGAGCTGGCGCGCGGATTGTGGGCGATCGAGGAAAACGACGACGTCGGATTGCTGGTCGACGCCATGGCGAAGCCCTCGCCGTAATCGCCAGCCGGCCAAAAAGTCACATGCGCCTCAGTCCGCGGTGACGCCGCTCGCCTTGATCGGGCCGGCCCATTTCTCGATCTCGCTCTCGACCAGCTTGCCGAGATACTCGCTCGAGCGGCGCTCGGGCGAGGCGAGCTCGGCGCCGATCTGCTTCATGCGCTCCTGCACCGACGGCGTGTCCAGGGCGGCGATGATGGCGGCATTGAGCTTCTGGACAATCTCGGCAGGCGTGCCCTTGGGCAGGAACAAGGCGTACCAGATGATGGCATCGAAATCCTTGAGGCCTTGCTCGTCGGCGGTCGGCAAATCCGGCAGCAGTGCCGTGCGGCGGCGCGATAGCAGCGCGAGTGCCTTCACCTGATGGGCTTCGATCTGCCCGAGCGCCGGCGCCACGTTGGCGCACTGATAGTCGATGCGGCCGGCGATCAGGTCCTGCATGGCGGGCGCGCTGCCGCGATACGGAACGTGGGTGATGGTCAGCCCATTGGCGGCATTGAGTAGGACGCATGAGAGCTGGACCGCAGAGCCCGCCCCGGCCGAACCGTATTTCATGGTCGCCTGATTGACCTTCGCGTAGGCGATGAAGCCCTTGAGATCGTCGGCGGGAAAATCCGGGCGCGCCATGAGCGCGATCGGCTGCTCGGCGATCAGCGCGACCGGCGCGAAGTCGGTGGCGGCGTTGTAGAGCGGGTTCTTGTAGAGCGACTGATTCTGGGCGTGCGTGCCGTTGGTGCCGAGCACGAACTGATAGCCGTCGGGCGCAGCCTTCGCCACCCGATAGGAACCGGTCATGCCGCCGGCGCCGCCGAGATTCTCGACGATCACTTGCTGGCCGAGGACTTCGGAAAGACGCGCCGCAACGATCCGGCCCATGGTGTCGGCACCGCCGCCAGCCGCGAACGGAACCACCATGGTCATGGCCCGGTTCGGCCAGCTCTGCGCCGCGGCGGGATTGGAGGCCAAGGTGCAGACCAGCACCGATGCGGTGGTCGTAGCGATAAAGCAACCGCTGTTGATCATTCCCGCCTCCAAACCGTGGCCGGCGAGGTCGTCACGGCTGATACCGGCCGCCGAAGGCCGGCTGGCTTTGGCCGAGGCCGGGAAGCTCCCAGACGCCGGCCCCTCCCGGATTCTTGTCGGCGCCGATATCGGCGTCGATCAGGAACGGCCGGTTGGCGGCGACCGCGGTCTTGATGGCATCGCCCAGATCGGCCGGCCGGTCGACCCGCACGCCATCGATGCCGGCCGCACGCGCCATGGCGGCGAAGTCCGGATTGTAACGCTCGCCGGTCCTGGGATCATGGAAATCGGTGGCGAGCTCGCGCCCGCCCAGATAGCCGCGCTGCAATCCGCGGATCGACGCATAGGCATAATTGTTCCACACCACCCACACCACCGGCAGCTCGCATTCGACCGCCGTCGCCAAGACGCTGGCATGCATCAGGAACGCGCCATCGCCGCACACCGAGACGCAAGGCCGGTCGGGCGCCGCCACCTTGGCGCCGAGCACGCCGGCGACGCCGAAGCCCATCGGCCCGAAGCCCATTGATCCGATCAGGGAATCGGGACGCGTCGGCTTGCAGAACTCGATCAGCCAGTTGTGGTGGACCCCGATATCGCTGACCACGATGGCATCCTTGGGCAAAACCTGGTCGATGATCGCGGCGGCGCGTTGCGGATGGATCGGGGTGCCGTCGTCGGAGAAGCCGGGCGCCACATAGGCGTTCCATTGCGCCCGGTAGGTATCGATCTCGGCCAGCCACTTCTTGTTGGATTGCGCGACCTCATCGAGGCCTCGGCGGGTCTCGAGCTCGGCCAGCAGCTGACGCAGGAACGTGCGCACATCCGCCATCAGGCCAAGCGCCACCGGATAGTTGCGGCCGATCTCCTCCGGATCGATGTCGACATGGATCAATCTTGGTGGGCGGGATCGTAAATGAGTAGCCGGGCAGCCATGAGCTCGAGGTGCGATCGTCGAACCGCACGCCCAGTGCCAGCAGCACATCGGCCTGGCGAGTCGCATGGTTGGCCTGATAGGGGCCGTTGCGGGCGACCAGCCCCAAGGCGAGCGGATGCTCGCTGCTCACCGCCCCAAGCCCGCTCGAGGAGGACGCGATCGGAATCTGCAAACGTTCGGCGACCGCCAGCAGATCGGCGCCGGCGCGGCCGTAACGCATCCCCTGCCCGACCAGGATGACGGGCCGCTGCGCCGACATGAGCATGTCCACGGCCTTGCGCACGCCGTCGGGATCGGCCCCGCAGCGGCAGGAGATGTTGGCGTTCCAATCCTCCGGACGCGGCGTTTCCTCGGCGGCAGCCTCCAGGAAGACGTCGAACGGCACGTCGAGCACGACCGGTCCGGGACGTCCGGTGGTCATGGTCTTCCAGGCCTGCCGGATGGCGAGCGGCACCATCTCGCCGCGGGTCGGCTGGAACACGCGCTTGCAGTAGGCCCGCACCGTCGAGGGATAGTCGGCCTGATGATGCCGGTAGAGCTCCTGGAAGGCGCCGCGATTGAACTGGCTGGTCGGCACGTTGCCGGTCACGGCCAGAAACGGCACCGAATCCAAAAAGGCATTGCCGAGCGCGATGGGCAAGTTGGCCGAGCCGGGGCCGCAGGAGGTGAAGGTCGCGGTGGGCCGGCCGGACACCCGATAATAGACATCGGCCATGAAGCCGGCCACCGACTCGTGATGCACCGACAATGTCTTGATGTCGCTGGACCGCTCGTAGAGCGCATCGATGAACTGAATATTGCCATGGCCGCACAGGCCGAAGACCTGCGGCACCTTCTCGCGAACGAGATAATCGACGATGACCTGAGCCCCGTTGAGCACATTCTTCATTGGCGGCGATACCCTTCTGAAGGCTCTTGTGGGATGGGTCGAGCCCTTGCAAAACCCGTCATTTGCGCTTGCTGGATGGTCGAACGTCTAACAATCGTCACGAGGCACTGATGGGTTTCGCATTGGCCCGCGACGAGGATCAGGCGTTTACGCCAATCTCGCGAGCCAAACGAATCCATCAGGTCACGTCGCCGTTGCGATTCAGCCGGTGGGTTACGGCGCCACAGCTGCCGAAGAACGCGGCGATGCTTGACGGCGCCTAACCCACCCTACCGGTCAAACATTCGCGCTCACACCGGCTGTTGGGCCGCGTGGAATCCGGCGAGGCGGCCGAAGGTGGCGGCCCGGCAGATGCCGTGCTGGCCGAACCCGCCCGCCGAATCCCCGCAGGCATAGAGGCCCGGGATGATACTGCCGCGCAGGTCGAGAACCTGGCCGGTGGTGTTGATGCGGATGCCGGTATAGGAATCGTGCAGCGCGGGCGTGTGCCAAGCCGCATAGAACGGCGGCGTGGCGATCTTGTACATCGGCCGCGGCTTCTTGAAATCCGCATCGACGCCCTTGTCGACGAAGGAATTGTATCTTTCCACCGTCTCGCGCAGCGTCACGCCCGGCATCGGCCGCCACTGATATTCGTTGACGATGCGGGCCGCCAGCTCGTCGAGCGTATCGGCGCTGAAGAAATAGCCGTAAGGGTCCACATAGGGCGGCTTGACCTGCCACTTTTCGCGCGCCACCGCGTCGGCATCGAAGATGGCCCAGATCGGTCCGCCGCCGTTGAGCTTCTTGGGATCGCCGGTCCAGGCCAGCGCGGCCGCGAAATATTCGTAGTCCACGCCGTGCGTGATTTCGCTGTAGAAGCGCAGCCCGTTCTCCTTCACCAGGATCACGTCCTGATAGTCCTTGACGGTCAGGCCGACCGCGCCGGCGCGAAAGAAATGCGGGGCGGTCGGATAAATCTGCGTGGCGGTGCCGTTGGACTTCTTGCCCATGCGGCCCTTGGTGATCTCGTTGTCGTCTTGCGTGGTCTGGCAGGCGGTCGCCCCCAATGCGGCGCCGATCTCCATGGCGGCGATCTCGCCGTCGGCGGTGCGCTCGGTCCATTCGCTGTTCTCGGCCTGGTATTCGGCGGTCAGCCGCACGTCGAACATGGTGCGGAACACCGGATTGCCGGCGCTGCCGCCGGTGGCGACGACGACGCCCTTGCGGGCGCGGATGTTCAGGGTGCGGAATTTCGGTTGATACCAGTTGTCGACTTCCATGGCGGTGATGCCGATCGACCCGGCCCGCCAGCGGGCTTTCGCGGTGGATTTTCGTCATCTGGTGCTGCAGCAGGATCTCGACGCCCATCTGCCGGGCGGTCTTCGCCAACGGCCGCACGAAACCCGAGCCGCGCCCCGGGTTGGTGACCTCGTTGGGCCAGGGCACGACATTGAGCCGCGTGCGCGCCCGGTCGAGGCGATCCGGAGAGAGCCGGTAGGACTCCCATTTGATCCCATGCTTCTCCAGCCAGTCGAACAGCTCGAGATTGTTGTCCGCATAGGTGCGCACCAGCTCGCGATCGCTGAACCGGCCCATGGGCTTCTCCGGGCGCGACCAGTCGGCGAAGACTTTATCGGGCGAATCATCCACCCCGATCGCCTTCTGCATCCGGTTGCCGCCGCCGATATAGAGGCCGCCGAAGCTCATCATCGCGCGCCCGCCGATGTCGAAATTCTTCTCGACGATGAGGACCGAGGCGCCTTTCTCGCGCGCCGCGATGGCCGCGACCAGCCCGCCGGCCCCGGCGCCGATGACCACGACATCCACCTCATGGTCCCAGGCGAGGCCATCCGCGGCTTGCGCTGATTGCGCCGGCAGCGCGGCGGTGGCGACGGCACCGACGGCGGCGCCCGAGGCGAGAAAGCTGCGCCGATCGATCGCCGCAGGGGAGCGATCTTCGGATTCGGTATCAGGCCTGGTTTCCTTGGGTGACTTTGGCAATGTCCGTCTCCCGCCCGTCATCGGCTTCCGTAATGCTTGTGGAAGCTTGCAATCTTTGCTGCAGGTTACGGGCGCGGTCCCCCAGGGTCAATGTTGGGCGGCAAAGCTTAATGGCTATCACCCGGCGGCGGCGAGCGGGGCGACAGTGCAAACGCCGCCGAAGCGACGCTCGCGACCATGAAATTCGGCCATCGCGGCGTGCAGATCGTCGGCGCCGAAATCGGGCCACAGCGTATCGACGAAGCAGAGTTCGGCATAGGCGGATTCCCACAGCAGGAAGTCCGACAATCTTTTCTCGCCGCCCGAGCGGATGAGCAGATCGACATCGGGGCCGGTTCGGCCGGCCGGGGCGGCGAGCAGCGCGCCGAAGCTTTCGCGCGAGGGCGCCTGCGGGCCGAGCCAGCGCGCCGCCGCAGCCGCGATGGCGTCGCGCGACGAATAGTCGACGGCGATTTGCAGGTTGAGGCGCTGGCCATGAGCCGAGGCCCGCTCGACCCGCGCGATCTCCTCGCTCAAGCCGTCCGGCAAGCGGTCGCGGCGGCCGATGACCGAAAGGCGCACCCCGTTCTCGACCAGTTCGTTGAGATCGGCGCGCAGATAATGCCGCAGCAGCCCCATCAGGGCGCGCACCTCCGGGTCGGGACGCCGCCAGTTGTCCGACGAGAACGCAAACAAGGTGAGGGCAGCGATGCCGAGACCGGGGGCGGCCTCCACCACCGCCCGGACCGCCTTGACGCCGGCGCGATGCCCAGCCGAGCGCGGCAGGCCCCGCCGCGTCGCCCAGCGTCCGTTGCCATCCATGATGATGGCGACGTGCCAGCCATCTTGCCGCTCCACAGTACTTTGCATCGTAAAGCCTCCGCGCAAAAAAAGAGGTCAGGCGAGCTTCAGGCGCCGCCCGCCCAATGGCGGCGAGCCCGGCTTGACGGCGCCCGGCTTGGCGGCGCTGGCCGCATCCTGCACCACCTGCTCGAGCACCTTGAGATAATCGAGATAGCGCCGGCGTCCTTGCGCCGTGATCCGGCAGAGGGTTTGCGGCCGGTTATGGTCGTAGCCCTTCTCGATCTCGATCAAACGAGCCTCATCGAGCACCTGCAGGTGGCGGCTGAGATTGCCGTCGGTGAGGCCGCACATCAGCTTCAAGTCGCCGAAGACCAACCCTTTCGGATGCGCCACGAGCGAGGTGAGCACGCTCAGGCGCGCCTTCTCATGGATCACGCGGTCGAGCCCGTCATAGGCGAAGCGCCCCGCCGGCTCGCTCTTTGTGTCCGAGCCCTTGGGATCCGCACTCTTGGGATCCCCGCTTCTGGGATCCACGTTCCTGGGATCAAACTTCGACATCGCTCTCTCCAACGCTCCAATAAAGAACCGCAGCGATGAACAGCTGGCCGACCCCATAGGGCACCGCCATGGCCCACGGCGAATAGGCATGCGCATCGTTTGCGAAAGCGAGGCTCGCAAGGCCGGTGGCGAGATACCAGACTCCGGCCGCGAACATCGGACGCGGAAGCGCGCGGCAGGACGCGAAGATGCCGAGGCTGAACACGATCTGCCACAGACCCGGCAGCATCCACAGGCTCTGCGGCGCGAACCGGAACAGCACGAAGGTGAGCAGCCCGCCGGCCACCCCGGCAGGGATGAATTGCTCGGTCGCCGCATGGATCATCGCGTCGGCAAGGCCCGAATGAATCCGTCGCGAGCGCGCCACCATCTCGATGCCGATGAGAACAATCGAGATGGCGGCGGTCGCGACCCAGATAGCCACGTAGTCGAGAAGATCGCTCGCCGGATTCGGCAACCAGAGCGCCTGAATTCCGGCCGCCGCCACCGCCACGACGCCGGTCGTGGCCACCGTCATAGGCCCGTAGCCGCGAAATTCGGTGCCGCGCGCAAGCTGGCTTCGGATCGCCGTGATGTCGGCCAGTGCCCGGTCCAGCTCTTCCATGCCCACCTGCCCCGTTACTTTGCGGTACAAAGTATACGGATGGACGAATCGAAGTCAAGGAATTCAACCGCAGGCCTATGACGCTGGCGCCGCGGCGCGGTCGACAAACCAGTGCAGGCGGCCCACCGGACGAATCCGGGTGGCCGGCAGCGCGCGATCGCCCGAACGGGCACGTGCGAGCGCTTCCCGCTTGCCGGCTCCCGTCACCAGGAAGACGGCGTCGCGGCTGCTGTCGAGCACCGGATAGGTCAAGGTAATGCGCGCTTCGGATTTGGCGCCGATGACCGCAAGCACCCAACGGTCCTGCTCTTCCAGCGCGGGGTGTCCAGGGAACAACGAAGCCGTATGACCGTCCTCGCCCATCCCCAATAGCGTTACGTCAAACAGCGGCCGCGCGGGAGCAAGCGTGTCCGCACCATAGAAATCCTTCAGGATCTTTTCATAGGCGGCAGCGGCTTGCTCGGGTGACAGGCCGGCGGTCGGGACCGCGTGGATGTTGCCGGCGGGAACGCCGACCCGCGACAGAAGGGCATCGCGGACCATCCGATAGTTGCTGTCGGGATGCTCATGCGGCACGAACCGTTCATCGCCCCAGAACCAATGCACCCGAGGCCACGGGAAACGCGAAGCAATCGCCGGCTCGGCCAGGATCTCGTACAGGCGCTTGGGAGTGGATCCGCCCGAGCAGCTGATTGCGAACCGGCGATCGCTCGCCAGCGCCAGCGCGCACAGCCATTGCGCCGCTTCGCGCGCCAACGCTTCGGCGTTCTCGAAAACGCGAATTTCAGCCGATGCCGTCTCGGTCATGGTTCAACCTCTTTGGGGGTTCATCCAAGCGCCTGCCGCAGCGCTTCCTTGATGGCCGTCAAGCCAGCCGCGACATGGGGGCCGAGATGAATGCGCAGCGCGCGCCGCCCGCGCTCCGCCAGGACCTCGAAGTCGCCGCGCGCCTGCGCCGCCTTGACGATGCCGAAGGTGTATTTCTGCCCGGGAACCTGCAGGTCGTTGGCATCGTCGCAGGTGATCTGCAGGAACACGCCGGTATTCGGACCGCCCTTGTAGGCCTGCCCGGTGGAATGAAGGAAGCGCGGTCCAAAGCCCAGGCAGGTGGCAACGCGCTTGCTATCGCGGATCGTGCGCCGGATATCCTGCAACGCGTCACGATGGCGCCCGTTGCGTTCCACATAGGCGAGCAGCGCGCAATAATCTCCGGCCTTGAGCCGCCCCAGGTGCGCTGCGAGATATCCCGCCAGCGAGCCGGCGACACCGAGAGCTTCGCGGTTCTTCTCGTTGGCGAACAGGGCTATGCCGTCCTGCGCGAAGAACGGCGCCTCCGCCGGCAGCGCGCCGCTCGCCTCGTAAGCGCTCGTGAGCTCGCGCGTCTTCACCTTGCTCGCCTCGACGTCAGGCTGGTCGAACGGATTGATGCGCAGGATTGCTCCCGCAACCGCAGTGGCAATTTCCCAGCGGAAGAATTCCTGCCCGATGTGATAGCGCTCGGTGACGGCGATGCGCACGACCGGATGACCGGCTTGCTCCACGGCGGCGACGGCTTGGTCCTGCTTCGGGTCAGCTTCCGGCGTCAGCCGCAGATAGACGAACAGGCGGTCTTGACCATACTGGCTCGCATCTCCGAGCGGCTCGGCACCGACCGGAATGAGGCCCCGGCCCTGCTTGCCGGTGGATTCCGCCAGCAGCTGCTCGAGCCACGCGCCAAAATCGGCAATGCCGGGCGAGGCCACGATGGTCACCTTGTCGCGCCCCGATTTTCCCGAGACGCCCAGGACGGTCCCGAGCACGACGCCCGGATTTTCAGCCGGCGGCACATCGGCCCCGCAGGAGTACACCATGCTCTGCGCTGCGGCGATGAGCCTGCCGAGATCGAGCCCCATGGCGGCGGCCGGCAGCATGCCGAAGTCCGAGAGCACCGAATAGCGTCCGCCGATGCTCGGCACCCCAAAGGCGATGTGTCGAAAGCGCTCGCGCTCGGCCTCCGCCTGCAGCTGCGAGCCCGGATCGGTGATGGCGATGAAGCGTGATCCGGCCCGTTCCGCCCCGACCGCCGCTTTCGTCCGTTCGAAGAAGTACTGCTTGAGGATATTGGGCTCGAGCGTGCTGCCCGATTTGCTCGACACGATGAACAGCGTGCGGGCAGGATCGCACTTGCTTTCGAAGGACCTGATCTGCGCCGGATCGGTCGAATCGAGGACCAGGAGCTCGGGACCGCCGGATTGCGGCCCGAAGGTCTCGGCCAGGACCTCCGGCCCGAGGCTTGATCCGCCCATGCCGAGCAGAAGGATGTGGGCGAAGTGCTGGCCCCGGATTTCGGCGGCCAGGCTTGCCAGCGACTCTGTTCGCTTGCGCTGCTGCTCGACGATGCCGAGCCAGCCCAGCCATTGGGCCTCATCGGCGCCGGTCCAGAGCGAAGCGTCGCCCGCCCATAACCGCCGCACATTCCCGTCGTGCCGCCACGATTCGAGCGAGGCCGCGACCGTCTTCTCGAGCTCGCCCGGAAGCGTGGCGATTTGGCTGTCGAGCTTGTCGCCGAGAATGGCGGTGCGCTTGCCGGCAACCGCGCCGAGCAGCTTGTCGAACGCATCCGCAAAGAGCTGCACGCCCTCCTCGACCAGCCGGGCCGTCACCGTGTCGATCGAGATGCCGGCCTGTTCCAGCGTCGCCATCACCTGCTCGGCCTGCGCGATGTTCTCCTCGAGGCTCGCCCGCGGTTTCCCATGATCGCGGAACGCGTCCATGGTCGCCGGCGGCATGGTGTTGACGGTATCGGCAGCGATCAGCTCCTCGACGTAAAGGACATCGCTGTAGCTCTTGTTCTTTGTTCCGGTGCTGGCCCACAGCAGTCGCTGGACGCGGGCCCCCTTGGCGCGCAGCTTCTCCCAGCGCGCGCCGGCAAAGAGGCGCTTGTAACGTTGATAGGCGAGCTTGGCATTGGCAATGGCAACCTTGCCCGCAATGGCGGCAAGCGCCTCGCGCCGATCGGCGGCGGCGCCCTGGCGAAGATGCTCGTCGATCAGCTTGTCGACCGCGACATCGATACGGCTCACGAAGAAGCTGGCGACGCTCGCGACCCGTCCGGGGTCGCCGCCCTGCGCGACAAGCTGCTCCAGGCCGGCCAAATAGGCCTCGACCACCTCCGCATAGACCTGCTGCGAGAACAGTAAAGTTATATTGACGTTGATGCCGTCGGCGATGAGCTGGCGGATCGCCGGCAGGCCGGGGCGGGTCGCCGGGACCTTGATCATGACATTGGGGCGAGCGAGTGCGCGCCATAGACGACGCGCTTCGGCGACCGTCGCCTGCGTGCTCATGGCCAGATAGGGCGAGACTTCCAGGCTGACATACCCGTCCGCCCCCTTTGACGACTTATAGACCGGACGCAGGACATCGGCGGCGTGTTGAATGTCCTCGATCGCCAGGCGCTCGTAGAGCTGCATCACATCGACGTCGCCCTCGCTCAATATCGCCTTGAGCGCGGAATCATATTCGCTGCTGCCGCCAATGGCCTTCTCGAAGATCGAGGGATTGGAGGTCACCCCGGTGAGACCGTCGTGCTCCACGAGCTGCTTGAGGCCGCCTTCGGCGATAAAACCGCGCGCCAGGAAATCGAGCCAGGGGGCCTGCCCGAAATCGTGCAGTGACGCGAGCGGATTGGGAGCGGGCTTGCCCTGGTCCTGCGGGTTTCTTTTCGCTTGCGGATCCATGCGCGCTCTCCGTTTGAAGCTGCCGTTCTGATCGTGCGACCGCGACAGCACCTTCTCTGCCGTGAAGCCGAACTTCGCAAGCAGATCCTTGCGCGGCGCCGACAAGGCGGATCTGGCATGCCGGCCTTGGCGCCGCTCGTCTCGGCGCGTCGTGGTGCCGCGGCCTCAGCCTCGGTGGTCACAAGGACCGCTGAGATTGTCTCCGCGCACGCTTCGCGGCGCTGACGCGCGCTCCCCGTCCAGCCGCGGCCGCAACTCGCTTTCGGAGTGGTGGGCCGCTTGTTTTCGCCGCCGAATGCCGCTTCCAGGCGCGCGCCGCGCTCGATCTCCGTCGTCCCGCCGTCGCGGCGGAGAGTCAGCAGGCGGTGCGGGGTGAGGGCAAGCGTCAGGCCCATCAGATCTTCCTGCTGTCATAGGGGTTTTTCGAGACTAACCTGATTCTCGAAGGCAGTAATGCCGCTCTTCCGCCGCCGCGGACAATCGGTGTATCGTCCAAGCGAACTGACGTTCCCGGGCGACACGGCGACATCCGGCCGCTATGGAATGGTCGGCGTGCTCGGAAGCAATCACGCAATCAATGGGAGTGTGTTCATGTTGGGCCAGGGCTTGATCGGCATGCTCGCCGCGACAGTGGCGCTGTTGCTGGCGCCATGCGGCGCGCAGGCGTTCGACGAATTGAAATATCCCGACCTCAAGGGTCAATGGGAGCGGGTCGGCGTCCCGCGCTGGCTCGCCCCAGGACAAAAAGCGCCGCTGACGCCGGAGTACCAGGCCGTCAACAATGCCCAGCTGGCCGATCAGGCGGCCGGCGGACAAGGCAACTGGCCCTCCTCGTTCTGCATCCCGCAAGGCATGCCGGCGATGATGAACCTCTACGATCCGATGGAGATCGTGGTCACCCAGGACATCACCTACATCCTGATCAGCCACATCAACGATTCCTACCGGCGAATCTACACCGACGGACGCGACTGGCCGGCGGAGGGCGAGGTCGAGCCGAGCTATGCGGGCTATTCCATCGGCAAATGGGTGGACACGACCGGCAGCGGCCGCTTCGACGTGCTCGAGGTGGAGACGCGCAATTTCCGCGGCCCGCGCGCGTTCGAATCCAGCGGTCTGCCGCTGCACCGCGACAATCAGAGCATCATCAAGGAGCGCTTCTATCTGGACAACTCCGACCGCAACACCCTCTATGACGACATCACGGTGTACGACCATGCGCTGACGCAGCCGTGGACGCTGCACAAGAAGATTGCGCGCGTGAACGCGGCGCGGCCGGTCTGGCGCTCGGACCTCTGCGAGGAGGAGAACTCGCTGGTGCGCATCGGCAAGGACGGCTATTTCCTGAGCGCTGACGGCTATCTGATGCCGACCAAGAAGGGCCAAGCGCCGCCCGACCTGCGCTATTTCAAGTAATCGCGGAAGTGACGGCTGGCCCGCGAGACGCACATCCAGTGCCTCGCGCGAACGGCGATCTTTCTCGACGATGCTGCAGGCGGAACGATGGGGCGGCGATGCAAACTCTCGTCGCCCGAGCGGTGACGAGCATATAGCTGTCGCGAATAGGAAACTTGCTCCCGGCAATGGACATGGGCGACCGGAGCGGCGTCCAACGGGGCCGTAGTGCAAGACAATTGGGTGGTCTAGTACCCGATTGTTCGCGCTTCAGTTGCGCATGAACAATTCGAACGAAAGATATTCTTTCGCGTTATCCCAGACGCGGCCGCCGGAGCGCGTCATCAGTATCCTTGTTTACACAACGGATACACGACGTTTATTCCTTCAATACAGGACTTGGCTGCGTCAAATCGCTCATCCGCGGCCGCCTTACCAATCTTTAATTTGGCAGTCAGCTTGTCGTGAGGAACCCGGGTGCAAGAAATGCGATGGAAATTTGAGATGCCTTTCGGAGGATAGCGCTTCGCTGAGGAGAACCGTACAGGCATGAAAGCGATCACCGAGAAAGCCAAGCACCGCTCTTCGCGTAGGTTCATTTGGATTGCCGGCATCGTGGTGATGATCGCGGCTGGGACCTTCGGAATCCGGCGCTGGGCCGAACCGGCGCCGCACGTGGCGTCGCGGCCCCCCGCGGTGCCGGTGACGGTGGCGAGCGTGGCTCGCCAAGACGTTCCGCTCTTCCTGCAGGGACTGGGCACCGCGCAGGCATCGAACACGGTCGCCATCCGCAGCCAGATCGACGGCAAGCTGCAGTCGGTCAATTTCGTCGAGGGCCAGGAGGTCCACAAGGGCGACACGCTGGCAGTGATCGATCCGCGCGCGCTCCAGGCCATGCTCGACCAGGCGGTCGCCAAGAAAGCGGAGGATCAGGCTCAGTTGATCTCCGCGCAAAAGGACCTCGAGCGATTCAAGACGCTGGTGGTCAAGAACGCCGAGACCCAGCAGAACGTCGATGCGCAACAGGCGAAGGTCGATCAGCTCAAGGCAATGATCGAAGCCGACCAGGGCGCGATCGAAAGCGCGCAGACCCAGCTCTCCTATGCCACCATTACGGCGCCGATCGACGGCCGCGTCGGCTTTCGCCAGGTCGATGCCGGCAATATCATCCATGCCAGCGACCCGAATCCGCTGACCGTGCTGACCCTGATCCGTCCGATGGTGGTGACCTTCACCTTGCCGCAAAAGGATCTGGGAGACGTGCGCTCGGCGATGCTGCGGGGCTCGGTACCGGCGCTCGCCTACGATCAGGACAATGCCAAGCAGGTCGCGAGCGGGCAGCTGCTGCTGATCGACAATGAGATCGATCAGACCACCAGCACGATCCGCCTCAAGGCCACTTTTCCCAACAAGGACGAGCAGCTCTGGCCCGGCGAGTTCGTGCACGTGCACATCGAGGTCAATAGCCAAAAGAATGCGGTGACGATCCCGCCCGTGGCGATGCAGCGCGGGCCGCAGGGCTTCTACGCCTGGGTGATCAAGCCCGACAACACCGCCGAGCAGCGGCCGATCGATGCCAAGCAGGTCGGCGACGACATCGCCATCGTCAGCAAGGGCCTTTCGCCCGACGAGCGGGTCGTGGTCAACGGCCAGTACCGCCTGCAGGCCGGCGCGCGCGTCGATGCCAAGACGCAAGTGGCAGCCAACCCTCCGGGCAAGCCGTCGTGAACATCTCGGAACCCTTCATCCGCCGGCCGATCGCAACTTCCCTGCTGATGGGGGCGCTGGCCCTGGTCGGGATCGTGGCGTTTCCGCTGTTGCCGGTGGCGCCGCTGCCGCAGGTCGACTTCCCGACCATCCAGGTTTCCGCGCAGCTCGCCGGCGCGAGCCCCGACACCATGGCGTCGACCGTGGCGGCTCCCGCTCGAGCGCAGGTTCGGCGAGATTTCCGGCGTCACCCAGATGACCTCGATCAGCGTGCTCGGCTCGACCAACATCACGCTGCAATTCGATCTCAACCGCAACGTCGATGCGGCCGCCCAGGACGTGCAGGCGGCGATCACCGCGGCCGGCCGCCAGCTGCCGACCACCCTGACCTCGCCGCCGACCTATCGCAAGGTCAATCCGGCGGATGCGCCCATTCTGATCCTTTCCACCCATTCCGACACGCTGCCGCTCACGACCGTCGACGACTATGCCGACACGGTGGTGGCGCAACAGATTTCGCAGATCACCGGCGTCGCGCAGGTCATCATCGGTGGCGAGCAGAAGCCGGCGGTGCGGGTCCAGGTCGATCCGGCCAAGCTGCAGACCCGCGGGCTGACCCTCGAAGACGTGCGCAACGTGCTGGCGATCGCCAATACCGACTCCAGCAAGGGCAGCCTCAACAATTCCCAGCAAAGCCTCACCATCACCGCCAACGACCAGCTCCTGAAGGCGGAAGACTACAACAACGTCATCATCGCCTATCGCAACGGCGCCCCGATCCGCGTTCGCGACGTCGGCCAAGCGGTGGCGGGGCCCGAGGACGTCAACATCGCGGCGCTGTCCGGCGACAAGCCGGCGGTCATACTTCTGGTCTTCAAGCAGCCGGGCGCGAACGTCATCGACACCGTCGATCAGATCAAGGCCGCCATGCCCCGCCTCGCCGCCGTCATCCCGCCGGGCATGCATATCGACACCATCGTCGACCGCACGCAGACCATCCGCGCCTCGGTGCAGGACGTCGAGTTCACCCTGGCTCTGACCGTTTGCCTGGTGGTGATGGTGATCCTGCTGTTCCTGCGCAATTTCTGGGCCACGCTCATTCCAAGCGTCACCGTGCCGCTGGCGCTGCTCGGGGCCACCGCGCTCATGTATCTGTTCAGCTTCAGCCTGGACAATCTTTCGCTCATGGCGCTGACGCTCGCCGTCGGCTTCGTGGTCGACGACGCCATCGTCGTGGTGGAGAACATCTACCGCCACGTCGAGGAGGGCACCGCGCCCATGGCGGCCGCGCTCAAGGGGGCGAGCGAGATCGGCTTTACGGTGGTGTCGATCAGCATCTCGCTGATCGCGGTCTTCATACCGTTGCTGCTGATGGGCGGAATCATCGGACGTTTGTTTCGCGAATTCGCCATAACGGTGACGGCCGCGATCGTGGTGTCGGTGGTGGTGTCGCTGACCCTCACCCCGATGCTATGCTCGCGCTTCATGGCGAAGCAGTCGGAGCATCATGGCCGCATCTACGGCGCGATCGAATGGGGTTTCGAGGCACTGATCGGCGGCTACCGACGGATGCTGGATGTGGTGCTGCGCCATCAGCCGCTCACCCTCGTGGTGTTCCTGGCCACGATGGCGGTGACCGGAGTCATGTTCGTCACCATCCCCAAGGGCTTCTTTCCCACCCAGGATACCGGCCTGATCGTGGGACTTTCGGAGGCCGCCCAGGACGCCTCTCCGGATCAGATGAAGCGCCTGCAACGCGAGCTCTCGCAGGTCATCGAGCGCGATCCCGACGTCGCCGCATTCGGATCGTTCTTCGGCAGCGGCACCGGCAACACGCTCAATACCGGCCGCTTCTTCATCGGCCTCAAGCCGCGCGACCAGCGCAAGTCCACGGCGGTCGGCGTCATCAATCGGCTGCGGCCGCAGCTCGCCAAGGTCGAGGGCGTCAACCTCTTCCTGCAGCCCTCGCAGGACATCACCGTAGGCGGACGCATCTCGCGCGGGCAATATCAATACACGCTCGAGGACGCCAATGTGGACGAGCTCAATACCTGGGCGCCTCGCATGCTCGAGAAGCTCAAGACCCTGCCCGGGCTTGCCGATGTCTCCAGCGACCTGCAGGGCAACGCGCCGCAGCTGAAGATCCAGATCAACCGCGATGCCGCCGCCCGGTTCGGGATTCAGCCGCAGGCGATCGACGACACGCTCGACGATGCGTTCGGCCAGCGCCAGGTCGGCCAGTATTTCACGCAGACCAACTCCTACTTCATCGTGCTCGAAGCGCTGCCGGATCTGCAAAAGAATCCCTCCGCCCTCGACAACATCTACGTGAAGGCGGGCAACGGCCAGCCGGTTCCGTTGTCGACGCTGGTCGACGTCGACAATTCGCAGACCGGCCCGCTCTCGGTCTCGCATCAGGGACAGTTCCCGGCGGCGACGCTCTCGTTCAATCTGCAGCCCGGCGTTGCGCTCGGCCAGGCGGTCGATGAGATCCAAAGCGCCGAGGTCGAAATGGGCAAGCCGGCTTCCCTGATCGGCAGCTTCCAGGGCAACGCCCAGGCGTTCCAAAGCTCGCTGTCGAGCGAGCCGATCCTGATCGTGGCGGCATTGCTGGTCGTCTACGTCATCCTGGGCGTCCTCTACGAGAGCTACATCCATCCATTGACGATTCTGTCCACCCTCCCCTCGGCCGGCGTGGGGGCGCTGCTGGCCTTGTGGGCCGGCGGCTTTGACCTGTCCGTCATCGGCATCATCGGAATCATCCTTTTGATCGGCATCGTGAAGAAGAACGGCATCATGCTGGTGGACTTCGCGATCACCCGCGAGCGCGAAGGACACGCGCCGGAGGCGGCCATACGCGAGGCCTGCCTGCTGCGATTCCGGCCGATCATGATGACCACGATGGCAACGCTGCTGAGCGGCCTGCCGCTCATGCTCGGAAGCGGCTCGGGCTCGGAGCTGCGCCAACCGCTGGGCTATGCCATGGTGGGCGGGCTCGTGCTGAGCCAGATGCTGACGCTGTTTACGACGCCGGTGGTCTACCTCTATCTCGATCGCATGCAGATGCGGCTGCGCGGCGAAAGACAGCGTGAGCCGGCCCCGCTGCTGGCAGCCGCGGAGTGATCTTCCGCGCCCAGCCGCAGAATGCTAGCGTCCTGACGGCAACCCGTTAGCGCTTGGCCGCGTCAGCGCTTGGCAAGCTCGTCCTGGATCGGGCAAGAAACGGAATGCCCAAGCGGGCAGGCATGAATTTTGCGGGAGCCCAGCGTGCAGATCATCGATTCCCAGGTCCACATCTGGGCGGAAAACACCGCCGACCGGCCCTGGGCACCGAACATGGAGGGCCGCGCGCACTTGGCGGAGCCGCTGAGCGCCGAAGGGCTTCTCGCCATGATGGACGAGGCCGGCGTCGATGCGGCGATCCTGGTGCCGCCATCGCTCGAAGGCGATCGTAATGATCTGTGCTTGGCGGCAGCGCGGAAGTTCAGCGACCGTTTCGCGGTGATGGGACGCATCGACCTCGCCCGGCTGGAGTCGCGAGCGGCGCTGGCGACCTGGCGGCAGCAGCCCGGCATGCTCGGCCTGCGCCTGACCTTTCATCGGCCCGATACGCGCCCGCAGCTCACCGACGGCACTGCCGACTGGCTGTGGCCGGCGGCGGAACGGCACGGCGTCCCCCTGATGGTGCATGTACCCGAGCGCCTGCCCAAGCTCGCCGAGATCGCCGAGCGACATCCGGGTCTCACGATCATCGTCGACCATATGGGTTTCGGGCGTGAAACGATGGATGCCAATGCGCCGGCCGGCGCCGCCCGCGTCGCGGCCCTGGCGCATTGCAGCAACGTGTTCGTGAAGGTCTCGGCGCTGCCCTGCTTTTCCAGCGAACCGTACCCGTTCCGCAACTTGAATGAGCCGCTGCGCCGCGTGATCGAGGCTTTCGGTCCGCGGCGCTGCTTTTGGGGCACCGACCTATCGCGCACGCTGGAGCATTGCACCTATCGTCAGGGCGTCACCCACTTCACGCAGGAGCTGGATTTCCTGACCGCCGACGATCTCGAATGGATCATGGGCCGCGGCCTGCGGGAGTGCCTGCATTGGAACCTGGGGAAGCCTTGAGCCGACCGGCGCGCCGCGGCTTCGCCGTTGACACAGCGCCGGCGCTGAGGCCTGTTGGCCGCCCGAGTGTTGGTCAGGATGCCGGGAATTCGCGAAACTTCGCCAAACTAATGAGATCGCCATGTTTCGATCACGTCATCGCGCAAGGCTTGGGCTCGCCACGCTGTGGATTGCGCTGGCTGCCGTCGCGGCCCATGCGCAAAGCTACCCCACGCATGTCATCCGCATCATTGCCCCGTTCGCAGCGGGTGGCTTGAACGATACCGCGGCAAGGCTCATCCAACCCTACCTCGAGAAAGCCCTCGGCCAGGCCGTGGTGGTCGAAAACCGCACCGGAGCGAGCGGGATTGTCGGCTCCGAATTTGTCGCCAAGGCCGCGCCCGACGGCCACACGCTGCTGATGGTGGCGTCGTCCTACACGGTGCTGCCGGCGACGACCGCCACGCTGCCTTACGATTCCGAGCGCGACCTGACCCCGGTCGCGGTGCTGGGCAAGAATCCGCTGCTGTTCATCGTCAATCCAAAGGTCGAGGCGAAGACTCTCGGCGAGTTCGTTGCACTGGCCAAGGCCAGTCCGGGCAAGTTCAACTATGCGACGCCGGGTGCCGCGACCCAGACGCGGTTCGTGACCGAGCTGTGGAGCGCGCGCGCCGGCATCAAGCTGCAACACATTCCCTATCGCGGCGGCGCGCCGGCCGTTCAATCCGTGGTCGCCGGCCAGACCGAGTTCACGGTGCTTTCGCCGCTGGTCTCATTGCCGCAGATCGCGGCCGGCAATCTGCGGGCGCTGGCGGTCGGCAGCCTCACGCGCTATCCGCAGCTGCCCGACGTGCCGACGGTCGCGGAATCCGGCTTCCCCGATTTCGAGGCAATTCAGTGGGTCGGCCTGCTCACCACCGCGGGCACGCCGAAGGATGTCGTCGAGCGCCTCAACACCGAGGTGAACAAGGCACTCAAGGAGCCGGATCTGATCGCCAAGCTGGAGCAAGAGGGCATGTTGCCGGGCGGCGGGACATCGGCCGAATTCCGCAACCTGATCGCGACCGAGATCAAGAACTGGAAAGAGACGGCGCGTGCAGCCAACATCCAACCCGAATGATGAGGCCGGATCTCCGGCTCCAAACCAGGACCAGCAATGACCAGCGACAACGGCACGACCAAGAGCCAACCCACTGCCAAGGCCGCAAGCACGGGCGGCGAAACAGCCGCGAAGCCGGAGGCGAGCACGCCCGCCAATTATAGCCGGGGCGAGAAGCAGAAGCCGGTCACCAACTCGTATAAGGAAAACTGGGACCGCATCTACGGAAAAAAGAAGAAGCGATCCAAGTAGCGGCGGGCTTGCTCGCCAGCGCAGCCGCGTCCCGACTTGCCGCAATCGAAAGCGTCAGCCGGCGGACCCATTGGGAGCGCCGGCGCTCGCGGACTCGGGGACCGCCGTCGCATCCAGGGCTCGGTCGGCGGTGGCACTGAAGTTTCGCTGGGAATGCAGGTGAGCGTAGATCAGATCAAGCTCGCCCGCGGCGGCGAGCCGCGCCAATGCCTCGCCCGACAAAGCCCGGAGCCGGTCCCGGTTGACCGACATGAAGCCGCCCATGGTGACACGCTTGCCGGAGCGTAGCGTGAAGTCCGCCCGCATGGGCTCGAGCAGATTGAGCTCGATGAGACGCCGGCAGAACGCCCCGGTGGCTTCGAATTGCGCCTCATAGGCCTGCAGGAACCCCAGCACGGTCTTCAGGTACTGGGTGCGCTCGCCGGCCGCATCGAACAGGCGCTCGCCCAGGCCCGCGCGGTTGACGCCGTGGAACTCCTCGTCGACGCACAGCGTGAAGGTCTCGCCCTTCTCGTCGCGCGAGAAGACGAACGGATAGCGGCGCACAAAGGCCGGAATGTATTTCGCATTCCACGCACCCTTGGCGTCGACATAAAGGTTTTCATTGTCACGCACGCCGAGCAGCGCCACCGGCGTGATCTCCTTGCCCTGTCCGGCGAACACGATCGCGTATTCGCTGCAGGCCGGCTCGAACTCCGCGGCCATGAGCGGCACCGAATTGACCTGCCTGGCAAAGCCGTAGTCGGTGCCGGATTTGACCGACAAGTCGCCGTGCTGGCCTGGATTGACCGGCACGGCACGTTCATAGATGAGAAGCTGTTTTGCCATTGGAACCTGACCACGGTTGGAGCTGTGCGCCTATTATAGCCTGCTGTTGCGGACCACAAGGCAGATTCGCCTGGGCATCGAAGGGGCAGCCTGCGCGCGGCTTGCCGGCTTTCACCTCGAGGGTGCCGCAAGCGAATGCTCGAGGAAGAAGCGCAGCATCTCCCGCGTCGCGTCCGGTCCGCGCGGATCGGTGTAGGAGCCGGCGGGGCTGCCTCCCGACCAGGCGTGTCCGGCGCCATGAATGTCCCAGCGCTCGAGGATCGCCCGCCCGCTCGCGTCGGAATGGATGCTGCGCGTATAGGCATGTCCGCCGGCTATCCGGCCGCGCTGCACTTGCTTTTGCAGGCGCGCGGCCCGTAGCGACTGCGCCATGACATGATCGCCGTTGCGGGGATGCACCGTGGTGTCGCGGTCGCCATGAAAAACGATGGTTGGGACGGCCGGCCCGTCGCGCAAAGCCGCCGGAATGTCGCCGGACCCTGACGTCGCTGCGAGGTCACCCTGCCGCATCGCGACGAGCGCAGACGGAAGGTCGCTGGCAGCCCCGCAGGCGAGGCCGGAATGCACGCCAACGGCCGCGTACAAATCGGGGTAAGTTGCCCCCATGACGACGGCGGCGGCCGCTCCGGCCGATAGTCCGCCAATGTAGACGCGCCGCGGGTCCACCGAATAGTCGCGCATGACCTGACGGGTGATGCCGGCGATCAGCGAAGGTTCGCCTTGGTCGCGCCGCTGGTCGGTCGGCCGAAACCAGTTCCAGCACTTCGCCGGGTTGGCATCGCTCGGCTGCGCCGGATAGACCACCAGGCAGGTCTCTTCTTCGGCGAGCACGTTCATGCGTGTGCCGGCGGCGAAATCGTCAGGCGATTGCGAGCAGCCGTGCAGCATCACGACCAAAGGAAGCGCCTGCCCCCGATAGCGGCTGGGGATGTAGAGCTTGTAAGCACGGCTTCCCGCCCGGTTGCTGTAGGTCGCTGCGATGAACTTTCCGCCCGCCGGCACGATGTCCGGCGTGGACCGCGGGGCGGGCTGCCGCAAGGCCTGTAATCCGGGCCCCGAGCCGCGCGCGACGTGTTGGAGCAAATCGCGCAGCGCGTTGGTCATGCGCGGCCGCGGCGATGTGGCGGCGTTCAAGAGCGGACGCTCCGTCTCGCTGGTCTCGGATTCCACGTCGATCGTGGCGGGTTTGCGTTCGTCGGGAGCGAGGTCACCGGGGCCGCCGAAGATTCTGTCCGGGGCGTGCGCGCCTCCAAGCATGCGCCGGATGAGCGACGTGGCTTCGGCGAGCCGGCCCGTGCGCGTGAGACGCGCGGCTTCGACCATCTTGTCCGGATCAGGCATGTCATTCATGAAGCGAAAACCTTCCTTTGCTCGGCGACGCGACGAGCGCGCGTCCGAGGAGCCCAGTTCGATCGGTGTGACTGTTTCCCAGATCCGATACGCCTCACCCGTCAGCGCATCCGGTCGGCGAGAGCGGCCTTGACGGCCGGGCTGGCGCGCAACGCCCCGAGCACGACGATCGACGCGATCGTCGCGCGCGCAAGCTCGGGGGTGACATCCGAGGCGATGGTGGCAAGCCCCAGCACTTGGATATGCAGCATCTCTCCGGCTCGACGCGCCGCTTCGAGATCTTCGCCGCTAAAGTGCCGCAGACCCAGGTCCAAGCTCTTTCGGACCGTTGCCTGCTTGACCACGTCGGCGTGACGCTCGAGCTGGTTGCGGATTGCGGTGCGGATGAAATCAGTCCGGTTCGAATAAAAACCCTCCTCGACCATGAGGTCGATATGGCCAAGGTCGACGTAGCCGAGCGTGATCGTGATTTTCTCGCTATCGCTTGGCTTGGGTCGTAGCTGTTGCACGTTCTCGGACATCCCTGCCATCCATATACCATCTTGATGGATGGCATATGGATGGCAGCGACCGGATCTTTCAAGGGGGCGGGCCCCCCGGATTGCCTCGTAGGGCGCAATCGCTTTATTGCGCCAAACAAACGCGCCTCATTCCGCAGCTTCGCTTAGTGGAAATACAGATCGCGTAAGGCGCAATAAAGCGATTGCGCCCTACAGCCCTTCTCAGAAAATCAGCAGCGCGCTCTTCAGCGTGATCCACACGCCCCAGGCCAGCGGAATCCCGACAAAGGCCCAGAACAAGGCGGCGTTGAGATCGAGCCCGCCCTTGCCGATGCCGAACGAGCCGCTCGGCCCCGGCCCTGCCCCGGTCCCGCCTTGCGCCTGCAGCTTGGCGACCTCTTCGGGCTTCATGAACCAGTGATCGGCCAGCGGCCTGACCAGCATGTTGCATATCAGGCCGAGAACCAGCATTCCGGCCAGGATATACATCGTGAAATCGTAGACGGAATCGCGCGGCACGCCGGCCGCGATCTGCGCCTCGCGAATGTAGTTCACGACCACCGGCCCGATGATGCCCGCGGTCGACCACGCGGTGAGCAAGCGGCCGTGAATGGCGCCCACGAACTGGGTGCCGAAGATGTCGGCAAGGTAGGCCGGAACGGTGGCGAAGCCGCCGCCATACATCGACAGAATGACGCAGAAGATGGCGACGAACAGCGCCTTGCTGCCGATATGCGCCGCCCACGGCGCTGTCGCATAGAGCGCGATCCCAAGCAGGAAGAAGGTGTAATACGTGTTCTTGCGTCCGATGTAATCGGACAACGATGCCCAGAAGAAGCGGCCGCCGATGTTGAACAGGGAGATGAGGCCGGTGAAGCCGGCCGCAATGGCCGCGATGGCGGCGCGCTGGCTGTCGTCGAGCTGAAGGAACGGGAGCTCCGGATGGCCGATCAACGATCCGCCGAAGATCTCCTGCAGCATCGGCGAGGCCATCCCGATCACGCCGATGCCCGCGCTGACATTGAGACAGAGCACCGCCCAGATCAACCAGAACTGCGGTGTCTTGTGGGCGTCCCTGAGATGGACGTTTTTCTGCGTGATCATCGCATTGGCGCTGGCGGGAGGCGTCCAGCCGTCGGGGCGCCAACCGCCCGGCGGCACGCGATACCCGAACGCTCCGACCAGCATGAACACGAAATAGATCGCACCCATTGCGATAAAGGTCTGCCACACGCCGACCGAGGTCGGCGTCCGAAATACGTTCATCAAGAGGTCGGCGAGCGGCGCGCCGATCATCGCACCGCCGCCGAAGCCCATGATCGCCATGCCGGTCGCCATGCCGCGACGATCCGGGAACCATTTGACCAGGGTGGAAACCGGCGAGATGTAGCCGAGGCCGAGCCCGATGCCGCCGATCACGCCCGAGCCGAGCCACAGCATCCAGAGCTGATGGAGGATGACGCCGACCGCCGAGATAACAAGTCCGCCGCACCAGCACAGCGCCGCCACCACGCCGGCCTTGCGCGGACCGACGCGCTCGAGCCACCCGCCCCAAAGCGCGGCCGACGATCCGAGGACGACGAAGAACAGCGTGAACATCCAGCCGAGGCTTGAAATCCGCCAATCGCAGCGTCGTCGTGAACAGCTCGCCCACGAGCGTCAGATCGTCGCAGGAATTCGATTTGGTGATGCCGATCGCGTGCGACAGCGGCAGCCAGAACACGCTGAAGCCGTAGGCCATGCCGATGCAAAGATGGATGCAAAGCGCCGCCGGCGGCACCAGCCAGCGATTGAAGCCCGGTTTGGCAATGATCCTCTCGCGGTCGAGAAGTCCCGGTGCGGAGCCGACAAGCCCCCCGGCCTGTTCGATCGTTGCCATCGCGCTTCTCCTATCCGGAGCGTTTCCACGGTTCAGCGCCCCTATCTGGGGCGTCGTTGTTGCTTGTTGTTCAGCTCTTTAATTCGCCTTCTCCAGCCGGGTGCCGGTTGGTAGCGAGCGAGGTTCGAAGCCGCCAGCTTCGATCATGATCAACAATCAGTAACCTATATGCAAATCCAAATATTGCTGCAAGTCTGCGCGGCTTGATGACGACGTGCTCACCGCATCGATTTGCAAGCCGAATGCGAGGTGATTGCCGCCCGGCTATTGCGTCAAGGAACTCATTGTCGCCGCTTATGTTGCAATGCGGCAGAGGTGGTCGAGCACGGAAGCGGCGCAAACACACTGATGCTCCGTGCGGGCATGACGACAACGAGATCCCGGGGTCATATCCCCTAGGTCACCCCCCTTTCCACCGGGCCGGAGCTGTGCCAAACTCGCTATAGCCAAAAGAATATAACGAGGATCGGCCGGTGCCGGCGCCAGGGACGCAGTTGTTGACGAACGTGTTCGATCCCGGCGACGCGAGGTTGCCGTGGGCGGCGGGCGCCGGGCATTCGACGATGACGTCAGCCGTGTCGTCGGGTCACGATGCGGCCGCCAAGCTGTCGCCGCCCTCGAAGCGGCGCACTCAGATCTGGGAGCTGCATCAAAGCCTGCATTGCTCGATCATCGGGACCTGCCTGTCGAGCGGGGAGCTGCGGCGATTGCTGGTGCGGCTGAAGGTCGAGGGCGCGCAGACCGCCGACGACCACGAGCTGCATGTGGCGGGCGTCTTGCTCGCCGGCCGCTCCAAGGCGGGAGCCAAGCATCTTCAAAAGGCGCTCGATCGGCGCCACCCGCGTTCGCTCAGCCAATTCTCCAAGGCCAAGGATGCGGCGGCGCTCTCGGCGCTCTGGGAGGAGGCGCTTGCGCGTGGCGACATTCCCGGCGCCTACTGGGCCCTGCTCACCCATCCGGCGGCAACCGACACATTGGTGAAGGACGTGTTCGGCAAGGTGCACATGCTGTCGCACCTGGTCGGCGCCGCAAACCGGGCCGATATCCGCCGGTTGCGCCAATTGGAGGAAGAGAACGAGGCCTTGGCAGCCAAGCTGGAGCGGCAACAACGGCAGTTGCGCGACGGCTTCACCAGCCGCGACGAGTCCATCCGGCGGCTCAATGGCATGCTTGCCAGGGCGCTCGGCCAGGAGGCCACGGGGCCCGCGCTCGAGGCCACCGAAGACGCAAGAACGCTGAAGGACGCGCTCGCCGAGCTGGACAAGCGTTTGGCGCACGAAACGAGCCGCCGCCTGCGCCTCGAGCAGCGGCTTGCGAGCGCTTCCGCTTCCCTCAACGATGCCGACCGCGCCCGTCGCTGCGCGGAGAGCGAGCTTGATGCGCTTCAACGAGAGCTGGCGGCGTTGGAGGTCCGGATACGCGCGCCGTCGCAAGCGGACGAGGCCGCCACCTTCGACGGGCTCGATCTCCACGGGCTGACCGTCCTCTATGTCGGCGGCCGCGCCAACCAGGCGCCGCAGCTCAAAGGCCTGGTCGAGAGCACCAAGGGCCGCTTCCTGCATCATGACGGCGGCATCGAGCACAATCCGGCATTGCTGCCGGGCCTGGTGAGCCGGGCCGACATCGCGGTATTTCCGGTCGACTGCGTCAGCCACGATGCCGCCGCTGCGGTCAAGCGAGCATGCCGCCAGCTGGGGAAACAGTACCTGCCGCTGCGAACCTCGAGCCTCGCCTGCCTGCTCTCGGGTCTTTCGGCGATGCAAGCCGGCCAGGTATCGGCGGCGCCCGCATAGCAATCGCGATGTGCTTACGGACCTGTTACCAACCCTTTGCCTATGGGTGCAAACAGCAGGGTTGGTGATAGACTGCTGCGGCATCATGCGAGGTGACCAATGGGCGGGGTCCGTTTGACGTTGCGGGTCGACTTCGGAACCGATCGGGCGATCGGACCCGGAAAAGTGCTGCTGTTGGAGGCGATCAGAGACACCGGCTCGATCTCGCAGGCCGGCCGATCGCTCGGAATGTCCTATCGGCGGGCGTGGCTTCTGGTCGACGACATGAACCGATGCTTCCGCGAGCCCGTGGTCACCGCGCAGCCCGGCGGCGCCCAAGGCGGCGGAGCGGCACTGACCGCATTCGGCGAGCGGGTCGTGCAAAAATACCGGACCATCGAAACGCAGGCGACCGCCGCGGCCAAGCCGCAGCTGCACGACCTAGAGGCAGCCTTGCGCTCGTTGCCGCGCCGCAGCCACAAGCCGCGCAAGACTTCGATCCGCGCCGGAACCGCAAGATAGCGCTTTTGGCAAAGCGCGCGGTCGGCGACCGCCGGGCCCAAGGACCTGCTTGCTGCCCTCCGCAATATCTGATTGAATATAGCGAGATCCGCTGCGCGATATGGTCAGACCGTCGCCATGGGATACGCAATCGCAGAGTTCGACGCGCAATGCGACCTCGCGGCGCTGGTCTATGGCCAGCCGGACGAGCCGGATCGCCTGTTGCGGGAGTTCGTGCAGGATCTCACGAACCGTGGATATCGGGTCGCCGGCCTGGTCCAGACCCGACTTGATGATGGTCGAGCCGCCGTCTCGGTATTGCCGAGCGGCGAGACGATTCCGCTCGCGCAAAAGCCCGCCGCAGTCTCGAGTTCCCGCCGCGAGCCCTGCGACCTGGCGCAAGCGGCGGCGCGCATCGACGCCTTGATCGAGTCGGGCGCCGACCTCGTGATCATCAATCGGTTCGGCAAGCTCGAAGCACAAGGGAACGGGCTGGTCGATGAGATCGCACGCGCGCTCAGCTTCGACATACCGGTGGTTGTTGCCGTTCCCGAGTTCCGTTTTGCGGAATGGCTGTCGTTCTGCCGAGGGATGGGAGTCAAATTGCCGTGCCGAAACGGCAGCCTGCAGAGCTGGTGGAGCGCGATGATCGTCGGCGAGCCGCGCTCGGGGCAGCGGCACGCGAGCGTCTGCGAGCTGTCGAAATGACGCCGCCGTAGGGCGCGATCGCTTTTTTGCGCCGCTCCGCCAAGTCCCTTCCTACGATGGTTAAGAGTGTGCGGCCCGACCGATTGGCGCAATAAAGCGATTGCGCCCTACGGGTGCCCGGTGCGGCGTTATTGCAGGACGACGAAGCCCTGCTTCTCGAATGCAGGTCTGGCTGCCGGCGATTTCAGAAAGCCGGCAAAGGCACCGGCGCCCGGATTGGTCGAGGCCGTCGTCACGGCGATCGGGTAGATGATGGGAGGGTGGGTCGATTCCGGGAATGCGCCGACGATCTTGACGTCCTTATCGGCCGCCGCGTCGGTCTGATAGACGATGCCCAGCGGGGCCTCGCCGCGCGCGACCAGGAGCAAGGTGGCGCGAACATCCTGGGCCGGAGCGACCTTGCTTGACACCGACGACCACACACCGAGAGCCTCGAGCGCGGCCTTGCCGTATTTGCCGGCCGGGACCGACGCCGGATCCGCCATCGCCAAGCGCTCATTGCCGAGCGCCTGCGCCAGCGGGAAATTCGGCGCGATGGTGAGATTAATACGGCTGTCGGCCGGCGCGATGAGAACCAGCTTGTTGCCGAGCAGATTGAATCTTGTCTCCGGCTTGATGAGCTTGCGCTCGGCCACGTAATCCATCCAGTCGAGGTCGGCGGAGATGAAAATATCGGCTGGGGCTGCGTTCTCGATCTGCTTGGCAAGCGTCGAGCTTGCCCCGTAGGAGGCCACGACCTTGCGGCCGGTATCGTGCAGATATTGGGCGTCGGCATCGTCCAAGGCGTTCTTGAGGCTCGCAGCAGCAAACACCAGGAGATCGCGTTCCTGAGCATGCGCGCCGGCGCTCCACGGCGCGGTGAATGCGATCGCTGCCGCGACCAGCACAAAGCGGACGGCACCAAGATATTTCGCCATTGCACAGCCTTTCCATGGCATTGCGATTTCGCTATATTTGATGGAATACGTCCCCGTGTAAAGGGGCCCGGAGGCTCATGCCGGCGCAGTCGACCTACTACGCGAGCGATGGCGCGGCCTACGAGCTGTTCCTGGGCCGGTGGACGAAGCGCCTTGCCGCTCCGCTCATCGATTTCGCGGGATTCTCCTCCACGGGTGACTTGCTGGATGTCGGTACCGGAACCGGCAGCCTCGCCTTCGCCATGGCGTCTCGCTGGCCCGAACGAAGAATTCTCGGAATTGATATCGCCAAACCCTACATCGCTCACGCGCAGTCCCAAGCGGTAGGCGCTTCGCCGGGTTTCCAGCTGGGTGACTGCACCAGGCTGTGCTATCAGGACAAATCCTTCGCCGGGGTGGCTGCGCAGTTGGTCCTCAATTTCGTGCCGGAGCCGCTCGGTGCCGTCGGCGAGATGCGACGCGTCGCAAAGTCCGATGGGGTCGTGGTGGCCGCAGTGTGGGATTTTCGCGGCGGTCTCGTCTACCAACGGCTGTTCTGGGACACGGCGGCCGGAATTGATCCGCAGGCCGGCATTGCGCGCGACCGGCTTTTCTCCACCCCGCTGGCGCTGCCCGACGGCTTGCCCATACTGTTCGAGCAAGCCGGCTTAAATCGGATCCAGCGAAGCTCGATCACGATCCGCATGGACTATGCGAATTTCGAGGATTATTGGCGGCCTCTTCTCGGCGGCCAAGGTCCGGTCGGGACATATGTCGCCAAGTTGTCACCCAAGCTGCGCGGCCGCATCGAGGAGGCGGTCAGGCGTGCCTATTGCTCCGGCGCGCCCGATGGCGAGCGATCGCTGACAGCGACCGCGTGGGCGGTTCGTGGTACTGTTCCTTAGGCTCATCGCAACCCTGAAAGGAGATCGTCATGAAGCTCAGTGCGCGCAATCAGCTCAAGGGAAAGATTGTCGATGTGATAAAGGGCGCCACCACCTCCCATGTGCGCATCGATATCGGCGGCGGGGTCATCGTCACATCCTCGATCACCAACGAGGCGGTCGCCGATCTCGCGCTCGCGAAGGGCGATGAGGCCTGGGCGGTGATCAAGGCCTCCGACGTAATGATCGGCAAATGATGTCGATCGGCCGGCGCGCGCTACTGACCGGCATTTCGGCGACGCTGCTGGCGCCGCGGGGCGCGCATGCCGCGACCGTCACCGACAGCGCCGGGCGCTCGGTTCCGGTGCCCGCCAACGTCGAGCGGGTGTTTCCCGCCGGGCCCCCGGCCGCGATCATGTTGTATACCCTGGCGCCCCGGCTGCTGCTCGGCTGGACGCGCCCCAATCGCGCCGAGGAGCGGGAATTTCTGTTGCCCGACATCGGCAGCCGCCCGCAAGTGGGTCGGATCACCGGCCGCGGCAATACCGCCAATCTCGAAGCCGTGCTCGGGCTCAAGCCGGATCTCATTCTTGATGTCGGCTACGTGACCGACACCTACGTCTCGCTGGCCGACCGCGTGCAGGAGCAGACGGGCATCTCCTATGCGCTGCTCGACGGCCGCTTCGAGGGCATAGCGGGGGCCTACCGGCTGCTCGGAGACTTGATCGGCCGCCGCGAGGACGCCGAGAGCCTTGCCCGCTATACGGAGGGCACGATCGGGACGATCAGCAGCCGGATCGCCGGCATCGCCAAAGATCAGCGGCCCCGCATCTATTTTGCACGCGGACCACGGGGCCTCGAGACCGGATTGGGCGGCTCGATCACGGTCGAGACCATCGAATTCCTGGCGCGGAACGTCGCAGGCGAAACCCGAGGCGGACTTTCAAACGTTTCGATCGAGCAGGTGCTGGTGTGGGATCCCCAGATCATCGTCACCATCGATCGAGACTTTGCCGCAAAGATCTACGACGATCCGGCCTGGGCGACGATTGCTGCCGTCCGAACGCGCAACGTGCATCTGTCGCCCAACCTGCCGTTCGGCTGGGTCGATTTTCCGCCTTCGGTAAACCGGCTGATCGGCCTCTGGTGGCTGGCGAAGATTCTGTATCCGAGCTTGTTTCCGGAGAATCTGAAACAGCTGACCCGCGAGTTCTACCAGCAGTTCTATCATGTGCAAGTCACGGATCAGCAAATCGAGCGTTTGCTGGCGGCGCGAGCTTGATTGGCGCCGCTTCCGGTCAACCGTGGCTTTGCCCCGCGGCCGGCAGGTTCTGCCGAACGCGCGCGATGTCTTTCCAGGGATCCTGCTTGAGGCGGGTGAGGCGATTCATCAGATCGCGCACCGTGTACTGGTGGCCGGAGGTCGTGCGCGGAAGCTCCTGCCAGCCGACCGGAGCCGAAACCGGCGCGCCTTCGCGCGCCCGGGTCGAATAGGCGGCCACCGAGGTCTGTTCCAGCGAATTGCGCAGATAGTCGACGAAGATCTTCCCCTTGCGCAGCGACTTGGTGATCTTGCTGACATAGCGCTCCGGATCGTCGGCCGCCATCGCGAGCGCGACCGCCTGCGCGAAGGCTTTGGCGCCGTCCCAATCGGCGCCGTCGATCGGCAAGACCACGTGCAGGCCTTTGCCGCCCGAGAGCTTCACGAAGCTTTCAAGCTTCAGCGCAGCCAAGCGGTCGCGCACGTCGCGCGCCGCTGCCACCGTGGTGGACCAAGGCACGCCCTCGCCCGGGTCAAGATCGAACACGATGCGATCGCAGACCTCGAGGCGGTCGAGCCTGGCGCCGCGAACATGAATTTCAAGCACGCCCGCCTGCACCAGCGACATGAGCCCATCGAGGTCATCGATCCCGATGACTTGCCGTCCATTGCTGTCGATGACGGTGCGCAGCGCCTTCTCGCTGAGCCCGGCGGAGGCATGCTTCTGGAAGAAGCATTGGCCAGCGGTGCCCTCCGGGCAACGCACGAACGCCAGCGGCCGTCCGACCACATGCGGCGCCATCCAGTCCCAGACCGCGCGATAATAGTCGGCCAGGTCCTGCTTGGTGACGCCGACGTCCACCCAATAGACCCGATCGGGATGGGTGAGCCGCACGTCATCGTGCGCGACGCGTGGCTCGCTTGTTGCGGCGCTGCCCTCGCGGGTGCCGACATTGGACGCCCGAGATTTTCGCGCCGGCGCCGCCGGATGCTTCGACGTTCGTTTTGCAATGCTGGCTCTTGCTGCCATGGCGGGCGTCTCCCGAATGACTTCCTTGGCGGGCTTATCCTCGCGCACGCCCTTGAACGCGGCCTGGCGCACGAGGCGATCGGCGGTCCAGTCGCGGAAATTCGCCTCGATCACCACTTTCGGCTCGACCCAGACCACATCGCGGCGGCGTCTTTCCTGCGGCGGCATATCGATCGGCGGACGATCGATCTCCAGCGGGTGCAGCCGGCTCCAGAGATCCTTGGCCACCGCCCGCGAATAGCCGGTGCCGATGCGGCCGCCATACCGCAGCTTGCCCTGCACGTTATAGCCGACGATCAAGGCGCCGACCGCCTTGGGCAGCACGGTCGAAGGCGCGTAGCCCAGCACCACGAATTCCTGCTGATTGGCGCACTTGGCCTTGATCCAATTTTCGGAGCGACCCGAGACATAGGGTGCGTCGCTGCGCTTGGACACGATGCCTTCGAGCTTCAACTGACAGGCCCGCCGCAGCACCAGCGAGCCCTCATCATCGAAATGCTCGCTCAGCCTGATCGGCCCGGATCGTCTGGTCCGGCCCAACAACCGTGCGAGCGCGGCCTTGCGCTCGGTCAGCGGCAAAGGCGTGAGATCAGTGCCGTCGAGATGAAGAAGATCGAACACAAAGTAGACGAACCGATCGCGCCGTCCGGCCTTGAGATTGGTCTGCAACGCCGAGAAGCTTGAAATTCCGCCCTCGTCCTCGACGATCAGCTCGCCGTCGAGCAGCGCGGTCGCGGCCGGCAGTTTCGCGACGGCGGCGGCGACGTTGGGGAACCGGTGCGCCCAATCGAGACCCTTGCGAGTGAGAAGCCGCACCTCGCCATGATCGAGCCGCGCCTGGATGCGGTAGCCGTCGAACTTGACTTCGTGCAGCCAACCCGCACCGCTCGGGGCCGCGGCCCGTAGCGTGGCGAGCGCCGGCGGCACGAAGTCCGGCAGCGCATCGCCGCCGGATTTCGCCTTGCCGGCCTTCTTCCCGGTCGCCTTCCCGTTCTTGGTGGAGGTGCTCTTCTTGGTAAAGGTACTGTTCTTGGCGGACCTGCCTCCCTTGGCCGCGGCTGTCGCCCGTCGTGGCGTGCGCGTGCTGCGCGGCATGGCGGCCGTGCTCTTTCGGCGAGCCGGCTCCGCGGTCTTTTTCGCCAATGGCTTCGCCGCCTTCCGGGGCGTCTCGCCGCGGTTCGATTGCCAGACCCGCTTGCCGCCGCGACCCTCGGCAATCTCCTCCATGCTGCGTCCACTCGCCGCCGACAGCGATTGCTCCTCGAGTATGTCGGGATCGCTTGCGCTGCGCGCCGCCTCGTCATCGCCCTTGATCAGCAGCCAGGGGTCCTGCCGCTCGTTCGGCCGCTTGCGCATGCGCACCAGATGCCATCGCCCTTTGAGCTTCTCGCCGTCGAGCACGAAGTCCAGACGGCCATTGCGGTAGTCCTTGTGCGCATCGCCCTCCGGATACCAGTGGCCGCGATCCCAGATCATGACGGTGCCGCCGCCATATTGGCCCTGGGGAATCGTGCCCTCGAAGGTGTTGTACTCGATCGGGTGGTCCTCGACGTGGATGGCTAGGCGCTTCTCGCCCGGGACCAGGCTCGGCCCGCGCGTCACGGCCCAGCTCTTCATCACGCCGTCGAGCTCAAGCCGAAGATCGTAGTGCAGCCGGCGGGCGGCATGCTTCTGGATCACGTAGCGGCCGCCCTTGTCGCGCTGCGTACGGCCGCGCGGCTCCGGCGTCACCGCGAAATCGCGCTTCTTATGGTAGACCTGAAGTCCCACGGTTCAGCTCGCGCCCTCCACGCCGTTCAGCTTCGCCATGTGGCGGATGCGCCACCGCGAGCTCACGAGATCGACAGTGTTAACGCACATGTTTGGCGCCCGGTTCCGCGCACGGAGTTTCGGCCATCGAGCATTCGGAGGAGTGCGGATGGCATCTTAGTGCAGAAGCTTGGTCAGGTCCGCTTTCTTCTGCTTGACTTGCTCCATGGTGCACTGGAGCGGCCGTTTGTCCGGTCTCCAGCGCAGAAATTTGGTGCCATGGCGGAACCGCTCGCCGGTGAAATGGTCGTAGCGTACCTCCGCTACCAGCTTGGGCTTCAAGGGCTGCCAGTCGGCTGAACGCGCGGTCGACTAGCGGCTCGGTCCGCCCGGCCTGTTCCCGGTGAAGCCAGGCTCGGCGATGAGCTTCTCGAGCTTGGCGGTGAGCGCCTTCTTCTCGTGGTTCGCAATCGAGGAGGTGAAGCCGACGTGATGCAACAGACCGTCGGCATCGTAGAGTCCGAGCAGCAGCGAGCCGACCTCTCTCTTGCCTTCGTTGTAGCGGAAGCCCCCCACCACGCAGTCCGCGCTGCGGAAGTTCTTGATCTTCTGCATGCCGGTGCGCTCGCCGGAGCGATAATCAAGATCGATCCGCTTGGCGATGATGCCGTCGAGGGTCGCGCCTACGCGTTTGAGCCAACCCTTCGCCTCGCTGAGCTTGGTCGTCGCCGGCGACAATTGGATGGAGCCGTTGCCGAGATAGCGGGCCGCGAAGGCTTCGAGCTTGCGGCGGCGCTCGCGCAGAGGCTCACCGACGAGCGACCTGCCCGTTCGAGCCGGCGAGGAGATCGAAGACGATCAGCCGCGCAGGCGTCCCCTGCGACAGCCGCCGCACGCGGCTCGGCGCCGGATGAATCCGCTGCAGCAATGCATCGAACGAGAAGGCGTCGCCTTGCGGCACCACGATCTCGGCGTCCAGCACGAAGCGCTTCGCTTTGGTCGCCCGCACGGCTTCGACCAACTCGGGGAAATACCGCGTCAGCATGCGGCCTGATTTGGACTGCAGCTCGATCTCGTCGTCATCTCGAAAGACCAGGCAGCGAAAGCCGTCCCATTTCGGCTCGTATTGCCAGCCATCGCCGGTCGGCACTTTATCAACCGACAACGCCTCCATCGGAGGCAGCGGCGGACGCAGCTGCAGGCTCACGCTCGCTCCCGCTTAAAAATGATCGCGCAACACTCTCCCATTACGAGACGGGGAGCAAGTTCGTGCTCCCCGTATATCCTTGTGTCATCCGCAATTGCGCCCTCAGCAGCCGCTCACGCCACCGGTGTTGGGGACTGCCATCGGATTGGCCTTGAGCGGGTCTTGCGTGGTCGCTTGGTTGGCGCCGATCGTACTGTTCTTCATGGCGGTGCCGCTTCCGCCGGGAGCGTTGGTGCTTCCGGTGACGCCGCCAGTCCCGGGCGTGCCGGCGGCGCTGCCCACGGTCGAGCCGCTCGCGCAGCCTGGGCGTGAGGCAGCGGTGTTGGGATTCACCTGCCCAGGCGTGGTCGATTGGCCCGGCGTCGGTGCCGGCGCGGGGCCTATGCCGCCACCCAACGCGCCGCCGGGGCTTGTTGCGGACGAACCGGCGCCGGCGCCGCCTGTGCCCCCAGCTCCTCCCGCCCCACCGCCGGCTCCGCCTCCGCCGGCCTGCCCGAGCACGAGGCCCGCGCTGCTCGCAAGAATGAGGCCGGCCAAGATGGCCACGTGTCGCTTCGACCGCATATCAATCTCCTTTGTTGCTCTTGCCTTTGCACCAACGCCGCCACGCAAGGCCAGTTCCCGAGCCGGGACGCCATCCGACAAACCCCATCGCCGGAGGTCAAAAGGGGTGCTGTCGCGGCCGTGACGACCCGCGGGGAGGCCTTTTTGCGAGAGCGCGCGCGGAACCCCCGGCGTGTCGATCAATTATCCTGGGTCCGCCTCCCACCCAAGCGTGACCGATGATCAACGACCTTTGGTACAAGAACGGCGTGATCTATTGCCTCTCCGTGGCAAGCTATATGGACGCCAACGGCGACGGAGTCGGCGATTTCCAAGGCCTCATGCGCCGGCTCGACTATCTTCACGGTCTGGGCATAACCGCCATCTGGCTGATGCCGTTCCAAACCTCGCCCTGTCGCGACGACGGGTACGATGTGTCGGACTACTACAATGTCGACCCGCGCTACGGCACGCTCGGCGACTTTGTCGAATTCGCGCACGGGGCCAAGCAACGTGGAATTCGCGTCATCATCGATCTGGTCGTCAATCATACCTCGAACCAGCATCCATGGTTCAAGGATGCGCGGCGGGATCCCTCTTCCACCTATCGCGACTGGTACGTCTGGTCGAAGAAGAAGCCGCGCAACGCGAACAAGGGAATGGTGTTCCCGGGGGTCCAGAAATCGACCTGGAGCTACGATCCGGTCGCACGCGCGTGGTACTTTCATCGCTTCTATGATTTCCAGCCCGATCTCAATACGTCCAATCCGCAAGTCCAGGCCGAGATCCTCAAGATCATGGGTTTCTGGATCCAGCAAGGCGTCTCCGGCTTTCGAATGGATGCCGTGCCCTTCGTGATCGCGACCAAGGGCCCCGATGTCACCAAGCAAATAGAGCAATATGACATGCTGCGGGATCTGCGCGAGTTCCTGCAGTGGCGCCAGGGCGACGCAATCATCCTGGCGGAAGCGAACGTGCTGCCGGAGACCGACATGGAATATTTCGGGACGGCGGGCGACCGCATGCACATGATGTTCAATTTTCAGGTCAACCAGAACCTGTTCTACGCGCTGGCGACCGCCGACACGCAACCGCTTGTGAAAGCCATCAAGGCCACCAAGGCGCGGCCGGCGACGGCGCAGTGGGGACAGTTCCTGCGAAACCACGACGAGCTCGATCTGGGACGCTTGACCAAGCCGCAGCGGGAAGCCGTGTTCGCGGCGTTTGGGCCCGAACCCGAGATGCAGCTTTACAATCGCGGCATCAGGCGCAGGCTTGCTCCGATGCTGCAAGGCGACCGCCGGCGCATCGAGCTCGCCTATAGCCTGATGTTCACGCTGCCGGGCACGCCGGTCGTGCGCTACGGCGACGAGATCGGGATGGGCGACGAGCTTCGCCTGCCTGAGCGCGCATGCGCGCGCACGCCCATGCAGTGGTCGACCGAGCCCAATGCTGGTTTCAGCAAGAACGACAAGCCATTGCTGCCGGTCATCGACAGCGGTCCGTTCGGCTACGGGCACGTCAACGCGGCCAAGCAGCGCCGCGACCCGTACTCGATGCTGAACTGGACCGAGCGCATCATAAGGATGCGAAAGGAAGTCCCGGAGATCGGATGGGGAGATTTCGAGATCATCCCGACGCACGATCCGGCCGTGCTGGCGTTGCGATACGACTGGCGCAACAACTCGGTGCTGTTCGTGCACAATTTCGAAGCAACGCCGCGCGAGATCACCTTCCGGACCGGCATTGCCGGCGAGGCCGGCGCGCTCCTGGTCAATCTGCTGTCCGAGGATCACAGCAGCGCCGATACGACCGGAAAACATCACCTGCTGATGGAGGCGTATGGATATCGCTGGTATCGGGTCGGCGGCCTGGACTATCTGCTGAAACGGAGCGATGTCGAAACCGCATCCGAGGCGGTGAGCTGATGCAGGCCTGCCCTCGCGCCAGCCATAGAATTTGCGGATGGCGCCGGCACGCCGCTTCGACGGCCGGCCGAACCAGCTCCCAGCGCCTGGACGCATCATGACCGAGCCTTGGTGGAAAACCGCCGTCCTCTACCAGATCTATCCGCGCTCCTTTCAGGACAGCAACCGCGACGGCGTCGGCGACTTGCCGGGGATCATCCGCCGGCTGCCTTATCTGACGGAGCTCGGCGTCGACGCCATCTGGATCTCGCCGATCTTCCCGTCCCCGATGAAGGACTTCGGCTACGACATCTGCGACTATACGGGTATCGATCGGCTGTTCGGGACGATGCAGGATTTCGATGCCCTGCTCGCCGCCGTGCATCGCAACGGGATCAAGCTGATCCTCGATTTCGTGCCCAACCATACTTCCGATCAGCACCCCTGGTTCGTCGAGAGCCGTTCCTCGCGGATCAATCCCAGGCGCGACTGGTATATCTGGCATGATCCGGCGCCCGGCGGCGGTCCGCCCAACAACTGGCTCTCCGAGTTCGGCGGCAGCGCGTGGAGCTACGATCCGAAATCGGGTCAATACTACTACCACGCGTTCCTGCCCGAGCAGCCGGACCTCAATTGGCGCAATCCCGAGGTCGTGCGCGCCATGCACGACGTCATGCGTCATTGGCTGGGCAAAGGCGTCGATGGCTTCCGGGTCGACGTGATCTGGCACCTGCTCAAGGACGAGCAGTTCCGCGACAATCCCCTCAATCCGGATTTCATCGCCGGCATGGCGCCGCACCGCAAGGTCCTGCCGCTTTACACCGCCGACCTCCCGGGCGTGCAAGAGATCGTCAGGGGATTGCGTCGGGTGGTCGATGAATTTCCGGAGCGATTGCTGATCGGCGAGATCTACCTGCCGGTGGAGCGGCTGGTTGCCTATTATGGCCGTGATCTCGAAGGCGTGAACCTGCCCTTCAATTTCGCCCTGCTGCAGGCCCATTGGGATGCCGGCACGATCGCGGCGCTGATCGACAGCTACGAGGCTGCGCTGCCGGCCGGAGGCTGGCCGAACTGGGTGCTGGGCAATCACGACTGCGTTCGCATTGCGAGCCGGGTCGGCAGCCGACAGGCGCGCATCGCCGCCATGCTGCTGCTGACATTACGCGGGACCCCGACACTCTACTACGGAGACGAGATCGGAATGCCGCAGGTGCCGATCCCGCGCGACCGGGTGCGTGACCCCTTCGAGAAGCGCGTGCCGGGGATCGGAATGGGCCGGGATGGGGCACGAACACCGATGCAATGGGACGGTGGTGATTTTGCAGGTTTCTCGAGTGTGGAGCCCTGGCTGCCCATCTCGGACAGCTTCGCCAGCGAGAATGTCGAGACGGAGCGCAGCGACCTGTCGTCGATCCTCGATCTCTATCGGCGCTTGATCGCGGCACGGCGGCAACGCCCGGCCTTGTCGGCGGGCGGCTACCGCCGCATCCCGGCGGAGCCTGATCTGCTGCTTTATCTTCGGCAGGACGGCCAGGAGAGCATCCTGGTTGCGCTGAATTTCAGCTCGAGGACGATTTCGGTGCCTCTCCTGCCCGCGGTCGCCATCGGGGGGGTGCTGGTGTCGAGCTTCGGCGACCGCGAGGGCGAGCCGGTGTCCGATCGGATCGTGCTGCGCGCCGACGAGGGCCTGGTCATCGAGGGAACCATGTCCTGGTGATCCTCGCGTGAGCCGCCGCGCATGTCGCGGGCGCTCGCGCGCGCCGGTGCGCTCAATCGGTCCGCCCGCTCGGGGTGCTTCGACCGGCCGATGCCATGACATCGGCAACGGCGGCGAGGCCGTCTTGCAGCTTCAGATCCTCCAGCCGCACCGGCAGCCGACGCCGCCAGTTCGGGTGCGTGTCGATGGTCCCCGGAACGTTGACCTGATCGCGAATGCCCAACGCATCCTCGATGGCGACCACCAATAGACGCGCCGGCGTTCGCGCCAGGAAGCGGGCGACCGAGGTGAAGTCCGGGTCCGCGGTGTCGCGCGCCAGCGCGCTTCGCAATGCGAGTTGCGCGGCCGCACGCTCCTGGTCGGTCTCGCCCGGATCGATGTTGAGCGCGCGCTTGACCGCAAGATCATGTCCGCGCATCCATCCGGCGAAGGTTGGAAGATCGTGAGTGCCGAACGTCACCAGGGCGTTCTCGCGGTACGACTCGGGCGGCAGGAAACGCCCGTCGGCGGCGCGCTCGAACAGCATCACCTGATAGGACCAGATCCCCCAATCGGCCAGCGTATCGCGAAAACCGTCCGGCACGGTTCCGAGATCCTCGCCGATCACGATGCACCTTTGCCGAATGCTTTCCTGGGCGCTGACCGCGAGCAGGGCCGCGAAGGGAAAGCGGACATACACCCCCTGGCCGGCCCGCATCCCCTCGGGGATCAGGTAGAGGCGCTTGAGCCCGAGGACGTGATCGAGCCGGATGGCGCCGGCATAACGCATCGCGGTTTGCAGCAAGGAGCGAAACGGCGCGAAACGTTCCGCTTCCAGCGCGTCCGGATTGAACGCCGCCAGTCCCCAGTTCTGCCCGGCCGTGTTGTAGAGGTCCGGAGGCGCACCGACGCTGAGTTCCGACATGACGGCGCGCTGGTCGTTCCAGGCATCAAACCCCTCGGGATGCATCCCGACGGCCACGTCAAGATAAAGCCCGATCGGCAGGGTCAGATCGTGGGCGCGCCGGCAGCAGGCCTCAAGCTGCGTATCGGCGACCCATTGCACGAATTCGAAGAACCCGATGGCGTCGCCATCGTTCAGGCGCAGCGCCGCCAGATCGGCCTCGCTGGGGTTGTGCCATTGGTCGGGCCATTGTCGCCAAGGCCTGCCGAACCGCCGGCGCAGGAATTCGAACACAGCAAAGCGCCCCAATAGCGGGCCGCGTTCGCGGCGAAATTCCGCGAAGGCCTGGCGTCGGGAAGCTTCCGCGCCAGAAAAGCGCTCATAGGCCAGCCGGAGCGCACGCGTCTTGGCGGCCGCTACACCCGGATAATCCACCAACTCGCGTTTCCGGAGTCCCTCCACCTCGGCTTGCAGCCCGGCCGCCTCGAGCCCGGGAAACTCCGGTATCGCCTCCACATCGATATAGAGCGGGTTCAGAAAAAGCCGGCTGTTCGGTGAATAAGGGCTGGCGGCTTCCGCATGGTCATCAAACAGAGCATGCAGGGGGTTCAGCGCAATGCCGGCGGCGCCGAGGTCGGCGGCAAGCTCGAGCAGCCCCGCAAGGTCGGTGAAGTCTCCACAGCCCCAGTTGCGCCCGGAGCGTACGCCATAAAGCTGCACCGCCAACGCCCACAGGCACCGGGGTCCAGCCTCCGCTCCCTGGAAGGCTTGCAGCGGCGCGCTCAGCAGCGTAGCCGCCTCGATCCTCTCGCTGCCGGAAGAGCGCGCCACGACCTTGAGCTCATAGCTGCCGAGCGGCAGATCGCCGGGCAGCTTGATGGCGGCGGACTCGCTCGCCCCGGCCGTGATGCTTGAATTCGGGCAAAGCCGTAGTCGAGAAATTCACATCCGGGAGGATTTCCCACCGCACTTTGGCGCGCGCGTTGGCCCGCAGCCGCAGCGTCAAACCTTCGCCCTGCCGTACGACCACCGTCGGCGGCAGCAGCCGCCGCGCCGATTGCCGGCTTCCTGCCATGGCAGCGGTCACGCGGGCGAGCCCTTCCGGGTCCGCCATCCGTTCCTGGCCCCGTGCATCGCGGAATTGCGTCTCAATGCCCAGGCGGGCCGCGCGCTTGGAAATCTGTTCCGCCGAAGGCGACTTGCGTGAGCTCATCCCATGGTTTCGCTGCGCGACCGGGTCAAGGAACTGACGGAACCAAATGCGGGTCGCATTGGTTCCACATCGGTAATCTGCAGTAATTTGCCCCGGCCGCTCTGGGCGCGGCTGCGGCAGGGTGCCGAACGACAGGCTGGAACAGACGGCGAACCGTGAATATCCCATCAATCGGCGTCCGCTCCGGACGACGAATTATCATCGAGGACGTTTATCCGAGCGTCGAGGAGGGTCGCTTCGCGGTGAAGCGCATCGCGGGCGAGGCGCTCGACGTCTGGGCCGATATCGTCCGTGACGGCAATGCCGTGCTTGGCGCCGAGTTGCTGTGGCGTCCGGGCACGACGGGAAAGTGGCTTCGCACCGCCATGCGCTCACCTGGGAACGACCGCTGGACCGCAAGCTTCGTCCCGCCCAAGCCGGGCCGCTATGAATATGCGATTGAAGCCTGGACCGATGTCTTCGGCACATGGCGTCGCGACGTTTTGGCGAAGCGCGAGGTTGGCCTCGACGTCAGCCTGGAAACGCTGGAAGGATGGCGTCTGCTCGAAGGCGTGAGGCCGCGCAGCACCGCCGACACGCGCCTGATTGGTGAACTCTGTCGGAAGACCGACACACGCGACTCCCTGGAGATACTGCTCGCGGACGATATCGCGGCAATAGCCGCGACCGATCAACAAACCGACCTGACCCGCAGCCCGACATTGCCGCTGGTGGTGGATCGGCCGCTGGCCCGGGCGGCCGCCTGGTATGAAATGGTGCCGCGCAGCCAAGGCGCCATTGCGGGCCGCCACGGCACATTCGACGACTGCATCGCCCGACTGCCGGACATCGCCTCGCTCGGATTTGACGTGGTCTACCTGACCCCCATCCATCCGATCGGCCGGACCAACCGCAAGGGCCGCAACAACGCGCTGGTCGCGCAGCCGGGCGATCCGGGCAGCTTCTATGCCATCGGCTCTCAGGAGGGCGGCCACGACGCGATCCACCCGGAGCTTGGCACGCTCGCCGATTTCCGCCGCTTCGTCGCCGCCTGCGGGGACCACGGGATGGAGGTCGCACTGGACTTCGCGGTACAATGCTCGCCCGATCATCCGTGGATCGCCCAGCATCCGGAATGGTTCAAGCGGCGGCCCGACGGCTCGATTCAATACGCCGAAAACCCGCCCAAGAAATACGAGGACATCGTCAACCCGGACTTCTACGGCGTCGATGCCGAGCAGCTATGGTTGGCGCTGCGCGACGTGGTCCTGTTCTGGGTCGCGCAGGGGGTTCGCATCTTCCGGGTCGACAATCCGCACACCAAGCCGTTTCCGTTCTGGGAATGGCTGATCCGCGAGGTTCAAACGCTGCATCCCGAGGTCATCTTCCTGGCCGAAGCCTTTACCCGCCCGAAAGTCATGAAGGCGCTCGCCAAGCTCGGCTTCACCCAATCCTACACCTACTTCACGTGGCGCACCGGCAAGAACGAGCTGCAGACCTATTTGAGCGAGATCACCGGCTATCCGGAGCGCGAATACTTCCGCCCCAACTTCTTCGTCAACACGCCCGACATCCTGCCGATCCATCTGCAAAGCGGCGAGCCCTGGATCTTCAAGGCGCGCGTGGCGCTCGCCGCGACGCTGTCGGGCAATTACGGCATCTACAACGGCTTCGAGTTGCTCGAGCACGAGGCGATCCCGGGAAAGGAAGAATATCTCAATTCCGAGAAATACGAGCTGAAGGTGCGAGACTGGAACCAGCCCGGCAACATCAAAAACTATATCGGCCAGCTCAACTGGCTGCGGAAGGCCAACGCCGCCTTGCAGCAGACCGCCGACCTGCGCTTTGCCACCCTCGATGACGCGGAGGTCATCGGCTTTGTCAAGGAATCCCCCGCCCGCGACAATGCGGTGGCGGTCGCAATTGCGCTGAGCAAGCACGGGCCGCGCCAATTCTGGTTTCATTTCGGCGACATCGAGATCGGCCCCGAGGATGCCCGCCGCCGCGTCGCGGCCGTCGAGAATCTCGTGACCGGTGAACGCATCGTGACCGAATGGGGCGGGGTTCGGCTGCGCATCGATCCGGAGCACGATCCCGCCTTGCTGTTCCGTTGCCTGACGTGAAAGGGGACATCGTGGACGCCGCGTCAACTCTCAAGACCGAACGTGCGCTCGATGCCGAGGAGCTCTGGTTCAAGGATGCCATCATCTACCAGCTGCACGTCAAGGCGTTCGCGGACAGCAACAGCGACGGCATCGGCGACTTCGTCGGGCTGACCGAAAAGCTCGATTATCTGCAGGACCTCGGCGTCACCGCGCTCTGGCTGTTGCCGTTCTATCCTTCGCCCGGCCGCGACGACGGCTACGACATCGCCGACTACCGCAACATCAACCCCGATTTCGGAGCCATGAAGGACTTTCGCCGCTTCATGCAGGAAGCCAAGCGGCGCAAGCTCCGGATCATCATCGAGCTCGTGATCAATCACACCTCCGACCAGCATCCATGGTTCCGGCGGGCGCGCGCCAGCCGCACCGGCTCGGACGCGCGCAACTGGTATGTGTGGAGCGATACCGATCAGCGTTATGCCGGCACCCGCATCATCTTCAACGATACCGAGAAATCGAACTGGGCCTGGGACCCGGTCGCGCAGGCCTATTACTGGCACCGGTTCTTCTCGCATCAGCCCGACCTGAACTACGACAATCCGAACGTGGTCGAAGCGATGGTGCAGGTCATGCGCCGCTGGCTCGATCTCGGCGTCGACGGGTTCCGGCTCGATGCCATCCCCTATCTGTGCGAGCGCGAGGGCACCAGCAACGAAAACCTTCCCGAGACCCATGCGGTGATCAAGACGATCCGCGCGGCGCTCGATGCCCATGCGCCCGGCAAGCTGCTGCTGGCCGAAGCCAATCAATGGCCGGAAGACGTCGCCGCCTATTTCGGCAACGGCGACGAATGCCACATGGCCTATCATTTTCCGTTGATGCCGCGGATCTACATGGCCATCGCCCAGGAGGACCGCTTTCCGATCTCCGACATCGTGCGGCAGACTCCCGACATTCCGGCCAACTGCCAATGGGCCCTGTTCCTGCGCAACCACGACGAGCTGACATTGGAGATGGTCACCGATGTGGAGCGCGACTACCTGTGGTCCACCTATGCGAGCGATCCGCGGGCGCGGATCAATCTCGGCATCCGCCGCCGGCTGGCGCCGTTGATGGACAACGATCGGCGCAAGATCGAGCTGGTGAACTCGCTGCTGCTGTCGTTTCCCGGCACCCCGATCATCTATTACGGCGACGAGATCGGGATGGGCGACAACATCTATCTGGGCGACCGCAACGGCGTGCGCACGCCGATGCAGTGGACCCCGGACCGCAACGGCGGCTTCTCGCGCTGCGACCCGGCGCGGCTGTTCCTGCCCACGATCATGGATCCGGTCTACGGCTACGAAGCGGTGAACATCGAGGCCCAATCGCGCAACATCGCTTCGCTATTGAGCTGGACCAAGCGGCTGATCACGGTGCGCAAGTCAAGCAAGGTCTTCGGCCGCGGCTCGCTCACATTCATCCGCACCAGGAACCGCTCGGTGCTGGTCTATGTCAGGCAATACGAGACCGATGTCATCCTGTGCGTGGCGAACCTCTCGCGCTCCGCGCAGGCGACCGAGATCGACCTGTCGCCGTGGCGCGGGCGCGTCCCGCTCGAGATGCTGGGCCGGCGCAGCTTCCCCACCATCGGGGACCAGCCCTATGTGGTCACGCTCGCCCCCTACGGATTCTTCTGGTTCTTTCTCTGCGAGCAGGCAGGCGAGATCGAAGCGCCCATCATCGCGCCGGAATTCGAGACCCTGGTCGTCAGCGAGGGCTGGCGCTCGTTCGCGCACGGCCGCGCCCGCATGATTCTCGAGCGCGACGTGCTGCCGGCCTTCCTGGCGAACCGGCGCTGGTTTCCCGCCAAGGACAGTGCGTCGGTCACCGCCAAGCTTGCCGCCACCATCCCGCTCACCGCCGGCGAGCTTGGCCTCGCGCTGGCCTTGATCGAGACCAAGAGCGGACGCGAGAGCGGGCAATACTTGATGCCGCTCGCGATCAACTGGTCCCGCTTCGACCGTGCCCGCAACAATCCCAATGCGCTCGCAGCCGTGCGCCGCGGGCCGCGCGAAGGCACGCTCCTGGACGCGACCGCCGACATCGCATTCATCTCGAACCTGCTGGCCAAGGTCCGCGCCGGCAGCACGCTGGAGACCGAGGGCTTGAATTTGGAATTTTCGCCCGTGGGTCAATTCGCCCAATCCGAATTGCCGGCGATCGAGGAGGTACGCGCGGTCGATACCGAGCAATCGAACACCACGGTGCTGGTCGGCAGCGATTATGTGGTCAAGCTGTTTCGCCGGATCGAGCCCGGCATCAATCCCGAGATCGAGGTCGGACGCTTCCTCACCGAGGTCGCGGGCTTCGCCAATATGCCGCCGCTGTTGGGAACGGTCGAGCTGGTGGAAGGCGAGACCCGCAGCGCCGTGGCGGTCATCCATCGCTTCATCGAGAACCAGGGCGACGCCTGGTCGGTGACCAATGCCTATCTCGACCGCTATGTCGAGGAGCAGCGCTTGCTGACCGGCGACGCCGCCACCGACAGCGATGAGCAGGCCACTTACCTGCTGCGCCTGCGCCAGGTCGGCCGCCGGGTGGCCGAGATGCAGCTTGCCCTCGCCAGCCGCGACGATGTGCCCGATTTCAAGCCCGAGCCGATCAGCCCCGCCGAGGTCGGCCAATGGACCGAGGAGGTGCTGCGCCGAGCGCAACGCGCATTCGCCAAGCTGGCGCGCTACCGCGCCCGGACCGAGGGCGCAGATCGAGCGCTGATTGATGAGGTTCTGGCGCACGAGTCTTCGTTGCCGGCCCGCCTGCGCGGCCTCCTGCCGGATACCGTCGATGCGATGAAAATTCGGCATCACGGCGATTTCCATCTCGGCCAGATGCTCATCGTCAAGGACGACGTGGTAATCCTGGATTTCGAAGGCGAGCCACGGCGCAAGCTGGCGGATCGGCGGCGCAAGGCTCCGGCCGCCCGCGACGTGGCCGGCCTGATCCGCTCGATCGACTATTCGGCCACCGCGGCCCTCGAGCGCGCCCTCAAATCGTCGCCCGACGAGCAAGGCAAGATCGCGCGCGCGCTCGACGAATGGCGCGAGCGTTCGGTCGCGGCGATGCTGGCCGCCTATCGCGAATTCATCGTCGATCCGCGACTCTGGCCGGCGGAGCCGGGCGATGCCGAGCGGCTGCTCGATTTCTTCCTGCTGGAAAAAGCCTGCTACGAGCTCGAATACGAGATGGTGCACCGCCCGCATTGGCTGCGGGTCCCGCTCGCCGGCATCCAACGCATCCTTTCGCGGCGGGCACCGTCATGACGTCGCTCCCGCCCGAAGCCTATGCGATCGTCGAGGGCCGCCACCCCGATCCCTTCCACTATCTCGGCCTGCACGACGAGGGGGACGCAGCGGTGGTGCGCGTGTTTCTGCCCGACGCCGCCGATGTCGCGGTGGTCGACGAGCGCGGCCACACCAGCAATCTTCGCCGCATTCATGAGGCCGGGCTGTTCGAGGGCCCCCCGCCCAACGGCTCGCGCCGCTACCACGTGCGCGCGCTTTACGACGACCACGTGGTCGAGATCGAGGATCCGTACCGATTTCCGCCGGTGCTGTCCGATCTCGATCTCTACCTGCTCGGCGAAGGCACCCACATGCGCCTCTACGACAAGCTCGGCGCCCATCCGCTCGTGCTCGACGAGGTCGCCGGCATCGCCTTCGTGGTGTTTGCCCCCAATGCAAGACGCGTGAGCGTCATCGGCGATTTCAATTCCTGGGACGGGCGGCGCCACGCCATGCGGGTGCGCGGCAACGGCTATTGGGAGATCTTCGTGCCGGCGGCGCGGCCCGGTGACAAATACAAGTACGAGATCATCGGACCCGCCGGCACGCTGTTGCCGCTCAAATCGGACCCGGTCGCCTTCGCGCTGGAGCTGCGGCCGCAAACCGCATCGATCGTCGTCGATCTGGACGCGGTGCCGCGCCCGCATCCCGCGCCCGCCGGCGCCAACGCCTTGAGCGCCCCGATCTCGATCTACGAGGTCCATCTCGGCTCCTGGCGCCGGCGGTCGGAGCAGGGCGGCCGTTGGCTGACCTATCGCGAGCTGGCGGAGGAATTGCCCGCCTACGCCAGCCACATGGGTTTCACCCATGTGGAATTCCTGCCGATCAGCGAGCATCCGTTCGACGGCTCGTGGGGCTATCAACCGACCGGATTGTTTGCTCCCACCAGCCGGTTCGGAACGCCGGCGGATTTTGCCGAGCTGGTCGCGGCCTGCCATCGCGCCGGCCTCGGCGTGATTCTCGATTGGGTGCCCGGGCATTTTCCCGACGATCCGCACGGGCTCGGCCGTTTCGACGGAACCGCGCTCTACGAGCATGCCAATCCCCAGCAGGGCCGGCACCTCGATTGGAACACGCTGATCTACAATTTCGGACGCACCGAGGTCGCCAACTTCCTGCTCGCCAACGGCCTGTTCTGGCTCGATCGCTACGGCGTGGACGGATTGCGCGTCGATGCGGTCGCCTCGATGCTTTACCTCGACTACAGCCGGCCGGCGGGCGACTGGATTCCCAACCGGCTCGGCGGGCGCGAAAATCTCGAGGCGATCGCATTCCTGCGGCGCTTCAATGCGGACCTCTTCGCGCGCTTTCCGGATGCCACCACCGCGGCCGAGGAATCCACCGCCTGGCCCATGGTGTCGCGGCCGGTCGAATGGGGCGGCCTCGGCTTCGGCTACAAATGGAACATGGGGTGGATGCACGACACCCTGGATTATGTCAGCAAGGATCCGATCTATCGCAAGCATCATCACGGCCAGATCGTGTTCGGCCTGCACTATGCGTTCTCCGAAAACTTCATCCTGCCGCTGTCCCATGACGAGGTCGTCCACGGCAAGCGCTCGATCCTGGGACGGATGCCGGGCGACGATTGGCAGCGCTTCGCGGGCCTGCGGGCCTACTACGCGTTCATGTTCGGACATCCGGGCAAGAAGCTGCTGTTCATGGGCAACGAGTTCGCCCAAGAGAACGAATGGAGCCACGACCGCTCGCTCGATTGGCACCTGCTCGATCAGCCGCGACACGCCGGCGTTTCGGCGCTCGTTCGCGACCTCAATCGGCTCTATCGCAGCGTGCCGGCGCTGCACGAGCTCGATTGCGACGGTGCCGGGTTCGAATGGCTCGTGATGCACGATGCCGACCGCAGCGTCTTCGCTTGGCTGCGCAAGGGTCGCGACACCGCGGCGCGCTGCCTGGTGGTGGTCAATTTCACGCCCGAAGTGTATCGAGACTATAGAATTCGGGTTCCGTTTTCCGGTTCCTGGCGCGAGGTCCTCAACACCGATGCCGCCGCCTATGGGGGCGGCAATGTCGGGAACGCCGGGGCCATAAAGACGCTGCACGATGGCAGCGTTCCCGAGGTCAGCCTTGTCATTCCGCCGCTTGCCGCCGTTTTTTTCGTCCCGGAACGCTAGCACCAGGTTTTCGGCCGGTGCGTCCCATCCGCTCGGCGCCAGCTGGGACGGGCGGGGGACCAACTTCGCGCTGTTTTCCGCCAACGCGAAGAAGGTGGAGCTTTGCCTGTTCGACAGCCAGGGCCGGCGCGAGCTCGAACGGATCGCGCTGCCGGAGCGCACAGAGGACGTGTGGCACGGCTATTTCAGCGACGTCATGCCCGGCCAAGTCTACGGCTTCCGCGTGCATGGACCCTATGAGCCGGAGCAAGGTTTTCGTTTCAACGACTACAAGCTCCTGCTCGATCCTTATGCGAAACGGCTCACCGGCCGGCTGGTTTGGAGCGACGCCCATTTCGGCTACCGGGCCGGCAGCGCCCGCGCCGACCTGTCGTTCGATCGGCGCGACAATGCGCGCGGCATGCTGAAGGCGGTGGTGGTCGACGAGAGCTTCACGTTGGATCGCAGAAGCGGCCCGATGGTGCCCTGGGAGGACACCGTCATCTACGAGGCCCATGTCAAAGGCCTGACCCAGCAGCGCGAGGACGTCGCCGCGGGCTTGCGCGGCCGCTATGGGGCGCTGAGCGCTCCCGCCATGATCGCCCATTTCAAGCGGCTCGGCGTGACCACCGTCGAGCTCCTGCCCATCCACGCATTCGTGGACGACCGGCAACTGGTCCAGCGCAGCCTGGTGAACTATTGGGGCTACAGCACGCTCTGCTTCTTCGCGCCCGAGGCCCGCTATGCCGCCGACGTTCCGCTCGACAGCTTTTGCGCCATGGTCTCGCGGCTGCACGACGCCGGCATCGAGGTCATTCTGGACGTCGTCTACAACCATACCTGCGAGGGCAATCATCTGGGCCCGACGCTGAGCTTTCGCGGCATCGACAACACCTCGTATTATTGGCTCAGCAAGGATCAGCCGCGCTATTACGAGAACTTCGCCGGGACCGGGAACGCGCTCAACCTCACGCATCCGCGCGTCCTGCAGATGGTGATGGATTCGCTGCGCTATTGGGTGGAGATCGGGCACGTCGACGGCTTCCGCTTCGATCTCGCGACCACGCTCGGCCGCGGGCCGAACGGATTCGATGCGGGCGCCAGCTTCTTTGCGGCGATCCGGCAGGATCCGGTGCTGACGGCCGCAAAGCTCATCGCCGAGCCTTGGGACGTCGGGCTCGGGGGCTATCAGGTCGGCCATTTCCCGCCTGGCTGGTCGGAATGGAACGACCACTTTCGGCAGACGCTGCGCCGGTATTGGAACGGTGACGACGGCAACGTGATCGGAGATGTCGGCGGCCGGATGACGGCGTCGAGCGATCTCTTCAATCACGATGGCCGCGGGCCGCGCGCCAGCATCAATCACGTCACCGTTCATGATGGTTTCACCCTCGCCGATCTGGTGAGCTACGCCCACAAGCACAACGAGGCCAACGGCGAGGACAATCGCGACGGCTCCGACGACAATCACAGCACCAATTGCGGCGTCGAGGGACCCACGGACGATCCGAGCATCCTGCAATTGCGGCAGCAGCTGCGGCGAAGCTTGCTGGCCTGCCTGTTGCTGGGTCAGGGCGTCCCGCTATTGCTGGCGGGCGACGAAGTCGGCAACAGCCAGGACGGCAACAACAACGCCTATTGCCAGGACAATCCGATCGGCTGGGTGGACTGGTCGAAGCTCGGCCGCGAAGGCGAGGACATGTGCGACCTGATCGGCCGGTTGACCGAGTTGCGGCGCCGTTTTCCGCAGCTGCGGCCGCGCCGCTTCGTCGGCGGCCGGCAACCCGATGGAAGCTACGGGGTGTTGTGGCTGACGCCGCGGGCGAGCGAGATGACCGAGCAGGACTGGAACTTCCCCGAAGGCCGCTTTCTCGCCTATGCGCTCGGGCCGTTGCAGCAAGGAAAGCCGCCGCTCTATATCGTGCTCAACGCGTCAGCGCAGGCCATCGAATTCGTCTTCCCTCCGCTCCCCGAATGCACCGGTTGGGCCCTTCAGCTCAATACCGCCGAACCGGTGCAGAAGCTTCAAGATTTCAATTGCGGCTCCAAATGGCAGGTGCCGGCGCGATCCGTCCTGGTGTTCGCGGGGACGCGATGAATCGCCGCCCACGCTTCGGGGCCCAGTTGACGAACTCGGGCGTCACGTTTCGGGTATGGGCTCCGGCCGCGCGGCAAGTCGAGCTCTTGTTCGACACATCCCATCCGATGGCGAAGCTGCCAGGCGGCTGGCACGAGATCGCCGTCGCGGATGCGAGGGCCGGAAGCCTCTACAAATTTCGAATCGATGGCGAGCTTGACGTGCCGGATCCGGCATCGGCCTTTCAGCCCGATGATGTGTCAGGGCCGAGCGAGGTCATCGATCACGGATCCTACGTCTGGCGAGCGCGTCGATTGGCGCGGCCGGCCTTGGGCCGATACCGTGCTGCTCGAGCTTCATGTGGGCACGTTCACGCCGGCCGGCAGCTTTCGCGGGGCGATCGAGAAGCTCGACCATGTGGCCGAGGCCGGCCTGACCGCGATCGAGCTGATGCCGGTCGCCGATTTCTCCGGTCGGCGCAATTGGGGCTACGACGGCGTGTTGCTCTATGCGCCGGACAGCAGCTATGGACGGCCGGAAGACCTCAAGGCACTCATTGATGAAGCGCATTTGCGCGGCCTGATGGTGTTTCTCGACGTGGTCTACAACCATTTTGGCCCGGAGGGGAATTATCTGCCCCGCTACGCGCCCGACTTCTTCATGCCGGCGCGCACGCCCTGGGGGCAGGCCATCGACTACCAGGTAGCCGAGGTCCGCGCCTTCGCGATCGAGAATGCCTTGCACTGGCTCGAGCAATATCGCTTCGACGGCTTGCGCCTGGATGCGGTCCACAGCATCCCGCAACCGGGCCAGTCGCTGCTGCTGAAGGAACTAAGCCTGGCGGCCGGCGATCTCGCGGCCGCCAGCGGACGCCAGATCCATCTGGTGGTCGAGAACGATGACAACCGTGCGAGCCTGCTTGATCCCGGCACCGATCCGCCGCACGGAAAATATCGCGCCCAATGGAACGACGACTATCATCACGCCTGGCACGTGCTCCTGACCGGCGAGCGCAGCGGCTATTACGAGGACTATGCGCCGGATCCGCACCCGCACCTGGCACGGGTCCTGTCGGCAGGCTTCGCCTATCAGGGCGAGGCTTCCGCCCATCGCGACGGCCGCCGGCGCGGAGAGATGTCAGGCAACCTCTGTCCCACGGCCTTTGTCGATTTTCTGCAGAACCACGACCAGATCGGCAATCGCCCCTTGGGCGACCGGTTGACCGCGCAAGCCGACGAGGCCGCGCTTTCGGCGGCCCTTGCGGTCACGCTGCTGGCACCGATGGTGCCGCTCTTGTTCATGGGCGAGGAATGGGGTTCTGCCCGGCCGTTTCCCTTTTTCTGCGATTTTCACGGCGATCTTGCGCAGGCGGTTCGCAACGGCCGGCGCGAGGAGTTCAAGGCCGCCTACGCCGTGCTCGGCGACGAGATTCCCGATCCGCTGGCGGAGGATACGTTTCGATCCGCCAAGCTCGATTGGGAGGCGCGCGCGACGCCGGCCGGTCAACGGCGGCTCAGGCTGCTGCGCGATTTGTTGATGACGCGCCGCCGGATCGTGGTGCCCGGCCTCGCCGGCGCCGCCTTCGGCTCGGCCGAATGGGATGAGCGCGTCCTGACAGCGGATTGGGAACTCGGCGATGGCCGCCGGCTCTTGCTGCTGGCCAATCTCTCCGATGCGAGTTCGACCCCGTCGCGGATACCCGCCGGAGCGCCGATCTGGGGCGGCACGCCGGGCAAAACCTTGCCGCCCTGGTCGGTGTTCTGGAGCATCGGAGCGCCATGATGCCGGCGCCGACGCCGATATCGACCTATCGGCTGCAGCTCGCCGCGAGCTTTGGCTTCGATCAGGCGGCCGGGATCGTTCCCTATCTCAAGGCGCTCGGCATCAGCCACCTCTATGCCTCGCCGTTCCTGAAGGCGCGCGCCGGCAGCACCCACGGCTACGATGTGGTCGATTACGATGCGCTCAATCCCGAGCTCGGCGGCGAGCCGGCGTTTCGCCGGCTGTCCGATGCGCTGGCGCGTGCCGATATGGGTCTCATTCTCGATTTCGTGCCCAACCATATGGGGGTCAACTACGCCGACAATGCCTGGTGGCTGGATGTCCTGGAATGGGGACCGCGCTCGCCCCATGCTGCTTCCTTCGACATCGACTGGCAGGCGCATGTTTTGGGGCGCACCGGCCGTTTGCTGCTCCCGATCCTCGGGCAATCCTATGGCGAGATACTTGGGCGCGGCGAGATCAAGCTTTGCTACGACGCCGCCGAAGGCAGCTTTTCGGCATGGTACTATGCGCACCGGCTGCCGATCCGGCCCAGCCAGTATCCCCGCATCCTGCGCAGCGTGGTTGCTGCCGCCGACGCCGGCGCTTCTTCGATCGGAAACCGGCTGCTCGAGCTGGCAAGTAAATTTCAACACCATGCACCGACGCGCGAAAAGGCAGAAAGGTTGAAGGCATCACTTGCGGGGATCCCCGCCAGCGATGTGATCGAGCATGGCCTGGCAGCATTTCGACCGTCCGGTCCGGGAGAGCCGCAGGTCGCCAATCTGCATCGGTTGCTCGAGCGCCAGCATTTTCGGCTGGCCCATTGGCGGCTGGCCACGACCGAGATCAACTATCGGCGCTTCTTCGATATCAGCTCGCTGGCGGGCCTGCGGGTCGAGGATCCCGCGACCTTTGCGGCGATCCACCGCCTGGTCGGACGCCTGATCGCGAACGGGGAGCTGCATGGCCTGCGGCTCGATCATATCGATGGGCTGTATGATCCGGCGCAATATTGTCTGCGCTTGCAGGATCTCGTCCGCGCCCGCCAAGGCGCCGCGGGCCCGTTCTACGTCATCGTGGAAAAGATCCTCGGCGAGGGCGAGCCGCTGCCGCGATTTCCCGGCGTCGCAGGAACGACCGGCTACGAATGGCTCAATGTCATCTCGCGTCTGCTCCTGGACGGCGGCGGGCTGCCTGCGCTTGATCGGATTTGGCGCGATTTAGCCGCCGACGGCCGCGCCTTCGAGCAGATCCTGCGCGAGGCCAAGCGCTACGTCCTGGAGAACATCCTGGCAGCCGAATTCACGACGCTGGCCGGTATGCTGGCGCGTATCGCGGCCGGCGACTATCGCACGCGCGATCATGCCCCAGCGCGCCTGCGCGCAGCGTTGGAGCTGTTCGTTCTGCATTTCCCGGTCTACCGGACCTACATGACCGCGGCGGGAGCGTCGCCGATGGATCGCGCGATCATCGAGCAGGCGCTCGCCGCAGCGCGCACCCGCTGGATCGGCGCGGACGACGGGATCTTCGACTTCCTGGGCGCCGCCCTCACGCTTGATCTCATCGCGCCCGGTCAGGGGGGCCACAGCCCCGCACGGGTTTCCCGCTTCGCCCTCAAGGTGCAGCAGTTCACCGGCCCGATGATGGCGAAATCCCTGGAGGACACCGCGTTCTATCGCTACCACCGGCTCATTGCGCTCAACGAGGTCGGCGGCAATCCGGCCGGTTCGGCCATCAGCGTGGTGGACTTCCATGCGCTGATGAAAGACCGGGCCGCGCAAGCCCCGCACGGCCTCACCGCCACCGCCACCCACGACACCAAGCGCGGCGAGGATGCGCGTGCCCGGTTGCTGACGCTCTCCGAGATTCCCGCGGACTGGGCGCAGGCGGTCGCTGCCTGGCGCACCATGAACGCGTCCTTGATTGACGCAGCGGCGCCATCGCGTACGCCTTCGGCGGCCCACGAATATATGCTGTACCAGGCCTTGTTGGGCGCTTGGCCCCCGGGCGCCTTGGCGGCGGGCGGTCCGGACCAGAGCCTGGTCGAGCGAATGCAGGCGTTTGCCATCAAGGCGGCGCGCGAAGGCAAGGAGCAAACAAGCTGGCTCGATCCCGACGAACATTACGAAGCCGGCCTCAAGCGCTTCATTCGCGATGCCCTCGACCCCGCACTTTCCGCACCCTTTATCCAGTCGTTCGCCGGCTTCGCCGATCGGGTCGCCTTGATGGGAGCCCTCAACAGTCTCACTCAACTCGCCCTCAAGGCCACGATCCCGGGCGTGCCCGACTTCTATCAAGGCACCGAATTGTGGGACCTGTCGTTGGTCGATCCGGACAATCGACGCCCGGTCGACTTTGCGGCGCGTGCTCAAGCCTTGCCCCGGTTGAACAGCAACACGGACTGGACCGCATTGGCGCAGGCCTGGCCCGACGGCGGAGTCAAGCTTGCCCTGATGGCCCGTCTGCTGGCGCTCCGGCAGGAGCTCGCGCACGTGTTCAGCGACGGCGACTACAGGCCGCTCGCGGTCAAAGGGAGGGACAGCAACGAGATCATCGCGTTTGCGCGCTGCCATGGCGGTGAGGCGGCCCTGGTCATCGTGGCGCGGCTGTTCAGCCGCTCGAGCGGCGGGGGTCGCGCGTGGCCGTCGCGGCGCGACTGGGAGGCAACCGTTTCGGTCGAGGGTTTTTCTGCGCTGCAGCAATCGCTGACCAAGGATCAGCTCCTAGCGGGCCCGGAGCTTGCGATAGCCGAGATTTTCGATGGGCTTCCGGTCGCGGTGCTGCGGGCACGCCAGACGCGCCGCAAGAATTGAAAGGCCGTCCGGGATCTCGCTAGGGCCGGACGGCCTCGCGGACGTCGTGCCAACTCGCCTGTCGGTTCCCTCCCTCCGCTCGACCAAGCTGTTAGGAGATTTCTTGCTCTGCTGCAATCCACCCCATAGACGGGCGCCCGCGCTCTCAACAACAATCCGCGAGCCGTAGGGCGCAATCGCTTTATTGCGCCGCTCCGCGTCCGGTATTGCCGCAAAGCAGCATGGCTAGGCGCGGCTGATTGGCGCAAATGTAGGGCGCAATCGCTTTATTGCGCCGTTCCGCGGCTTGTATTGCCCCAATCCAAGCAGCATGGCTAGGCACGGTCGATTGGCGCAAATGTAGGGCGCAATCGCTTTATTGCGCCGTTCCGCGGCTTGTATTGCCCCCAATCCAAGCAGCATGGCTAGGCACGGTCGATTGGCGCAATAAAGCGATTGCGCCCTACGGGGCGATGCGCGACCAGCAAACCGGCCGTCCTCACCGTTAGGCGGCCTTCTTGCTCCGGCGGGCCGCCTTCTTTCCGGTGCGGCGGGCGGTTGCCTTGCGGCCGCGGCCGCCTTGCACGCTCCGGCGAAGGGCTTCCATCAGGTCGATCACCTTGCCGCGGTCCGCGGCGGGCTTGGGCGCGTCGATCTTTTGGCCGGCCGCCTTGCGCTTCACCAGCTTGCGCAATTCCAGCTCGTATTCGTCCTTGAATTTCTTGGGATCGAAATGACCGGCCTTGGTATCAAGAATATGCTCGGCGAGGTCGAGCATCTCCTTGGCGACGCGCGCGCTCGGGATCTCCGAGAAATACGCTTTCTCGTCGCGCACCTCGTAATCGTAGCGCAGCGTCGTTCCCAGAATGCCTTTGCCGCGCGGCTCCAGCGCGATCACGTGCTCGCGGTTGGCCATCACGATGCGCGCGAGGCCGGCGCGCTCCTTATCCTTCATGGCATCGCGGATCACGCTGAAGGCCTCGGCCCCGACCTTGTCGCTCGGCACGATGTAGTAGGGCTTGTCGAGATAGCGCGTGTCGATCTCGGCGAGCGGCACAAAGCTGTCGATATCGACCGTATGGGTGCTTTCGATCTCGACCGCCGCCAGCTCGTCCTCCTCGACCTGCACGTAGCGCCCCTTGGCCAGCTCGTAACCGCGGCCCTTGTGCGCCTTGTCCACCACCTCGCCGGTGGTTTCGTCCACCATTTGCTGACGAAGGCGATGGCCGGTCTTGGTGTTGATCTGATGAAAATGGGTCTTTTCGGATTGCGAAACCGCCGGAAAAAGCTCGATCGGGCAGGTCACCAGGGAAAGCCGCAAATACCCCTTCCAGTAAGCGCGCGGTGCCATGTCGAGCTCCTTGTCCAGACGGGTTTCCCTGGTTCCATATCATCTCTTGATTTGGAGCCTCGGGCTCGCGGCGCCGGCACTCCCTTGCCATCGTGATGATGGCAACGCGCTAATGGCAACGTGGTGTTACTTTCGTCGCGGACGACCGGGACGACGCCTGCCTGTCGGTTCCGCCGGCGCGACAGGAAGTCCCTTGCCGTGTTGAATCGCGCGCTCGAGGGTCGATTTTCTCAGGCCCAACGAGGCATAGAAATTGCGCATAAAAGCGGTCGATCGCAACTGATCGAGCGCCTGCTGCGCGGGGGTACAAGGCATCTGCGCCTCCAATCTACATCCCGTGCAGGGAAAAAAGTCTCGAACGCAATTTTAGTTCCATGGGACTCTTCGTCCCGCCGCCTCAGCATGGCCGCGGGTGGGTTGCCGCGCCCGCGCTTTGCACAAGACAACGCAACCTTAACGTTTCGATTTGCGCTTGGGGACTTTCTTCCCCTTCTTCCGCGCTTCCGCGAGGCCGATGGCAATCGCCTGCTTGCGGCTGCTCACCTTGCCGCCTTTGCCGCCCTTGCCCCGCTTGAGGGTGCCGCGCTTGCGCTTGCGCATGGCGGAGCCGACGTCCTTGGCCGCGCCGCGCGAATATTTGCGAGCCATGAAAACCTCCGATCCGGAAGGATGCGTCCCGTCTGAAATTCCGCCCTCCGCGAAAAGTTCCAGCTGCGGGAATGGATTTGCCGCCAGCTCGCCGCTGCGGGCCTGAACGGCACTGCGTCATTTGCGCCCGCCACCGCGAGGAGGCCTCGCCTGCGTGGTTGTTTGATCCATGCATCGCGACACGCCGCCTTGTGAACCTTTCCTTGCGTGGCAGGTTAAGGAGCCGGAGGAATCCCATGCCGGAAAAAACGACGCTGCCGGTCGTGGCCGCCCACGGCGCCACCCGCCTGCCCTCGGTCGACCTCGACAGCTACAACGTCGAGCTCAAGGACGACGAGGGCTTTATCGGCGACCGCGCCAGCAAGGGCGCATTCAGGGACATCATCCGTCAGTGGCGCAAATCGCTTCGGCAGACCGGCGACGATCCGTTCGGCGACGAGATCGGCGATGAATTGAGCAGAAAGCAGCTCGACGAGCTCTTGGAGCGAGGCGAGGCGGAGGCTGCGGCAATTGTCCATGGCGCGATCGAGGACTTTTCCCAGGAGCTTGCCCTGGTCATTCGCCGCTATCTCAAGCTGAAGGGCTGGAAAGACACGCAACGCATCGCCGTGGGCGGAGGATTTCGCGCCAGTCGCGTGGGCGAGCTGGTGATCGGCCGGACGGCCATCATCCTCAAGGCTGAAAGGATCGAGATCGGGCTTGCTCCAATTCACAATGATCCGGACCAGGCGGGCCTCATCGGTGCCGCCCACTTGGCTCCGGCCTGGATGTTTGAAGCCTACGACGCCATCCTGGGCGTCGACATCGGAGGCACCAACATCCGCGCCGGGGTGGTCAACCTGAACCTCAAGAAAGATCCAAACCTGGCGAAGGCCAAGGTTTGGAAGTTTTCTCTCTGGCGTCACGGCGACGAGGAAGGCGTCAGCCGGGAGCATGCGTTGGACAGCTTGTCGGGAATGCTCAACGGACTGATCGAGGCCGCGGGCAAGAAGCCCATCCGGCTCGCCCCCTTCATCGGTATCGGCTGCCCCGGCCAGATCGAGGAAGACGGCTCCATCAGTCGGGGAGCACAAAACCTCCCCGGGAACTGGGAAAGCAGCAAGTTCAATCTGCCCCTGAAGTTGCATGACGCCATTCCCAAGATCGGCGAGCATGAGACCACGATCGTCATGCACAACGACGCCGTGGTGCAAGGCTTGAGCGAGATCCCGTTCATGCAGGATGTCGCACGCTGGGGCGTGCTGACGATCGGGACCGGTCTGGGGAATGCCCGCTTCACCAATCGAAGCGCGGGCGAAGAGTGATCCGCGCCGGGGCTTCGGTTCTCGGTGTAGCGTTTCACACTTGTCCCGGCTCAAGGCCGGGACAAGTGTGAATGGGGCACGGGGAAAGCGAAACAAGAGTCGGAAACGGCGCCTAGGGCGTCTCCCAGTAAGGGGGCAGCCCGTAATGGTCGAAAACGCGCTTGCCGCTGGCGGGACTGGTCCAGTCCCAGCTCTGGTTCTTGGCGAATTTCGGAGCGCCCGTGAGCTGCTCCTCGCCAATGTTGACTTCGTAGCCGCCGAGCTGGGGATTGTAGGTTAGAAGCGACCACGGCAGGGGATAGTAATCTTGCCCGATCCCCACGAAACCGCCGAAGCTCATGACCGCATAGGCGACCTTGCCGCTTCGTTTGTCGAGCATCACGCGCTCGATCTGGCCGACGCGATTACCGTCGGGGCGGTAGACCGGTGTGCCCTCCACCTTGTCGCTGCCGATCAATGCAGGGGTCTCCCGACGTTCTACCTCGATGGCCGCGCCCTCAAGTCGTGTGTCCATGTTTTCTTTCCTCTCCGCAACCCGGATCGCCTTGTCGCGGCTGAAAACCCATAGCCCAACGGGCGCTCGCCCGCGCGCTCCGGCTGGCTTCCGGCTGACGGATCAAGACGTTCCGAGGGAAGATAAATCCAGCGACGTGCGGGGATCGAAAACAAATCGCCGTTCGGTATCGCCGCAGCTTTCGCACTGAAACGTCCGATATTCAAACCCCCGCATGGTCACCTGATCGTGCGGCTCGACCAAGGTCAGCCGCATCTCTTCGCCACATACGAAGCACTTCATTGCCGATTTCTCCCATCCCAGGCCGAGTCTGCTGCCGGCTCTAAAGCCGGTAATGATTCCGGGGGACAAAAGTTCCCATTGCGATGGCGACTCTCCACCCGACACGAACCCGCCGCCCGAACCCACTGCGGGGGCTCGAATTTTTTGCTTCGCCTCGGAACCGGATCCCGGCGCCTGCGTTGCGGTCTCATGGCGCTGACTCCGACACCTTGGACATCGCAGCCCTCCCAAACGTGGCAATCGCAGCCCCGGCAAGCGCGCCCTTTTCGGCCGCACGGCGGCACTGCGGACGCCCCTCTGTTTTGGGTTCTCAGCGCTATCCTAGCTGTGGCAGCGGGCCTGTTCCTTCTGCTCTACTGGCTTTGCCAGCCCGCAATTAATCCCAACCCCGGCGTCGCCGCCTATGTGGCTCCCGCGGGGACACGCTTGGTCCCGCTCCCTCGCAAGAGCGATGCGCCGGAGCTTGCCGACCTTCCGGTTGATTCCGCGCATCCGCCCGTTTCTCCTCGGGTCGCCGCCGCCACGGCCTCCGCCTCTCCGCTCACCGCGTTGGCAAAGGCTGAACCGAGCGAGCTTCCGGTCAAGCGCGACCTGCGTCCGCCCGCCCGCAAGCGCCAGCGGGCAGATTACGGCGAGCATGACCAGCCTCGCTTCGGGGGCGTCCAGCAGTGGAATTTCGGCTCGCCCGGGTGGAACAGCCCCCACGCGTGGACCGGCGGGCCCAAATCCTGGTTTTGATTGGCCGTTGCTTCCGCCGTCGGATTCCTGCCTCAAGCAAACTCATCGGCGGTCGGGCGCCGGCAGAGGCATTTCCCTGATTGTTCGACCGAATTGGCAAGTCCTGTTCGTTGGTCCAGCTTATGTAGATTCCCTCATCCCGGCCGCAACGGAATTGATTAAACTCTTCAACAATTTGTTGTAGGTTTAATTGCGGTCGTCGCTTATCATGGCATCAAGGGTCGGATTTGGGCCCGACCTTTCTGGAACTCGACGGCTCCCCGCCCCCCCGGTTGAGCCGTTTTTTTTCAAGCACGTTCCGCCGCTCGCCCGACCGGCCGCGTTGGATGAGCCGCCCGGACCAAGCCCGGATGAGCTCTCGCGAGACGCATCTCGCCCACGTGCTGAAGAAGCCGGGATATCCCGGTCGCAAGAAGAGCCGCTGAGCGACCGCACGGCGGAGCCGGCGTTGCAGCCGGATGCCAAAGTCAGGAAAATCGGGATTCGATGGGAACGCTGCCGGGTCTCGCGAATTGAGATTCCGTGCCAGGTGGCGCCCCCAGCCCCTCCCATCCCCTCGCCGCCCGGCCAAAGACCCTGGCACCCTCCGGTGCCAGGGTCTTTGTTTTGGACCCTCCAGCGCCGCCGGCGGGGGCGCGGCGCGACACAACATAATTAGGAAACACGGCAGGCCGGGCCGCGGCTGCGTGCACGGATGAGCGCACTGCACTTTGCCCGCGCATTGCCCTCCCACCTCCCCGGCTTGGTAATCGTTCGCGCCCGCGCTACCATTGCCGCAATCGGGCATGCTTCGAGAACGCAAGCGCAGGGGAGGTCATATGCAAACCACCATGACGAAATCGATTCTTGCCGTCGCGGCGATCGGGCTCGCGACGGTAAGCGCGGTCACCGGCGCCTGCGCACAGCAGCAGGCGCGCCAACCGGCGGTGCAGGCGCAGCCCGCCGAGCCCGCAAAGGATTACAATCAGCGTGCGCTCGAGATCTACGAGTTCCGCAAGGCGGCGCAGAGCGGCCCGCACCGCGGCCAGGAGATCTACTACTACAAATGCTGGATGTGTCACAACGAGCTCGCCGAAGGCGGCGCGCCCAAGCTTGTCGGCCTGTTCAAGCGCGCCAACCTGGTCACCGGCGATCCGGTCAGCGACGACGCCGTCTTGAACCAGATCCGCAACGGCAGCGCCAACATGCCGGCCTACAAATACGTCCTCAACGACGCCGACCTGAAGGATTTGTTGAGCTGGCTGCACGACGAGAACTGCTGCTGGAACTCCGACGCGCCGCCGCCCAATCCGCGCTACAAGGGCAACGCCGCCGCGCCCGCGGAAGAGCTTTACGGCGCGCTCACCGGCGGGCCGAAGGGCCTGGTCAAGAACGCGCGCGGCGAGCCGATCGAAGGCATCATGGTGCAGCTGATCTCGGATCAGAACGCGATCCGCACCACCGTCTTCAGCCATGCCGACGGCCGCTATGAATTCCCCAAGGTCGCGCCCGGCTCCTATACGCTGCGCATCGCCAAGCCGCGCGAGTTCTATCCGTGGTCGAAGGACAAGGTCGAGATCAAGGGCGCCGACACGCTCGAGGACATCACGCTGTTGCGGGTGACGGCCGGCGAGTTCCTGCCGCCGTTCCCGGAGATCGCGGCCGAGCTCACCGGCTCGGAATGGCTGCAGAACCTGCCCGGCACCGGCCAGGAGAAGAAGACGCTCACGGTCTATTGCAACTTCTGCCACGAATATCAGCAGATCTTCCGCAACCGCTATGACGAGGCCGGCTGGTCCAAGATCGTCAACCGCATGACCCATGGGGCCGGCTCGACCCTGATCAACATCCGCAATCCCGGCCGCCTGCCTCCGGCCGAGGAAGCCCACTTCGCGCATTGGCTGGCGACCGCGCGCGGGCCGGATTCCAAGGATCCGAACTTCGTGGTGCAGCCGCGCCCGCAGGGCCGGCAGACGAAAGTGGTCATCACCGAATACGAAGTGCCGCGCCTGGAGATCTCGGCGCACGACACCGCCGGCGATGCCCAGGGCCGGGTCTGGTACTCGACCCACCGCAGCTCCTATGTGGGGCGCCTCGATCCTGCCAACGGCCATGTCCAGGAATTCCACGTGCCGTTGCCCGAGCCCGGCGCGCAGCCCGGCACGCACTGGATCTTCGTCGATCCCAAGGGCGCGATCTGGGGCTCGGAGAACTGGGCGCACAACATCTGGACGCTTGATCCCAACCTGAAGGACTTCAGGCGCGTGCACTGGAACGTGCAGGAGCCCATAAACTCGCCCATGGGCGGCAACTACGCTCTCGATGAAGCAGACAACATCTGGCGTGTCCGCGAGGGCGAGGTCGGCCGCATCAGCGGCGCCGACGGCAGCAAGCTCGAAGCCATCAAGACCAAGAAGTTCGCCTCCACCTATGGCAGCGCCATGAGCTGGGACTACCGCTATTTCGGCGGCGGCGCCTGGCCAAAGGATGGAATGGTGATCTACGACCGCAAGACCGGCCAGCTGTACGAGCCCGACACCAGCCCCAATTCAGGTCCCGCCCGCGGCGAGTTCGATCCCGCCGGCAATTACTGGGCGGCCGGCCGCGGCGGCTCGTTGATCAAGTTCGACATCAACACCAAGCTGGTCCACGAATACCCGCTGCCGACGCCCTACACCTCGCTCTACACCGCCAAGGCCGACAAGAACGGCGAGGTGTGGGCCGGCGAGCTCAACGGCGGCCACTATCTGCGCTTCGACCCGAAGACCGAGCAGTTCACCACCTACACGCTGCCCGAGCCCTTCGCCATGGACCGCGAGGCCTGGATCGACAATTCCACCAGCCCAGTCTCGGTCTGGTTCGTCGACCACGACGGCTGGCTGGTGCATATCCAGCCGCTGGATTGAGGCTTCAGCGATACGCCTCCGTAAGGTGGGCAAGAGCGCGCAGCACGGTGCCCACCTTCGGCATGTCCGCATGGGCATGGCGCTACGCGCCTTGCCCACCCTACAGAGTGCCTCATCAATGCCCGGCCATATGCCGGCCGATCTCGGTCAAGTCGGCGTCGCTTGCGGTCGTCTCGTAGACCAGCTGGCCGTTGAAGATGACCACGATGCGGTCGGCGAGCTCGAGCAATTCGTCGAGATCCTCGCTGACCAGCAGCACCGCGGCGCCGCGGTTGCGCACCGCCATGATCTCGCGCGTGGATCTGCGCGACGGCGGCAAAGTCGAGCCCGAAGCACGGATTGGCCGCGATCATGATGTCGACTTCGCCGCCGAGCTCGCGCGCCAGCACCGTGCGCTGGACATTGCCGCCGGAAAGCTCGCCGATCGGCGTGTCGGGGCCGCGGGTCTTGATCCGGTAGCGCTCGATCGCGCGCGCGGCGCCTGCGCGGAAGCGCGGCATGATCGAGCCACCAGCCGCCGCGCGCGAACGGCGGCCGGTCGAAGGCGCGGAACGCGAGATTGTCGGCGACGCTCATGCGCGCCACGCAGGCGTTCTTCAGCGGCTCCTCCGGCAGGCAGGAGACCTTGTGGCGGCGCATCTCGTCGCGCCGTCGCATGATAGGGATCGCCGCCGATGCGGATGTCGCCGCGATTCGGCGTCGCGCTGGCCGGCCAGGACCTCGACCAGCTGACGCTGGCCGTTGCCGGAAACGCCGGCGATGCCGACGATCTCGCCGGCGCGGATGCTCAGCGAGAGGTCGCGCACCGCCGGCTGGCCGCCGTCGTCGAGCGCATCGAGCCCTTGGCGATCTCGAGCCGCGGCGCACCGAATGAGCCGGCGCGCGCCGGCTGGACGGTCAGCTCCTCGGCGCCGATCATGGCGCGCGCCATCGCGTCAGGCGTCAGCTCCTTGACGCGGCCGTGCCGGCGAGCTTGCCGCGGCGCAGGATCGTCACCTCGTCGGCGAACGCCATCACCTCGCGAAACTTGTGGGTGATCATCAGGACCGTCAGCTCGCCGCGCGTGACCATGTCGCGCAGCATGCCGAGCACCTCGTCGGCTTCGCCCGGCGTCAGCACCGAGGTCGGCTCGTCGAGGATGAGGAAACGTCGCTCGAGATAGAGCTGCTTGAGGATCTCGCATTTCTGCCGCTCGCCGGCCGAGATGGCCGCGACCTTGGCGCTCGAGCGGCACCCGAAACGGCATCCGCTCCAGGAACGCTTCGAGCTCCTTCTGTCTCGGCTGCGCCAGTCGATCATGGCGGGCAGATTGTCGCGCGCCAGCACCAGGTTCTCGGTCACCGTCATGGCCGGCACCAGCGTGAAATGCTGATAGACCATGCCCACGCCGAGCGCGTGCGCGGCGCGCGGGTTGGCGATCGTGCTGCTCGCGGTCGCCGACCAGGACGGCGCCCTCGTCGGGCTGGTAATAGCCCATGATGCATTTGACCAGCGTGCTCTTGCCGGCGCCGTTCTCGCCGAGCAGGGCATGAAAGCTGCCGGGGACGACCTTCAGCGAGACGCGCGTCGAGCGCGACGAAGTCGCCGAAGCGCTTGGTCATCGAGACCGCCTCGATCCCGAGCGCGGGGCGGCGCGATTTGATCGCTGTCGCTCACTTGTCGCTCACTTGATGATGCTCAGCTCCGCCGGCGCGCCGACCAGCGTGCGCTTCGGCGAGCAGGTGATGATCATGATCAGCAAGGTCAGGATGTAGGGCGCGGCATTGAACAGGTAGTAGCCCTGGGCTGACGCCGACCGATTGCAGCGCCGGCCCGAGCGCGGCGGCGCCGCCGAACAGGAGCGATGCCCAGAAGCAATACATCGGGTTCCAGCGCGCGAAGATCACCAGCGCGACCGCGGTGATGCCCTTGTCCGCTCGACAGCCCCTCGTTCCAGCTGCCGGGATAGACCAGCGACAGGAACGATCCGCCGATGCCGGCGAGGAAGCCGCCCACCATGGTGGCGCGCAGCCGGACGGCGTTGACCGAATAGCCCATGGCGCGCGCGGCGTCGGCGCTTTCGCCGACGGTGCGCAGGATCAGGCCCCAGCGCGTGCTGCGCAACGCCCAGACCAGGAGCGGGGCCAGCGCGACCCCGATGAGGAACAGCACGTTGATCTTCAGCGCGGCGTGCACCTGCGGCACGTCGCTCCACCAGCCGAGATCGATCGACGGCAGGATCGGCGCGCTCGGCTCGATCAGCGGCTTGCCGAGATAGAAGGCGAGGCCGGTGCCGAACAGCATCAGGGCGATGCCGACCGCGATGTCGTTGACGCGCGGCAGGCCGCAGATCGAGGCGTGCAGGCGCCGAGCAGCGCGCCGACGATGCCGGCGGCCAGCACGCCAAGCCACGGCGAGCCGGTCAGGTAGGAGGTGCCGTAGGCGCACATCGCGCCCATCACCAGGTGCCTTCGAGGCCGAGATTGATGCGTCCGCTGCGCTCGGTGATGCATTCGCCGAGGCTGACGAACAGGAACGGCGTGCTCACCCGCAACGCGCCGCCGAGCACCGCGAGCGGCACGCCCCATAATCCGATGGCAGCGTCCGCCATGGTCAGGCTGCCTTCCGGCCGAGACAGGCGAAAGCGGCCGTAGAGGGTCTCGCTCGCCAGCACCATCGACGAAGATGATCCCCTGCAGCACCAGGACGGACGCGTCGGGCAGGCCGAATCGGCGCTGCAGCAAGCCGCCGCTGGCGCCGATGCCGCCGAGCAGGATGGCGACCGGGATGATGGCCAGCGGATTGTGGCGCGCCAGGAACGACACCAGGATGCCGGTGAAGCCGTAGCCGACGGCGAGATTGGCATTGGCGCGGCCCTGCACGGCCGCGACCTCGACCATGCCGGCAAGGCCGGCGGCGGCGCCCGCCAGGAAACACGTCACCAGGATGAGGCGGCCGACCGCGAGCCCGACCACCTTGGCGGCGCGGATATTGCCGCCGGCCATCCGCGCCGCGAAGCCGAACACCGTGTGATAGATCAGGATATAGGCGAGCACGGCGACCACGATGCCGAAGGCGAAGCCCCAATGGATGTCGGTGCCGGGAATCGAGCCGATCATGTTGGCGGCACCGATCTCGCGCGTCGACGGCTTGTTGAGGCTCGTCGGATCGCGCATCGGGCCCTCGACCAGCTGGTTGAGAATGGCGAGCGCGATATAGACCAGCAGCAGGCTCGAGATCGTCTCGTTGACGCCGCGGTAGTGGCGCAGGCCGCCGGCGAGCGCGATCCAAAGCCCGCCGCCCGCCATGCCGGCAGCCACCATGGCGCATCTGCACGACCAGCGGCGGGGCTTGCCGGCAATGCCAGCGCGGCCGCGGTCGCGGCGAGCGCCCCGATCAGCAGCGCGCCCTCGCCGCCGATGATCACCATCCCGAGCTGCGCCGGCAGCGCCGTGCACAGCGCCGTCAGGATCAGCGGCGCCGCGCGCGTCAGCGTGTTCTGCCACGAGAACCAGGTGCCGAACGCGCCCTGGTACATGTAGAAATAAAGGTCGAGCGCATTCTTGCCCGACAGCGCGACAAAGATCCCGAACAGCACCAGCGATGCGACCAGCGCCAGCAGCGGGAATAACCACATACTCGGCCGCGCCGCCAAACCGCGCGAGCGCCGCTTGCGCGGCGCCCGGCTGGGGCTGGAGTCGGAGCCCTCACGACGTCGCGCCGATCACGCCATCGACCAGATAGTCCATCTTCTCGAGCTCGGGATCGGTCTGGCTGCGCTCGACGCCGGCGGCGATCGCGGTCTTGCCCTTGTTGTCGGTGACCGGGCCCTTGAAGATGACGTAGTTGCCGGCCATCAGCTTGGCCTTGACGTCGTCGGCCTGCTTGCGCGCGGCCTCGGCCACCATGGCGCCGTAGGGCGACACCTTGACGAGGCCTTCCTTGAGGCCGCCGCGATAGAAGTTCGGGATGCTCTGGCCGGAGGTGAACATCTTGACGAAGCGCGGATAAAGGCTCTCCCAGTCCCATTCGGCGCCGGTGAGGTAGGCCTTGGGCGCGAGCGTGGCCTGGTTGACGTGATAGCCGCAGACCATGGCGCCGCGCCGCGCGGCGTTCTCCACCACGGTCTTTGGGCCGTCGACGTGACAGGTGATGACGTCGACGCCCTGGTCGATCAGGCTGTTGGTGGCTTCCGCCTCCTTGACCGGCATCGACCAGTCGCCGGTGAAGATCACCTGCACGGTGGCTTTCGGATTGGCGAGCTTGGCGCCCATCGCGAACGCATTGATGTTGCGCAGCACCTGCGGGATCGGCTTGGCGGCGACGAAACCGAGCTTGCCGGATTTGGTCGAATAGCCGGCGACAATGCCGCTGACATGCTCGGCTTCGTCGATATAACCGAAATAGCTGCCGGCGTTTTTCGGGTCCTTGTCGGTCCACAGGCCGCCGCAATGCTCGAAGCGCAGCTTGGGATACTTGGCGGCGATCTTGGTCACTTGCGGGTTGTAGTAGCCGAAAGAGGTCGGGAACAGCAGCGTCGCACCGTCGAGATTGATCATGGATTCCATGGTCTTCTCGACCGCATCGGTTTCCGGGACCTTCTCCTCCTCGACCACCTTCACATCGGCCATGGACTTGAGCGCGGCGGCGCCTTGGGCATGGGCCTGGTTGTAGCCGTAGTCGTCGCGCGACCCGACATAGATGAAGCCGACGGTGGTTTCCTTGGCGGCGGCCGGGCGGGACGGCAGCACACCGGCGAGGGTAAGTGCGGCGGTCCCCTGCAGAACACGCCGACGTGAGACTGCGTCGAATATCATGGTGATCCTTTCTCGAATGCGGGACGAAGGGCCGCTCGATCATGGGGCACCGAGCGAAGAGCGGATCGCCCTTGAGAAGCGCGGTCGCAAGCCCTGTGCCAACGCTGCCAGGACGGCGCTGTTCGCACTAAAGCATTGAATTCACTTGCTTTAACTTGACCGCCGAGAGCCGGGCAAAATCGGCGGCCATTCCGGCGATAAAGAAATAGGCAGCCTCTGACGAATTGTATGCAATCGGCTCCGCTTGGCTTTCTCTGACGGGCGGGTTCCGGTTAAGCTCACGCTCTCGAACCCTGGGAGTAGGAAGCACATGAAGAAGCTGGTGTTGGAAACCACCGCGCCGTTCCAAGGCTTGCCCGAGCTGGTGGCGTTCGACGAAGGCCTGTTCGCGCAGGAAGGCCTTCTGGTCGAATGGGCGGACCGCGACCAGGACGCCGCGAAAAAGCTCGACATCAACGTGACCAGCCCCCAGCAGGTGGACCCGTTCTCGAGCCACGGCAAGATGTTCGAGCAGGGCAAGGCGGACATGTATAATGCCTGCGAGTGGGGAAACTATTGCCGCGTGCAGGAGACCGGGACCGGCAGCCGTCAGCTCGGCCGCCGCGCCATCGTGAGCTATTCGGCCATGGTGGTGGCCCCGGACTCCGACATCTTCACGCCGCAGCAGCTTGCCAATCGCTCGATCGGCGTCCCGTTCTATTTCGGCACGCACTATATCGCCCTGCACATGCTTGAAGGATTCCTCGCCCGCGACGAGATCAAGCTGTGCAGCGCGCCCAACGGGTCGCGCTATCGGCTCAACTCCCTGCTGAAGGGCGAAGTCGACGCCGTCACGCTCACGGAGCCGCACATCACGCTCGCCGAGAAGAAGGGCTGCCGCACCGTCTGCTCGGCCTTCTTCCACGGCACCGAGGTCGCATCCGATCGGGTGGACGCGGAAACCTATGCCGCCTTCAACCGCGCCGTGCGTGAAGCGGTGCGCCGCATCAATGCCGACAAGCGCGCCTATCTGCACTATTTCATCGATTATCACGGCGCCACCGATCCGGAGATCGCAGCCCTAAAGGTCGATGACTTGCGCGAGAGCCGTCTCGTCGTCTGCGATCCTGCGCCGATCCCGCTCGATGAGATGCAGCGCACCTATGACTGGCTCAAGAGCTGGGGCATGCTGGAGGCGACGGCGTCGCCGCTGGAGCTCGTCGACATCGACCGCCAGTCGCAAGCCCACCGGGCGGCGGAATAGTCCAAGGCGATAGCGGCGCCAGAGGTGCTGGCGCATCACCTGCCGGCCACCTACAGTGGCAGCGCCGGAGCAGCGTGGTGGAGAGAGGCGGGTTCATGTCCCCGGCCCCGAAGCTTCGTGTCGACGATGTGAGCATGACCTTCAAGACGCCGGCCGGCGTTTTCCAGGCGCTGGCGCCGGTCACGCTCTCGATCCCGCCGGGCCGCTTCGTCAGCCTCATCGGCCCTTCGGGCTGCGGCAAGAGCACGATCTTCAACATCATCGCGGGCCTCATCGAGCCGACCGCCGGCCACGTGCTGATCGAGGGCATTGAGGCCACCGGGACCATCGGGCGGGTGGGCTACATGCTGCAGAAGGATCTGCTGCTGCCGTGGCGCAGCGTGCTCGACAACGTCATCCTCGGCATGGAGATCCAGGGCGTGCCGCTGCGCGAGGCGCGCGGCCGGGCGCTGCCCTTGCTGCAGCGCTACGGGCTCGCGGGTTTCGAGCATCTCTATCCAAGCTCGCTTTCGGGCGGCATGCGCCAGCGCGCGGCGCTGCTGCGCACGCTCTTGTTCGATACCGATGTGATCCTGCTGGACGAGCCGTTCGGCGCGCTTGACGCCCAGACCAAGCTGCAGATGCAGGAATGGCTGATGCAGCTGTGGGCCGACTTCGGCAAGACCGTGGTGTTCGTCACGCATGACATCGAGGAAGCGATCTTTCTGTCCGATGAGGTGCACGTGATGGCAACCCGGCCGGGACGGATCATCGAGACCATCCCGGTGCCGATCGAACGTCCGCGGGAGCGCGAAAGCGTGCTCACGCCCGAGTTCCTGGCGATCAAGGAGCGGTGCCTCGCGCTCCTCGCAACCGGAGCACTCCCCCAGCCGGTGAGCCTACGGCACCATCGTCAGGAAGTCGCATGAGCGTCCCGGACACCCCGGCGGTCGGCGTCACCGATCTTGGCCTGGCGCATCCGGGTTCCGCTGGCGCACCGCCCGCAAGACCGGCTCGGCGCCTGCCGGTGCAGCGGGACTGGCCGCCGTGGGCCATACTGGCCGCCCAGATCGGCATCCTGGTGGGAGCGATCGGGCTCTGGGAGACGGCGGCGACGCGCGGCTGGATCGATGCGTTTTTCTGGTCGCAGCCAAGCGCGATCTTCCATACGTTCACGATCTTCTTCGCCACCGGCGATGCCTGGGCCGACATCGCCTTCACGTTCCGCTCAACCATCTTGGGCTTTCTGCTCGGAACCACGGCGGGCTCGCTGCTTGGGCTTTCGTTCTGGTGGTCGCGCAACTATGCGGCCATCGTCCAGCCCTACATCATCTGCTTCGAATCGATCCCGAAGCTCGCGCTTGCCCCGCTGGTCATCCTGGTGTTCGGCCTCGGCCTGGCCTCGAAGGTCGCGATCGCGACCGCGCTCACCCTGGTGGTCTCGACGCTGACGACCTATGCGGGCGTCAAGGCGCTCGACCAGGATGGAGAGAAGCTGTTCTACTCGCTCGGGGCTTCGCGACTGCAGGTCTTCTGCAAGCTGGTGGTGCCATCCTGCTTGCCGTGGATAATCTCGGTCCTGCGCGTCAACATCGGTCTCGCGCTGACGGGCGCGGTGGTGGGCGAGTTCATCGCGTCCCAGCATGGTCTTGGACGCGCGATCCTGTATGCGGGCCAGACCTACGACATCGCGCTGGTCTGGGTCGCGGTGCTTGCGCTCTCGACGCTCTCCGTCATCATGTACGCGACCGTCTCATGGCTCGAGCGCCTGTTGCGCAAGGGTGTCCGTCAATAGCCGGCATCGAAAGCGAGGATGGCATGATCAGACCCAGATACATCGACCGACGCGGGTTCTTGCGCTCGACCGCCGCCATCGGCGCCGGCCTGGTGGCCAGCCCCTACGTGGCACGCGCCGCCGCCAAGGAGATCCTGGTTGCGGAGCCGGTCCACGGCACCGGCTATCTGCCGCTCTACATCGCGATGTCCAAGGGATTCTTCGATGAGGCCAATGTCACCGTCAACCTGGTGACCATCGAAACCGGCGGCGGTCACACCAATGCGGTGCTGTCCGGACAGGCCTTCGCCTTCATCGGCGGTCCCGAGCATAACGCCTTCGCCAAGGCCAAAGGGGCCGAGCTGCGCGCCGTCGTGCACTGCGTCGACCGCGGCAACATCTATTTCTGCGCCGGCCAGGGCTTCGAGCCCGCCAATAAGGACTGGCCCGAATATTTCAGGCACAAGACGATCGCCATCGGCCCGTTCGGCGGCACGCCCAACTCAATCACGCGCTACTTCCTGAAGAAATGGAATCTGGACGCCAAACGGGATGTCACCTTGATCGAGACCGCCAACTCCGCCACCATCGCGGTAGTCAGGGGCAAGCAGGCGCAGATCGGCGAGGCAACCGAGCCTTACGTCACCCAGGGGGTGCGGCATTCGATTTGGGGCGAACCCTTCATCAATGTTCCCAAGGAGCTTGGGCCGTACGCCTACTCCACTTTCAATGTCCGCCTCGATACGATCCAGAAGGATCCTGAGCTGGTGCGCGCCTTCGTGCGTGGCATGATCAAGGGGCTCAAGTTCCTCTACGCCAATCGCGACGAAGCCGCCGAGATCGCCAAGAAGCAGTTTCCCACCATGCCGCTCGACGACCTCAAGGCCACACTCGACCGCTCTTTTGCGGACGAGCTGTGGAGCCGGGACGGCATGATCAGTCGTGAAGCCTGGACCACCGCAAGCGCGGTCGTCCGCAGCGCCGGCATTCTCAAGACCGACGTCGAATACGACGAGATCATCGATATGAGCTTCGTCGATGCCATTCGCTCGAGTCTTTGAAATGCGTTGCGCAGACAGGAGAGAGACGGGTGCGCAGATCCGACCGATATGACGACTCGATAATCTCGGAACGAAAGCCGTTCGCTTGGCCCGGCGGCAAGACGCTGGCGGTCTGGATCGCTCCCAACGTGGAGGTCTGGGATTACAACTCGCCCGCCGGCCAGGCGGTTTCCCCGAACCTCGGCAAGATCGTGCCCGACGTGGTCAACTACGCCTGGCGCGAATACGGCATGCGGATCGGCCTTTGGCGCATCGCCGACGTGCTGGACGCGGCCGGCATCAAGGCCACCGTCGCGTTGAATTCGCTGGTCTGCGAGCACTATCCCAAGGCCATGGAGGAAATGAAAAAGCGCGGATGGGAATTCATGGGCCATGGCACGACCAACAGCGAAGGCCTGGCGGGCCTGAGCTTGGAAAAGGAACGGGAAACCATCCGCACGATCCTCAAGACGATCGAGCAATCCAGCGGACGAAAACCCCGCGGCTGGCTCGGGTCCGGGCTCGCCGAGACCTACAACACGCTCGACATCCTCGCCGAGGAGGGCGTGATCTATTGCGGCGATTGGAATGCCGACGATCAGCCCTTCCCGCTGAAGGTCAAGGCCGGCAAGATGTTCTCGATTCCCTACTGCATGGAGATCAATGACATCCCGCTCTACATGCGCAAGGGCTACACCGGCGAGCAGTACTACCGCTCGGTAATGGACCAATTCGAGACGCTTTATGCCGACAGCGAGAAGCAGGCGCGCGTCATGGGCATCCCGCTGCACCCGATGATCTCAGGCCAGCCGCTGCGCATCAAATACCTGCAGCGCGCCATTGCCGAGATCAAGAGCCATGAGCGCGTCTGGTTTGCCACCGGCAGCGAGATCATCGACGCCTATCAAAAGCTCGCCTGACGCCGGCACGCCGGGAGCGAATGAGGAGTCACCATGCGCAAGAAGGGCAGCAACCATCCAACTCGGTCCGATGCGCTGAAATCACGCGATGGCGACGCGGCATCGTCGCGTCGCGCGTTCCTCAAGGCGGGCGTCGGCCTCGCAGCCGGCGGGGCGGCGGCGCAGGTCCCCTCCGGCGGCGCGCTGGCCCAAGGCGCCGGCGCGAGCGACCCCGACGCCGAGCTGCGCCGCCTGCAAGGGCAGCGCCGCATCCTCATCAAGGGCGGCGTGGTGCTGACCCTCGACCGCAGGATCGGCGACTTCGCGCAGGCGGACGTGCTGATCGAGGACGGCAAGATCCGCGAAGTGCGGCCGAACCTGCCGGTGTCTCCCGACGCGGCGGCGGTGATCGACGCCACGAACCGCATCGTCGTTCCAGGCTTCATCGACACCCATAGCCATTCCTATCAGGGCCTCCTGCGCAGCATCATGCCCAACGGCCTGCTCGTTCCCGACTACAACCGGGACGTCCAGAGCACCTTGACTCCGGTCTATGCGCCCGAGGACGCCTATGCGGGCGAGCTGGTCACCGCGCTCGGCATGATCGACAACGGCACGACCGGCATCGTCGACATCTCGCAGGTCTCCCATTCGCCGGAGCACAGCGACGCCTGCATACGCGCCCTGCAGGAAGCGGGCATCCGCGCGGTCTTCTCCTATCACCGCGGTGCCGGGCCGCGAACCCAGTTTCCGCAGGACATCGCCCGCCTGCAGCGGAGCTATTTCAGCTCGAAGGACCAACTGCTGACGCTCGCTCTCACCACCAGCCTCGACGCCAAGCTCTATACGCTGGCGCGCGAGGTCGGCGTCCAGGCCGTCCTGCATCTGGTCGGCAAGGACCTGAGCGCACCGTTGCTGGAGCTGGGACGCGCCGGGTTGCTGCGACCGGGCGATGAATACATCCACTGCCTGGGCCTCAACGACGCGGCATGGCGGCTGATCAAGGATACCGGCGGGCGCGTCTCGCTCTGCACCCAGATCGACATGGCGATGGGCCATGGCTCGCCGACCATCCAGGAGGCGCTGGATCACGGGCTGCGCCCGAGCCTGAGCTCCGATCACGGCGTGGAGATCGCGCAGGATTGCTTCACCATCATGCGATCGACCTTCACGTTCCAGCGCAACCAGCTGTTCCAACGCGCCCGCAACGGCGAGCAGAACCTGCCGCCGCTCCTGACCTGCCGCGACCTCATCGAGTTCGCCACCATCGAGGGCGCCCGCTGCGCCAATATCGACGGCAAGGTGGGCACGCTCACGCCCGGCAAGGAGGCCGACATCCTGCTGCTCGCGGCCGACCGGCTCAACATCTGGCCGCTCAACAACGCGCCCGGCGTGGTCGTGAACCTGATGAATCCCGGCAATGTCGACACGGTCTTCATCGCCGGCAAGGTCAAGAAATGGCGCGGCAACCTGGTGGGCGTCGATATGCCGCGCGTGCTGCGCCTGGTGCGCGAGGCGCGTGACGCCGTCATGCGGCGCGCCGGCTACTCGGTGAACTTGCTCGGCTGACTTGAGCCGAGGCCGTCAGGGGCAAGGCTTGCAGGACGACTTGTCCCGGCCTTGAGCCGGGACCGTTACAAATTCGGAGTTTGGTACGGTCCCGGGTCAAGCCCGGGACAAGGTTGGTACCATCAGGTGGCATCGGGCAGCGCAAGGCTTATGAGGACGGCTTGTTCCGGCCTTGAGCCGGGACCGTTCCAAATTCCGACGTCGGTTCCCGGGTCAAGTCCGGGACAAGGTCGGTACGCAATTGGGCCGCGTCGGAGCCGCGCGGCTCCAGCAGGTTCAACGCGGCCCGCAGCTCGCCATGGGCAAGATCGAGGAGCGCCTGGCCTTTATCCATGTCGCAGCCGCGCAGCAACAGAACGGCCAGCTTCACGTTGCCGCCGGCCTGCTGCAGCGCTTGGCGCACCTCGTCGCGGTTTGCGGCGGTGAGCTTCAGCAACATCTCCTCGCTGCGTCGCACGAGCTTCTCATTGACCGCCTGCACGTCCACCATCAGGCCCTCATAGACCCGGCCGAGCCTGATCATCAGCAGGGACGAAAGCATGTTGAGCGCGATCCGCTGTGCCGTGCCGGCCTTCATCCGGGTCGAGCCGGCGATGGGCTCGGCATCGGTATCGAGAAAGACCGCATGGTCGGCTTCGTTGAGGATCGGTGTGCCGCGGTTGTTGGCGATCCCGACAGTCAATGCGCCGCGCCGCTTCGCCTCGCGCAGGCAGGCGAGCGTAAACGGGGTGGTCCCGCTCGCCGCCACGGCGATCAGCGCATCCCGTTTGTCGATGGCGTGCTGGCGCACGATGCGGGCGCCCTGCTCGCTCGCGTCCTCGGCGCCTTCGACGGAACGCAGCAGCGCATCCCGGCCACCCGCGATCAGCAGCAGCAGGCGGTCCGCCGGCCAATTGAAGGTCGGCACCAGCTCGGCGCCATCTTGCACAGCCAGCCGTCCCGACGTACCGGCACCCACATAGACCAGGCGGCCGGCATGCTTGAGACGCGCTTCGATCGCCGCGACGGCACGCGCCAGCGCAAAGCGCGCTTCGCGCGCCGCAGCCACGGCGGCAAATTGTCCCTCGATCATCGCATCCAGGATGTCCGCAGGCTCCCAGAGATCGATGCCTGCGTACCGGGGACTGGGGCGTTCCGTGTCCATGGGTCTACCGCACCCTCGTTGCCGTCCCTTAATCCAAACGCTTTCGATCCAGAATGGTTCTGATGCGTTAGGGACTTGAATGGTCAACGTTTTCGGAGCGCGGCCGATGAGCGGTCTTGAGTTGAGCGGTCTTGATATGCGCAAATGGGTCGAATTTCGCGAGGTGCCCGGGATCGTGCTGCGGCAGGCCCAGGCCCTCACCCTTCCGGTCGCGGAGCTTCTGCTCCATCTGAGACAATACAGGCCGAACCTCGTCGTCACCTGCGCGCGCGGGAGCTCGGCCAATGCGGCGAGCTTCGGCAAGCATCTGATCGAAAACCATCTCGGCATCCCGGTAGCGACCCTCGCCCCCAGCATCGCCACGGTGTATCGCAGGCAGCTTGTGCTCGACGGCCAGTTGTTCCTGGCGATCTCGCAATCGGGGCAAAGCGATGATCTCGTTAAATCAGCCCTGATGGCCAAGACGGCGGGCGCACTGACCGTGGCCATCGTCAACCACATCGACAGTCCGCTCGCCGCCGCCTGCCACATCGTCCTGCCGATGGGTGCCGGACCCGAATCCGAGGTGGCGGCGACCAAGACCTTCGTCGCCGCCCTCGCCGTGCTGTTGCGCCTGATCGCGGCATGGGCCGACGACCATGCTCTCGCGGCCGCCATCGAACGCCTGCCCGGACGCCTGACTGCCGCGTCCACGCTCGATTGGCGAGCGGCACTGCCGGCACTGGCGCGCGCCGCCAACACCGCGATCCTCGGCCGCGGACCCACGGTCGCCATTGCGTACGAAGCCGCATTGAAGCTCAAGGAAGCCTGCGATCTTCACGCCGAGGCCTTCAGCGGCGCGGAGTTTCTCCATGGGCCCATTGCGATGGTGTCGGCGCGCTATCCCGTCCTGCTGTTCATGCCGACCGATGCGGCTGCCGCCGGCCTGCGGGAGCTGGCGGCAAATTTGGAGCGCAAGGGAGCGATCGTCCTGCGTACCGGCCACGACGACGCGTTCGAGACTGCCGGTCTTGCCGCCCGATCATCCGGCGACGGACGCCGCCTGTCTGGTACAGAGCTTCTATGGCTTCCTGGCCCATCTCGCCGAGCACCGCGGCACCGACATCCACGCGCCCCGCCATCTGCGCAAGGTCACCCGAACACGATGAACGATCCCGGAACCCACGCGGTCGCGGCGGAGCATGTCTTCGACGGCGTCAGCCTGCACGCCAGAGCTGCCGTCATGATCGAGGGCTCCAATATCGTCGCAGTGGTGCCGCAGGCCGAATTGCCCGCAGGCACCGCCGTTTGCTCTCTGCCGGAAGCGGCCTGGCTTGCACCCGGCTTCATCGATCTTCAAGTCAATGGCGGCGGCGACCTCTTGTTCAACGACCACCCGAGCGTTCCAACCATTGCGGCCATCGCGGCAGCCCATCGACAGGTTTGGGACGACTGCGTTCCTTCCAACCCTCATCAGCGATTCGACCGCGCAGATGCGAGCCGCGCTCGACGCCGTGCAGGCGGCGATCGATACCGAGCCGGGCGTGCTCGGCATTCACTTCGAAGGTCCATTTCTTTCGCCGCCAAGGCCGGCATCCACGACGTCCGCGCCATTCGCGCGCCGACCCCGGCCGACATGGAGATTCTGGCCCGGCCGCGAAAGGGCGAGATGCTCATGACATTGGCGCCCGAAGAGGCGCCGCCGGGTTTTCTCGCTGAACTGAGGCGGAACGGCATTCGTCTGTCGCTCGGGCATTCAATGGCGACCTATGCGCAGACCCGCCAGGCCATGGCCGAGGGCGTTACCGGCTTCACCCATTTGTTCAATGCCATGCGCCCGCTGGAGAGCCGCGAACCGGGCCCGATCGCGGCCGCGCTCGAAATCGCCCGACGCCTGGTACGGCCTGATCGTCGATGGGGTGCACGTCGATCCGGCAATGCTGCGCCTGGCCTTGCGCGGCGCCGGCCATCCGATGCTGGTCACCGACGCGATGCCGCCGGTCGGCGGCCGACAATCGACGTTCATGCTGTACGGCCGGCAGATCACCAGTCAGGGCGGGCGCTGCACCGCCGCCAATGGAACGCTGGCCGGCAGCGTCCTGACCATGGCCGAGGCGGTCTGCAATTGCGTCAAGCTCACCGGAACGCCGCTGCCCGAGGCGCTGCGTTTCGCCTCGACCAACCCGGCCCGCTTCATCGGCCTCGGCCACGCGCTCGGGCGGCTTGCCCCAGGCTATCGCGCCGACATGGTGGCATTCGAGCCAAGCAGCATCAATGTCCTGGCCACCTGGGTCGCCGGGGTGCAGATGAGAGACGAAAATGCTGCAATCAGTATTGCGAGTTCAAGAACCCCAGGACCACCTGGTTAAATCTCGCAAATGGCACGGGGGATTACTGAATGCCCCGCCTTCGCGGGGCCTGCATTGTGGAATGGGATGTTCCGTTAAACCCTTGCGCTCCTGCTTGTAACGCGTTACATGATACACGCGTCACGCGTTACGGATGGAGAAGTCGATGGCGGCGGCAGCCGAAAGGATGAAGTTGATGCGGCAGCGGCGGCGCGCACGAGGTCTGCGCGAGTTGCGTCTCGTCGTTGCCGACCCCCGCTCGCGGGCCGTCCGACGACGGGTGGCGAAGCAGGTCGCTGGGCTCGACCCGGATCGCGAGCGCGACGCGCTGAAATGGATCGAAATCGGTCTCCGAGTTTGACGCAGATGCGCCGCGGTGACCTGGTGACCGTTGCGGCGACCGGCGACTATGGCAAGCCGCGTCCGGCGGTCATCGTGCAGACTGACGCCTTTCCGGAGAACCACGCTTCGGTGGTGGTCTGCCAACTGACATCCGACCTGGTGGACGCACAGGATTTTCGTGTCACCATTGAGCCCAGGCCCGAAAATGGATTGCGTCTCAAATCGCAGGTGATGGCCGATAAGCCGGTCACCATCAGACGCGAACGGATCGGGCAGAAGATCGGACGTCTCGACAACCAAGACATGGCGCGGCTCGGCGTTGCCTTGGCGTTCGTCTTGGGGCTCGCGGATTAGCGACGCTTCCAGCCGCCGGACAACCCGTTTGACGTGCGCTGTCGGCGGACTGATGCGGTATTCGCGAACGCCCGGCAACGAGATCGTGGAAAACCATAAACTGGTGCGCCTGAAGCGCTTCGAGTTCCAGTCTATGCTATGTTTCAGGCTCGCAATCGCCCCCCGGAGAAAAAGCCATGCGCCTGACCGGTAAGCTCGCACTCTTATCATTGCTCGGCTCGCTCGTGCCGCTGAGCTGTCAGGCGGCGAGCGACGAGCAGAAGGAATTCGCCTTCAGCGTCGTCGAGCGCAACGCCGTGCCGATGGCGAAGATCGGCGATTCGATCTACTACTTCGCCGAGCTTGGCATGCAGGAGTTCGAGAGCACCAAGCTCATGAAGGACGTGCTCGAGGCCGGCGGCTTCAACGTCCAGCTCGGCGCCGCCGGCATGCCCACCAATCTGTGGGCGCGCTGGGGCAACGGCCACCCGGCGATCGCCATCGTCAGCGAGATCGACGCGCTGCCGGAGCGGCTCGCAGACCCCGATGGAGCTCGCGCGCAAACCGCTGGTGCCGGGCGCTCCCGGCCACATGGAGGGGCACAACACCCATGGCGGCCTTGCGGCGGCCGCGGCCTTCGCGGTCAAGGAGACCATGATGCGCTACGACATCCCGGGCAGCGTCATCGTCTCGCTCGGCCCGGCCGAGGAGCAGCTGATCAGCCGGCCCTACATCGTGCGCGCCGGCTACTTCAAGGATGTCGATGCCATCATCTATCTGCATATCGGCGACCAGATTCGCGACCGGCTACGGCCTCGCCAACTACGCCTCGATCAGCGCCAACTTCACCTTCCACGGCAAGACCGCGCACGCCGCGGTCGATCCCTGGGACGCCAAGGACGCGCTCGACGCCGATCGAGCTGATGGATGTCGGCGTCGCCTATCTGCGCCAGCAGCTGCATCCGACCTATCGGATTCACCGCGTCGTCACCAATGGCGGCATTCAGCCCAACGTGATCCCCGACCTGGCGCAGACCTGGTGGTGGGTGCGCGACGCCAACATGCCGGACGCCGTGCAGATCTTCGAGAAGCTCGTCAATGTCGCCAAGGGCGCGGCGCTGATGACCGGGACCAGCCAGGAGTACCAGATCATCGCCGCCGGCTGGCCGCAGCTCGGCATGAAGGCGATCGCCGAGGCGGTGCAGGGCAACATCGACAAGGTCGGCATGCCGCGCTGGAGCGACGACGAGCAGCGCTTCGCGCGCGACTTCCAGAAATCCGCCGGCCGCCCGGAGGTCGGGCTCAAGACCGCCGTCACGCCCCTTGGGCGGGCGGCAACAAGGCTATGCCTCCAACGACAACGGCGACGTGTCGTGGACCGTGCCGGCCGGCTTGCTGGCGTTTCCCTCGATCGTCCCCGGCATCACCATCCACGAGTGGCACGCCGCCATCACGCCGACCAGCACGATCGCCCACAAGGGCATGGTGGCCGGCGCCAAGGTGCTGGCCGCATCGATCCTCGACCTTCTCACCCGGCCCGACATCCTGCAACGGGCGCGCACGGAGTTCGACGCGCAGCTCAAGCAGACGCCCTATTTCACCGTGCTGCCGGCCGACGCCAAGCCGCCGCTCGATCTCAACAAGGCGGTCATGGACCGCTATCGCCCGGAGATGCGCAAGTTCTATCTCGGCGAGCAGCCGCGGCTGTTCTGAGATGCGAGGCCGCTTTTTCGTAGGGCGCAATCGCTTTATTGCGCCGTAAGCCTCGCCAAAGGCGCAATGCCGTTGGGTTCGCCAAGCGGCGCAATAAAGCGATTGCGCCCTAGCGATGCCGACATCGGCCTTCGCCCGGTCGGGGCGGTCGGACGCGGGAATGAGCGGATGTGGAGGCGCCTGCGCTTCCTGCTCGGCTCCTACGGCAGGCTGAAGGCCAGGAGTTCATTGGTGGGATCGCCGCCTCCCATCCCCTTCGCGCCGCTGGCGATATAGAGATACTTGCCCACCGCCGCCGCGCCGAAGCCGTGGCGGCCGGTGGGCATGGGCGTGAACTTGAGCCAGCGATTGCTCTTGAGATCGAAGCCTTCGTTCTCGTCGTAGGTCCGCTTGTCGTCCTCGCCGCCGAGAAAGACGATCATGCCCTGGAACAAGGTCCCGGCTCCGCCGCCGCGCGGGGTGGGAACCGGCGGCGCCGAGGTCCAGGCATTGGTCGCCGGATCGTAGATGTCGTGCAAGCCGGTCATGTCCTCGTTGGCGCCGAAGCGTCCGCCGACCAGATGGATCTTTCCTTCGAACACGACGGCCGCCATGTGATCGCGGCCCTTGGGCAACGGCGCCGCCTCGCTCCATTTGCCGGTCGACGGATCATAGACCTGATGGGCCGTGACCACGTCGGTCTCGTTCTTGCGGCCGCCGAGCGCATGCAGCTTGCCGGCGACCGCGGCGACCGCGACCGAGCCGCGCGAGCTTGGCAGCGGTGGCAGCGCCCGCCAGGTATCGGCGGCCGGATCATATTCGAAGGCGCCGTCGTTTACGTCCTTGTGGTTGGAGCCGGTGAAGCCGCCGACCACGTAGATCTTGCCGTTGAGGACGGCGGCGCCGACGTGATTGAGCCCCTGCGGCATGGGCGCCCGCGCCCGCCAGCGGTCGCTCGTCGGATCGTATTCGCCATTGTCGGCCACATCGTATTTCTGGCGCGGATAGCTGCCGCCCAGGACGTAGATCTTGTCATTGAGGCGACGGCCGCCACCTCGTTGCGCGCGAGCGGAAGCGGCGCCTTCTTGGTCCAGCCGCCGGGCAATCCGGCGGGCTGCGACCGCGCCGTTGCCACAAGCGCCAAGCCCGCGATTGCAATGACCGCAAAGCGCACGCCCCGCCGCAAGCGCGATGGCGCATGAAAGCGCTTTGCGTCGAAACGCTCTGCTTCGAAACACTGCATATTTGAGTCCTGCGAGGCAGAATCGCCGGAACGTTTCTTTGGCCGGGGAGCGCTCATGGAGCCCTCGCGTCCGTGGGTCGCGCGGCGAAACTAGCCGGGCGCGGACGGGATGTAAACGCGGACCATCGACCACCCGCCCCGCTTGCGACCGCTTGTTTGCTTGTTAAATGCAGGAAAATAACAAGTCTGTAGGGCGCAATCGTTTTATTGCGCCAATCGGCGCCTCAGCCCCGTACTCCATGAAGACCGCGCGCAACGGACTTGGCAGAGCGGCGCAATAAAGCGATTGCGCCCTTAAGGCCGGCAAGTCGGCGGACATGAAAAAACCCGGCGCGGTTTCCCACCCGGGCACAACTCGTGAATTTCAATTTCACGAATAGGCTGAGTCGCGCGGACGCGTCAATGGCTAAAAGCGCTGTCTGCTGCCTGATTTCGGCTTGCCCTCGGCTTCGCGGCGAGGCATCCTTACAGCCTCAGGTTGCTAGAGCTTCCATGATCGATAGCTTCGTAAAAATAGCGGGTGCAATCGCCCCGTTCTTGTGGCCCATGGTGGCACTCATTGTTCTTTGGAGGCTCACACCCGCCCTCCGTGATTTTCTTGCGAATTTGTCGGAAGGCTCAGTGAAGGCCTTCGGTGTCGAGGCGACTGCCAAGCGTAAGGCCACTGAAGAAATCGCTAAAGCGAATCAGAAGGCCGAAGACCCGAAAGCCTCCGCAGTGAATTTCAAACCAGGCCAGAGCAAATCATGGCGCCTCGCAGATTTGGTGACGAGCATCATTCCAGCGAACTTCCTGGAGGGTCGTTCCGCTTTATGGGTGGACGACAAGCCTGAAGGCAATTTGAATGAACAGCAGGCGCTTGCAACGTTTGGACTGAGCATTCTAACCACGACCAGCACCGAGCAGGCGTTGCAGGTTCTCGACAAGGGAACGTTCGATGTCATCATCTCAGACCTGAAACGCGGGAGCGACGACACCGCGGGTTTCAAATTTTTGGAAGAACTAAAAAAGCGGAAAGACACAACCCCGGTTATTTTCTACACTGCAACGTTTGGTCCCGGAACTCGAGAAAGAAGCGCTCGCGCTGGGGGCTTACGCCCTTACTAATCAAGCATCTGATCTGCTGTTGATCCTCGCAGAAGTCGTTGGGTCGACCCGCCCAAGAAAGAGCAGCGAGTTTCTGCACTGGCTGCGACAATCTAGGCCGCAAGCAAGTCGTTCCCGAGGAATTCACAAGGGCGAACCATTTTGAACTACGAACAATGATCTCGTGAGCGTGCAATGTCTCGTGAGTGCGTGTCGAGCAGCAAGAACAGGGAAGTTGGAATGCAGCGCTGTTGGTCGATGGATTCAATGATGGCCTAGCCAGGCTCGTGAGGTAGAGCAGAAGAGCGGGGACCATTCGAATGCACATTGTCCGCCTGAAAATCTCCGGCTTCCGAGGCGTGCGCTCGGCGGACATTCGCGCTGGGCCGCCATGCCGTCCTGGTGGGACCGAACAACAGCGGCAAGACCACCATGATTGAGGCGCTGGCGTTGCTTCTTCGGGCGCGACCGTTTGGTGCGCCGCCTGACCGAGCACGATTTCCATGGCAGCGCGCCGGACGAAACCGCGCGCATCCTGTGCGTCGCGACCGTGACGGGCTTCACGCCCAACGACCCGCATCACCATTCCTCTTGGTTCAGCCCCGAACGCGGCGTTGAGAAATGGTTCGATCCCAACGCCAAAACGTTGAGCGCCGCACCGAACGCGCAGCACACCGACCTGGCCGTGCAGATTGGCTTCGCTGCGCGGTTCGATTTGGACGAATTGGAGGCCGAAACAATCCGCTTCTTCGTGGACGACGAGGCCACGCTGGGTGATCCTTTCGCAGAAGAGGCACACCTGCGGACCATCCACACCAAGGCGCTCCAAGAGCTGGGATTCTTTCTGGTCCCAGCATCGCGCACATGGGACCGCTGGATTTCCTTTTCCTCGGAGCTATTCCGCCGCGTGGTGGCTACGCGCGGGGACATGCCCGCGCAGGCCGTGCGCACCGAGCGCGCAGCGCCTCTGGACTCCACCGGACGGGGCCCGTCTCGAAGACCAGCCCGGCCTTTCCGAGATCGTCAATGCGGCCAACGACGAGTTGCGCATGCTCATGGCCAGCGCGCCCAAACTTCAACTGCGCCTGACCGCGACCGACAGCGATTCCGTTCTGGAAAGCGTCATGCCGCACTTCGTGCAAGGCGCGGGGCCAACCCTTCCTTCGCAGCGGCAGGGCATGGGCCTTGTCTCCCTTCAAAGCCTTCTGTTGCTCATGCAATTCGGCAAGGCGCGGGCGGAAACGGGCCAGTCCTTCGTGCTCGCCGTCGAGGAACCCGAACTGCATATTCAGCCCTCGCAGCAGAAACGGCTGGTCAACCGCCTCAATGCGCTCTGCGACCAAACGATTGTCACGACGCATTCGCCCATCGTCGCCGCGATGTTTCCTGCCCCGATACGCTCTTCGTCGAAACGCACGAGGGCGTCTTGAACGCCAAGCCGCTGATGGACCCTGTGCCCGCGCAGCCGACCAACCACCAGCAGCATCTTCTCTATGCTTGGCGGCAGAAGCTTGTGGCCGCGCTCATGCACGAATGCGTCCTGATCCCCGAAGGGGTTTCGGACGTGGCATGGCTTGAGGCGCTGCAAACCGCCCTTGAACTGCATCAGGGCTGGCAGGACGCCGGAGACGGCGCGCCGCTTCTCTCCACCTTCGTTGGCGTCGTGCCGACCATCGACGCCAAGATTGCCGATACGTTCGCGCTGGTTAGCGCCGTCCACGCGCGGACCTGCATCCTCGTGGACGGGGACAATGAAGGGCGCGGCTATTTCGATGCGGTGAAGACCAGCAATCCGCCGCCGCGCTGTGTCGTGTTCTGGCCGCAGGGCTGGGCGATGGAGCATGTGGTTTCGTGGATTGCGGACGCGGATGAAGCCACGATGCTGGCCGCGCTCGGAACCACGCTTGGGGACGCCTTTCGCGGACCGTCAGGCGCTCACCGCTCATTTGCTCACGCAGAAATCCTACGCGCCGACCCATGAGAGCGTCGCCGTCACGCTCATGGCCAATCCAGCCTGTCGGGCGCGCGCCGCGCAGTTGCTCAATGCCCTGTGCGACGTGCTGCGCGATCCCGCGAACGCCAACACGCCGCTCTTTGCGCGCATTCCGGCGGACTCGACCGCCGCCATGTACGTCTTCCGGTTTGCGCCACCATGACGTTCGATTTCTTCGAGGGCGCGGCGGGCACGGGCAAGACCCACAATCTCGTGGGCCGCGCGGGAGAGCTCGTTCAGGACGGCGCGCTGGGCGACGGGCACAAGCTCTTGGCGCTCACCTTCATGAACGGCGCGCGCCGCCGTCTCGATGCGCGCCTTGGCGAGAACGCCGGCGTTCCGCAGGCGCTTTGATTGCCAGACCTTCGATGTGTTCGCCCGGACGCTGGCCGCGCGGCGCAGAAGCCTGATTACGCCAGCGATGCAGGAGCAGGCCGCGGCGCTGAATGCATTCGACGGGCCGTGCTCTCTGGCGGCGGCGCTTCTTGGAGCACGAACCCGTCCGTCAATGGGTGGCGCGAAGCTTTCCACTGGTTCTGGTCGATGAAGCGCAAGACCTTGACGACCACCGTATGCGCATCCTTCAGGGGCTTTCGCCATCCTGCCGGATCGTGGCGGCGGCGGATGCTTTCCAGTGCCTTCACGACGGACGCGACACCGCGCCCCTCATCGGCTGGCTTGAGGGCGCAGGACAAACCCACCGCCTCACGCAGCCCCGGCGCACGCAACAACAGGGCTTGCTCGCCGCCGCGCTGGCCGTGCGCGAAGGGCGGGACATCAAGACCGTTCTGACGGCAAACACCTTCAAGAACAGGACGACATGGAACGGCGCGGGCTTCCGGCTTCTGGAAACGCCCGCCACGAACGCCAATACCGGGCTTCTGGCATGGTCGATCGCCAACGAGATCGCGCAGCGCCAAGGCCCGTTCGCCATTCTCACGCCGGATGCGGGCAACGCGATTATCCGCGCGGCGCTCAATACGTTCAGACCAAGCAGATGGACGCGCAAGAACGGCGCGACCTTCGGGCCGTATCCGCATGCATGGGACCGTCACGATACTGAAGAAGCCGATGCCTTGCTGGCCGATATCGCCTTGCCGGAGATGGCTTCTTGCGCCGATCTGCGCGCGCTTCTGACGCCTCTGGCCGGACACGCCGCCATCGCGCAGGCGATCAGCCGCATGGACCGCTTGCGCCGGGCGCATGGGCAAACGGAATTCACCGCCGCACAGGTCACCGAGTTCGTCCGGGAGGCTGTGCGCAACCGCTCGCGTCTGGGGTTCCGACAGCAACGCGGCCATCTCGCCATGACAATTCAGCGCGCCAAGAACCGCGAGTTTCCGAACGTCATCGTGCTCTGGCCGCATACGGCCACCGGCAGCTCGGAGCATTTGCGCAGGCTACTCTACAACGCCATCACGCGCGCGCAGAACCATTGCACCGTCATCGTGCTCGGTCAGGGACGGCTTAATGTTCCACCTTTCGCGCCGATTTCGATAGGATAGGGGCAAGGGAGGGCGATTAATGTTCAATCTCATTGTGCGTTCAGTTGATTGGGATAGTGGTTGGGAGACCATGCCCGTTGGCAGGTGCTTCGAATACACCGATGACTACATCGCGGCCCAGTTCCGGGAGAACGGGAACCTGCTTCTAGATCGCTTGACCGCGCTTCCTTGCCTATTCATGCAGGAAGGCGTGCGAGACGCAATTGCCTATGTCGGTCGAATCAACAGGGCGCGCATAGCGGGCAATGAGGTAGCCTTCGAGTACGCCCTTGATGCGGAGGTTCCGTCGCTCCAGAACAGCCTGATCTACGCGAACCGCATGGCGCTCGACATGCCGCATGATTTTGAGTTCTCCCGCAACCATTGGGCTGTGAAAGACGTGGACCTTTACCGCTTCATGCTCCGAAATGTCCGGCCACGCCGCCAACGTCCAACGGCCTTCCAGATCCCCGAACACGAGAACATTGAACCAACCCTTGCCTCAGCGATGATGCCGTTCAATGCGGAATTCAACCCGGTCTATGAAAGCATACGGCAAGCGGCCGACAACGCGGGACTTCGGTGCAGGCGCGCCGACGATATTTGGGAGAACGCCGCGATCATTCAGGACGTGGTTGCCCTGGTCGACCGCTCCCGCGTCGTCGTGTGCGACTGCTCGGGTCGAAACCCGAACGTGTTCTATGAAGTGGGCATCGCCCACACCCTTGGGCGAGAGGTGATCCTTATCACGCAGAGCGAACAGGACATACCGTTCGACCTTAGGCACCTGCGCTATATTCGTTATCTCAACAACGGTGAGGGACGCGCTGCGCTCACCGACGCCTTACAAGGCAGGATGCAGACCATCCTTGGTCACTAGCGGAATCGCCTCGGACCTCAGTTGACCTAATACCACCCGGCGATCTTTCTAGGACGTGCAGGCAGACGCTGTGATTCCTGTGGAGCGCGGCTTGACGGCGACTTCGGCCAAGCGCAGCGTCGCTGAATTCAGCGATTCGTCTGCTAGCGTTGCGGATCACCTTCGTCGCCCTCCGGCGCGCGCTAGAAAAACGTCACGAACCGAGCGCCCGCGCGCCGCCGATAGCGGTCGGCGCTAGGTCAGCTGGTTCAGCATCATGAAGGCATAGACGCGCGCAGCCTCGGCGCTGCGCTCGACCGATGCCATGTCGTGATCGGCGTGAGCATATTGGTGCTCGCCCGGGTCGAAATTGGCAGTCGGAATTCCGACGCGATTGAGGTAGCCCTGATCGAAGGCGGCCGGCGAGTAGTAGCTCTCCGCCGGCCGGCCCATCATAACTTGGCTCGCATGCAGCAAGGCGCGCACGATCGGCGATGAGGTGCCGACCAGCGACAAGTACATGAACGGGCCGAGCCGCACCTCCACCGCAAAGCTCTTGCCGCTGGCCGGATCCTTGTCGCGCGGCGAAACTAGCCGGGCGCAGACGGGATGTAAACGCGGACCATCGACCACCCGCTTGCGGGAAGTGGACCGCTTGTTTGCTTGTTAAATGCAGGAAAATAACAAGTCTGTAGGGCGCAATCGCTTTATTGCGCCAATCGGCGCCTCAGCCCCGTACTCCATGAAGACCGCGAGCAACGGACTTGGCAGAGCGGCGCAATAAAGCGATTGCGCCCTTAAGGCCGGCGAGCATGAAAAAACCCGGCGCGGTTTCCCGCCCGGGCACAGCTCGTGAGTTTCAATTTCAGGAATAGGCTGAGTCGCGGATACGCGTCAATGACTAAAAGCGCTGTCGGTGGGCCCAGCGAAGGTCCGGCCGGTCGCCGATATGGATTGGCGGCATGTCCGCTGGTTCAGCGTCATGAAGCCGCCGACGCTTCGCACCTGTGATATCGTATCATCCGTCGAGGCTGCGCCTTGGGTTGACGTCCGCCGTGCGCACAATGGGAGCAAAAATGGCAAAACAAGACCTGCGCCTATGGATCGCCGAGATCGAAGCCGCCAATCAGCTGCAGAGGGTCAGCGGCGCCGAGCCGGAGGAGGAGATCGGCGGCATCGTCGACGTCTATCAACGCAAGATCGGCAACAAGGCGGTGTTGTTTGACGACATCCCGGGCTTTCCGAGCGGCCATCGCATTCTCGCGAACATCCTCACCTCGATACCGCGCATCAACTTGACCATCGGGATGCCCGCCTCCGCCAAGGAGATCGATCTGGTGGCGTTCTGGCGCCGCTATATGCGGGAGATGAAATCGATCCCGCCCGTGACCGTGCCACGCGGACTGATCCAGGAGAACGTCAAGGGCGGCAACGAACTCGACCTGCTGCAGATCCCGACGCCGAAATGGCACGAGCAGGACGGCGGCCATTTCATCGGCACCGGCTGCATGGTCGTCATGAAGGAGCCGGATACGGGCTGGATCAACTATGGCGCCTACCGGGTCCAGGTGCACGGCCGCGACGTCGCCTCGGTCCATTGCACCAAGGGCAAGCACGGCAATCTCATCATGCGCAAATACCACGACCGCGGGGAGCCCTGCCCGGTCGCGGTCGTGGTCGGCATGCATCCGGCCTTGTTCATGGTCTCCGGATTGGAAATCCCCTACGGCAAGAACGAGTATGATGTCGCCGGCGGCCTCCTGGGCGAGCCGGTCGAGGTCATCGCGGGACCGCGTACCGGCCTGCCCATTCCCGCCAATGCCGAGATCGCCTTCGAAGGCTTCGTGCACCCGAACGATCTGATCGACGAAGGCCCGTTCGGCGAATGGTGCGGCTACTATGTGGCCGGCAAGAAGAAGGAAACGGTGATCCGCGTCGAGACGCTGATGCATCGCAACGATCCGATCCTGCTCGGCGCCATCCCGGGCATCCCGCCCGACGACGATTCGTTCTATCGCGGCACCTACCGGTCCGGCGCCGTCTGGAATCAACTGGAGGCCGCCGGCATTCCCGAGGTCAAGGGCGTGTGGGCGCACGCCGCCGGCGGCAGCCGGCTTTGGCTCACGGTCGCGATCAAGCAGCAATACGGCGGTCATTCCAAGCAGGCAGGTCTGGTCGCCTCGCAGTGCCATGCCGGGGCCTATGCCAACCGATTCGTGATCGTGGTGGACGACGACATCGATCCGGCCAACATGGACAAGGTGATCTGGGCCATGTGCACCCGCTGCGACCCACGCGAGGGCATGGAGCTGCTGCGCGGCTGCTGGAGCGGAACATCCGACCCGATGAACTACGGCTCGGGCGACACCCGCAATGCGCGCGTGATCATCGACGCCTGCAAACCCTGGTCACGGCGCGACAGCTTTCCTATCGAGGTCGGATCGAGCAAGGAGCTGGATAAGCGAATCCATGAAAAATGGGCGCATATCCTGCCGCCTGGTCTGTGAAGCAAACAGGCGCAGCACGTGGCGCCGCGAGGTCGCGCCTCGCCTTGCGAGCCTATTCGGCAATCGCCTTGGCGGCTTGCTCGACGACGTGCTTGGGGGTCGCGTAGAGCTGCCGCAACAGCGCATCGATCTCGCCCGCGGTGGTCGGGCTTACCTCCATTTTCACCTTTTGGGCGGTGGCAAGAAACTCCGGATCCTTCACGGTCTCGTCGAACGCCTTGATCAGCGCCGCCTTGCGATCCTCCGGCACCCCCGGCGGGGCGGCGAACGGCCGCGCCATGACCTGATGGGGACCGAGAATAAGATTGAGGATCTGCTTCTTCTCCGGGTCGTCGGCGAGCTCCATCGCGATCGGAACATTGGCCAGGGCGGGCACGCTTTTCACCCCGGCCTGCGCCTGGATGATGACGTTGACGCTCTTGTCCCTGATCCAGTCCGGACGGGTGATCTCGAGCGTGGTCCAGGACATCCCGCCGCAAAACCCGTCGACCTCGCCGCGATCCATGGCCAGCATGATGTCGTTGGTGCCGGGATATCCCGGCACCAGCTTTATCTTGGCTCCGAACACGTTTTCGTACAGCCGGGCAAAGATGTTCGCGTCGGCGCCCGTGCCCTGGCCGGCCAGCACCACCGTATTGGTCAGCATATCGTGCCAGGTCTTGATCGCGGATTTGCTGCTGGTGATGCAGAGCGGGTTGTTGTTGCTGTCGACGCTGCCGAGCCAAGTGTACTTGGTTCCATCGAAGCTGGGATCGGACGACAGCAGCGGCGTGACCGCGATGCTGCGCGAGAACGTGCCGATCACGGTGCCGTCCTTGGGCGCCGCCGCATAGAGATACTTGGCGGCGCGCAAGCCGCCCGCGGCCGGCATGTTTTGCGGCACCACCGTCGGCTGGCCGGGAATGTGCTTGCCAAGATATCTGGCCAGCACGCGCGCATATTGATCATAGCCGCCGCCGACGCTCGATCCGACCACGATGGACACGGTCTTGCCGCGGTAAAAATCCTCCACGCCGGCCGCGCCGGCGGGCCCGGCCAGGCTTGCGGCGAGCAACGACACCAAACCGGCGCACCAAGCATGGCGCGCTCGAACCGGGGCATGCGGATTCATCGGCACATCTCTCATGTCGGCGCTAGGTCAGCTGGTTCAGCATCATGAAGGCAAAGACGCGCGCAGCGTCGGTGCTGCGTTCGACCGATGCCATGTCGTGATCGGTGTGGGCATATTGGTGCTCGCCCGGGCCGAAATTGGCAGTCGGAATTCCGACGTGATTGAGGTAGCCCTGATCGAAGGCGGCCGGCGAATAGTAGGTCTGCGCCGGCCGGCCCATCATGACTTGGCTCGCATGCAGCAATGCGCGCACGATCGGCGAGGAGGTGCCGACCAGCGAAGGGTACATGAAGGGGCCGAGCCGCACCTCCACCGCAAAGCTCTTGCCGCTGACCGGATCCTTGAACGATTCGATCTCCTTGGCGATCCGCTCGATCTCGGCAAAAGCCGCCTCGGGATCCTCTCCCGGCAACAGGCGCCGATCGAGGGTGAACTCGCAGCGCTCCTGCACCGTGTGGGTCGAATCCGGAAAGCTGCGCATATGGTTGACCGTGAGGCTCTGCTTGCCGAGCTCGGGATGGGAGCGGCTCAGGTCGACCTTCCCGACCAACCGCCCGATCGCCTCGATGGCGCCCGTTATCGCATTGGCGCCGTCCCACGGCCGCGACGAATGGCACGGCGAGCCGCGCACCGTGACGAACACATCGATGCGGCCCCGATTGCCCAGCGTGATCATCAGGCCGGTCCCGCCCAGGACCGCCATGTCGGCGCGCACGCCGGCGCCTTCGACCACGCTCCTGATGGCGTCATGCTTGCCGGTCTCGCCCGACAGGCAACAACAGAAGATCAATTTCCCGGTGATCGGAACGGCGCTCGCGATGACGACCTCCATCGCATGCAGCATGGCGGCCAGATTGGCCTTCTGCTCGCTCGCGCCCTTGCCCATGACGCATTCGCCCGGCAGGTCGTATCTGGCGCCGTCGACCACGTCCCCGTCATAGGGATTCGGCATGGTCGAGGCCGGCTGGTTCATGGCATTGCCGATGATCATCAGGGATTTTCCGCTGGTCGCCGTGCCGTAGACGGCGATCAGGTTGCCCATGGCATCGTGGCGGATGTCGGCAAATCCCATCGCCCGCAGGCGCGGCTCGATGGCCTTGGCGATGAACTGCTTGAGCAGCGGTTCTTCTTCCAGCAGGGCCGTTTGCGGGCTCGGCACCTTGACGAGATCGATCAGCAATTGCTTCACGCGCGCGCGCGACACCCGCGTGTCCAGGAGCTGCTTGATTTCCGGTTCTTGCATCGGCTGCTTCTCTTGGTGCCTGGGTTATTTTCCGTTCACGGTCGCCAGCGCGCTCGGCAACCGCACGCCGATGCCTTCCTCGGCGGCGCGCCGGTAGAGGAAGTGGGCCAGCGCGACGTCCTGCGAAACCAGACCGGTCGTGTGAATGAGGATGCGCTCCTGATCGTTCTCCCGGCCGCCTTTCTTGCCGGAGACCAGCTCCTGGATCTCGCCGTAAAGCCGCTCGCGCGAGAACAGGCCGGAATCGACCATCCGCCGAAACTCCTTCTGCAGCATGTTGAACTCCCAGCTGTCGATCACGACCTTGTCCATCTTCGCCCAGCCGGCGGGATCGAGCTCGCGGCGCGCCAGCGAGATGAAGGTGCAGCCGGGCTTGAGCCAAGCCTCGCGCGTGACGATCTCGCCCGATGTGGTGCCGCCGACCGCGATGTCGGCCCCGCGCACCACCTCCTCGACGCAATCCTTGGGCAACACCGGAATGCCCAGCTCCTTCGACCATTTTTCCGCAAAGGCGTGCCGCGTCTGCGGCCGCCGCGACGTGCAGCGGATCTCCTCGAACTTGTACATCGTGCTGAGGCAGCGCAACGCATTCGATCCCATGGTGCCGATGCCGACGAGACCCAGAATTTTAGGGTTGCGCGGGCCGACCCATTTGCAGGCGATGGTCGCCGCCGCCGTGCTGCGGATCGCATAGCTCCAATGCTCGTCCACGATGGCGAGCGGCTCGCCGCTCATGGGATCGGAGAGAACGATATAGCGCGTGCAATCGAGCCCGCCGACGCTGTTGCGCACGCCATCGTCATAATAATTGTAGACCCGCACGCCGGTGGCCGGAATATCCTTCAGGAAGGCCGACTTCACGTGCCAGTGGTTGTGGAAGGCGTCCGCCACGTCGAGCTTGAAGCTGGGCGGGTTCGACAGCACGACGCTGTCGCGCGCGTGCATCAGATACACCTGCTCGCAGATCGCGAGCGCATCGGCGACGCTCAAGAGCCGCAGTGTGTCGGCATAGGGCACGAACAGGACGTCTTTTTGGTTGGTCAATTCTCACCTCGCTCGCGACTGGATCACTTCGCGCTGTTCCGTAGGGTGGGCAACGCGCCAGCGCCGCAGCGTTGAATAATGCGGCAAGGCGTAGCGGCGTGTTGCCCACGCGGCCGGATCTCGCGGTGCAACCGCGTGGGCAAAATTGCGCGGTTCCGTGCCCTGATGATCGCCGTGCCAGGCAATTTTGCCCACCCTACACTGATCGGAATCAAGGGATCGATCCCTACTCGTCACGTACGAAATCCATGTGCCGGCCGGACGGCGCATAGATCTCGAAGATCTCGAACACCTCGTCGCCGAGATTGCTGAGCGAGTGCTTGAGGCCGGCCGGAATATAGACCACATCGTTCTCCCGGATCACATGCACCTCGCCTTCGATCGTCAATGTCCCTTCGCCCCGCTTCACGATGTACACGTTGTCGGCGTGGGTGTGATGGTGGAGCTTGCCGCGCGGACCGCCGGGAACGAGACGGTTGAGATGCACGTCGACCTTCTCGGTGCCAAGCAATGGATTGACCAGCTTGATCTGCTCGCCGCGCCCGGGCTCCATCGGATGGCGCGGACACTCTTCCAGATGCAGGATTTTGAACAAGCCCCCTCCCCTTCTCCGCCTTGCGGCCGCGGATGCCGACATGCAATAAGCGCAAACGACGTTAGTCCGGTCACCATCTCCACTCAAGCATCGTCGGCTGCCGGTAGCCTCGCGCCCATGAGCATCGACCGCAGCGGCGCTATCGCACGCGCCCATGCCTATTTCGACAGCGGCGGCTTCGTCGCCGATCTGCGCCGGCGTGTCGCCATCCCGAGCGCCAGTCAGGAGCCGGCGCGATCGGAGTCGCTGCGCGCCTATCTGCGCGACGAGATGGTTCCGAGCCTCGCTCCGCTCGGCTTCTCGGCGACCGTGCTGGAGAATCCGCTGGCCGAGGGCCCTCCGTTTCTGGTGGCGAGCCGCAGCGAAGACGCCGACCTCCTTACTGTTCTCATCTACGGTCACGGCGACACGATCCGCGGGCTCGACGATCTTTGGCGTCCGGGACTTTCGCCCTGGCGGCTGACGATCGAAGGCGACCGGATGTACGGCCGCGGAAGCGCGGACAACAAGGGCCAGCACAGCGTCAATATCGGCGCGCTGGCGGCGGTGCTGGCGGAGCGCGGCCGGCTCGGCTTCAACGTGAAGCTCCTGATCGAGATGGGCGAGGAGGTCGGCTCGGTCGGACTGCGGGAGCTTTGCGAGCAGCACAGGGACGGGTTGCTGAAGGCGGATCTGCTGATCGCCTCCGACGGGCCGCGCATCGCGCCCGACCGGGCGACCTTGTTCCTGGGGGCGCGCGGCGGCCATTTGATCGACCTCTTGGTCGACTTGCGCGAAGGCGGCCATCACTCCGGCAATTTCGGCGGCCTGCTGGCCAATCCGGGCCTGATCCTGGCGCAGGCACTGGCCTGCATCACCGACGCGCGCGGGACCATCAGGGTGCCGGAATGGCGGCCGCCGCTGCCCGCAGCGGTGCGGCAGGTGCTGGCGGGGGTCGAGGTCGACACCGGGCCGGAGGGTCCGCAAATCGATCGCGACTGGGGCGAGCCGGACCTGACACCCGCCGAGCGGGTGTTCGCCTGGAACAGCTTCGAGGTCCTGGCCTTCACGGCCGGGACACCGGAGCGCCCGGTCAATGCCATACCAGGCAAGGCGCGAGCCCATTGCCAGCTTCGCTACGTGGTGGGCACGGACAGCAACGACATCATCCCGGCCTTGCGCCGGCACCTGGACCGGCACGGGTTTGCCAATGTCGAGGTGCGCCGCGGCAATGGCGGTTTCTTCAACGCAAGCCGGCTCGATCCGGCCGATCCGTGGGTGACTTGGGCCGCGCGCTCGATCGAGCTGACCACCAAATGCCCGCCGACCATCCTGCCGAATCTCGGCGGCTCGCTCCCCAACGACATCTTCGTCGAAGTCCTGGGCCTCAAGACGATCTGGGTTCCCCATTCCTACGCGGGCTGCTCGCAGCACGCCCCCGACGAGCATCTGCTGGCGCCCATCGCGCGCGAAGGCCTCGGCCTGATGGCCGGCTTGTTCTGGGACCTGGGCGAGCGCATTCCATGATGGTCAAGCTCTGCATCGCCCTCATCTCCATCTGGCTCGCGATCGAGCAGGCTTGTGCCGCTGACTTTTACGCCGGGAAGACCGTCGAGCTGACGGTCGGGGCCGACGCCGGCGGCGGCTACGACATCTACGCGCGCACGCTGGCGCGGCACATGAGCCGCCACATTCCCGGCCAGCCAACCATCGTGGTGCGGAACATGCCGGGCGCCGGCAGCGGCCGCGCCGCCGGCTACATCGCGAGCATCGCGCCCAAGGACGGCACCGCGCTCGCCGCCATCATGCCGGGTGCGGTCATGGACCCGCTGCTCGCCGAGCGCGGTGGCGCGCTGTTCGATCCGACCAAGGTGCTCTATGTCGGCACCGCCAGCAACGACAGCCGCGTGTGCCTCACGATGAAGCCGAGCGCGGTCAAGACCTTCGACGACGCGCTCGTTCACCCGATCACCATCGGGGCGATCTCGAGCAACAATTCCACGCGCGACTACGCCTTCATGCACAAGCGCCTGTCGGGCGCAAAGTTCAACGTCGTCACCGGCTACAATGGAACGGTCGAGATCGGCCTGGCGCTGGAACGGGGCGAGGTCGAGGGCGCCTGCGGCTGGGGCTGGTCGAGCATCAAGTCGCAGAAGCCGGATTGGATCAGCGACCACAAGATCAACGTCCTGGTGCAGGTCGGCCTCGAGCCGAATGCCGAGCTCACCGCCATGAACGTGCCGCCGATCTGGAACTATCTCAAGGATGACCGGGACCGCCAAGCCGTCGAGCTGATCGTCAGCCAGCAGGTCATGATCCGTTCCTACATCGCTCCGCCGGAGACGCCGCCGGAAGAGATCGGCATTCTGCGGGCTGCCTTCGACGCCACGATGAAGGACCCCCGGTTTCTCCAGGACGCAGAGACGCAACGCCTCGTGGTCGAGCCGATGCCCGGCGCCAAGCTGCAGGAGCTGGTCAGGAAGCTCTATGCCACGCCCGCCGCCATCGTCGAGCGCGCGCGCCTCGCCATCTCTCCCCAATAGGAGGCACAGCAACCTATTGAGGTCCGCACGATAATTTGAGACCGTCGAGATCAATGATCTCAAAGGTGTCAAATGGCCAGGGACCTGCACGTGCGCAACCTGGACGAGGATCTGGTCGCCAAGCTGAAGCGTCGCGCCGCCCGCCACGGGCGCTCCACCGAGGCCGAGCACCGGGAAATTCTGCGCCAGGCTCTGGCCGATGAGGTCGCGCCCTCCTTTGACAAGTTGGCCGCTGAACTGCGCAAGTTGACCAAGCGGCGGAAACAGACGCCGTCCGAGGTTCTGTTGCGCCTGGGACGCGACGGGCGGTGAACACCTTCGTCATCGACGCCAGCATCGCCGTCAAATGGGTGGTCGAGGGCGGCGCTGGCCCTCCCCGCAGAGTCGGCAACAACCGAGTAACGGAACGGCAACAAGCCGTTCGCCAGCAAGCCCTCAATCGGCGAGCTTCAGCCCCTCCTGAAAGAGCTCGACCTTGTTGCCATCCGGATCGGCGACGTAGATGGTCAGGCCATAGACGCCGTCATGCAGCTCGTTGAAGAATTTGACCTCGGCAGCCTTGAGCCGCTCAGCCAGCGCACGCACGCCGCTGACGCGGAAGGCCATATGGTCGATCTGCAGCGGCTTGCCGGGATTTCCCGCGGTCAATGCGATGCCCTGCGTGAACGGGACGACCGGGCGGCCGTCGGCCAGCGGGATCGCCCGCCGCGGGGTGAAGCCGAGGAGGTCCAGATAGAAGTGCTTTGAAGCCTCGATGTCCGCAACCTGCAGGATCATGTGCTCGAAGCCGAGGATGCGAGGCGTGTCGAGGGAACTGGGCTCCATTTGCTTCTCCGTTTGGCTGATGCCCTCTCATATTCTGACGCGTCGGGCCTTATCAAGCCACCCGTCGTGTTCTCGCCGTAGGGCGCAATCGCTTTATTGCGCCGTCGGCCTCGCCAATCGCCGCAATCCATCGACAAGGCGGACGGCGCAATAAAGCGATTGCGCCCTACGGGCGGGGCGTTGGGCATCGAAGCCTAATGGCGGCTTCGTTTAGGCTTGTTAATGGTGTTGGTTTTTGACAGATTTCGCGATCAAGACGGCGAAGGAGAACCTCCATGCACGACGTCACAAGCGAGCACTGGCACGAGCCGGAAGGATACAAGAACGCCGGGTACGGCGCCTGGAAGCGGCCCAACACGCCCTATGACGACTACATGGAGGCGCAAGGCATCCCGATCTTTCGCGGCATCGGGGTGCGCGGGTCCAGGACATGCCGCTCAAGCGCTGGAACCGGATGGGCGGCAACGGCACCTTCATCCAGCTGTACGGCACCGAGGGCAAATGGGGCTGCTACGTGATCGAGGTGCCGGGCGCCGGCGCGCTCAATCCCGAGCGCCACATGTACGAAGAGATCATGGTGGTCGTGGAGGGCCGCGGCACCACCGAGGTCTGGACCGACGACCAGAAGAAGCCGCACACCTTCGAGTGGCAGCGCGGCTCGATGTTCTCGATCCCGCTCAACATCTGGCATCGCATCATCAATGCGGCATCGAGCCCGGCGCTGATCCTGGTGGCCTCGACCGCGCCCAACGTGATGAACCTGTTCCGCGATATCGACTGGATCTTCAATTCTCCCGCCACTTTCCCGTCGCGCTTCGACGGCAGCGCAGGACTTCTTCAAGCCCAAGGACGACGATCGTGCCCGACCCGCTGCGCGGACTGGCCATGCGCGGCGCACCAACCTGATCCCCGACATCTTCAACGCCGAGCTCTATCTCGACAACCGCCGCTCGCCCGGCTACCTGCGGGTCGAGCCGAGCATGGCCAACAATGTCTTCTACGGGTTCGTCGGCGAGCACGAGACCGGACGCTATTCGAAGGCCCATGCCCATATGTCGTCGGCGATGCTCGTCTGCCTCAAGGGCAAGGGCTACACCTATACGTGGCCGCGCACCGACGGCATGACGCCGTGGAAGGACGGCAAGACCGCAGAACATCTATCGCCAGGACTACGAGCCGGTCGGCATGGTCACCGCCGCGCCCTACGGCGGCGACTGGTTCCACGCCCATTTCGGCATCAGCAGGGAGCCGCTGCGGCTGATCGGCTGGTACGGGCCCAACAATCACCGCAAGGACAAGGCCGGCGTGCCGGGCGAGAAGGATACCGACGAGGGCGCGATCGACGTGACCGAGGGCGGCACCGCCATTCCGTATTGGCTGGAGGATCCGTTCCTGCGCAAGGAATACGAGGAAACGCTCAAGAAGGAGGGCGTGACCTCGAAGATGGAGGAAGAGCTCTACCACGAGCCGGCGAAGGTGTGATCGCGACCGCATGGCCGACGCCCCCATCGCGCGCAATCGAGCTGCATCACATCGCGTTGCCGACGCGTCGCGAGCACAAATGGACCGGGCTGACCGAGCCGATCGGCGGTTACGTCCTGGTCCGAGATGACGGACGAGTCGGGCGCGGAGGGTTGGGGCGAGGCGCCCGCCCTCAAGGATTGGGGCGGCGAGTTCGGCCGCTACTTCGGCGAAAGTCCCGGCACCACCATCGAGATCGTCACCCGACATCTCATGCCGGCGGTCAAAGGCTGCGTGCCGGGACAGATCGTCGAGCTGCATGAGCGGATGGACCGCGCCATCAAGGGTTATCCCTACGCCAAGGCGGCGGTCGAGTTTGCCGCCTACGATCTCGCCGGCAAGCAATGCGGACTGCCGGTGCATCGGCTGTTCGGCGGTGCGCTCCGGCGCCGCATTCCGGTCACCCATTCGATCGGCCTCCTCGGCTTCGAGGAAGCCGAGCGCGAGGTCGCGCAGGTGGTCGCCGAGGGCATCCGCACTATCAAGATCAAGGTCGGCGTCGACCCCGACCGCGACGTCGAGATGGTTTCGCGCATTCGCGACACGGTCGGACCCGGCATCGCATTGTGCGTCGACGCCAACCAGGGCTACCGCACGCCCGGCGAGGCGATCCGCACGTTGCGGCGGATGGAACGCTGCGATCTCATCTATTTCGAGCAGCCGGTCGAGGGCATCGAGCGTCTGGCCCAGGTGGCGCGCGCCATCGACGTCCCGGTCATGGCGGACGAGAGCGCCTGGAATGCGCATGACGTGATCCAGATCGCCGAGCAGCGGGCGGCGCAGATCGTCTCGATCTACACCACCAAGCCGGGCGGCCTTTATCGCGCCATGGAGGTCGGCGGCGGTGGCGCGCGCGGCCGGCATCATCTGCAACGTCAACGGCTCGGTCGAGACCGGCGTCGGCAATCTCGCCAACCTGGCAGCTCGCGGCGGCGGCGCCCGCGGTCGTGCTCTCCTGCGTGGTGCCGGTATCGACGCCCGCGCAGGCGCAGTCCGGACGGATCGCCGGCATCTACTACAAGGACGATCTGATCGCCGAACCGATGCGGCTCGTGGATGGCGCGATCGAGGTGCCGACCGCCGCCGGGATGGGCATCGCGGTCGACAAGGACAAGGTCCGCCGCTACCGCGTCGACGGGCCGCGCCAAAGGATAGGCCCACATGCGCCAGGAGGTGATAGCCCGCCAGGCTGCGGCGATGCGGGATGCGAAGCTCGATGCGCTCGTCTCGATCTCGCCGGAGAACTTCGCCTATGTCACCGGCTTCTTGTCGCCGACGCAACCGCTGATGCGCTGGCGGCACGCCATGGCGCTGGTGACGGCGGATGGCGAGACCTCCCTGGTCGTCGTCGACATGGAGGCCAATACGATCCGCTCCAAGGCGCCGGCCGGCACCGATATCGCGGTCTGGCGCGAGTTCAAGTTCGAGGCCATGCGGGTGCTGGCCGACGTCCTGCGCCGGCGCGGGCTGGCGCAAGCGCGCATCGGCATCGAGCTCGATTATCTCCCGGCCGGCGATTTCGCGGAATTGCGCGAATTGCTGCCCGGCGCCGAATTCAAGGCGGCGCAAAGCCTGCTGGCCCGCCTGCGCCAGATCAAGACCGCGGGCGAGATCGAAATCCTGCGGCGGCTTTCGCGCATTGCCGACAAGGCCATCACCGATGCCTACCGCAGCGTCCATGCCGGCGATAGCGAGATGGATGTGGCGGCCGCACTGACGCGGGGCGTCTACGAGCAGGGCGCCGAGTATTTCAAGCTCATGATCGTCGCGACCGGCGAGCGCAGCGTGTTTCCCAATGTCGGTCCAACCGAGCGCGTGCTCCGGCACGGTGACGTCTGCCGGGTCGAGATCTTTCCGATGCTCGGCGGCTATCACGCCGGCGTGTGCCGCACCGCCGCGGTCGGCGCGCCGCCGCCGCAGGCCGAGCGCATCTGGGCGAACCTGACCGCGTGCAAGCATCTCCTGCTCGACGCCATCAAGCCCGGCGCCTCGAGCCGGGCGATCTACGAGCTCTATCTCGGCAAGGTGAGCGAGCTCGGCCTGCCGCCGATCTCCTTCATCGGACACGGCATCGGCCTGCATCTGCACGAAGACCCTTACCTCGGACCGACCGACGACCAGCTGCTCGAAGCCGGCATGGTGCTGGGCATCGAGCCGCTGGTCTACGAGACCGGGTTCGGCTTCGGCATGCAGAACAAGGACATGGTGCTGGTCACCGGCACCGGTTGCGAGCTGTTGTCGGATTATGCCGACACCGAGCGGCTGATGATTGTGCCTTAGAGGTCCAATCGGCGCCGGCTTGCTCATTGACATTGCAAGCGTGCCATCTACGACACTTGCTGCGATTGCTGAGCGGTACAACCTCCCTCGCCCCGCTTGCGGGGAGAGGGCAACGCGGCACCGAGGAAAACCAGAACTCGGCATGGTGAGGGGGCGTTTCCGCAAGCTCAGAACTCGCGGCAGCGCCCCCTCATCCCGACCTTCTCCCCGCTCGCGGGGAGAAGGAGACCGCCGTGCAGCCGGACATGTGCGAAGCAATGTCAGAGTCATCAACGGCAGAGCGCCCAAATCTACGGCGACTTGACGCGGGTCTGCTCGCGCAATGGACTGGCTTTCGCGCATCGGCGTCCGTAAGGTCGCGCTGGCCGGTGTAACAAAATGAGACCGCACCATGCTTAGACGTGATGTGCTGGCGCTTGGCCTTGCGTCCATATCGGCCGCTGGGCTGCGACCATTTCCCGCATTCGCTCAGGACAAGTATCCCGACCAGCCGATCCGGCTCATCGTTCCGCGTTCGGCGGGCGGGGTGGTCGACGTGATCGCCCGCCTCTGGGCCGACCAGGTCAAAACGCAGCTCGGCACGGTGGTGATCGAGAACCAGGGCGGCGGCGGCGGAACGATCGCCGCCGCCACGGTCGCGCGCGCGCGACCGGATGGCTACACGCTGCTCGCCGGGACCACCAGCGAGCTCGTCATCAGCCCCGTGATCATGGGGACGCCGTCCTACGATCCGGTCAAGGACCTGACGCCGATCGTCACCACGGCGGTCTCGGTGTCGGCCCTGATGGTGCACGAGTCGTTGCCGGTCCATACGCTGCAGGAGCTGATCGCCTATGACAAAGCCAATCCCGGCAAGCTGTCCTACGGCTCGGCGGGCGTGGGCACATCGGCGCAATTGTGCGCCGAGCTGTTCAAGCAGCTCGCCGGCCTGCCCGACATCGTGCATGTACCCTACAAGGGCGCCAATCCCGGGCTGGTCGACTTCTATGCCGGGCACCTCCCGATGTTTGCCGCCAGCATCTCGCCGCAGGTGCTCGACATGCATCGTGCGGGAAAAATTCGTATCCTGGTCGCGGGGACCAATCGGCGCCTTGCGGCTGCGCCGGACATTCCGATCAGCACCGACGTCGGCTTCCCCGATCTCATCACGCTGATGTTCATGGGCGTGTTTGCGCCTGCCGGCACGCCGCACCCGATCATCGCGCAGATTGCCGCCGCAACCCATCAGGTGATGGCGGACAAGACGTTCCAGCAGCGGTTGATCCTGGCGGGGTTCGAGCCGGTGACCGATTCAGGCCCCGAGCAGACCGCGAAATTCATCCAGGAGGAGCTGGTGCGCTGGACCCCGCTGCTGAAGGCTTCCGGCCTGAAGATCAATTGAGAGCGGTCGCTCCCCTTGCAATCTGGAGCCGATCCGTCGGGAAAATGCCCGTTCGGGCGCATGCGTTTGGCGTGGAGCACCGGCGCCGCATCATGGCTTGACGACCTATGGCGGCGTTCCTATCGTCGCCTGCCCCGCCCCTGATTTCATCCCCCAGAACGAGCGATTCCACGATGGACGTCAACGACCAGATTCACGCGCAACTCGTCAAGGCGGGCGTCCGCCTTGCGGCGACGCTCCCCGACGATTGGGTCAACGGGCTCATCCGGCGCGTCGCCAAGGACAACGTCATTCGGCATGTGTCGGTCGGCCGCGAGGCCGAGACGATCGCGATCTGCGCCGGCGCGTTTTTCGGCGGCGTGCGGTCGGTGGCCATCATCGGCAATACGGGATTGCTCACCTGCACCGGCGAGATGGCGACCTTGTGCCTGCGCCATGCGATCCCGGTGTTCTGCATCGTGAGCGGCCGCGGCTCGATCGACGATCACAAGGTCTACCAGGAGGTGCAGGGCCGCCGGACCATTCCGCTGCTGCAGGCCTACGATTACCCCTACAAGGTCATCGACAAGCCGGATGAGATCGAGAGCATCCCCGATGCCTACGAATGGCATCGGCTGCAGAAGCGGCCGTTCGTCCTGTTCCTGACCAAGAAACTGCTTGGAGTGAAGAACGCATGAAAACGAATGAGGCCATGCAGGTGCTGGCCCGCCACCGCGGCGATGCCGTCGTCGTTTGCGCGCTCGGCATGGCGGCCAACGAATGGTGGGCGGTCACGCGCAGCGAGGACAGCTTCTACATGCACGGCGGAATGGGCTTCGCCTCGAGCTTCGCGCTCGGCTTGGCGCTGTCGGTCCCCGAGACGCCGGTCTGGGTGCTCAACAGCGACGGATCGCTGTGCATGAACCTCGGCTGCCTGCTGACCGAAGCCGGGCAGCAGCCCAGGAACCTGAAGCATTTCGTCGTCGACAATCAGTGCTACCAGACCGTCGAGAACATGCCGATGGTCAATCAGGACGGCGCCGACTATGCGGCCATCGCGCGCGGCGCCGGCATCGCGCAGGCGGTGACCATCGACAATCTCGCCGACCTCGATCGCAAGATGCCCGAGATCGTCGCCGCGCCCGGCCCCTATTTCATCCGGCTGCGGGTCGAGGCCGAGCCCGACTACCAGCGGGCGCCGCCCGCCACCTACGAGGGGCCGGAGATGAAGTACCGCTTCGGCCGCGCCATGGAAAAGAAGCTCGGCATCAAGGTGTTCGGCCCGCGCGGCTACTGAGCGCGATGCGGCTCGGCCGTAGCCGTGGTCGCGCAACACTTACTTATCCCGGCCTTGAGCCGGGACCGTCCGAAATTCAGAGCTTGTAACGGTCCCGGCTCATAGCGCGGCGAAGACGCGCGTAAACGCGCAATGGCCGGGACAAGAGGTTACGGCATCTTGGCGCCTTCCTCGTACAGCTCGATCATGTTGCCGTCGGGATCGTACACATAGATGGTCAGGCCGTAGATGCCATCGTGCAGGTCGCGATCGAATTTCGCATCGGCCTGCTTGAGCCGGGCCGCGACGCCGCGGACGTCCTTGGCCTTGAAGGCGATGTGATCGATCTGCGGCGCTCCGGTGGCGCCGCCCGAAGTCAGCGCCAATCCCTGCCTGAACGGGACGAAGGGCCGTCCGTCAGGGAGCGGCTTGGCCGGGCGAATCGTAAAGCCGAGCAGATCGACGTAAAAGCGTTCCGAGCGCTTGATGTCGGAGACCTTGAGCAGCATATGCGCGAAGTCGGTCGCGCCGGCCATCGTATCGGTGGACATCTCAATCCTTTCTTTCGTCGCCCATCACGCCTGCGAGCGCCCAGTTCTCTTTCGGCACCTCCTGAATGATGACGTGAAGGTTGGTGGGCTTGGCGCCGGCGTGCTGCACCATGGCGTCGGTGATGGCGCGGACCAGGGCGCGCTTCTGCTGCTGCGTGCGGCCGGTCCACATCTGTACGGTCACGACGGGCATGCGATACTCCTTGTCACGATTCCTCGCGCAGGATCGTCTCGATCCGCTCGCGAATTCCGCCCCATTGGCTGGCGCCGACCGTGACCGGCGCACGGCTACCGAGACCGCGTCCCCAGATTGCGTTCAAGCCGAGCCGCTTGGCGGCATCGAAATCGACGCCGCCGGGGGGCGCCGCAAGATCGACGATCAGCGCCGTCTTGGGCAGGCGCGAGAGCACGTCCTCGCCCAACCACGCGCGACGGCACGGTCGAGAAGACCAAATCGAGGCTTGGCGCCAGCGCCGGCAGGTCTGCCAGCAGATGCGGCGTCGCGCCCGCCACATAGGCCGCGGCGCGCTGCTCGGCATTGCGCGCCGCCACGTGGGTGCGGGCGCCGAGCGCCACCAGATAGCGCGCCAGCACTGCCCCGATCGTTCCCTGGCCGACCACGCAGGCATTGGCGTTGTGGATGGTGATGGCGGTGTTCTCGATGACGATCTTGAGCAAGCCTTCGATGATGGCCGGCGTCCGCTGCAGCATCAGGCTGCGGTCCCATTCATATTCGTGCAGCTTGATCGACAGCGCCTGCGCATTCGCCTTGAGGTTGGCATCGGCCCAGCCGAGGATGATATGGGCGCGCGGCGCCATGCCGGCCAGCATGGCGCGATCCGGAATGATCGGCGCCGCGGCGGTCGGCGCAAACAGCGCGCCGCTCGCCGAAATGCCGGGAATCGGAAACAGCGCGAACCGCGCGTCCTTGAGCACGGCGGCCGGATCGTTCAGCTGTTGGACGCCGGGAATGCCATGCACAGGCCAGGGAAAGCCGTGCGCACGAACTTGCGCGCCGGTGGCCGCCGCCAGGCGCGCGATCTCCTGCTCGCGCTTGTCGCCGCCGAGCATGCCGATCACCAGCTTGCGCCAATCCACCGCAACCCCTTCATCGGCCATTTCGCTTCGCTCCAACCAGCCTCAATAAGCCGTCCCGATCCAATCCCGCAATGCCCATACGCTCGGCGGTGCGCCCTTGCGCGGCGAGATCGGCGCCCAGCAGCGTCTGGCCGATCTGCAGGAGCGATCCGGCGATCGGCACCTCGACCCCGGCGATCCCGGCCAGCACGACGAACGGCAACAGGCCGTGGCCGAAATCCTCCCGATAATAACGGTGCCCGAGCGAATCCGGCGCCTTGATTCGGCGATTGGCCTCGCCCGCCGCGACGGCGGCCGCGAGGTCGTCGGGATCTGGCCACGAGGCCGCGACCGTGCCGATCGCCTGCATCTCGGCGACGACGGACGGCAGCGCGTGCCCGAAGGCGCGGGCGACCGCGCGCCGCTCGTCATCGAGTGCCCGCATGACGCGCGCCACGCCGCCCGTCATGCCCGCAACGTAGAAGGTGAAATCCCCTCCCGTCGCCTCGATCCAGGCGGCGCCAAGCACCGCGCCGGGGACATGCAGGACCATGTTCACATTGGCGAGGTCGCATGCCAGCACGTCCGGCATGATTTCGGCGCCGCCAAACAGTGCCCGGGCCGCCGATAGCGCGGCATCGCCGTCCGGCAGGGCCGCAAGCCGCACGCTCCGGGCAGCGCCCGTAATCGTCACGCGGCCGGGCGCATATTTGCGCGCCACGTAGGTGAGCGTGGAAAATTCCGCGATCGGCGGCGGCTTGGCGCCGAGCGCGTGAAAGACCTGCCGAAACTCCAGCGCGCCACCGGTGTGGCCGGGGTTGAGCACAACCGGAATCGTCGTACCCGCCTGCGCCAAGGCGCGCGCGATGTCGGCATGGGCGAAGGTCGGCAGGCAAACCAAAATGACGTCGGCTGCCTCGATCGCCTCGCCCAAGTCGCTGGTGATGAGCTGCGGGCGCGCGACGCCGCTGCCCAGGACGCCCTCGTAGGCGATGCCGCCCTGCTCCTGAAACGCCGCGAGCGTCTGCGGCGAGCGGCCCCAGAACCTCACCTCATGACCCGCGGCCACAAGCTCCGCAACCGCGGCCGCCCCGCCCGCGCCGGCACCCACGACCGCGACTTTGTGCATGCTTTCCCCTGTTCAAAGCGTTCTCGCCGATTTTATCGCCGGCGTCCAATGGCATGCCCCGCAACTGCGTATTCACGTCGCAGGTGGGCGGGAAGGATGATTCTCGTCCTTGTCATCGGCACAGGGCTTGCATCATAGTCCTTGAGACGGGTCGCTGATGTGTAAACCCCGAGGGGGAACGACATGCGCAGACCGATCGCCGCCCTTGTCCTCATTGCTGCGCTTGCGGCATCGCAGGCGTCCGCCGAAACAGCCGAGGACTTTTATCGCGGCAAGCGGCTCACCCTGACGGTCGGCTACGGGCCAGGCGGAGGCTATGATGTCTTTGCCCGCCTGCTGGCGCGCCATCTCGGCAGGTTCATCCCCGGCAATCCGCCAATCATCGTGCAGAACATGCCGGGCGCCGGCAGCCTGATCGCGGCCAACTACCTCTATACGATCGCGCCCAAGGACGGCACCGCATTCGGTCTGTTCGCCCGCGACATGCCGCTGCTCGGCCTCATGGGCCACAACCCCAATGTCCAGTTCGATCCGCGCAAGTTCCGTTGGCTGGGATCATCGTCGGACTTTTCCGACGATGCCTATGTGATGATCGTGCGCGACGACGCGCCCGTGAAATCGATCGTCGAGATGCAGCGCCCCGGCGGTCCGGTGACGGTGCTCGGCGGCACCGCCGACGGCGCCACCGGGGGCGACGTACCGCGGATCCTGCAGGAGGCGCTGGGGCTCAACATGAAGCTTGTGCTGGGCTACCGCGACAGCGCCGCGGTCTTCCTGGCCATGGAGCGCGGCGAAGTCAGCGGCCGCACCACCGATCTGTCGGCGATCCAATCCACCAGGCCCGACTGGCTCAAGCCGAACAGCGGATATCGTCTGCTCGTGCAGTATGCCCGCCGCACGCGCCACAAGGATTTCCCTGACGTGCCGACCGCGCGCGAGCTCGTGCGCACCGACGCAGGCCGCGCCCTGATCGAGTTCACCGAGACTCCGCTGCTCACCATGGCGCGGCCCTATGCGGCGCCGCCGGGCGTGCCCGCGGACCGCCTGAAAATCTTGCAGACGGCCTTTCTGGCCGCCCACCGCGATCCGCAATTTCTCGACGAGGCCGCCAAGCTCGGCATCTATGTCAGCCCGGTGAGCGCGCAGGACATGGCCCGCAGCATCGAGCGCCTGTCGCAGGCGCCGCCGGAGCTGTTCGATGAGGTCAGAAAGCTGCTCGCCGGCGGCAAGGGCGGCGGCTGAGTGCTTTACTCGTCGACGGAATGGGGAACCCACTCCAATTTGCCGTCGATCCGGGGCTCGGTCGCGAATCTAAATTCCTTTTCCTGCCGAAGCGGCAACAGCCACGGTTGATACTCCACGACGATCGAGATGTCGGCGCCTCCGAACTTCTCCGGCGCCGGGAAACGCAAGAAATCGTCGAGCACGATGGTGAATTGCCGATCCGCCGAGAGAGATTGATCTCTCCAGGCCGCCTTGAATTTCCTTGTCTTGTAGGGAGATTGACATACCGGCGCCAGCGGGGCGGGTGCGGCAACCGCGTAACAAACCACCAGATAGGCATTGACGTTATTGAGCGGAATGAAGTTCGCATCCGAGATGGTGAATGAGATGGGATACGGGTTGGAGGGGTCGAGGGGTCCATCAGGCTCTACGGTCACGCCCGGCAAGTAGATCACGGCTGCCACTGTGCCGCCGCCCAGAACGGCGGCTGCGAGCGCGCGCAGCGAGCGGTTCCTTCTTGCCGATGTGTGCGTGCCTTTCGACATATGTCCCCTTGGTTCCGGCATGTCTGCTTTTTGCGCCTCGCTCCATCGCCGGGTCCCCGGCACTCCCGTGCGCGGGGCACCCGCCCATTCTTTCTAGGAAATCGCGTTCGCCATTTGCAGGCTGTGCAGCAGCGCGGCACGCCGCATGTACTGTCGCGCTGCCGCCGGGTCGTCGGCGGTCCGTCTCAGCTCGTCGAACATGGCCTGGCGCAGCGCCGGATCCCGCTCCTCCATGAGCTTCTTGTTGGCGATCGTCTGGGTCTGGATGTATTCGCGCGCCACTTGCCGGCGCTGCCGGTCGTAGAGGTCGAGCAGCTCCTCGCCGGCGACGCCGCGCATGACCGCAGGCAATTTCTCGGCCAGATTGATGGCGTCGTGAATGCCGCCGTTCATGCCCATGCCGCCGATCGGGTTGTTGACGTGCGCGGCGTCGCCGGCAAGCAGGATCCTGCCGGTGCGGAATCGCGCCGCCACGCGCTGGCTCACGCTGTAGATATTGACGTATTCGATCTCATAATTGCCGGGCTTCGGAAAGAACTTCTGCAGACGCTGCTCGATCCGTTCGCGCGCGAGCGCGACCTTGTCGTCCTCGTCGGCCTGCAGCGGAAAGATCGCCCGCCAGAGCCCGCCGGGGCTTTCGCCGCGGACCTTGAACAGGTTGCACCACTCGTCCGGGTCGGAAAAATAATTTCGATAGACCAGATTGGGATTGAGCGTGCCGAAATCGAAGGTGGTCGCGATCTTGATGAACTTCTCCGGATAGGTGAAGCCGTCGAATGCGATCCCGGCCGCTCGGCGCACCGTGCTGTGGCCGCCGTCGCAACCGATCACGTAGGCCGCCGACAACCGCTCACGGCCGGCGGGCGAAGCGACCTCGACCTCGACCGCGTCGGCGCTCTGCCTGATGGCAGTGACGCCATGGCCGAAGCGGACGTCGAAATCATCCGCATTGGCGTATTCGGCGGCAATCGATGCGGTCAGCTTGTATTGCTCGTATTGCAGGACGAACGGAAAGCGGAATTCGTCGCGCATCTGCGCGAGGTCGAATTGGGCGACGACCGCATTGGTCACCCGGTCATGGAACCGGTACTTGTCGGATACCAGCCCGAGCGGAATGATTTTCCCGGTCACCCCGAGCGCGTCCAGGAGCTCCAGCGTGGGCGGATGAATGGAGGCCGCGCGCTGGTCCTTGACCGGCGCGCCCTCCTGCTCGAACACCGTCACCGGAATGCCGCGCTTGTTGAGCGCGAGCGCGCACACCATCCCGACGGGGCCGGCCCCGACGATGACCACGCGCGCGTTGGCCTTGAGTGCTGCCATGCGTGATTGCGAGGCCTACTGAATCCGTGAGCCGAGGCCAGCAATGAGGTCGCGCCACCGCTCGCGGTCGGAGGCAAGCTTGACGATGTGCCCCATATCAATGTCTCGGGCTCAGAGGCGGCGACCCGCAGGTGCAGGCTATGACGAGACTTCAGTCTCAGCGGCTTGGGGAGCGGGCACAACATCTTTCGCGGCTCCCTTCCAACCATTCTCCGTCAGGTCGAACACGACGCCTTCCGGCGTCTTGTACTTGACCTCGTAGAAGACGTTCGGATCGGTTTCCTTGCGGCCGGTGAGATAGCTGCCGCCCGCCGCGCGCACCTTCGCGTCGCTCTCCTCCACGCTGTCGACCCACATGCCGAAATGAATGAGGCCGCAGATGTCCTTGCGGTCCTCGAAGCCCGCGATCGGCTCGTCGCCGAAATTCAGCAGAGCGACGTTCACGACCCCGTCCGTCATATACACGCCGCGCATGGCGTTGCCGGCGCGCTTCATCCCGAACGCCTGCTCGAAGAACTTGGCGGCCGCCTCGGGATCGGGGACAGAAATGGCGATATGGCGAAGCCGTGCCATGCGGTGCTCCTTGGATTTCTGCCCCTCGAAAAGGCGTTCAGGAGCACCCCTATAGCAGTCCGGCGGGCGGCACGGAACCGCTCCCCGACCGCCTCATGCGGCCCCTGGAGCGAGCCGCTCCAACAGGCAGGCGACAATCGGGAGCTGCCCCTTGAGGATCTTGCGCGCTGCGTCCTCGGGCACGAACCATTGCGCGCGATCGACCTCCGGAAATTGCTTGGTCCGGCCCGACTTTGGCGGCCACTCCATAGAAAAGAGATTGCTGCGAAAATGGCGCAAGTCGAAATCGCCTTCGACTGCCCAGGCCGAGATGGTCTTTCCGCCCGGCTGCTTGAACTGACCGAGCGGGATGAAGTCCCCGGTCGGTCGGCAACCGGTTTCCTCCTCGAGCTCGCGACGCGCGGCGATCAGCGGGTCCTCGCCATCCTCGAAAAGCCCTTTCGGAATGGACCAGGCGCCATCGTCCTTTCTTGCCCAGAACGGACCGCCGGGATGCACCAGCAGCAGCTCCGGAGCGTGATCCCTCATCCGATACATGAGAATGCCGGCGCTGTTCCGAGCCACGAGATTCCCCGCGCACCTGCCCTGCCCTCACCCGCGGCCTTGGCTCTCGCTCACAGCACCTTGGATACGCTCAGGAAGCCCTGCCGCTCCGCGTTCGCGGTCGCGATGGCCTGCTCGGACCCGAGCACCACGACGCGGCCCTGAGCGGCCACCTGCGTCAACGCATCGGCAAAGTTCCTGATGTCGGCCGCGGTGGTCGACAGGATCTCCTCGCGCATGCGCTGGCGCGCATCATCGGTAGTCGCCGATCAGATGGCGCTGCATCGAGGTAAAGCCCTTGGCGTCGGGCAGCCGGTAGGTGTCGACCTCGCCGATCGTGCCGATGATGTTGCGGTCGAGCTCGGAGTCGCTCAGCTCCGCGCCCTGCAAGAAGCTCGCGGTCCGGTCATAGGTATCGAGCGTGCCCAACAGGTTCGGGTCGCGGTAGGAGACGAAGGTGAATCCGCCCGAAAAACGGTCGAGCATGCACTGTCCGCCATAGGCGCCGCCCTGCACCCGGATTTTCTCCCACAGCCAGGTCGTGCGCAGGTAGCGACGAACCACCAGATTGGCGCCGCTCGGCTTGACCCCCAGTTCGTAGAGGTCGGCGCCCTTGCCGACGTAATTGACCTTGGCCGGAATCACCAGGCCCTCGTAAAGCGGTCCGTCGGCGACCTGCCAGGGGGCGGGCGCCGCCCCGGCGCGCGGCAGGTCCAGAGATAAAATCGGCGAGCAGCGGCTGCAAACGGCTCCAATGCGCGGCTTCGGCGGTCACGTTGCAAAGCAACGCGGCGCGATCGAAGAGCATCTTGCGGATGCGCTCCAGGGCGGCCAGCACCGCCTCCCAATCGGTCTCGACCGCGCCGGCGAGCCGGCGCAGGAAAAACAGGTAGCTGATGCCGCTCATCTGCTCCTCGGCCCAGTCGGCTTCATGGAAATGAGAGCGCAAGCGCCGGTCCACGTAGCTCGACCCCGCCGGGACGAGCCGCGATTCCACCGCCGCTTTCTCCTCCAGCACCAGCTGCCGGAAGCGATCGCGATTGTCCAAGCGCGCGCTGGTCAGGATGTCGCGAAGGATCGCCATCAGCTCGGCGCGTCTGGTCGGGAAGCGCCTTGGCGCGCAGATACAGCCAGGCGGCGCAACGTTCGGCCGCCGGGCACCGTCGAGGTCCACCGCGTCGGATGGATGCCGCCGGTCGCGCGTGCCGATCCGCTGCGACAGCCGCACGAAATCGTCCTTGCCGACGCCGGTCTCGAGGAGCGCGCGGCCGAACAGGGACACATAGGGAAGGAGCTCGGTCGGCAGCGTGTGCAGGTCGAAGCCGACGTCGAGATAGACGACGCCGTTGGTGAACAGGTCGTGGTAGAGCACCGGCGCGTCCCGCAGCTGCGTGACCTCGATCGGCATGAGCTTGTTCGCCCGCGGCAGGTCGGCAAGCCTGAGGCGTCGGGATCGTGGCCAAAGCGCTGCGGGCGAATCGGGCGTCTCCTGGGCGAGCTTGAGCGCGCGGGTCGCTTCGACGACGGCATCGAGATCGGCGTCGCTCATGCGGGCGCGCTCGCGCGCAAGCCGCGCTGCTTCCTCCTTGGCCTCCCGCTCGGCCTGCTCGCGGTCCGGCCGCAGGATCAGCACGGTGCGGTGGGGATTGGCGATGAAGAGGCGGTCGATCAGCTTTTCAAAATAGCGCTCGCCGCCGGCGACGCGCGCCTTGACGGCGGCGAGCGGCGCCTCGAAGGCCAGCGGCGGCAACGGATCGCGGCCGTACAGCCAGCTGCGCAGCGCCCGCAGCATGAACACGATCCCGCGCGGAAACGAGCCGGTATTGTTCTCGCGCAGACGGAACTCGACCGTGTTGAGCGCGGCCGCGACGGTCATGGGATCGATGCCCTGCGCCGCCAAGGTGCCGAGCGTATCGGCGATCAGGCGCTCGACCTTGTCGGCATCGTTCGGGTCGATGCCCTTGAGGCCGATCGAGAACATCGGCTGCCGCAGCCCGTCGTCGAGACCGCCGCCGGTCAGGGCGCTGCCGAGGCCGCGAATCGATCAGCGCCTTGTAGAGCGGCGAGGCGGCCGTGCCGATCAGGATGTATTCGAGGATGTCGAATGCCAGGCCGGTCTCGACGTCGCGGACCTCGTCGAGCATCCAGTTCACCGTCAGCATCGTCTCCTTGGCGGGCCCTTCCGGCTTCGCTGGCGATCGGCGGCGCCGGCCGCGTAGGTGCGCGTCAGCCGTTTCGGCGCGGAAAATCGCGGCTGCAGCGGAACGTCGAAATCGACATCGATGCGCTCGAACGCGTCGAGCCAGTCATCCGAGCAGGCGCAGCCGCTCGTCCGGGTCGTCGTCGCCGTAAAAGAACAACTTGGCGTTCGAGGGATGGTAGTGGCGCTGGTGAAACGCCTTGAGCTGCGCATAGGTCAGGTCGGGGATGTGCTTGGGATCGCCGCCGGAATCGAGACCATAGGTGATATCGGGATAGAGCGACTGCTGCGACAGTTCGTGCAGCATGCTGTCGGGCGAGGAATAGTTGCCCTTCATCTCGTTGAACACCACGCCCTTATAGGTCAGCGGCGCATCGGGCGCGTCGAGCTCGTAATGCCAGCCCTCCTGCTGGAAGATTTGCGGCGTCAGGCGCGGAAAGAACACGGCGTCGAGATAGACGTCGATCAGGTTGTAGAAGTCCTGGACGTTCTGGCTCGCCACCGGATAGCAGGTCTTGTCGGGAAACGTCATGGCATTGAGAAAGGTGTTGAGCGAACTCTTCATCAGCTCGACGAACGGCTCCTTGATCGGATATTTGCGCGATCCGCACAGCACCGAGTGTTCGAGAATATGCGCGACGCCGGTGGAATCCGTCGGCGGCGTGGCGAAGCTGACGCCGAATACCTTGTTCTCGTCGTCGTTGAGGAGCGAGAGCAGCTCGGCGCCGGTCTTGACGTGGCGGTAGTAGCGCGCCGTGGAGTTGATCTCGGCAAGGGTTTGTTCGCGAATCGAGCTCAAAGCCATGGGTGGCGGTCATTGAAGCCTCTCTGGCGATATCGGATCCGGTCTCGGCCGCTACGATGCGACTGCCGGGATATTATGGCAAGCCGGGCGCGCGGCGATGCCGCCTTGCCGGAAGCGCCAGCTGAGCGTTCATCATTCTCGGCCGCGCAAGTGTCGGCCGATGGCCCTTCCGGGCTCTCTTCTCGCTTGATTTTTGACGAGAGAACCACCATTTTGGCGGTGTGGCGCGGATAAATGCGGCCAAAGCGCAGGGCGCTGGCCAGCATAGGCTCGCCGATTTCCCGCAGCTTGCCGACCGACGCTGTCCGACCGGGGATGCTGAGACAACCGGTCGGCCTTGGCGTCCGGCCTCCTGTCCACCCGGTCGGGGCGCTGCCGCGCATTGTCATGAGGACTGAGATTGAGATGACGCTGTTGTCGAATAATCCGCTCCGCGAGCCCGATGAGGAATCGGCCCTCGATGGCCAGGTCGGCGCGACCGCTCCGGCACTCGCGGCCCGAACTGGGGAGGGATCACAGGCCCCTTCTGTCGGGACCGAACCCGCGGAAAGCGAGTTCGGACGATCCGGCAGGCACGGCTCCTGCGGGCCTGGAGGCGGGCCCGGACGAGGATGCGTCTTTCTCACGCAACCTGATCGATGTGTACCTGCGTCAGATGGGAGGCGCGGAGCTGCTCTCGCGAGCAGATGAGATCGCGCTGGCCAAACGCATCGAGGCGGCTCAGCAGGCCGTGCTGAGGGGGCTGTGCCACGTCCCGATGCTCATCGAGCGCATCGCGCAATGGGGACATGAGGTCGCGCAAGGTCAGCTCCCCCTGGCAGATCTCATCGATCTGTCCATGCCGATCGAGGGCGAGCACGTCCAAGACATCAGGGTGCCGTCGGAGCTGCCGGGTTACGCCGACAGCCCGCCCCTCACGCCTGAAGCGGCGGAAGCATGCGGCGTTGCGGCCGAAGAAGCGGATGCGACGGCCCTGGCAAACCGCGCGGCCGCCCAGATGCTCATTGTCGCCCCCCGCCTCGAGCGGCTTGTCGCGCTCGGCCAGGAGATCGGCTCGCTCAATCAAAAGCGCTTCCTTGCCCGCGGCCGCGGTCGAGATCTCGCAAAGCGCGCCCACGCCCGCCTGCAGGACCTCGTGTCGGGATTCGCGACCGAGGCGGTCGCGCTCCCGCTGCGCCCGGATCGCGTGTCCGAGCTCAGCGAGGAATTGGAGCGCGAGCGGCAGGCGCTTCGCGACGCCGAGCAGGAATTGTTGCGGCTCGGCGAGCGCTGCGGCATCGCCCGCAAGGACCTGGCTGAGCGTCACGACGGGCGCGAGCTCGATCCGGACTGGTTGAGCAAAATGGCCTCGCTCGGCACGCAGGGCTGGCGGACGCTTGTGGAGCAGCATGCCGACGGCGTTGCCGCGTTGCGCGGCGAATTGGCAGCGGTGGCCAAGCGTACTGGCTTGCCGATCGCCGAATTTCGGCGTGCCGCCGCGGCGGTCAGCAAGGTAAGACGCGAGCTCAAAGCGGCGCGCGAAGAGATGGTGCGGGCGCATCTTCGCCTGGTCGTCTGGGTTGCCAAGAGGTATCGGCGCAACAGCTCCCTCGATTTCCTGGATCTGATCCAGGAGGGCAATATGGGCCTCATGCGCGCGATCGAAAAGTACAACTACCGTCGCGGCGTCAAAGTTTCGACCTATGCGGTGTGGTGGATTCGCCAGTCGATCGCCCGCGCCATTGCCGACCAAGGCCGCACGATCCGCATTCCGGTCCACATGACGGAGGTCGCCAGCAAGGTGGTGCGCGAGCGCCGCAGGCTCTTCCAGAAGGAAGGGCGCGACCCGCGGCCGGACGAAATCGCGGCGCGGTCCGGGGTTCCGCTCGCGCGCGTCGAGCAGGTGCTGTCGATGGCCCAGCAGCCGACCTCGCTTGATCTTCCGGTCGGCGAGGACGGCGATGCGACCTTGGGCGACTTGATCGCCGCGCCGGATGCGGTCGATCCCCACGCCGTGGCGGAGGCGAGCGCGCTGCAAAGGACGCTGGCCGAAGCGCTTGCCGAGCTGACGCCGCGCGAGCAACATATCCTGCGCCTGCGTTTCGGCATTGGCGGCGCCTCCGATCACACGCTCGCCGAGGTCGGCGAGGAATTGGGCGTGACCCGCGAGCGCATTCGACAGATCGAAGCAAAAGCGCTCGAGAAGCTGCGCGATCCACGCCGTGGCCGCAAGCTCGCGACCTTCATGGATAACTGATCAGCCGGCCGGGCGCGCGCGGCAGTCGGGGCCTCGGGCGCGCAGGCAGCGCACATCCTGCCGCCCAGCCCATTCGCGGCAGCGCACAATGGCTCGCCTCCCCCTGCCTGAGGCTCGGCAACCCGATATCCTCCCGAGATACTGAAGCTTTGGGACTCGATGCGCCGGCGCCAATCCGGTAGCCTCCCGGCGGCGCGGAATTGGGCCGCGTGAGGCGCGCAGCGGCCGTCCTGAACGCACCGGGGAGGCTGACATGACCGGGCAACATCAATCGGAGCAATTCGAGCAGGTCTTGAGCCGCCGCGGCTTGGTTCGGGCCCTGGCCGCGGGCGCGGCCGCGGCGAGCGTCGCCACGCCGTCGTCGGCGGCCGAGACGGCGGTGCTGGCCGAGGCGACCGCCGCCGATTATGCCCGCGATCCGACGCGCTGGGGCAGCGCGGAAGTCGCGGCGCTGTTCCCCGGATTCAAGCATCTCGACATGCGCACCAAGGGCGCCGTCATCCGCGTGCGCCATGGCGGCTCCGGCCCGCCCTTGCTGCTCCTGCACGGCAATCCGAACAATCACGTGACCTGGTACGGCGTCGCGGCCCGGCTGGCGGAGCGTTATCACGTGGTGCTCGCGGATCTGCGCGGCTATGGCGACAGCTCGCTGCCCGAGCCCGGAGCCGATCACGTCAATTACAGCTTTCGCGTCATGGCGCAGGACATGGTCGAGGTCATGGAGAACCTCGGCCATCAACGTTTTTTCCTCGCCGGCAACGACCGCGGCGCGCGCACGAGCCATCGCCTGTGCCTCGATCACGCCGATCGGGTCATCAAGCTCTGCCTCCTGGACGGGTTCCCGAACTACCACGTTTGGACCCACGTCGACAAAAAGTGGGCCATCAACGATTGGCACTGGTTGTTCATGGCGCAACCCGAGCCGTTTCCCGAAACGCTGATGAGCGCGGTCCCGCCCGACTGGTTCTTGCGGAACCGCGGCGGCGGCAAGCTTCCCAAGGTCGTGTTTGACGAATATGTCCGCTGCTTCACCAAGAAGACGATCACCGGCTCCTGCCGCGACTATCGGGCGGGCGCCGCAATCGATTTCGCGATGGATACGGCCGACAAGGATCGCCGGATCGGGATGCCGCTCCTGTTGTTGGTCGCAACCAGAGGGGAGCCGGCATCCGACGAATTTCCGAACGTGTGGCGCAAGTTCGCAAGCAACCTCGTCGATGCGCAACCGCTCCCGACCGGTCACCACATGCAGGAGGACGCGCCCGACCAGATCTACGATCATTTCGTCAAATTCTTCACGACGTGAGTGGAAGCGGGAGGAACGGCGATGCGAAGATCGATCACGGGGCTTGTCATCGTGCTGCTGTGCTCCAGCGCTGCATTCGCCCAACAGGCGCAGCGCCCCACCGCCTTGCGCGAGATCATTCCGGGCCACTACGCGTTCAGCTCCGGCAGCTTCAACAGCGGGATCATCGTCACCAGCGAAGGGGCGGTGGTGCTGGATGCCCTCAATTCCGAGAGCGTCGGCAAGGCCGAGCGCGAGGCGATCGCCAACACGATTCGGCAGCCGGTTCGTTTCCTGGTGTCCTCGACCTTCCACAACAACTATTCGAAGGGCAACATGGCCTATGCCGACGTGTGGAAGATCGGGCACGAAAGCTATCGGACCGATCTTCTTCAGCTGATGCAAAAGGAGAAGGTGCCGGCCGACGAGCAGAAAGCGCGGCTGCCCAATGAGACCTTTCGGAATCGCGTGACGCTCTATCTCGGCGGCAAGGAGATTCAAATTCGCTATCTCGGCCGCGGCCACACGCGCGGCGACAGCATCATCTATGTTCCCCAGGATCGCATTGCCTATCTGAGCGAGCTGTTTTTCGCCGAGCAATTCTTGTATATTGACGACGGTTACGGCCTCGACTGGCTGAAGACACTGGATGCGGCCGAAGGCCTGGGCGCGGAGATCTTCGTGCCGGCGCATGGCCCGATTCCGGCGGATCCGCGTGAAACGCGACAAAGTCTCGACCGCTTCCGGCTGATGCTGGTGGATATCCGTGATGCCGTTCAGAGGGAGGTCGCGCGCGGCGCAACCGAAGACCAGGCGGTTGCTACAATCCGATGGCCACAGTATGAAAAAATGCAGGGTTACAACGCGGAACGGGAAGTGGCTGTGCGGCGGCTCTATCGGCAGCTGACCGGCACGCTTCAGTGACTTCGGCTTGAAGAAGAAAAGAGCTGCAACGACAGCTTTCACGGGCCCATCGGGCCACGCAGAGAGGGAGGACAAGGATGCTTTACCGAGGTTCGATCAGTGCAATCGTGCTGGTGGGCGCGCTTTGTTTCACGATGGCCGGGGCCTGGGCCTGGGACGACTCGAAATACCCCGATTTCAGCGGGCAATGGCACCCAATCGGCGGGCCGGGGCGCTTCGCCCGCGACCAGAAGCCTCCGCTCACGCCCGAGTACCAGGCGATTTTCGAGGCCACAAAGGGCGTCGGCGGACAGGGCACGGTCAACATGACGTATATGTGCTACTCTCCGGGCATGCCGCGCGTCGTCAATGGCTATGGCGACATGGAGTTCGTGATCGCACCGACGACATTTCACATCCTGGTCGACCACATCTACGACAACCGTCGCATCTTCACCGACGGGCGGCCCTGGCCGGAGCAGATCCCCCCAACCCTCCTGGGCTATTCGATAGGCCAGTGGATGGATACGACCGGATCCGGCCGCTACGATGTCCTCCAGGCTGAAACCCGCGGCTTCCGCGGCCCCCGTGCCTTCGACGCCAGCGGCATTCCGCTCGCCAGCGACAATCAGACGATCGTCAAGGAGAAGTTCTACGTCGACGGCAAAAATTCCAACGTCGTCCATGACGAGGTCACCGTGATCGACCACGCGCTCACGCATCCATGGACGGTCGTGAAGAACTACCAGCGCGAGTCCGATCCCCGTCCGTACTGGCACGAGGAGAACTGCCCTGAAACCAATGTCAACGTCCGCGTCGGCAAAGATGATTATATGATCAGTGTTGACGGCTTCCTGATGCCGACCGAAAAGGGCCAGAAGGCTCCAAATCTGAAGTATTTCAAGTAGGCCCGCAACGACGGGCGCTGAGCAAAAGCGATCGATCCGGCTTCAGAAAGTCGGATCGCTGGCGTACGGCGGCATTCACTTGAAGTTGCGCAGATCGGGCGGCGGCTGGTCCTTGCGGGTGGGCATCAGCAACCCGTCGGCGGTGAGGTAATAGTCCTCGCCGCCGATGCGCACCTGCGGCTCGAGCTCGCCGCAGATGCTCTCGAGCCAGACCGGATGGGGCTCGCGCCGGTAGCTGCGCTGCACGCTCCACGGGCGAGTCAAGGCATCGTCGTGGACCGTGATGTCGTCGTAGAGGATGTCGGGCTTGGCGGGATCGAGCCGCATCCGCTCCGCGACCACGGTCTTGCCGTCCGGATGAAGCGGTGCGCCGCTGCCGTCGAAGACGCGCGGGCCGCGCAGACCGCGGGTCTCGACCACGAGGGTGGCGTAATGGCCGCGGCCGTCATCGCCCTCCCAGCGGCCGATGGAATAGCCGGCGAAGCTCGGCACCAGCGCGGCCGGCCAGGTGCGGCCGTCGGTGTAGATGCGACGCAGCTGCCGCACCGGCTCGCCGAAGATCAGATAGGTGGTCTCCGGCGCGATGACGAACTCCATGCCGAGCCCGTAGTTGATCATCATGCGCGGCATGCCGGGCGGCGTGCAGTGGGCCACCGGATCATTGCCGGTCCCGCCGGCGACCTGGGCGGCGATGCTCGCCTCAAGGATCGCCTGGAATTCGGGGATCAGCGGCGCTTCCTGGCCGAGACCGCGCGGCTTGCCCGGATCGAAGCTGACCGGGCCCAGCCGGATCCATTGGCCCTTCCAGTCGGGCAGCCTGGCAGCAGTCCGCGACGCGTCCTCCGCACCGGCGCGCAACGGGAGCAGGCCGAGCCCGAGCGCGGCCAGGAGCGCGAGCGCGGCAGATCGATTGGCATGGCGCATGGCGGTGACGAACATTTCAAACCCAGGAAAAGTCCCTTACCGTAGGGCGCAATCGCTTTATCGCGCCAATCAGCCCCGCCCCGAACTCGGCGCAATGGCCCGCGCGGAGACGGCGCAATAAAGCGATTGCGCCCTACGAGACGGACGCTCGCGCCGGCCACCTTGCGAACACGTCACTTCTGGGTTTGCTTGAAATAGCGCAAATCGGGGGGCGCCTGATCCTTCTTGGCGGGCATCAGGAAGCCGTCCGCGCTCATCATGTAGGGCTCCTTGCCGACGACGATCTGCTGCGTGGTCTCCATGCACGTGACCCGGCTCCAGTTCGGATAGGGATTGGGGTTGCGCCGGAACGTCTTGTCGACGCTCCAAGGCCGCGTCAGGGCATGATCGATGGTGGTGATCTCGTCGTGCAGGAGGTTCGGATCGTTCTTGTCGAGATGGAACCGTTCCTTGAAGACCGATTCGTTGTCGAAGTGGAGCGGCAGTCCGGTGGCATCGTAGGCACGCGGGCCCTTGAACGGACCGCGGGTCTCGGCTTCGAGCAGGTTGTAGGTCCCGCTGCCGTCCTCGTCGATCCAATGGCCGATCGCGTAGCCTTGATAGGTCGGCTCGAGATCCGTCGGCCAGGGGCGGCCGTCGGTGAAAATTCGGCGCAGCTCGCTGCCGGCCGAGATATAGGTGGTCTTGGGCGTGACGATGTATTCCATCCGTCCGGCCGACATGGTGGCAGGCATTCCGCCCGGGATGCAGCGGGCATGATCGATGAAATTGCCCTGCCCGCCCTTGGCCTGGTCGGCCATGCTTTGCTCGTGGATCTTCTGGTATTCCGGCGTCAGCGGGGCCTGCTGCGCCGGACCGAAGGCCTTGGTCGGATCGTACTTCACGCCCTGGCCGCCAAAACGCGGGTTGACGTAGTCCCACTGGCCTTCCCAGTTGGGATATTTCTCCTCGGCAGCCTGCGCGGCCGCCGTCACCATCAGCGCAGTGGCAAGCGCGAGCACCTCGATCGAAGTTCGATAAAGCATCTTCACCTCCCCAGTATCGCCGGATAGCTTTGTTGGTCGCGATCGACGCGACATTCCGTGGCGCCAAGCAGGATATACGGCCGGCGCCGCAAGGGGAACGGCAATTGGTGCGGCGATCGCAGCCCCCGCATCTGCTGCGTCGCAAAAAATCAATTCTGGTTCGACTCGATTCCCTGCTTGCGCAGCATCGCGCTGATATAGGCGATGGCCTGCGGCTGGGCAGCGGCCGCCTTCCCGATCAGGAAATCCACATCGTCATAGGCCACCGGCTCGAAGTCTTCGCTGATCTTCTTGCCCAGCTCCGCAAAGGCGGGGTCGGTCAGGGCGGACACATAGGCATCCCGATAGGCCCGCACCATCGCGTCGGGAGTCTTGGGCGGCAAGGCCAGCCATTTGTCGAGCGAGGTCATGCTGGCCCAGTAATCGTAAGCCTGCTGGATGACCGGATCCTTGATCTTTCCTTGCATCAGATTGGCGAAAATCGGGGCGGCGCCGAACTCCGGTCGCGGCATGATCGGGCCCTTGCGCAATGTTCCCGACTGGCTCAGGAACTCGATCTTGCCGCTGTCCAGAAGCTTCTGGATCTGGAACAGATTGGCGGTCGAGGTCATGTCGATCTCGCCGCGCTCGAGCGCCAGCATCAATTCGTTGGTGCCGGGGTAACCCAGGACCCAGCGAACGTTCCAGCCCAGGAATTCGATGCCCCAGGCGGTCATCAGCATTCCAAGGCGCGGAACGCCGCCGAGCGCCCCCATGGTCGCCGGCGCACCGTGGCCGTAGAGCCGTTCCTTGGCGTCCTTCCTGATGACCAGGGTGGTGCCGCCACGCCCGACGCCGCCGACCGTGAGGAACGTGGCCGGATCGTACTGCGACTGTGGCCGGCGATAGAGCAGCGGATCGGCGATGGTGGCCGACGCCATCGCGGCGGTGAGGCCGTCGGGCACGACCTGCCGCGCGAAATAGTTCATGGCGGCGACGCCTTGCGCGCCCGGGATGTTGCGCACGATCACCGTCGGCTTGCCGGGAAGGCGGCTCGCCAGGAGCGGCGCGATCAGGCGCCCGGATGTGTCGGTGCCCCCGCCGGAGGAGCTCGCGACGATCAGAGTGATCGTCTTGTCCTTGAACGAGACGGCTTCGTCGGCGGCGGCGGCGCAGCTCGCGAGCCACAAGCTCCCCAGGACGATGCAGAACCGGTTCATCGCGCTGTCTTTTAGTTCGGCGGCCGCAGCCGCCCTGGCTCGCCTCGCGATCTCAATGCTTGACGCCGCAATCCTCATCGTCGCACGCGGTCGAGACGACGCCTTCCAGACCCGCCGTCGCGGCGGCTGCGGCCGCCGCCGGCTCGCCATGCCCGTGATCATGTGCCTGATCATGTGAATGATCGTGACCGGCATGGCCGCCGTCGTTCGATCCCTGCTGGCCGTAAAGCGCGTCCACGAAACCCATGTCGTCGAGGCGGCGGATGTAATGCAGGTCCCAGAGCGCCATCGGATTGATCTTCTCGGCGTCCTTGTCCTGGCGGACCGCTTCCTCGTAGACGTTCGCGATCGACCGCATCCGCGGATAGAGCTTCGGCTCGAGGATGCCGGCGAGGCTGCGATGGGTGATCGTGGCCTGCTCCAGATTCATCTGGCCGCGCTTGGTGGACTTGTCGCGGATGATCCTGATCGCCTGATCGGGCTTGGTCTTGAAGAAGTGGATGCCTTCGATCAATCCCTTCAGGAACCGCTCGACGATGTCGGGGTGCTTCTCCACGAAGCCGAGGCTCGAGGAGACGGTGGTGAAGTGGATCATCGGCAACGGCTCGACGTCGATGAGCTTGAGGCCGCCCGCCTCGGCGAACAGGCTCGCGGGCGGCACCAGCAGCGCTGCATCGACCACGCGGTCGCGCACCAGCTCCCACAGCCAGGGCGGCCGTTGCGCCGGTGCGGGATCCGGGGCGGCGTCCGCCGGCTCCTTCTTGCGCTTCGATTGCTTCACGAACTCGATGTCGTCGCGGTCGGAGTCGAGACCGTGCTGCTTGAAGAAAAGCCAATCGTTGAGGCTCGGATGATTGCCGTGCGTGCCGATCTTCTTGCCCTTCAGGTCGGCAAGTCCGTTGATCTCACCGTCGTCGCGCACCGCAAGCTGGTGGTTCACCTGATTGACCGCCTGGCCGAGATAGACCCAGCTGTCGCCGCGGGCGCGGCGGCCGTAGGTCGAGACATGATTGCCGCCGACGAACTCGACCTCGCCCAGCGGCACCGCCCGGTGCGCCTCGCCGGAGGAGATCTGCTGATCGTAGTTCACGTCCAGACCGTATTTTTCCCAGGCGCCCAATTCGGCAATGACGTGCAGCAGCACCAGGTGGCTGCTGGAGCGATAGGGAAAGGAGATCTTGTCCATTGTGCCTCGCAGATTTAGCGCGCCCGCCGATCAAAACTGGAACAGTGTGTAGCACAAGAAGCCGCCGGTCTCACCATCAGTGCGGACTTCGCTCAGCCGGAATCTTCCGTAGGGTGGGCAAAGGCGCGTAGCGCCATGCCCACGCGCAGTCTCTCCGCAGATCGGGCCGCTCCGCGTGGGCACGGCGGGCCCGGCGCTGCGCATCGATCGAAAGTCTCGCGGCCGCCTTTGCCCACCCTACGGCGCTGCGTCGACTCCAGCGGCGAATGCGCTAAGGCAGGGTGAAGGCCAGGTTGTCGTTCAACCTTCCGCCGCTGCCGCATTCGGTCGATCCGCCGACGAAATAGAGCGTGTTGCCGACCGAAGCCGCAGCGAAACCATGGCGTCCGGTCGGCAGCGCCACAAGCTTGCGCCAAGTGCCGGCTTTAAGATCGTAGGCTTCGTTTTCGTCGAAGGTCACGCGCGAGCTCCGGCATTCGCCGCCGGCAAAGAACAGGAAACCGCGATATTCCGCGTAGGCGCTGCTGGAGCGCGCTGTCGGCATCGGCGCGGCCGTCGACCATTTGTCGGCTTGCGGATCGTAGATTTCGTGCAGGGCGACGGAGCTGTCCGAGCCCGCCGTGCGCCCGCCGAAAATATGGACCTTGCCGTCGACGACCCAAATGCCGGCATGATCGCGCGATGAAGGCATCGGCGTCGCCGCGCGCCATTTGTCGGTCTTGGGGTCATAGACTTCGTGGGTGGCGACCGTCATGTCCTCGCCCATGACGCGACCGCCAAATGCATGGATCTTTCCGTCCACCGCGGTCAGGGAGATCGAGCCGAGCGGGCCGCCCATGGGCGCGAGCTTGCGCCAGGTGTCGGCTGCTGGATCGTAGACATAAAAGGATGCCGTCGGCAGCGTATGCCGGTTGCCGGCAAAGCCGCCCGCGATATAGATCTTGCCGTCCAGCACCGCGATGCCGTTATGCGTGCCGCCTTCCGGCATCGGCGCCCGTGCGCGCCAGGTATCGGTGGTGGGATCGTATTCCTCGGTGTAGCCGCTGGTAATATTGTCGACCGGTTTGCCGTCCTTCATCTCGATGAAGCCGCCGCCGATCACATAGATCTTTCCGTTGACCGCCACCGCCTGCAGCTCGCTGCGGGCATGGTGCATGGGCGCCTTCTTGGCCCACGCTCCCTTCATCGCATCCTGCGCGCCCGAGCTTCCCGCGGCAAAGGCAAGCGAGATGGCCACGACGGCGAAAGCGGCCGATTTGAAGATCTGCATGATTGTTCCCTCCCCTTGCCTTCGCCCCGCTGGCCCGCGGCCAAGCCTGTTATTCAAGTGCCGTAGGGTGGCAAAGGCGGCCCCGGAGCTTCGATCCATTGACGGCGCGGTTTCCGCCGTGCCCACGCGTAGCACCGATGGAGCTGCGGACTCCCCCGCGTGGGCACGGCGGAATCCGCGTCGTGCCGATGCGGCAGCGCCGCGGCCGCCTTTGCCCACCCTACACCAATCGGCTTCACGCAATCGCAGCACTAGCCCCCGAATTTGACCATGTCGCTGCGGGTGAGCGTCACCTTCGAGGTCACCACGGCGGGGCCGCCTTTGTAGAGATACCAGACCGCATATTGCTCGTCGTAGTCGTCTTCCGAAGCCATGCCGTCGACCGGCACGATGACCTGGTAGCCGCGCTGCGCCAAGGCATTGCCGGAGCCCATCACAGCGCCTTGCGCGGAGGTTCCGGTCACGATCACCGCCTTGATGCCCCTGTCCTTGAGCCGCCTGTCCAGGTCGGTGCTCAGGAACTTGTCCGGGCCGCCGGCCGGCACCGCTTCGCCTGGCCGCGGCGCGAGGCCGGGGTCGACGATGTTCTCCGGCGTCGCATTGGCGGTGACCAGCGAGTAGAACACCATCATGTCGTTGGCGCGCGCGCCATCCAAAAGCCGCTTGAGATTGGGAACGATGGCGGCGCAGCGCGGACGCGCGCCGCAATTCGTCTTCATGAAGTCGAGCAGGAAAAGCGCCGTGGTCTTGGGATCGACCGTTACCGGCTTGAGCTGCGGCACCGGCGGGACTTTCGCATTGGCCCATTCGGTGATGATGTCCTTACCCGCGGCCGGCAACGCGGCAACCGTCGCAATGAGCGCGGTGGCGGCGGCGCCGCAGCAAAGCCTGGCGAGATGCTTCATGATGTTCTCCCTGCACATTTGATTGATCCCGAATTTCCCTCGACCGCGGATGACTCAGTCGACCAGCCCTTTGGCGACCAACCACTGCTGAATGACGTCGGCGACCTCGGCGTTGTTCCTGTCCATCATCATCATATGGGTATTGCCTTTGATCCCGCGCTCCGGAAGGTTGATGATCTCGATGCTCCCGCCGGCCGCTTTTGCGAGTGCCGCCATTTTCATGTTCGTCTCGCGCTGCTCGGAAAAGCTCGGGCTCTTCTCCACATTGTCGCCGTAGAGGACTGCGATCGGAATGCCCTTGAGGGCGGCCGCGGTGGCGGCGTCGCCGCGCAGCGTCCCCTCGATCACCACGAGGGCCTTGATCTTGTCAGGCCGCGCCAGCGCCGCCCGATAGCCGAAGTTTCCGGACTGGCTGTGAACCAGCAACACGCAGGGGCAGACCTTGTCGATCAGCGCCACATAGGCCGCCATGATCGCATCATTGGTCGTGAGCCAACGGGGCACCAGCTGCTTGAGCAGATCGTCATAGGCCTCGAACGGAAACTGGCTGCCGGCGAACGGCTTGCGCTGCGCCGGATCCGGGCTCCAAGAAGCCGGATCGCCGAAGCGGAAGTTGACCCAGGGCGTGCGCGCCGAGCTGAAGACCGGCTCGCCGGCGAAGACCTCGGGCATCGCCCAGCCGGCACGACCGCGCTCGACCGCATCCGAGACATAGACGTCCCAGCCCTTGCGGACGAACATGTTCTGCCAGCCTTCGCGACCATCCGGCGTGGTCTCGTAGCTGACCCCGGTCAACCCGCCGCCATGCCACATCAGCAGCGGCAGCTTGCCTTTCCGGTTTTGCGGGAGGAGATACTGGACATACATCTGCTCGACCACGTGCACGCCGTTGTGATCGACCTTCTGGATCTCGCCGTCCGGCAGCGGCACCTGCCGGACCGGTTCGCCCTGGATATCGACCTGCCGGCCGCCGACATAGAACGATCCGCTCGCGCGGAGCACGATGGGATCCTGCTGTTGGGCGGCGGCCGGCAGGACCATGAGGCCGATCGCAAACCCAATCACGCCGCCAAGTCGCATCGTCTTTCCTCCCGGCTTGAGCTTTTCCAATTGCCGTCCCCGCAGTCGAGCATCTCCGGCGCGGCGTGACGATCGCGCGCGAAGCTACCGCATGGTTCACGATTGTGGAAGGCAACCCGAGCCGTGAAAATCAATCTTGCGTAGGGCGGGTTCGCTTTAACCCGCCATCTCGCGCGCAATGGCGGGTTAAAGCGAATCCGCCCTACGGTGACTTTCACGAAATCGATCGACTAGGCGACCGCTGGTAGATTCCAGATCAACAAGTCGTTGCGATTGTGCTGCACGGCCAGCCGGACATGGTCGCCGACGTCGAGCTCGATGGGCTGCGAGAAACGGAAGAGCATGTGAGCCCAGCCGTCGATCGTCGCTTTCGGGTCGGGACGGTTCTCGTAGGCCAAGCCCTCGGCGAGATCGATACGGAGCCATTGCACCACCCCGAAGCAGCGGCCCGGCCGGGTCGCTACCACGTCGATCACCCGTTTCTCCGGCAGCAGCGGGGGCCGCATGAGGTCCAGGCGATAGGCCTCGAAATCGTCGGAGAGGACATCGTGCGGCACGCAGTTGACCTGCAGATCCATTCTCGATCTGGCGAAGTCGTTGAAGGGGGCAATCGAGAAGCCGGCCGCACGGGTGACGAAGAAATACCCTTCCAGTGCCGGGCCTCCGGCCAGATAGCCGCGAACGCTCGCGGCCCTCGGCACCACCGTCGCGTCCGGCCGCAACAGCTGCGCATGCGCATGCGTGACGGTCGGGATCACCAGCTCGTTGATGGCCGAGGTCCCGAACACTTCGGTCACGAGCACTTCCGCCCGCTCGCTTAGATCCTGCCCGACCCGCAGCTCGGTCGAGTGCTTGGCGATAAGCTTGATCCGATCGCTGAGCCCGTTTGCCGCCACCACCTCCCTGGCCTTGGCGGCGATCCAGGGCACCTGCTCGCAGCTCGCGACCCATCTGGCGCCGGCGCGCGCGGACATCATCGCAAGCAGGCCGGCACCGGTCCCGATATCGAGGACGGACCGCCCCGGCACGACACGCCGAATGGCTTCGTCAAAGACCGAATTTCGCGGCGCATCGTTCATCATCGCGAAATGCCAAGGAGCCACCGCGTTCTTGAGCAGGATGTCGAGATTGATGCGAGCATTCATCTGGAGAGGATCGATCTCCATCGCCCGCCTGAACGCCGCCACCGCCTCCATGATGCGGCCTTCCGCGAGATGAAGAGCACCCACGTTGCCGATCGCATCGGCGTCGCGAGGGTTGATCTCAAGCGCGCGCGTGAAGGCGCGAAACGCCTGCTGGCGATCCCCGAGCCCCATCAGCACGCCACCGAGCTCGTTGTGAAGCTGGCCATTGTTGGGTTGGCTGGCGATGGCCTTGCGCAGGCAATCCACCGCGGCCATCTTGTTGCCGGCCCGAAAGAAGATCCGTCCCAGCTCGTAGAGGGCGCCGGGATGCTGCGGTTCGCGCGCGAGCAGCGCTCGGATCATCCCCTCGGCCTGACCGGTCTCGCCACGCTCGAGGCACGCAGCCGCCTGTCGCAGGACGGTCTCGGCCGCGACCGCCTGGACGACGCCGGGCTGCTCGGGGAGGCGATTGGGATCTTCGGCCATTCGCGTGGCCCGGATCGATCTCGTCAACCGGCCTTTGGCCGCCGTTCGGGCCTCGGAGCGGCGCGGAACCCGGTTTCCGCGCCCTGCAGGTGCTTGCTGAGCGCGATGATGACCTGGTGGCTGCGATCGATGACGATGGGGGCGCCGGCCCGCGCAAAGTGCGGACCAAGGGCAACCTGCACAACCGGAATGGCGAGCAGCGCACCGAAAAACACGATCATCGTTCGCATGTGATCCCCCGACAGGTCGACGTTCCCGGCGAGGCTACATCAGGAATGATGGATATAAAATTCCCATCAAGCATGCCTTACAAAACTGTAATTTAATGGAAAAGCTATTGTAAGGCCACAGCAACGGATTGCTGCGCCGCACACTTCGACCGGACCTGGGCCCGGGGGTTCGATTCGCTTCGACGGCGGCGCACCGGGGCTTTGCTTTGGACCGGTTCAGGCTCGGGGGAGGCCCACAGGACGGCACGTTCAGCGCGATCACCCGGATGAGGCCTTGGGCACAAGCGATACAACGCTGAGAGGATCCTCCGCCGCACCGACCCCGTGAATCAGCTCTCGAAAGCTCGCGATATCGCCCGGTCTTCCAAGCAGATAGCCCTGCGCCTCATCGCAAGACTCTCCCTCGAGAAATTGGAGCTCGGCGGCTGTTTCCACACCTTCGGCGAGCACCGGCAGACTAAGTGCCCGGCTCAGCCCAAGCACCGAACGCACGATTGCGGCCGCCTGATCGTTGACGTTGACCGACTTGATGAACGACTTGTCGATCTTGATCTTGTCGAACGGAAAGGCGCGCAGGTTCGAGAGCGACGAGTAGCCGGTCCCGAAATCATCCATCGCGATTCGAACGCCCAATATCTTGATTCGTCGAAGCGTCGCGAGCGCGCGATTCAAATCGCGCACAAGCGCGGTCTCGGTCACCTCCAACTCCAACCGCCCGGGAGCAAGGCCGGTCTCGAACAGGATCTCATGCACCGCATGGGCAAAATTCGCATTGTGGATTTGCACGGTTGAGACATTCACCGCGACGGTCAAAGGCTTGGTCCAGGTCGCCGCCTCCCGGCACGCCGTCCGCAAAACCCATTCGCCGATCTGAAGAATGACGCCGGTATCTTCGGCAATCGGAATGAATTCACCCGGTGTAATATCCCCCCGCGTCGAGTGCTGCCAGCGCAGCAAAGCCTCAAAGCCGATGATCCTGCCGTCGCGGATATCCTTCTGCGGTTGGTAGACAAGCCGCAACTCTTTTCGGGCGATCGCGTTGCGCAGGTCGTGCTCCAGGAGACGGCGATCGCGAATAGCGGCGCCCATCGAGGCTTCGAAGAACCGATAGGTTCCGCGTCCCTCGTTCTTGGCGCGGTAAAGTGCGGTATCGGCGTGCGAGAGCAGCGCCTGCCGATCGGTCGCGTCATCCGGACACAGGGCAATTCCAATGCTTGTGGAGATCGGCGCATCTGCTTCCGAGCTCTCGCTCGCTGCTTGCAGGACCTGCAAGATGTTCTCGGCGACGCGCCCGGCTACTCCCGGGTTTGAAAGACCGGGCAAAATGACCGCAAATTCGTCGCCGCTCAGCCTCGCCAACATCTGGTTTTCGTCCAGCACTCCCGCGATTATTTTCGCGACGCCCTGAAGCTTCGAGTCGCCGGCTGCGTGTCCGAAAAGATCGTTGACCTCCTTGAACCGGTCGAGATCGAGGCACAGGACCGCGAGCCGTCGACCGGCGGCCAAAGCCGATTCGATCTCCTGGTCCAGCTTCTTGTTGAAAGTGCCCCGATTTGGAATTCCAGTGAGCGGGTCGTGATGCGCGAGGAAGCGGATATGCTGCTCCGCCTGCTTGCGCGCCTGCAGATCGCGAACCGCAATAGCGCAGCGCGGCTTTCCGCCATAGTCGACCCTGCGCAGGATCAATTCGACCGGGGTCCGGGAGCCGTCGGCATGCAGCAACTCGCCCTCGACCGGCTGGTTCGGCCGCTCGAACAGTCTCAGGCGCGTGCCTTCGTCGGGAAGGAATTGTTCGAGCCTGGCGCCCACCATGGCCTCCGGAGCCGATCCGATAAGAACCGCAAAGCTGTCGTTGACGGTGGTTATGGATTGGCCGTCGCAAACCAGAAGCCCCTCGACGGCAGCATTGGCAAGGCCCCGCATCCGGTCGACCTCGAGCTCCCCACGACGTCGATCTCGCATTTCGATGGCCACGCCGGCGAGAGCGAGAACAATGATGATGAAGCTTGCAAGCGCCACCGCAATCGCCAGCCAGCCCGCGGGCAGCGCCGAGGAAGAAACCTCGATCGTCGGGTCGGGCACGATCGAGGCCGCCCCCATCGCGGTGAAATGGTGGCTGCAGATCGCCAGGGTCAACAGCAAAGCGCCGAGGACTTTCCATTTCAAGGCATCGCTGCGCAACCCGACCGGCAACGCGGCCGCACCGATCAGTCCCCCGAGGACAATCGAGGCCACCACCAAGGTCGGGTCCCACTCGATTCGGCCCTGAATCTCGAAGGCCGCCATGCCGGTGTAATGCATCGCGGCGATGCCGCCGCCGACCATGGCGCCGCCAACCCAGGCGCCCGCCCGCCAGTTCCCCATCACGGCAACCGCCAGGCCCGCCCCGGTCAGGAAGATTGCGGCAATCAAAGAGAAGATGGTTAGTACAATGTTGTAGGCGCTCGGAATGCCCGGCGAGAATGCCAGCATGGCAATGAAATGCGTCGCCCAAATTCCGAATCCGGTCGATGTCGCGGAAACCGCAAGCCAAATCAGGTGCATGTAGCCGGTCGACCTGCGGACGTGATGAAGCAGGCTGATCGCCGTGAACGACGCGAGGGCGCATATCACGGCGGCCAGGCCCACAAGCCGCAAGTCATGCGCGGTCATGATGCAGTTGAAGACAGTCAACATGCGGGAACCACTGTGGTTAAGATTAACACAATGACCAATTACGACCGCGACCAGCGTAAAGGAAATTGTACAAAGAGACGTAAATAAAGGTCGCTGCTTGTTAGGCGATGAAACGGCGGTTGTGTCAAAGCGATAGACCGCGGCCATAGGCGCCGCCCGATCGTGTTCTGGTCGCAATACGGGATTGCGGCACGATGGCTGGGGCTCCTGTGCCGAAACGACGGAATAGCTGCCGTTCAACAAACGCCCATTGTGTCACGCACAGGCCAACAGCCCTCAGAAGTCCGGCGCTTTCGCCTGCGGCATCGGGTACTCTTTTTGATTGGGGAAATATTTCTCGAAGGCTTGGTTGTTCTCTGCGCAGATCGACTCTTCTTGCCTGCGATCGACCCGCTGCCAGCGCACCGCGCCCGACCAGGGCTGATTGAACGTACCGGGGTCATCGACTGTAACCGTCGCCTGCAATCCCTTGCCGCCATCGATGAGCCTAAATCGCTCGACTACGTGCATGTCTTTGGTGTGCGGTGTGCGCCAATTGTCCACGAAGTCGAATTCCTCCTGATCGAGAAAGCCGACGGTGTCCACGACCAGCTCGCCGTTCTCGTAATGGCCAACCGATTCGCCGAACCAGGACGGCTTACGGTCGACCGAATGCGGCACGTCCAGATAGATGCGGCGCACCTCCTGCTGGCGCTGCCAGATCATCCACACCTCCTTCGGTGTTTGAATGAAGAAGTAGGGCTCAGCCGGGAAAAGCAATTGGCCCGGTGTGCCACCAGGCCAGCAACGGGCTTGGGCGGTGAAAGCCCGGTGGCCATTGAGCACATCTTGATTGTACTTGCGCATCAGCTCCTGCGCCCAAGGCTTCAGATTTGGGTTTTCGGCGTCCGACATGCGCTCCATCACGCCACGCTGATTACCCGGCTTCTGGGGGTACGCCGGGTCGAATGTAATCGGCGGGACCCGGCCCGGAATGGGGCGGTAGTCTATGCCGCCTTGCAGCAGCCAGCCAAAGTCAGCCGATGCGAGATTCGGGATGTTGGCGTTGTCTGCCGACAGAGCACTCATGGTGCTGCCGGTCGCAAGCGAGGCGATGAGGACTGCACTCCGGAGCGAAGATCTTTTGAACATTGGCATCCTCATGGCTTACCAGTAGCCGAAATGGAACAGTTCCATCAGCCTACGCCAGTCTCCAAACGATTTCAAAGACGCGCGCCGGGGCGCGGGTGCATGAATACACGGTGGTCCGCGGCCTGCCCTCGACGAGTTCCCGCGAGGCAATCGGGATTGCCGTGGTTCTGCTCCTCTACCGTCGGGACCGAGACGTGTCCCATGGATCGGTTTGAGGACCGCGAGCTGCCACCTTGCCCTGGCCCGTCGAATGTTTGAGTGCTCCTGGGGCGATCGACGCGCGACCTTCTCAATATCCTGGCAACGATCGCCGAGAAGGGAGCTGGATTCCGCTCGCCCGCCGACACATGGGCCGACACCATGACGGCGTACGGCCGCCAAATGCTTACGGTGCTCGGCGGCCTGGCCGAGTTCCTGCGCGAGTTGATACGCGCACGAGCGGAGGCAGGGCGACGGCCAGAGCGTGGACGCTCAGGTGCGCCAGCTCAAGGCCGCCCGCGCCGAGAGGGTCGGCGAGAGCACGACAAGCCAAGGCGGCATCAGACCTACGGTCGCTCGTCCGTTCTGAATGCGTTTCTGATTCCGTTAGACCTTCGGCTCGCGGCACATGCTGGGGCGGCTTGCCGCTTGGTGCTGGAGCGGGCCGGCCGCCTGTTCGTCCACATCAACTCGTTCGTGCCCGGCAGATTTGGCGAGGCGCACTACCATCCGAACGACCGCTACGTCCTGGTCATTGACGGCGCACCCTGGCACGGTACCGGGAACGTGGTCGATCCCGCGCACGCGACCCGGGTTCCAAGGGCACCTTCATGATCGAGCAGGCCGGCAAGGTGCATGGGACGGCACCAAGGACGAAGGCGGCGCGTATTTCATCATCGAGATCCCGCCTTCGGGGCAGATCCCGGTGCCGAAGGAGCAGGGCCCCTGGCACGGCGGCGATCCGTCGGCGGCGAAGATCATCTCGCCGAACGAGATCCCGTGGCAAGGCGCACAGCACAACGAGCGCGCGTTGCTCGCCGGCGATCCGTCGAAGCCCGGCGTGTATGTTATGATGTCGAAGTGGCCCAAAGGCTCGTTCAGCCATCCGCATTTCCACAGCGCCGACCGCTACGTCTACGTGCCACGCCGGATGCACCTCGTTGAAATCGGACCAGTCCGGCAGCACTGCGTCTGCAATAAAGTCCGCGAAAACGATGAACGTATAACGCTTCGCTTCCGAGGTCCTTCGATCAAGAATCATCTCGTAATCGGAGCCGCGCCAACCACAATGGCCAACGAGGCGATTGTTGACTCGCCAGCGATGCCGTGCTGGAGCGTCGTGCGGTCAGGACGCTGTGCATCAATCATGACGACGTGGGCGGTCCCGTATCCTGGCACCGGAAACTTTGAACTCGCGTAGACGCTGCTGCGGGACGTCGTCGAAAGTCACGAGCATCCCGTCAACGCTGACTACAAAATTCGGGTCTACGAGAAAGCGGCTGCCCAGGATTTCTCGCGCCGTATCCGCAGACATATTGACCGACGCCACACCCAAAGCTCGAATCTCGGTCCCGTGACCGGTGCGTTTTCGGGTCTTAACCAGTTCGACCTCCAACGGCACCGAAACTCCTTTTGAAACCTTAAACGTGCTCTCGGTCCCATCCCTCCACGTTCGAACTTCATAGGGGGCTGAGAACAGGAAAGCTGCATGCCTCCCTCGTCCGTTGCGCCCGTAGACCATACGGGGCGCGAGCATTATCCGTTCTGGTGGAGGCGGAGAGCGGTCACCTTGATAGGAGACGCGATCGTATTCGAGCGTGTGCCAACGGACGAGGAACTCTTCTTGCGTCATCCCATGACCATTATCGGTAATCGAGAACTTTTGTCGCGTCTCTCGATTGGGCCAATGAATGTCCACTCGCGTGGCGAAGGCATCCCAAGAATTGGCGACCAGCTCCACTAGCGCAGTGGAGGGATCTGACATCAAGGGACCAACATATCGTCCGAGGAACCGTTGGTCGAACAGCAATTGCGGCTGCAATGACGGCATAGACAAATCCTTGGAGGCACGTCGCGCAGCATAAAAGCATCAGGAGGCTGAGAGAAGCCCTTATTTGGCCTGTCCCATTCCGACCTCAAATATCGAGCCCCATCTGCCGCGCCTTGAGCACCAGCGGCGGCACGGCACCGTCTTCCTCAGGCTCGATGGGCGGGGCGACCGCACCGTAGCTGTAGTTCTCGGGCCGGTCACCCGGCGGCCAGCCTTCCTTCGGCATGTTGGCCTCAATCCGGGGCGCGGAGACATTGCCCTTCATGGCGATGATTTGCTCCGTGTCGAGGTACCACATTCGCCAAGCGCCCTGGCGCGTGGCCTCTATCTCAGCATCGCGTGCAAGCTGGTCGGCGGCGCGCTCCGCTTCCATAGCGGCGGCCTCCGCCTCGCGTGCTGCAACCAACGCCAAGACGTCCCGATGGTCGCGCTCCTTGAGCTCGGCCGTGGCGCGGTCCAGTTGGTTCTGGAGGAGGCGGATTTCGGTGCCTGCGCTTGCACCTCGAATTTCTTCCCGAGCCGCGTGACCGTGAGCCGGTGACCCGCCAAGCTCGTGTCGCGGACACCACCTCGGCTTCGCCAGGACCGGGGTGTGAAAGACCCGCGACCCAATCATCCGGCCATCGTTGTGCCTTCGCCAAGTGCGCCTCCTCGCGCGCCCGGCCCGAAGCAGGCCAAGAAGACACAAGGACGTGCTCATTTTCTCGAAGATTGCCAGTCAGCTGTCGGTATGTGAGCGTCAATAGCCGGTTCTCTGGTGAACACCAAGGCACTACCCCGGCCGGCAGGACTCAACGGGCGAGCTTGGGAAGCTGTCGTTCTACCACTGAACTACGCCCGCAGCGCGCTGAGGAGCTGGAAGTTTCTGCCGACCTGCTCCCTCGCACCTCGTCCGGACGCCGCTCGGGTGCTCGGTCGACCTGCGCCAAGGAGATACTCTACATGGCGCAATCGCAAAATTCCAGATGCACGTTTGGCTTCCCCCCCCCCGCGGCGAAAAGCGTGGGCCGCGTCGCGGGTCATCATCCCGAAGCGGCGGTCGAGTTCGTCGATGCCCTGCGGATGGATCGGTTCCTCGTGGCCGCGCTGAACGTCCCAACGCTCTACTAAACGGGATACTCCGTGACTGCGAAAATCGTGAAGTATGGAGCCGGCTTCACGGCACGAAGACCGTCCGGACCATCGACCCCCAAGACGAGGACGCGGACAATCTGGAAGGCCATGTTCCCCTGACTTACAGCCGCGACATTGGGGCCTCTCATAAAAGCGGCACTCACGACGCCGCAGGAACTCGGATCGCTCTCCTCGCGATTGACCGCACGAATGGCGGCCTCCGGATCTCCTTTGAAATGCGCGATGTAACGTTCTGCTTGTTCCTGCGTGGCACAAACCAGAATGTCGTCGACTTCGATATTGCGCTGAACGGCGCCCCGGTGATCCTGCGCATGCGCCGGGACGCATATCAGCAACGAAGTCAATAGAAGATGCATCGCGCGTTTCATTTGAGCCTGCGTGTAACTTGGCGGGACGTGACTGCTCATTTAGGCGGCCCGCGAGCCACCGAAAGTTCCATCGAGAGCCCCCGGCTGTACCACCCGGGGGCTCTGCTTCGGATGTGCCGGTCGTGTTACCGGGACTTGTGCTTGTGGCTGGGCTCCGGCGAATAGCCGAAGGCATTGCGGCCATGGTCCGCATTGCCGACTTTGCCAAACCACCCCGGGTGGTACGCCGGATTGACGCCGACCATGCTCCCCGGCAGCACATAGCCGCCGGTTTCGTTCCCCCCGTCGTTTTCATTTGACGCCTGCGCCACGGATGCAGCACCCAAAAGGCCGAGTGCGACGGCGGCAGAAAGCACGATCGAGGTCTTAGCGTTATTCATGGGAATCTCCTGTATTGCTGTCGATGGGCGTTTGAATTTGGCTTCCGCAGGGGAGATCGACGAGGGTGGCGTTTTATTCCGTCGTCTTGCTGACGACGGCTGAAGCCCGCACTTCAAGCTCTCCGGTCAACCCCCTGAAAACGTCAGACCGGCGGGGAAATCGGCGGCTTGAGCCGGCAGGCTGAGAAAACCGCGTCGCAGAGGCTGCCTCTACTCGCGCCAATTCTCGGGATTGCGGTCTCTATATCCGTGAGCCGGACATCACCCACGGAGACAGAAATGGCCTCGCTTGCCATCCTTCGTCATCAGAAGATCGGCGAGCATCACTTCGGTCGCGCCCACGCCGGGAGCGGCGCCGGCAGATCGGCCCAATCCATGCGCTTGTAGTTGAAATCGTCCACCAGGGTCGGTTTGATGATCGTGAAATACGGTGAGATGTCGAAATCGCGCGGCGCGTAGAGTGACGAATGGCGGATCTCCATGATTGCGCGCCGCACCGCTGCGCTTTCGAGCTGCGTGACTTTCGGCAGAATGGGATAGCGGACGGCCTCGAAAGCCTGCGCGATAAGCGCGGAACAGATCATCCGGGTCGGATCGCCCGAACCCAGCGCAATCATGCGCCGGCGCCAGCGTTGCGGCACCGGCAGCGGAACCAGGTGGCGCATCAAATCTATGATGTTCCTGAGATCGTAATCGAAGCCGATGCGCTCGATGACATAGCTGCAGACCGTCTCGCAGTCCTCCCGGCTGAGCCCGACCGGCCGGCAGATGCGGGTGTGATACTGGTCGTATTTCGACAGCGCCGCCGATACGACGCCTTCGCCAAGCTCAGCCTCGATCAGCACGTGCGGTTCGCCGTCCGGGGTGTTGACCCCAATGATCGGCCCGACATAGAGGGCGGCGTGCGACCACGTCGATTGAGTCAAGTATTTGATAACGCGTGAAATGTGGCTGTTGCCCTCGACCAGAAGGACGTCCCCCGGCCGAAGCGATTTCCGCAACGCCGCCGGATCGCTGGGCGTGAAAGGCTCATATCCCTGCACCGGCTTTTCCAGATATCGACCAATCGCCCGAACCATATGGTCGAGTACCAGGGTCACGGTACGCTTTTGGACTTTTGGGGGCCTCATTGAAAGCTATCCCACTGAGGTCTTTATCGTAGTGAATTGCATAAGTCGGCATCCTGACCATGCAACGGGGTCCCCTCTTGGTGCCTCCCCTGAGGAGCGAGTTGACCCACCACGTAAGAACTCGCCTTCGTGTGATTTCAATCATGGACTTCACGGCAAAGTGTTCGGCGCCAAAGCAATCGTCTTAATTGCGTCGAACGACGGCTAGTCGCCTCCGAAAGTCGAATGCGATGGTAGGCGCCGCGCATTTCGGCGGGAATAAAAAGCGAAGTGAGCCGATCCTATTGAACGGCGGTAGCAGAGGCCGGACCGCGGGCGCATTCACGAAAGGGCGGTGGCCGGCCTTCGGGTCGGCTGTGTCGGGACCAGTGCCGGTCGGATGACCGCCGTGGATTATTTTGCAGCGACAGCACGAAATCCGATGGATCAATCATCATGAACCGACATTAGGAACGTGCTTTAAGATTCCGTCATCTTGGCGGTGATGAATGCCAATGTCGTAGATCCTCGTGACGTTGCAGCAATGCTGAGCAAGATGGTCAATCATGAACTCGCCGGCCTCGGTGGACCAAAAAGAGCGATTGGCTTGCGACGCAGTTGCCGGAGCAGTGATCGCGAATGGCAAAGGCGACGTCTCATCCGAACTGCCGGAGAATACGGCGACGGGTTGGAACTCACGGATGCTGAGGAATACCCTCCGTCCGGCCAGCGCCGTCGTCTTGCTCGCTTTTGTGGTCTGTCACCTGCTGGCCCACAGCCTGTTGTTGGTTTCTCTCGACCAGGCGGGGGCCGCCCTCTACATCCTGATGTATCCGTGGCGGACGGCAATCGGCACCGCCGTTCTGGCGTCGGCGTTGCTGGTCCATTTCTTGAACGCACTGTGGTCGATCTATGTGCGGCGCTCCCTGCGCCTTTCGCGCTGGGAACTGTGGCAGCTCGGCCTCGGTCTCTGCATCCCGCTGCTGCTGATGCTCCACGTGACCAGCACACGCATCGCCGAGAGCCTGCTTGGCGTGACCAACCACTATAGCTCTGTGCTGATTGTTCAATGGCTGCTATCGCCGTGGCTAGGAGTGCTGCAGGCGACGGCCGTGCTGACCGCGTGGACCCATGCATGCCTCGGAATCCATTTTTGGCTGCGCACCAAGGCTTGGTATGCCCACTGGCGGCCCGTGTTGATCGGATTGGGCCTCCTGCTGCCGACCCTGGCGCTAGCTGGCTATGTCGCGGCGGGCAATCAATTGCTGCGCGACTCCGCGAGCCCGAATTTTGTGAAACTATCGCTCGAGGAGTCCCACCTGACAGACCAGAAGAGGGCCGAAATTAGTCACATCGCGCGTATCGGCTCGGCCGCCTACCTTGCCCTGGTGTTGCTGCCCTTTGTCGGACGCGGCGTGCGTGGCCGGCTCAATCGGCGTCGACGGTCGCCGTTGTTGAATCATTCGAGCGGCCGAACCGTACCGATATTGCCCGGGGCTACCGTGCTTGAAACGTTGCGCCAAAACGGTATTCCCCATGCTTCGGCTTGCGGCGGAAGGGCACGCTGCACCACCTGCCGGATTCTGGTGACAAGGGGCCTGGACCGGCTTCCCGCGCCGTCGAGGCTGGAGTCCGCAGCGCTGGCGCGAATCGGAGCAACCCCGGGGATGCGGCTTGCCTGTCAGATCAGCCCAACTGCCGACCTTTCCGTCATGCCGCTCGTGGCCGCCAATGCCGGTGCGGCTCAAGGCGCGATCCGTGGAGGAATCGAGGGAAGTGAGCGACTTATAACCATTGTGTTCGTCAATCTGCGCGACCCCGAGATATTGGGCAAGGCCAAGCTGCCCTACGACCTGCTGTACATTCTTAATCAGTTCTTTCACGAAATGACCAAGGCCCTGGATGCCACCAACGGTCATTACGCTCAATTCGCCGGCGATGGCCTGATGGCGCTTTACGGACTCAACGCCAAGGACCCCGCGACAGGCGCCGCCGACGCCTTGCGGGGAGCACGCGAGATGTTGGCTCGTATTGCTCAGCTCAACAGCCGATTGAGGGGAGACTTGCCGCAGCCGCTGCGAATCGGAATTGGCATTCATTTCAGCGAGGCTATTGTCGGCGCGATGGGACCGCCGGCCTCGCAAATCATCTCCGCCATTGGTGAAACGGTGAACACATGTGCCCGGCTGGAGCGCCTGACCAAGAAACACGATTGCGCGGCCACCGTGTCGCGGCGCGCGGCAGAAATGGCTGGCCTCGACGTCAAAGGCCGTGAACTGCATCAGGCCGCGGGCGACGGCGGGGCGCCAACTGTCGAGTTTTATACCCTGAAGACCCTTGCGGACTTGCGTGTGTGATACCGCAAAGCTGATACTGCACCGCGATCCCCGGAAAGCGCTCGATGTTATTCCACGACGAGCGTGTCGCATCACCGGTATTCGGGCGCGACGGGAAGCGAGCGCCCGGTCGAAGCCTTGTTTCGATGTTGTGGTCTTGACTGATCGCGTATCATTTCCGCATCTTGAGGCCGGTACGCGGCGGCCGTCTCGAAGATGCGATCCGGGGCGGTGCGGCGCGCGCACATGGCCGCAGACGCGGTGCGCGGTTCCTCGGCGTGGGGACCGCAAGAGTTGATCGGAACGGCGGAGGATGCCACAATGGCGCTGGAAACGTTCACGACGGCGAAATGGCCAAAGCTCGCCTTCTATGGCCGGTTTGAGCAGATCGCGCTCGGCAGCGTGATGCTCCTGCTCGCGGTCATCACGGTCTTTGCCATCATATTCGCCGCCATCAAGCTTTTCGCCGACTTGGCGCTCGGAGAAGCGTTCCTGGACAAGGCGGCGCTGCAAGACACCTTCGGCTTGATTTTGACGATCGTCATCCTGCTGGAGTTCAATCATTCGATCTACGTCGGCCTGACGCGGCGGTTGGGCGTCGTTCAGGTGCGAATGATCGTTCTCATTGCCATTCTGGTCATCGCGCGGAAATTGATGCTGCGGGATTTCGAGACGCTCGACTATCAAGCCTTGCTGGGCTTCGGCGGCCTGTTGCTGGCGCTGGGAGGGCTCTATTGGCTGATTGCCGACGGCGACCGGCGGTGCGCGCACGCGGACGGAGAAGCGCACGATCCCTGATCGCTGTCGCGGCCGGAAATGCTTCGGCCGTGGATTCTACGGGCGCTGCGATAATCGACGGATGCTTACACGCGGAAATGCTTGGAAAGCTTCAGGCCCTGTCCCTGGTAGTTCGACGTGTCGGTCTGGCCGTAGAGAATATCGGGGGTTTCCGCCATCGGCTCGTACATCAGCCGGCCGATGGCCTGGCCGTCCTCGAGCACGAACGGCACCTCGTGGCTGCGCACCTCGAGGACCGCGCGGCTGCCGGGTCGTCCGTGCTCGGTAAACCCGAAACCGGGATCGAAGAAGCCCGCATAGTGCACGCGGAACTCGCCCATCATCGGATCGATCGGCACCATCTCGGCCGCCCAATCCGGCGGAATGTGGATGCGTTCGCGCGAGGCCAGGATGTAGAACTGGTTGGGATCCAGGATCAGCTTGTTGTAGTTGCGCACATGCACCTGTTCCCAGAAATCGCGCGGGTCGTATTCGGCGATGCTGTCGACATCGATCACGCCGGTGAACTTCTGCGCCCGATACCCGACCAGGCCGGATTGACCTTGCCCGTTCAGGTCGACGCTCAGCACCAGGCCGTTGCGCAGCTGAATGTCGCCGTCGACCAGCGGCAGCTGCTTGTGCTGCTCGAGCAGCTCGCGGTCGGACAACGCGAACTTGGCGGTCGCCGCCTGCGCCGGGTTGCGCCGGCGGAACCTGATTTGATTGAGCTTGGATCCTTTGCGCACGCGGATGCTGAAGCTGCAGGGCGAGATCTCGGTATAGATCTTGCCCTGATAGGCGCCCGGCACGCTATCGAACATGTCGCTGTGATCGGCGATGAGCCGGGTGAACACGTCGAGCCGGCCGGTGGAGCTTTTCGGGTTGGCCAGCGCCGACACGCTCTCGGGCAGGCTCAAATGCTCCATGAGCTCGACCACATAAACCGTCCCCCGCTCCAGGACGGCCCCGGACTTCCAGATTGATCTCGTCAAACTCGAGCTCCGACAGCTGTTCTTCGACGGTCTTGCCCTTGCCGGGCAGAAAGCTTGCCGGCACCCGATAGGCCTTGGTGCCGAGCCGCAGGTCGAGGCTGGCGGGCTGGATCTGCGCCTCGTCGATCTCGACCGCGGCCTAAATCATCTTCCTGCGGATCAGGCCCTTGATCCGCTGGCGCGGCAGCAAACCCGATTTGCTGCCCAAATCGGCGAGCGGTCCGGTCGGTTCGCGCAGGATCTCAGCCGGCTTGTTCATGATGACTGGCATGGCGCAGCAGCGTGTGGAGGAATTGCATTGTAGCGCTTCCGGCAGCCCGATGCACCCTTGGTACCCGGCGGCTCAGCTCGCCCGGGTACCCGGAACTGGCAAGCCGTTTCGTACCTAATCGCAGAGTTGACGCCAATGTCGATTGGGCGTATGAGCCCACTTATCCCGTGGTCATTTGAGCCGGCCGGCTTGCAGCCACGTAAAACAAATCGCTAAAAGGCCGGGGACGCGTGTGCCCCCGGCGGAGATTCTCCGGCCGGGTTTTTTGTTGGGTAAAGGAGGCCCTCATGTCCGCGTCTGCCACCAAGCCTTACCGTTTCGAGACCCGTCTGGTCCATTCCGGCACGCTGCGCTCGCAGTTCGCCGAGACTTCGGAAGCGCTGTTCCTCACCCAGGGCTACGTCTACGAGAGCTCCGTCCAAGCGGAGAAGCGCTTCAAGGGCGAGGAGCCGGGCTACCAGTATTCGCGTTTCTCGAACCCGACGGTGGCGATGTTCGAGGAGCGCATGTGCGCCCTCGAAGGCGCGCAGGCCGCGCGCGCGACCGCAACCGGCATGGCGGCCGTCAACACCGCGCTCATGGGGCAATTGCGCGCCGGCGACCATATCGTGGCCGCCAAGGCGCTGTTCGGCTCCTGCCGCTATATCGTCGACGAGCATCTGCCGCGCTACGGCGTCACCTCGACGCTGGTGGAAGGCACCGACCTCGCGCAATGGCGCAACGCGGTGCGGCCGAACACCAAGACCTTCTTCCTCGAGAGCCCGACCAATCCGACGCTCGAGGTGATCGACATCGCGGAGGTCGCCAAGATCGCGCATGCGGCCGGCGCCACGCTGGTGGTCGACAACGTTTTCTCGACGCCGCTGTGGCAGCGGCCGCTCGAGCTCGGCGCCGACTGCGTGGTGTATTCGGCCACCAAGCATATCGACGGCCAGGGCCGCTGCCTGGGCGGCGTCATCCTCGCCTCCGAGGACTTCATCCAGAAGCATGTCCATACGCTCTTGCGCCAGACCGGGCCCTCGATATCGCCGTTCAACGCCTGGGTGCTGCTCAAGGGACTGGAGACGCTCTCGGTCCGCGTGCAGCGGCAGACCGACACGGCGGCGACCGTCGCGGTGGCGCTGGCCGAGCATCCGAAGATCTCGCGCTTGATCTATCCGGGCCGCACCGACCATCCGCAGGCCGCGGTGGCGCTCAAGCAGATGCGGGCAGGCTCGACGCTGGTCGCCTTCGAGGTCAAGGGCGGCAAGGCGGCCGCGTTCCGCTTCCAGGACGCGCTCAAGCTCGTGCGCATCAGCAACAATCTGGGCGACGCCAAGAGCCTGATCACCCATCCGGCCACCACCACGCACCAGCGCCTCACCCCGGCGCAACGCGCCGAGCTCGGCATCAGCGACGGCTTCCTGCGCCTCTCGGCCGGGCTTGAGCATCCCGACGACCTGGTCGAGGATATCATGGCGGGGCTCGACGCGGTGTGAGCGCAAAGTAGGGTGGGCAAAGGCGTGAAGCGCCGTGCCCACCATCGCGGGTGACGCGTGGGCACGCGCTGCGCGCTTTGCCCACCCTACGGATCAACAACAAGCATCGGAGATCACAGCCATGTCGATATGCAAGAAGCTAGGCACTTTGACCTTCGTCCTGTTGGCCGGCACCTGCATGGCGCGCGCCGGCGAGGTGACGTTCGAGCGGCTGCGCAATCCCGAGCCGCAGAACTGGCTGATGAACCATCACGATTTCGGCGCGCAGCGCTACTCGGCGCTCGACGCCATCAACAAGTCGAACGTCAAGAACCTGCAAGCTCGCCTTCGCGGTCGCGCTCGGCGGCAGCTCGGGCAACGAGAACCTGATGGCCACGCCGCTGGTCGAGGACGGCTTCATGTACATGGCCGACGCCTGGGGCGTGGTCTACAAGATCGACGTGCGCTCCGGCACGCGCGGCGACATCGTCTGGAAGATGGATCCGGGCCAGGAGAAGATCGAGCGCAACCGCGGCGTCGCGCTGTGGGGCAATCTCGTCATCTCGGTCACCGGCCAGGACGGCCGCGTCATCGCCACCGACAAGGAGACCGGCAAGATCGTCTGGGACAAGAACCTGCACGACCAGCCCGACATGACGCTCAATGCCGCGCCGCTGGCGCTCAAGGATTCGATCATCGTCGGCGCCTCGGGCGGCGACCAGGGCGTGCGCGACTGGGTCGTGGCGCTCGATGCCCGAGACCGGCGACGTGCAGTGGAGGACCTATTCGGTTCCGGCGCCCGGCGAGCCCGGCAGCGAGACCTGGAAGGACAAGAACAATGCCTGGCAGACCGGCGGCGGCGCCTTCTACGTCACCGGCTCGTACGATCCCGCCACCAACATCACCTATTGGGGCGCCGGCAACCCGTCGCCGAAATACGATTCCTCCTATCGGCCCGGGCGACAATCTCTACACCAACAGCGCGCTCGCGCTCGATGCCGCGACCGGCAAGATCAAGTGGTTCCATCAGTACACGCCCAACGACACGATGGATTACGACGAGACCGGCACCCACATCATCATCGACGCCAAGGTCAACGGCGAGGACCGCAAGCTCCTGGCCCATGCGGGCCGCAACGGCTTCTATTACGCGTTCGACCGGCTCAACGGCCAGTTCCTCAAGGCAATCCAATACGTCGACAAGCGTGACCTGGACCAAGGGCATCGATCCCAAGACCGGCAAGCCGGTCGACTACGATCCGCGACAAGGATCTGCAGACCTATGCCGACCCGGTCGCGCAGATCCTGACCGGGGCGAGCGAGCAGCGTGTGCCCGACGGTGGCGGGCGGCAACAATTTCTGGCCGGCGGCCTACAGCCGCGCACCAAGCTCCTCTACATCCCCGAGCTCGAAGGCTGCGCCACCGTCACGCGCGACCAGAGCCGCCACGTGCGCGGCAAGTTCGACGGCGGCAGCTATCGGCTACGACGGCCGCCTCACCAGCGGCCTCGTCGTGATCGATCCCGGCCACCGGCGAGATCAAGCAGCGCAAGGACATGCCCTATCCGAACTCGAGCGGCGTGCTGGCGACCGCCGGCGGCATCGTGGTCACGGCGCTGCTCGACGGCACCATCATGGCGCTCGACGACCAGACGCTCGAAGAGCTGTGGTCGATCAATGTCGGCACCGGCATCGACGCGCCGCCGATGACCTACGCGGTCGACGGCAAGCAATACATCGCGATCGCCACCGGCCTCACCCGCAACCAGGTGGGCAAGCTCGCCCATTCGCCCGAGACGAAGGACCTCGGCCAAGAACGCGACCATGATCTTCGTGTTCGGTTTGTGAGGCAGGCGAGGAGAGACCACGGCGGCTCGCTCGTACGCACGAAAGCGCGCGTGAAGGGATCGCCACATCCGCTCATTCCCGCGCACGCGCGTGTGAAGAAAACTGAGGAATGTCGAATTTCTCCACCCGCTCGTCCCCGCGGACGCGGGGACCTAGCCTTTGCCCCATTGCAAGTCCTTGCGATTTGGCAAAGGCTGGATTCCCGCGTCCGCGGGAATGAGCGGATGTGGCAAATTCCTTCACGCCCGCGTCCGCGGGAATGAGGGATGTGGCAATTCCTTCACACCTCTCACGCGGGAACTAGCGGAGGCACTTTGCCCCATGCCGTTGGCGGGCGTCCGCTACGGCCGCAAATAGGCCCAACCCTCGGCCTGCAATTCGGCGAGCTTGACGACGGCGCCCTTCTCGGCCACGGCGAAACCGGGCAGCAGATCGGCGAGCGTCAGCTTCTGGGCGTCCATGGTATGGCGGCAGGCCTGCAGCTCGACGCCGGCGCTGCGGAGATCGCCGACGTCGGATTTGATCGCCAGGTTCGGCGTGTTGACGCGGAACGCCCTCAGGGCCGGCCCATGCACGACGAGCGCAATCCTGACATGCTCGCGCCCACCCATGCCGTCGATGTGATTGCGGATGTTGCCCAGCACGAAGACGACCTTCTCGAGGTCGGCCAGGTGATAGGCGACCCTGGGCACGCCGGTCGTGCCGTTCGCGGTCTCGGCCAGCGCCGGCGCACCCACCCTTGCGGCCAACATTCCGCTCCCGATGGCAAGGACCGACCGGAAGATGTTGCGGCGGTCCATGCGGCGCAAGCTCATTGTCCGCGCCGCATGGCGGCTTTTTCCTGAGCATCGTCGGCAAGGCGCAGGCATTCGGTCAGCGACGTCTTATCGAGGCGGAACATCTTGTCATCGGCGCCGAAGCGCTTGGCCTGATCGCTGTCGTTGTCGCTGTTGGCGCGCCAGATGCGCGCTCCATAGGGGATGGAGACCAGGACCGATTTCGCATCCTTGATCGCGACATCGATGCTGCCGCCGTCGCAATCGACCCCGCAATGCGCGACAGCGGCCGCTCCGCCGACCTTGCTGGTATCGTGGATCGAGCCGCAATCGCCGGCGGAGTCGAAATGCGCGCCGCTCTTGCGGAAGGTCACGCCCAGCCGCAGCGCGTATTTCGGCTGGTCGCTCTCGGGATTGGCCCGCACCAGGAGCAGCATGGTGCGCACGTTCTGGCGCGGATGCTGGGCCAAATGGGCGGTGTCGTAGACCCGGCTGAAGCAGGCATGGATTTGCCCGCCGTCCGGGACGCGCCCGAACAAACGCTGTTGAAAGGCTTCGTCGTCTTTCAATTCTTGCGCGCGGGCGGAGAGACCGGCGCCCGCCAAGACGAGCATCATGGCGATGGCAGCGGGCAAGGCTTTTCGATTCATGGATCGAATCACGGCTCCGCTCATAGCTGGATTCATGGGCACTCCAATCCGATTTCACATGACTGATGCGATTATAGCCTGCCGCAAGGCGCGGTGGACTCACTTCGTCAGCGTCAGCTCGAACCGCACCAGGCTTTCGAATTGTCCTTCGGTGGTCCGTCCGGATTGCGGATCGTACTGGCTCTGGCCCTTCTTGCGGAAAAAATGCGTCTCGATGTCGGCGACCGCGGGTCCCTGGACGCTCTTGCGGCAGCGCTGCTTGATGAAGGTGCGCCCGACCGGCGTCTCGCCCTCGCCGGCGGGAAGGTCGACGCAATCCCAGCCGTCGCGGCCATAGCGCGCGGTCAGAAAGTTGCGTAGCAGATAGGCCTCGTCGCGGTCCCTTGACGGGTCGCGCGGATCGCTGACGATGCGCAGGCCGGCGAGCACCCCGCCCTCATCGAAGCGCGCCGACAGAACGACCGGGAAATCGTACACCTTGGTGCCGGAATATTTCTCGATCTCGGTCGCGAAATTGTTGGCCTTGGCCCAATATTCGAGCTCGTCATCGTAGCGGAAATACACCTCGCGCAGGCCCTGCGCGTCCGGCCGGCAGCGGCGGAAGTCGCCCCAGCCGGTGAGCGGAGTCGACGGTGGCCCGCCGTTGGTCCCGCACGCATAATCGGCGAATTCGTCAGGCATCCGCTCGACCGGCGTTCCGAGCTTGAGGTCCCACACCTCGGCGCGGGCCGGCTGATCGTTCGGTTGCTGCTGGGCAGCCACGTCGCTCGCTGCCAGCACCGCAGCGGCGCAACCGATCAGGATCACAGGTCGCAGACGCATGATGGCCAAAACCCCGCGCGCCTATTCGTGCACGCTCCCGTCCGGCATGAGCGTGCCGGAGAGCTTGGCGCCGTCGAGGATGGCGCCGGTCAGGATGGCGCGGGTGAGGCGGGCATCGGACAGGTCGGCTCCGGCCAGGTTGGCCCCGCTCAGGTCGGCCCCGAACAGGTCCGCCTCGGTGAGATTGGCGCCCTTGAGGTTGGCGTCGCGCAGCACCGCCTCCACCAGCCCGGCATTGTTGAGGTTGGCGCCCTCCAGATTGGCGCCGCGCAGCGTCGCGCTCACCAGGTTGGTGGCGCTGAGATCGGCGCCGCGCAACGAGGCCTCGTCGAGATGCGCCTCGGTCAGCACCGCTTCGGTGATGGTGGCGCGATCGAGCGTGGCCCGCACCAGCCGCGCGTGTCCCATCTTGCCGTCGGAGAGGTCGGCGCCGGTGAGATCGGCCACGCTCATATCGGCCTCGTAGAACATGGCGCCGTGCAGCTTGGCCTGCGCCAAGGATGCATTCTTGAGGTCGGTCTTGTTCAGGTTGGCGTCGGTCAAGTTGGCGCCGGTGAATTTCGCCCGCGTCAGCTTCGCGCGGTGCAGCACGGCGCCCGACAGGTCCGCTCCCGACAAATCCGCATCGGACAGATCCTTGCGCTTGAGCGGCGCCCGCGGCAGCGAGCAGCCCGGGCAGGATTTCGACTTGCCGGCCAGAAAATCGCTCTCGCCGGCGGCCCAGGAGCGTTGCGGCCCCGCATTCGCCAGCAACCCGAGCACGAGCGCGCATAGGGCAACCGACACGTTGAAGGAGCGATGCGATATCATGGGATCTGTTGGGTCACCTCGTTGCGGTCGCATCTTCGCATGTTTCCGACTTTGCGCGATAGATCGTCTTCGGTAGTGTCGCGTGGGGGGCCCCAAGGGACGCTTCAAGGGACGCTTCAAGGGACGCCCCGTGAGCCCGCCCCGAGAACCCCGATGGGCGGCCACAAGGGCCGCCCCAAGGAAGGGCTTTATGCAACATCGCCGGTGCATCCTTGCCGCAATAATCTTGGGACTTCTCCCGGCCTCCGGCGCGCTTCTGCGGGCGCAGGAACGCGCTGCCCGTCTTGAAGTCTGGGACCTGCGGCTCGGCGCGCGCGTGGATCAGCTGCCCGATGAATTCGTCGACTATGCGTGCGGCACCAACGGCGGGCCGCCATCGCTCCCGCTCAACGGCTGGAACGATTTCCGGCGCTGCCGGCCCGAGCCGAGCGGGCTGCGCGAGGTTTATTTTCGCTATGACGATGAATTGGAATACTGGGCCAAGGCCAACGGTATCGAGGACCAGATGGAGCAATATTCCGGCACCAAGACCTACGGGTTTCCGGTCGTGGTCTCGGGCTTGATAGATGCCGAGGGATTGCTCCGCGGCATTCGCATCGTCAGCGATCCGCGCGACACGACGCAAAACCGCGACGAGGCCTATCTGTTGCGCAACTTCCTGACTTCGCGCCTCGGGCGCGACAATTGGCAATGCCAGGACTTGCCGCTGCAGGACGGCGAGACGCCGGTCGACGGCGTCTCCGTCAAGCAGAACTGCCGCAAGCAGATCGACGAGCACACCAGCGCATCGCTCGCGACCCGCTATCTGCGCAAGCCCGGCCAGAGCCGCTTCGATCCCCACAGCGGCCAGGAGACCGCCGGGCAGTTCGAAAGCTCGGCGAGCTTCGAGCTGATTCGGACCGCGCCGTAGCAGCACCGCCTGGGCGGCCACGCCGCAGGGCGGCCACAAGGGCCGCCCCTACACCCCCGATCGCCGTCGTAGGGGCGCCCCTCGTGGGCGCCCGCAGCCAACGGCGAGCGGCTCACAGCCCGAACACGAACAGCATGGTCTGGTTGCGCTGTTCCTTGAGCTCGGGCGAGTTGACGTGCTTGCCCATCGCGATCCGGCTCAAGCCCGAGAGGATCGCCACATATTGCTTGCCGTTGACCTCGAAGGTCATGGGCGGGGCGTCGAAGCCGACCCCGACATTGATCTTCCAGAGCGGCTGCATGGTGGTGTCGTCCAGCGCCATCATGGTTCCGTCCGTGAAGCCGGTGAACACGAGGCCGCCGGCGGTCGCGACCGCTCCGCTGTAGTTCGGGTACGGAATGTGCGCCTTGACCCTGATGTCGCCGGTCAACGGATCGATGGCCGACACGTCGGTCTCGTAGCGCTCGTTGGTGCTGGCGCGCGGGCCGCCGCGCATCTCGCCTGCTTTGTTGCTCAGCTTGGGATCCTGCGTGACCTCCGCACAGCTGGTGAGCGCCGGCACGTACAAGAGCTTCGTCTTCGGGCTGTAGGCCGAGGGCCAGAAGTTGTTGCCGCCCGACGGCGACGGGCACATTTTCTTGGTGGGGTCGTTCAGCGTCGGCGTGGCGACGCCCGCATACATCTGGATGTCGCTGCCGGGGACATAGTCGACCGGCTTGCCGGTCTTCTGATCGATGCCCTTGGTCCAGTTCACGTTGTCGAGATAGGGCTTGGCCACCACGGTCTGCCCGTTGCTGCGCTCCATCGTGTAGATGAAGCCGTTGCGGGCCGAGTGCGTGATCAGGTGGCGGGTCTCGCCGTTGACCTGGCCGTCGATCAGGATATGGGTGCCTTCCTCGTCGTAATCCCAATGGTCGCCCGGCGTGAACTGGAAGTACCAGTTCATCTTGCCGCTGTCCGGATTCCAGGAGATCACGCTGTCGGTGTAGAGATTGTCGCCGGGCCGGTAGGAGGCGTCGAACATCGGGACCGGGTTGCCGGTGCCCCAGATCACCTGGTTCGACGCCACATCGTAGGTCCCGGTCACCCACATGGCGCCGCCGCCGGTCTGCCAGGCGTTGTTCTTGTCCTTCCAGGTCTCGCTGCCGGGCTCGCCGGGCGCCGGGACCACGTATTTGCGCCATTCGAGCTTGCCGGTCTTGGCATCGAGGGCGGCGATGAAGTCGCGCACGCCGCGATCGCCGCCGGCAGCCCCGACGATGATCTTGTCCTTGACGGCGAGCGGAGCGGCCGTGAGCTGCACATCCTCCTGCTGGTCGGTCAGGTTGGTCTCCCAGACGACCTTGCCGCTGTCCTTGTCGGTGGCGATGACGCGCGGCGGATAGCTGGCGTTGGAGATCGACGAAATTGCCCCACAGGGCGGCGCCGCGGTTGGCGAGCGGGAACTTCTCCTGCTTGGGATCCATGCGCCAGACGATGCGGCCGGTATCGCCGGAGCGCACGTCGATCTTGTAGACGATGCCCCAGAGGTCGACCACGTACATGAAGCCGTCCTCGACCAGCGGGGTGGCCTCGAGATTCTCGTTGGTCGAGGTCCCGCCGAGCGCGACCGCATAGGCGAGCTTGAGGTTCTTGACGTTGTCCTTGTTGATCTTGTCGAGCGGCGAGAAGCGCTGGCCGTCATAGGTGCGGTGGTTCATCAGCCAATTCTGCGGCTCCGGATTGGCCAGCCGCTGCGGCGTGACCTCGGCCGCCAGCGCGGGCCATGCCGCCGTCACCACGCCGGCCATGAGCGCGGCCTTGAGGGAATTTCGTTGGTTTCTGCTCATCGTGCTTCCTCCGTGATTTGTCGTTGATCGATTCCTAGGCAAGTCATTTGACTCGGCAGCTCCGTGTCATGGCCGGACTTGTTCCGGCCATCTCGACAAGGGACGGACGATGCCTGCTCCATCGAGATCGCCGGGACGAGCCCGGCGATGACACCGAATGTTTGGAAACGTCCCCTACGGCGTATAGATCGCCCGATTGTACCAGGAGATGCAGTCGATGCTGAGCACGCGCTCGCTGCCGTCGAACAGGGCGCCGATCTTGCCGCCCGATGCCTTGTATTGGAACTCCTTCACCTTGTCGGGAACCGTGATGGTCGCGTTGCGCATGATGTCGAGATTCTGATCGACCTTGAAGATTTGATAGAAGCTCGGATTGACGCTGGAGAAAAATTTCGTCTCGTTGCTGGCTTTCCGCCCGATGCCGCGGTCGTATTTCAGATGCAGCTCCATGTGCTCGCCGCTCGCCGCCGTGAAGGCCCAATCCTCGGTGGTTTGCGCCTGCGCATCGGCGGTTGTGGAGCGCTCCATGTGATGGGCGGCGGCCAATTGGTAGACCCCGAACGGGCCGGGCGCTTCTTTGGGGTCGCCGGTGAGCCCGTAGATGAGCATCTGGGCGATCGGGGCGGGGGCAGCCTGCTTGATCGGGATGGCAAGATAGACCATCTGGCCGGTTCCCAGCGGCGCGCCGTCCGGCGCCGTGGCGGCGATGCGGTCGATGAAGATCATGCGCAGGTTGGCGTCCTTGGCGGCGCCAGCGGTCGCGACGGCGGGCTCGACGCCGGCCGGAAGCATCGCCTTGAGGGCGGCATCCGGCACATGGAAGTCGAGCTGCATGCGGGCTTCCGCGCTCTGCTCGACCAGGGTCTGCGCATCCGCCGGCCGGACCCATCCGCTCGACGCGGCCGTCGCCAGCAGGGCCGCCAGAGCCGCGGCCGAATGGGCCGCCGCCGAAATCCTGTCCATCATCACGCGCCTCCCGTTTCTCATGAGTGTTTTCAATTCGGTGTTTTCGGTCGAGCGTTTTTCAGCTCACCGTCTCCGCTCTCGTTCGGGTCGCCTGCTCCTTTGTCAAACGTACCCGGCTCGATTTAGTATAGCACGCGCTCACGTTCTGCCGCTGGAGAAGTTGGGGGCTCGGATCAATGCGTGATCGGCTGCTGTTTCTGTTGATGGCGGGCATGCTGGCCGTGCCTGCCGGCATTGCGGCCGCGCTCGCCGACGATCCGGAGGCCTTCATGGCCGGGACCAGCAAGAGCTGCATCGAATGCGATCTGGCCGGCCGTCAGCTGGCCGACCGCGACCTGCAGCGCACCAAGCTCGACCGCGCCAATCTGGCGGCCGCCGACCTGACGGGATCGAGCCTGTTCCGCGCCACGCTCACGCACGCCAACCTCAAGGGCGCCAAGCTCGGCAAGGCCAATCTCAACCTGATCGACGCCAAGGAGGCGAATCTCGAAGGCGCGGACCTGAGCGGGGCCTTGCTGTTCGAGGCCGACCTCTCCGCCGCCCATCTGGCGGGAGCCAATCTGCGCGACGCGCATCTCGGCCGCGCCCGCCTCAATCAAGCCGACCTCACCGGCGCCGTGCTCGCCGGCTCGGATCTGCGCGAGGCGCGCCTTGCCGGCGCCAACCTCATCGGCGCCGACATGCGCGGCGTCACCCTCGACGGCCAGAACCTGCGCGAGATGGACCTGCACGGCATCGATTTCACCCTCTCCGACATGGTCGAGACCAATCTCACCGACGCCGACCTCAAGGGCGCCCAGCTGGCCGGCGTCAACCTGTTCGGCGCCAACCTGCACGGGGCCGATCTGCGCGGCGCCAACCTGGAGGGCGCCAACCTGGAGAACGCCATCCTGAGCGACACGATGATCGAAGGTGCCAAGTTCGATGCCGCGATCATGCCGGACGGCCGGCGAGCACCGGATAGCCCTCACACCCCGTAAGAGCAGCGCACCTTCTCAAGGCTTCGGATAGCTCGGATCCATGAGCTCGAAGCGGGTCGAGCTCTCGAACTCGCCCGACGTATATTCGCCGGTCGCCGGATCGATGTCGCTCTGGCCGGGCTTGCGCAGGAACCGCGCATCGAGGCTCATGCGGCGTTCGGGCGTCAGCTTCTCGCAGTGCTGCTTGATGAAGATGCCGCCGACCGGGGTCTCGCCCGGCTCCGGAGCCAAATCCGTGCAGGTCCAGCCGGCCGGATCGTAGTGGTTGATGATGGCGAGGCGCAGGAGATGCGCCATGCGCCGTTCAACCGGGCTGGCGCGCGGATCGCTGATGAAGCGCAGTCCCCGCACCACGCCGGCGTCATCGAACAGCACCGACAGGATGACCGGGTGGCCGGCGACCCGCGTTCCGGTGCGGCCGCCGGCATAGAGCGGATCGTCGATGGCGCGGCCGATGAACTCGTCCTCGTCATCGAAGCGGGCATAGACCTCGTGCAGGCCGCTCGGCTCGGCGCGGCAGGTCATGAAGCCGGTCCAATCGTCGAGCCGCTGGCGCGGCGGTCCGCCGTTGCTGCCGCAGGCAAGCTCGCCGAAGCCGTCCATGGTCATGGTGGGCGCCTTGAGGCCGAGCTTGAGTCCATGGATCTCGCCCGGATCTGCGGGCTGCGCGCGAGCGAGCGGGCTTGCGAGCGCGAGCGCGAGAAACGCCACCTGTAGGGTGGGTAACGCGCCCGCAACAAACCCTCCACGCGGCAGGGCGTACTGGCGCGTTGCCCACGCGGTCGGACCTCGCGTCGCCGCGTGGGCAAAATTGCGCAGCTTCTTCGCCATCGTGATCGTTGTGCCGGGCAATTTTGCCCACCCTACAGACTGAACACGTACAGCATCGACGCGGTCGAGGTGTTCTTGAGCTCGGGGGAATCCTCCATGACCGCGGCGGTCTGCTTGGAGCCCACCAGGACGGCGATGTACTGCTTGCCGTTGACCGCATAGGTGATCGGCGGCGCGTTGATGCCGGTGCCGGCGTTGAAGCTCCAGACCTCCTGCAGGGTGCTGCGCGTCATAGGCCGTAGAGCGTGCCGTCGACCTGGCCGATGAAGACCAGATTGCCGGCAGTCGCGAGCACGCCCCCGTAGTTCGGGTACAGCAGCTTGACCGAGGCCTTGATCTCGCCGGTGGTCGGATCGACCGCCTTGAGGCTGCCGTAGCGGCGCGGCTGCAGATTCTTGGTGGTGCCGCCGCCGAACCGCTCGCGCGGCTTCACGGTGCCGCCCTGGTCGACAAAGCTCCTTCTGCTCCACGTTGACGATGGAGTCGCAGCCTTCGGTGGACGGAATGATAGAGCAGGCCGAGCTGCGGATTGTAGGCCGAGGGCTCCCAGTTCTTGCCGCCGTTATGGGACGGGCAGGTCTTCGAGCGGCCCCTTCCCGCGCATGCCGTGGCTGCCGGCCGCATAGATCTGGACGTCCTTGGTGGGATCGTAGTTGAGCGGCTTGCCGGTCTTGGGATCGAGCCCGGGTGTCCAGTTCAGCTGGTCGACATATTGCTTGCCGGCGACGAACGAGCCGTTGGTGCGGTCGAGCGCATAGTAGAAGCCGTTGCGCGCCGCGTGCACGACCAGCTTGCGATCCTCGCCGTTGACCTTGGCGTTGATGATCGGGTGCTCGGAGATTTCGTCGAAGTCGTAGGGGTCGTTGGGCGTGTACTGGTAGCCCCATTTGATCTGGCCGTCGGCCGGATTGAGCGCGAGCACGCTCGCGGCCCATTTGTTGTCGCCGGGCCGGTACTGCGGATCGTAGTCGGGGCCGGCATTGCCGACGCCCTGGTAGATCGTGTCGGTGTCGCGGATCGTAGGTCGCGGTCTCCCAGACCGAGCCGCCGCCGTGCTTCCAGCGCTCCTTGCCGTCCTTCCAGGTCTCGTTGCCGGGCTCGCCGGTGCCCGGGATGGTGTAGGTGCGCCAGAGCTGCTTGCCGGTGTTGAGGTCGGTCGCCGTCGATATAGCCGCGGATGCCGAACTCGCCGCCGGCAGCGCCCGACGATCGCGAGGTCGCGCACGACCAGCGGCGCCATGGTGAGCGTCTCGCCCAGCGCCGGATCGGCGATCTTGCGTTCCCACACCTTCTCGCCGGTCGCCTTGTTGATGCGCGAACATGCGGCCGTCGAGCGCAATCGAGATGACCTTGTCCTTCCACAGCGCGACGCCGCGATTGTTGACGCCGCAGCAGGCGACGTCGCCGGCCCAGGCCTGGTCGGTGCCGGGATCGAACTTCCACCGGAAGGTGCCCTTCTTGCCGCTCGACACGTCGATCGCATAGACCGAGCCCCAGCCGTCCGGCACGTACATGATGCCGTCCTCGACGAGCGGGGTGGCTTCGAGATTGCCGAACTTGTAGCGGGTGCCGCCGCCCTCGAAGCCGCCCAGCGCGACCGTGAACGCGAGCTTCAGGTTCTTGACGGTGTCGGTGTTGATCTCCTTGAGCTGCGAGAAGCGATGGCCCTGGTAGTTGCCGTGGTGAAGCATCCAGTTCTGCGGCTCCTTGTCGACGTTGAGCGCGCGCTCGAAGGTCATGTCGGCCGCCCGCCCGGGCGTGAGCGCGGTGGCGGCCAGGAGCGAGCTCATCAGGGTCCCGGCCAGGGTCCCGGCAAGTGACAGCGTTCGCATTGTTCTCATTGCAAGTCCTCCCTTGTCTCTCGTTGCCGATCGGATGTTGGCGTCTGGCAGTTCACTTGTTGCAGGATGTCAGATCCTTCTCGTCGATCGAAAAGATCTGCCCGGCTTCGACCTTGACGTCGTGGACCATGCAAGTCCGCCCATCGAGGTCGGTGAGCTTGACGTCGTAGCTGCCCGATTTCACACCGGTGATACGCAAGCGCTCGTCGGGATCGACCACCCCGTCCTTGTCGTTCTTGGCCTGGTTTTGCCCCCAATTGGTGGTGCCGGGAGGAGCCAGATAGAATTCGGAGATCCGCCCAAGGGTCAGGTTCCAGAACCGCGTCGGCGGCTCCTGGGAGAGCGCGGCCGAAGACGCGAGCGTCAGCCCGAAAACCAGAAAAACACGGTAGCGCATGGATTATCCCCGGACTTTGCGTTATGGAGTGGCTACCCTATCGCCGTTCGGGGACCGGCGGAAGTGCAAGCGCGAAGCTTGACAGGCCACCCGCCTGCGGCACTATCTGCCCCGGATCTGAATCCTTGGCGACCCACCTCAAGAGCAGACGCACCCGGCCATGAGCGTGCAAGTCCTCGAACGAGAATTCCCCAACGACCATCTGCCGCTGCTGCGCTGGCTGATGTTCACCGGCGTCTGCGCCTTCGGTTTCGTCTGCTCTGGTATTATGGCCTGTTCCACCTGATGCTGGCCAGCGACAAGACCTATATTTCGATGCATCATCCTCGTCCTCTACGCCGCCACCTGCGTGCATTGCTTCGTGCGCACGGTCGCGATCTCGCGCGAATTCGACCGGGCCCATCGGGTCCTCGCGCTGGTCAGCCACGGCGAGCCGCATCTTGCGGGTGGTGGGAGCGGACGTGCGTGACCGCCGACGGCACCAAGCTGCCGCGCGGCCACGTCACCAGCCATATCCGCAACCTCATCCTCAAGGCCGGCCTGCAGGGCGACGAGCATCGACCAGACGCTGCTGCTGCGCGGGCCTCGCCGACGCGCTGCGCGGGCCCCAATCAGCTCGGCTCGTTCGCCAGCGATTCGCTGATGAAGCTCGGCCTGCTCGGCACCATCATCGGCTTCATCCTGATGCTGGCGCCGATCGCCGGGCTTGACGCCGCCGACCACGCCTCGATGAAGCACGTCGATGGGCCTGATGAGCGACGGCATGGCGGTCGCCATGTACACCACGCTCGCCGGCCTGATCGGCTCGATCCTGGTGCAGACGCAGTACTACATGCTCGACGAGGCGACCAGCCAAGCTGTTCGCGCTCGCCACCGACCTGACCGAGGTGTTCGTCGTCTCCGTCCTCGAGCGAGCGCAGGATGGATAGCTTCGGTAACTATCCGCGCCGAAAAGCCGTTCGATCCTTTCAGCGTGATGCTGTTCAAGGCGCTGCAGGTCGTGGCGTTCCTGTTCTTCATTGCGCTCCTGGTCGATGAATCCGGAGGCCAAGCAGGGCAAGATCGACACCAAGGCCGAGTTCATCGTCACGATGAACTGGCCCGACAACCACCCCGACGACATCGATCTCTATGTCGAGGATCCGCTCGGCAACATCGTCTGGTATCACGACGCGCGAGGCCGGCTTCATGGTGCTCGATCGCGACGACCGCGGCGGCATCAACAACCGCATCATGGTGAACGGCAAGAAGATGATGAGCCCGATCCGCCAGGAGACGGTCAGCATTCGCGGCATCGTGGCCGGCGAATACACGGTCAACGTCAAGTACTATCTCGCCACTGCAGACGGCGCCGGTGCCGGTCTCGGTCAAGGTCGAGAAGATCAATCCCGATCGTCGAGGTCATCTATTACGACACGATCACGCTCGATCACGCCGGCCAGGAGAAGACCGCGGTGCGCTTCCGCGTCGCCGAGGACGGCAACGTCATCGACGTCAACCACGCGGAAAAGTCGCTCGATCCAGTTGACCCGCAGCGTGCGCCGCAGCGGCGGCGCAAAATGACTGCGTCCGGCGGACCGCGGCTCGAGCCTTTGATTGCTCGCATCGCGGCGGCCCGAACCGGCTTCCACTGCGGCCCGCAATGATCTAGGTAGTGTCGATGACCACGACCCTGATCGCCATCTCCGCCGCCTATGTCGTGCTGGGCGTGCTGCTGCTGTCGGTCGGCCTCACCTCGCCGTTCCGCTGGTGGGTGAAGGCCGCCGCCATCGTGGTGACCTCTGCGTTCTTCGTCGAAGCCTTCTTCGCCACCAAGGGCCTGCTCGGCTGGCCCGGGACCGGGACGGCTGCCGGCCCGCTTCCAGTTGCTGTGGACCCGCGTGGTCGAGCCCGACCCGAAGAGCCACGATGCCGGCGCGATCTTCCTGTGGGTCGAGGAGGTCGACGACAACAACGTTCCGACCGGCACGCCGCGCTCCTATCGCCTGGCCTATACCAAGCCGCTGGCCGACAAGCTCGCTCAAGGCGCGCGACGAGATCATGTCCGGCAATCCGCAGGAAGGCACCGCCGAGGACGTCGACGACAATGAGACGCAGCCCGGCACCATGGCCAACATCCCGGAGAATTCGAGCCCGACGCAGGCTCCCATGGCCAACAATGTCGACTTGAGCCTCCTCTCGGCCTTGCAGCAGACCCAGAGCGTGGAATTCAAGCCCATGTCGGGCCCGCTGCTGCCGCCCAAGCAGTAGACGCCGGTCACCGCGCCGCGGCGGGGCCGGTCATCGCCAGGAACGCGTCCTCGATGGTCGCGGCTCCCGAGGCGGCCATCAGCTTCGACGGCGTGGTGTCGGTCAGCACCTTGCCGCGGTGCAGCACGATGACCCGGTCGGCATCCGGCACCTCGTCGCACAGATGCGTCGCCCACAGCATCGCCACCGCCGCTCCCGCCGCATGGTCAGGAGCTGCTTGAGGAGATCGCTGCGGCTGGCCGGGTCGAGGCCGACGGTCGGCTCGTCCATGAGCAGCAGGCGCGGCTGGTGCAGCAGCGCGCGCGCGAGCTCGACCCGCCGGCGATTGCCGCCGCTCAATTGCGCGCTCTTGTCGTGGGCACGCTCCTTGAGGCCGAGGCGGGCAAGCTCCTCCTCGATCCGCGGCAGAGCGATCGCGCGCGGCATGCCGTGCAGCCCGGCATGGAACAGCAGATTGGCCGTCACCGAGAGCTCGAGATCGAGGGTGGGCTGCTGGAACACGATGCCGAGCCGCGCCAGCGCCGGCACCGGATTGCGCGACATGTCGTGGCCCATCACCTCGATGCGGCCGGAATTCGGCCGCGAACAGGCCGGAGAGCAGCTGGAACAGGGTCGACTTGCCGGCTCCGTTGGGTCCGAGCAAGGCGATGAATTCGCCGGCATGGGCGCAAAAGCTGACGCCGTCGACCGCCCGGATCGGCCCGTAGGTCTTGACGACATTGTCCAAGCAGCAGCGCGGGCAGCGCGTCTTCCGCCGGCGCGTTCGTCGATCACAATTCCCCCTCGTCCCTACGCGAGTCTCCGGCTTGCACGTCCACGCCCTGGCCGCACCCAGGCGCGGGCCTGTGCCTTGCGCCGGCTATCGAGCCTGTCCGGCTATCGATGCTTGCCCGAGCGCTCGGATCAGGCGCTACGCTGGCGAGCAACACGTGGTCGCCGCAAGCGACAAGAGAGACCGCCCGTGCTATGCCTGCGACGACTCGTTCTTCGCCGCCTACTGGTCCCGCTTGCCGCCGCGCTGGCGCTGGCGCCCGTGCGCCGGCCTGGCCGCCAAGGATACCGGCCTCATCTTCGTCAGCAACGAGAAGACCAACAACATCATCGTCATCGATCCCAAGACCTACCAAGGTCGTCAAGGACCTCAAGGTCGCGCGCCGGCCGCGCGACATGCATTTCAGCGCCGACCACACCAAGCTCTATGTCGCCTGCGGCGACGACGACGTGATCGACATCATCGACGTGGCCAAGCTCGAGGTGGTCGGCAAGCTCACCACCGGGTCGAGCCCGGAAACCTTCGGCGATCGACGAGAAGCGGCGCCGCATCTACGTCTCCGACGAGGAGGGCTCCTCGCTCTCGGTCATCGACATGGACCAGAACATCATCATCCACGAGGTGCCGACCGGCGCCGAGCCGGAAGGCGTGTTCGTCAGCGAGGACGGCCATTTCGTCTACGTGACCTCCGAGGTCGGCGACCTCGTTCATCTCAGTCGACGCCGACAGCGGCAACGTGACGCAGGACGTGGTGGTGGGCACGCGCCCGCGCCGCTTCGCGGCGACGCCCGACGGCAAGGAATTGTGGGTCTCGACCGAATTGTCGGGCGAGGTCTACATCATCGACCGCGACAAGTTCATCGGTCAACGGCAAGATCGAGTTCCTGCCGCCGGGCATGCGCAAGAGCGACGTGACGCCGGTCGACCTGCGCATGACCAAGGACGGCAAGACCGCCTATGTGACGCTCGGCCACGCCGCCCACGTCGCGGTGGTCGACGTGCGCGACCCGCAAGATCGAGGCCTATATCCTGGTCGGCAAGCGCTCCTGGGGCCTCGGCTGTCGCGCGACGAGAAGCACGCTCTACGTCGCCAACGGCTTCGGCGACGACGTCACCGTGATCGACGTCAAGACCCGCAAGGCTACCATGTCGATTCCGGTCGGCCGCATTCCCTGGGGCGTGGTGATCGATGAGTGAACACCTGTCCCGTTCGTCAGCCCGCGTGCGAGCGCAGATGGGTCGGCGCGAAGGCGCCGCCCCGTCGGCGCTAATCGCGGGACTCACCGTCACTCGGCCGCATTACGCTGCGCCTTCCCCCATGCGGGCGAGCGATCAGCTACGCTCGCGCTTCTGGCCTTCCTGCGCGCGGTACCGCGTTGGGGCAGACGGCACCGCCGCAGCCTCGCCTCCGCAGCGGCCCGCGCCGCCGCCGCCGGCGGCGCAGCCGCAGAAGCTCACGATCGGCTTCGTCGAGATCGAGGGCGATCCGCGCTACGAGCCGATGCGGGCCTATGAGCGGCTGATCCTCAAGACCCGCGAGCATCCGTTCGCCGGCGCCCAGGTCGGCGATCGACGAGGCCGCCGCGCTGGTGCGGGTGCTCAAGACCGATTTCACGCTCGAGCGCATCACCGTCAAGTCGGCCGCCGAGGTGGCGCGCGGCCGTGCACGCAGGCGATGGCGGACGCGCAACATCGCGTTCTTCCTGATCGATGCGCCGGCCGAAGCCTTCAAGCCGCTGGCGGCGGCCGTCAAGGGCCGCGACGCGCTGCTCTTCAACGTCAGCGGCGCCCGACGATCGGCCTGCGGCGCGATCTTGTGCGCGCGCGAGATCGTGCACGTCATCCCGAGCCTCGCCATGAGCATGGACGCGCCTGATGCAATACCTCGTCTCGCGCAAATGGCGCGACTCTCCTGGTGCTGCGAAGGACCGCTGCCCGCCGACGATGCCGCGCACCGAAGGCGTTCGAGCATTCGGCGCAGAAATTCGGCGCCCGCATCGTCGGCGCACCAGCATTTCAAGCCCGGCACCGATCCGCGCGAGCGCGAGCAGAACGATCCGGCGCTGCTCAGCGCGCTCAGCGGCGATTACGACGTCGTGTTCGTGGCCGACGATGCCTTCGATTTCGCCCGCACAGGTGCCCTACCACACGGTGCGTGCCGCGCCCGGTGGTCGGCAGCATCGATCTCGAGCCGGTCGCCTGGCACTGGACCTGGGAGCACAACGGCGCCCCGCAGGTCAATTCGCGGTTCGACAAGCGCTCCGGCGGCCGCCACATGGAGAGCGCCGACTGGGCCGCCTGGGTCGCGGTGAAGATGATCGTGCAATCGGTGCTGCGCACGCGCTCGACCGACTTCGCGCAAGCAGCGCGATTTCATCCTCGGCGACGCCGGCTTCGACGGCGACAAGGGCCTCGCGGTCGGCGTGCGGCCGTGGGACCATCAGGTGCGCCAGGCGGTGCTGCTCGCCGCGCCCTATGAGGTGGTCGCGAGCGCGCCGATCGAGGGCTTCCTGCACCGCACCAACGTGCTCGACACGCTCGGCGACGACGAGCCCGAAACCTCCTGCCATCTCAACAAGTAGCGCCATGCAGCTCGCTCACGCCGGCCGTGCGCTCAGGGCGCCGTCACCATGCGGGAGATCACCAAGTTCGTCGCAGCAGCGCGGGCGGCTGTTGTCGGCGCTGGTGCGGCCGCTGATGTGGCTCGCGGTGTTCGCGGCCGGCTTCTACAACGTGTTCGGGGTGTCGATCATCCCGCCCTACAAGACCTATATCACCTATCAGGTCTATATCGTGCCGGGCCTGCTCGGCATCATCCTGTTGTTCCACGGCATGCAGTCGTCGCTCTCCATGGTCTACGACCGCGAGATGGGCGTGATGCGGCTTCTGCTCACCGCGCCGCTGCCGCGCTGGGTGCTGCTGGTCTGCAAGCTCGGCGCCGGAACCGTGCTGTCGGTGATCACCTGCTACGTGTTTCTGGCCGTCTGCATCCTGTTCGACGTGACCTTCGACCCGATCGCCTGGCTCACGGTGCTGCCGGCGCTGATCGCTGTCGGGGCTGATGCTGGGCTCGCTCTGGCTGTTCCTGTCGGTCCATATCAGGCAGCTCGAGAACTTCGCCGGCGCGATGAACTTCGTGATGTTCCCGATGTTCTTCTTCTCCTCGGCGCTCTATCCGTTGTGGAAGCTGCGCGAGGGCGGCTCGGAGCTGCTCTACTACGTCTCGCTCGCCAACCCGTTCACCCATGCGGTCGAGACTGATCCGCTTTACGCTCTACGGCGATGTTCGAGCCGATCTCGGCCGCGGTCGTCTGTCGGCTCGACGGTGGTGTTCTTCCTGCTGGCGGTGCATCGGCTACAACCCGCAACGCGGCATGATGCGACGCGCCGCCGCAGCCGGCGTGAGACGCAGACACTTCCGACCCTCAGGCCGCCTCATCCCTTGGCGGGTGCCAGGCGCGGCGCGATCGCGTTGCGGATCGCGGCAATCTCTTCGGCCGTGTGGGTCGCCCGCGGGCGCGCGACCGGAACGGAGGCCACGATCCGGGCCGGGCTTGCGGACATCACCAGCAGCCGGTCGGCCAAGCCGATGGCCTCCTCGACGTCGTGCGTGACCAGCAAGGTGGTGACCGGCCGGCGGGTGACGAGCTCGACCAGCTCGGTCCGCAGCCTTTCGGCCAGCGCCGCATCGAGCGAGACGAAAGGCTCATCGAGGACCAGGAGATCGGGAGCGATCGCAAAGGCGCGTGCCAGCGCAACCCGGCGCGCCAGCCCGAGCGACAGCTCGCCCGGATAGTGGCCGCGATGGGCGGCAAGGCCCAGCGTCTGAAAAAGCGTATCGAGCACCGCGTCGGTTGCCTCGGGCGCGGCCAGCCGCACGTTCGCCTCCACGGTGCGCCAGGGCAAGAGGCGCGGCTCCTGGAACACCATGCCGAGGCGGCAATGCTCGGGCAGCCGGGCGGTGCCTTGGTAATCGCGGTCGAGGCCGGCGATGATGCGCAAGAGCGTGGTCTTGCCGCATCCCGACGGCCCGACCAGAGCGGCGACCTCGCCGCCGGCGAGCGTGAAGTTGAGCTCGCCCAATACGTGCAGATTGTCGCCAGAAGCGGAGCGGAAGAACTTCTGCTTGATGCAGACTTCAAGCCGGCTTGATTCAGGCCGACCTGATTCAGGCCGACTCGATTCAGGCCGACTTGATTCAGGCCGACTTGGGACGCCAGCGGGAGACATGTCGTTCAAGCGGCTGCACCAGGAATGTTTCGATCACCAGCATGACGGCGACGAAGGCGAGGGCATAGGCCAGGATGCGCGTGACGTCGAACAGCTGGAACGCGATCCCGATTTCGAAGCCGACCCCGTTGGGACGGCCGAGGAACTCGACGATGAGGACGATCTTCCAGACCAGCGATAGCCCGGAGCGGGCAGCCGCCGCAAGGTAGGGCGCGAGCTGCGGAAAGACCACATGCCGCAGCCGCACCCACGGCCCCATGCGGAACACATGCGCCATATCGTCGAGCCCGGCATCGAGCGAGCGGGCGCCTTCCCGTACCGTGACGGTCGCGATCGGCAGCTTGTTGAGCGCCACCGCCGCGATCGCGGCGCCCTCGGTCAGGCCGGCCCAGACATAGGCGAGCACGATGATCACCAAGGCGGGCAGGTTGAGCAGCACGACCAGCCAGGGATCGCAGAGCCGGTCCACGCTGCGATAGCGGCCCATCAGCAGGCCGAACACGGTGCCGAGCGCCATGGCGATGAGAAACGAGACCACCACCCGGGCGAGCGTCACTCCCAGGTTGAAGGCAAGCGCGCCCGAGCGCGCTTCCGCGAGGATCGCGAGCGCCACCGCCTGCGGTTCCGGCAGCAGGCGCTCGCCGGCGAGGTGCGAGCCGATGGACCAGGCCGCGATCAGCAGCCCAAGGGAGATCAGTCTCAGTACCACCTTCAATCCCCCGCGGCCCGCCGATAGAAGCTGCCGGCGTCGAGCTCCAGCCCCGGCCCGACCAGATCGGCCCCGCCGATGTCGGCCAGGATATGATACAGGCCCCGCGCATCGGCCGCCTCGTCGGCGATGGGGCGGCGCGGAATGCCTTCGCTATAGCGCTGGCGCAGGATGGCCAGGGTGCGCGGATCGCTCTCGCCGATGCGCGGCGCCAGCCGCTGCCATTCGGCGTCCGAGACGGCCAGGATATCCTTGGCGTGGCGCGAGGCCTCCAGGAAACGGTCAAGCGCCGAACGATTGCGGGCCGCCCAGGCACTGTCGAACACGTAGCCCAGCAGCGCCACCGGTCCATTGGCGCCGAGCCGGTGCAGCACGTCATCCATGGGGATCGCGACCTTTTGTCCCTTGGCTTCCAGATCGGCACAGAAATTCCAGAACGTCAGGGTGGCGTCGGTTTCGCCCTGCAGGGCCTTCTCCTGCAGCAGGGGCGGCGCCCCGTAAACGAGCGTGGCCTGGGTCTTGAGGTCGAGACCGGAGCGCAGCCCCAATGCCCGCAGCAGCAGCCAGCTCTTGTCGATCGGACCGCCGGCGACGGCAAGCTTCCTGCCCTTGAGATCGGCGATGTCCTTGATCGGAGACTGGGCCGGCGCCATCACGGCACCGAGCGTGCTCAGATACGGGTAGTAGACCAGGGAGTCGCCCAAGGCTCGCTCGCGCGCCACCCAGGTCCAGTCCGAGACGATGATGTCGGCCGAGCCGCCCTTGAGCGCGATCTTGCCGGCCTCGGTGCTCGCAAGCTCGAGCGTCTCGATGTCCAGGTTGGCCTTCTTGTCGAGGCCATGCGCCTTGATGACGTCGAGCTCCCAGGCCAGCGATCCGGTTCGCTGCGCCACCACGCGAATGCGATCGGCCGCCGTCGCCGCCGAAGGAATAAACGCCCCGGCGGCGATCACGGGGCCGGACGCGAGGAAGGCCAGCGCGGCCGTGAATGCAAAACGTCGGGGGCGAAACATTTGGCTTTATCCAAGCTCGTATTGTTCTGATGCAACCGGCGGCCGGGCGGCCGCCGCGTCGATCGCCGCATGTCGATCAATGGGCTCCATGATCGGCCGGCATGGATGCGTTCGGCGTCTCGCTCGATCTTGCCGCGGAGGAATCCACCACGGTCACCGGCGCGGAGCCGATCGCCGGCCCGGTCACGATGATCTGCCCGATCATGGAGGGATGGGGCGTGCAAGCGTAGGAATAGGTTCCAGGCCGGTTGAAGGTCACAGTCGCAGATTCCCCACGGGCCAGCAGTCCAGTATCCCAACCGCCGCCGTCGGACGAGGAAGCATTATGCGGCTCGCTGCCGGCATTGCTGAACGTCACCTTGGTGCCGGTCGTGACCGTAATGCGGGCCGGGTTGAAGCGATAGTCCTCGAACCGCACGCTGTTGGCGCTGACGACCGGGCCGGCGAAGCCGACCACGGTATCGGGTGGCTTCGGCGGCTGGAACGGACGCAGCCGATCGCCCGGCGAGCCCTTGAGCGAGAACACCCAGACCATGTCGCCGTTGGCCGAGGTGGTCTGGATCGAGACGCCGCCGGCCGCGATAGCGACGTATTGGGTGCCGTCGATCTCGTAGGTGATGGCTGGCGCGTCGGCGCCGGCGCCGGTCTGCCACTGCCACAAGAGCTCGCCGGTCCTGGCGTCGTAGGCCTGGAAATTGCCGTCGGGCTCGCCGTGCAACAAGAGATCGCTCGCCGTCACCAGGGCGCCGCTGCCCTGCCCGATCGAGTACGGCATCCGCTTCTGCCAGGCGATCTTGTTGGTGCGCGAATCGACCGCCGTCAGCGTGCCGCCGTATTTGGCGCCGACCGCCGGGCCGACGCTCTTGCCGGTGCCCTGGGCGATGCGGCTCTGCGGGCGATCGGCCGCTGTCGCGTAGAGATAGCCGGTGCGCGGGCTATAGGCCATCGGCGACCAATTCACGCCGCCATTGCCGCCCGGCGACATCAGGAGCGGCATGTCGTAGATGGTGCCGAAAATGCATTTGGTGACCCAGCCCGCAAGCGGCTGCGGACACTGCGGCATGACGGCATCGCCGAGCGGATAAGGCTGGGTCGGCGCGGAGAACACGCGCGCGTCGGTCTCGACCGGCTTCTCCTCCATGCCGATCAGCGGCTTGCCGTTGGTGCGATCGAGAATGTAGATCCAGCCGGTCTTGCCGGCCTGGGCGATGCCCTTGCGCGGCACGCCGCCGAAGCTCTGGTCGAACAGGACCACCGGGCTCGGCGCATCGAAGTCCCAAAGATCATGGTGCACCTCCTGGAAGTGCCACGCATAGGTGCCGTCGAGATGCAGCGCCACGATCGATGAGCTGAACAGATTGTCACCCGGCCGGTTGCGGCCGATGCCGCCCGCGCTCGGTCCGGCATTGCCGGTCGAGAAATAGATGAGGCCGAGCTCGGGATCGACGGCGGGCGTATTCCAGATGTTGGCGCCGCCGTGCAGATAGGCATTGGCGCGGACCGGATCTGGATCATTGGGCAAGGGCCAGGTATCGCTGCCGAATTCGCCCGGCCCCGGCACCGTCCACCAGTGCCAGAGCTCCTTGCCGCTCTTGGCGTCGAGCGCGGTGAGCTTGCCGCGCGCCTCCCGGTCGCCGCCCGAAATGCCCGTGTAGACGACGCCATTGTAGTAGAGCGGCGCGCTGGTGATGGTGTAGCCGTCCTGCCATCGCGCGATCTGCGTCTGCCAGATCTGCTCGCCGGTCTTGGCGTCGAGCGCCACGAAGCTGCCGTCGAGCTGGCCGATAAACACCTTGCCGTCCGCCACCGCGACGCCGCGATTGTCCCAGCCGCAGCAGACCGTGGTGATGTTCTGGTCGATCCCTGATCGGTGCTCCCAGATCAGCGCGCCGGTCCTGGCATCGAATGCATCGACGTTGTCGTTGCCGGTCGAGACATAGAGGACGCCGTCCTTCATCACCGGCGTTCCTTCCAACGAATATTTGGGGCCGAGGCCGGAGCCGAGATGCGCCACCCAGGCGCCTTTGAGGTTCTTCACGTTGTCGCGATTGATCTCCGTCAAGGTGGAATAGCGCGAATTGCTCCAGTCGCCGCCGATGGCGGGCCATTCCGCGCCGGCAGGTGCGCGCAGATCGGGCGCACTCTGCGCGCGGGCCAGCGCCGTCGCGCCCGCAAAGCAGACGATCAGGCCGATCTGCAGAGAGATGCGGTGCCAGCGAATGCGGCGCATGGGTATCCTCCCCGAGCAATTCTTCTTTCGTTCGCAAAAGCATGCCACAGCCGGCGCGGCTTGCAAATGCAGTCTGATTGACGCATGCCAGGAAGGCCGAGCTGCCAAGGCGCCTGGTGAACGGCGCCGGCCGGAGAGGAGGAGCCGATGCATCACGGCATGCAGTGGCCGGAGGCGAAGCTGACATGGCCGGGCGGCAAGCTGGTTTGTTGCACGTTCCGCGTCGCCTATGAGGCCTTTCGCGAAAGCGGCCGCTTCAAGCAAAGCTCCAAGATCAAGGTGAATGTCGCCTCGCTGTCGCACGCCAATTATGGCGGCGCGGTCGGCATCTGGCGGCTCATGGACCTGCTCGATCGCAACGGCATCCGCGCGACCATCGGGGCCAACGGGCTGGCGGTGGAGAAATGGCCGGAGTCGATCCAGATCCTGCACCGGGCCGGCCACGAGATCGCCAGCCACGGCATGACCAACGATTACCACATGACCGACCTTTCGCCCGAGCAGCAGCGCGAGGAGGTCCGCAACTGCTCACGGGTGATCGAGGCCTGTACCGGGACGCGGCCGGTGGGCTGGGCCGGGCAAGGCAATCTGCATACGCCCGAGACGCTGGGCATCCTGGCCGATGAGGGCTACCGCTGGTTCGGCGACGCCTTCGACGACGACGTGCCGTACCTGGCGGCGGTCAACGGCAAGCGGATCGCCGTGATCCCCAAGCTCAACTACGCCAATGATTGGCGCGCCTGGTCGGGCGGGCTCGGCAATGCCACGACCTTCTTCGAGGGCTTCAGGACCTCGTTCGATTTCATCTATCAGGAGGCGTTGCGCGGCCGCTCCGGCGCCATGGATGTCATCGTCCATGCCGAGTTGGGCGGCCGGCCGAATATCGCCGCCGCCTTCGAGCAGATGCTGCTCTACGCCAAGCAATATCAAGACGAGGTCTGGATCCCGCTGCGCCGCGAGGTTGCCGACCACCTCTTGGCCTCGAACCTGCCGGCGGAGCCTTACGGTCCGCTCGACTAGGCGGTAGGATGGGCATCGAACGAGACGGAACGCCCATGAATCGTCTGCCGAAGTATTTGGTCGCGGCGCTTGCCCTGATCTGCGCCCCGCTCGCGGCTGCGGCGCAGAGTTCCAGCGCCGACAAGATCTACAGCGATCTCGCGACCCTGCCGGCCGCCGAGCGCAGCAAACGCATCGAGGACGGTGCCCGCGCCGAGGGCAAGCTCGTCATCATCCACACCATGCGCGGCAATCTCAGCACCGATCACGTCGCCTTGTTCCACAAGCGCTATCCGTTTCTGCGGATCGAGCTCGACGGCGACATCGGCTCGCAGGACGCGACCGAGCGCCTCTATACCGAGGAGACCGCTGGCCGGCACCTCACCGACGTCATCAATGTGGCGCTGCCGGATCTGACGGCGTTGCGCGACAAGGACATGCTGGCCCGGTTCGTGAGCCCCGCCACCGCCGCCATCCTGCCGCCCTACCGCGGATTCATCGATCCGCAAGGCCGTTGGACGCCGTGGTACTGGAGCGAGCACGGCATCTCCTACAATTCGAGCCTGGTTCCCAAGGACAAGGCGCCGACCGGATGGGACGATCTCTGCAATCCGTTCTTCAAGGGCAACGTTTCCTACGATCCGGCCGAGGACCGCTATCTCGCCGGCCTCTACGCCATGTTCGGGGAGCAAGGGGCCGAGCGGCTCATCAAATGCATCGGCGCGAACGATCCCATCATTCAACGCGGCCATGCCCAGCGCATGGAGCTCATGCTGGCCGGCGACCACATGATGCAGGGCGACAACTATCTCTATCAGGGCATCCTCATTCAGCGGAAAAACCCCGCGGCCCCCTACGCCATCGTCTATTCGGCGCCGGCATTCGGCTTCGCCGGCGTCGCCGCCATCAACAAGAATGCGCAGCATCCCTATGCGGCGGCGCTATGGGCCGACTGGTCGCTGACGCCGGAGAGCCAAGCCTACGTGGCGCGCCTGCTGCGCGGACCGGTCGCCCTCAAGCATCCGTTTTTCCCCGACAGTATGAAGATCGTCACCTATGTGGATGCACCGGCCGACGTCATGGAGCGGCTGATGGGCTACTGGAACACATACGTGGCAAATCGTCACTGAGAGCATCTCGGTGGCGTTTCCCTCACGACAGCTGGAGACGCAAGGCCGCTTCGGCTGGAAGGAGGGTGCGCTCGCGCTTCTGATCGCGGTCCTGGCCTATCAGGTGATCGTTCCCTTCGTGATGATCATCTGGACCAGCCTCAAGCTGGCGCGGCCCGGCGAGCCCGATTTCCTCAGCTTCTCGTTCACGTTCGCCAATTATTTGCGCGCTTACGGCAGCGCCGCCTTCTGGCACACCAGCTGGAACACGTTGAGCTTCGCGCTCGCCTCGACGCTCGTCGCCTTCGTGATCGGGGCCTTCATGGCCTGGGTGCTGGCGCGCACCAATACGCCGCTCGCGGGCTTCATCGGATTCTTGCTGATCGGGCGCATCATCATCCCCGGCATCCTCATCGCCATCTCCTGGATCCTGGTCGCCAGCCCCAATATCGGCCTGTTCAACCAGCTGACGCTCAAGCTCGCCGGGCTGCGCAATCCGGTCAACATCTACAGGTTCTGGGGCATGGTCTGGGTGCAGTCGCTGGAGCTGGTGCCGCTCGTCTATCTGCTGCTCGCGGCCGCGTTCTCCGCCATGGACCCGCGCCTGGAAGAAGCCTCCAGCATGACCGGCGCCGGCAACTGGCGCACCTTGCGGCGCATCTCGCTGCCGCTGGCGCTGCCGGCGGCGGCCGCCGCGCTCCTGCTCCTGTTCCTGACCACGATCGAGACCTTCGAGGTCCCGCTGCTGATGGGAACGCGCGCCGGCATCCGCGTCTATACCACCGAGATTTTCTACGACACCTCGCGCACGCCGATCGATTGGGGGCTGTCGAGCACCTATGCGATGGCGCTCTCGGCGGTCGCGATCGTGCTGCTGCTCGTCTACTTCCGGCTCATCGGCCATGGCGAGCGCTACCAGACCATCACCGGCAAGGATTTTCGCCCGCGCCGCGTCGATCTCGGGGCGTGGCGCTATCTGGCCTGCGCCGGCGCGCTCATCCTGGCTTTCCTGATCACCGGCGTGCCGTTCCTGGTGATGCTCTACGCCTCGCTGCTGCCGTTCTACCAGGTCCCGAGCGCGGCCGCCTTCGCGAGCATGTCCTTCGAAAATTATTGGACGCTGTTCCACAATACCAAGACCGTCGCTCCGATGATCAACAGCACGATCCTCGGGCCCGTGACCGCCACCGCGGTGGTCCTGCTGGTCGCATCGATCAGCTACTTCGTGCAGAAGACCCGGATGCCGGGCCGCCGCCTCCTCGACATTCTCGGCTTCGCGCCGATCGCCATTCCGAGCGTCGTGCTGGGCGCCACCTTCTTCTGGTTCTATCTCATCGTCCCGCTTCCGATCATCGGCACCCTCACCATCATCGGGCTTGCCTATCTGACCAAATACATGCCGGTGGCGCTGCGGTTCGTCTCCGCCTCGATGATGCAGATTCACAGCGAGCTCGACGAAGCCGCGCAGGTTGCCGGAATCTCGTGGTCGCGCAATTTCCTCAAGGTGATCCTGCCGTTGCTCAAGCCCGGGCTGCTCGCGGCCTGGTTCTGGGTCATGGTGCACGCCTATCGCGAGCTCACCATCGCCCTCATGCTGGCGCGCGCGCAGAACCGCACCGCCGCGGTCGTCATCTTCGATCTCTGGGAGCAGGGCTCGTTCCTTCTGCTCGGCGCATTCGCGGTGGTGATGTTCATCGTGCTGATCGCGCTCAGCGCCGCCGCCCACGCGATCAGCGGCCGGTTCGGGGTGCAGGAGCAGCCCGCGTGATCGAGGTCGAGGGCCTGAGCAAATCCTTTGGAGCGAACGGGCAAGGGATCGCGGCCGTTGCCGGGATCGGTTTTGCGATCAAGCCTGGCGAGATGGCAACGCTGCTCGGGCCCTCGGGCTGCGGCAAGACCACGACGTTGCGCTGTCTGGCCGGGCTCGAACGTCCCGACAGCGGACGCATCGTCATCGGCGAGCGGACCATGGTCGACGTCAAGGCCGGCGTCTTCGTGCCGCCGCAGCGGCGCAATCTCGGCATGGTGTTCCAATCCTACGCGATCTGGCCGCACATGACGGTGCTGGAGAACGTCGCCTATGCGCTCGAAGGACGCGGCATCGGCAAGGCCGAGCGCAGGCGGCTCGCCATGGAGGCGCTCGCCATGGTGCAGCTTGCCGCCTTCGCCGAGCGGCCGGCACCGCGGCTTTCGGGCGGGCAGCAGCAGCGCGTCGCCATCGCGCGCGCCATGGTGGGACGCCCGCAAGCGTTGCTGTTCGACGAGCCGTTGAGCAACCTCGATGCCAAGCTGCGGATCGAGATGCGCAACGAGCTGCGGCGGATTCAGCGCGAGAGCGGCCTCACCTCGATCTATGTGACCCACGATCAGGCCGAGGCGCTCGCCATCTCGGACCTCATCATCGTGATGAAGGAGGGGCGCATCGTCGAAGGCGGCCGTCCGGTCGATATCTATCGCCATCCCCGCCACGTCTTCACCGCGCAATTTCTCGGGGCCACCAATCTGATTGCCGGAACGCTCGCTGACATGGACGCCGCCGGCCGCCTTGCGGTGACGACCGCATTGGGCCGCATCCTGGGTGTCGATCCGACCCGTACTCTCAAGCCAGGCGACAAGGTGGTGGTGAGCATCCGGCCGGAAGACCTGTCGACCTTCGCGGCAGCGGGTGACGCGGTCAACACGATCGAGGGGCGGATGACGTTCGCGGCCTTCGCGGGCGCGGCGGTGGAAGCCGAGCTCAAGTGCGGCGAGATCAGGATTGCATGCCTGCTCGACCGCGAGGCCGACCTGACGCCAGGGCGAACCGTCACGTTGCGGGCCAGGGCGGATGCCTGCCTGGTGCTGCCGGAGGAATGATGGGGGGCACCCGCCCGTTGTCGTCGTCCGCGAGGGCGGACGACCCAATAATCTCAGGCGTCCCGATTTGCGCTTGCGTTCACTCGGTGCCCCGCCTTCACGGGGCATGACAGCGCAGAGATTGATGAATAGGCTTGGAGACAAGGAGGCGCGCATGAACATCGCCCCGCCGCACAGCACCTGGCAGCCGCCGCAAAGCATCGCGCGCGACGAGATCGTCGCCCGCTCGGCCGCCATCCTGGCCCAGCCCGACCTGCCGCTCACCCAGAGCGAGGACATTTTCCGCATCCGTGCGCTAGGCCTCGACTGGGACATGGGCGTCACGGTGTACGAGCCGGCGGAGCCGGCGCGCGCGAGCCGCGGCGCCGACGGCAAGCGGATCGGCGTCTTTTTGCTGCACGGCGGCTCCGGCGACTACAAATCCATGGAGCCGATGGCCAAGCTGTTCGCCGCGAAGTTCGGCTGCAAATCGGTGGCGATGACCTTCCCGGGCCGGCTCTTTCTCGATGATGCAAGCCGCGACTGGCCGGGCGATACCATCAATCCGGACGGCAGCGTGCGCACGCCGATCTGGCTTGCGGGGGAGCACATCGGAGTGGAGCAATACGAGGTGGTGCGCGACACCTCCATGCGGCTTCGCTACGGCACCCGCACGCTGGCGCGCGCCAAGCCGGGGACGCGGTTCTACGATCGCATGGCGGCCTGGCCGGTGGCGTTCGAGGAGGGCATGAGGGACGCCATGCGCCGGCACTTCCCGCCGGGCGACTATTCGATCTATGTGACCGGCCATTCGACCGGCGGCCCCATGGTGTTCATGATCAGCCAACGGGTGCCCAATATCGCGGGCGTGATCGCGGTGGAGAACTCGCCCTTCGGGTTCATCCAGGAAGCGCAGCACGACTGGTCGGGAGCGCTCGGCAAGGTCGCGGGCTTCGAGCGCGTCACGAAGAAACGCGCGCCGCGCAGCGACCCGTTCAACGAGCTCTATATCCGCACCTGGCGCGACCGCGCCCGCTATGCCGGTCCCGAGGCGCTCGGCCAGGAGGGCCCGCAGGCGTTGATGCGCCTGCCCTGGCTGATGGAGGAGGTGTTCGACTGGTGGGACAAGACCAAGGCGCGCCCGCAGTTCAAAGCCGAATACGTCATCACGCACAATATCGTGGGCTCGCTCGAGTCCGCGGCGCGCGCCGCGGCGGCGCGCCTGAACCTTTCGGCGGCCGAGACCGCTATACTGGTGCAGCATTATCTGGGCTTTCCGTATCCGCAGACCGGGCCCTCCGCCAAGCCGGTGCCGCCGGTGCTGTTCTGCATCTCCAAGGACAGCCGCGACCACAGCCCGGAAGTGTATCAGGAGGTGGTGCTGCCGATGTTCGGCAAGCTCGACCCGGCGCCGAAAGTGCACGTCACGCGCTGGGGCGCGGGCGTTCACACCTATCACAAGTCGGAGCCCGACCTGCCGCTCGGCATCGCCCCGCCGGTCGCGGAGTTTTACGTGCGCGCGATCCAGGAGGGCTATTTTGTTGTTTGATGTCTTGAGCTGTGGCGGCACAGGCATCTTGCGAAGGGACTGGATTCCCGATTCAGAGCGTGTGAAGGCATTGCCACATCCGCTCATTCCCGCCCCCGCTTTCGCGGGGGTAAACTCCCGCGGGAATCCAGACTTTGCCAAATCGCATGGACATTCAATGGAGCAAAGACCGGGTCCCCGCGTCCGCGGGGACGAGCGGGTGGGGAGACTCGTCCTTCACTCTCCTCACACGCCGTTGCGCGGAATGAGCGGAAACTGAACTTTCCAAGAGGAACAGCGCATGCGCCCGAGAGTCGAATGGCCTGACGGCAAGAAGATCTGTGCCACCTTCACAGTCGCGTTCGAGGCGTTCACACGCGGCGGCCACTTCAAGAAGGCCAAGGGCCTCGAGGTCAACCTGGTCTCGCTCTCGCATGCCAACTACGGCGGCAATGCCGGCATCTGGCGCATTCTCGAGATTCTCGAGCGCAACAAGGCGCGCGCGACCGTCGACGTCAACGGCCTGGCGGTGCGGAAATGGCCGGATGCCGTCAAGGCCCTGCATGCGGCCGGCAACGAGATCGCCGGGCACGGCACCACCAACGACATTCAGATGACCGATCTTTCGCCGGCCGAGCAGCGCGCCGAGATCCGTGCGGTCAACCGCATGGTCGAGGATGTGATCGGCGAGCAGCCGGTCGGCTGGGTGAGCCCCGGCGGCCACCATACCCGCGAGACGCTCGGCATCCTCGCCGAGGAGGGCTACACCTGGTGCGGCGACCAATGCGACGATGACCTGCCCTATGTGGTCGAGGTCGACGGCAAGCGCATGGTGATCGTGCCCAAGCACTGGTTCTTCAACGATTGGCGCGCCTGGAACGGCGGGGCCAGCAATGGCGAGATGGCATTCCAGGCGTTCAAGGACGGCTTCGATTTCGTGCTCGAGGAGGCGCTGCGCGGCAAGAGCGGCCGCGTCGACGCGCTGGTCCATGCCGAGCTCGGCGGCCGCCCCTACATGGCGCACGCCTTCGAGAAGATGATCCGCTATGTCAGGCAGCATGACGACATGGTGTGGCTCCCCACCCGCGACGAGATCGCCGAGCACGTGCTCAAGAACACGAATTACGTCGAGCCCTATTCGCCGACCGGGTGAGGCGCTGGTGCTCGGTTAGCCCGCATGAAGCGCATCAGGGCGTGTACGCCCGTCTTCGCGGGCTATGCGAAATGCGGGAGCGGCCGACCCGGATTTCGCGAGAGCTTCATCCGGGCTACAGGCTCGGGCTTGCGCTTCAATCAATCGTGGAGGCAATCATGCCGTTTGCCCTGTTGACCGGCGGCGGCAGCGCCATCGGGGAAGGCATCGCGCGCAGCCTCACCGGGCGCGGCTGGAGCGTGGCGGTGACCGACATCAATCTCGATCTGGCGCGAGCGTCGGCGGCGGCCGCAGGCGGCGCGCCGCACGCGCAGGCGCTTGCCCTCGACGCCACCGATGGGACGCAGGTCAGCGAGATGGTGCGGCAGCTCGGCGCCGCTCATGGCCGCATCGATGCGCTGGTCAACGTGGCCGGCGGCATGCGCGGCCTCGGCATTCCGAAGACCGATTTCGTCGACATGACGCCGGAGCTCTGGAACCGCATTCTTAACGTCAATCTCCAAAGCGTGCTCCATTGCTGCCATGCGGTGCTGCCGGGGATGATCGCGGCCCGGCGCGGCGCCATCGTCAGCATCGCGGCGAGCCGCGGGCTGCGCGGCGGCGCGCAGGCATCGATCTACTCGGCCGCCAAGGCGGCCATCATCGTGTTCAGCCAATCGCTCGCCCAGGAGGTCGGGCCGCTCGGTATCCGGGTCAACACGATTGCGCCCGGCGACGCGCAAGCGCGCTGGAAGACAGCGCAAGCGAGCCGAAGCCCGCTCGGGCGCCCCACCTCGGGCGAGGACGTCGGCAAGGCGGTCGCGTTCCTGCTCTCGGAGGACGCATCGCACATCACCGGAAGCTGCCTCGACGTGTCGGGCGGAACGACGCTGCATTGAGAGCCTTGCCGGACGATGCCGGTACGGCGCATTATCCGACAAAATATACGGCAAGACGGGCTTATGGCCCGGACGACCCCAGGGAGGACGACGTGGCCAAGCGCATCGAGCTCAACGTCAACGGCAGGATGCAGGCGATCGAAGCAGAGGCCGACATGCCGCTGCTCTATGCCTTGCGCGACGATCTCGGCATGAGCGATCCGCGCTTCGGCTGCGGCCTCGGGCAATGCGGCGCCTGCACGGTGCTGCTCGATGGCGAGCCGGTGCGCTCCTGCATGCTGGCGGTCGATGCGATCGGAACCCGCAAGATCACCACCCTGACCGGCATCGGCACGCCCGAGCAACCCCACAAGGTGCAGGCCGCCTTCATCGAGGAGCAGGTGCCGCAATGCGGCTACTGCCTCAACGGCTGGATCATGACCTCGGTGGCGCTGCTCGCGAAGAACCCGCATCCGAGCGACGCCCAGATCCGTGATGCGCTGTCCGGCCTCAAGTGCCGCTGCGGCACTCACGTCGCCATCCTGCGCGCCGTCAAGCGCGCCGCCCAGGCTTGAGGGAGATAGCCCATGAGCATCGCCAACAGCACGCTCGCTCTCAACCGGCGCGGCCTCATCGCCAGCGCCGGTGCGCTCACGGTCTGGCTCGCCTTGCCGGGTGCGAAGGCGCAGGCCGCGATCGCCACGCAGGCTTCGCGCCTGGCGCTCAAGCCGGACCAGCTCGCCACCTATATCAGCATCAACCAGGACGGCAGCGCGGTCGGTTGGGTCGGCAAGGTCGACATGGGCCAGGGCACTGAAATCGGTTGGCTCAAGATGATCGCCGAGGAGCTCGATCTGCCGCCCGAGCGCGTCAGCATGGTGCAGGGCCACACTGATCTCACCACCGATCAAGGCGGCGCCTCCGGCTCGACCGGGATCTGGAAGGCCGGCGCGGCCTTGCGCAATGCCGCCGCCGAGGCCCGTCGCGTGCTGGTGGAGATGGCGGCCGAAAAGCTTGGCGTGCCGGCCGATCGACTGAGCGTCGCTGACGGAACCATCAGCGACAAGAGCGATCCGGCCAAGAAAGTCACTTACGGCGAGCTGATCGGCGGGCGGCACTTCGACGTTGAGCTCGAATGGAACCACGAGACCGGCAACGAGCTCCTGGTCAAGGGCAAGGCCAAGCCGAAGTCGCCGGCCGAATACAAGACCGTCGGCAAGCCCGGCACGCGGCGCCGCGATGTCCCGCTGAAGGTGCTCGGCAAGCTCGAATACATGGTCGACGTGAAAGTACCCGGCATGCTGCACGGACGCGTGATCCGGCCGCCGGTCGCGGGCGCGGTACCGGTCGCCGTCGATGAGGCGTCGGTCAAGGATATTCCGGGCGTCCAGGTAGTCTGGCAGAAGGGCTTCATCGGACTGGTGGCGCCGAAGGAATGGGATGCCGTCAGAGCCGCGAAGGCGCTCAAGATCACCTGGTCGGACGTCAAGCCGCCGTTCGCCGGCAATGCCAGCCTCTACGATCACATTCGCAACGCCAAAATCGCGAAGAAGGATGAAGAGGACAATGTCGGCGATGTCGACGCCGCCTTCGCCAACGCGGCCAAGGTGGTCGAGGCCACCTATGAATGGCCGTTTCATTCGCACGCCCCGATGGCGCCGGCTTGCGGGGTCGCCGACGTGCGTGACGGCGAAGCCACCATCTGGACGGGATCGCAGAAGCCGCATCACTGCCGCGAAGGCATCGCCAAGATGCTCGATCTGCCCGTGGAGAAGGTCAGGGTCGTGTCGATGACCGGTCCGGGCTCGTATGGCCGCAATGACGCTGGCGACGCCACCATGGACGCCACCGTCCTGTCGAAGGCGGTCGGCAAGCCGGTCCGGATCCAGGGCATGCGCCATGAAGGCCATGGCTGGGATCCCAAGGCGCCGGCCTCGATCCATACCTCGCGCGCCGCCATCGACAAGGACGGCAAGGTGACGGCCTGGCAGTTCGAGACCAAGGCGTTCTCGCGACGCGAGTTCTTCCGCGATGAAGGGTCTCCCGAGCGCACGCTCGCCGGTCAATTGCTCGATTGGCCGTTGAAGCCGGTTTGGCTGTTCGGCCTGCCGGGCGAGACCTACGGCTTCGAGTCGCGGCGCAAGGTGTCGACGACCATTCCGCCGCTGCTCGACCGCGCCTCGCCGCTGCGCAGCTCCCATATGCGCGATCCCGGCGGACCGCAGATGCACTTCGCGGTGGAATCCTTCATGGACGAACTGGCGCTGGCGACCAACATGGATCCGGTCGCCTTCCGCTTGCGCTATCTGGAGAATCCGCGCGACAAGGCAGTCATCATGGCGGCGGCCGAGAAGGCCAATTGGCAGCCGCGCGTCGGTGCTCGCAAGCAAGCCAACGGCAACATTCTCACCGGCCAGGGCATCGCCTATGCGGTGCGCGGCGAGACCCGCATCGCCGTCATCGCCGAGGTCGAGGTCGACCGCTTGACCGCCAACGTCTGGGCCAGGCGCTTTTTCGTGGCCCATGACTGCGGCCAGATCATCGCGCCCGATCTGCTGCGGCTCACGATCGAAGGCAATATCGTTCAGACAACCAGCCGCGCCCTGAAGGAAGAGGTGATGTTCGATCAAAACAACGTCACCAGCGTGGATTGGCTGACCTATCCGATCGTCGATATCAAGGACGCGCCGGAAGCAATCGAGATCATCCTCATCGACCATCCGGAGATCCCGCCGGGCGGTGCCGGCGAATCGGCCAGCCGGCCGACCCCCGCCGCGATCGCCAACGCGATCTTCGACGCCACCGGCATCCGGCTGCGGCAGGCGCCGTTCACGCCGGAGCGCCTGAAGGCGGGCTTGGCGTAGGAAAGATTGGCAAACTGCAGCCTGGATCGCGCGCAGCATGGTCGGGATGGCTGTCCCGGATTGCGCTACGCTCCATCCGGGCTACGATCCAGGCGAGGAACTGCGGTGCTCCCCGACATGTTGCGGGCCATCAACCGGGACAATGCCGAGAGACTGTTCCCGCGTTTCAGGGCCTGATTGCTGTGCTCCCGGACAGTGCCAGCGCCGCAAACGAGCCGGCCGGCGAATGGACCGCCGCCGAGGCGGCGCTGCTCGCCCGGGCGCGCGAGCTTGCGCCGGTCGCTGCTTGCGCGTGCCGCGTCAGCCGAGCGCCTGCGGCGCCTGCCGGATGAGACGCAGGCCGAGTTCCGCGACGCCGGCTTCTACCGCGTCCTGCAGCCGGCGCGCTACGGCGGGCTCGAGGCCCGCTATGGACTCCACACCATGCTGGCTGCGGAGGTCGCGCGCGGCTGCGCCTCGAGCGGCTGGGCCCTGTCGATCACGGCCTGCCATTCCTGGATCTTCGGCATGTTCCCGCGCGAGGCCCAGGACGAATTCTGGAACCCCGATCCGCAACGCACGCTGGCGAGCTCGTTCTTCGCAGTAGAGCCAAGCCTCATGCCGCAATCCGGCGGCATCCGATTGAGCGGCCGCTGGCGCTTCTCCAGCAATGTCGATCACTGCGCCGGAGCCCTGCTGCTCGCCATGGTGCCGGGCGCCAACGGGCCGCCGCGCCAGCATTTCGCGCTGCTGCATCGCGAGCAATACGAGATCGAGGATACCTGGAACGTGGTCGGCCTGGCGGCGACCGGCAGCAACGATGTGGTGGTCAAGGACGCCTTCGTCCCCAGCCATCGCCTGCTCGACGTGATGTCGACGCGCGAGGGCGGCACGCCCGGCGCGCACGCCAACCCGCATTATCTGTTCGCGCTGCCGCTGTTTGCTCCGTTCGCCCATAGCCTCGTCGGCCCGGCGCTCGGGGCCGCGATGGGTGCGCTCGACCAGATCGTGGACAGCGTCAGGGGCAAGACCACGGTCGCCAATGTGAGGCTCGCCGAGCAGCCCAGCATCCAGGCCCGCGTCGCCGAAGCCGCCGCCGAGATCGAGGCGGCGCGCGCGCTCTTGCAAGCCGACCGCGCCCGCATCAACGACATGGGCCGCCTGCGGATCCTGCCCGACGAGGAGACCCGCGTGCGCTACCGGCTCAACGTCGGCTATGCGGCCAAGCTCTGCGTGCAGGCGATCGAGCGCCTCCTGCCGATCGTCGGCGGCCGCGGCCTCGAGCTCGCCGATCCGTTCCAGCGCGCCTGGCGCGACGCCCATGCGGTGGCGCAGCACATCGCGCTGGTGTGGGACCTGCAGGCCTTGAACTACGGCGCCGTGCGGCTCGGCGGCAAGGCCGGCGATCCGCGGATTTGAGCCTCGACGCCCTTTCAAACGAAGGTCCCCTTATGTCCCCTCCGCATCGCATCGACGTCCATCATCACATCGTCTCGCCGGGCTTTGTCGCGGAGCTGCGTTCGATGCTGCAGCCGCCGACGCTCAACTGGACGCCGGAGCGCTCGCTCGAGGACATGGACCGGGCGGGCGTGGCCACCGCCATCACCTCGGTGACCACGCCGGGCGTGTGGATCGGCGACGCACGAGCAGGGCCGCCGCCTGGCGCGGGACTCCAACGATTATGCGGCGCGGCTGGCCGGCGATTACCCGGGGCGCTTCGGGACGTTCGCGGCGGTGCCGCTGCCGCATATCGAGGCGAGCCTGCAGGAGATCGAATACGGGCTCGATGTGCTCAAGGCCGACGGCATCGCGCTGTTCACGAGCTACCGCGACAAATGGCTGGGCGACCCGGCCTTCGATCCGGTCATGGAGGAGCTCAACCGCCGCCAGGCGGTGGTGTTCGTGCATCCGGAAGCGCCGTTGTGCTGCCGCGGGCTCCTGCCGGGCGTGCACGAGGCAGTGCTCGAATATGGCTTCGACACCACGCGCGCCATCGCCCGCATCCTGTTCAGCGGCACGGCGCTGCGCTATCGCGACATCCGCTGGATCTTCTGCCACGGCGGCGGCACCGCGCCGTTCCTGGCCGAGCGCCTGATGCGCACGCCGGGCATGAACAAATCGCTGGCCCAATACGTGCCCGACGGCGTGATGGCGGAGCTGCAACGCTTCCACTACGACGTGGCGCAGATCGCCCATCCGATGGCGCTCGCGGCGCTGACCCGGATGGTGCCGATCTCGCAGATCCTCTGGGGCACCGACTTTCCGTTCCGCCTCGGCAGCGAATACGTGAAGGCCCTGGGCGAGTTCGGCTTCGGCGCCGAGGACCTGCATCAGATCGAGCGCGACAACGCGCTGCGGCTGCTGCCGCGGTGGCGTAGGGTGGGTTAGGCGCAGGCAAGGCCTTGCCGCTCGCCTGAGCGGTTATGGCGCCGTAACCCACCGGCTGAGTTTGTTTGATCCGCGGATGGTGGGTTACGGCGCCATGATCCGCAGAGATTGGGGTTGGCGTCTTTATTGCGCCTAATCTTACTGCGTCATAAGCTTCCGTCGCCCATGTGTTGCAGTCCTTGCGCCACAACATGGGCATCGCGGCAAGGTTCTGACAATCGCGTCGATCAATCGTATTCGCATAGTTGCGATCGAGTTCTGGATGTGACGTTCAGGCCGCAATGGTGGATCCTCTGGGTCGATAACCGTCGGGAACTGCAAGTTGCGGGAAGAGCGCGGTGGAGCGAGATCCTGAGGGGGGAATTGTCTCCCTCTCGGAGATCAGGAACCCGTAGGCGGCGATACACATCGTGGCGTGATGGTGGAAGCCGCGCCATCCGCGCCCTTCATAGTGCCCAAGCCCGACCTCCTGCTTGAGTTCCTGATAATCCCGCTCGATGCGCCAACGCAGCTTGGCGAAGTCGACGAGTTCGCGGAAGCTGATATTCGCGGGCAGCGTCGAGAACCAATATTTTGTCGGCTCGGGTTCGCCTTCGGGCCACTCGATCAGCAGCCACTCCTGCGACAGCAATTCCGGAATCAGCTGATTATGTCCGACCCCGACGCGCACGCGCGCAAAACGCGAGCACAGCCACTCGGCCGACCCTTCCCGCCACCTGATCGTGCGCCAAGCATGCTTGGGCAGAGCTAGCGCCTGCTCCTTGATCGAGATCAAATCGGGTTCGTCGCGACGCCCGGTATTGTTCAGCGGCTTGCCCCTGCGCTTGGGACCGACGCCCGATGGCCACACCAAGGTATTCGGCAGAACACCGGCCACGTAGATCAGTCCCAAGGCCGTAATGCCGGTGCGCAGCCGCGAGTCATTGCCATAGGCGGCGTCCATCAAAACGACCCCGCGCGGAAGGCCGGCCTCGCACCCCCACCGTATCTGCTCAAGCGCGATCTCAGGCTTGGTCTTGAAGCCGATGTCCAAAGGCACGCCGGTCTTCTCCCGACGCGCATCATCCACGACCCAGTCCTTCGGCAGATACAGCCGATACGCCACCGGCAAGCTGGCCCAGTGGTTGGCAATCGACAACGACACCGCCACCTGACAATTGGCCTGCTTGCCAAGCTGCCCACAATACTGATGATGCACGCCCACCGAATGCTTGCCCTGCTTGGGGAAACCAGTGTCGTCGATGATCCAGGCCTCGATCGGCCCGTGCTTCTCGATCGCCGGCAGCACCAGCTCGCGCACCTTGGCCAGAACCTTCTCGTCCGACCAGGGCGCGATGCCGACAAAATGCAACAAAGACTGGTGTTGTGCAGCCGTCCGCGCCGGAGCCGTCTTCGCTGCCATCGGCTCCACGCTCTTGCGCTCGCCCGGCAGCATCAGGCCGGTGCAATAGTCACGCAGCGGACCGCTCCGGTCCGCGTGCCCCAAAACGCTCGCAAGCCCTTCGACATACGCCGAAAATCGGCCTCCGCTATTCTCTTGGCTCCCGAGATTCATGTCAGCCCTCCGCCTGCCAACCTCGAATCTCGCCAAATAGTTGATTCTCGACGCCTATGTCCTGCGACCTTCTGACTCAGTAAGACTAACCCACCCTACGGCGCGCTCGACCGACGCCACCCTCACCACCCGCCGCCGCCACCGCCTCCCCCGCCGCCGCCCGAGGAACCGCCGCCGCCGGAGCCGCCGTCGCCCGATCCGGGGGGCGCCGAGGCCGCGGCGATGGTGTGGGAGAGCGCGCCGCCGAGTTGGTTGGCAAAGCCGACCGGGTCGTTGCGCCAATCGCGGTTGCCCGCATACCAGGTCGAGACGGCCGCGCTCGCGCCGGCGGCCGCGAGCACGGCAGCAAAGCGCTTGGCCCAGCGGTTCTCGACATCGAGCGCGATCGCATAGGGCAGGAAGCGCTCGAATAATTCCGGCGTCTTGTCGGGCGGATTGAGCGCGTTGAGACGATCCTCCTCGGCGACGCCGAGATATTGGCGAAAGCCTTCGATTTGATCCATGGCCTTTCGCCCCGTGACGGTCGGGGCCTGCAGCCAGTGGAAGCCGAGGATCGCGAGCGGAGCCGCGATGTAGGCCGCAATGGCCGGCAGATTATCGAGCGGGCCGTGCGCGCTCGCCTGCACGACCGCAAGCCCACCGAAGACGGATACCGCGATGAGCAGGAGGCCGAAGGCGATGAACAGCGCTCCAAACGAGTTCCCGCCGCCACCCGGCCCGGATCAGATAGGCCCCGCCCACGATCGGAACGATCGGCGCCAGCATGCCGAACAGCAGACCAGCCGCGCGGTCCTGGTCGTAGGTCATCACCGTCAGCGCGATGGTTGCGGCCAGGAGCACGATCACAAGGACGAGGCCCAATCCCGACCACAGGTAATTGTCGGTGAACAACGTGCCGTCATAGGCTTGCGACAGCCCTCCCTTCAGGGCGTCCTTGGCCTTGCCGAGCGGTTCGTGATTGACCTGAGCGAGCAGGAGAGACGGTTTGCTGGCGAAGAGCTTGCTCTCCAGGTCGCGCTCCGGCGGCCCGATCGGCTTGCCGCCGTCGCGGTGCTCGATCACGGTCTGCTTGCCGTCGCCGGTGAGCTTGATGTGCCCGTTCACCCCGAGGTCCACGATGGCGGCGGTGAAGCAGCGATCGTCGAACGCCATCCGCTCGACAAAACGAACCGCCGCCGCCGACATGCCTTCGGGCGGTCCAAACAGCGGAATGATGGTGCCGGCCGGCGGATCACGCCCGAACCGCAGCCAGGCAAAGGCGTAGAAGCCGAGCACGAGCGCCAAGCCGGCGCCGGCGACCATGCCCGGAAGATTGTCCTGCAGCCACCAGCCGGTCTGCTGGCTCGCGGTCGGCGGCGCCACGATGCCCTTTGCCCAGGCCGCCGCGACCGTGAGGCCGTTGCCGGGCGGCAGCGCCCGGGTGGTGCGGAACACGATGTGCCCGGGCTGCTGCTCGACGATCGTGGCGTCCTGGCCGCGCGCACCCTGCGGGCCGGTGTAGAACGCGCTTTGCCGGAAGGGCGCGGCCTCCGGCAGGGTGATGCGGGCCTCGGCGGAATCGATCGCAAAGGCCCAGCCGGTCCCGGTCGCGTTCCAGTACAGCTCGTCGTAGTCGGCGAAGAAGCCGATCTGGCGCGTGGTGCGGTAGCGGATGACGTATTCGTGCTCGCCGTTCGACAGGTTCACGTCGGCACGGCCGATGCGCGCGCGCACGCCGTTCGCGAGCGACTCCTTGGTCCAGCTTTCCTCGGCGCCGTCGCGCGTCACCGACTGCACGTCGAAGCCGACCACGACCCGGCTGCCGTCAGGCCGCGTATAGGTGGTGGGAAAATCGCGGAAGATGCCGTGGCGGATCTGGTTGCCCTCGGCCTCGACCCGGATGGTCTCGGTGACCGCCAGATCGCCGTTGCGCTCGACCTGCACGTCGCTGACGAAGCGCAGGATGCGCTCGACCGCCTGCGCCGGGCCGGCCGCCGCGAGCGCAATCGCAACCACAAGCGCGAGCGCCATCCGCCGCATCATCAGCATGGCTCTTGCCTCACCGGTCTTGCATCGTGGATGTGCATCAAGGCTGCGGGGCCTGGAACGCCACCGCGGGCGCGGCGGCCTGCGCGCGATCCTCGAGCTCGAAGAACGGCAGCTCCTTGAAGCCGAGCACGCCCGCCAGCACATTGTCGGGGAAGGATTGGATGCTGATGTTCAGGTTGCGCACGGTGCCGTTGTAGTAGCGGCGCGCCATCTGCAGCTGATCCTCGATCTCGGCCAGTTGCTGCTGCAGGGCGAGGAAATTCGTGTCGGCCTTGAGGTCCGGATAGGCTTCGGCGACCGCGAACAGCCGCCCGAGCGCGCCCTGCAGGGCATTTTCCGCCGCGGCGCGCCTTGCCACATCGTCCGTCGCGATGCTCGACTGCCGGCTTGCCGTCACCTCCTCGAGGACGCCGCGTTCGTGCGCCGCGTAGGCCTTGACGGTCGCGACCAAATTGGGAACCAGGTCGGAGCGCCGCTTGAGCTGCACATCGATCCCGCTCCAGCCTTCGCGCGCCAGGTTGCGCAGGCGGATCAGCCGATTGAAGACGATGATCGCGTAGAGCGCAATCGCCGCCAGCACCGCCGCAACGATCCATCCGTTCATGTCAGGCCCACCCGCGTTTGGTCAACGTCTAGCATGATTCTCTGCATCACGGCATACAACGAAGGCGCGTCAAGCGGCGCCTTCCGGGCCGCTCCCCCCTCGCTTTCGAGCACGTGAAGGAATTGCCCCATCCGCTCATTGGGCCAACGCGAGTTTGAAGGAACTGATGAAGGTCGAGCTTCTCCACCCGCTCGTCCCCGCGGACGCGGGGACCCAGCCTTTGCCCCATTGAACTCCATGCAATTTGGCAAAGTCTGGATTCCCACGCCCGCCGGAATGAGCGGATGTGGCAATTCCTTCACACGCGCGTCCGCAGGGACGAGCGGGTGTTGGAGACTCCCACGCCTAATGTGGGGCGCGGGCTATGCCCGCGTTGGACAACTTGATACCAGTGGTCCAATCAAAGCGACAGCAACGGGCGCAAACATGCCGGATATCAATCTGAAGATCGCGATCGGCAGCTACGGCCACACGGCCGCGCTGAAGGATCGCAGCGTGCGCATCGAAGGCGTCGCGGCCGAGTTCGTCGAGGTCACGCCCATGGTCGCGGCCTACCGACGGATGGTGCGCGACCTCGAATTCGACGTGTGCGAGATGGCGCCGACCACCTACCTGATCGCGCGTGCCCACGGGGCTCCTTTCGTCGGACTGCCGATCTTCCTGATGCGGCGCTTCCACCATTCGGGTTTCGTCGTCCGGCCCGAGGCCGCGATCCACGCACCGAAGGACCTCGAGGGCCGCAAGGTCGGGGTGCGGGCCTATTCGGTGACGACCGGCGTGTGGACCCGCGGTATTTTCGTCAACGAATACGGGCTCGATTCCGCCAAGGTCACCTGGGTGGTCGACGACGAGGAGCATGTGGCCGCGCTTACGCTGCCGCCCAATGTGATCCATGCGCCCCCCGGCCAATCGCTCGCCGGCATGATGGCGAGCGGACAATTGCAGGCGGGCTTCACCGGCAATGCCGGCATCGGCCGCGCCGGACCGCCGGTCCCCGGATGGCAGCAGCGCGGCCCGACCGAAGCGCCGATCTACCCGGAACTCTTTCCCGATGCGGCAATTCGCGAGGCCGAGTGGTTCGCCCGCACCGGCATCTATCCGATCCACGGCGTGGTGGTGGTCAAGACCGACGTGCTCGCCCGCCATCCGCGGATCGCGCGGTCGCTGTTCAATGCCTTCGTGGAAGCCAAGAATGCCTATCTGCGCCGGCTGATCGGCGGGGAAGCGGACGCACCCGAGGATCAGCGCTATCGCACGCTATCCGCGTTGGTCGGCGACCCGTTGCCCTACGGAATTGCGGCCAACCGGCCGGGCATCCAAGCGCTCGCGAGCTACGCGCTGCAGCAAGGACTCGTTCCGGGCCTCATGCTGGAGAGCGAAATGCTGCTCGATCCGCAGGCGCAATGAGAGGCCGCATGTCCGTGCGGCAGGGTCGAAACCCGCTGCGCGCCGTCGCGGCCGCGACTGCACCGGTCGCCCTTGCGGCCAGAAACGATCCAGGGAAAGCATTGCCCGTATCGAGACTTTTCGGGTATGACCCGGCGCAGGCCTTGTGGTCGCGGCCCAGCGGCGACCCGCGATCAGTGGAGCAATCAAGCTGAAGGTTCCTGAGACGTTCGAGCGAGCGATGGCGTGTCACCGCGCCGGCAATCTCGCCGAGGCCGAGCGCCTTTATCGGCAGATCTGTGCGGTCGAGCCCCGGCATGTCGACAGCCTGCATTTTCTCGGCGTGCTCGCCGGACAGACGGGCCGCAATAATGTCGCGATAGATTTGATTGGACGGGCTTTGGCGCTCGCGCCGGATCATGCCGACGCGCACTGCAACCTTGCCAATATCCTCGCAATGGAGAACAGGCTCGATCAAGCCGCAGCGCACTTCGAGCAGGCGCTCGTCCGCAAGCCGGACGCTGCCGAGGCACACTATGGCCTCGGCAGCGTGCTCTCGGCGCAGGGCAAATACGCCAAGGCGCTGGCCTGCCTCGAGCGAGCAGTGTCGCTCAGGCCGGATTTCGCCGAGGCGCATTACAATCTCGGCAGTCTCCTCGCCATGCAGAACCGGCTCGATCAGGCGGCGGCGCATTACATGCGGGTGCTGGCGCTCAGGCCGGATCTCGCCGAGGCGCACAATAGCCTCGGCACCGTGCTCTCGGACCAGGGAAAGAGCGTGGAGGCGATGGCCTGCTTCGAGCAGGCGCTGGCGCTCAACCCCGGCTTTGCCGAAGCGCACTACAATCAAGGCATCGCGCTCGCAAAGGAGAACAGGCTGGACGATGCAGCCGCGCGCTACGAGCGGGCGCTGGCGCTCAAGCCGGGCCATTACCAGGCACACTACAATCTCGGCAATATCCTGAAGAAGCAGGGCCGGCTCGATGCCGCGGTGACGCGGTACCGGCAGGCGCTGGCGCTCAAACCGGATTTCGCCGAGGCCTACAACGGGCTTGGCGCCGCGTTCTCGGTCCGCGGCGAGACCATGGCGGCGCTGGCGCACCTTGAGCGGGCGCTGGCGATCAAGCCGGACTTCGCTGACGCGCACTGCAATCTCGGCAGCGCGCTGCAAGTGTCCGGCCGCTGGGACGAGGCCCACGCGGCCTATCGGCGCGCCCTCGTCCACAAGCCGGATTTGCTCGAGGCGATCGGCGCTTTGGTCGCCCTGTTGCTGGCGGAAGGCAACAACGCGGAGGCGTTTGATCTCGCCTGCCATGCCCTCGCCGCCAACGAGACGCCCGAAACGAAATCCCTGTTCGCCGCGTGCCTGCGCTTGCCGGGCGTGCGTCCCAACATGGAGGGTCTGCACGATCTGCTGCTGCGAGCCCTATCGGAGCCGTGGGCGCGGCCGTCCGATCTGGCGGCCGCCTGCGCGCGCTTCCTGGCGCTCGACGGTGCGATCCGGGACGGCATGGAGCGCGCGGCAAAGACGAGCCCGAGCCCGGTCGAATCCCAAGACCTCGCGGTGTTCGCCGGGGACCGCCTATTGCGGGCGCTGCTGGAATCCGCGCCGATCTGCGAGGTCGCGTTCGAGCGGTTCGCGACCGGCCTTCGTGCCTCCCTGCTCGCGGCCGCCCGCCTCGGCGGGGACAGCGTCGAAGCGGAGCCGGTCCTCAGCTTGTGCTGCGCGCTTGCACGCCAGTGCTTCATCAACAATTACGTGTTCGCCCAGTCCGCCGCGGAGAGCGAGCAGGTGGCGGCGTTGCGCGACGAGTTGGTCGCGGCGCTGGCGTCCGGAGCCGACATTCCGGCACTTTCGCTCGTGACGGTCGCCGCCTATGGGCCGCTCCATTCCCTGCCGGGTGCCGGATCCCTGCTCGATCGGCCGTGGCCCGAAGCCGTGGCCACCGTGCTGGCGCAGCAGGTCCGCGCGCCGCTCGAGGAGCAACGCCTGCGCGCTTCCATCCCGGCGCTGACCGCGATCGAGGAAGGCGTGTCGCTGCAGGTTCGCGAGCAATATGAGGAGAACCCCTACCCGCAGTGGGTCAAGACGGTGACCACGGGAAAGCCGGAGGCCGTCGATGTTCGCATGCGCACCAGGTTCCCGAATGCGCCATACACCGAGCGCGGCAACACGGACGGCGTCGACATATTGGTGGCGGGTTGCGGCACCGGTCAGCACCCGATCGAAACGACCCAGCGATTCAAGGCGGCGAGCCTGCTCGCCGTCGACCTCAGCCTGACCAGCCTGTGCTACGCGCACAGGCAGACGCGCGCGCTCGGCCTCGACGCCATCCAATACGCCCAGGCCGACATCATGAATCTGCCGTCGACCGGCTGGACGTTCGACGTCATCGAGGCCAGCGGCGTGCTGCACCATCTGGCCGATCCGCTGGCCGGCTGGCGCGCGCTGCTCGCGATGCTGCGACCGCGCGGCATCATGCTGCTCGGCCTCTACAGCGAGATCGCGCGGCGCGACATCGTGGCGACGCGCGATTTCATCGCGCAGCGCGGTTACCGCCCGACCGCGGACGACATCCGCCGATGCCGCCAGGAGCTCATCGATTGCGCCGACGGCACGCCGCTCAAGAACGTGACCCAGCTGCCGGATTTCTTCAACGTCAGCGAATGCCGCGACCTTCTGTTCCACGTCCAGGAGCATCGCCTCAGCGTGCCCGAGATCGCCGCGTTCATCGCCGGGAACAATCTGCAATTCCTCGGCTTCGAGCTCGATCCGCAAACCCGCCGGAACTATGCCCGGCGCTTCCCCGATGACCTCGCCATGACGGCTCTGGAGCAATGGCACAGCTACGAGATCGACAACCCGCGCACCTTCATCAACATGTACCAATTCTGGGTGCAGAAGAAGTAGCTCAGCCCCGCATGGCAGCGGGCGCCTTTCGGCGCGCGAAGCAACCTCCTGAGCGCAGGCAAGGAGGCTTGCCGCAGGTCAGAATTTCACCGGCACGAACTTGTCGTTGTAGATCGTCTTGGCGGCCGGCACGGTCTCGAGGATGCCGAGCTCCTTGAGCGAGTTGCGGATGACGTCGATGGCGGCCGGGTCCCAGGCGCCGTCGGCCGAGAAGCTGCCGATCTGGGTGTCATAGATCTTGGACACGACGCTTTCGCGCACATCGACGGTCTTGGCTTCCGATTTCACCGTGAAATCCTTGTTCGCCCGCATGAAGGCGACGGTCTTGAACCAGCCGCGTAGGAAACGTCGAAGCAGGTCCGGCCGCTTCTCGATCATGGCATCGGTGGCGAAGATGACATGGGTGTAGAACTGCTTGGCGATGTCGCCGAACAGGAGGACATTGCGGCCCTTGCCCTGCTCCTCGAGCTCGAAGCCGGTCGCCGATTCGATCACCTCGCCGTCGAGCTCGCCGCGCTGCATGGCGGCAAGCCGCGCCTGCGCGGCGCCGAGCGCCTCGATCTTGATGCCGTCGCTGCCCCAGCCCTGCTGGCGCGACAATTCGCGGGTCAGCCAATCGGTGAGCGAGCCCGCGGTGGTGACGCCGATCCGCTTGCCCTTGAGATCGGCCACCGTCTTGATCGGCGAATTGGCCAGCACGGTGAGGGAGAGATTGGTGGGCGGTCCGTACATGGCGGCGACCCCGATCGCCGGCACCCCTTTGGCGCGGAAGCCGAGACCCGGCCCCGAGCCGACCGCCACATCGATGCCGTCGGCGGTGAGCGCCTGCTGAACGCGGGCATCGCCCTGGAAGGTGAGGACTTGCAGGTCGATGCCTTCCTGCTCGAAGATCTTGGCCTGGATGCCGACCTCGGCGGCGCCGAAGGCGAACGAATTGGGCACCGCCTTGCCGAACCGGACCTGGTCGAGCGCCAAGCACGCCCCGCCCTGCAGGACGAGCGGCACCGCCAGCAGGGACGCGAAATATATATTGCTTGGGCAAAAGCGGCATTTGGATCACCTGTCCTGAACGATAGTGGCATGTAGCCCGGATGAAGCCAACGGGTCGGCGCAAGGCGCCGCCCGATGGCGCAATCCGGGATCGCCGTTCCCGCATTTCGCATAGCCCGCGAAGACGGGCGTAAATGCCCTAGTGCGCTCCATGCGGGCTACAGGCCGTCGGCGCGTGGGCATGGCGCTTCGCGCCTTTGCCCACCCTACGATATCCTACGGTATAATAAGCGCTGAGACGAACGAGGGACAAAATGACGCTGATCATCAACAATGACGATGTGGCCAAGGTGCTGACCATGGAGACGACCTTGGCGGCCCTGGAGGAATCCTATCTGCAGCTCGCCGCCCGGACGGCCGTCTGCCGGCCGCGCATCGACATCCGCATTCCGACCGGCGATCCGGCCAAGAACTATCAATGGGGCACCATGGAGGGCGGCTCGACCGCGGGCTATTTCGCCATCCGGATGAAGTCCGACATCATCTACGAGACGCAGTACAACGGCGTCACCACCCAGGAAAAATATTGCGTGCGGCCCGGCCTCTATTGCGGGCTGATCCTGCTCACCTCGATCCAGAACGGCGAGTTCCTGGCCTTCATCAACGATGGGCATCTGCAGCATATGCGGGTCGCCGGCGATGGCGGCATCGGCGTCAAATACATGGCCAACGAGGATGCCGAGGTGGTCGGAATGCTCGGCTCCGGCGGCATGGCGCGCACCCATATGCAGGCCTTCACCCGCGTGCGCACCATCAAGAAGCTGCAGCTCTACAGCCCCACCAAGGAGAACCGCGAGGCCTTCGGCCGCGAGATGGCCGCGAAATACAATATCGAGGTCAAGGTCTGCGACCGCGCGGAGGACGTCTACAAGGGGGCGCAGATCGTCGCGGCGCTGACCGATTCGGCGGTGCCGGTGCTGGACGGGACCCGGCTCGAGAAAGGCGCGCATATCGTCAATATCGGCGGCAGCGGCACGCCGGATGCGGAAAGCCTCAAGCGCGTCGACGTCTATCTGCGGTTCGGCGACGCGCCGGCCCCGATCGGCCGGCCGGAATTCGGCGTCGAGGACGAGTTCCTCGGCTGGGAGGCGCAGCCGGACGTGCACAAGCACGGCGACGGCCGCCGCGCCCGCCGCGGCCATGGGGCCGCGACCACAGGCCGGCGCGTGTCGCTCGCCGACCTGGCGCAGGGCCGGGTCAAGGGCCGCACCGCTGCCGACGAGATCACTTATTCGGAGCGCGGCAACCTCCAGGGCGCGCAATTCTTCGCGGTCGCCGGCAAGGTCTACGAGCTCGCCAGAAAGGCCGGCCTCGGCCGCGAGATCCCGACCGAATGGTTCCTGCAGGACATCCGGAATTAGTGATGCGGGCGGCGCTTGCGCCCGCTGGCTGCAGAAAATATCTGGTTGGGGCATGCAGACGGCCGAGAACATGTCCGAGGGCGAGATCATCGTGGGCGTCATCTCGGATACCCATGGGCTCTTGCGGCCGGAGGCCATCGCGGCGCTGCGGGGATCCGATCTGATCATCCACGCCGGCGACGTCGGCAATCCCGACGTGGTCAAGGAGCTGGCCGGCATCGCGCCCACCCATGTGGTGCGCGGGAATATCGACAAGGGGGATTGGGCCGCAACTTTGCCGATGTTCGAGCTCGTGGATGTCGGCGAGCGATTGTTCTACGTGCTGCATGAGATCTCGCAGCTCGACCTCGAGCCGGCGGAGGCGGGCTTTGCGGCGGTGGTGTTCGGGCATTCGCATCAGCCCTTGATCGAGACGCGTCAGGGCGTGTTGTTTCTCAATCCCGGCAGCGCCGGTCCGCGCCGCTTCAAGCTGCCGGTCACGGTCGCCCGGGTCGGCATAGCGGGCGCGCGGATGCGCCCGGAAATCGTGGAATTGCAAGTATAGGACGAAGATCAACAGGAGCAGGACCATGGAAAGCAAGACTTTCGCCTTCACCCGCACCGACGACGAGTGGCACAAGCTGCTGACGCCCGAGCAGTACCGGGTCATGCGCGCGCACGGGACCGAGGCGCCCGGGAGCTGCGCACTCAATCACGAAAAGCGTGCCGGCACGTTCGCCTGCGCGGGCTGCGGCCAGCCTTTGTTCGTGTCCAACAAGAAGTTCGAGAGCGGCACCGGCTGGCCGAGCTTCAACGATCCGGTCGCCGGCGCGACCGAGACCACGGTGGACAAAAGCTACGGCATGGTCCGCACCGAGGTGCATTGCAGCCGCTGCGGCAGCCATCTGGGCCATGTCTTCGAGGACGGCCCGCCGCCGACGCATCTGCGCTACTGCATCAACGGCGTGGCAATGAACTTCCAGCCCGAGAGCGGCACGTAGGGCGCAATCGCTTTATTGCGCCGATCGGTCGGGCCAAAGACCTCGAAGCTCGAGGAAAATGGAGGGCGCGGAGCGGCGCAATAAAGCGATTGCGCCCTACGCGTGAGGCCGTTCCTGTCAAACGATCATTCCAGCTTGATCAACAGCTTGAGGCTGGCGGCGAGCAGGGTCGAGGCCGCCAGGAAGCCCGCCATGGCGAGCAATCCGGCCAGATAGCCGCCGGTCAAGTCCTTGAGCGTGCCCATGAGCTCGGGGCCGAAATATCCGCCCGCCACCCCGATCGAGTTGATGAAGGCGAGCCCGGATGCGGCGCCGGCGCCGGTCATGAAGCGGGTCGGGATGGTCCAGAACACGGCGCGCGCCGAGGTGATGCCGACCAACGCGATGGTCAGGCCGAGGAGCCCGATGGCAAGGGAATCCGACAGCACCGCGATGACGAGGCCGACCGCGCCGAGGCCGCAGGTGATCGTCAGATTGCCGATCTTCTTGCCGCTCTTGTCGACGACCAGCGCCCACCAGATCATGCCGGCGGTCGCGAACGCATAAGGGATCGCGGTCAGCAGGCTCACCGTGAGATTGGGCAGACCGCTCGCCTTGATGATCTGCGGCAGCCAGAACAGGATGCCGTAGGAGCCAAGCGTAAATCCGAACTGGACCAGCGCGCAGACGATGACGCGCGGATCCATGATGGCCTCGACGATCCCTGCCCGCACGCGTTCGCGCTTTTCCTGCGTGAGCATCAGGGCGAGCATTTCCCTCTCGTGCGGATCGAGCCAGCCCGCCTGCTCGGGCCGATCGGCAAGCCAGCAGGCGATGACGACACCGAGGATGACGGCCGGGATCCCCTCGATGATGATGAGCCATTTCCATCCCGCGAGCCCGAGCGCTCCGTCGAGCTCGAGCAGGAGGCCGGACAGCGGCGCCCCGAGCACGGTCGAGAATGGGATCGCGACCAGAAAGGCCGCGAGGATGCGGGCGCGATATTGCGCCGGAAACCAGAATGCCAGATAGAACGCGACGCCCGGAAAGAAGCCGGCTTCCGCGACGCCGAGCAGAAACCGCATGAGGTAGAAGCTGCCCGCCCCGCCGACCCAGACCATGGCGATCGAGAGCAGCCCCCAGCTGATCATGATGCGGGCGATCCACAGCCGCGCCCCGAAGCGGTAGAGCGCGAGGTTGCTGGGCAGCTCGAACAGGCAATAGCCGAGGAAGAAGATGCCGGCGCCGCGACCGTATTGCGTGGCCGTGAGACCGATGTCCTTGTTCATCGTCAAGGCGGCAAAACTGATATTGGTGCGATCGAGATAATTGATGATGTAGGCGAGCGTGAGGATTGGAAGAAGCCGAACTGCGTTCTTCCTGAGAATCGTCTCCTGCTGCGAATCCATGGTGGCCCCCGGCTTGATGTCATTGTCATTGCCGGGCCTGTCCCGGCAATCTCGACAAAGAAACGCACGGCAGTGCCCGCCTGAGCGAGATGGCCGGAACAGGTCGGGCCATGACAAACCGAAATGCCAATCCTATTCCCAAAATGCCGCGGTAGCTAACGCGAGCCGTACAAATACGCCGTGCCGGCGAGCCGGCGCACCAGCATCACCACCGAGATCGAAATCAGGATCAACGTCAGGGACAGCACGGCCACGCCGGAAAACATCGCCTCCTGCCACATTTCGAGCATGGTGACGGCCGTGGTTTCGGTGCCCGGCACGAACAAGAAGATGGACGATGACAATTCGCGGATCATGGAGATGAACATCAGCATCCAGCCGGCCAGGATGCCGGGCCGCACCAGCGGAAACAGGATGTCGCGGAAGCCTGCCAGCCGGCCCGCGCCGCAGGCCGCCGCCGCGCGCTCGAAGTCGGGGCTGAGCTGGCGGAAGGAGCCGGTGATGGTGCGCACCCCATAGGGCAGATAGTGCGTGACATAGGCCACCAGGAGGATCCAAAGCGTGCCGTAGAGAACGAACGGCTCGTGCAGATAGGCCCACAGCACCGCGACCGCGATCACCGGCCCGGGCATCGCCAGCGGAATGGAGCTGACGAAATCGAGGATATTGCGGACCCAGGGCTTTGCCGTGGTGATCATGTAGCTGATGATCAGGGTCAGAAGCGTTGCGAATGTCGCTCCCGACACGGCCAGGATCAGGCTGTTGACGAGACCGGAGCGGGTGCTGAGCGCGGGGTCGAAGGTCGCTGCGAAGTTGGCCAAGGTGAGGTTGGACAGAACCGGCGGCGCGCCCCAATGCGAGATGAAGGCCGCGTAGAGCAGCACCAGATAGGGCAGCGCCACCGTCAGGCCGATATAGCTCAACGCATAGGCGAGCGTCAGATACCGCCACGGCCCGAGCCGCAACAGGCGCGGCGGGTGCCCCTTGCCGGACACCGTGGTGAAGCGGCGGCTGCCGCCCAGGATGCGCGCCTGCACGAGGAGCAGGATGCCGGTCAAGCCCATCAGAAGGCTGGCAAGCAGAGCGGCGACTTCATAGCGCGGCGGCAGGTAGCTGATGGCCTGGTAGTAGATGTAGGTGGTGATCGTGTAGATGCCGGTCGGCGCACCGAGCACGCCCGGGATGGCGAACTCCTCGAGTATGCGGGTCGTCACCAGGATGCCGGCGGACAGGAGCGCCGGCATGCACAACGGCAGCACCACCTTGAAGACCGTTGCCCGAAGGCTCGCGCCGGCGATCAACGATGCTTCCTCGAGACTGGCGTCCATGCGCTGCATCACGGCCTGGACGGTGAGAAACACGTAGGGGCTGACATAGAGGGACATCACGAAGATCAGCCCCCGCATGGAATAGATGTTCAGCACGGGCGCGGTCGCGCCCAATTGCCGGGCGAACTCGTTGATGAGACCGGTGCGCGGCGCCGCCAGCAGCGCCCAGGCCACCGCTCCGATCAGCGGCGGGGTGATGAAGGGCAACACCGCCGCGATCTCGATCAAGCCCTTGAGCGGGGTATCGGTCCGCGTGACGATCCAAACCAGCGGCAGGGCGAACAGGAACGACAGCGGGACCGCGCCGAGCAGGAGCTCGAGCGTATTTTCAAACGCGCGCGCGAGCCCGGGCAGCTGCCAGAATTGGCTGAAGACCGTTCCGGACGCGGTTTGGTCGCTGTAGGCAAAGCTGCCGTAGAACAGCCAGAACAACGGATAGAGCACCAGAAAGAACAGCACGGCAGCGGCGACCGCCATGACGACGGCGGCCGGATCGAGCCGCCGCAGAGCCGCGGTCCAGCGCACCGCGGCGGTGGGCGGGCGCGGACAGACCGACAGGGCTTTCGTGTCCGCCGAAATCAAGAGGCTAACCGCTCGGCCGGCGCTCGGCCGGCGATGAAGTAGCAGCGGTCGGGATCGAACGTGACGCTGACGGGATCGCCCACGTTCCAGGCCTGCCGATTGATCTGCTGAGCCTCGATCGTCTTGCCGATGGCGAGCGCGACATGCAGCTGCGAAACGTTGCCGAGATAGATCGCGGAGCTCACTCGGCCCGGCAGCCCGAATGCCGACGCGCCTGCGGGCTCGACCACGACGGCCTCAGGGCGGACCGACAGGGTTCCGGGCGTGTTCGCGATTGCTTCGCGCGGCACCCGGCAGGCCAGCAGCTGCTCGATGCCCTCGATCCGGACCTGCGCCATCGAAGCAGCCGCGTCCACGATGCGGGCATCGAACAGGTTCGTTCGTCCGAGAAACCGCGCCACCCGCACGTCGGCGGGCTCGTCATAGAGCTGCCGCGGCGAGCCGACCTGCAGGATCCGGCCTTCCCCCATCACCACGATGCGGTCGGACAGGCTCATGGCTTCCGCCTGATCGTGCGTGACGTAGATGGCGGTGATGCCGATCTCGCGGTGGATGTCCTTGAGCTCCAGCCGCATGTCCTCGCGCAACTGGGCATCGAGGTTGGACAGCGGCTCGTCGAACAGCAGGATCTGCGGCGCGTAGGCGATCGCCCGCGCCAGCGCGACGCGCTGCTGTTGCCCGCCCGAAAGCTCGTGCGGGAACCGATCGATCTGCTGCGCGAGCCGCACCCGTTGCAGCGAGCGCCGCACGGCCTCCTCGCGTTCCGCGCGCGGGACCTTGTGCATGCGCAGGCCATACGCGACATTGTCGGCGACGCTCAGATGCGGCCACAGCGCGTAGCTCTGAAACACCATTCCGAGCTGGCGTTTGTTCGGCGGCACCAGGACGCCGCGCGCGGGGTCCGCGATCAGCCGCTCGCCGAAACGGATCGTTCCGCGATCCGGGGCGATGAAGCCGGCAATCAGGTTGAGGGTCGTGGTCTTGCCGCAGCCCGAGGGGCCGAGGACCGCGGTCATCTCGCCGTCGCGAAAATCGACCGAGACATCGTCGACGGCCAGCACGCCGCCGAACTGCTTCCGCAACCCCTCCAGTCGCACGCTCGGCATCCGCTTGCCTCCATCTCGAACCGACCGCGATGCGAACAAGCGGCGTCTCGAGGCCTTGCCCTATGAACCGCCGCGCGCCGAGCCCCGCAACATCTTTATGCGCAGCTCCAGCGTCCTACGCCGATTGGCACGCGCGATCGTCTCGGCGGCCTCACCGTCGCGCTTCTCGATCGCCGCCGAGAGCGCCCTGGAATAGGCGATGACCTCCTTCGCGCGCCCTGGACGGGAGAGCGTGGTGCCGCCGTACTGGCGGATCTGCTCCTGCAAATGCTTGAGCAGCCGGTAGATGGTGTCGTTGCGGGCGGCGCGGAAAACCGCCAGCTGGAACTCGCCGGAGAGCTGGCGCAATTGCTTGACGTTGCCGGCGGCGCTGGGCGCTTTCATCTCGTCCTGGATCGCCCGCAGCTTTGCGAGCTCGACCTGGCCGGCATTCTCCGCAGCCAGGCGCGCGGCCATGCCTTCGAGCGCCTCGCGCGTGTAGTAGATCTCGATCAGCTGCTCCTCGCTGATCGATTTCACCGTCAGCGCATTGCCGGGCTGGACCGTGATCAGATCCTCGGCCTGAAGCTTGCGCAGGGCCTCGCGCACGGGTGTCTTGCTGACACCGAGCTTCTTGGCGAGATCATCCGCCCGCAAGCGGGTGCCGGGCTTCAGGGTGTTCGTAACGATGGCCTCGCGCAGCACCGCATAGGCGGTTTCGGCCGCGTTCCCGACATTGGCGAACCGGTCGATGAGAAGATCAAGGGCTGCCATCTGGCGGTCTCGGTCGCGTGCTGGGGAGAGCGTTCAGCCGGCCTGCGGGAATTGGGCGATCAGGTCCGACACGTCGTCGAGGCCGTCCATGGCCATGATGGTTCGTGCAAGTCTTTCGATGGCGGTCCCGCTGGCGCCGAGCCCGCTGGCCATGCAGGCGGAAAACTTCTCCAGCGCCTGCGCGTCCGTCATCGGCTCCTCGGGGCTGCCTTGCATGAACTCGAGATAGCGTTCGAGCCGGCCGCCGTCGGCCAGCGTGATCTGCATGCGGGTCGGTGACATCGCCGACGGATCGATCTTCTCGTCATTGATCACGCGCACGCGGCTTGCGAGTGCGGCCACCCGCGGATCGGTGATCTGCGGCGGCTGAAACGTCGCCAGATCGACCCGCCCGTTCACCAGCGCGGAGGCAAAGCAATAGTTGGCGTTGAACTGCGCATGGACGGTCGAGTTGCGCTGCGGCTCGTAGGGCGCGCCGACCACCTGCACATTGGTGCGTCCCATGCCGATGGTGGCTGAGGCGATCGCTTCCGCGGCGAGGCCTTCCTGGTGCAACGCGACGCCGATCGCGATGGCGTTATGGGTGCACCGGCAGCACGGATAGGGCTTCATGCTGTGGGTCATCAATTCCCAGCGCGAGGTCAGCTCAGCCAGCAATTGCGGCGGCTCGACCTCGTTGCGCTCATAGAGGCCAAACAAGCCGGCCTCGCCTTCCAGAAAGCGGGTCGGCCCGGTCAGGCCTGCGGCCGCCAGGTAGCCGGCCGTAACCCCGTTGCGGGCGGAGAAGCCGGGGCCCAGGCGCTTGGCGAGCGCACCGTCGTTGAGCGCCTGCCGGGTGCCGGCGGCCTGGTGGTAGCCGAGCGCGGCCGCGTGCAGGAATGCCTCGCCGGTCAGCCCCAGGATATGCGCGACCGCCGCCGAGGCACCGATGGTTCCGAGCACCGTGGTCGGGTGCCAGCCGCGCGACAGGCTTTTGGGCGAGGCCAGGCCGAGCCGGCATTGCAGCTCGATGCCGGTGGCAAGTGCGGCGATGAACGGTTTGCCGCCGACGGCGCCCTTCGCCTCCGCGGCCGCAAGCGCCGCCGGCAGGATGACCGAGTAGGAATGGACGCGCGCCGGATCATGGTTGTCGTCGAAGTCGAGCGCATGCGCGGCCGCGCCGTTGGCGAGCGCAGCGGTCGGCGGCGAGGCCCGCCACTTTCCGATGAGCGCGGTGCTCGCGCCGGTCCGCTCCCATGCGGACAGCTGGCGATTGAGCTCGGGGATACCCCCTGCCCGGCTGGCCGCCGCGATCACCCCCAGCGTGTCGAGGACGAACAGCTTGATGCGGTGAACCACGGGCGCGGGAAGCGTCTCGAACGTCCAGCCCTCAAAGGCCGCGCAGACGTCGCGGCTGAAGCCGTCCGCCGGCGGGACGGGCGTGGCCGCCCGGAACGGGGCCGCCTCGGGTCGGGCTGCTTGCGTCATGCTGCGCTCGCTTCTATTTCCGGATTACATCGCAGTATAATTCAGTATACCTCGATGGCAAATGATCGGCAGTGGAGACTTCATGGCTGCGATCGACACGCACGCGCACGCCTTCACGTTGGACGGCGAGCTGGCGCGCGGGCGCCGCTATACGCCCGATCACGCCGCCCCTCTCGCGGCCTATCTGGCGCAGCTCGACGGCGCCGGCGTGGCGCAAGGCGTGCTGGTGCAGCCGAGCTTCCTCGGCACCGACAACAGCTACCTGCTCGACTGCCTCGCGGCGCAGCCCGAGCGGCTGCGCGGCATCGCGGTCGTCGATCCGTCCTGCGACGAAGCCGCGATGGCGGCGATGAGCGCGGCGCATATGGTCGGGCTGCGGCTCAATCTTTTCGGCCTCGATCATGCCTTCGTGACGGAGCCGGATTGGCAGAGGCTGTTTGGGCGCGCCGCGGAGCATGACTGGCAGATCGAGATCCATGCGACCGGAAAGGATATTCCGTTTCTGCTCTCGGCGCTGTGGCCGAGCCGGGCCAATATCGTGATCGATCATTTCGGCCGCCCCGATCCGGCCGCCGGTCTCGCCGATCCGGGCATCAAGGCCATGCTGGCCAAGGCCGACAGCGGTCGCATCTGGATCAAGCTCTCGGGCCCCTATCGCTGCGAGGGACGGCCGGACATGTATGCGCGCGCATTTCTCGAAGCCTTCGGAGCGGAGCGGCTGATGTGGGGAAGCGATTGGCCCTGGACCCAGCATTCCGAGGGCAAGACCTTCGCCAAGGCCCTGGGCTGGCTCTCCGATTGGATCTCCGATGAGGCGGTCCGGCATACGGTGCTCGAGGCAACGCCGCGCGCGTTGTTCCGTTTCGACCTCAGCGCGCCCGCGCGGGCGCTAGCAGGTCGGTCACTCGACTGACCTTGTCGAGATCGGCCAAGTTTTCGGCGATCGCGACGATCTCATCGCAGGTCTTTTCGCCCAGGCGTTTGCCCAGCTCGCGGCGAAAGCGCGCCACATGATCGTCGTGCCTGAACGGCCGCGACGGGCTGCCCTTCGGGGCCGACACGAATGTCGAGTGCCTAGTGCCATCCTTCAGGGTGATGACGACGCGAGCCGGAACCGCTTCGGCCGTGGTCGCAGCCTCGACCTCCGCGCTCACCTCGCAGCGCACCAGCGCCTCGATCTGCTTGACCCGGTGGTCGTGCAGGCTGCGCTCATAGTCGGTCACGCTCAGCGCAAAGCCGTCCTCGGCCGAGGACGCCAGCACGACCGCCAGCGCCGCGCTGTGCGGAAGGCTCATCTGCGCGGCTTGCACGTCGACCGGCCGCGGGATCGTCAGCCGGCCCAGGATCACGGCCGGAATGCCGACCAGGATGTCGGCCACATCGCCGGCAGCGATGCCTTTGGCCTTGCAAAGCTCGAGGATACCCTCGACCGCGGCCTGCACCCGCGCGCTGCACGCATGGCCCTTCACGGTCACCTCGCGCAGCAGATAATCGCTGCCGAGGCCCTTGGTGATGATGCCCAGGTCCGCAGCATCCGCGTAGGCGCGGGCAAATCCGTTCGAGCCCTCGATGATGTCTTCCGGACCGGTGAAGCCATGGCGTACCAGCAAGGCCGCGGCGACACCGTTTTCGGCGGCGCGCGCCGCATGGATGCGCTTGACGGTCGAGCCGGACTGGTAGAACTGCGTGAGGCCACCCGAGAAAGACGCCACCAGCCCGATGCTGGAGGCGATCTTGCGGTCCGCGGCCGTCTCGCCATCGAACGCAAGGCGTGCGGCCGCGACCGCGGCACCAAAGCCGCCGCAGGTGGCCGTGCTCTGGAAACCGCGCCCGAAGTGGCTCGGCTGAATCGAGAGCCCGATGCGGATCATTGCTTCGTAGCCGGCCGCGACCGCCGCGATGAAGTCCTTGCCGCACGCGTCGACCTCGTCGGCCAGCGCCAGCGCGGCCGAGAACACGATCGAGCCCGGATGCAGCATGGAGCCCACATGGGTGTCGTCGGCATCGATGCTGCCGGCGTAAGTGGCATTGAGGAAGGCGGCGCGCACCGCGTCCCGCCGCTGCGGCCGGAACAGCACGGCGGCGCGGCCTTGCCCGCCGAGCTGCGCCATATAGGCATCGGCCCAGCCGCTCCATGGCATCTGGGCGCCGATCGAAGCCACCCGCACATAGTCGAGAAACAATTCGCCCAGCAGGACCTTGATGTCGGACGCCAGCGCATCGCCCGGCAAGGACGCGGCAAATTGCGCGAGCGCGATGGTCTGCCCCGCCGCGGCGGCGCCTTGCGGGCTCGGCACCGGGACGCTCACCCCTGGCGCTCGATGCGCTTGCTGACGCTCAGGCTCTGCGCGCCCGCCGTCGGGCACCACATCGACTTGCCGCCCGCGCCGCCCGCCACCACGACGATAAGGTCGCGCGGCTCGTTGATGATGGGCACCATGGCGTTCTGGTCGTTCTGGTCGACCCAGAGCGGGAAGTGCGGGCCCTTGGACTTGCCGCGGTTCTTCACCATGCCCCATGGCTTGCGTGCCATCTCGAAGATGGCCTTCTGCACATCGAGCTTCTTCCAGCCGCCGGCCGCGACGTGCTGCGCATTCTCCGGCGCCGAACACCAGGACCGGATGGCCCTGCGAGTAGAGATTGTTGCCGCCATAGGTCGACATGGAATCGGCGAACGTGCGCATGATCTCGATCGGGCTGGTCTGCACGTTCTCGGTCATGCTGTGGGGCGCTTCGGCATTCACCACGGTCACGACGCTGTCGTCGGGGCGAAAGCCGCGCTCGACATGCAGGGGCTCCCACGGATTGGCCGTCTCGTGCTCGGCGATGCAATAGGTGTACTTGCCGGGATGCGCGTGCTGGCAGAAATCGACCTCGGCCGGCACCGCGCCGCCCAGATTGACCAGCGCGAGGCGCAGGCCGCGGCCGATGGTGGCGTTCGCCCGCCAACCCGGACCGAACACGCCGTTGCCGTAGTTGAGGCCGAGCTCGCGCACGATCGGGCCGTTGACGATGAGGAGCGGCGCGCCCGCATGCGTGGTCGTCTGCCGGTGCGCAAGCCCGTACGCCTTCTCCAGCACCGCCGACAGCGCCGCCACGATGACCGGCAGGTATGCGGGCCGGCATCCCGCCATCACGGCATTGACCGCGATGTTGCGCAACGTCGCCAGGCCCATGGCCGGCGGCACCACGCCGATGACGTCATCGGGATCTGCGCCAGGGCATGCCCGCGAGCATCCTCTCGACCCGTTCGGGCGTCGGCGGAATGATCGGCAGACCGTCGGTCCAGCCTTGCTCGTAGAAGTGATCGTTGATCGCTTCCAGGCGAGTCGGGCAGCGTCCATCGGTTGGTCGTGGTCTGCCAGCTCGACCCGGTCCAGCATGTTCGCGATCCTCGGCGGTTGGGACCGAGCCTCCCGCTGCTTGCTCGGTGAAGGAACGCCGTCAGCCGCGCGGCACCGCGTGCTCAGGCAGCGGAAACGTCTTGGCAGCATATTCGGCAGCGACCGTCTTCGGCGGGGTCGTCAGCAGGCGCACGCATTCGGCGGCGGCCTCGACGCCCTTCCGCGCGATCCTGCCTTCGTCCGCCTCGCCGATCGGATGCGGCAGCATGACGATCGGCGAGGCCGTTGTGGCCGTCGCCGCGCGCGACGATCTGGCCGAGCGGACAGAACGAGCGGCTGATCAGCGCGACGGTCGGGGACGCCGGCCTTCTCAAGATTGACGGCATCTATGACGGTCCACGGCGACGACGAACCGCAATGGCCGACGCCGGTGACGGCAACGTCGGTTTCCGCGGCCATTTCTGTGATGAAGGGCGCGCCCTTGGCGGGAAAGCCCTTGCGCCAGAACTTGATGTGGGTCACGCCATGATCGCGGCGCAGCGTCTCGGCAAGCGCATCGAGCACAACGTCTGAGAATTCCTTGCCGTTGTCGAGGAGGCCGATGCGAAGGCCCGCGAGCGACTTCGGACGATCCGCGGGGACGATAGGGGCGGTGCGCCGGGCCCCCGTCGGAAGCAGGACGGTGCGGGTGCTGGGCATGGCATTCTCCTCACGAGGGGCAAAGTATACCGCGGTATAATACCGTATACAGTAGTCCGCACCGAGCCCGCCGGCCGCCTCAGGCGACCGCGGCGCGGCGGTCACCGCTCAGCGCGAGGGTCAGCTCCGAGATCGTCTTGAGGCTCGCGATGCCCTGCAAGAGCAGCGTGGCCGCCTTCATGGCCGTCGGGTCGAGGCTCAGGCGGGCGCAATCCTCGAATTTGACGTTCAGCTCCGCGGGCGTCAGCGCCACCTCGGGGTTGCCCTTGGAGATATCGACCTGGCGCTCGAGCACGCGCCCGTCGCGCAGCGTCAGCCGCACATGGACCGGCCGGCTGCCGCCCTTCCAGGCGCCTTCGATCCCGTCATGGACATACATGGCGATCCGCCGCGTGAGCGCCTGCGCCTTGTCGTCCTGCACCAGACGGTCGGTGAAGGTGTCGAAGCCGATGCGCTCGTCGAGGATCGCGCGCGCGATCGTGTAGGGCATCGAGAACTTGGCTTCCAATCCGGTCCGCGGCACCTGATAGCAAAGCTTGTCGAACGTGTAGCGGGTGACCCCCGCCTCGCCGGAGACGATATCGTCCGAATCGATGCGGTGCTCCTGCTTGAGCGCGTGCACCGCATCGATGGCGGGATGCAACGCCACGCCGCACGGATACGGCTTGATGACCACGCCCCGCACCACCAGCTCGTAGACCTTCCCGAGCTCCGCGAGCGGCGCCATGTCGGCGGGCAGGCCGCGCGAATAGACTTCATGAAAGCTGCGCGGGCCATCGAAGGGGTGCGGCAGCGAGGTGAATCCGGCCTGCGCCCACAGCGAGGCCTCGACCGCGTTGCGCGCCGCCAGGCCGGCATGCAGCGGCTTGCACATGGTGCCGAAGTTGCTGACATTGCCGCTGGTCATCGAATAGACGATGCCGAGCGCGTGGGCGGTCCGGTCGGCATCGAGATCGAGCAGCTTGCAGCAGGCGGCGGTGGCGCCAAAGGCCCCGATCGTGCCGGTGGCATGCCAGCCGCCGTCGAGCGAGTGGCGCGGCTGCGTGGTACGCCCGAGCTTTGCCATGACCTCGAAGCCGACCACGTAGGCGTGCAGGACGTCGCGCCCCGATGCGTTGATGGTCTCCGCGAGCGCAAACACGGCAGGAACCAGCGACACGCTCGGATGCCCGATCAGGCCCCAGGTCACGTCGTCATAGTCGAGCGCATGCGCGGCGGTTCCATTGACCAGCGCGGCATCGTGGGCCGAGGTCTTGAGGTTCTGGCCCCAGACGGTGGCATTTGGCGGGCCCGCATTGCCGCGCGCCCATGCGGCGGGAATCGCGCCGGCCGGATGGCGCGCCCCTGCCAGCGCCACTCCGACGCAATCCTGCATCGCGCCCTTGGCGACCGCCAGAGCCGGCGTCGGAATCGATTCGAACCGGGACGAGACGATGTAGTCGACGACGTTCCTCGTGTTCTGCATCGGAATTCCCGGATCCTGCGGCCGCCTGCTCAGCGCGACTGGAAGTATTTGAAGTAGAGATCGAGCAGCTGCCCTTTCTCGGCCGCCGCCTTGTCCCAATCGAAGGTGGCGAGCTTGATCGAATCGAGATCGGGTTTGTCGTCGGGCGCCGCGACGTCCTTGCGGGCGGACCAGGACAGGATGGTCTGCGCCACCGACTGCTGGCCTTCGCGCGACAGCATGTATTGCGCGAGCGCGAGCGCGTTCTCGCTGTTGGGGCTTCCCTTCACCAGGCCGAGCGGCGCCGGCAGCATGATGGTGCCGTCCGCGACCCAGTCCAGGTCGACCGGCTTGCCTTCCTTCTTGAACTCGAAGGCGTCGTACTCGGACACCGGAGCGATATCGCGCTCGCCGTTGGCGACCGCATCGCGGGTCGCGGTGCCGTCACCGGCGACGAACACGTCATTCCGGGCGAGCTTGTCGAGATAGTCCGCGCCGTACATCTTCCACATCGCATAGAGATGGGAGAACGAGGATCCGGCGCGGGTCGGATCGGAAATCGCGATGCGACCTTTCCATCTCGGCTCGATCAGCTCCTTCCAGGTCTTCGGCAGCGCATCCTTCGCGATGAGCCTGGTATTGTACATGAGCGCGATACCGGTCGCGCGCAGCGCCACCCATCCGGCCTTCTGGTCGAAGAAGCCCGCGCGATAATCCTGTGTCAAGGCGGGCGCGGCCAGGCGGGTATCGAGCCAGCCCTTTTGCGCGAAATATTCGAAGCCGCCCGGATCCGCGCCATGGATGAGATCGGCGCCGATGCGCCCGGCCTGACGCTCGGCGACGAAGCGCTTCACGGTCTCGACCGAGCCGGCCCGCACGAACTCGATCTTGAGATTGGGGAAATGCTTGTTCATTGCCGCAACCAGCCGGGTCATGGCGCTGGTGGCGAGCGACACGTAGATGCGCACCGTCCCGGAACGATTGTCGACGGCGGCCGCATCCTGTGCGAGGGCCGGCGTCGCGGCCACCGCAGCCAAGAGCGCAAGCCCCGCGCCGGCGCGCGCCAGCCAACGCAAGGTTAAAGCGTATCCGAGTCGCACCATGCCTTCCTCATTTCGAATCATATCAATCTTGCGTAGGGCGGGTTCGCTTTAACCCGCCATTGCGCGCGAGATGGCGGGTTAAAGCGAACCCGCCCTACGGTGACTGAACCCTCGTCCGCCATCGCCATCTTCGCCTGCCGAAACCCGGTCACTTCGATTGATTGAAATAGCTCAAGTCCGGCGGCTGCTGGCCTTTTGATGTCGGCATCAGCTTGCCGTCCTGGCTCTGGTAATAGGCATCATTGCCGATGCGCACCAGCGGGTTGCCTTCGGCACAAGCCTCCGGGACCCAGACCGGTTTTGGATTCGGATCGCGGCGATAGCTCCTGGTGACCGTCCAAGGACGCGTCAACGCGTGATCAATCATCGTGATGTCGTCACGCAGGAGATTTTGATCCGTTCGGTCGAGGTGCAGGCGTTCCTTGATGATGGTCTGGGCATCCTTGTGGACGGGAAGCCCGCCGGTGTCGAATGTGCGCGGGTTCTTCAAGCCGCGGGTCTCGATCTCCAGCAGGTCGTAGCGGCCGGCGCCATCCTGGTCGATCCATTTGCCGATCGAGTAGCCGACGTAAGCCGGCACTCCGTCCTTGGGCCAGTCACGTCCATCGGTGTAGATCCTGCGATAGGAATCGTTGACATGGCTGATCAGCACATAGGTTATGTCCTGGGTGAGGACGATCTCCATCGGGCTGTAGGCCATCATCATCATCGGCATGCCTTGCGGCAGGCAGTACCATTGCGGCGCGTCACCCGGCTGACCGCGCGCCTGGGCTGCGAGGTTGGCGTCATAGATGGCCTGGTATTCGGGCGTCAGCGGCGCCGGCTTGTCCCCGGGCAACACCCATTCGGGAGGAGCCGTGCGGACCCAGGCCCCTTTCAGGTCCGGGTATCTGGTTTCATCGAAAGCCTGAGCGCCGTCCGCGATGACGCACAACCACAAGGTCAGTGCCAACGCCATGGTCGAGTTGGGGTGGGGCATGGGCCTTCCTCATGATGCTCCGGGGTAACGGCAGATCCGAGCGGCTCGGCCCATGCGCAAGCGCCCGCCGGGTCAAGTCGGATCGAACAGCTCGAAGGGCGCACGCGGCGCGCGCGCGGATGCGCGCAGCCCGGAGCGTTGCTCGATCAGGCGCAGCGCGTCGGCCAATTCGGCCAGCGAAACGATGCCGCCGGCCGGATTGCGCTCCGCCAGCGCGCGGCCTTCGTCATAGTCGTTGATCATCAGCATGGCATTGAGGCCGAGCTGCTTGGCCGCTGCGAGCCCCTCGGCGGTGTCCGCGAGCGCCATGACGTGGCCCGGATCGAGCGAGATCTGCTCGAGCACGGATTGCAGCACCTTGGCCATGACCCCGCCGGCCTCGTCGCGCGTGACCAAGCCCGCGACCATATCGGCGAGCGCGTGCCGCTCGATGAAGCGCATGACGGCCGCCCGCGACAGCGAGGTCGCCACGATAGTGCCAATGCCCAGAGCTTTGAGCTCATCGAGCGAAGCACGAACGTCCTCGTAAAGGTCGGCATGCTCGACCGCGCGCAGCTCGAGCTCTTGTAATCGCAGCAGGCTTTCGGCTGCGAGCGGGCGCTCACCCATGAGGCCCAGCAGGCGCCAATAGGCCTGGCTGCCGGTTGCGCCGGGGTCCTGGCTCTCCCCGAACAGATCGGCGGCCGCGCTGTCGAACTCGTCGGGCCGGAATTCGGCCAGGCATCCAACCGGTTCGAAGAGGACCGCCTTGATGGAATCCATGGATCAGGCCCTCGCCTCGTAGCCGGCGAACATGGTCTTGAGCATCCATTGATTGCCGGGAATGAGGCGCAGATAGATCTGGCCCGAGAACGAGGCGACGATGAAAGCGGTGCCGACATCATGGGCGAGCCGTGCCCAATTCTCCATGGCGTAGGCATGCAGCGGCAGCCGCGGGAAAGAGAGCAGCGGCGCGCTGCCGAGGATGAAAAACCCGGTGGTGAAATTCGACAGCAGCGCCAGCAGCAGGATCCAGTTCAGGACGCCCAGGAAGCGGTGCCCGGACTTGAGCGACAGGAGCTCGGCCAACCAGTGGAACGCGCCCGCGATCCCACGTTCGCGCGCGCTGGTCACGCTCAGATAGATGACGCTTGCTGCCAGCGAGGCCAGCAGCACGAACCCGAAATAGGTGTGGTTCCACACCCGCACGAAGGCGGTATCGCGCGCCGGCCCGAAGGCGGCGTCGAACAGCGATGGCGTGGCGATGGAGGCACCGACCGAATAGGCGCCCGCCAACCCGATCAGCAGGAACCAGGTGATGACGAACTTGGTCGGCGCTGAAGGTGAGCGGCGGCGGCACCCCCGCCTTTTGCTTGGAGCCCACCAGGATGTAATGGGCCACATAGGCGGCATAATGCAGCGCCAGAATCGCCAGCGCGATGAGATAGACCCGGTCCAGGGTCGCGAACGGAAAGCGGTAGGTGATGCGCTGATGGATGTAAGGGTAGCTCTCGGTGCCGGCCGCCCAGGTCACGAGCACCAGCGCCACAGCCAAAACGACCAGAAAGGCCCCGCTCAGGACCGGATAGGTTCTTGCCTCGACCGTCGACTCAAGCTGCAAGTTCCAACCCCTCAGGCCGAAAGCGCCGACAGGCCGGAGGCCAGCGCGCCGCGGGCGGTCTCGACCTTGTGCTCGTTGTATTTGAGCGGCGCGGCGTTCTGCAGCGCGCGCGCGGCTGCGAGCTGCGGAAGCTCGTCGTCGAGCCGCTTGCCCTTGAGGAAGGCCTCGACCACGTGCTCCCGATAGGGGCTGACCGCGATGCCGCCGAAGATCACGCGCGCGTCGTCGATCAAGCCGTCAGTCGGTGTGCAGGTTGACGGCCACCGACGCCATGGCGAAGTCCCAGACGCCGCGCGGCCGGATCTTCTGGAAGGTGCCCGCCATCCGTCGCTTGCGCAGGCGGAATGACGACCTCGGTCAGGATCTCGTCGGAACGCAGCACGTGGGACTGCACGCGGCCGTCGACCAGCACGTCGCCCGGAATGAGCGCCTCGAGCGACATCTCGCGCATGCCGGAGGGCGCCGCGACCTTGACGCCGGCATCGAGCGCCTCCAGCCCGATGGCGGCGTCGCCGTGATAGACCGCAAAGCACAAGCGTCCGCCCATCACGCTGTGGTAATAGCTGTTGTCGCCGATGGCGCCGTAGCAGATGTAGCCGCCGTTGCGCCAGCACGGGTAGTTGCCGCGCAGATACTGGCACCACACCTCCTGCATGATGTCGCCCGCGATGGTGGACTGGTTGCGCAGCTCGGGCGAGGAAATCCGCTTCAAGGTCTGCGTCAGCAGCGGATATTTGCGCGCCACCAGCTCGGACTGCTCGAGCTCGGCGATGGTGGTGATAGCCCCGATGCCGAGCCCGCCCTCGGGCGTCTCGCGGATGAAGTTGAGCTCGCCGATCTGCTTGATGTCGACGAGATATTTCGGCGACGCATTGAGCCGGTTCTTGAGGCGGATGAGGAGATCCGTGCCGCCGGCATAGACCGCGGCTTCCGGCCCGTGATGGGCCAGAATCTGCGTTGCCTCGTGGACGCTGGCCGGCTTGTAGAGCGTGACGGGTTTCATCAGACCACCCCGCGCTGTTTTTTCAGGCCCATGAGAATCCGCTCGGCGCGTGATGGGATGGCTCGTGCGCACGCCGGTGGCATTGTAGATGGCGTTGCCGATGGCGCCCGGGACCGAGCCGATGCTGGTCTCGCTGAAGCCCTTGTAGCCGTAGAACCAGCGCGGCTCGAGGCTCTCGATGAAGACCTGCGTAATCTCGTCGGGAAATTCCATGATGGTCGGGATCGGGAACGACAGGAATGCGATGCTGTTGTGCATCTGGCCGGGGAATTCCTTGTCGTAGGGGATCGCATTGGTGGCGACCTGGAAGCTCTGCATGAACGAGCCCTCCATGTCGCTGACCGCCACGAACGGATTGATCACCTTGCCGGTGTCGTGGCTGTAGACCACGCGCATGATCCTGAATTGCCCGGTCCAGGTGTCGACCTCGACCTCGACGAAGCAGGCGCCGACGCCCTTGGCCAGCGAACGGCCCTGCACGGCTGCGGACCTCGCCATGCATGCGCAGCGAATTGCCGTCGAGAAGCTCGGCGGCGGTGACCGACTTCGCCGGATCGGCCTTGACGCGGATGACGCCGTCCTTGAGGTCGAGCAGCCGGCCGCATCGACGCCGAGCTTGGCGGCGCGCGCGCTTGAGCAATTCGGTCGCGCAGCTTCTGTGCCGCCACCAGCGCGGCGCCGCCCTGCACCGTGCAGGTGCGGCCGGCAGCCCATTGATCGGTCGGCGGCGCGATGTCGGAATCGCCCCACATCAGCTTGATGCTGTCGATCGCGCTGATGCCCAGCATCTCGGCGATCAGGATCGCCATGCCGGTGTCGTGATTGGTGCCGCTGTCGGGCAGCGCGCTGCGCAGGATGACCCGGCCGGTCGGGTCCATCTCGACATCGGCGCTCCAGATGATGCCGCGCTCGGTGTGGAACGCCGGCTCGCCCTCGTGATAGGAGAGCGAGCCGGGATGATGCTGGGAGATGCCGAGTCCCATCCCGCGCTTGAAGCGGCCGGGCATGCCGCCGGGCTTCGGGTTTCGCTTCTCCCAGCCGAACAGCTTGGCGCCCTCCTCGCAGGACCTCGACCGAGGCGAAGCAATCATAGGTGAGCGCCCCGTTCTCGGAGCTCCGGCTTCTTCATCTCCGTCGTGCCAGTCGGTCGCCGGGATCGAGCCGGTCGCCGGGCCGCGCCACATTGCGCAGCCGGAACTGCGACCGGATCCAGGCCGGCGACCTCGGCGAGCTCGTCGGCCAGGTTCTCGAACGCCCATTTCACTTCCTGCTGGGTGCAGCTGCGGTTGCAGCCGACCATGGGCGTATTGCTTTTGTAGGCGTAGGACACCTGCTCCCAATGGGGCGTGCGGGCGGTGTAGAGCTCGAGCTGGTTCTTCGACACTTCGCCGGCGACGTGCTGCGGCAGCACGTCGGTGACACCGGCGATCATGTGGAATTCGTAGCGCAAGGCGTGGATCCGGCCTTCCTTGGTGAGGCCCGACCTTGAACTTGGAGAGCGTCTCCGGCTTGTGCAGGATGTGGTAGAGCTCCTCGGCCTTGGTCAGCATCGTCTTGACCGGCCGCCCGGTGACCTTGGCGATATGCGCCACCAAGCCCCCAGAACGGCGCCGTGCGCACCCCGAAGCCGCCGAAGGTGCCGCCGTTCCATTTGTTGATGAAATGGATTGGCTCTTGTCGATGCCGAGCCAGCTGGCCAGGAACTGCGCGACTGGATAGATGTCCTGGCCGTGTCCCCAGAAGGTGAGCTTGTCGCCCTCCCAGGTGGCAGACGCCGCTGAAGGGCTGCATCGGTACGATGCGGCCGCCGCCGAAATAATAGGTGAATTCGCGCACGATGTCGGATTCGGCAAAGCCCTTGTCGATGTCGCCGTGCTGCCAGCGCCGCGCTCGCGCCGCGGATGATAGTTGGGATTGTTGGGCGGCATCTGGAGCAGGTTGCCCTTGCCCTCGCGGATGTCCGGCGCGTCGTCGGATTCGGCGGCGGCGAGATCGGGAACTGACGGCAGGTCGAGATAGTCGACCGCGATGGCCTCGACCGCGTCCTCGGCCTGGTCTTCGGTCTCCGCCGCCACCATCGCGACGATCTCGCCCTGCAGCATCAGCTCGATCTGCAGCGGATTGCTCTTGGGCGCGTTGCGGTAGGTCAGGATGTGATGCACGCCGGGCATCTTCTCGGCCTTGGCGGTGTCGAGACTGCGGATGGCCGAGCGCGGATAGGGGCTGCGCAGGAACTTGATATAGAGCATGCCGGGCAGGCGAACGCGCGGCGCGAACTCGGCGGTGCCACGAAATCGGGGCTCGACCACCTCGCGCAAAGGCGCCTGCGGCTTGCCGATGATGGCGAGATCGACCGGCGGATGACCCTGCCATTTCCTGGTGACGATCTTGTGGTCGCCTTCGGTCAGCGTGTCTTCGGGACCGTAACCGCCGCCGGTCGAGAAGTTGCGGACCATCGGCAGCGTGATGATCTGGGTATCCCCCAGGGACGGCTCGATCTTGAACGTCATAGGGTAGCCTCCCCGCGCATGTAGCTCGCCGTGTCCTGCACGGTCTTGATGATGCCCGCATAGGCCGAGCAACGGCACAGATGTCCGGCCAGCACGTCCTTGATCTCGGCCTCGGTCGGGTTGGGGTTCTTCTGCAGGAACGTCTTGGCCACGGTCAGCCATCCCGCCGTGCAGTAACCGCAATCGGCCGCCATGTTGCGGATGCCGATCTCCTGGATCGGATCGAGATTGGTGCCGTCGCCGAGCCCTTCCACGGTCAGGATCGGCTTCTCGGCGGCCTCGTAAGGCCAGCATGTGGCAGGAATAGTGCGGGACGCCGTCGATCACCACGGTGCAGACCCCGCAGGTGGCGCGGTTGCAGCTCCTGACCGTTCCGGTGAGCCCGATCTTCTCGGAGATCACCTCCCAGAGCGTGGTGCGCACCTCGTGGTCGACTGTGTGGGGCGTGCCGTTGAGGTTGAAGGTGGATGACATCGCCGTGATGGCCTGCGGCAGCGGCGGCGCCGAGGCGGCGCCGGTTGCCAGCACGCTGCGCCGGAACGGCGATAGCAGCGCTGGGGCCGCCACCGCGCCCGCCACGATGCCGGTGGCCACGCTCGCTTTGATGAAGTTCCTGCGGGTGAATTTCGCCATGCGGTTCCTCTTATGGCTTCCTTTATGGCTGCCGTTGCGGCATGGCTGCCGTCGCGGCGTTACTTTGCGGCTTCCCACGGGCGCCAGCTTGCTGCCAGCGGTCGCGGCCCGCAGATCGGCGCACCGTGCCGGCGCCGATCAGGTCTCATACGGAGCTCGCAATCGTACCGAATTAATTCAGGTCGTGCATTCAGGCCGTACACGATGATGTGAAGCGGTCGCTGGCAGATCCGGCAGCGCCTTTCCGCGCGCCGCGCACGCAACCTTCGCCTGAAAATTTCCTCCGTCGAATTCGCTTTTTGCGATCGCCCGGCCGTTCGCCGATCGGTCCCGCCAGCAACGATTTGCACAAACTATCTGCGCCTGAACCCAGCCCGTCAAGGGACCGCGCCCGCCTGCCGGCGGCGTCGGACCGGGCGAAGGTGGCTCGCTCACCAGCCGGCCGTCTGGGGTTGGGAATGATCATTTGACCGGACGGCACCGGCCGTCTAAGAGCCTCTCCGTCCGCCGCATTTGCCGGGAATGCTGCCGTGCTTCCTTCAGTTAGAAGCCTGCATCCCCGCCCACAAGTTCCCGTGCGATTCCAGCTCGGCCATTGCGGCACAGCCGGATGTCATTTGCATCAGCCCACATTGCCCCCATGATTGCCCCCATGCAGCAGCCCGTCATTTCGGTCGCCAATCTCTCCAAGACCTACGCCTCCGGCTTCCAGGCGCTCAAGAGCGTCAATCTCGACATTCGCCGCGGCGAGATCTTCGCGCTGCTGGGCCCCAACGGCGCCGGCAAGACCACGCTCATCAGCATCATCTGCGGCATCGTGACGCCATCCGAGCGGCACGGTGACGGTGGACGGCCACGACATCGTCCGCGACTACCGCGTCGCGCGCGCCATGATCGGCCTGGTGCCGCAGGAGCTCACCACCGATGCCTTCGAGACGGTCTGGGCCACCGTGAGCTTCAGCCGCGGCCTGTTCGGCAAGCCGCACAATCCCGCCTACATCGAGAAGGTGCTCAAGGACCTGTCGCTGTGGGAGCCGCAAGGACAGCAAGATCATGACGCTGTCGGGCGGCATGAAGCGCCGGGTGCTGATCGCCAAGGCGCTCTCGCACGAGCCGCAGATCCTGTTTCTGGACGAGCCGACCGCCGGCGTCGACGTCGAGCTGCGCAAGGACATGTGGGAGATGGTGCGCTCGCTGCGCGCCTCCGGCGTCACCATCATCCTGACCACGCATTACATCGAGGAAGCCGAGGAGATGGCCGACCGGATCGGCGTGATCAACAAGGGCGAGATCATCCTGGTCGAGGACAAGGCCGAGCTGATGCGCAAGCTCGGCAAGAAGCAGCTGACGCTGCAGCTGATCCAGAAGCTCGACGGCCGTTCCGGCCGAGCTTGCGGCCCACAACCTGACGCTGGCGGCCGACGGCGGCGAGCTGATCTACACCTACGACACCCAGGCCGAGCGCACCGGCATCACCGCGCTGCTCAAGCGACCTCAATCAGGCGGGCATCCGGTTCAAGGACCTCAACACGACGCAGAGCTCGCTCGAGGACATCTTCGTCGACCTGGTGAGGCAGAAGAAATGACGATGAACATGCACGCCGTCCGCGCGATCTACAAGTTCGAGATGGCGCGCACCGCGCGCACGCTGGTGCAGAGCATCGTGTCGCCGGTGATCTCGACCTCGCTCTACTTCGTGGTGTTCGGCGCCGCCATCGGCTCGCGCATCACCGCAGATCGACGGCGTCAGCTACGGCGCGTTCATCGTGCCGGGGCTGATCATGCTGACGCTGCTGACCCAGAGCGTCGCCAACGCCTCGTTCGGCATCTACTTTCCGCGCTTCACCGGCACCATCTACGAGCTGCTGTCGGCGCCGATCTCGTTCTTCGAGATCGTGCTCGGCTATGTCGGCGCGGCCGCCACGCAAATCGATCATCCTGGGGCTGATCATCCTGGCCACCGCCGGCCTGTTCGTGCCGCTGCGGATCGCGCATCCGGTCTGGATGCTGGCCTTCCTGGTGCTCACCGCGGTGACCTTCAGCCTGTTCGGCTTCATCATCGGCATCTGGGCGGACGGCTTCGAGAAGCTGCAGATCGTGCCGCTGCTGATCATCACGCCGCTGACCTTCCTCGGCGGCAGCTTCTACTCGATCAGCATGCTGCCGCCGTTCTGGCAGACCGTCACCCTGTTCAATCCGGTGGTCTACCTGGTCAGCGGCTTTCGCTGGAGCTTCTTCGAGATCTCCGACGTGAGCGTCGGCGTGAGCCTGGGCATGACGGCCGTGTTCCTGGTCGTATGCCTGGCGATCGTATGGTGGATCTTCAAGACCGGGTATCGGCTGAAGAGCTGAACCAGCGAAAGGCGCTCGGCAAAAAAGCCATTTAGTGGCGGCGCTCGTTCAGGCAGGCGCGCTGCTGATCAACCACATCGCGCCGGGCAATTGCACTCTCGCACCGTCCGCATACGCGGCCATCCGAGTCCTCCTACCAAGCGAGTGCGCAAGTTGCGGTATTGCCGAGCGGGCCGCAAGCCGCGGCGCGGCTATCCTACCTCGGTCGGGATCGCCCGTATGACGACAGCTCAACTCGATTTGGGTAGTGACGCATTTTAAGATTTAGAGCTTTTTCTCCATTTCGATGGTTTCAACCGACGCACCGCATTCAAGCCCCAGATAGCGCCGGCATTCGGTCCAGCCGCGCTGCTTGTAAAACTCGATGGCGCCCACGTTGAAAGCCCGAACCTCAAGACGGGCCTCCGGGTAATTCTTCCGGATACGTTGCTCTGCCTCATCCATCAGTCGTGAACCGATTCCGAGCCTCTTTCGCTCGGGAGCCAGTCCGATAGAGCGCACCCAGTTTTCTTCTATGTGCAATACGCCAACCACCTCCCCAGCAATTTCGGCGACAGTCATCTCCTGCCATTTTGCCTCGGCGAATTTACGAGCAGGATCGTGGATCACAAACATCTGGACGGCAACAAAGGGAAGCTCGGGTGCCCAAGTGGCCAGCCACGAACGCCTGAGCAGCGTTATCAGCGCGGCAACATCCGCTTCATTGGCTGGTCGTATGGTTAGTGTCATGCCGCTTTCTTTTATACGGCCGCGCTTCGCAATAGGCGCTCCCCTGGGGACGAGCTTTGCTTGACCGCTCAGTCACCGCGCGGGTTTCGTAAGGCGCCCGTTGTGGGCGCTGTGTTCAGGCCAGACACGCTGCTAGAGGGCAGCCTTGTTCAGGCGCTCGGGCGAGCTCGGAGCGCACCGAGAGCTGCGCCTCTTCCTCGGTCCAATCGCCTCCCTCATCCTCGGACACGAATGTCAGGATGATCTCTCCGGATTTCTCACGAAAGGTGACGCTCTCACCATAGTATTGGCGCGCCGTGGCGGCGGGCACGAGACGTTCCGGGAGCCGCAGCTTGACGATATGCGTGCCCCAATTGGCGTGATAGAGGAACGCGTCGAAGTATTTCTCCATCCACGCATCCTCGTCTCCCTTGAAATTGCCCCACGAATACTCGTTGACGAAGCTCGTCGCCGTGATCCGGGCGCGGCTTGACCAAGAGCGCAGTTCGCCCAGCTCGTGTTCGGTCAACGCGCGGTCGATCGCCTGAAACTCGTAATATTGATATTCGCTCATGGCCCGCCTCCCGCCTCGACCCAGTCCTGGCGCTTCGCCATGCCGTATTCGTAGCTGATTCGGTCTGGCCGCGGTTGCCGCCGTTCTGGGGGCGAATCATTCACCTCGTTTCAAACCTGGTTGCAACCGAGCCTTTTATGATATCAATGCATACACCAAGGAGCGCACCAACATGGCGAGGGCGCGGGTTTTTCGCTCCGGCAACAGTCAAGCCGTCCGGTTGCCCAAGGAGTTTCGGCTCAAGGCCAAGGAGGTCGAGATTTTCCGGCGCGGCGACGAGATCGTTCTGCGCGAGAAGGGAAAGGGACTGGCGCGGGCGTTCGAGATTCTGGCCCATCTGCCGGACGACTTCTTATCGGAGGGTCGACACGACGCCGCGCCGCAGGACCGAGAAGGCCTTTGAATGGACGCGCGTTTCCTTCTCGACACGAATATCTGCGTCTACATTCGCACTGTCTCCTGGTGGCCAACGAGTTCCGCCCACAAGCCCCCAACTACGGCCCACCGGATGGTGAGCTTTGAGCGACTTGACAACTCAGCGGCGGCCATCAAATTCTGGCTAGGATTCCGGCCAGAAGGAGCCAATCACGTGGCTGCGCGCAGTTGGTCGATTTAGAATGCGAAGAACCAATTCAGCGAGGTCGTCGAGGCGGCCCGATGCGCGCCGCAGACGGTCACCAAGCACGGCAAGCCCGCCGTGGTCATTGTCGATATAACGGAATACGAGCGCCTACGACGTCTTGAGCGCGCGCAGGCACCCTCCTTTTCCGAGGTGCTGCTTGCGATGCCGCAGGACGACGGCGAATTCTCGCGCCGTCGTGTGCACATGCGGGCAAACGTTCATAACACCACCCTCGACCCATAATGCTTCCTCGCAAGTCACGCGACCAAGCCCACCATGAACAACGCAGAATCCAGCATTCTCCATGACGTCCATGTCGCCGCCGAATGGATGGCGCGTGCTCTGTCAAGCTCGGGGTACCGGGCCGACTTCTCGCTCAAGAGCCTCAGGGAGGTGGATCGGTTCCTTGACGAACAGGCGCCTGGCGGAACGCCCAAGCCGGGAGGCCTGTTGTCGACGAATCTTGGCAATCGGCTGTTTTCGCTCGGCGCTTATGTGGGTGAGGTCGTGCGCCGGCAAGCAGGCGGGCAATGGGAGGGCGACGACAGCGATCCAGAGGCCGAGATCAACGTTGCAGTCCGGCTCCCGGACGGGGCCGTGATATGGCCGGTGCAGCGGGTTTTGAAGCGTTGCAAGCACGGGGATGAGGACAGCGTATATGCCTATGGGGTGGCTCTCACCGGCTCGGGGACGCCGCTTTCGCTGAATGAGCCCGAGCCCAAAAGGCCATGGTGGAAGCTTTGGTAAGACAGCGCGGCGCCCCGGCAACACGCCATGGCGGATTCTTCTTCGAGCGCGGCGCGCGAACAGCTGGTCAGCCAGCCCAACCAGCTTTGCGGCTCGGCCGGATCAGCACTTCCCCCCGAGATGCCGAGACGTTGGCGCAGCCGCCGGATCATGCGGCTTCATAGTCCCGCCGTGAACGGATCGGCTTCACCTCAGCACTCATGCTCCGCCTTATTCACGTCGCTACGCGGCAACTGACAGCCGAAGTCCGAGAGCCTTGAGCACTCGGGCGACTGTAGCGAACTCGGGGTTGCCGTCCGGCGACAGCGCCTTGTAAAGATTGGCGCGGCCGAGCCCCGCGGCCTGCGCAATCTCGGTCATGCCCTTTGCGCGGGCGATGTCGCCGAGTGCTGCCTTCAGCAAATCGGGATCGCCATCCTCGAGTACCGCATCGAGGTAGGCGGCGATGTCCTCTTTGGTCTCCAGAGTGTCGGCCGCATCCCAGCGGCGAGTTTCTGCGAGCCATGTCGTCCTCTCTAGACTTCCCGTGCCAGTTCGAGGGCGAGCGCGACATCACGATCCTGGCGTCGTTTGTCTCCGCCGCAAAGCAGTACGACCACCGTTTCGCCGCGATGGACGAAATACACCCGGTAGCCGGGTCCATAGTCGATCCGCATCTCTGAGACACCGCTACCCACCGGCCTTACATCGCCTGGATTGCCAAGCGAAAGTCGGCGGATGCGAACCGTGATACGAGTACGCGCCTCGCGATCTCGTAGCCCTGCAAACCAAGCGGCATAAACCTCGGTTTGCCGAACTTCTATCATCGCGCACTGTCTCTTAAAGAGGACAATTTGTCAAGCCGCCGAAGATGATCGTTAAGTTGGTCAGCTATCCCCCTGCCTGAGCAAGCTTGAATAGATCTATCCCATACTGCCCCCGCGCCTCGCGCAGCAACGGCTGCACCGCCTCGACGAAGGCTGCATGCTGGGCGGCATCAAGCTCGACGATCTCGCAGCCGGCGGCCTCTATGGCGCGGCGCGCGTCCTCCTCCTCGCGCACGTGCAGATCGCGCTGGAATGCGATCGCCTCCTGCACGGCGGCGCGCATGGCCTCCTGCAAATCCTGGGGCCAATTGTCGAAGGCGGTCCGATGCAGAAAGATCGGCCGCGAGATGTAGAAGTGGCTGGTCAGGGTGTGGAAGCGGTGGAACTTGTGCACCCCGTAGGTGACGGTGTTGGAGAGCGGATTTTCCTGCGCGTCGATCTCGCCGGCCGTGATCTTGGCGATCGCCTCGGTGAGGTCGAGCCGCAAGGGAACCGCGCCCAGCAGCTCGAAGGTGCGGGCCTGGACCTGGCTTGGCAGCACCCGGATCCGCATGCCGGCGAGGTCGGCCGGCGTGTGCACCGGGCGCAGGCGGTTGGAGAGATGGCGGAAGCCGTTCTCGAAGAAACCGAGGATCCGGTAGTTCACCCGTTCCTCGATCTTTTCCGCCAACAGCCGCCCCAGCGCGCCATCCACGGCGGCACGCGCCGCCTGGGTTCGCGCGAACAGGAAGGGCAGGTCCACAAAGCCGAGCTCGGGGACCCGATCGGTCAGGTAGCTGCTCGATTGATAGCCGAGCGTGAGCAGCCCGTGCTCCACCAGCCACAGGATGTCCTCGGCCCGGTAGCCCAGCTCCATGATGTTCCAGACGTATTTGATGTCGACGCGGTCGCCGAACCTGTCGGTGAGCCGGTCGCCGATGAGCTTGAGCGCGCGGCTGAAGCCCGTGGTGGCGGGGCCGTAGCCGCCCATCCGGATTTGAATCGGTTGATCCATCTGTCCCCCCAGTTTGCCGGCTTTCCTATACTCGACCATGCGGCCAAAAATGAAGTAGCTTGGCGCAAGCGATGTTCCGCCGCCGGGAGGTGCTCACATGCGCAAGCCGATCTTCGTTGCCGCCGCACTTGCCGCGATCCTGCCCGCGATCGCGGGCATCGGCGGCGCCGCCGCGCAGGACTATCCGACCCGCCCGGTCACCATGATCGTGCCGCTCGCGGTCGGCGGCTCGACCGATGTGATCGCCCGCATCATGGCCGAGGGGATGCGGGCCACGCTCGGCCAACCCGTGGTGGTCGAGAACGTGACCGGCGCCGGCGGCACCATCGGGGTCGGCCGGGTCGCCCGCGCGGCGCCGGACGGCTATACGATCTGCCTCGGCCAGTGGGGCACCAACATGGCCAACGGGGCGATCTATCCGCTGCAATACGATGTCATCGGCGATTTCGAGCCGGTCGCCCTGATCGCCAACCAGCCGTTCCTGATCGATTCACGCAAGACCTTGCCGGCGAAAGACCTCAAGGATCTGATCGCTTGGCTCAAGGCCAATACGGACAAGGCCTCCGAGGGCAATTCCGGGCTCGGCACGCCGAGCCACGTGGCCGGCATTTTACTGCAGAACACGCTCGGCATCCGCTGGCAGATGGTGCCCTATCGCAGCGCCGGCCTGTCGATGCAGGACCTGGTGGCCGGGCAGATCGATATCCTGCTCGATACGCCGGCCGTCTCCATGCCGCAGGTGAGCGCCGGCAGCATCAAGGCCTATGCGGTCACGGCCAAGAGCCGCTTGGCGGTGGCGCCCGATATCCCGACTGTCGACGAAGCCGGATTGCCCGGGTTCTACTTCTCCTTCTGGCACGCGATCTGGGTGCCCAAGAACACGCCCAAGCCCGTCATCGCCAAGCTCAACGAGGCGGTGGTCAACGCCTTGGCGGATCCGACCGTGCGCAAGCGCCTCACCGACATCGCGCAGGATATCTTCCCGCGCGACCAGCTCACCCCGGAAGCGCTCGGCGCCTTTCACCGGGCCGAAGCCGCGAAATGGTGGCCGATCATCAAGGCAGCGGGCATCAAGGCGGAGTAAAACGGATTCGCCAGCGGCTGACAATTCGAGCCGCTTACGGGCCGACCAGCGCGGGTGATGCGCAATTACTGCCGTCGGGCCGAGCACTATACCGGCACATCGCCGCGGCCGCCGGCGTCGCCAGCTTTCTCTTGTCGTCAGCCGCATTTGCGCTGCCGCTGCTGTCGGCGTGAAAGGTGTAGCGCAAGCCGATCGTTGCCAAGAGGTCGACATCCGTGGTTCTGATGCCCGGTTGAACAGAGCTTGTCCATTCCGCACCCAGCTCAAATTCGAAATTCAGATCACGGTTCCATTGGTAGTCGATCAGAAATGATGGAAGCACGGTGTATTGCTTTAGACCGATCGAATTGTCTACCTCGTAACCGAGCCTCAGCCGCGGACTCAGCAGCCACTCCCTGGTCAGCGGATACCTCGTGTTGAGATCCAACACGTATTGTTTCGAAGTCGGCAGCTGGGCATAACGCACCGCGCCGATATACACATCGCCGTCCTTGAAGATGTTGCTGCCGATGAGCTGAAGCGAATAATAGTACTCGTTTCCGGCAGGAAGCGTCGCCAGAAGAGGAGAATTCAACCAGGTCTGCGCGATTGGTTGGGTCAAGTTCACGATCGTAGCATCCGCCGCTATCTGGAGCTTGTCCGACAGCGGGTGCGAAGCCCCGATCATGGCTGATTTGTATATTGGCGTTTGATCAACAGCAAGCTGTTGCAGCTGCTGAGTGGTCTCGGATTGAGACTTGAGCATGTCATAGAGAGTGACAAAAGACTGGTTGAGCAGGGCATTCCATGTCGACAAATAAGGCGTTCTGCGGTAGTCCACCCCCGCATAGATGGTGGATTTGTCGAGCAGGGTCCAAGATCCGGAGAAGATTGCCGCGTTGAGGCGTTGAAAGTGGATGTCGTAGTCCACATTGCCGAACGCAAACGTGTCTGCGTTGACATAACGGAAATCCGTGCCGATCGCCTCGCGATCAACCAGCCATCTATCGCGTTGCTCGACGGCATACAGCGATGCCTCCAACCCGCCGAAAAACGGTCCCAGGCCGATACCTGCGCCATAGAAATATCTCTCATTCTTGAACGGAACATCGTAGCGACTGCTTGCCGGTGAGCCGCCGACAAGGTCTACTTTCAACATCGGAAGGGGCTGCCAGCTGAAAAGCATGCCATCAAATCGGCCGAGCATCCCGTCGGCATTGAGGGTCTGGCGCCCGGCCACTATGGTCGAGTTCCAATCCTTCAGCTGGGTTTCGATGGAAAACGCCGAGATGCCCGTTTCGTCTGTCTGATTGGGGGCGTCAAATCTATGTTCTTCACCACCGGAAAACCGAATCCTTCCCTTGGTCTGATCATTGTCCCATGTACCCATCAAATCGACGGTGGAAAGCATCTCGTTTTGATGGACGGCGCTGTCGTCCGGATCTGCATTGGGATTGGGCGCCACCGACGTATCCTTGACGGTGCTAAAGCTGTCGTCGCGAATATAAAAGCTTGATACACTGGCCACGAAAGTCCAGTTCGTCACACGGGTTTGCGCGAATTTGCCGGTCGGCAGCATTCCGCCCGGCGGCCCATTCGGCGCCTGAAGCGGCGCGCCCGGGTCGCCAGCCGTGAGGATGCCGGCGAGGCGTTGTCTCACGCGCTCGCTCGGCTCGCCGATTGGATAGCGTCGGAGATAGTCCTCATAGTCGTCCCTGGCCGCGCTGAGCTGACCGTCCTTCTGGTGCGCGACACCCAAAAGCTCCCGGGCCTCGGCGCTGTACTGGTTCTCCGGATACTTGAGTACTTTCCCGAATAGCTGGATTGCACCGCGGAAGTTGTTGTGCTTCAGCGCCGCCCGCCCTTCGTCCATCGCGGCGGCAGACGACCTCAGATCCGCATCGGAGATCGTGCCGGCCGAACTAGCTTTCGGACGAATGGCAGCGCCGGCGTCCGCACCATGCGCGTCCTTCGTCGACGATGTTCGGGATACGGCGGCGGGGTAGATCGGCTGGCACGCCGCCAAGGGGCTTACCCCAGCAATTGCGACGACGACGCTCCGCGCGTCGGAATCAGGGGCCACCTGGTACGCCAGCACGCGATCGAAGACGATCCGAAGCACAGGTTCAGTTGGATTTTTGGTCTCGAGCTCGATGGCCTTGATTCCGATACGCTCGCCGTCGGCCACGGTGACCGCTTCGCGCCGTGATGTCGGCGAGGCAGGAGGAGCCGCTTGGCCGCGATCGATCAAGCTCACCGCGATCCGCAATTCGTTTCCTCGTTCGAGCGGAACATGGCTCGCATAGCGAATACGGCCGTTGAAGCTGACCTTGAGAATTGCGCACCCCTCGCGGGTCACGAGCTGCGCCCCCGCCAACTCCCTGTCAGGGACGGGTTGTGCCCACGCCGGCCGCAACGCAAACGGCGTCGATACCAAAATAACGGCCGCCAAGAGTCCGCGACGACCAAACCCGGCCATCACCATCCACCTTGCATGGCGCGGTGTGTGCCGAATTGCCGCGTCACAATGGCTCTTTGCGTGTTGTCAGCAAAGGTGTGGCAGGCGCCGGTGCAGTCGCGTAGCTCCGCGATTGTGTAATAGACCGTCACGGGCCGCAGGAATTTGGGATGCGACTGCGGACGATATTTGTCGGCGTGGCAACCGGCGCAATCCGGCCGGGACGCTGGGAACTTCCAAGAAACAGTCTGGGCATTCGTTGCATGGCAACTGCTGCAGCTTAATCCCGGTCCATGATTCACGTAGGCCGGCGACACGTGTCGGTAGTTCACCGATATCCAGGTCGATGTTTGATGGCAGCTGTCGCAGGGCAAAGCGGTGGCGAAATGACGAGCCGGCTTGCCCTCACTCACCGTGCCGTTGTGGCAACTGGCACACATCGTCGTGGCACCGGCGTGATCGAACCGGGCGCCCTCGAAGGTCACTGTGCTTTTGTGGCAAGTCTCGCACGGCGCGTTGGTGAGGAGATGCTTTGTCGGCTTTCCGGTTGCGGCCCTGCCGTTATGACAACTGGCACAATTCCCGACGATCCCCGCATGGTTCATATTGACCGCGGCGAACGATACCGTGCTCTTGTGGCAGCTCTCGCAGGGCCCATTGGTGACCGGATGGTTTGGCGGCTTACCGCTCGCGCCAACACCGTTGTGACAGGTCGCACAGCCGTGGCTGACGCCGGTGTGGCCCGGATTGACCTGTAGGGTGCTCGGTGCCGGAGCGGCAGGCGATGCGGCTGCTGCATGGGGTACGGCCGACACAGGAGGCGTGGTTGCAGGAGATGCCGCGGAGTTGGGCGCCGGCGTGGTGGACGGCGCCACGGCGCCGGCGAAACTCACGGTGTTGTGGTGGCAGTTTCCGCAAGGAGCGGCGGTGACAATATGGTTGGCTGATTTGCCGGTGGCGAGAGTACCATTGTGACAACTGGCGCAAGGCCCGGTTGCCTGGATATGATCCATGAATGCCATGTCGCGCCACGTCGTGGTCAGGTGGCAGTTTTCACATCTGTTCGTCGTCCTCGGATGCGATTGTGGCTCGCCGGGAGCGGTCATGGTATTGTGGCAGCCGATGCATTGCGTCGGAGTGTTTTTCATGCGTCCATTTACGTGGCACGAAGCGCAGGCGACGCTCGCATGCGTGCCGGTGAGGGGAAATCCGGTCAAAGTATGATTGAATGACGAAGTCGACGCTGATTGCGCACGCGCCGGCCCCGCGACGAGCAGAATTGCGGGTACAAGGATCGACACCAGCAGGCCGAGCGATTTCCACGACATCATCACCATCTACCTGCCGCCGCCTCCAAGCGAATTCCTTGACCCACCGCGGTGAATGACGCCGATCCCGCCGCGCAAGTCTCCCCGCGCGCCAGCATGCTCACGGAGGCCGATCCGATTCGCCCGTCGGCACGCCGGCTTGGAGCTGCGCCGAGCTTTCACTATTGCCGGCCCACTGTTTTGAACGAGCTCGTTACGTGGCAGCGTTCGCATATGCGCCCAAGCGACCCGCGATGCGCATCGTCCGCGCGATGGCAGGAGTAGCAATCCGTCGCCAGCGTAATCTTGGCCACGTTCCGGGTGACGTGGCAGGCTTGGCAATCGACCCCACGGTGCGCCCCGGTCAGCGGGTACCGCGTCTGCGTGGCATGATCGAAACGCCACCGCGTCCAACCACTCGGATTGTGGCAGAGCGCGCAGTTTGGCCCCAGGCGACCTTCATGATGCTCGTCCTGGTGACAGGAGCCGCAGACCAGTGGCGTGTCGCTGAACAACAACGACCGATGGCATTCCTCGCAAGGCACGACGGCATGACGCCCGATCAGCGGAAATCGGGTTATATCGTGATCAAAGGATATTACGCGCCGCCAGCGGGTATCTGTGTGGCACTCCTCGCACCGGTTGCCGAGGCGGCCTTGGTGCGGATCCTCTTTGCCGTGACAAGACACGCAAGTCGTCGCCAACTTGTCGCGATAAAGATCGCCTGTGTGGCACGCATCGCACTTGACCTTCGCATGCCCTGCTCTCAGCGGAAATTTCGTCGCCTTGTCGTGATCGAAGTGGGACGTGCTCCACTTGCTCTGGTCGTGGCAGCTATCGCACTTCCCGCCGTAGCGCCCGGAGTGGACATCCTGAATTTGGTGGCAATTCACGCATCCGGTTCCGATGCCCTTGTACCGTTCCTCGACGTGGCACGTGGAGCAGGAAACCGCCCGATGCGCTCCCTGCAGGGAGAAATTCGTCCGATCATGATCAAATGACTTGAACTCGGAGCCAGGCCGTCTCGGCATGACAATTGTCGCATGCCTCCCCCAGACGCCCCTTATGCGGATCCTCAGCCTTGTGGCAGTCGAAGCAGCGCCTGGGAGCATCGCGAAACTTTACCGTTTGCGCGTGACAGCCGGTACAAGGCACTGCGACATGGGCGTCGCGAAGCTCGAAGTTCGTAAATGCATGATTGAAGGTCTCGCGGTCGAGTTGGACGATGTCCGCATCTCGCCCCTCGTGATCCGTATGACAATGGTTGCATTCCTGTTTCGCTGCCTCCGGATCGCGGCCATGAAACCGTCCACGGACCTGGCGATCGGCGGCAATATCCTTGTGGCAGGCCACGCAAAGTCGCGTTTGCGACCGTGGCGAAAACGGCTCGTGACAGTTGCCGCACTCCTTTTCAAGCTTAGCGTGTCCCGCCGCGAGTGGCCCGGGCATGACGAGCTGCTCGAACACGTTCTGTGCCTGCACCAAAGGAGCTGCTACGCTGACCATACCGATCCCGATAACGAGTGCTTGTAGGATTCGCCGTCCCAAGAACTACCTCCAATCAAAACATATGCGCCGCAAAGACGTGAACCGTTGCGACGATTACGAGCAAAAAGAACAAGGGAACGTGCAGAAGATGCCAGAGGCCGAAGAGACGTTCATAGAAGGCAAAGCCGGCAGCCTTCTCGACGGCGGCAACGTGCATCGACACGAGATCGGCCACCATGGCAACGCGCCGATATTGACTCCTTCGCGACTGTCCCAGTCGCTTGCCCTCGAGCGTGATCACTCGTTGCGCATCGGCAATCAGCCGCATGCGGACAATTCTTCCGCGCCAACTAACCACCGACCAAAAGATCAGCCCGGCGAGCACCCCTTTGGGTGCAGTCGCACCCAGACGTGCAAACGCGTTCAATTGCGCGATCGTGCGGTGGGCGACCGGCAGGTAGGCGCTGATACGCCCCTTTAACGCTTCCGCGTCGGCCAGCATCTCGCGCACGACCGCTTTGCGTCCAAACAGCCCATGGTGAATTCTGCCGTAGAGATACCTGCCACAGATGCCGCTCGCGGCCACAAGCAGCATCGCCACAAGGGCCACGTTGCTGTTGATCGAACCAAGCCTGAAATTCGCGTGCCATAGAATCAATACAGTCCCGAACACGCCAAGGATCATATGGGCGCGGAACCAGAAGCCCACTGTCCCGATGACGCGCAAGGATCGGATTCGTTTTCGCAGGGGATAGACCAGCAACAGCAGCATAAGAAGGCTGCCTGCAATTCCCAGCCAATAGCCGATGCCGGTCTTTGGTGTCAGGCTATTGTCGTCACGGCCGAGCCAGCCGACGCACAGGACGACGACAACGAAGATGGTGGTGAGCGTCGGGAGAATCATTTTCGCCCACCGACGCGAACGGTATTGGGGGAAATCCGCTGCGGCACGCGTCCGCGGATGGGGTGCTGCGACCGCCGCGCTGTCGTCATCCGGCCGCCGCCGCACAATGAGACGTTCGACAGGAAGGTCGGAAATTGCTAAATCGGTCATTGCTCCCCCCGAAATGAAACCGGGCGCCCCAATTGGCAGCTTCCAATTCTCAGGCCATTGCATCGCCGGGAATTGCAACGACGCAATCCCCATTGCGCAACGGCGCCTTGAGTCATGACGGACGTCGCTCAATACCCACGAGTCGAATTTGGTGCTTGTAAGGATCGCGGGAGAAGAACATTCTCCTGCGCGCGATTTCCGCCGATCTATGTCTCTCGCCTCCCATCATCAAGATTGCCATGATTGCGCTTCCCCACCCTGGTTGAATGCCGGCAGCTTGTCGCCAGCGTCCCGCACGTACGCCTGCTCTCGATCAGAGAGCGCTCGATTTAATTCGCTGATTTTTGATCAGAGTTAATTTGTAAACAGGATTTCGACGAGAAAGAGATTTCGCGGGCCCGTAAGCATGATCTTAGCTTGTCGGTTTGAAGGCACGCGGAGGTACAAACAAACTCTATACAGCAATCACCCGATGTCGTCATCGAGCCAACGCTTTGCTTTGCGCAAGGTACGGACGCAGAGCTAACGTGATATTTCGCGTCGGAATTGTTTGAGGTGACCGTCGGACACATTATACAATGATGGAATAACTCACGATCTCGGCTTGTCCGCGCAAGGCTGCGCGGAGGTACAAATGGCCGTATACATAGATCACCCGATGTCATCTCAACTTCGCGACGGTACGTAGGTGGCGTGACTGTCGTTTCCGCCTCGCAATTTGCTCAAATGAGGCTCCGCCATCGACAATTTTTCGAATTGGAGTTGGAAGAGATGCGTGTTTGATAGGGCGCGTCGCATTGTCGTCAAATTTCGGTCGTGATCGGCTGCCACGGCTTTCAAGATCGGGAGTGCATCGCATCAGCTGCTTTCGGATCACGCAAGCTCGCTGAATGATGCCAGGGATGGGAAATGGCGGACATCGAGTTGAACGACCCCGTCACGGTCGGCCTGCGAGCCAGCGCTCGGCAGCTGGTGGGCGTCGCCGTCTTCAGCGGCGTCGTCAATTTGCTGACGCTTTCGGGCTCAATCTACATGCTGCAAGTCTACGATCGGGTGATCCCAAGCCGTAACGTAGCAACACTGCTCGGTCTTTCTTTGATCGTCGTACTCGCCTATGTGTTGCAGGGTTACTTCGATGCATTGCGCACGCGCATGCTTGCGCGCGTCGGATCGCTCTTTGATGCGGGTCTGCAAAAGCCAATTCACGTCGCCCTCGCCACGCTCCCGCTGAAAGGTGTGCGGCCGATGCTGGCGCAACAGCCATTGCGCGATTTGGATCAGATACGGGCCTTCTTGTCGGGCATCGGTCCAACGGCATTCCTGGACATGCCGTGGATGCCGATGTTTCTGATCGTGCTTTTTCTATTCCACCCCGTTATCGGCATGACGGCTTTGGTCGGTGCAAGTGCGATCGTGGCGATGACATTTCTGACGGAACGTCGATCGAGAGGGGCGGCCAGGACCGCGATGGAGCGCAGCGCCTATCGACAAGTGCTTGCCGATGCAACGCGGCAAAATGCCGAAGTCATTCGTGCGCTTGGGATGACCACGCGCTTTACGGCGCGGTGGTCCAAGGCCAACGAACTGTTCTTGCAAGAGAACATTCGGGTCATGGATGTGCATGCCAATCTTGGCTCCGCGGCGAAAGTCCTGCGCTACACGCTGCAATCGGCGCTGCTCGGCATCGGCGCTTATCTTGTCGTAATCGAACAGGCATCCGGCGGCATCATGATCGCCTCGTCGGTCGTGATGGGTCGTGCGCTGGCCCCCATCGAGGTGGCGCTTGGGACCTGGAAGCAGCTCGTCGCGGCACGTCAAGGCATCGAAAGGCTGCGCGACATCCTCAAGGCGACCGCATCGCCCAAGGGCCCCGATGTCGCCTTGCCGCGACCTTGCCGTCGATTGCTGGTTCAGGATCTGACCGTGAAGGCGCCTGGCACCGAAAGGGCCATTGTCTCGAACGTCTCGTTCTCGCTGGAAGCAGGGGCCGGCCTTGCTCTTCTTGGTGCCAGCGCATCGGGAAAGTCGTCGCTGGTCAGGGCATTGGTGGGTGTCTGGCCGGCATCCAACGGGGTCGTCCGGCTCGACGATGCGGCACTTAACCAGTGGCATCTTGACGACCTCGGCCGACACTTCGGCTATCTGCCGCAGGACGTGGCGCTTTTCGATGGGAGCGTCGCCGAGAATATTGCGCGCTTTGATGAGACCGCGGCGTCCGACGACGTCTTGGAGGCTGCCCGGGTTGCCGGCGCGCACGAGCTCATTTTACGTCTGCCGGACGGCTACTCCACGCGGATCGGTGAAGGCGGCATGTCGCTTTCCGCCGGCCAGCGCCAGCGCATCGGGCTGGCCCGGGCGGTGTTTGGAAATCCGTTCTTGATCGTTCTCGACGAGCCCAACGCCAATCTGGACTCCGACGGTGAAATTGCGCTGTCCAAGGCGATCGAGACGCTTCGGAACGCAAAGCGCATCGTCATTGTGGTGTCGCACCGCCCAAGTGCGGTGGCCGCCTTGAACATGGCGATGGTCCTCCATCAAGGCAACGTAATTGCATTTGGACCGCGTGAAGAAGCATTCGCGCAGGTGGCGCGCTCGGCGGTCCGTCAGGGTCCGCTCGGCTCGGCGAAGCCCGGACCGGCCCTGGTGGCCGGCGGAGCCCGCCCATGACATCCGGCAGAGGGCCTCGGCACGACGAGGGAGATTGGTCGCAGGGCCGAAGCGGCAGCGCTTTTGGACCGCAGGGTGCGGCCCTGCTCGAAGATCTTCGGCGCGTACGTGGCGTCTTTGATCGAGGATCCGACGATCGATCGCGCGCTCTCCCTTCCAAACGTCGTCATGGTGAAGCCGAAGGCGCGGCAGATTTCATTCCGCGAAAAGGTTCGGCAGGATCCGACCATCGTGGAAGGGTACCGAATGGCCCCGTTGGGTTCGGGCCGGAAGAATCTCGAGGTCGAGGAGGTCACCTCTGACCCTCGTATTGGCAGGCCCACCCGCGAGAATGCGCACCGGCAAGTCAAGCCAAGCCTATCAATACTACGCCCTGATGCGACGGCACCTCGGCCGGCGAAGCGAACCGGCGAAACGATCCGGAATCAGGCGATATCGAACATTCACGATTTGCGGATCGGCGAGTTCCCATCTTCGCGACCAACCTTGAATCAAGAGTTTCAAAGCGGTCCGCCAGGCGATCCAACTGCCCACTCTCATGGGCGCGAGGTGTTCGGTAGCGGCACTCAGGCCCGGCCGGCCAAGGCCGGACGTGCGGTGCGCGCCTGCCTCGATCGTCTGGGCATCACCTACGGCTGGCTGGTCGCCCGCCTCGCCGCCCCCACCCCGGCAGACGCCGGTGGCCCTGGTTTGGCGGGACAGCTTCGGCGCGGCTTTCAAGACGAACTCAGAACGGGTCTGAAAGTGCTCGTACTTGGCGTTGGCATTGTGGGGGGGTGGGCCGTGGTGGTCCCCCTGTCAGCAGCCGTAATGGTGAGCGGCACGTTGGTGGTCGAGACGGACGTGAAAAAGGTTCAGCACCCTACCGGCGGGATTATCGATCAGATCCTTGTGCATGACGGGATGCATGTGAAGGCGGGTGATTTGCTGGCCCGTCTCAACGAAGTGGAGGTGGGGGCAAGCCTTCAGGTAGTCATGAAGCAACTGGACGAGACCCGGGTGCGCATCGCCCGGCTGATCGCGGAACGCGACGGGATGGACGAGCCGAAATTACCACCCGAGCTGGCGACGCGGACCGGAGACAAGGATATCGAGCAGCTCGTGATGTCGGAGAATTCGCTGTTCAAAGCCCGCGCAAAGGCGCGTCAGAGCCAGAAGGAGCTGCTGCGTGGTCACGTCGGTCAGCTCGGAGAGGAAATCGTCGGGCTCGAAGCTCAAATCAAGTCGAAGGGAACGCAGCTCGATCTCATTTCCAGCGAGCTTCACGGGGTCCAGACGCTCTATGACAAGCAGCTGGTGCCCCTCACGCGACTGACCGCGCTGCAGCGGGAGTTTGCGCGTCTTGACGGCGAGCGGGAGCAATTGGTGTCCACAATCGCAGAAACGCGGTCAAAAATCAGTGAAGCGGAGCTTCAGATTATCCGGATCGATCAGGATCTTCGCGCCGAGGTAACGAAGGATCTCCGCGAGTCCCAAGACAAAGAAGGCGAGCTGACCGAGCGGAGCATCGCCGCCCAGGATCGAATGAATCGAGTCGACCTCCGGGCTCCGACGTCCGGCATCGTCCATCAGCTCGCCGTTCATACCATCGGCGGCGTGATCAAGCCCGCGGAAGTGATCATGGAAATCGTGCCCGATTCCGACAGTTTGCAGGTCGAAGCCAGGCTCCCGCCCAAAGACATCGATCATGTGCTCGTGGGTCAGCAGGCGCTCGTTCGCCTTTCCGCGTTCAACCAGCGTACGACGCCGCAATTAAATGGCCTCGTATCGTACGTCTCTGCCGACTTGAGTCACGACAAGCAGACCGATGCCGCCTACTACACTCTGAGGGTTACCCTTCCCGAGGCGGAACTTCAGCGTTTAGGCAAGTTGCAGCTCGTGTCCGGGATGCCGACCGAGCTATTTCTGCAAACCGGAAGCCGCACCATGATGAGCTATTTGCTCAAGCCAATCACCGATCAGCTGCAACGTACGTTCAGCGAGCGCTGAGGCAGCCGCCGACACATTCCGATGCTTGTTCAAGATGAACCCGGAGCTGGCTCCGGACGTCGGCACAAGATTATCGGCATTGCACTCTCCGCCTACCATCCGAAGATTGTTGCGACCGCCCACCGGGGTCGCCTCTGCCGCACATGCCTTGCGATACCTCTCCGCACCTTGCGTGATTTGCGTTCACGACCACAACAACAATCAATGCAGGGTGCGCCATCGATTTACCCTAATATCATCACGCTTTCGCGCGGAGTGCCTCTCGTTCCCGTCCCATTACGATTGCAAAACATATGCTGAGGGGAAGAGCGCAACAGAGCAAACGTAGGCAAGGCCGCACCGTGGTACGTCCATTGCCTCTCCGATAGTCCACCACTTTTCCAACAATTGGTGCGGCTCTCATCGACTTGACCAAGGCGACTGCGGGACGCCCCCCTCACAATCGCCGCCAAGCGCTCACTCGCAAACGACAACAGGGACAAAACAGGAGAGACAATATGGCTCAGCAGATGACATTCGCGGAAATCGGCACGCTCTACAACTCGATATCCAATGAATTGGAGGGCGGCGTTAGCCATCAAAACCAAAAGCTGCTCATCGATCAGGTTTCCACCGTTCAAACGCAACTGCAGAACCTGATAAACAGCGGCGCTTTGAACACCCTGGACGGCACAGGAAACCCGGCTGTAAGCCTCGTGCATGCTCAGAATATTGCCGATCAAATGACTTTCTTGAAAACCGAAATTGGCGCCTTCGGAACGGACACATTTGTCCCCAAATTCATCAACGATGTAACCCGGGATGTGCAAGATATCGTGGCCGGCGACGCCGGCCTGACCGCATTGGCCCATCAAGACAATCACTCCGGCTTCCAGCAGGTCTCCTATCTCCTGACGCCACCAACGCCCTTCCCTGATTCCGGCGCACAGACAACCACCCTTTTACAGTTTGTCGCAGACTCCAATTCGCTGGCCGCGCGCGCGCAGGCGCTTGCAGGGACCGACCCCCATTCCGCCGCGGTCCTTCAACTGGAAACGGACGTCCACACGTTTTCCGTGAATGCGGATGCTTATTCAACGGCTCAAGGTGGACTATTCTCCGCCCGCTTCAACAACGAGTTCACCCTTGATGGGGTTCAGGGAACCGCCTCGCGCGAATTGATCACCGGGCTTCAAACCGGCAACGCAGATCTCGTCAATGGCGCGGCATCGGTCTTGATGGCGAACGGAGCCGATGTGCGCGGAAACATGTTGGCGACGGGAGATACATTTACGCCTGCCCCTAATGGCGGCATTCCCGCCTCCATTGACACGGTGCATGTTGCAGGGCTCGTCTTCGACGACGCCATGACCAAGCTCGTCGGCGGCGTGTATTCGGGCAACCAGGCATCCATCGTCAATGATCTGAATGCAACCAAGACCGGCCTTCAGAATACGATAACCGACCAGGGGCTCACCGGGCAGGCCCTTCACGATATCCAGCACGTCATCAGCCTGCTGGGCAGCGAATCCAACCTGGTGAGCAGTGTCAATACCGCGACGCCCACTCAGGTCTCTGCCGTCAACGGCCAGATCGGTCAGGTTCAGACGCAGATTCTCAATATCGTCAATCATGACGCGACTCTGGCCGCTCAGGCAGTCGGGGCTGACGGGTCCGCTGGCTTCGTAGCGTTGCCGCCGGGGGCGGGGCCGGCTGACCACGATCAGGGTCACGTCGCGGTTGCCGCGGCCGCGCATTCGCATACGTGGGGTTGAGGAGAAAGACATCACCTATAGGTCCCGGCATGCGGACAATTCGTCCGCATGCCGTTCCTTTGCATGAGGGTCATTCGCTTCCTGTGGCTTTCCCATTTGCAAGCACGAATGCGAGCGCGAGCATCGCCGGCGAAGGATTGCGCTCAACTGGCCGTCATGACCGCCAAAATGGCAGGAAATGGTCGTTTCGCCACGGCGATCCTATTGGGTGTTTCCATTCGAGTCCGTCTCAAGAACCGCAGAGCTTTACGCGAGATGAGACAAACGGATAGGTGCGCCAGGAACGTAAAGATATTGCGGCTTGGATGTGCCCTTCCGAGTCGGGTACAGCAGGGTTTGAGAGTCGCTCTCATTGCCACGACCACGTTGACTGGCGTCGCACCGCAACGGGCGATCGCCGATACGCTCGAAGGCGCGCTTGCGGCCGCATACCAGAACAATCCGCAGATCAATTCCCAACGCGCCGCCACGCGCGCGACCGATGAAGGTGTCGGCATCGCGCTCTCCGGCTATCGACCGAAGGTCACGGCGATTGCCGAGGCCGGTGAGCAATATCTGGATACGCTCTCAAAACAGACCGACGGAGTCGGCTACGCTCGCTCGGCCGGGGCGATTGCGCTAGCCAGCTATGGAGTGAGCGTCAGCCAGACGCTCTTCAATGGATACCAGACCGCCAGCCGGACGCGGCTGGCGGAGAGCCAGGTCCTTGCCCAGCGCGAGGTGCTGCGCGCCGCCGAGCAGACGATTCTGCTCAATGCCGCCATAGCCTACATGAATCTGTTGCGTGATTCCGCATTGCTCACGCTCCAGCGCAACAACGTGACGGTTCTGGAGGCGACGCTGCGCCAGACCCGCGATCGTCTTCAGGCTGGCGAGGTCACTCGTACCGACTTGGCTCAGGCTGAGTCCAGCCTGGCGGCCGCGCGCTCGGTCTTGCACTCGGCGCAATCCAACTACGTCACGTCGAAATCGACCTATCTGCAGGTGATCGGGGCCGAGCCCGGCAAGCTGGTCAATGCAAGCCCCGTCGACCGGCTCTTTCCGCCAACCTTGGCTGCTGCGCTGCAGCAGGGGGCCGCGCAAAATCCGGCCATTACAACAGCGATGTTCAACGTCGATGCTGCGATCGAGCAGGTCAAGATCGGAGAGGCGGCGCTCTATCCCACCGTGTCGCTAAACGGCAGCTTGACGAAGAACTTCGGTTCGGCGAGTTCCCTCTCCACGCTGGAGACGCTGTCGGGCGCGGTTGTCGGCACGGTTTCGGTACCGATCTATCAGGGTGGCGCCGAATACGCTACGATCCGTCAAGCCAAGGAAACGCTCGGCCAGCGTCGGTTTGACCTCGACACGGCACGCGTCTCGGTGCAGCAGAGCATCACGCAGAGTTGGGGCCAACTCGAAGCCGCCAAGGCGCAGATCGCCGCCACGACCGCACAGGTCACTTCGGCCGAAATCGCGCTCGATGGGGTGCGCGAAGAAGCTCAGGTCGGCCAGCGCACGACCCTTGATGTGCTCAATGCTCAACAAGCTTTGGTTTCGGCGCGCACCGCGCTCGTCACCGCCCAGCATGATCGAATCGTCGCCTCCTACGGCGTGGTGGCGGCGGTCGGTTCGTTGTCACCCCAGGTGCTGGGCCTGAAAATCGAGCTCTACGACCCAACCGTGCACTACCACCAGGTCCGCGACGCCTGGATCGGACTGCGCACGCCCGACGGGCGATGACGGCGGCATCGCTTCTTCTATACGCAAGCACAATTGACCGCGACATCGCCTATTTCGATAACATCATCTATTTCAATAGCTGCGCAATGGCCGTGTTCCCCACAGTCGCGGCTATGTCGCTTGCCGTCTCAAGCTTTTTGTTTCTGAGGCGTCGGTCTGCGCCAGCATCGATCAGCATCTCGACGATCTTGGCATGCCCCGCCCGCGCCGCCATCATGAGCGCCGTGTAGTCTTGATTGTTCTTGGCATCGCGCATCGCGCCCAGGTGCAGGAGATCGCGGACGACACCCGCCAGTCCAGACCGGGCGGCGAGGATCAAGGGCGTGTTACCCGCCGGCGTGCGGTGATCGATATCCGTCTCGTGGGTCAGCAGAATCGCCGCCGCCTCGCCCTGTCCGCCATCAAGGGCCGCTTGCAGCGGCGTGACACCGTCCCGGTCGGCGATGCTTTGGTCCGCCGCCATGGCGAGCAGCGCTGACACGCTCGCGGAATGGCCGCGGCTTGCCGCGAACCAAAGTGCCGTATGCCCGTTTTGATCGGAGGCGTTGACCGAGGCCCCCCCGTTCAACAGCAGCTGAACGATCGGCGCATCGCAGCTCGCGGCGCCAAGCATGAGAAGCGAGGTGCCGTCGTTTAGAACCTCTTTTGGGTCGGCGCCATGACTGATAAGCGCCTGTATAACCGGCCCGTGGCAGCCGCGCACCGCCGCCGACAGCGCGTCGGCGCCGCTGGGCGACACCGCAGTAACGCCCTCCCCCGCTTCCAGCAGCCGGGCAACGACCGCAGCGTGTCCCTTGGCTGCGGCAAGCATGAGCGGCGTTTCGCCGGCCTTGTTCTTCGTGTCGGCACTCGCGCCGCTGGACAACACCACGTTCATCGCTTCGACCTGCCCCGCGGCCGCTGCCAGAGCGAGAGCCGTGTTGCCTTCGGCATCCCGGGCCGCAATATCGGCTCCGTTTGAGATCAACTTGAGGATCACATCGCTTTGACCGCGCAACGCCGCATCCAGAATCATCGGGCGCCCATTTTCGGCGACCACTCTCGTTGGCGGCGCGGTTTTTTGCGGACGGGCGCCTGGAGTGCCTCGCGTCGCCGGGGCCGCCGATTTTGATCCTGCCGCCTGCCTTGATGGCCCGGTCGCAAAACCGGCAAGTGCGAAGCTTGCTTCCCGATATCCTTGTGCTGCCGCTTTGAGCAGCCAGGTCCGGGCTCGACCAATGTCGCGATCGACGCCGCGGCCCGCGAGATACATCGTACCGAGATTGAACTCGGCCCTCACGTGTCCTTGTTCAGCGGCAGCTTTCATCCATTTGAAGGCAAGCGCTTCATCCTGCGGAACGCCGCGGCCTAATCGATAGAGGGAAGCCAGTTGGTATTGCGCATCGGCGCTTCCCGCGCTCGCCCCGCGGGCAAGGAGGGCGGCCGCCTGCTTGAACTCTCCGGTCGCCACTGCCAAATCGATGCTCCGGGCGGCAGGGTCGGTGCGGGCGTCATGCCCGTCCGGGGCTTCTCCGCCAAAGGCCACCCTTGCTCCCGGTGCAAGCGTCTGCAGCAGGAAGACGGCCGTAAAAGCGATACCGGCGGCCCTAAGCGCTGCCATATTTTGTTTCCAGCTCGATGCCGATATTTCGGAGAAATGACGTCGGCAGAATGCCGCCGGCGCACACGATGACGGTGTCGTTCCGCAGCACGATCCGTGTACGATTGTGACTGATCTCGACATCGTTCGTGCCGATCCGCCTGACTGCAGCTGGCATCAACACCGTCAGACGGCCCTCCCTCTGCGCAGCCACCACCCGCTCGCGGTTCTTCAACTTGGCCCGGGCAAACGCTTCGCCGCGGTGGGAGAGCGTGACGGTGGTGCCGCGCTCTTCGGCAAGCGTGATAGCCGCTTCGAGCGCGCTATCGCCGCCACCGACGACCAGCACATGCTGTCCGCGATACTGGACGGTGTCGATCAGCCGGTAAACCACCTTGGGCAGATTCTCGCCGGGGACGCCGAGCCGTCTCGGAGTGCCGCGGCGGCCGATCGCAAGCAATACGGAGCGAGTCAGGTAGCTGCCGCGGGTGGTCATGACTTCAAGATCCATCCCCCGACACCTCACATTGTCGACCCGTTCCCCATAGTTGATCCGCAGACCGGTGCGGCGCGCGGTGTCGCGCCAAAAAGCCAGCAGCTTCTCCTTGCCTACCTCTCTGAACTTGACGGTCCCGATGAGCGGGAGCGTGACGGGCGCGGTCATTACCAGCTTTCCCCGCGGATAGTGTGCGACCGTACCGCCGAAGCTGTCCTGCTCGACCGTAACGAAATGCAGCCTGTGCTGCATGGCGGCGAGGCTCGCCGCGAACCCCGCCGGTCCGCCACCGACGATAACGACGTCGTAGACGTTCGGCCGGCCCAATCGGTCGAGCGCCCGTACTGAATCAATGGCTTGGCGGCCCTGCTCGATGGCATTGCGGATGAGGCCCATGCCGCCGAGCTCGCCGGCAATGAAAACTCCCGGCACGTTGGTCTCGAAATTGGCGCCGACATGAGGTATATCGACACCGCGCCGTTCCGTGCCGAATACAAGACGGATAGCGTCGCAGGGGCATGCGGCCTTGCAGGCGCCGTGCCCGATACAATCCGACGGTTCGACCAGTTCCGCCTTGCCGTCGATCAGTCCAAGAATCTCGCCCTCCGGGCAAGCCCGGACGCAGGCGCCGCAACCGATACAGAGGCTGGGATCGATTTGGGGATGCAGCGTCGGCGGATCCAGCAATCCAGCTTCGGTCGCGGCGTTGCGTTTCGAGATGCTGCGCCATTCTGCCCTCCTCCGCAGCCAGGTGTAGACCGTCCACGTCATCCCCAACGGCACTGCATAAAGAAGGAACAGCGATTCAAGGCTCATGGTCGCGAATGCCTCCACAGGTATGATGCGGCCTTTGAGTTACCTCGCAACCGGCACTCCCGCATGCGACCATCGGGAAAGATTCCGACCGTTTCTTGTTCGTCGATTTCTGATCGGTACTCGCCTCACCGATCGGCTCTTTTTCGATCTTGGCTCTATCAAATCTCTATTTATTCCGACGTTCCTAAATCGAAGGCACGCCGCGCAGAGAACTCTGAGAGAAAATCAATTTGCGCGCAGCCGTGCGTGAATGTATGCACGTCTGTTGCAGGTACCGAGATAAGATCGGGTGTGCCCTGAGTGAAGACGTGTGCATCCGAAAGCGCGGCGCGCCGCAAAACGGCCCGCATTTTTCCAAACTATTCTGAAATCATCCAGGTCGCCTGCAAACCGAGATGGCAACGCTGGCTCGCGATGCCGGCGTCCGCGGTGCGCGCACGGGCGGCTTTCCGAACAACCAAAGGCGGTTCAGCCAGGGAGACCAGAAATGACCCCGTGGACGATCCTGACGATCATGATCTCGGCTGCGGCTGTCCTCCTGGCAGCCCCGTTCTTACGCCGGCTCGATCGACCGAGCGACACTTCGGAGGCAGATCGCGTTCGCCCGCGGAGTCTGGCGCGCTTTTCCCCCGACAAGCGAGACTTTGTCGCGCTCACAGGAGCGGGCATCATTTTGCTTGGATCCGCCAGTCTCTATGCTTTGAACGGCGGCGCCAATTTGCCTTCGATGCCGGCCAAGATCAGCTCGCCGGAACAATCGGGGGCTTCGGCGGTGGATGCGCTCGCCGCCGCGACGCATCCATTCGGCGTGGATCAACTATCCAAGAACCAGCCAGAGGCCGGCCTTGGCACCGTCGACGAGATGATCGCGCGGCTGGTCGAGCGCTTAAATCGCAACCCCGGAGATCCGGACGGATGGCGAATGCTTGGTTGGTCCTATTTCAACACCGATCGGTTCATCCAATCGGCAACCGCTTATGCCAAGGCGATCGACCTCGATCCCGAGAATGCTGATTTCAGAAGCTCGCGGGGCGAAGCCCTGGTGCGGGCCGCCAATGGGATCGTCACCGACGAGGCCAGGTCGATATTCGAACAAGCGCTGCGCCTCGACGCGAAGGATCCGCGCGCGCGCTTTTTCATCGGACTTGCGAAGGAGCAGTCCGGGAACAAGCCGGCGGCGCTCGATGACTGGGTAGCCATTCTGAACGAAACAGATTCGACCAACGCCTGGGTCAGCGATCTCATGCAGCGTGTAACCGAGCTCGGCCGGGAAACCGGCATCGACGTCGGAGCACGGCTGCGTCGCGGCAAACCAGCGAGGCCCGACACCTCGCAAGAGACACTGCAGCAGCAGGGTCAGAATCCCCGGATCGAGGACAACGTCGGCCCCAAACCCTGAGGACGTACGCGCTGCCGAAACCATGAAACCTCGGATCGACTGGCCGTTGCGCGGTCGGCGGCTCGACCGATGTGATCGCCCGCATCATGGCCGAGGGGATGCGGGCCACGCTCGGCCAGCCCGTGGTGGTCGAGAACGTGACCGGCGCCGGCGGCACCATCGGGGTCGGCCGGGTCGCCCGCGCGATGGCTCTCTCGTCGTCCGAGTGCCTTGGGGAATGTAGTTCATTGCATCGAGCGGGCTGAGGCGCATCGCGCGCACGTCCCAATCGATCGCACGCCCGGCGTCGCCGCCGTGCCCGCGCTACGGTAATCTCACCACCATCCTGGGCCGACAAACTGGAGACTTAGACGAACACCACTTTTGGGAATTCAACCGCCAAATGCTCGATGAAGGCGCGGACCGACGGCAGCAGACCTTTTCGGTACGGAATTAGTGCGGTCAGCGTGGAGTCCCCCGCGGTCCAACCGGGTAGTACTTGTCGAAGCGCCCCCGATTGCACCTCGTCGCGACAAACGTAACCCGGCAGCGCAACCACGCCGAGGCCGGCGATCGCGGCCTGTTTGAGGGAGACCATGTCGTCAATAATGAGCCGCGGCGTAAGAGGCACGACGACCTCGTCCTTACGCCCGCTCGCGCGCCGAAGCCGCCAAACCGGCCTTACCCCCGTGCGCATCATGAACAGCGATGGGTGCTTGGCGAGATCGCACGGTGTATCCAAAGGCCCCTCAGCTTCAAGGTAGGCGGCGCCCGCGAATAGGAACCAAGGAGCCGGCGTCAGCGTCCGTTGCACCAGCGTCGAAGCGGGCAGCGGGTCCGAATGGGCTCTGATGGCGACGTCGTAATTCTCGCCGACGATGTCGACATATTGGTCGGTCGCATGTGCGACGACACTGACCTTGGGATAGCGGACGAGAAAGTCTGCTACGATACCACGCATTGCGAACTGCATGGTGGCCACAGCCGCCGTGCAACGAACGGTGCCGGTCGGTTCATTGAGCCGATGACGTATGGCGGTCTCGGCCAATTCGGCCTCGCGCAACATCGCCACCGCGTGTCGATAGAATTCCCCGCCGGCATCCGTCATCCCGAACCGACGTGAGGTGCGGTTGAGCAGCCTGACGCCGAGATTGGTCTCAAGCTGCTGAATGCGATGGCTCAGTGTCGACTTCGGAATTCGCAGCGTCCGGCCCGCGGCCGTAAAGCCGCCTCGATCGACGACCTGCACGAAATAAAAGAAATCGTTCAAATCCAGCACGCGGAACCTCATCGTCCATTGTATTGGACGTTGAGTTACAATTTTCGCAGCTTCTCGGCCGATAGTCCAGCCGCTAAGTCCGTGGTGTACGATCATCATCACACGTCGAGCGCAGCGGGGAGACCAAGTGGAACGGCGCCGATTTCTTCAATCGATGCTGGCCGGCGCCGCCGCGACACAACTGACGTCACACCGCCGATCGAAGCCGCGGCTCGCCTGTCGTTACCGGAGGAGACCGTCATGTCCGACCCAACCCGCCCTTACGAACCGCTTACATCCGAAAACGCCGCACTCGTCCTCATCGACCACCAGGTGGGCTTGATGACCGGAGTGCGCGATTACTCGATCGCAGAGCTCAAGCATAACGTCGTCGGCCTCGCCAAGGCTGCGAAGGCGTTGCGGCTCCCGATCGTCGTGACCACCACGGCCCGGGACAGCATGTGGGGGCCGACCGTTCCCGAGCTGGTCGAGGCTCTGCCCGGCGTGCAGATCATCGACCGTTCCTCGGTCAACGCCTTCGACGATTCGCGGGTGTCACGCGCCATCGAAGCAACCGGCCGCGGGAAACTGATCTTTGCGGGTCTCTCGCTCGAAGTCTGCGCTGCGTTCCCGGCCATGACGGCCGTCGGCAAGGGGCTCGACGCTTATGTGGCCGTCGATGCCTGCGGCACATTCAGTGCGACCAAACGTCAGGTCGGGCTCATGCGGATGATGCAGGCTGGCGTCATCCCGTCGGACTATGCGACTCTGATGATCGAGATCCTCAAGGACAATGCACGGCCGGAGGCCGGCGCGGTCTATGGCGCGCTCGATATGGATTGGGCCAAGCTGGTGGGCCAGGTCGTGCAAGCCAACGCGAAATAAGCAGAGCGCTGCTTGCGTATCCCATTGACTTGCCTTGTTCTCATTGGTCACGCGCTCGCGCCAAGAGCCGATGGTGAACACCGCCGGGTCTCGCTACGGCGGCAGATCTCAATCGGCCGCGCGGGTGGCCTCGAACAGGAACCAGGCGCGCCGCTCGGCCTCGTCGATCCAGGTCTCGAGCAGGCTGGCGCTCGCGACGTCGTCATGCTCGTCGCACAGACCGTGCGTCTCGCGCAAGCTTGCGGCCAATTGCCGGTTGTCGTCGCGCAGCTCGGCCAGCATGTCCGTCGGCGTGACGAAGTCGGCGTCGTTGTCCAGCACGCGCTGGAGCCGGCCGATATGGCCGATCGAGCGTATGGTCGTGCCGCCGATCTTGCGGACGCGCTCGGCCAGCGCATCGGTGGTGGCGAAGATCTGGTCGCCGTGCTCGTCCAGCATGAGATGATAGTCGCGAAAGTGCGGGCCCGACATGTGCCAGTGGAAATTCTTGGTCTTCAGGTACAGGGCGAACATGTCCGCAAGCAGAATATTGAGCGCGCCGGAAATATCGCGCACGGCATTCGGCTTGAGATCCGAGCGGGTTTGCAGCGGGGCGATCCGCGATGTCTTGGCGTCTCGAATGCTCATGGGGCACCTCCATCCGAACGATTGAACCGAGGCGGGAACGGTTGGGTCGGTCTGGCCCGCCTATGCTCTCCCCCAGACCCAGGGTAAAGCCGGAAAGTCGCCGGAATGCCGAGCGCGATAAGCAGCACGAGCACCGCGACCCGAGTAACCACGAACGGCAGCTGCGTTTGCAGGGACTGCAAGAAGGGCAGCTTCCGGAACGCCGGCATGACGCCGACGACGCGGTCAAGATAAGGCGCCGCAGGGTCGTAGACAAGTCGCGACCCAAAACGAGATCGGGCCGATCTCTCGCCGGTCATGATCGAATACCCGCGACCGGTCGACCGGTGGCAGCAGCCGTTTGCTTGGTGCGCGACCCTGGCAATCTCCGAAAACGTGCGCTCCGCATTGCGATCGATGCCATGCGATGCGACGGTTCCGGCTCAAGGCTGGGACAAGTGTGGATCGGTCGGTGGTAAAGCGAACCAGCGTCAGAAACGGCACACTAGGCCGCGGGAACGCCGGAATATTCGGAATAGAATCTCGTCACCTTGTCGGCGAGTTGACGTCACGGGTCGTCGCTTGGCAGCGTGAACTGAAAGGTCGCACCGCGCCCGGCGTTGGCGCGGGCCCACAGCCGACCGCCATGGGACTTTATGATCCTGCGGCTGATGGACAGTCCCATGCCGGTGCCCTGCGGCTTGGTGGTGTAGAACGCCTCGAAAATGTCGTCGAGGTTCTCGCCGGGAAATCCAATCCCGTGGTCGCTCACCGAGACCAGCAATTGATCGTCTTCGGTCCGTCGTGACGCGACGTTCAGCTCACCGCTGCTCTCCTGCATGGCCTCGATGCCATTGAGCATAAGGTTCATCAAAACCTGCTGCAGCTGCACGCGGTCCGCTATCGTAGTTGGAAGCGCGGGGTCGAGGTCGTTGCGGATCAAAACACCATGACGGCTCGCCGCGTCACGAAGCATGACGGCCATCTCCAAAATGATATCGTTCAGGTCGGTCGGCTCCCGTTGCGGCGTCCCGCGACTGTAAAGCGAACGATTTCGTTCGACGATGTCGGCCGCGCGTTTCGCGTCATTGACGATTCGCAACAGGGCCGCGTCGGCCTGTTCAAGCCCGGGCGGTTGGCGTCGGATCCATCGCAGGCAGGTCTCGGCGTTGAGCGCGACGCCGGCGATCGGCTGCCTGATCTCGTGCGTCAGCGACGCCGCCAGCTCTCCCATCATGCTGACCCGGTTGATACGCGCGAGATCCCGCTCAAGCTCGTACAATCGTTCGCGCTGCTCCTCGGCACGCTTGCGTTCGGTGATATCGTTGTTGGTCTCCAGGGCTCCGATCGGCACCCCTCGCGTATCTCGTTGCAATGACCAGCGGCTCGCCAGCACCACTTGCGCTCCATCTTTCCGGGTGCGCACCAGCTCGCCTTCCCAGCGGCCGCGATCCAGCAGCTCCGCCATGACCCGCTCAAACGGCATCGGAAACACCGTCTTCAGCAGATCAAGGGCAATCCTGCCTTCCGCTTCCTCTGCGGTCCATCCGTACAACGCCTCTGCGCCGCGATTCCAATTCCTCACAACTCCGTTCATGTCGCGGATGAAAATGGCATCATGAGTTAAATTGATCAGGTCAGCCTGCTCCCGCAGGGTCTTCTCGGCCTGTTTGCGCTCGGTTATGTCTATCACCGCCCCGATCAGGAGCGCGCTCTCCGCACCTTCACCGGGAGCACGACGGGCGACAACTTGAACGTGTTTGACAGAACCATTTGGCATCATCAGGCGGTGCTCGATGTCGAAGCCGGCCCTATCAATCGAGGCGAGCTCAATCACTTGCCGGACATGCATCCGGTCGTCCGGATGAGTGCGGTCGACTACGGTCTGCACCGTGGGCTTTTGCGTCGGCTCATATTCAAATATTCGATAGGTCTCCTCCGACCAGTAGATTTCCCCGCCCGCCACGTTCCAGCCGAAGCTCCCGGTGTGGCTCAATCGCTGCGCCTCCGCCAGATACATCTCGCTCCGGCGCAGCGCCTCCGCGACCTTCCTGCGTTCGGCCCGCTCCCGCGACTCACGCAACGCGCGCTGAACCGAGGGCACGAGCCTGGAGAGCCGCTGCTTCAAGACATAATCGGTGGCGCCGATCTTAAGCGCTTCGATCGCGACGTCCTCGCCGACGGTGCCCGAAACAAAGATGAAGGGCACCTCGGAGCGCTCGGCCCGGGCGAGGTGCAGTGCGGAGAGGCCGTCGAACGAAGGAAGCTTGTAGTCCGCGAGGATCAGTTCGACCCAAGTGCCCTTGAGAGCAGCCACGAATTCGGCGCGCGTTTCAACGCGAGCGACCTCACAGGCGATATGTTCCGCGAGGAGCTCCTGAACGAGCTCCGCGTCGGCGGCGTTATCCTCCAGAAGCAGGATGTGGAGAGGAGAGATCACAACACCTTTTTCACGCTGCCCGGTGGCGGCTGGTTGATCACCGCCCAGAAGATACCCAGCTCCCTCACGGCGTTGACAAACTCGTGAAAATCGACCGGCTTCACCACATAGGCGTTCACCCCGAGCTGGTAGCTTCTTATCATGTCCCTTTCCTCCCGGGACGACGTCAGCACCACCACAGGGATCATCTTCAGGCGGTCGTCGGACTTGATCCGAGTCAACACTTCCAGGCCGTCCACCTTGGGCAGCTTCAAATCGAGCAGAACGACCGCGGGATGCTCGCGTGGACGAGCCCTGAATTGCCCCTGGCAATAGAGGTAATCCAGGGCCTCCTGACCGTCACGGACAACCACCACCTCGTTCATCAGGTTGTATTCCTCCAGTGCCGTCAGAGTAAGCTCCACGTCTTTTGGGTCATCCTCGACCATCAGAAGGCGTCCCGGCGTCTCCATTCGCGTGCTCCTCTCTCAATCTTATGCCCTAGCAATGAAACTTATGCCCTACGAAGCGAGAAATAGAAGGTCGCGCCTTGATCTACTGCGCCTTCGGCCCGCACCTCACCCCCATGCCGATGGATGATGCGCTGGACGGTCGCCAGCCCAATGCCGGTGCCTTCGAACTCGTCGGCTCGATGCAGACGCTGAAATACGCCGAACAACTTGTCGACATATTGTATGTCAAAGCCTGCGCCATTGTCGGCGACGAACACCTCGACGTCATTATCCTTGCGATCGGCATAGCCAATCTGGATTTTGGCTTGCGGCCGCAGCCTCGTGAACTTGACCGCGTTTGACAGCAGATTCATGAAGGCCACCTTGAGCATGGAACGGTCCCCGTAACAGACCGGCAGCGCTCCGATCGTCCAGGCAATATTCCGATCCTTCGTGTCATGCTTGAGCTCGGCGACGACCTCGCGGACGAGTTGGTCCAGGTTAACGGCGGCCTTCCTGGCTTCGGCTCGTCCGATCCGGGAAAAACCCAGCAGATCGTCAATCAGAGTGCCCATTCGCTTCGACGCCTCGAGGATCATCGCCATGTAGCGGCGACCTTTCTCATCCAGCGCGCTTGAACATTGTCGTTGTAAAAGTTCCGCGTAGCCCGCGACATGGCGCAGCGGCGCTCGAAGATCGTGGGAGACAGAATAACTGAATGCCTCCAGCTCCTTGTTCGCCGCTTCGAGCTCTGCGGCTCGCTTCGCAAGCTCCGCGCGGGCCTGAAGAAGACCGTCTTCGAACCGGCGTCGAACCGCGGCGAACGAAGCAACAAGCACCCCCCATCCCACGAAAATGAAGAAATAAGGCAGCTCGTCGCTTGAAATTTCGAAGGTGTAGAGGGGCTCCGTAAAGAAGTAGTCAAAGAGCAACATGGATAGCAGGATCGCCAGCACGGAAGGTCCGGTGCCCGCGTACCAGGTGATGATGCCGATGGACATGGCAAAAAGCGGCACCTCCACATCGCGGAGCTGATAGTATTGCGAGATGAGGGCCAGCCCGAACGCAATCGCAACACAAACGACGGCAAAGCCGTAGCGCAAGATCGGCGAGCGGACCCGGTGGAATTCCAGATTCCAACGCACCAGGGCTCGCCATCCCCCACCCGGCATTGGCCCTTCCGCAACCTCAGTCATCATGCACTTCCGATCTGAACCGCACTTCAATTCCGATTGCTCTGCGGGTCCGGAGCGCGCCGGGTCTGACGTCGACGCCTTCGGAGAGGCGTGCGATCGTGCCGAAATCCTTCAATATTGCCGTTGCCCTCATTGGCTCCAACCTCGATCACCAGAGCGGGCCGGGAGCCGCCGCCACGGGCGCGGACAGCCGCAAGTGGGGCAAGCCGCGCGTGCCACGGACTGCCCCGGAAGCACGGCGTCCGTTATTGTACGAATTCGCGATCGGCCTGCAACTCAATCCCGAGATTTCGGTTGCCCTCCGGGCAGCAAAACCAATAAAACCGCGGAAGAACGCAGCGTCCAATCAAACCCTAAGTAATTGATTTTACTTGTACGAATCCGCGCGTGCCATCACCCTTCGCGGGCCTCAGGAATTGGCGAGAAACCACGCCGGCGCCGGACAGAACGCCGCTGCCATGGCTACGTAAACGAGCGCCGCCAAGTCGGCCGGCACAAGGCCGTTTGGGCGCTCGTTCGACGAGCGGAGCGGGCCTGATCTTCGCAAGCCGATGACCACGGTCGCCAACAGTAGCGCCGCGCCAGACCAAGGCATCATCCGGCTCATACCTTAGTTTAGGTGGCCACGCCGACCTCCGATATGGTAAAAATACCGGGTTTCACCCCAGCGGGGATCACCGGGGCGGGGCGTATGGCGGTCGCAATGCCGTTCGAGACGACTGATACGGCGGTTGTGCACGTGGTCGACGACGACGCGTCGATACGCGGCGCGCTGGAAGGGCTGTTCAACTCGGTGGGGCTCGCCACCCGAAGCTACGCAGCGGCCCGCGATTTTATCGGCACAAGCCTCGCCGACAAACCCGGATGCATCGTCATCGACATCCGTTTGCCTGACATGAATGGGCTCGAGTTCCAGGCTCAGCTTACCCGGATGGGGGTTTCCCTGCCGGTCGTGATGATGACCGGATACGGGGACGTTCCCATGTCGGTCCGGGCCATGAAACGAGGCGCGGTGGACTTTCTTTCCAAGCCGTTCCGTGACCAGGACATGCTCGATGCAGTGATGACCGCCATCGAACGTGATCGCCAGCGGCGGACAATCGACGGCGACCTTGCGCTGTTGCGGCAGCGATTGGGAACTTTGTCCGCCCGCGAGCGGCAGGTGATGCTGCTGGTGACGGCCGGCAAGATGAACAAGCAGATCGCCGGCGATCTGGGCATAAGCGAGATTACTGTGAAAATTCACCGGGGGGCGGCCATGCGCAAAATGAAAGCGCGGACCCTGGCCGACCTGGTGCGGATGGCTGAGGCGATCAAGCCCACGCCATCTTGATGGCCGCGTATAGCACTCGCGTATGATTCCCGGCGCCTCCTTCACATGCCATATCCCCTGTCCTGCCCGGTTGCCAGCACACCGCAGGGGAAAGAATTGATGTGTGACAAAGAGCCCGTAGTCGCGGTCATCGATGACGACGAACCGTTCCGGACAGCGCTGGTTCAGTCGCTCTACTCGCTGGGATACGGGGTCCGCGGATTTGCGACCGCGGACGAATTTGCCGCGGTACACGGGGAAAGCGCTTGCGACTGCGTCATCACCGATATTCACATGCCCGGGATGAGCGGGCTTGGTCTCAAGCGATTGCTCACCGCCCGCGACTGTCGGGTGCCGGTCATCATGATCACTGCGCGCACCGAGCCGGAGTTGGAAGCCAGAGTGGCCGCCAGCGGCGCATTCTGTCTGCTCACAAAGCCGTTCGAGACAAATACCTTGGTCGGCCACTTGGAAAGGGCGCTGAGAACTTGAGTGCGACTGCTCCCAGTTCCCCGTTGGCAGACAAAGACATTTTACCCTCCACCGTCGAAATGACGGCTATCAATCCACGATTGTGCTCCTCTCCGGGGCGCCGTTGAACAAGCCCAGTACCTTCATTTCTTCAACGTCGCGCCGGTCAGCTGCGCTATCGCTGCGAGCGTTGTTTGCGCGGCATTCAGGCCGAGGCGGAAATCCTTGTCGGAATAGGACGCGTACCGATCGGTGGCCTGATGGTAATGCGGGTTCCAGCCGGCGCCGATCTGCATGCCTCTTTCGTTCTCGCGCAGGCTGATGGCCGGGATAATATTCATAAAGACGTTGGAATCCGTATTGACCATGTGGTTGCCGACGGCAGCCGGATAATCGGTTGCGTATTTCTCGTTGGCGTCGCGAAAAAAGAACGCGAGACCCATCGCCTGGCCGGCGAATTTCGTGGTCGACTGAAATTCGATGTTGACGTCGGCCTCCGGGCGCTGCTCGGAAGCGATCGTGCCGTCCGCACGCGGCATGCCATGGTCCCACAGCAGCATGTCGTGCTGGATCATCGCGAGCCACCTGGGTTCCGGAAAGCGGCCCGATCCGGCAGGGTCTTCCTTACCCTGCAACGGCCCACGCTGCGCCACGTAGGCGGCGGCGCCCTGGAAGCCGGTTTCCTCGTTGTTCCAAAGCGCGAAGCGGATCGACCGCTCGCTCACGACATCGGGACCGCTGAAGACGCGCGCGAGCTCCATGACCAGCGCCGTGCCCGAGCCGTCGTCGTCCGCCGCCTCGCCGAAACCGCGTCCATCCATGTGGGCGCCGACGATATACATCTCGTCCGGCCGGGTGGTGCCGACCTTGGTGCAGTAGACTTCCTCGCGCGGCCCCGCAGTCGAAGGCCCCTCGTTCAGCGCCCGCAGCCGCGGATCGGCTTGCGCCGCCGGATTGTTGTTGGGCGCGACCGGCAGCGTGATGCCCCGTATCCGCGCGCCGCCGAGGCCCGCAATGATTTCCCCGCTGTCGATCACCGCGCCGGGCGGGCGCGCCGCAACCTGCTGGTCGCGCGGCAGCCCCGGTGCGTTGTAGACATATCTGATGCGCTCCGTGGTGCAGCCGTAGCCTCGCAGCTGCGCCTCGATCCAATCGACCGCGGCCTGATTGCGTTCGGTGCCCTGCTGCCGGTCGCCGAACTGGCCGAGGCCTTTGATCGTGGCCTTGTAGCGTTCTAGATCAACCCGTCCGACCAGCGCCCTGGTGGGGTCGTCGCTCGGAACGACGGGCAGCTGCTGGGTGAAAGCCGGTGTGGAGACCGCGATGGTGAGTTCCGCAAAGTCCGATAGCAAATGCGTGTGCGCTCATTGTTTCCTCCCTGCCCATCCATCTTCTTGCGAGCAGACGGATGGGCAGGTCAATCCCCGGATCAAGTCCAGGGATCAAGCCCAGGGATCAAATCCGGGCCAGGGACCACGAGGGCGGATTCCGGCGACACCGAAGCGCAACATGCGCCGCGTCTTCATCACGCTGCTCAATTGACATGTTGGGTGCAATAAATAAGGCCTGCCTCGGGGTCGGTGACGCGATAAGATGTCATCCAAGCGACAGCCGGTGGGCATCAAGGCGGAATGAATTGGTCGATGCACCGCTCGCCCGGAGGACTTTGATGCATTGCGTATGCCGCTGCGGCGCGATCGTGCTCGCGATGCTGTCGATAATCGGCCGGCCGGCCGGCGCGCTCGAAGCCTATCCGGATTGGCGGGGCCAGTGGGTGCGGGTCGACGGCGGGCACGGCCCGCAGTTCGATCCGAGCAAGCCGCCCGGGCGCGGCCAGCGGGTCCCTCTCAACGCCGAATATCAGGCGATCTTCGAGGCCAACCTCAAGAGCCTCGCGACCGGCACGCAGCCCTACAATCCGCAGCTCGGCTGCCTGCCGCCCGGCATGCCGCGCACCATGATCCTGTACGAGCCGATGGAGGTGATCGTCACGCCCGCGGCCACCTATATGGCGTTCTCGTTCATGAACGACTTCCGCCGCATCTATACCGATGGACGCGACTGGCCGGCCGGTATCGAGCCGTCGTTCGTGGGTTATTCCATCGGCCGGTGGACCGATGCCGGCGAAGGCGGCCGCCACGGCCGGCTGGAGATCGAGACGCGCCACATCCGAGGTCCGCGCAGCCTGGGCGTCGGCATTCCGCTGCATCAGGACAATATGACGGTGATCAAGGAGAAGCTGTATCTGGACCCGGACAATGCGGACATCATGCACGACGAGCTCACCACCATCGACGATGCCTTCACGCGTCCGTGGACGGTCACGATGACCTATCGCCACGATCACCATCCGGTCTGGACCGAGTTTTTTTGCGCCGAGAACAACAATCACGTGGTGCTGGGCAAGGACACCTATTTCCTGAGCGGAGATCGCCAGCTGATGCCGACCCGCAAGGGTCAACCGCCGCCGGATCTGCGAAATTTCAAGAATGATTGAAGCGGCGATCGAACCGCGGCAGCTGCCGCGCTCCCGGGGGTGGCTCCCGAATGTGGATGCCGGGCTCGGGGGCTTATGGGTGCTGATCCTGGTCAGCGCGCTCGTGGTGCTGCCGCCGTTCTTCTATCTGATCTGGGACAGCGTGACGGTGCCACTGCCGGGCTTCAAGACCGTGCTCGGCATGGAGAACTATCGGCGGGTGCTCGCCCTCAATGGCTGGCAATTGTGGGGCACGACGCTCGGCTTTGCGCTCGGATCCTCGCTGCTGGCGATCGGGCTCGGCTTTCCTTCGGCGTGGTTGCTGGCGCGCACCAATGTGCCGTTCCGCCAGACCGTGTTCGTGGGCGCGTTCCTGTCGCTCTCGGCGCCGCTGATCGTCAAGGGGATCGGCTGGATCCTGCTGCTCGGCCCCAACAACGGCTTGATCAATGTCTGGCTGCGCTCCTGGCTTGGCCTGCAAGGCACGCCGATCGAATTGTTCTCGCTCGGCGGCATGATCCTGGTGGAGGGCCTGCTCTGGACCCCGATCGCGCTGCTGCTGGCGCTGCCGCCGCTCAGCGCCATGGACCCTGCGCTCGAGGAGGCCGCCACCATGTGCGGCGCCTCGCGCTGGCAAGTGCTCAAGCGGGTGACGCTGCCGTTGGCGCGGCCGGCCATCCTGGCCGTGCTGCTGCTCTCCTTCATCCGCGCGCTCGAAGCCTTCGAGGTGCCGCTCCTGATCGGCATTCCGGGCGGCATCGTCACGGTCACGACGGCGCTCTTCCAGTCCATCCATTCCGGCTTCGTGCCGCGCTACGGCGACGCCAGCGCCTATGCGGTGCTGCTGACCGCGGCCGTGTCGGTGCCGCTGTTCCTCTACTACCGGGCCACCCGGGAGGGCGCCAAGTTCGCGACCGTCACCGGCAAGGGCTTCCGCCCTTCGCGCATCGATCTGGGAAACTGGAAATATCCTTGCGCCCTGTGGGTGCTGATCATCCCGGTGTCGCTGTGCGCGCCGCTCCTGCTCATGCTGTGGGCATCGTTCCTGCCCATCTATACGACGCCGTCGCTCGACGATTTCGGCCGCATGTCGCTCGCCAATTATGCGGCGGTGGCGAGCCGCGAGGACACCGTCTCGGGCGTCTGGAACAGCCTGATGGCGGGCACCGGCGGCGCCAGCGCGGTCGCGGCCGCCGCATTCGTGCTGAGCTGGACGGTGGTGCGCCGCCGGCAAGCGGTGCGCTGGCTCCTCGATGTCATCGTCTCGCTGCCGCTGGTGTTTCCCGGCATCGTGCTCGGCATCGCGGTCCTGGTCGAGTTTCTGAACCTGCGCTTCATTCCGATCTACGGCACGGTGTGGATCGTGATCTTCGCGCTCGGCGTGAAATTCCTGCCCTATGGCATGCGGTTCTCCTATTCGAGCCTGCTGTCGATCGATCGGCAGCTCGAGGAGAGCGCGCGCATGTGCGGGGCCGGCACCCTGCGGGTGCTCTGGAAAATCGCGCTGCCGCTGACCATGCCGGCCATCACGGCGACCTGGATCTACGTATTCATGAACGCCATTCGCGATCTGTCCACCGCGGTCCTGCTGACGGGCGCCAACAACGCCATCGTGTCGGTGGTGATCCTCAATCTCTGGGACAACGGCGAGGTGCCGCAACTCGCCGCGCTCAGCATGCTCATCGTGGCCGGAGTGGCGGTGCTGGGCCTGATCTTCATGAAGCTCGCCACGCGGCACAACTACGAGATATGAGAGTTTGGACCCCCAGTCGGGGGTAGGGCAATCGCATTTGAATTTTGTTATTGGCACGGCGGTGCCTTTCCCTCCCCCTGAAAGGGGGAGGGTGGCGCCCAACGGGTCCGGCCTTTGGCCGGCCCGATGACAGGCTCAGGCGCCGGGTGGGGGTCTCGTCTCCCCGCAGATTCGGCGCTTGTGGCGGGACCCCCACCCGGATCGCTACGCGATCCGACCCTCGGGCCAAGCCCGAGGGCAGGCTCTCCCCCTTTCAGGGGGAGGTGTTCCCGAGAGCGCGGTGGCTCAATGCGCCTGCGCGGCTGCCTTCTTCTTGTATTGCTCGAAGCCGCCCGTCTCCACGATCTCGAAGATGTTGCCGTCGGGCGCGCGGAACTTGAGCGCGTTCGCGTCGGGCTTGGAGAGAATGGTGCCGCCGCGCTGCTTGATGGTCTCGGCGAAGGCCGCGCGGTCCGCGACCTCCAGGCCCCAGTGATGGATGCAGGGGCCCGGACCGGCGAGCTGCGCTTCCTTTTCGTTCTCGCTGTCGTAGATCATCAGGGCCAAATCGGTCTCGCCGTCGGTCATGTGACGCGAGACGTGCCCGCGCGCATGGCCGGTGGCAAGCTGCTTGAAGCCGAACACGTTCTCGTAGAACTTGGTCGCCTTCTCGAGGTCGTTCACCTTGATGGCGACATGGACGATGCGCGATTTCTCGCTCATGTGCTCCTTCTTGTAGCGCCCGAGGCCGACGATCTCGCCGAGGGTGCCGTCCGGAGAACGGTATTTCAGCGCGCCCTCCTCGCGGTTCGAGAAGATCGAGCCGCCGTTGTCCTCGATCTTCTTGATCATGCTCGGCCGGTCCTCGACCTCGATGCCGATGTGATGGATGCGGGGACCGGCGCCGGCGAGCTTGGCCTCCTTCTCGTCCTCGCTGTCATAGACCATCAGGGCGAGATCGATGTTGCCGTCGGTCATGTGCCGCGAAGTATGGCCGCGGGCGTGCTCGGTCTTGGTCTGATAGATGCCGAACACGTCCTCATAGAACTTCGTCGAGGTCTCCAGGTTTGCCATGTCGCTGCACTTGATCGCGATGTGTACGATGCGTGATCCCATATTGTCTTCTCCTGTGCTGTGGAACGTTTTGGTCTTGCCACTATCGTTCTAGCCGACCGGTTGCGCATGGGCCTGTTGCAGGGTGGCGGCGGTCTTGCGCTTGGCCCAGAACGAAAGCGCGACCATGGAGACGGCGAGCGCGAGCAGCGTCGCCGAAAGCGGACTCTTCAAGAAAACGAGCGCGTCTCCGCTCGAGAGGGTCATCGCCTGGCGCAGCGATTGCTCGATCTTGCCGCCCAGGATGACGCCGAAGATCATTGGCGCCTTCGGGATATCGAGCTTGCGAAAGAAGTGACCGACCACGCCGAACAGGAGCGCCGTGTACAGCATGAACGGATTGGTCTCGAACGAGTACACGCCGACCGAGGCGATGCCGAGGATCATGACCAGGAGCACGCCCGGGGGCGCATAGAGCACGCGCGCGAACAGGCCCACGAGCGGAAGATTGAGCACCAGCAGCATGACGTTGCCGACATACATGCTGGCGATCAATCCCCACACCAGGTCGGGCTGGCTCTGGAACAGCAACGGACCCGGCTGGATGCCATACATGATGAAGGCGCCCATGATGATCGCGGTCGACCCGGATGCCGGAATGCCGAGCGCGAGCAGGTGGACGAACGCCCCGCAGGTATCCGCGTTGACGGCGGCTTCCGGGCCGGCGACCCCTTCGATTGCGCCCTTGCCGAACTTCTCGGGTGTCTTCGAGACGTATTTCTCGAGGACGTAAGACAGCATCGCCGAGATGGTTCCGCCGAGCCCGGGGGCAGAGCCGCAGAAGAAGCCCACCGCCGAGCCGCGCAGGATGGCCGGAAACGCCTTCTTCCAGTCCTCGCGGGTGAACCAGATCCGCCCGCTCACGCGCACGCTGTGCATCGTGCCATCGAGAGTTCCCTCGGCCATGCGGGCGACCTCCGCGAGCGCAAAGATGCCGACCACGACCACCAGGAAGCTCACGCCTTGCTGCAGGTCCACGATCCCCATGGTGAAGCGCGACCGTCCGCTCTGGAGATCGAGGCCGACGGTCGAGATCGCGAGGCCGAGCGAGGTCGACATGAGGCCCTTGGCGAGCGAGTCGCCGGTCAGCGCGCTCACGGTGCTCAGCGCAAAGATCATGAGCGAGAAGTACTCGGCCGGACCGAAGCTGAGCGCGAGTTGCGCCACCGGCGCCGCCACGAAGGTGAGCGCCGTCACCCCGAGCGTCCCGGCGATGAACGAGCTCATCGCGGCGATCGAAAGCGCCGCGCCCGCGCGCCCCTGCCGCGCCAGCGGGTAGCCGTCGAGCGTGGTCATGACGGCCGCGGCATCCCCCGGAGTGTTGATCAGGATGGCGGTGACCGCGCCCCCATACATGCAGCCATAGTAGATGCCGGCCAGCATGATGAGCGCGGTGGTTGGATTCATGCCGAAGGTGACGGGTATGAGCAGCGCGATGCCGGCCGAGGGACCGATCCCGGGCAGATGGCTGATCATCGTGCCGATGAAGACGCCGAGCAGCGTATAGGCGAGATTGACGGGCGTCCCCGCCACCATGAGACCGTGCAGGATGCCGTGCCAGCTGTCGATCATGGTCGTGGTTCTCCGCTAGAGCTGCAGAATGCCGGAAGGCAGCACGACCTGAAGAAACTCGGTGAACAGGAGATAGGCGAGCGCCGTGAACGCGGCGGCGTAGCCGAGATTGATCAGCGGATTGACGCGATGGAAATAGAACAGCAGGGCCGACAGATAGATCATGGTCGAGACGATGTAGCCGACCGGCTCGAACGCGACGTAATAGAGCGCGGTCCACGCCACCATGGCGATCAGCACGAGCTGCCGGCCGCGTTCCTTGCGGCGCGTGCCGGCCGGAAGGACGGCCGCCGGAGCCGGCGCGCCAGCCTCGGCGTTGATCTGCTTGCGCCATGTCTCCCATGCCAGCAAAAGACCCGAACAGAGCAGGCAAACGGCCACCAAGGCCGGGAACACCTGCGGCCCCAGCTCGTCGCCGACCTGCAGGCGCTCCAAATTGAGCGCGGCGTGCAGATAGACCACCGCGCCCGCGACAACGAAAACCGACAGGATCCAATCCGCCATCGCCGCTCCGCGCTCTTCCCTTGAAGCTGACTGCGTCCGTATCGACCGCTTCCGGGCCACCCGCGGGTGACGCTCGGAGCTTAAGTCAACACAAATCGATCGCCCGCTTTAAACGTTTCTGGTCGCGCATCGGCTGCATGTGTTTCGTCCGCTGCGTGCACGCTTGTTTGTCGGCCTACTCCAAATAAAAGAGCTTGACTAGACCTTGTCAAAACACTACGTTCCACGCCTCTCCACTAAAATGAAATGAAACAAGCGGTCGTGCGGCGATTAAGCACACCCGCGCGCGCTCGGCTTTTCTGACAAGCCGGCGCGCTGTACAGCTGTGTCCGGCACCACGAGCAGCAAGCTGGAATAACGATCTCGGGGAAACATCAAGGAAGCACCAAATGCGCTTCAACGTCTCCAAACCCGTCGCAGCGATCAAATCACGCGCCGCCGACAATTTGATCGCCACGATGCTGACGGTCCTGGCGATGACAGCAGTCGCCCTGCCCGGCTCGGCCTTCGCGCAGGAGGCCTGGAAGCCCGATCGGCCGGTCGAGATCGTGGTGGGCACCGACCCGGGCAGCGGATTCGATCGCACCGCGCGCCTGCTGCAGAAGATCTGGCAAAGCACGCATCTGGTCGAGCAGCCGGTAACGGTGGTGAACAAGGCCGGCGGCTTCGGCGCGCTCGGCTGGACGTACATGAATCAGCGCGGCCGCAGCGGCAACGTGGTCGCGATCATGTCGCCGCTGCTGTTGAGCAACAAGATCACCGGCAACATGGACCTGAGCTACGCCGACATAACGCCGCTCGCCTTGCTCGAGGACGAGGAGATCGCCTTCGCGGTCTATGGCGACTTGACCATCAAGACCGGCAAGGATTTCATCGCCAAGCTGCAGCACGATCCCTCGTCGGTCTCCGTCGGCGTCTCCGGCATCGGCGGCCAGAACCACGTGGCGCTGGCGCTGGTCGCGCAGGCCGCCGGCGGAATCGATCCTACGAAATTGAAGGTCATCAGCTTCGCGGGCTCCGGCGACGTGATCACCTCGGTGCTCGGGGGCCATGTCGAAAGCACGGCAAGTCCGGCGTCGACGATCGCACCGCAGGTGGCGGCCGGCCGCATCCGGGCCATCGGCATTTCATCGGCGCGCAGAATTGGCGGCGCGCTGGCCGATGTGCCGACCTGGCGCGAGCAGGGCGTCGATGCGGTGTTTTCCAACTGGCGCGGCGTCATCGCCCCCAAGGGGATGACCCCCGCCCAGATCAAATATTGGGACGGCGTGTTCGCCAAGACGGTGGAGACGCCGGAATGGAAGGAGGAGATCGAGCGCGCGCAACTCACCAGCCACTACTTGGCCAGCGCCGCGACCGGAGAATTCCTGGCCGCGGAAAACATGAAGCTCGAAGGCATCATGAACAAGCTCGGCCTTTCCAAGCAGGCGAGCGCGCGCTGAGCCAAGCTTGGCGCCTCTTTCGACACCGCCCGCGCAATCCTCGTCGCGGCCGGGTGCCGGACGCAAGGCTCGGCATCACTCCGGCTTCATGTCGGCGAACTTCACCACCTTGGCCCACTTCTCGGTTTCCGCGGCGATGAGCTTGCCGAAGTCGGCGGGCGAGCCCGCCAGCGGCGTCGCCGCCGATGTCGGCAAACCGCGACTTCATCTTGGGATCGGCGAGAGCGGCGTTGATTTCCTTGTTGAGCTTGTCGACGATCTCGGCGGGCGTGCTCTTGGGCGCGCCGATGCCGTACCACTGGCTTGCCTCGTAACCCGGCACGAAATCCCCCACGGTCGGCAGCTCCGGCAGCACCTCCGACCCGCGATGCGGTGGTCACCGCAAGGGCGCGCAGCTTGCCGGTCCGGATGTAGTCGGTCGTGCCGGGCGTGGTGGCGAACAGCACTTGCACCTGACCGCCGAGCAGATCGGTGAGGGCCGGACCTTGGCCGCGATACGGGCACGTGGACCATCTTGACGCCGGCCATCATCTTGAACAGCTCGCCGGCCATATGGGGCGCGCTGCCGTTGCCGGCCGAGGCCATGTTGACCTTGCCCGGATTGGCCTTGGCATAGGCGATGAACTCGGGGACCGTCTTGGCCGGAACCGATGGATGCACCAGGACGACCATCGGCACGCGGATGATGCCGGCGACCGGGGCGATGTCGCGGATGAAGTTGAAATTGAGCTTGTCGTAGAGCGTCGCGTTGACCGCATTGGGGACGGTGGCGAGAAGCAGCGTGTATCCGTCAGGCTGCGCATTCACGACGGTCTCGGTGCCGAGGTTGCCGCCGGCTCCCGGCCGATCTTCGATGACGAAATTCTGGCCGAGCCGCTCGGACAGCCACTGCCCGATCAGGCGCGCGGTGATGTCGACCCCGCCGCCGGCCGCAAAGCCGACGATGATGTGCACCGGCCGTGTCGGATAGGCTTGCGCCCAGGCGAAGCGCGCCATGGCCGGGAGCGCGGCAGCGCCCGCTGCCAGGCGTAGAAATCGACGACGCGGAAGTTTCATGCGGGTCCCCTTGTCGCCTGTTTGGTCTGTGTCTGTCAGTCAGGCTTTGCGCCGGAGAACTTTACCACGTTTGCCCACTTCGCGGTCTCTTCCGCAATGAACTTGCCGAAATCGGCGGCCGAGCCTGGAAGCACCGCCTCGCCCAAATCCGCAAACCGCGCCTTGATCCTGACATCGGCCAGGCCGGCGTTGATCTCGTGATTGAGCCTGTCGATGATATCGGTGGGCGTGCCCCTGGGCGCGCCGACGCCGCACCAGCCGCTTGCCTCATAGCCCGGCACATATTCGCTCAGGGCCGGAATGTCCGGCAGCGCCGGCGAGCGGCTCGCGGTCGCCACCGCCAGCGCCCTCAGCCTGCCGGCTTTGATGTATTCGATCGACGACGACAGGCCATCGAAGGCGGCTTGCACCTGGCCGCCCAGCAGGTCGGCCAGCATCGGCCCGGAGCCGCGATAAGGCACGTGAATCATGTCGACGCCGGCCATCTTCTTGAACAGTTCGCCCGCCAGATGGGGCCCGGTCCCGGTCCCGGGCGATGCCATGTTGAGCTTGCCGGGATTGGCCTTGGCGTAGGCGATCAGCTCGGGAACCGATTTGGCCGGAAACGAGGGATGCACCTCCATGACGAGCGCAATGCTGTTGACGGCGCCGACCGGCGCGATGTCACGGACGAAATTGTAGTTGAGCCTGTCATAAAGCGTCGCGTTGATCGCGTTCGATGCGTAAGCCATCAGGAGCGTATAACCGTCGGCCGGCGCGTGCACGACCGCCTCGGTGCCGATATTGCCGCCGGCGCCCGGGCGGTTGTCGACGATGAATTGGTGACCGAGCTGGTCCGACAGCCATTGCGCAATGAGGCGCGCCGAGATGTCGACCGGGCCGGCGGGAGGAGCGCCGACAATCAATCGCACCGGCCGGGTCGGATAGGCCTGCGCTCTTGCGATCCGCGCTGCCGCCGGAAGCGCGACCATGCTGGCCGCTAGGTGGAGAAATCGACGGCGTGGAAGCTTCACGGTGATCCCCCGGGCCGGTCGGCAGGGCAATCAATCGAATTTGGCGGCGGGCCGGATCGGCTGATCGGCCGCGCCGCGCAAATGATATCAATCCGCTTGGCTGGCCGAATTCACGCAGGCCATCGCCTGGCGGCGCTGCTTGAGCGTGATGCCGTACTCCTTGGCATAGGCCATCAGCTGCTCGTGGGAATATTTGGTCGCGGCCCAGCGAACGGTGTCGCACGAATAGGCGAGGTCGGGGCCTCGTCTGCTCTCATGCGACGCTTGCGCCGACGCGGTCAGCAACAGAACGAACGTCAAAGCGAACAAATTTCTCATGTAGCTTGTATCTCCATTTCAGGGAAATGCGATTCGGGCAAACCGATCGCGCGCTCCTTGCTACAGACAAGTGTGGCCGAATGATGTGAGGCCAAGCCGAGCCGTTCATCATGCGAAGCCGCCTATTCGTCCCGATGGACCGGCAGGTCAAGAAAATTCGAAGACAGAGTTACCGCGGGAGAGCTTCAAACCGGCAGGCTCTAGACCGTTCTCGACTGCTCTTGCCGGCTCGACCGCAATGGCGCATTTTGGCGGGCGGAATTGCCGCCTGGAAAGAACGGCGCAAACCAGGGAGGATCGCATGAAGGATCAAGCGAAAGATCAGGGGCTCGGCCGACGCGATTTTATCAAAGGTGCCGTGGTGGGCGGCGCCGCCGCGGCTACGACCGGCGGCTTGGATCTGACCACGGCCGCGCAGGCGCAGCAGGCCGCCGCGGGACCCTCGGCCGCCGGTTATTCCTTCTTGAATCTGGAGGAGGCGGCGTTCGTCGAGGCGCTGGTCGATCACATGGTGCCCGCCGATGAGCTCACGCCGAAGGGCACCGACCTCGGCATCAACATCTATATCGACCGCGCGCTTGCGGGCGCCTGGGGCAAGGGCGATCGCCTCTACATGCAGGGACCATGGAAGCCCGGCGTGCCGAGCCAGGGCTACCAGCTGCCGCTCACGCCGGCGCAGCTCTATCGCGCCGGCATCGCGGCCACCAATGCCCATTGCGGCAAGACCTACGGCAAGCCGTTCGACCGGCTCGATGAGAAGCAGCGCGAGGAGGTGCTGGTGGGGCTGTCGTCCGGCAAGCTCGCCTTCGAGAGCGGGCTGCCGGCGCGGGTGTTCTGGACCACGGTCTATCAGACCGTGATGGAGGGCATGTTCTCCGACCCGATCTACGGCGGCAACCGCGACAAGGCAGGCTGGAAGATGATCGGCTTCCCGGGCGTGATCGCGGTCAACCGCGAGAACGTCGCAAAGTATCGCGACAAGCCGTTTCCGCACCAATCCGCTCAGCATCGCGGACATGAGCTGAAGGAGGACGCCATGGTCACGAAGCTGAAGGAAGTCGATGTCGTCATCGTCGGTCTCGGTTGGACCGGCGGCATCCTGTCCAAGGAGTTGGCCGAAGCCGGTCTCAAGGTGGTCGCGCTCGAGCGCGGCGCCATGCGCACCACCGCCGACGACTACGCGGTGCCGAACATCCGCGACGAGCTGCGCTACGTGGTGCGCCACGACCTGATGATGAACACGGCGCGCGACACGCTGACGATCCGCAACAATCCGTCGCAGGAAGCGCTGCCGATGCGGCGGCTCGGCTCGTTCCTGCCCGGCGACGTGCGTCGGCGGCTCGGGCGTGCACTGGAGCGGCCACACCTGGCGCTGGACCGACATGGAGTTCAAGGTGCGCTCGCTCTACGAGGAGCGCTACGGCAAGAGCTTCATCCCGGACGACATGACGATCCAGGATTGGGGCATCACCTACGCGGAGCTCGAGCCCTACTACGACAGATTCGAATACACGGCGGCGGTGTCCGGCAAGGCCGGCAATCTGCGCGGCCAGATCCAGCCGGGCGGCAATCCGTTCGAGGCGCCGCGCAACCGCGACTATCGCGCTGCCGCCGCTGACCACCATCCTGGCGAGCGAGATGTTCGCCGACGGCGGCGCAAGAACGCCGGCTATCATCCGTTCCCGCGGCCGACCGCCAATGCGTCGCGCGCCTACACCAATCCGGACGGCGCCAAGTTCGGGGCCTGCCAATATTGCGGCTTCTGCCAGCGCTTCGGCTGCGAGGCCAACGCCAAGGGCAGCCCGCACGTGGCCGTGATCCCGATCGCGATGCGCAATCCGAATTTCGAGCTGCGCACCAATTCGTGGGTCACCAAGGTGCTCAAGGATTCGGACGGCAAGAAGGTGACCGGGGTGACCTATACGAACGTGCTCGACGGCGAGGAGTTCGAGCAGCCTGCCGGCATGGTGCTGCTGTGCGCCTATGCCATCAACAATGTGCACCTGATGCTGCTGTCGGGCATCGGCGAGCCCTACGATCCGGCGGCCCAGACCGGGGTGGTCGGCAGGAACTACTGCTACCAGACCGGCGCCGGCGCGACGCTGTTCTTCGAAGGCCGGCACTTCAATCCGTTCATGAGCGCGGGCGGCTCGAACGTCACCATCGACGACTTCAACATCAATCTGGACTTCGATCGCGGACCGCACGGCTTCGTCGGCGGCTACAATGTCGGCGCCGGCTTCAACACGCCGCTGCCGATCGGCTACCGCCCGGTGCCGAGCGGCACGCCGCAATGGGGCAAGGCCTGGAAGGCCGCGACCGCGAAGTGTTACCAGACCGCGATGAACATCGGCGCCAGCGGCAGCGTCATGGCGAATCGCTACAACTATTTCGATCTCGATCCGACCTATCGCAATGCGTTCGGCCAGCCCCTGATGCGCATGACCTTCGACTACAAGGAGAACGAGCACAAGATGGGGCGGCATGCCGCCGAGATCGTCAACGCGATCGCCAAATCGATGAACCCGACCGCGATGAACGCGGCCACTGCCCGGGTCGAGCCCTGGACCGTGGTGCCCTATCAGTCGACGCACAATACCGGCGGCACCATCATGGGCACCAATCCGCGCGAGAGCGTCGTGAACAAATACCTGCAGAGCTGGAACTGCCACAACCTGTTCGTCGATCGGGGCGTGCGTGTTCCCGCACAACTCGTCCTACAATCCGACCGGACCGGTGGGCGCGCTCGCCTACTGGACGGCGGACGCGATCAAGAATCGGTACATCAAGAACCCCGGCCCGCTGGTGTCGGCATGAGCGAGGCAGCAATGCGTGCCAGCGTCGCGATGAGCGCGGTCGTGCTCCTGTTTGCAACCGGCGCGGCGCGCGCCGACGGCGATGCCGGCGCGCGGCGAGAAGCGCTTCGAGGAATGCGCGACCTGCCACACGCTCGAGCGCGGCGTGAACAATGTCGGGCCGAGCCTGTTCGGTATGTTCGGGCGCAAGGCCGGCGAGATCGCGGACTTTCGCTACTCGCCGGCGCTCAAGAAGAGCGGCATCACCTGGACGCCGCAGACGCTCGATGACTACATCGCCGATCCGCAGAAGGAGGTGCCCGGCAATCGCATGCCCTACGCCGGCATGCCGGATGCGGCCGACCGCGCCGACCTGATCGCCTATCTGCAGAAGGCGACGAAGTGATCGTCGATATGAGGCATCTCCTTCCGCGCATCCCCACCCCCGCTTTCGCGGGGTAAACTTCAGCGGGGTCAGGACGAGGTCTCTCCGCCCGCTCGTCCCCGCGGACGCGGGGACCCAGCCTTTGCCCCATTGAATGTCCATGCAGTTTGGCAAAGTCTGGATTCCGGCGTCCGCGGGAATGAGCGGATGTGGCAATTCCTATTGCGGCGGAACGCCTTCGGCGATGAAGATGCGGCTCTTGGCCGAGGCGTGGCGGAGCGGCTTGATGGCTTCGTAGGCTGCCGAATCCTTCCAAGCTTGCGCCTTCTCGACGCTATCGAACGCGATGACGATGAAGCGTCCTTTGGGAGCGTCGCCCTCGACCGGCGTGATCTTGCCGGCGCGGACCACGTATTTGGCGTTGAAGGGAGCAAGCGTTCCGGGAACGCCCGCCGCATATTTCGCGAACGTGGCCGTATCGTTCACCTCGACCTCGGCGATGATATAGCCGGGCGCGACCTTGGCCTGCTGCGCATGGATGGCGGTGGCGCCGGCGCCGCCAAGCGCGATGCCCGCGAGCAAGACGAGCGCCAGCTTGTGGTTCGGTTTCATCAGGTGTTCCTTCCGGTTGGTTTTGGGAAGACGAATGCGCGACAACAAACGCATTCAAGCACGGGCGGGGCGTCAAGGGGAGATGTCTGGGCGCGGAATTCAATCAGGCCGCGGCGGCTTCGTTCCTCGTCAAACCACCGCCGGGGCGCGGTCAGAGCACCGCAATCTCGCCGCCGTCCAAATCGATGGTCGCGCCGTGCAGCCAGCTGCCGTTCGGCGAGACGATGAAGCAGACAAGGCCGGCAACATCCTGCGCGGTGCCGAAGCGCGTGATCCCGGCCTCGCGGCAGAATTGCCGGCGGATCACGTCCTCAGGCTCGCCGGTGCGCGACATCTCGGCTTCGATGCGCCGCCCCTGGCGGTCGGTATCGACCAGGCTTGGATGGATGCAGTTGACCTGCACGCCGTCCTGCTTGCCCAAATCGGCCAGCGCCTTGCTGAAGGCCGCGCAGGCGGCGTTGACGGAGCTGCCGATGGTGAAGCTCGCATGCGGCTTGCGTCCGCTGGTGCCGCCGATCGTGATCAAGGAACCGCGGCGCTCCTTCAAGAGCGGCCAAGCGGCGCGGGCGAGCCGCACATGGGCGAAGAACTTGAGCGCAAATCCGTCCTGCCAATCGGCATCGCTGAGCGCGAAGAAGTCGCCGCGCTTGGTCGCGCCCGCATTGTTGACCAGGATGTCCAAGGCGCCGAATTCGCCCCGCGCGGTCTCGACCAGCATCGCGGGCGCGCCCGGATCGCGCAGATCGAGCGTCACGCTGGCGGCCTTGACGCCCGCGCGGCGCACCGCTGCGGCGATCTCGTCAAGCGCACCTTCGTCCCGGCCGGTGATCACCAGATTGCAGCCCTCCCCCGCCAGCGCCAGCGCCAGCGCGATGCCGCGCCCGATGCCGCGGCTCGAGCCCGTGACGAGGGCAACCTTTCCGGACAAGCCCAATTCCATTTCCGCTCCTGATGCCGGCGAGTTTCCTACCTGCCGTTGGAGCCAAAGCGCGTCAAGCACTGAAGCAACCTTGTCCCGGCCATAGCGCGTGGAAGACGCGCGTAAACGCGCTGATGAGCCGGGACCGTACCAACCACGGAGTCTCGGACGGTCCCGGCTCAAGGCCGGGACAAGTGAGGCGCACTGCCAATCAGCTCTAATTCAGGCCCAGTTCGGCTTGGCCGATGACGCGGAACGCGGCATCGCGATCATCCTGGCGCACCAGAGCGAGCCGATCGAGCCGAATGGGTTCATCCCCGCAAGCCCGGGCAAATTCGTCTCGCAGGAGGGCCTGGATCGCCGCCCGCCGATCCGGCCCGATGCGTCCGGTCAGCGTCATGTGAAAGCGGAACTCCTCGAACACATACGGATATCCCCAGCGCTCGAGGTTGGCGATCTGGTGGCGGCTCAGCCCGGCCGCCAACCGCCTGCTCCTTTCCTGCGCGGTCATCGGCAGGCGGAATCGCTCGAAGCCGGTGACGCAATGTGCCGCCAGCTCGTCGAGCCTGGGCGACGGCGTTGCGGGAACGATCGCCACGAATCCCCCGATCAATTCCACCCGAGGCTCGATCGTCGGAATAATCGTGATCGAGTTCGCCAGGGTCTGGAGATCCGCGAGCAAATCCGCTTGATCGAATTCGGCACCGAGCCGAAACGGTGCTTTCAGGGTGGCATGGAAACCATAGGTCCGCGGCTCCGCGGTCAGCGCGGCCCACTCGGTTTCGTCCAGGGCCGCGTCGCGCCATGCACCAAGGGCCGCACCGGTGTAGCAATCGTATCCAAGCACTGCCGCGCCGAAGCGGTAGAGCGGCGTATCGGCGGCCGGGACGAAGTAGATGGCAAATCGCGGCCCGGCTTCCAAGGTGAACGCCCTCTCCGCATGCCCGATTCAAGATGACAGAATGCGGTCGGCCTCGACCAGATGGACGATGCGGCCGGCCACGATGGTGGCGACCACGCGCGGCCGCTCATCTTGCGTGTCGACAAGGATCAGGTCGGCGCGCTGCCCTTCCGCAATGATACCTCGATCCGTGAGCCGCGCGGCCGCCGCAGGGGTCTGCGCGACCAGCGCCCAGGCCGCGTGCAGCGGCACGACTTCTTCAGCCGTAAGACGCAATGCCGCCAGCAGCGGGGCCGGATAGTAGTAGTCCGAGGCCAGGACCGAGCACAGGCCGCGTCCCACCATGTCCTTGGCGTCGAGCCAGCCGGTATGGCTGCCCCCGCGCACCACGTTGGGAGCGCCGAGCACGATGTCGTCGCCGTGCGCGGCGGCGTTCTGCGCAGTCTCCACCGTGGTCGGGAACTCCGCCAGCCGGCATCCGAGCGCGCGGAACCAACGGCGCTGATCGGGGCTCGTGTCATCATGGGACAGCAGCGGAATGCCGTGCGCGAGCGCGGCCTGCGCGATCCGCTCGATCGAGCCGGGCACCTCGTTGCCGCGTTCCTTCACGCGTTCGACCAGGCGCAGGAACTCCTCGCGCGTCAATCCCGAGCGCTCGACCATCGGGCCGAGTTTCTTGGAGCGCGACGAGGTCTCGTCGGCGATCAGCATGTGATCGTTGAACGCCACCAGATCGATCCGGCGTCCGGACAGCCATTGCAGGATCTCGGGCTCGGCCGCGAGGTTGAAGGTCTCGTGCCGCAGATGAAAGCGCGTGTCCGCGCCCAGCCGCGACCGCAGCCGCTCGATGCCGGCCAGCATGGTGCGCGCATTCTCGGGCCCGCGCAGGCCCGGCTCCCATGACCAGGTCACGCCATGGAAGACCGTGGTGATCCCGTTCGCCAGTGCCTGCCTGTCGCTGTCGAGGAGCGCGATGTCCATGGCGAAGTCCACGCCCGGCCGCGGCATCATCTGCCGCTCGAAGGCATCGCCATGGATGTCCACGATTCCGGGCAGCACGAGGAGGCCGTCGGCATCGATGCGGCGGCGCGCGGGCGCATCGCTGCCGATGCGGCTGATCACGCCCTGCGCGGGATCGAGATGGACGGTGGTGCTTTCCAGCGCCGCGCCGATGAGGACGCGTCCGCCTTCGATGCGGATGTCGCCCGCGCCAGTGTCGGTGGATTTCGATCTGACTGCTGCCAGGCTGCGTTCGTACTGCAAATCATTCCCCATTAAGCGGGGCGGTGGCGGTGGCGGCTTCGTGCCGGTCAAGAAAGCGCTCGATCGAAAGCTTCTGAAAGTCCGGCAGCGCCGCGCGCAAGCGTTCGTGGCTCCAATCCCACCAGGCGAGTTGCTGCAGGCGCGCGGCAACCTCGGCAGGGAAGCGCGCGCGGATCAAGCGAGCCGGGTTGCCGGCGACGATGCCGTAGGGCGCCACGTCCTTGGTCACCACCGCGCCGGCCGCGATGACGGCGCCGGTGCCGACCGTGCGGCCTGGGAGGATGATGGCGCCGTGCCCGATCCACACATCGTGGCCGATGGTCACCGGATGGGATCGGCGCCAGGCGAAGAATTCCGCGTCGTCGGTCTCGCCGGCAAAATAGGCGCTCGCCCGGTAGCTGAAATGCGACTGGCTGGCGCGCTCCATCGGGTGATTGCCGGGATTGATGCGCGTCATCGCGGCAATGGAGCAGAACTTGCCGATGGTCGCATAGGCGGCATCGCTGTCGTTGACGATATAGGAATAGTCGCCGAGCTCGACCTCGAGCAATTGGGCGCGCGCGCCGACCTCGCAATAGGCGCCGATGCGGCAGTCGCGCAGCTCGGCGCTCGGATGGACCAGCGGTGTCGTCGAAAGGGTCGTTGCGGGCATGGCTTAAGCCTTCGCACGTTGGTTGGCTTGGCTAGAGGGACGACATTCGGATGACAGAGCAATGACGAGCCACCGCCATGCCCGGCCGATGTGGTATGCTTCGCGCGGCGTGGTGGAAGCCAGTTCGGAATGCCGGGAGGACAAGCATGTGGGAGCGAAGCTCGACCGCAGCGGTCGCCGTTGCGGCGGCCGCCGCGCTGATGCTCATGATCGGCGGCACGCAGGCAGCCGACCCGAAGTATCCCGACTGGAAGGGACAATGGAGCCGCTACCTCGTCCCGGGCGTCGGCGGCCAGGGCGCCTTCGACCAGACCAAATTCTGGGGGCGCGGGCAGCAAGCCCCGCTGACCCCGGAATACCAGAAGGTCTGGGAAGACAGCATGGCCGATCAGGCCAAGGGCGGGCTCGGCAACTACCCGCCGGCCCTGTGCTATCCGGGCGGCATGCCGCGCATGATGTATTTCGGAGCGCAAGAATACATCATCACGCCGGACACCACCTACATCATGGTCGGTGGCGGGGTCGACCAGCATCGCCGCGTCTTCACCGATGGCCGCGACTTTCCCGCTGAGATCGAGCCGACCTATCAGGGCTATTCGATCGGCCGCTGGATCGACGAGGACGGCGACGGCCGCTACAGCGTGCTGGAGGTCGAGACCCGCGGCCCCTTCAAGGGCCCGCGCGCGTTCGACGCCAGCGGCCTGCCTCTCGCCCGCGACAACCAGTCGATCTTCAAGGAGCGGTTTCATCTCGACAAGGCCGACCCGGGCGTTCTGCATGACGAGGTCACCGTGATCGACCACGCGCTGACGCGGCCGTGGAGCGTGGATCGACGATACATCCACAATCCGGATCTGCGCGCCCAATGGCCCGAGGTGTTTTGCATCGAGAGCAACGTGAATGTCGTCGTCGGCAAGGAAAACTATACGCGCAGCGCGGACGGTTATTTGATGCCCACCAGGAAGGACCAGGCGCCGCCTGACTTGAAGTATTTCAAGCAACCGACGAAGTGACACGCTCAGCTCTCCACCACCAGCTCGACGCGGTCGGCCGCGAACCGGGCGCTGCTGGTCAGGATCGGCGTTCCGGTCAGCGTGACATTGATGCTGTCCACAACCAGAATGGCGCGCCCGGGACTGAGATGAAGCCGTTCCGCATCGAGCGCGTCGGCGGCCGCCGCCGTGATGCGGGTCGATTGCCGGCGGTAGTCCTTGATGCCGAAATGCGCGAGCGTGGCGGTGATTGAACGGCTGGCGCGAAACACCCGCGCCGCATCGGCGGCGCGAGCCGCCGGCAGCCAGTTGGTCGTCCAGCAGATCGGCACCCGGTCGGCGCTGCGCAGAATGTCCAGACGAACCACCGCCTCCCCGAGCTTAAGATCGAGCCGCCTGGCGATATCGGGCGTGGCGCTCTCGCTGCCATGCCCGATGAGACGGCCTCCCGGATCGCGGCCGGCCGATCCCACGATCTCGGAGAACCGCGTGCGCGCGCCGATCGGATAGGCGAGCCGGCTGCCCGCCACATAGGTCCCGCTGCCGCGCTCGGCGCGCACCAGGCCGCGCTCACTGAGCTCCGCCAAAGCGCGGCGCACGGTGTGGCGGTTGACGCCGAAGCGGATCGCGATCTCCACCTCGCCGGGAAGCCGCTCGTCCGCCGCGTAGGTGCCGAGCGCGATTGCCTGCTCGAGGTCATCGGCGATCCGCCGCCACAGCGTGACGCCGGGCGCGAGCGCGGTCGGCGTGCGCCGCTGCGGCCTCATTGGCTGGCTCTGTTGTTGGGCACAGCGTTGCCGATGTCCCTCCCCCTGCAAGGGGGAGGGTGGCGCCGAAGGCGCCGGGTGGGGGTCCTGTCCAGCCACGGATGCTGAATATGCGGCGAGACCCCCACCCGGATCGCTACGCGATCCGACCTCCCCCTTGCAGGGGGAGGTGTGGCGGAGAGCCCGGTGATCCGTCACATGTTCGTCAGTCATCAGGGCGTCATTGAAATGGCGTTTAGAGTTGTCTAGTATCATAGACAACTTGAGAGTCGCTTCAAGTCCTAAAGAGTGCTCGAGCCGCCGATGCCTGAACCGCAAATCTCCGACCCAGCGCCCGACACCGCGGCCCGCCGCGCCGCGATGGCCGTGCTGGCGCAGGCGCACACGGCGGAGATCCGGCAAGGCTTGGCGGCGGTGGTCGATCCGCTGCGCTATGTCGAGCTGCGGCCGGTAGCGACCGGGCTGGTGATGCTGCGCGGCCGGGTCGGTGGCGACGGCGCGCCGTTCAATCTCGGGGAGGCAACGGTCACGCGCGCGGCGGTGCGCATGGATTCGGGCGAGGTCGGCTTTTCCTACCTGTTGGGTCGCGACCACGAGAAGGCGCGCCTTGCCGCTGTGTGCGATGCGCTCTGGCAAAGCGAGCGCTGCCGGGACGCGATCGAGCGGCACGTGCTGGCGCCCATCCGGCTGCGCGTCGGCCGCGAGCGTGCCGAAAAGCGCGAGCAGGCGGCGGCGACCCGGGTCGATTTCTTCACCCTGGTCCGCGGCGAGGATTGAGCATGCTGGCGCCCGCTTTCGACGACCCGGCTTTGGCGAGCCAGACGGTGTTTCGCACCGTCATGGAGGCACTTCGCGCGTCCCGGCCGGCCGCGGCCGCTGTCGTCTGCGCTCTCGGCCCCTCTGCCGCTCAGCACAACCGCTGCGGCCGTGGCTTTGACCTTGCTCGATTACGAAACGCCGTTCTGGCTCGATCCAGGGCTCGCTGCCGCGGACGAAGTGGCGGACTGGCTCAAGTTTCACGCCGGCGCGCCGCTCACGACGCAGTCCAAGCAGGCAGCCTTTGGGTTTGTTTGCGACCCCGCCGCCATGCCGGCCTTCGAGGCCTTCTCGCCGGGTTCGCTGGAATATCCGGACCGCTCCACCACGCTGGTGCTGCAAGTCGCAAGCTTCGGCCAGGGCGAGGAGCTTCTGCTATCGGGTCCCGGAATTGCCGGAACAACAAGCTTTTCCGCGCAGCCGCTGCCGGCGGATTTCCGGGCGCGGCTCATCGCCAACCGGGACATGTTTCCGCGCGGCATCGATCTCATTCTGGTGAGCGCCGATGCGGTGGCGGCGCTGCCGCGCTCGATCCGCGTCGCACCTTAACGGAGACTTCCATGTATGTTGCGGTCAAGGGCGGCGAGCGCGCGATCGAAAATGCCCATGCGCTGCTCGCGCATGCGCGCCGCGGCGATCCGGCGGTGCCGGAGACTGTCGCTCGCCCAGATCTCCGAACAGCTGGCGCTGGCGGTCGACCGCGTGATGAGCGAGGGCTCGCTCTATGACCGCGAGCTGGCCGCGCTCGCCATCAAGCAGGCGCGCGGCGATCTCATCGAGGCGATCTTCCTGGTGCGCGCCTTCCGCACCACGGCGCCGCGTTTGGGCGCCTCGGAGCCGATCGATACGGCCGCGATGGAGATCGTTCGGCGCATCTCGGCGACCTTCAAGGACCTGCCCGGCGGCCAGGTGCTGGGGCCGACTTTCGATTATACCCACCGGCTGCTCGATCACGACCTGGTCGCGGGCGGCGCGGTGCCGGAGCCCGTCGCGCGCGCCGGCTACGCAGGAGGCAATGCCGCGGGTCACCGACCTGCTCGCGGCCGACGACCTGATCGAGCAATCGGGCGCCGCCGAGCCGGGCCGTTCCGGTCGGCGATCTCACCCGCGAGCCGTTGGCGCTGCCGGCGGAGCGGGACCTGCGGCTGCAGAACCTGGCGCGCGCCGACGAGGGGTTTCTGCTTGCGCTCGGCTATTCGACCCAGCGCGGCTATGGGCGCACGCATCCGTTCGCGGGCGAGATCCGCTTCGGCGAGGTGGAGGTCGAGCTCTTCGCCGAGGAGCTGGGATTTGCGGTGCCGCTCGGCTGCATCGAGGTGACCGAATGCCAGATGGTCAATCAGTTCGGCGGGACGGCAAGCGAGCCGCCGCGTTTCACGCGCGGCTATGGCCTGGCCTTCGGCCAGGGCGAGCGCAAGGCGATCGCGATGGCGTTGGTCGATCGCGCGCTACGGGCGCGCGAGCTCGGCGAGGACATCAAGGCGCCGGCGCAGGACGAGGAATTCGTCCTCCTGCATTCCGACAATGTGCAGGCGACCGGATTTGTGGAGCACTTGAAGCTGCCCCATTACGTCGACTTCCAGGCCGAGCTCGGCCTGGTGCGGCGCTTGCGCGAGGAGTTCGCGGCGGCCCGCGACGGCGCGCCCGGCATCGCGGAGGCCGCCGAATGAGCACACCACAACACGACACATCGCAAGGCAACACATCGCAACACGACGGCTCGCAGCGCGACCGCACCTACAACTTCGCCTATCTGGACGAGCAGACCAAGCGCATGATCCGGCGCGCCATCCTCAAGGCGATCGCCATCCCGGGCTATCAGGTGCCGTTCGCGAGCCGGGAGATGCCGATGCCCTATGGCTGGGGCACCGGCGGGGTGCAGGTCACCGCCTCGATCCTCGGTCCCGACGATATTCTCAAGGTGATCGATCAGGGCTCCGACGACACCACCAACGCGGTCTCGATCCGCAAGTTCTTCGCCAAGACCGCCGGCGTGCGCACCACCACGAAAACCGGCGAGGCGACCGTCATCCAGACCCGCCACCGCATCCCCGAGGCCCCGCTGCACGAAGGGCCAGGTCCTCGTCTATCAAGTCCCGATCCCGGAGCCGCTGCGCTTCCTCGAGCCGCGCGAGACCGAGACCCGCCGCATGCATGCGCTGGCCGATTACGGCGCTCATGCATGTCAAGCTGTACGAGGACATCGCGCGCCACGGCCACATCGCCACCACCTATGCGTATCCGGTCAAGGTCGACGGCCGCTATGTGACGGATCCTTCGCCGACGCCGAAATTCGACAATCCCAAGATGAACGATTGCGCCGCCCTGCAGCTGTTCGGTGCCGGCCGCGAGAAGCGCATCTATGCGATCCCGCCTTACACGCAGGTCGTCTCGCTCGATTTCGAGGATCATCCGTTCGAGCCCTACCGGCACGACGCCACCTGCGCGCTGTGCGGCGCGACCGAGAGCTTTCTCGACGAGGTCATCACCGATGATCGCGGCAGCCGCATGTTCCTGTGCTCTGACACCGATTATTGCGAAGCCCGGCGCGCGCCCGGCCACGAGGCCGACCCGTTCGCGCCGCCCAAGAGTGCAAACCCATGAGCGCAAAGGAGACGCAACGTGGCTGATCCGGCGCCCGGTCAGCGTGCGCCAAGCTGGCGCCGCCGACATCCCGGCTGTGCTCGCGCTCTATGCCCAGCCGGATCTCGATGACGGCAAAGTACTCCCGTCGAGCAGGCGGTCGCGCTGCTCGAGCGCTTTGGCCGTTACCCGGATTACACGCTTTATGTGGCCGAGCAGGCTGACGAGATCGTCGGCAGCTTCGCGCTCCTGGTGATGGACAATCTCGGCCATCTCGGAACGCCGTCCGGAATCGTCGAGGATGTGGTGGTCGCGCCGGCCCGGCAGAGCCAGGGCATCGGCCAAGCCATGATGGAGTTCGCGCTCGAACGCTGCCGCGAGAAGGGCTGCTACAAGCTGGTGCTCTCCTCCAATGCCAAGCGCACGCGCGCCCATGCCTTCTACGAATCGCTCGGCTACGAGCGCCATGGCTACAGCTTCCGCGTCAATCTCGAACGGTCGCTCAAATGAGCACGCACCCGAACGAAGAGCCGCTGCTGAACGAGCAGCCGCTGCTGGTGGCGGAAGGATTGTCCAAGTGGTACGGCCGCCAGCTCGGCTGCCGGGACGTCTCGTTTAAGCTTCATGCCGGCGAGGTGTTGGCGATCGTCGGCGAATCCGGCTCCGGCAAGACCACCTTGCTGCAGCTGTTGTCCTGCCAGCTCGCGCCCGATGCCGGCCGTGTGCTCTACCGCACCCGCGATGGCGCGCTGCGCGATCTCGCTTCGATCGGCGAAGCCGAGCGGCGTTTCCTGTTCCGCACCGATTGGGGCTATGTGCATCAGGATCCGGCGCTGGGCTTGCGCATGTCTGTCTCCGCCGGCGGCAATGTCGGGGAACGCCTGATGGCGGTGGGCTGGCGGCGCTACGCTTCCATCCGCGGCACTGCCGCCGAATGGCTCGACCGGGTCGAGATCGACCGCGCCCGCATCGACGATGCGCCGCGCACCTATTCGGGCGGCATGCGGCAGCGCCTGCAGATCGCCCGCAATCTGGTGACCAAACCGCGGCTGGTGTTCATGGACGAGCCGACCGGCGGCCTCGATGCATCCGTGCAGGCGCGCCTGCTCGATCTCTTGCGCGGCCTCACCGGCGAACTGGGACTGGCCGTGCTGATCGTCACCCATGATCTCGCTGTCGCACGCCTGTTGTCGCACCGCATCATGGTCATGAAGGGCGGCGAGGTGATCGAGCAGGGCCTCACCGATCAGGTGCTCGACGATCCGCACGAGGCCTATACGCAACTGCTTGTTTCCTCGATCCTGCCCGCATGAGGTATTGAAATGTCCGCCGTGCTGGAGCTTCGCGACGCAGCCAAGAGCTTTACCATGCATCTGCAGGGCGGCCTGCGTCTGCCGGTCGTGGCGGGCGTGGATTTCTCGGTCGCGTCCGGGCAGTGCGTGGCCCTGGTAGGCCCCTCGGGCGCCGGCAAATCCTCGATCCTCAAGATGATCTTTGGCAACTACCGCTGCGACCACGGCCAAGTCCTGGTCCATCACGGCGGCACCACGGTCGATGTCGCGGCTGCCGAGCCGCGCCAAATCCTGCGACTGCGCCAGACCGTCATGGGCTATGTGAGCCAGTTCCTGCGCGCGGTGCCGCGGGTCCCGGCGCTCGACGTGGTCGCCGAGCCGCTCATGGGCGAGCCGGCCGCGCGCGAGGAAACGCGCCTGAAGGCGGCGGCGCTGCTGCAACGCCTCAGCATACCGGAGCGCTTGTGGCAGGTTCCTCCGGTCACCTTTTCGGGCGGCGAGCAACAGCGCGTCAATATCGCACGCGGCTTTCTGCCGGAGCGGCCGCTCCTGCTGCTCGACGAGCCGACCGCCTCGCTCGATGCCGCCAACCGCGCCACCGTGATCGAGCTGATCGCCGAGAAGAAGCGGCGCGGCGTGGCGATCGTCGCCATCGTGCACGATGACGAGGTTCGTCGCGCCATTGCGGACAGCGTGGTCGATGTCACCCGATTCTCACCGGCAGCCTGAACCATGCCCGCGGACATCATGCCAACAGACGACAAGCCGCTCGTTCTTGCCAATGCCCGCCTGGTGCTCGCCGATCGCGTGATCGAAGCCGGCTGGATTGCGGTTGCGGACGGGATGATCGCGGAGCTCGGAGCCGACCGCCCGCCGGCCGTCGCCGAAGATGTCGCGGGCGACTTCATCATCCCGGGCCTGATCGAGCTCCACACCGATCATCTCGAGGCGCACTACATGCCGCGCCCGAAAGTCTACTGGGATCCGGTGGCCGCCGTGGTGTCCTATGACGCCCAGCTCGCGGCCTGCGGCATCACCACGGTGCTTGATTCGCTGCGCGTCTGGCGCGAGGAGGGCGTCGACGAGGTCGGCGGCGAAGCCGCCGTCCTGGCGGCCGCCATCGCGTCCGCGCGCGACGCCGACATGCTGCGGATCGAGCATCTCTTGCATTTGCGCTGCGAGGTGCCGATGCCCGATGTGGTGGCCGAGGCGGCGGCGCTGATCGGGCGGCCTGAGGTCAAGCTGGTCTCGCTGATGGACCACACGCCCGGGCAGCGGCAATTCCGCGATCAGGAGAAGCTGCGCACCTATTATCGCGGCAAGGCCGGCGGATTGACCGATGCCGAGCTCGATGTGCTGTTCGATCAGCGCCGCGCGCTGGCGACGCGTCACGCGGCGACCAACTATCGCGACCTGGTCGCGCTCGCGCGCGCTCATGGCCGGCGGCTCGCCAGCCACGACGACACCTCGCTCGAGCATGTGGCGCAATCGGTCGCCGATCAGGTCGTGATCGCGGAGTTTCCGACCACGCTCGAAGCCGCGCAGGCTTCGCACGCGGCCGGGATCGCGGTCCTCATGGGGGCGCCCAACCTGGTGCGCGGCAGCTCCCATTCCGGCAATGTCGGCACCGCCGAGCTGGCGCGCGCCGGCCTCTTCGACGTGATGTCGTCGGACTACATGCCGGCGAGCCTGTTGATGGCGGCGTTTCATCTGCCCAAGGCAGTGCCCGCGATCGGTCTGCCGGAAGCGGTCCGCACGGTGACCCGGACGCCAGCCGCGGCCGTCGGTCTCGATGATCGCGGCGAGATCGCGATCGGCAAGCGCGCCGATCTCCTGCGCATCCGCGTCAGCCGCGACATTCCGGTGGTCCGCTCGGTGTGGCGCACCGGCACGCGGGTCGCCTGATGCCGGCCGCAGCGACGCGAGCGTCTCGCATCGGCCCCGGCATGCTGGTCGTGGTGGTGGGGCCAAGCGGCGCCGGCAAGGATACGCTGATCGGCCTGGCGCGCGCGCTGTGTGCCGACAATCCGCGGATCGTGTTTCCACGCCGGATCGTGACGCGTCCGTCGTCCAACGCGGAAGAGCATGAGAGCGTATCGACGTCTGAGTTCGATGTTGCGATCGAGCGGGGCGATTACGCATTCTGGTGGCAGGCGCATGGCCTCAAATACGCCCTGTCGGCCGCAATCGAGGCAGACATGCGCGCCGGCAGGACGGTGGCCTGCAATGTCTCGCGCGCGGTGGTGAGCCAATTGCGCGAGCGCTATGCCCACGTGACCGCAGTCCTGGTGACGGCGCCAAAGGAGATGCTGCTGGCGCGGTTGGCCGCGCGCGGGCGCGAAAGCGCAAGCGACCTGGCGGAACGCATCGACCACGCGGCCCCCGTCATCGAGGCTCTCCGGCCCGACATCGTGATCGAGAACATCGGCGACCCGCACGACGGCGCCAGCCGCCTCGCCGCCGTGCTGCGGCAGGGCTATGGCATATGATGAAACCACCGCGCTCTCGCGGACACCTCCCCCTGCAAGGGCAGGGCAATTGCATATGGAGGGAGAGTGATTGCTGCACAACGCAGCCGCAAGCTCCAACCCTCCCGCCCGTTGGCGGGGAGGGTGGCGACGCGTAGCGGCGCCGGGTGGGGGGACTACGCGAACTCCGTGTTCTCCCCGTCGCCGCGCGGCTACCGCAATGAGCGCCTGATCGATTGATGTTGTCCTTGTGCGTCTGGCCAGTTTGGCCGGCCCTCGCCATCACCGCAATGTCACAGCTCGCGTAGTCCCCCCACCCCGCCGCCTCGCTGCGCGACGCGTCGACCCTCCCCGCCAACGGGCGGGAGGGTGGAGTCCGCGGCGCCGTCGTTCCGAACAAGAATCGCCATAGGCGATTGCCCTACCTGCAAGGGGCGAAAGCAAGATGATTGCCTCGATGCGTGCCCGGTCGTCACCGGCATGGTCTTGCGGCGCGTTACCGGGGCTGGTCGAAATAGCGCAGGTCCGGCGGCGGCTGGTTCTTGCGGCCCGGCATCAGGCGGCCGTCGGCGCTGAAGAAATAAGCCTCGCCCGCGATGTAGAGGTGCTGGCTGTAGGCGTTCTCGCACGGGTGCTCGAACCACTTGACGTCGCGCTCGCGCCGGGAGGTTCGGGTCACCGTCCACGGCCGCGTCAAGGCGTTGTCGATGACCGTGATCTCGTCGTGCAGGAGATCCGGATCGCTGCGGTCGCCATGGATGTATTCCTTGACGATGGTCTGCCCGTCCTCGTGCAGCGGCAGGCCGGTATTATCGAACGTCCGCGGTCCGCCGATGTCGCGCGTCTCGATCATGAGCGCATCGTAGCGGCCGGTGCCGTTGGTATCGATCCAGCGGCCGATGGAATAGCCCGCGAAGGTCGGCTTGACGTTTTTCGGCCAGTCGCTGCCATCGGTATGGACCCGGCGCAACTCGCCGAAGTGCTCCTGCACGATATAGGTCTCGTCTGGGAAGATCAGGAATTCGAACTGGTTGTAGCCAAGCATCATGCGCGGCATGCCGGCCGGATAGCACAGCGACATCAGGTTGAGCCCCTGGCCACCGGCTTGCTGGTCAGCGAGGCTCTTCTCAAACTTGGCCTGATACTCCGGCGTGAACGGCGCTTGCTGGCCGCGGCCGGTCGGCTTGCTGGGGTCCCAGCGAGCGTCGCTGGTCCGCATCCACTGGCCTCCCCAATCGGGGAATTTAGCGTCGTCGAAGGCGCGCGCGCTTGCGAAAGTGATGCATAGCGCCGCCGCCAGGATCGTTGCGCCCAGGAAGCCTCGACCGTGCATGATGGCCCTCCATCTTTGGGCGCCGCTTGTGGGCGCCCGCTTGGCTCAAGGGCGGGCACAAGGCCCGCCGCTACTTGAAAAATCCCAAATCCGGCGCCTTCTGGCCCTTGCGGATCGGCATCAGCAGGCCCTCGGCGCTGAGCTTGTAGATCTGGCCCGCGATCACGACGCGGCTTTGGTCCTCGAGGCACAGATGCTCCGACCAGTCGAGCAGCTGCTCCTGCCCGGCGCGGCGGTAGCTGCGCGTCACCGTCCAGGGCCGTGTCAGCGCATGATCGACGGTGGTGATCTCGTCGCGCAGAATTTCAGGATCGGCCCTGTCGGCGTAAATCTTCTCGGTGATCACGGCCTCGCCGTCACGGTGGAATGGAATGCCGCTCGCATCATAAGTGTGCGGCCCTTTGATGCCGCGGGTCTCGATCGTCAGCGTGTCGTATCTGCCGCTGCCTTGGGTGTCGTGCCATTCTCCGATCGAATAGCCGGTGTAGCTCGGCTCAAAATCCTCCGGGAATTTTCGCCCGTCGGTGTAAACCCGGCGCAGCGTATTGAACTCCTAAATCATGAAGTAGGTGGCGTTGGGCCTGATCACGATCTCCATCGGCTTGAGCGCCATCATCACCCGCGGGAAGCCGGCCGGGATGCAGCGCTTGGTCGGATCGGCTTCGATCCCGCCCTCCGCCTCGCTTTTGAGGCTCGCTTCATAGATCGCTCGGTACTCCGCCGTCAGCGGCGCTTCCTGCCCGGCGCCCGGCGGCCTGGTCGGGTCCCAGGCCGAGCCGCCAAGCTGCTGCCACAGGCCGCGCCAGTCAGGGTATTTCGATTCATCGAAGGCGTGCGCCGCCGTCAATGTCGCAAGCAGCACCGCCGCTGCCGCGACCCATCCAAGCGAACCAGAGTAACGCATGAGTTGGCTCCTCACTCCGCCCTCAGGGCCGTCCGATGGCGTACCCCGGAAACATCCGCCACATCCGCTACGACTGCTGCGCGCAAGTCGCGAATGACGATTGCGGCCCACCCCGCCAAGAAGCGTGATGAAATCGCGGCGCCGCAAGATCGCCTCCCCAATTCGAGAACCGAAGCCTAGCACGCTTGGCGCGGGCGTCTGTGACCAATTTCACAGCTGCGCCCGGCCACGGCGGAGGACTGCCGCGCACGAGGTCCGCGGTGCTTCGATGACTGGAAGTTCGCGAGCCATCTCATGAGCTGCCGTTTGGGCCACGAACGACAGCCCCGTATCGGCGTCAGCGAAATCCGGCTAGCATAATTCGCCGGCCTGCAACCCTCGTCCAAGGAGGACTCGTATGAACTCCATGCGTGCACGAAACCTTCGCTCGACGATCTCCTTGCTGGGCATCGGCATGGCGGTGCTATGCGCAGCTCACATCGCACTGACGGCGCAAAGCCGCCTCGGCGCCGCGCTTCCACCTCGAGGAAGCGACGATCGCCGACGTGCAGCGTGCGATCCGGGCCAAGGAGATCACCGCGGAGCAACTCGTCCAGCTCTATTTCAAGCGCATCGCGGCCTACAACGGCACCTGCGTCAAAGGCGAGATCGATCCGGCAACCGGCCTCATGCTCGGCGAGATAACCCCGATCGAGAACGCCGGACAGCTGAACGCCTATATGACGCTCAACATCCGCGGCAAGCGCTCGAAGACCGATCCCGCCGACAACGACCCGAAGATGCTCGACGCCCTCGAAACGGCGCGGGCGCAGGACGCGTATTTTGCCCGAACCGGAAATTTCGTCGGACCGCTGCACGGCATCCCGGTCGCCGTAAAGGACAACTACGACACCGCCGATATGCGCACGACCGCCGGTGCCTTCGCCGACTATGCCAACGACAAGCCGCCGCAGGATGCCACCATGGTGGCCAAGCTGCGCGCGGCCGGCGCGATCATCCTCGGCAAGACCAATCTCGACGAATATGCGCCGGCCGGCATCGGCCGCAGCACGCTCGGCGGCCAGACCTGCAATCCCTATGACACCAAGCGCATCACCGGCGGTTCCAGCGCCGGCTCCGCGGCGGCGGTTGCGGCGAACCTCGCTGATCTGCGGGCTCGGCACCGATACCTCGGGGTCGGTGCGCTATCCGTCGTCGCTCAATGCGCTGGTCGGAATGGTCGCGACGCAGGGGCTGGTGAGCCGTGCCGGCATCGTGCCGCTGACGTTCTCACGCGACCGGGGCGGCCCGATGTGCCGCACCGTCGAGGATACGGCGGCGATGCTCGAAGTGCTCACCGGCGATGATCCGCGCGACGCCATCACGGCCGTCGCGCACGGCAGGCCGCCGGTCGCCTACTCGAATTACACCGGCCGCCATTCGCTCGCCGGCAAGCGACTTGGCGTGGTGCGCGACTTCATGATCGAGGCGACGATTGCCGACCGCGACAACATCCGCATCGGCAACGAGGCGCTCGCCGACATGAAGAGCCTCGGCGCGACCGTTGTCGATCCGGTCGATTTCAGCGGCGCCATTGCCGAGATCATGACCGCCTACGAGCCGAGCTTCTTCGCCCAGACCTTCCCGGCCGCGATTCCCGGCCGGAGCAAAACCGATCGACCGCCTGGCGGCGATCGCCGGCGATCCGAAGCTCCTGCCGGGCGGCGCGCGCGGCGTCAATTTGCGCATGCTGGCGGCCCAGAACCCGCGCGTCGAAGCCAGATACGCGCTCGATCTCTACCTCAAGGAGCGCGGCGACAAGAAATTCCGCAGCGTCGAGGATCTGTACAACACGAAGTCTTTTGCCGGCGAGAACGACTGGCTGCGGTTTGCGCTCGGCGAAACGGCGGAAACGCTCGGCCACGGCGGACGAGATCAGTCACACGCTGCGCATGACGAACCTGCAGCGCATTCTCTACAAGGTCATGGCGGACAACAATCTCGATGCCCTGGTCTATGTCTACACCACGATTCCGGCTCCGCTCGTCTATCCGAGCCGCGTCGCGGCCGTGTACAACCGCCGCGTCGAGCCGCGCGTGCTCAAGGCGGGAACCAAGATGTCCGATCCCGATCTCGTGCCGGGAGAGCCCAGCCTGAAAACCGATCTCGACACCTGGCGGAGTGCCGGCGGCAGCTGGGCGGTGAATCTGAGCCCGGTGAGCGGCTTCCCGGCGATCGTGGTGCCGGCAGGCTTCACCCGCGCTGGTCTATGATCGCGTGCCGGACGCCAACGATCCGAACGGCAGCCGCCTGGATGCGACCGAAACCCGATCAAATGCCCGTCGCGATGGAATTCCTCGGGCGGCCGTTCGATGAGGCGCTGCTGTTCGAGATCGCGTCGGCCTACGAAGCGGGCACCAAGCACCGCCGGCCGCCGCGGGAGTTTGGCCCGCTCGCAGGCGAGCCTTAGCAGGGATCAGCCGGCGCCGGCTGAACGGTGGCGGCCGGCGGCCAGAATACGGTCGAGCCGGTGACGCCCGGCGCGGTCGAGTCGCGCATGACCGCGATTTCGCTGCGCCGCGCCAAACCTCAGAACGGCACGCTGGCGCGGCCGCGCAGCGTCCAGACGACGAATTGGCCTGAGCCGAGGCCGCCGGCCTCGCCACCGATGGAAAGCCTGGCGCCGCCTACGAAGGTGAGAGAGACGCCCGAGACGGCGCGCGCCGACCAGCCTTGGATGAACTGGGTCGGCAGCAGGATCGCACCGGCGTCGTCACTGCTGAAGTAATAGTCGGCATAGGCGCCCACATAGGGAGCGACCGTCATGGTGGCCGAGTACATCCAGGGATACGTGACCTTGGTGCCGGCGCTGGCGCGGCCGGAAGAGAAATTGCGCGCGGCCTGCGGCGTGCCGAGGCTGTCGATATAGGTGGGTTCGTGCTCCCACAGGCCGTAGACGCGCGCCGACGGTTCGATCTCGAAGACCTGTGCCTTGTAGTCGCCGGTGAGGCCGGTCGAAGCGATCCAGCGGGCGCCCGTGAACGTGCCGACCGCCATGCCGGCGACGCCATTGTAGTCGACGCCGGAACGCGCGCCGGTGACGTCGAGGCGCAGCCCCGGCAGCAGCCGCCAGGCCAGGTAGCCGCCGGCCGTCCAGCCTTCGCCCTTGAGCGTCCCGTTGAGCAGCTGCGAGTCGTAGCTGAAGTTCTCATAGCCGCCGAAGACGCCGATGAGTGCGTCGGGGGTGATCTTACGGGTGAGGCCGGCGAGTGCATTGACCTGGCCGCCCCTGATGTCGCCGGCGGAAAGGCCCGTGTTCCAGCCGGTGCCGCGCGCATCCGCCCACGCCAGCCACTGGCTCGGAGGCGTGACCGGCCTGGGCGGCGCCTTGTAGGTGCTGGCATAGTCGAGCGCCGCAAAGGCATCGCCGACGCGCGCCGCCGGGGTTTTCTCCGGCGGCGGCTCGGCCGCGAAGTTGAAATGCAAGCCGTTGTCGCTCGGCGTGATCAATTGTCCGTTGCCGGAGAAGGCTTCGCCGATGGCGTCGTCGACCGCCCCGGTGATGGCCGCTGCCGAGCCTTGCGCCTCTAGCTTGGTGACGAGCACCTGCAAGGAGCGCAACTTGGTGCTGTCGGCCGGCACCGCGACCGTTTGGGTGAGCACCGCCGAGGTGCTGGCCGCAAAGATGCCGCCACCGCCATAGACCGCGGTAATCGGGTGGTTGCCGGCGGTCAGTGCGCTGGTGGTGAAGGCTGCGCTGCCGCCCGCGAGCGCCACGGTGCCGATCGTCGTGCCGCCGTCCTTGAAGGTGATGCTCCCGGTCGGCGTTCCCGAGTTGCTGGTGGCGGTAGCGGTGAACGTTACCGCCTGCCCGATATTGCTCGGGTTCTGCGACGAAGTGAGCGTCGTGCTGGTCGCAGTGGTGAGGCTCTGGGTTGTCAGCCCTGAATTGCCGCTGAAATTCGTGTCGCCGGAGTAGGTTGCGCTCACCGTGAATGTGCCGGCGGTGGCATAGGTGTGCGTGGCGGAGGCTTGGCCGCTGCCGTTCACGGTGCTTGTGAACAAGTTGCCGTCGCCGAAGTTGAACGTCACATTTCCGGTCGGACTGCCGGCGCCGGGCGCAACCGCGGTGACGGTGGCGGTGAAGCTCAGCGGCTGCCCGACACCGCTCGGGCTCTGCGACGTGACCACGGTCACGGTGGTGGCGGCTTGATTGATGCTTTGGGTGAACAGCCCGTTGCTCGTTATGAAATTCGTGTCGCCGGAGTAGGTTGCGCTCGCCGTGAATGTGCCGACGGTGGCATAGGTGTGCGCGGGGGCGACGGCTTGGCCGCTGCCGTTCACAGTTTGTGTGAAGGGGGCACTACCGTCGCCAAAGTTGAACGTCACGCTTCCGGTCGGGCTGCCGGCGCCCGGCGCAGCCGGAGTGACGGTGGCGGTGAAAGTCACCGCTTGGCCGAACACGCTCGGGCTCTGCGAGGACGCCAGAGCCGTGTTGGTCGAGGCCTGAGTAACGGTCTGTGTGTTCGATCCCGAGCTGGGGGCGAAGCTCGAATCTCCATTATATGACGCTGTCAGGTTGTACGCGCCGATCACCGCATAGGCGTGCGTGGCGGTGGCTTGGCCGCTGCCGTTCAGGGTTTGCGTGACGGGCGCACTGCCGTCGCCGAAGAAGAACGTTACGGTTCCCGTCGGAGTGCCGGCGCCACCGGGCGTCACCGTCGCCGTGAACGTCACCGATTGGCCAACCACGCTCGAGCCGCCCGTAACCGCCGTGCTGGTCGAGGTCAAAGCCCAGGCATCCACAGGTGCCAGTGTGCCCGCGCCTGCTGCGATCAAAATGCTCACTAGGAGCCGCAGCACCGAGCCCCACTGCGCTCGCATCAGCGCACCAAGGCCGGCCGAGAGTTCGGCACCCCGCATAAGATTCCCCCACGTCACCACGCGCTAGCGGACGGCATGTGTGCGAAGCCACGCGTGGAGCCAGCCCCAATCCAGGCGATCAGCGTACAACCACGATTAAGAACAGCACAGTCTCTGCTTGTGAATTGTCGGCGCAATCAGCGCAATTGCCCGGAGGTGTGGCGATTCAGCCACAGAATCCTACTTGGAGAGCTAGAGCAGATAATGCCCATATCTTGGGGCTTTGGCGGGCGAGGATGCTCGTCACAGCAGCCTCGTCGCCACACTATCTATTGGCCGATTGGAGGCAGGCCGCCCTTGTAGAGGAAGCGCTGCACGCGCTGGCCCTGCACCTCGGCGGTGTAGATGTTGCCCTTGCTGTCGATGCCGATGTTGTGGAGGTTTTCGAACTCACCCGGGCCGCGCCCCACGCGCCCGAAGCTGCCGACCACCTGCCCGTCGCTGCGGCGGAGTACATGGATCTGGCCGTTGGGGTCGTCCGAGGTGAACCAATAGGTCTGCCCCCGGTCCGGCCAGAACACGGTCGAGCCGGTGACGCCGGGCGCTGTCGAGTCGCGCAAGACCGGGATTTCGCGGACAAAGGTGCCGCTCTTCTGGAAGATTTGGATGCGGTTGTTGAAACGGTCGGAAACCACCACTTCCCCGTCGTTGGTGATCCTGATGCCGTGCACCGGATTGCCGAACTGCTGCGGCAGAACGTTCGGATCATAGGCGATCTTCTCGTCCGTCGGCGGCTTGCCATAGGCGCCCCAGGCGCGCTTGAACACGCCTGTGTCGGCGTCAAACACGACGACGCGATGATTGAAGTAGCCATCGGCCACATAGAGCTCGTTGGTCTCCGGATCGACCACCATATCGGCGGCGCGGCCGACGCGCGTCTGATCGAGACTGTTGGTCTGCTTGGCCGACCTGCCGATCGACATGAGGAACTTGCCGTCGTTGGTGAACTTCAGGACCATGCCGTCGTCATCGCCGTTGCCGGCAAGCCAGACATTGCCTTTGTAGTCGATGAACATGCCGTGCTCGTTTTGCGGCCAGTCATAGCCGTGGGCGGTCTTCGGTCCGCCCCACGCCTTGACCACGTCGCCCGCCTGGTTGAACTCGACGACGGAGGGCGCGGTGTAGCAGCAGATCGACTTGTCGCCACGCTCGGCGCGCTTGTCGCGATCGTTCACCGTACGCGGCCGCTGGCTGATCCAGACATTGTCGTCCTTGTCGACGAAAATGCCGCCGATCTGCCCGAAGATCCAATTGTTCGGCAGCGGCTTGGGCCAGCTCGCGTCGATCTCGAATTTCGGCGCCGGCTGCGCGACCGCAGCCGTCACCATGAACGCCAATGCGGCGGCGCTCGCCGAGCGCAAAGGTCCGAGCAAGCTTCATGCAGTCCTCCTTCGTGCGGCGCCGCTTTTGGTCGGTCCGGCCGCTTCATCGACCAATACGGGAAAGTAAAGTCCAGGCTCCGTGGTCCCGGGAAACACCCTCGAATTCCCGGGCATCAATGGACGTAGCCGCGTTCTCGATAATACTGCAAGGCGCCCGGCGCCACCGGCACCACCGGGCTGTGCGCCACGAGGCGCGTATCGTAGTAGAACGGGGCGTCGTACATTCGGAACAGCTCCTGATGCTCGTCGAGCGCCTTGGCGACCGCATAGGTGAAGCTGTCGGGGGCGTCGTCGCGGACATAGATCACGTGGGCCGAGCGCATGACGGTCGGGATCGGCCTGTCCACGCCTCGCAGCAGCGCCAGCGGCACGGTCGCCCTGTCGTATCCCGTGACCTGTGCGAGGTCGGCCAGAAGCGGCGCCGGCATGTCGAAGAAGACAAGATCATCCAGCTGACTTGCCTCGTACCAGACGCGTTGCTCGGGAGTGTTGACCAGAAACGCGCCGCCGATGAAGAGGTCCGCTGCGGCGCGCGGGCGGCGCTCCGCGGCGCGAATGAAGCCGCCGCCGTTCGCCTTGAGCGCCTCCTCGGTGATGCCGTAATAGGCGAGAACCTTGTCGATCGCGGCATCGCGGTTGACGAGCACGATCCATGTCGGCTTGGTCCGGCTCTTGACCTGCGACAGATCGGTGATGCCGGACGTCTTGTTCGCCGCGATCATCAGAAAATTTGGCTGTTGGACCGCGCCGATGACGCGATAATTCCGTCTCTGCCGGTTGTCCTTGGCGTAAGGGCCCGCACCGTTCCAGGCCGCGATCAGATTGATCTCGCTCGTGGCGCTGATGTCGGGTATCGCGTCCGGCGGCAGCTCCAGATAGGCCTTGGGGACATTGTCGGCCTCGGCGGGCCAAACCGGCTTGGTCTTGTCGGCCATTTCCCGCGGCCCGTAGCTGGACCAGCAGATCCAGCAGATCTGCACGTCGTAGCCGGCGGGCTTGAGCGCCTCCTTGGTGACGGAGGCGAGGACGCCCCAAGGGCAGGCCTTGCAGGCCCCGCCAAAGAGGGGACGTTTGACGTCGATGCCGGTCGGACCCACGACGCTGCTCGGCGCAACCCCCGCCATTGCTGCCCGCGGATGCGGTCACGCCCGAAGCCGCCGGCGCGTCCGCCGCCAAAACATCGGCCCGCACCCAGATCGAGCCGCAGAATATCAGGACAAGCGAGAAGACGCGGATCCAAGCGTTGAAGCCCATGCTTGCCTCCCTGTCGAATTCATCAACGCAGCGATATCAGACCGCCTTCCGGCGTCGGTCTTGAGGCTGCAAGCCCGCCACCTGCGGTGACGATCCCGCGGCAACAGCTCGCAAGCTTACCCTACCGTATCGCTCGCACAAGCTGGACTGCCAACGGCAGCTCGGGGTCGCGGCCGGGGCGCCCTAGCGCAAGCTCGGCCACGTCCGCCATGCCCCGGTAGCGACCGACAACCGTCTCAGGAGCGATGTCACGACGGGGTGGCGTTCCAGCAATGAATTGCCGCACGCTACGAACCCCAGGCCAGCCCTAGAAATCGGGTGCACGTTGTGCTCTCTTAATGCAGGAACAAGGAGTGAGCATTATGCCGCTGCACATCAAGGCCAAGGACGTACCAAAGCGTAAGCACAACCCCATCAAAGGGGATGGAATGAAAGAAGTCAGCCGGATTTACGGTCGGGAATGCAACATCTCACCGAACTGGTATCACCCTGGCTATCACACGCGGCCTCACTATCACGACTGCGAACAAATCAATTACGTCGTCGAAGGCGAAATCTGGGTTTTCGTGGCGGATGAGGGTTTCCATTGCAAGCAAGGCGATTACATCCGCATTCCGCGCGGCCGCATACACTGGGCGTGGAACAACTTTGACAAGACCGCACTGGTGATCGAGGCGCACTCCCCGCCGCTGATAGCGGGCAAACCGGGCTCAACCGCCGTCGGCCTGTTTGATGACGACGAGGATCCGAATCCTCCGGTGATCGCGGAGAACCTGTACGACAAGGAATTCGACCACGTAGAGCCCGAGAGACGTGCGCTGGCGAAAGAGAAAGAGGAAGCTTCGGCCAAATAGGCGGGCGGGCCTCCCCGATGGCCGCAGCGATAAAAATCGAAGACGCAATTCGCAGGACAGGCTTGCCCTGTCCGCTTACAACCGGGCTGTTGATGGCCCTCCGCGCCGCGCAGGCGCAGTCCGGTAGCGGCTCCTACCTGGCGGGGAAAACCCTCACCATTAGAGGTCCGTCTTTCAGGGGCGCCTGTGTTGCCGCGTTCGTCGCCGTGGCGATGTGGGCGCCTCCGACGCCGGTCGCTGCTCAGTCGATTGCAGATATATTTCGCGGCAAGACGATCAAGCTGCTGCTGCCGACGGCGCCAGGGGGTGGACGAGCGCTTTATGCGCTTCCGTTCGCCGAGGCCTATGGCAGGCACATCCCCGGCAATCCGACAGTCGTGCCGGTTTTCATGCCGGGCGCAGGGGGTTCGACCGCGGTCAACAATGCCTACGGCGTGGCCGCGCCTGACGGCCTGACCATCGTGTCGCCGCTGAAGTCCGCGGTCACCGCACAGGCGGTCGGCGATCCTTCCGTCAAATACGATGTAGCAAAGATGAACTGGCTCGGGCGTATTACCGACGCCACCCAGATCCTCTTCGTGTCGAGCAAGGTCACCGCGCGCACCATCGATGATTTCCGCCACCAGCAGATCATCATCGGGGCAGTTGGCCGCGCGTCGGTCACCTATCAGAATGCCGCGTTCGTCAACAAGATATTGGGGACGAAGCTCAAGATCGTCACCGGTTACCAGTCCGCAGGCAATACGAACATGTCGGTGGAATCAGGCGAGACGCAAGGCGCATTCACGACCTGGAACGACCTGCACAGCTATCATGCCGACTGGCTTCGTGATGGCAAGGTTCGCGTCGTGATGCAGATTGCGCTTGTGAAGCATCCCGATCTCAAGGAGGTACCGCTTCTGAGTGACCTTGCGACCAATGATGCCGATCGGGAGCTGTGCGAATTCATGTCCTCGAGCTCGGACCTCGGAGAGGCTTACGCCGCGCCTCCTGGCGTTCCGCAGCCTGTCGTAGCGGCTTTGCGCAAAGCATTTGATGAGACGATGCAGGATCCTGACTACATCAAAGAATTGCGTGCGGCCAAGATCCAGTTCAACCCTATGGACGGTGCCGCCCTTGCGAAGGAGATTCTCAAGACTATCAGTGCGCCGAAGTCTCTGGTTGAGCGCTATAAGGCCGCTATCGCGGGCGACTAGCATTCTTCAAGGCAACTTGAACTTGCGCTGCAATTCATCGACGAAGCCCTCCTGCCGGATCTCCTCGAGCAGGCTACCATCGATGTAGTCATCGACTCGCGTGCTGATGCCCGAAAAGGCCGCCAAGGTGTTGGCCGCGGCCTTCGCTGACAGGTCGGCATTCAGCGGTGTCTGGTGCTTATAGTCGTTGTAAGCGATCTCGAGTGCCCGCGGATCCCTGACTTTCAGCTCTTTGGCCAAAGTCTCCTTGGCGAGCGTCGGGTTGCTGAACGCCAGATAGTTGCCCTCAATCGTGGCCCGTAGGAATTTCTTGAGGTCATCTCGACGTGACGCGATCGCTCCATGCTGGACGGCAATGCCCGTGAACAGCCAGGGAATGTCCTGGGCGTTGAGATCGATCAGCACATGGATACCTTGGGCACGCGCGAGGCTGGTGAATGGCTCGCTCAACATCACCGCCTTCACCTCGCCGCTCTGCACCGCCGCCATTGCCCGAACGCTTGGGCTGACTTCCTTGATAGTGACGTCATCGCGTGTGAGGCCAAGCTGCTTGAGCGCGAGCGTGGCGGCACTGTCGCCCTCCGAGCCAAAATTACTTATAGCCACCACACCACCCTTGAGGTCGGCGCTGGTGCTGACACCGGGAGCGGAGAAAAAGACGAAACGCACCTTGTCGCCGAGACAACCGATCAGGCGCAGATCGCCGCCCGCCCTGTTGACGTTGACAATGTTTGATAGTCCGCGGTGCATGATGTCGATGCGGCCGGCCTGCAAGTCTTTGAGACCGCGGTTGCCGTCGCCTGGGACGAATTCGACCTTCAGCCCCTGCTCGGCGAAGAAGCCGCCGACATCGGCCATCCACCAGGCGAGGTCGCTGTTCGATGGTTCGGCAATCCCGGCCTTGAGTACCAGCGGATCGGCGCTAGCGAGGGGCGCGTTCGCGCACAGCCCGAGCAAGACCATGGCTAAGCCCGGCAGGCGGGAAAACTTGGACGAAAGCTGGGGCATGACAATCCTAGGCTCCATTACTTGAAATACCGCAGGTCCGGCGGCGACTGGCCCTTCTTGGACGGCATCAGGTAGCCGTCGGCGCTCATCATATAGTCCTGCGCGCCGATGCGGACGTGCTCGTTGCCTTCCGCGCAGATCGCCTCGAACCAGATCGGATCGGGCACGCGCACATAGTTCTTCACGATCTTCCACGGATGGGTCAACGCATGATCGAAGGTGGTGATCTCGTCGTGCAGGATGTCGGCATTGGCCTTGTCGAGATAGATGCGCTCCTTGACCACGGTCTCGTTGTCGGCATGCAACGGAATGCCGCTGAAGTCGTAGGCCCGCGGCCCCTTCAGCAGACGGGTCTCGACCTCGAGCGTATTGAAGCGGCCGCTCGCATCCGCATCGGTCCAATGGCCGATCGAGTAGCCCATGAAGCTCGGCTCGAAATCTTTGGGCCAATCGCGCCCGTCGGTGTAGATCCGCCGCAGCATGCTCAGATATTCGATCATGACGTAGGTGGTCTTCGGCGTGACCACGAGCTCCATCGGGAAGATCACGTTCATGGCCCGCGGCATGCCGTCCGGAATGCAGGTATAGGTCGGATCGGTGCCCTGGCCGCCTTCGGCCTGGTCCTTGAGATTGGCTTCGAAGATTTTTTGATATTCCAGCGTCAAGGGCGCTTGCTCGGCGGTCCGCGGCTTGCTCGTGTCATATTGATTGGAGACGCCGGGCGGCCGTTTCCATTGACCGTTGAAATCAGGATACTTCGATTCGTCGAACGCCCGCGCGCCCGTAACGGCCATCAGCATCGCGGCTGCCAGCGCGACCGCGCCGATCGCATTTTGGTGAAGTTGGTACGGCATCATTGTCCTCCCCACGTCACGATGGAAGTCTGATCTGTTCTTATTGGTCGGCATAGGGCAGCGTTGCGCCTTCGGCGACCCTAGAGAATTATCACAGCCGCGCTCACCATGCCACGGATCAGCGATCCGCCATGCGGTCGTGCTGCTGACGTCTATTGCGGCGCGAATACCAGGATGCAGCCGCCGCACGGCCCGTCCTTGGTGGTGGTCGGCAGGTAGACGTGGTTCTGCGCAAGGGCGATGCCGATCGAATGGGCGCCGTTCGAGGTCGGGATTTTCTGCACTTGCTTGCGCGACGCGATGTCGACGACCCGCAGCGCCGGGCCGCCCGCGGCGCTGCTGGCGGACTGGTAGTACTGGCCGAGCTTGGGATCGACCACGGTGTCGCCGGAGCCGCCGAGGTCGACCAGATAGGCTTCCGCCTTGCCGCTACCGACGTCGAACACCGCCAGATCTCCGCCCGGCGCGGGAGCGAGGCTGCAGCCGAGAAACATGGTCGTGTCCGCGACCTGCGCGATGCTGTGGGGATGACAATGGTCGAGCGCGTGGAGCTGCACCAGCTTTCCGGTCTTCGGATCGGTCTGCGCGAGCGCGCCGCGCGTGGCGTCGCCGCGCAGGATCGGAACGTCGGTGTAGAACATGCCGGTCGCTGCATGATATTCCGAGCGCTCGAGACTTTCGGCGGCGTCTTCGACCGGAATTTTCGCCACGATCGCGTGGCCGGGCGCGGTGGAGACGAGGCTCAGGAAGGCCGGCACGTCGTTCGGGTTGGCGATGATGACGAGGCCGTCCTTGGGATCATAGGCCATCGCATTGGCGCGCTTCTTGCCGCCGGTCGAGATCGTGCCGGTGGTCTTGCGGCTCTTGGGCTCGATCACCTTGATGGTGCTGTCGCCATCGCTCACCCAAAGCTCTGCCCCGTCGTTGACGGTGATGATGCCGTTCGGCCCCGAGGTCGCGCCGCTGCTGGTCGTGCCGGTGAAGCCGGTGATGCGCCCCACAAAGCTGTCGGTCCTGGTGTCGATGATGTCGACCGACTTGTTGTCCTTGTCGGCCAGATAACCGAGGCCGGACGCCTGGTCGATGAACACGACCCCAATGGAATTGATCGGACCGCCCGGGATCGCGATGCTGCCGACCTGCTTCAGGCCTTGCGCCCGAGCCGGCCCGGCGACAGCAATCGCCGCCGCCAGAAAGCTCGCCGTCGCGACCAGGAATTTCGATGAGACCGGCATCGGCGTCCTCCCAAAGATCACGTTATCGGCGGGTTGCTTGCGTTGTGCCGGCCCCCGCCCCTACTCGTCTTCATCGTCCGAGCGCTCGACTTCCCGCGTGCCTGCTTCTTCAAACTCGCCCGCCATGAAGGCAGGCAAGTCGTCGAAAGTTTCGTCGATCTCGCTTTGCGGAATGCCCGCTGCCGTTGCGGCATCCCGGCATTGCGATGCCAAGGTCAATGCAGTCGCGCCGATATCGGCCGGCGGCGGCCCCTCGGGCGCAATGTGCTCCGAGGCCCAACTCTCCACGAACTCGATCGCGCGCATGCTCATTGTTCAGCCTCCGAGTTCAGCCTCCGATTTCCGATGAGCATAGAGGAAGGCGAAGGCCGGCGCGAGCCGCCCCCGCGTCGAGCGCTGCCCGACAGCACATTCCCCCCTTTCAGTCCTCGGGCTGGATATCGAGCGCCTTGGCGATGGCGGCGAGCTTGCCGGTCTGATCCCTGATCGCGGCGGCGAATTCCGCGGGGCCGCCGGGATTGAGGATCTGGCCGGTCTGGATCAAGCGCGGCTGCACGGCGGGATCGGCCGCGACCGCGCGGACATCGGCGGCGATGCGCTCGCGCAGCTCGCCCGCCATGTTGGGCGGCCCGAACAGGCCGACCAGGCCGTCAAATTCGAGCGCCGGATAGCCGGCCTGCGTGACGGTCGGGATGTCGGGCGCGGTCGGAGCGCGCGTCTGGTTGGTCATCGCCAGCGGCCTGATGGTGCCGGCCTGCAGCTGCGACTGCACGATGGCGAATGCCGAGGTGTAGATCTGGATGCGTCCTTCGGCGAGATCGGTCACGGCCTGCACCGGATCGCGATAGGGAACCTTGGCCACGTCCAGGTCGACGCCCTTGAGGAAGCCGGACAGGACGAGGTCGAGCGCGCCGGTGATCGAGGCGCGGTTGAGCTTGCCGGGTTGCGCCCGCGCCAACGCAACCAGCTCCTTGAGCGAGCCGACATGCAGGGACGCCGGCACCGAGATGCTGATGAGCGTATTGGTGATCCGCGCGATCGGCACCAGGTCGCGCGGATCGTAGGGAAGCGCCCGGTGCAGAATTGGATGCGCCGTGAAGGTCGAGGTGGGAGCGAACAACAGCGTGTGATCGTCGTGCGCGCCCAGGAACGCCGTGATGGCGACAAATCCGTCGCCGCCAGGACGGTTCTCCACCACCACCGGCTGGCCCCAACGCGCCGTCAGCCGCTCGGCGAACAGCCGCGCGCCGATGTCCGAGCCGGAGCCAGGCCCGAGCGGCAGGATGAGCCTGACGGTTCGCTGCGGCCAATTGGGCGTCAGCGCCTGCACCCGTGTCCCGGTGGCGAAGAGCCCAGCGGTCGCGACCGCCGTGCCCACCAGCAGCAGAATGAGGGAGCGTAGCTTCATGATGCGACTTCCCGGTTCCGTTGATGCTACTGGGCTTCTGCCGCGCGCAGATATTGCGTGTCCACGAAGCGGTCGGCGGACGGCAGCGGATCTTTAAGATTGCCCGCCTCGTGCATCAGCGCGATCACCTCCTGCAAGCCCTTGAGCTCGATCTCCCCATGGCGAGGCAGCACGCCCCGCTCCGGGTGGAAAAAGAGATCAAGCGTCTGCCCGGCGATGAGCTCGGACACGCCCGTGGTCTCGACGATGGTCTTGACCACGCGATCGCGGTTGGCCGGATCGCGGATGAACGCGAAGGACGCAGCGAGCGCTCGCACGTAGCGGGTGACGGCCTCCTTGTGAGCGTCGGCCCAGGACCGCCGGACGGCGGTGACCGTGTAGAGAAGCTCCGGCACGGCGTCGTTTGAAACGCCGAGCAGCCGAAATCCCTCTTGCATGGCCAAGAGATCCTGCGGCTGCCCGAGCACGACCGCATCGCAATCGTCGTGGTGCAGGCAGGCCCATCGGGTCGGTGTCCCCTCGATCACCTTGACCCCGAAGTCGCCGTGCTGCAGGCCGTGCAGCGCCAACAGCTTGCGCATCGAGATCGCGATCGTGCCGGCTTCATCCGCCAAGCCGACCACCCTGCCCTTGAGATCCGCGACCGACTTGATCTCGGGCTTGGCAATCAGGCTGTAGATCGGATTGTCGAACTCGGCCGCGATCGCCACCGCATCGGACCCGGCCATTGCGGCCCGGATCAGGAACGGCGTCGCCACGTGGGTCAAGTCGACGAAATCGTCGTGCAGGGCCGCGATCATCTTGTCGGAGCCGCCGGGGATCGGCACCAGGACCTCGACATCGAGGCCTTCGTGCGCAAACAGCCCCTCGCGCTGGGCGATCGAGATCGGCAGCGAGAAGATGCTGTGCGCCGACGAATAGGCCTGGCCATAGCGCAATTTCAGCGTCTCGCCGGCCGCCGCATGGACCGCGCAAAAGCCGAGCAATGCGGCGAGCACGATGCGCATGTTCTACTTTCGTGTTTTCCGGTTCTGGCGGCACTCTATCAGCCGGCCGAGCGCCCTGTCACGGAGGCCCGGCCGCGCCTCATGGTCACGGGGAACCCTTGTCCCGGCCTTGAGCCGGGAGCGTACCAAACTCAGAGCCTGTAGCGGTCCGGCTGATAGCGCGACGAAGACGCGCGTAAACGCGCTAATGGTGCGGCGAAGACGCGCCTAAACGCGCTAATGGCCGGGACAAGTAAGGCGCCGCGGCCCCGATTGGTGGCGCGACCCTTCCGCATGAGCGTCCCAACGGTGTATATTTCTCCAGAACTGCCCTACCGAACCGGGTGCACCGTTGTCCCGGTGGTCAGAGCGGGCAGCAAGGAAACCGGCTTGGGAGGATATGCATGCGTCACCAAGGATCAGTCGGCGCGATCGCGCTGGCGGCAACCGCGTTCGCGGCCGCGCTGTCGATGACGCTTTCCGGCGCGCGCGCGGCCGACGACTCGAAATACCCGGATTGGCGAGGCCAGTGGACCCGCGTCGGCAATCCCAATTGGGTCCAGCCGGGAGGACCGAAGGCGCCGCTGACGCCGGAATACCAGAAAGTCTACGACGCCAACCGCGCCGATCTGGCGGCCGGCGGCGTGGGCGACGTGCCTTCGACCTTCTGCATCCCGCAGGGCATGCCGATGATGATGAATATCTACGATCCGATGGAGATCATCATCACGCCCGAGATCACCTACCTCTTGATCAGCCACATCAACGACTCGTATCGACGGATCTATACCGACGGACGTGATTTTCCGGCGGACGCCGAGGAGAACTATGCGGGTTACTCCATCGGCAAATGGATCGATACCACGGGCAGCGGGCACTATGACGAGCTTGACGTCGAGACCCGTGCGTTCAAGGGCCCTCGCGCCTTCGATGCCACCGGACTGCCGCTCGCGCACGACAACCAGACCGTCCTCAACGAGAGGTTCTTCCTCGACAAGAAGGATCCCAACGTGATCTATGACGAGATCACCGTGCAGGACCATGCGTTGACGCACCCCTGGACGATCGTCAAGAAGGCCAGCCGCAACCCGAATGAGCGGCCGAAGTGGCATACGGAGGCCTGCTCGGAGGACAATTCCTGGGTGCGCATCGGCAATCAGCCCTATTATCTGAGCGCGGACGGCAATCTGATGCCGACCAAGAAGAACCAGCCGGCGCCGGATCTGAAATACTTCAAGCAAACCCAGAAGTGACTATCCGCTCTGCCTGCAGGCCGCGGGCTTGATCCGCGGCCATCTGCGGGAATTGCCCCTGACAAACGGGCCGGCCACGGCTTCTCGGTCAAGTCCCGGGAGGCAGGGGCCGGCCCGCGCCGTAGTTGGCACCGCGGCTCGCCAGAGCGGTTTCCGGTAGGAAACCGCTCTGGCGTTTTTGCACCGTCGCATTTTCGGACAGGAAACCGGATTCCACTTTTCCTAAATGCTCTAGTCTAGGGGATTGTTGGCGACCGCCCCCGCATGAAACCGAAGACCGCGGAGACCACAAACAAGATCAAGGCGACGATGAAAACGATCTTTGCGAGCTCGACCGCGAAGCCGGCGATGCCGCCGAACCCAAGCACCGCAGCGATCAATGCAATGATCAGAAACGTCACGGCCCAACCAAGCATGGCGAACTCCCTGAGTTTGGGCGGCCACAGCCGCTTCAGCGGCCGCAGCCGCGTCAGCGTGAACAACGCGGAGCCGGCTCGGCGGGTTCCATGTAAGGACATGGAAGCAAGGACACGGAAGCAAGGGCCTGGAAGCAATGTAGCTGCCGTGGCGATTGATTAAGGAAGAAAGCATCTAGCCTCGCAGGAGACTGGAAAGCTTTCTTCGACGCGCAACCAAAGTGCCGCTGCTGCGTTGTTAGGACGCAGCGGGTAACAACAATGGAGGTGCGCCCATGAGAAAGTTCCTATTCGTTACGCTGGCAGCTGCGGCGGTCTTTGTGGCAGCGCCGGCGTCCGCGCAATTCTACGTCGGTGCCGGTCAGGGCGGCGCCGGCGTTCAAGTCGGTCCGTTCGGTGCCGGGATCGGCCCGCGCTACGGATACGGTTATGACCGCGACTATGGTTATGACCGCGACTATGGCTACCGTTGCCCGGTGGTGCGGGAGCGTTTCGTGACCCCGAGCGGGCGCGTCATCTACCGGGCCCGCCGCGAGTGCTATTGACGGCCCCTGGCAAGCAACAGAATGGCCCCGGAGGTTCCGGGGCCATTTGTTTTTCGTGCGCGAGTCGTTCGAGTCGTTGCGAGGCGGGCTTGGCCTTCACTTGTTGTCAGGCGCCTTCTTGGAGCGCGGTCTGGAGCGCGGTCCCATGGGCTCGGGTTGGAACGGGCCGTCGCGCATTTCCAGATAGGCCTTGACGCCCTGCGTGCGATGCACCTCGAACAGCTTTTCCCGATATTCGTTGTGGGAGGCTTGGGCCATCGTGCCGAGCTGGCCTTCGACCAGCAGGGCGGAATAGAGACCGGCGGCCTGGATGCCCTGCATGGCGATCGCCTTGTTGAGGCGCACCGAGGGCTCCGGCACAAGCGCGATCCGGTGCGCGAGCGTGCGTGCGGCCTCCATCAACCGGTCATGCGGGACGACCTCGTTGACCATGCCGATGCGCAGCGCCTCCTGGGCATCGAAATGATCGCCGGTGAGCGCCCAGCGGTTGGCGACCTTCCAGCCGCAGAGCGCGGTCAAGAGGTAGCTCGAGGCCGAGATGTGTCGCACCTCGGGCTGCGCGAACACCGCCTGGTCCGATGCGATGGTGATGTCGGCGGCGAGCTGATACCAGAACCCTGCCCCCATCGCCCAGCCGTTGACCGCGGCGATGATGGGCTTGCCCAGACGCCACATATGCGCCCAATCGGCCACGCGCTTGCCGTGCCGGCGGTGGCAATATTCGATGAATTCGGCGATCGACTTGCCCGCTGGATCCGAATTGCGCCGGCCGGATTTGTTCGGCCCCTGGTCGAAGCCGGCGCAAAACGCGACCCCGTTTCCGGTCAGGATGATCACCCGCACGGCACGATCGCCGTCGGCTTCATCGAAGGCGCGGTGCAGCTCCTCCTCGAGGTTGGGCGAGAGCGCGTTCATCCGCGTCGGACGATTGAGCGTGATGGTGGCAATGCCTTGATCGACCGCGTAGATCAGGTCCTGGTAGCTCATTCGTCTTCCTTTATTCGTTCCCCGATTTGGCGCCGGGCAGGTTCACCGCATTCTTCGGCTGGATCGCGAGCTTGATCCGCTCGCGCAGCCCGGGCGGAGTTTCAATCACCCGCCGGACCAGATCGGCAAGCTCTGCGCCCCCCATGGCACGGATCTCGAGCCGCTCCTTGGCCGCGTCAGCGATGAAGGCGGGATCGCGCAGCGTATCGTCGAAAGCCTTGCGCAGGGCGGCCACCCGCTCGGCCGGCACGCCGGGCGTAGTGGCGACCGGCCGTCCGATCGATACCGCGAGCGACATGAAATCCAGGACCTGGCGCTCTTGCTCCGTCCTGGCAAGCTCGCGCAGGAGCGGAACGTTCGGCAGATCGGGTTCCTTCGCCAGGCCCACCTGGACGATCGGCGTGATGAGCCGGTCGAGCACATACTGCGGGGTTGCGGCCAGAAAGCTCGGCCACGGACTTGAGCAACGGCCTTCGACCTCGCCGCGTTCCATGGCCAGATTGACGTCGTTGCCGTCCGGATAGCCGACCACCAGCTTGAACTTGGTGCCGACCACGTTGTTGAGCACGGCCCCGAGCTGCACCGAGATCGAGCCGGCGCCGGTCAGGCCCATCACGGTCGTGCGCTTCATCGCCTCGTCCAGCGTCGTGGTCGGCGACGTGTGCCAGGTCACCACCACCTGACCGGCCGAGCTCATATTGCCGATCCAGTTGAACTCCCGCAGGTCGGCCTGGAAGCTGGGATTGAGCCCGAGACCCTGGTCGGCGGCAAGGCCCTCGCTCACGATGCTCAGGATGGTCCCGTCCCGCGGCGCCAGCTCCGCCACATACATGGCGGCCTTGATGCCGCCGCCGCCCGACATATTGACCGGCAGGATGGTGGGGTTGCCCGGAATGTGCGCCCCCATGTGCCGGCCCAGGAGGCGTGCGTAGAGATCATAGGTGCCGCCCACCCCGGCCCGAATGATGAACCTGATCTGCTTGCCCTTGTAGAAATCGGCGACCGTGTCGGCGCCGGCCGGGCCGTTCGCAAGGCCCAGCATCAGCGCGCCCGCCATCGCGATTCGCAGCATGGTCACATCCTGTTTGCGCCAGAGCCCTTGGCGTCTTCCCGCCGGCGAATTTTCTAGGCCGATCGGATCAAGCTTACAATGCCGGTTTGCGCCGGCGCTCGGTTGCGCACGGGAGATCAATCAAACATCGGCTTCAATCGCCACCCATGCCCCCATGACCGCCGGTACGGTACGGCAGGGCGTCCTCACGCCGCCTCTTCGGCCACGACGCGAAAGCCCGCCAGCGTACCGGGCCCGAAAATGTGGGTGAGCGGCACGTCGGCGGCGTCGCGGCCATGGGCGATGAGAATGCGTCCGATGCGCGGCGCGTTATTGCGCGGATCGAAGCCGTGCCACCGGCCGCCTAGATAGACCTCGATCCAGGCCGAGAAATCCATCGGCGCGTAAGGCGGCGGCAGGCCGATGTCGGTGATGTAGCCGGTGCAATAGCGCGCCGGAATGTTCAGGCAACGGCAGAAGGCGATGGCGAGATGCGCGAAGTCGCGGCAGACGCCGACGCGCTCGGTGTAGGCTTCAAATGAAGTCCGGGTGGCGCGGGAGTGCTGGTAGCCGAATTTGACGTGGTCGTGCACGAAGTCGCAGATCGCCTGCACCCGCGGCCAGCCGAGCGGCGTATGCGCGAACAGGCGCCAGGCTTCGTCGGACAGGCGATCGGTTTCGCAATAGCGGCTCCCGAGCAGGTAGAGCAGCGTCTCCGCCGGCAGGTGCTGCACCTGATGCTGCAGCGCGTTGAGGTCGGCGGGTTCCGGCACGCCCGGATCCCGCACGATCGCATCGGTGCCGAGGCTGAAGCGGCCCGCCGGCGCGACCAGACGCGTGCACCAATTGCCGAAGCTGTCGCGATAGCCTTCGGTGGGAACCGACGGGCTCGTCATCACATGATCCGCACGCTCCAAGTCGGAGACGCGCGAGAAATGCACGTTCAGCAGCGCGATCATGGGCGTGGTCTGCGGGAACTCGAAGCTCAGCTCACACCCCACACGGATCCGCATGACCAGTCCTTTCCCCGGATCGCTCGCGCTTCCGGACCCGCGGAACGGCGACGATCCATGCAAGCCAGCTGGCGACGAACGGAGATATGCATAAACAGGGCCATTACCACCCGAGGCCGAGCGTGCGGAACCGCCCTTCCGCATGCCGCCCCGGTGCGGCAGGGCAATCGCACATGGCGCTTCTTGTTTCGGAACGACGGCGCCGCGGACTCCACCCTCCCGCCCATTGGCGGGGAGGGTCGACGCCTCGCGTAGCGAGGCGGCGGGGTGGGGGGACTACGCGAACTGTGAGATTGCGGTGATGTCGAGGGCCGGCCAAACTCCGCGGTGGCACACGTGGCCAGACGCACAAGGGCAACATCAAACCATCAGACGCTCATTGCGGCAGCCGCGTGGCGACGGGGCGAACACGGAGCTCGCGTAGTCCCCCCACCCGGCGCCGCTCCGCGTCGCCACCCTCCCCGCCAACGGGCGGGAGGGTGGAGCTTGCGGCTGCGTTGTGTGCAGCAATCACTCTCCCTCCATATGCGATAGCCCTGCCTGAAGGGGGAGGGTGGCGCCACGCAAGTCGAGTTTACTCGACTCGCGCTCCATCATGCCGATCTCGGGCAAGCCCGAGATCGGTGCGCCGGATGGGGGTCTCGTCTCCCGCAAATTCGCGCAAGGCCGAGAGGCAGCGCGCCGCCATCGCGGCTCGCTCGCCTGTTCGTGCGCGGATCGTCGCGAAGCATGCGGCCGATATTGTGCTCGACCCTGGCAATAAGCCCCTGTAGGTTCCAACCACGAAGCCCTTCGAGTTCCCGCTCATGATCGCTCGAATACGAATTTGGCTCAGACAGCGAGCTGCCGATGCCGCTCATGGTGTTCGGGAGCTGGTCCGGCGACCGCTGAGAAAGCTGGTGGAAATCGCGCTTAGCGATCTGGATTTGATGGCCCGGGTTGGCGATCTGACGTCGTCGGTCGCATTCGAAAGGGCGTATCTGAGCGAGGCGGCTTCGTTCAAGGGGAGAATCCCGCTCTACCGGTGGGTGCTTGGTCAAGTCGCCGGCGCCGATGGCCTGTTTCTGGAATTTGGAGTCTATAAGGGCGACTCCATCAACCGCCTTGCCGAGCTCAAGCCCGACGTCACCTGGTATGGCTTCAACTCGTTTGTCGGGCTGCCGGAAGCCTGGACCTTGGGCGCGAAAGCCGGGGCGTTCAGCACGCAGGGGACCCGGCCGGACGTGCGCGAGAACGTGAGGCTCGTGGAAGGCTTTTTCCAGGACACTCTGCCGGCATTCGTCGCGCAGCAACGCGCGTCGAGCGTCGCTGTCTTGCATGTCGACGCCGACCTCTACAGCTCCACCAGGACGATCCTGGAGAACTTGAAGGGCCTGCTCGTTCCGGGCAGCATCATCATCTTTGACGAGCTGATAAACTACCCGGGCTGGCAGGATGGCGAATACCGCGCCTTCATGGAATATGTCGACCAGAACGGTGTTGCTTTCGAATACATAGGCTACAACAGGACGGGCAGTCAGGTGGCCGTCAAGCTCACCCGGACCGCGAGCGTGACGCCGGCCGCAAGCAGCGAACCTCACCTCCGGTACGCCGCTGGCCTGGCGCCGACGACCCCTTGAGGCTCAGCTCGCTGCGCTTCCGCGTGCCTGCCAACCGCGATAACCTGTTCAGCCCCCGACCGGAGCCGCCTCATGACGACCTATACGCTGGAGCAATTCGCCGCCGATATCCGTGATGCACTCGGGGCCGATCAGAGTCCGGACGCCAAGCGCAAGGTCTGCCAATGCGTGGCGCGCGCGCTGAACGATCCGGTTTTCATTGCGACTTATCTGAAGGACCGCCGGGCCAATGCAAATCCGCGCGAGGTCCTGTACGAGGACCCCGAGCTTGGCTTCTGCATTTGCGGGCATGTCTATGACGGCCCCGCCAACGGGTCTCCGCACGATCACGGCTCGAGCTGGGCGATCTACGGGCAAGCCGCCGGTGTCACCGAGATGACCGACTGGAGGATCGTGCAGAAGGGCGAGGCCGGCAAGCCTGCGCTGGTCGAGCCGGTGCGGACCTATGTGATGAATCCCGGCGATGCCCACCTCTACGATGTCGCGGACGTGCACTCGCCGCGACGCGAAGCGCCGGTCAAGCTCATCCGCATCGAGGGCAAGAATCTCGACCACGTTCAACGCTCCAACATCAAGGCCGCGAACACAGCCGCGGCTTGATGGAGCGCCGGAGCTTTGAATGATCCGCCAGGCTCGTCGCCGCAGCGGACAGGGACCATACGGAGGGCCAGCATGGGACGGACGCTTCAAATCGCCGCCGTCGCGCTCGCCGTCCTGTTGCACGGCGTCGCGGGCGCCGGCGCGCAGGGCTGGCCGACGCGGCCCGTCACCATGGTGGTGCCGTTCGCCCCCGGCGGCTCGGTCGACGTCATGGCCCGCATCCTGTCGGGCCGCCTGGCCGAGGTCCTGGGCCAGCAGGTGATCATCGAGAATATCGGCGGCGCCGGCGGCATGATCGGGAGCGCGCGCGTGGCGAAGGCGCCGCCCGACGGCTATGAGTTCGTGCTCGGCCACGCCGGCACCCATGCCCAGAACCAGACGCTCTACAAGAAGCCGCTCTACAACGCAGCGACCGACTTCGCGCCGGTCGAGCTGATTGCCGAGCAGCCGACCGTCCTGGTCACGCGCAAGGACCTGCCGCCCGATACCCTGCCGGAGTTCATCGCCTATGCGAAGGCCAACCAGGCCAAGATGCAGTATGGCTCGGCCGGCGCCGGGGCCGCCAATCATTTGGCCTGCGTGCTGCTCGATGCCGCCATCGGGGTCAATGTCACCCACATTCCGTTCCGCGGCGGCGGACCCGCGATGCAGGAACTGCTCGGCGGCCGCATCGACTATATGTGCAATATCGTCACGACCGCGCTGCCGCAGATCGAGGCCAGGACGGTAAAGCCGATCGCGCTGCTTGCGACCATGCGTTCGCCCACGCTACCGGATGTCGCCAGCGCGCAGGAGCAAGGGCTGCCGGATTTCGATGCCTCCACCTGGTACGCCGTCTTCCTGCCCAAGGGCACGCCGGCGCCGATCGTCGAGAAGCTGCACGACGCCATCGAGGCGACGGTGAATACGCCGGCCGTGCTGGAGCGGCTCAAGGAGATCGGGGCCGATCTGGTCGCGCCCGAGCGCCGGTCGCCAGATTATCTCGCCAAGTTCGTAGCCAGCGAAATCGCCAGATGGGCTGCTCCGATCAAGGCGAGCGGCGTCAGCATGGACTGACGGCCGAAAATGCCCAACACAATCGCGCAGCAGCGCCGGACGCGCCTCATCGATGCCATGGCGGAAGCCGGGCTCGATCTGCTCGTGGTCTACGGCAATGCCTGGCAGAACGATTATCTGCGCTATGCGACCGACTTCGGCATTCTGGAAGGTCAAGCGCTCGCGCTGGTGCGCAACGACGGGCAGATCACGCTTTATCTCGACAGCCCGCTCGAGGCCGAGCGGGCGCAGATCGACTGCCCGGGCGTCGAGGTGATGCATGCACCCGAGCTGGTCGGCGAGGTCGACGGCGCGCTCGATCGGTTCCGCAACCAGCGGATCGGGGCCGCGCCGCATCGGCTCATTCCACGCCGGATCGCCGCGCGCAGCCGGGACCTCAAGCTTGGCGACGAGACCGCGCTGATCGATCGCCTGCTGATGGCCAAGCTCAACTCCGAGATCGATGCGATCCGCCGTGCCGCGCGCCTTGCCGATACCGGCTATGAGGTGTTCCGGAATGCCGCTCGGCCGGGGCGCGCCGACTATGAGCTGATCGCGGAGATCGAGGCGTTCTACCGCGCCAACGGGGTCGACGATAATTTCCAGATCATCGGGGTCGGCGGGCCGGAGGTGCGCGGCATGGCGCCGCCGAGCGGCACGCGGCTCAAGCGCGGCGACCTGGTGACCACCGAGCTCACGCCCTGCGTCGATGGCTATTACGCGCAGATCTGCCGCACCCTGGTGGTGGGGGAGCCGAACGGCGATCAATCGGCGGCGTTCGCGCTCTATCGGGAGGCCATGGAGGCCGGCATCGCGGCGGTGCGCGCGGGCATCACCGCCGCCGACATCGCGCGCGCGGAGAACGAGGTGTTCAGGCGGGAGGGGCTGGGCGACTACGTGACCGACCAATACACGCGCGTGCGCGGCCACGGCGTGGGCCTGTTCGCGGACAGCAAGCCGCATATCCTGGAGGACGTCACCACCCGGATCGAAGCCGGGATGACGTTGATCGTGCACCCCAACACCTATCATCCGGTGGTCGGCTATATGGTGCTGGGCGATGTGGTGGTCGCCACCCAGCAGGGCTGCGAGGTGCTCACCGCGACTCCGCGCGAATTGTTCAGCGTACCGGCCTGACGGGATTGCGCCATGCGCCGCGGCTTGATGAGACGGGACGAAAGCGAGCTGCCGCAGGGCGTGCTCGTGGAGCGCATTGCAGGCTTGCGGGCCGTGATGAACCGCGCAGGCCTCGATGGCTTCATCTTCTACACCAACCTGGTACAGCCGAGCGCGGTAACCTATCTGACCGGCTTCACGCCCTATTGGTCCGATGGGCTTCTGCTGGTGCCCAGATCCGGCGCGCCGGTATTCGCGACCGCGCTCTCCAAGCGGGTCGCCAACTGGATTTCCTCCACCAATCCGGTGAGCGAGATCGTCAACACGCCCAAGCCGGGCGGAGCCATCGGCCGGCGGCTCGCCCAGGACGGCTGCCGGCGGGTCGGCGTGCTGGAGCTCGATCGCCTGCCGGGCGGGCTCTATGACGAGATCGTGGGCGCCACGCCCGCTATCGAGCTGATCGACGGGAGTGCCGGGTTCGCTTCGCTGCGGCAACGCATCGACGGCGCCGAACGCAGGTTGATCGCGCATGCCGATGCGCTCGCGGTTGCGGCGCTGGCGCAAGTCGATCCCGAGCGGGCCGCGGATGCCGGCGCAGTCGCCGGCCTGGTCGAGAAGCAGGCGCGTCTGCAGGGAGCCGAGGAGGCTTACATTGCGGTGGCTCCAGACCTCGCGGCCGAGGCGCGCATGATCCGGGTTTCGGGTGCGCTGCCGCTGGCCGATCGGTTCGCGCTGCGGGCATCCATTGCCTACAAGGGCAGTTGGGTGCGGCGCACCCGCACCTTCGCCAAGCATCCGGCTGGGCGTGCGGCCGTGGCCCGTGCCGATGCCTGGTTTGAAAAAATGCTGTCCGCGATCGCCGCCGACGAATCCGTCGGCGCGCAGATCGCGGCACGCATCAAGGAATTTCCCGGCGCGACGCTGATCGGCTGGATGGCGGAGCGCTCGATCGGCAGCTATCCGCTGCAAGCCGTCGCCTCGGCGCGGGCACCCGATCGGGACCGCATTCCCGCCGGCGGATTCATGGTGCTGACCGTCGAGCTTGTCTTGGATGGAATGCCATGGCTCGGTGCCGCGCCGGCATTTGCTTGATTACGATTTCCCATTGAGCAATGCGCGGCCGCGCGACGTCAGGATAACGGAACGCGATCGCATCGATCCCACACCTTCCACGCGGACCAAGCCCTCGCTGACCGCGTCCTCCCAAATGGGCATCTTGGGACAGGTCGTGGTCCAAGCCTCCATCACCTCGCCATAGGTTCGCGGTCGGTCCGCAAGCCAAGTGATGAGTTGCAGCGTCAGGGCGTCCATGCCGCAAATATGCGGCCAGTCCGCGCCGGATTCCAGAGCAGGTCCATGCCCCGCTCTGGCCCCGGAGAGAGAGGCTTATGGTTAAGCAAGCCTTTAGACATTGCGGCCAGGATGGCGGCGCGTTGATCCGCACAGGATTTCAGCGGCTTGTGGTTCCCGCCAGCAGGGCTGTGGCATGCTTTATCAGATCATGCTGTTGGGCATCGGATTCCTGGCCGCCTGCCTGTTGATGGCGATGCTCGCCCCGCTCATCCATGAGCGCGCGGTGCGTCTCACGGTTCGGCGTCTGCTGTCCAAGCGGCCGCGAACGGCGATCGACCGGCGCGCCCAAGAGGACCTGTTGCGCGCCCAATTCGCGGTCTCGATCCGGCGGCTCGAAACCACCATTGAGGACACCCAGGCGAAAGCCGCAAGCCATCTGTTCGAGCTCGCCAGGAAATCGACCGAGATCCATCACCTCAAGTGCCAGTTGCGCAAGTCCAATATCGTCATCCTACGTTTTCAGGCGCGCGAGCTGATGCGCAGATCCACCATCAGGACGATCATCAAGCTGCTCGTCTATCTGTTCGCTCGCTGGCAGCGGACGGGCGCTCGCGAGCAGCTCCGCGCAACATTCGTCCCGGCCCGGACCGTCGCAAATTCCGCATCGTAGGGCACAATCGCTTTATTGCGCCATCGGCATTGCCAAACAGCACAATCCAGCGGCCTCGCAAAGCGGCGCAATAAAGCGATTGCGCCCTACGGCCCTATTTCGGCACCGAGGTCGCCTCCGACCGGATCGACGCCGAGACCTACAAGGCCTTCAACCGCGCGGTGCGCGAGGCGGTGCGCCGCATCAACGCCGACAAGCGCGCTTACCTTCACTACTTCATCGACTATCACAAAGCCAAGGATCCCGAGATCGGCACGCTCAAGCCCGAGGACATCCGCGCGAGCCGCATCGTGGTGTTCGTTGTTTGGGCATGGCGGTGCCTCTTTCCTCCCCCTGCAAGGGGGAGGACGGCGCCGGGTCCAAACCGGCTACATGGGTAACAGAATAGACCGGCGACATAGGTAACAGTTCAACTGATCGGTGAGGAGGAACCTTGCCGATGGGATGGATGGAGACCTGTGCGGTGGACGAGCGGATGCGCTTTGTACTGGCGGTTGAGCGACAAGAGGAGGCATTTGCGGTGCTTTGCCGGCGGAGCGGGGTGAGCCGGAGGACCGGCTACAAGTGGGTTGAACGCTACCGTATGGGGGGCGTTGAAGGCTTGGTCGACCGTTCGCGTGCACCGTTGCACCATCCGCAAGCGATGACCCAGGAGATTGCCGAGAGGTGTCTGGCAGTGCGCCGGGCGCATCCGACCTGGGGACCGGTGAAGGTGAGGGTTTGGCTGGCGGCGCGAGCGCCGCGAACCCCCTGGCCGGCGGTCAGCACGATCGGGGCGCTGTTCGATCGCGAGGGTCTGACGGTCAAGCGTCGGCTGCGCCACCGCAGCCCGCCATCGAGCGCGCCGTTTGGGCAATGTGCGGCGGCGAACGATACGTGGTGCATCGATTTCAAGGGCTGGTTTCTGACCGGCGACGGCCGACGTTGCGAGCCGCTGACGCTGAGCGATGCCCACAGTCGATATCTGTTGCGCTGCCAAGCAATGGCGCACACCGACACGGATCATGTCTGGCCGGTGCTCGATGCGGCGTTCCGCAGAGTTTGGCCTTCCGCATCGGCTGCGCTCGGATAATGGACCGCCTTTTGCCTCGTGCGGAGCGGGAGGGCTTTCCCAGCTGTCGGTCAAGATCATCAAGGCCGGGGTCGTGCCCGAGCGCATTGTGCCCGGCAAGCCGCAACAGAATGGCCGACTGGAGCGACTTCATCTCACTTTGTTGCAGGACACCGCCAATCCACCGGCGAAGAGCCTGCGCGAGCAGCTCGAGCGCTTGCGCAGCTTCCAGCGTCTCTACAACGAAGAGCGCCCCCATCAGGCGCTCAGCAACGACACGCCGGCCGAGCACTATGCGGCTTCGCCGCGGCGTTTCGACGGAATCCTACGCGAGCCGCACTACGGCCCCGACGATGCGGTCAGACGGGTACGCCACAACGGCGAGATCCGGTGGCAAGGCAACACGGTCTACATCAGTGCCGCACTGATCGGTGAACCCGTCGGCCTCATCGAAAACGAGGATGGGGATTGCAGCGTCCACTACGGGCCGATTGTCCTCGGCACCATCGCGCATCGCGACAACCGTCTTCGCAAGCCAAAGCGGGCCCGTGGACGTGTGGAGAACCCAAGAGGGTTCCCCACAAGTCCACCGGCCCAACAACAGCAGCAACCGCAAGAACAATAGAAAATAGCCTCAGACAGACCTGAACAAAACGAGAAATGTGTTACCTATGTCCCCGGTCAGAAGTGTTACCCATGTCGCCGGTTGCTCAGCCGAAGGCGCCAGGAGGGGGTCCCGCCTGCCGGCAGATTCGGCGTTTGTGGCGAGACGGTGGGACGCAGGGGCCGGCGAGGAATCGCGTCCGGCCGGGGCGGTGGACAAAGCGGCGTGATTGGATAAATCTCGACAAAGCGCCGACAGACCGCATTTCGCGGGTGCTGCGCGCGCATGGGAGAGCCGCATGCCGCCGTTGGTCGCCGAGACCGCTTCCGAAGCCCAAGTCAGCTACCGCGGGTTGCGCGGATGGCTCGACGAGGTCAGCCGGATGGGGGAATTGCTCCAGGTCAACGGCGCCCATTGGGACGTCGAGATGGGGGCCTTGACCCACATGCTGACGGAAAAGAGCAGCGGCACCGCGCCCGCCATCCTGTTCGACGAAATTCCCGGCTATCCGAAGGGTTTCCGCACCCTCTACGGACACTTCTCCTCCATCCGCCGGGTCGCGCTCACGCTCGGCCTGCCGCTCAAGCAGGAGCGCAAGGTCGATATCGTGCAGCGCTACCACAAGCGCATGCAGGACCTCAAACCGATCCCGCCGCGCTTCGTCAAGGACGGACCGATCCTGCAGAATGTCCTGCAGGGCGATGCGATCGACGTCCTCAAATTTCCGGTCCCGCGCCATCACGAACTCGACACCGCGCGGTTCATCGGCACCGCCGATTGCGTGATGACCCAGGATCCGGATGCCGGCTGGTTCAATCTCGGCGCCTATCGGGCGCAGGTCTATGACGGCAAGACGGTCGGCTGCCAGATCACCGAGGGCAAGCATGGCCGCATCCACCGCGACAAGTATTTCGAGCGCGGGGAGCCCATGAAGGTGGTGATTCTGTGCGGCCAGGACCCGCTCTTGTTCCTGCTGTCGTCGAGCCCGCTGCCCGAGGTCAGCGAGTTGGACATCGCCGGGGGCTTGCGCGGCGAGCCCATCGATGTGGTGCGCGGTCCGTTCACCGGCTTTCCGATCCCGGCCGATTGCGAGATCGCGCTCGAGGGCGAGACCGTGGCCGGACAGGTGCGGCCGGAGGGGCCGTTCGGCGAATGGATGGGCTACTACTCGGACGACACCGTCCCGCGCCCCTACGTCAACATAAAGACCATCCTCTATCGCAACGATCCGATCCTTTGCTGCGCGCCCCAGCACAAGCCGGTGGACGAAACCGGCCTGCTCAAAGGCATCGCCGGCGCGGCGCAGATCTGGCGCGCGCTCGACGCCTGCGGGGTCCCGGAGGTGCTCGGCGTGTGGAACCACGAGGCCGGCCCGGCGACGCGGTTCACCGTGATCCAGATCCGCCAGCGCTATCCGGGCCACGCCCGCCAGGCGCTGCATATCGCGGCGTCCTGCCAGGGCGGCGCCTATGCGGGCAAATGGACCGTGGTGGTGGACGAGGATGTGGACGCCGGCGAGCTCGATCAGGTGCTGTGGGCCATGTGCACGCGCTTCGATCCCAAGACCGACATCGACCTCATCCAGAAGGCCTGGGCCTCCAAGCGCGATCCGCTGTTCCTGCCGGGCAACTTCAACAATCGCATCTTGATCGACGCCTGCATTCCCTACGACAAGAAGCTCGCCGGCACGTTCCCGGTGGTGGTCGACGTCAGCCACGATCTACGGGGCAAGCTCAAGGCCAAGTTCCCGCACATCTTCGGCACGATGTGAGCGGTTGGGGATGAGTGACTCGCCCCGTCGGGGACCCTTTTGCTCCTTCTTCCCTAGGAGAAAAAGGGGGGATGAAGAGGCTTCCGCGGTGCGCTACCGGCATCATCGTAGCCCCCTCACCCCACCCTCTCCCCCATGGGGAGAGGGAGTGAAACGCCGTGCCCTGCCAACTCGAATTCCAGCACCTGTTCTGTTCGCCGGCGGCCTCGCGCTCACGATCTGCGCCCAGCCAGCCCACGCCGCCGGCGTGGAGGACTTCTACAAGGGCCGCACCGTCTCGATCATCATCGGCTACAGCGTCGGCGGCGGCTACGATCACCTATGGCCGGCTGTTGTCGCGTTATCTCGGCGACCATATCCCGGGGCGAGCCCACCATTGTGCCGCAGAACATGCCGGGCGCCGGCAGCATCAAGGCGGCCAACTACCTCTACGGGGTGGCCGCAAAGGACGGAACCGTCATCGGCACTTTCGGCCGCACGCATTGCCGGTGGCGCCGCTGCTCGCGGCCGCGGGCGCTAACTTTGACGGCACGAAGTTCACCTGGCTCGGAAGCATCTCCAAGGACACGAGCCTCTGCGTCACCTGGGGCAAGTCCGCCGATCAAGACCTGGGACGACTTCCTGGCCAAGCCGTCCACCTTCGGCGGCGAGGGCGCGGGAGCGGATCCCGACGTGTTCACGCGTTTGTACAAGAACGTCTTCGGCGCCAAGGTCAGGCTGGTCACGCGGCTATCCGGGCACCAACGACGTCACGCTTGCCATGGAGCGGCAGCGAGGTCGACGGCTTCTGCGGACTGTCCTGGAGCACCCTGAAGAGCACATCCGACTGGCTCAAGAACAAGTCGATCAACATCATCGTGCAGGTCGGGCTTGAGAAAAGAGCCGCAGCTGCCCGACGTTCCGCTCGTCACCGACCTCGCCCGGACGCAGGAGCAGCAGCAGATCGTCAAGCTCGTGCTGGTGAGCCAGGAGATGGCGCGGCCGTTCGCGGCGCCTCCCGGCCTGCCGGCAGACCGTCGCGCCGCCTTGCTGGCGGCCTTCGAGCAGACCATGAAGGATCAAGCCTTCCTGGCCGAGGCCAAGATGCAGGGGCTCGATGTCGATCCGGTGAGCGCCCAGGATATCGACGCCTTGCTCGAAGAGGTCTATGCGACGCCCAAGAGCGTCATCGACAAGGCCGCCAAGGCCATCTCGAATAACAACGCATCCGAACGGATCGGAAACTGAAATCATGGCATCGCTGATCGGATCGCGCGTTTCCCGGATCGAGGACGACGCTTTGCTGCGCGGGCGCGGGCGCTTTGTCGACGACATCGCGGTGCCGGGCGTGCTGCATGTCGCCTTCGTGCGCAGCCCGCATCCCCATGCGCTGATCCGCTCGGTCGCGAAATCGCGCCGCACTGTCGGTGCCGGGCGTCCACGCCGTGCTCACGCTCGACGATCTGGCCCCGGTCTTGGCGCAGCGGCGCATGCTGCGGCACTCGAATTCCGGCACGCCGCTCGAACGGGTCTGGCCTTTCGCGCTCGCCGACGGCGAGGTCTCCTATGTGGGCGAGCCGGTCGCGCTCGTGATCGCGGCCGACCGCTATCGTCGCCGAGGATGCTGCCGCGTTGGTCGAGGTGGACTACGAGACGCTCCCGGCGGCGGCGGATTGCCGCAACGCGGTGCAGCCCGACGCGCCGCCGGTCCGCCGCGAGCTCACGTCCAATGTCATCGCCTCCTACCGGGTCAGCTTCGGCGATGCCGGCGGCTGCCTTCGGCCAGGCAGCGCATGTGTTGCATGAGGACTTCTGGCAGCATCGCGGCGCCGCGCATTCGATCGAGGGCCGCGGCATCGCGGTCGAGTTCCACAGCGCGGACGGTTCGCTCACCGTCTGGGCATCGACCCAGAAGGCCCATGACCTGCGCCAATCACTCACCATGCTGCTCGACATCGAGGAGAACCGATCTGCGCGTGGCGACGCCCGATGTCGGCGGCGGCTTTGGTCCCAAGCTTTGCGTCTATCCCGAGGATGTCGCCGTGGTGGCGGCGGCCAGATTGCTCAAGCGCTCGCTCAAATGGATCGAGGACCGGCGCGAGCATTTCATCAATGCGGCGCAGGAGCGCGACCAGTACTGGTCGATCGAGATCGCGGCCGATGCGCACGGCACGCGTGCTCGGCATTCGCGGCCGCCTGCTGCACGATCTCGGCGCCTATGCGCTGCAGGACGTCAACCTGCCCTACAATTCGGCCTCCACGCTGACCGGTCCGTATGTGGTGCCGGCCCTCGCCATGGAGGTGACGGTCGCCGCCACCAACAAGACTGCCGGTCTCCTCGGTGCGCGGCGCCGGGTATCCGCAGGCCGCCTTCGCCATGGAGCGGCTGATGGACCGCCTCGCGCGCGAGCTTGATCTCGACCGCGCCGAGCTGCGTCGGCGCAACCTCATTCCGCCGGAGAAGATGCCCTACAAGAAGCCGCTGAAGACGCGCGCCGGCGCCAATGTGCAATACGACAGCGGCGACTATCCGGCCTGCCAGGCCGACGTGCTCGCCGCTGCCGGTTGGGCCGGCTTCCGGCAGCGGCAGGATGCGGCGCGCGCGCGCGGACGTCATATCGGCATCGGGTCTCGCCCATGGCATCAAAGGGCACCGGGCGCGGTCCGTTCGAGTCGGGCGTGGTGCGCGTGTCGCCGACCGGCCGGGTCAGCGTCTTCACCGGCGCCGCCGCGATCGGCCAGGGTCTGTGCACCGCGCTCGCGCAGATCTGCGCGAGCGAGCTCGGCATGCGCGCCGAGGATGTCAGCGTCATGCCGGGCGATACGTCGGGCGTGTCGCTCGGGCTCGGCGCGTTCGCCAGCCGGCAGACCGTGACGGCCGGCAATTCTCGTGCTGCTGGCGGCGCGCGCGGTCGCCGACAAGGCCAAGAAGCTCGCCAGCCATGTGCTGGAAGCCGCCGAGCATGATCTGGAGATCGCCGACGGCGAGGTGCGGGTGATCGGCGCGCGTCAGCTTTCGGTCAAGCTCGGCGAGCTGTCGCGCATCCTGCGCGGCGCGCCCGGCTACGGCTTCCCGCCCGGCATCGAGCCGGGGCTCGAGGCAAGCCGGCAATTCCGCATCGACGATCTGGCCTATGCGAATGGCTGCCACGTCGCCGAGGTCGAGGTCGATGTGGAGACCGGCGAGGTCCGCATCCTGCAAGTATTGCGCGCTGCAGGATTCCGGCCGGCTGATCAATCCGATGATCGTCGACGGCCAGATCCATGGCGGCATCGCGCACGGAATCGGCAACGCGCTGTTCGAGTGGATGGGCTATGACGACAGCGGACAGCCGCTCACCACCACGTTCGCCGACTATCTGCTGCCGACCGCGACCGAGCTGCCGATGCTGACGACGCTCTATCGGGAGACGCCCTCGCCGCTCAATCCGCTGGGCGTCAAGGGCGTCGGCGAGGTCGGCACCATCCCGGCGGCAGCGGCGATCATCTCCGCCGTCGAGGACGCGCTGACGCCGTTCGGCGTGCACATCGCCCAGGTTCCCGTCCCACCGCACAAGCTGGTCGAGCTGATCGCGAAGGGGCAACAAGCGGGCAGACATTGACGGCGGCGTTTTTCATTTCGCCAATCGGGATGCGCGAACATCCGCACCTTATTTCGGAGGCAAATGAATGCACCATTTGGGAATTGGTGCCGTGGCCGCACAACTTCGTCAGGGACGCACGGCCTCTCACTCCTTCTCCCCATGGGGGAGAAGGTGGGATGAGGGGGCTCCGGCCGTGCGATACGGAATCATCGTAACCCCCTCACCCCACCCTCTCCCCATGCGAAATCGGGTTTACCCGATTTCGCCGCTGATAGTGTACAAGTCGGGCAAGCCCGACTTGTAATGGCGAGGGAGTCAAACGCCGTGCCCGCCTTACAGTTGTCCTACCAACAACAACAAATCGGTAAATCTGAGGAACGTTGAATGGGTGAATTCGGTATCGGGCAAGGCGTTCCTCGCTTCGAGGATCCGCGGCTGGTCAGGGGCGAAGGGCGTTATGTGGGCGACATCGCGTTGCCCGGGATGGCGTTCGGGCATGTGCTGCGTTCGCCGCATGCCCATGCGCGTATCCGTGCCATCGATGTCAGCCGCGCCAAGGCCGCTCCCGGCGTGCTGGCGGTGCTGACCGGGGCGGATTGGCAAGCGTCCGGCTTCGGCGACCTGCCGGTGCCGGGCGGATTGAAACGGCGCGACGGCTCGCCGCTCTACCGCCCGTCCTTTCCGGCGCTGGTCAAGGATCGGGTGCGCTGGGTCGGGGACTATGTGGCCTTCGTGGTCGCCGAGACGCTGCATCAGGCCATGGACGCGGCCGAGCTGATCGCGGTCGACTACGAGCTCTTGCCCGCCATTACCTCGGCGATCGACGCGGTCGTGCCCGGCGCGCCGCTGGTCTTCGACGATTGCCCCAACAACATCTGCTTCGTGCAGCTGGAGGGCGACAAGGCGGCGACCGAGCAGGCTTTTGCGCGCGCCGATCACGTGGTCAAGCACCGCCTGGTGATCAACCGCGTCACCGCCGCCAGCATGGAGCCGCGCGGCTCGATCGGGGTCTATCACCCGGCCGACAGCCGCTACACCATCTATACGACCCTGCAGCGCACGCACACCTTCCGCGAGGAGCTGGCGAAGTTCGTGCTGCGGGTTCCGGAGAACAAGGTTCGCGTGGTGGCGGGCGACATCGGCGGCAGCTTCGGCATGAAGTCGGCGGTCTACAACGAGGTCGCCCTGGTGCTGCTGGCCGCCAAGCTTACCGGGCGTCCGGTCAAGTGGATCAGCACGCGCTCCGAGGCGTTCCTGGGCGACGCGCAGGCGCGCGACAATGTCACCGATGCCGAGCTCGCGCTCGACCGCGACGGCAATTTTTTGGCCGTGCGCGTGAAAACCATCGCCAATCTCGGCGCCTATCTGCAGGTCGGCGGCCAGTCATTCATCACCAATATCGGCACGCTGGCAGGCGTGTACCGAACTCCGGCGCTGCATGCCGATATCACGGCGGTGTTCACTCACACCAATCCGGTGCGTCCCTATCGGGGCAATGGGCGGCCCGAAGCCGCCTATGTGATCGAGCGGCTGGTCGATCTCGCGGCCGATCAATTGGGCCTTGATCCGGTGGAGCTGCGGCGCCGCAACGCCATACCGCCGGAGGCCATGCCGTTCCGCACCGGGCTCACCTTCACCTATGACAGCGGCGCGTTTGCGCAGACCATGGACATGGCGCTCGATCTGGCCGACGTCGCCGGCTTCGAGGCGCGGCGCGCGGCGTCGCACCGGCGCGGCAAGCTGCGCGGCCTCGGCCTCTCCAACACGATCGAGAAGGCCGCCGCGCCGAGCTACGAGGGCGCCGAGATCCGGTTCGACCGCTCCGGCGCCGCCACCCTGCTGTCCGGCACCGTCACCCAGGGCCAGGGCCACGAAACCGCGTTCAAGCAGATCGTCTGCGACCGGCTCGGGCTCGATCCGCGCGAGGTTCAGTATCTGCAAGGGGATACGGATCAGGTCTTCTTCGGCGAAGGCACCGGCGGCTCGCGCTCGGCCACGATCGGCGGATCAGCCTTCCTCAAGGCGACCGAAAAGCTCCTGATCAAGGCCACGGCGCTCGCGGCGCACCTGTTGAAGGTACCCCTCGACGACACGCGATTTGCCGAGGGCATCTTCTCGAGCCCCAAGACCAACCAAACCGTCACCATCAACGACGTCGCCCGAGCCGCCGCCGTTCCGGCCAAGCTGCCAAAGGGCATGGAGCCGGGCCTCGTCGCCACCGCGGTGTTCAACCTGGAGGTCGAGAATTTTCCCAATGGCTGCCATGTCTGCGAGATCGAGATCGATCCCGATACCGGCCGCGTCGAGATCGTGCGCTACAGCGTGGTCGACGATGTCGGGACCGTGATCAATCCGTTGCTGGTGCACGGCCAGATCGTCGGCGGAGTGGCCCAGGGCGCAGGCCAGATCCTGATGGAGGACATCCGCTTCGACGCCGATTCGGGCCAGCTCATCAGCGGCTCGTTCATGGATTACGCCATGCCGCGCGCCGACGACCTGAGCGGCGTCCAGGTCAAAAGCAATCCGGTGCCGACACCCACCAATCCGCTGGGCGTGAAGGGCTGCGGCGAAGCCGGCTGCGTCGGCGCCATGCCGGCGGTCGCCAATGCCATCGTGGATGCGCTGTCGGGCTACGGCATCCGCCACGTCGAGATGCCGGCGACGCCGGAGCGCATCTGGCGGGCGATCAACAGCTCAAAAAACGGCGCCGGTGAGCCGAAGGCGTAATCCGCCGTCTGTCACCAAACAAAGCCCGCAGGGGCCATCGTGGCGTTGCATGGACAGCTTGGTCGTCCGGCCCAAAGAGCGACCGCTACGGCGACACTCATGGCTCCGCCCGGCCGAGCATGTGCCGACAGCGCCCCGAGGGATCACAGCCAAAGCCCGTTGGACCCTCAACCGGAGATGTACCTCTCCATCCTCGGCGGCACGTTGTTCTTCCTCATTTCGTCGAGCCACATCTCGTGGACGCGCGGGTCCTGATCCTCGTATTCGATCTGATCGCCCCCGAGCTTGGTGCTGAGGGCCACGGACTGCATCTCGCCCGGATTGAGCCCGAAGAAATTACGGCGGTTCTCGGTGGTGAACGGATAGCGCAGCCCCCCGACCGCGGTTGCGAGATAACGCACCGGCGTGCTGCTGGTCGCAAAGTGCTGGTGGAACTGCCGGTCGGCCGGGGGAAACACGGTGCCATGCTTCCAGTCGAGGCGCGCGAAATCCTTCTCGCCTTCGTACCACAGCAGCGAATAGCCGTGCCCCATCACGCACATGACGTGAAAGCCCGGCGCGTGACGGTGCGCCTTCTTGTAGGTACCTGCGTACATCTCGGAGAGATGCGCATGCATCAACCCGTCGGCGAGCACGAACATGATGTTCAGGCTATCCGCACCGCGCGCCGCATAGGACTGCAGCTCGATGGCTCCCAGGTCCGGCACGAAATTGGTCTCCCAGGTGTTCTGCCCCTGGCGCACCAGCACAAGCTCCCCTTTGCCTTCGAGAAACTCGCTCCTGCCGATCCGCTCGCGAAATTCAAAGCCGTTCTCGAAGACGAACTGCTCGCTGTGGAAGGTGTTGAGCACCATCGGCAGGTCGGTGGTGCTGACCAGCAACGCCCGCGCGATCCCGCTGGCGTTGAAATGACGATGCTTCACGTTGAGCGGGATCGCGAACAAGCTGCGCGCACCCCATTCGAAGCTGTGCTTGCGGCCGTCGGCGAACTCGAGCTGGGTGCTGCCATGGCCTTCGAGGACGTAGACGACCTCCTCGTAAAGGTGCTGCTGCGGCGAGCTCGACGCCCCCGGCGGCAGCTCGTAAAGAAACATGTTGGTAAAATCGCCGCGGCCCTTGAGGTGCACCGCCGCGCCCCGAATGCCGGTGCGCGGCCAGGGTGCGGTGGCCACCCCGAACAGGTCGATGCCGTAATCCTCCGCCACCGGCAGGCCCTCCTTCGCGACCCACTCAAGATAGGGATCGACATTGTGGCGCGGTTTGGTCTGCTCGTTCATCGGGCGGCGTCCTCGATCGATGGATGAATCCTGCATGATCATGCCTCGCGGCGAACCGCGCTCTCGTGCCAATGGCCGAGCAAGACCTTGCTGAGGCCGACCATCAGGAGAAAAAGTGCGATGCCGGCCACTGCAATGAGCAGGAGCGCGGCGAACATCAGCGGGATGTTCAACTGGAATCCGGCTTCGAGAATTTGATAGGCGAGCCCGGCGCTGCGCCCGCCGGTGCCGGCGATGAACTCCGCGACCACCGATCCGATCAGCGCAAGGCCGCTCGAGATCCGCAATCCGGCGAGGAAGAAGGGCAGCGCGCTCGGAATGCGCAGCCGGACCAAGGTCTTGAAACGGCTGGCCTTGTTCATGCGGAAGAAATCGAGAAGGTCGGGGTCCACGCTGCGCAGCCCGGTGATCGTGTTGGAGATGATCGGGAACAGCGCAATGATCGTGGCGCAGATGACGAGCGCAGTCTGCGTGTCCTTCACCAGGATGATGATCAACGGTGCAATGGCGACGATCGGCGTCACCTGCAGCAGCACCGCATAGGGAAACAGGCTGATCTCGATCAACCGGCTCTGCACGAACAGGAACGCGACCAGCGTGCCGGCCAGGACGGCGATGCCGAAAGCCTTGAACGTGACCTGCAGCGTGCTCCAAAGGCCGCGCAGCAGCTCGGCCCAATTGTCGACCAGGGCCGTCCCGATGGCACTGGGCGCGGGAAACAGATAAGGCGGAATCCGCCACAGGCGGCAGCATATCTCCCAAATGGCCAGGATCAGAATGCCGACGACGAGGGGGGCCAGCATGCGCACAGTCCAATCGCGCAACGTCCGGGCGGCGGTGTCACGCATCCGTGCGGCTCGCGATCGAAGCTTCGGTGAGGATCGACGAAAGATTGCGGCATAGCTCGGCGAACCGTCCGCTGTTGCGGAACGACTGGGACCGCGGCTGCGGCTCGTCGATGATCATCTCGCGGAAGACGCGGCCCGGATTGCTCGCCATCACGGCGATGCGCGAAGAAAGGAAGACGGCCTCGTAAATCGAATGGGTCACGAAGATCGTGGTCAACCGCCGTTCCCAGGAAAGGCGGACCAGGTCGTCGTCAAGCCGGTTGCGGGTGAACTCATCAAGCGCCCCGAACGGCTCGTCCATCAGAAGAAGATCCGGATCGGTGACGAGCGCGCGCGCGATCGACACCCGCATGCGCTGCCCGCCGGACAGCTGGCGCGGATAAGCGCGCGCGAACGGCATCATCTCCACCTGCGCCAGCGCGGCTTCGACCCGCGGGCGCGCCGCGCCGGAGGACAGCCCGGCAAGATCGAGGGGCAGGCGGACATTGGTGGTGACACGCGCCCAGGGCATCAAGGTTGGATCCTGGAAGACGAACGCCATCTTTCGGCCAGGCTCGCCTACCTGGTCGAAACCGCCGCGCCACCACCACAACCGCCCCTCGGTGGGCTCGTACAGATTGGCGATGAGCTTGAGCAGTGTCGACTTGCCGCAGCCGGAGGGGCCTATCAGGGTGAGGAATTCGCTGGGTTGCACGATCAGGTCGATCGCCGCAAGCGCGCGCGTTCCGTTATTGAAGAGCTTCTCGGCCGAGAGAACCTCAACCACCGGGGCGCCGTTCGCGCTCGGCTGCAACATCTTTTCCACCGCGGTCAAAACATCTCTCGTCGCGCCCGCAAGGGCCGCCGCATCACATCATGATGCGGAGGTCCTTGACGAATTCGGTCGTATAGGCCGACTTCCAATCGGTGGCGGGCTTCAGCAGCCGAGCATCCACCATGAAATCGCGGATTTCCTTCCAGCGCGCATCCGTCATGATGCCGATGCCCATGGCGGCGGCATCGCCGCCTTCGATGATCTTGAGGTCCTTGAAGACCCGCATGCCAAAGGCGATCTCGCCGTCCGTCATCTTCGGATTGTCGGCCTTGATCAGCGCATTGCCGGGCGCCGGATCGGCCATGTAGCCCTTCCAGCCTTCGAGCGAGGCGCGCACGAACGCGGCCACCGCACTGCAATTCTTGCTGAGGAAATCTTGCGTGGTGACCAGCGGCGCGCCATACGGCGGCCAGCCCTCCTTGAGAAAGGCGAAGAACTTGATCGGCACCTTGTGCTCTTCGGCGACGTAGGGCTCGTCGGAGGCGAGCGCGGCAACCGAAATATTGTTGTCGACGAAGAACGGCTGCAGGTTGTCGGTATAGGGCATCGCCTGATCGTCGGTGAACCCGTACTTCTTCTTGAGCCACGGCCAGTAATTGGTGCGGCCGGAGGAGGTCATCATGAGCTTGCGGGTCTTGAGATCGGCGAGCGTGTTGACGTCGGGATGGGTCATCGCGCCTTGCAGCTCCCATTGATAGGAAGCCGCCACCGTGATCGCCGGCACGCCGTTTTCGATGCCGTTGAGGACCGCGGTGCACTTGCCCATGATGATATCGACATTGCCGCCGAGCATGAGCTGCATGGCATTGATCTGCGGTCCGCCCTGGACGATCGTGACGTCGAGACCGGCCTTCTGGTAGAGGCCGGTCGCGAGCGCCTGGTAATTGCCGCCGTGAGCCTGCTCCGCGAAGAAATTGGTGACGAACCGGATTTTCGTCGCCGCGCGGGCCGGGCGCGAGCGGCCGAGCACGGTGCCTCCCAGTACCGCGGCGGCAGTGGTCTTCAGGATCGTCCTGCGGGTGATGCGCTTGATCATTTGCTTGCTCTCCCGTTCCTCAAGCCGGCGCGGCTCCGGCGCCGGCGGTGCTCGCAACCATGCAATGCCCATGCCACGTCAAACCCGTGCATCGGCCATGATCGGCTCGACGTTCTGCTGCTTCTTCCACCCGGAGAGCACGCTCAGCATGCTCACCGCGCCACGCTCGATTCCATCGAGCTCGATCGAGACCGGGTCGTCGCCGCCGGCACCGACGACGTACAGCAGCGGATAATAGTGATCCGGCGTCGGCACCGACATGAGCGCATCCCGCCCGAATGATGTGTAATCGATAATTCGCTCGTGATCGTGCGTCACGAGCGCATCGCGGATGTAGCTGTTGAAACGTGATGCCCAGTCGTGCGCAAACCGCGGCTGGTCCTGGACGCGGGCGCGCAGATTGTGCACGACATTGCCGGTGCCGAGGATCAACACGCCTGCATCGCGCAGCGGGCGCAGCCGACGGCCGATATCGTAGTGAAAACGGGCGGGTTGCGTCATGTCCAGGCTGAGCTGGACGACCGGGATGTCGGCCGCAGGAAAGAGCTTCGACAGGACCACCCAGCTACCGTGATCGAGACCCCAGGATTCGTCGGGATGAACAGCAATCGGCTGCAGCATCTCGCCGACGCGCCGCGCCAGCGCCGGATCCCCAGGCGCCGGATACGCCATCTGGTGAAGCTCAGGCGGGAATCCGTGGAAATCGTGGATCGTCGACGGCCTCGCCATCGCGGTCACATGGACGCCGCGCGTGCACCAGTGACCGGAAATCGCAAGGATCGACTGCGGCCGCGCCAGTTGGCGTCCGAGTTGGCGCCAGCCTTCAGTCCAGCGGTTGACACGCAGCGCGTTGAGTGGCGTTCCGTGGCCGATGAAGATAGCCGGCATCCGGCTGGCAGCATTGCTCGTCATGGCCCTACCCGTGGCGTCCGGTCAGCGACTATGGAGCCAAAAACCCGGTATCAGTAGGCGGCAATCATTGATGCCAAGCCATAAATCATAGCTATCGGACGCCCGGCGGGGAAGCGAGCCCGAGCGGTCCGCGGAACGCCGCCGCCGGTTGCCCGCCCAATTGCGTCAGCACCTCGTCCATCAGGGCTTGCGCGGGCGCGCTACGCTCGCAATTCGCCCGCGACATGAAATAGATGGTGCAGGTCGGAGCGGCCGCGGCCGCCAGCAGTGGCCACAGCTCCCGCGGGGCGGCGGACGAGGCCACCACGGCCTGCGGCAGAAACCCGATGCCGACCCCGAGCTTGATCAGCAGGATGCGCTCCGACAGATTGTCCGCGACGCCGCCGACCCGGTGCCCCAGCCCATGACGCTTGCGAAAACGTGCGAGCTCGTGCGCCTCCTCGCGGCCCGCCAGCACGAAGGTCTCGTCCGCCAGCTCCTCCGGTGGGCTGGTGCGACCGTAGAGCCGATGCTGCGGCCCGCAATAGAGCTGCTGCACCTCGTCCAGCATGGGGACATAGCTCAGCTCAGGACCGGGCGCACTGTCGAAGCCGATTCCCAGCTCCACGTCGCCGCTCTTCAACGACTTGAGCACGAGCCGCCACGGCGCCACGTCGAGCTTGATCTCGATCATCGGATGGCGCCGGTGGAATTCGGTCAGCGCCGCGTTGAATTGGGGCAGCACCAGGTTGGATATGACGCGCAGCATCACCACGCCGACGCAATCGTGATCGATCGAGGAGGCCGCGCGCGCGGCATTCTGCACTGAAGCATACATGCCGCCGCAGAAGGCGAAGAGCTGCCGGCCGGATGGGGTCAGGTCGATACCACGGCTGGTGCGGACGCAGAGCTGCGCTCCGATCTGCCGTTCCAACCGCTTGAGCGCGGCGCTGACGCTGGGCTGCTGCTTGTTGAGCATCCGGGCGGCGGCACCGACTCCACCACTGCGGGCGATCTCGTGGAAGAACTTGAACAGGTTCCAATCCACGCGCCGGGCAAATGTGTCCTCGATCTCCGTGATCAATTCTCGCCTGCTCATGGCTTGCGTGCGCCCCAGTGCGGCGTCCTTGGCAACCGACCGCGTGTTGCGGCATCGGCGTATCGTTCCGGAAAAAGGCTATCATCCGGCCCCATGGGGGTCAAAGTCGCCGGTTGGCGATTACTTGCGGCCCGCAGGCCACGCGCCGACGTCACCCGCGGCGCTCACGCGCCCAGCGGTCGCACCGCCAGGAAGCCGAACGAAAGTGCCCAGTCGCCCTCCCAGGGGTCCACGCGGATGTTGCGCTTGGTGCCGCCGCCATAGAGGCAAAGCACGCCGCGACGGCCGCCGATGATGGCCACCGATCCCATGCCCGGAATCGGCGACTTGGTCTGCTCCAACGGATGCTGGGCGCCCACGGCCAGCACATGCTCCCATTGGCCCGGCTCCCAGCGACTGCTCGGATCAGCCGCGCGAATCTTCCGCACCACCTCCTCGGATGATCCGAACTGATCGAAATGGAACAGCCGGGCTTCGCATTCGACCTTGCCGTGCGCGCTGCGTGGAAAATATGCCGCCGCCACATCGCCGCTGACCCAGGTGTAATCGCCGGCAGCGATCATCCGGTCGAAGCTCTGGTCGAAATCGACCACGATGCGAGCGCTGAATTGGTGCTCCATGCCTTTCTCCGTCCGGTGCGGCGTCACGCCGTCGTCAGTTCATCCAGGGCCCCGCGATAGCGCTCGAGCAGCCACTGGTTCATTTGCGGGATCGTGCCTTCGAGCCAGGACAAGCGGCCCCGCGGCGTGAAGCGCGAATAATGCCCTTCCTGGACCGACGCCTGCGTAACGAGGTCTTCCTGGATGACGGTGCCCTGCACCGCCACCTGTCGCTGATACATCTCGCTGAATTCCGGCGTCTCGACCGTAGATCTCGGATAGAGCGGAAAGCGAAACGTATCCATGAGACTCGGCCCGCGCGGCAGGAGCAAGGTGACCATCACGGCGCTCGGCTGAAAGACGCCGAAGAAGGTGGGCATCACCGAGATGAAAAGAAGCCGCCGCCGCTGCTCGGGGCTGAGATCCGCGATGATGGGCATGGCGCTCTTGCCCGCTTGGCTGAACAGGTCGGCCTCGGGCGCCGCGAAATCGGTGGTGGTCATGATCTGCCCGTCGCCGGGCGAGAACTGGAGGAACTTGCTCAGATTCGCCGGCGCCGAGGCGTGCGAGCGCTTGTGCACATAGTCGGTGTGATAGGGCTCCAGCGCATTCTCGTGGTGCCCCTTCCAGTTGCAGCGCAGATCGCCGTCCACCCGCACCGGCATCGGCACCATGTCGGCGACTTCGAAGGCGGCGATCTCGCGATCCATCTTGGCGAGCGAAGGCGCAAGGGGGACGGCTTGATCGTCGAAATTGATGAAGATGAGCCCGTGAAATATCTCGGTGCGAATTCTGGGCAAGCGTATTTCATTGCGCAGCTGCTCGACCGGCGTGGTCTGTTCCATCTCCGGCGCCCACCGCAGCGTGCCGTCCATCTCGTAGGTCCAGCCGTGGTAGGGGCAGACCAGCGTGCGGGCATTCCGGCAGCCGGCGCCGGCGGGCTGCGCCTTCAGGCCGCCGCCGATCGGATGCCCGCGATGCTGGCAGATGCCCGAAAGGACGTGGACCTCGCCATCGCCGTCGCGCGTGATGAGGATTGGCTCACCCAGGATCGTGCGCGTCAGATAATCGCGCCGGTTGGGCACCTGATTGACGTGGCCGACGAACAGCCACTGGCGCGAGAAGATCGCCCATTTCTCGAAATCCCAGAATTCCTCGCTGACATAGGCCTCGGCCGGCAGGATCTGCGCGGTCCCTACCGGATCGGCGCAGCGGCCGGAGTTTTCGACTACCTCCCGAGCGACCGCAATGACATCGGCGTTCGGTCGTCGCATCGCTCGGATTCCTTTTGCAGCGTTGGCTGGTCGCAAAAAGCTATCGGCAACTTCGACAGAAAGGTAGCTCGAAGTCGTCGATGCCGATCATAGGCGACATCTATGGGCGAGCAGAGCGGCCGACTCGGGACGGAGCGGCGGTGCGCATCGTTCAAGTCGGCCGTGCACAATCCCGGGACATGCCGCAATTACGTCGGCGAGATGGGGGTGATCGATCCGACGTCCGCGCGGCTGTCGATCTCGACGCGCAGCAGCGCCGGCGGATTGGCCCGCAGGATTCGCGCTCGATCCTGGCACCAGGTGACCGCAGCTCCGCGCGACGGCCTATCGCCGAGGCATCGGCCAGCGCAAAAAGAGCCGGGCCCGGTTATACAATTCCACTTTTCTGCATAAAATTGAGGCGATTTGCCGCCGTCTTAGGCCGACCGCCTGCCGCTTCAATAAGCAATCAACGGATTGATTGGCGATCAGCGCTCGCAACCAGAGACTTACGGCCAGTCGCGGCCTTGGCACGGTCTTTGCGACCTTGGGGATGCGAGGCGGCGCGCGGCCGCTCGCGGGGCGTCAGAACAGTTCGAACCCAAGAGGATATGGCGATGTTTGCATCCATTCGGGCGGTCGGGGAGCGACCGCGGTGTCACGCTTGGCTGGCGGCGACGGCCGCCGCCATGGTGCTGGGCTTGGTGGCGGCAGCTCCCGCCCGGGCCGACGACGACACGATCAAGATCGGCATTCTGCATTCGCTGTCGGGCACCATGGCGATCAGCGAGACCACCCTCAAGGACGTGATGCTGATGCTGATCGACGAGCAGAACAAGAAGGGCGGCCTGCTCGGCAAGAAGCTCGAGGCGGTGGTGGTCGACCCGGCCTCGGACTGGCCGAAGTTCGCCGAGAAGGCGCGCGAGCTCATCACCAAGGACCATGTGGCGGTGGTGTTCGGCTGCTGGACCTCGGTGTCGCGCAAGTCGGTGCTGCCGGTGTTCAAGGAGCTCGACAGCATCCTGTTCTATCCGGTGCAGTATGAGGGCGAGGAGAGCGAGCGCAACGTGTTCTACACCGGAGCCGCCCCCAACCAGCAGGCGATCCCGGCGGTCGACTACCTGATGAAGGAGGAGAAGGTGAAGCGCTGGGTGCTGGCCGGCACCGACTACGTCTATCCGCAGACCACCAACAAGATCCTGCATGCCTACCTCAACCAGAAGGGGGTGGCGGACGACGACATCATGATCAACTACACGCCGTTCGGGCATTCCGACTGGCAGACCATCGTGTCGGACATCAAGAAGTTCGGCTCGGCCGGCAAGAAGACCTCGGTGGTGTCGACCATCAACGGCGACGCCAACGTGCCGTTCTACAAGGAATTGGGCAACCAGGGCATCAAGGCGACGCAGATCCCGGTGGTGGCGTTCTCGGTGGGCGAGGAGGAGCTTGCGGGTCTCGACACCAAGCCGCTGGTCGGCCACCTGGCGGCCTGGAACTACTTCGAATCGATCAAGTCGCCGCTCAATGCGCAGTTCATCAAGGACTGGCACGCCTTCATCAAGAACGACAAGCGCACCACCAACGACCCGATGGAGGCGCATTTCATCGGCTTCAACATGTGGGTGAAGGCGGTCGAGAAGGTGAAGTCGACCGATCCCGACAAGGTGATCGACGCGCTGCCCGGCATCCAGGCTCCCAACCTGACCGGGGGCATGTCGACCATGCTGCCGAACCATCACATCACCAAGCCGGTCTATATCGGCGAGATCCGCGGCGACGGCCAGTTCAACGTGGTCTACAAGACCCCCGACCTGGTGCCGGGCGCGGCCTGGTCGCCCTATCTGGAAGGCTCCAAGGACCTGGTGGCCGACTGGGTGAACCTCAAATGCGGCAACTACAACAAGGTGACCAAGAAGTGCGGCGGCGGCTCCTGAGCCCCGTCTCCTGATCACCACTGCGGAGGCGGCAGAGCCGCCTCCGGCCTCTCCCTTGCCGGACATCACAATGTTGGGTCTCTGTCATCGCTTGCTGGCGCTCGTTTTCGCATTGAGCGTCTTTGCCGCGCTCGCGCCCGCCGCACAGGCCGGGCCGTACGAGGATGCACTTGCCCGCTTTGTCACCGGCGACTTCGACGACACCAGCGAGGGCATCAACGGGGTCGCGGCCAGCGGACATCCGCTGGCTCCCGCGGTGCTCGGAGCCCTGCAGGACGGGCGGCTCTCCTTCAGCGCCATGGCCCAGAAGGTCTTCTTCAACGACAGCTCCGACCGGCTGATCGATGCCGCAACCGGCCAGCCGGTCACCGGCGGCGCGCCGAGCGATCTGGCTCCGGTCGAGATCAACAACCGCTTGCGGCGGGAGATCGAAGCCGCGCTCGGCGCCTTGACCCTGATGGTCGGCGACGCGGACAAGCGGTTCGAAGCCGCCCAGGCGGTATTCCAGTCGCGCGACGCGAACGCCTTGCCGGCGCTCGAAAAGGCCATCGCCAAGGAGACCGACGCGCGCGTCAAGCAGGCACTGGCCGAGGCGCGCGCCGCCGTCGTGCTCAACCTCGACGATGCGTCCGAAGCAGACAAGATCGATGCCATCAAGGTCATCCGCGGCCGCGGCGACCAGGATGCGGTGGCGCTGTTGGCGGACGTGCCGGCTGACAGCTCGCCCGCCGTGAAGAAGGCCGCAGCCGACGCCGTAGCCTCGATGCAGAGCGGATTGGCGCTCTGGAGCGCCCTGCAGAACGCCTGGTATGGGCTCTCGCTCGGCTCCGTGCTCGCGCTCGCCGCCATCGGTCTCGCCATCACGTTCGGAGTCATGGGCGTGATCAACATGGCGCATGGCGAGATGGTCATGCTCGGCGCCTATACGACTTTCGTGGTGCAGGAGCTGATCCGGACGCGCAGTCCCGGGCTGTTCGACTATTCGCTCGCGATCGCCATTCCGCTCGCCTTTCTGGTCTCCGGCTTCGTCGGCATCCTGGTCGAGCGCTGCATCATCCGCTTCCTCTACGGCCGGCCGCTCGAGATTCGTTGCTCGCCACCTGGGGCCTTTCGCTGATCCTGCAGCAGGCGGTGCGCACCGGCTTCGGCGCCAACAACCGCGAGGTCGGCGCGCCCTCCTGGATGAGCGGCGCCTTCCAGGTCGGGCAGCTGACCATCACCTACAACCGGCTCTGGATCATCGTCTTTACCCTGCTGGTCTTCGTCGCCCTGCTCGGAGTGCTGCGCCTGACGCGGCTCGGGCCTCGAGATGCGGGCCGTCACCCAGAACCGCTCGATGGCCGCCGCCATGGGCATCCGCACCGGCCGGATCGATGCGCTCACCTTCGGGCTCGGATCCGGCATCGCCGGCATCGCCGGCGTTGCGCTCTCCCAGATCGACAATGTCAGCCCCAATCTGGGGCAAGGCTACATCATCGATTCGTTCATGGTGGTGGTGTTCGGCGGCGTCGGAAATCTGTGGGGCACGCTGGTCGGGGCCTTTACGCTGGGCATCGCCAACAAGTTCCTGGAACCGTTCGCCGGCGCGGTGCTCGGCAAGATCACTATACTGGTGCTCATCATCCTGTTCATCCAGAAGCGTCCGCGCGGGCTGTTCGCCCTCAAGGGTCGGGCGGTGGAAGCATGACGCCGTCGCGGCTCATCCGAACGATGGATCGGGGGGATATCGCCTTCGTCGCGCTCCTCGCGGCGATCGCCGTGCTGGTGCCGGTGCTCAACCTGGCGCTGCCGCCGACCTCGCCGTTCAGCGTATCGACCTATTTCGTCTCGCTGTTCGGCAAGTACATCTGCTACGCGCTCTTGGCCTTGGCGCTGGACCTGATCTGGGGCTATTGCGGCATCCTTTCGCTCGGTCACGGCGCCTTCTTCGCGCTCGGCGGCTATGCGATGGGCATGTATCTGATGCGGCAGATCGGCACCCGCGGCGTCTATGCCAACCCGGTCCTGCCCGACTTCATGGTGTTCCTCAATTGGAAGGAGCTGCCGGTCTATTGGTACGGCTTCCAGCACTTTCCCTATGCGTTGCTGATGGTCGTGCTGGCGCCGGGCGTGCTGGCCTTCGTGTTCGGCTGGTTCGCGTTCCGCTCGCGGGTCACCGGCGTCTATCTGTCGATCATCACGCAGACCTTGACCTTCGCCCTGCTGCTCGGCTTCTTCCGCAACAATTTCGGCTTCGGCGGCAACAACGGGCTGACCGATTTCAAGGACATCCTCGGCTTCAACGTGCAGGCGCAGGGAACCCGCGATGCCCTGTTCGCGATCTCGACGCTCGCGCTGATGATCGGCTTCATCATCTGCCGGGCGATCGTGGCATCGAAATTCGGCAAGGTGCTGGTTGCGATCCGCGACGCCGAATCGCGCACGCGCTTTCTCGGCTATCGGGTCGAGTCCTACAAGCTCTGGGTGTTCACGCTGTCGGCCTGCATGGCGGGGATCGCGGGCGCGCTCTACGTGCCGCAGGTCGGCATCATCAATCCCAGCGAATTCTCGCCCGCCAATTCGATCGAGGCGGTGATCTGGGTCGCGGTCGGCGGCCGCGGCACCCTGATCGGAGCGGCGTTGGGCGCGGTGCTGGTCAACTACGCGAAGACCTACTTCACCTCCGGCGTGCTCGCGCCCTATTGGCTGTTCATGCTGGGCGGGCTCTTCATCGCGGTGACCGTATTGCTGCCGCGCGGCATCGTGGGTTCGTTCCGCCAATGGACGGCGGAGCAGCGCGCGCGCAAGGCGGCGATCGGATCGGCGCCCGCCGAGGCGGCGCCGCGGGCGGCGGAATGACGGGGGCACGATGGCCGAACGCATCACCTCAGCGATGCTCTACCTCGACGGGATCACCGTGTCGTTCGACGGTTTTCGGGCGCTCAACAACCTCTCGTTCACGGTCGAGCCCGGCGAGATGCGCGCCATCATCGGCCCCAACGGCGCCGGCAAGACCACCATGATGGACGTGGTGACCGGCAAGACCAGGCCCGACAGCGGCGACGTCGTGTTCGACGGCAGCCATGACCTGACCCAGCTCGACGAGGCTGAGATTGCCGAGCTCGGCATCGGGCGCAAATTTCAAAAGCCGACGGTGTTCGAGATGCACACGGTCGAGGACAATATCCTGCTCGCGCTCAAGAGCGACCGCCGGCCGCGCGCCACTCTGTTCTGGCGCGAGACCCCGGAGGCGGACCGCCGCATCGACGGCATTCTCCAGATCACCCGGCTGGGCGCCGTGCGCGATCGCGTCGCCGGCGGCCTGTCGCACGGCCAGAAGCAATGGCTGGAGATCGGCATGCTGCTGGCGCAGGAACCCAAGCTGTTGCTGGTCGACGAGCCGGTCGCCGGCATGACCGATGCCGAAACCCAGCAGACCGCCGAGCTGCTCAAGCAGATCAATCGCGAGCGCACCGTGGTGGTGGTCGAGCACGACATGACCTTCGTGCGCGAGCTCGGCGTCAAGGTCACGGTGCTGCACGAAGGAGCCGTCATCGCGGAAGGATCGATCGACCAGGTGTCGGAGAACGAGCGGGTGATCGAGGTGTATTTGGGACGGTGAGAGAAGGCGAATAGCGAATGGCGAATAGGCAAGAAAGACCAGAGGCTAGCTCCTCTATTCGCTACTCGCTATTCGCCATCTGAGGTACACAACATGCTCCAAGCGAGCTCGATCGACCTGTACTACGGCGCCGCGCAGGCGTTGCGCGCCGTGTCGCTGACCGCGACGCCCGGCGAGGTGACCTGCGTGCTCGGGCGCAACGGCGTCGGCAAGACCAGCCTGTTGCGCGCCCTGATCGGCCAGCATCCGATCAGCAGGGGCGCGATCGTGTTCGATGGCCACGATATCACCAAGCTGCGGCCGTTCGAGCGGGCCCGCAACGGCATCGCCTATGTGCCGCAGGGCCGCGAAATCTTTCCGCTGCTCACCGTCGAGGAGAATCTCAAGACCGGATTTGCGCCGCTCAAGCGCGACCAGCGCTCGATACCCGACGACGTTTTCTCGCTGTTCCCGGTACTGGGCGACATGCTGTGGCGGCGGGGCGGCGATCTGTCGGGCGGGCAGCAGCAGCAGCTCGCGATCGGCCGGGCACTGGTCATGCGGCCGCGGCTGTTGTTGCTGGACGAGCCGACCGAAGGCATCCAGCCGTCGATCATCAAGGATATCGGCCGCGCCATCGCGTATCTGCGCGGGCTCAAGCAGATGGCGATCGTGCTGGTCGAGCAATATCTCGATTTCGCCCGCGAGCTCGGCGACCAGTTTGTGGTGATGGACCGCGGCTCGATCGTGTATTCCTGCGACCGCGCCGGCATGGAGGAGGCGGCCCTCAAGCGCGCCCTGGCGATCTGACGCCGGAGAAAAAAACTGCCATCGAGAGCCCTGGCGTGGCAAGGACGGGAGCTGGCAAACTTGGGGGAGATGGCCAACACGATGCTCTTGCAGACAGCCGACACAATCTTTGCCGCCAATCGGGCGATCGGGCGCGTCGCGCTCAGCGCCAAATGGGCGGAGGGCGCGACGCGGCGGGGGCGGGTGCACGAGCAGGGCGCCTGGCGGGTGCGCTGCCCGGGCCCGGCCGCGGGCGAGCTCGAGGCCATGATGGTCAATACCGCCGGCGGCATGGCGGGCGGCGACCGGCTCGAGCTTGATTTCACGGTCGGCACGGGCGCACGCCTCCTGGTCACCAGCGCGGCCGCCGAAAAAGTCTACCGGACGCTCGGTCCCGACACGACCATCGCCGCCAAGCTCGATGTCGCGGCCGGCGGCGAGCTGGCATGGCTGCCGCAGGAAACAATCCTATTCGATCGCGCCCGGCTGCGGCGCACCATCGAGATCGATCTCGCCGCCGACGCGCGCCTGTTGTTGGCTGAGGCGGTGATTTTCGGCCGCTCCGGCATGGGCGAGACCATCGCGGAGGGTTCTTGGCTCGACCGCTGGCGCGTGCGCCGCGACGGGATGCTGCTTCATGCCGAAACCGTGCGGCTCGACGGGGAATGTGTCCGCCAAGCTTGCGCAAGCCGGCGTCGCCAAGGGCGGCGTCGCCATGGCGACCGTGTTGTCGATTCCGGGCGATGACGCGATGGTAGCGGCGGTGCGTGACGAAAGCCGGCACTGCCACGGCGAGGTCGCGGCTTCCGCCTGGAACGGCCGCGCGGTCGTGCGCCTGGTGGCGGCCGATGGGGCGGCGCTCCGCCACGATCTGGCTCGTGTTCTCACATCGATCCGCGGCGGGCGGCTGCCGCGGCTCTGGCTCCATTGAGGCAACGGTCACATGAACCTGACCCCGCGTGAAAAGGACAAGTTGTTGATCGCCATGGCGGCGATGGTGGCGCGCCGCCGCCTTGAGCGCGGCGTCAAGCTCAATCATCCGGAAGCGGTCGCCCTCATCAGCGATTTCATCCTGGAAGGCGCGCGCGACGGCCGCACCGTCGCCGAGCTGATGGAATCAGGCGCCGGCGTTCTGACGCGCGCGCAGGTGATGCAAGGCATCCCCGAGATGATCCACGAGATCCAGGTCGAGGCGACGTTTCCGGACGGCACCAAGCTGGTCACGGTGCACGAGCCGATCAGGTAGGAGCAAGCCATGATCCCAGGCGAGATCATCACCCAGGATGGCGACATCACGCTCAATGCGGGCCGCAAGACCGTGACGGTCTCGGTCACCAATACGCGGCGACCGGCCGGTCCAGGTCGGCAGTCACTACCATTTCTTCGAGACCAATCCGGCGCTGAAGTTCGACGCGCAAGAAGGCGCGCGGCATGCGGCTCGACATCCCGGCCGGAACAGCGGTGCGCTTCGAGCCGGGCCAGACCCGCGACGTGACGCTGGTTGCGTTCGCCGGCACCCGCAAGGTCTATCGGCTTCCGCGGCGCCGTCATGGGCAAGCTCTGAGGGGCAATGCATGTCATTCAAGATCGAGCGCCGCGCCTATGTGGACATGTTCGGTCCCGACCACCGGCGACCGGGTGCGGCTCGCCGATACCGATCTCATCATCGAGGTCGAGAAGGATTTCACCACCTACGGCGAGGAGGTGAAGTTCGGCGGCGGCAAGGTGATCCGCGACGGCATGGGCCAGAGCCAGGTCACCAACCGGGCCGGTGCGCTCGACACCGTCATCACCAATGCGCTGATCCTCGACCATTGGGGGATCGTGAAGGCCGATGTCGGCATCAAGGACGGCCGGATCGCCGGCATCGGCAAGGCCGGCAATCCGGACATCCAGCCCGGCGTCACCATCGTGATCGGTCCCGGCACCGAGGTGATCGCGGGCGAAGGCAAGATCCTCACCGCCGGCGGCTTCGACACGCATATTCATTTCATCTGCCCGCAGCAGATCGAGGAAGCCCTGATGTCCGGCGTCACCACGATGCTCGGCGGCGGCACCGGACCGGCCACCGGCACCAACGCCACGACCTGCACGCCCGGCCCCTGGCACATCGCGCGCATGATCCAGGCGGCCGACGCCTTCCCGGTCAATCTCGGCTTTGCCGGCAAGGGCAATGCCTCGCGCCCGGCCGCGCTCGAGGAGATGGTCAAGGCCGGCGCCTGCGCGCTGAAGCTGCATGAAGATTGGGGCACGACGCCGGCGGCCATCGATTGCTGCCTGGCGGTCGCCGACGATCACGACATCCAGGTGATGATCCACACCGACACGCTCAACGAATCTGGCTTCGTCGAGGACACCATCGCGGCCTTCAAGGGCCGCACCATCCATGCCTTCCACACCGAGGGCGCCGGCGGCGGCCATGCGCCCGACATCATCAAGGTGGCGGGCCTGCCCAACGTGCTGCCGTCGTCCACCAATCCGACCCGGCCGTTCACCCGCAACACCATCGACGAGCATCTCGACATGCTGATGGTGTGCCATCATCTCGATCCGTCGATCGCCGAGGATCTGGCCTTCGCCGAGAGCCGCATCCGCAAGGAGACGATCGCGGCCGAGGACATCCTGCACGACCTCGGCGCGCTCTCCATGATGTCGTCGGACAGCCAGGCCATGGGCCGGGTCGGCGAGGTCATCATCCGCACCTGGCAGACCGCGGACAAGATGAAGAAGCAGCGCGGGCGGCTCAAGCAGGACAAGGGCGACAACGACAATGCCCGCGCCAAGCGCTACATCGCCAAATACACCATCAACCCCGCCATCGCGCATGGCGTCTCCAAGCTCATCGGCTCGATCGAGAAGGGCAAGCTCGCCGATCTGGTGCTGTGGTCGCCGGCCTTCTTCGGCGTCAAGCCGGACATGATCATCAAGGGCGGCTCGATCGTGGCCGCCCAGATGGGCGATCCCAATGCCTCGATCCCGACGCCGCAGCCGGTGCACTACCGCCCGATGTTCGGCGCCTTCGGGGGCGCCCGCACCGCCTCTTCGGTGGTGTTCGCCTCGAAGGCGGCCGTGCGCGCCGGGCTCGGCAAGAAGCTCGGCATCGCCAAGAAGCTGGTCGCGGTCGAGAACACGCGCGGCGGCATCTCGAAGAAGAGCATGATCCACAACGGCGCGACGCCCAGGATCGAGGTCGATCCCGAGACCTACGAGGTCAAGGCCGACGGCGAGCTCTTGACCTGCGCGCCCGCCGAGGTGCTACCAATGGCGCAGCGGTATTTTTTGTTCTGATTGTTCCCGCGATTGCGGGAGGATTCGCGATTCATGCGGCGGGCCTGCTCGGTACGGCAGCGGGCAATTGGACAGTGCCACGGCGATCGACCGGGTCGTGCTCGATGCGAGCGAGCGCCATCGGCGCCGCGTCATGCTGACGGGCGAGCGCGGCACCACGCCTGCTGCTGGATCTGCCGCAGGCGACCACGCTCAAGGACGGCGACGGGCTCGTGCTGGAGGACGGCGCGGTGGTGCGGGTCATCGGCAAGCCGGAGCCGCTGCATGAGATCGTCGCCGCCGATGCGTGCGAGCTGACGCGGCTGGCCTGGCACCTCGGCAATCGCCATGCCGACGTGCAGGTGATCGGAGAGAAGCTGCGCATTCGCCGCGATCATGTGCTGGCCGAGATGCTGGTGCGTTTGGGCGCGCAGGTGACGGCGATCGAAGCGCCGTTCGATCCGGAGTCGGGTGCGTATAGTGTTGATCATGAGCACGAACGTGGCGCGTAGGCGAGGCGGAGTCTCCAATCAGGCGCCGGAGCCCCCTCACCCCAACCCTCTCCCAGCGAGATCGGGTTTACCCGATCTCGGCACTAAACATGGCCGAAGTCGGATAAATCCGACTTCGGCTGGGGCGAGGGAGTTCGCCCGTGTTGCGGAAAGCGATGGCGGATACTTCAACGCTAGGAACGGGAGCGCTTTACCGGCTGATGGCTTGGCTGTCGCCGGCTTATCCGGTCGGGGCGTTCTCTTATTCGGGCGGGCTCGAATGGGCGGTCGAGGCCGGCGATATCACGGATGCGGCGAGCCTTGCGGATTGGCTTTCGGTGATGATCCGCGACGGCGGCGGATTTTGCGATGCTGTGTTTCTGGTTCACGCCCACCGGGCTGCGGCCACCGGCGACGATGCGGCGCTGGCGGCGGTCGCCGAGCTCGCCGCCGCCATGGCGCCGAGCCGCGAGCGCTTTCTGGAGACGACCGCGCAAGGTCGCGCATTTTTCGAGACGACGCGCGCCGCCTGGGGGTGCGCGGCGCTCGAGCGGCTGGCGGCGGCGTGGAACGGCCCCCTCGCCTATCCGGTTGCGGTCGCGGTTGCGAGCGCCGGCCATGGCATCGCGCTCGAGCCGGCGCTCGCGGCCTTTCTGCAAGCGGTTGCGAGCAATCTCGTGTCGGCCGGAATGCGGCTCATTCCGCTCGGGCAGACCGACGGGCAGCGCGTAGTGGCCAAGCTCGAGCCGCTCATCGCCAGCCTGCGCGCTTGCGGCGCTCGCCTGCCCGCTCGAGGACGTCGGCAGCGCGGCGTTCCGCATCGACATCTCGAGCATGCGCCACGAGACCCAATATACCCGATTGTTCCGCAGCTGATCGCGCCACGGAGCCGCGCTTGGAGGATCCGATGAATCATTCCAATGGCCCCTTGCGCGTCGGTGTCGGCGGCCCGGTCGGCTCCGGCAAGACCGCGCTCATGGACGCCTTGTGCAAGCGCATGCGCGAGCGCTACGAGATCGCCGCCATCACCAACGACATCTACACCAAATGGGACGCCGAGTATCTGGTGCGCTCCGGCGCGCTCGCACCCGAGCGCATCATGGGGGTCGAGACCGGCGGCTGCCCGCATACGGCCATCCGCGAGGACGCCTCGATCAATCTCGCCGCCGTCGCCGACATGCGGGCGCGATTCCCGCGGCTCGACCTGATCCTGATCGAATCGGGCGGCGACAACCTGGCCGCCACGTTCTCGCCCGAGCTTGCCGATCTCACCATCTATGTCATCGATGTCGCCGCCGGCGACAAGATCCCGTCCAAGGGCGGCCCCGGCATCACCCGCTCCGATCTCCTGGTCATCAACAAGATCGATCTGGCGCCCCATGTGGGCGCTTCGCTGGAGCTCATGGAACGCGAAGCCAAGCGCATGCGCGGCGCGCGGCCGTTCGTGTTCAGCAACCTGCACACCGGCGCGGGCGTCGACACGATCATCCGTTTCGTCGAGGACAGCGGCGGGCTCGCGGCGACCTGATTGGATACGAAGGTGCCGACGCGTTCAGTCAGCTCAGAGCGCCGGTCGCGCTTCTTCGCACCACGGGCAAATGGCCGCCGCGCAGGTAGCGCTCGAAATCGGTTGCTGAAAGCGGCTTGGAATAGAGAAAGCCCTGCGCTTCCTCGCAGCCTTCCTTCACCAGGAACGCCGCTTGCGCCTCGCTCTCGACCCCCTCGGCTATCACCTTGAGCTCGAGATTATGCGCCATTGCAATCAGCGACCTGACGATCGTGGCATTGCTGGTGCCCTCCGTGACCTTCGCTATGAAGGAGCGGTCGATCTTGATTCGAGAGACCGGAAAGCGGGTCAAGTAATTCAGCGAGGCGTAGCCGGTACCGAAATCGTCGAAGGCCAGCTTCACGCCCATGTCGTGAAGCTTTTGCAGCGACGGCGACGGCTCCCCATGAGTGAACGCGGCATTTTCGGTAATCTCGAGCTCCAGCGCATGCGGCGGCAGGCCGAACTCCCGCAGCGCGCCTTCGACATCGCTCAACAATGCCTGATCATGCGCTTGCGCGGGAAACAGGTTGACGCCGATGCGTCCGATCGGAAGGCCCATGCTGCGCCAGGCCGCCGCTCTCTGGCAGGCGCTGCGAATGATCCACCTGCCGACACCCGATACGAGCGTGCTTTTGGCCAGCGTGTCTATGAAGGCCCCCGGCGCAACAATGCCGCGCACCGGATGGCGCCAGCGAATGAGCGCCTCCGCCCCGACGACGGCGCGATCGACCAGCCGGATCTGGGGCTGAAAGTAGAGCTCGAATTCATCGTCCGCAAAGGCGCGACGAAGCTCGATGCCGAGCCCGTGCCGCGCTTGCGCCTGCGCGCGGAACGCTGGAGCGAACAACCGATAGGTGCGCCCACCGGCGAATTTCGCCTGATAGAGCGACAGATCGGCGTTCGAGATAAGCTCATCGGCGCATGCTCCGTCATTGGGAGCGATGGCGACGCCGGCGCTGGCGCCGAGATGCAGGACATGATCATTGATATGAAACGGCTGCGAGAGACGCTGTAATACAAGGTCGACGATCTCGACAATCGTCCTGGGATCCCCGCAGTGCGGCAGCAGAACCACGAACTCGTCGCCGCCGAGCCGATACACCTTCTCGGTGTCGCGGCCATCGGCGGTCACGCTCATCAACCGCTGCCCTACTTCAACGAGAAGGTCGTCGCCGGTCGAATGGCCGAGCGTGTCGTTGACTTCCTTGAAGCCGTCGAGGTCGAAGAGCGCCAGCGCGGTCGGCACGCTCATACGCTCTCCTGCCAGCAAGCGCCCCAGGTTTTTCTGCAGTGAAAGGCGGTTGGGAAGACCCGTCAGCTGGTCACGGTGAGCCACACGCCACAATTGATCCTCGGCCCGCTTGCGCTCGGTGATATCCTCGTAGGCTCTCGCTACTCCCTGCACGGTGCCATCCAGGTCGTAGACCGGAGCGGCCGCAAGCCTGACATCGACCAAGGCGCCATCCCGGCGTCGCCGGACGGTCTCCACATCGCGCACCGTCTCGCCCGCAAGGGCGCGCCCGAACAGTGACCTGGCTTCCGCCTCCTTCGGCAGCGGAATAAGCGATCCGCGTTCACCCAACATTTCGGATGCGGTGTAGCCGAAAATCTGTTCCGCGGCCCGATTCCACAGAATGATCCGATCGTCTGAGCTGGAGCAGGAAATCGCCACCGGGGAGGCGTCGATGACCGCAGAGAGAGTATTCTTGGTCTTTCGCAATTCGCTTTCGCGCTTCTCGAGCGCAAGCGCCATATTATTGAAGTTGCTCCCCAACACGCCGCACTCGTCCGGTGTTTGCACGGTCGTGCGGTGACTGAGGTGGCCGGCCGCGAGAATCGCCGCATCCGTCCCGAGTTGCTGCAACGGTCGCACGATCCGGCCTGAAAGCATCCATGCAATGGCGCAGGCGATCAGGAAGCTGGAGGCAATGAACAGCGCGCTCGATTCCAGACGCGCCGCCACCGGCGCAAAGGCCAGCGCCTTCGGCAACCCTACCTGAACGCGCCAGGGAATGCGGTGAGCCGTCGAAAATCCGGTAATATATTCGAGGTTGTTGGAATGAGACCATGTCGAGATGATGCTGCCTTCCAAGACCTCGGGCTTGTAGGCGTAGGTCCTCCAAGCGCTGACGTCATGACCGACATACTTTTGGGTGTCTACGTTGCGGGCGATGACGATGCCCTTCTCGTCGGTGATGGTGACGACCGCGGGCGTGGGCAGCCTCTGAATTCTCAAGGCGTCCTGGAAATGCTCGAGCCAAATACCGACGACGAGGACCGCCTCCAGGTGTCCCGCGGGATCCTCGACCGGCCGCCCGACATTGATGACCCACCTTCCTGTCGGCCGCGAGCGGATCGCATCGCCGATCGAAAGGCGCTCGCCCGCCAATACCCGCCGGAAATAGGTCCGATCGACGACCGAGGGATGCTCGAGGCCGGGTCCGCCCGAGGATCCGATATTCGTGCCGTCAAGCGCATACATCGCAATGTTGCCGACAAAGGACGGCAATTCCGCCTTCACGCTCTCCAAAACCGCATCGTTGGCGGCCCGATCGGACGGATGGGACGATACCGACCTGCTGAGCCCGGTTAGAAGCAGCTCAAGCTCGCCGATCTGATCGTCAACCTGAGCCGCGAGCAGGCGGGCCTGGCTGATGGCACCCTCGACGGTTCTTGCCTGGTCGTGCTGCCATTGGTTCCAGAGACCGGCTCCGATGAGCGCCGTGAACGGAACGACAGTCGCAACGACCAGTCCCAACAATTGTGATCGAACGCTGCGAAGCAGCATCGGTTGCCTCATGTGCCGAGCTGACGAATTAAGTAAAGCCGCAATTCTGCTTGCTGTTGCAAACGTTCCGACTACTACCGAAAATGAGCTTCGCGCGGGTTTCGGTCATTCAAGTTGTTCAATCGATCGAGAGCTACGCTTAACGTCCGGTTAATTGCGACCGCAAGGATGGGCTGCCGGGCGTGATCGAACCTGAAGCCGGCCGCCACCGGTGGGCGGATTCTGCGCGCTAGGCCTCGGCCGGACGCGAAGCGGCCGGGGCCACCGGGATTACATCCACGGATACTTCCAGATGCTGCTCGCCGGAGGCAAACACGACGCCGGCGATCGGCGCGATGTCGGAATAATCGCGGCCCACCGCGAGGGTCACATGGTCGTCGCCGACCAGGATGGCATTGGTGGGATCGAAGCCGCACCAGCCGGCGACATCGCCGCACCAGGCCATGACCCAGGCATGCATCGCGTCGGCGCCTTCGAGCCGCGTGCGGCCCTCCTTCGGCACCGTGCGCAGATAGCCGCTGACATAAGCGGCCGGCAGGCCGATGCCGCGCAGGCCGGAAATCATGATATGCGCAAAATCCTGGCAGACGCCGCGCCGCAGCTGGTACGCCGCCGAGGGCGTGGTGGCGACGCTGGTGGCGCCGATCTCGTAGACGAAGTCGGCCTTGATGCGCTCCATGAGATCGAACGCGCCGTCGAAGACGGCCCGTTCCGGACGAAAGCTTTCCCTCGCATAGTCGGCAATCTCGGGATCGAGCGCGACCTGGCGGCTCGGAAACAGGAAATGCGCCGGCGAGCTCGCCCCGATGTCGCTTGTCATCATCACGGCGGCGCGTACCTCTTCCCATGGAGGCGTCTCCTGCGGCGCGGGCTCGGCCGGCGCCTCCACGGCGACGCGCGCCGCGACCTTGATCGACAGGCGGTCATGGGCTTCCTCGAGCCCGATCCAGGTCACATGATTGCCGAAGAAGTCGAAGCCCTCGCGCCGCTCGACCGGCACCGGCAAGATCTCGAGCGCGGCGGCGTGGACGCGCTGCCGGGTCCGATTGATCGGCATCAGGTGCAGGACGTGATGCGCATAGGCGACCTTCGACGCATACGCATAGGTCGTGGTCTGTCGAATGTCGTAGATCATGCGAGCGCCTCCCACACCGTTTCCGAGCGCTCGTCGTGTGCCAGGTGCGAGGAATCGATCATCTCGGAGAGCTTCATCAGCGCGTTTTCGCTGCCGAGGATCAAGGCGGCATCGATCTTGCCGGCATCCGCGGTGCGCAATCCGGTCGCGATCGAGGCCGCGATCTGCTGCGGCGGCGACAGGCGGCCATCGGCGACCTGCCGCGGCAGCGCCGCCAGATGCGCCTCGATGCGGTCGAGCTGGTAGATCGCCGAACGGGGATTGTTGGGATCGAGCATGACCAGATCGATCACCGGAGCGCGCGCCGCGATCATCACGTAGCGCTGCCGATAGGTCATCTGGCTGTCGCAAAGCTCGAGCAGCACGTCGAGCGCGCCATCGGGCGCGCCGGTGTCGGCAAGCTCGCGGGCAAAACGACAGGTCAGAATGGCGCGCTCGATGCGCCGTCCGAGCTCGAGAAACCGCCACCCGGCCAGCCGCGTCATGTTCTCCTGGGCCAAGCCGGAAAACGACGAAATGATGCGCAAGGCGGTCTCGACGCGATCGAGCATGACGCTTTCCGACGACCCTGTCGGCAGCGGCGCATCGATGGCGGCAACCAGATCGTTTAGCGCTCGCCAGGCATCCGGCGACAGGCGATCGCGGATCACCGACGCGGCCGCGCGGGCGCCCGCCACCAGGCGCGGCAGCGAGCCTTCGCAGTCGCGGCGCGTGAGCGCGGCTTCCGCGATCAAGCCGGACTTGGCATTGGGTATATCGTTGGGACCGGCGCTCCAGGCTTCGAGTATGGCGCTGACGCGCGAGGTGATCGGAGCCACCGCCTCGCCGGCCTCGGTGATCCGATTGATGAGCGCCCGCACCAGCCGCAGCGTGGCCTCGGCCCGCTCCAGGTAGCGGCCAAGCCAGAACAGGTTGTAGGCGGCGCGGCTCGGCAGCACGCCGCTCGCGCGCTGGATCGCGATCCGCTCCGGCGTCGGCAGCAGCGTGGTCTCGGCGACCGGCCCTTTCGACAGCACGCAGGCATCGGCCGTGCGTCCGCCTTTCTGCAGGCTGACCGCACGGGCATCGACGCCGTCGGCGATGCGAACGAAGCCGCCCGGCATGACCGCCCAGCCGTCCCCGACGCGGGCAAGATAGAGCCGCAGAATGAACGGACGCGGCTGGAAGCCGCCCTCGTGCCACACCGGCATGGTGGACAGGGTCACCGCCTCCTGCAGCACGAAGTCGATCCCGCGATCGGTAATGGCCTGCTCGATGTGGGCCCGCTGCGCCGCATCGAGCGTCGCGCCGAGCGCGGCTGCGCCGATGCTGTGGCCCGGAAGATTGTCGGTGAAGGCCGACGCAATCACCATCTTGTCGAGCTTGTCGACCATCTGGTCGCGGACCCTGGCATGACCGAGCCACCAGGTCGCGACGTTCGGGATGGCAAGCTCGGAGCCGAGCAGGACCGGCGCCAGGGCCGGCAGGAAGGCCAGCATCGAGCGCGCCTCCACCAGTCCGGCCCCGAGCGAATTGGCGATGACGACCTTGCCGTCGCGCACCGTCTGCACCAATCCGGTGACGCCGAGCCGTGAGCGCGCGTTGAGCTCCAGCGGATCGCAGAAATCGGCATCGAGGCGGCGCAGCAGGACCTCGGCGCGCTTCAGGCCGGAGACGGTGCGGATGAAGACGCCATCGTCGCGCGCGCTCAGGTCCTCGCCTTCGACCAGGAGCAGGCCGAGATAGCGGGCGAGGTAGGCGTGCTCGAAATAGGCATCATTCATCGGCCCCGGCGTGAGCAGGCAGACGCGGGAATCGTCCTGGCGATTCAAAGCCGACAGCGCGGACTGGAAGGCCTGGAAAAAGGCTGCCAGGCGCTCGACCCCGATGGCGCGATAGACTTCCGGGATGGCGCGCTGCAAAGCGAGCCGGCTCTCGAGCACGAAGCCCGCGCCCGAGGGCGCCTGGGTGCGGTCGCCCAGCACCCACCAACGGCCGTCGGCGCCGCGTCCGACATCGACCGCATAGAACCGCAGATGCGCGCCGCCCGGCGGCGCCACACCGACCAGCGGCCGCAGAAATTCGGGATTGCCGGCGATCAGCACGGCAGGCAGCGAGGCCGTCGCGCACGATCGTGCCCGCCCCATAGGCGTCCTTGAGCACCAGCTCGAGCAGCTCCGCGCGCTGGATGAGCCCGCTCTTGAGCTCGGCCCATTCGGCCGGATCGATGATGAGCGGCAGATGACTGAGCGGCCACGGCCGCTCGGCGCCGGCCGGATCCCCGTAGACGCGGTAGAACACGCCGGAATCGTGCAAGTAGCGGTCCGCAACAGCGAAGCGTCGATTGATCTCATCGCCGCCGAGCGACGCCAGCATCGTCAGGAACGGCCGCCAATGGGGACGGACCTGGCGGTCCCCATCCATCATCTCATCGAAGATGCCGGCAAGCGGCCGGTAGCCCGACAACAGGCGCTGCAAGCGCTCGCGGTCCAGGCCGTTGCGGTGCGCCTCGACTTGGGTGTCGGAACGGGCTGGCATTGAGGGAAACAAGCCTTCAGATCGCGTTTCTGAGATCGAGCGTGAGGGGATACTCGATCGAACGTTCCGGCGCGGGCAGAGCGGCGATTCGGCCCGGCGTGTGGCCATGATCCTGAAAGCGCGCGCGCCGGCGAGCCTCAGCCTCGTAGGAATTCACAGGAAAAGTGTCGTAGCTGCGTCCGCCCGGATGCGCCACATGATAGACGCAGCCGCCGAGCGAGCGGTCGCTCCAAAGGTCGAGGATGTCGAAGGTCAGCGGCGTGTGGGTATCGATGGTGGGATGCAGCGATGACGGCAACTTCCACGCCTTGAACCGCACCCCGGCCACGTATTCTCCGAACCGCCCGGAGCGAAGTGAGCGGCAGCCGCCTTCCGTTGCAGGTGACCACATGGCGGCCCTCGGTCATTCCTTCGACCTTGACCTGCAGCCGTTCGACCGAGGAATCGACGAAGCGCGCGGTGCCGCCGGCCGCGCTCTCCTCGCCGAGCACGTGCCACGGCTCGAGCGCGTGCCGAAGCTCCAGCTGCACCCCGCCGTAATCGACGCCGCCGTAACGCGGGAAGCGGAATTCGCGCTGCGCCGCGAACCAGGCGGGATCGAAGCGATAGCCCGCGCGCGCGAGATCGTCGAGCACTTCGAGAAAGTCCTGCCAGACGAAGTGCTCGAGCATGAAGCGGTCATGCAGCGCGCTGCCCCAGCGAACCGGCGCGCCGTCGAGGGGGTTGCGCCACAACCAGGCGACCAGCGCGCGCAACAGCAATTGCTGGGCGAGGCTCATGCGCGCGTCGGGCGGCATCTCGAGCGAGCGGAACTCGACCAGGCCGAGCCGGCCGGTCGGTCCGTCGGGCGAGAACAGCTTGTCGATGCACAGCTCGGCCCGATGGGTGTTGCCCGACACATCGACCAGAAGATTGCGGAACAGGCGATCGACCAACCAAGGCCGCGGCGGCTCGCCGGCTCCCGGCAGCGGCACCATCGCGAGCGCGATCTCGAGCTCGTACAACATGTCCTGCCGCGCCTCATCGATGCGCGGCGCCTGGCTGGTCGGACCGATGAACAGGCCGGAGAAGAAATAGGAGAGCGAAGGCCGCCGCTGCCAGTACAGCACCAGGCTCTTGAGCAGATCGGGCCGGCGCAGGAACGGGCTGTCGGCGGGCGTCATGCCGCCCAGCACCACATGATTGCCGCCGCCGGTTCCGGTGTGGCGGCCGTCGATCATGAACTTGTCGGTGCCAAGCCGCGTGAGGCGCGCATCCTCGTAGAGCGCGGTCGTGGTCTCGACAGCTTCCTGCCAGGACGCCGCAGGATGGATGTTGACCTCGATCACGCCGGGGTCGGGCGTCACCTTGATGACGTTGATGCGCGGATCGTGCGGCGGCGGATAGCCTTCCAGGCGGATCGGAATTGCAAGCTCGGCAGCCGTCTCCTCGGCGACGCCCAGAAGATCGAGATAATCCTCGAGCCGCTCGACCGGAGGCATGAAGACGCAAAGCTTGCCGTCGCGCGGCTCGACCGCCAAGGCGGTGCGAACCGGAACGCCGACGGGCGGTACCGGCGGGCGCGGCGGCGTGGCCGGCTTCATCTGCAGTACCGGCAGATCGGGCGCGAGCACAGCCGCACCCGTCGCCTCCACGGCAAGCGCCGAAGCGGCCGGCTGAGAGCCGCCCAGGTCGGCCGGCAACGGCGGGCGCGGCGCGAACGGATCGGCGGGCACCAGATGCGGGTAATCGATCGGCGCCACATAGGGCAGCGAGCTCAGCGGCAGGCGCAGACCGATGGGCGAATCGCCCGGCGCCAGGAACAGGCGGCCGCGGCGCGTTTCCCACAGCTCGCTCACCCAGCCGGGCGTCGCCTGCGCGGCCCATCGCTGCAACGGCAGCACGTAGCCGGCCGGCTTGCCCAGCTGGCGCTCGAACGCGCGCATGATGCGGGCACGCTCGTTCAAATCATCGATCTTTGGATTGCTTGGATCGACATTGGCCGGCAGCTGGCCCTCCTTGATCAGGCGATCGGCCGGATCCTCGAAGGCGGGCTGCACGAACTCGGATGCAATGCCCAGCCGCGCTGCCATGGCTTGTGTGAAGCGCTTGGCTTCCTCGTCCGACGGCGGGCGCGTGCTGGCTTCGGTCGCGAGCAAATCGAGCCGGCGCCAGAGCGGCACGCCGTCACGGCGCCAGAACAGCGAGAACGCCCAGCGCGGCAGCGGCTCGCCCGGGTACCATTTTCCTTCCCCATAATGCAGGAGCCCGCCCGGCGCGAAGCGTTCGTACAGACGGCGGATGAGCTCGTCGGCGCGCAGGCGCTTGGTCGGGCCGAGCGCATCGGTGTTCCATTCGCCCGATTGATAGTCGTCGATCGACACGAATGTCGGCTCGCCCCCCATGGTGAGCCGAACGTCGTGAGCCGTGAGATCCGCATCGACGCGATCGCCCAGCGCGTCGAGCGCGGTCCAGGATTCCTCGGAGAACGGCATCGTGACCCGCGGCTGCTCGGCGATCCGGGTCAGGCTCATCTCGAACGAGAACTTGACCTCGGCGGGCCCAACCATGCCGCTGATCGGCGCCGCCGATCCGTAATGCGGGCTGGCCGCGAGCGGCAGGTGGCCTTCGCCGCACAGGAGCCCGGAAGTCGGATCGAAGCCGACCCAGCCGGCCCCGGGCAGATAGACCTCCGTCCATGCATGCAGGTCGGTGAAGTCCCGCTCTGCGCCCGCCGGTCCGTCGAGCGGCTTGATGTCGGGCTTGAGCTGAACGAGATAACCGGACACGAAGCGCGCCGCCAAGCCGAGCTGACGCAGGATCTGCACCAGGAGCCAGGCCGTATCCCGGCAGGAGCCTTGGCCGGCCGCGAGCGTCTCCTCGACGGTCTGGACGCCGTGCTCCATGCGGATCACGTAGCGAATTTGCTGCTGCAAATTCCGGTTGAGATCGACCAGGAAGTCGATGGTCTTGCACGGCTTGAGCGACAGCGCGTCGAGATACGCCTTGAGATGCTTGCGGGCCGGTTCAGGCTCGAGGCAGGCGGCAAGCTCAGGACGCAACTCAGCCGGATAGACGAAGGGAAACGTCTCGGCGCCGGGCTCGATGAAGAAATCAAACGGATTGACGACCTCGAGATCGGCGACCAGATCGACCGTCACGCTGAATTCAGTCGTTCTCTCCGGAAAGACGAAGCGGGCGATCCGGTTGCCGTTCGGATCGTGCTGCCAGTTCACGAAATGCTGCGACGGCGTCACCTTCAGCGAATAGCTCGATACGCGCGTGCGGCCGTGCGGCGCCGGACACAGGCGGACGACTTGCGGCCCGAGATTGACCGGTCGGTCGTAGTGGTAGCGCGTGACGTGGTGGAGGCCGGCGCGGACTGACATCAGGCTGCTGTCTCCCAAGGCTGAAAGAGCCTGAAATATGCAATTTTCGGGCCGCAATAGATATTGGGCAAAGCATCAGAATCTCCACCTCTCCGGTCTACGCTTAGGGGAGCGGTGAACGCGCCAAGCGAAGCGCGCCGCGCGCACAACTACCCGCTTTCGGGCGATCCGACCGGGCGCTTGAGGCTCGCCACGATCGCCCGGATGGTGCTGCTCGGCGTGGCGCGGGCTGACGGCTGGCGGCGGGTCTCCATCAGCCGATGGACGAAGGCAAGCTTGACGATGACGGGCGGCGCCAGCACGAAGGGATAAAGGTCCGGCAGGCCCATGCTGCGATTGATGGAGTTGACCGCGAAGGTGAGCGGCAGCCAAGCCTCGATGATGCGATCCAATGGCGCCTGATGCGGATCGAAATCGATGATGGCCGCCAAGTCGCCCCCTTTGGCGACCCTTGGCCAGAGGCTGAGCCCGAAGCCACCCGCGGTTTCCAGGGTATCGACCATGTGAAAATAGTGCGCCCAGGTCTCCGCGAAATCCTCCCAGGGATGGACGCTCGCATAGGCGCTTACGAAATGTTCCGGCCAGTCCGGCGGCGGGCCTTCGGCATAATGCTGCTGCAGGGCCTCTCCGTAGTGCTTGCGCTCGTCGCCGAAGATGTTGCGAAATTCCTGCAGCTGCGATGACCGCGCCACCAGCCGCGCCCAGTAATAATGCGCGACCTCATGGCGGAAGTGCCCCAGCAGCGTGCGATAGGCTTCGCCCATCTCGAAGCGTTGGCGCTCGCGCTCGGGGTCGTCCGCTTCCGCGAGATTGATGGTGATGAGACCGCTGTCGTGGCCGGTCAACGCCGGCGTATGGCTGCCGTTCACTTGGCGATCGGCGATGAAATCGAACGCCAGCCCCTCCGCATCCTCAGCCCTGGTCGCCGACGGCAAGCGCAGCTTGAGGAGCGTGTAGAACAGCCGGTGTTTGGCGACCTCGATCTTTCGCCAGCGGGCGAGATTGTGCGGCTGCGACAGATCGGGAATCGTCCGGTTGTGACGGCACGCCGCGCAGAATTGCTCGGGATGATCGAACGGCAACAGCCAATTGCAGACGTTGTGCTCGACATTGGCGCAGTAGCGGTACTTCCCTTTTGGCTCCGCCAGCGCCTGCAGGCTGCCGTTGTTGGCTTGCAGGGCCGTCACTGTTTCGTGGGAGGGCAGATATCCAAGCTGCCGGCCGCAGCTCTCGCAACGCGTGTTCTCGAAATAGAGCGGCTGCCGGCAGCTTTGGCATTCAAAAAGCTTCATACGTTTCGATATCCGTGACCATACGGCCCATTATCCGTGAACGAAGGCGGGTTCTCAAAGGTTCCAGCGGCCGCGCGGACGCGGAGATCCGGTTATTAAGGCATTTTGCGAAGCGCCTGGATTCCCACGTGCTTGCCTCCGCGGGAATGAGCGGATGTGGCAATTCCTTCGCACGCTCGTGCACGGGAATGAGCGGATGGGCAATTCGGCGCGCTCCTTCGCGGCACGACCTACACACCCAACCGCAAGCGCGGCTAGCAGGCGGCGGGGGGCTGCTTTCCCTTCGGGCCGGGAGCGCCTGGTTTCGCGGCGACGGGAAACTTGAACTTCGCCGTGACGGTGGGATCAAGCTGGGCATAGCAGGCGTCGGGCAGTCGCTTCCAAAATTGATCCATTCCCAGGAAAGCGACGCCGAGGAAGCCGCGCACGGTCAGGTCTTGACCATCGGCGCTGAGCTTCATCAAGGCGCTCCATTCCTTGCCGTAGCGCGGGTCGAGAATGGTTCCACCATCGTATTCCAGTCCTTTGCGCATCATGCCCTTGATGATGGTCAGCCCGAGCCACGGCGCATTCTGCTGATCGCCCTGACACTTGTCGCAGACCGGATTGGGCGGATCGGTGGGCTTCAGGAACATCTTCACGATGGCCCCCTCATAGGCGCCATTGTGCTCGGAGATGAAGAACCAACCGTTGGACTTGCCGGTCTCGTTATCGAGCTGCTGCCACAGCCCGGTGGCGCTCGGCTCCTGCGCTTCCACCGGCGCGCCAAGGCACAGAATCGACAAACCAATGATGGTGAGGGCCGCAAGCTGCCTTCGCATTCGAATATCCCCGCTCGGTATGGCCGTCCGTCGTCCGAATGAACCCTCGTCGCTCCGGAATATGGTAATTTCGCGAAGCCGCTGAAGATAGGGGCCCATTTATGACATTCGCGGCCCGGCCGGTGCAACCGCCCGGCCGGCGGGACCATTGTGCGCGCCCGCGTCCCCTCCGGAGCTGGACCCCAGCCTGAAGGCATTTTGCGAAGGGACTGGATCCCCGCTGGAGTTTACCCCCGCGAAAGCGGGGGCGGGGACGAACGGGGTAATCCCTCTACCTCGCAGGCTCGATCGCGGAGATCCGCACTCCGAGATCGCCCGATATTGTAGAATTTCCGGCAAGAGCGCGTCCGGACTCCCGCCGGACTTGGCCTTAGGGCTCCAGCGAGGACACGTAGGCGGCGATGGCGATCACGTCGTCGCCGGTCATCTTTTCAACCACGCCCTTCATCAGCGCGGCTGACGGGCCGCCGCGGTCGCCGGTCTGGAAGTAGTAGATCTGGCGCGCGATATTGCCGGGCGAACGGCCCGCGATGTTTGGTACGTCGCCAAGCCCCTTCAGCCCGACGCCATGGCAGATCGCGCACGGCAGCGTCTTGCCGCCGCCGCCGGTGGTGACGATTGCCTCGCCTTTGGCAATGCTGCCGACCGGCACATAGGACACGAAGCTCGCATGCGGACTGCGCAGCTCGACTTGGTCCTTGTCCTCGGGCAGTTCAACGATGCGATTGCCGATCGGCTCGGTCCCGCCGTCGGAATACTGCAGCCGCCGCGTTCCCTCGAAATAGGATTTTGGCACGGTCTCGGTCTCGACCACGCGCGTCCAGCGCTTCGGCTTGAGGCCGGCGAAGTATCCGGCGGCGTCGCGGATCTGATCGTCGGTCAGAAACATGGCGAACTTGGTCATCTGGCCGGCGCCCTCGCCGCCGCGGACGCCGCTTTTGAAGTCGGCGAGCTGACGGGTGATGTAGGCCGCCGACAGACCGGCCAGGCGCGAGTTCTCGGGATGGCCGAGGCCATGGGGGAGATGGCAGCCGATGCAGGCGCGCACCGTGGTGCCGTTGCCATGGGCCACGATGGTCGGCATCGGCGGATGCTCATCCGGGTACCAGTCCGGCGAATCCATCGGCGCGTTGATCTCCTTGCGGGTGTAGAACTTCGTGCTGCCCGCAGCCTGCAGGGGCTTGCCGTCATCGGGCTCCTTGGGAACCTCCGCCTGCTGCTTGGGCGGATAGGCCCAATCCGGCCGGTCGACCGCGTGCGCAAGCGACGGCAGGCAGGCGAGCATCAAGATCGAGATCAAAGTCCTCATAGCGCTTCCTCAGTGATGGGCGCCCTCAAACGGGCGCTCGTTTTTGAACGGATGCTTAAGCTGGATTCGCAAGCTGGCTTGCTGCCCCGGCCGCAGAATGCCCCTTTTCGGCCTCGCCGCCAAGCGACTTCAATGCGACTTGAATGGGCTCGAATGGGCCGTGGCGTGGCTTCTCGGGGCCTTGCCCAGTTGCTATGATGGCAACACCAACAATGGTCGCGGGTAACATCGCCCTACGATCACCTTAAGGGAGGCTCCCATGAAGCTTGCTGGTCTCGTTACTGCCGCGTCCGTCGCGGTCATGCTGTCGGCACAGCCGGGTCTGGCCCAGACCAAATCGGGCGTCGACAAGCTCTACATCCTTGATTGCGGCCAGGGCGTCGGGCCCGACCAGTCGCGCTGGTCGCCGGGCGTCAATGTCGGCAAGCCGCTCGCCATCTCCGACAATTGCTACCTGATCCACCACACCCAAGGCTGGTTCCTGTGGGACACCGGCGTCACCGACGCCATCGCGGCGATGCCCGACGGCCAGAAGGGCGAAGGCACCGGACCGGCTTGGAAGCGGCCGAAGACGCTCATCTCCCAGCTCGATCAGCTCGGCGTCAAGCCGTCCGACATCAAGTTCATGGCGGTCTCGCATACCCATCCCGACCATATCGGCAATGTCGAGCTGTTCCCGCAGACCATGCTGCTGGTGCAAAAGGCCGAATACGATTGGCCGGGTGCGAACGGCAAGCCGCGTTTCAACCCGGCCCATCCGGTGACGAAGCTCGAAGGCGATCACGACGTGTTCGGCGACGGCAGCCTCAAGCTGATCTCGACCCCTGGGCACACGCCCGGCCATCAATCGCTGATCGTCAAGCTGCCGAAGACCGGCACCGTGGTGTTGACCGGCGACGCCGTCCACTTCAAGGATAATTTTGACAACCGGCGCGTTCCCGGCGGCAACACCGACCACGACCAGACCATCGCCTCGATGCAGAAGATCGCCAACGAGCTCGCCAAGGAGCAGGCCAAGCTCTGGATCAATCACGACAAGGTCCAGAGCGACCAGCTCAAGCACTCGCCGGAGTTCTACGACTGAGCCGCGATATTTCGCTTCGCGAGCAACAAGCTCTAGACTCTTCCCTCCCCCTGCAAGGGGGAGGGTGGCGGCGAAGCCGCCGGGTGGGGGTCCCGTCTCCCCATGAATTCGGAGTTTGCGGCGGGACCCCCACCCGGATCGCTGCGCGATCCGACCTCCCCCTTGCAGGGGGAGGTGATGCGGAGAGGTGGATGGCTTCCTCACATGCAAGTCGCTCCCTCACATGCGATGTGACGAGGCGCCGGGCATACGCACATGACTGACGCAATCACGCTCGTCCCGCACCATTCGCATTGGGGGGCCTTCCTGGCCGAGGTGCAGGACGGGCGGTTCGTCGGCGTGCGGCCATTTGCGCGCGACCCGGATCCATCACCCTTGCTCGAAGCGATGCCGGCGGCGGTGCATTCGTCGAGCCGCATTGCGCAGCCGATGGTGCGGGAGGGTTACCTCACGCACGGTCCCGGCAGCGGCGCCGGCCGCGGACGCGAGCCCTTCGTGCCGGTGTCGTGGGAGCGCGCGCTTGATCTCGTCGCCGACGAGCTTGACCGGGTGCGGCGCGCTCACGGTCACGATGCCATCATGGGCGGCTCGCAGGGCTGGGGCTCGGCCGGCATCTTCCACGATGCGCGCGGGCAGGTCCGCCGCTTTCTCTCCGCCTTCGGCGGCTTTACCGACCAGGCCTCGAACTACAGCTTCGGGGCGGCGCTCACCTTCCTGCCCCATGTGCTCGGCTCCGCCCAGGCGGTCAACGGACCGCTCACCTCATGGTCGTCGATCGCGCGTCACACCCGCCTGCTGCTGCTGTTCGGCGGCGCCAATCCCAAGAACCTGCAGGTGACCAAGGGCGGCTGCGGCGAGCATTCGGCGCCAGGCTGGATGGCCGAGCTCGCCCGCACCGGCGTCGAGGTCATCAATGTCAGCCCGATCCGCGACGATGGCCCGCAAGCGGCAGCCGCGCACTGGATCCCGATCCGCCCCAATACCGACACCGCCATGCTGCTGGCGCTGGTCCACACGCTGGTTGCCGAGCAACTCCACGACCAGGCATTCCTGGCGCGCCACTGCGTCGGCTTCGAGCGCGTGCTGCCCTATCTGACCGGCGCGTCCGATGGCCAGGTAAAGGACGCCGAGTGGGCGGCCGCGATCACCGGCGTCCCGGCCGAAACCATCCGCGCGCTGGCGCGCCGCATGGCGCCAGACGCGCACCATGGTGAGCGCGTCCTGGTCGCTGCAGCGCGCCGACCATGGCGAGCAGCCTTATTGGGCGGTGATCCTGCTGGCGTCCGCGCTCGGGCAGATCGGGCTGCCGGGCGGTGGCTTCGGATTCGGCTATGGCTCGACCTCCGGCATCGCGGAGCCGCCGCTTGCTTTCGGTCCGCCCGCCATGGAGGTTCTGGCCAATCCGCTCGGCCGCGCGATCCCGGCAGCCCGCATCGCCGACTGCTTGCTCGATCCGGGCGGGACCTATGACTACAACGGCAAGAGCGGAACCTATCCGGACATCCGCCTGGTCTATTGGGCCGGCGGCAATCCGTTTCATCATCATCAGGACCTCAACCGGCTGCGGCGCGCCTGGCAGCGCCCCGAGACCATCATCGTGCACGAGCCCTGGTGGACCGCGACCGCGCGCCATGCCGACATCGTGCTACCGGCCACCACGACACTCGAGCGCAACGATATCGGCGCGGCCCACCGCGACCGCTATGTCCTCTCCATGCAGCAGGCGATCGCGCCGGTCGGCCAGGCGCGCAACGATTTTGCCATCTTCGCCGCGCTCGCGTGCCGCCTGGGGTGCGAGCACGCCTATACGCAGGATCGCGACGAGATGGCGTGGCTGCGGCATCTGTACGATCGCTGGCGCGACCGCGCGCGCACCAACCAGGCGGCGATTCCCGATTTCGACGGCTTCCGCAAGGAGGGCTTTGTCGAGATCCCGCGCCGCGCCGACGAATACGTGTTCCTGAGCGATTTCCGCGCCGATCCGGACCAGCACCGCCTGGCCACGCCCTCGGGCCGCATCGAGCTTTATTCCGAGCGTGTCGCCGGCTTCGGCTACGATGATTGCCCGCCGCATCCGACCTGGCTCGAGCCCTATGAATGGCTGGGCGCTGCCGCCGCCGCGCGCTACCCGCTGCATCTGGTGTCGAGCCAGCCGCGCTATCGGCTGCACAGCCAGATGGACGGCGCCCCGGTGAGCCAGAGCGGCAAGGTCGCGGGCCGCGAGGCGGTGGCGATCAATCCGCAGGACGCCGCCCGGCGCGGCATCGCCGAGGGCGACGTGGTGCGGGTGTTCAACGGCCGCGGCGCCTGCCTCGCCGGCGCGACCATCACGGATGCGGTCAGCCCCGGCGTGCTGCGGCTCTCCTGCGGCGCCTGGTACGACCCGGCCGATGGCAGCGAAAACGCCGTCTGCGCCCACGGCAACGCCAATGTGCTCACGCGCGACCGGGGCACCTCGAGGCTCGGCCAGGGTCCGAGCTCGGCCACCGTGCTGGTCGAGATCGAGCCCTGCGCCGCCCCGATACCCGCGGTCCTGGCCTTCACGCCGCCGCCGATGGCCACGGACGCGACGGGCCACTGATTGATTTCATTGATGAAAACGGGGCCTGCCCGTAGGGCGCAATCGCTTTATTGCGCCAATCCGCCCCACCCCTTACTGTTCGGGCTGCGGGCAAGGGGCCTCGCGAGCCGGCGCAATAAGGCGATTGCGCCCTACGGCGGTCGACCCGCGACACTGTGTGCCACCGCGCACCTCTTGACACGAGCGTCCGAATCGATGAGGTCATTGTGACGCTTCAACGAAAGAGTTGGGCCAAATGACCGCAACGTTCTGGACCGCCGACAAAGACCGGCGGCTGCAAAGACTGGAAGCCGCCGGCTTTTCGGCCGCGCAAATCGCCGACCGCATCGGGGCGACCCGCAACGCGGTCATCGGCCGCTCGGTTCGGCTGCGCGGCCTGGTGTTTCCCTCGCAGGTGCAAAGACAACGAGCCGAGCGCGCGTTGCACGCGGCACGCGTCCACCAGCGCAAGGAACGCAATGAGGCAGCGCTGGCCACGATGCGGCGAATGATGTCGAAGGGGACGCCTCGCGACGTGGCGATCGTGGCGGCGGTGAAGGCCCGCGCCACATACCAGGCGATTGCCGACGAGCTCGACATAACCCGACAGCGTGTTCAGCAGATCATTGCCAAGAACGGCTTGCGCCGCGTTCGCGCCGCGCCAAGACGGCGATCTCCCGCCAAGGCCGCGGCAGCGGAACGGGCGCTGCTGCAAGGCACCACAACTCCCTAGTGCTCTGACTCTGACGCTGGTTTCGCCCTTGTCCCGGCCATAGCGCGCGGAAGACGCGCGTAAACGCGCTAATGAGCTGGGACAAGTGACACGGAACGGGCTCTATGTCTTATAGAGGACTTGAACGCGCAACCATCGAAGGCCTGCCATGACAGCTCCCCATCTGCTGGTTCACGACAAGAAGGACACGGTCGGCGTCGTCGTGGTCGAAGGCCTCAAGGCCGGCACCGACATGACCTGCGTCGTCACCGCCGACGACTCCGCCTTCCCGCTGACCGCCCGGATGGACGTGCCGATCGGCCACAAGATCGCGCTCGACCGACATCAAGGCCGGCGATACGGTGTGGAAATACGGCCAGGACATCGGCAAGGCGGTCGCGCCGATCGCCAAGGGCGAGCACGTCCACGTCCACAACCTCAAGACCAAGCGCTGGTGAGCGTCATGACCGGATCAAACGGCAAATCGAACCGAAATTCACCGGCTATCGGCGCGAGAACGGCCGCGTCGGCGTGCGCAACCACGTCGTCATCCTGCCGCTCGACGATCTCTCCAACGCCGCCTGCGAGGCGGTCGCCAACAACATCAAGGGCACGCTGGCGATGCCGCACGCCTATGGCCGGCTGCAGTTCGGCGCCGACCTCGAGCTGTTCTTCCGCACCCTCATCGGCACCGGCGCCAACCCGAACGTCGCCGCGGTCGTGGTCATCGGCATCGAGGACGGCTGGACCAAGCGCGTGGTCGACGGCATCGCGCAAGACCGGCAAGCCGGTCGACCGGCTTCGGCATCGAGGGCCATGGCGACATCGACGACGATCGCGCGCGCCGCACGCGTCGCCAAGGATTACGTGCAGTGGGCCTCCGAGCTGCAAGCGCGAGGAGTGCGACATCTCGCGAGCTGTGGGTCTCGACCAAGTGCGGCGAGAGCGACACCACCACGGGGCTCGCCTCCTGCCCGACCGTGGGCAACATGTACGACAAGCTGATCCCGAACGGCATCTACGGCGTGTTCGGCGAGACCTCGGAGATCACCGGCGGCGAGCATCTCGCCAAGGCGCGCGCCGCGAGCCCGGAGATCGGCGAGAAATGGTTCAAGGTCGTGGCAGGCCTACCAGGACGAGGTGATCGAGGCGCACAAGACCGACGATCTCTCCGAATCGCAGCCGACCAAGGGCAACATCGCCGGCGGCCTGACCACGATCGAGGAAAAGGCGCTCGGCAATCTCGAGAAGATCGGCCGCAACTGCAAGTACATCGACGTGCTCGAGCCGGCCGAGGCGCCCGCCAAGGGTCCCGGCCTCTACTACATGGACACGTCGTCGGCGGCGGCCGAATGCGTGACGCTGATGGCGGCCGGCCGGCTATGTGGTGCACACCTTCCCCACCGGCCAGGGCAACGTCATCGGCAATCCGATCGTGCCGGTGATCAAGATCAGCGGCAATCCGCGCACCGTGCGCACCATGTCGCGAGCATATCGACGTCGACGTGTCCGGCATCCTGCGCCGCGAGATGACCATCGACGCAGGCCGGCGACGCGCTGATCGAGATGATGGTGCGCACCGCCAACGGCCGGCTCACCGCCGCCGAGGCGCTCGGCCACCGCGAATTCGTGCATGACCAAGCTTTACCGCAGCGCGTGAGCGGCTTGGCGCCCGGCCGTTTTCCGCGGTGACGCCATGCCGGTGCTCACTTTGGCGCAGGCGCAGGCGCTGGTCGCCGATACGCTGGCGCGCTGCCGCACCTCGCCGGCCAACGCGCAGTGCGTTGCCCGGGCGCTGGTCGCCGCGGAGGCGGACGGCCTCAAAGGGCACGGCCTCGCACGGCTGCCAAGCTACGCGGCGCAGGCGAAAGTCGGCAAGGTCGATGGCTTCGCCACGCCGGCCCTGACCCGACCGCGCCCCGCAACCATCGCGATCGATGCCTGCAACGGCTTTGCCTATCCGGCCATCGACTTGGGCGTAGCGACGCTTCCCGAGATCGCGCGCCGCCAAGGCATCGCCGCCGCCGCGGTCCGGCGCTCGCACCATTGCGGTGCCGCCGGCCATCCGGTCGAGCGGCTGGCGCAGGCGGGTTTGGTCGCGCTCATGTTCGCCAATACGCCCGCCGCCATCGCGCCCGCCGGTGGGACCGAGGGTGTGTTCGGCACCAATCCGATCGCGTTCGCCTGTCCCCTCCCCGGTCGCGCGCCGATCGTGATCGATCTGTCGCTGTCCAAGGTCGCGCGCGGCAATATCTTGGCCGCACAGCAGAAGGGCGAGCGCATCCCCGAGGGCTGGGCGCTCGATGCCGCCGGCCGCCCGACGAGCGATCCGGCGAGCGCGCTGGCCGGCACCATGGTGCCGCTGGGCGACGCCAAAGGCACCGCGCTCGCCCTCATGGTGGAACTGCTCGCCGCCGGGCTGACCGGCGCGAATTTTGCCGCCGAAGCCTCCTCGTTCCTCGATGCCGAAGGTCCGCCGCCGGGCACCGGGCAATTGATCATCGTTCTTGACGCGGCCGCCTTCGGCGGCACCGCCGCGGTGGCTCGCTTTGCTGCCCTGGCGGCGTCGATCGAGCAACAACCCGGCGCCCGCTTGCCCGGCACGCGGCGGCTGACCGCCCGGCAGCGAGCCGCGGCTGAGGGTCTCGTGATTGACGAGGCGCTGCTGGCCGCGATCCGGGAGATCTAGCGCTCTTGCTTCAACGACTGACCGGGCCGCCGGCCTTGCTCCAGGCATCCATGCCGCCTTGGATGTGGCGCGCCGATGCGAGACCGGCCTCCTGCGCGGCCTGCACCGCCATGGCCGAGCGTTCGCCGAAGGCGCAATAGAAGACGATCCGCTTCCCGGTGGCGCGCGCAAGCTCGTTGAGCATGCCGTCGGGGCGCACATTGGCGGCGAGCTCGGGATAAGGGGCATGGAGCGAGCCCGGAATGACGCCGTGCTTGGCGCGCTCGCGCGGCTCGCGCAAATCGATGAGCACGACGTCGCCGCGGTCGATCAGCGTCACGCCCTCGTCCGCGCCGATCGCCCAGCCGCGGCGCGCGATCTCCTCCTGGGCGAGCCCCACCCGCATATTGGCGGGCACCGCGACATCCATCATCTTCGGGTTGGGCAGGTTGAGACCGTTCATCAGCGCCGCATATTCGTCGACCGACTTCACCTGCAGGCGGGGATTGAACGCTCGTTCCTCGCCGATGGTGGAAACCGTTTCGCCCTTGTAGTCATGCGCGGGGAACACCATGGTTTCGTCCGGCAGCCGCAACAACTTGTTGAAGATCGAATCGAACTGGGCGCGCGCGTCGCCGTTCTGGAAGTCGGTGCGGCCGGTGCCGCGGATGAGCAGCGTATCGCCGGTGAACACGCGATCGGCCATCGCGAAGCAGTAGGAGTCGTCGGTGTGGCCGGGCGTGTAGAGCACGTCGAGCGCCATGCCCTCGATCGTGAGCTTGTCGCCTTCCGCAAGCCGCATCGAGACGACGTCGACCTTGCTCTGCTCGCCCATGACGGTGACGCACTGGGTGCGGTCGCGCAACGCGCCGAGTCCGGTGATGTGATCGGCGTGCAGGTGGGTGTCGACGGCCTTGACCAGCCTGAGCTCGAGCTCGTTGACGAGCTGGATGTAGCGGTCGACCTTCTCCTGGACGGGATCGATGATGAGCGCCTCGCCGCCGCGCCGGCTGGCCAGGAGATACGTATAGGTGCCGGATACGGCATCGAAGAGCTGACGGAAAATCATGGCATGCGCGCCGTCAAACGGGGATGATCAAACTCTGCAGCTTATCTTATTTTGATGTCGCTGCGCGCGTCAAATCGGGGGTGCCCCGTCAAGAATTCTGAACCTGCGGCGCCGGAACGTGCCACTTTGCGGCAGGGCGCTATCGCCGGCTGTCCGCCTTGCGTTGCCTTTGTGCAGAGTCTGTGATTTGGATAGAAAAATTCCCGAGAGCGCCAATGCGCGTCGTTGCTTCACTGCTCAATCTAATCGCCGCATTCGTTCTGGCCGCCGGGTGGTCCGGACAATCCGCTTTTGCGGAGGGCGCTGCCATCCAAAAGCAGTTCGCCGATCTCTATCAGGCGGCAGCCAAGGAGGGCGAGGTCATCTTCTATACCGACGGCCGGCAGGATGAGGCGCAGCGGCTCAGCGACTATTGGAAGGCGAGCTTTCCGGGCGTCAATCTGCGCATCGTGCCGAAGAGCTCGCCCGCCTTGATCGCGCAGATCGAGACCGAGCGGGCGGCCGGCCAGCATCGCGTCGACGTCAGCCACATGTCGCAGCCCTATGTGGCGGCGCTCTGGAAGCAGAAGGGCTTCTACCAACCGTACCGGACCGCGAGCTTCGAGCGGCTGCGCCCGGACTACGCGGATGCCGACGGCGCCTTCTACACACCCGACGTCTACGTGCTGCCGGCCGCCTACAACACCACCGTGTTCAAGGACAAGGCGCAGCTGCCGCACAGCCTGAAGGATTTCCTCGATCCGAGATGGAAGGGAAAGCTGGTCCTGGCCGATCCGGAGGTCTCCGGCAACACGTTGACCTTCCTGATGACCATGCTGGCGACCGGCCGGCTCGATTGGAGCACGCTCGAAGGGCTCGCCAAGCAGGACATCCTGTTCGTGCGCAGCAATCCGGATTCCGTGCGCATGGTGGCGAGCGGCGAGCGCGCGCTCGCGCCGATGATCTCGTCCTTCAACATCATGACGGCGCGGATGAAGGGCCAGCCGATCGATTATTATGTGCTGCGCGAAGGCTCGGTCGTGGTCCAGTCGATGCTCGGGCTCATGAGCGAGGCGCCGCACCCGAATGCCGCCAGGCTCCTGGTCGAGGTGCTGACGAGCCCGCAGGCGGAGACCGCGCTGTCGCAAGGCGGGGTGTTCTGGCCGGCGCATCCGGACGCGGCGGCGCCGAGCGCGCTGCCCAGCCTCGCCGAGCTTGATCCGGTCGCGTCGCCGCCGCCGTCGCCGGCGGATGCCGCCAACACCCAGGCGTTCCTGAAGAGATTCAAAGCAGTGTTCGGCCGTCAATGAGGCCAAGGCAAGCGGCGCTGGGGGATCCGGTCCAATCCGTTGCGGTCGCGATTGTGCTGCTGGCTTGCGGCGGGTTGATCGGCTTTCCGATCGCGATGCTGATCGGCCGCAGCTTCGTCGACGGCAGCGGACACGTCGGCATCGGGGCGTTCGAGCAGCTGCTGGCCGACCCGGGCATCAAGGCCGCCGCCGTCAATTCTCTCTTCTTTATCGTCTATGTAACGGCGGGTTGCCTTGCGGTCGGGGTGCCGCTCGCCTGGCTGGTCGCGCGCACGGACGTGCCGGCGAAGGCGTGCATCCGCGGCGCCATCGCGGTCGCCTTCATCATTCCCTCCTTCATCAACGTGATCGCCTGGATCTTCCTGGCGGCGCCCAATTCCGGCGCCCTCAACCGGCTCCTGGTGTCGTGGCTCGGTCTATCGGCGCCGCCGTTCAACATATTCAGCTTCGGCGGACTGGTGTTCATCGAGACCGCCCACCTCTATCCGGTCGTGTTCTTCGCAGTGGCGGCCGCGCTCGCCAATATCGACGCCAGCCACGAGCAAGCCGCACGCGGGCTCGGCGCCGGACGCTGGCGCACCACCGTGACCATCACCTTGCCGCTGGTGGCACCGGCCGTCATCTCGAGCGCCACGCTCTGCATGCTGGACGCCCTGTCATCCTTCGGAGCGCCGGCCGCCATCGGCACGACGGCGAACTTCTCGGTCCTGTCGACGGCGATCTACGGCCTGCTGACCTATCCGCCGCGCCTCGATCTCGCCGCCGCGGCCTCGCTGCCGATCGCGCTGTTCACGCTCGTCTGCCTGGGGGTCCAGCAGCGCTATCTCAAGAAGAACAAGTTCGTCACCGTGAGCGGAAGGGCGAGCGCGCCGCAGCTGATGGGATTGGGACCCTGGCGCTATCCGGCCCTCGCGATCGCGCTGGCCGTGACCGGTTTGGCGGCCGTGCTGCCGTTTGGCGCCCTCCTCGTCCTCTCGCTCCTCAAAGCCTTCGGAACGCAATTGAGCATGGGCAATCTCGGCCTGCAGCATTACCGGGCCGTGTTCGACGCGAGCTTCACCGTGCTTCCGGCGGTGCAGAACAGCCTGATCCTGGCGCTGGCGGGGGCGACATTGTGCGTCATCCTGGGGATCACGAGCGCCTGGCTGGTCGAGCGCACGCAGGTGGCGGGGCGCGGCCTCATCGGTGCCGGCATCATGACGGCCTACGGATTTCCCTCGATCATTCTGGGCGTCGGCGTCATGCTCGGCTATATCGACGTCTTGTATGGGACGCTCGCAATCATCCTGATCGCCTATGTGGCGCGGCACCTGCCGATCGCCTTCGTGTTCGTTCGCTCGCTGGTCAAGCAGGTCTCGCCCGAGCTCGAGGAGGCGGCCCGCATCCTGGGCGCCGGGCGGCTGCGCAGCGCACTCGACATTACCTATCCGATCCTGCGTCCGGCGGCGTTCATCGCCTGGCTCTTGATCTTCTCGCTTTGCCTGCGCGAGCAGCCCATGTCGGCTATACTGACGCAATCCGGCACCGAGGTCATGTCGACCATGGTGCTGCAGTTCATCGAGGATGGATCGATCGAGGTGGCGGCGGCCATCTCGGTTCTGATCGTGGTGGTGAGCATGGTCGCGATCGCGATCGCGCGAATGTTTGCCCCGCGAGAGATCTTGGAGATGCGCTGACTGGACGCAGTCAGTGTAGGGTGGGCAAAATTGCCTGGCACTGCAGTCAGAGCTACGCGGAGCCGCGCAATTTTGCCTACGCGGTTGCACTGCGAGACCGAGCGCGTGGGCAACGCGCCGGTACGCCGTACGGTATTCGAGGTTTGATGCCGGCGCGTTGCCCATCCTACAGGGTCGCAGGATAAGGAGATCAACAAGATGGCCGAAGATTCCAATCGCCAGACCATCGTGGACAAGATCTGGCAGCGCCATCAGATGACGCAAGTGGAAGGCGAGCGGCTGCTCTATGTGGACTACCTGTTGCTGCATGAGGGCGCCCGCCACGCCTTCGACGATCTCGAGGAGATGGGGCGCGAGGTCCATCGGCCGCAGCAGGTGATCGCCTGCGCCGACCATTATGTGCCGACCCGCAATCGCGCCCAGGGTCTCGACGGTGTGCGCGATGGAGCCGTGCGCGGCATGCTGGAGCGGCTCGACCGCAATGCGCGCGCCCATCACCTGCGTTATTTCGGCTTTGACGATCCGCACCAGGGCATCCTGCATGTGGTGGCGCCGGAGCTCGGCATCACGCAGCCCGGCCTGCTCATTGCCGGCGCCGATTCGCACACCACCACCCATGGCGCCTTCGGCTGCCTGGCCTTCGGGATCGGCGCCTCCGATGCGCTGCATGTCCTGGCGACGCAAGCCTTGTGGCGGCGCAAGCCAAAGCTCATGCGGATTGTCATCGACGGAGCGCTCCACCCGCATGTCGGCGCCAAGGACGTGATCCTGGCCATCATCGCGCGGATCGGGGTCGGCGGGGCCATCGACCACATCATCGAGTTCGCCGGAGCCACCGTGCGCGCCATGTCCATGGAAGAGCGCATGACCATCTGCAACATGTCGGTCGAGGCCGGCGCGCAGACCGGCATCGTGGCGCCGGACGACACCACGTTTGCGTATGTGGATGGCCGCCCGCATGCGCCCAAGGGCGCGCAATGGGACAAGGCGCTGGCCTATTGGCGCACCCTGCCGAGCCACGCGGACGCGGTGTTCGATGCCGAGCACACATTCTCGGCCGCCGCTATCGCCCCCACCGTCTCATGGGGCACGAGCCCCGAGCAGGCCTCCTCCATCGAGGGGAGCGTTCCGGATCCGCGCGCCGTCGTCGATCCCGAAAAGCGGCAGGAGGTCGAGGCGGCGCTCGACTATATGGGATTGAGCCCCGGCATGGCGCTGACCGCCATCGCGGTCGATCGCGTGTTCATCGGCTCCTGCACCAATGCCCGCATCGAGGATCTGCGCGCGGCGGCCGCCGTCGCCCGCCATGGCCATGCGGTGGTGCCGACCTGGGTGGTGCCGGGATCGAGCGCGGTCAAACGGCAGGCCGAGGCGGAGGGGATCGATCGCATCTTCCGCGCCGCCGGCTTCGAATGGCACGACGCCGGCTGCTCGCTCTGCACCGCGCTCAACGGCGATCTCCTGGCCGAGCACGAGCGCTGCGCCTCGACCAGCAACCGCAATTTCCGCGGCCGCCAGGGCCGCAACGGGCGCACGCATCTGTTGAGCCCGGCCATGGCGGCGGCGGCGGCCATCACCGGCCGGCTCACGGATGTTCGCAAGCTCGTCATGTAGACATGTAGCCCGCATGGAGCGAAGCGTAATGCGGGAACGGCGGACCCGGATTGCGCTACGCTTCATCCGGGCTACGAACGAGAAAGCAACCATGAACAAATTCACGATCTGGAAGGCGGTCGCGGTCCCCTTCGACCAGGCCAATATCGACACCAACCAGCTTTGCCCCACGCGCTTCAACAAGGTCGAGAAGGGACCCGAATATGCGCGGGTGCTGTTCCACGACCTGCGCTTCAACCCGGACGGCTCGGAGAAGCCCGATTTCATCCTCAATCAGCCCCCCTATCGCCAGGCCGGGATCATCGTGGCGGATCGCAACTTCGGCTGCGGCTCCTCGCGCGAGAGCGCCGTTTACGCGCTCGCGACCTTCGGGATCAGATCGATCATCGCGCCGAGCTTCGGCGACATCTTCTTCAACAATTGCCTCAAGAACAGCGTCGTGCCGGTCACGCTCGACGCGGAGATGTGCGCGGCGCTGCGCGCGCAACTGCGGGCCCATATCGGAGCCGAGATCACGGTCGATCTGCGGCGGCAGGTGGCGATCGACGTGGAGGGCCGCGAGCATGGCTTCAGTATTCATCCGTTGCGCCGCAGGTGCCTGCTCGACGGGCTCGACGACATCTCGCTGACGAGCGAGTTCCTGGAGGTGATCCAGCCGTTCGAGGCGGCCTACCGGCAGGAGTTTCCGTGGATTGATCCAGGAACGTAGGCAGGGCGGAACGCGCCATGCCTACGCGCGTGGGCACGCGCTTCGCGCTTTGCCCATCCTACAAGATCGCTCCACGTTGATTCGGGTTTGAAATCTCGCACCAACCATCGAGCATTCCATAATGCAAAATGAAATCGGCTCCAAATGGGCGGCGAGCATCGAGGCGAGCTTGGCGGAACGGTTCGGCGAGCGCCTACCGGTGGATCCCGCGCTGGCGGGCCTTGACGAGCTTGCGCGCATTTCCGGCCACCGCGTGCATCGGGATTTTCTCGATCGCCCGGTCGAGCCGGCGTTGTTGCGGCTCTTGTGCGCCTGCGCGCTGTCGGCGCCGTCTAAGAGCGACCTCCAGCAGGCCGACATCCTGGTCGTGCACGAGCCGCAACAGCGGCGCGCCGTTATCGCGCTGATGCCCGATATGCCATGGCTCAAGGACGCGCCGGTGCTGCTCGTGTTCCTGGCCAATGGCGGCCGCGCGCCGCAACTGGCGCGCCTGCGCGGCAAGCCGTTTCCGAATGATCATTTCGATCTGCTGTTCAATGCGACCGTCGACAGCGCCATCGTGATGACGACCTTCATGCGCGCCGCCGCCGCGGTCGGGCTGGGCTGCTGCCCGCTCAGCGCCATTCGCGATCAGCCCGACCGGGTCAGTGAGCTGTTGGCACTGCCGGAGCGCGTGGTCCCGGTCGCCGGCCTGTGCGCCGGATGGCCCGCCAAGACCGGGCGGATCACGCCGCGCCTGGGCTTGGAGACGACGCTGCATCAGGACCGCTACCGGCAAGGCGAGTTCGATCAACAAATCGACGCCTACGACCGGCGCCGGGCGGAACGCATGCCCTACCGGCGCCAGCGCGCGGTCGAGCGCTGGGGCGAGGCCGCATTCTACGGCTGGTCGGAGGACAAGGCGCGGCAATACGCGCAGCCGCTGCGCGGCGATTTCGCCGCCTTCCTGCGCGCCAAGGGCTTTCGTCTGGACTGAAGGCACGATCGTATTGGTTTGATGCGTATTCACGCTCGGATACAGTGCACGCGGATTGAATGGAGGTTCGACATGAAGCAGCGGAACGCGAACTCGATGCTGTTGGCTCCCGTGCTGGCGGCTGGCACGATGTTGCTCGTTCAGCCGCTGCGGGCGGAGGTGATCGAGAAGACCAAGGACGTGGCCGGCACGACCGTCCATTACAAGACCGTCCTGCCCGACGGCTACGATCCGGCCAAGGCCTATCCGGCCATCCTGGCCTTCGGCGGCGGGCCGCAGAACATGAACACGGTGGACAGCATTCTCAGTCGCTACTTCCGGCCGGAGGCGGAAAAGCGCGGCTATATCGTGGTCGCGCCGGCGGCGCCGGACGACGATCTGTTCTTCGAGGAGGGAGATCGCATCTTCCCCCAATTCCTGAAGATGATCGAGCAGGACTACAAGATCCAGGGCAACAAGTTTCACATCGCCGGGCCATCGAACGGCGGGATCGCGGCCTTTCATGTCGCGGCCGCCAATCCGCAGTACTTCCTCTCCGTCACCGCGTTTCCCGGATACATGTGGGAGCCGAGCGCCGCCAAGCTGCTGGCGATCTCGAAGATGTGCGTGTTCATGTATGTGGGCGAGTTCGACCCCTATATGTGGCACAGCGAGATGAAGAAGGAGGCCGAATTCCTTCGCGCCAGGGGCACGCTCGCACGCTACAGCGTCGAGCAAGGCCAGCCGCACCGGCTGGAAACGCTGGCGGATGCCAATGCCGGGCGCTTGTTCGATGGCTTCGAGGAGACCGCAGAAGGGCTGCAGCAAGTAACACCGACGCTTCGACGAAAGCACCGCGCTCCCGGCGAACCTCCCCCTGAAGGGGCAGGGCTATCGCATATGGAGGGAGAGTGATTGCTGCAGGGGGAGGGCGCAGCCGCAAGCTCCAACCCTCGCCGCCCGTTAGCGGGGAGGGTGGAGCCCGCGGTGCTGTGGTTCCGACCCTGCGGGGGAGGACCCAAGAACCGCCATATGCGATTGCCTTGCCCTGAAAGGGGTGGTCCGCTCACCCGCTGCAGCGCCAGACGCTGGCGAGCCAGGGTTGCTGCGCGCGCGGCAGGCCGGCGGGACGGTAGTAGTGCGTCAGCTCGACGAAGCCCGCGCCCGCCATGTAGCGGCGCCAGGTTTCGAGATCATGATAGGCGCCGTAGCGCTCGCCGCTCCAACCTTCCCGATTGTCGCCGCGCGGGTTGGAGGCAAACAGCACGCCGCGCGGCTTGAGCGTGGCGTTGAGCTGCGAGAGCACGCGCGGCAATTCCTGGGCCGGCACATGAAACAGCGAGGCGTTGGCGAATATGCCGTCGAAATGCCGCGCCGGCAGATCGAGCACGAGGAAATCCTGCTGCCAGACCTCGCAGCCGCTATGGGCGCGCGCCATGGCGGCAAATTCGCCGGCGCCTTCCAGTCCGACCGCCACGTGGCCGCGCTCGGCAAACACCTTGAGGTCGCGCCCGGGGCCGCAGCCGAAATCGAGGATCGTGAACGGCGGATCGCCCTCGATCGCCTGCAGCAGAGCCGCCATGTTCTGGCTGACGTCGTGATCGCGCGTGCCGCGCCAGAAGCTTTCGGCATGCTGGTTGTAATGCTGCAGCGTGACGTCTGCGATTTTGGCCAGATCTTGCGGATTTAGTTTCATGTCGATTCCGGAGCTTGCGCCAAGCGAGCTAGCTGTGATGACTCTCCACTGTCGTCGTCCGCGCAGGCGGACGACCCAGTAATCGCCGACGTTTAAGTACAAAACTGACCTCTGCGATTACTCGGTGCCCCGCCTTCGCGGGGTATGACAGCTCAGAGATTGTTGTAGCCGTTGTCGTCATTTGACCAAGTCCCAATAGGGCGTCCCGCCGAAACGCTCGATCAAAAAGTCGATGAACACCCGCACCTTGACCGACAGGTAGCGGGTCTGCGGGTAGATCGCGTAGATCGAAATCTCCGGCGCCGCGTAGTCGGTGAGAACGCTGCGCAGGCTGCCCTCCTGCAGATCGGCGCCGACAATGAAGGTCGGCAGCAAGGCGATTCCGCGTCCCTTCACCGCCGCGTCGCGCAGCACCTCGCCGTTGTTGGTGCATAGCGTCCACGGAATATGGATCCAATGGTCGCCGTCGGCCCCGGTGAGCTTCCATTGGTTGCCGGTGGCGAGATAGCCGTAGTCGAGACACTCGTGCTGGCGCAAATCGTCCGGGTGCTGCGGCACGCCCCGCCGCGCCAGATAGGATGGCGCGGCGCAGACCACGCGCAAGGCGGGCGCGATCTTGCGGGCGATCAGGCTCGATGACGGCAGGTCGGCGATCCGCAGCGTGACGTCGAAGCCTTCCTGCACCGGATCGATCAGCTGGTCGCTCAGCACGAGCTGGATCTGCAGCTGCGGATGTCGCCCCATGAAATCCGCGACCGCGCGGCCAAGATGGAGGGTGCCGAACGACATCGGCGCATTGACGCGCAAGAGGCCGCGCGGCTCCGATTGCAGCCGCGCCACCGCCAGGTCGGCCTCCTCGAGATCGGCCAGGATGGCGATGCAGCGCTCGTAATAGGCTTGGCCGTTCTCGGTCGGGCTGGCGCTGCGGGTGGTGCGGACCAGAAGCTGTGCGCCGAGCTCTTCCTCCAGCTCGATCACGTATTTGCTCACCGCCGAGCGGGACAGCCGCAACTCCCGGGCCGCGGCCGCGAAGCTGCCGTGCTGGACCACCCGGGTGAACGCCTTGATGCTCGTCAGCTTGTCCATGGAGGGTCGCGATTGTCCTCAAATTGGAGACATAGACGCTACGATTATGCAGATTGTCTTCGAATATTAGCATAGCGATATTCGGGGTCGAAAGAGCAAATAGACGGAGGAACTGATGATTGCGGTGAGACAAGCGGCGGAACGCGGAACCGCCAATTTCGGATGGCTGGACAGCCGCCATACTTTCTCGTTCGGCCACTATTACGATCCCGACCATATGGGCTTCGGCGCGTTGCGGGTGATCAATGAGGATCGGGTCACGCCGGGGCGCGGGTTCGACACGCACGGCCACCAGGACATGGAGATCATCTCCTACGTGCTGGAGGGCGCGCTCGAGCACCGTGACAGCATCGGCACCGGATCGGTGATCCGGCCCGGCGACGTGCAGATCATGTCGGCCGGGACCGGTATCCGGCACAGCGAGTTCAACCACTCCAAGCAGGAGCCGGTGCATTTCCTGCAGATCTGGGTGCTGCCGGACCGCAACGGCCTGCCGCCGCGCTACGACCAGAAGAGCTTTCCGCCGGCCGAGAAGCGCGACCGCCTGCGCCTGGTCGGATCGCCTGACGGCCGCGACGGCTCGATCGTCATCCATCAGGACGCGGAAATCTACGACGCACTGTTGAGCCGCGATCACGCCGTCACCCACGCGCTCGCGGCCGGCCGCAAGAGCTGGATTCAGGTCGTGAGCGGAGCGGTCGAGGTCAACGGCAGGGCCGCGGAGGCGGGCGACGGCGTGGCAGTGGAGGACGAAGCACTGGTTTCCATTACCTCCCGTGCCGATCAATCCGAGCTGCTCGTGTTCGACCTGGCGTGACCGCCGGGCGTCGCCGGCGGCGATGGCCGAAGGCTGCTCCTGCTGGGCGTTCTAGTTTCATCATGCCGCTCGCAAGAGCGCGTGAGGAAACCTGATGAAGGACGAGCTTCTCCACCGCTCGTCCCGCGGACGCGGGGAACCAGCCTTTGCCCCATTGAACGTGCATGCAATTTGACAAAGTCTGGTTTCCCGCGTCCGCGGGAATGAGCGGATGCGGCAATTCCTTGCACAGCTCGTAGGGTGGCGCAGGCGCGAGGGTGATCATGGCGATCGGCCGAGACCAAGCCGGCGACGGGCGACACCTCGCCGCTGAGCCCGTTCCACCATCCGACCTTCACGGTGCTTTGGCTCGCGACGGTCGTTTCGAACATCGGCACCTGGATGCAGAACGCGGCGGCGGGCTGGCTGATGACCGGTCTCGACCCGGACCCGTTCGTCGTCTCGCTGGTGCAGGTCGCGAGCTCGCTGCCGATGTTCCTGTTTGCGCTGGCGGGCGGTGCGCTTGCCGATATCGTGGACCGCCGCCGCTTGCTGATCGTCATCCAGACGACGCTTGTCGCGCTGGTCGCGGGCTTCGGCCTCATGGTGTGGCTCGGCCAGGTGACGCCGGCGCTGCTGCTCGGCTTCAGCTTCCTGGCGGGGACCGCCGCGGCGCTGATCGCGCCGGCGTGGATGTCGATCGTGCCGCAACTGGTGCCGCGGCAGGATCTTCAGCCGGCCGTTGCGCTCAACAGCGTCGGGCTCAATGTCAGCCGCGCGGTCGGGCCCGCGCTGGCCGGGCTGATCATCGCGGCATGGGGCCTGGCCGCGCCTTTCTGGCTCAACGCGCTGAGCACGCTTGGCGTCATCGCGGCCTTGGCTTGGTGGCGAACGGCCGCCGATACGGCGGCCCGGCATCTTCCGAGCGAACAATTCGGTCGCGCCATCCGGGCCGGGCTGCGCCATGCCCGCTACAATCCGCATCTGCGCTCGACGCTGATCCGCGCCGCCGGATTTTTCCTGTTCGCGAGCGCCTATTGGGCGCTGCTGCCGCTGGTCGCCCGCGACCAGGTCGCCGGCGATCCGAAGCTCTACGGATTATTGCTGGGCGCGATCGGAGCCGGCGCGGTGGCGGGCGCTTTCGCGCTGCCATTCGTGCAGCACCGTTTCGGCGCCGACATGCTGGCCTTCGCCGGGACGGTCGGCACCGCGATCGCCATGGTGCTGTACGGGCTGGCGCGACAGCCAGCCACGGCGCTGGCAGCAAGCGTCGTCGCCGGCGTGTCATGGATCGCGGTGCTGTCGGCCGTCAACGTCTCGGCGCAAGTCGCACTGCCGGGCTGGGTGCGCGGCCGCGGGCTCTCGATCTTCTCAACCGTGATGTTCGGCGGCTTGACGCTGGGCAGCGCGCTGTGGGGCAAGGTCGCCGCCTTGACCAGCCTGCCGGTAGCGCACTTCGTGGCGGCGGCGGGAGCCCTGCTCGCCATTCCGCTGCTGTGGAGATGGAAATTGCAGACCGGCGCCGGCTTCGACTTCACGCCCTCCATGCACTGGCCGCAGCCGGTGCTGTCGCACGACATCGAGGCCGACCGCGGACCGGTGCTGGTGACGGTCGAATATCAGATCGACCCGGCGCAACGCGGTGCATTCGTCGACGCGATCATGCAATTCGCGCCGGAGCGTCGGCGCAACGGTGCCTTCGAATGGGGCCTCTACGAGGACACGGCGCAAGTGGGCCGGTTCGTCGAGACCTTCCTGCTGGATTCCTGGATGGAGCACCTGCGCCAGCACGAACGGGTCACCCATGCGGACCAGACCCGGCAGGAGGCGGTCAACCGCTTGCAGATCGAAGGCGTGCCGAAGGTGACGCACCTGGTTGCTGCTGAGCGGGGCGCGGCGTGAGCCGCGGGCGGAACCCGATGCACATTCCGCGTCCGAGCATTTGAAGAAAACTGATAAAGGACGAGGTCTCTCCGCCCGCTCGTCCCCGCGGACGCGGGGACCCAGTCTTTGCCCCAATGAGAGTCCGTGCAATTTGGCAAAGTCTGGATTCCCGCGTCCGCGGGAATGAGCGGATGTGGCACACGCTCGGAATGAGCGGATGTCGCAAATTCCTTCGCTACGCCGTTGCCCTTGCCAGCGCCTGCCGGCGCATCGGCTTGAGCACGAACAGGGCCAGCAGCCCGGTGAGGATGTCCATGCCGATCACCAGGGCGAAGACCGGCATCCAGCTTGCGGTCTTCTCGAAGATCATGGCGGCGACCGGGGCGCCGAGGATCGAGCCGACGCCCTGCGCCATATAGAGGAAGCCGTAATTGGTGGTGGCGTAGCGGGTGCCGAAAGTATCGGTCAGGGTCGCGGGAAACAGCGAAAAGATCTCGCCCCAGCCGAAGAAGACCAGCCCCGACAGCACCACCAGCAGGAACGGATCGCTGCGGTACTGCAGCATCAAGTAGATCGCCACGCCCTCGAGAATGAAGGCGGTCGCCATGGTGTTCTCGCGGCCGATGTGATCGGACACGAAGCCGAAGAACGGGCGCGTCAACCCGTTGGTGATGCGGTCGAAGGTCAGGGCCGCCGGGATGGCCGCCATGGTGACGCCCAGGATGGTGACGCTGGTGGTGGCGTCGATCCCGAACGCCTTCGCAAAGCTGGTGAATTGCGTGATGACCATCAGGCCGCCGGTGGACATCATCGACATCATGACGAACATCAGCCAGAACACCGGCGATCTCAGCATTTCCAGCGGGGTCGCGCCGTGGGCCGCGCCGGCGAGCCGCGGCCGCGTTGCCGCTTCGGCCTCCTGCGGCGCACGCAGCGCGAGCGCGCCGACGACACCGACGACGGCAAAGATCGAGCCGAAGATGAACAACGTGTGCTGATAGCCGGAGGCCTTCATCATGCCGTCGATCGGGAAGGTGGTGAGGATGGCGCCGAAGCCATAGCCGGCCGCGACCACGCCGGTCGCGAGGCCGCGCCGTTCGGGAAACCATCGCACCATCAGCCCGATGACTCCGATATAGACGATCCCGGTGCCGATGCCGCAGAGCAGGCCATAGGTCGCGTACAGGCCCCAGAGCGAGTCGATGAGCGACGAGGCGATCCAGCCGGTGCCGCTCAGCAGCGCACCGAGCCCGATCAGCAATTTCGGCCCCAGTCTCTCGACCAGAAAGCCTTGCACCGGCGACAACCAGGTTTGCAGCACGATCAGGATCGTGATCGTCCACTGCACCTCGGACAGCGCCGCGCCGGTCGTCTTCTGGAACGAGGGCACAAACAGCGTCCAGACATATTGCGGGCTGGAGATCACCATCATGACGATGAAGCCCATGAGGAGCTGGATCCAGCGGGTGCCGGCGGCGGTTTCCGCAAGGTCCAGATCGAGGGTTTCAAAAGCTCGAGCGTGTGTCATGGGCGCACCCTCCCGACAGAGCCGTTCACTGCGGCTGGATCCCGCCATCGCGAGGGGCGGGCGTTTCCTGAAATTATGCTCCTGGTGAATTCCAACGCAGGCTGTGACGCAAGAATAGTGCCACCCCTGACGATTGGACCGTCAAATCGCGGCCAAATAGGGCCCTGATTTCAAAGGATATTTCAAGCTTCGGCCGCTCGTTGCGAGCGCCGGCCGCGAAGGCCGCCGCAATTTTAGGCCATGGTGGCGTACGCGCGGGCATCGCCCCGACCTATTCCTCCTTGAACCCGTAGTCCGGGACGTTGCCGCTGTTGCCGTAATATTTGTAGGGCAGGAACTTGCCCGATATGGTGATCTTCACCCGGTCGCCCTTTGGGTTGGCGACGCGCTCCATCTGCAGATCGAAATCGATCGCCGACATGATGCCGTCGCCGAACTCCTCCTCGATCAGCGCCTTCCAGGCCGGACCGTTGACCATGACCAGCTCGTAGAACCGATAGATCAACGGATCGGTCGGCGGCATCGGGGTGCCGCGCATCGGCACCTCGTTGAGCATGGCCTCCTCGCTCTTGCTCAGCCCGAACAGCTCGGCCGCCTTGGCGGCCTGCGGCTTGGCGAGCTTCATCTGGCCGAGCAGCGCGCCGGTGATCAGCATCGGCGACATGCCGCCGATCTCGGCGCAAATGTATTTCCAGCTCCATCCCTTCGCGCGCTTGATGTCGAGAATCTTCTCGGTCAGGTCTGAGCGCCTCATGCTTTGTCCCCGGTTTGCCGGCCTAGCTGCGTTTGGTCGATGACCGCGACATCGACAACATCGACATTGATAACAGCGACTTGGCGTACATCTCGTATTCCACGCGCACGGTCTCGATGTGCTCGCGCATCGAGCGCATGGCGCCCTCGCGGTCGCCGCGCATGATGGCGGTCACCACCAAGTCGTGCTCGCGATGCGACTTTGCCAGCCGGCCGAGATTGCGGAACTGGGCGCGGCGAAACGGCTGCACCCGCGCGCGGGTCGCCAGCGTGAGCTCGGCCAGATAGGCGTTGTGGGCGCCCGCATAGATGGTCGAATGAAAGGCCTCGTTGATCTCATGATAGCGCTGCGGATCGCCGCTCTGGATCATGGCGCGCAGCTCCTCGTGCGCCGCCGCCAGCGCATGCCGCTCGGCCGGCGTGATGCGCGCGGCCGCGAGCCCGGCGCAGAGCGCTTCTAGCTCCGCCATCGCCTCGAACATGCCGATCAGGTGCTCGTGGCCGGGCTGCGCCACCACCGAGCCGCGATGCGCCCGCGATACGATCAAGCCGCTGGCGGCGAGCTGGCGGAGCGCTTCGCGCACCGGCGTGCGCGAGACCCGGAAGCGGCGCGCCAGCTCGGTCTCGTCGAGCGCGGCGCCGGGCGCCAGCAGGCCGCGCACGATCTCGTCGGCAAGCTGCAAACGCAGCTCTTCGGCGAGCGTGCGGCCGCTCCCGCGCACCAGCGGGATGGATTGCGGGGGCGCGACGCCGATCGCGCGCTCGCCGATCTGATCAGGCTGGTTCACGCTATCGCTCCGATGAAAGCCGCCGAATCGGACACCGCGCCGAACACGCCGCCCTGCATCTTGACCATCTTGACGGCGTGATCGTGATTGCCCTTGTCGGTCGCGCCACAGCAATCCTCAAGCAGCAGGCACTCGAAGCCGCGGTCATTGGCTTCGCGCATGGTGGTGTGCACGCAGACATCGGTGGTGATGCCGGACAGCACGATATTGTTGATGGCGCGCAGGCGCAACAGCAGCTCCAGGTCGGTCGCGCAGAACGAGCCTTTGCCGGGCTTGTCGATCACCGGCTCGCCGTCGTGGGGCGCCAGCTCGGGAATGATCTCCCAGCCGGCCTCGCCGCGAACCAGGATGCGGCCGCATGGGCCGGGATCGCCGATGCCGGCGCCGATGCGGCGCGAGCGCCAGCGCTTGTTGGCCGGCAGATCGGAGAGATCGGGACGGTGCCCTTCGCGGGTGTGAAAGACGTGGAAGCCGCGCTCGCGCATGGCCGCCAGCACCCGCCTGATCGGCTCGATCGGCGCGCGCGTGAGCGACAGATCGTAGCCCATGCGGTCCACGTAGCCGCCGATGCCGCAGAAGTCGGTCTGCATGTCGATGATGATGAGCGCGGTGTTGGCCGGACGCAGGTCGCCGTTATAGGGCCAGGGATAGGGGTCTGCCTGCACGTAGCGCTCGTTCATGCCGTGGTCTCAAGCCTTGCGCCGAAAATCCGCTGTTTGATGGGCTCATCGTCCTGGCCTCGAGCCGGGACCGTTCCAAATTCAGGGCCTGGAAAAGTCCCGGCTCAAGGCCGCGACAGGTATCGCAAACTCTGTGCCAATGCCCATGGATTGCGAATTGCACGCGCAACGCCCGCTATTTTCGCTTTTGCGGGATCCCGCTTGGATGGGGCGAAAAGGCGTGCCGCGGGCAGTGATAATTAAATAGGCAGGCCCTGATTAAGTGTATGCAATCGCGCGCCGCGGCTGCAGCGCCGCACCCGGCGGCGCACCGATTATCGCTGCAACTCAATGACTTAAGAAAGTCGCCGCAGCTGGCACGCTCCTTGCGCGCAAAGGGATGCGAGGCGGCGCGCGGCCGCTCGCGGGGCGTCAGAACAGTTCGAACCCAAGAGGATATGGCGATGTTTGCATCCATTCGGGCGGTCGGGGAGCGACCGCGGTGTCACGCTTGGCTGGCGGCGACGGCCGCCGCCATGGTGCTGGGCTTGGTGGCGGCAGCTCCCGCCCGGGCCGACGACGACACGATCAAGATCGGCATTCTGCATTCGCTGTCGGGCACCATGGCGATCAGCGAGACCACCCTCAAGGACGTGATGCTGATGCTGATCGACGAGCAGAACAAGAAGGGCGGCCTGCTCGGCAAGAAGCTCGAGGCGGTGGTGGTCGACCCGGCCTCGGACTGGCCGAAGTTCGCCGAGAAGGCGCGCGAGCTCATCACCAAGGACCATGTGGCGGTGGTGTTCGGCTGCTGGACCTCGGTGTCGCGCAAGTCGGTGCTGCCGGTGTTCAAGGAGCTCGACAGCATCCTGTTCTATCCGGTGCAGTATGAGGGCGAGGAGAGCGAGCGCAACGTGTTCTACACGGGAGCCGCCCCCAACCAGCAGGCGATCCCGGCGGTCGACTACCTGATGAAGGAGGAGAAGGTGAAGCGCTGGGTGCTGGCCGGCACCGACTACGTCTATCCGCAGACCACCAACAAGATCCTGCATGCCTACCTCAACCAGAAGGGGGTGGCGGACGACGACATCATGATCAACTACACGCCGTTCGGGCATTCCGACTGGCAGACCATCGTGTCGGACATCAAGAAGTTCGGCTCGGCCGGCAAGAAGACCTCGGTGGTGTCGACCATCAACGGCGACGCCAACGTGCCGTTCTACAAGGAATTGGGCAACCAGGGCATCAAGGCGACGCAGATCCCGGTGGTGGCGTTCTCGGTGGGCGAGGAGGAGCTTGCGGGTCTCGACACCAAGCCGCTGGTCGGCCACCTGGCGGCCTGGAACTACTTCGAATCGATCAAGTCGCCGCTCAATGCGCAGTTCATCAAGGACTGGCACGCCTTCATCAAGAACGACAAGCGCACCACCAACGACCCGATGGAGGCGCATTTCATCGGCTTCAACATGTGGGTGAAGGCGGTCGAGAAGGTGAAGTCGACCGATCCCGACAAGGTGATCGACGCGCTGCCCGGCATCCAGGCCCCCAACCTGACCGGGGGCATGTCGACCATGCTGCCGAACCATCACATCACCAAGCCGGTCTATATCGGCGAGATCCGCGGCGACGGCCAGTTCAACGTGGTCTACAAGACCCCCGACCTGGTGCCGGGCGCGGCCTGGTCGCCCTATCTGGAAGGCTCCAAGGACCTGGTGGCCGACTGGGTGAACCTCAAATGCGGCAACTACAACAAGGTGACCAAGAAGTGCGGCGGCGGCTCCTGAGCCCCGCTCCATGATCACCACTGCGGAGGCGGCACAGCCGCCTCCGGCCTCCCGCGGTAGCGCGAACGCAAGATGACAAAGCCGCCGGGCTCTCCGCGATACCTCCCCCTGAAAGCAGGGCAATTGCATTTGAATTTTGTTGTTTGCCATGGCGGTGCCTCTTCCCTCCCCCTGCAAGGGGGAGGGTGGCGCCGAAGGCGCCGGGTGGGGGTCTCGTCTTCCCGCAGATTCGGCGCTTGTGGCGGGACCCCCACCCGGATCGCTACGCGATCCACCCTCCCCCTTGCAGGGGGAGGGAAGAGGCGGCGCCGTGCGAACGCCAATCGAGAGCCTTGCCGGGAAGCCGTAGTTTTGATCTCGCCTCGCCGGTCGAGCGGTGCCGTCTTGGCTCCGTTGTAGCTGGCGAATGGCTCACCGAATGAACCCAGCGAGGCTTCCCTTGTCCGTCACCATCATCGATGCAGAGCCGACCCCGCTCACCATCAATCTCGACAAGACCGCGCTCATCATCATCGACATGCAGCGGGACTTCCTGGAGCCCGGGGGCTTCGGGGCCGCGCTCGGCAACAACGTGGCGCGACTGCAAGTCGCCGTCGCCCCCTGCCGCGACGTGCTGGCAGCCGCGCGCGAGCACGGCCTCCTGGTCATCCATACCCGCGAAGGGCATCGCCCGGACCTGTCCGACGCTCCGCCCCTGAAGGTCGAGCGCGGCGATCCGGCGCTGCGGATCGGGGCGCCCGGGCCGATGGGCCGCATCCTGGTCCGCGGAGAACCCGGGCACGACATTATCCCGGAGCTCTATCCGGTCGCCGGCGAGCCGGTGATCGACAAGCCCGGCAAAGGCGCCTTCTACCAGACCGACCTCGAATTGATGCTGCGCAACCGCTCAATCGACACCTTGCTGGTCTGCGGCGTCACCACCGAAGTCTGCGTCAACACGACGGTGCGCGAGGCCAATGATCGCGGCTTTCGCTGCATCGTCCTCTCCGACTGCTGCGGCTCCTACTTCGCCGAGTTTCACGAGATGGGCCTCGCCATGATCAAGGCCCAGGGCGGCATTTTCGGCTGGGTCTCCGCCTCCGAACCGCTGCTCAGGATTTTGGCAGCCGCCCCTTAAGCGCGGGCCGATCCTCAACTCGTTTATGCCGGCGCTATGCCGGTGCCGCCGCGGCGCGCCGGGGTCGCACAGATCCCGGTGCTGCAATTGTATACAATTCATGATGGCGAATTAGTCCGCGCGGCCAGCTTCCCGGCGAGCCGCGCCGGCGGCCGAGCTCGCTCCTACCAAATCCCGCTGTTCGTTATCGCGGTTTTTCCCGGGATTTTCGCGATGTCGTGACATTTATACCACGCGCGCAGCAAACCATGACATCAACGCGACAGTTGGCACACTGATTGCGATTGCTGATCAGGCAATCGCAAGGGATTGCGCACGTCCTCGGTTCATCCGCGGGAGGATTGCTCGCGCGCTTCAGCAAACGCTGCACATTGCGTGAGCAATTCATCACGAAGCTCGAGCAAACGACGCGGGTCGAGAATTCGGGGGCTAATAGGGGCTGAGAGGAGATTTCCATGCTTGCTAATCGTTTTGCTTCGGCGCTCGTGGTCGCCACGGCGCTGAGCCTGGGGGCGCTCGGATCGGCGTCGGCCGCCGATCTGAAGCTCAAGGCGCCGCCACCGCCGCCCGACACCACGCTCGATATCCATGGTTTCGTCGACCTGTCGTTCAAGAACGACTACATCACGCCGCGCGGACTGCTGGTGACCAATACCGGCCTCACCACTCAGGCTCTCATGGGTTTGGTGCTCGATGTCTACAAGGACAAGGCCGGCTTCATCAACGACATCAGCTTCATCGGCGGGATCTGGAACGACTACTGGAGCGATCAGCACGACCCGGTCGTCGGCGCCTGGAACGAGTACGACTGGTTCGTCTCGACCAACGTGAAGTTCGCGCAGGACTGGACGTTCGGGGTTCAGTATATCGAGTTCACCAGCCCCCCGCATGCGTTCCCGGGCGTCGAGAGAAACATCGAGTTCAGCCTCGCATACGACGACAGCAAGTGGAACATGGCGCTGCCGCTGCATCCCTATGTGAAGCTGTTCTACGCAGCCGAGGGCCCCTCGACGGTCGTTGAAGGCAAGGCAGGCGACACCTTCGACGTGGAGCTTGGCCTGGTGCCGACGATCGACCTCAACAAGAGCAACATCCCGGTCGTGCTCACGATCCCGACCTGGGTGACGGTCGGCCCAAGCAGCTACTGGAACAACGGGGCCACCGGCTGCGGCGCGACGGCACTTACGCCTTGCGCAGCCAGCAATGGAGGCGTGGTCTCGACCGGCCTCACCGGCAAGACGCCGCTCACATTCATCCCGAAGCGGCTCGGCAACTGGTACGCCGATGCAGGCTTCCAGTACTACCACCTGATCAATGACAGCCTGTTGCTGGCGCAAACCGTGACCGGAACCGCTGGTTCCTTTGCGAGCGCGCATCGCGACATCGTAGTCGGCTTCGCCGGCCTCGGGTTCGGCTTCTGACAAAGCTTCTACGGAGGCGGATGTGCCGACGTTGCGATCGCGGCTGTTCCACGATCCAGCGCGCTACTCCGCCTCCACCGCGGCCCGCCGCCAATAGAGCTCCAATACGGCTCCAGGGCGCCAGTGGTCGCGACGTCGCAAGCATGCCGGGGCAAAGCAATGCAAATGCATGAGCATCGGACAAGCTGATCGACAGGAGGATGTGATGACGATGGTTGAGCAACGCCGCCCGCTCTTATGGACGCCGGGCGACTGGAATGCGTTCTTCGGTTTCGGCACGAATATCCTGGTCAACATGCTGGTGCTGACCGGGCTGCTGCGCTTCGTCTTGAAGATGCCGGACGCGATCGTGTTCGGCCGCATCCTGCCCGCGCTCGGGCTGATGCTGTGCCTCTCGACGTTCTACTATGCGTTCCTGGCCTATCGGCTGGCGCTCAAGACCGGACGCAACGACGTGTGCGCACTGCCCTCGGGGGTCAGCGTCCCGCACATGTTCATCGTCACCTTCGTGATCATGCTGCCGATCGCGCTCAAGACCAATGACCCGATCAAGGGCTGGGAGGCCGGCCTGGTATGGGTGTTCTTCCAGAGCTTCATCCTGATGATCGGCGGCTTCATCGCACCCTATATCCGCATGATCACTCCGCGGGCCGCCCTGCTCGGCACGCTGGCCGGCGTCTCGGTCACATTCATCGCCATGCGGCCGGCGCTCGAGATGTACATGACGCCGGTGATCGGGCTCACCTGCTTCGCCATCATCCTGGTGAGCTGGTTCGGCGGCTTCAAATATCCGAAGGGCATTCCGGCCGGGCTGATCGCCATCGCGGCCGGCACGCTCATCGCCTGGGGCTCCAACGTGCTCGGCCTCGGCTATGGCGGCTTGAGCGTCAGCGGCGTGGCCGGCGCCTTTACCAATTTCGGGTTCTCGCTGCCGCTGCCGGCGGTCGATCACGTGTTCTCCGGCTTCCAATATCTCGGCGTGATCCTGATCACCGCGATCCCTTTCGGGATCTACGATCTGGTCGAGGCGATGGACAATGTCGAGAGCGCCGAGGCGGCGGGCGACCCCTACCCGACGACACGCGTCCTGACCGCTGACGGCGTGGTCAGCCTGATCGGTTGCCTGATGGGCAACCCGTTCATCAACGCCGTCTATATCGGCCACCCCGGATGGAAATCCATGGGCGGCCGCATCGGCTATTCGGCCGCGACCGGAATCATGGTGATCGTGCTGTCGTGGTTCGGCGTCATCTCGCTCCTATTGGCGGTGATCCCGGTGGTCGCGATCTCGCCCATCCTGCTCTATATCGGGATGCTGATCGGCGCCCAGGCGTTCCAGACGACACCCTCGACCCACGCGCCCGCGATCGTGCTGGCATTGACGCCGCACCTGGCCGGCTGGTGCAAGACGCTGATGGATGGCGCGCTCGGCGCCGCCGGAACCTCGGCCGGCGCCATCGGCTTCGACAAGCTCGGCAATGTCGGCGTGCTCTACCATGGGCTGGAGATCCTCGGCGGCGGCGCCATCCTGACCGGCCTTGTGCTGGCGGCGATCGGCGCCTTCATCATCGACAGGAAGTTCGCGCATGCCGCCGCATTCGCGTTGGCCGGAGCCGTGCTCACCTTCTTCGGCTTCATGCACGGGGAATCGATCGGGATTGCGGTCACGCCCACGGTCGCGGTCGCCTATGCGATCGTTGCCGCCTTCCTGTTCGGCCTCAGCCGCTACCCGGCCATGGCGACGGCCGGGGAGCCGATGCACGACAAGGCGCTGGCGTCGATGCCGGCCGAGTGAGCGCAAGCATCGTGATCTGACATCGAACGCAAGGGACAGATCGGGCCGGCCTCGCGTCTGCCCGCTCTGTCCCTTCTTGTTGTTTCCGATCTGCCTAATTCTTGAGCTAAAGCCTCCACCGTGCATGCAAAGCCCCCCGCGGGGATCGGCGCCGACGCGGGTCCGCAGCAGAAAACCCAGACAATTCAGTCTATTGCCTGCCTTCCTGCGCACCCGCTGGAGCGTGGCATGGCGCTTGCGGGGAGAGTGCCGGAAAGCTACCGAGAGGAAGCTTCGAAGGGCGCGCGCAGAGACGCTGCGCCGGACCAACTTCGCAGCGCCCCCTCTCCGCAGCGTCGACAGGCATCGGGAGGTTGCGATGAAACGCCGCGAATTCCTGCGTTCAGTGACCGCGCTCGCCGCCGGCAGCGTGCTGCCGATGCCCGCGCTCTTGCCGGCACGGGCGCAGTCGCGCCAGGAGACGCTGCTGATCGTCTCCGAGAGCGGGCCCAACAATCTCGACATCCATGGCGTCGGCACCAATGTGCCCGGGCTACGAAGCGTCGTGGAATTGCTACGACCGGCTGATCAGCCACGAGATGAAGACGCTGCCGAACGGCACGCCCTATTACGACCGCGACAAGTTCAAGCCGGAGCTCGCCGAGGATATGAATGTCGGCGACATGTCGGTGACGTTCCGGCTCAAGAAGAACGCGACCTTCCACGACGGCACGCCCGTCACCGCCAAGGACGTCAAATGGTCGCTCGATCGCGCCGTCACGGTCGGCGGCTTTCCCGACCTTCCAGATGGGCGCCGGCTCGCTCGAGAAGCCCGAGCAGTTCGTGGTGGTCGACGACCACACGGTGCGCATCGATTTCCTGCGCAAGGACCGGCTCACGGTCCCGGATCTCGCCGTGATCGTGCCCTGCGTCATCAATTCCGAACTGGTGCAGAAGCACGCCACCGCGCAGGATCCCTGGGGCCTCGAATACACCAAGCAGAACACCGCCGGCAGCGGCGCCTATCGGGTGGTCAGCTGGAGCGCCGGCACCGATGTGGTCTACGAGCGCAACGAGAGCTGGAAAGGCGGCCCGCTGCCGAAGATCAAGCGCATCATCTGGCGCATGGTGCCGTCCTCCGGCAACCGCCGCGCGCTGCTGGAGCGCGGCGACGCCGACATCTCCTACGACCTGCCCAACAAGGACTTCGTCGAGCTGCGCGACGCCGGCAAGCTCACCATCGTGTCGACGCCCTACAGCAACGGCATCCAGTATATCGGCATGAACGTGAAGAAGCCGCCGTTCGACAATCTGAAGGTGCGGCAGGCGGTGGCTTACGCCCTGCCCTATCAGAAGATCATGGACGCGGTGCTGTTCGGCCTCGCCAAGCCGATGTTCGGCGCGCCCGCCGGCACGCCGACGCAAGTCGCCTGGCCGCAGCCGCACGGTTACGACACCGACATCGCCAAGGCCAAGGCGCTCATGGCCGAGGCCGGCTATCCCAACGGCTTCGAGACCACGCTGTCGTTCGATCTCGGCTTTGCCGGCGTCAACGAGCCGATCTGCGTGCTGACGCAGGAAAGCCTCGCCCAGATCGGCATCAAGACCACGATCAACAAGATTCCGGGCGCCAATTGGCGCACCGAGCTGAACAAGAAGACCATGCCGCTCTACACCAACGTGTTCTCGGGCTGGCTCGACTATCCGGAATACTTCTTCATCTGGTGCTATCACGGCAAGAATTCGGTCTTCAACACCATGAGCTACCAGTCGCCAGGACATGGACGCGCTGATCGACGGCGCCAGCGACGGCCGCCGCGACCGGCGACACAGGCGAGCTACGACAAGGACGTGAAAGGCTTCGTCGATCTGGCCTTCGCCGACATTCCGCGCATCCCGCTCTATCAGCCCTACGTCAACGTCGCGATGCAGAAGAACGTCTCCGGCTATCAGTACTGGTTCCACCGCCGGCTCGACTACCGGGCGCTGGTCAAGGGGTGACCGATGCTGGTAGGGTGGGCAAAATTGCCTGGCACGGCGATCGGGATTTCGCAGCGTCGAGCAATTTTGCCCACGCGCTCGCATGGCGAGCTCAACCGGGTGGGCAACGCGCCGATACGCCAAGCCCTCCTCGACGCGCTCGCGCCGGCGCGTTGCCCACCCTACGGCGCTGCTGGTTGCGGGATCGGCCGATGCTGAGCATGATCCTCAAGCGCCTGGCGCTGGCGGTGCCGAGCCTGATCGGCGTGGTGATCGTCACCTTCCTGCTGACGCGCGTGCTGCCGGGCGATCCGGCAGCCTATTTCGCCGGGCCTGCCGCCACCAAGGAGGCGGTCGAGCAGGTGCGGGTCAAGCTCGGGCTCGACAAGCCGCTGCTGGTGCAATTCGTCCGCTATGTGGGCGACCTGTCGCGCGGCGATCTCGGCGCCTCGCTGACCACCGGCCAGCCGGTCGCGACCGAGATCAGGACCCGCCTGCCGGCCTCGGCCGAGCTGACGCTCGCTGGGGCTCATCCTGGCGATGGCGGTCGCCGTGCCGCTCGGCATCATGGCCGCGATCCGCCCCGGCTCGCTCGATCGACCATGCCTGCCGCATCGTCACCACCGCCGGCGTGTCGCTGCCGGTCTTCTTCACCGGCCTGCTCCTGGTCTATGTGTTCTATTACCTGCTCGGCTGGGCGCCCGCGCCGCTCGGCCGGCTCGACGTCTTCTTCAGCCCGCCGCCGCAGGTCACCGGCTTCTACCTGATCGACAGCCTGCTTGGCGCGCGACTTCGAGCTGTTCTGCGCGAGCCTCAAGCAGCTGATCCTGCCGGCGCTGACGCTCGCGATCTTCTCGCTGGCGCCGATCGCGCGCATGACGCGCGCCTCGATGCTGGCGGTGCTGTCGTCGGATTTCGTGCGCACCGCGCGCGCGAGCGGCCTCTCCACCTACACCGTCATCGTCACCTATGCGTTCCGCAACGCCATGCTGCCGGTCGTCACCACGCTCGGCATGGTGTTCTCGTTCCTGCTCGGCGCCAATGTGCTGGTGGAGAAGGTCTTTGCCTGGCCCGGCATCGGCTCGTACGCGGTCGAGGCGCTGATCGCCTCCGACTTCGCGCCGGTGCAGGGCTTCGTGCTCACCATGGCGGTGATGTATGTGATGCTCAATCTCGCGATCGACATTCTCTACGGGATCATCGATCCGCGCCTGCGGCTTGAAGCATGAGCGAGCTTGCTTTGCCCAAAGGCGGCGAGCCGCGCGCCAGCGGCCTCGGCGCCGCCGTGCGCCATGTCCGCTATGTCCTGCGCGAGAACGCGGTGACCGGCTTTGCGTTCGCCCTGTTCGTGCTGATCGTTCTCTGCGGCGCTGCTCGGTCCCGCCATCGTGCCCTATGATCCGCTCGCGAGCGACACCGCGGCGGCCCTCAAGGCGTCCTTCGCTCGCCCATTGGTTCGGCACCGACCAGCTCGGCCGCGACGTCTTCAGCCGCGTCATCGTGGCCACGCGGCTCGATTTCTTCATCGCGATCGCCTCGGTGGCGCTGGTCTTCCTGATGGGCGGCATTGCCGGCGTCGCCGCCGGCTTCTTCGGCGGCTGGACCGACCGCATCGTCGGCCGCATCGCCGACACCATCATGGCGTTTCCGCTGTTCGTGCTCGCCATGGGCATCGTGGCCGCGCTCGGCAATACGGTGCAGAACATCATCCTGGCCACCGCGATCGTGAACTTTCCGCTCTATGCGCGGGTCGCGCGCGCCGAGGCCAATGTGCGCCGCGAGGCCGGCTTCGTGCAGGCGGCGCGGCTCTCCGGCAACGGCGAGGCCCGCATCCTGCTCGCCCAGGTGCTGCCCAACATCATGCCGATCATGGTGGTGCAGATGTCGCTCACCATGGGCTACGCCATCCTCAACGCCGCCGGCCTCTCCTTCATCGGCCTGGGCGTGCGCCCGCCGACGGCCGAATGGGGCATCATGGTGGCCGACGGCGTCGACCTTCATGGTGTCGGGCGAATGGTGGATCGCGTTCTTTCCCGGCGCCGCCCTGATGCTCGCCGTGTTCTGCTTCAATCTTCTGGGCGACGGGTTGCGCGACATCGTCGACCCGCAACGGCGGACTTGAGGAGCGCGGCGATGACGGCGCTTCCGCTGCTCGACATCCATGATCTGACGGTCGAGTTCGCGACCCGCCGCGGCACCGTGCGGGCGGTCGAGCAGGTCGAGCTCAGCGCTCGCCAAGGGCGAGACCGTCGGCATCGTCGGCGAGTTCGGGCTCCGGCAAGTCGGTCACCTCCTATGCGGTGATGCGCATCCTCGACCGCGCCGGGCGGATCGCCGAGGGATCGGTGCGCTTCACCGGGCTCGACCTCACGCGCCGCCAGCGAGAGCGACATGCGCAATCTGCGCGGCCGCGAGATTTCGATGATCTTCCAGAATCCGCGCGCGGCGCTCAATCCGATCCGCAAGGTCGGCCGCCAGATCGAGGACGTGCTGCTGCAGCACGCGCAGGCCGAGCCTGGCGGGCGTTGCCGAGAAGGCCATCCAGATCCTCGATCAGGTGAGGATCGCGCGGCCGCGCGAGCGCTACCATGCCTATCCGTTCGAGCTCTCCGGCGGCATGTGCCAGCGCGTCGTCATCGCGCTCGCGCTGGCGTGCCGTCCGCAACTGCTGATCGCCGACGAGCCGACCACCGGGCTCGACGTCACCACCCAGAAGACGGTGATGGAGCTGATTGTCGAACTCACCCGCGAGCGCGGCATGTCGACCATCCTGATCACCCACGATCTCGGGCTGGCCGCCGTCTATTGCGACCGCGATCGTGGTGATGGAGAAGGGTCACGTGGTCGAGAGCGCGACCGCGCGATCCGTGTTCACGGCGCCCGCGCATCCCTATACCAAGAAGCTGATGCGCGCGACGCCGCGGCCCGGCGCGTCGCTGCACGATCTGCTGCCCGAGGAGGATGCGGCCGCGCCGGCGGCTCCGGCGAGCCCCGCAGCCGCCGTCAGCATGCCGATGAAGCATGGCGCCGAGTCGGCGCCGCTCTTGGTGGTCGAGAAGCTGGTGAAGGAGTATCCGCGCAAGGGCGCCGGAAAATCGCTCCGGCAAATCTTCGGCCGCAAGCCGCCGACCGAGCCGGAGACGTTTCGCGCGGTGGACGGCATCAGCTTCGTGGTCCATCGCGGCGAAAGCGTCGGGCTGGTGGGTGAATCGGGCTGCGGCAAATCCACCACCTCCACGATGGTGATGCGCCTCATCGACAAGACCGACGGGGTCATCCTGTTCGACGGGCAGGACATCGGCGCCATCCCGGCCCGGCAGTTCGCCCGGCTGCCGCTGCGCAAGCGCATCCAGATGGTGTTCCAGGATCCGACCGACAGCCTCAATCCGCGCTTCACCGCGGCGCGCGCCATCGCGGATCCGCTGCTGCGGCTCGGTAACCTCCGGGGACGCGACGCCGTGCGCGCGCGCTGCGAAGAGCTCGCCCGTCAGGTCGGGCTTCCGGTCGCGCTCATCGATCGGTTTCCGCACCAGCTCTCGGGCGGGCAGAAGGCGCGCGTCGGCATCGCGCGCGCCATCGCGCTCAACCCCGATCTCGCGATCCTGGACGAGCCGACCGCCGCGCTCGACGTCTCGGTGCAGGCGGTCGTGCTCAATCTGTTGCAGGAGCTCAAGCAGTCGCTGGGCATGAGCTACCTGTTCGTGTCGCACGACCTCAACGTGGTGCGGCTCTTGTGCGACCGCGTGATCGTCATGCGGGCCGGGCGGATTGTCGAGCAGGGAGCGACCGAAGCAGGTCTTGTCGGCGCCGCAGGAACAGTATACGCGCGATCTCCTGAATGCTATTCCGCATCCGCGATTCGAAGCTCACGCGTAGGCACGGCACCGACCCAAGCAAAACCGGCAGGGCAATATGGCGAGAGCGCGCAAGGCAAGCCCGCGGGTCAAGGCCGCGCGAGCAAAAGCCGCACCCAGGAAGGGCGCACGGAAGACAAAGGCCCGGAAGAAGCCGGCCGGCCGAACGAAAACTCGCAATCCGCCGTCGGCCGACCCGCTCGACAACTTTGTCGAAGCCGCCGCGCGGGCGCTTGGTCTTCCGATCGAGCCGCAGTGGCGTGCGGCCATCAAGGCCAATCTGGCGGTGAATCTACGGCTGGCAGGCTTCGTCGCCGAATTTCCCTTGCCGGACGAGGCCCAACCTGCGCCGATTTTCACGGCCTAGACCCGCCGGCCGGACCCTCACAGGAAGCTTGCACGCAATGGCGATCGATCCGACCTCCGCCTCGGCTGTCGAGATCGCGCGCGCCGTGACCCAAGGCGAGTTGAGCGCCGCCGAGGTGATCGAGGCAACGCTCGCCGCCATCCGGATGCGCGACCCGGTGCTCAATTGCTTCACCGCCGTCTTAGGCCAGCGCGCCGGCGCCCGTGCGCAAGCCATCGACCAGGAGCGCGCCCACAACAGGCCGCTCGGGCCGCTGGCGGGCGTTCCCTTCGCGGTCAAGAACCTGTTCGACATCGAGGGACTGCCGACGCTCGCGGGCTCCAAGATCAACCGCACCCGCGCGCCGTCGATGCGCGATGCGCCGCTCATCGAACGGCTCGAAGCCGCCGGCGCCATCCTGGTGGGCGCGCTCAATATGGGCGAATACGCCTACGACTTCACCGGCGAGAACATCCATGCGGGCCCCTCGCGCAATCCGCACGACATAAGCCGCATGACCGGCGGCTCGTCCGGGGGCTCGGGCGGCGCGGTGGCGGGCCGGCTGGTGCCGCTTGCGCTCGGCTCTGACACCAACGGCTCGATCAGGGTGCCGGCCTCGCTCTGCGGCCTGTTCGGGCTCAAGCCGACCTATGGACGGTTGACGCGAGCGCGCACGTTTCCGTTCGTGGCAAGCCTCGATCATGTCGGGCCGCTTGCCCGCACCACCATCGACCTGGCGCTCGCCTACGATGCCATGCAGGGTCCCGACCCGGAGGATCCGGTCTGCACCACGCGCGCGGTCGCGCCGGCGGCACCGCTGCTGGAGCGCGGGCTCGAGGGCCTGACCATCGCGGTCGCGGGCGGTTACTTTCGCGCCGGCGCCAGCCGCGAGGCTTTTGTCGCGGTCGATCGCGCGGCGGCCGCATTGGGGGTCAACCAGGACATCGAAATCCCGGAAGCGGCGCGGGCGCGGACGGCAGCCTACGTGATCACGGCGACGGAAGGCGCCGCACTGCATCTCGATCGCCTGCGGGCGCGGGCCGCAGGATTTCGATCCCGCGGTGCGCGACCGGCTGATCGCCGGCGCCATGGTGCCGGCCGCACTGGTCGACAAGGCGCAGATTTTCCGCCGCTGGTACCGCGCCCGCGTGCTGGACTTGTTCGAGCGGGTCGACGCCATCCTGGCGCCGGCCACGCCCTGCACGGCGCCGGCCATCGGCCAGCAGACCTTCCGGCTCGACGGAGAGGACGTGCCGGTGCGCGCCAATCTCGGCATCTACACCCAGCCGATCTCGTTCATCGGCCTGCCGGTGGTCGCCGTGCCGATCCCGCTCGCGCCGCTGCCGATCGGCGTGCAGATCATCGCGGCGCCCTGGCGCGAGGATGTGGCGCTGCGCATCGCACACGCGCTCGAGCAGATGGGCGTCGCCGCCGCGCCGACGCCAAATCAGTAGGGTGGGAAAAATTGCCGGGCATCACGATCATGATTGAACGCGGCGTCGCGCAATTTTGCCCACGCGTTTTCACAGCGAGGACCGCGCGTGGGCAACGCGCCGGTACGTCGTGCCCTACCATTCGACGCCGCGACACGGGCGCGTCGCCCACCCTACCAAGCATGGAAACGCCGTACTGGACAGACTCGCAAGGAGAAGCCCGATGGAGATCGATCTGCCGGAAGTCGTGGCCGAGGTGCGGGCGGCCTTCGATCGCTACGAGCAAGCGCTGGTCGCAAACGACGTCGCCGCGCTTGATGCCATGTTCCACGACGATCCGCGCACCATCCGCTACGGCGGCGGGGAGAACCTTTATGGCTACAAGGAGATCGAAGCCTTCCGCGCCGCGCGCTCACCGGTCGGCTTGGCACGCGCGCTGTCGAGGACGGTGATCACGACCTACGGCCGCGACAGCGCGGTCGCCTCGACCCTGTTCCGCCGCCCCTCCACCCCCGGCAAGATCGGCCGCCAGATGCAAACCTGGGTCCGCTTCCCGCACGGCTGGCGCGTCGTGGCGGCGCATGTGAGTTTGATCGAAGAGGGGACATGATACTTCACGCCGGCACTTTCTGTTGCGCCAGAAATGCGCGCCAGCCGCCGTAGCTTGAGATGTCTCGCGCGCCGGCGAGCGCCTCGGATTCCACCAAGAACCCTTGCACGGTGCGGCCGTCGGCAAGCCTGATCGTGCCGATCGACAGCGGCGGGGGCACTGCGGCGACGAAGCGGCCGTAATGCTCCGCCGGCAGGGCCCAGACCTCGATCTCGATTCCGGCGCCGGCGCTCGGCGCGACGCGCAGCAAGCCAGGTTTGGGCGGATGCGTTGCGGCCAGCGCAAACAGCCGATAGTCGGCGGCGGTCCGGGTCGTCTCGAGCAGGCGCGCGCCCAGCGATCTCAACTCGCCATTGAGCGGCATGCCGGCGAGATGCGCGCCGACCACCGCGAGCGCAATCTCCCCGGCGGCGGGGGCGACCGACAATGCGGCAAGCGGCGGCTGCGCGCGGTCCAGCGCGCCCAACGGCAGCGCGGTCGCGGCGTGAAACACGCGCCCGATCGAAGCCAGCATGGCATCGTGTCCGGCCGGCGCCAGCAGCGTGATGCCGAACGGCGTGCCGTCGGCATGCATGGCGGCCGGAAGTGCAAGCCCACACAGATCGAGCAGATTGACGAAATTGGTGTAGGTGCCGAGCCGGCTGTTGAGCCCGATGGGATCGGCCAGCACCTCGGCGATCGTATAGACGGTCGGCACGGTGGGCAGCAGCAGCGCATCGACGGAACGGAAGGCATGGTCGCGCCGGCGGCGCAGCCCCTCGAGCCGATAGAAGGCCTCGAACGCATCGACGGCGCTTGGCCGCGCGCCGGCGAGGATGATCTGCCGGGTGACCGGATGCATCGATTCGGGCGCCGAGGCAATCAATGAGCGCGCCGCGATGTAACGCTCCGCCACCCACGGCCCCTCGTAGAGCAGGCGCGCCGCCTCGTAGAACGGCTCCATGTCGATTTCGACGATGGCGGCCCCGAGCCCGGCAAAATGCGCGATGGCGGCCTCATAGGCGGCCGCGCAACCGCGGTCCCCGAAGAACACGCGCTGGCCCTCCGCCGGCACGCCCAACCGGATGCCGTTCGGCATGGCTCCGAGGTGTCCCAGCGGACGCTGGCGGGAATAGGGATCGGCGGCATCGGGGCCGGCCAGCACCGTGAGCGCCGCAAACGCGTCGTCGGTCGTCAGCGCGAACACCGACACGCAATCGAGCGTGCGGCAGGCCGGGACGAGCCCTGCGGTGGAGACGAGACCCAGGCTGGGCTTAAGCCCGACGATGTTGCCGAGCGCAGCCGGAACGCGGCCGGAGCCCGCCGTATCGGTGCCGAGCGCCAGCGGGACGATGCCTGCGGCGACCGCAAGCGCCGAACCGCTGCTGGAGCCGCCGGGGATCCGGCCGGCATCGAACAGGTTGCGTGGAATGCCGTAGGGCGAGCGCACCCCGACCAGACCGGTTGCGAACTGATCGAGATTGCTCTTGCCGACCACGATGGCGCCGGCCCGCTTGAGCCGGGCCACGGCGGCCGCGTCCGCGCCCGGCCGATAGGCGAAAGCCGGACAGGCCGCGGTGGTCGGCAGGCCTTTGACATCGATATTGTCCTTGACCGCGACCGGAACGCCGTAAAGCGGAAGATGAGCCTGGCCCTCGGCCATCAGTTGATGCGCCTCCGCCACGACTTCGGCTTCCTCGCGCAGCGAGATGAACAAAGCCGGATCGTCATGAGCCGCAAGGCGCGCGAAGGTCCGCTCGACCGTCTCCACCGGAGACATGGCCTCCGCGCGATGAGCCCGCACGATGTCGGCGACGGTTTCGGTCACGCGCGGCTCCCCGGCGGCCGGCCATGCGGTGTTTCCTGCCGCCGGGCGCTTGCCAGGAAGCCCGCCAATGGATCGGATTGAGGTTGCATTTGCCCCTTATGGCTCGGCCGGGCCTTATCGGGAAAGTTTTCGGGAAAGTCTATTGGCGGCGCCAGTTTAGCGGCGCCGGTTTAATTGTAGCGGAAGCCGTCGCGATCGGCAAAAACCATTCTGGAAGCAGCAGGTCAGCACCTGTGCGGGTGCCGCGGCACGGCCAAGGCCATTCCCCACACCCTCTACAGGTCAGGGAGTTGCTTTCTCTTTTCGGCGGCGAGCGAAACGGTCAAGCATGTCCGCGGGGACCTTCGCCACGTTCAATTTTGGGCGCAGCCCGGCTCTGCGACCAGCGCCTGCTTTCAGTCGTCCCGGACCCGGTCGGCCGCCTATTCTTCAACCGCGGTGGCCAAGCTTCCGCCAGTCAGTGCGACTGCAGCGGTACTATCGCACTGACCCTGCCAGTCACAGAGAGCGGGCAGCAGCTGAGCCTCCACTTCGGTCGGACGGGGGCCGAAATTATAAGACCAAACGTCCGCGCCAAGGATCACACCGGCGACAAGGGCCTGCCCGACCTCGGCGATCCTCTTGCTGTCGGACTGTAAGTCGACACTCGATACGGCTACGCCCCCAGTCAACGCCGCCACCAGGACAACGATCGGTGTTTTGTTCATGAAACAACCCGTCTGTCGTCCATGCGCCCAAGCGTCGCATGGACCCGAACGGGCAACGCCCTCTTGGCCGTTCGGTTCCCCGAGAATGCGTGGTTGACCCGGCGAGCCGCGAATCCGGCCATGGACGGCGCCATGGACGGTTTCAACACTACCGGGCAACCAGCACCACCCCGATCGCTGCAGGGCAATTGCGCATGACGGTTCTTGTTCGGAACGACGGCACCGCGGGCTCACCCTCCCGCCCGTTGGCGGGGAGGGTCGCTGCCTCGCGCAGCGAGGCAGCGGGGTGGGGGGACTAGGCGAACTGTGACATTGCGGTGATGGCGAGGTCGCCCAAACTCCGCGGTGGCACACGTCGCCAGACGCACAAGGACAACATCAAATTCATCAGGCGCTCATTGCGGCAACCGCGTGGCGACGGGACGAACACGGAGTTCGCTTAGTCCCCCCACCCGGCGCCGCTACGCGCCGCCACCCTCCCCGCCAACGGGTCGGAGGGTTGGAGCTTGCGGCTGCGTCGTGCAGCAATCACTCTGCCTCCATATGCAATTGCCCTGCCGATCGCCGAGCGTATTCCATGTCATCGGCGTATCCGCCGCCGGGTCTTGTCCTGCTTCTGATCGGCGCAATCTTCTGACGTCACACGGAGCTGCGGGCCCGGTCGGTCAACGCGCCTTTCCTGGTTCGCTCATCGGGTTGTTGGTTGTCGAGAGCGGTGGTTGAGGAAGCTTGGCGCAGGGCCTAATAAAAAGCCGCCTGTTAGGGGCGGCTAGTCGTCAATTCGCTCGTTTCTTTGAACTCGTTCACAAAGCGAGATCTCTAATCGTGTTTCGAGGCATCTCGCGCCGCATCCTTGATGTCTCCGGCGACATTGTGCGCGGTTCCCTTTGCCTTGTCGAACTTGCCTTCACTCTCCAGCTTCTTGTCGCCCATCATCTTGCCGGCGGTGTTCTTAATGGCGCCCTTTACCTTGTCGGCCGCGCCCTTCACGTGTTCGCGATCCATCGTCATCTCCACTTTGCAGTTGTCTCTGCTGGACAACGCAGCGGTGGGGTAGGTGTTCCGCACCTCGCTCGCCGCACCCCGCTGTGGTTATGTGCGACGAGTCGCAGCGCATGCGGTCGTTACCCAGGACACAATAACAATTCGGTGTGGGCCGCCGTGACGAGCGGCGGGAATTCTACTCGATGCGCCTTGGCGGGAAATTCACGCTCGATCTGCTCAGCGCTGGGCGTCACGTCTGCTGGAGGGCCGCCGGGAAAAGGGCGCGACCGTCAAGTCACCAATTCTTGAACGCGCCGGCGGAATTGTCGGTCACCGGATTGGAACCTGTAAGCCTGGGCCGGCCTTACATGGGGCCTGCTCTATGCATTATGCATTGCGGGGGCCGTGCCCATGCATAGAGCGCGGAAGAGCCGCAAAAATCGCGAGAAGCCACCCAGTGCCAGCAAAACCCAAATCCACGACGATTCAAGCCGTTGAAACCGCGGTCGCAGCGGAGCCGGGACGATTTGATCAACTTTGCATAAATACCATCCGCACACTCGCGATGGACGCCGTGCAACAGGCCAAATCCGGACATCCCGGCACGCCCATGGCGCTGGCGCCGGTGGTCTACACGCTTTGGCAAAGCTTTCTGCGCTTCGATCCCGACGATCCAAGCTGGCCCAATCGAGATCGCTTCGTGCTCTCCAACGGCCATGCCTCGATGCTGCTTTATGCGCTGCTCCATCTCAGTGGCGTGAAAAAGCCGTCGACACCAAGCACGAACCTGATGGTGAGCTCGCGGTCACGCTCGACGACATCAAGCGGTTCCGGCAGCTTGACAGCAAATGCCCCGGACATCCCGAATATGGCACGACCGTGGGCGTCGAGACGACGACCGGCCCGCTCGGGCAGGGCTGCGGCAACAGCGTCGGCATGGCGCTTGCCGGGCGCTGGCTGGCTCAGCATTTCAACCGTCCGGGCTTTGCGATGTTTGATTACGACGTTTATGCCGTTTGCGGCGACGGTGACATGATGGAAGGCGTTTCAAGCGAGGCGGCTTCGTTCGCCGGTCACCAGATGCTCGGCAATCTGTGCTGGATCTACGACAGCAACCGGATAACGATCGAGGGCCACACCGATCTGGCCTTCAGCGAGAATGTGGCGGCGCGTTTCCTCGCTTATGGCTGGAATGTGGAGCACGTCGGCGATGCCAATGACGGCGCGCGGTTGGCGCAGGCCCTCGAAAGCTTCCGGCGTACTCGCGACGTGCCGACCCTGATCATCGTCGAAAGCCATATCGGTTATGGGGCGCCGCACAAGCAGGACACCAGCGCGGCCCATGGCGAGCCGCTCGGCGAGGAGGAGGTCCGCCTCGCCAAACGCAATTACGGCTGGCCCGAGGACGCCAAATTTCTGGTGCCTGACGGCGTGCGCGAGCATTTCCGCGAGGGCGTCGGCCGCCGCGGCCGCCATCTGCACGAGGCCTGGGCCAAGCTGTCCGCTTCCTACCGCAGCCAGTACCCCGATCTTGCCGACCGCCTCCAGCGAATGCAGGCGCAGGCGCTTCCCGAGGGTTGGGATGCCGACCTGCCGGTGTTCCCCGCTGACGCCAAAGGACTTAGCCAGCCGCGATTCCTCGGCCAAGGTCTTGAACGCCATCGCGCGACATTATCCTTGGCTCGTCGGCGGGGCGGCCGATCTCTCGCCGTCGACCAAGACGCACCTGAATTTCGAGGGCGCGGGCGATCTGGAGGAGGACAATCCCGGCGGACGGAATCTGCATTTCGGGATCCGCGAGCATGCCATGGGAGCAATCGTGAATGGGCTCGCGCTGTCCAAGCTGCGCGCTTATGGATCGAGCTTCCTCATCTTTTCCGACTACATGAAGCCGCCCACGCGGCTTGGCGCGCTGATGGAGCTGCCGGTCATCTATGTATTCACCCACGACTCGATCGGCCTGGGCGAGGACGGCCCGACCCATCAGGCGGTCGAGCAGCTCACTGCGCTGCGCAGCATTCCGGGGCTCGTCACGTTGCGCCCGGCCGACGCCAACGAGGTCGTCGAAGCGTGGCGCGTGATCATCGGGCTCGAGAATACGCCCGTATGCCTGGTGCTGACCCGCCAAGCGCTCCCGACCTTCGACCGCACCCGCTACGCCGCGGCCTCCGGCGTAAGCCGCGGGGCCTATGTCTGGCTGACGTCCCGGAACGCGAGCCCGCGGTGCTCCTGATCGGCACCGGCAGCGAGGTCGCGCTCTGCATCAGCGCCCATGAGGAGCTCCGGCGGGAGGGCATCGCGGCGCGCGTGGTCAGCATGCCGTCGTGGGAGCTGTTCGAGCGGCAGCCTCCGGCCTACCGCGACAGCGTTCTCCCGCCCGACATCAAGGCGCGCGTCTCCGTCGAAATGGCCTCGGTGATCGGCTGGGATCGTTACGTCGGCGCAACCGGGACGCGGCTGGGCATGACGTCATTCGGCGCCTCGGCGCCGCTCAAGGACGTGCTTGCGAAGTTCGGATTCACGACGGCGCACGTGGTTGCGGCGGCGAAGGATCAGATCGCGAGCCAAAAGGGGAATAGGTGAGCATGGTAGCCCAGCGCCAAGCGAAGGCAGCCGCGAATCCGCTCGAGCGCCTGCACGATTGCGGACAGGCGGTTTGGCTCGACTTCCTCTCCCGGCGGTTCTTGGCGGAGGGCGGGCTCAAGCAGCTGGTCGAGCGCGACCGCCTGACCGGCGTGACCTCCAATCCGTCCATATTCGAAAAAGCCATCGCCGGCAGCGCCGATTACGATCAGTCGTTGAACACGCTCGAGACGCAAGGCGACTGCGATGTCATGGCGCTCTACGAGCGGCTCGCGATCGAAGATATCCGGCAGGCGGCGGACACGCTGCGCCCGGTCTATGAGGCAACCAAGCGCCGGGACGGCTATGTCAGCCTGGAGGTGTCTCCCTATCTGGCGATGGGCACCGAGGCCACGGTCGCCGAAGCACGCCGGCTGCATCAGTCGGTCGGCCGGGACAACTTGATGATCAAGGTGCCGGGCACCAAAGCGGGTCTGCCGGCGATCCGGCGGCTCATTGGCGAGGGCATCAACGTCAATATTACGCTTTTGTTTTCGCAGCAGGTCTATGAAGAGGTGGTCGAGGCCTATCTGGCGGGTCTCGAGCAGCTCGTGGCGCGCGGCGGCGACCCCGCCAAGGTCGCCAGCGTCGCCAGCTTCTTCGTGAGCCGGATCGACGTCGCGGTCGACGCGCTCATCGAGGAGCGCAGCCGCGAGCCCAATCGCGCCGGACAGCATGACGCGCTCAACGCGCTGCGCGGCAAGGTCGCCATCGCCAACGCGAAGCTCGCCTATCAGCGCTACAAGCGGCTGTTTGCCGGCCCGCGTTGGGAGAAGCTGCGCGGCAAGGGCGCGCAGGTGCAGCGGCTCTTATGGGCAAGCACCGGCACGAAGAACAAGGCCTACAGCGACGTGCTCTATGTCGAGGAGCTGATCGCTCCCGACACGGTCAACACGCTGCCACCCGCCACCATGGACGCGTTTCGCGATCACGGCAAAGTGCGGGCAAGCCTTGAGGAGAATATCGATCAGGCCAAGCAGACGATGGCAACGCTCGAACGGTCGGGTATCTCGATCGACGCGGTGACCGCAAAGCTGGTGGACGAAGGCGTGCAGCTGTTTGCCGACGCGTTCGACAAGCTGCTCGGCGCGGTAGCGCGCAAGCGCGCCTTGCGGCTCGGCGAACAGCTCGACGGCCAAGCCTGCAAGCTGGCGCCGGAGCTCGAAAAGGCCGTCGCCACCTCGCTCGAAATCGTGGCGGCATGACGCGAAGGGACGCCGGCTGTGGGGCGGCGACGCCGGCCTCTGGACCTCGCACGACGAAGCGAACTGGCTCGGCTGGCTCGGCATTGCCGAGGCGGAGCGCAAGCGCGTCGACGCCCTCTGCGGCCTTGCCGAGGATATTCGGCAGCAGAGCTTCACCCACATCCTCCTCCTCGGCATGGGGGGATCGAGCCTCGGGCCGGAGGTGTTTGCGCAAACGTTCGGTCGTCAAGACGGGCGCCCTGCCCTGCTGGTGCTCGATTCCACCGATCCGGCCCAGATCCGCACAGTGGAAGGCCAGATCGACCCCGCCCGCACCCTGTTCATCGTATCGAGCAAGTCCGGCAGCACGCTGGAGCCGAATATCCTGAAGCAGTATTTCTTCGAATGCGCCAAGCGGGCGCTCGGCACGCAGGACGTCGGAGCGCGCTTCATCGCCATCACGGATCCGGGATCGCAGCTGGAGAAGATCGCCGAGCGCGACCGGTTCCGGCACATCGCGCACGGGATTCCCAGCATCGGCGGACGCTATTCGGTGCTGTCGGACTTCGGCTTGGTGCCTGCGGCCGCCATGGGTCTGGACGTCGCCCGGTTGCTGAAAGAAACGCAGAAGATGACGCGCTCGTGCGCGGCCAGCGTTCCGCCCGCCGACAATCCGGGCATCGTGCTTGGCACCATCCTGGGCGTGCTCGGAAAGTCGGGCCGCAACAAGGTCACTATCGTGGCTTCGCCCGGCATTGCGGATTTCGGCGCCTGGCTCGAGCAACTGCTGGCGGAATCGACCGGCAAGCACGGCAAGGGACTGATCCCGGTCGATGCCGAGCCGCTCGGCTCTCCCGAGGTCTACGGGCTGGACCGGCTGTTCGTGTATCTGCGGCTGGCCGGCGAGACCGATGCCCGGCAGGATGAGCTCGTGGCGCAGATCGAGCGCGCCGGACACCCGGTGGTGCATATCGCCGTCACCGACCGCTATCACATCGGCCAGGAATTCTTCCGCTGGGAGCTCGCCACGGCGGTCGCGGGTTCGCTTCTCGGCATCGATCCGTTCGATCAACCGGATGTGGAAGCCAGCAAGGAGAAGACGCGCGAGCTCACCAGCGCATATGAGCGTTCGGGACAACTGCCACCGGAAGCGGCGGTCTTCGAGGTTGACGGGCTGACGGTGTTTGCCGACGAGAAAAACCGCAAGGCAATCGAAAAGGCCGGCACCCTGGCGGAATGCCTGGCGGCGCATTTCGGGCGGATCCACGAGGGCGATTATTGCGCGCTCCTCGCTTATGTCGAACGCAACGCCCGCCATCGCGACGCTTTGCAGGAGATCCGCGTTCTGATCCGCGATCGCAAGCGGGTCGCCACCTGCCTCGGCTTTGGACCGCGATTCCTTCATTCGACCGGGCAAGCTTACAAAGGCGGGCCCAACACCGGCGTGTTCCTGCAGATCACCTGCGACGACGCCGCCGATCTCCAGGTGCCGGGCCAGCGCTACACCTTCGGCGTCGTCAAGGCCGCGCAGGCGCGCGGCGATCTCGATGTCCTGGCCGAACGCGACCGGCGCGTGCTGCGCATCCATCTCGGCCCACACGTCGCGGCCGGGCTGACGTCGCTAAAGAACGCCGTCCGGCAAGCGCTCGGTTGAGATTGGGGAGAAGACCAATGCAGATCGGCATTATCGGACTGGGCAAGATGGGCGGCAACATGGTCCGGCGCTTGGCGCGCCAGGGCCACCAATGCGTGGTGTTCGACCGGAACCCGGCGGCCATCAAGGCGCTGGTGGGCGAGCGAGTGACGGGCGGCGCGGATCTCAAGCAACTTGTCGCCAAGCTCGACCCGCCGCGGGCCGTCTGGGTGATGTTGCCGGCGGGCGAGATCACCGAAGGCACGGTCACGCAACTGGGCGCGCTGCTCGAACCGGGCGACATCATCATCGACGGCGGCAATTCCTTCTACAAGGACGACATCAGGCGGGCCAAGCTCTTGCAGCCGAAGGGCATCCGCTATGTCGATTGCGGCACCTCCGGCGGCGTCTGGGGCATCGACCGCGGCTATTGCATGATGATCGGCGGTCCGCAGGAGGCAATCGATCATCTCGATCCGATCTTCTCGGCGCTCGCGCCGGGGCTGGGCGATATCCCGCGCACGCCCGGCCGCGAGCAACGCGATTCCCGCGCCGAGCGCGGCTATATTCACGCCGGCCCTTCCGGCGCCGGTCACTTCGTCAAGATGGTGCACAACGGCATCGAGTACGGAATGATGCAAGCTTTCGCCGAGGGCTTCGACATATTGCGCAACAAGGATTCCGGGGACCTGCCCGAGGATGAGCGCTTTGCGTTGAACATGGCGGATATCGCGGAGGTTTGGCGACGCGGCAGCGTCGTATCGTCCTGGCTGCTCGATCTTGCGGCCGCCGCGCTGGCCAAGGATCCCCAGCTCAAGAGCTTCTCCGGATACGTGCAGGATTCGGGCGAGGGCCGCTGGACCATCGAGGCGGCAATCGAGGAGGCGGTCCCGGCCGACGTCCTCGCCACGGCGCTGTTCGCGCGTTTCCGCTCTCGGCAGGAGCACACCTTCGGCGAAAAGATGCTCTCCGCCATGCGCTTCGGCTTTGGCGGGCACATCGAGGGCAAGGAGCCGACCGACCCCGAAGCCACGCCAAAAGGATCGGCGACCCGCTCCGCGACCCAGCACGCCGCCGAGTAGCCCCATGGATGACCGCACCACTCGGATACCGGATGCCACACAGCTGATTGCGTGCCCGCCGCGGCGGCAGGCCAAGCCGGCCGATCCTTGCGCCATGGTGATCTTCGGAGGCGACCGGCGACCTGACCAAGCGCCTGGTGGTGCCGGCGCTCTACAATCTTCTTCGCACCAAAGTGCTGCCGGACCAATTCGCGCTGATCGGCGTCGCCCGCACGGAGGAGACGGCGAAGAGTTGGGGCGAGCAGCTTTACGGCATGCTGAAGAGCTTTGTCGGAAACACCGCCGCGGAGTTCGCTATCGACGCAATCGACGAGGCTGCGTGGACGCGGCTCGCGCAAAAAATGGTCTATGTGCGGGGCGATCTGACGGATCCCGGCCTGTACGACAAGTTGCGCGGCACGCTCGACGAGGCCGAAAAGACCCAGGGAACGCGCGGTAACGTCCTCTTCTACCTGGCGACCGCCGATCGGCTCTTCGGCGCCGTGGTGGAGCAACTCGGCAAGGCCAAGCTCACCGATCAGCACGAAGACCAGGACGGCAAGCCGCAGTTCTGGCGCCGCGTGGTGATCGAGAAGCCGTTCGGCCACAGCCTCGACTCCGCGCGCGAGCTCGATGCTCGCATCTTGCGCACGCTGCGCGAGGACCAGATCTTCCGGATCGACCACTTCCTCGGGAAGGACACGGTCCAGAGCATAACGGCGTTCCGCTTCGCCAATGGGCTGTTCGAGCCGATCTGGAACCGGGACCGGATCGATCACGTGCAGATCACGGCGGCGGAGACGGTGGGCGTCGAGCAGCGCGGCAAGTTCTACGAAGCGACGGGCGCGCTGCGCGACATGGTCCCAAATCATATGCTCTCGTTGCTTTCGATGGTGGCCATGGAGCCTCCGACCGGCTTCGATGCCGCGGCAATCCGTTCGCGGAAGGCGGAGGTGCTGGCCGCAATGCCCGCGGTCACGCCGGCGCGGGCGGTGCGTGGCCAGTACGGTGCCGGCACGGTGCTCGGCAAAGAGGTGAAGGCGTATCGGCAGGAGCCCGACGTGGCGCCGGCTTCGAGCATCGAGACCTATGTGGCCATGCAGCTCGAAATCGACAATTGGCGCTGGGCCGGCGTGCCCTTCTACATCCGAACCGGCAAGCACCTGTCGCAGCGGAACACCGAGATCGCGATCCGCTTCAAGCAAGCGCCCTATGCGGCATTCCAGGACACGCCGGTCGACGCCCTGCGGCCCAACTGGCTGGTGCTGCGCATCGCGCCCGATGCGGGGATTTCCTTGCAGTTTGAAGTCAAGCGCCCGGGACCGGTCGTTGATCTCGCCGCCGTCAAAATGGATTTCCGCTATCAAGACTGGTTCCCCAAGGAGCCCAATGTCGGATACGAGACCCTGCTCTACGATGTCATGATCGGCGATCAGACGCTGTTCATGCGCGCCGATATCGTGGAGAACGCATGGCGCATCGTGCAGCCGGTGCTCGACGCCTGGCAGGATGGAGGAAAGCCGCCGATCTATCCGTCGGGAAGCGCGGGACCGAGCGAGGGGGACGCGCTATTGGGGCGCGGCGGCAGACGCTGGCGACCCATCGACGGCCGAGGCGCCGGAAGATCGTCATGACGGCTTCCTCGACTTCCATCGACGACAATCACGGCTGTGGTCTCGGATGTCGATGGGACGTTGATGACGGACGACAAGCAATTGACCCCGCGCGCCCGGCAGGCCGTCGCGAAGCTCCACGCGCGCGGGATGATTTTCACCATTATCAGCAGCCGACCGCCGCGAGGCGTGCGCATGCTGCTCGACACGCTCGAGATCACGACACCGTTCGGATGTTTCAATGGGGGCGTGATCGCGAGGCCCGATCTTTCCGTGATCACCGCGCATCTTTTGCCGCCTCATGTCGGCCGGCGCGCGGTCGATATGCTGAGCGCACGCGGAGCACAGGCCTGGATCTTCGCCGGGCCGCAATGGCTGGTGCGCGATTCCGACGCGCCGTATGTCGGGTTGGAAGAGCGCACGGTCAGGTTCCAGCCTACGGTCGTCGAGGATTTCGGATCGGCTCTCGACCTCGCCGCCAAGATCGTCGGCGTCAGCGCGGATTTCGAGCTTCTTGCCCGATGCGAGCACGATTTGCGCAGCGCGCTCGCCGGTCAAGCTTCGGTCGTGCGTTCGCAGCCTTACTACCTCGACATCACCCACCCGCTTGCCAACAAGGGGATCGCGCTGTCGGCACTGGCGACGCTGCTGGCGGTTCCGCCGGCGGAGATTGCCGTGGTCGGCGACGGCGGCAATGATGTCGCAATGTTCGAGCGAAGCGGCCTCAGCATCGCGATGGGCAATGCCAGCCCGCAGGTGCGGGCAGGCAGCCGATTTCGTCACCGACACCAATCGCGAGGAGGGCTTCGCCAACGCAATCGAGCGGTTCATCCTGGGCGGCGATCGTTCGAAGGCGCCGACTGCAGCCGCCGGGACAGGAGCCCGCGCATGGTAGCACCTAAACGCGCCGTGTCGAAAATCTCGCTCGTCCTGGCCGACGTCGACGGCACGCTGGTGACGGCGGAGAAGGTGCTGACGTCGCGCGCCAAAGCCGCCGTGAAGGCGCTGCAGGCGGCGGACATCCAATTCGCCATCACCAGCGGCCGGCCGCCGCGCGGCATGTCGATGCTGATCGATCCGCTGGCGTTGCGCACCCCGGTGGCGGGATTCAACGGCGGCATCCTCGTCAAGCCCGACATGACCGTGCTGGAGCAGCATGTGCTCGCCGGCGATGTCGCAAGGCGTGCCCTCAAGGTGGTCATCGATGGCGGCATGGATGCTTGGGTTTATAGCGGCAACGATTGGCTCGTCCGCGATCCCAAAGCGCCGCACGTGGCGCGCGAGGAATGGACTGTCAAGTTCCCCCCAACGGTGGTCGAGAATTTCGACCAGGCGCTCAACAACGCCGTGAAGATCGTCGGCGTGAGCGACGACCACGACCTGGTGGCGCGCTGCGAGGCGGCTGCCCAGCAGGCGCTCGGCAACGGCGCCTCGGCAGCCCGCTCGCAACCCTATTATCTCGACATCACCCATCCGGACGCCAACAAGGGGACCGTCGTCAAGACCCTGTCGAGGCTGCTGTCGGTCCCCGTCGGCGAGATCGCCACCATCGGGGACATGCCCAACGACGTATTGATGTTCCGCAACAGCGGCCTCGGCATCGCAATGGGAAATGCCAGCCCGGAGGTGCAGGCGCAGGCCGATAAGGTGACCGCGTCCTATGATGACGAAGGCTTTGCCAAGGCCATCGAGGAATTCATCCTGCGCCGCGCGCCCTCGACACTGGCGGAGGCACGATGAGGCCGATCGTGATCGCGCCCTCCATTCTGTCCGCTGACCTGCGGCGGCTCGGCGAGGAGGTTCGCGCGGTCGATCAGGCCGGCGCCGACTGGATCCACATCGACGTCATGGACGGCAGGTTCGTGCCGAACATCTCGTTCGGTCCCGCGATCGTGGATGCGGTGCGCCGCTCGACCCGCAAGCCGCTCAACGTGCACCTGATGATCGTCGAGCCCGAGCGCCATCTCGACGATTTCGCCGCGGCCGGCGCCGATCACCTTCTGGTCCAGGCCGAGCCGTCCTCTACCATCCATCTCCATCGCGTGCTGTCGCGCATTCGCGCGCTCGGCAAGAAGGCGGGCGCCGTGCTCGATCCGGGCAGCCCGATCGCATTCGTCGAGCAGGTGCTGCATCTGTGCGACGTCGTGCTGGTGATGACCGTCAATCCGGGATTTGGCGGCCAGAAATTTCTGCCCGAGATGTTGCCCAAGATCCGGGAGCTGCGCCGGCTTTGTGCGTCGAAGGGGCTCGATCCTTGGATCGAGGTCGACGGCGGGCAGAACGGCGACAATGCCGGGCTGGCGGTCGCCGCCGGCGCCAACGCGATTGTCGCCGGTTCGGCCATCTTCGGTTCGCCCGACTACGCGGCCGCGATCGGTCGAATTCGGAACAGCACGTTACGAAACATGGCTGTCGCACAATGACCGTCACGGACACGAGCGAGCAGGTCTTCGAGAGCGCGGAAGTGCTGGCGCAGAATGTCGCCGAATGGCTGTGCGGCCTGGCGCAGGCGAACGGCGGCCCATTCTCGGTCTGCCTGTCCGGCGGCTCGACGCCGCGGCGGATGTATGAGCGGCTTGCGACACCGGCCATCGCCTCGCGATTCCCATGGCCTCGCGTCCATTGGTTCTGGGGCGACGAACGGTTCGTTCCCCATGACGATCCCGCCAGCAACTATCGGATGGCGCGCGAGGCGCTGCTTTCACGAGTGCCGGTTCCCGGCGGCAACATTCACCCGATCCCGACCGAGGGCGTGTCGCCGGAGCAGGCGGCTGAGGCATACGAAACGACATTGAAGCGATACCACGGCAGCGACATCCTGGCCCCCGACCGGCCTCTGTTCGACGTGACGCTGCTCGGAATCGGAGACAACGGACACACCGCCTCGCTGTTTCCCGGGCAGCCGGCGCTGCACGAGACGCGGCGCTGGGCGGTCGCGACCATCGGGGAGAAATCGCAGCCGCGCATCACCCTTACATATCCGGCGCTCGACAGCAGTCGCGACGTCGCCTTCCTGGCGACAGGGGCGGGAAAACGCGACATGGTGGCGCGCGCCCGAGCCGGAGATCGGGAGATCCCGGCCGGCATGGTGCGGCCGATTGGGCATCTGCACTGGTTCTTGGATCGCGCTGCGTCAGCGGAAGGAGCAAGATGATGGCCACCGACCAACGGCACTCCGAAACCCGGTCGTTTCCGCCGCCCACGGTGATGATCGTCATGGGCGTTTCGGGCAGCGGGAAGTCGACCATCGGAGCGCTTCTGGCGCGGCGTCTGCACTGGGAATTCGAAGATGCCGACTGGCTTCATCCGGCCGCGAACGTCGACAAGATGCACAACGGGATTCCGCTCAACGACGACGACCGCCGGCCCTGGCTGGAGGCGGTGGCCGCCTGGATCGACAACACCCGCCGTTCCCACGAGCATGCGGTCGTTGCATGCTCGGCCCTCAAGCGCCGCTACCGCGATGTCCTGATCGGCAGCCGCGCGGACGTCCGGCTGATTTATCTCAAGGGCGACGAGACGCTGATCGCGCGCCGCATCGCCACCCGCCACGAGCATTTCATGCCGTCGGGCTTGCTGCACAGTCAATTCGAGGCGCTCGAGGAGCCGGGACCCGACGAAGCCCCGATCATCGCCTCGATCGTGCCGGAGCCGCGCGAGATCGTGACGCGGATTTTGTCGGCGCTGGGCATGCTCAAGCAGGCTTCGCCGGGCAGGCCGCCGCCTCTGGGGCGGTCCGAACCCGCGGCGTGAACGCCTGACATGTCGTTCAAGGTTCAAGTTGGCCCCGCGCAAATCGCGATCCATCAGGGGCAGACCGTGCTTGTGACCGCGACCGACGGGCAGGTGCGCTGGCCCAGCCAGCACGGACTGTATTTCCGTGACACCAGGATGGTCAGCGCCTGGGCGATCTATGCCAACGGCGAATCGTGGGACCTGCTTAACGGCGGCGCCATTGCCTACCATGCGTCGCGCATCTTCCAGACCAACCGCGCCTTCATGACCGAGGACGGGCCGATCGCGGCACGCACTCTGGGACTGGTGATCGGGCGCCACATAAATGGCGGACTGCACGAGGATATCGAGATCACCAACAACAGCCAAAATCCGGTTCGCTTCAACCTGGAGATCGTGATCCGCTCGGACTTCGCCGATATCTTCGAGGTGAAGAGCGACCAAATCGTGCGCCGCGGCCATATCACGACGTCATGGTCCGATAAGCGGGAGATGCTGCGCGTCACCTACCGCAACAAGGACTTCCGTCGCGGGGTGATCATCCGCACCGGCGACGGCGACGGCCAGCCGACGGTGAACGCCAACGGGCGGCTCAGCTTCGACATCACCCTGAAGGCCAGCCAGACCTGGCACCGCTGTCTGATCTACGACCTCGTGGACGGTGAGCAAAGGATGCGAGCGCCGCGGGAATGCACCCATTCCAGCGGAGCATCGGATTATGCCGACAAGTTGGACAAGTGGCAGCGCACGGTGCTGAAAATCCGCACCAGCAACGAGGAATTCTATCGTTGCTACAGTCAGGGCGTGCAGGACATGGCCGCCCTTCGGCTGCCGCTGAAGGGCACGGACCACATGGTGTTCGTGCCGGCCGCCGGGCTGCCGTGGTTCGTGGCGCTGTTCGGCCGGGATACGCTGATCGTCTCCCTGCAGGCGATGATCGTCTATCCTGAATTCGCCCAAGGGGCGCTGGAGATTCTGGGAGAGCTTCAAGCGAAAACCCGGGACGACTATCGCGACGCCGAACCGGGCAAGATCTTGCATGAGCTGCGTTATGGCGAGCTCGCGCATTTCAAGGTGATCCCGCATACGCCGTATTACGGCACCGCCGACGCGACGCCGTTGTATCTCGTGGCGCTCCATGCGGCGTGGCGGGCGACCGGCGACCGCGCATTGATCGAGCGGCATTTGCCGGCTGCCGAAGCGTGTCTCACCTGGATAGACGAATATGGGGATCGCGACGGTGACGGATTCCAGGAATACCAGACGCGCTCGGCGGTTGGTTACGAGAACATGTCATGGAAGGATTCCGGGGATGCCGTGATGTACTCGGATGGGACGCTGGTTCGCGGACCGAAAGCGCTTTGCGAATTGCAGGGCTACGTCTACGACGCCTGGCTGCGCATGGCCGAGATTTACGACGAGCTCGACAACAGCCGACGCGCCAACGCTCTGCGCAAGAAAGCGGCGGCGCTGTTCAAGAAATTCAACGAGGTATTCTGGGACGAGAAATCCGGCTTCTATGCCTACGCATTGGACGGCGAGAAGAAAAAGGTGCTTTCGGTCGTGTCCAATGTCGGCCAGTGCCTGTGGTCCGGCATCATTGCGCCGGAGCGTGCCGGAAAGGTCGTGAAACGGTTGATGCAGGACGACATGTCCAGCGGGTGGGGCATTCGCACGCTCTCGGCGGATCATGCCTCGTTCAATCCGTACAACTATCAAACGGGGGCGGTCTGGCCGCACGACAACTCGCTGATCGCGCTCGGGATGCGGCGCTACGGGTTTGCCGCCGAGGCGGCCGCGGTGGCGCGCGACATCAGCCGCGCCGCGAGCCACTTCCTGCTGAACCAATTGCCGGAGCTGTTTGGCGGGCTGCAACGCGATCCCACGAATTTCCCGGTGCAGTATCTGGGCGCAAATGTGCCGCAGGCATGGGCGGCCGGAACCCCGTTCATGCTCCTCCAGGCGATGCTGGGGTTGCAGCAGGATGCACCGCGCGGCAAGCTCTATGTGGATCCTGCGCTGCCGGATTGGCTGCCGGATGTGACGCTGTCGGATCTGCGGCTGGGGCGGCGGCGCTTCGATATCCGCTTCTGGCGAGACGGCAAGGACACCGATTTCAAGGTGCTGAAGGGGAACCCCGACGCGGTCGAGAGGATGAGCATGGCACTGTCCGGAAGCATGGCGGACCGGTGAGGGCGAGTTGCTGTCCGACCGGAGGCTGAGCAATGACGGTGACTTTGAATCCGGCTGGGGTAGCGAGTGCGATTGAAGCTTCGCCTTCTCGTGAGAGCTTGCGCAGCCTCGATGCCGTCAATCTGCTTCTCGCCGGAGCGTTGTCGGGCTTCGGCCCCTACCTCGCCGTGTTTCTGGCACAACAGAAATGGACCCAACAGAACATCGGCTTCGTGCTGACGGCGGCGGGGCTCGCCGGATTGCTGACCCAGCTGCCCGCCGGGGAATTGCTCGATGCTGTCCGCTCGAAGCGAAATTTGGTCGCCCTGGGTGCCCTCATGGTGGCAGCTGGCGCGCTCATCATCGCGTTTTGGCCGAGCTTCCCGCTGGTGCTGGCCGCTCTGGTTCTCCAAGGGATCACCGGCGGGTTTCTGGGGCTGGCGATCGTTGCCGTCAGCCTTGGGCTCGTCGGCCACGATGCGCTGGGCGAACGCCTCGGGCGCAATCAGCGTTTCGCGTCGGCGGGAGGCGTTCTGGCGGCGGGCCTCATGGGCCTCATCGGTTACTTCCTGTCGTATCGCGCGATTTTCCTGGCCGACGCCGCGCTGGTTCTGCCGCTGCTCTTTGCTCTGCGCCGCATCCAGCCGCCAGACATTCACTTCGGCCGCGCCTGCGGGGTCCCGGATCATCACGGGCCGGGCCCTCCGCCGAGAGCAGGGCGCCTGAGCCTTTGGACCAACCGCAGCTTGTTTATATTTGCCGCCTGCGTGTTCTTGTTCCAGCTGGCCAATGCGTCGATGCTGCCGCTTGCCGGCGAGTCGCTCGTGTACAGCGGGGTACCATTTTCCTCGGTCATCGTGTCCGCATTGATCATCGTCCCGCAGGTGATCGTGGCGCTGATGGCGCCGTGGGCGGGACGCCAGGCGAAGATTCGCGGCCGCCGGCCGCTTTTGCTTCTCGGCTTCGCCGCCTTGCCCATACGTGCGCTGCTGTTTGCCTGGACGACCGATCCAACGGTCCTCATCGCCGCTCAGGTGCTCGACGGCGTCAGCGGGGCGATGCTTGGCGTGCTCACCGCGCTGGTCATCGCCGACCTCACGAAGGGGACGGGCCGGTTCAATCTCGCGCAGGGTTTCGTCGGAACGATGTCTGGTATAGGCGCTTCGCTCAGCACAACGCTTTCAAGCCAGATCGCCGCGAGCCTGGGACGCACGGCAGGATTTCTGGGCATCGCCGCGGTGGCCCTCGCCGCCCTGCTCTGGCTGTGGTTTCTGATGCCGGAGACCGGCCCGGCGGACAAGGCTAACCCGCAATGAGCGCTCTTTCGCATCCGCCAAGCCGGGGCTGATGTTCGCTAACATCGTTTTTAGTGTTCTGAACGGGAATTTAGCGGTACTGGCCGCCGCTACGCTTACCTCCTGTTTGTGAGTTGCCATCAACCAGGAGATACGCACATGTTGACCAAGATGAAGTTTGCTCTCGCGACCGCTCTCGTGCTCGGCACCGCATCCACGGCTTTGGCCGGAGGCTACGTGCTGCCGGGCAGCATGGATGGGGTCAATCCGGCCTACCATCCGCGCTGGTTTCCCCAATACGGGCAAGTCATGAGGGCCTACGACCGCGCCAACGCCGCCATCTACTCCGGGGCCGGCGGATCTTTCGCAAATCCCTCGAGCGCCTATGCCCCGGCCCAGGCGTTGGCGAACCGGATCCATCGTTCACAGGGCTGAACCGAAGCCCAAAGGCGGCGAAACCTCGTGAAGCTCAGCGGCAGTTTTCTTCGGCGCCTCGGTAATCGAGGCGCCGACGCTGATCAAAAACGGACGCATCGATCGTGAGCGTTATCTCGGGATCCTGACATCCACGCTGTTCGATGCGACAATGCCGGCACGCTGAAGGTCAGAACGCCCTGTATAGGCTCCTGAAATGCGCGCCTTTGTCCTTTCCAGCTACGGCGGGCCGGAGTGCACGGAGCTAACCAACATGCCACGGCCGTCGCCCCGGTCTGGTGAATTGCTCGTCCGCGTCCACGCCGCCGGCCTTAACCCGGTCGATTACAAGACGCGCGCCGGCGCACTGCGGATCATCCACCGGTATCCCCTGCCGATCGTGATGGGCGATGAACTCTCCGGCATCGTCGAAGCGGTCGGCCCCGGCGTGACCCGTTTTGCGGAGGGCGATCGCGTGTTTGCGCGCGTCGACAAGGAGGTCATGGGCGCCTTCGCCGACTATGCCACCGTCCACCAGGAGCACGCGGCGCGGATGCCGGCGTCGTTGGACTTCCCATCGGCGGCGGCGGTGCCGCTTGCCGCTCTCACCGCGCTGCAAGCGTTGCGTGACGAGTTGCAGCTGAGCGCCGGTCAGCGTGTATTCATCCCGGGCGGCGCGGGCGGAGTCGGCAGTTTTGCGATCCAGATCGCAAAACACCTTGGCGCTCATGTCGCCACGACAGCCTCGCCGCGCGGCAAGGCGCTCGTAACGCGGCTTGGAGCCGACGTGGTGATCGACTACCAGCGCGAGCGCTTCGAAGACAAAGTGTCGGGCTACGACTGCGCCTTCGATCTGATCGGCGGCGACACCTTGGCGCGCCTGTGGCCGCTGCTCAAGCCGGGCGGACGCGTCGTCTCGATCGCCGGCATACCGGAGCCCATGACGGCGCGAAAGGATCTTGGACGCGGCGGCGGCCTCGCCGCGCTGTTCTGGATGGCCAGCCTGGCCACGCGGCTGCGTGCCGCGCGCCATGGCGTCAGCTATCGCTATCTGTTCATGCACCCGAGCGGTGCCGACCTCGCCTATCTGGCCTCGCTCACCGAGGCCAAGAAGCTTGAAGTCGTCATCGATCGCGTCTTTCCATTCGCCGCCGCCAAGGAGGCAATGGCCTACCTGGAGACCGGCCATGCCAAAGGCAAGGTCGTCCTGGCAATGCATTGATCCGGCGCGCCGGTTCAATGTTGCAACGGCCGGGGGATGCCCGCTTCGTGAGCAGCCCAAATCAATTAATGTTGATCCGACCGAAATACTTTTTAGTGGTGACGGGCCGGCCCTCACTCCATGTCGTTGTTTTCTGGATGTCGTTGTTTGCTGAATGTCGGTGTTTGCTGGATGTCGGTGTTTGCTGGCGCAAGTTTGCGCGCGAGAAGACCGGCACAATTTCGGCATGAGTCATTTTCGTGGCTTCGCGTCGGGGCGTTCGACTCATTACGGATCGCCGCAAAATGGCCACCAGCCCAATCGGAGATGACTTTCAAATGGACACCATGATGAATTCGACGCACATTGATCGGGGCCGCCGCCGCCATCGTCGTTTTTCCCGTGCTTGATGGCGTTGCCAGCGCCCAGACGCCGCTGAAGACCAAGAATGCCGTCTTCGTACACGGCCTGTTCGCAGACGGCTCCTGCTGGTCCAAGGTCATCGCGCGCCTCCAGCAGGAGGGCGTCAACTGCACCAGTGTGCAGAACCCTCTGACCTCGCTGCATGAAGCATCGGAGGCCGCGCGGCGGGCGATCGCGGCGCAGTCGGGTCCGACGGTGCTGGTCGGTCACTCCTTCTCCGGAATGATCGTGTCGGAGGTGGGGCTGGATCCGAAGGTCACGGCGCTGGTCTACGTCGCCGCGCGGGCACCCGATGCCGGCGAGGATTATACGGCGCTGGCGAAGAACTATCCGACGCCGCCGGCCACCGCCGGCATTGTCTTCAACGACGATTGGGGCGAGCTGTCGGAGAACGCTTTTCTCCTTGACTTCGCGGGCGACCTGCCGCCGGCGGAGGCGCGCATTCTCTACGCGGTCCAGCAGCCGTTTAAGAAGTCGCTGACCACCGACAAGACCACGAATGCCGCTTGGCGCAACAAGCCGTCGTTCTATGCCGTGTCCACCCAAGACCGGACGATCAATCCCGACCTGGAGCGCTTCATGGCCAAGCGGATGGGCGCGAAGACGATCGAGATCGATGCGAGCCACCTGGGGCTGATCTCACAACCCGATGCGATCAAGAACCTGATCATGGAGGCCCTCGCCGTCTGAGGGCTCCTCAGGCGACCCCGCTTACACCAAAGGTCAAATGAGTGCCGATCAATGGTTGCCGAGGACGGATTTGAGCCGCGCGGCGGCGTTTTAACTCGTAATAGGCCGCAACAATCAACCAAATCGCCCGCTGTCACCCACCTGACACCCAATGGCCCGATAGTCACGGCGGCTGACGTAGCCAAAGCGATTTGTGGCGGGCTGTACTCACACAGGCTTGCGCCAGGCTTCGACGGATCGGTCGTGCGACTGAAGGAGATCGACCTATCGCCCGCCCAAGCACTCCTTATCGCTTATGGGACAACACCTGGTGTCTTTTCCATTGCAAATAAAATCCGACGTCGTGCCGCACATAGTCCCGAACGGCGCAGGCTTTTCGGCCGTACCGCATTTTTCCGTATAGAAGGGTTTGAGTGTACTCGGTGGTTGGGCAGAACCATTCGGGGCAGAACCATTCGGAGCTTGCGTCTCGTTCTGGGCACGGATGGGCGCAACCGCCGTCAATTGAAAAATGGCTAGAGCCGTTACAATGCGAAGCATACGCTTCAACATCTGTTCCTCCATTTAAATTAGTGTGATTGACCCGAGATCGATACCGCAATGGCGGCGGCTGAAACTCTGGCGTTGTGCTGGTTCATAGCGCTCTGCGTAAGCTCGAGAGGCTTGTCCTTTTTCGGCTGACCCGCCGCCAGGGGTCCAAGCGTTATGATCAGATCGTTCGTGTTGGTGCGCTCGGCCACTGCCAAGTTTGACGAGGCATTAGCCGTCAGGCGCGCAAGTTTCCATGTTGGAGTAGCCGTGCCACCATAAGCGGCAACAAAAGTAATTTCCTCAGTCCAAGTATTGAACGAGGGGCGTTGAGATGGTGAACCTGAAAGTATGGCGTTATTACTGGCAGCTATCGCCGCCTTGTCGTAGATGAATTCCCTGATCTTTAAATCACCGTCGATTAAAACCCCATGCTGATGGTTGAGGCAGTCGGGGTCAAGCAAGCGAAGCAGATCCCTATTGCTGAGCGTGTATTGTATCGTCTCGGTCCTAAGTGCGTTCGCTGAACCCGTGGCGCCAAGACTCACCGAAAAGGACTGTGCGCTTGTGACGTTGCCTCCCGTGGGGAACGTAAAGATGGCATTCTGCAAAGGTTGAACTAACGTTATACCGGGCGCTATTCCGCTTTGATCTTCCGCGGTTATCGATTGCGTTACCGTTACTCCCCAATCCATTAGCCAAGGAAGTTTGAGGCGCTTCGCTTGATACAATCCGAGCGCAATTTCGCACTCTACGTGATTAACTATCCTGATCTCATAGCTCGCCTGCTCCGGTATGGGGACGTCGCTTGTCGGCGTATCGTTTTTGAATGGGTCTTTTGCAGGGGTGTACAGGCCACACCCAGCGAGTCCTGTCAAAACGACCAAGGCAAGAACGCGTGCACAGACGCCGCAAAACATGCCACCCCCCGTAATCCCCTCAATTAGGATACGATAGTCTTTTAAACAAATCAACCCCCGCGCGCAGTTAGCCAGTCGAGACGGTCAAGCAGATTGAAATCAGGGAGGCGGTTTCGGAATTTCGTCGCGGGCCGCTGATACTCTGCCGGCCGCGCAACGCCTCGAACGCCGAGGCGCTTTCCTTATTTGGTGGGTGCTTGTCGGTCATTCCTTCTCCAGAATGATCGTGTCGGAGGTGGGGCTGGACCCGAAGGTCACCGAGCTGGTCTACGTCGCCGCGCGGGCACCCGATGCCGGCGAGGATTTTACGGCGCTGGCGAAGAACTATCCGACGCCGCCGGCCACCGCCGGCATTGTCTTCAACGACGATTGGGGCCAGTTGTCGGAGAACGCTTTTCTCCACGACTTCGCGGGCGACCTGCCGCCGGAGGAGGCGCGCATCCTCTACGCGGTCCAGCAGCCGTTCAAGAAGTCGCTGACCACCGACAAGACCACGAATGCCGCTTGGCGCAGCAAGCCGTCGTTCTATGCCGTGTCCACCCAAGACCGGACGATCAATCCCGACCTGGAGCGCTTCATGGCCAAGCGGATGGGCGCGAAGACGATCGAGATCGATGCGAGCCACCTGGGGCTGATCTCACAACCCGATGCGATCAAGAACCTGATCATGGAGGCCCTCGCCGTCTGAGGGCTTCTCGGGCGACGCCGCATACACGATAAGGTCAAAGGAGTGCGGGCAAGATGGTAGCGGAGGCCCGCTACCATGCTCCCCCCACCCGGTCCCTACCGCCTCACCGCCCGCGCCCGACGCTGCCGGCGACCTGACGGCTACAGTTCCTCGCTCATCGGCGTGAAGCACGAATTCAGACCAAAGCAGGCTTTCAGTGCGCTCCTCAGGGAATCCGAGTTGCGGCCATCCAACGGGGTTTCCGGGAAGCCATTATGCCGAAGAAAGACCTGGGCCCGAAGCAGGGCCGTCCGCCCCCCGGCGTTCAGGGCATTCACCATTTCGGCCGCTGCATCTGCAAATCGGTTGAGACGGACCAAAAGGAACGCTCTCCTGGTGCGATATTTCGCGAGCTGATCCCCGCCCAGGGCATAGTTCGGCGCTCCGTCGATGGGGCCCAGGATTGTATCAAAGTCGCGTAGCGCGGCCTCGCGGTCGCCCGCCAGCACGTAAGCCGCGGCACGTCCGGTCAGAAGATCGAGCCGGCCCGGATGGTCATCCATGGCCTTGGTGAAGTCCGCGACGGCGCGCTGCGGCTCGTTCATCCCGAGGTAAGCTGTCGCTCGAAGCGACCATAGGATGGTCTTCGGATTTTCGTTCGCGAGAAGCACATCCAGGTCGACGACCGCTTCCTTGGCTCGATGCATCGACAGCAACAATTTGGCGCGCGCTTCTCGGGAAAAGGCATGATCGGGATGTTGCGCCAAAATCTCGTTGAACTCGCGCAGCGCTTCCCTGCGGGCGGGCTGAAGCTGCAAGCGTACCGCATTTGTCGCCCGCAAATTCACATCGTCGGGGGATTCTTTATAGCGATCAGAATTTCGCGCTCGGCGCGCGCCAGATCACCGGTCGACATGGCAAGCCTGGCGACCAGATGGCGCGCCTCGACGCTCGCCTGGTCAAGCTCGAGTGCGGCATCTGCCTCGCTCAGCGCTTTTTTCAGTTCGTACGTTTCGATGAAGAACAGTGCGCGGCTGAGGCGGGCCGCTACAAGCTGCCGCACATCGCCGCCGTCCGGGAGTTGCGGTTCCGGGCATGGCTGACTATGACCGGACTTCGCGAGTAAGCAGGGGTTGCTCGCAACCTCGATGAGGCCCGCGGGCGGGATCGGATCGTCGGCTGGAGCCGCCCACGCGCACCCGATCACCCCGGCAATGCAAAACAGGATCCACACGCTGACCAGGCGGATTGCTTTCATTCTACCAACACCGCTCATCGAGCATGCAGGCGCGCGCGGCATCATAGAGCACGGGCCTGGGGTCGACGTTCGGCGCAAGCTGCGGCACGAAGCCGTACTTCCGCAGAGCGGAAACCTTCTGGAGCATGAACCCCGGGTCCACCTGAAACGCGGTCACGGCTTCGGCTGCGGCATCGTCCGATCGGCCCAGCATGCGAAGCGTCATCGCGTGCCACCAGCGCATCGATCCATTGATGGGGTAGAGCTCAACGGAGCGGGCGAGCTCGGTGGCGGCCGCCTCGTAATTCTTGCCGTAGAAGTGCACGCGCCCCGCCAGTCCGAGCGAGAACCAATAGTTCGCGTCCGCGGCAAGCGACCGGTCGACGTCGGCCTGGACCTGATCCATTGGGGTCGGCAGCGCCGACCGTTCGAGCAGGAACGCCCCCCTCCGGGCGTAGCTCAAGGCGCCGGGATCGTCTTGAACCGCGCGGTCGAAGCTCGCCCTGGCCTCGTCGAGCTTTCCTAGCGCCGCCAACAGCTCGCCGCGCTCAAGGGTCACCGCGGTCCGAAAGCTGGTCTTTTTGCGGTAGTAATCGATCGCGTGCGGCTTGGTAATGGCTGAAGCCGGCAATTGCAGCAGCGCGTCCGCCACCTCCAACGCTCCGGGCGTGGACACCCAATACTCGAGCAGTTGGAGGAGATGGTAACGAAACAACGGACTGCCGGGATCAGCCCGGATAGCCTCGTTGTAGGCAGCCCTGGCCTCATCGAACCTGCGCACGCTCGGATGCGCCAGCACGGCACCGATGAGATCTTTGGCGTCCGCATATCCGGGCCTAAGCTTCAAAGCCTCCTCGGCCTGGCGACGTACGAGGTCGAAATCGTGCTTGTCGTAGGCGGTCCACCCGCGCCGCAGATGCAGTTCCGGATCGTCCGGCGCAAGCAGCAAGGCAACCTCGTAATCGCCGATCGCTTCGTCAAGATGGCCCAGGCTGTGCAAAGAACGGGCACGGATCTTCAATGCCTCGGCGCGGGTGCCGTCGGACACCCCGCCCGCATCCAGGATCGCGGTGCAGGCTTCGACGGTTGCCTCGGGGCGAGTTTCAAAGGCTTGGACGGAACACCCCTCGCCAAGCGAGGATTGAGCATTGCCAATCCCGCCGAATGCCAGCAGCAAGCAGAACGTAATCGGGCCCGCGCGAGAAAACACCACGTGCTCCCTTTTGCGACTCTCTCACTCCCAAATGCCAGACCAAGAATGAACTTCGGTAAAGCGGGAACATCAAAATTTATCGATCGAAGACCGAAGCCCGGTGCGCGCCGAAGGGAGCTGCCGCCCGACACCGGCGCCTTTGCACAACCGCGCGCCCGGTGAGGGCGCGGTGAGAGTGAACGGCCTGACCGGGGATCTCCTTGCTAGGAATGCGGGTTACGCCCTCTCCCCTATTGAGTCCGACTGAATCACCTGGGCTGATTGGTTTGGTTTCCCGCCCAACCCGGGGTTACACGTGGGGTTGATTGAGATCGAAGTGGCGTCTTGGATTTCTGTCTTAAAAAGCTAAAGGTGGCAGCCAATTCCTGGCACTCTGTGGGTGAGAGGGACCGGAACATGGACTACGAGCAACGGGTCTGCGGTGCACGCGGCGGCGACGTCCAGGCCTTCGTCGACCTGACGCGGCAATTCCAGCATTTTGCTTTCGGCGTGGCGCTGGCCCTGGTGCATGACTTCCAGCAGGCCGAGGACGTCGTGCAGGAGTCCTTTATCGCTGCGTGGTCGGCGCTGCCGGCGCTGGCCGATCCCGCGGCATTTCCGGGCTGGCTGCGCGGCATCGTGCGGCATCAGGCATTCCGGGTGCTGCGAAGAAAGACGCCGCCGACGGTGCCGTTGGCGGAGGCAGAAGACCTGCCCGGAGAAGAATTGCCGCCCGATCGCCGGTTGGAGCAGCGCGAGCGATCCACGATGGCGCTGGCAGCGATCGCCGGGCTTCCCGACAAGCTGCGGGAGCCGGCCGCCCTGTTCTTCATCCATGACTGCTCTCATCAGGACATTGCCGTCTTTCTCGGCCTGTCGGTGGCGACCGTCAACAATCGCCTGCATGCCGCCCGTTCGAAACTGAAGGAAAGGATGCTCGTGATGGTGAATGAGACATTTCAGGCCAACGCCTTGCCCAACGATTTCGCCAACCGGATCGGCCGTCTGATCGAGGCGCGCGGCGCCGTGGCGGAGGCTCTGTTCGATCCCGACGCACCGCCGGACATTCTAAGCGAGCTTGCAGTGAGCGACGAGGCCAACCGCCGCGCGGTCGCCTTGCAGGTGATCCAGCAGCCAAGCGGAGGCATCGTGCGCTGCATCGCGCTGTCGCCAGCCGACGCCTTGTCGCGCGGCAGCACCGTGCTGAATTCCGGCAACGAGAGCGAAACGCCGGTGAATCTCGGTGACCTCGCGCGTATCCTGCCCGAGCTCGCAGGCCCTTCGCCGATCGCGACCGGGGCCGCGAGGTTGCTCGAAACCGGCATCAAAGTGATCGACGTCATGTGTCCCCTCGTCGTCGGCGGCAACGCGGTTCTTGCGGGTGAGGCAAAAACCGGACCCGCGGTGACCCTGTACGAGCTGACATCCAAGCTCAACGACGTTCCCGAGGGCGTCAAACTATTCACGATTGCGCCGGTGTGGCGGGACGCGCCGCCTGGAGCGTTTTCGCGCTCCCTGAAGGAGGAGGGATACGCGGATATTCCGTGCGGCACGGTACAGCAGTTCTTTCTCCGCTCCGCCGACGGGCCATGGACAGCGAGCCAGTTGTCCCTGCTCGACCCGTTCGACGCGGTCATCCGTTTCTCGAGCAAACTCGCCCGCGCCAAGGTTTATCCTGCCGTGGAGGTCGTGACCTCACGCTCACGTCTGTTCGAGACGAACATCCTCGGCGATGAACACGGCGCGATCGCCGGCCGGGCACGTCAGGCCCTCGCGGCATTATGGGCCGATGATCGCACCAAGCGCGGCGCCGACGCGTTGCTGCTCGAACGCGCGCTGAAACTGCAGAACTATTTCACCCAGCCGTACTTCGTCGCCGAGCGCTGGACCAAACGCTCCGGCACGACGGTCAGGCTGGCCGAATCACTGCAGACATGCCGCGATATTCTGGACGGACGGTACGACGATCTGGCCACCGATGCCTTCTATTTCAGCGGCGACATGACGGAAATCCGCGGGAACGTCGGACGAGCGCTTCCGTTTGGTCCGGTCACTCTGTCATCGACCGAACAGTAAGGAGCCGGACCGAGCACTTAATCGTTGACACCTGCGCGCGAATCAGACTATTCGTCAAATTGAAACTCACGAAGTGTGCCCGGGCGGGAAACCGCGCCGGGCTTTTTCATGCTCGCGGTTCTGGTTTCGGAGACGCACCAGCAGACCATCTGTGGTGAGATCATCCGTGGTGAGATCATCCGTGGAGCGTCGGTTCGGCCGCGTGCAGCAGGCTCACGCCCCCAGCACAGGACGCACACCTTCTTTCGGCCCCGCACGAGACCCAAGAGGCGGTCCAAACTCGAATACGCGCCGAGATCGCGCGCGGTGACGCGAGCCCGGGCGATCGGTTCATCCCGTTTTTCTGGCGGGCGCCGCAGCGCGAGGGGTGATGACGGCCGGATCGCTGGGGGCGGGTTGATCACGACATGCGGCTCCGTCCCCGGCGGTCAAAGCACCACCTTCCAGGCCCGGGCGGTTGTTATTTTCCTGTAATTAACAAGCAATCAAGCGAACAAGCGACCCGCCTCGCGTAGAGGTCATGTGTAGCCCGCGCTATGCGAAATGCGGGAGCGGCGGTCCCGGATTACGCAAGCGCTACATCCGGGCTACAGGGCTCCCGCGCCTCCGAAGGCCGCCTTGGTCTTGAATGCCGCGCAACGAAAAGGTCCGTTACGGGGTAAGCGGCTCGATATGGACGATCTTGCTGGTCTGCTGGCCTTCGGTCCACATGCTGGAGAGGACGTTGGGATCCGAGCTCTTCTGCACGTCGATGTGGCGCGTATTGATGGAGGTCGGCAGGAGATAAGAGCTCCATTCGCCGGTTTCCACGTTGAACCGTTGGACCAAATCGGTGCTCATATCGGCGCCCCACGCGTATTTGACGTCGTCGAACCCGACATCGTACGCGCCCGCATAAGGGACCGGCACATCCCAGGCCGTGACTTTGCCGCTCTTGGGATCATACATCGCGTAACGGTTGGCATGGAATTGCGAGAACCATAGCCGATTCTGCGAGTCGATATGCCCTCGCCGCGCGCCGCCGATGCCGGGCGGAAGATCGATATAAGTTACATCTCCCGTCTTGGCGTCCGTGCGCCAGATTTGCCTTTGGTTCGGATTGTTGTCGAGGCTGTAGACATTGTTGTTCAGGTCGGTGACCAGTCCGTAACCGGCAATCGTTCGCCTTCCGGGGGGCGGCAGAAATTCGTGGAATTGTTTGGTGGCGAGGTCGAACTGATACATTTTGTTGGTTTCGCCGTCGTTCGCCTTGGTCCACAATTTCCCGTCAACATTCGAATGCAGGGCGTCGATCATGGTGAACCGCTTGTCGCCATGGTCCCAATCGGGCGCCAGGTAGACCGACACCTTTCCGGTCTTCGGGTCGAGCTCGGCGATCTGCGCCTGCCCCATCATCGCTTCCCAGATGTTTCCATCCTTGTCCATGGTTACCATGAGGCCGCCGGTCGGAAAGCCGGGCTTCGACACGGGCACCGGATAGCGCGTGACCTTGCCGGTCTTGGGATCGAGCTTCGAGATGAACTGGTGCTGGAAATCCGTGAACCAGACGTTGCCCGCCGGGTCGAGGAGCGTGTCGTGGGGCGCGGCCTCGTCGGGAAGATCGTAGGTCGTGATGATGGCCTGTGTCGATTTGCCGGTCGGCCGGGGCTGTGTCTTCGGCGCATAGGGCCACGTTTCTCCGGAGCTGAGATTGACCGAAGCGATGTAGGCCCCGAATTCCGTCTGTCCCTTGTTCGGCGGACCGCTCAAGATCTCGGATGCGTTGTGAAGGAAGAAAGGAAAATTGGGAGAAGCATTCGGGGCATGCGCCCTCATGCGCTGCACCGTAATTGCCATGTCCGACGCATTGTCCTTGGAAAAGAACGGACGCTGCAGGCCATGACAATCGAGGCATGACAGCAAGGCCATTTTCTGCGCGGGCGTGCCCGGCGCGCTTTGCATCAACTCGCTATTGGACATTTGAAGGGCGAGAACGTTCGGCGCGGCCTTCGCGAGCGTGAGGTCGAGTTGCGCGGAGCCGCCCGATTCTATCTTTGTCGTTGTCGGCTTGAGCGTGTACCCGACGGCACGGATGGTGATGTCGTAACCACCGGGAACGAGCCGGTCCTGGGGAAAACTGTATTGCCCCTGCGCGTTCGTGCTCACCGAAACCATGATGGTCGAGCCGGGCCGCTTGGCGCTGACGACGACACCTTCCATCTTTCCTTCTTCCGCCGAGGAAACCGTACCGGTCAGCGCCGCCGGGCCGTGGTCTTGAGCGACCGCCGGATGGCTGCCGACGATCGGCAAACCCAGCAGGCCTGCGCTCGTGATTGCGCAAAAGGACAATTTCGCAAGAACGTTTCCCAGTCGCGTGGCGGTCGTCATCGAACCCTCCCGAGGCGGCGCAGCAACTCATTTTCATCCAAAGATGATGTTGCCGGCGGGAGCGAGAATATGGCGCCGGGGAGGATTGATCAAGTGACCGAACGTTGCCCGCAAACCAGGGTCGAACGTTCTGCTGCCACGGCGGCCGGGCAACGTCCGAACTCGGCCTCGAATTGCGACGATGACCGCTCCGGGTCAGGTGCGGCAGTCTAGGCCATGGCCGCCGAAGCGTCCGGTTCTCCTCCGACGGCCGACGCTCCGCTGCGCCGCGGCGAACTGGGTTTGGGCCAAATGCGGACGCTGGCCTCTTACGATCAGTTGCTGTTGCCCGCGACCGCGCTCAGGCGGTCCCGCGGCCCCTGGCTGGAACCAGTCGGCCAATCACTTCATCGGCCGCCATAACGTCCCCAAAGAACAGCAGGAAGTTTTTGAGGGTTGCGGAATGCTCTTCGTCAGTCCAGGTGGCCGTCGCGTCCGCGAGCATGATCGCGCGGTAGTCAAGCATCATTGCGTCGCGCGCGCTCGAACTCGCAGCACACGTTGGTCGCGGTCCCGGCGATCAGCACGGTATCAATCCGGCGGTTCCGGAGCTTTACGTCGAGATCAGAGGAGCCGGCTATGAACGCGGAATATTTTATCTTCGTTACCCGCAAATCCTCGTGCAGAACATCAAGCGCCGGGTAAAGGCAAAAGCCAGCGGCGAACTCGTCGAGGCTTTCAAGGCGCGTTTTCACGCGCTCTGGCCCGAGCATGTGCTTGTGATAATTGCTCCAGTGTTCGAGCGCCCCGCTTGCCGTGGTCTGCACCCAGACGACTGTCGCGCCCGCGCTGCGTACTGCACCAGCCAGTCGGTTGATGGTCGGCACGATGTCGCGGGAGAGCGGAACCTCATCCGGGAAACCCTCGGCGACGAAATGGTTCTGCATGTCGATCACGACCAGCGCGGTGCGCTCGGCCTCGATACGCTCGTTGCTCGTCAGATTGCGTTGCCGGCGCAGCAGGCGGTCCTTGGTGGATTCCGAGATTGCATATGGGTGCATCGAGAGGCCTCTAGTCGCTTTGTTTCCATCAGGACAACGCGGGCAAAAGCTCCGGTTTGCCCGCGTCGGCGGGGGCGTTTTAAGCAGGCGACCTCATTTCGGTTCAAGCTCCCGAACCAGAGGCCACCAGAGCTTCTCTTCGCTTTCGACAAACGCCTTGGTCTCCTCCGGGTTCATGATCCTGATCGGCATCGACAGCTCGGCAAAGCGCTTCTGCACGCTTGCGGTCGCGAGGGTTTCGTTGAGGGCCTCGTTCAGCCGATCTACCGTCTCGGCGGGCGTTCCTGCCGGCGCGGCGAGGCTCATGAAGCCGATGGCGGTTAGGCCCGGAATGGTCTCGGCGACGGTCGGCACTTCCGGGTATTCGGGATCACGTTTCTCCGACAATACACCAATGAGCTTCAGGTCGCCGGACTGCAGTTGGCCGCGCAGGCCGGCGATGGCCTCGATGGTCGCATGCACGCGGCCACCCATGATGTCGTTGATCGCCGCGAGCGTGCCGCCCTGGGCATACGGCACCACGGTGATCGGAATATTCCCCTTCTTCGCGATCGCGAGACCGGCAAAGTTCGGTAATGTCCCGGTTCCATTCGTGCCGACCACGATGTCCAGCGGCTTGGATTTTGCGAGTGCCACGAATTGTGAAAATGTCGTTATGTCGAGCCTCGGGGAAACGGCGACAAACATTGGGTTGCAGCAAGCGACCATGCCGACCTGCACGAAACCGCGATTGACATCGATCGCAATCTTTTCCCTCTGGGCGGGCAGTATTTGAAAGATCGACGCCGCACCACCGAGCAGCGTGTAACCGTCCGGTTGGGCCGACGCTGCTGCCTGCGCCGCGAGCGCGCCGCCGGCCCCGGGGCGGTTCTCCACGACGACCTGTTGACCCCACCGCGTGGTCAACCCCTCCCCGGCCACGCGCGTGATGACATCGAGAGCGCTGCCGGCGGGCACCGGCAGGATGACTTTGACTGGCTTGCTTGGAAAGTTCGTTTCGGCGGACGCCGTGCTGACCGAGGCCATGGCAAGGACGATGGCGGGGGCCAAGGCACTGAGCAACGGTCGGGACATGGTGCGATCTCCTTTGCGGTGGTGCTGTGGCTGCAGCCTGATTGCGAGATTAATTCTTCTCTGCTATCGGACAATTCCCTGATTTCCTTTGGTGCTATCCGGTTTTGCCTATGCCACGAAAACTCGATTCGGACAGTCAAATCGGTCGACGCCTCACACTGCGGGACCTGCACCTGTTTTTTACGGTCGTGCAGCATGGAAGCATGGCAAAGGCTGCCGCGCAGCTCGGCATATCGCAGCCCTCCGTGTCCGAGGTTATCGCCGATCTCGAACAGACGCTGGACGCGCGGCTTTTCGACCGTCGCCCCCGCGGTGTCGAACCCACCCTGTATGGAAAGGCGCTGTTGGCGCGCACGCGCGCCGCATTCGATGAATTGAGGCAAGGGGTCAAGGACATCGAGTTTCTGTCCGATCCTGCGGTCGGGGAGGTGCGGATCGGCTGTCCAGCGGCTGCTTTGGCTACCTTCCTGCTTCAAGTGATTCAAGAATTTTCGGCATCCTATCCAAAAGTGGTACTTCGCGTCAGCGAAGTACCCATTACCTCCTATTCCGGGCTACGTGAGCGCACACACGATGTCCATTTGGAATGGTGTGTGCCGCCGTTCTCCCGCGATGATGTTGGAAGCGATGTGAATGTTGAATTGTTATTCGACGACCATTCGGTCCTCGTAGCAGGGGTCCAGTCGCGATGGGCTCGCCGGCGCAAGATCGATCTCGCTGAACTTCACGCCGAGCCTTGGATACTCGGGCCTCCGAATACTGCGAATTACGCGGACATCGCGGACGCATTTCGCGCACGCGGGCTTGCCATGCCAAAGATCGCCTTGGAGACGCACTCTTCACCGCTTCGAGCCCATTTTCTTGCCACGGGGCGCTTCATTGGAGCAATGCCGAGGTCAGTCGTACCCCGCCCGCTACTGAAGATATTGCCCGTCGAGCTACCCGTTCGGCCCTGGCCATTTGCAATCTTTACGTTGAAGGATCGAACCCTGAGCCCGGCGGCCAACCGGTTCATCGCTCACCTTCGCCGGTTCGGCCACTCAATCCCCGTGAGCCGGCAGCCCCCTCGCGGTTGATCGAATCATTTGATGTCGGCTCGGGTCATGGGCGGCAAGGCTCTGACCGAGCAGAAAACTTCCGCTTCACCTTCAAAGCAGACATGAACTCTTAGGCTCGCTGCGTCGGGTGCCCACTAGGTCAATAGGTGGAACGAGTCTCGGGCCTGCTACCGTCGCTCCCCCAGGCGAGGACGCCTACGGATCAGGATGCTGATCTGCCGCGCGCCGAGAAGCTTGATTTCTAAGCCGGTAATATGCCGTTTATTAGAGAAGACCGCTTCGAGACACGGACAGAACAGATGGAGGGTGTTATGCGCGGCTTTGCTCTTTTCGTTGCCGGTACCATAGTCGGCCTGGGTGTTACCGCTGGCGCCCAGAGTCTGTCCCCGAACCATGGGATCGTCGGCCTCAGCTTTGTTGGGCTAAGCGTACCCAATCTCGACAAGGCTGTCGAATATTACACCAAGACGTTCGGCTTTCCGGAAGCATACCGGCAGCTCACTTCGTCAGGAGACCCGCAATTCGTTATCGTCCAGGTGAGCAAGGAGACCTTCATCCAGCTGTGGCCGGCAAGCGCACAACGTCCGCCCGGCATTGAGCACTTCGCCCTGCAAGTTGAGAATTTGCCGGCAGTTGCCGCGATGTTCAAGCAGCGGGGCGCTAGCGTGAGCGAGGTCACATTCAACAAGACAACGAAGATGGACCACGCCAATCTCACGGACCTAAACGGCATCCGGACCGAGCTGATTGAACTGCCGCCGGATTCTCCGCTCGGCCAGGCGATGGCCGACTGGCGCTGATCCAAGGAACTAACAGACGCCCCCCGCGCCGGGGCGATCAAGGCCAGAGATCACGGGTCGCCTCGCCGGCTGACCGGCGCCGATCTCTTTCCGGATTCCCGTGGCGGGCAAGATGGTAGCGGAGGACGGATTTGAACCGCCGACACACGGATTATGATTCCGCTGCTCTAACCAACTGAGCTACTCCGCCGCCGAGGTCGACCAAGACGCTTACCCACAGCCCGCCCTCAGGCTCGGGCAGGCTGCTCATATCTGGGCCGGGATGGCCACATTTATGGCAGGTCAGCCGACATTCCAAGTGGATTTTCGGGGTTGTGGCAGGTTCAAGAGGTCGCGTCCATGTCCCTTCTTGCAACGCCGGCGCTGCTCGGAAACCCGAGCGCGCAAGGGCCCAGCTGACGCAATGGCACAAATCGCGGCGCGTCGCCTCCGCCTTGGCCATCGGCGCGCGCCGGAACCCAGAACCGCCTTCGCATTCTTGAGCGTTCTTGCTGTGCGGGCCGCGGCCCCCGCCGCCCCCGATAGCCAGTTACACCTACCTTGGTCCCGGGACGAAGGTACCGCCATCCGGGCGGGGGGGCATCCAATCAAGCTACTGTAATTTAAGGATTATTTTCAGTCTGCCGGATTTTCAACCGAGCGGGCGGCGGTACTTAAGACTGATTTACCTTCGGCGCGAAGGCCACGACCATTGGATCAAGACGATGCGGACCGGGCCTTACGGGGCTGCACGCTCCGGGCTCGACTTCGAAAATAAAAAAGAGGTGGGGCGATGATCGAAAATGCTTCCAGCGATTCGTCGGTAAATTCGTCGGTCTCCAGGGAAACCGCGGTCGAGTCTCTCGAGAGGCTGCTCGATTACGCGATCGTCGAAGGTTCCGAGCTGCATCTGCCGGTGTTTGTCCGCCTCTTGAGAATGGCGAACCTCGAATTGGCGGAGAGCGCCCGACGCCAGCTCCCTCTGAATTCGGACGCCCGATCGCTGTGCGGCGCCGGTGAACGGGTGGCGTCATGACGGACCGGGCGGACGAGCAGCAGTTGACCGGATTGCTGAAACGCATTGTCGATGAATGCCGGCATCCGGCGCGCCTGATTGAGCTCTATTATTGGAGCGCCGAGAACGAGCTGGCGGAAGTCATGCGTCAGTATATCGCTCTGCCCCCGGAGGTGCGGGCAGCCTTGCACGCTTTCCTGCTGCTGGCGAAGGACGAACCCGGCTCCGTGACGACCCGCATCGGCGCCCGCGGGGAGCTCACCCTCTCCGCGCCGGCGGCGGTCGAGCTGGCGAGAAGGCTGGCCGGCGGGGACCCACCACGCTCCTTTCTGCATTAACCGCGTCTAAGGGTTGGCCTACCAAGCCCTTTTTGGCATTGACCCCTCCCGGGAGGTCATAGATAATTGCGCATGAAATTTTTGTGAAGGCGATTGGCGAAGCAATGGCGAAGAGAATCGAACCGGTCGACAAGCTTGTCGGGCAGAACATACGTATTTTTCGTACCGCGAAAGGTATTTCTCAAACAGAGTTGGGAAATTCGGTCGGCGTCACCTTTCAGCAAATTCAGAAGTACGAGAAGGGCGCCAATCGGGTCGGTTCGAGCCGCCTGGCAAAGATTGCGGCGATTTTGAAGGTTCCGATCAGCCAGTTCTTTGACAATTCGGCATCCGGCAGCGACGGCCCGGTTGCCGGGCCGGTGGTCACCGACCTGCTGATCTCGCCCTACGCGGTGCAGATGTTGAAAGCCTTTGCAAAGCTTCCAAGCAATAAATTGCGCCGCAGCATCGTGGTTCTCACAGAATCGATCGCCAAGAGCCCGGAGCTTTGATTCCCGCTCTCTGATCGCCCGCCGCGCATCCGCGGACGAGATCTTGCCGCGGGCGGATTCCGACTTTCCGTCCAAGAATGCCGCAGTGCAGGAGCGGCGGCTTTGCTCACTCGGCCGCTTGCGGCTTCTGCGCTCGCATCTTCCACAAATCCCGGTGATCGACATCCGGCGGGATCACCTCGGATACGACCACGATATGCGACATGTCGTCTTGCGCCGGATCGCGAACGACGTGAATGGGTTCACGCCCGGCCTGAACGGCCGCCACCCCGGCCAGCAACTGACGGCGGGCCGCGATGATGTGGGCATCGGTGGTGCCGAGATGCTCACGGGAGCGGTCGTGGATCGGACCCGGCGTCTCGCTCGCGAAGGCGTCCTGCAGTGCGTTGCTTTCGCCCATGCCGCTGAAGTTGGTTGTTGTCATCTGCTCGCGGTCCTGCAGATAACGGTTTCGCTTGTTGCGACGGTAGCGATGATCGATCGTCTCGGTCGCCAGCTCCTGCTCGTAGCGTTCCCGCTCAATGGGTCGGGTGCGATTGAAGAAGATATCGAAACGAACATGGTTCTCGTCATCGACCGGCACATGCCAGTGGATCGTGTAGCCTTCACCGATCCTTCCTTCATTGCCGACTGAGCCGATTTTGTTGGGCATGATGAAGTTGTTGATACGCACCCAACGCGTACCGTCTCCGGCATCGCGAATCGCGTAGTTGCGGACCCCGAAATCGGTGCGCTCACTTTCGAGCCTCGGCCGCCGGTCCTCACTGTGAAGCAGGGCAGCAGACTTGTCGCTGCCGGGGACGGTGCCTTTCCGCGCGATGCGACGACGCTGCCAGAACCGGTGCAGGTAGGAAAGGTGGGCGGGATCGATGTCGCCCTCGAGCGCCTGCAGATAATTGCACTCCATGAAGGTCTTTTGCACATGCCGGTGCTCTGGCGCTGCCACAAGGCACTCGTAGCTTGGCAGCAGCGGCGGCTTGCCTCTGCCCAGATAGGCGAGAATGAGACCGGCACGCTCAATGAGCGGGTAGGCCAAATGCCGAATCTCGTCCTTGTAGCGGCTCTCCGGCGGCTCTGCCGGCTGCTCGAGGCAGCGTCCGTTGATATCGTAAAGCCAGCCGTGATAGAGGCACCGCAGCCCGCCGTCCTCGATCCTGCCGTAGCTGAGATCGGCGCAGCGATGCGAGCAGAGGAGCCCGAGCAGGCCGGGGCGGTCGTGCTCATCGCGGAACAGCACCAACTCCTCACCCAGGATTTTCACCCGCATGGGCGCGCCGCCGGGCGGAAGCTCGTCGGTCAGCGCAATCGGGTGCCAGTAGCAGCGCATCAGGGCACCGCCGGGTGTGCCCGGGCCGGTCAGCGTGATCAGCTGGTTTTCCTCTTTCGTGAGCATCAATTGCCTTCCTCTCCGATCGTGGCCGAGGTCTCGGATTGCGGCAAGGATGGCGCGGTATGCCTCCTGACATCAACCGGCCGGGGAATTGTAAACAGAATATTAACCATGACTGCCCTAGCGATGGTCATCCAATGTCGGCATCCGCGACGCTGCGGTGGCCCGCGTCGTCCTGGCTCATCCCCATTGCTGGAGCTCGTCGATGTGGTTGCAAGAAGATAGTGCAGGGCCCCGGACGGCCAGGGGCGGGAAAGCCCGCGACCTAGTCGCGGCCTTCGACTTCAGCGGTCGCACCGGACGACACAGCTACGCCTGCGTATCGCCCGCGCAGCAAACGAAGTTTCAGGAGGATGTTGCAGAGCAGCTTGAGGCCGTCCTGGCGCAACTTTCCAGCTACAAGGATAAAGACGATAACGAATGGCTTTCTCCTGACGCACCGCTCCCGCCTCGTGTCACCACGGGGCCGTATCGACCGCGGGCCGACCTTCACATCTTCGTCTCCGATGCGTACCCGAAATCAAAGGCTTTGGTACCGGCGTGGCTGGGGCAGAGGGGCTGGATGGAGTTTCCAGCCCACAGGGTCGTCGCCGGCCACGCCTCGATTGCCCATGAGCTTGTCCACGTCTTGTTTCCGAGCGGAAATCGGATGCTGGCTGAGGGGCTTGCGGTCTATCTGCAATACAAGCTGTTCCCGAAAATTCCGGTCTATCCGAACTTCGGAGACCGCTTGGAAACCCTGGTGGCGGACTTCCTGCGCGCGAATTGCAAAAACAGCCCCCACCGCGCGCTTTGGGACATGGACCTGGAAGGCCTCGAGAAGATCTCTACTCCCGACAAGCTGAGCCTCAGGATCGGCCGGGATATTGTCATCGGGGCAACGCCGGGAAATCCCGACCCTCCGTCTGGCGAGGTAAAGGTCATCTATGCGGTGGCGGGTTCGCTCGTCGAGTTCCTGCTCGAAAATCTCATTGGGGATGACCTTCTGACCGAAAGAAATTTTGGTTCGCTTTACAAGTCGACGCCGCTGCGGCCGCTCGAACGCGATTCCGGCCACCCCGACCGCTGGCGGGCCTGCTACCAAGCCAATGGTACATCCTACTCATTCACCGAGCTTGGCCTGCTGTGGAAGACATACATGCATTTCATCTTGTTCAGCAAATCAGTTGCCGGCGAAAAGGCTGGGATGCCGATACCTCGACAATTTGCGGAAGTTCCAATCGTGGCCAAGCTTTACAAAACGCTCACCGATATCACGGGGTCGCAATCGATTGCCGGCGACATGAGGAGAAAAGCGAGAGTTCCAGCGACTGCCGGCAAGCTTGGCACAGAGCCGGCTTCGGGCCCCGGGAAACCGTCGAATCAGATTTGCGAAAAATCCCGAGCCAAAACCGCAAAGAGCAGTAAATCTATTTACGCCGTCCAGCCAAATCAATAGCTCGCTCAATACCTTCTGGATTTCTCCACAGGCGACAAGTTCGTCGTCATGGACTTTGATCTCTAATTAGGGTTGTAATCGCGACGCGATGATGCGGCGGCGTGATCACTTGATAGTGCAAGCCAGTAGGCGTCTTGCAGATCCGCATCTGCACCTAATGACACCAACTAACGAGGAAATTGCCATGGCAGGAACCGCGAAAGACATAAAGCCGGGCGCGAAATTGGATCCGAATGGTACTGCGTTGGTAAAGCGGATGAAAGAAGTCGCGCAGCAGGCAAAGGATAGTGATCACGTTGGTCACATCCGAATAGTGCCAAAGAACCTTCAGCCCTCGGATAACTGCGCTTGCATGTGCGGCTGCTCGTAGGCTCATCCCAACGAAGCGAAATTTGACGTGGCAGGCGCGTGACGCGTTCCGGTGCTATGAAATCGTTGCCCGGCATCGATTCCCCTAGGTCAATCCCCTCGCCTTGGCGAGTTGCAACGGCATCTGGTCGAGTCGGAGCCGGGCTCGGTTCGCAGCCGAGTCCGCAAAGGAGCGACGGCCGGATCGCATCCCGCGGTTGGCATCGGGTATCGACGCAATCTCGATGAATGGACGCGCGCGAACTTCGCGCGCTTCGATGTGCTTGAGGTCACCTTGGACCACTGCATGGCCGGCAGCGAGGCTCACCGCGCCATGTACTTCGATCTGGTCGGCGAAATCCCGCTGACCGCGCATGGCATCGGGCTTTCGATCGGCACCGACGAGCCGCTCGACCTTGCTTATGTGGACGAGATCGCCGGCCTTGTGGACCGCCTCAAGGCACCCGCCTACAGCGAACACCTCGCTTTCACGCGAGTCCCTGGACGCGATCTCGGCAATCTCCTTCCCTTGCCGAAAACCGAGGCGGTCGCCGAATCGATCATCGCCAAGGTGCGGACCATCCAGTCGCGGATTTCGGTTCCATTCCTGATCGAGAACATCACCTATGTCTTCGACTGGCCGGATTCGGAATTGTCGGACGCAGAGTTTTTCAAGCTTATCTGCGGCGAGACCGGCGCCGGGATCCTGCTCGACGTGGAGAACCTCTATGTGAACGGGCAGAATTACGGCTTTGATCCCTATGCGTTCCTCGATGCACTGCCGGCGGGTGCGGTCAAGGAAGTGCATGTGGCCGGCGGCGTTACCCTGCACGAGGATTTCCTGCCGCGGCCGTTCGCTGCCGATTCGCATTCCCACCCGGTGCCGGAGGCCACCTTCGATCTGCTCGATTATGCCCTCGCGCGCCATGCACCGAGGAGCATCGTGCTCGAGCGCGATGATCGTTTCGACGCCACCGAGGAGATCCTGCACGATGTCGCACTCATTCGCGCGCGGCTCGATCGCCAATTCGAGACGTCCCATGCCCAGCCGGCTCTTGGATCGGCAGGTTAAGCTGCTTGAGCATCTCACGAGCGGCGCCGCCATTTTCGGCGGTCGCACCTCCATCGACCAAGCCCCGCCGGCGGGCATCGACGGCGGCTTGCTTCATCTCGAGGCGCGCTTCTCCTACGAGAAGCGCATGGCTAAGATCGAATGGGTGCTCACCAGGACTCTCGATCTGCTGGGTTCCACCAAGGCCGGGATCATCCGCGATTTTGTCGAGGCTTGTCCGCCGGCAAGCATCAGCCGGCTGGAAAATGCCCGTCAATTTTACGATTTTCTGTCGGCGCGTTGGCTCAGCGAAGCACCCGAGCCCCCCTACCTGCCCGACATCGCTGCATACGAGTTGGCCTACGCAGCGGTCCGCGCTGGCGAGAGCGAGGCCCTCGCGGCAGCGGAAGACGGATCGCCGCCGCCCGGCGCGATCCGCCGTCATCCCGACGTCGTGCTTCTGCGTTGCGACTACGACATACGGCCCATTCTGGAAGGCCTCGCTGGTGAGCCCGACCCGCCGCGACGCGAGACGCTGATCGCCGTCGCGATGGCACCCGGCACGGACGATCCCCTGGTCTCCGAGCTTTCTTCCGATCTATTCGAGCTTCTCGAAATGCTCGACGTGTTTGCCGATCCGGCCATTTTTGAGGACACGCCGGGCCTGGACAAACTGATCGCCGGCCTCGCCGCGCGCGGATTGATCGAGGTGCGCCCGTGAGAATTTGCATCATCGGCAAGTATCCGCCGATCCAGGGCGGCGTCAGCGTGCGCACCTATTGGAACGCGCACGACTTGGCGGCGCGCGGCCATGAAGTTCACGTGGTGACGAATGCGAAGGAGGCGCGCCCGCCTTTTCGGATGCACATGCGGCGGCAGGATTGGAAGCGTTGCGAGGCGACATACCCGTCCTCCGGCTCGGTCACGGTGCACTGGACCGATCCGGTCGACAGCTCGCAACACTACATCCCGATGGCAAGCCCGTTCGTCTCCAAGCTGGCCGCGACGGCCGCCCGCGTGCATTCCGAGCACCCGTTCGACGTGATCTACTCTCATTACCTCGAGCCTTACGGGGTGGCAGGCCACCTCGCCGCCGAGATTGCGCGCGTGCCGCATGTCGCGCGCATGGCGGGCAGCGATGCCGGGCGCCTCTGGCGTCATCCGCAATTCGAGGCGCTCTACGACCATGTATTGCGCTCCGCCGCAACAGTGATTGCGACCGGCGTGGTCGCCGGACGCGCGATCAAGCGCGGTGTCCGCCCCGAGCGGATCGCGGGCGGAGGCTCGCTCGAGTTGCGTGAGGATTTGTTTTGCCCGGAAGGGCCCGCGCTCGATCTGGCGGGGCTGCGGCGGGAGGTCGAGTTGGATCCGGATATCCGCGAGATGCTGTGGGGCGGGTTCACCGGCGAGCTTCCTTATTTCGGCATCTACGGCAAGCTCGGCGAGACCAAGGGATCGTTTGCGCTACTCGCGGCGATGCAGCGCCTCAGGCAGGCCGGACTCGAGGTCGGGCTGGTGGCGATGGCCCATGGCTGGCCGGCGCTCGAAGGCAAGTTTCGCGCGCGGGCCGAAGAGCTCGGCCTCGCCGATCGCATCCTGCAAATCCCGTTTCTTCCGCACTGGCGGGTGCCCGAGTTCCTACGCTCCTGCCTCGCCGTATGCTGCTTGGAGCAGGACTTCCCGATCGTATTTCACACGCCCGTCATAGCACGCGAGGTGCTCATGTGCGGCGCCTGTCTGGTCGGCTCGACCGAGGTGATCCGCAAGCTCCCGGACCACGCGCGGGTACCCGATGGCTACGGCTGCGTCGCCATCGAGGACGTCCAGGACATCGAGGCGCTGAGCGGGAAGCTTGCTGCGATCGCAAGCGACCCGGAACCGATCGCCGCGGTTACGGTCCGCGGGCGCGCGTTTGCGCGCAAAGCGCAGGCCGAAGCGCGCGATCCCGACCGCCTCGAGCGCCTGCTCAAGGCGGCAACGCGCAGGCGCGTTTCCGCCAAGCGAGGACGCTCCGCGGCCGACACGACAACCGAAGCCGAAGATCCTCGCTTTCCGATCACGCAGCTCGCCGCACGGGTGCTAGAGGAAAGGAGTGGAGCTCAAGGCACCGGCGAGACGCACTCTCCCCCGAGCGGGCCGATTGATCTGCCGCGAGCACGGGAAGTGTTGGCGGCCGCCGAAAGAGGCATCAAGAGCGGTGATTCGAGCCTGCGATCGGTGGCGTCGGCAATCAGGCTCGAGATCGCGATCGCGGAAGCCGAGGACGTCGACGGAGCGAGGAATCCGACGAAGGAGATCGATCCGCTGTTTCGGCTACGGATGAGGCGTTGGGCCATGGCCGACGGCGATCTCGCCAAGCTGACCCCGGTCAGGGATCCGCAAATCCGGATGTTGACGATCGATGTCTCGGAATTGGTGGACGGCCAAACCACGGCGGCGCGGCGCGGCGGCAGGCCACACGCGCGTCGTGTCATCGCTTTTGCGCAAGAGAATGGCCAGAGACGAGAGCCGCTGTTTGTCAGCGATGCCGCCGCGCGGATTTTGGAGCTCAGCGACGGAACACGGACTGCATCGGAGATCGCCGCTGAAATTGGCTCGGGCAATCAACGTTCCGATGGCGGAGGACTGCAGCAAATCGAGGAGCTGTTCGTGTCCAGCTTGCTGCGACTTCTCGACCGGCGGATCGATCGCACCGAAGCCGTTCGGCCGGCGCTCACCGCATGCGCAGACGGCGCCGCAATCCCTGTTGGCTTCCCGCAGACCGCCGTGGGAGGGGGAGCGGGCTGAGCCAAGCGCGGATTGGCGTCATTCGCTCTCTTCTGCACACATCCGCCGATATCGTGCTTCCCAATCGCGCGAGCGATCATCGGCCTGCTTGCGCAGGGCCGGTGGGGGCAGGCTGACGTTTTCAGCAGGAATTCCCAGGAAGCCCAGAACGCGTCGGACCGTTCCCCCCAGATCCTGAATCACCTCCTCATACGCAAGGTCAAGGGGCAGGATATTGTGGTCCCAAAAGTATTGTCGCCAGCGGGCATCCTCGGCTTCTCCCAGGCGAACGAACGCGTCGATTTCATCGAAGTCGAAGCCTGGCGCTCCTTCGCCTCCGGTGTCGTCGGCAACCCACCTCGAGTTCGAGCTGCCACTGATTGGTCTTCTTGACGCGATAATGTGAGATTGCACGGGCAACCGCATTCTTGCGGACAAGCCAGATGTAGCGGAGATCAGGAAAGCGCACCCGCAAGCGTCCGGGCGCGGACATAGGAACCGTCACCTCGCGTGCTGCGGAACTACGCTCGACCTTGGCGATGAGATTTAAGAAGTGCTCCCAGTGCACTTTGGCGCCAAAGACGCCATTGGGCGTTGTGGCGGCGGCGATGACCTTGTCGAGGTACTTGTCGTCGTCTTTTGCATTCCCCAAAACTCGCTGAATTCTCAAATTGTAATGCGCCACCCGGTTGAAGTACGACCGCGGGCGACCCGCCACTCCAGTGCCGATCAGCGCATCGCCGAGAAGCGTGCTACCGGTCCGCTCGGAGCAGCAAATCAGATAAGACAGTAGAATGGGTTGCAATTTCCGGCTCCGCTCTCGCCACGGCTATACTCTGTGAATTTACCAAGCAGTTGCAACAGAGTGGCTTCTCAATCGAGCGGGCAACATCCGGGAAGCCCCGCCCAAGAATGTGATGAAGCCGAGCTATTCGGGGATCGCACGTAGACGCGCGACATTCCGACATCTTTCGTTACACCCAAGTTTCCGGTATCTTCTCCATCCATAAAAGCAAACGGGCGCGTTGATCGAGTGAGACGCCGCGATTTCATCACGATTTTGGTTGCGTCGGCAACCGCTTGGCTGCCTCGCTCGACCGCGCGAGCATCGCCAATGCTGGTGATCGGCTTTTTGCATTCCCAGTCTCCTCGGCCGAGCTATGTGGATGTGTCCAATTTTCGCGAAGGATTGAATGAAGAAGGCTTCGTCGAAGGCCAGAACGTCAAGATCGAATTCCGGTGGGGCAACAACGATCCGGCCACGCTTCCCGCACTGGCCGCGGACCTAGTTCAGCGCGAGGTCGCAGTAATTGTTACCGCAGGTGGGTTTGTGGCAGGGCGGGCAGCTAAGGCGGCTACCACGACGATTCCGATCGTCTTCATTACCGGCTTGGACCCCGCCGAGAATGGATTTGTGGCCAGCCTCAATCGACCGGGCGGAAATGCTACGGGCATCGCGAATTACCTGCGAGAGCTCGTACCCAAGCGCCTCGAGTTGCTGCGAGAATTGGTGGGGCCTGGGACGAAAATCGCCTACTTGATGAATGAAGATCTCAGGAACCTCGGCCCTGGCGCAAGGAAGCAGTTCGAGGACGAGAAGATCTGGGCACTCCAACATATGGATCTTGTCCTCGATGCCCGGTCGGAGGATCAGATAGCGTCATCATTCGCCGCGGCGGCCAAGCAGGGAGTCGGCGCATTGCTGGTCGAGTCCGACCCGTTCTTCAGCGACCGGCGCAGCCAGCTGATAGCACTCGCAACACAGTATGCGCTACCGGCCGGTTACCAACCGCGCGAGTTTGCCGATGCCGGGGGCTTGATGAGTTACGGACCAAGCCGTCCGGCCTCGTTGCGACAGGCCGGTATATACGCGGGCCGCATCCTGAAAGGTGCCAAACCGGCTGAGATGCCAATTTGGACGCCGGATAAATTCGAGCTGGTGATCAACCTCAAGACCGCCAAGGCGCTCGGCCTGACCGTCCCGGTCTCGCTCCTAGTCTCGGCTGACGAGATCATCAGGTGAAAAGCCGAGGGGAACGCTTGTAGGGTGTGCAGGCAGGCTTGGGAAGCACACCATTTTAAGTTTCGGACAAGTCCATAAGACTTCCCTCGTCGGGTGGAGCATGCTCTTCTCGGTCCCAAGGCTGAGTTTCTGTCCGTCCTCCTGCGCGCCCCATTGCCGCCCCGGGCAGCCCTCATCTAACATGCGCCGTCCGAACCAGCCGCCGGGGCCGGTCAGGCTGCTGTCATGAAGTCCGTCACGGTGACAAGGTCCCATTCCTTCCGCCGCCGCCCGTTGGCGTCCGGGCGGCAGTTCCGCCAAACGCGATAGGCAAATGATCCCGGCCTCCGCCCAGTGCAAACCCTCGCCGAGGCCATCCCGTGACTGATGGCGCCAACGATCCCATCGTCGCGACAGTGAGCGTGCCGACGCTCCGCCGGAGGCTGTTTCGCAAATATGCGACGCTGTTCGTCTTCGCAGTGGGAACCGCTTTGCTCGCCAGCGGCGCGATGGGGATTTGGATCTCATACCGGGATCACACCGCGTCGCTAGTCCGCATTCAACGCGAGCAGGCGGCGGCGGCGGCCGGCAAGATCGGCGAATTCATCCAGGATATTCAGGCTCAGATCGGCTGGACCACGCAACTGCCGTGGTCCGATTACCCATTGGCCGACCAGCAGATCGATGCGCTGCGCCTGCTGCGCCTGGTGCCGGCGATCACCGAACTCGCGCGAACTCGATCCGTCGGGGCGCGAGCGACTGCGTGTGTCGCGGCTGACCGCAAGCCTGGTCGGCAGCAATATTGACATGTCGAAGGACCCGAAATTCGTCGAGGCCACGACCCACAAGGCCTATTACGGGCCGGTTTATTTTCGGCGTGGGACCGATCCCACTATGAGCGTGGCTGTCGCCGGACCGGGTGTCGATTCTGGGGTCAGCGTCGCCGAAGTCGACCTCCGATTCATCCTGGACGTGGTGTCTCAGATCAAGGTTGGAGAGCGCGGACAGGCTTATGTCGTCGATGCCGACGGTCGCTTGATCGCTCATCCCGACCTGGATCTGGTGCTGCGCAATACCGACCTGTCGCACCTCACCCAGGTGCAGGCCGCGCGATCACGTAGGCTGGGCCTGGCGCCGGCTCAAGCGCACTTGGCCAAAAACCCGACCGGCCAGTGGGTGCTGTCGGCCAATGCCGCCATTGCGCCGCTGGGCTGGCTGGTGTTCGTCGAGCTGCCTTTCAAAGAGGCCTACGCCCCGCTCTACGCATCGCTGAGCTTGAGCGCGGCCTTGCTGCTTGGGGGCCTGGGCTGCGCGGTGCTGCTGAGCCTTGTGCTGGCAAGAAGGATGGTGCGGCCGATCCAAGCCCTGCAGACCGGTGCGGCCCGGATCGGCGCGGGTGCGCTGGATCACCGCATCCAGATCGCGACCGGGGACGAGCTGGAGGCGTTGGGAGATCAATTCAACAGCATGGCCGCCCGGCTGCAGGATTCCTACGCCACGCTCGAAGGCAAGGTGGTCGAGCGCACGCGGCAGCTCGAGCTTGCCAACCTCGCCAAGACGCGGTTCCTGGCGGCGGCAAGCCACGACCTGCGCCAGCCGCTGCATGCGCTTGGTCTGCTCGTCGCCCAGCTCGATGCCGACGCCAATCGCGCCGACCGGCGCCGGACCGTTGCACAGATCGGCACGGCGGTGCGGACGATGAACGATCTCTTCAACGCGCTGCTCGACATTTCCAAGCTCGATGCCGGCGCCATCGATCCCGACCTTGCCGCGTTTCCAGTCGATCCGCTGCTGCGCAGGATAGAGAACACCTTCTCGGCGATTGCACGCGAAAAGTCGCTGCGCCTGCGCGTCCTGCCCAGCGATGCCTGGGTACGCACCGATCGCGTCCTGCTCGAGCGGATCCTCCTCAATCTGGTTTCCAACGCGGTGCGCTATACGGTGCACGGCGGCATCGTGGTCGGTTGCCGCCGCCGTGGCGACGCGCTGCGGATCGATGTCTGGGACAGCGGGATCGGCATCGCGGAAGATCAGCAGCAAAACGTCTTCCGTGAGTTCTATCAGGTCGACAGCGCCCGGCCAGGTGCGGCCGGCCTCGGCCTCGGCCTCGCCATTGTGGATCGCCTGTGCCGCCTTCTCGACCACCCGCTCAAGCTCGCCTCGGTCCGAGGCAAGGGGTCTCGCTTCTCCATCACTGTGCCGCAGGCGTCCGCGCCGGTCGAGCCGGCCGAGATCCCGCACCCGCTGCGGGCCGTGATCGAGCCCTTTGCCGGCAAGCTCGTCGTGGTCATCGACGATGACCGCCTGGTGCTGGACGCCATGAACGGGTTGCTGCGGGGCTGGGGCTGTCGCGTCGTCGTCTCGACTTCATCGCAGGATGCGTTGGCCGATCTGTCCGAGCCGCACCGGGAGCCGGATCTCGTGATCTCCGACTTTCATTTCGCTCATGGCGAGACCGGCATCGCTGTGATCGAGCGCTTGCGTCACGCCTTCAAGGCGACGATTCCGGCCCTTCTCGTCACCGGCGATATCTCGGTCGAGCGCAAGCAGGAGGCCGAAGCCGGCGGATATGAGGTGCTGCAGAAGCCGGTCCCGCCGATGATCCTGCGCGCCACGTTGCACGCGATATTGAAGCAAAGCGGCTCGACCGGCCCGCTCGCGGGCGGCA
>CAVRXO010000003.1:0-1073321 GCA_963725185.1 uncultured Alphaproteobacteria bacterium
GAGTGGCGCAGTTGGCGAAGACGACGTCATTGCCGACGCGGCAGTCGTGAGCGACATGGCTATAGGCCATGAACAGTCCGCGGTCGCCGACCTCGGTGATTTGGTGCCCCGCCTGCGTGCCGATGCTCATGGTGACGCCCTCGCGAATGTCGCAGTCGGTGCCGATCACGAGCCGAGTGGGCTCACCGCGGTAGGATGTCGATTGCGGAGCGGTCCCCAGCGAGGCGAATGGATAGATCACGGTGCGCGCGCCGATGGCGGTGCGACCGGCGATATTGACATGGGCAGCGAGCCGGCAGCCGTCCCCGATCACGACGTGGCTTCCAATGACGCAATAGGGACCGATCGAAACATCGTCCTCCACCATTGCTCCCGGCTCGATTCGCGCGGTTGGATCGATGAGCGCCATCGCGCGACCTCACGACGAGCATGGCGCCGACTTCGGCTTCGGCGACGACTGTCCGGCCACCATGGCCTCGCCGCGAAACCACCACATGTTCTTCTTCCGGGCGATCTTGCTCATGTGATATTCGATCGTGTCGCCGGGCAGCACCGGCTTGCGGAACTTGGCTTTGTCGATGGTGAGGAAATAGACCTTCAGGCGCCACGTTTTCTCGGGCACTGCGACAGGATACAAAGGCGCCGGCGGTCTGCGCCATTCCCTCGATCAGCAGCACGCCGGGAAATACCGGGTTGCCGGGAAAATGCCCGAGGAACTGCGGCTCGTTGATGGTCACGTTCTTGATGCCGATGGCGGCTTCGTCGCCGCGCATATTGATGATGCGATCGACCATCAGGAACGGATAGCGGTGCGGCAGCGCTTTCAAAATGGTCGCGATGTCGGCTGCCTCGAGCGTGATTGCCGCTTCGCTCACGACGCCAACCTCATGCGCCTTCCTCGCCTTCCGCCGTCTTCTTCGGCGCCGCCGTGCCCGGCCAGGCGCTCGAGCGCCGCGACCTCACGGAAGAACTGTTTCACTGGCTTGGCCGGCGCTCCGACAAAGCGTGCGCCCGACGGCACATCATGCATGACGCCTGCTTTCGCTCCGAGCGCCGCGCGAGCGCCGATTGCTATATGATCGGCGATACCCACCTGCCCGCCCGTCACCACATTGTCGCCCAAGACGGCGCTGCCGGATATTCCGGTCTGCGACGCGAGGACGCAATGCCGGCCGATCACCACATTGTGAGCGATCTGCACGAGGTTGTCGATCTTGGTCCCCTCGCCGATCACCGTATCGCTCATCGCTCCCCGATCGATCGTGGTGTTGGCGCCGATCTCGACTTCGTCCTGGACGATGACGCGGCCGATCTGCGGAACCTTGACGTGGCCGCCCGCCCCCATCAGGTAGCCGAATCCGTCCTGTCCGATTCGACAGCCCGGATGAATGATCACCCGGTCGCCGATCAGGGCATGGATGATCGAGACGCTGGCTCCGATCGCGCAATCGCGGCCGATGCGGACATTGGGCCCGACGACCGTGCCGGCACCGATGACGGTCCCTGCTCCGATCTCGGCCCGCGGCCCGATCACGACGCCGGGATCGATCGTTACGCCGTTCTCCAGGCGCGCGTTCGGGTGGACCAGGGCAGCGGCGGCAATGCCCTGCGCCTCGAACAGCGAGGAAGGGCGAAGAGCGTCCGGAAACAGCTTGCAGGAAACTTCAACGAAGGCGCGATAGGGCTCGCGGGCGTAGAGCACGCTCACGCGATCGGGCAGAAGATGGCCAAGGCGCGCCGTCGTCAGGCAAGCTCCGGCCTGGCAGGTCGCAGCTTGGGCCGCCAGCTTGGCGCTGTCGAAAAAGCAAAGATCGCCGGGCGCGGCGCGATCGAGCGCGCCAATACCCGTGACCCGGCGATCGAGATCGGTGCCGGGTCGGGGCTCGGCCCCGGTAAGCGCAACGATCTCGCGCAGGGTCAGGCCCGAATGCCGTCGAAAAAAGAACGCTTCGGTCATGCGACCTTGTCCCGGCCCGGCCGCCGCAGCGGTCAGAAACTCGTGCCGCCGCCGAACCGGAAGATTTGCGTCCTGTCGAAGGAGCGCTTGGTAATCGGATAGGCAAGATCGAAGCGGAGCGGTCCAAAGGGCGACGCCCAGATCAAGCCGACCCCGGCGGCGGAATTGATGAACATGGTGTCGGACGAGGAAACCATCGTCTCCCCCGTCAAAGGCGAGACTGTCGGTCCCGCATAGTTCCACAACGAGCCGGCGTCCACGTAAGCCGCAACCTTGATGCCCATTTCCTTGGGTATGAAGAAGAGCGGCGTCTGGAACTCAAGGCTCGCTCCCCAATAATGGGTTCCCCCGAGCGCATCATTGGTGGTGCCGATGGTCAAGTCGCGCGGACCGATGCCGGCCGGTGCGAAGCCGTGAACCAGGTTGGGCCCCATCTGGAAGTTGTCGAGCATCCGAACGCCGCTCGAGCCGATCTGGCCATAGTCCACCGAGCCGTTGCCCCATCCTTGGATGGTGCCGGCCTGCAGGTGCATGACACCCACGATGTCGTACATGACGTCGAAATACCGGCGCAGATCGGCGGTCTCGCGCAGGAACCGGACGTCGCCGCCGGCGCCGGCAAGATCCTGGTTGAAGGTCGCCGCGATACCCGACGTCGGATTGCGGTTGTCGTCGACCGTATTGTAGCTCAGCGAATAGCCGACCATGGAGGTGACGGTGGCGCCGGCCGCAAGCTCCACCTTCACGGGCAGCGAAGCTTCCCCATCAATGTAGCAGTTCTGATTGATCAGCCCCGGCGGCCCAAAAGTGGTGGCGGGAGTGGTGCCGTAGGCGTTCGGGGTCGGGAATGTGGTGATGAAGTTCGGATTGATGTTGTTGCAATTGTCCAGGTAGGTCGGCAGCACGATCTCCTGCCGGTAGATCGAGTAGCGCAATTGCAAGGCCAGATCCTCGCGCAAGGCGATGCCCAGCCGGAGCCCGGCACCGAGCGTGTCGGTCTGGTAGGAGATGAAGTTCGTCGGCAATTGTTGCTTGCCGTAGAGGTCGATGCCGAGCGCGAGACGGTAGCCGAGCAGATATGGCTCTACGAACGAAAAATTGGCGCCCTTCGAATACTCGCCATAGCTGACGCCGACTTTCGCCGACAAGCCAAGTCCGAACAGGTTGCGCTCGCCGATGCTGGCCTCGGCCAGCGGACCGTCCGAGGTCGAATAGCCGCCGGAAAGCGAGATTTCGCCGGTGGACTGATCCTCGACATCGACGTCGAGGACGACGCGGTCGGGCGCCGAACCCGGCTCGGTGCTGATCTTGACGGTCTTGAAATAATTGAGGTTCTTCAGGCGTCGCTCGGCTCGACTGATCAGCGCCCGATTGTAGGCGTCGCCCTCGGCGACATCGAACTCGCGCCGGACCACGTAGTCGCGGGTCTTGGTATTACCGTGAATATTGATCCGCTCGATATAGGTGCGTTGCCCCTCCTCGACCGTGAAGGCCAGGTTGATGGTGCGCGCCTGGGTATTGCGATCCGCGTCCGGACGCACGGTCGCAAATGCGAAGCCCTGTCGGGCCGCCTCGATCGTCATGTCCTCGACCGACTTTTCGATCGCTTCGGCGTTGTAGACGTCGCCGGTCGACATATGCAGGCGCGGCTCCAACAACCGCGGATTGAGCGCGGGTACCTTGGAGCGAACGTCGACGCTGCCGATCCGGTATTGCTGACCTTCCTCGATGGTGAAAGTGATGATGAATCCGTGTTGGCCCGGGTCGTACTCGCCCACCGCCGACACGATCCGAACGTCGATATAGCCGTGCTTGAGATAGAAGCGACGCAGCAACTCGCGGTCCGCCTCGAGCCGATCGGGATCATAGATGTTGGTGGTCTGCAGGAAGGCGAGCAGGCCGGTTTCGACGGTCTTGATCTCGTCCTTCAGACGGTAGGCCGAATAGGCGCGATTGCCCACGAAGTTGATGGTCTTGACGTCGGTCTTCTCGCCCTCGGTGATCTCGAATACCAGGTCGACGCGGCCGTTCGGCAATTCGATGATCTTCGGGTCGACGCGAACGTCGAAGCGGCCGCCGCGCCGGTAGACTTCGACAATGCGTTGCACGTCGGACTGAACGGTTGCACGCGATAACGTGCCGCGTTCCTTCGACTGGATTTCCAGCTTGAGCTGGTCCTCCTTGACCTTCTTGTTGCCCTCGTAGGCGATCCGGTTGATGACCGGATTCTCGACCAGCGTCACGACGATGTGGCCGCCGGACTGGGTGATATGCACGTCCTCGAACAGGCCGGTCGCATAGAGCGCCTTATAGGCGTCGTCGATGTTCTGCGCTTCAAGACGGCCGCTCGGCCCCGGCTTGAAATAGGAACGCACCGTCGAAGCTTCGACGCGACGGTTGCCCTCGACAACGATCGAGTTGACAGCCGGCGAGCTGGACGTTTGCGCATACGCAACGGCTGCCGTCAGACTGACGGCCGCCAAGGTCAAGACCATCCCCCCGAGAACAAAGCAGGCGATGCTTAGTCCTCGAACAAACCGCATACAAAGGTTCATTCGCAACCCGCCCTCTTCCCCTTCTTGGCCGCCACGCGAAAGCGGCAATCGAACCGGTAGACCCCGCTTCTACCCGGTTTTAGCTGCAATGCAATTAGCTCGTCTGCACCGTTTTTCCTTTACCGACAGAGAGTTGCCAATCGGCAACGCATTAAGACACCGGACGATGCAAAAGCCCACTGATGTCATTGTAAGCCGCGAATATCATCAGCATTACGACGATGGCGAGCCCGATGCGAAAGCCGACCTCCTGCGCCCGTTCAGAGAGCGGCCGGCCTCGCGACGCCTCGATGGCATAGAACAAAAGGTGGCCGCCATCGAGCAGCGGAATCGGGAACAGGTTCAGAAGGCCGATCGAGGCCGAAAGAAAGCCCGAGAGATAAAGCAAGGAAGCGATCGCGGTGCCGATACCGCCGCTGTCCAGCCCGGACTTCCAGGCATCGCCGGCGACTTCGGCGATGCGGATCGGACCGCCGAGTTGACTGGCTGATTCGCGGCCGACAAAGACCCCCGCGACGAAGCAGACCGACCGCTCGACCACGAAATACGTCTCATCCACTCCCGAGGCCACCGCGGTCCAGGGCGGCTCCGACTTGAACTTGATGTCATCGGAGGGAAGCTTGCTGATTCCCAGGACGGCGTTGCAGAATCCACGCCTCGTGGGAGTGGCGTTGATGTCTTCGCGCACGCCGCCGCGATCGATCGTCAGCGAGAGCGTGCGGCCCGAGCTCTCGGCGACGATTCGTTGCATGTCCGAGAATCCGCTGATCGGGCGGCCATCGATGGCGACGATCAAATCGCCCGGCTTGAGACCGGCGGCGGCGGCGGCACTGTCCGGCTGAACCGCATCGACCCGAGCCGGTATCACCTGCCTGCCAAAGGTCATGAAAATACCGGCGAAGATCACGATGGACAAAATGAAATTCGCGACCGGTCCGGCGACGACGACGGCCGCACGAGCGCCCACGCTCTTATGCACAAAGCTGACCTGCCGCTCGGCCTCGCTCATCGCAGCGGCCGCCGCATGGTCGGGGACGCTTGCGGCATTCTCGTCGCCGAAGAATTTGACATAGCCGCCAAGGGGAATGGCGCAGACCTTCCAGCGCGTCTGATGGCGGTCGTTGAAGCCGAACAGCTCAGGGCCAAAGCCGATGGAAAAGGTCAGAACCTTGATTCCACACCAGCGGGCCACCAGGAAATGGCCGAACTCGTGGAAAAATACGACTATGGTTAATACGACCAGGAACGGAATGATGCCAAATGTGGCCAAACCGTGCAAAAAATCCAAGTTCATGCGCGCTGACCTCTCGCCCCGGCTTCCTCAACCTGCCCGTTCGGCCACCCTAGAACGCCTTTGCGGCAATTTCTGGCAAGCGCTGGCGAGCCAGTAACCTTGAATTCTGGTCAATTGCGATCGCCTCATCGACGCTCTCCGGTTCCCGGGTAAGGCCACCGGCTACCGCAGCCTCCAAAGTTGCCTCGACCAGCGCTGCAATTCCGGCAAATCCAAGCCGGCGCCCAAGGAATTCCTCGACCGCGACCTCATTGGCGGCGTTGAGCACGGTCGGGGCCCCCCCGCCCGCTTCCAGCGCCCAGCGAGCAAGCCGCAAGGCGGGGAAACGTTCCAGGTCCGGTTCCTCGAAGGTTAATGTCGAGGCGCGCGCAAGATCCAGCCGCGGCGCCGGTCCTGCCAGCCGTTCATCCGGCCAAGCCAGGCAGTGGGCGATCGGAATGCGCATATCGGGGCTGCCGAGTTGGGCGATCAAGGAACCGTCGCGGAACTCGACCAGGCCATGGATGATCGATTGCGGATGAACCAGCACATCGATTTCATCGGGCCTTAACGCAAAAAGATGGTGGGCCTCGATCACCTCCAGGCCTTTGTTCATCAGCGTCGCGGAATCGATCGTGACCTTGGGCCCCATGGACCAATTGGGATGCCGCAAAGCCTGTTCCGGAGTGGCGGCTTTGATCTCCGCTGCGGTCTTGGTGCGAAACGGGCCTCCCGACGCGGTCAGGATCACGCGCCGCACGTCTTGGCGCCGACCGGCGCTCATCGCCTGGAACAATGCGTTGTGCTCGGAATCGACCGGCAGCACGGTCGCACCGGCAGCCGCCGCCCGACGCATGAACAGACCGCCGGCGCAAACCAGGCATTCCTTGTTGGCCAGCGCCACCATGACGCCGCGCTCGGCCGCCGCCAGCGTCGGCTTGAGTCCGGCCGCCCCGGTGATTGCGCCGATCACCCATTGGGCCGGCCGCTGGGCCGCCTCGATCACGGCCTCCGCGCCGGCCCCCGCGGCAATTCCGCTCCCGCCCAGCGCGTCCTTGAGCTCCCGATAGGCGGCGGGATCGCCAACCGCGGCGAAGCGCGCATTGAGCTCACGCGCCAGCCCGGCCAAAGCGGCTGCGCTCTTGTTGGCGCTCACGGCCTCGACGCGATAGCGCCCGGGCTCGCGCTTGATGAGGTCGATGGTGCTGGCGCCGATCGAGCCGGTGGCGCCGAGCAGCGTGATGCTGCGCTCGCCGCGCGCCGAAGCGGGAAGCGTGGACTGTAATTTCGGCCGTTGCGAATTCATTGCGCCACCCGATGCAAGAGCCACCAGAGATTACCAGACCAGCAGGCCATGCGCGGGGGCCTTGACGCCGCCGCGCAGGATGCCGATCAGTGCCGCGACTGCGGCAGCGAACACGAAGCCGTCGAGACGATCCATCAAGCCGCCATGGCCGGGGATCAGGTGGCCTGAATCCTTGGCCCCGAACCTGCGCTTCAATTGGGATTCGAACAAGTCGCCTGCCTGCGCGACGGCCGACAGGATGGCTGCAATAAGGGCGATCGAGAGCCACCCGGAAAGTCCCGCCAGCTTGACGACCGCGATTGCGGCCAGCACGGCGGCGGCCAGACCGCCGATCGCGCCCGACCAGGTCTTCTTGGGACTGACCCGTGGGAGGAGCTTGGGACCGCCGATCATCCGGCCGACGAAATAGGCCGCGACATCGCTCGTCCAGACGATGGCGAACAAGAATATCACCGCCACGAATCCATCCTCAGGGTCGGACCGCAGCACGATGGGCGCGATGCCGATCGTGCCCGCATAGGGTAGGCCACCGGCCACCCATTCGCGCTGTCGCTTTGGCGCGATCGTCGCCGTCGCGACGATGCCGAGCGCGATGACGAGAATGGCTGCCCCCAGCCGGCCGCCAGCCGCGAGCGCCAACGAAATGACCAGCGCGGCCCCGCCCACCATGACGATCGACCCGCGCCGGTCGCCGGCAGCAAGTGCGCTCCATTCCCAGAATACCCCGATCGCCGCGAGGCTCCAAAAGAGCGCGAACGGCCAGCCGCCGAGATAGGCCGTCCCGATCGCCAGCGGGGCGAGGACGAGCGCCGAGCAGATACGCAGCGTCAGCTCGCCACCGTGCGCGGCGATCGCGCCCAGAAGATTGCGGGGATTCGCGTCCGCCACCGCTCACGATCCGGTCTTGGCGACGAGCCCGCCAAATCGGCGCTCGCGGCCGCGAAACTCGGCGATGGCTTGCTCGAGCGCGGCGCGGTCGAAATCCGGCCAATAGACGGGGACGAAAACCAGCTCGCTGTAGGCCGCCTGCCAGAGCAGGAAATTCGACAATCGCTGCTCGCCGCTGGTGCGGATGATGAGATCCGGGTCGGGCAGATCCGGGGCATCCAGATAGCTCGCCAGCTTGTCGGCGGTCACCTCCGCCAGCGCCAAGCGGCCGGCCACGGCCTCGGCGGCAAGCCGCTGCGCGGCGCGCGCGATTTCTTGCCGGGCGCCGTAATTGAAAGCAACCACGAGCGTGAGCTTGTCGTTGTCCTTGGTCAGATGCTCGGCCTCTTCGAGCAGGTCCCTGATGTCGGGCGCGAGATGGTCACGATCGCCAATGACGCGGACATGCACGCCGTTGCGGTGGAGGTCGGCCAAGTCGTTGCGGATGAAGCGGCGCAACAAGCCCATCAGCTCGCGGACTTCGGAGGGCGGACGGGACCAGTTTTCAGCGCTGAAGGAAAATATCGTCAATATGCCGATGCCGAGATCGCCGGCGGCGCGCACCGTGCGTCGCAGCGCCTCGACGCCGCGCCGATGGCCCTCACCGCGCGGCAGTCCGCGCGCCGCCGCCCAGCGCCCGTTGCCGTCCATGATGATGGCCACGTGCCTTGGTATGGTGAATTGGCCGAGCGGAACAGTCGGCGGCGGCGCCTTCGACATTTCCATCATGATCACACGGTGAGAATTTCCTTTTCCTTGCCGGCCAGCATCCTGTCGATCTCGCCGATGGTCTCGTCGGTCAGCTTCTGGACCTGCTCGGCGGCGCGTTTCTCGTCGTCCTCGCTCATCTGATGGTCCTTGAGCAGTTTCTTGAGCACGTCGAGGCCGTCGCGCCGGACATGGCGCACGGCGACCTTGGCGGCCTCGACGTATTTGTGCGCGACCTTGACCAACTCCTTGCGCCGCTCCTCGTTGAGCTCCGGGATGCGCAGGCGCAGCACCTGCCCTTCGGTCGAAGGCGTGAGCCCCAGGTGGGAATTCGCGATCGCCTTCTCCACCGCATGCACCATCGAGCGGTCCCAGACCTGCACCGAGAGCAGGCGCGGCTCGGGCACGCTGACGGTCGCCAGCTGATTGAGCGGCATGTGGCTGCCGTAGGCCTCCACCTGGATGGGGTCGAGCAAGCTCGCCGAGGCACGACCGGTGCGCAGCCCGCCAAGCTCCTGCTTGAGCGATTGGATGGCGCCCTGCATTCTTCGCTTGAGCTCGTTGATATCGTGCGTTGCGCTAGCCATGGCAGTCTCCCCTGAACTCCGTTTCGCTCGCCGAATGCGCGTGGGTTTGAGCTGCTGCTCAGGAATCGACGACGGTGGAGCGTCCTTCCCCCAGCAAGGCCGCCCGGATCGCATCCTTGGCGCGGACCGAGAACACGATGATAGGCATACGGTTTTCCCGGGCAAGCGCGAATGCGGTCGCGTCCATCACCTTAAGGTCGCGCTCGACCGCCTCCGCGTGGGTCAGCCGCTCGTAGCGCTGGGCGCGCGGGTCCTTCTTCGGATCGGCGCTGTAGATGCCGTCGACGTTCGTGCCCTTGAGCACCGCCTGGGCGCCCAATTCGGCGGCGCGCAGGACCGCCGTCGTATCAGTGGTGAAAAATGGGCTGCCGGTGCCGGCCGCCAGCAACACCACGCGCCCCCGCTCCAGATGCCGCGCTGCCCGGCGGCGCTCATAGGTCTCGCAGATTTCGGGCATGGCCAGCGCCGACATGGTGCGCGCGGGCACTTGCAAAGCCTCGATGGCGGCTTCGAGCGCCAGCGCATTCATCACGGTCGCCAGCATTCCCATCATGTCGCAGGTCACGCGCGGCAGGCCCTTTTGCGAGGCTCCGGCGCCGCGAATGAAGTTGCCGCCGCCGACCACGACGCCGAGCGTGACGCCGAGCGCGCGGGCAGCCGCCAGATCGGCCGCGATGCGTTCAAGGGTGGCCTGCCGGATGCCGAGTTCGCCGTCTTGGCTGCCATCGCCGCCGGCCAGCACCTCCCCGGAGATTTTCACGATCACGCGACGGTAGATCGGCTCAGCCATGGCGCGCTCGTTTTCCGATCGCCGCGCCGAATCTCTGTCTCGGGCTCGACCGACAGCATGGCGCGCGAGCGCTGCCGGCGAGCGTGGCCAACGGGGAGACTAATCGGCCTCCTGCTTCTCGATCCCTTCGCCGACCGCGTAGCGCACGAACCCCGTCACCTTGACCGGCGCGCCGACCTTGCCTTCGGCTTCCTTGACCGCCTGCGCCACGCTCTTCTCGGGGGCGTGAATGAACGCCTGATCGAGCAGGCAGACCTCCTTGTAGAAGGTCTTGAGACCTGACTCGACGATCTTGTCGATGACGTTGGCGGGTTTTCCCTGCGCCTTGTACTTGTCGGCGAGCACCTCCTTCTCGCGCCGCACCACATCCGGATCGAGGCCGGCAGGATCGAGCGCCTGCGGATTGGCGGCCGCCACATGCATGGCCAGCATGCGGCCGAAGCGCTTGAGCTCGTCGGTGTCGCCAGTCGATTCGAGCGCCACCAGAACGCCGATCCGGCCGAGGCCGTCGGATACCGAGCTGTGTACATAGCTCGCCACCACACCCTGCCCGACCGACAGTGCGGCCGCCCGCCGCAGCGTCATGTTCTCGCCGACCTTGCTGATCGTGTCGGCCAGCGCTTCGGCGACCGTGATGCTGCCGGCCTTCGCCTGCTTGATCGCTTCCACTTCCGTGCCGGCGGTCAGCGCGACGTCGGCGATCATCTTGACGAGGCCCTGAAACAGGTCGTTGCGCGCGACGAAATCGGTTTCCGAATTGACTTCGACCACCACCCCCTTGGTGGCGCTGACGGCGGCGCCGATGAGGCCCTCGGCGGCGACCCGGCCGGCCTTCTTGGCGGCCTTGGCGAGCCCCTTCTTGCGCAAGAGATCGACCCCCTTCTCCATGTCGCCGGCGGTTTCCTCGAGCGCGGATTTGCAATCCATCATGCCGGCGCCGGTCCGCTCGCGCAGCTCCTTGACCATCTGGGCGCTGATATTGGCCATTGTCGAATTCCTTGATGCCTGTGGCGGCCGTCACCCGGGTTGCAGACCACCTGGACCCGGGGTCGGCGTCCACATAGTTGGAGCCGGTCTCGGATCCAGCCGAGACCGGAACGGGGTTTGCAGCTCACTCGGCGGAAAGTTCCTTGGCCTGGGCGATCCAGCTTTCCATGCGGCCGGGCAATCCGACCTCCTCGCCGACCCGGTGAGCGGCCTCGGGCGAGAACGCGGCGATCTGCCAATAGTGAAAGATGCCGAGGTCGTTGAATTGCTTCTCGATCGTGGGCGAGACGTGGGCGAGCTTCTTGAGGTCGTCGGCGACGCCACGTGGACCGGAGAGAACCTCGTAACCCGGGCCGTCGGCCGCCGCCGGCAGCTCCTCGGCGATCGGCTCGGCAGCGGCGCCGGTATCAACCCCCATGTCGCCCTGGGCGCGCGAAATTCCATCGATCGCCGCCCTGGCGATGAGATCGCAATAGAGATTGACGGCGCGGCTGGCGTCGTCATTGCCGGGAACCAGATAGGTGATGCCGTCCGGATCGCAGTTGGTGTCGACCACGGCCGCCACCGGGATGTTGAGGCGGCGGGCCTCCTTGATCGCGATATCCTCCTTGTTGGTATCGATCACGAACAGGAGGTCGGGCAGTCCGCCCATATCCTTGATGCCGCCGAGCGCCCGGTTGAGCTTGTCGCGCTCGCGCTGGAGCGTGAGGCGCTCTTTCTTGGTGTAGGCCTGGGCCTCACCCGAGGCGAGCATCTCGTCGAGCTTGCGCAGGCGGTTGATGGACTGGGAGATGGTCTTCCAGTTGGTCAGGGTGCCGCCGAGCCAGCGCGAATTGACGTAATACTGCGCGCAGCGCTTGGCGGCGTCGGCGACCGAGTCCTGGGCCTGCCGCTTGGTGCCGACGAACAGGATTCGCCCGCCCTTGGCGACCGTGTCGCTGACCGCCTGCAGGGCGCGGTGAAGCAGCGGCACCGATTGCGCGAGGTCGATGATATGGATGTTGTTGCGGACCCCGAAGATGTAATTGGCCATCTTCGGATTCCAGCGGTGGGCCTGATGGCCGAAGTGAACGCCAGCCTCCAAGAGCTGACGCATTGAATAGTCGGGTAGCGCCATTGTGTGGTTCTCCGGTTGAGCCGCCGCGGACCCGTGAGCTCCCTCCCTTGCGGGACGAGCCACCGGACGGCCAAAAGCCAAGGTCCGCGTGTGAGATGGCGGGGCTTATATAGGTCGAAGCCGGCGAGAGCAAGCATATTGCCGCCGGCGGGTTGCGGCAGGTTTCGCACCCCGCAAGCCCGGCCGATTTTGCCTCCGCAAGGATCATTTTGGGCTAGACTGCCCCTCAACGATCGCGGCCTACGATATGCCCTGGGCTTGCATGCCTTGGGCTAGCATGCGCGCGATCAGAAAAGCGCAAGGGAGGAAGATCGTGTCCACAAGACGCCTGTCCGCAGCATTGGCATCGATCGCCATTGCGGCCGCGGCGATGCCGGCGCTGGCCGCCGACGTCACGCCGCAACGCCTGCTCAACACCGCCGATGAGCCGCAGAACTGGCTCATGGTCCATCACGACTACAACAATTCCCGCCATTCGCCGCTCAAGGAGGTCAACCGCGACACCGTCAAGGACCTCAAGCTCAAATTCATCTTCTCGATCGGCGGCCGCTCGACCGGCGGCACGCTGCGCGGCAAGGAGGAATCGACCCCGCTGGTCGACGACGGCTTCATGTACGTGTCCGACACCTGGGACCGGGTCATGAAGTTCGACGTCCGCAGCGGGACCGAAGCGGTGCCGCTGTGGCGCTACGATCCGAAGATCACGCAAGTCGCGCACCAACCGCGGGATCGCGATGTACGGCAACAAGGTCTTCATCTCCACCAACGACATGCGCATGATCGCGCTCAACCGGGACTCCGGCGAGCTGGCCTGGGAGGTGCAGGCGACGCGCCCCGACCGATCCGGTTACCGGCACGCCCATCGGCCAAGACCCAAGGCGTTCACCGGCGGCGCCGCTGGCGCTCAAGACCGCCGGCGGCAAGGAGCTGGTCCTGCAGGGCGAAAGCTCCGGCGGCCAGCTCGGCACCCGAAGCTGGATCGGCGCCTGGGACGTCAATACCGGCAAGCTGGCGTGGCGCACCTTCACCATCCCGGCCCCGGGCGAGCCCGGCTCGGAGACCTGGAAGGACAACCACAACGCCTGGCGGGTCGGCGGCGGCGGCGTCTGGCAGACCGCGTCCTACGACCCGGCGACCAACTTGCTCTATTACGGCACCGGCGACGCGTTCCCGAGCTTCGATCCCGAGTTCCGGCCCGGCGACAATCTGTTCACCGCCAGCACCATCGCGCTCGACGCCGATACCGGCAAGATCGTCTGGTATTTCCAGGAGACGCCGAACGAGCATTGGGACTTCGATACGCCGAGCCCCAAGATGCTCTACGAGGTCACGGTCAACGGCGAGACCCGCAAGGTGGTGGCGAACTTCTCGCGCAACGGCTTCTTCTACACGCTCGACCGCGCCAGCGGCCAGTTCCTGCGCGCCGATCAGTACCAGGAGAAGGTCACCTGGACCAAGGGCATCGATCCCAAGACCGGCAAGCCCGTCGACTATGATCCCACCGCGCAACGTGCAGCTCTATGCGGGCGTCGGCGGCATGCGCGGCAAGCCCGGGCAGGAGGCCTGCCCCTGGTACAACGGCTCGCCGACCTTCTTTCCGCCGACGCTCGATCAAAAGCGCATGATCGCCTATGTGGCGGGCGCCGAAGGCTGCTGGGCCGGCACCACCGTACAAGACCCCGATGGACGAGACCAAGGACTATGTCGGCCTGCCGCCCTGCTGCAGGAGCAGGGCCGCATCACGGCGCATGGCGCGATGTGGGCGCTCGACGTGCGCACCGGCAAGGTCGTCGCCAAGGCGGAGTTCCCGGCATCTCGACGAGTTCGGCATGCTGAGCACCGACGGCGATCTGCTGTTCACCGGGCACCCCGACGGTCATCTGGTCGCCTACGACGCCGACTACGCTCAAGGAGCTGTGGAGCTTCAGCCTCGGCACCCCGATCACGGCGCCGCCGATGACCTACAGCGTCGACGGCAAGCAGTATATCGCGGTGGTCGCCGGCGGCGCGGTCGGTGCGCGCGGCGGCGGTCTCTACCAGCCCTCGGCCATCGTGGCGGTGTTCGGGTTCTGATCGAACCGGGTTCTGATCGAACCGGGTTCTGATCGAACCGGGTTCTGATCGAACGGGGATCATGAACGCGGCAATCCGCCGGTCGTACCAAGCTTGAAGCCGGATTGTTCCGGCTTCAATAATCCACCGGGCGCAAGGAGCCTGATCGGGATGGCCGTGATGGCAAATCACGCGAAGCTGCAGTGCTCGCCGCGTTTGTTGGCCGCGACCCTGGCCGCGGTGCTCGGCTGTGGCGCGGCGCGCGCCCAGGAACCGGCGACCAAGATCTGGGACATCAAGCTTGGCACCCCGATCGCGGCCTTGCCGCTCGAGCGAGTTCGTCGATCCGGCCTGCGGCACCAATGGCGGGCCGCCGTCGCGGGTGCTCGCGAGCTTCAAGGACTTCGCGCTCTGCCCGGTCGACAAGACGACCGGATTGCACGAGGTCTGGTTCCGCTATGACGACGAGCTCGAATATATCGCCCGGGCGCGACGTTCCGAGGCCATGATCCGGCTTTACCAGGCCAATGTCATTGGCGTGGTCAGCCGATCATCACCTCGCTCCTGATCGATGATTCCGGCCTGGTCGAGGGCTATCGGATCGTCAACGACCCGCGCGCGTCCGGCGATACCCGGATCGAGGCCTATGGGCTGGTCGAATCTGTTCAAGGGCATGGTGGCGCCCGGTCTCGATTGCACCGACTTGCCGCCGGCGGAAGGCGAACGGCCGATCGAGGACTTGTTCGTCAAGCAATCCTGCGAGTCGAAGGCCGACGGCCAAGTGACCAGGATCGAGGCCCGCCACTACTACAAGCCAGGGCAATATGTGGTGGACCCGAACGACAATCGCATCACCCAGAACGAGTTCGAGAGCTCGGCGCGGCTGGAAGTCTTCCGGCCTTCGGCGGCAGCAAAATAACGGCCGATCCGCGCAATTACCCTACGGATGAATGGTGTTGTCCGGCATCATGGCGCCGGTCAGGATCGTCCCGGCCTCATTGGCATTGGTAAGATTGGCCGAGCGCAGCACCGCATAGCTCATGTCGGCGGAGCTCAGATCGGAGACCCCGAGATCGGCCAGGAAGAATATGGATTGACGCAGTGCCGCGCCGTGGAGATTGACCTCCCGCATATTGGCTTCCGTGAAATCCGTGCTGTCGGCCACCGCTCCCCGCAGGTTGGCGCGCAGCATTCTTCCCTGATGCAGATTGGCGCCGTCGAGCCGCGCACCGGCGAAGCTCGCGTCGTCAAGCTGGGCGGCTTCCAGATCCGCCTCGGTGAGATTGGCGCCGTCGAGCTTGCCGCCAAGCAGCCGAATACTGCCCATCAGGGCCTCGGTCAGGTCGGCGCCGGAAAAGTCGGCACGGCCGGCCTCCGCCTCGAACAGCATCGCGCCCTTCATCTTGGCGTGGCTCAGATTGGCCTGCAGGAGGCTGGTCTTGTTGAGGTTGGCGCCGGTGAGATCGGCGCCCGCCAGATTGGCGCCGCGCAGCTGCGCGCGATGGAACGTGGCCTCGCTCAGATTGGCGCCCGCCAGATTGGCGCCGGTCAAATCCCGCCGCTTGAGTTTGGCGCCGGCAAGGTCGCATCCGGGGCAATCCTTGCTGCGCCCGGCCAGAAAGGCGGCGACATCCTGCGCCATCGCGGCACCGCCGCTGCACGCAAGCGCAATGGCCACCGCGACCGTGGCGGCGATGAAGCGATGCATCGGGCGGCCTCGATTGCCTGCTCTCATTGCCTTCCAGCCTGTGGGAAAGGGCCGCAGTGGAAGTATCGGTTGGTATCACACCGCCTCGACCGCCACCACTCCCGGCACCGCCTTGATGGCGCCGGCGATTTGCGGCGATACCTTGAAGCGCCCCGGCAGCTTGACCTCGACCTCGGTGCCTTGATCGAGCATCAGGATCACCGACACCTCGCCATCGGATTTCGTTGGTCCGGGCCGCGCCGCCGCCGGCGTGGTCCCCTCCAGCCGCTTGGCGACGCTCTCGATCGGCGCCGGGTCGCGCAGGAAGACGCGCAGCCCCTTCTGCAGCTTGGCGGCAGCCTCGTCGAGCGGCTCGGCCATCTGGATGCGGGCGCGCACGTCGTCGCCCTGCAACTCCGCGGACAAAGTGAGCAGCAGCGCCCTGCCCGGCTCCAGCACGTCGCGGAACTGCGCCAGCCCCTCGGCAAAACACCACCGCCTCGAAATGCCCCGACGGATCCGACAAGCTCGATGATGCCCATCTTGCTGCCGGTGCGGGTGCGCCGCTCAAGCCGCGTCACGACCGTGCCGGCGACCCGGCCGCTGCTGGCGCCGGCCTTCACGGCGCGGGCGAACTCGGCCCAGGACTGCACCCGCAGCCGCTTGAGCGCGGCCGCGTAATCGTCGAGCGGATGGCCGGACAGGAAGAACCCGATCGCTTCGAACTCCTTCTGCAGGCGCTCAGCCGGCAGCCACGGCTCGACGGTCGGGAGCCCGAGCGGCTGGCGCGCCGCCGGCGCCGCCGAACAGCTCCGACTGGCCGGTTGACTGCGCATCATAGGTGCGCTGCGCGGTCGAGAGCATGAAGTCGACGGCGGCAAAGACGCGCGCGCGGTTGGCCTCGAGCGCGTCGAAGGCGCCGGCGGCAGCCAGGCTTTCCAGCACCCGCTTGTTGACCGCGCGCGGGTTGACCCGATCGGCAAAATCCGACAGGTCGCTGAAGGCGCGCTCGCCGCGCGCCGCCACCATGGCCTCGACCGCCTGCGCCCCCACCCCTTTGAGCGCGGCCAGCGCGTAGTGGATGGTGTTGCCGGCGACATCGAAGGCGGCGCCGGAGCGATTGATCGAAGGCGCCTCGACCCTGATCCCCAGCCGCTGCGCCTCGCCGCGGAATTCGGCGAGCTTGTCGGTGTTGCTCATGTCGAGCGTCATCGAGGCGGCCAGGAACTCGACCGGATAGTTCGCCTTCATGTAGGCGGTCTGATAGGTGAGCAACGCATAGGGCGCCGAATGCGACTTGTTGAAGCCGTATTCGGCGAACTTGGCGCAAGCGTCGAAGATCGTGCTGGCGATGGCCTCGTCGACGCCGCGCTCGACGGCGCCGGCGAGGAAGCGGCCGCGCTGCGCGGCCATCTCCGACTTGATCTTCTTGCCCATGGCACGGCGCAGCAGGTCGGCTTCCGCGAGGCTGTAGCCGGCGAGATCGCGCGCGATCTGCTGCACCTGCTCCTGATAGGTGATGATGCCGTAGGTCGGTTCCAGGATCGGCTGCAGCTTGGGATGGAGATATTCGATCTGCTCCTGCCCGAGCTTGCGCGCGCAATAGGTCGGGATGTTCGCCATCGGTCCCGGCCGATAGAGCGCGACCAGCACGATCAGGTCCTCGAACCGGTCCGGCCGCATGTCGACCAGGGCGCGGCGCATGCCCTGGCTTTCCACCTGGAAGATGCCGACGGTCTCGCCGTGGGCCAGCATCTCGAAGGTCTTGGGGTCGTCGAGGGGAATGCGCAAAAGATCGATCTCGATGCCGCGCTTGCGCACCAGCGCGACCGCGGTCTGCAGCACGGTCAACGTCTTCAGCCCGAGAAAATCGAACTTCACCAGGCCGGCCTGCTCGACCCATTTCATGTTGAACTGGGTCACCGGCATCAAGGATTTCGGATCGCGATAGAGCGGCACCATCTCGGCGAGCGGCCGCTCGCCGATGACGATGCCGGCCGCGTGGGTCGAGGCATGGCGATGCAGGCCTTCGAGCCGCTGCGCGATGTCGAAGGCGCGCTTGACCACCGGATCGCTGTCGCGCGCGGCCTGCAGGCGCGGCTCGTCCTCGATGGCGCGCTTGAGCGAGATCGGGCTGGCGGGATTCTGCGGCACCAGCTTGCACAGCTTGTCGACCTGGCCATAGGGCATCTGCAGGACGCGGCCGACGTCGCGCAGCACGCCGCGCGCCTGCAGGGTGCCGAAGGTGATGATCTGCGCCACCTGATCGCGGCCATAGCGGTCCTGGACGTAGCGGATCACCTCGTCGCGCCGGTCCTGGCAGAAGTCGATGTCGAAGTCCGGCATCGACACGCGCTCGGGATTGAGGAAGCGCTCGAACAGGAGCCCGAACCGGATCGGGTCGAGATCGGTGATGGTGAGCGAATAGGCGACGAGCGAGCCGGCGCCCGAGCCGCGGCCGGGCCCGACCGGAATTCCCTGCGCCTTGGCCCATTGGATGAAATCGGCCACGATAAGGAAGTAGCCCGGATACTTCATGCTGGCGATGACGCCGAGCTCATAGGCGAGCCGCTCGCGATAGTCCTCGACGGTGCGGCCCGGCGCCAGCCCATGCACGGCCAGCCGCCGCTCGAGCCCGGCTTGCGCCTGCCGGCGCAACTCGTCGGCTTCATCGACGGCGGCGCTGTCGGTCCCGACCGAGAATCGCGGCAGGATCGGCGCCTGCACGCGCGGCCGGAAGGCGCAGCGTTGCGCGATCTCGACGGTGGAAGCGAGCGCCTCCGGCAGATCGGCGAACAGCGCCGCCATCTCGGCGCGGGTCTTGAACCGGTGCTCCGCCGTGAGCTGGCGCCGGTCGGTCTCCGCCAGATAGCGGCCCTCAGCAATGCAAACGAGGGCGTCATGGGCTTCATAATCGTCTTGGGTGGCGAAGAACGGCTCGTTGCTGGCGACCAGCGGGATGCCCTGCCCGTAGGCCAATTCGACCAGCGCGGCCTCCGCCATGCGCTCGGCCGCGGTGCCGTGGCGTTGCAGCTCGATATAGAGCCGATCGCCGAAAAGCTGCAGCAGCGCGGCACAGCGCGCCGCCGCGAGGCTGCCTTGACCGGCCACGATCGCGGTATCGAGCGGTCCGCTCGGACCGCCCGTGAGGGCGATCAGCGCTTCGGCCTCGTCCGCCAGCCAAGCGAGCTTGACGTGCGGCGGTTCATTCGGCGGCGTCTCCAGGAAGGCGCGTGAATTGAGCCGCATCAGGCTACGGTAGCCGGCCTCACGAGCGGCCAGGAGAACGATGCGCGGACGGGTCATCGGCAGGGCGCCGCCGCTCACGCGCGCGCCGGCGTCCTGGTCGGCAAAATCGACGGCAAGCGCGCAGCCGATGATCGGCTGGATCCCGTAACCCGCCATCTTGCTGGAAAATTCAAGCGCGCCGAACATGTTGTCCGTGTCGGTGAGCGCGAGCGCCGGCTGCCGATCGGCCTTGGCGAGCTCGGCCAGCCGCGCGATCGGCAGCGCGCCCTCCAGCAAGGAGTAAGACGAGTGCACGTGCAAGTGCACGAAAGCAGGGTCCGCCATGTAGCCCTCACGAATCGAAGCCACGTGATCGTGCGGGTCACGGCACGCCGTTGTCCATCGCTCCAGCCAAAAAGGCGTGAGCGAAGCGGCTTATCCCCAAGGGGCTTTATTCCCAAGGGGCTCTCCCCCAAGTGCGGCGTCACAGCGTGGCGATGACTTGCGCCCAGATCGCAATCATTCCGAGAAACAGGGCCAGCGAGGCTAGTGCAGCGGCCTCTTCGGCAAACATCCGAAACATCCCGACTCTCCCCTTGTGTGGAACGAACAGGAGAACATAGTTCTTCTTATGTTCCCTCGTCAAGGGGGGGTAGTGGGTCACTTTGAAATGTGGCGTTGGTGGGCCTACGCCCCGCCTGTGGTGCGGCGCTTGGCGACGAGCTCGTGCCCGGCGCTGATCCCGTCCCTGTTAAGGTGGGCCAGCATGTCGCGGATGTCGTAAAGGTCATAGACGAGTTCGTCGTAATAACCGTCCGCCCGGAATTGTGGGGCGGCGAGCGTAATCGGGATCCCGTCCTTTTTTTCCCAGTGAATCAGTTGTTCAGGACTTAGATGGTCCCGGGGTCTCATCTGGTAGCCAAGCCGTGCCAAATGGGTATTCAGTGCGCTTAGCGGTAACGGGTTTTCCGTCACCGGCGCATCAGTGTTGTAGCCCCAGTTCACGTCCTGGTAGGAGGACATTAGGCGCCCTCACATAGCAAAGCCGCCTCATGGGGACCATGAAGCGGCTATGATCGGAATAAACCCGAACGTATACGGTAATCAAGTACAAAGTTGCAGGGATACCCAATTACGCGGCCTGGCAGGTGTCCTCGCCCTTGGTAATTCTGGCCTTCACTTGGTTCGCAGTAATCTCGCCCTTCAAGTGGGATTTGAAATCGTCAAAGGATCGCTCGATCTTATAGTGTGCGTGCACACCATAAATCAGAGCAACATGCTTTCCGAGCGCCACTCCCGCGAGATCAAACGCCACTTTCAGATCGGGGCTGCTTATGTGAAAGCCGCTCATGGAGGGGCCGGTTGCCGTAAAGACGTGCGAAGGCCCAACCGGTCTATAGACCAGTGTGATTTCGTCTGGAGGGGCTGCGGGGCGACCCATGACAATAACCCGATTTGTTTGCAACCCCGTTTCGACACAACTCAAAACGGGGTGATTCTGTTCCGTTGTGACGGCCGCAAGCATAACACACCTGCCGAGTCAAGCGCTATAGCTTTGGTATGATATGCTCAATCACAGTAATTTTCACTTGGTGAAACCACTCTGGGGGGAATTTCGCCCGGAAGTCAACGGAATCGAAGCCGCACGCGATTCGAATTCGCGGCCTAAGTGTTTTGTGGGTCACACAATTCGCTCAATTTTGTGAGGAAGATTGAAGGGTTAACCATATGTTGTAGACCTACCTCAACGAGGGGGCCACATCCTGTGATCAACCGCCGTTTTAAGAGTGGAGCACTGTGAATAGCGGGAAAAAGAGCAAATCGGCCGCAATTCGTGAGCCCTCCAGGCTATGAAAACCGACCTCTGTGTGCACTCAACCAAACCCCGAACTCGTTCCTGATCCATCGGTTCGCGTCGGCTTCGGTCGCAAAGCCGTAGATTTGCTCTGGGGCTGCATTTGGGAGCGCGGCACGAACATAGAAGCCGCCGCCGATCTTGACCTCGCAGACATCGAATAACGGCCGCGCATCCCGCTTTTCTTTGGCCTCCCATGCGTCCAGCACGTCCACGATATCGCTGACCTCCCAAAGCCGATCAGTGACGCCAGCGGCCATTGCCGGGCTGATTTTCAACGTCTGATGGATACGGACGAAATTGTAGTACATGAAGTGGAGCGCGACCGCGTGCGCGTGGTTCTCAACCTTTTTGCTGAAAGCGTTGGTCAACCGGGTAAAGCGGCGCATATGCATCCGCATCGTAAGGTTCTGGCGTTCCGCGTAGGACGTGCTGATGTGCTTCGCGTCCGGCTCGCCCGTCACGACGCTCTTGCGCGCCCCGATGCACCTGGGCGGGCTGTATCGCTTCTCGCCGCCCGGCTCCGAGCCGTACAGCTTGACCAGCATGGCGTAGTCCACGTCCTCGCCAAAGATGGTATCGACGGCGGCAAGGTAGGGCCGATGGCCGTCGCTGGTCAGCTGAACGCGGTTTGACAGACGCTCTTTGAGATCGTCCAGGAAGTAGAGCGCCGTTTCGGTATCGCGGTTGCCGACCAGCCAGCTGACTAGGAGCTTGCTTTCGGCATCTATGGCGGTCCACGTCCAAACATCGCCAGCATTGGCCGGCGCGGCCTTGGCCTTCCCGATATTGGCGTTCTTCGCGTAGACGAAATTCCAAATTTCATCAACCTGAACGCGCATACATTTTAGATTTCGGAAGACGCGATCTTGGTATTCGGCGCAAGCCCGCCCGGCATCGCAGACCAGCTTGACCACGGTGTTCTTGCTCGCGCCGGTCAGCCGAGTGACGGCGCGGATTGAGTTGCCCTCGCAAAGCAGGTGGAGGATGCGGGCGCGATCTTCTTTGGTGAGCCTATTCATTGGCGGATAATATGACGCAATATTCATAACGTCAAGCATAATTGATCAGTTTAATATCGGGAGATTGCAATGCGGTTAGTTCTGTGGGTATAATGCCGTTTAACGAAACTTGAATTTTCGGGGCTGAAAATGCATGTGGATCAAACAATTGTAGACTTGCTTGCGGACAAATCACCTATTCGCGCCCGTGATTCAATGCTCGCGTGGGAGGAGCGCCGCACCGCGTCCTGGATTGACGCGGCCAGAGAGGCCGAAATTCGGGCGGCGTCCGGCGGACACTTGCCGCAAATTCGTGGCCAACTTCGATATCACTACGGGGAACGCGCCCTGGCAGAAGCCGCTCGAAGCGCCGGCGCCGGGGCCATCCCCCTACGAACCAATCCCCCCGGCGGCGTGTTTATGGTCGCCCGCGTGGGCCGGTTTGCACTGGTAAGTTTGGTTGTCCGGTACCCCGGCCTGATGCCTCGGAAATCTATCAGCAGAAAAATTCTCAGTCAGGCGAACGAGACCCTTGATCCACAGAGCCGCCTCGCGCTCGGAGATGATGAGAACTCCTCGAATCGTTACGGAGCTTGCATACTTCGGATGTCTCGCCGTCGTTCCCAGTCGCGCTGATCCGACCTCCCCAGCCATTCTTGCGCTTGGTGTTCCGAACCGTGCCCTATCCGAGTGGATTTGCTGGATTCCGTCTCACAGGTTGAACGCGGAACTGCAAGCTCGGGTGGACGCGGTAGCAGGTAAGGGCGAAGCGCCGTCGTCGGGCTCTGTTCCCGATGAGGCGTTCCCCACATTTCGCGTTCCGAAGCCCGACGAGACCGGCAAGGAGGAGCCTTAGAGCGCAGAGGAGCGACGGCGAGTTAGAGTTCGGGGGAGAATAAAAAATGAGCAGGCCAACAACCAAGGAATTTTTTGTCAAGGAACGTCTCGTTGAGGCGCGTGATGCTAGAGCCATCACTCAGTCCGACCTTGCGATCTCGTTAAAGATGTCGCCCGGCACCATTTCTAAATGGGAGCGAGGCGAACAGGCGCCAGAGCCGGAAACGCTGGGTCAGCTTGCACAGTCGCTTGGCGTGCCTAGCGGTTACTTCCGCAGACAAATTCCAAACCACGGTAGCGGTGCTATTTTCTTTCGATCATTCGCGAACGCCACTGTTCGAGCGCGAGTTAAAGAAAAGGCGCGGATGCGATGGCTCCAGCACATATCGTTGGCGCTACAGGAGAACTCTTGAATTTCCGCTTGTCGATCTTCCTAGGTGGATTGAGCCAAGAGCGTATCTGAAACTAAAGGAAGACGACCTGGAGCGCATTGCCGAGACCGCGCGAAGGCATTGGAAATTGGGCGAAAGCCCGATCAACAACATCGTGCTGTTGGTCGAAAATGTCGGGGCCGTGCAAGCGTAGCGCTGGGGTAAAGCCTATATTGGGCGGGCAGCCTTCGAGACCGGCGAGTCGCGCAATGCGTCGGCCGGAAAGCTGCCGTTTTGACGGTGCGTTCCCTCAAACCAGGCGCACTCGACGATTTCTTTTCCCTCAGCCGTCATGCCGACAACGGTCACGGTCATCCGAGGACTCCCCGATTTCAATTGGACCGTATCTCCGATCTTAAACGCCATTATCGCCCCCCGAATTGGCACCGTCATTAAATTGGCAGGATAAATCATAATCAACCGGCATAGTGGTCGGGCACCACGGACAGTTTGCCACATGTATGGGCCATAACTCTTCGCTATAATTTATCTTGTCAGCAATCCCAGCATCTTCAGTCTGACATCCCTATATGAGCACCCTGGCCCCGGTGTCCCCCGCCGGGGCCATTGTCTTAACGGGGCAGCGCGGGCGAGCCGCGACCGGAGATTTTCATGACCGACCCCACCGACTCAAATGCGTGGCATAATCCGAGCGAGGATTATCCGCCTACCCGCCCGGGCCGGATGATGTTTTTGGGGGCTGCGATCGTGTGCGTCGTGGGCGCCGTCGTGGTGAATTGGGCGGCGGTCTCGAGCTTCGCTCATGTCCCGGAGATCAAGAGCGCTCTCGGCTTCTAAACGCCCGCGCCATCTCCAACAGCTTGTTGGTGGTGTTCCAGTTGCGGCCCGTGGATGGGACCTGCAGGGCCTTGTCGAGGAATGCCGGCGTCAACTTTGATCGCGCGATCCCTTCCGCGTAGTCGATATACAGGTGCTCACCGTCGAGGTGCAGCCGCTCCGGTCCCGCATGGGTGGCCAGCGCATCGGCCGCGCCCGATTGCGCAAGACCGTCGAGGAAGTTGACCATCAGCAGATTGGGTCGCGTCGCGGCGGCTGCCGCAAACGGATTGCCGGCGATGGCTTTTGCCAACGTGGCAGGGGTCCGAATGAGCGCGTGATTCTTGATCAGGCCGAAGCGGTCGCGCAGCAGGTCGCTGACCAAAGCCTTCACCGCCGCCGCCGATCGGTCACTGTCGAAGACGATGTTGCCGCTGGCGATGTAGGTTGACACGCGGCCGAGCCCGGCCTCTTCGCAGGCCTTCTTGAGATCCTGCATGGACAGCTTGCCGGTTCCGCCGACATTGATGGCGCGAAGCAAGGCGATGAAGACGGCCATGAGCGGAACTCCGAAACCGCCGAACTATCGCGCTACGGCGGAAGAAGTCACAAGGCGGGTGCCCACCTCTGACTCGGGGTCGCCCTGGCGGGGCAGAAAAGGAACCGGGCGTGAAATGGGCACTTGGCGGCCAACCGGCGGCCCGGGCAAAAAGACCGAGTCCCTGCAGGATTGGAGCTGCGGAGACCCGGTCAAGGAGGCACATGAGAAACGTTGTGCTGGAAACGTCGCCCTTAACGGCAAGATAAATTCTGCATAAAGGTCTGTCGCTAGGCCAAATCGCCGCAAGCGGAGCGGCGTACCCGTCTGCGCCTTTACTCCATCTCCACGACCTGCCCGTCCTTGAGCGTGACCCGGCGATCCATGCGCGCCGCGATCTCCCGGTTGTGGGTGGCGATGATGGCGGCGAGGCCGGAAGCGCGCACCAATTGGCTCAATGCGCCGAAGACCTGCTCGGAGGTGCGCGGGTCGAGGTTTCCCGTCGGCTCGTCGGCGAGCAGGATGCGCGGCGCATTGGCGACCGCGCGCGCAATCGCAACCCGCTGTTGCTCGCCGCCCGAGAGCTCCGCCGGGCGATGTTCGAGACGGTCCTTGAGGCCCAGATAGGAGAGCAGCTCCGCCGCCCGCCGGCTTGCCTCCCTGCGGGCCAGCCCGCGGATCATCTGCGGCAGGATGACATTCTCGAGGGCCGAGAATTCCGGCAACAGATGATGGGCCTGGTAGACGAAGCCGATATCGGTGCGGCGGATCTGGGTGCGTGCCGTATCGGACATCTGCGAGGTCGCCACCTGATTGATATAGACCTCGCCGGAATCGGGATGCTCGAGCAGGCCCGCAATATGCAGCAAGGTCGATTTGCCGGCGCCCGATGGCGCCACCAGCGCGACCGATTGGCCGGGCCAGACCGCCAGCTCGGCGCCCTTGAGGATCTCCAGCATGGCGAGACCTTGCCGGTAGCGTCGGTCGATTGCATGCAGGTAGAGGATCGGGGGGTGCTCGCCGCCCGCCGGCGCATCACTCATGGTGCGTCACTCGTGGCGGATCGTTCATCCCGCGTCGCAGGGCGCAGAGCGTCTCACTCATAACGCAGCGCCTCGACCGGATCGAGCCGCGCCGCCCGCCAGGCCGGATAGAGCGTTGCCAGGAACGACAGCACCAGCGCGATCACCACCGCGGCCGAGGTCTCGCCCCAATTCAGCCGGGCCGGCAGGTGCGACAGAAAGTAGAGTTCCGGCGAAAACAGGTCGGTGTTGGTGAGCCAGGACAGGAACCGCCGTATCGCGTCGATGTTGAAGCAGACCAGCACCGCCAGCAGGAATCCGATCAGGGTGCCGGTCACCCCAATCGCGGCGCCGGTGATCATGAAGACTTCGCATGATCGAGCCCTGGGAGGCGCCCATGGTGCGCAGAATGCCGATATCGGAGCCCTTGTCCTTTACCAGCATCGTCAGCCCGGAGATGATATTGAAGGCCGCCACCACCACGATCAAGGTGAGGATCAGAAACATCACGTTGCGTTCGACCTCCAGCGCTACGAAGAAGGTCGCGTTGCGCTGGCGCCAGTCGATCATGAAGATCGGTCGCGCAGCGGCGGTAGTGACCAGGTCCTTGAAGCGATCGACGCTGTCGGGATTGTCGATATAGACCTCGATCGCGGTCACATCGCCCGCCCGGTTGAAATAGGCCTGCGCCTCGGTGAGCGGCATATAGAGGAGCGAGGCGTCGTATTCGGACATCCCGATCTCGAACACGGCGCCGACCTTGTAGGACTTGATCCGCGGCGTCGTCCCCATCGGAGTCACCGCCCCGCGCGGCGCCACCAGCGTCACATTGTCGCCCGCGCGCAGCGACAGCTGATCGGCCAGCCGGCGGCCGATCGCAACCCCCTGCCCTTCGTCGAATCCCTCGAGCGTTCCCTGCTTGATGTTCTGCGAGATCGAGCCGAGCTTGGCGAGATCGCGCGCCCGCATGCCGCGCACCAGCACGCCGGCGGAGTTGAACGGCGAGGAGGCAAGCGCCTGCCCCTCGACGATCGGCGCCGCCAGCCGGACACCGGGAATCTCGGAGATGCGATTGGCGACCGGCTCCCAGTCGGTGAGCGGAGATTCGAGCGGCTGGATCAAGAGGTGCCCGTTGAGGCCAAGGATCTTGTCGAGCAGCTCGATGCGGAACCCGTTCATCACCGCCATGACGATAATCAGGGTTGCGACCCCGAGCATGATCCCAAGAAATGAGAAGCCGGCAATGACCGAAATGAATCCTTCCTTTCGCCGGGCGCGCAAGTAGCGCAGCGACAGCATCCATTCAAAGGGCGCGAAGGGGCGGGTCCGGGACGACTCAGTCATGAAATTCTCCCCCGAGCCGGATTTCACATGATTCTGGCCGTTTCACGCCATGATCGGCGGCTGCAAAGACATAAACACACAAAACCCCGGAGGCGTGGGGCAACGCACTCATGCGGCCGGCGGCCGCGCGGGGGCGAGCCGCTCCAGCGCATCGGCCGGGCTCATCAGCTCGCGGCTGCCGTCGGCGCGCCGCTTGATCTCGATCTTGCCCTCGGCCAGTCCCTTCGGCCCGATCAGGACCTGATAGGGGATGCCGATGAGGTCGGCAGTGGCGAATTTCGCCCCCGGCCGCTGGTCGAGATCATCGTAGAGGACATCGATGCCCCGGCGGCGCAGAGCTCCGTAGAGCTGCTCACAGGCCGCATCGGTATCGGTGCCGCCCTGCTTGAGGTTGAGAACGACCACCTTGAACGGCGCCACCGGCTCCGGCCATTTGATGCCGGCGTCGTCATGGAACGCCTCGATGATGGCGCCCACCAGGCGGGAGACGCCGACCCCATAGGAGCCGGCATGAACCGGTCGCTCGACCCCATCGGGACCGGCCACCAGAGCCTTCATGGGAGCGGAGTACTTGGTGCCGAAATAGAACACCTGCCCAACCTCGATCCCGCGGGTATGCACGCGCTTGTCGGACGGCACCTCGCGCTCGAAGCGCGCGGCGTCGTGCACGTCCTCGGTGGCCGCATAGAGGCTGGTCCATTGCCGGATGATCGGCGTCAGATCGGCCTCATAATCGATGTCCTCGCCGGGAGGGCCGAGCTCCAGAACGTCGCGATTGCAGTAGACGCCGGATTCCCCGGTCTCCGCCAGGATGATGAATTCGTGCGACAGGTCGCCGCCGATGGGGCCGGTCTCCGCCGCCATGGGGATGGCCTTGAGCCCCATGCGGGCAAAGGTGCGCAGATAGGCGACGAACATCTTGTCGTAGGATCGGCGGGCGGCGGCCTCGTCGATATCGAACGAGTAGGCGTCCTTCATCAGGAACTCCCGCCCGCGCATGACGCCGAAGCGGGGCCGTTGCTCGTCGCGGAACTTCCATTGAATGTGATAGAGGTTGAGCGGGAGATCCTTGTAGGAGCGCACCGAGGCACGGAAGATTTCGGTGATCATCTCCTCGTTGGTGGGACCATAGAGCATGTCCCGCTCGTGGCGGTCGGTGATTCGCAGCATTTCCGGGCCATAGGCATCGTAGCGTCCGCTCTCGCGCCACAAATCGGCAAGCTGCAGGGTCGGCATCAAGAGCTCGATGGCGCCGGCCCGATTCTGCTCCTGGCGCACGATCTCCTCGATCTTCTTCAACACGCGGAACCCGAGCGGCAGCCAGGCATAGATCCCGGCCGCCTCCTGCCGCACCATCCCGGCGCGCAGCATCAGCCGATGGGAGGCGATCTCCGCCTCCTTGGGGGTTTCACGTAAAAGTGGTAGAAAGTAGCGCGACAATCGCATGGCGGGTTTTGAGAATTGGAGGAGACGCAGGCTCCCCACTGAAGCCGGATCATTGGCGAAAACACAAGGGTCATCAAGGCCTTCGAGAGCCTGGATCGGCAATTCGCCGCAAGCCCGTCAAAATATTCGATGTCCGCAATTCGAAATTGTAGTGGCAAAATGCCGCGATATCAAATAGCCTCCATAGTCGCGGAAGGCGCACGGGCAAGCATCCGTGCTGCCACGCGGTCCAAGTCGTGGGAGGACCCCCCAAAGGCGCCTCAAGTCGCCGGAATCTCGGTCGAGAAATCTTAAACAAATTCGGTCGGATGGGATTGGTTTCGTTTGAGCAGGGCCTCGGCCCTGCTCTTTTGTTTGTGGCGGAGCCCTTCAATTTTGTCCCGGGCTCTTGAGCCTCAATGGTCGGGACAGGCTTGGGCGAGCCAGGAACTCGGCTGGAGCCAAAAGACGAAGCAAGCAGTCGGGGTCGCTTGCAGACCGTCCTGGCTCTATGCTCGGTTCGTAACGAGCCATTGCGGGCGTGCGTCAGAGCATCATGTCGCAGGGGAGGATCGCAAGATGACGGATCCAAATCGCCGTGCGTTGCTCCAAGGTGTTACCGCGCTCACGGCAGCGCCGGGCGCGCTGGTCGGATCCAACTCGCAAGCGTGGCCGCAACCCGCGCCCGCGCGCTTGCGGGACACGGTGAAGGCGTTGGTTTTCGACGTCTTCGGCACTGTCGTCGATTGGCGCAACGGCGTTGCGCGCGAGGCGCGAACGATCCTCGAGCCCCTGGGCTATTCGCTCGACTGGCTCGCATTCGCCGATGCCTGGCGCGCTCAGTATCAGCCGGGCATGGACGAGGTGCGCACGGGCAAACTTCCCTTCGCCAAGCTCGATGTGATCCATCGTCGCATGCTCGAGCGGATCGTCGCGCAATTCGGATTGGAGAAGCTCGAGCCCAGCGTATTGGATGAGCTTACGCTGGCGTGGCATCGCCTCGATGCCTGGAAGGATGTCGGACCCGGCTTTGCACGGCTGCGGCGGCGCTTCATGATGGCGCCCTGCTCGAACGGAAATATCTCGATCATGGTCGACATCGCGCGCAGGAACGACATTCGTTGGGACGCAATCCTGGGTTCCGAGATCGCCGGTGACTTCAAGCCCAAGCCGCGCGTCTACCTTGCTGCGGCGGAGGCGCTCAACATCAAGCCGAGCGAATGCATGATGACCGCGGCCCATAGCGGCGATCTTGCCGCGGCAGCGTCGAACGGCCTGCGCACCGCCCATGTGGCGCGCCCGGGTGAAAACGGGCCCGGTACCGGCGAAACGGCTCCCAAGGTGCCGGTCGACGTCGCCGCGAGCGATTTCGAGGACCTGGCCGACAAGCTTGGCGCCTGAAGAGTGCTGGTGGTCGGCCGCCGCCTCAATTCGTGATGCCGAACCAGGCAGCGATCTGATCGAGAGTGATCAGCCGGAAGTAATAGACCAAAAACCAGGCGGCAAAGACCACGGTTGCCGCGAGGGTCGTCCAAATCAGCTTGAGCTTGATGTTGGGCAGCACCGGCGCGCCCGGGTCGGTGCCCGGCGTCATCTCCCCGGCTTCGTGCTGACTGCGCACGCCCCACGGCAGCACGGCGAACAAGGTGACCCACCAGATCACGAAATAGATCGCCAGTGCGGTGAAGATCGACACCGGCGCTCACGCCTGCTCGATTTCGATCAGCGTGCCGCACAAATCCTTGGGATGGAGAAACAGCACCGGCTTGCCATGGGCGCCGATCTTGGGCTCGCCGTCGCCGAGCACGCGAACGCCCTGGGCTTGCAACTGCTCGCGCGCGGATTTGATGTCGTCGACCTCATAGCAGAGATGGTGGATGCCGCCGTCGGGGCTGCGCTCGAGAAATTTCGCGATCGGCGATGCATCGCCCAGCGGTTCCAGGAGCTCGATCTTGGTGTTGGGAAGCAGCACGAACACCGTGGTGACGCCGTGTTCGGGTTGGGCGACCGGCGCGGATATCTCGGCGCCGAGCGTATCGCGATAAACGCCGGCGGCCTTCGCGATATCCCGGACCGCGATCGCCACATGATTGAGCCGTCCGATGTGCATTTTCCGAGCTTCCTCTTTGGTCATGGCCCGGCGCCGGTTTGTGCTTCCGCCGACCGCGCTGCGGCGAGGCGCGATATCATACCGTCAGCACGTGCACATGGCATATGGGCCTCTTGTTCCATGCCGCACCGATCGCCGAACGCACCGCCCGCCGCAGCGCCTCGGCCACCGCATCGGGGTCGCGCCGGCGTTGCTTCGGCATCGAGTTCGAGGGCCTGCAGCACGGACTCGTGGGCGATCTGCAGCATGGGGGTTCCGGCCGCATCGGCGGCCGGAATCCCGGTCAATTCGAGGCGGGGACCGGTCAGGAGCTCGCCTTTATGCGACAGCGTAACGGCAACGGAGACGATGCCGTTGAATCCAAGCCGGCGCCGGTCCGCAACGGTGCGGTCTCCGGCACCGATCAGGAGCGAGCCGTCCTTGTAGATCCTCCCGGCCGGCAGCTCGTCGATGATGCCGGGTTGGGGCGCGAGCCGGACCAGATCGCCATCCCGGCAGACGATCACCTTGGGCACGCCGGCGTGGCGCGCGAGCGCGGCATGCGCAGCCATGTGCAGGGGCTCGCCATGCGTCGGGATCAGGATCTGCGGACGCACCCAGCCGATCATGTCCTGGAGCTCGGCCCGGCGCGGATGACCGGACACATGCACCAGCTGATCGCGATCGGTGACAACCTCGACGCCGCGCGCGACCAGGCCGTTGATCACCCGCATCACCGCCTTCTCGTTGCCCGGAATGGCGCGCGACGAGAAGATCACGCGGTCGCCGGGCGAGAAGCTGACCTCGGGGTGATCGTCCTCGGCGATGCGCGACAACGCCGCGCGCGCCTCGCCTTGGCTGCCGGTGCACAGGGCCACGACCTTGTCGGGCGGCAGATAGCCGAAGACATCAACCGAGCGGAAGTCCGGGATGTCCTCGAGATAGCCCGTCTCACGCGCGACCTGCGCGATCCGCTCCATGGACCGGCCGACCAGGACCACCTCGCGATCGCAGGCTGCCGCCGCCTTGGCCACCGAACGCAGCCGGCCCACATGGGAGGCGAAGGTTGTGACCCCGACGCGCCGGGGTGCGGTCTTGATCAGCTCGGCCAGCGTCTTGGCCACCTCCATTTCGGACGGCGAGCGGCCTTCGCGCACCGCATTGGTCGAATCGCCGATGAGCGCCAGGCATCCTTCGTCGCCCAGCGCTCGCAGCTTGGCCTCGTCGGTCGGCGGCCCGAGCACCGGCGTCGGGTCGATCTTCCAATCGCCGGTATGGAGCACGCTGCCGAGCTCGGTGCGGATGATGAGGCCGTTCGATTCCGGAATCGAATGGGCCATGGAGACGAGCTCGATGTCGAAGGGCCCGAGCGAGAAGCTGCCGCCGGGCGGCACGATCGCGACCGGCACTTCGGGGGCGCCCGGCTCGCTTTGCCGCTTGGCTTCGATGAGCGCGGCGGTGAACGGCGTAGCGTAGACCGGGAGTCGAAGCCGCGGCCACAAATCGAGCAGCGCGCCGAAATGGTCTTCGTGGGCGTGGGTGAGCACGAGCCCGAGCAGGTTGCGCCGCTCCTCCACCAGGAAGCGGATGTCCGGCATGATCAAATCGATGCCGGGCAGGTCATCGCCGCCGAACGAGACGCCGAGATCGACCACGATCCATTTCCGGCGCTGCGCGGCGCCGAAACCGTAGATCGCCAAATTCATGCCGATTTCGCCGACCCCTCCGAGCGGCGCGAAAACCAGCTCCTCGCCTTTACCGGCCATCTGCCCCTACCGCTTCGCGATCGCAGCGCGCGTCACCGCGAGCTTTCGAATGAAATCACATCACCCGCCGCGACGACCGCCTTGGCGCCGTCCGGCGCGATCAGCACCAGACAACCGGCATCGTCCAGCCCTTCGAAGCGGCCGGCAAGCTCGCGGTCGGCGAGGCCAACGCGGATGTTCCCGCCGAGTTCGGCGGCGCGGGCGAGCCAGTCGGCGCGGATGGTCGCAAAGCCGTTGCCGCGATTCCATTGCGCCAACCGACCCGGCATCTTGACCGAGAGGGCCGCAAACAGCGCGGCCGCCGAGACGCCGGCTCCGGCGGCGGCGAGATCGGTTGCCGGATAGGCGGCCCCCGCCGGATGGGCCGTGCAATTGACGCCGATGCCGATGGCCACCGCTCCCTCCTCGTGGCTGCCCTCGCCTTCGATCAGGATGCCGGCGAACTTGGCGCCCGACAGCAGGAGGTCGTTGGGCCATTTCAGCTCCAGCATCGGCTTGACCTCCGGGGCGACCTCGACGACCGCGTCATGCGCCGCCAGCGCCGCCACCAAGGCGAGCTGCGGCCAATGCTCGGCGGGGCCCGGATCGGTCAGCAGCAGGCTGGCGTGCAGATTGCCGGCAACCGAGATCCATTTGCGTCCGCGTCGGCCGCGGCCGGCGTTTTGCCTTTCGGCCGTGACCCAGAGCGGCCCTGGCTCACCCTGCCGCAGCAGGCGCAAGGCTTCCGCATTGGTCGAGTCGATCTCGTCGAACGCCAGGAGCCGTACCCCCGCAGCGGACGCCCTGGGATCAAGCTCAAACATTTAGTCGATATTCGATCATTCAAAACAGCGATTTGGCTGCCACGGTCGCTGCCGCGATCAGGGGTCCGGGATAGACGAAGAACAAGAGGTTGAACAGCCCCGCAATTCCCAGCACGATCTTGAGCTCGTAGGCCATTGGCGTGAACGGCTCGGCTGGTTCGTCGAAATACATGATCTTGACGATGCGTAGATAATAATAGGCGCCCACGACGCTCGTCACCACCCCGATGACGGCCAGAACGAACAGGCCGGACTTGATGGCTGCCAGGAACACGTAGAACTTCGCGAAGAAGCCGGCGAGCGGCGGGATGCCGGCGAGCGAGAACAGCAGCATCGCCAGGAAGAACGCCATGGTGGGATTGGTGCGTGCCAGCCCGGACAGGTCGCTGATCCCCTCGACCATGTGGCCGTGGCGCTGCATCGCCAGGATGACCGCGAATGTACCGAGCGTCATGGTCAGATAGATCGCCATGTAGACCAGCACGCCCTCGACCCCATCCGAGGTGCCGGCAGCCAATCCGATCAGCGCAAAGCCCATATGCCCGATCGACGAATAGGCCATCAGCCGCTTGATGTTGCTCTGGCCGATGGCGGCGAAGGCGCCAAGCGCCATCGAGGCGATGGAGACGAACACCACGATCTGCTGCCATTGGGGCACGATGCCGGGAAAGGCCACGATGGTGGTCCGCACGAACATGGCGATGCCGGCGACCTTGGGAGCGGCGGCGAAGAACGCCGTGATCGGGGTGGGGGCGCCCTCGTAGACGTCCGGCGTCCACATGTGGAACGGCACCGCCGATACCTTGAAACAGAAGCCGGCAAACAGGAACACCAGGCCCATGATCAACCCGATGCTGCCCGGGTTCGCCGCCTTGGCGATGCCCACGAACGTCACCGTGCCGGTGAAGCCGTAGACCAGCGACGCGCCATAGAGCAGCATGCCGGAGGAGAGCGCGCCCAGAATGAAGTATTTGAGGCCGGCCTCGGCCGAGCGCGCGGAATCGCGATTGATCGCGGCCACCACGTAGAGCGCGAGACTCATCAATTCGAGGCCGAGATAAAGCGCGATGAGATCGGCCGCCGAGATGAGCATCAGCATGCCGGTGGTCGCCAGCAGGATCAGGATCGGATATTCGAACTTCTGCTGCTTCTCGAGCGCCAGATAGTCGAACGACATCAGGATCGCGCCGGCCGAGCCGGTCAGCGCCAAGAGCTTGAGAAAGCGCGCGAACGGATCGACGATGAAGCTGCCGCCGAAGGTCGTGAGCGTGCCCGGCGGCAGCCCCAGCGTGATCGCGCCGGCCGCCACCAGGAGGACGATCGCCAGCCAGTTGACCGCGACCGCCATGTGCTCGCCGCGGAAGGCGCCCAGCATCAGCAGCGCCATGGCGCCGACCGCCAGCACGATCTCGGGCAAGGCCGGCAGCAAAGCCGGAAGCGCGGTGACGTCATTCATCGGCGGTCACCTCAGCAGCAACGAAGCGGTATGTGCGGTGTTGAGCGCATGGGTGTAGTTGTCGAGCAGCTGGGCCACCGAAGCGGCCGACAGGTCGAGCACCGGCTGCGGGAAGATGCCGAGCAGGATCGCAAGAACGGCGAGCGGCCCGAGCGTGATGATTTCACGGTAATCGAGGTCCATGATGGCGGCGAGCGAGCGTTTGTCGAGCACGCCGAAGATGACCCTGCGGTAGAGCCACAGCGCATAGGCGGCCGACAGGATGGTGCCGACGGTCGCGAACGTCGCCACCGCGGTGTTCACCCGGAAGGTTCCGATCAATGTCAGGAACTCGCCGATGAAGCCGGAGGTGCCGGGCAGGGCCACATTGGCAAGCGTGAATACCATGAAGGCGACAGCGTAGAGCGGCATGCGGTTGACCAGCCCGCCATAGGCGGCGATCTCGCGCGTATGCATGCGGTCGTAGACCACGCCGACGCAGAGGAACAGCGCGCCCGAAACCACCCCATGGGAGATCATCTGGAAAATGCCGCCGGCGACGCCCTGCGTGGTGGCGGCGAAGATGCCCATGGTCACAAAGCCCATATGCGCCACCGAGGAGTAGGCGATCAGCTTCTTCATGTCCTCCTGCACCAGCGCCACCAACGAGGTATAGATGATGGCGACGACCGAAAGCGCGAATACGAGCGGCGCGAAATCATGCGAGGCCGCCGGAAACATCGGCAGCGAGAAGCGCAGGAAGCCGTAGCCGCCCATCTTTAGCAGGATGGCGGCGAGGATCACCGAGCCCGCGGTGGGCGCCTCCACGTGGGCGTCGGGCAGCCAGGTGTGCACCGGCCACATCGGCATCTTCACCGCGAAGGACGCGAAGAAGGCGAGCCAAGCCCACTTCTGCAGGCCGAGCGGGAAGCCGTGATGCAGCAGCGTCGGGATATCGGTGGTGCCGGCGTCCCAGTAGAGCGCCATGATGGCGAGCAGCATCAGCACCGAGCCGAGCAGCGTGTAGAGGAAGAACTTGAAGCTGGCATAGACCCGTCGCGGCCCGCCCCATACCCCGATGATCAGGAACATCGGGATGAGGCCACCCTCGAAGAACAGATAGAACAGCACCAGATCGAGTGCCGCGAAGGTGCCGACCATGAGGGTCTCCAGCACCAGGAAGGCGATCATGTATTCCTTGACGCGCCTCTTGATCGCGGTCCAGCTGGCGATGATGCAGATCGGCATCAAGCCGGTGGTGAGGACCACGAACGGCAGCGAGATGCCGTCGACGCCCATGTGATAGACGATCGCGCCCTCCAGCCAGCGATACTTTTCCTCGAACTGGAAGTCGGCCGATTTGGGATCGAATCGCCACGTCAAATAGAGCGCGATCGCGAACGTCACCAGCGTGACCCACAGCGCGATCCAGCGCACGTTGCGCTCTTCCGCTTCGCCGTGGCTGGGCAGGAAGGCGATGAGCAACGCGCCGGCCAGGGGCAGGAAGGCGATGACGGACAGGATCGGCCAATTGAGCATCAATGCATGCCTCCCCAGAGCATGAAGTAGGTGATCAGCGCGGCGACGCCGATCAGCATGGCGAAGGCATAGTGATAGAGGTAGCCGGTCTGCAGCCGCACGACGTTTCGCGTCACGTCGAGCACGCGTGCCGATACGCCGTCAGGCCCGAAGCCGTCGATCAGCCAGCCGTCGCCGCCCTTCCACAACAGATAGCCGAGCCGGAACGTCGGCCGGACCAGCAGGAAGTCGTAAAGCTCGTCGAAATACCACTTGTTGAGCAGGAATTTGTAGAGCGGCTCCTGCTGGCGCGCGAGTTCGACCGGAAGCTCCGGCTTCCGGATATAGAACTCCCAGGCGACGTAAAATCCGATCACCATCATCAGGGTCGGCAGCACGCTGACCAGGTAGGGAACCTTCTCCATGTCTTCGAGCACATGATTGCCGGGGGCGAAAATGAGCGACTGGCGGAAGAATTCCGCGACGCCGTGACCGGTGAACAGCTCCTTGAACGGATACCCGGCCAACAGCGAGCCGGCGGCCAGGACGGCGAGCGGCACCAGCATCACGGCCGGGCTCTCGTGCGCCTCCTCGTAGTGATGATGATCGTGGGGCGTGCCGTGGAAGGTCTTGAAGATCAGCCGCCAGGAATAGAACGCGGTCAGCGCCGCGGCCACGACCGTGCACAAGAAGCCATAGAGGGCCATCGGGTTGGTGCCCGCATAGGCCGCCTCGATGATGGCATCCTTGGAGAAATAGCCGGCGGTCAGCGGGAACCCGGTGAGCGCGAGCGTTCCGATCACCATCGCCCAATAGGTCAAAGGGATGCGATCCTTCAGCCCGCCCATGCGGCGGATGTCCTGCTCGTGGTGCATGGCGGTGATGACGGATCCCGATCCCAGGAACAACAACGCCTTGAAGAAAGCGTGGGTGAAGAGGTGAAACATGCCGACCGAATAGGCGCCCACGCCCATGGCGACGAACATGTAGCCGAGCTGCGAGCAGGTCGAATAGGCGATGATCCGCTTGATGTCGTTCTGCACCAGCCCGACAGTGGCGGCGAACAAGGCGGTGGTGCCGCCGATGAAGGTCACGAAGGCCTGGGCGTTGGGGGCAAGCTCGAACAGCGGGGAGAGCCGCGCCACCATGAACACGCCGGCCGTGACCATGGTGGCGGCATGGATCAGGGCGGAGACCGGCGTCGGGCCCTCCATGGCGTCGGGCAGCCAGGTGTGGAGCAGGAACTGGGCGGACTTGCCCATGGCGCCCATGAACAGCAGCAGGCAGATCAGGGTCATCGCATCGGCATGGATGCCGAGGAGATCGATGGTCTTGCCGGCAAGCCCCGGCGCCTGCGCGAACACGGTGTCGAAATCGACCGCCCCGGTCATCATGAACACGGCGAAAATGCCGAGCGAGAAGCCGAAATCCCCGACCCGGTTGACGATGAAAGCCTTGATGGCGGCCGCGTTCGCTTCCGGCTTGTGATACCAGAAGCCGATGAGCAGATAGCTCATCAGGCCGACGCCTTCCCAGCCGAAGAACAATTGCACCAGATTGTCGGAGGTCACCAGCATCAGCATGGCGAAGGTGAACAGCGACAAATAGCAGAAGAAGCGCGGCTGGTGCGGATCGTCCGCCATGTAGCCGATCGAATAGAGATGAACCAGGGCCGAGATGGTGGTGACGACCACCAGCATGACCGCAGTCAACGTATCGACGCGCAGCGCCCATGCGAACTTGAGATCGCCCGAGACCACCCAGTTGCCGAGCGAAACGTGCGCGTCCTGACCAAAGCCCACCTGAACGAAAACGATCCACGAGAGGATCATCGAGAAGAACAAGAGCCCGGTGGTGATCAGCTCCGCCAAGCGCGAGCCGACCGCCGAGGGATGATGGCCCCCCGGCTCCGCGGTCGCGTGCGACAAAGCGGCGTGCGGCCGGTTCTCGGCCGCCGCCGGCCCGGAATGATCGTCGGCGCCGGGCGGGCCGCCCGGGTGGCGCGCTCGCGCTCCGACCAGCGAAATCAGGGCCGCCAGGATCGCGCCGAGCAGCGGCAGGAAGACGATCGTCTGATACATGCGCTCGCGCTCAGCCTTTCATCAGATGGATGTCCTCGACCGCGATCGAGCCGCGATTGCGGAAATACACGACCAGGATGGCGAGCCCGATGGCGGCTTCGGCCGCCGCGACCGTCAGCACGACCAGGGCATAGACCTGGCCCACGAGGTCGCCGAGGAAGGCCGAGAACGCGACCAGGTTGAGATTGACGGCGAGCAGGATCAGCTCGATAGACATCATGATGATGATGACGTTCTTGCGGTTGAGGAAGATGCCGAACACGCCGAGCGTGAACAGGATCGCCGCGACGGTCAGATAATGGCCGAGCCCGATGGTCATGACACTCCCTGCCCGCTCTGAACCTTGACGATCTCGATGGCGCTCGCCTTGCTGCGGGCGACCTGCTCGGCGATGTTCTGGCGCTTGACCTTGGGCTTGTGGCGCAGCGTCAGCACGATGGCGCCCACCATGGCGACCAGCAGGATCAGGCCGGAAGCCTGGAAGAAATAGACGTAGCGCGTGTAGAGCACCTGGCCGAGCGCGGCCGTATTGGAGACGCTGGCGAGCGGCGGGATCGGCGAAGCGAATGATTGCGAGATGTCGGGGGCGAGCGTCCAGAAGAACACGACGCTGCCCAGCTCCAGCGCAAAGATGATGAAGAGCAGCGCGCCGAGCGGCAAATATTGCAGAAAGCCCTGCCGGAGCTCGGCGAAATCTACATCGAGCATCATGACCACGAACAGGAACAGCACCGCCACGGCGCCCACATAGACCACGATCAGGATCATCGCCAGGAACTCGGCGCCCAGCATCACGAACAGGCCGGCCGCGTTCACGAAGGCGAGGATGAGGTAGAGAACCGAGTGCACCGGATTGCGCGCCGCGATGACCATGAAGGCCGAGGCGATGCAGACGCCGGCGAACAGATAGAAGAAGAACGCGGGCAGGATCATCGAGCTTCACCGATAGGGCGCGTCGAGCGACAGATTCTTGGCGATTTCGCGCTCCCAGCGGTCCCCGTTCGCGAGCAGCCGCTCCTTGTCGTAGTAGAGCTCCTCTCGGGTCTCGGTGGCGAATTCGAAATTCGGACCCTCGACGATGGCGTCGACCGGGCAGGCCTCCTGGCATAGCCCGCAATAGATGCATTTGACCATGTCGATGTCGTAGCGGGTCGTGCGCCGGGTGCCGTCGTTGCGGCGCGGACCGGCCTCGATGGTGATCGCCTGCGCCGGGCAGATGGCCTCGCACAGCTTGCAGGCGATGCAGCGTTCCTCGCCGTTGGGATAGCGCCGCAGCGCGTGCTCGCCGCGGAAGCGGGGCGAGAGCGGACCTTTCTCGAACGGGTAGTTGAGCGTGGACTTGGGCCGAAAGAAGTAGCGCATCGCCAGCATGGTCGCGGCGGCAAACTCCCGCAGGAACACCGAGCGGGCGGCGCGGTCGAGTGTCATGCGGCCATTCCTTTCACGAAAACACCAAGCAAGCGTCCGGACATCCGGCGTGTCGGCCGCGTCGCGGCCTTTCGCGTGCGGCCGGCGGAGGAGACCGCGCCGGCCGCGATGCGCCTCATCCGGCGATCTTCACCCCGATCCAATACCCGATGCCGGCGCAGAGCAGCATGTCGACCGCGAGTATGCCACGGCGCAACAGGGCGATCTCCTGCGCGAAGGTCGCCGCATCGTCCGTCGCGGCGCGGCCTTTCCGCAGCGCCCGCTCGACGGCACCGACGAGCGGACCGTAGATCACCGCGGACGCGATCGTCCCCAGCACGGCACCGATCAAGCCGGCAAGCGAAAGCTCCATCGCGGCGGCTCCTCTTCATTGCGGCGCCGCCCCTAAAATTTGCAGCACCCCGGCGACGATGGCGACCATGGCCAGCGAAATCGGCAGGAATACCTTCCAGCCCAGGCGCATGAGCTGATCGTAGCGGTAGCGCGGAACGATCGCCTTCACCATGGCGAACATGAAGAACACGAAGGACGCCTTGAGCGTGAACCAGATCACGCCGGGGACCAGGGTGAGCGGCCAGATCGGGACCGGCGGCAGCCAGCCGCCGAGGAACAGGATGGTGCCCATGGCGCACATGGTGCCGACCGCCACGTACTCGCCGAGCATGAACATCATGTAGGGGGCGGAGCCGTATTCCACCATGAAGCCGGCGACCAGCTCGGATTCGGCCTCGACCAGATCGAACGGCGGGCGGTTGGTCTCGGCCAGCGCCGAGATGAAGAAGATCACGAACATCGGAAGCAATCGCAGCCAATACCAGCCGAGCAGGCCCCAGCCGGTGTCCTGCGCCTTGACGATGTCCGAAAGATTGAGCGAGCCGGCCAGCAGCAGAACGGTGATGAAGACGAAGCCGATCGAGACCTCGTAGGACACCATCTGCGCCGCCGAGCGCAGCGCCGCCAGGAAGGGATATTTCGAGTTCGAGGCCCAACCCGCCATGATCACGCCGTAGACCATCAGCGAGGAGATCGCGAAAATGTACAGCACTCCGACATTGATGTCGGCGATCGCCCAGTTGAGGTTGACGGGGATCACCGCCCAGGCGGACAGCGCCAGCACGCAGGTGACGAGCGGCGCCAGCAGGAAGACACCCTTGTTGGCGCCGGCCGGAATGGTCGGCTCCTTGAGCACGAATTTCAGGAGATCGGCGAAGGACTGCAGCAGACCGAAGGGACCGACCACATTGGGCCCGCGCCGCATCTGCACCGCCGCCCAGATCTTGCGGTCGGCCAGCAGCACATAGGCGATCGCAATCAGCAGGATCACGAGCAGCAGCAAGCTCTGCGCGACCATCACGATCAACGGCCAGATAGTGTTCGCCCACAGCTCGGCCATGTTTCACTCCGCCGCGGTGCGCGCGGCGTATCCTTCCGCGATCACCGAGCATTCGGCCATGACGGCCGAAGCGCGTGCGATCGGATTGGTGAGATAGAAATCGTCGATCGGCGAGACGAAGGGCGCCTTGTCCCACGTGCCGCCGCGCTCCGCCAGCCGCCCGATATCGCCCGCGTCGCCGGGCGTGATCTGGTCGATGCGCGCCAGGTGCGGATGCGCCCGAAACAGCGCCTGGCGCAATCCGGCGAGCGAGTCGTAGGGCAATTTGTGGCCGACGACGTCGGATAGCGCGCGCAGGATCGCCCAATCCTCGCGCGCGTCGCCGGGCGGGAAGGCGGCGCGTGCCGCCATCTGCACCCGCCCCTCGGTGTTGACATAGACGCCCGACTTTTCCGGATAGGCAGCGCCCGGCAGGATGACATCGGCGCGATGCGCGCTGCGGTCGCCATGGGTGCCGAGATAGACCACGAAGGCGCCGGAGGGGATCTCGATCTCGTCGGCGCCCAGGAGGAAGATGAGATCGAGCGTGCCGGCGCCCGCCATGTCGGCCGCGCGCAAGCCGCCCTCGCCCGGCACGAAGCCGATGTCGAGGGCGCCCGGCCGGGCCGCCGCGGTGTGCAGGAAGCCGTAGCCGTTCCAGCCTTCCTTCATCGCACCAAGCTCGACCGCGGCCTTGGCGGCCAGCGCCGCGACGGCGGCACCGTCGGGACGCGCGAGCGCCCCGCTGCCAACGAGGAGCAGGGGATGCGCGGCCCGCTTGAGCGTGTCCGCGAAGGCATGCCGTCCGGCCGCCAGCTCCGCCAGCGTTTCGGGCCCGGCCCCGAGATAGTCGTAGTCGTAAGTGAGGTCGGCGCGCTCGCCGATCAGGCCGATCGGAAAATTGCCGGTCCGCCAGCGCTTGCGGATGCGGGCATTGAGCACCGCCGCTTCCCGGCGCGGATTGGCTCCCACAATGAGCAGCGCATCGGCACTTTCGATGCCCGCAATGGTCGGGTTGAACAGGTAGGTCGCCCTGCCCCAGGCCGGATCGAGCGCCGCGCCATCCTGACGGCAGTCGATGTTGGTCACTTGAAGCCGCGTCATCAGGTCTTTGAGCGCGAAAATCTCCTCGACGGCGGCAAGATCGCCGGCAATGGCGCCGATGCGCTTGGCCGACGTGCGCTTGACCCTGGCGGCAATCGCCTCGAAGGCCGCCGGCCAAGACGCCGCGCGTAGCCGCTCCTGCTCGCGGATATAGGGCTGATCGAGGCGCTGCGTGCGCAGCCCATCGACCACGTGCCGGGTCTTGTCGGAGATCCACTCCTCGTTCACGTCGTCGTTGATCCGCGGCAGGATGCGCATCACCTCGCGCCCGCGGGTGTCGATCCGGATGGCCGAACCGAGCGCATCCATGACGTCGATCGACTCGGTCTTGTTGAGCTCCCAGGACCGCGCCGCGAACGCATAGGGCTTGGAGGTGAGCGCGCCGACCGGGCAGAGATCGACCACATTGCCTTGCAGCTCGGACTGCATGGCGGTTTCGAGATAGGTGGTGATCTCCATGTCCTCGCCGCGGCCGATGGCGCCGAGCTCGGGCACGCCGGCAACCTCGGTGGCGAAGCGGATGCAGCGCGTGCAATGGATGCAGCGCGTCATCACGGTCTTCACCAGGGCACCGATGTATTTCTCCTCGACCGCGCGCTTGTTCTCGCGGTAGCGGCTGGCATCGACCCCATAGGCCATGGATTGGTCCTGCAGGTCGCATTCGCCGCCCTGATCGCAGATCGGACAGTCGAGCGGATGATTGATGAGCAGGAACTCCATCACGCCTTCGCGGGCCTTGCGCACCATCGGGGATCTGGTCTTGACCTCGGGCGGCTCGCCCTTGGGGCCTGGGCGGCAGTCGCGGACCGCCCAGGCGCAGGACGCGATCGGCTTGGGCGAGCCGGCGAGTTCGACCAGGCACATGCGGCAATTGCCGGCGATGGACAGCCGGGCATGGAAGCAGAAGCGCGGAATCTCGGCGCCGGCGGCCTCGCAGGCCTGCAGCAGCGTGTATTCGGGCGGGACCTCGATCTCTTTGCCGTCGACGATGAGCTTGGCCATCTCTTAGACCTGCACCTTGCCTGTTACGCTCATGCTCGCCCCCGGCTCAGTGCCACGCCAGCCAGACCAACAGCGCGACCGTGATGGCGATGCCTGCCGCCATGTCGATTCGCGCTGCGGTCGCGAGCAGAGCCCAGAGGCGTCCGGACAGTGTCATGGGCATCACTCCGCCGCCACCGGCATCGGTTCGGGATGCGGATTGGCTGTATATTCATCGATGCGCCGCTCGATCTCCGGCCGGAAATGGCGCAGCAGCCCTTGCACCGGCCAGGCCGCGCCGTCGCCGAACGCGCAGATGGTATGGCCTTCGATCTGGGTGGTGACCTCCCACAGCATGTCGATCTCGGACTTGCGGGCGCGACCCTCGGCCATGCGGTTGAGCAGGCGCCACATCCAGCCCATGCCCTCGCGGCAGGGAGTGCACTGGCCGCAGCTCTCGTGCTTGTAGAAATAGGAGATGCGGGCCATGGCGCGCACGATGTCGGTCGACTTGTCCATGACGATGACGGCGGCCGTGCCCAAGGCCGACTTCTTGTCGCGGCAGCCGTCGAAGTCCATCAGGAGCGTGTCGGCCTGGTCGGGGCCGGCCGGAACCATCGGCATCGATGAGCCCCCCGGAATGACGGCCATCAGGTTGTCCCAGCCGCCGCGCACGCCCCCGGCATGACGCTCGATCAGCTCGCGCAGCGGGATGCCCATGGTCTCCTCGACATTGCAGGGCTGCTCCACATGGCCGGAGATGCAATAGAGCTTGGTGCCGGTATTGTTCGGCCGGCCGATGCCGGCGAACCAGGCGGCGCCGCGGCGGAAGATGTCCGGCACCTGGGCGATGGTCTCCACATTGTTGACCGTGGTCGGGCAGCCATAGAGCCCCATATTGGCCGGGAATGGCGGCTTGAGCCGCGGCATTCCCTTCTTGCCTTCAAGGCTCTCGAGCAGCGCCGTCTCCTCGCCGCAGATATAAGCGCCGGCGCCGTGGTGGAGGATCAGGTCGAAATCGAAACCATGCACGTTGTTCTTGCCGATGAGCTTGGCTTCATAGGCCTGATCGATCGCCGCCTGCAGGTTCTCCCGCTCGCGCACGAACTCGCCGCGGATATAGATGTAGCCGGTATTGGCCGCCATCGCGGCGCCGGCGATCAGGCAGCCCTCGATCAGGAGATGCGGATCGTGCCGCATGATCTCGCGGTCCTTGCAGGTGCCGGGCTCGGATTCATCGGCATTGACCACGAGATAATGCGGCCGGTCACCGACCTGCTTGGGCATGAACGACCACTTCAGCCCGGTCGCGAAGCCCGCGCCGCCGCGGCCGCGCTGCCCGGACGCCTTCATTTCGTTGACGAGCCCATCGCGGCCCTTCTCCAGGATCGCCTTGGTGCCGTCCCAGGCGCCGCGCGCACGCGCGCCTTCCAGGCCCCAGTCGCCCTGGCCGTAAAGGTTGCGGAAGATGCGGTCCTTGTCGTCGAGCATCGTTGATCAGCTCTTGGAGAACGTTGTCAGCGTGGTCGGCCCGCCGATCGGCGCCGAGAGCTGGCGGTCGATCTGAGGCCCGGGTTTGGGAGTGCGGCCGGCGGCGAATTCGTCGAGGATCCGCTCGAAGCTCGCCGGATCGAGGTCCTCGTAGTAGTCGTAATTGATCTGCGCCATCGGGGCATTTACGCACGCGCCCAGGCACTCGACCTCGATCCAGGAGAATTTTCCGTCGGCAGTGACCTGGAGCTGCTCGCCGATCCGATCGTGACAGACTTTCTTGAGCGCGTCGGAGCCGCGCAGCATGCAAGGCGTCGTGCCGCACAGCTGCACGTGAAATTTCCCGACCGGCGCGAGGTTGAACATGGTGTAGAAGGTTGCGACCTCGAGCACGCGAATTCTGGCCATGCCGAGCAATTCGGCGACATGCTCGATCGCCTTCTGCGGCAGCCATCCGCCCGCCTGCTCCTGGGCCCGCCACAGCAGCGAGATCACCGCCGACGCCTGGCGGCCTTCCGGATACTTGGCGATCCGCTCCTTCGCCCAGGCGAGGTTCTCCGCCGTGAAGGAGAACTCCTTCGGCTGAAGATGCGGCTCGGCGAGGCGACGGACGGACATGATTGTATCCAGGTTAGAATCTAGCTTGGCGGAACGCAGGCAAGGCCACACCCAAACGGGCGACCGCGACGGTTCTCACTCCCATGCTCATTGGCGAGCCTCCGCGCCGCCGGCTATTGTCGGTGGAAGCAACACGGCAAAGGGCACGGTCATCCCGGGCGGCGATAGCGCGATATTGCCGTCTCGCATGATCCGGGTTTCGATCTCGCCGCCGTCGACCCGCCGGTGATGAACAACGACGCTTTGCTCCGCCAAGATGATCAGGTAGTGACAGATGCTCGGCACCGAAAAATAGTCGACCAGCTTGGTCTGGGTATCGAGGCGTTCGCTCGATGGTGAAGCCACTTCGACCACGATCATCGGGGCCTCGAGGATCATCGAGTCGAGGTTCACATCGACCCCGCACTGGACCGACGCATCCGGCTCGCGCGTATTTTGATCGTCGATCACTACGGACATGCCGTCCGTAAAGACCGTGCAGGGAAGCTTTGCGGCCAGAATCGCATCTCGGAGCGCGAGTGTGGCTGCAAGCTTGACAAGATTGTGCCGCGCCCGCTCCGCCGACATGGCGATGATCTCGCCGTCGACCAGTTCATAGTGACCGCGCGCCTGCGTATCGGCCCACGCCAGAAATTCCGCAACCTTCATCCGCAGCCTCGGCACCCCGGGGGCGTTCATCGGTCGACCTCCCCGAACACGATGTCGAGCGAGCCGAGCACAGCCGATATGTCGGCCAGCATGTGGCCGCGACAGATGAAGTCCATGGCCTGCAGGTGCGCAAAGCCGGGCGCCCGGATCTTGCATTTGTACGGCTTGTTGGTCCCGTCGGCGATCAGATAGACGCCGAATTCGCCTTTCGGCGCCTCGACCGCGGCGTAGACCTCTCCGGCAGGCACGTGAAAGCCTTCGGTGTAGAGCTTGAAGTGATGGATGAGGGCTTCCATCGAGCGCTTCATCTCGGCGCGCCGGGGCGGCACGATCTTGTTGTCCAGGATTGTCACCGGCCCCTGCCCTTCCGGCGCGTGCAGCCGCTCGATGCATTGCCGCATGATGCGGATGGATTGCCGCATCTCTTCCATGCGGATGCAATAGCGGTCGTAGCAATCGCCGTTCTTGCCGATCGGGATGTCGAAATCGAGCTCGGCGTAGCATTCGTAGGGCTGCGCCTTGCGCAGGTCCCAGGCCGCGCCGGAGCCGCGCACCATCACGCCGGAAAAGCCCCAGGCCCAGGCGTCGGCGAGCTTCACCACGCCGATATCGACGTTGCGCTGCTTGAAGATGCGGTTGTCGGTGAGAAGCTCCTCGAGATCGTCGCAGACCTTGAGGAACGGATCGCAGAATGCGGAGATGTCGTCGATCAGTTTCGGAGGCAGGTCCTGATGCACGCCGCCGACGCGAAAATAGGCGGCATGCATGCGGCTCCCGGAGGCGCGCTCGTAGAAGCCCATGAGCTTCTCGCGCTCCTCGAACCCCCACAGCGGCGGCGTGAGCGCGCCCACGTCCATGGCCTGGGTGGTGACATTGAGCAGATGCGACAGCAGCCGGCCGATCTCGCAATAGAGCACCCGAATGAGCTGGGCGCGCCTGGGGATGGTCAGGCCGAGGAGCTTTTCGGCCGCCAGGCAGAAAGCATGCTCCTGGTTCATCGGCGCGACGTAATCGAGCCGGTCGAAATACGGGATCGCCTGCAGATAGGTCTTCTGCTCGATCAGCTTCTCGGTGCCGCGATGCAAAAGCCCGATATGCGGATCGACGCGCTCCACCACCTCGCCGTCGAGCTCAAGCACCAAGCGCAGCACTCCATGGGCCGCCGGATGCTGCGGGCCGAAATTGATGGTGAAGGTGCGGGGAGCGGCTTCGGTCATGAATGACCTCGCAGGGCGAATGGCGAATAGCGAATGGCGAATGGCGAGGACACGCTGGCGAATGCCTTAGCGCTGTTCTCTATCAGCCATTCCTCATCTGCTATTTGGCATGGTCGCATCAGCGTTCGCCCGACCTTCGCTGCAGCGCGCGGATGAGGGCCCGCAGCATTTTTCCGACCGCCTCGCATTGCCCAATCGGCGCACTGATGACCGTTTGACTGGCGGTGCCGACCCTCTCTGCCAACAGGAGGTGCGTCTCCAGCTCTTTCAACGATCCTTGAGCGATACGAAGGTATTGAACGAAGGACCGGGTGTTTTCCCGTCCGTGCCCTTCCGCGATATTGGCCGGGACCGAGGCCGCGGCCCGTCTGATCTGCGATGTCAGTCCAAAGGCCTCCTCGCGCGGGAAATCGCGCGTGAGCAAGTAACACGACTCGGCCAAGGCCATGGAGTTCCTGCCACACCCGCAAGTCGCGGTAAGAGCTGATATTTCGCTCGCTCAACGGCCATCCCTGTTCGCACTTCCCTATTCGCCATTCGCTAATTCGCTACTCGCCGCCCTTCCTCGCCTTCTCATCCCCGGGCAACAAGTAATCCGGCCCTTCCCAAGGGGAGAGAAAATCGAAGTTGCGGAATTCCTGCGCCAGGCGGACCGGGTCGTAGACGACCCGCTTCTGCTCGTCGTCCCAGCGCACCTCGACGAAGCCGGTGAGCGGGAAATCTTTGCGCAGCGGGTGGCCTTCGAAGCCATAGTCGGTCAACAGCCGCCGCATGTCGGGATGGCCGGTGAACGGCACGCCGTAAAGATCATAGACCTCGCGCTCGAACCAGTCGGCACCCGGAAAAACCGCGATGATCGAGGGCACCGACATGGTCTCGCCGACCTCGATCTTCACCCGGATGCGCCGATTGTGGCTGGGCGAAAGGAAATGATAGACCACGTCGAAGCGCTGCTCGCGGCTCGGCCAATCCACCGCCGTGATATCGATGATGCTGATGTATCGGCACCGCTCGTCGTCGCGCAGCGCCTTGGCGGCCGCCACGATGTCGCCTGGCGGGACCGTGATGGTCAGCTCGCCGTGCGCTATGGTGTGGGCCAGCAGCGAGCCCTTGAGGGCGGCGGCGATCGTCTCAGCGTGTTGATGGAGGGCTTCGTCCATGACCGGTGCGCCGCCTAGCGTTCGATCGTTCCGGTGCGGCGAATCTTCTTCTGCAGCAGCAGCACGCCGTAGAGCAGCGCTTCGGCGGTCGGCGGACAGCCGGGCACGTAGATGTCCACCGGCACGATGCGATCGCAGCCGCGCACCACTGCATAGGAATAATGGTAATACCCGCCGCCATTGGCGCAGGAGCCCATGGAGATGACATAACGCGGTTCCGGCATCTGGTCGTAGACCTTGCGCAGCGCGGGCGCCATCTTGTTGGTCAACGTGCCGGCCACGATCATCACGTCGGATTGGCGGGGCGAAGCGCGCGGCGCAAAGCCGAACCGCTCCGCATCATAGCGCGGCATCGACATCTGCATCATTTCGACCGCGCAGCAGGCCAGTCCGAAGGTCATCCACATCAACGAGCCGGTACGCGCCCAGGCGATGAGGTCCTCGCTGGCGGCAACCAGGAAGCCCTTGTCGCTGAGCTGGTCATTGAGGCCGAGAAAGAAGGAGTCGTCCGCCCCGACGGGCTTGCCCGTGTGCGGATCGATGAGGCCCGTGCTCGCCGGGGCCAGGGTGGCCGCGCGCCCGCCTAATCCCATTCGAGCGCTCCTTTCCGCCACTCATAGGTGAATCCCACGGTCAGGACACCCAGGAACAGCATCATCGACCAATAGCCATAGACGCCCAGATGGCCGAAGACGACCGCCCAGGGAAACAGAAAGCTCACCTCGAGATCGAAAATGATGAACAGGATGGCGACCAGATAGAAGCGCACGTCGAATTTCATGCGGGCGTCGTCGAAAGCATTGAACCCGCATTCATAGGCCGACAGCTTCTCGGGATCGGGATGCTTGTATGCAACCAGAAAGGGCGCCAGGAACAGCGCCATAGCCAGGCCAAGCGCGACCGCAATGAAAACGACGAGGGGAAGATAACCCAGCAAAAGCTCGCTCACCACGATCCTCGGCTTCCTGGAGATGCCTCCGCGCGCCGTATTTCCGGATTTCCGGCGCCGGACCTCCCGGCTGGGAGGCCGACCTACAGACCGCCAACCATGGCGCGCGTACCCCGGCGAATGTCCTTGTCACATTTGGGTCGTACGAGCAGACGAGTTGTACGAGCACGGGAATGTCCGAGGCTTAGCGCAGTGCACAACGGGTGGCAAGACAGCGCTTGGCTTATATCTAGGGGCGCAAATCGCTCTTTTGCAGCTGCTCACAACCAGCGCGGCAGCAAGCCGCAAGCGCCGAGCATCGCGGTGGCTTGTGGCCGAACAAAATCTGGGCTCTAAATGCGCCCAAGGCCGCCCCCCGGGGGGCGGTATCTGGGAACGCTAAAGATGATGGAGTGGAGCGGCAGCACGGCACGCTCCGCCGGTGGGCGCGCGCGGTTCCGAATTGCCGCTCGCTTGCGCAAGCGAGTTCAAAACGGTAGTGCGTTCCGAGGTGAGTTCTTGCGCCCACTTCCCACGAAAGATTTCCAGTGAGGGACGGTCATGGAAGTGGATATGCTTCATGCGGCAGGTAGCGCCCTGCTGATCATTCTCGATTGGCATCGGCTGGGCTTCCTGTTTGCCGGCGTCTGCATGGGCCTTTCTCTTGGGCTTTTGCCGGGTATCGGCGGAGTGGCCGGTACGGCCCTGCTGCTCCCCTTCACCTACAATATGGATGCCCATGCGGCCTTCGGCATGCTGCTGGGCCTGGGCTCGACCACCACCACCGCCGATCCGATCGCGGCGATCCTGTTCGGCGCCCCGGGCCATGCGGCCTCGGCGGCAACCACCCTCGACGGCTACCCGATGACCCGCCGCGGCGAGGCCGGCCGCGCGCTCGGCGCCTCCTACATGTCGGCCCTGATCGGCGGTCTGTTCGGCGCCGCCCTGATGGCGCTGGCGCTACCGATCCTGCGGCCGATCATCCTCTATATCGGTTCGCCCGAGCTGCTCTCGGTGGCGGTGTTCGGCATTTCCATGGTGTCGGTCCTGTCCGGCAGCGCGCCGCTGCGCGGCCTCACCGCGGCCTGTTTCGGCATGATGCTGGCCATGATCGGGACCGATCCGCAATCGGGCACTCTGCGCTGGACGCTGGATACCCTGTATCTGTGGGACGGCATGCCGCTGGTGCCGTTCACGCTCGGCATTTTCGCGCTGCCTGAGCTGTGCGATCTCGCCATCTCGCGCATGGCGGTGGTGGGGCAAGGACAGCTGGTCGACACCAAGACCGGCATGCTGCTCGGGGTCAAGGACTGCATGAAGCATTGGTTCCTGATCCTGCGTTGCGCCTGGATCGGTTCGGCCATGGGCACCATTCCGGGAATCGGCGCCTCCGTCATCGACTGGATCTCCTATGGGCACGCTCTCAAGACCGAGAAGGGCGCGGCGCAGACCTTCGGCAAGGGCGACGTGCGCGGCGTGATCGCGGCCGAAAGCGCGACCAATTCCCGCGAAGGCGGGGCGCTGGTGCCCACCGTCGCCTTCGGCGTGCCGAGCAGCGCCGGCATGGCGATCCTGCTCGGCGCCTTCCTGATCCACGGGCTGGTCCCGGGACCGGACATGCTCACCAAGCATCTCGATATCACCTATTCGATGGTGTGGAGCATCGCGATCGCCAACATCCTGGGCTCAGGACTTTGCTTCGCCTTCAGCGGCCAGCTCGCGAAGCTCGCGACGCTGCGTTACACGCTGATCATGCCGTGCGTCTTGAGCCTGATCTATATCGGCGCCTTCGAGGCATCGCGGAACTGGGGCGATCTTTACGCGCTCTTGTTCTTCGGCATGCTCGGCTGGGCCATGAAGCATTTCAAATGGCCGCGGCCGCCGCTGGTGCTGGGCTTCATCCTCGGCGGGATTCTCGAGCGCTACATGTTCATCTCGATCGAGCGCTACGGCGTATCCTGGATGCTGCATCCGGTCGTCATCATCATGTTCATCATGGCGGGGCTCAGCCTGATGGGGCCGCTGCTGCAGGACATTCGCGCCCATCATGGGCTCGGCGCGATGCTGTCGGATTTCGGGCGTCCGCGCTTCACCACCGACAATCTGTTCCCGGCCGCGCTGCTCAGCCTGTTCGCGGTCATGCTCTTCCAGTCGGTGGGATGGAGCTTCGAGGCCAGGATCATCCCCACCATTGTCGGCACCGGGGCGGTCCTGTTCGGCGGCTTGAGCCTGGCGAATGACATATTCAGACGGACGTCCGGAGAGGGAGGTCTCGCCGACAAGGCGAAAGCGGTGGTCTCGGAAAAGATCCACATGGACATTGCGTCCAAGACCGCTCATCTGCCCGGCGATGTCATCCTGATTCGCGGCTTCATTTTCTTCGGCTGGATGGTCGCGTTTCTCTGCAGCATGGCCCTGATCGGGCTGATCCCGACCGTACCGGTCTTCATCATCGCCTATATGCGGCTGGAGGGCGGAGAGAGATACCGCCACGCCATAATCATGGCGATGGTCATGCTGACGCTGATCTATGTGGTGTTCGATCAGCTGCTGGCCATCCCATGGCCGCCGACCGTGCTCGGGGACTGGTTCCCGATCTTCAAGATGATACCGAGCGTTTGACCGCATCCTGCCGGCGCCACCGCCGCCGGCAGTGCCATCTCTTGCTCCAGGGGCACTGGCCCCCATCAGGCGCTGGCGGACTCCCGCTCCAGCGCCTGCCCCAGCTGCTCCAACAGTTCGCGCGTGCCGTGGTCGCGTGCGCCGGCGTCGTATCCGTCCAGGAAGGCGCCTCGAGCTTCAGCCCGGAAACATGGCGCGATAGGGCGCCGCTTCCTCGACGGCCCGCGCGAACGAAGGGCGTCGCATCAGGCGGTCCAAATAGGCCGCCGCGTTCTTGAAGGCAGGTCCGATGGGTGCCACAAGATTTCGCGTAATAGAGCGCCGGAGCGGCAGCGCAATCGGCCATGGTGAGCGTCTCTCCCATGGCCCAGGTTCTCGCTCCCATTTCGGATTCGATCATACCGTAAGCGGTTTGCAGCAGCCTCTTGGCCTGCTCGACGCCGTGCGGATCGCTTTTTCCGGCCGGCCGCAGCCGATCGGTAACGATCTTCCCCATGGGCTCGCTCACGTAGAGGTCAAAGAAGCGGTCGCGCAGGCGCGTCTGCCGCGCGAGCTCAGCGTCCATTGGCACCAGCGCGGTCTCGCCGGGATAGTGCTGCGCCAGATATTCGATGATGATGCTCGATTCCGGGATCGTGCGGTCCCTGGCATCGTCACGCAGCACCGGGAACTTGCCGATGGGCCAAAGCCTCTTGAGCTGCGCACTCGATGTCTCGTCGCCGAGATCGACGATCAGCGGCTCGAACGGCGTGCCATTTTCGTAAAGCGCCATAAGCACCTTCTGGCAATAGGATGAGAGGGGGTGGAAATAGAGCTTGAGAGGCGCGGGCGCGAAACCCCCTTCGGCTCCGCGGTGGGCGGGTCGTTCGCTCATGACTGGCTCCCTGGTTGTTCGGGGTGATCGACGAGGTAAGCGCCGAGCCGATCGAGGCGCCGCTCCCGGTCAAGACCCGGTGCGAGGTCGCTCGTTCGCCTATGCCATCAGGGCCCGGACGGATATTCGGCGCAGGATCGCACGCGCGGCCCAAGCGTTTCGGCGCATTCCTCGCGCGTGATCGGCCCGCGGCCGATGACCTTTCCCAACAGGTAATCGGCGACGGCCTCGATGTCGCGCCGCGGCAACGTGGTGCTCGGTGGCAACGGCGGCACCTTGTCGCCGAGCTCGGCCTCGGTCATGCCGTAGCAGCGCTTGTCCGTGTAGGCCTGATCGTCGAAATGCGGCATCGCACGTCCCGGAACGCCGCACGAAATGACCATGATCAAGGAGTCCCGGTTCAATCGACTCTGCCGCAAGTTGGCAGCCCCGCCGGGAGATTGCCCTTGGCCGGCGCCATCGCCGGCCCAGCCATGGCAATAGGCGCAGTCGGCCTTTTCGAGGAAAATGCGGCGGCCAACGGCGAAATCGTCCTGCGCCCGACCTGCGCGCGGCACCGCCGCAATGGCGACCAGCAATGCCAGCAGGATCGACATCAAAGCCCTATCCGAAGACAAAGCGCGGCCCCGGCTGGGACCGCGCTTTGCAATAGGGGCGGTGCTCCTCGAGGTTCGTATCAATCGAGCGGTTCGACCTTGACGATCGACGCGCCGTGATTGTTGCCGACCCAGAGCGTGCCGGGGCTCTTCGAATCGTCGATGAAGACGCGCCGGATGTTGGTCGGGTGCGGCAGCTGGTATTCGGTGTACTGGCCGCTCTTGATATCGAGGCGCGACACGCGATCGGTCAGCATGGAGCCGGTCCACGCCTCGCCGTTGCGGTCGGCCTCGGCGTCGTAGGGCGCGCTCCACGGCGTCGGCACCTTCCACTCCGAGATCTTCTCGGTCTTGGGATCGAACATGCCGATCGCGTTGCCGCTGATATTCCGCGAACCACAGCCGGCCTTGCGCATCGACGCGGCCGCGCCGCGGCCGCGAGTTCGGGGTCGGCGTCAGGTAGACGGTCGGCATCTTGGTCTTGGCGTCGATCTTGACGATGTTGCCGGCCGCGAAATCGAGCAGATAGATGTTGTTCTGGGCGTCGGAGTGGAGGCCGTAGGTGCCGATGCGCTTGCCGGTGCGCGGATCCTTGAAGGAGCCGAGGTTCTCCATCTTGTTGGGGTCAGATCGAGCCGGTAGATGTTGCCGCCGTCGGAGTTCTTGATCCACACCTTGTTGTCGACCGGGGTGCCTTCGAGCGCGAGATGGCCGAGCTGGCCGGCGTCGGTGTCCCATTCCTTCGGGGTCGACCACGTCTGGAACGTCTCGGTCTTCTTGTCGAACTTGGCGATGGCGCTCTGGTACATCACGCCGATCCAGGGATTGTCGTCCTTGTCGAATTCCAGATTGAGCGTGCCGACCGGAAAGCCCTTCTTGATCTCCGGGATCGGATATTGCGTCACCTTGCCGGTCTTCGGATCCATCTTGCCGAGGAACATCTGGCCGAAATCGGAGTACCAGACGTTGCCCTCGCGATCGAGCATCACGTCATGCGGCTCGATCATGCGGATTCGGCAGATCGTATTCGGTGATGATCACATGCGTGGACTTGCCGGTGAGCCGCGGCAGGGTCTTGAGCGGATAGCTCCAGGTGTCCTGCTGGCTCAGGTTGATGCTGGCGAGCCATTCGGCGGTCTTGCGGCATTGTCGCCGCCGTGGCCGACCGTCGCGCTGCACGTCGCCCACGAGCCGCTGCGGCTTCTGCGGAGTGCTGCCCGGATAATAGCGGCCCATCCGCTGGAAGACCTGCAGGAACTCGTCGGCATCGTGCGTCGACTTCACGATGCGCTCGACGGTGTGGCAGCCGTTGCAATTGAGCAGGAACGATTTCTGCTCGTCTCGTGCCCGGCATGCTCATCATCCATTCGGCATTGGTGAGCTGCCCGGGAGGTTCGTGGGTGGGCTTGAGCTTGATGTCGGCGGTGGCCGCCTGCCCGGCGGCCACGTCGGCGGCCTTGGGGCCGTCGAGGTCATAGCCGACCGCGCGGGCGCTCAGCGTGTAGTGCCCGGGCTCGAGCCGCGCCGCCGGGAAGCTGTATTGCCCCTTGTCGTCGGTGACCACGGAGACGGTGATGGTCGAGCCGTCCTTCTTGGCGCTCACCACCACGCCTTCCATGACCGGCTCGGCGGCCGAGCTGACCTTGCCGGCGAGCGCGGCCGCGGATTGGGCGAGCGCCGGCGCCGCAACGCCGAGCTGGACCACAAGCGCGGCCGTCGCCGCCGTCGAAGCAAGCAATGCATTTCGTATTCGCATGGCGTTTCCCTTTGCTTGGAGCTGGTTGAATGGGACCGTGCCGTACCTGATCTCTGGGAGCTGATGGGACTCGGAGGCTTGCCCGGTCACATCGGCAAGACCTTTCTCGACGACCTTCCGCCGTCAGCGTAGACCTGCAGGCGCCTTGCTTCAAGGCGGTTTGGGACCTCGGTTTGGGACCTCGCGGTCGTGATGGCCAAGGCCTTCGGACTTTTCCCGGACGCGGCGCAGCGCGAAGCGGTGCGCCGCAGATCCGGGATCGTTGCAAATTCCGAGCCGGGAACGATCCCAGCTCATTAGCGCGTTTACGCGCGTCTTTCGCGCGCTATGGCCGGGAGAAGAACGCCTCAATCCAGCGGCTCGACCTTGACGATCTCGGCCGAGTGATTGCCGCCGGCCCAGAAGGTCACCGGCGTGGTCGAGTTGTCGACGAAGACGCGCCGCACATTGGTGTTGCGCGGCAGCTGGTATTCGGTCGCCTGCCCGCTCTTGGGATCGAGCCGCACCACCCGATCGGTGGACATGCCCGCCGTCCACAATTCACCGTTCTTGTCCGGCATCACGTCATACGGATAGGTGAATGCCGTCGGCAGCGGCCATTCGGTGAACTTCTCGGTCTTGGTATCGAGCATCGCCAGCTTGTTGGCGCGGTATTCGGTGAACCACAACCGGTCCTGCGCGTCCATGTAGCCGCGGCGCGGATTGGAGTTGGGCGTCGGCGTCTTGTAGAGGGTGACTTGCCCGCTCTTGGCGTCGATCTTGCCGACCAGGTCGGCGCTGAAGTCGAAGAAGAACAGGTTGTTGTGCGAGTTGGCCTTGATGCCGTAGACGCTGTGGTCCTGCCCTTTCGCCAAGTCCTTGTAAGGGGCGAAGGTCTCGAACTTGTTGGAGGCCAGATCAAGACGGTGAACGCCCGGAATTTCAACCGAATTCATCCAGACCTTGCCGTCCACGTCCACCGAGAAAGGCATCACCATGGCCTGCTGGGCGGCTTGATTGTTGATGTCTTTGGGCAGCGGCATCATCGTGAACTGCTCGGTCTTGGGATCGAACTTCGCAATGCCGGCCTGCAGCATCAGGCCGATCCAGAGGTTTCCGACCTTGTCGAACTCGATGTCGAGAGTTCCGGGCGGCTCCTCGGCCTTGAGGACCGGGACCGGGTACTCGGTCGTCCGGCCGGTCTTGGGGTCGAGCTTGCCGATGAACTGATGGCCGAAATCCGAGTACCAGGCGTTGCCGTCCCTATCCAGGATCACGTCATGGGGCATCGCGGTCGGGCGCGGCAGGTCATATTCGGTGATGATCACATGGGTGGAGCGGCCCTTGAGCCGCGGCAGCATCTTGAGCGGATAGGACCAGGTCTCCTGTCGGCTCAGATTGATGCTGGCGATGTAGTCGGCGCGCGGCTGCAGCCGGTCGGCGGGAACATCCATGCTGCGCCCGCCGAGCCGCTGGTGCGGCTCGAGCGGCGTAGTGCCGGGCGAGTAGGTCGCCATGCGCGCGAGCACACCCATCAGCGCGTCGGCGTCGTAGGTCGACTTGAACGGCCGCTCGAGCGTGTGGCAGCTGGTGCAGCGGTCGAGCATGTTCTTCTGCGCGATCGTGCCGGGAGCGCTCATCAGCCATTCGCTGCTGGTGAGCTGGGCCGCGATGTTGCCGGCCTTGCGCAGCTTGATTGCGATCGGCGCGGCTTGCGGGCCGACCTCGACGGTCTTGGGCCCGTCGAGCTCGTAGCCGGCGGCGCGGATGCGCAATGCATAGGACCCGGGCTCAAGCCGGCCGGCGGGAAAGCTGAAATTGCCCTGCGCATCGCTGACCACCGAAACCGTGATGGTGGAACCAGCCTTCTTGGCGCTCACCACCACCCCTTCCATGGGGCTTTCCTCGGCCGAGCTGACCTGCCCGGAAAGTGTGGCGGTCTGCGCCGCGGCTGTGGACCATTGCGCGGGTGCTCCCGCCAGGGTGAGCGTCACGGCGGCAGCGGTCGCAAGCAACAAACGACGAATTTGCATGGCGTCCTCCCGTATCGAACGATGTTGAAGTTGCGGGCCCCAACTCGATCTTGTTGGCCGGAAGCGTAGACCCCGACCGGAATCCACGCAAGGCTGGCAGGGCTGCCGGCGATTTGATGGACCGGCTGCAGCGCTGCTGGCTACTCGAAGGATCTCGTTGATGCCTTCGAGACCGCTTCGATGAGAGCAATTCTGTACAGTTTGTTAGGATTGAGCCGCAGACACTCTCAGCCCAAGTTCCGCCACGATGCTCTCTTACGAGAGCCCCCATGCCAAACTGGCAAACCTGATTTTCTCCCCAGCCCCATGACGCGAGCAACGCGTGCTTACGCGCGCGCTCGCGCATGGGCGGCCGCCATCCGGCGGCTGTCGGTTGATGCCGACAAGGGAGAAGGAAATGAACATCCATGACCGCCGTGGTTCGCGCAGCCCAGGCCGCGCGAGCCTCGGGCTGTCGCCGCAGGTCTACGAACTCGCACTGATATGGCGCGAGGAATGGCGGGCCGAGAAGACTGCGGCCCCGGTGCCGACGCGGGCAAGACCGGCCGGCGACTTCACTGCCCGGGCTCGTGAAGCCAAGCGGCAAGCCAAGTTCGCACAGGCGATCGCGCGGATCGAGTTCGGACGCGCCTATTGGGACGAGCGGCTGCAGCGCGAGGCGACCCAGGCTGCGAGTCGGCCGCCCAAGCCAAAGGGCGGCCCATAGCGGGCGCCCGCGATTGGTTTGGTGAACCGGAATTTGGCTCGGTCGTTTTCAAGCCATCGGCGGCGTGGCATACTCGATTGCCACCCCGTCGACGTCGGAGCGACCCCACCATGTACGCTAAAGCCCTGATTTGGACGGCGCGCCGAGCCGCGCCGGCGCTCGCCGCAATCCTGCTCGCGCTCGCGCCAGCGCGCGCGGACGAGCCGTTCTACAAGGGCAAGACGATCTCGCTCGTCATCGCGTCGAACACGTCGGGCGGCTACGATACCTACGGCCGGCTGTTGGCCCGCCACCTGTCTGGCCACCTCGCCGGCAATCCGACCATCGTGCCGCAGAACATGCCGGGCGCCGGCGGCATCCGTGCCGCCAATTATCTCTATTCGGTCGCCCCCAAGGACGGAACCGTCTTCGGCATCTTCGACCAGGCCATGTTCCTCGATCAGCTCTTGGGAATTCCCGGGCTGCGCGGTGACGTGCGCCAGTTCAACTGGATCGGCCGCTTGCTGAGCAACAGCTCGGTGCTGTTCGCCTGGCACACCGCGGCGGTCAAGAAGATCCAGGATGCCTTCACGTACGAATTGATCGTGGCCGCGCCCGGCTCCAACTCGCGGCTCAACTGGACCGCGCTCAAGGCGATCACCGGAACGAAATTGAAGCTCTTGACCGGCTATGAGGGCCCCGCCACCGCCAAGATCGCCATGGAACGCGGCGAGGTCGAGGCGCTCAGCCTCCCCTGGGGGGTGCTGCGCGAGGAGAATCCCGAATGGCTGAGCGAGAAGAAGATCAACCTGCTGCTGCAGACCGGCCTGGAGAAGAACGCCGATCTGCCCGATCTGCCGCGCATGATCGATCTCGCCAAGAACGACGAAGACCGCAAGGTGCTCGAGATCTTCGCCTCCCCTTCCCTGGTCGGGCGTTCATTCGCGGCGCCGCCCGGCCTGCCGAAGGAGCGCGTCGACGAATTGCGGACCGCCTTCATGGCCATGGTGAAGGACCCGGACTTCCTGGCCGAGGTCGCCAAGCTCAACTTCGACCTCGATCCGCTCTCCGGCGCCGACCTGCAGAGCCTTCTTCGTGCATGCCGACTATCCGCCCGCGCTGATCGAACGGGCAAAAGCGGTGGCCAAGCTCGCCGAGCATTGAAAGCTATAGATCGTCCAAAAATCGCACCTTGCCGGCCCATTTGCGGGCGATCTCGGCCGCGTAGGCGGGATCGACCGCATTGACCTTGGGGAACTGGTCCTTCCAGGCATAGGGCCGCACCGCGTAGATGATGATGCGGCTGTTGGTGAGATCGCCGCTGGCGCGTCGCTCCGGCAGCAGCATGGGATCGATGTAGCCGGTCCACACCCCGTCGATGATGTCGGTCGCGGTCTTGGGATCCCAGCGCGTCGCCACCGCCCACATGACCTGCGGCCGGATTGGTGATGTCGATGTCGTCGTCGACGATGATGATGATGCGCCCCAGATAGGTGCTCGAGCCGCAGCCGGCCGCCACCAGCCCGGCCATCTTGGCGTGGCCCGCATGCATCTGCTCGATGGCGATGACGTTGATGAAGCGCGAGCCGCCGCCCGGCATCTTCCACACGCCCTTGATGCCCGGCACCCCGGCTGCTTCGAGGTCGTCCCAGAGCGAGGCGGCGCGCAGGAGCGCCGAGCCGGCGGTGCCGAAATAGGTGCCCGGATAGATCGGCCGCGCCGGCGGTTGCGCCACCTGGATCGGATCGTTGCGGTGATAGATCGCCTTGACCTGCAGCACCGGCTCCGGCCCGCTCGATGTGTAATAGCCGGGCCATTCCCCGAACGGGCCCTCGATCATCGAGAGCTCTTCGGGCGAGGGCATGAAGCCCTCGTAGACGATCTCCGCGTCATTGGGGAACGGCAGCCCGGTGACGCGGCCCTTGACCACCCTGATGGCCCGCCCGATGCGGCCGCCCGCCGTATCGAACTCCGACACGTGCTCGGGCACGGTGGAGGCCGCCGCGGCGCCGAGCGCCGGCGCCTGGCCGACCGTCACCACCATCGGGCAGTGCTCGCCGCGCGCCCACCATTTCTTGCGGATGGTGTCGGCATGCTTGCCGGGCTCGATGAAAATACTGAGCGTCTTGCCGTCACGCACCGAGACCCGATAGGTGCCGGCATTGACCCAATCGCTGTCGGGATCCTTGGCGATCACCATGCATTCGGTGCCGATATAGGCGCCCCCGTCGTGGCCGTGCCATTTGGGGGCCGGAAACGCCAGGATGTCGACCTGATTATCCATCCGCACGTTCTCAAGCACTGGCCCCTGCCCCACGGTTTCGTGCGGAATCGGCGCGGAATGCTGGCGGCGATGCTTGCGGTAGGCCTGCACCAGGTCGAGCCCGAACCCTTCGTTGAGCACCTTGGACGAGCGCACATTGACGGCCACCCGGTAATCGTCCGGGAAACCCTTGATCTTGCGGAACAGGAGGATGGGCGGAATCGGCTTCTGCAGGCTGAGTTCGTAAAGCGCGCCCATCTCGAGATGGGGGTCGGCGCCCTCGATCACCTCCAGCTCGCCGATCTCCTCGGCGATCTCCAGGCACTTGCGCAGATCGGCCTGCGCCGCGAGCCGCGTGGCCGGGTCGACAGTTTTACTCACCATGGAAGAACGTCCAATCTAATTGCTGCCTTAAAGACGCCGCTACGCCGTGGACTTGCCGTGGGCCGCGAGGATTGCCAGGGGCGATTGCTCCCAGGCCCGCTCGACCTGGCCGAAGCCGGCGGCATGCAACATCTGCTCGTGCGTCGGGAGGCCACCCGCGCGCTCGAAGCGGTCGTAATCGAGGAACCACCCGCTTGGCTTGAGGACCCGGGAGATCCCGCGATAGCATTCGCCGATGACGGCAAGGTCGTGGAAATTGTGGATCGCAATGGCCGAGACCGCGAGGTCGAAGGGGCCGCCGACGCTGTTGGTCCATGCCGGGTCGGTGAGATCGCAGCGCACATAGCGGAGCTGGCCCGCCAGGTGCGCGAACCGCCGCCGGGCATGGCCGAGCATCACGTCCGAATAGTCCTGGAGCGTCACCCGGGCGTTCGGAAAGACCTTCAGAAGCTCCTCGGTCACGATGCCGTAGCCGGCGCCGACATCGAGCACGGAGATCGCGGCCTCATGGAAAAACGGCGCCAGCGCCATCATCCGCTTGAGCCGCGGCCGGCGCTCGTCGTTACGCTCGACGTCGTGCTTGATCCAGTCGTCGACATAGCTTTCCGAATGCCAATCGTGCGGCCGATGCGGGCGCGCATGATCGTGGCCTGAGGAGGGATGGTCGGGACCGGCGGTCATGTCACTTATCCTTGGTTTGAATGCGCTGAATAACGGATGTCGCCTCCCGAGCACCGAGATAATTGCCGAACCGGGCTCCCGCGCGGGCTTCGGCCGGAAGCCCTGGTGGTAGCAGCCGTCGGGCGGTACGATCAAGCTTCCGATCCGACGCCGGCAGCGCCTCGCGTCCTTGATTATTCCAAGGTCTTTCCGAGCTATTCACAGGGCTTGTGAAAGTCCGCTAGACTTCGACCCCGTTGCATGAAGCGGCGCGTTTTTCTCGTCGAAAGCGATCGACATGGCCAGCCCGCAAGCCGACCCATCGTTGTCCGACCTCGAAGCCCGGATGGCCGCGCGGCATCTTCGCGGCCAATGGCAGGTCGATCCCAATCGGCCGCAGGCCCTGCGCAAAGGGGCCAACGGCCAGGTCCAGATCGACCCGGTTCCATCGGGTGTTCCCCATGTGTGGGCGTGGCAGGACATGCTGCCCTTGCTGCGCAGCGCCTGTGCGGCCATGCCGGAGAGCTATACGGCGCGGCGCGCCTTGACCTTCAAGAATCCAGGTCTGCAACGCGGCACCACGCAGACCCTGGTGGCGGGATTCCAGATCGTGCCGCCGGGCGAGATCGCCTGGGCGCATCGCCACACCATGAGCGCGCTGCGGTTCACGGTGCAGGGCGGCGAAAAGGTATTCACCGTCGTGGACGGCCGGCCGCTGGTGATGGAACCCTATGACCTCATCCTGACGCCGGGCTGGTCCTGGCACGATCATCACAACGAGAGCGATCAGGACGCCATCTGGATGGATGGCCTCGATGTGCCGTTCACCCTGGCGCTCAACCAGGCTTTCTACGAAGAACCGGGCGAGACAGCGCAGGAGCGCCGAACCGACGATGGCGCGTTCTCCCCGCTGCTACGCCCCGCCGGCCAACGCAGCGCGGGCGACGCCCGTCCCTATCGCTATGCGTGGAAGGACACGCTGCGGTTCTTGCAAGCCAGAGCGCACGATCCGGTCGACCCGCATTGCGGGCGGGTGCTCGAGTTCGTCAATCCGCTCACCAGCGCCGCGGTGCTGTCCAGCATCGGCTGCCGGATCCAGTATCTGCCGCCCGGCTTCGAAGGCGAGCCTTACCGCCACACCGCGAGCTCGATCGCGTTCGTGATCGGAGGCGAAGGCCGCATGGCGCTCGGCGAGCGCGAGCTCAAATGGGCAACGCACGACACGCTGGCGATCCCGAACTGGACGTGGCACCGGCAGATCAATCGCTCGAAGCGGGAGCCTGCGATCCTGTTCGTCATGACCGACACGCCGATCCTCGCGACATTCGGGTTCTACCGCGCGGAGACCGAGGATCGCGTCACTGTTTCGCCCGCGCTCCCGGCATTCCGGCTGTCGGCGGCGGAATGAGCCAAGGGCAACCATGAAGGAATACCTGCTGGGCAAGGTCGGCGATATTCCGGAGGGCCGCGGCCGCGCCTTCAAGGCGGGGGCCCGGACGGTCGCGGTGTTTCGCAGCAACGGCAAGGTCTACGCGATCGCCAACCGCTGCGTCCACAAGGGCGCATCCATCTGCGACGGCGATCTCAGCGACAATGGCAAAGTCGTGCGCTGCCCCTGGCACAATTGGGCGTTCGATCTGGAGACCGGGCAGCATTGCCTGGACGCCACCGAAAGATTGCGCACCTACGAGATCAAGCTTGAAGGCGATCAGGTGATTCTCTGCGCGTGAGCGAGCCCGTTAGGCGCGGGGCGAAGGACCACGGCCATGACCGAACCGGGACCTGCGATCGAGCTGGAGCGCGCCGAGGCGATCTCGCCCGATCCGATCAATCCCAAGATCCGCACCCTTGAGGTGATCGATACCGATTTCCACTTCTCGCCCAAATGGGAGACGCTGCGCGGCTACCTCAAGGAGCCGTTTAAGAGCCGGCTCTATCATTTCCCGCTCGGTAGTCTCGAATACAATCCGGAACCGGCGAACGAGAAGCCGGGGGTCGGGCAGGACACGCACGGGACTGCCGCGACCGGTGCGGACGTGATCGGCGTCCTCGACCGCTTCGGCACCGATATAGTGATCATGAACCCGGGCTATACCAGGCCGCAGGCGATCTTCAACGAGCCGGTGATCGCCGCGATTGCCGCCGCCCACAACGACTATCTGATCGAGGAGGTCTTTCCGGTCAGCGAGCGGATCAAGGCCAACATGATGATCTGCCATCGCGACCCGCAGATGGGCGCGCAGGAGATCCGCCGCGTCGGGCATCACCGGCAGTTCGTCGGCGTGTTCACCTCGTTCAGCGGGCTGTTCGAGCCGATCGGCACCGCCAAATACGATCCGATCCTCGACGCCATGCAGGAATTCGATCTCGTCCTCACCTCCCACAGCGAAGGTTGGTTCCCGCACTTCACGCCGCTATGGACCGGCGCGCGCACCTGGATCGAGCTGTTCGGCAATGCACCTGCCGGTAATTGCATGGCGCATCTCGCCGCCATGATCGTACAGGGCATGTTCGACAAATATCCCCGCCAGAAGGTGATCTTCCAGGAGGGCGGCTACTGGTGGCTGCCCGATTTCATGCTGCGCCTCGACGACTTCTACATGAGCTCCGGCGGCGACATCGCGCTCACCGAGCGCAAGCTGGCGGCGGGCGAGCGCTGGCTGCGCAAGATGCCGAGCCAGTACGTGCTGGATCACGTCCGCTTCTCGACCCAGCCGATCACCATCCCGAAGAACCGCAAGCATTTCGGCTGGCTGCTCGAGCTGTGCCACGCCCAGGACCTGTTCTGCTTCTCCTCGGACTGGCCGCACCAGACCATGGATCCGGCCAATTGGGTGGTGGAGAATCCGGATTGCATTCCCGACGAGATGCAGAAGAGGCTGCTCAGCGGCAACGCGCGAAAGCTATATGGTCGGCTCTGATTGGATGCGCCAATGGGTATGGAACGTAGGATGCCAGCATGGCGCGCCGCTTCACCTCGCTCCTAAAGGGAGAGGTGAAGACCAACCGCACCGCAGGAGAGGAGGATCGATGGCTGAGATCGAACGGGTGCGGGAGCGCGAGCGGCCGCCGATCGGCGACAATCCCTACGAGCGCGTCATGCGCCAGCGTCGCGATCTGGCCGAACGCAATCTGACAGGGCCGGTGGTCATCCGCGCCGAGGACCGCGAGTGGTTCCAGGCGCGTCAGGGCAAGCTTCTGTTTTATCTCGATCCGGTGACCTTCAAGGACACGCCGCTGCAGCACTGGCGCATCTTCCTCCACGACATCAAGACCCGGTCGGGCAAGCACCGGCATCAAGGCGGCCTTGTGATCTACGTGCTCGAGGGCCGGGGCTATTCCATCGTCGACGGCGAGCGCAAGGATTGGGAGAAAGGTGATCTTGTCCTGTTGCCGATGAAGCCGGACGGAGTCGAGCATCAGCATTTCAATCTCGATCCCGAAAAGCCCGCAGTCTGGGCGGCCTTCATCAACATTCCGATTCAGGAGTACCTCGCTTCCGACCTGCAGCAGGCGGAGAACTCGCCGGACTTCAAGGAGGGATGACTTTCAGCCATGGCGACTGCCAAGACCCATGTGGGCGTGGAGCCGAGGCGGATGGCGTCCTCACACATTCAGGGAGGATCGCTACCCATGTTGAGCGCAAGTGATCTGGGCGGCCTGATGGCCATGATGCCGGCCTTCGCCACCGACGATGCCGCCGACATTCATGCCGCCGCCACGATCGACGTGGGACGGCTGCACCACGGCCTCGACCGCATGATCTCCGACGGTGCCGACGTGATCGCGACGACCGGCAGCTTCGGCGAATGCCATACGCTCATGCCGGATGAATTCCGCACCCTTGCGCATGAAACCGCGGCGGCGGTGAAGAAGCGCGTGCCGCTGTTCATCGGCGTCACCTCCGTGAACAGCCGCGAAGTCGTGCAGAAGATCAAGCTGGTGGACGGCTCGGGGGCCGACGGCATCCTGCTCGGGGTGCCATATTATTTTCCCTCGAGCGTGGAGAACGCCGTCCGCCTCTACGGCGATATCGGCGAGATGTTCCCGAAGCTCAACATCATGATCTATCACAATCCGGCGCTGCATCACGTCACGCTGCCGGTCGAGGCGTTCACGCAGATTGCCAAGAACCCGGCGGTCGTCGCCATGAAGGACAGCCATCGCACACCGCAGGAATTCGTCGAGCTGCAGAAGATCATCGCCGGCAGGATGAGCGTGTTCGTGCACCAGGGCCAATACGCCACTTTCGCGGAGTTCGGCGCGGCCGGCTTCTGGTCGATCGATGCCTGGATGGGACCCTGGCCGCAGCTGGCGCTGCGCGATGCCGTGCGGCGCGGGCGACAGCGACGCCGCCAAGGCCATCACGCTCGATATCGTTCCGCCCAACCAGCCGCCCGCAAGCCTGTCGTGGCGCGAGACCGCGGCCAAGATCGCCATCCGCATGGCCGGCTATGTCGATCCAGGCCCGCTGCGTCCGCCCTTCGTCGAGATCCCCGCCGAGGTGACGCAGCGGATGCAGCAGCGGGCGGAGCGCTGGAACGCGATCTGCGCCAAGTACCGCTCGATGGCGACCGCATGATCGAACATGCGGTCCGATAGGGTAGGCAACGCGGCGCGACCTCGCCCGGCAACCGCGTGGGCAAAATTGCCCGACGCCGCGCGGTCATGGTCGTAGTGCCGGGCAATTTTGCCCACCCTACGGCGACCACCCGCCTTATTGCACCTCGAGCCCCTGCCGGCGCAGCAAGTCGCTGATGTAGTCGATGGCCTGCGGCGAGGTGCGGCCGAGTCTGTGGACGAGGGTCTCGACGTCCTCATGCGACATCGGCTCGAAGTCGTCGCTGATCGCCTTGCCGCGCTCGATGAATTGCGGGTCGCGAACCATCTTGGCGAAGGCATCCCGATAGGCTTCCAACATCGCGGGCGGCGACTTGGGCGGCAGCGCCAGCCATTTGTCCATCGACACGATGTCGCCCCAGTATTCGAATGCCTTGGCGGCCAGCGGGTCGCCGATCTTGCCCTCCAGCATGTTGGCCAGGATGGGCGCGTCGCCGAAATCGGCACGCGGAACGAGCCGGCCGCTTTTTTCGATGCCGGTCTGCACCAGTGTCTTGAACTTGCCGGAATCGAGCAGCTTGGCGATCAAGAACCGGTTGGCGGTCGCGGTCATGTCGATCTCGCCGCGTTCGAGCGCCAGCATCAGCTCATTGGTGCCACGATAGCCCAGCACCCATTTGGCGTTCCAGCCGAGGAGCTCGATTCCCCAGGCCGTCATCAGCAGACCTGAGCGCTGCACGCCGCCGAGCGCACCCATGGCCACGGGCGCAGCCGCCTTGTCGGTGAGCCGCATCTGCGCCGCCTTGCTGATGACGATGGCGGTGCCGCCGCGGCCGACGCCGCCGACCACTTGGAAGCTCGTCGGATCATAATGGGCTTGCGGCTTGCGGTAGTTCAGCGGATCGGCGGTGGTATTGGCGGCTGCGGTGATCGTCAGGCCGTCCGGCACGACTTGTTGGACGAAGTAGTTCATCGCAGCGATCCCGTCGGCGCCGGGGATATTGCGCACCACCACGGTGGGCGCGCCCGGCAGCGCTCTCATCAAGAAACTTGCCGCCAGACGGCCGAAGGCATCGGTGCCGCCGCCGGCGGCGTAGCCGACGATCATCGAGACCGTCTTGCCTTGGAACGACACCGGATCCGCCGCGGCAGCCGGGGTTGCGATGAGACAGAGCGAGGATGCCGACGCCGATTTTCACTGCGGTTCCTCCAAGGCCTCGCCGGTGCCACGACTTGTCCCGGCCTTGAGCCGGGACCGTCCAAACCTCAAAGTCGGGAACGGCCCGGCTCAAGGTCGGGGACAAGCTTGGAAAGCGCGGCGTCATTCCGCGCCGGCGCCCTGGCGCCGTGTCATGTCGGACACGAATTCGATCGCCTCGTCGGGGGTGGTGGCCAGGGTGTTCATCCAGGTCGCGACGTCGCTATGGGCCAGCGGGGTGAAATCATCGGCAAACTTCTTGCTGCGCTCGACGAATTCGGGATCGGCTATCATCTTGTCGAAGGCGTCGCGATAAGCCGCGAGGATGGGCGCCGGCGTCTGCGGCGGCAATGCCAGCCATTTCTCCGGGCCGGCATGGACCGCCATCCAGTAGTCGAAGGCGCGGGCGGCGGTCGGATCGCCGATCTTGCCGGCCACCAGCGTGGAGATCAGCGGCGCGTCGGTGAATTCGGCGCGCGAGGTCAAGCGCCCGTCCTTCAGCAGCCCGGATTGCGCCAGGAGCTTGAAGCGGCCGGTTGCCATGAGCTTGACGACCGGCGCCAGGTTGCCGGTCGCGCTCATGTCGATCTCGCCGCGCTCCAGCGCGAGGAACAGGTCATTGGTCCCGCGATAGCCGATCACCCATTTGAGGTTCCAGCCGAGAACCTCCCTGCCCCAGGCCGCCATCTCCATGTTCGAGCGCGGCGCGCCGCTGGTCGTTCCCATGATCACCGGCGCGGCATTGCCGGCGTAGAGCCGCGGCTCGGCCTGCTTGTTGATCACGACCGCGGAGCCGCCGCGCCCGATACCTCCGACAAAGCCGAACTTGGTCGGATCGAAGCGGGACAGCGGCTTGCGATAATGCGTCGGCTCGGCCTGCGAGCCGGAGCCCATCGTCATGGTCAGGCCGTCCGGCCTGGTCTGCTGCACGAAGAAGTTCATCGCCGTCGTCCCGTCGGCGCCGGGAATGTTCTGCACCACGATGGTCGGCTCGCCCGGTAGGTATCTCCCGAGGAAGGATGCCAACAGCCGCCCGGACAGATCAGTGCCGCCGCCGGGGGCATAACCGATGATCATGGTGATGGTCTTGCCCTTGAAATTCGGCGTCTCGGCCGAGCTTGCCGGGAGGGCGAGAACGGCGGTGGCAAAAACCGAGGTTGCGAGGCCAATGAGCAGTCGGATCATCCGCCGCCTCCGCGCCTGACTTCAAGACCGGAATAATACTGGATCGATATGGGGCCCTGATGCAATACTGGCGGGCCGTCAAAAAAAGCCGATCCGCGTAGGATGATCACAGCCCGGCGCGCCTAAGCCGGCGTTATCTGCGCTTGAGCGTGAGGAGCCCCATGGACAAGATCGCATTTCCGTTCCGGTCGAGCAGTCATCTGGTCCTGCTGCACGTGGTCGCCGAATCCGGCGCCTGGGAAAAGCACGGCCTCGAGGTCGACTACAATCGGCAGATCTCGTCGACCGAAGCGCATCGTGCCGTGCCGACCGGCGAGGTCGAATTCGTCGGCGGAAACCACGTCTCGACCTACGGCCACCGCGCCCGCGGCGACAGCTGGGTCTATCTCGGCCAGACGGTCAATCAGGTGAACCAGCAGCTCATTGTGCGTCCCGAATTCCGGCATCAACGGCCTGGCCGATCTGCAGGGCCGCAAGGTCGGAACGCGCGGCTCGCATCCGGGGCTCAACGATTGGCTCTACCTCAAGCAGCACGGCCTCGATGTCGACCGCGACGATGTCGAGCTGGTCCGGCAGACCAAGCTGCAAAGCGGTTCGATGGATGCCGTCGATCCGGCGCAGAAGGAAAAGGCGCCGCCGCTTTGGCACCTGGTGCGCGACCGCGCCATCGACGCCTGCTTCCTGGGGCCGCCCGCCAGCCTGTTCGCCAAGGTGGCCGGATTGAAGGTCATCGACATCGAGCCGCTGCCGATGATTCAGTTCACGACCGTGTCGTCGAGCCTGGGTTTCGTGGAAAAGCATCCCGACATCGTCGATCGGTTCCTCAAGGGGCTGATCGAAGGAATCCATTTCTTTAAGACCAGGCCCGAGGAGGCGATCGGCATCATCCAGAACCGCTTCGACAAGCAGGGCAAGATGAACCGGGAGCAGGCAACGATCACCCATCAGAGCCTGGCCAACATCCTCGAGCCCAAGCTCTATCCGAAGATGCGCGCGATCGCGAACGTCTACGAGGAGGCGATCCGGCAGGACAAGGATGCCAGGAAGATCAATCCGCTGGAGCTATGGGACCTGCATCACCTGCGGCAGATCGACGATACCGGGTTCGTCGGACGCGCTCTATGGCAACCGCAACGCAAGCCCGGCACCGCACGCTCACGAGCACGGCCACGATCACCAGCACGATCATGTCCACGCCGCGCCGGCAAGCGACATCGAGGCCAAGATCACCGCGTCCGACGCCGTCGGCCATCCCGACTGCGATGACGATTGCGCTCCGTCGGCCTGACGCCGCGCTCGCTAACCTTGTCCCGGCCTTGAGCCGGGACCGTCCGAAGCTCCGAGGTTCGGTACGGTCCCGGCTCAAGGCCGGGACAAGTGTGGAGAGTCGCGCTCCAGCACCGCGCTTCGAGCCTGCTGCGCCACCCCGGAAAAGGTCGCGCTACTTCGCCAGCCCGCATTGGTGGGCGAGCATGATCTCGCGGCGCTCGCGGGCGGACTGCACGATGGCGGTGCCGACCTCCAGTGTCGCCATCGCCCAGCGCCCGTCATGGACGATCGGCGTGCCCCCGGTCAGCGCCGCATGCATCTCCTTCATCTCCAAGAGGCCGGTGCCGCGGCCGCCGGAGACCGGGACCTCGCGCCGCCCGGTCTCGCCGTAGACGAAGACCCCGTTGGGCGACTGCCGGATGTCGCCGCGCTCGAAGCTTGCCACCGTGATGCCGAACCAGCCGATATGGGCGCGGGTGCCGACCGCATGCCTGTCGCCGTGGCCGCTGCCGCGGCTGGTGGCGTCACGCGCGCCGGCGCCGAAGCGCATGCCCTCCTTGGCATCCTCGTTGTTGATCTCGCCGCGCCGCAGCGCCTGCCGGACCCCCACCCTTTCCTCGTCCGAATACATGCGGTTGCCGATCCCCCAGGTCAGCTCGGAAGTGTCGAAATAGCCATAGCCGTTGTACGCAATGGTCGCCGGCGTGCCGTCCTCGAACTCGAGATAGGCGGAGAAATTCCCCGGGCACGGCCGCTCCGGCATCCAGCGCCCGACCATCGCCCGCACGCTGCGCACGCGGCCGCCGCCGAGAAGCCGGATCGTATCGATGAGATGCGGGGCATGCCGATAGACCACGCCGCCGCCCAGCGCCTCGTCGATCTCCTCGGCCACGCGCGGCTTGAGCAGCCAATCGGTGGACAGCCAGGAATTGATCGCGATCAGCGCCCCGAGCTCGCCGGAGCGGGCGATCGCCCACATCGCCTGGATATCCGGGCTCATGCTGTAGGTTTGCCCGCACAGCAGCTTCACGCCGTTGCGCTCGGCCGCCTGGCACATCTGCTCGCATTCCTCGACCGTGAGCGCCATCGGCTTGGTGCAGACGACATGCTTGCCGTGCTGTGCCGCCATGACGGCGTGCCGGCAATGCAGCTGGTTGGGCGTGGCAATCCAGATGACGTCGACCTCCGGATCGGCGCAGAGCTCCTCGACGCTGGCATAGCCGCGCCCGCCATATTTGCGCTCGAACGCCTCCAGCGCGCCGCGGCGCCGGTCGGCTGCGGCCGTGATCCGCGCCTGCGGAAACTCATCGACCCCCGGCAGGAACAGCGTGCTCGCCACACCCAGGCCGGCAATGCCCAACCGCAATGTCATCGACTGCGTTTGGCCGGTCGGATCACCAACTGTTGCCATGCAATCGTCCTTCGCCTTGCTGTACGTTCCGTCGGCTTTGCCTCATAATATGATGAATTCGCACAGCAAAGCTCGCAGCGATCTGTAGAAATTCCGCCGCGGAGAACCGCCATGACGACCACGGAGCAAAACGAGCGCTTGACCCGCGTCGGCCCCGGCACCCCGATGGGCAATTTGCTGCGGCGCTATTGGCAGGTGGTCGGGACGGCGGTCGAGCTCGAGCGCGAGCCGGTGCAGAAGGTTCGCCTGCTCGGAGAAAACCTCACGCTCTATCGCTCCGAGGCGGGCGAGTATGGGCTGATCGGCGAGCGCTGTCCGCATCGCTGCCTGTCCATGGAATACGGCATCCCGGAACGCAATGGGCTGCGTTGCGCCTACCATGGTTGGCTGTTCGACGCCAAAGGCCGCTGCATCGAGCAGCCGTTCGAGGACCGCACGCGTGCGGACAATCCCTACAAGGACAAGGTCACGATCAAGGCCTATCCGGTGCGCGAGCTCGGCGGCTTGATCTTCGCCTATTTGGGACCGGAGCCGGTCCCGCTGGTGCCGCGTTGGGACGTGTTGGTGCGCGAGGACGCCGACATCGTCATCGAGATCCACCGGCTGCCGTGCAATTGGCTGCAGTGCATGGAGAACGCCGCCGATCCCTTGCACTTCGAGTTCTTGCATGCGGCCTTTGGAAACTATCAGCTGCGCAAGCTCGGCCGCCCGCCCGCGATGGTGGGGGCACGCCATGTGAAGATCGCGTTCGACCGGTTCGATTACGGGATCATGAAGCGCCGGCTGCTGGAGGGGGAATCCCCCGACGTCGACGATTGGACGACCGGCCATCCGCTGCTGTTTCCGAATATCCTGGCGGTCGGCAGCGCGCATGCTCCGACCCTGCAATTCCGGGTGCCGGTCGACGATGCCCACACGATCCAGTTCGCCTATCGCAGCAGCGTGCGCAAGCCGGGCGTCTCGCCGAAGCCGCTGCTGGTCAAGCACACCAACCTGTTCAACGATGACGGCAAGATCGTCGCCGACAACGTGCCGGCCCAGGACATGACCGGCTGGGTCGGCCAGGGCCCGATCTCCGACCGCACGCAGGAGCATCTGGCGAGCAGCGACCGTGGCGTGGTCATGTATCGCAGAATGCTGCAGGAGCAGATGGAGCGCGTCGAGCGCGGCGAGGAACCGATGGCGGTGATCCGCGACCCCGGCGAGAACGAGCCCAAGATCGATATCCGGCGCGAGCGCAAAGGCCTGCAGGGCTTCCAGTCGCAGTACAAGCCGACTTTTCAACGGATCGAGGAAGCCGTCGACAGCAGCGAGACGTAGGGGGTCTTAGGCAAGAAAGTGCCCGGCCCCTACACTGCATGCAGCGTCGAAGGATGCTCACTGTTAGGGACGCAGTGCCTCTCACTCCTTCTCCCCAAAGGGGAGAAGGGCGGGATGAGGGGGCTCCGGCGGTGCGATACGGAAACATTGTTCAACCGGGTTGATGGTCGACGTTTTGGACCGGGATGATTGTCGACAGTTTCGGGTTTGGGGCAGGTTCAGCCGGTTTGCGGAACCCATCACGAAGTGGAGCGAACCGGCTGAACCTGCCCCGGCGATCGATAAGGCCGATATCGAGATCGCAGAACCGAACCACGTGGTCCCCGGTTTCGACCTCGGCGATGCCGATGAGTTCTCCGACCAGGGCCTGGCTGACGAAGACGAGTTCGCCTTGCCACTTGATCTCACCTGCGTTGCGGATGCGGCGAACCTGATGATCGGCATCATACCAGGGATCCTCGACCCGGTCGGGCATGGGGCGCTGCGAGGGGGCGTAAAGATCCGCCGGTGGCCGTTGCCCGAGCGCCTCGTGCGGACGCTCCTGGTTGTAATGCCGGCGAAAGTCATCGAAGCGGACCTGCTGTTCGGCTGCGTTGGCGGCCGGTGGGCGGGTCGTCTGTTTCTTCAGGGTGCGATGCATGCGCTCGTGCCGCCCATTCTCCTGCGGAGAAGCGGGAAGGATGAAGTGCGGTTTGATGCCGAGCTTGAGCCACCAGGCCGACAGCCGGGTCAGCCCCCCCGCACTGGTCGCCCCGAACGGTGCTCCATTATCGCAGCGGATCGAAAGCGGCAGCCCGTAGGCTCGAAAGGCCGCCGTGAAGGCCGGTTGAACACCCTCGATCGTCGACTGCGTGATCCGAACGTCAAGCAGAAAGCGGCTATGGCTGTCGGTCAACGTCAGGGGATCGATCTTGCTCTGATCGGCGGTACGGAACCAGCCCTTGAAGTCGGTCGCCCACTCGTCGTTGGGAGCCGCCACACTCGCAAATGGGCGCCGCTGATCAATCGCTCTGCGCCGGCGCTTCACCGGCGCAATCAGCCCGGCCTCCTTGAGAATGTCGCCGATCGTGGAGGCAGCCGGCCAACGCACCTCGGGAGCTCGGCGGCCGAGTATCACCAACAGCTTGCGGGGCCCCAAGTGCGGAAACCGCCGGCGCAGCGAAACGACCTCATCTTTGAGCGCGGCTGCGGTCGCGTGCGAACAATGCAACGGAGCATGCGAGTGGTCCATAAACCAGTCCCGTGCGCCGCTCTCCCGCCGCTTCCGCCAAGCATAAAACGTATCGCGGCAGACCCCATAACGGGCGCACAGCTCCGATACGCTCCAGTTCCCGGTGTCATAGTCCACCAGCATTCGAATGCGCTCTTCCATGGCACAGGTCTCTGTAAACGGCATCGGTGGTCCCCCCTCCGATGCAGCTTGACCTGTCGACAATCATCCCGGTCTAAATTGTCGGATATCTACCCGGATTATACCGCGCGTAACCCCCTCACCCCACCCTCTCCCCTTCGGGGCGAGGGAGCCATGCGCCGTGCCCACCTAACAATCGACAGGCCGATCCGCCGCGACCCCGGCGCACGGCGCTCACTTGCGCAGGAAATCGAGTTGATCGGCCCACTTGCGCCGCACCGTCTCGGCATAGTCGCGCTCGATCACGTTGACGGCCGGGAACTTGTCCTTCCAGTGGAACGGCCGCACCGCGTAGACGATCATCCGGCTCATGGTCGTATCGCCGTCCTCGCGCTGCTCGGGCGGCAGGCGCGGATCGATCTGGCCGGTCCAGCAGCCGTCGATGATGTCGGTCTGCGTGCGCGGGTCCCAGCGGGTCGATAGCGCCCACATCACCTCGGCCGGATTGGTGATGTCGATATCGTCGTCGACCACGATGACCAGGCGCGCCATGTAGCCGCCGGCCCGGCATCCGGCCGCCACCAGGCCCGCCATCTTGGCGTGGCCAGCGTGCAGCTGCTTGATCGCGACCACGTTGATGAACCGCGTTCCGCCGCCCGTCAGCTTCCAGACGCCGGTAATGCCGGGCACGCCCGCCGCTTCGAGCGTGTCCCAGAGCGCCGCGACATGCGGGATCTTGACCTGGCGTCCCGGATAGGTCGGCTTGGTCGGCGGCTGGCTGGTGATGATCGGGTCGTTGCGGTGGTAGATCGCCTTGACCTGGAGGACCGGCTCCGGCCGTCCGTCCGAGGCGTAGTAGCCGGGCCATTCGCCGAACGGTCCTTCCATGCGCTGGTCGATCTCCGGCGGTGGCATGAAGCCGTCGAAGACCAGTTCCGCATCGGCCGGGATCGGCAGCCCGCTCACGGGCGCGGGCACGACGTCGATCGGGCGGCCGATGCGTCCGCCCGCCAGCGCATATTCGGATTCGCCGTGCTTGGTGTCGGTCGAGGCGACCACGCCGAGGACCGGGGCTTGGCCGACCGAGATCGCCATCGGGCAGGGCTTGCCGCGCGCCCACCATTTGCGCCGGATCAGATCGCCGTGCTTGCCCTTCTCGATGAACACGCCCAGCGTCTTCTGGTCGTGCACCATGACCCGATAGGTGCCGACATTGATCCAGTCGCTGTCCGGATCGCGGGTGATCACGATGCATTCGGTCCCGATATAATTGCCGCCGTCGGCGCCATGCCATTTGGGCGCCGGAAAGTGCAGGATGTTGACGGCGTCGCCTTCCTGAACGTTCTCGAAGACGGGACCCGTATTCACCAACCGCGGCGGAATCGGCTCGCTCTCCTCCTTGGGCCGGCGGCGATAGGCCTTGACCGCCTCGAGCGTCAGCTCGCCGACCACGAAACGCGCGCTGCGGCCGTTGCACAGGATGCGATGACCGCTCCGGCAGCCCTTCATGTCCTCGAACAGCAGCACTGGCGGGTAGAGCTGCTCATGGCTGAGCTCGAACAGCGCGCCGACCTCCAGATGCGGGTCGGCGCCGCGGATGGTCCTGAGCTCGCCGGCCGCCGCCGCGCGCTCGAGAAAGACCCGCAGGTCGCCCATCGCGGCGGCGTCGTAGGCGGCGCTGCGCTCCTGCGCGGGCGACGCGTTTGTCGTGCTGGGATCGCTCAATCCTGTTGCTCCGGTGATTTTGTTTTGATGGACGGCTTTCCCGCGATGAAGCCCCCGAGATGAGGCGTCTCCTCTCCCACATCGCGGGTCGGCCTTTCGACGAGCTGCTATGGCCGCAAGCCTAACGCAGTCCTTCGACAATACAAATCCCCGGCCGTTTCGGAAGCTCTCACACCGCTTTATCGGCGTCGGGTACGCGCCTATAAGGGAAAGAAAAAGGTGCCGGTCCGGTCGAGCGACCGCGGGAGGATGGCTGCGATGAAGCGACCCATCATCATCGGGCTGTGCCTGCTGCTGGGCTGCGCCGCGGCGGTCGCGGACGAGCCGGTCTCGTTCAAGGGCAAGACCATCACGATGGTGGTGGCGAGCGCGCCCGGCGGCGGCACCGATATGTCGGGGCGTCTCATCGCCCCGCTCTTGGCAAGCCAGCTGCCGGGCAAGCCGAGCGTCATCGTGCGCAACATTCCGGGCGCAGAGGGCGTCACCGCCATGAACTACTTCGTCAAGCAGGTGGCGCCCGACGGCCTTACCGTGACCATGGGCTCGACCACGCAGGCCGACCCCCTGCTCTATCGCCGCCCGCAATCGCAGTTCGATCCCACCACATTCCCCATCATCGGCGGCGCCGGCCGCGGCGGGACCGCCCTGGTCATTCGCAGGGAAGCGGAGCCGCGGCTCTACGACAGCGGGGCGGCGCCGGTGGTCATGGGCGCGCTCGGCGGCGTGCCGCGTTCCGGGATGCTGGCGACCGGCTGGGGCGTCGACGTCCTCGGCTGGAACGCCAAATGGGTGCTGGGCTATCGCGGCACCAAGGATCTGATGCTCGCGCTCTCGCGCGAGGAAATCGACATGACGTCGACCGCCAATCTGTTCCAACTTGCGGAAATCATCGCCAACCCGAAATTCAAGATCCTCAGCCAATCGGGCAGCCTGCAGAACGGACAGCTCACGACCCGCGGCGAATTCGGCGGCGCGCCGATATTCACCTCCATGCTGCAAGACAAGATCAAGGACGCCCTCACCCGGCAGGCCTTCGACTATTGGAGCAGCATCACCTCGCTCGACAAATGGCTCGCGCTTCCGCCCAATACGCCGCCAGCTTACGTTCAGGCCTACCGGGAAGCGTATAAATCGTTGTCCGCCGATCCCGCCTTTGGCGAGCTCGGCAGGAAGATCAGCGAGGACTTCGAGCCCATGAGCTATCGCGACGTCGAAGCGCTGATCGCAAAGATAGGAAGCACGCCGCCGGAAGCCATCGCCTATATCGGGGCGATGCTGCGCCGGCAGGGAGTCACGGCGGAATAAAGACGACCGGAGGAACGCACATGCTGCCTGCCTTGGCGGAACGATTGAAGCTCCTGACCCAGACCGGCCCCGATACCGATATGGGGCGCCTCTTGCGGATGTTCTGGCAGCCGGTGGCAACCGGGCACAGCCTCAAGGCCGGTAGCGCGCAGCCGCTGCGCGTCATGGGCGAGGACCTCACGCTCTACCGCGGCGAGAGCGGCCGCGCCTATCTGGTGGCCGGCCGCTGCGCCCATCGGCGCAGCCTCCTGCATACCGGCTGGGTGCAGGGCGAGGACATCCGCTGCATCTATCACGGCTGGAAATATGCCGGTGACGGCCAATGCACCGAAGCGCCGGCCGAGGGCCCGGCGGCCGCGGCCAGGATCAGGATTGCCGGCTATCCGCTGCACGAATATTGCGGCCTGATCTTCGCTTATCTGGGCGAAGGCCCCGCCCCCGCCTTCGACCTGCCGCGCAAGGAGGCGTTCGAGGAGCCGAACGTGATCGTGCGCTCGCGCATCCAGGTCTGGCCCTGCAATTGGTTCCAGATGGTGGAGAATTCGCTCGATGCCGTCCATGTCAGCTTCGTCCATCTGGCCGGCAAGGTCGGGCCGTTCGGCGAAGCCGTCACCGCGGCCATTCCCAAGCTCGACTATTCGGAGACCGATGCGGGGATTAGGCAGGTGGCGACCCGCTCGGAGAGCAATGTGCGCGTCAGCGACTGGGCGTTTCCCAACAACAACCATATCGTGACCCCCGGCTACAGCAAGAACGCGCCCTGGGTCCATCGCGGCGTTTGGAACGTTCCGCTCGACGATACCCATACCTACAAGGTCGGCGTCTACGCGTTCCCGTCCACCACGCCGGAGGAGGATCGCGCGACGCTCGAGCATTTCGAGAAGCACAGCGATTACAATCCGGCCGATCACCACGACGAACTGTTCATCGACAAGAATTGGCCGGAAGACCCCTCGCTGCAGTTGACGCCGGCGCAGGATTACGTCGCCATCATGGGGCAAGGCGACATCGTCGATCGCACGCAGGAGCGGCTAGGCAAGTCCGATGCCGGCATTGCGCTGCTGCGCAAGATTTTCTGGCGCGAGATGGAGGCGCTGCGCGGCGGCCGGCCGACCAAGACCTGGCGGCGGCTGGCCCATGCCGAGGAGCTGCCGGTCCAGGGCGCGCGCCGGGAGGCGAGCGCGGCAAGATGAACCGGCTCGACGGCAAGGTCGCGATCGTCTTTGGCGCCGGGCCGAACATCGGCGGCACCATCGCGCATTTTCTGGCCCGCGAGGGCGCGCGGGTCGCGGTCGCGGATATCGAGGGCAAGGCGGCCGCGGAAACCGCCGTGTTTCTCGCCGCGCGCGGCTACGAGGCGCTGGCGCTGACCGGCAATGCCGTGCGCGAGGACGAGGTGGCGCGCATCGTGGCCGAAACGGTCGATCGATTCGGCCGGCTCGACTGCATCGTCAACACCGCCGGCAAGGTGCACTGGTCGTCGGTGCTCGACATGCAGCTCGCCGACTGGAACGAGGCGGTCTTGAGCTTTCCCACGGCCGGGATGCTCACCACCAAGCACTCCGCCAAGGCCATGATCGCGGCCGGCGCGCATGGCAGCATCATCCATCTTCTGTCGACGGCCGCGCATTTCGGCCAGCCGGCCGGCGCCGCCTATTGCGCCGCCAAGGCAGCCTTGCTTAATTTCGCCCGCTGCGCCGCCATGGACCTGGCGCATCATCAGATCCGGGTCAACACGATCACGCCTTGCGCCATGGAGCACCAATTGTGGACCCATATGCGCGAGGAGGTCGCGGCCGAAAAATTCGTGCTGCGCAAGGACCGGCCGCATTATTCGCGCGACGACTTCCTCAAGGCCATTCCGCTCGAGCGGTTCCCGCGCGCCTCCGACCTGGCTTGGGCGGCGGTCTTCCTGGCTTCGGATGAATTCGAGCTTCCTGACCGGCATCGACATCCCGGTCGACGGCGGCCTGCGGTTCAAGTATCCGGCTTGGCGCCCGGGCGACCAGACCGGCGTCAATATCGCCGATTATGTGCGGGCGATCCAACGGACGGAGTACGGCGAGGATCGTGGGCCGGCTGACCGAGCGCCAGAGCGCAAATGATCGCGACAGGAGGGACGCATGCGCAACATCGACAAGGTTTCATTCCCGTATCGTGCCTCCACCCACCTCAACCTGCTGCATGTCATTTCCGAATCCGGCTCCTGGGCCAAGCACGGGCTCGACGTCAACTATGACTTTCAGATATCGAAGACCGATGCGCATCGTCTGGTCAGCAGCGGCGAGGTCGAGTTCGTCGGCGGCAACCACATCTCGACCTACGGCCATCGCGCGCGCGGCGACAAGTGGGTTTATCTCGGCCAGACCCTGAATGCCGTGCATCCCAAGCTGGTGGTGCGCCCGGATTCCGGCATCAACGGGATCGCCGACCTGCGCGGCCGCAAGGTCGGCACCCGCGGCCACCATCCCGGCCTCAACGACTGGCTGCTGCTCAAGCAGCGCGGCCTCGACGTCGACCGCGACGAGGTCGAGCTGGTCCGCAAGGTGGACGGCCTGGAAACCGCGGAAGCGGCCGCGCAACTTGAGGGGCCGGCTGCCGAGGCGGCCAAGAAGCAGAAGCGCGCGCCGCTCTGGCAGTGGGTGCGCGACGGCAAGGTCGATGCCGCGTTGCTGTTGGCGCCGGCGCATCTGTTCGCCGCCGAGGCGGGCCTCAAGGTCATCGACATCGAGCCGCTGCCGATGATCTGGTTCACCACCATCTCGTCGAGCCTGCCCTTCGTCGAGCGCCATCCCGATATCGTCGAGCGCTTCCTCAAGGGCCTCATCGAGGGCGTGCACTTCTTCAAGACGCAGCCCGAGCAGAGCATCAGCATCATCGAGCGGCGCTACGACAAGGAAGGCCAGCTCAGCCGCGCGCAGGCCACCTATATCTACCACCAGCTGGCACCGCTGCTGGCGCCGAAGCTCTATCCCAACATGGCGGCGATCGCGAATGTCTACGAGGAGGCCAAGCGCGAGGATGCCGATGCCGGCCGGATCAATCCGATGGAGCTATGGGACCTGCACCACCTCCGCCGGCTCGACGACACCGGCTTCATCGGCGCTCTTTACGGCCAGGGGGACCGCAAGCCGGCCGATCCCGAGCGGATCGCCGAGCTGAAGAAGCAGCAGGCGGACGCGGACGACGCCATCAAGGCGTGCGGCCATCTCGAGAGCGAGCACTGCGAATGCCATTGAGTAAGCAGATCGGCCATTCGTTTGGCACGCTCGCCGCCGTTGCCATGCTCCTTGCCACGGGCGGGCTCGCGCCCGCGTCCGACGCGGCAAGATATCCCGACCTTACCGGCCAGTGGAGCCGGATCGGTCCGGGCAGCTACGATCCCACCAAGCTGCCGGGGCTCGGTCAGCAACCACCGTTGACGCCGGAATACCGAGCTATTTTTGCCGCCAACATCGCCGATCAGGCTGCCGGCGGCCAGGGCGACGACCCCTCCTACAAATGCGTCCCGGCCGGCATGCCGCGCGCCATGATCGTGATCCAGCCGATGGAGATCGTGGTCACGCCCGAGACCACCTACGTCACGCTCGAGTATTTCGGCATGCGCCGGCGCATTTATACCGACGGGCGCGCCTGGCCGGAGAACCCGCAGCCGCAATTCATGGGCTATTCCATCGGCAAGTGGCGCGACGAGAGCGGCGCGGGCCGCTTCGATGTGCTCGAAGTCGAGACCCGGGCCATCAGGGGACCGCATACCTATGACTCCAGCGGCATACCGTTTCACCAGGACGGCCAGGCGGTCATCAAGGAGCGGATCTTTCTCGACCGCTCAGACCCGAACATTCTTCACGACGAGATCACCACCATCGATGATGCGCTCACCCGTCCCTGGACGGTGACGCGAAGCGCGCATCGTGAACGCGACGCCAAAAAGGTTGTCTGGTCAGAGTATGTTTGCTCCGAGAACAATCATCATGTGGTCATCGGCAGGGAAAACTATGTGCGCTCAGCCGACGGCAGCTTGATGCCGGTCCGCAAGGGCCAGCCGCCTCCCGCCTTGAGGAATTTCGAGCAGGCTCCGAAGTGACGCAGCTTCGGCTTCAGGCGCACGCATCGCGGACCGATAGAATGAGAATTCGTGACGTGGCAATCCTGTGCGCAGTCGCCCTGTCCCTGGGTGCGTGCGGGCAACAGTCGCAAGGCGGCCAGCAAGGTGAGAAAGGCGATCCTGGTCCGCCCGGGCCAGCCGGTCCCGCTGGACCGCCCGGCCCGGCGACCGGCGTCCGGCTGGTGCGATCGGCTTGCGACACCACGGAGTGCGCGGCGCAATGCGAGGCAAACGAGATTCTCGTGACCGCCTGGTGCGGCACCGCCCGGAACCCGACCAACTTCCCGACCGATCGATCCGCCACCTGCCGCGGCCGAGGCGCGGCCAACAATTCGATCGTTGCCGTCTGCGCGAAGTCAGCCGAGCCGTAACCGCGCGCCGAGATGGCTTTTGAGCGGCCTGAAACATAGGTGACATTTCGTACCGTGCACATGGATTACGCTTTTCGCTTTTCGCGGGCGAGACCCATGCCGTGTAGCTCGGACCTATCGTGTTGACGCGACCACCAACGGCTGCCTCGCCGCGCAAGGCATTTAGTCGCGCGACCAAACGCCCGCGGCTAAGCTCTGCGATGAAAAAGACGGGCTTTTGCGGTATTATGGCGCAAGCGCCACAAGGCGGGGTCGGACATGATCCAGCCGCCGGCTTTTTCGAGTCCCGCATGCACCCGGCCAAGGTACAATTCCTGGATTGCATCGGGAACAATTTACGAGGGGTCACGCCTATGCGCTTTTTCCGGACGGTTACGATCCTGTTCTTGCTAGCTCAGAGTGGCGTCATCGCCGTCGCTCAAACACCGTCGTCGCCGCCGCCAAACACTATTTCATGTGACGGTTTTACGAAGCTGCCCAATGGGGATTGGTACGCCAAGCCAAACAATCCTCCTTTCGGCGTAAGTATAATGAACAATATGATCTTACGCGATTCAACGTTTGGGGCACGCGCCTACACTTTCAACGGTTATGATCTCGCCGTCGTTTTGAACCAGAAGTGCGCAGGTTGAGTCCTGTAATCGATAAAAGATCCTGGACAGCTATCGCTGGCCTGCCAGCGCCGGCCAATCCTCGATTTTGACGCGCGCGACCAATTCGGAGCCGCCCTTACCGTCGGGGCGAAACACGAACGCCTCGCCATCCGCCGTCCCATTCGCGCTTTGCCCGAAAGCCGCGACGATATTGGGCATGTGCGTCACGATCACGGTGTCGGCTCCGGCGCGCGGTGGCTCGTCCACCTTCTTGCGCAGCCACTCGGCTGGCGTTTCCGCGATGCGTTGCATGCTCTGCCCACCGTCGCCGAGCTCGGCAAACGTCTGGGCGTGGCCGAGCGATGCCAGCTGCACGGTCTCGCGCGCGCGGTAGGTAGGGCTCGACAGCACGTCGCCGACCGGAAGACCTAGCTTTTTGAACGCCTCCCCCATCGCGCGGGCGGTATCGCGGCCCGTTTGATCGAGCTGCCGCTCCAGATCGGTGTTTTCCGGATCGGCCGCGACCTTGTCAGGCCGCGCCTCGGGCGCATGGGCATGACGCATGAGCAGGACATAGCCACCTCGCTGCAACGCCGCGACAAGTGGCGCGCCGTTGAGTTGCTCGGCCCGCGCCGCGCCCACACGGCCGGCGACTGCGCCAGCGATCGCAGCGCAGCTCAGGATCGCAATTGATAGCCTGTGGACGTGTTCACTGGCGCTCATGTCATCTCTCCTCTGCCTGCGCGAACGTTTGCCTATGGCGGTAACGCAAGTGACGGCTGGCGGCTCCCCTATGCGGCGCTCGCTTTGCGCGGCGACAAGATGGGCAACTCGATCGCCGGCAACGAATTCCTGCAGGGGACCTACCTGCCGGTCGACGCCACGGTGGTGCGCATGGCGCGTCGAGAGAGTCGAATCGCGAGGGTCAAGGAGTTGAATCGCCAAAAGCTGAGGATTGCTAAGTGGCTGAAACTATTGACACCCTGGCGGGAGCGACGGGACTCGAACCCGCGACCTTCGGCGTGACAGGCCGACGCTCTAACCAACTGAGCTACGCCCCCTTTGTCGGGAGTGCTGCGGGCTTAAATGTCGACCCGGTGCAAGTCAAGCTGTGAACCCGCGATCGGCACCGCCGGAGCGTCCCGGCGGTCCCGCCCACGAAGCCCCAAGGGGTGCTGGACAGCACGTGCTCGATCGCTGCGGGGGCCCGGAAACCCCTCTGCGACGGCCGTTTTGGCGCTGTCCATCGCGCCTGAATGCCAAAAAACCCCCATATTTCGGTAATAACTCGCGCACCACCGTGAAAAAACCCGCATTTTTCCCTAGCAAGTCATGGCCAGACCCTAACCGAATCGTCTAATGCGGCGCGGTGAGAAGTGGTTTGGGGCCACTTGCTGCAACCAGGAGGGCCAACCATGGCAGCCAAGAAAGCCGGCGCGCAAGCGACTGTGACATTGAAGCATCTCGCCGCCAGTCTCGCGGAACTCCATGAGATGTCGAAGAAACAGACCGAGGCGGTGCTCGGCGATCTGGTCGGTTTGGTATCCAAGCACCTCAAGAAGGGCGACCGTATCCGTATCGGGGGCCTCGGCATTCTGGTCGTGCGCAAGCGCGCCGCCCGCATGGGCCGCAACCCCGCCACCGGCGAGCCGATCCAGATCAAGGCGAGCAAGAAGGTGGCCTTCCGCGCCGCCAAGGAGCTCAAGGAAGCCGTCTGACAGCTGCGCCCGCCTTCACAACCACTGGGTAGTTGGCGGGCGGCCCCTCGCGGCGGGCGCCCTTGGCCGGGTACCACATTGCATGCACGCGGCGGCGGGCCTCAAGGCGTGAAATCTCATGACTGAGGCACGCTCACAGCCCGATTCTCGGCCGGCGCACATTCCGGTGGTCGAGAATCGCGCCGGGCCGCGCCCTGCCCAGGCACCGCCGCGCTATCCGATATTGATCGGGATTTCCGGCAAGCGGTTCTTCGACAAGAACGCTCCGGAAGCGGACGCTCGCGTTGCGCAAGCGCTCGCGGATCGCTTTCGGAGCGTGTTCGCGGCGCTTGATCAGGATCTGCCGCACACGCCCAAGGTCCTGCTCACCGGGGCGGCGGCCGGCGCCGATCTCATCGCCGCGGAAGCGGCCCTCGAGATGGGACCCCACTGGGCGGTGGCCGCCATCCTGCCCTTCGATCGCGCACTGTTCGAGGATGACTTCCGCCCGCCGCCGGACGAGCCGCAGTGGCGCGATCAGTACGCCGCATACGCAGCCGCGTTCGAGCGGGTCCTGGGCGCCGCCGACAAGCCCAACCCCAGAGTGCTGGTGCGCGAATTGCCGAAGCTCCTGCTCGAGCACGGCGGCGCCGCCACGGCTGATCAGCTCTCCCGCCAAGCGGCGCAGCCCGACAAGACGCTGCGCCGCAATCACTACGAGCAGGTCGGTCAGTTCATTGCCGAGATCGCCACGATCATGATTGCCGTCATGAGCGCCGACGAGCAGCCCGAGACGTCCGAAGCGAACGGCGGCACGGCACGGATCGTGGCCTATCGTCGTGCCGGCCGTCCCGATCCGCTCGGCGCCGCCGTGGCGAGGCGCAGCAGGGTTTTGCGCCATGAATGGTCGGAGGTGATGGAGCCTCCGGGCGGCTATGTGTGGCTGATGGATCCGCGGAAGCTGGATGTCACCGGGCGCTATTCCGTCAAGGTGCTTCCGCCGCTGCTCGATCGCTCCGTGCATTGCGTCTATGGGGGCCATCCCGGCGCGGACATGACGCCGGAGCACGAATCCTATCGCGGCCCGTTGCGCAGGCTCGCAGGCGCGCTGCGTGTGGGCGGCAGCGATTCCCGGAGCGGCGCCGAGCTGCGGCGACTGCGTGCCAGTCTCGTTCTCGCCCGCGGGTTCGACCGCTTTCACCGCGAGAGAAACGCCGGGCAACGGACCAGGTCGCTGCTGCCGAATCCGTCGAGCTGTCGCCCATCGTGAACGTTCCCGAGGCGCTGAATTCAGCGCGCTCGCGCATCAGCGCGCGGCAGCGCGAGGTCAACTCACAGGTAAGAGGCGACTTCGTCTGGTTGGCTGTTCTGTTCGTGACGGCGGTGATCATACTCGAAATCTATGCAAAGCTGCTCCACGACAGCGTCTGGCTGCTCTCGCTCTATCTGCTTATCCTTGCTGTGATTGGAGCACGGGCGTTCCGCGCGCGCTGGCAGCTCCGGGAAGCCATTGCCGAGGACTATCGTGCGGTTGCAGAAATCCTGCGCGTGCAGAGCGCATGGTGGTGGGCCGGGCTGGACGACCGCGTCGATCGGGAGCATCTCCAGGGGGTCGATCAGGATCTGGCTCCGATTCGCGATTGCGCGAAGACGATCATCGGCTGGATTCTGCTGCGACACGGCTGGCCGGATGATGCGCGCGCGCGCGATTGGGCGCGGGTACGCGGCACCTCGGACAAGGCCAGAGACTTGCGTGGCGGAAAACCGCCGGGCGACTGGGTCGGGAGCCAGCTCTGGTACTTCGTCAACAACGGGGAAGATCGCGAAACGCGGGTGCACGTCGTCGACGCTTTGAGCTGGTCCTTGTTCGTCGTGTCGGGCGTGCTTGCCGCCGTGCTGTGGACCTGGATCGCGTCCCCGCAGGCGATGACCATGTTCATGCACGCGGCGCATATCCGCCTGCCGTCCTGGGCCACATTCATCGGCTTCGATATCAGTCCCCTGCTGTGGATTCTGCTGGCGGCGCTGATCATCGGATTCCGGGTCTGGAACCATGACGTCCGGCAGGGATTGGGAGCGATCTTCCTGGCCGGCGCTGCGGGAATTCTGGCGGCCGTGGCCTTGGCGCTCGCGCTCGTCGACGCCGGCCCCCTGGTGGCCCGGGTGTCCGACATACGCAACGACGAATTGGCAGCGATCTACGCCGTCATCATTACCCTGGTCGTGCTGTCGGCCGCAGCCGGCGCATTGCGCTATCTCATTGAGAGGCTCAATGTCGAGGCAGAGGCGCTCGAGTACCGCGATGCGCGCGGACGCTTCGAACGGGCCGAGCGGCGTCTCGCTGGCGGAGCGGACCCGGCGACCGGCACGCCGGCGAACGAGGAAGCGGCCAAGCGGGTCGTGTGCGAACTTGGCCGCCTCGCGCTGGCCGAGAACGAGGCCTGGCTGAAGTCGCGGCGCGAGCGCCCCCTCACCCCCGTGGTGGGCTGAGGCAGTGGTCGGCGGTGAATCACGCCTAAGGTAGGGTCGAGGACGCCTTCGGCGCCGCGCTGGGCGGCGCCAAAGGCAAGCGCGCTACCTCACACACCACTTCGTCCCACCGGGACCGTTGGCGGCTACATGGCCCGTGTGCCGCAGGCACCAGGCTTGATTTTGGCCGCCGAACACGCAGTGGCCCCGCCCATCGCGATGGCGGTTCGGACCGCAGTCGCCCAACGCGAACACCGGCGTAGCCACCGATGTCACTGCGGCGGAAACAATCGCAACTCCGAGCAGCAAAGCCGAGAGCTTCTTCATGAAAAACCTCCTGATGATACGAGATCGCCGTGCCGAACCTCAGCAAGTGATGTTCGGCATGTGTTTCCTCCCGCTGAACAGGGATGCTCAGCGGTTTTGCTCTTACGCCGGACAACCTGAACCGGGCATGAACCCCGCCTCCCCGTCGGCGGCTCCGCGCCCGCCGGAGAGCCGCTACCCTGGGGTGAAGCCTTGAAACGCTTCCAGTCAGGGGCGGTGCGTCGAAAGGTTTGGTGGGCGGTGACGGACTCGAACCGCCGACATCCTGCGTGTAAAGCAGGCGCTCTACCAACTGAGCTAACCGCCCTTCTTCAAGCACCCCTTATCATGAAAACGGCGCCTCGCGGCGCCGTTTTCGTTTCAGCTTGCACAACAACCTGCGGCCTTAATGGGCCGTGAGCGTCGAGGCCTCGTCTTCGACCACGGCCTCGGCGACCGGAGCCTCGACCGGCTTGGCGGTTTCCTCGTCCCAGGTGATGGGCTCGGGCTTGCGCACCAGAGCGCGCGCCAGCACCTCGTCCATGCGCGAGACCGGAAGGATCTCAAGGCCCTTCTTGATGCTTTCGTTGATCTCCACGAGGTCCTTGGCGTTCTCCTCGGGGATCAGCACCGTCTTCATCCCGCCGCGCGATGCGGCGAGCAGCTTCTCCTTGAGCCCGCCGATCGGCAGGACGCGGCCGCGCAGCGTGATCTCGCCGGTCATGGCGACGTCGCGGCGCACCGGGATGCCGGTCATCACCGAGACGATGGCGGTCACCATGGCGACGCCCGCCGACGGCCCATCCTTGGGGGTCGCCCCTTCCGGCACGTGCACGTGGATGTCGCGCTTGTCGAACCGCGGCGGCTCGATGCCGAACGAGATCGCCCGCATCCGCACATAGGACGCCGCCGCCGAGATCGATTCCTTCATCACGTCGCGCAGGTTGCCGGTGACCGTCATGCGGCCCTTGCCGGGCATCATGGCGGCCTCGATGGTGAGCAGCTCGCCGCCGACGTCGGTCCAGGCCAAGCCGGTGACGACGCCGATCTGATCCTCGTCCTCGAGCTCGCCATAGCGGAACTTGGGCACGCCCAGGAAGTCGGAGAGATTGCCGACCTCGACCTTGACCGCTTTCTTCTTCGGTCATGGTGAGCTCCTTGACCGCCTTGCGGATCAAGGTCGAGAGCTCGCGCTCGAGGTTGCGCACGCCCGCCTCGCGGGTGTAGCGGCGGATCAGGAGCAGGAGCGCGTCCTCGTCGATCGACCATTCCTTGGAATCGAGGCCGTGCTTGGCGATCGCGTCCGGAATCAGGTGGCGGCGCGCAATCTCGACCTTCTCGTCCTCGGTATAGCCGGCGATGCGGATGATCTCCATGCGGTCCATCAGGGGCGGCGGAATGTTGAGCGTATTCGCCGTCGTGATGAACATCACGTTGGAGAGATCGTAATCGACCTCCAGGTAGTGATCGTTGAAGGTGTGGTTCTGCTCGGGATCGAGAACCTCAAGCAGCGCCGAGGACGGGTCGCCGCGGAAATCGGCGCCCATCTTGTCCACCTCGTCGAGCAGGAACAGCGGATTCGAGGTCTTGGCCTTGCGCATCGACTGGATGATCTTGCCGGGCATCGAGCCGATATAGGTGCGCCGATGGCCGCGGATCTCGGCCTCGTCGCGCACGCCGCCGAGCGAGACGCGCACGAACTCGCGGCCGGTCGTCTTGGCGATCGACTTGCCGAGCGAGGTCTTGCCGACGCCGGGCGGGCCGACCAGGCACAGGATCGGGCCGGTCAGCTTGTTGGCGCGCTGCTGCACGGCGAGATACTCGACGATGCGCTCCTTGACCTTCTCCAGGCCGAAGTGATCGTTGTCGAGGATCTCCTGGGCGGCCTTGAGGTCCTTCTTGACCTTCGACTTCTTGTTCCACGGGATCGACAGCAGCCAGTCGAGATAATTGCGCACGACCGTGGCTTCCGCCGACATCGGCGACATCTGGCGCAGCTTCTTGAGCTCGTGGGTGGCCTTCTCGCGCGCCTCCTTCGAGAGCTTGGTCTTCTTGATCTTGTCCTCGATCTCGGCGAGCTCGTCCTTGCCCTCTTCGTCGCCGAGCTCCTTCTGGATCGCCTTCATCTGCTCGTTGAGATAGTACTCGCGCTGGGTCTTCTCCATCTGGCGCTTGACGCGCGTGCGGATGCGCTTCTCGACCTGCAGGACCGAGATCTCGCTCTCCATCAGGGCGAGCACCTTCTCCAGCCGCTCGGTGACGACCGCGGTCTCCAGGATCGCCTGCTTTTCGGGGATCTTGACCGCGAGATGGGAAGCCACCGTGTCGGCGAGCTTGGCATAGTCCTCGATCTGCTGAACGACCTGCACCACCTCGGGCGAGACCTTCTTGTTCAGCTTCACGTAGTTCTCGAACTCGTTGATGACCGAGCGCGCGAGCGCCTCGGCCTCGACCTGCTCGCCGGCGGTATCGACCGCGACGACGGCATCGGCCTCGTAATAGTCCGTACGCTCGGTGTAGCGCGCGACCTTCGCGCGCGCGGCGCCTTCGACCAGCACCTTGACGGTGCCGTCGGGCAGCTTCAGCAGCTGCAGCACGCTGGCGAGCGTGCCCATCTCGTAGATCGCGCTGGTCGCGGGATCGTCATCCGAGGCGTTCTTCTGCGTGGCCAGCAGGATGAAAGTGTCGGAGCGCATCACCTCTTCGAGCGCCTTGATCGACTTCTCCCGCCCCACGAAGAGCGGAACGATCATGTGCGGGAACACGACGATGTCCCGCAGCGGCAAGACCGGATAGGATCGGGTCTCACCGGGGATGAGTGGAGGTCGCGGCTTGGCGCTTGTCATGGCGCGGATTCCTTTATTGTTGTGCCCCTCGCCCGCGACCTGCGAATGCAGCGTGGCGGTGGAGTGCTAAGTGGGACCGGGAAGGCAACGCGGTCCGAAGGTTGATCGTGCTCGGAGGTCGGATGGAACGCCCTCCCCGGAAACTTGACGGGATCCTCCGCACGCCTCTTGGTCTACAGTAGGTGGCCACGGGCGGCGGCGCTGTCAAGTAAGCCCGGAAATTCAAGCGAAAACCACGACCGCCGCCTCCCGAAGCGGACCGATCCGACGAATCGCAGGGCAGCCGCGGCGGCGCTTGCACTGCCGCCGCTCAGGCGCTCGCCGACGTGTCGTTCGCGCGGTCGGCCCGGTCGGTATAGATGTAAAGCGGTCGAGCCGTGCCCTCGACGACTTCCTTGGAGATCACGACCTCCTCGACGCCTTCGAGGCTCGGCAGTTCGAACATGGTGTCGAGCAGGATGCTCTCCATGATCGAGCGCAGGCCGCGCGCGCCGGTCTTGCGGTCGATCGCCTTGCGGGCGATGGCGCCGAGCGCCTCCTCGGCCAGCGTCAGGTCGATGCTCTCCATCTCGAACAGGCGCTGGTACTGCTTCACCAGCGCGTTCTTCGGCTGGGTGAGGATGAGCTTGAGCGAAGGCTCGTCCAGATCCTCGAGCGTGGCGACCACCGGCAGCCGACCGACGAATTCCGGGATCAGTCCGTATTTCAACAGATCCTCTGGCTCGACCTCGCGGAAGATCTCGCCGGCCTTGCGGTCCTCCGGCGCCAGCACCTTGGCGCTGAAGCCGATCGAGGTGGAGCGACCGCGCGCCGAGATGATCTTCTCGAGCCCCGCAAAGGCGCCGCCGCACACGAACAGGATATTGGTCGTGTCGACCTGCAGGAATTCCTGCTGCGGGTGCTTGCGGCCGCCCTGCGGCGGCACCGAGGCGATGGTGCCTTCCATGATCTTGAGCAGCGCCTGCTGCACGCCCTCGCCGGAAACGTCCCGGGTGATCGAGGGGTTGTCGGACTTGCGGCTGATCTTGTCGATCTCGTCGATATAGACGATGCCGCGCTGCGCCCGCTCGACATTGTAATCGGCCGACTGCAGCAGCTTCAGAATGATGTTCTCGACGTCCTCGCCGACATAGCCGGCTTCCGTCAGCGTGGTGGCGTCGGCCATGGTGAAGGGCACGTCGAGGATGCGGGCGAGCGTCTGCGCCAGCAACGTCTTGCCGGAGCCGGTCGGCCCGATCAGCAGGATGTTCGATTTCGCCAGCTCGACGTCGTTGTGCTTGGTCTGGTGGTTGAGGCGCTTGTAATGGTTGTGCACCGCGACCGAGAGGACTTTCTTGGCGTGATCCTGGCCGATCACATAGTCGTCAAGAACCTTGCGTATCTCCTTGGGGGTCGGAATGCCGTCGCGCGACTTCACCAGCGAGGACTTGTTTTCCTCACGGATGATGTCCATGCACAGCTCGACGCATTCGTCGCAGATGAACACCGTCGGCCCCGCGATGAGCTTGCGCACCTCGTGCTGGCTCTTGCCGCAGAACGAACAGTACAAGGTGTTCTTGGAATCGCTGCCGCCGACTTTGCTCATTGCCTTCATCTCCATCGGCGCGTCGCTGCCACGGCGAACCGGTCCTTCGAACCATTGAACCTAACCGGGGGACCCCTAAGAGTTCGTAGCACTAAAGACACCTCTTGATCGCTTTTCGGCCGTGTCCCATCCAGCGGACCCTAGCGAAGCACGGTAACGTAGCGATAATCAAGAATTCATTAATAATGAAAATTCAGGCTGATGGCGACTTTTTGACCCTCCGGGAGGCTGCCAACCGGCCCGCAAACCCCGCCACGGACGGAACCGAGGTCAAACCTTGGCTTCCTCCGGCCGTTTTTCGATGACTTTGTCGACCACGCCCCATTCCACCGCCATATCGGCGGTCAGGAAATAGTCCCGTTCCAGCGCATCCTCGATCTTCTTGAGCGGTTGGCCGCTGTGCTTCACGTAGATCTCGTTGAGGCGCTTCTTGAGGTTGAGAATCTCCTGGGCGTGCAGCATGATATCGGTGGCTTGGCCCTGGAATCCGCCGGACGGCTGGTGCAGCATGATGCGCGCATTGGGCAGCGCGAAGCGCATATCCTTGTGCCCGGCGGCGAGCAGCAGCGAGGCCATGGAGGCGGCCTGGCCGATGCACAGCGTCGATACCGCCGGCCGCACGAACTGCATCGTGTCGTAGATCGCCAGCCCGGAGGTGACCACCCCGCCGGGCGAATTGATATACATCGCGATCTCTTTCTTCGGATTGTCCGCCTCCAGGAACAGGAGCTGGGCAACGATCAGCGATGCCGTCATGTCCTCGATCGGACCGGTGATGAAGATGATCCGCTCCTTCAAGAGTCGCGAATAGATATCGTAGGCGCGCTCGCCCCGGTTGGTCTGCTCGACCACCATGGGAACGAGGTTCATATAGGTCTCGACCGGATCTCGCATGGATCAACCCATCTCGGCCGCGTCCGGCGCAACAAACCCACCGTGTTGCTCCATGACCGCGACACACTTTGTTATGCACGCGTCACAGATATGTGCGGATGCGCCCGCCACAAGACGTTCGACCGCGTCGGCGTTGCGGCCGCAGAACGAGCAGCGCAGGCGCGGGCGACGCCCGAGCAGGCTCCCCAATGTTGCCAGCCGCTTCATCTCTCCACCCACCGCTTCCCGATCAGCTCGCAGGCGGCAGGTCGTCGTCGTCCTGGTAGAGCTCCTCGCGCTCGACGCGTTTTTCGGTCACTTTCGCCAGCTCCAGGATAAAGTCGACGACCTTCTCCTCGAACAGCGGCGCCCGCACGCTGGCAAGCGCGGACGGGTTCTTGCGGTAATAGTCCCAGATCTCCTGCTCACGGCCGGGGAACTGGCGGGTGCGTTCCACGATCGCGCGGCTGAGCTCGTCGTCGCTCACCTGGATCGAATTGCGCTCGCCGATCTCCGCCAAGACAAGGCCCAACCGCACCCGCCGCTCGGCGATGGCGTGGTATTCCTCCCTCGCCTTCTCCTCGGTCGTGCCCTCGTCCGCGAAGCTGCGTCCCTGCGTCTTGAGATCGTTCTCCACCACGTTCCAGACGTTCTTGAACTCCTCCTCGATCAGCGTCGGCGGGCCGGCGAACTTGTGCAGTTGATCGAGCTGGTCGAGCAGCTTGCGCTTGAGCTTCTGCCGGCTTTGGCCGGCATGCTCTTGCGTCAGCCGTCCCCGGAGCGCATCGCGCAATTTGTCGAGCGATTCCAGGCCGAGCGACTTGGCGAACTCATCGTCGATCGTGACGGTGCCGGGCTGGTCGATCGATTTCACCGTCACCTCGAACTCGGCCTCTTTGCCGGCGAGCTGCGGGCTGTTGTAGCTCGCCGGGAACGTCACCTTGACCGGCCTGGTTTCGCCCACCGCCATGCCGAGGATCTGGTCCTCGAAACCCGGGATGAAGGTTCCGGATCCGACATTCACCCCCACATCCTGGCCGCTGCCGCCCTCGAACGGCTCACCGTCGATCTTGCCGGTGAAATTGATCATGGCGCGGTCGCCATTCTCGACCCTCCCCCCCTCGCCTTTGGGGTTGTAGGGCTTGGTCTCCTCGGCCACTTTCGCAACCGCCGCATCGACCTCGGGCTCGGTCACATCGGCCACCAGCCGCTCGAGCTGGATGTTGCTGAAATCGGCGAGTTCGATCTTCGGCAGCACCTCGAGCGCGAGCCGGTAGCCGAGATCCGACTTGCCCTCCAGCACCTTCTCGACCTCGACCGCCTCCTCCGGCATGGTCACCCGAGGTTCCATCGCAAGCTTGAGGCCGCGCTCGCTGACGATCTGGGCGTTCGTCTCGCGCACGACGGCCTCGATCGTCTCGGCCATGACCGAGCGGCCATATAGCTTCTTGAGATGCGAAAGCGGCACCTTGCCGGGGCGGAAGCCGTTGATTCGGACCCAATTCTTCAGCTCGCCAAGCCTCTCGGTCACCCTCGCCTCGAGGGCGGCGGCCGGGACCTTGACGTCGAATTCGCGTTTGAGACCGTCGGAAACGCTTTCTATGACTTGCATGGGTGACAATCTTGATCTGGCCAATACGGCCGGCTGTAGGTTCAGAGATCGGGCTGCACCGGCGTGGTGCGGGCGGAGGGGCTCGAACCCCCACGACTTTCGTCACGGGAACCTAAATCCCGCGCGTCTACCAATTCCGCCACGCCCGCGAAGGGCGCCTCGACGCCGGACCGGGCAGCCGGGCGGCGCGGCTTATATCAGCATGAAACCGCTGGCGCACGATAAAAATAAGCGCGGCCTTGCACTTCTCAACCGGCCGAGGTGCCGCCGCAACTCCTGAGGGTGGGCAAAGGCGGCCGAGGCGTTGCCGCATCGGCGTGGAGCACATTCCTCGTGCCCACGCGTGCTCCGCGCAGCTTTTCGATCGCCCGCGTGGGCACGGCGAAAACCGCACCCTGCAAGACACCGAAAGCGCCGATGCCGCTCTTGCGACCCTACGCAAGCGCGGCGAACAGTCGCCGATAGATACCCGGCAGCGTTTCGGGCAGGTCCTCGGAGATAAGGCCGGGACCGGCCTCGGCGCCGGCTTCGCCATGTAGCCAGACCGCAGCCGCTGCCGCCTCGAAGCCCGGCATGCCCTGGGCAAGAAGCCCGGCCACCAGTCCCGCCAAGACGTCGCCCGAGCCCGCGGTCGCGAGCCAAGGCGGGGCATTCTCCGCGATGGCGGCGCGGCCGTCCGGCGCCGCCACGACCGTATCGGGCCCTTTGAGGAGAACGACGGCACCGGCCGTGGCTGCCGCCTGGCGCGCTTGCGCGAGCTTCGATCCGGCTTGAGAGACCCCGGGCAAAGCATGAAAAAGACGACTGAATTCTCCGGCATGTGGCGTCAGCACGGTGGCCCCTTCGGGACGCGTCCGGATGGCTTGCAGCAGTTCCCTGGGGTGCTCCGAGAAGCTGGTCAATGCGTCGGCATCGAGCACGACCGCACGCTTCCCCGCCAAAGCGGCCAGCACCATCTCCTGCATTCCAGGCCCGACCCCGCCGCCGGGTCCAAGCACCACCGCATTGCGCCGGGAGTCGGACAGGAAATCGGCGAGCTCCGCGGCGCCATCGACCGGCCGGACCATGACCGCCAAGCTCGTAGCGGCGTTGACGGCGAGCGCCGCGCGCGGCGAGGCGATGGTGACGAGCCCGGCCCCGGCGCGCAACGCGCCGCGCGCCGCCAGACGAGCCGCCCCGGTCGATGAAATACCGCCGGAGCCGACCACGGCATGACCCCGATCGTATTTGTGCCCGTCGATGCGGGGGAGCGGAAAGCGCTTTGCCCAGAGCTCGGGAATATTGACGAAGGCCTGCGGCTTCACCTGGCCAAGCACATCCTCGCCGATTCCGATATCGGCGACGTGGACCTTGCCGCAATGGAGACGGCCCGGCAGCAGCAGATGACCGGGCTTGCGGCGAAAGAAGGTGATCGTTTCGCTGGCCGTGACGGCGGTGCCTTGGAGCTCTCCGCTCGTGCCGTTGATGCCGCTCGGCAGATCCACCGCATAGATGGTCGCCGGCGAGGAATTGATCGCCTCGATCATGGCGCGTGCGCTGCCCTCCACGGGCCGGTCAAGACCCGCGCCAAACAACGCATCGACCACCACCCCCGCGCCGGTGAGGCCGGCCGGCTGCGCGGCCTCGAGTGGACCGCTCCAGCGGCCGGCGGCCGCCGCCGCATCACCCTTGAGGCGGTGTGCATCGCCGACAAGGAGCAGGCGCACCGAATGGCCGCGTTCAAGCAGAATACGGGCGGCGACAAAGCCGTCGCCACCGTTGTTGCCCGGGCCTGCCACTACCGCCACGGGCACCGCAGGCGGATGCCGGGCTGCGACCCCATCGGCGACAGAGCGTCCAGCATTCTCCATGAGCTCGATGCCGCTGGTTCCGGCAGCAATGGCCAACCGATCAGCTTGCGCCATCTCGGCGGTGGTGAGCAGCTCGATCATGGTGCGACGACACTACCGGCGCAGCCGGAATGCCACAATTGGCAATCGTTTTGGTGCGCGCGCCGATACGGAAGGTCCAAAATCGTTGATGCACAAAGATTAAGCTTCATGATTACTTCTTAATCAATAACTTTCCGGCGCCCTCCTGAGGGGCGCCCCAGATTTGCTCTAGTATCTGAAATTACTCACAATTTTCCGAATCTGCCGGCTTGGCACGGAGCCTGCTAACCGCTAGCGCGGCTCAGCTGGAAACTGCTGGCCGGCCGGCCGGGAGACGTCACCGAATGAAAAAAATCGAGGCGATCATAAAGCCCTTCAAGCTCGACGAAGTGAAGGAGGCGCTGCAAGAGGTCGGCTTGCAAGGCATCACCGTGACCGAAGCCAAGGGCTTCGGCCGTCAGAAAGGACATACCGAGCTCTATCGTGGGGCAGAATACGTCGTGGATTTTCTGCCCAAGGTGAAGATCGAGGTTGTTCTGGCCGACGACATGGCGGACAAGGCCATCGAGGCGATCCGGCGCGCCGCCCAGACGGGACGGATCGGCGACGGAAAAATCTTCGTCTCCAATATCGAGGAAGCCATCCGGATTAGAACGGGGGAATCCGGACTGGACGCCATCTGAAACGCTGGTCCCGTGGGATCGCGAAAGCGAGATATCCTGTTGCGAGAAAGGGGTTGAATTCCATGACTACGGCCAAAGACGCCTTGAAGATGATCACGGACAACGACGTGAAATACGTCGATTTTCGATTCACGGATCCGCGCGGCAAGTGGCAGCACGTCACTTTCGACGTCAGCCTGATGGGAGAGGACACTTTCTCCGAGGGACAGATGTTCGACGGCTCCTCGATCGCCGGCTGGAAGGCGATCAACGAATCCGACATGTGCCTGATGCCCGATCCGGCAACCGCCACCATCGATCCGTTCTTCGCCGAGACCACCATGGTGCTGGTCTGCGACGTGCTCGAGCCCACCACCGGCGAGCCCTACACCCGCGACCCGCGCGGCATTGCCAAGAAGGCCGAGGCGATGGTCAAGTCGATGGGCATCGGCGACACGATCTTTTTCGGTCCGGAGGCCGAGTTCTTCGTGTTCGACGACGTCAAGTACAAGGCTGATCCCTACAATACCGGCTTCAAGCTCGACTCGACGGAATTCCCGTCCAACTCGGATACCGATTACGAAGGCGGCAATCTCGGCCACCATGTCGGCACCAAGAAGGGTTATTTCCCGGTGCCACCGCAGGATTCGGTGCAGGACATGCGCTCGGAGATGCTCGGCGCCATGGCCAAGATGGGCTGCGCGGTGGAGAAGCACCATCACGAGGTGGCGTCCGCCCAGCACGAGCTGGGGCTGAAGTTCTCGCCGTTGACGGTGATGGCGGACCGCATGCAGATCTACAAGTACTGCATACAGATGGTGGCCAATATCTACGGCAAGACCGCGACCTTCATGCCCAAGCCCGTCTATGGCGACAACGGCTCCGGCATGCACTGCCACCAGTCGATCTGGAAGGACGGCAAGCCGGTCTTCGCCGGCAACAAATACTCGGATCTGTCCGAGACCTGCCTGAGCTACATCGCCGGCATCATCAAGCATGCCAAGGCGATCAACGCCTTCACCAATCCGACCACCAATTCCTACAAGCGGCTGGTGCCGGGTTTCGAAGCGCCGGTGCTGCTGGCCTACTCGGCCCGCAACCGCTCGGCCTCCTGCCGCATCCCCTATACGACCAATCCGAAGGCCAAGCGCGTCGAGGTGCGTTTCCCGGACCCGCTTGCCAATCCGTATCTCGCCTTCGCCGCCATGACGATGGCGGGTCTCGACGGCGTCAAGAACAAGCTCGACCCCGGTGCGGCGATCGACAAGGACCTCTACGACCTGCCGCCGGCCGAGCTCAAGCAGATCCCGACCGTATGCGGCTCGTTGCGCCAGGCATTGGAGGAGCTCGACAAGGATCGCGGCTTCCTCAAGGCCGGCGGCGTTTTCGACGACGACTTCATCGACGCCTATACGGAATTGAAGATGGGCGAGATCATTCGTTTCGAGCACACCCCGCATCCGGTGGAATTCGAGATGTACTATTCGGCGTGAGTGTTCCTCCCACATCGCGGTCCGCGATGGAACTGCAAGGGGCGCCCTCGGGCGCCCCTTTTTTCGTCTCCCTTTTTTCGTCTAAAGCGTTCCAAACTTGTCCCGGCCATAGCGCGTGCAAGACGTGCGTAAGCGCGCTAATGAGCCGGACCGTCCGAAATTCTGAAGCTTGGTACGGTCCGGCTCAAGGCCGGGACACGTAGGAACAATCTAAGGCGCCGCTTTCGCCACCACCTCGGGCTTCAAGTCGGCATCCGAAGCGGTGCTGGCGTCGAGCGCAGCGGCGCCGCGCCAGGGATGATCGGTGACGTCGAAGACCACGTGATCGGGTCCGTGAAACTTGGTCTCGTAGAACGTCTTCACCTCGGGCGGGCGCCTGGCGAAGCATTCAGCACCGAGCCCTTCCAGCTTTTCGACATAGAGGTCGACGTCGTCGACCAGCACCCCGAAGTGGTGAATGCCCCTGAACTCGATGCCGTGACCCTGGTCCCAGCCGAACCGAAGAACGGCAAGGCTGATCGTGCCGTCGCTCAGGAAGACCCCGTACGACTTGCCCTCGCCGCGCGGCTCGGTCCGCCGCACCTCGACGAAATCGAAGGCCTTCTTGTAGAACTCGGCGGTGGCATACGGATCTTCGGCGGCGAGCGCGATGTGTCGAAGCTTGGCCATGGGGTCTCCCTTTCTTCGGCGAGCGCCATCATGCGGCGTTGCCGGCGCACCTGCGGCGGCAGCGCCTGCGGCGCGGTCGGATGCTACTTCTTCATCGTCTCCCGAAACATGGTCCAGGCCGCGATGCCGGCCCGGCCTGCCTTCTCGTCGACGCCTTCGGGCAGGCCGGCGACGCCGACCGCACCGAAGAATTCGCTGCCGAGCGTGAGCGGCACTCCGCCGCCGACCAGATAAACCTTGCCCGGATACATGGTCAGGATGCCGAAATACCGGTCCGGACGGGTCTTGGCAATGTCCGCCAGGGCTTGCGTCGTTTGCCGGAAAATCGCCGACGCGTAGGCCTTGCCCTCGGCAAGGTTGAGGTTCTGAACGCCGGCGCCATCCATGCGGGCCGACGAGACCACGTTGGTCGCCTGGTCAAGGACGATGACCGACATGCGCAGATTGGCGTCGCGCGCAAATGCGATTGCGCCGTCGATGATCACGCGCGCCTCCGCCAGCGAAATCGGCGCCGGCGTCAACGGCGGCGGCGGGCTCGGCGCCTGCGCAAAGCTCGTGGCCGTGAGCATCAGCAGCAAAGACAGGCTTGCGATCGCGCGTGCCTGCCAGGATGCAAGCAAGAATCTCATCATACCCTCCCATGGATCTTGGTTGTTTTTGTCTGTCCGACCGTAACAAATGCATCGCCCAGCAACAAGCGATGCCCCTCCCCTCATTCCCACTGCCGTGCCTGTGAAGGAAACTGATGAAGGACGAGGTCTCTCCACCCGCTCATCCCCGCGTCCGCGGGAATGAGCGGATGTGGCAAGTCCTTCACGCGCTCGAACGCGGGAAGCAGTTCATGCCGACCCGGGAATCAGCGACCGGCCGCCAGAGTCGCGAGCGGATTCCGTCTCCTCCGCGGCCTCGCCGCCGGCGCGCGCGTGGGCACGCGGCTGCATCGTGGCGGACGCCGGCGGCATCACCGCCTCCTCTTGCGTCTCGATCCGATTGCGTCCGTTGGCCTTGGCGCGATAGAGCGCGGCATCGGCGGCGGCGAGCAGGGCGACGATGTCCGTTCCGGGCGGCCCGCTGGCAGCGCCGACGCTGACGGTCGCATTGAGGTTGCAGCCCGCGACCGTGCCGGCGCCGGTCTGGAACGCGCTGCGCACCCGCTCGGCCACCATTTTGGCATCGGCCAGATTCCCGGGCAGCAGCGCCGCGAATTCCTCGCCGCCGAAGCGGCCCACGATATCGGACGCACGCATGCTGGCGGCCGCGGTCGCGGCAAACAGATGCAGCGCCTGGTCGCCGATGGCATGGCCGAACCTGTCGTTGATCGACTTGAAATGATCGAGATCGAACATCAGCGCGCTGATCGCCTCGCCCTTGCGCGCCTGTTGCAAGATCAGCCCTTGCGCGGCCTGCAACACCCCGCGCCGGTTGAAGAGCCCGGTCAATTCGTCGGTCAAGGCTGCGTCCTTATGGATGCGCAGCGTGCGCTCCGTCGCCAGCACCAGCACGATGAATGCCGTGCCGACCGCGTAAAGCATCGTCTCCAGCACCAACAGCGCCACCCATCCGCTCGAAAGCTTGACCGTAGCGCGGCCGCCCGGAAGCAGGTTCGTCAGCGGGATCGAGAACAGGAACACCGCGGCGTACAGAATTGGAATGAAGACGGCCGGCCAGCGGTGGCGCAAGGTCTTGCGGCGTTCCCGCCACAGCTCGGTGGCGGTCACCAATGTGTAGCTCGCCACGATGGCCGAGCTCAGAACGATGCGCGCCGTCGGCCGTTGCGCAAAATCGATGAAGAGGCAGGCGAGGAGCCAGACGGCGGCACCGCCGATGAGCGCGCTCACCAGCACCAGCCGGCCGTGAAACACCCGCGCCGCATTCCACATCGTCCCAAACGCGATGAACAGAACCGCGTTGGCGACCCCGATCGGCAGCGGCGGGGAAACCAGCCCCTCGAGGCTCCATGCTACGATCGAAAATACGCCGATCAGATACGCGGCGCCCCACCATGCCAGCGCAGGGATGCGGTTTTTCGCCCAGGCAAACAGCAGCAGCGCCCCCAGCAGCCCGGTGATGCAGGCGGCCACCACGAAGAGCGTGGTCACGTCCAGGACGATCGGCATGGTCGCGGCGGGCACAAGCATGGCTTGAGTTGGAGTTCATCCACCTCGTCAAAGATTGGTTCCAGACCCTACGTAGAAACTCGCATACAGAGCTTTGCGGTCGGTTAGGTCGATCGCGCGGCTTTTCGATGAAAGAAGATCAAATTCGCCGCTTGAGCGCCGCGGCCGGCGGAACGAAGTCAGGACGCTCGATTCATGTGGCCGGCTCGCCCGGCAACGCGATGAACAGATCCTCGATCGGGATCGGCTTTGCAATGAAGTGCTGCTCGAACATGTATTGGACCAATGCCTGCAGCGTCGGGCGATTGGCCTCGATCCCGTACGGCCAGGCATCGCCGCCGAACACTTCGTCGATCTCCTCGATCTCGGCCAAGAGCCAGGGCAGCATGGAGCCAAGCGAGCCCGCATAGCGCATGCGGGCGAGCGCGCGGCGCTTGGATTCGATGAAGGCCTTGTAGAGGCTCGTCGCGATCCAGCGGTGGCGCTCGTAGAGATCGCGGCGAATGGCAATGAGATGCATGATCGGAAAGATCTTCGTCGCCTGGTAGAGCTTTCGCTCCAGCGCGCGGTAGTCTGGAAACAGGCGGGCGACGTCGGGATGGCGGCCGAGGGATCCCGGCTTGCGCGATCCGATCAGCGCATCGATCGCGCCGCGCGCCAATAGCTCGCCCAGCGGCTCGCCGCTGTTCTGCTCGATCTGAACCGGCCGCAAAAGCGGCGGCGCATGCGGCTTGCCGTGGGTGCCGGCCTTCTCGACCGCGCCCTGCACCCATCTGATGGAGGACAGGTCGACCCCGAACTGATGTTGCAGGTGGCCGCGCGCCCAGATCGCGGCCGTCTGCGTATAGAGCGGCAGCCCGACGCGCCGTCCCTCGAGGTCTTTCGGCGTGCGGATGCCGCAGCGCTTGTTGACGAAGATGTAGCCGTGGCGGAATACCCGCGACGGAAACACCGGAATGGCAATGAAGCGACGATCCCCGGCCCCGTAGAGGCTGGTATATTCGGACGCGGAAAGCTCAGCGACGTCGAATTCGTTGCCGCCCACCATGCGGTCGAAGACATCCCGGCCCGTCTTGAGCGTGATGCAGGTGAGGTCGACGCCCTCGACCGTGACATCGCCGTCGCGGATGGCCTCCAGCCGGTCATACCGGCAGCAGCCGAAGGTCACGGGAAGGCTGGACACGGACGACGGCTCGATGATGCGGCGAGCCACATGCTCGCCGAAGAGGCGAATTCCAAGGCCGCGATGGCCGCGCCGGTCAGCGCTTGGAGAACTGGAACGAACGCCGCGCTTTGGCCTTGCCGTATTTCTTGCGCTCGACCACGCGCGAGTCGCGGGTCAGGAAGCCGCCATGCTTGAGGGCGCCGCGCAGCTCCGGCTCGTAGCCCATCAGCGCCTTGGAAAGGCCATGGCGCACCGCGCCGGCCTGGCCCGACAGGCCGCCACCCGAAACGGTGCACACCACATCGAACTGGTCCTGCCGATTGCTCGCCACCAGCGGCTGCTGGATCAGCATGCGCAGCACCGGACGCGCGAAATAAGTCTCCACCGGCCGGGTATTGATCTCGATCTTGCCGGTGCCCGGTTTGACCCAGACCCGGGCGACCGCGTTCTTGCGCTTGCCGGTCGCATAGGATCGGCCCTGCTTGTCGAGCTTCTGGACGTATTTGGGCGTCTCGGGCGCCGCCACGGCGGGCTTGAGCGCGGAAAGCTGGTCCAGCGATTGCATGGTTTCGGCCATGGTCACGCGCCTCTCATGTTCTTGCGGTTCATGGCGCCGATATCGAGCGGTTCGGGGTTTTGCGCCGCATGGGGATGGTCCGGGCCGGCATAGACCCGCAGGTTGCCGAGCTGGCGCCGGCCCAGCGGCCCATGGGGCAACATCCGCTCGACCGCCTTCTCGAGGATGCGCTGCGGAAACTTGCCCTCGAAGATCGACTTCGCCGTGCGTTCCTTGATGCCGCCGATATGGCCGGTGTGACGGTAGTAGACTTTCTTCTCGCGCTTCTTGCCCGTGAAGACCGCCTTCTCGGCATTGATGATGATGACATTGTCGCCGCAATCGACGTGCGGGGTGAAAATCGGCAAATGCTTCCCGCGCAACCGCCGGGCGACGATGGTGGCGAGCCGACCGACGACCAGTCCGCTGGCGTCGATCATCACCCACTTTTTCTCAACTTCGGCGGGCTTGGCCGAAAAGGTGCTCATGGCGCATGTATCCGGCAAAAACGAACGGGCGCGGTTGCGCCCGGTCCGCGGCTCATACACCAGGCATCCTGACGGGTCAACGATCTCCTTAAATTAAAATGATGCAATTACAGTATGTTGTGCTGATGGTATTTTATTACCAGGAGAACCGCGAGCCGCTTGGCCGCGGCGGCGGCCTGACCCGCGAGGGGCAGGCTGGTGAGATGCGCCAGGGTTCAAAAGCGATTCCACGCAAGCGGCCGTGTTGCCCCTTCTGTTTCCAACCGGACGTTCTACATTCACCGCACCAGCAGCCGGCAAATCCATGGATCACGACAACTATCCCGACAGTTATGTGCGCGGCATCCTCAACACGGTGAAGACGATCGCCATGGTCGGCATATCGCCGAAGGACGTGCGCCCAAGCTATTTCGCGTTCAAATATCTCCTCGAGCGCGGCTACCGGATGATCCCCGTCAACCCCGGCCAGGTCGGCGGGGATATTCTGGGCCAGCCGGTCTACGCTAGGCTTGCCGACATTCCCGAGCCGGTCGACATGGTCGACATCTTTCGTGCGCCCCAATACGCGCCGGCAATCGTGGAAGAAGCACTCGCGCTCAAACCGAGGCCGCAAGTGATCTGGATGCAGCTTGGCATCCGCAATGACGAGGCCGCGCGCTTGGCCGAGTCCAACGGCCTCAAAGTGGTGATGGACCGCTGTCCCAAGATCGAATATGGCCGGCTATCCTCGGAAATCGGTTGGATGGGCGTGAACACCCGCGTGCTGACGGCAAAGCGGGCGAAACTCTCCGGCCGCGGCATTCAGCGCATGTCGCTCGATCGCATCACCATGGCGGGCGGGCTCAACAGCGTGGCCGCAAAATCCCCCCTCGAAGACGATGGTGGGCAATAATTTCACAATTCCTGAACGTGATGCCGCATAAACGATGCAAGGTTGTGGAGGTGGAGAGCCTTCCGGCCGCTAATTTCTGGCAATCCGGCTTCGCCTGCGTCATGATCGTTTCGCTACGGGGGATGGCCGTCGCAATGCGGCGGCGCAAACAAAGCGGGGGGGCCATGAGGAAGCGAATTGCGCTCGCACTTGTTTTAGCGCTCGGCGCAGGCTCAGTTGCGCTGGCGGAGACGGCCGAAGAGCAGCAGGCTTGCACCAACGACGCGTTCCAGTTCTGCCAGAACTTCATTCCTGACCGCAACCAGGTATTCACCTGCCTGCTGAACAACAGGAACCAGATATCGGCCGCCTGCCATACGGTGATGGCGCCCTATTTCCCGGCGGAGCCGGTGGTGGCGCTGAAGAAGCAACCCGCGTCGCACGAGCGGGCCGTCAAGACCAAAGGGCCGCTCAATCTGGTTCCCCATTAGATCGAGACCTAGCGGCCATGACTGAGCGCATCCCAGGCTTCTCGACGCTGGCTATCCATGCCGGCGCCCAGCCCGATCCCACGACCGGGGCACGCGCGACGCCGATCTATCAAACCACCTCGTTCGTGTTCGAGGACGTCGACCATGCGGCCTCGCTGTTTGGCCTGCAGGCCTTCGGCAACATCTATACGCGCATCGGCAATCCGACCACGGCGGTGCTGGAGGAGCGCCTCGCAGCGCTCGAAGGCGGCACCGCCGGGCTCGCGGTCGCCTCCGGCCACGCCGCCCAGGTCATCGTGATGCACTGCCTCATGCAGCCGGGCGAGGAGTTCGTCGCCTCCAAGAAGCTCTACGGCGGCTCGATCAACCAGTTCAATCACGCCTTCAAGAATTTCGACTGGAAGGTGGTCTGGGCCGATCCGGACGATATCGGGACTTTCGAGCGCGCGATCACGCCCAAGACCAAGGCGATCTTCATCGAGTTCGATCGCCAATCCGGGCGGCGTCATCACCGATATTGAGGCGATCGCAGCCGTGGCGCGGCGTGCCGGCGTTCCGCTCATCGTCGATAACACGCTCGCCACGCCCTATCTGTGCAAGCCGATCGAGCACGGCGCCGACATCGTGGTGCATTCGCTGACCAAATTCCTCGGCGGCCACGGCAATTCCATGGGCGGCATGATCGTGGACGGCGGCACCTTCAACTGGTCGCGCGAGGGACGCTATCCGATGCTGTCGCAGCCGCGGCCCGAATATCACGGCGTGGTCATGCACGAGACCTTCGGCAATTTCGGTTTCGCCATGGCGTGCCGTACCCTGGCGCTGCGCGACATCGGGGCGGCGATCTCCCCGTTCAACTCGTTTCTTATCCTCATGGGGATCGAGACCTTGCCGCTGCGCATGCAACGTCACTGCGACAACGCCAAGGCCGTGACCGATTGGCTCTCCGGCCACCCCAAGGCCGCTTGGGTGAGCTATCCGGGCCTGCCCGGCGACCGCTATCACAGCCTCGCCCGCAAATATGTGCCCAAGGGTGCCGGCGCGGTCTTCACCTTCGGCCTCAAGGGCGGCTACGACGCCGGCGTCAAGCTCGTGTCCAACGTCAAGCTGTTCTCGCATCTCGCCAATATCGGCGACACCCGTTCGCTGATCATCCACCCAGCCTCGACCACCCACCGCCAGCTCACCGATGCGCAGAAGGTGCAGGCCGGCGCCGGCCCCGATGTGGTGCGGCTTTCGATCGGGCTGGAGGATCCGGACGACATCATCGCCGACCTCGAGCAAGCGCTCGCGACGGCGTGAGAACCAACGCCGTTGGTCGCCGCGACGGATTTGCCTGCCTGCCGTCAGCCGCGCGCCACGGCGCCAAGGCGGTCGGCGGCATCGGCGCTGAGTTCCGCCGACCGGCTGGCCTCCGGTGCGCTCATCGCCTGCGCATGCAGCGTCGCGATCGTGAGCACGATCATGGCCATGCCTTGATGCATCAGCGCGAGCGCGAGCGGCGCCTGCTCGAGCAAGGTCAGAATGCCGAGCGTGGCCTGCAGGATGACGGCGCCGCCCAGCGCGAGCGCACCCCAGGGCCCCGCTCCTCTCCGCCCAGCCCACGCTGCATCGACGGCGTGCAAAATCGCGGCCCCTGACAACACATAGGCCACCAGCCGATGATCGAATTGCACGGTCAGCGGATTCTCGAAGAGATTGCGCCACCATGGCTCGCCGAACCACAGCTGCGATGCCGCCGGCACCAGCCGGCCGTCGATCAAGGGCCAGGTGTTGTAGATGAGACCGGCGCGCAGACCCGCCACCAGCGCGCCCAGATAGATCTGCACCAGCACCAGAGCGAGCAGGAATTTTGCGCTCGATCGCAGGCGCCACGGCACCGGCGCGCCGGAACTGGGTTCACGCCACTGCGCGGCCCAAAGCAAGGCGACATAAATCAAGGCGGCGAGGCTCAGATGAAAGGCCAGCCGATATTGCGACACCTCGACGCGGCTGGCGAGCCCCGACGCCACCATCCACCAACCGACCGCGCCCTGGAAGGCGCCCAGACCGAAGATCGTCCATAGCCGGGCGCGCAATCGTGGCTCGATCCTGCGTTGCCAGAGAAACCACAGGATCGGCAGCAGGAACGCAACCCCGATCAGGCGTCCGAGCAGGCGATGCGTACATTCCCACCAGAAGATGGTCTTGAATGCGTCGAGGCTCATGCCCGGATTGAGCGCCTGGTACTGGGGAATGGTCTTGTATTTGTCGAACTGGGCCTGCCATTGCGCTTCGCTCAAAGGCGGCAATGCGCCGGAAACCGGCTGCCATTCGACGATCGAAAGCCCGGATTCGGTGAGCCGTGTCGCCCCTCCGACCAGCACCATGGCAAACACCAGCCCCGCCACGGCCGAGAGCCAGATCCTGACGGCACGGCGGTCGCGTTCAAGGCGTTCGGTTTCGATGGGCGCTTTGGTCATGCAGAACTTACGATGCCGGGTCGCCGATCACGGTGCTTGCCGGGGATGGCGCGGACCATATAGTCGTGCGCGTGCGGCCGCAATAAAGCTCGAACAGCGCAGCCATGCCCATCCGAATACGCAAGCTCATCGGCGCGGTCGTCCTCATCACCCTGGCTGTCGTCTGGGTGCTCCTGGCCATGGCCTTGGCGCAGCTTCCGGTGGTCAAGGCGAACGGGCTCGTGGAGACGATCTATTACGTACTCGCCGGCCTCGGCTGGGTCCTGCCCGCAATGCCGCTCATTCGCTGGATGTCGAGATCAGAGGACGGAAAACAGAAGACAGATGCCCGAAAGATGGATGTGGTCTGATTTCTGTCCTCTGTCCTCTGTCCTCTGTCCTCCGTCACGCCGCATCGACCCGGCGGAAGCCGTTCCAGACCGCGGTCGCCGCGCCGGAGAGCAGCACGCGCACATAGCGCGATTGCTGGTGCTCGCCGTTGAGCGAGATGCGCGGCAACGCGGTGAGATGGCCGCGGTGCTCAGGAAACAACACGCCCGGCCGGGTGGTGACCGCCGTCTTGAAGCCGAGCTCGGCGGCGATGCGGAACTCGCGCGGGCCGGCCGAGCTCGGATCTCCCACCGGATAGCTCAGATGATGCGGCCGAAAGCCGATCGAGGCTTCGATCACGGACCGGCTCATCGCCATCTCGGCCCGCGCCTGGCGTTCCGGCGTCTTGGCCAGCATGACGTGATTGACCGTATGGGCCCCGATGGTGACCAGCGGGTCCGCGGCGAGCCGGCTCAAGTCCTCCCAGCTCATGCACAGTTCCTCGCAGAAGGCGGCAATATCGACCTGGTAGCGCACCGACAGGTCCCGCACCACGCGGCGCAACTCGTCCTCGGTGCGGAAGCTTCGCACCCACTCGTAGAGCTGATCGAAGACGTGATGCTTCTCCTCGAGCGTTGCGCATTCGAACCCGCGTTCCCGGTCGTCGACCAGAAGGGTGATGCGCCCGTTGCGGGCCACCACGGCCTCGAGCGCGAGCCACCACAGCTCCCCGATCCGATCCGGAAAGCTGGTCGGGACGTAGATGGCGAACGGCACTTCATGGGCCTTGAGGATCGGATAGGCCCATTGCAGCGTGTCGCGGTAGCCGTCGTCGATGGTCACGCAGACAAACCGGCGCTTGAAGTCCTCCTCGGCCAGGCGGCGGTGCATCTCGTCGAGGCCGATGAGATCGAGCCCCAGCTGCCGCACCTTGCGCACCACCTTCTCGAGAAAGCGCGGCGTCACCTCCAGGAGGCGGTTGGGCTGGAACCTGTCCCGGCGCGGCGGGCGCACGTGATGCAGCGTGACGATGGCGCCGATTCCGCCGACAAACGGCTGCATCAGGGCATGGACGCCGCTGAAATAAAGCGTCTCAAGCCCGGCCCGAATGGCGGTTTTCTTCAATCCGGTCAACGGTCTGATCCCATGTTGGTCGGACTATCCCAACTCTTTGTTGATAATTCTTTGCCAAGGTCTCCGAGAGAGCATTTCCAGGAAAAAAGCCGCCCCGGACGCGATCTGGGGCGACATCCGATTTTCCGTCGGGAATGCGGCAACGCCAAGATGCGGAGCAAAGGGGCGCCGGGGCTCGTCGAGCCCAAGCAATCGAATGAGCATCGCCGTCAACTATCAAGCCGGTCAAGAGAACATCGCGCCCGATTGCCTGCCATGGGCGGGCCGGATCGTCAGGGTCGGGATCTTCGACGATATGGCTGTCGCCGAGCCGTTCTGGCGCGCGCTTGAACGGGACGAGGCATGGGCGACCCCCTATCAGCGGTTCGACCTGCTGGCGGCCTGGCAACACCACGTCGGCGCCCGCAAGGGCATTGTGCCCTGCATCGTCGTCGGCTTCGATGTCGCCGGCCGGCCCCTGTTCCTGTGGCCGTTCGGGCGCAGGCGGATGGGGCCGATCACGGTCGCGGGCTTCCTCGGCTCCAAGCATGCAAGCTTCAATATCGGCCTGTGGCGCCGCGATCTGGCGGCCACGACCGGGGCAAGCGACATCCGCAACCTGTTGGCGCGGATGGCGGCCGGCCGCCATGCGGTCGATCTGCTCACCCTTTATGATCAGCCCCTGAGCTGGGCCGGCCTCGCCAACCCGTTTGGGTCGCTGCCGCGGCAAGTGTCGGCTGAGGACGGCTCATGTCTTCACCTGAGCGACTCCGCGGCGGGGGCGATCGAGGCGGCCGTGAGCCCGGCCATGCGGTCGCGGCTTCGCATCAAGGAACGCAAGCTCAAGAAGCTTGCCGGCTACGGCTACATCCAGGCGAAGAGCGCGGCCGACATCGAACGGCTGCTCGATGCCTTCTTCGCGCTCAAGGCCGTCCACATGCGCGCGCAAGGCCTCATCAATGTGTTTGCAGAACCCGGCGTGCCCGAGTTCCTGCGCCAGGCCAGCCACATCAAGCTTCCCGACGGAAGGCCGCTGATCGAACTGCACGCACTTGAGGGCGATGGCGAGGTGCTTGCGCTCTACGGCGCCGTCGTCGACGGCTACCGCTTTTCGGCGATGTTCAACACCTACACGCTGAGCCAGCATGCCCGGCACAGTCCCGGCCTTATCCTGCTGCAGCATATGATCGCAGCCTGCGCGCAGCGCGGCGCGCGCTGCTTCGACATCGGCGTCGGCCGCGCCCATTACAAGTCGTTCTTCTGCAAGGAGCCGGAACCGCTGTTTGACACCTTTCTTCCGCTTACGCCACGCGGGCGGCTGGCCGCGCCCGTCTTCCGCGCCGCCTTCGCCGCCAAGCGGATGATCAAGGCAAAACCCGCCCTCTGGGGCACGGTTCAATTCATGCGGCGCTTTCGCGCGGGCTAGCGCCGTGGCGCCGTGACCGCATCAACTCCGTCGAAATGCTCGTGAAAGCACTTCTGTGGGTCAAGCGGCCGCTTGCGCCCTGCCCGCTTCTTCCGCCGGTTCGGCTGAACCGCTGGCCAGCATGCTGACCTCGCTGAAACCTGAGCGCAGCAGCCGCTCGCGCGTCTCGATGGTGTCCAGATCCTCGATCCGGCTGGCGATCAGCACCGCCCGCGGCGCGAATTGCGCGAACCTTTCGGCGGCGATGTCCGGCAGCGCGCCGGCGTCGATCACCAGATGATCATAGCTGCGCGCCAAGGCCTCCAGCGTGATCGACAGCCGCTGCGAGGCGATCACTGCCTGCGCATCCGCCAGGGCGCGCCCGGCCATCACCACATGCACACGCGAGTGACGGTCGCGCGTGATGATGTCGCCATACGAGGCCGCGCCATGGATCAGCTCGGCGATCCCTGGCGCCGTCGGATCGGACGCGATCACCGAGAGATCCGGGCTTGCAAGCGCAAGATCGACCAGCACGACCCGCCCGGTCCGGGCGAGGCTGCGGGCGAGCGTGATCGCCGTGATGGTGGTGCCGACATTGCGCTCCGCGCCGACGACCGTGATCCGCCGCCCCGCCTCGCCGGCCTGCGCGATCTCCCGCCCCAGCGCTTCAATCGTCTCCAAGGGAACGCCGATGGGTGTCTGCCGGTCCGCAACCGGAGGAGCGCGGTCGGGCCTTGCAGCACGGCCGGCCGGCGGCGGGCCGGGCGTAGCCGGCACCGGCGTAGCCGGCACAAATGCAGCGGCTGACGCCGGCACCACGGTCAGCAACTCGCCGGTCAGGGCAAAGCCGATCGAGAGCGCCAGCGCGCCGAGCGCGGCCACCAGGACGGTAGGCAAGGTCTTTGGCCATGCGGGCGTATTGGAGACGGTGGCGGTGGAGATGACGCGCGCGTCCGGCGAGGCCGCATCGATGCTGTCGCGCGCGGTCGCCTCACGATACTTGGCGAGATCAGGATTCGAGCAGATCGCGCTGCGACTTCGCATCGCGTTCCAGTGCGCGCAGCTGCACGTCCTGCTCGTTGCTGGCGGTCGCCTGCTGCTTAAGCTGATCGAGACCGGTGTCCAAGGTTCCCATGCGGGCATCGGCCAGCTTGGCGTCGTTCTCCAGCGAGCGCGCCAGGCGCTCGCCTTCGGTGCGAATCTGCGCTTCGAGATCGGCGATCTGCGCGCGCAATTCTTTGATGCGGGGATGCCCGGGCAACAGCGTCGAAGATTGCTCGGCAAGCTGTGCCCGCAGCGTCACGCGCTGCTCGGACAGGCGCCGCAGCAGCTCCGAATTGGTGATGTCCGAGAACTCGATCGGCGTGCCGGCGCGCAGCGCATCGCGGATGAGCTTGGCCTTGGCTTCGGCATCGGCCTTTTGGGCGCGGGCGGCAGCCAGCTGGGTGTTGTAGTCGCCGAGCTGCTGGTTGGAGAGCGTCAGGCTGTTGGGGCCGCCGACGAAGAGGCTGGCCTTGCTGCGGTAGCGTTCGACCGCCGCCTCGGCGTCGGCCACCTTGGTGCGCAGCTTGTCGATCTCGCCGGCGAGCCACTGGCCGGCGGCACGGGTCTGCGTCAGCTTGGCGCCGCGCTGCAGTACCAGATATTGCGCCGCCACCGCATTGGCGACCTGCGCGGCAAGTTCCGGATCCTCCGATTCGAACTCGATCACGATGACGCGCGATTTTTCCGCCTGGTAGGCGTTGAGGCGTTCCTGGAAGCTCTTGAGCACCCGCTCCTCGGGCGTCATGGTCATCGGATCGCGGCCAAGGCCGAGGAGGCCGAACAGCGTCCGCACCAGCGAGGGGCCGTGCAGCACCGGATCGAATTCCGGCTTCTCGCCGAGCTTCAATTTGCTGATGATGTCGCGCGCGAGATCGGGCGAGAGAACAAGCTGAACCTGGCTTGCCACCGCCTCCTGATCGACCGTGGCGCCAGGCTCGATGGTCTTTTCAGCCTCCGGCCGCAGGAAGATGTTCTCGCGGGTCTCGATCAGCACCCGGGATTCCGATTTGTATTTCGGGGTGATCAGGCTGACCGCGATGAAGGCGATCGCCGCTGCTCCAAGCGTCAAGGCGATGATCGGGATCTTTCGCCGCCACAGCGCTCGCCCGAGCGCTCCCAGATCCAGCTCCTCGACTGCGGCCTGCATGACACCAAGCCGCGTTGCCAACTGCGCACTCGCACCCATGACTGACCTCGCACTCACGCGCACACCGCGCGACTCTCGAGGCTCAATCTCATCCATTATGGTTGATGGCGCGTTAAGGCTGGCGCAAGTAACGGGCGATGGTAACGCGGTGATTTTTTGTTAACCCCGCGCGGCCTTAATGGCGATTAACTCTTTGGTCATCGGAGCAATGCTCTTCGCGGGGTCGGTGTCATCAACGTGGGCTCCAACAGCATCAATGTCCTGCACGTGCTGCGCGCGCCGGTCGGCGGGTTGTTCCGGCATGTGCTCGATCTGGCGCGGGGCCAGGCGGAGCGCGGGCACCGGGTCGGCATCATCGCCGATGCGACGACCGGCGGCGCCGCGGCGGAGGCCCAATTGGCGGACTTGTCGCCTCGGCTTGCGCTCGGCGTCAGCCGCGTGCCCATGAGCCGGCAGGTCGGCCTGCGCGACGTGTCCGCCGTCGCGCATGTGACGCGGCGGGCTGCCGGCGCGACCGCCGACGTGCTGCACGGCCACGGCGCCAAAGGCGGCGCTTATGCGCGGCTGGCGAAGAGCGCCCGCGCCATCCGGGCCTATACGCCCCATGGCGGCAGCCTCCATTACGGCTGGGGCTCGCCGTCAGGTCTCCTCTACCTGACGCTCGAGAAGGTCCTGATCGCAAGGACCGATCTGATCTTGTTCGAGAGCGCCTACAGCTGCGAGATTTTCCGCGCCAAGCTCGGCGAGCCGGGCAAATTGACGCGTATCGTGCACAACGGGGTCACGCGCCGCCGAGTTCGCCCCGGTCACGACCGAATCCGCAGGCAACCGATCTCGTCTTCGTCGGCGAGCTGCGCATCCTCAAAGGCGTCGATGTGCTGATCCAGGCGATCGGCTTGCTCGCGCAGGACGGCCGCAGCCCAAGCGCCACCATCGTGGGCGAAGGTCCGGATCGGGCGGCCTTCGAAGCGCAGGTCCGGCGCAGGGGTTGCGCCGACCGTGTGCGCTTTGTCGGTGCCAAGCCGGCGCGTTCGGCGTTTGCCCTGGGACGTCTGCTTGGTCGTTCCCTCGCGCGCCGAGTTGCTGCCCTATATCGTGCTGGAAGCAGCGGCCGCGGGCATCCCATTGGTCACCACCAAGGTCGGCGGTATCCCCGAGATTTTCGGGTCCCGATCCTCGGAGCTCGTTCCGCCCTCCGATCCGGCGGCCCTCGCGCGCGCGATCGAGCTTCGCTTGTGCAACCCCGCGGACCAACGCGCCGCGGCGGCACGCCTGCAGGAGCGCGTGCGCGAAAGTTTTTCGACCGGCACGATGACGGAGGCCGTTCTCGCCGCCTGATGGCGAGGCCTTGGCGGGCCGGCATGGTTAACGAATTGCCGATTTTTTCGCGATCTCCTAAGCATTCTTTGAGGCTTTTTGGGTAACTCTGCAGGCCGGCTGGCGCGATCGATCGCGCCGGCAGGCGATATGAATTTTCAGGGCGGAGCCCATGTTCGAGTTTGATGCGCGTCGAGCCACCGAGGGGTCTCCGGCCCGGCCCCCCCAGCGGAAGGCTGAGGCCGATCCCGCCCGAAGGCTGTCGGCTGCCGCGCTCGACGTCACGACAGAACCGATCATGCCGGCCTACTCGCCGATCGTGCTCGCCGGGACCGTGCGGCTGATCGAGTTCGCGCTCACCGTCCTGGTCGGGTCTGCGATCTATGTCGCCTATGTGGTGCCGAACGAAGGCTTCGAGTGGCACTACGTCGGCGCGATCCTGGTGATTGCCGGCATGTCGATGCTCGCCCTGCAGGCGGCCGACGTCTATCAGGTCCAGGCGTTTCGCGGCCACGAGAAGCAATATATGCGGCTCGCCTCCGCCTGGTCGGTGGTCTTCCTGATCGCCATCAGCATGTCGTTCTTCGCCAAGGCCGGGCACGAATTCTCGCGCGTGTGGCTCGGAAGCTTCTATGTGGTGGGCCTGGCGACGCTGATCGGATTTCGACGCGCGCTGTTCCTGCTGGTGCGGCGCTGGACCGAGCAGGGCCGGCTCGACCGGCGAACGGTCGTGGTCGGCGCCGATGCGCGCGGCGAGAGCCTGATCAACGCCATCGTGGCGCAGCGCGACAACGATGTCCGCATCGTCGGCCTGTTCGACGACCGCAGCGACGATCGCGCGCCCACCACCATCGCGGGCCGCGCGAAGCTCGGCACCGTCGACGATCTGGTGGAGTTCGCGCGGCGCACCCGCATCGACCTGGTGATCTTCTCGCTGCCGATCTCGGCGGAAGGCCGCATCCTGCAGATGCTCAAGAAGCTGTGGGTGCTGCCAGTCGACATTCGGCTGGCCGCGCACTCGAACAAGCTGCGCTTCCGGCCCCGCGCCTATTCGTACATCGGCAACGTCCCGGTGCTCGACGTCTTCGACAAGCCGATCACCGACTGGGACGTGGTGACCAAGATGCTGTTCGATCGGTTCATCGGCGGCCTTTTGCTCCTGCTGGCCTCGCCCGTCATGCTGCTGGCGGCGCTCGCCATCAAGCTCGACAGCCCCGGTCCGGTGTTCTTCAAGCAGAAGCGCTATGGGTTCAACAACGAGCTGATCGAGGTCTACAAGTTCCGCTCGATGTACGTGGATCAGTGTGACGCCGCCGCCTCCGTGCTGGTGACCAAGGGAGATTCCCGTGTCACCAGGGTCGGCGCCTTCTTGCGCAAGACCTCGCTCGACGAGCTGCCGCAGCTCATCAACGTGGCGGTCAAGGGGAACCTGTCGCTGGTGGGACCGCGCCCGCACGCGGTTCATGCCAAGGCGGAAAACCGGCTCTACGACGAGGCCGTGGACGGCTATTTCGCCCGCCACCGAGTCAAGCCGGGAATCACCGGTTGGGCGCAGATCAACGGCTGGCGCGGCGAGACCGACACGCAGGAGAAGATTTAGCGCCGCGTGGAGCACGACCTCTACTACATCGAGAACTGGTCGGTGCTGCTCGACCTTTACATTCTGGCGCGTACCCCGTTTGCGGTCTTCAATACCGAGAACGCCTACTGATGTCGCGTGTGATGTCGAATTTCGGCGCGGCCGTCGCGCTTATGCGCCGACAGGAGGCGCCGAGCCGCACCCTGATCGTGTCGACCGAGTTGCTGCGCGGGTTCCTGCTCTGGCTCATGGGCTTTGCCGGCGCCTTCGTCTTCATCGAGCCCAGTCCCTACGAGATCGTCGCGCTCATGGGCATGGTCCTGCTCGGCCTGAGCGGATTGTCGCTGCGGGGCGCGCTGATGCCGCTCGCGCTGGTGCTGGTGCTCATGAACATTGGCTACGCCATCGCGGTCGTGCAGGTGGCCGGCGAAAGCAAGCCGGTGACCTGGGTCTGGATCTCCATCTTCCTCGCCTTCACCGCGGTCTTCTACGCCGCCATATTGGGCACCAATACGCAGGCGCGATTGGATCATCTGCTGCGCGGTTATCTCGCGGCGGCCGTCATCGCCGCGGTGGCCGGGATCGTCGCCTATTTTCACCTGCTCGGCAGCCTGTCGGACCCGTTCGTCGAGTACGGCCGGGCGCGCGGCACCTTCAACGATCCCAACGTGCTCGGCGCATTTCTGGTGCTCCCGGCCATTCTCTTGTTCCAGCGCGTCCTGATCGGGCGGCCCGCCGCCGTCATCCGCAACGGGGTCTTGCTGCTGGTGTTGCTCGCGGGCCTGCTGCTCACCTTCTCGCGCGGAGCTTGGGGGCAATTCGTCCTCGCCGCGCTCGTGGTCATGGCGCTGAGCATCGCGACCGCGCGGTCGGCAAAGAGCCGCGTGCGGATTGTCTTGATCGCCGCCATCGGCGCCCTGATGGGCGTAATCTTCCTGGGCGCGCTGCTATCGATCCCGCAGGTGGCCGAGCTGTTCACGCAGCGGGCCACGCTCGACCAGAGCTACGACGTCGGCCATTTCGGCCGCTTCGGCCGCTATGTGCTGGGCGCGCAACTCGGCCTCGATCGTCCGTTCGGGATCGGGCCGCTGCAATTCTCGCGCTTCTTCGGCGAGGACCCGCACAACAGCTATCTCAACGCCTTCATGTCCGGCGGCTGGCTGTCGGGCTTTGGCTATCTCACGCTGACCGCCATCACGCTCGTCAACGCCACTCGTTTCCTGCCGGCCCGCACGCCCTGGCGCTCGACCTATCAGGTAATCTACGCCGCCTATGTGGGCGTGGTGTTCGAGAGCGCCATCATCGATATCGATCACTGGCGCCACTATTTCCTGATCCTGGGATCGCTGTGGGGATTGATGGCGGTTTCGCGCCCGTATCTGGCGGCGCCAGCAGCTGTCGCGTTCGCGCCGCCGAACCGTCCAGGGACTTCACCAACATTCTGAGTCATGGCCGGGCTCGTCCCGGCCACCCACGCCTTGCTTGCCGCTTCGCAGTCAAGACGTGGGGTGCCCGCAACAAGTGCGGGCATGACTCACAGTGTTGGGAAACGCGCCAGCTCATTTGCCCGGCAGCATCCCGCGTTGCTTGTAGACCGCCGCCGCCTCGGGCGACGAGAGGAAGCTGATGAGCGCTTTGGCGGCCTCGGGATTCTTGCTGTCGGCAGACAGGAACGCCGTGAGGAATGTCGGCGTCGAGATGTCGCGCGGCAGCGGGCCGACGGCTTCGACGCCCGGCTCGGGGATGATCTCGCTCACGAAGGTGAAGCCGTAGTCGACCTCGCCCTTGGCCAGCATCTCCATGGCGCCGGCGCCGCCTTGAGCGATCTTGAGCTTCGGCTTCATCGCATCCGCAATGCCGAGCTTGGCGAGCGTCTCATCGAAGCTGACGCCTGCGGCCGCGCCGTTGGCGGCGTTGGGATACGAGATGAATTTCGCGCCGAGCAGCAGCTTCTTGACCGCTTCGGCGGTCGAGATGTCGGGCTTGGGCGCGCCCGCGCGCACCGCCAGCCCGACCGAGACATTCGCCAGCGGGGTTTCGCTCGCGACCACGACATGACCCGATTTGATCACGTCCTCGTAGGGCACTTGCACCACCGGCACGTCGAACGGCTCGCCCTTCACGACCCGCGCCTTGGTGCCTCCGCCGGATCCAAAGGTCGCCTTGACGGTATTGCCGGTCTTGCGCTCGAACTCCGGCAGCATCTGGTTCACGGCGGCGCGGATGCCGCCGGGTGCGATCAGCGTGAGCTCGACCGCGCCCGCGCAAGTCGAGCCGCCGAGCGCAAGCGCGAGGACGGCTGACGAAAGCAGATATTTCATGACATTCCTCCTCATCGCTGGCGGCGTTACGGCGTCGGCCGGGTGTAGCGTCCAACGATGCTCGCGGGCGCCAGGCTGTGACCGCGTAGCGCCGCCAGTAGCTCGTCGCGCGTGAGGCCCGGCTTCAGGGCGTCGGGCTCAACAGCGGTCGCCAGCACGGTAATGACGTAATGGTGGAGCGCATGCCCGCTCGGCCCGCACGGCCCGAAGTAATGATCGGTGCCCACGCTGTTCTTGCCGCCGATCCAGCCCTTCGCGCTCGTGCTCGCCTCGCCCTCCGCCAGCGAGGTCTTGGTCGGCGGGATCCCGTAGGCGACCCAGTGGACGGCGCCGGTGCCGTTGCCGCCGTCGGGATCGAACATCACGATCGCGAAGCTCTTGGTGCCGGCCGGAGCGTTCGACCAGGCGAGCGGCGGCGAAACGTTCTGGCCCGGGCATGGCGGATTGGTGCGGCTGGGATCGGCCCCGGCGAATTTCGCCGGCCACACGTCGCCGTCCTTGTAGGCCGAGGAGGTGACGGTGAAGGGATCGGCGGCAAAGGCCGCTGCCGTCTGCACGGCAAAGCTTGTGATCAATCCAAGCTGTAGCAAGCGAAGTTTCATGGTGGTGTCCTCCCCGATTGTCGGCGTGCCGAACGATCTCGGCTCTTGTGGTCCAGGCGCTGTGACCCCGACCGTTGGCCTTCACGGCATTATGCGCTTCAAATCCCGATGCGCAACAGCCTGCAGGCGTTCGTGCCGAATATTTGCTCGCGGTCGGCGGCGCTCAGCGCGGCCGCCTTGATGAAGTCGACCGCCTCGCCGTTGGGCTGGAACGGCCAATCGACCGCGAACAGGATTCGCTCGACGCCGAGCTCCGCGATCGCGCACTGCAGCGCCGGCTGGGAGAAGTTTCCGGAGGTGGTGATCAAAAAATGATCGAGCAGATAGTCGCGGAAGCTGCGTTTGAGCTTGCTGCGGCGCGAGAGCGTATCGTTGGCGCGCCACAACACGAACGGCAGCGACTCGCCGAGATGGCCCAGGATGATCTTGAGCTTGGGAAACTCGTCGAATACGCCGCTCACCACCAGACGCGCGGCCTGCACCGCCATCTCGATCCCGAAGCCGAGCGCCGCCCGGCCGAGCTGGGGATAGTCCTTGTAATAGACGTCGAACACCGCGGGCTGCGGCGTGCAAGGGTGCAGGTAGATCGGAACGTCGAGGGCTGCCGCGCTCTCGAAGATCGGCCAGAACTTGGGCTCGTCGAGGAATTGGCCGCGGGTCGAGCCGTGCACCATGGCGCCGCAGAAGTGCAACTCCTTGACGGTGCGCTCGAGCTCGCGGGCGGCCGCGGCGGGATCGGGCGTGGGCAGTGTCGCGAAGCCGGCAAACCGTTCGGGATTGCGCTTGACCGCCTCGTGCAGCAGGTCGTTGGAGGAACGCGCGAGCGGCACCGCAAGATCGGGTGCCAGGTTCTGCACGCCCGGCTCGGCCTCGGAGAGCACCTGCATGTCGACGCCGGCCGCATCCATCTCGCGCAGGCGAAGCGCGCCGAGATCGCCGAGCCGCTCGACCGACTTCGGATTGACCTGGTCGACCGTGCGCCGCAAGGCGATGAGCTCGGGCGTCCAAAAATGCTCTTCAAGTGCGATGATGCGCGCGACCATGTTGTCCTTTCGTCGGCTTCTCGAATTGTCGTGGCCGAGCATAGCCCGCGAAGACGGGCGTAAACGCCCTAATGTCCCGGCCATCTCGCTTAAGCTTGGGCCATGCGTGCCCTGTGGAGATTGCCGGGGCAAGCCCGGCAATGACAAGAGGAGGATCTAATTGCGGCCTGGCAGAAACGCCTCGGTATAAAGCCGGCTCATGTCCGGCTCGGTCGGCAGCAGCCCCATCTCGACGAAGGACTTGGCGAGCAGCTCCAGCGCCGCCGGATCGAAGCTGCCGTCGCGCGAATAGGCCTCCATCCATTGATCATAGCCCCGCGCCGCGAGATCGCCCGGCAGGTCCACGATCGGCATGGCGATCCTGATGCTCTCCTCTTTGTGGGTGCGCATGTAGGCGATGGTCTCGTACCAGCCGGCGACGGAAGCGCCGGATGCGGTCCGGGTTGGAGGCGATGAGGTCGCGGCGCGCATAAGCGGCGTTCTGGATGAAGTTCTTGATGATGTCGCCGAAATAGAGAACGATGCGGCCCTCGCCGGCGCTCTCGAGCCGCAGCGCCGTGGCGACGTCGAGCACCAGGCCGTCGATCTGATCGGTCTTCATGGCGGCGATCTGGGCGGCGTCGCTGCCGAGCGCGACCGCCTGGATGCCCTCGCGCCCCCAGCCTTCCCGGCGCGACAGCTCCGCGGTGAGCCATTCGGTCAGCGAGGCTGCGGTCGACACGCCGATCCGCTTGCCGCGCAGCTCCTGCGGCGTGCGGATCGGTCCCTTGGCGCGTACCGTGATGGTCATGCGCGGCGACAGCACGATGGCGCCGACCGCGATCACCGGCGCGCCCTTGGCCACCATGGCAAGCTCGGGACCGGAGGAGAGCCCGATATCGATGCTGTTGGCCGCCATGCCCTGCTGCAGCCGCGCGCTGCCGGTGAACGCGACGGACTCGATCGCGAGCCCATGCTTGGCGAAGATGCCCTCCGCCATGCCGACATCGAGCGGCACGAAGGACCATGAATTCGCGATGGCGCGGCCGACCCGCAAGGTCTCCTGCGCCCCGGCATTTGTTGCAACGATGCCAAAATGGGCCGCCACCACAAGCAGCAATGCGCGCCGCACCAGCGGGCGGGATAAAAGTGTGGCCATGAAGCGTGGTCCGTTGCTCAATCGCGGTTTCGTTCCGGGCGCGGGCGTATGAGTGCATCAAATGGCGCCCGATGATAGGCGGCTCCGGAGCGCGCCGGCAATCCCGGCGGGTGGCTTCGACCAACCGCGTTGCCCTTGCGGTCGCCCGCCCTCTTCACAGCCTCGCAGGCGAAATCCCAGGCGCGATCGTCCCAGCGATGCCGGCGCTTGGTAAACGCGTTCGGCTCAAAGCTTTCGATAAATGCCGTACAACTGCGTAAGACCTCCTTTAAGAGCGGTGACTTATTCAAAAGACATGGCTCGAGGTCATTCCATCCGCCCCCACCACGCAAGCCGCTACAGCCGTTACGCGGCGCTGTGGCTCGCCTATCTGCTCGGATGCGGGGCCATTGTCTTTGCCGGCGTAATGCTGAGCGTCACGGCCATGCGTGTTTCATCGCCAGCCCCCCCGATCGGACTACCCCAAAAGCTCGAAATCCCGGTCACCAGGATTCAGTTGTTCCCGGATCGCAACGATTTGTGCCGAACGCTTTTCTTCCATAACGATTCCGGCCGCTACCAGGAAGGCGGGACGGGCCAATGCACCATTCCCAGCGATATGCTCACGTGGACTTTCCGCGGCCGCGCCGAGGCGATCGCGGAAGCATTCAGAGCATCCTGGAAGGGAGACGCCTCGCCCTCGCATCGCGCTGAATGATCCGCGCCGGTTCGCCGCTGCCGTCATCCTAATGTTGCCGCGCCGCGGCCAGTGCGCGGCGCCGATCCCTGAGCGGCGGAGAATAGTTCCTGTCGAACGGTTCGGCGTGCTATGCTCTCCTTCACCAGAGGGAGGCGATCATGAGCGACGGTTACGTCATAGCGCGCGAAAATTTCAAGGAAGCGGCAAGGGAGGTTTCGGCCGAAACCAATCCGGTGATGTTCAATTTGCTCTATGGACTGCAAAGCCTGACCAATCAGATCGAGGCGGATTTTGCGGCTCTGCAAGCGGCGCTCGGAGGCCCGCACGCGCCGACGGTCAAGAAAAAGCCGGGACAAAAATCGAAGGCGAAGAAGGCAAGCAAGTCGCCGGCCAAGAAGGCGCGCGCCAAGGCAGGACGCCGCTCCCGCTAGCGCCGCAGCTACGCGGCAACTGCAACCGAACGGGACGACGGTCGCGGTCGGCGAGCGAACCCGCCGCACCTTCGTGGGCTGCCCCTGCCCGCCGCCGGCGAACGGCCCGGTCGCCCTTGCGCCGAGCCACAGGCTGTGGGAATTAGAGGCCGACGATGGCCCAAGGATCTGCAACTGCAGGTCGGCTCGCAGGCCACGTGTTCCGGCGGAGCGTAGCGCAGCCCGGTTAGCGCACCAGTCTGGGGGACTGGGGGTCCCGAGTTCAAATCTCGGCGCTCCGACCAACAAAATCAAAGACTTAGCGCAAATTCTGGTGCCAAAATCTTCCCAGAAGGCCCAGCTGGGCGGCCTCCGATGACGGGCCGGTTGCCCCGGTGTCGCCGCACTGCGGATCACGGACGCGGGACGGCAGGCGCTCGGCCAAAAAGAAAGCCCCGCGTGAGCGGAGCCAAGTCCGTGGGAGGTCTCCTTGTGAGCCGGTAGCACATTAGCCGATTCCTACGCTCGCAGTGGTTGCGGAAATGCCACGGCAAGCGGTAATCTGCATTCAGACGCCAAGCCGCAGCTTTCACCAATGAACGACCTCACCGCCCGGTAGCAGCGTGAGGGCCAACGCTACGATGCATCATTGGCGCCGTCAGGGCTTCTGCATTGATCCATGAAACCTCTTCCCACCATGACCGGCCTGCCCAGGCTCGATCGCGCGAGCTGGGAAAAGGGCTTCTCGGATGGCTTCCGTGGCCACAAATGGTGGCCGGGGCCGGGGACCGAACCGTTGTCCTACTCTTCGGGCTACACCGCGGCTCAAGAGCCCAGAGCCGAACCGGAAAGGCCACAGGCGCCCAACTTGGAGCCCACGGTCCCAATGCCGCCGCTGCGCAGCGCTTAGTTGCCGCCTAACTTGCGAAGGTGACTGAGACGACGCTTCTGATTGTTCCGTATCGGGCGTCGCGTCGGCGCTGCCAGGATGTCCGAAACAGCCTCAATCTCACGCGGCTCGGTGAGCCGGATCGGCGGCAGCCCGCCTCAGGGCATTGAGGACCTCGTCTGCGGTGGCGGTCTCGCTGAACCACTTTTGGAGCACGTCGAGCGCGCGGGCGTGGGCCTCGTCGCTGTCGGCCTGGCAGGCGTCGGAGACGACGATCGTCCGGTATTGCCGGTCGGTTGCAGCGCGCGCGGTGGATTCGACAGCGACGTCGGTCGCTATACCGCTGAGCACGAGAGTGTCGACGCCTGCCACGCGGAGAATGGTGTCGAGTGCGGTGCCGTCGAACCCGCTTGGCCGCCTGTCCCCTGACCACCGGTTCATCAGGCCGGGGGGCGACGTCGTCGATGACCTCGACGGCGGGAGTGCCCTCCATAAGAGCGGAACATCGACGAGCGTGCGAAACAGCGGGGAGTTCGGCCTGACTCCGGGCAGCCCTGGCTGGTATGTGACCGCGGTGTAGACCACCTTCGCCTTGGCCGCGCGGAACCCGTCCAGCAGCCGTGCCTGGACCCCGATGATCCCCGTCTTCTCGGCCCGCTGCCGGAAAAGCCGGTTGAAGGGGGTGTCGACCTCGCCGGCCACCCCTTTGACCATATGCACCACTAAAAGGGCGGTTCGGGCGGGATCAAGACTGTCCATGCTATGCCTCCTTTGCTTCGCGCGGTACGTAAAGGCTCGTGCGGCACATTGTGCCTATAGGGATAAACGGTACCCTCGGGGCGAGATTCCAGTAATCCGCTTGAACACGACGGAGAACTGACTCGAGCCGCTGAAGCCGCAATCCAACGCGATCTCGGTCAATGTCCGTTTCCGATCCTTCATCATTTCCTTGGCGCGATTGACACGGTGCTCCAGCAAATAACGGTGAGGCGATAGTCCGGTTGATTGCTTGAAAGCGCGGCAGAAGAATGTGGGGTGAAGCCGCAGCGGCCCGGCGATTTCAGCGAGGGACGGCGTTTTGGTTTGGTTTGCTTCCAAAAGCTCAAGGGCGCGCTTCAATCGCCAACTCGTCAGACCGCCCTTGACGTAGGCGGGTCGACGCGGCGTGGCAAAATTGGATGCGCAACGCATCAGCCGCGTCAGAAGCAGCATCAGCAAAGTGTCAACATATGACCTGCTGTTGAGGCCCGGTGCTTCGATCTCCTGCTTAATGGCCATAAGAGCTTGACGTACGCCTTGGTCCTCGACGCCGATTTGCTGACGAAATTGCAGGCCAGTTACATTTATGTCGCCCACATCGAGACGGTTCACAAGGGTCGGATCGATGCTCAGAAGCCACATACGACAATGCGGTTGCGATGTTCTCTTCCTGATAAAAAGGCAAGCGCGCGCCGGATTGAATATAATGGTATCGGGTGCAACCGATGGCAGTTTTCCGGTCTGACTGCCGTTACTCCACTCGCAGCCACCGGAGATGCCGTCCGACACCAGAATAACGAGATGCGACTGCGACGAGAATTTCAACTCTGTTGCATCGCGTTTGTCGATGGTAATCAGCGCGCCGTGTATCGAGCCTCCATATGGAGCCCGATTTGCGCGCGCATTTGAATTGATGGAATGAGGCACGACGGCCGATTTCGCGGATCCGTTCGGTGTTGCAAGGGAAGCAAATGAGGCTGAACAACCGCCCAAGAGCGGTCGCACTGGAAGTGCCATAGGAGTATTGTTGAATTCCATCACCATGGTCGACATCCTCAGGGTTTGATGCTCAGCGAATACCGTGAGTATTTGCGTGCAAGTCTCTCCTTCGAACGCCTTCGCCAGCAAATTCAAGATTTGCTCGATCTTCATTGGCGCGCAAATTAAGCGTTGTAGCTTTTTGCAAATGCCTGAAAGTCCGTCTTTGCCGAACGACCGCTGCATGCGTTTAGACCGGAAAATAGCGCTATCCTGATCGATAGCTTTGATTTCCAGACCAAAGAGCCCCGCCTGCGGCAATATCGGTCTTCTAGACTCGCGGAGCTGTAGGGCGACCGGGTGAACCTGTGCCGGTAAAACCGCACCCGCGGCGGCGGTTCTGCCGTTTTCAAACGTCGTATCGGTTGCGAAGAATGATGAGCCGAACAATCCGGTCACCATGAGGCGTAAAGTAAAATGCGTATACGAGCGGATCCGGCAGCCCTGTCATATCAAACTTGCCGCAGACATTTGCGGTAACGATGAAGCTTCCGTAGTGTTCGATCACGGTCGTCACTTCCATTGTCAGGCTTTGATCGACAATGTCCCGCGCTGCCCATTCTCTGATTGCCGGCTTCCCCCAATAATCGCGGAGCTGATCGTTGACCAGAGCGTCGTCCGCGAACAGCGCGAGCAGCCCCTCAAGATCGAAGGCGTTGGTTGCCTCGACATAAGCGGCGACCGGTGGCGAGAGACCAGCCAAGGCTTCCGGCGTATGTGCGGATGTTGGCATGAACATTGCCTTGCAGTCACGTCTAACGGAAGGCCGTGTACCCTGACAATGACTGACGACCCGTCGCAGGCACGTTGTATTTTGCAAAAAAGTGAAAAGCGGCCCGAGTTTGAGAAGCCGGCCTCGCGCGAATGTGTCGAAACCGCTACGCCAGATCCTCCAGGAGTTGGCGCGCAACTATCAGGTCCGTCGTTTCAAATCCTTCCGTGAAGCGGCCGTATACGAGAGCGAGATCATGCCGGGCCTGATCGCGCTGTCCACCCTCAGCGAGCAAACGCGACTGGGTTATTGTCGACCTAAGTTCCAGCGCAAGCGCGGATTGCGCCTTTGCGACCGCAAGCGCCTCGGCCAGGCAGGTCATGGCCGAGTCCCGGCCATACTGCGGCATTGCCGCCAAAATCTGCGCTTTAATTCTTAGCAGTTCAGCCATGTCATATGTCGATCCGCGATCCGTCGCGCGCCCGATAGCTTGATTGATCGTAAGGAAGGCCTCTTCGAGTTGGCCACGCTTGCACAGCCCACCGGCGAGTGCGCCCATGAAGTCGGTAAGCAACAGATTCAGCTTTAGCGACGTCAGCGTCTCCAGCGCGCCGCGTAGCAACTCAATACCCGTTGCCAACTCGTCCCGGACGATGGCAACTGCGCCCTTCAGCCCCAGGCCAGCGACCCGATATGCCTCAAGCGAGTGTCGTCCCGCATACTCGATCAGGCGCTCGACATAGTCGTCGGTCGCGTGCAAGTCCCCGCTCCAAAAAAAGACCGACGCACCGTAGGTCAGTGAAACGCATATCGAAAGCGGACGAACTCCGTTCACCGCCTGCTCGACGGCAGTTTTCGCGATATTGCGGGCCTGATCGGCAAAACCGCGCAGCCACAACGCGCGGGCGAGGCTGATGGGAGCGTAGATGCGATGATCATACCCGAAGAAATTGGGGATCGACGTGCCAGGCTCGGCTGCGCGAGCCATGGCACGCTCGCAGTAAAACTGCGCTGCGGCCTGGTCTTCGGTAAAATGGTAACAGGTGCCAAGCATAAAATCTGAGATTAGCAGGCCGGCGGGATCGTTGGCGGACTCCGCGAATGTCGCGCTCTGCTGTGCGACCGCAAGCGCGCTGCGGAAGTCGCCAAGCCGCATTTGAAGCCTATACAGGCCGAAAGAAAGCTCCAGGTGGTGCCGACGGTCCCCAAACGCGTCCTCGAGAGCAAGTGCGCGTTCAATCGCGGCGCGAACCCGATCGCTGTTTCCCGTGATATACATCGAAGACAGGGCAAGAGCTTCCTGAAGAATCATCTCCTGCCTGGTGCCGCGGGCATCGTCCTCCAGACTGGCAAGCGCCCGTTCACACCAACGGCCACACTCCGCCAGCAGCGACAATCTGATGAACACCGCCGCCGCCCAGGTAGCGAGCTCCACGCCGACGCCGACATCCCCGTCGTCGGAGAACGCCCATTGGAGCGCCGTCCGCACGTTCCCGATATGCGCGGCGCATCCGGAAAGATCATGCTCGCCAAACCTCGATTGAACGAGCTGGTCGTGCTGGAGAAACTCGGAAAAAAACTTCGCATGCCGCCGGGCAACGCGATTCGCTTTCGCCCTGGTCGGCAAGCTTCGCCTGAGCGAAGATCCGCGTCGTCTCAAGCAGCCGATAATATGTCGATCCATGGAGTGCGGTCGTCGAAATCAACGATTTCGCAAGCAGACTTGCGATCGCCTCAGTAACGGCCCGTTCGGCTGTCACCGAGTCGGATGCTACCGAGCAGGCGGCCTCAAGCGTGAAATCCCCCAGGAATACCGAGAGCCGGCCAAGAACAGCCTTTTCGCTCTGCGAAAGCAGGTTGTAGCTCCAGTCGAGCATCGCGCTCAGGGTCTGGTGCCGTGGCAGCGCAGTCCGGCGGCCGCGCCAGAGCAAGCTGAAGCGATTGTCGAGCAGCTCCGCAATTCCAGCGAATCCCGAGAGAGCCGCCGTGACTCGCCGCGAGTTCAATGGCAAGCGCGGTTCCATCGAGCCGGCGGCAGATCGTGGCGACGATCGGCGCATCGCTATCGCTCAACGCTGCGTCAAGACCGCTTGCCGCGGCCCGCTCCATGAAAAGCTGAACAGCCGGATACTCGAGCGCTGCCGCCGCTGTCAGCTCCCTATCTTCGGGCGGACAAGCGAGGGCATAGAGCAGGTGGACATGTTCACCTTCAACCCGGAGAGCTTCGCGGCTCGTTGTCAGGACGTGCGTTTGCGGGGTCTCGCCGACGACCCGTTCGGCCAACGTGGCGGCGGAGTTGATCACATGCTCGCAATTGTCGAGCACAAGAAGGATCTTCTTGTCGCCAATGAAGGCTGGCAGACTGCGCAGCGGATCCTGGGTTTGCGCCATAAGCCCGAGCGCCCGCGCGATCGTCGTCGGCACCAATTTGGCATCGGTCAGCGTGGCCAGATCGACGAAGAAAACCGCCCCGTCGAAACCATCCAACAGCATATGGGCAACCGAGATGGCGACAGTGGTCTTTCCGATCCCGCCCGCTCCGACGATGCTGACGAAGCGATACATCATCAACTGTTCCGATAAGGCGCGAACGATGTCGTCGCGTCCTATCATGCGAGCGAGCTTGGGTGGGAGCCTTTGGAGCCGGTCGAAGACAGCGACCTCTCTCGACGGCGAGTACGGCGGCGCGGAGGGCGTCACCGGCGCGACAAAGCAATAGCCTCGGCCGGGAACGGTCACGATGTAGTGAGCGCCCTCGCGGCCATCGCCCAGCAGCTTCCGCAGGCTGGCGATCTGGACGCGGAGATTAGCCTCCTCCACCGTCACATCCGGCCAGACGTGCGAGATCAGTTCCCCTTGTGTGACGACATCTCCGGCCCGCTCAACCAACGCGATCAGCGTGTCGAGCGCGCGGCCGCCGAGTTGGAGTGCCTCGTCCTCTTTCTTGAGCTGCCTCTCGGCCGCGAACAGGCGGAAAGGGCCGAACGAGACGACGCCATGCATCAAAGGACACCCCCGGCTAATGGACACCGGCATGGTATATTGCCGTCGGCATGGTGCAAGGCCGCGCCTGCTCGCCGGTGCTACGCCAGGTCCTTCATGAGCCGGCGCGCATCCCTCAGGTCGGCCGTTTCAAATCCTTCCATGAAGCGGCCGTATACGAGAGCGAGGTCATGGTGGGCTTGATCGCGCTCTCCGCCTTCAGCGAGCAACCGCGCCAACGCCATCGTCGCCTTCAGTTCCAGCGCGAGCGCGGATTGCGATTTTGCGATTGCCAGCGCTTCGGTCAGGCAATTGATGGCTGAATCCCGGCCGTACTGCGGTATGGCCGCCAAGATCTGTGCTTTGACCCTCAGCAGTTCGGCCATGTCGTATGCCGATCCGCAATCTGCCGCGCGCCCGATGGCCTGATTGATTGTAATGAGGGCCTCCTCCACTTGTCCGTGCGCGCGCAGGCCATCGGCCAGTGCGCCCATGAACTCGGCAACGAATATATTCAGCCTTAGGGTCGTCAAGATCTCCAGCGCGGCCCTCAGCAAACCGACGCCGGCTTCCGGCTCATCCCGGGCGATGGCGACCGCGCCCTTCAGGCCAAGGCCGACCGCCCGGTATGGCTCGATCGAATGTCGTCCCGCATATTCGATCAGCCGGGCCGCATAGTTTTCGACACTTCGGAGATCCCGGCTCCAAAGAAAGACCGGCGAACCGTACGCCAGCGAAACGCATATCGAAATTGGGTGAACGCCGCTCACCGCCTCATCGATGGCTGTTTTTGCAATGCTTCTCGCCCGATCGGCAAAACCGCGCAACCACAAAGCACGACTGAGGCTTATGGGTGCGTAGGTGCGATGATCAAATCCCACGAAGCTGGGGACTGACGTGCCAGGCTCTGCCGCACGAGCCATGGCACGCTCACCATAAAATTGCGCCGCGGCTTGGTCGCCGATATAGTGGTAAGCACCGCCCAGCATGAAATCTGCGACCAGTAATCCGGCTTGGTCCTTCGCGGTCTCCGCGAAGGTTGCGCTCTGCTCCGCGACCTTGAGCGCGCCACGGAAATCGGCGAGCCGCATGAGAAGACTGTACAGGGACAAAAACAGTTGGAGCTTGCGCGGCACGTCCCCGAACGTTTCCTCCAGATGAAGTCCACGTTCAATCGCCGCGCGAACCTGATCGCTGTTCCCGCCGGTGTACATCAATGACAGTGCGAACGCCTCCTGCAGGATCATCTCCTGTCGGGTGCCCTGGGCGGCATCGTCGAGGCCGGCAAGCGCCCGCTCGCACCACCGGGTGCACTCGTCGAGCAACGACAGGCCGACGAATAGCGGCGCCGCCCAAGCAGCGAGCTCTACGCCAAGGGTGACATCCCCATCGTCGGAGAACGCCCATTCGAGCGCCGCCCGCACGTTGCCGATATGCGCGGCGTATCCGGAGAGATCATGCTCGCCAAACCTCGATTGAACGAGCTGGTCGTGCTGGAGAAACCCGGAAAAAAACCTCGCGTGCCGACCGGCAACAAGATTGGTTTCGCCACGCTCGGCAAGCTTGGCGGCAGCAAAACTCCGCGTCGTCTCAAGAAGTCGATAATTTGTAGATTTGCGTGGTTCGGTTCTTGATATGAGCGACTTCGCAAGAAGACTTGTGATTGCCGTGGTAGCGCTCGTTGGATCTATCTCCGCGTCGGCCGCTACGGAGCAGGCGGCCTCGAGCGTGAAAACCCCTACGAATACCGAGAGTCGAGCAAGAACAGCCTTTTCGTGCCGCGAAAGCAGGTTGTAGCTCCAGTCGAGCATCGCGTTCAGGGTCTGGTGCCGCGGCAGCGCGGTCCGGCGGCCGCGCCAGAGCAGGCTGAAGCGATTGTCGAGCAATTCACCCACCCCTCGAATCCCGAGAGCGCCGGCGCGGCTGGCTGCGAGTTCGATGGCAAGCGGAATTCCATCGAGCCGGCGGCAGATCGTAGTGACCATCGGCGCATCAATATCGTTCAACACACCACCGTGGCCGCTCGCCACGGCGCGCTCCATGAAAAGCTGAGCGGCCGGATAGTTGAGCGCTTCCGCCGAAGTTAAGCCGACATCCTCAGGCGGACAACCGAGCGCATAAAGCAGGTGGACGTGCTCACCTTCAACCCGGAGAGCTTCGCGGCTCGTTGTCATGACGTGCGTCTGCCGGGTCCCGCCGACGATCCGTTCGGCCAATGTAGCCGCCGCCTCGATCACATGCTCGCAATTGTCGAGCACGAGAAGGATTTTCCTGTCGCCGATAAAGGCCGGCAGGCTCCGCAGCGGATCCTTGGTTTGCGTCATAAACCCGAGCGCCGATGCGACCGTCGTCGGCACCAGCTTGGCATCGGTCAATGCGGCCAGGTCGACGAAGATAACCGCGCCGTTGAACCCGTCCAACAGCGCGTGGGCAACGGAGATGGCGACGGTGGTCTTTCCGACGCCGCCCGCGCCGACGATGCTGACGAACCGATACGTCATCAACTGCGCCGATAGCGCGCGAATGATGTCATCGCGGCCGATCATGCGCGTCAGCCTGGGAGGTAGCCTTTGGCGCCGATCGGAGGCCGTGGCCTCTGTCGGCGGGGAGATCCGCGGAGCGGCAGCCGTTACCGGCGCGACAAAGCAATAGCCTCGTCCCGGGACCGTCACGATGTAACGGGCGTCCTGCCCTTCCCCCAGCGCCTTGCGGAGGTTGGCGATGTGGACGCGGAGATTGGCCTCCTCCACCGTCACATCCGGCCAAACGCGCGCGATCAGCTCCCGTTGGGTGACGACTTCCCCGGCCCGCTCGACCAACGCCATCAGCGTGTCGAACGCACGGCCGCCCAGCGGGAGTGGCTCGTCGCCTTTCTTGAGCTGCCTTTCGGCAGCAAACAGCTGGAAAGGGCCAAACGAGACGACGCCGTGCGTCAATGAGCTGCCGCCATCCATGCGCACCCGCGGGTTTTACGACGACTTGGCTTGGAACCCGTATATCGTCTCCGGTGCGGTACAATGGCACGCCGGCTCGCAGGCGACAAGGTTCCCCCCGGACACCAGGCAGGAGCCGACCGGTCGGAAAAGAGGAAAGGTGGAGCTGCAGATTGGCGCGCACGATGGCGGAAAGGAATTAGAGCGTTCCCGTCGTCACGGCGCTCAAAAACTCTTCAGAGCCATGAATATTCTGCTCACCTCCACGGTGGTACTAAGTTACATCTAGAGAAGCTTCTCCACCGTAATCGGCAGGTCCCTTATTCTATTGCCGGTCGCATGAAACACAGCGTTTGCTATCGCGGGAGCGACCGACACGGCGGTAAGTTCTCCCATGCCTTTGACGCCGATCGGGCTCGCCTCGGCATCGGACTTCCCGCAGAACAGAACATCAACGGCCGGGATGTCCGCATTGCTGGGAATGAGATATCCGGAAAGGTTCCGGCTCACGTAGCGCGCGAGCGAGGGGTCCATCTCCGACTGCTCCAAGAGAGCCTGGCCGGTGCCCCAGATTACGCCGCCGATCGCCTGGCTGCGGGCGGTCTTCGGATTGATGACGCGGCCGACGTCGTAGGCCCCGACCACGCGATTGAGCCGAACCAGGCCGAGATCCGGATCGACACGGACCTCCGTGAACACCGCCGAGAAGCTGAACACTGCCTTGGGGCCTTCGGCTTCCGGATTGTAGTCGCCGATAGCAGACAGTTCCTGCAAATTGTTCCGGGCGAGAAGCTCAGTCAGTTCGAGCGTCTGCGATTGTCCCGCGACTCCTATCGTGCCGTCGGCTAGCGTTACCGCATCTGCCGGCACCCCGGAAAATGGCGCGTTTGGCCCCGTAGTTGCCAAGGCGACAAAGCGCTCTCGCAGTGCACGAGCCGCAAGCATCACCGATCCACCGGCATTGGCCATGGTGGCCGAGCCGATCGCGGAATGGGATCTCGGAAGTCGGGTGTCGCCGAGCACGACTAATACGCGCTCAGGCGGCAGCCCCAATTCATCGGCAGCGACCTGCGCCATAACGGTGTAGGTTCCGGTGCCGATATCGTGCATCGCGGATTCGACGGAGACGATGCCGTCGCGCCGCATCACAGCCCGGGTTGTTCCGGGCCACCGCCAGTGTGTGTAGACCGCCGCCGCCACGCCCTGACCGATGAGCCAGCCATTTTCGCGCATGGAGCGCGGCTTTGGGTTCCGCCTGGCCCAGCCGAACTTCTCGGCGCCCTGGAGCAGACACTCGCGCACGGCGCGGGTTGAGAACGGCCTGCCAGTGTACGGGTCGGTCATCGTGTCGTTACGCAGGCGCAGTTCCACCGGATCGACGCCAGTCTTGTAGGCGAGTTCGTCCATCGCGCATTCGAGCGCCACATGTCCAATCGCCTCGTGCGGCGCGCGTAGAGCGGTCGGCGTATTCCGGTTGACGCGCACGACCTTATGCCCTGTTGAAATGCCGCCGCTCGCGCCCCACAGGAAGCGTGAAGCGTTGGCGGCATATTCGATATAGTTGTCGGTCATCGTCGTGGGGCCGACGCTCTGATGGTCGATCCCGGTCAATCGGCCCTCGGTCGTCGCGCTCAATCGGATGGTTTGCAGCGTCGCCGGTTGGTGGCCCGCCATCGAGAACATCTGCGCCCGAGTGAGCTGCAGTCGAACCGGCCGCCGCAGCGCCCGCGCCGCTGCGGCGTTGAGGAGGGTGTGAGGCCAGACATAGGCCTTCCCCCCGAAGCCTCCGCCGATCAGCTTCGAAACAACTTCGATATTCTCCGGCGGCAGACCAAATGCCACCGCAATCAGATCGCGAAACCCATAGACAGACTGTGTGGTCTCGAAGACCGTCAGATGGTCGCCGTCGATCCAGGTCGCCACCGTCGCGTGCGGCTCCATCTGGCAATGATGGCGGTCAGGGGTGGTATAGACCGCCTCGATCTTCACCGCGCCATCGGCGAGCCCCGCCTTGGGATTGCCGACCGACGAGTTTACCGGCCACAGGAATTGCGGCGGGTCGTAGGCCTGTTTCGCGGTTTCTTCGTTCCAGACGATCGGCTGTTTGATCTCGTAATCGACCTCAATCAGCGTTCCCGCATAGGCCGCCTGATCGAGCGTCTGCGCCACGACGAGAGCGATGGGCTGGCCGGCGTAGAGGATTTGGTCGTCCTGCAACGGGATGTAGCGTTGGCCATGCGGTCGATCATGATCCCAAGGGTCGGGTAGTGGCTTGAATCGGGTCATGTTGGCGGAGGTAAAGATGCCGACGACGCCCGGCGCTGCGACCGCCGCCGCGATATTCAGTCGTTTGACCCGTCCGCTGGCGATGGTGCTGTTGACGAGCGAGCCGTGGAGGGTGCCGGTTGGCGCCGCGTCCGCGGTGTACAGCGCGCCGCCGGTCACCTTCTTCCGACCTTCGACGCGCGACAAGGGTTTCCCGACGACGCTCACGCCCGTTCTCCTACGGTCTGGAGCGCGCGCAAGACGGCACGCTGCGCGAGCTCTGCCTTGAAGACATTCTGCTCGAGCGGACGTGCGTCCGTGAAGCTGCGCGCGATCGCCTCCCGGAGGCGAGCGGCATCGTCGAGGTTGACGCCGGCGAGCGCCTGCTCGGCCGCAGTCAGCCGCCACGGTTTGTGCGCTACGCCACCCATGGCAAGGCGCGCCGAACGGATGGTCCGGCCGTCGAGGTCGAGGCCTGCTGCGACGGAGACGAGTGCAAATTCGTAGGACTGGCGATCGCGAACCTTGAGATAGTGCGAGCGCCTGGCCTCTCGGCGGAACGGTATCTCCAGACCAATGATGACGTCGCCGCGCCCGAGGATATTGTCCTTGTCGGGGGTTGTCCCTGGCAGCCGATAGAACTCGCCTATCGGGATCGCGCGTACGCCCTGCGGACTGTGGACACGAACGGTGCAGTCGAGCGCCGACAGCGCGACGGCGACGTCGGATGGATGGGTCGCGACGCAAGCGTCGGACCAGCCAAAAATCGCGTGATTCCGGTTGATGCCATGGCGCGCCGAACAGCCGGAACCGGGCGAACGCTTGTTGCACGGGGTCCCGTCGACATCGCGAAAATAGGCGCATCGGGTCCTTTGCATGAGGTTCCCGCCCATCGACGCCATGTTCCGAAGCTGGGTCGATGCGGAGAACAACAGCGCCTCGGAGATCATCGGCGCCCGTTGCCTGACGCCCACGTCTATGGCGACGTCGGACATTCGCGTGAGCGCGCCGATCCTCAGCCCGCCTTCGGACGTCGCCTCGATCAGATTCAGACCGGGCAGATGATTGATGTCTAGAAGGCGGGCTGGTTTGACGACGTGATCCTTCATCAGGCCCATGAGGTCGGTGCCGCCGGCAATAAACATGACGCCGGAATCGCGCGCGTGAGCCGCAGCCGCGGCATCAAGCTCCTTGGCTGTCGAGAGGGTGAACGGGTGCATAGCTCAGCCTTCGCGGGCTGCGACTGCGACAGCGTCGACGATGTTGGGGTAGCAGGCGCAGCGACAGAGATTGCCACTCAGCCGCTCGCGGATCTCGGCTGCGCTGAGTTGGTCATACGAGAATGGCGCGGATACGTTCTCAGTTGCAGCACTCGGCCAGCCGGCGCGAGCCTCTTTCAACAGCGCGACGCTCGACATGATTTGCCCCGAGGTACAGAACCCGCATTGGAAGCCGTCGTGATCGACAAAGGCTTTTTGCACGGGATGGAGGACCGCGCCGCGCGCAATTCCTTCGATCGTCGTGATCGAACGTCCCGACTGCATCACGGCCAGAGCCATGCAGGACAGGACACGGCGGCCGTCGATATGTACCGTACAAACGCCGCATTCCCCCCTATCGCAGGCTTTCTTGGTGCCAGTTAGCCCAATTTGGTCGCGAAGCGCATCGAGCAGTGTCGTTCGATCCTCGACGACTATGGTATGCGGTTTCGCGTTGATCGTCAGTTGCACGGTCGTTTTCGTATCAGGGGGTGTGGGTTTGGCGGCTGCGGGCGCGGCGGTTAGGCCGGTCGCATAAGCGAGGCCCAGGCCGGAGCCCGCTATAAATGTTCGCCGGTCTACGTCGGTCATCCACGCCTCCCGCTCCGACTCAGCTGGCACGCCCCGACTTTCGGGGATCCGCAATCCGCCCGTCGCGGCGAAAGTACCTCTAATCCGTCGGTAACAGACCTAGAGAACCTCGCCTCATCGTGCTTTTTGAAAATTGCAGCGTTTTTTGCGAAATTGCAGCGTCTTGCGAGGGCGCAAGGTGATGCATTGGCGGGAGGTCTCATGCGCGCTCAAAAAATCTCCAGAGCCATGCCGTTGAGGTTTGGGCAGCGCACGAGCGCACCGAGGCACGCGCCAGTCACGAAATCGAACCCAACGACTTCGTCCTGCGCGACGCAAAGCAGATCGCCGCCCGGACCGAACCGCAAGCCCCGCGGACGGCGGAACTGCACGCTGTCATCCGGCCGAAAGACGCGAACGAGCCGTCCCGCCGCGGCGTCGTACTGGCGGACTGTCGTGACTGCCTCGGGCGCTCCGAAGGGATGTTCGCTCGCGACGACGAGGTCGCCGTTCGGTGCGAGTATCAGGTCGAGCGGACCCAGATCCGGGTCATCGACCAATCGTAGCGTCAAGGGAGCATGCTTGGCGGAAAACGCTGCGATCGTTCGTGCTCCTTCACCGGTCGGTCCGATACCCGATGAGAGAAAGAGCTGTCCGTCGGGTGCGAAAGCGAAGCCACGGGGAAAGGGGACGATGTCCGCAGGCAGGATGCGTTCGGGCGCTGCTGCGAGCGTCGCCGGAAACGCCCCGATGCTACGATCGGTGCGAAGGCCGACATAGAGTTCGGCCGTCCGGCCCGAAATTTGCTCCGCACGGATTTAAACCCGGAACCGTGCCAGAGTCGTAGATGATGCCAGCGCCGGCATCCAGCGCGAGGACGCGGTCGGTGCCGCTATTGAGATAGAGCAGTGCGCCGGTCGGGTCGACGCACAAGCCACGGGGATCCGCAATCCGCGCATCGCCGCAAAAGATACCGAGTGGCTGACCGTCAAGATCGAAGGCAAGGGCCGTTCCATACCCGTTGCCGTTTGGCGGCGCCGCACTCGTCACGATAATGCGTTGTTTGCTCACATGAGATCTACTCTTGTCCGGGAGGCTTCGGCGGACAAGAGCGGCCGCCCAGAATTACGTTGGCAAACTCGGGCTTGTCCGCGGTCGGGAAAGGCTGCGATCCATTGCTCGCGGCATGAACACACTCGTACGAAACGAGGTACGCGATGATGCTCGCGTACTGCTGCGGTTTCAGCGATCCGGGCGCGGTCACCGGCATCTGTGTCGTCACGATCGAACGAAGTTGAGAGAGGTTCAGATGTGCCTTTGCGAAGCTCGCCCCGGTGAGCGCGGGAGCTGAAACACCCTGGAGCTGCACGCCGTGGCAGGCTGCACACCGCTGCTCGTAGAGCGTCTGGCCCGCCGCGGCTTGTGCGGACGTGTATGGAGCGGACCCGATCGAAAGCGGAAGTGACGCGTTGCCGTCGCTCGATTCCGCGATAGCGACTTGTCCGGCCGCGCTGTTCGCAATCGGTGGGGCAATGGGCCCAAGTCGATAGCTTGTCACGACACTCTTGGTTGCAACAGGCACGTCAGGCGTCTGTTGTGAGCCGGCCGAGCCGCTCACGACCGCGATGTACTCGCTGCCATCGACGCTATAGGCGCTGATGGGCGCAATGATCGAGGCCCCGGTGTTTGCCGTCCAGAGCTCTTTGCCAGTTCTTGCATCGACTGCATAGAGATTGCCGCCGAGGTCGCTGGTGAAGGCCAAGCCGCTGCGCGTGATCAGCGCCCCGCCTTGTGCGGCATGTGGAAAGCGAGCAATCCAGGCAATTTTCCCGGTCGACACGTCAACTGCGGTCAGCTTCCCCGTGGCTTTCCGACGCGTTGGAAGCGGACCGCCTTCGAACGGCTGGCCCGGCACGTAGCGCGGGTTCGGGTTCGTGATCTTCCAGATCCCGCACTCCTCGGTATTCGGGATGAGGAAGAAGTTGGTTTCGGGGTCATACGAAGCGCCGTTGAATTCCACGCCGCCGCCGTGATTCGGACAGGCCAACGTCCCCTTAAGACTTGGTTTCGTCGTCTTGAGACCCATCTGATTGTCGAGCGGGAAGCGATAGACGACCTTCCCGTCGGTACGATCCAGGATCGCGAAGTTGCCGCCCTTGTCGGCGATCGCAACCAGGTGACGCATCGCACTACCGACCCTGCCGTCAAAGACGACGGGCGGCATTGCCGGATCGTCGTCGTGAGTGTCGTCGGGGGTCAGCTGGTAATACCACTTCATTCGCGGCGCCGCGCCCGATATGTCGAGCGCAACGAGGGAGTTGGTATACAGATTGCGTCCCTTGCGATGGACGTCGACCAAATCGGGACCCGGATTTCCCGGCGCGACGTATAGCGTCTCCGTGGCGGGGTCGATCGCGAGCCCCGACCATACGGCGCCGCCGCCGTGCTGCCATGAGTCGCCTGGCCACGTGTTGTGCCCCGGCTGTCCTGGTCCTGGAATCGCCTGCCAATCCCAGAGCCGATGGCCATCGCTGGTGCTAAAGGCCATGACGTGACCGATGGCTCCTGTATCGCCGCCCGACGTCCCAAGGATGATTTGGCTCTTGTAGACATACGCCGCCATGTGAAACCACGAATTTGCGGTCGAGGCGTATCGGTCGTTCGGGCATCCATTGACGTTCCATGATTGCTTCCCGGTCGTCGCATCGATTGCGATCACGCGGCAATCCTGCGTGGCGACAAAGATGTTTCCGTCCGCGATCCCAACGCCTTGGTTCACCGCATACGTAATCGTGTACGAGGGGTTGTACGGGAACTGCCACTTTAACTTGCCGGTGGCCGCATCGAGCGCCAACACACTCTCGTGCGGTGTCGAGAGATACATCGTGCCATGCCAGATGATTGGCGAGGTCTCCTGTTGCCCGTTGTCGGCGATCTCCGTGGACCATGCCTTGGCAAGCATCTGAACGTTCTGCGGCGTGATCTGCTCGAGTCCGGTATAGCGATTATCTTGATATGTCTTGCCGGGCAGGATCCAGTCGTTGTCGTCGCGACCGGCGTTCAAAAGCTCGTCTGTTGTTTGGGCGTAAGTAGGAGACGCGAACGCGGCCAAGCCGATTACGAAAGCCGCAGGAAGGAAATGGCAATGCTTAGCCATGGCTGGGCTCCGCGCGGTCATCCTCGACAGCTTCAACTGCACCGAGTCGTTCGAGATCGAGCGCTCGCCGCTTGGTCGAAGTCTGCCCGCGGCATGAATCCGCGGCTATCTGCGATCACGCAGCTTCATTCTTGACTTTTGATCTCGCTAGGGCGGCCGACGATGTCCCTTCGAGCGACAGCCCGTATCCAACCTCTCGCACAATGCGCTCCTTCAATGGCTGAATGAAGTGGATGCGCGTGTCGCGGCGCGTCACCTCCGGAGCCTTCAAGTACAGCGCGGCCAATTCCCGCGCTCGACTGAGCGCCTTGCCGTTCGGCACGACTTCTGCCACGACGCCCCATTCATATGCGGTACTGGCTGGCAGCGGCCATGGGTTGAGCAGGAACGCCTCGGCTCGTCCCGGTCCAGCGCGATAGCTCCAGGTCGTAAAGATTCCGTCGCCGGGCACGACACCTACGGCAAAATGCCCGACATCCTGGAAGGTCGAACCCTCGGCCGCCACAATCACGTTCGCAAGCAGCGCATAGTCTGAATGGATATACGCACGTCCTTCGATGGCCGCGATGACGGGCACACGTATGTTGGCTATGTTTTCCAAAACCTGAGCGCCTTCGTCGTGAATCTGGCTCCAAACCCCGGGATCGGAGACATCGCCAAAGGAGCTCCAATCGACCCCAATAATGAAGTCGCCTTCTGCACCCGTCAGTATGACGATCTTGTTTGCTCGATCTTGCGCAATCCGGTGAAAGGCATCCACGACCTCCGTATGGTGTTGTGCCGAGAAGGTGCACCGCCCGCCATTGCTGTGAAATTCAACGACCAGCACGCCCTCGGCATCTCGCGCCAGCTTGATGGTACGATAGGCGCTGAAGTAATCGGCTTGATGGATTTGCATGCCACTCTCCTTGGATTGCTTCGCTTTGCTCGTAATGACGCTTCAACCGGATCGCAATTCCGCTTCCCCGCTGCAGTTTTCCAGCCTCCCCTCGCATTGCTGTTCTCAACACCGCCGCGCACGCTTGATCGCAGGTGATGGACATAGAGCACCTCGCCTCATTGCGCTTTTTGAAAATTGCAGCGTTTTTTGCGAAATTGCAGCGTCGTGCGCGCATGTCGGCGCCCGCCGATCCGTCATCTTGCGCCCTCGCGAACCGCCTCGGGACCTACCGTCGCCAGAACGGCACTCGCGCCGCTTCACTACGCGTTGGTAAGACGAAAATCGCAGCAAATTCGTACAAGATTGTGCTCGAGGCCGAGGTTTAGCGTCTTATCGAGCAGCCAAACAGCGCCGCGCGATGGCGGATTGGGTCATAGCGATGTCTACACAATCGGGAGGCCACGCAGCGGAGCGATCTTACCTCTACCTCGCGGAATTTTTGCACCGAGTTCAGAATGAATATATGTGTGCAATCTCGCTGGCCACCCGCCTCGCCGCCAGATCATCCCATGAAGAGACTAAGGCTGCGCTGGTACAAATCATCAATCGTCTTCACGGCATGGCTGCTGCACATCAACTTTTACGACCACCTTTGACAGCGGCGTTTGTCGATCTGAGCGCCAATCTGACTCAGCTTTGCCGCGCCATGACCTCTTTTGAACTTGCGGAGCGAGATATTGAATTACATCTGGCAATTACGCAGCCCGTGCTGCTCGATGCCAAACGTTGTTGGCAAGCAGAATTGATTACCTCGGAGCTCATAACGAACGCCTTGCGTCACGCGTTCGCTTTCGGGGGCGGTCGTATTTCGGTTGCGGTTAAAGCCGCATCCGGGCAAGTCATTTGCTGCGTAAGCGATGATGGCTCACCCACCGCTACCTTGAAACGTGGTTTCGGAAGCGAGCTGATCGACGCTCTTGCCGCCGATCTCGATGGACATGTCGAGCGAATTCACAACGCGTCTGGAACAACCGCGACGCTTTTCTTTCCCGAAGATCCCGACGAACGATCAATCGTAGCGATCCCTGCCGTGAAATACGGCGGGGCCGACTGATTGCGGGGCGGCCCCGTAGCCCTCCCGTCAACCAGGGGCCCGCGGAGCACGACGCTTTCGGCATTGCCAGCGGGCGCTTGCCGGGTCGAGCACCTGCCTGCCTTCGCGGCCCGGGTTGCGCCCAACCTGCCGGGGCCATCGTTTTCCAGCGCGGCTGGCTAATTTTTGCATCCGCGATTGAACCGACCGCGGCAAACCCCTGACTAAATCCCCCAAGGACGGTCCCGAACCAGGGAGCGCCGCCATGCTGTCCGAGATCTTTCTGTTGCGATTGGAAGCCGTTTTACGGGCGTCGAACACACCGGCCTGCGGCAGCAGCGACACGCGTTTTGTCCCCATCAAGCCGCCGGTGAGCTCCACGAAGGACGTGCTGCAAGCAGGCAAATAAGCGCATCCGTCGTCATAAATCTTGGCCCAAGGGCTCTGCAGGTGGGTTACCCGCAGCAAATGGAGGGTGATCATGCATAAGCAGTCTTTATCAAGCGCTCTGACGTTTGTCGGGTCGGAATTCGACGCAGCCGCTTCCTTGTCGACGTGCCTGAGGGCGTCGATCGCAGCCGCTTGGCGAACCGTGGTTGAATGGGAGCGGCGCCGCCGTTCGCGCCGGGCGTTGCGTTCGCTCTGCCGCTTCGAAATCCAGGATTTCAGCCTCGACCTCATGGCGGCCGAGCGCGAGGCCTGCAAGCCGTTCTGGCGAGCATAGGGGTCAAAGCCCGTTGCAATCTCCCCCGGGGTGAGGGAACAGTTGGCCTGGATTGCCAGCCCAAGGAGATCGCCATGAGACGAAGCGCTCTCGCCCTGCTCGCAGCCGTCGCAGCTCTCGATGTCCTGAGCGGCACTTCTGCGGCTCGGGCGTTCAACGACTGCGACGACTATTATTATTACCAAGGATGTCGTGGCTTTGTGGTCCCGTGCAGCCTGGATGGGGTAAACCCGGCCTATCATCCGTCGATTTTCGGCAACCCTAGGGTCGCCAGGGAGCAATATGGATTCATCCGGTCCCGCAACGGTACCTGGCAGGTCGAGAGGAACTGCGTACGCGGTCCGTATCACGGCGGTTGATTCGCGCCCGCCCGCGCAGGGTGGGAGCGAGGCGTCGCGGCGAATCACGGCGAGGTCGCAGTTCCGGGTCACGCCGACGATTTCCCCACGCACCACCGCGCCGGTCGCCGGCGGGACTCCCAGGGTCGAGGTTCCCTGCGCGACATTGTCGTCGGTGACCAGGTGGCCGGCGGCGTCCCAAATGAACGCGCTGCCGCTCTGGACGCCTTCCTCGTCCATCATTTGCAGACTGCTGCCATATTGAGGCCGCGCCCTATGTAGACTACCAGCATCCGCCCAAGGGATTTTGACCCGGGTGAACCCCAGGACCGGCTTGCGCCGACGCCCATGATCCTGCCACCTGGGACGCTCAGTCTCGCGATCCGTCAGCGGGAACACGAAGCGTGCGCACGAGCAGGCCCATCCCACGACCGCCCTCAGCGGGATAGAACCGGCGCCGCCAAGATTGGAGCAGCAAGATGGAACGTACGAAGCTCGGCATGCTCAAGGAGGCGTGGGCGATCGCCCGCCCGTACTGGTTCTCCGAGGAAAAGTGGGTGGCGCGTGGCCTGCTTGCATCCGTCTTGGCGATGAACCTCGCGCAGGTGGGGATCAACGTCAGGCTCAACTCATGGTACAATGATTTTTACAACTCGCTGCAGAACTACGACGAATCCGCGTTCTTCTACCAGCTCGCCTTGTTCGCCCTGCTGGCCGGCGCCTACATCCTCCTTCTCGTCTACGGTGTCTACCTGCAGTCGATGTTGCAGATTCGCTGGCGCCGCTGGATGACCAACGTCTATCTGAAGGAATGGCTCGGCGACAAGATCTACTATCGCCTCCAGCTCACGGGGGGCGGCACCGATAATCCCGACCAACGCATTGCCGAGGATCTCAATCTCTTTCCGGCGCAGTCCCTCAACCTGTCGCTCGGCCTGCTCACGAATATCGTGCAGGCAGTGTCCTTCTCCTTCATCCTGTGGGGCCTATCCGGACCGCTCGACATACCGCTCGGCAGCTGGGGAACGCTGAGCATCCCCGGCTACATGTTCTGGGCTGTGCTCGTCTACACCGGAATCGCGACTTGGCTCGCTATCCGTCTCGGCCGGCCATTGGTCAACCTGAATTTCCAGCAGCAGCGCCTGGAGGCCGACTTCCGCTTCAGTCTGGTGCGGCTGCGCGAATACAGCGAGAGCGTAGCGTTCTACGGCGGCGAAGCGCGCGAGCTCGACATCTTTTCGCTTCGCTTCGGCAGGGTGTTCGCGAACTTCTGGGCCATCATGGTGCGGACCCGGATTCTGGGCTTCGCTCAGTATGGGCAGGGCCAGGCCGCCGTAGTGTTTCCCTACCTGGTCGCGGCGCCCCGCTATTTCGGGGAGCGGATGCAACTTGGAGCGATCCAGCAGGTTGCCGGCGCCTTCACTTCGTTGCAGGGCTCCCTCGCCTACATCATCACGTCATACAACGACATCGCAAACTGGGCGTCGGTTCTCCATCGGTTAGCGAGCTTCCGCGACAGCGTCGACGAGATCCATGCCGAGCAGCGCGCGCCGCAGCCGATCAAGATCGAGCGTGCCGGCGAGGGCGTGGCGGTCGACGACCTCACGCTCGGGCTCCCGAATGGGTCCACTCTGCTGCAGGGACTGAAACTCAACGTAACGCCGGGCCAAGCCCTTCTCATCGAGGGCCCCACCGGCACCGGCAAGAGCACGCTGTTGCGCGCCATCGCCGGCCTTTGGCCGTTCGGGCGGGGCCGCATTCGGCTCGACCCTCGGCGCGCGTTCTTCCTGCCGCAAAAGTCCTACATCCCGCTCGGCAGCCTGCGCGATGCGCTCCTCTATCCCGAACTCGAGCGCAGGCGTGCCGACCGAAAAACTGATCGGCGTTCTCAAGCAAGTCGGCCTCGAGCGCCTCGCGTCCGACCTCGACAAGGTGGATCTGTGGTCGCAGCGCCTGTCGGGCGGCGAGCATCAGCGGTTGGCTTTGGCGCGGGTGCTGCTGGCCGAGCCGGCGGTGATCTTCCTCGATGAAGCCACCGCCTCCCTCGACGAGTTGGGACAGGAGATGCTCTACCGCCTCCTGCGCGACCTGCCCTGGCATCCGACGATCATCAGCGTCGGCCATCGCGAGACGCTGCGTCAATTTCACGATCGCGAGTTCGATTTGGCCCCTGCCAAGTCGGCGGAGGCGGCACCCTCATCCTGAGCATATCGCGCAGCGCCGCCTGGAAGGAATGACCGCGAGGCGGTGCCTGCCCGGTTTGCAGGACACCGGCCCGGTGCGATAGAGTCAGCGACGCTTGCATTAACAAGGATTAATTCGGCCGACAGGGACCGGAAAGGGTCGGTTTCCGATAGTCGGGCGAGATTTCGCGGGGTGTGCCCGCTTCGAGCAAGGAGGCTAGGCATGAGACGGCAATGGATAGGATTGGCGGCAAGCGCTGCCTTCATCGCTTCGAGCGGCATCGCGCTCGCGCATCATTCTTTTGCGATGTTCGATGCCGACCAGAAAGTGACCTTGGCGGGCACCGTCAAGGAATTTCAGTGGACCAATCCGCACGCTTGGATCTTCGTGATGGCTCCCAACCATGACGGTCAGCTCGAGGAGTGGGCGGTCGAGATGGGCGGGCCGGGCCAGATCGCCCGCCAGGGCTGGACGCAAAAGACGCTGTCGCCCGGCATGGACGTCAAGCTCACCATCCATCCGCTGCGGGACGGAACCAACGGCGGCCAGTTCGTAGGCGTCACCCTTCCGGACGGAACCCAGTTCGGCAACCCGGATCGCGGCTCCGCGGCTCCCTGAATCGCGACCGTTGGCGTCACCGCGGGTCGCACTTGTCCCGGCACTAAGCGCCTCAATGACGCGCGTAAACGCGCTTATGGAGCCGGGACCGTACCAAACTCAGAGCTTGTAACGGTCCCGGCTCAGGGCCGGGACAAGGAAGGACCACCTTAAGCAAATGCGCGTGCTCGCCTTCATCCTGGCGCTCTGCGCCGCCGGCAGCCCGGCCGCCGCCCAACAAAGCTGGAAAGAATACAGCTACCCCGACTACGCTTTCACGGTCTCGTTTCCGGCGGAGCCCAAGATCGAGACCAACACCTATCCGGCCGCCGACGGCCGCGCGGTGCCGGCGCGGGTCTATTCGGTCGCGCAGGGCAACAGCGTGTTCAAGATCAGCATCGCTGACCTCAGCGCCACCGGGCTGGAAGAGAGCGCCGTTATCGAGCATGCGATCCAGACGCTGTCCCAGGACGGCGAGGTCAAAGTCAACATTCCGGCCCGGGTCGGCCGGGTGTACGGCCGCCAGCTGAGCATTCTGGGGAGCGACGGCAGCCGCTCCTCGGTGGCGCTGTTTGATTACCGGGGACGGCTCTATCAGATCGAGGGCAAGTCCCTCCCGACCGGCAACGCCACCGCCGACGCCATCCGCTTCCAGCAATCGCTCATCTTCACCGACAATGGCTCGAACCGGGCGTCGGGCGAACGGGGCGGAGGACCCGGCCCAGGGCGCGACCAAAGGCGCGATCATCGCCGGGGCGCGGCGGCGCGCACGCCGGAGACCGGCGGTTCCGAGACGGCGCCGGTCGATACCGGCCAACCGCGCCCTTGAAATACCGCAATCGACGATTATGTACGGTCTGTGCTCGCGACAAGCTGCTTACCACGGATGTACTGGGAGTGGTGATGGCGCGAGCGATGTAGGCCCGCCGGGAGAAATCCTCGGCGGGTTTTCATTTTTGGTTCAGTGCCGTGCGGGCGGCGTCTTCTCGCGATGGACCGGTTCAGGCCGCGTGAAGAACGACAGCAGGATGTGATAGGGCCGCAAATAGTTCATCTGGGTGAACGAGCCGTGGGCGATGTCCGGCATGACGGCGAACTCCTTGTCGGCGTTCGGCAGCCGGGTGAAGAATTCCATGATATCCGCGAAGGCGGCGATGCCATCATATTGGCCGCGCATGATGATGGTCGGCACGGTGATCCTGGCTGGATCGTTGACCGGCAGGTTCTCGCACATGTCGATATAGGTTCCGTTCGGGATCGAATCGTCGAGCGCCAGCACCGCTTGCGCATAAGGCTCGGCCAGCGCCGGGTTGGTCGTATAGACGCCGTCGCGCCGGTGGATGCTGTCCAGGAAGGCGCGGTTGATCGGGCGCCGCGTGCTCGCCTTCCATTCGGGAAGCTTCTTGCGCCGCTGCTCCAGCGTCGGGCTGTCCTTGCCGGTCCACACGAAGGCATCGAGTGCGAGCCGCTTGACCCGCTCCGGATGGCGCTCGGCGAACAGCGCGGCACGCAGCGCCCCCGATGATATGCCGTAGACGTGGAGCGGGCCGCTTGCGGTCTTGTCCATGATGTATTGGCTTGCCGCCGCCAGGTCGTCGGCGCCCTCGGCGATCGTCGCCAAGAGCTCGGGCCCCTTATAGGAGCGGCCATAGCCGCGATGATCGCAACACCAGCAGTCGAAGCCCTGCCCGGCGAAAAAATCCATTGCCGAGACATAGCCGGGCGCCTGCAGATCGAAGCCCGGCGTCGAGGCCATGGATGAGCCGTGCACGAACAGGATCGTGCCGCGCGCGGGCTCGCCGGTGCGCGGCTTCTGCCACAGGAACAGCTTCTGGCCGTTGACGCTCGTCCAATGCTCGCGGCCGGTGCTGATCGTCGCGTTGATGTTCATGGCCTGTGGTCCCTGGATGGATCGCGTCCGGGCGTGAGCGCGGACGCGGACAATCGGTTTTCCTAATCACCGGATAACAGCTAAAGTCGCCGCGGCAAAGCCGGGAGGACGTCATGCGGGCAGCGATCTGGCCTACACTGTTTGCGATCACGTTGCTTGGCGGGGTCGCGCTATCGAGCGCAGCTGCGTCGGCGCAGGCGTTCACGCCCGATCCGGTGGATGAAGCCGCCGCCAAGCGCGAGGGCTCGGTCACCTGGTACACCTCGACCCCGGTCGCGGCGGCGCAATACATTGCCACCCAATTCGAGCGCCAGACCGGGATCAAGGTCGAGCTCCTGCGCACCGGCGGCGGCGAGGTCATCCGGCGCTTCCAGCAGGAGGCGGCGGCCGGCCGCTTCGCCGCCGACGTGATCACCATGTCGGACATGTCGGCCGCCAACGATCTGGCGCGGCGCGGTCGTTTTGTCCCGTTCAAGCCGGTCGGCTTCGACAAGGTGATCCCGGACGCCAAGGACCCGGCCGGAAATTTCATCGCCCAGCGGCTCACCATGGTGGGCATCCTGGTGCGCACCGACAAGGTCGCGCCGGCCGATCGTCCGGCCACCTGGAGCGATCTCGCCGACCCGAAATACAAGGGAATGATGGTGATGGCCGATCCTTCCTTCACCGCCATCCAGCTGGTGGTGGTGGCGACGCTGTCGCAGAAGCTCGGCTGGCCGTTCTACGAGGCGCTGCGCAAGAACGACATCATGGTCGTGCAGAGCCACGAGCAGATCTACGATACGGTCAAGCGCGGCGAGCGGCTGATCGCGGCGGAGTCCTCCGATCCGCGCATCTATACGGGCGGGCAGGCTCCGCCCAATCTGGTGAGCATCATCCCGCGCAACGGCGCCATCGAGGTTCCCTCGCCGACCGCCATCGTCAAGGGATCGCCGCACCCCAATGCGGCGCGGCTGTTCGCGCAGTTCAACCTGACGCCCGAGATCCAGAACAAGTTCACCGAGGAAGGACACCATTCCCCGCGCGTCGACGTGGCGCCGCCGCCCGGCCTGCCGGGGCTCGACGAGCTCACGCTCTATCCCGCCGATTACGATTACATCGAGAAGAATACCAAGCAGATCAAGGCAAAGTTCGCCGACATATTTCAGTGAAAGCACTGTACGGCGGGTTCAGCGCGCAACTCCGGTTAGCCCACCGTCAGTGCACGCCTTGATGGGCTTGCGCTGACGCGATTGTTTCCCCGGTGAACAAACCAAGGCGCCGCGCGTTGCCGGTTTTGGGCGCAATTCCAACGCATGGTGTTGTGACGCTGACGCCTTGTTTCGAGCTCGCCCCGAGCGCAGCTCTCTCGGCACCTCGCCCCCTTGCGAGGAGAGGTCGGCGCAAGGCACGGGTGCAGGGCCTTTCCGCGATTCTGAGCTTGCGGAAGCCCCCTCACCAGGCGGAGCTCTGGTCTGCGCCCCAGCGTGTTGCCTCTCCCCGCAAGCGGGGCGAGGGATGCCACAATGTCGGGGCGAATCGCAGCAGCCTCATCGGCTCTTGATCGCAAGCGTCTTCATCGGTCCTCCAAGGCAGAGCAACGAAGCGTGACGACGGCAGAGAACGTTCCCAACCCCTCGATCCGGATGATTTTCGGCGCGCTGTCCCTGGTGCTGCTGCTGGCGGCGCTCGACCAGACCATCGTGTCCACCGCACTGCCCACGATCGTGGGCGAGCTCGGCGGGCTGACGCATCTCTCCTGGGTGGTCACCGCCTATCTCCTCTCCAGCACCGTGGTGACGCCGCTCTACGGAAAATTCGGCGACCTCCATGGCCGCAAGGTCGTATTGCAGGTGGCGATCGTGGTGTTTCTGGCGAGCTCCGCGCTCTGCGGCCTCGCACAGAGCATGCTGCAGCTCATCGTGTTCCGCGGCCTGCAGGGGGTCGGCGGCGGGGGGCTCATCGTCATCACCATGGCGGTGATCGGCGATCTCATCCCGCCGCGCGAGCGGGGCCGCTATCAGGGGCTGTTCGGCGCGGTGTTCGGGCTTGCCACCATCATCGGCCCGCTGATCGGGGGATTCTTCGTCGATCATCTGACCTGGCGATGGATTTTCTACATCAATCTTCCAACCGGCGCGCTGGCGCTCGCCGTGATTGCCGCTGTGCTGCCTGCGCGGTCGAGCGGCCGCCCGCACACCATCGACTATCCGGGCGCGCTGCTGCTCTCGCTCTCGCTCACCGCCGTCGTCCTGGTTACCAGCCTCGGCGGCAACACCTTCCCCTGGAATTCGCCTTTCATCCTGGGCATGAGTACCGCGTCAATTGTTTCGCTCGTGGGCTTCATCGCCGTAGAAGCGCGCTCGCGCGAGCCCATCCTATCCTTGAGCCTGTTCCGCAACCGCACCTTCGCCATCACCAGCGCGGTCGGGCTGATCGTCGGCCTGTCGCTGTTCGGCTCGATCACCTATCTGCCTCTCTATCTCCAGCTCGTGGTGGGCGAGAGCCCGACCGGCTCGGGCCTGCAGCTCACGCCCATGATGCTGGGCATGCTGGTGACCTCGATCGCGAGCGGCCGCCTGATCAGCCGCTTCGGCCGTTACCGGCCGTTTCCCATCGCGGGCACCATCCTGATGACCATCGGTCTCCTGCTGATGTCCCGGATCTCCCTCGATATGAGCGTCTGGCAAACATCGGCCGACGCGCTGGTGCTGGGGCTGGGCATGGGCATGATCATGCAGGTGCTGATCCTGGCGGTGCAGAACAGCGTCGATTATGAGCATCTCGGCGTCGCCACCTCCGGTGCCACGCTGTTCCGCTCCATCGGCGGCGCGCTCGGAGTGGCGCTGTTCGGCGCCATCTTTGCCCACGCGCTGCAAGCGCAGTTGAGCGCGGTGCTGCCGCCCGGCACGGCATTGCCGGCCGCCTCCGGCCCGGCCGCGTTGCAGGCCCTGCCGAGCGAGATTCGCGCGGCTTATCTCGCCGCCATCGTGGTGGCTCTGCGGCTGGTCTTCCAGGTGGCTGCCGCGGTCGCGGCGGTCGGATTCCTGCTGACCTTGGGGTTACGCGAAACGCCGCTGCGCGGCCTGGAGCCGGCCGAGGATCTCGGCGAAAGCGTCCCGATGCCGCGCGATGCAACCTCGCTGGAGGAGCTCGAGCGTATCGTCACGACGCTCATCGCCCATGAGAACCGCTGGCGCCTCTACGCCGATCTGGCCAAACGGGCGCAGCTCGATCTCCCCGCCCCCGAGCTTTGGATGCTGGCGCGGCTGGGCGAGCGGGCGCCGGGTAGCCTGCAGTCCCTGAGCGAGGACCTGAAGCTTCCGCCCGCGCGCCTGCAGGTCCCGCTGCAGGCGCTCTGCGATCGCGGGATCGCGGCGGCCGACGCGGCCGGCCACCTGCATCTGACGGCCGCCGGCAGTGCGATGCGCGATCGCCTTCTGGCAGCCCGCCGCCAGGGCCTGGCCGAGCTGATGGCACGCTGGCAGCCGGACAAGCATCCCGACGTGCTGGCCCTGCTCGACCGCTTGGCGAATACGCTGGTGCGCGACCTGCCCGCGCCGGGACAGGCCTCGTAGGGCGCAATCGCTTTATTGCGCCATCGGCGTCAACCAACCGGCGCAACCCATCGGCATGGCCGATGGCCCAATAAAGCGATTGCGCCCTACTGACCTTCACCCTACCCCCCCGGACCCTCCTTTGGGCTGATGACACAATGGCCCGGCCTGCTGTAATGTGCGCCGCTCGCGCGCAGACGCGCGGCCGGCGGCAAGCTGCGCCGATACCCCCTCCTTGAAGGTGATGGCATGTCCACGAAATCGCTTCTGATCTTGACCATGGCTGTGTCGCTCTGTGCCGTTCTGCCGGCAAGCGCGCAACGGTCGGCCGAGCCCGATCCGAGCCAGCCCGGCGGCTATCCGTTGCCCGATGGCAGCGCCAAAAAGCTGGTGCAGGACAACTGCACGATCTGTCACAACCTTCGCAATCTCGTCATCTCCAACAAGTCGCCGGAGGAATGGGACAGTACCGTCGAGATGATGAAGAACGCCGGCGCGCCGATCACCGCCGACCAGGCCAAGGAAATCAAGCAATACCTGATCGCGTCCTTCCCGGAATTGCCGCGGCCCAAGCCGGTCGCGATCGAGGGTCCCGTGAAGGTCAAGTTCCATATCTGGGCCACGCCGACGCCGGGCTCGCGGCCGCATGACCCGCTGGCGATGCCGGATGGCACGCTGTGGTGGTCCGGGCAGTTCGCCAACCGGCTCGGCCATCTCGACCCCAAGACCGGCGAGATGAAGGAATATCCGATCCCGCGGCTGGCCGGCCCGCATGGGCTGATCAACGACAAGGACGGCAACATCTGGTACGCCGGCAACTGGGGCGCTCACATCGGCAAGCTCGATCCCAAGACCGGCCAGTTCACGTACTATGACATGCCGGACCCCAAGGCGAAGGATCCCCATACGCCGCTGTTCGACCGCGATGGCTTCCTTTGGTTCAGCGTGCAGAACGGCGGCTTCATGGGGCGGCTCGATCCGCAGTCCGGCGAGATCAAGCTGGTGCAGCCGGCGGGCGGACCCGGACAGCAGCCCTATGCGCTGCGTTTCCTGTCCGACCACAAGCAGCCCTGGTTCGCCTTTTGGGGCACCAACAAGATCGCCACCGTGGACCCCAAGACCTTCGTGGTCACGGAGTACGCCCTGCCCGATCCCAAGACCCGCATCCGGCGCATGGGCGTGACCTCCGACGACATGATCTGGTACGGCGATTGGAGCAACGGCAAGCTCTCGCGCTTCAATCCCAAGACCGGCGAGGTCAAGTCATGGGACGGGCCGAGCGGACCGAATTCGCAGCCCTACGGCATGACGGTGATCAACGACGTCATCTGGTACGTCGAATCCAACACTCGCCCCAACAACATGGTGCGCTTCGATCCCAAGACCGAGAAGTTCCAGACTTGGCAGATCCCCGAGGGCGGCGGCGGCATCGTGCGCCACATGATGCCGACGGCCGACGGCAACATCGCGATGGCGATGAGCGGCCTGAGCCAAGTCGGGATCATGGAGATCCTGCCGAGCGCGTCGAACTGAACGAGCTGCCGCAGCAACTTGCCCTGTGCCCGGCCTTGCGCCGGGCACAGTCGTTTTGGTCTCCGGCGTACGCGTGCCCGGAGCTGAATCCGCTCCATTCGTCTCACGCCGAGCGCTACCCTTGCGGACCAGAACCCCTACTTTGGTCTTACGGATTTCACGTCCACGCTTTTGATGCCGAGCGACGTCCTGGAATAAAGGACCGCAGCCACGGTGTATTCCGGCAGGAAATCAGGACTAAGAATCCGGATCGTGAAGGTATTTCCCGCCGGTTCAAGCGGCGGCGCAGTGGGGCCGGCGGAATTTTGCTCGCGGTATCCGATCAAATCCCAATCCGCATCCCCTATCTCGCCATCGCATGTGATGGTCACCTCGAAGGGGGCAGCAACGATCTTATCGGTCTGCACGACGATCCTGGTCGCGAAGGCAAAGCGTCCCCGGTCTGACTTGACGACGGATTGGATGTAGCGCGACCCTGATGATGGCGGAGCCGTCGGAACGCTCGCGATGATGACCGCGCCGAGCGCCAAGCCAAGCGCGAACGCGAGCAAATAGCCAAGCCACGATTCGATTTTGCCAAGCCGCGCCCGAAATGCCGCCATCGCACCAACATTACACCGATCACCCGTCAATGCAATTTCATCGCGACACTTTCTCCGATGATCGCAGGCGAGGCGACGGTCACAGGCCGAAGACGTACAGCATCGAGGCCGGCGACGTGTTCTTGAGCTCGGGGGCGAGCGAGATGACGTTGTTCGGCTGCCGCGAGCCGACCAGCACCGCGACATACTGCTTGCCGTTCACCGCATAGGTGACCGGCGGCGCATTGATGCCGGAGCCGGCATTGAAGCTCCATAGCTCCTTGAGGGTTCTGGCGTCATAGGCGCCGAAGGTGCCGTCGACATGGCCGAGGAAGACGAGATTGCCGGCGGTCGCCAGCACGCCCGCATAGCTCGCATAGTCGAGCCGCAGGCTCGCCTTGATTTCGCCGGTCGTTGGATCGACGGCCTTGAGCGCTCCGTGGAGGGGGCGGTCGGGAGCCCTGAAGGGACCGCCGGTGAAGCGGTCGCGCGGTTTCACTTCGCCGCCCTGGTCGTCACGGTCCTTTTGCACGACGGTCTGAGTGGAACTGCAGCCCTCGATCGAGGGGATGTAGATAAGCCCGAGCTGAGGATTGTAGGCGGTGGGCTCCCAGTTCTTGCCGCCCGCCACCGATGGGCACAGCCTGTCGCCCGTGGGCCGCGCGCGCGTGCCATGGCTTCCCGGCGCGTAGATCTGCACATCGCGATTGGGATCGTAGTTGAGCGGCTTGCCGGTCTTCGGGTCGAGGCCGGGGGTCCAGTTCAGCTCGTCGACATATTGCTTGCCGGCAATGAAGGAGCCGTTGGTGCGGTCGAGCACATAGAAGAAGCCGTTGCGCGCCGCATGCACGACCAGCTTGCGATCCTGGCCGCCGACCTTGGCGTCGATGATCGGATGCTCGGAGATCTCGTCGAAGTCGTAAGGATCGTTGGGCGTATACTGGAACCCCCATTTGATCTTGCCGTCGGCGGGATTGAGGGCGAGCACGCTCGCCGCCCACTTGTTGTCGCCCGGCCGGTATTCCGGATCGAAGTCGGGACCGGCATTCCCGATCCCCTGGTAGATCGTGTCGGTTTGCGGATCGTAGGTCGCGGTCTCCCAGGTCGAGCCGCCGCCGTGCTGCCAGCGATCCTTGCCGTCCTTCCAGGTTTCGCTGCCGGGCTCGCCGTTGCCGGGGATCGTGTAGGTCCGCCAGGCCTGCTTGCCGGTGTTGAGATCGGTGGCATCCACGAAACCGCGGATGCCGAACTCGCCGCCCGCCGGGCCGAGGACGGCGAGATCGCGCACGATCAGCGGCGCCATGGTCAGTGTCTCTCCCAAGGCCGGATCCGCGATCTTGCGCTCCCAGACCTTCTCGCCGGTCGCCTTGTTCAGGGCGAACAGCCGGCCATCGAGCGAGACCGAGATCACCTTGTCCTTCCAGAGCGCGACCCCTCGGTTGTTGACCCCGCAGCAGGCCACATCGCCGGCCCACGCCTTGTCGATGCCGGGATCGAACTTCCAGCGGAACGTGCCCTTCTTCCCGCTCGACACATCGATCGCGTAGACCGAGCCCCAGCCGTCCGCCACGTACATGACGCCGTCCTCCACGATCGGGGTCGCTTCGAGATTGCCGAACTTGTAGTGGCCGGCGCCCTCGATCCCGCCCAACCCGACCGTGAACGCGAGCTTGAGATCCTTGACCGTATCGGTGTTGATGTCCTTGAGCTGCGAGAACCGGTGGCCCTGGTAGTTGCCGTGGTGGAGGAGCCAGTTCTGCGGCTCCTTGTCGACCGCGAGCGCGCGCTCGAAGGTCATGTCGGCGGCGCGGGCAGGCGTGAGCGCGGTGGCCATCAACAGCGAGATCGCGACTGCTGCGGAGAAAGTCCTATTGATCATGACGCCCCTCCCTTAATGCCAGAGCCGCGCTTGGCGTGCTCTACCGGTCCACCTAGTCGAAGCCGCCGCATTGGTCAAATCTCGTAAAGTGCCGGCCGCGCGGCGCGCGATCTCAGTTCGCGCGATCACGCGCAAGCTCACGCAAGAACTTGCGACCAAACTCATAAACATACTGGTCGCCGCGATTGACGAGAAGAACGAGCCCCAGATTTTGGCTCGGGACCATGCCGATATAAGCCGACGAATTGTTGAGGCCGCCCGGTTTGTCGACCACAACAGTGCCATCATAGTCGATGGCCTCCCAGGCCATTGCCTGCATGGTTCGCGCGTTGGCACGGAAAACACCGCGATGCGTGAGCTGCATGGCTTCCTGCAGGGTTCGGTCGATCGGCAGCTCGCCGAGATTGGCTGCCAGAAAGGTCGCCAAGTCTCGCGCCGACGAAAACATCTGACCGGTGCCCGGGAAATCGTAATGGGTCTGCTGATCGCCGGGTTGCCCGAGCGGCTCGCCGTCCCGGTCGTAACCCTGCACGGCACGGCTCATGAGCGGAGGCGCAAGCTCGGCGCGGCCGTCGGCTCCGCGCAAGGGCGCTAACGTCGAAACAAGACCCAGAGGCCGGATCACGCGGCGATCGAGCAGCTCGGCGATCGGCATGCCGAACCTGCGCTCAAGCACAAGCTGCAACAGCACGTAACCCGCATGCGAGTAAATGTACTGTTGTCCGGGCTCACGCCCCTCCTCCAGCCTCCAATCGCCGAGTGCATGAATGAATTCGGCCAACGTGTAGTGTTGGGTCGGCGACGGCGAGACGTCCGGCGGCAGGACCAGTCCGGACGTGTGGACGGCGAGCTGCCCAGTCGTCACGCCGCGGATATCGTTGCCCCGCTCAAGCTCGGTCACATATCGGCTGACGGGATCATCGAAGGCAAGCTCGCCTTGCTGGAATGCCTGCGCCAGGACCGTCGCCTCGAACGCCTTGCGTATGGAACCGAGATTGAACAGCGAATCCGATGTGACCGGCAGCCGTTGCGCCACCTCGGCCCAACCGAGGTTGAAGAAGAGCGTCCGCCCGTCGATGCGGACCGCGATCGCAGCGCCACCGACGCCGTCGGTCGGAAGATGAGCAAGGATGTCCTGATTGACGAGCCGTCCGACCGTCTCGTCCGGTGCGCTCGCCTCAATGGTGCCGATCGCCGTAACCCCTGCGGCCAGTGTTGCGCAAATCAGCCCCGGTTTCGCGCCGCCCAGAACCGCGCGCCACAAGCCGAGAGCTCCGCCAACCAGCCGGGCTACCGGCACGTGGATGTTAACGTCGGTCATCAGCTTGAACAACGCTCACCCGTCCATGCGTTTTGGGGAGCCGGCACGACGCCACGGATCAACGCCCCCGCCCCTTGCCTTGCCGGCAGCGCGTCATTTCTGCGGCTGCTTGAAGTAGTGCAGGTCCGGGGGCGGCTGGTCCTTCTTGGCCGGCATCAGGCGGCCGTCCCCGCTGAGGAAATAGGTCTGCCCGGCGATGCCGATATGATTGTTGCCCTCGGCGCAGACTTCCTCGAACCATTCCGGCTGCGCGATGTGCCCGCGGACATAGGTCTTGGTGACCGTCCACGGATGGGTCAACGCGTTGTCGATCGTGGTGATTTCGTCGGTGAGGGCGTCGGGCTTGCTCTTGTCCCAGTGGATCGTCTCCTTCACCACGGTCTGATTGTCGGGATGCAGCGGAATGCCGGCGGCGTCGAACGCGCGCGGGCCCTTGAAGTAGCGGGTCTCGACCTTGAGCGTGTCGAAGCGGCCGTCGCCGTCGGTGTCGAGCCAATTGCCGAGCGAATAGCCGCGATAGGTCGCCTCGATATAGCCGCTCGGCCAGTCCCGCCCGTCGGTGAAGATGCGGCGTAAATCGTGGATGTGCTCGAGCAGGATGTGGGTGGTTTGCGGCGTGATGACGATCTCCATGTCGCCGTATGGATTCATGATGCGCGGCATGCCGGGCGAGATGCAGGCATAGGTCGGATCGCCGCCCTGCCCGCCCGCGGCCTGGTCCTTGATGTTGGCTTCGAGGACAGCCTGGAACTCGGGCTTGAGCGGCGCCTGCTGGGCAAGCCCCTGGTTCCGGGTCGGATCATAGCTTGGCTGGCCGGTCACCCCGGGAACGCGGGCCCGCGTCCACTGACCCTTGAGATCGGGATATTTGGTTTCATCGAAGGCCTGCGCGGCGAATGCCATGAACAACGCCCCCGCCAGCACGGTCGTACCCAGCAAGCTCCGAGCAAGCATGATATCCTCCCAGCAATTGCCACGCGCGGCGTCGCCGCCTCGTTCTCGTTTGGGGCGTCACTTTTTTGTTTGATGGAAATAGGAGAGGTCGGGCGGCGCCTGGCCCTTTTTGGCGGGCATCAGCTCCCCGTCCCCGCTCAGGAAGTACATCTCGCTGCCGATGTAGATGAGGCCGGTGCTCTCGCCGCACATGTATTCCGGCCAGAACGGCTGCTCGGCCGGATCCCGCCGATATTTTTTCGCGACCGTCCATGGATGCGTCAATGCATGGTCGATGACCGTCATGTCGTTGTGCAGGAGGGTCGGGTCGGCCTTGTCGAGATAAATGCGCTCCTTGACGATGGTCTGGTTGTCCTCGTGGAGCGGCATCCCGCTCGGCTCGAACGAGCGCGGCCCCTTGAAGTAGCGGGTTTCGGCTTCCAGCGTGTCGAAGCGGCCGTTGCCGGTGGTATCGAGCCATCTGCCGATCGAATAGCCGTCGAAGCTCGGCTGGATGTCGGCGGGCCAATCGCGTCCATCGGTAAAGATTCGCCGGCGCGTATCGCGGTTGTGATCGATCCGCACATAGGTGACTTCCGGCAGCACGATGAACTCCATCGGCTGGAACGGGCTCATGATCGCCGGCATGCCGACCGCCAGGCATTTGGCGCTGGGCCAGAAGCCTTGTCCGCCGGCGGCCTGGTCGGCGAGGCTTGCTTCGAGGATCTTCTGGTACTCCGGCGTCAGCGGGGCTTGCTGGGCAAGACCCCAGGATTTGTCCGGATCGAACGGCGCCTGGCCGATGACGCCGGCCGGGGAGCGGGCCCTTAGCCACTGTCCCTCGAGGTTTGGATAGGTTGCGTCGTCGAACGCGCGTGCCCCGCCGCTTACAGCGCTCAGCACCCCTATGACGGCGACCGCACCGATCAGGCTTCGGAACAGCATGGCGGTTCTCCCTGTGATACGGACCGTTCCAAACTCTGGCCGCGCTGCACCGCAACACGAACCCAAGCGTCAGACACGGCACATTAGCATTCCGGGCATCTCGACGCAGCCGGTAAGTTGGAGTACCGAAAGAACAGGAAGCCAAGCTTGGCTTGGCCGGAGAAAGCGGTCCGGATAGGCATTGCGCGCATTTCCTCGGAAAGCGGCGAGCGGGACCGTCCTGCGGATGAGGGAGCAGATGATCTCATTTTTCGCATTGAAATCCGTCTTCGGATTGCAGCCCGTTTGCCGCTTGCTCGCGCGTACTGCGAAGTGGGCCGGCCCGGTTGCCGGCATCGCCATTGCGGCTTGCGCCGGCGCTCCCGCTTTCGCGGACGCGCCCGGCAAGATTCCGGACTTCGGCTTGTCGAGCAGCTTTGCCTGGACGCCGTTGACGGTCAACGGCGGCATCGCGCGCTACGGCACCGGTTGGTTTGACCCACCGAAAGGCTTGCGCGGTCCCATCAAGCAGGATCCCGACCACCCGCTGCGCGGCAACGAAACGCGGCGGCCAACGCCGGCGCTGGGCAACTGGAGAGACCCGATCCTGAAGCCCTGGGCGGCCGAGCAGATGCGGCGGTCGAACGAGGAACTGCTCTCCGGCAAGGTCGGGATTCCGTTCCTGGCTCAGTCGCAATGCTGGCCGGGCGGAGTACCGGGCCAGTTGTTGTGGACATCAGAGCCCCTGTATTTCGTTCAGACTCCCAAAGAGGTGTGGATGATCTGGCAGCGCGACCAATGGCTGCGCCGCATCTTCCTGACCGACCAGCATTCCGAGGATGTGAAGTCGTCCTGGTACGGCGAGTCGATCGGCCACTATGAGAACGGCGAGCTGGTCGTCGACACCATCGGCCTGGCCGCGAACAAGAACAGCTACCTCGACATGTTCCGCACCCCGCACACCGACAAGCTGCACGTGGTGGAACGCTTCAAGGTCACGCCCGACAACAAGTTTCTGGAAGCCCTGGTCAAGGTCGAGGACCCCGACACGTTCAACGAGCCCATGTATATGACCAAGCGCTGGAGCCGGGGCCCCAACGAATGGGTCGAATCGATCTGCGCCGAGAACAATATCGACCCCTTCAACTCAAACCTCGTGCCACCGCCGCTCGCCGAACGGCCGGACTTTTGACGGACCCGGCCACTTCAACATCGTAACGTGGTCATCGCCCTGAACGGCGGCCAGCCAGGCCGCCCGCCATTCGCTTGATTGAACCAGGAGGTGCGCCATGCGCGAAATCAGAAATCCGCGGAACTGGCGCTGGCCGAACGGCCAGAAGCTTGCAATGTCGGTCGGGCTCGCCTTGGAGGCGTTCGAGCGCCACAGCCAATTCAGCACGCAGACCAGCGCAGCCGCGCGCAGCAAGGTCAATCAATTCTCGCTGTCCTATGCCGATTATGGCTGGAAGTCCGGCGTCTGGCGGCTCCTGGAATTGCTCGACCGCTACGGTCTCAAGGCCAACATGTCCACGAGCGGACTGGTGGCGGAGCGGCATCCCGGGGTCGTGGCAGCGGTCGCCAAAGAAGGCCACGAGCTCAACGGCCACGGCTGGGTCAATGACAATACCGCCAGCGACGACGATGACGAGGCGGAGCGCGAGGAGATCCGCCGCTGCACCAAGACGATCACGGAAGCTTCCGGTATCCGCCCCGTCGGCTGGACCGGCCCCGGCAGCACCGGCTCGCGCAATACGCTCTCGATCCTCAAGGCGCAGGGCTATGTGTGGAACGGCGACGACGCCAGCGATGATCTGCCGTTCCTCCGCGACACGGACCGCGGCCCGATGGTCATCATGCCGCGCACCAATACGCCCCAGAACGACCTCACCATGTGGCTGGCACCGCGCAATCCGCCCAGCGTCTTGTGGGAAGGTTTCCGCAATACCTTCGACACGCTCTATGCCGAGGGCGAAGCCAGCTCGCCCAAGTGGATGGAAATCACGCTGCATTGCCATATCGGCGGACGGCCGACGCTGACGCCGGTGATCCGCCAATGCTTCGAATACGCCAAGCAGCACGATGGCATCTGGTTTGCCCGCCGCTGCGACATCGCGCAATGGTGCCTGGAGCACGAAGGCGTCATCTGATCGCGCGGCTTATTCCGGCTTGATATTCGCGAACTTCACCACCCTGCCCCACTTCTCGATTTCGCCCGCGATGAACCTGCCGAATTCGGCGGGCGAGCTCGTGAACGGCACATAGCCGAGCTCCGCGAGCCGCATCTTCAATCTGGGATCGGCAAGCGCCACGTTGATCTGCGAGTTGAGCTTGTCGACGATCTCGGCCGGCGTATCCTTGGGAGCGCCGATCCCATACCAGCCGCTGACCTCGTAGCCGGGCACGAACTCGCCGATGCTCGGCACGTTCGGCAGCACGTCGGCGCGCGCCGCGGTGGTCACCCCCAGCGCGCGCAGCTTGCCGGTCCTCACATATTCCAGCGAGCCGGATATGCCGTCGAAATAGACTTGCACCTGCCCGCCAAGCAGATCGGTGACCGCGGGCGCCCCGCCGCGATACGGCACATGCGTGAGCTTGACGCCCGTGAGCATCATGAAAAGCTCGCCGGCGAGATGGGTGGTGTTGCCGATGCCGGCCGACGCCATGTTGATCCGGCCGGGATTGGCCTTGGCATAGGCGATGAATTCCGGAACCGTCTGGGCCGGAAACGACGGATTCACCTCCATGATGAGCGACCCGTGCACCAGGCTCGCGACCGGCGCGATGTCGCGAACGAAGCTGAAGCCGATATTCTCGTACACGCTGGCGCTGATCGCATTCGCCGCCGCGGCGAACAGCAACGTGTAGCCGTCGGGTGCCGCGTTGGCGGCAGCTTGCGCGCCGACATTGCCGCCGGCGCCCGGCCGGTTTTCCACGATAAACTGCTGGCCGAGCTGCTCGGACAGCTGCTGCGCCACCAGACGCGCGACAGTGCTGTTCGCCCCTCCGGCCGCGACGCCGACAATGATGCGCACCGGCCGCACCGGATAATTCTGCGCCCTGGCGCCGCCCGACAGGCCCGGGAGCGCGGCCGCCGCGGCGGCGAGACGCAGAAATCGACGACGGGGAATCTTCACGACGTTTTTCATGGCGGCCCAAAGTTATCCCAAATGCCATATCTTAAAAAGCGGCCGCGAGCTCCGGTGTCGGACAAGGCCGTAAAGCGCCGACCAATGCCATAACTCTGCTTCATTGGAGTACGGCAGTCATGACGAACCAGAGCGCCAACGTGCTCCACCGATGGCTTCATGCGATTGCTCCGCCTTCTCAAAACTCACGCTGCTTGCTATAGGCCAACGATCGACGGTTCGCCCGAGGAATTTCACGCCAGCTGTCGTCGAACCGGGAGAGAATCATGCGCAAAGGCTTGTTGGCCGCGGCGCTTCTCGGTTTCCTGGCAAGCGCTTGGAGCGTCAACGCCGCGCCGCTCAACATCGTGGCGTTGGGTGCCAGCAACACCGCGGGCCAGGGTCAGGGCCATCATCCCGGCGGCGTTCCGCGCAACCAGGCTTTTCCGGCGCAACTGGAGGCGATGCTGCGCGCGAAGGGCATCGACGCACATGTGCGCAATGCCGGCGTTGCGGGCGACACCGTCGGCGGAATGCTGCGGCGGATGGATTCGGAGGTGCCGAACGGAACGCAGATCGTCATCCTGCAGACCGGCGGCAACGATGCGCGCCACGGCGGCGATGACGCGGCCGCCAACACGGCGCAGATCACCGGCAAGCTTGAGGCGCGCGGCATCAAGGTGATCCTGCTGAATCCAGGCTCCTACGCGCCTGCGAGCACGCGCGACCCCGACGGCGAGCACTATAATGCGCAGGGCCATGCCGCGGTCGCTGCCGGTCTGCTGCCGCAGGTGATCGCCGCGGCGGCGAAATAGGCTCCGGAAAGCAAACGGACCGCGCTCATCTTGGAGCGCAGCCCGTTGCTAGTGTCTTGCGATGCGAAGCCTCGGCTTATCGGGCCGACGCGATCAAGCTACCGAACCTGTATCTTCACCAGCATGGATGGCGGCCGATAGGCCGGAATCCATACGGTCGGGCGCGCCGCCTCGGTATCGACTCTCAGATTGCGCACCTCGTAATTCGACGGCGTCATGTATTCGGTCGACTGCCCGGTGTTCGTGTCGATGCGATAGACCCGATCGCTGCTGAAGTCCTGCGTCCAGACAATGTGGTTCTTGTCATCGACGCTCACATTGTAGGGCTCGCCATAGGGCGCCGTGTAGGGCTTGGTCCCCGGTATCAGCGGATATTCCTTGATGACCTTCTTGTCCGGGTCGAACATCATGACCTGGCCGGCGTAGAATTCGCCCACCCACAACCGATCCTGGCCGTCGACCTGACCGCGCCGCGGACCCGACATGGGCGTGGGCGTCTTGTATTCGGTATAGTCGATCGTCTTGGGGTCGAACACGCCGATCTTGGCTTCGGTCCAGATGTTAAGGTCGGTCCGGCTCTTGGAATCGGTCTCGATGCCGTAGATTCCCTGATTCTTCGGAATGACGAAGCTCGTCGGCTTCAGCGCTTGGCTGTTGCTATCGAGCTTGGTCAGCTGGCCTTGCTTCTGCAGGAACCAGACGTTGCCGTCCGGATCCAGGCCAAACTGGGAATGGCCGGCCGTCCAGCTCATGAACTGGCCCGTCTTCGGATCGTATTTGACGGTGCCGTTGTTCATGCCGAGGACGACGTTGCCGTAGCGATCGAATTGCAGCTCGAGCGATCCGCCGCCGGGGTCGCCCGGACGTCCGTCACCGCCGCCGGTCGTGTCGCGTCCGGCACCGGCCGGCAGCGGGTACGGCAGTTCGGTCGCTTCGCCGGTCTTCAGGTCGAGCCGGCCGAGGACGTAGGAGAAGTGATCGGTGTAGTAGGCGTATTTGTCGTTCATGATGACGTCGTGCGGCCATACGAACCGCCGGTCGCCGCGCAGCAGATAGAGGTCGCGCGCGCCGCCGCGGGGGACCGCGTACTCGGTCACCACCAGATTGGTGGAGGCCGCATCGGTCGGACGCGGGCGTTGCTTGAACGGGATCTTGTCGGAGGATTCGGGCCCGCGGATCGAGACCAGATAGTCGGCCAAAGGCTCGATGAACTGTCTCTGGCTGAACGCATAGGTGCCCGGTGTCTCGCGCTCGGCGGCGCGGCCCGCCATCTTCTTGATGATCTCGACCCAGCCTTCCTTGGTGCGCCCGGCCTGCAGCGCCCACTGCAGCGTGTGGCAATTGCTGCATTGCGAGAACAGCACCTTCTGCTCGTCGGTGCCCGGTAGCCCGGCGATGATCTCGGAGGCCGTCGCGTCCTCATAGGCGAGCGGCTTCGATTTCAGGGTGAAGTCGATGCTCGCCGGCTTGCCGTCCGCTACCGTGACCGGCTTTGCGGCGTGCTCGAAATCCGGGAGCTCGACGCCGACCGAATAGGAGCCGGGCGTAAGGTCGGACCAGGCCGGGAACGAGTACTCGCCTTTGGCATCGGTGTAGACCGCCACCGTGACGGCGCTGTTGTCGCGATGCGCCTTGATCGGAATCCCCGCCAAGGCCTCGCCGGCTGTCGAGACCACCTTGCCGGCGAGAAGCGGCGCGCCATCAGCGGCCAGGGCGGCGGTGGGTGACGCAAAAGCGCAACCGGCGGCCAAGGCAATGGCCGTCAATGCTGTTCCGACGTAGAGATTGGCTTTCATCGTGGTGACCTTTCTCCGATGAGGTGGGACGCGGGCCGAGCTTACGATTGCTGCCGTTTGAAAAAACAATGATACGCCCGCCGCAGAGAGGCTTCAAGCAGCGCCGCCACTGCGACGGCTGGAAAGCGCAGTGGCTGGTCACTTCGGGGGTTGGTTGAAATATCGCAGATCAGGAGGCCGCTGCCCCTTCTTTGCAGGCATGATCAGGCCGTCGGCGCTGAGAAAGTAGGCCTCTCCCTGGATCCTGATATGGTTGTTGTTCTCCATGCAGTTGTCCTCGACCCACCATGGACGCGGATTTGGGCTGCGGCGATAGTGCTTGGTCACCGTCCAGGGACGCGTCAGGGCGTGATCGAAGACGGTGACTTCGTTGCTGATGACGTCCGGCTCGTTGTCGTCGAAGGTATAGCGCTCCTTCACGATGGTCTGATTGTCCGCATGCAAAGGCAGCCCGCTGGCGTCGAAGGCGCGGGGACCTTTCAGGTTGCGCGTCTCCACCTCGAGCACGTCGTAGCGGCCCTTTCCGTCCGTATCGATCCAGCGGCCGATTGAAATCCCGAGGAAAGCCGGTTCCCGATCGGTCGGAAACTCGCGCCCGTCGGTGAATATGCGGCGGCTGTCGAGCACGTGAAAGACCAGGATGTGGGTCGTTTCCGGCGTGACGACGAATTCTATCTCGCCATATCCATTGGTGACGCGCGGCATTCCGGGCGAAAGGCACCAGGTGGTCGGATCCGTGCCTTGGCCGCCTTCTGCCATGTCCTTGAGGTTGGCCTCGAAGATCGCCTGATATTCCGCGGTGAGCGGCGCTTCCTGTCCGAGACCCCGCGGCTTGTCCGGCACGTATTTCACTGAACCGCCGATCGCGGTCCATTGGCCCCTCAAGTCGGGATATTTTGTTCCATCCTGCGCGCCGGCGCTCGCACTTTGAGCCAGCAGTGCGGCCGCGAACGCCAGGACACCGATCGAGCTGCAGTAACGCATGGTTGGTTGGTCTCCCCGTGATTGGGACAAACGGCGCGCTCGCCAAACCCGAAGCCGGTTTGGGGTCGTGATAGCAATGACCGTTGAGGAACTGATGCCTGCCGACGGCAGACCAACAGCCCTACTCGCCCGGCGGTGATGTCGGCACGTCCCGCTGGCAGCTCATGAAAGAATCTACACCATCACTTCGCTCGTCGGGAAGGCCTTCGCGCAGGCCTTCGCGTGGCGAATCTTGGCACGAGGTGCACGGCCTTTAGGGACGCCGCACGCCGGCAACCGACGATAGGTCGCGGTGCGGCTCGCCGCAGACATAATCCTGCAGCCACACGTCATCGCGCTGCTGGTAGACGAAGCGCGCCTGCCAATCGCGTGTGTAGTATTGCGGATCGTGAATGGTGATGACGTCCTCGATCTCGGTCGAGCTGATCCGCCGGACCCGCTCCAGCGTATGCATCTCGTCGGTGTGCGGCGCGCCTGTGGCGTCGATGAGCGTCCTCTCGTTGAAGCCGGCGGTCTCGATCACCAGCGTATCGCCATCATAGCGACCGACCGAATGCCCGTTGTAGTACGGGTACGGGATCAGCTCCTTGTCACTCGGCAGCGGCTTGTCCATCGCAACCACGCGGACCTCGTGGTTGAGCTCGTAGACGAACGTGACCTGCCCGGGCGGCGCATTGATGATCTCGAACGGATAGGGGGTGGCGAGAACGCGCGGCAGGCCGTCGGGCACGCAGAATTTTCGGGCATTGTCGGTGATCGAGCCGTCCTTCAGGCCGGCAATGTTCATCTCATAGGCGGCCTTGCCGTCCGCGGTGAGCGGCAGATCGCCGCCGCCGACAATCTCGATCTTGGCGTCGTACCGGGTCGCCCAGAAGGTTCCGAAAATATCCGGCGCTGCGTCGGCCGGCGAAACAGCAAGCAGCGCGACCAAGCAAGCAAAGCCGGAAGGAGCAAGACCGGAAGGAACAAGAGAAGTGCCCATCAGACGAAACTCCCCAAAATACATTTTATTCGTTGCGCGCAGGATAGCATTCCCCACGGGAGAAAAACAGCCTCCCCGGTGCGGTCGATTGAAGTTCCTCCTGTTGTTGCCGCCACTTTGTCGAGCAGCTCCAATCCCGAAGTCAGCCTTGGAATTATTTGAGGCGCTGGCATCCTTTGATTGCGCAGTCAGCGTCCGGGAATGCCCGAGGATAAGCGCGCTTTGGAAGCGAGACAGCGAATGCCCCCTGGGCACCCGCGAATCCTCCAATACCGCGCGGCACGGCTTGCGGGCCGATTGACATTTTTTCGACTTGCGCGTGAGATGGTGGTGTGATCGCGGCTCCCGCGAAAGGCGGCGGCCGCCGAATTTCATAAAGCTGGAGGCGCCCCATGAAGTTCAAAGCTCTCGGCCTCGCGGGTATCGCCGTTGCGGTTTGTGCGATCCCCGCGCTGGCGCATCACTCCTTCGCCATGTTCGATGCCAACAAGCGGGTCACCGTGGCGGGCACCGTCAAGGATTTCCAGTGGACCAATCCGCACGCCTTTATCGTGATGATGGTGTCCAACAGCGACGGCCAGCTCGAGCAGTGGTCGATCGAGATGGGCGGGCCTGGCGGCTTGGCGCGTCAGGGTTGGGTGCCCAAGACGCTCAAGCCCGGCATGAGCATCTCCGTGACCATGCATCCGCTCGGGGACGGCGCTCATGGTGGCCAGTTCTTGGCGGTAACGCTGCCGGACGGAACGCAGATGGGTAATCCCAGCGTCGAGCCCACGCAGGAACGCGCGCCGTAGATACGCCGCCGGCTCGGATCGGGCAGCCGATTGCAAATGGCCCTTACCAGCGAGCGTGCGATGACGTCAGGTTCGGTTCGAGGTTGGGTTGCTGCCGCGGTTGTCCTGTGGGCGGCCATGGCGGGAGGACAAGCCCAGACGCCTGCGGTCGCGCCGGTCAACAGCGGCCCCAATCCCTATCGCGTCATCCGCGATTGGGCCCAGCTCACGCTGGAGAAGAGGCCGTGGGGCGGCTCCAACGGCGTGGCCATCGACCGGGATGGCAAGACCGTATGGGCGACCGACCGTTGCTCGCCGGGGGTCCAGCCGGGCTGCCTCGGCACCAAGGCGAACCCGATCCACCATTTCGACGAGTCCGGGAAGGAGATCAGGAGCTTTGGCGGCGGCATGTTCGTGTGGCCGCACGGCATCCATGTCGATCGAGACGGAAATGTATGGGTGACCGACGCGCGCGTGGCGAGCCCCGAGGAGCTCAAGGCCTATCCGGGTGAGGAGAGAAAGGGCAGCGTCGTGGTGAAGTTCAGTCCCGAGGGTCGGGTGCTGATGACGCTGGGCAAGCCGGGCGTGAAGGGAGACCCGCCGGAGGCGCTGACCGAGCCGACCGACGCCATCACCGACCCCGTCAACGGCGACATCTACGTGGCCGAGAGTCATACCAACGTCGAGGATCCGAACCTGGTCGGACGCATCTCGGTGCTCGACCGCACCGGCAGGTTCCTGCGCGTCATCGGCAAGACCGGAACGGGCCCGGGCGAGTTCCGCACGCCGCACATGATCACGTTCGATTCCCAGGGGCGGCTGATCGTCGCCGACCGCCACAACCACCGCATCCAGATCCTGACGAAGGACGGAAAATTCGTCGGGGAATATCGCGAGTTCAGCCGCCCGAGCGGGCTGGCGATCGACGCCAACGACACGATCTATGTCGCCGACTCCGAATCGACGCCGAAGGTCCACCCGGGCTGGCTCAGGGGCATTCGCATCGGAAGCTTGAAGGACGGCAAGGTGACGAGCTTCGTTCCGCCGCACAAGACCGATTCCCCCGACGGCGCCATGGGCGAAGGGATCGCCATCGATGCGGCCGGCAATCTGTTCACCGCCGAAGCCACGGTGCGGGGCGTGACCAAGTACGTCAAGGAATAGCAGCCCTATCCTCTGAAACCAGGTATTCTCATTCGGCGCATGTAAATTGCGGCGTTGGTTGCAAGCTGTACTGGGGGGCGGTGATCGGGGAACCAAGGGGGATCACTATGCGTGTGCTGAAATTCGTCGTTATTGCGCTTCTGTTTCTGGTTGGCGCGGCTTTCATGTACGACGGAATGGGTCTTGAATATCATATATTCAATCACTCTCTGATCTTGAATCACGGGATCGCTTTGGGCATCGCGCTCATCGTCGTCGGGGCCGTACTGGCCAAGTACTGGGATGTGGCGCGCGACCTGAACTAGGCGTTCTGAGATTGACGCTTGCTTCACCCTTGTCCCGGTCTTGAGCCTGGCTCAAGACCGGGACAACTACTTCATGGTGCTCGGCGTCCGCGAACGCCAACCCGGCGCGTCGCGCGCAGCCTTACGGGTTTGCAGCCTCGAGCTTGATCATGTCGCTGCGGGTCACGGTCACCCACTTGGTGGTCACGGGCGGGCCGCCGCCAGCCATGTGCCAGGCCGCATAGGCCTCGCGGAATGCGCTCTCCGAAGGCAGGCAATCGACCGGATAGGCCACGAAATAGCCGCGTTGCGCCGCGGCGGCGCCGGTTCCGAGACCAACGCCTTGCCCCGACGTGCCGCACAGGATCACCGTCTTGATGCCGCGCGCTTTCAGCTTCTGGTCGAGATCGCTGTTGAGGAACTTGTCCGGACCGCCCTGTTTCTGGTCGACCACCTCGCCGTCATGCGGCGCGAGGCCAGGATCGACGATCTTGCCGCCGCCTGGCAGCGTGTAGGCCACCAGCATGCCGGCCGCGCGCGCGCGGTCCATCAGCGCCTTGAGCTTCGGGACCGCCTCGACGCAGCGCGGGCGCTCGTTGCAATTCGTGGTCAAGAAGTCGAAGAGGAGCAGCGCGGTGGTCTTGGGGTCGAGCGTCACCGGCTTCAGCGTCGGCGGTGGCGGCATCTGGAGCGTCGGCCAGTCGGCGATGATGTCCGCAGCGCGCGCCGGCGCCACTCCGTAACCGGCCGCGGCAAGTGCGACAGCGGCGGCGGCCAACCGCAAGCAACCCGGAATCCCAGTCATGCAATCCTCCCTTTGATCGATCCCTCTTGTGAAGGACCATCCGCACGAAAGATAGCATTCCGTTTCATTTGCTAGAAGATGCTCCTTTTGCCGGGGCGCGCCACACCACGGAGTGGTTGGCGGGCGCGCCGTGGCTCGTCGCCCCATTGACTATTTGTAGTATCCGACGCCGCAGCCAAGCTCACCCACCCTGGTGACGAAGCTCACCTTGGGAATCGCCGGCGCGGTCGTGCCTGGCTTGGGAAACATATAGTCGCCGACCTCGGTGACCTGACCTTCCGGCTTCTGTCCGGCGGCGTAAAGCTGCACGCCAAACGTCTTGCCGGCGGGATCCTTCAGCATCCTGACATCGGTGCCGGCCGGAACGGCGAGCGGGCTCGCCAAGGTCTTCCCGTCCGCGACCCGAAAGCAGAACGGATACAGGTCGCGGTCGCGAAAACCGCCCTCTCCTTTGTTGAACATTGCCAGCGCCACCGCCTGATCCGCCTTTACGGCCGCGATCGCTTTGTCGAGCATGGCTTTCGCCTCCTCTGGCGTGCCGAGTTGTCCCTGCTGGGCGAGCGCGCCGCTCGCGAGCGTGAAGGCTGCCGCCGAGACCGCACCAATCATGAGCGCACGAATCATTGCTCTTCTCCCTGGTTGATTTGCCCGCCGCTCGGGCAACATAGGATCGCGGGTGTCGAAGACACCCATGAGACACGCAAGAATCCAAGATGCTGTTGCCCGCCGATGGCACGCCCGCTGCCCGGTTGCCTTGGGACTTCGGCATGTCCCGCAAGGGGCAGCTGTCGCGCAGCCTACATCGCTTTTCCGGACAAGCAGAGGGCCACGCGCGGCCGCCCACAGTGAATGGCGCCTCCGGGCCGTAGCGTCAGGGGCTCACCCGCTCGCGCCCGCAGGCGACCCAACTGGCCCTTTTTCGGCCGGGCTCTTTTTCGGCGAGCCGAGTTCGCCTATCGTCCAAAGGAGGTGCGCGACCGGTGCACCGCAAAGGGAGGAAAGACGAATGCGTCAGAGACCAGCCTGGCCGGGCGGTGCCGCCGTCGCGCTGCCGCTCCTGCTCCTGTGCACGGGGCCAGGCGCGGCCCAGGACCTCATCAAGAAGAGCTTTCTGTCGGCCGCGCTGGCGCATGAGGCGCTGGTCACCGCCGTCGAGACCTGCGCCAAACAGGGCCAGCAGGTCAGCGGAGTCGTGCTTGATCCGGCCGGCCTGCAACAGGCATTCCTGCGCGGCGACGGCGCCGGGATCCACACCGTCGAGACCGCCGACTACAAAGCCAACACCACGCTTTCATTTCGCATCGACGGCGTCGACCTGGTGGAGCGTTCGAAGACGCGGCCGCCGCCCGGTCCGATCGGCAAGCTGCCGCGGCTCCTGCTCGCGCAAGGCGGGGTGCTGATCAAGGCCGGCGACGAGATCGTCGGCGCCATCGGCATCAGCGGCGCGCGCGGCGCCAATATGGACACGGCTTGCGCGCGCGCCGGCGTCGCCAAGATCCAGGATCGGCTCAAGTAGCGGGAGAGACAGTCATGACATCGATACGCGCGAGGCTTTTCACACTGACGGCGGCATTTGCGATCGCCGCGCTGCCGCAACCCGCGGCTCACGCCGAAGGGCTGGTGAGCGCCAAGCGCCTGTCCGCTTCGCTCGCGGCCGAGCTGGTGCTGGCAGCCGTCACGGCCTGCGCGCAGAAGAACTATCACGTGGGCGCGGTCGTGCTCGATACCAGCGGCGTGCAGCAGGCGGCGCTGCGCGGCGACGGCGCCGCCGGGCAGAACGTTCTCAATGCCAACGACAAGGCCTATACGTCCGCGAGCTTCGGCGCGGATACCGCCGAGCTCGTCGAGCGCGCGAAGGGCGGCCCGGTGTCGAGCGCGTTCGCCAAGGTGCCGCATTTGCTGCTCAACGCCGGCGGCGTGGTGATCAAGCTCGGCGACGAGGTCATCGGGGCCATCGGCGTGAGCGGCGCGCCCGGCGGCGACAATGACGCGGTCTGCGCCAAGGCGGCGCTCGCGCAGATCAAGGACCGGATGAAGTGAGCCGCATCAGCAAGATCGCGCTCGCAGGCATTGTGGCCGCAGTCGTATGGGCGGCTGCCGCGCCGGCCATTGCGCAGCCAAGCGTTGCGCCGCAAGGAGCAACACCGCCGAATTTCTCCGATGAGGCTGGCGTCGCTTGGCTGCCGGTCGGGGGCGGCGCCGCCGGCTTCGTGCCGGTGCCGGGGCGCGTGCCGCCGCTCGCCGCCGACCCGGCCCATCCTTACATTCCCAACAACAACCGCGAGGGCCGGCAACCGACCGACCGGATCGCCGATCTGTCCAACCCGAACCTGAAGCCCTGGGTCAAGGAGGTCATGCGGAAGGACATCGAGGACGTGCTCGCCGGCAAGACAGTCGCCTTCTCGCCGCGCTCGAGCTGCATGCCGACCGGCGTTCCGAGCTTCATGGCCTACAGCGGCGGCGCCTTCCCGACCTATTTCCTGCAAACTCCCAAGGAGGTCTGGATCGTGTTCTTGGGCGAGCAGGAGGTGCGGCGCGTCTTTATGGACGTGCCCCATACCGCCCATCCGAAGCCGTCCTGGTACGGCGAATTGGTCGGCCACTATGAGGGCGACACGCTCGTCATCGATACGATCGGGCAGGACACCAGGACGCTGGTCGATCCTTTCCGCACACCGCACACCGAAAAGCTGCACGTCGTCGAGCGCTGGCGCATGGTCGACAACAAGCAGGCGATGGAGGTGACGGTCACGGTGGATGACCCCGACACCTACTATGAGCCATGGTCCGGAATGAGGCGTTATCGGCGTGTCCACCAGGACTTTGTCGAGCGCGCCTGCGCCGAGAACAATCAGCAGCTGGTGGACTGGCATATTCCGGTCGCGAACACGCCGGATTTCTGATCGCGGATACCCCGGAAGAGCGCTGCCCGCGCTTAATGCTGTGCGGTTTGAAGCGGCAGCAGGCCGGTCTTCGTCCAAACCGCCTGGCCCTCGCTGCTGGCGAGAAAGCTGATGAAGGCCCGTGCGTCGCCGGGGTTCTCGCTGCTGGCCAGAATTCCAGCCGACTGGGTCGTGAAGCCGCCCAGATCCGCAGGCACCGGGCCGACGACATCGAGCTTTGTCTCCTCCAAGAGCTCGGGAAACGCCCAAATGTTGAATGTGACTTTTCCGGCGAGGAGGTCCGTCCGGTCCTTGATGATGACGGCATTCTTCATGACTTGATCCAAAACCCCGAGATCGCTGAGCATCTGGCGCACGACCACGCCCGAATGGTGCGCCGGGTCGGGATCCTGCAGCCCGACTGCCTTGGCGGCCAGGAGCGCCGCGCGAAACCGGTCACGTGTCGAGATGTCCGGCTTGGGTGCGCCTTTCAGCACCGCCACGCCCATCCCGTCGCGCGCGAAATCGACCACGCTGTCTTGCCTTATCAGCCCGGCCTTGACCCGGTTGGCCATGTCGTCCCGATTGAGCACGATGACGTCCATCTTCTCGCCAGCGTCCAGCCGCTTCTTCAAAGCGGCGCCGCCGGTGTCGCCGGGCGTATAGCTTGCGGCAATGCCCGTCTTCTTGCTGAATGCCTCCGCCAGAGGCTCTCCGCTTCCCTGGAAATGTCCACCGCCGAACAGCCGCAATTCCGTCGCGCCGGCGCCGCCGGCAAACAACAGCGGCACCACTGCCACCGCGAACGCCATCGATCTGATCTTGCGCATGTGGTTTCCTCTCGTTCGAGCCGGCTCGGCATTCGCAATTCTGGCGCCTCGTCGGTCGGCAATCTCACGATCTGCACGGCGCGCGCCGTCAGAACGGATCGGCCCTCACGAAGCCGCCGAAGCGGCTTTCGGAACCGCTTCGCATCCGGCAGCATCTTAACATGGATGGCCGCGAATTCGATGTCCACCGAATCGGCAACGGCCGCGGCACGTCCTCACTCTGCGGCGCTGCCGCGTTTGGCCCTTCGCGGCGCGGGCACCGGAAGCATTTTCCGGGCAAGTTGAAGCAGGCGCGCTGCCCTCGATGATTTGGTGTTCTGAACTTTCGCTGGCAGGTCAACCGGAACGCCGATTGAAATCACAGCGATCCCGCGTGCTTACAACTCGATTTTCGGACAAGTTCGGCTTGCAAGATTTGCTTTTAGTCAGTAGCGTTTGTTTGCAGGAGGCGCGTCAAAGGGGTTGTTGGTTGGGAGGGAGCGGGGCAAAAAAGGTGTGGGCGAGCCGCACCGAATGTGAAACGTCTGCGACGAGAAATATTAGAGCATTTTCAGGAAAAGTGGATTCCGGTTTTCCGTCCGAAAATGCGATAATGCAGAAATGCTAGAGCGGTTTCTGCTTCCGGTCTATGTGAAACCGCTCTAGGCGTCGCGACTAAGTTCCTTCACCGTGCACGACCGATTATTTCCGGCGCGACGTGACAGTCGCGCGCGCGGGAGCGGTTGTTGCGCGCCCTCCTCGCCTGCCGCTTGCCAGCACGAAGTTGAAGAGGCGTGGACCAATGGCGCACGGCCGACACGTCGCGCAGCCCCGGGATCTGATCTGCCGATCGGCTTGCCGCCACATCCCGGCAAACCTCGGGGCGTTCGCCATTGCCTGCAACCACTTGCCAAGCAATCTCACCGAAAGATCGCTCACAAGCTAAAGCCGCGCATTCGCCATTGCGGGAACGAGGGAGCCAATCATGTCCACCGAAACGATCACCGCCGGCCAAGATACCACCATCAGTGTCGGCAACGGCAACAACACCGTCAACGTGATCGGCGGCTCGCAAGATACGATTACGATCGGCAACGGCAGCAACACCCTGACGGTGACCGGCGGCACTGACGACACCATCACGGCTGGCAGCGGCAATGACAAAGTCACCGTCACCGGCGGATCCGACAACACGATCACAGCCGGCAACGGCAATGTCACCGTGGTGGCGAGCGGCGATCAGGGCGACACGATCACCGTCGGCATGGGCAACGATACCGTCGATCTCGGCGCCAACGATACGCTGGATATGGGGAAAGGCAGCGAATTGGTGGTGCTGCCGTCCTCCACTCCCACGCTGGCGGTCGCCTCCATCACGGTGAGCGAGGATCAAACGGTCAGTCTGGCCGGTCTGGGAATCAGCGCCGGGGTGTCCGCGCTCGGCTTCGGCCAGGAGAACATCTACGGATTTGCAGCGGCGGACCAACTCGAGTTCACGACCGCGCAATTCGCCAATTTCACCGCCGTAATGGCCGATGCGACACAGGTCGGGCGGAACACCGTCATCACCGACAGCTCGTCGGATACGATCACGCTTGAAAACGTCGCGAAATCGAGCCTTTCGGCCAAGAATTTCCTGTTCGTGAATGCCGGGTCTTCCTCGGCCACCGTGCTGGTGACGATCACCGGCCTGCCGAGCGACCTCGGCGGCTTCAATGGCGGCACCTATACGGCCAGTACCGGCACCTGGACCGGCACGGCGGCGCAGTTCGACGCGCTCACGTTCAATGCCGGCGAGGAGACCTCCGCCCAGCTGACCGTGACGGCGACCGATACCACGACCGGATATTCGATATCCAAGGCGATTGAGCTGACGGTTACCCCGCCGGCCATCAACATTGCGGTGAACGGCGTTGCGCAGGAGGGTCAGACACTCTCCGCGGCTGTGACAGTTAGCAATGGCGATGCCTTCACCTATCAGTGGCAGAGCTCGAGCGATGGTACGCACTGGAACAACATAGTCGGCGCCGGCGGCGCGAATTATCAGGTGCAGGAACGTGACGAGAACTTGCAGCTGCGCGTCGAGGTCACTCTGGTCGATGACAGCTACGAGGTCGCCAGCACGGCGACCTCGACAGTGCTCGATGCCGCCCCGACCGTGACGGTGCCGATCATCACCGGCACCGCGCAGGAAGGCCAGACGCTGACCGCCTCGGCCAGTTCCGGGCAGAGCGACAATCCGGTGAGCTACGCCTGGTACTCCTCGGCCGACGGCTACACCAATCCGATCGGCACCGGCGCGAGCTACCTGGTCCAGGAGGGCGACGAGAATCACACGATCGAGGTCAAGGCCACGGCCACCAACGACAATGGCGTGCAGGTGTCGGCGGCCAGCGCTGCCACCTCCAGCGTCATCGACAATGCCAGCATCTCGCTTGCGGTGTCGGTCGTCGCCGGCGGGACCGTGCAGCAGGGCCAGACCCTGGTCGCGACGGCGACCATCAGCGGCGATGCGGACAATTCGACGGCCGCGGTCACCTATCAATGGCAGAGCTCCGGCGACGGCGGCGCGACTTGGACCAACGTGGCTGCCACCGCGAGCGGCGACTTCAACAACGGCGCTCTCAGCTCCTTCTATCAGATGACCGAGGCCGATGAGGGCAAGCTGTTCCGGGCCCAGGCCTCCTTCACCGACGATACCGGGCAGGTTCTCTCCGCGACCAGCGCGCCGACCGCGCCGGTCGCCGACGTGACGCCGGAGATCACGGTGCCGTTCACCTATGCGGTGGACGATCTCTCGATCTCGAAGAACGGCACGCAGATTTACAACGACACTTTCAGCACGGCTCCGATCGTCTCGCCGACGATCCTTTCCAACGGCGTTGCCACCCCGATCGTGTTCATCACACAGGGCAGCACCTGGACGGAGTCCGGCGGCAAGGCCATTGCATCGTCGACCGACGTTGCGGCAAATCCCAACATTACCGGCAGCGTCTTCGATCTGGCATTGTTGGACACCAATACCGATCCCACCAGCACGAAGGGCCTCAAGCTTGGTGCTGATTTCACGGTCAGCTCGACCTTCGATCTGACCACGCCGCCGACCGGCGGCTACGGCATGGAGCTCACGGACGGGACGTCCACGCACGGCGTCGATCAGCTCGAGCGGCTGATCGTCCAGCGCGTGAACGGCAATGCCGTCGTCGAGCTGATCCAGGCCAACCTGACCACCAATACGCAGACGGTCGTTGCCAGCCATACGCTCACCGGAGCGGAGCTCGCGGGCAATACCCAGATCGAATTCCAGATGTCGCACGCCGCCAACACGACGGCGGTCAGCGGCACGTTCGAGCTCGTCGACAACGGCGTGGTCACTTCGACGACGACTTTCGGGTCGACGGCATCGATCTTCACCAACGGCATCGACTGGACGCGGGTCGATGTCGGCGCCTTCACCGGCACCGGCGTCGGCCTCAACCTGGCTCCCGGCGCGTCGCCGCGCGAGGGCCAGACGCTGACCGCCAGCGCCTCCACCAACGACAGCGACGCCACGCTTCACTACCAGTGGCAGGAATCGAGCAACGGCACGCAGTGGAGCAATATCGGCACCGACAGCGCGAGCTATGTCGTGCAGGAGTCGGACGAAGGTCTCACTATCCGCGTCGTCGCCAGCACCACCGATCCGGACAACAACCAGACCACCTCGGTGACCAGCGCCACGACCGGACCGGTGCTCGACGCCCTGCCGACCGTGACGGTGCCGATCATCACCGGGACGGCGCAGGAAGGCCAGACCCTGACTGCCTCGGCCAGTTCCGGGCAGAGCGACAACCCGGTGAGCTACTCCTGGTACTCCTCGGCCGACGGCTTCACCAACCCGATCGGCACCGGCGCGACCTATCTGGTTCAGGAGGGCGACGAAGGCTTCACCGATCGAGGCGAAGGCCACCGCCACCAACGAGAACGGCGTGACCATATCGGCAACCAGCGTGACCTCGCCGGTGCTCGACGCACTGCCGACGGTGACGGTGCCGGTCATTACGGGGACGGCGCAGGAAGGCCAGACGCTGACCGCCTCGGCCAGCTCCGGGCAGAGCGACAACCCGGTGAGCTATGCCTGGTACTCCTCGGCCGACGGCTTCACCAACTCGCGGTCGGCACCGGCGCCACCTATCTGGTCCAGGAGGGCGACGAAGGCTTCACCATCGAGGCCAAGGCCACCGCCACCAACGACAACGGCGTGACCATATCGGCAACCAGCGTGACCTCGGGAGTGCTCGACGCGCTGCCGACCGTGACGGTGCCGATCATCACCGGCACCGCGCAGGAAGGCCAGACGCTGACCGCCTCGGCCAGCTCCGGGCAGAGCGACAACCCGGTGAGCTATGCCTGGTACTCCTCGGCCGACGGCTTCACCAACCCGATCGGCACCGGCGCGACCTATCTGGTCCAGGAGGGCGACGAAGGCTTCACCATCGAGGCCAAGGCCACCGCCACCAACGAGCAACGGCGTGACCATATCGGCAACCAGCGTGACCTCGGCGAGTGCTCGACGCGCTGCCGACCGTGACGGTGCCGATCATCACCGGCACCGCGCAGGAAGGCCAGACGCTGACTGCCTCGGCCAGTTCCGGGCAGAGCGACAACCCGGTGAGCTATGCCTGGTACTCCTCGGCCGATGGCTTCACCAACCCGATCGGGACCGGCGCCACCTATCTGGTCCAGGAAGGCGACGAAGGCCTCACCATCGAGGCCAAGGCCACCGCCACCAACGAGCAACGGCGTGACCATATCGGCAACCAGCGTGACCTCGCCGGTGCTCGACGCGCTGCCGACCGTGACGGTGCCGATCATCACCGGCACCGCGCAGGAAGGCCAGACGCTGACCGCCTCGGCCAGCTCCGGGCAGAGCGACAACCCGGTGAGCTACGCCTGGTACTCCTCGGCCGACGGCTTCACTAACCCGATCGGCACCGGCGCCACCTATCTGGTCCAGGAAGGCGACGAAGGCTTCACCATCGAGGCCAAGGCCACCGCCACCAACGACAACGGCGTGACGGCGTCCGCCATCAGCGCCGCCACCTCCAGCGTCATCGACGATGCCAGCATTTCCTTTGCGGTGTCGGTCGTCGACAACCTGCCGGTACAGCAGGGCCAGACGCTCGTCGCAACCGCGACCATCACCGGCGATGCCGACGATTCGACGGCGCCCATCAGCTATCAGTGGCAAAGCTCGAGCGACGGCGGGCAGACCTGGAGCAATGTGGACGGTGCTCTTGCCGGGAATTTCGACAACGGGCAGCCGAGCTCGTTCCTGCAATTGACCGAGGCAAACGAGGGCCAGGAGTTCCGCGCACAAGCCTCCTTCACCGACGATACCGGCCAGGTCGTTTCGACGACCAGTGCGCCAAGCGCGCCGGTCGCCGACGTGACCCCGGAGATCACGGTGCCGTTCAGCTACACGGTGGCCGATCTCTCGATCGTCAAGACCGTGAGCGGCACGCCCACCCAGATCTACGACGACAGCTTCGGCCAGGCCCCGCCCGCCTCGCCGACAATTCTTTCCAATGGCGTCGCAACGCCCATCGTGTTTCTCACGCTCGGCAGCACCTGGACGGAGTCCGGCGGCCAGGCGGTTCTCTCGTCGACCGGCGTGGCGCCGAACGAGGCGATCGCCGGCGGCACCGAGGACATCGCGCTGCTCGACACCAATACCGATCCCAGCAGCACGCTCGGCCTCAAGCAAGGCGCCACCTTCACGGTCAGCTCGACCTTCGGCCTGACAGCACCGCCGACCGGCAGCTACGGCATGGAGCTCAATGACGGCACATCCACGCATGGCGTCGATCAGCTCGAGCGCCTGATCGTCACGCAAAGCGGCGGCAACACCGTCGTCGAGCTGGTGCAGCGGGATTTGGCCTCCAATCCGCAGACGACGGATATCATTGCCAGCCAGGCGCTGACTGCCGCGCAGCTGGCGAACAACAATCAGATCGAGTTCCAACTGTCGCATGTCGCCAATACGTCGGCGGTTACCGGCACGTTCGAGCTCATCGACAACGGCACCGTCACCTCGACGACGACGTTCGCGAATACGGCGCCGATCTTCATGGGCGGCGTCGACTGGACGCGGGTCGATATCGGCGCCTTCACCAACCCGGGGGTGGGGCTCAACGTGGGTGCGGGACAGTCGCCGCTGGAGGGCCAGACGCTCACCGCCAGCGCCACCACCAACGACAGCGACGCCACGCTTCATTACCAGTGGCAGGAATCGAGCAGCCAATCGTTCACGACCTTCACCGATATCGGCACCGACAGCTCGAGCTATGTGGTGCAGGAGTCCGACGTCGGCTCCTTCATCCGCGTTGTCGCCAGCACCAGCGATTCCGACAATTCCCAAAGCGCCACGGCGACGAGCCAGGTCACCGGCGCGGTGACTCCGATGGCGCCAAGCTTGTCGGTCAACAACGTGACGTTGAGCGAGGACAGCTCGGCCGGCTTCCCGATCACGGTGACGCCGTTCAGCCCGAACGATCCGATCCAGATCTCGATCAGCGGAATTCCCTCCGACGTTAGCCTGAGCGACAATGCCGGACCCCTCACGATCGTGGGCGGCAGCGTCACGCTGACGCCGGCGCAGCTGGCCGGCCTGACGCTGACCGCCGGAGCGGCGGAGAGCGCGACGCTGACGGTCACCGCCACCAACGAAGCCGGCGCGACCAAGTCGGTGAGCCAGCTTGTCAACCTGGATGCCACGCCGGTGGCGCCGACGATCTCGATCTCGCCGGCCGGCGTGTCGGTGAACGAGGACGGGACGGTCGCGCTGCCGATCACGGTCACGCCGTTCGACCCGCGCGACAGCGTATCGGTGATCATCGGCGGGATTCCACCGGGCGGGACCCTGAAGGACGGTGTCGGCGACACCTTCGCCGGCGGCGGCCTCCCCGCCACCCTGACCCTTGCGCAGTTCGACAGCGGGGTATCGCTCACGGTCGGGCCGCAAATCCCGGCGACCCCAGACCAGCTGACCGTCCAGGCCTACAACAACAGCAACGGGGTGGCGAGCGCGCCCCTGCAATTCCTGCCCGTAACCGTGGATCCGGTCGCGCCGGCGCTGTTGGCGCCCGCCACTCTCTCGGTCAACGAGGACAGCTCGGCCAGCCTGCCGATCACGGTCACGCCGTTCGACGCCAGCGACAATGTGCTGGTCACCATCGCCGGGCTTCCGTCCGACGCAACGCTGACGGATGGCGATAACGACCGGTTCACCGGCGGCCAGTCATGGACGCTGAGTCTGGCCCAGGTGGACAGCGGCTTGACGCTGCATGCCGGCGAGGACACCACCACGAACCTGACGGTTACGGCCACCAATGAGGGCGGCCCCGCGCTCGGCCAGATGGCCTCGACCAGCCAGAGCATCGCCCTGACCGTCAATCCGGTATCGGAAGGTCCGGTCCTCGGCGGCAACAAGTCCGGGAGCTTCATCGAAGGCGCGTTGGTCACGCTCGGCGCGACCGACACGGTCGCCGACATCGACGACACGCTCGGCAATGTGACCATCACCGACCTGCCGGCGGATCTGACCAACGTCAATGGCGGGGCCTACACGCCCGGTACCGGCACCTGGACCGGCACCGCGGCGCAGTTCAGCGCGCTGTCGTTCAATGCCGGCGAGCAAGGCACCTACATGCTCTCGATCTCGGCGGCCACGACCGGCGCTGAAGCCGGCATCACGACCGAGAGCTATACGCTCACGGTCAATCCGATCTCCGAGGGCCCCCTCCTCGGCGGAGCAATGTCGGCGACGGTCAGCGAGGGCGGCAGCGTCACGTTCGGGGCGACCGACACGGTCTCCGACGGTGACGACACGCTCGGCAACGTGACGATCACCGGCCTGCCGCACGACCTGACCGGCTTCACCGGCGGCGGCACCTACACGGCCGGCACCGGCACTTGGACCGGCACCGCCGCGCAATTCGGCGCGCTGTCGTTCAAGGCCGGCGAGAAAGGCATCTTCAATCTGTCGGTCGCGGCGACGACGACGGGCGCCGAAGCCGGCACCACCACCGAAAGCTACACGCTGACCGTCAACCCGGCGTCGCCCGTTCTGGGTGGCGCGACCTCGGCGGACGTCAATCCGCTCAACACCGTTACGTTCGGCGCGACCGATACGCCTGCCTTCGCCGACGACACGCTCGGGAAGGTGACCATCAGCGGCCTGCCGGGCGACCTCACCAACTTCAACGGCGGCACCTATACGGCCGGCACCGGCACCTGGACCGGGACCGCGGCGCAGTTCAACGCGCTGTCGTTCAAGGCCGGCGCGGCCGGTATCCATGCGCTCTCGATCTCGGCGACGACGACGGGTGCCACGGCTCCGACCACGGAGAATTACACGCTGACGATCAACGCGCCGCCGGTGATCACCGGCACGACAGCGACCGGGTCGGTGCCAAGCACCGGCCTGACCGCGACGGCGGCCGCGGACCTCACGACCGGCCACCTGCTGGTCAACAATCTCGGGACCGGCGGGGCCACCGGTTTCGGAACCGTCGTGAGCTTCAACCCGGATTATACCGGCGTTGGCGGGACGCGGACCGACGATGGATCGACCAACGCGCTCAGCCTCACCTCCGTGTTCGGATCGCAAGGCCTGGACTTCTTCGGGACGTCGTACACGTCGCTCTACATCAACAACAACGGCAACCTCACCTTCACCGGCCCAAACAGCTCCTACGTGCCGAGCGCGCTTACGAGCAGCCCCGGCAATCCGATCATCGCGCCCTTCTGGGCGGACGTGGACACGCGCGGCGGCGTCATACCCGCTTCCGTGATGACGCCGCTCATCAGCGCCGGCGATCACGGCAGCGGCTCCAACCAGGTTCGGGAGTCGTTGGACACCGTCAACCACGTGTTGACCATCACCTGGGATGACGTCGGGTCGTATGCCGAGCACACATCTCCGGTCAACGCGTTCCAAGTGCAGTTGATCGGCCTCGGCAGCGGGAACTTCGATATCCTGTTCCGATACGAGACGATCAACTGGACCTCGGGCGATGCGAGCGGCGGCGCGGCGGCGCGGGCGGGCTTTACGGCCGCCAACAACAACCCCGAGGATTATTTCGAGCTGCCGGGATCTGGCGCGTCATCGTCGATGCTGGCCCTGCCGACCACGATCGGCAATACGGGGATTGCCGGGGTCGATGTGTTTCAGGTGGAATCCGGCAGCGTGACCAACGCGCCGGTCGCCAACGGCAACATCCAATTCTCCGACCCGGATCCCAATGATACGCACACGGCGAGCTTTACGCCGGACGGAACCGGCTATCTGGGCACGTTCTCGCTCGATCCGATTGTGGAATCGAACGGTACCGGGTCGGTCGCGTGGCATTTCACGCTAGCGAGCAACCAGGTCCAAGAGTTCTTCATTCCCCCGCCCGGCCATCCGCTCACGCAGTCCTACGAGGTCAAGGTCACCGACAATCATGGCGCCGCGACGACCGAGAAGGTGGGGCTGACGGTCGGAACGGCCTCCAGCGACACCTTTGTCTACGCTCCCGGTGGCGGGCAGCAGTTGCTGTTCGATTATTCGGGCTCCGCCGACAAGATCGAGCTGGAGGGTTTCGGCATCTCCAGCTTCAGCCAGCTCACGTTGCAATCGGTCAACAACGGTAATGATACGCTCATCTCTCTCAGCCCCACCGACAGCCTTACCGTCGTCGGGGTGAGCGCCAGCAGCCTGAGCGCCGCGAACTTCATCCTGTCCGCGTCCATCGTGCCCAACCTGCAGGTGATCGATCCGACCGTCCCCGACACCGCGACCGTGATCCCGCTCTCGATCAGCGACCAGCCCGTCGGCCAGGATGCCACGTTGCTGCCGGTGACCATCAGCGGCCTTCGGCCGGACTGGACATTGACGGACAGCGGGAGCGCGCCGACGAAATCTCGGCAACGGGACCTGGGCGGTGGCTGCGGATTCGCTGGCCGGATTGGAGATCCTGGCGCCAGCCGGCGGATTCGAGCCGGGAACCGTCACATTGACGGCAACGGCAAGCAGCCTGGATGCCGCTGGCAACGAGACGTCGACGTCTTCCTCCTTCGACGTCAACGTCATCCCGAACGTGAACTGGACGAACGGCGGCATCTCGTCGGCCGACGCGGCATCGGTGGCCGCGGGAGGCGCGCTGACCGTGGGCGATCCCGTCAATGGCGGCCTCGTCACGCTTGGGAGCGAGCTCGACATTGCCGGCCAAGCCAGCATCTCCGCCGCGACCGACATCGAGCTTGGCGTGCCCGACGCCGATGCGCCGCAAGGCTATGATCCCGGAACTCTTTCGATACTGTCCGGCGGCGCCCTGTCGATGGCCGATGGGGTCACGATCAACGGCAATGGCGGCGTCGACAACGGCATCGTGAATGCCGGCACGCTGACCAAGACCGGCGCCGCCACCAGCACGATCGGCGTTGCGCTGGCGAACAGCGGCACCATCGATGTCCAGGGCGGCACGCTGAGCCTGAATGGCAACGTGCAGAACTTGGGCACGCTGGAGGCGGACGGCGGAAGCATCGTGGTCGATGGCACGGTCACCGGCGGCGGCAGCGCCACGATCAATGGCGCGACGCTCGAATTTGCAGCCGCGTCGGACTCCGCCGTAAGCTTCACCGGCACCGCCGGAACGCTGCTGCTGGATCAGTCAGCGAGCTTCACGGGATCGGTTTCGCAGCTCGCGTCCGGCGACAACCTCGACCTCGCCGACATCGGCTTTGGAACCAGCACGACGATTGGCTATTCGGGCGATGGCAAGGCCGGTACGCTGACGGTGAGCGACGGCACCAACACGGCGAATATCGCCCTGCTCGGCCAATACATGGCTTCGAGCTTCGCCACGGCCAGCGATGGCCATGGCGGCACATTGATCTCCGATCCGTCGATGTCCACGCAGCCACCTCAACTCACGCAAGCGCATGCCTGACAAATCAGCGAAATTGCGCAAACGAAGCGGGCGATTGTCGTAGGGCGCAATCGCTTTATTGCGCCGCTCCGCGGCCCGTATTGCCACCATGCCAAGCGGTGGGGCCTGGCTTGGCCGAGCGGCGCAATAAAGCGATTGCGCCCTACGCAAATCATGTTGACGCATTCGTCCGAATCAGCGTATCCGGGAAATTGAAACTCCCGCTTTGTGCCTCGGCCGCGGCATCGCCAGCAATCGTAGGGCGCAATCGCTTTATTGCGCCGCTCCGCCCGAGCCTGTCGCGCCGAACCTTAAGGAACGGATCGTCGGCGCAATAAAGCAATTGCGCCCTACGCAACGCCGAAGCTTTGCGCGACCCTGGTTTCGTGTCTCAGCCAAGGGTGCCTCCGGCCTGGGGCGCTTGTTTTTTTCCTGCAAATAACAAGGATCAAGCTGTGGGACTGGACTGCCCCCTGCGGCCACGCGCCCCCCGGCACCCCGCTTCCGCTCGCCCCCGGGCCCTCGTATGATGCTCGCAGCCACGCAACAAAAATCGGTGGCATCGGAGGAAGCCGATGAAGTCCCGCCTCTGCCTCGCCCTGTTCTTGCTCGCCGCGCTGCCGCAAATCGCTTCGGCGCAGACCGCCCTCACCGACGACCAGAAATTGGGCCAGCGGCTGTTCGAGCAGTCGTGCGGCGTCTGCCATACGCGGCCCACGCTTGTGAGCGGGCTCTATGGCCCGGCGCTCTCCAAGGAGGCCGCGGGCGGGCGCCAGGACGTGGTCCGCGACGTCATCAGCAACGGCACGCCGCGCATGCCGGGCTTCAAATATACCTATGACGCGAGCCAGATCGCCGCCATCGCGGATTATCTCGCGATCATGCCGGTGCCCGTTGCCGCGCCCGCTCCGGCACGGCCGCAGGGCGCACCGCGCGACGACAATTAGAAAGTGGAGAACGCCATGGGAAACGCACGAAGCCGCAAGGGTGCAAATCCGATCTCGGGTGCCAGCCTGATCGCCCTCATGATCGCCTCGGGCGCGATCGCCTGGGAAATGTCGGCCGTCACCGCGGCGCAGGCCGCCGATGCGCTGCTCAGCGGAACCGTCACCTCCGCGGCCGGCGAGAAGATGGGCGGCGTCACGGTCTCAGCCAAGGCGGCGGGCTCGAGCATCACCACCTCGGTTTATACCGACGCAGCCGGCAACTATTACTTTCCGCCGCTGCCGAGCGGCAGCTACCGGGTCTGGGCGCAGGCGCTCACCTATGCGACCGCCAAAGGCAGCGTCGAGCTTGCCGCCGCCGGCCACCAGAATTTCGTGCTCAGCCCGATGCAGGATTGGGTGCGCCAATTGCCGGGCGACGAGCTGCTGGCGGCGCTGCCGGGCGATACGCCCGATGATGCGCGCATGAAGACGCTGGTGCGCAAGAACTGCACCGGCTGCCACACCGCGAGCTATCCGTTGCAGCACCGCTTCGACCAGGCCGGCTGGAGCGCGGTGCTCGACCTGATGAAGCATGTCAACGTTCTCGGCACCTATCAGGGGCCGGAGCATCAGCCGAACCCGAACATCGAAACCCACAAGGCCGAGCTGGCGGCCTATCTGGCACGCGCCCGCGGGCCGGGCGAGACCTCGATGAAGTTCGATCTGCGTCCGCGTCCGTCCGGAGAGGCCGCGCGCGTCGTGTTCAAGGAATATGATGTGCCGATGGAGCCGAACACCAGCACGGCGGTCAATCCCGCCAGCGAGCCCACCAACGACGGCAGCGACTGGTCGCTCGGGACCCCCTCGGGCACCAATGGCCGCTATGGGGTTCACGACGCGCAGGCCGATTTCGACGGCAATCTCTGGTTCACCTACAGCTTCCCGAGCCGCACCACCACGGTCGGCCGGATCGACGCCAAGACCGGCGAGGTGAAGGACTTCAAGCTAGATGATGTCAGGGGCTATGCGATCGGCACCCACGGCATCACGCGGGACGAACGCGGCATCCTCTGGTTCAACACCCGCTCCAACGTGGCGCGCGGCATCGGCGGGCTTGCCCGGCTCGATCCCAAGACCGAGAAGATCACCGTCTATCAGCCGCCGACCGGCATGTCGGGAACGGCCGGCACGCTCGACGTGGACCTCAACGGCAATGTCTGGGTGACCTCGCCCGACGGCGCCCTCATGTTCGATGCGGCGGCGGAGAAGTTCACCGAGTACAAGTCGGTCACCTACAAGAACGAGCATGGCACCGCGACCGTCTACGGCCTCGCGGCCGATCGCGTCGGCAACGGTTGGTGGCTGTTGATGAGCCAGGATCTGGTCGATTACAGCGACCTCAACACCGGCAAGAGCCACGAGATCAAGCTGCCGGCGGAAACCGGCGAGATGGAGCAGCTCACGGCGGACGAGCGCAAGATGTACGACAAGTTCCAGCCGCCGGACTTCAATTCGCCATTTCCCTGGGCGCAGGGGCCGCGCCGGATGGGAGCGGACAAGAACGGCGATTACGTCTGGATCGGCGACTCCTTCGGCGGCAATCTCGCGCGCGTCAACATCAAGACCCACGAGGTCAAGCTCGTGCCGCTGCCGCGCCCTGAATCGCAGCAGCCCTACGAGGTCGCGATCGACAAGGACCACAATGTCTGGACCAATATGTGGAGCACCGACCTGATCGGGAAATATGATCAGGGCACCGGCAAATGGACGCTGTTCGACCTGCCGAACCGCGGCTCGGAGACCCGCTACATCTCGCTCTTGGAGCGCGACGGGAAGATGGAGGTGGTCCTGCCCTATTCGCGGACCCGGAAGGTCGCCGTGATGACGTTCCGCAGCGAGGCCGATCTGCAGGCCCTCAAGGCGCAGGCGCAGCCGCAATAGCAAAGCGCGGCGATTCGCATCCTTGTCCCGGCCTTGAGCCGGGACCGTCCGAATTTCTGAGCTCGTAACGGTCCCGGCTCAAGGCCGGGACAAATGTTGATCGGCCAAGGCAGCATCCGCTCGCACGCGTAACGATCCTGTGGCGCCAGCCGCCGCCGGAGCACTCTCACCCAAACAAGGGCCACGAGAGCCCAGCATCAGGGAGAACCATATGCCCGATCGCCGCGAATTTCTGCGCCGCACCTTCGGCGCATCGGCCGGGATATTCTGCACCGCCTGCGGGCTGCGGCACGCAAGCGCGCAAGCCGCCGGACCTCAAGGCGCCAGCAAGCGCCGCGAGGTGTCGGTGGGCGGGCGGCGGATCAAGACCATCGACGTGCACTGCCATTGCACCGTTGCGGACGTGCTCGACCTGGTCAAAGGGACCGCCATGGAGCGGGCGCTGCGCCAGCAGCTTACCGGCTCGCTGGGCTTTCCGGTGGGGGACGCGCGCATCGCGGACATGGACGGCGACGGCATCGATATCCAGGCGATGAGCATCAACGCCTATTGGTACGGCGCCGACCGCGATCTGGCGCGCCGGATCGTGGATATGCAAAACGAGAAGCTTGCGAAGATGTGCGCGGTCTATCCGGACCGGGTCACCGCTTTCGCGACCGTCGCGCTGCAGTTTCCCGAGCTCGCGGCCGAGCAATTGGAGCGCGGCGTGAAGGAGCTCGGCCTGTGCGGGGCGGCCATCGGCGGCAGCGTCGAGGGCGAGGAATTGTCGTCGCGCAAGTTCGATCCGTTCTGGGCCAAGGCCGAGGCGCTGCAGGCGCTGGTCTTCATCCATCCGCAGACGGCCCCGGAATCGACCGGCGTCAGCAAACGGATCCAGGGCAGCGGTGCGCTGGGCAACGTGATCGGCAATCCGCTCGAGACCACCATCGCGCTCTCGCACTTGATCTTCGAGGGCACGCTCGACCGCTTTCCGAACCTGAAGATCTGCGCCGCCCACGGCGGCGGCTACCTGCCGTCCTATGCGGCGCGCATGGATCACGGCTGCTCGGTATTTCCCGCTCAATGCAAGGGACCCGCTCTCAAGAAGCAGCCGAGCGAGTATTTGAAGCAGCTCTATTTCGATTCCATCGTGTTCACGCCGGAAGGGCTGCGCCACCTGGTGGCCGAGTGCGGGGCAAGCCAAGTCGTCATCGGGACCGACTATGCCGTTCCGTGGGTGAAGGACCCGGTCGATCTCATCCTCAACACGCCGACCTTGAGCGATGCCGACCGGATCGCGATCCTGGGCGGCACCGCCGCCAAATTGCTGCGCCTCGCGGCGTAAGGCGCGGCCGACCGCCTCAGGGCGGACGGCGTTTCCGCTCGTTCTCCCCGGCGGTCGTTCAAACCGGCTGGTCGAGCGCGGCGGCCAGCAGCTTGCGGCACTCGCCCAGGTCGTGCAGCGCGGCCTGCAGCTTGCGCAATTCCTCGCGCGCCAGCCGGTCCAATGACGGCGGTCCGAGGCTGCGCGACAGCGATCGCGTCACGGATTTTGACGGCTTGGGCGCGCCCAGCATGGGCTCGGTGCGGCCTTCCGGCGGCAGTTCCTCCTCGGCCTCGTCGCCCAGGAGGGCCGGCAGCAGTGCCAGCAACCCGCGGCCGCGTTCCACTACCTCTTGCGCCGGCGCGCTCCCGCTATCGGCCTCCTCGGCCACGACGTCGGCATCCTCCTCGGCCCGCCGGTGCTCGAGCTGCGGCGCACCCGGCTGCCAGACCGACTGCACGAACTTCGCCCCCTGCTCCCGCAGGATGCGCTGGACGCCGCGGATGGTGTAACCCTCGCCATAGAGGAGATGGCGGATGCCGCGCAGGAGATTGATGTCTTCCGGACGATAGTAGCGCCGGCCGCCGCCGCGCTTCATCGGCTTGATGTCGCGAAACCGGCTTTCCCAAAAACGCAGCACGTGCTGCGGGACATCGAGATCCTGCGCTACCTCGCTGATGGTACGAAACGCGTCGGGCGCCTTTTCCAAAACCGCCTTGCTCCGACTGGTTAAGGTCGAGCGATCTTCGCTCGAGCTATTCTGATTCGCCTTGGGAATCCGCGTTGATGCGCTGCTTGAGGATGGCGGAAGGCTTGAACACCATGACCCGGCGCGGCGAGATCGGAACCTCCTTGCCGGTCTTGGGATTGCGTCCGACCCGCTGCCCCTTCTTGCGCACCACGAAGGAGCCGAATGACGACAGCTTCACGGTCTCGCCGCGCTCCAGGCAATCGGTGATCTCCTTGAGCACGAGCTCAACAAGCGTAGCCGATTCCGTGCGCGAAAGGCCTACCTTTTGGTAGACCGCCTCGCACAAATCCGCCCTTGTGACCGTTTTCGCCGTCATCGCCAGCCCCGCCTTTGGCGATCGCCATATCCTACTGAATTATAAAACGATATTAGGTTGGCCCGGCATGGTCAACGGTCTCGCGCGGAAGATTTTGCGGGCCCCTTTACCACCGCACCAGGGTGGCGCCCCAGGTGAATCCGCCGCCCATCGCCTCCAGCAGTACCAGATTGCCGCGCTTGATACGTCCATCCGCGATGCCGACCGCGAGCGCCAGCGGGATCGACGCTGCCGATGTGTTGCCGTGCTTTTCCACAGTGAGAATGACCTTCTCGGGCGGGATTCCGAGCTTGCGCGCGGAGTCGTCGATGATGCGTTTGTTGGCCTGGTGGGGCACGAACCAATCGATGTCCTTGGCGCCATAACCGGTCGCCTGAAAGGCGTCCTCGATCACATCGGAGATCATCGCCACCGCATGCTTGAAGACGGCGCGGCCCTCCATGCGCAGATGTCCGACGGTGCCGGTCGAGGATGGGCCGCCGTCCACGTAGAGCTTCGAGCGATACCTCCCGTCGGAGCGCAGGTGCGAGCAGAGGATACCGCGATCCTCGCGCGTGCCGGGCTGCGCCTGGCTCTCCACCACGACGGCGCCGGCGCCGTCGCCGAACAGCACGCAGGTCGTGCGATCGGTCCAATCCAGGAGGCGCGAGAAGGTTTCCGATCCGATCACCAGCGCGCGCTTGAACGCGCCGGTGCGCAAGAGCCCGTCGACCGTCGCCAGCGAGAATACGAAACCCGAGCACACCGCCTGCAGGTCGAAGGCGGCGCCCTGGGTGATGCCGAGCTCGGCCTGGATCGTCACCGCGCTCGCCGGAAAGGTATTGTCGGGCGTCGAGGTCGCCAGCACGACCAGATCGATCGACTGCGCATCCACGCCGGCGGCGGCCAGAGCGGCACGCGCGGCCTTGATGCCCATGTCGGAGGTCGTCTCGCCCTCGGCGGCGATCCGCCGCTCGCGAATGCCGGTGCGCTGCGCGATCCATTCGTCGGATGTGTCCACCATGCGCGAGAGGTCCGAATTGGTGACCACCCGGCTCGGCAGATAGCTCCCGCAGCCCAGCACGACCGAACGCATGACGCTCACGAGGCCAAACTCCTGGACAGGTTCGTGGAGCTCAGCGTTTGGCCGATCTTGGCGAGCAGGTCGTAGCGCACCATGTCGTGGCCGATATCCACCGCGTAGGCGAAGCCTTCCGCATCGGTGCCGCCGTGGCTCTTGATGACGATGCCGTTGAGCCCGAGAAAGACGCCGCCGTTGGATTTGCGGGGGTCCATCTTCTCGCGCAGGGTGTGGAAGGCGTCGCGCGCCAGGACATAGCCGAGCCTGGAGAGCAGCGTCTTGGTCATCGCGCTCTTGAGGTACTGGCCGAGCTGGCGGGCGGTCCCCTCGGCGGTCTTGAGGGCGATATTGCCGGCAAAGCCCTCGGTGACCACGACGTCGACGATGCCTTTGCCGATATCGTCGCCCTCGACGAAGCCGGCATATTCGATCTCAGGCAATATGGCGTCGCGCAAGATGCCGCCGGCCTCGCGGACGGCGTCAAGGCCCTTCACTTCCTCAACCCCGATATTGAGGAGCCCGACCTTGGCCCGCTCGAGATCGAACAGCGCGCGCGCCATCCCGCCGCCCATGACCGCCATCACCACCAGATGCCGGGCGTCCGCCCCGATCGAGGCCCCTACGTCGAGCACGACCGATTCGCCCTTGAGGGTCGGCCACAGGCAAGCGATCGCCGGGCGTTCGACCCCGGCCATGGTCTTGAGGCTGATCTTGGCCATGGCCATCAGCGCGCCGGTATTGCCGGCCGAGACGGCCACATCGGCTTCGCCCTTCTTGACCGCATCGATGGCAAGCCACATGGAGGACTTCCATCGCCCTTGACGCAGGGCTTGGCTCGGCTTGGCATCCATCTTGACGGCGATCTCGGTGTGAACGAAGCGCGAGGCCGCCTTGAGCCGCGGCCGGGACTCGATCAGCGGCTCGACAACGGCGCGGTCGCCGAAAAGAACGAATTCAATATCGGGGTGCCGGCCGAGCGCCACTTCGGCTCCGGGCACGACCACCGATGCGCCGTGGTCGCCCCCCATGGCGTCAAGGGCGATGCGGACTTTATGGGGCATGGCGGGACCCTAGAGACCGGGACGGCGGCAGGCGCCGGAAACGCGGTCCTGCGGGAGCGGTGACCATGCCGGACCATAGCGTTCCGGGACCGGGATGCAACAGGGAGGAACGCTTCACTCGTCGCGGCCGCCCTGCCCTCTGCGCAGCGTGGCCAAGGCCGCAAAGGGGTGCTCGGTCTCGTCTTCGATCGGGGGCGCCTGGAAAACCGCATCCGGCTTGCGCGGATAGAGGTCGATCCCGAGAATCAGGAATTCGGTCGCGATGGCACCAAGATCGACCGTGTCGCCCAGGAGCGGCTCGGGTGTGTCATCGGCCTCAACGTTCAAGGCCTCCCGGACGGACGCATCGCCGACGGCCGGTGCGGCAGGAGCGAATACGAGGTCGACCATTTCCTCGACCTCGCTCTCGATTGGATCAAGCGTCACCACGCAGAGCTGACCGACGGTCGCCGACACGCTGCCCTCCACCCGCAATCCTCCCGAGCCGTGCCTGGTCACGTCGAATGTGGCTTCCAGGCGCGGCAAGGTGCGTAGGCCGGCGGACTTGGCGATGGCGGCGCGCGTGGCCTCGTCGGCTGCGAGCTCGAAGCGGCGCCCGGTCGGCGGCACCTCCTGAACGGCCACCGGGACGCGCCAGGAACCCTCGCGCCCAGACTTATTCATGGCTCTCGTCATTCTGCGGCGTCCCAGGGATTAGGTCTCAACGGCCATCACTCGTTCAGGCTCGGGAAAGATGATCTCCGCGCGGCTCAAGGCTTGGCCGTCCTGGCCGGCGAGTTCCCCGTCCACTGCGCGCACATAGGTTGCCAGACGGGCGGCGCCAAGGTCGGTCCCAGGCTCGGCGCTGAACACGTTGCGCTTGAGTGCGGCAATGAGCGGCTCGGGATCGGATCCGCCGAGCGCCGCGCCATAGGCCGCCTGGCGACCGTAAAAGGCCTCGCCGATCTTGCGCATCTTGGGCGCTACGGCGAGGTCGCCCACGCCCATTTCGCGCAGGCTCCCATCCATGTCGGCACAGAATCGGTCGAACAACGCCTGGCCGAGCCGGCGCAGGACCGGGTCGGATTCGAGTCGGCGCAGCACCAGAACGGTGTGCAGCACGACCATCTCGAAACGGCCGTTAACCGTATCGGGTACCCCGTAAAACCGGTAGAAAGGTGCCGCTCGCGCCTGTGCCACGATCGTGCCATAGAGAGACGCGATGCTGTGGTTCGATCGAGCGCGGCGAAAGAAGTTAAACATCATTGCGATAGCTCGAGGCCGGGGGAATCTTGCGCAGTCACCGGGGACGGCCGCTACCTAAGCTTTAACCCGACATTGCGTCAAAGTTCCCGCGATTACAACGACCTATAGGACGCCCTGAAGACATGCCCAGCCATCTAACGACTCGTCCTGGCCTGTGGCCAGCCACCAGGCTGTTGGCGGCTGCACTGGTGCTCGGACTGCCGCTCGGCGGTTGCCTCAGCGAGACCTATCAGAAGGGCTATATCATTCCGGAGGGGGCCCTTGAGCAGATCCCGATCGGCGCCAGCCAAGAGCAGGTCCTGATCGTGCTGGGCACGCCCTCCACCGTGGCCACCGTGAGCGGCGAGACGTTCTATTACATTTCCCAGCGCGCCGAGCGCCCGGTCGCCTTCATGCCGCAAGAGGTGGTCGACCAACGCGTGGTCGCGGTCTACTTCGACAAGAATCGGCGGGTCCAGCGGCTGGCCAATTACGGGCTCAAGGACGGCAAGATTTTCGACTATGTGAGCCGCACAACTCCGACCGGCGGCATCGAGCTGAGCTACCTGAAGAGCTTCTGGAGCATGTTCGACTTCAGGCCTGGAATTTGATCCTGCGCCTTGCGCCACCCTTGGGCCACGGCGGTCGGGCCGCGCGCCAGATCGATGATCTCCGGCTTTGGACGTTCCTGCTCGCCGATCCTTATCCTTGATGTGATGGTGCCGATGCCACCCGGCGTCTTCAGCGTCGCGTCCCCTTGTCAGAGCGGTTTCACCTCAATGGGAGGTGAAACCGCTCTGTCGTTCTTGGGCCGGATAGCCGCCCGTCAGTAGCGCGCAAAGACGGCCAGCAGCAGCAGCGCCACGATGTTGGTGATCTTGATCATCGGGTTGACCGCCGGCCCGGCCGTATCCTTGTAGGGATCGCCGACTGTATCGCCGGTGACCGCGGCTTTGTGGGCGTCCGAGCCCTTGCCGCCATAGTGGCCGTCCTCGATATACTTCTTGGCATTGTCCCAGGCGCCGCCGCCCGACGTCATGGAGATCGCGACGAAGATTCCGTTGACGATGACCCCGAGCAGCATCGCTCCGACCGCGGAAAATCCCGCCGACTTGCCCTCCGGCCCGCCGCCGGCAACGAAATAGACCGCGAAGTAGACGAAGATCGGCGAGAGCACCGGCAGGAGCGAGGGAACGATCATCTCCTTGATCGCCGCCTTGGTGAGAATGTCGACGGCGCGGCCATAGTCGGGCTTGTCGGTGCCCTGCATGATGCCGGGCTTCTCGCGGAACTGGCGGCGGACCTCCTCGACGATCGCCGAAGCCGCGCGTCCGACCGCGGTCATTCCCATGGCGCCGAACAGATACGGCAACAGCCCGCCGAACAGGAGACCGACCACCACATACGGGTTGTTCAACGAGAAATCGAGCTTCACGCCGCCGAAGTATTTGTGCATGTCGGCATGGGCGATGAAGTAGTTGAGATCCTGGTTGTAGGCCGCGAACAGGACCAGAGCGCCGAGACCGGCCGAGCCGATGGCGTAGCCCTTGGTCACCGCCTTGGTGGTGTTGCCGACCGCATCGAGAGCGTCGGTGGCCTTGCGCACCTCCTTGGGCAACCCGGCCATCTCGGCGATGCCGCCGGCGTTGTCGGTCACCGGTCCGAAGGCATCGAGCGCCACCACCATGCCCGCAAGCGCCAGCATCGTGGTCACCGCGACCGCGATGCCGAACAGGCCGGCAATGCCTTGCGTCACAAGGATGCCGGCGATGATGACCAAGGTCGGCAAGGCAGTCGATTCGAGCGAAACCGCCAGACCCTGGATGATGTTTGTGCCATGGCCGGTGACGGAGGCCTTGGCGATCGACTGCACCGGGCGAAAGTTGGTGCCGGTATAGTATTCCGTGATCCAGATGATCAGGCCGGTGACGATCAGGCCGACGATCCCGCAGATGTAGAGGTTCATTCCCGTATAGGGGACGCCCGGAAGCGAGCCGAAGCCGACGAGCGCATAGGTCACCAAGGCGACGCCGAAGAGCGACAGGATGGCGGTCGCAATGAAGCCCCGGTAGAGCGCGCCCATGATCGAGCCGCTGGGGCCGAGCCGCACGAAGAAGGTGCCGATGATCGAGGTGATGATGCAGACCCCGCCGATGCCCAGCGGATAGGTCATCATCCGCAGGAGGGTGTCGGGGCCGGCGTCGGCGAAGAAGATCGCCGCCAGGATCATGGTGGCGACCGTGGTCACGACATAGGTCTCGAACAGGTCGGCCGCCATGCCGGCGCAGTCGCCGACATTGTCCCCGACATTGTCGGCGATGGTGGCCGGGTTGCGCGGATCGTCCTCCGGGATGCCGGCCTCGACCTTGCCGACAAGGTCGCCGCCCACATCGGCGCCCTTGGTGAAGATGCCGCCGCCAAGTCGCGCGAAGATCGAGATCAGCGAGGCGCCGAAGCCGAGCGCCACCAAGGCGTCGATCACGATGCGGTCGTTGGGGGGAAAGCCCATCAGGTTGGTCAGCACGGCGAAATAGATGGAGACACCGAGCAGCGCCAGCCCCGCCACCAGCATGCCGGTTATGGCGCCGGACTTGAAGGCGAGCTCGAGTCCGGCGGCGAGCGAGCCGATCGCCGCCTGGGCGGTGCGCACATTCGCGCGCACCGACACGTTCATGCCGATGAAGCCCGCAATGGCCGACAGGAGCGCTCCGATGGCGAAACCGACCGCCACCAACGGGCCCAGAAACCAGCCCACGATGATGCAGATGACCACTCCCACGCCGCCGATGGTGGTGTATTGGCGCTTCAAATAGGCCTGCGCGCCCTCGCGCACCGCCGCCGCGATCTCCTGCATCCTCGCGTTGCCGGGATCCGCCGCCATGACGGAGGCCGTTGCCCAGATGCCGTAACCGATCGCCAGAAGGCCGCAGGCGATGATGATCCACAAAGCTGTCATTGACCTAAACCCCGGTTTGATGAGCGCGCCGGGCCATGGATTTCGCCCCGCTCGCTGCCGCGCCGGTCGTCGCTCCGGCCGGCGGAAAGTGGCGCGGATATAGCCAAAAACGTTGCGGCCACGCAATGGTGGGCCGCCGGCCCGGCACAACTAATCCCCCGCGGGCCCCGGGACGGCAAGCCTGCCTCGGCGGGCCGCGTCGGAACGAGCTGGCCGGCGCGGCGACGCGCGCTCGCCCGAGAGGATCCAACTCATCGCCAAAGGATTGGGACACGGGCCGGCGGCGACGACCGTGGAGCTTCCCGGTCGCCGCACGAACTTGCACGCGCCCGATCGCAAGCCGAAGCCTACGGGCTCAACTCTGTTGCTTGATCGCCTCTCGAAGCGGCGCGGCTGAGAGCGTGCGCGAGCGCAGCGCCAAAAGTTTTTTCATCTTTGTGTTAGATACCTCTTGCAATGGGTCGCAGTAGAGACTAATTGCGCCCTCGCCCAATTTCGCACGTGCCTGTAGCCGTGTGTCGGTCGGTGGGCATCCGGACAAGAGGCCGGACAGCCGCCCGGAGCAAGATCGCCAGGATCTGGTTTTGGATCGCAACGATCGTAGCTCCGAACACTTGACTGGCAGCCGGAGGCGAAACCGGCGCACCCCGCTCTCCACGGGGGACGCGGCCTAAAGCAACGACGGAGCGGGCTTTTTTGGTCTCGTCGACCCTCCAAAGGCCGACACCGAAGAGGCTTGTTCACTCTTGCCAGGCGTGCGGACCGGGATCTCCCGCTCCAATCCAAGGCATCATTTGGGTGAGAAGGCCGGCTCGCTGATCGTGTCTCCATCGCACGGCAGCGTAGGGCTCCTCACCTGCTGACGCCGGGCGGCATTCGCCGCTCGATCTTCAATCTGGGGCCACAAGGGCACGCGCTCGAGGCCCCGTTGAGCATTGGTGAGGAGCATTCCAATGACCGAGCGCATCCGCGACTTCCTGCGCAACCGCCGCGACGACCGCCCCTGCCTCGTCGTCGACCTCTATGTCGTGCGCGACAACTACCGCAACTTTGCCCAGGCGCTGCCGGACAGCCGCGTGTTCTATGCCGTGAAGGCCAACCCGGCGCCCGAACTGCTGGCGCTCCTGGTCGCGCTCGGCTCCTGCTTCGACACCGCCTCGGTGGCCGAGATCGAGATGGTGCTCGCCGCCGGCGCCACGCCCGAGCGCATCTCCTTCGGCAACACGATCAAGAAGGAGCGCGACATCGCGCGCGCCTACCAACTCGGCGTGCGGCTGTTTGCGGTCGACTGCAAGCCCGAGGTCGAGAAGATCGCCCGGGCGGCACCGGGCGCCAAGGTGTTCTGCCGGATCCTGTTCAGCTGCACGGGCGCGGAGTGGCCGCTGTCGCGCAAGTTCGGCTGCGACCCGGAGATGGCCATCGACGTGCTCGAGCACGCGCATCGGCAGGGGCTCGAAGCCTATGGGGTATCGTTCCATGTCGGCTCGCAGCAACGCCGCACGCAGGCCTGGGACGAGGCCCTCAAGTCGACCGCAATCGTGTTTCGCGCCTGCGCGGAACGCGGAATCAATCTGTCGATGGTCAATCTCGGCGGCGGCTTCCCGACCAAGTACCTCAAGGAAGTGCCCTCGGTCGTGGCCTATGGCCGGTCGATCTTCCGCGCCTTGCGCAAGCATTTCGGCAACCGCATCCCGGAGACCATCATCGAGCCGGGCCGCGGCATGGTCGGCAATGCCGGCGTGATCGAGGCCGAGGTGGTGCTGGTCTCGAAGAAGAGCGAGAACGACAATGTGCGTTGGGTCTATCTCGACATCGGCAAGTTCGGCGGGCTCGCCGAGACCATGGACGAGGCCATCCGCTACCCGATCCGCACGCCCCACGACGGCGATCCGGTCGGGCCTTGCGTTCTCGCCGGCCCCACTTGCGACTCGGCCGACGTCCTTTACGAGCGCAAGCAGTACGATCTGCCGGTCAGCCTCGAGATCGGCGACAAGGTGCTGATCGAAGGCACCGGTGCCTACACGGCAACCTATGCGGCGGTCGCCTTCAACGGCTTCGCGCCGCTGCAGACCTACCACATCTGAGCTTCCTCGGATTCGCCCCTGGGAGCCGGCCAAACCGGCTCCCAGCCCATCGAAGCCACCGTCAACGCATCCTTGGATGCGGAGAGGGCACGCCCATGATCACCATTCGTCACGAGACTCCCTTCGACTTCGCGCAGCGCGAGGCGTTGCTCGACGCCGCGTTCGGCGATCTCCGTTTCACCAAGACCGCCGAGCGGCTGCGCGAGGACCGGCGGCCGGCCGAAGGCTTGTCGTTCGTCGCCTGCGCGGACGATCGCCTGATCGCCACCGTGCGGCTGTGGAACATCGCGGCCGGCCGGGGACGCCCGGCGCTGCTGCTAGGTCCGCTCGCGGTCGCGTCCGATTTCCGCCAATGCGGCATCGGCGGCGACCTGATGCGGCACGCGCTCACGCAAGCCCAACGGCATGGTCATCGGGCTGTCTTGCTGGTGGGCGATGCACCCTATTACGGCCGCTTCGGATTCGCGGCCGAGAAGACCGGTGCGCTTTCGCTGCCTGGGCCCTATGCGCGCGACCGGCTGCTGGCTTGCGAGCTCGTCCCCGGCGCACTCGAAGGCGCGCACGGGCTCGTGCGAGCAACCGGCCGGATCCGAACGAAAACCGCCTCCGCGGCGGGCATTGCCGGCCGCTCCGGCAATGATCGGACGCTGGCGCCGCGCGCGGCTTGAGCTTTTTGAGGTCTTACCCGAGGATGACTGGCATGAGCACGATTACCCATCCGACCGAAGTCTGGCCGGTGCACGCCCGCTTCGACGGCCCCATCGTGATGATCGGGTTCGGCTCGATCGGCAGGGGCACGCTGCCGCTCCTGGAGCGGCACGTCGCCTTCGATGCCGCCAAGTTCGCGGTGATCGCGCCGGACGACGACGACCGCGCACTTTTGGACGAGCGCAAGCTCCGCTTCATTCATGTGGCGCTGACCAAGGCGAACTATCGCGACATCCTCACGCCCCTGCTCACGGCCGGGCCCGGGCGCGGTCTGATCGTGAACCTGTCGGTCGATACGTCCTCGGTCGAGCTCATGGATTTCGCCAAGGACATCAACGCGTTCTACATCGACACGGTGGTCGAGCCCTGGCCCGGCCTGTACACCGACCGCACCCTGTCGCCGTCGGCACGCTCGAACTATGCGCTGCGCGAAGGCGTGCTCGAGCTGCGCCGGCGGCGGCCCGGCGGCGTCACGGCGGTGAGCTGCTGCGGTGCCAATCCGGGCATGGTCTCCTGGATGGTCAAGCACGCGCTGCTCGATGTGGTGCGCGACCTCGGCATCCCGGCCGACGAGCCCAGCACCCGCGACGGCTGGGCCCAGCTGATGCAGCGCGCCGGCGTCAAGGGCATCCACATCGCCGAACGCGACACGCAAAGCTCGCGCTATCCCAAGCCGAACCGGGCGTTCGTCAACACCTGGTCGGTCGAAGGTTTCATATCCGAGGGCATGCAGCCTTCCGAGCTGGGTTGGGGGACACATGAGAAGACGATGCCGCCGCGCAGCTACCGTCACGATTTCGGCTGCGATGCGGCGATCTATCTGATGCAGCCGGGCGCCGGTACGCGTGTGCGCTCCTGGACGCCCACCGCCCAGGCCCAGCACGGCTGGATGATCACCCACAACGAGTTCGATCTCGATTGCGGACTACTTCACGCTGCGCCAGGACGGCAAGGTCGCGTACCGGCCGACCTGCCATTACGCCTATCACCCCTGCAACGACGCGGTGCTCTCGCTGCACGAGATGGCCGGCGCCGCGTGGACGCCGCAGAAGGCCTCGCACATCCTGACCGAGAACGACATCGTGGAAGGCATCGACGAGCTCGGCGTGCTGCTCTATGGGCACGCCAAGAACGCCTATTGGTATGGCTCGCAGCTCTCGATCGAGGAGACGCGGCGGCTGGCGCCCTACCAGAACGCAACCGGGCTGCAGGTGACCTCAGCGGTGCTCGCCGGCGTCGTGTGGATGCTGGAGAATCCCGACTGCGGCATCGTCGAAGCCGACGAGATGGATTTCCGCCGCTGCTTTACGATCCAGCGGCCGTATCTGGGGCCGGTGATCGGTCAGTACACGGATTGGACCCCGGTCGAGGGTCGCGGCGTGCTGTTCCCCGAGACCGTCGACAAGGACGATCCATGGCAGTTCAGCAACGTCCTGGTGACTTGATCCGGCGATCGTAGCCCGCATGAAGCCGAAGGCGGTCGTCTTCGACCGGCTTCGGCGCAATGCGGGACGACGGTCCCGGATTACGCATAGCCCGTCGAAGACGTGAACGCCGAGTGCTCCATCCGGGCTACGAGTTCTTCGGAAACACGAACGCGCCCGGATGACGGCTGGCAACCGAACGCGCTTGCGCCAGCGTATGCGCGCCGATCTGGCCGAGCGCCGCCCTCGCCTCCTCGATCACCAGGTCGATCACGTGGCCGGGTCCAGCCTCCCCCAGCGCACCCAGGCCCCAGAGAAAGGCTTTGCCGGCGAACGTCGCCTGCGCGCCCAGCGCGACCGCGCGGATCACGTCGGTGCCGCTGCGGATGCCGCTGTCCATGATGAGGGTGGCGCGGGTTCCCACTTCCGCCGCGATGGCGGGCAGCACATCGATCGGAGCCGGCAAGGCCTCGATCTGGCGCCCACCATGGTTGGAGACCCAGATGCCCTCGATGCCCAGGGCAACCGCCTTGGCCGCATCGAGCGGATGCAGAATGCCTTTGAGCACCAGCGGACCCCGCCAGCGGTCGCGGTACCGGGCGACCTCGTCCCAGGTGAAGGCGCCGCCCATCTGCTGCCTGGCAAAGCTGATGACCTCGTTGGTGCTGGCATTCTCGCCGGCATAGGATTTGATGTTTGAGAATTTGGGGCGGCCATGCCGCATGAGCGCCATCAGCCAAGCGGGCGAGCCGATCATGTCCAGCAGCATCGGCAGGTCGGGACGGAACGGCCCGCGGCCCAGACCGACCGCCACCTCGCGCGGCCGGGTGGTGCGAACCGGAACGTCCATGGTGAGCACCAGCACATGGGCGCCTGCCGCCTCCGCCCGGCGGACCAGGTCGAGGCCGAGCGCATGCTCGTTCCTGGCCATGCGGTAGAGCTGGAACCAGAACACGTCGGGTGCCAGCTTCCCGGCCTCTTCGATGGTCATCCCGCCGACCGTTCCGAGAGTGTAGGGCACACGCGCCCGTTGGGCGGCCCGCGCCATGGCGGCATCCGCGCCCGGCCACACCAGCGCCGGTCCGCCCATGGGCGCGATCCCGATCGGGGCCGCGTAGCGGCGGCCGAACAGCTCCACATCGACCGGCGGCAACGCGGGCATGACGCCATAGCGCGGCACCAGCTCCACGGCATCGAGCGCCGCCCAATTGTGGGCGATGCCGATATCGGATCCCGCTCCGCCATCCATGTATTCAAAGACGAAATGGGGAACGTGGCGGCGTGCATAGCGGCGCAGATGGCCGATGGTCGGAAATCGCCGGTGCAGCACCGTGCCGCTCCGCCGGACCGGATCCGTGCCTGCACGGGTGCTGGCGGCCACTGCTGTTCTGTCGTCCATGAAACGTCCCCTGCGCGCAGATTGCCGTCAAAAATGACTGAACGAGGCCTTCTTGAACAGCAGCGGCTTGCCGGCATGATCGAGAAAGCGCGCGCCGGGCCGGTCGGCCCCGATGCTGCCGATTTCCGTGAGCGCAACGCCGGCCGCCGCAGCCGCCGCCATCAGGGCATCCCTGGCTCCCTGCGGCACGGTGGCCACCACCTCGTAGTCGTCGCCGCCCGTGAGCGCGGTTTCAAGGAGCGAAGTGTCGCTTGCGATCGCCTTGCGGGCGGCAGCCGACAGCGGCACGCGCGCAACCTCGATATCGGCCCCCACGCCCGACACATCGCAGAGCTTGGCGAGATCGCCGGCGAGACCGTCGGAGACATCCATGGCCGCGGTCGCGTGCTGCCGCAGCGCCTCCGCAATTGCATTGCGCGGCTGCGGCAGCAAGTAGCGCTCGAGCAAATGATCGCGTTGCGCAGGATCGAGCTGCCAGCGCATCGCGGTATCGGGATCGCGCCGTACAAAGAGGCCGAGCGCGCTATCCCCGATCGTGCCGGTGACGACGACCAGATCGCCCGGCCGCGCGCCGCGGCGGCGGACCATGGTGCCGCAGGGCACGATCCCGAAGGCCGCGACCGCTATGGTGAGCGGTCCAGGCGTGCGGTCGGTATCGCCACCCATGAGCGGACAATGATAGGTCCTGGCATCCTCGCCGAGACCGCGGGCGAACGCTTCGAGCCAATCCTCTCCCACTGTCGCGGGCAAGGCGAGCGAGAGCAGGAAGCCGGCCGGTCTTGCCCCTTTGGCGGCAAGATCGGAAAGGTTCACGCGCAACGCCTTCTTGGCCACCAGGTCGGGAGGATCGTCGGGAAAGAAATGCACGCCGCCCACGATGGCGTCGGTCTTGAGCACGACGTCGGACCCGGGCGGCGGTGTGATGGTGGCAGCGTCGTCGAGGAGGCCGAGCGCGCCCGGATCGGTGGCGAGCGGACGGAAGTACCGTGCGATCAGACGGTCCTCGCCCGATTGTGCCGACTCGCGCTCGACCATGTTCACCTCGCCGTTTCGAATTCGCCCGCGCGCGATGTGCGGGCGAGCTGATCGAGAACGGCATTGACCATGCCGGTTTCCTCGCGGTCCACGAATGCATGGGCGACATCGACATATTCGGCGACCACGACGCGCGCCGGCACGTCGTTGCGATGCCCGAGCTCGAAGGCGCCCGCGCGCAGGACTGCACGCAGGATGGCCTCGATGCGCTTGAGCGGCCAAGTCTGCGCCAGCGCGGCGTCGATCAATGGGTCGAGGCTGCGCTGCTCGCGCACGACGCCGTTCACGATCTCGCGGAAGAACGCCGCCTCGGCCGGAAGATACTGATTGCCTTCGACCTCGCGGCCGATCCAGTGGCTCTCGAACTGGGCGAGAATTTCGTTGCTGCCGGTGCCGGCGATGTCCATCTGGTACAGCGCCTGCACGGCCGCCAGCCGAGCGGCGCCGCGCCGGTTGGCCTTGCGTCCATCCTTCGCTGTCGGGGAGCGTGCCATCAACCTGCGCCAGGGCTTCGTGCGACAAGGCTGCGCTTGAACCGCACCAAAGCCAGCGCCGCGCGCGCCGCGTCGCCGCCCTTGTCGGCCTCCTCGGGGCGGGCGCGCGACCAAGCCTGGGCGTCGTTGTCGACGGTCAGGATGCCATTGCCGATCGGCACCCGCAGGGCGACCGACAGGTCCATGAGGGCACGCGCCGACTGCATCGAGACGATCTCGAAATGGATGGTGTCGCCGCGGATGACGCAGCCAAGCGCGACCGCGCCGTCATACGGCTTGCCCGAGTGCTCGCCGGCTTCGAGCGCAATGGCGATGGCGGAAGGGACCTCGAGCGAGCCCGGCACGCTCACTCGGTCGAAGGCAGCGCCTGCGGCTTCCAGCGCGCGCGTCGCGCCGGCCAGCAAGGCGTCGGCGATATCGTCATAAAAACGCGCTTCCACGACGAGAATGCGCGCGCCGGCGAGGTCGCCGGTGTCGTTGGCGGCGCTTCTACGCGGTTCGGCCATAAAGCTTCATCTCCAATCCCGCCCTGCTAGCATTATCCGCGCAGTCCGTCTGCGAATAAGCACAGGCCCTCGGCTAACGCGCATCGAGGAGCCGCGCCGCATAACGGGCCATCAGATCGACCTCGAGATTGACCTCTTCGCCGACCGCAAGCTGGCCGAGTGTCGTGACTTTCAACGTATGGGGAATGATCAGCACGGAAAACCTGTCGCCCGCAACCTCATTGACGGTGAGTGATACGCCATCAAGTGCCACCGAGCCCTTCGCCGCAATGAAGCGCGCAAGATCCTGCCTGGTTCGCAGCTCCAAGCGGGCCATGTCGGTCGATTGCTCGCGAACCGTCACCGCCGCGACACCGTCCACATGGCCGGCCACGAGGTGGCCGCCCAGTTCGTCGCCGAGCCGGAGCGGGCGCTCGAGGTTGATCCTGGTGCCCTCCCGCCAACGGCCGACCGTCGTCAGCCTGAGCGTTTCGGCGGCTGCATCGGCGGCAAACCATGCCCGCCCCCCCTCCTCGCCCATCTCCACCACGGTCAGGCAGACGCCGGCGCACGCAATCGAGGCCCCTTCGCTGATCGAAGCGCGCGGATAACCGCATGCGACCCTGAGACGGCGCAGCCCTTCGGCGGCCTCGCGTACCGCGACAACCTCGCCGACATCGGTGACCAGGCCGGTAAACATGGCAGGCAGCCTTTTCCTCAAAGGGCGGGCATGAGCCCGCGCGCGCGCAAGAATTCGATGACCAGGCCGTCGAACCCGGCCGGGTCTTCGATACAGCAGGCATGCCCGGTGCCGGGCAGAATCTTGTGGACCGCTTCCGGCACCAGGCTGGCGGTTCTGCGGCCGGCCGGAAGCGAGTTATCGAACTCGCCGTTGATCACCAGGGTCGGGACCTTCATGGTCGGCAGCCGCTCGGTCGTATCGGTGTGATTGCCCGCCATGAACACCTGCGCGATGGCTTCTCCCAGCAACCGCGGCTCGCGCTCCACGAACTGGTTGAGGAGGTGGCGCCCGAGCCTGCTGTCGGCGAATTGGGGATGCACGAGCTCACGCAAGTGCTTGATGTGGTATCCCGTAAGATCATTGCGATAGCCCTCGATGCGTTTCTGGTAGCGATCGCTGGCGCCGCTGTTGCCGCCTACAAGGACGAGGGCCTCGAACCGGTCGGGATGATCCAGGCCCAACAGAATAGCGATGCCGGAGCCGACGCTGCAGCCGCCGCAGATCGCCCGCGCGATTCCAAGATCTTCCATCACACCGATGACATCGTCGCACATGTCCTTGAGCGCGTAGGCCGTCGTCACCTTTTCGGAGCGGCCATAGCCGCGGATGTCGATGCCAACGACCTTGAACCAGGTGGAAAAATGAGCCGCCTGGTACATCCAAAGATCATGATCGAACGGGTTGGCATGAATGAGGACGAGCGCGGGTCCATCGCCGGTGACTTCGTACCAGATGTCGACATCGTTCGCCCGGCTGAATGGCATGATGGTCTCCCCTCGGTTGGCTCCGCCTTCATCGCCGGGCCAGGAAGTCGATTGTATCCTCGCCGGCGATTTCGGTGCGCATCAATTCGAGCCGGGGCGATTGGGTGAGCGCCGCGAACGAAAGTCCCTCGAGCGCATCGATGCCGTCCGCGCCGATCACTTTGCCGGAGCGCAGCAGCACGGCTTCGTCGACGAGATCGGCGCGCAGCATGGCGGCGGCGAGGATCGGCCCGGCCTCGACCATGAGCCGGGTGATGCCGCGCTCGGCCAAGCGCGCGAGCACGGCGGCAAGGTCGAGCCTGCCGTCGGCAGCGGGCACGCGCAGGACCTCCGCGCCAGCTGCCCGCAACGCCTGCTCGCGGTCGGCCGCCGCTCGCTCGCCGGTAACGATCCACAAGGGTGTCTCCCGCGCGGTGGCAACCAGCCTGGTGTCGAGCGCAAGCCGCAGCCTGCTATCGAGCACCACGCGGACCGGCGAGCGCTGCGCCATCCCGGGCAGGCGACAGGTCAGCAGTGGATCATCGGCCAGCACGGTACCGATGCCGGTCAGCACCGCGTCGCTCATCGCCCGCATGAGGTGCACGCGCGCCCGCCCCGGCTCACCCGTGATCGCAACCGGGCGCCGGCCGGCGAGGCCGGCCTTGCCGTCGGCGGAGACGGCGAGCTTGAGGGTGACATCGGGCCGGCGATCGCGCATGCGCCGGATGTGCCCGGCATGGGCACGCCGCGCCGCTTCGGCGCCGATCCCTACGGTGACCGCGATGCCGGCTGCGGCCAAGCGGCGGTGACCCTCGCCGGCAACCTGCGGATTGGGATCTTCAAGCGCCGACACGACGCGCGCGATGCCGGCGGCCATGATCGCGTCGGCGCACGGCGGGGTCTGCCCATGGTGCGAACAGGGCTCCAGGGTCACGTAGAGGCTGGCACCGCGGGCCGCGTTGCCCGCACGCTGCAACGCCTGGGTCTCGGCATGGGGCCGGCCACCGGGCTGCGTCCAACCACGCCCCACGATCACCGGACCATCAACTTGCCAACGCGCCACCACGGCCCCGACGGAGGGATTGGGCCAAGTCTGCCCGAGCCCACGCCGGCCGAGGGCCAATGCCAGCTCCATGAATCGAAGGTCGTCGTCCGGATTGCTGGGCGCCATCGCCGCGCCGATATTCATTTCCGCGCGGCTGCCGGCGGCTTGCCATCCTCGTCGCCCGACAATTCCCCGAGCACAGCCTCGAAATCCTTGGCTTCGCGAAAGTTCCGGTAGACCGAGGCGAAGCGGACATAGGCCACATCGTCGAGCGCGCGCAGATGCTCCATCACCATCTCGCCGATGGTCTCGGAGGTGATTTCGCTTTCGCCCTGGCTTTCGAGCTCGCGCACGATCTTGGACACGAGCTCGTCGACCCGCTCCGGCTCGACCGGCCGTTTGCGCAGCGCGATCTGCACCGAACGCAGCAGCTTGTCGCGGTCGAACGGCACACGGCGGCCGTTGCGCTTGATGACCACGAGCTCGCGCAGCTGCACGCGCTCGAACGTAGTGAAACGAAAATTGCACGCCAGGCACACGCGCCGGCGGCGGATGACCGAGGAGTCCTCGGTCGGCCTGGAATCCTTGACCTGCGTATCAAGGCTCGCGCAGTTCGGACAGCGCATGTCCGTGCCTTTCCGCTCAGTAGATCGGAAACCGGTTGACCAGCCCGGCCACCCGCTCCCGCACCGCACCCTCGACCAGAGAATCCTGTTCCGCGCCTTTCTGCGAGAGCACGCCGAGCACTTCGGCAATGAGCTCCCCAACCTGGCGGAATTCGCCGATGCCGAAGCCGCGCGTGGTGCTGGCGGGCGTTCCAAGCCGGATGCCCGAGGTCACCGTCGGTTTCTCAGGATCGAACGGGATCCCGTTCTTGTTGCAGGTGATGTTGGCGCGCCCGAGCGCCGCCTCCGCCACCTTGCCGGTAAGCCGCTTGGGCCGCAGATCGACCAGCATGAGGTGGGTATCGGTGCCGCCGGAGACGATGTCGAAGCCGTTCGCCTTCATGGATTCCGCCAGGGCCTTGGCGTTTTCGACCACATTCTTGGCATAGAGCTTGAAGGATGGAAGCAACGCCTCGCCGAAACCTACGGCCTTGGCGGCAATCACATGCATCAATGGACCGCCCTGCAGGCCGGGAAAGATGGCCGAGTTGATCTTCTTGGCCAGTTCCTCGTCATCGGTGAGGATGAAGCCGCCGCGCGGTCCGCGCAAAGTCTTGTGGGTGGTCGAGGTGACCACGTGGGCGTGCGGAAACGGGCTCGGATGCACGCCGCCGGCCACCAGGCCCGCGAAGTGGGCCATGTCGACCATGAGATAGGCACCGACTTCGTCGGCGATCTCCCGGAAGCGACGAAAATCAATGATGCGTGGATAGGCGGAGCCGCCGGCGACGATCACCTTGGGGCGATGCTCCTGGGCAAGCTTGCGGACTTGCTCATAATCGATGCGGTGATCGTCCGGTCGCACGCCATAGGGCACCGGCTTGAACCATTTGCCGGACATGTTCACCGGCGAGCCGTGGGTGAGATGCCCGCCAGCCGCGAGGCTCAACCCCATGAACGTATCGCCCGGCTGCATCAGCGACATGAAGGCCGCCACATTGGCGGACGCTCCGGAATGCGCCTGGACGTTTGCGAAACGACATCCGAAAAGCTTGGTAACCCGCTCGATGGCCAGATTTTCTGCCATATCGACGAATTGGCAGCCGCCGTAATAGCGCCGGCCCGGCAGGCCCTCGGCATACTTGTTGGTCAGGACCGAGCCCTGCGCTTCGAGCACCGCACGACTCACATAGTTCTCCGAGGCGATCAGCTCGATATCGTCGCGCTGGCGGCCGAGCTCGAGGGCAAGCGCCTCGGCGAGGCGCGGATCGGTCGCGGCGAGCGGGGCCGAGAACATGGAGGTTGCCCGGGTCGTGGTCGCCGATGGTTCGCCAGCCGACATCTTGGTCTCGCAGTCTCAGGTGTCCCGCCGGAGCGATAGCGCGCAAGGCCTGCACGTCAGCGCACTCCTGCGATCAATCTTGCGGAACGATGGCCCTAGCATATCGGGCAGGGACCGCCAAGCCTTTGACGTATTTTGGCGGAATGCCGCAATATCTGGGGGTTACCGCCCAGCCTTCAGGCGAGCCTTGAGCTTCTGCAGCGCCAGCCGTTGCAGGTCGGCTTGCGAGGCGCGGGCGGGGCCGACGACGCTGACCTCGCAGCCCGTTGCCGCGTCGATGGCCACGACCTTGACCGAGGCCCCAATGGGCGTGAACTCGAAATAAACCCCGCCGGCCGGGGTGCCATCCTCGGCCTCCGTCATGGTGTGTCTCTGCTGGCAGCCCACATCGAAGGACGCGTCCGCTTGGTGTCACGCCACCAGCGCAAAGGGAACCTGGGTCGGGCCGAAACGCTCAATCACGGTGTTTGCCTTGGGATCGTAGGTCCGCTGCAGGATGGTACCTTCGCCCAGCCGCTGGCTGCGAACGATGATGGCCACCGAACGGGTGGGACCGCCCTGCTCGGCGTGGATCGCGTGCGGCGGCACCAGATCGACCTTGCCCTGCGCGCCGGTGGTGACGGCGGCAAGCCGCACCTCGGCATAGCCGGCGCGGCTGCCGTCATCGATCCGCTCGTAGCGCTCGAGACTTTCCGAGCCGTCGAGCACGCCGTAAAGCACCCATGCATCCGCATGGTCATGCACACCACCTACCCGCCCCGGCGCGCGGACGACCGCATTGATGGCGAAATGGTGCTGCGGATCGACGTAGAGGAGCAGGTTCTTGTAGCCTTCGGTGGAGGGCCAGCACGTCGAATGGGCCTTGAGGTCGGGATCCTTCACCAGCTGCTCGAGCAGCGGTTTCGCCCTCTCCATGCGGCGCTCGATGTCGCTCTCCGATTGCCAGATCGCCCGCAATTGCGCGACGAATTTCTCGAATACCGGCAGTCCTGCGCTTGCCATCTGGATCTCCGATGTTGAGCTATTCGTAGAGCGGCTCGCCCTCGACGGTACAGCGACGCAGCAGGCGGCGCTGCTCTTTGGGAAAGTCGGTCCGGGCGTGGATCGTGCACCGATTGTCCCACATCAGAAAATCGCCGAGCTGCCAGACGTGCTCGAAAATGAATTCGCGCCGCTCGCCGATTGCGTACAGCTGCTTCAGGATGGCGTCGCTCTCATCGGGGTCGAGCCCCTCGATGCGCGCGGTCATGAGCCGATCCACGAACAGCGACTTGCGGCCGGTCTCCGGATGCGTGATGAACACCGGGTGATGGAAGTGCGGAATGCCGCTGATGTCGACCGCAAGGTTGGCCTTCTCGGAGCGCTTGTATTCATGGATGTGAAGGGCCTTCTTGCCCTTGAGCTTCTCCTTGAGCGCGGCCGGCACCGCTTCGTAAGCTTTGTACATGTTGGCGAACATCGTATTGCCGCCGGTGGAGGGCAGCTCGAGCGCATACAAGTAGGTGTATTTGTAGGGCCGCGGCGTGTAGCCGGAATCGATGTGGAACCAGAACTCCCCCTCGCCGAAGGCGCCGATCGGCTGCCCATCGACCTTGATGTTGCTGACGAGAAGAATCTTCTTGTGGTCCTGCTGGATGCCCTCGGCGCGGCCGCGCAGCGGCTCGGGTGCCTGCTTGCGGTCGCCGAGCTCGCCGAAATAGGAGGCAAAGCGCAGCTGCTGCTGCTGGGTGATGCTTTGCCCGCGAAACACCAGGACGAGGTGCTCGCCCCAGGCCCGCTTGATCGCCCGCACGGTTGCGTCGGAGAGTTCCTGGGTGAGATCAACCCCACGGATCTCCGCGCCGCAGGCGCGCGCGAGCGGCGTAACCATTAGATCGATGACGTCCTGCATGAGCGATCCTCCTCCATCTCCATAATGTCTTGCTTGTAAATGTGTTGCTTGCAATGTCTTGTTTGCTCCGCTAGGCGAACCCTGCGCTAGGCCTCCACCACGACATAGTCATCCTCGAGCCGGACCGGGAAGGACTCCGCCGCATAGGGTCCTTCCACCAGCTGGGCTCCCGGGCAAACGGAAACCGGATATTGCCGGATGCGCAGCCGCGACGGATCGCACCAGGACTTTCCGGTGCGGATGTCGAATTCCCATCCGTGCCACGGGCACTTCACCATCTCGCCGGGCCGGGAATAGCGGTACCGGCCGGGGACCGTCGAACTCGACAAGGCCGGTCTGGACGCCGTCAGCGAGGCTGCCGCCACGATGCGGGCAGCGATTGCTGAGCGCAAAGAACTCGCCGCCGAGATTGTAGACCACGATGGCGCGGCCGCCCACCTCGACCAGCTTGCGCTGGCCGGGCGGAATTTGATCGACGGTGGCGACGATATGGCCGGGCATCACGTGAGCCGGTAGAGCGCCTGGGCATTGCCACAGTAGATGTTCGTGCGCCGCGCGTCATCGAGCGCGGGCGGCAGCGCCACCCATGGATCGTCGAAATCCCAGTGCGGGTAGTCGCTGGCAAACATGAAGCGGTCCCAGCCGACCCAGTTCATCAGCTCGACGAGATGCTCCGGACGCTCGGTTTCCTCCATCGGTTGCGTCGAGACCCAGATGTGATCCCGGATGTATTCCGACGGTGCGCGGCGAAGGTGTGGTACCTCGTCGCGCAAGCGCTTCCAGATCTTGTCGAGCCGCCAGCCCAGTGCGGGCAGCCAGGCGAATCCGGCCTCGATCATGACGATCTTGAGTTCGGGATAGCGCTCAAACACACCCTCCATGATCAGGCTCGTGACCTGCGCCTGGCAACACGCTGCATGCTCGGTCATGTCCTCGATATAGAACGAGGGCCAGCCGGAATTGCTGGCCGGCCGGCCGCTGGTGCCGAAGACATGGATGGCGACCGGAAAGCCGGCTTCCTGCGCGGCCTCGTAGATCGGCCAATACCGCCGATTGCCCATCAGCTCGCTGGTGCGGCTGCGCAGCAGCACATGGGCAAAGCGGCGGTCGCCCGCCCAATTCTTGATTTCGGCGCGCGAGGCTTCGCCGTCCTCATAGGGGACCACGACCGACGCCAGGAGCCGCGAATCGCGCCGGTTCCAGCCTTCGAGCTGGAACTCGTTGGCGGCAAACGCCATGGCCGCACTGAACTCGTCGTTCTGGTCGCCCTGCCCGGTGGGCGAGAGCGGATTCATGATCGCGTATTCGATTCCGTAGAAATCGAGATGCTGCCGGCGCATGAAATCGAGGTCGCTGGCCGGCAGCCCGCCACCGGGCGGCCAGGAATCCCGGCGCGAGGCCAGCGGCTGGCTCTTGGGATAGGGAAAACCTTTGGCAAATCCTTGCCGGCTGCGTGATCCATAGGTCTGCAGATGCTGCCACCAGCGCTGGCTGAGAAACGGCCGCAGATCCTCGGCCGATGCCTTCGGATGGATGTCGACGTCGATGACGCGGGTGCGCGACTTCTGCTCGCGAACCAACTCTCTGGCCTCGATGTTCATCGGGCGTCCTCCTGCATCCGCCCATAGGTCGCGAGCGGATTGTCGACGAGGATCTTGCGCCGCAGCGAATCCGGCAATCCCGGCGGCAGCGCCTCGTCGTCGTCGAACTGCCAATGCGGAAAGTCCGACGCATAAAGCAGTATAGCATCTGAACCCAGATGGTCGATCATCCGTTCGACCAGGTCCGGCTCGGCGGGGGCATCGAACGGCTGGATCGTGAGGCGGACATGGTCACGCACGATCTCGGCTGGGGGCCGGTCGACCCACGGTACTTCCGAGCGTACGCCACGCCAGAATTTGGAGAACCGCCACAAGAAACCCGGCAGCCACGTCACTCCCGATTCGATCAGCACCACCTTGAGATCGGGAAATTTTGCAAATACGCCTTCCGAGATCAGGCTGCCCAGCTGCGACTGGAATGCCTGGGCATAGCTCGCATAGTCCTCGACGTAATAGGTCGGCCATCCGAGCGAGGTGAGGGAGTGGCGATGGGTCGATCCCGGATGGATGCCGATCGGCAAGCGATGGCGTTGCGCCGCCGCGTAGATCGGCCACCAATGCCGGCGCCCGAGCGGGCTTTCCTGCATGGCCAGCAGCAGCACCTGGACGAACCGCGCATCCGCGGCGCAGCGCTCGATTTCCTCGACCGCGAGCTCGATATTCTGCGTCGGCACCACGATCGAGGCGCGCAGCCGCGGATCGCGATCGAGCCATTCCTTGGCGATCCAATCGTTGAGCGCGCGCGCGAAGGCCGCCGCCAGGTCCTCGCTGAATAGGAGCTCGACGCCATAGAGGCAGTTGCAGATCGCGCGCGTTGCCTGCCAGCGGCCGAAGACCTGCCCGGTGAGTTGCCCCAGGCCTGCCTCCGGGATTCCCTTTTCGCCCCGCCATTGCGGCCTGGCGCTGAGCGCCGCGCGGGCCGGATAGGTGTTGGTTTCAAGCGAAGGAATTCCTCGCTCCACCACGCTGTCGCGCCAGTACTCATCGAGAAAGGGCAGCAGCTCCGGCATGGCCGGCGCACCCGGATGAACATCGCAGTCGATGGCCGAAAAGGTGCAGGTCAAGCGATGATCCACAAAGCAAAGCGCCCCGGCGGGGGCCGGGGCGAGTATCCATCCATTCCGCAGCGCTGTCCATTTCCAGCGAAACGGAGCTCGCTCTATGTGTCGGCCTCAGCCCACACTTTGAGGCGAGAAGCCTAAGCCATCTCGGACGCAGCCCAAAGCTGACTCCGCGGATGAGGCCCGCGGGCGGGCTCTTTCTCCGACAAAGCTCCGATCCTCACAAACGATAGAGGATCTGATCGGTCCAGAACCGCTCGAGCCGGTGCAGCGACTTGTTCAGGGTCGCGAACTCCTCGGAGCTGATGCCGCCGACCTGCTCGACCGTGCGCACATGCTTCTGATAGAGCGCATGGACGATGTCGCGCACCTCGCGGCCCTTGTCGGTGAGCTTGATGCGCACCGAGCGGCGATCGACCCGCGAGCGTTGATGATCGAGGAAGCCCATCTCGACGAGCTTCTTCAGATTGTAGGAGACATTGGAGCCCAGGTAGTAGCCGCGCGTGCGCAGCTCGCCGGCGGTCAGCTCCTTCTCTCCGATATTGTACAGCAACAGCGCCTGCACGGAATTGATGTCGGCGCGGCTGCGGCGATCGAATTCGTCCTTGATGACGTCGAGCAGCCGCCGATGCAGCCGCTCCACGAGCGTCAAGGCTTCGAGATAAAGCGGACGGATGTGCTCGAACCGCGATTCGCGATCGACCGGCTCAACCGTCTTTGCAACGGCTTTCATCATGACGCCTTCCTGTAGATTTTGTTTTATGTGGCGAGGCCCTGCTCCCCGCTCTCATGCGAACCTAAAGCCGAGGGTCTAAAATCCGCTTAAACAACACGATAAAAAGAAGGTTTATTTGCCGCGGTGAAGGGTCAATTGAACCGTCGATTTGAGGGGTTAACGTAACGCTCCGTTCACGATCATTTTCCAGCCGGCGCGGCCGGCAAGTGGCACACGGCCTCCACATTGTGGCCATCCGGGTCGCGGACGAAGGCCGCATAGTAGTTCGGATGGTAATGCGGCCGCAGACCGGGCGGACCATTGTCCGCTCCACCCGCCGCGATAGCGGCGCGATGGAACGCATCGACCGCGGCACGATCGTCGGTCGCGATCGCCAGGTGCACGATGCCGCCGAGGCCGCCCTCGCCGCCGATCCAGAGATCAGGCTTGCCGTTGCGGCCGAAACCCGCCGCCCGATGATTGTTCTCGGCCTGATCCACCTCCATGACCAAAGCATAGCCGAGCGGCGCCAGCGCATGGGCGTAGAACGTCTTCGATCGTTCGTAATCGGATACCGGAAAGCCGACGTGGTCGATCATGCGCTCCTCCGATGCAAGGCCTGCGGCGCGTTCATCGATCATTCCCCGCGCAGGAAGCGGATGATGCCGGAGAAATCCACGGCGCCGCCGCCGTCTTCGACGAAGCGTTGATAGATGGCGGCGGCGCCGGCGCCGAGCGGCGCGACGGAGCGCGTCAGGCGCGCGGCATCTTGCGCGAGCCTGAGATCCTTCAACATCATCGCCGCGGTGAAGCCCGGCTGGTAGTCGCGGTTGGCAGGCGAGGTCGGCACCAGGCCGGGCACCGGGCAGTATGTCGTCATCGACCAGCATTGGCCGGATGACTGGGACGAAATCTCGAACAGCTTGTGCGGATCGAGCCCGAGCTTCTCGGCGAGCACAAAGGCTTCGCAGACCGCGATCATCGAGATTCCGAGGATCATATTGTTGCAGATCTTCGCGGCCTGACCGCTGCCGGCGCCGCCGGCCTGAACGATGGTCTTGCCCATGGCCTCGAGCACCGGCTTGGCGCGCTCGAATGCCTTGTCGGCGCCGCCCACCATGAAGGTCAGCGTGGCGGCCTGCGCTCCCGCAACGCCGCCCGAGACTGGCGCATCGAGCATGTCGAGCTCGTTCACTTTGGCGGCGGCTGCCACCGCGCGCGCGGTTTCGACGTCGACGGTCGAGCAGTCGATGAGCAGCGTGCCCGGCGCGGCCGACGCCAGCACGCCGCCTGGGCCGAGATAGACCTCGCGCACCTGCTCGCGCGCCGGCAGCATGGTGATGACCACCTCGACCCCCATGGAGGCCACGTCGAGGGAGCGCACCGCAATTCCGCCCGCGGCGCCGAACCTGTCGAGAGCGGCCGCGCTCACATCATAGCCGCAGACCGGATGGCCCGCCTTGATCAGGTTCTGGGCCATCGGGAGGCCCATATTGCCAAGTCCGATGAAGCCGATCTGGGCCATGTCGTCTCCGGCTCACATGGCGCGTTTACCAAGACGCTGCTGGTCAAGACGCTGCGATAGATCGGGGACAAGCCGCTCGGCCGCTATGCCGTCGACCATGGCGCGGGCATTGGGCCCGAGCGCGCGCACTGCGGCCACATAGGCTGCGACCTCGCCGGGATCGCGCACCGCTTGCGGATAGTCCGTCGCGAACAGCGTTTGCGACAAAGCCACTTCCTGCAGACCGAACCGCACCCATTCGGCGCCCCATTCGGCCGCATGGTCGGGGCCCGCCCAGCCTGCGCAATCGTAGAACAATCGATGCTCAAGGTAATGATCGAAGGACTTTTGCGGACGCCGATTATGGCGTGCAAGGGCGGCGGTGCCCCATTTTTCGCGTTGTTGAAATCCCCGAATACGCCCCAGATAGCGGCCAAGGCCGGCGGCAAAGTGCGAGAACTGGACCCGCAAGGTGGGAAGCTCGTCCAACAAGCCGCTATCGATCATGCGAATCGCGGCCACCATCAGGGAGAACTGCCATCCCAGCATCCGTCCCAGATCGTCCGCGTCCATGTGCGCCCAAGCTGATGACTCGCGGCAGCGGATGGATGAACACATAGAGCCCAAGGTCGGTCGCCGCCCGCCAGAATGGCAGCAAGCTCTCCGCATCGAGCGCCTGACCCTGCAGCTCCGACGCGATGACCACGCCCGGAAAGCCGAGATCGACGGCGCATCGCTTCATCTCCCGCTCGGCCTCGAGGGGCTTCAATGCCGGGACGTGCGCAAGCCCGATGAAGCGGCCGGGATGATCATCGACCGCCTGCTTCATCCGATCGTTGATCAAGCGGCAGACTGCGAGGTCGGGCTGATCGAAGCCGGAGCCGCAGGAGAGAACGCCCGCATCGATGCCGGCGTGATCCATCATCCGGACATGGGCCTTGAGATCGGCCAAGAGCGGGTTGAGCAGATAATTGGGATTGCCGTTCTCATCCACCCGCACCGAAACGCCGTCGCGCTCCTTCAGGAGCTCGGGCGGGGTGTAGTGCTGCTGAAAATCGATGACCATTGAAACGACCAACCCGATCAGTTTTGCTCAAGCCGACTTCATTGCGGCGTGCTCGCGCGCCGACAGAAGCGCGAGCGACAGATAGATGGCAAGCAGCGTCAGCTCGACGATGATGACCCATAGGCGTCCGCCGTAAATCTGCGGAAACAGCGCCTCGACCGCGGCCATTGAAATGACCGAGGTGAGCCAAACCACCGCCCCCCAGGGGGCCGCGAGCCAAAGCCCGACCGCGGCGACGAGGTCGATCACCGCAAAGAATACCGTCGCGGACTGGTAGGGCATGGCATAGGAATCGAAGCCCTGCGGTGACGGCGCGCCGACGCCGCATACGATGCCCCAATGGTACAGTCCCTTGAGCAGAGCGACCGCCGCCATCACGCGCAGGAACACCACCAGCCGCGTGGCCCATTTCTCGCCGCTCGATTGGCCTTGGCCGGCATGGACCGGTTCAAGAACCCGCGGCTGCTCCTCGATGGCCGGATCGCTCATTGATCGTTCATGGCTCGCTCAATGGCAATGTGAGGTCGTCGGCCTGCGGCTGGAAATGCCGTTCGACCTCGGCCTCGCTGACCGCTTCGAGCGTGGATGGCCGCCAATGCGGCGCCTGATCCTTGTCGATGATCACCGAGCGTATCCCCTCGTAAAGATCGTGCCCGAACAGCAGGCGCGAGACTATGCGGAATTCAGTGCGCATGCACTCGGCGAAATCGAGGTACCGACCGCGCCGCAACTGCGCCAAAGTGATCTTGAGACTGGTCGGAGACTTCGACCGGATCGAGGCCGCGGTCAAACGCGCGAACTCGGCATCCGCCCCCTGGCCGGTCGCCTCGGCGTCGAGGGCAGCCAGGATGCCCTCGACACCGTCGCCTGTAAACAGCCGATCAATGGCCGGCCGGCGCGCCGAGAGGGTCCTCTCCCCGGCCGGCGCGGAAAAGGCGCCGAGCAATGCGTCGACCGGCACATTGCCGCACAGCGCTGCGAGCAGGTCGGAGAACTGTGGTGAAGCAACCCGATGGCTGGCAATTCCGGCCGCGAGCGCGTCCGCAGGTCCGAGCCGCTCCCCGGTCAGCGCACAGTACAGGCCGAGCTCCCCGGGCAGGCGCGGCAGGAACCAGGTCGCGCCGACGTCGGGGATGAAGCCGATCCCGACCTCGGGCATGGCGAAGGCAAAACCGTCTCCGGCCACACGATGGGAGCCATGGATCGAGATGCCGGCACCCCCGCCCATCACTATGCCGTCAATGAGCGAGACGTAGGGCTTGCGATAGCGCTTGATCAAGGCATTGAGCGCATATTCGGTCCGCCAATATTCGAGCGCAGCCTGGTGATGGCCGGCACGTCCCAGATCGAACAGCGCACGCAGATCGCCGCCGGCCGAGAAGGCGCGTTCGCCCGCCGCCGTGACCAGCACGCGGGTGACGGCAGGATCGTCTTCCCATTCCTCGAGCTGCCTGGTGAGCGCGCCGACCATGCCGAAGGTGACGGCGTTGAGGGCTTGCGGTCGATTGAGGATGACGATCCCGGCAGCGCCGCGGCGCTCGAACAGGATTTCAGGAGGGGTGGATTTCAGGCGCCATTTGGGCGATTCATCATCCACCGGTTGCAGGCTTTTGGCGGCCGGTGCCGCAAGCCCGCCACAGGGCTCGATCACTGTTCGCAGATCGATAATCGATAGAAGGGCGCGGGAAGCCCGTCAATGTCAGCTCGGAGAGCCAGACCCCGGGGACCCCAGTGGCAAGGCCATGCCGGAACCGCTAAAGAGAAGATCTGTCCGCCCGGAGTGCATCAATGGCTATCAAATACGGCCGTCCGCTTGAGGCGAAAGCCCGGATCAGCCCGGTGGGGGCGACGGCGCCCGCCAAGGCGGAGTTCCGCCTCGACCTCGCCGTCCGCCCGCGCCGCAACCGCAAGACCGATTGGACGCGCCGGCTGCTGCGCGAGAACGTGCTGACGGTGGACGACTTGATCTGGCCGCTGTTCGTGGCGGATGACACCCGCAGCCCGATCGGCTCCATGCCTGGCGTCGAGCGGCTCTCGATCGCAGAGGCGGTGCATGCGGCCGAACACGCCGCCAAGCTCCGGATTCCCTGCCTGGCGCTGTTTCCCTACACGGATCCGGGCCTGCGCGACGAGGACGGAACCGAGGCCCTCAATCCTGAAAATCTGGTGTGCCGCGCCGTGCGCGCGATCAAGAAGGCCGTGCCCGAGATCGGCATCCTCTGCGACGTCGCGCTGGATCCCTATACCAGCCACGGCCATGACGGACTCTTGCGCGACGGCGTCATCGCCAACGATGAAACGGTCGAGATGCTGGTGAAGCAGGCTTTGGTCGAGGCCGAAGCGGGCGCCGACATCATTGCCCCCTCCGACATGATGGATGGCCGTATCGGCGCGATCCGCAACGCCCTCGATCGGACTTCGTTCACGGATGTGTCGATCATGGCCTATGCGGCCAAATATGCCTCGGCGTTTTACGGCCCGTTCCGGGATGCGGTCGGCTCGAGCGCAACTCTCGTCGGCGACAAACGCACCTATCAGATGGATGCGGCCAACTCGGACGAGGCGCTGCGCGAGGTCGAGCTCGACATCGCCGAAGGCGCCGACATGGTGATGGTGAAGCCCGGCATGCCCTATCTCGACGTGCTGCGCCGCATCAAGGACACATTCGGCATGCCGACCTTCGCGTATCAGGTGTCCGGCGAATACGCGATGATCATGGCGGCAGCCCAGAACGGCTGGCTCGACGGCGAGCGGGCGATGATGGAAAGCCTGATCGCCTTCAAGCGCGCCGGCGCCTGCGGCGTGCTTACCTATTTCGCGCCGCGGGTGGCCGAGAAGCTCGGCTAGGCCCCGGTTTGACGATGCGCTTGCCGGGCCGGCGGACGTCGCAACCGAAACGCCTTGGAAGCAAACGCGCATGAGTCGCGACCCGATCGATCCTTCGCTCACCGGCGCCGCTCATGCATGTGCGCCGGTCGCGTGCGCTGGCGCCTCGCGCCGTTCCGTCCTTCAGTCCTTGGCTGCGTTCGGGACCACGACGGCGCTGCCCGGGACGCGCGCAGCTTGGGCTCAGGGCGCTGCTCCAGCGCCCGCATCGCAACCGCATCGGATCGATGTGCATCATCACTTCTTCCCGCAATTCCTGCTGGATGCCTGGCAGAAGGCAGGCGTTCGCAACCCCCCGGTGGTGCAGAACTGGAAGCTGGAAGCGACCCTCGACCAGATGGAGCGCGGCGGCGTCGCAACTGCGATCCTGTCGCTGCCGATCGGTCTGAACATCCCCGAACTCAATGCCGAGCAATCACGCCATCTGGCGCGCCTGGTCAACGAATACGTGGTCGAGACCATGAAGGACCACCCCAGCCGCTTCGGCTTGTTCGCCTTCATGCCGATGCCCGACGTCGAGGGCACCCTGAAAGAGATCGAATACGCGCTCGATCAGCTCAAGGCCGATGGCATCGGATTGAATACCAGCTACGGCGACAAATGGCTGGGACACCCGGACTTCAAGCCGGTCATGGACGAGCTCAATCGCCGCAAGGCGATCGTCTATGTCCACCCGCTGGCACCGCAATGTTGCGGCAATCTCATACCCAACGTGCCGGCCTCGTTCATCGAATTTCCGCAAGACACCAACCGGGCGGTGATGAGCCTGCTGTTGAGCGCGACCTTCACGCGGACGCGGGACGTGCGCTGGATCTTCTCGCATGCGGGCGGAGCCGTGCCGATGCTTGCCGGTCGGGTCAATTCGCTGGCCAAAATCCAGAAGACCAACGCCGATTCGCTCCCGGACGGCATCGATTTCGAGCTCAAGCGTCTGCATTACGAGACCGCCAACGCCGCCTATGCCCCCAACATGGCGGCGCTGCTCAAATATGTGTCGATCAGCCAAGTCTTGTTTGGCAGCGATTATCCCTATGTGTCGGTTACCGAGAACGTCTCCGACCTGGGCAAGGTCGGCTTGTCGGCGGACGACCTCAAGGCGATAGAAAGCGGCAATGCGGTGCGGCTGATCGCGCGGCTGCGGACGTGAATATCAGGCGTCGATCGCGGCGATGCAGCGGCGCAACGCTTCGATCAGCTCCTTGCTGTGGCGCAGATACTTCTCCTCCGCGTCGAGAATCTTGTTGAACGCGCTCTTCTTGAACGCGACCTTGTTGAGCCCGTCCGTAGTCGAGTCCATTCCGGACGAATCGCAAACGATCTCGATCAGCCGGTCCGCGGCATGCAATCGCCCCAGGAGATAATCGTTCTCGCGATAGGCGCGGGAGAAGAAAGCGGCGAAATGGCCAAAGCCGATGCCGCGCAGGCTTTCGATTCCCTGAAAGCCTTGCAGCGCATGCACGTCCTGCGGGCTGATGCGGTCCACCAGGATTTCGTTGAGCTCGCCCATTTCCCGTCCGCTGGTCACCGGCAGCGCCAATACATCCCAGAACGGGAATCCCAGGTAGTTGATCAAGACCTCGCGACGCGCCTCCGGATGCCAATCGTCCGGATCGAGTGCGGCCAATAGATCGTCGAGATCGCGCGTGCTCGCATCGAGATCGATCTCTCTGGCGAGCTGCGCGATCAGGCGATCGAGTTTCTCGACGCGCGTCTCCACGAACGAGATCGCGCTGGCGTGCAAATCCTTGACCGCGCCGGCCGACGGCGCGACAGGGAAGATGTCCGCGACCAAATCGCGCACCTCCTGGCTGTAATAGGAGGGATCCTCCTTGCGGCGCAGCGCATCGAGCCGCAGGTAGAATTCGCGCTTCAGGCGATCGACCACCCGCGGATTAAGGCCGCGGAAGCGTTCCTGATCGAGCAATCCATACAGCCGATTCTGGCCTTCGATCAGGAAATGCAGGCGCCGTTCGCGGTATTTCACGTCGAACGCGAGCAGGTAGTTGACCCAGGCGGGAAAATGCTCGGCGGTCGCGTTCGCGGTCTCGAATTCCAGCGCCGCGCTGTCGACGCGTTCATAGACGATCCCTTTGGCGAGCGCCCAGGCGTCGATGATCTCGGCCACCACGCGCGCCAGCGGCGATTGCGCCGGGCCGCCGCGCAGCTTCACGATCAGCTGGGCGCCGAATGCGCGCACCGAGGCGAGCTTGAGCCGGACATAGGCCTGGTAGGCGAAGCCGGCGTCGCGCGCGACCTGGGAATTGACCTGCTCGCGCCAAGCACGCAGCTCGTGGGTCGAGATCGGCCGGTCAAGGCTCGCGGGGACGACCTTGGTCACCAATTCGCTGACATGCGGCCGGGCACTGTCGATGATCGCCCGCAGCCGCCGCACCTGCTCGTTGAAGTCGATGATCCAGCTCAGCTCGTCGGCGACCGGCTGGGAGCTGGGAATGTCCGACATCGCTCCGCGCAATGTCGAAAAGAAGCCGGGAACATTGGGATGCGCCGGCATGACCGAGGATGCCGGATGCGGTTCGATATAGACCAGCCGGCGATCCACTTGGCGATAGGCCGAGCGGCCGTGGATGGCGGAGATTGCGATCTGGAAGGGCCGGTTGTTGAGGACGGCGCCGTCGATGAAGGACGCCTTGGTCGGGTCGACCTCAGCCTGCAGGTGCGGCGCGAACTCCCGGTTGATGAACTGCGCCCGCCGCGGCCAGGCGGCCTGTCTTTGCGCGACCAGCGCGTCCATTTCCACGATCTGGGCCGGCGGAAAGGCGCCCGGAAACGACGACGTCGCGCGCGCCGCAAAGGCGAGGCCCGGGGCATTGTCCAGCTCGAAGTCGCTTTCGACCTCGCCATTGGGTCGGCGCCGGTAGCTGAACCGGAGCACGTGGTGATGCTCCAGCTCATGAATAAGCGGGGGATCGTGAATCTGAACGAGCTGCCGATAGCCGTAGTAATCGGTGAGCGTCACGAACAGGTCCAGGCTGTGGCCGGACGGCAGCAGGGATGCTCCGGCACGGCCCGGTCCCATCGCGGCGACCGCATCGTACATTAGGCCGGACATGAGCGGCCCATCGAGCGGCGGCTTGAACCAACGCGAGCGCACGAACAAGGAGAGCTTCTGGCGGACCTCCGAATCCTTGACCGACTGCAGCATGCCGGTCCTTGCCGCCACCCAGATCAGCGGCTTGATGAACCACTTGCTCCAGCTTCCTGCCCGGGCCTCGGGCGCCAGCAGTACCGAGACGTCGGCATTGTCGAGCCATAGATCGCGCAGCGCCCCCATGGGCAGGTCGTGGCTGAGCGCGCGTGCCAGCATGGTGCCGTTGATGCCGCCGGCGGAGGCCCCCGCGATGACGTCGACAACGACCCGCAGCTCCAGCACGCGCCCGATGTCGCGCAGCAGATCGAAGTAAACCGACTCGGTATCGTATTCCTTGTCATCCTGCTCGGCTCGATCGAGGAATGCGGCCTCGGCGCGCGCGGCCCGGTCGGCGATCCGGTGCAGCGCGCTCGAGGCGCGCACCAGCTTGAGGATTTCCTTGGTCATGCCGTGCATGTAGACGGCGAGCGAAACGCCGCCGGAACAGACGAGTGCGATACGCAGTTCCTTCTCGCGCAAAGCCTGCTCCTGCCGCTGATTCGCCGACCCTGCCCGATCATGTCGGCAGCGCGTGCAAACCGGAAGCGCTTTCCGCAGCGGGCCCGGCGTGGTTGCCGGGGACCGCCCGATTGCGGCCCTCTTGCGTCAGGGCGGCGCCTTCTCCATCTCCCTCTTGCCAGCGAGGAAGGGTATCCCGCCATGACCGACAGCCCGCCGAGAGGGATCGGCGTGTCGATTGATTTCAAGCCGCACGCCTATGATCCCCTCGCCAACCCCGAGCTGTTCCAGGGCGTATTGGCGCGGCGGTGCCTCGCCTTCGTCATCGACATCGTCATCATCATGCTCCCGGTCGCGTTCGCGGCCGTGTTCATATTCTTTCTTGGCCTGGTGACCTTCCTGCTCGGCTGGGCACTGTTTTGGCTGCTATATCCGGGCACGATCATCTGGGCGCTGGTCTATTGCGGCAGCACCTTGGGCAGCCCGGCCTCGGCCACAATCGGGATGCGGATGATGGACCTCGAAATGCGCACCTGGTACGGCGCACCCGCGTATTTCGTATTGGGCGCCGTTCATGCGATCGTGTTTTGGATTACGATCTCGGTTCTGACGCCGCTAGTGCTGGTGGTCGGCTTGCTCAATGAGCGTCATCGCCTGCTGCACGACATCCTGGTCGGCACCGTGGTCATCAACAATCCGGCCCGCGTCCAGGCCCCGCGCATGGGGCACCCGCCGGGCTAGAGCGGACCCGGCCTCGATGCGCGGCAGAATGCGGTTTGCCTCGGGAACATGCGGCAGTGCAAGAATGCCTGAGCGGTTTCTGTTTCCAGCCGATGTGAAACCGCTCTAGACTGGCGGACGACGAGACTGCCAGCGACCAAAGCGATGATGATCGACCCGTGACCCAGCACTCGCGCAATACCCCCCAGTTCTACCTCACGGCTCCCTCCCCCTGCCCCTATTTGCCGGGTCACGAGGAGCGCAAGGTCTTCACCCATCTGGTCGGCGAGCGGGCGGCCGAGCTCAACGACCTGCTGACCCATGGCGGGTTCCGGCGCAGCCAATCGATCGCCTACCGGCCGGCCTGCGAAGCCTGCCGGGCCTGCATCTCGGTACGGGTCGTGGTGGAGGATTTCAGGCCCACGCGCAGCATGCGGCGCGTCCTCGAGCGCAACCGGGACATCGTCGGAGAGATGCGGGTCGGGGTGCCGACGTCGGAGCAATATTCGGTGTTCCGCTCGTATCTCGACAGCCGCCATCGCGACGGCGGTATGGCTGACATGACCGTGCTTGACTATGCCATGATGGTGGAGGACAGCCACGTCGAGACGCGCATCGTCGAATATCGCCGGCGGGGCCCGGACAGCAGCATCAATGGGCGCGGAAGCGGACCGCTGCTTGCGGTCGCGCTGACCGATGTGCTCAGCGACGGACTCTCGATGGTCTATTCGTTCTTCGAATCGGAGCCGAGCCTGCGATCGCTCGGCACCTTCATGATCCTCGATCACATCGCGCGGGCGCGGCGCATGGGACTGCCTTACGTCTACCTTGGCTATTGGGTCCAGGGCTCGCGCAAGATGCACTACAAGGGACGCTTCCTGCCGCAGGAACGCTTGTCGCCGGAAGGTTGGCGGCGCGTCGAGAGCTAGCTGGATCGTGGCATTCAGCTTGGGCCGGAATTACACACGCCGTCGATTAAGCCCAGCCCCCTGTAAGCCAATCGGACCTATGGGAGCCGGTTGCTGCAGGGCACCAATTCCTGAAGTTCAAAATATCGGCGCCGCCTATTCGTCCTCCGAAGCCCTTCCGTTGGTCGCGACCGCGCCGAATTTGTTGCTGCGCGGGAAGCCTTTCGGTGCGAGGCGCCCGGCATCGGCGCGGTTGCCGCGCCACTCGGCGAGCTCCTTGAGGGGGAAGCTGAAGGACCGTCCCGCGCTATCGATCCAGATCAAGCCCTGCTCGGCCTTGAAGGTCTTAAGGTCGGACAGGCCTCCGTCCTTGAAGCGCTGCAAACGCACGCCGCGCCCGCGCGCCATCTCGGGGACCTGCTCGATCGGAAAGATGAGCATCTTGCGGTTTTCGCCGATCGCGGCGACGAGTTCGCCCTCGACCGGCGCCAAGGCGCGGGCCTGGTCGGGGGCCTTGACGTTGAGTACCTGCTTGCCCTTGCGGGTATTGCCGAGACATTCGTCCTCGGGCACGACGAAACCCTGCCCCTGCGCGCTCGCGATTAAGAATTTGCGCCCGCCCTGGTAGGGGAAGACGGCGACCAGATCGCCCTCCTGCTCGAGGTCGATGAACAGCCTGATCGGCTCGCCGTGGCCGCGTCCGCCGGGCAGCTTGGCGGCATCGAGCGTGTAGAAGCGGCCATTGGTTGCCAGCACCAGGCACTTCGAGGTGGTCTCGGCGGCAAATGCGAATTTCATCCGGTCATCAGCCTTAAAGGCGATGCCGGCGAGATCGGTCACCGTACCCTTGAGCGCGCGAATCCAGCCCTTTTCAGAAACCACGATCGTGATCGGCTCGCGCTCGACCAGCGCCTCCTCGATGGCCGCAAGGTCGTGCTCGGGGGCCTGCGCGAAGCTGGTCCGGCGCTTGCCAAGTGGGGTCTTGGGACCGAACTTGTCGCGGATCGCCTTGATCTCGTCGGCGATCTTCCTCCACTGCTCCTTCTCCGAGCCGATCAGCTCCTTGAGCGCCTTGCGCTCCGCGCGCAAATCCTTGTCCTCCTGCCGGATCTCCATTTCCTCGAGCTTGCGTAAATTGCGCAGCCGCATGTTGAGAATGGCATCGGCCTGCACCTCGGAGAGCTTGAAGGTGCTCATCAGCACCGGCTTGGGCTCGTCCTCGTTGCGGATGATCTTGATGACCTTGTCGAGATTGAGATAGGCCACCAGATAGCCGCCGAGCACCTCGACGCGATGATCGATCTGGGCAAGTCGGAAATTCGAGCGCCGCACCAGCACCTCGCGCCGGTGGCCGAGCCACTCGGTGAGCGCCTCGCTGAGCCCGACGACCTTGGGGATGCGTCCCTTGATCAGCACGTTCATGTTGAGCGGGATCCGGCTTTCAAGCTCGGTGAGCTTGAACAGGGATTCCATCAGCACTTCGGCATCGACGGTGCGCGAGCGCGGCTCGATCACCAGGCGAATGTCCTCGGCCGACTCGTCGCGCACATCGGCAACCAGCGGCAGCTTGCGCTCGTTGAGCAGCTCGGCGACCTTTTCGACCAGCCGCGATTTCTGCACCAGCCACGGGATTTCGGTAATGACGACCACGTAGGTGCCGCGTCCGGTCTCCTCCTTGTGCCAGCGCGCGCGCACCCGGAAGGAGCCGCGCCCCGTGGCGTAGGCCTCCGCGATGGTCTCGCGCGGGTCCACGATGACGCCCCCGGTCGGGAAATCCGGCCCCGGCACGTATTTGAGGAGCGTGCGGCTCCTGGCATTGGGATTCTCGATCAAGTGCAATGCGGCGTCGCAGAGCTCGGCCGCGTTGTGCGGCGGGATCGACGTCGCCATCCCGACCGCAATGCCTTGCGCGCCGTTAGCCAGCAGGTTCGGGAAGGCGCCAGGCAGGACGATGGGCTCGTTCTCGGACCCGTCGTAGGTCGCCCGGAAGTCGATCGCATCCTCGTCGATGCCCTCCATGAGCAGCCGGGCAACCTCGGTCATGCGCGCTTCGGTGTAGCGCATGGCGGCGGCATTATCGCCGTCGACATTGCCGAAATTGCCCTGCCCGTCGATCAGGGGATAGCGCTGCGCGAAGTCCTGGGCGAGACGGACCAGCGCGTCATAGACCGACTGGTCGCCATGGGGATGGTATTTGCCGATGACATCGCCGACCACCCTGGCGCATTTCTTGAAGGCGGCGGCCGGGTCGAGGCGCAACTGCTGCATCGCGAACAAGAGGCGCCGGTGGACCGGCTTGAGGCCGTCGCGCGCGTCCGGCAGCGCGCGATGCATGATGGTGGACAGCGCATAGGCGAGATAGCGCTGCTCAAGCGCCTCGCGCAGCGCGATTTCCTCCACATTTCCGCTCGGCGGGGGAATCAATTGCTTGCCCATGGGGCATGGTTAGCGCGCGAAACCGCCGTGAACAAGGATCGGCTTATCGCCCGAGGGGATCAGGGGGCGACGGTCCGATGGACGTTCACGACCGCGCTCACGAAGCTCGCGCGGGCATCCGGCAAGGTGAGCCCGCGCGGCTCGAGCACGTGACGCTGCAGGAAGAAGCCGGTCATGGCAAAGCCGTCGAGCAAATCGGCGGCGGAGGGCTCTTCCGCGGCCTCCGGCTCAGCCAGGAACGCCGGCAGGCGCAGCAGCTTGTCGTGCCAGGGACCGCCCGCTTGGCGGGAGACTGCACGTCCGCTCTTGGGGGAGACATAGACCAGCTCCGAGGTCGAGCCGGTGGCCGCACAGCTTTCGAGATCGAGGCCGAAGCCGAGCTCGGCGAGCAGCTGCAGCTCGAAACGCGCCATGCGCGGACCGGCCAGCCGGGCATCGAGCAGCGCGCCGAGCACGCAATCGAGCGTCGCGTGGATCTGCGGATGCGGATCGCGTTCCGGCAGCAGCCGACAGAGCGCGGCGATATGCGTGAGCCCGTAGAGCGCGTGCCCGGCATCGAGAAAGCGAGCCGCGGCGAGATCGAGCCCCTCCACCGCGTAATGACCCAAATGCTCGTCGAGCCGTGCCCGCCAGGTGACGCTCACGCGATTGCCCGGCTGCAGCACGGGACGCAGCCGTGCGCCGGCCGCTCCGCGCACGAGGCCGAGATGACGGCCGTGCTCGCGCGTCATCAGTTCGAGGATGGCGCTTGCCTCGCCGTGGCGCTTGACGCCGAGCACGATGGCTTCGTCGACCCACTGCATCGAACCCGCTTCCTGTCTCGATACCCGTGCCGCTACTGCTTTGGAAACTCGAGCCCGATCTCGCGGTAGCGTTCCGGGTCGTCCTCCCAGCCCTCACGCACCTTGACGAACAAGAACAGGTGCACCGGCTGCTCGGCCATGTCGGCGATCTCACGTCGCGCTTCGGCACCGATCGCCTTGATGGTCTGTCCGCCCTTCCCCAGCACGATCTTGCGCTGGCTCGTGCGTTCCACATAGATCGTCTGCTCAATGCGCACGGAGCCGTCCTTGAGCTCCTTCCACGAATTGGTCTCGACCGTCGATTGATAAGGCAATTCCTGGTGGAGTCGCAAATAGAGCTTTTCGCGCGTGATTTCAGCGGCCAACTGCCGCAGCGGCGCGTCCGTGATCTGATCTTCCGGATAATGCCACGGCCCGACCGGCACATGGCCGGCAAGCCACTGCTTGAGATCCGCAATGCCGTCGCCGCTGAGCGCCGAGACCATGAAGGTTGCGGCAAACGTGGCGCGCTCGGTCGCGTTCTTGACCAGCGCCAGCAGGGCTGGCTTCTCCACCAGGTCGATCTTGTTGACGATGAGGATTCTCGGCCGCGCCAGCCCCGCAAGCCGCTCCATGAGGGCGGCGCTCTCGTCATCGAGGCCGCGCTTGGCGTCGATCATTGCGCCGACGATGTCGGCGTCGCCGGCGCCGGTCCAGGCGCCCGCCACCATGGCGCGGTCGAGCCGGCGGCGCGGCTGGAATATCCCCGGGGTGTCGATGAAGACGAGCTGGGCATCGGCCTGCGTGGCGATCCCGCGCAGCAAGGTCCGCGTGGTCTGCACCTTGTGGGAGACGATCGCCACCTTGGCGCCGACGATCGCATTGATCAGCGTCGATTTGCCGACATTGGGCGCCCCGATCAGCGCAATGAATCCGCAGCGCCGGCCGGCCGGCTCGCCGCCTTCCGGCTCACCCATCGAGGCGGTCCGTCATCACCCCCTCGCGGGTCAGCATGACGGAGGCGGCTGCCTGCTCGGCGGAGCGCTTGGAGCGGCCGGTTCCCTCCGCCGGCATGCGATCGGGAAGCTCGACGGTAACGCGGAACTCCGGGTCGTGGTCAGGGCCGGTGCGCTCGACCTCGCGATAGGCGGGGGTCGGCAATCCCTGCGCCTGCGCCCATTCCTGCAACATGGTCTTGGCGTCGCGCAGGGGCCGCTTTGGCGCGCGCATCCGCTGCTCCCAGAGCTGCGTGATCAGCTCCGCCGCGGCGTCGTACCCGCCGTCGACGAAGACAGCGCCGATCAATGCCTCGCAGACGTCGGCGAGGATCGCCATGCGGCTGCGCCCGCCGGCATTGCTCTCGGACGCCCCCAGCCGGATGGCGGCGCCGAGCTCGATCGAGCTCGCCACGTCGGCGCACGCCTCCTTGCGCACCAGATCGGCAAGCCGCCGCGACAATTCCCCCTCGTCCGCCCGCGGAAAGGCGCGAAAGAGCATGTCGGAGACGACCAGGCCGAGCACGTGGTCGCCGAGGAATTCGAGCCGCTGATAGCTGCCGGAGCGGTTGCGCACGCCGGTCAATGCGGAAATGTGGGTGAGCGCCTGTTCGAGCAGGGCGGGATCACGAAACCGATAGCCGATGCGGGTCTCCAGGGCCGACGCGCGCCGCCGCGGCCGCCTGGCGTTGCTTGCTGCGACCGCGCCGTCGCCGGCGGCACCGGGGTGGTTCGCGGGATCGCCGTCGGTCGACGGCTCCGATCCCTCCTTTGCCGCGGTTATGCGTTGGGCGCTCGGCCTCGGGCTCATCGCACTAGCGTCAGCAATCGCCCCCAGCGCACGCTCCACGGCCAAGTCCACACTTCCCATGCGTGCTCGCCTCCCCGGATCGAGAAGAAAATGACCTGGGCGCGGCCAATGATATTCTCGAGCGGCACGTAGCCGACCTGGCTCAGCACGCGGCTGTCGGTGGAGTTGTCGCGATTGTCGCCCATCATGAAGTAATGTCCGGGCGGCACTTCATAGACCGGGGTATTGTCGTAGAAGCCGTTCTCGATCAGCTCGAGCGTGGTGTAGCTGACGCCGTTCGGCAGCGTCTCGCGCCAGCGCTTGACCCGCATGGTTCGGCCGTTCTCGTCGGTGTCGACGAAGTCCTCGATGCGCTCGCGCTTGACCGGCTCGCCGTTGATGTGGAGCAGACCGTTGATCATCTGGATGCGGTCGCCGGGCAGCCCGATCACCCGTTTGATGTAGTCGATCGAATCATCCTTGGGCAAACGAAACACCACGACATCGCCGCGCTGGGGATTGGCCGACCAGATGCGGCCGGAGAAGATCGGCGGGGAGAACGGCAGCGAATAGTGGGTGTAGCCGTATGAATATTTGGAAACGAACAAATAATCGCCGACGAGCAGCGTCTCTTCCATCGAGCCGGACGGAATGTTGAACGGCTGGAACAGGAAGGTGCGAATGACGAGCGCGATGATGAGCGCGTGCACGATCACCCGCACCGTCTCGGCGATGCCGCCTTCCTTGCGTTTGGTACCGAGGGTCACACTCATCTGCCTCTCGTTCGTTCCTTGCCCTGCCCCGCGCGTTCTTCTAACCGGTGGGCGAGCAGCGTGCAATGAAAGCCGCAGGACATCATGCAAAAGTGTCTTCCGGGCTTTTCAGCCATTGATTCAACAGCTTGGCCCGTTTCGCCGGGCCAAATCGAGTGCCTCAGTCAGCTGCGGGGCGCTCGGCGCTGATGACGACGAATGCCTGGGCCATGGGGCCTTCGTCCGTGATGGTGACGTCGATTCTCGCCTCATAACCCTTCGGCGTGATCGCCCGCAGCCGCGCTTGCGCGCCCCCGGTGAGATCCATTGTGGGCCGGCCCGAACGAAGGTTGACCACGCCCATGTCGCGAAAGAACACGCCGGCCCGAAACCCGGTCCCCAATGCCTTGGCACAGGCCTCCTTGGCGGCGAACCGCTTGGCGTAGGTTTCCATCCGTTTGGCGCGCCGCTCAGCCGTTGCGCGCTCGGTAGCGGTGAAGATTCGCAGCAGGAAGCGCTCGCCATGGCGGGCGACGGCGCGCTCGATGCGCCGCACGTCCACGATGTCGGAACCGATGCCCAAGATCATGTGGCGATCCGGGCGCGGCCGCGGTCCATGGCTCCGCGCATGGTTTGAACGGCCGCGGCAAGACCGGCATAGATCGCCTCGCCCATCAGGAAATGGCCGATGTTCAGCTCGACGATCTCGGGGACTGCCGCGATCGCCTCGGCGGTCGAATAGTTGAGCCCATGGCCGGCATGCACTTCGAGGCCGAGACTGCGCGCAAGCCGCGCGCCGTCCCTGATGCGCAGCCATTCGGCGTCAGCGCTGGCGGGGTGACCGGCGGCGATGGCTTCGCACCAGGCACCGGTGTGAATCTCGATCGCCGGAGCGTGGATGCGTGCCGCCGTCTCGATCTGACGGGGGTCGGGGGCAATGAAAAGTGAGACGCGGATGCCGGCCTCGACCAGCTTCGCCACCACGGGCGCGAGCAGATTGTGCTGGGCGAGCGCATCGAGCCCGCCTTCGGTGGTGATCTCCTGACGCCGCTCGGGCACCAGGCAGGCGGCATGCGGCCTTGTGTTGAGCGCGATGGCGGTCATCTCTTCGGTCGCTGCCATCTCGAGATTGAGCGGCTTGGCGATTTCGGCCTTGAGGCGGGCGATATCATCGTCGCGAATGTGACGGCGATCCTCGCGCAAATGCGCCGTGATGCCATCGGCCCCGGCCGCGATGGCGATCTTGGCAGCCTGGATGGGATCGGGATGAACGCCGCCGCGCGCATTTCTGACCGTGGCGACATGATCGACATTGACCCCTAGTCTGAGATGAGAGATCGCCGGCAAGTTATTGATCCGTCTGGAGATGCGGTCAGGCGTCGACCCGCTCGGCTTTTGCGACCACTTGCTTGGCGCGCAATTGCGCGATGATTGAAGTGAGGTGCTTGAGGTCATAGACCTCGAGATCGATGGTGACCGAGGTGAAATCGGGCGACTGGCGCTCCATGCGAATGTTGTCGATGTTGCCGTCGTGCTCGGCGATCACCTGGGCGACCTGGGCAAGCGAGCCGGGCTCGTTGACGGTCTGCAGCGCGATGCGGGCCGGAAACCGTTGCGGGGTGAGCTCGTCCACGTCCCAGCGCAGATCGAGCCAGCGCTCCGGGGTGTCCTCGAAGTCCTTCAGCGCCGGCGACTGGATCGGGTAGATGGTGATGCCCTCGCCCGGGTTGAGGATGCCGACGATGCGATCGCCGGGCACGGCGCCCCCGATCGGGGCAAAGCGCACCGGCAGATCGGTGTTTATGCCCCGGATCGGTATGGCGCCACCCGCCTCGGAAGGCAACTTGAACTTCACGGCCTTGGAACGCTTCAATCCGAACCAGCCGCTCTCGGGCCGCGGCTGCTGAGCGAGCGCCGCCGCGCGCTCCTCCTTGTAATCGGGATACATGGCGCGCGCCACGTCGGCGGCCCGCATCTCGCCGCGGCCGACCGCCGACATCACGTCATCGATCGAAGCGCGCGCGAGCCGCGGCAAGGCGCCCTGCAATTTTTCATCGGAATAGACGATCTTGGCGCGCTGGCACAGGCGCTCCACGATGCGCCGGCCGAGACCCGCATATTGGTTGCGCACCGCGACGCGGGTCGCGCGCCGGATGGCGGCCCGCGACTTGCCGGTCCGCACCAGCGATTCCCAGGCCGGCGGCGGCGCCACCTGGGCGCTCGAGGTGATGATCTCGACTTCGTCTCCGTTCGTCAGCTCGGAGACCAGCGGCGCGATCTTGCCGTTGATCTTGCAGCCGACCGCCCCGTTGCCGACGTCGGTATGCACCGCGTAGGCAAAATCGATTGCATTGGCGTGCCGTGGCAAGGCGATCAGCTTGCCCTTCGGCGTGAAGCAGAACACCTGATCGTGAAACAATTCGAGCTTGGTGTGCTCGAGGAACTCCTCCGGATTGGAGCCCTCGGCCAGGAGCTCGATGGTGCGGCGCAGCCACGCATAGGCGCTCGACTCGCGCGACAGCATCTCGGTCGGGGAGCCGGCCCCGTCCTTGTACAGGGAGTGCGCGGCGATGCCGTACTCGGCGATCTGGTGCATTTCCCTGGTGCGGATCTGCAGCTCGACGCGCTGCTTGCCGGGGCCGATCAGGGTGGTGTGGATCGAGCGATAATCGTTTTGCTTGGGGGTGGAGACGTAGTCCTTGAAACGGCCGGGCACCATCGGCCAAGTCGTGTGCACGATACCGAGCGCCTGATAGCACTCCGCCACGGTGCCCACGACGACGCGAAAGCCGACAATATCGGACAGCTGCTCGAAGCCGACCGATTTGCGCTCCATCTTCCGCCAGATCGAGTAAGCGCGCTTATTGCGGCCCGACACCTCGGCGGCAAGGCCCCGGTCGGCGAGCTTCTTGGTGAGCTGCTGCTCGATCTCGGCGACCAGCCCGAGGTTGCGCGATTCCAGGGCTTCGAGCCGCTCGTTGACGACCCGGTAGGCATCCGGATTGAGCTCGCGGAATGCGAGGTCCTCGAGCTCCTCGCGCATCTCGTGCATGCCCATGCGGCCGGCGAGCGGGGCGTAGATATCGAGCGTCTCCTCGGCGATGCGCCGGCGTGCCTCGCTCGGCATGTGGTCGAGCGTGCGCATATTGTGCAGACGGTCGGCCAGCTTGATCAGCAGCACCCGCACGTCATCGGCGATCGCCAGAAGCAGCTTGCGCAGGTTTTCGGCCTGCTTTGCCTCCTTGGTGACGAGATCGAGCCGCTTGAGCTTGGTCAATCCCTCGACCAGAGTGCCGATGTCCTTGCCGAACATCTGGTCGATCTCGTCGCGGGTTGCCGCGGTATCTTCGATCGTATCGTGCAGGAGGGCCGCCGCGATGGTCGAATCATCGAGCTTGAGGTCGGTCAGGATGGCGGCGACCTCGAGGGGATGGGAGAAATACGGATCGCCCGAAGCGCGCCTCTGTTCGCCATGGGCCTTCATGGCATAGACGTAAGCGCGGTTGAGCAACGGTTCGCTCGTGTTCGGGTTGTATCGGCGGACGCGCTCAATCAAATCGTATTGCCGCATCATTTGCGGCTTAGAGCGGCGACCTGTTTTCCCTGTTTTATCAGTAGTTTGCGCGCGAATGTTGCCGCGCTCAAGCGGTGCGCGGTGGCGCGCCTGATTCTGCATGCGCGGCAAGTCGGTCGAGGGACGCGACATGACGATCCTTCCGCCGGGAATGCGGAGGCCGGCGTCCGATCACCGTATCACGCCAATTCCCGCGCGCTACACGGTTGCGCCCGGCGTCGGTCATTAAATCCGGCCTTGGTCAATTATATTCCCGCCAAGAGGATTTTCCCGGAAGGCTTCCCGGGAGGGGCATGGCGCATTCTGGGCGCCCGGGCCCTACGGCCGCATGGAACTTCGCGGAGGTCGCCGAAAGCGGCGCCTATTCCTCTTCTTCCGGCTGCTCTTCCGGCGGCGTGAGCCCCTCGAGGCCCTTGAGCAGCTCTTCCTCGGTCATCCGCTCCACGGTCACCTCGGTATCGTCGGCATCGACGGTGGCACCCGGCGCGCCGATCAAGGGCACCGTGGCGGGTTCCGGCTCGTCGACCTCGACGTATTTCTGCAGGGAATGGACCAGCTCTTCCTTGAGGTCATCGGTCGAAACCGTGGTATCGGCGATCTCGCGCAATGCTATGACCGGGTTCTTGTCGTTGTCGCGCTCGACCGTGATCGGGGTGCCGGACGAGATCATCCGCGCCCGATGGCTTGCCAGCAGCACGAGATCGAAGCGGTTGGGAACCTTATCAATGCAATCCTCGACGGTGACACGGGCCATGGACGGTCGCTCCTGGAACGGATTGTCTGGAATTTGGGCACTAGGTATCCGCGTTGCAAGGCGGGTGCAAGCGCGAAATTCCACACCCAAAGTGTGGCAGGCAGTTTTTTCTTGGCGGGGCAGCGAACCTCTGTTAGGCAAAGCGCGGGAACCGCGTTGCGACTTGATACTCTCATACTTATGGATTGGTTGTAACGGCGCGCGTCTACCCATTTAACGACACGCGATCAATCGTTCCCGTTGACGATCGACCCAATCGCTCCCGCGCCGGCTTAGGCTGCCGAGTGGCGTATGGGTCCAAGGTTTTATTGCAAGAGACGGAGAAATCATGGGACCGCAAACGGACAAAATCGCTCTATTTATTGACGGCGCCAATCTCTACGCCACGGCCAAGGCCCTCGGCTTCGACATCGACTACAAGCGGCTGCTCCGGGAGTTCCAGTCGCGCGGCTACCTCCTGCGCGCCTTCTACTACACCGCGGTGATTGAGGATCAGGAATACTCGTCGATCCGTCCGCTCATCGATTGGTTGGACTACAACGGCTACAGCGTCGTCACCAAGGCAACCAAGGAGTTCGTCGATCAAACCGGCCGCCGCAAGGTGAAGGGCAACATGGATATCGAGCTTGCCGTGGACGCCATGGAGATCGCCGAGCACATCGACCAGATGGTGCTGTTCTCGGGCGACGGCGATTTTCGTTCCCTGGTCGAGGCGATGCAGCGCCGAGGGGTGCGGGTCACCGTCGTATCCACGATCTCGACACAGCCGCCCATGGTCGCCGACGAACTGCGGCGGCAGGCCGACGTCTTCCTCGATATCGTGGAATTGCAGCCCAAGATCGGGCGCGATCCCTCCGAGCGGGCGCCGCGCGAGCCACGCGAGCCGCGTCACACCCCGCAATTCCTGCAGCGCAGCACCTCGCCTCAGCGGGTCGGCGGTAGCGACGACGACGACGAATTCGAGGACTGAACGAGCACGCCAAGGCAAGGGGCGGCGATGTCCTGCGGGGCCAACGAGCCCAGTCACGATTGTGCGCTCTGCCCGCGCCTTGCAGCATTTCGTCAGGACTGGCGCCGGCGCGAGCCGGACTGGTTCAATGCGCCGGTCCCGAGCTTCGGCCCGGTTTCGGCGCGGCTGCTCATCATCGGCCTGGCGCCGGGGCTGCAGGGCGCCAATCGCACCGGACGGCCGTTCACCGGCGATCATGCCGGCGTGCTCTTGTACGGCACGCTGAGCCGCTTCGGGTTTGCCCGGGGCACCTATGCGGCCCGGCCCGATGACGGGCTGGAGCTTGTCGATGCCCGGATCAGCAATGCGGTGCGTTGCGTGCCGCCCGAGAACAAGCCGACCGGTGGCGAAATCTCCACGTGTCGAAGCTTCCTCAAGAGCGCGATCGCCGAAATGCCGAACCTGCGCGCGGTCGTCACCCTGGGCCGAATCGCCCACGACACCGCGGCGGCCGCACTCGAAGCGCGCCGGTCGGCGGTTCCCTTCGCCCATGGCGCCTGCCACGCGATCGGCACGGTGCGACTGTTCGACAGCTATCACTGCTCGCGCTACAACACGAATACCGGAGTGTTGACGACAGAGATGTTCCACAGCGTGTTTGCTCAGGTGCGCGCGTTCTTGCAGGCTTAGCTCTTTTCAAGGGCAGGTATTTTTCACGCTTCGTGACGACCGCCATCGGCCATTGGCTCCTGGGCGGATATTCAAGGAGAGCCGAGATGGCCCCCAAGCCGGATCGCAAGCTGCGCGTCGTCGCCGACAACCGCAGGGCGCGATTCAACTATGAGATCGGCGAGGTGTTCGAGGCCGGGATCGCGCTCACCGGCACCGAGGTCAAATCGCTCCGCCAGGGCCGGGCGACGATCGCGGAGTCCTATGCCGACGCCCGGCGCGGAGAGATCTGGCTCCTCAATGCCAACATCCCCGAATACCTGCAGGGCGGCCGCTTCAATCACCCGCCCAAACGCGCCCGCAAGCTGCTTTTGCACCGTCGCCAGATCGACAAGCTGGCCGGTGCGGTCGAGCGCGAGGGAATGACCCTGGTGCCGCTCAAGCTCTATTTCAACGAAAGAGGCCGCGCCAAGCTCGAGCTGGCGCTCGCCCGCGGCAAGAAGCTGCACGACAAGCGCGAGACCGAGCGCAAGCGTTCATGGGAACGGGAACGCGGCCGGCTGCTGCGGGCGAAGGGGTGATAAGCCGGCAAGGCCGGCTCGTCGATCCCCGCCGCTATTTGGCCGATGATTTCAAGAGATCGCGAATCTCCGTCAGCAGTTCCTCCTGGCGGGACGGTGCCGGAGGCTTTGCGGCCTGCGTGCGCACCAGCCGGTTCATGAGCCTGATGACCAGGAAGAGGACGAACGCCACGATCATGAAATTGATGAGCAGGGTCAGAAAATTCCCCCAAGCCAATACGGCGCCCTGCTTTTTCGCTTCGACCAGGGTGTCGGCCGTCACCTTGGACGACAGCGGAACGAAGTAATTGGAAAAATCGAGCCCGCCCGTCACCGCGCCGATGATCGGCATCAAGACATCCCCGACCAGCGACTGAACGATGCTGCCAAAAGCGGCCCCGATGATGACACCGACCGCGAGATCAACGACGCTTCCGCGCAATGCGAATTTCTTGAATTCCTCGAGCATCATCGCCTCCCCTGCCGCCACATCCGCGACCTGGCGGCGTCCGTGCGCCCGTCTCGGCGTTAGTTGATCAGGCCGGCGTGAACCAGGGCGGAGCGGACCGCCGACCTGGTCGTTTCGCTGACCGGAACCATGGGCAGTCGTACGGTCCCATCGCATTTGCCGAGAATCGACAGGGCGTATTTCGCCGGCGCCGGATTGGTCTCCAGGAACAAGGCGGTGTGCAGCGGCATCAACTTGTCCTGAAGGGCCAGCGCACCGCCGAAGTCGCCGCGCAGGCAGGCGCTTTGAAACTCGGCGCAAAGCCGCGGCGCCACGTTCGATGTCACCGAGATGCAGCCGTGGCCGCCATGCGCCATGAAGCCGAGTGCGCTCGCATCCTCGCCCGAGAGCTGGTTCAGACCCGGCCCCATCGCCAGGCGCTGCTGCGAGACCCGGATCACGTTGGCGGTGGCGTCTTTCACCCCGGCTATGTTCCGCAATTCGAACAGCCGTCTCATGGTGTCGACCGACATGTCGACCACCGAGCGGGCCGGAATGTTGTAGATGATGATGGGTATGCCGATCGCGTCGTTGATGGCCTTGTAATGCTGGTAGAGCCCCTCCTGGGTCGGCTTGTTGTAATAGGGCGTCACCACCAGGACCGCGTCGGCCCCGGCCTGCTCGGCATGGCGGGCGAGCTCGATCGCCTCCTGGGTCGAGTTCGAGCCGGCGCCCGCGACGACCGGCACGCGGCCATTCACCACCTCGACGCACCATTGCACGACCTGCTTGTGCTCATCGTGGCTCAAGGTCGGGCTCTCGCCGGTGGTGCCGACCGGCACGAGCCCGTTGGTTCCCTCGGCGATCTGCCATTCGACCAGATCGCGGAAGGCCTTTTCATCGAGCAAGCCGTTCTTGAAGGGGGTGAGAAGCGCCGTGAACGATCCTCGGAAGCTCGTCTTGGCGGTCATGTCAGGATCCTGGTTGGTCGGGGCCATTGGCAATGCCGGAACGCGCTTCCTTGGGCAAGGATACTATAGCATGCGGGCGGAGCCGGCTCTTGCTTCTGGCGGGCGGCCCGCCGACGGCGGAAAAGATCGCCAAATTAGATAAGCCCGCCGAGGGACAAATCACGTTTTTTAGCGATTCATCAACCCAATTTGGCCGAAAACATGCTCTAGGCTCGGCTCGGATGGGAGGATCATCAGTCGAATGACCCCAAGGCGACCTCACTTGGCGGGCGTCGGAGCCGCCATCGTTCTGGCCGTTGTGTTGGCCGGCGACCTCAGCGGGCGCGCGGAAACCGCTGCGTCCGCGGGCATTGGCGCCAAGCCCAAGGAATTTGTCAAGGAACCGCTCAAGGAAGCGGCCAAGGAACCAGCCACGGCAAAAGGCGCGGCGAAATCCCTCCCCGGCGGACACAATCCGATCCCGCTTCCCCGTGCACGCCCGCTGAAAGTGGCCGCCGAACCGAGCGCCAGCCCCCCCGCCAAGGCGCCCAGCGGTCCCATGCTCGCCAGCACGAGCGCAATTTCAGTCCCTGCCCCCGTGCGGCCGGCGCCGCAACCGGTCCTCAGCCTGGCGATCTCGCCGGCGGACTTGGCCACCCTCAAGCAAGCCATCACGTTGGCGCGCAACGGCAAGACCGGCCAGGTCACCGACCTGGAGGGAAGCATCAGCGATCCAGTCGCCCGCAAGTTGGTCGAATGGGTGCTCCTGCGCAGCGATAACAATACCAGCGACTACTCCCGCTATGCCGCCTTCATCAACGCCAATCCAAGCTGGCCGAGCATCGGCCTGCTGCGGCGCCGGGCAGAGGCGATGGTGTGGCAGGAGCAGCCCGAGCCGGCCTTCGTTCGCGCGATCTTTGCCAAGGAGCCCCCGCTGTCGGCCAAGGGCCATTTGGCCCTGGCACGCGCGCTCCTGGCGCTCGGCGACCAGGCCGGCGCGCAAGCCCAAGTGCGCGGGACTTGGCGAAACGAGGCTTTGTCCATGGACCTCGAGGATCAGGTCCTGGACATGTTCAAGGACCTTTTGACGCCCGCCGATCACAAGGCGCGCATGGACATGCGTTTCTATGTGGAGGACGTCGATGCCGGCCTGCGTGCGGCAAGCCGCGCCGGACCGACCGCGCAGGCAATCGCCAAGGCCTGGGCGGCGGTGATCCGCAAGGCGCCCAACGCCCAGGCGCTGCTGGAAGCGGTGCCGGCGGAGGCAGGCCGAGATCTGGGCTACACCTTCGCCCGCGCCCAGTGGCTCAGGCACGAGGATTACGCCGCACAAGCCGCGGAATTGGTTCTGTCGGTATCGCGGGATGCCGCGCAGTCGATCAATGTGGACCAATGGTGGGAGGAGCGTCGCCTTTTGGCCCGCAAGCTGCTCGACCTTGGTGACGCCCAGACCGCCTATCGCATCGCCCGCGATGCCGCCCCGCCGATCAAGGAACAATTCCGCTGGGAGCAACCGTTCACCGCCGGCTGGATCGCGCTGCGCTTCCTCGATGATCCGGCGACCGCCATGGCCCACTTCGCCAAGGTGGCTCAGGGCAGCAGCAGTCCGACCACCCTCGCGCGCGCGGGGTATTGGCAGGGCCGCGCCGCCGAGGCCATGGGCCGGAAAGAGGAGGCGCGCGGCTACTATGAGGCCGCCGCCCGTCATGGGACCGCCTATTACGGGCAGCTGGCAAGGGCGCGGCTAGGCTACCAGGACATCGTGCTGCGCGCCCCACCCCCACTCTCGCCGGAACGGCGCGCCGCCATTGCCCAGCTCGACGTCGTGCGGGCGGCCGAGCTGCTTTACGCCGTCGGCGAGCGGGATCTGGTGGTGCCGTTCGCCGCCGACCTGGGCGAACGGTCGACCGATATCGCGGCGCTGGCCGAGCTGGGCGAGATCGCCGGCCGCAACAACGATGCGCGCTGCATGCTGCTCATCGGCAAAGCCGCGCTCGCGCGCGGCTATTCGCTGGACCATTACGCCTTTCCGACCATCGGGATCCCGGATTATCGGGCCATCGGGCCCGCGGTCGATACCAGCGTCGTCTACTCGATCGCCCGCCAGGAAAGCGCCTTCTACCAGGGCGACGTTTCGACCGCGAAGGCGATGGGACTGATGCAGGTCACTCCGGAAGCGGGACGCGAAACCGCCAAGAAATTCGGCGCCACCTATGACCTCAAACGTCTCTCGTCCGACTCCGTCTACAATGTGCAGATGGGCGCCGCAGAGCTTGGCGATCTGCTGGAAGGCTACCGCGGCTCCTATATCCTGACCTTTGCCGGCTACAATGCCGGGCGTGGACGCGTGCGTGACTGGATTTCGCGCTACGGCGATCCGCGCGATGCCAAGGTCGATCCCGTCGATTGGGTCGAGCGCATCCCGTTTTCGGAGACGCGCAACTATGTGGAACGTGTGCTGGAGAACCTGCAGGTCTACCGCGTCCGCCTTGGTGGCGGGGCGCGTCTCATGATCGAGGCCGACCTCCACCGTGGCGCCGCCGCCGATTGAAATCTTGACGCATTCCCGGAACATGTAACAAAGGCTGCGCCCCTGCCCGGTCGCCGGCCGGCATGCGGAGGCTGTCAGCGCAGGTGCGATCGCGGCGATGGCGCAGGGCTGTGTCAGTCAGATCATCACGTCGCATGACGGGTTGAAGCTTCATGTCAGCGCCTATGGGGCGCGGCCGGCCAGCGCCTTGCCCGTCGTTTGCCTTCCGGGCCTTGCCCGCACGGGCGCCGATTTCGACGCGCTCGCGACGGCGCTTGCGGGCGAACTCCAGGCGGCCCCGCTATGTCGTCACGATGGACTATCGCGGCCGCGGCCGTTCCGACTACGACCGCAACCCGTTCAACTACAACTTGGCCAACGAGCTCACCGATCTGTTGTCTGTGCTCACCGCGCTCGACATCGATCCTGCCGTAATCGTCGGCACCTCGCGCGGCGGCATCTTGGCCATGCTGCTTGCGTCGGCGCGGCCGACCGCGATTGCGGGGGTTGTCCTCAACGACATCGGCCCGGTGATCGAGGTGCAGGGCCTGGCCCGGATCAAGAGCTATGTTGGCAATCTGCCCGAGCCGAAGAGCTTCGCCGACGGCGCCGAGATCTTGCGCCGGCTGTTCGCGTCGCAATTTCCCAACCTGTCGGAGGACGACTGGATGGCTTATTCCAAGCGCGCCTTCAAGGAGCAGCGTGGCAGGCTGCTTCCCACCTATGATGTGAGAATCGCCAAGACCCTGCAGGCTATCGATCTCGGGCAGCCGCTCCAGTCGCTATGGGTGGAGTTCGACGCCCTTTCCCGCGTGCCGCTGATGGTCATTCGCGGCGCCAATTCCGACGTCCTCTCGCCCGCGACCGTCGAAGCGATGCGCGCGCGCCGAGCGCAGCTCGATCTCGTCGAAGTACCGGATCAGGGTCATGCCCCGTTGCTGGTGGAGCAAGAGACCATCGGCCAAATCAGCTCGTTCATCGAGCGTTGCGAGCAATCCGCAAGCCATTCGGGCAAGGCAGGGTTCGGATAGGCGCGCCGACCTCGATCATTGTCAGTGCCTGACGCGCAGGCTCGATCGATCGCCCATTGCAATCCGTTGGCCGACGTCCGTCAATCGCCCGTGTTGAAGGTGCGGTTGATGCGCAGATAGGACGACCAGACGCCTTGATTGGCGAAGTTGTAGGATTCGGCCGGCCGCGGCGCCGAACTGCTGCTAAAAACGCTTCCGGTCCCGGTAAATCCCGACCAGACGTAGTTGTACATGGTCTGCACCGACAAGGTCAGGCCGGTCGCCGGCGCCCAGCTGGTGCTCAGGCCGGCTCCCACATTGCCCCAGTTCGATTTGCAATTGATGGCGGCCTGCGCGGCGGCACCGCTGCCGGAGGAGCCGCATGCCGCGCCCGTAAAGCCGGCGGCGTCGGCATCGTAGGTGATGTTGGCATAGCCGGCGAACAGGCTGGTGTTCAGGCTGGGCGACCACTGATGATCGTAGCCGGCCTGCACCGACCACGCGGTCGACAATTCGATGCCGGAGCCGCCGTCGGGCAGCCAGCCGGCCGCCAAGTTGTTGCCCGCGGTGGCAAGATCGGGGCTCGACAAGTTGAGGCCCCCGCTTCCGAAGCCGGACGCGCCGCCCTGGCTGTATCGAACGCCGGCGCCGATCCGATCCCCTGCGCCGAAGATCGGTGCCTTGAGCTCGCCCCCGAGGGCGAAGAAGAAACCAGCCTTGTCGTTGGCGCGACCGCAATCGATCGTGCCCGCCTGCGGGCATGCACTCAGTCCGCTAACCGTCAGGTTGCTCAGGGCGGAGTTGTCCCCGGTATAGGCCCCCTGGACGTTGTGCGCGCCACCCACCAGGGCGCCGTAGCCCCAGGCCTGATCGGTCCGCAGTGAAATGAACGGGTCGCGCCATACCTCGCCCGCGCGGTCATTGGCCTGACTGCCGAGCCCGGGCGTATCGCCGGCCGACAGATTCATCAGCGACTTGCTGCGCCGCTCCTCGGTGCCGATCGTCAGCGCGAGACCGTTCTTGGTGCAGGCGTCGTTGCCCGGAATGTAGTAATAGCTGTGACCATCGAGCGAGCAGATTTTCACGAATTGCACCGGCTCGGCCTTGTCCTCCAAACCGGCCGCATGCGCCCCGGCAAGCATGGCAAATCCCGAGGCGGTTCCCAGGAGAACCCTCGACACAACCGTCATGCTTCGCCTCTGGCCGCTCTGGTGGGCGGCACCCGCCCCGGCCGGACGCTTATTGAGCATGCTCTCCCCCGAACCTCCCCGATCCACCCAATGTGCCGACACCTCTGACGGTCACGGCTCCAGGCAGATCGGCAGATGCGCAACTGAAGAGTGCAAAACCTCGTTACCCCCCTAACGAGATTCTCCCCGATTGCGGGCCTACCTTAGCCGACCGGGGCGCACAAACAACGCTGAAGCATCCGCTCCCACGCGCAGGGATGCAGTTTTTGCCGGGGTGTTGCTTAAATCACGCACCCGAGCCGTTGGCTCAGGAGCGCGCTTCCTCGGTTGGCGGCGCCCCGAAGTGCCATTGCGCACGCAGCAAGCCGCTCCAGATGCTCTGGTTCTCGGGAGTATAAAGTCCGGCAGGCGCGCCGCCGGCGCCGAAAAAGCTCAGCAGCACCCCGGCACCCATGTTTTGATCGAGCCGCGAATACATGATTTCCGCGCCCAAATCCAAGTTTCTGACCGGGTTCCAGACCGTGCGGGTGCCAACTCCCCAGACCATGAAGTCCGGATTGCAACCAAGGACGCTCCCCGTCGCAAAGTTAGGCGCGGCACCGGCCGCGGTCCGCACCGGGCCTGCCGGCGAGGAACAGAAGATCGCTTTCGCGCCCGAACCCAGGTCTCCCGGATAGGTAACCTGCGTGACGACGCCGAACACCGACGACCGCAGCCCCGGGTTCCAGTGATGCTCGAATGCGGCGCCAACCGACCAGGCCGTGGTCAACTGGATGCCGGAGCCGGCCAGACCCGCCCCGGCGGGGCCGACAGTGTTGGCGAAGACCCCGTCAAGAGCCCAGGCTGCTCCAACCGAGCCGCCGTTGAACCGGGAAAACGTTCCAAACGAGCCGAATTGGCTCAGGCCCGTATAGGCGATGGCGCCCTGGGTATAGACGACGTTGGCCCATACCTTGTCGCCCTCCCCGCTGGGGACGTTTGCCATCACCCCGCCCATGAGGGCAAAACCCCACTTGTCCGGCGGAGCTTGCCCGGTGAATTCCCCGGGACCGACATTTGGCATCAACGGGGCAACGTTGTTGCCATAGGCACCGGCGCGGACCTGATGGAGAGCGCCGGCGACCTGCGCCGAGCCCCAGCCCTGATCGACCCTCAAGTTGCCGACCACGTCCGGGATCTGGTTGGCCGCATAATCGCCGATCGGGCATCCCGTGATAGCGCTCGTCGGACCATCCGCGGCCACCACTTGGCCGTTGCAGATCGTAGAGCCGATCAGCGAGCTGCCGCTCGGGCCCGGGAAGCTGCCGATTGAGAGCATGTTTGTTCCGGCATCCCACAGGGCATTGCGCCGGGTGCTGCTATCCTCGAGCGAGGCCGTCGCCGAGATGCCGAGGCCGAATTCCGCCGTGTAGGCCGCCAGCAAGGTGCCGGTATCATAGGTGTTGGAGCCGCCGCCAAGATGATAGCTCCCGTAGCTGAAGGCACCGTTCAGGAAATCGAAGTACGATTGCGTCTTACCGAGGGTGACGCCGGCGAACCCGATATATCCGCGCTTCCAGAACGCCGATCCCGTGGTGCTGTCTCCCGTGGACCCATCAAAGCCGCCGCTGAAATAGGCTTTCAGGACGCCATACTGCGTCATCTGCCGCGCATCAAACCAAACCGTGCCGCGGCCTTGGAACAGGAAGTTCCTGGTGTCGATGCGATTGTTGCGTGAATCCGCACCGCTGCCGATGAACGGACCGCCGTTGCCGTCGGCATTGACAGCTCCATCGAGCCGCGCCGTGGCACCGATCCTGATGCAAATATCCCCCTCACCGGGGATTTGGTAGAAACCCTCGCCGTAGAGGCTGCAGACTTTCACATAGTCGGCGGACTTGGGAGCCTTGTCGGCTTCCAGATCCGCAGCCCGCGCCGAGGTGACCGCGACCAAGCCCGCAGCCGTCCCGAGGAGAAGACCTTTCACTATCTTCATTCTTAGCCTCCCAGTCGCTTTCTCGGAAATGCTCGGCTTCCCCCTGGACGCGGCCTGGGCGGGGGCATCCCTCCGAAGTTCCCCGATCGACCGCCCAATTCGATCCCCAAGAAAGCCCGCGTACCTTGCTGGTGAGCATGCCGGCGGGCACGCGAAAACGCAAACTGCGACGGAGACGGGAAAGCCCCTTTCCGCCGCTTACCCACATTAGCCAACCGCGTTCAACTGGCAATCAAGAAATATCCGCCCAAACCGGTCGCCTTGCGGTTTTTCCCGCTATGTTGCCGAAAAAACACGCCCGCTGAAGACTTCCGCTCCCAGGTCCTGGCCAGCGTTCGTTCGAACGATCACATCGGATAGTCTTGGGAATACGCTAGTCAGCGGACGGCTATCGGTAGCGATATTAACCATATCTTGCAGCATGAAGATTGATATTATTGAGATATTTCTGCGGCAGTTTCGCGGAAATGCCTCATCTTGCCAAATCCGTGGCTGCCACCCCCCGAGGCTCAAGGAGGTGGATTGGGGCAGCAAATTGCGGCGGCGGTAGGGTGTGCCCTCCGGCATGACTTCGACGGGACCGAGGGCTCTCCGATGCGGCGCCAGCATCACGTCTGCAAGGCTCGTCACCTGGCCGTCATAGAGCGGAATCATGATATCTCGGAGCGGAATCATGATATCTCGACTTCGCACCGGGCAGGCCGGGCCACCACCGCGGCGGCGCGGTGAGCCGGCTTGATCACGCGGGCCCCGATGAACAGCTGGGAAGTCTTCGTTCCGTTCAGCAGCTTGCACCTTCTGGCAGTGGTGGTTTGCGCCCTGCTGATCGCGGGCCTTGTGATGGCGGGCCGCGCCCTGCGGGGGCGCCCGGCCGAGGCGAAGCTACGCAAGTCCTGGGCGACGCTCGCACTCGTTTATTGGTTCGCCTACGTCATTTGGTGGAACTGGAACGGGCTTGATGTTTACGGAGGCCTGCCGCTGCACCTGTGCGACTTCAACGGCCTGGTGGCTCCGCTCGCGCTCTTGAGCCGCAACCGCTGGGCCAGGGCAACCCTCTATTTCTGGTCTTTCACCCTCACTCTGCAGGCGTTCATTCAGCCTCTGCTCAGCGATGGGCCGGCGCATCTTGCGTTCTGGGCGTTCTGGACGGGGCACACGATCATCATGGCAAGCGCGGTCTACGACGTCGCCGTGCTGGGTTTCCGGCCCGATTGGCGGGACCTCGGGCGCGTGATCGTCGTGAGCCTGGCCTATGTGGCGTTCGTGACCCCCATCAATCTTGAGCTCGGCACGAACTACGGCTTCATCGGCAATCCGCCGCCGGGAAAAACCATTCCACCGTTCATCGACGCCATGGGTCCGTGGCCCAGGCGTGCGGTGATCGTCATCGGCCTGGCGATGATTGGTTTTGTCGTCGCGCTGCTACCCTGGCGCATGACCAGCGGCTGCGTCGAATTGGAAGCGGAATCCATCGAGGCGGGCAAACACCGCATTTGATGGCGGGTGCTAATGCGGATGGCGCCCGGCCCGACACATGTGTCCGGATCGGACACACTATCATTGGCGGAGACGCAGGGATTCGAACCCTGGATACGGCTTTAGACCGTATAACGGTTTAGCAAACCGCCGCCTTCAGCCACTCGGCCACGTCTCCATGGCTGGCATCCGTACCGGCCGCGGGGAGTCCGGTCAAGGCGCTCGGACGCGGCCGGTTGCGATGGAACGCGGAGCGGCCGGATCAATGGGCCTTGAGCCAAGCGCGGGCGGCGCGCTGCGCCGCGGCGATCTCGGTCTCCGACATCTGGTCGGCAATCTCGCGGCGCAGCCGGGTGGCATCCTGGTTGCCCCGCATGGCCGCCAGGTTGAACCACTTGTGCGCCATGACATAGTCGACCGGAACGCTGCGCCCGATCGAATACATCAAGCCGAGTTCGTAGAACGTATCGGCGACGGGCGCCTCGCCCAGCGCCGCCGTATTCATATCACCAAAGTCAATGCGAGCCATGTCGGCCTCCCCTTCCCGCGCTCGTCCATCGGACGTGGACGTCACGCGGAATTTGCGCTCAGCCCCCTGCCGAGCACGCGGATCATGCGAGAAAAATTTGAAAGGTGTTTTAAGGATCGCGATGAATTGAAAATGAATTGATTCCCAAGGATTTGAGAGAACCGGCGTCGGCTACGAACCGTTAAGCACGCAAATACCGCGCGGCCCTTGATCGCCTGCAGGCGCCCGAGCCGGAGGCGACGAGGACTGTGGCCGGCACGCGAGCCGCGCCGGTCCGAAAGTCGCCGCAATCGCACCGAATTGGTAGCGCACCCACCCGCCGGACACAGCGCGCATGAGGTTTTGGTTACCCGAATGCTGCCTGGGAAGGCGGAATCGGGTTATGTTGCTGACCTCGTCCGCGGCCAAGACTGCGTCCAGGGCCACACGAACCAAAGGGGAATCCGATGAAATTTCTGCGTACCGCAACGACCGCAGCCGCCCTGGTCGGCCTGTCGCTCGGCACGGGCTTTGCCGCCGATCCGATGGGGACCTGGCGCACCGAAGAGGGCAAGGCCACCGTGCGCATCGCGGCTTGCGGGCCGGCGCTATGCGGCACCATCATTGCACTCAAGGAAGCCAATGATCCCGATACCGGCAAGCCGAAGACCGACAAGAACAATACCGAGGCGAGCCTGCGCAACAGGCCGATGATCGGAGTGCCGATCGTGCTCGGCATGAAGCCGAGCGGCACTGCCAACAAATGGTCGGGCCAAGTCTACAATGCCGAAGACGGCAAGACCTATTCGGGCAGCCTCACATTGCAGGATGCGAACACGATCAAGCTCGAAGGCTGCATTCTGGGCGGCCTGGTCTGCAAAGCGGCGACCTGGACCAGGGGGAGCTGACGGCCGCCGCGCGGCTCGTCGCTTGCAAGCGGCTCGTCGCTTGCAAAAAGCCGAGGGCGTCGGCGAGATACCTGAAGTCCAAGTCCGCGGCATATCGCCTGCCGACGGTGAGAGGCGGATCTGATCCGTCTCCCAACTCCACCAGCGCGGCTTTGCGGGCCGATGCGGTGAAGCTCGAACTCCCTGTCTCGCCGACGCCCTTGCCGTCGACCGGTGCCGGCGTGTCGAAGGCGATCGCATTGCGCGGTTCGCTCATCGACGTCCGCCGGCCCGTTAGACGCAGTCATCGACATACTTGGAGGTCGAAGACTGTGAGGCGGCGTTGGACTACGCCTTCTTCTTCCGGCGCTTGGTCTTCTTCGCCGTCTTTTTCGCTGCCGTCTTCGTCTTCGTCTTACGCTTCTTCGCCATGCTGCCCTCCTAGCTAATGAGTGAGTGGCGATGTCGGTCAGTGCTCACGGGGATCGCAAGCACTGTTCTTCGATTACTACAGCGCGACGAAAAAAACACCTTTTCCACTTAACGAAGCGTGTACAAGTGTCCTTCGACACTACCTGTTGTGCGCGCGCGATCGACGGCACGAAGTCGCGCGCGGTTTTTGGCGCATCGCGCGCGCAACATCGCGCAACAATTTGCTGAATGCTCAAAACATCGATTTTATAAGGCTTTTTGCGACATCATCAATCAGCCAGAACCGTCGCTGCAAGCTGCCGAGAACGGCGCCGGCAGCGCTGTCGCCGCGCCAGGAGAGCGCTCTGAGAGTACGGAATCGGCTGTGAAAAAAAATTTTGGAAAATGTCCGCGCGCGAGCGACTCGGTTAGCCGAACTCGATGCGAATCGCGCAAATCGCCTGCAGGTGATTCGCGGGCGGCGTCGGTTGCGATGACGTTTTGGCGACAGCACCGGAAGGCCGCGCCGACATTTTTTCGTGAATTGGGCGACCGCGAGCGGACAAAATCGAACACAGCTAGGACGGACGAGCGTCAGTCTCGCGGCTGAGACTCGCGTTGGTGTCGGTCCGCCACGTCAGATATCGAGCTTGCGCTTGAGAAGCTCGTTGACTGCGGCAGGGTTGGCCTTGCCGCCCGATGCCTTCATCACCTGTCCCACGAACCAACCCACCATCGCCGGCTTTGCCTTGGCCTGCGCGACCTTGTCGGGGTTCTTGCTCATGATCTCGTCGACGATTGCGGCGATCGCCGAGAGGTCGGTCACTTGCAGCAAGCCCCGCGCCTCGACGAGGGCGCGCGGATCGCCGCCTTCGCTCCACACGATCTCGAAGACGTCCTTGGCAATCTTGCCGGAAATCGTTCCGGCCGCGATCAGGTCGAGGATCGAGCCAAGCTGCAAAGCCGATACCGGCGATGAGGCGATGTCCCGGCCCTCCTTGTTGAGCCGCCCGGCAAGCTCGTTGATCACCCAGTTGGCGGCCGCCTTGGCGTCGCGGCCTTTGGCGACCTGCTCGAAGAAATCGGCGGTGTCGCGGTCGGCGCTGAGGACGTCCGCATCATAGAGCGACAGGGCGTAGTCGCGCGTGAACCGCGCCTTCTTGTCGTCCGGCAATTCCGGCAGCTGACTGCGCAAGTCTTCGACGAAGGCCTGGGTGAACTCGAGCGGCAGCAGGTCGGGATCGGGAAAATAACGGTAGTCGTGCGCCTCCTCCTTTGTGCGCATCGGCCGGGTCTCGCCCTTGTTGGGATCGAACAGCCGCGTCTCTTGCTCGATCCGACCGCCGTCCTCCAGGACGGCGATCTGCCGGCGCGCCTCGTGCTCGATCGCCTGCCCGATGAAGCGGATGGAGTTCACGTTCTTGATCTCGCAGCGGGTGCCCAGCGGCTCGCCGGGCCGGCGCACCGACACATTCACGTCGGCCCGCAGGCTGCCCTTCTCCATGTCCCCGTCGCACGTGCCGAGATAGCGCAGGATGGTGCGCAGCTTGCCGACATAGGCCTTGGCCTCCTCGGCCGAGCGCAAGTCGGGCTTCGAGACGATCTCCATCAAGGCGACGCCCGACCGGTTGAGATCGACCAGCGACATGTCGTGATGCTGATCGTGCAGCGACTTGCCGGCGTCCTGCTCCAGGTGCAGGCGCTCGATGCCGACCCTGATCGTTTCGCCGTCTACAGCGGCGATCGCCACCTCGCCCTCGCCCACGATCGGCGATTTGTACTGGCTGATCTGGTAGCCCTGCGGCAGATCTGGATAGAAATAGTTCTTCCGGTCGAACACCGACCTGAGATTGATCTTGGCGTTGAGCCCGAGCCCGGTGCGCACCGCCTGCCTGACGCATTCCCGGTTGATGACCGGCAGCATGCCGGGCATGGCCGCGTCGACCAGCGAGACGTGGGAATTGGGCGCGCCGCCGAACTCGGTCGCGGCACCCGAGAACAGCTTGGATTGCGATGTCACCTGGGCATGGACCTCGAGGCCGATCACGACCTCCCAGTCTCCGGTCGCGCCCTTGATGAGCTTCGATTTTCTTGGCTGAGCGTCCATTTCTGATCCGATCATATCGCGACGGCGTCCCTATTTTGAGGGCGCCGCGGCGAGCAGCACGCTCGCAATGCTATCCCATTCGGCACGCAATGGCCCAGTCGCTGGCGCCTTGCCGACCTGTCCGTACCAGTAGCGTGCATTGCCGAGGTCGCCCTCGACGCGATGCAGATAGGCATGAACCCAGGCGCAGTCCTTGTCGCTCTCGTCCATCACCAGGGCATGGGCGCGCCCCCAGTCGCCCTTTGCCTCCCACCACAGCGCCGCGAGCGCGGGAGCGAGGCCCGGCGGCGGTCTCGTCTTCGACACGCTGCGTCTTAATTCGGCAGGGGTCATTGTCGGACCTGGAAATTTGGGGCGATCGACCTGGTCTTCCCGAAATCAGATCGCTGCGGAGGTCGTCATGTTTCGCCAGTCCTGTCCGGCCGGTTTGGCCAAATCCGTTTGCGCATTCCCGACCTACCACCACTTCTCCGGCGTGAACCGGCCGGCGGCGTCTTCGATCACCTGCGCCAGCGAGAACAAGGTTTCCTCGCCGAAGGGGCGGCCGATGAGTTGCAGGCCTAGCGGCAATCCCTCCGCCGATAAGCCGCTCGGCACCGAAATGCCGGGCAGTCCAGCCATGTTCACGGTCACCGTGAACACGTCGTTGAGGTACATCTCCACCGGATCGCCTTCGCCCTTTTCGCCGATGCCGAAGGCGGCCGAGGGTGTCGCCGGCGTGAGGATCGCATTGATGCCTTGGGCGAAGCACTTCTCGAAGTCCTGCTTGATCAAGGTCCGCACCTTCTGGGCGCGCACGTAATAGGCGTCGTAGTAGCCGGCCGAGAGCACATAGGTGCCGATCATGATGCGCCGGCGCACCTCCGTGCCGAAGCCTTCGGCGCGGGTCCTCTGGTACATGTCGATGACATCGCGCCCGGGCACGCGCAGCCCGTAACGCACGCCATCGTAGCGGGCGAGGTTCGAGGAGGCTTCGGCCGGCGCCACGATGTAATAGGCCGGCAGCGCATATTTGGTGTGCGGCAGCGAGACCTCGACCGGTTCGGCCCCGGCGGCTTGCAGCCATTGGGCGCCGCGCTGCCACAACTCCTCCACGTCGGCCGCCATGCCCTTGAGGCGATACTCCTTGGGAATGCCGATCCGCATGCCCTTGATCGAGTTGCCGATCGCTGATTCGTAGTTCGGCACCGGGAGGTCGATGGAGGTCGAGTCCTCGGGATCGTGGCCGGCCATCGAGGCGAGCAGGACGGCCGCATCCCGCACGGTGCGGGCGAACGGCCCGGCTTGATCGAGCGAGGACGCATAGGCCACGATGCCCCAGCGCGAGCAGCGACCGTAGGTCGGCTTGATGCCCACGATCCCGCTGAAAGCGGCAGGCTGGCGGATCGAGCCGCCGGTATCGGTGCCGACCGCACCGACGCACAGCATCGCTGCCACCGCCGCGGCCGAGCCGCCCGAGGAGCCGCCCGGCACCAGCGGCGTGTTGGACCCCCGGCGCCGCCACGGCGAGATGACGGGGCCGAACACCGAGCTCTCATTCGACGAGCCCATGGCGAACTCATCGTTGTTGAGCTTGCCCAGCAGCACCGCGCCATCGCGCCAGAGATTGGCGGTGACGCTCGATTCGTAGGTCGGCACGAAATTCTCGAGGATATGCGAGCAGGCGGTGGTGCGCACATCGCGCGTGGCGAACAGATCCTTGATGCCGAGCGGCAGGCCTTCGAGCGGCCGCGCTTGCCCTGACCTGAGGCGCTCATCCGCCGCTTTCGCCATGGCGCGGGCCAGATCGGGGGTCTCCGACACAAAGGCGTTGAGCTCGCGCGCGCGCTCGATGGCGCTCAGATGCGCCTGCGTGAGCTCGCTCGCGCTGAAGCTCCTGCTGCGCAGCCCGTCGCGCGCTTGCGCCAATGTGAGGTCAGTCAGCTCGCTCATCAATCACCGGCAACCGTTACTCGACCACCTTGGGGACCAGAAAATAATCGTCCTCCCGCGCCGGCGCGTTGCGCAGGATGTCGTCGGCGACACCCCCGTCGGTGACCTTGTCGGCGCGCTGCTTGAGCGCCATCGGGGTGACTGAGGTCATCGGCTCGACGCCCTCGATATTGACCTCCGACAGCTGCTCCACAAAGGCCAGCATGGCATTGAGCTCGGTCTGCAGATCCGCAACTTCCTCGTCGGCAACCGCAATGCGCGCCAAGTGCGCGATGCGACGGACGGTCTTGGCGTCGACGGACATGGAGACCTCATGGCAGCGCCGGCACGGCAGCCGGTCGCCCGCCGCCCTATAGCAGGCGGCGGAATTACCCGGCAACTCGGCGCGTCTTGCTCGGCGCGTCTTGCCGCGCATGGCGGCTCTCGGCTGGACGCTTGGCCTGCGCCTTCCGGCAACGCTACCATGCCGGCCCGCAAGTCCCGTCAGCGTGTTGCGAACCCGAGCGTGGCGACCGGCCGAAGGGAAAGGAACCAAGAATGCAATGGATCAGGAGCATCGGGGTCGCAGCTGCGTGCCTCTGCGCGCTGGCGTCGATCTCGCCTTCGCAACTGCGGGCGCAGGAATGGCCGACGCGGCCGGTGAAGATCGTCGTCGCCTTTGCGCCGGGCGGCAGCGCGGATCAGCTCGGACGCCTCCTCGCCGCCGAGCTCTCGACGGCATTCCGGCAGCAGTTCTATGTGGAGAACAAGCCGGGCAACAGCGGCAGCATCGGATCGGCCCAGGTCGCGCGCGCGGAGCCGGACGGCTACAGCCTGCTGGTGGCCGGCTCCGGACCGCATCTGACCGGGCCCGCCATCAATCCGAATATCGGCTACGATCCGCTCAAGGATTTCACCCATATCGCCATGATTGCGGCCGACAGCTTCGTGCTGGTCGCCAATCCCGCGCTGGGCGCCGGTTCGGTCGCCGAGCTGGTCAAGCTCGCCCGCAGCCGGCCGCTGACGTCATCCTCGCCGGGAGCGGGTTCGCTCGGTCATCTTATCCTGGAGCAGTTCAAGCGCCGAGCCGGAGTCGACATCCAACATGTCCCGGCGCCCAATTCGGGTATGCTCGACGTGCTCGGCAATCATATTTCCATGTCGTTCACGACGCTCTTGACCGCCGGCGAGCATATTCGATCCGGCGGCATGGTCGCCCTCGCCGTCACCTCGAACGAACGCAATCCCGCCTACCCGGCTATCGCGACCTTTGCCGAGCAAGGCTATCCCGATGTGCGGGGAGAAACATGGTTCTGGCTGGCGGGACCCAAGAACCTCCCGCCCGGCATCGTCGGCAAGCTCAACGAGGCGGTCCGGCGCATCGTGCTGCTGCCCAAGACCCGGGCCTATATGGAGCAGATGGCGCTGCGCACCCGGGATCTCGATCCGGCCGAAGTCACCGCCTTTGTCCGCCAGGAGTTTGCATTCTGGGCGCCGCTCGCCAAGGAGGTCGGACTGCGGGTCGAATAAGAGCGAATGGCGCAACCACTCATGATCGGTCAGGGGCTCGGTGCCTCCAGCGCGCTCCGCACCCGGGCGACAACATCCGCCGGTGTACCGGCGAGCTTGGCGACCAAGGCCTGCACCTCTTCCCCGGTCGCCGGGCTCAGCTCCAGCTGCAGCTGCGCGGCGTCGGCGATAAAGCCTGGGTCCTTCATGGTGGCATCGAAGGCCCGCCGCAGCGCCTCGACCCGCGCCGCCGGCACATCGGGCGGCACGAAATACGGCCGGCCGAATTCGGCGCGCGCAAACATCATGGTCAGGGCCTGACGGTCCGCTTCCGTCTTGGCGAGCTCAAGCATCGTGGGCGCCTGCGCCAGCTCGGGATCCCGCTGCAGGCCGTATTGGGCGATGACCTTGATCTTCTTTTCGGTGATCCATTGCGGGATCTGTGTCTTGACCGCCTGCCAGCCAATGCCGCCGATGCCCTCGATCTCGCCGCGCTCCATCGCGACATTGATCTGCGGCGTGCTGTCGTAGCCGCGCACGATCTTGAACTTGGTTCCCAGGAACTTGTTGGTCACCAGGGGAAAATCAACGAACGTGGTGCCGGCCGCGGTCGCGCCCACGATCAATTCCGTTTGCAGTAGCTCGGCGAGGCTTTGCACCCGTGCGGCGTGCCAAACGAAGGCCACATAGGTCTCGCGGTTGGTGCTGCCGATCCAATTGAGCTTGGCTGCATCGAAGCGGGCAGCCGCGGGCTCCAGCAACGGCGCGGTCGGAATGCCATTGACGGGGGCCGCGATCACGGTGCCGTCCTTGGGTCCGAGGCTGTAAAGCTGATTGACCATCACCAGACCGCTGGCGGCGCCCTGGTTCTGCACGATGATGGTCGGATTGCCTGGAATATGGTTGCCGATGTGGCGCGCCACCGCTCGTGCGAACAAGTCGTAGCCGCCGCCGGCGCCGGTGCCCACCACCAGGCGCAATTGCTTGCCCCGATAGAACGCGGCGACATCCTCCTGGGCGCTTGCCGGCACAGCCATCCAAAGGCACACGGTGACGAGGAGCACGCCGAGGGCGCAGTACATCGCCTTGCTTCGATGGCTGGATTGGATGCCCGCCGGCACTACTCGCCGCCTCAAGACGAGCGCGCCGGTTCGGCAGTCTTGCCGAGCTCGAACAGACGTCCGGGACAACGGCCACGGTCCTGGCCGCCGAGCCGAGAGACGCAGTCCCACACGACGGCCTGGTTGCTGGTGACCACCGGACGCTCGAGCTGCTGCTCCAGCTCCGCGATCACGCTGAATACGGAGATGTTGGCGCAACTGATGAAATAGACCTCGGCGTCGGGGCGGGCGGCCTCCAGCACGCGGTCTCGCCAATAGGTCGGCGGCGCGGCGCAATAGGCGTCGCTGCCGTTGAGCGCAAAGCCTCTCGCATGGAGCACCTGGTAACCCGCTTCATGCAGGAACTCCGCCTCGTGGTCGGTCGTGCGCTGATCATAGGGCGTGATGAGAACCACCCGGCGGGCGCGCAGCGCATCGAACGCGCGCCGGATCGCGGTCGCCGTGGTGGTGGCATGCGGCACACCGGCCGCCGCGATCGAAGCGAGAATCCGGTCTTCGCCGCCGCGGCCTTCGTCCATCGAATTGGCGGTGCAATGAAACGCCACCACCTCGCAGCGTGCGTCGGCGAGCGCGCGGGTCGCCTCCTCGACACGCGGCAGAACCGTCGTCAGCGGACCGCGATTGGCACCGGTCATGCGCAGGCGCGTCACATGTGGCCGCACGTCGGCCGGAAACGCCTGCACCATCTCCTGCTCCACCATCCGGTTGGAGGATGGAATGATGATGCCCGCGCGCGCCGTCATTGTGCCGCCCGGCTTTGGCCGTCCCGGCTTTGGCCGTCCCGGCTTTCGCGAACGCCCATGCGGGCGAGGCGCGGCAAGACCTCGTCGCAGAAGAACGGTAGCTCGTCGGCATAATTCACGAGCGAGACGCCGATGCCGGTCAATCCGGCCTGGCTCAGGTCAGCCAGCTGCTTGGCCACGAAATCGGGATCGCCCACGATCGGCAAGCCGCCCATGCCCTGGGCATATTGGTTCCGCTTGAGCAGGTATTCCTGCATCGGAACCGTCTGCGGGCTGATGTCCTTGAGCCCCAGAATCCCATCCACCGCCGACCAATCGGCATGCTCGACCACGCTGTAGTGGTAATAATCCTCCGCCTCCTTGCGGGTCGGACGGCAGGTGACGACGCCGACCGTGTAACAGCCGATATCGCGACCGCTTTCCTTGGCCAAGCGCTGCACCCCGGAAACCCGTTGTGCCGTTTCATCGAGCGAGACCCGCGACGCTTGCAGGAAGAAAGCGTCGCAGTTGCGAATGGCGAAGGCCTGGCCGGTGGGTGAGGAACCCGCATTCATCATCAAAGGTCGGGTGCCGCCGAAAGGCTTGGGCTTTCCGCGCACGCCCTTCATGTTGAAGTATTTGCGCTGGAAATCGAAATCTTCCTGGTCCGACCAGATCAGCGTGATGGCGTCGATCCATTCTTGCGCATAGTCGTAGCGGTCCTCGTGCTCGCGCTGCTCGACCCCGAACATCTCGAATTCGTCTTCGTTCCAGCCGACCACGATGTTCAAGCCGAAACGCCCCTCGCCGATATGGTCGGCGGTCACCATCTCCTTGGCTGCGATGACCGGATTGAACAGGGGCGCGTGCACGGTGCCGAAAACCGTGATGCGCTTGGTCGATGCCAGCAGGCCCGCCGCCCAGGTGATCGTCTCGAGCGTGGCACCCTGGTAATCGGTATCGCCGCCGTAGCCCTTCCAGCGACCGATCGGGAGCAGGAAATCGATCCCGGCCTCGTCGGCCATGCGCGCCAACCGCAGGTTATCCGGCCAGCTCCCGCTCCACCGCTCCGGAACCTTGGTGACCGCCCGTCCGGACGAGCAATTCGACCCGAACAGCCCGATCTTGAGCTTGTTGGTATTGTACATCGAATAGCGGTCGCGCGTGAGTGCATTGCGAGCGAGCACGATTCCTCCGTTTTCCTGCAATTGATCGCCAGTGGCGGGACATCTTAGCCCAAGGGCTGGACGCATTGAAATGGCGCTCGGCGGTCCTTAAACCTGCTCGATGGGAGAACGCCACCATGCGCTCAAGACGCACAAGACCCCCACCTGCCTTCGCCGTCCTGGCGCTTCTCGCCCTGCTCCCCGCGCTGCCGTCGTTTGCCGAGGATGCGGGCGAGACCGCCAAGGCGTTTCCCAACCGGGCCGTCCGCATCATCGTGCCGTTTCCTGCCGGCGGACCAACCGACATCCTCTCGCGCGTGATCGCCCAGCGCATGAGCGAGGATTGGGGGGAGCCGGTCGTGATCGAGAACCGGCCTGGCGCCAATACGGTGATCGGAGCCCAGCAGGTGGCGCGGGCCGCGCCCGACGGCTATACGCTCTTGGCCGCCATGGACACCACCTTGGTGATGAATCCGGCCACCATCAAGAACCTCCCCTATGATCCATTCCGGGACTTTGCGTCGGTCACCCTTGCGGCCAAGAACACGTCGCTCCTGACGGTGCGGGCGGAGGGCGGGCCGAACACGATCGCCGAGCTGATCGCCCGCGCCAAGCGCAATCCCGGCACGCTGAATTACGGCGCCGGCATCATCACGACCAGGCTCGCGGGCTATTTGTTCAACCGGGAAGCCGGCATCGACGTCCAGCTCGTCCCCTACAAGGGCAGCGCCGACGTCGTGCAGGGCCTCTTGACCGGTGCGGTCGATTATATCATCGACGGCGTGGCTTCCAGCCTGCCGCTGATCCAATCCGGAAGGTTCCGCGCCTTGGCCAAGCTCAACAACCGACCGCTTCCTGCGCTTCCCGACATACAGCCGCTGTCCCTTGTCGCGGGAATGCCGGCGCTCGACGACATTTCCAGCTGGATCGCGATCGTGGCGCCGGCTCGCACGCCGCGCGCCATCGTCGACAAGATTCAGCAGGAAGTGGCCAGGATGTACGCCGATCCGGCGCTTTACGACCGCTTGCAGAAGGCCGGCATCAATCCGGTCAGCAGCACGCCGGAGGAATTCGATGCCTTCTTCCGCAAGGAGGCCGTGCGTTGGGAGAAGGCCTTCAAGGAAAGCGGCATCGAGCTGGAATGACCGCCGCCCTCCGCGCCGGCCCCGACATCAACAAGCCTTCCCCAACATCAGTCTCGGAGCATCCATGTCCAAATCGAAGATCCTCGTCTTTGCCCCGCGCGAAGAGCCGCCGGAGACCATCGCCGCGCTCGAAGGCATTGGTTGCGAGCTCGTCTTCGGCAATCGCGATTGGCAATTGCCGCGCCGCTCCGACGAGGACGCGGTGGTGGAAGCGGCCCGCGATGCCGTCGCCCTGATGGGCACCTCGATGCGCCACACGCCGATCAGCCGGCGGATCATGCAGGCGTCGCAGCGGCTGCGCATCGTCGCCAAATATACCGTCGGCGTCGACGATATCGACACCGACGCGGCCACCGATCTCGGCATCATGGTCTGCCACGCGCCGACGGAATCCAATTGCTTCGGCGTCGCCGAGACCACGGTGACCTTCATGCTGGCCTTGTTCAAGAAGATCCGCGAACGCGATGCCGACGTGCGCAACGGCAAGTGGCGGGAGCTCCCCAACTTCGCCTACTATGTCGGCAGCCGCCAGACTGACAATTTTCCCGGCCAGACGATCGGCCTGGTGGGCTTCGGCCGCATCGGCACCCGCGTGGCCCAGTTGCTGGCCCCCTGGCGCACCCGCATCATCGCCTACGATCCCTACGTGCCGCCCGCGCATTTCCTGACCCATGGGGTCCGGGCGGTCGACTACGACACGCTGCTGCGCGAATCCGACGTCGTGTCGTTTCACGTCGTGCTGACCAAGGAGACCCGCTACATGTTCGGCGAGCGCGAGCTCGCCCTGATGAAGCCGTCCGCGGTCGTCATCAATACCGCCCGCGGCAAGGTGGTGGACGAGAAAGCCCTGGCCCAGGCCATTGCGGCCGGACGCATCCGGGGCGCTGCCATCGACGCCTTCGAGGAGGAGCCTTTGCCGGCGGATTCGGCGCTACGCACACTCGGCGACAAGGTGCTGCTGTCGCCCCATTCGGCGGCCTACACGGAGGGCGGCGAGCTGCGCCAGGGCGTCGCCTGGGCCACCCGCTCGGTCCTCAGCGCGCTGGCCGGCAAGATTCCGGACAATGTCTACAACAAGGAAGTGATCCCGCGCTGGAAGGAGCGCTTCGGCGGCGCCAGCATCTCCAATTGAAGGAACCATTTGCGGCTGCCGGGGCATGGGCCTAGTTTCGCGCCATGAGCGCGGCATCGACGGCATCTGTTCACATCATCGGCGGCGGCCTCGCCGGCTGCGAGGCGGCCTGGCAAATCGTCTCCAGCGGCGTGCCGGTGGTGTTGCACGAAATGCGCCCGTTGCGCGCAACCGCCGCGCACAAGACCTCCGCGCTGGCGGAGCTCGTTTGCTCCAATTCGTTCCGCTCGGACGACCCGGAGCATAATGCGGTCGGCTTGCTGCATGCGGAGATGCGCAAGCTCGATTCCCTGGTGATGCGCGCGGCCGACGCCAATCAGGTGCCCGGCCGGCGGCGCGCTGGCGGTCGATCGCGAAGGATTTTCGGCCGCCGTCACGGCCGTGCTCGAAGCGCATCCCCTGGTCTCGCTTTGCCGCGAGGAGATTGCGGGCCTTCCGCCCCCCGACTGGGACAGCGTGATCGTGGCGACCGGCCCCCTCACCTCCGCGGCCCTTGCCGATGCGATCGCAAGGCTCGTCGGCGAAGAGGCGCTGGCCTTTTTCGACGCCATCGCCCCGATCGTTCATCGCGGCTCCATCGACATGTCGGTCGCCTGGCTGCAATCGCGCTACGACAAGGCGGGCCCGGGCGGATCGGGGGCCGACTACATCAATTGCCCGCTCTCGCGCGAGCGCTACGAGGCCTTCATCGATGCGCTTCTGGCGGGCAACAAGGTGAGCTTCCATGACTGGGAGAGCGCAACGCCATATTTCGACGGCTGCCTGCCGATCGAGGTCATGGCCGAGCGCGGGCGCGAAACCTTGCGCCATGGTCCGATGAAGCCGTTCGGGCTGACCAATCCCAACGCCCCTAACGTCAAGCCTTATGGGGTCGTGCAGCTGCGCCAGGACAACCGGCTGGGCACCCTGTTCAACATGGTGGGTTTCCAGACCAAGCTCACCCACGGCGAGCAGGTGCGCATCTTCCGCACCATACCGGGCCTTGAGAACGCCGAGTTCGCCCGGCTCGGCGGCTTGCACCGCAACACATTCCTCAACGCCCCCAAGCTCCTCGACGACACGCTCCGTCTCAAGGCAGCGCCCCGCCTGCGCTTCGCGGGCCAGATCACCGGCTGCGAGGGCTATGTGGAATCGGCCGCGGTCGGGCTCCTGGCGGGCCGCTTCGCGGCCGCCGAGCGGCTTGCGAAAGCGCTGCGACCGCCACCGCCGACGACCGCCCACGGCGCGCTGCTGGGTCACATCACCGGGGGCCACATCGAAACCACCGATGCCGGTCCGCGCTCCTACCAGCCGATGAACGTCAATTTCGGGCTTTTCCCGCCGCTGACGCAATCTCCAACCAGGGCTGTGGACGGCACGAGGCTGCGGGGAACCGCCAAGACCCTGGCCAAAAAGGCCGCCATCAGCCGCCGGGCGCTGGGCGATCTCGCGCTTTGGATCGCCGGCGGCGATCACGCCCTCGCGGCGGAATGACCGCCCTTGCCTCCTCGGCCGTGCTAGACAATCTCCAAATGCCATTACCGCGCGAAATCGAAGAACGTTGGCAGACCGGCGTGGTGCTCAAGCGGGACGTGTTCTCGACGGTGGAGCGCGGGCGCTTCCGCACCGATGGCGGCGAGGTCGAGGCCGTGCTGCGGCGCATCGACGAGGTCCCCTGGTGGAGCCGCGTCCTGGCGCGCCATCTGTTCGACCGCGAGCGTCGCGCGCTCGCCGCCGCGGGAGCCCTGGGGGTCGCACCGCCGCTCTGCTTTGCCGGACGCAGCGTCCTGGTGCGAGGCTGGATCGATGGCGTCGCGCTGCATCTGGCCAAGCCGAACGGTGATCGCGCTTATTTTCAGTCGGCCAAGGCGGTTCTGCGCAAGCTGCATCGCGCCGGCATTTGTCACAACGACCTCGCCAAGGAGCAGAACTGGTTGCGCGGTGCCGATGGCCGCGCCTATGTCACCGATTTTCAGCTGGCCATCCGGTTCAAGCGTCGGAACCTGCTGTTCCGGGTCGCCGCCTACGAGGATCTGCGGCATCTGCTGAAGCACAAGCTCCGCTACGCGCCCGAGGCGATCAGCGCGGCAGAACGGCGCGTGCTCTCGCGCAAAAGCCTTGTCACCCGGCTGTGGATGGCCACCGGCAAGCGCGTCTACCAATGGGTGACGCGCGACGTCCTGCGCTTCACCGACCGCGAGGGCGGCGGCCCGCGCCTGGTCTATGACGCCCCGCGTATTGTCGCGCGGCTCAAGGCGCATCCGCAGGTGCGCGAGGTCATCATCGTGGCCTACCCGGATCGGCGCGCCGGCACCGGCCTCTATGCGTTCGTCGAGGGCGGTCCGGCGCTCTCGGAGCGCATCCTGCGCGACTTTATCGCCGGCAGCGACGGCCCCGAGGAGTTAAAGCCGCCCGAGCATCTGCAGGTCACCGAAGAGCTGCCGCGGCGGGCAAGCGGAGAGATCCGCAGCGAAATCCTTCAGCTCGTCGCCATGAACCAGATCGACTTGATCGATGGCTTGATCGCCAGCGAGCGGGAGCGGGTGCTCATCCAGCGCATCCTGGCCGATCGGCGGAATTTGCGCGATCGATTTGCCTTTTAGGCGCGCGCGCCGAGCCGGTCCGGCCTACCCGCCTCACGAGAAGATCCGCGCCGGCCGCCGCGCCGCCCGCCAGAGCCGCCACTGCCGCCGCCATTGCGGCAGCTCGATCGGCACGAACGGATCGTAGTCTGCACCCTCCATACGGTCGAGCAGCGGGCGAACGAGCGCGACCGGAAGCAGCGCCGGCAGCGCCGCGGGGAGGACGCCGTCCGCCAATCGGGCCGCCTGCGCGAGGTGCTCGCGGGCCTGCAGCCGCAGCTCCGCAAAGGCGGCACGCAATTCCGGCGTCGCTTGTCGGGCCGCAAAATCCTGCCGCACGCCGTCGCGCTCGAGAACCTCCAAGGGCAGGAACAACTGGCCGCGCGCCGCATGAACGGGAAAGGCCTGCAGCAGCCCGGCAATCGCATAGCCAAGGCCGGCATGCAGCGCGAGCCGGCCGAGGCCCGGCCCGTCGCCGCTTCCGAGAATGCGAGCGGAAAGCTCGATGACCGCGCACGATGTCGCCTCCGCATAATCGTTGAGGTCGGCCTGCCGGCGCATCGGATCGTTGTAGAGATCGAAGCGGCGCGCCGCGATCAAGCCGGTCAACAGCTCGCTCGGCAATCGGTAGCGCGCCACGGCCGCGAGCAGGGCCGCCGCCACCGGATTGGCCTCGGCGTCACCCCCGGCCTTGCCGGTGATCGCGTCGTCCCACCATTGCAGCCTGATCTCTCCGGCCAGCGGCTCGCGAACGACCTCGCGCACGCGCGCGATCTCGCTGTTGAACGCATAGATCGCGTATAGCGCCCCGCGCTGCTCGGCCGGCGCGAACAAGGCGGCGAGAAAGCGATCCTTATCGGCCGCGCGCACCAGCGCCTCGCAATAGGCGGATGAGTCCTGCATGGGGCAACCTTAGCCTGCCCGACCGCCAGCACCCAATTCGCCCCGCGCGAGCGCTGATATCCAGGTTTAGACGGCGATGAGCCCCGCCGCCACCCGCCGTCCCTCGGCGAGGAGCACATTGTAGGTACGAATGGCCGCGCTGGTCGGCATCGCCTCCCATCGGAGCGAATGCTCGCGCAAGCACGCGCGCAAGGCCGGCGGGGCGATCCAGGGATCGCGACCGGTGCCGAGGATGAACAGGTCGAGGCGCGCGGCCGAAGCGAGGAGTGGCGCCAGGGCCTCGGGCGTGACGTCCTGCGCGCTGGCGACCGGCCAAGCCCAAATGCCGTCCGGCAAGCAAAGGAGGGAGCCGCGATGCGAGAGGCCGGCGAAACGGAAGCCGCCGCTCCCGTAGGCGTCGATCGGCGCCGGATGGGGCAGATGCGGGCTGTCGGCGGCCGCCGGCAAATTCACGCCCGCGTTCGCGCCGGCGACGTTCTTGCTTGCGGCTCTTCCTCGGTCGCCAGCCGCGACGTGCCAACCCCGAGATAGATCAGCACCGGCGCGGCGATGAAGACCGACGTATAGGTGCCGACCAGCACGACGCCGAACATCATGGTGGCAGTGAAGCTGTGAATCGCCTGAGGACCGAACAGCAAGAGCGCGAGCAGCGCGAGCGTCACCGTCACGTGGGTGATGATCGAGCGCGACAAGGTCGAGTTGACCGAGATGTTGAGCAGGTCCGGCATCGGCATCTTCTTGTAGCGTCGCAGCATCTCGCGGATACGATCGTAGATGACGACCGTATCGTTGAGCGAATAGCCCAGGATGGTCAGCAGCGCCGCGATGCTGGTGAGATCGAAGTCGATCTGCGTCAGCGACATGAAGCCGATGGTCAGCACCAAATCGTGCACGTTGGCGATCATGGCGCCGAGCGCGAACTGCCACTCGAACCGGAACCACAGATAGACCAGGATGCACATGATCGCGACCATCAGGCCGATCGTGCCGGTGGCCATTTGCTCGGTGGAGATACGCCCGCCCACGACCTCGACGCGCCGGTAGTCGACCTCGTCGCCGAGCGCCATGCGCACCTTGGCGACGGCCGCCTGCTGCGCCTCATCGCCGCCGGACTGTTGCGGGATGCGGATGAGAACGTCGGTCGGGGCGCCGAACTGCTGCAGCTGGGCCTCGCCGAGACCAAGGCCCTCGATCGTGCTCCGCATCTTGGCGAGGTCGGCCGGTCCCGCCTTCGACTGCACCTCGATCAGCGTGCCGCCGACGAAATCAATGCCGAAATTCAATCCGTGAAAAAAGAAAAGAAAGATGGCGAGAATCGACAGCACGGCGGAAATCGGAAAGCTCACGCGCCGAAAGCGCATGAAATCGAACTTGGTGTCGTCCGGGACTATACGGAGCAGGCGCACGGATCTTCTTTCTGGTGGCGGCCGATTCAGATCGGCACGGTCTGCGGACGCTGCCAGCGCACCCAATAGGCGACGATCAGCCGCGTCATGGTGAAGGCGGTGAACACCGTCGTGATGATGCCGATGCCGAGCGTCACGGCGAAGCCCTGTACCGGCCCGGTGCCGATGAAGAACAGCACCGCGGCCGCGATGAACGTGGTGATGTTCGAATCCAGGATCGTGGCCAGCGCCTTGGTGAAGCCCGCATCGATGGCGGTGATCGGCGTGCGGCCGTTGCGCACTTCTTCGCGGACGCGCTCGTAGATCAGTACGTTGGAATCGACCGCTATGCCGACGGTGAGGACGATGCCGGCGATGCCCGGCAGCGTCAACGTGGCGCCGAGCAGCGAGAGCAGCCCGAAGATCATGCCGACATTGATCGACACCGCGATATTGGCGAACAGGCCGAACAGGCCGTAGGTCGCCAGCATGAAGACGACAACCATCAGCGAGCCGACCATGGCGGCCAGCTTGCCCTTCTCGATCGAGTCCTGGCCGAGGCCCGGTCCGACCGTGCGCTCCTCGATGATGGTCAGCTTGGCCGGCAGCGCGCCGGCCCGCAGCAGGACGGCAAGATCATTCGCGCCCTGGACCGTGAAGCTGCCGGAGATCTGGCCGGATCCCTGCAGGATCGGCTCGCGGATCACCGGCGCGGAAATCACCTCGTTGTCGAGCACGATGGCAAACGGGCGTCCGACATTCTCCTGGGTGGCCTGCGCGAACTTGCGGGCGCCGGAAGAGTTGAAGCGGAACTGCACGATCGGCTCGCTGGTGCGCTGATCGAAACCCGGTTGGGCGTCGGTGAGATCACCGCCCGCAACCAGGACGCGCTTCTCGATCAAGTAGGGAACCTTGCCGTCTTTCTCGGGGCTGTACAGGACCTCCGAATCCGGCGGCGGACGCCCCTGCAGCGCCTGCTCGGGCGACATCGACTGATCGACCATCCGGAATTCGAGCTTGGCGGTCTTGCCCAGGAGCTCTTTCAGGCGCTGCGGATCCTGCAATCCCGGCACCTGCACCAGGATGCGGTCGGTTCCTTGCCGCTGAATCAGCGGCTCGACGGTTCCGATCTGGTTGACGCGGCGCTCGATGATCTCGATGGATTGATCGACCACCTGGCGCATGCGTTGGACAATGGCCGGGTCGGTCACGGTGAGCTGGACCAAGCCGCCGCCGGCATCGACGACGTCGACCGAGCGCTGGGTGGTCGCACCGAGCAGACCGCCGATCGGCGTCGCCAGCTCCCTGAGCTTGGCGAGCCCCTGCTGCAGATCGCTTTCGCGAATATGCACCTCGACGGTGTTGCCCCGGATCACCGGCTGGCCGGTGATGCCCACGCGCGCGTCGCGCAGGACGCGCCGCACGTCGTCGCGCAAACCCTCGACCTTCTGGCGGCGCACGTCATTGGCGTCAACTTCCAGAAGGATATGCGATCCGCCCTGCAGATCGAGGCCGAGCACGATATGGCGTTGCGCCCAGCCGGGCAGTTTCTGCAACATGCCTTCGGGGAAGAAGTTGGGGACGGCGCACAGGCACACCAGGCCCGCCGTGAGCAGGATCGCCACCGCCTTTGCACGCGAGATATAAAGCATACGTCGTGACCGCCTCGATATCGCCCTGACACTACCGCTCTGACACTCGGCGCCGACACTACCGCTCGACGATGTCCCGCCGCGGTTCAGCCCGCGCTGCTGTCGTCCCGTACCGGCTCGCCCTTGGCGCGGACGCCTGTCACCATCGAGCGCACCTGGCGCACCCGCACGCCATCGGCGATCTCGACCTCGACCTGCTCGTCGTCGACCACCTTGGTGACCTTGCCGACGAGCCCTCCGGAGGTAACGACCGTATCGCCGCGCCGCAAGTTCTTGACCAGTTCCTGGTGCTCTTTTGCCCGCTTCTGCTGCGGCCGCAGGACCAGGACATACATGATCACGACGACCAGAACCATCGGCACCATAAACGAGAATATACTATCGCCTCCACCCAACGGGAGTGCCTGTGCAAAGGCCGGCGTTATGAACATCCATCATCCCCTAAGTACCTGCAGCCGCGCGCCTTATTGCCATGTGCCGGCCGCGGGTCGAAATCGGCGCGGACTATAGCGGTCGCAGGCCCAATTGCAACGCTGCCACCGGCGGCTTATCAGGCCGGCGGCGGCCTTCGCGAAGGCATGCCTTTTTCCCGCAAATGCTCTATGGGTGCTGCGCAACCAGTGACGATCCATGGCCAAACGCGTCAAAAAGCCCCGGCGGAAGGGCAAACCCAAGCCGCCTCCGATCCGGGGAGCCGAGCACTCGCGGGAACCCGGCTTTCGCATCGCCGCCGCGCTCGAACGGCTCGCGCCCGTGGTCTCCCTGCCGCCCGACTTCGAGGCTGCTGATGCCTTCGTCTGGCATCCGGCTGGTCGACGGCTGGCGCCGATCGCGCGTGTAAACCGGGTCGAGATGTCGCTCCTGAAGGGGATCGACCGGGTGCGCGATCTTTTGCTCGAGAACACCGAGCGCTTTGCGCGCGGGCTGCCGGCCAACAATGCGCTGCTGTGGGGAGCCCGCGGCATGGGCAAATCCTCGCTGGTCAAGGCGGTGCACGCCACCGTCAATGCCGCGTCGGGGCGGAGCGCGACGGCTCCCTCCGGCCTCAAGCTCATCGAGATCCATCGTGAGGACATCGAGAGCCTGCCCGACCTCATGGCGCTGACCCGCTGCACATCCCATCGCTGCATCCTGTTCTGCGACGACTTGTCCTTCGACGCCGAGGATACGAGCTACAAATCGCTCAAGGCCGTGCTCGAAGGCGGCATCGAGGGCCGTCCGGACAACGTGGTCTTCTATGCAACCTCGAACCGGCGCCACCTGATGCCGCGCGACATGATGGAGAACGAGCGCGCGACCGCGATCAACCCGGGCGAGGCCGTCGAGGAGAAAATCTCGCTGTCCGACCGCTTCGGGCTCTGGCTCGGCTTTCATCGCTGCAGCCAGGACGAATATTTGGCGATGGTGGAGGCCTATGTGACGCGTTACCGGATTGCGTTCGCGGGCGAGGAGCTCACCCGCGAGGCGCTGGAATGGGCGACCACGCGCGGCTCCCGCTCGGGCCGGGTGGCCTGGCAATACGTGCAGGATCTGGCGGGACGGCTTGGGGTGCGGATGACCGACTGGGAATGAGGAGCCTTGTTGGCTCCTCTTTCCGGCGTCAGGCGCCGTGGAGAAACTGCATCGGGTCGACCGGCGCCGAGCCTTTGCGCACCTCGAAATGCAGCTCGGGCGCCTCGGCGTTGCCGCTCTGGCCCGACTTGCCGATAACCTCGCCGCGCTTGATCTGATCTCCGCGCTTGACCAGGAGCTCCTTGGCATGGGCGTAGGCGGTGACATAGCCGTTGGGATGTTTCACCAGGACCAGATTGCCATAGCCCTTCAGCTCATTGCCCGCATAAGCGACCACGCCGTCCTCGGCCGCCTTGATCGGCGTGTTTTCCGGCACGGCAACATCGATACCATCGTTCTGCTGGCCGTTCGGCTTCGGTCCGAATCCGGCAATGATCCGCCCGCGCACCGGCCAACGGAAGCCCGGCGTGGCGTCTGCCGCGGCCTTGGCCGGGGTGTCGGTGCTGGGCGTTTCGGCCGCCGGGGTCACCACGCTGGCGGTCTGCACCGGCGCGGCGCTGGCGACCACCTTGTTGCTGGTCGGCTTGGTCGGCGCGGCCGCCTGCTCGGCTTCGGGGTTGGCGCTGCTGATGTGAATGCCGGGAATGAGGATGCGGTCGCCGATGCTGAGCTTGTTGGTTGGCACGAGATTGTTGGCCTTGGCGATCTCCGCGACCGACTTGCCGTAGTGACGGGCAATCTTGCTGAGCGTTTCGCCGGCCTCCACCACATGCACTTCCGAGCTGCCGGCACCAGCCGCACGCGGGCTGACGCTTGCTGTCACGGGAGGCGACTTGGGCACTGGGGGCGCCGCCGCATGGCTCGGGGGCGGGAGCGCGGCGGCAGCGGGTGCCGTAAGCGATGCTACATAGCGCGGGATGACCAGGCGCTGGCCGGCCTGGATCGCATTCGGCGAAGCGAGGTTGTTGGCCTCCAGGACGACCGCGACCGGAACACCGTGACGGCGCGCGATGCTGTCGAGGGTCTCGCCCGGGGCCACCGTGACGGCAGTGCCGCCGTCCCAGGTCCATTGCCCGGACGCGGTCGGCTTGCGCGCGACCGAGCCGGTGACTTCGGAGCTTGGCTCCGGATTGTACGCGGCCGGACGATACGGCGCGGGATTATACGGTGCCGGCGGCGGGGGATTATATGGCGCGGGGTTGTAAGCTGGCGGATTTGGCGGAGGATTGCTGTAGGTCGCCGGAGCCGCTGGCGGGTAGTAAGCGGCGGGCGTTGCCGGAGGAGGTTCATACGGCGCCGCCGCGGGACTGTACGACGCCATCCCCCTGCCGCCGCCGGCGACCACCGGCGACGCAACCGCTGCCGTCCGCGCCGGCGGTGGCGGCGCTGCTGGCGGAGGCAATTGCGATGTCTGCGGCAGCGGCCGCGTCTCGACGTGGCCGACCGGCGCTCCCTGGGCGGGCGGGATCGAGCCGGTGACCTCGCCCTGGCGAGAAGCATAAGGACTTTCGCCGAAGCGGCTCAATTCGGCGCTGCAACCCGCGACTCCGACGGCGATCAGTGCCAGCGCAATCGCCCGCCACGACGACGAGCGAAACAAATCGGCCAAGGAATTCATGTCCTGCTCACTCGAACGCAACAAACAACTAGGTTGAGTTAACAGGCCGGAAGTAAATAAGGCTTTAAGGAGTTACAGCATCCTCAACCCTAACGAATTCCAACAAAACTCCTTACAATTCACGGGCTTGGCCCGGCAATAGCGGCACAAAGCGCACTGCGATCAGTTCCTCCTGCCGGATCCCATCTTCGCTCTTGGTTAACTTGATGAGACTTTGCGGGCTGTCATGCGGTCCGAGCGGCAGCACCATCATGCCATCCCGCGCGAGTTGCTCGACCAGCGCTTCCGGCACCGCCTCGGCGGCGGCCGTGACCAGGATGCGATCGAAGGGAGCCCGGTCGGCAGCGCCCGCAAGCCCGTCGCCGAGGCGCACTTCGACGTTTCGATAGCCGAGCGTCTGCAGCCGCGTCCGCGCGGCGTCCGCCAAGGTGCGAAATCGCTCGATGGTGACCACCTCCCGCGCGAGCCGCGACAGGACCGCCGCCTGATAGCCCGAGCCGGTGCCGATCTCGAGGACGCGATGGTGGGATTGCACGCCCAGTTGCTCGGTCATGTAGGCAACCACATAGGGCTGGCTGATGGTCTGGCCACAGGCGATCGGCAATGCCCGGTCCGCATAGGCGGCATCGAGAAACTGGCCTTCGACGAAATACTCGCGCGGCACCTCATCCATGGCGCGCAACACCGCCGCGTCGCCGATTCCGCGTCGCCGCAGCGTGAGCATGAACTGCATGCGGCCGACGCTGTCGTCCCCCGCCGGTTGCTTTGGCACGAGCCGCCTCTCTAGAGCATTTTCAGGAAAAGTGGAATCCGGTTTTCCGTCCGAAAATGCGATAACGCAAAAATGCTAGAGCGGTTTCTGCTTCCGGTCTATGTGAAACCGCTCTAGCTGAACAATCCCGCGAGCTTGCTCATATAGGGCTCATCCGTCATATCGAGGCGCAGCGGCGTCACCGCAATGCGGTTGGCGGCGAGCGCCGAAACGTCGGTGCCGTCGCTCGGCGGCATGCCGCGCGAGCGAACATAGGCGATCCAGTAATAGGCGTGGCCGCGGCCGTCCTCGCGCGCGTCGATGTGCAGGCGCTCCTGGCGGCGCCGGCCTTGCGCGGCGACCGCGATGCCCTGCACCTCGGAGGGAGCGCAGTCCGGGAAGTTCACATTGATCAGCACGTCGTGCGGGATGCCCTGCGCGAGCACGCGCCGGATGATGTCGGGCGCAAAGGCGATCGCCGTGTCCCAGTGCGGCGACTGCTTGCTGCGCGAAAGATAGGCCTGCGAGAGCGCGAGCGAGGGAATGCCCAGAATGGTGCCCTCGACGGCGCCGGCCACCGTGCCCGAATAGATCACGTCCTCGCCGGCATTGCGCCCGCGGTTGACGCCCGCCAGCACCAGATCGGGCGGGCGATCCTTGAGGATGTGGCGCGCTCCCATGATGATGCAATCGGTGGGCGTGCCCTTGACCGCGAAGTGGCGCTCGCCGACCTCGCGCAGTCGCAGCGGATCGTTGAGCGAGAGCGAATGCGACACGCCCGATTGATCGTATTCGGGCGCGATGATCCATATGTCGTCGGAGAGCGCGCGGCCGATCTGCTCGCAGACGCCGAGCCCCTCGGCGTGAATGCCGTCATCGTTGGTGATGAGGATTCGCATCTAGGCTGTCGTCATCCGACCCGCTCGATCGTCTTGCGACCGCCCATATAGGGCACCAGCACATCGGGCACCGCGACCGAGCCATCCTGCTGCTGATAGTTCTCCATGACCGCGATCAGCGCGCGGCCGACCGCGACGCCGGAACCGTTGAGCGTATGGAGATAGCGGACCTGGCGGCCTTCCTTGCCGCGGTAGCGCGCGTTCATCCGCCGCGCCTGGAACTCGCCGCAGACCGAGCAGGAGGAAATTTCCCGATAGGCGCCCTGCCCCGGCAGCCAGACCTCGATGTCATAGGTCTTCTGCGCCGCAAAGCCCATGTCGCCGGTGCACAGCGTCACCACGCGGTAATGCAGGTCGAGCCGGCGCAGCACCTCCTCGGCGCAGGCCAGCATGCGCTCGTGCTCGTCCTTGCTCTGCTTCCGGCGTGGTGATCGAGACCAGCTCCACCTTGGTGAACTGGTGCTGGCGGATCATGCCGCGCGTGTCCTTGCCGGCCGCGCCCGCCTCGGCCCGGAAGCACGGCGGTCAGCGCGGTCACCCGCATCGGCAGCGCCGCCTCGTCGATGATCGATTCGCGGACGAGATTGGTGAGCGGCACTTCGGCGGTCGGAATGAGCCAGAGGCGCTCTGATTTCAACTCGCCTGTCGACACCAACGTAACTCGATCCATTCCACCGTCGGGATTTCCGTCCTCCACGTGCAGATGGCGGTCGCTTTCAATCGCCCGATCGATGCGTTCGCGCAGAGAAGCTTCGCGCCAAGCGGTCAAAATTGATCGTCCGCGAATTTCGGCAGTTGCGCCGTGCCGAACATCACCTCGTCCCGCACCAGCAGCGGCGGATTGACCTCGGCATAGCCGTGCTCGCCCGTATGCAGATCGAGCATGAACTGGCCGAGCGCGCGCTCGAGGCGCGCGAGCCCGTTCTTCAGGACCACGAAGCGCGCGCCGGAAAGCTTGGCGGCGGTCTCGAAATCCATCTGGCCGAGCGCCTCGCCGAGATCGAAATGCTGCTTGGGCACGAAGCCATAGTCGCGCTTGGCCCCGAAGTGGTGATGCTCGACGTTGCCGCTGCTCATCGGTGCCGTCGGGCACCTCGTCGAGCGGGCTAGTTGGGAATCCGCGCGAGCGCGTCCTCGAGTTCGCTGGGAGAGCTTTCTTTTCCTCCGCCTCCAGGCGCGGGATCGCGGATTTCAGCTCGGCGACCTCGGCCAGCAATTTCTGCGCGGTCTCCTCTTCGTTGCTCTTCTTGGCGGCGCCGATCTCGCGCGAGGCTGCGTTGCGGCGTGCTTGCGCGGCCTCGGCCTTGCCGATCGCGGCACGGCGGCGCTCGTCGAGCTCGATGAGTGTGCCGGCCTCCGGCGGCAGGCCGCGCCGCGCCAGCGCGCGATCGAAGGCCGCTGGATTGTCGCGAATCCACTTGATGTCGTGCATGTTCCGAATCCGGCATCATGGCCGCGCAATTCGGACCATGACGAATCAATGAGGAATCAACCGACCAAAGGATACCCTACGCCTACTCCGCGGGCTTGGCGGCGGCGGAAGCAGCGGCGCGGGCCTTCTCGGCCGCAGCCTTCTTCTCGACCATCTTCACCGCCCAGATCGACCCTCCATAGAGAAGCAGGAGCGGCACCGCAAGCGAGCATTGGCTGATCACGTCGGGCGGCGTCAGCACCGCCGCGATGACGAAGGCGCCGACCGCGAAGTAGCGCCACTTCGATATCAGCTGTTGCGAGGTGACGATGCCGACACGCCCAAGAGCGTCAGGATCACCGGCAGCTGGAACGCGATGCCGAAGGCGAAGATGAGCCGCATCATCAGGCTGAGATAGTCGTCGACCTTGGGCAACAGCTCGATCGTGGCGCGGCCGTCGCCGCCGGCCTGCTGCATGCTGAGCGAGAAGCGCGCCAGGAGCGGCCAAAGCAGGAAATAGACCATCAGGGATCCGAGCAGGAAGAAGAACGGCGTCGCGACGAGATAAGGCAGGAATGCCTGCTTCTCGTTGCGATAAAGTCCGGGCGCCACGAACATGTAAAGCTGCGACGCCACCACCGGAAACGACAGGAAAGCGGCTCCGAACATCGCCAGCTTGAGCTGGACGATGAAATACTCGAGCAGTCCCGTATAGATGAACTTCGAGTTCTCCGCGCCGGCCACCCAGACATATGGAAAGGTCAGGATGTTGTAGATCTGCCTGGCAAAGAAGAAGCAGACGACAAACGTGAGCATGAAGGCAACCAGCGCCTTGATCAGCCGCGAGCGCAGCTCGACCAGGTGCTCGATCAGCGGCGCCTTGGTGGCTTCGATCTCATCGCGTTCATCGGTGGTCATGCGGGCTCGCTTCCCCGCGTCGTGCTTGACGGGCTCCTTGGCGGCTTCGGCCGCATCTGCGACCGGCGGGCTCTCGTCGGGAGGCCCCGCCGGCGCGACGGAAGCTTCCGGCTGCGACACGCTCGCCGGGTCCGCGCCGACCGCAGGCGGTGCCGCCGCGGCGGGTTCGCCGACCGCAGGACTCTCGGCTCGCTTGTCGGCAACCGTGCTCTCGATGTCACGCTGCGCGCTCTCCATCTCCTTGCGCACATCGGCGAGCGGATCGAAATTGTAGCGCGCCGCCTGCGCGGCCATCTCGTCGACCTCTTTCTTGAGATCGGCCAGCTCGGCCTCGCGCATCGCATCGTGGAATTGGTTCTGGAAGTCGCCGGCCATGCGGCGGATCTTGCTCATCCACTGCCCGAGCGTGCGCAGGACGCCGGGGAGCTCCTTGGGGCCGATGAAAATGAGCGCGACCACGCCGATCAGGAGGAGCTCGCTCCAACTCAAGTCGAACATGGAGATGCCAACTCCGCGCCAAAGCGGTTTTCATAAGAGCCGGAAACGGAAACCGCTCGAGCTTCTCGATTTTCGGACGGAACCCGCATTCTATCCGGATTTGCGCACCTTATCACCGGGATCGCGGCAAAATCTCGAAGCCCAGCCGAGGCCGCCTACCCCACCCTGTCCGCTAGAAGGCGCCGCCGGCACGCCCCCGCCTAAGAGCTGCTCTCGGCGCGCCGCTTGAGGTCGGGCGCGGCACCCGCCGCGGTCGTGGGCTGATGGTCGATCGGCTTCGGATCCGGAGTGACCGGTTCGGTCTTGACGGTATCCTCGTCCTGCATGCCCTTCTTGAACGACTTGATGCCTTGCGCGAAGTCGCCCATCAATTCCGAAATCTTTCCGCGGCCGCCGAACAGCAGCAGAAACAGGACCACGACCACGATCCAATGCCAAATACTGAATGAACCCATCGGATTTTCCTCCGCATCGACGGAACCGCAAAGCAAATCGGAACCGCCGATTTGCTCCCTTCATGAACCGCCCGGGACAGTGCCGCGACCGGATGCAGGACCCGCCTTCGCCTTATCCGTGAAAGTAGGCCCGGGGAGCGCCAAAGACAAGGACTTCACCCGCATTTGGGCGCCGCGCTTGATCGCAACTGCTTGCAGCAAGGGCTTGGAAATCCTTCCATTCCAGCGGCCTTTGGTCGCATTAACCGGGAATCGCGCAAGCGCTGCCGAGCGGGGGCAAATGCGGCCATGCGGCGCCGCCAGCTTGTCATCAGTCCTTCGCGGCGGGTTCCGGACGTGGCGCCAGACCGAGATCGAGATCGCCCGGCTCCAGCGGGTCCTCGTCGTCGCGCAGGGCCGGATCGTCGGACGGCATGGGCACCGAGAAGCCCGGCGGCAGGCGACCATCGAGCAATCCGGAACCCTTGAGCTCCTCGACTCCGGGCAGGTCGTCGAGCGCGTCCAGGCCAAAATGCGACAGGAAGGTCTCAGTGGTCCCATAGGTCACCGGGCGTCCGGGTACCTTGCGCCGGCCGCGCGGCCGGATCCACCCCGTCTCCAAGAGCACGTCGACCGAGCCCTTGGAAGTCGAAACCCCGCGGATCTCCTCGATCTCGGTGCGCGTCACCGGCTGGTGATAGGCAATGATGGCCAGCGTCTCGATCGCCGCTCGCGACAGCTTGCGGGTTTCGATCGTCTCCTTGCTCAACAGCCAGGAAAGGTCGTCGGCGGTTCGGAACATCCACTTTCCGCCGACACGAACCAGGTTGACGCCGCGGACCGCGTAGTCCTCTTGCAGGCGGTTCAAGCGCCGCCGGCAAATCCACCCCGGCTGGCAGCCGCGCCGCCAGGCTTGCCTCGTCGATGCGGCTCGGCGGAGGCAAACAGCATCGCCTCCAGCAGCCGAAGCTCCTCTGCTCGCGCCTCTTCGGCGCCGTGTGGCTCGTCCCTCGGCATGATCACTCGCTTGGCCAGGCTCGACATCGACTACCGCCTCCCCTTTCCCTCTGTTCCCTTATTCCTTGCGGTCCTCGCCAACCGCCGGGGCGCCGGAAATCCCGGCTCCCCCGCCGGCGACCCGCTTGCGCATGTAGATCGGCGCAAAAGCTTCGTGCTGATGAATCTCGGCATACCCTTCGCGCACCAATTCAAGGGCCGAGGCAAAGCTCGAGGCGAACACGGTCGGCGCCAGCGCCGGCTCGACCACATAGGCGATGAGATATTCGTCGAGCCGCGACCAATCCGACGATTGCCCGATCAGACGCTCCAGGACATCGCGGGCCTCGGCCAGCGACCATACGGCGCGCTTTGCATAGTGGAGGTGGGCCAGCGCGTGCCGCTGCCGCTGGGAGGCATAGGCGGAAAGCAGGTCGTAGAGCGTCGCCGTCCATTGCGGGCGCTTGATGTGAGCGATGGGCTCAGGCTGCCCGCGGCCGAAAACATCGCGATCGAGCAGCGGCCGCCCGAACAGGCGCTCGGCCACTTCGCGGATCGCCTCGAGCCGCTTGAGCCTTTGCGCCAGGGCATTTGCCATGTCCTCGGCGGTTTGGCCTTCGGGCATGTGGCTGTCCGGCAGCAGCAGGCGCGACTTGAGATAAGCCAGCCATGCCGCCATCACCAGGTAGTCGGCCGCCAGTTCGAGCCGCAGCCGACGCGCCTCCTCGACGAAGGTCAGGTATTGATCGGCCAGCGCCAGGATCGAGATCTTTGCAAGATCGACCTTTTGCTGGCGCGCCAGCATCAAGAGGACGTCGAGCGGGCCTTCGAAGCCTTCGACATCGACCACCAGCGCGGGCTCGTCCGGCGCGTCGCCGGCCGCCGGCTCCATCTCGAACGGCGCTTCGTTGGGGATCATGACAGCACCATTCTGGCGCCGGTGGCTCGCCCGCCGGCGAGCAGGGCTGCGAAGGCGCGGCGCACCTCGGCAAGGTCGATCGCGCGCGCGGGACTGCGCCGAGCCGCCAGCGCGGCGGCGGCACGCCGCTCCGCCATGCCGGCCAAGACAGGGACCGCGCCGGCAACCGCGCGCATTTCGTCCATGCCCCCGTTGCAATGGAGGATGATGTCGCAGCCGGCGGTCAGCGCCGCAACCGAGCGCTCCGCGAGCGAGCCGGACAGCGCTCCCATCGATATGTCATCGCTCATCAGCAGACCTTCGAATCCGATCGAATCGCGAATCACGTCTTGTACCATTGTGACCGAAGTCGTGGCCGGCGCGACCGGGTCGAAGGCGGAAAAAACAACGTGCGCCGTCATCCCCAAGGGCAGGCCCGCAAGCGGCCGGAACGCGGCGAAATCCACCGCATCGAGGCTGGCGCGGTCGGCCGTGACCGTAGGCAAGCGATGATGGCTGTCGGCTGTGGCGCGACCGTGGCCGGGCAGATGCTTGAGGACCGGCAGCACGCCCCCCTCCATGAGTCCATCCGCAACCGCGCCGGCGATCGCCGCGACCTTTTGGGAACTCTCCCCATAGGCGCGGTCCCCGATGACGGGATCGGCATCGGGGGTTGGGACATCGGCGAGCGGCAAGCAGTCGACATCAATCCCCAGCGCAAGGAGGTCGCTGGCGATCAGGCGCGCTCCCATTCGCGCCGCTTCCAGAGCAGAAGCGGGATCGCGCTCCCAGATCTGCCCAAATTGCGCTCCGGGCGGGTAGCTCGGCCAATGCGGCGGCCCGAGACGCTGCACACGCCCGCCCTCTTGATCGACCAGAACCGGCGCGTCGGCGCGACCGACGGTAGCGCGAAAATCGGCGACGAGACCGCGAAGCTGGTCGGGCGTGTCGACATTGCGCTTGAAGACGATGAGGCCCCAAGGCTCCGCCTCGCGCAGAAACGACCGCTCGTCGGTCGTCAATGTCGTGCCCAGAGACTCCAGTGATGAAGGCGCGTGCCGTCATCGACGCGGATTAGAGCATTTTCCGGAAAAGTGAAACCCGGGTTTTGCCCCGACGGCCAAGCGTGCACAGCTTGCGTAAGTCGGTCCTGCGGTTCCGCCCGAAGGCCTTGCAATTCATTGACAAGCCGCGCAATTCCCGCCCCGCGGGATCACGCGTCGGCCAGCGCCGTCGCAGAAGCCACCCTCAATTCTTCTGGACGATGCACTGGCCGCCGGCGGCCTTCAGGCCGCCGCAGAACTGGTCGGCATCGCCCGCCGATCCGAACGGTCCCACCATGGCGCGATAGTAGACGCCCTTGGGCCCAAGATCGGCGCGTCGAACGATCGCCTCGCGATCACCGAGTTCCTTCGGGTACTTGGCTTGCAGGCTGCGGAAGGACGATTGCGCATCCGCTTCGCTTCGCTGCGAGGAGATTTGGACCACATAGCCGCCCGAGGCGGAGGTCGAGGCGAGCCGCGGCCCGCTCGCCGGTGCTGTCGCGACACGCTCCCGCGTTGCGGTCTGGTAGGAAGACTCCGTTTCGCCCGCTTGTCCTTGCGGCTCGATCGAGAGCGGCCCTGCACTGTTACGCGATGGCGCCGTAATCGGTTTCGCGGCCGGCGGCTGGCGTGGCGCGGCGGTTGGCGCTGAAGGCGCGGCTGGCGTCAGCGGCAACGCGGCGCCAGCCACTGGCCGCGCCATCACCTGATCCCCGCCATCGGGCCGAATCGGCACGGTATGGACCTTCTTGGGTTCCGTGGATGCGCCCTGCGCTGAGCTCGATTGAGTCGAAGGGCCGGACGGCACCGAAGGGCTCCCTTGCACCGAGGGCCCGGGCCCCGGCGACGTCGTAAAGGGAGCCGGCAGCACGACGCGCGGACCGCTCGGATCGGAAAGGGTGACGGGCTCTTCCTGGCGCGCCACTACCCGCTCGTTCGAGCCACCGAGCCGCTCCGTGGATTTGCTTGATTGCGAGTCGCCTCCGGCTGGTGCCGGCACCACTTTGCTCGGCGATTTATCGGCCGAGATGATTGGCGCATCGGACGGGCGAGCACCGGTATAATAAGTCCGATATCCATAGGCGCCCGCGGTTCCGAGAATGCCGCAGCCGACGAGAACGATGGCGGTGACCAGGCCATTGGTTGCCCGCCCGCGTGGCGGATCGTCATAAGAATGATCGTCGGTTGGCGCCGGCGCGCCATCGAAAAAGTAGTTCTCGCTCTCGTGGACGCTTGGTTGTGCCGCAAGGTGATGGGAGGTATCGAACCGGTCGTCGTTGTGGCCGCCGTCATGCGGCTCGTCATGCGGACGTCCGCATAACCGCCGTGAGCGAGCGGTGCGCGATCGAATGCCGGATCGAAGGCTGCATGGGACGAAAGGGCTTCGGGGTAGGCAAGCTGGTCGTCGGGATATGTCCGCAAGGACTTCGCCGCCGCGATGGCCGAGTCGACCTCTTCGAAATGCGGATCGGCGGCTGGCGCCTCGCGCATGGATTCCCGGGCGAGAGCCGCCGCGGTCTTGCGCCAATCTGATGGTGCCGAATCCGTCCGCTGCCGTGCCTGGGTGGCATGGCTGCTGGTTCGCTCCAGATCCGCGAAAGGATCGCTCTGGCCAATCAGGCGCGCCAATTCGGCCAACGGATCACTGCCGCCGGAATCCCGCGAAGCAGCCGGCGCGCTCGTGCGGCGCGCCAGATCGTTCGATCGGTAGGATCGCAAAATGTTGTCGTCCGCCATACTCTATCCCATTCCGGGTACTGGCGTCGCACTCGGTCGGTTCCCGACGGATCCCAGATCCAGGTCGCCTGCGGCCGCCCCCACCGAGCGAGATCAACGCATCTCATCGGGCGCCCCGACCCCGAGCAACCTAAGCCCCGAGGCCAGAACTGTGACAACGCCTTGCACCAGCGCAAGTCGTGTCTTGGTCATTTGTGGATCATTCTGGATAATGAAGCGTAAATGTGGCGTATCATTCCCCTTATTCCACTGCGCATGAAATTCACTAGCAAGATCATATAGGTAGAAGGCAATACGGTGGGGTTCATGGGCCCAAGCGGCAGCTTCGAGCAGGCGCGGATAGAGCGCCAGCCGCCGCATCACCGCAAGTTCGCCCGCATCATCCAGGCGCTCCAAAGGCGCCTTGGCGAGCATATCGGCGCGTGCCGCCGCGTCCGTCGGCAGCTCGGGGATCAGGGCGCGCGCATTGCGGAACACGGATTGGGCCCGGGCATGACCGTACTGGACATAAAAAACCGGGTTGTCGCGTGATTGCTCGATCACCTTGGCGAGGTCGAAATCGAGCACCGCGTCATTCTTGCGGTAGAGCATCATGAACCGGACGGCGTCCCGGCCGACTTCGCTCACCACCTCAGCGAGTGTCACGAACTCGCCGGAGCGCTTGGACATTTTTATTGGCTGACCGGCCCGCAGCAGCTTCACCAGCTGTACGATCTTCACGTCAAGCTCAGCCCTGCCGCGGCTCACGGCCTTCACCGCTGCCTGCATGCGCTTGACATAACCGCCGTGGTCCGCCCCCCAGACGTCGATCATGTTGCGGAAGCCGCGATCGAACTTCGATTTGTGGTAGGCGATGTCGGAGGCAAAATACGTGTAGCTTCCGTCCGATTTCTTCAGCGGCCGGTCAACGTCGTCGCCGAACTGCGTGGCCCGAAACAAGGTTTGCTCACGGTCCTCCCAGTCCTCGACCGGCGCGCCCTTGGGCGGCGGGAGCCGGCCTTCGTAGACGTAGCCCTGCCGGCGCAAATCCGCGATGGTAGCGGCAACAAGGCCGGGCTCGCCTTCGATGAGCGACCGCTCCGAGAAAAACACGTCGTGACACACATTGAGGGCGGCCAGGTCGGCCCGGATGGCGGTCATCATCATCGCAACCGCCCGGTCGCGCACCAGCGGCAACCAACGCGCCTCGGGCAGGTTCAGCAAGGCCGGCCCGTGCTCGGCCGCGAGCGCCGCTCCGACCGGCTTGAGGTAGTCGCCGGGATAGAGTCCCTCGGGGATTTCGCCGATGTCCTCGCCCAGTGCCTCGCGATAGCGCAGATATGCGGAACGCGCCAACACGTCGACCTGTGCGCCTGCATCGTTGACGTAATATTCGCGCGTCACCTTGAAGCCCGCGGCAGCCAGAAGATTGGCGAGTGCATCGCCGAACACGGCACCGCGGCAATGGCCGACATGCATCGGCCCGGTCGGATTGGCGGAGACGTATTCGACATTGACCGGGGTGCCCGCCCCCACTGAGCCGCGGCCATAATCCGCGCCCGCGCGCAGCACCGCGCGCAATGCGTCGAACCAGGCGGAGGGCTTGAGCGTCAGATTGATGAACCCGGGCCCCGCCACCTCAACCTTCGAAACGACATCGTCACGACGCAGCTTCTCGGCCAGCGCTTCGGCCAGCTCGCGCGGCTTCCTGCCGGCATCCTTCGCCAGCACCATGGCGGCGTTCGTTGCCATATCGCCATGGGCGGCCTCGCGCGGCGGCTCGACCTGGACCCGGCTTTGGTCGATGCCGTCCGGCAACAGGCCTTCCGCGATCAGCGCATCGCAGGCGGCGTGGACCTTGTCGAGCACGACCGCGAATATGTTCTTTGGAGGATACTGCATCGCTGTGGGCCTGTTGTCCGATCGCGGTTGCTCCGGGATCGAGGCACCTGTTGTGGCGCAAACCGGCCACAGCTTGCGCCGGGCGTCGCCCGGTAGCCCAATTCGGCCGCCAAGTCAAAATGCCTCGGTTTGCCGTCGATCAGCTAACCAAATCTTCAGCTAAGCCAGATAGGGAAGCGATCCCACATCCGTACCAATCCGAGGGCCATCCATGCATGCCCATCAGTTGTCTTGGACAGAGAATACCGGCTGGCGCGGCCACAATGGCGACGGCGACGCGAACCTCGTCCTCTTTTTCGGCGAGCGCGAGGCCCTGGCCGGCGGATCGCGTTATCGCGAATTGCGCAACATGTTCCCGCAGGCGCACATTCTGGGCTGCAGCACCGGCGGCCAGATCGTCAAGGACGATGTCACGGACGATGAGATCGCGGTTGCGGCGCTGCGGTTCGAGGCGACGGGTTTGCGTCTGACCTGCCAGCCGGCGCCTGCTCCGGAACACTCGCGTTCCTGCGGCGAGGCGATCGGGCGGGCTTTGGCGGCCGCGGATCTCGCCGGCATCTTCGTTCTCTCCGACGGATTGAACGTCAATGGAAGCGAACTGGTTGCCGGAATGAGCAGCGTGGTCGACGCCAGCGTCTCGGTCACCGGCGGACTGGCCGGCGACGGGGCAAAATTTCATGAAACGCTGGTCGGGGCCGACTGCGAACCGCGCACGCAGACGGTCGCCGCCGTCGGCTTCTACGGACCCTGCGTCCGCATCGGCCACGGCAGCGCCGGCGGCTGGGACGAGTTCGGGCCGCGTCGGCGGATCACGCGCTCGCGCGGCAACGTTCTGTTCGAGCTCGACGGCGAGCCGGCGCTCGATCTCTACGAACGCTATCTCGGCGAGGACGATGTGAAGGGGCTGCCCGGCACTGCGCTCCTCTTCCCGCTCCGCATCCGCAACCCGGAGCGGCCCGATCACGACATCGTGCGCACGATCCTGGCAGTCGACCACAAGGCCCGCTCGATGACGTTTGCAGGCGATGTGCCCGAAGGCTGGGTCGCGCAACTCATGCGCGGGAATTTCGATCGCTTGGCCGCCGGCGCCGCCAAGGCCGCCCGGCAGGCCGCCGCCGGCAGGCCGGAAACGCGAAGCGGGGATGCGGTCGCCGTGCTCGTCAGCTGCATCGGGCGCCGCCTGCTGATGGGCCAGCACATCATCGACGAGATCGAGGCCGCGGGCGCGGAGCTCGGAGCCGACGTCTCGCGGTTGGGCTTCTATTCATACGGCGAGATCTCGCCGCACAGTACATCGGGGGTGTGCGAGCTGCACAATCAGACGATGACCGTCACCACGATCTCGGAGGTCGCGGCATAATTCAGCGGTCCATGGCTCGCGCCACGCAGAGCAGCGATTCGCCTGCCGCAGGTCCCGCGCAAGCGCAAAGCTCGACCGATCTCAACTCGCGGCCTTATGAGCGGGCGTGAAACGCAATGGCGTTGAAGGCCCGCATGGCCGCTCGCGTTGAAACTTTGTTCACGATAAATCGCGATTTCAGGCCGCTTAAGCAAAAGCTTAGGCGGCGGATGCCACCATGTGCGCGTTTTCCCGATCTGGGCGGGAAGCGCGCGGACTAGGGGCCGTCTCCTTCGAACCGTAGTCGAGCGAGCTGTCGCGGACGGGTGCAACGACCGATCGACAGTGCATGTTTTCGGCGAGTTCAGGGACTTCGCGTGAATAGCCTCTTTGCCAGACAGCTTGCGAAAGCCACCAGGCCCGGCGGCGTCGATCTCGATTTGCTCGGCCAGCTGGTTTCCGGCGCCTATGAGCAGGCCAGTCACGACCGGCGGCGGACCGATCGCTCGATCGGACTCTATGATCGAGGAATTGGATCGGCTCAATCGCGGCCTTGAGCAGCTCGTCGAAGAGCGAACGGTGGCGTTGCGCCAGCGTGAAGAAGAGCTGCGCGCCCAGAACCTGCGGTTTGACGCCGCGCTCAACAACATGTCGCAGGCGCTGCTGATGTTCGATTCCGCGGCGCGGCTGGTCATCAGCAATCACCGTTACCAGGAGATGTATGGACTGTCCGCGAAGGTCGTCGAACCGGGATGCCACCTTCGCGAGCTGCTCGAGCACCGCAGGAACGCTAGCACGTTCTCGGACGATCCGGACCGCTACATCGAGAATCTGATGGCGGTCATCGCGCAAGGCAAGACCTGGAGCCAGCTGACGGAGCTGCCCGATGGCCGCACGGTCTCGGTGTTGAATCATCCCATGGCGGGCGGCGGATGGGTGGCCACCCACGAAGACATTACCGAGCGTCGGCGCGCGGAAAAGCAGATCGCGCACATGGCGCGTCATGACGCGCTGACCGATCTGCCCAACCGCCTCCTGCTGCGCGACCGGTTGGCGCATGCGGTCGCCGAGCTCCCGCGCGACCGGCGATTGGCGGTGCTCTATCTCGATCTCGACCATTTCAAGGGTGTCAACGACACGCTCGGCCACCAGGTCGGCGACGAGCTGCTCAAGACCGTGGCGGCGCGCCTGCGCGACTGCGTGCGCGACGTCGACACCGTCGCGCGGGTCGGCGGCGACGAATTCGCCATCATCCACACCGGGGTCGAGCAGCCGAACGACGCCGCCATGTTGGCGCGGCGGATCTGCGAGGCGGTGAAGGAGCCTTGCGATCTTCACGGTCATGCGGTCATCGTGGACACCAGCATCGGCATTGCGCTTGCGCCCGGCGACGGGACCGATCCTACCGAGCTTCTGAAGAACGCCGACATGGCGCTCTATCGAGCCAAGGCGGACGGACGCGGCACCTACCGGTTTTTCGAGCCGGCCATGGATGCGCGGATGAAGACGCGGCGCACCCTCGAGCTCGCGTTGCGAATGGCGCTCGCCAATGGAGAGTTCGAGCTCTACTACCAGCCGCTCGTCAGTCTCGACGACCGGCGGATTACCTGTTGCGAGGCGCTGATCCGCTGGCGGCATCCCGAGCGCGGCCTGATCCCGCCGGGCGAGTTCATACCCATCGCCGAGGAGATCGGCCTGATCGTGCCCTTGGGTGAATGGGTGCTGCGGCAAGCTTGCGCCGACGCCATGGGGTGGCCTGCCGACGTCAAGGTCGCCGTCAACCTTTCGCCGATACAGGTCATGAACCAGAATCTCGTGGCCGTCGTCGTCGGAGCGCTCGCGACCGCCGGGCTGTCCGCGAACCGGCTCGAGCTGGAGATCACGGAATCGGTCCTGATGCAGAACTCGGAGACCACGCTCGCGACCTTGCACCGGCTGCGCGAGCTCGGCGTGAAAATCTCCATGGACGACTTCGGAACCGGCTACTCGTCGTTGAGCTATCTGCGCAGCTTTCCGTTCGACAAGATCAAGATCGATCGTTGCTTCATCAGCGGTCTCGCGACCGGAGACGATTCGGTCGCCATCGTGCTGGCGATCGCGGGGCTTGCAAAGCACCTCGGTATTGCGACCACCGCCGAAGGCGTCGAGACCAGGCAGCAGCTGCAGCAGGTCAAGGCATTGGGCTGCAGCGAGATGCAAGGTTTCGTCTTCAGCCCGCCGCGGCGGATCGAGGAGGTCACGCAGATGCTGCGCGCGAGAGTTGAAAAGGATGCAGCGTTGGTCGACGTCAGGCGGCTCGCCTAGGGTGGGCAGATTGCCTGGCGCTGCGATCTTGGATGGCGCGGAACCGCCCGATTTCACCCACGCGGCGCCGGCCGTCAGCGCTCCTAGCGCAACTCCGGCGTCGCCGGGAAGAGTCGGGCATGCTCGATCAGGGCGTAGCGATCGGTCATTCCGGCAATGAAATCGGCGATCCGACGCAACCGCCCCGGCTCATCGCTGGTATCGACGTTCTGGACCCATTCGGCCGGGATGTCCCCGGGTGCTGCGACATAGCGGGCGAACAGGTCGCATACCACGTTCTCCGCCTCTCCCATGATGCGGGAGATGCGCGCGTGCCGATACATGCGCACGCTGAGAAAGCCTTTGATGGCGCGATCGGCTGCGGCCGTGGCGGCGGAGAATCCGACCGTGGGCTCGCCGGCCAACCGCAGGTCGGCCGGCCCGCTCGGCGCCATGACGCGCAATCGGCGGCCGGTCCGCGTAATGACATCCTCGATCAAGCGTGTGATCAGACGCCGCATCAGCTCATGCGACTTGCGTCCGGCGTCCAGCCGACCATAGACGTCGCGAACTTCCCGCAGGATGTCCCCGATGAGTTCCACCCCGGCGAGGTCGTCGAGCGTGAACAGCCCGGCGCGCAATCCGTCGTCGAGGTCGTGGGCGTCATAGGCGATGTCGTCGGCGAGCGCCGCGACCTGCGCTTCGGCGCCGGGCCAGCTCCACAATTCCAGATCCTGGCTTTTTGCATGGATGCGGATCGCATGCGGCAAGCCCCGCTGGCGGTACCGCCCGATCGGCGCGCCCGCGCGATCGGTGAGCGGTCCATTATGCTTCACCACTCCCTCGAGCGTCTCCCAGGTCAGGTTGAGCCCGTCGAACTCGGCATAGCGGCGCTCGAGCGCGGTCACGATGCGGAGGGTCTGGGCGTTGTGGTCGAAGCCCTCGAAATCCGCGAGGCAGCGGTCGAGCGCTCGTTCGCCGGCATGACCGAAGGGCGGGTGGCCGAGATCGTGAGCGAGGGCGAGCGCCTCCGCCAGGTCCTCGTCAAGGCCCAATGCCCGGGCCAATGAGCGCGCGATCTGGGTAACCTCCAGGGTGTGGGTCAGCCGGGTGCGGAAATGATCGCCTTCGTGAAAGACGAAGACCTGGGTCTTGTGGGCCAGCCGGCGAAAGGCCGTCGAATGGATGATCCGATCGCAATCGCGCCGAAAAGCGTTGCGCGTGGGGCTGGGGGCTTCCGGATGGAGCCGGCCGCGGCTGTGGGCCGGATCGGACGCATAGGGGGCCCGCGCGATGAAGGCTTCGACCGCCATGATCCGCCGGGCCGCCTCCTCCCGGATTGACGTTGGTCAGACCCGCACTTAACTATCTCGTGGGCGCTCGTGCAATCGCGCGATGGTGCCCGGGACGCCGGAGCGATGGCGGGATTGGCTGACATGGACGACATAACGGTCACGGAAAGCGCGGCGCGGCGGATCGGCGAGATATTGCGCCAGGAGCCGCGCGGAACCATGCTCCGCCTGAGCGTCGAAGGCGGCGGCTGCTCCGGGTTTCAGTATAAGTTCGACACCGACAGCGCCCAGGAGCCCGACGATATCGTGGTCCGCCGCGAGGACGCCCTGCTGCTGATCGATCGGGTGTCGCTCGGCTATCTGGCCGGCTCCGAGATCGATTTCGTCGATGATCTGATCGGCGCCTCGTTCCGCGTCAACAATCCGAAGGCAAAGGCGTCCTGCGGCTGCGGCACGAGCTTCACGCTCTAGCTTCCAACCATTGAGCCTGGAACAGTTCGGCCCCGTCACTCTTCGTGCCGGGGCCGTATGATCTCGGCTCTATTCCGCCGCCACCGCCTCGGGCCGAGGATGCTGCTCCTGCACCTCTTCCAATTGCGGCTCGAGATGGCGCTTGAGCATGCGATCGATGCGGTCGAGATAGATGTAGATGACCGGCGTGATGTAGAGCGTCAGCAGCTGCGACAGGCAGCAGGCCGCCGACCACCGCGACGCCGAGCGGCTGACGCAGCTCGGCGCCGGCGCCGGCGCCGAGCGCGATCGGCAGCGCACCGAAGATCGCCGCGAAGCTCGTCATCATGATCGGCCGGAACCGCAACAGGCATGCCTCGCGGATCGCCTCTTCGGCGCTCATGCCGACGCGCGCGGCGCTCGATCGCGAAATCGATCATCATGATGGCGTTCTTCTTGACGATGCCGACCAGCATGACGATGCCGATCATGGCGATGACCGAAAGGTCCATCCTGAACAGGATCAGCGTCGAGCAGCGCGCCGACGCCGGCCGACGGCAGGCCGGAAATGATGGTGATCGGATGAATGAAGCTCTCGTAGAGAATCCCGAGCACCACGAAGGCGGCGAACATCGCCGCCAGCACCAGCACGCCCTGTCCCTTGAGCGAATCCTGGAACACCTGCGGCTGCCCCCTGGAAGCCCGGTCGTGATCGAGGCCGGCAGGCGCATATCCCGCTCGATCTGCCGGATGGCATCGACGGCTTGACCGAGCGAATAGCCGGGAGCGAGATTGAAGGAGATGGTCATCGACGGCTGCTGGCCCTGATGGTTGACCTGCAGAGCGCCGACGTCGGCACCGGACGCCGGCGGACGACGGCCGTCGGTCACCGACCCGACATCGGCACCGATGGTTCCGGCCGTGCGGTCTTGAGGTAGATGCGCGACAGCGCGGACGTGATCGGTCTGGAACTCGGCTTGCACTCCAGGATCACCTCGATAATCGTTGATCGCCGTGTAGATGCGTGGCGACCTGCCGGGTGCCGAAGCGTCGAACAGTTCCTGGCGGATCTGATCGATGGTGACGCCGTAGACCGCCGCCTGCTTCGCGGTCGATCTCCATCGTCATCTGCGGATTGTTGATGTAGAGATCGCCGGTCGACGTCGCGCAGCCCCGGGATCTTCGCGATCTTGTCGAGCATTTCCGGCGCCAACCTGTACAGCGTCTCGGTATCGCTCGACTGCAGCGTGTACTGATACTCGCTCTTGGATACACGGCCGGTAATATTGATGTTCTGCACGTTCTGGAAATAGACCGCCATGCCGGGAACGGAATTGGCCTTGCGCGCGCAGCCGCTGAATGACGGCGGTCGAGTTTTCCTTGCGCTCGGCCTGCGGCTTGAGCGCGATGAACAGCGGCCGATATTGGTGGTCGGGTTCGCGCCGCCGGCGCCGACCGTGGAATTGACGTAGTCCACCGCCGGGTCGTGGACGCAGGATGTCCGCGACCTTGGCGCTGAAGCGTCGATCATTGCCTGAATGGAAATGTCCGACGCGACCTCGGTGGTGGCGGAGATGAATCCGGTATCCTCGGTCGGGAAGAAGCCCTTGGGAATGACGATGTAGAGCTAGACCGTGCCGATCAGCGTCGCGATCGTGACCGCCAGCGTGACCGACTTGGTACCTCAAGCACAAAGTCGAGCGACCACCTCGTAGCCGCGCAGCCAGCTTGAACATCGCCTCGAACATGCGCAGCACGATGTTCTGTTTCTCGCCCTCGTGATGGGTGCTTGAGCACGCGCGCGCACAGCATCGGGGTCAGCGTCAGCGAGACGAAGCCGGAGATCAGGATGGTGACCGCGATGGTCACCGCGAATTCGCGGAATACGCGCCCGACCATGCCGCCCATCAACAGCACGGGGATGAACACCGCGATCAGCGAGAAGGTGATGGAGACGATGGTGAAGCCGATCTCGCTCGAGCCCTTGAGCGCGGCCTCGAACGGGCGCATGCCGCCTTCGATATGGCGGACGATGTTCTCCAGCATGACGATGGCGTCGTCGACCACGAAGCCGACCGACAGCGTCAGCGCCAGCAGCGTCATGTTGTTGATGGAGAAATCCGAACACGTACATCGACCGCGCAGGTGCCGATCAGCGAGATCGGCACCGCCAGCGCCGGAATGATGGTCGCCGGCAGCCGAGCGCAGGAACAGGAAGATCACCAGGATCACGAGCCCGATCGCGATCGTCGAGCGTCACCTGCACGTCGTCGACCGAATCGCGGATCGAGATCGAGCGGTCAGCAAGCATCTCCAGCTTGATCGCCGCCGGAACCTGGGCCCGATAGCTCGGCAGTCGCTCGCGGATCGCATCGACGACCTCGACGGTGTTGGCGTCCGGCTGGCGATAGATCGCCAGCACGATCGAGCGCTCGTCGTTGTACCAGTTCGCGACCTGATTGTTCTCGACGTCGTCGATGACGTTGGCGATCTCCTCGAGCTTGACCGGCGCGCCGTTGCGATAGGCGACGATCACGTCGCTGTATTCCGCGGCGCGTGCGCATCGGCGTCGGTCGCCACCAAGGTGACGTTCTGCTTGGGACCGTAGAGGGTGCCGACCGGCGTATTCGAATTGGTCTTGGCGAGGACGTTGTGGATGTCCTCAAGCGAGATGCCGCGCGCCGCCGCCGCCACCGGATCGACCTGGACCTGCACGGCATATTTCTGCGAGCCGTAGACCTCGACTTGGGCGATGCCCGGGAGCTGCGAAATCTGCTGCGCCAGCATGATCTCGGCATATTCGTCGACCGTCGACATCGGCAGCGTCGCCGAGCACGCGGCTGAACAGCACGATCGGCGAAGTCGGCCGGATTGACCTTGCGGAAGCTCGGCGGCGTCGTCATCTCGATCGGCAGCTTGCGCGCAGCCACGGTCAGGGCGCGTCTGCACGTCGAGCGCGGCGCCGTCGATGTTGCGGTTGAGGACGAACTGGACGATGATGCTGCGTGCGGCCCAGCGTCGAGGTCGAGGTGATCGAGCTGATGCCGGAGATGGTCGACAGCTGCCGCTCGATCGGCGCCGCGACCGAGGACGCCATGGTCTCGGCGCTGCGCGCCCGGCAAGGTCGCGGTGATCAGGATGGTGGGAAGTCGACCGCCGGCAGCGCCGCGACCGGCAGCAGCCGGTAGCCGAAAATTCCGAAGCACGATGAAGGTCGCGGTGATCAGCGTCGTGATGACCGGACGGCGGATGCAGAGCTCGGATAAATTCATGTTCACGATCCTGCCTTGCACTTCGCGCGCCGACACCGCGGTCCCGTCCTTGCAGCAGAAGCTGACCCTCGGTCACGACGGTCTCGCCGCCGTCGAGGCCGCTCTCGAGCACGGTCTCTCGCGTCAGACGGTGCGTGCCACCTTGACCGGCTGAACGATCGCGACCCCGTCCTTGACGACGAACACGTAGGAGCCCTGCTGGCTCACCTGGACCGCGAGCGACGGAACCGATGACCGCCTCCTCCTCGCGGAAGGTGAGCTGTACGGTGACCAGCGTGCCGGGCCACAGCAGCTCGTCGGTGTTGGGCATGGTGGCGCGCACCGGCACGGTCCCGGTGGTCGGATCGACCGTAGTTCTCGATCATGGTGACCTGGCCGCTGGCGCTGCGCGGTATCGCCCGGAACGATCGCCTCGATGGCGGCCGGTTCCGTCGGCCAGCGCAGCGGCGCAGCTCCGGCAGGTTGCCGTTGCGGCACCGAGAAGGTGACGTAGACCGGCGCCGTCTGGATGATCGTGGCAATCGGCGCTGGCGTCGGCCTGATCGGACGAAATTGCCGACCTTCAAGGCCGCCATGCTGATGCGCCCGCTGATCGGCGCGCGGATGGTGCAATACTCGATCTGCACCTTGAGATTGTCGATCGCGGCCTGGTCGGCCACGATGGCGCCCTGGAAAGCTCCCACCTGGGTCTGCGAGGCATTCTCGAGATTGAGCACGGGGGTCGCGCCCTTGGCCACAAGCTCGGTGTTGCGGTTCACGTCGCGCTGGCGCCGCTCGAGCTGCGCCTTGTCCTTTGCCAGAGTTTCCCTCGGCTTGATGCAGCTGCGCTTCGAGCGTGCGCGAGTTCGAGCGTGAACAAAACATCGCCCTGTCGGACGATGGCGCCGTCTTGGAATTGGACGCCGATGATTGCGCTGTCAACGCGGGGCTTGATGGAGACACTCGCGATCGGCGTGACGGTGCCCAGCAAATCCATGCTGACGGGCACGTGCTTCTTGACCGCAACGGCGACATCGACCGCAACGTTTCGCTCGGCGCCGCGCGCGGGGCCTGCGCCGCGGCACCTTCGCCCAAGGGTTCCAACCTTGCGGAAGCAGCCTTGCTTTCGCCGCCGACCACAGCCGCCAGCGGCTAGCACCGCCGCAACCCCCAACACCAGATTCCGCTTCTTCATAATGGATCGAACCGGGCTCTCGATCGCCCGGGCTCCCTCTCAGCGATCCCCCGCCGACTGTTTCGGCAATGCATTTTTTCGTTGTTGCGGTTGTCCGTACCACACCCTTCTTGCGTAATGCACGCTCAGCCTTGTGGGGCGGCACCAGGTAAACACCCCGCAAAATCCTCAACTTGAGCCGTCATCCTGACGCATCTTTCGACCGGCCGTTGGAACCAAGCTTACTACACATTGATAGATTCCGGTTGGAGATCGGCCAATGCAAGTCGCGACCTGGAACGTCAATTCCATCAAGCAACGGCTGGATAACCTGCTGGCCTGGCTGACCGAGCGCCAGCCGGATATTGTTTGCCTGCAGGAGACCAAATGCATCGACGCAGCCTTTCCGCGCGAGCCGCTCGAAGTCCCTGGGCTACAATGTTGCGGTGCACGGTCAAAAGACCTTCAACGGCGTAGCCATCCTGTCCAAATTCCCCTTGGAGGAAGTGACGCCGCGCCTGCCCGGCGATCAGGGCGACGACCATGCCAGGTTCCTCGAAGCCGTGGTTTCGCTCGATCGGGGCGCGCTGCGCGTGGCATCGATCTACCTGCCCAACGGCAACCCCCCGGAGACCGAAAAGTACGTCTACAAGATCGGTTGGATGGATCGGCTCATCCGCTACGCCCAGGAACGCTTGGCGCTGGAGGAGCCATTGGTGCTGGCGGGTGATTTCAACGTGATCCCGGGCGCGCTTGACGCCCGCAATCCGGCGGCCTGGACCGGCGACGCGCTGTTTCTGCCGCGCACGCGAGAAAGGTTTCGTACCCTCGGCGCTCTTGGGCTGACCGACGCGGTACGCGCCGGCAGCGACGCGGGCGGCCTATACACGTTCTGGGACTATCAAGCCGGCGCCTGGCAGAAGAACAACGGCATCCGCATCGACCATATCCTGCTGTCGCCGCAGGCCGCCGATCGGCTGGTCAAGGTCGATATCGACCGCCATGTGCGCGCGTGGGAAAAGCCGTCGGATCACGTTCCAGTTGTTGCCGATCTCGGCACTCGAGCCGCGGCAATTTTGAAACAGACGACGGGGTGGGCACCGAGCGCCGCTATTCGCGCTGTCCCTTGAGCCAGCTTTCAAGATATTTGTACGCCATGGTGCGCTCGTTATCGGTGGCCTGCGCAAAGGCGTTCGAATAAGTGTCGGCGATCCAGGTCTCACCCGGCCCGGCCCCGTCCTTGGCGAGCGTCAGCCAAAACAGGCCAAGGGCCGCTTGCCGCGTCAAGCCATCGCCTTTGAACAACATGGTGCCGAGCAGCGCCTGGGCCTGATACTGTCCCTTTCGCGCCGCCAGCCCCAGCCATTTGGCCGCCTGGCGCGGGTCGCGCTCAGCGGCATTGGGGTCGAGATAAAGCCGGCCGAGACTGTACTGGGCATCCGGATCCCCGAAATAAGATGCGGCATACCAATACATCTCGCGCGCACGGTCGGGATCGGGCTTGACCGCCGAATTCGGGATGCCCTCCAGATAATATTGGCCGAGCGACACGAAAGCGTTGGCAACGAAGCGCGCCTGCGGCGTGCCGGGAACATCGTCGCCGTGCGCCTTGGTGAGGCGGCTGAAATAATCGAATGCGCGCAACGTATCCTTCGGCACGCCGTCGCCATCCGCATACATGCGGCCAAGCTTCCACTGGGCGGCCGGCATGCCTTGATCGGCCGCATATTCAAGCTCGTTCACCGCCTGCGCGGTATTTCCCGCCCGCAATGCCTGGGTCCCGGAGCGGAACGCCTCGAACGGAGTTGCCGGACGTGCATTAAGGGGAGCGACCGGGACCGCCGCCAAGGGAGTGGCCCGGCCGAGATCCGGGCCGGCGGCCGGATTGGCATCGGCTCCGGTCAATGGCACCGCGATGGCGGTGCCCTCGGGGGTGCGCGTGCCGTCGAAGCTCGCGGCCGGCGACAGGCCGAGCGCAAGCCCCAGCAAGCTGATGCTCAGGATGACATTAGATATCCGCATAACACGCCTTTTCGGCAGCCCCGCCTGGATGTGTGACCGCGCCAGAACGCGCCGACCCCACCTGCTCGGCGTACTTCCACAGATATCCGGATGTGAATTGCGGCTTCCGCGGCTTCCAGGCGGCGCGTCGCTTGTCGAGCTCAGCCTTGGAAAGCTTCACATCGAGCGTGCCCTTGTCGGCGTCGAGCTCGATGATGTCGCCGTCGCGAACGAGTGCGATCGGGCCGCCCACCGCCGCCTCGGGGCCGACATGGCCGACGCAAAATCCGCGCGTCGCCCCTGAAAAGCGGCCGTCGGTGATGAGCGCAACCTTGCCGCCCATGCCCTGCCCGTAAAGCGCGGCGGTCGTGGCCAACATCTCGCGCATGCCGGGGCCGCCTTTGGGCCCTTCGTAGCGGATCACCAGCACTTCGCCTTCCCTGTACTTCTTTTTTTTGACAGCTTCGAAACAAGCCTCTTCACAGTCAAAACAGCGCGCCGGACCGGTAAATTTCAAGCTCGACATGCCGGCAACCTTAACAATCGCCCCATCGGGCGCGAGGTTGCCCTTCAGTCCCACGACGCCGCCGGTCTCCGATAGCGGCTTGTTGGCGGGCCGGACAACATCCTGGTCCTTGTTCCACTTCACGCGCTTGAGATTCTCGGCGATCGTACGGCCGCTCACCGTCATGCACTCGCCGTGCAGAAAGCCGTTATCGAGCAGCGTCTTCATCAGAAGCGGAACACCGCCAGCTTCGAACAGGTCTTTGGCAACATAACGGCCGGCCGGCTTCAAATCTGCGATATAAGGTGTCCTTTTGAAGATTTCGGCGACATCGAACAGGTCGAATGCGATCCCGCATTCGTGAGCGATTGCCGGCAGGTGCAGCGCCGCATTGGTAGATCCGCCGGTCGCGGCGACCAGGGCGGCGGCATTTTCGAGCGCCTTTCGCGTCACGATGTCGCGCGGACGCAGGCCGACCTTGATCAGATCCATGATCTGCTCGCCGGCGGTCATGCAAAAGGCGTCACGGATCTCGTAGGGCGCCGGAGCGCCGGCCGAATAGGGCAAGGCGAGCCCGATTGCCTCGGAAACGGTCGCCATGGTGTTGGCGGTGAATTGCGCGCCGCAAGCGCCCGCCGACGGGCAAGCGCTCTGCTCTAGCAAGTCGAGGTCTTCCTTGGACATCTGACCGACGGAATGCTTGCCGACCGCCTCGAACACGTCCTGGACGGTGACCGGCTGCCCCTTGAAGGTGCCGGGCAGGATCGATCCGCCATAGATGAAGATGGACGGCACGTTGAGACGGCACATGGCCATCATCATGCCCGGCAATGACTTGTCGCAGCCGGCAAGGCCGATGAGCGCATCATAGCTGTGCCCGCGCATGGTGAGCTCGACCGAGTCGGCAATCACCTCGCGTGAGGGCAAGGACGACTTCATGCCCTCGTGCCCCATGGCGATGCCGTCGGTGACTGTGATGGTGCAGAATTCCCGCGGCGTCCCGCCCGCGGCCGCCACGCCCTTTTTCGCCGCCTGCGCCTGCCGCATCAGAGCGATGTTGCAGGGAGCAGCCTCGTTCCAGCAGGAGGCAACGCCGACAAAGGGCTGGTGAATTTGCGCCCGCGTCAGCCCCATTGCGTAGTAGTAGGAGCGGTGTGGCGCCCGTTCGGGCCCCTCGGTAACATGCCGACTGGGCAGCCTCGATTTGAGGTTGGTCTTAGCGTCCATTGATTTTATCCGCCCCCAGCCTTCCTGCTGCACTGCACCATGCAGAACAAAGAGCGCGACAGGAGTTCATCGTCTCCGGGAAGGGTATGGCCAAATCGCGGCGTGCGACCTTCCTCAAATAGGTGTGGCTGAAATGTTCCAGAAGTGTTGCCAATTCGCCACACTTTTTTCATGACCGATTAACCATGGCAAGATTGCTGGACCAGCGCTTCTTTGCGCGCAGCGTGCACGCGGTCGCTCCCGACCTGATCGGCGCGACGCTGCTCTGCCGTGGAGTTGGCGGGATCATCGTCGAGGTCGAGGCCTACCACCACACCGATCCGGCCGCGCACAGCTATCGCGGGCGCACGCCGCGCAATGCCGTGATGTTCGGCCCTCCGGGCTATACCTATGTTTATCGCTCTTACGGCCTTCACTGGTGCCTCAATTTCGTTTGCGAGCCCGCCGGCAGCGCCAGCGCCGTCCTGATCCGGGCGCTGCAGCCGACCGACGGCATTGCAACCATGCGTCGCCGGCGCGGGCTCAAGGACGAGCGCCTGCTCTGCTCCGGACCGGGACGCTTGTGCCAAGCGCTGGGCATCACGGGCGATGACAGCGGGCTCGCTCTTAAGCCCCCGGAGTTCGATTTGCGCGCGCCGTCATCGGCGCCCGAGATCGCGATCGGTCCGCGTATCGGGATCAATGTGGCGATCGATGCGCCATGGCGCTACGGGCTCGCAGGCTCGCCCTTCTTGAGCAAGCCCTTTCGCCGGACCTGACCCCCGATTGGCGATCAACCCGGCCCGCCAGTGGCGGGGAAAGCAACGGTTACTCCACGTCCGGGGCAAACAGCTCCTCGGGCGCCACCGTCCGCGGAGACAGCCCCTGTTCGTGGACGAAGCGCCCCAGGGCTGCCCAAGTAGGCCGATTGGGCTCGAACCCATAGGACCAGAAGTCGTCGCCGAAGGCACGCCGCGCCTCCTCCACATGATCGAGCAGCCATGGCAGCGAAAGCTGCAGCGCGTCGGTGTCATAGAGGCCTTCGACGGCCATGTCCTTCGCGGCCCGGAACGCCTGATAGATGCTGCGCGCCGCCCACGGATGCTCCTGGTACACGTCCTCCCGCAGCACCACGGTGTGCATGATCGGAAAGATACGCGTGCGGCGGTAGTAGTCTTGCTCGACGGCCTTGAAATCCGGGAACAAACGCGTAATGAGCGGCGACCCTTTCAGGAACAGTGACGGGATGTAGATCGACAGCAGGGCATCGAGCTCGCCCGCCTCGAACATGCCCTCCAACGTCGTGCCGGCCGGCAGGAACTCCAAGCGCACGTCCTTCGGCAGATCGAGCGGAATGAGCGGCTGCTCGGTGAACGTGTTGAGCCCACCCATGAACCAGTGCAGATCGGAAGGCGCCACGCCAAAATCGTGTTGCAGCATTCCGCGCATGAACACGAGCGCGGTCGAGCTGTACTGGCTGGTCCCGACGCGCTTGCCCTTGAGATCCGCGGGCGCCTTGATGCCGGAGCCGGCGCGGACATAGATGCAGGAATGCCGGAAGATCTTCGAGAGCGCGACCGGAACGGCGACGAACCGGCACTGCCCGCGCCCCTTGAGCGCCGTATAGGACGCCAGCGACAATTCCGAGACGTGGAATTCCTGGTCGTCCAGCATGCGCGGGAAGGTCTGTCGCGGCCGCAGCACCTTGATATCGAGATCGATGCCGTCGGGCCGCACCCGTCCATCCATCAGCGGGCGGGTGCGATCGTAGTCCCAGCACGCGAGCGTGAGCTTGAGGTTCGGCATCGGGGCTTTGATCCAACCTCAATCCGAGCCGGCGGCTTGCAGCCGCTCCAGCGCTTCCACGATCTTGCGGCGGCGCGCCTCCGCCTCTTCGCGCCGCTCGCGTTCGCCTTCGACCACTTCCTCGGGCGCCCGCTTGATGAAATCGGCATTGGCGAGCTTGCCGTCGATGCGGGCGATCTCGGCTGAGATCCGCGTCAACTCCTTCTCCAGCCGCACGCGCTCGGCCTTAAAGTCGATGACGCCCTTGAGCGGCAGGGCCGCGACCTCGCCGCGCACGATCAGCTGGACGGAACCGGGCGGCGGGCTTGCCGCGAAGTCGAGGCGCGACAGGCGCGACAGCCGCTTGACGACGTCCGCCCAGCGTTCGGCCCGCATGCGCGTGGTCGGCGAGACGCCCGCCAGCACCAGCGGGATCTCGGTCGCCATGATGTTCATCTCCGTCTTCACGGAGCGGATCGCCGCCACCAGGTCGATCACCCATCCGATCTCGACCGCCGCGGCCTCGTCATCGAGCGCGCCGGGCTGCGGCCACGGCGTGAGCGCCAGGAGATCGTCGCGAACCGGCCCCCCTTGCGCGGTCACGCCCCACAGCTCCTCGGTCACGAAGGGCATGAACGGGTGCAGCAGCTTGAGGATTTCGTCGCGGACCCAGGCCGTCATCGCCCGCGTTTCGGCCTTGGCCTCCGCTTCGGCGCTCGCGAGCACCGGCTTGGCCAGCTCGAGATACCAGTCGCAAAAGATGTTCCAGACGAACCGGTAGGCCGCGCCTGCCGCCTCGTTGAACCGGTAGGCCTGGATGGCGCTCGTCACCTCGCGAACCGCATTCCCGGTCTCGTGCGCGATCCAGCGATTGAGCGTCTCCCGCGCGCCTTTCGGGTCAAAACCCGGCACCGTCACGCAGGCGTTCATCTCGGCGAAGCGGCAGGCGTTCCATAGCTTGGTGACGAAGTTCCGGTAGCCCTCGACCCGCTGGGTAGACAACTTGACGTCGCGGCCCTGCGCCGCCAGCGCGGTCAGCGTGAAGCGTAGCGCGTCGGCGCCATATTCGTCGATCAGCTCGAGCGGATCGATGACGTTGCCCTTCGATTTCGACATCTTGGCGCCGCGCTCGTCGCGCACCAGCGCATGGATGTAGACGGTGTGGAACGGCACCTCCTTCATGAAGTGAAGACCCGCCATCATCATGCGGGCGACCCAGAAGAAAATGATGTCGAAGCCGGTGACCAGCACATCGGTCGGATAGTAGCGCGCAAGCTCCGGCGTCTGGTCCGGCCAGCCCAGCGTCGAGAACGGCCACAAGGCCGAGGAGAACCAGGTGTCGAGGACGTCCTCGTCACGCTTGAGCGTCGTCTCCTGCCCGTAATGTCGGTCCGCTTCCGCCTTGGCCTCGGCCTCGCTCAGGGCGACGAACACCTTGCCGTCCGGGGCGTACCAAGCCGGAATTTGATGGCCCCACCAAAGCTGGCGCGAGATGCACCAGGGCTGGATATTGTCCATCCAATTGAAATAGGTCGCTTCCCAGCTCTTGGGCACGAATGTCGTGCGGCCCTCGCGCACCGCCGCGATCGCAGGCTGCGCCAACGTCTTGGCGTCCACATACCATTGATCGGTGAGATAAGGCTCGATGACGACGCCGGAGCGCTCGCCGTGCGGCACCATATGGGTGTGCGGCTCGATCTTCTCGAGCAAGCCCAATCCCCGCATGCGCTCGACGATCTCCTCGCGTGCCACGAAGCGATCGATGCCGTGCAGCAGCAGGGTTTCGCCCAAGCCCGCCGTCTCCTTGGCGCCGGCCAGGAACGCCTGGTTGTTCTCCAGATCGAGCCGGCCTTCGGCATCGAGCACGTTGATGAGCGGCAGGCTGTGCCGACGGCCGACCTCAAAGTCGTTGAAGTCATGGGCGGGCGTGATCTTGACCGCACCGGTGCCCTTCTCGGGATCGGAATACGCGTCCGCGATGATCGGGATGCGGCGGCCGACCAGCGGGAGGACGACGTTGTGCCCGACCAGATGCCGATACCGCTCGTCATCGGGATGCACCGCCACGGCGCTGTCGCCGAGCATGGTTTCGGGCCGCGTGGTTGCGACCGTAATGTAAGTGTTCACAAGGCCTTCGACCGGGTACTTGAAGTACCAAAGATGGCCCTTGATCTCGACCTGCTGGACTTCCAGATCGGAGATGGCGGTCAGCAGCTTGGGATCCCAGTTGACCAGGCGCTTGTCCTTGTCGATGAGGCCGGCGCGGTAAAGCTCGACGAAGACCTTGCGGACCGCGCGCGAGAGCCCCTCATCCATGGTGAAGCGCTCGCGCGACCAGTCGCAGGAGGCGCCGATCCGCTTCAACTGATTGATGATGGTGCCGCCGGATTCAGCCTTCCAGGCCCACACCTTCTCGAGGAATTTCTCGCGCCCGAGCGCGCGCCGGCCCGGCTCCTGGCGCTCCATGAGCCGGCGCTCCACCACCATCTGGGTGGCGATGCCGGCATGATCGGTGCCCGGCTGCCAGAGCACGTCGCGCCCGCGCATCCGCTCGAAACGCGCGAGCACGTCCTGCAACGTGTTGTTGAGGGCATGCCCCATATGCAGGGAGCCGGTGACGTTGGGGGGCGGGATGACGATGCAATAGGGCTCGGCCTCGCGCCGTTCCGGACGGCCGCTACGGAAAGCGTCCGCCTCCTCCCAGGCGGCATAGATGCGGCCTTCGACCTCCGATGGCTGATAGGTCTTGTCGATCATAGCGGTTTTCGGTTTTGGATCGCGTGAGAGTTGGTGCGAATTACAGTTGCGGGCCCGGATATGCAAGACACGGCGATCCGGAGAACGTCGGCGCCGGCCCCGGGACCGTAGGGCGCAATCGCTTTATTGCGCCGCTTAGTGATGTATTGCGCCGCTTAGCGATGTCGGCGGACCGTGCTGCTTGGTGATGCCCGACGGCGCAATAGAGCGATTGCGCCCTACTCCGACCGTCCGCGCTCTCAACCCCGTCCGCGTGAGACCCGCTCGATCTCGGCCCTGACCAGCCGCTCCACCAATCCCGGCAGGTTGTCGTCGAGCCAGGACTTCAGCAGCGGCTGCAACATCTCCCGCACCAGGTCCTCGAGCGTGCGGGCATTCTGTACCAGGACCGTATGGGCGAGCGTATTGAAGGCTGAATTGACCGCAGCGCTGGTGGTCGACGACATCAGCGGTCGCTGGGCCCGTTCCGGAATTTGCGGACGGGAACGCTCCTGCGGGGGGGCCGGCTCGGCAAGATGCTCCGGCGGGCTGTCTTCGAAGATGATATCGGATTGCCCGTCGATGGTGCGGAAGCCGGATGCCGGTGGGCCTGCCGACGCTGCCATCGCCTCGGTCAGATCGAGAACGTCCGATGCCATTTCGTCACCGGCGTCGGGAGCCGCCGTGGCGTTGAGCTCGGCCAGCATCTCGTCGAGCGCCGTCTCGTTGATGGAGGGCTCGTAGGCCGCCGCCGCGGCCGGCTCAAACGCCGGTGCCGGCGGGGGGGCGACCGGAACCGGGCGCAACGGGGCGAGAGCCTCTGGGGCCGGCCTGGCCGGCTCAGGCGGCGGCGAGCTTTTGGCCGCGTCGTCGTCGGCAATGATCCTGCGGATGGAGGCGAGGATTTCCTCCATCGAGGGTTCTTGCGCCTTGGCCGCCTGAGTCATCTGCCGCGTCCCGCTCAAACTGACATTGCTTGAGCTCATCCTGGCGTTCCAACGAATGGGCGTTCTGCACGATCAGGCGATCAAATTAGCGCCACTTCGGAATCACCTGTCCGCATGAGCAATGCAGTATGGCATGTCGCAACTCGAAGGCAAGCAACCTTGTAGGCAAGCGATCGCCGTGGCGCGTCCGTGGCGGTTGATGTGCAAGATTATGGCGGTGCTCGCAGCCGCGCTCGGGTCAAACGCGACGGCGCCTCAGCGCCCGTCGGGTGTCCGCACGCCGATCCAGGTATCGCGCACTTGCTGATAGTGCACCATCGGATCGTAGGCCTCGATGTGCAAGCCCAATATCTGCGGCTCAAGCGAGCCGACCGCGGCGAGGACCGCATAGGAGGCGACGATCCGGTCATGCTGGGCGGTGACCAGCGCGGTGCGCGCCTGCACCAGCGCTTGCTGGGCGTTGAGCACGTCGAGCGTTGTGCGCTGCCCGACCCGTGCCTCCTCGCGCACGCCGTCGAGAGCGATCTCGCTCGAGGTCACATTCGCTACGTTGGCGTCGACCTGTGCCTTGGCGGCCTCGAGCTGTCCCCAGCTTTGGGTGACGTTCTGCTGCACTGAGAGGCGGGCCGTATCGAGGTCGAGCCGCCGCTGCCCCAGAGTCTCCTTGGCTTGGCGGATATTGGCGTATTCGGCGCCCCCCTGATAGATCGGCACCGTGAGCTGGCCGACCACCGATCCGGACAACGTCTCCAGAGTCGTCAGGCTGGTCTGCGACCCAAAACTTTTCTGGAAGTTGCCGTTGAGGGACAGGGTGGGATAAAGCGCGCCCTCCTGCACCTTGACCTGCTCGACCGCGGCATCGACGTTGAACATTGCCGTGGTGATGGCCGGGTTCTGCGAGGCCGCCCGCTCGAGCGCGCCGTTCAGGGTCGGCGGCGAGAACCGGTCGACCGGGCTCGCGCTGGAGAGCTTGCCGGGCTCGACGCCGATCACCTGAACATAGGCCGATTTCGACGTGATATAGTTGGACTCGGCCCCGTGCAGCGCAGAGCGGCCGGCCGCAAGGCTCGATTCGGCCTGCGCCAAGTCGGTGCGGGTGACCTCGCCGGCAGTGAAGCGGTCGCGCGTTTGGCGCAACGTCGCCTCCAGCACCTTCACGTTATTGCGCTGAAGCTCGAGCAGGGCGGCGTCGCGCAACAGATTCATATAGGCGGTGGCCGCATTGAGCAGGACCGTCTGCTCGGTGGTGCGCAGCGTCTCGCGTGCAGCGAAAACCTGGCCCTCGGCCAGCCGTGTCCGGCTGGCATTCTGGAATCCGTTGAAAAGCGTCTGGGTGGTCGCCAAACCATAGGTCGCGACGGCTTCGGAGCCGACCGATTTGTTGGCGGGCGGAACGCCTCGGGAGAGCTGATCCAGGTACTGTTCGCCGACCGAGGCGGTCCCCGTGACGTGGGGACGATAGCCCGACAAGGCGATGCCGACATTCTCATCGGTGGCGCGGGCAGCGGCGCGTTGCGCGTTGACTTGCGGATTATTCCGGTAGGCAAGCGCCAGCGCGCCCTCGAGCGTGTCGGCGACCGCCCGATGCATCGCCGTGCCGGTCAGCGCGGTAGTGGCGATCAGAACCACCCGCGCGGCCCGCCCAAGCGAACCCGGACGTACAGAGCCATTCAACATTGCCTCAACCCACCACCCCCACGCTGGCCCGCCACTCCCAACGGCACAGCGCCCCCGAGTCTCTCACCCTAACCTTAGAGGGGTTCCGGTCCGCTTGAAACCCCTCCGAAATCCGCCCGAGTGAAAAACCTGGGGGCTGGCGCATTCCGGCCACACCCCCTCAAAGTCCAGCAAAAACGGGCTTTATGACTAAAATACGAAGGCTAGTGGGGCGGTGAAGCCGGGCAGCAAGGGGGCCGCGGCATCGAAAATCGGCCTGCCGCCACATTCTCCGCCGATCGAGCAGTAGAGCATCGCCTTGCCGGCAGGGCCGCGACCAAGCACGCCGACCAGCCGGCCACCGGGCTTGAGCTGATGCAGGAGAGCTTTTGGCACCACCTCGGACGCGCCATTGAGGAGGATGACGTCATAGGGGCCTTGCGGCGGCCAGCCTTCCGCCAGCGCTCCGCTGATGACCTGCACCTGGTTCAGGCCAAGCGCGCCCAGATTGCCACGCGCAAGCTCCGCCAGCGCGGCATCCTGCTCGAGCGCGACCACCGAACTCGCAAGCCGCGCCAGCACCGCGGACGAGTAGCCGGTGGCACAGCCGACATCGAGCACATGGTCGCCGTCGGCGATCTCGGCCGCCTGCAGCAGCTTGGCTAGAACCATCGGTTTGAGCAAGCGGCGCGCCGGCTGGCCGCGCTCGGCGCTGGTCACCGGAGCATCGAAGTCGAGATAGGCCAAATCGGCCTGCCCGACCGGCAGGAAGCGCTCGCGCGGCACGTCGAGCATGGCCGCAATTACGCGCAGATCGGTGACGTCGCTGGTGCGAACCTGGCTGTCGACCATGATCCGGCGCGCGGCCGCGAAGTCGATCATCGTGCGAATCCGGACATTCGAAACCCAGCCATCCGCGGCGAAGCGCCGACGCTCTAGCAGCGGCTTTCTTGCGGCAAGGCCGACGAAAAGGCAAGGCACCCGCGCTGCCGGCCTGCATTGCTGCCGGGGGCAACATTACACTTCACATACCTTGGCACTAGGGGTAGTGTTCCCCCGTTTGGGGGTGAGTTGTGATCGCCCCCGCCGACTACGTTGATGCACTCGTTTCCGGCCTCCCGGCCTGGGAACGGGCAGGGTGCATGTTGATGGTTTTGCAGGCTGGATATTTCGACGATAGCGGAAGCGATGTCGGCAGCCGCTATTACGTTCTTGGCGGCTTCATCGCGACCGTAGATCAATGGAAAACCGTTTCCGACACTTGGGCAAATATTTTAATCCGCGAGGGACTTCACTATTTCAAAATGTCGCACGCGATGGCTCTTGATGGTCAATTCCGACGTGGGTGGACTGCGGCCCTTAGGAATACGCTAGTCTTAGAGCTGGTTGACGTTGTCACAGAGATAAATCCGTGGCGAATAGAATGTTTCGTAAACCGGAGTTTTTTTGAGACTTTTGTGAGAGGCATACTGAGCAGCGAAATTTTCAATGATCCATACTTTACGCTTTTCTATCAAATTGTGTTTGCCGTCTGCGCTAACGCCGAAAGGATCGGGTGGAGTTAAAATTGCGATTTTATTTTTGATGAACAGGGGAAATTAGGCGATCTTACCCGAGATAAGTGGGAATGGATGAAACAAAACATCGACGACCTTCAGTCGGGGTTTCAGATAAGCCAACACCTTGGCTCACGCCCAATTCCTAGAAATGACGTGACTTTTCGTCCATTGCAGGCAGCCGATATGTTCGCGTGGCTTGTGCGCGATTGCATGACTTTGGGTGGCGACAAGATGGAAGAAACGCCACGCGCGGCTCTAAAACTATTGGAAGGAAGGGGAAAAATAATCAGGCTGCATGTTGAGAAAGATCAGCTAATGCAGCTTGGCGCAAAATTTCTCGTAGGAAAAGCCCGATTAGCGGGACACCTTTGATGGGCGCTTGGGAGAAACGACTTTGCTAAACGCCTCATCAAAATCCTTCGGGTCTTCGGATGCCTCGACCTCTCGCGCCGTTTCAAGAAAACGCTTGTGGCGTTCAGCGTCAGTGAGCTTGGGCAGGCGCTTTGGTTTTTGCGTCATGCCTCATAATGTAGCGTCATCGAACGGCATTTCAAGTTGTCGCGGGTCTGGTTCGATCTTCGGCCGCCGCCATGATCGGGGGTGCCTCGGGCGGTTACGCTGGCCTTGGCTTACGAGTTGTTTCATAGGTCAACCGCTTGCCCTTCACGCCTTCCAAGGCGAGATCGGCGCGGGCCACGTCATCGACGCCAAGCTTTTCTCGATTGGAATAGCGGAAATCGAACTCGTTCAAATACCGATGCAGGTGGGCCTCTGAAACATGCTGGTAGACGCCATAAATCCCGCGTTTCAGGATCGAAAAATAGCCTTCGACGGTGTTGGTGTAGGCCTCGCCGCGAACATATTCCTTTTGGGAATGGTTGACAGTTTGGTGCGAGGCAAAGTTCCAGCCAAGTCCGGTATAGGTCATAAATTCGTCGGTCATGAACCGGCTGTCCCGATGGGCGTGCTTCGCAATGGATGCAGCATCTTCGCGGTGACGTTCGGGACATGGAAGCTGCGCACCGCGCCGCCGCGCTCGACCAGCGACATGACGGCCTGATGCGGCTTTGGGGCTTCATAGGCGCGGTTCTTGGCCTTCGGGCCGACATAGGTTTCGTCGGCTTCGACGGTCTTTCCCTCTCCACCGATGGGCGAGAAGAACACGCCCGGCTTTTCGTCCATCGCGGCGCGGATCCGGTGGCCAAGGAACCATGCGGTCTTCATGCTGCAACGGAGCATCCGCTGGATTTGGTTAGTCGAGAGACCCTTCTTGCTGGCGCACATGAGATGGATGATTTGCAGCCAGAGCTGCAACGGCAGATGGGACGACTCGAAGATGGTCCCCATTCGGACGGTAAAGGGCTTCTTGCAGGCATAGCACTTGTAGAGCCCCGGACGGGTGGTCTTGCCCTGGAGCTTACCCACGCGCTTGCGCTCTCCGCAGTGGTGGCAGATCGGGCCGGTCGGCCAAAGTCGGGCCTCGACATACGCGAAGGCGGCGCCTTCGTTCTGGAAATGCGGGGCGGAAAGAAGGGGGTTGGCCATGGCTAAATCTCCTATGACCGCCAGACTACCCATAGCGGGTAGGTATGTCACGTGTAATGTTGCCCCGCCGGGCTTTCGGAAAGGCCGGAAAATCAGGACAGCTCTTTGCAGAATCTCCCGAAAAGCGCTCCGAAATCTCTCCCGGATGGCCCGCCGCGGCAAGCTCCTGTATAGCGGGCCCCTGCTCTCTGGCGCCCGGCTTTTGGCCGCGCGGCACTCTGATGCACTATGGATCGCTGACGCTTCGCGACTACCCCGCCGCAATGGCGCGGCTCGCGTGCACGGGGTGCGATCGGCGTGGACAGTACCGCCGCGATCGGTTGACGACCGCGCATGGTGCGGATGCCTGCCGACCCGACTTGCGCCAAGTGCTCGCGACGTGCGAGTAGGTCGGCCATCGAGCGACCCCGTGCGGCCATTTACCATGAGGATTTGGTCTGATGACGATTCGCCCCGCGCTGCGCAAGAACGTCCTCATGATGGCGATCACCGTGCACTTCCTCGCGGCTGCAGGGGCGGACGAGGCGCCGCTGCGCGTCGGCGGCAACGTGGCCAGGCCCGAGAAAATCTCGGCGCCGCCGCCGGCCTACACCGAACCGGCGCGCAAGGCGCGGCTACAGGGGGTGGTGATCGTCGAGGCGATCATCGACACCCAGGGCAACGTGGCCGATGCCCGCATTTTGAGGGGAATGCCGTTGGGGCTTGACCGGGCGGCCCTCGATGCCGTGGAGAAGTGGAAGTTCAAGCCGGCCACCACGTTGGAGGGCAAGCCCGTCAAGGTGTATTACACGCTGACTGTCGATTTCAAGCTTCAGTGAGGCATCGTACCGTTTTGGCTAAATTCTAACTACAAGGCCCAGACGACAAAGACAGCGCCGGGAGGAAGTGCGGGAGCCGTAGGGCCTTGTGTCCTTGGCTTTCGGTGTTCGTGCGTGGCGGCTGACGAACGAAGCCAGCACAGAATTCCGAATGAGACTGGCTTTCGGAACGAGGCCGAGACTGTCGACGCGGCCATTGCTTAATCAATTGCGAGCGTTTAGCTATTTGCGCCGTGGGGCCACGTGGCGGAGTGGTTACGCAACGGTCTGCAAAACCGTGTACCCCGGTTCAATTCCGGGCGTGGCCTCCAGCTTAAAAATCAAACACTTAGGTGAGATTTTGATAGGCGGATTTTCAGCCTAGATTTCAGGTATGGGAACCCGCTGGGAACCCAGCTTAGGAAGAGAGCCCCTTACCCGACCGTGCGCCGCCCCGCCACCCCCTCCCCGCCCGCCAAGGTTGCGAAAATACAACAATGAGCGGTAGTATGCCGGGGTGCCTTTCGGGGGTCGTCAGCAATGGTCGACGAGCTTAGCGCCAGACTCGCCATGCTCTTCCGGCACTATGCCGCGGCCATGGACCTTCACCCCGAGGGGGCTGACCGCCTGTGCGCGGAATTCCGCGAAGACATGCGCTGGATGATCGCCAAGTACGGTCAGGCAACCGTCGACAAGGCCGTCGCTGAGATGCGAGGCGACGTGTGGCCGTCAGTCGAACTGCACTGAGTACGCCTTGGGGCGTGTCGTTCCTGCTCACCGGCCGCAAGAGCTACGGGAACGCGCCGACGCTCGATGAGGCCAAGGCCGCGTTCAAGGCCGAGTACGAGATATGGCTGACCCGGCCCGACGGAAAAACTTTACCACTTGCACGGCGGAGCTATTTCTTCTAGAAGCAGGAAGAATATTACCCGAGTGAGGGTTTCCAATGGCAAATGATCTGAACTCGCTGGAGCAACAGATGATGCTCGCGATCATCAAGCTGCAGCCGAACGCGTACGGCGTGGCGGTCGGCGACCACATCGAACGCGTTACCGGTCGTGCCTATTCGATCGGCGCTATCTACGCTGCGCTCGATCGGCTTGAGGACCGCGGTTTCCTCGCGTCTCGACAGGGCGAACCGACTGCCACTCGCGGCGGCCGACGAAAGCTGTACTTCGATCTTACCTCGCCTGGACAATTCGCCTTAAAGCAGTCGCTTGCGATTCTTGACAAGCTCCGCAAGGCGCCCGCGCGGTCTCGGGAGGCTTTCGCATGAATGCAACGCGGCAAAAGCTCTGGCTCTGGACCGGTGGCAGTCTTGGGCTGGCGGTAATCAGCGTCCTCGAAATCCTGGAGAAGTCGGCCCCCGCCGACGAGTTGGCTTACGCTAGCGCGCTCTTTGTTGGCACTGTCGTGTTGGGGATGACGTCGACGGCCATGGCATGCCGCTATTACTTGAACGGAACCGATGCGCGCGCGGGGGCCAATCCCCCAGCCCTTGCTGAGTGGCTAGTGACCCTGATCATACGCCGCCGCTCGGAAAACTTGTTGGGTGACTTGGAGGAACGGTTTCACCGTCATGTCGAAACGCGCGGGTTGCGAAGGGCTCGCTGGCTCTATTGGGCTGAAGTTTTGAAATCGATTCTTCCGATTCTCTGGGCCAAGGCGAGAAGCCTCGGCCTGATAGCCGCGATTGCGGAAATCTGGCGACGGGCTCATTCGTGAGGTGTGCTACAATGGTTGCGGAATTATCCCCTAGACCCAAGTACCGCGTGCAAGGTATAAGGGTAAGGCGATAGTTCCGCTATTATTGGAGCGGGGCATTAAGAGTTCTGGGTAGCAGACGAGCCGGCGCCTTTCTTGCCGAAATGGCTTTGGAACCTTCGGGAAGGTCGGATTCCCTTGGACGAGCGCGCAATAAAATGTGTCGTATTTATCGGCGCGAAGGAGCCATATTCTGGACGTTTTGTCCCCCATGGAACTGGATTTTTGGTGGCGAGGGAGACTGAGCAGTTTCAATTTCAACATATTGTTACAGCTAGGCATGTCATTGACGGAATTGGCAATCAGGACATTTGCATTCGAGTAAATAATGTCGGCCCTGGAATGAGCCTTCTTCACACGCAAAGGGCACGGCACTGGCATGTTTTTGATAGTAAAGAGTACGTTGATATTGCCGTCGCTCCACTTTTCGTACCATCGGCAGACTACGATGTTCTACATATGGATATGGGAAGCGATGTCATCGACCCCAGAAAGCCCGACCCACCAAGTCGGCCCGGAGACGAGATATTTGTCGTCGGCCTTTTTACATCGCATTACGGTGAAGCTCGCAATATACCGATCGTGCGGTTCGGACATATTTCAGCGATGGATGAAGAACCGGTTCTGACAGAATTTGGCTATATGCCTGGATACTTAGTCGAACTAAAGTCTCTTGGCGGTCTGAGCGGGTCTCCCGTCTTTGTAAAGCAAATAAGAGAAGGCGAAACAAATACCTATCTATTAGGTGTGATGCACGGGCATTTTCTTATAGAAAATCCAGAGGACGCAATTTCCGTTTCTGGCAAAGACAAACCGACGGGGCAAATAAATACAGGCATAGGACTGGTCATTCCAGTTAAGCGAGTTCTTGACGTTCTTGAACAGCCCAGTTTTGAAGCAAAGAAGAGAGCCATGGTTGATTTGATTCGCAGGTCGAGCAACGTTAAGGCGGATTCCGCCGCGAAGGTTGTCGTGGCCGACGCACCCCTTCACGAATCCGACGCAAAGCCCACTCACCGAGAGGATTTCACGTCTCTTTTAACCGCGGCAGTGAAAAGGCCCGCACGAGAAGATTGAACATTGCCCAATGCGAGTGTCGCATGTTGCGGCGATAGCTGAACTCGGCAATGTATTTCCAAGCGTGCTTTTTCCGAGATGTGAACGTGCGTGCTTGCAGCACCGAATTCAGCTCGGCCTTTGGTGTCTCCCGTTACGATCGAGGGCGGAACGATCGCGAGCAGAGAAGTGCAGAAGCGCAGAATTTGGTAAGAGCCATCGTGACGGCCATGCCGACTCCCGCATCGATCGCCCCGATCTTCACGGCGCCCGAACGCATCCTGCTGTTCTGCCTCGCCTCGGACACCGACTGGCCGGCGGCCAGTATCACGCACGCGCAGCACATGATGGGCCCTTGGCGTCGCCGCCCGCTCCCTGATAGGAACCTCCATGGACTGGAGCCCTCCTCGCAAGCCGGAGCTGAAGCCCGCCGCCTTCATCGCTCCGTGCATCCCGACACTGGCCGACAGGCCGCCGACCGGACCGGACTGGGCGTATGAGATCAAGCACGATGGGTACCGGCTCCAGATCTGGCGCGACGGCGAGCGCGTGCGCCTGTTCACCCGGCGCGGCTATGACTGGACCCAGCGGTATCCCTGGATCGTCCACACGGCGCGGCGGCTCCGTGCCGCCCGGTTCCTGATCGACGGCGAGGTGGTGGTGTGCGGCGAGGACGGCGTGGCCGACTTCGAGCGGCTGCATTCGCGGACCGAGGACGCCAGCGCGTTTCTCTACGCTTTCGACCTGCTCGCGATCGACGGCACTGACATCCGGCGCGAACAGCTGCACGGGCGGCGCAGCAAGCTGAGCAAGCTCCTGGCCCGACCGGACGGCATCCGCCTTTCCGAAGACATCAATGGCAGCTTCGGTGCTGTCGTCTTCGAGCACGCCTGCAAGCTCGGGCTCGAAGGCATCGTGTGCAAGCGGCGGGATAGCGCCTACCGGTCGGGCCGGTCCAAGGCATGGCTGAAGGTCAAGAACCCGGCCGCGCCCGGCGTGACGAGGTTTGAGCGGGAGGACGTTTAACCCATGAATGCGCCACTCGATCATCCGCTGCCGCACTCGGTTCGCTATGTGAAAAATGGCACTGGCGGGCAATGGTGGAAGGCTGCCAAAGCAAATCGTCAAATCCATCTGGGGTGGTCGAACATTCCCCCCGAACTCTTGCGCAGCCCGGATTTCTCCGCCATCGAGCAGATAACCAGAAAACACTTCGCTGACCAGGGCGCCGCCACAAGGGACTTTAAGGCGCTCCGGTGCTTATTGGACACTCCAAGCCAACACATATGGATCACATTCGAAGATGACTGCATGTGGTGGTGCACTGTTCGGGACGGCGCCGAAATAAATCCGCTCGGAAGGGATCAGTCTACAGGCAATTTTTGGCTGGTTTGCGATCGTCCGTGGTCAGACCATTCTCTCAAGGGGAAGCGACTCGCGATGACCGACCTGCCTGGGACGGTTACCGCTACGGCAGGCTTCCGTGGAACCGTGAGCGAGCCTCAGGCCTGGGAGGCGATCCTTCGCGTCATTCGAGACGAGACAGACCCGAACGTGGATCAGTCAGCTGCCGCTCGCGGCCACTATGTGCAGGCCATGGTAACTATCGTGAACCGACTTCGCCCGAAAGATTTCGAGCAATTAATTGACCTAATTCTTACCCGAACGGGTTGGGCACGTATTTCGACTTTAGGCGGCGCGCGTGAAGGAATCGATGTTGAAGTGCAGAATCTAACCGCTGATGAAATCGCATTCGTACAGGTGAAAGGTCGCGCTGACCAATCGACTCTGGACGACTACGTTGCTCGGTTCAATGAACGATCCCGCTATGCGAGGATGATATTCGCCGTTCATACACCGATTGGTCAGTTGACGCAGCCGGCTGACCCCCATGTCCAGATTTGGACCAGCGAAAAGGTGGCTCAACTCGTGGTGAGACTTGGATTGGGTGAATGGGTGGAAAACAAAGTGTAGGTGGCGACGATACCGCCGCATCGACCGCGGCGCCACGCAGTCCAAGCTGACCGAACGGAAGGAAAGAGAAATGGATGAGTGGCAAGCGGACAAAACAGCGCCGAGAGACCCAAACGTTATGATACTCATTCGAAGTGCGCTTATCAAAATGCCCGTGCGCGCGCGTTACCTCGATATTGGTGCGTGGGTCAAAATCCGCGAAGATGGCACCAACGGAGGGACTATCCTCACCCCCTTCGAATGGAAAAACCCATGAATGTTCCGGAAGAACCGGGCCCAGCGGGGGGTTGATTCGACCACGGGCGCGCTGGCGCGCCGATGATGCGGTTCCGGGCAGCCTCATTTGCTCAGCACCAGCCCGATGCGTGCCGCGACCGCGCCGCACAGCTCCAGCTCGCCATGCTCGATCAGCTCGGCCGCAACGCGCTCGACCAGGTCCCAGTGCTGCTCGACCAGGGCCTCGGCATCGGCCCAGCAACGCATGTTCACCCCGTCAAGGTCGTCGCTCGCGGTCAGCGGCGAGCGCGGCGCGACACGCCACTGAGCGATGGTGCCGGCGAGCGCGATCAAGGCGGCGTCGCGGTCGCTGTGCGGCGTGGTGAACAGCGTCCGGCCGCCGCTGGCGTGCAGCCACGCCGCCGTGACGCGGTAGCCCAGCACGAGGGCGGCGGCGACGTGGCCGGCCTCGTGGAAGGCAAAGGCGCGACGGAGGCTCCCATCTTGGAATTCTCCTGGATGCCTATCTGGCGTTTCCGTCAGATGGATCACTCGAACACCGCCGCCACCAACGTCCGATCGAGCGTACCGGTGGCCGCGGCCCCGGCAATCGCCTCGCCCAGCCGCGCCCGCGCGCGGTTGTAGGTGATGAAGCCCTGCCCCCGCCTACGCGCGGCTTGCCGGCGCCGGCGATACTCGGTGTTGAAGAACTTCATATCGCCGCCGGCCTCTGCCTGCTGCAAGGCGGCTTCGATCCGCGCCACGGCCGCAGAGGCACGCCTGGCCACCGTGGCGTGGTCACTGATCGCGATGCCAAGCCGGGCTGCTGCGACCGGCACATCCTCGCCGGAACGCACAGCGCGTGCCAGCGCGCCCGCCAGGACGGCCTCACACCACCAGGCGGATTCGGCGCCAGCGGGATTGCGGGTGACGTAGAAGCGGGCGTCGCGGGTGCGGGCGATGCAGGCGAGGTCGAAAGCGCCGACGTAGTTAAGGATGGGGGATGGCAGCTTGCTGATGGTTGTCATGAGGCGCGCTCCTGGTTATTTGATGGGGCGCGTCCGATCATTTTGTTCCCCCGCGCGACTGAGCCCCGGTTTCGGCCGGGGCTTTTTTTACGTGAAAGAGGCCCCGGCCTCCCGACAATGAAAAGGAGGCCGGGGCTCTTGCCCGCCGCGCCCCCGGAGTGGGGCCGCGAGGCTGCCGGCCGTTTTGTCTCCCGATCCACGGTTCCGGCTGGGATCGCCTCGGCCGATGAACCTCACGAGGCCGAGGATGCGCGCACACCCTGATGGACGTGGGTGCTGCGCAATTTGCTATCTCGCTGCCTCCCGGTTTTCACGCTCTTCGCGCTCAGCGGCCTGGCGCTGGTAGAAATCAGCAACGCGCGCATGCTCGGTACGGATCGCGGCGCCGCGTGCCTTGGCGTGCTCGGCCCAGTTATCCAGAGGATGGGGCGGCGGCGCGAATAGCGCAGCGATGGAAGACGGCCTCGGCCAAGCGGAGCGGTTTTCCTCCCAGGCCGGGAGGGCCACCTTCTCGGCGAGCCGCGCAAAGCCGATGGACCAATACCCACGAGCCAGCTGCTCGGCAGGAACAAGGCGCCGGTGCTCACCGTGAGGCGCCGACTGCGCGACACGCGAGCAAGCCGCGTCGTTGGCGGCAATGCGGTCAAGCAGATCGGTAAGCTTCGCCAGCATTGGTGGGTAAAAGTCGGCCAGTTCCTGCGCCAGCGCAGCGGTCTGCGCCTCGACCGACTGATAGTCCTGCGACCAGCGGGCTGTGTACTCGACCGCCTCGACCTCATCGTGCTTCGCATGCACCTTCGGCAGCAATGCCTTCAGACGCTGGCAGCCGAAGGAAGCATCCTCCGCCGCAGCGCGGGCGGCCGTGGCGTCAGGGGTCTGCAGCGGATCGAGAGCCTGCTCGTGGGCGAGCCGGGCGGCAGCCTCGCCCTCCAGGATCGCGGCGTCGACCTCGCCGGCCAGCGCGAGCAGCGCGGTCGACGTCATACCGTCGTCGGACAGCGCCGCGACGATCTTCTTCTCCAGGGTGGCCGTCATCGGGATGCCCTCGTGCGCCACGCCTCGCTGACGGATTTGTCGTAGTCCAAATAGGCCTGCTGTCGGGCATCTACCACCCGACCGTCGGCGCGGTCGGTAGACCGATCAGCAACGCATTGAAGGCCGACATTGGGGACCATGCGCATATGCCCAGGCGCGCCGTCGATTGTGCACTGATCGCCCTCCTGCGCACCGCGCTGCCCGCGGTCGCCGGCACCAACGGGCGCGTTGGCCCAGGCCCGGCCGATTTCGGCGTCGTAAGTGGCGTAGGCCCGCTCGCGCGCATCATTGTTGACCGAGCGACCGACAACAAACCCAGGCCGATGCCCGACCGAACCGCCGTGCCCGTCGTGAAAGCGGCGGTCCATCTCCTTGCGCCAGCTGTTGTCGGCGGAATCGCGCAGCATGACCGATGTGATCGCCGTGCGCCCGTCACGTAGGACGCCGCGCTCGTCGAAGGGGTCGTCGTCTGTTTGTCTGGTCGTCGTCATTTTGTTTGTCTCCTTTGTCAAAACAGGCGGATCATCCCACCCGACATCAAATAGGCTGCGTTGCGGGCACGGCGGTAAAATTCGATTCCCAGCGGATCGTCTGTCGTCGTGCCGGCGAGAACCGAAATGTTGTAGACGCCGCGCGCCAAGATGGTCGCAAGGCAGCCTGCCGCCGAATTACACACGTCGTCATGGCAATTCGGCTGGTGATCGATCACGTCGCCGCGACCGGTCTTCGACGTACGCCGCTCCAGCGTGAGCAGCTGCGAACTTAGGCGCGGGTGATCAAGCAGATCGACGCGCTTCGAGTTGATCGCCGCCAACAGCGAACCGTAGAGGAGACTTTTCGGCTCGGCCACCGCCTCGTACAAAATGCCCGCGCGGCTGAACTGCTCGGCGACCCACAGCCCGCCGAACTTGTCGCCGACGCAGCTCGTCAGGCCGTAGGATTTCAGCACAGCCGCGAATTCGAGCGCCACCGCCTCAGGCGAAAACGGCGGCCGAATTTCCCTCAAACAACTGAGCACCGCCGTCTCGCGATTTTGATCCATGAAGCCGACGGCCAACGTCATCGAGTCCGCGCCGCTGCCGCCGGCCGGATCGCAAAACGCCGAGTAGCCGGTGCCATCCTGGCGCGGGCGCTCAAGCACGCCGGTTGCGGTCACGGCCGCCAGCGCCTCGCGGGAAATGTAGGACTCGAGATCGCTTCTAAAAAGCCCGCCGTATTCCGCCGACGCGCTCTCGGGATCGCGCTCGTAGGCACGATCAACAACGCTCTGCGGCAGCGCGGGATTGAAGGTGCGCGACGGGCCCTGCGCCACCAGAATGCCAGGATCGCCAGCGTGGCCGAAGAACCGCTCATAGGCGCGGAACAGCTCGCCTCTCCTCGCATACGGACTCGAAATCAGCGCCAACATGCCGCCTGTCGTCGCCAAGCCAGGCCTGATTGCAGCCAGCACGGCGCTGTCGGGCGTCACACTGCTCTCGTCGGTCATCAGAAATGCGAGTTCGTCGCAACAAGCAAACACCAACGTAGGACCCCTAATTTTTCGGAAATCGCTACTGCGAATCTCCACGTCGATCCCATTGTTGAGCCGCAACACCCGCTGGACGCGCTGCTCGATGAGCTGGCACAGAACTGGAGACTGCAAGAAGTTCGCTTCGGTGTAATCGAGGATCACATCGCTCGCGCGTTGGTCCACGGAACATACGAGCGCGACTCCCCTCTCCCCGCGGACCAATGAGGGGTGGGTGCAAAGCGCCGCGACGTAGGTGACCAGCACGCTGATCGCGCGGCTCTTTCCCCCGCGACGGCCCACGATTCCAACAAATTCTTCCACAGGCCGACCGTCGCTCGGCGGCTCGCGCCCGCCAGTCAGCGACTTGAACAATTCGGTCTCTTCCGCGTCGAGCGCCTCGCCCATCGCGCCGATCAACAGCGTGCGCCACGGACGCCAGCTGTCACCCGGCAAGCAGTTGCCCAAGAGTTGCGGATCAGACAACGCTGTGCGCAATGGGACGCGCGGGATCATCCTGCCTCCCGCTGCTTCTGATTCAGATACGCATTAAGCGAAGGTACGCTGCCGCCTTCAGGCTGCCGGCGCGACAAGCCGAGCCTGGCGGCGACCTTAACCATGAGACCGCCGATGGCCGATAGCGCGGCGGCATCGACGACATCACCACCTGCAATCCGGGCGGTGAGTAGGCGGAGCGTGATGGCGGCAGAAACGAAGCAGGACACTAGCTCGCGCTCGATGGCCGACAAGCCGTCGGCACCGCCGAGATCAGTCTCGATTTGATTGGTCAGATTGGAAAACGCTTTGACCGCACCGTTGCGCTGATCGAGCTTCTCGATGGTTTGGAGCTGCGGGCGCGACGCTCGATGCCGGCGCCGGGTGCGGATGGCAGGCTGCGTGGCAATGTCGATGACGGGCATGATGGGGCCTCGCACGCTAAACAAATCCCCAACAGGCGCCCGCAGAGTAGCAGCGACTGCCGCAAGTAACAATGCGGAAAAGCCGCGGGTGAGCCCGCGGCACGCTCGATGACGGCTTCACGGGGTCTCGGCCGGGGTGGACGGCGCAGCAAGCAGATAGAGGCAGCTCACCGGCAGATCGAGATGGTCCAAATTGGACCGTTTCAACGACAGTGGTAGGGCCGTCGCGAACAGCGAGGGCCAGTTCGCGCGAGTAGGTCAGCACGGCGCGGGCCTGGTCGAGCCGCTGCCGCGAAAACCCGCTAGTTTCTAGCGACGGAGCGACAGCGAAATCGGCCGGCGATGTCACGTTGGCCATGACCTAGTTGCCCGTCTCCGAGAGCAACTGACCCCTCATCTTGCGGAAACGCAAGATAGGCCGCGCACCGTGACGCGCGGCGGCACGACCTACACCCAGAAGACCGGCAACATCGGCGGCAAGCGGGGCCAGCCAGCCGAGGACAAGGAGCCGGAACTCCCGCTCACGCCCCAGATGGTCAAGGACAACGAGAACGGCTGGATCAGCTCCGCGCTCTGGGAAATCGAGCGCCAGATTGGATCGTTGCCAGCGCCAAAGGAGTTTGCCGCGGCGCCCTTCTTCCCCCGGCCGCCCTTTTCCGGGTCCGGGTAGAGCAGCGCCAGGCGCATCGCTCGATGACGGCTTCACGGGCTTCGTCGGGCGTAGATGGCGCGGCAAGCAGATACAACGCAGAAACGCCGATGCTCAAATCGGACAATTTGTCCGTTTTGCCAGCGCATTCGTGCGCCTGCATAAAACGGCGCGCCGTTCGCTCATCCCATCCGAATTCGCGATCAAGCCATGGCAACCAGTTACCGTGACCGGCAATTGCCTTAGCATCCGTGAGCCTTCGCCCGATCTCGATCACGTCACCGACCACCCGCTTGCCGAGCGCGCGGATCACGGCGGCATGTTCGGCCAGGTTTTCAAAGCTTCATCGAGCGTGGTAGGACCGTCGCGAACGGCGTGGATGCCGGCCAGGATGTCATCGACGTACTCCGGGCACCACTTCACGATGGCGCGGGCCTGAGAGAGCACCGCTGAATTGACCTGCGTAGTTTCTACGGACCTTTTGCCAGGCGTCGGCTCCGGGTACGCGAGCGCAACCAGAACAGCGCGCTGGCCGGCGTTCAGGTGGCGGCGCTGCGTCCGATCTAAGACGATGATTTGTTGTTGAGGCCCGCCAGGGGTGTCGGTAGTACCGACTCCCTTTTCGTCGTCGTCCAATCGCGCACCCTACTTGGCGAGGCGCGCACGAACGCGGGCCAACTTGATGTGCTCGGGCGGGGTAAACCACTCGTTCTCGCCAGTGCCAGTAGTGCCGCGGACGTTGGTGTTGCCCCACACTTCCCGGCTGATGGCGAGGGCTTCTGGTTCGTCAAATGTATCGTTAACGTTACATTTGGCCGCGAGCTTCAGCAGCCGCGCGGCGGTCACACGCGTTTCAAATCCCAGCTCGGCCGCATTCGCCGCGAGCCATGGCAACCACGCCCCGTGTGGCAGCGATTCCTTCTTGGCGGTGAGCTTTATCCCGGCTTCGAGCATGAAGCGCGCGCTGTCGACGATTGACGTGCGCGCCTTCGTGTACAGCTCGCCGATCTTGACGGCGTCATTGTCGAGCACGACGCCCGACTTCGATGGCAGCCTGCGCCGGTTTAGGTCGCCCAGAAATTCTTGAAGCGGTCGTCGCGCAGCGCCGTGTACTTTACGGTATGTTGGATGTTCTTGTGGCCGAGGTAGTGCTGGAGCGCCCGCGTGTCCTGCCCGTCATTCGCCAACTTAAATCCACACGCATGCCGCAACTGATGGGGATGGATGCCGTAACTAAATCCGGCCTTCACGCCCAACCGGCTGACCATGCGCGCGAAGCCGCCCGGTGTGAACGGCGCGCCGCGCTCGCTAACGAAGACGAAGGGCGAAGTCGGCGACTCGCGCTGCAGCCGGCGCAGCGCCCGCAACTCGACGCCGCCGAGCGGATGCACGGACGGTGCGCCGTTCTTGCGCCTGGTGCAGTGGATTTTGCCCGCCTTCAAGTCGAGCTGATCCCAGCGCAGGGCGCAGACCTCAGCCGGTCGAAAGCCATGCCGGAACGCGAGCAAGATCATGGTCGCGTCCCGGTGACCATAGCGGCCGAACTTGCGGGCGGCGTCCTGCAGCCGCTCGACCTCATCTGTCGTGAGGTATTCCCGCGGCCTCAGAGCCTCATTCTTCTGCCGGCGCGGCGTGGCAACTGTCGCAAAAATGGGTATTGGCGCGACCAGCGCCAGAGACGATTTTGTCATTGTTTTCCAGCCCCTTGAGAGATGAACTGTCGCAAATATGGCTGTTCTTGCGACAGTCTAATAGGGGCGCGAGGCCGGTATTACCGGGCCAGAGCCATGCTGGTATGGGCGTTGTGCCGGGCGTGTAAGTCTGCCTTGGAACGCGCCCAAAGCACCCGAAATAACCCATTGATTTCACAGTATTTTATGGCTTTCCGCAGAGCAAATTCGTCTACCGACACCGCGTAATGCCAGGGCTGCCGGCGCCCCGCCGACGGGACAGTCCGGGGCCGCGCGCCGCCGACAAAGCGCACCCAAGGTGCGGGAAGTGCCCATGTGCCAGCGATTAGTTGGTGGTCGACGCGCGCCGACAAAGCGCAGCGCGGGGGGCGGTGGGATTTGACGCGAGGCCCTGCGTAAGAGCGCGGCTATTCGACCGCCTATTTCTTACCGCGTTGGGTAAGGATTTCCGCTGGAAGAGCCGGGTGACGCTTGGTGACGCTGGTGACGCTTCGAAGTCCTTACATACCCCTATTATCTTCCCACATCTTTCGCCTCGTTCTCTCCCCTCGTCTCTCTCTCCCTTTCGAAAAGATTTTGAGGGTGTCTAAGAGACGAAGCGTCACCAAGCGTCACCAGCGTCACCCTTTGCCTACTTGTTGGCGAGTCAAGCGCACGGTTCGCGCTTTTTTCGAGCGATCGATTTCGATGTCGATGCCGATCTGCCGTAGGAAGCTCGCCAGCCGTTTCAGCCGTCCGGTCGCGATGTGGGCCGCGCCGGGCCAAGCCTTGGATTTGCGGACGTTCTCAGCGACGTCCGCGGTCAGGACCTCGAACAGCTCGGACGGCCGCCCCTCCCACTGGTTCCGGCTCGCCATAAAGGTGCGGATGGCAGAAGCGAAGGCATCGTTGTCGACCAGCACCTCGATCGCCTCGGCCCGGTTCTCGGCATAGGCGGTCATGAAGGTTCCGGCCGGCCAGAGCGCGCCCTCGCAGGCGGCGGCCCAGCGTGCGAAGTCGGCCATGCGGGGCAGCCGGTCGAGCCTGATGTCGGGCAACATCTTCAAGCCGTGAGCGAGCGCGTCACAGAGCGCGCCGAGGATGGTGGGGCGCTGCTCCTGGAAGGCGCGCCACAGCTCCTCTTCGGGCATGCGGCGGTCGTCCTTGATCGGCTCAAGATTGACGACGATCGAGCGGTCGGCGAGATCGGTCCGGGTCACCATGTCTTCGATGCCAGTCAAAATCGCGGGCCTCTCGGCATCAAACAAACTTTCGTCGTCGTCGCTGTAGAGCTTTCGCACGGCGAAGCCTCCGCCGGTGCTTAATCGACAGAGGGTGTCGGAAACCCAACCGGACAAGGTGCTGATATTATCGAAGGCGATGACGTGGCTGTTGCTGGCCGTGATGAATAGGTCACGTTCTTCGCGCGGGAGCGCCCGCAGCGGGGCGCTGCTCGGATCGACCAGGAGCCGCAGGATGCGGGCGAGCGTCGACTTGGCGGCGCCCTGCTCGCCTTCGATGACCATCAAGGGGTAAGGGCCTCGCCCCCGCATCGCGGCGAGCAGCCAAGCGACCAGGATGACGAAGTCGCCATCGGCCGAGACATTGACGAAGGAGCGCAGCGCCGCGACGGAGCCGCCCGGTTCCGGCGCGGGCAACGGCATCATGCCGCGCGTCCGGCGGAAGCGCACGGGCGGAACGCCGATCACCTTCCAGCCGTCGGGCGAAATCTCGATCGCGCGCCACTGCTCGTCGGCGAGATCGAGATATATGCGGCCGTCCAGTTCCGCGACGCGAATGTGGACCCGGCCCTCCGGTGCGTCGAATTGCGCCTTGGCCTCAAGGGCCCGGATGGCATCGTGCATGGCGTTGGAATTGGGCGCGGCATCGTGCTCGGCTAGGAATTGACGGGCGAGCCAATTGCGGAAGCCTTTGCTGTTTACCGGCCAGGTTTCACGGTGCCCCGCGACCATGATATCGGCGAAGGCCGCGCCGTCCGGCACATGAAACAGGCTCGCGCTCGCCGCCAGCTCGATGATGAGGTCGGCCTGCGGCTTTTTCCGCTGCTTCTCGACCGGGGTTGCCTTGCCGGCGGCCAACCCGTCGGCGACGGTGCGCTCAATCTCTTCGGCGCGAGCCGGCCCCATCGCGGCGAGGCCGGCTTCGATCAGTGTGGCACGGGCCGTGGCGTCATCGAGGAGGCCGGCGCTCACCAACTGGCCGATGAGGAATGTTTGTTTGTTCAGCTCGCCATGTCGGTGCCCAGAGGATGCCTCGGCGATCTTCTTGACGGCTTCGGACAGTGACCTATTCAGCGGCGCATGGCCGTTGGACTTTGTCTTGGCGATGTACTTCAGCAGGTGCTCAGGGACCGGCAGGGCGTCGGCAATCTTGAAATCGCTGTTCCAACGATACGTCTTGCCGTCCGCGTTCACGCTCGGCGGCACGATAACGAATCCGCCTTCGCCGCGAGTATCGAGGCCGGGGCCGAACTGCTTTTCGAGAACCCCGCCAGTCGCGCTCTTGACCTTCACGCCAGCGGGTTGACGATAGTAGAGATGCAACCCGCCGCTCGGGGTCGCCACTTGCGGGGTGTTCTGCGGCAGCGTGGCGGCATGCAAGGCGGCATAGCCGTTCACGCCGTCCTTCACGTCGACATCGAACACCACGACGCCGGTGATCTCGCCGGTCGGCATGCCGATCATTGCGGTCGGCCACCGCGACCACCACGCCCGAATTATTGCCTCGTCGGTGGTGGCGTCCTTGTAGCCCTTGCCGCCTTCCTTCTTGGAGAGGCACGGCTGTTTGCTCCTGGCGCTGCAGGGGAACACCGGCACACCGCGTGCCGCATACGAGAGAGCGGCATCGAGCATGTTTTCCGAGCTCATGCCGAGCCCGCCCCCGGCGTGGTCGAGAGCATGATGGCGAGGCCGAGCCGCTCGATCACGTTGAGCCAGTCGGCCTCGAAGCGCTCGCGCGTCTCGACGATGATCACGTTGCGGCGGTGGACCGCGGCCTCATGCGCGGCGGCGGCGTACAGCTCCGGCACCGGCGCGGCGGCGACGATAATCGCCATCCGGCACGAGCGCGCGAAGCGGCGGATGCTCAGAATATGGAACGCCGTGGGCCCGTCGATGACCGCGACGTTCATGTCGTCGCCCAACGTCAAGATCACCGGGCGATCGGTCGGCAGGCGCCAGCGCCCGGCGTGCGGCAGGACGATGGCCTCCGCGATGCCGTGGTCGCGCACGGCGAGTAGGATGGGCAGGAGATGCGGCGGACAAAGGCCGCTCTCAATGCAGGCGGCGGCCTTCGTGGGGTGGAGCGTCAGGCGGTGCATCGGCGCCCGCCGGGGTGCTCGGCCGCCGCCGGCGCACGCATGGGCCGGCCGGCGGCGGGGGCGATGGTGACACGATGAGGAGGGTGTAGATTCGATCTACACCCCTGGCGGACGACAGTTTGACTTCGCGGCTTGGCGCCGCTAATTGAACCGGCAGCGATGCACATCGCTGGTTACTCCTGTTTGGTTGTTCCAGGTACAAAAAATCGGGCACCGAAGAGCTGGCGGCTCTTGGTGCCCGTCGTTTTAAGCAGCTGGAGGCTCGCGGCGATTGCTGACGATGTAGGTGAGGACATCGACCTCGAAGTAGCGCACCTTGCGCCCGACCTTCACGTAGGCGGGGCCGCGGTTCTGGCAGCGCCAGGTCGCCAAGGTCTCCGGCTTGACGCCGATCTTCTCGGCGGCCCAATCATCGTCGCGCAATTCACCTCGATCGATTGTGGCGGTGCTCACGGCGGTTTTGCTCCATCGCTGTTGATGGCGATGGATCGCCGATAGCGACGCACAGAACTAGTGCAGAGTTGTGCGTGTCACGGCCAGAGGAGATGATCGCGCAAATAATTCACGATCGTGCCAACGGCGAGCGTGTTGGTGCATTCACCGCGTGAGTGGGCCGCATCCATTCTCGGTTTTAATAATTGTGCCACGGCGGTGCGCTGAGCCGGGTGATTGGGGATGCTCTTCAATCTCTTTGTCTCGACGGCGAGCCATTCAACTGGGCCCTTCGCGCGTTCCGCCGGAGCATCAGGCGGCGGCCATAGGGCGAGCACCTGCTCCCACCTGCCACGGATGTTGGCGCGTTCGAATAGCGACGCCGGGGTCTTGAGATCGCGATATGTCTGACGACTATTGTCCCAATCAAGCTTGCTGGGAATGTAGCGGGGCGGAAGCTCAGTCGAAATCGGCCGGATCAACTCGACCTTGGCATCCGTTGGTTCGGACCGGTGCTCACGCACATCAGCCCAGAGCGGCAGCCTGCCCTCCCGCCAGGCCGCGCCGATCGCGATCTTCGGTCGCGATACCCGGGTCGCGACATACGTCAGAATGTCGCTCAGCAGGGCCGGTCCGGTCGCGGGCGGCAACTTTATCCGGCCCGCCGGCGCCGCAGCTTGACGATTTTGGCAGTGGGGGGCCTGCCCTTCTCGATGGCCGCCACCATCGCGGCGCCCAGCTCGTCATTGACGGTGGCGGCGGCGTCGCGCGCCAAGTGGGCGTAGCGTTGGGTAGTCGCCGGGTGCTTGTGGCCCAGAAGCTTGCCGATCATCAACAAGCTGACCCCGCGGCCGGCCGCCAATGATGCGTAGGAATGCCGCAGGTCATGCAGCCGCACGTCATCGAGCCCGGCATATTTGCGGGCGATGATCCAGGCCCGGCCCAGGTTCTTGTACGGCTCGTCCTCGTTGGCGCCCGCGATCACATACCGGCTGACGCGCGGGACCGTCTTGAGGACCGCAATCGCCGCCTCGGAAAGATGGATGGTGCGCGCGCCGCTCTTGCGGCCGGGCTCGGGCTCCTCGCTATCGTCGGACAATCTGATCTGCTTTCGCTCCCAATCGATATCCTTCCATGCGATCGCGGTGACCTCACCCGATCGCGCGCCGCTGAAGAGGGCCAACCGCAGCCCGGCGGCACCGTGTGGGCCGATCTTGCCGGACCGTTCCGCCGCGATGATACCTTCGGCCGCCTTGAAGATTTCCGCCTCGCTCAGAAAGCGCTCGATCTTGCGCTCGCGGTACATCTTGAGGCCCTTGACGGGATTGGTGACGCGCAGCTTGCGCCTGATCGCGTAGTTCATCAGCGCGCGCAGCGTGGCGAGCGTGTAGTTGGCGCGCCGTGGCGTGCGCGCCATGGCGACGTGCAGCCCGTTGGCGTCGTCGTAGCCGATGCCCGCTTCCACCACCGGCAGATGACCGAGTGCCGGGTTGATGTGCTGGTCAAAGAGCCGCTGGTAGTCCTCGCGGGTGCGCGGCTTGAGCTTGGCGACGTGCTTGGCCATCCATTCCTCGGAGAGGCTCTTGACCGTCATCTTGCCGCCGGCGAGCGCCTGTTGGCGCGCGCGCTCCTCCAGGGCGGGGTCGCGTCCCTGGCGGATGTCGATCAGCATCTGACCGGCCAGCTCGCGGGCCTCCGCCACCTTGAGCGGCGGGCGGAAGCCGACCCGGCGACGCGGCTTGCCGACGAAGAAGATACCGGTACCGGCGGGCGTCAGGCGATAGCCGAACGTCGCCAGCATGGCGTCGAACAGGAATTGGTCGCGATCGGTCTTGGCGAAGCTGTCGAGCAGCGCTTCGGTCAGTCGGACGGGCATGAAACCGTGTACCTGCGCAGGGGTTCCTGGGAACCGCTTTTGCATCAATATTGGTCAAGGTACAAGGATTTTCGTCGGGAATAACGCAGCGAAATCAAACAACGTCAGTTCCCAGCCACCCCCGTCAACACCCTCTGATGAGACTGCAAAACCGTGTACCCCGGTTCAATTCCGGGCGTGGCCTCCACTCTTCGGCTGGCCCAATGCGCGCGCCAACAAGCTCTAGCGCGCGCCGACTTGATCCGACATCGGCGGGAAGGCCGGGTTGGACTGGGTGCCGCGCATCAGGCCCAGCGCCAGATTGAGCACCTTGTCATCCTTTGGGTCGGGCGGAACGTAGGATTGCGACCCCTTCTCCTCCTCGCCGGCCGCCTTGAGATGCCCGCGCAAGGACGCCTCGCCGCCGAGCTCGGCCTCGCCCTTGAGGCTGTCCGGCACGTCCTGTGACAGCTCGATCTCCGGGATGATGCCCAGCGCCTGGATCGAACGGCCTGACGGGGTGAAATAACGCGCCGTCGTCAGCCGCAGCGCGCCGTCGTTCGGGCTCAAGGGGATGATCGTCTGCACCGATCCCTTGCCGAACGAGCGCGTGCCGATCAGTGTCCCGCGCTTGTGGTCCTGCAATGCGCCGGCCACGATCTCGGATGCCGACGCCGAGCCGCCGTTGATCAGGATGATCAGCGGCTTGCCTTTGGTGAGATCGCCCGGATCGGGCTTGGCCTCGAAGCGCTGCATGTCCTCGGGCTCGCGGCCGCGGATGGAGACGATCTCGCCGCGATTGAGAAACGCATTGGAGACCGAGATGGCCTGATCGAGCAGGCCGCCGGGATTGTTGCGCAGATCAAGGATGAATCCCTTGAGCTTGTCGCCGGAGTGCGAGGTGATGTCGGCGATCGCCTTCTGCAGACCGTCGGTGCTCTGCTCGGTGAATTGCGTGATCCGGATATAGCCGACATCGTCGCCATCGAGGTGGGAGCGCACCGAGCTCACCCGGATGACGGCGCGGGTGACCGCGATCTCCAGCGGCTTGTCCTGGCCCTTGCGCGTGATCGTCAGCTTGACGGTGGTGTTGATCGGGCCCCGCATCTTCTCGATCGCCTGGTCGAGGGTGAGACCCTGGATCAATTCGCCGTTGAGCTGCGTGATCACATCGTTGGCCAAGATGCCGGCCTTGGAGGCGGGCGTATCGTCGATCGGAGTCACCACCTTGACCTGGCCGTCCTCCATGGTGACTTCCATGCCGAGGCCGCCGAACTCGCCCTTGGTCTCCACCTGCATATCGCGGAAATTGCTGGCGTCCATGTAGCTCGAATGCGGGTCGAGGCCGGACAGCATGCCGTTGATCGCCGAGGCGATAAGCTTGTTGTCATCGGGCTTTTCGACGTAGTGGGCGCGCACCTGCTCGAAGACATCGCCGAACAGCTGCAGTTGGCGGTAGGCCTCCGCATTGGGACTGGCGGTGGCCGGCGCGGCGGCATTCGCGGCAAACCCCAACGAGATGGGCAACGGCTGGGTGGCCAACAGCACCAGGGCGCAGCCCGCGGCGGCGCCGAGCAAAGCGAGGACGCCCTTGCGCATGGTCGACAAGCCATTCAGGCCCGCCCTGCTTCTCCCGTCGGCTTTCCGCTCGGCCGAATCGCGCTGCCCAGTCGCGCCGCAGGAGCGGTCGCCAAGGCACTTGTCGTGAATGGATGGCATCAACGGCTGGGTCCTCCGGGAACGAGCGCTCTGTCGGTCGTCGATAACGCGGCTTGTCATATATAGCCTCTTAAACAGAGGCGCGACTACGCGAAAGGGGCAATTGATCACGCTTGAGAGAGATGGAAAGCCCCTCCCCTGCACTCGACCCGGGACGACATGCCAAGGGCCGGTTCGTTTTGCCCATGGCGGGTGGCAATTCACCTTCGCTTCAGGAGAATCGTGTAGGCTTACCCACGGAACGTTAGTGAACGCTTATTGTGCCATGCAATGAACAATTGCTGCCATGCAATAACTAGCGGTGATTGCTCTGGAATACCAGATATAGAAGAGCCAATGATTCAACCCGAACTGAAAGGATTTCGATGCTCAGTCTGCTGATCTCCCGCCCGCTCCATAGCGTTGTTACTACCGTTGCCGACCGCTTTTGCGGACTGTTTTCGGTTGTCCAGGAAGCGCATGCAACTGCTGCGCGTTTTGAGCTGCTTTCGCACATGTCCGATAACGAGCTTGCCCGCCGCGGTCTCAAGCGCGAGGGCTTGGCCCAGGCCGTCTTCGCCGGCGCCGAGGCATGATCTAGGCGCGCGACCGATCCCCTCTCGTCGCCAGGCGGAACGGGATCGCCGCGCCGCCCTGCCTCGCATCCCACCCGCGTTAGCTCCCGATCCCTCCCCCCGCAGGAATGTCTTGATTTATGGCCGCGCCGGTCCGGGCCGCCGACCTCATGACCGCGCTCATCGGCTTGCCGCTGTCGGCTTGGCGCTTTGCATTTCATCGCCCGTTTGTTATAGCCGCACATCGCAGGCACGAGCGCCATGTTCCCCGGTAGCTCAGTGGTAGAGCAACCGGCTGTTAACCGGTTGGTCGCTGGTTCGAATCCGGCCCGGGGAGCCAAAATCACCAGAAATCAGCCAATTGGGCGTGGCCAACCGCGGTAATTTTTCCGCCGGTTCCTGGTGCATTGCGTCCTTGCGCGTGGGCGTCGGACGCCATCGGGCCAACCGGCGCCAGATGCGCAACTGTCACGATTTTGCCGCAAGCAAGACCATAGGGTGGCCGGTTGGTCTCAACTGGAGCATCAAAGATGACTGTGACGAGGATGGGGTTCCTGGCTGCAATGTTGGTGTTAGGCCTTGGCACGGCGGCAAGCGCCGCGATCAAGCCGGCACAGATTGCAGATGGTGCTGTCATCACCAAGGTTGCGGAGGGGTGTGGAGAAGGGTTCTGGCGCGGTCCGCATGGTCGTTGCCATCCTATGGCGGTGAATCGTGCATGCCCGCGCGGATATCACTTGGGTCCGGAAGGCCGCAGGTGTTGGCCTAACGAATGAGCATCGCGGTCGGACCATCAGGTGCGGCCGTTTTCACTATGTGACCTACTCAAGCCGCCAGTCGGTTCTGGTCTTGAGCGTTTCGAGGGAAGTCTTCGCCCGTCCCCTTCCGGTGGAAGAAGGGTTGCGAGACTTTCCTCGAACGTCTGCGCCGTACAAATAACCTGGCGCAGCTTTCCAATAAAACAACCTCGGCAGCGCCCCGCTGGTGCACCCCTTCATCGTTCGAGTAGGCCTGCGCGAGATCGCCCGAAATCGATGAGAGCGAACTCCGCGCGATGCGCTCGCCGAGCTGCAACTTGCAGCGCCGGCAAAATCGGCGCTCGCCTTCATCGATCAGTCGCGGGCGCAACAAGTGTCCGTGATCAATTGCTCCAACTCGCTTTTCCGCTCGCTTGATTAGCGCAGCGACTAGAACATTACAGAACTTTATCGGCTTGGAAAGGCGCCTGCAGGAATCGCGTGCTCATCTCACGGTTCAAGATGCGACAAAACCGCATCGGCAAATGAACGGAGATCAGCATGTCTGGAAGCAGATCAATCATCACGTTTGCGCTCGCCGCCTCACTCGGCGTGCTTGGCGCCGCTGCTGCAGCGGCGAACGAGAATAGCGACCGCACCGAGCATGGCGGCTATGTGGTACCCGGCAGCCTGGATGGAGTTAATCCGGCTCTGCATCCCGACATTTTTGGCAATCCCGCCACCGCCGCATCCTTCGGTTTCGCTCAATCGAGAGACGGCACTTGGCACGTGCTGACGGATTGGCGCGGCAGTCCGGGAGGGCGAGCCTTTGGATCTGCAGTCGAGACAAAAAGGCATACCGCGTTCGATCGATAACCCGGCCTGCCTCGGAAGCCCCGCTCAATGGCAGCGGGGCTTCCGCTTCGTGATCACGCGAACAGCATTGCCAGCCGCGATCGCCCGCCAGTCGTCGCCGTCGAGCTCAAGCAAATCGAAGACATAGAGATCGATAGCCACACCACAACTATCGCTACCGCGTCCGCGTAGGAGCGAGTCGGAAGGCGGAATGGCGTAGCGCCGCGATCGCGTTGGGGCGCGGAGTGCGTTGAACGCCGCCGGACCGTTTCAAAAGGCGCGCAAGAAGCCGTCGCCAACGCCCTCGTCAAAAAAACCGATTGAGTGACTGCCAGCAAGGCACAGAACTGACGAGTTCCGCGAGCTTTCCAGCCCTATCGTCAACGACCGCCATGGAAAACCACGCGGCTTGCTTTGGTTCCCTGCGACCGAAGCTCCAAAAGACTCAATTTGCCGTTATGTCGGGTGCCAAACGGTAGCCGACAGGCAGCCGGCTGCCCTGCGGACGCGTCTTACCGGCCCGCGCGACGGATCATCACAGGGGCGCACGGTTGATTTCAGCGCTGCACGTTCCGATCTTCATCGAGCTGAATGATATTCCTCTTCATCAAAGAACGAGCCCACATGCGGCAATGGATCAAGGCGAACTACCCGACGATTGGCTGGTGGGCCGCGCTCATTGCCGGCGCGTTCATCCTTTATTGGGTGACCCGGAGCACCAGCTATCATCCGCTTGCGATCGGGATCCTGGCTTCCTCGGTAACCCTTGCCGCAGCAATGCTGCTGTTCGAGGCCGTTTGGTGGAGCGCATTCGCGTTGGTGCCGAATATGCTCGGCGGAAATTCGGCCGTGCGCTGAGGAATCATTCCGAAGGGAGCGCGAGGAAGAGAACCAGTACGCTCGCGCGACGTTAGACCTCGAAGCGCACGCTCCTTCCGGCTCCATCTAGGGGTTGTCTTCCCCCCGCTAGGTAGCAACGAAATGTTGAATTCAGCCCTGGCGCGCCTGGTGGATTGGTCTTTCCGGCACGCCGTGGCGGTCATTGCCGTCGCCGTCATTGTGGCCGCAACCTCGTGTGCCTACGCGGTTCGGCACTTTGCCATCAACACCGACGTCAACAGCCTGATCTCGTCCAAGCTGCCCTGGCGGCAGCGAGAGCTTGCCTATGAGGCGGCGTTCCCGCAAAGCATCCAATCGATTCTTGCGGTGGTACAAATTCCCACCCCGGAATTGGCCAGCGCCGCCCAACGCGCCTTGGCGGCTGAGCTCGCCAAGAGCGCGCAATGGTTTCAGTCGACCCTGCCGCTCGGGGGCGGCGATTTCTTCGAGCAAAACAGCCTGCTGTATCTGCCCCTTGGCGACCTCAGAGAAACAACGGACAAGCTCAAGAATGCCGCGCCATTGGTTCGTGCGTTGGCCGAGGATCCCAGCCTGCGCGGCTTGACGGGAGGGCTTTCGATGGCGCTCGCCGGCATCCAGGCGCAGCGCTATTCCCTCGATCAAATGAGCCCATCGTTCGATGCGGTCTCCGACACGCTCGAGAATGTCCTGGCAGGTCGCAGCGCCAGCTTCTCCTGGAAGGTCCTGTTGAATGGCCGGCCGGCGAGCCCGGACGATTTGCGGCGCCTGATCGAGATCTGGGCCAAGCTCGACTTCAGCAGCTTGCAGCCTGGCCAGCGCGCCTCGAGTGCCATCCGCGCCGCTGCCGACCGCGCCGCGCTGCAATCCGATCTTCACTCGCAACTGCGCCTGACCGGCCCGGTGCCGATGGCGGATGCGGAGTTCGCCACCTTGCGCGAAGGAGCCCTCACCAACGGCCTGATCAGCGCCGCGATCGTGATCGTGATCCTCTGGCTCGCCTTGGGCTCGCTTCGGCTAGTGCTCGCGGTGGCCGCCACATTGACCGCGGGCCTAGCGGTTGCGGCCGCTCTCGGATTGGCGATGGTCGGCGCGCTTAATCCCATCTCGGTCGCTTTCGCGGTGTTGTTCGTGGGGTTGGGGGCCGATTTTGCGATTCAATTCAGCGTCCGTTTTCGCGCCAAGCGGCATGAGCTTGGCGACCTGCACAAGGCCTTGTTCACGGGCGCGCAATGGATCGCAGCCCCCTTGCTGCTGGCGGCCCTGTCGGCCGCTGCCGGTTTTTTCTCGTTTATGCCGACCGACTATCGCGGCCTTGCCGAGCTGGGATTGATCTCCGGCTGCGGGATGATCGTCGCCTACATCGCTTGCGTGACGGTGCTTCCGGCCATGATCGGCCTGGTCAAGCCGCCGCCCGAGCCACGACCGCTCGAATATTCCGCCATGGCCCCGCTCGACAGCTTCCTGGCGAGACATCGTATCCCCGTGGTCGTCGGAACCGTCGGGATCGCGATTCTCGGGATCGCCCTTCCTCCTTCATCTGCAGTTCGATTTCAATCCGCTGCACTTGCGCAATCCGAATGAGGAGGCGGTTGCCACCTATCTGGAGCTGAGCAAGGATCCCGCGGTCGCCGCCAATCCCGCCGAAGTGTTGACCCAATCGCCGGAAGCCGCGGCTGCCGTGGCCAAGAAGCTGGGCGCGCTGCCGCAGGTCGCGCAGACCAGGACGATCGACAGTTTTGTCCCGGACGACCAGGATCAGAAGCTCGGATTGATCGGGGCCGCCGCAACCGCGCTCGATCCCGCACTCAATCCGACCAATCCTCGCAGCGCGCCAAGCGATGCCGAGAACGTCGCGGCCCTCGAGGACGGTGCGCGGCGTCTCATCGCGGTGGCCGTCAGCGGCGCCGGCGCCGCCGCCGCGAAGCGATTGGCCGACGATATGACGCGGCTGGCCGGCGCGACCCCGGACCTGCGCACGGCCGCCCAGACCGCGTTCGTTCAACCCCTTACCTGGGATTTCGATGAATTGCGGCACGCCCTGCATCCCCAGCACGTCACCCGGGCCAATCTGCCGCCGGCACTGATCCGGGATTGGATTGCCCCGGACGGACAATCGCGGGCGGAAGCGGTCCCCAAGGGGGACCAGAATGACAACGACAACCTGCAGCGCTTCGCGGATGCGGTCCTGCAGGCCGAACCCAGCGCGACCGGACCGGCCATCGGCATCTCGGAATGGGCCCGCACCATCGTGTATGCCTTCGTCGAGGCGGGGGCCTTCGCGCTCGCTGCCATCGGGCTGCTGCTGTGGATCGCGTTGCGAAGAGCGGGCGACATGCTGCTCACCTTGATCCCGCTGCTGGTGGCCGGCGTCGCCACGCTCGAGATTTGCGGCTTGACCCGCTTTCCGCTCAATTATGCCAACATCATGGCCCTGCCGGTGCTGCTCGGTGTCGGTGTCGCCTTCAAGATCTACTACGTGACGGCCTGGCGCGCGGGTGAGACCCACTTCCTCCAATCCGTCCTCACCCGGGCGGTCGTTTTCAGCGCGCTGATGACCGCAACCGCATTCGGAAGCCTCTGGCTCTCGAGCAATCCGGGCATTTCAAGCATGGGCAAGCTGCTGGTGCTGTCGCTTGGCTGTACGCTCGTCTCCGCGGCGCTCTTTCAACCCGCTCTCATGGGCGCGCCGCGTGAGGTCAAGCAGAGCTGACCGACCAGCCGGTCCGATGGTCGGCTCAAAGCGGACCCGGCAGAGCGCGCTCGGCATCCGCCGCCAGCTTGCTGCCGTATCGCTTCACCACAAGAGCGAACACGGCAAACGCCAGGATGACGCAGCAGGCAACTCCGACTTCAATCCAGACAGCGGATCGCGCGAGCTCCTTGCCGAGGTAATAGGCGGCGCCGGCCTCCATTCCCACCCAGATCACAGCGCCTGTCACGTTCGCAATCGCGAAACGGTCGCCGCGCATGTGATTGGCACCGGCGATGAGACCCGCCGCGCTGCGAATCACGGGGAGGAAGCGGGCAAAAATGACGAATTTTTCCCCGTGGCGGAGAAACAGATATTGCCCGATCTTCAGGCGGGCCTCGTTCAAATGAAAGTAGCTCCCGTAGCGCCATAGCAATCTGTAGCCGTAGCCCCGCCCGATCCAGAACGCGACAAAATTGCCGCAGACCGCCCCCACCACGCCGGCGAGGATCACGGACCAGATGTCGAGGTTATGCGTTCTGCCGGCGTAGACGGCAGCCGTCAGCAACGCGGTTTCCCCGGGAACGGGGATGCAAATACATTCCACTCCAATGATCCCGCCAACGAACAGGACGCCATACTGGGAAATGAGACGCGTTAGATGCAACGCCAAGAAATGATCCTTTGAAGATTTCGAAACAACACTGGTTTTTCAACGCCTCATGCAAAGGCCGGTTCCCCGGCCGCGCTCCTGGCCTCGGAGCCACCGATAGGCGGTTGCGTCCGCTTCGGCGGTTTTCTCGACTTTGCACCACCGCCGCCGAAATACCAAGGGGCAGGCACGAGGCCCGCCCCGGGACGCAAGACCACCAGCGTGCGGGTACCGTGGAGCCCGCCTCAGGTGCTTCCAAGCGGCAGCGCCACAAATCGCGTGCTTTGGCCGTTCTTGACCCGCATCAATATGTCGTGCTTGCCGTTGCTCTGCGCTGCGCTCAGGGCTTTGGTCACATCCGACGCCTTCGCGACCACCTTGCCGCCGACGTCGAGAATGACGTCGCCAGCCTGCAGGCCGCGATCGGCGGCCGGGCCGTCCGGATCCACATTTGTCACCACGACTCCCTTGGCACCCGCGCCGCCCACCTCCTTCGCAGGCGCCAACGTCAGGCCCAGATGCGGCACGTTGCTCGCCGGCTTCGCCGACTTGTTGTCGGCTTTGGCCTGTTGCTCGCTGGGCATATTGCCGAGCGTCAGGCTTACCGTCTTGGTTCCGCCGTTACGCAGAATGTCGAGCTTGATGGAGCTGTCCGGAGCCAGCATCCCGATCTTGCGGGCCAGAGCGCGCGAATCCTTCACTTGGGTCCCGTCTATGGCCGTGATGACGTCACCGGCCTCGATCCCGGCCTTGGCGGCCGGGCTCCCCGCTTGGGGCTCATCGACGATCGCGCCTTCCACTTTTTTCATGCCCAGACTATCGGCGATGCTAGGCGTTACCGATTGAACTTCAACTCCCAGCCATCCGCGGTTGATGTAGCCCTTCTCCTTGAGCTGATCCACGACCATCCTGGCGGTATCGGCGGGAATGTCGAAGCCGATGCCGACCGAGCCGCCGGAGGGAGAGTAGATCGCGGTATTGACGCCGATCACGTTGCCGTCCTCGTCAAACGCCGGCCCGCCCGAATTGCCCTTGTTGATGGGAGCGTCGATCTGGATGTAGTCGTAGGGCCCGGCCCCGATATCGCGCCCTTCGGCAGAGACGATGCCGGCCGTGACCGTGCCGCCGAGGCCGAACGGGTTGCCGACCGCCACCACCCAATCGCCGATACGCGGCTCGTGATCTGCGAACTTCACATAGGCGAAGTCCTTCTTTCCATCCACCTTGATGACCGCCAGGTCGGTTTTGGGATCCGTGCCGACCACCTTCGCGGTGTAGATGGTGCCGTCGTCGGTGGTGACCTGGACCGTCTTGGCGTTTTCGACAACGTGGTTGTTGGTCACCGCATAACCGTCGGGCGAGATGAAGAATCCCGAGCCCTCGCCGGTAATCACCTCATGACGCTGGGGCTTGCCATTCTGCCTGTTCTGGAATCCGAATTGGCGGAAGAACTTGTCCAATGGCGAGCCCGGCTGGACCGGCGGCCCGCTGTCGTCCCGATTTTCTGCCGTCCCGCTGGCCTGCGCGGTTTCATCCAGCTTGACGCGGACGGAGATCACGGACGGCTTCACCTTCGCGACCAGGTCGGCGAACCCGGCGGGCGGTTGGGCGGCTTCGGCGGCCTGGGCCGACGCATTCCAGGCCGAAAGGTTCAGCGGATCGTAGCCGCCGGGCCCCGCCAGGAGCACCGCCGCACCCAGACCAGCGGCCGACGCAAGGAGAGTGAGGCGGCGGGCGACCATGGCGCCTCCTTTTGCAGATGATGTGCTCGACGTGTTCATGTCTCTGCTCCTAAGAACTCTTTCTCTGACAGAGGAAATGCAAATCGCGCCTCGAAGTATCCGGTCGAGAAAATTAAGTTTACGAAAGGCCGGTTGCCATGCAACGCTTCAGCACACGCACCAAGCAGGTCGCCGTGCGAGCGCCGGCCCCGGACCGCCCTCCGAGGCCGGCTTTTGCGACCAATTGGCGCCTCTGACCGCTACGCAATCTTCGTATCTCCATCCGGTTCTATCCTTTGAGCGACCACGCCTGTACAACGAGCTGGCGCGGCGATCGAGGCTGGGCTTCGGCAGGTCACGGACGCGAGCGCCTCTGGCCGATCCCCCTCCCCCCCGACCGTTTCCAGCGCGATCCGCATGCTGCCCTGAAGGGTCGAGGCGGCTAGCTCGATTCGCCTGGAATCTTGGTTTCCTCACCCAGGGTGTCGCGGACATAAATGACCTTGATGGCAATGAATATGACCACCGACAGCGGAGCCGCAAAGACAAAGGATGCCGGGCCGAACAGATCAGTGATGGCGACGATCCCAAGCAGGATCACGGCCGGGGGAATGAACACCAGATGGCGCTGAATCAGCGGAATAACCAGATGGCCTTCGATCTGGTTGATGGCCAAATAGGCGGCCGCCGTCCAGAGCGCAGCCTCTAAATCGACGGTCATGGCGACCAGGATGGCCGGAACCGCGGCCACGATCGGCCCCACATAGGGAACAAACTCGCCGATGGCGGCGATCAGACCCAGCGCCAGGGCCGATGGTACGCCGATCAGCCAGAGCGCGACCATCGCCAAGGTGCCGATGATGGCCATCTGAACGAGCTGCCCGATGAGCCAAAGGCGCAGGGCATTTCCGATTGCTTCGAGCCGTTCAGCCGCGCGCGCGTGCGCGTTGGGCGGAAACAGCTGGATGAGGCCATCGACATAGAGCCGCGGTTGCGCAGCCAGATAGATGCCGCTGATTACGGCGATGACCACTGCTTCGAGAACCGAGGAGCTGATCCTCAGGAAGCTGCCCAGGATTCCGGTCAGCGAAAAGCTCGAGCCGGTCATGTGATCCAACGCCAGCGATCCCCATTCCGACTGCCGGAGCGTTTGCTCTATGCCCGAGGCGCCCGAAGCGGTGCGTTCAAACACGTCTTGAAGCTGAATGGCGACCCGAGTTCCAAATACGACGGCAATCGCGCCAAGGATCATGAGAATGAGGATTCCGGACAGCGCCAGGGCGATGCCCTGCCGCAATCCCAGCCGGCGCATGAACGGCTCGGCGCCGAGCCATAACAGCATCGCAACAATGATGGCCCCGAAGGCGATGAGAATGACGTTGAACAGATACCACACGAGTACGGGCACAAGCGCCACCGCAACGAAGATCAGGCTTCGCTTGAGGACATCCGCATAGCTTGGCTGCATGGGCATGCTATTCGTTACAGAGCAGGCCGCTCGGAAGCAAGCTTCCGGCTCGGCCTGGTGCATCCTCAAACCCTTGAATGCTCAGCGATCCTTCCCGATGTCGGCGACCTGGACGGAGACCGAAGTCTTGCTGCCGCCGCGGTCGAGCGTGAGACTGACGGCCTTGCCGACACCAAGTTGCTCGAGCTCGTCCGTAAGATCGGCCAGCCGATGCACCGGCTTCCCGTCGGCGGCCACAATGACGTCGCCAAGCTGCCCGCTCTGCATATTCACGCCCTGCAGTCCCGCGCGCTCGGCGGCCGAGCCTGGAACCGTACGCACCACCACGACGCCGTCCACCCCCAGCCGCGCGGCCAAGTCCTCATTGCCGGCCACGATGCCGATGCCGGGCGTCGGCACCCGGCCGTTGCTGATAAGCTGAGGAACCACGCGATTGACGACGTCGACCGGTATGGCGAAGCCGATTCCGGCGTTGGAGCCGGAGGGCGAATAGATCGCCGTGTTGACGCCGATCAGCCGTCCGGCTGAATCGAGCAGCGGCCCGCCGGAGTTTCCGGGATTGATCGCCGCGTCGGTCTGAATGACGTTGGCGATCTCGCGCCCGCCGTTGGTCGGCAGCCGTCGCTTGAGGGCGCTGATGATCCCGGTCGTCAGCGATTGGTCGAGGCCGAACGGATTGCCGATGGCGAATGCCGCTTGGCCCACCTTGAGGTCCGCCGAGCTGCCGACCGCAATGGGTACCGGGAGCTGGTCGCCGCTGGTGATGTGGATCACGGCCAGATCGTAATCAGCCGTGGCACCGACGACGTCGGCCTTGTCGACCTCGCCCGAGGCCAGGCGGACCGCCAGCGAGCCGGTGCCCTGGACCACGTGATTGTTGGTGACAATGTGACCGGCGCGATCCCAGATGAATCCGGTGCCGCTTTGAACGCCCCTTCCGCCGCTCTCCTCGCCGGTAGCTTGCGTCAGATCGCCCCCGACCGTGCCGGCGACCTGCACGACCGAGGGAGATACACGCTCGAAAATCTCGATGGTGGCGCGCTCGTAGTCCGCAAGGTCGCCGCGCGGCTCGATCGGCCGGGAGCTGGTTGCCGAGAACAACTGCTCGGACAAGTATGGCCGCGCCGCAATGACCGCGAGCAGAACCAAAATGGCCAGGAGAACGAGGCGGTTGAACCGATTTGCCATGATCGCCTCCACAAATTTCCAGGTTACGGCAATGCGACCTTGTCAGAAGTCGGCCGTGGCGTGCCCGGTTCCCGCCCGGATTTCAGCAACGCCCATAAATCAACCCTGGCGTGGCGCACGCCGATCGAGCGCTTTACGCGTCTTTGTGCCGCGGCTTGGCGGGAACTTGGGCAAACCCGCACCGTTTCAACCACGGATACCTATATGGATCCCGCCGGTGCCGACGCGGCCGGCGTGATCGCCTCATCTCCGCGGCAGAGCAGCTTCCAGGCATTGAAAATGTTGCATTTCTCGCGAGCAAAGGCCCTGACCGCGGTGTTGACGGCCATCATCCTCTGCCTGTTCGCGGTGCCGAATTTTCTCCCCGGCAAGCTCGTCACCAGTTGGCCCAGATGGGCCCAGCTGCACGTGAATCTCGGGCTTGACCTACAGGGAGGCTCGCACCTCCTGCTGCAAGTCGACGCCAATTCGGTGCGCCAGGAAATGGCCCAGGCCCTTCTCGATGAGGCGCGGCGTGCCCTGCATGATGCGCGTGTCGGATATTCGAGCCTCGCCATCCACGGCGATGGCGTCGAGGTTCATTTGAGCGAGGAGGCGGCGCAGCAGGTAGAGGGCATGGCCAAGCTGCGCGCGCTTTCCCAGCCGCTTGGCGGAGTTGCGGGCGTCGGCCAGAGCAGCATCGAGATCACCGATCTGGGCGGCGGGCTGGTCCGGCTCGTCCCGACCCCGGCAGCGGTGACGCAACGGCTGCGGCAGGCGGTCTCGCAGTCGATCCAGATCCTGGAGCGGCGCGTCAATGGGCTGGGAACCGTCGAGCCGTCCATCGAGAGCGAAGGAACGGATCGAATCGTGGTCGACGTCCCCGGGCTGCAGGATCCGACGCGCCTCAAGGCCCTGATCGGCAAGACCGCGAAGCTGACCTTCCAGCTGGTCGATCCGTCGATGAGCGCCGAGCAGGCACAGCAGAACGGCCCGCCGCCGAACACCGAGATTCTCTACGACCAGGCACACCGGCCCTACCTGGTCGACAAGGACGTCCTGGTGTCGGGGGGCGACCTGCTCGATGCGCAGCCGGGCTTCGATTCGCGTACCGGACAGCCGATCGTGACCTTCCGGTTCAATTCCGCGGGATCGCAGCGCTTCGCGCAGGCGACGCGGGACAATGTCGGCCGTCCGTTCGCCATCGTGCTCGACAATGCCGTCATTTCGGCCCCGGTGATCCGGGAGCCGATCACGGCAGGCACAGGCCAAATCTCCGGCGACTTCACCGTCCAGCAGGCGAACGATCTCGCCGTCCTGCTGCGCGCGGGCGCGCTGCCGGCGCCGCTGACGTATCATCGAGGAGCGTACCATCGGACCGGGACTGGGGCAGGACTCGATCAAGCAAGGCGAAGCGGCCTCGCTCTTCGGCTCCGTTCTGGTCCTCACCTTCATGGTGGCGACTTACGGCCTGTTCGGATTATTCGCCGACGTCGCGGTTGCCCTCAATGTCTGCATGATCGTGGGAATTCTGTCGCTGCTCAACGCAACGCTCACGCTCCCTGGCATTGCCGGCATCGTTCTGACGGTGGGGATCGCGGTCGACAGCAATGTGCTCATCTACGAGCGTATCCGCGAGGAGGTGCGCAACGGCCGCTCCGCCATCAATGCCATCGATGCGGGGTTCAGGCGAGCCCTTGCGACGATCCTGGATTCCAACATAACGACCTTTATCGCGGCCGCCGTACTGTTCTTCATCGGCAGCGGGCCGGTCCGCGGCTTTGCGGTGACGCTCGGCGCCGGGATCGTGACCACCATCTTCAGCGCGTTCACCTTGACACGGCTCATCGTCGCCTCCTGGGTCAGCTGGCGGCGTCCGCATTACGTGCCGCTTTGAGCGCGACCCGAGCGGGATTACGAAGAGTTGATCTCGCCCCGCGAACTTGTCGCGAACGTGTAACGGGTCGTGAACATTTTCCTTCAGGCCATGCCCTGGACAACCGCCGCAAACATGACCGTGCCTTCCGCTCAGCCGACACGGCGTGACTTTCTCTACATCGCCACCGCCATGGTCAGCGCTGCCGGGGTGGTGGCGAGTCTTATCCCGCTGATCGGTCAGATGAATCCGGACGCGTCAACGCTGGCTGCCGGCGGTCCTGTCGATCTCGACGTGAGCAAGATCCAGCCCGGCTCCCAGGCCGTGGTGCGCTGGCGCGAACGGCCGGTCTTCGTAGTCAATCGAACGCCTCAGATCCTCAAGACGCTGCAGGATCAAGCCTTGCTGGCCGAGCTCTCCGATGCGGACTCGAGCGAACTCCAGCAGCCGCCTTACGCGAAGAATTGGCATCGCTCCATCAAGCCCGAATACGGCGTGCTGGTCGGAATCTGCACCCATTTGGGCTGCATACCGTTGTTCGAGCCGATGCCAAGCGCCACCGAGCCCGTCGCAAACTGGCAAGGCGGGTATTTTTGTCCGTGTCACGGCTCGAAGTACGATCTGGCGGGACGCGTCTTTCGCGGGGTTCCTGCGCCCTATAACCTGCCGGTACCGCCCTACAACTTCGTCAGCGAGACGACGATTCGGATCGGCGAAAATCCGCCTAACAATAACTTCGACTTCGCTTCGATACTGCAGATCTAGCGCAGGCATCCGTCGAGGGAGGCGCCGATAGCATTGCGGGATCGAAGCTGATGAGGAGCGATCCATTTCGCCTGGTAGGCCCGAGGCCTGCGGCTTTTTATCCCAGCCGCAACGCTTGGCCGGATTGCCGGCTCGAACGTTATGAATCTGCAGTCTTCTCTTCCGTCGATCTACAGCGCACCGCGAACGGGCGGCGAGCGGCCGATGCCGCGCGCAGCAGAGCTGCTTAAGGAGCATCAGCATGCATGCCAGGCGGTTGACGGCGGGCCTGCTTACGTTTTTCGGCTTCGCGGCGCTCGCCTATGCACAGAGCCCGGTCGATTTCTACAAGGGCCGGAACGTCGCCATGGAGATCGGCTACAGCCCGGGCGGAGCCTATGACGTCTATGCTCGGGCGGTGGCGCGCTTCATCGGCCATCATGTTCCCGGGGATCCAACGATCGTGCCGAAGAATTTGGAGGGCGCCGGGAGCCTTCGGCTCGCCAACTGGCTCTACAACGTGGCCCCCAAAGACGGAACCGAGATGGGCACGATCGGCCGCGGCATCGCGTTTGACCCGCTGCTCGGAACTCCCGGAGCGCAATTCGATCCGCTGAAGTTCACTTGGCTGGGCAGCGCCAACAACGAGGTCAGCGTCTGCGTGTCCTGGTACACGTCAGGCATTACCAAGCTGGAGGACCTTTATACCAAGCCAATGACCGTGGGCGGAACCGGCGGCGGCTCCGATACCGACGTTTTTCCCGCGGTCCTCAACGGCGTGCTCGGCACGAAAATGAAGGTCATCCACGGCTATCCGGGCGGCAACGATGTCAATCTCGCGATGGAACGCGGCGAGGTGCAGGGCCGTTGCGGCTGGTCGTGGTCCAGCGTGATGGCCACGCACCCCGAATGGGTCGCGCAGCACAAGATCAACATTCTGGCCCAGCTTTCGCTCACCAAGCACCCCGACTTGCCGAATGTTCCCCTGATCCTGGACCTGGCGAAGACGCCGGAGCAGAAGCAGATCTTCAAGCTGATCTTCGCGCGTCAGGTGATGGGCCGGCCTTACCTCGCTCCGCCCGGCCTTCCAGCGGAGCGAGCGCAGGCCCTGCAGCAGGCCTTCTGGGACACGATGAAGGATCCGGCGTTCCTGGCGGACGCAAGCAAGCAGAAGCTCGAGATCAATCCGGTGCCCGGGACTGAAATCGAGCAGCTGTTGAAGGAAGCTTACCAAACGCCCAAGGCCGCGGTGGCCAAGGCCGCACAGCTGACCAATGCGACAAATTGATGCGAAGCGGCCACCGTCCTGGCGCGGCTCGCAGCAACAATGATGAGACCCGCGAACCCGGAGCAGATGCTGCGGCGCTCATGGCGTGGATTCACGAGCGACAACGATCTGGAGGAGACGACGATGCGACATAGCCAGCTCTTTACCAGCGTAGGCCTCGCCTATGCGTTGACCGGTGTTTTGATGAGCGGGGCTCAGGCGCAGAGCCCGGCGGCACTGACCGGACAGGTCACCTCGGCCGAGGAAGGTCCGATGGAAGGCGTGCTGGTCAGTGCCAAGAAGGACGGCAGCACCATCACCACCACGGTGGTCAGCAACGAAAAAGGCCAATACAGCTTCCCCGGCGGCCGGCTCGATCCGGGTCACTATGCCATCTCGATTCGAGCGGCCGGCTACGAGCTCGCCGGGCCGCAGGCTGTGGATGTGTCGCAGGCCGGATCCAGCACCGACATCAAGCTTGTCAAAGCCAAAAATCCGGAGGACCAGCTCGCCAACGCCGAATGGCTGATGAGCACGCCGGGGCCGCGACAATCTCAAGGCCAACATGACCAATTGCGTCGGCTGCCACACGCTGCAGCGCGTCTTCGCCTCGACCCACGACGCCGACGAGTTCAAGCAGGTCTTCAAGCGCATGGGCAGCTATTCGCCGGGCAGCACGCCCCTGCAGCCGCAGCCGCTATTGCCGGGACCGCGCGCGGACCGATCGCCCATGCCGCAATCGCAGTTCGACGTCATGTCGGCCTGGCTCGCCGGCATCAATCTGAGCAAGGGAGATGAGCGCAGTTACGAGCTCGCCACGTTGCCGCGGCCCAAGGGCGAGGCCACCAAGGTCATCATCACCGAGTACGATCTGCCGCGCAAGGATGCGGAACCGCATGACGTGATCGTCGACCAGGACGGGGCGGTCTGGTACTCCGACTTCGGCAACCAGTTCGTCGGCGTTCTGGACCCGAAGACCGGCAAGGCTGACCGACATTCCGATCCCGGTGCTGAAGCCGGACGAACCCAAGGGCGGTCTCGATCTCGAGTTCGACCCCGGGCAAAAGAACGTGTGGCTGGCGATGATGTATCAGGCCGGCCTCGCCAAGATCGATCGGCAGACCCATGCGGTGACGACCTATCCGTTCCCGAAGGAGTGGCAGTCGCCCTCCACGCAGGCCTCGATGGTCTCGCCCCAGCATGACGACGTGGACGGCAAGGTGTGGACCAACAACCAGGAGGCACATGACATGTACCGCCTGGATCTGAAGACCGGCCAATACGAGAATCTGGGACCGTCCAAGGATCCCGGCGGCCGGCGGATCTCCGCCTATGGCATGCCGACCGATCAGCAGAACAACGTCTACCAGCTGGAGTTCGGCGGCACGAGCATCGGCCTGCGCGATGCCAAGACCGGAATGACCACCATCTATCAAACGCCGATCAACGGCTCGCGGCCGCGGCGCGGCCGGGTCGACGATCGAAAACCGGCTGTGGTTCGCCGAGTACGGCGGCAACGCGATCGGCCTGTTCGATCCGAAGACGGCCGCGATCAAGGAATACCAGCTGCCCACCAAGTGGGACGATCCCTACGACGTGGTACCGACCAAGGATTCCTCCGAGGTCTGGACCGGCTCGATGCTGACCGACCGGGTGGTGCGGCTCGACACCAAGTCCGGCAAGATGACCGAGTACCTGTTGCCGCGCCCGACCAACATTCGGCGCGTCTTCGTGCAGGAGGGCGGACCGCGACCGGTTCTGTGGGTCGGCAGCAACCACGGTGCCTCGATCGTGAGAGTGGAGCCGCTCGGTTAGGTCCCCAGCAACTGAAATCAGCAAGCTGAAAGCCGGAATGAGATGGCCGGGCTCGCACCCGGCCATCCGCCCATGCTGGGAAGCCGAGGCCGGAATTCCGCCTCGGCGCTTGCTCAGCTGCGACTGACGATATCGACGATCTTCCTGGAGGACGGGTCGACGATCAGGACCTGATTCTGCAGCATGGCAGAAGTCATAGGACTTCACGGCGGGCACTTCGTTGCTGACCTTGGTCGGCAGCGGTTGCAGCTTGATGGAGCTCGGCGTCACCTCTCCTAGCGGTGGCTTGAAGGTGGCCGGCGCGGTCTCTTTGACGCCTGCGGGCTCACGCCCTGCCAAATTTCCTTCTGCTGGGCGCCGGTCAGATTGAGATGGTCGTTTGTGGCAGCTGATCGACTCATCCCGGCTGCGGCGGCGACGCCTGCACCGCCACCAGCGCGAGCGCGACTATTCCATTGCGGAAGTACGCATTCATGGTCGATTGTCCTTGTTCTGGTCGAAAAGCCCCACCTGCACGAACAATTCAATGAGGGGCGTGCGGTTGCGGCAGCAACGCGCGGCAATGTGTCCCGCAACAACGAAGCGAGGTCGCGCGGCGGCAAAACGTCAAAGCCTGAAGCGTCGGATGAAATGGCGCGCTGCGACGAATGTAGTCGGCACGAATCTGTTTCCGTCGCAAACCGTCCGGCGGCAGGGTCGGCGCCGAGTTGCTGGTGCAGCTGCGGCGCGCGGCTATGTGTCGCGTAACAGCGAGGGACCGCGAGGATGGAATATCGGATCGCACCGCGGTGCATGCGGGAAGTTAAAATTATTTTAGGAAACCGGAAGCGCCGCATTTCGATTACGCACTAAAGGGTTCCAAGCGAAAGGTGATGCCATGAAGAAATTTCGGTACCTGCTCATTGGGTTGCTCGTCGGTTTTGGTGCCTCGGGCGCGCTGGCGAGCCCTGGCGATCGGGCTTGGATCACCGATGGCCTGACGCTCGCTCAGCGGGATGAAATCTGGCAAGGCGCGAGCAGGCAAGTCGCGGGCGAGAGCGCGCTTCCTGCCGACTTCAGGGCAGACATTGGAGAAGCGGTGCCAGCGTCAATGAAGCTGCAGCCGATGCCGAAAGGCGTGGGCGACCAAGTGCCGGCGGTAAAGCCCTATGACTTCGCGATGCTGCAAGATCAGCTGCTGATCGTCGATCCCGGCTCCCGGAAAATCATCGACATCATTACCAAGTAGGAGGCGGTTGGCGCCCGGCCGGCGCCGACCTTTTCGGCGCTCGCCGTGATGCTTGAGCCGCTTTGCAAGGGTGCCTGTGCACAAGTCAGGTCCTCGTGCGTCCGGTCACAATTTGTGGATCGGATGACTTGATCAAATCCGCTGGGCTTTCTTCAGCTGATCGATGAATGCCGTGACGTCCGGCGGCAGCGATTTGAGACCGTTCAGACCGGCCTTCAACAGGATCGGCCGCAGCTGCGAGCCGCTGAGGAAAGCCGGCTGGCGGTCCAGCGGGATGATCCGGTCGAAAATGAGCACCAGGGTCACGGCGACGAGAACGATGCGCACCGCCCCGAGCACGGAGCCCGCAAGCCGATCCGGCAGGCTGATTCTCGGTCCGACCGTCTCGCTGATGGCAGCGCGCAACAGCGCTCCGAGCACAATGCCGGTGACCAGAAAGATACCGAAGAACAAAGTCGGGTTCTGGACATCGGGCGTATTGAATTTGTCGGCGAGCAGCTGGGAGACGTACGGCGTCGCCGATATCGCGACCGGCATCGCGGCCAAGTAGCCCAAGATCGTGGCCATGCTGCGCAACAGGCCGGCATTGAAGCCTGAGACGACGGCGACCGTTCCGACACAGTAAACTGCGGCATCGAAGCTGTTCATGGGGTTGGCCGACTGATCTCGCTGCTGTTGTCCCCGCGAAGCGGGGATTGTTCCAAACGCGGAGCTGGGGACGGTTCCGGCGCAAGGCCGGGACCAGGTTGCGGTCGCGATATCCTCCACCAAAACGGTGCGGCGCGTGCAGACATGGGGGCCGGACCCGGCAGTGCCGGGCATCGCCGGCACAGTCGCAGTTCTGCGTTGACATCGCCCTCAAGCCGGTGCCCGCGCACCGATTTTCTTTTCGCCAATGCTTTCGATTTCGTAAGCGCGAGCCGAAGCGGGACCCCTTCGCGGACGACGCGGTATTCGCCCGAAAGCGAGCCTCGCCTACTTCTTCGCCGCCAGCGCCTTCACCGGGTGGAGCGCGGGCTCCCGTTGGGATGGCTCACACTGAGGACCGCGGGTCGGGCGGCCGGAGCCGGCGTCGGCTTTTGGGGTCCTGCGGGGGGCCGCGGCTGCAGCGTACCGGTGATGTCGACCGGTTTCAGGTCGCCGGCGGTTTGGATCGCCTTGGACGGATTGATCAGGCCGGAGCCGAAATCGTCGTCGCGATCCTTGGCTCCCAGCCGCCGGGCGCTCGACATCAAGATCGCGCGAACGTCCTCGGGCGTGAGATTGGGATTGCGCTCGAGCAGCAAGGCCGCAAGCCCGCTGACCTCTGCGGAGGCGACCGAAGTCCCGGTGGTGAGCTGATAGGTGTCCTCGGGCGCCGGCACCAGGATATCGACGCCGGGCGCCGCCACCGCGATGTAGCGGCCGCGATTGGCGCCGGGGAACAGCTTGTCGTTGACGTCGGTCGCCGTCACCGCGATCACGTTGGGATCGGCCCCCGGATAGAGCGGCGGCGATTTCGGGCCGGCATTGCCGGCGGCGGCGACCAGCACGATCCCCTTGTCGTGCGCCGCCTTCAGCGCCCGTTCCAGCGAGGGGTCGCGCGGGCCCGCGAAGCTCATATTGATCACGCGCACGCCCTTGTCGGATGCCCATTCCAGGCCCTTGAGGATGTTGAAGGTCGTGCTCTCGGCGGTGGCCGCGCTGCTCGAGAAGGCATGGATCGCATAGAGGCGTCGCATCCGGCGCGACGCCCATCAGCCTGCGATGGGCAACGATCGCGCCCGCCATGCCGGTGCCGTGCGAATGGGGCTTCTCCGCCTCGCCGACGGCATCGAACTCCTCCGCGATGTCACCTTCGAGATCGGGATGGTGGACATCGATCTGCGAATCGATGACCGCCACCGTGATGTTGTCTCCCTTGAGCTGGCGATGGATACCGATCAGACCGAGCTTGCCGATCGCGTATTGGGCGGCATCGCCCTCGCCGTCGGTGCGGCCGGCGAGATCGGGATCCTGCGCAAGCTCGGGGACATCGGCGGCGGCATGGTCCTGGACCAGGTTGTAGGTGTAGTTGGCCTGCGCGCCGGCGACGATCTGGTAACGGGCCAGCGCCTGGATCACCGCGGCGATCGAAGCGCCGTTGCCGATATGCACCCGATAGGTGGTGACGCCGATGAGGCCCATGCTCTGCGATCCCAGGATGCTCAGCCCCAAGCGGACCCATGACGGCTTGCAGCTGCGCCAGCGTGACGTCGGTCGGAATCTGCAGCACCACCTCATCCTTGACGAAATGAATCTCGCCGAGCGGCGGCGGCACGAAGAACCGCGCACCGAACTGCGGTGGCAGGCCCCCCGGGCCCGGTCCTGGTGCGGGCCCCGGTCCCGTCCGCGGCGGCTGTGTCGGCGGCGGCTGATTGAGCGGCTGGGTGTTGACCACCTCGCCCAAGGTGACCGCGGCGAGCGTGATGTTCTGGACGAGATTATTGATGAGCTGCGCCTCGGTGGTCGGCGGTGGCGTTGCCGGCGTAGACGGCGGTGAAGAAGGAGTAGAAGGAGCAGAAGGAGCAGAAGGAATAGACGGAGTGGTAGGAGTAGAAGGAACATTTACCGCGGTCGGATCGTACAGCTGGCCGCTCAGGAGCACGGCACAGACCGCGTTATCGCAGGTATTGAGCAGGGACGAATAGGCCGGCAGGCCGGAGGTCGGATAGCTTGCCGCGACCTGCGCCCCGACCGTGCTGCCGCTGCCGCCGCTGGCCGAGCCCGTCGCAATGGAATCCGACGAGACCATGCCGACCGGGAAGGCGGATCCCTGCAGCTGCCCGGCCGAATAGTTGCTGAAAGCGCCATTGGCGCCCACGAGGCCGCCGACCACGCTGTTGGCGCCCGAGCTCACATTGCCCGACGATGTGGTGGGATCAATCAGCCCGAAATTGAGAGCAGCAACGCCACCGGCCAAATTCTGCGAGCCGCTGGCATTGACCGGAACGACCGCCGACGAGTTGTGAATTCCAACCGATATTGATGCCCACCAGTCCGCCGAGATAGCTCTGCGAGGTGCCAAATACCGCTCCGGCGGCCAGCGACTGGTCGATGGTGCCGCCGCTGATGCCGACGAGCCCGCCGACCGCGCTGTTGGGCCCGGTGCTGGTGACGGTGCCGAAGGCGAAGGACTGAGTGATGAAGCTCGGCCCGTTCAAGGCGCCCATTCCGCCGACAAGCCCGCCCAAAATGCTGTCGGCACCGCCCGTTACGTTGCCGGTCGCCGTCGTATTGGAGAAGCTGCCACTCCCAGTTCCGCTCAGACCTCCGGCACTGCTGGAGGCTCCGACGGTGACGTTGCCGCTGGCGGATGACGAGAGGACCGTTGCCAGGTTGTTATGGCCATCGCCGGTCGAGCAACTGCCGCAACCATTGCCGGAGACTTCGAGACTGTTCCCGCCGGTCAGCCCGCCCGCATTGCTGTTGTCGCCGGCTCGGACTGCGCCGCTCGCGCTCGAATTGCCGATCAAGCCGCTGTTCTGGCCGACGAGACCGCCAACCTGCAGGTAGGCCACGCCCGCAGTCCCGACCGGCCCGGTCGCAAAGCCTGATGCGATGGCGCCGGTATTGAGCCCGGAGAGCCCGCCCAGCAAGGTGGGATCTTGGCCTTCGCCGTTGTTGCGCTGCTGGTTGTTGCCGGAGGGAAAGCCGGCGGCGCCGGTGACCGGGCCGGTGGCCACGACATCGAACAGCGTCCCGTCATTGTTGCCGACGAGCCCGCCGCCCAGACCGAGCGCGCCGACGCTCACGGCGCCGGTGGCGCAGGAATAGGAAACGCCCGAAGAGCAGCCTGGCGCTGACTTCGAACGAGGGTGGGATCACGTGCGTGACCGAGCGACATTCGTGCGTGGCCGAGTAATGACTAGCGTCTGCGCCCCCCGGACCAATAGGACACGGTAAGCCCGCCGCCGTTGTTACCTGGTGAAGGGATGGGGTAAACGGAGGCGCGTTCGTGCCGATGATGCTTCCCTGATTGTATCCGACCAGGCCGCCGGCATTGACGAAGTTGCCGGGCTGGGACGCGCTTGCGTCCGTGCTCGCGGTCACGTTGCCGCCAGCCTGGGAGTCGACGATGGCCGAGCCGGCGGAATTGTCGCCGACGAGCCCGCCGATGGCCAGCGCCAGGCCCGTACCGGTCACGTTGCCGGTGGCATAGGAGGCGACGATCGTGCCGAGATTGTCGGGGGGCGGCCCGCCATTGCCGTTCTGGCCGACCAGCCCGCCGCCGAAACTGGAGTTGAAATTGTTGTTGACCGAAGCGCTGGTGGTGACCGAGACGGTGCCGCTCGCGTACGAAAGCGTGATGGCGCCGGTATTCTCGCCCACCAACCCGCCGACGATGGTGTTGTTGCCGCCGAAGACCTGCCCGCTCGCGGCCGACATCGTGATCAAGCCGCCGGACCTGACTGCGAAGCCGTTGAGATTGATGCTGTTGTTGCCGACCAGGCCACCGGCGAAATTCAATCCGCCGCATGGATCAACGTCGAAGCAGCCGTCCCGCACGGTGACCTGCACCGCTGCGCTCGCGCCGGTGATGGTGCCGATGTTGAAGCCGACCAGGCCTCCGGCGCTGAGGCCCGTCTGAGATCCGCCATCGACGGTGCTGGTGAATCCCTCGGTCGAGGTGACGAAGACGTTGCTGATGTGTCCCCAGTTCTGGCCGGCGAGCGCGCCGATGGACTGGGTCGTCAGTCCGACGTTGGGATTCGCCGCGATGGTGACGTTGGACAGTATCAGATTGGTGATCGAGCCGTAGTTGGCGCCAAAGAGCCCGATATTGTTGACCGTGGGAGCAGCCGGCGCAATCGTGAGGCCGGAGATGGTATTGCCCAAGCCTGTCAGGGTGCCGGCGAAGCTTCCAATCGGCGCGAAGCCTGCAGCGCTCCACATATCCGAACGATTGTTCAGCGCCGGTGCGAGATTGATGTTGTTGGCGATAACGTAGTTGTTGTCCGTCGGGTCCATCGCGATCAGCTGAAGCTGATGGGCGTTGGTGATCGTCTCCGACCATTCGGACTGCAGAAACGGCCGGGTCTGGCCGTCGACCATGAACCAGGTGCCGCCGAAGTCGAAGCCCAGGTAGCTTGCCTGCGTAAACGGCGAGGCGCCCGACAGGCCGGAGCCACCGGCGCTGCTCTGCTGATTGGTGGTGGTTGTATCCCAATAGGAGCTGACGACATTCGAGGCCAGCGCCAGCGTGCTCCAGCTCGTTCCGCCAACCAGCCCGCCGGTTCGGCTTTCCGACCCGCCCGTGACCAAGCCGGAGGCCCAGCTTGTCAGGATCGTGCCGCCAGGCGGCGGCGGACCTTCACAATCGCAAGGCGTGGATCCGACAAGAAAGCCGACCAAACCGCCGACGGTACTGTTGCCTCCACCACGGGCCGCGCCGATTGCATAGGTATCCTGGATCGAGCCGTTACTGTAGCCGACCAGTCCGCCGACTCGGCTGTTCGTCCCACCCGCAACCGCGCCGGCGGAATACGAGCTCCAGATCGAACCGGAATTCGAGCCCACCAGTCCGCCCACCGTCGCCCCATTTCCGCCCGTGACGGTCACGTTCGCAGACGAGGTGGCGACGCCGCCGAAGCCGCCGAAATTGCACCCTACGCTACAGCCAATTCCACCTGTAAGGTTGATACCGACCAGCCCGCCGACCGCCTGACTGCCCGTGCCGGTTACGGTGCCGCTCGCGGAACTCTGCCAAATCGAACCGTAGTTCACGCCCGCAAGGGCGCCGACCGCCGATGCCGAGTTGGCGGTGATGTTGACGTTGGCCAGGGTGACGTTGCTGACAGATCCAAAACCACACGGACCACCGGTGCAATCGCCCGGCGCGCCTATCTGTCCGAACAGGCCCACCGGCCCGGTGCTGGCCGAGTTGATGGTCAGGTTGCCGATCGTGGCGCCGTTGCTGTTGCCGCCATTGCCGTTGAAGTTTCCGATGAAAGGGGTCGCGGCGTTGCCGATGGGGATGAAGTTGGGATACGCGCTGAGGTCGATGCTTCGGACGAGCGCGTAGCTGCCACCGAGAATGGTTGGTGTTTGGTTGCTACTGATACTCTCCAGGTCGGCGGCCGAGTTCACCAGCATCGCCGCGTTCAAGTATGTCTGATCAGGATTTACCGAAATAAAGCCAACATAGGAGGTTGGATTAGCATAGCCGCCCGGTGGATTGTATTCGATATTCACGTAGGCGTAGGAATTGGACACGTCGACTTTTGCACCGTCGCCGAATACGACGGTGCCGATGCCGGTGCCGCTCTGGCCGGCTTGGAGATTGATGTTCTGACAATTGACTGAGCAGAACGACGGAACGGTGTTCTGGCCCTGTACCGACGTGTTCTTGATCGTCACGCCGGGGTTGATGGTGATGTTCTGGTTGGCCGACAGGTTGAGGGACGACAGCGAGCTCCAATTGATGCTGCCTGCGACCGTCAGATTGCCGTTCGGCGTGAACCCCGGCATCGAGATCGTGCCGATGCCCGCACTGATTTGCACGTTGCTGGTGGCGAGCGAATGCTGCAATGCGTCGACGGTCACGTACGACGCCCCCGTCGCCAGGCTTGCGGGGTTCGACGTGATGGTAAGATCGTTGCCGCTGGCGATGAACAGGTTGTTGTTGTTGCCGGATTGATTGGAATTCGAATTGCCGGCGGTGCCGAAGAGATTGGCGCTGCCGCCGAATGCCAGGCTCTGGGCGGCGAGGATGAAGGCCTGGCCGCCGGCGCCGCCGGACCCGCCGCCGGTCGCGATCAGCCAGCCGTTCATCGTGGTCGAATTGTCCGACCAGATGGCGATCGACCCGCCGTTGCCGTTAGGGCCCTTCGTCGACGCGTTGATCGTCGATGCGGTATCGATGGTGACGGTCGCTGCCGTCGATGCCGGCGTCGTGTACTGGCTGATGACCGGCACATCGATGCCCAGCATCACTGTGCCGCCACCGGCCGGGCCGGAGGCATCGAGGGTTGCGCCGGTGAGCGCGATGCTCTCGCCGGTGACCTTGATCTTGCCGCCCGTCTCGCCGGTATTCTTGCCCGCCGCCGAGATGCTGCCGGCGAGCTTCACGTTCTGCACCGGCGCGCCGGCAGGCTTGCTCGCGGCGGTCGCGGCGCCCAGCACGATCATGCCGTTCTTGGTGCCGACCGAATTCGCCTCGATCACGCCGGTATTGTTGATGACCGAGTTGACCACCGCCCGCGCCGCCGCCGCGGTGAGCTCCACGCGACCGCCGTTGGCGCTGAGCTTGCCGCTGTTGCCGACGAGCGCGCTCAAGGGTTGGCCGGTCGCCACATCGATCACCTGGCCGGCGATCTGGTCGCCGACCGCGAGCGTGATCAGCCGGTCGCCGTAGAAATCGAGCGTGAAGGCGTTGCCGGCCGCCAGGCTCACAGTGCCGAGCGTGGCCGTGATGGTGCCGGAATTGCGCACTCCAGGCGCCACCAGGGCGGCGAACCCCCCGGACGCGGCGGTGATGGTACCCTGATTGACGACCGAGGCGTTGGGATTGCCCGGAATGGTGAAATTGTATTTGCCGGCCATGAAATCCGCGTCGCGGATATCATTGGTGGTGGCGAGGAACCCGGCAGTGTTGATGACCGCGTTAGGGCCGATCAAGATGCCGTCGCCATTGATGACGAAGACTTGGCCGTTGGCGAGCAGCGTCCCCAAGAGCTGGGTGGGGCCGAGCCCGCCGACCACGCGATTGAGCGCGATCGAGGAACTGTTCGGCTGATTGAAGGTCGTGGTCTCGCCGTTGCCGATATCGAAGGTATTCCAGTTGATGATGGCCTTCTGGCTCGATTGGTTGATGGTCACAGCGCCGGTGCCGGCGCCCTGGATGGTCGCGCTGCCCCCGACCACGGTGCCCCCATTGGGACCGGCCACGGCCAAGCCCGTCGCTGCGAACACCAGCGCGGCGCCCGCGAGCATCAGTATCCGATAGCGGGATAAATTCATGACCACTCGCGCCCCCCTGCCGGCGAGAGTCGGTGAATTTCTACAGCTTGACAGCGAAGTATAGAGCCAATTGTAGCCCGGTACCAGCAGCGCCCCGGCGATTGTCCCGGGCGATTTCAGGTCTTCTGCAGGACTTCAAGGCGGCACTATGGGACTGCCTTGCGGGCATAGCCGAAACGGGCCAAGGTCTTCTCACGCAAGGCTTTTTCCAGGCCGAGGGACCGGCCGAAACGATCGACCCAACGGGAGCAGGCAAATGGCGGGGGACGGCATTGCGCGCGATGGAATCAAGGCCGGCGACATGGTGGTGGTGACGGGCGGCGGCGGCGGATTCGGCCGGGCATTCTGTCGAGGCTTCGCGCGCTTGGGCGCCAAGGTCGCGGTCTGGGACGTCGACGCCAAGGCCGGCGAGGAGATCGTCCGCGAGATTGGCGCGGGCGGCGGCACGGCCTCCTTCATCAAGGCCGATCTCGCCCGCATGGACGACATCGAGGCCGCCGTCGCGCAAACGCTCGATGTCCACGGGGTTCCCTATTGCATCATCAACAATGCCAGCATCTATGCCCGCGCGAGCGTGCTCGACATGACGCCGCAAGTGTGGGAGCGCACCCTCAAGATCAATATCACCGCACCGTTCCTGATCCTGCGCGCTTTCGGCCCCAAGATGATCGAGCGGCGACGCGGCGTCGTGATCAACATCGCTTCGGGGCGCGCGCTGGAGGGCGCCGTGGACGGCGTCGGGTATGCCTGCAGCAAAGCGGCGATCCTGTCGCTCACCAAGACCTTGGCGCTCGATTGGGCGCAGCACAATATCCGTGTCAATGCGATCATTCCGGGAGTGTCTCTGACCGCGCAGCCGCTGGGGGCCGGCACCACGGCGGAGGAGTTGATCGAGCGCGGGCGCCGGACGATTCCGCTCGGCCGCATCGGCTATCCTGAGGATGTGGCGGGCTTGGCCGCCTTCCTGGCGAGTGCCGACGCGGCCTATATGACCGGCCAGGGGGTGGCGATCAACGGCGGCCGCATCATGGTTCCTTGACGGGGCTGCCTTTCGGTCGCAATACGGCTAGAATTATCTTGAAAATTTCCTCGGGGCACGAGGGCCGGAGCCATGATCCGTTCATCGACCATCGCAGCGCACGGAATGGCCGCGGCGGGACGCCTTGCGCTGGTTCCGTGCTTGGCCATTTGCTGTGGCTTCCTATCCGTCTGGACGCTGACCGCTCCGGCCGATGCCGCCGACGCCTATTTCAAGGACAAGCAGATCCGCCTGATCGTCGGCTCGGCACCTGGCGGCGGGTACGATGCTTACGGGCGTCTGCTCGCCCAGTACATGAAGGCCCATATCGCGGGCAATCCGACCATCGTGGTGCAGAACATGCCGGGAGCCGGCTCGCTGGTCGCCGGCAACTACATCTACAACGTGGCGCCCAAGGACGGCACCGTCATCGGGGCGGTCAACGCGCTGCTCGCGACCGATCCGCTCGTCTATCCCGAACGGGTGAAATTCGATCCGCGGCAGTTCCGCTGGCTCGGCAGCGCGCTGCGCGAGAACCATGTGGGCGTGGCCTGGACGTTGACCCGCGTCAAATCCTTCGACGACGTCCTCAAGAACGAGCTCATTGTCGCCGGCACCGGCGGCGCCACCAACTTCTATCCGCTTTTCGTCGACGCCATCCTGGGCGCCAAGATGAAGATGATTCCCGGTTACCAGGGCACCAAGCAGGGAATGCTGGCGATGGAGCGCGGCGAGGTCGGCGGCGTCGTCGGCATCACCTGGGCCAGCGTGAAGGCCACCAACGGCAGCTGGCTGCGTGACGACAAGATCCGCCCGTTCATCCAGTTCGGCCTGAAGAAGCATCCCGAGCTGCCCGACGTGTCCTGGGTCTACGACTATGCCCGCAACGACGACGACCGTGCCGCCATGGATCTCGCCTTCGGCAATTCGGAGTTCGGCCGTCCGTTCATTGCGCCGCCGGGAGTGCCGGACGAGGTCGTGCAGGTCCTGCGCGACGCGTTCGAGGACACGATGAGCGATCCCGAATTCATCGCCGATGCCGAGAAGCGGGCGCTCGATCTGGAGATCACCAAGGGCAGCGAGATCCAGGCGCTGATCGAGAAGATCTACAAGACCCCTCCGGCCGTGGTGCAGCGGGTCAAGAAAATCGTGCAAAGCGCGGAATAATTCCTTTCACAAGCGAGGTATCTCCATGGCCTTCACCAGCTGGCGAGGCGTGCTGGGCTGCGTCAAGCCGACCATGCGGCCGGGCGGGCTCGAAGAGCTGATCCGCATGCTGCCCGAGGGCATCGGGGTGATCCCGCTGTTTCTCGGCATCAAGGAAGGCACCACCGACGAGTTCAAGCGGGCGATCGCGCCCTATGAGCCGCTGGTGGCGCAGCTCGCCGAGGCGGGCTGCGACCTGATCCATCCCGAAGGCGCGCCGCCCTTCATGGTGCTCGGCCACAAGGGCGAGGCCGCGCTCATCAAGAAGTGGGAGCAGCAATACAAGGTGCCGGTATTCACCTCCGGCACCAATCAGGTGCGCGCGCTCAAGGCCCTCAAGGTCAAGCGCTTCGTGGGCGCGACCTATTTCACCGGCCCGATCAACGACACGTTTGCGCGCTATTTCGTCGACGCCGGTTTCGATGTTCTCGCCATGGAGGGAATCTCGGTCCCGTTCACCGAGATCGGCCGGCTGTCGTCGCACGAGGTCTACGCCCACGTGAAGCGCGCCTTCCTCAAGCACGCCAAGAGCGCGCAAGCCATCTATCTCCTCGGCTCGGGCTGGCGCGTGCTGCCGGTGATCGATCTGCTGGAGCAGGATCTCGGCGTCCCGGTGATCCATCCGGTGCCGGCACGCTGCTGGGAGATCCAGCACCGGCTGTCGATCCGCCAGCCGGTCAAGGGCTTCGGCCGTCTGCTCGCCGAGATGGTGCCGGGCTAGCGAGCTACTCCACCTTGGCGCCCGACACCTCGACCACGTGCGCCCATTTGGCGATGTCGGCGCGCAGGTATTGGTCGAATGCGGCCGGGTCCATGATCATCGAGACGGCGCCCTGCTCGGCCCAGGCCTTCTGGAGATCGGGCCGGCTGATGATCTTGACCACCTCGGCATTGAGCTTGTCGACGATCGGCTTGGGCGTGCCGGCCGGCGCCATCAGGCCGAGCCAGATCGTCGCCTCATAGCCGGGCACGCCGCGCCTCGGCGATGGTCGGCACGTCCGGCAGCACGCTCGAGCGCTTGGCGCCGGTGGTGCCGAGCGCTCTCACCTGCCCGGCGCGGGCGTTGGCCGCCATGGTGGTGATGGCGTCCAGCATCATCTGCACATGACCGCCGAGGACGGCATTGCGGGCCTCGCCGGAGCCCTTGTAGGGCACATGCACGATGTCGGTGCCGCTCATCGCTTTGAACAGCTCGCCTGCCATGTGGTAGGGCGTGCCGGGTCCTGAAGACGCGTAGTTGAGCTGCCCGGGCTTGGATTTCGCGAGCGCGATGAACTCCCTGAGATTCTGCGCCGGAACCGAAGGATGGATCACCATCACGAGATCGGAATAGTTGATCGGCGCCACCGCCGTAAAGTCGCGCATCAGCACGAACGGCTTGTTGGGGATCAGCGACTCGTTGGTGGTGTGGGTGTTCGACATCAGGAGCAGCGTGTAGCCGTCCGGCGCCGAGCGCGCGACCGCCTCGGTGCCCAGGATCGAGCCGGCGCCCGGACGGTCCTCGATCACGAACGATTGCTTGAGGGATTCGGACAGGTATTGGCCGAGCTCGCGGGCAAAGATATCGGCCGGGCCGCCGGGCGCGAACGGCACGATGATCTTGACCGGCCGTGCCGGATAGGTCTGCGCCCGCGCCATCGGGCTGGAAACGGCGAAAGCCAGCGCCAGAACCGAGAAAATGCGCAGAAAGAAATTCATCAGAATGCCTCCAGGCGAGCGACCGCCCCTGTTGATCAGGATAGTGCAAGTCGCGACAAAAAGCGCGCGCCCAACTCCAGGCCTCCCCTCCATCCGTTCAACCCCACAGCTCCTTGCTCGCCAGCCGCGCGCCGGCCACCAGCGCCTCGAGCTTGGCCCACATGATCGAGGGATGGACGCGACGGTGGAACGGGCCCTGGGCGAAGCCGCAATCGGTGCCGGCGATCACGTTCTCGCGCCCGACCAGCCTGGCCAGCCGCACGATGCGCTCGGCCACCAGCTCGGGATGCTCGACGATGTTGGTGGCATGGCTGATCACGCCCGGGATCAGCACCTTGCCGGGCGGCAGCTTGACGTCCTGCCACACCTTCCATTCGTGCTCGTGGCGCGGATTGGCGCCTTCGATCACATAGGCGCCGACCCGTACCTTGAGAATGAGATCGACGATGTCGCGCAGCGGCACGTCGGTGGTGTGCGGGCCGGGCCAGCTGCCCCAGCACACGTGATAGCGGATGCGGTCCTCGGGCGGAATGCCCTCGATCGCATGGTTGAGCACCTCGACATGCAAGGCGACCCAGTCGCGGTAGTCGGCAAAGCTCGCCGGCGGCACCATCCGGTCATAGGTCACGGCGGCGCGCGCGTCGTCGAGCTGCAGGAGAAAGCCCGGCATCGACGATCATGCGGTACTCGGTGCGCATGGCCTGCGCGATCGCGCGCAGGCAGGCCTCCTCGCTCGCGTAGTATTCGTTCTTGCGGTCCGGGATGACGCTGGCCGGCGCCGCCACCGGCAGGAAAGCCTCGGTGACCGTGGTCCCGCGCAAAGCGGCGGCGAAATTGTCGATGTCGCGCTGCAGCTCGGCCTGGCCCGTATAGGTGATGGGTCCGACGCACACGGCATCCACCGTGGTGGCCACGCGCTTCGCGCGCATCGAGCTCGGCATAGAAATCCGCGAAGCGTTCCCGGTCGCCGCCGCGCTGGAACGGATTGGCGTTGGGCGCCACCGGACGGCGCTCGAAGCCGCTCAGCCGCTCGAGCGCATATTGCGACCAGCTGATGGACTTTCCGAATTCGCCGTCGCTGACCACGTCGATGCCGACTTCCGCCTGCCGGCGCACGACCTCGGCGACCGAGCCGGCCAGGCATTCTTCGTAGCCGCCGCGGTCGAATTCCTTGCCCGCCTGCCGGCGGCGCAGGAAGTCCAGCAGGGCGGCCGGACGGATCAGGCTGCCCACATGGGTGGTGAGGATTCGCTCGGTGCTGCGCCGCATGAAGGCTTCCCGGGACTTTGAGCCACGGCATGCCTCTTACACGATGGCGAGCCCAGCGCCATGGGGCACGGACGTACCTGCGCTGCCACGTAGGGTGGCCGAAACCCGACATATCGGCTTCGGCTCGGAGCGAGGGAAGCCGTACCGCTAGGCCGCGGACCTGGCCGTGGCGCTCGCGGCCATGCGCTCGGGCAGCGAGTCCCGGCGCTTCTGGATGAGATCGTGCGAGGCGATCTCGACCCGATTGCGGCCACGCTCCTTGGCATCGTAGAGCGCCTCGTCGGCCTGGGTCAGCAAGTCGGTCAGGTCCAGCGTCGCACTTCTGGTGAAGACCATGCCGATGCTCAAGGTTGCGGCGACCGGATAGCCGTCGACTTCCTCGGCGACCTCTGCGAAAGCCGTGCGAATGAGCTCGGCCCGCGCCACCGCCCGCTCCTGGCCCACGTCATAGAGCACAACCGCGAATTCCTCGCCGCCCAACCGACCGATGAGGTCGGGCGACTTGATGTTCGCCTGTGCGGTACGGGCGAACATCTGCAGCACGCGGTCGCCGACCGCATGACCGAACCGGTCGTTGATCGACTTGAAGTGATCGAGGTCGATCAGCAGAATGGCGGTGGGACACGGATTGGCGGCATGCCGCTTGGTCAATTCGGCGCCATCCTGCAGGAACGCGCGACGGTTGGCGATACCGGTGAGCGAATCCACCATGGCGGCTGTACGCAGACGGTATTCGGAACGTTCCTTGGTCATCGCCAGCAGGATGAAGGCGATCGAGATGGTGAACAGCAGGGCCTCGAAGGTCATAACGATGAGCCACACGCTCTGCACCACCTGTCCGGTCGGCAGCCACGGCAGCATGCCGGCCAGCGGCGTGCGCAGCAGAAACAGCGAGCCGTGCGCGAACAGCATGAAGATCGCCGGCCAGCGCGATACCAGGGGTTCGCTGCGCCCGCGCCAGAACTCGTAGGCGGTCATCCAGGTGTAGGCCGCGATGATGCCGCAAGAGAGCATCACGCGCAGGTCGAGGTTGACCGAGAAGGCGGGGAAATGGCTGACGAAGAACCAGAGCAAAGGACCGGCGAGGAGATATACCGGCAACACAGGCCGGTTGTCGAAGATGCGCGCGCCCGTCCAGGTGACGCCGAATGAGAGGAACAGGATGGCATTGGCGAGATCGATCGAGATGAGATCCGGGACCGCGCCATACATCCCGAACAGCGCGATCGAGCCCGAGCGCATCAGATGCGCGCAACCCCACCATGCCACCGCCCGAACCTGCGTGTTCTGGATCCATGCGAACAGCAGCAATAGCCCCAGCAATGCTTCGACGTAGATGGCGATCATGAAGAGGGTGTTGGCGTCAAGATTTATCGAGGTATTGTCCACCAACGCCACCCGAAACCCTTGCCAAGCGGCTCTGGTGGGATCACTAGGCAAGAGGGGGAAAAAATGAATGAACACCATCGGATAATGAGGCCAAGTGCCCGCCAATGGTTTCGAAAGTCCTGACGGATCGTCGCGGATTTGACACGATGTCTGGGGTTTGCGTTCACGACAGTGGCGTCTGGCGCCGCATTGCGCCCATATTGAAGAGCGGGCATTGAGGCGAGAGCGATTTCTGCTAGCCCGCATGAAGCGCTTTAGGGCGTTTTCGACCGTCTTCGCGGGCTATGGCGTGAACGCCCTGAAGCGCTCCATCGGGGCTACGACAAGGAGACTGTGGGGAAATGGCGTGCAGGCATTGAAATTCATCGGGTGGTCAGCGGTGGCGCTGCTACTGGGCGCATCGCCCGCCTTTGCGCAGGCTGCGGCCGATTTCTACCGCGGCAAGACCATCGAGCTCGATATCGGGCTCAGCGTCGGGGGCGCCTACGATGCCTATGCGCGGATGCTGGCCCGCACCATGGGCAAATACATTCCCGGCAACCCGGCGATCGTGCCCAAGAACATGGAAGGCGCGGGCAGCATGCGGCTCGCGAACTATCTCTACAATGCGGCGCCGAAGGACGGGACGAGCTTCGGGACGATCAACCGGGGCACCCCGTTCGAGCCGTTGCTCGGCAACAAGGGCGCCCAATTCGACGCCACCAAATTCAACTGGATCGGCAGCACCAACAACGAGGTCAGCGTCTGCGTGGCTTGGCACACCAGCGGCATCGCGACCTTCGCGGATGCGCGGGCGCGCGAGCTGGTGGTCGGCGCGACCGGGCCGAGCACGGATACCTACCAGTTCCCCAAGATCGCCAATGCCGTGCTCGGCACCAAATTCAAGATCGTCACCGGCTATCCGGGCGGCAACGACGTCGATCTGGCGATGGAGCGCGGCGAGGTACAAGGTCGTTGCGGCTGGTCCTGGACCAGCGTAAAGGGCCTGCATCAATACTGGATCGACCGCAACGAGATCAACATTCTCTATCAGATGGGACTGAGCAAGCACCGCGACCTTCCGGCCGTTCCGCTCGTCGTCGACCTCGCCAGGACCGACGAGGAAAGGGCCATTCTGAAGCTCATCTTCGCGCGGCTGGTCATGGCTTGGCCGTTCCTGGCGCCGCCGGGGACGCCGAGCGAGCGCGTCGAGGTGCTGCGCAAGGCCTTCTTGCAGACGATGGAGGACAAGGACTTCCGGGCCGAGGCCGAGAAAGCCGGCCTCGAGGTCACGCCGGTCGCGGGCGAGGATATCCAGAAGCTCGTCCAACAGGTGTATGCGACACCGGCGGCGATCGCCACCAAAGCGGCGGAGCTGCTGCAATGAGGGCCGCCCATGAAGGCTGCCTAATTCCTATTGGATGCCGCCGATGAAAGTCACCGCTCATGCAAACGCGTAATGGAATCCTCGAAGCCATCGGCAACACCCCTCTGGTCAAGCTCAAGCGCGCTTCCGAAACGACCGGCTGCAGCATCCTGGGCAAGGCGGAGTTCATGAATCCGGGCCAGTCCGTCAAGGATCGCCCGGCCCTGCAAATCATCCTTGAGGCCGAAAAGCGCGGCGACATCAAGCCCGGCGGGCTGGTGGTGGAGGCCACGGCGGGCAATACCGGCATCGGGCTGGCCCTGGTCGCCAATGCCCGCGGCTATCGCACCCTGATCGTGATCCCGCAGACCCAGAGCCAGGAAAAGAAGGACATGCTGCGCCTGTGCGGCGCCGAGCTGGTCGAGGTGCCTGCCGTACCCTACAGCGACCCCAACAATTACCAGCATATCGGCGCCCGCATGGCGCAGCAGCTGAAGCAGACCGAACCCAACGGCGTCGTCTTCGCCGACCAATGGAACAATCTCGACAACCGCAAGGCACACTACGTCTCGACCGGGCCGGAGATCTGGGAGCAGACGGGCGGCAAGGTGGACGGATTCATCTGCGCCATCGGTACCGGCGGCACGCTCGCCGGCGCATCCGCCTATCTGCAGGAACGAAACCCGGGCATCGTGATCGGCGCGGCCGACCCGAAGGGTGCCGCCATGTACAATCTTTTCGCCCACGGACAAGCCAAAGTGTCGGAAGGCGGCTCCATCACGGAAGGCATCGGGCTGGGGCGCGTCACCCCGATCATCGAAACGATCAAGGCCGACAAGGCGTATTTGATTCCCGACGAGGAGGCGGTGCCGCTCATCTTCGATCTGCTGTTGCACGAGGGCCTGTGCCTGGGCGGGTCGAGCGGCATCAATGTGGCGGGCGCCATCCGCCTCGCGCGCGAGCTCGGGCCCGGGCACACCATCGTCACCATCCTGGCCGACTACGGCACGCGCTATCAATCAAAGCTGTTCAATCCGGATTTCCTGCGCCAGAAGGGCCTGCCGGTGCCGCACTGGCTGGAGCGGCAGTCCACCCGCAAGGTGCCCTATGTCTAGCGCTCCGGCGGAATCCTCCGCGACCCGGCTGGTCAGCACCGACTGGCTGGCCGCGCACCTTCCTGCACCCGATCTCGTGGTGGTCGACGGCTCCTACTATCTGCCCGCCATGAAGCGCGATGCCGCGGCCGAATATCTGGCCGGCCACATCGCGGGCGCGGTGCGCTTCGATGTCGATGCGATCGCCGATCATGCCAACCCCCTCCCCCATATGCTGCCCGATGCCGACGCGTTCGGCCGCGCCGTCGGAGCGCTCGGCATCTCCGATCAGGACACGATCGTTGTGTATGACGGCGTCGGCCTGTTTGCCGCGCCGCGGGTGTGGTGGACCTTCGGCGTGTTCGGCGCCCAAAAGGTCTTCATCCTCGAGGGCGGCCTGCCGCGATGGAAGGCGGAGGGCCGGCCGCTCGAGTCGGGCGCCGTCACCCGCGCGCCGCGCGAGTTCCGGGCCCGCAAGTCGGCGGCTGCCGTCGCCGGCCTCGCGCGGGTGCAGGCGGCGCTTGCCGGCAATACCGTCCAGGTGGTCGATGTCCGCCCAGCCGACCGGTTTCGCGGCGAAGCCCCCGAGCCGCGTCCGGGCCTGCGCAGCGGCCACATGCCGGGCGCACTGAACGTTCCCTATACGGCCTTGATCGAGAAGGGAGCGCTCGCTCCACCCGAGCGGCTCAAGCAGGCACTCGCCGCCGGCGGCGTCGACCTCGAAAAGCCGATCATCACCAGCTGCGGCTCGGGCGTTTCGGCCGCCGTGCTGTGGCTGGCGCTCGATGCGCTCGGCAAGCCGCCGCAGGCCCTCTACGACGGCTCTTGGGCCGAATGGGGCTCGCGGCCGGATCTGCCGATCGAGCCCTGAAGCTCAATGCAAGATCTGCCGCAGGAACAGCTTGGTGCGCTCGTGCTGCGGGTTTGAGAAGAACGCCTCGGGCTGGTTGATCTCGATGATCTGGCCGGCGTCCATGAGGATCATGCGGGTCGCGGCCTGGCGCGCGAAGCCCATCTCGTGGCTCACCACCAGCATGGTCATGCCGTCCAAGGCGAGCGCCATCATCGTATCGAGCACCTCGCGCACCATCTCGGGATCGAGCGCCGAGGTCGGTTCGTCGAACAGCATGATCTTGGGCTGCATGCACAGCGCCCGGGCGATGGCGACGCGCTGCTGCTGACCGCCGGAAAGCTGGGCCGGATACTTGTCGGCCTGCTCGGGGATGCGCACGCGCGCGAGATTGTGGCGGGCGATCGCCTCGGCGTCCTTGCGCGGCTGGCGACGCACCCATACCGGCGCCAGCATGCAGTTCTCCAGCACGGTCAGGTGCGGGAACAGATTGAAGTGCTGGAACACCATGCCGACCTCGCGGCGGATCTCGTCGATCTTCTTCAAGTCGTCGGTCAGCTCCACGCCGTCGACGATCAGGCGGCCCTGCTGCCAGCTCTCCAGGCGATTGATGCAGCGCAGCAGCGTCGACTTGCCGCCCCCGGAAGGACCGCAGATCACGATGCGCTCGCCCCGCATGACCTGCAGGTTGACGTCGCGCAGCGCGTGGAAGGCGCCGTACCACTTGTTGAGGCCGATGATGTCGATTGCGACCTCATTGCGCGTGGTGCGGATATCCGCACCGGCGTCAGGCGCCGCGTCCGGTGGCCGCTGAGCATCGTGAACCATAGTTTTGCTCGATGCCTCCGCTCAGCGCGCGTTCAGCCGCTGCTCCGTGAACATGGCATAGCGCGACATCGCGAACGAGACCACGAAATAGATCATTCCTGCGAAGGCAAAGCCGGTGAACAGCGTCACCGGCGTCGCCCAATTGGGATCGGCGAAGGCGGCCCGCAGCTGCCCGAGCAGGTCGAAGATCGCCACGATCAGCACCAGCGTGGTGTCCTTGAACAAGGCGATGAACGAGTTGACGAGCCCTGGAATGACCAGCCGCAGCGCCTGCGGCAGGATGACGAGGCCCATCATCCGCCAGTAGCCGAGGCCGAGCGCCCGGGCCGCCTCGAACTGTCCGCGCGGGATCGCCTGCAGGCCGCCGCGCACCACCTCCGCCAGATAGGCGCCCGAGAACAGGATGACCCCGATCAGCACGCGCAGCAGACCGTCGATCTTCCAATTGCCGGGCAGGAACAGCGGCAGCATATAGGTCGCGAAAAACAGGACCGTGATCAGCGGCACGCCGCGCCAGAATTCGATGAAGACGACGCTCAAGCTGCGCACCACCGGCAGCTCGGAGCGGCGTCCGAGCGCCAGCAGGATGCCGAGCGGCAACGATCCGACGATGCCCGCATAAGAGATGACCAGCGTCACCAGGAGCCCGCCCCACAGCCTTGTCTCCACCTCGGTCAATCCGAGCACGCCGCCGAGCAGGAGGACGCCGGCGAGCACCGGAAAGACGCCGAAGAACAAGACCGCATTCAAGGCCTTGTAGGGGACCCGCGGAACCAGGAGCGGCGCCAGCACCAGCGCGCCGCAGGCATAGACCAGGTCGACCCTCCAGCGCTCGGAAGCCGGATAGAACCCGTACATGAGCTGGTCGAATTTGGCGGCAATGAACGGCCAGCAGGCGCCGACCTCGCGGCCGGCCGTCTCGGGCAGGCAGGCGGTACGGTCCGCGCCGCGCCAGACCGCGTCGATGAGAAGGAACCGCACGGTCGGCCACGCCAGCGCCGCCAAGGCGGCAATCCCCAGCACCGTCAAGATCGCGTTGCCGATGCTGTTGAACAGATGCCCGCGGATCCACCCGAGCGCGCTCGCGTGCACGGCGGGCGGCGCGGCCGGGACGATCATCGCGCCCCGCACGAAACCCGATGATGGGATGCTGCTCATCACGGCCTCAGCGGTCGACCAGCCGCACACGGTAATTGTACCAGTTCATCAGCACGCTGGTGGCGAGCGACAGCGACAGATACACCGCCATGGTGATGGCGATGATCTCGATGGCCTGTCCGGTTTGATTGAGAGTGGTGCCGGCAAAGACCGCGAACAGGTCCGGATAGCCGATGGCGACCGCAAGCGAGGAATTCTTCGTCAGGTTGAGGTATTGGTTGGTGAGCGGCGGTACGATGATCCGCAGCGCCTGCGGGATGAGGACGAGCCGCAACAGCTGCCCGCGCCGCAGTCCGAGCGCGAGCCCCGCCTCACTCTGCCCACGCGGGACCGCCAGGATGCCGGCCCGCACGATCTCGGCGATGAAGGCGGCCGTATAGGTCGACAGCGCGATCAGCAGCGCCACGAATTCCGGAATGATCCGCGTGCCGCCAATGAAGTTGAAGCCTTGCAGGCGCGGCAGATCCACCTCGACCGGCAGGCCTAAGGCGAAGAATGCGGCGAGCGGCAGGCCGACGATCAGCGCAGCAGCCTTCCAGAAAATCGGCATGCCGCGTCCGGTGCGCTCGCGCTGCCGTCTGGCCCACAGGCCGAGCATGATCGTCGCCAGCACGCCGAGAGCGAACGCCGCCATCACATAGGCAAAGCCCTCGCCGAACCGGAATGCCGGCACCACCAGGCCGCGATTGTTGATGAAGATGGTGCCGAAGACCGAAAGGCTCTGGCGCGGCCCGGGCAAAGTGCCGAGCACCGCCAGGTACCAGAACAGGATCTGGAACAGGAGCGGCAGGTTGCGAATGACCTCGACATAGCCGCCGGCGATGCGCGCCACCAGCCAGTTGGAGGACAGCCGGCCGATCCCGACCGCGAAGCCGAGCAAGGTTGCGAGCACGATCCCGGTCCCGGAGACCAGGAGCGTGTTGAGGAGCCCGACCAGGAAGGCGCGGCCATAGGTGGCGGTCTCGTCATAGGGGATGAGCGCGAGGCTGATGCCGAAGCCCGCGGTGTTGTGGAAGAAGCCGAGGCCGCTTGCGATATTGCGCGCGCCCAAATTGGCCGCGGCATTGAGCGCGAACTGGTAGCCGAGCCAGGCCAAGACCAGCACCAGCACCAGTTGGTAGAGGGCGCTGCGGAATCTCGGGTTGTAGATGACGGCAGCGCGCGGCGGTGCCTCGGCCGGGCCGTCAACGGACCGGCGGCGCATATTGGATGCCGCCCTTGGTCCACAGCCGGTTGAGGCCGCGGCTGATGCCGAGCTTCGAGCCGGTTCCCAGATTGCGGTCGTAGACCTCGCCGTAATTGCCGACCTGCTTGACGATGCGCACCACCCAATCCTTGGTCAGGCCGAGCTGCTCGCCGTAGGCGCCTTCGGTTCCCAGGAGCCGCTTGATCTCCGGCTGCGGCGACTTCATGGCTTCGTCGACCGTCTTCGACGAGACGCCCAGCTCCTCGGCATCGAGCATGGCGAACTGCACCCATTTCACCAGGGCGAACCACTGGTCGTCGCCGCGGCGTACCGCGGGCGCCAGCGGCTCCTTGGAGATGATCTCGGGCAGGATCACGTGATCGGCGGGAGCGCTGAGCTTGAGCTTCTCGGCATAGAGCTGCGAGACGTCGGTCGAGAAGGCGTCACAACGGCCGGCCTCGTAGGCCTTCACGGTCTCGTCCGCCGTCACGAAGGCGATGACCTCGTATTTCATGTTGTTGGCGCGGAAATAGTCGGCCAGATTGAGCTCGGTCGTGGTTCCGGTCTGCACGCAGACGGACGCGCCGTTGAGCTCGAGGGCGGAGTTGACCTTGAGCGACTTGCGCACCATGAAGCCCTGGCCGTCATAATAATTGACGGCGGTGAAGGTGATCCCGAGCGACGCATCGCGCGAGGAGGTCCAGGTCGAGTTGCGCGCCAGCACGTCGATCTCCCCCGACTGCAGCGCGGTGAAACGATCCTTGGCGGAGAGCGGCAGGTACTTGACCTTGGCAGCATCGTTGAAGATCGCCGCCGCGACGGCGCGACACACATCGACGTCGAAGCCGGTCCAGTTGCCCTTGTCGTCCGGGTTGGAGAATCCGGGCAGGCCCTGGCTCACGCCGCACAGCAACGAGCCGCGATCCTGCACCTTCTTGAGCGTCTGCGCGGAGCTTGCCGCCACCGACAGACCAAGCGCCAAAGCGGCGCCGAGGATCGTCGTCCCGAATATCCTGACTGCGCGTTTCATGCTACCGCCCCCTTGCAGCGTCGATGATCCGTTGCTTTGAGTCTCGCGGACTTATGTCATCCGACAGCCGCAACCGTCCGCATTCCAATGATCGCCACATTCGGCAAGTTGCGCGCCGGTCCGCCGCTGCCACCCGGCGCCGCCCGCGGTCGGACTACCATCAGATGACGATAATGCACGGCGGTCAAGGGGTTGACGCATGACACCGGAGATAAACCCGCGGGATCAACAATATGAAGCTTGCGGAAAGCGCCGGGCCTGGAGCCGAAATCGGGAACCTGCACAATCGGTGAGCAGAACCGCGGCCCGTCTTGTGTCAGGATCGCGGGACCGCAAGCATGGAATCAGCACAATTACGGAAATCATGACCAGCAACCCCAACGGCAAGCCGTCCCGCCCGCCCGCCAAGGCCGCCACACGCTTCGTGACCGCAGGCCGCGATCCGTTTTCGTATCACGGCTTCGTCAATCCGCCGGTTTATCACGCCTCCACGGTTCTTTATTCCACGGCCGAGGACCTGCTCGCCCAGCGCAGCCGCTACCAGTACGGCCGGCGCGGCACGCCCACCTCGGAGGCGCTGGCCGATGCGCTGGCGGCGCTCGAGGGCGCCGATTGCGCGGGTGTCGCGCTATTGCCCTCGGGCTTGGCCGCGGCTTCGCTCGCTCTCCTGTCCGTCCTTGGCGCCGGCGACCATGTGCTGGTCACCGACAGCGTCTATCTGCCCACGCGCAAATTCTGCGACAGCGTGCTCGCGCGTCTTGGCATCAGGACGAGCTACTACGATCCGCTCATCGGCGGTGACATCGCCGCGCTGATCGAGCCCGCCACCCGCGCCATATTCGTGGAATTGCCGGGCTCGCTCTCGTTCGAGGTGCAGGACGTGCCCGCGATCGCGGCTGCCGCCCGCGCCAAAGGCGTCGTCGTGCTGATGGACAATACCTGGGCGAGCCCGCTCTATTTTCGCGCCCTCGACAAAGGCGTCGATCTGTCGATCCAATCCGGCACCAAATACATCGGCGGCCATTCCGATGTGATGCTCGGCACCGTTTCGGCCAACCGGGCGACCTGGCCGCGCCTGCACGAGACCGTCGATGCGATGGGACTGTGCGTGGGGCCTGACGACATGTATCTGGGCCTGCGCGGGCTGCGCACCATGGGGGTGCGGCTCGCCCAGCACTACGCTTCGGGCATCAAGGTGGCGCGCTGGCTTGCGGAGCGGCCCGAGGTTGCCCGCGTGCTGCACCCTGCGCTCGAAAGCCACCCCGGCCATGCCCTCTGGCAGCGCGACTATTCGGGCGCCTGCGGCTTGTTCAGCATCGTGCTGCGGCCGGCCCCGCAGGCGGCCGTGCATGCATTCCTCAACGCGCTGACCTTGTTCGGCATGGGCTATTCATGGGGCGGCTTCGAGAGCCTCGCGATTCCCTTCGATTGTTCCTCCATGCGCTCCGCAACCCCGTGGGCGCCAGGCGGACCGACCGTGCGGTTCCATATCGGGCTCGAGGACGTCGACGATTTGATCGACGATCTCGAACGCGGCTTTGGCGTCTTCAACGCGGCGCGTTGAGTTCCCCTGCACCACTCGATTCCCGCCGCCATCCCGAAACCGTGAAGCAGGTAACGGGATCGCTTGGTCCGCCGAATGCAACGTAGGTGGCCGGCAGCTTGCGCGGAACCCTGCGCGCGGGACTGCGCATCCTGGCGACTTTTTGCCGGGTCGCCGCTCGACCCTCGGCGCGAAACGACCTACTCCACCCTTCGCGTCGACCGGTCGCGCAGCTCGAAATAGAGGTTGCGGGCATAGACGAAGACGCCGAAGGCCTGGCCGGCGATGAAGACCGGGTCGCGCCGGTAGAGCGCGTATACCAACAACAAGATCCCGCCGCCGATCGAGAAGAACCAGAACGCGATCGGCATTACGCTCTTGCCGGCCCTTTCGGAGGCGATCCATTGCACCACGAAGCGCATGGTGAAAAGGGCCTGGGCCAGGAAGCCGAGCGCAAGCCACCAATCCAGCCGCACGACGAAGACGTCATGGAAATAGGTGCCGAGCGCATTCGACAGGTCAATCAGCATTCCGTTTCACCTCCGCAGCCGTCGGCACGCGCCGCTTCCTTCGAATGAGCCACCACACGCCGGCGAGATCGAGGATGCCGATCCACAGCCGATCCCACATGCCGTAATTCGATACGCCGGAGCGGCGCAGGCGGTCGACCACCTCGACATAGCCGATCTCGTAGCCCTCGCGTCGCGTCAGCGCCGGCAGGAAGCGGTGCAGCCCGTCGAAATAAGGCAAGGCTAGAAACACATCGCGCCGAAACGCCTTGAGGCCGCAGCCGCTGTCGCGGGTGCCGTCGCGCAGGATCGCGGCGCGCACCGCGTTGGCGATGCGCGACTGCAGCTTCTTGAAGCTGGTGGCCTTGCGGCCGACACGTTGGCCGGCGACGAGCGCGACCTTGGGCGCACCGGCTTCGAGCGCTGCGACCAGCGCCGGAATGAATGCCGGATCGTTCTGTCCGTCGCCGTCGAGCGTGACCACGATCGGAGCCTGCGCATGGATCACGCCGGTGCGCACCGCCGCCGATTGCCCGCAGGACACCGCATGGCTGATCGCACGCAACCACGGCCGGCTCGCCATCAGCGCGCCGAGCTCACCGGGCGTCGCATCGATCGAGCCGTCGTCCACATAGATGACCTCGAAGCGTCGATCCGCCCCGAGCGCGGCGGCGATCTCAGCCACCAGCGACGCGATATTGCCGGCCTCGTTCTTGACCGGAACCACGATCGAAACGGCCGGTGTCTCGCCGTCACGCGAGCGCGTTTCGCTCATTCTGCTGTCCCGTGCGGATGAAATGGCGCGTGCTTCTTAGGCAGCAGCGAACCGACGTGCAACCGCCTTGAGGCGCCGGAGCGAAGGTCCGGGCAGCGCCCGCACCTCGCCGCGCGCATCGATCTCGAAGCCGAGCCGGCGCGCCGCGAACCAATCGCGCACCAGGAGCGCCCCGAAGGCCCCCGCCAGCGCGCCCGCGATGATATCGCTCGGATGGTGCGCCAGCACGATGAGGCGGCTCACCGCGATGATCAGCGCATAGACCAGCATGACCACCCGCAGCCGCGGCCAGACCAGGCCGATGGCCACCAGGGCCGCAAACACGTTGGTGGCATGGCCGGAAGGCAAGCTTGCATATTCGGGCCGCCAGGCGAACGGCATGTAGAGAAACGGGTCGGCGTCGCCGCCGATGAACGGCCGCGCCCGTCCGATCAGCCGCTTGACGATGGTCACGAACAGCCCCGGCAGCGCGATCGCGGCGAAGACGAATCCAAGGCGGACCGTGAAGGCCACCAGCACCAGCCGGCTCACATGCGACAGCGGCGACCAGTCGAGCCCGGCAATCACCAGGAGCACGAGCCCGATCGGAACCAGGAACCAGTCCGAGGTGCCGTAGTCGGTCAATACATTGAACAGCTGCTTGACCCATTCCGGCAGACCTCCCACCGCGATGATCAGCCGCGCATCCAGCAGCACCATGGTGCCGGCGATGAGCGCGAGCGCGATGAGGCCACCGAGCGCCAGGCGAGCGGGCGACCGCCAAGCCGGGCGCGCGCCGGCGCGCGGAGGCCGGAAAAGCAACGCCAGCCAGTCCCGGGCATTGGCCGGCAACCGGCGCCGGAGCGGCTCCGCTGGGGTCGCGGCCGGCGGCTTGAGCTCGCCGGCCATGCTCACAGAGCCTGTGAAGAAAACTGATGAATGACGAGTTTCTCCACCCGCTCGTCCCCGCGGACGCGGGGACCTAGCCTTTGCCCCATTGAAAGTCCATGCAATTTGGCAAAGTCTGGTTTCCCGCGTCCGCGGGAATGAGCGGATGTGGCAATTCCTTCACACGCTCTCACAGCGGGCTTTCCGAACGGAACACCGCCATCGTGATGGCCTGACCGTTGCTGATGTTGATCCCGTCGATGCGCGGGCCCGACGTGTAGCGCAGCCCGAGCGCTTCCGCGTGCTCGGCAAAGCTGCGCTCCGAGCGCGCCTCGACGAAGGCGAAGCGGCACGCTCCGCCGGCGAGGAATTCGGCGGCGCCGGCGGCATCGGTGAGCCGCGTCGCTGTGCCGGCCAGAAACACCAGGCTCGGCTCGAAATAGCCGACCGTGGCGGCCACGGCCGGCTGCGGACACCCGCCATAGCGCAGAATGTTCGCCATCACGGGACTCGGAAACAATGGTCCCAACCCGGGGACGATCACACCGAACAGCGCAATTCCCAGCAGGATCGAGGCTGCGACGCCGCGCAGCAGGGATTGCTCGGCGCCGTCGACCTCGTAGAGCCGCCAGGCGACCAGCCCCAGCACCGTGGCGCCGCCGGCGAAAGCCCAGGCGACGAGGCCGAGCTGGTGACCGATCGCGATCAGACAGACGACCCCGGCGATGCCGAGCAGCACCGGAAAGATGAACCAACAAGCCAGCCCCGGCGTCAGCCACCGGTTGCGCGACAGCATGCGTGCTTCCATGATGCCGGCGATCAGGATCGCGATCGGCGGAAACAGCGGCAGCACATAGTGCGGCAGCTTGGTCACCACCAGTTCCAGAATGATCCAGGAGGGAACGAGCCAGGCCAGCAGGAATTTCGCGCCGGGCTCGCGCCGGGCCGCCCAGGCCGCCGGCGCGGCCAAGCCGGCCAGGATCGAGCCCGGAAAGAACATCAGCCAAAAGAGCAGGAAGTAGGTCCCTGGCGGAGCGCCGTGACTTTCCTGGTTGCTGTACAACTTCGGCAGGAGGTCGCGGCCGACCGACTCGGCCAGAAACGCATCGTCGGCGCGGCCGATGATGGCGATGAACCAAGGCAGCACCAGCGCGGCAAACCACACGATGCCGACGAGCGGCTTGAGCGCCAGGAGCCAGTCCGCGCGCCGGTCGATGACGACCAGCGCCAAGGCGGCAAGCCCGACCACCATCAGGATGAGCGGACCCTTGAGCAAGACGCCGATCGCGAGCGCGGTCCAGAATATCGCCGGCAGCGCCCAGGTCGAGCGGGCGTCGAGCCGCGCGCGCTGCTCTGGCAGGTAGAGGCGCGCCAGCACCCCCATGGCGGCGACCACTGTCGCCAGCAGCATGGCGTCGGTGGTGGCGAACCGCGCCTCGACGGCGAGCAAGATCGAGCTTGCCATCATCAGCCCGGCCAGCAAGGCGGCACGGCGGGAGACGAAGGCAAGTGCCGTCCAATAGGTCAGCAGCACCGCCCCGACGGCGCCGAGGAGCGAGGGCACCCGGTAGAGCCAGATCGTCGTCAGCGCGCCCGGCATGCCCAGCGCCCGCGCGGTCGTCACCACGCCGGCCTGCAGCCAATAGATGCCGACCGGCTTCTTGTAGCGCACCTCGTCCTGGAACCGGATGTCGACATAGTCTCCCTTTTCGATCATCTGCTTGGTGGCCTGCGCGAAGCGCGCCTCGTCACGGTCGATCGGGGGGATCGCGAAGAAGCCGGGCAGGAAATTGAGCAGCGCCACCAGGACGAGCAATGCGACGGCGCGCGCGTGCGAGTGCGTGGCAAAATCCAGGATGACTCCCGGATTGCGCGCCGGCGCGAGCGGTTGCTGCTCGTAGCGGGTAATGACCGCCATATTTCCCCTGCTTTCCCCGCCCGCCCCAAATGCCGGGCGGACAATAAAGAAATCGGTCCGGCGGGGAAAGCGCGGCCGTTATGCCGGGCGGAAGGAGCGCAAGGGCCGTGCGCCCCCGGCTGGGATTGCGATTACTGCAGCCGCACCATCACGCTGTCGGTGGCGCCCTTGGCGTCCATCACGGTGAGCCGCACGAAGCCGGGCCCTTCGGGCTCGAAGAATAGCGTACGGCGGCCGGGCTCCGCCGGCAGCGGCATGCCGTTGACCAGCACGGTCAGCGGACCAGCGCCGCCGCTGATCTTGAGGGCGATCGGGTCCGGCTTGCCGTCAGGGTCGTTGTCCAGTTCGAGCCGGGCGCCGTCGGGCGGGAACATGATGCGCAACGGCGGCCCGGTATCCTGGCCCGGCAGCCGTCCCGGCCGGAAGCGCTGCTGCGGCGGCGGCAATTTGCCGGTTGCGGCCAACAATGTGCCCGGCGGCGCGCTCGGCAACGGTGCCGGCAATGTGCCGGTGCGCGCGAACGCATCGAACAGGATCGGGGCCGCCGCCACCCGTCCGACCAGGCCGGGCACCGGCGCGCCGTCGGGGCGGCCGACCCACACGCCGATCGTGCGCTTGCCGTCGAAGCCGATCGCCCAGGCATCGCGATAGCCGTAGCGAAGTGCCGGTCTTGTAGGCGATGCGGCCGCCCACCGCATTGTCGGGCGGCGGCGTGCCCAGCAGCACATTGCCCACATACCAGGCCGCGACCGGATCCAGGAGCCGGCGCGGCGCTGGCGCCGCCGGCGCGTCCGTCATGCGCTCGATCAGCGGCACCGTCGTGCCCAGACGGGCGAGCCCGGCATAGAGCGCGACCAGATCGTTGAGCGTGACGCCGACCCCGCCGAGCCCCATGGCGAGCCCGGGCGCCTCGCCCTTCGGCAGCACCAGGGCACCGCCGGCCTGACCCAATCGGGCGGTGAAACGGCTGGCGCCGACCTTGTCGAGCACCGCCACCGCCGGCACGTTCAGCGACATCTGCAGGGCATGCCGCACCGTCACGGTGCCCTGGAAGGTGAGATCGAAGTTTTCCGGCGCATAGCCGCCATAGCGGACCGGCCGGTCCTCGATCAGGGTCTCGGGATGGATGAAGCCGTCCTCGAAGCCCAGACCATAGATGAACGGCTTCAAGGTCGAGCCGGGCGAGCGCAGCGCCTGCGTCATGTCGACCGCGCCGGCGCGGCTCGCATCGAAATAATCCGCCGAGGCCGACCCGCGCCAGCACCTCGCCGGTGGCGTGATCGACCGCCAGGATGGCGACCGACAGATTGGCGCCCAGCGCACGGGCACGTTCGCGGGCGAGGTCCTCGAGATTCTGCCTGCAGCGTGGCATCGATGGTCAGCCGGTGCAGGCTGCGGCCGGGCGCGGCCGCCACGACCGCGTCGGCCGAATGGGGCGCCAGCATCGGCATCGGTTTGCGCCCATCGGGCACGCCCTCGCGCTTGGCCGCCGCCACCTCGTCGGCCGGCACCAGGCCGGCGGCGGCAAAGCGATCGAGCACGCGGTCGCGCGCGGCCTGCGCCGCCGCCAGCGCCCGATCGGGCCGGCGCTGCTCGGGCGACTGCGGCAATGCCACCAGCAGCGCGGATTCCGCCAAGGTCAGCCGGCGCGGCTCCTTGCCGAAATAGGCGAGCGAGGCTGCCCGAATGCCTTCGAGATTGCCGCCATAGGGCGCGAGGCTGAGATAGAGCGCGAGGATCTCGATCCTTGCTCAGCGCGTGCTCGATCTCGATCGCCCGCACCATCTGGCGCAACTTGGCCGAGAGGCTGCGCTCGGCCCGCGGCTCCAGCAGGCGGGCGACCTGCATGCTCAGCGTCGAGGCGCCCGAGATGATGTGGCCGTTGCGCACGAGCTGGCCGAGCGCCCGCCCGAGCGCCAGCGGATCGACGCCATGATGGGCGAGAAACCGCTTGTCCTCATAGGCGAACAGGAGATTGAAGAAGCGCGGATCGACATCCTGCCGCGTCGCCGGCAGCCGCCAGCGGCCCTGATAGGTCGTATAGGGCCGCAGCAGCCGCCCCTCGCGATCGACCACCAGCGTGGAATAGGCCAGCCCCTCCCCCAGCGGCGGCGGCCCGAGCGACACGATCCAGCCGGCGGCGAGCGCAAGCAAACAAACAACGCCAAACGCTGCGCCGGTCAACGTAGCCCACACCCCGCGCCGCGATCTCGCACCGCCCCCTGCAAGGGGGAGGTCGACCCGCGAAGCGGGTCGGGTGGGGGTCTCGCCACCAACGCCGAGCCTGTAGGGAAGCGAGACCCCCACCCGGCGCCGGAGCCCGTCATCGGGCCGGCCAAAGGCCGGACCCGTTGGGCGCCACCCTCCCCCTTTCAGGGGGAGGGATTCGGCATCATCCGCCTCGCCCGCACTGGGCTCGACTTCAGCTTCGTCCCTATGCGAACCGTCGTTCATCGCACGCTCATCTGGCTGCCGCGATCTCGACCGTGCCGGTGGCGGTGCGGCCGAAACGGTCGGGGCGGTACATGTCTTCCACATACGCTTGCGGCAGCACGTAGCGGCCGGGCGAGACCGCCCGCACCACATAGGCGACCGTGAACACCGCCGGATCGCCGCTCTTGCGATCGAAGGCGGCATCGAAGTGGTCGTCGCGGAATTCGGCATTCGTCGGCTCCAGCGCATTTTCGATCCACGACAACGTGCCGGTATCGCCGGACGAGACCAGGTGCGGATTGTCGATCTCGAACCCGGCCGGCAGGTAGTCGGCGACCATGACGCGGGCCAATTGCGGCTGCGGCTCGGTGATCTTGAGCACCACCGCGAAACGCTGGTTCTGCTTGGCCTTGGCGGGATCGGCCGGCTTGCCGTCGAGGGTGTAGTAGAGCCGCTCGATCTTGAAGCCCTTCTCGGCCGCCGGTTCCGGCAGCAGCGGCGCGCCCGATGACCGTCACCACCGCTTGCAGCGCGCCTTCGCTCGCATTGGTCACCTTGACGGGCGCCTGCAGGTCGTTCGGACGGAAGCGGCGATTGAACGTGCCTTGCTGCTTCTCGCCGGCGACATCGACCGTGGTGCCCGACGCCTCCTTGGCGAGCGCGCGGGCGGCAAGCACCATCCAGGCCTCCTCCTGGGTCGAGAGATAGGAGGTGACGCCGCGGGCGGCCTCCACGCGCTCGACCGCGCTGGTGATGGTGGCCCGCGGCGCGCCGCTCTCGGACGCCAACGTGACCAGGGCCGAAGCGTCGCGCAGGTCCGAGCCGTAGTCGCTGCGGCCGTATTGCAGCACCGGCTGCGGCGCCAGCGAGCGCAGCGCTGCCCCGTAGACGCGCTCGGCGCGGGTGCGGTCGCCGAGCATGCCGAGCGCGGCGGCGAGTTGCGCCTTGGCGATCGGGGTGGCGAAGTCGTCGAGCTTGGTGTCGACGAAATAGCGCAGATCGCCGATCGGGGCGGCGCCATTGCGCGCCAGCACATAGAGCGCATAGGCGAGATCGCGGCCGCCGTTGCGGCTCGGGTCCTGGGCGGTGCCGACGAAGTTGTGCAGGCGGTCGAGCGCGAGCTTGAACGCCACGTCGGGCACGGCGAACGAGCGTTCGCGCGCGCGGGTCAGGAAGTCCGTCACATAGGAGTCGAGCCAGATGTCCTCGCCGCCCGGCGACCACAGCCCGAACGAGCCGTTCGAGCCCTGGCGCGCCAGCAGCCGATCGATGGCGTCACGGATGCGCTGGTCTATGCCTGCGTCGAGCGCGAGATGCGCTTCGCTCGCCAGCTCGTTGACGTAGAGCAGCGGCAGCGCGCGGCTGGTGATCTGCTCCGAGCAGCCGAACGGATAGCGATCGAGCGCGGCCAGGAGCGCGGCCGCATCGAGCGCGGTCGAGACGCCGACCGAGACCGACACGCTGCCGGTGCCCGGCACCAGGTCGGAGAACATGTCGTTCGACAGCGTCAGGCTTTCGCCCTTGGCGATCGGCCGCACCGTGCGGCGGGCCAGGATCTGCGTCGCCGGCCGCACGTTGAGCGCATAGTGGCGCTCAAGCGCGAGGCCGTTGGGCCCGCTGACCTTGACGATGACGTCGGAGGCGCCGGCCGCGCTTGCGGTCAGCGGCAGGCGTCGCCGACTTGCGCTCCTTGGCGTTGAGCCGCAGCGTCTGCGCGGCCGCATTGCCGACCACGTTCACGCCCTCGCTCTTGACCTCGATCTTGTAGTCGCCGGCTCCGCCCTCGACGTTGTCGAGATCGAGATGCATGGTGCCGCGATCGCCGTTGAGCAGGAAGCGTGGCAGCGTCGCGGTCAGCACGACCGGATCGCGGATGGTGACGTCGCCGACCGCGCGGCCGACCTTGCTCTTGCTCCAGGCCACCGCCATGACGCGTGCGGTGCCGGCGAAGTCGGGGATATCGAACAGGATCTCCGCGGTCCCGTCGGGCTTGACGCTGACGATGCCGGAATAGAGCGCCAGCGGCGGTTGGGTCGGCGGGCTGCCTTGCAGCTCGGCGCCTCCCGCATCGCCGCCGGACTTGATCTGGCCGCGGATGCCCTGCATGCCGTCGATGAGCTCGCCATAGAGGTCGCGGATCTCGGTGGTGAGCTGGCGCTGGCCGAGATAGTAGTCGTCGGGCGCCGGCGGCTTGTAGTTGGTCAGGTTGAGGATGCCGACATCGACCGCGGCCACCACCACGCGCGCCTCCTCGCCGGCGGCGAGCCCGCTGACCTTGAGCGGGATGCGCAGCGTGCCGTTGGGCCGCGTCAGCGTCGGCAGATCCAGGTTCACCGCCAGGGTGCGCGCCTTGCGGTTGACGCTGAACCACTGCACCCCGATGGCGCGGCCCGGCATGCGGCCGGCGGCGGCGTCGAGCGGACGCCGCAGCGTCGCCACCACATAGGCGCCGCTGCCCCAGTCGTTGCCGACCGGCACGCGCAGGCGGGCGACGCCCGCCGGCACGTCCTGCGCTGACGGTCGTGAGCAGCCGGTCGCCGATCACGTTGAGCGTGACCTTGCCGGCCGTGCGCGCCGTCACCGCCACCGTCATGGTGTCGCCGGGAACGTATTCCGGCTTGTCGAGCGCGATCTCCAGCATATCGGGCGTGTCGGCGCTGGCGTCCGCGTACCAGCCGGCATCGAACGCGACCGAGGTGACCGCACCGTTGCGATCGGCGTCCGAGACCTCGAGGCGGTAGCGGCCCCATTGCACCGGCAGCGAGATGCGCCCGGGCTTGTCGAGCGCGACATCGATCGTGCCCGTCGGCGACGCGCTTGGTCAGCTTGATCGGCTCGTAGTTCCAGGAATTGTCGCGCCGGTACCACTGGTACTTGGTCTCGATCCGCAGCAGCTCGTAATGCAAGCCGGTGCGCGCGAGCGCCCTGCCGTCCGGCGAGACCACGATCGACGTCGAAGCTCGCGTTCTGGCCTTCGCCCAGCGAGCGTCCGGAGAACAGCGGCTTGACGCCGATCATGGCGGTGGCCGGCGTCACCGGCAGCGTCAGCTTGCGCTCGACCGCGCGGCCGCCGGCTTCCGCCATGCGCACCAGGATCTGCGCCTCGAGCGGGCGGGTGGCGTCCGGCATCTTTGTCGAGGGTGACCTCGAAGCGCGCCTTGCCGTTGGCGTCGGTGTCCGGCAGATCCTCGAGCGGCTGGTCGACGTGCGCCTCGACCGTCCTCGTCCGACGATCCGAACTGATAGCCGGCAAATCCGGCGCGTTCGCTCGCCGGCGCGATGACCATCTCGCCCTCAAGCTCGAGATCGTCGCGCCGGCGCGCCATAGAGGATAGCGGCCGTCGACCGTGACCTCGGCCGGCTTGCCCTTGGCGACGCTCTTGGCGCTCGAGGCGAGGTCGAACTCGATGCCGATCCGGCACGTAGTCCTCGACCATGAAGCTCGCTTCGCCGATCGGCGGCCGCTTGGGATCGGTGAAGGCGCGCACCCGCCAGGTACCGGTCGGGGCCGAGGCGCGACCAGCGGCACCGCCAGCGCATGCGCCGCCGACGCCCTGATCGGCCACGACGGCTGCGCCGATATTCGACGCCGTCCGGCCGCTCGACCACCAGCGTCAGCGGCACGCCGAGCGCGGCGCTTGCCTGCGCGTCGCGCAGCAGCGCCGTGACCTGCACGGTCTCGCCCGTGCGATAGACGCCGCGCTCGGTGTACACGAAGGCATCGAGGCCGGCCGGCACCGCGCGCCCGGCAGACGCCGCGGTCGCTGAAGATCGAACGCCGGCGTCTTGAGGCTGAGGAAGCGCGTAGTCGCCCTTGCGCGTCGCTCGCCACGATCATGGCCGGGCGACTGCCCGCCCTCGCCGCGCGTCAGCGCCGGCCTCGAACAGCACATAGCCGGCATCGCATCGGTGCGCGTGGTCGCCAGCATCTCGTTGTTGCGCGCGATCAGCCGGATCTCGACCTGCGCCTTTGCCCTGCGCGGTCTCCAGCGAATGACGAAGACATGGATGCCGTCATTGCCGGAGAAGGCGGTGAGGCCGAGATCGGAGACGATGAACCATTGGGTGGCGCGCTCCTGGCTGTCGTCGTCGGTCGTTCCGGCAGCGCCGGCCGACATCACATAGACGCCGGGCTGCAGCGCGCCGACCGCCTCGGTCGATCGGGAACGCGGTGGTGACGTCGACATTGAGGGTGGGCTCGACCTTCATCGAGCCTTTCCAGACCTGCGGTGCCGCGCTCCTGCGTCAGCCGCTCGAAGTCGTAGCGATCGAGACTGCGGTCTGGAAGTCGCTCGCCGAGCACGGTCGTCGAGCAGGTTGCGGTCGCCGATGCGGTAGATCGCGACCGCCACCTCGGCGGTGTTGACGCTGACCACCGGGATGCCGCGCTGGCCGGTGCGCGGCAGCACATAGGCCTTGTCGGTGAAGCGCACGAACGGCTTGCGGTCGCGCACATAGATGTTGAACTCCGCGGTCTTGGCCAGGGTCTCCTTGACCGTCGAGGGAATGCCGGCGCGCAGCGTGACGGTGTAGCGCTCGCCGTGCTTGAGGCCTTCGACGCAGATCTGCTGCTCGTCGACCGACAGTGCCGGCTTGTCCTCGCCCGCCACCGCCACGAACGGCGAAAAATCGGTGCGCTTGCCCGGCAGGTCCTCCGAGAACTGGAAGCAGGCGCGCGGCGAGGCGGCATCCGAATCGACCGAGTAATCGAGCAGGCGGAAGCCGTGATCCTCGCGCATGCGCTCATATTGCTGGCGCACGTCGGCGACCTCGCGCAGCTCGAGCGACAGCCGCATGGCATCGAGCGATGGACGCCACATGTTGCGGTCCGCGAAGCTGCGCGCCATCACCAGCAGGCTTCGGCCTCCTCGGCCGAATTGCCGGTGCGCTGATAGGCGATATAGGCCGCGGTGGCGGCCCGATCGAGCAGCGCCAGCGCGCTCCTGATCGTTGCCCGGGCGAATCTGCAGGACCGATTTGGCCAGCCGCAGCCAGTTGGCGGCTGTCGTTGGGCGCCACCACCACGATCTGCCCGAGGATCTGCAGGCCGGTGCGGAAATCGTTGCGCGCGAAGGCCGTGTCCGCGTCGCGCCGCAGCGTCGCCGCGCGGCTTGCTCACCTGCCCGGCATCGCTCTTGATCTTGGCCTCGAGCTTGATCGCCGCATCGGCCAGATCGTCGCGCTGAAAGGCCTTTTCGGCGGCCGCCGGCTGCGCCGTGAGCGCAGGCAACAGAAGCACGAGCGCGGCCACGATGCCGGCGCGGACGAACGTAAGCATGGTGGGATCTCCTCCCGGTCGGCGCATTGGCGCGCGGGCAATTCGGAACGGGCGCTGCGAAATGATCTCGCAAAGGTGTCGAGGTCATGTCCGCCTTCGCCCGGGCAGCTGTGAGTATGTCTGACAGTGGACCTGCCAGGTTCAGCCACGAGACCATGCTTTTGGACGATCCGCGACCATCAATGTCGGTGAACCGCCGCGTCGGCACGTAATGCTGCGCACGCTCCGTCATTGCGGCGCACGCGACCGCACTGGAGCGCACCGGTCATCAGGAGGCCATGGTCGCCCGCAACGGCATTGCTGGACGCTGGGCGAGATCGTATGTTGCCGGCCGAGGTCCCATGGATTTCGAGCGCATGAGCTCGATCGGTCGGCTGCGGGCGGCGTGATGAAAAGCGTGCGGCCCCCGCTGGGCGCCTCACCATTGCCTCGGGGATCTGGGCCATGACGAACGTCTACGACGAGGTTCGTTATCCCAGTGTGGTCCATTCCGGATCGCATCCGGCGCGGTTGAGCGCGCTCGCATGTCTTTATGGCCGTGCCGCCCCTCCGGCTTGGCGATGCCGTGTCCTGGAAATCGGCTGCGGCGACGGGGCAAACCTGCTGAGCCTGGCGGCGGCGGCGCCGTTGTCGCAATTCGTCGGCTTCGACCTCGCTGAAAGCGCGATCGCCAGGGGCCGCGCCATGGCGGCGGCGGCGGGACTTGGCAATCTCGAGCTTTCCACCATGAACATCCTGCACGTACCGGATTTGCTCGGCGAGTTCGATTACGTCATCGCCCATGGCCTTTATGCCTGGGTGCCGGCCGCGGTGCGCGAAGCGCTGATGCAGTTGATCGGGCGGGCGCTCAAGGCCGATGGCCTGGCCTTCCTCAGCTATGTGACGCTGCCCGGTTGCCGCCTTCGCCAGATCATGCGCGATATCTTGCAGGACAGTGTCCGCAACCTCACCGTCCCGGCGGAACGGCTCGCCGCGATGTACGAGTGCATGGAATTCATGGGGACGGCCTGGTCGGACACCGACCCCTTGCAGACCGCCGTCCGCAACGAGATGAAGGCGCTCCTGCAGCGAATTCCCGCGGCGATATTCCACGACGAGATGAACGAGGCTTACGCGCCGCAATTGATCTCCGACGTCGTCGCGCATGCCGAACGGCATGGGCTGCGATATCTGTGCGATTGTCGGCCGCCGATAAATGTCGAGGCATTCTTTCCAAGCGATGAGAGAAAGCAGCTGCGGCAGCGTGCCGTCGGCGATTGGGTGCGCCTCGAGCAATTGCAGGACTTCGCGTTTCTCACGCGCTATCGCGAATTGATCTTTTGCCGCCGCGCAGGCGTCATCGACCGCCGGGCGGACTGGACCCGCCTGCAGAGCCTGCACGCGCAAGGTCAGTTTATTCCCGGCGAGCCTGACGACGCCGAGCCGAATGCCTTTGCCTTCCGCGTGGAAGGAAATGCCCGGTTCACGACCACCGATGCCAGGCTCGCCGATTTGCTGCGCCGGATCGGCAAGGCCAATCCGGGCTCGATCCCGCTGGCGGGCGAAATTGGCGGCACGGCCATCGGCGACGCAATTCTTCGATTCTACCTTATGGGTTGGCTCTCGCTGCAGAGCGAGCCGTTTCCGTTCTCGCTCACCCCGGGCGAACGGCCGGTGGCGAGCCCGCTTGCGCGCCAGCAGGCCACGCAGGGCGAGACCAGGCTTGCCACGCTGCATCACAAAATGATGGAGGTCGCCGAACCGGCGGGCCGGCATTTCATCACTTTGCTCGACGGCACCCGTTCGCGGCGCGAGCTCGCCATCGAGATGGCCAATTTCACCGGCACGCCGCTCGAGACCGTCGTGGCAATGATGAACAAGTCGCTGTCTGGACTGGCGAGAGCCGCATTGCTCGCCGGGTGATTGCGGGCGCGACCAGGGCTCTATGGCGTCGGTCAGGAAATTGCGGAAGGTGAAGCCTTCGAATTACCGTCCTGGCTCCGCCGAACAACTGCCCTGCGACCTCGTGTGGCAGCCCTGCTGAGGGCTGCCATCAGTTTCGCCTCCTGTTTGTTGGGATCATCTGATCGCGCATCCGGCTACGGGTCATCGACCCGTAGCCGGGAGTGCTTGCGGACGTTGGGCTCGCGGCCGACTTGGCGCCGGCGCAGGGAGCGGTTGCGGACGTTGGATACCTGGCCGGTTTGGCGTCGGCGGACGAACTCCAGGGCGGTGGCTTGGCGGCCGCCATCCGTGCCACCCGCGCGGACCACCCCAGCCCAAGCCGCGCCGCAATTGATAGCCACACCAGTACCAGCCGGCGCCGCGCCATCCGGCGCCATACCAACAGTAACTCCGGCCTCCCCAGGTGAATTTGACGGTTTCCGTAGGAAGTACATCGGCGGCCTCACGCAAGCCTATGGGTGCGATAACGCCGGCTTCCGAACGTACGCCGGTCGCGGTAACCGCCGCCGAAGCAGCCGCAATAGCGACCCCCCATAAAACCAGTTTTCGCATGATTTCCTCCCGTGTGAGTTCGCAGGAAGGCAACGAGCACATACCACTCTAAGTTTCAAGCTCCGCGAGCCGTAGGTGGTGGTAGAGGTATGGTGAAACCACTCCCGCTGACGCTATCATCGTATGGCGGGCCGGGTTGACTTCCGAGAAACGAGCGCACGCCGCGCCGGGCGGGCGCGCGTCGAGAACGACAGGGGTTGCTCGACTACCACATTCCGGTCGCCGACTGGCCGGGGTTCCAGAACCGCGATGCTGCAGGAGGAAACCATGACGAAGCCACCACGACGTGAGCCAAGCGGAGCGAATACGGAGCCCGGGTCGCGCTCCGCTCCTGAGGTTTCCGGGCGGCGTTCCTTCATGCGCGGCGCGGCCTGTGCCGGTCTCTATGCCGCCGCCGCCTCCATGCTCGATGGGCTCGGCGGACCGGCAGCGGCCTCGACCTGGCGCGGTTTTGTCGGCTGCATCAAGCCGCGGGCGCACGATTCCTCGCTCGCGGAGATGATCAGGCTGTTGCCCGTCGGGATCGGGGTCGCGTCGGTCTATTTGAATTTGTCCGAGGGCACCCGCGAGGAATTGGGCAACAGCTATGCCACCTATGAGAGGAACGTCGCTTATCTCGCCGCGCAGCGCTGCGACACCATCAGCATCGAGGGCGCGCCACCGTTCATGATCCTGGGCCCGGATGGCGAAGCCAAGCTGGTCGACGGCTGGAAGGAGAAATACAAGACCGACATGTTCACCTCCTCGCAGAACCAGGTCAACGTGCTGCGCGCCATGAAGATCAAGAAAATCCTGGGCATCACGGCGTTCGGACCCGACATGAACAACAGCTACGCGAAATATTTCGAGGACTGCGGCATCGGCGTGGTCGCCATGGAAGGCATGGAGGTTTCGTTCCGTTCCATTCCCGATGTTCCCGCCGAGGTGATCTACACCTTTATCAAGAAGAAGTTTCTCCAGCATACCGGTGTCGACGGCATCTACATCCTGGGGTCCGGCCTGGACGCGCTTGGCCTGGTCGCGGCGCTGGAGCAGGACCTTGGCGTTCCGGTGGTGCAGCCGATCGCGGCGCGCCTCTGGGAAATCCAGCGGCGCCTGCATGTCCGCCAGCCGATCAAAGGCTACGGGAGCCTGCTGGAGAACCTGCCGGCATAGCTCCGGGCGCGGATCGTGGTATCATGCCGGCGCAGGGAGGGGTCGTCATGGGCAAGGAATTCAAGACCAGAGGAGAGCTGCAGGCGCTGCTGCTTGACGAGGCGCGCAAGACCGGAAAATGCGCCGAGCTCACCGCGATCGTGGTGACGGGACCGTTCCCGAGCCGGGAATTCACCTGGGATATCATGCGCCAGCCGCGGGCTGCGCTCGGATCCGCCGATTGCCTCAAGGAGATCGACGCGATCGTACGCCGCCTGCAAATGAGCTTCGAGCTGTCCGGCGATTGACCGCGCCCCGGCGGGTTTTCGCGGACCACGCGTACAGCCGCAAGTCGCGGGAGGGTTGCATATCGCTTCGGCCCTTTGCCAAGCCGCGAATTGTAAGCAGGTTATTAACCTGCCGTCCGTAATTATGCCGGACGCATCACCAGTGCTGGAATGATCGATCATGCCGGACGTCGAACCGCTTGATCTGCTCGTCATCGATCGCGAAGACGACAAGTCCATTTATGTGAGCCTTCCGGGGCGCTACTCGCTCGTCGAGTCCACGACCCCGCGGATTGAATCCCGCCAATTTGCCTGCCGCGCGGTCAATATATCCAGCAGCACCATCGCCCTGACCGCGCCGGTCACGGCCAGAGTGGGAATACGGGTGATCGCCGATATCGAGCAACTGGGGCGGGTGAAGGGCTCGATCTTTCGCGTGTTCGATCTCGGCTTCGCGATGAACATCGAGGCGGGCGAGCAAGAGCGCGACGTGCTCGCGACCAAGATCGATTGGATCGAGCGGAACAAGGATTTTGAAATCCGTGACCACCGCTCGCACGCTCGCTTCATTCCGAGGCGCCCGCTCTCGATGCTCACGCTCTCGGATGGATCGAAAATGCCTTGTTTCGTCATCGACATCTCGGTGACCGGAGCGGCGATCTCGGCCGACTTCGTGCCCGCGGTCGGGACCGTGCTCGCCGTCGGAAGCGTGGTGGGTCGCGTGGTGCGCTTTGTTCCCGGCGGATTTGCCGTTCAATTCATCCAGCTGCAGGAACGGCAAGAGGTCGAGTTGCTCGTCATCCGCAAATAGGACGTTCTCGCGTCATTAGCGCCCGGACAGCAGCGTCATCGACTTCCAGCAATCGTTCACCAGCACCTTGGTCTCGACCGTGTCCGCGTTCTGCAGGTCGATGAACTTGACGGCAAATCCCTTGCCGAAGCAGCGCACCACGCGGCCCACGAGCGTGCCCACCGCCAACACGGTGCCGACCGCGGGCTCGATGTCGGCTGCGATCTGGGCGCCTGCTTCCGACAGATCGATGATGAGACAGTTCCGGCGCGTGCCATCGGCCAGCGCCAGCGTCGAATAAGGGATGATCGGCACGAAGCGGCCGTAAGCGCGCCGATCGGGGAGTTCGAGCTTCGCCTGCTGTTCGAGCCATTCGATCTGCTCGAGCAGCTTGCGAAGCTGCGCCTCGGTCATCGCCATGCTCATGGCGAAGCCGCCCTCCAGCGGGCGCAGGATAAATCCCTCGATCCTTCCAAGCAGCTCGAGATCGGCGACCACCCGCTTGCCGGGCGCGCCGATGGCGGGCGCGGCGAGCGTGAGCGCGGTTTGCGAAATACTGACCGCCCGGCAAGGAAACTTGCGCAGCTTGCCACGCGCATCCCAGCGGTCCGCCAGGGAATACTCACCCGTGATACTGACGCTCATGCGAACGTCGCCACGGTCATCGCAAATCTTCAGGTCGTCGGCGTTCATCTGATCAGCGGGCATGACTACACCACGGCACACAGGCGCACCCACTCACGCTACGCCTCGGCCATTAATACTTCTTCTCGGCACCCCTGCCGATCTGAATTGAAGGCTCGCCGAAGCAACACAAAATTCATGATGCAGCGCCGCGCGGCACGCCCACCACGGCATGTCGGCGCCCCCGCCCCTGTCCAGCGGTTCGCGGCTCTGATATCTCAATGCTTCACGATCGCCGCGGCCCACCTGGCCGAGCCGAGACCGACGATGAACGCCCTCGGCTAAGCCATTGAAAACAAAGACGGCCCCGTAGCTCAGGGGATAGAGCAACAGCCTTCTAAGCTGAAGGTCCCTGGTTCGAATCCAGGCGGGGTCGCCAACTTACGAATCAAAGTTTCCTTTATTGAGCCGAGACTTAGCTGTTGCGCCTCGCGTCCGTTACCCTCGCGAGCCTTCGCGGGTGCGAGTAGAGAGGGCGTTTATTTTCTTCACGAAAGGGGGCACTATCAGCAAGGCGCCGTTGTCCTTGAGATGAGCAAGGACATGAGAAGGAGCTTGGCTGCTCCGACCTCATCGGGCTGATGGCGCCGGCCATCCTTCAAGAAATTCACCTGATAGGATCGTACGCGCGTGGCGATGCTTGGACCAATAGCCCAATGGCTCTTCGCCGTTGTGATGGCCTTTATTTCATATTGGGGCGCTTTCATCCTGTTGGCGTTCGCGGTGATTATGCCCCTCTCCACTGAGCTTGCGACGCCATCGAACCCGATCTGGCCTCAGGTCATCGTCTATTCGCGGTACTTACCTGACATCGTCGCCTGTTTTGTTGGCATAATCGCCGCGCCAAATTCACAGCGCCGGATTGCTTGCGTCGTCTTTCCCGTACTTGTCTGGAGCGCCGATAATCTGATCCGGCCGCAAGGGCGTCCTTTCAACGTCCAGGTTTTGTTCATATCGGCCGTCATGTGCGCTATCGTCGGGGGACTGCTCTATTGGACATGGATGCGCGGGCGGGCAGGAAAAAGGGGCGCTCACGCTCCGGAAGGACAATGACCGAATTGGGCCCAGAATCGTATGCCGGCGAGGTGGCAGTTACCTGAGTGACGAGGCCGCGAACTGAGGCTGCCAAAAGGGACTTGCCGGATCGAAAAGGGGTCACTACCGACTTATTCCAAGACGCCGGTTACTGGTAACACTTTCGTCGTTTTCCGTCATTGAGACCCGCATAGCCGCTCGCTACGGCGCTGTGGGGGCACGCTCGCGAGCGAGCTTCGCTAGCGCCCCGGCTTGCCGACAGGCGAGGACGAGATGATCCGCACGACCGGATTCTGACGCAATGCCGAAGCCACGCGAACTTCGGCAATGGATGGAGAACGGCGGACGACGACCCTGGCATATCTCTTAAGGTTCGTTACGGTACCTGGCTCAAGGACCGCGCTTGATCGGCGACTTTGTCTCGGCTTGGCGACGTGCAAGTAAATTATTGATTTTTCTAACAACACCGGGTGAGCCCATGACCGCACTTCCGCCGGCTCCGCCTACTCCGTCATCGCCGCGTGCAGTCTGCGTAATCGCCGGGTTAGGCGCAGCTTCTGGCGTGCTATCATACATTCTCTTTACCCAATTCTATCTCGTCGGCGGTTTTGCGGCGCCCGGCCTGTGCTTTGGGATCGCCCTGATCACGGCGGGTCGCTATCTGCAAATCAAGAGCAAGGGCAGGCTTGGGATGCTGCTAGTGCTCAGCATTCTCGGCTGGATGCTGGCGCAAAATGTCGCGCAGTCTATTTATGATCTTTATCCTGATCCTTCCGGAATACCCTTGGACGAGTCCGAACCAATTCCAGTCGTTTGGTTCTATCCCTACCGGCTCGCAATTTCCGGGTTGTTTGCAGGGCTTGTCTGGAGCCTCTTTATTGCGATGGCGGTTTCGATCGCCGACGAGACTTTCCGCAAATTCTTGGAGTGGGCAAAGATTCTCCTGATCGGAGCGGCCGCCGGTCTGATCCTGCAATTCAGCACCATAACTATCCTGTGGCCTCCCGTCAGCGGTCCGGGCTTCCTCGCCACGATGGTGGTCTGGCAAGCGGCCGTCGCAGCCTGCATTGGCTACGTCGTCGCCGGATCCCGCAGCAGTCCGAAGCGACCTGATTGAGATGTCATTTGATCGCGTTACTGGTAAACTCGCGCCGTTCGCCGGCCAAGCGGCAAGGCCGCAACCCCAAGGGGAAAACATGGATATGCAGCGACGTCTTGGGGCCGAGTTCTTCGGCACCTTCTGGCTGACATTCGCTGGTTGTGGCAGCGCGGTGCTCGCCGCGGGCTTTCCATCTCTTGGCATCGGATTTCTTGGTGTCAGCCTTGCCTTCGGGCTGACGGTGCTGACTATGGCCTATGCGGTCGGCCACATATCCGGCGGGCATTTCAATTGCGCGGTCACCGTCGGGCTCTGGGCCGGAGGTCGCTTCAAGGCCGCGGACGTTTTCCCCTACATCCTCGCGCAGGTGGTCGGTGCCATCGCGGCTGCCGCGGTGCTCTACGCGATCGCCTCGGGTAAGCCTGACTGGGTTCCCGGCGGGTTTGCGTCCAACGGATACGGCGATCTCAGCCCGGGCAAATATGGCGTGGCATCGTGCTTCCTGATCGAAGTCATTGCGACCTTCTTCTTCTTGTACGTCATTATCGGTACCACCTCGAAAGGCGCGGCGGTGGGTTTCGCGGGCATACCCATCGGGCTTTGCCTGACGCTTATTCATCTCTTCCTGATCCCGGTTACCAACGCCTCGGTCAATCCGGCCCGAAGCACCGGCCCGGCGCTGTTTGCCGGCGGACCCTATTTGGCGCAGCTCTGGCTGTTCTGGCTGGCGCCCATCCTCGGCGCGGCGATTGCCGGGGTGATCACCCGCTGGCAGCACGATGTAGCGGATGCGCCGAATTGAACGCCGCCAAGTGGAGAGCCGCAATAAGCCGGCAACAGTTTGTAGGTATTCCCTATGCGCTTGCCCGTGGATCGACGATCTTGCCCTGAAACAGGATCGCGCCGGTTGATTCGTCCAAGATGAAAAACAAGAAGGGACGATCGACGACGAAGCTCGGCGCTGAACCACCGATGTGGAAGTACTTCAGCGTCGCGGCCGCCGCCTCGGTGCCTTCCTCCGCGACATCGATCATGGCGCAATGCACGACGTCGGTGACGGCGACGGGAATCTCCGCCGGCGGCCGCTCCGTCATGCGGCTGAAATCGGCGCGCGTCCAGTCGAAAGCAAGCACCATTCCGGCGTTCTCCAGGCCCGGCCGCAGGGACGATTGCGTCTGGGCGCGAAAGCGCGGCAGCATCAGCGTCGTGTGCGAGGGCTGCGCGCTCGCCAATGCGGCGCGCAGCCGCGCCAGCTCGGCGACGTCGAAGGACTTCAAAATGCTCCCGGGATCCCACTCTTCGTCCGGCAGCACGACGATCATGCCGAGCGAGGTGGTCTTGTAGGGGAGCCGCGCCGCCCGGTATCCCGGTCCGTTGGCGATGACGTGGTCCCCGCTCCCATCCATCATCTTGACATCGATCAGGATCTTCTCGACACCGTTGTCGTATCCCCGCAGGAAGCCCGTGGTGAAAGTCGAGGCTGGATTGAAGGGCTTTGCCCACGGCGCCTTGAAATAGACAGCGTTGAGCAGCACGGCGATATCGTCCTGCGGCAGGCTCTCGAGAGCGCGCTCGATCTTGCCCTCGGTCCTCTGCGCAACCCATTGATTGATACGCGCGACGTCGCCGGGAAAGATTTCGGCCATGAAGCTCCCCGCCAGCAGGTCTCGGTAGGCCTTGGCGACGGCTTCGCCGTGCTGCGTCAGGACTAGCGCATTGGCAAGCCGCACGCGCGCCGCCTCCGGCGCGCTGCTTTCGGCGTAGTGACGCAGGAGATCGGCATTGGCCGCGAACAGATCGGGCCTGGCGCCGTCGAACCCGAGGGTGAGCGCCATTTCGTCCGCGGTCTCGCCCGCGGCGCCGGCAAATCCCATCGCCAGCGTCACCCCGATCGACAACGGCGACATCACAATATTGCTGTCGGATCGCGCCAGCGTCCGAAAGAGCGTCAGCCCCAGGGCGTTATAGCCCGCAATCATTGCCGCATTCATGGCTCAATTCCACGATGACCCGAAACGCCTGGGTCCCTCCAGGGCCGGTGATACCCATCCTTTGCCGCAGAAGCGCCGGGCGGTCGAGAAGAATTCTGACTCCCGGCCGAGGTCCCGCTGTGCGAGGCGGTGCAGGGAGGCGGCCGCTACCGAGGAACACCGGACGGTCGGGGGAACGCGGTCGCGATAAAATCGCGGCGGCGCCCGATCGGTGACATGGCACTTGCGATGATCGTCATGCTGTGCGCGCTGTTCCCGCGCGCGAGCGCCCGCCATAAGGCCCTAATCCCCAAACATCAGGGGCGACAAGAATGATCCACAGCAATGATCCACAGCCAGCCTTGGAGCGTTTGCGCGATTCGCTCTAGGATGGCGACCTGCTGACCCGTCGACTCAGGAGGGACGTTTGAAGCTAGCGGCGTCGTCGATTGTTCTCGCTGTAACATTCAGCTCCGCTGCCGTGGACGCCTATGCGGCCTCGGTCGCATGCATGTCAAACAGCAAACACCCGGTCTGCATTGCTGTCTTCGCGGCGTATCCGCCGGGTTCCCAAAGTGCCGGCACGGTCATGACCGGAACCGCGAAGGTCACCGGGAAGACGGTTCAGTGGACATGCCAGGGCGCCACCTCGCGCCAGACCCCGCGTCCTTGCCAGTATTGATACAGCCTTTTCCTCCTTGGCAACGCCTCATCAAACCCAGCCGCTTCGACGACCGAATAGGCTCCCGCAAATCGCCGGTTCGCCCTCAAGAACTCTTAACTGCCTGGTCTCAGAACGGCCTCAGATGTGCCTTAGTAAGGGGCCGGGTTGACACAGGTGGAGTAGAGCAATGATCCCGCGACTCGTAGTGATATGTGCCGTTGCCTTATTCGCCGAGTGCGCGTTCGCGCAAGTGCCGCCGACTCTGGTTGCGGCCGACCAGACAGTTGTTGCCACCTACCACGCTGAAGGTGCGCAAATCTATGAGTGCATGGCTGCAACTGTTGGCAAGCTCAGCTGGGTATTTCGTGAGCCCATCGCGACCCTGCTGTTCAAACAGACGACGGTCGGACGCCATTATGCCGGTCCGACATGGGAGCTCTCCGACGGGAGCGCCGTAGTCGGCAAAGTAGCGACCAGCGTGCCAGGCGCGACCGCCAGCGATATTCCCTGGCTCAAGCTTGACGTGGTGAACAAACACGGGAACGGCTTATTGGCATCCATCAACACAGTGCAGCGGCTCAATACCCGCGGCGGAGTGTTGCAAGGCACCTGCGATCAGGCCGGCAGCTTCCGCAGCGTGGCCTACTCGGCTGATTACAGCTTCTTGACCAAGGAAAGTCAGGACCTGACGGGCAGCATACCCGGGTCGCATCAAGCCCGATGATCGCGGTTGGCGGGGCGCGGTGGTGCTCCGGCCCCCGGGCACTTCCTCGACCTCAACCGAAGCCACCTCGACCGCTCAGTAGAGTATTTGAACCCTCCAGACCGCTCCGGAATCCGTGCGGCGAATTCAACACCTCTTCGCTCAGTCCAGCTACTTACCAAGAAGCCAATAATTGATGACGCCGACGGCCACGATAAAAGTTATAAAAACAGAAGCGACAAACATCCCGATTTGTCCAGCGCGACGCCAAGCTTGATACGCGCCATAGATCCAAAATATTTGCGAGATCAAATTGGAAAGCAGCCCATACTGCGGCAGCTTCATTGCTGTCAGCAGAAAGCCGAACGCGGTGAACGTGACGAGCCCCACTTGCATAAAAATGTTAAAACGGTGTAGCCTCGTCATATGCGGCCGCCGTGCGCTCTGCCAACGTCGACGAATAGCACTAACCCCACCTCGCCGAGAGCGCAACAGGTCAATCGCCTTGAGCCAAAAGGTCCGCCTCAAACCCAATGGCTGCGGTCATGAGCAAATTCCTTTGGTGATCGATTTGGCGAAAACATGGTGGCGATCATCGCAGTCGGTTTTTTCGTGGCGATCTCCGCAGCTGTAGTTTGCCTTTCGCGCGCTTTAAGCCGGGATCTGGACAGCAGCGGACGGCATCGCAAGACAGGCGCATCTCGTGCGAGAGCAGCGCTCTGTTGGTCTGTGACGCGCCTTTGCTGCGGTGCTCGCGACATGCTTCTATCTGCGATCGATGAAATGTTACATTTTGCGGGACGGTGCACTCTTTTTGGATGGGAGGTTTGTTCCAAGTTCCTCAAAATTGACCCGCTTTTTAAAGGACCGATCGAATTCCTGTCCGGCGTCAGCGACTTGGCGACGCAAAACAAAGACTGGCGAAAGCTTTTCAAGACGACCTACGAGTTACTGGGGATTCTAAATCACAAGGCCGAAGCCCTGATGGTCTACAGCGGAATAATATTGGCCGTCGTCAGCGTAGCGAATATACGTCACACAGATGCAGTCGAACACGTTTTCTTCGGGGTCATGGCATCTGAGCTTGGACTCTCTAGATTAATCGCCTTCATCTCCTTGGGCTCTATATTCTGCAGCCTAATTGTTGTTGGTATTTTCTGGGGCTTTCTCGAGACTGCCTTCTCGACGCCACAGGAGCCGGATTTTCAAAAAGAGTGGACGAATCTGATGAAGGTTCTCATCATTCGCCAGCGCTTCTACCAATTTGCTTGGCTGCTTTCACTGTTCGACCTTGGACTTCTCGTTTTGTTTGTTAACAGCTTTGGATTATAACGACACGACATTTCCCCTCTACATCAAATCCGCGACCGCTGCTCGACAAAACCTCGCGCCTATTGGCTGGTTCGGGTGCGGCGGGCAACGTCAGTGCGCCAGCATCTCGAGCATCTTGTCCACGATGTCGGGCGGGGTCCGTGCCACCTCGGTCGCAAGCGTCTGCAGGTCGGTGCCCGACATGGGCCGGATATCGGCACTTTCCTTCTTCGCCTCCGCCAGAAATTCGGGATCCCTCATGGTCTCGTCGAATGCCTTGCGCAGCGCCGCCACGCGGGGCTGCGGAACGCCCGGGGGCGCGTAGAGCGGTCGCCCGATCGCCATGCCCGAGCTCAGCAACTTGACCACGTTACGATCGACGTCGGTGCGCGCATATTCGAGCATCAGCGGCACCTCGCGCTTCGCATATTCGGAAATTTCGGGGTCTTTGGAGGGTCCCCATTGCACCAGCATGTTGAGCTTGCCATCCTTCAAGAGCTGCGTGGCCGTTACCTTGGCGGTCGACCAGGAGTGCGATCCCATGCAGTTCACCTCCCCGCGCTCCATCGCAAGCAGAATACTGTTCGCACTCGGGTAGCCCGCGACGACCCGAATATTCGAGCCGAGCATCTGATTGATGACCTTCGGTAGCGTTACCGGATTGGTGCTGGCGCCGGTGCCGCCGCAGATCAAGCCGCCCTTGGCCACCGCGTCCTCCAGGGTCCGAATGCCGGTGCCATTCCAGGCGAAGAAGACCTGGTTATCGATGATCGGGTTGCCGATCCAGTTGAACTGCGCGGCGTCGTACGACACGCCCTCCTGCTTGAGCGCCTGATCGAGCGGCGTGGTCTGCGCGTCACGCCGACGACGCTGCCATCCCGCGGCGCGAGATTGTAAAGCCAGTTGGCGGCTTTGCGGCTTCCCGCTCCGACCATGTTCTGCGCGATCACGTGGGGGTTGCCGGGCAGATGCTTGGCCAGGAAACGGCCGACCAGCCGCCCATAAATGTCGTAGCCGCCGCCGACCTCGTTTCCGATCACCACCTGGATCAGCCGGCCGCGATAAAAATCCGCGACGTCGTCCGCCATCGCCGGTGACAAGGCGCCCATCCCGGCGGCGAGCGCCAGCGCAGCGAGCATCCCAACTCTGGCGGAAATGGATATCCAATTCATCCTACATCCCTCTCGTCCGTGTCGGCCGACGTCGAGCCCGAAACAGCGATCACCATGGCCAGCCAGGCATTCCGCCAGACCGCGGCCCATGATCCACTCCTTCTCCTGGTCGGTCAAAATTTCAGCTCCTGCGTGAAGTGGGTGACGCTTTGCCGGTAGGTCGCCGCGCCAAGCGCATGCGACAGATCGGTGCCCCAGAGGCATCGCCCTGCCCCGATGGCGTCGGGCCGTCCTGTCGCTGAGCCAGATCGCAGCCCCACCAAACGTATTACATCGCCCGGCGCGTTGACCGGCAAGAAGCTTGTCGCCTATACTCTGCGCGTTAAAGCAGCGAGCAAATAAACCGAGCCGATCGCTTTTCCTCGACGATAATTTGTATGCCGGCAAGGTGTGCAGCGCGCTGATCAAATGGTCGGACCACGAAATACTCGAAGCTCGATCCGAAGACCGGGGACCTGAAAGCTTGGTGGATCGAGCAGCGCTGATACGGAACGGAATCGATAAGGGGACCAATAATGCGCAAGATCGCTGCTGCCGTATGTGTGGGGGCGTTGGGTCTCATGGCGCTGAACGATGTCGCGTCAGCGGGCGGACCCGCAAGCAATACAAAGGTCGACAAGAAGCAATATCAGCAGGCGGCGCAAACTCCGAATTACGTGAGCCAAAACTATCAAACCCTGGTCAACATGGGCGTAGATGCATCAAGGGCCGCACGCATTGCCCAGAGCTACGGTAATTACCCCATGGGCGCTGGCTATGCTCAGGATTATGCATATGGCGGTGCGGTGGATGTGGGGAACCAGGCCGTCCTGTATGCGCCCGTCGTGGTGGTCAGCGCGCCGGCCGTGGTTGCGACCGGCACGGCCGTCGCAGCCGAAGCGTCGGGGGCCGCCAGTTTGGAAAGTTTAGCGGCACAAGCAAGAGCGGCGCAGGCTGCTTTGGTCGCGGCCCAGGCCTGGTTGGCGCAATATTTTCCAAATACTATAGCGACCACTATCCATATGACTGACAGTGCGCGAGCCCAATTCCTTAATCTCTACTCGCAGATGGTAGGGCTGGCGCAACAGGCGGAAGCTAATCTCAACGCAGCGCTGCAAGCATACTATGCTGCCGGCGGAACCGTTAATCCATTGGCCGGGCCAGGAGTGAGTCAAGCCGGAGCGGCAGCGACTTCAACTCTCCCGGCTTTGGCAGGAGGAGCAGCAACAGCGGCTGCCGCGTGGTGGGCAACATCAGGGGGACAGCCGAGCAGTCCGCCTGGCTACAACGGAATCAATAGCCCCACACTCAATACCACTGGTCCGAGCAGTCCGCCTGGCTACAACGGAACTGGAACAATAAGTGACTCGCCTGGAGGTTACGGGCCACCCCCTAGTCCGCCTAACACCGGCCCACCCAATGGGTAGGATCCTTACCCAGATGGTTCATTGGAAAAAACAGATCGAATCGTGAGTCACCGTGCGTGGAGGTGACTCAAGCGATTTGACGACAATACCGCTGCGCCCGCCAGCACCGGTCTCTGGCCGACGCCGCGAAACAGTTGCTCGTATCCGCTTCAATGGATGTAGCCGCGCTGACGCAGCAGGGCTTGGAATTGAAGGAAGCTTTGCGCCTGCGCTTCCTGCAGGCGAGGCGTAATGATCGCCAATGTTTCCGCGGCGAGCTGCGGCATTTGTTCCGTCAATTTCTGTCCGGCTGGCGTCCGATAGAACGCGATCAACTGCTGCATTTCGCTCAGAGTGAAATGACGGGCATAGACCGCGGGCGCGCCGTCGGTCGTCTTACCGAGATTCTCGGCCTGAATTCGTTCGAATTCCTTGCGCAACCCTGCCATGGTCGGCGGGTCGAGCTTGGCGGCCGTGAGCTCGGTTTCTACCGAGGGCCACAGCACAGGTATGACCGCGGCGACCATCTGCTCGACGACGCCCTTGTTCAGGAGCGCATACAGCTCGCTCGCGGCTTTCAGTGCCTCGGGCGTTTCGCGGCTTTGTGCCAATGCTTGCATCTGCACGGCGCCGATCATCAACGCGGCGCAAGCAATCACAGGCAATAAGCGGCTTCGCATGGTTTTTCCCCCTTGGTTTGACCGCGCCCGCCCCAATGCGCCCCAGTCAGTCGCAGTGTCGCACAATTGGTCGGGATGCAACAGCGCTCACCACGGCCAGCCGAGGCATTCCGCTAGGCCGCGGCCCATGATCCACTCCTTGTCCTGGTCGGTCAAGAATCCCAACTCCTGCGTGAAGTGGGTGACGCATTGGCGGTAGGTCGCCTTGCCAAGCGCATGCGACAGATCGGTGCCCCAGAAGCATCGCCGTGCCCCGAAGGCGTCGACGATGCCGCGGATGTAACCATCCATGTCGCGGAACGGATAGGTCTCCTGCGAATAGACCGGCGCGGCGGAGAGCTTGACGTAGACGTTCCGATGGTCCGCCAGCGCCACGGTGTGGTCGATGCACTCTTGGCTGCGCCCCTGCTTTGCCATCGGTGACGACAGGCCAAAATGATCGATGATGATCTTCAGACCCGGATGCCGTCCCGCGATGGCGCTCACGTGGCTCAGCAGTCCGGTCGCATGCATCATCACCGGTACGTCGGCGGCCTCCGCGGCCGCCCAGAACCAATCCGTGGTTCCGTTGCGCATCCACTCGCGTTCGCGCTCCAGCACGAACGTCAGGCGAACGCCCAGCATTCCGGGCTGCTTCTTCCAGTTGTTGAGGAGCTTCGCGTTGCCCGGCTGGTCCAGCGCCAGGCGTCCCATGACGGCAAAGCGATCCGGATGCGCCGCGGCGCCCGCCAATGCGTGATCATTGCGGTCGCCTTCCCATGATGGCGGCACCAGGATCGCGCGATCGACCCCGGCTTCGTTCATCTCGGCGAGCAGCCGTTCCCAGTGAGCGCATAGGGCAGTTGCGCGCGCGCCGCGCCGCCCTTGGGCCACGGCCGCTCCGGAGTTTCCGGCTGCCACACGTGAACCTGCCCATCGATGATTTTCATCATTCCTCTCTTGCTCCAGGGGCGCTCTCGAGCGGCCACCATCCCGGCTCACACTTTGAAATTTGCGATCAGCTCGTCCTCCGGATCGGCACCGAGACCTGGACCGCGCGGCACTGCGATGGAACCGTTGAAGATGGGCACCGTCTGTGCAAACGGCGTCGCCCCGAGATTCGCAAACATGCGCTCGATCGGAGCGTCCTTCTCCTTGGCTGCCATGCAATGCAACGCCGCCAGGTATCCGGGCCCGACGTAGAAGGCATTCGGCACGCAGGTCGCGCCGGCCTTCTCCACCTGAGCCGCGACCTTCGACATGGCGGAGATGCCGCCCATCTTCACGATGCTGGGTTGCACGAAGTCGGCTGCACCCACCGCAACCATCGTTCGAAAATCGCTCAGGCTGGTAGCATTCTCGCCCATACCCAGCGGAACGCCCGTTGCTTTCCGCAGCTGCGCGAGTGATTCGAAATCTTCCGGAGGATAGATGGGCTCCTCGACCCAATACGGTTTCAGCGGCGCCATGGCGGCGACCGCAACTTCGGCATCGGCCACCGACCACGCACAGTTTGTATCGACCATGAGCGGGATGTCCGGACCGGTCGCCGCGCGGGCGATGGCCACGGCCTCGGGCGTGCGCTCATGCAGCTTGATCCAGCGATAACCCTGCTCGAGAGCGCGACCGATGTTGCGCTTCAGATATTCAGGGTTGCCGTGGTACTGCATCAGAGACGCATAACATTCGATCTCCTCTCGCTTGGCGCCGCCAAGCAGCGTGGACACCGGAACTCCCTCGAGCTTTCCCCGGATGTCCCACAGCGCGATGTCGAGTCCCGACAGGGCGTTCACCATCGGCCCGGCGCGGCCCAATGAAAGCAGCATCCGTTCAATTCGCGCGATAAGGCCGGTGTCAGCGACGCTCTGTCCAACGACGAGGCGCCTCACCCAATGATCGAACGCGGCGATGACCATCGGACGGGCGCTGCCGAATGATTCGCCCCAGCCGACAACGCCCCGGCTTGTTGAAACACGAATGTAAAGGCCTTCGATGTGGGTTCGCGGCACACCGTGAGTCATCGGCGGGGGTGCCCCTATGTCAAATGGGATGCGTAGCCCGACCGTATCGATCGCCGTTATGGTGACGTCCATCGCGTTCTCATCTCACATGACGGGGGAAGGCTTGATAGGGGAAGGCCTGATAGGGGAAGGTTTGATAGGGTGCGGGCACGCGGCCCGGGCACCGCCTGTGGACTTTTCTCGGGCGCAGCGCAGCACCGCTTGCGAAGTGATGCGCTGCAGACCCGGGATCGTTGCAAGCGTGAAGTGCGGAACAGTCCCGGCTTGAGGGCTCCGGGGCCTGAAGTCCGGCGTTTGGAACGATCCCGGATCTGCGGTGCACCGCTCCGCATAGCCCGCGAAGACGGGCGTAAACGCCCTTGTGAGCTGCGCGCTGCACCGCGTCCTGGAAAAGCATTGAGGGGCGTGGCCCGCACGCGGGCGGTTGCAACCAGGCGCACCGGGTCTTTGGCCGGAGCCTTATTTGACCGCGGCACGTGCTTCCTCCATGACCCCTGCGGGCATGCCCATGACCTCGCTCACGCGCTGCCCGAGCTGGTCGGGAGGCAGGGGTTCGATCTCGATGCTGCGCTGGCGCGCGTCAGCGATGAAATCAGGGTCCTGCAGCATCTGCGCGAATCCTTGCCGGAGCGTCGCAGTCAAGGTTTGCGGAATTCCGGGCGGCGCCACGAAGGCGCGGCCGATGTCGGTCGCGCTGGTCAGCAGTTTCATCACGTTGCGGCTTAGCTCGCTGTCCATGAGCTCTAGCACGGTCGGAGTGTCCGGAGCGCGCGGCCTGCGCTCGCGACCCACCGTATAGATGACGTTCACGAGCTTCTGGTCGAACCAGCCGCGGTCCTGCAAATATTCCTCGGAGGCGGAGCCCATGCCCTCCACCTCGCCGCGCTCCATCGCAAGACCTTGATCGGTCGCCGACGGATAACCCTTTATGGGGACGAAATGCGTCCCGGCCAGCCGGTTCAATGCCTGTGGAATGATCCAGGCCGGCCCCAGCGGGCCGCCCGCCGCCAAGGTCAGCTTCGACGTTTTGGCCTGCGCGATGGAGTGGACCGGCGCCGTATGCCAGGAGACCCCGAACGTGGGCGAAGGGTTCATCCGCCCGATCCAGGTGAACTCCTGCGGCTGGTAGCGCGCGGAGGGATCCAGAACCTTGTTGAGCACCATGAGGGGCTGCAGCACTGCGATCGTCAGCCCGTCGCGGGGCGCGATCCGGTAGATATACTCCGCGGCCCGGATGCCGTTTGCCCCCGGCATGTTCTGGACCACGATCGTGGGCCCGCCGGGCAGGAAGCGCGCGAGATGCTGCGCCGCCACGCGCGCCGCGATGTCGAACCCGCCGCCTTCGCCGGCCGCGACGATGATGTCGATCGTCTTGCCCTTGAAGACGGCCTCCTCTGCCGCAGCCGCGCGCGCCGGCGGCAATCCGCCGGCTATGAAAACGGCGGACACCGCGAGGGTGAACGTCGCAAGCACGCTACGCTCCGTCCAGCGATTGATCATGATGCGCGCACCCGGCCTTGCGTCGGCTCCGGCCACGGCAGTCGGCCGACCGGCGGACTGCGGACGACTTTGCGCGCGTCAGCTCACGTTGCCGGCGCCGTGGTGGTTCAGGCGGCGGCTTCCAGCTCTCTTCCGCGCTTCAACGCCTCCGCCGGATCGGCGCCCACGATAAAGGCGGGATTGCGGATGCACAGGGTCTCGATTTCGTCCTGGGTGATGCCGAATGCCATCATGTACCCGCTGATCTGCCGCATCGCCTCGACCGAGTTCGGGAACACCGTATCGCCGGCGTCGCTCGAGAGCGTGAAGTGCTCGACCCCCACCGCCCGGATGGCCGCATACATTTTTCCAGGATCGACGCCGAGCATGGGGGACAGCTCGTCATAGGTGAAGTTGAAGTGGATGCCGGCCTTCGACAGCTGCTTCATTTGCTCGACCGTGAGGTCGACGAAGGGACTGAACGGATGGTCGATGAAGGCGCGCTTGAAGTTCAGCTTGTCGACCAGCTCGGCCAGGGCGAATATTTCCTGGTGGGTCGAGTGGCCGAATGACAGGGCGCGGTCGTTGTCCGCGATGAGCCGGATCGCCTCGTCGTATTCGGGCTTCAGCCGTCCCTTGTCGTCGAGCGCATGGTGGCCGTATTTCAGGGCCTGCTCCCACGGCAGCGGATCGGAATGGGCCTTGGAATCGGCCGTCGGATCCCAACGTCTGACCTTTCCGCCCACGACGAAGTAGGTGTTGGCATGATTGGCGAGCGCCAGCCAGAATGCCGACACGCCGGCTTTGACCTGGCTCGTCACCTTCTCCCGGCTCGGCGGCTTGCCGTCACGACAAAGCGCATAGCCGCCCCAAGCCTTGATGGGAGCGATGCCGGTTTCTTCCGACCAGCGGTCAAGGTCGGCAAGCAGCTGCTTCACGTCGTCCATGGGCCCGGCGGAACGCTTGTCCTCCCGGCCGATCGACTTGTAGAGGATCCCATACATGCCGCTTTCCGACGCGAGCTTGGCGACCGCCAGCGCATCCTGCTGGCCGTGCTCGGCGTGGCAGTGAATGTCGATCATGCCGCGGACCGCTTCAACGTGCGGGGGCTTTTGAATGTACGGCTTGTAGTTCCGCCGGGCCGGATAAGACGCGACGGCGCGCTCGCGGGTCGGGGTGGCGTTGTTGTTTTCGAAGCGCCCGGGCGGGATGATTGCGTCCTGCATGGTTTCTTACTCCTTGAAGCCAGGGTCCAGCGGCTTTTGAACGATGAATGCGCAACCGTAGCCCAGGTGGCGCCGAGTGTCGATCATGCACGTGCGCCATCTCCGCAACCTGCTGCCCGTCATCACGGAGGAAAGCCTGGGGCGGGCCGCCCGGCGCCTGAACATCTCGCAGCCGGCACTGACCAGGGGCATCCAACGCCTCTGGCACTCGATGAATGACCGCAAATGTGTTAGACAAGAAGCCGCCAGAACCAACAACGGATCACAATCGGAGGAAGCACCATGCGTTCGAAACATTTTCGGTCGCTCGCTCTCGTGCTTGGCGCCGGCACTGCGCTGATGGCAACGCCGGTATTCGCGGCGGAGGTGACGCCGGCGCGGCTGGTCAACGCCGACAAGGAACCGCAGAACTGGCTGATGAACCATCGTACCTACGATGGCCAACGCTTCTCGCCGCTGGCGCAGATCAACAAAGGCAACGTGAAGGGACTAAGGCTCGCCTATTCGGTTGCGCTCGGAGGCAAGGCCGGCAACGAGTTCAATGAGGCCACGCCGCTCGCCGAGGACGGTTTTCTCTATACGGTCGATTCCTGGGGCGTCGTGTACAAGATCGACGCCCGATCAGGCGACATGGGCCGGATCATGTGGCGCATGGATCCCAAGGAGGAGAGGCAGGTTGCCAATCGCGGCGTCGCGCTCTGGGGCAATTTCGTCATCTCGATCGCCAATTACCCGGCACGCATCATCGCGACCGACAAGGACAGCGGCAAGGTGGTATGGGAGACCAATGCCGAGTTCGGCCAGCCCGAGGTGAGCCTGAGAGGCGCGCCGCTCGCGATCAAGGACAAGATCCTGTTCGGGGCGGCCGGCGGCTCAGGCGGTATCCGCGATTGGCTCGCGGCGGTCGATGCGGCGACCGGCAAGATTGCCTGGCGCAAGTTCACCGTTCCGGCTCCGGGCGAGCCCGGCAGCGAGACCTGGAAGGGCAACGGCAATTCATGGGAAACCGGCGGCGGCGCGGTCTGGGTAACCGGCACCTACGACCCGCAGACCAACCAGACCGTTTGGGGCACCGGCAATCCGGTGCCGGAATACGATCCGACCGCGCGGCCGGGCGACAATCTGTTCACCAACAGCGCGATCTCCTGGGACCCCGACAACGGGAATATGAACTGGTACTTCCAATATACACCCGGTGACATGTGGGACTTCGACGAGGTCGGAACGCATATCATGATCGACGGCGAGGTCGCGGGTCAGCCGCGCAAGCTCATAACCCATTCGGCCCGCAACGGCTTCCTCTACACGATGGATCGACACAACGGCCAGATCGTCGGCGCCAAGGCCTATATGGACAACGTCAACTGGACCAAGGGCATCGATCAGAAGACCGGCAAGCCGCTCGACTATGACCCGAGCAAGGACGTGCAGACCTATGCGGGCGTCGGCAACACCGTACCGGGCGCGCCGCTCAAGAAGCTCTGCCCGACCCATCTCGGCGGCAACAATTTCTGGCCATCGTCCTACAGCCCCAAGACCAAGCTGATCTATATTCCGGCGCTCGATGCCTGCGAGACGGTGGTGGACGATCACGCTCCGCACATCAAGGGCAAGCGTTGGATCGCCGGCTCCGACAGCACGACCGAGCGTCTCGAAAGCAACCTGACCGCCGTTGATCCGCTCACCGGCGAGATCAAGAAAAACGTGCATTTCCGCTACCCGAACGCCAGCGGGACGCTGGCGACGGCCGGCGGGCTCGTCTTCACCGCGTTCCTGGACGGCACGGTGGCGGCGTTCGACGATGCCACTCTTGAGCAATTGTGGAAGGTCAATGTCGGCGTGGGCTTTTCCGCGCCGCCAATGACCTTCGAGGTCAACGGCAAGCAATATGTGGCGATCACGTCGGGACCGGGCGCGTCGGCCCAGAGCCGGCTCGTCAACACGCCCGAGCTCAAGGACCAGGGCAACGCCACCGTGCTGTACGTGTTCGCGCTTTAAAGAGAGTTGGGGCGGACACGGACCCTCCGCGACCTCCGCTTCCTGTCGTCATGGGAGCTAGAGCGGACACCCGCGCCGGACCGGCCTGCTTGCCGTCACAGTCGCGCAGGGAAGCTCCATGGGCGCGGTGGCGGCCACGCCACCGCGATGACCCGCGCAACGGCGGCCGGGGGGGAGCCCTGCCAGTCGACCGACGGGCGGCGTTCCTCCCATTACCGAGCGACCTCTGCAGCGATCGTCAGTCTGACAGCTTCTCAAAGCACTGTCCGGCATTGAAAGTCTTGAGCACCGCGCAGTCCACGACGACGGTACTTCCGTCCGGACGCGTTTCGATCGCGAACTGTCTTCCATCCAGACATCGAAGACTCCAGAACGCCTTGTCCTCGGCAAAACCCGATGTTCCAGCGCCCATGTAGAAAACTTCCTTCCCCAAGCAGCCGCCACCGACGATCCTTGCCAAGACCGCGGCTTGCTCGACCGGCATCAGTCCAAGCAGTCGCGCGTTAGTGCTGTTCTCAGCCATTGTCGGCCGGGCAACGGCGACAGAGCAAAATACGATTGCGAACATTGCCGCTGCGGTTCTGGTCATCGTCATTTTCTTTCCGGCGGTTGGATCCTGGATAACGGCCCCATTTCTTATCGTTTCGAGCGGGACCGGCAAGCCTCCATCACGGCCGCGCCGGCGCGCGAAGCCGAGCACCGCCTCCAGGTGGCGCCCACCCGCCCCCGCAGCTGCGCGACCTTTCGCTGCCAATCGTCCGATACTTTGGCACCGCCGGCGACCACATGGCGGGTCATCAAGCGTCCCCGAACCAATCTACTTCGGTGTCGCAATCGTCTCGCCTGATTGAAGAAAGTCGGCGATCGCCTTCCATGCGACATTCTTCATTTCCACGAGCGGAGGATTGTCCAACTCTTCGGCGGTATCAGCCTTTACATCGCAACCCGCGACCAGACGAGAGATCTCGACCTCACCATCGGTAAAATATGGGTCGCCTCCTCCGTTGCGACCGTTGAGCGTGGGACCGATGCCGGTGACCTGGTAAATCGCCTCAACGACCTTGGCGGCTTTGAGATCGCCGGTAAGATGATCTCGTTCAGCATCAATATTGGGCGCGATGTGATGCGTGACCTGCCCGGTGTAGCGGCTGAGACCTACGTCGCGATCGAAAGTCGCGGAGCCGAGCCACACCGGCCTGCTTTCCTCCCCCTGTTTTAGGACCTCCCAGAACCGGACGTGCTGGCGGCGATCGGCGCTGCGACCGACGAGCTTTTCAAACGCCAGATCTTCCCGTCTCCCGTCATAGAAAAGACTGCTCACCGGTGCGCCGCGGTATGGCCGGTCCAGCACAACGCTGCCGACAATCTCAAGGCTTGATCGGAACGTAATCGGATCGGCGGGGTCCCAAGCCGCGGCATGCATCCCGCACAGAACATCCTCTCGTGATCCAACCAACCCGACATTGATCGGATCGCCCGGGATATCCTGCGCCGTCCTTGTCAGCATCGTGAGGCCCGCAAGCCCCTTTTGGTGCTCGTAGTGCCCCCACGCTCGCGGAAGGACAAGGTAAGCAAGAATACCATAGGCCACGAGTCCTGTTGCCAGGACAGCGAATTGCGATCTTGAGCTTTGAACGGCGGAACGTCATTGCGTGCAAACCCGGCGAGGATTTTTGTTTGTTTCTTCGTAGGGCGCAATCGCTTTATTGCGCCACGCCGCCATCTCGATTTTTCCACGAAGCCCAAGGGTGAACGCATGGCCGGTCGGCGCAATAAAGCGATTGCGCCCTACGGGCGCATGCGCGCTGCGCTCAGGTCTGGTCGGCGACCGGGATTCTCACGTCGTGGAATCCGCGCTCGTACATCGCATAGACCTCGCGCACCAGGATGTGGGTCGCGACCTCGTTCTCGGTCCGCCCGAGTTTCCCCAGCGTCGCCAGCAGGACCAGATAATTGAAGGTCTCCTCCGGCAAGGTCAGGCTCAGGGAGCGGGCCTCGGAGCGGTTTTCGGGACGGGCCATCGAGAACGCCTCACCAATTATTACTGCCTTATAATGGCATTTTAACTATTGATTAGCGAATCGAATCATGACAGGTTTTGCGCAGGTCGAAACATGGTGAATGTGAGCTGGGGAGGCGCCATCTCGGATCGCCCAACCGGAGGATGGGGTTTCATGCCCATATCCTGCGATTGACGGTGCGCTGATCTCGTCAAGCCCGCCACCCATCCATGCGAACGCACTCGCCTCATGCCGGCTTGGCAGCTCGAGACGAGCTCGCCCGAACTGTTACCGCCGCCCGCACTTGCGCGGGCGCGAACGAGGAGTCGTGCCCGATGAGCCTCAATGCGCCGCTGTATCGCCGCGAAGATCAAGGGGCCGGGCTCGAGCCTGCCAAGAGAGACAAGCGCAGCCCGCGCAAGACCACGACCGCACGCAAGACCACGAGCGGACATGGAGCGAGCTGGACCTCCGAGCGCGTCGAGCAGCTCAAGGGCTGCATCCGTGCCGGCCTCACCTGCAGCCAGATCGCCGCCGAGATCGGCGTAACCCGCAACGCCGTCATCGGCAAGATGAACCGCCTTGGCCTGTCGCGCCCCAAGGACGCCGCCGCCGTGCCGCGCGCGCGCGGGAAGGACTGGGAGGGGGCGGAGCCAAAACGCGCCGCATGGGGCGCGCGAAGCGTCAGGCTCTTTAGCCAGCATCGCATCCTCGTGGCGCTTCCGCCTGAGCCCGCGGCGTTCGCCGGAGCGACAGCGACCGATGGGCGCGGCTGCTCGTTGCTCGATTTGAATCCAGGACAATGCCGCTGGCCGATCAGCGAGACAGGCGCCGCGGATTTCTACTTCTGCGGGGCCAATCAGGTAGAGGGCCTGCCCTATTGCGGGGGCCATGCCCGCATGGCCTACAAGGCAGCCGGCCGCAGCCGGGATTAAGCCCCGGACCCGTAGCCCGCATGAAGCGCATTAGGGCGTTTACGCCCGTCTTCGCGGTCTATGCGAAATGCGGGAGACGGCGTTCCCGGATTACGCAAGCGCTCCATCCGGGCTACGGGTCGGCGAGCGCGGCGGCCTTGGCGTAACGGCTGGCCGGGCGCTCGAGGCCCAAATGCTCGCGCAGGGTCCGACCTTCATATTCGCTGCGGAACAGCCCGCGCCGGCGCAATTCCGGCAGCACCAGCTCGACAAAATCGTCGAGCCCGCCCGGCAGGAACGGCGGCATCAGGTTGAAGCCGTCGCAGCCGCCTTCCTTGAACCACTGCTCCATGTGGTCGGCGACCTGCACGGGCGAGCCGCGAACCACGCTCTTGCCGCGCGCGCCTGCCACCCGCATCGCCACCTGCCGTAGCGTGAGCTTCTCGTTGCGGGCCATCTCGATCACGTATTGGAACGTGCTTTGGCTGGCATTCGAGAGCGGCAGGTTCTCCGGGAACGGCCCATCGAGCGGATAGGCCGAGAGGTCGACGCTGCCCAGCACCAGCGAGAGGATCTCGCGCGCCACCACCGGATGGATCAGCGACTGCAGGTGTTCGTATTGCTCCTGCGCTTCCTGCTCGGTGCGGCCGATGACGGCGCTCAGCCCCGGCATGATCTTGACCTGGTCTGGCGAGCGGCCGTGGGCGGCGACGCGGCCCTTGAGGTCGGCATAGAATTTCTGCGCCGCTGGCAGCGTGAGCGGCGCGCAGAAGATCACCTCGGCGAACTCGGCCGCCACCTTGATCATGTCGTCGGAGCCGCCGGCCTGCACGATCACCGGGCGGCCCTGCGGCGTGCGCGGCACGTTCAACGGCCCCTGCACGGCATAACTCTCGCCCTTGTGGTTGAGCGCATGCAGCTTGTCGGGATCGAAGAACAGCCCGGATTGCTTGTCGCGGATGAAGGCATCGTCGTCCCAGCTGTCCCACAGGCCGACGACGATCTGCGCGAACTCGCGCGCCCGCTCGTAGCGTTCGCCATGCAGATAGTGCTTGTCGCGGCTGAAATTGCGCGCCTCCGCCTCCTGGCCCGAGGTCACCAGGTTCCAGCCGGCGCGACCGCCGCTCAGATGATCGAGCGAGGCGAACTTGCGCGCCACGTGGTAGGGCTCGTTGTAGCTGGTCGAGGCGGTCGCCACGAGCCCGATATGGCTGGTCAGCGGCGCCAGCGCCGAGAGCAGCGTCAAGCGGCTCGAAATTCGCGATGTATTGCGCCGAGCGGCAGAGCGCCTCCATCTTGGCGTCGCGCACGCAGACATTGTCGGCCAGAAAGACCATGTCGAGCTTGGCCCGCTCGGCGGTGCGGGCGATCTCCACATAGTGCTGGAAATTGATGCCGGCATCGGCCTGCGCGCGCGGATGCCGCCACGAGGCGACATGATGGCCGGTCGGATTGAAGAACGCGCCGAGCCGCATCTGGCGTTGGGTCGTGCTCATAGATGAAGTTCCTGGGGCAATCCGGCCAATATACCGCGTTATAACACCCGACCAGAGGTCTCACTCTCACGGGCTCTTGAGCGTCGCCCACGCGCTCATTCTGGCGAAAGTGCGTGTGAAGGAAGCTGACGAAGGACAAGGTCCCTCCCCCGCTCGTCCCCGCGGACGCGGGGAACCAGCCTTTGCCCAATGGAACGTCCATGCAGTTTGGCAAAGTATGGATTCCCGCGTCCGCGGGAATGAGCGGATGTGGCAGATTCCTGCAGACGCCTCGAAGGCGGGATTCCAGTCGCTTCGCAAAATGCCTTAAGAGCCGGTTCCCCGATTCCCCCGGTGATGACACTATGCATTGAAATGGCGGCGGCGGCGGTCGGAACGAGGCCGTTTCCCGCAACTTATCCATCGGCGAGGACCGTGTGGCGAGGACGATGTCATGACCAAGGAACCGTCAGAGCTGCATCCGCGCGGGCGGCGCTTCCGCTCGCAATTATGGTTCGACAATCCGGAAGATCCCGGCATGACGGCGCTCTATTTCGAGCGCTATCTCAATTACGGCCTCACCCGGCACGAGCTCATGTCGGGCCGGCCGATCATCGGCATCGCCCAATCGGGCTCCGACCTGTCGCCCTGCAACCGCCATCATCTGGAACTGGCGAAGCGCGTGCGCGAGGGCATCCGCGACGGCGGCGGCATCGCGCTCGAGTTCCCCACCCACCCGATCCAGGAGACCGGCAAGCGGCCGACCGCGGCGCTCGACCGCAATCTCTCCTATCTCGGCCTGGTCGAGGTGCTGTTCGGCTATCCGATCGACGGCGTGGTGCTCACCACCGGCTGCGACAAGACCACGCCGGCCGCCATCATGGCGGCCGCCACCGTCAACATTCCGGCGATCGTGCTCTCCGGCGGGCCGATGCTCGACGGCTGGTGGAAGGGCGAGCGCGCCGGCTCGGGAACCATCAAATGGGCGATGAGCAAGAAGCTCGCCGCGGGAGAGATCGATTACGAGGAATACATCGATGCCGTGGCGGCATCGGCGCCCTCGATCGGCCATTGCAACACCATGGGCACCGCCTCGACCATGAATGCGCTGGCTGAGGCGCTGGGCCTGTCGCTGCCGGGCTGCGCCGCCATCCCGGCGCCCTATCGCGAGCGCGGCCAGATCGCCTACGAGACCGGCCGCCGCGCGGTCGAGATCGTGCTCGCGGACCTCAAGCCGACCGATATCCTCACCCGCGCCGCGTTCGAGAACGCCATCGTGGCCTGCTCGGCGATCGGCGGCTCGACCAACGCGCCGATCCACATCAATGCGATCGCGCGCCACTGCGGTGTCGAGCTTACGATCGAGGATTGGGAGACCATCGGCTACGACGTGCCGCTCTTGGTCAACATGCAGCCGGCCGGAAAATATCTCGGCGAGGAATATTACCGCGCCGGCGGGCTGCCGGCCGTGACGCATGAATTGATCGCGGCCAAGCGCATCCATGCCGAGGCGCTCACCATCAACGGCAAGACCGTGGGCGAGAACGCCCGCGACGCCAAGGCCGCGAATCCCGATGTGATCCGGCCCTACGACCGCCCGCTCAAGGCGCACGCGGGGTTCAAGGTGCTCAAGGGCAATCTGTTCGATTCCGCCATCATGAAGATCAGCGTGATTTCCGATGACTTCCGCGCCCGCTATCTGTCCAATCCGCAGGATCCTGACGCCTTGGAAGGCCGCGCCGTCGTGTTCGACGGGCCGGAGGACTATCACCGCCGCATCGACGATCCCGCGCTCGGCGATCGACACCTCGACCCTGCTGTTCATCCGCGGCGTGGGGCCGATCGGCTATCCGGGCTCGGCCGAGGTGGTGAATATGCAGCCGCCGGCGGCGCTGCTCAAGCAAGGGATCAATTCGCTGCCCTGCATCGGGGACGGCCGCCAGTCCGGCACCTCGGGCTCGCCCTCGATCGTCAATGCCTCGCCGGAGGCGGCGGTCGGCGGCGGGCTTGCGCTGCTCAAGACCGGCGACCGCGTGCGCATCGACCTCAACCGCGGCACCGCCAACATGCTGGTCGCCGAGGCCGAGCTCGCCGCGCGCCGCGAAGCCCTGGAGAAACAGGGCGGCTATCCCTACCCGGAGAGCCAGACGCCCTGGCAGGAGATCCAGCGCGGCCTCGTCGACCAGCTCGCCGACGGCATGGTCCTCAAACCCGCCGTGAAGTACCAGCGCGTCGCCCAGAAGAGCATCCCGCGCAACAGCCATTGAACGTCGCCGCGGTTGCGTACTTCGTAGGGTGGGTTAGGCGCGCTCTCAGCCTCGCCACCCGCACTTGCGGCGATAGCGCCGTAACCCACCATCAGCCGATCAAATAAACTCAGCCACCGAGTTTGCGGGCAATCGGATCCAACCCATCAACAAAACGCACTCGCGCCCCGACATCACCAGGCGGAGCCAAGCTCCGGCCACCCGTAACGGCACTGGGCCGCACCACTCGGCTGCTTCCGCAAAGTGGCGTACTATGATACCTCCATTTTGGCCAGAACGAACCCGGTTTTCCTCAATAAAATCAAAAAGTCCAAATTTCTTCCGAGGCAAATCGCGCTCTCACGCTGAAGCCGCCGTTTCCTTCGGCTCGCCGTGCTGCTCTCCCAGGGGTTCGGTGCGCAGGAGGTGGTACGCGCTGTTGATGAGCGCAACGTGGGTGAAGGCCTGCGGAAAGTTGCCGACCAGCCGGCCGCTGCGCGGGTCGTATTCCTCGCTGAGGAGGCCCACATCGTTGCTCAGCGCGACCAGCCGCTCGAACAGCTCGCGTGCTTCCTGCCAGCGGTTCTGCCAAATGTAGGCATTGACCAGCCAGAAGCTGCACGCCAGGAACGCCCCCTCCCCCGGCGGCAATCCGTCCGGCGAGGTTTCGCTGCGGTAGCGCAACACGAAGCCGTCGACCAGGAGCTCCCGCTCGATCGCCTTGACGGTGCCGACCACCCGCGGATCGTCCGCCGGCAGGAAGTCGACGAACGGAATCTGCAAGAGGCTCGCGTCGAGCTCCCGGCTACCATAGGACTGAACGAAGCTGCCCAGCTCCGGATCGAACGCATTGCGACAAACATCGTCGTGGATCTCGGCGCGCACCGCCCGCCAATGTTGCGCATGCGGATGGTCGCTGCGTCCGAAGGTCTCGTGGCTCTTGACCGCGCGATCGAATGCCACCCAGGCCATGATCTTCGAATAGGTGAACTGCCGCGGCCCGCCGCGCACCTCCCAGATGCTCTCGTCCGGCTCGCGCCAGACCTTCTCCAGATGGTGGAGGAAGGCGAGCTGCACCGCCGCGGCGGCGTCGCTGCGCCCAAGACCGCCGCGGCGCGCCTGATAGAATGCGTCCATCACCTCGCCGTAGACATCGAGCTGGAGCTGCTCGTGCGCCCTGTTGCCGATGCGCACCGGCGCCGATCCCTCGTAGCCGGGCAGCCACGGCACCTCCCATTCGGTGGTGCGGCGCTCGCCGGCGATGCCGTAGAGGATCTGCGCCTGCTGCGGGCTGCCGGCAACCGCCCGCACCAGCCAATCGCGCCAGGCTTGCGCCTCGTCGTAATAGCCGGCGTTCATCGACGCGAGCAGCGTGAAGGTCGCGTCGCGCAGCCAGCAGAACCGGTAGTCCCAGTTGCGGGAGCCGCCGAGCTGCTCGGGCAGCGAGGTGGTCGGCGCGGCCACGATGCCGCCGGTGGGCTCATAGGTGAGCGCCTTGAGGGTCATCACCGAACGCACGACGGTATCCGACCAGCGGCCCGCGGGCCGGCACTTCGACGCCCAGTCGCGCCAGAACGCTTCGGTCGCGGCCAGCTCCTTGGCGGGGTCGAGCGCAGCCGGCGGCGGCAAATGCGATGGGCCCCAGGTCATCACGAACGGAACCCGCTCTCCGGCCGAAACCGTGAACTCGCCCACATGGGTAAGGTCGCGCGCGACCATGTCGACGGGTGTCCGCAGCACCGCCATGTCGGGCCCCGCGATGGCGCGCAGCGTCTCGTCCTCGAGCTTCTCCACCCAGGGAACGACCGCCCCATAGCCGAAGCGCAGGATCAGCTCGGTATGCATGGCGACGCGGCCATGCTCCCCGATCACCAGCCGAACGATGCTGCAGTTGGCACGGCCCACGGGCATGAAGTCGACCAGCGTGACGGCACCCTCGCGGCTTTCGAAATGGGTCTCCAGGATCATGGTGTTTGGCCGGTACCGGCGGGTGACGCGGGCTTCGCCGTCATGGGGCGCGATCAGCCAGCGCCCGTGCTCGCTGGTGCCAAGCAACGCGGCAAAGCAGGCATCCGAATCGAAGCGGGGCCAGCACAGCCAGTCGATCGAGCCGTCGCGCGCGACCAGGGCGGCCGCCTTGCAGTCGCCGATCAGGGCGTAATCCTCGATGCGGGAGGGCATTTGACCATTACGCCGCACGCGGCAAAAGGTTCCAGGCCCGGCGGCGCAAGGCCCGATTTCGCGGCCCGAGGCGTGGTTACTTGTCCCGGCCTTGAGCCGGCACCGTTACAAGCTCAGAGTTTCGGACGGGCCCGGCTCAAAGGCCGGGACAAGTTCCACGCCCTCCATCTCTCGCGGCGTCCTGGTTGTCTTTGCGGTCACCGGAGGGTTAACTCGCGGCCCCGCTCCCTGGCAGTCGCTCACGCAGCCCCGTGACCATCTCGCAACCGCAAGCCCAACCGCGATCCGCGGCCGCGCCCGCCTCCGGCACGATGCTGCTGGTCTGCGCGCTCACGCTGGCCGGCTTCGGCCTCACGGTCATGTTCCTCTATCCGGGCTACCTGACCAACGATGCCGCCTACGTCCATGGCTATGTCCAGAATTGGCAGCTCGGCGACTGGCAATCGCCGGTCATGACCATGCTCTGGTGGCTGATCGATCCGATCGCGCCCGGATCGGGCAGCATGTTCCTCCTGACCATCACCTTGTACTGGCTCGGTTTCGGCATCATCGCACTGAACGTGGCGCGCCGCTCCGCCGCGCTTGCGCTGGCGGTGCCGCTGCTGGGGCTCACGCCGCCGGCCTTCATCCTGCTGTCGATGATCTGGCGCGACATCCTGTTCTCGGCCACTTGGCTCTTCGCCGCCGCGATCGTGTATGCGGTTGCCGGCCGCACCGGGCCGCTGCGCCGCGCAGTGCAGCTTCTCGCGCTTGCGCTCATCGGGTTCGGAATCCTGCTGCGGCCCAATGCCATCGCGGCAGCGCCGCTGCTGATCGGCTATGCGATCTGGCCGGCGCGGTTCGAATGGAAGCGGGCCGCGCTGCTATTCATTCCGGCGCTCTTTGCGGGCTACGGGCTCATTCACGTTGTCTATTATGATATCCTGCAGGTGAAACACGAGAACCCGCTGCACTCGCTTCTCGTCTTCGATCTCGGCGGCATCACCTACTTTGCCAAGGAGAACCAGTTTCCAGTGAGCTGGAGCGCGGACGAGACGGCGCTGCTGACCAGCCGATGCTACGAGCCCCAGCACTGGGACAGCTATTGGACGCTGGATCCCTGCAAGTTCGTGATGGTTCGGCTCGAGCGTCCCGATGACGTCATCTTCGGCACGCAGCGGCTGGTCGACGCTTGGCTGCGCGCCGTCACCGCCCATCCGCTCGCCTACCTTCGCCACCGCCTCACCGTCTTGTGGACGTTTCTCGCGCTCCCCAATCTCACGCTCCAGCTCTTCAATCTCTCTCTCGCCGACCAGACGCCGCTCGCGCACAATCCCTATTTCCTGGCGCTGCTGCGGCTGCACGATGCGCTCAAATCGACCATCCTTTACCGCACCGGGCTTTGGCTGCTCCTTGCCGCCGCGATCGTCGCCTGGGCGTGGCCCGCCCGCCACACGCCGAGCGGCGCCTTCGCCGTCAGCATCGCGGCTGCGGGCATCCTCTATGTCATGAGCTTTGGCCTGATCGGGGTCGCGACCGATTTCCGCTATGCCCATTGGGGCGTCGTTGCGGCCCTGGCCGGCCTCGTCCCCGCGCTGGTGGCGCGGCGAGATATTGCCCAGCAAACCTAGGCGGTATGTCCCGGGTCGTCGGCCTTGGGGATGCCGAGCGTATCCGCATCGGCGATCGGCGGCTTGGGCGGCTTGCCCGGAATCCCCTGCTCGCCGAGCTCTTTCTTCGCGATGTCGTCTTCGGTGACACGATCCTGCTCGCGCATCTGTGAGGGCTTCATCGTGCGTCTCCCTGTTCGAGGTCGGCGACCTTCCGCTCAATCGCATCTCGCATGGAAACGGGCGCGAGCGGGCTTGAGTTCCACCGGGGCCGCTAGCGCACCTTCCCGACCATGGATTGATTTTCCAGCAGGCGCGCAAACACCAGGCCGGCCGCCTCCATCATGCCTTCCACCATCGCCCGGCCGCGCTCGGGCGAAGCCCCCGCCGGATCGCCGATGATCCCGGCCTGCGCGAGCCGCGGATCGTCGGTGCGCCAGGGCCAGGTCACCCCGCGATCAAGGATCAGAGCGGCGACGCTGTCAGGTGCCGGCGAAGGTTGCGGGCTTGCGATCATCTCGCTGCGCACCAGGTCGGGCGCCAGCGCCAGCATGACCGAGGTCTCGTCGGCGCCGCCATGCACATCGCCGACCGTCGCACCGGCAGCCCCCTGGGCGAGGTTGAACGGATGAAGGACGCAGGCATTGAGCGCGAGATCGCCGCGCAACTCCTGCAGCAGATTTTCGAGAATGCCGCGATTGCCGCCGTGACCGTTCACGATGGCCAGATTGCGCGCCGGCAGGGCGCGGACGATCTCGCGGGCGATCTCCTTGAGCAAGGCCGCGAAGGTCTGCACCGACAGGCTGAGCGTGCCGGGCGCCCAGTCATGCTCGCGCGAGAGGCTGATGGACACGGTCGGCAGCTGCCAGAGGTCGAACCGATCTCCGAAGCGCGTGATCAGGGCCCGCGTGAGTTCCTCGGCCACGACCACGTCGGTGTTGAGCGGCAGGTGCGCTCCATGCTGCTCGATGGCGCCGACCGGCAGGCAGAGAATCGAGGTGTCCTTCAGCCTCCGGGAAACCTCCGGAAACGTCAGCGCACCGATCGAGCGGCGAATTGGCGAATGCCCCAACGGACGACATCCTATGCGCGCAGGTCACGACGTTTGATCATCATCCGCCTGCTCGTCCTCGGCCAGGACCGTCATCAGGTGATCGAGCTTGTGACCCGCCCGGGTCGCCTTGGCGGTGAGATAACGACGATTGTCGGCATTGATCGCGCCCTGCAGCGGAATCCGGCCGGAGACCTCGATGCCGGCCTGTGCCAGGCCGTCGAGCTTCGCCGGATTGTTGGTCAGCAGCAGCACCCGCTTGCAGCCGAGCAATTCCAGCATGCGCACCGCGATCCCATAGTCGCGCTCGTCGTCATCGAAGCCGAGCGTGGCATTGGCATCGAGGGTGTCGAGCCCTTCGTCCTGCAGCTGATAGGCGCGCATCTTGTTGGCGAGCCCGAGCCCGCGGCCTTCCTGCCGCAGATAGAGAATGATCCCGCCGCCTTCCTCCTCGAGCCGCGCCAGCGCCAGTCTCAGCTGATCGCCGCAATCGCAACGCCGCGAGCCGAAGACGTCGCCGGTGAGGCAGGCGGAGTGCATGCGGACCGGAACCGGCTGCGAAAAATCAGGCGCCCCGACAATGACCGCAGTCGCGGTGCCGCCGATCACGTCGCGAAACACCACGAATCGCGTCGCCAGCCCGCCATTGAGCGGCACCTGCGCCTCGGAGGCGACCGTGAGCGTGCCGAGCGCCGCTTCGCGAAACGAGGCCACCGTTTCGGCACCGATAGCGATCAGCGGCGGGTCGCAGCCCGCCGCCGCAGCGGTTCCGGCCGGGGCCACCAGGAGAGCGGGAAGCCGTTGCGCGAGCTTGGCAAGCTCGATCGCGGCACCCGCGGTGCCGCCGGGGGGGCTCGCATCGAGCCTGCGTTCCACCTGCACATCGACCGCCAGCGAGAGGATCTCCGCCGCCCGATCGGCCTCGTTCAGCTCGAGCGCGACGGGCCCCGCGGCGGCAAGACCGAGCGAGCGCGCCCGCCGCCCGGTGACCACCAGCCGCAGCGGGAGCGGAGCGCATAATTGGCGAAACGCGGCGAGCTGATCATCGCTCATGCCATCGACCGGCAGCGCAATGGTTTGCTCGTCCACGCCGGTCATGATCACCGGCCGCCCGCAGCGGAATTCGGACAGAGCGCGCTCGACCGCGACATGCTCTGGCAACCCCATCAGGGCCATGCGCCAGTTTGCTTGGCTACTCACCACGGAACAATCGTCTCCCAATGGATGAAACTATCGAGCAAAGGAACTGCAACCTATCGGACTGCTATTGGACTTTCTCTTAACCCAAGCTTCCGGCGCCGTTTCCCGGCCCTGGATCAACCTCTATCATGGCACGATGACGACTGCTCCGAAAGAACGACCAGGACCATCCCGGGCGCCACGATGGCGGCAGGCATGAGCATGGTCGAGGAACCCGGCTACGTGACCTGCCCACAGGCTTGTCTCGCGAGTGGCGAGAGCTGGACCGATGTTCCCCGCCTGTTCCGCGAATCCGACGGCGTGTTGCCGCCGCCTTGGCACGACCTGTTCGGCCCGTTGCGGCGGGGCCTGGTGGACGGCCTCGTCGTGGTCGGACAGTTCGGCCAGTCGATCGATGCCCGGATCGCCACGGCGAGCGGGGATTCCCACTATATCAATGGAGCGGCCGGCCTCGCCCATCTGCATCGGCTGCGCGCCCTGGTGGACGCGGTGCTGGTCGGAGTGGGCACTGCGGCCATGGACGATCCGCAATTGACCGTTCGCCGCGTGTCCGGACCGAGCCCGGCCCGGGTGATCATCGATCCGAGCGGCCGTCTGCCCGCAACCGCACGGGTGCTCGCGGCCGACGGCATTCGTCGGCTGGTGTTCACCCGCGCGGGTGTCTCCGCCAGGCTTCCGCCCGGGGTCGAGGTCGCGGGCTTGCCGGAATCGAACGGCCATATCGCGCCGGCGGCCATTCTGGCCGCGCTCGCCGAGCGCGGCTTTCGCCGCATCCTGATCGAAGGCGGCGCCAACACCGTCTCCCGCTTTCTGGAGGCGCGCTGCCTCGACCGCCTCCATGTCGTGATCGCGCCGATCATCATCGGGGCCGGACCATCGAGCGTGACGCTGCCCCCGATCGCGCGCGTGGAGCATGCGCTGCGGGCCCCGATCCGCGCCCATGTGCTGGGCGAAGAGCTGCTGGTCGACTGCGACCTGGGCGGTCAGCGAGTTCCTATCCTGTTCCCGGCAGCGGAGGATCAGGGTGGCGGCGGGGTTGCGAACAAGTCGATGTGACCCACTTGCAAGCGGGCGCGGCCATCGGCAACGAGCTCGCGCCGGCGCGTAAACCAAGCAGCGATCCGATCGAGCGGCACGTCGCCCAGCTCGCGCGCTGCGGTGGCCCAGCCGGCCAGGACCTGCTCCTGAATGGCGCCGTCGTGCGGTCCGAACATCCAATCGGATCGGCCCTGCACCACGGCGTAGCCGACCGCCTCGAACCGAGCCGCCGCAACCGCCGCCGCCTGCGGCCCCAGCGCCGGACCGAAGCCTTTGTCTCCGCGCTGATGCCGGTTCACTGCCGCCACCATTTCGGCATCGAACCCATCGCCGGGCTCGAGCGTGGCCCGGCCGTCATAGCTGAGCGCCGCATAGACCGGCAGCCGGCGCGCCGCAGCCTCGACCACCAGACGTTCCAGCCACGGCGCCGAGACCAGGTCGAGCAGCGCCGAGCAGGTGACGAGATCCAGCGGCCCATCAAGCGCAAGCTCGAGATCGCGCGCGAGATCGACCGGGCGCGCCTGCACGCTCAGCCGCGGCGGCTGCGCCAGCTCGACCGTGCGCGCCAGCAGGCCGAGATCGTTGTCGACCAGCCGCCAGCTCTGCCGGGGCGGCAGGCGCGGCCCGATCGCCCGCAGGCTCGCACCGGCCCCGCAGGCGAGATCAGCGACGGCGATTGTTGGTTGATCGCGGAAAGCGGCGGCGACCGCGTCGAGCACCGTGGCGTTGCGCGCGCGCAGGTCGTGGGGCTCGCGCAGCGCCAGCCACTCGGCGGAAAAGCCGCTCATTTCGCCTGCCCTGCAACCTGTCCCGCAACCTGTTCCGTGCTCTGCTCCGCAACCTGCTCCAGCACCCGCGCAAACAGGCTTGCCGATTCCTGCCACGACGGAAACGCCGCGGCGGCCGCGCGGGCGCCGGCGGCAAGGCGTTCGCGTTCGCCCGGGCTTTCGATCAACCGGCGCAGGACGGCGGCGAGCGCGTCGACATCATCGGGCGGCACCAGCATGCCGGCGCCGGCCGGCACGGTGTCGGGGACGGCCCCTGCCCGCGTGCCCACCACCGGCACCCCATGGGCGATGGCCTCCGCATAGGCCATTCCGTAACCTTCGAAGCGCGAGGGCAGCACGAACAGATCGCTCGCGGCATAGAGCTGCATGAGCCGCTGCGGCGCGACCGCGCCCGCAAATGTGATGCGCCCGGCCAAGCCAAGCCGCGCAATCTCGGCGTCGAGCTGCTGCCCCGTCTCGGCGCTGCGGTCGCGGCCGCCGGCAATGATGAGACGCCAGGCAAGATCGGGCATCCGGGCGAGCGCCGCCACCAGGATGTCGTAACCCTTGCGCGGCACCACGCTGCCGACCGCAAGCAGCTCGACGACCGGGCCGCCGGCACGTGCCTGCATCGCCACCCGATCGGTGCCGGGCCGCACGATGCTGAGCCGTTGCGACGGCACCGCATAGTCGGCGACGAGCAGTTGCGCGGTTGAAGCACTGGTTGTGATGACATGCCGGGCGCAGGCCAGGGCCGCGCGCTCGCTCGAGCGCAGCGCGACGGCCTCGGCGCCACTCAGCCCGGTCTCGAGCGCGAGCGGATGATGCACCAGCGCGACCAGCCGGCGAGGAGGCGCAAGCGCCCGCGCTTCCTCGGCGAGCACTCCAAAGGCGAGCCCATCGATCACGATCGGCCGCTCGATGGGGAGCTCGGCAAGGTGCCGCTGGGCCGCCAGACGCTCGGCCGGCATGGGTCGGGGAAAACCTGCGCCGATGTCGAGCACCTGCATCAGCCAGCCCAGCGCGCGCAGCTCCGCGATCATGTGCCGGTCATAGGCGTAGCCGCCGGTGGGTGTCGTGAGATCGCCCGGCACCACGAAGGCAGCCTCTTTCACCACAACGGCGCCTCGTACCAGGCGCTGGCCGAAGGGGATTCCAGGACGGTGACCCGGATCGCCGTGATCTCGCGTCCCTCGCGCCCGAGCTTGCCGGCCCGCGCCACCTGCGCGAGCTGATCGAACACGTATTTGGTCACGAATTCGGTCGTGGTGTTGATGCCCTTGAATTGCGGCAGGTCGTCGAGGTTGCGGTAGTTGAGCGGGCCGAGCGCGGACTTGAGCGCGTCGTGGGCGCAGCCGATATCGATGACGATGCCATGCGGATCCAAACGCTCGGCCAGGAAGGCGGCGCGCACCACGAAGGTTGCGCCATGCAGCTGCTGGGCGGGACCAAACACCGCGCCTTGGAACGAATGGGCGATCATGATCTGGTCGGAGACTTCGACGGCGAACACCTGGACCTCTCAATCAATTGGAATCTTCCGCGCCAGGATAGCGGATCAGCGGGCAGCGCGCGTCCGTTTGCGATCCCGAGAATCTCGGCCAATCGTTCCGGCAGGCTCTCGAACGGCACCGCTGGTGCGAGCAGGCCGTCAAGCGCGGGATCGGCCAGGAGGTCGAGCGCCGCGGCAAGGCGCCAGCCCCTGCTCCAGCGCGGCCGGTGCGAGGGCGCGACCTGGCCGACTTGGCTCGAGACAAGCCGCAGGCGGCGGCTGTGGAAGGCCTCGCCAAGCGGTGCCGCCACATCGCCAGCCCCATACCAGCTCAGCTCCACGATCGTTGCCTCCTCGCCGGCGATCCGCAGCGCGGTTGCCAATCCGGCACCCGTTCCGCTCGCATGAAAGACCAGATCGCATCCTTCGGGCGCCGCAGCCGGGGCGGCAAAATCCGCGCCCAACGCTTGGGCAAGCGCGTCCCGTGATGCCGTGATGTCGACCACCGTCACCTGCGTGCCGGGAATCCGCGCGCATAGCCGCGCGACCAAGAGGCCCAGCACTCCGCCACCCACCACCGCGATGCGATCGGCCGGACCGGGCGCACCGTCCCAAATCCCATTGAGCGCGGTCTCCATATTGGCGGCCAGCACCGCCCGCGCGGGCGGAACCCCTTCGGGTACCGGCGTCACGGCATCGGCCGCCACCGCAAAGACGCTCTGGTGCGGATGCAGGGCAAACACGATGTGGCCCTGCAGCTCGGGGGGCCCCTCTTCCACCCGCCCCACAGTGGCGTAGCCGTATTTCGCGGGGAACGGAAAATCGCCCGCCATATGGGGGGCGCGCATGCGCTGATATTGGCTCGGCGGCACCCGGCCCTCGAATACCAGCCGCTCGGTGCCGCGGCTGATCGCCCCGAACAGGGCGCGCACCCGCACCTCGGCGGGACCCGGCGCCGCTACGCTCTCAGGTCGCAGCTCGGCACGGCCGGCACCCGCATACCAGAGCGCTTGGATCGGTCGATCGCTCACCCGCAACCCCGCAATGGACTTGGTCAGGCGGGCCCCGCTATACCGGTAAGCGCAGGGGAACACACGCCAAACCTTCCATGCTCGAACGCTCAACCCGCGACCAAGCGGCCACAGAGGCGCCGCCGGCGCCGCTCGGCGCCCGGCAGGCGCTGTTCTTCACCCTGGTCGGCCTGTCGATCGTGGGGCTGGTCTGGTTGTGCGTCGTCGCCCTTTCGGTGGGCGGCCGGTTCGGCCCGCTCGATTATGCGCTGGCGGCGCTGTTCGCGATCACGCTGCCGTGGACGGTGATCAGCTTCTGGAACGCGACCATCGGTCTCCTGATCATGCGCTTTGCGCGCGATCCGGTCGTGGCCGTTACCCCGGTCGCCGGCCGCGTGCGCGGCGATGAGCCGATCACCGCCTCCACCGCGATCCTGGTCTGCATCCGCAACGAGCCGCCGGCGCGGGTCATCCGCGGCCTCGTGCCGATGATGGAGGGCCTCGCCGCGGCCGGCGTCGGCGGGCGCTTTCATCTCTATGTCCTGAGCGACACTGGCGATCCCGCCATCGCCGCCGCCGAGGAGGAGAGCTTTGCGGCGCTCACGGGCGCGTGGCGCGACCGCATGGCGGTCACCTACCGGCGCCGCGCGCTCAATGCCGGCTTCAAGGCCGGCAACATCCGCGATTTCTGCGACCGCTGGGGCATTGAGCATGATTTCGCGCTCGTGCTCGACGCCGACAGCGTCATGACCGCGAACGCGGTGCTGCGGCTGGTGCGCATCATGCAGGTCGCGCCGCGGCTCGGCATCCTGCAAAGCCTGGTTATCGGCATGCCCTCGACCAGCGCGTTCGCCCGCCTGTTCCAGTTCGGGATGCGGCTCAGCATGCGCTCCTACACCATCGGCAGCGCCTGGTGGCAGGGCGATTGCGGGCCCTATTGGGGGCATAACGCGATCGTCCGCCTGGCGCCCTTCATGGCGCATTGCGACCTACCGATCCTGTCGCAGAGCGCGCTGGTGAGCGGGCATGTGCTCAGCCACGACCAGGTCGAGGCCGTGCTGATGCGCCGCGCCGGCTACGAGGTGCGCGTCCTGGCGGAGGAAGGCGGCAGCTTCGAGCAGAACCCGCCGACCCTGATCGAGTTCATCCGCCGCGATCTGCGCTGGTGCCAGGGCAATATGCAGTACTGGCACTTCCTGGTGATGCGCGGACTAAAGCCGGTCAGCCGTTATCAGCTCAGCTTTGCGATTCTGATGTTCCTTGGCTCGCCGGCCTGGATGGGCCTGCTGGTGCTGGGCACCGGCGCGGTGGCGCTGGCGGGATCATCGGAGGCTTTCATCCGCCCCGAGGCCGGAATGGCCCTGTTCGTGACCGTGCTGGTCATGTGGTTCGCGCCCAATATCGCGACCGCGATCGATGTGCTCGCACGTCCGCGGCTGCGGCGCGCGTTCGGCGGCGGAATACGTTTCACCTTGAGCGCGGTCGCGCAGACCATCTTCGTGCTGCTGCTGCTGCCGATCATGTGGTTCGGCCACACTTTATTTCTGGCGCGCCTGCTGCTCGGCCGCTCAGTCGGCTGGACCGCGCAAGCCCGCGACGATCACGAGGTGCCGCTCGAGCTCGCCGCGCGGCAGCTCTGGCCGCAGACATTGCTCGGATTGGGCACGATGATCGTGCTCGGGGGGACGGTGCCGGCCGCCATCCCCTACGCCCTGTTCATCGCCGGCGGCCTGGTGGTGGCGATCCCGTTCGCGGTCCTGACCGCAGCGCCCGGACTCGGACGCGCCTTGGTGCGCATCGGCTTCTGCCGGCTGCCCGAGGAGACGGCGCCGCCGGCCGAGCTCGCCGCCCTGGCGCTTCCCGCGATCGAGATCAGCATTGCGGCCGCGGCCCGCAGCTTCTCCGTGCGGGAGCGCCTCGACATGGCGGGGGGCGTGCTGCGTTCGCTCCGCATCTATTATCTGGATCGCAAGCGCAGCGCCGCGATGGTTCAGCTCTACGGCGCATTCATCAAATCCGGCGACCTCGTATTCGATGTCGGCGCTCATGTGGGCGACCGCATCGCGGCCTTTCGCCAGCTCGGTGCCCGCGTGGTCGCGGTCGAGCCGCAGCCCGCGGTCGTCAAGGTGTTGCGGTGTCTGTACGGTCGCGACCGCGCGGTCGCGATCGAGCCGCAGGCGGTCGGTCGCGCCGCCGGGACCGCCAACCTCAAGCTCAACCTGGCCAATCCGACCGTCTCCACCGCATCGCCGGCTTTCGTGCAGGCCGCAGATGGCGCGCCCGGCTGGGAGGGACAGGCCTGGACCAGGACGATCCGGGTTCCTCTCACCACCCTCGATGCCTTGATCGCGCGCCACGGCATGCCGGTCTTCATCAAGATCGACGTCGAGGGGTTCGAGGCGGAGGCGCTGGCCGGGCTCACGCGGGCACCGCCGGCGCTTTCATTCGAATTCACCACCATCGCACGCGATGTGGCGCGCGCCTGCATCGCGCGCTGCTCCGAGCTCGGCTATGCGCGCTTCAACGCCGCCCTGGGCGAGAGCCAAACGTTCGTCCGTCCCGATTGGCACGGCGGCCAGGAAATTGCGGCTTGGCTGGAGAGCTTGCCCGACAGCGCCAATTCCGGCGACATTTATGCGATGCTGCCCTGACCGGAGCCTTTTCGGGAAAAGCGGAAAGCGCGCCCGAACCTCAATGAGTCCAGGCGTCGCGGCGCTTGAAGGCGAAATTGTCCGAGTAGGACATCACGGTGCGGGCGGTGCGCTTGGGCCCAAACACCTGATAGGCAATGCCGTGGCGCTCGCAATAGGCGACGGCCTCCTCGGCAGTGTCGAAACGCAGCCGGATCTGCTGGCCCATGTCGCCGGAGCTCGTCCACCCCATCAAGGGCTCGATCTCGCGCGGCTGCTCCGGCTCGAAGTCGAGCACCCATTCCTTGGTCTTGGCGGTGCCTGACTGCATGGCCGTCTTGGCCGGCTTATAAATTCTTGCGATCATGTTGAATGCGCCACCTTTACTTCCTGTTCTTTCGGACCGCCGTCAGAATCACTTTGCAGGAAACGGCGAGAGATCAAATGGTTAGCTGGTCGGGGCAGCAGGATTTGAACCTGCGACCTGGAGTACCCAAAACTCCCGCGCTACCAGGCTGCGCTATACCCCGCGAGGGTGCCGGCCGACGCCGGAGCCTCTCGATACACGCTTGGCTGCGGGCCAGCAAGCCGGCCGCACCCGTGCGCGCTCAAGCGGCTCCTGCCAAGGCTGGATTGATTCAATGCGGCTTGAAGATCGAGCCGGCGACTTGGTCACCCGCCGCAATGCCGAGCTTCTTGGCGGTGCCGCCGATCACCTCCAGCACCGCGCGCACCGGCCCGCCCGACGGGATATTCCGCTCGGACAATGGCTCGGTATTCTCCGCAATGCGCAGGATCCGCCCGTCGCCGCGGATGAAGAGCATGTCGAGGGGGATGTAGGTGTTCTTCATCCAGAACGCGACGTTCTGGTCGAATTGGAAATCGAACAGCATGCCATGCCCGTCCGGCAATTCGCGCCGGAACATCAGGCCGCGTTCCTTTTCCTCGGGAGTAATCGCCATCTCGACCTGGAAGGCGTGGACGCCGGTCTTGCTGGCGATCTCCAAGGTCTGCAGCTCGGCTGTCCGGGCGCAATCGTCGGCGAAGGCAATCAGCGCCGCGGCGAGCACCGGCATCGCCCAGCCAAGCCGCGGAAGGCGCAACGCCTTTATGCTGGTTATGCCTATGCTGCTCATGCCGGCCAAGAAGAACCGCACCGCGGCGCTCAGTGGGAAACCGCGCCGAGCGACACGCCTTCGGGGTGCACCTCCGCCGCCATCAACCCCTTCGGGCCGGGACCAAAGCGCACCAGCACGAATTGGCCCGGCCGCAGCTCGGTGATGCCGAAGCGCCGCAGCGTCTCCATGTGCACGAAGATGTCCGGGGTGCCGTCGCCCCGGGTCAAGAATCCGAATCCACGCAACCGATTGAACCATTTGACCTGTGCCCGTTCGAGTCCACTCGTCGGGGTGACGATAACATGAGTTCGCGGCGGTGGCATCTGGGCCGGATGGACCGCCGTCGAGTCGTCCATGGACAGGACCCGGAACGCCTGCAGCCCGCGCGGGCGCTGCAGGACCTCGCACACCACGCGCGCCCCTTCGTAGGCAACCTGGAAGCCATCCCGCCGCAGGCAGGTGACGTGCAACAGGATGTCCGGCATGCCGTTGTCGGGTACGATGAATCCATAGCCCTTGGAAACATCGAACCATTTGATCGAGCCCGACAGCTCGATGACGTTCGCCGTTTCGTCGGCGAGGTCACCCGGGCGGTCCAGGTCGAGCCCATTCGAGCTGGGCGACTTTGTTTCAATGCCGTCCGACGCCATGACGCCGCACGCTGCCATTTTGATTGAGGCGTCTCTTCCGGACGCTGCGAATTTCTCTTGCACGACTCAAAGATAGCACCGGACCGCCGCCTGGAAAGACCAAAATTGAGCTCCACGCTAAAACAGTGGGTCCCTGTGAACATCTTTTCGAATTTCCCGAATCAGTGCATGATGAAGGGGGACAGGACGGTGCCGATGTCGTCTCGAATGACGAGATCGGCAATTTCATCGAATTCGGTCGCGTCCCTATTGATAATGACCAGTCGAGCGCCATTTCGTTTGGCTAGCAGGGGAAACCCGGCCGCCGGCCACACCACCAGTGAAGAGCCCACTGCCAAGAAAAGCTCGCAGCTAAGCGTAAGTTCCTCGGCACGTCGCATGGCCGTTTCCGGCATGGCCTGCCCGAAAGACACGGTGGCCGATTTGATCGCACCACCGCAATCCGTGCAATCGGGCGCCTCGCCTCCGGCCGCCGTGAATTGTTGCTTGACCCATGGCAATTCGTATCGCTTGCCGCAGGAGAGGCAGGTCGCGTAGGTCGTATTGCCGTGCAGCTCGATGACGTGTTCCGCTGAAATTCCAGAGCTCTGGTGGAGATTGTCGATGTTTTGCGTCACCACGCCCGGCACTTTGCCGGCGCGGTAGAGGCTGGCGAGCGCAAGGTGTCCGCGGCCCGGCTTGGCGGCGGCGAACTCCCGCTCCATGGCAAACCGGCGCCGCCATGACTCGGCGCGCATTTCGCTGCTGGCGAGGAACTCGTCGAACGGGATCGGCCGATTGCGCGTCCACAGTCCGCCGGGGGAACGAAAGTCGGGTATCCCGCATTCCGTGGAGATTCCGGCGCCGGTGAAGGGCAGCACCACCCTGGCGGCCTGCACCAGCGCCTGCAGCTCGGCGACCGCGGTTTCGGTATCCGGCGCGATCATCTATGATTGGTTCCCGTCGCCTGCTCGGCCAACTGCCACGAGGCTCTCCATGCGATATCTGCACACGATGCTGCGCGTGCGCAATCTCGATCACGCGCTCGATTTCTATTGCAATGCACTCGGCCTCAAGGAGGTCCGTCGCCGCGTCGACGAGAAGGGCCGCTACACGCTGGTTTTCCTGGCGGCGCCGGGCGACGCCGAAAGGGTCGCCGGGACCAGTGCGGCCGGCCGCGATGCGCCGTTGGTCGAGCTGACCTACAACTGGGACAGCGAGGACTATGGCGAGGCGCGCCACTTCGGTCATCTGGCATACGAGGTCGACGACATCTACGCGACCTGCGAAAGGCTGATGAAAGCCGGGGTCACGATCAATCGCCCGCCGCGCGACGGCATGATGGCCTTCGTGCGCTCCCCGGACCGGCATTCGATCGAGCTGTTGCAAAAGGGCGGCGCGCAGCCGCCCCGGGAACCCTGGGTCTCGATGCCCAACAGCGGCCATTGGTGAGCAGACGCGCCATGCTCTTGGCTTGAGCAACCCGCCACCTGCTTCGCGCCGACCTTGGCCAAGCAATCGGCAAACCGAGCTTGCTTGCCGCACTGCGCAAACGCCTTTATACCTCGCCGCGCCTTCGCAGCGCCCATCGTCTAGCGGTCTAGGACGCCGCCCTTTCACGGCGGAAACCGGGGTTCGATTCCCCGTGGGCGCGCCAATGAAATCAATCACTTAGCTGACGGAATTTCGGTCGGGTCCAATATCGCTTTGCTGCATCCAGAACCAGGTTTCTGCAGCCAGATGACCCGCCGATGCCGCTCCCTCCGAAACCGGGCAGGGCCGGCGACGATCCGAGGCGCACCCATCCACTCCGCCGGCCGGCGGGCTCTTCTTAGAAGCATATCTCCTCTTGCTCTCGAAAAGAGCCGGGTCGCAGGACGTATGAGAGTTGTCCATCCTCGCTCCAACGACGTGCAACCGCCGCCAGTGCGGGATGCCGATGTGGCACAGCCGGACGCGGCCGAGACCAACGCCGACAAGCCGCCCGGCGACGAGCATATTGGCGCCGGCGAGCAGGTCGAGCGCACCACCGATGAGAGAAAGGCTCGTCAAGAGATCCAGGAATTCCGGGCGCGGCAAGGTCCCTGCCCCAATCCCATCGAGCCTGGTGTGCCCGCGACGCCGCCTGTCGCCCCCCGCCGAAAGGTCCGCGAATGTGATGCCGCCGTTCGAGCCGCCGAGCCTCCTGGAGATGGAGCCCACCGTGAAGCCCATGGCTGAGCACGCCACTGAGGTGCCGGAGCCCAAGCGTCGAGGCTGACGTGGCGGCGCCCAGCCACGACGTGCCGTTGACGCAAGATATCCCGCCTATGGCGATGGCTGCGCAGACGGTGGAGGTGGCCAAGCGTGGTTACGCGGCAAGCGCCACACTGAAACAGGTAGTACCCGGTCTTTTCCCGAAAGGGTTACGCCTCTGGTCCCGCGGCCGGAACTCGGCAAAAGTTGGTTGCAACAGCAAGTCGGGTCGTCGGTCGCTCTCGGTAATAGTGTGCTCGTCAATCCCATCGAGCCGGACAAGCCAGCGCACGGAGACGTGCTGTGTCTCAATCTGGGAGGACGGAGAGAACCGGGTGCAGCGGCGCATGACCAAATACTTCGGGGCTCGACGGCAGACTTGGCCGGAGTGCATGCGCTTGCGTGGTCGTGGCGACGTCTCGATCGGGGGCGGTCTCGAGGATCCGCGCAATGGTCCCGCCCGCAACGGAATACACTTTTGTAAGCGTCCCGCGTTTGTAAGCGTCCCGCGGCCTCTCGCCGCAATGCGCCGAGCCAGAAATGCATCATAATCAACATCGCTGGGGAGCCCCCCGTAGCCAATGCAGTTTGCATTGAGGAGGCCCCGATGACCACTCTAGAAACTGACGGTTTTAAAGTGCTCGCGGCGTGGAGTCATCAAGGCGCGATTGTACTTAACCGTTCCCGCGAACTCGCCCAAGTCGCCAAGCTCGATACAGTATCAAATCCTGGCAAGGGCGTCGTGTCTCGCGCCAAAAGCACGACCGCCGATGAACGCAAAGCTGCCAGGAAACGCTGGCAAAATCGCTAATATGTCGAACGCGCTTCCGTATATTTTCATCGTGAGCATCGGTCTGTATCTCACCTACGAGTATCTTCATTGACCGAACCGAACGCATGGCGGCCGGTTGTCCACACCCGCCGGGCCCCGCATCTATGCCGCGCAAAAGCTTAAATCGACCGAGGTGCTTCCGCCGCCGTCCGATCGGCCGGTCGCGCTGGTTTGCCGAAATGTTGTATTGCTCGATCGCTTTGCCAATTGTGCTCTGCTCGTCCGCAGCATCGTAGACGAGCGTCGCAGGGTTACCACCCAATCCCGAGGGCCGTCCGGTGTCCCTGAGCGACCCTGTTGTCCTCAACTGGATGTGGTTATCCCCACCGAACGGCGATTGCGCCGTTTATTGAGCGCGGGCGAGTGCGAGTCGCGTGGTTGTCATTGCCGGATTCGATTACCCACATCCCGCCCTCTTCCCCCACAATCTTGCCGACGTGATGGGACCAAACGACGACCGCACCGACCCCCGCCGGCCCTGGGTGGCCCCAGTGCGCCCAATTGCGCGCGAGATTGTACTCGGCGCCGGGATCGCTGGACACGAGTTCGCCTCATCTCCCAACCACACCAGGCGGCCGGGCGCGCGTCGTAGCCATATCTCGCTCCGTGCTGATAAACGGAAGCGCGCCTCGTTGCACTTGTTGCGTAGCCCGAGGCGTAGGCGTAGGCCCGGCTACTTGCACTACCACGCGCGACATCATTACGATGCGCGACATAATTCGCGGCGCGCCACTTCTGATGATGACTCCGAGCTTGTGCGGGTTGCGCAAACGAGAGGAACATGGCCCCGAAAGTCGCCGTCATGGTCACTATTCTCATGCGATCACTCCTCATCACGAGCTACGCATTCGCCAAATAAAACTCCGCCAATATCGAAATGCCGGGGTCAAGCAATTGGCTCTTCCTCCCCATCGACGAGATAGCTGATCGTTTCGGTGAAGGGCGCCAGTGCAGTGGCGTCGAATCCCAAATTCATTTCGCCGTCGCCATATCCGACCGCCGATGGCGCGCCCTTGCGCGCGCCGATCAACAGGTCAGGCTGGCCGTCGATAAAAAAGCAAGTGAGCGCTTCAACCAACCGACCGACAACCGACGCACTCCCCATACTTCCTACAATGCCACCCATAACTGCTCAGCCCATGGCGCGACAACACATCGCTGAAGGGACCCTACTTCATACGGCACAACCAGACAGACGCTATGAAGTGGTACGCTCACGCCAGATGGTAGTAACCTACAAAGAGCGCCTCTCGTTGCTGATAAAAAGATCAGCTGAAGCGGCAGGAGCGCTCCAACCGTTCGAGCGTCTGGCGGCCGAAAAGACAGCATCTGACTGGCGATTCTCGTTCCGACCGACGGCTTGCTAGGGCACGCGCTGACATCGCCCTGGCCGTTGAGCTCGCTCTGCAGGAAGAAGTCCGCCCCTGCCCGAGTGCTGTCGGAGAATACCGAACCGCACGCATCGACGATCGAGCAGTGTGCTTGGTTTGTTGTCCTGCTTCACCGGTCTGAACCGGATCTCGGCGTGTTCACCTGTCTGCTCGCGGCTTGGCGCTTGCAGAACCTTGCGGACGATGTGCCGCGGCCGACGGGACGTCCCCCGTGTTCAGCGGCGCAGGTCGATGCTACAATCGATCCGGCGGAGACAAACGGGAAACCAACTCGATCTTTTGCTCTGCGTCATCCAAAGACGTACTGGCCGAATGACCCACCCGGCCAGGTTCTCCGCCGCAAAAAGCTATTCGTCGGACAACTCCGCATTCCGAATCATCGGACCCTGCCTGCGGCCCCTGATTCTCAAACCAACGGGTCGGACGGCCGGGCCCCCTTCCCCAGCGCTGCGGACGGGCGGGGCAGCTCTCCGTTTGCTCGCCCGTCCCCACAATGAGATTCCTCTTCGAACCGTGCGGCCGCTGACACTGCCAGCGAGGTTCGATTGCGAACCGCAAGTTTCTGATAAATATGATGCAGATGGACCTTGACGGTCCCCTCGGAAAGGCCGAGTCGACGTCCGACCTCCTTGTTCGACTGCCCCTTGCATACCAGAAGCATAATCTGCCGTTCCCGCTCAGTCAGCGGATTCGACAAACACGCCAGAATATCTCGTGGGTCGCTTCTGAAACCGTTCGCAGATTGGACAGGCGGCGACTCTCCGGAAGCTGGGGCGATCTGCCGCAGAAAATCGAGCAGGGAATGTTGCGTGGATTTCGCAGAAATGACGTCACGCTGCGGCAACGCAATCGGCTTTTTTTCGCCGGAACTACCAGACGAAATAAATACCATTTCGGTACGACGACGCTCCGACTTGATTGCTGCAAGGTCCCGAAGCCCGCTCGTGCCCCGAAGAGAGATGTCGATTAGCGCCAGATCCGGGGACAAACCGCGAATCGCCTCGACGCATGAGGTTTCGTCACGGCAACTCGCAACCACGTTAAAATCGTCTTCGGCACTCAAGGTGGCCGTCAGATCGCCCAGGACCTGCTCGCAAGCTGCGATGACGACACTGACGCACCGCATGCTCACGTCCGGGACTCCGATTTACGCTTTATCGCGGTCGGACATTTTATCGCAGCCTGATATTTTATCGTGGTTGGATATTTCTACCTTGTGGCCATGTATCCAAGCGCACAACTGTGTCAATTCTGTGGGCCAAGCGACTTGTTGCTTGATGACTGCAAGGATTAAAACACTGGGTCATGGGGGGCCGACGCGCGCGCGCATCGGACACCTATCGTCAGGCGTATTTGAGATCGCCGCAGACGCGAGAGAGGACGTGCGACCGCGTTGCAAAGGCATTGATTGGCGCACTTTCATGCGTTTGACGAGCGGACCTTGCGCTAGGCCGCGAGCTTAGTCCCAAGCAGCCTCGATGATGACGTCACACTCTGGCCCCGGTGGAATACCCTGGGAGACATCTCCAGGCTCGCCGCAGCAAGGCAGCAAGACGTGCCGGCCTGGGTGCTCGCTATCGACCATCAGAACACCAGCTCGACCAACACACGACGTCGTCTCGCCGCAGCCGGTTGCCCGTCATCGATTTATGAGCCTGACCAAATCGTCCGCCAATCTCATCAGCTCGTATTGGATTCCCGGATCATAACACCGAGCAGAAATCTCCAGAAGTCGCACCACAATCCTTTCCAACTCCTCGCGATGCTGCGGTGTCAGCCCGTTTCCAGATGAAACCTTGGTTCTGTCCGCCATGCCATTCTTGATCTCCTGTCTTAGCCGTTCTCTGCGGCTCGCCTCGCCGCCGTTTATATGATCAGCTCCTATCATATCAATTTGTAGTTCGAATATGGCTGGAGTACGGAGCCTTTGCGGTACTCCGCAAAGCTGCAATCCCTCCGCGTCCGGTATCCCCGCGCACAAAAACAACCAACCCCCGGGAGATTCGACGAGAGTGCGACAGGCCATCGGCACCGCTCGCCGATGCTCGGCCGCCGTCAAATAAATTGCTAGGTCGGCGCGCGACCGCAAATCAGAGGCGACAAAAGCGCAAACCCGCCACGCCAAGAGTTTGGCGACGCAGGCCCGCTTTCAAGGTCGGATCGCGTTGTGTTGATGTTGACGATGCCTCGATGGCCGCATGGCCGACTGGCGTCCCGCGATTCCGCGGTCGATCGCGACCTGGCCGCCGTCCCACGCGCCAAGGTCGATTCCACTAGGGGACAGTCTTCAGATCGAGCCCACTAGGTGGGACTCTTCGGCGGATCGGCGCTTTCAATGCCGGAGAGAAACATTCGAGCACCAAGCCGTCAATTGACATAAGGCGGAGACACGTTGAGGTACATCGAAAGGTATATGTTCATTACAGGTTTATGATACTATTTTATGTTTTCAGTATCAGTTGGGAGGCAACCATGCGACGGCAATCTTTCGGGACGGTCCTCGTAACGCCGCGCACTCTGCTGCGAGAAGGTCTCGCGCCTGCCCTCGTTGCAGCCGAGTTTCGTATTTTAGCTTCAGCATCCCACGTGCGCGACTTTGCGCAAATCCAACTGGCACAGGACCAGCCGCTTTTGCTCATCGTCGATGCCGGCGAGGATCCGGAGGGAGCCATAGCGCAAATCGAGCTCTTCAAAGAGCGGCATCCTTCGGGGCGTGTCGCGGTGCTTGCAGATCACTATTGTCAGAGTGACTTGGTCTCCGCTTATCGAGCGGGCGCCAACGCCTATTTCTTGAACGCCATGAGCTGCGGCGCCTTCATAAAGGCCATCGAGCTCGTAATGCTGGGCGAAACCATCCTGCCGCCAGAGCTGCTGTCCTTCATCGGCGATGGAGATGAACATCGCGAACATCCGCCGACAGCCATCAATCGAGTCATAAGCGCAGATAGCTCGCCGCCAATCGGAATTGATGCCGTCCCGCGGCTGTCTCCGCGTGAAAAATGCATCTTGCGCTGCGTCATCGAGGGCGACTCCAACAAAGCCATCGCCCGCAAGATCAGTATCGCTGAGGCGACCGTGAAGGTTCACGTGAAAGCGATCCTTCGCAAGATCCGACTTAACAACCGCACGCAAGCGGCCATTTGGGCAATCAACAACAGCTCCCTTATCTGGTCGGCTGACGCCGAATCCCCTCCTCCGGAGATAGTGGTCGTACCCGTGCCATTGGCGCCCGGGGAACACAACGGGCGAGCCATCGCCGGCGTCTGTGAGGCTAAGCGATGAGTCCAACTCTGTCACCGCAATGGCACGAATGGGCTTCGCGTCGAAACGCGGACGCGCGCGGCGGCGGGTCCCGACCCTACGCTGCGTGCGCAAAGACACACACAAATCAATCGGCTTGGCCGGAAATGGCTTGTTTGTTCACCATGTCGCAGTTGCAGCCAACCGCCATCGCATTGCGGCGCTAGAGGAGGTCTAGGCGTGCCCGTCGTCAAATTGTCGATCGGACTCCTTCCTCCCTGCCGCCGCGCCCTCGTCTGGGGCCTGCTGGCCCCGTATCTGGTCTGCTCTATGTCGGTTGCCCGGGCCGAATATCACCTGGACGTCGGCGACGTCATCGAAATATCGGTCGCGACCGTTCCAGAGCTGCAGCGCCGGGTTCCAATAAATTTGGATGGAAGTATTTCGTTTCCGCTTCTGGGTAGCGTCATGGTAGCCGGCCTTGCGCCATCGCAGGCCCAAGCCAAAATTCAGGCGACGCTTGCGAACAAGATATTTCAGCTGCGGATGTCCGACGGACGAAACAACGACATTGTAATAGACCCCAACGAAGTCACGGCGACAGTCGTCGAGTACAGACCTATATATGTGAACGGAGACGTCTCAAAGCCGGGCGAACATCCCTATCGGCTGCTGATGACGGTACGTCAAGCCGTAGCCTTATCCGGCGGATATGACACAAATCGAGTCCGGTTGAGCGACCCGATTGTCGATCTTGCTGATTTGAAGAGCGATTATAAATCGCTTTGGATGGAGTTTGCCAAGGAACGGGTGCATATCTGGCGCTTGAAGTCGGAGCTCGGCGACACAGCCAACCCCGATCAAATGCCTTTGGCCGATGTTCCGTTGCCACAGTCTGACCTCTCGGAGATTTCCAGATTGGAAACCGAACGTCTGAGCGTTCGTCAGGCGGATCAACAGCGGGAAAGGGAATTCCTGCAGCGTGCAATCAAACAAGGTTCCGATCAGATCAAGACCCTATCCGAGCAGCAGCAAAAGGAGGAACAGGGCGTCCAATCCGATGCGGAAGAGCTGCAAAGAGATTTGGACCTTTATAGCAAGGGCACGTTGACCAGCCCGCGTGTGACCGATGCCCGTCGGGCTGTCTTGCTGTCGTCGACGCGAAAGCTGCAGACGGCGGTGCAGCTGATGCAGCTCAAAAAGCAGCAGGACGAAGTCCAAAGAAGGCTGGAACAGCTCGATGACCGGCGCAGGATGGAATCGCTTGGCGAGCTGCAGGAGGCCGGCGTCAAGCTCGGCGAGATTCGCGCCAAGCTGCAAGGCGTCGAGGACAAGATAGAGTATACCGGGCTGCTGAGATCCCAGCTGGCGCACAGCGAGCGCAGCAGGCCTGAAATCGCCATCATCAGGAAGAGCGAGAAGGGCCCGCGACGCTTTGTCGCAAACGAGGAGTCTGAGCTCCAGCCAGGCGATGTTGTCGAGGTCGCCCTGCAGCATCCCGGCCTGATCCCACCGACGCAGTGACGGATTATTGGTCCATCGACCAATTGTCCCGGGGGCCGCAGAACGATTTGCCGCGGTCGATGGTCGAAGACACCTCGCGTGCTCGTTATTCGGCGGACGAGATTAGCCGCGGCGGCTCAAGCTTGGCGAGCCAGAGCCTCCGCTATCCGGGAAGTCACACCGCTCCAATCGCCGGCCCTCGATTGTCTGAATAGACGCGCCGTCGGATACCAGGGGCTGTCGTGCCGGCCGAGCAGCCAGCGCCAGTCGGGGGCATAGGGCAACATGATCCAGACGGGCTTTCCCATCGCGCCCGCCAGGTGCGCTACGGCGGTATCCACCGTTACAACGATATCCAGCGCCTCGATAACGGCCATCGTGTCGATGAAGTCCGCTATCTCGGCGCCGATGTTCAGCAGCGGAGCCCGCCCGAAATAACTGCCGATGGCGGCTTGCCCGCGACCTTTTTGCAGCGAGATCAATGCCATGCCATCAAGCTCGGCAAGGGGGCCGAACGCGGTTAACGAGGCGGATCGGTTGGAGTCATTGCCATGATCGGGCCTTCCTGCCCAGACGATGCCGATGCGTCGAAGGTTCGGCTGAATCAAGTCGTGCAACCGCGCGCGCCACATCGTGGTTCGCACCGGGTCCGCGCGAAGATACGGAACGCTGCCAGGAATCGTCTCAAGTGTGGTGCCGTGCAGGCGGGGCAGACCCGACAGTGGACAGTACGCCGCAAATGGCGGGCACCGGTCCCACCGCTCTACCAAAGTCACGGCCGAGGAGACCTGCCGGATCAGCGGACGCATGAGGGGATCGGCGGCGACGACCACGTCCGGGCATCGTTCGCAGACCCAAGGAATGTAGCGGGAGAACTGGATGGCATCGCCAAAGCCCTGGTCGGCGATGAGCAACAATCTATCGCCGGCCAGCGGCGCACCGTCCCATTGCGGACGATCGTTCGGCGGCAGCGGCAGCGCTGCGCCGTCGATCCGATAGCGCCACTCGTACTCACGCCAGCCCTCGGTGAGCTCTCCCCTGAGCAGAAGCGTCTCCGCCAATTGGAAATGCGGACCAGGTGCGCTCGGATCGAGCGTTAAGGCATGCCGAGCGCAGGCGACGCTGTCATCGAGCCGCAACTGGCGGTAATAAACCAGCGCCATATTGTACAGAGTTTGTATGTCGTAGTGGTTCATATCGAGCACGTGGCGCCCAACGCGAAGGGCGTCCTCGTATCGACCGACTCGCTCGTAGATTGGGCAGAGATTGCGACAAAACTCCGCCGCAGCGGGCGCCAGCTGAACGGCGCGTTCCACCAACTCGGCGGCGGCCTCGTGACGGTTCGTACGGAATAGCAAAATGCCCTTCAGATGAAGGGCCGCAACCGTGTCGGGAGCTACCGACAGGATTTGGGTCAGCAGTCCTTCCGCCTCGTCGAAACGCCCGCCGTTCACGAACTCACCGGCGATCCTCAGCAAGTCAGCAATGGGGACAGGTACCCGCAGCGCTCGTGACGGGGGCGGTGCGAGCGTCATGATCATCGCGTTCACTGCACTATTCCAAGGTGTAGCCAAGACGATCCATCACCGGTTGAACGATCGGGAGAACTGGCTCGAGATGCCGCAAGTAGTTGCGATAGCGAAACCGAGATCGGGCATAGAGCTTCTCGGTCACTTGCGCGTAGCTCGGGGTTTGCGGCAGCCGCACGTTGTTCTGGAAGTTCACGCAGCGCTCGTCGAACGGCTCACCGATGAAATCCAACATACGGCGCACGTTGGCTGCCATATCCTCCACCATGCTCTCGTAGCGAATCGGCACGTATCGCAAAGGCATCTCGGTCCGATAGTGCTGCACGAGATCCATGACCAGAACGTAGTGACGTGCCACGCTCTCCAGGGCATAGGCGCAGAAGTAACCATGGGTGAGTTGATGGGAAAATGCGGATAGGACGACATCCAACGGATGACGCAGGATGTGAACGAGCGGCGAGTGCGGAAAGACGAGAGCGATCAAACCAAGATGCATCTCGTTCAGGGGCATCTTGTCGGTGAACCAGGCGCTGCCTGGGCTGATAACACCCCTCGCTTCCGCCTTCTGCAAGTAGAGATCCCGCAGCGTTTCCAGCCCGCGCCGATTGTCGCCCATCCACAGCTCGGATAAGGCCTCCGGATAGGACAAAGGGCTGCCGAGCAATCGGGGAATAGCGCCGGTGAAGTCGTTGATGATCGGCAGCTCGTCGCCTGCCGAGATGCTTGGATGATTGGAGAGGGCCTGCTCCGCCAGAGTGGTCCCGGACCGCGGGAAGCCAAGAATGAAGATCGGCTGAGCACAGTTCTCGCGTGTTCGCGCAGGCTGGAACAGGCGGATACGATCGCCGATGAAGAAGTCTCGCAAGCGGTTCGCCACCTCGCGCGCTTCCCGATCTAGATAGGTCTTGCCTGTCGCTTCGCGCGCGTGTCGCTTCGCTTCATCGAAGCAGGTGAAGGCCTCTTCGTAACGCCCCAGCCGATCAAGGATCCGGCCTTTCTCCAGGAGGGCTTTGGGGGCCAAGCCTGCGCCCTGGCAGGCGCCGTCTTGGCCACCGTTTGGAGCGGGCTCGAGCGCAGCTAGCGCCTCAAGAAAATGACCCTGGCGGGACAAAAGCTTGGCTTGCGCAAGTCGGACAGCCGCATCGCCCGGACAAATTCTCGCCGCCCGATCCAGTCGCGGTCCCGCGGCGCCGTAGTTGCCGTCCACCTCTTCCAATTGACCCCAGCCAAGCCAGGTCTGGAAGACGTCGGGGGCGCTCTCGGCCGCCTCCTCATAAAGACGGCGCGCCTCGGCGATCTTGCCCTGTTCCTTGAGATTCCAGGCCAGATTAGCCAACAGGATGGGGTCGCGGTCACGGGAAAGCTCGATGACGCGGCGATAGTGAAATTCGCCCGGCTGAGCGCGTTGAGATTCCGTAAGGATCATCCCCATTAAATTGTGCGAGCGCGGATGCATGGGCGCCAAACGCACCGCGTTGCGGGCATGCTGCTCGGCCGCGATCAGATCGTTACGCTGAAACAGCAGCAGCGCCAATTCATGGGTGGCCTCAATGTTATTGGGATCGACCTCCACGAGCCGCTGCAACAAGGTCGCTGCGGCCCGCTGCTGACCTGCGTGCTTGCGAATTTGGTAGAGTATCCATAGTGCGCCGGGGAGCCGGGGCGCAACGTCCAGCACGTTGAGGCTTAGTCTTTCAGCGGCGCCGACGTCGCCGCTTGCAAACGCCTGGCGTGCCCGATTGACGAGCGCATTGATACTTTCATTTGATTCAAATGGGGTGGCGCCGCGGCTATTGAGCCCGCAGCAGCGGCAGCTCCTCAATCCGCTTCCGCACGCACATGAGGCTTCCTGATATTTCATGGCATCCTCCGTCAGGGCCTTCTCACGGGCCTCTGTGGATTCTGCGCCAAGATTTAGCGCGGCGTCGGCCTGCACCCCCACCGAACGGCCGCCGGCACCGTCCAGCGTCATCTTGGCGAGAGCCAACCGGGCGTCGACAAGACCGCTCTCGGCGGCGCGCACAATCCAAGCGCGTCCCTGCACGGGATCGCGGTCCACGCCGCGCCCCTCGACGAGAAAACGGCCGTACCAAAATTGCGCTTCAGCGACGCTGGCCGCGGCTCTTCGCAACCAAGTGGCCGCCTGTTTTTCATTGCGTTGTATGCCCACGCCTTGGGCCAGGCAAACGCCGTAATTGAACGCCGCGATGGGATCGCCGGCGGCAGCCGCTTCCTCGAATTCCCGGCAGGTGCGGGCGCGGTCCTCCGCTTTCCCGATGCCTTTGAGCAAGAGGTTGCCGAGCTCGGCGCTCGCGGAAGTGTCGCCGGCGGCGGCAGCCGCCCGCAGCCACCTCGCCGCCTCCTCGGGGTCGCGCGGGACCCCTGCCCCCTTGATGTAGAGCAATCCAAGCGAGCGCGCGGCGCCCTTGTGGCCGGCCTCCGCCGCACGACGGAACCAGTTTGCAACCTCCGCATAGTTCGGAGGCAGCTTTCCGCCGGTTGCATAGATGTTGCCCACCAAAGCGGCAGCTTCCGGATCGCCGGCGAGCGCCGCTCGGCGCAGCCAAGTTTCGCCTTCCGCAGGATTTGCATCAACTCCGGCGCCGCGCAGCAACGCCAAGCCCCAGCGCAGTTGACTGGGCCGATGGCCTTTCTGGGCGGCACGGCGATAGAACTCCGCGGCCGCAACCTCGTCGCGTGCAACGCCGAGACCCTGCTCGCTGACCACGCCAAGAAGATAGAGCGCCATCGGCAATTCCGCTTCGGCGGCTCTGCGCAGGTATACGACAACTTCGCGCTGCTCCCCCTCGCCGCCACCCTTGCGCGCGAGAGCCAGCGCATGGCCCACGAGCCCCTGCGGGCAGCCGGTCCCCGCCGAGCGCCCGTACCACAGATCTGCTTGATCAAGGTCGCGCATCTCGGCCGGACCCGTGGCCAGTATGAATGCCAGCAATGCCTGGGCCTCGCCCGAGCCACCCTCAGCCGCCATGCGGGCCCACCGCATCGCGGCGACATAGTCCGGGCTGCCAACTTCAACAGTGCCGAACAGACGATCTGCGGCCGGCGGGTCCGCCGTCAACTCCTCGGCCGCGCCACGAAGGTAGATTGCAGCAAGCAACGCCTGCGCTTCGATATGCCCGCGATGTGCTGCACGTCGGAGCCAGCGGATCCCTTCGGACCGGCATGGTGGCACCCCGGCGCCCTCGATATAACAGCATCCGATGCGATACTCCGCTTCGGCAAATCCGGCGCGGCCGGCTCGGGCATAGTGCCGAAAGGCCGATCTGGACTTACCGGCTGCCATGAGCGCGGCCCCGCGGCGCACCCTTGCTTCCGGCGAAAAGGCCGCGCGCACGGTGTCGAGCGACCGCCAACCTGCCAACCGAACAAGGTTCACGCTCGATATCGGACGCAGAATTGCGGTCGCATTCACGGTTCGCGCATTCCCTCCGAGGTTGCAGACAACACGCGGCCAAGCAGGTAGCCAAGGACCGTATGCCTGCCGATCTTGATGTCAGCTGTGACCGGCATGCCTGGCGCAAGCCGGAAGTCTACGGGCACATCGTGTAGGCCCACCCCGTCTATCGCTATGCGTGAACGATAGAACGGCGTAGTGCTGTCTTGCGGCACCGGCGCGGCGCCCATGGTACGGCCCATTTGTTGGTCCGAAGCGGTGAAGCTGTCGGGGCTGATGACTTGCACGGTTCCGGCCGCCGTGCCGTACTGAGAGAACGGGAATGTATCGAACTTGATCACCACCGGGTCGCCGACGCGAACAAACCCGCTGTCGCGTCCGGAGATATTTGCTTCGATCTCCAGCGGAGCGTCCGCCGGCACCATCGTGATCAATTGCTCGCCGCTCTGCAGAATCGAGCCCACCGAAACCTTGGCCACCGTGAGTACGACGGCATCGCGATCCGCACGAAATTCGGCGAGTCGACGGTGCAACGTTGCCTTGTTGAGCAGCTCCCTGGCATCGCTCAGTTGGCGAGTGTCGTCTGACAAAGCCTGGGCGGCCTGCGCCCTCCAATCTTCAATATAGGCTTCGCGCTCGGCGATCATCGCGGCAAGATCGGCGCTGCCGCTCTCGCCGTTCTTGGTGGCGGTGCCTAGATTGCGCTCGGTCTCCACACGATTGTCGGTCGCGATGAGGCTATTGAGTTCGACTGCCCGCCTGCATTTCCTCGAGCTTCTTGCGCATGGCTTCCACGCTCTGCGCCACCCCCAGCCGCTCGCCAAACGCTTCCACGTCGGCGGCGGAGCGAGCCACGGTGGACTTCAGGCCGTCGATCTTCTTGCGGTAGGACTCGAGCTTGGCGGCACGTTCCGATGCGCGCCGCGCGTAGATGGCTGCCTGGAGCTTCAACGACGGATCGAGGCCGAAATATTGGAACGGTCTTTCATCCACCTCGGCCTGCAAGCGTGAAACCTCCGCTTGAAAGCTCGCGACCCGCGATTGCAGCGCGTCGGCGTCGGCACCCGCCAAGGTCGAGTCAAGCTGAGCCAACAAGTCGCCGGACCGCACCTGCTGCCCCTCGTGCACCTCGATCGAGCGAACGATCGCGGTATCGAGCGGCTGCACCACGATTATGGAGGCCTTTGAAACGACGCGACCGGGGGCAGTGACGACCCGGTCGATCTGGATAAGGCCCAGCGCAGCCAACCAGGCCGCAAACATCGATCCGATGACCCAGATCAGGCCGCGCGCAGCGCGCGGAATTGGCGTTTCGGCGAGGGCAGCGGACGGCGACAGGAACTCCAGAACCACCGGCAGCATCCGGTCGTCCTCTGCAGCTCCTCGGCTATTCGCTTGCCACGAGCGTCGGGGTGAGTACTGCATTGCTGAGACCCGGGTGGTCGAGGTGGCGATTTTGCTGCGTCCAGAGCTGCCGGTAGATCGCGCAGCGATCGAGAAGTGTGCGATGCGGTGCCATGTCCACCAGCCTGCCCATCTCAAGAACCATGATCTTGTGGCATTTGGTCAGGGATGAGAGCCGGTGGGATGCAATCACCATCGTTCGGCCGCTCGCGATCCGCACGAGATTGGAATTGACCAACGCCTCGCTTTCGGGGTCCAGCGAGCTTGTCGCTTCGTCGAGGATGAGAATCCGCGGGTCTATGATCAGGGCCCGCGCGATTGCCAGGCGCTGCTTTTGCCCGCCCGAAAGGTTGGGAGAGCCTTCCTCGATGCAGGTGTCATAGCCGTTCGGCATGTGCTCAATGAATTCCTCCGCGCCGGCGAGCCTTGCGGAACGCACGACGTCATCGGAAGTAAGACCGGACCGCCCGGCGATGATGTTGTCGCGGATGGAACCGCGGAACAGAAAGTTGTCCTGCAGCACGACCCCGAGGCTCGAGCGCAGGTGCCGCAGGTTGATTTCGCGTATGTCCGCGCCATCGACCTTCAGGAGGCCGGTATAGTCGCGGTTGATCCCTTGCACCAACCGGACCAGAGTGGACTTTCCCGAGCCGCTACGTCCGACGATGCCCAGCATGGTCCCGGCCGGCACCGCGAAGCTCACCCGGTCGAGCGCGGGCCGCTTGGTTCCGCTATAGGCGAAGGTCACATCATCAAAGCTGATGGCCCCGGCGAACTTTGGCCGCACTCCACACGAGAAAGCATCCACTTCGGGCGGCTGGTTGATGACCGACGCCGCTTCCGCGACCGCCGCGCCGAACTCTTCATAGTCCTCGATGAGCCGAGCCAGTCCGACCAACGGTTGGGCAACCCGCATCGACAGCATCATGAATGCGAAGAGCGCGCCCACCATGTAGCCGCCGTCATTACTCATCGCCAGATTGGCCCCGACGAGGATGATTCCAAATGACATGAACCGCTCGAGCGGTGTGATCATGGTCTGTGGCCAGTTGGCCATCCGGCCAAAGGCCACGCGCAATCTTCCGGCTTCGGCGACACACTCGTCCCACAGCGCCTTGCGCTCGGGCTCGAGGGCCAGAGATTTCACCGTTTTTATCCCGAAAATCGATTCCCCGAGCACGGCTGACTTGGCGGTCTCCGCCGCAATTACTTTGGTGTAAAGGACCCGAAGCGGAGGTAGCCAGGCCAGGATTATGAGCACCACCAGCAAAGAGCAGGCCACGACGAGCCAGGCCAAAGTCATATTGAGGTAGAATAGAAACGGCAGCAGAACGAAGAGTGTGAACAGGTCGAGGAACGTCGAAAGCAGCTTACCGGTGATGAATTGGCGAATTTTGTGGATTTGGTTGAGCTTGTACATGGTCTCGCCGGCCGGATGGCACTCGAAATAGTCAAGCGGCAGGCGCAGCAGACGGTTGAACAGATGCAGGCCCAGTCTGGTGTCAATACGCGTGCTCACCACCAGCACAATCAGCCGGCGCGCATGACCCAGCACGGTCTCATAGACGACACCTATCGCCAGGATCGCCGTCAGCAGCGCGAGCGTCGAGTAGCTCCGATGTGTCAGCACCTTGTCTACTACCGTCATGATCAGAAACGGCGGAAATATAGCGAGCAGGCTAAGCGTGAGCGACGCAATGCCGATGTCCAAGAGCGAGCGGCGCTCCGCCGTGACAAGTGCGATGAGCCAACGCATGGTGAACGGAGCTTCCGTGTCGGCGCGCGCACGTTTCTTACGGATCAGGATCACCTCGCCGGTCCAGACATCCATCAGGCGGAGCTGGTCGACCGCGACGGCGGGAGCACTGGCCGGCCCGACGGGGTTCTTGAGCCAGACGATGTCTTGTCCGGGATCCACATCGGCAAGCACCCCGGCGCCGCCGTCGGCGAACAACAGCACGACCGGTCCGGTGTCGCGCAGGCGCATCAAATGCCGCCAGCGCATCCGTACGGCACGCGACCAAAGTCCGGACCCTTGAACCCAGACGCTCAGCGAGGCCGCTGAAGGTATCGCCTCGCCGCGTGCGCAGCGAAGCCCGGCGGGATCGAGCTCGACCCCGTAGAACCGCGCCGCTCTCAGCACGGCCCGCCTGCGCGGATCAACCGCAGTTTCGTCCGGACAAATGGACGCCGCGCGCGCCTCGCCGGTGTCGTTTCCGGCGTCTGCGACAAAAAGCGCGACAGATTGCGGTCCCATGTAATCTCCGTCTCTCAACTCACCGGGCGGCCGCGTGAAGCGCCTCAGGCTCGCCGACGAAGCCCCGGGCTCCTCAGCTGTGGGTTATGAGAACGCCGGATGCGCCGTCTGACGCGATTTGGAAGTTCCCGCTTCCCAAGCTGGATGTCTGAAGGCTCAGGCTCGCGACCTGGTTGGCACTGTTCGAGACCTGGAGGATTCCGGTGGATGAATCGAAGTTCAGCGTTCCGCCGGTGGAGCTGAAATTCATCAAATCGATCGTGTTCCCAGCAACGAAGTCCTGCAGCTGCGGTCCCGCGTATGAGGCGGTGCCTACATTGATGCCGAACGATGCAGTGTTGTCGACTACCAGTCGGCTGTTGCCCAGGAACATCATTTGCGCTTGGGTGCCGAGATCCGCCGCACACTCGAACGTCGAGCCACTACCGAGCTGGAACAGACCCGTGCTGTTTGGATCGACCGCCGTCGACACCGAGAGCGATCCTGCCGCAACGATCGTGCCGTTGTTCAGAACAGTTGGAGCCGTATTCGACCCGGCCAAGGTCCAAGTCGCTCCAGCATCGACGGCAAGCGTCTGGAAGTGGTTGAAAACGCCGGTGCCGATCCCGCCGATCGTGCCGGTACCGCCGGCGAGCTCCAACGTGCCGGTGCCGCCATTGACTCCGCCGGTAAAGGTTGCGCCGGGATCGACTACCAGCCGATTGGTCGGGCTGGTCGTGAAGTCGACCGCGTAGCTTCCGCCGGCGATCGCGCCGGCGTTGGTGACGGTGCCGCCGCCGCCCAAGAACACCCCGAACGTAGATCCGAAGATCGACGCTCCCGCATAGTTGGTAATGTTGCCGCCACCTTCGAAGTCGGCGCCGGAGCCGCCGCCGGCCAGTGCACTGATTGTACCGAAATTGGCCAGGGTCGCGGCCGCACCACCGCCGGCAGAAACGCCGGCGGCTGTGCCGGCGATTGATGCGCCCGAAGCATTCGTCACGCTTCCGCCACCCGCGAGGTCGACGGCGCGGGCACCGGTGATGCTGCCGTTGTTCGCAATCGTGCTGGCGCCGCCCGTGATGAAGACGCCGAATGCGCTCCCTGAGATGGACGCTCCCGCATTGTTAGTGATGTTGCCGCCGCTCTCGATGTCGACAGCGGTGCCGCCGGTAATCGCGCCGGAATTGGTGAGCGTCGAGACGCCGCCGGCGGCCGAGACTCCGGCGACGGTGCCCGAGATGGAGCCACCCAAGGTGTTCGTCAGGATTCCGCCAGCCGACAGACCGACGCCACGCGTACCCGTGATGCTGCCGGCATTCGTCACCGTGCTGGCACCGCCGGTCATGAAGATGCCGAACGCGCCGCCCGAAATGAGGGCACCGGCGTTGTTCGTCACGCTGCCGCCGTGCTCGATATCGGCACCGGAGTCGTTAGTCGCGCTGATACGGCCGTAGTTGGTCAGAGTCCCCGGCGCACCGTTGAAAATGACCCCGGAAAGATTGGCCGAAATGATACCGGGAGCGGCGTTCCAAAGGTTCCCGCCAGCCTCCAGGCCAACACCGCGCGTGCCCATGATGCTGCCGGCGTTTGTGAGCGTGCCGGCACCCCCGGTCAAGAATACGCCGAAAGCGTTGCCCGAGATGGACGCGCCGGCATTGTTCGTGACCGTGCCGCCGGCCTCGATATCGAGCCCGGAATCGCCGGTGGCGCTGATGCTGCCGGAATTGGCGACGGTCGCAGCCCCGCCGCCGACAAAAACGCCCGCGGCCTGGCCCGAGATGACCCCACCCGAGGCATTCGTCAGGCCTCCGCCGGCTGACAGGGCGATACCGTGCGCGCCCGTGATGCTTCCGGCGTTCGTAACCGTGCTCGCGCCGCCAGTCATGAAGATGCCGAACGCGCTGCCCGAAATGGATGCGCCAGCATTGTTGATGACGCCCCCGCCGGCCTCGATGTCGAGCCCGGCACCGCCTGCCGCCGTCGCGCTGATGCTGCCGAAATTATTGACGGTCCCCGCAACGCGGTTGAAAAAGACCCCTGCAATCTGGGCGGAGATGGAAGCCGACGAGGCGTTGGTGACGCTCCCGCCTGCTGTGAAAAAGACACCATCTTTGCCGCCCGCGATGGTGCCATTGTTCGTGACCATGCCCAGGCCGTTTGTGATGAAGACTGAAGATCCCTTGGTGTCGAGAGCGGAAATCAGCGCTCCCCGCGCGTTCGTCACGAGTCCGCCCGCGAATAGGGCGACACAATCATCGACCGTCGCGGTGATACTGCACGCGTTTGCGACAGTTCCGATCCCGCCTTGAATAATGACACCATCCTCCCCGCCCACGATCGACGCGGTGTTGGTAACCATGCCGCCCTGGCCCAGCCCTACCCCATAGGCGGCGCCCGAGATCAGGCCGTTATTGCTCAACGTGCCTGCGGCGCCGGTGATGTAGACACCGCTCCCCGAGCCTTCGCCGTGCCCGAGGGCGCCGGAGCCGGTTATGGATCCGCCAGCCGCGTTCGTCACGCTGCCTCCGGCGCGGAGGACGAGACCGTCAACGCCCGAGATCGAGCCCGAATTGCTGATGATCCCTGCGCCGGCAAGCGACACCCCGTAACCGCTGACGGAGGTCACGGAGCCGGCGTTGGTGATCGTCCAGGTGGTGCCTTTGCCCCCGTCAATACCGTCGAGCCCAGAACCGGTCGACGTCACTTTGCCGGTGCTGGTAATGGTCAGGGGATTGTCAGTGGCGCGCAGAACTACCGGCCCTGTCGTCCCGCTGCTGATCGTCCTTGCCATGTGAGCCTCCTTGATCGCTCGAAGCCAGACGCGGCGCCGGTCTCCTTTGGCGCGCCGGAAATGATCACCGCGCCGGCATCGGTCGCTTATTGACGCAATGCCAGCGGCTCAATTTCTCCCATGCCCCCCGCCCGGGGCGTGACTTCATAAAAGATTGTCCGCCTTGCTCTTGTGAAACACGGGCGCGGCCTGCAGCTCGTCTTCCATTCCAAGCCAATGCGGCACCCGGCCGGCGACAAGCAGCGACACTGTCGCAAAAATGATCCGTAAGTCGTTCAGAACGCTGATTTGCCGACTGTAGCGCTCGTAATAGACAAATTTGATCGGCATGATTTCATACCGGTATACTTCGACCGGGTCGCGACCCGAAATCGAGCAAAGCGCTTTCGTCCCGAAAGCGGATCGCCGCATAGTCGGTCATTCCCGGCTTCGTGGAGAGGATGATCGCACGCTGCTCGGGCGCGTAGTATTTGATGAATTCCGGCACTTCGGGGCGCGGACCGACAAGCGACATATCGCCGGCGAGCACGTTGATGAGTTGTGGAAGTTCATCCAGCTTGCTTCGTCGGAGAAACGCACCAAAACGTGTCACCCGCTTGTCTTCATGTACCGTCAATGCCGCGCCCATTCGAGCGGCTCCGATCCTCATCGATCGGAATTTGAAGATGACAAACGGACGACCGCCGTGACCAATCCGCTCCTGGCGGAAAAAAACCGGACCTCGACTGTCGAGCCTGATGATGACTGCAACCGCCGCGAAAACCGGGGACAGCAGCACAAAACCGACGAGCGCGCCGATGATATCAATCGTGCGCTTCAACGCCATGGTCATTGGCGATGGCGGCGCCAACGTCAGGTCACCGCCGCGGGCTGATACGAGCGTCATTTCAAGACTCGCCGAACCACCTGGGCGACACGGTCGACCTGAGCATCGCTGATCCCGGGAAACAGCGGCAACGTCAGTGCGCCGGCGAAGTATCGATCCGCGACCGGGAAATCACCGGGCTTCGCCGGATAACGTTCTCTCCAATAGACCATCTGGTGCAACGGTCGATAGTGCACCGACGCACCGATGCCTTCGGCGGCCAGAGCCGCGAAGAGGTCGTCGCGGGTGGCGCGAGCGGACTCGTGCACGCGTATCGGAAACATATGCCATGAATGAAGGCTGCCGACGGGCGCGGGCGCAGGACAGTCGAGGGGCAGATCGGCCAACTGCTCGAAGTAGCGCTCCGCTGCGCGTTGGCGAGCCGCCTGCAGGGTGTAAGCTCGATCAAGTTGGATGACTCCGACCGCGGCGGCGACGTCGGTCATATTGTATTTGTACCCCGGCGCCACGACGTCGTAATTCCAGGACGCACCGACCTTCCGGAAGCGATCGAAGGCGTCACGATTGAGGCCGTGGCTCCGCATCATCCGCGCACGCTCGGCAATCCGAGGATCGCGCGTCACAACCATTCCGCCTTCGCCGGTGGTGATTGGCTTGGTCGCGTAGAAGCTGAACACGCTGGCGTCCGATTTCCAGGCGCCAATCATGCGGCGGCCGCAGCGGGTCGGCAGGGCATGGGCGGCATCCTCGATGACTTTGAGACCATGCCGCCGGGCAAAGGCCAGCACCTTTATCATGTCGCAAGGCAGGCCGCCAAAATGAACGGGCATGATCGCCTTGCAGTTCGGCGTCAGGCGACGTTCGGCATGATCGAGATCGATGGTAAGCGTACCGTCTTCGACATCGACCAGGACAACGTCGGCGCCGAGATGGCGAATCACGGAGGCCGTCGCCGTGAACGTCAGTGTGGGCACGATCACTTCGTCACCTGGACCGATTCCACAAGCTTCAGCGGCAAGGTGCAGACCCGCCGTTGCCGAATTCACCGCCACTGCCTCGACGTCGCCGCCGAGAAATTCTTGAAATCTGAGCTCGAATTCCCGCGCCTTGGAGCCGGTGGTGAGCCAACCGGACTGCATCACGGCGACCACCGCCTCGATCTCTTCCCGCCCGATAACCGGGCAAAAGCACGGTATGTTCGCCTGCCCTGATGGCGCCACCGATCTTATGGGTTGGAGTTGCGGCATGAACATGCTCCCTCACGCGGCCGCCGGCCGATCTTCGGTGTTGGCGAGGCCAATCTGGTCAAAGTTCATCAACTCGTTTTCCCACCCGGTGATCTTGAAGCACTTGAAGCTTCGCGTACCACAGGTTTTCAGATAGAGGACGTTGCTGTAGGCGGGCAGCGAATAATGGCCGATCTCGTTGGAGCGAACGAGCGCCACGACTTGCGCAATGCCGCGTTCGAGCGTCCAAACCGGCCGAAAATTGAGCTTGGTGCTGATCTTCGCGAAACAGACGCGATAGTTGCGTCTATCGACCGTGTCGACATCGCTGACGATCTTTGCTTGGGGCACCTGGTTCTTGATCAATTCCGCGACATTACCCAAGGTATGGTTCTGCACGTCGCTGCCAACGTTGAAGGCTTCGCCGGCCACCTGCTCCGTCGGCGCCTGCAAGGTGACCATGATGGCTCCGGCAACATCGTCAACATGGACGAACGGCCGCCACTGGTCCGGCCCAAATACCGTGATGATGCCTTCGCGAACCGCTTTGGCGCACAGCAGGTTGACGACCAGATCAAATCTGGTGCGGCCGGAAATTCCGTAGATCGTCGCGAAACGCAGACATGTTACGGCAAAGTCGCTGCAGTTGAGCGAGCGCAGCACGACTTCGGAAGCGACCTTGCTGCGCGCATAGAGCGACTGCGGATTGAAGCGCGAGTCTTCATCTACGATCTCGTCGCAGGAGCCATAGACCGAGCATGAACTCGCAAAGATGAAGCGTCGGACCCCGCGGGCCTTGGCAATCTCGCCCACCAGCTTGGTGGCCGTTACATTGACATCGACCGTCAGCTCCGGATCGACGGCACAGGCCGGATCGCCGACGAGGCCGCCAAGATGAATGACCGATCCGACTCCGTTCATCGAGCGGGTCAGGACTTCGATGTGACGGAAATCCTCGCGGATCAGCGTCAGGTTCGGATGTCCGGCGACGCGAGACAGCGGCTCGTCGCCGAAATGCATTGCATCCAAGACCGACACGCGAAAGCCGGAGTTCAACAACTTCTCGACAAGACCGGAGCCCACATACCCGGCCCCGCCTATGACCAGAACCCTTCTATCGTCTGATCGTTCCGGGCGCTCGCCGTCGCTGTCGCGCGAGACGATCGGGCCTGTTGATGTCACCATTACACGGGCGAGGCAGAGCAGACCGGTCGCGCCGGCTAAAGTTGCCAACAACGCCGAGATTGCCGGCGCCATGCCATTGCCGACGAGCGTCAACGCAAACGACAACGCCACGCCGGCGAAGCCGATGGCGGCACCGATGTGAAGAAGCGAACTGACGATTGGCCGCCACCTGACACTATCTTTGTCCAAGAACACATTTTGGTTCTGGTGGATTTGGTACAAGGTCATCACGATTTCTCCTCACGTCGGATTGTTCCGCTTGAAGATGTCGCAAGCTGATTTCGCTGGTGGCTATGCGAACACGGGCGGCGCGCGATATTTGGTCAGAACGTTCAACCTCAGCGGCTGAACCAAGTAACCCAAACACATACCTCAGTCGGCGCGCTGGGCGTACGGGGAAGGCGCATTACCACCTGATGAGTTTTGGGGATGACGTCGGATACCCGAGTGCTTGCACCTGGGCATCCGCTAAATTTCGCCGGCGCCTACGTATTCGCGGATACCAGAAGCGAAGCTTCAACGGCGCGGTGTCGATGGCATGGCGGATAACCGAGGTGTCGCCTCGGGAATACGGCCCTATGGGTACCCCGACATAGACAACCTTCAGTGACGCTTGAGCCGATAGTCTTCAAGGGGTCGCGACAAACCTAAGACTTCAGCGCTTCAAGGCGTCTCCGAGGGAGCTCGATCTTAATGTATTGCGCGCGATTTCCTGAGCCCGCTTGGAGTGGCTGCCTGCCGAAGCTCACGCCCTCTGATTCCGATATCCACCACGGAGAGGCACATTCATGAGGCCGCATTTACTTTGTATCGGCGGGGAAGATCACAATCTTCGAATTCCGTTCATGCTGGCGGTAGCCGCCCGTGGCTTTCGTGTGACTGCGGCCGGAACGGGCGATCCTGCTCCGTTCAGCCGCGCCGGCCTCGACTATCGAGCTTTCGGCTTTGATCGGTTTGTCAATCCCAGGAGCGATTTGGCGGCGATCAAATCACTTTCCAGGCTCCTCGCGGACGTGCGGCCTTCTCTCGTTCAAAGCTTCGATACGAAACCAAACTTGCTGGTTCCCTTGGCGGCGAGAAGAAACCGGGAGCCGCTGGTGATCCGTACGATCAACGGCTTAGGCTGGGTGTATTCCTCGCGTTCGCCATTGGCGCTGGCGCTGGCGCCGGCCTATCGCATGCTTCACCGATTGGCGGCACGTTCCAGCGATTTGACCGTGTTCCAGAATCGCGACGATTACGCATTTTTCGAGCGCCATGGAATGCTTGGCGCCGGGACCGGCAGGTTGATTGCAGGATCGGGAATTGATGTTGAGGGGTTCGAACAAGCCGCCGGCGCCAGCCCGGCGCCGGCTGTGCTGCGCGAAGAGCTTGGTCTTGGCTCATCCGAAGTCGTGATCTCGGTGACACGCATGACCCGCCAGAAGGGCATCCCCACTCTGCTCGAAGCCGCCGCGCTCGTGCACGAAGTCCGCCCGAGCGTGCGTTTTCTGCTCGTTGGACCGCGGCAAAGCGAGGGCCCGCTGGCCGTCCGCCAAGCCGAGATCGACAGTCACAAGCCCTATGTGATGGCAATCGGGCAGCGCTGGGACGTACCTGCGCTGCTCGCCCTTGCCGACGTGTTCGCGTTTCCGACGGAGTATCGCGAGGGGGTGCCTCGCGCGCTCCTCGAGGCCGCACTTGCGGGATTGCCGATTGTGGCAACGCTGATGCCGGGCTGCCGCGATGTCATCAGCGATGGCTGGAATGGGTTTCTGGTTCCACCGCGCGCTCCTCGACTTCTGGCAGGGAAAATTCTCGATCTGCTTCGTGATCCGAAGACGGCACGGATCATGGGACACCGTGCGGGGGAGCTGGTGAGGCGGGAATTCGATCTCGGAATCACCGTCGACCGCTATGTGGCTTTGTACGAGGAGCTCCTGGATGGCCGCATTCGAGGCACCGGCCATCGTACGCAGGATGAGACGGCCGCGCTCGCCAGGCGCGCGTCGCTCGCAAGGAGACTTTAGTGCTCGGCACTCTCGCCGACTGCCGTACCTGTGAGGTGGTGCTGCCATGGTAGAAGGAAACATCGACGAGAAGACGGTCCGATCATTCGGCGAGGAATGGTCCGCCTATGATCAAAGCCGGCTTACCGAGGAGGAATTGGCGCGGCGCTTCGACGAGTATTTCTCCATCTTCCCCTGGGGCGATCTCCCGGATGGAGCGGTCGGCGCCGATATTGGTTGCGGCAGTGGACGGTGGGCGCTGCGCGTCGCCCCGGAGGTCGGTCTCCTGCATTGCATCGATGCCAGCGAGCAAGCGCTCGCGGTCGCCCGTCGCAATCTCGCCTTTCGGGCGAATTGCCGGTTCCATCAAGCAAGCGTCGACGCCATTTCGCTCGCGCCGGGCAGCATGGATTTCTGTTATTCGATCGGCGTCCTCCACCACGTCCCGGACACGCTGGCGGGTATCAAGGCGTGCGCCGCCCTGCTTAAGCCCGGCGCACCTCTTCTCATCTATCTCTACTACGCACTCGAGAATCGACCCTGGTGGTTCCGCGCGGTCTGGAAGAGCACGGACCTCTTGCGGCGCGGCATCGCTCGGCTGCCGTTCCGGCCGAAGCGTGCGGTGACCGAGGCGATCGCGCTTGTGGTCTATTGGCCTCTCGCGCGACTTTGTGCATTGATCGAGTATTTGGGAGCTGATCCGGCGGGGCTCCCGCTCAGCTACCACCGACATGACAGCTTCTACACGATGCGTACCGATGCGCATGATCGCTTCGGCACCCGGCTCGAGCACCGTTTTTCCCGGGCGCAGATCGAGGCGATGTTGCGTGAGGCCGGCCTCGAAGGGATCCGTTTCGCCGAGACCGAGCCGTTCTGGTGTGTGGTGGCTCGACGGCCTCGCGTCCTCGGGCGTCACGATGCCCCGGCCGGCGTCGCCGGCACTCGTCGCGCCACACGACCGACCGCGCCCCATGGCGTGACTGTCCTCCCGACAAACGTTTCGTGGGCGTCGCACGCAATGACACGATTCTCACACGCGTGGCGGCACGCATCTCGGTTGACCGGGAGCATATTGATTATATTGAGCGCTATTCTGACGGATCCCGCCCATGGCGAGCCCAAAACCGAGCTGCACCATGCCCCCAATCACAACTTCGATCTGAGGGGCAGCTATCTGCCCGGCAAGGTTGGCTTCAACGTGGCGGATGTCAGCACCGCGCGGCAGCTCAACTCCTTGCCCGATGGCGTCAAGGCACTTGTATGGGTTGGCCAGTGCAACGGCGTTGACCAGACCTTCCTTAAGGCCGTGCAGCCGTTTATCGGCAGCTCCAAGCTGTTGGCCTTTTTTCTGATGGATGACCCGGATCCAACCGGCCGCTATTACCCGCTCTGCACCGCGGATAACCTGAGGGCAGAGTCGGACTGGGTCCATGCCAACGTCCCGGGGGCCAAGACCTTCACCATTCCTATGAAGTTGTCCTCTTCCAAGGCGCCGTCATTTATCAACACCTATAACCCCTCCAACTCGCATATTGACCTGTTTGGAATCGATCCTTACCCCTGCCGCACGGAATTGAAGGACTGCGACTACGACATGATCGATCGTTATGTCGCGGCGGCCGAGACGTGGGGAATTCCACGGCGCATTATGGTTCCGGTCTATCAGACCTTTGGCGGCGGCGGCTGGATGGATGACGGCGGAGGCAAATACGTCCTGCCTAATGTGGGCCAGATGCAGCAGATTCTGGATCGCTGGGGAACGCTCACTCCAACGCCCGTGTTCGACTTCGCCTATAGTTGGGGGTCGCAGAGAGCGGATGAGGCTCTTGAAAGCTCGTCGGATTTGCAGGCGGTGTTTGCGCGCCACAACAGTGGATCGGAACTTGAGCACCTCAAGCAATAGCCCTTTCACGGACGCGATTGTATTCGGCCCGCGTCGACACCCGCCGGGGCCCAAGTATCTTCGAGCGCCGCGCTCCTCGGGAGGGATTCACCCGGAGCTGCCGACGCCCCGCCCTTCGACACCAGATCGCGGCCCCACTTTAGCGGGATGTGGCACCTGTTGCTGCCGGGATAGCCTATAGGGGTACCCCGTAATGCAAGGACTCTTGCGCGCCCGCTGCTGGTAGCTTCCAGGGCATGCAGCAAGAATACCAATGTTTGGCGAAGCAATCCGACAAATATCGTCCAAGCGCGAGGTGGGTGGATTGCTCCGTTCGGTCGCGGGGTAGGGTGACCGCGCGCCGGCCCGAAAATGTGCCTCAGGCTGGGGCGGGCATGCCCATGATACTGGACGCGCTGCTCGCGTTCGGCCTCCTGCTGTCGACCGCATCCCAACTGCGACCCGCGGGCGCCGCAATCGGACCAGGTGAGATTTGCCTGGTTGTCTGGCTTGTTGTGATGTTGTTCCGGGAGGTCGGCCGGCTCGGTCCCCCGCTTACGCCCGCGCTTTCCCAATTGTTGATCTTTTGGCTGCTTTTCGCCTTTTCGCTGAGCGTTGGAACTCTGACCGGGTATTGGATCGGAGACATTCACGATCCAAACTTGTTCTTCCATGACGTCATGGCCTACCCCCTCTTGGCTGCCGTCGGTTGTCTTAGCGTGGTTGGACCGGCGGCCGGGCCTCGCTTGCATCGGGTCGCATGGTTTTTGGTCGGGTTCGGAGCCGTTTCCTTTGCGTTTCAAGTCGCCGGCTCCTGGGGGTGGTTCGACATTGCGCCGTTGGAGCCGTGGTACTGGGACCGGTTCCGGGGCTGGTCGGCCAACCCGCAGCAACTCGCTCTGCTCTGCGCCATCCTCGGCCTCCTGGCGCTCCATCTCGCCGACGCAGAAACCCGGATCGGCGCGAGAATCGCCGCCTTCGCATGCGGAGCCCTTTCCATCTATGTGGGCAGGCTCACCAAGAGCGATTCGTTTGCGGTGCTTTTGGTGATCGCCGGCCCGATTTTCCTCATTTTCAAGCTTCGACAGTGGCTGCTCTCATACGAACCGACGCTGACCTTCCGATCCGGATGCGCCTGGATTGTCATCCTGGCCCTGCCGGTGCTGTTGATCTCAGCGGTTCCCCTCGCCCCCTTGATCGTCGACCAGGCCGAGGACCTGGCCAGCCAATTGTCGAAAGGCAAGACCTCACGCGAGGAGGCCGAGCTCCGAATCCATAATTGGAATGAGGCCATACGCCGCGGCATGGAATCGGGAATGCTCGGGCTCGGACCCGGCCCTCATCTCGAAATACCAGTTTCCATCGTGACGGCGAGGAGAGCCGAAGTCCTGCCAAAATATATTGAGACCCCCCCGGCAAACGGCACGCCGAACTTCGAGGCGCACAATACCCCGCTCGATCTTTTCACCCAGGGCGGATTGATCGCCGTCCTCACCTTCGTTTGGATCTCGGCAATGGCGCTCCTCAATACCTACAAGGCTCGGCTGGCTGAACTCACGACGTTGATCTGCGGCGTCAGCATATTTGGATTTGGCAATTTAATCGTGCGGCATCCGATCTTCTGGTTCACGATCGCCATCTGCTTGGTCTCGGGGACCGGAAACCGGATGGCGCCGCCGATCCGAACTGGGAGCTGACGCCATGTGCGGAATCGTCGGAATATTCCTCGCTCCTCACGCCGAGCCGCGTCGGCTTGCCGCTGCCGGAGCCATGTCGGCAACGCTTCATCATCGCGGCCCCGACGGCGGTGGTATCTGGACGGACAGTAACGCCGGGATCGCTCTCGGTCATCGCCGGCTCGCGATCGTCGATCTGTCCGATGCGGGCCACCAGCCGATGTTGTCACAGAGCGAAAACCTGGTGATGACTTTCAATGGCGAGGTCTACAACTTCGGCGAGCTGCGGCAAGAGCTCGCCGCAAGGGGACACCGCTTCCGTGGTCACAGCGACAGCGAGGTGATGCTCGCCGCGTTTGAAAGCTTCGGTATCGAACCCGCCCTGAAGCGATTTGCCGGAATGTTCGCCCTCGGCCTTTGGGACCGCGGGCGCCGCATCTTGCATCTCGCTCGCGACCGGCTCGGGAAAAAGCCGCTATACGTCGCCCTGGATCGAGGGGCACTTCTTTTCGCGTCCGAGCTCAAGGCAATCAGGGCCGTTCCGGGCTTCCAGCCGACGGTGGACCCCGCTGCAATCGCGATGGTGCTGCGACAGGGCTGGATTCCAGATCAGCAATGCATCTATGAAGGCGTCTTCAAGCTCCCGCCGGGCACGCTCCTGTCGATACGCGCGAACGACTTGCGAGCCGGCGGATTGGATGGATTGCGCGCGCGAGCTCGCCGCTGGTGGTCGCTCGCTGAGATCGCAGAGGCGGGCCAGCACGACCCGCTGGCGTTGAATGTTCCCGATCTCGAAAACGAGCTCGATCGGTTGCTGCGCACCGTCGTGCGGGAGCGGATGGTGGCCGACGTGCCGCTCGGCGCATTTCTGTCGGGAGGCGTCGATAGCTCAACGATAGTCGCCCTCATGCAGGTGCAATCGCCACGTCCGGTACGCACATTCACGATCGGGTTTCACGAGGCGTCGCACGATGAGGCGGTCCACGCCGCCCGTATCGCGCAACATTTAGGGACGACACACACCGAATACCGCCTCACCCCGGCGGAAACGCTCGCCACGGTTCCGGAGCTGCCGGAGGTCTGGGACGAACCGTTTGCCGACGAGTTGCAAATTCCAACCTTGCTACTCTCGCGGCTCACGCGGCGGCACGTCACCGTGGCCCTCTCGGGCGACGGGGGTGACGAATGCTTCGGCGGATACGTCCGGCATTTCATTGGGGGCCGCCTTGCACCCGTGTTCAGCCTTCCGCCGAGGTCACGCAGAATTGCCGCCTCCGCATTGCAAATGCTGAGTTCGGCAGCATGGCAGCAACTGTTACGCACGTTTCCGTTGCCGCTCGCACGACGATTGACATTGAGCGGAGCGAACCTGCACCGGTGCGCCCGCGCGCTCGGCGCGGCCGATGAGAGCGACTTCTACGATCAGCTGATAACCTTCGATCCGATCCCGGTGACGCCCGAGCCGCCGAACGCGCCCGCGACGCGCGTTCCGGCACTTCGCGACACAGTCGGCCGCTTCATCTATCGCGATATGGTCGGTTATCTGCCGGGTGACATCTTGGTCAAGCTTGATCGGGCCAGCATGGCGGCGAGTCTCGAAGCCCGTTGCCCGTTTCTCGACCATCGCATGGTGGAGTTCGCTTGGCGCCTACCCTCAGCCGTCAAGGTCCGCGAAGGTCAGGGCAAATGGCTTCTCCGGCGAATACTTCGTCGCTATCTGCCCAAGAAACTCTATGAAAGGCCGAAGCAAGGGTTCAACGTGCCGATCGGCACCTGGCTTACCGGGCCATTGCACGGTTGGGCGCGCGAATTGCTTGACGCGCCTCGGATCCGACGTGACGGTTTCCTCGACGCCCGACAGGTCGAAAGCTGTTGGCAGGAGCATCAGAGCGGCCGAGCCGACCGAGCTCGCGAGCTTTGGGCCATTTTGATGGTCCAGGCCTGGCTCGATGCGGCACGGAAGCCGATTCCATCTCTGTCGTCGTTTGTTACGACCGAACCAGTGAAGGTCGCCTGAAGTGATCCCCCTCGGCGAGGACGCAGCCATGCAGCGTAATTGCCACGTCACTCGGAGCGACCTGACTAGTGTTGGAGTTGACGGATGCAAATGAAACTCGAAAGTACCTTTCGGCCGAGCCGCACGAGTTGAATCGACCGGCCCTCGCCCATGGGATCCCGGCGTTGCATCGACGAGTACACGACCGATCACGAACCCCATTTCTTGCAACTGACACGTATCCTTCGTCGTCGCCGCAAGCTTATCGCCACGGTGGCGGTTCTTGGCGCCATGCTGGCCGGCGTGCTCGGCTTGTTGATCCCGCCCAAATACACCGCAACGGCCCAGATCGTGGTCGAACCCCAGCAGGCCGGTCCGATCGGCAGCCGAACGGAAGCCCCGCGCTCTATCGACCAGTCGGCGATCGACACACACGTAACGATGCTCGCGTCTCGCGCTCACCTGCGCCGCGTTCTCGCCAGCCTGTCCGATAACTCTGAATCCGCCCCAATCCTGGACAAAGCGGCGAGCGAAAGGAAGTCGACCGACCAGCCCAGTGATAACCCACCGGCGCCGGTGGCCGGCAACGGCGCCCTCAAATCAATCGAAACAATAAATACTGCAGCGCCGGCCCTCGGGGACCTCAGTCGTCGTCTGAAAGTATGGCTTGGCGCAATTGGCGGCACCGAGTCTGCGTCGGGTCGAGAGCTTGACGAGCTCGATCGCGGCCTGAAGGTCATTCAAGAGCGGACCTCCCGTGTCCTTTCCGTCAGCATCACGGCAAACAACCCGGACCAGGCGGCCGCTGTCGTCAACCGAGTTGTCCAACTCTACGTGGATGACCAAGCCGGCCACACTCGCGTCCAAGCGGACCAAGAGCTGGCGGCACTCGACGAGCGCGCGGGACATCTGAAGACCGAATTGGAAAAAGCCAGCGAAGCTATGCGGCCATTGCTCGTGCCGCAGCTTACCGCCGCCTCGAGCGCCGGCGCGGAAGAGAAAGAGGCGGACGGGCGTCTCCGCGCGCTCGAGCGCGCGGCCGCATCGAGTGGTCAGGCCTATGCGGGGATCCTGCAACGTCAAAGGGAGCTCCGCGGCAATCAGGAAATCATGACGCCGGAGGTCCGCATTCTTTCGCTGGCGTCGCCTCCGGCTCGGCCTAGTTCTCCCAATCCGCTAATGTTCATCTTTCCGGCGATAGTCGCATCGCTCATCGGCGCAAGCCTGCTGGCCATCGTGCTGGAACAACTTAATCAAGGACTACATAACGAGCACGATGTGACCAATGCGCTGGGTCTACCCTGCATAGGGCTGGTGCCCCGGTTGCCGCGCTCCCACGTGGACCGGCCGTCCCACTATCTCCTGAGCAGGCCCTTCACGCCTTACATCGAGGCGATACGATCTGCGCTCGCCACGCTTCACCTAGGGGTATCAAGCCTCGGACCGAGGGTCGTTTTGATCAGTTCGAGCGTTCCAGGAGAGGGCAAGACGACCTTGGCGGTGAGCCTGTCTGTCTTTGCCGCGCTCCTCGGCAAGCGCGTTCTCCTCGTCGATTTCGACTCCAGACATCCATCGGTCCTGCGCATGCTGCGCGGACCCCGTGAAAGGCCGATCAAAAATCTCCAAGACCGTCCGCTTGAAGAGAACATCAAGCACCTGGCCGAGCTGAATCTGGATTATCTTGCGATTCCTCGCGGTCCAGCCGATCCGTTGGCACAGTTTGTTGGCGAACGCATGCAACACTCTCTACGCCGACTCAGGGCCAGCTATGATTGCGTCTTCATCGATAGCTCGCCACTCCTGGGCATCACCGAAACGAGGCTCCTCGCTACCCTGGTGGACAGCGTCATCTTCGTCGTCAAATGGGGCAGCACAAGGCGAGAGGTCGTGCAGAACGCCGGAAACGTTCTGCGCGATGCGCTTGGGCTCGACGGAAATAATGTTGTTCGAGCGTCCGCGCTGGTGACGCAGGTCAATCTGAAACGACATGCCGATTATCGTTATGGCGACGTCGGAGAGGCATTCGTCAAGTACAAGAAGTACTATTTCGGGTCTGTCAAAGCTTGAAATGATCCGAGGCCGCTTTCAGATCGCCCGGCACCGATGGTGGGAGGCGAATACGAGGGAACGATGCGAGCGATCAAGGAGTTTGACGGGATGGGTATCGCGCCTCCGCAACAGGCGGCCACCCTGACGCTGTCGTTGCTGCATGCCGCCCTTACCGAATTTCATCGTCAGGGCATTTCCTTTTGCTATTGGAAAAGCAGCAGACGGATCCAACCGGTCTTGCGCGGCGATGCGGACCTCGACCTGCTTGTGGGGCGGCAGGATCAGCATCGCGCCGAAATGATCCTCCTCGCGCAGGGCTTCAAGCTCTTTCCGACGATCGCCAATCGTGATCACCCCTCGATACTGAGCTTTCTCGGTCACGACGAGCCAAGCGGCCGCCTCGTGCACATCCATTTGCATCTCCGTCTGATCGTGGGCGATCGCCTGCTCAAGAACTATCGCCTTCCCTGGGAAGAGATCGTTCTGAGCAGCGCGGTCCTTCACCCCGAGTTGCAGATCCCCATGCTCGAACCGGCCATCGAAGCCGTTCTTTTGGCGGTGCGCAGCTGTGTCGAGCTCCGTCGCATGGATCCCGTCGCCTTGATACGGTGGCAGGCGACGGCACGCAAATTTGCGCACGATCGCGCCGATTTGGCGGCGCGAGTTGACCCTACTGCGTTGCTCGATCTGGCAACCACACTATTGACGCCGGCGTTGGCCGGCATGCTGGTCGATGCGTTCTATGGCAATGTGGAGCTGGAAGACCAGCGGCGCTTCAGGAGGTCCATCACAAGGCATCTGGCCGCCTTTCGCACCTACAACACCTACGAGGCGCGACTGCGGAGCTCATGGCGTGCGCTGCTGTGGGTGGCCGGCAACATAAACCGGCGCCTCCTTCATTTCCCTCGACCGTGGAGTTGTCGCGCGCCCGGCGGCGGGTGTGTGATAGCCGTGGTCGGAGTTCGATGGCAGCGGCAAAAGTACCGTAGTGGCGGCGATCCGGGCGTGGCTGGACTCGGAGGTCGATGTCCTACCTCTCTACTTCGGCACAGGCGCGGGCAGGCCTTCGCTGCTGTTGAGACCGTTTAAATGGCTGGTTCCGTTGATAACGCGCGGCCTGAAGACGAAACCAAAAGGAGCGTCCCACGGCGAGATCTCGGATCAGCCGCCCGGCTTGCTCTACAGCCTCCTCATGACGGTGTGGGCGACCGTTGTTGCCCGCGAGAAGCGCAGCAAGCTGCTTGCAGCGCGGCGTGGAGCCCAGCGGGGCCTGGTCATCGTCACCGACCGATATCCACAAGATGAAATTGTCGGCTTCAACGATGGACCGCTGCTTACGCGCTTGAGCAGGGTGCCCAATTGGCTGCTCAGGTTCGAAGCTGCGGCCTACATGCTTGCTCGCCGGCTTCCGCCCGAACTCGTCGTCAAGCTTGACGTCCTCGCCGAAACCGCCGCGCGACGTGAACCCGACATGGATCCCGCCCTTATCCGTCAACGCATCGCGGATTTGCGGCGCCTCACCTTTGCCGGAGCGCGAACCGTTCGAATAGACGCCGAGCAGCCGGTGAACGACGTGATTCGGGCCGTGCAGCACGAAATTTGGCGCCTGCTGTAGGCGAAATCAGTGGGGCTGGAGCATGATCATCGAGATCTTTGGTCCTCCGGGCGCTGGCAAGACCACGTTCGCCCACGCGCTGACGAAGCGTCTGCGAGAAAGCGGCTACGTCGTGGAGCTGACGCTGAGCTACCGACCGGTCGAGCATCGGTCGTCTCCGAACCCGTGCCCGAGGGCCCCATCAGAGCATCGGGTCGCCGCCGTGCCACGCCGGTTGAGCCGACCGCTCTTCGAAATGCTGGCAATCGCCCGTCGCCCGTTCGCTATGTCGCACGATATCGCGGCCGCCGCAGGCCTCATGAGAATTCTTCCACCACGGAACATGGCTGCCGCCATTAGGCTTAGCCAATATATATTGCGTCTATCACACTCGTGGTATCGCGCGTCCTCAGCCCGGCATATCGTGCTATTTGACCAGGCATTTGTTCAACTTATTTGCTCGCTTGCATTGCTTGGGCGCGCGGCCGACGAATCCCTCATCGCCCATGCATTGGATTCAGCGCCACGCTCTGACTTGCTGATTCGCCTCGATGCTCCGCTGGAAATACTGACGGCGCGGTTGAAAGATCGTGGTGGGCGGCAAAGCGCGATTGAACGACTGTTCGAGCTGGACCTCAACACCAATCTCAAATCGATACGGATCATCGACCAATTGAATCGTTTGCTGCTCATGCGAGACTGCTCGATGGTTCGCGCGTCTTCGCTCGACCAGCAATCGCTTAGCGCGAGCTTGGAGGCGGTCGACGAGGCCCTCCTGGCGAAATTTAGTGCCGCATGGGAAGCGACCGCACGCGGCCCGGCGCCTTGCGACCAAGCCTATGCGCAACGTTGCCACATGAAAGCGGAGTGTCGACATGCATGACCGGGTGTATGGGAGCGCACCCGTCAGGCGGGTGGTACGCGGCGGCGGCGCGGCGTTCGCCGTTCATGTGGCGGCCGCCGGAACGACCTACTGCTCGCAGCTCTTGATCGCGCGCATGGTCGGCGTCGACAGCTTCGGCGTGTATGCCTATGTGACCGCCGCTATGGTCGTGTTGGCATACCTTGCGGCGCTCGGATTCGACGTCGCGCTCCTGCGCTTTGTACCTGCGTATGAGGCGCAGTGCCGATGGGATCTCCTCCAGGGAGTGATCAAGTACGCGCACCGACGGGTGAGCGCTGTCGGCATCGGCATCATCTTCGTAGGCATCTCGGTTGTTGCAGTACGCGGCGCCGGAATGTCGACCGAGCTGCGGAACGCATTTCTCGTCGGGTTCGCGCTCGTTCCGGTATGGGCGATTCTGTGGATTCGCTGTTCCACGATCCGGGCTTTTGGGGGAGTGGTATGGGCGATTGCGCCCGATCGCCTGGCGCGTGAGGGAATGGTCATCGGTCTCGTTGCGCTGGCGACCTTGGGCTTGGGGCTGCACGTCGACGCCCCACAGGTCGTTTCGGCGATGCTCTTCAGCTCGGGGGTCGGCCTCGCGCTCTCGGGTCTGGCAATGCGACGATTGCGTCCGTGCGCCGCCCGCGACGTTGTGCCGGCATATGACACGGTGACTTGGCGCCGGGCAGCCCTGCCGCTGCTGATCATCGGAGCAGCCGAAGCGTTGATGAACAGGACCGGGGTCCTGATACTTGGTTGGTTCGGGGATACTAAGAGCGCCGGTATCTACAGCCTGGCTTTCAACATCGCGTTCGTGGTCGCACTCCCGCGAACTGCGCTCAATACCCTGTTCGCTCCCGCGGTCTCGAATCTCTTCACCCGAAAGGATCAGGCCGCGCTCCAGGTCCTGGTGGCCAGCGCGGCGTCGTGGATGCTCGTTGCGGCAGCCTGCATCGCTCTTGTGCTGGCAGTGATGGCCGAGCCATTACTGACATGGTTCGGTCCAAGTCTCGAGGATGGCGTACCGGCGCTGCGCATCCTGCTGCTCGCTCAAATGTTGACGGCTGGCGCCGGATCCCAGTTGTACGTCATGACCATGACCGGGCACGAGCGCAGCGCCGCTGTACTGCTTGTCGTCGTCGCGATCGCAAATGCAATTGCAAGCGGCGTACTCGTCAACTTGTTCGGATTGACGGGCGCGGCGATCGCCACATCGGGAAGCTTGATAATCTGGAACACGGCGATGGCGGTATTCCTGTGGCGACGCCTCCAGCTGTTGCCAGGCGTGCTGGCGATGCTCCGATCGCCACCCGCAAAAGAGCGGACCCAGACCCAGCGTGAAGTGGCTTTGCCGTGACCTCGCTCGCTCAACTCGGTGGTCGGCGCGCAACGGCAGGCCACTATGAAATTACAATTGGCCGCCATGGCCTGGTAAATCAGAGCGATCGGACCACGCCTCTGCCCTCTCTCGGCGTTGCCTTCGACCCGGATACCGAAGATTCCTTCAGCGTCAACGCACTTTCGGAAGCAAGGGGGTGGCTGGCTCCGCGGCCACGACAGTGTGCGCCGCCCCTCTTGGCGAAATCGCAAGCGAGCTATTCGATTTCCGGTTCTGACGCCATATTGGCGTATCGCCGACAGCCAACATCGCCAAGGCCGTTCGATTGTGGATCGCAAGCTTATCGTAGATATGGTGCAGATGGACCTTGACGGTACCGTCAGAAAGGTTGACTTGGCGTCCGATGTCTTTGTTCGACAATCCTTCGCATACCAAATGCATGATCTGGAGTTCGCGCTCGGTCAGTGCCGTCGACCGGCTCTCCAGAGTCGCCCGCGACCAGTGTTCGCCTTCGTGCGGCGGGTTGGGGGTGGACAACGACCTTAGCCCGGACAGCACCTCTCGCAGACAGCGCACCACGGCATCCGGCGAAGATTCCTTGGAAAGGACGCCGTGTGCCCCGCCTTCAATCAGCTTTTCGGCGCTGGCATCGTCCGACGTCGTCGAAAGAAAAATAAGTCGAGTGCAAAGCTGCTCCGATTTGGCCGCGCTGAGCACTTGGAGCCCGCTCTGGCCCGGCAGCGAGGCGTCGAGCACCGCCAAGTCCGGCGACAGGTCACGAATGGCCTGGAGGCAGGCGGTCCCGTCGCGGCAACTCGCAACGACATCGAAGTCGTCCTCGGCACGCAACACCGTCACTAGGCCGCAGACAACCACGGGCTGGGGGGCCGCAACGACGATACTAACGCACCGCGTAGCCATTTCGAAGCTTCCAGTTACGCCGTACTTAACGGGTACCTCGCACAATTACGGCAACTTTCTGCCATCTCCCCGATGTTACATCGCCATTTACGACATTTTTGTGGAGAAGAGTAATTCTATAACATTCAATCGTATATCGTCGTGCGGAGAAGAGAGTACCGCCGCCTCCGCCAGCTCTTGGCGCGCCCCGCCGACGCAACGGCCTCCACCCCTGTGCTTGTGCGGGCTGTCCCGCGCGCCTCCTTCGGTTCTCCAGTCGGCGTGAATCCCGAAGCTGAACGGCCGGGGCACGCTTCAGCGACCGTCCCGAATTCATCAAGACACTTTTAGGAAACTTGTCAGGAAGGCGGACCAAATCTTCAATCAATATCAGCGAAGTTGATTGCGCACCGGTGAAGATGTCCGCATGCTTGGGTTCTCCTTTCGGCTGGGCACCAATGCTTCGCAAATTCAAGATTGGTCAATTTGTGGAATATCGGTCCTCGACACGCGATCGCCAGGCGCCGGGCGGCGTCTATCAGATAACCAGCATCCTTCCGCCACGCGAGGGCAAAGGCGAGCCGGAATATCTGATCAAGAGATCGAGCGAGGGCTACGAACGGGTCGTGAGGGAAAGTCAGCTGCTGCCCACGCGGCGGTCGGAATCAAGTGAAGATGCCTCGCCAAAGCGCGGCTGACGGGTTTTACTCTGCGGGCAGTTTGGTCAGCCGCCCAGACCCTTTAGGGCACTGGCTTTGGCTTCCCGGCGGACTTGTGGCTTGCCGGGGTGAGCCATCGCCTCCCTGCCAAGGGTATCCTCGGTGCCGCAGGTCGAACTCGAATGCCACGGGCCTCTCACGGGGGTTACTCCTTCTTAGCCAATCTCTTTGATGTTTTCAGCGGGTCCGAGGGTTACGATCGGATTGCCTTTCCCCCGAAAGGCCCGGTCCCGACCATCCCCCCTCCCTACCCCCCGATGGTCGGGACCGGTTTCAATCACTCCGACCGCCCGCCGCCCCACCACCGAGTTCCTTAATCTCAAAGCGCGAGGTGCGGACGTAAAGATGCTCGGGCGCGCTGTCGTTGGTATGGCCGAGATAATCGTTGATCCCGAAAGCATCCTCGGTCGCGCGCAACGGCGAATAATGGTTATACGGCCTATAATCGGCCAGGCCACGTGGATCGCGATTGGTTATGACAATAGTAGGAATATGACCGCCGCCGAAATCCGTACGGCTATTTAGGCCGAAACCGAGCAGTCGTGAGCACCGACTTTATGTCTTGGGTTGTCGTCTTCATCCCCGGTGATGACGGATTTCATCAGCTGATCGCGAGCTCAGACTGATGCAGTAAACAAAGTCGAGCGCGGTGGCGTCATTTGTCGGGACGCCTACAACAAGACCAAAAAACGCAATGATTTGAGGGCAACGGGATCGTTTGCGAAGCCGATTCACCTACAGCTCGACTGCGCTGGTATCCCGGAACCAGCCGGCGTTTGGTTGGTTGCAACGCCGGGCATCTCCGCGGCGTTGCAACAATAAGGTCCTGGACCCGCTCCGCGGTGAATTGCCGCAACCCAAGTGGAAATACCGCGATACAATCAGACCCGGACGTGATCTTGGGTGTTTGCCCCAGGGTCATCGACCGGAGATTGATGCAGGACAAATCGAGGTGCATACATGCGGGCCTTCTTCGCAACGAGCGACCGAACGGACCAACAGCGATTAGCCGAGCTTGCGACATCGCGCGCGGACAATTCGGATCCAGGTAGTTCCGCCTGGAGGGAGAGTTTCTTCAGCCTAGGCCGCATTGGGATGGACCCCGCGATAGAAGCTGTATCGAAGCGGCGGTTGGATGCCACACCGTTTCAACGCATATACGAGCTGCCGAAAGACGTCGTAGGCCTTGGCTATCTTGGAGGCTACGTTCTGCTCGATTGGGTCAGTGGCGTTCATCCGATCATATCTTTCGGCATTACGCCGTGGAACCCGGGCACGGGCCTGGGACTCGTGATCGTCGTGTTGTTCGGCCTCCGCATGATCCCGTACCTTTTCATCGCCCCGTTGCTCGCTGATCTCGTTAATTTGCCCACGTGGCCCCCATGGGGCGTCGAGGTCTCCACAGCGTTTCTGATCGGTGGAGGGTATTCAGCGGCGGCGCTTTTCCTTCTACGGCCATCTCTGCGTTTTGATCCGACACTGTCATCGCTGCGCGATCTCGCGTTGCTGATACTCGTGGCTGCGGCCAGCGCCAGTTTCGTTGCACTGAGCTATGTGGGCCTGTTGGTTGCGGCGGGGACACTGCCGATCGGGGAGCTGGCCTCGGCGGCGCTTCGCTATTGGGTCGGCGACCTGATCGGCGTCATGGTCGTCACACCGTTTGCGCTGATTGTGTTGACGCGCCGGCTTGCAGTACACGCCTCGCTGGAATCTGCGCTTCAGATCGCCGCTATCATCGCCGCCTTGGCGCTCATTTTTGGCAATGCTCATGAGCAGAAATTTCAGCTGTTCTACTTGCTGTTCCTGCCGATCGTATGGATTGCGGTGCGGGCGGGACTAGACGGTGTCTGCGCCGGCATCGTGATTACCCAGATCGGCCTCGTCGCTGGAGTTGAACTGCACGGCGAGGAACCCCACGATTTCATGGCCTACCAGCTTTTGATGGTCATTTTGACCATGACGGGCCTTGTCGCCGGCGCACTTGTCGCGGAGCGTCGCCGCACCGAGTTCGAGTTACGCCTGCATCGGGACTCGCTGGCGCGCATAGCGCGGCGCGGCAACCTGGGCGAGCTCGCGGCCGCGATCGCTCACGAGATCAACCAACCGCTGACAGCCGCCGGAACCTATACGCGGCTCGTCACAAATACGTTGCACGAAAGCGATCCCGACCGCGCTATGGCAACGGAAACTGCGGAGAAGGCGGCCGTGCAGGTCGAGCGCGCCGCCGAAGTGGTCCGGCGGCTTCGTGCTCTGGTTCGCCTCGACCGCAAAGGGCGCGCTCCGTACAACATCGAACGGATGATCAGCGAAACCGTTGCGTTGTGCCAACCCGCCCTCGACCGCAGCCGCAGTGTTGTCCGGTGGAGCGCGGCCGCCAACCTTCCGTCCGTCATGGTTGATCTGCTGCAGGTCGAGCAGACCTTGCTCAATCTCGTGCGGAATTCGATCGAAGCGATTGAAGAATCCGACCGCCGCGAAGGCGTGATCGATATTGAAGCCGTCTCGAAGGACCCTCATCTGGTCGAAGTCCGGGTTGCCGACAATGGGCCGGGATTCCCGGACGATTTCATTGACTCGTTCCTGCCGTTCACCTCACGGAAGGAGGAAGGGCTCGGCATCGGGCTATCCTTGTGCCGATCGATCGTGGAGGCGCATGGCGGCCGACTTTGGCTGAATCGCCACGCTCAAGGTGCCGAAGTGCATTTCACGCTTCCCGTTGCCCAGGAGATTCATCATGACTGATTCGATTCATATTGCGCTCATCGACGATGATGAAGCCGTACGCGATTCCCTGGAACTCTATTTCAAGCGGAAGCTCGTCAAGGCAACCTGCTTCAAATCCGCGGAGGACTTCCTCGAAGTCATTGACAACTCCGAACCGCTTGATTGCATTATAGCCGATGTCCGGATGCCCCGAATGTCGGGTCTCGATCTTGTGGAGCATCTGAAGAGTCGCGGCTCGATCCGTCCGATCATCCTGATCACCGGGCACGGCGACATTGACATGGCGGTCTCAGCCGTTAAGGCCGGCGCGTTCGATTTCATTGAAAAGCCGTTTGATGAAAGCCGTTTGCTGGCCAGTGTCTACGAAGCGGTGGAGAAGGGACGTCAGCAAGTGAGCAACGCAGCCGAGCTGGAACAAATGCGAGCGCGTTACGAGCTCCTATCCGCGCGACAGCGCCAGGTCATGGAATTGGCCACGGCGGGACTATCGAACCGGGAGATTGCCGCCAAGCTCAACATTAGTCCGAAGACTGTGGAGAATCATCGCGCCTGGGTCATGGAGCGAATTGGTGCCCGGAACATTGCGGATCTCGTGCGCATCGCCATTCAAATCCGCACGTCGGCATAGACGGAGACATAGCGAGCTGCCAGGCACCGCCGAGGTGGAGGGCGCACAATCGCGGGGCGGCGCCTTTCGTTTACCCTCCCTGCGGGACAGTCGATCGACCTGGTCGCATGCCCTATGGGGCCACGAGGTGGAGCGATTGGTCCGATCCCGGCGCCACCTCCCGCAGAGTCATCCTCCGGAAGGTCGCGATGTCGAACGTCACTCCCCCCGAGGTGGCCGCTTCTTGGCGCCGATGTCCTCGCGTTGTCAGTCAAGGTCATGCAGAGCATCGACCACATCGTCAAATTTGACGACGCGGCCAGAGCTATACCGCACATAGGGTACCGCTTCGGCGGCACAACTGTTGGCGGCCCAAGAGGACAGGATGGCCCGCTTTTCGGGAACTGTCAGGCACGGATCCCGTACCACATCGCGCGGACGCCGAAAAAACAGATTTGGTTGTAGGAGCCGTCCAAGCTCCTCGGCCAACGACGCGGCCGCGGTGGAAAACACGATCTTCTTAGGATAGCGCATCATTTCGATACTCCAGCATACGCTACTTCTTCGGGAGGCCCTGGCGATCAGGCGATGGATAGCAGGCCTGCGAGACGCCGGATAAATTTCAGAGGTGGGGAGCCCGCGTCAATTCGGGAGAGATGCCCAAGTCAATGCCCCCGAGATCAATCCATGGGGGTACCCCACTAGGTATCGTTGCTCACGCGTCCGAAATAGGAAAGCCGATACACTGCCATGACCCCAACCGAGGCGGCGCTGGTGAAGCGCCATCACCAAAATTGTTGGTCACGCCAAACGTCGATCAGCAGAGGAGGCGAAAGTGGCACGGTATCATTGGGATCTCGCAATCTCTGGATTTCTTATCGGTCTTACGTCAGCGATGACGACATCTGCCTTCAGCGCAAGCAGCGTCAAAATCGGCGTCTTGACTTGTCAGACCTCCGTTCGCTTCGGCTTGGTCCTCGCATCACGACAGCGACTACGTTGCCAGTTCAGCTCGGATCATGGGGGCAACCCGGAACATTACACCGGCCGCGTCATCCACGCGGGCCAAGAGCTTAGTTTCTCGGCGAAAGGCATCATGGTTTGGGAGGTGCTTGCTCCGACAAATGACCTTCCGCATGGCGAGCTCGCCGGCCTATATTGGCGCACTGGCGGCGGTGCCGCTCCGGGTCTCGGTGTCGAGCCCAAGAGGCTTGTCGAGCGATCACATCGAACTCTCGCATTGCAGCCGCTTTCGGTCGCCGGCGAGAACCTGGCATTCGGGATCGCCGGCTTCAGGCTTCGCTCGGCGCGCTGAGCGCCAAATCGACCCACCAATTGCATATTCACCGTCGCAGGGACTGGGCGGCTGACACCACCGCCAAATTCGGGCCTATTCGTAAGCCTTCAGGAAATCTCCGCAAACATAAGCTGCGTGGTGGGCTTGGGAGGACTCGAACCTCCAACCAGACCGTTATGAGCGGGACAAGAGATGTTCAATCGAACAAAAGCGACCCCGACATACGCCCCGGCGGAATGGCAGGCGCTCTCGCGCAACACTCGCGAATGCTGGGTCGAAATCCCCGAAGGCCGGATGATTAGACGAGCAAAGCCACCAGCCCGGCCAGCACGAAGCCGCCGAGCAGCATGGACCAATCCCCGGTATCGAAACCGAGAAGCCGACCATCGCTGGTGAGTCGCAGTGTCGCAAGCCGTAGCATCGGGTGACCCCAGGATGGTTGGTTCGTGGTTGCTTGGTCGGTTCGTCAGCGTGATGGCATATTAGCATGCCAAATGGCCTTTGGCTGTTGCGCGCCGGCAACGGTCGCCAACAATCGGCAGTTAATGTGAATGGCATATGCTCGCTATTTCAGCGGCTTATCGATGGCGGCGGCGTGGCCTCAAGGCGCCCCGCCGGCGCCCGCCCCCCGCCCGCCTCAGCGCGGGATTGGGGCATTGGGCCTGATCTGGCCATCCGAAGGGCCGGACGGAACCGGGCGAATGTGCGAAACCTGGGCCAGCAGCCGCGCCAGACCTCGTTGCACCGAGCTGAGCGGATTCGATCCGTCGGAGGGATCCGAAAGCTTGCTGACCGAGCTGGTTTCGGCGGCGATCTTGGGCGCGTCCCCCGCAACGGTGATGCTGTAGTCGAGGCTCGCGACATCATGGGACTTGGTATCGGTCGCGGGATTCGCGAGCTCGCGATCCACGATGCCCTGCACCCGGCAGACTTCGGTCACCGCGTTGCAGCTGGTGGTAATGGAGTGTGGCCGCACCTTATAGCTGCGTTGGGGCCAGCGCTCCGCGAAACGACGCTTCTCCAGCAGGACCGCTTGCCGGGGCGTCATCTTGCCATGGTAGAAAACCTTGTCCGCATAAAGCTCATCGAGCGCGCGCAGCGTCTCGGCATTTGATTCCGACCAACGCGCTGCCAGCGCCGCCACCAAGCCGGCCGCGCGCCCGGCGAGCCGTGCTTGCGGCTGTTCCTGGCCTGCACCCGCGCTCGGGTCCGACGGCGGCGCCGCATCAGGCGGCGGCAGCAACGCCACGTCGATCCCATGTTGGGCTGCTTCCTCCATGCTCAACCATTTCATGGAATTGGGCGCGGCTTGGGTGATGTAGACGATGGCATCCTCAGGCAGGCCGATCTGATCCAGATAAGCACCCAGCACCGCGTTGCCCGGACCGCTTTCGGTATTTGCGCCGGCCTTTTGCACATAGGCCGCGTGAAACCCCACCCTCGACCCCACCCCCAGGAAGCGGTGAGCGCCTCCGAGCCAAGCAACCGCGCAGGCCGATGCGCATTGGGCCGCGTCCGGTACGATGGTAGTGAAATTCCTGACCCGGATCAGCATTCCGATCCGGATTCCGGCCAAGAGGCTCCCGCCGTCGCTTCGGAACGCCACCGTCGCCTTGGACAGCGCCGCGACCTTGGTGCGAAATACATCGATGTCGTTGAGCTCGAGGTCGCCTTCGACCATGACCAGCGCCGCGGCGCCCTCGACTGGCTTGACGTCGATATTGGCCGCCCCCGCCGCCAGCGGGGCGAGCAGCAAAGCCGCAATGACAAGAACGTGGCGCACGACGAACACAGCCCCCTTGCGAATGCAGCCGGATAACATTGCCTTTGCGGAAATAAAGCAATACCGCGCCGCCCCGCTTGTGGACAAGGCGCAGAGCGCGAATTCCGGTTGCGCGTAAAATGGAACACGCGGTTTTGATCTTTATTTAATGATTATCGAATGAGGGTGGGATGAGGGCGCGCTTGGCGGCCTTTCGTGCCGATGACGAACGCTATGACATCCGAAGCGCAGCCCCTGCTCATTGAGCTGGATGCTCATCTGAGCCGGGCGCCGCGGGCGTGGCGCAGCAAGGTCTTGCGCCAGCTGACCGATCTGTTTCTCGTCGATGCCGCGTCCTATACCGACGAACAGGTCGCTGTCTTCGACGACGTGATAAGCCACCTGATCGGCAAGATCGACCGCCGCGTGCTGGTCGAGCTGAGCAACCGGCTGGCGCAGGTCGAGAACGCTCCCGGCAAGGTCGTCGGAATGCTGGCGCGCCACAGCGACACGCTGATTGCCGCGCCGGTTCTTGAGAAATCCGCCGTATTGACCGACGCCGACCTGGTCGAGATCGCCGATAAGGGACGAAGAGATCCGAGGCTGTTGTCGGCGATTGCCGCCCGTCCGCAGCTCAGCGAAGCGGTCACGGATGTTCTGATCAGACGCGGAAATGCCGCTCTTGCGCGCAAGCTCATCGACCGCACCGACGCCCCCTTGTCGGAATCGAGCTTTGCCAGGCTGGTCACCTCGATCGAGAGCAACAAGGAGCTTGCCGCGGCGATCGCCAAGCGGAATGATCTGCCGGCCGCGCTGCGGCCCTGGCTGGATGCGGCGCTGGCCCAATAGCCGCGCCCAGGCAGCGAGCGCGCCTACTCGCCTGTCGCGTCCGGCGGGTAGATGTGCCGGCCTCCGCTGAAATCCTCGACCTCGAAGCACTCGCCATCGGGCGCCGCCGATGCAGCGCGAATGTAACCCGGGCCGATCGGCGATTTGCCGTGGCCGCCCGGAATGTCAAGCATGTAGGCGGGCTGGCACAGGCCGGATACGTGCCCACGCAAGCTGCGCATCAGCGCCTGCCCTTGCGCGATCGTGGTGCGCAGATGCGAGGTGCCCGGAGCAAGATCGCCGTGATGGAGATAGTAGGGCTTGATGCGGCATTCGACCAAGGCCCGCATCAAGGCCGCCAGCGTCGCCGGATCATCGTTGACTCCGCGTAGCAGCACGCTCTGGCTCAGCATCGGAATGCCGGCGTCGACCAGGCGTGCGCAGGCCGCGCGAGCGGCCGGCGCGAGTTCGCGCGGATGATTGGCGTGCAGCACCACATAGGTCGCCTTGCCGGAGGCCTTGAGGGCGCGTGCGAGTGCCGGCGTGATCAATGCGGGCGATGCGATCGGCACGCGGGTATGGATCCGCACGACCTTGACGTGATCGACCAAGGCCAGCGCTGCCGTCACGGCGCGCAGCCGGCGCGGCGACAGGATCAGCGGATCGCCGCCCGTCAGGATCACCTCCCAGATTTCCGAGCGCTCGCGGATATAGCCGAGCGCCGCGGCAAGGGCCGCGCCTGAAAGCGCGCGCCGGCGGCCGGGTCCGACCATTTCGCGGCGAAAGCAGAACCGGCAATAGACCGCACAGACATGCGCGAGCTTGAGGAGCACGCGGTCGGGATAGCGATGCACGATGCCTTCGACCGGGCTGTTCGCATCGTCGCCGATCGGATCGGCCAATTCGCTCACCTGCCGATCGAGCTCGGCACGATCGGGCACGAACTGGCGGGCGATCGGATCATCCGGATCGGCTGGGTCGATGAGGGCGCCCAAATCCGGGGTCAGCGAAACCGCATAGCGCGCCGCGACCCGTTCGAGCTCCCGAAGCGCTTCCGGCGGCGCCAATCGCGCCGCCACCAGCTCGGCCGCGCTGCGGTGCGTCGTTGCCCGTGGCATGTCAGAGGTCCCTTCTCCGGCCTTATTCATGGTTCGAGCGCCGGAGTCCACAGCACATGATCGATATGCGGCGCGCCGGTTGCCAGCATCACCAGCCGGTCGAGGCCGAGCGCAACCCCCGAGGCCGGCGGCATCTGCGCGAGCGCCGCGAGAAAGTCCTCGTCGAGCGGGTAGCGCTCGCCGTAGATGCGTTCCTTCTCCGCCATCTCGGCGTCCAGCCGGCGACGCTGCTCCACCGGGTCGGCGAGCTCGCCGAAGCCGTTGGCAAGCTCGACCCCGCAGACGTAGAGCTCGAAGCGTTCCGCCACCCGCGGATCGGAGGCCTTTGGTCGCGCCAGGGCCGAGAGCGCGGCCGGATACTCGTACAGCACCGTCGCACGGCCGAGACCCAATCGAGGCTCGATGCGCTCGACCAGCACACGGCTGAAAATGTCGCCCCAATTGTCGTCGTCGGCCAGCCGGATGCCGGCTTGGGCGGCGCACGCCGCAAAGCCCGCCCGATCGACGCCTTGCGGCGACAGGCTCGCCGTCAGGTCGATGCCGGCGTAGCGGGTGAATGCCTCGGCGACGGTGAGGAATTCGGGCGCGACAAGAGGATCGACCTGCCGCCCCCGGAACGTCAGTCGCTGCGTGCCCGCGGCTTCGGCCACCAGGGCAATGATCGCCGTGCAGTCCTCCATCAATGCTTCATAGGGTGCTTGCGCGCGGTACCATTCGAGCATGGTGAATTCCGGGGCATGCAGCGCGCCGCGCTCCCGATTGCGAAATACGCGGGCGAATTCGACGATGCGCTGCTCGCCGGCGCTGAGGAGCTTCTTGCAGGCGAATTCCGGCGATGTGCGCAAGTAGCGCCGGGCGGAGGTTGCGGCGGGCGAGACGAGGTCGGTCGAAAAGGCATGGAGATGCGTCTCGTTGCCGGGCGAGACCTGCAGCGCGGAGGTCTCGACCTCGACGAAGTCGCGCGCCGCGAACCAATTCCGCAGCGCCGCCACGATGCGGGCGCGGGCGATCAGGACTCCGCGGCGGTCGGCGTGCGCCTGGCGGGCCCAGAACGGGGACCGATCGGCCATCAGGGAATTCCCGCACCCGGCGGCAGCATCCGCGAAAATCGCTGGCGCAGGGGCGCAGGATCAGTATGTTGCGCCCGAACATCGCGGCTTACGGCCTCGCTCCGGACTTCGGCTCGAGGCTGCGTTTGGATGCCGCGCCACCGAGGAACCATTTCCGTGAAAGTCATCGCCAGCTCGCTTCGCAAAGGCAATATATTGGACGTGGACGGCAAGCTCTATGTCGTCCTGACCGTGGAAAGCATCCATCCCGGCAAGGGCACGCCGGTAACCCAGATCGATATGCGCCGAATCTCCGACGGCGTGAAGGTGTCGCAGCGCTGGAAGACCACCGAGCAGGTCGAGCGTGCCCATGTGGAGGAACGGGAGCACCAGTTTCTCTATTCCGACGGCGACGGCTTCCATTTCATGAACAACGACAACTACGACCAGGTCACGGTGCCGGCCGACCTGGTCGGCGATCAGGCCGCCTACCTGCAGCCGGAGATGAAGGTGAAGCTGAGCGTTCACGAGGGCGCCGCGGTCGCGATCGAGCTGCCGCCGCGCGCTACCCTCGAGGTGGTGGAAACCGAGCCCAGCGTCAAAGGCCAGACCGCCGCCGGCTCCTATAAGCCTGCGGTCCTCTCCAATGGGGTGCGAACCATGGTCCCGGCGTTCGTGACCGCCGGCACCAGGATCGTGGTGATGACCGCCGACGGCTCCTATGTGGAACGTTCCAAGGAGTGACACCCCCCACCCCCCGTCAGCATCTGCGGCGAAGCGGCTTGCGGCAGCGCTGCGGGTTCGCGTCCGCCGCTCGGGACCGGCATTCGCGCGCGCGATCAGACTGTCGACCGCCATGCCGGGGATGATGGCCTGCAGGCTGTCAGCCGCCGTGATCGCCGCCGGGTTGATTGCGGCCGGAATGGCCGCGGCCGCTGCCCAGGAGATGAAGGCCCCTCGCCTCTCGTATATCAATCCCGACTGGAATGCGGTGGCGACGGATCTCAATTCCATCGGCCCGCTCGCGGCCCCGTCATCGCCAGCGCGCCCGGACGCGCCGGCGGCTCGCGTCCAATCGATCGGTCCGCAATCGATCGCCGACCTCAACCGCGCGACCGCGGATCTGTTTCCCAATATCGCCGCCAGCTCGGTTCCGGTGCTGCTGCCGTTCGACACCTCCGCCTTCCTCAACGACCGGGCCGCCGGAATAACCGACAAGCCTGCCGACGATTATCTATCCGGCTTCCATCTCTCTCCGTTCTTCCTGCCGGGCCCCGCCGGCTACGACGCCGTGTTCACCGCCAGGGCCAGCGAGATGCCCGAGCTCGGCATCAACTTTTCCGGACCGATCCAGGTTTTCGTTTCCGGCTTTGCGCTCATCTACGACCTGGATGAGCCGGTGGGCATGGTCGAACGGCCGGTGAAGGGATTGGAAGCCGATTTCTTCGGCATCCGTCACCTCTTCCTCGAAAATTACACGCGCAACACCTTCGAGCGCTATGGCGTGCCCTATGTGGTCTCGATCCTGTGCTTCGACGGCGATTCGCGCTATCGAATGATCTCCTGCCGCGATGCCGGCAAGGTCGCCGAGCGCTTTCTAAAGGCGCTGCATCTCGCCGGCGGTGCCCCCTCACGCCAAGCCGACGCAATCGCACCCAGCACCGTCGAGCGTCCCACGCTTTCCGCCGCGGATTTCTCGTTCCACAGTCCCGGCGACATCATTGCGGGCACCGGTTTCAAGGGCAACGGCGGACGCACCGATTACACGGTCTATTCCAAGATGCGTTTTCCGCTCTTGAACGCGCCGGCTTATGCCAACTCCCAATCGTTCATGAATTTGGGCAACTGCGACAGCACCGGGCGGGTGAGCGCGGGCATGGTCGGCGGAGTGCCTGCCTATCGCTGCCGGATCGGCGGGCCGGTCCTGCTCAAGGATGAATCCGCCGCCGGCAATTATGCCTATCCCTGGCGCGATAATTTCTGCGAGCACCGCTACTTCGATGTCGGCGAATGCCCCGGCGGCTTCGGCCATCAGGGACAGGACATCCGCCCGGGCTCATGCAAGCAACGGTTCGTGGGCGGCGGCTGCGAACCCTATCAGCACGACGTGGTGGCGGTGCGCGACGCAATGGTGTTGCGCGCGGCCGGCCAGATGCCGGTCTACCTGTTCGTGAACGCATTAGACGAGCACATCCGCTTCCGCTACCTGCATATGTTTCCAAAGCAACTCGACGAGGAAGGCGTTGTCAGCGGCCGCATGCTCAAGGAGGGCGAGGACTTCGGCAAGGTCGGCAGCTTCTTCCAGCACGAGCGGGCGACCACCTATCACCTTCATTTCGACATGCAGGTACCGACCAAATATGGCTGGGTCTTCGTCAACCCGTATTATGACGCTGGTGGCCGCCTATGAACGGCTGATCGGCGGCCGCGGCACAGAGATCAAGGACGAGCCCGCGGCCGCCGTCGCGCCCGCGGCGACCGGGATCGCGTCAACAGGGACCGCGCCAACTGGGACCGCGCCAACTAGGATCGTGCCAACTGGCTTCGAGTCGCCGCTGCCGACGTCGCGACCCGGCAAAATCGTTCTACAGTCGGAAGGTGAAGATCGAATCGAGAGCCTCAGCCATGGACAAACCGATCATGAACGGCCCGATCAAGTTGCGCCTGACGCGGCGACGGGCACTGCAAGCCCTCGCCTGGGGATCGGCGCTCGCCTTGGCACCGCCGGCCCGGGCCCAGAGCGCGAAGGAACCTTTCGAGCAGTGGGTCGCGAGCTTTCGCGCGCGAGCACTAGCGCGGGGCGTTTCCGACGCGACCTATACGCGAGTCATGCGCGGCCTAAAGCCGGACACCACCGTCTTTGAGCAGCTGCGCAACCAGCCCGAATTCAACGAGCAGCTCTGGCAATATCTCAATCGCCGCGTCTCCGACTGGCGGATCGTCACCGGCAAGGAGAAAGCCAAGGAATACGCGCCGCTCTTCGCCCGCATCGAGAAGGACTTCGGGGTCGAGCGCTCGGTCATGCTCGGCATCTGGGGGATCGAATCCGCTTTCGGCGACCCGCTGGTCCAGCAGAACCATATGCGCCCGGTCATCCCCTCGCTTGCCGCCCTGGCCTGGGGCGAGCCGCGCCGCCGCGCCTATTGGGAGCAGGAATTGCTCAACGCGCTCGTCATCATCGATCGCGGCTGGGGCACGCCGGAGGAAATGAATGGCTCCTGGGCAGGCGCCATGGGCCACACCCAGTGGATGCCCGAGGTTTGGCTCAATATGGGCATCGACTACGACGGGGATGGCCGGGTGTCGCCGTTCGGCAAGCCCGACGACGCGCTCGGCTCGACCGCGCGCTACCTGGTGGAGCGCGGCAAGTATCGCCGCGGCGAGCATTGGGGCTACGAGGTGCGCCTGGCCGGCTCAGCCGCCACCGAGGCCTCCCAGAGCTATGCCGCCTGGGAGAAGGCCGGGGTGACCCGCGCCGACGGCCAGGCGTTCCCGCAACCCAATGCGACCGCGCGCCTGTGGGTGCCGGTGAAAGGCGGCCCGGCCTTCCTGCTCGGGCCGGACTTCTACGCCGTGCGCTCCTACAATCCGTCGATGAATTACACGCTCTCCATCGTGCATCTCGGCGACCGGATCATGGGCGGCGAGCCGTTCGTGCAGAAATTTCCCGGCAGCGAACGTCCGCCCACGCTCGCCGAGGTGCAGGAGATCCAGCGCCGTCTGACCGCGCTCGGCCACGATACCGGCGGCACCGACGGCCGCGTCGGCAACGACACCATGCTGGCGGTGCAGAATTTCCAGCGCAAGATCGGCATGCAGCCGGCCGACGGCTATGCGGGCGTGACGCTGCTGGCACGGTTGCGCGAGGCGCGCTGATCCGGTTCTATGGCGGCGCCCCTCCTCCCAACCCGAAATCTATCAAGGATCATCCAGTGACGACTGCAGAGACCAAGGCGGCGCCGGCCGCCCACGGCACGCCCGCGAATGCGGCTCATCCCTCGCTGCGCGAGCTCGACCGGCCGGTCAAATTGACCGGCGCCAACGCTCCCGGCTGGGGCAGCGACGTCGTCGCCGAGACCCTGCGGGCGCTGGAGATCCCCTATATCGCGCTCAATCCCGGCGCCAGCTATCGCGGCCTGCACGATTCGATCGTCAACTATCTCGGCAACCAGACGCCGCAAATGCTGCTCTGCCTGCACGAGGAGATCGCGGTCGCGATCGCGCAGGGCTATGCCAAGGTCACCGGCAAGGCGATGGCGGCCGCCGTGCATTCCAATGTCGGGCTGTTCCACGCCACCATGGCGATCTTCAATGCCTGGTGCGACCGCACGCCGGTGCTGATCCTGGGGGCGACCGGTCCGGTGGATGCGGCCAAGCGGCGGCCGTGGATCGACTGGATCCACACCGCGCGCGACCAGGGCGCCATCGTGCGCGACTACACCAAATGGGACGACCAGCCGGCTTCTCCGGCGGCGGCGCGCGAGGCGATCATCCGCGCCCATTGGATCGCCAACACGGCCCCGATGGGGCCGGTCTATATCAACCTCGATGCCGAGATGCAGGAGTCCAAGCTTGCCGAGACGCTGGGACCGATCGACGTCGCCCGCTTCATGCCGCCGACCGCCACCACCCCGGCGCCCGAGCTGGTGGCGCAGGCCGCCAAGCTGCTCAAATCGGCGAAGAACCCGGTCATCCTGATGGGCCGGGTGTCGCGCAGCCTGGAGGGCTGGGACCAGCGCGTCGCGCTGGCCGAGACGCTCAACGCCAAGGTCATCACCGAGCTCAAGCTCGGCGCCGCCTTCCCGACCGATCACCCGCTCCATGCCGGCCCGCCCGGATCGACCGCGCTCGGACCGCAAGCCCAGGAGGCGTTGCGCCAGGCCGACGTCATCCTCAGCCTCGATTGGGTCGACCTCGCGGGCGCCTGCAAGGGCGCCTTCCCGGACGGCATCCCGGCCGCCAAGGTCATCGTGGTGAGCAACGACTTCCGCATCCATCGCGGCTGGAGCATGGACTATCAGGGCCTGCCGGTCTGCGACGTGATGCTGGCGACCACGCCCGAGGAAGCGGTGCCGGAGCTGCTCCGGGCGGTCGGCGGCGCGGTCGGGGCGCGCAAGCCGGCGGCGGCGAAGCCCGCCGCAAAGCCTGAGCTTTCCACCGACAAGCTCGTGGTCAACGATCTGGTGCGCGCGCTCAAGATCGCGGTCGGCGAGCGCGACGTCACGCTCGCGCATATCTCGCTCTCCTGGGACGGCGCCACCTGGCCGTTCCGCCATCCGCTCGACTATGTCGGCTCCGAGGGCGGCGGCGGCGTCGGCGGCGGCCCCGGCAACGCGGTCGGCACCGCGCTCGCCTTGATGGGCTCGGGCCGGCTTGCGGCCGCGGTCTGCGGCGACGGCGACTTCATGATGAGCAATGCGGCGATCTGGACGGCGGTGCATTACCGCATCCCGCTGCTGATCGTGGTCGCCAACAATCGCTCGTTCTTCAACGACGAACTGCACCAGGAGCGGGTCGCCCGCATCCGTTCGCGGCCGGTGGAGAACCGCTGGATCGGCCAGCGCATCTCCGAGCCCGACATCGACATCGCGGCGCTGGCGCGCTCGCAAGGCGCGCAGGGCTTCGGCCCGGTCACCAAAACGAGCGACTTGGTGGCGACTTTCGCGCAGGCCATCGCCGCCGTCGAGCGCGGCGAGGTGGCGGTGGTCGATGTGCGGGTCGAGCCCGGCTATTCGGCAGTCGCGACCGCCGCCATGCTGCGCGGAACCGAGAAGAAGTGAAGAGAGAGGCCAAAACCAGGAGCGCGAAATGTCCCAAGCAACGCAGCCAATCCATGCAAGAGCCTCGCGCGCGACGCCCTGGCACCTGGCCTTGGCGGCAGCCGCGACCCTTATGGCCCTGCAACCGGCTCTCGCCGACGACCTGCTCAAGCTCACCATCGGCCAGCGCGGCAACTGGGACACCGCGATCTCGCAACTCGGCGACACGGCCGGCATCTTCAAGAAACACGGCCTCACCCTCGAGATGATCTACACCGCTGGCTCGGGCGAGACTTTGCAGCCGGTGATCGCCGGCAGCGTCGATCTCGGCCTTGCGGTCGGCACGCTCGGCGCCATGGCTGCCTATTCGAAGGGCGCTCCGGTGCGCATCATCGGAGCGGAAGCGACCGGCGCCGCCGATTACTGGTACGTCAAGGCTTCCTCCCCGATCAAGACGCTCAAGGACCTCAACGGCAGGACCATCGCCTATTCCACCGCCGGCTCCTCGACCGAGAGCGTGGTGCGCGCTTTCATCAAGGAGAACGGCCTCACCTCGGCCAAGGCCATGTCGACCGGCGGCGCGCCCTCGACCATGACGGCGGTGATGACCGGTCAGGTCGATGCCGGCTGGGCCTCGCCGCCGGGCGGGCTCAAGGAGATCGACGAAGGCCAAATCCGCCTGCTCGCCCGCGCCACCGATGCGGCGATCGTGCGCGGCCAGACCATCCGCGTGATCGTGGCCAATGCCCAGGTCCTGGAAAAGCGCAAGGACGTGGTCGAGCGCTACATGCAGGCCTATCGCGAGACCATCGATTACATGTACGGCGACAACCCGCGGGTGCTCAAGGACTACGCCGCCTTCGCCGGCGTGAGCGAGGCCATGGCAAAGCGGGTGCGCGACGAATTCTTCCCGCGCGCCCTGGTGATGCCCGACGAGATCAAAGGCCTCGACTCGCTGATGGCCGACGCAGTCGAGCTGAAGTTCATCTCAGCACCGCTGAGCAAGGCTCAGATCGCCGATCTGGTGCAGCTGCAAAGGCCGAAGCCGTAGCGACTTCCAGCCGGCTGAAAATCGCTGCCGGCGCCGCTGGAACTCGCCAACGGAACTAAAGGCATAGTTGCCGGTTGTGCCCTTGAAGCGGATTGCCAAGCCCCGCGCCTGTTACGGGGCTTTTTCTTTTCGGGAATGTCGAGGGTGGTCATTCCCGGATCATACGCACTCGCCCCGACGAGTTCATGTGCGACGGCACCTTGGTGCTCACACTCCAAGGCATGTTATTTTTTGCTCATGGAGTATGTCTATGCGTCATGTCATCGCCTTTGCCAGAGATGAGCGCGCCGCGACGGCCATCGAATATGGCTTGATCGTCACCGGCATCGCATTGGGCACCCTGGCGGTTCTTTCCGGCATCGGTGCGAAGCTCGCGGCCGCATTCTTGTTGCTGAAAGACGCGATGTAAGAGAGATAAAGGCGCCGCAGGCTCTGAAACCTGATGAGACCTTCGGTTCATCGAGTGGCCATCTGCGTCTGCACTCTGGCCCTCGCCGGTTGCGCAAGCGTGCCGCGCATTCCCTATACCCAGCAGGAACAGGCGACCGCTGCCATTCCCGGCATTCCCAACGCTCGCTTGTGGGCGGATGACCCCGCCGCCATCGCGACCGCACGCCGCTCGGTCGTCGCCCGGGTCGCGCTCAAGCAGCCGACCGTGCTGGCGCTGTCCGGCGGCGGCGCAAATGGCGCGTTCGGCGCGGGCCTGTTGAGCGGATGGTCCGCTCGCGGCACCCGGCCGCAATTCACCTTCGTGACCGGAGCAAGCTCCGGAGCGCTGATCGCACCATTCGCATTTCTGGGGGCCGGGTATGACGAAGCGCTCCGCAGCGTATTCGCCAGCGGCGAGATGGCGAACTTGCTGCAGCCCGACGGATTGGCGGGCTTCTTCGGCACCGGCATCTTCAAGACGGCTCCGCTCAGAGAATTGATTGCACGACATGTCGACGGCGAGATGCTTGAAGCAATTGCGCGAGAGTATCGAACCGGACGTCGACTCTACGTCGTGACGACCAATCTCGACGCGCAACGCACCGCCATCTGGGACATGGGCAAGATTGCCGCCAGCGACGATCCGAGAGCGCTTGACCTTTTTCGCAACATCCTGACCGCTTCGGCGAGCGTCCCGGGCTTGTTCTCGCCCGTTCTCATCGATGTCGAAGCGGAGGGACGGCGTTTCGCCGAAATGCATGTCGACGGCGGCGTGACGACAAACATTCTCATCGTGCCGGAGGGGGTGCTGACATCGGGCACTCCGCTCTTTGCCCCGGATGCGCGGCCAAAGGTCTATATCGTGATGAACGGCAAGCTTGCGCCGGAATTCGAGGTCGTGGAGCCGGCAACGGTGCCGATCGTGACCCGCTCGTTTGAAACTTCCGTTCGCGCCAACACGCGCAGCACATTGCTCGCCGCCTATCAATTCGCCAAAAGCCGGAGCTGGGAGTTCAACCTGGCCTCGATCGATTCCCAATATCCGACTTCCCAATCGATGGGCTTTGACACCGCCTATATGCGGGGCTTGTTTGAATACGGGTTTCAGATGGGGAGAGCCGGACAGCCCTGGCGATCGAAGCTCGATTAACGGCGCGGAGAAGGTCGCAAGGTCGATCGGCCCCGTAACTATCTCCGCGTACGGTGTCGTCTACAGTTGGCCATAGCGCTTGAGCACATCCCGGCAGGCATTGCCGACCCGGAAGCTGTGGGCTGCCAAGGTGGCCCCGCACCGAAGGAGATTGCTGAAGGTCATGCCTTCGGAGCGGTCGCAGAATCGAGCAGCGGCGGGGCGGCACGGCGCCAGATCGTTCACATCAAGAGCGGCAGCCCCCGTGACCGACAGGCCAAGGAGCAGCCCCACCAAGAGAGTCGCTTTCATTTGCTGATTCCCCTCGAGCTATGCCTCTACAACACCTTCCTGTGGAAATCGTTCCCGGCGGTATCTGATAATTGCCGGATTCTTAGATGGTGAAGCTCTCATGCGTCGAGGGATGAAACAGTTCCTCCGGCGTGACCTGGCGGGCGGACAATCCCTGCCCATGGTGATGGCGCAGGAACGTCTCCAGCACCTTGCGGTTGGGGGCAAGCCCGTAGGACCAGAAGTCGTGCCCCATCAGCTCGCGCGCGGCCTTGAGCTGCTCCTCGACGAACGGCAGCGTGCATTTCGAGGTCGCGGTGTCCTCGAGCTCCTCCAGGCACTTGGTCTTGGCCTGCTCGAAGGCTTTGAGCACCGCCGCCGGCAGCCAGGGATGCTGCTCCACCAGCGTGCGGCGAATGCCGGTGACGTGCATGATCGGAAAGATGCCGGTGCGCTTGTAGTAGTCGCGTCCGGCCGCGATCGGATCGGCAAACAGCCAGCCGATATTGGGGTGGTGCCTGCCGGCGAGGCTCGGCACCCGCGGCGCGATGAAGGCGTCGATCTCGCCGCTTTGCAGCAGCTCCGAGATGGTGCGGCCCGCAGGCGCGTTCTCCATATGCACGCCGGGCGGCAGCTTGATGGTGATCTTCTCCGGGCGGCTCGGATCGTCGATCCCGCCGCGCACCCAGGTCACGTCGGACGGCTTGATGCCGTGATCGTCCTCCAGGATGATGCGTGCCCACACGCAGGCGGTCAGCTGATATTCGGGCAGGCCGATGCGCTTGCCCTTGAGATCGGCCGGGGATTTGATGCGGTCGGTGCGCACATAGATCGAGTTGTGGCGGAACGCGCGCGAGACGAAGGCCGGCACCCCGACATAGGGACAATTGCGCTCCGCGGTCTTGACCGTGAAGCTCGACATCGACAGCTCGCAGATGTCGAAATCCTGGGTCCGGAAGGCGCGGAAGAAGATCTCCTCCGGCGGCAGCATCATGAACACGGGATCGACGCCATCGATCTGCACCGAGCCGTCGAACAAGGCACGGGCGCGATCGTAATTGCCGATCGCGACCGATAGATTGAGCTTTGACATGTTGATACCGCCCTATGAAAGATCGCCAATTGGTATCGTTGCCGGGCTTGATCCGGTCAAGACCGGGCGTGGCGGTTCCTAACCATCATCCGACTGCCGGCGCGATGTCGATCAGGCGCAGCTGCATGCGCTCCTCCCCGTTCCAGCGATCGACTGCAAGCGATCCGGCCGCATGCACGGCACGCCCGCGATTGTCCAGGAGCGCCGCGCCAAGCTTTTGGCCGGCGGCCCGGAAGGCGATAACGTTGATGGTAGAGCCGTCGCCGGCGCGCAAGCGCGCGCGCAGATGCGACTGGCCGGCCGCCTCCACATAGGTGAGCTGATGGCCGGGCAAGACCAGCACCGGCTCCGGATTGCCGGCGCCGAACGGACCGGCGCGGCCGATCGATGCCACGGTCTCGAGATTTGCCGCTCCCGCCGTCAGCGCCCCGTCGATCAGCAGGCGATCCGACCGGCGCGCCCCGGCCACGGCGGCCCCAAGCCGGTCCTCGAGATACGCGCGAAACGGCCCGAGCGCGTCGCGCTTGAGCGTCACCCCGGCCGCCATGGCGTGGCCGCCGCCTTTGATCAGAAGCCCCTCGCGCACGGCTTGGCGCACCGCGCTGCCGAGGTCGACGCCCGCGATCGAGCGGCCCGAGCCGGTGCCGATACCGCCCGGCCCGAGCGCGATCGCGAAGGCCGGCCGGCCGAACCGCTCCTTGAGCCGCGCCGCGACCAGGCCGACCACGCCCGGATGCCAACCCTCGGCGGCAGTGACGACGACGGCACCGCGTTCCTCCAGGCCGAGCGCCGCCATGGCCTCCGCTTCGGCCTGCTCCAGCGCCACGGCCTCGATCACCTGGCGCTCGCGGTTGAGCCGGTCGAGCTCGGTCGCAAGGCGCTCGGCCTCGATCGGGTCCGCCTGCAGCATCAGCTCCACGCCCAGGCCGGCGCGACCGATGCGGCCGCCCGCATTGATGCGCGGCCCGAGCAGGAAGCCGAGATGCCAAGGCTCCGGCGGCCCGCCCAGGCGCGCAATGTCCATGAGAGCGGTCAATCCGACATTGTCGCGCCGGCGCAGCGCCAGCAGCCCCTTGGCCACAAAGGCGCGGTTGAGGCCCTTGAGCGGAACCACGTCGGCGACGGTGCCGAGCGCGACCAGATCGAGGAGGCCGAGCAGATCGGGCTCGCCGCGCGGCGCCGCCCAGAAGCCGCGCCGGCGCAGCTCCCGGTTCACCGCCACCACGACCATGAAGGTGAGACCGACGGCCGCCAGGTAGCCGAGCTGCGAGAGATCGTCGAGCCGGTTGGGATTGACCACCGCCAGCGCCGGCGGCAACGTCTCGTCGGCCTGGTGATGATCGATGACGATGGTCGAAAGCCCCAGCCGTTGGGCCTCCGCCAGCGGCTCATGGCTCAAGGTACCGCAATCGACGGTCACCAGGAGCGTCGCCCCCGCAGCGGCCAGCGAGCGGATCGCCTCGCTATTGGGGCCATAGCCTTCGAACACCCGGTCCGGAATATGGATGATCGGGTCGAGGCCGCCGAACCGCAGGAAGCGCGCCAGCACCGCGGCCGAGCTGGCGCCGTCCACATCGTAATCGCCGAAGATGGCGACCTTCTCGCCGCGCATGACGGCGTCGGCGAGCCGCGCGGCCGCCGCCGGCATGTCGGTGAGCACGCTCGGATCGGGCATCAGCAGCCGCACCGTGGGGTCGAGATATCCGACCGCGTCTTCCGCCTCGACGCCGCGGCCCGCCAAGATGCGGGCGAGCAATTCCGGCAGTTCGTGCCGCTGCACGATGGCGAGCGCGCGCGCCGCGCCGCGTTCATCGAGCCGGTCGCGCCAGGCGCGACCGGTCGCGGACTGCTCGACGCCAAGGAAGTGGCGATTTATCGGCACAAAGTTCATGCAGGCGATAAGAGCCGAGACGGGCGATTCGGTCGAGCCCAAGGCCGGCTCAAGAGCCGGCTGAAGCACGGCTCAAGCGCCGGCCAGGCGGCGCTCAGTCAAAGGTCCTCCAAGCGGTGCGCAACGGCGCCAAGCCCATGAAGCTCTCGCAAATCGCCATGGCTTGCGCATAGATCTGCTTGGAGATCTTGTTCGCCGCCCCTGCCATCTGTTCCTCGATCGCGCCGGCGAGCGCCAGCGCCGCCGTCGCGCAGACGCGCCGCACATGGGGGACCGCATCGGGACAGCGGTCGAGACCGTCCTCGTCCAGCAAGGCCCGGGCCTCGCCGATCGCATCGGCCGCAAGACGCGCCTGCCCGATCAAATAGAGCCACGGACGGGTATCGAGGCCGCTCAAGCGATCGGCGGCCTCGCGCTCGATCAGCCGCAGCGCCTCGACGCGTGGCTTGATCGCACGCGCGGCAGCCGCCGGATAGTTCCCGCATGGCGCCGCCTGCGCCGCAGCCAGGGATGAACAGCTGATCGCAAGCACCGCCATGCAAACTTTCACCGATTCGCCCCTTCGACGATGAGCCGACGTGCTCACGGGTTGCAACAAGCCTCTGCACTCTTCATTGCTGATACGCCGAATTTGCACTTGCCTGAACCAGCCGATGCGGCGCATGGACGCGACCTGGGCTCAGATCCGCGGTGCAACCAAGCGCAGCTTAGGAAAATATCTGCGATATCGGCGCGCATCGCGCGTCAGCAGCGCCCATCCTTCGATCGCCGCACATTCGTGTCGACGAGAATCGCTCAGGGCTCGCCTCGCGTCATGGCCATGATCTCGTCGGTGCTCAGGCCCTTACCGGCGTGGCCGCGAAGGCGGGCAAGCCGGTTTGCCCGAGGTTTCTTCTCGACCTTGACCAGGACGACGCGGCCGTCCTTGCCTCGCTCGAAATCAATCACGCTTCCTGGACCGATCCCCAAGAGCTCACGCACCCGCTTGGGAATCGTGATTTGGCCCTTGCTTGTGACCGTTGCCGTCATGGCGCCGAGCCTGCCTAATCCAGATGGAACTTGTCGAGCTGGCGGTGCTCGGCACGGATCCAGCGCACCGTGCCGGTGACCGAGCGCATCACCACGGTCTCGGTCTCGATCGCGTCGCGCCTGAACTTGACGCCGCGCAGCATGGCGCCGTCGGTGACGCCGGTGGCGGCGAACAGGCAGTCGCCGCGCACCATGTCCTCCATGCGATAGCGCCGGCGCGGGTCGCTGATGCCCATCTTCAAGGCGCGCTCGCGCTTCTCCTGGGTATCGAGCACCAGGCGGCATTGGATCTGGCCGCCGATGCACGCGCATCGCCGCCGCCGCCAGCACCCCCTCGGGTGCGCCGCCGATGCCGATATAGATGTCGATCCCGGTGCCCGGGTCGGCGGTGTGAATGATCCCGGCCACGTCGCCGTCGGTGATCAGCCGGACGGCGGCGCCGGCCTTGCGCACGCCGGCGATCACATCGGCATGTCGCGGACGATCGAGAACGAGCGCCGTGATGTCGGAAGGCTTGACGCCCTTGGCCTTGGCAAGCTTGCGGATATTGTCCTCCGCCGGCGCGTCGAGATCGACCACGTCCTGCGGATAGCCGGGACCGACCGCGATCTTTTCCATGTAGACGTCGGGGGCGTTGAGCAGGCTGCCGCCTTCCGCCATCGCCATGGTGGCAATGGCGCCGGGCATGGCCTTGGCGCACAACGTCGTGCCTTCGAGTGGATCGACCGCGATATCGACCTTGGGGCCGATCCTGCTGCCGAGCGTCTCGCCGATGAACAGCATCGGCGCCTCGTCGCGCTCGCCCTCGCCGATCACCACCGTGCCGTCGATCGGAAGCGTGTTGAGCTCGCGCCGCATCGCATCGACGGCGGCCTGATCGGCGGCCTTCTCGTCGCCGCGTCCGCACAGCCGCGCCGCCGCCACCGCGGCACGCTCGGTGACACGCACGATCTCGAGCGACAGAATGCGCTCCAGCTTGTGCCGTGGTTGGTCGGTGAGCGTCGCCATCGTGGCAGGTTTCCTTTTTTTCAGCGGCGGTTTCTCTTGGCCGCGACGTGGTCGCTTTCGCGTCAGCTTTTCTCGATCCGGATCACTTGCGGCTTCTCGACCCAGACACCGTCCTGCTCGATCGCCGCCAGCGCCCGGCGCACCGCGTCCTCGGTGGTCGCATAGGTGATGAGCACGACCAGCGCGGGCTTGTCGACCCGGCGGGGATCCTCGCCGCCGTGCGGCCTGCGGTCACGGCCGTGCTGCATGATCAATTCCAGCGAAATCTGCTCGTCCGCCATGCGGCGCGCGATGGTCGCGGCAGTACCGGGCCGATCGACGACGGCAAGACGAATGTAATAGCCGCCTTCGTGGCGCTGCATCGGCGCGCGTTGCGGCTTGGTCAGGACGGCGGCCGGGCGCCCGAAGGCCGGGGCCCGGCGGCCGCACGCAATGTCCATCAGGTCCGCGACCACCGCCGAGGCCGTGGCGGCACCGCCGGCGCCGGGGCCCATCAGGGTCAGCTCCATCGTGTCGGCATCGATCGCGACCGCATTGAGCACGCCGTCGACCTCCGCGATCACGGTCCCCTGCCGCACCATGGTCGGATGCACGCGCTGCTCGATGCCGACATCGGTCCGTTGCGCAACGCCCAAAAGTTTCACCCGGTAGCCCAATTCATCGGCGGCTTCGAGATCGGCAAGCGAGATCGATTCGATGCCCTCCACATGCACCGCCTCGGCATCGACCTCGGTGCCGAATGCCAGGCTGGTCAGGATCGCAAGCTTGTGGGCGGTGTCGAAGCCGCCGATGTCGAAGGTCGGGTTGGCTTCGGCATAGCCGAGCCGTTGTGCCTCCTTGAGGCATTCCGCGAACGACAGGTGCTCCTTGTGCATGCGCGTGAGGATGTAGTTGCAGGTGCCGTTGAGGATGCCGTAGACGCGGGCGATGCGGCTGCCACCGAGGCCCTCGCGCAAGGTCTTGACGATCGGGATGCCGCCGGCGACGGCCGCCTCGAAATTCAACGCGGCATCGTGCTGCTCGGCGAGCTTGGCGAGCGCCACGCCGTGACGCGCGAGCAGCGCCTTGTTGGCGGTGACCACGCCTCGGCCGAGCCCGAGCGCCGCCTCCACCGCGCTCTTGGCGGGGTCGCCCTCCCCGCCCATCAGCTCGACAAACACGTCGATGCCGGGATCGCGGGCGAGCGTGATCGGATCGGAAACCTGGCGCGCCGAGGAAAGGTCGAGGGTGGGGTCCTTCGGCGGGTCCTTGGCGGCGTAGGCCGCAAGCTCGATGCCGCGGCCGGCACGCTGCTTGAGCGCGGCCTGCGAACGGGCGAGCATCGCGGCAACGGCGGAGCCGACCGTGCCCAATCCGGCGAGGCCCACTCTCAGCGGTTCGGCCATTAGGGCAATCCGGCAGGAATTCGTTGGCGATCAGCCGCGTTTGGCAAGCGGAACCACGTTGTGCAACTTTTCCGGCGCGCTTTCAAGGAAGCGTCTGATATTGCGCGCGGCTTGGCGGATGCGCTGCTCGTTCTCGACCAGCGCGATCCGCACGAATCCTTCGCCATATTCGCCGAAACCGATGCCCGGCGAAACCGCCACCCCGGCCTTCTCCACCAAGAGCGTGGAAAAGTCGATGCTGCCGATCGACTGGAACGGCTCCGGCAACGGCGCCCAGGCGAACATGGAGGCGCGCGGCGCCGGCACCTGCCAGCCGGCGCGGCCGAACGAATCGACCAGCACGTCGCGTCGGCGCCGATAGATCGCCCGCATCTCGTGGATGCAGTCGTCCGGACCATTGAGCGCGGCGGTCGCCGCCACCTGGATCGGCGTGAAGGCCCCATAGTCGAGATAGGACTTGACCCGCGCCAGCGCCCCGATGATGCGCTCGTTGCCCACCGCAAAGCCGATGCGCCAGCCCGGCATCGAGTAGGTCTTCGACAGCGAGGTGAACTCGACCGCGACATCGATCGCGCCGGGGACTTGCAGCACCGAGGGCGGCGGACGATCGTCGAAATAGACCTCCGCATAGGCAAGATCGGACAGCACGAAGATGCCGTGCCGCTTCGCGAACGGGATCAGCTCCCTGTAGAAATCGAGCTCGGCCACATAGGCGGTCGGGTTCGACGGGTAGCAGACCACGACCGCGATCGGCTTGGGAATCGAGTGGATGATGGCGCGCTCGAGCGACTGGAAGAAGGCCGGCGTCGGGTCCGAGGGGACAGAGCGGATGACGCCCCCGGCCATGAGGAAGCCGAAGGCATGGATCGGGTAGCTCGGGTTGGGCACCAGCACCACATCGCCGGGCGCCGTGATCGCCTGGGCCACGTTGGCGAAGCCCTCCTTGGAACCCAGCGTGGTGACGATCTGGGTCTCGGGATTGAGCTTGACGCCGAAACGCCGCTCGTAATAGGCGGCCTGGGCGCGCCGCAGCCCGGGAATTCCGCGCGACGAGGAATAACGGTCGGTGCGGGCCTTGCCGACGGTCTCCTTCAGCTTTTCGACGACATGGTCGGGCGCCGGCAGATCCGGGTTGCCCATGCCGAGATCGATGATGTCGGCTCCGCCATTGCGGGCAGCCGCCTTGGCGCGATTGACCTGCTCGAAGACGTAAGGAGGCAGACGACGGATGCGGTGAAATTCTTCCATTGAACGGCTCCGAGTGTCCCGATTCGCCAGCCCGGCGAGCCGGTGCCGGCTTTTATCACGGGTTCCCCGCGTTGCCAGCACTCGCATTGGCGGTCTTGCCGCCGGCCGGTGCCGTCGTGCCGGCGGTTGCGGCCGTCGGCGCATCCGGGTTGCCGCCATAGCGGTTACGCGCCGCCACCAGGTCGTCCTCCAGCTGCTTTTGCTGGTCGTTGTCGAGCGTGGCGGTGCTGCGCGCCGGCGGCATATTGTGAACCGCCGGGTACTGTCCCGTGCTCGTCGGCCGTTCCGGCGTATCCGCCGGCAGGCCGCCGACCGCGGCCGGCAAATGGTCGGCGATCAATCCCGAGCAGCCGGAAAGTAATCCGCTCGCGCACGCCGCCAGCACGGCGGCCGCGACAATGCGCAGGCGGGTCGGCCGCTTAGATCGCGATGGAGAATTCATCGGTCGGTCCGATCAGATCCCGCGGGGTTTCAGGTAGGCACCCCCCGGGATCTGGTGCCCAAGCCCAATGCTCAAGCTCAAAGCCCAAGTCTGCGCCCAAGTCTGACACGAGCCGAGTAGCCCCCCCGTCTGGCGTCCCAGCCCAATCTCCCATTATCCGGCATCCGCGGCCGAATGTTGGCGCAGACGCCAATTCCACCGGCCTCTTCGTCCCCTGCCGCCGCAAACAAAAACGCCGTCGATTCAAGCGGCTAGGCGGTGCTTTTGTCATTCACTAGTAATATGACCAAAGCAAGGTTTAAGGATAGAGAGTTAACAACGCCCCTTGGGATCCCGCAACCGGAAAAGCCTTCGGGGCAAAGCGCCCTTCTGGCGCGCTCATGCGCACCCGGTCACTGGTACCGGTCACTTGCACCGACGTTCTGCAAAATCCATCTGAGGCATAGGAAACGCATGAGGAATTTGGGTCGATGCGCGAGGGCCGAGGTGGCCAATTGAAAGCTCCAACCGCCAAACCCGAACCGGCGGCGTCCCCTCCCTCGGTCGATATCGAGGAATTCGCGCGCAACCTCGCCCGCGTGGTGGAGCAAGGCGGAAAGGCATTGGCCGCCTATCTCAAGCCGCGCGAGGAAGGACGCATCCAGGGCGAATATGCCGAGTTCATCGACGTGGTGAAGACGCTCGGCCAAGTCGGCCAATATTGGCTCAAGGACCCGCAGCGCGCGCTCGACCTGCAGCTGAACCTGGGCAGGTCCTACCTCGATCTATGGGCGGGCGCGGTCAAGCGCATGGCGGGCGAGAAAACCGAGCCGGTTGCCGAACCGAGCCCGAAGGACAAGCGCTTCGCCGACCCCGAATGGTCGAGCAATCAGTTCTTCGATTTCCTCAAGCAGGCCTATCTCCTGACGGTGACCTGGGCGAACCATCTGGTCAAGGACGCCGAAGGGCTCGATCCGATCACGCTGCAGAAGGCCGACTTCTACATCCGCCAGATCGCGAACGCGATTGCGCCCTCGAATTTCGTGCTGACCAATCCCGAGCTGCTGCGCGAGACGCTGGCGTCCAACGCCGAGAATTTGGCGCGCGGGATGCACATGCTGGCCGAGGATATCGCGGCCGGCGGCGGCGACCTGCGCATCCGCCAGACCAACGCCGAAGCCTTCGCGGTGGGCGGCGATCTGGCGATCACGCCCGGCAAGGTCGTCTTCCAGAACGACCTCATCCAGCTCATCCAATATGCGCCGACCACCGACACGGTGCTGCAGCGCCCGCTCCTGATCGTGCCGCCGTGGATCAACAAGTTCTATGTGCTGGATCTCAACGCCGACAAATCGTTCATCAAATGGTGCGTCGACCGCGGTGTCAGCGTTTTCTGCATTTCCTGGGTCAACCCCGACGCTCATCTGGCGACCAAAAGCTTCCAGGACTACATGCTCGAAGGCCCGCTCGCCGCGCTCGACGCCATCGAGCAGGCGACCGGCGAGACCAAGGTGAACGCCATCGGCTATTGCGTCGGCGGCACCCTGCTCGCCGCTACGCTTGCCTACATGGCGGCGGATCGCGATCAGCGCATCGCCTCCGCCACCTTCTTCGCGAGCCAGGTGGATTTCACCTATTCGGGCGATCTCAAGGTCTTTGCCGATGAGGAGCAGATCGCGGCGCTGGAGCGCCAGATGGCCGATCGCGGCTATCTTGACAGCTCCAAGATGGCCAACTCCTTCAATCTTCTGCGCTCGAATGATTTGATCTGGCCCTACGTGATCAACAACTACTTCAGGGGCAAGGAGCCGCTGCCGTTCGACCTGCTGTACTGGAACGCCGATGCCACCCGCATGCCGGCGGCCAATCATTCGTTCTACCTGCGCAACTGCTATCTCGAGAACAACCTGGCGCGCGGCGAGATGGTCCTCGCCGGCGAGAAGCTCAATCTCAAATCGATCAAGATTCCGATCTACAATCTGGCGGCACGCGAGGACCACATCGCGCCGGCGAAATCGGTGCTGCTCGGGCTCGAGATGCTTCGGCGGCCCGGTCAAGTTCGTGCTGGCGGGCTCCGGCCACATCGCCGGCGTCGTCAACCCGCCGGACCGGCACAAGTACCAATATTGGACCGGGCCCAAGCCCAGCAGCGCCAATCTCGAGCGCTGGCTGGCCAAGGCGGTCGAGCATCCCGGCTCCTGGTGGCCGGACTGGCTCGCCTGGCTCACCGCGCAGGACAACACCCAAGTCCCCGCCCGCACGCCCGGCGGCGGCCAGCTCGCGCCGATCGAGGATGCGCCCGGAAGCTATGTGAGGGTCAAGAGCTGAAAGGTCCGGACCAGAGCGGCACGCACGGGCAGGAGACGCAAACCGCTCCACGCCCCAACTCTCTGCCTGGCGAAGACGAGAGGAAGCGGAGCAAAGATATCTTGAACAAGCGCCGATTTCATCGATCCCTCGCCGCACGCGGCCCGATCTTGCGGGTCGTCACGGCCGATCACCTCTCGCCTTAGGCCGATCCGTCAAATGCAGCCACCCTTCAGCCCGCATCAAGGCCTCGGCGTCATTTACGCGAAGACCCGGGAGGGTATCGACCTGCCGGTGATCGACGTCACCAATCCGCGTTTCGCGGTGCCGAGCGATCCGGCCGCGCTAAGGGAGCTGCACGAGGCATTCATCGCGAGCGAGCGCAGGCGGCGGCGCATCCCGAAATTCATCCTGCGGATGATGCTGAGACGGGCGGCCCGGAAGTCTCGGCTGATCCGCGCGCTGTTCGAGTCCGACGAGGGATTCCTGGACGGGATGAGCACATATGTGATGAAGCTCGGGCCGGACAATCTCGTGCCGCCCTATGACACTGCGATCGATCGCAGGATGGCGGCCTCGCCGCACGTCGCCTTGTTGCGCCTTCGCACGCACCAGATCGCGCATCTGGTTGCGGAAGGAATTGCCGATGACCTCGCCGCCGCGGCCCCCGCAGCACCGTTGAGCCTGATCAATATCGGCGGCGGCCCGGCGCTCGACAGCATCAACGCCCTGATCCTGTTGCGGAGCTCGCGTCCCGGTTTATTGGACCGGCCAATCGCCATCGAGGTGCTCGATAGCAGCCAGGACGGCGCATTCTTCGGGGCCAATGCATTGGCGGCATTGCAGGCCGACGAAGGGCCGCTCGCCGGGCTGGACATCGGCCTGCGGCACCGCGACTACGACTGGGACCGACCTGCGGCGCTCGCAAGCCTGGTCGAGAAGGTCGCCTCGGCAGGTGCCGTGATCGCGGCCTCGACCGAGGGCGCATTGTTCGAGTACGGCAGCGATCAGGCGATCGTCGCCAATTTGCAGACGCTGCGGGCGAACGGGTCGGGCGTGCGCCTAGTCGCCGGCTCGGTGACCTGCGCGGACGAAACCCGGCGGCGGATGATCGCCGAAACGCGATTCAAGCTGGTGCCGCGCGGCCTGGCCGGCTTTGCGCCGCTCGCTGCGCAGGCGGGATTTCGTGTCGCCAAGGTCGAATCCGCAATGCTCAGCGAGCAGGTCCTTTTGCGCTCCGCTTGACCATCTGCGCAGCGAGAATCGGAAATTTCACGCTCCGCTGCAATCCGGCCCGCAGGCGCCACTCAGAGGGCCTCGACCAGGTCGACCGGCACCAGCAGCCGCTCGAAAACCGCGATGCTGGTCGGCTTGACCGGACGAAAGTTCTTGCTGTTGAACGCCGGCTCCACGAAGCCTTCGGAGAAATCCGCGGGCGCGCTTACGATTTCATAGAAACAGAGCCCCAGCAGGCCGTGCGCCTCGCGCATGTGCCTGATGGTGTAGATGCCATGCAGCTTCGGGAACGCGCTCACCGCCGCGCGCCAATATTCGCACGGCGAGAAGACGTCGTTGATGCACACGACCTGTTGGCCGACATGGAAGCTCATGGCCGTTCTCAAGAGCTGATTGCCGAAATATGGTTGCATAATAGCGCTCGATTTCCTACGAGCGCCTTTCACGAGGATGAACCTTCGGTAAGGATTCCGAGGCGAGGCGGCGCAGGAGCCTAAGACCGCGCCTAACCCGCCCGGCCGCACCGAAACAGCGCCCAAGCGCAGGCCGGGCGCGGCAGGCCGACACGGATCGACGACCAGCGGCAGCTTGTCGAGATCGCCTCCCCCGGGGATACTGCGGGCTCGGGTTTGCGACGCACGCCAATGGAGGCAACGATGTCTGCGGTTTCTGCGCGATTTAGGCGATTCCCCGCCACGGTCGCGAGCGCCGGGCGCCTGCTCGTCCAGCGCAAGGGACCGCTGTTCCTGGTCAACCACTTGGTGTTCGCGGCGCTGGCTGCCTGGCTGCTGTGGCGGATCGCGCATTGGGACGGCAGCTTCGAACGACGCTACGAGATGGTGCGCCTGTTCGCACTGGGGTGCGTCGCCATATTCAGCTACCTGTCGTTCGTCCTCGGGTGTCGGGGCAATGCGCGGCTGCTCCCGTATCTCGCCGTTACCTGCGTGGCAGCCGAGATCCTGATGCGCGCGTTGGGCTCGTTCGGGGTGGGCGCGAAGAACGACCGGGCGTGGCGGGAGCCGCGGCCGTATTTCATGTTTGGCGGCCCGTCCGACGGCCGGACGCTGGCATTGCTCCCGCAAATGGACGATGGCGGCGGTCGGTCAATCCGATTGAATTCCGAAGGATTCCGCATCGAACGGGAGATCGTCAATCCAAAGCCGGCCGACGAATTCCGCGTATTCGTGCTTGGGGGCTCGACCGTCGCGCTCGGCAAGCCGATTGAGGCGACGATTCCCGCCGTGATCGAGGCTCATCTGCAGGCAATCGGCCTGCCGCAGGCGCGAGTTTATAATTTCGGCGTCGTGAGCTTCGTGTCCGGTCAGGAATTGGCTCTGCTGGTCCACCGCTTGATCGACCTGAAGCCCGATTTGGTCGTTGCCTACGACGGCGGGAACGATCTCATACAACCGTGGGCCTACGACCCCCGGCCGGGATATCCGTTCAACTTCCTCACCGAGGAGGAAGCGATGAGCACGCTCGCCAACTCGCAGGGCGACGCGAAGACGATCGCGAGCCTGGCCCGCGATAGCGCGGTCATCCAGGCCCTTCTGGGAACAGCCGATTGGATCGACCGCGTGGGGGCCACGATGGCCCGCCTGCGCGCCGAGGTGAACTACGGAAGCGAGCCGTGGAAAGAGCAAGTTGCCAACGCTTATGCCCGCAACCAAACCGCAATGTGTCGGGTCGCGCGCGCGAGCGGCGCGCTGTTTGCGAGCGTCTTTCAGCCCATCCTCGCCTACTCCGAACCGCTCGACAGCGGGCACCTCGGAGCCACTGGCGGGGAGAAGACCGTGGCAAGTCTGCGCGAGCAGCGGGAAATGGCGCTGCAAGCCATCGCTCGCCAATTTCCCGCGGCTGCGACCGAAGCAGGATGCCGTTTTAGCGACTTCTCCCGCATTTTGGAGAAGCAGCAGGATGCCTATGCGGATGCCATCCACATCGACAACGAATCAAATGAGATGATCGGTGGGCGCATTGCCGAGGATCTTATCGCGTGGCCTGCCCTGAAATCCGCGCCAGACCCCGGCTCCCCGGGCGCTTCCCCGGCCCGTGCGGCCAAATGACTCTCCGACTGACTTTGAGAGCGGGAGGTCTCAGACCGGGCGTCGCGACAGCGACAGCCAGATGCCGCCGCCGATCAGCGTGAGCCCGGAAAATCGGCCGAGGAATCTGGCGCGCGCCGGCTGCATGAGCCAGACGCGCCCGAGGCCCGCGAGAATGGCCCAGGCCGAGTCGCTCAGCGTGCCCAGCAGCACCGAAACGGTGCACATGAGCGCGAGCTGAGGCGCGGCGGGCAGGCCCGGATCGACGAATTGCGGTAGGAAGGCCGTGAAGAACGCGATGGTCTTGGGGTTGGACAGCGCGACCAGAACTCCTCGCCGGAAATAGATCCGCTGGTTCGGCGGCACCGGCGTGCCCTGCCCGGCCCCGCGCCAAGCCTGGATGCCGAGCCAGATCAGATAGCCGGCACCGACGAAGCGCAACACTTCGAACCCGGCCAGCGCGTGCTGCAGGATCCAGCTCAGCCCAAGCGCGATCACCGCCAGCAGCACGGCATTTCCGCTGGAGGTTCCCGCGACCGTGACCAGCCCGGCGCGCAGGCCTTTGCTGACGCTGGTGGCGACCACCAGGGTCACGATCGGCCCCGGGATCAGGAACAAGACCAAGGTGATCAGCAGAAATGCCGTGAACAATTGCCAGTTCATCGATCCCCCGCCGCGCGCGGCCGCATCTTGCAGGCGCTCAGCCTTACCACATCTCGCCTTGCGCGGCTCCCTCGGTTAGTCTTGCGGCATGGAGATGAGCACGGAGAGCCCAATGCGTGGTCGAGAATTGAGGCGACTGGCGAAGTTCGCGACGAGCGCCGCGACGGCCGCCACAATGATCGTGAGCGCCACCATGGCCGCGTCGGCGCAGACCGCGCTGAAGGTGATGGTATTTCCGGGCCTCACCAACTACGCGATCTTCGCGGCGCAGCACAAAGGCCTGTTCGCCAAGCAGGGCCTCGCCATCGAGCTCATCAACACCCCGAACTCGGACACCCAGCGCGAGCAGCTCGCCAAGGGCGAGATCCAGATCGCGCAGACCGCGGTCGACAATACGGTCGCGATGGCGGAGCTTGCCAAGGTCGACGCCATCATCGTGACCGGCGGCGACAACGGCTACAACCGCATCTTCGTCCAGCCGGAGATCGCATCTTATGCGGATCTGCGCGGCAAGACCGTCGCGGTCGACGCCCCCAACACCGCCTATGCGTTGCTGCTCTACAAGGTCCTCAAGAACGCCGGCCTCGACAAGGGCGACTACAAGGTCAACCCGGTGGGCGCGACCACGGCCCGGCTCGAAGCCATGACCAAGGACAAGGCCAACGCGGCCGCCGCCGTGCTCAATTCGCCGTTCTCGTTCCGCGCCGAGCAGGCGGGCCTCAAGGACATGGGCTCGGCCGCCAAGGCGGTCGGCGCCTATCAGGCCGTCGGAGCTTCGGTGATGCGGCCATGGGCGCAGGCCAACAGCGACGCGCTGGTGCGCTACATCCGCGCCATCGTGGAAGGCAGCCGCTGGATCGCCGATCCGGCCAACAAGACCGAAGCCACGCAGCTCCTGGTCGACCGCCTCCAGCTTTCGCCCGAGGTCGCCGCGCGCTCCTACGCGCTCGCCACCGACCCGGTCGACGGCATGGCCAAGGACCTGAAGCTCGACATGGAGGGCTTCCGCAACGTGCTCAAGCTGCGCGCCGAGATTGAAGGCCAATGGGGCGGCACGCCGCCGCCGCCGGACAAATATCTCGACCTGTCCTATTACGAGAAGGCGTTGGCGGGGCTTTAGCTGTTTGCAAAGATGCTCGAAGCGCGTGCTTCTCCAAGCCACAGGTAGTGCAAGCAATGCACGGCAATGAACAGCCCCAGGCCGGCACGACACACACGCGCCGCATCGCCGAATTCGTCTCGGGCCTCACCTATGACGCCATCCCGCCGGCGGTGCGCGAGCGCATCAAGCTCTTGATCCTCGATGCGATCGGCTGCGGCATCTACGGTGCCGGCCAGCCCTGGTGCACGATCCTGCAGAGCACGCTCGGGGAACTGGACGCGACGCGCACGACGTCAGTGTGGGGCACGGCCTTGCGCCTCTCCTCCCCGCACGCGACCCTGGTCAACGGGACCCAGGTGCAAGGCTTCGAGCTCGACGACGTGCATCGGCAAGGCGTCCTGCATGTGGGCGCGGTCACGCTCCCGGCCCTGATCGCGATTGCCGAAAGCCACGCCCGGCTTTCCGGCCGCGACTTCCTGACCGCCGCCGTCGCCGGCTACGAGATCGGACCGCGCGTGGGCATGTGCATGGGACAGGAGCATATCGGCCAGGGCTGGCACTCGGGCGCCACTGTCGGCGTGTTCTCGGCGGCCGCCGGCGCGGCCCGTGCGCTCGGCCTCGACGCCGAGCAGACCGTGCACGCGCTCGGGATCGCCGGGACCCAGTCGGCCGGCCTGATGGCGGCCCAGTACGGCTCGATGGTCAAGCGCATGCATGCCGGGCGCTCGTCCCAGAGCGGGCTCTACGGCGCGCTGCTCGCCCGCAACGGCTTCACCGGCATCATCGACGTGTTCGAAGCGCCCTATGGCGGCTTCTGCACCACGTTTTCCCGCTCGACCGATCTGTTCGATCTGGAGGAGCTCAGCGGCGGCCTCGGCGAGCGCTTCGAGACCCTGCGCATCGCGCTCAAGTTCTACTCCTGCGTCGCCAGCAACCACACCAGCCTGGACGCGATCCGGGCGATCCAGGCGCGCCGGCCTTTCACCCTCGACCAGCTCGATAAGATCGTGATCCGCGGCTCGCAGGTGACGGTCGACCATGTGGGCTGGCCCTACCGTCCCGAAGGGCTGACCTCGGCGCAGCTCAACCTGCCGTTCTGCGTCGCGACGCTGCTGATCGAAGGCGACGTCTTCGTCGATCAGTTCAAGGCCGAGGCTTTCACCGACGCGGCCCGCATGGAATTGTCGAAGAAGGTCGAGGTGGTCCATGACCCGGCGATCACCGCGCTCGGCTCCAAGTTTCGGCACAAGGTGCATGTCGCGGTGCATCGCAAGGACGGCTCGGTCGATGAAGAAACGCGCGAGCAACCGCGCGGCGGCGAGGACGCTTTCGCGAGCGCAGCCGACATCATCGATAAGTTCAAGAAGCTATCCCGTGCTACCATGCCGGAGCCTCAACAGGCCCGTTTGATCGACATGATCCTGAACATGGATACCCTGCCCGACATGCGGACGCTGCCCGAAGCGCTGCGCAAGGTCCAACGCGTGGTGATCGAATAGGGAGCTCCTTTCGATAGTCGATTTGGGCGAAACTCGTCGCACCGAGAATCGAGAGGGGCAACGCAATTCGAACGACAAACCTGAAGGCCTTGTCATTCACCCCGGGGAACACCGTCGGCTCGCGCTCCGCCGACAAATTACCGGACCCCCAGCATCCGCACCGCCAACGCGGCGGCCGAGGCGCGGTTCTCGACCCCGAGCTTGGCGTAGATTTGCTCCAGGTGCTTGTTCACGGTGCGCGGGCTGAGGCCGAGGATTTCGGCGATGTCGCGGTTCGACTTGCCGCGGGCGATCCACATCAGCACCTCGGACTCGCGCCGCGTCAGCTGCAGCTTGCGCTTGAGCACCAGATTGTCGTTCTCGAGCTCGCCCTCGATTAGGCGCAGCAGGATTTCCTCGGGAGCGACCTGGCCGACGTACGACAGCTGCAGCTTGAGCGAGCCGCGCTCGGATTCGAGCGGGATCGAATCCCCGGATTTGACGTCGGCGTGAGCGCACTTCTGCAGCCATTCCTGCACCTTGGCGGGCAGCAGGTAGCCCTCCCCGCGGAATTCGCCGAACGCGAGGCCGAGCAGCTTCGCGGTCTGCGGCGTGCACCACAGCACGCCGCCGGCCGTGTCGGTCGCCAAGCAGGTAGCGCCCGGAGACGTCGAGCGCCGCGCGGGCGCTGTGGGCCAGGCGCGCGTTGGCGAGGTGCACGCGTATCCGCGCCAACAGCTCGTCGGGCACGATCGGCTTGGTCACGTAGTCGACGCCGCCGGCCTCGAGCCCCTTGATGATGTCCTGCGGTCTCGCTGAGGCCGGTCATGAAGATGACCGGCACATGGGCGAGCGCTTGTTGCGCTTGAGCCGGCGGCAGGTCTCGAAGCCGTCGGTGCCCGGCATGAGCGCGTCCATGAGGATGACGTCGGGCAGCACCCGCTCGACGATCGACAGCGCCTGCTCGCCTTCGCGCGCGACCAGCACGGTCATGCCGGCGTCTTCGATCGCGTCGGTCAGCAAGCTCAGCGTCTCGGGCGAATCGTCGACCACGAGCACGATATGCGCGGATCTCGTTCCTAGACGCATGGCTGCTCACGAATCCCCTCCAGCGCCGCCGCGTATCCGCTGCAGGTCGAAGGTGTCGACGATCTTGCGGATGCGCGCGACGAAGACGCCGCATTCCGGCGATCTGGTCTCGATCTCGCTCAGCTTGTCGAGGATGCGGCGGATATGGCCGATCTCGCCAAGGCTGATCAGCTCGTCGAGGTCGTCGTGGGACGGAGCGCCGAGGCCTGTCGAGGCCGCCGCCGGCACGGCCGCGGAGGGTGCCGCGGGCTCGTAGATCCATTCGATGTTGAGCAGCGCGTGGATCTTCTTCAGCAGCTGGCGCAGGTCGATGCGGCTTCATCACGTAGTCGTCGTAAAGCCGGTCGGCGTCCAGCATGTGATTCGGATCGATGGGGTTCGCCGACAGCATGACGATCGCTGTGCGCTCGCGCGTGCCGCGGCGAATGCTCTGCGCGACCTGCCAGCCGTCCATCTCGGGCATCGCGATGTCGAGCAGGATCAGGTTCGGCCGGTTCTGCTCGGCCAGCAGCAGGCATTCGCGTCCGGTCGCGGCGCGTCACGACGTCGAATCCGAGCGGCGCCAGCAGTTCCCGCACCAGCTCGCGCTGAATCTCGTTGTCGTCGACGACCAGGATGGTCTGCCGCGGCCCGACATAGCCGCGCACGCGGTGCTCCATGGTGGAGGCGATGCGCGGACGCGACACCTCCGACAGGAACAGCTTGACGCGAAAGGTGCTGCCTTTGCCGACCTCGCTGCGGACCGTGATGTCGCCGCCCATGACGTTGGTCAGCAGGCTTGGTGATCGTCAGGCCGAGGCCGGTCCCGATCGTGGCCTTGGCACGCGCGGTCGCTGCCCGCTCGAACGGCTGGAAAATTCGCGTCGAGGTCGCTCTTGTGGATGCCGACGCCGGTGTCCTCGATCGTGAACTCGGCGACCTGATGGCGGTAGCCGACTCCGAACGTCACCTGGCCCGCATCGGTGAACTTGATCGCGTTGGAGAGCAGGTTGATCAGGATCTGGCGCAGCCGGTTCTCGTCGGTCTGCACCACGCACGGCAGCCGCGGCGCCGCGGACATACCGGAACTCGATGCCCTTGGCGCCCGCCTGCAGGCGGAACATGTCGACGAGCTGGTCGAGGAACTCGGCGAGACGGACCTCGTTGCGGTTGAGATGAAAGCGGCCGGCTTCGATCTTGGAGATGTCGAGCAGGCCGTCGATCAGGCCGGACAGATGCTCGGCGCTGCGCCGCACGACCTTGATCGCATTGAGCCGCAGCGCCGGGATCGTGCGGGTCGCGCTCGAGGAGCTGCGCATAGCCGAGGATGGCATTGAGCGGCGTGCGCAATTCGTGACTGAGCCCGACCACGTGACGGCTCTTGGCCTTGTTCGCCGCTTCGGCCACTTCCTTGGCCTTCTGCAGCTTGGCGTCGGTGCGCTTGTGCGCCTCGATCTCGTTCATCAGCAGGTCGGTCTGGCGTCGCGTCTCCTCCTCCGCCACGCGGCGGCTTTCGTGCGCCAGCACGAACAGCCACGCCGCGACGCCGGCGATGATGTGAGAATGAAGAACACGGTCCACAGCGTCGACTTGCAGGATGTCCTTCGGGCCACCGATCTCGAGCGAGACCTGGAAATAGACGAGCGAGAGCACCGCGCCGATCACGCCGGCGAACAGCAGCAGCACGCCGAGATAGTGGCCGACATCGGTGTTCAACGCCGCACGATCTGCGCCGGCAGCGCGTGCGCCGAGCCAATGCAGCGACCTGGTTCGAGATCCGCGCCTGCGGCTTGCAGCAGTCGCGGCAGCGGGTCTCCAGCGAGCAGCACAGCGAGCAGATCGGCCCGGAATAGGCCGGACAATGCGCCATGTCCTCGGCCTCGAAATGATGCTCGCAGATGAGCAGCGGATCACCTGGTGCCCGTTCCAGACTCCGGCGCGGCGTGCGCGCGACGTAGAAGCGGCCGCTCGGTCACGTAGCCGCGATGACGGGAGCCATGACGAAGCCGACGCGCGAGCGCCACGAAGCCGACAGCGATTGCAGGGTCGGCGCCGAGCACGCCCGACATAGGCCGCGATGCCGCACGGCGGTCGCCGTCAGCATCGCGCCGACGCCGACCGGATTGATGTCGTAGAGATGCGCGCGCTTGAACTCGATGCCGGGTGGGCTGAGCCCGAGCGGCTTGTTGATCACGAGATCGGCGACCAGCGCGCTCGACCCAGGCGACCGCGACGATCGAATAGAAGCCCAGGATGTGCTCGAGCGTCTTGAAGATGCCGAGCTCCATCAGCATCAGCGCGATCGTCACGTTGAACACCAGCCACACCACCCGGCCGGGATGGCTGTGGGTCAGCCGCGAGAAGAAGTTCGACCAGGCGATCGAGCCCGCATAGGCGTTGGTCACGTTGATCTTGAGCTGCGAGATGATGACGAAAGCGCCGGTGAAGGCCAGCGCCATCTGCGGCGAGGAAAATACGTACTGGAAGGCGACGAGGTACATCTGCGTCGGCTCGGCGGCCTTGCCCAGCGGGACCAGGTGCTCGATGGCGAGGAACGCCAGGAACGAGCCGGCCAGCAGCTTCAGCACGCCGGGAATGATCCAGCCGGGACCGGCCGCCAGATAGGCGGTCCACCAGTGTCGCCGTGCCGCGCTCGTCGCGCGCCGGCAGGAACCGCAGGAAGTCGACCTGCTCGCCGATCTGCGCGATCAGCGAGAACACCACCGTCGAGGCGGTGCCGAACAGCAGGATGTTGAACGATCGCCCCTCGGCGCCGGCGAGGCCGGCAAAATTCGTCCACCGCTCGAACGACGCGCCGTCGGCGAGCGCGATGTAGAGCGAACGGAATGACGTGCAGCACGATCCAGACCGGCTGCGTCCACAACTGAAAACGGCTGATGAAGGTGATGCCGTGCGTCACCAGCGGAATGACGATCAGCGAACTCAGCACGTAGCCGATGGAACAACGGAATGCCGAAGCACATTTCGAGCGCGAGCGACATGATGGCCGCTTCGATGGCGAAGAACAGGAAGGTGAAGGAGGCGTAGATCAGCGAGGTGATGGTCGAGCCGAGATAGCCGAAGCCGGCGCCGCGCGTGAGCAGGTCGATGTCGACCCCGTAAGTCGAGGCGTAATAGGCGATCGGCAGGCTGGTCAGGAAGATCAGCGCGCCGACCACCACGATGGCGCTCGACGCATTGACGAAGCCGTAATTGACGGTGATCGACACCGCCGATCGCTTCCAGCGCCAGGAACGAGATCGCGCCGATCGCCGTGTTGGCGACGCGCAGGCTCGACCACTTGCGCGCGCGTCTTGGCGGTGAAGCGAAGCGCGTAGTCCTCAAGGGTCTGATTGGCGACCCACTGATTGTAGTTGCGCCGGACGCGAACAATACGTTGTTGCGCCGTCATGCTCGCTCACCGTCCTGTCGTTCGACTCGCTTGGCGGTTCCTGCCTCCTTGTGCTCGTCCGTGCCGCGGTGCCTGCCGCGCTTTCCGTCTGGCCCGGGCAGTCTGGCCAAGCGATCCGGACGTCCGACACTGTCGTGCTGCGCCAAATCTGGCGTGCGGCACTCATCGCCGCACGTGAGCGCAAATATGCCGAAGCAGTGTGCGGTGCAAAAAATCGGACACCGGCAGCGTCCTATCCATTGCACGGACATTTTGCCATGAATCTCGCTGGCATTCAGCTAGGCATTTTGACTACGTCAAGCTGCGTAGGCATATACGTCAATCGACGTATGCTGCAATGCAGCAAAGCGGCGCAGCTGTGCTGAGCACGGGAAGCCGAGGGCCACGCGCTCCGGGCCGGCCAACAGACCACCGCTGAATTGAGGCGTCGCCATGTCATCCGAAAAGCGATCCACGGCAATCTCTGCAACCCCGACCCGCCGCGAGCTGCTCGCCGGCGACGGCCGCGCTGTCGGCCACGGCGGCGCATGGCGCTCGCCGCGGCTATGCGCCCAGCAATTTCCGACCGCGAAGGTGAACACCACCGGTCTCGCGGTGACCGACACCGAGGTCACGGTCGGCATCCTGCACTCGGTCACCGGCACGATGGCGATCAGCGAGACCGGCTCGGTCGAAGCCGAAAAGCTCGCCATCGACCAGATCAACGCCGCAGGGCGGCGTGCTCGGCCGCAAGATCAAGTTCATCCAGGAAGACGGCGCGAGCGATTGGCCGACCTTCGCGGAAAAGGCGAAGAAACTCCTGGTCAACGACAAGTGCGCCTCGGTGATGGGCTGCTGGACCTCGGCGTCGCGCAAGGCGGTGCTGCCGGTGTTCGAGCAATATAACGGCATGCTCTATTATCCGACCTTCTACGAAGGCCTCGAGCAGTCGAAGAACGTCATCTACACCGGCCAGGAGGCGACCCAGCAGATCCTCGCCGGGCTCAACTGGGTGCCAAAACGAGAAGGGCGCCAAGAGCTTCTACCTGCTCGGCTCCGACTACATCTGGCCGCGCACCTCGAACAAGATCGCCCGCAAGCACATCGAGAACGTGCTCAAGGCTCAAGGTGGTCGGCGAGGAGTACTTCCCGCTCGGCAGCACCCAGTTCAACTCCGTCATCAACAAGATCAAGCTCGACCAAGCCGGACGTGATCTACGCCATCATCGTCGGCGGCTCCAACGTCGCCTTCTACAAGCAGCTCAAGGCGGCCGGCATCGATCTCAACAAGCAGACGCTGATGACCATCTCGGTCACCGAGGACGAGATCGACGGCATCGGCGGCGAGAACATCGTCGGCGCCTATGCCTGCATGAAGTACTTCCAGTCGCTCGACAACCCCAACAACAAGGCGTTCGTCGCCGGCCTTCAAGAAGATGTGGGGCGAGCAAGACCGTCATCGGCGACGTCACCCAGGCCGCCTATCTCGGGCCCTGGCTGTGGAAGCTCACCGCCGAGAAGGCCGGCAGCTTCGACATCGACAAGGTCGCCGCCGCGTCGCCCGGCGTCGAATTCAAGGGCGCGCCGGAGGGCTATGTCCGCATCCACGAGAACCATCATCTGTGGAGCAAGACCCGGGTCGGGCGCGCCCGCGCCGACGGCCAGTACGACGTGGTCTACGAGACGCCGGATCTGATGGAGCCCAATCCGTTCCCGAAGGGCTACCAGTGAGCGGCCGGCTGTGCCTCGGGGCTGCGGCACCTGGAGGCGACTCCTCATCCATCGCCAGCGCATATCCTCACAGGCAGGAGCGAATGCTCGGTGGCTATTCGTTCGGCGATCTCGGCTCGATCCTGGTGATGCAGGGCTTCTCCGGGCTGATCCTGTTCTCGGTCTTTCTTCTGATGGCGCTCGGCCTCGCCATCATCTTCGGCCAGATGGGCGTGATCAACATGGCGCACGGGGAGTTCATGATCCTCGGCGCCTACATGACCTATCTCTGCTCGCATCTGTTCCAGGAGCTACTGCCGGAGCTCTTCGGCGGCTATTTCTTCGTCGCGATGGTCGTGGCCTTCATCGTCTCCGGCGCGCTCGGGCTTGCGGTCGAGTGGCTGCTCATCCGCCATCTCTATGCCCGTCCGCTCGATACGCTGCTGGCGACCTGGGGATTGAGCCTGATCATGCAGCAGGCCTTCCGCTCCGATCTTCGGCGCCCGCGAGGTCGGCGTCGAGTTGCCGAACTGGATGATGGGCTCACTGCAGGTCAGCCGACACGATCGACGTGCAGATCAACGGCCTGTTCGTGATGGGGCTGACGCTGCTCATCACCGCCGCCGTCGCGCTGCTGCTGTTCCGCTCGCGCTGGGGCCTGCAGGTGCGCGCCGTGATGGCCAACCGGACCATGAGCGACGCCGTCGGCATCGACACCCGGCGGATCGACCGGCTGACCTTCGGCCTCGGCTGCGGCATCGCCGGCATCGCCGGCAGCGCCTTCACCATGATCGGCTCGACCGGTCCGACCGCCGGCCAGCTCTACATCGTCGACACCTTCCTCGTCGTCGTGTTCGGCGGCGCGCAGAGCCTGCTCGGCACCATCGCGTCGGCGTTCACCATCTCGCAATCGCAATCGACGCTGGAGTTCTTCCTCACCGGCTCGATGGCGAAGGTGCTCACGCTGCTGATCGTCATCGGCGTTCTGATGCTGCGTCCGCAGGGACTGTTCGCCTCAAGGTCCGAAGGTGACAACAATATGTCAGCCGCTCGCACTCAAGAATTATCGCTGGTCTCGAGCTCATCGGCATCGCGCCTGATCGCCGCTGCTCATCCTCGTCGTCCTGCCGCTGCGTGCTCGACATCTTCCGCCTCAACCTCGTCGGCAAGTACCTGACCTACGCCTTCGTCGCCGTCGGCCTGGTGCTGTGCTGGGGCTATACCGGCATTCTGAGCCTTGGCCAGGGCGTTGTTCTTCGGTCTCGGCGGCTACTGCATGGCGATGTTCCTCAAGCTCGAGGCCTCGAGCGTCGCCAATACCAAGATCCAGTCGACGCCCGGCATCCCGGATTTCATGGATTGGAATCAGATCACGCAGCTGCCGTTCTTCTGGGTGCCGTTCAAATCGCTGCCCTTCACGCTGATCGCGGTGATCGCCGTGCCGACGATCGCGGCCTTCGTTATCGGAGCTGCGCATGTTCAAGCGGCGGGTCGGCGGCGTCTACTTCGCCATCATCACCCAGGCGCTCGCGGCGGTGCTGACCATCCTGATCGTCGGCCAGCAAGGCTATACCGGCGGCATCAACGGCATTACCGACCTGCGCACGCTGCTGGGCTGGGACATCCGCACCGACAACGCCAAATACATCCTCTACTTCGTCTGCTGCGTCCTGCTGCTCGGCTCGATGTTGCTCGCGCGCTTCGTGCTGTCGAGCAAGCTCGGCCGCATCCTCGTGGCGATGCGCGACAAGGAGGATCGGGTCCGCTTCTCCGGCTACGACGTCGCCAACTTCAAGATCTTCGTCTTCTGCCTCGCCTCGGCGATGGCGGCGGTCGGCGGCGCCATGTTCACCCTGCAGGTCGGCTTCATGTCGCCGTCCTTCGTCGGCATCGTGCCGTCGATCGAGATGGTGATCTTCTGCGCCGTCGGCGGCCGGCATTCGCTCGTCGGCGCGGTGGTCGGCACGCTGCTGGTCAACTGGGGCAAGACCATGTTCTCCGAGGACTTCCCGGAGCTCTGGCTGTTCGCCATGGGCGGCCTGTTCATCGCGGTGGTGCTCGCCTTCCCGCGCGGTCTCGCCGGGCATCATGACCGACCAGATCATTCCGCGACTCGGATCCTGGAAGGGTGGTGGCGCGCGGCCAGCCCGAGCCCGGCGCCGGCCCCGGCCGAATAGCGCAGGGAGCAGATCACGATGTCCAGCAGCACCGATTTCCTCCTCGCGCTCGAAGGTGTCAGCGTCTCCTTCGACGGCTTCAAGGCGGTCGACGAGCTCAATCTCTACATCGACAAGGGCGAGCTGCGCGTCATCATCGGCCCGAACGGCGCCGGCAAGACCACCGTGCTCGATCTGATCTGCGGCCGCACCCGGGTCTCGGAAGGCTCGATCAAGTTCAAGGACCAGGAGATCACCGGCTGCAAGGAGCAGGAGATCGTGCGCCGCGGCATCGGCCGCAAGTTCCAGACGCCGATCGATCTACGAGGATCTCACGGTCTTCGAGAATCTGGAACTCTCATTGCCGCGCGGCCGCAACGTGCTCGGCGCGCTGTTCTGGAAGCGCACCGACGAGGTCATCGAGCGCGTGCAGCGAGATCGCGGCGATGATCTTCCTGAAGGAGCATCTCGATCGGTCGGCGGAGACGCTGAGCCACGGCCAGAAGCAGTGGCTCGAGATCGGCATGCTGCTGATCCAGGACCCCGAGCTCCTGATGCTCGACGAGCCGGTCGCCGGCATGAGCGTGTCGGAACGCGTCAAGACCGCGGAACTGCTCAACGAGATCATCAAGGACCGCTCGGTGATCGTCATCGAGCACGACATGAAATTCGTCGCCAGCATCGCGCACCGCGTGACGGTGCTGCATCAGGGCAAGGTGCTGGCCGAGGGCGACATGGATTCGGTCCAGGACAATCCGAAGGTCAAGGAAGTCTATCTCGGTCATCTGAGGGCGCAGCACCGATGTTCGACGTCCGCAATCTCAACGTCGCCTACGGGCAGAGCCAGGTGCTCCACGGCATCGATCTGTCGGTGGCGCCGGCGAGATCGTCGCCGTGGTCGGCCGCAACGGCATGGGCAAGTCGACGCTGATGAAATCGCTGATCGGCGTCATGCCGACGCGCTCTGGACAGATCATGGTCGACGGCGCCGAGGTGACCAAGCTTGCCGAGCCACGCGGCGCGTCACCCGCGGCCTCGCCTACGTGCCGCAGGGACGACAGATTTTCGGCACCATGACGGTGAAGGAGAATATCGAGACCGGCCTGGTGGTGACCGGCAAGAGCGATATTCCGCGCGAGATCTTCGACCTGTTCCCGATCCTGGCGGATTTCGACAACCGGCGCGGCGGCAATCTGTCGGGCGGTCAGCAGCAGCAGCTGGCGATCGCGCGCGCGCTCGCCAGCGATCCGAAGGTCCTGCTGCTCGACGAGCCGACCGAGGGCATTCAGCCTTCGATCATCAAGGACATGGCGCGGCTGCTCCGGGAGATCCGCAGCCTGCGCAACATCTGCATCGTCGTCTGCGAGCAGGTGCTGAGCTTCATTCTCGATATCGCCGACCGCATCCTGGTCCTGGAAAACGGCCGCATCGTGCATACCGATACGCGCGATCACGTCGACGAAGCGGCGATCGCCCGCTTTCTCGCGGTGTAAAAGAATTCCACGTACCGGCGTGGAGTGAGGGAAGTCCACCAACGTGCGCGCGAGGAGCTGCAATGCCAAAGACGATTGTAAAGATCGACCTTTCGGAATCGCCCTACAAGAACGACATGATCCACAACCGCTGGCATCCGGACGTTCCGATCATCGAATGGGTCAAGCCGGGCGACGACTTCATCATCGAGACCTACGACTGGACCGGCGGCTTCATCAAGAACAACGAATCGGCCGACGACGTCCGCGACATCGATCTGACGATCGTGCACTTCCTGTCCGGTCCGATCGGCGTCGACGGCGCCGAGCCGGGCGACCTCCTGGTCGTCGATCTGCTCGACATCGGGACCATGCCGGAGAGCCTATGGGGCTTCAACGGCTTCTTCTCCAAGAAGAACGGCGGCGGGTTTCTGACCGATCATTTTCCGCTGGCGCAGAAATCGATCTGGGACATTTCGGGCCTCTATACCCATTCCCGCCACGTGCCGGGGGTGAACTTCGCCGGCCTCATTCATCCCGGCCTGATCGGCTGCCTCCCGGACCAGAAGCTGCTCGACACCTGGAACACGCGCGAGCGTGCCTTCATCGCGACCGATCCAGACCGCGTTCCGCCGCTGGCCGCGCCGCCGTTCGCGGCGACGGCCCATTGCGGCCGCGCCAAGGGCGATGCCAAGAACAAGGTCGCCGCCGAGGGAGCCCGCACGGTGCCGCCGCGCGAGCACGGCGGCAATTGCGACATCAAGGATCTGTCGCGCGGCTCAAAGATCTATTTCCCGGTCTACGTGAAGGGGGCTGGCCTCTCGATGGGCGACCTTCACTTCAGCCAGGGCGACGGCGAGATCACGTTCTGCGGCGCCATCGAGATGGCCGGATGGCTGCATCTCAAGGTCGATCTCATCAAGGACGGCATTGCCAAATACGGCATCAAGAACCCGATCTTCAAGCCGTCGCCGATCGTGCCGACCTACAACGATTATCTCATCTTCGAGGGCATCTCGGTCGACGAGCAGGGCAAGCAGTATTATCTCGATGTCCATATCGCCTATCGGCAGGCCTGCCTCAACGCCATCGAATACCTGACCAAGTTCGGCTACACGCCGGCGCAGGCCTATGCGATCCTCGGCACGGCGCCGTGCCAGGGTCATATCTCCGGCGTGGTCGATATTCCCAACGCCTGCGCCACCCTGTGGCTTCCGACCGACATCTTCGCGTTCGACGTGATGCCGACCGCCGCCGGTCCGATCAAGCACATCAAGGGCGGCATCGACATTCCGATGTCGCCGGACAAATGAGGCCCCGCGCCGGCGACCAGCGGGGCGGCTTGCCGCCCCGCGTCTGCCAGCTGAGATTGATGGGAGGGAGGAGCCAATGCCCGTTTACGACTATCTCTGCGCCAGGTGCGGCCCGTTCACCGGGACGCGGCCGATGGCGGATTGCGATTTGTCCAATGACTGCCCGAATTGCGGGGGGCAGGCGCCGCGAGCGTTTCTGACCGCCCCCTATATCTCCGGCATGGCGGCGGAACGTCGGTTGTCGCATGCCATCAACGAGCGCAGCGCATCCGAGCCGAAGCTGCTGTCAGCCGTCAAGCAGGCCCACGGGACCGGCTGCGGCTGCTGCTCGGGAAAATCGCAGCGCCCCGTCAAGCGCGGCAAATCCGGCGCCAAGAGCTTCCCGGCCGGCCGACCCTGGATGCTGTCTCATTAGTCTGGAGAGGATTTCGTCCAGCTCGCGCCAGAAACGACGCAGATGCCGGTGAAACCTTAGCCGACCGCCGGATTGGGATCGGCGCGGCCCTGCGCGGCCGGTCTGATCGACATGATCCTGAACATGGAGATCCTGCCCGACATGCGGGCGCTGCCCGAGGCGCTGCGCACGGCGTTATCGCAGGACAGACCTCATCTGAGGGCGCGCGTCTCGCGCGCGTCTCGAAGGATCGCGGCAAGTCCGTGCCGTGCCTCCATCCTTCGAGACGGCCGAGCGAAGAGCGCGGCCCCTCCTGATAAGGTCGAATGATTGGTCTGCCAGCTGATCTCTACGGAAACAGCGCCACCTGCTCAAGACCCATGGCTTCGGGGAATCCCAGCATCAAATTCATGTTCTGCACCGCCTGGCCCGACGCGCCCTTGACCAGGTTGTCGAGCGCCGAGACGATGATGGCACGGCCGGGGATGCGGTCCTTGGCCACCCCGATGAAGGTCAGGTTGGAGCCGCGCACATGGCGGGTCTGCGGCATGCTCCCGAACGGCAGCACGTGCACGAACGGCTCGTTTGCGTAATGCTTTAAAAGTATCGCGTGAAGGTCCTCGGGGCCGGTCCCGCCCTGCCCGCGTACATAAATGGTCGACAGGATGCCGCGGTTCATGGGCACGAGATGCGGCGTGAAGCTCACCACCACGTCGCGGCCGGCCGCCAGCGAGAATTCCTGGTCGAGCTCCGCCATGTGCCGATGGTGGCCGACCCCATAGGCGTGGATCCCCTCGGACACCTCCGAGAACAGCATCTCCTCCTTGGCGGCACGGCCGGCGCCGGTCATGCCGGATTTGGCGTCGATCACGATCTCGTCGGCATCGATCGCCTTGGCCTGGAGGAGCGGAATGAGCGCAAGCTGCGCGCAACTCGTGTAGCAGCCCGGATTGGCCACCAGCCGAGCCCCCTTGATCCGGTCCCGATAGACCTCGACCAGGCCGTACACCGCCTCTTGCTGCAGCTCGCTCGCCTGGTGCACGTGGCCGTACCAACGCGCATAGGCATCAAGATCGGCCAGGCGAAAATCCGCCGAGAGATCGACCACCTTGATGCTGCGCGCCTTTCCCAGCACCTCCTTGATCACCTTCTGGGTGGTTCCATGGGGCAGCGCGCAGAAGATGAGATCGAGCGTGCTGGCGCTCCAGTCTAAGCTCTCGATCGAGACCAGCTTGGGCAACACGAACGGCGAAAACTGCGGGAAGACGTCGCGCATCTCCTGGCCGGCGCGGCGATCGGCGGTCAACAGCGCGATCTCGACGCCTGGATGGCGCAGCAGCAGCCGCACCAGCTCGGCGCCCGTATAGCCCGAGGCGCCGAGCACGCCGATCTTTGCTTTGACGGTTTGCGGCATGGGTCAATCCTTCACGGTCGAACAGGACGACCGGGCAGGCAATACCGCGGGGACACTCAGAGGGAAAGTGCCGCGGACCCCTGGCCCGGCGGCACGCGGACGATCATGCGCGCGCCGGTGCCTGGGCACGGCGGCGGCGGAGCAAGGTCTGCTGCGCGATCGTCATCATGCACGCCCTATAGACGCGCGCCATGCGATCGTCAATGTTGCTTGGACATATTGCTTCGAGGAGCGACTCGGGCGACGGCTATCGGTCGCAAATCCATCTCCCATTTCCGCACGGGGCACTCCCCATGAGCGCGATCGCCTCCGCCTGGACATGGCTGCACACCCTGCTCCTGGACAACCGCACCCGACTGAGACTCAGCGTCAGGGTGACGGCTTCAGCCATGCTGGCCCTCGTGCTGGGTCAATGGCTCAATGTGCCGCTGGTCCTGTGGGCGGTGTTGACCGCCGTCATCGTCACCCAGACCAGCGTCGGCCGCTCGCTCAAGGCGACCATCGATTATTTCGTCGGCACGCTCGGCGGCGCGGTCTATGCCGGGACCGTGGCGGCGCTCATCCCACACAGCAGTGAATTCGCGCTGCTCGGCGTCCTGGCCATCGCGGTTGCGCCCCTCGTGGTGCTGGCCTCGGTCAATCCGAGCTTCAATGTCGCGCCGTTCACAGCGGTCATCGTGGTTCTGGCCCCCACCGTCACCCATTCGGACCCGATCGAATCGGCCTTCTACCGCTTCGCCGAGGTCGCGCTCGGTGCCCTCACCGGCCTTCTGGTGTCGATGACGGTGTTTCCGGCGCGTGCCCATACGCTGGCGGTCGAGTCCGCCGCCGGCATGCTCGAGCTGGTGGCGCAGGCGCTGCAGGATCTGTTCGCGGGCTTCAGCGGAAACCTCGACGCGGCCGCGATCCAACCCATCCAGGAACGCATCGGCAAAGCCATCGCAAAGCTTGACGTGATCTGTGCCGAGGCCGAGCGCGAGCGGATGAGCCCGCTCGCCTATGAGCCCGACCCGGGGCCGCTGTTGCGCACGCTGGTGCGGCTGCGCCATGACCTCGTGATCTTCGGTCGCGCCGCCGTGGTTCCGCTGCCGCAGAACCTGCTGCCGCGTCTGGGGCCGCCACTCGAGCGGCTGGTCGCGGCCGCATCCGATTACCTGCGGGGCTGCGCCGTCGCGCTGATCGCGCGCGCCGCCGCACCGCCGCTGGATGCCGCCGAAGAGGCTTTCGCCGGCTACACCGGCGAGATCGCCGCCATCCGCCGCGAGGGAATCATGCGAGAGTTGCCCAGCGATGCGCTGGAGCATCTGTTCACGCTCGGCTTTGCGCTCGAGCAGCTGCATCAGCACCTGCGTGATCTCAAGCAGTGGGTGACGGAGCGGGCTTTGGTCCCCAAGGTCGCGAAGCGGGATGGAAAAGGCTAGAACGCGCAATCATGACCGAGCTTCCCGCCACCAATTCGATCAGGCGCGTCGCGCAATCCGCCGATGCGCTACTGGCCACCTTCGTCGCCGCCATCTTCCTGAGCGCGGCGCTGTTGTTCCTGATCGAGCCGATGTTCACCAAGATGGTGCTGCCGCGACTCGGCGGCTCGCCCTCGGTGTGGTCGGTGGCGATGGTGTTCTTCCAGACCATGCTGCTCGCCGGCTATGCCTATGCCCACGTCTTGACCCGCTACGCGCCCGGCCGGATGTCCGTCGTCATCCACCTGGTGGTGATGGGCTTGGCGGCATTCACCCTGCCGCTGGCGCTGGGGACCGGCCGGCCGCCGGCGGGCGGCGAGACCTTGTGGCTGCTCGGCCTGTTTGCGACCTCGATCGGGCTGCCGTTCTTCGCGCTTGCCGCCAACGGGCCGCTGCTGCAGGCCTGGTTCGCGCGCACGCAGCATCCGGACGCCGGCGATCCGTATTTCCTGTATGCGGCCAGCAATGTGGGCAGCTTTCTCGCCCTCCTGTCCTATCCGACCCTGGTCGAGCCCTTGGTCCCGTTGAGCGGCCAAACAACGTTCTGGTCGATCCTCTTCTACATCCTGATCGCATTGATCGCCGCAAGCGGGGTCCTGCTGTGGCGCGCCCCGGGCGGATCACGCCTCGCCGCCGCGGCGGCCCGAGATGCAGGCGCTCCGGCCGCAGGCGCTCCGACCTGGCAAGACGGCCTCAAATGGTGCGCGCTGGCTGCGGTGCCCGCGGGTCTGCTGATCGCGGTGACCGCCCACATCTCGACCGATGTGGCGGCGGTGCCGCTCCTGTGGGTGCTCCCGCTCGCGCTCTATCTGTTGACCTTCGTCATCGTGTTCCAACGCCGGCCGCTCATCCCGCGCGCCCTCGCGGTCGGCCTGCAGCCGCTCTTCATCCTGGCGCTGGTGGCGGTGCTGATCTTCGATCCGATCAAGACCATCGTCGGCATCATCGCGCTCCATTGCGCGGTCTTCTTCGTCAATGCGCTGGTCTGCCACGGCGAGCTCGCGCGCCGGCGGCCGGCGGCGCGCCACCTCACCATCTTCTACCTCTGGATGGCGGCGGGCGGCACGATCGGCGGCATCGCGGCCGGTCTCATCGCGCCCTATGTGTTCAGCTGGGTCGCCGAATATCCGATCCTGATCGCGCTGGCGGCGCTCTGCCGGCCCGGGCTGGCGCTGCCGAGCCACAGACAAGGCCGCTATCTGATCGCCGCGGCGCTCGCCGTCACCGTGCTGCTCATGATCGCGTTTTATCGCTATCATCCGGACTTCGAGGAGACCAGGTTCAACTGGATGGTCGGCTCCTTCCTGGCCGTGGCCGTGCTGTTCTGGCGCGCGCCGTTGCCGTTCGCCGCCAGCGTCGCGGTCGCCCTCTTCATCAATCACACCTATGTCGACGAGAACGGCACCGTCTCGGTGCGCAGCTTCTTCGGCGTCCACAAGGTCGCGGATTCCGAGGACGGCAGGTTTCGCATCCTGAGCCACGGCACCACGCTGCACGGCGCCGAGCGCATTCGCGACGCCAACGGCAATCCGGTCAGCGGCCGGCCCGATATCCTGATGTACTATTACGACGGCTCCGCCATGGCGCAGGTGATGGAGGCGCTGCGCGCGCGCACCGCGGGCCCGATCCGCTACGCGGTGGTCGGGCTCGGCGCCGGCACCCTCGCCTGCCGCGCCAAGCCGGCCGATACGGTGCACTATTACGAGATCGATCCCGCCATCATCCGCATCGCCCGCGATTCCGGTCTCTTCCACTTCCTGTCCGCTTGCCGGCCGGACGTGCCGATCATGCTCGGCGACGCGCGTCTCACGCTCGCCGACGCTCCCGACGGCTCCTACGACATCATCTATGTCGATGCCTTCACCTCCGACGCCATCCCGATCCATCTGCTGACCCGCGAGGCGATGGCGGTCTATCTGCGCAAGCTCACGCCCCACGGCATCGCGGTGATCCATGTGTCGAACCGGTTTCTCGAGCTCGCCTCGGTGGTCACCGGCATCGCGGCGGCCAACGGCGCGGTCACCCGGGTGAACGACGGCTCCGACTTCACCGAGAACGTGAACGAATACCTGTTCGTGGGCACGGTCGCGGCCGTCGCCCGGACCGACCAGGACTTCGGCGCGCTTGCCCGCTCGCAGTATTGGCCGCTGCAGACACCCGACCCGAGCCAGCGGGTCTGGTCCGACGATTATTCCAATGTGGTCGGCGCGATCATCCGCCAGCTCAGGGAGTGACGTTTTCTGGAAGGAGAAGCCATGATTTCATCGCTGTTGTTGCGGATCAGTACCGTGCTGCTGCTGTGCGGTCTCGTGTTCGGAATCGTCATGGGGATACGGGAGGACTTCACCCTGGCGCCGGCCCACGCCCACCTCAATCTCATCGGTTTCGTGCTCATGTTCCTGGTCGGGCTCTATTACCGCGTCGTGCCCGCGGCCGGCACCGGCCCGCTCGCGAAGATCCAGGCGTCGCTTCTGGTCGCCGGTGCCATCGTGCTTCCGATCGGCGTTGCCCTCGTGTTTGAGGGCGGAACGGGAATTGTCGTGATTGTCGGCTCCCTGATCGTGTTGGCCGCCATGGCCTTGTTCGCCTGGATCGTATTCCGCACCGCGCCGATCTGACGCGCTCAGCCCCTCCCGCCCGCGACCCAAGCGATCGCATTTGATTTTTGTTGCTTGGCAGGGCGCTGCCTCTTCCCTCCCCCTGAAAGGGGGAGGGTGGCGCCGAAGGCGCCGGGTGGGGGTCTCGTCTCCCCGCAGATTCGGCGCTTGTGGCAGGACCCCACCCGGATCGCTACGCGATCCGACCTCCCCCTTTCAGGGCCTTTCAGGGGGAGGTGACCCCGAGAACGCGGCGGTTTCGTCATGTGCAATCGCCCAGCTCCGCGGCCCGGCCCTTGCCCCGGCCGCAACGGATGATCACGTTCCGGCCATGCCCGTGGCATAGTCAAACCGACTGATTCGCATCCTTGATTCGAAGCAATTCGCCGCATCCGGCGTTCAACGGCGAAGCTGGAAATCGTGCCGAATTCATTGAGAATCAACGAAAAACGACGAGTCCCTACAGGAACAAGCCAAAACATGGCCAAAACCGCCAAGAAGCCCGCCTCCGCCAGCAGCCGCGACCTGTTCGATCTGCCCGAAGCCGCCGCCCGCCGGGCCGCGGGACGCGGCAAGCCGGCCCGCAGCATGCCGGCTCGATCGGGGAGCGCAGAGGAACGCTACACCGCCCGCGACATCGAGGTGCTGGAGGGGCTCGAGCCGGTGCGCCGGCGACCGGGCATGTATATCGGAGGCACCGACGAGAAGGCGATGCATCACCTGTTCGCCGAGGTGATCGACAATGCCATGGACGAGGCGCTGGCCGGCCATGCCCATTTCATCGAGGTCGAGGTCGGCGCCGACGGCTTCCTCACCGTGACCGACAATGGCCGCGGGGTTCCGGTCGATCCGCATCCGAAATTCCCGAAGAAATCCGCCCTCGAAGTGATCATGTGCACGCTCCACGCGGGCGGCAAATTCGGCTCCGACGTCTATTCCACCTCGGGCGGCCTGCATGGGGTCGGGGTGTCGGTGGTCAATGCCTTGTCGGAACGGCTGGAGGTCGAGGTCGCGCGCGGCGGCCAGCTCTACCGGCAGGTCTACGAGCGCGGCAAGCCGAAGTCGGGGCTCGAGAAGCTCGGCAAGGTCGCCAACCGGCGCGGCACCCGGGTGCGCTTCAAGCCCGATCTCGACATTTTCGGCGCCAAGGCGAAATTCAACGTGCAGCGCCTGTTCAAGATGACCCGCGCCAAGGCCTATCTGTTCGGCGGCGTCGAGATCCGATGGAGCTGCGCGCGCGAGCTGTTGCCGCTCGGCGAGGACGTCCCGGAGCAGGCAACGTTTCATTTCGTCGAAGGGCTCAAGGATTACCTGGCGTCGGGCATCGTCGGGCAGACGCTGGCGCATCCCGACATTTTCTTCGGCAGGTCGGAGAAGCCGGGCGGCCACGGCACGGTCGAATGGGCCATCGCCTTCGTGGCCGATGCCGACGGCTTCCTCTCCTCCTATTGCAACACCATCCCGACCGCCGACGGCGGTACCCACGAATCCGGGCTGCGCGGCGCGCTCATGCGCGGCATCAAGGACCATGCCGAGCGCACCAACCAGGGCAAGCGCGCAGCTCCGGTGACCGGCGAGGACGTGATGGCGGGCGCCGCCTGCATGCTCTCGGTCTTCATCCGCGAGCCCGAGTTCCAGGGCCAGACCAAGGACCGGCTGGCGACCGCCGAAGCCGCCCGCATCGTCGAGCAGGCAATCAAGGACCCGTTCGATCATTGGCTGGCCGGCAACCCGACCCAAGCCAACAAGCTCCTCGATTTCGTTGTCAACGGCGCCGAGGAGAGGATTCGCCGGCGCCAGGAGAAGGAGATCTCGCGCAAGAGCGCCGTGCGCAAGCTGCGCCTGCCCGGCAAGCTCGCCGATTGCACCAATACGGCCGCGCAAGGCTCCGAGCTGTTCATCGTCGAAGGCAACTCGGCCGGCGGCTCGGCCAAGCAGGCGCGCGACCGCGCCTCGCAGGCCATCCTGCCGCTGCGCGGCAAGATCCTCAATGTCGCCTCCGCCGGCCGCGACAAGCTCGCGCAGAACCAGCAGCTCGCAGACCTCGTCCAGGCGCTCGGCACCGGCGCCGGGGTGCATTTCCGCGAGGAGGATCTGCGCTACGAGAAGGTGATCGTGATGACCGACGCCGACGTCGACGGCGACCATATCGCGTCGCTGCTCATCACCTACTTCTACCGGCAGATGCCCAAGCTGATCGAGAACGGCCACCTCTATCTGGCGGTGCCGCCGCTCTACCGGCTCTCCCATGGCGCCAAGAGCTTTTACGCACGCAACGACCAGCACAAGGACGAGCTGCTGCGGAAGGAGTTTCACCCCAATGCCAAGGTCGAGATCAGCCGTTTCAAGGGCTTGGGCGAGATGATGGCCGCCCAGCTCAAGGAGACCACCATGGACCCGAAGAAGCGCACGCTGCTGCGGGTCACGCTGGTCACCGACGACCGCAGCGAGACCGCCAACTCGGTGGAACGCCTGATGGGCACCAAGGCCGAGCCGCGTTTCGACTTCATCCAGGAGCGCGCCGAATTCGCCAGGACGGAAGAGCTGGATATTTGAGGCTTTGCCGGCGGATCGTATAGGCCGGCGGCCGCGCGCTGGCTGAAACGTCGATTGAACGTCCCGCGCGTGCTTGACCCGCACCCCAAATCAGACTATCGGTGAAATTGAAACTGAGGAAGTGTGAGCCGGCGCCGGTCGTTCCGAGGGTGGGCTTTTGTTGGCATGCGCCGGCTCTGTCGTTCACTTGCTTCGGCCTTGATCGCCTCTTGAAAATTCAACCACAACGCGCAGGCCCGGCAAGTCCCAGATGATAAATCTCCCGGATCGAGCGAGGCACGAAAACCAAGGCGGATCAAGCTCCTGTTCACCAAAGCTCTCCCGCTTCGACAAATCGAGGACCGAGCGCCGGGCCGTAGCGGACTTGCTCTTTCGTTGTTATTAGCAAGACCCCACCCTTCGATCGCAGCCGCAGATTGAATCTGTAGGGGCGCCCACTCGTGGGCTCCCGGCTCCAAGACCGTCGCCTACCCCCGACATCAACAACCCAAAAAAGCCCTGCACGGCGCCGGCAAAACAGATAACCTGTCTTTGAAGCCTGACTGCAGAGGCGCGCAGGCTAAAAGAATTTGTGGCCTTTTGGATTTGGAAACCTCGAAACGGCTCCCAAGGAGAAGCTCAAATGCACATGCACGGCAAGTGGCTCGCCACCACGGCGGTTTTGACGATCGGATTCGCGTTCGCGCCGCCTCCTGCGTTGCACGCGCAGAGCGGCGCTGCGCTTAGCGGGCAAGTCTCCTCGCAGGAGGAAGGCGCCATGGAGGGCGTCATGGTCAGCGCGCGGCGGACCGGCGCAAGCTTCACCGTCACGGTGGTGAGCGACGACAAGGGCCGCTACGCCTTCCCGGCCGCCAAGCTCGAGCCCGGCCACTACACGCTGACGATCCGCGCCGGGGGCTACGAGGCCGCCGGCCCGCTCGCCGCCGACGTGAGCGCCGACAAGCCGGCCAGCGCCGACATCAAGCTGCAGAAGACCAAGGAGCTCGCCTCCCAGCTTTCGAACGGCGAGTGGATGATGAGCGTGCCGGGCTCCGACCAGCAGAAGATGCAGCTCACCAATTGCGTGAGCTGCCACACGGTCGAGCGCATCGTGCGCTCCACCCACAATGCGGACGAGTTCGCCAACCAGGTCCTGCCGCGTATGGCCGGCTACGCCAACCAGAGCATGCCGATCCATCCGCAGGTCCGGCAGGCCGAGCGCCTGCTGGAGGAACGCGGCGACCAGCGCAAGCAGGCCCAGCTGGCCACGGCCAAGTTCCTCGCCAGCATCAATCTGAGCGAAACCGACACCTGGAAATACGAGCTCAAGACGCTGCCGCGGCCCAACGGGCCGCGCCACCCACGTCATCATCACCGAATACGACCTGCCGCGTCCCACCATCGAGCCGCACGATGTCATCGTCGATAGCAAGGGCACGGCCTGGTACATCGAATTTCGGCGAGCAGAACCTTCGGCAAGCTCGATCCCAAGACCGGCAAGGTGACGGAATATCCGGTGCCCGAGCTCAAGAAGGGCTGGCCGACCGGGATCGCTGGCGCTGCATGCCGACAAGGAGGACAATATGTGGCTCGGCATGATGTATCAGGGCGCCATCGCCAAGTTCGACACCAAGACCGGACAAGTTCCAGATCTTCAACCTGCCGCCGGACATGAACAAGGACATGACCCAGGTCAACATGGTGCGGGCCGAATCCGACGGCCGTCGACGGCAAGGTCTGGGCGCAGAACAACGGCTTCGCGGCCGTGCACCGGCTCGATCTCGCCACCGGCGCGATCGAGACCATCGCCCCGTTCAAGAACGCCGGCGTCGGCGAGAACCACAACATCTACGACATCATCCCCGACTCCAAGAACAACGTCTACTTCACCGATATCGCGGCCGATTACATCGGCCGGATCGACGCCAAGACCGCGGAGATCAAGCTCTATCCGACTGCCGACCAAGCCGGCCGGCGCCGCGGCGCGGCATGATGGATGCGCAGGACCGCGTCTGGTTCGGCGAATATCGCGGCAACAAGATCGGCATGTTCGACACCAAGACCGAGACCTTCAAGGAATGGACGATGCCGACCCCCTGGTCGGAGCCCTACGATGTCGTGGTCGACAAGAACGGCGAGGCCTGGACCGGCTCGATGATCAACGATCGCATCGACCGGCTCGATCCCAAGACCGGGCAGGTCGTCGAATATCTGCTGCCGCACGAGACCAATATCCGCCGGGTCTTCGTCGACAACTCAACCACGCCCGGTGACGTTCTGGGTCGGCAACAACCACCGCGCCTCGATCGTCAAGCTCGAGCCGCTCGACTGACCCTCTGCGGTGGGTTGTGCTGTCGCCAAACCCACCGCCCCACATCCGTAAGGTGGCTGGAACGCTTGCGCGAAGCCCACCTGCTCACGCCGCCAATGAAGCTCAGCCGGTGGGCTTCGCGCCATCGCGGGCGTCAACGCCCGGATGGCCCGCCACCCACCCTACGCAGGAGACCTTGATGCGCTCGCGACTGTTCGCCCTCATTGCCGCCGTCTTCGCCCTCACCGGCTTGGCATCCGTGGCCTCCGCAGCGCCCAAATCGCCGCCGGCCCTCGCCGGCAAGGTTTCCTCCGCCGAGGAAGGCGCCATGGAAGGGGTGGTGGTGAGCGCCAAGAAGGGCATCGTCACCGTCAGCGTGGTCAGCGACGACAAGGGGGAGTTCAGCTTTCCGGCGAGCAAGCTCGATGCCGGCGATTATGCGCTGAGCATTCGCGCCGCCGGCTACGACCTGCAGGGACCCAAATCGGTGACCGTCGCGGCCGACATAGCCCGCGAAGACGGGCGTGAACGCCCTAAGGCGGCCGAGATCGACGTCAAGCTCGTCAAGACCAAGAACCTCGCGGACCAGCTCACCAATCTCGAATGGATGCTGAGCGCTCCGGGCGGCGACGACCAGAAGCGGTCGCTGACCGGGTGCACCAATTGCCACAGCGTCGAGCGCATCTTCAACTCGTCGTACACCGCCGACCAGTTCGTCGACGTCATGAAGCGGATGGCCACCTATTCCAACAACAGCTTCTTCAAGAAGCCGCAGATCCGCCAGGCCCCACGCGAGCTCGATCGCTTCGTCCCCAACGCCGACCGGGTGGCGGCCTATTTCGCCAGCATCAACCGCTCCACCGGCGAGCGCAAATGGGACCTCAAGACCATGCCGCGCGTGAGCGGCGCCGGCACGCATGTGATCATCACCGAATACGATCTGCCGGACCAGACCATCCAGCCCCATGACGTGATGGTCGATGCCGACGGCATCGTCTGGCACAGCGATTTCAGCGGCCAGATCCTGGGGCGGTTCGACCCCAAGACGCTTCAGTACAAGTCATTCGCGGTGCCGATGCAGCGCGAAGGCTGGCCGACCGGCGCGCTCGATCTCGAGGTCGACCCGCACGGCGACCTTTGGCTCGCCCTGATGTTCCAGGCCGGCGCCGCCAAGTTCGACCGCAAGACGCAGACGTTCCAGATGATCCAGCTGCCGGCCCCGCTGCTCAAGGCGGATTCGCAGCAGGCCATGCTCGGGGTGCAGAACTGGACCGTCGACAACACGATCTGGCTGCAGGATCCGAGCGTGCCCGGCATCTACAAGATGAACATGACCACCGGCGCCACGCAGCTGTACAAGTCCTGGGACACGCTCAAGGGCGTCGCCCCCTACAGCATCTTCTCCGACAAGCAGAACAACATCTGGTTCCTCGATTTCGGCATCGAGAACATCGGCAAGATCGACGTCAAGACCGGCGAGGTCACGCTCTATCCGACGCCCACCAAGCATTCGCGTCCGCGCCGCGGCCGCATGGACGACCAGGGCCGGATCTGGTTCGGCGAGTTCGCCGGCGAGCGCATCGGCATGTTCGACACCAAGACCGAAAAATTCCAGGAATGGCAGGTGCCGGGCCGGTTCTTCGCCCCCTATGACGCCATGGCCGACAAGGACGGCTACGTCTGGACCGCCGGCATGAACGCGGACCGCGTGCTCCGCCTCGACCCCAAGACCGGCCAGTTCGTGCAATATCCGCTGCCGCGCTACACCAATGTCCGCCGCATCTTCGTCGACAACAACACGACGCCGCCGACATTCTGGGTCGGCAACAACCATGGCGCCGCGCTGATCAAGCTCGAGCCGCAGGAGTAGCTGCTCGCGCGAGCTTCTCCACCCGCTCGTCCCCGCGGACGCGGGGACCTAGCCTTTGCCCCATTGAACGTCCATGCAATTTGGCAAAGTCTGGTTTCCCGCGTCCGCGGGAATGAGCGGATGTGGCAATTCCTTCACACGCTTGGAGTCGGGGACGAACGGATGGAGAAGCTCGTCCTCATCAGTTTTCTTCACGCGCTCTTGGAGATGGCGCGCCCTCAAATGCGAAGGGCTGCCCCTGGGGGCAGCCCTTCCATTATCGAGCCGGGGTTTAGCTTCCGACCTTAACCTGCTGCATCAGGCAGCACGGACCTCGATCGAAGCGACGATCCAGGACGCGGAAGCACACCTCGGCGTGAGACAATGAGACACTGGATCACCTCCTTTCGGTTGTTGACGATTCCAGCAATCTATCGGGGCTTCCCGAATTGTCAAAGCGCTGGCTGCAGGCGGGGGAAACGGCAGAACGACACGCCGCGGGGGGCCGTCAGGCCGCTGCCCGCCCCGCGCCGCCGACTGGCCCTATCATATTTGTTGGCACTCCCCATATTCGAGTGCTAAGGGAGTGACAGCGCGTCATGGGCCGGCACGCGAGGACTCACGCAAGCTTGCCGGATTTCTGACGCCGACTTGAATTCTCAATCATTATCAACCAGATAGGAGGACGCTTGATGAAATTCCGTCCGCTTCACGATCGTGTTGTGCTCGAGCGCATCGATGCCGAGGAGAAGACCGCCGGCGGCATCATCATTCCGGATACCGCCAAGGAAAAGCCGCAGCAGGGCAAGGTTGTCGCGGTCGGGCCCGGCGGCCGCGACGAGAGCGGCAAGCTCATCCCGATCGACGTCAAGGTGGGTGATCTGGTGCTGTTCGGCAAATGGTCGGGCACCGAGGTCAAGATCGATGGGATCGAGTACCTGATCATGAAAGAGAGCGACATCATGGGGGTGCTGACCGGGATCGAAGCCAAGAAGAAGGCCGCCTGACGCCCGCGACCCGCTGAATTCGGCTCCGCATGACGGCCGTCCTGCGGGGAGCACGCTGTATCAACCCGGCTCACGCGTTCGCACGCGCCCTGCGCGCGATGCGAACAAGGCCGCACCGAAAGGATTCCCGAAATGGCTGCCAAGGACGTGAAATTCTCGGTCGACGCCCGCGACCGGATGCTGCGCGGCATCGATGTGCTGGCCAATGCCGTGCGCGTGACGCTCGGCCCCAAGGGCCGCAATGTCGTGCTCGACAAGAGCTACGGGGCGCCCCGCATCACCAAGGACGGCGTGACCGTCGCCAAGGAGATCGAGCTCGAGGACAAGTTCGAGAACATGGGTGCCCAGATGGTGCGCGAGGTCGCCTCCAAGACCTCCGATCAGGCCGGTGACGGCACCACCACCGCGACCGTGCTGGCGCACGCCATCGTCCGCGAAGGCGCCAAGGCGGTCGCCGCCGGCATGAACCCGATGGATTTGAAGCGCGGCGTCGATCTCGCGGTCGAGGCGGTCGTTGCCGACCTCCAGAAGAACTCGAAGAAGGTCACCTCGAACGAGGAAATCGCCCAGGTCGGCACCATCTCGGCCAACGGCGACGCCGAGATCGGCCGCTTCATCGCCGATGCGATGAAGCGGGTCGGCAACGAAGGCGTCATCACCGTCGAGGAGGCGAAGTCGCTGGCGACCGAGCTCGAAGTGGTCGAAGGCATGCAGTTCGATCGCGGCTATATCTCGCCCTACTTCATCACCAACGCGGACAAGATGCGGGTGGAGATGGAGGATCCCTATATCCTGATCTATGAGAAGAAGCTGTCAGGCCTGCAGGAGCTGCTGCCGCTGCTGGAAGCAGTGGTGCAGGCGGGCAAGCCGCTCATCATCATCGCCGAGGACGTCGAGGGCGAGGCGCTGGCGACGCTGGTGGTCAACAAGCTGCGCGGCGGCCTCAAGGTCGCGGCCGTCAAGGCTCCGGGCTTCGGCGATCGCCGCAAGGCCATGCTGGAGGACATCGCGATCCTCACCGCCGGAACCATGGTGTCCTCGGATCTCGGCATCAAGCTCGAGAACGTCACCGTCAATATGCTGGGGCGCGCCAAGAAGGTGATGATCGACAAGGAGAACACCACGATCGTCAGCGGCGCCGGCAAGAAGGCCGACATCCAGGCCCGCATTGCCCAGATCAAGGCGCAGATCGAGGAGACGACCTCGGACTACGACCGCGAGAAGCTGCAGGAGCGGCTGGCCAAGCTTGCCGGCGGGGTCGCGGTGCTTCGTGTCGGCGGTGCCACCGAGGTCGAGGTGAAGGAGCGCAAGGACCGCGTCGACGACGCCATGCATGCCACCCGCGCCGCCGTCGAGGAGGGCATCCTGCCGGGCGGTGGGGTCGCGCTGTTGCGCGCCAGCGAGGTGCTCAAGAGGATCCGCACCCACAACGACGACCAGAAGACCGGCGTCGAGATCGTGCGCAGGGCGCTGTCCGCTCCGGCGCGCCAGATCGCGCTCAATGCCGGCGAGGACGGCTCGATCGTGGTCGGCAAGATCCTGGAGAAAGAGCAATACGCCTACGGCTTCGACGCGCAGAACGGCGAGTATGTCAACATGCTGTCGAAGGGCATCATCGATCCGACCAAGGTGGTGCGCGCGGCGCTGCAGGGCGCCGCATCGGTCGCCGGCCTCTTGATCACCACCGAGGCCATGGTGGCCGAACTGCCCAAGAAGGCAGCTCCGGCGCCTGCCATGCCCGGCGGCGGCGGCATGGACTTCTAAAGCAAGCCACTTTTCCCGGGCGCAGCGCAGCACTTCTTAGTGGTGCGCTGCAGACCCGGGATCGTTCCAAACACCGACTTTGTCGGAACGCCCGCCCAGCGCACCGATCTCGGGCTTGCCCGGGAGCGGCATCACCCTGGAGCGCAAGTCGAGCATGCTCGACATGCGTTGCACCACCCTCCCCGTTGCACGCAGGGCTATCACATGTGGAGGCAGAGTGATTGCTGCACGACGCAGCCGCAAGCTCCAACCCTCCCGCCCGTTGGCGGGGAGGGTGGCGGCGCGTAGCGGCGCCGGGTGGGGGGACTACGCGAACTCCGTGTTCCCCCCGTCGCCACGCGGCTGCCGCAACGAGCGCCTGATGGATTGATGTTTGTGCGTCTGGTCACGTTTGCTACTGCGGAGTTTGGCCGGCCCTCGACATCATCGCAATGTCACCGCTCGCGTAGTCCCCCCACCCCGCCGCCTCGCTGCGCGAGGCATCGACCCTCCCCGCCAACGGGCGGGAGGGTTGGAGCCCGCGGTGCCGTCGTTCGGGACAAGAGCCGCCATATGCGATCGCCCTGCCGTTGCAGGGAAGGAAAGGCAACCTCAGGCCGCCGCGATTGCCGGCTGGGTCGGGCGCTGGTCGATCACCTTGTCGACCACGCCGAACTCCACCGCCATCTCCGCGGTCAGAAAATAATCGCGTTCGAGCGCATCCTCGATCTTTTTGAGCGGCTGGCCGGTGTGATGGACGTAGATTTCGTTGATGCGCTTCTTCAGGTTTAGGATTTCCTGGGCGTGCAGCATGATGTCGGTGGCCTGGCCCTGGAAGCCGCCCGAAGGCTGGTGGAGCATGATCCGGGCATTGGGCAACGCGAAGCGCTGGCCCTTCTCTCCGGCGGTGAGCAGGAGCGAGGCCATGGAGGCGGCTTGGCCGATGCACAAGGTCGATACCGGCGGGCGGATGAAGTGCATCGTGTCGTAGATCGCCATACCGGCGGTGACCGCGCCGCCCGGGGAGTTGATATACATCGAGATCTCCTTCTTCGGAGTCTCGGCCTCGAGGAAGAGCAGCTGGGCAACCACCAGCGTCGACATCCCGTCCTCGATCGGGCCGGTGATGAAGATGATGCGCTCCTTGAGGAGCCGCGAATAGATGTCGTAAGACCGCTCGCCGCGGGCGGTCTGCTCGACCACCATGGGAATGACGTAGTTCATGTAGGTATCGCGGGGGTCTCTCATCGGCGCTCCTTGTGCCCGCGCGCGACCGGAATTGCCCGGGCGGACGCCTGCCTTGTAGCACAGCGAGGTCCGCCGGCACCCGGTTCTCGACAAAAACAATCTGCTGCATCCATCGCGCCTTCGTTTGGCCAGGGTTGCGGCAGCCAAGCTTCGCCAGCCAAAGCCGCGGCACCCAAGGGGTGCGCCAGGTTGCGGCAACCCGCCCCATCCGCGCTATAACGGCGCCCTCACGATCGTTTTCCCGCAATGGCCCCTCCCCTCATCCAGCTTGGCGAGATTTCCCTCACCTTCGGGGGCACGCCGCTGCTCGACGGCGTCGAGCTCGCGGTCTCATCGGGGGAGCGCGTGTGCCTGGTCGGGCGCAACGGGTCGGGCAAATCGACCCTGCTCAAGATCGCCGCCGGACTGATCGAGCCGGACCGCGGAACGCTCTTCGTGCAGCCTGGCGCCACCGTCCGCTATCTTCCGCAGGAACCGGACCTCTCCGCTCATGGGACCACGCTGGCCTATGTGCAGGCCGGGCTCGGTCCCGGCGACGACCCGCATCAAGCCCGATTTTATCTCGAGCAGCTCGGGCTCGCCGGCGACGAGGATCCGGCGCGCCTGTCCGGCGGTGAGGCCAAGCGTGCCGCCCTGGCACGGGTTTTGGCACCGGCACCCGACATCATGCTGCTCGACGAGCCGACCAACCATCTCGATCTGCCGACCATCGAATGGCTGGAGCGCGAGCTCGACCAGAGGCGCACGGCGCTGGTCCTGATCAGCCACGACAGGCGCTTTCTCGAGACCTTGTCGCGCAGCACGATCTGGCTCGATCGCGGCAAGACGCGGCGGATCGAGCTCGGCTTCGGCGGGTTCGAGGCCTGGCGCGACGAAGTGCTGGCGGAGGAAGAGCGCGACCAGCACAAGCTCGGCCGCAAGATCGAGGCCGAGGAGCATTGGCTTCGCTATGGGGTGACCGGCCGGCGCAAGCGCAATGTCCGCCGCCTGTCGGACCTGCAGAAATTGCGGCAGACCCGGCGCGCGTACCGCGGGGCGGCCGGCAAGGCGGTGATCGATGCCGCTCAGGCGGAGAAATCGGGCGCCTTGGTGATCGAGGCGGACAAGATCGGCAAAGCGTTCGGAGCGCGGCCGATCATCGATAATTTTTCGCTGCGCGTCATGCGAGGTGACCGGATCGGGATCGTCGGTCCCAATGGTGCCGGCAAGACCACGCTCATCAATGTGCTGACCGGGGCGCTGGCGCCCGATTCCGGACAGGTCCGGCTGGGAGCCAATGTGCAGATGGCGACCCTCGACCAGGGCCGCGAGGGCCTTGATCCCTCCTGGACGCTGGCCGAGGCGCTGACCGGCGGCCGCGGAGATACGCTGGTCATCCGCGGACAGTCGCGCCACGTGGTCGGCTATATGCGCGACTTCCTGTTCCCGCCCGAGCAGGTGCGAACCCCGCTGGGCGTGCTGTCGGGCGGCGAACGCGGCCGCCTCATGCTGGCGCGGGCGCTGGCCAAGCCCTCCAACCTCCTGGTCCTGGACGAGCCGACCAATGACCTCGATCTCGAGACCCTCGACGTGCTCGAGGAGATGATCGGCGACTATGCGGGCACCGTCATCCTCATCAGCCATGATCGCGATTTTCTCGACCGCACCGTGAACGCGGTGATCATTTCGGAGGGGGACGGCCGTTGGACCGAATATGCCGGCGGCTATACCGACATGCTGGCGCAACGCGGCCAGGGAATCGTGGCCCGGAAACCGGCCAGGACCAAGCCCGCGGCCGACGGCAGATCCACCCGGCCGGCGCCGGAGCCAAAGCCCGGCAGGCGGCGCCTCAGCTTTCATGAAAAGCATGCGCTCGAGACACTGCCCCGGCAGATCGCAATGCTGCAGGGACGCATCGGTCAGTTGCAACAACGGCTCGACGATCCCAATCTCTATGCCCGCGACCGGGCGGCATTCGCGGAAGTCTCCAATTCGCTCGCGGCCACCCAGCTGGAATTGAGCTCGGCGGAAGAGAAATGGCTCGAGCTGGAAATCCTGCGCGAGGAGATCGAGCGCCAATAACCGGAAAATGTGATCGATTCGCGCGGTTACCGCGTGATCCGCCGTGCTATATGACAGTCCGACTCGTCCAATTCAGCTTTCGAGGAGAAAGGCATGCCGGGCACCCAAAAGTTCATGGCTGACCTCCTAGCCATCATAGCCTCGACCCAGCAACCGGAAGACCGGCAGATCGACGCGGCCACGAAGCTGGCGACCGCCTATGCGGCCGACTTGAAGGATTCCCTCGACAAATGGACCGGCAAGGCGAGCGGCGACCAGGGTCTTATCAGCACCCACAAAGCCATCATCGCGGAGCAGGCTCGCCACCCCTCGAAATCCCCCGCATGGCGCGTGCTCCATGCCGCCGAAAACGTCATCGGGGATCAGAAGGTCAACCTTCGCCCATCCGCGCGTGTCCCGGCGCACAAGTCGCGGGCGTGACGGAGCCGTCAATTATCCAGGAAGCTCCTGAGAATCCTCGACCGGCTTGGATGCTTGAGCTTGCGCAGTGCCCTCGCCTCGATCTGGCGGATGCGCTCGCGTGTCACGGAGAACTGCTGGCCGACCTCCTCGAGCGTGTGGTCGGTGTTCATGCCGATGCCGAAGCGCATGCGCAGCACCCGCTCCTCGCGCGGCGTGAGCGAGGCCAGCACCTGCGTCGTGGTCTCGCGCAGGTTTGTCTGGATGGCGGCGTCGATCGGCAGGATCGCGTTCTTGTCCTCGATGAAATCGCCGAGGTGTGAATCCTCCTCGTCGCCGACCGGCGTCTCCAGCGACAACGGCTCCTTGGCGATCTTGAGCACCTTGCGCACCTTCTCGAGCGGCATGCCGAGCTTCGCCGCCAGCTCCTCCGGGGTCGGCTCGCGGCCGATCTCGTTGAGCAGCTGGCGCGAGGTGCGCACGATCTTGGTGATGGCGTCGACCATGTGCACCGGGATGCGGATGGTGCGGGCCTGATCGGCCGTCGAGCGGGTGATGGCCTGGCGGATCCACCAGGTCGCGTAGGTCGAGAACTTGTAGCCGCGCCGGTACTCGAACTTGTCGACCGCCTTCATCAGGCCGATATTGCCTTCCTGGATCAGGTCGAGGAACTGCAGGCCGCGATTGGTGTATTTCTTGGCGATCGAGATGACCAGCCGCAGGTTGGCCTCCACCATCTCCTTCTTGGCTTGGCGCGCCTCGCGCTCGCCCTTCTGCACCATCTGCACGATCTTGCGGAACTCGCCGATCTCAAGCCCGGTCTCGCCCGCCAGCGCGTGGATGCTGCCGCGCATCTCCTTGATCTTGTCCTTGTCCCTGGCGACCAGGCTCTTCCAGCCCTTGGCCGCGAGCTTGGACACCCGGTTGAGCCAGCGCGGGTCGAGCTCGGAGCCCTGGTAGGTCTTGAGAAAGTCCTCGCGCGTGACGCCATGGCTTTCCGACAGCCGCATCAGGCGGCCTTCGTAGCCGACCAGCCGCTTGTTGATGTCGTAAAGCTGCTCCACCAGGGAATCGATGCGCGCCTGGTTGAGCCGCAGCGACTTCACCTCGGCGATGATCTCCCCTTTGAGCTTCTTGTATTTGCGCTCCTGCGCCGGTGAGAGCGATGCGCTGCTGAGCTGGAACTGGATGTCCTGCTCCTGCAGCCGGCGCAGCCGCTTGTAGGTGTCGGCGACGTTGTCGAAGGTCTCCAGCACCTTGGGCTTGAGCTCGGCCTCGATCGCGGCAAGCGAGAGCGAGCCCTCCATGTCGTCCTCGTCGAAATCGGGCTCCTCGGGCTTCTCCTCGCCGTCGTCGTCGGCGGGCGCCTTGAACGGGGTGGCGCCGGCAGGCGCGGTGGCGGGGGCCGCGGTCTGCGGCGGCAACGCGCCGGCGCTTGGGACGCCGGCGCCCTGGCTCGGGGCTGCGACCATCGGACGGCCGTCCGGCCCGATCACCACCGGCGTCGCCATGCCCTTGGCGTCGGGACCCGCGTAGGTCGCCTCCAGATCGATGATGTCGCGCAGGAGTATCTTGCCCTCGTTGAGCTCGTCGCGCCAGATGATGATGGCCTGGAAGGTCAGCGGGCTCTCGCACAGGCCCGCGATCATGGCCTCGCGCCCGGCCTCGATGCGCTTGGCGATGGCGATCTCGCCCTCGCGCGACAACAGCTCCACCGAGCCCATCTCGCGCAGATACATGCGCACCGGATCGTCGGTGCGTTCCGACGGCGGCGCCTTCTCGACCTTGGCGAGCGCCGAACGCTTCATCTCGACGACCTCGCCGCCGCCGCCGTTCGCCTCTTCCTCCTCCGGCTCGTGCTGTTCGTCCTCCTCGGGCTCGGCGTCCTCGGTCTCGATCAGCGTGATCCCCATCTCGCTGAACAGGGCAAGCACGCCCTCGATCTGCTCGGAATTGACCTCCTCGGAGGGCAGCACCGAATTGATCTGGTCGTGGGTGACATAGCCGCGCTTCTTGGCGTTGCGGATGAGCTTCTTGACGCCGGCATCCGATAGATCGAGCAACGGGCTGTCCGGCGGCGTCTCGATATCCTCGCCGGCGCGCGCACTGCCGTTGTCCGGCTTCGGGGGCGACTCGATCTTGCTTGCCATGACTCTCTCCCGGCCCGGCGCCGGGCCGGCGCCGGCTCATGATCCGTCGATATCGTCGATGGCCTAAAGGGGCGGCTCACGCCTGGAGCGGCCGAGCTGCCGTGCCCGCTTAGATCAACGCCTCACGCAAGTCCGATCCTGCACGGCATGCCATAGCACGTCTTCGGCTCGAAGGCTTCATGCCATCGCAGCCCGCGAGCGGAGGTATTGCCCTTCGCCCGCGGCCCACCCGGATCCCCGCATGACCGTCACGGACCACCTGGCCTCCGCCAGCCCACGACCTTGGCGTCGATGCGCTGGCCCGATTCGGCACCCCACCAACCGTCATCGCGCCAATAGCAGAGGAACGGAAGCGCATACGTGCCGACATGATCCTCGCACAGAATCTCAAAAGCCTGGTTTTCCGGTCTTTCAGCATCGTTGGGAAACGCGTCCAGCCGCGCCTGTCGGGTTGCCATTTTTGCCTGTGCAATTTCGCCTGCCCGGCCGAGATAGGATCAGTCGCGGAGCCATGGCTTGAGGAATTTGGAAGCACGCTCCACCTGCTCCTGGATGCGTGCGTCGCTCGCATTTCTCGACTTGAGATAATCGGCGATTTGTGCGCTGGCATCGTCCCAGCTGATTTCGCGCTTGCGCAGGGAGTTCAGCCAGCCGAATGCGCGTCCCTCGTCCTCCGGATTGCCCGCAAAGACCAGATCCTTGCGCCCGAAACAGCCCGGAACCTCCCTGTCCACCTTCATGCGCCGCATCCCTGCTTAGGATCTTTGACGAGTTCGTCGGCAGTCTACGTCCGGCGCCGGCCGCCGCGCCACGTGCTTTATCGGACCGGGAACCGGAGGGCTATTTCGGGGCACCCTCGGGAGGTTTCGGGGCCTCGGGAGTTTTCGGGGCACCCTCGGGAGGCTTTCCGGACGGATTGCCGAAGTAGCGGAAAAAATTCGAATCGGGCGTCAGCAGCATGCGCGTGTCGTTGGCGTGCAGCCCGTTCTCGTAGGCCTGCATGGACCGGTAGAACGCGAAGAAGTCTGGATCGCGTCCATAGGCATCGGCATAGATCCTATTGCGCTCGGCATCGCCCTCACCGCGCGTCTGCTCACCCTTGGACTGCGCTTCCGCGATCAGCACGGTCACGTCGCGATCCGCCTTGGCGCGGATCTCCTGGGAGTGCTGGCTCCCTTGGGCACGGAATTCGGCGGCTTCCCGCTGCCGTTCGGTCTGCATGCGCTGATAGACCGCCTGGCTGTTCTGCTCCGGCAGATTGGCGCGTCTGATCCGCACGTCCACCACCGTTATGCCGAACGACTGCGCTTCTTTCTCGAGCTGATCGCGTACCATCGCCATGAGCTCCGTGCGTTTGTCGCGCACGATGTCCGTCGTCGTCGCCTCGCCCATCACCCGCCGCAGCGCCGAGTTGAGGAGCGTCGACAGCCGCGCATTGGCGCCTTCGATCACGCCGATGGTCTGATAGAACTTCAACGGGTCGGTGACGCGATAGCGCGCGAAGGCATCGACCACCAGCCGCTTCTGGTCGGAGGCGATCACCTCCTGCGAGGGGTTTTCAAGATCGAGAATTCGCTTGTCGACATAGATGACGCTGTCGAGAAGCGGGAGCTTGAAGTTCAGCCCCGGCTCCGTGACCGCGCGAATCGGCTCGCCGAGCCGCACCACCAGCACCTGCTCGGTCTGGTAGACCGTGAACAGGCTGCCGTAGCAGATCAGCAACGCCACCAGCACGAACGCGGCCAAAACGCCGCCGGCGAGATTGAGCCTCATCGGTTGCCTCCAGCCTGCGGCGGGGTCGGCGGCGGATTCTCCGCTGGCGGCGGCGACCGCGTCAGCTCGTTGAGCGGCAGATAGGGCACGACGCCGCTTTGCGCTCCGGATTGCATGGCGGAATCGATGATGATCTTGTCGGTCCCCCCCAACACCCGCTCCATGGTCTCCAGATACATGCGCTCACGGGTGACCGCCGGCGCCTTCTTGAACTCATCGTAGATCTTGAGGAAGCGCGCCGACTGGCCGGTGGCCTCGGCGACGGTCTGCTGGCGATAGGCCTCCGCCGCCTGGGTGATCTGCGCGGCCCGACCGCGCGATTCCGGCACCACGCGGTTGGCATAGGTCTGCGCTTCGTTCTGGGCCCGCTCGGCGTCCGAGCGCGCCGCCTGTACGTCGCGGAACGAGTTCGAGCACCTGCGCGGGCGGGTCGACCTTTTGCAGCTGCACCTGGGTCACCTGGACGCCGGCCCCGTACTGGTCGAGGGTCCGCTGCATCAGATCCTGGACCGCCACCTCGACGGTCTGCCGGGCACCGGTGAGTATGGGTTGGATCTCGGAACGGCCGACCACTTCGCGCATGGCGCTCTCGGCGACCGCCTTCACGGTGCCTTCAGGCTGCTGGATATTGAACAGATAATCGCCTGCGCCATTGGGCTTGATCAACCAGAACACCGAGAAATCGACATCCACGATGTTTTCGTCGCCGGTGAGCATGAGGCTTTCTTCCGGCACGTTGAGGTTGGGAGTGCCGCGGCGCGACGACTCGACCGTACGCATGCCGACATCGACCCGGTTGACGCGCGTCACCTTGGGCGTGAGCGCCGCCTCGATCGGGTAGGGCAAATGATAGTTGAGGCCGGGTTGGGCATCGCGCACGTATTTGCCGAAGCGCAGCACGATGCCGAGCTCGTCGGGGTCGACACGGAAAAATCCCGAAAATGCCCAGATCACGACCGCCAAGAGAGCGATGACGGCGATACCCCGCCCGCCGAGATTGCGCCCCGGCAACGCCGAACGCAGCCGGTCCTGTCCCCGGCGCAAGAATTCTTCAAGATCGGGCGACTTTGAGCCGTTGCCCCCCGCTCGCCACGGTCCGCGGTCCTGATCGTTCCACTTCATCGGATGCTCCTCGCTCGACCGCCGCGCCATGGCTCGCGCTTGGCCCGCCAAGACTTCTACAGCTGCAAGAACTCGACAATTGCAGAGACTCACCAATCCCGGAGACTCCACAATCCCGAAGGCTCCGCGATCCTCTTTTTAGCACCCTTTCCAGCATTGTTGCGCGAGCGCATTCGCCGCAGGGCAGCGTGAGGGCAATTGCCGGCAAATTGGGGCCAAGTCGAAGGTCAAGCGGCCTGCGTGCGGGTCCCGTCGCCGGGCTTCGTGTTGTCCGGCTTCATGCGCCAGAGCTGGAAGCCATCGAATTTGATCGCCTGCTCGATCTTCGCACGGGAAAAGTGGTGCGGAGGATGGTCGCCCGACCTGATCGAACCGTCCGGATGCCAAGGGCCGTGGTTCTGCGGCAGCTTGCTTCCCGATGGATCCCCCGCGAATGCATGCAAGCTCGGGCTCGACTCCGACGTGAACATGTAGATCTGCATCAATATGTCCTCCATTGAACGAATAAATCAACCGTAGACGCGCAGTTTTCGAGTGCTTAAGTCAGGCATTGTGATAGCTTATCATAGTCAGCGCGACCGAAGGGTCGCCTGCGCGGTATTGTAGCACGAGAGACCGAAACCTAGCACGTGCGGTCGAAATCCTCCAGGATCGCTATTTAGCCGCGATAGCGGGCATATCCTGGTGTTTATGCTAAATCGTCCTGATTTTGTTGTTCTGAGAGCAAAGTCTTGGTTTACTTTCCACATGAGGGCGGCGGCCAAATCTATCGAGGGAATCCAATGATGCATAAATTCCACGTTGGCCAATCTGTCGCGCTTATTCCGCGTTCCATTCGTCAAGCAGCCCCCGGCACCTACGAGATCATCCGGCTGATGCCTGACAACGCGGCTGAACCTCATTACCGCATCAAGAGCGACGCCGAGCGACACGAGCGCGTGGTTCCCGAAAGCGAGCTGGAAAGCTCGTCGACGTCTTGAGCCGGGTTGCCTCGCGAAGTTTCAGCTCGCCTCACACACAGGTGTCGTCTTATAGACAGCTGTCGTTTTACAGACAGGTCTGATCACAGAATCGTGCTGCCCAGAACGATGACGAGGGCAAAAGCCGCAATGGTCATGACTCCGAAAGCCATCTTGCGCTCACTGGCTGCAGCCTCGTACCAATTGAGAGATGAAAACATCCCTGCGAGGAAAAGCGCCAGAACGAGCCATTTCACGGCATTACCCCGGTCACCTCAGGGCGGCTAGACGCGGATCGAAGGTGCGCCCGATCCGGCCTGTCTCCACGAAACAACGTGTTCGAACGGAACAATGTGTCCGAGAGCGCAGTTCGCGCAGCTTGCGGACGTGATCTCGGTTCGGGTCGAGAATCACGACTTCGCTGCCCGGTCCCCGATCGGCAGCAGACCGGCCGGGAGCGTCCTGATACGGGCGCTCCCCGCCGAAAGCATCACATTGCCGACAGATTGTCGGCGGCGATCTTGCCGGAGCGCGGATCGGTTTGCGCCTCGAAGGTCACCTTCTGGCCTTCGCGCAGCCCGCGAATCCCCGCGCGCTCGAGCGCAGTCGCATGGACGAACACGTCCTTGCCGCCGTCGTCGGGCTGAATGAAGCCGAAGCCTTTTTGGTCGTTGTAGAACTTTACCGTACCCGTGGTCATGAGTTTTCCTTTCACTGACGGTTGTGCACGTGGGATCGGGCGCGACATCGCGCCTGTGTCCCGGTCGTCGAATTTGGAGAGAGTCTGAAACGTGCGCCGCACAGTGCGAGGCGAAGCGGCCCAGTGGTCCGGCCAAATGTCGATGCCGCATCGTGTACAGGTTGAATAGAGAAATTGCAAGCAAATGAGGCCTTGAGCAGGCCGCGTCCTTCTCACCTCTCCGTTAGGAGAGCGTTAGGGAGAGGTGAGAAAGCCAAAGCCGCTAATCCTCGAAGGTCAGATTCGCGGCTTTGGCCACGCCCTCATAGACCTTGATGTCGGAGTCGATCATTTGCCGGAAATCGTCCGAAGATGTGCCACCCGGGTTCACCGCCATGACTTTGAGCTTTTGGCTGACCTCGGGCGCCAGGATGGCTTGCCGCAGCGTGGCTTCGAGCTTCTTGGCAATCGCGGGAGGCGTGGCGGCCGGCGCGAACACGCCGCTCCACAAATGAATATTGACTTCGGGCAGCCCCTGCTCCGCCATGCTCGGCACGTCGGGCAGTTCCGGCGAACGCTCCGCGCCGGTGACCGCCAAGGCGTGGACCTTGCCGGCCTTGACCAACGGGACGCTTGGCGGCCCGTCCGCGATGGCGACCAGGCACTGCTCGGTCACCACGCAGAGCAGCATCTCGGTGCTGCTCTTCCATGGGATGGCCACCCCGGGCATTCCGGTCTTGAGCTTCAGGAGCTCGGTCGCGATGGTGAAGGCCGGAGATGTCGTCGCGTAATTCGCCTTGTCGGGATGCTGCTTTGCCCAGGCCACCAGCTCGCCCACGGACTTCGACGGATTGCTCACCGGCACCGACATGATCAGCGGGAAGCTCGCGATCATCGAGAGCGGGATGAAGCTCTTGGTCGGATGGTAGCGAAGGTTCGGATAGACCGCCGCCGCGATCGACATCATGCCGCTCGCGCCGACCAAGAGCGTGTAGCCGTCGGCCGGCTGGTTGGCGACATACTCGGCCGCGGATCGCCCGCCCGCAGCCGGCCGGTTCTCGATCACGATGGACTGACCGAGGAGGTCCGACAGCTTCTGCCCGACCAGGCGGGCGAAAATGTCGTTGCCGCCGCCGGCGGCGAAACCGACGATCATGCGGATCGGCCGGCTCGGATAGTTCGCCGCCGGGTCGGTCTGGGCCGATGCCGGAATGGTCGCCGGCGCAAGCAGGGCGGGCAGCGCCAGCGCGCCGATCATCACACTGCGGCAGAAGCTCATCCAGACCATGCGGGCCTCCCGATTCGCCTTGAATTTGGCCACGTTGCTCTCAGGCAAAGCGGCCAAAGCCGCCCGGCAGCCCACTTTAGCAGCCGGCGGATGGTTCCGCGATAGCGGCGCGCCCGCGCCAGCATGTCGCGCCCGCATTGAATTCGCCGCAGCCGCAGAGTTTACTGGACGCCTCGCGCACCGAGCCTGCACCGGGTCAAAATGGCTTCAGCTTCATCAGACGCATACCAGATCAGCCACGCAAAATCGTTCGGGGATCTGTTCGGGCATCCGCGCGGTCTGACGTTCCTGTTCGCCACCGAAATGTGGGAGCGCTTCTCCTATTACGGGATGCGCGCGCTGCTCATCCTCTACATGACGAAATACCTGCTCCATCCGGAGCACGCCGACGGCGTCATCGGCCTCGACACGTTGCGCACCCTGCTCGAATCCATGTTCGGACCGCTCGGCGTGCAGCCCCTCGCCTCGCAAGTCTATGGCCTCTATACCGGCCTGGTTTATTTGACCCCGTTCTTCGGCGGCTTGATCGCCGATCGGGTGCTCGGCCAGCGCCGCACCGTCATCGTCGGCGCCACCCTGATGGCGGCCGGCCATTTCATGATGGCCTTCGAGCCCTTGTTCCTGCTCGCTCTGACCACGCTCATCCTCGCCAACGGCGCCTTCAAGCCCAACATCGTCACCCAGGTCGGCGGCCTCTATGCGCCTGGCGACCTTCGGCGCGACCGCGCCTATTCGATCTTTTACGTGGGAATCAATATCGGGGCGTTTCTGGCGCCGCTGGTCTGCGGCACCCTCGGAGAGGCCGTGGGTTGGCACTACGGCTTTCTCGCCGCCGGCGTCGGCATGACGATCGGGCTTGCGGTCTATCTCTACGCCCTGCCGCTATTGCCGGCCGACGAGATGCACAAGCTCAAGGCCGCCGGGCTCGACAAGATGCCGCTCGATCGATCCGAATGGCGCGCCATCGTGGCGCTGGCGGTGCTGTTCGTTCCGACCACCCTGTTCTTTGCGACCTACGAGCAGCAGGGCAATACGATCCCGCTGTGGGCCGACGACCATACGGATCGCACTATCGATCTCGTAATCTGGCACGGCCAAATTCCGGTGACCTGGTTCCAGGCCTTCAATCCATTGATGATCTTTGCCTTCACGCCCCTGATCGTCGGGCTCTGGTCGTGGCAGGCGCAACGCGGCCGCGAGCCTTCGACCATCACCAAGATGGCGCTCGGCTGCTTCGGGGTAGCGATCGCCTATCTGGTTATGGCCGCCGCCGCGTGGGTCGCGCATGGCGACGCGGCAAGCTGGTGGTGGTTGCTGGGCTATTTCGTCGTCCTCACGGTCGGCGAGCTCTATCTTTCGCCGGTCAGCCTGTCGCTCGTGTCGAAGGCAGCGCCCGCGCGCATGCTCTCGATGATGATGGGCTTGTGGCTGGCGACGAGCTTCACCGGGAATCTGATCGCCGGCTGGCTCGGGAGCCTCTGGAGCACCATGGACAAGGTGAGCTTCTTCTCGATGCTCGCCGGCATCGCCGCCCTTGCCGGCATCGTCATCTTCGCTTTCAAGCGGCCGCTCAGGGACATCTTGGAGGCGTGAGACGCCCGCTCAGCCGAGCGCGCCGGCGAGATCGGCGATGAGATCGTCGGCCTCCTCGATGCCGACCGAGAGCCGCACCAGGCTGTCGCCGATGCCGAGCGCGGCGCGCACCTCCTTCGGGACCGAGCCATGGGTCATCAGCGCCGGATGCTCGATGAGACTTTCGACGCCGCCCAGGCTTTCCGCCAGCGCGAACAGGCGGCAGCGTTCGAGAAACCGCTTGGCCTCCTCGAGGCCGCCCTCGAGCTCGGCCGCGATCATGCCGCCGAAACCGTGCATCTGGCGCTTTGCCAGGGCGTGCTGGGGGTGGCTCGGGAGGCCCGGATAGAAGACGCGACGCACCTTGGGATGGGCTTCCAGCCATCGGGCGATCTGCAAGGCCGATCCGCAGTGGCGCTGCATGCGCAGCGCCAAGGTCTTGAGGCCGCGCAATGCCAGGAACGAATCAAACGGGCCCTGGATCGCGCCCACGGCGTTCTGCAGGAAGGTCAGCCGCTCGCGCAGGGCCGCGTTCTCGCCGACCACGGCGACGCCTCCCACCATGTCGGAATGGCCATTGAGGTACTTGGTGGTCGAATGGACCACCAGGTCGAAGCCATGCTCGAGCGGGCGCTGGACATAGGGGCTGGCGAAGGTGTTGTCGGCGGCGGTCCAGATGCCGCGCTTGCGCGCGATGGCGGCGACGCGCTCGAGATCGATCAGCTTCAACAGCGGATTGGTGGGCGATTCGATCCATATCAGCCGCGTGCCCGGCCGGATCGCCGTCTCCAGCGCATCGGCATCGGTGAGGTCGACATAGCTCATCTCAAGCCCCGCCGAGCGGGAGCGCACGCGCTCGAACAGCCGGCGCGTGCCCCCGTAAAGATCGTCGACCGCGACCACATGCGAGCCCTGGTCGAGGCACTCGAGCGTGGTCGCGATGGCGGCGAGCCCGGATGCAAAGGCAAAGCCGGCGCTGCCGCCTTCAAGATCGGCGACGCAGCGCTCGAATGCCATGCGCGTCGGGTTCTTGGTGCGCGCATAGTCGTAGCCCTTGTGCACGCCCGGGCTCGCCTGCACATAGGTCGAGGTGGCATAGATCGGCATCATCACCGCACCGGTCGTCGGGTCGGGCTCCTGCCCCGCATGCACGCAGCGCGTCGCAAAGTGCAGCTGGTTAGTTCTGGTCATTGGAAGCTCTTGATTGTCTGCGCGTCAGGCAGATCGGATGCAGGTCAGGGCGCGAGCCGGAAGTAATTGATGAGGTCGAGGCGCGTCGCCACGCCCAGAAACTGATCGCCGTCCATGACGATGGCGATGTAGTCCTTGCGGAACAGCGGCACCAGCTCGGCGAGCGGCGCCGCCGCCGAGACGGTCTCGATCCGCGTCACCATGACGTCCTTCACGGGGCGCGCGAAGGTCCGACCGGGGTCGCCTTCGTCTGTCAGCATCGCAGCCAGCATGTCGCTTTCGTCGACCAGCCCGACCACGCGCCCGCTCTCATCGATCACCGGAAGCTGGGACACATCGGCCGAGCGCATGCGCGCGAACGCGCTGCGCAACGGATCGTTCGGCCGCACCGTGACCGCGCTTCCCTCGCTGGCGCGGCTCACCACGATGTCCCCGACGGTGCCGTGACGGTCGGGATGGGTGAAGCCCTCTTGCGCCAGGAACGCAGGATTGAACACCTTGGAGAGATATTTCGCGCCCGAATCGCACACCAGGCTGACCACGCGTTTCGGCACCGTCTGCGCGCGGCAATACTGCAGCGCGGCTGCCAGCAAGGTGCCCGAGGAGGAACCGCCCAGCACGCCTTCCATGCGCAACAGGTCGCGCGCCGCCGCAAAGCTTTCCGCGTCCGGGATCGAATAGGCTTGCGACACCAGAGCGAGATCGCAATTCGGCGGAATGAAGTCTTCGCCGATGCCTTCGACCGCCCAGCTGCCGGGCTGCGGCATTTTTCCGGTCTGCACATAGGGGGTGAGGACCGAGCCGAGCGGGTCGGCGAGAACCATCGCCGTCTTGGGCGACATTTGCCGCATGAACCGCCCGATCCCGGTCAGGGTGCCGCCTGAACCGACGCCGACCACCACGGCATCCACGTCATGCTCCATTTGACGCAGGATCTCCGGCCCGGTCGTGGCGGCATGGGCCTGCGGATTGGCGGGGTTGGCGAACTGATTGATGAAGAAGGCGCCCGGCGTGCGTCGCGCGAGCGCCTCGGCGAGGTCCTGGTAATAATCAGGGTGGCCCTTGCCCACGTCGGAACGCGCGGTCACCACCTCCGCGCCAAGCGCCCTTGCATGCAGCACCTTTTCGCGCGCCATCTTGTCGGGCACGACCAGGAGCGTGCGATAGCCCTTGCGCCCGCCGACCAGAGCAAGGCCGAGCCCGGTATTGCCCGCCGTCGCCTCCACGATGGTACCGCCGGGAGCCAGCCGCCCGTCGGTTTCGGCCGCCTCGATCATGGCGCGAGCCGGCCGATCCTTGAGCGAGCCCGACGGATTTGCGCTTTCGAGCTTGAGAAACAGGCGGCAGAGCCCTCGATCGATGCGGGTCACCTCGATCAGGGGCGTTTCGCCGATAAGGTCGAGAACTGAGGTCATGCGACGTGCCGCCGGCTCAACCGGCAAGCTTCCTCTTGGGTTCAACCCGCTGGATCTTCGAACGGCTAATTTAACCTATTGTGCCGCAAAAGGATTGACTTTCGACCCGGTCCGCTTATGTTCCGCTCGAAACGGTTCGATTGAAACTTTCGACCCTCCCCCCGCGCAACTTCAGTGGTTGTACCGTCATCCGGCGCGGGTAAGCTCCGGAAGGTCTCAATTCGAGGTTCTATGCCTTTTTCAAAACTTGGCTTGTCCGACAAGGTTCTCGCCGCCGTCAAATCGGCCGGCTACACGACCCCCACCCCCATCCAAGAGCAGGCGATACCCCACGTGCTGGCCCGGCGCGACGTGCTCGGCATCGCCCAGACCGGGACCGGCAAGACAGCAGCTTTCGTGCTGCCGATGCTGACCATGCTCGAGCATGGCCGCGCCCGTGCCCGCATCGCCCGCACCCTCATCGTCGAGCCGACCCGCGAGCTGGCGGCGCAGGTCGAGGAGAGCTTCGTCAAATACGGGGTCAATCACAAGCTCAATGTCGCGCTCCTGATCGGCGGCGTGTCGTTCGACGATCAGGACACCAAGCTGATGCGCGGCGTCGACGTCCTGATTGCAACGCCGGGCCGGCTGCTCGATCATTTCGAGCGCGGGCGCCTGTTGCTGACCGGGGTCGAGCTCCTGGTCATCGACGAGGCCGACCGCATGCTCGACATGGGTTTCATCCCCGATATCGAGCGCATCTGCAAGCTGGTGCCGTTCACGCGCCAGACGCTGTTTTTCACCGCCACCATGCCGCCCGAGATCCGGCGCATCACCGAGCAGTTCCTGCACAATCCGGTGCGGGTGGAGGTCACGCGCGCCGCCTCCACGGTGGCCACCACCACGCAGCTGCTGGTCAAGTGCGGGCGCGAGCCCCATGACAAGCGCGACATGTTGCGTCGGCTGATCCGCTCGGCCGAGGGGCTCAAGAACGCCATCATCTTCTGCAATCGCAAGCGCGAGGTCGCGCAGCTGCACCGTTCCTTGGTGCGGCACGGGTTCTCGGCGCTGGCTCTGCATGGCGACATGGACCAGCCGTCGCGAACCGCCGCGCTCGAGCAATTCCGCCGCGGCGAGGTGGCGCTGCTCGTTGCCTCGGACGTGGCCGCGCGCGGGCTCGACATTCCCGATGTCAGCCACGTGTTCAATTTCGACGTTCCCCACCACCCGGACGATTACGTGCATCGCATCGGACGCACCGGCCGCGCCGGACGCGCGGGTGCTGCCCTCACCCTGGTGGCACCGGCGGACGGCAAGGCGGTCGCCGCAATCGAGAAGCTGATCGGCCAGGGCATTCCCTGGATGGGCGAGCCTCCCCCCGTCGCCGATACTGCGGCGCCGCTTGCCGGGCAGCAGCCCGAGCCGCGGGATAGCCGGCATCGACGCCACGAGCCGCGCCGCGAGCGACCGCCGGCATCGGTGACTCGAATCGATGAGGTGCGTCCGCGACAGGGACACAAGCCGCTCGAACGTGAGCGACCCCGGCGCGAGTCGGCTCAGAGCGACGAATCCGCCCTCTCTCAGCTGCCGGCATTTTTGCTGCGTCCAGTGCGGGTGAAAGCCTGAAAAGGCCCACGCTGCAAGCTGTTTGGTGCTACCTTAAGCTGATCGTGCCAGCACTACTACGTGCGCGCTTGTGGCCTATTAGAGCCGTTTACTCCCCCTTCACCGCCGTGAAATAGACTGCTCCTACTCAAGCGGCCCCTGCAGGTTCGCTGCATTGGCGGCGGGCACCATCAAGGCGGGCGGAACGAAAAATCATGACTGGTCCGAAAGACGATCACGAACGCACGATGGCATTCGCGGACATCGCTTTTGGACAGATCAAGGCATTGCGCCAGCCGGCCACCCCGCGCCATTTCGAAATCTGGTATGTCTACGCCACCGGCTATAATCCCTCGTTGAATCAAATGATCAACGAAATGCTGGTGCGCGACGGCACGCTCACGGAAGCCAATATCGACCGGATCTACGAAACCTTCATCTCGCCGACACGCTTCACCGAGCGCATCGACCATGTCGGGGCGCAGGTCAAGGGCGAGATCGAGCAGGTCATGGCCATGATCGGTGCGGCAGCCGGGTCGGCGTCGAACTACACCGAAAATCTCGCCAATGCCTCGGAAATGCTCGGCCATACCAACGACGGCGCCGGCCTGCGCGTGATCGTCGAGAGCCTGGTGCGGGCCACCAAGGACGTGGAACAGACCAATAAGGCGCTCGAGGCCCGACTGTCCGCGTCCAAGCTCGAGATCACCGAGTTGCAGGAGAACCTCGAAGCGGTCCGCACCGAAAGCCTGACCGATCCCCTCACTTCGCTGGCAAACCGCAAATTCTTCGACGACGCCCTGGCCAGGACGTTCGCCGCGGCGCAAGCCCGGCGCGAACCGCTCTCGCTCATGCTGACCGACATCGATCACTTCAAGAAGTTCAACGACAGCTATGGTCACCTGACCGGCGATCAGGTGCTGAGGTTGGTGGCGATCGCGGTGAAGCAGAACGTCAAGGGTCAGGACATCGCGGCACGCTATGGCGGCGAGGAGTTCGCCATCGTGCTTCCCAACACGGCGCTGCGCTCGGCCATCACCGTCGCCGATCACATCCGGCGCGCGGTGATGAACAAGGAATTGATGAAGCGCTCGACCGGCGAGCATCTCGGCCGCGTGACGATCTCGATCGGCGTCGCCACGCTTGGCCAGAACGACACTCCGCAATCGCTGATCGAGCGCGCCGACGTCTGTCTCTATGCCGCCAAGCGCAGCGGCCGCAACCGGGTGATCGGAGAGACCGACCTGGAGGCCAACCAGGCCGCCCCCAAGGTGGCTTAAGCCCCCGGCCGGGCCTACCATCCCTCAGGATTTTCGCCTCTCGCTCCTCGCCAATGGCAAACCCTTCCCTGCAGCCCGCCGGCGCGCGGCTGCCAGCGCCTCGCGCGCCCATGCCGCAAGCTCGTCGGGATCGTCGTAGAGGCGGTCCGGAATGCGCCGGTAGGACATCACCCCGCGCTTGCCGTGCCTGGTCGTGTAGGTGAAGGGCGGAAGATCCTCGCGCTCGAACGCCGCGGCATTGTGCCCGTCCGCCTTGAGATAAATGACACCGTCATGCACGAGGGCGAACATCGTATCCTCGGCATAGATGCCCGCGCCGCCGAACAAGCGCCGGACCGTGACCATCCCGAAGGCCGCGAACAGCTCGCGGATGTCCTCCGGGGCCAAGAGCGCCGCCCCTCTGCGCTACGGCTGCGCCTCGGCCGCCGGCTTGAGCTGCACCAATTCCCCGCAACCGCAGGCCGATGTCTGGTTGGGATTGTTGAACACGAACTGGGTCGAAAGCTTCTCGACCTTGTAGTCCATCTCGGTGCCCAGAAGGAACAGGATCGCCTTGGGATCGATCAGCACGCGCACCCCCTTGTCCTCGACCAATTCGTCGGCCGGCTCGGCCCTCTCGGCATACTCCATCGTATAGGTCATGCCGGCACAGCCGCCGTTCTTGACGCCGACGCGCACGCCGATGATGGGCTTGGTGGCGTTCGCCATCACGTATTTGATGCGCTCGGCAGCGGCGTCGGTCAGCCGGATCACCTGCGGTCTCGGCCGGGAACTGGCCATTGCGGGCTCCTTTTCTCGCAGTCTTGCTTTCGCAGTCTTCTCTGTCGCCGTCGTGGCTCGTACCTTTATGTGGGAGGAAAGCGCACCCAGCGCAACTTACCACATGCAGGGCATGGCCTTACTCCCACCGCATCAGCGGGCATTCGACTTCACCACATATTGAGCACGGCACGGGCCTCGTCCGACATCCGGCTCTGCTCCCAGGGCGGATCCCAGACGATCGTGACCTTGACTTCGCCCACCCCCGCCACGCTCGCCACCGCATTCTCGACCATCACGGGCAGTTCCTGCGCCGACGGACAGTTCGGCGTGGTCAACGTCATCTCCACCGAAACGGCGCGATCATCGGCGATGTCGATCTTGTAGATGAGACCGAGCTCGTAGATGTCGGCCGGGATCTCCGGGTCATAGACGGTCTTGAGCGCCGCGATGATATCGTCGGTCAGGCGGGCGATCTCGTCCTCGGGCAGCGCCGAGGCTGCGCCCGGCTGCGGCGCCGACGGGCTGGCCCGGTCCCCGGCGTCAGCGATGCCCGCGGCGGTAGCGATCGGCTGGTGGTCGGCAGTGTTGTCGTTCATGCAAGCAATCCTGCGCCCCACGAATAGACCCCAAACGCCTGGCTCCGCTATTCTTCATAACCAGCGGAGGCATTTGCCCTTTCGCTTATGTAAGCCTACCCGGGTTCCCATGAAAGACCCGCAACGCGCCCGAAAGTGAGGCTGGAGCGGTCCCAAATCCCTCGCACCACGATGATCCGCAACCGCAAGTCTACCGGCAAAGCGAGGCATGAATGAGGATAGCACGTGAGGTGGGCTCTGGGACGAGAATATCCTCCCGGGAGATATCATTTGTTCTGCCCGAACCGGCAGCCTGCTAGCAGCGGCACGAGAAAAGGCCCGGGGGTGAATCCCGGGCCTTAATCGCCGTCTGTTGTGACGCTTAGTAGTCCATGCCGCCCATGCCACCCATGCCGCCAGGCATCGCCGCGGCTCCGCCGTCCTTCTTGGGCCGTTCCGCGACCATGGCCTCCGTGGTGATCAGAAGCCCGGCGATCGAGGCTGCATTCTGCAAGGCCGCCCGAACGACCTTGGTCGGGTCGATGATGCCCTTGGCAACGAGGTTCACATACTCGCCGTTCTGAGCGTCGAAGCCGTAGGCGTATTGATCCTTCTCGAGGATCTTGCCGACGATGAGCGAGCCGTCTTCACCCGCATTGGTCGCAATCTGGCGAGCCGGGGCGGAGAGCGCCTTACGGACGATGTCCACACCGGTCTTCTGGTCGTCATTGTGCGTGCGCAACCGCTTGAGCCCCTCGGCGGCCCGCAGCAGGGCAACCCCGCCGCCCGGCAGGATGCCTTCCTCGACCGCGGCCCGGGTCGCGTGCATGGCATCGTCGACGCGATCCTTGCGTTCCTTCACCTCGATCTCGGTCGCGCCACCGACGCGGATCACCGCGACGCCGCCCGCCAGCTTGGCGAGCCGCTCCTGCAGCTTCTCGCGGTCGTAGTCCGAGGTGGTCTCCTCAATCTGCGCCTTGATCTGGCTGATGCGAGCCTCGATTTCGGACTTCTTGCCGGCGCCGTTGACGATCGTGGTGTTCTCCTTCTCGATAATCACCTTCTTGGCGCGACCGAGCATGGCGAGCGTGACGTTCTCGAGCTTGATGCCGAGGTCCTCGCTGACGGCCTCGCCGCCGGTCAGGACGGCGATGTCTTGCAGCATGGCCTTGCGGCGATCGCCGAAGCCCGGCGCCTTGACGGCCGCGACCTTAAGGCCGCCGCGCAGCTTGTTGACCACGAGCGTTGCGAGCGCCTCGCCCTCGACGTCCTCCGCCACGATCACGAGGGGCTTGGAGGCCTGCACCACCGCCTCGAGCAGCGGCAGCAGCTCCTGCAGGTTCGCCAGCTTCTTTTCATAGATGAGTATGTAGGGGTCTTCCATGTCGACGCGCATCTTGTCGGCATTGGTGATGAAATAGGGCGAGATGTAGCCGCGGTCGAACTGCATGCCTTCGACAACGTCGAGCTCGGTTTCGAGGCTCTTGGCCTCTTCGACCGTGATCACGCCCTCGTTGCCGACCTTCTTCATGGCATCGGCGAGGAACTTGCCGATTTCGGCATCGCCATTGGCCGAGATCGTGCCGACCTGGGCGATTTCCTCATTCGAGGTGACCTTCTTGGAATTCTTCCTGAGATCCTCAACCACCGCCTCGACCGCAAGATCGATGCCGCGCTTGAGATCCATCGGGTTCATGCCGGCAGCCACCGACTTGACGCCTTCCTTTACGATCGCGTGCGCCAGAACCGTGGCGGTCGTGGTGCCGTCGCCGGCGAAGTCGGATGACTTCGAAGCGACTTCGCGCACCATCTGCGCACCCATATTTTCAAACTTGTCCTCGAGCTCGATCTCCTTGGCGACGGTCACGCCATCCTTGGTGATCCGGGGCGCGCCGTACGACTTGTCGAGCACGACATTACGGCCCTTGGGGCCGAGCGTCACGCGCACCGCATTGGCGAGAATGTCTACGCCGCGCATCATTCTGTCGCGCGCATCGACGGAAAACTTAACGTCTTTGGCAGCCATTGGGATAACTCCGTTATCTGTTCAGCGGTGCAGGTGCGCACCGCGTAAGGGGCATCAGGCGTCAGGCGGCTTTCTTCTTGGCCGGCGCTTCGGCAGCGCCGTCGAGCACGCCCATGATGTCGCTTTCCTTCATGATCAGGTATTCGACGCCCTCGATCTTGACTTCCGTGCCCGACCACTTGCCGAACAACACCCGGTCGCCGACCTTGATGTCGATCGGGATCAGCATGCCGTGATCGTCACGCCCGCCGGGCCCCACACTGACGATCTTGCCTTGCTGCGGCTTCTCCTTGGCGGTGTCGGGGATGATGATGCCGCCGGCGGTCTTGGCTTCGGCATCGATGCGCTCGACGACGACGCGATCGTGAAGCGGGCGAAATTCCATGCGCTCCTCCTGGGTTCTGAGATTTGTCGGAAAAACAAGCGGAGCCGATGCGAGTCGCATCTCAAAGCCCCGTCCCCATGCAAATGGTGTGCGTTTGGCACTATTCAAGGAAGAGTGCCAAACGGCCAACAATGAACGTCAGAAATTGCGGATAAGACATTGATTTAACACAGAATTTTATTTTACCGGGCTGCCCGGCTTCCGAGCTCGACGCCCATCCGCAGTTTGCAGAGGTAACCTCCTTCACGGCCGGCCAAGGCGGGCGAGCCGGTCCCGCGCTGATGGTGTGGCGACCGCTGCATTATGATTGAGATTGGGAAGCAGGACGATTTTCGCGCCCGTGTTTGTAACGTACTAAATCGACATATTACTTGATTTTGGACTCATACTATTTGTGCCGTCCCGCAATAATTTGCAGCCGATTCGCGTCATTGCTCTGCTCTTCGCTAGCGCCAACGTTGCGGCCACGCGCGCGGCGGTGCCCCACGGCTGAATATGGACCAGATGCGAAAGCGAGGTCGCGCGACATTGGATGCCGAACAAACGGGCCGTCCCCATACCTTGAAGGTTTGCACGCGAATCCAAGGTCCCCTTATTTATCCTTATTTACCCCTAACCTTCCCCCGATGGAACTTAACCTGCTTGATTCAGTTCTGCCTAAGTACTCTCAAACAGAATTAATGGAGATTTTCGATGAAGAATACTTTGTTGATCACCGCGTCAATCGCGGCGCTGGTGGCCGGAATTGGTCTGGCATCCGCGCAGGGCCTAAACGAGCGCCGCGATGCGCCCGCCGCGGCCACGTCGGAGCAAAAGGCGCCTGAGGGCCAGACTGACCACCAGAAGTCCGCGCTGCCCGCGAAGACCGAAAAGCCGAAGTCTCCCGCGACTGCGCAGGTTCCCGAGAAGAACGACAAGATGAAACCAGCCGCGACCGCGCAGGAGCCGGGGAAAGAAAAGTCGGCTCCGACCGCCCAGGCGCCGGAGAAGGCAAAGCCCGCCACGACCGCGCAGGCGCCCGAAAATACCGATTCCGAACGCCGGACCGTCGGACAGTCTCCGAGCCAAGGCGCTGCGCCCGGTGCGGCAACACAAAAGGGCTCACCGCAGAAGGGGGCGGAATCCTCGGCCTCCGCGCAGATGTCGGCCGAGCAGAACCAAAAATTCCGGGAGACCTTGAAGGGCGAGAAGGCTGAACGCCTCGCCAGTGTGCCGTTCTCGATCTCAATCGGCGATGCGGTACCGATGACGGTTCATTTCTACCGACTGCCGGCTCGCATCGTGGAATATGCGCCGCAATATCGCGACTTTGACTATATCCTGGTCGGCGATGAGATTCTGATCGTGGATCCAGGCACGCGCCGAATTGTCGCAATGATACCGGCCTGAACGGAATCGCGCTCCGACTTGATCAAGGGCGGCACCGCGTGCCGCCCTTTTTGCCGATGCATGGGAGTTCGAGGCGCAGACCCCTCGTGAAGGGAAGTCCGTCGAGGGCGCACAGATTGCTCGAAGTCATCGCCAATCGTATTCGTTGACAGACATTATAGGGCAAGTAATGATGGGAGCGTTGCTGTACTATCTCGGAGAGATACTTGGGCGAGCAAACACGAGGCGCTTCGAGGAGAAAGGTCCGGGCTTCGTTTGATCCCAGGAAATTTCTCGCCAAAGTGGGCGATGGAAAGACGATATCCGACTACCAGAAGAATGAAGTCGTTTTTTCACAGGGCGACGCGGCAGACGCGGTTTTTTACATCCAGAAAGGCAGGATCAAGCTCACCGTCACTTCCGAGCAGGGGAAGGAGGCGGTCGTGGGCATCCTCGGGCCCGGTCAGTTCTTTGGCGAAGGATGCCTCAATGGACATCCAATTCGGGTGACGACCGGAGCAGCGGTTGTCGGATGCCGGATTACGCGTATCGCCAAGGCGGCCATGATCGCCACCATGCATGAGGAGCCCGACTTTTCCGAATTGTTCATGGCGTATTTATTGACGCGGAACAGCCGGATTGAAGAGGACCTGATCGACCAATTGTTCAATTCGAGCGAAAAGCGCCTCGCCCGTCTTCTTCTTCTCCTTGCGAATTTCGGCAAGGACGGCAGGCCGGAGCCGATCGTTGGAACGTTCAGTCAGGAAACCCTCGCTGAGATGATCGGCACGACCCGATCGCGCGTGAGCTTCTTCATGAACAAGTTCCGCAAATTGGGCTATATCGAGTACAATGGGAAGCTGGAAATCCATAACTCGTTGCTGAACGTGGTCCTGTACGACAAGCCCGAGATCAGGACGAAGGCATCGGACACCGAGCAATCGTCTGACTGATCGCCCCCGACCTCGAAGTCACGACAATGAGGGCGCGTTCTCAAGCTCGTCACCGAATCTACTACAATATGGTTCCCGATGCGACCGGCGTGCCGAAGCCGATTGCGTCAGCACTTCGGCATCTTGAGCGGCCGTCGATCAGAAATCCGACGTGACCACGTCATAAGAGCCTTTGCGGCCTCGCGCATATACCTTGGCCGCGGTCGCGCGGATCAGGTCGCGGTTTGCATCGAAAGCGCCGAGGAAACCGGCTTCGTTGCACAGCATGGCAGGGTGTACGCGCTTAAGCGCATCTTCGCCCACAAAGAACGAAGCCTCCATTGTGCTGTCGTGTCCCCAAAACCGCACCGCCCGGCGCGTGGGGTCGTAGCTGCGGCTCTCGTTGGGAAACCTCAAGGACATGAGTTCGCATTCCTATTGCGAAGTCGCCGGCCTGGGCCTCCGTGTTGACTTGGTGCCGAACGCATATAGGCAATCAGCGCCCGCGAGACGACCGTCTGGCTCGACCGATGCCGCAACCTGCTCAAGCCATCTGGGGGGTTCGAGCAGCTTTCGCCGGGAAAGTGGCGTGAGTGACCGATACGGTCGTGCCCTTGGGCCCGGCTGCGGTCGCGAATTGGGCGTCGAGCTGATGGGAGAGGGCCTTGACGATGCCGGTGCCGAGTCCGGACTTTCCTTGAGCGAAAACACCGTCCGGCTTGCCGATCCCATTATCGGAGACCGAAAGCTTCCAATTCGTTCCGACCATATCATAGGTGACGGTGATCTGGCCTCCGACCTTTTCGTCGGGAAACGCATGCTTGAGCGCGTTCATGACGAGCTCGGTCACGATCAAGCCGAGAACTCTCGGCCTGGCGGGAGGTAGCGTGGCCTCCTTCGCCAGCCACCCTCAGGGAGATTGGCCGGCTGTCGCCGATCATCGAGGTCGCAAGGGTCTCGCACAATCTTGTGAGATAAGGCCCGATCTCGATTGACCCGTCGGCTCCGGAGGCGTGCAGCTGCTTTTGTACCGCAGCAATCGACATGACGCGCTTGTGCGCATCTCGCAGATGAAGGCGCGTCTCTTCCGACTGTACGGTCCTCGCCTTCATCAGAAGGATGCTTGCGATGATCTGCAGGCTGTTCGCAACCCGGTGCTGCAGCTCCTCGAGCAGCACTTCCTTCTGGCGCAACAACTCATCTTTCTCCCGCTCCAAATTGCGCCTGTCAGTGATATCCTCCATACCGAGCAGAATGGTCGTGTTGCTGCCCCCTTCGTAGAACAGCTGGCGGGCGTTCAAGCACATCGTGCGTCGTCCGAGGCTGGGGAACTCGTGCTCGACCTCGTAGCCCTCCATCACGCCCTTCTCGGGGATGATTTTTTCCAGCAGCACGCGAAGCTTTGGAATGTCCCATTGTCCATCGCCCAAGGTGTAAAGAAGCTTGCCTTGCGTGTCGTCGGGGCTGACCTTGAATCCCGAATAGAAGGAGCGGCTTGCGGTGATCACGCGCAGGTCCTTGTCGAGCACCAGAACGGGCTCGCGGACAGTGTCGACAATGCCCTGGGCGAGGGCCCATGCGTCCGAAATAACGGTAAATCGGTCACTTAACACTTTTTGCTGCATGAGATCTCCGCGTCTCCGTGCTCCGACAAAATCTCCAGCCAAGCGCCGGGTCCTGGGGTCCTTGAATTGTTAGATGGCCAGGAGGATGCCAGAGTACGACCAGTCCCAGAGATAAGTCTGTATAGAATTGACCACTTGCGTCGGTCGCGCCTGGTGGCCAGCGGAGCGCCTTTGAGTGCAGCGGAGCGCCATTGAATGCTGTGTAAAGCGCGGCGAACCAGTTCGGGAGAAACCGCTCCCCGCTGGTGCCCGGTACGGTAAGATCGGGTGCCTGTCTTATAGTCCGGACAGACATGGAACCATCGTGGCCGGTGTTGGTTGCCGTCGGTGACCGATTCCCCCTCCCCCGCCGCGGTTCTGGTCGTCGAAGACGATGTCTTCGAGCGAATGGGGGCATCCGACATGTTCATGGAGGCCGGATACCCGGTGCTCGAAGCCGAAAGTGCCGACGAGGCCCTCCGGTTCTTCGAGACAGACGCGGACATCAGGCTGCTTTTCACGGACGTCAGCATTCCCGGCGCGATGAGCGGGGCAGACTTGGCCCGCCATGTCGCCGCGCGCTGGCCCGGAGTCGGCATCATCTTGGCGTCCGGCCGGCCACGCCCTGACAGGCTTCCGCCCAGCATGCGCTTTCATGAAAAGCCCTATGCGCCAGCAGTTATCCTCCGGCACGCGAGGGAAATGATGCTTCCGCTCGTGTGATCCCACAGAAAGCTGCGGACGCCATTCAGGCTTGCCGGCATTCGCCGAGGCGCTCTGAGCCGTCCATTACAACAAATCGAGCGGCCGCGCCCTCTTCAAGTAAAAAACTGCTGCGCCTTGATCAGAGCCTCGGCCAGGCGATCGATCTCGGTCTTGGTGTTGTACATGGCGAACGAGGCGCGGCAGGTTGCCGAGACGCCGAAGCGCGCCAACAGCGGCATCACGCAGTGGGTGCCGGCGCGCACCGCCACGCCGGAACGATCGATGATGGTGGCCACGTCGTGCGGATGCGCGCCCTTCATCTCGAAGGAGATGATGGCGCCCTTCTCCCGGGCGGTGCCGAAGATGCGCAGCGAATTGATCTCGCGCAGCCGCTCATGGCCATATTTGGCGAGCTCGGTCTCGTGCGCGCGGATGCGCGCCTTGCCGATCGAGCCAACATAGTCGATGGCGGCGCCGAGCCCGATCGCCTGCACGATCGGGGGCGTCCCGGCCTCGAACTTGTGCGGCGGCTCGCCGTAGGTGACGCGGTCCTCGAATACGTCCCGGATCATCTCGCCGCCGCCATTGAAGGGACGCATGGCAGCAAGGTGCCGGTGCTTGCCGTAAAGCACCCCGATGCCGGTCGGCCCATAGAGCTTGTGACCGGTGAAGACGTAGAAGTCGCAGTCGATGTCGGCCACGTCCACGTCGAGATGCACGGCTCCCTGGCTGCCGTCGATCAGCACCGGAATGCCGCGCGCGTGCGCCAGCGCAACCACCTGCTTCACCGGCACGATGGAGCCGAGCATGTTCGACATATGGGTGATGGCGACCATCTTGGTGCGCGGCGTGATGAGCTTCTCGAACTCGTCGAGAAGAAAATTGCCGTCGTCGTCGACCGGGGCCCACTTGATCACCGCACCCTGGCGCTCGCGCAGGAAATGCCACGGCACGATGTTGGAATGATGCTCCATGATCGAGAGCACGATCTCGTCGCCGGCCTGGATGCGCTCTTGGCCGAACGTATAGGCGACGAGATTGATCGCCTCGGTGGCATTGCGGGTGAAGACGATCTCCTCCTTGCGCGACGCATTGAGGAACCCGGCGACCTTCACCCGCGCATCCTCGTAGGCTTCGGTCGCGGCATTGGCCAAATAATGCAGGCCGCGATGTACGTTGGCGTATTCGGCCGTATAGACGTGCTCGAGGCGATCGAGCACCGCCCGGGGCTTCTGCGCCGAGGCGGCATTGTCGAGATAGATGAGCGGCTTGCCATAGACCTGCAGGCCGAGAATCGGGAAATCCTCGCGGATGCGGCCGACGTCGTAGCTTCCATTTGTTACGGCGGGATGGGTTGCGGCGGTGGGCATGGTGCCGGCTCCTGCCATCACGCGCGCGCCTGCAGCCAGGCGGCCACATGCTCCATCAGGGCGTCGCGCAGCCCGGCATGCTCGATGCCGTCCACCGCCTCCCCGACGAAGGCCTGGATCAACAGCGTCTCGGCCTCCTTGTCGGGGATGCCGCGAGCCTTGAGGTAGAACAGCAGATCCTGGTCGAGGGAGCCGGCCGTCGCCCCGTGGCCGCACTGCACGTCGTCGGCATAGATCTCGAGCTCCGGCTTGTTGTCGGCCTCGGCCGTGTCGGTCAGCAGCAGGGCGTGGGTGGCCATGCGGGCATCGGTCTTCTGCGCGCCGCGCCGCACGATGATCTTGCCCTGGAATATGCTGCGGCCGCTGTCGTCGAGCACCGACTTGAACATCTCGCGGCTGGTGCAGGCGGGCGCCGCATGATCGGCGAACAGCGTCACGTCGGCGTGCTGGGAACCCGTGAGCAGCGTCGCGCCGCGGATGCCGGCAACCGTATCCTCGCCCGCGAAACGCACGAACAGCTGGTTGCGCACCACGGCTCCGCCGGTGGTGAAGAGGAACGCGTTGAAGCGAGCGCGCGCGCCTACATTCGCCATCAGGGTCCACAGGTGCAACGCACCGGCGCCGGCCCCGGTCAGCTTGACGTGGTCGAAATGGGCCTCGTCGCCCACCGCAAGCTCCACGGCCGCGTTGACCTGGTCGGCGCCCTCCGCCGGGCCTTCATGGCTTTCCACCACCATGGCGCGCGCGCCTCGCTCGATCACGATCAGCGAGCGGGGGAAGATCGCGGCCGGGCGCAGGCCCGAATTACCGAACACGAGATGGATGGGGCGCGCCAACGCGGCGCCCGCCGCAACCCGGATCACCGCCCCGTCACCCATGAAGGCGGTGTTGAGCGCGACCGCGACGTCCTCGCTCGGCGCCACCTTGCTGAGATGCGCGGCTAGGAGCGGATCGCCCGCTGCCAGCGCCGCCGCCATGGAGCCGATCGCCAGGCCCGGCTCGAGATCGGCCAAATCGGACAGCTCGGCCACGAAGGCGCCATCGACAAAGACGATGCGGCGCGCCTCGAGCTCGGCCAGCAGCGCGCCCGCCTGCGCGACGCGGGCCCTGGCGGCCGCGTCGGGCGCTGCCGCTAGCGGCAGCGCGTCACGCATCCCGGCGCGCAAGTCGGTGTACTTCCAGTCCTCCACCCGCCGGCTCGGCAGGCCGTGGCGCTCGAAGCGGCGGAAGGCCTCCTCGCGCAGGGCCGCGACGCTGCCGGCGCCCGGCAGCGCAGCTTTCGCCACGCCGAAGCTCGCCGCCAGCGCGCTCTCGGCCGCAGTCTTGATCGGACGGACTTCGGCGTTCATGTTGCGTGCAGATCCCTATCCATTCCAATTCCGCGAGGAGACCGCCGCTTACGCGGCGTCCTCCTGATACTGCGCATAGCCTTCGGCCTCCAGCTCGAGCGCGATCTCCTTGCCGCCGGTGCGCACGATCCGGCCGCGCGCCAGCACATGCACCACGTCGGGCACGATGTAGTTGAGCAGGCGCTGATAATGCGTGATCACGATGAAGCCGCGCTCGGGCGAACGCAGGTGATTGACGCCCTCGGCGACGATCTTGAGGGCATCGATATCGAGGCCGGAATCGGTCTCGTCGAGCACGCACAGACGCGGCGCCAGAAGCGCCATCTGCATGATCTCGTTGCGCTTCTTCTCGCCGCCGGAGAACCCCATATTGACCGGCCGGCGCAGCATGTCCTGCTCGATGCCGAGCTTGCCGGCGACCTCGCGCACGCGCTTGAGGAAGTCGGGCGCCAACAGCTCCGGCTCGCCCCGATACTTGCGCTGCGCATTGAGCGCCGCCTTCAGGAAATTGAAGGTGGCGACGCCGGGAATCTCCATCGGGTACTGAAAGGCGAGAAAGATGCCCTTGGCGGCGCGCTCATGCGGCTTGAGAGCAAGCACGTCCTCGCCCTCGAACAGAACCTGACCTTGCGTGACCGTATAGTTGGGCTTGCCGGCGAGCACATGGGCAAGCGTCGACTTGCCCGAGCCGTTCGGGCCCATGATGGCGTGAACGGTGCCCTTCTCGACCGTCAGGTCGAGACCGTTGAGGATTTTCTTGCCGTCGACCTCGACGTGCAGATTCTTGATTTCCAGTAGCGACATTTTTGTTCCCGTTGCGGTCAGCATTCTTTATCGGCGTTCGTCGGCGCGTCGCCACGATGGTCGACGCCGGCGTGGCGCCTGCCGGCTATCCGACGCTGCCCTCCAGGCTGATCGAGATGAGCTTCTGCCCCTCGACCGCGAACTCCATCGGCAGCTGCTGCAGCACGTCCTTGACGAAGCCGTTGACGACCAGGGCCACCGCCTCCTCGGCGGAGAGCCCGCGCTGCATGCAGTAGAACAGCGTCTCTTCGGAGATCTTCGAGGTCGTGGCCTCGTGCTCGAACACCGCCGAGGAATTCTTCGCCTCGATATACGGCACCGTATGGGCGCCGCACTGGTCGCCGATCAGCAGCGAGTCGCAATTGGTGAAGTTGCGCGCGCCGCTCGCGCGCCGATGCGCGCTGACGAGGCCGCGATAGGTATTGTTGGAATGCCCGGCCGCGATCCCCTTGGAGATGATGCGGCTGGTCGTGTGCTTGCCGAGGTGCAGCATCTTGGTGCCCGAATCGACCTGCTGGTGGCCGTTCGAGATGGCGATCGAATAGAACTCGCCGCGCGAATGATCGCCGCGCAGGATGCAGCTCGGATATTTCCAGGTGATGGCCGAGCCGGTCTCCAGCTGGGTCCAGGAGATCTTGGAATTGCGGCCGCGGCAATCACCGCGCTTGGTGACGAAATTGTAGACCCCGCCGCGGCCGTTCTTGTCGCCCGGATACCAGTTCTGGATGGTGGAATACTTGATCTCGGCGTCGTCGAGCGCGACCAACTCGACCACGGCGGCGTGCAGCTGGTTCTCGTCGCGCATGGGCGCAGTGCAGCCTTCGAGATAGCTGACATAGGAGCCCTTGTCGGCAATGATCAGCGTGCGCTCGAACTGGCCGGTATTGCGCTCGTTGATGCGGAAATAGGTCGAGAGCTCCATCGGACAGCGCACGCCTTCCGGCACATAGACGAAGGAACCGTCGGAGAACACCGCCGAGTTCAGGGTCGCGAAGAAATTGTCGGAAATCGGCACCACGGTGCCGAGGTATTTCTTGACCAGGTCCGGATGCTTCTTCAGCGCCTCGGAAATCGGCATGAACAGCACGCCGGCCTTGGCAAGTTCCTCCTGGAACGTGGTGGCGACCGAAACCGAATCGAACACCGCGTCGACCGCCACGCGCGAGCGCGTGCCGTCGGCGCTCTCGATGCCGAGCAGCGCCTCGCGCTCGCGGATCGGAATGCCGAGCTTGTCGTAGGTCTTGAGGATCTCGGGATCGATCTCGTCGAGCGACTTCGGTCCGTCCTTCTTCTTCGGCGCCGAGTAGTAGTAGAGGTCCTGGTAATCGATCGGTCCGAAATTGACGCGCGCCCAGGTCGGCTCGCTGAGCGTGAGCCAGCGCCGATAGGCATCAAGCCGCCAGGCGAGCATCCACTCGGGCTCGCCCTTCTTGGCCGAGATGAAGCGGACGGTGTCCTCGGACAGGCCTTTGGGGGCCTTGTCGGATTCGATCAGCGTCTCGAACCCGTACTTGTACTGGTCGACGTCGATGCGGCGGACCCGATCGACGGTCTCTTGGAGTGCCGGCATTCTTCCCTCCGCTGCGGTTTCAAGGACCGCGGGTTGGATTGGGTCGGTTATGGTCGGACCTGGTCTCTGGTTCGCCTTGCCCTCAGGTTCTCTTCAGGGGTCGAACGACCGCGCCACGACCCTATGCGGCGATGCCGTCTCTTCGCTTAAGTAATGCTTTGGACAGTCTTATCCAAGCATCAAGGAAGCGATCAACCTCGGATTCCGTCGTGGTCGGGCCGAGGCTGACCCGAATGGCCCCTTGCGCCAACGGCGCCGCCACCCCCATGGCGGCCAGCACATGGGAGGGCTGGACCTTCCCGGACGAGCAAGCCGCGCCCGAGGATACCGCAATCCCGTCGAGATCGAGCGCGATCACGGCGGTCTCGGCCTTGATCCCGGGGACCGCGAACAGCGTGGTATTGGGAAGCCGGTCGGCTTGCGCGCCGAACACGATCGCCGCCGGCATCCGCGCCTTGAGGCCGGCCTCCAGCCGATCTCGGAGTGCAGCCATGCGCGCGCTCTCCTCGGAGAGAGCGCGCCGTGCTGCCGACGCGGCAGCCCCGAACCCCACAATGCCGGGGACGTTCTCGGTACCGGCACGGGCGCCGCGCTCCTGCCCGCCGCCTTTGATCACCGGATCGGCAAAATGCAGCGCTTGGTCGCGCTTGATGACCGCGCCGACCCCCTTGGGGCCGCCGATCTTGTGCGCCGAGAGGGTCAGAAGATCAGCTCGCAGCTCATTGATATTGCAGGCAATACGACCGATGCCCTGGACCGCGTCGACATGCAGGAGGGCGCCCGCGGCCTGCGCCAGCACCGCAGCCTGCGATACCGGTTGCACAACTCCGGTCTCGTTGTTGGCGAGCATGACCGAAACCAGCGGCCGCTGCAGGCCCTTAGGCTTGAGCTCGGAAAGCACCCGTTCTAGCGCCAAAAGATCGAGCCTGCCGTCAGGCGTCACCGGCACGATTTCGATGGCGCTGCGGGGAAACCGCCCCCCCGCCAGCACCGAGGGGTGCTCGATGGCGGAAATCAGCAGGCAATCGCGCGGCTCCGGCCCGGTTCCCAGATAAGGCGAAAGGGCCATCGTATTGGCTTCGGTGCCGCCGGAGGTGAACACGACATTGCGGGGCTCGGCCCCCACCAGCGCGGCCACGCTTTCGCGCGCCTCCTCGATCCGGCGCCGCACCGCGCGGCCCTCGGCATGAACCGAGGACGGATTGCCGCAGATCTCGAGCGCCTCGGCGGCGGCCGCGCGCGCCTGCGGGCGCAGGGGCGCCGTCGCATTCCAATCAAGATAGATCCGCTCAGCCATGATCTCCGACCGCCTTTGGCGATCTTCTACTCCCAATCCGCTCGTCCGCCCAACACCCCTTGAAAAGGCTTGCTTCTCGGCCCCGATGTCGTGCTAGAAAACGCCTCCTGCCACGGCTGGGCACCGCCCAGCAGCCCGGTGGCAATGGTCATTGCCGCGTCCCTGCTAGAGCCGCAATGCCAAAACCGCGTCAGTGCTAAAATTGGAATATTTCCAGACAGTTAGGCGCTATCGCCGGTTTCGTCAAGCATGCTTTAGACGGTGAGCGGCAACGTCCCGCCGCACCGACTTTCAATCGAGCTGTCAATCGAGGTTCAAAATGCCCGAGATCATCTTCACCGGCCCGGCCGGTCGGATCGAGGGCCGGTATCATCCGGCACGGCAGAAAAACGCACCCATCGGCATCGTGTTGCACCCGCATCCGCAATTCGGCGGCACGATGAACCATCAGATCATCTACCAGCTCTACTACGCCTTCGTGCATCGCAATTTCTCCGTGCTGCGCTTCAACTTCCGTGGGGTCGGGCGCAGCCAGGGGACGTTCGACCATGGCCAGGGCGAATTGTCCGATGCGGCGGCCTCGCTCGACTGGGCGCAGTCGATCAATCCGGAAGCCAGAAGCTGCTGGATCGCCGGCTTCTCGTTCGGAGCCTGGATCGGCATGCAACTCTTGATGCGCCGGCCCGAGATTGAGGGATTCATCTCGATCGCGCCGCCGGCAAACCTCTATGACTTCTCGTTCCTGGCGCCCTGCCCGTCCTCCGGTCTCATCATCCACGGCGACAAGGATGCGGTCGTGCCGCACAAGGACGTCACCGGGCTGGTGGAAAAGCTCAAGACCCAGAAGGGCATCGTGATCGACCAGAAGGTCGTTCCCGGCGCCAATCATTTCTTCGACGGCAAGATCGAGCCGCTGATGTCGGCGGTCGGTACCTATTTGGACAAGCGCCTGAAGACCGAGCGCAAGCCCGCGGCCTGACGGCGTCTCGCCTCTGCCCGCAGGTGCGGCCTTCACGGCCGCGCCAGGACACCGCCCGTCATGGGTCGCGGCACGCCGGTGGTGGTCGGGAACGAGAGCGGCAGACCATTGAGGCTGCGCACCGCCAGATAGGCAAAGCCCTGGGCCTCCAGTGCGTCGGCCGACCAACCCACCGCATCGGCGGTCTGGACGCTCGCGGTCGCCACGCGTTGCGTCAGCATGCGCATCAAGACCGGATTGCGGATGCCTCCACCGGCCACGATGAAGCTCCTGGGCGGGCGCGGCAACAGCCCGATGGAGCGGGCAATCGCCCCGGCGGTCAGGGCGGTGAGCGTCGCCGCGCCATCTTCCAAGCTCTTGCCGGCCATCCTCGCGTCGGCGGCGATCCAATGGTGAAAGGCGTTGCGGTCGAGCGATTTCGGCGGCGGCTTGGCGAAGAACGGATGGGCCAGAATGTGCTCGACCGCGTCCTCGTCCACCTTCCCGGCCGCGGCGGCGCGTCCGTCATCATCATGGGGACTGCCGGTACGCAGGCGGACGAAATCGTCGATCAGGGCGTTGCCCGGGCCGATGTCGCAAGCGATGAGCTCGGCCTCGCCGTCGATATAGGTGAGGTTGGCGACGCCGCCGATATTGAGCACGGCGATCGGACCGCCTTGGTCGAGCAAGCGCACCATGGCGCGATGAAACACCGGCACGAATGGCGCGCCCTGCCCACCGGCCGCGACGTCGGCGGCGCGAAAGTCGTACACGACCGGAATGCCGAGCCGGCCGGCGAGCGCGTCGCCCTGTCCGAGCTGGACGGTCAGGCGGCGGCGAGGATCGTGCAGCACGGTCTGGCCGTGGAAGCCGACGACCGCGATATCGCTTGCCGCCATGCCGTTGGCGGCCAGGAAAGCCTCGACCGCCTCGGCATGGGATCGCGTCACCAGGGCTTCGGCCTCCACCAACGGACCGGGACGCTCGGCGCGGTTTGCAAGGTTGGTGGCCGATGCCATCGCCTGCCGCAGCAGCACGCGCTCGTCCTCGCTGTAGGGCCGATAGAGGGTCGGGCCGATGCGACCGATGTCCTCGCCGTCGGTATTGATGAGCGCCACGTCGACGCCGTCGTATGACGTGCCGCTCATGAGACCGATGGCCGATAGCCATGCCATGCGGGCGATCCTTGGTTGAATCCCGGGACGAACCTGATACACCACCGGCCCGAGAGAGGCGACAAGCCAAGACGATAGACCATGAGCGCCTACAAATCCGATTTTCTCAACGTGCTGGCCAACCGAGGCTTCATTCATCAGCTTTCGGACGCGGCCGGGCTCGACGCGCGCGCCGCCCAAGGCGCGATCACGGCCTATGTCGGCTTTGATGCCACCGCGCCGAGCCTGCATATCGGCAACCTGTTGTCGATCATGATGCTGCGTTGGCTGCAGAAGACCGGGCACCGCCCGATCGTGCTGATGGGCGGGGGCACCAGCAAGATCGGCGATCCCTCCGGCAAGGACACCACCCGCACGCTGCTCACGGACGCGCAGATCGACGCCAATATCGCGAAAATTCGCACCGTATTCGCGCGCTTCCTCGATTTCGACGCCGGCACGATCATGGCCAACAATGCGGATTGGCTGGACCAGCTCCGCTACATTCCGTTGCTGCGCGAGGTCGGCCGCCATTTCACGGTCAATCGGATGCTCACCTTCAACTCGGTGAAGCTGCGCCTGGACCGCGAGCAACCGCTGACCTTCCTCGAATTCAACTACATGATCCTGCAGGCCTACGATTTCGTCGAGCTGTACAAGCGTCACGGCTGCATGCTGCAGATGGGCGGCTCGGACCAGTGGGGCAATATCGTCAACGGCATCGAGCTTGGACGCCGCCTGCTCGACGCCGAGCTGTTTGCGCTGACCACGCCGCTGCTCACCACATCGTCCGGGGTCAAGATGGGCAAGACCGAAAGCGGCGCGGTCTGGCTCAATGCCGAGATGATGCGGCCGTACGATTACTGGCAGTTCTGGCGCAACAGCGAGGACGGCGATGTCATCCGTCTCTTGAAGTTGTTCACCGAGCTGCCGCTCGAGGAGATCGACCGGCTGGGCGCGCTGAGGGCTCATGAGCTCAATGAGGCCAAGAAGGTGCTGGCCACCGAGGCGACCGCCCTGTTGCACGGCCGCGCTGCCGCGCAGGAGGCCGCCGAGACCGCGCGGCGAACCTTCGAGGAAGGCGCGCTGTCGGAATCGCTGCCGACCATCGCGATCGCCGAGGGCGAGCTGGAGCACGGGCTAGGCGTGCTGGTGGCGTTCGTTCGCGCCGGGCTGGTCGCTTCCAACGGCGAGGCGCGGCGCCAGATCAAAGGCGGCGGGCTCAAGGTCAACGACACCGCGGTCACCGACGAAAAGATGCTGCTGACGCGGCGCGAGCTGACGCCCGAAGGGGTCATCAAGCTCTCGCTCGGCCGCAAGCGCCACGTGCTGCTGCGGCCGGCGTGATCCTGCCGCCCGCTCTCAGCGGACCGGATCGCCGTAGATCTGCGGAATGCTGCCGGTGGAGTACGTGGTATCGTTGTCGGGAAACAGAGTATTGTTGCTGCTTGAGATTTGGCCGCTGCCGTTGGGGAAATCGAAGAACTTCCGCAATAGCCCCGGCGCCACGGCCGAGATCGGATTGACGTGCAGCACCGGCCCGCTGGTCGGGCCCACGACCTCGAAAGTGACGCCGACCAGGCCTTCCTTGCTGCCGCCTCCGAGGAAAATGCCGAACAGCGGAATCTGGCCGAACATGTTGTTGAGGCCATAGAGCGGAATGAAGGTCCCGCGCATCCGCACGTCGTCCTTCTGGTAGTCGATGGAACCCTCGACCGTGGCCCCGATCATGGGCCCGCTGACGATCCCCTCGCGGATCGAGAAACGGCCAAGGCTGCGGGTGAACTCGACCCGCATGCGCGAGAAATCGACGCCGGGATGCTGGCCGCCGGGCGCGCCGGCGACCACCCGATCGAGCGCCGCTTCGCCGCGGACCGAGAAGTCCGCAATATTGAGAATGCCGTCTTGCGCCGAGATGTCGGCGCTTACCGGGTCCATCGCCACCCACATCTCGCCGCCGAAAATCTTGCCATACATATCGGTGAAACGGAAAAAGGCCCCTGCATCCTTGGCATTGATGTAGATGACTTGCCGGCCGCCGTTGCGGCCGCGCAAATCACCGCTGAACGCCGCGTCGTGCCCGAGTTTGGCGGTGACCGCCAGGCTCTTGATGGCCCCGCCCCGCCGCGACATGGTGAGATCAAGGCCGCGCAACGTCTCGCCGTGGAAACCCACGACGGTGCCGACCTTGACGTCAAGATCGATGTCCTTTGTGTCCTGCTTGTCCGGCTTGCTCTGGCTGGCGGCCGGTCCGGCCATCGCCGATTTGACGAAATTTCGGCCGTCATAGACATCGCCGCGCAGCATCACCCGCAACGCGCCGTCGGGACCGCGCTCGGCCTTGAGCAAAGTCTTGTCGCCGTCCGAAAGATTGAAGGTCGGAAAACTCGCCGTTTGAACCTGGCCGTTATCGTCGACTTCGACCGAGCCCTTGACCGAGGTGCCGGGCCCGTCGATCACGATGTCATCAAAGCGGGTCGAGGGCGGCCGGCTGACCAGCGTAAACGTTGCATGCGCGGTTTTCCCGCCCGGCTTGGTCCATCCCGGCAACAGATTGTCGATCCGAGACTGGGTCAGGTCCGCATCGATCGCGAACCGGCTTTCGCCGCCTTCGAATGCAGAGACCCGGCCGTTGACCTTGACCGGCACCGGCCCGCTCACATAGCCGGCCAGATCGAAGCCGAGCTTCGCGCGCGCCGCCTCATCAAGCGTGCTCTGGATGCGAACCTCGGCATCGCCGTCGCCGCGCGGCTTGCGATAATCGAGTGACACCGGAATGCTGTTGAGCTTGACGTCGCCCTTGATCCAATAACCCTGGTTGTTGGCGGCCACGTGCAAGGTCGTTGCCTCCACCTTTTGGCCCATGACCATGTGCTCGGCGGAGAAATTCGCGACATCCATGTTGATCGCGTAGATCGAGGAGCCGGGCGGCAGATCGTCCTTGAGCGGCAGGGAGACCGATACCTGGGCCGAGACGGTTCCGCGGCTGGTCGCCGGATCGAGCGGCGAGCCGGAAAAGTCCCGCAGCCGCTCGAGCGCGAGGAGCTCGGCGGCGGCTTGGACAGGTCCGTCGAGACGGAAGCGCGCCTTCGCGGGCGGCGCCGTCGGGAACGTGTCGGGCACCTCGAACACGCCGTTGGTGATCGCAAATTTGTGTCCGGGCGACAGCTCCACGCCGCCGCGGCCGAGGCTCACCGTGGCCTTGCGACCGGAGACCCGCAGGGTCAGATCGGCATCGCGGATCGGCGGCAGCCCGTCGACCGGCCGCACCTCGACGCCGCTGCCGGCGATCTCGATCGACAACCCATCATCCGGAACAGGCGGCCCGCTCGTGCGCAACGTCGAAAGGGGCGCATTGGTGGCGATCGAGAGCCGCTCGACCGTTCCGCTCACCACATGGTCATCGACCCAGACACGCACCTTGGGCGTGATGCAGAACAGCCAGAGCTTCTTCATGGCGGCCACCGACATGCGGTTGGCCGCTATTCCGAGCGTGAGACGCGGATCGGAAGTCGAGTAGTCGAGATTGCCGGAGACCGCGACCCCGACCTCCATGTTGCCGATATCGCCCTGCAGCACGTCGACCCGCTGCTTGTCGGGGTCGACCCGCAGCCGCAACAGGAAACGATTGAGGATGAGCGGGTCTGGATCGGCCACGGCTTCCGAAGCCAGCACCACCGTGCCCCCGCTCACCTCCACGGCCCAATTGCCGCCTGGCGCGCGCGGCGCATCGATCTTTGCAAGCAGCGTGACGCGGTTGCCGCCCGACACGATCTGGAACGGCATCGCCAGCGACTGCCGTTGGGCGTCCCAATCAAGGCTGAATTCGGCCCGGTCAACCGGAACCTTGGTCTGCGGCTCATCGAGATCGACGATGAAGCCCTTTTCCGCGACGATCCGACCCTCGATCGCTTGCGGGATGCCGTCAGGCCCGATGTCGGCGTGGATCCGCCCCGACAGCGGAAGATCCGGCTCGTACTCTCCCACCAGCCGCATCGCCAGCATCATGTCCTTGGCGGGGAGCTTTTCGGTCTCGATGTCGAGGATGCGATGCCCATACGGGCCCGGGGTCATTGCGGCGCGCAGCAACCATGGCGACTCGGTGCTGTCCGAGCTCAGCGTCAATGCGATGCCGCCGGTTTTGGGCCGGGTCAGGCTGAGATTGATGTCACGGAAGGACCACTGCTTGCCGTTGCGCTGATCGTCGACGGTAAGGTTGCCGCTCTTGAGACCGAGCTCGCTCAATTCATGACCGTCGAGACCGGTGCTGCCAAGCCCGTCAAGCCAAGCCAGCAACGCGGCGAAATCCGGAATCACCGGGCCGGTCGCCGGTGCCGGCTTGGCGCCCGGAGCTGGCGCGGGGGCCGGGGTCGTCGCGGTCGTGGCCGGGTCGGCGGTATGCGGCAGCGGCGACCCATCCAAGTGGACCGGGAGCTCTGCCGCCGAGGCGGTCACGAAGGGGCGCTTGTTGGCGCCGGCGAATACCGTGATCTTGCTGTCGGGCTCGATCCGCACCGCCATCTCGGCGCCGACCAGGCTGAGCCGCTCGGCGCGCATATGTCCGGAGAAAAACCCGGCGCTGGAGAGGCCGACCTCGGCTTTGGGCGCGGTGGCCACGATCGTGCCGTCGGGATCGCGCACGACGATGTCGCGCATGCGCAAGGCGGTGCGCCCGTTTGCATCGCGTTCGAGCTGGGTGCCCCCGACCTTGACCTGATGATAGCCGCCGAAATTCTCTTGGATGGCGGCGACGAGCCAGGGCGAGGCCAGGTCGAGATCGATCGGCCCGCTCGCCAAGCGCCACCACAGGCCGGCCATCCCGATCCCGACGAGGCCGACGATCGCGGCGGCGCCAAGGCTCAATCTGCGCAGCTTCGGCCGCCCGCGGAACAAGCTCCCGAGCAGATCCAACAGCCGCCGCCATCGCGGGAGCGGCGGCAGCCGAAATGGCGCCAGACAATCCTGCACGTCGTGGTCGCTGGCCAGATCAGCGGCCAATTGGTCGCAGAAGTGCGATTGGAGGCTGGCTTCGAGCCTCCGAAGCGCTCCCATGCTCGGATTCGTGTGCTGATCCGCCATTCCCCGACCGGGCGTCCCCTCGACCGCCGAATCCCGCCGCCTTTCGGCCCGGTGCGGGTTTTGCCAGGGTCGACGATTTACATGAATCCAGTCGACCCGCCAGCACTCCCCCGCATATGCTCAACCGGCCATCAACCTCAAAAAAGGGACGAAAGGAAGGCGCAAAATGGGGATCGAGCTCAAGATTGGCCAGAAAGCCCCCGCGTTCTCGCTGCCGCGCGATGGCGGCGGCAGTGTTTCGCTGGCCGACTACAAGGGGCGCAAGCTCGTCATCTATTGCTATCCCCGCGCCGACACCCCCGGCTGCACCCGTGAATCCATCGACTTCTCGCGCCTGCGGGCCGAGTTCGACAAAGCCGGCACGGATATCCTGGGGGTCTCGGCCGATCCCGTGAAGGCCCAGGACGCGTTCAAGAAGAAGCACGACCTGACCATCGGGCTTCTCTCCGACGAAACCCATCGGATGCTCGAAGCGTATGGGGCATGGGGGAAAAAATCGATGTATGGCAAGAGCTTCACAGGGGTTATTCGCTCGACTTTTCTGATCGGCCCGGATGGCCGCATTGCCCATATCTGGCCCAAGGTGAAGGTCGAGGGCCATGCCGCCGAAGTGCTGCAGACTGCCCAGGCGCTCTGAGGCCCGGAAATCGGATGCTGCTCGGGGTCTCCTGCATCGGCCTTTCCGGATTCGGGGAAAATTAACCATGTTGGGGTGGAATTGGCGTTCAGTAGCGCCGGTACAGCGGGATTCAACCCGGCGAGGATGCGTCAATGCCTCACCGGCCGGAATTCTCCCACCACCACTCGAGCAACCATCCTGTCCAGTACGCCCGCACGCCCCAGGCGGCGGTCGCGGCGACGCTGCGACTGGGCGCGGACTACACCCTGGTCCATGCCGGGCGTCAGGTGCGAATTGGACCGGTTGCCTTTTGGATCGTGGTCGGCACGCTGGTCATCATGGCGGCGTGGAGCATCACCACGGCGACCTATTTTGCGTTCCGCGATGACGTGCTGACACGGCTGGTCAGCCGCGAGGCGGATATGCAATTTGGCTACGAGGATCGCATCGCCGAGCTGCGCGCCCAGATCGATCGTCTGTCCAGCCGGCAGCTGCTCGACCAGGAGACCTACGAACAGAAGCTCGATCAGGTGGCACGCCGCCAGGCGACGCTGGAATTGCACGCCGCTGCGCTCAATGCCCTGTCCGATCCGGCCGTCACCGGATCGATCAAGCCGCCCGCCCGCGGCGGCACCGGTGCCGGCACCCCGCAACGCACTCCGCCGCTCAAGCCTTCGCCGCTCAGCGATGCGACCAAGCTCGATCCGGCGACCCGGCGTCTCGCGGTGGGCGGAGCCGACGACGTCGAGGGCAGGCTCGCGCGCATGCAGGCTTCGCTCGACCGGATCGATGCTCGTCACCGGGCCGTCCTCAACGCGCTTGACGAGAGCTACCGTTCCAAAGCGCAGCGCATGCGCGGCGTGCTGGCCGATCTCGGTATCGACACCAAGAAGATCGCGCCGGCACCCAAGAGCGGGACTGGCGGCCCGTTCGTGCCGGCGCTGCCTCCGTTCAATGCGGGCGCGTTCGATCGCCAGCTCTACTCGGTCAAGATCGAGCGCGCGGAGATCGACCAATTGACCCGTTCGCTGGCCAGCATCCCGGTGCGCAAGCCGGTGCTGGGCGAAGGCGAGATCGTGTCGGGCTTCGGGGTGCGCATCGATCCGTTTCTCAGCCGGCCCGCAATGCATACCGGCCTCGATTTCCGTGCCGAGATCGGCGATCCGATCATGGTCACCGCCAACGGCACGGTGACGGTGGCGGGCTGGACCGGCGGCTATGGCAAGATGGTCGAGGTCGATCACGGCAATGGATTGGCGACCCGCTATGGCCACATGTCCGAGATCGACGTGAAGGTCGGCCAGCAGGTCAAGATCGGCCAGACCCTCGGCAAGGTCGGCACCACCGGCCGTTCGACCGGCCCGCACCTGCACTACGAGACCAGGATCGACGGCGAGCCGGTGGATCCCCAGAAATTCCTCAGCGCCGGCAGCAAGCTCGCCGACGCGCTGTGAGAGCCGCGGCGCGGTACGTTCGACCTATGGCTGAGCTTGAAATCGAAGCAGACTCTCAGCTTGGGTTGTCGAGACTGAACACGCCGCTGTCTTCATCATACGCAAAGGCCTCGCCATAGCGGGCCCAGGAGATGACGGCGCGCAGCGTCTCTTCGGCCGCTTCATCAGACATGTGGTCTTCCAATTCGTCACGGAAACGGCTGGCGGGAGCACGGTGGGTGGCCCTCTCGTCAAGCACATGCTTGATATGCCCAGCCAGCGGCACATAGGTCAAAAGGTGCTGCTTGAACAGCCGCTTGCGGTCATCGAGGTCAAGGCGCACGAAGTGCTTGCCGGCCTCGGTCAGGCGCAGGTCGCCCTCCGCCAACTCGGCAAATCGAAGCAGCTGAAGGGTTTCGGCCGCTGGAAAGAGCTCGTCGATCTCCATCTGCAGGCTTGTCGCCAAGGGCGGCAAGTCGGCGCGCCCGTTGTACGGCTCGGCCGCGACCGCCTCCATCAAGCCGGCCAGCACGTTGGACGATACCCGCGGCAGCACCATGGAGATCCCGGTCCCGGGAAAACCTTCGCGGGCGGACTTGCTGGCCGGGCCGGACGTCATGCGGGCATAGATGTCGTCCACCAGCTGTCGGAACCGGGGGTCGAGCCGGCTGCGCGGCTGCGGCAGATCGACCTTGATCTCACCGAGAATCCGTCCGGGATTGGAGGAGAAGATCAGGATGCGGTCGCACATCAGGACCGCTTCCTCGATATTGTGCGTGACCATGAGGATGGACGAGATCGGCATGCGTCCTTCGCACCAGAGATCGAGAAGATCGGTGCGCAGCGTTTCGGCGGTCAGCACATCGAGCGCCGAGAACGGCTCGTCCATCAACAGGACCTGGGGATGCACCACCAGGGCGCGGGCAAGCCCGACCCGTTGTCGCATGCCGCCGGAAAGCTCCTTCGGATAGGCGATCTCGTAGCCGTCGAGGCCGATGAGATCGATCGCGGCGAGCGCGCGCTTGGTGCGCGCGGCCGGATCGACGCGCTTGGCCTCCAGCCCGACCTCGACGTTCTCGAGCACGGTCAGCCAGGGAAACAGGGCAAAGCTCTGGAACACCATGGCGACCTGGCTGGCCGGGCCTTCCACCTCGACACCGCCGATCTTGACGGTTCCGGAGGTCGGCCGCATCAGCCCGGCGATGACGCGAAGCAGCGTGGACTTGCCGCAGCCCGAGCGTCCGAGCAGCGCCACGATCTCATTGCTTCGCAAGCTCAGATTGACATCATCGAGAACGAGGTGGCCCTTGGCGCCGCCCTCGCCATAGACGTGACGCACGCCGGCAATCTCGACCAGGGCGTCGGAAGCGGAAACAGGTGCGCGCGCCGAAACGGCCGTGTCCATGGCTCGATTCCTTTTCAATCAGGCGAAAGCATTGCTCGGCCAGCCGATACAGCGGCCGCCATATCAGCCGCTAGAGCGTGCCCACAAAGATCGACATGACGGCGATACCTGGAACGACGCGAGGACAATCGCCAGCTCCGGTCGCATTTATCATATAGGCGCCGCGCCCGGCAGCCTCCAGCCGGGCCGCGGTAAGGCCACCCCGGTGACTGAGCGCAAGCGCTTCGTCAACAGAAGAGCGAAACCGCTGGGAGTGAAATTGGCCACCGTCGAGCCCAAGCGACATGTCACGCAGCCTACAGCTGACCGTGTGACAGGCATGTTACACCACAGCCTCCGCGCGCCGGCCCCAGGCCAACTAGAGCCGTGTCCGCGGCTTGACGAGCGGGACATGCCTTCGGTGCGAAGCCCAGGTCGCCGTACGCACATGGGTCCTAATGCCGATCGCATTGGCGGACAGCGCAAACAGCGCCCCGAAGGCAAATCCGCCGATATGGGCCCACCATGCGACCGCGGTCGCCATTCCGGGCACTGCAAGCTCGGACGTTCCCTGGATCACCTGCAGGCCGAACCAGATTAGCGCAAAGATCATGGCAGGCACGGGAATAAAGAGCGGGATGATGCCCAGGAGAATGATGGTGACGACCCGCTCGGCCGGATAGATCACCGCGTAGGCTGCAATGACGGCGGCGATTGCTCCTGAGGCCCCGAGTGCCGGCTCGGTCGATCCAATGTGGGTCAACACATGGACCGCGCTCGCCGCCACCCCACCCCCGAGGTAAAGCACCAAGAAAACGGCCCTGCCGAGCCGGGCTTCCAGCGCGGGGCCGAAGATCCAGAGGAACCACATATTCGAGATCAGATGCAGCCATCCCGCATGCATGAACGTGTTGGTGAGCAGCGGCCACCAGTTCGTCGGGTCAAGCCCTAACCGCAGCGCGAATGCCGGGTTGGTATAGCGAACCGGAACCAGCGCCAGGTGCACCAACAGCGCATTCTCGGCGCGAGGCGGCAAGCTCCACATCCATACGAAGACCAGCGTATTGACCGCGATGAGCCCGAGCACCACGATCGGTCGCGCTGCACGCGGAGCCGTATCAATGAATGGAAACAAGCCGCGAACCTCATCGGGCTAACGGCTGCCCGCGTGCCGTTCCGAAACCTTGCGACAAATATTAAGTGGCAACCGCCTGCGGCAAATGTCAGCCCTGCGGGGCCCGCAACCGATAGCCGATTCCGGTTTCAGTCAAGATGTGTTGCGGGCGTTCGGGATCGGCTTCGATCTTTTGCCTGAGTTGCCGCACGTAAACCCGTAGGTACTGCGCGTCGGTCGTTTCGTGCCACAACTCGGCAAGCAGAAATTTGTGGGTCAGCACCTTGCCGGCGTGCTGCACCAGGGCCCGCAGCAGCTCAAATTCCTTGGGCGAGAGCCTCACCTCCTTGTCCGCAACCTTAACGGCGTGCCTGATCAGGTCAACCGAAAGATCGCCGGCCCGGAAGATCGACGGCTCGCCGCCGACGTGGGGTTGATGGCGCACCGCGGCTCGTATCCGGGCCAGCAGCTCGTCCATACCGAAGGGCTTGGTTACATAGTCGTTGGCCCCATGATCGAGCGCCTCGACTTTGCCGGCCTCACTGCCGTGATTCGAGAGCACGATGATTGGAACCCGGTGGTCGCGACCGCGGATCTTCCGGAGCAGTTCGAGGCCTTCCACATCGGGAAGATCGAGATCGAGAATGATCAAGTCGGGATTTTGCGAGAGCAGCCGGAGCGACGTCTTTCCGTCGGAAGCTTCCAGGAGCTTGTAGCCCCGCGTCCGCAGTCCCAGCCGCAAGAGCTTGCGGATGGGCGGCTCGTCGTCAACGATGAGGACCTTGAGCGGGGCTGCGCTCATGTCGCCGTCTCCAGTCGCTGCCCGAAAGCGGCCTGCGCCGCGCCCGCCCGGCGCGCGAGCTCCTGCTCAGGACGGCTCGCCGTAGTGCTCGCGCAAAGCCAGATTGATCTCCAGCACATTGACGATCGCCTCGCCGAACCATCCGGCGCCCGGGCTGAATGCATGCTGTTGCAGGATAGCTTCGACCTCCTGCTTGATCTGTGCCGGATCGCGCTTGAGATCTTCGGCCCATTTCCCGGCGACGCGGTCGACTTGAAACTCTGCATTCGCAAGCGTGATGTGCGGATCAAGCCCCGAGCCGGACGCCGTAACGAAGTCACCCGGCACCTCCTGCAGCGCAGCGTCGGCATGCTCCTCGCGCCACATCAGGAAGAACGTCGATTGGACGTCGGAACCCTCCTTCACCGGCTCGATCGCGGTCACATCCTTGCCATCCGGCCCTTTATGCGTCACCGCGGAGGGGAACATGCCGGGATGATCCTTCGAGAAATGCTCGAAGAACACCACCGCAAGATCGGCCGCCTTAGGCTGCGGCGTTCCTGGATTTGCTTTCACGAACTCGGCGACGACGTCCGGGTTGGCTTTGGACCAATCGTCCACATAGGCCGCGTGCGTCGGATCTGCCGCAACCCAGGCCTGGGCGAGCGAATTGTGCGCATCCGCCCATTGCGCCACGATGCTGGGCATTCCGCCGTATTGGTCGGCTTGAAACCAGGCCTCGACATCGGGTGCTACCGGCTGACCCTTCTTCGGCCCATCGCCATATGTCTCGATCGGGCCGATGGTGCGGGCGGCGCGGTCACGCAGCCCATAGTTGGAGGGCGCCAGCGCCGAGGACGCCGAAGCCGTTCCGTCATAGGAGGCGGCCGAAGGGCGCGGCCAGAAATACTCGTCCTTGGTGAAGGGCTGCGCCACCAGAAGCGAGCCGACTGGCTTGCCGTCCGGCCCGTTCACGATGCTGCCGTTGGCCTGGAATGGAAAGAACGTCTGGCCGATCCCCCACAGGATCAGCGGATAGATCCCGCAGGTCAGCACGACCGCGAAACCCAACAGCCACAGGCTTTTTGTGAAAGAGCGCAACATGGCGCATCTCCTTAAGTTGAATCGATCAAGCGACCAGGTGCAAGGCCGCCATGAACATGTCGATGAGCTTGATGCCGATGAACGGCGCGATGACGCCGCCGAGGCCCCAGACCAGCAAATTGCGGCGCAGCAGCGCGTCGGCTCCGATCGGGCGATAACGCACGCCCTTGAGCGCGACGGGGATCAGCAGCGGGATGATCAGCGCGTTGAATATCACCGCCGAAAGGATCGCCGAGGTCGGCGAATGCAGGTGCATGACGTCCATCAGCTTGAGCCAGGGCAGCGTCGCCGCGAACAAGGCCGGCACGATGGCGAAATACTTTGCAACGTCGTTGGCGATCGAGAAAGTGGTGAGCGCGCCGCGCGTCATCAGCAATTCCTTGCCGATTCCCACCACCTCGATGAGCTTGGTCGGATCGCTGTCGAGATCGACCATGTTGCCGGCCTCTTTCGCGGCTTGCGTGCCGGCATTCATCGCCAGCCCCACGTCCGCTTGCGCCAACGCCGGAGCGTCGTTGGTGCCATCCCCCATCATCGCCACGAGCTTGCCCTCCGCCTGCTCCTTGCGCAGGTACGCGAGCTTGTTCTCCGGCGTCGCCTCGGCGAGGAAGTCGTCAACCCCGGCGCGCTGGGCGATGGTCGCGGCCGTGAGCTGGTTGTCGCCCGTGATCATGATGGTACGCAGACCCATCTTGCGAAGCAGCGCGACCCGCTCGGCGATATTGGGCTTGAGCGTGTCCTGAAGCACTATCGCCCCGAGGACGCGTCTGCCGTCGGCGACGAGCAGCGGCGTCGCCCCTTCCGCTGCTGCCTTCGTGATGAGCGACTCGATCCCGGCCGGTGGCGTCGTGCCCAATTTGTTCAGAAGGGCGACCACCGCATCCGGAGCGCCCTTTCGAATTTGTCGCCCGTCGGCCAGGTCGATGCCGCTCATCCGCGTCTGTGCCGAGAACTCGATGAACTTCGACTGGCTCGGGGCGGCGATCATCTCCTGCGCCACGCCGCCGGCGAGCACTGCGGCGACGATGCTTTGCCCTTCCGGCGTGCGGTCGGCGGCCGACGCGAGCGCGGAGGCAACGCACAGGTCCCGCTCCGTCACGCCGGGAAGCGGCAGGAATTGCGAGGCGCGGCGGGCACCGAGCGTGATCGTGCCGGTCTTGTCGAGCAGAACGATGTCGACATCGCCGGCGGTCTCGACCGCGTGTCCGCTCTTGGCAATGATGTTGGCGCGCAGCGCCCGATCCATTCCGGCTATCCCGATGGCGGCCAGCAACGCGCCGATCGTGGTCGGGATCAAGCAGACCACCAACGCCACCAGCGTAGGCACGTCGGTGCCGAGGCTCTGCAAGGGCGAGCTCAGGCTGAGATACGAAGTCATGTATTGCTCGGCGCTGTACGCCATCGGCCACAGCGGCACCACCACGATCAGGAAGATGAGGGTGAATGCCGTCAGCACGAGCGTAAGTGCGATCTCGTTCGGCGTGCGCTGGCGTACCGCGCCTTCCACCAGCGCGATCATCCGGTCAAGAAAGGATTCGCCGTAGCCCGCGACGATGCTCACGACGATGCGATCCGACAATACCGTGGTGCCGCCGGTCACGCCGGAGCGGTCGCCACCGGCCTCGCGAATCACCGGTGCCGACTCGCCGGTGATGGCGGATTCGTCGATCGACGCGATGCCCTCCGTCACCTCACCATCGCCCGGGATCATCTCGCCGGTGCCAACAACGACCTGATCGCCCGGCTTGAGCTGGATCGAGGTGACCACTTCGATCCGGCCGTCGGCGCGCAGGCGGTTGGCGGGGGTCGAAACGCGGGTGCGGCGCAAGAAGGCCGCCTGTGCGCGTCCACGCTCTTCGGCGAACGCGGTGGCGAAATTCGCAAACAGCACCGTCAACCACAGCCAGATGTCGAGCGCCACGAAATAGCCGAGCGAGAACGGGCCGGTCGAAGCACCAAATACCGCACGCAGGATGAAGGCCAGCGTCAGGATGGCCCCAACCTCGACGACGAACATCACCGGGTTCTGCCACTGGATGTCCGGCCGCAACATGATGAAAGACTGCTTCAGCGCGCTGATAGCAAGCGGCTTGGAGAACAGCTGCTGCCACCGTTCGGCTTTTCTATCGTGCGTAGCGGGGCCTGCGATATCCATGGCCATCTCCATAGTGCGTGTTGCGGCTGCGGTCGGGCGCTCAACCGCCGAACGGAATCGGTCCGAGGTGCTCTGCGATCGGACCGAGTGCCGCAACCGGGAGGAAAAGCAGGGCGCCGATGATAACAATGGTTCCGAGCAGGAGGAATCCAAAGGTCAGGGTGTCGTCGCGCATCGTTCCGAGCGAGGCCGGCGCCTCTTTCTTGCGCCCGAGGAAGAAGGCCATCGCGATCGGCGCGATGATCGGCAGGTAGCGCGAGAACAGCATGACGAGACCGGTCCCGATGTCGAGCGGTACGGCCTCCGGCGCCGGATTGGCATTGTCGTTCAAGCCATAGGTCACGCCCAACCCGTCGAACGCCGATCCGTTGTTCGCCGACGCGGACGAGTACTGATAGACGATCTGCGAGAAGCCGTGCGGGCCAGGGTTGCTTTCGGCCTTGACGCCCCAGTCGGTGGCCGCGAACAGTCCGCTCGGCCCGAGGATGAGGAATGGATGCACGAGGAGCGCGATCACCGCGAGCTTCATCTCACGCGCGCCCACCTTGCGGCCGAGATATTCGGGGCTGCGGCCGACCATCTGGCCCGCGAGGAAGACGCCGATGATCAGGAAGATCAAAAGGTTGATCATGCCCACGCCCTTGCCGCCGAACACGCAGTTGAGCCACATGCCGATAAAGGGCGAGAGGCTGGCGACGGGGTTGAGGCTGTCGTGCTCGGCATTCACCGCGCCGCAGGTCACGTCGGTGGTGATGGCGGCAAACACCGCGCCGGCCGAGGTGCCGAAGCGCAGCTCCTTGCCTTCGAGATTGCCGAGATGCTGCTCGACCGGCAGGCTCGCCACCGTGGGCAGGGTAACGGTGCGTTTGCCGCTGGGATCGCTCGCGTCCGCGATCTGATAGCTGCGCTCGGTTGCGGTTCCGGTGAAGGCTGCGTTCGGCTGCAGCGTGTCCCACTCTATGGTCCACCAGATCAGCGCCACCATCATCGTCAGCATGACCCCATAGATGACGACCGAGTGGCGAATTCGGCGCAGCATCCGCCCGTACATCAGAACGAGCGAGAACGGAAAGATCATCATCGCGAAGGTCGTGAAGAAATTCGATACGGCCGAGGGATTCTCCAACGGATGCGCCGCGTTCATCCCGTAGAATCCGCCGCCGTTGGTGCCTAGCATCTTGATGGGAATCACGGCCGCGACCGGCCCGACGATGATGTTCTGCGGTTTCGCCTGGCCCTGATCGTCAGTGCCCATCGAGGCGGGCTCGAGCGTGGTCACCGTCTGCTCGCTCGCATAGGTCATCGGCATGCCCTCATGCATGAAGATGACCCCGATGATCAGCGCGACCGGCAGGTAGATGTAGACCACCACGCGCCACATATCGATGAAGAAGTTTCCGACCATCGACTCGCCGCGAAACGCGCGGATGATCGCCGCCAGGGCGCAGAAGCCGATCGAGGCCGACAGGAACATGTTCGGCAGGATGAAGAAGATCTGGCTGAAATTCGAAAGGTGCTGATCGCCCGAATAGTGCTGCAGGTTCGTGTTCGTCATGAACGAGATGACGGTGTTGAAGATTGCCGACGGGGCCAGGATGCCGCGCCCGAGCGGATTGAGCGGCGCCACCGGCTGCAGGCACAGGACAATGTATCCGAACGTGAACAGCACTGCCGTGAAAGCCAGCATCGCCACGACATACTGCTTCCAGTTCTGCGGGCCGCTGTCGAGCTTGGCCTCGAACCAGGCAAGCGGGCCGGGCATCTTCAATCGGCCGTCCATGACCGACGCAAAGTAAGCGCTCAGCGGTATCGACAGAAGAATTGTGACGGCGAGCAACAGAAGCGGGAGCGTCCACATGGCAGGTTTCCTAGCTCGTTGTATTCACCGGAGCAGGCAAGCGATCCGGCAGTCTTGCGCTAAAACCACTCGGGGCGCACGAGCGCCGTGCCCAAGTAGATGAACAGCAACAAGGTGATCAGCGCGGTCAAATAGATCATGACTGCTCTCTCTAAATTCGCGCACAGCCTTCGGCGAATGCCAGGCAGGCCAAGATGCTGATGAAACCCAGCGCGAGAAGCCCGGGCAACCAGACAGTAAGATCCATGTCCATCACTCCGTCGATCGACCTGATTCCGTGGCATTCCGCTCGGGGCTCAGCTGCTTTCCCGGCGCCTGTCGGCGATCAGCAAAAACCGCATGAGCTCGACATCATTGAGTTGCACTCACTCAAACTCATGGGGGTTTCGTATTACAGTCGAGGGCATATGAAATCGAGACGAGGGCAATCGTTTCCTTATAAAGGGGCCATAAGCGTTGCGACGCAAAGTTATAGTGACGTCCGTCAACCTGCTCAGCGACGCAGGCTCGCCAACAAACCCGGATGAAGACTTCGGTCAGGATCCCGCGGCGCCTGCTCCTCGGAAAGAACGGCGGCTTGAAAGACTCGCCTCAGCGCCGGATGCTCGATACGCTGGATGTGCTTCCTGAGAGTGCGCTCGCGCCCAGGATCATCGAGGTCCCTGATCGCCTTGCAGGTCTCGTCGCTTGAGCGCCGGAAGAAGCTCGGTGCCGGCCTCCCCCATTGCCGGCCCAGCGCGTCGATTGCATTCGCCATCATCAGCACCGCCAGCTCGTCCTGTGGATCGCGCGTGATCGCGAAACGCAGAAGCAGGAACAGCCATTCACGGACCTGGCTGGCTAGCTCGTCCGGCGGATCCACCGCGCCCCCCGCTCCGCTCGACTCGACGGGGGTAGCTGCCGGTTGCGGCCGTCTGGTACCGCCTGCGCGCCCGCCATGCTCGGGCGCTGACCCTCCCGATCCCACGGCGCATGTCCCTTGCGCCGCGGATCGAGGCAAAGAGCGCTGACGGAGCGGGGAGTCCGGCGACGAACGCTCGATCAAGAGATGACCGCAAGCTTGCGCCTGCGCTGGCCGCTGAAGGGTCGAGACCGCTGACCATCGCCGACCGCGCTGCCGATCATGTACTCCCCATATCCCTCGTACATTCGCGCCAAGACCGCATCGATCTCCGCCTTGCTCGCGCTTTTGAGCTCAACGAGCGGCAAGCGGACCGCCGGCGACATCATCTTCATCGAGCTCAGCGCGTATTTGACGGGAACCGGATTGCTTTCGCTGAGCAGTGCGCCGGTCAATCTCGCCACGGCCGCGGCCAGATGCTGGGTTCGAGCCGATTGGCCCTGCCTCAAGGCCAGATACAGGGCGCGACAAAGTCCCGGCGCCACGTTCGACGTGACCGAAATGCAGCCATTGCCGCCCTGCCCGATGAACGCCGCCGCAGTCGCATCATCGCCCGATAGCAGTCGAAAATCCGGCCCCAATTCCGACCGCAAGCGGAACGGACGCGTGACGTCGCCGGTCGCGTCCTTCAGGCCGATGATATTCCGGCATTCGGCCAGTCGCCCGACCGTCTCGTCGGCCAGACCGCATACCGTGCGTGACGGAACGTCGTAAAGAATGACCGGCAGGCCCACCGCATCGGCGACCGCGCGGAAATGCGCGTACATTCCCTCCTGCATGGGCTTGTTGTAATATGGCACGACCGACAGCACTGCATCGGCACCGGCGGCCTCGGCATCCCTGGCCAGCTCGATTGCCTGGCGGGTCGAGTTCGAGCCGGCGCCGGCGATGACCGGCACGCGACCCTGCGCCACGCCGACCGCAATGCAGACGATCGCGTAGTGCTCCGCCCGAGTCAGGGTCGGCGCTTCGCCGGTGGTGCCGCAAACAACCAATGCGGTGGCGCCTTCCTGGACCTGCCGGTCGCAAAAGGCCTCCAAGGCGGCACTGTCGATATTTCCGTTCTGATCGAACGGCGTGGGCAGCGCCGGCGCGTAGCCCGACAGTTTCGATACGTGTTTTCCGGTCATCATCGCGACACCTCACATGGCTGCCGACAAGCAATGAGTATTTGCTGCTGTTGTGGGCGGAGCGGGTTAGGTCAGGTGTTGCAGACGAATTGGGGGCGCGGCCCTTAGGTGCTTGGCGGGCGGCCTGTCATTGAGATCCAGCTCGAGGATTCCCGGGACCATGATGACGGCCTGCGGCCGGTTGCCATTCTCGAACATTGCGAACTTGAGGGCTTCGGCGCGGTCGATGAAAAGCCCGCCGCGCAACCCCGCTTGATCCTGCACGACCCAATGGCCGTGGCTGTCCTTGCCGATGCGGAACAGGGGTAAATGATGTGAGGTCTGCGGCGAGGGAGGTTCGACTTTGTTCATGGCACTTTCTCCTTGCGTTTGGCTGTTTGATGCGGAACGTGTGTCAACGCACCAGCGGAAGATCATCGTCGTTCTTCGATGAAAGGTGATAGCGGCCGTGAAACAGCTCGGCTTCGACCCGCGCCCGGTCCGCACGCGCTTGTGCAACGCTGCGCTGCAGGTTGGACAAGAGCGACCCGGCTCCTGCCAATGTCCGCACGGTTGCAACAGCGATGGTGTTGATGAGTGTGAGCATTTGAGGCTCTCCTTCAAGAGGCCCGATGCCTGCAATGTGCCCACGAACGCATATGAATTCGAGACGGGACCGGACCCGATCTCATAAGTGCGGCATAAGCGGATCGAATTGCGCTTTCGGCGGTGCCGGGAACGCTTGAAAGCGGGCATCGTCCGGACATCTCGTTTCCTGGCTGCAGCTCTGCTCGCTCAAGCGCTGCCCAGAGCCGCTCACGAAGGCGCCCCACAAGACCGGCGCCATCATCCCCAGGCAGCTGAACACAATGACCGCCAGGATCGCGATCAACGCCACGATGACCGGCGACTCGTCTTCCGCGGACCTTGCCCGGTGACGGCGCATGCTCTTGGCTGGGCTGGCAGACGTGGCACGACCTCGAGGCATTTGGCCGGTCACCATGCCGAGTGAGCCGATCGGCTCATGCAAAGTTGTCGCAACATACGATCTCGGCGGAAGAGATCGATTCGCCCCGGCATTGCGGGACCGAGCTGGCTGCCCGCACCGATGCCGGCTCACCGCTTTGCAGCGCCTCGATCAAGGCGCTCAGGATCGCGAGCGGCAATGACTCATGGCGCGCTTCGGCACTATCGCTGAGCCAAAGCGGGAGGTTCCACTGCTTGCCGAGGGAACAGCGCCAGGCGCCTTCCTCGTAAACGAGCCGGCGTAGCTTCCATTGCGGCAATTCAAGCTCGATCAACGCGAGCGCCAGCTCGGTCCATGCCTCCGCTTCGATCAACCGATCGATCTTTGCGGCCTTCGTCGCCCAGCGTGGCGCGGCGATGCGGGTGCAGGCGTCGGCCACAACCCTTGCCGCCAGGTCGGGCGTGACGACTTGCGAACGTCCGAGCTGATCCTGCAGGTCATGCAAGCCGCAGCGCTGATTCGCCCAAGAGAGCATGACACCATCTCATCGCATCGCGCGGCCTCAAAGGAGGCCCCTCCGCAAACATGGCGAAACGGCCATAAAGATGCGAGATGGATGGCGGGACAATGATATAGGGATTTCATAAGACCGGGCGCGCGGATTCATAAATTCAACCAAAAGACAATTCATTAACTCAACCAAAACAATTCGTTGCGGCAGGAGCAGCTTTCCGTAGCGCGCAAAGTTGCCGCCGGCACATTTCCCTATAAGTATCCTATTTCGCGACGTTTGAACCAGTCTCGATTTTTTATGGCGTACTGAGCATCTATGGCGAGTTGAGCGATTCAGATTTCAGCGCTCAATGACGTTCGCTTGTCAAATTCGTGGAGGCAATAGTGTCACTCCTGTTCTATGGACAGGCTCCCCGGCGCAGATGGGACGCTCGTGCGCTGAAATGGAACGTCCGCGCGACCATCACTTTCGGAGTTCGTATTGCGGCCCGGTCGGCCAAGGAGGCCTTCGGGATCGCATGCACGATCGCCGGCCCATTTGCGATCGTGTCCGCAGGCCTGGCGCTGGACGTGTGGATTTGGGTCCCGCGATTGAACCACTGACGCCGCGTCGTCGCGACGAACGAGAACCAGGATGAACAGACAGGCAATCCGGCGGGCGGTCATTCGGGAATGGATGGCGCTGCCGCACGACAAGCGACAGACCGAGGAGCAGGCCGCCGGCTTTGCCGCTAAGGCCCTACAACGGCACGAGCTGCCACGCAGCCGCCGCGACCCGCATCGGGTGATGATGGGGTGGCTGTTGCCGCGGACTTGGAAGCCGTAGACCTGGGAGCCGTAACCGATCCTCGACCCGCCACCCGACGCTTCACGGTCAAGGTTGCCCACCCTTTGGTTCTTCGTCATCCCCTGCGTTCTGGTAGTCGTCGCCTGAAGACTGAGTGAAAGCGCCGGCAGGGGTTCATGACAAAACTTGGAATTATTGGTTTCCTCATTGCGGCTTCCGCGCTGGAAGCCGGGGGCGACGCAATCGTTCGCATGGGCCTCCAACAACAGGCAACGGCGCTGCGTACGCTGATCTTTCTGGCTGGAGCGGCGCTGCTTTTCGGGTACGGCTTGATGCTCAACCTCGCTCCGCTCGAGTTCGGCCGGGTGGTCGGGATCTACGTCGCAACACTCTTCATCGTGTGGCAGGCGATCAATTTCATCGCCTTTCGGACTCTGCCCAGCCTTCCGGTTCTGCTCGGCGGCTGCCTTATTGTCGTCGGCGGCGCTATCGTCGCGTTCTGGGATCCTCTGCGGTCCCCTCTCTCATAACGGTCAAGCCGGCGGGACGGTCTGCGGACCCATTTGGGGCGAAACCAAAGCATGGACGGATCTGGCGGGATCCATCCGGGCTTCCAACGCGCCGAGCCGTTGCCGGAGCTTCTCGATCTGGTCCGGGCTCGCTCCATCCGCGTAGCCGGCAACGATGCGCCGGCCGCGCGCGACCAGCGGCTCGATCATGCCAGCATCGTGGCAGGTTGACGCAATGTCGTCGAGGGCGCGCAGGAGCCGTAGGCTGACTGCTATATCCGAGCGCGCGTAATGGCGGATTTGCTCGAACGCCGTATCGAGGAAGCCCTCGAACTCGATCCAAGGAACGATGACCCGGACGATATGCGGCGGATCGCAAAGCAATGAGACCGCAGGCTTGCGGCTGACGAACCGGATCAGGATCCGCCCGAGCTGGTCGATGCAGGTGATCGCGGTGCTCGGATCGTTGACTGCGGGCGAGATGGCCTTGAGCGCGATGTCGACGATCTGGATCACGCCGAACTCGACGTCCTGCTGCAGCGTGCGCGTCGGCCCGATATCGAACGCCGAACGCAGCTCGGACGCTCGCTCGGGATCGAGCCGTTCCTCCGGCGCAACGTCGAACAGCGCGACATCCGCGGGCACGAAATGTCCCACCCGGCGGAGCATGCGCACCCGCACCTTGAACGCCTTCGCGAGCTCAAGCAGGCGACCGGTGTCGACGTAGCGGATATAGCCGGAGACCGCGCTGCGGACCGAAACCTCGCGCTCGCTGCCGTCGAACGGCACGTCCGCCCGCTCATAGATGTAGCGCTGCGGGTCCGGCATGATGTCGTCAATCACGTCCTCGGTCTCGCTGGCGATCCGATCGACGATATGGTTGACGCTGATCGCCTGCGAGATGTGCTGAATGAAGAAGATCAACCAGCCGACGCAGGTCAGCGCCAGCAGCATGGCGCCGGTGACGGTGGCGACCGGCGCGAAGGGTTGCGGAAGGAAGCGCGCCGCCGGCAACGCGGCCACGCAATAGGCGAAAGTGCCGAGGAAGATGCCCAGCGTCCACTGGGTTACGCGATCCTTGATGAAGCTCACCAGGATGCGGGGGGAGAACTGCATCGAGGCGAGCGTCAGCGTCATGAGCAGGATGGCGAAGACAATCGACACCACCGTCATGATCGAGCCGGCGATCGCGCTCAGCACGATCTGGGCGACTTGAGGATCGGCGCGCGAGGGAAACAAGAAGACGGGAACCCAGGTGCTCAGCGCAGGGACGCTCTCTTCGAACGACGAAAGCATGGCGCCAAGCAGGCCGAGCGCGATGGAGATCAGCAGGGGCCGTACCAGAAACCCGCCGCGTAGCGCATACGTGGCGGTGCGCAGCAGCGGAAGCAATCTGTCGGTCACCACGCCGTCTCTCCGATCTGAGCACAAAACTGGAAACTACAGACCGACCAACCGTGCCTCTATCCAAATTGCAAGAAGATCCGGAAGCCGCGGATGGTCATTGATCGATCTCGCGGGGGACATCTGCGGGAGGCAGGAGCCCGCCGCACAGGCGGGCATAGGCGGCGGCGAGTTCAAAGGCTGCCAAGATCAGTGCCAGCATTCCAATGTCGGCCACGGCTCCCCCCTGTTTGACCATGGCGTTAGCGCTAACCGTCATGGGCAGATGCCGACCGCGTCGCCGCGGTCCTTATACCGCACTTATAACAAGGGCTGCGCTTCCATCTCGAATTTAAATGCACGCACGCGCATATCGGTTGGGCGGATCGAACGACCCGCACCGGGTCGCAAGACAGCCCACAGGCCAGGGAGCGCCTTCGATGACCGCCCCGATCCTCCAAGCTCCGCCCGCCGAGTTGCTCGTGTCGGAGGCTCCGGCTCGCCATCCCCGGCCGCCGCAGGCGCTCGACATCGCGGCCAGGACCGGATTCTCCTCCCTGCAATCGTCTTCGCGGTCGCGCACGCTCAATCTGTCGGCGGCGCGGGCCCACGACTGCGCGCTCGATATCCTTGGTGCGTATAAATTGACCGGCAATTTTCACATCAACCTCGAAATCGTCCTCAAGGATCTTGGGGCCTACCACAAGGTCAGCTACGAGATCGAGCCCGAAACCCTGCTGCCTTTTCGCTCGGACTGCCGCCATGTGGTGTTCCAGCCCAATGCAGGCCTCCCAGCCGAGGAATTCAGTGAAATCATGCGGTCGACAACCGGCCGAATCGGGTTCGATACGACGCTTCCGTGGTGGCGCAGGCTGTTTTGGTACTGATCCGACTTCACACGGCTCAAGGTCGGGGCAAGTGTGTACTCAACGTGCGTCAGGACAGATCAAGCAAATCGGCGGGCATGGCTCGACGGCGACGAAGCCATCCGCCGCAATGACAACCGGCAGGGCGCGAGCTCGCGGTCGATCACGCCTTTCTCCCACCGTGTTTGACGATGGTGTTGCTGCGAATTTAGGATACGTTCGTTCTGCCGTTGAGCGTAGCGTCCGGCAGCGCGAAGCGGGGAATGCGTTGGTCGGAGCTTCTTTGCCGAAGGGGTGCATCGGATATCTCGCCCCGGAAGACTTCCTGGCCGAGCTGCGGGAAGAGCTGGGGGATGCCGTCAGCGACATCCATGGCCGCCTGGCTTTGGCACGGGGGCCGGCCAAGCCCGTCGCCTGGGTCGCCAATGTCTGGTGCGATCCGATCCGAGTGCCAATCGCATCGATCGGAGACGCAGCGAAGAAGCTTCGCGCCATCCAGCGCAACTGGATGCTTTACTCATTCGCGTTTCATCGTCGCGCCGCACTGATAGCGGAGCAGCTGCCGAAGATTTCGGCGCGGCCGATCGTGTTCGGCACGGCTGCGCCCAAGGCGCCGCTGGGCTCCTGGACGTTGCTCGACCCGGACACGATCCTCGCGTCGCCGCATTGCTCGAGCCCGTTCGCCAACGGCGAGGTGCAATTTGTCGAAGACCATGCGGCGCCGCCCAGCCGCGCCTATCTCAAGCTCTGGGAGCTGTTCACGATCCTGGACGAGCGGCCCAAGCCGGGCGAGCTTTGCATCGATCTTGGTGCGAGCCCAGGCGGCTGGACCTGGGTCTTGCAGCAGCTCGGCGCGCGGGTGCTCAGCGTCGACAAGGCCGCCCTGGACCAGCGCGTCGCGGGACTTGCCGGCATCGAGTATCGGCGCGGCAGCGCCTTCGCGCTCGACCCGCGCACGGTGGGGTCGATCGATTGGCTGTTCTGCGACGTTGTCTGCTATCCTAAACGGCTGCTCGCACTGGTGCAGAAATGGCTCGCGGCCGGGACCGTCCGCCGCTTCGTCTGCACGATCAAGTTTCAGGGCGCGACCGACCTCGAAACGCTGCGGCAGTTCGCTGCGATCCCTGGATCGCGGCTGTTGCACCTTCACCACAACAAGCACGAGCTGACCTGGCTCAAGCTGTGAGCACAACGCGCATGCCGTGCAGAGAGCGAGGTGAGGCTCCATGAAGAACGCCGCTGATGTGCGCCTGGCCCGGTCGGACGCCAAGAAGCTCCTTCGCATCACCGGATTGCCGGCGGTGGCGGCACTGTTCGCCACCGCTCCGGGTCGGGTGGAGAAGCTCTTCTTCGATCAGGACGCCGAGCCTCTGGCCGGCGCCTTCTGCACGGTTCTAGGGCGGGCCCGCAAACCCTATCGCCTCGTCGGCGCGGAGGAGCTCGCACGCGTCGCCGGCACGATCTTGCATGGCGGCATCGTCGCATTGGCACAGCCGCGTCCGATGATCCCCTTCAATCCCGACGGAGCCACAAGCTGGTCCCGCGATGGTCGGCTTCTGCTGCTGCTCGACGGTGTCGGCAATCCCCATAACTTCGGCGCACTTGCGCGGACGGCGGCATTTTTCGGTGCGCCCAGGATTGTGCTGTCCGACCACCCGGCACAGGCTGTGCCGTCGGATGCGAGCTACCGAATAGCTGAGGGCGGCCTGGAACATATCGAGCTCTATCGCGCGGCGCCCTTCGTTGCTGCCCTCAGGCAGCTGCGCCATAGCCATCTGGTGGTCGGCGCCGCCGCACAAGGCGGCCGCCCGATCGAAACGCTGCGTCGATCGGAACGTCCATTCGCCCTGGTGCTGGGTAACGAGGAAGCGGGCCTGCGGCCCGCCACCGTCAAGGCGTGCGATGAGATCGTGACCATTCCCGGGTCGGGCTCGATCCAATCGCTCAACGTGGCCGCCAGCGCGGCCATCCTTATTTTTGCCATGACCGCAAAACGCGATTGATCTTGCGGCTTGCAGGTGCGCCCGCAACCCGACATCGCCGCTTTATGCTTTTCCTATAACAACAAATGTAGCTCCACCTCGAATTCCTATTTCTTGGTCGCTAGATTGCGGCTGGAGGCTCACCATGGATCGACCCGTATCGAAATTGACGCGTGTTCTTGCCTTCCTGGTCGTGCGGACGCGTACGGCTGCGGCTCATGCTTGGCAGGCCGCAATGACCGATCAGGACGACAAATATCGGCCCGAGGAGCACTACATGCGCGGCCCTGGCCCGAAGTGGCGTGCGAAACAAGGCCAAGTCTCCGTTCAACGATAGGACAGAGCCCAAGGCGATTGCGCGAGCCGACCGCTTCTCCCCCAGCCCGTTGAAATGCTTGGCCGCGTGAGGGAGAGGCGGTCGGTCAACTGAGGCGACCCCTATCGGGGGACTTTGCGCACCCTTGATGGTCGGCGACCTGCTCGACCGCGCGCGTTGCCCGGAACCAGGACGGCGTCCGAGCAGACGCAACACATTGGCTGTTCACCCATAAAAGCTGCGACAGGTCCCCCGCCGTGGGAGTGGCTTTCCGATACCGGCAGCCGCAACGCCGCAGGCCGCCACACGCGATACATTTCAAAGAGTTACGAGGCGCGCAGGTTGCTCCGCGGCGAGCCCGCTGTCGTCCGGTCTATATGAGAATTCCTATAAATACGCCCGCGCTCCCCTCTCGAAAAAATATTCGCCAAGTGACAAATCCCTTGCGCACGAACAAGCCGAAACAGCGTTTGCGCTGTAGAGGCAAATCAAATCGGCGCATCACGCACCGGTATGAATGATGGAACACCCTTTCCGCCTACCGCTAGGAGCATGCAAATGATGGACATCATCATGTTGGCCCTCGGCCTCGCCTTTTTTGCCCTGTCGGTGGGCTACACCATCGCCTGCGACCGACTGTAAGGGGCACGTGCCATGATCTTCGATTATTCGCTCGCCGGCCTCGTGACCGCGGGGCTGATGTTCTACCTCGTCTATGCCCTGCTTCGGCCCGAGCAGTTCTAGCAAAAGGCTCGTACGACCATGACCGTCATCGGCTGGATTCAAATTCTGCTTTATTGCGCAATCATCGTGGCGATCGTGCCGGTGCTCGGCGCCTATATGACGCGCGTCTTCAACGGCGAGCGCACCTTCCTGTCGCCGGTCTTGCGCCCGGTCGAGACGGTGCTCTATCGGGTCAGCGGCATCGATGAGCGCCGTGAGCAGACCTGGGTGATGTACGTCGTCGGCATGCTGTTCTTTCACGCCGGCGGGTTTCTGATCCTCTATCTCCTGATGCGCGCGCAGGCGCTGCTTCCGCTGCAGGGCCTGTTCAATCCGGCCGGACAGTCCGCGGTCGCGGAGGATCTCTCATTCAATACCGCGGTAAGCTTCATCACCAACACCAACTGGCAGAATTACGGCGGCGAGAGCACTCTGTCCTATCTGGTGCAGATGCTCGGCCTCACCCATCAGAACTTCCTCTCGGCGGCGACCGGCATCGTGCTGGCGGTGGCGCTGATCCGCGGTTTTGCGCGCGCTTCCGTCCGCACCATCGGCAACTTCTGGGTCGATATCACCCGCTGCACGTTCTACATCCTGTTGCCGCTCTGCATTCCCTACGCGCTGTTCCTGGTCTGGACCGGCATCCCGCAGACGCTCGGCCCCTATGTCGACGCCATGACGCTCGAGGGCGCCAAGCAGACCATCGCGGTCGGCCCGGTCGCCTCGCAAATCGCGATCAAGATGCTGGGCACCAACGGCGGCGGCTTCTTCAACGCCAATGCGGCGCATCCGTTCGAGAACCCGACCGCACTCTCGAATTACGTGCAGATGATCTCGATCTTCGCCATCGGCGCGGCGCTGACCAACGTGTTCGGCCGCATGGTCGGCAACCAGCGCCAAGGCTGGGCGATCTTTGCCGTGATGGGCGTGCTGTTCGTCTCCGGCGTCACCGTTTGCTACGCGGCCGAGGCCCATGGCACCTCGATGATGGACATGCTGGGCCTCACTGGCGGCAACATGGAGGGCAAGGAGGTCCGCTTCGGCATCATCGGTTCGGCGCTGTTCGCCGTCATCACCACGGCGGCGTCCTGCGGCGCCGTCAACGCCATGCACGACTCGTTCACCGCCATCGGCGGCATGATCCCGCTGATCAACATCCAGCTCGGCGAGATCATCATCGGCGGCGTCGGCGCCGGCCTCTACGGCATGCTGCTCTACGTGATCATCGCGATCTTCGTCGCCGGCCTGATGGTCGGGCGCACGCCCGAATATGTCGGCAAGAAGATCGAGGCCAAGGAGGTCAAGATGGCGATGCTCGCCATCCTGGTCCTGCCGCTGATGTATCTGGGCTGGACCGCGGTCGCGACCGTCGTTCCCTCGGCGGTCGCCGCCACCAACAATGCCGGGCCGCACGGCTTCACCGAGATTCTCTATGCCTACGTGTCGCAGACCGGCAACAACGGTTCGGCCTTCGCCGGGCTCTCGGGCAACACCCCGTTCTACAATCTCAGCGGTGCGGTTGCGATGTTCGTCGGCCGCTTCTGGATGATCATTCCCGCCATGGCGATCGCCGGCTCGCTCGCCGCCAAGAAGACCGTGCCGGCCTCGGCCGGAACGTTCCCGACCACCGGCGGCCTGTTCGTCGGCTTGGTCACCGGCGTGGTCGTGATCGTTGGCGGCCTCACCTTCTTCCCGGCGCTCGCGCTCGGGCCCATCGTCGAGCAATTGGCGATGCGCGCGAACACCCTGTTCTGATCGGAATTCTTCGGAGTTAAAGCCATGGAAACCTCACATACCCGCAAAGGAATGCCGGTGTCGGCCATGTTCGATCCCAAGATCGTCTGGCCGGCAATCGGCGCCTCCTTCGTGAAGCTCGATCCGCGAACGCTGGTCAAGAACCCGGTCATGTTCGTGCTCGAGGTCGTGACCGCGCTGGTCACGGTCATCCTGATCCGCGACCTGGTGACCGGGGGCGCGCACATCCTGTTCGAGGTCCAGATCATCGTCTGGCTGTGGTTCACGGTGCTGTTCGCCAATTTCGCCGAAGCGGTCGCCGAGGGGCGCGGCAAGGCGCAGGCCGAGACCTTGCGGCGGACGCGGACCGAGACGCAAGCCAAGCTCCTGACCGGAACCGACCAGAAGAGCTACCGCATGGTCCCCGGCATCAGCCTCAAGGTCGGCGATGTCGTGCTGGTCGAGGCCGGCGACATGATCCCCTCCGACGGCGAGGTGATCGAAGGCATCGCCTCGGTCAACGAGGCCGCCATCACGGGCGAATCGGCGCCGGTCATCCGCGAATCCGGCGGCGACCGCTCGGCGGTCACCGGCGGCACGCAGGTCATCTCCGATTGGATCCGCGTGCGCATCACCGCGGCGCAAGGCACAACCTTCATCGACCGCATGATCAAGCTGGTCGAGGGCGCCGAGCGCCAGAAGACCCCGAACGAGATCGCGCTCAACATCCTGCTGATCGGCCTCACCATCGTCTTCGTGTTCGCCACGGCGACCATTCCGAGCTACGCGACCTATGCGGGCGGCGCGGTGTCGGTGGTGATCCTGGTGGCGCTGTTCGTGACCTTGATTCCGACCACGATCGGCGCGCTGTTGTCCTCCATCGGCATAGCCGGCATGGATCGGCTCGTGCGCTTCAACGTATTGGCGATGTCGGGCCGTTCGGTCGAAGCCGCCGGCGACGTCGATACGCTGCTGCTCGACAAGACCGGCACCATCACGCTCGGCAACCGGCAGGCGACCGAGTTCAAGCCGCTGCGCGGCGTGACCGAGCAGGAATTGGCCGACGCGGCGCAGCTCGCTTCGCTTGCCGACGAGACGCCCGAGGGACGTTCCATCGTGGTGCTCGCCAAGGAGAAGTATGGCCTGCGCGGCCGCGACCTCGCCGAGGTGAAAGCCAATTTCATTCCGTTCTCGGCGCAGACCCGCATGAGCGGCGTCGAGGTCGGCGGCTCCTGGGTGCGCAAGGGCGCGGTCGACGCCATCCTGGCGTTCCTGAATACCCCGACGGTGACGGTGGGCGCCACGGTGCGCGCGTTGCAGCCCGCCGTGAGCACCGAGGTCATCCGCGAAGTCAACGCGATCTCGGACGTCATCGCGAAATCGGGCGGCACCCCGCTCGCGGTCGCCAAGGACGGCAAGCTGCTCGGCGTCATCCACCTCAAGGACATCGTCAAGGGCGGCATTCGCGAGCGCTTTGCCGAGCTTCGCCGCATGGGCATCCGCACCGTCATGATCACCGGCGACAATCCGATGACGGCGGCGGCGATCGCGGCGGAAGCCGGCGTCGACGACTTCCTCGCCCAGGCCACGCCGGAGGACAAGCTGCGGCTCATTCGCGACGAGCAGGCCAAAGGCAAGCTTGTCGCCATGTGCGGCGACGGCACCAACGACGCGCCCGCGCTCGCGCAGGCCGATGTCGGCGTCGCCATGAACACCGGCACGCAGGCCGCCCGCGAGGCCGGCAACATGGTCGACCTCGATTCCAATCCGACCAAGCTGATCGAGATCGTGGAGATCGGCAAGCAGCTCTTGATGACGCGCGGCGCCTTGACCACCTTCTCGATCGCCAATGACGTTGCCAAGTACTTCGCCATTGTCCCGGCGATGTTTCTGACCTTCTACCCGCAATTGCAGGCGCTCAACATCATGGACCTTGGAACCAAGGATCACCCGGAAAGCGCGATCTTGTCGGCCATCATCTTCAACGCGCTGATCATCATTGCGCTCATTCCGCTTTCGCTGAAGGGCGTCCGCTATCGGCCGATCGGCGCCGGTCCGCTGTTGCGGCGCAACCTGCTGATTTACGGCATTGGCGGCGTCATCGTTCCGTTTGTCGGCATCAAGGCCATCGACCTCGCCGTCCTCGCCTTGCACCTCGTCTGAGGAGAAAGACCATGTTGAAGGAAATCCGCCCCGCCATCGTGATCCTGGTCGCGCTCACGCTCATCACCGGCCTCGCCTATCCGCTGGCGATCACCGGCATCGCGCAAGTGCTGTTCCCGCACCAGGCGCAGGGCAGCCTGATCGAGCGCGACGGCACCGTGGTCGGCTCGGAGCTGATCGGCCAAGTGTTCACCGACGACAAATATTTCCACGGCCGGCCCTCCGCCACCAACACGCCCGACCCGAACGACCCGACCAAGAACGTGGACGCGCCCTACAACGCGGCCAATTCGGGCGGATCGAAATCTCGGCCCGACCAGCAAAATGCTGGCCGATCGGCTGCAGGCCGACGTTGACAAGCTCAAGGCCGAGAATCCCTCGATGCCGGTCCCGGTCGACCTGGTGACGACGTCGGGCAGCGGGCTCGATCCCGACATCTCGCCGGAAGCCGCGCTGTTCCAGGTCCCGCGCGTCGCCAAGGCCCGCAACATGCCGGAAGACAGCGTGCGGGCGCTGGTCCAGCAGCAGACGGAAGGCCGCTTCCTGGGCTTGCTGGGCGAGCCTCGCGTCAACGTGCTCGCCTTGAATCTGGCGCTCGATGGCGCGGCGGCCCACTAGAGCGGGACCGGAATCGGTCTATGCTGATGCCTTAAATCGCTTCCGGCCCGACCGGCCGGCGGGACGCACCAGCTCTGATGTCAGAACAGCGGCGCGATGCTGACCAGCGACCATCGCCGGAAGCGCTGCTCGAAGCGGCCCGGCGGGAGGAAAGCCGCGCCGGCAAGCTCAGGATCTTCGTGGGTGCCGCGCCCGGCGTCGGCAAGACCTACGAGATGCTGCAGCAGGCCCGCGCCCGGAAAAAAGACGGCTACGATGTCGTCGTCGGCGTGGTCGAGACCCACGGCCGCCGCGAGACCGAATCGCTGCTGGAGGGCCTGGAGGTCATTCCCCGCCTGCGCCTCGAATACCGTGGCCAGTGGCTCGAGGAGATGGACCTCGATGCCATCATCGCCCGCCGCCCGCAGATCGTTCTGGTCGACGAGCTCGCCCATACCAACGCGCCGGGCAGCCGCCACCCCAAGCGCTATCTCGACGTCGAGGAGCTGTTGAGCCGCGGCATCCACGTCTACACCACGGTCAATATCCAGCACATCGAAAGCCTGAATGACGTGGTCGCGCAGATCACCCATGTGCGCGTGCGCGAGACCGTGCCGGACTCCGTCTTCGATCGCGCCGATGCGGTCGAGCTGGTCGATCTCACCCCGGCCGATCTGATCCAGCGCCTCAAGGAGGGCAAGGTCTACGTTCCCAAGCAGGCCGAACGCGCGCTCCAGCATTTCTTCTCTCCCGCCAAGCTGACGGCGTTGCGCGAGCTGGCGCTGCGCCGCACCGCCGACCGGGTCGACGAGCAGTTGCTCACGGAGATGCAGGCGCACGCGATCTCGGGACCTTGGGCGGCCGGCGAGCGCATCCTGGTCTGCGTCAGCGAGGACCCGCGCGCGGCCGGCCTCGTGCGCTACGCCAAACGGCTGGCGGACCGGTTGCACGCGCCCTTCACCGCGCTCGCAATCGAGACTGCGCGCAGCCAGCAATTGAGCGAGGAGCAGCGCGACCGGATCGCCGACACGCTGCGGCTCGCCGAGCGGCTCGGCGGCGAAGGCATCACCATCCCGTCGAGCGCGCGCCATATCGCCGACGACGTGCTCGGCTTCGCCCATGCCAACAACGTCACCCAGATCGTGATGGGAAAGTCGAGCCGCACGCGCTGGTTCGAGATCCTGCACGGCTCGGTCGTGCATGACATGGTGCGCAAGAGCGGCAATATCAGCGTGCACGTGATCGCCGGCGATCAGCTCACCGGCGAACCGCTCCCGAAAAAGACCATACGCACGGCGGAGCACGCTGCCGTCTTCGATCCCCTGCCCTATCTGGCCGCGCTCTTGTCGGTTGCGGTCGCGCTCGGCATCGGCGAGGCGATCCAGCATCTGTTCGGCGGCATCGAGACCGTCGATCTCGTCTTCCTCACCGCGATCGTCGTCATCGCGGTCCGCTACGGCCTGCTGCCGTCGCTGTTGGCCAGCGTCGCGGCATCGCTTTGCTACAATTTCTTCTTCCTGCCCCCGATCTACACGTTCACCATCACCGATCCGGTCAATGTCGCGGCCTTCGTGCTGTTTACGATCGTGGCCGTCGTCGTTTCGCATGTCGCCGCCCGCGGCCGCATGCAGACGGTGACCGCGCAGGGCCGCGTGCGCACGCTCGAGTCGCTCTATGCCTTCAGCCGCAAGCTTGCCGGCGCCGGAACGCTCGACGACGTGCTCTGGGCCACCGCCTACCAGACCGCGCTGATGCTGAACGTCCGCGTCGTGTTGCTGCTGCCGGAGAGCGGCACCATTACGGTCAAGGCCGGCTATCCGCCCGAGGATACGCTCGGCGATGCCGATTTCGCCGCCGCCAACTGGGTCTGGGAGAACAACCGCTCCGCCGGCCGCGGCTCCGATACGCTGCCCGGCGCCAAGCGCCTATTCCTGCCGATGCGCACCGGCCGCGGCAGCATCGGCATCGTCGGCATCGACAGCGACAAGCCGGGACCGATCCTCACTCCCGACCAGCGCCGCCTGCTCGACGCCCTGATAGACCAGGGCGCGCTCGCCATCGAGCGCGTCCACCTGGTCGAGGACCTGGAGCGGGCGCGGCGCACCGCCGACACCGATCGCCTGCGCTCCGCGCTCCTCACCTCGATCTCGCACGATCTCAAGACGCCGCTGGCCTCGGTATTGGGCGCCGCCGGCACCCTGCGCGATCTCTCCCATGCCCTGACCGACGCCCAAAAGGCCGATCTGCTCGGCACCGTCATCGACGAATTGGAACGGCTCAACCGCTTCATCGCTAATCTGCTCGATATGACCAAGCTCGAATCCGGCGCGATTGCTCCCAACACCGCGCTCCACGACGTCGGCGAGATCGTGGGCAGCGCGCTGCGGCGCGCCGGCAAGATCCTGGCGCGTCATCGCGTCGAGCTGGCGCTCCCGGCCGGGCTGCCGATGCTCGACCTCGACGCGGTCCTGTTCGAGCAGGTCCTCTTCAACTTGCTGGACAACGCGGCGAAATACTCCCCCGAGGGCACCACCATCCGCATCGTGAGCTGGCGCGAGAGCGAGACGGTCTGGCTGCAGATCCTGGACGAGGGCGAAGGCATTCCCGCCGCCGATCTCGAGCGCATATTCGACAAGTTCCATCGCGCCCAAAAGAGCGATCACGTGCGGGCCGGGACCGGGCTTGGGCTTGCGATCTCGCGCGGCTTCGTCGAAGCCATGCACGGAACCATCACGGCCGCGAACCGCGCCGACCGCAGCGGCGCCGTGTTCACGATCCGCCTGCCGGTGCCGGCATCGACCGAGAAGTCGGCAGCATGAGCGCCGGACCTCTCAAGATTCTCGTGGTCGACGACGAGCCGCCGATCCGCAAGCTCTTGCGGATGGGGTTGGCGACGCAAGGCTACGAGGTCCTGGAGGCGTCGAACGGCAAGGCGTCGCTCGACCTCTTGTCGAAAAAGCCGGATTTGATCATCCTTGATCTCGGGCTTCCCGATATTTTGGGTCACGAATTGCTGCGCATGATCCGCGCGCGCGACGAAAGCGTGCCGATCGTGGTCCTGTCCAGCCGCGGAGACGAGGCCGGCAAGGTGCAGGCGCTCGATCTCGGCGCCGACGATTACATCACCAAGCCGTTCGGCATGGACGAGCTGCTCGCTCGGCTGCGCGCGGCGCTGCGCCACCAGCTGCAGGTGCACGGCGAACGCCCGATCTTCCGAGTCGGCGATCTTTCGGTCGACCTGGTGCGACGCATCGTCAAGGTCGGCGACAAGGACGTCAAGCTTTCGCCCAAGGAGTACGAGCTGTTGCGCGTGCTGGTGCAGCATGCCGGGAAGGTGCTGACCCACAAGTTCCTGCTCGGCGAATTGTGGGACGAGCTGACCGACGCGCAATATCTGCGCGTCTATGTGCGCCAGCTGCGGCAAAAGATCGAGGCCGACCCCGAACGCCCGCAATACGTCCTGACCGAAACCGGGGTCGGCTACCGGCTGCGCGCGCCGGATTAGAGCGCGGCCTTGCCCGGCATGTTGATCCATCGAGTGTTGTTGCGCTCCCGCTGGATCGCACGGCGCGCCTGCGATAATGTCCGCAGAAGCGCATGCCGCCGCCGATCCCACACGGGAGCAACCGCCTTGAAATTGATCTGGCCCTGGCAGGACCGGCAGCGCCAATTCTCGGCTTTGAAGGCTGCCGGATTCGCGCTCGTGCTCGCACCGGCACTCTGGCTCGCTTATCAGCTGGAGAGCGGCGAGTACGGAATCTATCCGATGTGGCTTGGGGGATTGACCTATTGGTCGGGCGTATGGGCGACGGCGGTTCTGCTCGCCGCCCTGGCGGTCACGCCGGCGCTGAAAATATTCGGCTGGAAGAGCCTCATCGACGTGCGCAGGATGATCGGCGTCGCGGCGCTCGCCTACACGTTCGCCCATATCGTCGTCTATTTTGCGTTGCGGGCCTGGAACTTCGCGCTGATCGCCAAGGAGACGGCGGCCAGCCCTTCGTTGATCGTGGCGACGCTGTCGACTATCGGCCTGGTTGCCCTGGGCGCTACTTCATTTGACGCCGCGATCCTGCGCATGGGAGCAAGGAGCTGGCAGCGCCTGCACGGCACGGTCTATGTCATCTCGTTCCTGGCGCTCCTGCATGTGCTGCTGTCGCGCGGGACCAACCCTATGCAATATCTGCTGGCTGGGATGTTCTTCTGGCTCGTGATCTGGCGGATGCTGGATCGATACGGGCGCGGGACCGATCCGAAGGCGCTGGCCCTGCTCGCCATCGGGTCTTGCCTTTTCACCGCGTTGCTTGAGGTCGTCTGGATTTGGGCCCGCCGCGGCTATGCGCCCTCGGAAACGCTGAGCAACAATTTTACCCTGATCTTCGGCGTTCCGCCAGCCTGGCAGATACTCGGGTCAGGGCTCCTGATCGCGCTTGCCGCGGCCTGGCCGGCTCTACGCCTCGCGACGGCGCGCTTCGAGATGCGCAAGATCGGATAGCGCAAGTCGGCGTGCAGCGTGCATCAGAGTAAACGCTCAGCCCTATTCCACGTCCTCGACCTCGGCCGGGGCGCCGCCGAATGCCTTCTGCGCCAGCGTGGCTTCCATGAACGGATCGAGATCGCCGTCGAGCACGCCGCCGGTGTTGGACGTCGCCACGCCGGTGCGCAGGTCCTTCACCATCTGGTAGGGCTGCAGCACATAGGAGCGAATCTGGTGGCCGAAGCCGATATCGGTCTTACCGGCGTTCTCCACGGCGGCTGCTTCCTCGCGCTTCTTCAGTTCCAGCTCGTAGAGCCGCGCGCGCAGCATCTGCCAGGCCTGCGCGCGATTGCGGTGCTGCGAGCGGTCGTTCTGGCAATAGACCACGATGTTGGTCGGGATGTGGGTGAGGCGGATCGCCGATTCGGTCTTGTTGACGTGCTGGCCGCCGGCCCCGCTCGAGCGCAGCGTATCGGTGCGCACATCCGATTCCTTGATGTCGACCACGATGCGATCGTCGATCACCGGATAGGCCTTCACGCTCGCAAACGACGTATGCCGCCGGGCATTCGAATCGAACGGCGAGATGCGCACCAGCCGGTGCACGCCGTTCTCGGTCTTGAGCCAGCCATAGGCGTTGCGGCCCTTGACCTGGATGGTCGCCGACTTGATGCCGGCCTCCTCGCCTTCGGTCTCTTCCAGATACTCGACCTTGAAGCCGTGCTGCTCGGCCCAGCGCGTATACATGCGCAACAGCATGTTCGCCCAATCCTGGCTTTCGGTGCCGCCGGCGCCGGCATGGACCTCCACATAGCTGTCGTTCGCATCGGCCTCGCCCGAGAGCAGCGCTTCGAGCTCGCGGCGGGCGACTTCGGTCTTGAGCCGCTTGAGCGCCTCTTCGGCCTCGGCAACGACCTTCTTGTCCTTCTCGGCTTCGCCGAGCTCGATCATGGTGGTCTGATCGTCGAGGTCCTGCTCGATGCGGCCGATGGCGGTGAGCTGGCTTTCGAGCGCGGTGCGCTCCTGCATCACGCGCTGGGCGCGCTGCTGGTCGCTCCAGAGATTGGGATCCTCGGCCTCCCGATTGAGCTCGGCCAGCCGGGTGCGTGCCTTGTCGACGTCAAAGATGCCTCCTCAGCAGCACGACCGACTGCTTGATCTCGTCGACGATGTTCTGGATTTCCGCGCGCATGACATCTTCCATCAGCGGCCGACGGCCGCTTTCGCTTTCCATTGGCGTCTACCGGCGGCGCTCATTCCATCACCGGCCGGAGGCTGCATTCAAGTCGCTCCCGAACACACCCCTATATAGGGAGTGGACGTGATTTGGCGACCCGGCAAGGGCAATTCGACCGGTATCCAGATCAATAGAGCCCGCCGCCGGCGCGAACTGCGCGCTCGGCTTCCGGCGAGACCGTGAGCGGCCGGCCGTCCGCATCGCTGACCCCGACCACCGAGTAGCCGTCGGGCGGCGCCGTGCCGGGCTTGAATGCCTCGAGAATCACCTGCAAGTCGCCCGGGCTGGCGCGCATTCCGGTCTTCACATTGACCCGGATGAGCTTGATGCCGGGGGGGACACGGAACGGGATCGCCGGCTTGTCGGCGAGCGCGACCTTCATGAAATCGCGGAAGATGGGGGCGGCAAGCGCGCCGCCGGTGGCGGTATTCGAGATATGCCGCGGCTTGTCGTAGCCCATGAACACGCCGACCACGAGATCGGGGGAGAAGCCGATGAACCAGACGTCCTTCTCGTCGTTGGTGGTGCCGGTCTTGCCGGCGATCGGCTTGCCCAGCTCCTTGATGCCGGATCCTGCCGCGGTTCCGCGTACCGGCACCCCCTCCATGATGGAGGTGATCTGATAGGCGGTCATGGGATCGATCACCCGCTCGCGCTTGTCGATGAGGGTCGGCTCGTTCTGGTTGGCCCATTTCGCCGCATCGCAGCCGCGGCACTCGCGCTGGTCGTGCTTGTAGATGGTGTGGCCGTAGCGGTCCTGGATGCGATCGATCAGGGTCGGCTGGATCTTGCGGCCGCCGTTGTCGATCATCGCATAGGCGCCAACCATCCGCATGAGCGTGGTCTCGCCGGCGCCGAGCGCATAGGACAGATAGGGCGGCAGATTGTCATAGACCCCGAATCGCTTGGCATATTCGCCGATCAGCGGCATGCCGATATCCTGCGCCAAGCGAACCGTCATCACGTTGCGGGAATGCTCGATGCCGAAGCGCAACGTCGAGGGCCCGTAGAAGTTCTGCTCGTAGTTCTCCGGACGCCAGATGCCGCTGCCGGTGTCGATCTCGAGCGGCGCGTCGAGCACGATGCTCGAGGGCGTGTAGCCGTTGTCGAGCGCGGCCGAATAGACGATGGGCTTGAACGATGAGCCCGGCTGGCGCAGCGCCTGGGTGGCACGATTGAATTGGCTCTGGTCGTAGGAGAAGCCACCCACCATCGCCAGCACCCGCCCGGTATAGGGATCCATCGCCATGATGGCGCCGGAGATCTCCGGCACCTGGCGAAGGCGGAACTGGCCCTCCTTGCCGGCCAGCGGCTCGACATAGACGACGTCGCCCGGCGCCAGCACCTGGCTGACCTTGGTCACGTTCTTGATGGCGCCCGACTTCGCCCATTTCACGGCTTCGAGCGGGACCGTGCCGGTCTCGCGCTCCTTGAGCACCTGACCGGCGGGATCACGGCCCGGCTGCAAGCCGATGCGGGCGGCCTGATCGCCGCTCTCCAGCACCACCGCGAGCCGCCAGGGTGCGACGTCGGCCAGAGCCCTCACATCCGCGAGCTTCGCGCCCCACTCGCCGGTAAGATCGAGCTTGCTGACGGCGCCGTGATACCCGGTGGTTTCGTCGAAGCGCACCAGGCCGTCGGTGAGGGCCTTGCGGGCCGCCAGCTGCAGCTTGGGATCGAGCGTGGTGTGCACCGACAGCCCGCCCTCATAGAGCTTCTGCTCGGTATAATTGTCGGCGATATAGCGGCGCACCTCCTCGGCGAAATATTCGGCCGCGAAGATGCGCGCCCCGGTCGGCCGGGTGGTTACCTTAAGGGGATCCTTCTTGGCCTGCTCGGCCTCCTGCGCCGTGATGTAGTGCTCCTCGGCCATGCGATCGATGACGTAGTTGCGGCGCGTGACCGCTTCATCGTGACGGCGGAACGGATTGTAATTGTTGGGACCCTTGGGCAGCGCAGCCAGATAGGCGGCTTCCGCTATGGTCAGCTCGTGCACGGATTTGTCGAAATAGAGCAGCGAGGCCGCCGCCACCCCATAGGCACCCATGCCCAGATAGATCTCGTTGAGATAGAGCTCGAGAATCTTCTGCTTGGAGAACGTCCGCTCGATCTTCAAGGCCAGCAGCGCTTCCCTGATCTTGCGGCTGAAGGTCGTCTCGTTGGTGAGCAGGAAGTTCTTGGCGACCTGCTGGGTGATCGTGGAGGCGCCCTCCGGGCGGCGTCCGCTGCCGTAGTTCTGTAGGAAAAACAGGCCGGCCCGCGTGATGCCCTGAAAGTCGAGGCCGTTATGCTCGTAGAAATTCTTGTCTTCCGTCGCCACGAAGGCGTTGGTGACGAGCTTGGGCACCGCCTGGATCGGAATATAGAGGCGCCGCTCGTGCGCATACTCGGCGAGCAACGATCCGTCGGCGGCATGCACGCGCGTCATCACCGCCGGCTCGTAGTTCTGCAACTGGGAATAGTCGGGCAGATCCTTGGAGTAATGCCACAGCAATCCGGCAACCCCGGCGACGGCGACGAGAAACACGATCGTTCCCGCCGTGAACAGGAAGCCCATGAAGCGCAGCAACAATCTCATCGCTGGTGTCCCACCGCCTGCGCTCAAGCCGAACCGGCCCGATGGCGTGCCCGCCAAGTCCGATACCACGTCTGAGGGCAAGTCGGATAGATTGAGCGATCATATGCGGTGCCGGTCGACCCGGCACCAAGCCCCCATGGCCGCGAACCCATGAGCCGCCCCATCACCCGCAAACCCAAAACTACGCAAATCCAAAACTACGCAAATCCAAGCAACGCAAGCCGTAGCCACGAGCCGCGAGCGCCAACCGCAAATCCGGCAGGTTCCTTAACTCGCCGCCCGCAGCCGCACCGAACGCACCCGGCTTTCGTCGCCCCGTTTTATGTTGAAACTGAGGCCGCCTGAAGCCCGCTCGGCCCCTCTCGCCCTCTCTTGCCCCCCTGGCTCAATTCTGGCTGTTTCCGCGCGTGCTTCGGGCAAGCTTGGTCGTAAAGAAACGATCGATGGCCTGGGCGATCGAATCGGCGGTGTGCTCGCGCCAATCGGCGGACGTCAGCGACTTGATATCTTGCCGATTGGATACATAGCCCAGCTCGACCAGGACGGAGGGGATATCGGGCGCCTTGAGCACCCGAAAGCCCGCCGATTTGAGGGAATTCTTGTGCATCCGCGTCACCGTTCGCATGGAGTCGATGAGCCCGCGCGCGAACTGCACGGAAAACGTCTTGGTTTCGCGCTGGGCGAGATCGATCAGGATGTCCGCCACGTCGTTGGGCTCGGAGGTGAGATCTACGCCCGCGATCACATCCGCCCGGTTCTCGGTCTCGGCCAGCCGCGCCGCTTCGGAATCCGATGCCGTTTCCGACAGCGTATAGACGCTGGCCCCTTGCGCGTCCCCCTCGCCGCGCGGCAGCGCATCGGCATGGATCGAGATGAACAGCGAAGCCTGCTGCGCGCGCGCAAAGGCGACCCGCTCGGCGAGCGGCACGAAGGTGTCGTCGGAACGGGTCATGAGGACGCGGTATTTGCCGGTCTTCTCTATCTTGTCGCGCAACAGCAGCCCGAATTCGAGGACGATGGTCTTTTCCATCTCCCCGCTCGCGGCCTTGGTGCCGTTGTCGATGCCGCCGTGGCCGGGATCGAGGACGATGGTGGGACGGGTATCGCCGTGCGCATCGTTCTTGGGGGGAGGCTCGACGGCGGCCGGCTCGCGCGCCCGGTTCTCGAGCGCCATGGTCCGCAGGAATGCATCCCGATCGACCGGGGCGAGATCGAGCACCAGCCGTGACGGCTGGTCGCTGGTGGGATCGAGCACGAAGGATTGCGCGACCCGGGCCGGACGCGTGAGATCGATCACGATGCGCGAGCCGCCCGTCATCATCAGCCCGTAACGGAACGCCTTGATCAGGCCGCGGCCGCTCTCTCCGGTCGCGGCCGGGAACCGGAAGATCACCTGTGGCAGGTCGATGATCACCCGATAGGGATCGGCGAGCGTGAAGGCGCGCATGTCGATCTTCTGGTTGAAATCGACCACCATTCGGGTTTGCGTCTCGTCGCCGCCCAGTCGCACCTCGCTTGCCACCGGGAAATCCTTGAACGCATCGCTGGGCACGCCGGCCGCCCCGGCCCGGCACGCAAGGCCGAGCAGGACCGCCCCGACGAAGACAATGAAGCTTGCCGCGCGGACAGACATCGCGAGCCCTCCGGGCACCCTCTTTAACCCATTAAGCGGGGCGTAGTTAACCACCACTTAAGGGATGGCGGCAGCGGCGATTCGGTCGGCCACGGCGTGGCGCCGAGCCCGCTGGACAGGGGGGACGGCCTCTCTCGGGGGGCGTTCTGCCGGGAGGGTTGGGTGACTTGGGCCCTGGGTTGGGTTCGCAAACGGGGGCGGCGCAGCGGCATTTCGCATGTGCCGGGAAAACGCGCCGGTAGCACCCTTAGGCTGCTTGCCAATGCGGCGGTGCGGCCGTAAGAAGGGTTTGCTGATGGTTGAAAGTTCCGGTTGTGCCGCGTTTGGACATCCGGCAGCCATTCAAGGATCGCTCCCGACGACCATCGGGAGGAGACTTGAGCGGCCGCAGCGAGCCGTGCGTCCCGTATTCGGCGTGGCGACGGCGAGCGATCAAAGCCGATGTCCTTGTAGAGCACGATTGGTGTCGCTTGCGGCTGGTGCCTCGCGGGTACCTCCTGCAGGTTCGGTGGCAGCTCCTGCAGCTTGTTCGGGGTTGCGCGCGACGACAACCGTCAGCCGAGAGAAACGACGGCCGCGCCTCGGGCGCTGCCGCACTGTCACGGGCCGAAGGTCATGCTACGACCGCGCGTCGAGAGCCAATTCCATCCTCGCCACATCGCGTCGCCGAGCGACGCGATGCGCCGTGCTTGCGCATTCCGCGCCAGCCCGGCCGCGCGCGATGGGATGCTTTCGCGTGCCGCAATGGCTCTTCCATTCAACCGCAATCAGGCCGCTTTCTGGTCGCGCCGTTCCATATCGCCCGCGAGGCAATTCTGGGCGGCCGCGTGCCGGCGTGCCATTACGAGTTTAGTCCATGCCCAACAAAATGCTGATCGATGCGACCCATCCGGAAGAGACCCGCGTGGTCGTTCTGCGTGGCAACCGCGTCGAGGAATTCGACTTCGAGTCTGCCAATCGTAAGCAACTTCGCGGCAATATCTATCTTGCCAAGGTGACGCGCGTCGAGCCGTCGCTGCAGGCCGCCTTCGTCGATTACGGCGGCAACCGTCACGGCTTTCTCGCCTTCGGCGAAATTCACCCCGATTATTATCAGATCCCGGTCGCCGACCGGCAGGCGCTGATCGACGAGGAGGAGCGTGCCGCGCGCGCCGCCGAGGTGGAGGCGGACAATCGCGCCGGACGCCGCGCCCACCGGGAGCGACGCTCCAGCCGATCGCACGAGGAGATCAAGAGCGCCCCCATCGACGTTCCTTTCGAGGAGGTCGAGGGCGAGACTGCCGCCATGGCGGCGGCTTCCGAGATGATGGCACCGGCGGCCGACGATGCCGGCAAGTCTGCGGTCGCGGCGGAACCGATCGCATCGGATGCGGGCGACCACGAGCTCGCCTCCTCGCCCGACAGCTGGCCGGAGGAGCTGCCCAACGGCTCCCACGAGGAGCAGCAGATGGGGGGCGAGCACGGCAACGTCGTCCTCGACACTCCGATCGAGCTCGACTTGATCGCGTCAAGCGCGGCGGCCGAACCCTTTCCGGGGAGCGGCGGGGAACCTTCCGCGGAAGCGATCGAGAGCGCCACAGCCGGCGAAGCAGCGAGCGTCGTCCCGGCCGAACCGGCCGCCGGCGAAGACAATGTCACCGAGATCAGCAACGCCGGCGCCGAGGAAGAGGCCGTCGAATCGGTCGGCGGCGCCGATGCGATGGAGGAAGTGCCCGAGCGCATGTCGCGCGTGCGGCGGCAATACAAGATCCAAGAGGTGATCAAGCGCCGCCAGGTGATGCTGGTGCAGGTCGTCAAGGAGGAGCGCGGCACCAAGGGCGCCGCGCTCACCACCTATCTTTCGCTGGCCGGCCGCTATTCCGTGCTGATGCCCAATACCGCGCGCGGCGGCGGCATCAGCCGCAAGATCACCAATTCGGTCGACCGCAAGCGTCTCAAGGAGGTCGCCCAGGAGCTGGAAGTGCCGGAAGGCATGGGCGTGATCCTGCGCACCGCCGGCGCCAGCCGCACCAAGACCGAGATCAAGCGCGACTTCGAGTATCTGTTGCGGCTGTGGGAGACCGTCCGCGATCTCACGTTGAAATCCACGGCGCCGACGCTGGTCTACGAGGAAGGCTCGCTGGTCAAGCGCTCGATCCGCGATCTGTACAACAAGGACATCGACGAGATCCTGGTCGCCGGCCCCGAGGCCTACCGGGACGCGCGCGATTTCATGCGCATGCTGATGCCCAGTCACGCCAAGAACGTGAAGCCGTATACCGACAGTGTGCCGATATTCGGCCGGTTCGGGATCGAAAGCCAGCTCGACGCCATGTTCCAGCCGGTGGTGCAGCTGCGCTCCGGCGGCTACATCGTGCTCAATCAGGCCGAGGCGCTGGTCGCGATCGACGTCAATTCGGGCCGCGCCACCCGCGAGCACCATATCGAGGATACCGCGCTCAAGACCAATCTCGAGGCTTCCGACGAGATCGCCCGGCAATTGCGTTTGCGCGATCTCGCCGGCCTGATCGTCATCGACTACATCGACATGGACGAGAAGCGCAACAATCGCACCGTCGAGCGCCGGTTGAAGGAGGCCCTCAAGCACGATCGCGCCCGCATCCAGGTCGGCCACATCTCCCACTTCGGCCTGCTGGAGATGTCGCGCCAGCGCATCCGCTCGAGCGTGCTCGAAAGCTCGACCGAGAAATGCCCGCATTGCGGCGGCACCGGCCATGTGCGCTCGGTTTCATCGGTCGCCCTGCAGCTCCTGCGCGCGATCGAGGAAATGCTGCTCAAGGGCGCCACGCACAATCTCATCGTGCGCACCCGTACCGAGACCGCGCTCTATCTCTTGAACCACAAGCGCGCCCATCTGCGCGAGCTCGAGGAGCGCTTCCAGCTCACCATCACGGTGAATGCCGACGCCACCGTCGTTGGCCAGATATCCTATGTGATCGAGAAGGGCGAGCAGGTACATAGCCTCGAGCAGGCGAAGGCGCTGGTGGCCGTGCAACCGACCAGCACCGTCCCGATCGTGGAGGATGATGACGAGGAGGCGACCGAGGAGGTCGACGAGATCGAAGAGGCCGGGGCCGTCGACGAGCCCGGCGAGGAAGATCAAGAAGCCGGCGGCGAGGTTGCCGCCGAGGCCGGGCCGGCCGAAGGCGAGCGCAACGGGCGCAAGCGCCGGCGCCGGCGGCGCGGTCGGCGCGGCGGCGAAGGTCGCGAAGGCGAAGGCCGCGAAGGCGAAGCATCCGCGGCCCAGAACGGGGCCGCCGTACCCTTGGCGGCGCACGGCGACGACGAGCGGCAGCCGTCCGCTGGCACCGAGGCCGAGGCGGAAGCCGAGACCGAATTCAGCGGGTCTGAAGGACCACCGGGCGAGTCGCAGGCCGACGGCGAAAAGCGGCGGCGACGGCGTGGACGCCGCGGCGGCAGGCGCAGTCGCCATGGCCGGGACGGCGAGGCATTGCCGCAATCTTCCGATGCCGTACTGCTGTTGCCTGCGGATGCGGCCCTGCCCGAGCCGCACGAGGGAGAACCGGAGCAGGAAGAGCCGCGGCTCGGCGGACCCGAGCAGAGAGAGCCGGACCAAGGTCCCTACCATCGGGACTATGCCGAGCCAAACGTCGAGCAGCCCCACGCCGAGGTCGCACCGCGGCACGAACCGGAGCGCCCCTTGGCGGAGCCGCAGACCGCCCCGTCGGAGCCGCCATCGATGAGCGCGCCGCCGCCACGGCGGGGCTCCACGGTGCGCGAGCCGGTTCCGACCAGCTTCCGCTTCGGCGGCGAATCCAGCGCCCCTGCCCCCGCGCCGGAGATATCCGTTGAACCGGAGCAGCCCGCGCCGTCGAGCGGCACGAGCAGCACGGACAGTGAAGAGGCCAATCGCCCGCGCCGCGCCGGCTGGTGGAGCAAGCGCGTGCTCGGCAAGGGATGACCGCGGACGGAGATGAAAAGCGGTTGGGTTGAGCGTGATGCGCAAGCGATGGTCGATCGCTACGCCCGCCAAGGTATCGGTTCCGATCTCGCCTTGCGCATCTATACGACGCGGCTTCTCGGCCGCGAGCCCAAGCTGGTGCTGCACGGCGGCGGCAATACCTCGGTCAAGACCAGGTTGCGCGACCTTCTCGGCGAGGAGGTCGATGTGCTGTGCGTCAAGGGCTCGGGCGGCGACATGGCGGCGATCGAGCCGTCGGGCCTGCCGGCGGTGCGGCTCGAGCGCTGCGCAAGCTGCGCGCGCGCTCGGCGCTCAGCGACGAGGACATGGTGCGCATCCAGCGCGCGAACCTGCTCGACCCGATGGCGCCCAATCCTTCGGTCGAGACGCTGCTGCACGCCTTCCTGCCGCACAAGTTCGTCGATCACACCCATTCGACCGCGGTGCTGAGCCTGATCGACCAGCCCGATGGCGCCGCCTTGTGCGCGGAGATCTATGACGGCCGCATGGGCACGTGCCCTACGTCATGCCGGGCTTCGCGCTCGCCAAGCAGGCCGCCGAGATCTACGAGGCGGCGCCCACGGTCGCCGGCCTGATCCTGCACAAGCACGGCATCTTCACCTTCGGCGAGACCGCGCAGGAGGCCTATGAGCGCATGATCGAGATGGTGACGCGCGCCGAGGAGCGCCTTGCCGCGCAACCGGTCGGCGGTATTCGAGACCGCCCATCTGCCGCAGGCGGTGGCGCCGCTTGTCGGCAGTCGCGCCGATCGTGCGCGGCGTCTGCAGCGCCAAGGACGAGCGCAGCGAGGGCGCCTGGCGGCGCCTGATCCTCGAGTTCCGCGCCACGCCCGCCATTCTCGACTTCGTCAATGGCGCCGAGGTCGCCTCGCTACAGCCAGGCCGGCGTGGTGACGCCCGACCACACCATCCGCACCAAGAACTGGCCGCTCGCTGCTGCGCGCGCGCCGACGACGGCGAGCTGGATACCTTCAAGCGCTCGGCGCAGCGCGCGGTGATCGGCCTTCGTCGAGCGCTACAAGGACTATTTCACGCGCAACAATGCGCGCGGTCGGCTCGACCAAGCGCATGCTCGATCCGCTGCCGCGCGTCGTGCTGGTGCCGGGTCTCGGCCTGTTCGGCCTCGGGCGCAGCAAGAAGGACGCCAGGATCGCCGCCGACATCGCGGAAGCCGCGATCGCGACCATCACCGATGCCGAGGCCATCGGCCGCTTCGAGTCGATCTCGGAAGCCGACATGTTCGACATGGAATATTGGTCGCTCGAGCAGGCCAAGCTCGGCACCGCGCGAGGAGAAGCCGCTCGCCGGCCAGGTCGCCGTCATCACCGGCGCCGCCGGCGTCATCGGCACCGCGACCGCCAGGGCGTTTGCGGCGGCCGGCGCGGAGGTGGCGCTGCTCGATCTCGACGAGACGGCCGTGCAGGCCAAGGCCAAATCGATCGACGGAAGCGCGCTGGCGCTGCGCTGCGACGTGACCGACGCGGCGTCGGTGCGGGCAGCCTTCGATCGGGTGGTGGAGGCCTTCGGCGGCGTCGACATCGCCGTCTCCAACGCGGGCGCGGCTTGGCAGGGCCGTATCGGCGAGGTCGACGAGGAGCTGCTGCGCAAGAGCTTCGAGCTCAATTTCTACGGCCACCAGCGCGTGGCGCAGGCGGCCGTGAAGGTGATGCTGGCGCAGGGCACCGGCGGCTGCCTGTTGTTCAATGTGTCCAAGCAGGCGGTCAATCCAGGCTTGAATTTCGGCCCATACGGCCTGCCCAAGGCGGCGACCCTGTTCCTGGTGCGGCAGTATGCGCTCGATCATGGCGCGGACGGCATTCGCGCCAACGCCGTCAATGCCGACCGCGTCCGCTCCGGCCTGTTGACCGACGAGATGATCGCCTCGCGTTCCACCGCCCGCGGCCTGACCGAGAAGGACTATATGAGCGGCAACCTGCTCGGCCGCGAGGTCACCGCCGGAAGACGTGGCGCAGGCCTTCCTCGCCCAGGCGCTGGCGCTCAAGACGACCGCCGACGTCACCACCGTCGATGGCGGCAATATCGCGGCGGCACTGCGCTAACAGCGCTGCCTCGCCTTCCGGCTTGACTGACATATATCTCGGTGGTTATACGTCAATCAATAGCCAGCAGGTTATTGATGTCGAGCGCTCACGCTCAGAACGCTCGCCAATCCGACCCGCCGTCTCTCTTTCGAACGATCGTGTCGCGAAGAAGAGGACAGGGTTGCGGTCGGCACACCGCGAACGTGACCAACGGAGTGAACGCCAATGAAGATCAAACTGACCAGCGTGTACGTGGATAACCAGGAAAAGGCTCTGCGCTTCTACACCGAAGTGCTGGGCCTGACCAAGAAGTCCGATTTCAGCAACGGGCCGTATCGCTGGTTGACCGTGACCTCCCCCGAGGAGCCGGATGGAACCGAGCTGCAACTCGCGCTCAACGACAACCCGGCGGCCAAGGCCTACCAGCAAGCCATATTCCAGCAGGGGCAGCCCGCGGTCATGTTCTTCACCGACGACGTTAAAGGCGACTACGAACGCATCAAAACGCGCGCCGAGTTCAAGATGCCGCCGACCGAGGTGACCGGCTCGACCATCGCCCAGCTGAGCGACACCTGCGGCAACCTCATTCAACTCACCCAGCTGATGCGCTGGTAGGGCGGACCCTCCCCGGCTCGTAGGGCGCAATCGCTTTATTGCGCCATTGGCGAGGCTGCTGGCGCAATAAAGCGATTGCGCCCTACTCGCTCGCCAAAATGACGTTCTTCAAGATCGGGAAGATCTGGTTCTCCCAGGCCTTCCCGCTGAACACCCCATAGTGGCCGACGCCGGCCTGCATGTGGTGGCGCTTCATGTAGGGGCGCAGGCCCGTGCATAGATCGTGGGCCGCCGCGGTCTGGCCGACCGCGCAGATGTCGTCACGCTCGCCCTCCACGGTGAACAGCATGGTGCGGCGGATCGCGCGCGGATCGACCCTGCCGCCGCGATAGTCGATCAGCCCCCGCGCCAGCGCGTAGTCCTGGAACACCAGGCGCACGGTCTCCAGGTAGAACTCGGCGGTCAGGTCGAGCACCGCGAAATATTCGTCGTAGAACTGTTTGGTCGCGGCCGCCTTCTCGATCTCGCCCTTGACCAGGTTGTCGTAGAGATCGCGATGCGCCTTCAAATGGCGATCGATATTCATGCTCATGAATGCCGCCAGCTGCACGAAGCCGGGATAGACGCGACGGAACGCGCCGGCATAGCGCATCGGCACCGTGGCGACCAGATTTTCGTCGAACCATTCGATCGGCTTGCTTTGCGCAAGCTTGTTCACCTTGGTCGGATTGACGCGCGGATCGATCGGTCCCGCCATCAGGGTCATGCTGCGCGGTTGCGCCGCGTTGCCGGCCTGCGCCATCACGGCGGTCGCGATCAGCGCCGCGACGCACGGCTGGCAGACCGCGACCACATGGGCGCCGGGACCGATCACCTCGAGAAAATGGATCAGATGGGCGACATAGTCGTCGAAACCGAATTGGCCCTCCTCGCGCGCCACGTCGCGCACGTTGTGCCAATCCGTGATGTAGACGTCGTGCTCGGGCAACATGGTGCGCACGGTGCCGCGCAGCAGCGTCGCGAAGTGGCCCGATAGCGGGGCCACCAGCAAGACCGGCGGCTGCGCCTGCTCGATGTCCTTCTTGAAATGCAGAAGCGTGCCGAACGGGGTCACTTCGGCGAGCTCTTCCCGCACCCCCACGTCGCGGTTGCCGACCTTGATCCGCTCGATGCCGAAGGCCGGCCGCACATGAGTGAGGCCGGCGCGGGCGATCAGCTCATAGGCGGCCGTAAGATTACGCAACGTCTCGGTGCCGGCGATTGCGGTAAGCGGCTGGCCGATCGCCTTGAGGGCGGACGCCGCCAGCATGCGAACCGGAGCCATGACGTCCGAATGCGCCTGATATGCCTGGTAGAGCATTACGTTCGTCGCTGCACATCGCAACGACCCCCCTCGCCCCTTTGGACAGCTCAACCCGGCGCGGAAAAGCTAGTGGATTTCTTGCTGCACTGCGAGGTATTTATCCGGAGTTGGGGATGCCGACCCTTGCCGGGGGCGCGCAACCACGCGGCCGGCGATGTGGCCGTGGTCGGATGACTGCGTCAGCAAAGCAAAACCAGCGCCATTTCGGCACAGGCCGAAGGCAGCACGCCGGCTCGGACAGGGGGATCAGCTCATGGCGGAAGCTACGCTCACGATTGCCAGCAAGAATTACGGCTCATGGTCGCTGCGCGGGTGGCTCCTGTGCAAACTGGCGGGGCTCGACTTCGAGGAGGAGCAGAGCCGCAGCGACGATCCCTCGGTGCGCGCCGAGCTATTGCTGCTTTCGCCTTCCTTCCTGGTCCCCCGCCTGACCCATGCCGGGATCAAGGTTTGGGACACTCTCGCCATCGCCGAATACCTCAATGAGCTCAAGCCGGAAGCGGGCCTGATGCCGGCGGGACGGGCCGACCGCGCCTTCTGTCGCGCCATCTCGGGCGAGATGCATTCCGGCTTCAGCAATCTGCGCTCGGCGCTGCCCATGAACATCAAGGCCCATTATCCGGGTTTCAAGGTCTGGGCCGGCGCGCGCGCCGACATCGACCGCATCGTCACGATCTGGCACGAATGCCTTGCCGGCTCCGGGGGACCCTACCTGTTCGGCAAGCGGCCCTGCATGGCCGATGCCATGTTCGCCCCGGTGGCGACGCGCTTCATCACCTACGACGTCGGGCTCGACCCTGACTGCGCCGCCTATTGCACCGCCGTCATGGCGATGCCGGCGATGCGGGAATGGATTGCCGCCGCCAAAGCCGAGCCGGACGAGCTCGAGGAGCTCGATGTCGAATTCTGACGGCCGGGCGGCTCATCCCATTCTTGCCGGCAGCCACGTCGGCGATGCGCGCCACCGCCTCGTGCATGTCGGCGGTCGAACCGGCGTAGCAGAAGCGGATGAAGCTCTTGCCGTGGATGGGGTCGAAATCGATGCCCGGCGTCGCCGCCACCTGCGTCTCCTCCAGCATTCGCCTGGCGAACGCGAAGCTGTCGGACGAGAAACGCGACACATCCGCATAGAGGTAGAAGGCGCCGTCCACCGGCAGGATCCGGTCGAGCCCGGCCTTCGGCAGGCCCTCGACCAGGACGCAGCCGGTTCGCCTCGTAGATCCGCTTCACGGCATCGACCTCCGCGCGGCCGTCGAAGGCCGCCTGCGCCGCAATCTGCGAAAGCGCAGGCACCGATATGGCAAGATTGCCCTGCAGCCGGTCGACCGGGCGCACCAGCGCCTCCGGCAGCACCATCCAGCCCACCCGCCAGCCGGTCATGCAGAAATATTTGGAGAACGAGTTGATGACCACGACGTCGTCGGACAGGCGCGCGGCGGTCTCGGCCGCAAAGGCGTAGTCGAGGCCGTGATAGATTTCGTCGGAGATGAAGCGAATTCCCTCGCTTTCGGCGGCAGCGCAGCAAATTGCCGATCGCCTGCGCGGTCATCATGGTGCCGGTCGGGTTGGCGGGGCTGGCGACCAGAACGCCTTGCAGCGGCGTCCTGCGGTGGGCCGCGATCAGCATCTCCGGCGTGATCGCCCAGCGTGAGGCCTGGGTGGTCTCGATCAAGACCGGCTCGCACCCGAGCGCCGTGAGGATATGCCGATAGGGCGGATAGCCGGGCACCGCGACCGCCACCCGGTCGCCCGGCTCGAACAGCGCCAGAAATGCCATGACGAATGCGCCCGACGAGCCGGTGGTGACGGCAATGCGCGCCGGATCGATCTCGAGCGCGTAGTGCTCCGCATAGTGCCGGGCGATGCGCGCGCGCAGCGACGGGAGGCCGAGCGCCTCGGTATAGCTGAGCCGCCCCACGGCAAGCGCCGCATGCGCAGCCGCGATTGCGCTGGCCGGGGCGGGGGCGGCAGGCTGGCCGACCTCCATATGGATCACATGGCCGCCGGCGGCCTCGATGCGGGCCGCGGCCGCCATGACGTCCATCACCATGAAGGGGGGCACGGCGCTGCGGGCCGAAGGGGTGACCAGCCGTTTGGCCCTTTCCAGCATCATCTCAAGTCTCCCTGCCCGGCAGCCGGCTCACCGCCCCGCTGCCGCCGCATTTGCTGCGAATTTTGTGCCGGGTCGCTGCAATTAGACGTGATCGCGACCGCGTTGACCCTATACCGGCACGCTACTACGTTGCACCGGCTTGGGGAGACTGCCTTGGGGGGCGGCAAATCCGAGCCGACAAAAGCCGAGCCGACATGAACGAAGGCCGAAGAGCTATCAAGGAGCGATTCTGGAAGCCAGCCGTGCGCAGCTTGGCTGTGGTGGTCGCGGCCGCCCTGGGGGCGGCCGGCATTCCGGCGGCAGCGCAGGAACGGGGCAGCGGGCCGCCGATCATCCGCGATGCGGAGATCGAGCAGCTGTTGCGCGAATATACCCAGCCGATTCTCAAGGCGGCCGGTCTCGCCCAGCAGAATGTCCGCGTCGTCATCATCAACGATCCTTCGTTCAACGCCTTCGTGGCCGACGGGCACCGCATCTTCATCAATTCCGGCGCTCTCATGCAGGCGAAGACGCCGAACGAAGTGATCGGGGTGCTGGCGCATGAGAGCGGCCATATCGCAGGCGGCCACTTGGCGCGCATGCGCGAAGAGATGGCCAATGCCTCGACCGAGTCGCTCGTGGCCATGCTGCTTGGCATCGGCGCCGTGGTGGCCGGCGCGCGCAGCGGCGGCAGCGGCGGTGATGTCGGCATGGCCGCCCTGACCATGCCGCAGGGCATGATCCAGAACACCATGCTCGCCTATATCCGCACCCAGGAGGAGCAGGCCGACCGCGCCGGAGTGAAGTTCCTGACCGCCACCGGCCAATCGCCCAAGGGCATGTACGACACATTCAAGCGGCTGGGCGACGAGATCCTCTACCAGTCGCGCTACATCGATCCTTATCTGCAGACCCATCCGATGCCCAAGGAGCGCGTCGCCGCGCTCGAGGAGCTGGTCAAGGCCAGCCCGTATTGGGACAAGAAGGATCCTCCCGAGCTGCAGTTCCGCCACGATATGATGCGCGCCAAGCTGTTCGGCTACATGGATCGCGCCGGCGTCTCCGCCAACCGCTATCCGGCGAGCGACCAGAGCCTGCCCGCGCGCTATGCTCGCGCCATCGCGGCTTCCCGCTTCTCCGGTGCCCGCGCCGCCATGGCGCAGATCGATGGGCTGATCGAGGCCCAGCCGCAAAACCCGTATTTCTATGAGCTCAAAGGTCAGACGCTGCTGGAGGACGGCAAGCCCGCCGAAGCCATCGTGCCGCTGCGCCGCGCCGTCCAGCTGGCGCCCAATCCGGCGCTGATCCAGGTCATGCTCGGCCAGGCTCTGGTCGAAAGCAACGACCCGGCCCATCTCAACGAGGCGGTGTCGGTGCTTGAATCCTCGCTCGGCCACGAACCGGATTCGCCCGAGGCTTACAACCAGCTCGCCATGGCCTATGGCCGCAAGGGCGACAACGCCCATGCCGACCTGGCTTCCGCGCAGTCGGCTCTGGTGCGCGGCGATATGAAGGCCGCCCGCATGCTGGCGTCCCGCGCCAAGGAACGCTTCCCGGTCGGGTCGCCCGGCTGGGTGAAGGCGGACGACATTTCCAACAAGAATCCGGCCGGAACGGCACGCGCCACGGTGGTGGTGCATCCGAAGGATCCGCCGTAAGATCAATTCGAAGAGGACACGATGAAGATGAAGCTCGATATGGTGCCGCTCGCGGCCGTGCCGCTCGCAATCGCCCTGGCAGCTTGGGCGGCGGCGCCCGCTCGCGCGCAATCGTTCGCACCCGATCAGCGCACCGAGATCGAGAAGATCGTGCGCGAATATCTGGTGAGCCATCCCGAAGTGCTGCAAGACGCCATGGCGGAGCTGGACAAGCGCCAGAGCGCCGAGGATGCGGAAAAGCATCTCGCCGCCATCAAGGACAACGCCACCGCCATCTTCAGCTCGCCCCGCCAAGTCAACCTCGGCAATCTGCAGGGCGATGTCACCATGGTCGAGTTCTTCGACTACAATTGCGCATTCTGCAAGCGCGCCATGTCCGACATGCTCGATCTCCTGAAGACCGATCCCAAGCTGCGGATCGTGCTCAAGGAATTCCCGGTGCTCGGGGAGGGCTCGGTGCAGGCCGCGCAGGTCGCCGTGGCGGTGCGCATGCAGGACAAGACCGGCAAGAAGTATATCGATTTTCATACCAAGCTGCTCGGTGGCCGCGGCCCGGCCGACAAGGCGCGGGCGCTCGCCGCCGCCAAGGAGGCCGGCTTCGACATGACGCGGCTCGACAAGGACTTGCAGAGCGACGAGGTGAAGCAGACCCTGGAGGAAAACCTCAAGCTCGCCGAGGGGCTCGGCCTCAACGGCACGCCGAGCTACGTCTTTCCGGCCGAGGTGGTCGTGGGCGCGGTCGGCCTGCCGGCGCTCAAGGGAAAGATCAATACCGTGCGCTGCGGCAAGGAAACCTGCTGACGGACGCCTCTCAGCCGCGCGCCAGCCAGTTCTTGCTGCTGTCCTCCGGGCCTGCCGCGGGTCGCCATGACCCGCCTGCGGTTGGTCGGCTCGGCTTGGCGGCCTGCCTATATCCGGCTTTCCGGCTTCACCTTTGTTGATCCGGCCCCTATAAGGCTGCACCGGCAGCCTCAGGGCTGCTCAACACTTGCCTTCGCAGGGCGGCTCGTCGATGGCGAATTCGGTCTACGTTCTCAACGGTCCGAACCTCAATCTGCTCGGCACGCGGGAACCCGAGACCTACGGCCGCGCCACGCTCAAGGACGTGGAGCAGCGCTGCCGCGACTGCGCCAGCCTTCACAAGCTCGGCCTGGAATTCCGGCAATCGAACCACGAGGGCGATCTGATCGACTGGATCCACGAAGCGGGAGCCCAAAAGGCGGTCGGCATCGTGCTCAATCCCGGCGGCTATACTCACACCTCGGTGGCGATCCGCGACGCGATCGCGGCGGTGAATGTCCCGGTGGTCGAGGTCCATATCAGCAATATCTTTGCCCGCGAGCCGTTTCGCCATCATTCCCACGTCGCGCCGGTGGCCAGGGCCTCGCTGTGCGGCTTTGGCATCGCCGGATACGCGCTCGCGATCGAGGGGCTCGCCGCGCTGATCGCTGCCGAGCACAAGGCCTGAGCCGTGGCGGACCGCCCGAACGACGATGACAAGAGACCGGCCAAGAGCCAGTCCAGGCCGGCATCGGCGCAGGCGGACGAGAGCGGCAAGATGGCCAAGCGCAAGTCTGCGATCGATCACGATCTCATCCGCGAGCTTGCCAGGCTGCTCGAGGAGACCGGCCTCACCGAGATCGAGTTCGAGCGCAACGGCGAGCGCGTGCGGGTTGCGCGCCGCGCCAAGCGGGCTGCCGGTCCCTCGCCGGCCACATCCATGCCGGCCGCGGTGCCGGGGCGCGCCGATGACGGACCGGCCGATCTCGCCGGCCATCCGGGCCTGGTCGCCTCGCCCATGGTCGGCACCGCTTATCTCGGCCCCGAGCCGGGCGCGCGCGCCTATGTCGAAATCGGCAGCCGGGTGCGCGCCGGCGAGACGCTCCTCATCGTGGAGGCGATGAAGACCATGAACCATATCCCCGCGCCACGCGCCGGAACCGTAACGCAGATCCTGATCGAGGACGGCCAGCCGGTCGAGTTCGGCGAGCCGCTGATGATCGTTGAGTAGCGAGTTGGCGAATAGCGAGTTAGCGAATAGCGAATTAGCGAGTAGCGAGTAGCGAGTAGTAGCGAAGAAGCGCCTCTTTCGCTATTCGCCATTCGCTACTCGCCAATCTGGAAGCCATGTTCGACAAGATACTCATTGCCAATCGTGGCGAGATTGCTCTGCGCGTGTTGCGCGCTTGCAAGGAGCTCGGCATTGCGACCGTGGCGGTGCATTCGACCGCGGACGCCGATGCCATGCATGTGCGGCTTGCCGATGAAAGCGTGTGCATCGGCCCGCCCGCCGCCCGCGACAGCTACCTCAATATTCCGGCGCTGCTGGCCGCCTGCGAGATCACCGGCGCCGACGCGGTCCATCCCGGCTACGGCTTCCTCTCGGAGAACGCGCGCTTTGCCGAAATCCTCGAGGAGCACGGCATCCATTTCATCGGCCCGCGGCCCGCCCATATCCGCCTGATGGGCGACAAGATCGAAGCCAAGCGCACCGCCAAGCGGCTGGGCATACCGGTGGTGCCGGGTTCGGAAGGCGGCGTCGGCTCCGACGCAGGAGGCGCTCTCGATCGCGAGCGATATCGGCTTTCCGGTGCTGATCAAGGCGGCGGCGGGCGGCGGCGGCCGCGGCATGAAGGTCGCCGCTTCGGCCGACGAGCTCGCCTCCTCGCTCGCCACCGCGCGCGCGGAATCCAAGGCGGCCTTCGGGGACGACACCGTCTATCTGGAGAAATATCTCGCGCGCCCGCGCCATATCGAGATTCAGGTGCTGGGCGACGGCCGCGGCCGCGCCATCCATCTCGGCGAGCGCGACTGCTCACTGCAACGCCGCCACCAGAAGGTGTGGGAGGAATCCCCCTCCCCGGCGCTCAATGCCACCGCCCGCAACGCGATCGGCGAGACCGTGGCGCAGGCCATGCGCGAGCTCGAATATCTCGGCGTCGGCACCGTCGAGTTCCTGTACGAGGACGGCACCTTCTCCTTCATCGAGATGAATACGCGCATCCAAGTCGAGCACCCGGTGACCGAGGAGATCACCGACATCGATCTCATCCTGGAGCAGATCCGCATCGCCGCCGGCAACGAGCTCGATTGGCAGCAAAGCGATATCCGGTTTCACGGCCACGCCATCGAGTGCCGCATCAATGCCGAGAACCCGGCCACGTTCCGGCCCTCGCCGGGCAAGATCGTGCACTACCACCCGCCGGGCGGGCTCGGCGTCCGGGTCGATTCCGCCGTTTATCACGGCTACACGATCCCGCCCTTCTACGATTCGCTGCTCGGCAAGCTGATCGTCCACGGCAAGACCCGTGCCGAGGCGCTCATGCGGCTCAAGCGCGCGCTCGACGAGTTCGTCATCGACGGCATCGAGACCACCGTCCCGCTGTTCCAGGCCCTGGTGCGCGAGAAGGACATCATCGACGGCGACTACCACATCCATTGGCTCGAGGAATACTTGGCGCGCACCAGGTAAGCGGGGGAACAACGTTGAGGCTGCCGCGCGTGGGCAACGCGCCGGTACGTAACTTGGGGATCAGCACGATGAAAACCTATGATCCTCTCAAGCCGCCCGATCGCGAAGAATGGCAGTCGATGGATGAACAAGAGCGCCTCGATCTGGTGGAGAGCTTTCACCGGCATGCCCGCATTCGCGTGCCCAACGCACAGGGCCATGCAGCGATCCATGTCATGGTTGAGAATCAAATCGCTCTGGGCGATGAAACTCCGGTGAAGCGCACGCTGGAGCGCCTCATGTCGGAGGGCCTCGACCGGCACGATGCCCTCCACGCCATAGGCTTGGTGCTCGCCGAGCACCTGAACAACCTCCTCGCCAATCCGGAAGCCGAAATCGGCGAGGACCGGAACCTTGCCTACTACGAGGCTCTTGAGCAACTGACGGCGCAGGACTGGCTGAGCATCTAAGGTCCCGCCGGCGCGCGCGGCAGCACCACGTCGTCCTCCAGCGTTTCCTTCTCGAAATCATTGATCAGGATATCGACGCGCAGCCGCCAGCGGCCCGCCATCGGGATCTGCAGATCGTCGATGCGCCAGGTCGTGTTGTCCAGGCTGTCGGCATCGCGGCGCACCGGCTCGATCCCGGCCGTGGGATTGGAGAGGAAGATCGTGACGCCCTTGGCGGCGTACGGTTGGAATTTTTCGTCCAGAACATCGATGCTCAGATCGGCGCCGCGCGCGCGCTCCGGTTCGAGCTCGATCTGCGCCATCACCTTCCCGCCATGGAAATGGATCGATGTATGCTCGGCGCCGATCAGCGCCCGCGGCGGCGGGGTGAATCGCCAGACCGCCACCGTCCCCAGGATCGCGAACGCGATCACCAACTCGGTCGCGATCGAGGCGGCGAGCGGTCCCGCCGCGCCCGGCCGATGCGCCTTGAGGCGCGGCACCAGCGCATAACGGTTGGCCACCGCCAAACCCAGCAGCGCCAGCACGGCGACGAGCTTGGCGGACAAGACCTCGCCATAGCTCGTCGTCCACAACGCATCCGGGCGATCGAGCTGCGCCCAGGCCAGATAGGCACCGGTCGCGATCAGCACGGCGAGCGGAACAGGAATGAGCCATGAGAACCTGGCGAGCTCGCCGTCGCCTCGGCCTCCGTCGCGCACGATCGCGGCCAGCGGAACGAGCGATCCGACCCAGAAGGCGATGCAGACGCCATGTAGGAACACCGCCGTCCGGCTGAAGGGCTGCACCCCGGCCGTCGCCGCATGTCCGCTCAAGGCGAGCGCGAGGCCGGTGCCGGCAAGCGCGGCCGCTGCGCACAGCCTGATGAGCGCGAGTTTTGCCGCACGCATGGCGGCAAGCCCGAGCAGCAGAGTGGTCGCGGCGGTCACCGCGGTCCAACCATAAGAGGTGGCAAGCCCCTCCATCCACACATTGGGATGCCACAATTGCGTCAGGGGCAGCGCCAACCCGTCGAGGCCTTGCAGGCCGAGCGAGAGAACAGAGGCTACCAGACCGCCCACCATGGCGCCGGCGATCCAGCGTTCCGTGCGTCCCGGCAGCGGCCGCGTCTGCGCGATCAGGGCGATGAAGCTCGTCCCCCCGACGCCGACGAAGAGACCGAGATAGATCAAGAGCCGGGTCGCCCAGATCGCCACCTTGACGGCGGGGTCGGTGTCAAGAGCCCCGAAGGCGGGGCTCGTGCTCGGCGCGCCGACGGAGAACATGACCGAGCCGCCGACCGGATGGCCGTCCGCCGAGATCACCCGCCAGCTCAGCACATGGGTGCCGCGCGCGAGCCGGCCCGGCGTGATCGTCAACGTGCTGTTCTCGGCCTTGACCGCGGGCGTGGCCGCCTCGCCGGTCGGACCGATCAGGCGCACGATGAGCGGCGATACCGGCTCGTTGAAGTCCAATCTCAGCGTCGCGGGCGCGTTCGCCACCGTGGCGCCTGCGGGCGGATCCGACCCCACCAGCGAGGCATGCGCCCGGGCCGGCTGCGGCGCCAAGCCCACAAGCACAGCAAGCAGGACCGCCAAGCCGCAGCCGAGCACGCCGGACCGCCGGCGCGCCGCCGGCGCCGGCGATCCGGATCCTCGTCCTCTCATCGCTTCGGCATGAGCTTGAGGCCCGCGGCAGGCTCCGCCGGCTCCGCTGCCTGCGGATTGCCCGCAGCCGGGATCTCGATCCAGCGGTTGACGCCTTTCTCGCACTCCTGCACCACCGGGAAATACATCGTCTGGCCGGCTTGCGCTTCATCCCCGATAAAGCCGGTGAGGACGAACTCGTCGTAATAGGCATCGGGCAATTTGCCGCCGGACCAGTCGACCTCGGTCACGCCTTCGGTGACACTGGTGCCGTGCATGCTCATCGGCTTTTGATACTTGCCGCGAACGACATCGAGCTTCCAGCCGGCCTTGGGCATCGGCTTCACATCGAGGTAGCCGTCCGGCACGCGGACCCGGACCGCTACGGTCGCGGATCCCTCGCAGCCGTGCGGAACCCGCAACACGGCCTTGTAGGATGCGCCGACGGCGGCCTGTTGATTCTCGAGGGTGATATGGGCGAACGCGATGGTCGCGCCGGCGAATGCGCCGGCAGCGCCGAGCAGCGCGGCGCCGAGAAGGGTTTTGCCAAACATGGGATCGTCTCCGAGATCAGGAATGAATGCGCACGGGCCGCGTTGGACCCGCGTCGAATACGGCACATTCAGTCGATGCTCGGAGGCGCCTGCGAGGGTCCGGCCCGCACCGCGCGCGGCGCGATCAGGATCGAGGGCGCGGAAAAGAACGGCGACTTGCAAACCGGGCAGCGATCGGCGCGCAGCCCGATCGGTTGCGCCGGCAACGTGGCCGGCGCGGCGCTGGCGGCGCAGGCCACGCAGCATGGATGCCAATGCTTGGCCGGATCTGTATTCGCCGGATCCTGGGCCGTCTCATTGCCGGCGCCGCCATTGCCGTGGCAGATCACGGCAAAGCCGGCAGCGTCGGGCAGGCTCGGCGTCAGCATAAGCGCCGCCTGCGCCATGGACAGGCCGCCAAGCAGGGCCTGAACGACGATCAGGCCGGCCGCAACCATGACGGCCGGGCGGCGGCAGCGGCGCAGACGTGCGATCAGACCCAGCGGCATGGGGACTCCTGCTCGGGGCATATCATAGATGAATCGCCGGCCGTAAGGGATATCGGCGCAGCAAATGTCCGTGAATCGATGCCGGCAGCGCTGAGGGGAGCCGAGTCGAGCCAAGTGTCGGACCAAGCCGTGGCGACCGGCGCGCGCCGCAGCGGGGGCGATCGGCCTTACCGGCCAAGAAAACGATCCGCAAAAATCGATCCATTTCGCGGCAACTCCTGCTAAAATTCGCCATGGCCAGCCGTGAGTCTGCCTTTATCGAGATCACGCCCGAAGTGCTGCTCAAGGCCTATGCCTGCGGCATCTTTCCGATGGCGGAGAGCGCGGACGATCCGGCCCTTTACTGGATCGAGCCCGAGAAGCGCGGGGTCATTCCGCTCGACCGCTTTCATGTGCCGGCGCGGCTCGCCCGCACCGTGCGTTCGGACCGCTTCACCGTCACCGTCAACCGCGATTTCGACGGGGTGATTGAAGGCTGCGCCAAGTCGCAGCCCGATCGTCCGCGCACCTGGATCAATGAGCGCATCCACACGCTCTATCGCAAGCTGTACGAGCGTCGCCATTGTCACAGCATCGAGGTGTATGACGGCGAGCGCTTGGTTGGCGGCCTCTACGGGGTCACGCTCGGGCGGGCCTATTTCGGCGAGAGCATGTTCCACCGTGCGCGCGACGCCTCCAAGGTCGCATTGGTGCATCTGGTGGCACGCCTGAAGGCCGGCGGGTTTCGCCTGCTCGACACCCAGTTCGTGACCGACCATCTGCGGAGTTTCGGCGCGGTCGAGCTGCCGCGGCGGCAGTATCACAAGCTGTTGGAGGCCGCGCTGATCGGCGAGAGCGATTTCTTGGCGCTCGGCAAGCACCCGCTGCCGGGCGCGCAGGTCCTTGCCCAGTTCGCGCGCGATCGAAGCTCGCCGACCTGACCGCTGCGCCGCGCGCGGCGCGCCCATGGCGCGCAATCCCGCAATTTGCCTATCGCGGCGGCGGCGGTGGCCGGCGCGCGGGCTGTTGCTGCTGGGCGCGTTGTTGCTGACTAGGCTGCGTCCGCGCCGGCGCCGGCGAGGGATCGGGCGTGGGCGCCGCCGTGACGGTTTGTACGGCGCCCTTACAATTGGTGAGCCAGACGTCGTAGATCGCGTGCTCGACCCCGTGCAGGCCCGGACTCGCCGCAAACATCCAGCCGGTGAAGATGCGCTTGACCTCGCCTTGCAGCGTGACCTCATCGACCTCCACGAATGCGTCGGTATTGGCCGTCTCGGTCGGCGGACGGGTGTAGCAGGCGCGCGGGGTCACCTGCAGGGCGCCGAATTGCACGGTCTCGCCGATCGCGACATCGAAATTGATGATGCGGCCGGTGATCTTGTCGAGACCGGAAAAGAGCGCGCTGGTATTGGCGATCTTCTGGGTCGGCGGCTCGGCCACGATCTGGTCGCCCGGCTGCGGCGAAGTATCGACGGGCTGCGGGGCCCCGCGCGGCGGCGGGCGCTGGGCGGGCGGCAGGCCGCTGAGCGTCGGCTGGCTGGGCTGGCCGGGCTGGCCGGGCGGATTTGGCTCGATGCCGGCGACGCCTGGAGGCGGCGGCAAAGGCTGCGACTGCACGGCGCCCGGCGGTGCCAGCCGTCCGCTGCTCGGCGGCGGATAAGCGGGGGCCTGCTGCGGGTAAGCTTGAGCGTCGGGATCCGCCGGCGGCGCTTGCCGGTTGCCGTTGGGAACGCCCGCCGGCGGCCGGGGCGGCGCGCCGAAGATCGAGCCGAACTGCGCCAGCGCATCGCCCGGGCCGAGCGCGATTGCGACGGCGATGAGCACGGCGGCGAGGCGATCTCGAGGCATCCGGCGGGTTAACACGCAGATTGGGGCGGCGGAAGGGCGCGGAAGGGCGAATAGCGAATGGCGAATAGAAGACCTTAAGCCATTCGCTATTCGCAGCTCGCTATTCGCCCCTCCCTCACGGCCGCCACGCCTTGTAGTCGCCGGTGGCCTTGGGCCTGCGGCCCTGCGCCAGCGTCGATCCGGTGGGCCGGTGGGCGCCGGGCGTGCCGGTGAGGTTGGGCCGGTGCGGCTTCCACCAGCCGCGCGGCGTCACCTGCTCTTCGGTCGGCGGCTCGTCGACCGTGTGGTGCAGCCAGCCATGCCAGGCGGACGGCACGCAGGAGGCTTCGGCAACGCCGGCATAGACCACCCAGCGCCGCTCGAAACCCAGCATCGGATCGATCTTGCGGCCCTTGGTGCGGTAGTAGCGATTGCCGAACTCGTCGTCGCCCACGAACGCGCCAAAGCGCGCGGTCCACAGCTGCGTGCCGAAGGTCTGGCCGTTCCACCAGGTGAAGAAGCGAAGGAAAAAGGTCTTCATCATCAATCAGCGCAATGCAGGTCCGGCCAAAGGTCCGAGGACAGGAGAGTGCCGCGTTCTTGCCAGTTCGGCCCTGGTCTGTAAAGCCGCGCCGCATGACCCTCTAATGAACGCCCACGTGGACGAAAAACCGGTGCCCGGCCCCACTTTCGTGAGGACAGGCTTTTCCTGAAAATGCTCTACTGATTCCGCTCGAGCGGGGCGAGGCCGCATGTTGGCAAGCGTCAGGGATGCATCCACGGCTTTGGGCGATGCGTTGGCATTTGCGCCGAGCGGCCTCATCGGCGCGCTCGTTCTCGCGCTCGCGGCCGTGGCCGCCATAGTGGTGCATGAAATCCTGGTACGGCTGCTGCGCCGCCTGTTCGGCGACCAGGAGTCCTATCTGCGGTCGCTCTTGCGGGCGATCAGCGGCCTCACCCGGCTGGCGTTCCTGATCATTGCGCTCGACATCGTGCTGCCCATTGCGCCGATCGATCCCGTCGCAATCGCGATCCTGGCCAGAATGCTGACGCTTGCCACCATCGCGCTGCTCGGCTGGATCGCCATCACGGCGACCCACGTGACCGGCGACCTCTACCTGCGGCGCTTCAGCCTCGACGCCCCCGACGATCTCCTCGCCCGCAAGCACGTCACCCAGGTGCGCATCCTGCGGCGCGTGGTCGACACGCTGATCATCGTGCTGACGGTCAGCGCGGGCTTGATGACTTTCGAGTCGGTGCGCCAATACGGCGTGAGCCTGTTTGCCTCGGCCGGCGTGGCAGGTCTCGTGGTCGGCTTGGCGGCCCGGCCGATGCTGAGCAACCTGATCGCCGGGATTCAGATCGCCACGACCCAGCCCATCCGCCTCGGCGACGAGGTCGTGATCGAGACCCAATGGGGCCGGATCGAGGAAATCACCTCGACCTATGTGGTGATCAAGCTGTGGGACCTGCGGCGGCTGATCGTGCCGCTGAGCTATTTCATGGAAAAGGCGTTCGAGAATTGGACGCGGGAATTGACCAATCTCATCGGCGCGGTATCGATCCACGTGAGCTACCTGACGCCGATCGAGCGGGTGCGCCAAAAGGCCGTGGAGATCGTGCGGGCTTCGCCGCTGTGGGACGGCGACGTCGTCAAGCTCGTGGTCAACGAGGCCAAGGAAACCGCGCTCGAGCTGCGGGTGCTCGCCAGCGCCCGCACATCCGGTGCGACCGCCGACTTGCGCAGCGAGATCCGGGAGAAGATGATCGCGTTCCTGCAGCAGGAATACCCGACCTGCCTGCCGCCGCTCGCCCCCGCCGCACCGCAGCCGCAATCGCCGCAGCCGGCGAAGGCCCCCGATGTTTCCTCCCTCCCGCCAGCCAAGTCGAATTAAGCCCGGGCTCTGCGGCTTTCGGCCCGCGCCGGCTGCGGCCCTTCGTGTTGCGGCGGGAAGCCGGCCTGCCTATGCTTGCCTCCCCGGCGGGGCGCTGCAGCGCGCGCCGGCAAGCAGCGGCACAAGCCTGCGTTCCAGACAACCGGGAGGAACCGATGATGGTGCGACGACAGGTGCGGAGCGCCTTCTCGGGCGCGCTGATGTTGCTGATCGGGGTGGGCGCGATCTGCGCGCTGACGATGCTGGAAGCCGCCGCCCAGGCTTGGCCCACCAGGCCGATCCTGGCGATCATTCCGTTCAGCGCCGGCAATGCCAATGACGTGGTCGGCCGCGTCGTGCTCGATCAGCTGTCGCAGCAGCTTGGCCAAGCCATCGTGATCGAGAACCGGGCCGGTGCCGGCGGCACGACCGGCGTCGCCTTCGTGGCCAAGGCCGCGCCCGACGGCTACACCATCCTGGTTCATTCCTCCACGTTCAGCGCCGCGCAGGCGATCTACAAGACCCTGCCCTATGACACGCTGCACGACTTCGCCTCGATCATTCCGCTCGGATTGCAGCCGACCGTCCTGGTCGCCTCCCCCTCCAAGGGATGGAAGAGCGTGGCCGACCTGATCGCCGCCGCCAAGGCCAAGCCCGGCTCGCTCACCTTCGCCTCCGCCGGCATTGGCAGCGCATCCCATCTGGCGGCCGAGCGCTTGCGCTTCAGCGCCGGTTTTCAAGCCCTGCATGTGCCCTACCGCGGCCCCAACGAAGCCCTTGCCGACGTGATCACCGGCCGCATCGATTTCTATTTCCTGCCGATCGCGCCGGCTCTGCCACTGATCAACGACGGCAAGCTGGTGGCGCTCGCGGTCAGCACCGCCAACCGGGCCGCCACCTTGCCCAATGTCCCCACCACCGCGGAAGCCGGCCTCAAGGACGCGTCCTATCATTTCTGGACCGGGCTGTTCGTGCCCGTCGAGACGCCCAAGAGCATCATTGCCAGGCTCTATGACGAGACCCGCAAGGCGCTCGACGTGCCCTCGGTGCAGCAGCGGCTGGTGAAGCTGGGCGTCGATCCGATGCCCATGGACACTGCGGAATTCGACGCCTATTTCCGCGAGGACGTGCGCTCCACCGTCAAGCTGGTGCGCGATGCCGGCATTCCGCAAACCGAGTAAGGGGCGGCTGACGATCGTCCAGGCGTCGCGGCATCGCCCGATATCGGTCGATAATCCGACCGTCATGAATCATGCCGGAGTGCACCTGATGGATCTTGCGCCCAGGGCGTTCCGGCTGCGGCCCGCCGCCAGCGAAGATTTCCAGTTTGCCTGGTCGCTTTATCGAGACCTGATGAAGCCGCTGACGGTGGAACTGCTGGGGTGGTGGAACGAGCTGGGACAGAAACGTGTCGTGGTGCTGGCGCTCGCGCAGGAGGGAACTTCGGTCATCGTCATCAACGAATCGGATGCCGGCTGGCTGCAAGTGGTCGAATCGCCCGATTCCATCTATTTGGTGCAGCTGTGTCTTTTGCCTTCGTTGCAAAATCGCGGCATCGGAACCGCCATCGTGAGGGAGCTCAGCGACAAGGCGACGCAAGCGGGCAAGCCTCTCATCTTGGATGTGATGAAGAATAATCGCGCGCGTTCGCTCTACGAGCGTCTTGGGTTTCAGGTGGTTGAAGTATCGCAATACGAGTTGAAAATGCGGTGGCAGAAAGACGCCGCTGCGTGCGCGAGCAAGTAGGCCTCGATTTCCGCCACGCCGGACGGTGCTACCGCGCAAGGCGCCGAAAGGTCTTGGAATTAATCGCTGGACTCGCGTGCAGGCGTTTGGGGAGTCCGAGTGGCCTTGGTAACCCCATACCTTCCCTGCGCGCGGGAGGGCTGGGTGGAGGCGGTAGTGCCTGGGAATTCAGGCCCGCCTCCCCTTTCGGGAGACCCGGTCCCGCTAAATTTCTGCCTTGACAATCCGCCATGACAGTCTTGCGACAGTCTTGTCCCCAGATGTCACTTTTGAATTTGCCCTGAATCTCCGATACTTGCGGGCCTGCAACAATTCTTTCCCCGCAGTTCACAATTTCCCACCAGATTTAGCGGTTGGTTCAGATTCTCGCACTAAGTCTTGACGGTGACGGCAGAGTCGTCCTAGCCTCTGTCCGTTCGGCGCGAGTGGTTTCGTGGTCCCGCCGGGCGCTCTCCTGACAAGGTTTGCGTAACCGCTCCATACGCCGCAACGGCTCCGGGGACCGGTGCAGCTGTGCCTGAAGAGCATGATCCCGAATGGCCCGCCCCCGCGCTGGAGGCGGTACCGGTTTTTCGGAGAAATCATGCCGGCCGGCATAACAGGGCGTGAAGCGAGGGAGTAAGCCGGGTCAAACCGGTAGAGCCGCGGTCGGGACAGGCCCGCGGGCGGAACAGGTGTCGGCGGCTTATATAAGGGTCATCCCTTTGGGCCTCCCGAACCCAAGGAAAAGGGGCAAGAGATGCGGATCGAGCGGCGCTATACCAAAGAGGGACAATCGGCTTACGCGGACATCGAGTTCCGCCTGACGGCGAGCGAGATTCGCAATCCCGACGGCTCGGTCGTGTTCAAGGCCGAAGACGTGGAGGTGCCGGCCTTCTGGTCGCAGGTCGCCGCCGACGTGCTGGCGCAGAAGTATTTCCGCAAGGCCGGCGTGCCGGCGCGGCTCAAGAAGGTCGAGGAACCGACCATCCCGTCCTGGCTGTGGCGCTCGGTCCCCGACCAGGAGGCTTTGGAGCTCCTTCCCGCCAAGGAGCGCTCGGTCGGCGAGCATTCCTCCAAGCAGGTCTTCGAGCGGCTGGCCGGCACCTGGACCTATTGGGGCTGGAAGGGCGGCTATTTCGACGGCGAGGCGGATGCCCGCGCGTTCTTCGACGAGCTGGTCTACATGCTGGCCATGCAGATGGCGGCGCCCAACTCGCCGCAATGGTTCAATACCGGCCTCCACTGGGCCTACGGCATCGACGGGCCGAGCCAGGGCCATTTCTACATCGACTTCCAGACCGGCAAGCTCGTCAAGTCGAAGTCGGCCTACGAGCATCCGCAGCCGCATGCCTGCTTCATCCAGTCGATCAAGGACGATCTCGTCAACGAAGGCGGGATCATGGATCTGTGGGTGCGCGAAGCGCGCCTGTTCAAGTACGGCTCCGGCACCGGCACGAATTTCTCCAAGCTGCGTGGCGACGGCGAGAGGCTGGCCGGCGGCGGCCGCTCCTCGGGCCTGATGAGCTTCCTCAAGATCGGCGACCGCGCGGCCGGAGCGATCAAGTCCGGCGGCACCACGCGACGCGCCGCCAAGATGGTGATCGTCGACACCGACCACCCCGACATCGAGCAGTTCATCGACTGGAAGGTGAACGAGGAGCAGAAGGTGGCGAACCTCGTCACCGGCTCGAAGGTCAACCAGCGGCACCTGCGCGCGATCATCAAGGCTTGCGTGAACTGCGAGGGCTCGGGCGACGATTGCTTCGACCCGGAGAAGAACCCGGTGCTGCGGCGCGAGGTCAAGGCCGCCCGCCGCAATCACGTGCCCGACCCCTATATCAAGCGCGTCATCCAGTTCGCCCGGCAGGGCTGCACCGATCTGCATTTCCCGATCTACGACACCGATTGGGATTCGGAGGCCTACCTCACGGTCTCCGGCCAGAACTCCAACAACACCGTGCGGGTGACCGACGAGTTCCTCAAGACCGTCGAGGCCGACGGCGAATGGGATCTGACCTGGCGCACCACCGGCAAGATCGCCAAGACCCTCAAGGCGCGCGACCTGTGGGACAAGATCGGCTACGCCGCCTGGGCCAGCGCCGATCCGGGCCTGCAGTTCCACACCGCCATCAACGATTGGCACACCTGCCCGGCTTCGGGGGAGATCCGCGCCTCCAATCCGTGCTCGGAATACATGTTCCTGGACGATACCGCCTGCAATCTGGCGTCGCTCAACCTCTTGGCGTTTCACACCCCCTCCTCTCCCTCCCCCACAAGCGGGGCAGGATTGGAGGGCGGGCAGTTCGACCTCGATGGCTACGAGCACGGGGTGCGGCTGTGGACCGTGGTGCTCGAGATCTCGGTGCTGATGGCGCAGTTCCCTTCGCGCGAGATCGCCCAGCTCTCGTTCGAGTTCCGCACGCTCGGTCTCGGCTACGCCAATATCGGTGGCCTCCTGATGTCGTCAGGCATCCCCTATGACAGCGATGCCGGCCGCCAGATCTGCGGCACGCTGACCTCGATCATGACCGGGGTGAGCTATGCCACCTCGGCCGAGATGGCAGCGCAGCTCGGCGCCTTCCCGGGCTACCGGAAGAACCGCGAGCACATGCTGCGGGTGATCCGCAATCACCGCCGCGCCGCCCATGGCGAGCGCTCCGGCTATGAGAAAGTGGCGACGCCCCCGGTGCCGCTCGACCACAAGGCTTGCCCCGATCCGCGCATGAGCGAGCACGCCCGGCGCGCCTGGGACCGGGCGCTCGCGCTCGGCGGCGAGCACGGCTTTCGCAACGCGCAGGTGAGCGTGATCGCGCCCACCGGCACCATCGCGCTGGTGATGGATTGCGACACCACCGGCATCGAGCCCGATTTCGCCCTGGTGAAATTCAAGAAGCTCGCCGGCGGCGGCTATTTCAAGATCATCAACCGCGCGGTGCCCGAAGCGCTGCGCGTGCTCGGTTATGGCGAAGCCCAGATCGCCGAGATCGAGGCCTATGCGGTCGGCCACGGCTCGCTCGGCCAAGCCCCCGGCATCAACCACACGACGCTCAAAGCCAAGGGCTTCGGCCCGCAGGCGATCGAGCGGATCGAGAAGGCGCTGCCCACCGCCTTCGACATCAAGTTCGCCTTCAACAAGTGGACGCTGGGAGAGGAGTTCTGCCGCGACGTGCTCGGCATCGAGCCGGCCGATCTCGATTCCGTCGGCTTCGACCTGCTCGCCCATATCGGCTTTGGCAAGCGCGAGATCGAGGCCGCCAATATCCATGTCTGCGGCGCCATGACGGTCGAGGGCGCCCCGCATCTCAAGCCCGAGCATTATGCGGTGTTCGACTGCGCCAATCCGTGCGGGCGCACCGGCAAGCGCTATCTCTCGGTCGAGAGCCATATCCGCATGCTGGCGGCCGCGCAGCCCTTCATCACCGGCGCCATCTCCAAGACCATCAACATGCCCAACGACGCCACGGTCGAGGACTGCAAGGCGGCCTATCTGTTGTCCTGGAAGCTCGCCCTCAAGGCCAATGCGCTCTACCGCGACGGCTCCAAGCTGTCGCAGCCGCTGCAATCGCAGCTCATCGCCGACGACGATGAAGAGGAAGAGATCGAGGCGTTCCTGGAGAAGCCCGCCACCGCACGCGCGTCGGCGCTGGCCGAGCGGGTGGTCGAGAAGGTGGTCGAGCGCATCGTGGTCATGCGCGAGCGCGAACGCATGCCCGACCGCCGCAAGGGCTATACCCAGAAGGCGGTGGTCGGCGGCCACAAGGTCTATCTGCGCACCGGCGAATACGACGACGGCAGGCTCGGCGAGATCTTCATCGACATGCACAAGGAGGGCGCAGCGCTGCGCTCGATCCTCAACAATTTCGCGATCGCGGTGTCGCTCGGCCTGCAATACGGCGTGCCGCTCGAGGAATATGTCGATGCCTTCACCTTCACCCGCTTCGAGCCCTCGGGCCCGGTGCAGGGCAACGATTCGATCAAATTCGCGACATCGATCCTCGACTATGTATTCCGCGAGCTCGCGGTCAGCTATCAGGAGCGCTTCGATCTCGCCCATGTGGAGCCGAACGAAGGCAGCTTCGACGCGCTCGGCCGCGGGGTCGAGGAGGGCAAGCCCTCCCCGGCCGCGGCGCGCTACGTGTCGAAGGGTTTGACCCGCTCGCGGACCGACAAGCTCGTGGTTATGCCAGGAGGTGCGGCGACCTCTGCACCCTCCCCCCTCGTGGGGGAGGGTCGCGGCGGGAGTTCGGCCGCGCCCAAGGTCACCGCCCTGGCCGGCGGCTCCGCCCGCGGCGAAGCCACGCGAGCCGATGCCGGGTCCGCTGCGGCGCTGCGGGCCGCACCCGAGCCGAAGCTCTCGCCCACCGAGCGGCTTGAGCAGCAACAGCTGCCGTTCCTGCGCAACGAGGCCCGCGCCAACGCCGCCGAGCGGCGCGCCCAGGCCAAGGCCAAGGGCTACGAAGGCGAAGCCTGCGGCGAATGCGGCAACTTCACCCTGGTGCGCAACGGCACCTGCATGAAGTGCGACACCTGCGGCAGCACCACGGGGTGCAGCTGATTGGAGCTGGATAGGAGCGGAAGAGTTGCTTCCGCTCACTTCGCCCCTGCCCGTGGGCCCGACGCCAAGATGATCGGCTTCTGCTACGAGGGCGTGTGAAAGAATCGCCACATCCGCTCATTCCCGCGGACGCGGGAAACCAGACTTTGCCAAATTGCATGCACGTTCAATGGGGCAAAGCCTGGATCCCCGCGTCCGCGGGGATGAGCGGGTGGAGAAGCTCGTCCTTCATTAGTTTCCTTCAGAGGCGCGAAAGCGCGGGGAAGAACGGGAGGAGACGCCTCGTTCGCCCCCCTCCACGGCTGCCCCGAGCACCGCGCCGCATGGTTTCCCAATCCTTGCCACCACCCCCGCAAAGGTCATTAAGATTGCATCGCCAATCCCAACGGAATGATCGCGAGTAGGCGCTACCGTCAGCGGCATGAAGGGGAAGCAGACAGGAACGAGACAATGCAAACAGTGATCAAAGCCGACGATGGCGATCTGATTACCGTTCACGCCGACGACGTGTCGATCGAGCAGCTGACGCTTCGCCTTGAGATCGCGAGCCCCGCCTATGGCGGCGCCGGCGACTTCGACCAGCTCACGATCTCGACCCGCTGCGCGCGCGAGCTCGGCAAGGCGCTGATTCAATCAGCCGACCTGGTCGAATTGAATTCGCGCAGGCTTTGCGGCGCCAAGCATTTCGATTTCATCTCGATCGATTCGGGCGACGCCCGGCTCCGCGCCCGTCGCCGGGCCTGAGGGTCGCTCGATCCTACCCTCGCGGACGTGCGATCCGCGAGTGACGAAGGACCGGCAACGCATAAGGGGCCGGAGGGGCGCAACGAGAAAGAGCAGAAACAAATGCCGCGATATTTTTTCGACGTCATCAGCGAAGGCGGCGTTTCGCACGATCATCAGGGTCGGGAATTCGCCTGTCCGGACAGCGCCAAGCGGCAAGGCGAGCTGATCGCCATCGATCTTCGCTTCGCCCCCGACCCCGAGGGCCGCACCGGCGACAAGGTCTCGGTTTGCGATGTGAACGGGACCGTGCTTTTTTCAATCCCGGTGCCGGGCGACGTCTGAAGCCAGCGGCTGCCGACACCGCGATGGCGCCGCCGCCTGCTCGCGCGCGTGCCGCCGCCTCGGCGCGGCTCACTATCATCGGGACCCCCGCCGGCGTTGACAGCACGGCCGTGCCTACCGACAGTCGCCCCGGGCGCGTGCCCGTGACGCGGCGGCAGGGTATCGGCTTTGGAATACGTCTTCCTTGTCTTGTTCATCATCGTGGTGGGATCTCAGCTGTTCAAGGCGTGGCACCGCCGCCGGCTGGCGTCGCCTGCGAAGAAGCAGCCGGCTGACCCACCGGCCCCCGCCCCTGATGCCGCCGAGCCCGCCGCCCGCGACGCGCCCGATGATCTCTTGAAGCCCGAGGAGCTAGAAGAACTCGACGCCGCCCTCGCGACCGCATTGCCCGAACCGCCGCTGGCCGAGCGGCTGCAGGAGCTCGAGCTTGTCCTGGTGCGGTTTGAGTCGACCTGCGCGCATCCGCGCGAGCTCGCCGAGCAGGCGCCGTTCCAGGAGGCCGTCGGGCTCCTGGCGGACGAAGACGTCGACTTGGACACGGTGGCGCGCTACGCGGTGGGTGCCGATTGGATGCTCGCTTGCGCCGCGCTGGCCGCGCTCGCCAAGCGCGCTGACGGCGGCGATGCAGTCGATCAGATCCTCACTCAATTCGACCGGCTCACGGCTTGGGCGGTGTGCTTCGCGCTCGCCTACTTTGTCGCCACCGAGCCGCGGCCGCCGGTCGGTGCTCCGCTGGTCAGCGCCAAGGACCGGTGGTGCGACATGCCGATTCTCGTGCAGCTGTTCCGCGATTACTTCACCCAACGCGCGGCGCTCGGCGATGCCGCCGAGTTCGGCGGCGCGCTCTACTCGCAGGCGGCTTCGCCCACCCCGGTCATCAAGGCGTTTCTCGAACGCGTCGATCATCCGCTCGCAACCGCGCTCATCAGCCGATTGGACACAATGCAAAGCAACATCAATCATGCCTTCCTGTCCTCGGTCGGTCGTTTCTGGGCCGACCCGAAGAAGCCGCAAACCCTGGTCGAGCCGGACAGCTGGAACGTCCCGCTGGCAACCGCGCAATCCACGCTGCTGCAGTCCCCGGTCCGCTCGCTCCTGGTGAGCGGCGACCAGCTGGTCGGCAAGACCTCGTTTCTGCAGCTCTTGGCCAAGCGCCTCGCCGGCTCGAACTGGAGCGTCTTCGAGGCGAGCGGCGCCGATCTCATGGCCGGGCAGATCTGGTTCGGTCAGCTCGAGGGCCGCGTCCGCCAGCTGGTCGAGGAGGTCACGGCCAAGAAGAAGCTCATCTGGTACGTGCCCGACCTCCTGCAGCTCGCGCGCAGCGGCACCCACCAGGGCCAGAGCGCCAGCATTCTCGATCAGATTCTGCCCGCCATCATCGCCGGCCGCCTGGTGGTCTGGACCGAGGCCAGCCCCACCGCCACGGCGCGCCTGCTGCAGACACGCCCGGCGCTGCGCAACATCCTCGAGATCATCCGCCTGGAGCCGCAGTCGGACGCCAATACGTCGCTACTGGCACGCGCGGTGGTGAGCCGGCTGTCCGAGGATCTGCGCATGCAGATCGATCCCGACTGTGCGGCCGTGGCGCTCTCCTCCGCCCGGCAATATTTGAGCGCTGCAAGCTTCCCAGGATCGGCCCTGATGCTCATCCGGCTGACCGCGAGCCGCGCCGACAAGCCCGGCGTCAGGATCACGCCCGCAGACGTGCTCAGGACCTTGTCCCAGCTCACCGGCCTGCCGGTCTCGATTCTCGACAGCAACGAACGCCTCGACCTCGCCTCGATCCGGAAGTTCTTCGCCGGCCGGGTGATCGGCCAGGACGAGGCGGTGGCGAGCGTCATCGACCGCATCGCCATGCTCAAGGCCGGCTTGAGCGATCCCGGCCGGCCGATCGGGGTGTTCCTGTTCGCGGGCCCCACCGGCACCGGCAAGACCGAGCTCGCCAAGACCACCGCCGAATATCTGTTCGGCTCGGTCGAGCGCCTCATCCGCCTGGACATGAGCGAATTCCAGACCCCGGATTCCATGGCCAAGATCCTGGGCGACGGCAGCGCCTATGGGGAGACCAATTCGCTCATCGGCCGCGTGCGCAAGCAGCCGTTCTCGGTCGTCCTCCTGGACGAGTTCGAAAAGTCCCATCCGCGCATCTGGGACCTGTTCCTGCAGGTGTTCGATGACGGCAGGTTGACCGATGCGCTCGGCCAGGTCGCCGATTTCCGCCATTGCCTCATCATCCTCACCACCAATCTGGGCGCCACCAGCCATCGCAGCTCGGGCCTGGGCTTTGCACCCTCCCCCGATGCATTCGCGAGCGATCAGGTGCTGCGCGCCATCAGCCAGACCTATCGGCCGGAATTCCAGAACCGGCTCGACCGGGTGATCGTGTTCCGCCCGCTGACGCGCGATCTGATGCGGATCATCCTCCACAAGGAGTTGAGCCGCGTCCTGGAGCGCCGCGGCCTCAAGGACCGCGCCTGGGCGGTGGAATGGGAAGCTTCGGCGCTGGAGTTTCTCCTGGAGCGGGGCTTTTCGCCCGAGATGGGCGCGCGGCCGCTCAAGCGCGCGATCGAGCAATATGTCATCGCCCCGCTTGCCGCCACCATCGTCGAGCGGCGGTTTCCGGAGGGCGACCAGTTCGTCTTTTTCCGCAGCGACGGGCGCGCCATCCAGGCCGAGTTCGTCGATCCCGACAGCGATGCCCGTCCCGCGGCGGCGTCAGCCGATGCGGACGCGCCCGGCCGGCCGCCGAGCCTACCATCGATGATCCTGGCGCCGCAGGGGAGCGCGGCCGAGTTCGGCGCGCTGGCGGCCGAAGCCGCCGCCATCAAGCAAACCCTGGCCGCGCAGGACTGGGAAGGGCTCAAGCTCAAGCTTTCGAACGAGATGATGGCGCCGGACTTCTGGAGCCAGCCGCAGCGGCACCAATCCCTGGCGCGTCTTGCCCTCATGGACCGCATCGGGGCGGCGGCCGGCACCGCGGACGCGCTGCGCGGGCGCCTCGCCAGGGGATCGCCGGGTCGGCCGGGGCACTATTCCCGCGAGCTGATCGCACGGCTCGCACTCAGCATCCATCTGGTCAAGGAAGGCCTCAAGGACTTATCCGAAGGGGCCGCCATCGAGGTCGCCCTCATGGTCGAGCCCGCCTTCGAGGGCGGCGGCGACGGCAAGGCGACGGCCGCATGGTGCGAACAGCTGCGCGCCATGTATCGCGCCTGGTCCGACAACCGGCACATGCAGATATCCGAGCTGCCGGCCGGCCTCGCCGGCGACGCGCCGGTGCTGCTTATCGCCGGCTTTGGCGCCCACCGCGTGCTCGAGCGCGAATGCGGGCTGCATGTGCTCGAGCTGGCGGAAGGCCATAACGGCGCCAGCCGGGCGACCGCGCGGGTGCGGCTCGCCATCACGCCTTTGGGCGACGTGCCCCCGGCCAAGCTACGCAGCGCCCTGGTCAAGGCCTTCGGCGAGGCACCGTTGCCGAGCGCCGTCGTGCGCCGCTACCGCGGCGAGCCCGCGCCGCTGGTGCGCAGCGGCGACGGCAGCTGGCGCAGCGGCCGGCTCGACGCCGTGCTGCGCGGCGATTTCGATCTGCTGGGGGCCGAGGAGGACCTGTCGTAGCCGAGACAATTCCACACTTCGTAGGGCGCAATCGCTTTATTGCGCCATCGGTCTCGCAACTGGAGCAATCCACCAGGGTCACCAAGCGGCGCAATAAAGCGATTGCGCCCTACATCCAAACGGCCCCGGCTCAAGGCATCAGCGCGCCGCGCGCTCGCTGAACAGGACGCCGCCCTTGGCCTTGGTGGCCGGATCCGCTTCCACGATCGTCACCGTCACCGCATCGATGGGAGCCGCGAAATTGCGCACGACCGCGTCGGTGATATCCTTGATCAGTGCGCGTTTCTGCTCGAGAGTGCGTCCCTTGACGGCGTGAACGTAGACTTCCGGCATATCGTCCTCCAGGGTTAAGTGCTGGGTGTAGCGCCGCAACCTCGCGGGCCATCACACGTACAATCTATGGAAATCAATTTCGAGGCCGGAACTCCTGGTCCGGATACGACGGCTGCTCCGGGGTCTTGATGACCACTTGCGGCTGGTTCAGGGCGGTATGGCAGGCATTGCAGCCGGCATTCACGGTCGCATAGGCCTCGGCGAACTTCGTCGCATCGCGCGCGCGTATGGCGTCGTCGACCGCGCGAAAAGCCCCGCCCAGAAACATTTCGACGTTGTCGGCCACCTTTTGCTCGCGGAAAACGGGCCGTGCCTTGGCGACATTGGCGAGCGCGGACCGCAGCTCCTTGCTCTCATATTCGGCAAGCGACCAGTTTGCGTCCTGCCCGGCAAGCCAGAGCTTGGTGTGCCGCGGCTGGACGATAAGGTTCATCAGCTCGCCGATCCCGGGATTGAAAGCTGTCGGGCCGGGACTTGCCGGCGCGGCGGGCGGGCTTTGCGCCGCCGTATCGGCTGATTGCGCAAGCAGCGCGCCGAAGAGCGCAGGTAGCAGGACGGCAATCAACGAACACCGTTTGAGCATGGCGACCCCCCATTCCGAAGACGACCATGCCGATCTTAGTGAGGCACGTGCTGCTTGCAACATCAATCCGCGACAAACCGGCTATCGGGAAATCTCGCGGGTCGATGGCCCGAGCGCAGGCAATCGCATCCAGTCCGGAAGCATCGAGGTGAGAGTACGGTCGCGCAGGACGTAGTGATGAAACAACGCCGCGGCCGCATGGAAACCCGCAAGCCAGATGATGACGTTTCCGAGGATCGTATGGATGTAGGCGATGGACTGGCCAAGATCGTGGGCCGGCGGCAGCATCGGCTCGACATTGGGGATGCCGAAAATCGTCAAGGGGTGCCCTTCCAGCCAAGCCCCGGCAATCGCGGTCAACGGTATGGCCAGCAGCAGCGCATACAATGCAAGATGCGCCGCGCTAGCGGAATACTTCATCCACGGCGCCATAGGCGGCGGTTCCGGAGCGGGCTCAAACAGGCGCCATAAGATCCGCAGCAGGACGAGCCCGAACACCAGGATGCCGAAGGTTTCGTGCGTCTGCCGGGCCGAGTTGAAGGCCGCCGAATAGACGCGCTGCTCGCTCCCTCCCGGGCTCACGATGTAGGCCGTCCCGACCAGCACGACGGTAAGCCAATGGAACAGCTGCGTGACCGCGCCGTAGCGGACGCGCGAGCTCAGCATCGACGTATTTGAAACCGACATGGCGGCAGACTCCGAACGATCGACTTTGGAGCTGGTGACACAACTTATACCTCGCAATTAAAATCTTCTTCATGGGGGGTCTGCTGCCGGAGCTAGACTAGCGGCGGCGGCCGGAAATGGACCGCCGGTCGGAGTTCGGCCGTTATCCGGACAACATGGAGCACCCGACCTGCGCTCCCCGCGAAGGACGGCAAGGCTTGGCGCATCGGCGGCGAAGCTCGCGAGCTCGATGCCGGCTATCAGGCAGGGAGCGAAGCAGCGGGCTTCACCGCGACATCGCCCATGCGCCGGTTCCGGGACGCGAAGGATCGTGGAAGAGACTGAAAAGATCGAATCCAGGCGATCGCGGCCCAGCCGCCGCCAGATCGGTGCTTGCGATGGCCGGGCTTGGCGCTCGCTTGTGCGCGATCTTCACCGGCTTCTTGGCCGGCGCCGCCGGCCGTTCCGGCGGCAATGGGGGCGTCCCGTCCATGGCGGCTGCGGCCAGGGCGGTCTCGGCGGCCGGGGATTGTTGCTGGGCGGCCTCGGGCTCGGCATCGGCATCGCCGATCGGGAGGGTCGCGACTTGGCGTCTTGCCGCACGCGCCGCCCGCGTCATGAGCGACTTGCCGGTCCTGGCCGGCCGGCATTGCGGCATAAGGAAGGCTCCCGAGGGTTCATCGCATGCATTCCGGGCGAGCCACGGAGCCGCACTGGGAGCCGCACTGTTTGTCACTGCGATCGCCGGCGCCATCATAGCGGGCATGCTTTCGGCCGAGGCACCCGACGGAATGTCGGCCGGCAACGACCCAGCCGCCACCATCGCCGCTTGCTCATGAACGCCGTCGACGGGCGTTTGCGTCACAAATTGCGACACCACGGCGAGCGCCGCCCCTGCCGCGATCAATGTCCCGACGAGCACGCTCGCGACGGTCCTGCGCAGCTTGCGGCGCAATCGGACCGACGGGCAAAAATAGCCGAATTCGGGGTGAAGATACTCCGCAGGCGGAATTTCCGCGCGGACGTCGTTGGCCGGCATATCCCTGGTGGACATCAATCACTACCTCGGACGACGTCATCCTCGCCGCGGCCCTCCTCGCACCCGCAGGCAATACAACGTGCTATGGCTGACGTTGTTCCCCCGCGCCCCGACCGGCGGCCCTGATCGCGCCTGCGCACGGCCACATTTGCGACACCCGGCAAGAACGAGCCTCGATCATCTGCGAAATCTCCCAGCATTTTCTTAAGTTATGCGAACTGTTTTGAATCAATCGTGGCGCTTGCGTCGCGAGGCGGCATCCGCTCCGGTACCGGTCGGCACCAACAAGCCGGACCGTGCGCTTTGGATGGTGTGCGCCGATATCGCGGCTCGCGAAACGCGCCCCCGGCGCGCCGCACTTTCGATTCTAATTTGTCGCGATTCCAGAATGCACATTAGGTCAGGAAGGCTGCTTTACTCGCGGGCGAAACGAGCTACGATCGCCGGGCTACGATCGTTTTGAAGGGGCCGGGGAGCACACCAACACGTTGGCGGGAGGCCACGACATGGAACTAAAAAACATGGAACTAAAAACCAGCAGCTCCCGAAATTATCGAACGTCGCGACCCGTCAATGAATGTGCCCAGTGCCGGGAGACGATTTTTCTGCCGGAGTGGTCGGAGTATCTGGACTCCCGTCGGGTGCGGCACCTGTGGGAATGCGAGGCCTGCGGATACAAGTTCGAGACGCTCGTCTGCTTCCCCGAAGCTTGACCCTCGAGACGTGTGACATCGCGCCATACGACATCGCGCCATACGACATCGCTCCGAGAGACAAACGGGGTGCAGCTTGCGCTTGGCCACGTCGAGTTCGACACCTCAGGTTGGAGAGGTTGCGCGCGCCCGGACAAGGATTGCCCGTTTGCGCTGCGCTGACGAAAACGGATGACGCGCGTCCTACCGCGACCTGCATAAATTGAAGTGAATGCGAGCCCCAAGCCGGGACCGGAGTTCCGGCATTCTCAAAGTTCCCCCGGGGCGATGAGATCAACGGGCTTCGTCGAGAAGCCCGCCGATCAAATCGCGAGAGCCGATTCTCGAGCTTGACGCGGTATCGGCGCCCGATCAGGCGACGAACGTGCCGCGCGGTTCGCTCGCCACGACGGTTGCGCCCGTCTCTCTTGCCGTCTCATCGGCCTCGGTCTTGGCCCGCGGCGTCGCCGGCATCTGCAGCACCGTCGCATATTGCTTGTCGCACAGCGACGTGAGCAGCACGACCTGCCCATCGGGAAATTCCAGCGCATCATGGTGCATGGTGGGCTGCTCGGTATTGATCTGCCGGAAGCGGGCGACCCTCTGGCCGATCTTCTTGGTCGGAAAGATCGCAAGCGCGGCGTCGCACTCGACATCGCGGTCGAACGCAAGCTCGGTGCCGGGCATGAGGCAGACGGCTACACGCGGGTCGGAGACCGCGGCAAAGCCGCGGGTGATCGTGTTGTGAAACTTCGTCGTCACCAGCCTGTCTTCGATTTTTGCGGGACGCGTGGCGACATGATGCAAACTATAGTCGCACATCGATGGTGCTCCACTTGTTCTTGTGAACAGCCGGGCTTGGTTGTCCTTCTGCAGGGGAGCCGACCAAGGCTTGGTGGCAAACGTTTGTCGCCACCGGCCGCGCCGGCATCACAAAATCGCGATTCCGATCTGTCGCACAAAAAACAATTGTGCGGCGCGGCGAGAACCAATTCGCCGGCAGGGAGCCTGGCGTCGAGCGCAGGCCCGCCCGGCAACGGTGCGACGGATTGAACCCGCCGGGTTATTGCCTTAAAGTCCCACGACCATCCGCGCCAAATCAAAGCAATATGATCCGAAAATCTAGGGAGGCTTCAATGCAGCGATGTCTTGCATCCTTGTCCGCTGTCGCCATGTTGCTGTGCGCCGGCCCGGCGCTTGCGCAGCTCAAGGCCAAGGCGGAAAACGTGCCCGAGATCCCCTATGACTCGGTGCCGAATTTCCTGAAGCTTCCGGCCGGCGAATATCTGGGCGAGGCGGTCGGCGGTGGCGACCAATTCGAAGGGCCATATCTTCGTCTATCATCGCAGCGCCACCACGCGTCTGTTCGAGTTCGATCAGAACGGCAACTTCCTCAAGGAAATCGGCAAGGGCTATTACGGCTTCGAGTTCGCCCATTCGGTGCGCGTCGATCCGCAGGACAACATCTGGACCGTCGACGAAGGCACCAACATGGTCACCAAGTTCAGCCCCGAGGGCAAGGTGCTGATGGTGCTCGGCCGCCGGCCGCCCGGCCGTCCTCGGTCGCGGTCGCGACCCATACCGGACCCAACCTGCCTGCGCAAAAATACATCTTCTGCCGCCCGACCGATGTGGGCTGGGACCCGCAGGGCAGACATCTTCGTCTCGGACGGCTACTGCAACAACCGCGTCGTGAAGTATCGACAAGAACGGCCGCTTCCTCGCCCAGGTGGGCAGCGAGAAGGCCGGCAAGGAGCCCGGCCAGTTCAACCTGCCGCACGGGCTTGCGGTCGACGCGCAAGGCAATGTCTACGTCGCCGACCGCACCAACTTCCGCTACCAGGTGCTCGACAACAACCTCAAGCCGAAGGCGATCTACGACAATGTCGGCGTCGGCTGGACGGTCTGCGTCTCGCAAGGCCCGCACCAGTATCTCTTCGCCTCCAACTCCAATCCCGAACGGCAACCTGCCCGGCAGCTGGGCGATCACCGGCGAGATCTACAAGATGGAACTGGACGGCACGATCATCGGCAAGTTCGGCCACGCCAGCAAGGAATTCGGCGGCTTCCAGGTGGTGCACATGATGGATTGCCGCAACCCGAACGAGATCGTGGTCGGCGAGATCGAATCCTGGCGCGTCCAGAAGCTCATCTTGAAGCCGCAGGCCGCCAAGGCGGTCACCCGCTAGGACCGCAGCAACAACATCCGGGTTGAGGAGGATTCCATGAAGTGCCATTTGCCGCTGTTGCTGACCGCCGCGGTGCTCGCCGCCGCGGGGGCGCAGACGCCCGCTGGGGCGCAGACGCCCGCCGGGGCGCAAACGCCCGCCCCGAGATCGCCTTCGATTCCGCCGCCAAATCCGCTGACGCTTCCCGACGACATCTATCTCGGCGAGACCGCCGGCGTCGCCACCAATTCCAAGGGCGACATCTTCGTCTACACTCGCACCGGCCATCCGACCATCTCGCTCGGCACCTCGCGGACCTTCGCGCACGGCGGCTCGCGGCTGTTCGAGTTCGACCGCACCGGCAAGTTCGTGCGCGAGATCGGCCAGAACAGCTACGGCTTCATGTTCGCCCAGCAGGTGCGCGTCGATCCGCAGGACAACATCTGGGTGGTCGATCAGATGACCAACATGTGATCAAGTTCGATCCCGAAGGCCGCGTCGCCATGCTGCTCGGCCGCAAGGCGGAGGCCGTCCCGGTCCCGGCGCCGCCGACGCGCGGCCCGCAGGCGTTCGCGGCGTGGCCGCTCCGGGCGCCGGCGCGCCAGACCGACCTTTTCAACCGGCCGACCGACGTCGCCTGGGACGCCGCCGGCAACATCTACGTGGCCGACGGCTCGGCAACGCCCGCGTCGCCAAGTTCGACAAGAACGGCGTGTTCATCAAGTCCTGGGGCTCGCAAGGGCACCGAGCCGGGCCAGTTCGGCACCGCCCGCGCGATCGCGGTCGATGCCCAGGGCAACGTCTATGTCGCCGACGGCGGCAACAAGCGAATCGAGGTGTTCGACGGCGACGGAAACTTCAAGACCCAGTATCACCAATGTCGGCATCGCCGCAGGCGCTGTGCATCACGCCCGGCCCGAACCAGTTCCTCTACAGCTCGAATTCGAATCCGCCGAACGACATCGACGTCGCCGGCGAGATCTACAAGCTGAAGCTGGACGGCACGATCGTCGGCAAGTTCGGCCGGGCCGGCAAGCTGCCGAAGGAGTTCGGCACCGTCAACGCCATCGATTGCCGCAACGAGAACACGCTCTATGTGGGCGAGATCGGCAACTTGCGGGTGCAGAAGCTCACCTTGCGATAGGCAGGCATTGAAGTTGAAGGCAGGCGAAGGGCGCTAGAGCGGTTTCACATAGGACCGGAAGCAGAAACCGCTCCAGCATTTTTGCATTGTCGCATTTTCGGACGGAAAACCGAATTCCACTTTTCCTGAAAATGCTCTAAATCCCGACGCGTTTCCGGAGAAGTCCACCCTCGCCTGCCCTTAATCCGCCAGGCTCCAGACCACCCGCACCCGCGCCGACAGCGTCATCTCGCCGGCCTCGACCGGTACGGGGGCAGACGCGGCCGCCGCCATGACGCGCGCCAGCGGACGAGGCGGTGGCGGCGCGCTCTCCTCGGCGAGGCTCATGACCTTTGCGAGCGTCACCCCGGCGGCCCGCGCGTAGAGATCGGCCTTGTCCTTGGCGTCGGCGACCGCCTTCTGCCGCGCCTCGTCGAGCAGTTCCCCTTGGTTGGAGACGATGAATTGGACGCCATCGATGCGGTTCGCCCCGGCGAGGGTGACCTTGTCGAGCAGATCGCCGAGCTTGGCCAGATCGCGCACCCGTACGGTGGCTTCGTTCGTAACGGTATAGCCGATGATGCGCGGCCGGTCGGTGGTGCCGGGCTTGTCCGGGCGGGAGTAGCGGGGCTCGAGCGACAGGCCGTTTGTCTGCAAGTCCTTGGGCTCGACACCGAACGAGCGAACCATGTCGATCACCTTGGCCAGCACGGCGCTATCGATCTTCAGCGCGGCCGCGGCAGTATCGCCCTCGCTGACGACGCCGATTGAAATCAGCGCCGCGTCCGGAGTCGCGTGCACTTCCCCATTGCCGACGATGTTCAATGTGCGCCCCGGCGCCGTCTGCGCCGACGCCGGCGAGGCGGAAAGAACGAGGACCGCAAGCAGCGCAACGCCTGCGCTCGTTTTCGACAGATGCATTGGAGATTCCTTTCCGGTGATCCGGATCGCGCGCCATGGTCCTGCCAAGATGCACAAAGTAGGCGCACCGGCCTGCGCGCGCAACGGGGAGCCGCATCGGCAACTTCAGCAGCGGGACCGCGACGCAATTTGGTCTTTTTTTGGCGGATCATGGACCAAGATTCGCCCGGATATGGAATTGAGCGAACGACGTCAGCATGATGTCACAAGAGCAACAACAACATGAATAGCGTATTCAGGCGATATACATAAACCGTGACTAGGATATCCCGCAGCTTGAAGCTCTGCGCCGGAAATTCCGCACCGCAACAGGCAAGACAAAGTCGTGCAAAAGGTCATGCAAAGGAGAAGGCTCATGAAGAAGTTCAAGTTGATCATCGTTGCGGCCAGCACGCTCGCGCTCGGCGGCATGCTTGCGATCGGAACAGCAAAAGCCGGGGTCCCGGGCGGGCCGGACGCCATGCGGGCCGCCTCGGACAACGGTTCGCTCATGGAGCCGGTCCAATTCCGTTTTGGCGGCCGCGACTATTGCTGGTACGACGACGGCTGGAAAGGCGCCGGCTGGTACTGGTGCGGCTATGCCCTCCGGCCCGGTTTTGGTTGGGGAGGACCGGTCGGCTGGAACAACTGGCGCCGGGAGGAGCGCCGCGAGGACATCCGCGAGCATCGGGACGATCGGCGGGACTTTCGTGATCGTGACGATCGGCGGGACCGCGATGATCGACGGGACGATCGACGCTAGGCGCCGGAAGCAAGGCGACGACCGGCATCGGAATCGCGCCGGCCAGCAGACGAGCACCCCCCAGGGGGTGCTCGGATGCGTTTGGGCGCCTGCGCGCCCGTATTTCTCCTGAAGATTCCCAAACTGCTCCCAAATCAACCGCCCTCAGCCCGGATTGCCGCAAGCGCCGGCACCGGAAGGTGCTATTGTGCTTACTGGCAGGAGGAGCAATCGATGGCTGCAGATTCGAGGAATACGCGCGCGCAATCGCGCCTGGAGAAGGCTGCCCGCGAGGACCAGAAAGTGCGGGTCCACTATGAGGTCGAAGCAAAGAGCGTTGCCGAGAAAACCGCCCGCCTGCGAGCCCTTCGCCTCGCCAAGGAGGCGGCCGATCGGACCGCCGCCGTCGGGATGCCGGTCACCGCGAAAAAGGGCAAGGTCGCCAAGAAGCGCCCCAAGGCGGGTGCATCCCTGTCCGAATGGCTGGCAGATCAAGACAAAATGGGTCGCCGCGGTTGAGCCGGTGTCCTGCTTGTCCCGGCGCTGGGACGGTTCCGAATTCTGAGTCTGTTGGCGGTCCCGGCTCCATAGCGCGCCGAAGACGCGCGTAGACGCGCTAAAGGCCGGGACAAGTATGGAACGCTGCAGCACGTCCGGGACGCCGGACACGGCACGCTAGCGGCGATCGCAGCTCTTGCATTTGAACTCGGGCGGTGTCTCGCCGGGTTCCACCATCACGGAACAAAACTCGCCGCAGCGGCCGCATTGCCGAACGAGTTTGGTCGGCAGCCTCACAATAGGTTTGGTCGCCGACGCCAACGCCCGATCGGCTTGCGCCCGAAGCTCCGCCTTGGTCAGCGCCGGCGCGCGCTGTCGCAGGCGCGGGAGCGGAGCCGTCATTGCGGGCGTGCGCGGCGCGTCTTCCGTCTTGCGCTCGCCCGGCTTCTCCTGGTCTGCCATACTTGCATCCTCGTTATGCATGGGCGGGGCAAGCCTTGCCTCGCGGATTGCGATCGCGTCGGCACCGCGTGGGCGACCGACGCACGCGCCGGCGGGTAGTAAACGCAACGCAAACGATACCTATCGGCTCCCAGCGCCGACAAAGCCAGGGGCTTTTTGGTCCGCCGCACCCCCGGGCCGCGCGCGGGACTGAACCGACCTTGGCCGCGAAAATCTCCTTAATCCGCGAAAATTGCATCGGTAGCCGTCGTCAGGATTGCCTGCACGTCATTTTCAAGAAATAAAACGCAGCAACTTTTCCCATATGAAGCTTCCTGCTCAACAATGTCACCGTGCGCCGGTGCATATCAGGCACTTGGCACCGGTTCACCGAGAATAGCCGGTTGGATCGGGGCCGACCGGGCGAAGCAGCGCTATATAGAGTTTCGCCGAGGCAACGTCCAGGAGAGGTGTTTCGGCAGCCCGGAGACGTATCGATTGCCAATTCCCATTGCGCTATAATGGGGTCGGTTTCCCTCCGCGAGAACTCAATGAGGCTCACCATGAATACCAGCCGTAGACAGCTTTTCGCCTTGATCGCCGGAGCTCTTGCGGCGCCCTCGCTGGCCGATGCACAATCGGCCGGCATGAGCCGCGTCACCGCCTTTGCCTTCTCCTTCCCCGGGCTCGAGGGCGGCGATATTCGGCTGTCCGATTACGCCGGCAAGCCGATCCTGGTGGTCAACACCGCCTCGCTCTGCGGCTACACGCCCCAATATACCGGCCTGCAGCAATTGTGGACGCGGTATCACGACCGCGGGCTGATGATCCTGGGGGTACCGTCCAATGATTTCGGCGCCCAGGAGCCGGGCACCCCGATCGACATTATGAAGACCGCGCACGACGATTACGGCGTCACCTTTCCGCTGACCGCAAAGGCCGAGGTCAGGGGCAAGAATGCGCACCCGTTCTACAAATGGGCCGCGGTCGAGCGCCCGGTCGAGACCCCGCGCTGGAATTTTCACAAATACCTGGTGGGACGCGATGGCCATATCGCCGCCGTGTTCGCCACCGAGATCGAGCCGATGGATGCGCGCGTCATCGACGCGATCGTCAAGGAGCTCGATCGCGTCGAATAGCGGCCCTTCCCCGTCCCCTCCTTCCCCGCCTTAAGGAGGAGGTTGGTCGGGGCAGCGGAGCCGAGGCGGCGTTGACAAGCTGTCACGCGGGCGGCCTATTAGTCTCTGGAGCATTTTCAGGAAAGCCCGCCCGCGCGACGGCGGGGTGGAATCCGGTTTTCCGTCCGAAAATGCGACAATGCAAAATGCCGGAGCGGTTTCGGTTTCGGTACATGTGAAACCGCTCGGGTCCCAACCGTAGTCGCAATGTTGCATGTCCAAAAAGGGAGGACTCGAATGGGTGTTCAACCAAAACTGCCGTCCGATATCGAGGGCTTGGCCAAGATGATGCCGCCGCTGTCAAGGCGCGGCTTCATGACGACCTCGGCGGCCGCGGCTGCCGGCTATACGCTCGCCGCCGGACCGGTGCGCGCCGACGCCATCAAGACTGACACCAACGGCCTCACCGTCGGCGAGGGCAAGGTCAAGGTCGCGGGTGGCGACATGCCGGTCTATTTCGCCAAGCCTGCCAATGTGGCTAATCCCCCGGTCATTCTCGTCGCCATGGAGATTTTCGGGGTGCACGAATACATCCGCGACGTTGCCCGGCGGCTGGCGCATCTGGGCGCGCTTGCGGTCGCGCCCGATTATTATTTCCGCGCCGGCGTCGACCTCACGAAGATCGACGATATTCAGAAGATCCTTCCGGTCGTCAACAAGAAGCCGGACGCGGAGCTGTACGCGGATCTTGACGCCACGGTCGATTGGGCGAAGTCGCAGGGCGGCGACACCAACCGGCTCGGCATCATGGGCTTCTGCCGTGGCGGCCGCACCGTGTGGCTCTACTCGACCCACAATCCGAACCTGAAAGCCGGCGTCGCCTTCTATGGCACCCTGGCCGATCCGGAGAACGACGTTTGGCCGAAGAACGCGCTCAGTCTCGCCAGCGAGGTGAAGGAGCCGGTGCTTGGCCTCTACGGCGCCGAGGACACCGGCATCAAGGTCGAGCAGGTCAAGGATATGGAGGCGAGACTCAAGGCCGCCGGCAAGACCGCCGAGTTCCATATCTATGACGGCGCCCCCCACGGCTTCCATGCCGATTACCGGCCCAGCTACCGCGAGCAGCAGGCCAAGCAGGCGTGGGGCGAGCTGGTGAACTGGTTCAAGAAGTACAAAGTGCTGTCCTGATCACGGACAGGCTCGATCTTGCGATTCGCGCGGCGCCTATGGGCGCCGCGCTTTTTTGCGCCCATCAGGGCAGATATCCACCCGGCGCGTTGACCGCGGTTGCTCCAAGCGCCGCCGTCGACGCAACGTTGTCGCGCGAACCTTCGAACAGGTGATCGACGTTATTGAGGCGCATCCGCTGGATCTCGTCACTCGACAGCTGGTAGAGCGGCTGCCACGGCGGCACTCGCAGCGCGGCTTCCAGAAGCTCGATCCCGCCGCCCATCTCGACCGTATAACGGGCGAGACTGCCGATATCGCGTTCGACCAGTACGATCTCCTCAGCGGTATAGTTCGCCGTCTCGGGACGCTCCCGCTTCTTGGACAGCCAAATCTGGTGGACGAGAATGCGCGCTTGCGGCGGCACGTAACGACGCATCCCGCCGAGGAGCGCGAAGGCGCACATTGATTCGCAGGAGGCCGCCGGGGACAGCACCGTCGTGGGGCTGCCGTCGGCAGCCGAGCCGACCGTCGTCGTCCCGACCGTGGTCGTGATGTCGAGGCTGCGGAGCGCACGGCCGAGCTTGAGGGTATCAACTACCGAGCCGCCTTCCGAATCGAGCACCACCGTCGCTCCGTGCACGTCCTTTTGCGCGGCAAAGGCCTCGAAATCGTCCGGGGTCTGATCCGTGATCGGGCCCACCGCAGAAATCCACGAGCGGCACGACTTGCCGCAACGATCCACCGGTTGCTCGCTGCGCCATTCAAACCGCATTGATGAAGTCGTTGACGAAGTCTTGGACTTATCGACGGAGGTGCCGCCGGCAATAGCCGACGCGCACATGCAGGCGAGCCAAAGGCCGCCGAGAAGATGTCGGATCACGCTTCCCCTTTCCCATCCGGATCTCCCGACCGCCGTGCAGGCGCACTGGCGACTGATGTCGCTTCTGCGGGAACAAGAGATCGGCCATGCCCCCAGAATCGGGGGCTAGGGCGTTACCACCATCCTTTTGAGGCAGGAATAAGAAAATTACGCATGGACTCCTTGGGAATAGACAGCGCCCGGCAAAATCACTGATGTCCGGCGCTCGTTCGCCGGCACGGAAATTTGTTCCTGGGAGCGCTCGACGCCCGCGCCAGGACGGGGATCAAACACAGCCCGTCCGAACATGTTCGGACGGGCTGCGAAGCCAAGACGGAATAACTGGCCGAAGGCGACCGCTAGGGTTGCCGCGTTGGCGCGGCCGGCGCCGGGGCAACCGGCGTCGCGGGGGGCGCGCTTGGAACGGGCGCTCGCGTGCTCTGACCCGAGGTGGTCTCGGGGGTATTGGAGGTCAGCTGCGTGCCGCGATAGCTGTAGGCAGCGAGGCCCACCAACACGACCGCTATGACGACCGCTATGATCCAACCGGAACTCCCGCTCGCTCGGGAGTTGACATAGCGATTGCGCGATAGGTTGGGATCGCGTTCAAACTCGCGGGGGTCCGACATGAGGCGCGTCCTTTCCTTGGTGCAGGTTTGCCTTGCACCTATAACGCTTCATTCGGATGCCAGTTCCTGCTTGGGATTGAGCCGATCCGCTTCGCGGCCCGCGGACGATAATGAGCTGAAGTTGCGACAGCAGCGCGTTCGTCGGCATCCTCCAGCTGTTTGAGCAGCTCTTGAAGGCGTTCGGGCAGCGGCTCGGCAAGCTCGTATTGCGCGCAGAGCATTCGTCCGATTGCCGCTCGGACCGCGCGATCACGGGCATGGGCCTCTGTTGGCGATACGCGCGACTTATGACCCATATTGTCCTCCCTACGTGAATGTGTGTAGCCGGCCGTGTCGATCGTGCCCGGCACGCAACCGCAACAGATCTCCTTCGGCTTCGTTCCGCGCAAAACACGCTCGCTCGCAGAGCGAATGCCATTTGAGTCAATTTTTATTTAAGACAGATAGATTTCTTGACACCGCGACGAACAGGGGTCGGGTGCAGATACGTCAATCTCGCGTGGTGCCCGCGATCCAGCGAATGGAGCACGCCGGCTCGGTTCCAACTCGGCCGGATTCACTTGGGCCGCACCGTCGGGTCCCCTCCGGGGCTGCCGGGTGGAGGAATAACCGGCATCCTCCCGCCTTGTGGCGTCGGAGCCTTGATGTCCGGATCGGTATTGGGAGGACACAGGACCCCATCGGTCTGCTCCAGCTTTTCACTCAAAGATTGATTGCCCGCCGCTGAAGACTGGGGAGCCTGCGCGCCGGGCCGCAGTTGCTGGTCATCGGCACATGCCTTCGAATCCCGCGTCTGCGGCGCGGCGCCAGGTGGCGCTTGATTTATCTGCCCGGCACAAGGCAGCGTCATGCCGACCAGCAACATCAGGGCAACCGCACAATGAGACCGATGAGGCATCCGCTCGCCTTTCCGGACGATAACCGCTCAGAAGCACAACGATAACGCCCGCAGGGAGCCGCCTGTTCCCAGCCCGCCGACCGCGCATTTGTAGGGCGCAATCGCTTTATTGCGCCAATCGCCCTCGCCAATCGGCGCAAATGCCGAACGGCGCAATAAAGCGATTGCGCCCTACTGTCCGGGAACCTCCTCAACGGGTATTCTTCCATCGGTCAAACCGTCGCTTACCCTCGCCTGCAGGATGGCCCAACCATGTCGCTCATCATCAGCGTGCTGATCACCTTCCTGGTCATTATCCTCATTCTCTATCTCGTGAACCTGCTGCCGATCGACGGTCGCGCCAAGCAGATCGTTCGCGTCGTCGTGATCGTGCTCGGCATCCTTTCCATGTTGAAGTATCTGGCGGTGCTTTAGGATCGGTGCGTCGGCGACTGCCGCGGCAACCGCCAGTCGGCGGTCGAGCGCCGGTTGACGAATCACTCCAACAATGTCGAACTGGGCACGGACGAGCGGTCGCTCAGGCTGGAGACGCCCGAGATCGACTTTCCGAGTTCCTCCGAGGGTGGCGTGCGCAACTGGGCGGCCACGGGCCGCCCGTTTCCTCTTCGGGCGTTTTATCCTTGGGCGTTCGTCGGCGGCGATCAGCTTCTTCATTCATTGTTTACCTCTGTGGCAAGCCACCTCACCGCGGAGGACCACGACTATGGCGCCGGCAATCGCTCGCACATCGTTTATTCATCACTTTCCGCCCAAGCTGGCGTGCAACCCGTGTGCGGACGATCCCCGCGTGCCATGACCACCAAGCCCTCGCTGATCGACGAGCTCGAACAGGCCCTTGCCTCCGGCACGGAAGCGCATCGCATCGAGATGCTGACGCGCATCACCGACCTTTTTCTTGCCGGCGCCAGCCGTTATTCGGACGTTCAGATCAATCTGTTCGACGAAGTCATCACCAAGCTTACGGTCGCGATCGAGTCCAAGGCCCGCGCCAGGCTGGCAATCAGGCTGGCGGACACGGCCCATGCCCCGATGGGCGTCATTCGCAGACTGGCCGCTGACGACGACATCGAGGTGGCCCGTCCGGTCCTGAAAGGCTCTCGACGGCTGGACGAAGCCGACCTGCTCGCGGCCGCCAACAGCAAGGGCCAGCCCCACCTGCTGGCCATTTCGGAGCGTACCACCCTGAGCGAGGCCGTCACCGAGGCATTGGTGACGCGCGGCGACCGGGAAGTCGCCCATTCGGTCGCCAGGAACGCCGGCGCACGCTTCTCGGACGCCGGATTCCGCATCCTGGTGAAGCGCTCGGCCGGCGACGAAGGCTTGGCGGTGCAGGTCGGCGCGCGTCGCGACCTGCCGCGGCAACATTTTCTGTCCCTGCTCGATCAGGCCTCCAGCACCGTGCGCAACCGGCTGGCGACGGAGAATCCACGCTTCGGCGCGGCGGTCGCCAATGTCCTCACCGAGGTGGTCGGGGGCATCCGCACGGAGACCCGCAAGGTCTCCGACGGCTACACCGCCGCCCGCGAAGAGGTGCTGGCGCTGCGGCGCGGCGGTCGCCTCGGCGAGAGCGAGGTCTACCGCTTCGCGCGCGAGGGCCGGTTCGAGCAGACTGCGGTCGCGCTCTCGCTACTGTGCGGCATCGAGATCGACGCGGTCGAGCATGCCCTGCAGGAGCAAGGCCATGAGATCGTGCTGATCCTCGCCAAGCTCGCCGGCTTTTCCTCCACCGGCGCCAAGGCGCTGCTGCTGCTCAAGACCAGCGACCGCGGGATCTCGACCCAGGACCTCGACCAGGCCCTCAAGAGCTATGATCAGCTGCAGATCGCAACCGCGCAGCGCGTGCTCGGCTTTTATCGCACGCGGCTGCAATCCCAGTCGCTCCCCGCGACCGGCTGAGACCTGGGCATTTTCAGGGAAAAGCCTGCCTTCGAGATAGCCGGGGGTGAACTCCGGTTTCCGTCATAAAATGCGGCGTTACGACAAGCTCTACCGCGCCTTGGCGCGCGCCAGCTGCTCGACGATGAAGCGCGGCAGCGCGAAGGCCGCCTTGTGGACCTCGGGCGTCCAGTACTTGGTGGAAGGCCGGCCGGCCCGCCGGTAGCGTTCCGCAATGGTCTTGAGCGGCACCTCGCGCAGGCGCTTGCTGTCGGTGGCCCAGCCCATGGCCATATGGCCGCCCACGTAAGTGGGGATCGCCGCGATATAGCAGCCGGCGTCGGCGAACAGGCTGCGGAAATGGCCGACCGAGGCCACGAGCTCCGCGGGCTGCAGGAACGGCACGCCGTTCTGGGTCACCAGCACGCCGCCCGGGGCCATGCAGCGCTTGCAGGCTGCGTAGAATTTGCGGGTGAACAGGACTTTGCCGGGGCCCTGCGGATCGGTCGAGTTGACAATGATCACGTCGAAGCGGCGGTCGGTCTTGGCCGCATAGTCCATGCCGTCGTCGATCACCAGATCGAAGCGCTTGTTGGCGAGCACCGGCTTGGTGAATTCCGGAAAGTGCTGCTTCGAGAACTCCACCACCGAGGCATCGATCTCCACCTGGGTCAGGCGCGTGACCGATTTGTGCTTTAGCACCTCCTTGGCGATGCCGCAATCGCCGCCGCCGACGATCAAGACCTCCCTGGCCCTGCCGTGGGCGAGGATCGGCACATGCGTCATCATCTCGTGGTAGATGAATTCGTCGCGCGTGGTGACCTGCGTCGCGCCGTCCAGCATCAGCATCTTGCCGAAGAACTTATGCCGGAACAGCACGAGGTGCTGATGCTCGGTCTGCATTTCGTGCAGCACCCGCTCGACCGCGTAGGTCATGCGAAAGCCGAGCTCGTCGAACAACGACTCGGCAATCCAGCGTTTCTCGGGCATGGGCGGAGGGCGATGTCGGATATCAGAGGCCGGATATCAGAGGTGAGATGACAGCGACCGATGGCGGAGAGCGCGAACCTTACGCGAAAGTCCGCTCTCTGTCCTCCCTCATCCGTCCTCGGTCATCTGGCTTCCCGGCCGCGCAGCAACTCGTTCACCGACACTCGCTGAGCTTTGAATGCCGAGCGCAGGATCGGGATGCAGGCATCAGGCTCGGCCTTGCCGCACATGAAAACGTCGAGCGCCGCATAGCCGATATCCGGCCATGTATGGATCGAGATGTGGCTTTCCGCCAGCACCGCCACGCCCGACACCCCATTGGGATGGAAGTGGTGCAGGTGAATATGCAGAAGCGTCGCCCGGGCGGCCGCGACGCAGCGGCGCAAGGTCGCATCGATCAGGTCGATGTCGTTGAGCCCCTCGGCTCCGTGCAGATCGACGATCAGGTGCACGCCGGCGCAGGGCACGCCATTGCGGACCGCGAAATGGTCATCGCGTTCCTCGGCCGGCACCGCCGCGACGACGGCAACCGGACTCTTCCTGCGGGCGGGATTTGTCTTGCGGGTGGGACTCGGATTCTCCAAGCCCTTCCCCCATCGCAAGAGGGCGTCTTGGCGCATTGCGTCCTCCCCAACCAGAGATCCAACCCGAGTGCCGGCGGTCCAGGGCCTCGGAATACGAAATGCCGCCGACCCGGTCCGCATGGCGGACTGATGACAGCGGCTTGTTTCCAAATAAGGCCAGCGTCCCCGGAGTCAAGCGGATTCTGGCCAGAAACATTTAGAAATTCGTTTCGCCGGACGTCAGCGCGATACGAATTGTTGAAGCCGCGATCTTGGCCGGCGCGGCGCTTGACCGCGGCCCCAACCCCGCCCAACCATGGCGCCCGCATCTTGAGGCAGAGCATGGAGTATTGCGATGAGCGGACCGGCCGGGCGGCGTGGTTTCTTCTCCCAGTGTGTTTGTTGCGAGCCGGTTTCGGCTTTCTCCAGCCCGTCCGTGAGCCGGCGGAGCTTCCTGTCCGGGAGCGCCGCAACCGCGTTGGGGTTGGCCGGAGCAGCGACCGTCGCTAATCCGCGGGCCTTCGCGCAGGCGCCCGCTCCCCAGGCCCCAGCGTCGGCTCCAGCCAAGCCGCGCCGGATCGACGTCCACCATCACATCGTCCCGCCGGTCCATGCCGAGGCCCTGGCGCGGCACAAGAGCACGGCCGCCAAATGGTCGGTCGACATGTCGCTTGACGACATGGACAAGGCCGGCGTCGACACCGCGGTGGTCTCGGTCCTCAATCCGGGCGTGTGGTTCGGCCAGAAGGACGAGGAGGCGCGCCGCCTCGCGCGCGCATGCAACGAATACGCCGCCAACCTGGAGCGCGACTACAAGGGGCGCTTCCGGTCGTTCGCGGTCATCCCGTTGCCGGACACTGAAGGCAGCCTGCGCGAGATCGAATACAGCCTGGACGTGCTCAAGGCGCAGGGGATCGCGCTCTGGACCAGCTACAGCGACAAGTATCTCGGCGATCCGGCCTTCCTGCCGGTATTCGAGGAGCTCAACCGCCGCAAGGCGGTGGTCTACACCCATCCGACCGCGCCCGATTGCTGCGCTGCCCTGGTCAAGGGCGTGCCGGTCTCGACCCTTGAATATGCCCACGACACCACCCGCGCGATCGTCAGCGTCGTGTTCGGAGAGGGGCAGACCGCGTTCAAGTGCCCGGACGTGCGCTTCATCTGGTCCCATAGCGGCGGCACCCTGCCGTTCTTGACCAGCCGCTTCGTGGAGCTGGCCGGCCGTCCGCGCGACAAGGACCGGTTTCCCAATGGTCCGCTGCCGATCTTCCGGAAATTCTTCTACGAGGTGGCGCAAGGCAACACGCTTGGCCAGCTGGCCGCGCTGATGCAGATGGTGCCGATATCGCAGGTGATGTTCGGCTCGGATTATCCATTCCGCCAAGGCATCGAGGCGGTCGAGGGCGTGCACAACTACAAATTCAGCCCGGACGACCGCAAGGCGATCGACAGCGAGAACGCGATCCGGGTGATGCCGGGCTTGCGGATTTGACCCCCGCTACTCCTTGCCGGGCAGGTTCAGCCTGATATGCAGCTCGCGCAACTGCTTGGGCGTGGCGTCCGAGGGCGCTCCCATCATCAGGTCCTCGGCGCGCTGGTTCATCGGGAACAGCACCACCTCGCGCAGGTTCTCCTCGCCGCATAGCAGCATCACGATGCGGTCGACGCCGGGCGCGATGCCGCCGTGCGGCGGCGCGCCGAGCGAGAGCGCATGCAGCATGCCGCCGAACCTGCGCTCCAGCGTTGCCTCGTCGTAGCCCGCGATGGCGAAGGCCTTCTTCATGACCTCGGGGCGATGGTTGCGGATCGCGCCCGACGACAGCTCCACCCCGTTGCAGACGATGTCGTACTGGATCGCCTTGAGGTTGAGGATTTGCTCGCTATCGGCCGGATCGAGCGCCAGAAACTCCTCCGGCGCCATGTTGGGCATGGAGAACGGGTTGTGGGAGAAGTCGATCTTCTTCTCCTCCTCGTTCCACTCGTACATCGGGAAGTCGACGATCCAGCACAGCGCAAACTGATCCTTCTGGACGAGGCCCAATTCCTCGCCGATCTTGGTGCGCGCCGCGCCGGCAAACTTCACGAACTTGGCCGGATCGCCGGCCACGAAAAACACCGCGTCGCCGTCTCGCAGGCCGAGCGCGGACCGCAGCACCTCAACCTTTGCGTCTCCCAGATTGCTGGCAATGGGTCCAATGCCCTTGACGGGAGCCGCCGCGATCTTCCCGGCAGCCGCATCGGGCCCATCTGGGCTCGAACCTCGAAACATGATGTAGCCGAGGCCGGGTTCACCTTCGCCCTGCGCCCAGGAATTCATCCGGTCGCAGAACGCGCGCGAGCCGCCGCTCGGCGCCGGTATCGCCCACACCGCCGCTTTCGGGTTGCCCTCGAGAATCCGCGCGAACACCTTGAAGCCGGCGCCGCGGAAGACATCCGAGGCGTCCTGCATCTCGATCGGGTTGCGCAGGTCCGGCTTGTCGGTGCCGTACTTCCGGATGGCCTGCGCGTACGGAACCAGCGGAAATTTCGCCGTCACCGGCTTGTCGCCGCCGAACTCCTCGAACACGCCGCGCAGGACCGGCTCGACCGCCGCGAAGACGTCTTCCTGGGTGACGAAGCTCATCTCGATGTCGAGCTGGTAGAACTCGCCCGGGGAACGGTCGGCGCGGGCATCCTCGTCGCGAAAGCAGGGCGCTATCTGGAAATAGCGGTCGAAGCCCGCCACCATGATCAATTGCTTGAACTGCTGGGGCGCCTGCGGCAGGGCGTAGAACTTGCCGGGATGCGATTCGCGACGGCACCAGGTAGTCGCGCGCGCCCTCCGGGCTCGAAGCGGTCAGGATCGGGGTCTGGAACTCGAAGAAGCCCTGCTCCTTCATCCGGTGCCGCAGCGAATCGATGATCGCGCCACGCTTCATGATGTTGTGGTGGAGGTGCTCGCGACGCAGGTCGAGGAAGCGGTACTTAAGCCTTATGTCCTCGGGATAATCGTGCTCGCCGAACACCGGCATGGGGAGCTCGGCGGCCGCTCCCAGGACCTCCATTCCGGTGATGAACAGCTCGACCTCGCCAGTCGGCAGGTCCGGGTTCACCGTGCCCTCGGGGCGCGGCCTCACCTTGCCGTCGAAGCGAACGACCCATTCGGAGCGCAGCTTCTCGACCTCCCTGAAGACCGGCGAATCGGGATCGGCCACGCATTGGGCGATGCCGTAATGGTCGCGCAGGTCGATGAACAGGAGGCCGCCATGGTCGCGGATGCGATGGCACCAGCCGGACAGCCGCACGTCCCGGCCGATATCGGCCGCGCGCAGTTCGCCGCAGGTATGGGAGCGATAACGGTGCATGGGTGTTGATCGGGGCCCGTAATGTCGCGCGGAAAGGCACATGCAGGGGCCTGCTTGTCAAGGCGCGCCAAGAGTTGACGCAAAGCCGCTCTCGACAGGCCGCCGCTGATCTGCACACTCGGGGCCGCATTCCCTCCGTTCCGCCAATTGAAAGCCCCGTATGACTGCCGTGACCGCATCGGGTCCACAGACCGCCGTTCCCAAAACCGCCGTTCCCATCCCCATGACCACCGCCGAGGCCACGGTGGCGGCGCTCATCGCCCATGGGCTCGATACCCTCTATGCGCTGCCCGGGGTCCATAACGACGTCTTGTTCGATGCCCTGTTCAAGGCCGCCGACCGCATCCGCACCGTGCACACCCGTCACGAGCAGGGTGCCGCCTATATGGCGCTCGGCGCCGCGCTCGCGACCGGCCGCCCCCAGGCTTATTCGGTGGTGCCGGGGCCTGGGCTGCTCAATTCGTCGGCGGCGCTTTTGACTGCCTATGGGACCAATGCACCGGTCCTGGCATTGATCGGCCACATCCCGCAGGCTGCGATCGGGCGCATGCTCGGCTATTTGCATGAGATCCGCGATCAGGCCGGCATCATCGAACGCTTGGTCGATTTCTACGCCCCTATCCATACGCCCGCGCAGGCGCCCGGCCTGGTCGCGGCCGCGATCGCGTCCATGCGCAGCGGCCGGCCTGGCCCAGCGGCGCTCGAATGCGCCATGGACGTTTGGGGACTGCAGGCGCCGTTGCCCCCGATCGCTCCCCCTGCCCCCGCGACGACGCCGGCCCCGCTCGACGAGGATGCCATCCGCGCCGCGGCCAAGCGCCTGGGCGGTGCGGCCCGCCCGCTGATCGTCGTCGGCGGCGGCGCGCAAGACGCCGCCGTCGAGGTCACCGAGCTCTCGCACCTCCTGCAAGCGCCCGTCCTCGCCTTCCGGCGCGGCCGCGGGGTGCTCGACGCGCGCGATCCCTTGAGCGTGACCTTGCCGCTCGGGCATGAGCTCTGGGGCAAGGCCGACGCCGTGCTCGGCATCGGCACCCACCTGCACATACCGTTCAACCAATGGGGCGTGGACGACGATCTCGCGGTGATTCGCGTCGACGCCGATCCTGAGGAGCCGGCCCGCTGGCAGCCGCCGGCGGTTGCCCTCGTTGGGGACGCCAAGCCGATCCTGCGCCGGCTCATCGACCTCCTGCCGCAACACAACCGCGCCCGTCCCTCCCTGCGCGAAGACATGGCGGCGCGGCAGGCGGCATTGCGCGCGCAGCTCACCCGGCTCGGCCCGCTGCTCGGCTTCCTGGACGCTATCCGGGCGGCGCTGCCCGAGGACGGCATCCTGGTGGAAGAGGTCACCCAGATGGGCTTTGCGGCCCGGGTGGCCTATCCGGTCTACCGGCCGCGCACCTATATTTCGCCCGGCTACCAGGACAATCTCGGCTGGGGCTTTGCCACGGCGCTGGGCGTCCAGGACGCCCGCCGCGACGTGCCGGTGCTGTCGATCAGCGGCGATGGCGGCTTCATGTTCACCGCCAGCGAGCTTTCGACCGCCATCCGCCACCGCATTCCCCTGACCACCATCGTGTTCGCCGACGGGGCCTTCGGTAATGTGCGCCGCAGCCAGGAGGAGCGCTACGGCAACCGCCTGATCGCCAGCGATCTCGCCAATCCCGATTTCGTGCGCTTTGCCGAGAGCTTCGGCGCCGCCGCCGAGCGCGCCCGCACCCCGGCCGAGCTCGCCGCCGCCCTCGCCCGTGCCTTCAAGCGCCGCGACGGTCCGACCCTGATCGAGGTCCCGGTCGGGCCACTGCCCTCGCCCTGGGAGTTCATCCGCCTGCCCCGCCTGCGCGGCAGGTCACGGCCCTGACAAGAACAAATGCCTGAGCTATCAATCTGATCATGCAGCCTATTACCACCACCAAGAAGCTCGCTGAAGCCTGCACGCGGCTGGCGAAATACCCGTTCGTGACGGTCGACACCGAATTCCAGCGCGAGACCACCTACTATCCCAAGCTGTGCATTGCCCAGATCGCGAGCAGCGACGAGGCGGTGGTGATCGATGCGCTGGCCGAGGACATCGACTTGAGCCCGTTCTTCGCCCTGATGGCCAACGAGAAGGTCATCAAGGTCTTCCATGCCGCCCGCCAGGACATCGAGATCTGCTGGCATGAGGCGGAAGTCATTCCGGCCCCTTTGGTCGACACCCAGGTCGCCGCCATGGTGCTCGGCTACGGGGATTCCATCTCCTACGAGCAACTGGTCCAGCGCATCACCGGCGACAGCCTCGACAAGTCGCATCGCTTCACCGATTGGACGCGGCGCCCCCTGGCCGAAGCACAGCTCGCCTATGCGGTCTCCGACGTCACCCATCTGCGCGACGTCTATCTCAAGCTCGCCGCCGATCTGGAGGAGCGCGGGCGCACCGACTGGATGCGCGAGGAGATGAAGGTGCTGACCTCGCCCGACACCTATCGCATGGAGCCGGAGCATGCCTGGGAGCGCCTCAAGACCCGCGTGCGCAAGCCCAAGGAACTTGCGGTCCTGATCGAGGTCGCGGGCTGGCGCGAGCACGAGGCGCGCAACCGCGACGTTCCGCGCGGGCGCGTGCTCAAGGACGACGTCGTCGGCGATATCGCGATCCAGGCACCCACCACGATGGAGCGGCTGGCAGGGCTGCGCTCGCTGCCGCGCGGCTTCGAGCGCTCGAAATGGGGCGAGGCGATCATCGAAGCGGTCAAGCGCGGGCTTGAGCGCGACCCCAAGACGCTGCCGCGGCTCGATCGCGCCAAGCCCGCGCTCAATGGCCAGGCCACCGTCGAGCTGCTCAAGGTGCTGCTGCGCATGACCGCCGAGCGCCATGGCGTCGCCGCCAAGGTGATCGCCACCGTCGACGATCTCGACCGCATCGCCGCCGACGACGCAGCCGACGTGCCGGCGCTCTCCGGCTGGCGGCGCGAATTGTTCGGCGAGAAGGCCCTTGCCCTCAAGCAAGGCCGCCTGATGCTGGCGATCGAGAAGAACCGCGTGGTGGCGGTGGAGCGGAAGTGAATTGCCTCCGGCGCGCAGCGATCGACGATGGGATCTTTGCGCACTATCTCTGCCCAAGACCGCGGATTTTCGCCTCGCGGATGGCCGGATTTCCCCAACTCGGCATTTGAAACTTTTCCAACTCTCGGGTGCACATGATTCGTCTCGACAATGTCAGCAAGCAGAACGGCCACCAGATTCTCTTCATCGAGGCTTCGACCGCGCTCTACAAGGGGGAAAAGGTCGGCCTCGTCGGTCCGAACGGGGCCGGCAAGACCACGTTGTTCCGCATGATCACGGGCGAGGAGCTGCCCGACGAAGGCCAGGTGACCGTCGAGCGGGGCTTGACCATCGGCTATTTCAGCCAGGACGTGGGCGAGATGTCGGGCCGCAGCGCGGCGTCCGAGGTGATGGACGGCGCCGGCCCCGTGAGCGCCGTGGCGACCGAGCTCAAGGAGCTCGAGGCCGCCATGGCGGATCCGGACCGGGCCGACGACATGGAGACCATCATCGCGCGCTATGGCGAGGTGCAGGGGCGGTTCGAGGAGCTGGACGGCTACGCCCTGGAGGGGCGGGCGCGCGAGGTCCTGGCCGGCCTCGGCTTCAGCCAGGAGATGATGGACGGTGACGTGGGCGCGCTGTCGGGCGGGTGGAAGATGCGGGTTGCGCTCGCCCGCATCCTGCTCATGCGCCCCGACGCCATGCTGCTGGACGAGCCCAGCAACCACCTCGACCTGGAAAGCCTGATCTGGCTCGAGCAGTTCCTCAAGGGCTATGAGGGCGCGCTCCTGATGACCTCGCACGACCGCGAGTTCATGAATCGCATCGTCACCAAGATCGTGGAGATCGACGGCGGCGCGCTGACCGAATACGCAGGCAACTACGAGTTCTACGAGCAGCAACGCGCGCTGAACGAGAAGCAGCAGCAGGCTCAGTTCGAGCGCCAGCAGGCGATGCTCGCCAAGGAGATCAAGTTCATCGAGCGCTTCAAGGCGCGCGCCTCGCACGCCGCGCAGGTGCAGAGCCGCGTGAAGAAATTGGAGAAGATCGACCGCGTGGAGCCGCCCAAGCGGCGCCAGACCATCGTGTTCGAGTTCCCGTCGCCGCCGCGCTCCGGCGAGGACGTGGTGAGCCTGAAGAACGTGCACAAGGGCTATGGCAGCCGCAGCATCTACGAGGGGCTGGACTTCCAGGTGCGCCGCAGGGAGCGCTGGTGCGTCATGGGCGTCAACGGGGCCGGCAAGTCCACGCTGCTCAAGCTGGTCGCGGGCTCGACGCCCCCGGACGACGGCACGGTCGCGCTCGGCGGCAGCGTGAAGATGGGCTACTTCGCGCAACACGCCATGGAGCTGCTGGACGGCGAGCGCACGGTGCTCCAGTCGCTGGAGGATTCGTTCCCGCAGGCGGGGCGCGGCTCGCTGCGCGCGCTGGCGGGCGCCTTCGGATTCTCCGGCGACGACGTGGAGAAGAAATGCCGGGTGCTGTCGGGCGGCGAGAAGGCGCGGCTGGTCATGGCCAAGATGCTGTTCGACCCGCCCAACCTCCTGGTGCTGGACGAGCCCACCAACCACCTCGACATGGCGACCAAGGAGATGCTGATCAAAGCGTTGTCGCGAGTACGAGGGCACCATGCTGTTCGTCTCGCACGACCGGCACTTCCTCGCCGCCCTCTCCAATCGGGTGCTGGAGCTGACGCCGCAGGGCATTCACCAGTACGGCGGCGGCTACACGGAGTACGTCGCGCGGACCGGCCAAGAGGCCCCCGGCTTGCGCAGCTGAGCCGGGCGGCAACGCAGACGTACGAAATCGTTGGCAAAGCAACCACGCGGACTAACCGCGAGGATGTGATCAAATGCGTTTAGCGCAACCTAAGAGAGAGGGCATGCACATTTCATCCGTACTGGCCAGGAGGCGATCCTCCTTCGGAGTACGCTAACGATCAAGGTAAGGCACCGGACGCGCCCGACCAAAGGGCGACTGCGCTGTTTCAACGTTCAAGATCGCTGCTCTCGCAAACAAGTTTCCCTGCTCGGCCGCCTTCCGGTACAAATTCATCGCTTGGAGACGGTCCTCCGAAACCCCGCGCCCGAATTGGTACATTCTGCCCAGATTGAACTCGCCATCGGCATTGCCCTGATCTGCAGCCTGCTGATACAGGCGCACGGCTTCCTCCTCACTCTTTGGAAGTCCGCCGCGACCGCTCTCATAAAGTCTACCGAGGTAGACTTGCCCGTAAGCGTTGCCCTGATCGGCCGCGAGCTTAAAAAGACGTGCCGCCTCCGCCTCGTCCTTGGCAAGGCCACCGCGGCCTTCGGCGTAGAATCTGCCGAGGCGGTACTGTCCTGCCGAATTCAGTTGATCGGCCGCTAACTTGTAGAGGCGCGCGGCCTCCCGGTCACTTTTCTCTAGGCCACCATAGCCGCTCTCGTACAAGATCGCGAGGTTGTGTTGGGCAGTGGCGTACCCCCGGTTCGCGGCAGCTTCATAGAACGCTCGCGCTTGATCGTAATTGTTCATGAGATGAAAGATACGACCCATCTCAAACAATAGCCGAATATTATCGGGCTCCGCGGCGAGCGCGTTTTGACACACGGGAAGGGCGGCCTTGGCGTCGACCTTCTCGATCAATATACCGGCAACGTCAGCCGGGCGAGCTCGGTCGAACGGGCTTGCGGCGAGCAGATCACAGCTGTGGGTATGCGAAGATTGCGGTTCCTGCGCAAAACCGAACGATGGCGCGAGAGCAAATGCAACTAGACAAAGAGCCAAAAGGCGCATCTGTTTTCCGCCGTCGCCGATATGTCCACCTGCTCGGCCCGACTCTGGACGACGTGTTAGTTATTCAGCAGCGGGAAATCCTTGGCCGGGCGCCGGCCCGGCAGGGTTTGCAGGAAGGCGTAGATGTCGGCTGCCTCCTTGTCCGACAGCACCGCGGGCTCATAGGGCGGCATGACCCGCGCCGGATCGCGCAGCTGCTGCTTGAAGCCCTCGAACGGCAGCTCGGTCTTGGCCAGAGTCGGCGTCACGCCGTAGTAGTTGCCCCCCTGCCCCGATCGCCCGTGGCAGGTGAAGCAACCGTCGGCGAGGTAGACGCGCTGGCCGTTGGCGGCGTCGCCCGCGGCGGCATCCTGCGCCCGCGCCCCAAGTCCGCCGGTGAGGAACGTCATGCCGAACGCCACGATGCAGGCCGCAACCGGCAGCCCAAAAGCCCGTTTCATGCTCATACTCCCTAACGTGCTCCCTACCGCGGCTCGCTGACCACATCGACCAGCGCCGGCTGGCCGCTCTTGACCACCGCCAGCGCGCGCTTGAGCGCGGGCGCAAGCTCGGCCGGATCGCTGATCGGGCCCTCGCCATGGACGCCGAAGCCGCGCGCCACGGTGGCGTAATCGATGTTCGGGTCCTTGAGCGTGGTGCCGATATCGACATCGGTGACGCCGCGGCTGCGACGGCCGGCCATCGCCAGAACGTACATGTATTCCTGGTGATAGGCGCGGTTGTTGAGAACGACGTAGAGCATCGGGATGCGGTGGTGGGCGGCGGTCCACAGCGTGCCGGGCGCAAACATGAAGTCGCCGTCCCCGCCGATCGCGACCGTGAGCCGTCCGTGCTTCTTGTTGGCCAGCGCGGCGCCGAGCGAGGCCGGCAGCGTATAGCCGACGCCGCCGCCGCCCGAGCCGCCGTTCCAGCTGTAGGGCTTCTGGAAGTCCCACAGGCGCCGCGGCCAATTGTTGCCGGTGGAGGTGCCGACCAGCGACCAATCCTCGTCCTTGATCTGGTTGTAGACTTCCATGCTCAGGCGCGCGACCGAGATCGGGCTCCCGTCCCAGCCGGCGGTCGCGGCCGCCCTTGCCTGCTCGAGCGAGGCGTGCTGAGCGGCGGCAAGCTTCTTGCCGCGGGCCTCGAAGGCCGACTTGCGTCCGCCGTCGATGAGCCGCTTCACCGCTTCGGTCAGCGCCGGCAGCGACGCCTCGCCATCGCCGCCGATCGCCAGGTCAACCCCCTGGTAGCGCGCGAAGTCCTGGAAATTGGCCTTGATCAGGTAGTCGCGGGTGCCGAGCGTCACCATCTTGGCGTCCGGCTTGGAGGTGGAATGCGAGGTGCGCACGATGCGGTCGGTGAAGGAATTCACCGAGCCCCACAGATCGTTGATCTCGAGGCCGACGATCACGTCGGCCTGGTCCACCGCCGCGCGGCGGAAGCTTTGGTTGAGCGGATGGCGCGACGGGAAGTTCATCCGGCCGCCGATGTCGACGACCGAGCACTGCAGCGCCTCGGCCAGCTCGACCAGCTGCGGCATGCCGGCGGGCGTGCGCGCCAACCGGTCGCAGATCAGGACGGGGTTGTCGGCTGCGACCAGCATTTTCGCCAGCTCGGCAATCGCACCGGAATCGGCCTGCGGGGGCACTACCTTGCCGAGCTTGGGAATGTGCAGGCCCTCGCGGTCGGCGATCGGGTTTTCCTGCAGCTCGGCGTCGAGCGAAAGCAGAACCGGCGCCATCGGGGGCGTGGTCGCGATCTTGTAGGCGCGCACCGCCAACTCGGCGAAGTGCTGCAGGCTTTGCGGCTGATCGTCCCACTTGAGAAAATCGCGCACGATAGCGGCCGGATCGATGGCGGAATGCACCCATTCGGCGCCCGGCGCGCGCTTGTCGGCCTCGGTGATGTTGCCGATCATGACGAAGACCGGCACCCGGTCGCACCAGGAATTATAGAGCGCCATGGAGGCGTGCTGCAGGCCGACGACGCCGTGACACATCATGGCGAGCGGCTTGCCGTCCATCTTGGCGTAACCCTGCGCCATATGGACCGCGATCTCCTCGTGCGGACAGGTGAGGATCTCGGGCTTGATATTCTTGCCGTAGTTGATGAGCGATTCATGGATGCCGCGATAGCTCGAGGCGCAATTGATGACGCAATAGTCGAAGTCGAGCGTCTTGAGCACGTCGACCATGAAATCGCCGCCGGCCGAGCTCTGCGTCACCGGATCCTTCGTCGGCGGCTGAGTCTCGATCGCAACCTGCCTCGGCCCCGGCGGGAGGGCCTTGAGGTCGGGCCGCGGGGCGGCGACTTGCGCCTTGGCGGCGGCCGGAGTCAGCGCCGCGGCGCCGACCAGGCCCGCGCTCTTGAGGAAATCGCGACGCGCAACATCAGGGGAACTTCGGCGTTTCGGCATGGGCGCCCTCCGAGCGGTTGCGTCCGAATCCGGGATGGCCTCGGCGCAAATCTGGTTTTTCCGCCCAGCTTGGGCGGGCGGATTTGTGTGAACGTGAGCCGGAGTCTCGCCCTGCGGCCCGCGCCAGTCAAGACGGCCAGGAAACAACCAAGGAACGGCCGACCAATGCAACACGGCCGCCGGTCGCCCACGTCGAGAGGCGAGACTTACGCGGCCTCCATCACCGGCTCGCGGCCGATCAGGCGCGCGAGCTGCCGCAGCCGGGCGAACACGCGCTCGCCGGCCAGATCCCTCAATTCCTTGTCGAAGTGCAGCACCAGCCGGCCGCGCTCGACCAGCATCGGCGTCTTGGGCAACACGTTCGGCGTCGAGGCGGAGACCAGGTAGGCGACGCGCAACGCCGCGCCGAGCACGCGGGCACGGTCGAGCACGCGGGTCGAGGCCAGCTCGCGCAGCCGCGGCGAGAGCTCCTCGTCGATCAGGCCGACATGGCGAAAGAATACCGCCAGCGCCAGGAAGGTGCGGCCGGGATGGTCGATCGCCACGTAAGCCGCATTGGCGATGATGTTGAGCGATTGCTCGCCGCGATAATCCGGATGTGCGCGCCAGCCGATATCGGCCAAGCAGGCAGGCGGCGTGGCGCAGCCGGCGCTCCTCGGCGGTTTCGTCCAATCCGGAGGAAGCGATGAACCGATCGGTCCAGTCGATCAGCTCCTCGCCATGGGCGGGCGAGCGCGAGCGCAGCAGATTGAGCTCGCTGGCGGCGGCGATCAGCGGATCCTTGCGCCGCTCGTCCTCGTCGAGCAGCGAATAGAGCAGGCCCTCGCGCACCCCGAGCGCCGAGATCACGACATCCTTCGGCTTGGCGATGCGCACCAGATGCTCGAGCACGAGCGCCGCATAGGCGAGCAGTGGGCGCCGCGCATCGGCGACCACCTCGATCTGCGACAGCGTCTCCGGATTGACCCGGTGCACGAGGCCGGAGAAATCGAGCGCCTCGCGCGCCGGGATGACGTAGCCATGCATGACATGGAGCGGATAGCCGGTCTGCCACATGTGCAGATCGCGCCAGCGAGCGCCAAGTGCCCGCCGATCGCGAAGAAGGTGCGGCCTGCCCCCGCCTCGAGCAGCCGCGCGCCGGAAAGCGACTTGCTTGACGATCTTCTCGGCCTTCTTGAGCGATTTCGATGAAATATCCTGCAGCGCGAGGCCGCCGAGCGGAAGCGTGACGCCGGGCTTGACGCGATGGCCGTGAACGTCGGTCAGCTCGAGCGAGCCGCCGCCGAGATCGCCGACGATGCCGTCCGGCCGATGAAAGCCGGAGACCACCCCGAGCGCGCTGAGCTCCGCCTCGCGCTTGCCGGAGAGCACCGAGATCTTGGTGCGGCAGACACGCTCGGCGTCGGCGATGAAGGCCCGGCCATTGGTGGCGTCGCGGCAGGCGGCGGTCGCGATCACGAACAGCTGCGGAACCTCGATCCGATCGCACAGCAGGCGGAACCGGCGCAGCGCGGTCAGCGCCTTCTCGACCGCATCGGGCGCCAGCAGCCCGGTCGACTGCACCTCGCGGCCGAGCCCGCACAGCACCTTTTCGTTGAAGATCGGAGTGGGGCTGCGGGTCAGTCCTTCGTAGACCACCAGCCGCACCGAGTTCGAGCCGATGTCGATGACGGCGACCGGCGGGCCATTGTCGAGCCGGCCTTGCGCCGGCTCTTGCAGCGGCTCAGCCGGGGCGAGCCGTCCTCGCCTGGCTTCAATCAAGGCGATGGATGAGGCTGCGCGGCGACGATTCTTTGAGCGATTTGCCACGTCCTGAAAGACTCGGGTTGGTCATGAAATACTTGTGCGCATTGAAGGGTTCCTCCCCTTCGGCGACTTGTATGCGATTCGAGGTGCCGTCGGGCAAGAGTTTCCAGCTCTGCTCGTTGTCCTTGAAATTGGCCACCATGATCTGATCGAGCACCTGCTCGTGCACGGTCGGATTGAGAATCGGGCAGAGCACCTCGACCCGGCGGTCGAGATTGCGCGGCATCATGTCGGCGGACGAGATGTAGACCGCCGCCTTGGGATGCGGCAGGCCGTGACCGGACGCCGAAGCAATAGATGCGGCTGTGCTCGAGAAAGCGTCCGACGATCGACTTGACGCGGATGTTCTCCGACAGTCCCGGCAGGCCCGGCCGCAGGCAGCAGATGCCGCGCACCACCAGATCGATCTGCGACGCCGGCGCCCGAGGCCTCATAGAGCATGTCGATGATCTCGGGATCGACCAGCGCATTGTCCTTCATCCAGATCGCCGCCGGGCGACCGTCTTGGCGTGCGCGATCTCCGCGCGGATGTGCTCGCAGATGCGCTGCCGCAGGGTGAGCGGCGATACCGCCATGCGCTCGAGGTCGGCCGGCTCCGCATAACCGGTGACGTAGTTGAAGATGCGCGCGACGTCGCGCGCGATCACCGGATCGGCGGTGAAGAACGACAGGTCGGTGTAGATGCGGGCGGTGACCGGATGGTAGTTGCCGGTGCCGACATGCACATAGGTGGCGAGCGTGCCGCCTTCGCGGCGCACGACCAGCGACAGCTTGGCGTGGGTCTTGAGCTCGATGAAGCCGATACACCACCTGGGCGCCGGCGCGCTCGAGGTCGCGCGCCCAGCGGATATTGGCCTCCTCGTCGAAGCGCGCCTTGAGCTCGACCAGCGCGGTCACCGACTTGCCGGCGTCGGCCGCCTCGACCAGGGTGCGCACGATCGGCGACTCGGCCGAGGTCCGGTAGAGCGTCTGCTTGATGGCGACGCACGTCGGGGTCGCGCGCCGCCTGCTGCAGGAACTGCACCACCACGTCGAAGGATCTCATAGGGATGGTGGACGATCAGATCCTTCTGCCGGATGGCGGCGAAGCAGTCGCCGGCATGGTCGCGGATGCGCTCGGGAAAGCGCGGATTGTAGGGCACGAATTCGAGGTCGGGCCGGTCGAGGCTGGAGAGCTGGGAAAGCTCGTTGAGCGCCAGCACGCCGTCGACCAGGAACATCTCGTCGTCGCCGACCGCGAGCGCGCGCGCCACGAAGCGTCGCAGCTCCGCCGGCATGGCGGCCTCGATCTCGAGCCGGATCACCGACCCGCGGCGCCGTCGCTTGAGCGCGGTCTCGAACAGGCGCACCAGGTCTTCGGCCTCTTCCTCGATCTCGACCTCGGAATCGCGGATGACCCGGAAGGTGCCCTGCCCCTTCACCGTATAGCCCGGAAACAGGCGGCCGATGAACAGGCCGGTCGCCTGCTCGATCGTGATCACGCGCGCGAGACGCCCCTCGGGGGCCGGCAGGCGGATGAAACGCTCGATCTTGTTGGGCATGCGGATGAGCGCATTCATCGGCTTGCCGTCGCTGGCGCGCGCCAGCTGCAGCGCGATGGTGAATCCGAGATTGGAGATGAACGGGAACGGATGCGCGGGATCGATGGCGAGCGGCGTGAGCAACGGGAAGATATGGCTGAGGAAGTGATCCTCGAGCCATGCCTTCTCCTTCTTCGTCATATCCGGCCCCTCGACCAGGGTGACGCCGCGCTCGCCCAATTCCTGGCGCAGCTCGCGCCAGCGCCTCTGCTGGTCGGTGCCCAGCGCCGACACAGCTTCGGCGATCACGGCGAGTTGCTCGGCGGGCGGAAGACCGTCGGGACTCCTGGTGGTGATGCCGGCCCTCACCTGGCCCTTGAGGCCGGCCACCCGGACCATGAAGAATTCGTCGAGATTGTTGGCGGAAATGGCGAGGAAACGCACCCGCTCGAGCAGCGGATGCGACCGGTTGTTCGATTCCTCGAGCACCCGACGATTGAAATGGAGCCACGAGAGCTCCCGGTTGATGAACCGATTCGGACTGGCCGACAGCTCGGCCGCAACCGTCTCAGAGCTCCGGACGGGAGCCGTTTCTTCCATCAAAACAGTAGCTTGGGCGCGATCTGTCATGGTTTGGATTCATCTGCTATGAAGGTAACAGTGGGCATGCATCATGTCCATCCGATGACATGGTCGCGCAGGCATTCGGGGCGTCGTCAAGACTGGGCGCGATTTAGCGTTAAGCCTGCCCTGCGCGCGGCGGCGGGCGCTTGGCCAAGCGCCCGCGCAACCTTACCGCAGAACCTCGGCCGCCAGCGCCCTGGTCAGCGGTCGCTGCTGACGCATTGATTCGCGGTCGAGCTCGGCCACGATGGCGCGAGCGGCGGCAATCGATCGTTCGATCCGCTTGACGAGGAAACCCACGAGACTTCTCGTCGACGGCGAGCTGCCGGTCGGCGAACAGCTTTACCAGCACCCCGCGCAACAGCACGTCGTCAGGCGCGGTCAGCGCCACGACCGGGGTGGCCTTCAACCGCGAAGCCAGGTCGGGAACGGCAAGCTTCCAGCCGCCCGGTGCGGAGCGCGTGGTCAAGAGCAGGAAGGCATGTTCCTCGCGCGCCAGATTGAGCAGATGGAACAGCGCCCGTTCGTCGAATTGGCCGGCCGCCATGTCCTCGACCACCAGCGCGCCGGTGGCAAGCGCCGCCGGCAGCAGAGCGGTGGCGAGCGAGCGGGCGGCGACAAAGCGCGCACCCGCCACGGCGCCCCATATCGCGGCCAGATGGCTCTTGCCGGAGCCCTCGGGCCCGATCAGGAGGAGCGTTTGGCCCGGCCAGTCGGGCCAGCGGTCGATGAGCGCGAGCGCCGCCGCGTTGCACGGGCCGCTCAAGAAGTCCTCGCGCGCAAAGCTCTCCGCATGGTCGAGCGCCAGCGCCAGCTGGCGCGGAATTTTCTGTTCGGACATCGCGGTCAGCCGGAATCCTCGCCGTGATAGAATGGGCTGTCGAAATAGCGGCTGAGCCCGAAGCGGAACAGCACGCCGATCGACGCCGCCAGCGGGACCGCGACCAGCAGGCCGACGAAGCCCAACAGGTCGCCGAACACGAACATGGCGAGGATCAGCCAGACCGGATGCAAGCCGACATGCTCGCCCACCAGCTTGGGGCCGAGCACATTACCCTCGACAAATTGCCCGGCCAGGAAGATGCCGATCACGCCCGCGATCAAGCCCCATTGCGGCCAGAATTGCCCGACCGCGACGCTGGTCCCGATCAGCAGCCCGGTCATCGAGCCGACATAGGGCATGAAGGTCAGCACCCCGGCCGTGAGGCCGATCAGCAGAGCGAAATTGAGCCCGATCAGCGACAACGCGACCGCATAGTAAATGCCGATGATAAGGCACACGGCGGCTTGCCCGCGCAGGAAGCCGGAGATCGCCGCGTCGATCTCGCCCACCAGCCGGTGCACGGTCTGGCGATTTTGCGGCGGCACCCAGCTGTCGAGGGTCGCGACCATCTTGTGCCAATCGCAGATCAGATAAAAAGTGACGACCGGCATGATGACGAGAAACGAGATGAAGGAGACCAGCGCTTTGCCGCCGGCCCAGACGGATCCCATCAACGTCGCCACGTAGCCCGCGCCCTGCGCGACCAATTCGGACATCGACTTGGCCGTATCGCCCCCGTTGAAGAATTGGTGCAGCCACGGCGGCCCCGAGTCAGACACCAGCGTCTGGATGCGCGCGCCATATTTCGGAATGGCGGCGATGAGCGCCGCCGCCTGCTCGGCCAGGATGGGCGCCAGCAGCAATGCCAGCAAGATGAAGATCAGCACGACGGTGCCGATGATCAAGAGCGCCGCCAGCGTGCGGTTCATGCCGCGGCGCTCCAGCCAGTCGGCCAGCGGAGTTTGCAGATAGGCGAGCGCCAGTCCCGCCACGAACGGCAGCAGGATCCCGCTCAAGAGCCAGAGCAGAAACACGAATGCCAGCAGGATCGCGATCCAGAACGCCAGATGTCGCTTGTGGATCATCGCCGCTCCCGATTGGTTGGCGGCCGATAGCCCGCCGACCGCTTTGGCGTGTCGCATTCGGCGCGGAACGCCGGCCTCGCGCGCGCTGGACTTTCCCGCAAATGCCGCGGGCGCGGGCTCAATGCCCCGATTCCACCGCGTTCATGTGCCGCACCCACTCGGCGACATAGAAGGCGATCGAAAGCAAGGTCAAGGCCGCGACCAGCGCCGTCAAGGTCACGATCACCGCCTGTGCATCAAACTGGAAACCCAGCGCGGCGAGCACCGTCAAGGCAAGAGCGATCTGCGCGACCGTGTTCAGCTTGGAGACCAGGAGCGGCTTGAGCGCTACCGGCTTGTCCACAAGCCACGACAGTATCACGGCGCCCACGATCATGATGTCGCGCGACACGACCAGGATGACGAGCCAGCGCGGAATGGCCTGGGCGATACCGAGCGCGACATAGATCGAGACGATCATGGCCTTGTCGGCAAGCGGGTCGAGGTAGGCGCCGAGCTCGGTGACCATGCCGAAGCGTTTGGCCAGGAAGCCGTCAATGGCATCGCTGACGCCGGCCGCGAAAAACAGCAAAAACGCAATCCGCATCTCGCCCGAGGTGATCGCCCAGATGACGACCGGCACCAGCAGGATGCGGGCAAGCGTGATGAGATTGGGAATGCTCACTCGTGCGCCCCGGCTCACGTGACCGGACACCGCGCCGGCACATTCTTCCCCCGTTTTCGAGTATAGCCGCGATCCGGCCGTTGCACAGTCTGCAATTCCCAAGTACGTGAAGTCGCGCACAGATCCGAGGATTCCATGGTGGACGAGGGCGATGCGCCGCGCGTCACCTTTACGGGACCCTCGAGCTCGCCGGTTGAACCATGATCAAGAAGCGCGTCGCCGTCCTGATCTCGGGCCGCGGCTCCAACATGGCGGCGCTGATCGAGGCTGCCAAGGACGAGACCTTCCCGGCCGCCATCGTGCTGGCGGTCTCCAACCGCCCGGCGGCAGCCGGTCTCGCCCTGGCGCGCGCTTTCGCCATCCCGACCGCGGTCGTCGATCATGCGGTCTACGGCAAGGACCGCGAAGCCTTCGAGCACCAGCTGCAGGAGACGCTCGAAACGCACGGCGTCGAGCTGGTATGCTTGGCCGGATTCATGCGCTTGTTCACGCCCGGGTTCGTCGGCCGCTGGGACGCACGCATGATCAACATCCACCCGGCCTTGCTGCCCGCCTTCAAAGGCCTCGACACCCATGAGCGCGCGCTCGCCGCCGGAGTGAAGATCCACGGCGCCAGCGTCCATTTCGTGGTGCCGGACATGGATGCGGGGCCGATCATTGCTCAAGGCGCCGTCGGGGTTCGCGACGACGATACCGCCGCGACGCTGGCCGAGCGGGTGCTGGCGATCGAGCACCGGATCTATCCCATGGCACTGGCCCTCCTCGCCGCCGGCCGTGTCAGGATCGTCGATGGACGCTGCCGCATCGAAGGGCCCGCGGGGACCGCCGGCCATTTGATCGTGCCGGAGATCGGTTGATCACGGTTTGTTGCCCGGGGCGTGCGAGCCCGCATGGCGCCACAGGGCGCCGGCAATGATCACGATAACGGCCCCCAGCACGCCGGACCCGAGCTCGGCCAAGTTCAGGTTCATCCGATCGGCGAGATGCCGCATCGCTTCCGAGATCGTGGAGCTCCCGTCGAAGTTCACCGGGACGAGCGCATCCAAGTGCGATGCGACGACGGGATCGCTGACGAACAATTCTCCGGCAACCCAGCCCAGCACCGCACCGCCGGCCCAAACAATGATCGGAAAGCGCTCGATCAGCGCCAAGACGATCGCGCTGCCGGCGACCACGGTCGGAATGCTGACGGCAAGGCCGAGCACAAGCAGGATATATCTGCCATTGGCCACTGCGGCGACGGCGACCGCGTTGTCGAGGCCCATGACGACGTCGGCGAGCGCAATGATCCGCACCGCCCGCCACAGGCTCTCCGTCGTCCGCGAAGTATCAGCCTCATCGCGCCGGTCCGGGCCCAACAGCCTGATGGCGATCCACATCAAGGCGCAGGCGCTGATCAGCCGCAGATACGGCAGCGTTATCAGCATCGACACCGCGACGGTGAAGACGATGAGCAGCGCCGCCGCCACCCCGGCGCCGATGATCAGGCCCCGGCGCCGCTGGTGTGCCGGCAGCCCGCGGCATGCCATCGCGATCACGACCGCATTGTCGCCCGACAGAACAATATCGACCCAGATGATCTGGACGACGGCGACCCAGAACTGCGGTTGGGAAAATTGCGCCAGTGTGCTCGACACGTCGTCCCTGCTGGTCGGCCGCCCGGATTGCCGCGCTGCCGCCCGCCCTTGCCGGGAGGGCCGCGGGCAGCACAGGCGGTCAATCCATCCAATGCTCAGGCGCCCGCCGGATTGCGAACCGCCTCAGCCGACGATCTCGTTGCCGGAGAAGAACTGGGCGATCTCCTTGGCCGCGGTGTCGGACGCATCCGAGCCGTGCACCGAATTTTCGCCGATCGACAGAGCGTGAACCTTGCGGATGGTGCCCGCGGCGGCCTTGGCCGGATCGGTCGCTCCCATCACGTCGCGATACTTGGCGATCGCATTCTCGCCATCGAGCACCTGCACCACCACCGGGCCGGAAATCATGAAATCGACCAGCTCGCCGAAGAACGGCCTCGCGCTGTGGACCGCATAGAATGCTTCCGCCTGCTGGCGCGTGATGCGCACGCGCTTCTGCGCCACGATCCGCAGCCCGGCCTGCTCGATCATGGCATTGATCGCGCCGGTCAGATTGCGCGCCGTGGCATCGGGCTTGATGATCGAAAAGGTACGCTCAACCGCCATCAGGTTCATCCGCCGTTTGGATTGCGTTGAAGAAATCGGATCGCGGCGGCTTATAGAGCATTTGCAGGAAAAGTGGAGTCCGGTTTTCCCCGCGCAACGCGATCAGCAAGGAGCATTGCCACCGCCGGCCTGATTCTGGTTGAAGAGCACCAAACCGGATGGCAGCGGACGGTTAACACCCGTTCGGCCCCCGACAGGGGCGGCCAACCGGCGGCCAGGCCTTGAACCTCGCAGGCCCGCGCAGCGACTGATGTGCAGGATGGGAACATCCACGCAAATCAGGAGAGACCTCCATGTTCCGCAAGACCGTTCTCGCCATCGCCGCCACTGCCGTCATCGCCGCCGCCTCGCTCACCCCCGCCTCCGCGCATGGTTGGCACCATGGCTTTGGCTTCGGCGGCATCGGCCTCGGCCTGCTCGGCGCCTCGATTGCCGCCTCGACCTATGCGACGGAGCAGAGCTGCTGGCAGTACCAGATGGTCCAAACGCCCCGCGGTTACTACCGGCGCGTCCTGGTCAACGTCTGCGAATAAGACCTCCCTTTCGAACTGTCTCAGGCGACAGGCGTAAGCCCCGGTCTCGCAACGCGAGCCGGGGTTCTTGTTTTCCGACGGCCGCATTTGCATCTACGCCCGGCTTCGATGAAAATCGCCCGCGCAGACAGATACGGTCCTCCGAACAATGCTCGTGATCGACGAACTCGCGGTGCGCGTGGCCGGCCGGCTTTTGATCGACGGCGCGTCGGCGCATATTCCGACCGGCGCCCGGGTCGGGCTCGTGGGCCGCAACGGCACCGGCAAGACCACCTTGTTTCGGGTGATCGCGGGCGAGCTCGCGCCCGAGCACGGCCAGATCCAGCATACGCCGCGCGCCAGCATCGAACGGCTTGCCCAGGAGGCACCCGGCGGACCCGACAGCCTCCTGGAGGTCGTGCTCAAGGCCGACCGCGAGCGGGCGCGGCTGCTGGCGGAAGCGGAGCTCGCCACCGAGGCCGAGCGGATCGCCGAGATCCAGACGCGGCTCGCCGACATCGGCGCTCATTCGGCGCCGGCGCGCGCCGCCGAGATTCTGGCCGGGCTCGGCTTTTCCCATGCCGACCAGCAACGCCCCTCATCCGAATTCTCCGGCGGCTGGCGCATGCGCCTTGCGCTTGCCGCAACCTTGTTCGCCCAGCCCGACCTTCTGCTGCTCGACGAGCCCACCAATTATCTCGATCTCGAAGGCACGCTGTGGCTGCAAGAGCATCTGGCGCGCTATCCGCGCACGGTCATCATCATCAGCCACGATCGCGATCTGCTCGACCACGCGGTCAACTGGATCCTGCATCTCGATGGCGGCAAGCTCGCGCTCTATCGCGGCGGCTACTCCGCGTTCGAACGCCAGCGGCGCGAGCGACAGGCGCTGGACCGCAAGCTCGCCAAGCAGCAGGAAAGCGAGCGCAAGCGGCTCACGGCCTTCGTGGAGCGGTTTCGCGCCAAGGCCACCAAGGCGCGCCAGGCGCAATCCCGGATGAAGCTGCTGGCGAAGCTCGAGCCGACGGCGGCGGCGGTGGCCGAGGAGGTCCTGCCGATCGAGTTTCCGCCGCCGGCCAAGCCGCTGTCGCCGCCGATCATCGCGCTCGAAGACGTCTCGGTCGGCTACGAGGCCGGCAAGCCGGTGCTGCGACGGCTCAATCTGCGCATCGACGACGACGACCGCATCGCTCTCCTGGGCGCCAACGGCAATGGCAAATCCACCCTGGTGAAGCTCCTGTCCGGCCGGCTCGCGCCGATGTCCGGGCGGATCACGCGCGCCGACAAGCTCGAGATCGCCTACTTCGCCCAGCACCAGCTCGACGAGCTCGCACCCGGCGGACAGCGCCTATCGACCACCTGCGGCGGCTGATGCCCGATCAGCGCCGGAGTCGAAAGTGCGCGCGCGCGCCGGCGCCATCGGGTTTCCGGCCGCGAAAGCCGACACGCCGGCCGGGCAGCTGTCGGGCGGCGAGCATTCGCGGCTGCTGCTCGGGCTTGCCACCTTGGACGGCGCCGCATCTCATCGTCCTCGACGAGCCGACCAATCATCTCGACATCGACAGTCGCTCGGCGCTCGTCACCGGCATCAACAGCTATCCGGGCGCAGTGATCCTGGTGTCGCACGATCGTTATCTCATCGAGGCCTGCGCAGACCGGTTGTGGCTGGTGGCGGGAGGCAAGGTGGTGCCGTTCGACGGCGATCTCGACGAATACCGCGACCTCGTGCTCGCCGAGCGCGGCGAAGGCCCGGCGGGTGAGGCAAAGGCTGGGGCTAGCCGCAAGGCCACCGACGCGCCGCGCGGTCGCCTCGAGATCCGGCGCGCCGCCGCCGAAAAGCGCACCGAGCTCGCCCCCTTGCGCCGCCGCATCGCCGACGCCGAGACCGCCGTCAAGCGCTTCAGCCAGGAGATCGCGGGCATCGATGCGGTGCTGGCCGAGCCCGGCCTTTTTGCCCGCGATCCGGCGCGGGCAGCCGCGCTCGCCAAGGCCCGCGCCGACGCGGCGAGCGCGCTCGCGCGCGCCGAGGATGATTGGCTCGATGCCAGCGCCGCCTTCGAATCGGCGATGGGCTGACCGCCGCGAGGCTCAAGCGTTCAGGCTGATTTGGGTTTCTTGGCCGGGGGCTTCTTGCCCTTGGGGGGTTCGGGCGGGGGCGGCTCCTGCCCGCGCTCGATCGCATAGAGGCGCCCCCCGGCAAAGCGATAGATGCCCGGCCGCGGGCCGCTCGTATAGGTCAGCGTCAACGAGCGCTCACCGTGCTCGGTGGTACCGAGCTCGACGTTTTGCGGCATGCCGGCGCGGTTGACCACTTCGCACTCGGTCATCTCCAACGCGATCCCGCCGCCGGAGGCGGCTGCATCCGGCGGCGCGCCGGCGCACTGCCCCTGGGGACCGACCAGGTCCGCCTGCGTCACCGGCCGCAGCTCCTGAATGGGCGCGGCGTTGCCGAGGCTCAGCAATTCGAAACTGCCGAGCTTGGGCAAGGGGTTAGTGAAGCCATTGCCGAAATCGGAGGAGCATGCCGCCACCGGCAGCACAAGCAGGGCGGCCGCAACAAGGCGCAGCAGCATCGGCTCCGGTCGTTGCACGCCCACGTTCCTGATCCTTGAAGTCTGTCGCGACACCCGGCTCGCAGGGATTCGATTTTGCCGCAGAGGCCTCACCAGGATCAACCGGTCATTTGCGGCCGCATCGCGGCGATATGGCGATTGGTTAAGGACGCAGGGGTTGCCGGCCCGATGGGTCCGCTGTCGCGGCAGCCAGCCTACCCTCCCGGGATCACGCCTTGCGCTGCCAGCGCCCGGTATCGTCGGGTTGCCAATAGGTGACCTCGAAGCCGTTTTGCTTGGCCTCGCCCCAGCGGGCGCGCGCGGCATCGACGGCGTCGGGGTCCTCGCCATCGAACAACAGCACGATGCGTTCATAGGCCGCGACGTCCGCCGGCAGCGGCACGCCATCGAGGAGGAAGCGTACGGTCGCGCCGTTGGGATTGTCGTCGCGGACGGTGAGCAGGATCGGCTGCTCGCGCGCCTCGTTTTCGCGCCAGGTGCCATGCGGCAGAAAGCTGTCGTCGCGAAAAGTCCAAAGATGCGCATCGAGCGCCTCGGCCCGTTCCTCGGAGGCCGCCTGCACCACCACGCGCCAGCCGCGCGCCAGCGACTTTTCGAGCAGCATCGGAAGCACGCGCTCCAGCGGCTGACGCTGCAGGTGATAGAAAAGGACCTCGGTCATCGCGAGCCCGGTCGGCGGTTCATGGCGATTCGCGCATCGGCGCTGAAGCTTCACTTTTCGTAATAGTCCGCCACCAGGCGATCCAGCAACCGCACCCCCCAACCCGAGGCCCAGCTCTTGTTGATCTCGGTCTGCGGAGAGCCCATGCCGGTGCCGGCGATGTCGAGATGAGCCCACGGGGTCTTCTCGACAAAACGCTGCAAAAGCTGCGCTGCGGTAATCGATCCGCCGTCGCGCCCGCCGGTGTTCTTCATGTCGGCGAACTTGGAATCGATCTTCTTGTCGTATTCCGAGCCGAGCGGCATGCGCCATACAAGCTCTCCGGTGGCCGCGCCGGCCTTGAGCAGGCGTTCCGCCAGCTTGTCGTCATTGGCAAACAGTCCGGCATGCTCATGCCCGAGCGCCACGATGATGGCGCCCGTCAACGTCGCCAGATCGACCATGAATTTCGGCTTGAACCGCGTGTTGACGTAATGCAGCACGTCGGCGAGCACCAGCCTGCCCTCCGCGTCGGTATTGATGATCTCGATCGTCTGCCCGGACATGGTGGTGACGATGTCGCCCGGACGTTGCGCCTTGCCGTCGGGCATGTTCTCGACCAGCCCGATCGCGCCGACCGCATTGATCCGCGCCTTGCGCTCCGCCAGCGCCTGCAGGAGGCCGACCACGCAGGCGGCGCCGGCCATATCGCCTTTCATGTCCTCCATGCCGCCGGCCGGCTTGATCGAGATCCCGCCGGTGTCGAAACAGACGCCCTTGCCGATGAAGGCGACCGGGTCGGCGCCCTTCTTGCCGCCGTTCCAGCGCATGATCGCCAGGCGGCTCTCGTGCGCCGAGCCCTGCCCGACCCCGAGCAGCGCGTTCATGCCGAGCTTCTTCATGGCTGCCACGTCGAGCACCTCGACCTCGACGCCGAGCCGCTTCAGATTTCCCACCCGCCGCGCGAACTCCTCGGGATAGAGAACGTTCGCCGGCTCGTTGACGAGATCGCGCGCGAGCACGACGCCGTTGGCCACGGCGTCACGCGGCGCAAACGCCTTCTCGACGCCGGCGAGCGTCGCGAGCGCAATCGTCACCTTGACCTCCCTGGCGCGCTCGTCCTCCTCCTTGCGCTTGGTCTTGTAGCGGTCGAACGCATAGGCGCGCAGCCGAATGCCGAGCGCGAGCTCCGCCGCCTGATCGGGTTTCATGGCTCCGCCGGCTAGGTCGGCGATGATGGTCGCCGTAGCGGTTGTGCCCGGGATCTTGCCCATGGCAATGCCGCCGAGCTTCACGAAATCCTTCTGCTTGAGATCCCGCGCCTTGCCCACGCCAAGCACGATGAGGCGGGTCACATCGAGGCCGGTCGGCATCACGATTTCCAGCGCCGATCCGTTCTTGCCCTTGAAATGCTCGGCGGCGGCGGCACGCGCCATGAGATCGCCGGTCGGCGCCAGGACCTTGCGCGCGGCTGACCCGTATTTCAGACCCTCCTCGCAGAACACAACAAGAACGCCCTTCGGGGCGGCAGGAAGCGGGCCAAATTCAAGCTTCAGGGCGGTAGCCATCGGGAGGGCGGTCCTCTGCCTGGAAACGGGGATCGGCGCCGGTATCCCAATCCCCTACTTGCGGGAGACTGGTATGGCCCGGAGCGGGCCTCAATGCAAAGCCTCCGCGGTCGTAACGATGTGCCACCAGGGGCGCCGCGGCTTTGGCGCGCGCCGGCCAGCCTGCTCGCCGTCCGGCCGGGGCGCGGCTTGACAGCCGTCGCCATTCGCGACCTTGATATGAAATCTGCCAAAGGGGACAGCTGCTCACTTCGTCCGACGCTTTGAACAGCCTTCGCTCCACCCGTCCAGCCGGATCGCAATGCTATTCAACACGTCGGAATTCATTTTCATCTTTCTTCCGCTTGCGGTTTCGCTCCATTTCCTGGTCGCGCGCCGGAGCGTGGTGGCGGCGGCCGCGATCACCACGCTGTCGTCGCTCGCGTTTTACGCGTATTGGAATCCGCCCTTCGTGCTGTTGCCGGCGCTCTCGATCGGGGCGAATTTTCTGCTTGCCCGCGCCATTTCGGCAACGCCGGAACCGGCCGCCCGCCGATTGTTGATCGCCGGCATCCTCGCCAACCTGCTGGTGCTCGGTTATTTCAAGTACGAAGACTTCTTCATCGCCATTTTCGAGCAGCGCTCGCCTCATCCGCCCGCCGTTCCGCTCGCGCTCTCTTTTACCACTTTCGTGCAGATCGCGTTCCTGGTGCATGTGTGGCGGCATCGACCTTCGTTCGATCTGCCCCGCTATGCCATGTTCGTTTCATTTTTCCCGCATCTGATCGCGGGACCGATCGTGCGTTGGAACGAGTTGGGCCCGCAAATCGCCGATCGGCTGCGCTACCGGCTCGACGCCGACAACATCGCGCTGGGCCTCACCGTCTTCTGCCTCGGTCTTGGCAAGAAGGTCCTCATTGCCGACCGGCTGGCCCCGCATATCGCACCGGTGTTCGACGCCGCCGCTTTGCGCGAGCCGATCACCGTCTTGGCCGCGTGGGGCGCGTCCTTCGCGTATTCGGCGCAACTCTATTTCGATTTTTCGGGCTATTGCGACATGGCGGTGGGACTGGGCCTTCTGTTCAACTTGAGGCTCCCGATCAACTTCGCCGCCCCGTTCCGCGCGGCGAGCATCATCGATCTCTGGCGTCGTTGGCATATCACGCTGTCGCGTTTTCTTCGCGATTTCGTCTATGTTCCGCTGGGCGGGAGCAATTGCGGCCCGTGGCGGCGCTCAGCCAACCTGATCATGACCATGGTGCTGGGGGGATTGTGGCACGGCGCCAACTGGACGTTCATCGCGTGGGGCGCGTTCAACGGCGTGCTGCTGGTCGGCAATCATGCCTGGCGGAGCTACCGCGGTGCGCGCAAGCCGACACGATGGCGGCTGTTCGCGGGCTGGTGCGCCACATTCACCAGCTTCGCAATCGGCATGACGATGTTCCGCTCGGCCGATATCGGCGCGGCGCGCCACATGCTGGCGGCCATGGTGGGTCTCGCCGACGGGCCGGCCTCGGCGGACCATATCAGGGTCGCGACGGATCTCTATTCCATACGCCACGGCTATCTGCCGGAATCGTTCGTGCGGGCCTGGTTCGGCGTGAATTGGTCCGTGATCGCCACCTTGTCGACGCTGGCCGCGCTCGCGATCGCGCTGCTGGTTCCGGACACGATGGAGCTGGTCGATTACCGCGAAGGCGAACCGCATTCGGATTGGCGTCGCCCGGCGGGTCGGCTGGCGTGGCGGCCGTCGCCGGCCTGGCTCGCATTCATCGGCATCGTGTTCGCTTCCGCGTTCACGTTCTTCTGGGAGTTCAATGAGTTTCTCTACTATCAGTTCTGATTCGGTGCATCGGCCGGCGCGCCGCTACGCCGTCGCAACCATGGCGATCGCCGTCGCATGGCTTGCCGTCACGATGGCGGCGAACGTCCTCATCGATCCGCAGGCGGTATTCGGCAGCCGTCTGGTCCGCGTGCACCTCAACGCGAACGCGCGCTACCTGGCGTTCCGCGATTACCAGGCCGAACCCGACCGCTATGACGCCGTATTGTTTGGATCGTCGCGCGGAAACGCTTTCGACCGCACGCTGCTGGCCGCGCAATTGGGGGTGCGCGGGATCGCCAATTTCTCGGTGCCTTTCGGTCTGCTGAGCGATCATTTGCCGACGCTGGAGTTTCTGCTGCGGGACAAGGCCGCGCGCGGCGGGCAGCTTGCCGCGGTCGTTCTGATTCTCGATGCCGATTTTTTCGGCAAGCAGCCATGGACGAACCTCAACATCGACAGCTTTCTTGCCCCCCCGATCAGCGGCGAAAGCCCGTTCAGATTCTGGTGGCGATACCTGACGGCATTCCAGTACAGGCAATGGAAGAACGATCTTGAGGCCACGGCCGGCTCGCGGCCGGAGGCGGCCCTCATGGGCGCGAAACCGAGCTTGGCGGGGCTTGTCCCGGTGCGGCCCCTGGTGCCGCCGGCGAAGGCTTCCGCCCCGGTCGCGGAAACCTTCTTGACGGAGATCGATGCCCCGGAAATCCGCTCGGACCTCGCTCATCAGCTCGACCTGCTGGCACGCTTTGTGGCGCTGTGCCGCGCGCATGATGCCCGGCTGGTGATCGCCTTTTCGCCCCTCAATCGCAACAATGTCGGCGACGCTCAGGCGCCGGACGTCGAGCGCATCGTCGATCGGGTCGCACGCGTCACGCCGGTGTGGGATTTCGACCGGCCGGCCTGGCTTTCCGATCGCCCGGATCTTTGGCACGACTTCTCCCACTATTCGACCGCGGTCGCCACCATGATGACGCAGCAAATCTTCGGGACCGCGACCTCCGCGCCGGCGGATTTTGGCCGGTTGAAGGGGCAGTGAGCATGGGCTTTTGTGGCGAGAGATGCCCGGCGCCCTCCTTTCCCCGCGACTTTCCCCCGCGACCGCGCTTGCGGGGCGGCTTGCGAGCCAGGAGCCGCGGAGGCCGGCAGTGCGGCACCCACGGGCCGTTTTGGTCCGGCCGCACCGGTACCAGGGGGCGGTCGGGGAGGAAATTAACCGTATCGGGCGGGGTCTCAGGTGGCTTGGCTTAACCCATTGTTGTCTATACGCAACAGGTCCGCCTTGGTTGTCTATACGCAACAGGTTCGCCTTGGCGAGGCCACTTTGTTGCAGGATCAAGTGGTTCTTGGGGGTCGGGGGCGGTCCACCATTTGACGGCGTCACGGCGGGCAGAGGGGGCCCGGGTGTGGTCTAGTCGGTGACCGACATTGGGGTAGTGCGGGCGGATGGGGTCGATCGGGCGTTATATTTTCCGCACCACGTTCGGTGCGTTCCTGGTGGTGCTCGTCAGCGTGACCACGCTGATGTGGATCACCCAGGCATTGCGCGACATCGACTTGATGACCAACCAGGGCCAGAGCATCCTGACCTTCGTGGGCCTGACCGCTCTGATCATTCCGCTGCTCGTCATGATCATCGCCCCCATCGCCTTCATGGTGGCCATGGCCTTCGTTCTCAACAAGCTCGCGACCGATTCCGAGCTCATCGTCATGAACTCCGCCGGAATGTCGCCATGGCATCTGTTCCGCCCGTTTCTGGCGGTCGCTGCGGTGGTCTCGCTGCTGGTCATCGTGATCGCCGCGTATGTGTCGCCCAAGTGCCTGCGCGAGCTTGGAGAATGGATCAGCCAAATTCGCGCCGATCTGGTCACCCGGATCGTGCAGCCCGGCCGCTTTGTCCCCCTCGCGTCGAACGCTTTGACCCTGCACATCCGCGAACGACTGCCGAACGGACAGCTGCTCGGCATATTCATCGACGATCAACGCGATCCGAAAGAACGGGTGACGTTTCTCGCCGAGCAGGGTGACATCATAACCAGGGATAGCGGCACCTACCTTCTGCTCGCGGACGGCAGCGTGCAGCGACAAAAGGTCGGAGACCGGGACCCCAATATCGTCCAGTTCGATCGATATGCCTTCGATCTGTCGAAACTCTCCAACGGGCCGCAGGGCACCACCCAAAAAGTCGGATCGCGGGAACGTTATCTGTGGGAGCTCTACGAGCCAAATCCCGACGACTCGCCCGACGACCAGCCGCAGATGCGCGCCGAGCTGAGCGACCGGATCGTGGCGCCGCTCTACCCGCTTGTCATCGCGGTGTTGACCTTCGCCTATCTGGGCGCGCCGCGCACGACCCGGCAGAGCAAGAACTTGTCGCTCCTCACCGCCATAGCGGTCGTCGTGGTCCTGCGCGGGATGGGCTTTGTGGGCGTGCTGGCGGGCGTGCGCGTGCCCGCCGCGCTGTTGGTCCCCTATGCGGCGCTGGTCGCCGCTTTGGTTTTTGGCTATTGGGGGATATCGCGCGGGGTCATCATCGAACCGCCGGCTTTCATCGTCGATGCCGTCACTAGGTTCACGGAACGCATGTCCGAACGCTCGGCGCGGCTGACGGGGCAGGCGTGATGATTACGGGCACGCTGTCGCGATATTTCGGGCTGCGGTTTCTCAACGCGGTTTTCGCCGTCTTCGTGGGGGCGATGCTGCTGGTCGCGATGATCGACTTCCTCGAGATGCTGCGGCGCACCGGCGACATGAAGGACGTCTCGGCGCTGTTGATCGCCAAGATCACCATCTTTCGCCTGCTCTTTGTCACCGAAAGAATCATACCGTTTGCGGTTCTCGTGGGCGCGATGTCCTGCTATCTGAACCTGTCGCGCCGGCTCGAGCTGGTCGTGGCCCGATCGGCCGGCATCTCGGCTTGGCAATTCATCGCCCCTGCCCTGCTCATTGCGCTGCTGATCGGAACCGCCGCAACGACCCTTTACAATCCGATGTCGGCCATCCTGCGCGAACGGTCGGTGCGTCTGGAAGAGACGATTTTCAACGCCGAGGGCGGCGTGCCGGGCTCCGGCGGAAATTTCTGGGCGCGTCAGCGTAGCGACGAGGGGCAAGCCATCATCAGCGCCAAAGTCAGCCGACAGCAGGGCATCGAATTGGGCGGAGTCAGCATTTTCAGGTACGACGAAGCCGGCCACTTCCGCGATCGAATCGAAGCGAGGAGCGCGGTGCTCGAGGCCGGGTATTGGCGCCTGGAAGGGGTCCGCATCAATGCAAGCGGCAGGCCGCCCACCGAGACCGACACCTACCAGTTGAAGACGACGCTTACGCCGGAGCAGGTTCGTGAAAGCTTCGCCACGCCGGAAACGGTGCCGTTCTGGGAGCTGTCGTCGTATATCCGGTTGGCGGAGAATGCGGGACTGGCAGCCTCGGCCTATCGGTTGCAGTATTATCAGCTGCTGGCGCAGCCGTTCTACTTCGCATCGATGGTCCTGCTTGCAGCCGCGGTCAGCCTTCGCTTCTTCCGCTTTGGCGGCATAACCAAGATGTTCCTGGGCGGCCTCGCCGGAGGCTTTTTCCTCTTTATCCTGGCAAAGATCACCGGCGATATGAGCAAGGCCGACCTGATGCCGCCGCTGGCGGCGGCGACCTTGCCTGCCCTGTTCGGCGGCGTCACCGGCCTGGTGACGTTGATGTACCAGGAGGACGGGTGATGTCGCTGCCGAACAGCCATCGCCCGTTCCGGTCGCGCCGCGCAAGCCGCCGCGGCAGCGCGCTCCTGTTTGCGCTCGCCGCCGTGGCGATCGGCGCGGGCGCCGGCCCCGCGCGGGCCCAGCAAACGCTGACCTTTCCGGCGCGGCCGGCGCCGACCGCGCATCCGCCGGTCAAGACCGGCGCCGATCAGCAAATGCTCGTTCGCGCCGACGAGATCGACTACGACTATAACAACAATCGCGTGTCCGCGGTCGGCAACGTCCAAATCTATTATGGGGGATCGACGCTGGAGGGCGATCGCGTCATCTACGATCAAAAAACCAAGCGTCTGCACGCAGAAGGCAACGTTCGGCTGACCGACACCGACGGCAAGGTCACCTATGGCCAGATCATCGATCTCAGCGACAACTTCCGCGACGGCTTCGTCAACTCGTTGAGACTCGACTTGCCCGACCAGACCCGCGTTGCGTCCAGCCGCGGCGAACGCACCAGCGGCAATTTTTCCGTATTCGAGAACGGCGTCTACACCGCCTGCGAGCCCTGCAAGGACGATCCGCTGAAGCCGCCCGAATGGCAAGTGAAGGCGGCCCGGATCATTCACGATCAGGGCGAGAAGATGATGTACTTCGAGGACGCCCGGCTCGAGTTCTACGGCGTGCCGCTCGCCTACGCGCCGTATTTTTCGTCTCCCGATCCGACCGTCAAGCGCAAGAGCGGCTTTCTCATACCGCTCGTCAGCACGAGCTCGATTTATGGCGTTGGCATCGCGGTGCCCTACTATTGGACGCTGGCGCCGGACTACGATGTCACCGTCACGCCGCTGGTCACCACGGAACAAGGCCCGCTGCTGCAAGCCGAATGGCGCCAGCGCCTGCTGAACGGCTCATACAACATCCGCGCGGCCGGCATCTTTCAGCTCGACCCGCAGGCCCTCGCCACCGCCGGCGACACGCCCGGCGACCGAACTTTTCGCGGCAGCATCGAATCGAACGGCCAGTTCAGCCTCTCGGACAAGTGGATCTGGGGTTGGGACACGACCGTCCTGACCGACAAGACGTTCCTTTCCGATTATCGTCTTTCGCAATTCTCTCCGGGCTACAGCACGCTCAGCCCGATCCTGAGCTCGCCGGACTATGCGCTCTCCCAGCTCTATCTCGCCGGCCGTGGCGACCGCAGCTATTTCGACGCGCGCACGATGTATTTCTACGGATATTCGAGCTCCGACGTGCAGTCGCAAATTCCCGTGGTGCTTCCGGTCATCGACCACGACTATACGGTCGATCAGCCGATCCTCGGCGGCGAGCTGAGCTTCCACAGCAACCTGACGTCGATCACCCGGCAGTCGGCCGATTTCGACCCGATTTCGGCGAGCGCGATCAACACCGGTCTGTGCACGCTCAATACCGCCGACCCGGGCGCGATCAATCCGACCAATTGCGTGCTGCGCGGCGTTCCCGGCAGCTACACGCGCTTCTCGACGGAAGTGGATTGGCGGCGAACCTTCACCGATCCCTACGGCGAGATGTTCACGCCGTTCTTCTCGCTGCGCGGAGACGTTGCGTCCGTGCAGGTCGCCAACCAGCCCGGCGTATCCAATTACATCAACACGGGCAACTCCGACATTACCCGCGCCATGCCGACCGCCGGACTCGAATACAAATATCCGTTCATCAGCGTGCAATCGTGGGGCACCCAGACGATCGAGCCCACCGCGCAGGTCATCTTGCGTCCGAACGAGACGCAGATCAATTCGCTGCCCAACGAGGACGCGCAAAGCCTTATCTTCGACGACAGCAATCTGTTCAAGGTCGACAAGTTCTCCGGCTGGGATCGCGAGGAGGGCGGCGGCCGCCTCAATGCCGGCATTCAGTACAACGCGCAGTTCAACCGCGGCGGCAACGTCAACGTCCTGTTCGGCCAGTCCTATCAATTGTTCGGGCAGAATTCCTTCGCGATCGGCGGCCTGACCAATACCGGCATCGATAGCGGGCTTGACACCACCCGGTCCGATTACGTCGCGCGCGCCTCGTACCAGCCCAACTCGACCTTCATGTTCACGTCCCGGTTCCGCTTTGACCAGAGCAGCTTCGCGGTGCAGCGGATGGAGCTCGAGACCAGCGCCAATTTCGGCCGCTGGAACGCCACCGTGATGTATGGCGACTACGCCGCCCAGCCCGCGCTTGGCCTGGACGAGCGCCAGGGGATCCTGACCAATGGCCGCTTCAAGCTCAACGAGAACTGGGTGCTGCTGGGCGGGGCCCTCTACGACGTGCGGGCCGAAAAGCTCAGCCAGACCCAGGTCGGGCTCGGCTACATCGACGATTGCCTCATCTTGGCCCTGAATTACATGACATCCTATTCCTATAGTGGATCCACCGCGGCCAACAACACGATCTTCCTGCAGCTCAGCCTGCGCACGCTGGGGAGCACTTCGGTGGGCGAGGGAACCTCCGCCTTCAGCAACGGATTCCCGGGGCTGCAGAGCTCAAAATGAGGCGGAAAAGGCGTGGCTCGATGTCGCGTCCCGATTGCAATGGCGCGCGGATCGGAGGAAAAGCATAGGCCTTGAGCGGCGAAGGAGCGAAGGCACCGGTTCGGTGAACACAGCAATGGCAGCCATTCTCGACCTCCTCTTTGGCAGTTTCCTCGGCCACGGCCGCGCGCTGGGCGCGGTCGCAGCCATGATCGTCGCGGCGACGGTGAGCGGTGCGCAGGCCCAGAACGTGGCCGCCTTCGTCAATGGCGAGCCGATCACGCAACTCGACATCGACCAGCGCAGCAGGCTTCTCGAAGTGTCGTCGCCCACCCACAAGGCGCCGCCCCGGCCGGAGGTGCTCGACATGCTCATCGACGAGAAGCTGAAGATACGCGAAGCCAAGCGGTGGGGGATCGATCCGAGCAACGAGGACATCGACGGCGCCTTCGCCTCGACGGCGCAACGCATGCACCAAACCACCGACCAGTTCATCCAGACCCTGACCAAGGCGGGCGTGACCTCGCAAACGTTCAGGGCGCGCCTGCGCGCCGACCTGGTCTGGCAGTCGCTGGTGCGCGGGCGCTACCAGTCCACGCTGGAAATCTACGATCAGGATGTCCTGCAAGAGATGATCAACAAGAAAACCGATGAGGACAGCGCGGCGAGCTACGACTATACCCTGCGCCCGATCCTGTTCATCGTTCCGGCGGGATCGCCGCCAGCGGCCTTTGAAGATCGCAAGCGCGAAGCGGAAGGATTGCGCAACCGTTTCAGGAGCTGCGATGACGGGCTGCCCTTTACCCGCGCGCTCATGGACGTGGCGGTTCGCGATCAGATCATCCGCAGCTCCGCCGACCTCCCCCCCGATCTGCGCAAAGGCCTCGACAGCGTCCCGGTGGGTCAGCTGACGGCTCCGGAGATCACCAAGCTCGGCGTCGAGATGTTCGCGGTGTGCGCCAAGGACCCCTCCAAGGGCGACAACGCCGCCGGCAAGAAGCAGGCCCGCGAAACGTTGTTCGCCGAAAAGTTCGATCAGCAGTCAAAACGGTATCTGCAGGAACTGCGCCGCTCGGCCCTGATCGAATACAAGTAGGACGCCCGCGATGTCCCGGCCTCTGGCTTTGACGCTGGGCGAGCCGGCGGGTATCGGCGCCGACATCACCCTGGCGGCCTGGCGGCGGCGCGCCGAGCTTGCCCTTCCCCCCTTCTATCTCCTCGCCGATCCGACATTCCTGGCCGGGCGCGCCAAGCGTCTTGGGCTCGATATCCCGATCGCGCGGGTCGAGCCGGCGGCAGCGGCGGCCGCATTCCGCACCGCCCTTCCGGTGGTCGACATCGGCGTCAAGGTCACCGCGGAGCCCGGTCGGCCGGACGACAGCAGCGCCCCCGCCGCCCTGGCGGCCATCCATCGCGCGGTCGCCGACGTCAGTGCGGGCATCGCCGCCGCGGTCGTCACCAACCCGGTGGCCAAGAACGTCCTCTACCGATCCGGCTTTGCGGAGCCTGGCCACACCGAATACCTGGCCAAGCTCGCGCAGGGGCCAAGCGGCAAGCCCATCCATCCGGTCATGATGCTGTGGTCGCCGGAGCTCGCTGTCGTTCCCGTCACCATCCATCTGCCGTTGCGCGAGGTCGTCGCCCGGCTGTCGGCCGATCTCATCGTCGAGACCGGCCGCATCGTCGCCCGCGACCTGATGGCCCGCTTCGGCATCGCGCGCCCGCGCCTGGCCGTAGCCGGCCTCAACCCGCATGCCGGCGAGGACGGCGCGCTCGGCAAGGAGGACCTCGAGGTGGTCGGGCCGGCGGTCGAGCGATTGCAAGCGGAGGGCATCGACGCGCGCGGACCACTGCCGGCCGACACCATGTTCCATGCCGCGGCGCGTTCAAGCTACGATGTCGCGCTCGCCATGTATCACGACCAGGCGCTGATCCCGATCAAGACCCTGGCGTTCGATCATGCCGTCAACGTCACGCTCGGGCTGCCGTTCATCCGCACCTCGCCCGATCACGGCACCGCATTCGATATCGCCGGCTCCGGCCGCGCCGACGCAACGAGCCTGATCGCCGCCATCGCGCTGGCAGCCCGGCTTTCCGCCCAATCGGAGCCGCGACCCATTGCGCTGCGCGCATGAGCGCGATCGATGACCTGCCTCCCCTGCGCGAGGTGATCAGCCGCCACGGGCTGCGGGCAAAACGCTCGCTCGGTCAGAACTTTCTGCTCGATCTCAACCTCACCGCCCGCATCGCCCGCGCGGCCGGCCCGCTCGACGCCGGGACCATCATCGAGATCGGGCCGGGTCCGGGCGGTCTCACGCGGGCCTTGCTCGCGCAAGGCGCACGCCGGATCGTGGCCGTCGAGCGCGATCGGCGCGCCATCGCGGCATTGGCGGAAATCGCCGAGCGCTATCCGGGACGCCTCGAAGTGGTGGAGGCCGATGCGCTCGAGTTCGATCCGAGCCCGCGTCTAGGCGGCGGCAGTGCGCGCATCGTGGCCAATCTTCCCTACAATATCGCCACCGTGCTGCTGGTCTCCTGGCTCACCCTTAAGCCATGGCCGCCCTGGTACGACCGGCTGGTATTGATGTTCCAGCGCGAGGTCGCCGAGCGCATCGTCGCGCCTGTCGGCTCCAAGAACTACGGACGCCTCGCGGTGCTCGCCGGCTGGCGCAGCGAGGCCCGCATCCTGTTCGACGTGGCCGCCAGCGCCTTCGTCCCGTCGCCGAAAGTCACATCCTCGCTGGTGGAGCTCGTGCCGCGACCCGCACCGCTGCCCTGCGACGCAGGGGCGCTTCAGCGGGTGACGCAGGCCGCGTTCGGGCAGCGGCGGAAGATGTTGCGCCAAAGCTTGAGGTCGCTGGGCATCGACCCGTTCGAGCTGCTGGCCAGCGCCGGGATCGCGGAGACGGCGCGCGCCGAGGAAATCTCGATCGAGGGCTTCGCCGCCCTGGCGCGCGCCGCCGTCGTCCTATGGCACGAGCACGCGATGAGCCCGGGCGACGGCCTTCGGTGAGCGCGGGCGGCATGGTCACAGCTTCGACTGCAGGCCGCGCACGAAGGTCGAAAGGCCGGTTTGCCGCTCGCGCTTGAGGCGCTCGGCGGCCAGGATCGATTGCACGTCGGCAAACGCCCGCTCGATGGCGTTGTTGATCACCACGTAATCGTATTCCGCCCAATGGCTCAATTCGTCGAAGACCTTGGCCATGCGGGCATGAATCACCTCCTCGGAATCCTGCGCCCGCTGGTGCAGGCGCCGCTCCAGCTCCGGAATCGACGGCGGCAGGACGAACACGCTGACGAGATCGCCTCGCGCCTTCTCGCGCAGCTGCTGGGTGCCCTGCCAATCGATATCGAAGAGCACGTCGCGCCCGCGCGCCAGCGCCGCCTCGACCGGCGCGCGCGGCGTGCCGTAGCGATTGCCGAACACCTGCGCCCATTCGAGCAGGCCGGCATTGTGCACCATCTGGTCGAAAGCCGAATGGTCGACGAAATGGTAATGCTCGCCGTCGATCTCGCCCGGCCGCTGCTTGCGCGTCGTCACCGAGATCGAGAGGTCGACCATCGGATCGGCTTCCAGGAGCTTGCGCGACAGCGTCGTCTTGCCGGCGCCCGAAGGCGAGGACAGCACCAACATCAACCCGCGGCGCGCGATCATGGCGTGCTCGTGGCCGGCGGCCGTCACCATCGCTCGCGCCTGCAGCTCCCCTCCCCCGCTCGCTGGCGGGCGAGACTTGAGGCGGGGACATCCGGGGAGGCAACGAGCTGGGTTTGCATGCCCGCACTATTCCAGATTCTGCACTTGCTCGCGGAACTGCTCGACGACGCTTTTCAGCTCCAGGCCGATATTGGTCAGCTCGACGTCGTTCGACTTGGCGCAGAGCGTGTTGGCCTCGCGATTGAGCTCTTGGGCGAGGAAATCGAGCCGGCGGCCGATCGATCCGCCCCGCTCGATCAGGTGGGCGACCTGCGCCACGTGGGAGGTCAGCCGGTCAAGCTCCTCGCGGATATCGGCCTTGCTGGCGATCAGGATCGCCTCCTGGTGCAGCCGATCCGGATCGAAGCGGCTGGAGGCCTCCAGCAGCACCGCCACCTGCTCGGCGATGCGGGCCTTGACCGCCTCCGCGCGCCGGCCCGGCGTCGCGTCCGCCCGCGCCGCCAGCGCCGCGATCTCGTTCAGCCGCAGGGTCAGGATCTCGCTCAAGGCCGCGCCCTCGCGCCGGCGCATGGCCGCCAGCTCCGCCACCGTCGCTTGGAAGCCGGCAATGACGGCGGCTTCGGCGGCTCGCCGATCCTCCTCCTTTTCATCCTCGTCGATCACGTCGATGACGCCCTTGAGGGCGAGGATGCCGTCGAGCCGCGGCGGCGCCGCCTCCACCCGGCCGGCGAGGCTGCGGATGGTCGCCAGCGCCGCCGCCAGCACCGGCTCGTTGATGCGCACGATCGGGGAAACGCCCTGGCGCTCGACCGTGAGCGTTCCGTAGACGGTGCCGCGGGTCAGCAGCTCGGCGGCGCGGCTGCGCGCTGGAATCTCCACGGCGTCCCAGCCCGCGGGCAACCGCAGCCGCAGATCGAGCCCCTTGGCATTGACCGATTTGAGCTCCCACGCCCAGGCATAGGGCCCGCTGACGCCGTGGCCACGCGCAAAGCCGGTCATGCTCGAAAGCGTCATCGGCATCACCTGCGTCGCGGGACTTTCCAAGGGAAAAGATTCGGGTGCGACCCTAGAGCATTTTCGGGAAAAAAGCATGCCCCCGCGAAGGGCAGGGCAATCGCATATGATGAAACCGCCGCGATCTCGGGGACAGCTCGGCATGAAAGGGGGAGAGCCTGCCCTCGGGCTTGACGGGAGGGTCGGATCGCGTAGCGATCGGGGTGGGGGTCACGCCACAAGCGCCGAATTGCGGGGAGACGAGACCCCCACCCGGCGCCGGAGCCTGTCATCGGGCCGGCCAAAGGCCGGAGCCGTTGGGCGTCACCCTCCCCCTCCCAGGGGGAGGGAAAAGGCACCGCCGTGCCAAACAACAAAATTCAAATGCGATTGCCCTGCCGCGAAGGGCGCGCCGCGGTGACGAAAGCGGGTCACCGCGTGCTTGCGGTTGCGAAACCGACCGAGCGGTCTCGCACCTTACGGCCGCGGCTGACGCTTGGGCGCGGGGCCCGGCTTGGTCGGCGCGGCAGCCCGCGCCGGCGCCAGCGCTTCCTCGGCGGAGGAATCCTTCGCCTCCTGCTCGATCGTGCGCAATTTGCCGACGTTCTTCTGATGCTGGTCGTAGCTCTCGGAAAAGGTATGGCCGCCGGTGCCGTCGGCCACGAAGTAGAGCTCCTTGGTGCGGGCCGGATTGGCGGCAGCCTCGAGCGAGGCACGCCCCGGATTGGTGATCGGCCCGGGCGGCAAACCGTCGATGATGTAGGTGTTGTAGGGCGTCGGCTGCTCCTTCTCGCTCTTGGTGATCGGATGATCGAGCTTGCCCTTGCCGAAAACGAGGCCGTAGATGATGGTCGGATCCGATTGCAGCTTCATCTTTTGCTTCAATCGATTGACGAACACGGCGGCGACCCGTGTCCGCTCTTCCGGCTTGCCGGTTTCCTTCTCGATGATCGACGCCAGGATGACGAGCTGCTCCGGCGTCTTCAGCGGCAGATCCGGATTGCGGTGCTCCCAGATGTCCTTGAGCTGCCGCTGCTGCGCCGCCTGCATGCGCTGGATCACCTGCTCGCGCGCGACGCCCCGGCTCTCGTTGTAAGTCCCCGGCAGCAGGCTGCCTTCGCGCGGAATGGTGGTGATGGTGCCGTTGAGAATGTCGTTATCGAGCAGAATCTGAACCGTCTGCTCGGAGGTAAGGCCTTCCGGCACCGTGATCGCGTGCTGGACGACCTTGCCCTCCACCATGGTCTCCAGCACATCACGCACGCTGGCATGCTTGGCGAACAGGTATTCCCCGAACTTCAGCTCGGTGCGCGCCTTGAGGGCGAAAACACTGCCGATGAAGATCGCGTTGTTCTCTTTCATCACTCCTTCGTGCCGCAGCAGATCGGCAATCTCGATCAAGCCCAGACGCGGCGGAATATTGACCACCTTGTCCTCTTCGAGCGGCCCGGGCGCTTCAAAGCGGCCCTTGCCCACCGCGAAGGCCGCAGCCCCGGCCAGGACCAGCAGGATCAGAAGGGTGAAGACCGCATTTCCGGCAATGACGAACGGATTGCGCGCGCGGCCCGAGCGCCGCGTCGGCACCGACACTTGCTCAGGCTCCAGCGCGGCGCGCGGACTGCGCGGGGTGATGCGTTTTTGCTCCGGCTTCTGCTCCGGTTTCGGCTCGGGTTTTTGCTCCATGAGCGATGCACCAATTCCCTCGATCGGCCGTCCGGACAGGGACGGATTGGGTTCCCCGCCGCCCGGCACGATACGCTCGGCGGAGGCCGGATAAGGCGACCCGTCCGCTGCACGGAGCGAACGCGCCACCGGCGCAGCCCGGCCCGCCGGTCTGCTGCCAGCGTCCCCGCTTCCTTCCGCCTCGAACGGCACAGGATCGAGCGGTAAACTTGAGGCGGATCGATGGCGCGGGAGGGAGACATCCACACGAGCGCCGCGGAGCTTGGGCTGAACCGGGGAGGAATCGTCCGGTCCAAGGGCGGCGGCCCCCGCGCGGCCCATTGGCTGACGTTGGCGGTCAGCACCCGCAGGAGGCGGGGATTTTGGCCCGTTGGGCTTGGCGGCGCCCGAGGACCGCGCTTGCTCGGGGTCAATACCTTTACCGGCCGGTTGTGCGCGTCCGTCTTGGCGCAGCCCCACCGGCTGGAGAGGTTGACTTAAGACAAACGGCGCCGAGGGCGTGCGCGGACGCGCCGGCCCTCTCCCGTTGCCACCCGGCGGCATGTTTTGCGAACTCACCCGCCCCTGCCCCACGAACGCCTGCCAAGGCCGCCGGGACCGAGCTCGGTTCCCGGCCCAATCCTATATCCCTAATGGAATTTCGCAGACTTTTTGTCGTTTGCCCACTGAATTCCGCGGCCGGCGCTGTCAGCGTCGTGCGCCTGCCCTTTGGAATTCAGAATATGGTAAAATCTGGGCGGGCGGTTGCCGGTTTAATCCATCAGCCGGCGGAACACCAGCGAGGCGTTGGTGCCGCCAAATCCGAACGAGTTCGACAGCGCGATATCGATGTCGCGCTTTCTTGCCCGATGCGGCACCAGATCGATGGACGTCTCCAACGAGGGATTGTCGAGGTTGAGCGTCGGGGGCAGCATCCCGTCCCGAATCGCAAGAATTGAGAAGATCGCCTCCACCGCGCCGGCGGCACCAAGCAGATGCCCGATCGATGACTTGGTCGAGGACATGCTCAAGCGGCCGGCCGCATTGCCCATGAGCCGCTGCACCGCCGCAATCTCGATCTCGTCGCCGACCGGCGTCGAGGTGCCGTGGGCGTTGATGTAGTCGACCTCCGCCGGCGAGATTGCGGCACGCCGCAAAGCTGCACTCATGCAACGCAGTGCGCCGTCGCCGTCAGGGGCAGGTGCGGTGACGTGATAGGCATCGCCGGACAGCCCATAGCCGACCAGCTCGGCATAGATCCGGACGCCGCGGCGCTTGGCATGCTCGTATTCCTCGAGCACCACCATGCCGGCGCCCTCGCCCAGGACAAAGCCGTCGCGGTCCTTGTCGTAGGGACGCGAGGCGCGCGTCGGTTGATCGTTGAAGCCGGTCGAAAGCGCGCGCGCCGCGGCAAAACCCGCGATGGAAATCCGGTTCACCGGCGATTCCGCCCCGCCGGCCACCATGACGTCGGCGTCCCCCAGCGCAATGAGCCGGCCCGCGTCGCCGATCGCATGCGAGCCGGTCGAGCATGCGGTCACCACCGCATGGTTGGGACCCTTCAGGCCGAACTCCATCGACACGCAACCGGACGCCAGATTGATGATCCGCCCGGGAATGAAGAACGGAGAGACCCGTCGCGGACCGCGTTCCTTCAAGATGATCGCGGTCTCGGCAATGCCCTCGATGCCTCCGATCCCGGAGCCAATGAGGACGCCCGACACGATCTGATCTTCGTAGGCCGTCGGCCGCCAACCGGCATCATCGAGCGCCTGACGCGCGGCGCACATGGCAAAGACGATGAATTGATCGAACTTGCGCTGATCCTTCGGCTCCATCCACTGGTCGGGATTGTAGGTGCCTTCGGAGCCGTCGCCGCGGGGGACCTGGCAGGCGAACTTGACCGGCAGGTCGGAGACGTCGAAGTGCTCGATGTGCCGGGCGCCGCTCTTGCCCTCGAGCAAACGACTCCACGTGGTCTCGACACCGCACGCAAGCGGCGTGAGCATTCCAAGCCCGGTGACCACGACACGTCTCATCTTCGGTTCCTCAGGGCCTCCGATCGGCAGCCGCCGCGCCCCCGGGGTCGCAGATAGTCTGCGCCTTTGCGGGAACAAGGTCTACGCGACCTGCTCCAGCCTGGCCGCCTGCCCTGCGGGTCTTCATTTGGCGGCAACCCGTTGCGTCCGCACGCCGGAATGCGCCGCACGCGTCGGAGCGCCGCGTCAGGCCGAGCCTGCCGAATTGTGGTGATGATCGCCGCTTGGTCCGTCAGCTTTTTGCGTTCTTCTCGAGAAATTTGACCGCATCGCCGACCGTCAGGATGGTCTCGGCGGCGTCATCGGGAATCTCGCAGCCAAACTCTTCCTCGAAGGCCATGACGAGTTCGACGGTGTCGAGGCTGTCGGCGCCCAGGTCGTCGATAAAGCTTGCATTGTCGGTGACCTTGTCGGCTTCGACACCCAAATGCTCAACGACGATCTTTTTCACCCGCTCGCCAATGTCACTCATCGCTGCACCCTCGTATCCTTGCATTGGGCTCGGTCGGTCAGCGCCCGCGAGCCATTGTGAAATCGGCTTGTCGTGGTATTCCGCATTTGATCGCCAGGTCGCGAGCCGACTTGACTGATCGCTCTGCCCCATGGCCTCTGCCCGCCAAACCGAAGCTCGGTTACCACACTTCAAAAGCCTTGACCAGCATAGGGTGATACCCGTCAAAAGACGTCAAATCATCGCCATGCCGCCGTTCACATGCAGCGTCTGGCCGGTGATGTAGGACGCCTCGTCGGAGGCGAGAAAGACGGTGGCCGCAGCCACGTCCGCGGCACTGCCGAGGCGGCCGGCGGGAACCCGCGCCAGGATGGCGTCGCGCTGCTTCTCGTTGAGCTTGTCGGTCATCGGCGTGGCGATGAAACCGGGCGCGATGCAGTTCGCGGTGACGCTGCGCTTGGCATATTCGTGCGCCAGCGACTTGATCATGCCGATCATGCCGGCCTTGGCGGCGGCATAATTCACTTGCCCGGGATTTCCGGTCACCGCCACCACCGAGGTAATGCCGATGACGCGGCCGAACCGTCGCCGCATCATTCCCTTGATGGCGGCCCGGGCAAGGCGGAAGCTCGCCGTGAGATTGACCGCGATGACCTCGTCCCAGGCCTCGTCGCTCAATTGCACGAGCAGATTGTCCCGCGTGACGCCCGCATTGGCGACCAGGATGTCGAGCCGCCCCATCCGTTCCTCGGCCTCGGGAACCAGCGCCTCGATCTGCGCCTTGTCGGCGAGATTGCAGGCCAGCACGTGGACCCGCTCCTTGAGCTCGCCGGCGAGCTGATCGAGCGCCTCCCGCCGCGTGCCCGACAGCGCGACGACCGCGCCCTGTTGGTGCAAGGCCCGCGCGATCGGCCCGCCAAGGCCGCCGGTCGCGCCGGTGACGAGCGCCATCTTGCCGGTCAGATCGAACATGGACGGTGCTCCTCGATGACGTTCTGGCGCAATTGCGCTCAATCGCGGACGGGGCGGGCGATGGCGGCTGCGCTGCGGGCCGCCTTGAAGGCTGAGACCTCTTCGGGCGTCCCGATCGTGACCCCGCTCGCCCCTTCGGCGATCCGCTTGACCAGCCCCGAGAGGACCTTGCCGGCGCCGACTTCGTAGAAGGAGGTGACCCCAGCAGCCGCCATGAATGCGACGGACTCCCGCCAGCGCACCGTTCCGGTCACCTGCTCGACCAGACCGCGCGCGATCTCCTGCGGATCGCTGGTCGGCCTGGCCCGAACATTGGCGACCAAGGGGACGGTCGGGGGTTTGATCTGGACCTTGGCCAGTGCCTCCCGCATCGCGTCCGCCGCGGGCCGCATGAGGGCCGAGTGGAACGCCCCCGATACCGGCAGCATCATGGCGCGGCGCACGCCCTTGTCCTTGGCGATCGCGACCGCCCGCTCGACCCCGGCCTTGTCGCCCGAGATCACCACTTGCCCGCCGCCGTTGTCGTTGGCGGCTTGGCAAACCTGCCCCTGCGCGGCTTCCGCCGCGATCGCGGCAGCCTGCTCGAAATCGACGCCGATCAGCGCCGCCATGGCGCCGGCGCCGGCCGGCACCGCGAGGGCCATGGCGCGGCCGCGTATGCGCACCAATCGGGCCGCATCGGCCACCGAGATCGAGCCCGCGGCCGCCAGCGCCGCGTATTCGCCGACCGAATGGCCGGCCACGAATTGTGCTTCACGGGCGACATCGACTCCGGCTTCCGATTCGAGCACCCGCATGGCCGCCAGCGAGACCGCCACCAGCGCCGGCTGCGCGTTCTCGGTCAGCATCAACCGGTCGGCAGGCCCTTCCCACATGACCTTGGTGAGATCATAGCTAAGCGCGGCATCGATCTCCGCGAATACCTGCCGGGCCGGCAGATAGGCCTCCGCCAGCGCTTTGCCCATGCCGACCGACTGGCTGCCTTGCCCAGGAAACACGAAAGCGACCGACATCCCGACCCCTGCCCTGCCCACTTCAGCCGTTACATGGCTTTCGAGAAAGCCGCAGCCGCGTCTCCGCGGCCGGCCGGCCGCATTTCGGCCCGCACCGGGGCAGCGCGTACCGCAGTGACCGCCAGCCGGCAACCGGTTTCGTAACCAATCGGAAACCTTGGTTCCTAACCCGCCGACAACCCGGATGGGCCTACTCTCCCCCACAGCTTCGCTTCGGCCCCGCCACCCGGGCCAGACCGTCAGCAGACGGAGCACGGAAGAGCAGTAATCCCCGATTGCGGGGCTGCGGACCCGGCCAGCGCGACATTCGAACATGCATGATTCACCCTTGATCACCGACTCCGATCTCGCGCGGGCACGCGAAGACCCGGATTTCCGCCAGCAGCTGGTGACAGAGAGCCTGGAGCGCCTGCTCGGCGAGCTCAGCAAGCTCCAGCGCACCGCCCACGGCGTCGCGCAGGCCGACCAGGTGCGGGAAGGCGCCGAGCTTGCCGTCAAGCTTGCCGACCTTCTGCGCCGGATTGCGCCGGGCGCCCCACGGGCGGCCTGATCCTCAGGACCTCGGCTGAGCTTGCCTTTTCGTCGAAACCTCCTATAAGGCCACCCTCTGCTCAATTCCGGCCGGGAGCTGAACGGACGGTCGCGCGCGGAATCCTTGGGGTGCTTCGATCTTCAAGGGCGCGTTGCGCGGCAGGACCTTATGGTCCGGCGTCCCCTGTTCCCGCCTTCTTAAGCTTTCGAGCCTTTCCCGAAAGGGCTTGAAGGGCTGCGCGCCGGGATGAGCATCATAAGCGCCAAAAGCGCGTTCACGCGCGTCTTTGACGGACCAGGAAAGGATGCCACATGCCGCTTTACGAGCACGTATTTCTTGCGCGCCAGGACGTCAGCGCGCAACAGGTGGAGGAATTGACCTCCCAGCTGACCGGGGTCATCGAGCAATTGGGCGGCAAGGTCACCAAGCTCGAGCAATGGGGCGTGAAGTCGCTCTCGTATCGGATACGCAAGAACCGCAAGGCGCACTTCACCTTCCTGAATGTCGACGCGCCGCCGGCCGCGCTGAGCGAGATCGAGCGCCAGGAGCGACTCAACGAGGACGTGCTGCGCTACCTGACCATCCGGGTCGAGGAGCATGAGGAAGGCCCCTCCGCGATGATGCGCAAGTCCGACCGCGATCGCGACGACCGCGGCGGCTTTCGCGACCGGGATCGCGGTGATCGAGATCGCGGCGACCGAGATCGCGGTGATCGCCGGCCGCGCGACCGCGACAGCCGCCCCCCGCGCGATGAGCCCGTTGCCGAAGCGGCTGCGGATACCGAGGAGTAACGGAAATGGCGTTTTCCCCGATGCAGACTCGTCGCCCGTTCTTCCGCCGGCGCAAGACCTGCCCGTTCTCCGGTGCCAATGCCCCGAAGATCGACTACAAGGACGTCAAGCTGTTGCAGCGCTACGTCTCCGAGCGCGGCAAGATCGTGCCGAGCCGCATCACCGCGGTTTCGGCCAAGAAGCAGCGCGAGCTCGCGCGCGCGATCAAGCGCGCACGTTTTCTCGGCCTGTTGACTTACGTGATCCGCTGACCGCGGCAGGTCAGGCGGCGGGCTAGGCAGAGCTTCTGCCACGGTCACCGGTCGTCGGCGTGGTGGGCACGGACTTTGTTGGGACGGACAGTGATCCGTCTCTAACCGCTCCAGGATGGCGGGACAGCTTGGGATGATGCAGATCGTTCTCATCGGGCTCGGTGCCGGGACAGCGGCCGCAATGCTGTTCGCGTCGGTGATGTCCGGCGCGCCCGTGGCCATGCTGCTCCTCTTGCTGGCACCGCTGCCGATCCTGATCGTCGCGCTCGGATGGAGCCATTGGGCGGGCCTTATCGCGGCCGCCACGGCGGCGGCGTGCCTGGCCGTGATCGGGGTGGATTTCCTCGCCGTATTCCTGTTCGCGGTCGGGCTTCCGGCCTGGTGGCTTGCTTATCTCGCCCTGCTGGCGCGGCCGGCACCGCCGCCGATTGGCCAGGAATGGTATCCGATCGGTCGCCTCGTACTGTGGGCGGCTTGCATGTACGCGGTCATCGTCGGCGCGACGCTGTTGAGCCTGGGCACCGATCTCGCAAGCCTGCAGAGCGCCTTGCACGCCGTGCTCGACGGCTCTCTGCGCGAGGCGATCGGCGATCAACTGGAAAATCCCGACGATGTTGCGCGGCTCGTCGACATGATGGCGATGTTCGTGCCGGCCGCCGCCGCGGTCTCCTTTACGCTCTCTGCTGTCGGCAACCTTTGGCTCGCCGGCCGGATCGTGAAGATCTCCGGCCGTCTGCCGCGGCCCTGGCCGCTCCTGGCCCAGATGCGGTTCCCGGCGCTCGCCCCGGCAATCCTCGCCGCCGCGGTTGCCGGCTCGTTCCTGCCGGACCTGATCGGTGTTTCGTCGAGCGCCTTGGCGGCGAGCCTGATGATCGCCCATGTGCTGCTCGGGCTCGCGGTCATCCACGCCTTGACGATAGGGCTGAGCGGACGCGGCTTCGTTCTCGCCTCCGTCTATGCGGCCATCGTGGTCTTCAGCTGGCCGATCCGTTGGCCGCTCCTGTTCATCGGCTTGCTCGGAATGAGCGATGCGCTGTTCGATCTGCGCGGACTGATCGCGCGCCGGCGCGGCCCGCCGGTGGCGCCGACCTGAACTTCCAATTCCACCTGATGCATGAAGGAGACAGACAGATGGACGTTATCCTGCTTGAACGGATCGCCAAGCTCGGCCAGATGGGCGACGTGGTGCGCGTGAAGGACGGTTTTGCACGCAACTACCTCCTGCCCAAGGGCAAGGCTTTGCGGGCCAGCGAAACCAACCGCTCGCGCTTCGAGACCATGAAGGTCGACCTGGAGGCGCGCAACCTGCAGCAGCGCGGCGAGGCCGAGAAGATCGCCGAGCGGCTGAATGGGCAAAGCTTCATCGTGCTCAGGCAAGCGGCCGAGGGCGGCCAGCTTTACGGCTCGGTCTCGCCGCGCGATCTGGTCGGGCTGATCACCGAAAAGGGCTTTGCGATCGAACGCTCGCAGATCGTGCTCAACATGCCCATCAAGATGATCGGCATGTACCAGGTGCCGGTGTCGCTGCATCCCGAGGTCGAGGTCTCGGTCAGCCTCACGGTCGCCCGCAGCGCCGATGAGGCCGAAAGGCTCAAGCGCGGTGAGGACATTACGGTCACGCGCGACGAGGCGGCCGAAGCCGCCGCGGAGGCGGCCGCGACCGCGGAAACCTTCTTCGAGCCGGAGGCGATCGAGGCCATCCGTTCGCAGGAGACCGAGCCGGCGGAGCCGGCCGAAGCGGAGGCGGATGCCAAGCCGGCCCGCCAGTGATGTGACCCTGACGCTCGTTGCGCGTTTGCATTCCGGTCCGGACAAGCGCGCAACGCCCGCGGCTCGGGCGGCAAACCGCAGGCCGCGAGCTCGCGCGCGGGAGGCTTATTCCTCGAAGTCCTCGAGCACGGGCCGGGGCGGCGCAGGCGGTGGCGCGGCCACCGGCTTGGCCTCGGCCGTGCCTTCTGCCCGGGCCGAGGCCGCACGGCCCTTGGCGATCGGGCGGACCGGCGGCGACGCCTTGGGTTCCGCGGTCTGCTGCGCGTGCCGCGGACCCGGGGCGGTGTCTGGGGCTGGGGCTGGGGCTGGAGCCGGGGCTTCTCTTGCGGTCGCGGCGGCCGCCGGGCGCTTGGGCTGCGGAGCCCCCACCCGCGAATCATTGCCGGCGGAAGCCAGATAGGCCGCCATGGTCGAGGCCATGTCGGGGCCCGTCGTATAGTGCTCGCGCAAGAAGCTTGCGCCCGCATTGCTCTTGAGCTCGCGCGCGCTGCGGTGGCAGTTGGCGCAGACTTCCGAGAATATCTGCGAAGCAGATTTGCCGGCATCAAGATTCTGGCCGGAGGCCGGCGCCAGTGGCGCCAGGGCCAATATCGCCACCATCCAAATTCGCCGAACCCCCGACACGATGATCTCCCGTTCCCCCGACCACCCGGGATGCGCCGGTGCCAAGCCGCCGGCAGGGCTCTGGTCCGATTGCCTGCCCAGGACCCGGGCCAAGCGGTGGGTCGTCCAAGCCTGCCCTTGCGGCACTGTGCCCTTCATTTTGTACATCGGCAACCAACTCGCCTGTCGCGCATTCTAAAGTTGGACTATTATACAGAAAGAACACGGCTTTTGTCGGGTACCGAACAGACAAGGCCGTCGCATTGACGCCGGTGGACGCCAATTGTGTCGGGGGCGTGGCATCGCGGTTGGTGCTCGTTTGGAAGCGCAGATGAACCGGTTGGTTCGGCTGGCACTGAAAAAGTTTGTACGTGCGGGCAATCTTCGGATCACGACCGCACACGGAACGACTTACACCCTTGGCGACGGATCCGGCCCGCCGATCGCGCTCCGGTTCACCACCAGCGCGGCGGAACGCGGCGTCATCATCGATCCCGAGCTCAAGCTCGGAGAATCCTATATGGACGGCACGCTGGTCGTCGAGCAGGGCTCGATCGCCGACGTGCTGGCAATCCTGCAAGGCCCGACCGCCGAGCCGCCGCTGTGGGCCCGGCCGTACCAGATGCTGCGCTATCTCCGCCGCCGGCTGTGGCAACTCAACTGGCGGCGGCGCGCGCGACGCAATGTCGCGCATCACTATGATCTGGACGACCGCCTCTATTCGCTCTTTCTCGATGCCGACCGGCAATACAGCTGCGCCTATTTCGAGACGCCCGATCAATCGCTCGACGATGCCCAGCTCGCCAAGCGCCGTCACCTCGCCGCCAAGTTGCTGACCGCCTCGGGCCAGCGCGTGCTCGACATCGGCTGCGGCTGGGGCGGGCTTGCGCTCTATCTGGCGGAGACTTGCGGCAGCATCGTCACCGGCATCACCCTTTCGGAGCAACAGCACGCGGTGGCGCGCGGACGCGCGGTGGAGAAGAGACTGGGTGGGGTCGCCGATTTCCGGCTGCAGGACTACCGCGAGGTTGCCGAAACCTTCGATCGCATCGTCTCGGTCGGCATGTTCGAGCATGTCGGCGTCGGCTTCTATGACGAGTTCTTCCGCAAATGCCGCGCAGCGCTCGCCGACAACGGCGTCATGCTGCTGCATTCGATCGGCCGGTCCGAAGGACCGAACGTCACCAATCCCTGGATCGCCAAATACATCTTCCCGGGCGGCTATATTCCGGCGCTTTCGGAGGTGCTGCCGGCGATCGAGCGCGCGGGACTCCTGGTCACCGACATCGAGATCCTGCGCCTGCACTATGCCGAGACCCTCAAGGCGTGGCGCCAACGCTTCCTCGCCCATCGCGACGAGGTCGAGCGGATTTACGACCGTCGCTTTGTGCGGATGTGGGAGTTCTATCTTGCCGCGTCCGAGATGGCGTTTCGCGAGCAGGCTCTCATGGTCATTCAGATTCAGCTGACAAAACGGCAAGGCATCGTACCGATGACCCGCGACTACATCGCCCACGAAACCGCACGCCTGCGCGCCCTCGAAGGCGGGCGGCGCGCACCTCTGCGGCTCGCCGGCGAATGAACCCGCCTTTGCCGGCCGCAGCCCGGCGCGCATCGCCGCCACGTGCGGGCATCGGCTCTTCACAGTATTCGCGATCACGGCGGTCGTGGCGGCGTGCGCCCGCTCCTACCCGGCCTTGATCGTCAAGTCTTTTGTTCGTCAAGTCTCTTGAAATTGAGTCTTGTGTATGCGGTGGGTATCGGGGACATCGGCAACGAGCGTGTTTCCGAATCGTGCCGCGGTGCTAGATCGCTGTCCATCAGGTCGAATTGGAAAGCGCCCGCGCTTTTTGGTTTGACGCATCTTGTGCTTTTTGCGTTGTACGCCACGCTTTCGTCCGATTGCACCACCACCGCTGGGACATCATGGCACCGTTCGATTCGACCGCGCGCAAGCAGGCGCCGGAACCTGCATCCGTCTACCGCATGGCTCCGCACAATATCGAGGCGGAACAGGCCTTGCTCGGCGCGGTCCTGGTCAACAACGAGGCGCTCTACCGGGTCTCCGATTTTTTGGAGCCGCTGCACTTCTTCGAGCCGATCCATCAGCAGATCTATGACCACGCCCGCAGCCTGATCCGCACCGGCAAGCTCGCCATCGCCGATCACCTTGAAGACGTTTCTGCCCGCCGATATCGACATCGCCGGTCTCACCGTCGGCCCAATATCTGGCCCGCCTCGCCGCCGAAGCGACCACCATCATCAATGCCGCCGATTACGGACGCGCGGTCTACGACCTCGCGATCCGGCGCGATCTGATCCAGATCGGCGAGGACATGGTCAATGTCGCCTTCGACGCGCCGGTCGATTTCGCGCCGCGCGAGCAGATCGAGGACGCCGAGCGGCGCTTGTACGAGCTCGCCGAGGTCGGCCGTTACGGCGGCGGCTTCCAGCGATTCGAATCGGCGCTGACCACGGCGCTCGAGATGGCGGCCCACGCCTATCAGCGCGACGGCAAGCTGTCGGGCCTGGCGACCGAGCTCAAGGACCTCGATTCGCAAGATGGGCGGCCTGCAGAAATCCGATCTCATCATCGTGGCCGGCCGTCCCGGCATGGGCAAGACCGCGCTCGCCACCAACATCGCCTATAACATCGCCCGCAGCTGGCACGGCGAGGTCCGGCCCGACGGGCACATCGAGACCGCCAATGGCGGCATCGTCGGCTTCTTCTCGCTCGAAATGTCGGCCGAGCAGCTCGCCACCCGCATCATCGCCGAGCAGACCGGCATTCCCTCGAGCACGATCCGGCGCGGCGCCATCGACCAGCGCGACTTCGATAAGCTCAAGGACGTGAGCGTCGAATTGCAGCATCTGCCGTTGTTCATCGACGAGACCGGCGGTCTCAACGATCGCCCAGCTCGCCGCGCGCGCGCGGCGGCTCAAGCGGCAAAAGGGCCTGGACCTCCTGGTCATCGACTACATCCAGCTGCTGCAGGGAACCAGCCGCCGCGGCCAGGAGAACCGCGTGCAGGAGGTGACCGAGATCACCACCAGCCTCAAGGCGCTCGCCAAGGAGCTCAATGTGCCGGTGATGGCGCTCTCGCAGTTGTCGCGCCAGGTGGAGAACCGCGACGACAAGCGCCCGCAGCTCTCGGACCTGCGCGAATCGGGCTCGATCGAGCAGGACGCCGACGTGGTGCTGTTCGTGTTCCGCGAGGAGTATTACCTCAGCAACAAGGAGCCGCGGCCGGGCACCGACGAGCATATCAAGTGGCAGACCGAGATGGACGCGGCGCACGGCAAGGCCGAAATCATCATCGGCAAGCAGCGTCACGGCCCCACCGGCACCGTCAACCTGCAATTCGACGCGGCGGTCACCCGCTTCGACAATCTGGCGCGCGACGATCAGGCGCTCGTGCAGCACTAGGCGCGCCCCCTCCGGGCGCGCTGGACGGCGGGCGCACGGCCGGCCATAACCCCCGGATGTCGATTCAAGAAGCCCCTCTCGAATCCGGCCGGGCGGCCCTGGCGGCACCCGACAAGGCGATGGCGCCCGCCGCCGATCCGACGATGGCCGGCGGTCTCCTGACCATCGATCTTGCCGCCATCGAAGCCAATTGGCGCCTGCTTTCCAGCCGCACCGTGCCGATCGAATGCGCCGCCGTGGTCAAGGCCGACGCCTATGGGTGCGGCCTCGAAGCCGTCACCGCGCGGCTTGCCAAAGCCGGTTGCAAGACCTTCTTCGTCGCCGACATCGCCGAAGGCCGACGAGTGCGCACGCTCGCGCGCGAAGCCACCATCTACGTGCTCAATGGACTGGTGCCGAACAGCGCCCAGGCCTTCGCCGACGTCCAGCTGCGGCCGGTCATCAACGGTCCGGCCGAGCTCGCCGAGTGGGATGCCTTCGTCGCCGCCAGCAATTGGCGCGGCGGCGCGGCCCTGCATGTCGATACCGGCATGAACCGGCTCGGCCTCAGTCCTGATGAAGCGGTGGCGGTGGCCTCGCGGGTCCAGCTGGAAAATCACGGCTTCACGCTATTGATGAGCCATCTGGCCTGCGCCGATACGCCCAGCCATTCGATGAACGACCGGCAAATCCGCATGTTCCGCGAGCTTCGCATCATGTTTCGCGGCGTCTCCTCCTCGCTCGCCAACTCGTCCGGCATTTTTCTCGGCGGCGGCACCGCCCATTGCGATCTGGTGCGGCCGGGGATGGCGTTGTTCGGCTGCAATCCGACGCCCGGCAAAAGCAATCCCATGCGCCCGGTGGTCGAACTGAAGGGCCGGATCCTGCAAGTGCGCGAGGTCAAGCGCGGCGACACGGTGGGTTACGGTGCGAGCTTCACGGCCCAGCGGGCGTCCCGCATCGCCATCGTCGCGGTCGGCTATGCGGACGGTTTCCTGCGCTCGGCCGCGGGCGACCGCAACAAGCCGCCGGCGCAAGCGATCGTGGCCGGCAAACGCTGCCCCCTCGCCGGCCGCGTATCCATGGACCTGATCAGCGTCGACGTCACCGATGTTCCCGACGGCCGCGCCCGCCGCGGCGACTTCGCCACGCTGATCGGCGGCGATCTCGGCATCGACGAGTTGGCGACCGCGCTCGGCACCATCGGCTACGAGGTGCTCACGCGCTTGGGCCAGCGCTTCCATCGGGTCTACAAGGGGGTGGTTTCGTAGGTTGGGTTAGCGCGGCCACCAACGATCCGATTGGTCCTCGGCCTCGATCCGCGCGTAACCCGACATCCCGGCTGCATGTCGGGTTACGCGCGGATTTGATGTTCGCCAAACCCCCGGCGCACCGGCCGCGCTAACCCGACCTACAACAGGTCGACTCCATGGCGCGTCGCGAGCTCACCTTCGTCTGCCAGAATTGCGGCGCCGCCTATGGACGCTGGCAGGGCAAATGCGACGCCTGCGGCGAGTGGAACACCATCGCCGAGGAGGGCGCGGCGCTGGCGCGGCCGGCCATGCCGGGGCGGGCGCCGCGCAAGGGCCGCAAGTTCGCGCTCGAGCCGCTCACCGGCGAAACGCGCGATGCGCCCCGCCTCGCCTGCGGGCTCGCCGAGTTCGACCGCGTCACCGGCGGCGGCTTCGTGCGCGGATCGGTCCTCCTCCTGGGCGGCGATCCGGGAATCGGCAAATCGACGCTCCTGCTCGAGGTCGCGGCCGCGCTCGCCCGCGCCGGCCACCGCGCGGTCTATATCTCCGGCGAGGAGGCGGTGGCGCAGGTGCGGCTGCGCGCCGAGCGGCTGAAGCTCGCGGACGCGCAGATCGAGCTTGCCGCCGAGACCTCGGTCGAGGACATCATCGCCACCCTCTCCGACCGCGAGACGCCGCGTCTGGTGGTCATCGACTCGATCCAGACCATGTGGACCGACGCGGTCGACTCCGCGCCCGGCACGGTGACGCAGGTGCGCGGCGCCGCGCAGAGCCTGATCCGCTTCGCCAAGCGCTCGGGCGCCGCCCTGATCCTGGTCGGCCACGTCACCAAGGACGGCCAGATCGCCGGGCCGCGCGTGGTCGAGCACATGGTCGATGCGGTGCTGTCCTTCGAGGGCGAAGGCTCGCATCAGTTCCGGATCCTGCGCGCGGTGAAGAACCGGTTCGGGCCCACCGACGAGATCGGGGTGTTCGAGATGACGGGCCTCGGCTTGCAGGAGATCGCCAACCCGTCCGAGCTGTTCCTGTCCGAGCGCGATCTCGGCAGCCCCGGCACGGCGGTGTTCGCCGGCATCGAGGGCAGCCGGCCGCTTTTGGTCGAGATCCAGGCGCTGGTCGCCCCCACCTCGCTCGGCACGCCGCGCCGCGCCGTGGTCGGCTGGGACCCGAGCCGGCTCGCCATGGTGCTGGCCGTGCTGGAGGCCCATTGCGGCATCCGGCTGTCCGGCCACGACGTCTATCTCAACGTGGCGGGCGGATTGCGCATCCAGGAGCCGGCGGCCGACCTCGCTGCCGCGGCCGCGCTGGTCTCCTCGCTCGCCAATGCGCCGCTCCCCGCCGACGCGGTCTATTTCGGCGAGGTGTCGCTTTCGGGCGCGGTGCGGCCGGTCGCCCAGGCGGCGGCGCGCCTCAAGGAGGCGGCCAAGCTCGGCTTTGCCCGCGCCGTCATGCCGCAGAGCGCGGCCGCCGAAGGCGGCAGCGAGCTCGGCCTGGCGCTGACCCCGGTCGCAAGCCTCGCCCATCTGGCGGCCGACATCGCGGCGCTCGGCAAGCCTCCCGGCCGCGCCGACCGCGGCGAACCGCGGGGACCGGCGCGAAAATCGTAGTCGGATCGTCCCGCGGGATCGTCGCTAACGCATTTTTAGGATGATGACTTGATCGCCGGCTGGATCGGTAGCGCTGCGAAGTTTAGCGACCTCGGCCGCTGTGACCGCCGGCGCCTGGTTGCCCCAGCCATTGCGGATGAACGTGACGACGTCGGCGATCTCCTGGTCGGAGTACTGCTGCCGAAATTGCGGCATGCGATAGGGGTCCGGAGTCCCTTCGACGACCAGCGGGTTCGAGCCGTTCAGCACCAGGTTGATCAGCGACGACGGATCATTGTCGAGCACGACGGGATTGGCGGCGAGCGCAGGGCTGTATGGACCAAAGCCTTTGCCGTCGAAGCCATGGCAGTTGACGCATGTGCCGGCGTAGATGGTCGCGCCGGGTTGCGGTGCGTGGCCCGAACGCAGTGCCGCCGCCGTCGCATCGTCATAGGCAACGGGCTCTTGCCTGGATGTCGCCGGCAGCGACTTCAGATAGACCGCAATCGCGTTGACGTCGCCGTCCGACAGGTAGGGCGTGCTGTTGTTGACCACATCGGTCATCGAGCCGAACACCGTCTCGCCGCGGTTGTGGCCGTGCTTGAGAAAATCGGCAACGTCGTCCTTCGGCCAGCTGCCGAGACCGGTACGAACTTCACCACGCAGGTTGGGGGCGTACCAAGCGTCGAGCAGCGCTCCGGAAAGATAGCCCGAAGTGTTGTCATCGAGCGCCTTTTCCTGCCAGGCAAAACCGCGCGGGGTGTGGCAGGCGCCGCAATGACCGAGGCCCTGTACCAGATAGGCGCCGCGATTCCACTCGGCGTCGTGGTCGTTTTTGGCGACATATGTCCCGCTCCCGGTGAACACCAGGTTCCAGATCGCCAGCGGCCAGCGGAAGCTCAGGAGCAGCGGTATCTCGTTCCTCAAATTCTCCTGATGAACCGGCGGCACCTGCTTCATGAAGAAATCGTACAGCGCCACCATGTCGGCGTCGGTGAGCTTGGCATAAGACGGATACGGCATCGCCGGATAGAGCCGGTGTCCGTCCTTGGCGACTCCCTGTCGTACGGCGCGAGCGAATTCCGCAAGCGTGTAGCCGCCGATACCGGTCGCGGGATCGGGCGTGATGTTGGTCGAATAGATGTTGCCGAGCGGCGAGCCCATTTTCAGCCCACCGGCGAAAGCCTTGCCGCCCGCAACCGAATGACACGCCACGCAATCGCCGGCTCGCGCCACATATTCACCGGGATTATCGGCAGGAGTGACGTTCTCGTTTGCCCGTGCCGAAAATGGGAAGAGCAGAATCAGCCCGCAGAAGAGTTTCCTTGAGATTGCTATCAAGTCCTCCGCCTCCCCGGCACGAGTCGTTTCAACCATTGCAAAGCTCGCAGGCGGCCGCCGTTTCGCCGCCATCCGATGCGCTACTAGGTCGCCGACCCCGTCAGATCGTGATCGCTGATCGGCAGCGAACGAATGCGCTTGCCCGTGGCGGCGAAGATCGCGTTCGCCACCGCGGCGGCGATCGGTGCCATTGCCGGCTCGCCCGCACCGCCCCAGACCTCGCCGCCGCTCGGCGTCAGATGAACGTCGATCTTCGGCGCCTCCGCAAGCCGCACCATGCGATAGGTGTCAAAGTTGCCTTGCACCGCGGCGCCGTCCTTGATCGTGATCTTGCCGTAAAGCGCGGCGGTCAAACCAAAGATCGTGGCGCCTTCAGCCTGCTCGGTGATGGTCTGCGGATTGACCATGTAGCGGGTATCGAGCGCGACCGTGACTCGATTGGCCTTGACCTGGCCGTTCGGTTTGACCGTGACCTCGGCGACCTGTGCGCAAAGACTGTCGGTGAACGTGCAAACGGCGATGCCGCGACCGCTGCCCTTTGGCAAGGGCTTGCCCCAGTCGCCCTTCTCGGCGGCGGTATCCAGCACCTTGAGCCAGTCGGGCTTGCCTTCGAGCAGCTTGCGCCGCATCTGATAGGGATCGAGGCCGCTCGCGAACGCCATCTCGTCAAGGAAGCTCTCGAGCGCGAAAGTGTGCTGATTCGCGCCTGGCGCACGATAGAACCACACCGGCAAGTGCGTGTTCCTAACCAGTGACTCTACGCGCATATTCGGCACGTTGTAGCCGTTGTCCCACAGGCCATCGACTGTAGGCGGCACGACCTTATTGGTTGGGAACGGAATTCCGACCGAAGCAAAGATCGAAGAGGTGACCACGCGCATCGACCATGCGGTCGGCATTCCGTCGGGGCCGGCGGCGGCCTTGAAGGCGACCACCGCATGCGGCCGGAACTTGTCCTGGCGGGTATCTTCTTCGCGCGTCCAGATCAGCTTGACCGGACGGTTGACAGCCTTGGCGATGAGAATGGCTTGCGTGATCTCATCGTTGGCGTCACGGCGGCCGAAGCCGCCTCCGAGAAACACATTGTGAATGTAGACCTGCTCCGGCTTCAGACCGCAGACGCGCGCCGCCGCCTCGAGCGCCGCGGCCGCGTCCTGCGTTCCGACCCAGACATCGAGCCGGTCGGGCTGCAAGTTCACGGTCGCATTCATGGGCTCCATCGGCGAGTGCGACAGATAAGGCGTCTCGTAGACGGCTTCGAAGGTCTTTCTCGCGCCCGACATGGCTTGATCGACATTGCCGTCGTTGCGCGCCATCAGCATGGGGTCGTTGAGCGCGGCGCGATACATCTGCGAAAGTTGATCGCTGTCGACGCGACTTGCCGCGGGGACGTCCCACTCCGGCTGCAGCCGGGATAGCGCCCGCTTGGCGCGCCAGTATGTATCGGTGGCGACGACCGCCACGGCATTGTCAAGCTTCACCACCTGAACAATACCCGGCGCGCCGGCAAGCACTGACTCATCGACGCTCTTGAGCTTGCCTCCCGGGACCGGGCAAGCCGTAATCGCGGCGAAAACCATGTCCGGAACTTGAGTGTCCATGCCGAACTTGGCCGATCCATCGGTCTTATGGACCACGTCGACGCGCGGCAGCTCCCTCGGGATGAACGTGAACTGCGCCGGCGTCTTGATCGCCGGCTCGGCGTCGAGCTTGATCTTCGCCGCGTCGGCGGCGAGCTCGCCGTAGCGCAGGCTCCGGCCGGAAGGTTTATGAGTCACGACGCTCTGCGCTGCCGAGCACTCCGGTGCCGGCACGTTCCAGCGCGCCGCCGCCGCGGCGATCAGGCGCTCACGAGCGCTGGCACCGACCTGCTGCATCCTCTTCTGCGACTGCCGCACTGACATGCTGCCGTGTGAGAACATGTCACCGTAGACTTTGTTCTCGCGGACATTGCGGTTGGACGAGGCATACTCGATCCGCACCTTCGACCAGTCGCACTGCAGTTCCTCGGTGATCATCATCGGCAGCGCCGTCATGCTGCCTTGGCCCATCTCCGACCTCTGATAGCGGATCAGGATCGAATCGTCCGGATCGATGGCGATCCAGGCGTCGATGTCATTTGGCGAATAGCCGCTGCCGGTGTCCCAAGGCTCCGCGGTAACGACAGCGGCTTGGGCCGGGCGCGGCGAACCGCCGATGCCGATCATGAAACCGCCGGCAGCGGTCGCCGCCGTGAGGATGAAGTGGCGGCGGCTGAGAGTGGAAGCGAGATGAGTTCCGTGCATCGCGGCCTCCCCTTAGGCTTTCATCATTTCGGCGGCGCGATGAATGGCGCGGCGCAAACGCTCATAGGTTCCGCACCGGCAGATATTCGTGATGTTCGCATCGATATCGGCATCGGTCGGATTGGGAAACTGCTTCAGGAACGCGGCGGTGGCCATGATCTGCCCTGACTGACAGTAGCCGCACTGAGGAACGCCTTCCGCGATCCATGCGCGTTGCACCGGATGGCTGTTGTCGGGCGAGAGCCCTTCGATCGTGGTGACCTTTGCGCCATCGAGCGTACCGATCGGCACCGAGCAGGAACGCATCGGGTTGCCGTCGATATGCACGGTGCAGGCGCCGCATTGCGCGATGCCGCAGCCGAATTTCGTGCCGGTCAGGCCGACCACGTCGCGCAACACCCACAGCAGCGGCGTGTCGGGCTCGATATCGATTTGTTTGGATACTCCGTTGACTTCGATTTTGATCACCGTGGCTCTCCTCGGAGTAGGATGATACGGGTCTTGGATCGACAAATCTTGGATCGACAAATCTTGGATCGACAAATCTTGGATCGACGAAAGCCCACGCGGCTTTTGGCGTCCAACATACCACAAACCGCGGCTGTCGACCATTGTGGCCGGTCGCGGACCGCTCCCCGGGAGCGAAGTCGAATTGGCCGCTGCTGTCTTTCCCGTCCTTGCTGTTGTTTTGACAGCACTTGCTGAAGAGCGCCGTAGAGATTGTCGTGGCGCCGGGGACAGCGATGGCGGAATGGGTGCGGGCAAACCGCCGCTTGCGGAGAAAGCGCTCAATGCACATTTCTCCCCGCAAGCCGGCTGTGCGCGAGCGTTTCATCGCGCGACCGGCACGACGCCGTTCGTTTGCCCGCGTCGAACCACGAACACGGGGGAAAGAATAGTCGATGCTGAAAGCCCACCTTGCCTTCATAGTCGGTAATTGCCGCCGCCACGCGTGGTCCATCATCGCACTCGCAGCCGTATTGGCGGTCGTCTCCGGCGCCTACGCGTCTCGCCACTTCGCCATCGACACCGACATCAACCGCCTCATCTCGCCTGATTTGCCTTGGCGCCAGCAAGAGCTGGCATTTTCTCGGGCGTTTCCCCAGCAAAACGGCACGATTTTCGCCGTGGTCGATGCGCCCACGAGCGAGCTTGCGAGCCAGGCCGCCACGGCGCTGACGCAGCGGTTGTCGGGACGAGACGATCTGTTCCAGGCCGTGGAGGAGCCGCAAAACAGCCGGCTGTTCGTGCGCGACGGATTGTTGTTCCTGGCGACCGACGAACTCGAGCGCAGCCTCGGCGGGATCACAGAGGCGCAACCTCTGCTGCAGACCCTGGTAACCGATCAGAACCTGCGCGGCTTGCAACAAGTCCTCTCGCTCGGGCTGACCGGCGTTCAAGTCAAGCGCATCACGCTCGACGCCATGACGCATACTTTGTCAATGGCCGCCGTCACGCTGGAAGATGTGCTGACGGGCCGTCCCGCAAGCTTCTCCTGGCAGGAAATGATTCGCGGTGAGCCGCCCCAACCGGGCGATCTGCGTCGTTACATCCAGATCCGGCCGGTGCTTGACTTCGCCTCCCTCGAGCCCGGCCAGAGGGCGACGCAAGCGATCAGGCAGGCCGCCGCCGATCTCAAGCTCGATACGCAATACCAGGCCAGGGTGCGGCTGACCGGTCCGGTGCCGATCCAGGACGAGGAATTTGCCACCCTGAAGGAGAACGCCCTGCCGAACGCGATCGGCACGATCGTCGTCGTGCTTGCCATCCTGTGGCTCGCGCTCAAATCGCCAAAGATCATATTGGCCGTTTTCATCAGCATCTCCGTCGGCTTGGTCATCACACTTGCGCTCGGGCTGTGGCTTGTCGGCGCGCTCAATCCGATCTCGATCGCGTTCGCGGTATTGTTCATCGGGATCGGCGTGGATTTCGGCATCCAGTTCGGCGTCCGCTACCGGGCGGAGCGCTACGAAAACGGCGATCTCTCGGTCGCGCTGGTCAACACGGCGAGGAGCGTCGGCGTCCCGCTCACGCTCGCGGCTGCCACGACGGCCGCCGGCTTTTTCTCATTCCTGCCCACGGCCTATGGCGGCTTTTCCGAGCTCGGCGAGATCGCCGGGGTCGGCATGATCGTCGCCTATCTTGCCAGCATCACGCTCCTTCCCGCACTGTTGCGGGTGCTCAACCCGCCCGGCGAAAAGGAGCCGCTCGGCTTTCGCGCGCTCGCCCCGATTGATCGCTTTTCCGAGCGCCACCGCGGCGCGATCATCGCCGGCACCTTGGCGGTCGTCATCGGCGGGCTGCCGCTCCTGTATTTTCTGCGGTTCGACTTCAACCCCATGAACCTGCGGAGCCCGAAGGCCGAGTCGATTGCGACCTATCTGGACCTGCGCCGCGATCCCGCCACCGGTGCAAGCGCGATCGACATTCTGGCGCCTTCGCTGGCCGTGGCCAGAGACATGGCCGAGCGAGTGTCGCGGGTGCCGGAGGTCTTGCGCGCGATGACGCTGGACAGCTTCATACCGGGCGATCAGGAGCCAAAGCTCGCGGCGATCCAAAAAGCCGCCACAGTGCTCGACCCCGCGCTCGCTCAAGCCGCCCATCCGCCTCCATCCGACGAGGACGATGTGGCGGCACTCCGTGTCGGCGCAAATGCGCTGATCCAGACGGCAGGCGACGACACCGGGCCGGGCGCCGACGCCGCCCGGCGTCTCGCCGCGGCCATGTCGCGGCTCGCGACGGCCGATGCGGCCATGCGCGCCAAGGCGGAAGCAGTATTCATCTCCCCGCTCAAGACCTCGCTCGACGCGCTGCGAAACTTGCTGCAGGCGGAGCCGGTCAACGAGCAGAACATCCCGCCGGACTTCGCGGCCGACTGGGTCAAGCCGGACGGCCAAGCGCGGGTGCAGGTCTTTCCGCGAGGCGATCCCAATGACAACGACGTGCTGCGGCGGTTCGCGCAGGCCGTTCTGGCCGTCGAGCCGACCGCGAGCGGCGGCCCGATTTCGATTCTGCAATCGGGCTACACCGTGACCCACGCATTCATGCAAGCGGGGTTCACGGCGTTGATCTCCATCGCGGTCATGCTGTGGATCACGCTGCGGCGGATCGGCGATGTCCTGCTGACCCTCATACCGCTGTTGTTGGCGGGGGCGCTCACGCTCGAAATCTGCGTCGTGATCGGAATGCCGCTCAACTTCGCAAATATCATTGCCTTGCCGCTGTTGCTCGGCGTCGGCGTGGCTTTCAAGATCTACTACATCATGGCGTGGCGGGCCGGCCAGACCAACCTCCTGGAATCGAGCCTCACGCGCGCCGTCATTTTCAGCGCGGCCACCACCGCAACAGCCTTCGGCAGCCTGTGGCTGTCGAGCCATCCGGGCACGTCCAGTATGGGCAAGTTGCTGACCCTGACGCTCGCCTGCACGATGCTGGCCGCAGTGGGGTTCCAGCCCCTCTTGATGGGCCCGCCCCGTAAAAAAATCGGCGATAAGCCCGTGTAGCGCCAAGCCCGAACTCTCGGAACGTAGGGCGCAATCGCTTTATTGCGCCGTCGGCCTCGCCAAACGACACACGCCCAGGATCCCGCCGAACGGCGCAATAAAGCGATTGCGCCCTACATCACGATGCCAGGCTTGTCGGCGCCACCTCTTCGATCACGAAGCGGTAGGTGCGGCCGTGGTCGCAAGCCCACCAGCCGTCATAGTGCTCGTCGTAACCGTAATCGCCGCTGCAGCGCGAGGCGTCGAACTCGGCCAGCGCCATGGCGTCGTCCCGCAGGTCGTAAAGCGGCTGCAGCGGCCGGCGCGCGACCACGCGGCCGTCGCCGCTGAACTCCATGCGAACGATTTGAAACATGCGACGATCCTTGATTCGAGCTCGATGGACCGCACGCTAATCCGGTTTCTGTAGCAGGATTTTGACACCTGCCGCGAATTCAGCGCGGCCGCGGTCACATCGGAAACACGAATTTTTGAGCCCGACGGGCGGCGACGAACGATCTAAGTCGCGCCGGCGGAGTAATCGATCGGAAACCCTGTGAAAGCGAAAACCGACGCGTGACCGGCATGAGAACAGATCGTCAAGCATGCAACCTTAGGATTGCGGCCACCACATCGCGAGCGCGCGCGTTGCTCCAGCGGCCATGCAGACAAGGATACGAGCCATGAACTATCGAGTCGCCTCCGACCTCACGGGAGCCGTTATCGGCCGCAAGGAGTTCCGTCCCCACCTCGTCTGCAGCTGGACGCTCGACCCCGCCTCCCATCGCCTGTCGTGCGCGTGGGCGCCGCCCGCGGCCGGATGGAACGTCGCGTTCTTGTCGCCTCGCGTCGCTGCAACGGCCTTGAGCGCCGGATTGGCGCGGGCGATGGCGCGAGCCTAGGCGAGGAATCCGCCGGAAAATTTGAACATCGCCCGGCTCGGAAAGAGCCGATCGCATGGCGATCGTCAGGGCTTTTGCCGTCGCGGCTTGTCCCTGGATGCGGTCGGGCAGTCGAGTGGTCGCTCCCGAGGCGTCGCTCGCCGCACCCGTCCAGGACGAGCACGAACGCGGCGCCGCCCGGCTGCCGGACACACGCCTTCGCGCTCGGTCAGGACTCGCGCTATCCAATCAACAAGAGATTTCCGTGGTGCTTTTGTCATGCATGACAGTAAAGCACGCGACATCTGTCATCCGAATGACAGTTGCATCACGCAAGCCCGCGGAAATGCTTAATAGTGCCGCGGCGGTCGTGCAGGAAGCCCTGTTCCGACGAAATTCCGTTCCAAGGAATTCCCGCGCAGTGAAGACCGCAAGATGATCGCTGCGCAGCGCCAGCCGGACCGCACCCAAACGGTGCCCGTTTAGGCGACCTTGGCCCAATCGCGCGTGAGCGCGAGGAGCGCGGCAAGCTCCGCCGCCGGACGCGGCGGGCTGAACAGAAAGCCTTGCGCCTCGGTGCAGCCTTCGGCCCGCAAGCGTTCGAGTTGCTCGCGCGTTTCAACGCCCTCGGCCGTCGTCGAAATGCCGAGGCTGGCGCCGAGCCCGGTCACCGCGCGGATGATCGCCATGCAGTCGGGACGTTCGGCCAGATCGCGCACGAAGGAGCGGTCGATCTTGATCTTGTCGAACGGAAAGCTGCGCAGATAGCTCAAGCTCGAATAACCGGTGCCAAAATCATCCATCGAGATCCGCGCGCCGAGCGCGCGCAATTGATGGAGGATGGCAAGGTTGGCTTCGGTCTCGCCGAGCAGCACGGATTCGGTGATCTCGAGCTCGAGCCGATGCGGCGGCAGGCCCGAATAAGCGAGCGCGCTCAAGACCGCCTGCACGACGCTGCGGGTACGAAACTGCGCGGGCGACAGATTGACCGCGATCTTGAGATCGCCGGGCCAGCGCGCGGCTTCGGTGCAGGCCCGCCGCAGCACCCATTCGCCGAGCGGCGCGATCAGGCCGATCTCTTCGGCCAGCCCAATGAACTCGCTCGGCAATACCATCCCGCGCTCGGGGTGATGCCAACGCAAAAGCGCCTCGAAGCCGCTGATGCGATCGCCATCCAGGTTGATCAGCGGCTGATAATGCAGATCGAACTCGCCGTTGGCGAAGGCCTTGCGCAAATCGAGCTCGAGGATGCGCCGCGCCTGGATGCGGCGGTCCATCTCCGCCTCGAAGAAATGGGCGCTGCCGCGCTCGGTCTTGGCGCGGTAGAGCGCCATGTCGGCGTTGCGCAGCAGGATGTCGGCGGCGTCGCCGTCGTTTGGCGCCAGCGCAATCCCGATGCTCGCCCCGATGACGACCTCGTGGCACTGGATGTCGTAATTGGCGCTGAGCGCGGCGATCAGCTTGGCGGCGAGATCGCTCGCTTCGCTCGGGCGCTCGATATTCATCTGTATGACCGCGAACTCATCGCCGCCGAGCCGCGAGACCAGGTCGCAATCGCGCAGATTGTGCTTGAGGCGCTCGGCGACGACGCGCAGCAGATCGTCGCCGATCGGATGGCCAAGCGTATCGTTGACGCTCTTGAAATGATCGAGATCGAGGCAATGCACGGCGAGCAAGCCGCCGCGGCGGCCGAGTTGCGCCAGGGCGGCGTCGAGACGTTCGCGGAACAGCACGCGGTTGGGCAAGCCGGTCAGCGCGTCGTGTTGCGCCATATAGGCAATGCGCGCCTCGGCCTGCTTGCGCTCGGTGACGTCGACGATGGCGACCATCACGGCCTGGCGACCGGCGAAGGCGAGCCGGCGCGCGTAGGTGATGACCTCGATTTCCTGATTGTCCGCCTTGATGTGACGCCAAGTACGATCCGAATAATAGCTGTTGCCGATGGTCCGGGCGATCGAGCAATGCAGCTCGCGCTCGTCCTCGGGACAGAGGTCGTGTAGCGTCATGGCCGCGAAGCGCTCCCGCGAATAGCCATAATGGCCCACCGCCGCGGCGTTCACGGCGGCGAACCGCAGCGTCTCGGGATCGTAAAGCCACATCGGCACCGGATTGTCGTCGAACAGGAGCCGAAAGGACTCTTCGCGGCGCTTGATCTCGGTGACGTCCGTCAAGGTGGTCGAGATCAGATCGCCGGCGGCCGCCACGCTCACGCTGAGATGGATCTCGTTGCCGTCGATCGTGACCGGCAGCTCGAATTGCTGATTCTGCGTGGTCGCCAGCACGGCGAACAGCTTTGCGAGCATGGCCGGCGTGATCAATTCATGCTTGAGCTCGGAGAGATAGGACCATTGCAGATCGTCGGCCGACCCGCCCAGCAGGCGCAGCGCTCCGGAGTTGAACGCCACCACCTGGAAATCGTAGGGCACGCCTTCGGTGTCGCGCACCGCCGCGAGCGCCAGGATGCCCTCCTGCGTCGACCGGAAAATCGTGTCGACCAGATTGAACGGGGTTCCGACCTCGGAAATATGCACCGCCAGCAGCGTCGCTCCCCAGCGGCACCAGAGCGGCAGCACCAGGAGCTCGAACGTCTCCACCATTCCGCCGCGCACGCGGCGGGCATGCTCGCATTCGGGCTGGCTGCTCTTGAGCGCGCGCTCGAGCGTCGAAACCAATGGACCGGCAAATTCCTTGGTCAGCTGGGAAACGTGCTTGCCGTCGGTGTCCGAGCCCAACCAAGCATGAACGCCGCGCCCGCAACGCAGCACCTTGAAGGTATCGGGCGAATGGCCTTCCACAACCAGCAGGCGATCGGCCAGGCGACCGAGACTGCCGAGAACGATGTCCTCGTACGCCGGCAGCGTTTTGCCCGGTGCGATCCCGGCTTGCCATTTGCGGCGAAAGATCGCGGCCTCGAGCGAGCACGCCGGCGGAACTTGGTTGGGCCTGAGCAACGCCGACATGCCGCCTCATGCATCTGTGTTCTATTGTTGGTCGGCTTATAGACAGAGTTGCATTTAAGCGAGGTTAAAAAGGCCCCCTGTCACATAGCGACGGTTTTATGACAACGCGAGATGTTGCTGGGAGGGTCGGGTTGGCGAGCCGCCGAAGCTTCAATAGCTTGGCAACGTCGACGCCGGTTAACGCGACATCGGCGCCAACGCGGGCGGATGTCGGATTACGCGCGGTAGGGTTTCCAAACAAACAACGGCGATGGCCCGCGCGATTCCAACCTACGCGCCCGGCCCGGCCGCCTCGTCCAACAACTTCAGCAGCCGCGGCGGCGACATGGGCAACGATTGCGGGCGCACCCCGGTGGCGGCGCCGATGGCGTTGGCGATGGCCGCCATCGTGGGCACCACCGGCACCTCGCCGACGCCGCGCAATCCAAACGGATGGCGCGGATTGGGAACCTCGACGATCTCGGTGCCGATCATCGGAACATCGGAGGCGACCGGCATGCGATAATCCAGGAAGCTCGCATTCTGCAGCCGGCCGTCGTCGCCGTAGAAATATTCCTCGTTGAGCGCCCAGCCGATGCCCTGCACGGCACCGCCCTGGTATTGGCCCTCGACCTGGAGCGGATGGATCGCCTTGCCGGCATCCTCGACTACCGTGTAGCGCCTGATGTCGACCCGCCCGGTCTCGCGATCCACTTCCACATCGACGATATGCAGCCCGAACCCCGGGCCCGCGCCGGTCACGCACATCTCGGAATGGCCCGCGATGGCGCCGTGCGTCACCATGGTCTTGGCGGCGATCTCCGCGATCGACAGCGGCGCGAAGGTGCCGACATTCGAGCTCGCCGGCCGGCAATGGCCGTCCTCGAACGTCACCGCTTCCTCCGGCACCCCCCAGATTCCGGCCGCGCGCTTGCACAGCTCGGCGATCGCCTTGCGAGCGGAATCGACGATCACCATGCCGGTCGAGAAGGTGGTGCGGCTGCCGGCGGTGACCCGGTTGAAGCCGAGCGAGCTGGTATCCGCCATGATGGCCCGCACCTTGTCCACCGGGATGCCGAGCTCCTCGGCCGCCATCATGCTGATGGCAATGCGCGAGCCGGCCACGTCGGTGGTGCCGAGGCTCAGCGTCACCGAGCCGTCGATGGCGATGTTCAGGCTGCCCGCCGTCTCGCCGGCCTTGTTGAACCAGAACCCGGCCGCGACGCCGCGGCCTTGGCCCGCCGGCACCGGCGAATTGTAATGCTCGCAGGCCTTGGCGGCCTTGAGCGTCTCGACAAAGCCGATCGGCCCGAAGGTTTCGCCGTAGAGCGTCTTGTAGCCTTCGGCCGCCGCGTTCTTGAGACGAAAATCGATCGGATCCATGCCGATCTTGCGCGCCAGCTCGTCGATCACGCCTTCGACCGCGAACACCACCTGCGGCACGCAGGGCGCGCGGAACGAATTCACCTTCGGCCGGTTCGAGACCACCTCGTAGGAGACCGTCTTGACGTTCTTGAGATTGTAGCGCGTGAACATCGCCTGCGGAGCGTTGGCGAACATCGAGCCGGTGAAGGCGCCGGTCTGGAACACGAGTTCGGCCTCGGCGGCGGTGATGATGCCGTCGCGGGTCACCCCCATCTTGACGCGCGAATGGGTGCCGGCGACCGGGCCGGTGGCGCGGAAGACTTCCGCCCGGGTGAGCGTGATCTTCACCGGCCGCTTGGCCTTGCGGGCCAGCAGCACCGCCACCGGCTCCGCGTAGAAGCCGGTCTTGCCGCCGAAGCCGCCGCCCATCTCCGACTGGGTCACCCGGATCTTGGCCGAATCGATCTTGAGAATGTCGGACAGCCGGTCGCGGAAGACCCACGGACCCTGGGTGCAGCACCACAGCTCGATCTGGCCGTCCTCGGTCGCGGTCGCCACGCACGCCTGCGGCTCGATATAGCCCTGGTGCATCGGCTTGGTGTCGTATTCGCGCTCGACGATGATGTCGGCTTGCGCAAATCCGGCCGCGACGTCGCCCATGGCGAGATCGAGCCGCTCGATCACGTTGCTGGCTTGATCGGCGCCCTTGATGCCCTTGGTGCGGACATGCCCGTGCAGGATCGGCGCGCCCGGCTGCATGGCGGCGACCGGGTCGATCACGTGCGGCAGCACCTCGTATTCGACCCTGATCAGTTTCAGGGCCTGCTTGGCGATCGCCTCGCTCACCGCCGCGACGGCGGCGACCGGGTGACCGTCATAGAGCGCCTTCTCGCGCGCCATTGCGTTGCGGCTCATGTCGCCGCCGGCGGTTCCCGGCTTCATTTCGGGGAAATCCTCGCGCGTCACCACCGCCTTGACGCCCGGCAGCCGCACCGCCTGCGACACGTCGATCGACTTGATCATGGCGTGGGCATGCGGGCTGCGCAGAATCTTGCCGACCAGCATTCCGGGCAGGAACAGGTCGGCGCCGAACTTCGCGCGCCCCGTCACCTTGTCGATGCCGTCGTGCTTGACCGGCGAGGTCCCGACGATCTTGAGCTTGCGGTCGCGGTTGTAGCCGCTCTTCTCCAGAATTGAGGGCGCGCTCGTGCTCATGGGGTCTCTCCTCTCATCTCCTTGGCGGCGGCCTGCACGGAACGTACGATCTTGTCGTAGCCGGTGCAGCGGCAGAGATTGCCCGCCAGCCAATAGCGAATCTCGGTCTCGGTCGGATCCGGGTTGCGTTCCAGGAGCGCCTTGGCGGCGATCAGGATGCCGGGCGTGCAAATGCCGCATTGCAGGCCGTTGAGCTCGAGGAAATTGCGCTGCAGCGGATGCAGCTCGGCCCCGTTGGCCATGCCCTCGATGGTCTCGATCCTGGTGCCCTCGGCTTCGACCGCGAGCACCAGGCAGGAGCAGATCATGACCCCGTCCACCATCACGGTGCAGGCGCCGCAATCGCCGGTCGCACAACCCTCCTTGGTTCCGCTGAGCATCAACTCGTCGCGCAGGACGTCGAGCAAGGTCTGCTGCGGCTCGCACAGGAACTCGCATTCGTCGCCATTGATGGTCGCGCTCACGTGATATTTCTTGCTCATCGGTTCTGCCCCGCCCGCTCCAGCGCCAGGAGCGCGGTGCGCCGCGCCAGCACCCCCGCCACCTTGGTGCGGTATTCCTTGGTTCCGCGCTTGTCGTCGATCGGCCGGCAGGCCGCGCTCGCCGCCTGGGCGAGCCGATCGAGGGCGGCATCGTCGATGCGCGCTCCGACCAGCGCCGCGGCCGCCTCCCGCACCAGCAGCACCGTCGGCGCCACTGCCCCGAGCGCCACCCGCGCCGCCGTGCAGATGCCGTTGTGGTCAAGGGTGAGGCTGATGCCGACCCCGACCACCGCAATGTCCATCTCGGTGCGCGGCGTGAAGCGCAGATAGGCATCGCCCGAATGCGCGCGGCCGCGGCGGCAGGAACAGCGAGACCACGATCTCGTCCTTGGCCAACGAGGTCTTGCCGGGCCCGACCGGAATGGCCTCGACCGGCACTTCGCGCATGCCCTTGGAGCCGACGATCCGGGCGACCGCGCCGGCCGCCACCAAAGCGGGCACGCTGTCGGCGGCCGGCGAAGCGTTGCAGAGGTTGCCGGCCATGGTGGCGCGGCCCTTGATCTGGATCGAGCCGATCAGCTTCACGCCGTCGACCACGCCCGGCCACGCCTTGGCAAACGCGGCATGATTGACGATCTCCATGCCGGGCACCGCGGCGCCGACGCGAAACCCGCCGTTCTCGGCAACGATCCGGCGCAGCTCGGCGATCTTCTTGATGTCGACCAGGAGCTGCGGCTCGATCAGATCGGTCTCCATCTGGACGATCACATCGGTACCGCCGGCGAGCAGGCGCGCCGTCCCGCTCGCGCCCGCCAGCAGCGCGACCGCCGCCTCCAGGCTTTGCGGCGCTTCGTACCTGAGTTCCACCATCATGCTCCCCGATCAATTCCGTGCCGTCGCGCTTTTGGATCATGTCCCGAAACCGCGGCGAGGCCAAGCCGCGTCTCCCCTGTCACCGGCCGGGTCTTTTGTCCAGTCGCGCCCCCTCCTCACCGGTCGCGTTTGCCGCAGCCGCCGCTCCGCATTCGCCGATTTGCGTTGCGCGCCGCCCGCCTCGACCGTTTCGGCCGGTCCGGAACTGTAACATAGTTACGTAATATAGTTACATACCGCGCGACCCGGGGCATCGACCCGCGGTACCTCGCTATCCTGATCGTCCTTGTGCTACGCTCCCGCCCGGCAGTTCACTGATCAAATCGAATCAACAATCATCGGGAGGATTACGATGCATAGCTCCGTGCGTTTGCCCATGCTTGCCGGCGTGGCGTTGCTCGCTCTTGGAGGGATGGCGCAGGCCCAGCAGGGCCCGCAAGCGCCCAACATGACCTTCTTCGTCACCAGCGCCGGGCCGGGCAAGGGCGCGGATCTGGGCGGCCTGGAAGGGGCGGACGCCCATTGCCAGAAGCTCGCCGCAACGGTGGGCGCCGGGGGCAAGACCTGGCACGCTTATCTGAGCACCAACACCAACGCCGCGGCTCCGGACAAGACGGTCAACGCCCGCGACCGGATCGGCAAGGGTCCCTGGCAGAACTTCAAGGGCGAGGTCATCGCCACCAGCGTCGATGACCTGCACAGCGACAACAACAAGATCAATACCAATAGCGGCCTCACCGAGCGCGGGCAAAGGATTCCCGGCGTGGGCTTTATCCTGAACGCTCACGACATGATGACCGGCTCGCAGCCGGACGGCCGGGCGTTCCCGGGCAACATGAACATGACCTGCAACAACTACTCCAGCAGCAACTTCGGCAAGGTCGAGGTCGGCCATGTGGATCGCACCGGTCTTGCCGACACCGCGCAGGCGCATTCCTGGAATTCGTCGCACCAGTCGCGCGACTGCTCGCAGGAAGGCCTGATCTCGACCGGCGGCAACGGCCTGTTCTACTGCTTCGCGCAATAGTGTCCTTTGCGGCACGGTCCTGGGTCAATGGAGTCGATGCGGGCCGGGCTCACCGGCTCGCGATCAATCAAAATCTCACGGGAGGACTGATAATGAGCACCATGCGTTCGTCGATATTGGCGTCAGCGGCACTCCTCGCCCTCGTGCTGGGCGGAACCGCGCAGGCGCAGGAGGCGACACAAGCCCCCAACATGACGTTTTTCGTGACCAGCGTAGGTTCCGGCAAGGGCGCCGACCTGGGCGGCCTCGCCGGCGCCGATGCGCATTGCCAGATGCTGGCGGCCTCGGTCGGCGCCGGCAACAAGACCTGGCACGCCTATCTGAGCACCAACACCAATTCCGCCAATCCGGGCGCCACGATCAATGCCCGCGATCGCATCGGCCGCGGTCCCTGGCAGAACGCCAAAGGCGTGGTCATCGCCACCAGCGTCGAGGACCTGCACAGCGCCGGCAACAAGATCACCAAGGAATCCGGCCTGACCGAGAAGGGCGGCATCGTCAACGGCGTCGGCGATACGCCCAACACGCACGACATGCTGACCGGCTCGACGATGGAGGGCCGCGCCTTCCCGGACAATGTCAGCCTCACCTGCAACAACTGGACCAGCAGCAATTTCGGCGCCACCGTCGTCGGCCACGTCGACCGCCGCGGCAATGCCGACACCGTGTTCCAGCACAACTGGGCGTCGGCCCATATGACGCGCGGCTGCAGCCAGCCCGACCTGATCGCCACCGGCGGCGCCGGCCTGTTCTACTGCTTCGCCACCAACTGACGCACGTCGTAGGTTGGGTTAGTCTTACTGCGTCATAAGCTTCCGTCGCCCATGTGTTGCAGTCCTTGCGCCACAACATGGGCATCGCGGCAAGGTTCTGACAATCGCGTCGATCAATCGTATTCGCATAGTTGCGATCGAGTTCTGGATGTGACGTTCAGGCCGCAATGGTGGATCCTCTGGGTCGATAACCGTCGGGAACTGCAAGTTGCGGGAAGAGCGCGGTGGAGCGAGATCCTGAGGGGGGAATCGTCTCCCTCTCGGAGATCAGGAACCCGTAGGCGGCGATACACATCGTGGCGTGATGGTGGAAGCCGCGCCATCCGCGCCCTTCATAGTGCCCAAGCCCGACCTCCTGCTTGAGTTCCTGATAATCCCGCTCGATGCGCCAACGCAGCTTGGCGAAGTCGACGAGTTCGCGGAAGCTGATATTCGCGGGCAGCGTCGAGAACCAATATTTTGTCGGCTCGGGTTCGCCTTCGGGCCACTCGATCAGCAGCCACTCCTGCGACAGCAATTCCGGAATCAGCTGATTATGTCCGACCCCGACGCGCACGCGCGCAAAACGCGAGCACAGCCACTCGGCCGACCCTTCCCGCCACCTGATCGTGCGCCAAGCATGCTTGGGCAGAGCTAGCGCCTGCTCCTTGATCGAGATCAAATCGGGTTCGTCGCGACGCCCGGTATTGTTCAGCGGCTTGCCCCTGCGCTTGGGACCGACGCCCGATGGCCACACCAAGGTATTCGGCAGAACACCGGCCACGTAGATCAGTCCCAAGGCCGTAATGCCGGTGCGCAGCCGCGAGTCATTGCCATAGGCGGCGTCCATCAAAACGACCCCGCGCGGAAGGCCGGCCTCGCACCCCCACCGTATCTGCTCAAGCGCGATCTCAGGCTTGGTCTTGAAGCCGATGTCCAAAGGCACGCCGGTCTTCTCCCGACGCGCATCATCCACGACCCAGTCCTTCGGCAGATACAGCCGATACGCCACCGGCAAGCTGGCCCAGTGGTTGGCAATCGACAACGACACCGCCACCTGACAATTGGCCTGCTTGCCAAGCTGCCCACAATACTGATGATGCACGCCCACCGAATGCTTGCCCTGCTTGGGGAAACCAGTGTCGTCGATGATCCAGGCCTCGATCGGCCCGTGCTTCTCGATCGCCGGCAGCACCAGCTCGCGCACCTTGGCCAGAACCTTCTCGTCCGACCAGGGCGCGATGCCGACAAAATGCAACAAAGACTGGTGTTGTGCAGCCGTCCGCGCCGGAGCCGTCTTCGCTGCCATCGGCTCCACGCTCTTGCGCTCGCCCGGCAGCATCAGGCCGGTGCAATAGTCACGCAGCGGACCGCTCCGGTCCGCGTGCCCCAAAACGCTCGCAAGCCCTTCGACATACGCCGAAAATCGGCCTCCGCTATTCTCTTGGCTCCCGAGATTCATGTCAGCCCTCCGCCTGCCAACCTCGAATCTCGCCAAATAGTTGATTCTCGACGCCTATGTCCTGCGACCTTCTGACTCAGTAAGATTAGCGCGGCCACCGAAGTTGATGTGCACGAGAACGCCGACCCGCGCGTAACCCGACATCCGGCGCCGCCGTCGGATTACGCGCGGACCGAAGTCCTGCGACTTCGCCCAAGCGAATCGGCCGCGCTAATCCAACCTACATGGCGCGACGCACGATCGTAGGTCGGGTTAGTCTTACTGCGTCATAAGCTTCCGTCGCCCATGTGTTGCAGTCCTTGCGCCACAACATGGGCATCGCGGCAAGGTTCTGACAATCGCGTCGATCAATCGTATTCGCATAGTTGCGATCGAGTTCTGGATGTGACGTTCAGGCCGCAATGGTGGATCCTCTGGGTCGATAACCGTCGGGAACTGCAAGTTGCGGGAAGAGCGCGGTGGAGCGAGATCCTGAGGGGGGAATCGTCTCCCTCTCGGAGATCAGGAACCCGTAGGCGGCGATACACATCGTGGCGTGATGGTGGAAGCCGCGCCATCCGCGCCCTTCATAGTGCCCAAGCCCGACCTCCTGCTTGAGTTCCTGATAATCCCGCTCGATGCGCCAACGCAGCTTGGCGAAGTCGACGAGTTCGCGGAAGCTGATATTCGCGGGCAGCGTCGAGAACCAATATTTTGTCGGCTCGGGTTCGCCTTCGGGCCACTCGATCAGCAGCCACTCCTGCGACAGCAATTCCGGAATCAGCTGATTATGTCCGACCCCGACGCGCACGCGCGCAAAACGCGAGCACAGCCACTCGGCCGACCCTTCCCGCCACCTGATCGTGCGCCAAGCATGCTTGGGCAGAGCTAGCGCCTGCTCCTTGATCGAGATCAAATCGGGTTCGTCGCGACGCCCGGTATTGTTCAGCGGCTTGCCCCTGCGCTTGGGACCGACGCCCGATGGCCACACCAAGGTATTCGGCAGAACACCGGCCACGTAGATCAGTCCCAAGGCCGTAATGCCGGTGCGCAGCCGCAAGTCATTGCCATAGGCGGCGTCCATCAAAACGACCCCGCGCGGAAGGCCGGCCTCGCACCCCCACCGTATCTGCTCAAGCGCGATCTCAGGCTTGGTCTTGAAGCCGATGTCCAAAGGCACGCCGGTCTTCTCCCGACGCGCATCATCCACGACCCAGTCCTTCGGCAGATACAGCCGATACGCCACCGGCAAGCTGGCCCAGTGGTTGGCAATCGACAACGACACCGCCACCTGACAATTGGCCTGCTTGCCAAGCTGCCCACAATACTGATGATGCACGCCCACCGAATGCTTGCCCTGCTTGGGGAAACCAGTGTCGTCGATGATCCAGGCCTCGATCGGCCCGTGCTTCTCGATCGCCGGCAGCACCAGCTCGCGCACCTTGGCCAGAACCTTCTCGTCCGACCAGGGCGCGATGCCGACAAAATGCAACAAAGACTGGTGTTGTGCAGCCGTCCGCGCCGGAGCCGTCTTCGCTGCCATCGGCTCCACGCTCTTGCGCTCGCCCGGCAGCATCAGGCCGGTGCAATAGTCACGCAGCGGACCGCTCCGGTCCGCGTGCCCCAAAACGCTCGCAAGCCCTTCGACATACGCCGAAAATCGGCCTCCGCTATTCTCTTGGCTCCCGAGATTCATGTCAGCCCTCCGCCTGCCAACCTCGAATCTCGCCAAATAGTTGATTCTCGACGCCTATGTCCTGCGACCTTCTAACTCAGTAAGATTAGCGCGGCCACCGAAGTTGATGTGTGGGAGAACGCCGCCCCGCGCGCAACCCGACATCCGGCGCCGCCGTCGGATTACGCGCGGACCGAAGTCCTGCGACTTCGCCCAAGGGAATCGGCCGCGCTAATCCAACCTACATGGCGCGACGCACGATCGTAGGTCGGGTTGGCGCCGGCGTCCGGCCGGTGCGCGGCGATTGAACGAAACCTGCGACCTTTTCGGCATTTGTCGCGACAACTCAACCCTAATCCTGCAGTCTACTGGTGCATTGCCGCCTGGATTATCTTGGCGACCTCGGGGGAGGGGTGATTGTCCGCGCTGCCGGCCCGCCCCAAAGCCGCGTCGAGCGGCGACACGTGGCGGTCGTCCACGACGGCGACTTCCGCGCCGTGATCGATCAGGTACTGGACCACGCGGGGCCAAGCCCATTGCATCGCGCCGAATAACGCGGTCTGCCCATCCCGCTCCGGCAGCGTGCCGCCACGCCCCATGCGCGCGGTTCTGCTCTTGACGCGGTCATCCGCGCATTCACGCCCACGTCGGCGCCGGCCGCCGACAGGATTTCGAGCGTCGCGATCGACCGATCCTGCGCATCTTTGGCGGTGGGATCGAAGCGCGGGCTGATGGATCGCATGCCCAGCCCCGCGGCGGCCATCAGCGGGGTCACGCCCATCACGTTGGGCACGTCGATACGCCCTCCGTGCGTCCAGCAACAGCCGCACGGCCTCGCTGTCCTGCCCCCCGGCGGCACGCAACATGGGCGTGGCGCCGGTGGTTATGATCTCGTCGACGAAGCGACCGGAGTTGCCGCCGCGCCCGGGCCGGTGCATGTCCAACTGAGGATTGGGGTTGACGCCGGCGTCGAGAAACAGTCGTGCGAGCTCGAGCGCGGTGGTCTTCGTCGTGACGATGGGCGGCCCGGTGCGTTCGGCGTAAGCATCCAGACTGTACGTATTCATGTCGATCGCCGCGTACAGCGCGGTGCGGCCCCACCAGTCCCACAGATTCGGATTGGCGCCGCGGTCGAACAGGAGCTTTGCCGTGTCGAATGCGAAATTGTCGATGGCCACCATCAGCGGCGTGACCCCGTCGGGGCTCGGCCGGTTGAGATCCGCGCCGGCGTCCAGCAGCGCTTGCACGCAATCCGTACATCCCGAGCGCGCCGCATAGAGCAGCGGTGTCAGGCCGCCGGTCGGGCGATACTGATTGCGCGGCTCGCCGGTCATCTGGCTCGGCCAGTCGTTGGCCAGCGCCCGGGCATTGACGTCCGCCTTATGGTCGATGAGAAATCGCGTCAGCTCGGCTGAGCGTGCGTCCGCCGCCCACATCAGCGCCGTCTGGCCGCGCCATTTTTCTCGTGCATTGACATTGGCGCCGTGGCGCACCAGCAGGTCGGCAACGTCCACGGATCCCGCGCGCGCGGCCAGCATCAAGGCCGTCTGGCCGTCTTGGTTCGGCATCTCTACGTTGCTGCCTGCATCGAGCAGCATTGCGACCAGGCGAGCATTGGCAACCTTTACCGCCTCCGCCAAAGGGCTCGAGCCGTAGTTGTTGATGACATCGGGCTTCGCCCCGCGCTCGAGCAGCGCGCGGGCAAGATCCGCGTCGACCTTGTAGACTGCCCAGTGCAGCGGCGTCGTACCGTCTCCCTGGGCTGCGTTCACATCGGCGCCCGCGGCAATCATCTTGAGCGCGGCGTCGCGATTGCCGGCCTGTATCAGGCCGGCAAGGCTGTCATCGGCGGCGGCGGCCGTGCCGGCCGCTGCGAGGCAAAAAATGACTGCGAAAATGGCACGCTTCATGACGGTGTCCATCAGAGCACATTCGGTGAGAGAGAATTGTGATGCGCCCAATAGCCCTTGTGGGCGTCGTAGACGAACCTGTACGGGTCGTGGAAGGTCCGATTGAGACCCTTCATCAGTCCCGCATCGAGCATGTCTTGTGCGCTCATGCCCTGCTTGAGGAGATCAAGCATGCGATCGAAGAGCATGCTCGTCATGTCGAACTCAGCCTGCAGCTCGGCGCGGCCCACCACCGGACCGTAGCTCGGCACGATCCGCGTCTTCTCATCGACTGAGCTTCAAGAGTTTTTCCTGCGCATCGACGCGCCCGCCCAGCCAGCCGCCGCCAAACCAGTCAAGCACGGGATCCTTCAGCGGCGAGATGGCATCACCCGCGGCCAGCACGTTCGCGTCGCGGAAGAATACGTAGATATCGCCGTCGGTGTGGGCCTCGAGCAGGTGGCCGTACTCGATCCGCTCATTGCCCGGCGAGGGTCTTGTCGCCGGTAAAGAAGGTCACGGTCGGGCGAGCCTCTGCGGGCAGCGCTTTCTCGTACCGGTCCTCGTCCTGCAGGTAATAATCCGTCGCCAGATGCACCCGGGTCTTTTCGTGAGCGATGATCGTCGCCCCCGACCGCCCGAAGGCGAGGTTTCCGCCCACCTGCTCCCGGTGCCAGTGCGTGTTGAACAGAGTTGTGGCACGGCCTCCACCCGGCAGCCCGCGCAGGTCCGCAAGCACCGCATCGGTGAACTTGGCAGCGCCGCTGTCCACCAGCACCTGACCGGTGCTTGCCGTCCGCACCAGGACATTACCCCCGGCGCCGGTGAGCATCACGAAACCATCGCTCACCGGGACGACAGCGGGGCTTTCCTGGGAGAAAGCGGAGCGCGCAAAGGGCGGCAGGGCGAGACCCAGGACGCCGCCCAACGCACCTTTCACTATTGCCCTGCGATTCATGGCCGGATGTCCTGAGCGCTCAGACACCGGCGATCTCGCCGGTGCTGTCCCCGAAGCTCTTCGTCTCCAGACCCGCCTTGTTCAGCAGCGTGAGGTGCAGGTTGGAAATCGTCGTGCGTTCGGGCAGATCGATCTGCCGTCCACCCTTGAGCGCGCCGGCGGCGCCGCCGACCAGGATGGTCGGCAACGGATAATTGCTGTGCAGGTTGCTGTTGGACATGTTGGAGCCGTAGAGCAACATGGAGTTATCCAAGAGCGTGCCTTCGCCGTCGGGTGTGGCGGCGAGCTTCGCGACGAACTCCGCGAACCGCTCCACGTGATAGCGCTGAAATCTTGACCAGCTTTTCAAGCCGATCGACGTAATCGGCATGATGTGACAGCGGATGGAAGGAGTCCGGCACGCCGATGTGATTATAGGTCCGGTTCGTGCCTTCGCCGATCATGATGTAGGAGGCCACGCGCGTGAGATCGGCCTGATAGGCAATCGCGATCAGATCGAACAACAACCGCACCTCCTTGTCGATCGCTATATCCTGCTCGGCCACCGGTATCTCGGGCGCCTCCACGCCCGAGAGATCGCGGTTCTGCGCAAGCTGAACGCGCCGTTCGATCTCTCGCACCGTGTCCAGGTAGCCGTCGAGGAGCACTTTATCGCCCGGGCCCAGATCCTGTTGCAGCGCCCGGGTACGCTCGGTGATGAAATCAAGGATGCTCCGCTTCTGCCTGACGATGGCCACGCGCTCTTCCGCTGTGGCGCCTTCACCGAATAACTGTGCGAAAACTTTGCGCGGGTTGGACTCCATCGGCAAAGGCGAGTTTGCATTCCGGTACGACAAGGTGGAGCTGTAGAGGCAGCCGAATCCAGCCTCGCACGCGACCGCCTGGGTTTCACTCTCCGAGCAGACCTCCATCGACGGCAGCGCCGTCTCCTGACCGATGCGCCCGGCAATGATCTGGTCGATCGTCGGAGACATGCTGGGACCGGGCGCTTTGAGATCGGGCTTGACACCGCTGAGCCACGTCGCCGGGTTGTATTTGTGCACGGAGGCGACGCTGGCCTTGTTCTCGAGATTGGAGAACGAGGTCACGGCGTGCTTGTGCTTCTCGAGCGGCTCGAGAATTGGGCTGAGCTTGAAATCAGCGCCGGCACCGCTCGGGGTCCAGCGATCCATCTCCTTCCCGTGCTTCGTGTTCCACATGACCGCGCCGTGGGGAATATAGAAGAAGCCCACCCGCAGCTTCGGCGCGGCGGCGGTCTTGGCGAGCGCGGTGCCGGCCGGGATCATCGCATCGAGCAACGGCAGTCCGACGGACACGCCCGCGCCCCTGAGCAACGTCCTGCGAGAAAGATGCTTTCTGGTCAGATACATGGTCTTCACTCCTCCAGTGCCTGCATGCGGAATGCATCACTCGATACAATCCCCGCCACGAGCGACGAGAACCGGTAATCATTCTTGGCCGCATCGCGCACGATCGCGCGGACCTGCGGCATGTCATAAGGCGCGACCTCCCGGCCGAGCGCGTACATCATGAGCTTCGTCGTCAGCGCCTGGACGAACTGGCCGGGGCGGCTCAACAGGACGCGGCGCAGGTCTGCCGGACTGTCGATTTCCGTGCCGTCCGGCATTGCCACCTTCGAATCGATGGGCGCATTGGCCTGCCAATCGACATCGCGCCACTGCCCGGTGACGGTGAAGTGCTCCAGCGGCAGTCCGTGGGGTTCGATCACGCCGTGGCACATGTTGCAGGTCGGATTGGCGCGATGCTGCTCGAGCATCGCACGCATGGTCTTGGGCTGCGCGCCGGGCGGCGTGCTCAGATCCGTCACCACATTCGGCGGCGGCGGCGCCGGCGGCGTGCCGCGGAGCTTGTCGAGAACCCAGGCGCCGCGCACCACCGGCGAAGTCCTGTTGCCATAGGACGTGTGCAACAGCACGGCGCCCTTGCCGAGAAGGCCATAGCGATTCTCGTCCTCAAGATGGACGCGGCGGAACTGCGCGCCGTGCACCGTCGTGATGCCGTAGTGTTTCGCCAGCCTTTCATTGAGGAACGTATAGTCGGCCGTCAACAGCTGCTCCACGTTCTTGTCTTCAAGCAGGATGCTCCGCAGGAAGAGGTCGATTTCGGTCGAGATATCCTGGCGCAGCTCGGCGTTGAATTCGGGGAAGATTTGCTTATCCCACTCGAATTTGTCGACCTCAAGGAGGTCGAGCCAGCGGAGCGCGAAATCCGTCACCAGCGTCTCGGCCTGCGGAGCGGCCAGCATACGCCGCACCTGGGCGTCCAGCACGCCGGGACGTCGCAGTTCGCCCTTGTTCGCAAGCTTGAGCAGCTCATCGTCGGGGGCCCGCTTCCACAAGAAGAAAGACAGACGCGAGGCCAGCTCCAGATCGCTCAGCGCATAGAATTTCGCGTCTTTCTTACCCTGCGGCTCGGGCGATTCCGCGATAGAGAAAATCCGGGCTCACCAGAACCGCAGTCACCATCTGTTCGATCCCGGCGTTGAATCCGCCCGGTCCTTCGTGGCCGGCGTCGTAGAAGGCCATCAGCCCGTCCATATCTTCCTTGGTGACGGGCCGGCGGAAGGCACGCCCGGCGAGATCCCGCGTGATGCGCTCGGCGCAGGCGCGTTCTTGCTCGGGGACTTCGGGCTTGCAGATGAACAGCTTCTCCCGGCTGGGTGTGCGCGTCGCGCTCGTGGCCGCGTACGGCCCCGCGAGCTCTACGGACCCAATCAGGCGCGGCAGACGCAGATACCCCTTGAAAGCAAACCCGGAATACTGGGTGCCGCCCGCAATCAGGTCGTCGGTTGCCACCCGGGAGCGCTCGATGAACGTCACGACGACCTCGTGCACACCGGCCGTCACCTGCACGGGGATATTGGCGAAGCGCTCCATGAGCTTCGCTCCCGCCGGTGCACCGCCGCCGCGATCCACGAACTCGCGATCCGCGTCACCGCCGACCTTTTTCCGGAAGACTTCCTTGCGATCGATCAGCCCGACCACGGTTGTCTCGTTCTCGACCCCGCGCGGGTAGAGCCCGAAATCGAGGTCAGTGATCGTGAAGCGGTACTCCCCGTCCGCCGGGAACGTGTACTCGAACCGCGTGCCGCCCCGCGTACCGAGCGGCATGCCGTCCACATAGCCATCCTGGTCGCCGATAGCGGGGGCAGGGAAAGAGGCTTTGACGACCTCTGGCACCGGCTTGCCTACGGCCATGCGCGCGACGACCCGCGCGACATTGACGTACTGCTCCAGGAAGGCGGGTGACACGGTCAACGCCGCAGCGATGTTGCTGAAGCCTTCGACCGCGATATCGGCCGGCAGGTACTGGTTGGGATCGATCTCCACCGCCAGAAGGTCCTGCACGGCATTGGCATACTCGGTACGGTTCAAGCGCTCGACGGGAACGTGGCCCGCAAGGTGCGTCTTGCCGCTTTTGTCGAGCGTGCTCTCGAGCCAGCCAATCAGCGCGTCGACTTCCTGCTGCGAGGGCTGGGGCATGCCGGGCGGCGGCATCTGGCGCCCGCGCAATTTGCGCACGACTTTCTCGAAGATCTCGGGGTGTTCGGGCACGGACTCGGCGCTGAGCTGGTCCAAAAAGAGGTTACCGGCGCTTCAACGTACTCGTTGTGGCAACCGAAGCAGTAGAGTCTGAATGGTGGACCACTGCGATTCGGGATGCTGCGCGACCTGGTTCGCGGGTTGGGAGAAGGCCTTGGAGTTGGCCGAAACGATACCGACGGCACAAGAAATGCCGATAAGCCATTTAGCGAGTTTCATATCAGGCCCCACCTAGCGGGTTTCATACCGGTCCACGGATTTATAGTTGATTGTGACACAGGGAAACAGGGGTCGAACAGGGATACTTTATTTTTCATCTGGGCGCATTGCAAGGAGGTAGCTGCCAGCGCTCGTCGTTGCGGAGAGCATAGCGTTACCGCCTCAGCTTCCTGCACGGCCCCGCGCCCTGAGCCCGCAGCGACTAGGATACGCCAGAAATTCGCGCGAACAAACCGTCCGTCTCCGCGCTGAGATGATGTATGGACTGCTTACGACGGCAAGACAATTGCTTTACGGCAATTACTTAAGGCGCGACGCCTCGGGCGCGAAGTTCCCTTGAGAAGTTCCCTTGATCTGTGTGCCCTGCACAAAAACTTTTAAGTCCTGCTGATCTGTGTGCTCTGCACAAAAGCTTTAAGTCTTGCGAATTCGCCAACGGAAGCGGCCGCGCTAATCCAACCTGCACCCGTATTGACATGGGCGGCGGGCGGGAGCCGAATGGCCGCATCGGATAATCGCGAACGGCGGCCGTCGCTCACAACGGCCGCCGCCGACTTGAAGCATGCAGAACATGCTCCACCAGCAATGCGAGGAAGCGCCATGCGGTCATTAGCTACCCTGGGAATACTCGGATTTGTGATCTTCGCCTCGCCTTTCGCGGATGCCGCGACCATCTCGGGCACCGTGAAGGGACCGGACGGCGCGCCGTTTCGCGGCGCCTTCGTGCAGGCCCGCCATGCCGGCTTGAAGATGACGGTCAGCGTGCTGTCCGACAATCAAGGCCGTTTCTATCGCCGAGAACCTGCCGGCCGGCGAATATCGGCTGCAGGTGCGGGCGGTCGGCTACAAGACCGACCCCAAGACCGGCATCAACCTCACCGCCGACCAGAACGCCTCCTACGACTTCGCGCTGCAGCCCGCCCCGATCCACTGGACCGAGATCTCGCAGCTCCAGGGCTTCCAGCTCCTGCCCAACGAAAGGGGCAAGGACACCCTGTTCGAGAACTGCATGGGCTGCCACGGCTTCCAGTCCAAGATGGCGCGCCGTGGTGCGCGACGAGGACGGCTGGCGCGACCGCGTGAGCTTCATGCGCGAGGCCATGCGCTCCTCGCTCGGCGAGCGCAACGGCTTCAACGATGCGCAGGCCGAAGACGTCGTCTATTATCTCAGCCACGTCTTCGGCGAGGATTCCAAGCTCGCCAAGTCGCCGGCCGACCTGCCGTCCTACAAGGACACGGTGTTCCAGCCCTCCGACGAGGCGCTCAAGATCGTCTATGTGGACTTCGAGATGCCGGGTCCCAACCGGTTCCCGTGGACCTCGAACGGCGACAAGGACGGCTTCCGCTGGACCCCCGAATATGGGCAGGCCAACAAGGTCATGCGGCTCAATCCGCAGACCGGCGAGATGAAGGAGTTCCCGGTCCCCAATATGGGTCCGGCGCTCATCCACTCGGCGGTGCCGGCGCCCGACGGCTCGGTATGGATGACCGAGGCGGGCGCCAAGAAGATCGCCCGCTGGGATCCCACCACCCAGAAGATCGTCGAGTATCAGGATGACTGGCGCAAGCACACCATCCGCGTCGCTCCGGACGGACGCATCTGGTCGACCGGCGGGCTCACCGTGTTCGACCCCAAGATACGAGACCTTCACGCATATCCCGGAGGTGCCGACCGCCTACGGCATCGCGCTCGATCCGCAGAACAATGTCTGGGTCACCGAGATGACCAAGACCGGCTTCCTCGACAAGATCGATCCCAACACGCTCAAGGTCACCAAATACATCCCGCCGTCGCGCGACCGGCCGCGGCGCGTGCAGGTCGATGCCGACGGGATGGTCTGGTTCTGCGTGTTCGAGGACGGCAAGATCGACCGCTTCGATCCCAAGAGCGAGACGTTCAAGGAGTTCCCGCTGCCCAATTCCAGGTCGCATCCCTACGCGCTCGGCATCGCGCTCGATCATTCGCTCTGGTACTCCTCGGAATCGCGCGATGTGATCGGCCAGCTCGATCCCGTCAGCGGCAAGGTGACGGAATATCCCATGCCCTATACCGACAACGGCATGCGCGACTTCTTCCTCGATAAGGACGGGCACATGTGGTACGGTTCGCCGCCCAACAATCGGGTCGGCTATTTCTACCTGTCCACCAAGCAGCACAGCGCGGCCAACTGACCGCGCCTCGTCGACGGATCGCGGGCGCCCACAAGGGCGCCCCTACGACCGTCGACTGTGGGGGCGGCCCTCGTGGCCGCCCTGCCCCGCGGCCTGATCGCGGGCGCCCCTGGGATCCAACGGAGGAATTCATGATCATCTCTCGTCGCAATGCCCTCATCCTGTCGGCCGCCGCCGCAACCGGCCTGCAGGCAGGCCGCGCGCAAGCCGCCATCAAGACCCAATTTGTGGACTACAAGGAAGGCGACACTGCTCTGCGCGGCTATCTCGCCTATGACGACACCTCGACCGCCAAGCGCCCCGGCGTGCTGCTGGTGTACCGGCGCGACGGAATGAGCGAGCTGACGCTGCAGAATGCCGAGATGGTGGCCAAGCAAGGCTACGTGGTGTTCGCCCTCGACATCTTCGGCAAGGACCATCAGCCCAAGGACGTCAAGGAGCAGATCGAGCAGTCGACCTTCTACAACAACAACCGCCCGCTGATGCGGGCGCGCACCCAGGCGGGCTTCGACATCCTGCGGCAGAACCCGCAGGTCGACACCTCCAAGATCGCCGTGCTCGGCTATTGCTTCGGCGGGACGGTCGCCATCGAATTCGCCGAGATGGGCGCGCCGGTCGTGGGAACCGTCACCATCCACGGCAGCTTCCGCGATTTCACCCCCGGGGCCGCCAAGAACATCAAAGGCCGCGTGCTGATCCTGCACGGCGCCGAGGACCCGGTCGCGCCGCTCACGGAAGTCGACCTGCTGGTCAAGGAGCTGCGCGCCGCCAAGGTCAACTGGCAGCTCGACCTCTACAGCGGCACCGAGCACGGCTTCTCGACGCCGAAGAACCCCGCCGAGGAGCGCGCCAACACGGAATCGCAGGCCGCAGCCGCAAGGTTCTTCAAAGAGGTCTTCGGGATTCCGGTCTGAGCCCAAGTCGCCGCGCTCGCGCCTGTCTCCATGGGGTGGGCAATCGCATATGGCGGTTCTTGGCGCCGCTACGCGTCGCCACCCTCCCCGCCAACGGGCGGGAGGGTTGGAGCTTGCGGCTGCGTCGCGCAGCAATCACTCTCGCCCCATAGACAATTGCCCTGGCTCCGCAGCGGAGGCAGGAAGCATTGCCCACGGCTACAGCTGGCAGGCATCGATGTCGCGGGATTTAATCTCGAAGGGCCGACGTCACTCGCCGCGCGTGACACATGTCGCGCAACGCGATCCGCCCGGATCCTTCGAGGGACCCGAGCTGTCGCTCTCAGGTTCTAGCAGGCGCAACGTCCGCGTCAGGTTGCGATCGTCAAGCCCAAATATGATCTGACTGATCGTGGCTTGCGCTCTGCTCGCGGTCTCGGCCTTCGGACTAACAGTGCGACTGTCGGGCATGACAGGCCTCCATCGCTCCTGAACCAACTACCACGATCGCGCCAACAAGCGTGCGGCAAAGGGTTTTGGCTTCCACCGCTCACATAGCTACGCCGGATTCGTTTATCAACGGCTGCGGCGCAGCACGGTCAGTCGCGTTGAGCGCGGATCGACGGTCGCGAACAGAGAACGGATGGCCGAGGTGGGAGCACCTGCCTCTCCTCGGCGGCCGCCGAGCGGCTCCCGCGCGCATGGAAGCCGCGGTGGCGACAACCGCGGGCATGTGCATTGCGGCGGCAATCGCAGCGAAATCGTGAATCGGTGGCGATTCGGCTCAAAGACAAGCGCCACGGCCGCCATCAGCCGGCCGCCGCGCGCCCCGCAAGCCCCAATAATCGCTACGAGAATTGTTAGGAGAATCGCACAGGTTTCGAGCGCCGGGGCAACACAAGGGGTGACGGCGCGGCTTAAGGCGGCTATACAGCGGGCGAATGATCGGCCGCCCTTCCCGCTCGCTGGCGGGAGAACAATAAAGCCCAAAAGCAGGGTCCAGGGCAGCCGTTGGGTCGCAGATTGCAGCAGGAGGTCCGCGTTCTGGCATTGCTCCGGGATCCTGGTCGGGCTTGGCGCAGATCGGCCGGCCCGATCATCCGACGCCCCGATCCCCCGGTACCAAGTGCTACCCGCGTGATCCTAAGAGGGACCTGACTTCGCCATGCCCATCACGCTCCTCGACGTGATCCTGATCGGCGTCATGTTGATCTCCGCGGTCCTCGCCATGATTCGCGGCTTCATGCGCGAAATCCTCTCGATCGCGGCGTGGGTGCTGGCGGCGCTGGCGACCCTCTACTCCTATAGCAAGCTCCTGCCCTACGCCAAAAGCTACGTGAACAACGACATCGTCGCGACCGCGGCGGTGGTGGCCGGCACCTTCCTGCTCACGCTCCTGGTGGTCTCGGTCATCACCGTGCGGTTTTCCGACATGGTGCTCGACAGCCGGGTCGGCGCGCTCGACCGCACGCTCGGCTTCCTGTTCGGGCTGGCGCGCGGCCTCATCATCGTGGTGGTGGCGTTCCTGTTCTTCGCCTGGCTCGTCCCCACCAAGACGCAGCCGGCCTGGGTCGCCAACGCCAAGTCCAAGATCGTGCTGCAAAGCACCGGGGATTGGCTGATGTCGATGTTGCCGGATGACCCCGAAAGCACCATCTTGAAAAGGTTCAAGAAGCCCTTGCCCGAGGACGCCGAGCCGCCGGATGCGGCGGCGCCCGGCCAACGCGGCAGCCTTGATGCCTCTAGCGCGCCGATCTGACCCTGCGGGCGCGTCGATACGAACGGGAGACCCGATGCGCCAGATGATCGAACCGCCCGATGCCGGCCCCCACGATTGCGACCTGGACGGTGACCGGCTGCGCGAGGAGTGCGGCGTGTTCGGCGTCTTCGGCCATCCCGACGCCGCCGCCATCACGGCGCTCGGGCTGCACGCCCTGCAGCATCGCGGCCAGGAGGCCGCCGGCATCGTCTCCTTCGACGGCCGCCGCTTCCATTCCGAGCGCCGGCTCGGGCTCGTCGGCGACACCTTCTCGCGGCGCGAGGTGATCGAGCGGCTCCCCGGCATGTCGGCCATCGGCCATGTGCGCTACTCGACCACCGGCGAGACCATCCTGCGCAACGTGCAGCCGCTGTTCGCCGAGCTCGATGCCGGCGGCTTCGCGGTCGGCCACAACGGCAACCTGACCAACGGCCTCACGCTGCGCCGCCAGCTGGTGCACGACGGCGCCATGATGCAGTCGACCACCGACACCGAGGTCATTCTGCATCTGGTGGCGCAGTCGCGCCGCAACCGTTTCGTCGACCGCTTCGTCGACGCGCTGCGCGCGATCGAAGGCGCCTATTCGCTGGTCGCGCTCACCAACAAGAAGCTGGTCGGCGCCCGCGATCCGTTCGGCATCCGGCCGCTGGTGATGGGGCGTCTCGACGGCGCCGCCATCTTGGCCTCGGAGACCTGCGCGCTCGACATCATCGGCGCCAAATACGTGCGCGACGTCGAGAACGGCGAGATCGTGGTGTTCGACGAAGAGGGCACCCATTCCCACAAGCCGTTCCCGCAGATGCCGGCGCGGCCCTGCATCTTCGAATACATCTATTTCGCGCGGCCGGATTCGATCGTCGGCGGCCGCTCGGTCTACGAGGTCCGCCGCACCATGGGGGCGGAGCTGGCGCGCGAGGCGCCGGCCGCCGCCGACGTGGTGGTGCCGGTGCCCGATTCCGGCGTCCCGGCCGCCATCGGCTTTGCCCAGCTCGCCGGCGTGCCGTTCGAGATGGGCATCATCCGCAACCACTATGTGGGCCGCACCTTCATCCAGCCGACCCAGTCGATCCGCGAGATCGGCGTGCGCATGAAGCATTCGGCCAACCGCGCCGTGGTCTCGGGCAAGCGCATCGTGCTGATCGACGATTTGCTGGTGCGCGGCACCACCTCGCTCAAGATCGTGCAGATGATGCGCGAGGCCGGCGCCCGCGAGGTGCACATGCGCATCGCCAGCCCGCCGATCACCCATTCCGACTATTACGGCATCGACACGCCCGAGCGCGACAAGCTCCTGGCCGCCAACCACGACATCGAAGGCATGCGCGCCTTCATCGGCGCCGATTCGCTCGCCTTCCTGTCGGTCGAGGGCATCTACCGCGCCATGGGCTACGAGCGGCGCGATCCGCTGCGCCCGCAATTCACCGACCATTGCTTCACCGGCGATTATCCCACCCCGCTCACCGACCGCACCGCCGAGGCCACCGCGCCGCGGCAGCTCTCGCTCCTGGCCGAGGCGAGCTGATCGCTTTGCTCCGTAGCCCGGATGAAGCACTTGCGTAATCCGGGATCGCCGTTCCCGCATTACGCATACGCTCCATGCGGGCTACGATCCGCAACAACCCTTTGAACCTGATGCCCGCTCCCCTCGCCGATCGCATCGCGCTTGTCACCGGCGCTTCGCGCGGGATCGGCCGCGCCACCGCGCTCGCGTTGGCACGCGCTGGCGCCCATGTGGTGGCGCTCGCGCGCACCGTCGGCGGGCTCGAGGAGCTCGACGACGCCATCGGCGCCGCCGGCGGCACGGCCACGCTGGTGCCGCTTGATCTCAAGGATACCCCCGGCATCGTCCGCCTCGCGGCCGCGCTGCACGAGCGCTACCAGCGGCTCGACGTCCTGGTCGGCAATGCCGGCATCCTGGGGCCGCTGTCCCCGCTCACCCATGTGGAGCCCAAGGCCTGGGACGACGTCCTGGCGGTCAACGTCACCGCCAACTGGCAGCTCATCCGCGCGATGGATCCGCTGTTGCGGCGCGCCACGGCCGCGCGCGTGGTGTTCATCACTTCCGGCATCGCCGCCCACCCGCGTGCCTATTGGGGACCCTATGCGATCTCCAAGGCGGCGCTGGAGACGCTGGCACGCACCTACGCCGCCGAGACGGCCTCGACCCCTGTGCGCGTCAATCTGTTCAACCCGGGCGCCACCCGCACCCGCATGCGCGCCGGCGCGATGCCGGGCGAGGATCCCGCGGAGCTGAAAACCCCCGAGCCGGTCGCCGAGAGGATTCTCGAATTGTGCCTCCCGCAATTCCAGGAAACAGGCCAGCTCTACGACTACCGCGATGGTGAGTCCGTAGGTTGGGTTAGCGCCGGCCACCGGGCTCACGGCTGCGCTCAAACCTCGATCCGGCGCGTAACCCGACGGCGGCGCTGATGTCGGGTTACGCGCGGATCATGGCATTCGTGAAAACAGCAAGCTCAGGGGCCGCGCTAACCCAACCTACGAACAAGAGCCTCAATCGGCGATGGTGCGCACCACGCTGGAGGTCGGATGGTCGCTGAGCGTCGGCAGCTTCACGTTCTTAACGATCATCTCGTCGTAGGATGCGATCGTCTGCAGCGGCGCCTTCGCCTTCATGAACACGACCTTGTAGCCGTTGGCTTTGAGCTGCCTCAGCAATTCGGGCGCGGCTTCGGCGGTCGCCTTCTGGAAATCGTGCATCAGGACAATGCCTTTGCCGTTTTTCTTCAGCTTGGTAAGCACCGACGCGATCACCTGGTCGGGCTTGCGGATCCGGTAATCGAGCGAGTCCATGTCGGCCGAGAAGATGGCGATGTTGCGCTGGCCCAGATAGGTCACCATCGCGGGCGCATGGCTGAGCGCGGGGAAGCGGAAGAACGGCGCGGCCGAACCGCCCAGCGCCCAATGCACCGCGCTGATGCCCTTTTCGATCTCGTCCTTGCCATCCTGCTCGGACAGCTTGGCGAGGTCCTTGTGCGACCAGGTGTGGCTGCCGATGGTGTGACCGGCGGCGGCCACTTGGCGCAGGATCTCAGGCGACCACATCGAGTGCTCGCCGATCGGGAAGAACACCGCCTTGGTGCAATTGGCGGCAAGCGCCGCCAGGACCGCGGGCGTATTGTGCGGCCAGGGGCCGTCGTCGAAGGTCAGCACCACCTCGCCCGGCTGCAGGAAATCGTACTGCTTGAAATGCTCGAATCCGAACCCCGGACCGTCGGTGGTGTCGATCTCCACGGTGCGAGAAATGCCCAGCGCGTCCGGATTGCCCTGGCATGAGGGCGTGGCCGCAGCCGGCAGCCGCGCGGGCGCCGCAGCGGTGGCCGCGGCCGCGATGGATCCGGTGGTGTCGGCCGCTGGCGAACCAGAAGCGACGTGGGCGGCGTGGGCGGCTTGCGGGCCGGTCTGGGCCGCCACGGTTGCCGGTGCTTGTGCCTGCGCGGCCGTGGCTTTGGGGGTGACGCTGGGGCCGCTCGCCGGTGCCCACAAGTAGAATACGCCAGCGAAGCTGACCAGGAGTGCCCCCACGCCCAAACCGCCTACCATTACTGCACGCATGCCCGTCCCCTTCGGCCAGAGGCCGCTGCGGCCCTGGAGCGTCCAATCTCTCCGAAGAAGGTGAATTGGCTGTTACCAAGCCGCGCTTAAGTATTGGGCAACCACGCGGTGGACCGGTAGGGCGGGTTGGCGGCCGCACGGCTTGGCAATAATCCGCGGCGGTCAATGCCGCGTAACCCGCCGGCCAGCCAAGCCGATGGCGGATTAGGCGCCGCTTGGCCGAGCCTGCGTGAGCGCCGTGCACTATTTGGCGGCCTCGCGGACCTGCATGAATCGCAGCGTCCGCTGCGCCCCCGCCACCGACAGGCGATCATAGTCGTTGCGGGCAATCTCGATGATATGGTCGGCGATCGTGTGGTTCGAATGCCGGTTGCGCAGGATGGCTTCCGCGGTCTCCCATTTCAGGCCGGCCGCCTTGCAGGGAACCAGCAGCGCGTCGTTGCGGATCCCCATTATCAGGGCAGCGACCATTTTCAGCGACGCCGAGCAAAGCCGCGCCAGCGCCACCGTCATTTCCTCATATTTGTGTTGGTTGATGAACTCCAGCAGCGCGCTCTCGTCGAGCGTTCCGCTCTTTTCCATGGCCAGGATGAGGCGTTCCGCATCGCTGAAATCGCGCTGCCAACCCGCCGTCTTGCCGACCGCCTTGGCGGTCTCGACGATCACGCGCTGAATTTCCTCGCGCGTCTCCGGCGGCGCGAGCGACAGGATCCTCGAGCGCACCGCCTCGGTCGCCCGTTGCAGCAGCTCTTGCAGCAGGCGCGGCGGCATGTCGAAGCGCAGCGCCACGGTTTCGGCCAGCCGGTCGTGGCCTTCGGCGTCCTTGACCAGGATGCCGTAGCCGGTCTGCGAAAAGCGGGCGCCGGGATTGGTCGCCAGCTTGAACGTGACCTCTTCATCGCCGCGGCTCAGGAGCACGTCGGTCAGGGATTCCTCGAGCAGGAAGCGCCCGGAGATTGCCAGCAGATGCGCTTGGCCTCTGGTCGCGGCGAGCTCGATGAGATCGCCGGTGGGAAGCCGCCGCGATTGCGCCAGCACGGGCTCCGCGACCTCGATCGACTCATCCCATGCCAGTCGCCGGATCAGCTCGATCGGCGAATTGTCGACCGGGGCGAGGCGCTTGCTGAGCTCGACCAGCGCCCTGCGCTCGATCCTGCGGGTCAGCAGGCACAATACATCGTCGAACACCTTGATCTGGTCGTCGCTGAGCCGATCGGAATCGTTGAGGAAGAGGTCGGTGACCCGCCGAAGCGTCTTGGTCCGGCTCTCCAGGGAATTGTCCTTGAGCGCCAGCTCGAGGTCGGCGATGAGCGATTCGGTGGCTGCGGGCATGAAGGTGTTTCCGGGAGCGCATGCAACTTGGTTCAGGACGAACCGATGAAGATCCTACCGGCCGACGAAGCGGATCGAGATGAGCTTTAGCCCATCGTCGCGCCGCAACGCTGCCCGCAACCCGCCATGCCCGCTCCCACTATGCCGGCGAAATACTGTTAACCCGTAAAGGTTTCGCCCGGCGCGCGCTGCCGTCGCGGACCCCGGCAGGGACGGCTCCGCCGGTACCCGGAGACCTTTTACGGGCGGTTAACCATATCGCCTCACCATGATTCTACAAGCTTGGCCACCAGGGGCGGAATCATGACTGCGGAAAAGGTGCGGTGGGGCGAGTTGGGCTGTCCGACCAAGATGGGCCCGTACCGGCTGGCCGGTGAGGTCATCCGGGTGAAGACCATTCATCTCCTCGCCGCTGAAAACGATCCGGACGCGCTCTTTACGGTTATCGCGTTTCGCCCGCCGTTGGGCCCGGCCGAGTTCATGCTGGGACACCGCGTCGCCTGAGCGCTCGCGGGTCGGCCCGGCGATGATCGCGCTCACAATCACTGAAGCAATCAACAAGCAGTGCGCCCGTTCGTAAGGTTGCGAGCCGCTGCAGCCATCGGCCGAGTGGCGAAGGATCGATCAAAGGCGGTCCTCGCCTTCGGGCGTGGAACTGCGATCGCTCGCGGCGGAAGCTTGAGCTCCGGGGTGACACATCCGATGGGGTCGGATAGCCTCAAGCTGGGCGACTTCAAAGTGGCTCCGGATGATTTCTATTCATGTGGCATGCTGGAACAATCGCGGCAGCACATGATTGCCGAGCCAAGAGCACATGCGAAGCTCGTCATGAACCGACATTCGGCAGTTGGAATTCGTGAACGACCCGACGGTTTCACTGGCCGTGCGATCGGGTGTTTCTTCGGTCGGCGTGGCGACCGGGCGATGCAGCGCGCCGGGACCTGCGGCGCTCTGGCATTGCTCGCGATTGTGCTGTGGGGCGGAGCGAGCGTTGATGCGCAGAAGCGTGTCGAGCCGGATCGGATCAGGGCGGAGCTGGCCAAATTGGGGGTTCTTGTTCAATCGGACAAGAATGGCATTGCGGCGCGCGCCAACGAGCAATTGGACGATGAGCGGCTGGCGAAGGCCGGCCCGCTGCTCGCGAGTCTCGGCAATGTTCGAGCTCTCGATCTGTCGGAGACGCAGGTCGCCAGCCTCGGCCCGCTCCGGCACCTCACCGCGCTGCAGTCGCTCGACCTCTCCGGAACGAACATCGTCGACATCGAGCCGCTCAAGGGGCTCACTGCGCTGCAGTCGCTCGACATCTCCGCAACCGAGGTCGCCAGCCTCGAGCCGCTGCGGCACCTCACCGCGCTGCAGTCGCTCGACGCTTCGGGAACCGCGGTCGCCAGCTTCAAGCCCCTGCGCGCACTGAGCGCCCTGCAGTCGCTCAGCGCGCCCGGAACCGCGGTCACCAGCCTAGAGCCGTTGCGCGGCCTCGCGGCGTTGCGCTCACTCGACGTCTCGGGCACTTCCGTCGCCAGTATCGCACCGCTCCAGGGACTCGCCGGCCTGCTATCGCTCAACGTGTCGGGAACGAAAGTCGCCGACTTCGAGCACCTCAAGTCGCTCACCGGCCTGCAATCGCTCGAGCTTGCGCAAATGCCGGCGCTCGATCTCGAGCCGCTGCGGGGGCTCGCCGCACTGCAGTCGCTCAATCTTTCCTTGTCGCAGGTCGCCAGCCTCGAGCCGCTCGCCCGGCTCCCCGCGCTGCGATCGCTCGACCTGTCGGGGGCGCAGCTTGCCAGCTTCGAGCACCTCCAGGAGCTCACCCGGCTCGAGAAGCTCAATCTCTCGGGGACGAGAGTCCGTAGGCTTGAGCTGCTCGCGGGGCTTACCGCGCTGCATTCGCTCGACCTGTCGGGGACACAGATTGCCAATCTCGATCAGCTCAAGGCGCTCACCGCCTTGCAGTCGCTCGACCTGTCCTTGACGCAGGTCACCAGCCTTGAATCGCTCAAATGGTTCACCACGCTGGCATCGCTCAACCTGACGGGAACGCGGGTCGTCAGCCTGGAGCCGCTGCGTGAGCTTCGATCGCTGCGGTCGCTCGATCTGACGGGAGCGGCGGTCGTCAGTGTCGAGCCGCTCCGCGGATTGGCGGCGCTGCAGCGCCTCGACGTGTCGGGAACGCAGGTCACCGACCTCGAACCGCTGCGCACGCTCACTGCGCTGGAGTCGCTCGACCTTGCGCAAACCGGGGTCACCAGCCTCGAGCCGCTGCGCGCGCTCACCGCGCTGCAGTCGCTCGATCTCTCCGGAACGCCGGTCCAGAGCCTGGAGCCCGTCTACGACCTGCCGGTTTTGCGCCTGCGGAACCCCGAAAATATCGCGGAGAGCGTGCTCAACCCCTTCGTCGAATACCGCAAGCAGAAGCGACTGCCCTGACCATGGATCGCCATCACGGTCCGCGCTTCAACTTGCCCGACCATGTCTGAAGCAGTCGGGCGGCAGGCGGCGAGCAAATACACGATTGATTAGCCTAACCGTGGCAACGTGCGCACCCACAGGTGCGTACTGACGCTATCTGGATGAAGGCACTCTTCGATGACGAAGCCACGCCCATTCATCGCGATGTTGATCGCCGCGGCGGCATCGTGGCCGACGATCGCGGGCGCACAGCAGCCGGCCTTGCCCACGGTTGGGTTTCTCAGCGAAGCATCGCCCAACTCGATCGCGCAGCAGGTCGTGGCATTCAACCAAGGCCTGCAGGAGGTCGGCTATCGCAAGGGGCGGAACGTAACGATCGACTGGAGCTCGGCGGAGAGCCAACCCGATCGATTGCCGAACACTCGCCGACGCGCTCGTTGCGCGCAAGGTCGCCGTCATCGTGACCTATTCGGACCGCGCGACGCTCGCCGCCAAGGCGGCGACCACCGCTATTCCGATCGTCTTTCTCAGCGCCGGCGACGCGGTCCGCAACGGACTGGTCGCCAGTCTTGATCATCCCGGCGGCAACGTTACGGGATTAAGCTGGTTCGGCTCGGATCCCGCGCCCGCCCGGCTCGGGCTCATCCGCCAGATCGCTCCCGGCGCCGCCATCGTCGGCCTGCTGGTCGATCCCGGCTCGGTCGATGCCGCCGAGCAGTTGCGCGGCATGCAGGAAGCCGCCAGGACCGCCAGGCTTCAGCTCGTGGCGGCGAACGCTCGCAATGCCGGCGAGCTCGACGCCGCCTTCGCCTCCCTGGTCCAACAGCGGGTCGGCGCCCTGGTTGTCGGCATGAGTCCCTTGTTCAACAGCCTGCGCGATCAGCTGGTTGCGCTGGCGTCGCGCAATCGGATACCGGCGATCTATGCGGCCTCCGAGATCGCCACGGCCGGTGGCTTGATCAGCTACGCCAGCAGCGCGACCGACGCCTTTCGGCGGGCGGGTGTTGAGACCGGCTGGATTCTCAAGGGCGTCAAGCCGGCGGAGCTGCCGATCGTGCAGTCGGCCAAGTTCGAGCTGGTCGTCAACCTCAAGACCGCCGACGCGCTCGGCCTCACCGTGCCGCGGGCGCTGCGCGCAAGCGCGGACCAGCTGATCGAGTAGGCCTGGCGCCGCCTCACTCGATCAGCTCATCCGCGCTCCCGAGAATTGCCGCCGGCACGGTCAGCCGCAGCGCCTTGGCGGTTTCCAGGTTGACGAACAGCTCGAATTTCCTCGGCTCGCCGACCGGCAGCTCCGCCACCGGCTCGCCGTTGAGGATGCGGCCCGCATGCTGGCCGACCAGCCGGTAGGAATCCATGAGGCTTGCCCCATAGGCCACAAGCCCGCCCGCGGCGGCAAACTCGGGATGCTCGAATGCCGCCGGCACCGAATGGCGCAGGCTAAGCTCCCCAAGCTCCTTCCTGCGTCCGAGAAAGAACGCATCATTGCCGATCAGGAGCGCCGCCCCCGGCATCGCCTCGACGGCCTCGATCGCCGCGGCCAGATCGCGCTCGGAGCCTGCCGGAAACGGTTTCAGCTTGAGCCCGAGCGCACCCGCCGCTGCCTCGATGTCGCTCAACGGCGGATCGGGGTCGGCCGTCGCCGGATTGAACAGCAGAACGATCTCGCTGGCCGAGGGAGCAAGCGCATGCAGCAGCGCCAGGCGCTTGGGCACCACGCTCTTGGCCAAGCGCGTGACCGCCGTGACATTGCCGCCCGGCCGGCTCATGCTGGCGACGAGCCCATCCTTCACCGGATCGCCGCCGGTCTGATAGATGATCGGGATCGTTTTGGTTGCAGCCAATGCCGGGCGAGCGGTGCCGGGGCCATCGCTCGCGATGATGACGGCAGCGTGCGCGGCGACAAGATCGCCGGCGAGCTGCGGCAGGCGATCGCGCTTTTCCTCGGCCCAGCGGAACTCGAACGCCACGTTCTGTCCTTCCGCATAGCCCATTTCCCCGAGGCCCTGCCGGAAGGCGGCGACGCGAACCGCCTGGACCTCAGCCGTGGCGGTGCTGAGCCAGCCGATCACCGGCACGGGCGGTTTTTGCGCGCGCGCCGCCAGCGGCCACAGCGAGGATGCGGCCGCCGCGCCGCCCAGCCGTGCAATGAATTTCCGTCGCCCGATCCGGATCGCCATCTGCCCGCGTCACTCCGGCTTGATGTTGGCTATCCGAATGACCTTCGCCCACTTCTCGGTTTCATCTGAGATGAGCTTGGTGAATTCGCCGATCGTCATCGGGATCGGCATACCCCCCAGTTCGGCGAGCCGCGCCGTCAGCTTGGGATCGGCGAGGGCCGCGTTGATCTCCTTGTTGAGCCGGTCGACGATCTCGGACGGCGTGCTGCGCGGGGCGCCGATGCCGTACCATTGGCTCACTTCGTATCCCGCCACCGATTCGCCCACGGTCGGGACCTCGGGCAGCAGCGCCGAGCGGGTCGCGCTCGTCACCGCCAGCGCGCGCAGCTTGCCGGCCCGCACATACGGGACTGTCGATATGGTGGGCTCGAACATCACCTGCACCTGCCCGGCGATCAGGTCGATCAGCGCCGGCGCGCCGCCGCGATAGGCCACCGGAACCAGGTCGACGCCGGCCATCTGCTTGAACAGCTCTCCCGACATCTGCGGCGTGGTCCCGATGCCGGCCGTCGCCATGTTGATCTTGCCCGGATTGGCCTTGGCATGGACGATGAACTCGGCAACCGTCTTGGCTGGAACCGACGGATTGACCACCATGACGTTGGGCACCCGCATGATGGCCGCAACCGGTGCGATGTCGGTGAGGAAATTGAAATTGGACTTCTCGTAGAGCGTGACGTTGACCGCGTTGGAGGAGGTGAGCAGCAGCAAGGTGTAGCCGTCGGCCGGCGAGCGCACCACCGCCTCGGTTGCGATGTTGCCGCCCGCACCGGTGCGGTTCTCGATCACGAATTGCTGGCCGAGCCGCTCCGACAGCCATTGACCGAGCAGGCGTGCGACGGTGTCGTTGGGTCCGCCGGCCGCAACCCCGACCAGGACATGAACAGGCCGTGTCGGATAGGCTTGCGCCCGCGCCATGCGCGAGACGGCCGGCAGCGCGGCAGACCCGGCTGCCAGTTGCAGGAATTTGCGGCGCGGAAGTTTCATGACGTGCCTCCCAGATGCAGCCGAAAGACTATCCCAACTCTCGTGGCTCCAACAGCGGCCATAATGCTCGGGTTTGTTTGCTCGGGTGAACGAAGGCAGCCGCCCCGCCGGCGGGATTCGCGCAACGGGACGTCACGAGATATCGGTGCGGCGACAATTGGCTTCACTCTGCCTCGATGTGGGCCGTCCGGATCACCTCGCCCCACTTCTCGGTTTCATCCGCAATGAGCTTGCCGAAGCCGGCAGGCGGAAGCGGGAGGACCGTATTGCCCTGCTCGGCGAGGCGCGACCTTATCTTGGGATCGGCCAGGCCCACGGCGATCTCCTTGTTGAGCCGTTCGATGATCTCGGCGGGCGTGTTCTTTGGAGCGACGAAGCCGAACCAGAGGCTTGTCTCGTATCCCGGCACGAACTCGCCCACGGTCGGCACGTCCGGCAGCTCCTCCCAGCGCGCCGCGGTCGTGACCGCCAATGGACGCAGCTTGCCGGCCTTGATGAGCGCAATCGAAGAGGACGTGGCGATGAAGTAGACTTGCACCTGTTCGCCAAGCACGGCGCTCAGAGCAGCCGGTCCGCCGCGAAAAGGCACATGCAGCATGTTGACGCCGGACATCATCTTGAACAGCTCGCCGGCAAGATGCGGTATCGTTCCGATGCCGGGCGACGCCATGTTGATCGCGCCCGGATTGGCCTTGGCATAGGCGATGAATTCCGCAAGCGTCTTGGCCGGAAACGACGGATTGACCACCACGACCAATGGCGCGCGAGCTATGCCGGCGACAGGCACCGTGTCGCGGATCAAATTGAACGTGAGCTTGTCGTAGAGCGTCGCGCCGATCGCCTGCGACGGAGTGATCATCAGAAGGGTGTAGCCGTCCGGCGGTGCGCGCACGACTGCTTCGGTGGCGATACTCGTCCCGGCACCCGGCCGATCCTCGATCACGACCGATTGGCCAAGTCGTTCCGACAGCCACGGGCCCATCAAACGCGCAACGGTGTCCGGCGCTCCGCCGGCAGCATCGCCGACCATCAAACGCACGGGCCGCGACGGATAGGTCTGCGCCCAAGCGGCGCGCGCGACCGCCCCCAGCGCGGCAGCGCCCAGCGCGGCAGCGCCCGAGGCCAGACGCAGAAATTGGCGGCGTGGAAGCTGCATGATCCACCTCCCGGATGAAGCCAGGAGGCTAGCCCAATTCTCGCGGCCAAAACAGCGGCCGTGATGCTCGTGTCCATGATGCTCGTGTCATGGTTGATCCTCCGCCGTCTCAGTCCGCTTTGATGTTCGCGAACTTGACCACCTTGCCCCACTTCTCGGTCTCCTCCGCGATGAACCTGCCGAACTCGGCCGGAGTCATCGACATCGGCTCAGCGCCCAAGTCGGCAAGCCGCGCCTTCATCTTGGGATCGGCGAGAGCGGCGTTGATCTCCTGGTTGAGCCTGGCGACCGTTGCGGCCGGCGTGCCCTTGGGGGCGGCCAGTCCATACCACTGGCTCGCCTCGTAGCCCGGCAGGAACTCGCCAAGGGTCGGGGTGTCGGGTAGCAGCTCGGAGCGCATCCGCGTGGTCACGGCCAGCGCGCGCAGCGCGCGAGCCTTGATGTACTCGATCGAGGCCGGCACCGGAGAGAAGGTGACCTCCGCCCGCCCACCGAGCAGATCGGTCAGCGCCGGCGTTTCACCGCGATACGGCACATGCAGCATGTCGATCCCGGCCAGCATCTTGAACAGCTCGCCGGATACGTGATTGAGGCCTCCGACGCCCGACGAAGCCATGCTGAGCTTGCCCGGGTTGGCCTTCGCATAGGCGACGAAGTCGGGAACCGTCCGCGCCGGAACGGATGGATTGACGACCATGACCAGGGGTCCACGGTCGATGCCCGCAACCGGCGCGATGTCGCGGATGAAGTTGAATTTGAGGTTGTCGTAAATCGTCGCGTTGGTTGCGTTCGCCGTGCTGACCAGCAGCACCGTATAGCCGTCCGGCGGCGAGTTCACGACTACCTCGGTGCCGATATTGGTGCCGGCACCCGGCCGGTTCTCGACAACGAATGACTGGCCAAGGCGCTCCGACAGCCACTGACCGACCAGACGCGCCGCGATGTCGGTGCCACCGCCCGCGGGCGCTCCGACGATCAGGCGCACCGGTCGCGACGGATAGGTCTGCGCCCTGGCGATGCGCGAAATGGCAGGAAGCGCCGCGGCGCCGGCCGCCAGATGCAGAAGCTGCCTACGGCGAAGGATCATGAGGCCTCTCGGGAACACCAAGGCTACTCCAATTCTCACGCCCCTGAAACCGCAGGGCAAGGCAAGACATTTTCTTTTGCCGGGCGCGCGTTCCTTGGTGCCGAAATTGGTATAATCTGGTCCTCGGTACTGGCTGCCTGGGTCACAGAGGAGGATCCGATGTCCAGACATGCAGGAAGCTTGACGGCCATTCTGGCCGGCGCGGTTTGCCTGACCGGGAGCTTGAGCTTCCCGGCGATGGCTCAGGGCACGCCACCCAATTTCGCGCCCAATGCAGGTGTGGGGTGGTACGCCTATAACCGCTTGTTCATCGCGCCGGCGAGCGGTCCTGGACCCGTCATGCAGGATCCCACCCGTCCGTACGTTTCGAACGACGACTTCCGCGTCACCGGCAAGCAGCCGACGCAGCGCGTCGCCGATCTCAACAGCCCCATCCTGCAGCCCTGGGCCAAGGAGGTGGTGCGCAAGCGCAACGAGCTCGCGATCGCCGGAAAGCCCGTTCCCTCCCCGACCGCGTGGTGCTGGCCCAAGGGCGTTACCGCCTTCCTGCTCTCCCCCATGACCCAGCCGATGTTCTTCGTTCAGGGGCCCAAGGACGTGGTCATGATATTGACCAGCTTCAGCGACGTTCGCCACATCCACATGGCCGACAAGCATTCCGACAATGTTCAGCCATCCTGGTATGGCGAATCCATCGGCCGCTACGAAGGCGATACGCTCGTCGTCGACACGATCGGGATCGACGACCGGACGCATATTGACGGCTTCGGCACGCCGCACACCAAGCAGCTGCACGTGATCGAGCGCTACCACTTGATCGAGGACGGCAACGTGCTGCAAGCCGACATCCACGTCGAGGACCCCGGCACCTTCACCACGCCCTGGAACGCCATCCAGCGGTTCCGGCAATATGAGGCGGCCGTGCGCAAGGTTCCGGTCGAGCGCCTCGCCCAGTTGGCGAGCGAGCCGGAAGGGCCGTTGACGGAGCATATCTGCGCTGAGAATCCGGACTCGCTGCGTTTCGGGGGCGTGCCTGCCATGCCGATGCCGGAGGCGCACACCCCGGACTTCTGATCGCTTTGATGTGCTAGCGTTTCACACTTGTCCCGGCCTTGAGCCGGGACCGTTACAAACTCAGAATCGCGTATGGTCCCGGCTAAAGGCCGGAACAAGTGTGGATCGGGCGGTGGTAAAAACAAGCATCAGGAACGGCACACTTTCATATGGTTTCTGAGTATCGCGGGCCTTTGTCACCGAGGAGGATGCGATGTCTGGACACGTTGGATATTTCACGGGCATTCTCGCCGGCGCGGCTTGCCTGACCGGGAGCTTGTGCCTTTCGGCGATGGCTCAGGGCACGCCGCCCAATTTCGCGCCCGATGCAAGTATCGGCTGGTACTCCTACAACCGCATCTTCATCCCGCCGCCGAGCGGTGCCGGCCCGGTGCAGCAGGATCGCGCACACCCCTACGTCTCGAACGACGAGTTCCGGGTGACCGGAAAGCAGCCGACGGCTCAGCTGGCCGATCTCAACAATCCGATCCTGCAGCCCTGGGCCAGGGAGAAGGTGCGCGAGCGCAACGAGCTCGTCCTCGCCGGCAAGGAGGTCTACGCCCCGCACGCGAGCTGCTGGCCGGTCGGCGTTCCCGGATTCCTGCTCAGGCCGATGACCCAGGCGATGTACATCATCCAGGCGCCCAACGAAGTGGTGATGATCCTGGCCAGCAAGGTCGAGGTTCGCCACATCCACCTGACCGACAAGCATACTCCGGACGTGAAGTCGTCCTGGTATGGCGAATCCATCGGCCACTACGAAGGCGATACGCTCGTTGTCGATACGATCGGGCTCGACGACAGGACCTGGGTGGACGGATTCGCCACGCCGCACACCAAGCAGCTGCATGTGATCGAGCGCTTCCATCTGATCGAGGACGGCAAGGTGCTGGAGGCGAACGTTCACGTCGAGGATCCGGCTGCGTTCACGATGCCCTGGGACGCCATCCAGCACTTCCGGCAGTACGAGGCCGCGGTGCGCAAGATGCCCATCGAACGCCTGGTCCAGCTGGCAAGCGCTCCGGAAGGCCCGATGACGGAGATGATCTGCGCCGACAATCCGGACTCCGCCCTTCCGGGCTCGACCGCCTTGCCGGTACCGCAGGCCAAAGTGCCGGATTTCTAAAGTTCTCGACTGAATGACGCGGCTGCCCGGGATGAATCATGCATGCCGGCGCGAACGGCGAATGCTCGCGTCCAATCGCCTCAGAAAAGATTCGAGGGAGGTTATCATGCGTAGCAGGATCTCGGTCGCCGCCATCGCGCTCATCGGCGCGCTGGCGATCCCCACGACGGGCGCCATGGGGCAGAGCCAAAGCAAATTTCCCGATTGGGGCGGCCAATGGCTGCGGCCGCGCGGGGTCGGAATCCAGTGGGACCAGGACAAGCGCCCGGGCCTCCCCCAGCAGGCGCCGCTCACTCCCGAATACCAGAAGAAGCTCGAGGCGAGCCTCGCCGACCAGCGCAACGGCGGCCAGGGCCTCGACAACCGCTTCACCTGCATGACCAACGGCATGCCGCGGATGATGGCCGCAATCGAGCCGATCGAGTTCGTCATCCTGCCCGCGATCACCTACATCAACTTCGAGGCCTTCATGCCGCGCCGCATCTACACCGACGGCCGCGACTTCCCCAAGAATGAAGAGCCGAGCCTGGCCGGCTATTCGATCGGAAAATGGTCCGCCAGCGACGGCAGCGGCCGCTTCGACACCCTCGAGATAGAGACCCGCAACTTCAAGGGACCGCGCACGGTCGAATCCACCGGCATCCCGCTGGCCGACGACAACCAGACCGTGGTCAAAGAGAGGATCTCGCTCGACCCATCGAACGGCGACCTCATGCACAACGTCATCACCATCATCGACAACGCCTTCACGCATCCCTGGACGGTGGACAAGCGCTATCGCCGCGATCGCAACGTCGTGTGGTTCGAGGACAATTGCAACGAGAACAACCATCACATCGTGATCGGCAAGGAGAACTACTACATCAGCAGCGAAGGCAACGGCTTCCTGATGCCGGCCCGGAAAGACCAGGAGCCGCCGGACCTGCGCTATTTCAACCACCCGCAAAAATGACGCGCATTAGCGCTCACGGCAGATAGATCGCCCGGTCGTTCCAGTGGATCGAGTTGATGCTGACCACCCGCTCGCTGCCGTCAAACAAACTGCCCAGGATCCCGCCGGTACCCTTGTACTGGAATTCGCTGACCGTATCCCGGCTCGGCACCGTGGCATTGCGCATGGGATCGAGGCCCTGGGCGAGCTTGACGATCTGATAGATGCTCGGATCGGTGCCGGAGAAGAGCTTGAGCTCGCCGACGCCCCTGCGGGCAACGCGCCGTTCGTATTTCAGATGCAGCTCCATGCGCTCGCCGTTGGCCCCGGCGAACTCCCAGTCCTCCGTCGTCTGGACCGGCTGCCCGGCGGCGGCGGCCGTGGACCGCGCCATGCGATGGCTGACAGCCGGCTTGTAGACTCCGAACGGACCGGGCGCGTCCTTGGCATCCGCGGTCAGGCCGCCGATCACCATGCGGCCCGCCAGGTCGCCGCCGGTCTTCTTCACCGGCACCTCGAGATAGACCAATTGGCTGGTGCCCTTGGGAGCGCCGTCGGGTCCGGTAATGTCGCTGCGGTCGACGAAGATCATGCGCAGATTGCAGTCCTTGGCCCCGCCTGAGGTCGCCACATCGGTTTCCCAGCCTGCCGGCAGGAAGCTCTTGAGCGCCGCTTCCGCGACCACGAAATCGATCTGCATGCGGGTCTCGGCGCTGTGCTCGAGCAAGGTTTCCGGATGCGCCGCCCGCGCCGGGCCGGTGCACGCGACCAGCAGCAGCGCGACTTGCTTCATGACTTTTGCAGGCATGGTGTTTCCTCCCGAGGGTGCAAGACCAAAATGAACCGGACCGCGGCCTGATGCGACCAACGGCGGCTTGAACGGCATCTATTTTACTCCACCGGTCGAGGACCTGCCGGCAATCGAAGCGCAGCGGCATCAGCGCAGGGGCATCCATGATTCTTCCCGGAAACATTCCAGTCGCGGGTGAGAGCCTTGAGGCTCTTATGAAGATTGGCCATCCGTGGGTCCTTCGCACCAACTCGGAGGCCTTGGTGCTGGTCACCAGGGATCAGAGTGACCCGTGCAGCGTATGGGCTTCGCCAAAGCTCAGGGACTATCGTGCGGTATGGAACGCTGCCGCCGCCGCCGGCTTTGTGGAAGCAGCCAGTCAATGGGGCGACAAGGTCGATATCGACCACGTCTTTCCCAGGAGTTGGGCGAACGCGCCCGGCAGCAATCTGAAATATGTGCGGCTGTTCCCGGTATGGGCGGAGATAAACCGCAGCGCCGGCGCCGGACGCGAGAAGGACGGCCTGAAAGTCGGACTGTTTCCGAAACGCAACCAGGGCATCGTCTACGCGGAGGAATTGCAGGTGCTGAAGATCCTGGGCCATCCGGTCGGCACCGCGTCCAAGCCGGAGTTGATCTTCGGCACCAAGCGCAGGGCCTAGCGCTGCTCCCGATGAAATGCATGCAAGCCGTGCCACGAATTCAGCGCGCTCCCTCTCCCCACGCGAAGTCGGGCTTGCCCGACTTCGCCACCAAACATGACCGAAGTCGGATAAATCCGACGTCGGCGGGAGCGGGTTGGGGTTGTATTTCGGCGGCGCACATTGCCGAAGATGGATAAGCACGGTACGGCGTACAGAATACGTCGGCAGGCAGTATTAGGATACTGCCACGCTTGCGAGGAACAGTTCGACCTCTCGGCTGAGCTCCGAGGAATTCTGAGATAAGGCGGTTGCTGCTGCCAATACTTTGGTCGACGTTGAACCGGTGTGATCTGCTGCTTGGCGCACATGGGAAATATTGATCGTGACCTCCTGCGTGGCACTCGCGGCCTCCGCCACCGATCTTGCGATCTCCTGGGCGACCGCGTGTTGTTCCTCGACCGCCGCCGCGATAGCAGACGCAATTAGATGCAGTTGCTCGATCGTGCTTCCGACGCCCTTGATCGCTCCGACGACATCCCTCGTTGCCTCCTGAGACTGTGCCACGTGAGCTGCGATCTCTTCCGTGGCCCTGGCGGTTTGAGCGGCCAGAGTCTTCACCTCCGATGCCACCACACCGAATCCTCTTCCTGCCTGACCGGCCCGCGCCGCTTCGATGGTCGCATTCAACGCCAAAAGGTTGGTTTGCGCCGCAATATCCGAGATCAGCTTTACTATTTGCTCGATCCGCTCGGATCGTTGGGACAAAATGCTCACGGCGTTATCAGTGCGCCTCGTGTCATCCACCGCTTTCCCGACGAGACTGACGGAAGACGACACGCGGGAGCCGATCTCGCGCGCGGAGGCGGTGAACTTATCGGTGGCGGCAGCCATTTCACGAACATTATTCGATGTCTGCTCCGCGAAGGTTGTTGCTAGCTTGGACACCTGGCCAGCTTCTTCCGCCGTTTGCGACATCGACCGTGCAGTCTCTTCCATGTCTCCCACAGAAGTCTTGAGCGATTGCACTAGCTTTCCAACCTTGGCATCGAATGCCTTGGTCAACTGCGCGGCAGCTGCCTGTCTCGCGGCGTTGGTCTGAGCGGTCATCTGATCTTGCTGGATACGGAGGCGGGCATTGTCGATCGCGGCCTCCTTGAAAATCTCGACCGCTCTGGCCATGGCCCCAAGCTCGTCCCCCCGCTTCGTGTTCGGGATCTCGGTGTCGGTATTGCCAGCCGCCAGCTGCCGCATGGCGACGGTAAGAGTGACGATTGGCCCGATCACGTTTCGGCGGATTTTGAACAGCCCTAAAAAGCCAATCAGACCGGCGGCGAGGACCAGTAGACTTTGGTACCAGAAATGTCGCCGTGCGTCGGCCGACATTCTTTCCGCAGCACCCTGCGCCAGGTCAACAGCAGTATTGGCCACACCTATGAGGCTCTCGAGCGCCGGATTTGACTCTTGTATCCAGGTCCGGCTCGTGGTTCGCGGACGGTCGCCGGCGATCAGCGACTTATAGACTTCATCGCGATCCCGAATGTACCGGTTGAAATACGTTTCCTTTGCTTCCGCGATCGAATTCCGAAGGGCTTGCGGCGTTCGTGGGTCATCAACGAAGTTGAGCAACACTGCCCACATGACGCTCACGCGTTGCTGGAGCCCTGTTATCCTTCGCTGCCAATCATCGGACACCCTCCCTCCACCCGCGAGCGCATCTCCGATCATCAAGCGTTCCGCACCCGCATCGGAGCGAACATTCCAAGCAAGGTCCTTCACCGTCAGCATTTGATCGAAGAACGGGTCATTGAGCCGTACTCCGGACGAAAGACGGCTCAAAAGCGCATCCATCCTTTCCACGAGCGTGCCGACCGCAGTCACCCATTTGTCATTGAATTCTGCGTTGGTTCCAAGACCGCGTTTGCGGAGAAACTCGTCGGCGTCGGCGCGCATGGTCTCGACGGAAGCGCTCTTTGATCGAAGCTCTGCAATCCAGCGATCACGGTCGTCGAGATCGAGAAGCATCAGCATATCCAATGCCTCGGCCAAAGCCGGCCTAGATCTTGCTCGGAGGTTCTGAATATCTTGCCGGGTGGCAGCATCAACGGGCTCGTTTTCAATAAGGGCCGCACTGACGGTGCCGCGCTCGATCCGCATGTTCTGCATGGCCAGGAACAAATATCGCGTGATGCTGCCAACTTCCATCCTGCGCTGCGCTGTCGCCTGTTGCTGCCAGGCCGAGCTCATCGACATGCCACAAACCCCGACCAGACCGGTTGCCATGAGACCGAATAAGGCAGTCAGAAGCAATTGCACCGAAGAGGAAAAACGACGCATCGCTCGTCTCCAACTAATGCTCGGGGTTCCCAGTCACGGCATGGCATCAATCGTCGAGGGACGGCGGCCTCCCTCAGGAAAACTACGCAGCAATTTAAGGCCTCACAGTTACAAGAGGGTTAAGAATGCGTGAACTGCCGCGGCGGTTGTGTCCGAATATTGATCGTCGAGTCCGCGTCCGACGTGTTGGGTATCGAACATACCGCTGTATTAGCCAGGTCATCGAAACGCTGGGACGCACTCTCCGCCTGTCAGATGTCAGATGTCAGATCGTTCGGAAAATACAGACTGATGGGCTGGTCGCGCAGCAGCGCTTAGGCTCTTCGGCCGCGCGTTGTCGCGTCAAGCACCCAGCGCGGAATCGCATCCAATTTTATCAGACGGAACAACTTCTCGGAGCAACTCAGCGCATTAATAAATGTTAACCGAGATTTTGGAGAACTTTAAGGATCTCTCAAGGGCTGATTTGTAAACTTCGGCTTTTAAGACCTATTGGGCAGCACGGGCGCAGAGGAGGAAGCCTTGAACACATTTTCCGGCCAGGGGAGTGCGGCGAACGTGAAACATGTGTTGATCGTCGGTCTGGGTTTCTTCTTTGTTGCCGTCATCATGACATTGGTGACCCTGAGTTTGAATTTTTCCGATGTGGCGTTCGAGATGGCTCTCAGCTAGCAAGCGGAAGGTCAAGCCCCCCGCCCGCGGCTGAAAGTGTCGTTCTAAAAAACATCCAGACGCATCGTCATGACCGGTTTGGGTCATACGCGGCGGTGCCCGCAATGCCCGACGACCGTCCGGTGTTCCGCTGACAGCGGCCATGTCGCTGCGCTGCGGCGAACTGACAAAATGGGGCCATTAGGAGACGTCGCCTGCCACTGCCGCGACGCACCTCGGCGGTATGGGGTGGCTGGATCTACCTGGTTGCAAGTGGCCGGATAACTTCCCTCACACAGCTCGCGAATAGCTTGGCCGCGGGGCTGAGCCCTCGCTTCTTCAATGTGATGGACCGTTACGCACACTCGGAGTCTGGTACGGTCCCGGCTCATGAGCGCGTCTACGCGCGTCTTCCGCGCGCTGCACCGGGTCCGGATGCAGCGTCGCAGGCCAGCGTGCGCGCCCTATCGGCGGTCTGGACGTCCTTATGCGGCAGCGCGGGACGCCGCTTTCGCTTTCAGAAACGCCAGCAGGTCGGCATTGATCGTATCCGCCTGCGTGGTCGGCATGCCGTGCGGGAAGCCCTTATAGGTCTTCAGCGTGCCGCTCTTGAGAAGCTTTGCCGTCAACGGCGCGGAATCCGCATAGGGTACGATCTGATCGTCATCGCCGTGCATAACGAGCACCGGCACGGTGATCTTCTTGAGATCCTCGGTGAAATCGGTCTGCGAGAAGGCGACGATGCCGTCGTAATGCGCCTTTGCGCCGCCCATCATGCCCTGTCGCCACCAATTGGCGATGATCGCTTCGGACGCTTTGGCGCCCGGCCGATTGAAGCCGTAGAACGGCCCTTCCGGCAGCGCGCGATAGAACACCGAGCGATTGGCCGCGAGCTGTGCCTGCCATCCATCAAACACGTCTTTCGGCAAGCCGCCCGGATTGCTCGCCGTTTTCAGCATCAGCGGCGGCACTGCCGACATTATCGCGGCCATGGCCACGCGGCTTTCCCCGTGCCGCGCGATATAATGCACCACCTCGCCCCCGCCGGTGGAATGGCCGACGTGGATGGCATTTTTTAGATCAAGATGAGCCGTTAGGGTTGCGAGGTCGTCGGCATAGTGGTCCATGTCGTGCCCCTCGCTCACTTGCGAAGAGCGACCGTGTCCACGGCGATCGTGCGCGACGACGCGATAGCCTTGCTTGAGAAAGAACAGCATCTGCCCATCCCAGTCGTCGGATGACAGCGGCCAGCCGTGGCTGAACACGATGGGCTGACCTTTCCCCCAATCCTTATAAAAGATTTCCACTCCGTCCTTCGTTTTAACGATGTTCATCTGCTTGGCTCCTCTGTTAGGCCACCCGGGACAAATTCTCGGGTCTAGCCGCCTCCGTCCACACGCTTGGTGAAAAAGCGCGCGTCGATGACGAACTGGCGCCACTTGGCGTCGTAACCAGCCGTCGGCTTGGCCGCGACCGCGTCTTTGCGACGTTCGGCCCGCTTTCTTCAAAGCCGCGAGGTTGTCGCGTATGGCCACCGACATTTCGCGAGACAAAAAATGTCGGAGTGGGCCCGCACCGGAACCTCACATGGCCTCCGCGGGCGGAACGCCCCTCAGCTTTCCGTGTTCCCAGCGCACCGCAAATTATTTTTTCAATAAGCGACATTTCGCTAGCACCAGGTATTTGGGCACCGGGGTGAACGGGGCTCTGCGGTTGCGCCGCTACGGCATGAAAATACTGTCGCAATCGCCGCAGTTCACTTCGCGGCTTCGCGCGTCGTGCCGACGATTGTCGCCGGGCAACCCGAGCCAAGCCGGTTTGCTGGGAAGTCCAAGCGGCTGGGTGTCCAGATGCATAACGATGTCCGAGATGGGTCACGCCCCGAAATATTCAAAATGAGCATATGTTTTCCGCTGTGCCTCGGACGGCGGACATTTCGGGCCGGGCTGCGCGCGTCGCGGACCGCGCCAAGCGCGTCAAGTTTCGGTTTGCGACATGAAGAACAACCTTGACGCCGCTCCGCGACTCAGACTATCCGTGAAATTGAAACTGACGAATTGCGCGCCGATCCCCGGGCCTGCCCGCGATCGGTTTTTTCATGCGCCAGTCGGTTGAGCCCCCGGCCGGGAAACCGCGCCGGGTTTTTTCATATCCGGCAGAGCAAACAAGGAGCGAGCAGATGCCCTTTCAAAAAGGACGGAGCGGAAATCCGAGCGGCCGGCCGCGCGGCCCCCGCAACAAGGCGACCATCATGGCCGACATGCTGCTGCAGGGCGAGGCGCAGTCGCTGACGCGGGCGGTGATCGAGCGCGCCAAGGCCGGCGACATGAGGGCATTGCGGATGTGCCTCGACCGGTTGGCGCCGCCCAGCCGGCATCGCACCATCGATTTCAGGCTTCCGCCGCTCGAAAACGCGGCCGACGCGGCCTCGGCGCTGGCCGCCATCACGGCCGCGGTGGGTGCGGGCGAGCTCACGCCGGCGGAAGCAGCCGCGCTGTTCAAGCTCGTCGACGGCTTCGCCCGCATGCTCGAAGCAACGATTTTCGAGCAACGGATCGCCAAGCTGGAACAGACCTACGCCCAATCCGCCGCTCAACCCCGACAAATCACGCCGAGCGAGCCAAAAGATCCTCCCGACATCTATAATTAGGTATTTCAATGGACCCACGAGAGAACCTGTAGCCCGGATGGAGGCGCGCAGCGCCGCAATCCGGGAGCACCCTCTCCGCATCACGCTGACGCCCAACCATGAAACCGATTGCTGTAGGGTGGGCAAAGGCGGCCGATAGTCTGGCGCGTGGCACGACGTGCGCTCCGCCGTGCCCACGCGGACGAGTTCGCAATCTCTTCGCCATTGCGCGTGGGCACGGCGGAAACCGCGCCGTGGATGAATTGAAGCTCCGGGGCCGCCTTTGCCCACCCTACAGAGCCTCGCGATATGATCTCGCCGTCCTAGAACCGCCTCACCAAGGAGTGAACCCCAAAAGTGAGACACAAAAACAACGGACAGTTCTCGCGAGGGGAGAGCCAAGTCGAAACGTAAGGAGCTTGCGTGCGGCCGAGAGTTCAAGCTTTCGCTGGTTTCGTGCCTCGGCCAAGGGGGGCAGTCCAACACCTGGCTGCTTGTTTTTTTCCTGTAATTAACAAGGATCAAGCGTTTGGAGTGTCACCTCGACCGCCCCTCTCCCCGCGCGCACGATCGCGGAACAAGGCCATGAAACCGTCCGCGATCCGCAAGGCCGACCGCGTGGCCAAGGCGCGCGCCCCCAAGCCTCGAATGCACTTCTTCTGGTGGGAGCAGAACGAGACCAAGGACATGGTCCAAGCCCGCATCCGCGCCAAGATCGCCGGCGGGCAAGCGAGAAGGAACGACCGCTTCGTCATCTTTACGTGGCGGCGGCCGGAGGATGAAAGCCCTGCCGACTGACGGCGATGCGTTGGCGCGCGCCGCGACGGCCTACTCATCGAAAAGGCAAAAACGCGAGAAGAAGCGATTGATATCCTGCATCGCATTGGCCAAGCTCTTTAGTCAGGAAACTTTCCATGAGCGAAACAAAAACCGCAATGTGTATAATCTCCAACATTGCGAAGGAGCCGAGTGGCTCCAGCCGATCATGGGCGAACAATCCCCCATCTGGGCCCTCAACACCCTTGACGTCGCACATCGAATCAGCGCATTCGTGAAATTGAAACTGACGAATTGCGCGCCGACCCCGGGCCTGCCCACGGTCGGCTTTTTCATGAAACCGACCGGTGTAGGGTGGGCAAAGGCGGCCAATGGTCTGCCGCGTGGCACAACGCGCGTTCCGCCGTGCCCACGCGGACGAGTTCGCAATTCCTTCGGCATTGCGCGTGGGCACGGCGGAAACCGCGCCGTGGATGGATCGAAGCTCCCGGGCCGCCTTTGCCCACCCTACAGAGCCTCGCGATCTGATTCGAATTTCCAAAACGCCGTCCTGGAGCCACCTCACCAAGGAGTGAACCCCAAAGGTGAGACACAAGAACGAACAAGGCACGGTTCTCACGAGAAGAGAACCAGATCCAAAGGCAAGCGGCGTGCGTGCGGCCGAGAGCTCAAGCTTTCGCGGGTCTCGTGCCTCAGCCAAGGGGGGCAGTCCAACACATGGCTGCTTGTTTTTTTCCTGCAATTAACAAGGATCAAGCGTGGGGCGCGACCGCGACCGCCCCCGCGCGCACGAGATCGCGGAATAAGGGCACGAAACCGCCCGTGGTCCGCAAAGCCGACCGGGTGGCCGGATGATTGTCAAAATGCCGCGCGCGACCCTACAATAACGCGCGTTGCAACGGAGACCGACCATGGCGGAGCAAAGCGCGGAATTTGTGGGGCGCCCTGTTTGTGCGGTGTTGCGCAGCGGCGCGCCGTTCATCGGCAAGCAAGGCTTTTCCTACGCGCCCGCGGTCTCCGCGGGGAGCGTGGGCGCATCGGGCATTCACATGCAGTTGCTCACCATTCCGCCGGGTGGGCGGGCGAAAGCGCATAAGCACGAAGCGCATGAGACGGCGCTCTACGTGCTCAGCGGCGAAGGCGGGATGTATTATGGCGAGCGGCTCGAGCACCATCTCGTCGCCCGTAACGGCGACTTCATGTACATCCCCGCCAATGTACCGCACCTGCCGTACAACATGAGCCAGACCGACCCCTGCGTCGCCGTTGTCGCGCGTACCGACCCCAATGAGCAGGAAAGCGTCGTGCTGCTGCCCGAGCTCGACGCGCTTCATATGTGAAGGAGAGAATTGCGCCGCCTTCAGGCCCGCGAAGTGGTGGGCAGCGCCACCACGGCGGCGATCAGGAGCAGGCCGGCGGCCAGCAGATAAGGCGCTCCCGGCAGCTGCCAGGGTGCGCCGGCGCCGATGAAGACGGCGAAGACTTGGGTGAACAGGCCGGGCCCGAGCATGTTGGCGACGCCCGAGAGGCTGCTGTTGGCGCCCTGCAATCGCCCCTGCTCGCTCGCGCTCACGCGACGGCTCATCAGCCCGAGCGCGGATGGGTCGGCAAATCCCCACAGCGCCATCAGCGGAATGCCCGACCAGAAGACGAGGCCGGTCGGGGCGAGCCCGAACAGTGCGAAACCGGCGACGCCGAAGCCAAGACCCATGATCAAGGTCGTGCGCTCGCCGAAACGCCGCACGGTGCGGCCGATGAGGCCGCCTTGCACGATCATGGAGCAGAGACCGACGCCGGCCAGCGTCAATCCGACCGTGCGCTCGTCGAAGCCGTAGCGATATTGCATGTAGAGGACGCTGATGCTCGGCAGGCTGGCATGGGCGAGATTGCCGAGAAAGCTGACGGTCGCGAGCCCGCCCAGTTGCGGCTGCGAGGCCAGCAGAGCGAGCGCGCCGAACGGGTTGGCGCGCCGCCACACCAAGCCCGCTCGCCGCTCCGGCGGCAGCGATTCCGGCAGCACCAGGAATCCGTAGAGCGCATTGGCGAGGCTCAAGGCCGCGGCGATCCAGAACGGCAGCCGGGGCGAGACGTTGCCCGCAAGCCCGCCGAGCGCCGGGCCGAACACGAAGCCCGCCCCGAAGGCGACGCCGAGCAGGCCGAAGCGCGCGGCACGCTTGTCGGCGGGCGTGACGTCCGCGATATACGCATAGGCGGTCGATATGCTGGCGGCCGTGATGCCGGAGATCACCCGACCCACGAACAGCCAGGTGAGCGAGGGCGCTAGCGCCATCACGATATAGTCGAGGCCGAGCCCGAAATTCGACATCAGGATCAGAGGCCGGCGGCCGAAGCGATCCGACAGCGCACCCTGCACCGGCGAGAACACGAACTGCATCAGCGCCCAGGCGGTGCCGAACACGCCGAAGATCTGCGCCGCGCGTGCGGTATCGCCGCCGAGGAAATCGACCACCAGCTTCGGCAGGACCGGGATGATCATGCCGAGCGCCAGCATATCGAGCAGCACGGTGATGAAGATGAACACGAAGGCGGGCGTGCGCTGCGCCGGTGCGGGGTTGATGTCAGTCATACGATGACGCGCTCTCACTCCCGCTTGTCCCGGCCTTGAGCCGGGACCGTTACAAGCTCTGAGTTTGGTACGGTCCCGGCTCAAGGCCGGGACAAGTGTGGCCGCTACTTCCGTTTGGAATACGGATTCTTCTTCTCGCGCAAGGTCAGGCGGATGGGCGTGCCCGGCAGGTTGAAGCTTTCGCGCAGACTGTTGACGAGGTAGCGCCGGTAAGCATCGGGCACCGCATCGGCCCGGCTCAGGAACAGCACGAAGCTCGGCGGCCGGCCCTTGGGCTGAGTGATGTAGTCGAGCCGGATGCGCCGCCCCGAGACCGCCGGCGGCGGATGCGCGGCGACGGTGTCGGAGAGCCAGCGGTTGAGCGCGCTGGTCGGCACGCGCGTGTTCCAGACCTGATAAGCATCGACCACCGCCTGCATCAGCCGATCGACCCCGGCGCCGGTGAGGCCCGAATGGGCGACCACCGGCACGCCTCTTACCTGCGGCAACCAATGGTCGGTCTCGCCGCGCAGCTTGTTGATCGCGCTCGCGCCATGCTCGACCAGGTCCCATTTGCTCATGCCGATGACCAGCGCGCGGCCCTCCCGCTCCACCAGATCGGCGATGCGCAGGTCCTGCTCCTCGAACGGCGCGGTGGCGTCCATCAGCACGATCACCACCTCGGCAAAGCGCACCGCGTTGAGCGTATCGCTGACCGAGAGCTTTTCCAGCTTCTCGTCGATGCGGGAACGCCGCCGCATGCCGGCAGTGTCGTGGAAGTGAAAGCGCCGGCCATGCCAGGCGATGTCGACCGCGATCGAATCGCGGGTGATGCCGGCCTCGGGTCCGGTCAGCAGGCGCTCCTCGCCGAACAGCCGGTTGATGAGCGTCGACTTGCCGGTATTGGGGCGGCCGATGACCGCGACCCGGATCACCGCCAGGTGCCCCTCGCCGCGCGGTTCATGCTGTTCCGGTGCGCTGGCCTGCGCGGTCTCATCCGGCAGTGCCTCGCGCAGCGCGTCATAGAGATCGCCAAGCCCTTCGCCGTGCTCGGCCGAGAGCGGGATCGGCTCGCCCAGACCGAGCGAGTGGGCCTCGAGCACGCCGGCTTGCGCGGCGCGGCCTTCGGTCTTGTTGGCGATCAAGATCGTGGGCCGGCCGGACTTGCGGACCAGATTGGCGAATTCCCGATCGACCGGGGTCGCGCCGGCACGCGCGTCGATCAGAAAGAAGATCGCGTCCGCGGCCGCGATCGCGGCCTCGGTCTGCGCCTGCATGCGGGCGGACAAGCTGTCCGGCACCGCCTGCTCGAGGCCGGCGGTATCGATCACCGTGAAGCTCAGATCGCCGAGCTGCCCGCGGCCCTCGCGGCGGTCGCGCGTCACGCCCGGCCGGTCATCGACCAAAGCCAGACGGCGCCCGACCAGGCGGTTGAACAGGGTCGACTTGCCGACGTTCGGCCGTCCGACAATGGCGACCGTGAAGGTCATATGGCTGACAGCGATCGCCTTGTGCGGAGACTTTGAGAAGCGCCGGCGCGCAAGCCCCGGCTCAACGGGTGACCGTGCCGGGTGCCGGCGGATCGGGCCAGATGGTCTGTCCGGCATTCGGCGGAGCGGCCGACTGCCGGGTCGGCGGCGGGTCGGGCCAAGGCGAGGATGACGGCGCGACGGATCCGGTCGCGGCCGGCGCCGGGGCCACCGAGGGGCGCGGTTGGCTGGCCGGCGGGGTCGCGGCGACTTTGGGTTTCGGCTTGGCTTTGGGTTTCGGTTTCGGCGGCTCGGCCGCGGCCGCCGCCGCCGCGTCCTGGGTCGTGTCGGCGGTTGCGGGCGGCGGCTGATATCCTTTGATCAAATCCGGCGGCACGCCCGAGGTGACGCCAGGCGTGCCATCCGGGAACAGCGGCTTACGCTCCCCCGGCAGCGGCTTCTTCTGACCCGCGAATATGTTGTCCATGATATCGGTCGGATCAAAGCCGCTGCAGTTCGAAAGCAAGAGGACGAGCGACAGTGCGAATACGACGGTCCCCGTGCGAGCCAAGCGGTTCATTGTCCCAGCCCTCCTCAACCGTTGCCCTCAGAGGCCATGAGCGAGCCCAGCATCTCCATGCGGCCGCGCTCGTCGGGCGGCGTTCCGGGGTCGCTGTTGATCATCTCGATCCAGCGCTTGGCGGTGGCCGTGTCGCCGGCTCGCCAGGCTCCCAGCGCGAGCAGCTCGCGCGCCGTATGCCTGAAAGTGAGGTCGGCTCCCGCCAGCGGCTCGAGCCGCTGGCGCGCCTCGGCGTACATGCTGCCGTCGACCAGGATAGCGCCCGCGCGCAAGCCGGCAAGATCCCGCAATTCCGAACCGACCGAGGAATTCGCGGCGATCTTGTCGTAGGCCGCGATGGCGGCCTTGGGATCGGTATTCGCGAGCTCGGCGGCCGCCCGCATCATCGCCAATGCACGATAGCTGGTAGTCGAATCCTGGGCGATCTTGTTGAAGGCCGCCTCAGCCTCGGCATGCTTGCCCTGATCGCTGAGCTCGATCGCCGCCTCGAAGGCCGCACCCGCCTCTGCCGCCTGCTTGCTCTCCCACCAATCGTAGGCGCGCCAGCCGGCCACTGCGAGGACGACCAGGACCGCCGCCGCGATGACGTAAGCCTGATAGCGCTCCCACAGCTTCTGGAACTGTTCGCGCCGGACTTCCTCGTCGACTTCGTGAAAGATATCGGACACGGATATGGTTCTCGTGTGAGGCCTTGGCCCGTTATTGGCCAACGCCGGGCCGCGCGTTTGGGCGTCGCTTGCGGGTTGTCCTTGGGCGCCCCAGCCGCGACTTTCACCCACCGCCAGGGGCGTACCCTATCGATGTGGCAACGGCAAGGCAAAAGCCGCGCGCGAATGTCCTTAAGCCGCTGAAATACGGGCCTTATCGTCTGATTGTCGCAGGGTCCGCGCCGTAGGGCGCAATCGCTTTATTGCGCCATCGGTCTCGCCGGGGAAGCTCCACCAGAGTCGTAGGGCGAAATCGCTTTATTGCGCCATCGGCCCCGCGGGCGAAGAAATCCACTAGAGTCGCCGTGCGGCGCAATAAAGCGATTGCGCCCTACATCGTATCCGATCGGTCCCAGCTCAAGGCCGGGGCGCCTTCGGTCGCATGCCGTAGACCTGCTCGGGGCCCGGAAAGGCGCGGCTGCGCACGTCCTTGGCATAGGCCGCGATCGCGGCTTCGATGCCCGGTCCGAGATCGCCGTAGCGCTTGACGAATTTCGGCACCCGCGGCGACAGGCCGAGCATGTCCTCGAGCACCAGGATCTGGCCGTCGCAGGCGGCGCTGGCGCCGATCCCGATGGTCGGGATCGCGAGCGCGTCGCTGATGCGCCGCCCGAGCGGCTCCGCCACCGCCTCGATCACCACCGCGAAGGCGCCTGCGTCCGCCACCGCCTTGGCGTCAGCCTCGATCGGGCCCCAGTCGGCCTCGTCGCGGCCCTGGGCGCGGAACGACCCGATCGTGTTGATCGATTGTGGGGTAAGCCCGATATGACCCATCACCGGCACGCCGCGCTCGACCAGGAACGCGATGGTCTCGGCCATGCGGCGCCCGCCTTCGAGCTTGATGGCGCCGCAGCCGGTCTCCTTCAGCACCCGCGCGCACGACGCGAAGGCCTGCTCCTTGGATTGCTCGTAGCTGCCGAACGGCATGTCGACCACCACCAGGGCGCGGCGCGAGCCGCGCATCACCGCATGGCCCTGCAGGATCATCATCTCCAGCGTGACCGGCACCGTGGTCTCGAGCCCGTGCATGACCATGCCGAGCAAATCGCCGACCAGGATCACGTCGCAATAGCGGTCGACCAGGCGGGCCGTGTGGGCATGATAGGAGGTGAGACAGACGATCGGCTCGCCGCCCTTGCGGGCGCGGATCTCGGGAGCGGTGATCCGCTTGATGTCCTCTTGCGCCGACATGCTCAACTCCCGAACCAGGGCGACCGTGACATGGCGGGTCCACGCCGGCGGCCGGGCCTCTTTAGAGCATTTTCCGGCGCAGCGGTATGCGTTATTGGGTCGCCCGAACGGGCTTCGCGTAGGCCTACGGCCGACCCCCAACTCTTGTCCCGGGCTCCGACCCGGGAGCACTCCAAACACCGGCGCCCGGAACGGTCCCGGATCGGATCCAGGATCACGTCCGGGACCAGAATGCCGCAGCGCGCATCTGGGCAAATCCCCTCCGGCACGGCTTCCGGCCCGCCCCATGGGCTGCTATGCTATAGTTTGCTTCGGGTCATCCGGCTTGGATTTCGTTCCGCGGCCGGGATGACGCGCTTCTGCATCCGTCTGGAAAATTCCGGTTGCGATCCGATCGCTAGGGAGAAAATTAAATGCGAACCAAACTCATGCTGAGCATGACTGCCGGTCTGGCCGTCATTCTATCTCAAGGCGTATCTCATCAGGCTTGGGCGGCAACCGGGACGGCCCTGACCGGGCAAGTCAGCTCCGCCGAAGAAGGCAATATGGAAGGCGTCGTGGTCAGCGCCCAGAAGCCTGACTCGACCGTCATGGTCAGCGTCACCACCGACGCGCAAGGCCGCTACGCGTTCCCGGAGGGCCGCTTGGAGCCGGGTGAGTACACGCTCGCCATCCGCGCCGTCGGCTACGATATCGCCGCCCCCACCACGGCGAAGGTTTCCGCCGAGTCGACCGCCACCGCGGACATCAAGCTCAAGAAGACCACCAACCTCGCCGGTCAGCTCACCAACGCCGAATGGATGGAGAGCATTCCGGGGACCGAGGATCAGAAGGCGCAACTGCTCAACTGCACCAGCTGCCACACGCTGGAGCGCATCGTGCGCTCGACGCATAATTCCGACGAGTTCACCCAGGTCCTCAGCCGCATGGCGGGATACGGGGCGGTGAGCCAGCCGATCAAGCCGCAGCGCATGCTCGACGCCTCCCGCTCCGGAGCGCCCGAGCAATACCGCAAGATGGCGGATTATCTCGCCACCATCAACCTGAGCTCGGTCGACAAGTGGCAGTATGATCTCAAGACGCTGCCGCGCCCCACCGGCCGGGCCACGCACGCGATCGTGACCGAGTACAAGATGCCGCGGCCGCAGATCGAGCCGCATGACGTGCTCGTGCGCGACGGCATGGTCTGGTACTCCGATTTCGGCAATGAGTTCATCTCCAAGTTCGATCCCAAGACCCTCAAGCTCACCGAATACCCGGTGAAGAAGTTCAAGCCGGACGCGCCCGAAGGCAATCTCGCGATCGACTTCGACACCAAGGGAACCATCTGGTTCGACACCATGTACCAGGGCTCGCTCGGGAACCTCGACCCGAAGACGGGCGACATCAAATACTATCCGCTCGATCCGAAGTGGAACGACGTGCGGGTGCAGCTGAACTTCGTGGGCCTGCACCATGAGATCGACGGCAAGGTCTGGACCAAGAGCGTCGGCACCCAGGACATCTTCCGGGTCGATCTCGCCACCGGGCAATGGGAGAAATTCCACCCGACGGACGAAATCGCCGGCGGCTCGCACTACGGCATCTATCAAGTCGCCGCCGACTCGCACAACAATCTCTGGATGGCCGAGTTCACCGAAGGCCATCTCGGCAAGATCGACGCCAAGACCCTCAAGGTCACGTGGTACGCGCCGCCGACGCCGCACGCGCGCCTGCGCCGGATGGTGATCGACGACAAGGACCACATCCTGGTGACCGAGTACCGCGGCAACAAGATCGCGGAATTCGATCCCGCCACGGAGAAGTTCACCGAATATGCGTTGCCGACCCAGTACACCAATCCGTACCGGGCCATCTTCGACAAGAACGGTGAGATCTGGACCGGCGGAATGGCCACCGACCGCGTGGTGCGGTTCGATCCCAAGACCAACAAGGACGTCGAATATCTGATGCCGAAGGACACCAACATGCGCACCGCGTTCGTCGACAACTCGACTAGCCCGGTGACGTTCTGGGTCGGCAGCAATCACGACGCCGCCCTGGTGAAGGTGGAACCGCAAGACTAACGCGGTTCGGAAAAGCGCAGCCCGCTTTTCCGCTCCGAGACTTCTGCTCCAAGACCGCGGGTTCCGTTTCGTACGAAACGGAACCCGTTTTTGCTGGTGCGCAGCCCTTGATGCTTGCGCACAAGTCCGGACGGGGCAACGCCATGGCCATGTATCACGCGGGCAATCGCGAGCTTCAGGATCAATTCGGATCGAGAGCGCTGGCCGACCGTCTCGCCGACAAGCTTTGGCGCGATCGCTTCAAGGACACCGACAAGGCGTTCATCGAGAGCGTCGGCTTCTTCTTTCTCGCGACTGCCAACCGCGCCGGCGAGCCCGACTGCTCGTTCAAGGGCGGAGCGTCCGGCTTCGTCCAGGTGCTGGCGCCCGATCTGCTGGTGTTTCCCGATTACGACGGCAACGGAATGTTCAAGAGTCTCGGCAATATCCGGGTCAATCCCAGCGTCGGTCTCCTGTTCATCGCCATGAACGAGAAGCCGCAGCGGCTGCGGGTGAACGGGCACGCGACGGTCGTGGCGGATGATCCAATGATGGGTGCCTTGGCCGGGAGCCAGCTGCTGGTTCGGGTGACGCCGACCGACATCTTTCCCAACTGCCCGCGCTACATCCCCAATTTGCTGGCCGGCGAGCCATCCCAATACCTGCCGTGCGCCGGAGCGTCGCCGAAGGAGCCGGCCTGGAAGAGCTTCGATGATTTCAAGGACGTGGTGCCGTCCCGCCGCGCGTGAGCCAGCTCTATGCCGAGAGCAACAACCCGGCCGAATTGGGAACCTCGACGTCGATCTCCAGGATCGAAACCGCGTCACCGCGATCCATCTTGATATGGACGTTGTCGCGCTCGATCGGGACATGCTTCTCGATCACCGCCAGGATCTCCTCCCGCAGGATGGCCAGCAGATCGGACTGGCCGCGGACGCCGCGCTCATGCGCCAGCAGGATCTGCAACCGCTCGCGCGCCACCGGAGCCGAGCCTGCCCGTCTGAACAAGCCGAACATGCTCATGCGGCCCTCCGTCCGAACAGCTTGTCGAAGAGGCCCTTCTTGTCGTTGGGGATGGTCATCGGCACGTCCTCGCCCTTGAGCCGGCGCGCGGCCGCCAGATAGGCGCGAGCCGGCGCGCTCGCCGCATTGCTGAGCGTAACCGGCGATCCGAGATTGGAGGCGCGCAGCACCTCCTCGCTTTCCGGGATAATGCCCAGCAGCGGCGTGGAGAGGATTTCGAGCACGTCGTCGATGCTCAGCATCTCGCCGCGGGCGGCGCGCGCCGCGTCATAGCGCGTGATGAGAATGTGCTTATCGATGCGCTGGCCCTTCTCGGCCCGCTCGGTCTTGGAATCCAGGAGCCCGATCATGCGATCCGAATCGCGGACCGAGGAGACTTCCGGGTTGGTCACGATGACGGCCGCGTCGGCGAACCGCATCGCCAGCGTGGCCCCCCGCTCGATGCCGGCGGGACTGTCGCAGATCACCCAGTCGAATTTGGCGCGCAGCTCCCTGATCACGCGCGCGACCCCCTCCTCCGTCAAGGCATCCTTGTCGCGGGTCTGCGAGGCCGGCAGCAGCCACAGCGTCTCGATGCGCTTGTCGCGGATCAGGGCTTGCGGCAGCTTGGCCACGCCCTGGACGACATTGATCAGATCGAAGACCACGCGACGCTCGGCGCCCATCACCAGATCGAGATTGCGCAGCCCCACATCGAAATCCACGACCACGACCGATTGGCCCGCTTGCGCCAGCGCGGCACCCAGCGCGGCGGTGGAGGTGGTCTTGCCGACGCCGCCCTTGCCGGATGTGACGACTAAGACTTTGGCCATCTTGCTCCCCTTCTGCACGTTTCAGTCCTTTACTATTTCAATCCAAGGCTTCGACGTTAAGTCCGGCGTCTTCGAGCCAGACCTGAACCGGGCGGCCACGCAGGCTCGCATCCATGTTCTCGGCGGTCTGGTAGTATCCATCGATGGCGAGAAGCTCGGCTTCGTTGCGGCTGCAGAAGATCCGCGCCCGCGGGTCGCCCATCGAGCCCGCCATGGCGCGGCCGCGCAGCGCGCCGTAGATGTGAATCGATCCGCCGGCGACCACCTCGGCTCCCGACGCGACGGAGCCGAGCACGGTCACCTCGCCGAACGGGAAGTTCACCGATTGGCCGGAACGGATCGGGCTTTCGATCAGCATCGAGGCCGGGCGCGGCGACGGGGCCGCGCTGAACTCGGGCGGAGCTTCTCCAGCCTTTGGAGCCGAGGGGTCGGGCCTCTCCTCGCCGCCGGGACGGCCGCCCAGCAGCACCGGAGGCAAGGAGGGTCCAAGCGTGGCCGGATCGGCACCCTCGAGCCCCATGATCCTGATGCCGCGCTCCGAAAGCTGGTTGATCAGATGCGCGATGGCGGATTCGCTGAGAGTCACGGCCGCAAGGTCGAGAATGACCGGCTTGCCGGCGAAAAATCCGGGAGAATTGCGGGTCCATTTGTCCAGTTCCGCCAGCCAATCGGCGATCGGCGGCTCCGGGGTCAGGGCGAACGCCAGGAACGAGCGGCCGCGGAAGCGAATCAATTGCTGGGGCTGAGCGGCGATGTTCACGGGGCGGCCTGCGATTCTTATCAGGGAGTTAACGCGATTAGGCACGCCGGATAGTTAACGAAGGGTTAAGCCTTTCCGCTCTCGCAACGCCCGGAACAGCGCACGTGCCGGTCCGCCGAAGAGGAAACCCGGCCGGACCCTGCCCGCCCCGGAGCTTGTTTCCAGGCTGCGGTCATGGTGCAGTCGCGCACGGGCCAGGGCTGGGCAAGATCGGGGGTAGACGATGTACAGGGCAACGCTAGGCAAGCCGCTCGCGACCACCATCACGGGGTCGCTCCCGCGGCCATCCTGGTTCGTCGGCAATCTTTCTGGACGATCGTTCCTCGCGGCCTTTGCGCGCGATCCCGTCTATCGCGAGCAATACGGCGATGCCGTGGCGGCGCTCATCGCGGACCAGACACGGGCTGGGCTCGACATCTTGAGCGACGGCGAGATGCGCTTCGATGTCGATATCGGCGGCCGCTCCTGGTCCACCTACATCTTGGATCGAATGCAAGGGCTGGAGCAGCGCGATCCGCGCGAGATCGTGCGGCTGGAGCGAGGCGGAACGCAAAGACGGGTGGATATGCCGGGAGACATCCTGAACGAATCCATCAGGATGAGCCCGCTGGTCGTCGGACCGCTCGGCGCCGGGAGGCTGCAATACGATGTCGTCTGGAAGACCGCACAACGCCTCACCGACAAGCCGGTGAAGATGGGGAGCTGCAGCGCCCAGCATCTGGATCAGCAGGTTCCCAACCGATTTCACAAGGACCGGAGCGAATCGATCAAGGCCTTCTCGCGCGCGCTGAACGAGGAGCTTCACCGCTTGGCCGATGCCGGCTGCGCCGTCATCCAGGTCGAAGAGCCATGTCTGCACAACGCGACCGGGACCAAACGCGAACTGTCGATGGACGATTATGTCGATGCGTTCAATGCGGAGGTGCATGGCTTGCGCGAAAAGACCGAGGTGTGGTGCCACACCTGTTGGGGAAACCCGTTTGCGCAACGGCTCGCGCAGGTTCCAAGCCTCAAGGCGGTGCTGCCTCACATCGATCGGCTCGACGTGGACGTGGTGACGTTCGAGACCGCCGAGAACGGCTGCGAGGAAATCGCCGAGATCGGTGCCGCCATCGGCAAGGACAAGAAGATTTGCATCGGCGTCATCAGGCATCGCAGCTTGCAGGTTGAGTCTCCCGACGAGGTTGCGGCACTGATCCGCAAGGCTTTGAAATTCGTCGAGCCGGAGCGCCTCGTCTTGAGCTCGGATTGCGGCTTCGGGCGTCAAGGCATGACCCGCACTCACGCCTTCTATAAGATGGTGGCAATGGTCAAGGGCGCGAATATCGTTCGACGTGAGCTCGGGCTTGCCGAGGCGCCCATCGCCGCAACCGATGATCGTTTCGCATTGGCCTGACTTGCGTGCGGGGAAGACACCGTAGGGCACTGACTTGGCAGGCAACAATTCCAAGGGACGACCTCAGGGCTTGGTTGGGAGGTTGGCGATGAGAATGCGGCGAAATCGCCTGGGAATATCGTTGATTGCTGCCGTTGTGATCCTGACCGGTTCCTCGATTGGACAAACGTTCGCCGAGGATCCGGTCTCCTTCAAGGACAAGACGATCACGATCGTCGTCGGCTTCACGCCCGGCGGCACTCCCGATGTCATCAGCAGGGCTGCGGCGGAGCAAATGGCGAAGCGCCTGCCCGGAAGGCCCACCGTCATCGTAAGGAATGCCCCTGGGGCCGAGGGCGTCGTCGCCCTCAATACCGTGGTGACGCAGACCAAGCCGGATGGGCTGACGCTGGTGACGGGAGCGGGCGGTCATTTCGATCCGCTCTACTATCGCAACGCGCGCGCGGTCTACGATCCGGAAAAGTTGATTTACGTCGGGGGAATCGCCAGCACGGGATCGAGCCTGCTCATGAACAAGGGCGCGTTGTCCCGGCTTTATGACAAGAATGCCGCTCCGGTCATCATGGGGGCGTCCAACAACATTCGGACCACGATGTGGGCCGTGATCCTGGGAACCGAGATTCTGCACTGGAACGTCAAATGGGTGTTCGGATATCCCGGCACGAACGATCTCAGGCTGGCGCTCGCGCGCGGCGAGATCGACATGACCACGACGTCGGACCTGGACCAGATCAGGACGGCGACCGGTACCGGAAAATTCGTGACATTTTTCCAGACCGGCACGCAACTCACCGGGCAGCTCGTGCCACGCCCGGAGCTTGGCGGAGCGCCTCTGTTTACCGACCTCATCAAGGACAAGGTCACCGATCCGGTGACCCGTGAAGCTGTCGCCTATTGGACGAACCTTATCCGGGTGGGGGATTGGCTCGCACTGGTTCCGGACACGCCGATGCCGATCGTCGCGACCCACCGCCAAGTGTTCCATGAGATCGTCAATGATCCGGAATTCGCTGAGCGGATCAAGACAGCGTTCCCCGAGGTGGTCGAAATGACCGGGCCGGACCTCGCGAAGATTGCGGGCAATCTCGCGCAGACCTCTCCGAAGGCCTTGGCCTATCTTTCCCAGCTACGGGATTCGCTCGGCAGATAAATGGCACGGCGGAGGCCCAGCAGGTATTGGCGCCAGGCCGACCCGCCGAGCATAATGCGGCTGCCCAATCGAGTGTTCCGAGCGCGGGTCGATCGCAACCGAAACGGAAATGACACATGCGTTGCAGACATTGCCGAGCAAGCAGCGCCGCGGCCGCCGTTCTGGTGCTGGCCGCGCTGTTCCTGCCTCGCGTGGCAGCTGCCGCCGACAAATATCCGGTGCATCCAATCACCTTGATCGTGCCCTTCCCGGCCGGCGGCGGGGTCGATGCGGTCGCCCGGATCGTGGCCGACAAGCTCGCGGCCGCCCTCGGCCAGCCGCTGGTGATCGACAATCGTGGCGGCGCCGCCGGCGTCATCGGCATGCGCCTGGCGGCAAGAGCGGCCGCCGACGGCTACACGCTGGTGCTGGCCCATACCGGCTCGACCTCCATCAATCCCAGCCTCTATGCCAATGCGGGCTACGATCCGCGCGCCGACTTCGCCCCGATCGGCCTCATCTCCTCCACTCCGGTGATGCTGATGGCGCATCCTTCGTTTCCGGCGGGCTCGATCGCCGAGCTGATCGCGATGGCCAAGAAGGAGCCGGGCAAGATCAATTTCGGCACCCCGCCGCCCGGTACCGGCGGCTATCTGGCGGCCGAGCTTTTCAAGTCGATGTCGGGAGCCGACGTGACGATCATCCCCTACAAGGGAACCGCCGCGCTCACCACCGATCTGCTGGGCGGACATGTTCCGGTCGGCTTCAACGTCATTGCGCCTGCGATGGGCAGCCTGCAGAGCGGAAGCCTGCGCGCGCTGGCGGTGGCGGGCCCGACCCGCTCCAGCCTCTTCCCCGAGGTGCCAACCGTGAACGAGTTCGGCCTGCCGGGTTTTGAAGCGGTCTTGCACTACGGCCTGCTGGCGCCGGCCGGCACGTCCAAGGAGATCATCGCACGCCTCAACAAGGAGCTGCGTGCGCTGGTCGCCGCCCCCGACGTGCGCGAACGCATTGCCGCCGATGGCGGCGATCCGTTGCCATCGAGCCCGGAGCAATATGCCGCCGACATCGACCGCGAAGAGGCGAAGTGGTCGGTCTTGATCAAGCAGCTTAATCTGAAGGTCGAGTGAGCGCCCCTCGCCCGTCTCATCGGATGCCGACGGCGGATTTGGCGAGCGCGTCCGGGTTGATCACGTCGATGGGTTGCCCGGCTTCGAAGGCCAACACGCGATCGAATTGGTCGGAGAAATATTCGTCAAGCTGGTCGAGGGCCACAAAGCCCAGATGGGGCGTGCACAGGGCATTGGGCAGCGCCAGCAGCGGATCGCGCGCGCCCAGCACCGGCTCATGCTCGAAGACATCGACCGCGGCCGAGCCGGGACGGCCGGCCTTGAGGGCTGCAACCAACGCGCCGGGTTCGATCAGCTCGGCCCGGCTGGTATTGACGAAGAGCGAGGGGGGCCGCATGCGGGCCAGATCGGTCCGCGTGATGCAGGCACGCGTCTCCGGCGTCAGCCGCAGATGAATGGAGAGCACATCGGCTTGCGCGAAAAGCTCGTCCGCATTGGCGGCAATATCGAATCCCTGCGCGCGGGCTTCCGCGCGGCCGCGCTCGCGCGACCAGACCAGCACCCGCATGCCGAAGGCGCGGCCATAGCCGGCCACCACCTTGCCGATCCGGCCGAAGCCGAAGATGCCCAGGCTGCGCCCGTGCAGCACGCGGCCGATGTCGTGCTGCCAGGCACCGGCCTTGAGACGGGCAACCTCGCCCGGGATACGACGCATGGCAGACATGATCAGCGCCCAGGTCAGCTCCGGGGTCGCCATGGAGGCCCGGTTCGCCGAGGAGCATATCGCGATGCCGTGTGCCGTGCAGGCGGCAACATCGATGTTCGGATAGGGACCGCTGATGGTGATCAATCTCAGGGCCGGCAGCCGCGCGACCAATGCCGCGGAAATCGGCGTCCGCTCGCGCAGCAGCACCAGCGCCTCGATGTCCTTGAGGCGTTGCGCCAGAGCATCGAGATCGGGCGCCGCATCGGTCCAGATCGAGACCGCATGGGCCGACATTTTCGCGAACGATGGGAGTGTTCGTACGACGTCCGCATAGTCGTCCGGTATGCCGATCTTCATCATCGCTCCCCTTTGCGCGGCCGCCACGCAGGCCAATATACTGTGCTGCCGCGCCCGCCGCCGCACAAGCGGTCGGCCCGTAAGGGCTCGATTGATGACGAGAGGGTTTCTACATGTGTCGCAGCATCAAGACTTTGCACAATTTCGAGCCGCCCGCGACGGAAGAGGAGATCAGGGCGTCCGCTCTGCAATTCGTCCGCAAGTTGAGCGGCTTTGCGCGGCCGTCCAAGGCCAACCAACCGGCGTTCGATCGCGCCGTGGCGCAAGTGACGCATGCCGCGCACGAGCTGCTCGATGCGCTCGTGAGCAACGCCCCGCCGCGCGATCGTGAAATCGAGGCCGCCAAGGCCCGGGCCAAGGCGGCGGAGCGTTACCGTTCCTCCACGACCCCCGGCTAGCCGAGGGCGTCGAGGCGGTGGTTACGCGGAAGCGGGTAACGAGGCCGGAGGCTCGGCTGCGCACTCATCATCGGGCCGTTGCGAAATTATTTTTTGATTGGCCCATTGATCGCCCAGGTGATGCCGAACGGATCCTTGAGCTGGCCGTAGCGGTCACCCCAGAACATGTCGGCTGGCGGCATGATGGCGGTGCAGCCAGCCTCGATGGCGCGGTTGTACCAGGCGTCGACATCCTGCACCGGCAGCATGATGTTGAACGCGGCCGGCTCCTTGAGCGGATAGCCGTGCTCGGGATAGGCGTCGCTCATCATCACCGAGCCGCCGTTGATATAGACGTGGGCGTGCATCGTACGGCCCTTCGCGTCCGGCGGATGGACGGCGGCGATCTCGGCCGCGAACGCCTTCTGGTAGAACTCCGCGGCTTTCGCCGCGCCGTCCACCGTCACATAGGGAACCGCCCCACCTTTGACTTGCGGATTCTCTGCCATGGAAGTCTCCCTTCGATTGCCGATATCCTAAAGACGAAATATGACAGTACAAACCGACAAGACCAGGCAAAAATTTCAATCCCGCCGCGCCTCTGATCGGCCGGCCTTCCCCTTTTGACCTCTCGCTTGGACCTGCGGTAGTCCGCGGGTCGCGGCAAGAAAATCGCCCCCCGTTGTCGGGTTCCACCCCGCCGCGACGTCCTTGGTGCAGACCCACGGAGAGAGAACCCATGACCGCCGAGCACGAGCTGGTCCTGACCCGGCTGATCGACGCGCCGCGCGAAAAATTGTTCCGCTGCTGGACCGAGCCTCACCTGCTTAAGCAGTGGTTCGCGCCCGCGCCTTTCACCACCCCGGTGGCCGAAGTCGATTTGCGGGTCGGCGGCGCCAGCCGGATCGTGATGCAAGCGCCCGACGGCAACGAAATCCCCTGCCCCGGCACCTACCTGGAGATCGTGCCGAACCGGAAACTGGTCTTCACCGACGCCTATAGGGGCGACTGGATGCCCAAGACTTCCGGCAAGCCGTTCATGACTGCGATCATCACCTTCGACGATGAGGAGGGCAAGACGCGCTATACCGCCAGGGTGCGGCATTGGTCGGCTGACGACAATAAGGCCCATGAGGACATGGGTTTCCACCCCGGCTGGGGCCAGTGCGCCGATCAGCTCGCCGCCCTCGCCAAGACGATCTGAGCTTCGCCGTAACGCCCGCGCAGGCTGGCCCGCAAGCTTAAAGCAGAGAAAGGTTGCCCGATGGCCATTCGGAGAATCACCCCGTTCCTGTGGTACGATTCCAATGCCGAGGAAGCCTCCAAGCTTTATGTCTCGCTGTTCGGCAATTCCCGCATCACCCATCTCTCGCGCTATGGCGACGCGGGGCCGGGCCCGAAAGGCAGCGTGATGGTGGTCGGCTTCGAACTGGAGGGCCAGCGCTTCACCGCGCTCAATGGCGGCCCGACCTATAAGCTCGACGAAGCGTTTTCGCTTATGGTCGAGTGCACCGAACAGACGGACATCGACCGGCTGTGGACCGCCCTGGGCGAGGGCGGCTCGTACAATGTGTGCGGCTGGTTGAAGGACAGGTTCGGCCTGTCCTGGCAGATCAACTATGCCGGCCTGCCCGACCTGATGACCGGCGATCCGAAGGCGGCCGGAAGAGTGATGGGCGCGATGATGAAGATGAAGAAGATCGACGTGCAGGCCCTGAGGGATGCCGCGGCAGGTTGATCCCGCGAGCGTCGACCACCTGCGCCGCCAAATCGAGCCTCTGTTTCAATTCGCAACACGCAAAGGAAGGAAATCGTCATGAGCACAAACGACACCTATCTCGCGGTTTTCCTCGGCAGCAAGACCAGCCCGCGCATGGCGGCCTGGAACGCGCTGCCCGAGGAGGAACGGCACGCAAAGATGCAAGAAGGAATCGCCGCCTGGAAAGCCTGGGTCGATAAGCATCAATCCTCGATCGTCGGCATGGGCGGGCCGCTTGGCAAGACCAAGAGGGTGACCGGTCAAGGCATCGAGGACGTCACCAATCAGTTGAGCGCTTACACGATCGTCCGCGCGGACTCGCACGAGGCAGCCGCCAAGCTGTTCGAGAAGCATCCGCATTTCACGAATTTTCCCGGCGAAAGCGTCGAGGTGATGCCGGTTCTACCCATACCGGGCGCCTGATTGGCGGAAGTCTCCAGAAAACGTTACGAGATGAGGAGATACGACAGTGCCGAACACCGTTCGTCTGCATCGTGTGCTGGCAACCAAGCCAGAGAAAGTCTATCGCGCGTTCATCGAGGCGGATGCGATCGCAAAATGGCTGCCGCCCAATGGCTTCGCATGCACCGTGCATCACCTGGATGCAAAGGTCGGCGGCACACACAGAATGTCCTTCCGCAACTTCACGACCGGCGACAGCCATGCGTTCGGCGGCGAGTATGTGGAGCTCATGCCCAATGAGCGCCTGTGCTACACCGACAAATTCGAGGACCCCAATCTGCCGGGCCAGCTTCGCGTCACGGTGACGTTGCAGGCCGTGCTGGTCGGCACCGAATTGAACATCGTCCAGGAAGGCCTGCCGGATGCCCTGCCTCTGGCGGCGTGTTACCTCGGATGGCAACAATCCCTGGAAAACTTGGCAAAGCTCGTCGAGCCGGAAATCAATCAGTAGCGCGACCGCATTTTGCTGGCCGCTGCCGGCTGCGTCCGATGTCGCGATGGCTTTGGAGGGAGAAAAGGCATGAATACAGCAGTCAAATCCCTACCTGAAAAGGCGCCTGGGATCACCAAGTCGTCCGTGGCCGGCTGGGTCCTGAGTGGTCTGGTTATCGCATTTTGCCTGATGGACGGCACGATGAAGCTGTTCCATCCGAAATTCGTCGTGGATGCGACACAGGGCATAGGTTGGCCCGCCGATCCGACGACTCTCACCGTCCTCGGAGTGATTTTGCTCGCCTGCACGGCACTGTATGCTTTGCCTCGCGCGGCTGTACTCGGAGCGGTGCTTCTGACCGGCTATCTCGGTGGCGCCGTGGCATCGCATGCCCGCCATGCAGACCCCCTCCTCACACATGATCTGTTCGGCGTCTATCTCGGGTTTTTTGTGTGGGGCGGCCTTTGGTTTCGCGACCCGCGAATTCGCGCGCTAATTCCGTACAGCGTGTGACGGCCGGCTTGCCGCTTGGCGGAAAAGCGCACCGGCCCGTCAGTCAATCGGCTGACGCACGTTCAACGTTTGGCGAACACGCGTTCGTAGGCCTGCGGCTTAAAGCCGACCGTGAGCTCGCCGCCCTTGTCGAGCACTGGACGTTTGATCATCGAGGGCTGAGCGAGCATCAGGGCGACCGCCTTCTTCTCGGTCAGGCCTTCTCTGTCAGTGTCGGGCAGCTTGCGGAACGTGGTGCCGGCGCGGTTGAGCAGCGTCTCCCATCCCACTTTCCTGGCCCACCCGTCCAGCGTGGCTCTGTCGATGCCGGCGGCCTTGTAGTCATGGAATGCGTAGGCGACCTTGTGCGCATCGAGCCAAGCCCTGGCCTTCTTCATCGTATCGCAGTTCTTTATTCCGTAGAGCGTATTCATATGGCTTCCCGTCGATAGCGACCGAAAGTGGTAAGGGCCCGGCAGAATGAGCTGGGAGCCTACGTCGCCGGCATCGTCCAGGAAAGTCCATCCTTGGCGCAATCACGGCCTGAGGCCGCCTACGCGCGCGCACCGGGCGCTCACGGCGCAATAGGTCCAAGATTCCTTCCGCTCCGCATCGATGCGCGGAATGCGTTTCTTCATTGCTGGAACCTCCAAGACCTTGGAACCGAATCGAGCTGGCGGCCCTTGACCTCAATCGTCAGTCGGATATACATAATTTAAAACGTATATCCACAAGAGGACGATATGCAGGTCGCCAAGTGGGGCAATAGCCTCGCCATTCGCCTTCCCGCCGCCGTGGTCGAGGCCTTGAAGCTCAAGGAAGGGGATGAGATCGAAATCCACGTTGCCGACGCGCGGGAATTCGGCGTTGCACGCAAGCCCGGCCGCGCCGAATTGTTGAAAAGGCTTCGCGCCTTCCGGGGCCGCCTTCCCAGCGACTTCAAGTTCGATCGGGAGGAGGCGAATGCCCGGTAGCTTCTTCGATTCTAATGTTCTCCTCTACCTCGCATCGAACGATCCGGAGAAAGCCGATCAGGCGGAAGCCAGGGTCGGCAGCGGCGGTGCGATCAGCGTGCAGGTCATCAACGAGCTTGCGAATGTGGCGCGCCGCAAGATCCGGATGTCCTGGCAAGACACAAACGGTTTTCTGTCTCTGCTGCGCGACCTATTGACCGTCCATCCGGTCACCGTCGAAACGCACGAGACCGGACTTACGCTGGCCGAGCGCTACAATCTCTCGGTTTACAACGCTATGATCGCCGCGTCGGCGCTCCATGCCGATTGCGACACGCTATGGTCGGAGGACATGCAGCACGGGATGGTGCTCGACGGCCGGCTGCGCATCGTCAATCCGTTTCGGGCGGCCGGCTGATTCAGAGGGCCTCACTCTATCCGCCCCACGACCTGCTCCAGGGCGGCGAAGAACTGCTGCCACCCGTATTTGGCGCCCTGGTAGGCCTGCTTCTGATCCGGCCGGAAGCCCGACTGCTCCATGCGCAGGCGGGTTCCTGTGCTCGTCGGGGTGAGAGTCCAGGTGACGACACTCTCGAGACCAAAGGCTCCCCATGTGTAGGACACCGTTTTGTTCGGCTCGACGGCAAGCACCTGACAGTCGACGACGCCCCAGTCTGCGCGAAGATTGAAACTGTGGCCAACCACGGGCTTGAAGTCGTTCTTCATGAGCCACTCCTCGATCAGGTGTGGTTGCGTGAGCGCACGCCAGATTTTTTCCGGCGGAAATGGCATCTCCCGTTCGACAACGACGGAGCGCGTTTCGCTCGCAGTGTTGGTCATTGATCGATCCTCTTGAGCATACCTTGGAGTTGCTCGAACCGGCTCGTGAAACGGGTTGAATGACCCGCTCGTCAGGCATTCTTTGGTCTCTTCTGAGAGCGGACGGGCCGAGTCGTGGCGCGCGCCGAGGTGTTCAGTGCCATGGCGGCGCGAATGAGCGCCTTCAACGCTCTTTCATCGATCTTGTCGTCCTCATGGAAATCGATTGCGCGCCTGGTGTTGCCCTCGAGGCTGGAGTTGAAGAGGCCTGAAGGGTCCTCCAACGAGGCGCCCTTGGCGAAGGTCATCTTCACGACATTCTTGTACGTCTCACCGGTGCAGATCATTCCGGCGTGCGACCACACCGGAACCCCTCTCCACTTCCACTCCTCGACCACTTCGGGGTCGGCCTGCTTGATGAGAATTCGGATCCGAGCGAGCGTCTCGCCGCGCCAGTCACTCAGCTCTTTGATTCTCGCATCTATCAGCTGAGAGGGTGAGTTTCCTGTTCCTTCCTTCGCGCCGCTGCCCCTCTTCTTCACGGTAGTTGTCGCTTTTTTGGCACCGACGGAGCGCGTGTCGGTCGCGGTTTTGCTCATTGGTCCATCCTCTTGAGCAGATCTTCGAGATGGTCGAACCGGCTCCGCCAGAAGCCGGCCATTTGGCTTGTCCAGTCGATCAGCGGTACCAAGGCTTCGAGCTGCGCGCTGTAATGCGTCTGGCGACCTTCGTGGCGATCGCGCACCAGCCCGGCCTGCTTGAGGACCCCGAGATGCTTTGAGACGGCCGGCTGCGACACCCCGGCCTGAGCCGTCAGGGCCCCGACCGTCTGGTCTCCATCGCGACATAGCCGCTCGAAGATGGCCCGTCGCGTCGGATCGGCGAGCGTCCTGAAAAGGATATCGTGAGGTTGTCGCATCGCAATCGATAACTCGTTGGCTATTGATGAAAAACCTATAGCCGGTCAGATATACGGGTCAAGGGAGAAACGCTCTGCCCCAAGGGATCGACAGCGGTTTTGCCCCAAGGTCAGACCGGCGGGCACCGCTCCGCCGGTCTGGAGATCAGCTTCAGCCAAGGCGCCGAATGGAAGGCACTCATCAGCAAGTACATCGGCACCATTCCGCTCAGCGGTGACGCGTCTTGCGTGGCCGCGCAGAGGATATCCGGCCGGCCGCCACCAAGAACACCCGTAAGCAGCGCCATGATTGCGAAGGTCGGGGCCGCCGCCAAGCATAGCCAGTCGGCCGCGCCGACGGCGACCGCATTGCCACCTTCAAGATGGGTCGCGCCTCGGGCGCGGCCGCCGGCATAAGCCTCGCTCATGTTTTCTCTCCTGCACTAAAGCGCCGTTCGGACCTATGTCGAGCACGACTTCCGCTCAGACCTTGTCGTACTCGTCGTGACGCCGCCACCACAGGCCCGTCTCGTTGCGGCCTTTGGGGGCGCGGTCCAGCCACTGGTACATGCCCCAGAGGCCGTCCAGTCCGCGCGCGTAGGTGGAATAGGTGTGGTAGACGAGGCCGTCCTCGAGCGCGAACGCGCTCATGCCCGGCCGCTCGCGCGTGTACGTGGCCACGTCGGTTCCGGTCATGGCCGCGCTCTCGGCCACAGGCCCCTCGTCGCGTTTCGTCAATGAGTCCTCGATCCCGCGGACCTTCCACGCCGCCTCGGCTCGATAGTTGTATTCGACGCCGCCGTCGCGCTGTTGCTCCTCGGTGAACCAGACATTGAAGTCGGAGTTGAAGTCGCCGACGAACGAGGACGCCCAGGGAAACGTCCACCCCATGCGCCGCTTGTAGGCCCGCAGCTTGGCGATGCGGCGCCCGCGACACCGCCGAAAACGCGACGTCGTGGTTTTCCAGGTGGACGACGACCCCGTTGAACCCGTCCGCGATCGACGAACAGGACGGACACCCCGCCTTGTAGTCGGGCCCGAACATGAAGTGGTAGACGAGAAGCTGCGAACGCCCCTTGAAAAGGTCGACCAGCGAGACGCTCCCATCTTCGGTCTCAAATCGATACTCCTTGTCGATTCGCACCCACGGCAGCTCCTGTCGCCGGCGCGCCAGCTCGTCGCTGTGCCGCGTGAATTCCTTCTCGGCCTTGAGCAGATCGAGGCGCGCGGCGAGCCACTCCTCGCGTGTCCCGCTCGGGAACGATGATTTGATTGCGGCTTTGTGGAGAATATCGGGCATATTCAGTCTCTCCTTCCAGGCTGGTTGTTGGTCGCAAGACTGACTTAGCGCCGGAAATCGACAGATGAGAGTTACAAGTGTGGCGGGATTCCAATGGACTCGCTGATCACGGCTGCCGCGCGTGCACTCGCGGCCGGTGATCCGCTCGGCGCATTGAAGCGGGTCGCTCTGCGTGACGATGCGCCTGCGCTCGCGCTGCGAGCCATCGCGATGGCGCAGCTCGGCGATCTCGTTCGAGCCAAGGCTCTCCTGCGACGTGCCGCGCGCGCCTTCGGTCCGAAGGAGGCCGTGGCCCGTGCTAGGTGCGTCGTCGCCGAGGCCGAGATCGCACTCGTGTCGCGCGACCTGGGCTGGCCTGCGAAGGCGCTCGATGCAGCGCGGGCTACGCTCGAAGCGCACGGCGACCGCATCAATGCCGCGCATGCGCGAAATCTCGAGGTCCGGCGCCTCCTCCTCATCGGCCGCCTCGACGAGGCCGAGCGTACGCTCGCCGCGCTCGATCCCGCGCCCTTCCCGCCCGCGTCGAGGGCCGCCCACGAGCTGGTTGTTGCGGGGATCGCGATGCGGCGCCTGCGGACGGGGACCGCGCGCGCAGCGCTCGCGCGGGCGGAGCGCGCCGCGCGCGATGCAGATATCCCTGCGCTGACGGCCGAGGTCGAAAGTGCATCCCGCGTCCTGAACACGCCCGCGGCGCGCCTGATTGCACGTGGCGACGAGCGCCTCCTCCTGCCGCAGGATGTTGAAGCGCTCCTGGCGTCGGAGGTGCTGGTCGTGGACGCGTGCCGATATGTCGTGCGCGATGCAGGCACGGCGGTCTCGCTCGCGACGCGCCCGGTCTTGTTCGCGCTGGCCCGCGCGCTGGCCGAAGCCTGGCCCGCAGACATGCCGAGGAGCACGCTCGTCGCCCGCGCCTTCCGCGCGAAGCACGCCGATGAATCGCACCGCGCACGGTTGCGGGTCGAAGTCGGGCGGCTTCGGGTGGAGCTCCGCATGCTGGCAGACGTGAGCGCGACCAAGCGAGGCTTTGCGCTGGCGCCGCGCCGCGCGCGCGAGGTCGTCGTGCTGGCGCCGCCCGTCGAAGAGCGACACGCGCCAGTGCTTGCCCTGCTCGCCGACGGAGAGTCGTGGTCGAGCTCGGCCCTGGCGATTGCGCTTGGAGCGAGCCCGCGCACCGTGCAGCGGGCGCTCGACTCGCTGGCGGCAGCAGGCAAGGTGCAGCCGATCGGGCGCGGGCGGGCGCGTCGCTGGATGACCCCGCCGATGCCGGGATTGCCGACACTCTTGTTACTCCCCGGTCCGCTGCCGGGCGACTAAGATGGAAGCATGAAACGATCCGCAGCCGAAATCCTCCATGAATATGGACCCTTTCCGGGCGTCGAGCACGTGCATGGGGTTACCTTTGACGGCCGGCACGTCTGGTTTGCCGCCGGAGACCAGCTGAACGCCTTCGATCCGGCGAGTGGGCAGACGCTGCGCTCGATCGATGTCGCCGCGCATGCCGGAACCGCCTTCGACGGCCAGCACCTGTTTCAGCTCGCCGAGGATCGCATCCAGAAGATCGATCCGAAGAGCGGCCGTGTGCTCGCCACGATCCCGGCGCCCGGCGGCGGCGCTGACTCGGGGCTCACCTGGGCCGAAGGGACGCTCTGGGTCGGGCAGTATCGCGACCGCAAGATCCATCAAATCGATCCTCAGACCGGCGCGATTCTTCGCACCATCGAGTCCAATCGCTTCGTCACCGGGGTCACCTGGATCGACGGCGAGCTCTGGCACGGCACCTGGGAAGGTGACGAGAGCGATTTGCGGCGAGTCGATCCTCAAACGGGAGAGGTCCTGGAGAGCCTCGAGATGCCGCCCGGAGCGATAGTGACCGGGCTCGAGTCCGATGGCCGCGATCGGTTCTTCTGCGGAGGAGGAAGGAGCGGAAAGGTGAGAGCCGTCCGCCGCCCCAGGCGGAAAGAATGATCCGGGGTCAGAGTGAAATCTTGGAGTAGCCCGCAACGGTACCTGTCTTACTCCCACTCGATTGTTCTGACGCATGAAAGCAATTCCCACAGCGACACGTGCTCCGCGGAACAATCAACAGCTTCGACGGGAGCGGTAACAGATGGGTCTTGTTCTAAATCTTATCGTCCAGACGATTGTCTGGTTCAGCTTGATGGGCGTAATCATCTTCAGCGCTGCGGGGACATTGAGCTACGCCGGCGGATGGCTCTATCTGGGCGAAATGGCCGCCATCTCGGTCGTTTTTGGGACGCTTGCAATGCGCCTCGATCCCGGGCTCCTGAGAGAGCGCCTGAAACCGCCCGTGCAGAAGGATCAGCCGCTAGCCGACAAGCTGGTCGTCATCCCATTCCTGCTCCTCGTGTTTGGAGCGATGGGCTTCATGGCGGCGGATGCCATGCGTTGGCGCTGGTCAATGATGCCGCCTTCCGTGCAGTGGGCAGGGTGCGGCCTCCTCCTGGCGGCGTTCTTGTTCATGTGCTGGGCCATGCGCGCGAACACCTTCGCGACGCCCGTCGTTAAAATACAGAAGGACCGTGGACAAACGGTCATCACAACAGGTCCTTATGCCATCGTCCGCCATCCGATGTATTTCGGCGCGATCTTCTACTTTGCCGGTACCTCACTCGTGCTCGGCTCATGGTGGGGGCTTGCGACTGTCCCCATCCTCACCCTCTTGCTCGCCATCCGGATCGGCATCGAGGAAAAGACGCTGCGCATGGGCCTTGAAGGCTATGACGACTATGCGCGGCGCGTGCGTTGGCGCCTGATTCCGCACATCTGGTGAGATAGTGCACGCTGCATGACGACAGGCCCGATGCGAGACCATCGACGACTGCGTGACTAGGCAGGAACGTACGTCAACCTGATCGTGTCCTCGCCGATTAAGTCGCTGGCCACAAGGCGGAGCAACGGCCGGGGGCCAGCAAAGAACGGCTTGCCGCGACCAAGCACGACGGGGCGGAAGTAGAGTCGATACTCATCAATAAGACCGAGGTCGGTTAAGCTTCGTGCCAGGTCAGGACCGCCAACTTCAATCTCCTCGATGAGCTGAGCCTTCAGCCCGCGTATCACCGCCTCGACGTCATCCGCGACAAGGGTGGCGTTGGGGCCGACCGACTTCAACGTTCGCGACACGACCCACTTAGGTTGCTTCCGCCACGCCACCGCGAAGTCGCGTTCCTCCGCGTCCCACTCTGGGCGGTCTTCGTCCCAATAACGCATGACCTCGTACATGCGGCGACCGTACACACTGCCGGTCAGGTCGCGCACTTGCTCGGTGAAGTGACGAAAGAGCGCCGGACCAGGCGCAAATTCTTGATGGTCGACGTAGCCGTCCAGAGACTGGTTCAATCCGAAGACGAGCTTGCCCATGCACCAAGATCTCCATTCCAGGTTCTTCAGATCCCGCTAGAAACCTCCAGAGTATCCGGGCCCCTACTCCCACTCGATGGTGCCCGGCGGCTTGCTGGTCACGTCGTAGACCACGCGGTTGACGCCCTTGACCTCGTTGATGATGCGGGTGGCGACACGGCCGATGAAGGCCATGTCGAAAGGATAGAAGTCGGCCGTCATGCCGTCGCTGGAGGTGACCGCGCGCAGGCCGACCACGTAGTCGTAGGTGCGGTAGTCGCCCATCACGCCCACCGTCTTGACCGGCAGCAGCACCGCGAACGCCTGCCAGATGTCGTCGTAGAGGCCGGCGCGGCGGATCTCCTCGATATAGATCTCGTCGGCGAGGCGCAGGATGTCGAGCTTCTCGCGCGAGATCTCGCCCGGGCAGCGGATGGCAAGGCCGGGGCCCGGGAACGGGTGGCGGCCGACGAAGATCTCGGGCAGGCCGAGCTCGCGGCCGAGCGCGCGCACCTCGTCCTTGAACAATTCGCGCAGCGGCTCGATCAGCGCCATGTTCATGCGCGCGGGCAACCCGCCGACATTGTGGTGCGACTTGATGGTAACCGAGGGACCGCCGGTGAACGATACGCTCTCGATCACGTCGGGATAGAGCGTGCCCTGCGCCAGGAACTTGGCGCCGCCGAGCTTTTTTGCTTCCGCTTCAAACACTTCGATGAAGACCCTGCCGATCGCCTTGCGCTTGGCCTCGGGATCGCTGACGCCTTCGAGCGCGGACAGGAATTGCTCCGCCGCATCAACGTGGACGAGTGGAATGTTGTAGTGGCCGCGGAACAGGCTCACGACCTTCTCGGCTTCCGCCAGCCGCAGCAGGCCATGATCGACGAACACGCAAGTGAGCTGATCGCCGATCGCTTCATGGATCAGCACGGCCGCGACCGCGGAATCGACGCCGCCCGAGAGCCCGCAGAGCACCCTGTCCTTGCCGACCTGGCGGCGAATCTTCTCGATCGCCTCCTCCTTGAAGGCGCGCATGGTCCAGTCGCCCGCGCAGCCGGCGATGTTGCGCACGAAGTTGCGGATGAGCGCGGCGCCATGGGGCGTGTGCACGACCTCGAGATGGAACTGGGTGGCATAGAAGCGGCGCCGCTCGTCGGCGATCATCGAGATCGGGGCATTGGGCGAGGTGCCGACCACCTCGAAGCCGGGCGGCAGCTGGGTCACGCGGTCGCCGTGGCTCATCCAGACCGGGTAGCGCTCGCCGACCTGCCAGACCCCGTCATAGAGCGCGGAGGGCTTGGTGACCTCGACCTCGGCGCGGCCGAACTCGCGATGGTGGCCGCCCTCGACCTTGCCGCCGAGCTGGGCCGCCATGAGCTGCTCGCCATAGCAGATGCCGAGCACCGGCACGCCCGCCTCGAAGATCGTCGTGGGGACGCGCGGCGCGCCCTCCTCGAGCACCGAAGCCGGCCCGCCCGACAGGATCACGCCTTTCGGGCGCAGGGCAGCGAACGCAGCTTGCGCGTTCTGGTACGGCACGATCTCGCAATAGACCTTCTCCTCGCGCACCCGCCGCGCGATCAGCTGGGTCACCTGCGAGCCCAGATCGACGATAAGAATCTTGTCGTGCATCCTGTCGGACATCTCGCCGTCAATTGCTCCCAGATTGCGCTTCGCGCGCCATTAGCTCAATGCGAAGCTGCGGCCGGGGCCGCTTCCGGCGCGGCGAGCCCGAGCGGGCATCGGGCGGGCCAAGCCTGCAGCAGGCACCCTTCGGGGTGCCGGCAAGGACGAACCCGAAGGCCCGGGCGGCGCAAGAAACTGCTTCGATATCAAACGGGTGGAGTCCATCTCTCCATCGATCAATCGGATCACAGGACCAAAATCGCGCCGGGATCGAACGGAATCGCCTAGACCGATTGCCAAGTCTATGTGCCGCTTGCGCACGCATTCGGTCAAGACCACTGACGCTTTCGTCTTGGCCCGACCTCGACGCCGCATGCCGTTGATTTCGAAGCGTTTTCATTCGCATCACCCGCTGCGATTTCAACCGCATACGGCTTTCGCGCCGCAATGGCGCAATGGTATAGGTGGGCTTCTTTGCTCCGGATTTCTCCCAACCCCAACGAGGCACTCATGCGAAACCACTTCTGGCGGCTGGTCGTGCTCGTCGCATTCGCGTCGGCGCTCACAAGTGTCTCGGCCCGCGCCGACGACGAGGGTTATTACACTTTCGCCTCCGCGCTTTCGCCGGCAAACAGCAGTTTCTGCATCAACGTGCCGGGCGCGGACTATCAGCCGGGCAAACGGGTTTCGCTGCTCGGCTGCGCCAAGGCTCCCAATCAAATCTTCGAGCTTGCGAACGGCAGCAACCTGACCGCGGGCGGGCTCTGCCTCGACGGTCTTTCCTCCAACAAGGGCCAGCCCCCGGGCGCCGGCGACCCCGTGGTGCTGGCCGAATGCGACGGCAGCGATCATCAGGTGTGGGAGCTGGATCCGTTCACCAGCAACGCCTCCCTGTTCTCGATCGTCGATCCGGCGGGCCTGTGCGTCACGGTCGACGGCGCCAATGCCGCACCGGGGACGCCGCTGGTGCTGGCGCAATGCGCCGAGATGCAGAATCAGGGCTGGGTCGAAGGCGAGGCGGCGCGGCCGATTCCCGTTCGCGGCCAAGGCGGCGCCTATCTGGGCGGCTACGGCAACTATGAGGAGGCCGAATACTATTGGTACGGAGGTCACCGTTACTGTTGGTACGATGGCGGATGGCACGGCGGGGGTTGGTACTGGTGCGGCGAAAACAACCACAACGGCATCGGCTGGGGCGGACCGATCGGTTGGCATTTCTGGTACCATTTCGGCCACAAGTGGTTGAACCATCCGGTGGTTTTCAAAGCCTTCCTCGGCAAGCAAGCACACAAGCATGACGTGCTGGCGGTAAAGGGCGGCAAGAACTTCCAAGGCGGGAAAGGCAACCAGGGTGCCAAAGGCAACCAGGGTAATCAGGGCAATCAAGGAGCCCAGGGTGGCGGCAACAAGGGTGGTGGCGGCAACAAAGGCGGCGGCGGAAACAAGGGCGGTGGTGGCGGTGGCGGCAAGGGCGGTGGTGGCGGCAAGGGCGGCGGCGGTGGCGGCAAGGGCGGCGGTGGTGGCGGCAAGGGCGGCGGTGGTGGCGGCAAGGGCGGCGGTGGTGGCGGCAAGGGCGGCGGTGGTGGCGGCAAGGGCGGCGGTGGTGGCGGCAAGGGCGGCGGCGCTGGCGGTGGTGGCAAGGGTGGTGGTGGCGGCGGAGGAGGCAAAGGCAAGCATCCGTCCGACATCCGTCTCAAGCAAGACGTGGTCCCGCTGGCTCGGCTGGACGACGGCATCGAGCTCTACCGATTCCGCTACAAGGGCAGCGATCCGACGATCTATGTCGGCGTGATTGCGCAAGAGGTGCAAACGGTCATGCCGAGCGCCGTCTCGCGCGGTCGCAACGGATATCTGCAGGTCGATTACGACCATCTCGGCCTCCGGTTCATGACCTGGGACGCGTGGGTCCATCGCAGCGGCGGCGAGTTCCGGCCTGCGAACTGACGCTACGAAAATTCAATTCGCCCGGACGCGAGCGCTTGGTGCTCGCGTTCGGTTGATCGGCAGGAGCGCCTTCGGTGAGCCGAGAGCGCTCCTTTTGTTCGTCAAGGCTGCCCACTGACCGTTCCGGTCACCACTCCGTGACGGTGGCGTCCGTGACATCGGATTGCGTACGGGTGGCGGCCTCGGCGCGGCGCATCAGCACCGACACGAAGAAGCCGTCCGTCTCGGTGCGCCGCGGCGTCATCAAGAGCCCCTCCCCCGTCATGAGCGCGGCATGCTGGAACACCAGCGCGCGCTCGCCGAGCGGCCGCGTCACCTCGGCGCCGGTCATGGCGATGAAATCCGGGTGCCGCGCCAGAAATCCGCGCACCTGGTCGCCGTTCTCCTCGTCCAGCAGCGAGCAGGTGACGTAGACGATGCGGCCGCCCGGCTTGATGAGGCCGACCGCGCGGTCGATGAGCGCGGCCTGCTCCTGCACCCGGATGTCGAGCGCGCCCGGGCGCATGCGCCACTTGGCGTCCGGATTGCGTCGCCAGGCGCCGATGCCGGTGCAAGGCGCATCGATCAGCACCCGGTCGGCGCGGCCGGCGAGATCGGCCAGAACGTCGCCGACGCCTTTGGGCGTGAGGATCTGGACATTGCGGGCACCGGCGCGGGCGACGCGCTCGTGGATGGGCGCAAGCCGCCGCTTGTCGCTGTCGGTCGCATAGATCTGGCCCTGGTTTCCCATGATGGCCGCGAGCGCCAGCGTCTTGCCGCCGGCGCCGGCGCAGAGATCGACGACATGCTGGCCCGGACGCGCATCGACCAGCAGGGCCGCCAGTTGCGAGCCCTCGTCCTGCACCTCGACCAGGCCCTTGATGAAGGCCGGCTCGGCGTGGACCGCCGGGTTCTTGGCCTGCGGGTCGAGCCGGATGCGCAAATCCCTGCGCCGACCAGCGTGTCGGCTCGGCGCCCAGATGGGCGAGCGCGGCCGCGACCCGCTCGCGCTCGGCCTTGAGCGCGTTGACGCGCAGATCGAGCGGCGCGCGGCTGGCGAGCGCGGCGCCCTCCGCCGCGCGCTCGGCGCCGAACACGCGGGCAAGGTGCGCATCGAGCCATTCCGGATAGTCGCCGGCGACCCAGGGCGGCGCGCCCGCGAGCGTCCCACCTTCAAGCGCCGCGCGTTCGTTCGCCTCGAGCGGGGCCGGCGAATGGCCACTGCCGTCGAAGAGGCGCGCGATCGCGTCCACATCGAGCTTGCGCTCGAGCCGCAGCATGCCGAGCGCCAGGGCGCGCGGCCTGTCGGCGCCCATCAGGCAAGCCGCCGAGGCCTTGCGGCGCATCACATCGTAGACGAGGCCCGCGATGGCGGCGCGATCGCCGGAACCGGCGAAGCGGCGCGCCAAGCCCCAGGCCTTCAGCGCGTCGGCCGCCGGCCGGCGTTGCGCCTCGATCTCGGCGAGGACCTCGATGGCTGCGGATAGGCGGGCGCCGGGCGTCATATCCCGACGACAATGTCCAGAATGTAGCCCGCCCACATGATCGCGAGCACGATCGCGCCCAGGATGAAGGCCAGGCCGCGCCGGCGCACGTGGTTGTCGGTCACGTGGATGGTGGCCTGAATCACGCGCAGGATCACGAACAGCCAAGCCAAGGCCACGAATGCCGTGCCGGCATGGTGGGTATCCCAGGCCAGGATGGTCAGCACGTAGAACAGCATCGGCAATTCGAGTTGATTGTGGAACGCGTTGGCGACCTGGGTGGCGTGCGGCGGCCAGTTCGGCTCGCGCAGCGCGATGTCGCGCGTCGCCACCGCGCCGCCCATCACGGCGCGCGTGCGCAAGACAGCCATCCAGAACAGCAGTGCGAAGGTGAGGATCACCTCGACGAAGAGCGGCAGCAGAACTTCGCGGATGGTCATGGGTTTCCACACACAGCGTTTCGCAAATGAATCCGTAGGGTGGGCAAAGGCGGCCCCAGCTTCAATCTATTCACTGCGCGGATTCCGCCGTGCCCACGCGCAACGTCGAAGGATCTGCGAACGCGTCCGCGTGGGCACGGCGGAATGGGCATCGTGCCAATGCGGCAGAACCTCGGCCGCCTTTGCCCACCCTACTGATCCGTTTCATGGAAGCTCACACCCGGCTCGGGTAGTTCGGGCTTTCGCGCGTGATGGTCACGTCGTGCACGTGGCTTTCGCGCAAGCCGGCGCCGGAGATGCGCAGGAACTGCGCCTTTTCGTGCAGCTCGGCGAGCGTGCGCGCGCCCACATAGCCCATGGCGGCGCGCAGGCCGCCGCTGAGCTGATGCAGGACGGTGGCGGCCGCACCCTTGTAGGGCACCTGGCCTTCGACCCCTTCCGGCACCAGCTTGAGCGAGTCCTTGATGTCCTGCTGGAAATAGCGGTCGGCCGAGCCGCGCGCCATGGCGCCGACCGAGCCCATGCCGCGATAGGTCTTGTAGGAGCGGCCCTGATAGAGAAACACCTCGCCCGGCGTCTCGTCGGTGCCGGCCAGCAGCGAGCCGATCATGGCGCAATCGGCGCCGGCGGCCAGCGCCTTGGCGAGATCGCCCGAATACTTGATGCCGCCGTCGGCGATGACGGGCGTGTCATGGGTGCGCGCCACCGCGACGGCGTCCATGATGGCGGTGAGCTGGGGAACGCCGACACCGGCCACGATCCGCGTGGTGCAGATCGAGCCCGGCCCGATGCCGACCTTGATGGAATCGGCGCCGGCGTCGATCAGCGCCTTGGCGCCGTCGCCGGTCGCGATATTGCCCGCCACCACCTGCACGGCGTTCGACAGCCGCTTGATGCGGGCCACGGCCTCCAGCACCGGCTTGGAATGGCCGTGCGCGGTGTCGACCACGACCAGGTCGACCCCGGCCTCGATCAGCGCCTCGGTGCGGCGGAAGCCGAGTTCGCCCACCGTGGTGGCGGCCGCCACCCGCAAGCGGCCCTGTTCGTCCTTGCAGGCGTCCGGGTTGGCCACCGCCTTCTCGATGTCCTTGACGGTGATGAGCCCGACGCAGCGGTACTGGGCATCGACCACCAAGAGCTTTTCGATGCGGAACTGATGCAGGAGCCGCTTGGCTTCGTCCTGCCCGACGCCTTCCCGCACGGTGACGAGCTTCTCCTTGGTCATCAGCTCGGCCACGGTCTGGCGCGGATCGGTGGCGAAGCGCACGTCGCGGTTGGTGAGGATGCCGACGAGCTTGCCGGGGGCGCTCGGCGACACGGCGATGGAAGCGGACCCGGCCGGCCGCTCGACCACCGGGATGCCGGAAATGCCGTGCTCCTTCATCAGCGCCCGCGCCTGAGCCAGGGTGGCCTGCGGATGGATGGTCACCGGATTGACCACCATGCCGGACTCGAACTTCTTGACCTGGCGCACCTGCGCGGCTTGCTGCTCGGGATCGAGGTTGCGGTGGATGACCCCGATGCCGCCGGCCTGCGCCATGGCGATCGCCATCTTGGCCTCGGTCACCGTATCCATGGCCGAGGCGACGATCGGGATATTGAGCTCGATGCCACGCGTGATGCGGGTGCGGATGTCGGCATCGGCCGGCAGAACCTCGGACAGCCCCGGCTTCAGCAGGACGTCGTCGAAGGTGAGCGCCTCGCTGAGATTGCCGTTCGCTGTCAAGGCCATCGCCAACTCCTGTCGCCCGCTTGCGGGCTTTGCCCGTTCGCGGGCCCTGCCCGGTCGTGGGCCTGATTTGGTGTCGTCGCCGACCGCCGGAAAGAGGCGGCCCGCCGCGAGACCTGAGCCCCGCGCCCGAATCGACGACCCATTTTGGGTTGGCGGAGGTCGATAGCACGGCAAGGGGGCGATGCCTAGGGGGCTTTGGGGACTCCTGGCGCCTCCTGGGTCACCCCGTTAGCTCGGCAACAATGCCCGGCACCTCCAAACCTTTGCCGCGGGTACGCTGCGACTTGCGGGCCATGCGACAAGAGATACGGCTGCTGCCCGCCGACGTCTTCGACGCTCGGCTTGAGTTTACGGACACCATCAGGGCAATGAGCTTCGCTCCAGAACGCATTGGAGTGGATGCTGATGCTCGCGTGCGAAGTTAAGGACCTCCGTCACTTTCGCCTCGGCGACGTCGTACGGATACGTCCCGCACAGGCCGCCCCCGTTCTCATGGATATGAAGCATGGTCCGCGTGGCGGTCTCGCGGTCCATGTCGAACACGCGCTCCAGGAGGTCGACGACGAACTCCATCGGCGTGTAATCGTCATTCAGGAGGCGCACTTCGGCCAATAGTTTGGAGGAGTTGTCCGAGACATTCTGTGGCCCGGGTGCCTTCCCGCCGGCACGGTCATCCGAAACCCCTTTGGCGATCTGGTGGCTGAGGTAGCGCGTCGCGTCGTAGCGCGTCATGCCCTGTTCGTGCAGGAAATGGGCGACACGACTTTCGCGCTCCGCGAAAATGGCCACCAGCACATCGGCCCCAGTGACCTCCTCCCGCCCGGACGACTGGACTTGGATCGTCGCACCCTGCACGACGCGGTGGAAGTCAGGTGTGGGCTTGGAATCCTTGTTGCCGTCGCTGACCGGGTTTTCCAGCTCCGAATCGAGATAGGTGGTGAGGCCATGGCGCAACGTGTCGAGGTCGACACTGCAAGCCCGCATCACCGCCGCCGCGTCCTGGTCATCGATCAGAGCCAGCAGGAGGTGCTCGAGAGTTGCATATTCGCGGGGCGGCTCATTGGCGAGCGCCGAGGCCCGCTGAATGGATTGCTCAAGGCTGCGCGAGAAGGTCGGCATGGGGGCAGACGATTCCTCATCACCACGTAGAGTGGCCACAGAGATTTCCACGCATTCGTGACACAACTGGTTCGTGCCGCACAGCGAGCAATATAGGGTCGGCGCCCGATCGCCATCAACTGCGTTGCTCATTTCCGAGTTCATCGTTTCCAGGCGGGAGGCGACTCGCGGCCTTCAGCGCCAAACGCAGCGGGCATCTGGGATTGACAGTTCAGATTTTCAACCGTGGACGGTAGGATTCTACACGACCAACAATGGCAAATTTCAATGTCACCCCGGAGCGGGGACTGGGAGCACCGATATCGTCCATGGCGACGAATTCACGCCCCCTTGACGGTCCAGTCCGCGAGGTTGGCGGATTGGCCGATCAGGGCGAGGCCGGATGCGATCGACTCGAACTGGTCGCCCGATGCGATGCGTTCGCTGCCGAAGCGCTGGTCGAAGAGCCGCCGGATCGCGGGATGAACGACGACCCGCCGGTCAGGAACACCTGGTCGATCCCGGCGGCGGTGACGCCGGCATTCTCCAGGGCTTCGTCGACGGTTGCGGCGAGGCGGTCGATATCCTCGGCGATCCAGGCCTCGAACTCTCTCCGCGCGATCGGCTGCCGGATATCGATGTCGCCGTGCTGGAACCGGAACTCGGTCAGATCCTGCGTCGTCGACAATTCCGTCTTGGCGCGCGAGACGGCGCGATAGAGCAACAGGCCGAGGTCGTTCTCGACGATCTCGATGAACTTGTGCAACGGTTCGGGATCGAGCGCCAGGCGGGCAAGCTTGCCCAACTCCTTGAGCTCGCCCGACGTCTTCATCATCGCCAGTTGGTTCCAGCGCGCGAAGTTGGCAAAGTAGCTCTGCGGCATCGACAGGATCTTGCCGAACGATTTGTACTGCCCGTCCTTGCCCAGCCGCGGCGAGACGACCGCCTCGATGATGCGATAGTCGAAGGTATCGCCGGCGATGCCGATGCCGGCGTGACCGAGCGGCCGCGGCTCCAGCCGGCCGCCGCGGCGCGCGAACCGAACGACCGAAAAATCGCTGGTGCCGCCGCCGAAATCGGCAACCAGCACGACCGCATCGGCGCGCAGCCGCTGCGCGAAGAAGAAAGCCGCGCCGACCGGTTCGTACACATAGTGCTCGTTGCGGACGCCCAGCCGATCGAACGCCGCCCGGTAGCGGCTGCCGGCCAGCGCATCGTCCGGATTGCCGCCCGAGAACCTGACCGGGCGTCCGACCACGATGCCGCTGGCGCTGTCGAGGGGCGAGGACGCCGGCGTTGCGCCACAAGGTGCGAAAGAACGTCGCCATCAGGTCCTCGAACTCGAACCGCCGGTGGAAGATCCGCGTGTCCTTGAAGGCGCGGCTCGCCGCAAAGGTCTTGAAGGACTGGATGAAACGATGCGTGCCGGTGCCTTCCAGGAATTGCCGGATGGCCCAGGGGCCGCCCTCGACCTGCGTTTGCGCCGCTGCGCCTTGGCCCTCCTCCCAGAAGCAGAGCGCCGACATGTAGACGCGCAGCACCTCCTCCCCGCAGGCAAACGTGAGGACCTCGACCTGGCCATCGGGATCGGCGAGCGCGATGACGGTGTTGGTGGTGCCGAAATCGATGCCGACGCTGCGCCCGAGCGGTGTCTGCGATCCTGTCACGATCTGCTCCGCCTCAAGGCGACGTGGGTTCATGGATGCGGGCCGCGAAGCGGCCTCACCAGGGCGCCCCGCGGCCGCGATCAGAGCAAAAGAAAAGGCCCGGTTCGGTTTCCCGCCCGGGCGCTTTTCGTCAGCTTCGATTGCGCGAGTAATCCGATCTTCCTGGTCGTGTCAAGAAGTGCGGATCTTGGAGGACCTGCTCATGGGCAACGCGCCGCGCGCTTCACCATCTGTAGCGAAGCGTCCCCGACCCTGCATAGGTCTGCGCGCCGGTGGCGAATTCGCCGTCGAATTTGCCGATCAGGGTGAGCTTCGGCGTGATGCGCAATTCGGCGCCGGCGCCGGCCAGCGCGGTGTTGTGCGCGACCGGGGCGCCGAACACGGCGAAGTTGGCGCCGGGCAGCGTCTGGAACACCGCGGAGAGCGCCGGGTTGTCGACCCAGTCGTGGGCCCAGGCGAGCCGGCCGCGCAGCAAGAGCGGCATGCCGTTGAACGCGGCGAGATCGTCGGCGCGCAAGCCGAGCTCGCTGCGCGTGTCGTTGGCGGTCATCGCCTGGTAGGTGAGCCCGAAGCCAGCCGGCATCAGGTCGCGCTCGCTGTAGCCCGGCGTGTGGAACCATTGCGTCTGCACCGCCGCATAGGGTGCGATGCCGAGCGCCGTCGTCTGCAGCATCAGCGGATAACGGTAGCCGGTCTCGAGCCGGACGCCGACGCTCTGGCCGGCGAAGTCGGCGGTGAGCGCATCGCCGAGGGCGCTGCGGCTGGTGCTCATCCAGTTCTCGTCGAAGGCGACCGCCGCGGCCGCGTAGGCCGGCCCGCGATGGGTTGCGCCGTAAACACCGGCCTGCAGCGTATCGCTGCGGCCGCCGCCCATTCCTTGCGCGAGGCCCCAGTCGGTGCCGCCGCCGCCGAGCCCGAAGCCCACCACGGTGTCGGGCGAGAGCCGATAGTCCATCCCGCCGGCGAAACCGAAGGTGCCGGTCGTCACATTGGTCGAGCCCATGACGACGGGGTCGCCGTTCGCCGACGCTTGGCCGCCATAGACGGAGCCCCAGGCGGTCCACCGCTGATCGACCGGGGGGCCGCGGCGGCGCCTTGAGCACGGACGCATAGGCGAGCGCGACGCTGGCCGGCAGGCTCGCCTGCTCGTCGTGTGCGAAGCCCAGCATGCCGCCATGCGCGCCCGCGAATGCGTCGCCGCGCCCGTCGACGAACGGGTCGAGCAGGAGGGAGAGGAACTCGCTCTCGATCTGGAACGCCGCGCGCTGGGCGCCGGTGGCGGCCTCGCCGTCGAGCTGGTTGAGCGCGCCCGCCAGGGTGCCGCCGCTGAGACCGAACACCGTGGCGAAGCGCGGCGGCAGCGCGCCGCCATTGTTGAAGAAGGTGTTGATCGCGGTGGCGACATCGTGCTGGTTGACGGTGAGGCCGGTCGCCTGCCCGAGCCCGGCGGTGAGGTTCAAGAGCACGTCGGTGGACGTGTAGTTCAGCGTGGCGTTGAAATTCGACGGGACGGTCGTGACGCCGCTGAAGGTCGTGCCGCCGAGCCCGCCGGAATGGAGGATGTCGTAGCTGCGGCTCACATAGATGCCGGGGGCGAAGTTGGCCTGCACGGTGCCGGCGAGCGAGACGGCGCCGCTGACGGTCGCCGACGTGGCGGCCGACGGGTTGAGGTAGACCTGATAGGTCGCGCCCGGCTGGAACGTGACCGTGCCGACGATCGACATCGACGTGCCGGGCGACCCGGGCGTGCCGGGCGAGAACGTGCCGCCGTTTTGGATGGTGACGGCGACCGGATCGATCGTGCCGGTGCCCGCGAGCACGCCGCCCGCGACCGTGACGTTGGTCGCGCTGTTGGCGCCGTTGAGGATGAGGGTGCCGGAATTGATGTTGACCTGGTTGACGCCGGTGAAATTGCTGGCGTAGGTGAAGGTGTTGCCGGCGCCGAGATTGAAATTGATCGTGTCGCGCGTGCCGGCGCCGACGATGTTGCCGTTGATGGTGCCGCCCGAGACGTTGAGCACGTCGGCATTGGTCGAGAGCTTGATGGCGCCGCCGATGCTGCCGGCGGTTTGATTGATCGTCACCGGGCTGGTGGCCAAGGAAACATCGATCGCCGCGACGCCGCCCGTGATGGTGCCGCTGTTGACGATCGCGCTGCCGGCCGCGAACGTCACGCCGCTGCCGACCACGATTCCGTCCACAAGGGCAGTGATCGTGCCCGCATTGGCGATGCCGCCGGCGAACGTGGTGATGCCGCTGACGCTGATGCCGGTCCGCGGGGCGATGAGCCCGCTGTTGGAGATGCCGCCGTTGAAGGTCGCCACGCCGAGGACATGGATGCCCTCCGCGGTGTGACCAGTGATCGTGCCGCTGTTGGTGATGCCGCCGGTCGCATTGGTGCCGAACACGGCGACGTTGGACACCAGGAGCACGGCGTTGATCGCCGCCAGGCTGCCGCTGTTGGAGATGCCGCCCGCGAAGGTCGAGACGGCGGCCACCGTGATGGCGTGCGTGCGCGCCTGAATGGCGCCGGAATTGACGACGCCGCCGGTGAACGTCGTGGTGAGGCCGACGCCGATGCCGCTGGCGCCGCTGGTCGAGATCGCGCCGGCATTGCTGACGCCGCCCGTGAAAGTCGGGGCGGTGATGGTGACGGCGGTGCCGGTGCTGGTGATCCTGCTCGCAGCATCGATCAGGATGCCGTGGCCCGTCGCCAGCACGTTGCCGGTGTCGACGATCTGGCCCTGGATGGTGCCGTCGACGATGCTGATGCCGGTCTTGGCCGTGATGGCGCCGGAATTGGCGATGGTGCCGGCAAAGGTCGAGACGCCGTTGGAAGCGAAATTGGTCAGGCCGACGAAGATACCGACATTGCCGACCGAGATCGCGCCGCTGTTGGCGACGGCGCCGGTGAAGGCCGAGATCGAGGTGACGACGATGCCGTTCGCCGTGGAGGTGATCGTGCTCTGATTGCTGATGCCGCCTGTGAACGTCGCGAAGTCCTCGACGCCGATGCCCCCCGCAACGACCCCGATATTGGTGATGCCGCCCGCGAAGGTCGCCGGCGCAGCACCGGCGATATGACCGGTGCCGTCGACCGAAATTCCGATCGGAAGACCCAGGCTGAGGGCCGACGCGGCGATCGTGCCGGAATTGAAAATGCCGCCCGAAAAGGTCGAGACGTTGGCTAAGGTAACACCGAGCTGCGCGGTGATCGTGCCGCTGTTGCTGATGCCGCCGGTGAAGGTGGAGACGCCGGCCGAGCTGATACCCGCGCCAAGGAAGCTGCTCGTGGCGGCGATCTTGCCGGAGTTGCTGATGCCGGCCGAGAACGTGAGAGTGAAACCTTCGACGCCGTCCTCGATTCCGTTGAACTTCGCCGTGATGGTTCCGCTGTTGGTGATGCCGCCCGCCACCGACGCGCCGCTGACGACGACGATACCATTACCGCTGCCGACCGTCGCCGTGATCGTGCCCGCGTTGATGACGGCGCCGGTCAACGTGCTGTTGTTGATCTTGATCCCGGTCTGCGAGGCCGGCGACGTGGTCGTGATGACGCCGGGGCTGGTGTTGGAGACTTTGCCGGTGCCGCCATTGACGGTCGAGTTCTGGATGTTGATGCAATTGATCGAATTGGTGGTGTTGTTGAACGGGCCGGCGCCGAGCGAATTGCCGACATCATTGATGGCGCAGGCCGCAAGCGCCGGCGGCACGCCGGAGCCCAGCAGCAACGCCGAGACGCACGCCGAGCCGAGCAATAGGCACAGCCTGCCGCCGGTGGCGCCCAGGCCACAATTCGCGAATCCACCGCTCCCCAAGCCCACGATGCCCCACGCCCCGCTGTCGCGCGTTAAATCACGGAGATTGTTGTGTGAATCTCACATTGAGGGTGCAAAGTAGCACCAGTTTGCGCGACCGAAACGCCGCGAGTCGAGGGCCGCCGTGATCGCGCCGAAGAATAATCGGGCGGTGTGTCATTCCGGCCACGATTGGGGATCGACCAAGCTCCGGTCGGAGCATGCGCCGGACGGCAGCCCTCGGACGAAGCTGAATGCTTGCCCGTCGGCGGCCAAATTCGGAAAAGGCCAAGCCATTGATCGATCGGACTCTTTTCCCGTCGACGGGCACTTCCGGGGCGGCGAACCAAGGCAACCTAGTCTAGATCCACCGGCACACCGGCAATTTGCGGACCGTTCAGCTTTTGCTCGGCAGGGCCAAGATACAAAAGCGTTGGTCGGATATCTCGGCATCAAGGTGGATGATGCTCTCGCGACAGCAGAACAAATTGAGGCCTGAAATACCCGGGCAGAGCGGACAGGCCCTGCCCGACCGACATCAGTCGCTTCGGGCCAATACCGGAAGTCTCCCTTGGGCATATCGAGATGGCTTAGGTAGACTCGTCCGCTCATTGGCGGGCCGCCCGGTGCAAGGACGACCAGCGTAATTTCCGCGGTCCAGCAAGGAGATCACAAGACCAATCAAACTGACTTCCTCTTCAGCCTGCTTTTCAGATAAATCCGGGTCATCTCGCGCAATTCTTCGATGGCCCCCGGACGAACGCTTTGGTCTGCAAGGTCCGAGAAAGCTGCCATCGTCTTCATATTGCCGAGGATTACGACGGCCATGTCTTGCGCTTTGTCGGAGGTCAGTCCCGGGCTGCGCAGCGTCAATGTCCGGACGATATGCTTGTGAATGGATCTGCTGAATTCACCGCGCTTCACCGACAGAACTTCGGGAATTTCCAACAATCGTTTCATCGTCGGCCCGGCCCCCTTGTGGAGATCGACCATCAGATCCAGCAAAAAATCAGCGAGCGCGGAGATGGATAGCGATTGAATTCCGGAATCAAGTTCATCGAAGGCGTTGTGAACGCCTTCGTGGTAATGCGCGATCAACGCGTTCGACAAGACTTCCTTGTTGGGAAAGAAACGATAGAGCGAACCTATTTTGGTGCTCGACCTTGCAGCGATCTCGGCCATTGTCGCCGCCTCATAACCCTTCTCGGCGATGACGGCGGCACCTGCCTTCAATATGGCGGCGACCCGCAGCTTCCCGTTGCGCCGTTGCGGCATCCTCGCTTGTGGAACTTCGTCGGGTCTTGACATAGTTGAGGGTATGCTCAATTATCGCGTTATGTGAGTATGGACTCAATTAACGCAGTGAAACATCGAACGTCAATCCGACAGGCGAAAAAGCATGCTTGAACTCGATCCCAAGACGACGGCTCTGGTCCTCATTGATCTCCAAAAAGGCATCATGGGGCACGAACTGAAGCCTTACCCGGCAGACCGGGTCACCAAGGCCGGCAGCACGCTCGCGGATACCTTCCGGAAAGCGGGGGCGCCGGTCGTTCTCGTGAATGTAGGCTTCGCCAAGGATTTCAAAGACGCCTTGAGGCAGCCTGTCGATCAGCCCTTCGCCGCACCGCCGGGCGGCTTTCCCGAAAATTTCAGCGAGTTGATCGATGGATTGGCAAAGCCTGGCGACATTCTTGTCACCAAGCGCCAATGGGGCGCCTTCCATGGCACGGAGTTGGATCTGCAACTGCGCCGCCGCGGTATCCAGACAATCGTTCTGGGAGGCGTCGCAACGAACATGGGCGTCGAGTCGACGGCACGACAGGCATGGGAACACGGCTATGCCGTCGTTCTTGCCGAAGATGCCACGAGCGCCATGTCCGCCCAAATGCACGACTTTGCCATCGGCAACATCTTTCCAAGAATCAGCAGGGTCGTCAAAAGTGCTGATCTCACGCTTTCTCAAGCCTGACAGTGCAGCCGTCCATGTCTTTATCTGCGCTGCCAGTGTTCGCTCGCTGGGGAGTTCTGATCGCTCTTTCGGTTCTGTTTGCCGCCTTGCTGACATGGGCCCGGCTGCCGGCAGCCCTTCTGCTTGGCTCGATGTTGGCCGGCATCCTCGTCGAAAATGGCGGCGCCGGCATCCTGGTGCCGCAACTGCCTTTTAGCTTCGCGCAAGCGGTCGTCGGCTGCATGATAGCTCGCGTTCTTACGTCCACCATTCTTCATTCCTTTCTGCATCGGTGGCCGCTGTTTCTGGGCATCAGCCTGTTGGTTATCGTTGCCAGTTGCTCGTTGGGCTGGATCATCAGCAAGTTCCGCATTTTGCCGGAGACGACGGCCATTTGGGGATTATTGCCTGGCGCAGTGTCAGCCATGATGGTGATGGCCGATGCCTACGGCGCCGACGCCCCGCTGGTTGCCTTCATGCAATATGTGCGTGTCGTCATGGTCGCCATCGTAGCTTCCATCGTTGCCCGCCTCTGGGTTCACGCACCGGCGGTCGCGTCCGCTGCGTCCGCGGTCTGGTTTGCGCCGATTTACGCCCTGCCCTTTTTCGAAACGCTGGTCCTCGTTCTTGCAGGGGTTATTCTAGGCCCTATTTCCCGCGTTCCGGCCGGAATATTGCTGATACCCATGTTCCTCGGTGCGGTTCTACAATCCAACGGTCTTGTCGAAATCGAATTGCCAAGCTTGCTGCTGGCGGTCAGCTATTTGCTTCTTGGCTGGACGATCGGCTTGCGGTTTACCCGGAAAATTCTTGTGTATGCCATCCGGGCTTTCCCGAAAATGATAGTATCAATTCTGATGTTAATCGCATTTTGTGGCGGCTTGGCCTTCGCTCTCGTCAAAGTTTTCGATATCGATCCTTTGACGGCCTATCTTGCCACCAGCCCGGGCGGGGCAGACTCGGTCGCCATTATTGCGGCATCCACCAATGTCGACGTCGGGTTTGTTATGGCGCAGCAGATCGCTCGTTTTATGCTCGTCCTTATCGTTGGTCCGGCTTTGTCCCGATTCGTTGCGGATCAAATAGCTAGGAATGTTCCAAATATTTCCGACAAAACTCCAACCTGAGTAAGTTGGTCGTAGAAGATTCGATATGCCGGCGCCCGCAACAACGCCCGTGCGGCCAAAGTGATCCACTATCCGATCACATCGTCTGCGATGGCGAGCAAGCGATCCGGCATTCGTATGCCGAGCGTCTTGGCGGTCCCGAGATTGACAACGAGGTCAAACTTAGCGGGCTGCTCGGCCGCCGGCGACCTGCCGCGCCTCAGTCGCGCGATATGGACAGCCCCGCGAGAAGCGGAGCGTACGCGGCAAGTCTGCGGGATAGGAACTCAGTGAAGAGGCGCACGCGCTTCGTCTTGCGTGTCTCCCCCTGTGTGAGAAGCCAGAGCGTTCCGTACATGTGCAGAGCGGTGCCCGGCACCCTCACCAGCAGGGGGTCGGCATCGCCGACGAAGCACGGCAGCGTCGTCATCCCGAGCCCTTGCCGTGCCGCAACGATCTGCGCCTCGCCGTCCGTGGTCCTGAACGGAACCCCCGTCGCGCGAACCTCACCCTCGCGGGCCCAGTCCGGGATTCCATGAAGGCTTATGACGATCCACCGGATGGGATCAGGCGCACCTGCGCGCCACGCGGCCAGTCGATCGCGGGACATGTAGACGCCTCCGAACAGCTCTGGTCCCTTCAGGCCATGAAGATTGAGCGGCAGGGTTTTGCGGTCGTAGACGACGCGGATCGCGACGTCGGCCTCTCGGTTGGTCAGATTTGCCAGCTCGCCGGACGACAAGATTTCAATCTCGATGTCCGGATGCAGACGCGCGAAGTCTATGAAGTCCGGCATGAGCAGGTGTGTCGCGAGAGTTGGTGGCAGCGTCATCCGCAGTGGCCCGCGCACGCTCTGGTCGCGCCCGAAGACGCGCGTCTCCAGCAGGTGCGACGACGCTTCCATCTGGTTCGCGAACTCGAGGACCTCCTCGCCCGCCTCCGTCAGGCGGTAGCCCGAAGGCAGCTTTTCGAACATGTGCGCCCCGAGGCGTTCCTCGAGTTGGGCGATGCGTCGCAGCACGGTTGAGTGATTCACCCCGAGGCGCTCGGCGGCAGCCCGCACCGAGCCTCCGCGCGCGACGGCGAGAAAGTAGCGAACGTCATCCCAGTCGATCATGGTGCAATCCCGCACCGCGGGGCGCGTCTTCCAAAGCCCCGTGTCCAACCCATCGCACAGCATCTCGTATGTGGGTAGCACGGGCGGTGATCATAGCCCATGCCGACAAGCACGGCCCAATTCCGAACGGCGGACACCGATCGTCGCGGCTGGCGTCAGTCGTCCAGCCGGATCGATTTCGCACCACCGATGTGCGCGCTTCCGCACTCAACGCCTGACGCCGGCAGACCCATGTCGAGGCTCTCGGGGGCCTCCCCGGACGAGCCAAAGACGGAGCCTGAAAGGAGAAGTCATGGGAAAGGAAGTCATGGGAAAGCTTGAGGGTAAGGTTGCAGTCATCACGGGTGGATCGAGCGGCATGGCGCTGGCGAGTGCCAAGCGGTTCGTTGAAGAAGGCGCCTATGTTTTCATCACGGGCCGGAGGCAGGAAACGCTCGAGGAGGTCGTCAGGCTGATTGGCCGGAACGTGACCGGCGTGCGCGGCGACGCGGCCAATCTGGACGACCTCGACCGCCTGTTCGACACAGTCAAGCGGGAAAGGGGCAAGATCGACGTCCTGTTTGCGAGCGCCGGCACGGGCGAAGCCGTCCCACTGGGCGAGATTACCGAGCAGCATTTCGATGCGACCTTCGGCCTGAATACGCGCGGCACGCTGTTTACGGTTCAGAAGGCGTTGCCGCTGTTCAACGATGGCGGATCCATCTTCATGACCGGGTCAGTTGCTTCGGTGAAAGGTTTTCCTGGTTTCGGCGTGTATTCGGCGAGCAAGGCGGCATTGCGCTCATTCGCACGCACGTGGCTCAACGAACTGAAGGGCAGGAATATCCGGGTGAACGTGCTGAGCCCGGGGCCGATCGCCACACCGATGCAGGACCGAGTTCTCGACGAGGAGGCAAAGCGGCAGTTCGAATCCCTGGTCCCGCGGGGAAAGATGGGTCGTCCTGAGGAAATTGCGACCGTCGCGCTGTTTCTTGCTTCAGACGATTCAAGCTTCGTGAATGGGGTGGAGTTGTCTGTCGACGGCGGCTTCTCGGCCATCTGAAAGTCCGGGGAACCCATATCAACACGGATCGGAGAAGAATTATGAGCTATGCGATTGTCGGATTCGGTGCGGTAGGCCAGGCCCTCGCCCGGGCCTTCGCCCGCAAGAACATCAAGGTGGCCGTCGCGAGCCGCCGGCCGCCCGAGAAGTTGTCGCCGCAGGCTCGGGCGATTGGACCCACGGTCGTCACCAAGTCGCTGCGGGATGCACTCGAGGCCGACACAATCATCTTGGCGGTCCCGTTCGGGGAGCATCGCGAGGTTGCGAAGGCCCTGCCGAGCTGGAAAGGCAAGACGGTCATCGACACGATGAATGCGCTGGTTCCCCTTGAAGAGCTGGACGGTCTCCCGTCCTCCGCCTTCGTCGCGAAGGCGTTCACCGGCGCCAAGCTCGTGAAAGGTTTCAATCACCTGATTGCGGCCACCTTGGCTGCCGATCCGATCGTCGAGGGCGGCCACCGGGTCGTCTTTCTGTCCAGCGACGACGAGGACGCGACCGCTCCCGTGGCGGCCTTGGCCAAACAACTCGGCTTCGCACCCGTCAGGCTGGGAAAGCTCAACGAGGGTGGCGCGCTCGTGCACGCACGCGGCCGCACTTGGGGCCAGCTCATCTTCCAGGATTTGGTCAAGAAGGAGCAGTAATCGATGTCCGATCACGGAACAAGCACTCGAAGCCTTCTTCCGGTCTACCACCTGGCATGTTGAGGTTTGAAATACCCGGGCAGAGCAGACATACTCTGCCCCACCGACATCAGTCGCTTCGGGCCACAAGCGGCCGGAAGCAACTGCGGTGCCTTCGCAAGAAACTACTATTCACTGGCGATTTCAAGACTACGCTATCGAGAATGAACCTCCCGCCCATGCGAGGAGCAGGCATGGCCAATGTCAAGGGTCCGATCATATCATTTGCGGACCTGCCATCCATCGACGCCCATCTGTCTGCACACGAGGGAAGCCAGAGCGGCTTTTGGCTTAAGCTCGCTAAAGCCGGCGCGCCAGAAGCAACCATCACCAAGGCGCAGGCCATCGAAGCCGCTTTATGCCATGGATGGATCGATGGCCAGCTTGGGAAGTTCGATGAGCATTACTTTCTAGTGCGAATGACGCCGCGGCGAAGCGCGAGCCGATGGTCCGCAATCAATCGGGATATGGCGGAGCGCCTTATTCGCGAAGGGCGCATGCAACCTGCCGGATTGAGCGAGGTCCAGAAGGCCAAAGCCGATGGTCGCTGGAGCGCGGCGTATCAATCCCAGGGCAAAGCCGAACCTCCGTCCGACTTCCTGGCTGCGCTGACTGCTAATGCGGAAGCAGAACGGGCGTTTGCGACGCTCGACCGTGCCAACAGGTACGCCTTCGTCTATCGCGTGAACGATGCCAAGCGTCCCGAAACGCGGAAAAAGCGAATTCGCGAGTTTGTAGAAATGCTCGCCCGCGGCAAAACCATTCATCCAACCAAAAGCAAGCGGGCTCCAAGGGCCTGACCGAACTGCGGAGCAGAGAATAAACGCATTGGAACGGTTGGCGCAGGTCCGCTCCGGGTCAAACCCGGTAATCCTCTGAACGAGCAAATGTTTCCGTTCTATCCCAATAACCGGACTCTTTTGACAGTGATCAGCACTTCCGCCTTGAGCCACAAGCGGAAATCATCGCGACCCAGCATTTTTCCGCTTCCTCTGGGATCGCGGTACGGACGCTGCCCGCGCTTTATTCGGTCCGATTTGCGCGGATCCCCCTCGGGCCGGAGTTCGTTGCGCCCGCGAGTCAAATCTAGGGGATCGAAGGCGCGCAAGCAGACCAGATCACTTGGCAAGTCCCGCTGTTGCGCGCTTTCCTACACCACTCCAGCGCGGTACTTCGAGCATCGTCCACGTCTTTGCCGCTGCCCGTCCAACCCGCCGCAACGCCTCTCCCCGTGGCTAATCCGATACAAGCGGTGCTCGAAGCGACTATTCTGCAATCTTTTGCCCATTTGCTGCACAAACTTAGTGCATACCCCTCGGCCTCTCCTCTAGGCAGCGTGCTCTGTGTCATTTACGCCAGCCTCGCCCCCCGGGGCTGCGAGGGAATGCCAATGCGATTGAGAATGCTCCCAACCTGCGGTGAGCCTCCATTGTGGACCTGGCTGGTGGCATGCCCGCCCGACGGTATAAAACGCGCTGAACTTTTCGTGTTTATCGTCGTTCAGCCGCGCGCGAGCCATCGAGCCATAGGGCGTGGACCCGAAGATCTCGCCGGATGAAGTCGTCCAGCACCGCCAGACTCGAGTCGTGTCCTTGGTGACCGCCCAAGCGATGCGTCCGCTGGATCGACATTCTGGGTTGGTTGGACCACTTCTTGCGGTGAGCGCTCGTCTCTTCGGCTTTCGGCCGCGATTGCAGCTCGTTCAGCGCGGGCGCGCAGCCGTATCGAGCCAGTAGGGCGTGCGACGCCAAACTGCTCGGATGGAAGTGCTCAGCACCGCCAAGACTCTGTCTGTCCTTGGTGACCGCCCACGCATGCTCCGCTGGATCGATCTGGGTCGGTTGGACCACTAGGGGCGTTTTTGCCTCGCCATTGGACAGCCCCGCTAGGTACACTCGGCCGCCGATCGTCTCATCATAATAGGCCGGGCGCTGGTCGTGGCCGACGGTGGCAGCAAGCCTTGCCACCTCCTCGCGGACATCGATCGCCAGGGCCGTGAGATCGACGCCGGACTTCGACAACTCAGGTACCAGCACGCGTGTGAACACAGAATTTGGATCGCGGTCGGCATCACTCAAGCGGTCGAGAGCTGTCTGGCCGAGGCCAGCCGAGTAGAACGTGAATACGCCACGCACCGGCTCGATTCGCTCAAGCCCACGCTCGGCACCAATTGAGCGTACGCCCGGCCGTTTGAAGGGGTTGTCCCGGCATGCGTCCAGGACAACAACTGCCACCCGCACGCCGCGCTGCTGCAAGTCCAGGACGACGTCGCTTTCGCTGAGCGCCGAATGAATGAGACGTGCCTCCTGGCCAGCCTCGATCTGCGGCACGTCGGATGGCAGGATGTAGTTGCCGCCGTTAATCGCTACCCCGTGGCCGGCGAAAAAGAAAAAAGCCGTATCGCCTCGGCGCTGGCTTTCGAGATCGCCTCGCGCGCCGCTTTAAAAGAGGCGCTCCGCGACGCCACCCAATTCTACTCGGGCTGATCTTGAAGATCCAGGTCGTCACGCCGGAGGAATGTACCGGCTCGGTGATCGGCGACCTCAATTCACGACGTGGCCATATCCAGGGCCAGGACATGCAGGTTGGGGTACCGAACGTGACCAACGCCATGGTGCCGTTCGCCAACATGTTCGGCTACATCAACAACCTGCGCTCCATGAGCGAAGGGCGTGCCACGTTCACCATGCAGTTCGATCACTATGCTGTGGTGCCGTTGCGGCCGGACGATGATCCACCATTTCGGCCTGCAATAGGAATGCGCGCTTGAACGCCCGCAAGCGACGAAGTGAGACCGACTCGCTCCTGGACTTTCTCGACCGGGAATATGTCCGTCCCGGGTCATCCGCGACCGGGTCGGGCAAGCTGCAGGTCCGGCCACTTCTGCTATGCCCCGAAAGCGACCGACAACCGTCTCACGACCGGATGTCGCCTTGAGCCAACACCGGACCCATCCATCGACGCAGTTAGACGTCCGGGTCCAAGTGCCTTAACCGCCACAATGCCAAGAGGCGTGCCGATCAACCCACGGTCTATGCGTTACGCCGTCACCATTTCGGTCCGGTATTTCGGCAGCAGCGCTGCCAGCAGCTTGCCTTTCTCGGCTTGCTCTTCCGGGGTAGGCTTCGGCGGCGGTGACGTCCGGCTGTCGATAGGGAAGCCGACGGCCAGGAAGAGTTCCTCCTGTCCCGCCGGTGCGCACATGCAGAGCATATGGACGGTCTTGCCGGACTTGTTCTTGAACACATGCGGGGCGTTTGCCGGGATGTTGACCGTAGACCCGGCGCGGAGCGTATGCGTCTTGCCACGGAAGGTAAACTCCAGTTCGCCTTCAAGCAGTGTGAACATCTCCTCGAAATCGTGACGATGCGGCGGCGGCCCACCGCCGTCGGGCACAAGCATGTCGATAAGGCAATAACGTCCGGCCGTCTGAGCACCCGACACCAAGATTGTATAGTTGTTGCCGACGATGGAGACGCGCCGCAACTCCTGTCCATCTGCATCGGCGACGGTCAATTGACGGTTAAGGTCGTCGGCCGGAATTGGCGAGGTCGGTCGCGAGGTGGGCTGTTCGTTGTTCATCTCTTCTCTCCTTACGTCAAGAACGTTTTCGGGAGGCCATCGCCAGGATTATTCGATCAATCGACCGGCAGCATCGGCGGGTTGGCAGCTATCAACGGAACGAGCTTCATGCCTTGCGGCGTGGCCCAATCATGCACGAGTTCGGCGACTATCGTGTTGGTCGATGTCAGCCAGACGCCCGCCCGTTCCATCCGCCGCCGTGACGTTTCTTCGCCAATGTCGAAGCTCGACCCGCTCGCGTCAAGCACAGCCTGAACTTCGAAACCGGCCTCGACCGCGCTAATCGCGGGAAAGACGAGGCAGATATCGGTCGTGACCGCTGCCATTATGAGTTGGCGCCTGCCCGTATTTTCGACCGCTTTCCGGAAGTTGGAATCGTCCCACGCATTGACGATGCCGGTCCGTTGAACGCGCGCGACGTAGGCTTCGGGAAGCGCCCGCTGGAGGGACGGATGGAGCGGCCCTTGTATATGGTCTTCCATGCTCGAGGTCATGACGATCGGCATGTTGAATGCCAGCGCGGCCTTGCCGAGTACGACGGCGTTACGGATCGACTGATCGGAACTGATATTCCTGATCAACTGTATCGTTCCAATCTGATGATCGATCAAAACCAGGGCACAGCTATTGGGCTTGAAATGCGGGGAACCGGTCATTGAAGATCCTCGTGGTTTCTCGGATGATCGCTTACATATCGGCTCGCAAGACGTCGCCCTGTCGTGTCGTCGTTTCAATCTCAAACGTGTCGAGGTTAACGCCGATCATGGCAGTCTTTTCGTCCCGAGATGACACGGCATGCCGTAGCAGGCTTCCCGCTTCCCGGCGTTCAGGATTCCGCAGGACGTTCAAAATCCAAAAGGAGAATCCGACCCGGCCACCACGGACCTTTGGACCGGTTTGCGAACGTTCTTCATCGTGAGATCGGGCAAAACCGGTCCACTATCGCCGCCGCCGCTTGACGAAATGCATGGCGCACCGGAGGCCGCGCCTCCGGTCTACATCCACTGCCGTCGATAGGCGCCTGGCGTTGTTCCAACCTGTTTCCTGAATGCCGTCGCGAAGTGTTGCGAAGAAGAGAACCCGCACTCCAACGCGATTTCACTCATCGTGCGTTGGCTCGAAGTCAGCAGACTCTTCGCGCGCTCGACCCGCCGCAGCAAAACGAATTGCCATGGCGAAAATCCGGTCGCGGTCCGAACACCTGAAGCAATTGCGCTTGTCGAATAGCCGATCGCGCGGCTCAAATCAGCCATGTTGAAATCATCGGCGAGGTGACTCTCGACATACTCGAACAAACGGTTGAGCCGAGGTTTGCTAAGGGCGCCAGACCGATCCGGCTTTCGAAAATCCGTATGTGAGGCGCGAACCAGAAGGATTACCAAGGCCATGCTCAACCCGTCGCTCTCCAGGCTCGTGAGCCCCTCGACACTCTCCAGCCACAGGCGTTCAACGAGTTGCATGACCAACTCGTCCCTCTGGCACCCGGTGTGAAGGCGCCCCAGGTCGCCACGGGTGCCGAGATGTTCTTCAAAAGCGTCGGGTGAGAACTCCAGTGCCAGGAAATCAAGCTCGGACGAAAGCTCGCAGGTGCCGACCAGATTCGCGGGTGCGACGGTGTAATGTCGGTCAAGAACGCCGCTGAAACGCCCCGCTCCGTAATCTACCATCTTGGTCCCGTCCCTTTGGGACCGGTTCATCCGAATTGAGACACCACGCGCCGCTGGCGTGAAAAAAGAGCCGGGTTCACGGTGAGGTACACGGAACAGCTTAAGCGCTCCTGCTGTTCTGTGTTCCTGTCGGGATGTGCCGGAGCGCTTGAAGTATTCAGCAAAGCTGTTGGTTTCCGCGTGCCCTGCAGGCATCGACCGCTGCCTTGCGACCGGTTCTCGCGACGTTGCCGGATTGCCGGATCCCATGTTCGACACCCCCGCGTCACACTTCCATTTGGCCGGACGCCTGCATGTCGAGCTCCAAGACAAGCAGGGGCACACGCTCTCGACGGCCGCTCGGCCCCTCACCTTAACGACAGGTCCCTGGAATGCCTAAAAGATTCCTCGGATCAGGGCCGGCAAATCATAAATTAAACGTGAGAACTTGGTCCGTAGCCCTCCGCATTGATCGGCCAAAGGCTTTAGCTCCCAATGTCGTTAAGGACCCTCATCGCTTAAGAGCTTAAGCCGCAACTCGCGATGCCTCCCCACGGGGACAGGCGACCTGGAAGAACGGGACCGAATGTCCGACGTCCGCTGTGGGTCAAACCCGATGATCCTCTGAACGAGCAAATGTTTTCCGCTCTATCCCAATAACCGGACTCTTTGACAACGATCAGCACTTCCGCCTTGGGCCAGAAGCGGTCATCAGGCTCGGTCCTGAAAAACATTCGCTCGGTGGCGGCGTTCCCCAGCGCCATCGCCAAAGACCCAGATTTCGGCTATGGTTCCATCTCCACCGGGCGGGGAGGACTTCCTTGTGAGAAAGGCAAACTTGGCGTCCGTAATCGGCATCTTAGTAATGCTTGCCGCGTATATGTACTTTACCGCTGAACTCCCCACCAACGCGACACCCAATCCCGAGTTGGGGGTGACGATTGAGCAGCACGCAAGGTCCGGTCAGGTCTACTACGTCACGGCCGAACAGGCGGCGCTTAGTATGCTTCTTCTCCCTGGTATGGTCGCGTGGGCGGCCATCGTCTACCTCATCGCGTTCATCGCTCGCAGGAGACCGCATAGTGATGCGCCAAGAGACGAGAGATGACCGAAAAAGAGACTTTCATCGGAAGCGCATCGCCGAGACGGTGCCGATCGAGCTGTATCTTGGCGCCGTTCGGCGTGACTCTCTGCGTGGGCGCGGATGTCGCCTGTGGGTCAAACCCGGCAATCCTCTGAACGAGCAAATGTTTTCCGCTCTATCCCAATAACCGGACTCTTTGACAGCGATCAGCCCTTCCGCCTTGGGCCATAAGGTGCGTTGCAGAAAATCCGCCGGCTGTTCGACCGCGTCATGAACGTGCGGGGGCCGCCGTCGAAATCACCTGAGGGTCCACCGCTTTCGGCAAAGGCGCGCCGAAGACGGTTGCGGTCCCCGGGGGTGCCTTGCGCGCGTGGGCCCCACGAAACTCATGCACAAACGGTTCGACGCAGGTCGGTGCTGGTCGCCTCGCGATCATCGAAAGATGGAAGACATCCCGCTTCGGCAAATGGCGAAACGCCACGTGACGGACGCAGCGTTTCGCCGGCCGGGATGAGCAATGCCGCAGACGGATTTCGTCAGGGCTGCAGCGAGGCAAGATAGGCGGCTGCCGACCGCAGGTCCTCCGGATCGAGGTTGCCGACGACAGGCACCATGAGAGCGGTCCAGGTGCCGTCCCGATTGCCATGTTGCATGTCGTAGAGTTGCCGCGCGATATAGCTCGGCGAGCGTCCGGCCAGCGGCGGCACCGGGCCCAATCCGTGCAGATCGGGGCCATGACACGCCGTGCACGGGGTGACCTTGCCGCCGGCTGCCGTCATTCCATTTTGCACGAGCGCCTCGCCCTTCTTGAGGCTGCCAGGCGGAACGTAAGCGATGTAGCCGGAATGCGGATTGCGCAGATATTCGGTCTGATGACCATCCTCGGGGACTTCGAGAATCCGGTCTCCGATCGGCTCCTCCCCCGCTTCGGCGCCTTCGAGCTTCAGGAACAAGCCGCCCGCCGGGCGCGCTTTCGGCACCGTCGAGCTCTCGACGACCTTGACCCATGGCGTGAACGGCGTCGAGGAGAACCAGGTGGCGGCCTCCTTGATCTCTTCATCCGTCAACCCCCTGGCGAATCCGGCCATGGTGGCGGTATTGGTCTTCCTCGGATCGGAGGTCTTCCGATGGCCGGTCCGGAATTCGGTCAGTTGCTGCACGATGTAGTTATACGGCAGGCCCGCCAGGCCCGCGTTTTCCGGGCGTCCCTTGCCGTTGGTCTGGTGGCACTGGCTGCAGGCGGCGATCGTGGGGTTCGCCGATTGCCGGCCATGCGCGACGATCTGCGGCATCGGGGCGTGCTCCTGCGGGAACCAATCGGGCGGATTAAACCGATCGGCGAGCTCGGCGCGCGTGAAGCTCAAAGCGGACCCGGGTAGCGTGAGCTTGGTCACATTGTCGGGCGGGGCGGGAGGATTCGGCGCAGCAGCGGGAGCACCGCCCGGTTGCGACGGGGGCGGCGTCAGAAAGCCATAGGCCCAAGGCATCGGCACATCGGCCGCGCGCGCGGCGGCGATCCCCGCCAACACTCCAAACGAGATTGCACCGGCAGTCACGAGTAGCTTCTTCATGTGTTCACCCTCCCCTATTCAACTCCGGCGCTCGGGACGGAGCTCATGAGCAAGACGCCCTCCGGTTTCCTTCACCTGCAATCGAGCACCGGCGCCGCAGGCCGCCGCACCGGCGCCGCGAGCGGCCATGCTGGGCCGCAAGCGGCCAAGCTGGGCCGCCGAGAAGCGTGACGAAGTCCTGGCGTCGCATGAGACCCTCAACCCCGGAGGACCTCTACCTGCCGCCGAGACTATCGGATCGGAAGAAGCGCGTCAGTAACAACAGAACCATTCCGCAAGGGCCACCGCCCAGGCGGACATGCTTCACGTTCCCCTGGTCGCAAGTATCGATTTTGATTTCCCCCGGAACAGCCACTGTCAACCGGCGTTCTCCGCAAGCGGCTTGCCTTACCCATTCGCCTTGTAGTGTACGAACTGCAACATACAGCCATATTTCTGGACGGTGTTGCCGACGAGCTGGTAGAACTTGCGTGCTTCCTTGCTCAGTGCAAATTTTCCCATTACCTCAAAGACTATTTTCCTTCCAACCGTGCGAGGATACTTGGCGTAAAGTTGTCCGCTTTCGACAAACTCCAAATAGGTATTTAACTTATCTTGAAGCACAAACAAGTGTTCGCCCTCGTTTTGATCCCAGTCGAGGTGATCGCTGATCACGAGGTGTACATCCCCGGTCTCGCGGTCAATGCCGATACGATCAATTTTATCGATGTCTTCGACGGTCATGGTGCTATTTCCTCGGACGTCTGATCTCTACTCGTGTGGGAGGTATCTTCGTCCCGCCGGGAAATCCCGGCTTGCCCTTGCCCACGACAGTTGCCCCGTGCTGCTCAATTTCGCGAAATCCCTTTGCCTGCTTCGGTTTGACTCGAGCAGTCAATGAACTCTTGCATTCTATGCATTCAATCTTGCCTGTCACGCGGTTTCGAGTAACAAAGTCTAGCCGAATCCGATCGAGGCTCGGCAATTTGACAGTGACTTGACGGGCAACTTCAACTTTCGTTCTATCAAACCCTAAATCTGTGACGTTCTCCCATGCCCTTCCAGCGGCACTGTTTATTCTGAGTTGAGCGGAACGTCTTGCTCTGAGCTGCTCCGCCCGCGTTGATTCATCGATCGTCTTCTCCAAAGTCGACCGATTTGGCTCTTGGTTTCCTGCCGGTACGCGCGTCCGCAGGAGCGAGCCGACCACCTTGTGGCCGAGCACCGGTATGGCGGTTCCGACGACACCCTGGCCGTAGGCGTCCTCGATCCCTTCGGTGGCGGGCCTGCCTTCAACGATATTGCTGGCGACCCTTTGGCCGACCGCGAGCGCCGGCTGCGCGCCGAACATCTGGAAGACGAGATGCTTGACGGGACTCTGAAAGAAGCGAGCCGGAAACGCGGCCCAGGATGCTCCCGAAAATGCGCCTGAGATTCCCGCTTGTTTCCAGGCGCGGTTCCAGGCGCCTTCCGGATCGTCCGGCGATTTTTGGAGCTCGGCTGCATAGACGGGGCCGAGCGTCTGTGCGGCGCTTAAAGCGGCGGCGCCCAGCGATCCGCCGATAAGGGCTCCGGCGGCAGCACCTTCAGGACCCGCGAGGGCTCCAAGTCTGCCGCCGAGATACCCTCCTGCGACGCCGGCGGCTAGCGTCGGATAGGATTGCGCGAGTTGGTAAGCAACCTTCGGACCAATCTGTGACGGGCTCGTCAAGTCCGACCATCCGAGGGGCTCCGCGGCCGGGCTATCCTGATTTGTGATGGTAGGTGCACCCGACGCGCTCTGGACAGTTTGTCCAAGCTGCCGATTGGCAGCTCCAAGGCCCTGCCAAAAGGCTTGCACCACGCCCGGCATCGGCGAGGGCTCCGGGCCGGGAAATGATCCAATTGCGAGTGAGGGGGCTGGTGGCACCGGCGACGGCGATCCGACCGTCGCCAGCGCACCGAGCACACCACCTTGCCCAGGTGCCGGCGAGGTCCCCAGCGTGGACAGCGCATCAAGAAAGCCGCCCGGCGGGATTACGGAGCCGGGCGGCGCATCAGTTGACCCCCAGGGCGAGCCATCAACGCCCAAGGTTGGCGGACGCGATCCGGGCAGGATAGGCGGCGCGGGCCTGGGAGTCGGTTCGACGAAATTGTTGTTGGAGGACGGTGGGAAGAGCGGCAAATTCGGCGGGTCCCACGCCATCGCGCCCACGCGACTGGCGGGGATCTGCGACCAATAGGCTGCGAAGGGATCCGGCGATGCGGCGGCCGGATAGCGGTTCTTGGCATTGGCTGTATTGTTGGATTGCGGTCCAGGTGCAACTTGCCCCGCGTTTGGCATCGTGCTCGGCCGCGGCACAAACCAATCATCGGGAAGAGATGCGTCGCGGGGCGTGTTGCCAGGCACGACCCAATCATCGATGCCGTTGGGGGGTGGCGCGTCGGGTTGGACGACGATGTGCGGCAGCCCGAAGATCCGTGGCCACTGCGAGGGATCGACGGGCACAAAAGCATCGTCGTCGGAATCAAACGGCATCGGATCACCGACTTTGCTGGTCAGAAAAAGAAAAAGGCTCCCCCGCGGGGGAGCCTTTGTTTGGTAGATCGAACAGTGAGCCGCGCGTTCGTGACCGACGCGGCTCGATGGATGCAATTGGTGCGGAGCTTGGTTAGCGGCCGAAGGGCATCGCGATCGACTTTGATCGTTGCATGGCCCCGCAACCGATGCGCGGTCGGGACGGCGGGTTACGCGCCGCTCGCCGCCGAGCACGCAGAAGCGTCTGGGCTAGGCGCTAATCTTACTGAGTCAGAAGGTCGCAGGACATAGGCGTCGAGAATCAACTATTTGGCGAGATTCGAGGTTGGCAGGCGGAGGGCTGACATGAATCTCGGGAGCCAAGAGAATAGCGGAGGCCGATTTTCGGCGTATGTCGAAGGGCTTGCGAGCGTTTTGGGGCACGCGGACCGGAGCGGTCCGCTGCGTGACTATTGCACCGGCCTGATGCTGCCGGGCGAGCGCAAGAGCGTGGAGCCGATGGCAGCGAAGACGGCTCCGGCGCGGACGGCTGCACAACACCAGTCTTTGTTGCATTTTGTCGGCATCGCGCCCTGGTCGGACGAGAAGGTTCTGGCCAAGGTGCGCGAGCTGGTGCTGCCGGCGATCGAGAAGCACGGGCCGATCGAGGCCTGGATCATCGACGACACTGGTTTCCCCAAGCAGGGCAAGCATTCGGTGGGCGTGCATCATCAGTATTGTGGGCAGCTTGGCAAGCAGGCCAATTGTCAGGTGGCGGTGTCGTTGTCGATTGCCAACCACTGGGCCAGCTTGCCGGTGGCGTATCGGCTGTATCTGCCGAAGGACTGGGTCGTGGATGATGCGCGTCGGGAGAAGACCGGCGTGCCTTTGGACATCGGCTTCAAGACCAAGCCTGAGATCGCGCTTGAGCAGATACGGTGGGGGTGCAAGGCCGGCCTTCCGCGCGGGGTCGTTTTGATGGACGCCGCCTATGGCAATGACTCGCGGCTGCGCACCGGCATTACGGCCTTGGGACTGATCTACGTGGCCGGTGTTCTGCCGAATACCTTGGTGTGGCCATCGGGCGTCGGTCCCAAGCGCAGGGGCAAGCCGCTGAACAATACCGGGCGTCGCGACGAACCCGATTTGATCTCGATCAAGGAGCAGGCGCTAGCTCTGCCCAAGCATGCTTGGCGCACGATCAGGTGGCGGGAAGGGTCGGCCGAGTGGCTGTGCTCGCGTTTTGCGCGCGTGCGCGTCGGGGTCGGACATAATCAGCTGATTCCGGAATTGCTGTCGCAGGAGTGGCTGCTGATCGAGTGGCCCGAAGGCGAACCCGAGCCGACAAAATATTGGTTCTCGACGCTGCCCGCGAATATCAGCTTCCGCGAACTCGTCGACTTCGCCAAGCTGCGTTGGCGCATCGAGCGGGATTATCAGGAACTCAAGCAGGAGGTCGGGCTTGGGCACTATGAAGGGCGCGGATGGCGCGGCTTCCACCATCACGCCACGATGTGTATCGCCGCCTACGGGTTCCTGATCTCCGAGAGGGAGACAATTCCCCCCTCAGGATCTCGCTCCACCGCGCTCTTCCCGCAACTTGCAGTTCCCGACGGTTATCGACCCAGAGGATCCACCATTGCGGCCTGAACGTCACATCCAGAACTCGATCGCAACTATGCGAATACGATTGATCGACGCGATTGTCAGAACCTTGCCGCGATGCCCATGTTGTGGCGCAAGGACTGCAACACATGGGCGACGGAAGCTTATGACGCAGTAAGACTAACCCGCCCTACGGCTGCGACGGCGATCGGCGCAAACGAAAAAGCCCGGCGCGGTTTCCCGGCCGGGCACACTTTGCGAGTTTCAATTTCACGAATAGTCTGATTCGAACGGTCGTGTCAATATTTTTTTGCGTTTAAGCGGAGGGCTCGTGTCCTTTCCTTCACACGGGCCCGCCCTATTCCGTCGGACGTCCGGGCGATTTGGCAAAGCCTGGGTTTCCGCATTGCGGGAATGCGTCTCGCCGTTACTTGTTAAGTGCAGGAAAAAAACAAGTCTGTAGGGCGCAATCGTTTTATTGCGCCAATCAGCGCTTCAGCCCTGTACTCCATGAGACTGCGCGCAACGGACTTGGGCGGAGCGGCGCAATAAAGCGATTGCGCCCTACGGGGCGATCGGCGCAAACGAAAAAGCCCGGCGCGGTTTCCCGGCCGGGCACACTTCGTGAGTTTCAATTTCACGAATAATCTGATTCCTTCATTCGTGTCAATAAACTTAGAGCAGTACTTCCGCCAACATTCCGAGGGTCGGCGTGGCGCTTCCGACGCGTTTTCGCCGACCGTCCGCTTAGCCCTTCCATTGCGGGCGTCCCGCTGCATCGCCGCAAACCGCCGGCTTGGGCCATAAGCTGCCTTGTTACAGCGCAACTACGCTTGCCGCGCACAGGCATGTATACTACAGACTGTAGCGTTACTGACGGACGCAGATACTGACGGAGCCATTGAGGCGCACTAACCGGAGCAAGGGCCTGGCGCGTGATCCCTTGCGCGCCGACGAGCGCGCTCGCGGCCGACCTATTCCCGGGCGGTGATGCGGTGGCGCCGATGACGGGATTGCTTGCGTAGCGATAGGTCGAACCGCGAGGGCCGTTACGCTCGTGGTGGTCTGTTTCCGGCGGCCAGAAAAACGGAGGAAACCGTGAGCAGAAAGATTCTGGTTGTTGTTGCGGTCGCCATGGTGCTGGGCCTCGTGGGCTCCCCCTCAGCGACTTGGTCGAGAGGCGGCAGCGCCGGTAGTGTGCGCGCATGCGATCTGACCGGAGTTAATCCAGTCAGGCACGGGCTGATTTTCAAGCATCCCGATGTTGCCAAGTCATATGGCTTCGAGAAAGGACCAGATGGGACTTGGCGTGTAATGGCAAACTGCCAAGCGACGGGACCAAAATAAATCTTGTGCCAGAGATGCCGCCGGCTTGGCCTCTCCGATCGATCCGCGCGCACCCCCAAGGGAGCATGCCGAACTCGGCGCACCTGCTGCGCGCGCGCAACCAACCGCCATGCTGCCGCCACGCCCCCGAGCAACGAAATGAAGTCACGCCGCCGTGGCGGAATGGAGCGAGGAATTCGGCATCGATGAAACGCTAAGACCGGCTCCGAAAAACATTGCGGACGGATTTTTGTTGACTTATCGAGGCTCCGGTAATGGCCGCGCCGGCGGCGCCCAACAAACTCCACCAATTTCCAAATTTCTCGAGGTCATTCATAGGGACAAGCCCGCGGGTGACGGCGCTGGTTGGCGCGGCCGGCTGCCCAGGCCAATGCAGGCGCAGGCGGCGGCTGGCGCAGGCGCTGGTTGGCACCGGCGGGGGTGGGTGCGGGCGCTGGTGGGCGCGGGCACGCAACCAAATCGAGCGGAATCCGCTGAGGTGGCGCGGCGGGCCCGATGCGGCGCGTAGCCGCTATGCTTGCGCCCAATGGCTGGAGCGGCCATGCGGACTTGATCCGGACGTGCGGGCATGACAACGAAGCGGGGAATGCCCGCTCCCGCCCCGCCGGTTCCGCTGCTTCGCGAGCACATCGTGCCGCTCATCGTGGCGGTGGCGCTGTTCATGGAGAACATGGATTCGACCGTGATCGCCACCTCGCTGCCGGCGATCGCGGCCGATATCGGGACGAGCCCGCTGGCGCTCAAGCTCGCGATCACGGCCTACCTGCTGTCGCTGGCGGTGTTCCTGCCGGTCAGCGGCTGGACCGCCGACCGCTTCGGGGCGCGGCGCGTGTTCCGCACCGCCATCGTGGTGTTCATGGCGGGCTCGATCGGCTGCGCGCTGTCGGGCTCGCTCACCCAGTTCGTGCTCGCCCGCATGCTGCAAGGCATGGGCGGCGCCATGATGACGCCGGTCGGCCGCCTCATCCTGGTGCGCAGCGTCGACAAGCGCGAGCTCATCAACGCCATGGTCTGGGTCACGCTGCCGGCGCTGGTCGGACCGCTGATCGGGCCGCCGCTCGGCGGCTTCATCACCACCTATGTGTCCTGGCACTGGATCTTCCTGATCAACATCCCGATGGGGCTCGCCGGCATCGTGCTGGCGACGCTGTACATCGCCGACGTGCGGGCCGAGAAGCCCGATCCGCTCGACACCGTCGGCGTCCTGCTGGCCGGCGTGGGCATCGGCGGGCTCGCCTTCGGCGGCTCCGTGCTCGGCCTCAATTTCCTCCCCGCCGGCGCGGTGGCGGCGCTCATCGTGGTCGGGGCGGCGTCGACCTATGCGTATGTGCTGCACGCGCGCCGCACGCCCGCCCCGGTGCTCGATCTCAAGCTGCTGGCGATCCCGAGCGTGCGCGCCGCGGTGGTGGGCGGCTTCATCTATCGCTCCGGCATCGGGGCGATGCCGTTCCTGCTGCCGCTGTTGTTCCAGCTCGGCTTCCACATGACGGCGTTCCAGTCCGGCCTGATCACGATCTGCAACGTGGTCGGCGCCATGGGCATGAAGACCATCATTCCGATCGTGTTGCGCAATATCGGCTTCCGGCGGGCGCTGACCTTCAACGCGCTCATCAGCACGATCCTGGTCGCGTGCTGCGCCACCTTCACGCCCGGCGTCTCGTTCGTGTGGGTGGTGGCGGTGCTGACGCTCGGCGGGTTCTTCCGCTCGCTCGAGTTCACCAGCATCAACACCATCGCGTATGCGGACGTCGATCACCGGCTGATGAGCCGCGCCACCTCGTTGATCGCGGTCGGGCAGCAATTGTCGATCTCGGTCGGCGTCGCGGTCGGGGCGCTGGCGGTCGACATGACGCTGTGGCGGCGCGGCCACGACACCATCGTGGCGGCGGACTTCCAGCCCGCCTGGCTGATCGTGGCCGCGATCTCGGCGCTGAGCTGCCTGGTGTTCTGGCGCATGCCCGCGGATGCCGGCTCAGCGCTCGCCGAGCGCGCGCCGGAGCCGGCCATCGGCCCGGCCGCGGCCGCCGCCACCACCGAAGTCGCGGCGCCGGCGGCAACGACGGCGGCAACCACGGCCGAGGCGAAGCTCGAGTGAGCGGCGGTTCCGCTCAGCAGGCGCGGAAGCCGCGCGCCAGGAGGTAGAGCTCGGCCGAGTCGGCGCGGCTCGCGGCCGGCTTCACGTGCTTGACGCTGGCGAAATCCTTCTTCAGTTGCGCCAGCAGGGCGGTTTCGGTGCCGCCTTGCAGCACCTTGCAGAGGAAGGCGCCGCCGGGCTTGAGCACGTCGCGGGCCATCTCGGCCGCCGCCTCGGCCAGCGCCATGATCTTGAGGTGATCGGTGGCACGGTGGCCGGTGGCGTTGGCGGCCATGTCGGAGAGAACGAGTCGGCGGAGCCGCCGAGCAGCGCCTTGATGGTGTCGGGCGCCGAGGCATCGAGAAAGTCGAGGCGGACGAATTGGACGCCGGGGATCGGCAGCATGTCGAGGACGTCGATCGCCGACCACGCGCCCGCTGCCCTCGGCGGCCGCCCACCCGCTTGGCCACGACCTGGCTCCAGCCGCCGGGCGCCGCGCCGAGATCGACCACGCTGGCGCCGCGCCGCAACAGGCCCTGCTTGTCGTCGATCTCGATCAGCTTGAAGGCGGCGCGCGAGCGAAAGCCTTCACGCCGGGCGCGCGCCACATAGGGATCGTTGAGCTGGCGGTCGAGCCACAGCTTCGACGACAACGTGCGCTTGCGGCCGGACTTGACCTGCACTTTCAGCGGACGCCGGCTGTCGTCGCGAATCATCGGCCCCTGCCCGGCTGCGCGGGATCCCGCGGCTGCGCCGCCGTGCCGGCCGCAGGCTCGCGATCGCCAAGCCTGACGATGATCGTGCCGCCTGGACGCAGCATGTGACCGTTCCGGGACGCCGCATTAGGCTTTCTTCGGGTCATAGCCCAGATACGCAAAGTTTCCGCGAAAATCGCAAGGGCCGCCTTGGGCACCGCGTTCGCCCGGCTCCGACCGAAGCTCCCGCCGCGCTGAGCTTTTGCGCAAGCAACTCGGCCTAACATCAAATAAATCATGTAGATTTCGACTTGATCCTCATAAGGGGCGGACTTTACGGCAAAATTGCCACACCTGCCCACAAAGCGTCTTGCGGCCTGCGCAATTCCCGTTGCCGCCGCTGGCCGCAGGGGGCAACCTGAACAAGGCAGCTGCTTGCAGCGTCAAGTCGGGGGTGGGGTCTCATCATGAAGTGGGGTGCGGTCACCGGCGGCGTGCTCGCCGCTCTTGGTTCATTGGCCCTTGGGTCATGCTGTCACTGTCACGTGTCGGTACCGGCTCAAGCCGCCGACCTGACGCCGATCGGTCAACGGGCGATTCCGGCGACATCGGGCTACATCCCGGCGCAGTTCTTCTGGACCGGATTCTATATGGGCGCCGGCATCGGCGGCGGCTTTGGCACCGCCACCCTGGTCGATCCGCTTGCCACCGCGAGCGCGTCGCCGTCGCCGCAATGGCTTCCTGGTCAGCGGGATCGTCGGCATCAACTTCCAGATGAGCTCCGTGGTGCTCGGCGTCGAGGGCGACTTCACCGGTTCTGGGCCAACGGCAGCACCCCCGATACCGCCGGCGACACGCTCATGACCAGCGTATTCTGGACCGCGACCGCCACCGGGTCGCGTCGGCGTCGCGATCGACCGGTTGTTGATCTACGGCAAGGGCGGCGCCGCTTTCGACTACGATCGCAACTCGGTGACGACGACCAGCGGCACCTCGGCGCTGGCCACGATCAACCACGTCGGCTGGACGGTCGGCGGCGGCGTGGAATACGCCGTCACGGAGCACTGGACCGGACGCATCGAGTACGACTACCTCACCTTTGCGGCCAAGGGCCTGTTCTTCACGGGGAACACCACCCCGCCCCCGGCCGGCGGCAGCGTCAGCGTGAAGCTCAACGAGCTCAAGGGGATCATGGCGTACAAGTTCTAGGGTGCGGCCGCCGAGCTTTACTCGCCTCCCGGCCTTGAGCCGGGACCGTACCAACCGCCGGAGTTTCGGACGGTCCCGGCTCAAGGCCGGGACAAGTAGGCCGCTGGCCGGGACACGTGATCACACACACCGCTAAACGTGGCTCATCTGCTCGCCCCAGATGCCGTCCTGGCGCATCATCTTGACCAGCATGCCTTCGCGTAGGCCGCGGTCGGCGACCCGCAGGCGCCGGCACGGGAAGGCCCGGCGAATCGCTTCCAGGATGGCGCAACCGGCGAGCACGAGATCGGCCCGTTCGCTGCCGATGCAGGGATTGGCGGCCCGCTCCTCATAGCTCATGGCCAGCAGCCGCTCGATCACGCCGGTCACCTGATCGTCGCTCATCCAGCAGCCGTCGACCCGCCGGCGCTCGTAGCGGCGCAGATCGAGATGCACGCCCGCGATGGTGGTGACCGTGCCCGAGGTGCCCAGCATGTGAACCTGCTCGACCCCGCGGCTGCCGCTCTCGCTCGCGAAAGGTTCGACGAATACCGCGACCTCGGCCACCATGGCTTCATAGATGTCGCGCGTGACGCGGTGGCCGCCGTGGCGCTCGGCGAGCGTCACGACGCCGACCGGCAGCGAGACCCAGGACTCGATCCGCGGCAGCGGCGGGCCGCGCTCGACCGGCACCGAACGCGCGAGCCGCACCAGCTCGGAGGAGCCGCCGCCGATATCGAACAGGATCACGCCCTCGGCCTGCGGATCGATCAGCGGGGTGCAGCCGGCGGCCGCGAGCTCGGCCTCGGTCTCCCGGTCGATGACCTCGAGCTCGAGCCCGACCTCCTGGGCGACGCGGGCGCGAAATTCCGCGCCGTTGGCGGCGGCCCGGCAGGCTTCGGTGGCGATCAGCCGGGCGCGGGTGACGGCGCGGTTCTTCATCTTGTCGCGGCAGATGCCGAGCGCCTCGACGGCGCGCTCGATGGCGGCATCGTTGAGGCGCCCGGACGCCGATATCCCCTCGCCCAGCCGGATGATGCGCGAGAAGGCGTCGATGACATGGAACCCGTCGCCGGACGGCCGCGCGACCAGAAGCCGGCAATTGTTGGTGCCGAGATCGAGCGCGCCGTAGACCGAGCCGCCGTCAAGATCGCTTTCGGCGCGCTCGCGGCGCGGAAAGCCATAAAGCGACCGCCGACCCCAGCGGGAGCGCCGCTGCGCCCGATCACGGGCAGGGTCGAGGTCACCGGTGCGCCGGGCCCCGTCGTTCATCGAATGGCCTTCCTGCCGCGCCAGAGCGCTCCCGGCATCCGTTGGCTCAACGGGGCGGCGTGTCCAAACCAGATCGCCGCGAGTGTAACAGGCGCGACGCAGTGCGCAACAGACCCACATGAAGACGCACACGAGGCGCACTCGAGGCGCACATGAGGCGGACATGGGGTATGCACCCGGCGCGCATGGCTGGCGGCGTCCAGGTCCGCGGGGCGGCTGCTTTTCCTTTGAAAACGCACCCGAAACACGGCTGCGGCGCCGCCGGCCGCGGGTCAGCGGTGCAGGCTCGCGCGGTCATCTATCCTTGTCGAAACGGGCCAAGTCGCCTATTTCAGGCCAACCCGCGCTCCCGTTCACCCGCCGATTGAGAACATTCCGGCAGACTTACGGAAAAGCCTGCGGGACCCTCGCGCGCCAAGGCCCAGGACGTCCGCTCATGAACCTGCAAAGCGATCCCAGCCGGTGGAAGCCGAACCCGGACCAGTCAGAGCGTTGGGCGATCGCAAAATTCGGCATCGGCCAGCCGGTGCTGCGCAGCGAGGACCCCAAGCTCGTTCGCGGCCAAGGACGTTTCACCGATGACGTCGGCGCGGCCGGCCAAGCCTATGCGGTGATGGTCAGGAGCCGTCACGCCCACGGGGTCATCCGCGCCATCGACGTCGCGGCCGCCCGCGCGCTGCCGGGCGTGCTCGGCGTCTATACGGGCGCCGATCTCGACGCCGCGGGCTACGGCACCTTCAAGTGCATCGTCAACTTCAACAACCGCGACGGCTCGCCGATGCACAAGCCGGCGCGGCCGGCACTGCCGAGCGACAAGGTCCGCTTTGTCGGCGATCCGATCGCCTGCGTGGTGGCCGAGACCCTGCTGCAGGCGAAGGATGCCGCCGACGCGATCGAGGCCGACATCGATCCCCTGCCCGCGGTCACCAATCCGGAGGACGCGGCGCAGCCGGGCGCGCCGCTGCTCTATCCGGACGTGCCGGACAATATCGCGCTCGACTATCACTATGGCGACAGCGCCCTGGTGGCGGAGGCCTTCGCGCGGGCCGCGCATGTCACCAAGCTCAAGCTCGTCAACAACCGCGTCGTGGTCAATGCGATGGAGCCGCGCGCGGCGCTGGCGCTCTACGAGAACGGGCGGTTCACGCTCCACGTGCCTTCGCAAGGCGTGTTCGGCATGCGCGGCAACGTCGCCCAGGTCCTGGGCGTCGAGCCGGGCCAAGTCCACGTCATCACCGGCAATATCGGCGGCTCGTTCGGCATGAAGGCCACCGTCTATGCCGAATATGTCTGCGCGCTGCATGCGGCGCGCGCGCTCGGGCGGCCGGTGAAGTGGGTGGACGAGCGCTCGGGCAGCTTCGTGTCCGACAGCCACGGCCGCGACCACCGGGTCACGGCCGAGCTCGCGCTCGACGCCGACGGCCATTTCCTGGCGGTGCGGCTCACCAGCTTCAGCAATATGGGCGCGTTCCTGGCCAATGTCGGGCCGATGCCCTCGACGCTCAACGCGGTCAAGAACGTGCAGAACGTCTATCGCACGCCGTTGATCGAGGTCTCCACCAAGTGCGTGTTCACCAATACCAGCCATGTCTCCGCCTATCGGGGCGCCGGCCGGCCCGAGGGCAACTACTACATGGAGCGGTTGATCGACGCCGCCGCCGGCGAGCTCAAGATCGACCGCCTGGAGCTGCGCCGGCGCAACCAGATCAAGCGCCGCCACATCCCCTACAAGGCCGCCTCCGGCATGACCTACGACAGCGGCGACTTTCCCGCGGTGCTGCGGCAGGCGGTCGAGGCCGCCGACGTCAAGGGCTTTGCCCGCCGCCGGCGCGAGAGCCGCAAGCGCGGCAAGCTGCGCGGGCTCGGCGTCGGCAGTTTCCTCGAGGTCACCGCCCCGCCCTCCAAGGAGATGGGCGGCATCGTCTTCGAGCCGGACGGCAGCGTGACGCTGCTGACCGGCACCATGGATTTCGGCATGGGCCATGCGTCGCCGTTCGCGCAGGTGCTGGTCGAGAAGCTCGGCATTCCGTTCGAGAAGATCCGCCTGGTGCAGGGCGACAGCGACCGCCTGGTGATCGGCGGCGGCAGCGGCGGCTCCAAGTCGATCATGTCGAGCGGCACCGCGATCGTGGAGGCGGCCGCCAAGGTGATCGAGCAAGGCCGCCAGATCGCCTCGCATGTGCTGGAAGCCTCCGCCGCCGATATCGAGTTCAAGGACGGAACCTTCGTCATCGCCGGCACCGACCGCGCCGTCGGCATCATGGAGCTCGCCGACAAGCTGCGCGGCGGGCTTGAGCTGCCGGAAGGCGTGCCGGCCTCGCTCGATGTGCGCCATGTCAGCGAGGGCAGCGCCGCCACCTTCCCCAATGGCTGCCACGTCGCCGAGGTCGAGATCGATCGCGACACCGGCGTGATCGCGGTGGTGCGGTATTCCTGCGTCAACGATTTCGGCACCGTCATCAATCCGATGATCGTCGAGGGCCAGCTCCATGGCGGCGTCGTGCAGGGCATCGGCCAGGCGCTGATGGAGATGACGGTCTACGATTCCGAAGGCCAGTTCCTCACCGGCTCCTACATGGATTATGCGCTGCCGCGCGCCGTCGACGTGCCCGCGTTCACGGTCGCCAGCCATCCGGTGCCGGCCACGACCAATCCGCTCGGCGTCAAGGGCTGCGGCGAGGCCGGCTGCGCCGGCGCCCTGACCTCGGTGATGAATGCGGTGGTCGACGCCTTGTCGGAATACGGCATCAGGCATATCGACATGCCGGCGACTCCGTTCCGGGTCTGGCAGGCGATCCACGCCGCCGGCGCGGCCTCGCAGCCGCCGGGCCAGTGACGTGATGCTGGTTTCGCATTGCTTTCCTGCTTGTCCCGGCCTTGAGCCGGGACCGTTACAACTCGGAGGTTGGTACGGTCCCGGCTCAAGGCCGGGACAAGTGAGCGCTGCACCGCATCTGGGATACAAATCTTGTAGACGGCACATTCGTCGCCAAGCCTCCTCGCCATGAACGGAAGACGATGACGCAAACGATCGATCTGCCACTGCCGGCGATGCGCGCGGCCGAGACGAAATTCGTCGGCACCGTATGCTTCGTGCATTTCGCCAGCCATTACTACATCACCCTGCTGGCGCCGCTGTTCCTGTTCGTGCGCGCCGACTACGGCGTGAGCTACACCGAGCTCGGCCTCGCCTTCACCGCCTTCAACGTGGTCTCCACCGCGCTGCAGACGCCGACCGGATTTCTGGTCGACCGGGTGAGCGCGCGCCTGCTGCTCGTGGTCGGCCTCCTGGTGGGCGCGGCCGCGTTCACCATCGCGGCGCTGGTCGATTCGTTCTGGGTGTTCGTGGCCATGTTCGCGCTCGCGGGGCTCGGCAACACGGTCTATCACCCGGCCGATTACGCACTGCTCTCGCGCCACGTACCGGCCGCGCGCGCCGGGCGCGCGTTCTCGTTCCACACCTTCGCCGGCATGCTCGGCAACGCGGCGGCGCCGCCGAGCCTCCTGTTCCTGCAGAGCATGGTGGGATGGCGCGGCGCCTTTTTGGGCGCCGCCGTGCTCGGCGTGGTGGCGGCGCTCGTGATGGCCATGGCGGGCGAAGCGCCCGAGCCGGAGCCGACAGCGGGCAAGGCCAAGGGGCGCGGCGCCGAGGCGGCCGGCAGCGCGCAAGCCGGCGGCGCCGTCGGCTGGCGCCTTCTGCTCGCGCCCGCGATCTTGCTCAATCTCGCATTCTTCATCATGTTGGCGATGTCGAGCGGCGCGCTCTACAATTTTCTCGTGCCCGCGCTCGGCGCGCTGCACGGAACGCCGGTCACGATCGGCAATGCGGCGCTGACCGGCCTGCTCCTGCTCAGCCCCATCGGGGTGCTGGTCGGCGGCTGGCTCGCCGGGCGCACCCCGCATCATGGCCTGGTCGCCACCTGCGGCTTGATCGTGACCGCCACCGTCACCACCCTGGTCGGGACGTTCGATTTCGCCGCCGCGGCGCTGGTCATGCTGATGTCGGTTGCGGGCTTCTTCTCCGGCCTCACCATGCCCTCGCGCGACATGATCGTGCGCGCCGTGACCCCGCCCGGCGCCTATGGGCGGGTGTTCGGCTTCGTCTCCACCGGCTTCAATATCGGCGGCATCGTGTCGCCGCTGATCTTCGGCCAGCTCCTGGACCAGGGCCACCCGCGCGCGATATTCTTCGTCGTGGCCGGCTGCGCGCTGGTCTCGATCGCCACGGTCGCGATCAACACGTCACGCAAGCCGGCGGCGGCGTGATGCTTCTTGCTCCTCTCGCCAGAGAGGACGACTGCGGGAGATGGCGATGACGTTGAGAGATCGGGCACGGCGCATCGGAGCGGCGACGGCCGGCGCGCCGCCGGCGTATGGGCTGCTGCTTGCAGCATTGGGGCTTGCCGAACTGGTGCCGGGGTCGATGCCGGCGGCGGCGGCCGATTTCTATGCCGGCAAGACCATCGATTTCGAGGTCGGAGCGGATGTGGGCGGCGGCTATGACATCTATGCCCGCACGCTCGCCCGCACCATGAGCCGGCACATCCCCGGCAATCCGACCATCGTGGTCAAGAACATGCCCGGCGCCGGCAGCGGCCGCACGGCGGTCTTCATCAGCAATGTGGCGCCCAAGGACGGCGCCACGCTCGGGGCGCTGATGCCGGGCGCCATCATCGGACCCTTGCTCGACGACAAGCCGGAGACGCAATTCGATCCCACCAAGGTCATCTATATCGGCTCCGCCGATGCCGGCACGCGGGTGTGCGCCACCTTCCAGAGCTCCAAGATCAAGACCTTCGAGGACGCCCGCAGCCAGAAGACCATCCTGGGCGCGACCGCGGCCGGCGGCGCGACCCGCGACTACGGCTATCTGCTCAATCACACGGCGGGCACCAAGTTCGACGTGGTCGCCGGCTACAAGGGCACCGCCGACATCACGCTCGCCATGGAGCGCGGCGAGGTCGACGGCATGTGCGGCTGGGACTGGTCGAGCCTCAAATCGCAGAAGGCCGACTGGCTGCGCGACCACAAGGCCAACGTGCTGGTCCAGGTCGGGCTCGATCCGAATCCGGAATTGACCCAGATGGGCGTGCCGGAGCTGTGGAAGTTCATCAACAACGACGAGGACCGCAAGGTCACCGAGCTGGTGGTGAGCCAGCAGATCTTCCAGCGCTCCTACATCGCGCCGCCGGGCACGCCGGCCGAGCAGATCGCCACGCTGCGCACCGCCTTCGACGCCACCATGAGCGATCCGCAGTTCCTGGCCGACGCCGAGAAGGCGCGCATCGCCATCACGCCGCTGTCGGGCGCCAAGGTGCAGGAGATCGTGCAGAAGCTCTATGCCACGCCCAAGGCCATCATCGAGCGCGCCAAGCAGGTCATCAAGCCTTAGCCGCGGATTCCGAAATTCACCAAGGGGGAACGCCATCATGCGCAATCTCGCTCTATGCTCGCTCGTGCTGCTGATGCTGGGCGCGGCGCCGGCGCTGTCGCTGTCGGACAAGCCCTATCTGGCCGAGACCGACGCCGACTTCGCCAACCTGCTGCCGGCGCCGCCGGCGGACGGATCGGCGCGCGACCAGAGCGACATGCAGGCGCTCATCGCCATGCAGAAAACCCTCACGCCCGAGCGGCTCGAGCGCATCCAGGCCGATACCCAGCAGTCGGTCTATCAGGTTGCGGGCGAGGTCCTCGGGCCCGAGCTTCACCAAGGACCGCTTCCCGCTCGCGGGCGCGTTCTTCGACAAGGTCAACAAAGACTCAGGCGTCGGCGTTCGCGCGATCAAGCAGAAGTACAAGCGGCTGCGCCCGTTCCAGGCCAACAAGGAAGTGCAGTCGCCGGCCAATATCGCGGCGGCCTCGCAAGGGCCGACCTATCCGAGCGGGCACGGCACCTTCGGAGCCGAGGTCGCCATCCTCCTCTCCATGATGGTGCCCGAGAAGCGCAGCGAGCTGTTCGCCCGCGGCTGGCAATTTGGCGAGCAGCGCATCCTGAGCGGCGTCGCCTACCCCTCCGACTGGGAAGCCGGCCATATCGGCGCCACCGTGATGGTCACGCTGATGCTGCAGAAGCCGGAATTCAGGGCGGATTTCGACGCTGTCAAGGCGGAGGTGCGCAAGGGGCTGGGGTTGGCGCCGTAGTGAACCTGCGCGACCTTGATCGGTCTGCTCGACGCTCCGGTTTGTGCTCGTTCATCGCTCGGCGCAACAACGAAAGATGCCTGCGGGGCATCTATGACCACTTGCACGTTGGGTCCGGCCGCGCGGAACCTCCGCAAGATCGTTAACATCCCTGCTGAGCTTGTTATATAGCACATTCACGTGCCTGCCTTGCACCTGATAACCGGCCGCCTCAAGATCAATGCTCTTGAGGCTTGTCACGGCCCCTGTTCGTGGATCACGGATGTCGATGGTCGGATGATTTGGTTGTAAATTGTGGTCAAATATTCTTTTCAAGTATCCTGCCACGCCCCCCGCCGGCAGGTCCCTACAGGCCTTCAATTTCACGAATAGTCTGAATCCAGGTTCGTGAGAATCAAAAAAGATCATCTGACTGATACAAATGTTGTAAGAACGATTCGAAGGTCGGCGCTATCACGATCGCATCTTCCAATCGCAAGACAATAAATGGAACGGCGACTATCCGAAGAAGGGCGAAGCGCGCATCGAATGCAAATGCCTCTCCGCCTCCACTCGATCAAAATAAAACGAGGCCCGGCGCGCGCTCTTCCACACGATAGTCCCTATTGTGCAGAATTAAGTCTTCTACAGACCATGCCCTAAGATAATTCTTTCCAACGAATCCCTCTCCGCCGTTCATCTTCCCCAGGAATCGAATATAATCGGCTGGAATTTCAGATGCGACTGACATCGAGCGACTGAATCCGGATTTGCTGGCGGTTTGGCTTCGAACTCCGCGAACAGTTTCTCACTACTGACGAGCGTCATTTTGGCTCACCGCTCGAGAAAATGCCCTGGATCAGCGTGGCCGCATCCTTGCCGCTGGCCGCGGCCAGCGCCGCGCAGCCGGTCGAGAGCGTTGAATTCGAGCCGCAGCGCAGCCACCGCGCAGGATATCCAAAAGCAATCTGCCAGTCTCGGGGGCCGGAGTTGCCAATTTCTGGATTCAATAGCCGAAAGCATCAATACCCTGCGACGTGGCCTTATTCGCACGCATCAAATGCCTCCCTCAGCGCTCGCGCCACCTCCGCCTCAATCGGTTGACATCGTATTTTCTTTTTCAAATATAGAAATCGCTTTCGCGGTCCGCCATTCCGGGTCGGCGTAAAATCTACTCCCGTCTCGTCGAGACTGACTCCAACACACTTGGCAAAATCAGCAAAGGCTTCGTAGGACCGGACACCAGCGGCTTTGACCAATGCCTTTATCGAATTCCACGAGTTACTTGTTGCCAGAGATTCCGGATCCGGAATATTCTCTGTCGACATCCCGAGCGTCTGAAGGACCTGTTCGCCGACGCTGTTGTCGTTCTCGCTGGCCACTAGGATCGGTTCACACGCAATCCAGAATCCCTTGATGGTTCTGGAATACGGATACAAATATTATATTTTGCTGACGCGCAGAAAAGCGGCGGCCCTCTTCACTGCTGATCTCATCTGTAACCTCAATTTTTACGATCATGCCGAGTTGCTTTTTCGATTTGAGCCATGTTGCGAAGCACTTGGCGCTGCACTGTGATTCCCAACCTCGGTACGATCACCGTGAGGGTTCGCGAAGTAATATGTCGCACGTCGGCGCCAGCGTAGCGGTCCACCATGGGAGATAGAGTCTTTAATCTATCTCCGCCTCCACCGCCATCTAATAAGTCTAAGTTATTCCTGCGCGCTCCTACTCACAAGCCTCAAAGGCAGCGATCAACCCCGCTGCTACCTCCGATTCGATTGGCTTACACCGTATCTTTGTTTTCAAATATAAAAATCGCCTTCGATACCCACCGTTCAGTGTCGGCGTGAACACTACCTCGGTGCCGTCGAACAGGATTCCTACACATATTGCGGATTCGGCGAAGGCTTCATACGACCGGGAACCGGCCGTTTTGAGCAACGCCTTCGCTCCATTCCAAGACTTGCTCGCACTGCCCCTCACCTCAGGATCCGGAATATTCTCGGTTGATTTCGCAAGGATTTGCAGAATCTGACCTCCGAGAACTCTTGTCGCTTTCGCTGGTAACTAGGATTGGCTCACACGTAATCCAAAATCCTTTGATGGTTCTGGACTCCGGGTGCAGGTATATTTTTCCGGCTCGCAGATAAGCGACGGCAAGCTTCACGGCTGCTCTCATCGGTAAACCTCAATTCTTACGATCACACCTCGCTGCTTTCCAACCTCAACTATGTTACGAAACACTTTGCGTTGCTCTGCAGTTCCCAAGCTAGGCACGATGAACGTAAGCGTTCGGGAAGTGATCTCGTGCTCCCGGATGTCGACGTCATCGTATTTGCCGCCTGAAAACTCCGCAAGTTCGTTAAGATCCCTGTTGAGTTTGTTATATAGCGCATTCACGTACTTGCCTGCCACCTGATAGCTGGGCGCCTCAAGATCGATGCTCTTGAGGCTTGTCGCCGCCCCCGTGCGCGGATCCCAAATGTCGATGGTCGGATGATTTGGATGTAAATTGTGACCGAATATTTTTTCGAGTATTCTGCCGCGCACGAACACCGGCAGGTCCCAAACGCCTCTGCTCCTGGGCTTCGCGTTGGGACCGGAGGTGGATCGCGAAGCTTGCGTAGCGGAGCTTGACTGCTCTCTTGCTTCGACCGGATTAGGCGCCGTTCCGTTTTTGGGTTCGCCAAAGCCTCTGGCGTTTTCTTCGTCCGCACGCACGGACTGCGGCGGCGGACTGGACTGCTCCGGTGGCTCCCCCCGAACAGGTGCATTACCTGATGTGGGACCAACCTGTCTGCTGCCGCCCGTTGGCGCGCGTGTCCGCAGGAGCGAGCCGACCACCTTGTGGCCGAGCGCCGGTATGGCCGTTCCGACGACACCCTGGCCGTAGGCGTCCTCGGTCCCTTCGGTGGCAGGCCTGCCTTCAACGATATTGCTGGCGACCCTTTGGCCGACCGCGAGCGCCGGCTGCGCGCCGAACATCTGGAAGACGAGATGCTTGACGGGGCTCTGGAAGAAGCGAGCCGGAAACGCGGCCCAGGACGCTCCCGAAAATGCGCCTGAGATTTCCGCTTGTTTCCAGGCGCGGTTCCAGGCGTCTTCCGGATCGTTCGGGGTTCTTTGCTAGCTCGGCCGCATAGACGGGGCCGAGCGTCTGCGCGGCGCTTAAGGCGGCCGCCCCCAGCGAACCACCGATAAGGGCTCCGGCGGCCATACCGGGGGGACCCGCGAGCGCGCCAAGCTCGCCGCCCGCATAGCCGCCCACAATGCCGGCCACGAGCGTCGGGTAGGATTGCGCGAGCTGGTATGCGACCTTCGGAGCAACCCGCGATGGGTTCGCCAAGTCCGACCATCCGAGGGGCTCCGCGGCCGGGCTATCCTGATTTGTGATGGTAGGTGCACCCGACGCGCTCTGGACAGTTTGTCCAAGCTGCCGATTGGCAGCTCCAAGGCCCTGCCAAAAGGCTTGCACCACGCCCGGCATCGGCGAGGGCTCCGGGCCGGGAAATGATCCAATTGCGAGTGAGGGGGCTGGTGGCACCGGCGACGGCGATCCGACCGTCGCCAGCGCACCGAGCACACCACCTTGCCCAGGTGCCGGCGAGGTCCCCAGCGTGGACAGCGCATCAAGAAAGCCGCCCGGCGGGATTACGGAGCCGGGCGGCGCATCAGTTGACCCCCAGGGCGAGCCATCAACGCCCAAGGTTGGCGGACGCGATCCGGGCAGGATAGGCGGCGCGGGCCTGGGAGTCGGTTCGACGAAATTGTTGTTGGAGGACGGTGGGAAGAGCGGCAGATTTGGCGGGTCCCACGCCATCGCGCCCACGCGACTGGCGGGGATCTGCGACCAATAGGCTGCGAAGGGATCCGGCGATGCGGCGGCCGGATAGCGGTTCTTGGCATTGGCTGTATTGTTGGATTGCGGTCCAGGTGCAACTTGCCCCGCGTTTGGCATCGTGCTCGGCCGCGGCACAAACCAATCATCGGGAAGAGATGCGTCGCGGGGCGTGTTGCCAGGCACGAACCAATCGTCGATGCCGTCGGAGGGCGGTGCGTTGGGTTGGACGACGATGTGCGGCAGCCCGAGGATCCGTGGCCACTGCGAGGGATCGACGGGCACAAAAGCATCGTCGTCGGAATCAAACGGCATCGGATCACCGGCTTTGCTGCTCAGAAAAAGAAAAAGGCTCCCCCGCGGGGGAGCCTTTGTTTGGTAGATCGAACAGTGAGCCGCGCGTTCGCGACGGACGCATCTCGATGGATGCAATTGGTGCGGAGCTTGGTCAGCGGCCGAAGGGCATCGCGATCCACTTTGATAGTTGCATGGCCCCGCAACCGATGCGCGGTCGGGATGGCGGGTTACGCGCCGCTTGCCGCCGAGCATGCGGAACCGTCAGCGCGAGGCGCTAACCCGCCCTACGGTCTGCGGTCGTTGCGCCTCAATTCACCTTGCCCAGCATGGTCTTGATGCCGAGCCAGATGGCGCCGGCGAGGCCGGTGCAGGCGATGGTGACGAAGGCCTTGAGGCCGATGCTGCCGGCCTGGTCCACGCTTTTGCGCCAGCGGCGCAGATGCGCCATGTCGGCGCGCATTTCCGGCTTGTTGTCGAGGTCGAAGCCGAGCAGAGCCAGCGTCTCGAGCACGGCCTCGCGCGCCGCCCGCTTGACGATCGCCTCGATCTGGGCGTGATCCATTTCAAGATCCTCCCATCCTGCGGCTCAAGGGATCGGGCCGATCGGGACCGGCAGCTTGAACAGGCCGAGCGCGCCGCCCGAGAGAATGGCCTGGATCAGCGTGGCCGCGTCCTTGCCTCCCGCCGCGGCCAGCGCCGCGCAGCCGGTCGAGAGCGTCGAGTTCGGGCCGCAGCGCGCCCAGGAGCTCGGAGATCTTCTCGACCGAGGTCGCCAGATGCGGGTCGGGTTCGGTGAGCGGCTGCCCGTCGGTTCCCAGGAGCGGCTTCTGCTGGGCGGTCAAGAGGTCGACCCATGCCTGCCAGCATGGGGTGCTCACGACATTGTTGGTCGCTTTCGACATTGCCAGCGCGAATTCGAAGTCGGGCAGCGCGAGCTTGCCGAGCTTGGCCACCAGATCCTCGCTGCTTTCATTGGTCGCGGCGGCGGCTTGCTGCTGCCCGCCTTTGATCGCATTGCCGAGGTCGACGATCGGATTGCCGGTCGGCTTGGGACGCGATGTCTGCGCGCTCGTCGGCGCCGCGTGCAAGAGCACGAGGCCCGCGGCCATGAGGATGGCGATCGACACATTCGGACTTGGTCCGTTCGGACCTGATCCGCTGCGCGGCTGCGCAGATACGTCTTGGTTGACGTCTTGATTGAGCTCTTGGGCGCTTGGCTTGCGACCCGCTCCCTCCGGCGCAGCGTTGAGGGCGAGCGGCGGCTGCGTCACCAGCGGGCCGACGTCCCCGGACGAATAGCCGTGCAGGAATGTCAGCAGGGTCGAGCCGACAAAGGCCAGGATGCCGGACCATGCCGTCACGGTCGGTATCCAGGCGGGCGGAACGGCGTGCGTGAGACTGAGCGTGCCGCTACTCACCGCGATCTCGATCGTGACCAGGATGCCCAGAACAAAGCCGATCCTTGGATTGAATTGCATTGCCGATCTCCTACGTGTTGACCGCGACCCGGCCGCTGATGATCAGCAGGAGGTCGCGTGGTGAAATCTTGTGCGCCGGCTCGACCAGCGGCGCGGCGAACCAGCCGCATTGCCGCAGCGCCAGCGTTTGCAAAGCCGAGCAGATGACGTGCTGGGGTTCGTGCGCCGGGATGCTGGGGACGAGGAATCCCAGGATCGATTCGAAGTCGTAGGGCTCGCCGATATGACGCTCGAGGAAGGCGTGGAATTCGTCGGCCTGCCCGGGCGCGGTCTCGGGAAGATCGACGAACAACTCCTGCTGCAGGACGGCGGCGTCATAGCCGACGTCGCGCGCCTGCACGCCGCCGTCGCAATGGGCGCCGAGATATTTCGGGCCGCGCCCGTTTGCCTCCGGGGTGACGGCCTCGACATGGCTGGCCCAGAAGTTTTCGCGCAGCCGGATGCCTTCCGAGATCGGATCATGGCAGGTGACGAAGCGGAGCCTGATGTTGCTCATCGCGATCCCGCCTCCTCACGACGCCCACTGCGCCAGCAGGTCGGCCGGCGTCATCGGATCGACGATGGTGTTGTTGTCGCAAAGGCCCTTGATGCCGGGGATCTGGTGCGGCCCGGGTCCGTCGCTGTCGCCGTTGTTCTGCCAGAGCCAGGGCCGTTGCCAGCTCGGCTGCACGCGCCAGGCGGGGCCGTATTGGCAGAGCCAGAGCCGGTGCGAGCCCAAATAGGCGTCGACGCCCTTGATCTCTTCCTTGGCTACATTGCCCGAATAGATCACCGCCTTGCGGCCGAGCCGGTCCTCGATGCGCTCCAGGAAGATCCGAGCACTCGCCGCGCTCGGCGCGCCTTGATGCGGCACGTCTTCCCAATCGAGCGCGAGAAGCGTATCGGCGTCGGGCTCCGCCACCTTGAGAAAATGATCGGCCTCGGCCGCCGGCTGGGCGCCGTGAAAGAAATGATAGGCGCCCCATTTCATGCCGAGGCCGGTCGCGAGCTTGCGCCGCGTCTCGTAGAGCCGGTCGGAAAAGCCGGTCCCTTCGCTTGCCTTGTGGATCACGCCGAGGATGCCGAAGGCCTTGGTCTGCGCGAAATCCTCCACCTGATCGCCGTAATAGATATCGATCACGAGCGGCGTGGTTGCCGTCATGGCTGCGTCCTTTCAATGTGCGCGGAAATGACTGACGGGTTGCGCGCCGCGCGATGCGGCTCACCCGCGGTCGGAATCGTAGGGTGCGTTAGGGCCTGGGATCGCAGCTGATGCCGCGTTGGCGTTGAATGGCGCGTAACCCTCCGCTGGCGCCGATTGGTGGGTTACGCGGCCCCTTGGAGGTGAAACCAGCCGAAATGCCTGTGCCGGCCGCTAACCCACCCTACGGACAAACTACACGCCGCCGGGCGCGACGTAGCAGTAGAGCTGGCCGTTGGTGCCGATGAAGACGATGCCGTGGCCGGTCGGGTTGCCGGCATCCCATTTCATCTTGGCGTTGGGTACTGGAATGCGCGTGCCCTCCGGAAGCATGCCCTTCCCGTCAGTGATGATGGCCACATAGTGGTCACCCTCGACCTCGAACGTGTCGGCCTCGAAGGCATCGGCCTCGCCGCAGCAACTCACTGCCGGATTGTCGGGCTGCATGAGGGATTGGAACCACTGGCGGGCGGCAGCGGGCGATTGCGCCCACTGGCCGTTGTCGCGGGCGCCGGCGGATGCAATCATGGCAAGAGTGGTGAAAACAGCCGGCAGAAGCCTCATGGGCACTCCTCTTGTCTCAGTAATCATCCCCACGCAGAACCGCCCCGCGATGCTGCGAGAAGCGGCGGCGAGCGTGCTTGGTCAAACGTTGCACGAGATCGAGCTCATCATCGCGTTGAACAGCGCGACGCCAGAGACGGCTAAAGTCGCAGCCGAGTTCGCGGCTGACCCGCGCGTCCGCGTGATTTCCATAGCGAAGGCGGGCGTCTCGAGAGCGCGGAATGAGGGAATTAAGCGCGCGACCGGCGTGTGGGTCGCCTTCCTTGACGATGATGATCTCTGGGCCGCCGGTAAACTAGCCCGTCAGATCCAGACCGCCGAGCAGACAGGCGCGGACATGATCACCTGTGATTTTATCGAACGCGGCGGCGCCCTAGATGGCATCGTGCGCCGCATTCGCCCCCCGGCTGGAATGTCCCTCGCGGAGGCATTCATGTTCGACAACTACGGCGCCGGGGGCGCTTCTAGCGCAATGGTCAAAAGATCGGTCGCGCTCACCACCGGCGGAATTCGACCCGCGGCTGTCTGCGGGGGAGGACTGGGACTTCTGGAGGCGCATCTCCTGGAGACAAAATCATCGTGCTCGACGAAGCGCTGACGACCATCCGACGGCACCGAAATCGACCGCCTCGTTCTATCAGGGCCCAGATGGTCAGGCATCTGATTAAGCAGACGTTTGACACGCCGCGGCACCTGCGGCATTTGGTGGTGCCCGCCTGGAAGGCAGCGCTCTGGATCGAGGCAGGGAACCTCTACTGCACGGTTGATCGGATCTCCGCAGGTCGCCTTGGGCGTCTCTATCGACGATTTCTGAAGCCGGCCGTCAGATGACGCGCAGGATGGAGGGCAGCACGATCGCCGGCGGCATGATCGGGTGTGCGTTGCCGGAGCCCGCATTCGCGTTGTTGATGGTGATGCATGTAGTTGAGCTCCCGGTTGAAGTGGCCGACTGCGGGGTTGATGCCAGAGCCAGAGACATTGTCAGCTCGGCTGCACGCGCCAGGCGGGACCGTATTGGCATAGCCGGAGCCGGTGCGAGCCGAAATAGGCGTCATTGCCCGAATAGATCACCGCCTTATGGTCACCCTCGACCTCGAACGTGTCGGCCTCGAAGACATCGGCCTCGCCGCGGCAGCTCACCGCCGGATTGTCGGGCTGCATGAGGATTGGAACCACTGGCGGATGGCGGCGGGCGAGCCGACCCATTGCCCGTTGTCTCTCGCGACGGCGGGCAATAGCATGGCCAGCGCCCGCAGGGCGGAGAAAGACAACTTCATAGGTGACCTCTTGTGGGCTAGGAGATTGTTATCGCGCAGCGCAAAGGGAACGTTAAAGCTGCATAAGATAGAGTTTCTTGATTGGCTCGCTTCGCCTGAGGGGCCGCAGCCCTCCCGTTCGCTAAAGGCGATCGAAACCAGTGCTAGGACCTGGGTTCTAATCTGGGCGCGACGCGCGCTCTTAGGGCAGTTTTCGTTCCCGTTACCGCGTCGCCGTCTTTATGTTCCAGCCAGTCAAAATGTGAAGGTTATCGCGCTCAGACGATTTGCCCGTCAGTACAAACTCCAACATTTTGTCGAGACCGGAACCTATCTGGGTGACACCACAGCCGCCCTTGCGCCGATGTTCTCGCGGTGTTTCACCATTGAAATCGCACCGACGCTCTATCAGCGTTCCCGTGACAGACTAAAAGCATTCGCCAACGTCCAATGCGTGCTTGGTGACAGCGCCGCCATGCTTCCTGAGATTGTCTCCCAACTCAACGGCTCGGCGCTTTTTTGGCTTGATGGTCATGCTTCTGGAGGTGAAACGTTCAATAGTGGGAAGGGTCCGCTTATGACCGAACTCGACGCAATTTATTCAGATCAGACAACTCGGCACGTGACTTTAATCGACGATGCGAGAGGCCACGATCTCGAGGCCATCCGATGCTTTTGTGCAGGGCGCTTGCGCGTCGATGTCAGGAACGATATCGTTCGAATTGTTCCCATCAAATGATCCTGAGAATGTAGGGTAGCACAATCGCGGGCGGAATGATCGGATGGGAATTGCCAGCACCGAGATTACTGATCGTGCCATTCGGAGTTACCGTCACTGTCAGGGTGGCATTTAGACCAGCAGGAATAAAGCCAACTGACCCTGGTTGCCCATTAGCTACGGCCGCTGTTGTCGCGGTTGTCTGATTCGTGGACCACGTCTGCGTGGTTCCCGTAAACGTCGGCGCAACCGCTGGCAACTGCGCCTGGGTCAATGTCTGATTCTGTCCCCCTCCCGTCCCGCCGATCGCCGTGCCGTCGAAGTTGCCCCCGGCGACCGTGATGCGGTTCGCCGCCGAGCCTCCCATGTTGTCCTGGCCGAAGATGCCGCGCCCGCGCAGGTCGGGCACATTGAAGGTGGTCGAGCCGTCGCCGGCGCCGAAGGTGGTGCCGACCAATACGAACAGCGTCGCGTAGGTCGTGCGCGAGATCGCTTGGCCATAGGGCAGCACGAACGCGCTGCTCGGCGCGCTGGCGCCGATATAGGGCATGAGGCCGCCGAGCGGGATGCCGTAGGGGTTGGCGAAGCCGCCCTGCAGGTAGAAGGCCCCATCCGTATTGTTGTAGCTCACCACGTAGGGCGTGCCTTGGATCATGACCCCGGACTGCAGCTCGAGGTTCGGGACCGAACCGCAACGGCTTGGCCCCGAGCCCGTCGACGTTGAGCGTCACCGTCGCCCCGTTGGTGGCGTGCGGCACGAAGGCGATCATGGCGCCGCTCATGTCGGCGAAGTTGTCGAAACCCTGGTTCGAGGCGAGCGTATAGGCGGTCGAGGTCCCCGCCGTCGCGATGGTGGCGGAGACGTCGTCGCGCCATTCGGCGAGCCGCGCCATCATGGCGCGCGCCGAAATCGTTGACCGCGCTCGGCGCCATGCCTTCGGCCCAATTGACGGTGCTGTCCGCGGCGGCGTTGGACGACGCCGTGTGCGACCATTTCCAGAATGCCATGGCTCACCTCGATGAAAAAAAAGCCCGCCAGGATCTCGGCGGGGCGAGATCGGCGGGCCATCATGCCTTCGAGCGTTTCCGCCCGAGGGTGGGTTCAGTTCGGTTCGTAGAGCAACTGTTGAGACCGTTCCGGGCCGGGCCCGCCGCCGGTAAGCGGCGGCCGTCTCAGCGACCGGGTTTGCGATGCGGTGCCGATATCCCGCCCGGCCGGCGCTCGCGGGCGACCGGAACCAGGATCGGCGGCTTGCCGCGGCGGCGCCCCGGCACCCGCGTACCTTCCGAAACCACGCGCAGCGGCGCCCGCTCGTCAGCCTGGCACGGCGCATCGAAATCGGCGAGAACCTGCGCGATCCAGCCTAGCCGTGGGGTCTTGGACTGCATGGCGGAAACAAAACACCAAACAGCCTACCGGACCGTTAAAGCTCCGGATGCCGACCCGAGCCGATCCAAGCTTGTCCCGGCCTTAAAGCCGGGATCGTTCCAGATTCCGACATTGTGAACGGTTCCGGCTCGACGCCCGCACAAGAGACGCCCAAGGCGGGAAGGCCGGACCTACCGGGCCTGCCCCTCACAAAGGAAACCGATCTCTGCAAACCCGAGACCTGCGCACACTTCGCGAGTTTCAATTTCACGAATAGTCTGATTCGTTAGACCGTGTCAATAGCCAAAACGCAACGACGAGCGGTGCAGGCACGTGACAATAATGTTGCGCGCGGCGTGATCCAAACTCTCGCTGTTGAAAATACAATCACGAACAATGAACCGCGGTTATAGCCTGGCAAAAATCGTTGCCCGCAGGCCATGCTTGTCGCCCGGATGGAGCACGTCGGGGGTTCACGCCCGTCTTCGACGGGCTACGAAGTCCGGGAACGCAGCTCCCGCATTCCGACAAGAGCTCCATGCGGGCTACAGGCCGGATTTGCCTCGGCTTTCGCTCATAAAAAACCCGGCCTCTCGGGCCGGGGCACACTTCGTGAGTTTCAATTTCCCCAATAGCCTGATTTGTCAGGTACGGTCAACAACTATTTTTCCCCTGGGCTGCGCCCATGTCGCGGAGGATTTACCGGTTGGCAACGGGATGGCCCTCCGTAGGATCGACGGCGAAAGGAGCTTGCCCGCGTCATTCACAACAAGCGATGGCGATCAGGCGCCAGCGAAAGCGTGGCCGCGATGCTCGGCGCTCTCGTCGTCTGCTCGTTGGTAGCGATGGCGATCTACATCAAGGTGGAATTGCCGACGCTGCGCATTCTTCGCCGGCAGCTGATCAAGCGTCCGCAGGCGCGACAACTGCCGATGCCCGCCTGAGGAAAGGCGAACAGCGAATAGCGAGTTGCGAATAGCGAAGGAAGGGCCAGGAGTCCCTACTCGCTATTCGCAACTCGCTATTCGCTGGGCTGAATATGGCGCTGGTGGTCCGGGCCTGACGCTGGGAGGCCCCGCGTCGGTCCGAACCACCAGCAAGTTTGATGGCAGCAGTTCAGATTCTCGCGGCGTAGCGCCAGTGCGTCTATTGGGGGAACCCTGCACTGGCACCGCCTGGCCGCAAGACTTTTGTTTTCGCTTTCAGGCACACCCTACGTGGAGGAACGGCGTTACCGCCACCTTTCCGGAAGAATACAATTTTGTAAGATTGGAAAGCAGCGATATTTGCCGGTGTTTTCTGGGTATTCTGCGCCTTGATGCGGGCGTTGGGCTCGACCCGATGGCGCTTCGGGCAAGAGGATCCTATAGTGCTGGCCAAATTCGCTATCATATAGCTCCCATGAAGATCCTGCTCATCGAGGATGACCAGCCGACCGCGGCCTTCGTCGAGAAAGGTCTGCGAGAGGCCGGACACGAGGTCGACTGTTCGGGCGACGGCCGCGAAGGCCTCGTCCTGGCGACGACCGTCACCTATGACGCGGCCGTGATCGATCGCATGCTGCCGGGGCTCGACGGGATGGCCTTGGTCAAGACCCTTCGCGGCGCGGGCGTCAAGACCCCGATCCTGTTCCTCACCGCGCGCGGCGGGATCGATGACCGGGTCGAAGGTCTCGAAGCGGGCGCCGACGACTATCTCGGCAAGCCGTTCGCCTTCTCCGAGCTGGTGGCGCGCCTCAATGCGCTCGCCCGCCGGCCCCCGATCGCCGGCGAAGCGACCGTGCTGCAGGCCGGCGATCTGGTCATGGACCTGGTCGCCCGCAAGGTGCGCCGCGGCGACCAGACGATCGATCTGATGCCGCGCGAGTTCAAGCTCCTGGAAGTGCTGATGCGCAACCGCGGCAGGCTGATGACGCGCACGATGCTGCTCGAGCGCGTCTGGGATTTTCGGTTTGATCCCAAATCGTCCATTGTCGAGACCCATGTCAGCCGGCTGCGAGCCAAGGTGGATCGGCCATTCGACATTCCGTTGATCAGGACCGAGCGCGGCATGGGTTACATTCTCGACGGACCGCCGCCCGCGGATCGCGCCCGGCGGCGATGATCGCGTTCCACCGCTCCGGCGCCGTCCGCATCGCGGTGCTTTTTCTGGCGCTGTTCGCCTGTACGGTCGTCGCCGCCTTCGCGATGACCTATATGCTGGTGCGCGGCGAGATCATGGCCCACCTGCAGGCGAATATCGTCGCCGGGGCCGACGCGACCGCCGACCGCCTGTTGCATGAACAGCCCAATGTCGTGTTTTCGTCCTCCAGCCGGCAACGGGTCTCGGCCCTGTTCAACGCCGACGGCTCGCTGGTGTTCGGCGAGGCCGGGCTATCGCCCTTCCTCGGGTGGCGTGAGTTCCCGGCCGACAATGTCGGGCTGCAGGAAGAGCCGGAATACCGATCCATGACCGTGCTCGCCTACGGCCGGCAGGTGGGAGACCGGATTCTCGTGGTGGCCGAGGGAATGGACATCGTCGAGGATTCCCGCGAGGCGCTGACCAGCGGTCTGCTCTGGAGTCTTGCGTTTGTCCTGATGGCCGGATTGGCCGGGGCCGCGTTGATCGCTTGGCGGGTCGATCGGCGGCTCGGGCGCACGCAGGTTGCGCTGACCGCCTATGCGTCCGGGGATATGGCGCGCCGGCTGCCGATCACCGGCTCCGGCGATGAGCTCGACCGCGTAGCGCTTTCGGTGAACGCCGTGCTCGATCGGCTGGCCGCTCTCATGGAGACGACGCGGCAGATCACCATCGATGCGGCGCACGACCTGAAAACCCCCATGACCCGCCTGCTGCATCGACTGGCCGAGGCGGAAGGCAATTCGGCCGCGGAAGCCAAGGCCGTGCTCCGGTCGGCGGCGTCGGACGCCAAGCAGATCATCACCACCTTCGACGCCTTGCTGCGGATCGCCGAGATCGAGGCCGGTGCCCGCCGCGCCCGATTCGATCTGGTGGACCTGTCCGATGTGGTGGAGACCGTCGCGGACGCCTACGGCCCGGAAGCGGAGCACGCCGGCCAGCGGCTGGAGACCAAGATCGGTCCCAAGCTCCACATCACCGGCGACCGCGATCTTCTGACCCAGGCCTTTGCCGATCTGGTGGAGAACGCGATACGCCACGCCGGCAAGGGCGCCACAATTTGCTTGATGGCCATGAGTCATGCCGCGAGCGTGGAAGCCATGATTAGCGACACCGGGCCGGGCGTGCCCGAAGCCGACCGCGAGCGCGTGCTGGCGCGTTTCGTGCGCCTGGAGGCGAGCCGCTCCACGCCGGGCACCGGGCTTGGGCTCACGCTCGTCAAGGCCATTGCGGACCTGCACAATGCGCGTCTGGAGCTGGGCGACAACCGTCCGGGCCTGCGGGTTACCATGACTTTCGCGCAACCGGCCGCGACCGCGAGCTAGGCGTCGAGCGGGCCGTCGCGGGCCCAGCCCGTCGCGGGCGCAGCCCGTCGCTGGCCGAGCCCGTCTCGCGCCCTCAGCGTCGTGCTTGATTGAAATATCTCAAGTCCGGAGGCGGCTGGTCCTTGCGGGTGGGCAGGAGGGTGTCATTGGCGCCCTTGAAGTAAAGCTCATCGCCGATCTTGACGAGGCGAGTTGTCGAGGGACAATTTTGCTCGTCCCAGATCGGATACTTGGAGGCATTGCGGCTGAATGTCTTCAATACCGTCCACGGCCTCGTGAGGGCGTGATCGATCAGCGTGATCTCGTCGTGCAGCAGCTTTGGATCGGTTTTGTCGAGGTAGATGCGCTCCTTGACGATGGACTGATTGTCGACATGGGTCGGCAGGCCGGTCGCGTCCAGGGCCCGCGGTCCCTTGAGGTACCGGGTCTCGGCCTCAAGCAAGTCAAAGCGGCCGCTGCCGGTGGTATCCATCCATTGGCCGATCGAATAGCCCTGAAAGGTCGGCTCGACCTCATCCGGCCAGCTACGCCCATCCGTGTAGATCCGCCGATGGATGGGCACATTGTGCTCGACCATCACATAGGTGACCTCCGGCAGCACGACGATCTCCATTGAATTGTAACCGTTCATCGTCGCCGGCATTCCGGGAGGCAGGCACCGTGCGCCGGAATTCCAGTTGCCCTGACCGCCGTTGTCCTGGTCCGCGATGCTGGCTTTCAGGATCGCCTCATATTCCGGCGTGAGCGGCGCCTCCTGCCCGATGCCCCAGGCTTTGGTCGGGTCGAATGAGATCTGGCCTCCGGTATGAAAATTGACCCGCAGCCACTGACCGCGCAAATCCGGATATTTGCTGTCATCGAAAGCGCGAGCGCCGCCCAAGGACAGGCAAAGGCAAACCGCGAGCGTGAGTGTGCCGGTCGACAGTCGGTACCGCATGGCTTTGCTCCCCTGGTCACTTCTGCGTTCGATTGAAGTACCGCAAGTCCGGCGGCGGCTGGTCTTTCTTTGCCGGCATCAAGAGACCGTCGGCGCTCAGCATATAACCCTGCCTGCCGATCTCCACATGAGGATTGTTCTCGGCACAGATGCTTTCGTGCCAGACCGGATGTTGGACCAGTTTGTATTTCTTGGTCGCCGTCCAGGGACGCGTCAGCGCATGGTCGATTGTCGTTATCTCGTCGTAGAGGGTGTTCGGATCGGCCTTGTCCTGGAAGATCCGCTCCTTGATGATGCTTTGATTGTCCGCGTGCAGCGGGAGACCGGTATTGTCGTAGGAGCGCGGACCCCTGAACCCACGAGTCTCGACTTCGAGCACATTGTAGCGGCCGGTGCCGCCTTCATCGATCCATTTGCCGATCGAATAGCCCGCGAAGGTCGGGTCGATTTCCTTCGGCCAGTCGCGTCCATCGGTGAAGATGCGGCGAAAGTCGTAGATGTGCTCCATCAATATGTGGGTGGAGTCCGGCGTGATGACGAACTCAGCCCCTTCGTAGTTGTTCATGATTCGCGGCAAGCCGGGCGCGATGCACGTGTAGGTCGGATCGCCGCCTTGTCCCCCGGCGGCCTGATCGGCCAAGCTCGCCTCCAAAATCGCCTGATATTCCGGGGTCAGCGGAGCCTGCTGGCCGCGACCCGCCGGCTTGGTCGGATCATAGCGAGGGATGCCGGTGTCGGTCCGCAGCCACTGGCCCTTCCAGTTGGGATACTTGGATTCATCAAACGCCCGGGCGCCGGTGAATGAAAAGCACAGCGAAACCACGAGCGCGAGTGCGGCGAGCGACATCCGGTATGGCAAGACCTTGCTCCTTTGGTCACCTTGCATTCGATTGAAGTACCGCTTGCATTCGATTGTGTGAGTTCCGCAAGTTGACAGGAGGCTGATGCTTCTTGGCCGGCACCAGGTGGTCGCCGCCCGCGCTCGACCTATCCAGCTCCTTACCGATTTCGGGATGATTATCGTTCTCCGCGTATTGCCGCGCAAGCCTGACCCACCGGTCTAACCCTTCCGGGAGCCACGCTTCTTACTTCGCGCCGCACGCCTTGCCGCTCCAGCCGGAAAAGGACATTCTGGCGCCCGCAGCGGTTAATTGGTGCTCATGCCGGCAGCGCTGCGGAGTGCGCCCATGATCGGCCTGTCGGCACGGGTCCTGCGCCGCGGCGGGAGGTCAATCACCGGGAGATCGAGCCATGGCAACTGAAAGGGCGGACGTGGTCATCGTCGGCGTGGGCGCGGCGGGCGCGATCCTCGCGGCCGAGCTCGGCAAGGCAGGCATGAAAGTCATCGGTTTGGAGCGCGGGCCCGCGGCTCAAGACCGCCGACTTCGAGCCTCATGACGAGCTGCGCTACTTCCAGCGCCAGGACCTGCGCCCCGACGTCAAACGCCAGCCGGTGACCTGGCGGACCAATCCCAATGGGCGCGCCCGACCGCTGCCGACGCTGAGCTACGGCAACCAGGCCGGCGGCGGCACCGTCCATTACGGCTCGCTGTCGTGGCGCTTTCACGAGGACGATTTCCGCGCCCGCTCGGCGACGATCGAGCGCTACGGCGCCGCCGCGATCCCGGACAATTCCTCGCTGATCGACTGGCCGCTGCGCTACGCGGACCTCGAGCCGTTCTACGACCGCGCCGAATACGATCTCGGCGTGTCGGGCAGGGCCGGCAATCTGCAAGGCAAGACGATCGAGGGCGGCAACGTGTTCGAAGCGCCGCGCTCGCGCGACTATCCGCTGCCGCCGCTGCAGGCGGATCAATCGGGCATCGTGTTCGAGGACGCCGCCCGCAAGCTCGGCTACCATCCGTTCTCCTCGCCGCGCGCCATCATCTCGCAGGCCTATCGGGGCCGGCCGGGCTGCACCTATTGCGGCTTCTGCCAGGCCTTCGGCTGCCATGTGGGCGCGAAGTCGAGCACGCTGGTGACCAAGCTGCCGGAAGCCGACGCGACCGGCAATTTCAAGCTCGTCACCGGCGCCATGTGCCACCGCGTCAACAGCGACAATAGCGGGCGCGCCACCGGCGTGTCGTATTACGGCCCGGACGGATCGGACAACACGATCGAGGCCGAGCTCGTCATCCTCACCACCTTCATCTACGACAATACGCGCCTGCTGCTCCTGTCCAGGACCGACAAGTTTCCCGACGGCCTCGCCAATTCGAGCGGCCATCTGGGCAAGCACATCATGACCCATATCCGCGCGCGCGTGCTGGTGGCGTTCGATGACCGGCACATCAACATCTACATGGGCCCGAGCGCGCAGAAGCACAGCATCGACGATTTCAACGCCGACAATTTCGATCACTCGGGCCTGGGCTTCATCCGCGGCGCGCAGATTTCGGTCGGCCCGGTCGCGCTCGAGGGCGGCCCGCTCGGCGCCGTCACCATGAACCCGCCCCCCGGCATTCCGCGCTGGGGCGCGAAGTATCGCGATTTCTTCGCCAAGTATTTCACCCGCCACGCCGCCATCGCGGCGCAGATCGAGGACCTGCCCTACCCGTACCAGACCATCGACCTCGACCCCGATGTGCGCGATGCCTGGGGCCTGCCGGCACCGCGCATGACCTATGACTGGCGCCGCCCCAACGAGCTCAAGCGGACCGAGTATATGGCGCGCAAGATGGAGGAGATCGGCCACGCGACCGGCGCCGCCCATGTCTGGCGCACGCCCGACACGCCGGGCGCGCCGGGCGGCCATCATGAGGGCGGCACCCGCATGGGCAGCGATCCCAAGACCTCGGTGGTGAACCGCTATGGACAGAGCTGGGACGTGTCGAACCTGTTCATCATCGGCAGCTCGACCTTCCCGTCCATGAGCGGATTCAACCCGACGCTGACCATCGAGGCGCTCGCCTATATGAGCGCCGATGCGATCGTCAATCGTTACAAGAAGAGCCCCGGCCCGCTGCTCTAATGTCCCTGGGACGATCCGGCTCAAGACCGGGCCAAAGTGGAACGGCTATGTGAAATAAGCGTGAGAGGCGCGTCACTGGCTATGAGCGCAGGCCCAGTACGCGTTCATGAACGAGATCCCCCTCCCGGCAGTACTCATCATACTGACGCGCCACCTCGGGATCGGTGCTCCCCGGCGGCAGCCGATCGAAAAAATCGCGAAAGAATCCGACATCCATATTCCCGTACTCGAACCCGAGTTGCATGAGTTGTATCAGCACCCCCTCTACGATCTTGAAGTCCTCCATCGCCACCGCAATTCTTGCTTTGACGGCGAGCGCGTTGCGACGGCAGTTGCCTGAATCGTAGGCGGCCTCGATGGCCCGATCGATGATGCGCATCGCGGCCTCACGCTGCTTTTCGAAATAAAGCTTCTGCTCGGCCAGTTTTATCAAGGGTATGGGATCTTCCGGCTTGGTCTCGAACAGACCGAGATAGATGACCTCGCAGGCGGCGTAATCCTCCTCTTGATTGAACTCTCGCGCCAAGATGAACTTCAGCTCGCGGCGTTTGGCCGCGTCCGGTTCACTGTCAATTCGCTCCTCGATAGCATGAATGACGTCGAGGCCAACGCTCGTCCGTTCCACGTCCTCATACCACTGATAAACCTCATTGATCGGATCCCGCAGATAGATGGCCTCGGCTGCGGCGTCGTTGCCCTGCGCCTCGTGCTCTTGCGCCAATATGAAATAGAGAGTTTCCCGAATCATCCTACCTGACTCGACCTCGATGCGCGCCTCTATGGCGCGAATGACGTCGATACCCTTAAGCGTCCGGTAGAGGCCGTCCCGCCATCTAAGAAGTTCGTCGGTTACTTCTTGATAGTCCATGTTTTCGCCTGGGTTACCTCGATTCCGCTTGCAACCAAATACCAGCCAGGGACATGAAAAAACCTAGTCGTGTAGTTCTATCTCGCTGCGTCGCCACAGGGACAAATCCCCCTGCGCCTCCAACTGCCCACTCTCGACCAGCGCACGGATACGACGTGCAATATCATAACAATTGATGTCGATCCCACGGTGCCTGCACTCGTCGAGGACCTTTGAGATGATCATCGCTACCTTTCGCCATTGCACATTGGCAAATGATAAAACGATCTCGTCGAGATGCTGATGAGACTGGGCACTCATGAGCTGAACCTCTCGAAGCGCATTTGCCCGTCGGGCCTCGCATGAGGTGGCCGCGGGCGGCCCCGGGGGCCTCAATCTGCCCCCGCCGCCTGGGCACACCGCGACAACGTAGCCTGCCCCGAACAGTCCTGGCGAGTTGACCCCCACAAGCCGGTGTGTGTCCTGGTAAAGCCGGATCCGACCGAGGTTTCACGGGTGGGTGCGTCCGCCGGCCCGTCTGCTATCCTGACCCTTCGGAATGCAGGCCCGCCTGGTCGCCGGTTCCGAAATCCGCCACAACAGCGGCTGGAAAGAGGAGAAAATCATGACCTGGTGGCCGGGGTGGAACTCGATTGAGGGTGCCGCCAAATGGGGGGACATTTTCTTTTGGACCGGATTCGCCCTTCTGGGCCTGCTGGCAGGGTGCGAGATCCTTTCCAAGGTCTACAGCTGGCGTAAGGATACCCTGATCGCGGTGCGCGATGATTTGATCGCGGTCGCGCAGGACGCGCGGAGCCGGCAGGCGGACCAGAGTCCCCCCGCGGCGCCGACCGACCGTGACCTCGATATCGCGGCCCCCCGCTTTCCGGCGGGCGCGGGCGAAAGGGCAGAGCCGGTTCCGCAACCGCAACTGCAACCGCAAATGCAGCCGCAGGCGCCACAAGCCGCCCCTGAAACGGAGCCGATCGCCCGTACGCCCGAACAGGTCGCGCGCCTCCCCGAACGGTCTCCCCGCGGCCTGACCGAGGCGCAAAAGAAGACCATCGTCGGCCTGTTGTCGCAGTTTCGCGGCCAGAAGTTCTCCGTCGTCTGCATCGCGGGAGACCAGGAAGGCAAGAGCATAGCCGAGGACATCGTGAACGTGCTGCGCGCCGCCGGGTGGGACTTTCCGGAAGGCGGCGTCGGCGAAGCCACCTACAGCAAGGAGCCGGTCGGTCTCTCGCTGATGGTCAATGCCGGACAGATCATGACACCGAGCGTGCTGCGGCCGGTGGCGATGCTGGTCAAGGCCCTGGCGGATGCCGGGCTCATGCAACGCAACGGGGCCCTCGCCGATCCCAACATCCCGCGTGATCGCATCGAGGTCCGCGTAGGCCGAAACCGAAACCCGACGTGACCCGCCTGACGATTGCGGCGCATGCGAACGCGCATCGCCCGGCTCCGCCCCGGCTGCCGAAGATTTCGGCGGGATGTTGCCCTATTGCAACAGCCAGAAGCCGGATCGGGATATACGATCATTCGAATACGATAAAGCAAAAGTAAGCGGGAACGGGGGCGTTCGATATGAGGAAGCTGCTGCTGGGGAGCATGGTGCTCATCGTATTGGGTCCGGGGACTCCTGCGATGGCGGCCGATCTGGAGGTTGGGGCACCGGCCTACAAGGCGGCACGGCCGGTCTTGCGCGCCTATGACTGGGACGGTTTCTATGTCGGCGGCAATGTCGGAGGCCAGCGGGGCGCCGACAAGATCACGACCATAACCGACGTCAATTTCGAGGGGCTGGGCGCTGCGGCCGGCACCGCCATCGATGCCTCGTCTCCGGTCACGCTCAATCCCACGGGATTCATCGGCGGACTGCAGGCCGGATACAACCTGGAGGGCAGCGGCGGCGTGTTCGGCATCGAAGTCGACGCCAATTGGCTGGGCGGCTCCGCGTCGCGATCGTTGACCGCCATCCCGGTCATCAATCCCCTCGATGTCATGACCAACGCGACCCAGGCCACCTTCCTCTCCACCCTGCGCATGCGCTGGGGAACGACGGCGCTGTCCGACCGTTCGCTGTTGTTCGTGACCGCCGGCTTTGCCTTCGCCACCCTCAAGACCACCAACTCGATGGGGCACGGCGGCAATGCCGTGATCACCACGGCCAGCAACAGCACGACCGAAGCCGGTCTGGCGGCTGGCGGCGGTTTTGAATACGCCTTCACCGACAACATTTCGGCGAAGGTCGAGTACCTCTTTATCACCGTCAAGAATGTCGGTACGACCATCCCGGCCACGGCGGGAAATGCCGACAGCATCGCAGTCACCCATAATTACAGCGACCAAATCGGGCGCTTCGGCCTGAACTTCAAGTTTGGCGGACCGGGCATCTTCTGAGCAGGCTTCGGCCTGAACTTCAAGTTCGGCGGACCGGGCATCTTCTGAGCAGGCTTCGGCCCAGCCCAACGCGAAGGGCACACGGTTTCGGCAACGGTCGCATGGGGGAATGCGAATTGCCCGCATGGGCAAAGATTGCCAGTGGCGGCGGCAATAGATGACGAATCACGCACGGATGCAGCCCGTTGCTTCCGAGAGGTCTTGCGGCACGTGCACGGAATGCTGCCGGATGATGGCCGTGCCTGAGCTCTACAAGCTGGCATGGAGCCCCTGCCCCAACTGCGTTGTTGGTGTCGGTTGCAAGGTCTACGCCGACCGGCCGCAGTCCTGTCGCGACTTCAACTGCGGCTGGCTGTTGGCTCCCTATATGGGGCCGGAGCTCAAGCCGGACCAATGCCACGTCGTATTCTTCCAACCGGACCGGCAAACCATCGTCGCCAACTGCGATCCTGGCCGACCGGACGCGTGGCGCGCTCCCCATGTGATCGACATGCTGCACCTGATGGCAAAGAATTTCGCCGATCGGGTCGTGTTGGTGCGGGTGGAGAACCGCTTCTGGCGCATCATGGCAGATTCCATTCTGCCTATTACCAGCTGATGAGCAGCGGGTTGCTTCCCTTGCTCCTTCAAAGTGTCATACGAATCAGATAGGTTTCTTCTGCATGGCGGCTCGTAGATGGTGAATCGATGAGCAGGGGGACGCATCCGAAACTAACGGATCGCGATCCATCGCCCTCCGCGTCGCCTGCTTCCGAAGTCCTTCCGCATCTTCCAATCCGGCCGCAGGGCGCTTCGCAGCTCCCTGGCGCCGGCTATTCCCGTAGGTTCAGCAAGAGGAGTCTGCCCTTGGGTAAACAATTTACTAAGAAGAGACGCAAGAACGCTCGCTCGATCGCGACCGCCGAGATCATCGAATTTCAGGGGTCCAAGTTCGAGGCCGAGCGCCTCCCTCCTCCAATCAAGGCGCTCAACCCGACGCAGGGCGACTACCTCGATGCTCTCATGACCAGCCCGCAGGTGGTGGTTCTGGGGCCTGCCGGCACCGGCAAGACCTGGATCGCCGCCACCCATGCGGCCGACCTCTATCGCAGCCGGCGCATCTCCAAGATCATTCTCACCCGCCCCAACGTGCCCTGCGGACGCTCGCTGGGATACTTTCCGGGATCGCTCGAGGACAAATTCGCGCCTTGGGTCGCCCCGGTGGTCGACGCGATCAAGGATCGGATCGGCGCGCCGGCCTTCGAGATCGCGCTCAAGCGCGGCCATTTCGAGATGGTGCCGTTTCAAGTCATGCGCGGCAGATCATGGAAGAACGCGTTCGTGCTGCTCGACGAAGCTCAGAACACCACGCCCGCCGAGATCAAGATGTTTCTCACCCGGGTGGGCGAGGACTGCACCGTGGTCATCAACGGCGATGTGAGCCAATGCGATCTCGATGAAACCTCCGGTCTGCATACGGTCCTGCGCCTGATCAAATCGCAGAAGCTGCCGGTCCCGGTGATCGAGTTCACCGTGGCGGACATCGTCCGCTCCGGCCTCTGCGCCATGTGGGTGCGCGCCTTCGCCGGAGCGCGACTTTGAGGCGGACCTGAGAAACACCAACTGCGCGTAGGGGCGGCCCTTGTGGCCGCCCTCTTCGCGCCGACCGGCCCCATTGCGGGCGCCTACAAGGGGCGCGCCGACAAATCACGTTCACATCACGTGCGGGCGCGGGCGCCCACAAGGGGCGCCCCGACGCAGGATCTTCGGGATCGAAAGCTAGCGACGGATCACGGCACGTTGGCGCTCGCTTCCGCGGCGAGCTTCCTGATGTCGCTTGGCGTCTTGCTGAGATTGGCAACCAGTTCGTCGATCTCGGCGCCGGATACCGGCCGCACCTCCAGATCGAGCTGCTGCGCTTCCGCCAGGAAGTCCTTGTCCTTCATGGTAGCGTCGAAGGCCGAGCGCAATGCGCGCAGCCGTTCCTCCGGAATGCCCGGGGGCGCGGCGAATGGGCGCGCCAAGGTCTGGCGCGAGAAGATCAGCTTGAGGACCGCTGCTTTGGTCGGATCCGTGGTCAGGGTCGTGATCAGCGGCACATTCGGAAGGTCTTCATGCGGCGTCAGCCCAAGTTGAACAGGCACCGCGATCTCCTTGGAATCGTATAATTGCTTGCTGCGGCTTTTCAACGAGCTCCACGACCAGCCGCAAAGCCCGCCCAGCTCGCCGCGCTCGACCGCCAGCAGGACATCGGCCGTGCCCGGATAGCCGGTGATCAGCTTGAGCTTCGCGTCGAAGATGCTGCGCAGCACGTTCGCGTAGACCCCGAGATCGTCGGCCGTGCCGGAGCTGCCGACCGTGGCAGGCTTGGTCAGCATGTCGTCCCAGGTCTGGATGCCGGATCGGCGGCTGAAGCCGCATACGCTCACCTCGTTGGTGACGCTGCCGAGCCAGCCGAAGTTCTGCGCTTCGAACTGTCCCTTGTTGGCGCCCAAGAGCGTGTCCACGATGATGCCGCGCGAAAACGTGCCGATGACGGTGCCATCCTTGGGAGCCGCGTTGTACAGGTAGCTGGCGGCGCGCACGCTGCCGGCCCCCGCCATGTTCTGCGGAACCAAGGTCGGATTTCCCGGGATGAACCGGCCCATATGGCGCGCCACGGCCCGTCCGTAGAGGTCGTATCCGCCACCGGGGCCGAAGCCGATCAGGAGCTGCATCGTCTTGCCTTTGTAGAAGGCTTCGACCGAATCCGCCGCGAAGCCGGGGCTCGCGCCGCCGAGCCCGGCAAGCAACACCAAGATGGTCAGAACCCGCATCGGGGGGACGCCGGTGAGACGCATCCGCATCCGCCGCCATGCCCAAATTCGTTCCATGTCTCGTCTCCCGGCACCGATATCCCTGGTTGTCGCAGCCGCAACGCGCGTCCATCTTGATTGCTTTGTTTCCGTGCACACCGAAACGTCAGGGGCGGACGGCTGGACATTCGTTCTGCTTCGATGATAGTGAACGCCATCCCATGATGGCGCAAGTGGACGAGGCTCACCGCGTACGTGGGACCGATGAGGCCGCTGTCAGGCGGTCACTTCCCGCATTCGTCATCCGCTTTGCCACCCGACGCATCAACTCTCCAACGGGATCTTATTATGAGCACCAGGATCGAACTGACGCTTGCCTGCGGCGATTACGAAATCATGCGCGCCCTCAAGGAAGGCACGGTTCGACCCGATGGGATTGATCTCAAGGTCCTCACCGCCATGGATTCGCCGACGCGCCATTGGCGATTTCTTCGCAATCACGACTTCGACATGGCGGAGGTCTCGTGCTCGTCCTATATCGCGGCGCGCGACCGCGGCCTGCCGTTCCGCGCGCTCCCGGTTTTCCCGCACCGCCGCTTCCGGCACGGTTTCGCCTACATCAATACCGGCAAGGGCATCAAGAAGCCTACGGACCTGATCGGCCGCAAGGTCGGCGTCAAATTCTTCCTCATCAGCGCGGCGCTTTGGATGCGCGGCATCCTTGAGCACGAATACGGAGTTCCGTTCAAGTCGATCAAGTGGTTCACCGAGCTCGACGAGGACGTCGATCTGGCATTGCCGCCCGATGTGAGCATCACGCGCGTCCCGGCTTCCAAATCGATCGTCGGAATGCTGGTCGATGGCGAGCTCGATGCGGTGCTCCACGCCGACCTGATCAAGCCGATACGCGAGAACGATCCGCGGGTCGGTCGGCTGTTTCCCGACTACAAGACCGAGGAGATGGCCTACTACAAGAAGACCGGCGTGTTTCCGATCATGCACACGCTGGGGATCAAGCAGGAGATCGTCGACAAATACCCCTGGGTACCCATCAACATGTTTCAAGCGCTGAACGAATTCAAGGCCGCCGCGATGGCGCGCATGGAGAATCCGCGCATCGTGCCGCTGGTGTGGTATCGCGAGGCCTGGGAAGAGCAAGAGGGCATGTTCGGCCCCGATCCATGGGAATACGGACTGACCGAGCGCAATCTGAAAACCCTGGAAACGCTGGTCGGCTATTCCCACGAGCAAGGGCTGATCAAGCGCAAGATGCCGATGGACGAGCTCTTCTTGAACGTATCGCAGGGCGCCCGCCGCGGCGATGAATTCACGTTCTAGGGCATTTCCGGAGGGCCCCGCCCTCGCCAAGGCGGGGTTGCGCCTGGGCTCTCCCGTCGAGGAAACTTTGGCTGGCCAGTTGCGTTCACCTCCATGGCCTCGATATTCTGCCATGCAAATGAGGAGGGATGCATGACCAAGGTCACCTACGAGATCGTCGAGCATGACGGCGGCTGGGCCTACCGGGTCAATGGAGTATTCTCCGAAACGTTCCCGACCCACGATCTGGCTCGCAGAGCGGCGGAGCGTGCCGCCAGAGAACAAGTGGTGCCGGGAGCGACGACCGGCATCACCTACGAGGACCAGAGCGGCCACTGGCACGACGAAGTTGCCGCCGGCGACGATCGGCCCGAGACCGACGTCAAGGGTTGAGCGGACGCATTTCCCGAGCTTGGGTCGGGACCGCTCATCCCGCCCAAGTGTGTGACGGAATTGCCGATCCGCTCATTCCCGCGATGGCGGAATCCGACCACTTCGCAAAATGCCTTGATCTCCCTTCTCATCGATCCAGCGCGGCCGGGGTCGGCGGCACCCCGGGCCGTGAGAAGGACGAAGTCTGCAGGACGGCCGGCATCGAAAAAGATCGAGGCCAGGCCGATAGAGCCGATCCGCAGACCGCCGGGCAGCCTGCATCCCGGCGCTTACGGCAATTGAACGGAGCCGCAGCCGCCGGCTCCGTTTGCATTTCCGCATTTCCGCCGGCGGGAAAGGACGGGCGGCATTTTCGAATCAGGCCGCACAGTCCAAATCCGCTGAAAGTTAACCCCGGTTAACGGATCGTTAATTCGTTGCGTCACATTATCCGTATCGGGGGTGAGGGGCGATTCGGAGGTCTCGATGCTGGCCGGTCAATACATGCCCGACGACGACGTATGTCCCGTCCGCGATGAATTGTTGGGTCAACTCTACACCGCCAACACGCTCAGCTTGCACGATCTTGTCGCCAGCGTGCCGCCGACGGTCAGGGCGATGCTGGCTCTGTTCTGTTATCACCGCAGCCATCTGCATTCGATGGGTCTGGCCATCGCGGCCGCCTGCGAGGAAGACGACCTGGTGCGGTTGGGAGGACGCGTCGGGGCGACACTGTTCGCGCGCTCGCGCGAGGCCCCGCAGCCGCAGCCGCTTGCCTCACCTCACGCCAATCGGCGGAAGGTCACGCTCGCCAGCGGCCTCCTGCGAAGCATGCCGCCCCTTGACGACGAGCCGGATGAGGAAGCCGACTAGCCGGACGGCCGGATCGACTAGGGGCATTGCGCTCCGGTGTCGATCCAGGCCTGGATCAACGCCCCGAACTGCCGCTGTGAACCCGGTGCCGGGTCGCGCCCTGCTCCCGGCTGCCAGCCCCAAGCAATAAGATCGTCTCCGGCGGCGTGCTCATGCAGCAGCGCGAGGTCGCGACCGCCATTGCGGGCCGGGTCTTTCAGCTGGCGGCAAATATCCGCGATCGACTTGCCTTGCCACGCCATCTCGACCGGGGCCAACGCCCAGCGCGGATGCCCGGGAATGCTCTGGTAGGATGAATGCTCCGAAAGGGTGAAGTTACGGTCCGTGTGGCAAGCGCCGCAGGTATTGCCGGGCACCCCGTCCCCGTTGTCGCCTCGCACGACTGGCGGCATATGCACATGCATGTCGTTGGCTTGTGTCGGCCGGTTGCCGGCCGGATGGCAATTCATGCAGCGCGGGCTCGTGATCACCTTGGCCGCCTCGGTAAACAGAGCGCGTGAGCGCGCAGCCTGATCGCTGATCGAGGCGAAAGCCGACGGGTCCCGCAAGCCGCCGCTCTCCGGCGCTTGAGCAAACGATTGCATCGAGGCCAGCGCCGCAGCGCCGGCCAAGGAGGTCAGGAATATCGCCGCTCGCATGGCCCACCTTTGTCCGTTGAATGTCGCGAAGGATAACTTCCTGGAACGGCGATGGTTTCAAAGAGAGCAGCCCGCGGGCATTGCCCCGCTCAATTTTGGCTGGTGACGCAGCGTCTCCACTGGGCGGCCGGCAGGGCCCGCTCGAGCGGTCGCCATCGACGCGAAAGCTCCTTTCTATGATAAAGTTCGCGGAACGCGTACAGACGGGATGCCAGCTTCAGGGCTGAATGATTTGTCTGCAACAAAGCCGGCAGTTCGCGGGCATCAGCGAGGAACCGAAAGGTGACCAATCCGGGCCGCAGGCCATCCCGTTTTCACATCCGCGCGGCGCTCGCGATCGCCTGTGCCGGCCTCATCGCAGGCTTCCTCGCCATCAACCTGGCGGCGAGCGCGCAAGATCAAAGCGCGGCCTCGGACAAGGACGTGATCTTCGCGCGCAAAGCGCTGAAGGACGTCATCTGCGATAAGATGGCCGAGATCGAAAGGATGATAGCGCTCGGGCGTATCGACCTCGACGACGTCCATGCGCGAGCGGATGCGATCTCGGTGATGTTGATGGCTTTCCCGCATCTCTTCCCGCCGAGCTCGAACCAATGGAAGCCCGACGCCGATCAGGATCCGGCAACCGCCACGCTTGCGTCGCCGGAGCTGTGGACCCAGTTTCCGGATTTCTACCGGCAGGCGGCGGCGGCCTCCAAAGCCGCCTTCGACCTGAGCCGCGCCGGCACGATCGACGACGTCAAAACGCGCGCTCGGGAGCTGCGGATCGACTGCGACACCTGCCACGCACTGTATTTGGAGGATCAGTGAACCAGCATGCTTCGCCGAGTGGCGACTTAGGAGCGGAGTTGCACGCGTAACCCGGCGTTAGTGACAGGATCAGCTGATCTCTTCTCTTCCGGGGGGTGATGCCGAACTCGACGCAGATTCCGGGATCCCGCCTGGAATTCATCAACAGAAAATCTTGCCACCAAGTCGAGGGCCGGTAGCGCCGGGAGGACGGTGCAGCCTTCTGATAGCGACACACCCCTTGGGGACGATTTGGCAGCCATTAGGACCACAAGTTTGCTCCCCGGCCGTGCTAATGTTCTTGATGTTTTCTGGAGGGATGTCCACAGATTTTGGGAGCTTTATTTGGCCCACGTAGCGATCAGGACTTTCCGTCGCTTGCGGCGTCACCGGTTTGCTCGGATGCAGCATTGCCGTCGGCTTGGCGACGCAATTTCCCTGCGCATTAAGACGCTGTCCGCTTGAGCAGGTTTTCGCGATACAGCGGCCGTCACTTTCAAGTTGGCGAGCGTCGCATTCCAGTGGGCACACTCGGTCCGAGTTTCCGCGAATTGCATCGAGGAAATCGACTTCCGGCTCATTGGGCACCGAGGCCAGCTTGGCATATTTAGCGAATTTTTCGATGGCCGACTTCATGTCGGCGCCCGGCCATTTGTCATCAAGCTTCCCTGAATAGCAGCCGACGCGCTTGAGCTCCTTTTTTATGTCCTCGATCAGCACCCCCTCGCCAAGAGGCACCGGCGTCGCCGTGGGCCGCGACCCGGCTTGCGGGTCAAGCATTGCAATCTGGGGAGGCAAGTCAGCGGGCTTCGTGCGCTCGGCCTCGGCCGCCCCCTTCGCGCGGCGCTCCTCCTCCGCGCGTTGCTGCGCAGCCTGCTGCTCTGCCTTCTGGCGCTCGACCTCGGCCGCGGCCTTGGCACGGCGCTCCTCCTCCGCACGTTGCAGCGCAGCCTGTTGCTCCGCCTTCTGCCGCTCCGCCTCGGCCGCCGCCTTCGCGCGGCGCTCCTCCTCCGCACGCTGAAGCGCGGCGGCTTGCTCGGCTTCACGCTCGGTCGCCGTCAACTTCGCGAGCTGCGCCTTCGCAAGATCGACGTAAAAGCCAGTCTTGTAGGTATTCAGAAAGGCGTCCCAGGCGTCTTTGGTCCCGATCTCCTTGGCCAGCTCGTAGTCGAGCCTCACCTCGGCCGACAGCAGCTTGCTTTGCTCAACCGGCTTGGGCTGGGGTTTTGGAGGAACCAGCGCGATGGCCTCCCCTCCAAGCGAGCCATACCAGAACGGCTCCTGCCGGTTGCCGGTCATTTTCTTGACCTCGTCCACGACCTGGCCGATCGCAAATCGTACGTCCAGTCCGGGCACGCTGAGGTTGTTCAGCAACGCTGTCGTGAACGGGCTGTGCTCGCCGCGCCCGTCGTCGGCGGTCGCTCCGGCCTTGGTGGCGTAAGCGATCAGCGTGTTGCTTTCCGTGGGCTCGAACTTCTGGCAAGACCCCTGGACACGGTACGCGAGGAGGCTTGGCGCCGCATGGTCACGGCAAATGGATTGTCCCGGCAAGCATCGATAATGATGAGTTGCAGCCGGGTCGCCCCATCGACCGCTTGGAAGATCCGATCGAGCCCTATTGCTTCATCCTGCGCGTCCCGATCGCTCGCAAGCCGTGCGTCGACCGGGATCAAATAGTTGCTGCCGTTCAGCTCCAGGCCGTGTCCGGCAAAAAACACCACCGCAATATCGGCCCCATTGGCCGCGTCCTCGAATTCGCGGAGGGCGCGTTTGAACTCCAGATTGCTTACGTCGAGCCGCAGATCGACGACGTCGAACCCGGCGCCCTTGAACATCCGGGCCATAGCGGTCGCATCATTCGAAGGATTGGGCAGTCTCGGCACATTCTGGTAGCCGGAGTTTCCGACCAGCAGCGCGACCCGCCTGTCGGCCAAGGCCGCGTTGCCCGAAATGGCCAGGAAAAAGAGGCCCGCGACGAGAGCCGAAACCGGGACCAAGCGCCGAGACAAAACTTTCCAGCCCCGAAAGGGCTCAAGGCAACATACGATCCGAGAATGCGCCTTTGTGGAAATCATGATGTCGATGCCGGCGAAGACAAGGCTCAACACTGATTTAGCACCGCGGGACTTGGATGACCCTACCGGTTCTGCCACAATTACGCAATCTTTGGCCATCCTTGGTCGGCGTCTAGCCGCGGCGCTGCCCGTAGCGATCCCGGCCCTCCCTTCCGGGCCTCCTGCTAGAAAGACATGAAAACCCGCACTCACATATCGGGGATTATCGCCTGCGCGCTGATTTCCATCGCTCCCCTGGTGCAACCCTATGCCCATGCGCGGCCGGCGCTGCTGAAGCTGGAAACCCGGATCGCCGAACTCAAAGCCAAGACGGCGGCGTTGGTCGCGGCCGAGCGGCCGCGTCTGGATGCCCTGTCGCCGCAACAGCGCCTCTCGGCGCCCCCCGCGATCTGGCGGGTGCCCGACGCACTCACGGAATTCAGGGACTGCGCCCGCTGTCCGCGGATGGTCGTGATACCGGCCGGCGAATTCACCATGGGCTCGCCGGACTCCGAACCGTTTCGCGGAGCGGAGACCCAGCACCGGGTCACCTTTGCGGCTGCCTTCGCGGTCAGCAAATTCACGATCACTTTCGACGAATGGGGCGCCTGCGTGAAGGACGGCGGTTGCGGCGGCTACCGGCCGGACGACCAGCATTGGGGGCGCGGAAAGCGTCCGGTCATCGATATCTCCTGGGACAATGCCAAGGCCTACGTTGAATGGCTCGCCCGCAGGACCGGCAAGCCCTATCGCCTGCTGTCCGAAGCGGAGTGGGAATACGCCGCGCGCGCAGGGACCACGACGGCCTATGCGACCGGCAACACCATCTCGCCGCGCCAGGCGAACTACGACGGCAGCGCGGACGGGTCGGGCCCCTCGGACGCGAACCGGCGGAAGACCATGCCGGTCGGGAGCTTCCCGGCCAACGCGTTCGGGCTTCACGACATGCACGGCAACGTCTCGCAATGGGTGGAGGATTGCTGGCACGACGACTACACGGCGATGGCGCCGACCGACGGCTCGGCCTGGCTGGAGGACAGCTGCGACGGCGGCGTGCTGCGCGGCGGGTCGTGGGAAGACTCGGATGTCGAGCTTCGTTCGGCTGCCCGCACCGGGGAATTCAAGGACAAGTCGTCCTACGCCGACGGCCTGCGCATCGCGAGAAGCCTCTGAGCGCTCAGACTGCCATTCCGGCATCGAGCGGCTTTACGAGCCGTTCTTGAAGACGACATCTTCTCTCGCTATTCGACACATCCCGCGGTAAGGAACGGCAGCTTCGCCATCCTACCCCTTGGGCGCGCGCGTCGCTCCGGCCCAAACAGAAGGGGTCGCCCGAGGGTCCCGCCAGGCCCGAATGGCCGCGGCAGCCACGCGGGCGCCGGCACCGCGCGCAAATCGTGTGGAAGCACAAGAGTTCTGCTATTCCACCCGAAAGAAAGATTGCGGTCGTGACCGCATTGCGAATTGAGCCTGCATGTTAAGTCCCCCGAACACTGCACCTTCACAGCGTCTTTTCTTCGGTTTTGAAGTCCCCCGGCCGCTGCGCGCCCTGGTTCGGGCGCGTGAATGGAGCCTTACCCTGTTGGGCGCCGTGGCCGGCGCCCTGGCAGGCCTGGTGGTCGCCGCCATGAGCCTGGGCGTCACCATGCTGCATGCGCTGTTGTTCGGGGTGCCGGCCGGCCAACGTCTGTCCTCGTTGAGCTCGCTCGACCCCTATATCGCCCTGACGGTGACGAGCCTTGGCGGGCTCATGTTCGGCACCGTGGTTTACGGGCTCGCGCGCTGGCGGCCGCTGCGCGAGGTCGACCCGATCGAGGCCAATGCGCTCCACGGCGGCCGCATGTCGCTGTTCGGAAGCCTCAGCGTGGCCCTGCAAACGGTCTGGTCGAGCGGCGTGGGCGCCTCGGTCGGACTGGAAGCCGGCTATACGCAGCTGGCGAGCGCAATTGCATCACGGATGGGCCAGGCCTTTCGCCTGCGGCGCCGGGATTTGCGCCTGCTCGTGGGCTGCGGGGCGGCAGGCGCAATCGCCGGCGCGTTCGGCGCCCCCCTGGCGGGAGCGTTCTATGCCTTCGAGCTCATCATCGGGAGCTATTCGGTCGCGAGCCTGGCGCCGGTCGGAATTGCCGCGCTGGTCGGCTATTCGGTCGCCAATCTGCTCGACCCGGCCTCGCTCGGAATCGGCGCCCTCTATGTCTCCCATGTCGACACCCGCGATCTCGCCATGGCGGGCGTGGTCGGGCTGGTGGCGGCCGGGGCCGGCATCGCGCTCATGTACGGGGTCTCGCAGTGCGAGGCCGCGCTGATCTGGCTGCGCCTGCCGACCTATCTGCGGCCGGCGCTCGGCGGCCTCGTGGTCGGAGCGCTCGCGCTCGTCAGCCCGCAGGTTCTCTCCTCCGGCCACGGCGCCATCCACATGGCGGCCATGATCGATAGTCCGCTTCGCAATGTCCTGCTGCTGTTTCTGCTCAAGGCGGCGGCGTCGATGGTGTCGCTCGGCTCGGGCTTCCGCGGCGGATTGTTCTTTGCCTCGCTGTTGCTCGGCGCCCTCGGGGGACGCCTGTTCGCGGAGGCGTTTTCGGTCGCCTGGCCCGCGTTCGCCTTGGATCCGCATGTCTATGCCATCATCGGCATGGGCGCATTCTCGGTATCCGTCATCGGCGGTCCGCTCACCATGACCTTCATCGCGCTGGAAACCACCGGCGATCTGTGGCTCACCACCGCCGTCCTGGTCGCCGTCATCGTGTCGGCGCAGGTCACGCGCGAGGCGTTCGGCTATTCGTTCGCGACCTGGCGATTCCATCTGCGCGGCGAGAGCATACGCAGCGCCGCGGACGTCGGCTGGCTGCGCGATCTGACGGTCCGGCGCATGATGCGCCCGGACGTGCGCACGGTACCGGCGAACACCACCCTATCGCGGTTCCGCACCGCCTTTCCGCTCGGCTCCAACACCCACGTCGTGGCCGTCGACGAGAACAAGCATTACGCCGGCATCGCCAGCGTGGCGGAAGCGCACGCCGCCGAGCTCGAGGATACGAAGCCCATTCGCGACATTCTCCATTTCACCGATGCAATGCTGCTGCCGACCATGACGGTCAAGGAGGCGGTGGCCGCATTCGACAAGGCCGAGGCCGAGGCCTTGGCCGTCATCCAATCGCGCGAAAGCCGCAATGTGATCGGGCTCCTGTCGGAAGCACATGCGCTAAGGCGCTATTCGGAGGAGCTCGAGATGCGGCGGCGGGAGTTGATCGGCGAATGAACCGTTCGAGCAACGTCGATTGCCGCTTTCCGGCCAAGCGATCGCGGTTCTGCCAGAAGGGTGGTCTTCCTAATCGCTGTCGGTGAAGACGAGGGATTGCTGGAACCGGATGGCGTCGGCTGTGCTGCTGTGCGCAAGCACCCTGCCCTCGATCTGATAAAGGCGCCGGTCGTGAAAGAATACCGCGACCGATGAATGGCTGCCGTCCGGTGCCTGGATGCTCAGCTGACGCCCGAACACCCGGCTGATGCGGTGTGGTATGTCGAGCTTGATCTCGCCGTCTTGCGACAACACCTTGATCGCGTGGTCGATGACAGCGCTTTCCTCCAGGGTAGCATTCGACAGATCGACGATCGTCACCTTGAACATGCCGTTGGCGGCTGCGACGGAATAGACCCGGGCCGGCGCCGCGCGGCCGTCGGCGGCCTGGTAGACCGTGTTCTCGATCCTGGGTTCGGCAGGAAAAGCGACCGTGAAGGCGTAATCGGGATAGCTGAATTCCTTCCAGCTCTGAGCAGCGGCCGGGCTGCTGACGACAAACGCCGCGAGAGCGAGGGCGATCAGGCGCATCTGTTGTTTTGCCATACCGCATTGTCGCATGCGCGGGCACGGGAGGAAACCCCAAACTCGGGGCTCGAGGCATGGGATCGCCCCCGGCCGATGGCCTCGCCATCCCGCAAGAGACCGTGTGAAGGAATTGCCACATCCGCTCATTCCCGCACCTGCGAAAGCGGGGGCCGGGATGAGCGGGTGGAGCGGCTCGTCCTTCATCAGTTTTGTTCACACGCTCAAGAGCGGGCCGCCCGATCTGCAAGACCGAACAGTGCGGGGCTCGCCGACGGTTAACGATGACCTAATTCCAGATCGAACCGGCTTCGGTGCAAGCGAAGCTGCCTGAAGGAGCGAGCCTTGCCTCCCAATCATCCAGAGGGCGTCCGGCAGGCCACCCAAGGCTGACCCGCTTGCGGTTGCGTTGTCCTGCCTGAGGCATCCTCTAAAGAGGTAGGTAATCAATTACACGTAGAATTATCGGACCCAACGCCCGGTTATTGGCTGCCTCGACGCCCCAGAGCTTCCGCATGTCTCGATGGATCCGCGCCTTCGCCCAGACCACGACCTATTTGGGCGTGACCATGATCGTCGCCATCTGGGGCGGGGTCTATTTCCTCACCAATGAAGCATATGATCGCGCCTATGAAGACGGGCTCCGGCAGGGCAGCAATCTGGCCCACATTTTCGAAGAGTATATCTCGCGGACGATCAAGGGTACGGACGCCGAGCTCCTGGTCCTGCGAAAGCTGTACCAACAAGATCCTGCACATTTCGACTTGAACCACTGGATCGACAGCACGACGACGCGAAATAACTTGACCGTGCACTTCTCGATCACCGGGGCCGATGAAATCATCAGGCTGTCGAGCCTCGGGCCGGTCCGCTCCACGGTCGATATCAGCGATCGGGAGCCTTACCGTGCGCAGCGCGACTCGACGACGGACGAGCTCTACATCAGCAAACCTTCCATCGGCCTTCTGTCCGGCAAGCCATCGATTCAATTGACGCGACGGCTATCGACCCCGCAGGGATCGTTCGGCGGCATCATCGGGACCTCCCTCGACATCGTCGAGCTCGAGAAGATCTACAATTCCATCGACATCGGCCCGGGGGGGATCATCGCTCTCGTCGGCTTGGACGGGATCATTCGCCTCCGCAGCGCCCGCAACGTCGCAGCCGGGGGATTCGTGGGCCAATCGGTATCCGGCCGAACAATGCTCGGGCTGGTCCCGCAACAACCCGCCGGAAGCTTCTGGAACACGAGGAACACCACGACTCTCGAAGGGGTCAAGCGGCTGATCTCCTACCGCGCCGTCGACGGACTGCCCTTGGTCGCCACCGTGGGACTGGCCGAAAGCGACATCTTCGAGCAGGCCGTTTTGACCGCGCGCAAATATGATCAGATCGGCTTTTTTCTGACCGCCATCGTGCTGTTCGCGATCGCCATCGGGGTGCGCCGCCAGCACAATCTCGCGGCGGCGACCGCGGCCCTCGAGCAATCCAAGCGGTCGCTGGAGCAAACGAACGTACTGTTCGACACGGCGCTCAAGAACATGGCGCACGGCCTGTGCATGTTCGATGGCGATCAGCGTCTGGTGGTTTGCAACACACGCTACGGCGAGATGTACGGGCTGCCGGCGGACCTGACCAAACCCGGCACCACGCTGCGCGCCATCCTGGAGGCGCGCGTGGCGATGGGCTGCTGTCCGCGTGACGCGGAACACTATGTGGAGGAGCGTCTGGAAGCGGTCGCCAAATCGCAGCCCTATTATTCCATGAACGAGCTGCGCGACGGCCGCGTGTTCGCGGTCAGCCATCAGCCGATGCGGGATGGAGGCTGGGTCGCCATCCACCAGGACATCACGGCGCAAAGGGAGGCCGAGACGCAGATCGCCTACCTGGCCCGCCACGATGTCCTGACCGATCTCTGCAATCGTGCGGTCCTGCGCGAGAGAATGGAGGAAAGCCTGGCCCGCCTGCGCCGCAGTGGCAAGACCTTCAACCTGTTCATGCTGGACCTCGATATCTTCAAAGCGGTCAATGATTCGTTGGGGCATCCGGTCGGCGACGAACTGCTCAAGGTGGTGGCACGCCGCGTGGTGGCTTGTCTGCCCGAGACCGACACGGTCGCGCGGCTCGGTGGCGACGAATTTGCGGTGCTGGCCGCGGTCGAGGGAGATCAGCGTGAAGCCGCCGCCGCGACCGCAGAACGGCTGCTGGAGGCAGTGTCGGCTCCATATGCGTTCGACGATCATCGAGTCGACATCTCGACCAGCATCGGCATCGCGCTTGCGCCGGAGCACGGAACCGATGTCGACCAACTGATCAAGAGCGCCGATTTGGCCCTCTACAAAGCCAAGATCGGCGGCCGCAATGCCTACCGCCTTTTTGAAGCCACCATGGGGGCGGATGCGGACGCGCGCCGCGCCCTCGAGATCGATCTGCGCAACGCGCTCACGTGCGGCGAGTTCGAGCTTAACTATCATCCCATCGTCGGCATCAGGACGAACGAGATCGCCAATATGGAGGCGCTCATCCGTTGGCGCCATCCGGTGCGTGGTCCGATCGCGCCGGCCGATTTCATCCCGCTGGCCGAAGAGAGCGGCCTGATCACCCCGATCGGAGAATGGGTCCTGCGCCAAGCCTGTGCCGACGCCGCCACCTGGCCGCCGCAGTGCAAGGTCGCCGCCAATCTCTCGCCGGTGCAGTTCCGACGCGGCAACCTGACCGACACCATCTCCCACATCCTGGCCGAATCGGGCTTGCCGCCGGAACGCCTGATGCTGGAGATCACCAAATCGGTCCTGATGCAGGGCAGCGCCGAGAATCTGGCGACCTTGCATCAGCTGCGAAAGCTCGGCATTTGCATCGTCCTCGACGATTTCGGTACCGGCTATTCCTCGCTGAGTTATCTGCGCTTGTTCCCGTTCGACCAGATCAAGATCGATCGGTCGTTTGTGAGCGAGCTGTCGAGCAACGCAGATTGTGCCGCGATCGTGGCTGCGGTCGCCAATCTGGGCCGCAGCCTGCGCGTCGACACGGTCGCCGAGGGCGTTGAAACCGAGGACCAGCTCATGCTCGCGCGCGCCGCCGGCTGCACCCATGTGCAAGGCTTCCTGTTTGGACGCCCCTGCCGCGTGGGGGAGCTCGACTTCCCAAGCCTTGCCGCGCAAAGGCGGGACGGAGAAGCGGCATAGTTCGCCCTATCAGGAGCGCCGGCGCCGATTGGGCCGGCCCTTGTGGTTGAGGTGCTCAAGCCCTGCACCCGCAGCATCGCCGCTCTCCCCGTCCTTCCGCGCGGCTCCGGCTAGTGACATAATCGCCCGTGCCGGCTATCGCCGGCCCGGATACACGCCTGTGATCCGTGCTCAAGTTCCGAGAAACCCAGGGAGGATATAGATGTCAATTCGTTTGGCCGCCGCTGCCGCAGTCGCTGCGATCATCGCCGTTCCGGCTACCGCCGGCGCGCAAGTGCTGACCGAGAAGAATGTCTCGGTCCGCATGGCCTTGGCGATCGCGGAGACGGCGCTTGCCGAATGCGGAGATCACGTATCGGTCGCCGTCGTCGATCGCACCGGCCGGCTGCGCGTCTTCCTCCAGGGTGACGGGGCGGCGCCGCACAACATCGAGCTCGCGCGCCGCAAGGCCTATACGGCGGAAACGTTCGGGCGGCCCTCGGCCGAATGGGCGCAGCGCACCGATACCGCCGCCGCCGCGGCCGCCGCAACCAGCGGCAATGGCCAGAACATCTCCGGCCAGCGCGCGCTGACGGACGTCATTCCGCTGCAGGGCGGCGTTCCGATCAAGGTCGGCGACGTGACCATCGGCGGCGTCGGCCTGAGCGGAGCCCCCAAGGGCGGGCCGCAGGAAGAGGCTTGCGGCAAGGCCGGCGTCGACAAGGTGGCGGACCAGCTGAAGTAGGCCGGCCGAGCTCCGGTGCGGATCGACTCGCTTGCGCGGCTGCCGCCCTCGTGGCGGCAGCCGAGCTGTGCGGCATACAATTCCGGCAGGCGGCAGACGAATAGAGAGGCTCAAGGAATGCGAACAGGTTCAATGAATCATTTTTCGAAGCGTTTCCTCAGGTTTGTTCCCCTGGCGCTGGGCGCCGCCGTACTGGCGGTGGTCGCGGCTCCGGCCGGGGCACTGGCGCAAGCTGCCGACAATCAATCCGCCTATGTGGTCACCTACATCGAGGTTGCGCCTGCCGCCGAGATGCAGACCGCCAATCTGCTGCGGCGAGTTGCCGCCGCGAGCCGCAAGGAGACTGGAAACCTGCACTATGAGGTTCTCCAGCAAACCGAACGGCACAGCCAGTTCGCCATCCTGGAAGCCTGGACCGACGGGAAGGCGTTCGAAGCCCATGGCGGCGGGACCGCCATGAAGCAGTTCCGCGGCGAACTCGATCCGCTGCGCATCGGTTTTTATGACGAGCGGCTCGACACCGGAATCGACCTCGGCCCGACCTCGGCGCCGGCCGGCAAGGATGCGATCTATGTGATCACCCATGTGGACGTGACGGGTCCGTTCAAGGACGATGCCATTGTGATGATGAAGAAGCTCGCCGCCGACAGCCGCCGCGAACCGGGCGCCGAGCGTTACGAGATTTGGCAGCAGAACAACCGGTTGAATTACTTCACCGTAATCGAGATATGGAAGGACCAGCTGGCGCTCGACGCCCATGGCCTCGCCGCCGGCACGCGGGAGTTCCGCGAGAAGGTCGGCCACATGATGGGCGCGCTCTATGACGACCGGCGCTACAAGAATCTGGAGTGAGGATCGCTTCGAAACGGAACGACGATCTCGGGGTTGCCGGGGAGCCTGTGCGTATCCCCGCTGCCATTGACCTCACTTCTTGATCTGCTTGAAAAAGCTCAGGTCCGGCGGCGGCTGGTCCTTCTTGGTGGGCATAAGGCGGCCATCGGCGCTCTTGTAGTAATACTCATTGCCGATGGCGATCAACGCGGTGTCCTCGGTAATGCAATAAGCTTCTTTCCATTCGAACCGCGGGTTCGAATTGCGCACGTATCTCTTGTCCACGCTCCAGGGTCGCGTCAGGGCATGGTCGATCACGGTCATCTCGTCATGCAGGATGTTCGGATTGGCATTGTCGCGATGGATACGCTCCTGGAACACGGATTGATTGTCGTAGTGGAGAGGTAGACCGGTGGCGTCGTAGGAGCGCGGCCCCTTGAAGCCGCGCGTCTCGACCAGCAGCGTGTCGTACTGACCGCTGCCGCTGTCGTCGATCCATCGGCCGATCGAATAGCCCGAATAGCTCGGGTCGATATCCTTGGGCCAGTCGCGTCCGTCGGTGAAGATTCGACGGTAGTGATCGGAGCCGCCGACCAGAATGTAGGTGGTCTCCGGGGTGACGATGAATTCCAGCGGTCGGGTGGCGACCATCATGAACGGCATGCCGGCGGGGGCGCAGAGGGCGTGGGCGGCAAAATTGCCCTCCCCGCCGTTGGCCTGGTCCGCAAGGCTTGCTTCCAGGACCTTCTGATACTCGGGCGTCAGCGGGGCTTGCTGGCCGGCTCCCCATGGCTTGGTCTGGTCGAATGAAGCCTGCCCGCCGAGCCCGCTGACGACGAACCGCCCCCAGGCCCCCTTCCAGTCGGGGTACACCCCAATATCGGCGGCGCGGACGCCGCCGATGGGCACCATCACCAGACCCATAGCCGCGATTGCGCCGATCCAGCTGCGACGATGCATTTACAACCTCCCTTTGATCTTTATCCGACGCGCCATGCGCCGGCGAGGCCCCTGCAGATGGTCCTCATGGGACTTTTCCCCGCCATCTTGGCTCCATTTCCAGTAACGGTGCACGGAGCGCGAAACGCGTCAAGGCTGGCCGGGGCAACGTTTTCGGCTCGATGCTTCCGACCTTGGAACCGATGGCACGCAGCCGACGTTCTCATGCGACGCGAATTGTTCCCTCCAATGGAGGCACTCATGATCCGTTTGCCCGTTCATGCTGCGGCGGCCATGATATTTGGACTGGCGACTGCCATGGGTTCCCCCCTCGCCGCCGACGCCCATCCTATCGGGCTCATTCTGGGCTGCGGTTCAGGATGGGATTACTGCATGGAAGCCTGCAACTATAACGTTCCCGGAGGACCAGCTCTGGGGCAATGCAAGGACTATTGCTCCACAACAGCCAGTGTTTGCGAAGCAAGCCGGATACCTCGGCCGGCCAGCTATCGCCATTCCCGTTATCCGACTGCTCGAAAGTAGCTGGAGCTATCCGGGGCCGCCTCGTTCATGGCTTTGGCGAAGTTTTGGTAAAGCCAAATATGCGAAGGCTGTCCCGACGGCTATTGCGAAGGCTATGCCGACCTCCGGCACATCACGATTCCGCGACCGGCGGCGCCGGTCCATCAAGCTTGCTGATGAGCGCTTGAACACAGTCGGCCCAGGCGCGAGGACGATACTCCGCCCGCAGCCGCGCTTCCCGCGCCGCCCGGTAACCGGAATCAAACAGCGCTCGCTCGATCTTCCCGAGCGCGTCGTCATCGTTGGTTGGATCGAAATAGTCGATCAAATCGCCGCCGACTTCAGGGATCGACGTGCGGTTCGAGGCGACGCAGAACTTGCCATGCACGAGGCTCTCCGCGACCGGCAGTCCCCACCCCTCGCAAAGGCTCGGAAACACCGTGAACAGGCAGGAACGATAGGCTTGGCGTAGTTCCGCCTCGGACAGTCCGGGCATCAGCATGATCTTGCCGCCCAGATAATCGCTTGCCGCAAGGTCCGTCAGCAGGTCGTCGACCATCCAACCGACCTGCCCGGCAAAGATCAAGTTCGGCACGGCATCCGCGCCGTGCCGATCCAGCAGCCGACGCCATATCCGGACGAGCAGCCGATGGTTTTTCCGGATTTCAATCGTGGAGACAAACAGCACATACGGCTGCGGCAGGCTTGTCGTCATCCGATCCACGGTTATCGGCCGATCGCTCAGGCTGGAGCCCAGCGCCACCACCTCGACGCTTGGCAATGACCGTCCGGCCTCCGCCGCCCACCTGGTCAGGGCATTCCGCGAATGCCGAGAAATGGTGAGCAGCAGATCTGTCACCGGAATGGCCTCTTGAAGCCAATTTTGAAATTGAGCGACGTGCTGCTCCTCGACGAAACCGCCATTCTCGATCGGAATGAGATCGTAGATCAGCATTGAAAACCGGATTCCGTAGCGCCGCTTCGCTTCCGCGATATGCTTCATATAGTGGGGAAACCCCCAACCGGCGCCGAGCGAGACGATGATGTCGCCAGGCTCCAGGAGCCGCTCGAAATGACGTCGCCCGAACCGCATATGGACGATATCGCGAACCGCAGCCTTCAAAAGTGAAAGGAAAAATCGCGGATGGCGGACGATCAGCGGCAGCATGCCGGATGGATCGTTCAAAGACCGCGCAGGCTCCCAAATTGCCTTCCACGGGGCATTGGCGCCGGGCGGTTGCAGATATGCCGAAATGATCGTGTCGAAATCGATTGCCTCAAATTGCTTGGTGTACACGCTGAGCCGGCAGAACCTTACGCGTCCAGCGCCGCCATAGAGTCTCTCGGCCTCGGCAAAGATCTCAAATGGGACGCGCTGCAGCCCGGTCGGATTGCGAAAATGATCAAAGTATCGGAGAAAATCCTCGACTTCGAACCACACCACCGGTCGACGACCGGGGCTGCGGCCGTCTTCTCCCTCAGTAGGCTCGCCACTCCCGTTCCGGCGGACGTTTGCTCTCAGATCCCCCACGCCCACACGTCCATTTCGCCGTCGCCGCCCCCATGCCTTAGAATCGTACTTGTCGGACATCATAGGGTCTTTGTCCACTGCCACATCATGCTCGCATATCTGTGCATCCTGGGGCGAATTGATGTCGCCCGCCTCGTACGATGAGAAGCCCGCTGGCAGGACAAGACGCCATGAAAGCTCCGACAGCAGCCAAGGAATACGCCGTCGTCGAGGATACCTATCTCGCTCCGCGGTTCGGCCTGATCGAATTTCTCCGGCGCGTGCGCGAGGATCAGCTTTCGACCCTGGTGCCGGAGCTGTTCGAACGGAACATGATCTACAATCGCCTCCTGTTCCTGCACAGCTTCGTGCTCAACAAGCCCGAATATATCGAGCATGTGCTGCTGACCAATCACGAGAATTACAGCAAGAGCCATTTCCTGCGGCGACTGCTGGGGCCGGTTCTGGGCAACGGGCTCCTCACCAGCGAAGGCGAGCTCTGGCGACGCCAGCGCCGCATTGCGGCGCCTGCGTTCCACAACAAGCGCATTGCCGAGTTCATCGCCACTTTCGCCTCCTGCACGCAAGCGACGCTGGCACGCTGGCGAACCCTGACGCAGCCCTTCGACGTGACCGCCGAGATGATGGCGCTGACGCTCAATATCATCGCCCGCACCATGTTCTCGCGGGACGTCAGCGGCGAGGTCGAGGCGGTCCGGCGGCTCATGGAAGTCGTCGTAACCCTGCGTCCGAGCGTGCTCGACCTCCTGGGCCTGCCGGAATGGCTGCCGCGGCATCAACCGAGGGCCCATCGCCGCGCTGTCGCGGAGTTCGAGACCCTCGTGTCGGGCTTCCTGGCCGAGCGCCGAGCGGATGGGATCGATCGCCGCGACCTTCTCTCGATGCTGCTCGCGGCCCGCGATCCCGAAACCGGCAGGACCATGAGCGACAGGCAGCTGCGCGACGAAATCCTCACGATCTTCCTTGCCGGCCATGAGACCACGGCCAACGCCCTGGGCTGGATCTGGTACCTGCTGGCACGCCATCCGGAGGCAGAGGCGCGGCTCCACGACGAGCTTGACCGGGTATTGGGAGCACGCATGCCGACCGCCGCCGATCTCGCCTCCCTGGAATGGACCCGCATGGTGATCGAAGAGGCGATGAGACTATACCCGCCGGCACACGCGATCGCACGCACCGCCCGGCGCGAGGATCGGATCGGCGGCGTGCGTGTGCCAGCAGGCGCGCTCATCACCATCAGCATCTATGTGACCCATCGCAATCCCAACCTGTGGCCGGACCCCGAACGCTTCGAGCCCGAGCGGTTCGCCCCCGCGGAGGTCGGCCGGCGCCATCGCTTCGCCTATCTGCCGTTCGGTGGCGGGCCGCGCATCTGCATCGGGAACGGCTTTGCACTGGCTGAGATGCAGGTCATCGTCGCCGCCATCGCGCAACGCTACCGGGTGCGGCTTGCGCCTGGCCATGTCGTGCAACCCATCGGGCTCATCAGCCTGCGGGCCAAGGGTGGCATCTGGGTAACGCTCGAGCCGCGTCGGGGCGCCACCGCTGCCTGAGCCGGACGGCTCTGCGCCGGCCGCAACTTCGCGCTGCGTTCCTCCCCTTCTGCTGCCGTCACTTCTGGTACTGCTTGAAATACCGCAGATCCGGCGGCGGCTGGTCCTTCTTGGCCGGCATCAAGAGGCCATCCGCGCTCAGGAAGTAGTTTTCGTTGGCGATCACGGCCTGGTGGGTGTTCTCCATGCAGGAAACGCGGCTGAAGTTCGGATAGGGACTCGGGTTGCGCTTATAGGTCTTGTCGACGCTCCACGGCCGCGTCAATGCGTGGTCGATCACGGTGATCTCGTCATGCAGCGTGTTCGGATCGTCCTTGTCGAGATGGAAGCGCTCCTTGAAGATCGACTGATTGTCGAAGTGCAGCGGCAGCCCGGTGGCGTCGTAGGCGCGAGGTCCCTTGAACGGACCACGCGTCTCGACTTCGAGCGCGTCGTAGACCCCGCTGCCGCTGGTATCGATCCACCTGCCTATCGCATATCCCTGATAGGTCGGCTCGACGTCGGTGGGCCAAGGACGCCCATCGGTGAAAATCCGACGAAGATCGCTGCTGCCGGTCGCGATATAGGTGGTTTCCGGCGTGATGATGTATTCGATTGTGGGCGTCGACATCATGCTCGGCATGCCGCCCGGGATGCACCTGGCATGGTCGAGAAAATTGCCCTGCCCGCCTTTGGCCTGATCGGCCATGCTTTCCTCATGGATCTTCTTGTACTCTGGCGTCAACGGCGCTTCCTGCGCCGGGCCGAAGGCCTTGTAGGGGTCGAACTTGATCGACTGGCCTCCAAGCCGTGGGCTCACGGTGTCCCACTGGCCTTTCCAGTTGGGGTATTTGGTCTCGGCTGCCTGCGCGCCGCCTATTGTCGCACCACCCAATGTCACCACCAGCGCGGCGGCCAGTGCGAACACTCCGGTCGAGCTTCCATGCCACATCATTTGCCTCCCCTGCGTTGCCGGACTGCTTGCTTCATCGTCACGGACACGACGCAACACAACGGCGAGGCTACACTATCCGCACCTGACATGGAACGGCGTCTAGGGCACGACGTCTGCCCGATCGAGATGATCGGAGCAGCATGCACTTGACGCCGATCCGGTCATCACGATTTGAGCAGCCAACCAAAGATGCTTCAGGTCGCCGAATCCGGCTTCAAGGTGCGCAGAGACCCCACCAACGCATCGAGGTCCTTCTGAGTCAGCGGTGGCTCATGGATCGCACTCTTGAAGGAGCATCATCCGGACCGGGCCAACATCGGCCGCGAGCTACCAGACAACCAGCGGCACCAAACGATACCACGCCGGCGCCTGCCGCTCCCGCGACGCGCCGATTTCACATCGCTCCGGCCCAGCGCGCCGATCCGCACGGCCGAGACACGATCCCGCGGCCCGCTGGGCGCCTACGCAACTGCGAGCCGTGCGGTGCAGCACGAGAAGCCGCCCGCCCCCGCGTGGCGGCACCGCAGAGCCCGACCGAGGAAATCAGCCGATGTATTCCGCGCGCTTCTGCTCTTCGACCTCGGTCTGCGTCTTCGGTTGAGCGGGAAGCTGAAGCACCGTCGCTTCCTGACCTTCGCACAGATACGTCAACAGAACTATCTTCCCGTCGGGAAATTCCAACGCATCGTGATGCGTATGGGGAAGATCCTTGTTGACCTGTCGAAAGATCGCCGTTTTGTAGCCAAGCGTCTTCTGCTTGGGCAGGATGAAGCCGAAGGCGGGAACTGTTGCTTCCTCGCTGAAAGCGAGTTCGGTTCCCGGAAGGACGCAGACCGCCATCGCCGGATTTTCTTGAGCCGCAAATCCGCGCGTGCCGCTTCTGAAATCGTGCGTCGTGAGCTTGTCGCCGACTCGAGCGGGACGCGACATCACATTCTGAAGGCTATAGTCGCACATGTCGGAACTCCTCTTTGGAGCCCCCAACCCTATGGCACACAGCCGACTAAACCTCCCACCACGCCGGTGTACTGTCAAATTAAACTTCTCGAATGAGAGGGCAATCAGCGCGGGCGAGTAACGCATCGCACCCTCGACCGACCCGGCACTGCACAACTCACGCGCGCTGCAGCTGCGAACCGGGTCACCTCGCCTGGCGCGGTTGCCTGACGAGGCCGGCTACCGTCCCCGTCTTCGTCGTCGGCCCCGTCGTCTGCCGCGCGCTGTGCGGTTCACGGCCAAGCTTATCCATTCACCGACCCGCGATCGTACGGCGGGATCGTCGAACAGGTCATCTATGCTGGGCGGAGGAATCTTGAGCAGTTCCTCGATCTCCTCAAGGCGCTCGTTCCTTGCGCACTCGCTTAGCTTGCTTGGATCCCTATCGCGCACCACATGGGGCTTCCGTTCTGGCCTTCGCAGAATCAATTTTCTTGTTCCATGCTGCCGTCACAAGAGTCGCGCCCTCCAGGGTAAGCAATATTGCCCGATCGCCCTTGGCCTACGTAGCGGAGCTCGGATCCGGGTCCGTTGTGCCGGCGGGTTTTCACGCGCGGCTGGCCGGGAGAGAACCGGGCAGCATTGGCCTGGAGATATTCGGCCTCCTTGAGGCTTCGCCTTAATGGATAGCGGCAGGCCTCGGCAAAACCATGCTGGGCATGCCGCGATCTGTCTGTTCGATGGGAAACATAACCAGCATCGGAAAAATGTGACCCCAATTTCGGTCGATCAGCCTTGCGAATCCAACGGTCCGTTCCGCAATCCGTTCCCGCCGATCTTGAGCAAGGAGATTTGTTGCCGTGTTGCATCGCAACAGCACTTGCCTGACGCGTTTCATGGTTTCTCATCGATCCGGCCCGCCGCCGGCCAGGCGCGCTTTGCTTTCCGCCTTCTGGGGACTGCGGCCCCGACACACCGACTCCCCGTGCCGCCGGGAACAGCAGCGCTGGTTGCGCGTTTCACCACTGGCATTCCGCCTTGAAGGGGATTCGACATGACCATTCGAGACAACATCCGCCCCCGTGAGGAGGGCCGTGGAATTGACCAACAAACTTTCTGGCTGGCTACCGTGTCGGCAACCGTGGTCGCCATCTGGGCTTTCGCGTTGATGCTGATTGCACACAACGCCGCCCTACCTTGAACTCCTGCGTGTGGATTTTATGAAAATCAGCAACAACAAGCCCCCGCTGGATCGAGCAAGCCTCAATCTGGAGGACAAGAGCGCAACCAGGCGTTGGACCAAGGAATGGGGCGTCACCAAGACGGATTTGCAGCGCGCGATCGATAAGGTCGGCCCCGCAATCCACGCTGTCGCAAAAGAGCTCGGCAAAAGCCAAGAGGGCACCGCCGTCGTAGCGGACCCTCTTCTAGCACGGATTTGACCGCCGCTCGGAAAGCCTGGTCCCGACCGATCAGCATGGCATTCATTTCACATGCCCCGCTTGTGACATGCCTGCACGGCTGAAATCACGCCCGCCTGGACGCGACCCGAGCCAATCCTGGGCGTGTCAAGGGACACGCGGCGCGCTCAGCAAGCGGGTTGCCGCAGCGATCTTCTTATTGCGACCAGCTATGCGTGGGCGCGCGATGACGCTTCGCCATGCCGCCTCGCTGCGCCGCTATGGTTTGTCGATCGTACAACTCTGCACACCGAAGCCACCGCTCCGCCATCCGGAACCATACGTCCTTGTTCTCCGGGGTGCGTGTGAACTTGGCCATACGTTGGCACTCGGCGGCAAAACGCACGAATTTCTCCGAGGGATTCATGGAGACCTCCTCCCTGTGTACGGTGCCTGACCCACCAAGTGGGGCTTCACGAAAAGGTTCCACACCTGGAGGACATAAAAGTCATTGGTACTAACGTACCGCTCCCTCCGAGCGTCGTGTCGGGGGCCTTTCCTTGGCGGAACTCCCCGCTCTTTACAGACTCGCGGATCGAGAAGCCCATGCCGCACGCCGTCTGACGCGGGTGGATGCCTTGGCAATCCTTGGCGCCAACAACTCGGCCTGGAGAGGGCCGCCTTCGAGGCCGCGGCGTTATCCAAGGAACTTCTTCTTCACCCAGTTTCGTGGTGCAGATCTTCTCGACCTCGCTGCCGCCTTCCGTCCGCCTTCTCCGCTCTGTGCGGAATTGGTAGAAACGCATTCTTGAACCAAGCCCATTTGAAATGCTCGCGCAGCCGGCCACGAGCCAGCGCGATGCGAGATATCGGTCAAAGCGAAGGCCCGGCTAGCGAGCGGCCGGGCCTTCAATCAGATGAAGTTGCTCACATCAATGGTGCATGAACAGCGCCAAGAGGATGATGATGGGAAGCGGGATTCCAAGCAACCAAAGCAGTGCGCCTCTACCAAAACCCATGAAAACCTCCATTGTGTTGGTGTGGTAATCTAACGTGAGACAGGCAACAAAGGTTCCACGCTCGCGAGATCAGTCGAGATGGATCGCCTCGCTTCCACAGTTGCGCTATCAGAGAGCGCAATCGCATCGAGGACAAATAGCACTCCCAACAAGCTGCCCAACACCATTCCAAATATTGAAAGCGTCCGACGTTCGTCCACGGCCTTTCTCCTTCAGCATTGCTCCTTCGAAGAACGAACAAACACGCAGCTGAATTGTTCCGAATTCCGACGTCGATCGAGCCGCGCGCCGCGGCCGTCAGGCGGATTTTGCAAAAGCCGGAAACCGTCGAGGTCGATGCGACTTTGAGACACGATCGCGAGCCGCCGCAAACCGCAACGCCAACACCGCGGCGCCCGGCAATTTGGGCTGCGTCGTGAGCTCGGCGGCGGGGTATTACATTCCCCCGGTGGCATGTCCACATTTAGCGGCGAGACCATAGGAGGCCTAGCCATGATCAAGAACATTGCGCTTGCGGTCCTGCTTCTGCCGGCATTGCCGATCGGCGTGGCGGCGGCGCAGCAGCAGCTCCAGCAGTTGCAAACCCAACAGCTGCAGCAGCAGCAACAAATGCAGCAGCAGCAACTCCAGCAGCGCCTCCAGGACCAGTTGCAGCCGCAGCCGCAACAGCAGCAACTGCAACTGCAACTGCAACTGCAGCTTCAGCAGCAGCAATTGCAGGAGCAGCAGCGGCTCCAGCAGCAGCAGCTACAGCTCGAGCAGCAGCAGCGCCCGCGTTAGCTGGCGGGGAGCGCGCTGAGCCGGTTTCAATTTCGCTGTTCCCGCCTTGGCATTCTTCAGCGGACACGGCTCCTGGCTGGCCGTCGACTTGGCTGCGCCGGTTCGAGACGGGAAATTGCCGAACCGCAAGCGGGACATTCGAAAATTCGCAAGCCGGCGTCGCTTCCAAAGGGGGCGATGTCTTCCGTCTCGTTCATCTCTGTTCCGCACCTCGGGCACCCGGGTCTTCCCGGCCGTTCAGAAGGATCCGCCATGATCGCAATCCTTTCTTCATTTGGTCAATGGCGGGAGCCCCAGGTGGTTCCTTCACTGCGCCGATTCAATCTCATGCGTTGCCTCCGCGCATCGCTTGCGGCCCGCGGCAAGCATCCGGCAATTGACCAGAAACATTTGAGGAGTTTTAACTGAACTCACCGTACGCGCACGGCGCACCTGCGATTGACGCGCGAAGCCTGGGGTTGATGGACGCCTGCCGACGCACGCCCACCGTTCGGAGTTGAGCGGCATGGACGAAAGCCTCAACGGTCCAAATCACAGCTCACCCGCGTGCAACCGGATGCGTGAGTCCCGTCAAGATCGGCTGTTGAGTTCGCCCTTGCCGCGAATGAACAGGGCCCTGCATGTGCAGGGCCCTGCGCGCGCAAGCGGGGGAGGAATGGGATCAATCGCGCTTGCGCTGGTCTTCTTGGCTCTTGCCGGTGGCGGCAGGCTGGTTTTGCCGATTCATTGAACGTCCTTCGGTCCCGCCTGGCTGCCCTGCTTTATTCTCTGTTTTGTTACCTGCCTTGTTCTCATCGGCATTGGCGGCAGGCTGTTTGCCGGCTTGGCCGGAGGTCGACTGGCGCTCGTTCTGGCCTTGCGCCTTGCCGGCTTCACCCGAGGTTGAGGGACGCTTGCTCTGGTCGGCCTTGTCGTTTTTGTTCTGGGAACTACCGCGCGGCTCGCTCGAGCTCGGCGAGCTCGCCTGGCCGGAGGTCGAGGATTGACCGGCCTTGGGCTCGGCCCGTCCCTCCTGGCCTTGTCCCTCGGTACGTCCGACGGAAATGCCCAGCGCCCCGAAGGTCCGCTCGTCGAGCCGGCCGCGCGTCTCGATCCCTTCCCGCTCCTGGAACTTGATCAAAGCATCCCTCGTCTCAGGGCCCATCCGGCCGTCAGGCCGACCATGATAGAAGCCCTTCTCGACCAGCACCTCCTGCACGCGGCGGATTTGATCGGGCAATTCGAAGCTCGTCACGGTAGTCGTGCTGCTGCCGGTGGAGGCGGAGGACGATCCGACCGGAACCAGAGCCACGACATGCCGGTCGTGATCGACAATCACGATCTCGTCGCGGACCACGAAGTACTCGTGTCCCCGCCATTCCGGATGGATCTCGATCAGCGTGTCGGGCACTTCCGCGATCCTGACCTCGCGCGGCACATCGACGCCGATTTCGACATTGAAATTGACGCGATCGTCCCGCGGCACGTCACGGCCCGAGAGCACCGTTTGCTGGATCTTGGTCCGTTGCTCCTCGTTGAGCGTCACCCGGCCCTCCGCCCCGCCGGTGCGGTTCTCGCCCTTGGCATTCTGCTGGGCGCTACTCGGCTGCGCGTTGTTCTGCTGCCCGGCGTTGTTCTGCGGGCGCTGGTTCTCGTTGCTCTGTTGCGGGCGGCCGGGCTCCTCGTTTGGCCGCGTCGCTTGCCCGGTGGTGCGGGCCGGCTCGTTTTCGGCGCCGTTGGGCTTTTTGGCGGTGCTCTGCTTGGCCTTGTTCTGGTCCTGGCTGAGTTGGCTCTTGGTGCCCGGCTGGGTCTTGTCCTTGGCCGACTGACCAACGCTCTGGCTCTGGGCCTGGTCCTTCTTGCCGGACTTTGCCTGGTCGGCCTGCTTGGCCTCATCCTGCTTGTTGGTCTCGCTCTCGGCGCGTCCCTCCGTCTTCGGCTGGGCCTTGTCTTGGATCGATTTCGGCCTTGCCCTGGGTCTCCTTGCCCACGGCCGGACCTCGCTTCTCCTGTGCACCCGCCCGTCCCTGGGACTGGGTGATGTCGTCCTTGCCCTTTTGCTTGAGGTCCTGGGACGATGCGGGCATCATCCCGACTGCAAGCAGCGGAACGGCAGCCACGGTTGCCAACAAGATTTTTCTCATTTGGATTCTCCGAAAGGTTGGATTGCTTGGAACGATGCGCGATCGATTGCTCCGCTATCGACGCCTTGCGCCCGGCAAGGGGCAGCTATGGAGTTCAACCCCATCTGCCGGGTCGCAACACGCGATAACGGGTCGGGGGCGAGGATCCCTCGCCTCCCGACGGCAGCCCTGCACGAGGGCCGCTGCAAGCTCCGCGCGTGAAAGCCTGGCACGTCAGTCGCACTCGCGCCGCGTCCGGTAGATCACGCGTCCGCTTGGCGTCTCGACGCGCTCGCGGATCACACGACAATCGCGGGCATATCCGTAGTCACGCCAGCCCCGGTCGCGGTCGCGCCAGTCGTGGCGGGGACCCACCCCGAACTCGACGCCTCCGCGATCAACTCCGAAAGAGATTTGCGCAGACGCCGGTGCAGCCGCGACCAGGGTGCCGATAGCCACTGCTGCCAAGAGAAGTTGTCTCATCTGGACCTCCTTTCTTTTTCAACCAGCCCCTCTTTTCAACCAGCCTCGAATGCCAACGCCGCAGGGGCGTTTCCGTTTCGCAAAATTTTTGGCGATCTGCGGGCTGCGCACTCTTAGGGGCTGGGCGACTTAATTACTCGTAAGGTCGGAACCAAAGCGACATGAGCAGAATCGCCCCGGCAAGGTGCGGCAGAGAGTGCTGATTTGTTTGTGCGATCCGGAGCGGAACCGAAAACTACTTGCTGCAACGCAAAACATGGCGCTCGGTCGCGGCGTCCCCATCTTCAAACCACCTACATCCGGGGCTCTCGAACCCGATCCTGCTTCGCACGTTCATCGGCGGAGGGCGCCGTTCGGCGGCTGGAACAACAACAACCCAAGAGGTGAGCGTCATGAAACTTGTTCTTGCGACGGTGCTGGCCACGCTTATCGCCGGTCCGACTTTCGCCAGTCCGTCTTTCGCAATGAGCGTCGCAAAGAACCATAAAAGGATCCAGGTGGTCCGCACCCACAAGCCGCCGGTCGCGTCGCAGGCGCAGGGCACCGGTCATGACCGCGGCGAGAGGGGCGACAGTGGCCGGGCTTCGGCCGGCGGGGGCACGAGTGGCAGCTCGAGCGGCAGAAGCGGCTCCTCTGGCGGCGGCGCGGGCGGCGGTAACGCGGCTTCTCATGATGCCGCTGGCGGGGGTGGCGGCGGCTCCCATGATTCGGGCGGCGGAGGGGGCGGCGCTGGTGGAGGCGGCGGCGGAGGGGGCGGAGGCGCTGGCGGCGGCGGCAAATAACGGCCCGGCCGCATGGCGGACGCCAGAGTTGCCTGTCCCGGGTTTGGCCCCGGGACAAGGCCTTGACCGGCCCCTTGAATCTAGTCCGGCCCCGGGCCCGGTTCATCGATCCTCCTCCCAGTGGAGGCAGGAATCCGGACAACTCGTGTGCTACCCAACCAGACAACTCGTGAGCTACCGAGACACGTCGAGTGGATTGAGGCCTCCGGCCCCATGCGCTATAAAGGGGTGATACAGGACGTGATCCATTACAGGATGTGATCCATGGACTGGCCTCTGACCGGCGCGTTGGTGGGCGTCGCCCTCTTGGCTGGCACGGTTGGTTATGAACTGCTGGCCATCGCGGGCTCCAGCCCGGAACCCGCAAAACAATTCCACGCAACGTCGATACTGCTTCCGGCGCGTGACCGTCCCGCGGTCGACGCCAGCGCTTATGCTCCGGCAGCCCAATATCCCGCGCCGGTGCCGGCAAGCGCGCCGCTGGCCTACAGCACTGCTTCGGCCTCCGCGCCGGCAAGTGGGCCGCGGCTCTCCGGCTCCGCTGCAGCGCCTCAACCTACCAACGAGCCGCGCGTCTACAGCACCGCTTCCGCCTCTGAAAGGCCGTACCATCTGGAAAGCCCAGCGGCCGCCGGCAACCGGCCGAAGGACCATGCGCCGCCGGCCGAGTACGCCAGCGCCGCGCACAACGAGACGAAGCCGCCGCCGAAGATGACCGTCGACGCCTGGGAGGTGCAGATCACGGCCAAGGCTAGCTATTTCAACCTGGGCGGCCACGTCGACAAGAACGGGATCGTCGACAGCACCGCCAGCAGCTATCTTCGCGATGCGCTGAAGAAGAATCAGAATTACCCGAAGCTGCCGGCGGAAATTAAAGCCTATATCGAAGCCCCCAATATCAACCTCACCAAGATCGCCGGCTATCGCGTGTTGCTGGGGATGGACGACAGGGAGATGGAGGAAAAACAGGGGGTGAAATTCATCAGGGTCGCCAGCAGCCGCGGCCTCGACATTACCGGCCCCGATGCCGCCGAGTTGGAGGCCTCGCCATTCGACCTCAGCCCGCTCGAGCGGATGGATTTCGACCTCAGGCTCGGAATGGTCGCCGTCCCGTAGGCGGGGTTGAAGCCGAAGCAGGCGAAGCACCCGTAGGTTCTGCGCTCTTCCGACCCTCTCGAGCAGGCCAGATCAGCGGAACATCCATCTACCTTCGCCCCTCGTTTCCTTGATATTAGGAAGCGCGCAAAACAGGCCTTGGGGAATAAAGATCTCCCGCCAGGCGAGAACGACAGAAGGTGTGAATTCGACGTCCGCTGGCGCGGGCCTCCTCGGCGCGGTCGAGTTAGCGCGCAAGGGGCGACTTCATGGTGCTATTCACCCTCGGTAGGCTTTTTACGGCTGCGAGCGGTTTGCTATCTACAACTCACATGCCTGCGCGGAATTCCAAGGCTTGCTGTTGCGCGACAGCCAACAGGCGCGACAGGCGATATAAGCGGGCGGACGACCGCTTCGGGTTCAGCGGCGGCAGTCTACCGCGCCGCAGCCGAGCGCCGGGTTCTGCTTGATCGGAGGCATCGCTGCGCCGCCGCGATCGGTCGCTGGAGCCTTAAGCGGTTTCGGACCTCAAGCGAGGAGGTCTCGGACCTCAAGCGAGGAGGTCTCGGACCTCAAGCGAGGAGGTCTCGGACCTCAAGCGAGGAGGTCTCGGACCTCAAGCGAGGAGGTCTCGGACCTCAAGCGAGGAGGTCTCGGACCTCAAGCGAGGAGGTCTCGGACCTCAAGCGAGGAGGTCTCGGACCTCAAGCGAGGAGGTCTCGGACCTCAAGCGAGGAGGTCAATGGTTGTCCGGCTCGATCGCTTGTCCTGCTCGCCAGTGTCCGACTCGGCGTCTTCATCCAGGCGACGCGGGTTCCTCCGCACGCTTTTCACTTTGTCCCGCTGGGCTCGCTGCTGCTCTGCGGCCTTGATCAACTCCTCCGTCCTCTGGTCTACCTCGAACGAGGTTGGCGGCGCCTTTTGCGGGGCGGCGGGCGGAATGGGCGGAAGCGGGGGCAGCACATGTATTTTCATAGCAACACCTCCAATAAGCGTGGCTGAACACGCTGGGCAGTGTTTGGGGCAATCACGGTCGCGCAAGAAACACGCCAAATGGCCGCGTTGATTCTGCTGATGAATTATGCGCTCAGCGGTTCGAGCGGCCGGCACCTTGTTCCGGCAGGCAAAAGCTGCCGATGTGCACAACCCTCAACCGGGCCATGGGGCCGCGGCCAGGACATCTTTCGGGTCCCCGAGCGGTTTGCTAGGGTCTCGATTGGGCTGGGCGGATCGTCCTGAAATAAAGCTTCAAGAAGCGGCTGGGCTTGGCGGTGCAGAAAAGGTGCGCGTTCCGAACGGGTGGCGGTATTCCGCGTCCAAGCCGCCGGCACGCGTTGGACTTGTCTGCCTTCGTCGCGACTGCTGCCCTGATGGCGCCGCTCGGCGCGCAAGGCCAAGAGCCGACGCCCCTGCCTGAAGTCACTGTGATCGCTCCGACGCCCCTTGCGAGCCCCCATAGAGCGCCGCCGAAACGACCCCGTCCGGCACCCTCGGCTTCGCCGCAGCCGGCACCGGCACAGCCCGCCGTGACGACGGCCGCAACCGATTCCGGCGGCATCGACCGCGACAAGGTGCCGTCGAATACGCAGGTGCTGACGCCGGCGGATTTCAGCCACACGCAATCCTCCAACGTGCTCGATGCGCTCTCCAAGAACATCGCCGGCGCCTCCCTGAGCGATCAGTCCGGAAATCCCTTCCAGCGCAACCTCGATTATCGCGGCTTTACGGCTTCCCCGGTGCCCGGAACGCCGCAAGGCCTTGCGGTCTATCAGAACGGCGTGCGCATCAACGAGTCGTTCGGCGACGTCGTCAATTGGGACTTCATCCCGGAGATGGCGATCAACCGGCCGTACTCGTGCCCAACAATCCGATCTACGGCCTCAACGCCATCGGCGGTGCGCTCATCGCATCGAAATGAAGAACGGCTTCACCTACCAGGACCACGAAGCCGAAGTCGATGCTCGGCTCCTATGGGAGGCGTCAGGGCGCCGTCCAGGCCGGTTTCCAGGACGGAAACCTCGCCGCCTATATCGCCGCCGACGCCACCAACGACGACGGCTGGCGCGACTTCTCCTCGTCGTCGCAACTGCGCCGGATGTATGTCGACCTCGGCGCCCGCAACGACCAGACCGAGTTCCACGTCCATTCACCGGCGCGGACAATTACGCTCGGCGCGGTCGCGGCGACCCCGGTCGAGCTTCTCAATCAGAAATGGTCGAGCGTCTACACCTGGCCGCAGACCACGCATCTGCAGCTCGCGTTTCTCACCTCGAGCCTCAGCTACAGCCCGACCGACACGCTGCTCGTTCCAGGGCAACGCCTATTATCGCGGGTTCTGGCAGGCCCATGTGGACGGCAACGGCACCGATGCGCAGCCATGCGATCCGGGCGGCCTGCTTCCGGGCCAGCTTTGCATCGGCGACGGCATGACCGCGATCAATCAGAACTATGCCGGTGCCGGACACTGTTGTCGCCCAACTCCTTCCTGGGCGAGATCGATCGCAACACGACCGCGACCAAAGCTTCGGCGGCTCGGCGCAGGTCGACCAGCACCAGCCAAGGTGCTCGGACACGACAACCACTTTGCGGCGGGCATCAGCGTCGACCACGGGCATTCGCAGTTCAGCGGCGACCAGCGAGCTCGGCACCATCGACCAGAATCTGTTCGTGACCGGGACCGGAGTGTTCATCGATCAGCCGGCCGCCGACATCACCCCGGTCAGCCTGCTCGCCACCAACACCTATACGGGCATCTACGCGACCGACACCCTCGACCTCGACCGCGCAAGCTCTCGCTCACCACCGGCGCGCGCTTCAACATCGCCGCAGATCGATCTGACCGACGAGACCGGCGCCAATCCGCTGCTCAACAGCAACAACACCTTCCAACGCCTCAACCCGGTGGTCGGGCTGACCTACAAGTTCACGCCAGGCCTTACCGGCTATGCCGGCTATTCGGAAGCCAACCGCGCGCCGACTCCGCTCGAGCTCGGCTGCTCCGATCCCGATGCATCCCTGCATGATCGACAATTTCCTGATCGCCGACCCGCCGCTCAAGCAGGTCGTCTCGCACACCTACGAAGCCGGCCTGCGCGGAAACCTCGGCGGCAGGTGGTCCGAACGGGCGAGTTCACCTGGAGCCTCGGGATCTTCCGCACCGAGACCGACGACGACATCATCAACGTGGCGAGCGCCGCGGTGCCGATGTTCGGCTACTTCCAGAACGCCGCCAAGACGCTGCGGCAGGGCGTCGAGACCAAGATCGCCTTACAAGACGGACCGGTGGAACGCCTACGCCAACTACACGTTCGTGGACGCCACCTACCAGACCGCGCTGACGCTTTCTTCGCCCAACAATCCGGCCGCCGATGCCAACGGCAACATCTTCGTGGTGCCGGGCGATCACATTCCGGCCATTCCGGCGCATCGGTTCAAGGCTGGCGCCGAATACGACGTCACGGAGGCCTGGAAGATCGGGGCCGACCTGAATGTCATCGGCAGCCAGTACCTCATTCACGACGACGCCAACCAGAACCCCGCGGTGCCGGCGTACTGGGTCGTGAACTTGCACAGCTCCTATCAGGTGAGAAAGAACGTCGAGGTGTTCGCTTTGGTGAACAATCTGTTCAACCAGCACTATTACGCCGCCGGCACTTTCTTCAACACCGCCGGATTCAACAGCAACACCTTCGGCGGGGCCAACTTCCTGGTCCTCAATGACCCGCGCACCTTCGTGCCCGGAATGCCGCTTGCCGCCTATACGGGCGTGCGCGCGAAGTTTTGATCGGGCGGGGCGGGATGTCGCTGGCAAGCGTGCTACCCTGCGGCATGACGATCCGGCCGAGAATCGAAGCCGCGCGGCGCGCGCCCGTTAGCATGCTTGCCGGCGCGCTTGTCATGGTGCTGCTGCCGGCCGCCGTGGCGCGCGCCCAGACGCCGGACGCGCCCGGCGGCGTGGTCGGCAATGCGGCACTGCCGCGCGATCTCAGCCCCTGGGGCATGTTCCTCAATGCCGATCCCTTGGTGAAGGCCGTGCTGATCGGGCTTGCCTTCGCGTCGGTCGTGACCTGGACGGTCTGGCTGGTCAAAACCATCGAGCTGATATGGGCGCGGCGGAGCCTGCGGGAGGCCTTGCGAGAGCTGGCCGGGGCGCGGCGGCTGACCGAAGCGGTCGATCGCCTGGGCGCCATCGACGGCCCGGTCCGCGAGTGTCTTGCGGCCGCGGCCGACGAGCTTCGCCTGTCCGCGGGGAGCGATGATCGCAACGGGATCAAGGAGCGAATTGCCTCGCGGTTGGAACGGATCGAGGCCGCCCGCGGCCGCCGTGCCATGCGCGGCACCGGCGTGCTCGCCACCATCGGGGCCACCGCGCCCTTCGTAGGCCTGTTCGGTACCGTCTGGGGCATCATGAACAGCTTCATCGGCATATCGAGGGAGCATACGACGAACCTCGCGGTGGTGGCTCCGGGCATCGCCGAGGCCCTCCTGGCAACCGCCTTCGGGCTCGCGGCCGCCATCCCCGCGGTGGTCATCTACAACGTGTTTGCGCGCTCGATTTCCGGCTATCGAGCGCTGCTCGGCGATGCCTCGGCCGCGGTGCTGCGCCTCGCCAGCCGCGGTCTCGACCGCCAGGCGGGTGGCCAGGCAGTGCCTCTGCCGCGGCCGGCGGCCGTGCCAGCCGCGGAGTAAGCCCATGGCCGTGCGTCTGGACCATGGCGAGGACAGCCTTGCCGAAATGCACGAGATCAATGTCACGCCGTTCATCGACGTGATGCTGGTGCTGCTCATCATCTTCATGGTGGCGGCGCCGCTCGCCACCGTCGACATATCGGTCAATCTTCCGACCTCGACGGCCGAGCCGCAGCCGCGCCCGCCGATGCCGCAATTCCTGACCGTGAAGGCCGATCTCACCTTGGCACTGGGCGATGACCCGGTGGAGCGTCCGGCGCTCGGCACGACGCTCGACAGCGTTACCGGAGGCGACCACGATGCGCGCGTCTTCCTGCGCGCCGACAAGACGGTGCCCTATGGGGAAGTCATGGAGGTGATGAACCTGCTGCGCGCCGCGGGCTACCTCAAGGTCGCGCTGGTCGGATTGGCGCCGTGACCGCGCTTGCCAACGACGACCGAAACGATCGAAACGAGCTGCGCCGGTGGCTCATGGGCGGCGCCATCGTCCTCTGCATCCATGCGGCGCTCGTCGCCGCGATCATGCAATGGCGCGAGCCGATCAGCGCGGAAGGAGACTTCGGCAACGACGTCATCTTGCTGGAGCTGCGTCCCGAGCAGGTCCAGGCCGACCCCACGCCCGACAAGCCGGTAGAGCAAGTCGAAAAGAAACCCGATCCGCTGCCCGAGCAGCAATCCGAGGTCATGGTTCAGCCTGAGACGCCGGCGCCGCAGACGCAACCCGCCCAGCGCCAGGAGATGGCCCCGGCGCCCACGACCACCGCCGCGCAATCGGCCCGCGCTCGCGCGGCGGTGGCAACCTGGCGAAGCCAGATCGCCGCCATGCTCGAGCACAACAAGCGTTACCCGAAGGAAGCGCGTGCCCGGCGCGAGCAGGGCGTGGCCCAGCTTGCCTTCAGCATCGACCGCGAGGGCCATGTCTTGTCGAGCCGCATCGTGTCGAGCTCGGGCGTCACGGCGCTCGACGAGGAAACGCTGGCCCTGGTGCAGAGGGCGCAGCCGTTCCCCGTACCGCCGCCCGAAGTGCCGGGCGAGGAGATCAAGTTCATGGTACCGGTGCGATTCAGCATTCAGTGACGCTTGAGGGCGACGTTCCTGCAAGCTAAGCTTCGACAACAAAACGAACGTTCCAGCAGGGACGATAGAACGAAAGGGAGGACCATGATCGACCTCATATCCGTCAATACGTTCTGGACGCTATGGCTGCTGCTCCACCTGCTGCTCGCGGTTACGCTGCTCGGAGCGCTTACGCATCAAGCGGTGGCCGTCGCGATGCCGCTGCGCAAGGTGGTCGGGCCGGGAGGGTTCGTCACGCGCTACCGTGCGGTGCCTGCCGCCGGTTACGCCACGGCAGTCTGCATCCTGTGGGTGCTCACGTTCATCGTGGGCTCGTACATTTACACCAAGTATCGCATCTTCGTTCGCATCCCCCTCGAGCAGTCCGGCTATTACAAGACCGCAGGGTTCTTCGATTTCAAGGAGCATGTGACGACTTTCGGGCTGCTGATCCTTCCGGCCTATTGGTACTTTTGGAAGAATGCGCAAAATCCGGAATACGATACGGCACGCAAAATGACGACCATCGTGCTCGCGGTGATGTGCTGGTTTCTGTTCATCGTGGGCCATGTCATCAACAACACCCGGGGATTCGGATCATGAACAGCACAGCTTCGACGACCACGACAGCCACCGCAACCACCGGAACGACAACGAGCCCGACGGCCGCGAGAGCCGCGCCGGCGGCCTCGTCGTTGGCGACGTCCGTCAAATTCGGGACCTTCGCCCTGACGTTCTCGACTCTCGGCCCGGTGGCATATTGCATCATTCAATTCTTCAACTGGCCGCTGGTGACCTTCCATCCGGCCACGAACCGCCTCGTATGGGGGTACGAAGGGCCGCGGCCGGGCGAGGGACCGAACATGCTTTGGTACGGCTGGACCTTGACCGCCATTCTTGTGCTGACCGTCCTGGGCATCGTTGCAGTGATGCTTCCCGAGCGCGTCACCAGGAAAATTCCGCTGAACCTGGTCTGGCTGCTCCCGATCCTGGCGATTCCCTACATCGTCTATTCATTGATGCCTTGGTGGGTACTCGCATCGCGCTGACGAGCGCAATGAGGACGAGATGATGGTTTCCAAGCTCAGCCTTGTGATCCTGGCCGCGGCCGCCGGCGGCGTGCTGTGGGTCGAGCACTCGCACCGCATCAAGATCGAACCGTCCGCGCCTGCTGACGTCGCGGCGGTCGCCGATGGGGTATGCCCCGAGAACGAGAGCGTTCCTTTCAGCCCGGACTGCTTGAAGTTCATTCAGGGCGGCGTCGCGTCCAATACACATCCGCGGCTAAAAGCATCGGACGGCCTATCCGTAGAGTCACCTGAATTGCCCTAAGGTCCAGCATGAAGCTTTCATCGCTCGGGTGGTCCCTCTTCGGACTGGCGGTCATCTTGGTGGCTGGTTACAGTCTCAACAGAGGAGTTTATGTGGGCTCAACCGTCGACGTCAGCATGCGCGAGGGCGAGGGGAAGTTTCTGTACTCCAAGAGCTACCACTATCTGTACCTCAATGGCGTGCATGACGTCACCATTGGCTCCGAATCGCCTTCGCGCGAGGGCGTTGAAGCGACGTCCTGCGCGCCCCTGGGAAATTCAGGCTGAGATACTGCCGGCGATCGTGGCCGTTTTCATTTCCCGCGCTGCCGGGCCCGCCTGCCCCGCGTTCCAGTTTCGCCAACCTATGCTCGAAGCCGACATCACGCCGAGGAACCGACATCGCGGCAATGGTCCGCTGATTGATGCTCGGCTGATTGATGCTCCTGATGCTCAGCTGATTGATGATCCTGGACAGATCGGTCCGGAATTGCTTAAGTTATTGCATCGCACTGCGACAACCGATTGATGGTCCTTATGAACACTTTCGATATGCGCACGTTCGCCAGAGCGGCCGCCACGACCGTGAAATTTCCGGCGGGTAGCGTCATCTTTGGTCATGGAGATCCCGGGTCGTGCATGTACATAGTGCAGTCCGGAGTGGTTGAGCTGCTCATTGGGGATGCCATCGTCGATACGTGCGGAGCGAATGAGGCGCTGGGCTTCATGGCGATGATCGATGGTCTTCCGCGCACGTCGACGGCTCGCGTAAAGGAGGACGCCGAGCTATCGATAATCGACCAGCGCAAGTTCCGCTTCATGGTCGATGAGATCCCGAACTTCTCGCTCTACATTATGGGAGCAATGGCGCATCGCATCCGGGCAATGGGCGAAGTGATTGCTCATTGATGAAGGTGCGATCCACATCCCTAGCCCGACTTTGTGGAATGTTGGCCTGAGATCGCCATTTCCAGACTCTGTTCGACGACCTCGTCGGCGAGGCAAGCAAGGCCGTCGAGCCCCGTCACTCGGCTACGATCTTCGGCAAGTCGTCGCCGGCGCTTGAGCGCTGGGGGCTTGCCCGTCGGCAGTGGCGATCAGGTTCTTGGGTACCAGGAGAAGAGCCGGGAGGATCAGGGCGTAGACAACCGTCGTCGCGACTACGCAAGCGGTGAAGCCGCCGGACGAATCGTAAAGACGGGTGCCGAGAACGTCGCCAAATCGCGAAGCGATGAAGAATAGGCTGCCGGACATCATCAGCGTGGTCCCCTGCAGTCCCCGCGGACATGACCGAATGATCAGGTCCAGATACGCCGCGGTGGCGACGCCCCCCATGAGGCCGATGGGGACCGCGGCGATCAGGGCTCCCATCACCGAATGAATGAAAAGCAAGGGAATGAGCTGCGGGACGGCGACGACAGTCCCCCAGAGGAGCAGGCTCTTCAGCGGAAATCTTCGGCAGAGGAGACCAAATGCCATGAAGGTCGGAATGAAGGAGACCGCGAAGACGGCGTTCCACTGGCCCCACTGGGCGTCCTCGGCGTGCAGGGTGTTCTGCAGGTAATATTGCAGCGGCGTGGTCGAGCCGGGGGCGAAATTCCACAGGAGCCAGATCAGCAGCGTCGGGTAGATCGGCCAATGCCTGACGAGTCTCTTGAGGTCCTCCTTCAACGGATGGGTGGAGGTCTCCCGCTCGTTGCGGAGGTTGTCGAATACGCTTGCGGGCCTCCAAGCGGCGTAGGCTGCGACGGTGGCCATGACCGCGGCCGCGACAAGAAACAACAGGCGGGCGGCCTGATCGGCGCTCTCCCGTTCGAACAGGTCGCTGAGGCTGCCGCCGACAAGCAGAGCCGCCACCGTCGGGAGCGACGCAAAGATGTTCCAAACGGCGCTGATCTGACCTGACATTGCGTGCTGCTGGCCGATCGCCGAAGCCAGCCCGTTCTGAGCGCTTGCAACGAAGAGAAAGGAGGTCGTCAGCAACAGGACTGCGATGAGGAGGGTCGCATAGGTGACGGGCGTGAACGCAAACAGGACATAGAGGGCGGCGCTGATCGCGCCGAACAGCAGCATGAATCCGCGATCTCCCATCGCAAAGGGGCTCCCTGTGTCGCGGATGAAACCGAACACAAAGGACAGATAGAGCGGGAGGGCGGCCAGGAGGCGGAAGCCCGCGAGTTCGCTGGCTTCGAGGTGCAGCTTGTTCTTGAGGAGGAAGCTTATCGGAATATCGATGAAACCTCCGGCGGGCGCGCCGAAAGCCAGGAGCGCGATCAGGACGGCCAGATAGGTGGAGATCCTCCAGCGCACCGTGTGTGGCAGGGTGGCGGACGCGCCTGCGGCGACGGTCCCGGCGCTGACCGGCGGCGAATTGATCGTCATTCGCGCAAGGACCCGTACGAACGCCCCCGCGCGGCCAAGCTCCGAGGGAGTCTTCTGGTCTGACGGCGGGGCCTCATTCGATCACCTCGTCGTCGGGTCGGAGCCAGTTTCCGCCATGTGTGAGGATGGCTGCGGGGCACAATGGCCATTGCGGCGGCTTGAAATTATCGCAGCCGATGCGCGCTCGCTGCTTGCGATGCCGCCGCGAGCGCCGGCGGCGTGATTGAGGCAGCGGGAAGTCTCGGTACGCGCCTCATCGTGTCTCCCCCTGCCCGGCTTGCTTTCGGAGTGCCTTGCGCGTGCGGCCCTACATTGCGACGCCGCTTTGCGTTTGGCAATGATGCGCGCTTCGGTCGGCATGCGCCCGGACGGCGAATCCACCTCATTCGCCACCCCTTTCGGGGCAAGGCAATCGCATATGGCGGTTCTTGTTTGGAACGACGGCACACCGATCTCGGGCTTGCCCGAGATCGGTATGATGGAGCGCAAGTCGAGTAAACTCGACTTGCGTGGCTGCACCCTCCCGCCCGTTGGCGGGGAGGGTCGACGCCTCGCGCAGCGAGGCGGCGGGGTGGGGGGACTACGCGAACTGTGACATTGCGGTGAGGTCTAGGGCCGCCCAAACTCCGCGGTGGCACACGTGGCCAGACCCATAAGGACAGTATCAATCCATCAGGCGCTCATTGCGGCAGCCGCGTGGCAGTGGGGCGAACGCGGAGTTCGCGTAGTCCCCCCACCCGGCGCCGCTACGCGGCGCCACCCTCCCCGCCAACGGGCGGGAGGGTTGGAGCTTGCGGCTGCGTTGTGCCGCAATCACTTCTCCCTCCATATACAATTGCCCTTCCTTTCAGGGGGAGGTGTCCCCGAGAGCGCGGCGGTTTCATCGAATGCGATAGCCCTGCATTCGCTGGCCGTCCGGCGGCCGCCGCTTCGCTTACGCAGGAGGGTAGTGTAGGTTCGGCCTGAATTGCTCCCGGCGATCAAGCGCGGCGATCGAGGCCGGCTTTGGATGGAGAGAGCACTCATGAGGTTGCGGCGGCGAGAGCTCCTTTTGTTGGTGGCATTGACGTCGGCGGCAGCTGGGCCTGCCTTCGGACAAGCCAACCCGGTGGTTGGACCAGCCAGTCCTGGCAGCAACCACGGTTCCGGATCAATTCCCGCTTTATCGGGTCCGTGGGGTCACAACTTCCTGCTGTTTGAACCGCCATCGGCGGGCCCGGTCCCGGTCGTCACCAAGGTCCGTACGCCGGGCGGGACCCTGATGTTCAACGCGGTTGGCGATTACACGAACCCGATCTTGAAGCCGCAGGCCGCGGAAGTCGTCAAGCGGAGCGCGGAACGGGAGCTGAGCGGCGCCGCCATTCCCAATCCTCATAACCAATGCTGGCCGGAACCAACTCCGTTCACGTTGAACATTCAATTCGGCGTCGAGATCATCCAGCAGAAGGACGAGGTTGTTCTGGTCACCCTCACGAACCAAGTCCGCCGTGTGCGCCTCGACGTGCCCCACTCGCCGCGTCCCACCCGCACCTGGCAGGGCGAGTCAGTCGGCCATTACGAGGGCGACACGCTGATCGTCGACACGATCGGCCAGATGGTCGGGCCGCTCTCGATGATCGACCGGTTCGGCACGCCCTTCAGCGCTGCATTGCACGTGATCGAGCGGTACCGGCTGATCGACGGCAAGCTGGCGCAGGACCTCCAGCAAAAGCACATTGGCAACTATTTCCTCCACGGGAGTCCCTATCGGAACACTTACGGGATGGGCGACATCGACCCCGATACGACGAAGCCGGGATTGCAGGTGGAGATCACGGTCGATGATCCGGTGATGTTTACCACCCCGTGGTCCGGGCTTGTGACGTACCGCCCCGTGCTGGGGAATTGGCCTGAAGCAATATGCGCCGAGAACACGCAGGGCTCCGGCGCGTCGTGGGTCGTCGTCGTGCCCAGGGCCGATAAGCCCGACTTCTGAAACCTGAAGTCTTTTACGCGCGGGCTCGCGAGCCTGCCTTCCGGAAGGGTCGCGAGTTGGCGTGCCGGTGGCAGCCGCCGACCGGCCGCTTCGCCCTCCATTGCGGGCGTTCTGCTGCCTTGCCGCGAACCGACGCCGGGGACCGGCCATAATGGCCCCTTTGAAGCCCCCCTCCCAAAGTGGTAGCGTGATCGACAAGCTGCCGGAGGGACGTGCCCCAGTCCCAGAATTCAAAGGTAGCTGCCAAGGGGACGGGCGTGGTTCCGTGAATTTGCACGGCAGCGTTAAGGGGGGACTCTCATGCCGCTGGCCTTACCTAAGCTCGCCACCTTAAATCCTTCCATGGCATATGCCGTCGGCCAAACTCTGATGACCACGGTGGCGTGGCGATCGGCGGCTCTCACCACCTATCAGTTCTATGAAGAAATCGATCGTTGGTTGGGACCGTGGGGCGCCAGCGGATACCCGATCGGCTACGGAAAGAAGTACAATATCGCCTTCAATACCGACCCGATATTGAACTCACCTTATTTTCCGGTTGCGAATGCGTGGGTGCACCAGACGACAATCAATCTTCAGGTCGCGCTGGTGGATGTCATCGTGGCAGCCATTCGAGACAACAAGCTCTACAGGATCATTCAGGAGGACCAGCTTCGCAAAGCGGCCTTCGATGCCCATCCGGGGGCGTATCTTCGCGGCGGACTGATGCGTGTGGCCGAACAAGAGCCGGAATGCATTCCAGTTATCGTGGCGATTCCCTGGGAGCAGTTCAATCCGCTCAATCCGAATTTTTCCATGACGTTCGGACAAGTTGTCGAGGTCATTCGCGAACCAGGCATCCGCCGTTGGCTGCAAGCCGCCATAGCGGGCTCGACCCATCTTCCAAGCGAAGCCAGGCGGCTGCTTTACGAGGAAGCGCGCAATGCGGTTCAAGCCGCAGGCGACGCAGCCCGGGAGACGATCGAGCGGACGGAACGGCTGCTGGTCAGCGAAACCAAAAGAGCTCTGCTGCGCCGGTTTGCCGAATTGACGGAGCGATACCAACCGTTGCGTCGCTATTTTTATTGAATGCGGGGTCGCGTGCGCATCTCGTAAGCTCATCGCGCGAATACGTGTGGCTGCGCCCAAGCACTCCTCCGCGTCGTCAGATCCCAGGCGCGGCGCACGGCGGTGCTCCGAGCGCGGCCCGTTCCGCTCGGCCGACGCTCTTCCTATATGTCAAGAACAGCCCGTCCATCTTGGCATCTCGGGAGCATGGGTATGTCGATCCTCACCAATGCGGAAGGAAATCCCAGGAATCGGTTCCGGGCAGCCCCCCGCAATGACGATTTCACCATCGACCAGGATTGGAATTCGTACTCCGCCGCGGAGCACGAGCGCTGGGATCGGCTGTTCGCCCGCTCGCGAGCGGTGCTGCAGGATCGGGCCTGTGCCGAGTTCCTGGAGATGGCGAGCGTGCTCAAGCTCTCGGACTCCGGCATTCCCGACATGCGGTGCTTGAGCGACCGGCTCGAAGGAATGACCGGGTGGCGCGTCGTTCCCGTGGCGGGACTCGTCCCGGACGAGGTGTTTTTCGACCACCTGGCCAATCAGCGTTTCCCGGCCGGCGCGTTCATCCGGTCCGAGCAGGAGATGGATTACCTCGAGGAGCCCGACGTCTTTCACGACGTCTTCGGCCACGTGCCGCTGCTCGCCAATCCGGTCTTTGCCGATTTCATGCAGGCCTATGGCAAAGGCGGACGGCGCGCCATGCGGCTCGGCCGGCTCAAGAACCTGGCGCGGCTCTACTGGTACACGGTCGAGTTCGGCTTGATCCGGACGCCGGAAGGGCTGCGCATCTTCGGCGCCGGCATAATGTCCTCGGCGGCCGAAAGCGTATTTGCGCTCGAGAGCCAATCCCCCCACCGCGTCGCATTCGACCTGGCGCGGGTCGTGCGCACCCGCTACATCATCGATGATTTTCAGCAGATCTACTTCGTCATCGACAGCTTCCGCGGGTTGCTCGATGAGTGCTACCGCGATTTCGGTCCGCTCTACGAGCGGATGGCGACGGCGAGCGATGTCGAGCCGCATGCATTGATCGAAGGCGACACGGTGGTTACCCAAGGCACGCTCGGCTATTTCAGGGACAGACCAAAGTAGCCACCGGTACGCCGCCGCTGGCACGCACCCGCCAAATTGGTGTACGATCCCGGCAAGCCACCGCAAAGAGGACGCAGGCCGGCGGACACCCGGCTTCGAGCGAATGGAAGTGGGGCGCATCCGGATCAGGGAGCATAGCCATGGACCGCAACAGCTACATCGGCGTCGTGACCGCGTTTCTCACCGCCTGCGCAACGATGAATTGCGCCAGCGCGCAGCAGCCTCCCGAGCACGCATTGACGTGGACGCCGCGTGTGATCGCGCTCGCGCCGCCGAAGCCCGGCGCCCCGACAATGACCGTGAGTTCGCCGGATTTTGCCGGCCAGAACTACCGGGACAGGCGGTTCTTCAATATCGAGTGCTGCGGAGGTCAGAACATCTCGCCGGGGGTCGATTGGTCGGCCGGTCCTGCCGGCACGCAGTCCTATGCGCTGGTCATGGAAGGTGAAGGCGGTGTCCGTGTACGGCCGGATCCGACCGTGCATTGGATCATCTACAACATCCCCGCGAACGTCACCAAATTGCCAAGAGCCATTCCCACTGACGCCCATGTCAAGGATCCGGCAGGCGCGCTCAACGGGCTGCAAGAACTCGGCGACCGGGCACGAGGACATCAGCGCCGATCCGGGCTACCGAGGACCCAACTTCCACGCTGAAGGCGGCACGCCCCACCCCTATTATTTCGAGATATTCGCGCTTGATACGAAGCTGGACCTCGACCCTGCCCAAGCAAGACGCACGGCGGTGGTCGCCGCCATGCGGGGCCATGTTCTTGCTTCCGGCGAGGTCTTCTCCAAGATTCGGCTTGCATAATTTCGATCCGCCGCCGCAATAGACCTTCCGCACTGCCCTCGGGTCCGTCCGTCGCTTGAGCGGCTGCGCCGCGTGCTTTGCCGCGGCAGGGTCGCTTGCGGGGAGCGCGTGATGCTGCAATCATCGCACGGGCTTGGGGGCTAGATCAGCGACAATAACAAAGGGAGGACTTCATGCGATGCCTCAACCGACTGTGCTGCGCGAGCGCGCTCCTGGCCGCGATCTCGGCACCGGTCTTGGCGGGCGACATCACGACCGATTGGGCGAGCGTCAAGCCGCCGCCGGCGCCGGAGCTCAAGCCCGTCACGGTCGACCCGAAGACCACGGCGCTGCTCGTTCTCGACTTCATGAAAGACAATTGCGGTCAGCGACCGCTCTGCATCGCCACCCTCCCCAACGTCAAGAAGCTCATCGACACCGCGCGGGCACAGAACATGCCGCTGTTCTACACGCTGGTCGGCAAGGACCCGACACCCGCCAACATGGTCGATCAGAGCCTCGTGCCGCACGCCGACGACTTCATCGTCAAGGGCTCGGCCGGGGCCGGCGACAAGTTCATCAACTCCAACCTCGACCAGGGGCTCAAGGACAAGGGCATCAAGACCGTGATCGTGATCGGCACGTCGGCCCAGGTTGCGGTCGGCGGCACCGCCCTCGGGGCGGCGGAGCGCGGCTACAAGGCGATCGTGCCGGTGGACGGCATGTCGTCGGAGGACGCCTACAACGAGCAGTACGCGGCCTGGCACATCTACAAAGGCGGTCCGCAGGTGCTGGTCAAGAATGCCACGCTCACGCGCACCGACCTGATCAAGTTCGGCAGCTGAGCCGTCAGGCGAGCTGCGGCTCGATTCCGCCGCTGGTGCGTTGACCGGCGGGACGCACCCCCGGCCGCTTGAATGCCGATTCCGTGAACCCGATCGGTGTAGGGTGGGCAAAGGCGGCCGAGGCTCTGCCGCATCGGCACGACGCCCATTCCGCCGTGCCCACGCGGACGCGCTCGCAGCTTCTTTGGCGCTGCGCGTGGGCACGGCGGAAACCGCTCCGTCGATAGATCGAAGCTCCGTGGCCGCCTTTGCCCACCCTACGGGACCGCCTCACATACCTGTCCCGGCCTTGCCGGGACCGTTACAAGCTCTGAGGTTGGTACGGTCCCGGCTCAAGGCCGGGACAAGTGGGGGCCCAAACGCGATACAAGTATCAGGTTCACCTCACTAGATGGCGGTTCTGCCGCCATCCACCGCGAGCTTTGCGCCCTGGACGAAACTCGCCCGGTCGGTCGCGAGGAAAACGATGGCTTCGGCGATCTCGTCGGCCGTCGCCGGACGCCCCGCCGGCGCCTCGGCGGCCAGCCGCTCGAGGCCTTCGCCCATGGCGCCGGTGCCTTCGGTGCGCGTTGGACCGGGGCTCACCGTGTTGACCCGGACGCCGCTGCGGCCATATTCGGCTGCCCACACTTTCGTGAGCAGATTGATGGCGGCTTTGCTGGCGCCATAGAGGCTCATGCCGGGCGCTCCGTAATCCGCCACCATGGTGGAGACATTGACGATCGCGCCCTTGCCGCGCTTGCCCATCAATGGGGCGAGCTCCGCAACCAGGAAATACGGCGCTTTGACGTTGAGCGCAAAGACCTCATCAAACGATTCCTCGCTCGCCTCGTGGGTCGGCCCGAATGGATAAATTCCCGCATTGTTGATCAGGATATCGATCTGCCCGTTGCCAAGATCGACCGCTCGCCTTGCCACTTCCCTGGCGCTCGAAGCGTCCCGAAGATCGGACGATATGAAGTCCGCCTGCCCGCCCGCCGCTCGTATTTCGGCAATCGTCGTTTCGCCGCGTTTAACGTTGCGCGCCACGACCACGACATGGACGCCCAAGGCGGCCAGCTTGTCGGCCACGGTACGGCCGATGCCACTTGTTCCCCCGGTAATAAGTGCGGTTGTTGCAGCCATTTCCCAAATCCTTCTCATATGCGTCCGGATGCAAGGCGTCACATGAGCACGCACCGACTGCCGTTCAAGTCACTTGGGGCCGCGGATGTCTCGGATGGGATCAAAACGCGAAATACTCAAAACGAGCAATTGTTGTCGGCTATTCCTGGGCCGAGCCGACATGCCCCCCGGAACCGTGATTTCTCCGCGGCGGTGCGCGCGGCCGGCAAGCCGGTCGGGTTGATCGAGGCGCCAACCCGGCCTGCGGCGTCCCCGCCTGCTGATTGAAGCGGTCGAGCACCATCGGTATGCCGAGCGGCCTTTTTGCTGCCAGATGCCTTCGGTATCTCCACTCGCCGCACCGGCTGCGGCTTGTAGCTTCCGTCGTCGCCCGACGGCGAATGTCAGCGCTCTATCGAGCTAAAACAAGCGCCGCGCTGACAACGCTCATCATTGGACAGCCAAGGATGCATTGGGCCATCTAAGGGCATTGCCGGTAGCCGAATTTCTGGATCATGTCCTGCCCTGAAATCGGGTGGAAAGCCCAGGAATCCATGTAGTGATTGGCAATGACAAAGCTGCGAAGGCTGGAATGGTAATAGCCGGCCATCCTTGCGTTTCTCGCAGCGCTGACCGGCTGGTCCTCAGTTTCAAGTGCCGCGTGGAACTCAATCGTGGCACTGGGATCGACGCACACGCTCTTGATAGCCAAAAGCTCGGTGCAGGATGATCTGCAGTTGCCTTGAATACCAAATAGCTCTCCCGACTTATTGAACTGCTGAATGATTTGATCCATTTCGCCGAAACGCTTACCACCGCGCCCATAGGGGGTCGAGGATCCTTCCGCGCGTGCAGACGAAGCCCAAGCGACCATGGTAACGCAAGCCGCGAGCGATGCGACTTTGACGATTGATAGGACGCGAGCAGCATTTCTGTGCATAGGCATTCCCCCCCCTCTATGTTGCAGTAAAATTATCCCGACGAAGGTCCGTTGCGGGTTTCCCGGAAAGGCCGGGCTGCGCGACTGGACTGTCCCCCGACAGTTGCCGACTCTTCGCGCCACCAGCCGCCAATTTGCGAAGTATTAGCGAGAGCTCGCACCGTCGCAAGGGGCCGCCAACTCCGGAGGATCTCTACCCGCCGCCGAGGATCTCGGATTGGAGAGAGCCCGTCAGCGGGCACAAGAGCCATACTGGAACCGGCCAAGAGGCGGCGGCACATCTGCTGAAGCGGCCTCATCAAGCTTGTGGCCCTCGGCAAAGTCTGCGCCCTGGTCGAGCTGATCGAGGCCCGCACGCACGCGGGCTCCGATAATCGAGGACGCATCCGCGATGACCACGCCAAGCAGGCGTCCGGAGCGATTGCGGGTCAGCCAGAACCGCGCCATCCGCCGAATCCAGCCGGGTGGGCGCGCCTGGCAAGGGAGTTGGGAAGGACCGGCGTTATGACGACGGTCGCAGCGTCCCGTTCGGGCTCGCATTCTGCTTTGATCGATCGCGCGGCGACGCCGCTTGCCCCGAGCCGGCGACGGCACCCGTAGACCGCGCGCCGCAGCCTCGGCAATTCGACCGGGCAGCATATCGTTGAGCAACCAAACGTTACCAGCCTCCCGGACCAGCGAGAACGCTCAGGCCCAAACCGAGCAGGTTTCGGGTCGTGAGCGCGCACGTGTCTCCGGGAGGCCGCCTCGGGAGAATATCAATCAAGATGGCATCGATCCGCGGGCCTGGCGGCACAGCTGCCGCCGTTTCGGCGTTGCACGCTCAAGCCGTCGAATTCAACTTCGCGGCCTCGGCTGGGCTGGGCCGCGTCGAGCTCAGGCCCCGGGCAAAGTCCGCCCCCTGGTCGAGGTGATCGAGCCCGGCCTGCATGCGGGCGCCGATCATGGAAGACGAATCCGCGACGTCCGGAGCGATTGTAGGTAGGCCAAAACGCGCCACCCTCCGAATTTAGCCGGGTGGGTGGGGATGGCAAGAGAGTCGGATCGGACCGGGGTTACGACGAGGTTGCAGCGTCCGATTCGTCAGGCCCTCCTCTCTAGCAAGGCGCGCCGCTTCGCTGCGCCGAATTCCCGGTTGGAGCTACAAAGACATTCAGGCACCGCAATAAAAACATTGGTGCGGCCCCTTTTCACAAGCCGGCAGCTGATGTAATTTGATCTGAGGGCTACAGCGGGGTGCCCCGAAGTCTTTCGTGCCTATAACGGTTTGCTGGACCAACGCACAGGGGTAAACACATGGGGTTTATCTTAGTGTTCAGACGCTATGCACCTTTTTCCAAATTCGGATTTGGTTTTGAGGGCGACAATCGAACTGGTCCCTCCGTTTCGATGGAAGCAACGGCACGTACTATCGGGCTAGTGCCATTTGAGCGAGGAAGCGTCGGCTCTATTCACGCTGAGTTCCAGCGGAACGGAATTCCTTGGCCTTGGTGCCTGGGTGCGTAAACTCGCCGGCAAGCGCAAATCGAAGGTTTCTTGCTCAATCTCGAACAAAATTATGTCGAAAAACTCGCTTTCCTTCACCGCGAGCACTGCGGGCGCTAATCCTATGGTTCCTGGTGCCCCCGATATCGACACTTTTGTAGACTTTGGCGTTGAGTGGATTGGCAAGGGTTTGCGGTTTCGAGGTTCCGTTCGAGGAGACGACTTCCCGAACGCCGAGGTGTTTGTTCTAGATTTAAAGGGCTTTGGATGCCTTTTGTTTGATGGACGTACGACTGGAGGACAGGATACTGGACCGCTAACTCGCCTCGCTGGCCCCCACGAATCTCAGAAATCTTGGTTCGTTTAGCTGCGCGGTAACACTTTCTCCGGGTGGGATATTTTTGTCTTCGAAACTTTCGTGCCCATCGACGACGATGGAACAGACCGCGGGTCATCGCGTTGCTTGGGATGGAAGTGGCGGCAAGTTTTCCGGCGGAGGCGCCAGCTTGCAGTGGTAAGTTAGGTGACGTTCAGGGCGGCCGGCGGGCGATGTCTCAATCGGCACGGCATGGCCGCCGGCCTGAGCGAAGCTGTGACACGGCCCGATCCACCCGAGGGAGCGGCGCGCCATCACGTAGCGCGGCCACAGTAGAACGCTATTTCACCCGATTGAAATATTTCAAATCCGGCGGCGGCTGATTCTTCTTGATCGGCATGATGGTCCCGTCGGCGCTAAGGTAATAGACCTGCTTGCCGATGGTGACCCAGCTTTGACCTTCGATGCAATTATTCTCCCCCCACACGACGTTCGGCAGGTGGCGGTAGGTCTTCATCACCGACCACGGCCGCGTCAGCGAGTTGTCGATAGTGGTCATCTCGTCATGGAGGATGCCGGGCTTTTCCTTGTCGAGGAACAGGCGCTCCTTGATGACGCCCTCGTCGTCGTCGGCCATGGGCATGCCGCTCTGGTCCCAGGTGCGGGGGTTGCGCACGTGGCGAGTCTCGACCAGGAGCTCGTCATAGCGGCCGGTGCCGGCCCGATCGACCCATCGGCCTATCGAGTAGCCCGGGAAGGTTGTGTCATCAGGGGAGAACTCGGGCCAGGCGCGTCCGTCGGTATAGATGCGGCGCGGCGCATAGTCGTTGCGGTCGAACAGGATGTGGGTTTCGCCCGGCGTGATCAGGAATTCCATGCGGGCGACGCCCGTCATCATCCGCGGCATGCCGGGCGGCCGGCAGCTGTAGGCCAAGTCGAGGCCCATGCCGCCTTCGTCCTGGTCCTTGATGCTGGCCTCGAGCCGCGCCTCGTACTCCGGCTTGAGCGGGGCTTCCTGCTTGCGCAGCGGCTTGCTCATGTCGTAGCGCGGCTGCCCGCCGTCGGGCACCCAGGTCCATTGGCCGGACCAATTGGGATATTTGCTTTGCTCTTGTGCCGGCGCTGCCGCGATCATGACGCCGAGCATGGCGGCAACCGCGAGCCCGGCGAGGCCGCTTTGATGTGTCATGTTTCCCATCCCTGGAAGACCCTCTCGGGGCCACCGCCCCGGACATCGTAGCATTGACCGGGTTGAGGAGCGCGCGCATCAAGTCAACGCTGTAGCGCGCCCGCGCGCGTCAGTCGAGCCTCCATGTCACGCGGACCGCACCTGCTTCAATATCAAATGGCTTCGGCACCCGAACGTGATGGCCCAAAGGCCGAACAGGGGACACATCAATTCCAATCATTTGATCAGGCGAGCCGACATGCCCCCTGAGGTGCCCCCCCTTTCGCGTTGTAGGGACATCGCAGCCTGATAGTGGAGAGGACAACGGGACGTGCCAAATTCCTGTTGCAACAGGTAGCGATCATGCCGCCAGTGGGCGCGCTTGCCCCAAATCATGCAAGGCGGATGGTATGCATTTCACGCTCACTCCGCGGCCCAAGCAATCACACGGTATCTTTCCTTAGTGCCCCCGCGATCGTTGCGGTACGGCACGCTACAATCATTTTGAAATGGTGGAATCACCTGGCAGCCCCTCTGGGCCGAACGAACGAGCGGCGCTTGCGCTGATGAAGCTCGGCCCCGTGTGATCGAGCCGCGCCATGCCAGATTAGTCGTAGCATTGGTAAAGTTGCGGCAAGTTGAGTTTCTGGGTCTGCAACAGACCTGCTGGACCCGCAGGTTGCGATCGACCGGGGCGGCCACGGAGGGGAGGAAAACGCAAGCGGCTATTCACTGTCCTGAAATGCCGAAAGCAGTGCAGATCCAAGCTCGGAGACGTTGGCTGGACTGGTTCGATCCTTTCCCTGTATCGATTGGTATCCATCCCTTGAGCCTAGATTGCGTTTTGGCATAAAGGCCACACCGTCGTCTCGTATTTCAATGGATACGCAACGTGCCGAGCCAAAGAATGCGGCGTATGACCGGGCACCGGCGAATTTAAGCAAGGGCGCACATAGGTCTGCCCAGATTGACGGATCGGGAACGCCTTCCTTCGATCCGGCCAATGCACAGAGAATACCTCGGCCTAGCTCGATGGGATTACCGGGATCGAATCTCGAAACAGGCTCGCTCGCGACCCAAAACCCGCTCTTGGTTTTGGAATCCGGATGAAGGAAAATACGTCCGTGCCATTCATATGCGCTGACGTGCGGCATGATGACCTCATTGGTGACGAATTATGTTTACCGTAACGCCCTGCCGGGCGCCATAGTCGACTGCCCGCGAACCAATCGTCGATGCCCTCTTGCGGATCGGTCAGCATCACGGCACGGGCTTGCCTTGTTGGTCGAAGAGGTTTCCGTCAGCGTCCCTCCACATGCTTCGGCTGGGGCTGTGAGCGGCGCCGTTCGGGACGTTCGGCGGCACAGGCGGGCCATTCGCCCCGACCGCAGCCGGGTTGCTCGATGCGTTGGCCCGGCGACTTTGGTCCGAGATATTTCACGGCGAGCGCGCACGAGAGATTCGGATTTATTATGGCGCCGAACGCCTCGTCTGCCGGCGCGCCGGCACCGGCGAGCGAATTGTAGGCCTGCCTGGAGTTGACCTGTTGGGCCTGCGGCTTGCGCGCGGCCTGGCCGGCCACGCAAGCAACTATTCACTGTCCCGAAACGCCGAAAGTAGTGCGGCTCCAAGCTCGGAGACGTTGACCGAACTGGTTCGATCTTTGCCCTGTATTGGCCGATACCCTTCCTTTGAGCCCAGATTCCGATGGGGACTAAAGATTACTTCGTCGCCACGCGACTGGATGGACACGCTACGAGCTGAGGCAAAGAACGCGCTGGATGACTTGGCGCCTGCCGATTTCAGCAAAGGAGCACATAAATCTGCCCAGATGGAGGGGTCGGGAACACCCTCTTTTGAAACGGCTAGTGCCGACAGAATACCTCGGCCTAGCTCGATGAGATTGTCGGGATCGACGCTCCACACAGGCTCGGTACCAATCCAAAACCCGCTCCTGGTTTTGGAATCCGGATGGAGGAAAATGCGTCCGTGCCATTCATATGCGCTGACGTGCGGCATGATGACCTCATTGGTGACGAATTATGTTTACTGTAACGCCCTGCAGGGCGCCATAGTCGACTGCCCGCTTGATTGCCAGTTTCTGCGCGGCGTTGCCCATGTGAGGAACCAAGACGTCGAGCGCGCGGCCTTTTATTTCGTGGGGCTTGATCACAACACCAGATCTGCTCCCCTCAATAAAATCGGCAACTTTGTCGATCTGACCTCGCAAGGTGCTGTAGAGCTTTTGTACGTTTTGGTAAGAGCGAGCATTGAGGTCGATGCTTTTGATGCTTGTCACAATCCCATCCAGAAATCTGTCGATGGTTTTGAAGGTGAACGGCAGATTTCTGCCGTGCACTATCTCGGCCATTCGACCGCGCAGCGTATCGTTAAGCAGCCAAACGTTGCCGGCGGCCCGGCTCATCGGGATACTCAGGCCGAGACCAGTCAAACCAGGTTCGGCTCTTCGCAAGAACTCCGGAAAGTCGGTTGCCGCGTCGTGGACCATATCAGCAAGATCGATCGGCAATCGAGCGAGCTGATCGTTGGCGCGCACGAAGCTACCGACGGAGGCCAGAGCGTCGCGATAGAGTTACGCGAGCGCCTGAATTTGCGACTGTGATAATCCGGTCTCGAGGTTTGATTCCTGACCAGATTGGTCGATAGTATCTAATTGGCGATCCCTGGTAGGGGCCTGAGAACTGCCTTCATTCCCAACACTCGTTTGATCAATCGGAGGGGCGACAGCGACGGCCGGTCCTGCCGAGGGTAAACCGTTGGTTGTCGGTTGATCGGCTGATTCAACGAAACGCGCGTTGTCCATTTCCGGCGTCGGTGGAGAAGCCAGTAAATCGGCACCCGAGCCGGATGCAACAGCCGGGTCAGGCCCAGGTGGTTCTCCAGAGAGGTCGAGCGCAGGCAGTCCGGTCGGCTGGGAGGAAGGCGATGGCGTCGGGTTCGCCGATGGCAGATTCGCTATGGCACCGAGCAGCCCGTACGATGGGGCGTCCGTTGCTGGCAGATTCGCCAGGGCGCCCAACAGGCCGTAGGAGTCGGCGCCGTTTGTCGCCGGCAAGTCTGCCAGAGCGCCAAGCAGGCCCTGCTTCGCGACCCCCGGGACGCTGAGCGACGCGGGCGCGGGGAGCGGGAACTGCCCGGCAGAATTGGGAAAGATCGGCGGGTGCCAGGCCATGGCGCCGATGCGGCTCGCCGGGATGAGCGACCAATAGGCCTCAAACGGATCCGGCCGCGTCGAGGCCGGGTTGCGGACGCCCGGATTGGCGGTGCCGTCCTGCGCGGTGGGAGCGGGTGGGATCGCAAGCGGTGCCGGTACGTACCAATCGTCCGGCCCGTCCGCTCCGCTGGGTGATTGTCGAGGCACGAACCAGTCGTCGATTCCATCGGCGCCTGCGGGATTCTCCGATGGTCCTGTCAGCGGAGGCTTGGGGCGGACGATGATCTGCGGCAGCCCGCGACTTTGCCACTGCGAAGGATCGGCAGGCACGAACCAATCGTCGATGCCCTCTTGCGGATCGGTCGGCATCACTGCACCGGTTTGCCTTGTTGGTCGAAGAGGTTTCCGTCAGCGTCTCTCCACATGCCTCGGCTGGGGCTGTAGGCGGCGCCGTTCGGGACGTTCGGCGGCGCAAGCGGACCATTCGTCCCCACAGCGGCCGGGTTGCTCGATGCATTGCCGGCCGACTTTGGTCCGAGATATTTCACGGCGAGCGCGCGCATCAGACTTGGATTGCTGATGGCGGCTTGCGCCTGCGGCGGCGGGACGCCAGCGTTGGTGAGCGCATTGTAGGTCTGCAGAAAATTGAGCTGCTGGATCTGCTGGCTGCGCTCGGTCTGGGCTGCCGCGGTGGCAGCCGCCAACCCTCGCCCCACCCCGCCCTGGGCGATGCCGGCGCCGAGCGCCATCAGGGTGAGGGCGTGGTTGTTGATGCCGTTCATGAAGCCTTGGCCGATGCTGCCCAATGTACTGGCAGGTTGGGGTGCAGCGCCGGCCGGATCGGGCGAGGGGAGAAAGATCGGCGGCTGCGCGGGCGGGATCGAGAGCGGGCCGGGCGCGGGCGTGGCTGGATCCGGGAACGTGGCTGACGGCGTCGGGCGGTATTGCGCCGTTGCTATCGAGGACAGGAGTGAGGGGAAGTCGTCGCCGAAGATGCCGGGCATGATCTGCTCCATGTGCTGAAGGGGATGTGCTTGATTGGCTGGGGCTGACCGAAGTCGATCAGCACGACCTCGCGTAGGGCGAGGAAGTGCTCGGGATTGCACTGCTTTGTTTGATTGTCCGACCGGGTTCGCGGGGATCGGAGTGGCCTATCGAGAGGCCGTGGCCCCCTCACCCCTGAGCAACCGGCGACATGGGTAACACTTCTGACCGGGGACATAGGTAACACATTTCTCGTTTTGTTCAGGTCTGTCTGAGGCTATTTTCTATTGTTCTTGCGGTTGCTGCTGTTGTTGGGCCGGTGGACTTGTGGGGAACCCTCTTGGGTTCTCCACACGTCCACGGGCCCGCTTTGGCTTGCGAAGACGGTTGTCGCGATGCGCGATGGTGCCGAGGACAATCGGCCCGTAGTGGACGCTGCAATCCCCATCCTCGTTTTCGATGAGGCCGACGGGTTCACCGATCAGTGCGGCACTGATGTAGACCGTGTTGCCTTGCCACCGGATCTCGCCGTTGTGGCGTACCCGTCTGACCGCATCGTCGGGGCCGTAGTGCGGCTCGCGTAGGATTCCGTCGAAACGCCGCGGCGAAGCCGCATAGTGCTCGGCCGGCGTGTCGTTGCTGAGCGCCTGATGGGGGCGCTCTTCGTTGTAGAGACGCTGGAAGCTGCGCAAGCGCTCGAGCTGCTCGCGCAGGCTCTTCGCCGGTGGATTGGCGGTGTCCTGCAACAAAGTGAGATGAAGTCGCTCCAGTCGGCCATTCTGTTGCGGCTTGCCGGGCACAATGCGCTCGGGCACGACCCCGGCCTTGATGATCTTGACCGACAGCTGGGAAAGCCCTCCCGCTCCGCACGAGGCAAAAGGCGGTCCATTATCCGAGCGCAGCCGATGCGGAAGGCCAAACTCGCGGAACGCCGCATCGAGCACCGGCCAGACATGATCCGTGTCGGTGTGCGCCATTGCTTGGCAGCGCAACAGATATCGACTGTGGGCATCGCTCAGCGTCAGCGGCTCGCAACGTCGGCCGTCGCCGGTCAGAAACCAGCCCTTGAAATCGATGCACCACGTATCGTTCGCCGCCGCACATTGCCCAAACGGCGCGCTCGATGGCGGGCTGCGGTGGCGCAGCCGACGCTTGACCGTCAGACCCTCGCGATCGAACAGCGCCCCGATCGTGCTGACCGCCGGCCAGGGGGTTCGCGGCGCTCGCGCCGCCAGCCAAACCCTCACCTTCACCGGTCCCCAGGTCGGATGCGCCCGGCGCACTGCCAGACACCTCTCGGCAATCTCCTGGGTCATCGCTTGCGGATGGTGCAACGGTGCACGCGAACGGTCGACCAAGCCTTCAACGCCCCCCATACGGTAGCGTTCAACCCACTTGTAGCCGGTCCTCCGGCTCACCCCGCTCCGCCGGCAAAGCACCGCAAATGCCTCCTCTTGTCGCTCAACCGCCAGTACAAAGCGCATCCGCTCGTCCACCGCACAGGTCTCCATCCATCCCATCGGCAAGGTTCCTCCTCACCGATCAGTTGAACTGTTACCTATGTCGCCGGTCTATTCTGTTACCCATGTAGCCGGTTTGGACCACCCCAACCCTCTCCCCCTGGGGGAGAGGGAGCGCGCCGAGTTCGTTGATTAGTCGGTGGTTCCAACCGGACAGACACGCGACGCAACGCGTTCGTTACAACCGCGTCAGACCGTCGGGCTCCACTGGCCGTTCTGGAATGTGTAGGTCCAGGGCGAGCCGCTGCCGCCGCCGGGCAGCGACGGCGTGCCGGGGCCGCCCAGGTTGGCGAGCGCGCCCAGGATGCCGCCGGTGCCGAAGCTGCCGGTGGGCAGTCCGCCGAGCGCGCCGAGGAGGCCGAGGCCGCCGATGGCGCCGCCGGCGATCTGCTGCGAGAGCGGCACGCTCTGGGTGGTGGTGCCCTGGCTCATGCCCAGCGTCTGGCTGCCGAGCTGGGCGAGCGGGGTGAGCAGGCTCTGGTATTGGGCGAGGTTCTGCAGCGGCAGCGCGTGGGCCGTATTGGCGGCGGCGAGCTCGGCCTGCGCGGGCGCGGTGAGGAGGCTCGGCAGCTCGCCGGCCAAATTGGCGCCCTGCAGCTGGTTGCCGAGCGCCGTCTGGCTCAATCCGGTCAGGCCGCTCGCGGTGGTGTTGCCGGCGTTGAACAGCGTGTTGGCGGCGACGAGCTGGTTGCCCACATTGGCGTTGTACTGGCTGGCGATGACCGGGGCCTCGCCCTGCGCCAGGCCGTAAGCGAGCGCCTGGCTGTTGCCGGGCGACAGATCGCGGCCGGCGGCGGCGAACTGATCGTTCACCTGGTTGGTGATGTTGTTGCCGAGCGTGCCGAGCGCCTGCGAGAAGCCGGGCGTGCTCATGGGATCAAGCCGCGCGGGATCGAGATAGGGCGAGAGCGTGCTCTGCAGGTTGCCGTAGGCGCCCGACAGGATGCCGCCATAGCCGGGGCCGCCGCCGAGCAGCGTGTTGGCCGTATTGGCGAGCTGCGGCGCGAAGCTCGGCAGGCTGCCGGCCGCGCCGGTGAGCGCGCCGGCGGCGGCGGATTGCCCCGGCGAGACGCCGGTGTCGACATTGCCGAGATTGCCGAGGAGGCCGAGCAGCTGCGGCTGCGCGGCGGCCCACGGCGCCGTCTGCGATTGCTGGTTGGTGTTCTGCGTGGTGGTGGTTTGACCGCCCATTCGAAAGTTCCTTTCTCACTTTTGCGTGGCGCATGTCCTGATCGGAAAACCGGTGTCCACCCTCGCCTTCGCGAGGGCATGCTTTTCCGGGACATGCGCTAAAGCTCCTTCTCAAGCAGGATGCGGGTGAGCCGGTAGTCCGGGAACTCGCGCGCCCAGCCCCGGCGTCCATGGATGCGAATGGCCGCGCATCCCTCGGCCTTGGCGAAAGCTTCAAGCTCGGCCTTGAGCGGCAGCCAGCGCGCGCGCTCGCGGCCGCCGCAGGCCACGATGGTGCAGAACCTCTCGCCGTTGGCGTGCGTGAGCTGCGTGACCGCGGCGGCCCAGATGGCGCGCGTGTCGGCCGCGACCCACAACAGCTGCGCGCCCTCGAGCACGGCGCGCTCCACGTCGGCGAATTCCGAGATGCGGCCCTTGTGCATGGCGGCGCGGATGAGGTGGGAGACCAGCGGCCAGACGCGGGCGACATGGGCGGGGTCGATGCAGATGCAGTGGATGGGATCTTGCTGGGAGTTCCTCGCCGCGGGCGCGGTTCCGGTCTCGGCTTGGTGAGGGGGCGCTTCCACAGGCTCAAACTCGCGGAGGGTGCCCCTCACCCGCCGTGCTTCGCACGGCGACCTCTCCCCGCAAGCGGGGCGAGGTAAGGAAGCGCTGCGGCGCGCATCGTCATCCGAGGCAGACATAGGAGAAGGTCCGGTCGGTTTGGGAGTTGTTGGCGTGGGTGATGGTGAAGCTGCCGCTGGCGATCGCGCTGACGTAGCAGCCGCCGGCGGCGAGCTCGGCGGCGGCATCGGCGGTGCGCGGGCATAAGAAGACCTGCGCGCCGGGGGCGCAGTTGGGGGTGGTCACTGTGGTCGAGGCGGCGCCGGCGGCAAGCGTCGCGCTGCCGGCGGCGTTGCTGCGGCCTTGCATCAGCTGGCGCACCGCGTTGACGATCGTGCCGGCCTGCGTCTCGGACGGCGAGAGCGGCGGCGCGCTCATTTCAAGTGCTCGCATTTCCGGACGGAAAACCGGATGCTCACCCCCGCTTTCGCGGGGGCATGCTTTTTCCTGGAAATGCTCATTGCAGCCCCTCGGCCACGAACTGCGGCTCGATGCCGGCCGCGAAGGTCCAGGACGCGCCGTAGGGAATGACCAGCTGGCCGCGGGCATAGCGGGTCGAGACGTTCTGCGGGCAACGCCCGAGCGCGTCGATCGCGGTCGCGGGGCTCAGCGTCGGCACCGCCTGCAGCGTGTCGCGATAGGCGAGCGCGCCCAGCGCTGCGGCCGCGTCGGTGATCGGACGCAGGCCCTGCACCCGCATGCGCGCCGCGCCGCCCTGCTCGGCGGTCTGCAGCGTGGCGGCGAGATTGCTGCCGGCATAGAAGCCGATCGCATGCGCGCTGCTCACGCCGCACAATTGCGCGAGCGCGCCGGTGGAGATGCTGTCGAGCGAGAACGGCAACTGGTCGAGCGACCCGCCGATGGCGCCGCCGCCCGCATAGGCATGCACGAAGGCGGAGCCGACGAGATCGATGTGGGTCGCGTCCACGATGGTGAAGGCCCAGTTGCCGTTCGCCTCGGTGGTGCCGGTGACACCGTAGACCACGACCGAGTTCTCGGCGGCGAGATTGGTGCTGCCGGCGCCGGAGCCGGCGGTGAGGCCGCTCACGGTCAAGCGGATCGCCCCGGAGCCGTTGTTGCCGGCGTTGCTGACGGTGATGATGCCGGGCGCCACGGCATCGAGGTTCTCCAGGGTCAGGCCGGGCTTGGCGAGGGTGGCGAGATACTCCCCGCTCATCAGCACGAGCGAGGCGCGCTGCAGCATCCAGTCGTAGATGATGATCTTGTCGAACAGGGAGGCTTGCCCGGCGAGCGACTTGTAGGACCAGTAGATGCGCGGCGCCACCGGGTCGGCCGCCCCGATGATCAGCTGCGGATTGGCCTGGTCGGCGTCGGCGAAAAAGGCGCGGTCGAACTTCTCCTTCCCGATCGGAACCGGTGCGCCGCCCGGAGCGATGCTCTTGAACCCTTGGGTCGAGCAGAAATAGGTCGTCCCGCCGGCATTCACCGCCGAATAGGGCGCGAACATGCCGTCGCTGCTGGAAACCTTCAGGATGTCGAACACCGTGGGCGAGCCCGGATTGAAGGTCATGCTGCGGATGGCGGAATCCTGGAACACGATGCCGTATTGGTCGCCGCCGGCGACGCCGCGGGTGAGCCCGCCGTCGGCCAGGTCCTGGTAGTTGGATTGCGCGGTGACATTGTCCCAGGTGGTGGTCTGGTTGAGGCCCGACCACTGCACCCGGTAGGGAAACGACAGCAGGCCGCAGAGCACCACGAACCGGTTGATGATCGCCACATAGGAGGCCTGCGGCGGCGAGCCGCCCAGGTTGGCGAAGGCAGTGGAGCTGGTGAGATCGAACACCTGCGGCGGCACGTTCTGCTGCACTGCGATGACGAAGTTGTTGAACTGCACGAACTGCCAGTTGAAGGCGCCGGAGAGCGACGCATAGGCGCTACCGGAGAGGCTCACGTCGGTCCAGGCAAAGCTGGTGTTGTTGAGCTTGTAGAGCCTGGTCGCGGTGCCGGCGAAGGTCGCGATCGAGCCGTCGGCGTTGCGGGCGAAGAAGGTGCCGCGGCAGGCCGCCGGCAGCGGCTGCGAGAGCGCATTGAAATCCCGGAACGGCCCGTAGCCGTCGCCGCGCGGCAGCACGTTCTGGATGGTGAGCGAGCTCGCGCCCTGATAATCGGAAACGTCAGGCCGCCACTCGGGGAACGGCAGGAAGGACATCGGGAGTCTCCTTGTCCCGGCCTTGAGCCGAAGCGACTTGTTCCCGGACGCGCGGAAGCTGCGAGTCCGCGGATCGTTACTACCGCCGAATATCGGACGGTCCCGGCTCAAGGCCGGGACAAGTGGGCGCGTTACGGCGTGGGGCTCATGGTGCGGATGGCGCCGGGGCCGCGGGTCTTGTTGCTGAGCTTCTCGATCTCGTCGAACAGCTCGTCGCGGCGTGCCTTCCACAGCGCGGCGGTCTCGGCATTGACCGTGTAGGCCTGCGCCTCGGTGAGCGCGCCGAACAGGTAGAGATCGGGATGCTGGCTCATCAGCCAATTGGTGGAGTTGGCCGCGAGCGAAGGGATCTGCTGGTAGTAAAGCAGCGTCAGCGGCGTGGGATCCTGCGGCATCACCCGCAACGTGCCGCCCTCGATGGTGAACTCGCTCGGCAGGTCGATCGGCACGTCCGGATAGTGCGAGGTCAAGGTCGAAGGGTGGACATAGGAGAGCTCGCGCAACGGATTGCCCATCCAGGTGACGCGCCGCCAGGCCAGATAGTCGCTCGGCAGCGGCACGTTGCCGGTATCGGTGAGCGTGCCGCCGCCCGCATAGGCATTCACGAACAGCGAGCCGATCAGGTCGATATGGGTCGCATCGACGACGGCAATCGGAAACAGGCCGTTGGCCTCAAGCGTCCCCACGACCCCGGCGACGGCGACCTGGTCGCCGTTCGAGAGCGCCGCGGTCGAGGCGAGCGCCAGCCGCACCAGGCCGGCCGGCGACGCGGCCGCACCGGTGACGGCGACCACCGCCTGCGGCGTCAGCATCACGGTCGCCTCCTGCTGGCGCACCCGCAGCCGCCGATTGGCGCAAGCCTCGAACAGCTGCACGAAGTTCGGCAGCAAAGCCGCGAGATCGGAACGCTGCAGCCAGTTGCCGAGGGCGGCGGTGAGGTCGGTGTAGGATTGGAGGGACATGAATGGGAATCCTTGGATAAAGCGAATGGCGAGTAGCGAATAGGGAGTAGCGAGTGATAAAGAGTGAATAGTGAGCGATGAATTCCGAGGGAAACCGGGCTCTCGGATGGATGCAAAGCCGTGCCACACGTTCAGAGCGCTCCCTCTCCCCGTTGGGGAGAGGGTTGGGGTGAGGGGCCACGGCCTCTCGATAGGCCCGAACCCTCTCACCCGGATTGCTTCGCAATCCGACCCTCGGGTCGGTGCCCGAGGGCAGGCTCTCTCCCCTACGGGGAGAGGTGAAACCTGCTGCGCCGTCGTGGCTCAATTTGAGCGCAACGCGCTGTAGTCGCAATTTCGTTACTCGTTATTCGCTACTCGCCACGCGCTATTCGCCATTCGCCATTCGCAACTCGCCGTCACTCACCCGCTCGTGCGCAAATGCATCCAGTCGGGGTCGCGGAGCTTCTTCTTCAAAAACCTGTCCCATTCGTGCGCCGGCATGCCGAAGACCGGGACGCCTTCTTCCAGCATCCACTGCAAGAGGATGTTGTTGGGGATGGTGGCGACGTGGCGGCCCCAGTCGCTCTTCTGCGGCTCGTTCTGCAGCCGCTTGTTGCCCTCGATGATGTCCTCGACGTCCTGGTAGTGACGGACGGCAAGATTGCCGTCCGTCAGCCTGAGCTGCGTGATGACGGGAGTGCCGCTCATCACCATTCCTCGACGGTCTCGGGCGTGACCGTGAACTGCTCGTTGGCGATGGGCGTGTAGGCGGCACGCGCCTCAAGCAGGCCGTAGTAGGTGGCGCCGCCGTCCAAACGGATCCAATGCTCGGACCCGGCGGCGTCGTCGCCGACGTCGGCACACCCGTCGGTGAAGGCCTTCATGCTGCCGACATCGATCGAGCCCAGATAGGAGGCAGCGCCGCTGGTCGACCAGGTGCCGCCGTCGCCGTTCGCCACGCTCGGGGACTCCGAGTAGAGGTGCAGGCGGAACTGTGCATTGGTGCTCGATGTCCCGGACTTGAACAGGCGGATGCGCGACAGCCGGAACTGGCCCGGCATCGAGTTGCCGCCGACCGTGAAGGCCATCGGCACGACCGCGCCGGCGGTCACCGAGTTGGCGACCAGTTGGCCCGACGCATACGCGGTGGTGTTGTTCGGCCGCGTGAAGCTCTGCGGGAGGTTCCAGATCTGCATCACTGCGTCTCGCGGATGACGACGCAGAAATAGCCGCTGATGCCCGATCCGGTGCCCCCCGACGGCGTGAACGTGATCACGTCGCCTTCGCTGACGAGCGCGTTGCCGGCCGCGTTGGTCGGGAAATCCTCGGCCGCGACGCCGCCGGCGCCGGCCGCGATGCTCAGCGCGCCGGTGCCGATGTCGGACGCGGTGCCGGTCGTGGTCACCGCGATCGCGATGGTGCCGGTCGTGGTGCCGTTGGCGACGGCGAAGGTTCGCACAATTCTGCCCTTGACGGGCGCGACCACGCTGACGGCCGCCGGCGAGGAGGCGATGCTGGCACAATAAGTGTCGGCGCTCCATTCATTGACGGGGCGCACATTGGGAAGCGACATGAGGGCAATCCTTTCGGGGTGTGAGGGGCGCCATGATCGGCGCCCCGGTGGGACGGGCGAATAACGAATGGCGGATGGCGAGTAGCGGCAGGAGCCACCCCTCTTCGCCTTCCTATTCCCCATTCGCTACTCGCTATTGGCCACTTCACGACGTCGTATTGTCGAACACGCCGCCGGAGGCCTTCTCGTTGCGGGCCACCAGGGTGTATTCGGACAGGATCTCCTTCCAATCGGAATCGCCGGTCTTGGCGAGCGGGAAGGACACGAAGCGCCGACCGTTGAGATAGGCGACCGCCCACATGTCCATCTGGAGCGCGAGCACGTCGCGCGACCGCATGAAGCGGTTGGGCGCGATGCGCAGCGTTCCGAAGTCCGAACTCGTAGGCATCGACCGCGGCCACGATCTTCTTGGCCTTGGTGTCCTCGGTCGGCGTGGCGCGGCCGGTGAAGGTCGAGAACACCTGCTTGTTGAAGCCGCCGGTCATGATCACGTCGGGCTTGCCGCCCGAGGTCCAGATCGATTGCAGCACGCTCTTGAGGTTTCCTTCCGTGAACAGGCGCTGCGTCCCGTCGGTGCGGGTATTGGCGCCGAGCGCGGCGGCAGGATCGGCGCCGCCGGAGCCCTTGCTGGTATTGGTCTTGATCCAGGACAGGACCGAGGCGGTGGTGCGGGCGGTACTGTCGTTGCCCGAGGTCTTGGCCTGATTGGTGCCGACCAGGATCGACTCCATGTCGCGCTTGAGCTCGAGGCCCTTGAGCATTTCCTGATAGGCCATCTCGTCGTCGCGGCCGGCATGCTCGACCGCGCGCTGGGTGCCGGTCACCCGCGGCGTCTTGCGCGAGATCTGGCAGATATTGCCCAGCCGAATGGTCGAGGTGGTGGCATCCGCGGTGGCGTCGTCGCCTTCGAGCTGCGCATTGCCGGTGTTCACCGCCGCCAGCGCCTGGGTTTGCCATTCGTGATTGACGGCCGAGGCTTTCTCCTTCTCGATGCCGCTCATGAACGGCGTCTCGGTGGGATCGATTCGGTAGATCACGTCGCTGAGGTCCTCGCGATTGCCGATGGCTTCATAGGTCGCGAAGGTATTGGTAGGAAGTGCCATGATGGCTCCTTATCTGGCAGCCTTGCGGCGCTCGGCGAGAAGCCGGGCGGCGTCCTTGAGGGTGCCGGTTTGGTCGAGTCGCTTGGTGAGGTTCTGCACGACGGCGTCTTGCGCAGCGCCCCTGGGCTGCGTGACGCCGGGCCGCTGAACCGGCGGAACAGGCTTGGTGCTGGCTTCCTTGGCGGCTTTCTGCGCGTCGCGGAAGCGGACGCCGTCGCGGATGAGCATCTGCAGACGATGGTCGTGCAGGCTCAAGTCGGCGCGCCCGTGAAAGAGCGCGTTCAGCTCCGGATCGGAGAAGCCAAGGTCGCGCAACATGCCGAGCGCCGCGTGCTCCAGCTTGGACCGGTTTGCCGGATCAGCGATCTCGGGAACCTTCTCGACCAGCAGGCTTTGCTCGCGCTTGACGAAATCATCGAGCCTGATCCGGTGTTCCTGAGCATTGCGCTGCGCCGCGCCCGCCAGGTCCTGCTGGGCCGGGGCGATGCGCTTCTGCGTCGCATCCCACAGCACGTAACGCGGCCAGTCCTCGCGGGCGAGCCGCTCCACATCCACGATCGACTTGATGTCGGAGAACTCGGCCGCCTGTTGCTGCTGCAGCGTCGCCAGCATGTTCGGCAACGCCGTCTCGTACTGCGCCCTCGCCTGTTCCGCCTTCGCGCGCTCGGCCTCCAGGGCTTTGCGCTGCTCGGCGGCTTCGTTCTGGGTGCGGCGCACTTCGCGGTCGCGGTCCTGTTCGCGGGCCGCCAGGTATTCCTGCGTCTCGCGGGGCAAGGACGCGAACCGTTCGCGTGCCTCTTTGGTCCAAGACCGCGGTGGCTCGATGGGCGCCTGCTGAGCAGGCGGTTCGGCACTCTCGGTCGGTTCGCCGGGTGCTTCCGGTTGGGCCGGAGGGGCGGCGTCGGCCTGGGCTTGAGCTTGGGCGGACAGGTCCGGCCTTGCCGAAGCTTGCGCGGATTCATCGGCAGGCGCCGCGGCCTCGGCATGCACGGCCGGGCTTTGGTCCTGCGTTTGCTTGAATGGGTGGTCGCCGTCGCGCTGCCTGAGGCGGAAGCTCGCCAGCGAGCGGGCGGCATCGCGGGTCGAGATCGCCTCCGCGGCGGGCGCCGGAATCTGCACGATGTCGTTCGGCGCGCCGCCAGGGAGGGCGGCGTCGTTGCTGTTCACGTCCATGATGGTCCTCTTGGTGAGTTTCAAACAATGCCGAAGCGCTTGCGCTTCTCGGCGAGCTGCTCGATCTCGCGCTGGGCAAGCTTGCCGTCACGCACGATCTTGGCCAAGTGATCCTTGACCTTGCGCAGGATGTTGACCGCCTGCCACAACCGCTCGCGCGCGTCGGTGTCGCGGAACTGGCTCACGCGCCATTCCTCGATGTAGCGTTCCTCGAGGCGGACAAAGGCTTCTTGCAGGAGCTCATCCTGCAAGAGCGCCTCGGCCCGCGCGCGCCGGGCCAGATCGGCGTTGAGCTTGTGCTCGCCCGCGCCCGGGATCGATTCGGCGGCGGTCATGGCAGCGCTCTGCGCAGCCATTCGAGCAGCCACGGATTGTCGCGGAACACCTGCGCCCAGGCGGTCGCGAACGCGCCGACGATGCGCTCCTCCTTGTCCTCCTCGTTGAGCGCATAGGTCGCATAGATGGCGTGGCCTGCCTCATGCAGCATGGTATCGGCGGCCTTGACCGCCGACGGCATGTCGAGCTGCAGCGCCAGATGGCCCTCGCAGGACGAGAACTCGCCGAAGCAGTCCTTGCCCATGGCGCGCTGGGCGGAGAGCTTGTCGATGCGGAAGTCGAACGGACCCACCCGCAGCGCGGCCGGCAGCGCCTCGATCGCCTGCCGGCCGGTCTTGAAGACAGGCTTGTTCATTCGGATATCCTTTGATTGTTGGATGGATGAATTTGGTTGAAGGAGCGAATAGCGAATGGCGAACGGCGAATAGGGAAGAGTCGGCAAGTCATCAGTTGGGAATCCGGCAGGCAACGTAACTTTGTTTCGCTACTCGCTACTCGCTACTCGCCATTCGCCCCTCACATCACGCCGCCAGCAGCAGCGCGAGGGCGTCTTCGTCGTCCTGCGCCTGGGCGCGCGCCGCGGCCTGGGCCGCGGCCGCCAGCGCGTGCAGCGCTGCGGCGCGGCGGATCAGATCCTGCGTTCGCCGCGCGCCGTCCGCCGCTGCCAGCGCATCGGCAAGCGCACGCGCGCTCGCGGCTGCCGCATTGGCCGCTTCCGTCCGGGCGCGGGCGGCCGCTGCACGTTCCCGCTCGGCGCGGGCGGCGGCTTGTGCCTGCTCGCGCCGGCGGCGCTTGGTCGCCGCGATCGCCTTGCGCTCGGCCGCCTCTTCGGCCGCGATCTGCTCTTGCAGCGCCCGCCATCTGCCGCGCGAGAACGTGCCCGCGATGATCGTGCCGCCGCCACCCAGGAGGTCGTAGCTGAGATTGGTGTACGGACCGCCGGTGAAAACGAAGCGCCCGCAGCCGGCGATCTCGGTCTCGAGATCGACGGTCGAATACCCTGAGAACGTGAAAGTGCCGAACGAAGCGGCCAGGAACCGTTCAAACGTGGCCGCATAGCCGGTCTCGCCGAAGCTGCCGCACGCCGCCGGAAGCTGCGTCTGGAGGCTCGCGGCCCCCGCGGTGAGCGCAAACGACCCTTGCGCGGCCACGAACTGTGCCTGGAAGGTCGCGGTCTCGCCGGTGAGTGCGAAACCGGCGGACGCAGCCGTTAGCCGTGTCTGGAATGAGGCGGCCTCGCCGGTAAGGACGAAGCCGCCGAACGCCGCGACCTCCCGAATTTGGGAGGTCGCGGCCTCGCCGGCGAGAGTGAACGAGCCCGCCGCGGCGACCAGAACGGTCGTATTTGCCGCCGGGTCCGCCGCTTCCGCAAGCGCGAGCCGGCCGAGCGCATTGAAGCCCAGCATCTATCCCTCGATCATCCCCGGGCGCTTCGCCCCGGGGACGCCACCCGGCGATCCCGCGCCGGACGCGGAGCAAAGCCGCGCCGCGGCGGCCACATCATCCATCGCGCCCGCAACGGTGTTGCGCGCATCCTCGACCACCGCGGCGAGCTGATTGGTCCGGTGCCCGGTCTCGACGCCGACCACGACCGCCCAGGCGACGGCGCAATCCCATTTGTCGAGCCGCTCGCCCGACTGCGGATGCTGCATCTGCAGGCGCGTCCACAGCGGGCAGCGGTGACAGACCTTCGCCATCGACTTGCGCCAGAATGGGCAGTCGAGGTCCTTCGGGCCGGGCGGGCGCTGATCCACTTGCCTATTCCTTCATGGGGAGCGGGTTGCCGCACGCGGCAGACGCAGGATCGTGTCCTCCGGCTGCTCCACAGCCGGGGCAGCCGACGCAATGCTCTTCGACGATTCCGTCATAGGGCGCATCGTCGCCTGAATATTGATCGGTGACCGCGCCTGCGGAATCGCGTAGCGCAAAGATGCAGAAATAAAGCGTGTCGTCCTCGAGCGCCGTGAACTTGTGCATCTTGTCCTTGTCGATGACGATCCAGACCGGCGCCGCAAGCCGCAACGAAGGCCGGCCGTCGGCCTCGCACAGCACGGCGCCCCGCTGCACCAGCGTCACGTGATTGAAGTGGTGCTTATGCCCGCGGTGAAAGTCCCCGGCCTTGATAAGATGGTGTTGCCGCAGATAAACCCCGCCGGCTGCGCCGAGCGCGAACTGGCGAGATTCCTGTGGCACAGCCTGTATGTTCACGGCTTCACCACCGGTGTTGCGGCCACGGCGGCTGTACGCCGCGCATCCGCCACCGCCTTGGCGTTGGTCCATGCGGCGATGACAGGGGAAAACTGGTCGATATCACCGATCACCCGATTCGGTGTGACTGGTGCGGTGTTGCCTGCATGAGGGTCACGCGTGAACTCAATCTCGCCGCGCGCGCCGTTCCACTGGACCGCGTGCACCGGGGCTCCCGGGGTCTCAATGTCAGCTACGGCCGAGCAATCGATGGTCATAGCCACGCCATCCACAATCACCACGTTATCATCTCGCACAATAGTCAGGCGCACTGCGGTTCTCCTTCAGCTCTTCTTAGCGATCAAGGCGTCCACATACTTCATGCTCATAGTGATCGTATGATTGTGAGCAGCCCCGCTGCCGGCTCCGTCAGTATTCACAGTTGATCCAGAACCCGCCATATTCGGGTAATGGTAAGAACCCGTCGTTGTTGAAATATTGCTGACGTACTCCATGGGGTGGGCGTGAACGGCCAATTCCGCCGTAGACAACGAGTGATTACCCACCGTCGTCTGCGCCATCACGGTTGAAAAGCCGTTTGTTCCGCCGTTTCCAGGCGTGGAGCTCCCGACGATCCGCAGCGCCGCGTCGTCATAGGTCGACACCCGCACCCACCCGACCGGCGCCACCGCATTGATGAACGCAAGCTGCGTTCCGGCCGGAAACGCGCGCCGCGAGGCGACGCCACCGGTGAGGCGCGAGCCCGCATTGAGAAACATCAGAAGTCCCCGACCGTGGCGGCCGTCACCGTGATGAGCTTGCCCGAGGTGACGGTGGCGAGCGCCGAGACCGTCAGCGTGTCGCCGCTGATCAGATGAATGAACGGGTTGCCGTCGCTGTCATAGGCGAGCCCGAGGAGCTTGGTCGGATCGAGCAGATTGACCGAGCTGGTGCCGGAGGCGTTGCCGGCGCCCGCCACCACCGAGACGGTGCCGAGCGGATAGGAGGTGCCGCCGTTGGTGATGCTGACCTGGACGTCGCGCGCGGAGGTGTCCGAGGAGGTCGCGATCAGCGAGGAGACCTTCGAGCCGTTGCCGCCGGCGGTATAGACGGTCTTCTGGGCCTGCGCATCCGCGTTGGCGATCTGCACCTTGCCGTTCTGCGGCTGCCTGATCAGCGTCGCGACCGAATTCTGAGCAAATGACATGGATCAAATCCCTCCAAGCCGCGCATGCGCCAGCAATGCGCTTTCGAGAAAGTCCTCGGCCAAGGCGGTGACGAACACCTGCGCCGATCCCGACAGGTTGATCGCGGCCCCGCCGTTGGTCAATTCGTAGATGATGTCGCGCGACAGCGTCGTCCCTGAGGCCGTGTAGCGGCCGCGTCCGGCCTCGCCGTTGCTGCCGTCGTTGATGCCGTAGGACACCTGTGCACCGTCCGGGATGCCGGCGCCGGCGAACGAGAGAAAGCCGCTCACGGCGGCGCCGAGCGTCATGGTGCCGGTACCGGTGGTGGCGGTGGTCATTCGGGCGAGATTCTTGAGGGCGGTCGGCATCGATGCGTCCTGCGCTACGAGCTCAAGCCAATTGCAAAATGCCGTTGGTCTGGTCGAGCTGGACTTGGAACGAGTTGCCGTTGGTCACCGAGACGGTCGTTCCATAATCCCACCAGCCGATCAGGTTGCCGCTCGCCGCCGTCGAATTGTAGATGACGGCGTAGCGAAAGGTCGCGATCGTGCCGCCGGAGGCCGTGAAGGTCACGTTGTTGCCGACGAGCTTGTAGGTCCCGCCCGATTGGCTCGAGGCGGTGATGGTGACGGCGGTCCCGCCGGCCGCGTAGCCGTTGCCGGCGGCGATCTCGGTGATGTCGGTCTTGACCGCGTTGCCGGCGGCGGGCGCCGTATTGCTCAGCATGATCTTGAGCGTGTCGGCGCCAAGGTTGTGCACCTTGTTGGCGACATCGGCCACGAAGGCGTTGAACTTGTTGAAGCTCGCCATGCAGTCCTCTTGCGGATGGTGGGTGGGTTATGGTGCGAACGGTTCGCGGTCGGCCGGGCTTGGTGGGGGCGCGCCGGCCATCGACGGCACCGGCACCGGCTCGACCCCGGCCACCCGGCCTTGCGCGTCGCGCACCACGCGCTTGGGCGCGTTCATCTGTTGCATCATGCTGGCCAGATAGGCGACCAGCGGGGCAAGGTTCGCGTTCGTGCCCCCTGCCCCGCCGGCGGCTCCATCCGCTCCCGCCCCGGTGGTCGCGGCCGCAACGGCCTGGTGGGCGTGGCGGAACTGCTGGTCGCGGATCGCGAGCTCGTGCTGCAGCAGCGCCATCTGCTTGTCGAGCTCGAAGCGCTGTTGCGCCAGCGCGGCGTCGCGCTGCGCCTTGCGGTCCTGCATGGCCAATTGGCCCTGCACCTGCTGTTGATCGAGCTGCGCCTGGGTCTGGATCTGCATCAGCTTGGGATCGGGCCGCGGCTGCGGCGGGCTTTGCGTCTTCGGATCGGTGAAGAACTGGTCCACGTTCTTGAGATCGACCAACTTCACCACCTCGGCCGCGGAATTGTAGAGGTTCTGGACGCTCACCAGGTTGCTCAGGCCGCCGGCGAGCGCGTCCTTCTGCAGATTGATCACCGCCATCACATGGGCGAGCCGCTCCGACTTGCCGCCGGTGCCCAGGCCCACATTGATGGTGAGGTCGTTGCGCTCCTTCCAGTCGCGCGGGTCGACGGTGACCCATTGGTTGCGCAGCCGCACGGTGGCGGCCTGCGAGCCGTTCTTGCGGATCACCGCGTGCAGCAGCGAGAACAGATCGCGGATGCCGGTCTCGGCGAAGATCCGCGCGATCAGCTTCATGCGCGCCTGCGAGGCGTTGTAGACCTGCATGGCCGCCGTGGCGCTGGTGTTCTGCAGCGCATTGGCGTCGAGGCCCTGCGCCTGGCGATTGACGCCGGTGCGCCACTCGCGCGTCGCATCGGCGTACTCCAGCACCGGGAAGATCTCGCCGGCGATCGCCGGCACGGTCTGCCAGTTGACGCCGCCCGGCATCTTGGTGCGCACGATGCCGCCGGGCCGCGAGACCAGGAGATCGTCGAGCGTGGTCTCGGTGGCATGCGCCTCCGAGACTTCCACCCGCGGATTGACCGCCAGATAGGCGTTGTCGAGAATCGAGCGCAAGAGCGCGGTCTTGATGCGCTGGATGTCCATCACCAGGTCGGCGATGGAGCGGCCGAAGAAGCGGTGGGTGACGATCACCGGCGTCATGGCGGCGAACGGCGGCATGTCGACGCGCACGATCTCGGGCTCGCCGTCGCGGGTGAGCACCTCGCCCTGGTCGCCGCCGGTGGTCACCCGATAGAGCGCCGGCTTGTTGTTGCCCTCATAGTCCATCCGCACGTAGTGCTCGGTGATCTTGACCTGGCGGTTGACCTCGTTGATGCCTTCGTCGCCGCCGGCCGAAAGATGCTCGTCGACCGTGTCGCGGGCCAATTCCTCGGGGTTGGTCAGCATCGTGTAGCTGGGGATCGCCTTGATCTCATCGCGATCGTAGCCGTCCGCGATCAGATCCTCCGCGCGCCTGATGACCTCATGGAAGCAGTAGCCGCAGTCACGGAGCGAGCGGGCAAAGCGCGAGATGCCGAACTCCTCGGGCGGAACATCCTCGACGCGCGCCTGCGCCACGGTCTTGCGCGTGACCACCGTCACGTCGTGGAGCATGGGAACCAGCGCATTGTCGTCCGGCTCGGCCGGGGCAACAGGCGCGGGCGCGGGCGCGGCGGGAACGACCGCGCCCGCCGGGCCCGGGTCGCTCTGGTCCGGCTGCGCGATCGGCACGCCGACCGGCGGCTGAAGCGGCGCCACGACCGGGCGGTAGTTCGGGTCGGGATGCATGCTGTGCGCGACGATCTCGATGTCCGGATTGGCGACCAGCAGCGCGAACGCATCGTCGGGCTGATCCAAGTAGGTCTCGCGGCATTCCTCCTCGCGTTCCTCCCACCACACCTTGACGATGCCGACTTTGGACAGCAGCGCATCCTTGATGAACGAATAGAGGATCAGGAAGCCCGGATTCTGCTGCATGAACACGTGGTTCACGTAGTCGGTCTCCTGCTCGGCGGCCGCCACGTCCTCCGGCCCGAAGGCCTCGAAGCGAACCACGTCGTCGGAGCCGGCGAAGACCTCCATCAGCGAGGGCATCAAGCCGTCGATCGTGTCGGCGACATCGGTCGAGACGGCGCGCGAGCGGCCGTCCTGTGCCGGCATGTCGCGGCTCATGTCGCCGTTGTAATAGTCCATGGCATGGGCACGCTCGGCCGAAAGCTTGGACGCGCGCATGGCGGCGAGCGCGTCCAGCTTCTCGGCCGTGAGCATGGCCTTGAGCTCGGACGTCGGCATTTTGGGCATCGGTGAGGAGCCTCGACAAAGGGGAGTGTCAGGCGCTTCCTTGCGCCCGACCCACCGGCTGGATTTCAACGGCGAAGTGAATTGGAGGATTCGCTAGGACGCCCGAGCCGCCGAACGGACGCCACAGCCGTCAAAATGAAAAAGCCCGGCGCGGTCTCCCGCCCGGGCACACTTCGTGAGTTTCAATTTCACGAATACCTGATTCGATATCTCGTGTCAATGGAAATGACGACGACGATGGGCTACGCGCCCATTGATCACCTTAGTTGGAGATTCTGTGCTTGAACTGCAGGGAGAAACCAGCTTTGTGTATCGCCTCGCTGGCAAGCCCGAAGAAATTTGTCGCTTCTTCGCTCAGCGGAAATTTCCCGACGAGATTGATCACCACGCGCCGTCCTCGCGTCTCCGGAATTTGCCTATACATTTGTCCACCTTCGACAAAAGCCAAATAGCTGTTCAATTTGGCCTGAAGCATCAGGAGATGCTCTCCCTCGTCTTCATCCCAGTTGAGGTGATCGCTGATCGTAAGAAGAACGTCACCGGTTTTATGTTCAATGGTTAGGAAATCGATTTTATCGGTTTGCTCAATAGACATTGGTGTCAAGGCCACAAGATCTCTACCTTGGTAGGGAAATTAATTTCACGCATTAAGATGATTTTGTGGGAGTCTGCGTCAAGCTAACCATCGCATCAAAGCATCAACTCGCGTTATTCGGCGTAGAGCCTAGCTGACTGAAACGCAAGGAATACCCATGGCTCTCAATAGCCTTGCCGGCCAAGCGATAGAACTTGCCGGCCTCCTCACTCAATGGATATTTTCCCATCACTTGGATGATGATCTTTCGCCCCACTGCCTGAGGAATCTTCGCGTAAATCTGCCCACTTTCGATAAATTCCAAGTACGTATTCAATTTTTTCTGCAGCACAACGAGATGTTCGCCCTCGTTCTCATCCCAATCGAGATGATCACTGATGGTGAGAATCATATCGCCTGTTCTTGCTTCTCCGGTCACGAAGTCGATCTTATCGATGTCCTCGACAGTCATGATGTCAATTCCTGGGTCGCTTGATTTCCACTCGTGTTTGCGGAATTTCCATGCCGCCCGGGAATCCGGGCTTGCCCTTGCCCACAATGATTGCCTTTTGCTGCTCCATTTCGCTGAACGCGACGGCCTGATCCGAGGTGACCGGAGCAGTGGCCGAACTCTTGCATTCTATGCATCTTATTTCTCCAGTCACGCGATTTCGCGTCACAAAGTCAAGTCGAACCCGGGCACCGCTCGGCAGTTGGACGGCGATCTGACTTGCAAATTCAAGATCTCCTTGCTGTTACACGCCCTCGCCAACAGCGTGCGCATGGAGCGGCAGGGGCGGCGCTACCCACCGGGTCGCCAAAACCACAAAAGCCCGACGCGGTTCCCCGCCCAGGCACATTTCGTGAGTTTCAATTTCACGAATAGTCTGATTCGACAACTCGTGTCAATGGAAGCGATGAGCTTTTTAGCTGTGTAAGGACCCCATCAATAGGTCCGGTAGGTGATCGTGATATCCAGTCGAGAAGCAACGTCTGCCGCCTCGTCCCGGAAGGTAACTGCTGCGTCAGGCATCGGGTACCGGCTTATGACATCAATCCGCAATCTCTTTCCGGCTGCCGTCGGATAATCCTCATAGATTTGACCTGATTCAACGAAGCCGAAATAAGCGTTAAGCTTAGCTTGCAATGCCAATAGATGACGCCTTTGGTCATCCCAGTCCCACGCATCGAAAATGGTGAGAACGACCGTGCCGCTGTCCTTTTCCGTACCGACAGCATCCACAACTTCAGTGTTATCCAAGCTCATAGTCGTGGCTTTCTTATTATAGTCACCTGCGTCGGCGGAATTCGTGTGCCTCCCACGAAGGCACCTTTCGTTTTCCCACAACCACGCCGCCGTGCGTTCCAAGTTCAGGATATACGGGCGTTTGGTTTGCGGTAAGCGGCGCCGCGTGCGACGCGCCAGCGAGCCGGGGTACCCGCCCATGGCGGTTCAGAACGAAAAAGCCCGGCGCGGTTTCCCGCCCGGGCACACTTCGTGAGTTTCAATTTCACGAATGGTCTGATTCGAGAGCAAGTGTCAACGGAAATCGCCATGTCCTGACGGTTTTGAGTGTCGTTCGCACGGACCGACATCAATGCGTCGGGTGCGTCGTCGTGATATTAAGTTGGCGCGCCAGCGGCTTTCCTCGGCCGCCGGATCAAGGCCGATACGGCTTCCGCGGCACGAGAGCTTGTCGCGGAGACGAGTGGCGTCTGGCCGGCACGGGGCTTACTATTGGACGAGGCGTCGGCTAAGAGAACAAGCGTCAAGCCGCTGCTTTCCGACCAAGGGGGAAACGATGAAACGACCGAACGTGGGCGCTATGGCGCTGCTGCTGGGTTTGGCCCTGCCGGCTGGCCAGGCCGGCGCCGCCGAGCTCAAGGTGCTGAGCACCGGCAACATGCAATCGATCCTGGGTGCGCTCACGCCCGACTTCGAAGAGGCGACCGGCTACAAGCTGGTGATCGAATACGGCTCCACGCCCAAGATGAAATCCCGCATCGAGTCGGGCGAAGCCGCCGATCTGACTATCAATGAGAGATACGTGCTCGATGACCTGCTCAAGCAAGGTCGCGTCGAAGCCGGCACGCTCGTGGACATCGCGCGCTCCCCGCTTGGCGTGGGAGTGCGCTCCGGCGCGCCCAAGCCCGACATCAGCTCGCCCGAGGCCTTCAAGCGCGCGCTCCTGGCGGCGGACAGCATCGCCTATCCGGATCCGAGCGGGGGCGCGCAGGACGGGACCTATTTCGCCGGCCTCATCTTGCGCATGGGCATCGCCGACCAGCTCAAGCCGAAGATCAAGCTGACCCAGGGCGGCGACGCCGCGGCCCAGCTCGTCGCCTCGGGCGGGGCGCAAATCGGCGTCGCGCAACGGCGCAACTTCAACACATTGAAGGGCGTCGAGCTCTTGGAACCATTGCCCGACATTCCGGGGATCAAGTTCCTCATGGTCGCGGGGGTGGTCAAGGACACCCATGAGCATGATGGCGCGCTTGCGCTGGAGAAGTTTCTCGCCTCCCCCGCCGTCGCATCCACCATCGTGGCGAAAGGCATGGAGGCCTACGCCAAGCTGCCGTAGGGCGCGCTGCCGATCGTCATGAGGGTTCGCCTTCGCGGCGATCCTGCGCTAATGCTTGCGGGATGTTCCTCACCCTCAAATCATGGGGCGCAGTTTCGAGCGCCCTTTTCGCCGCAGCGATGGCCACCGCCGCGCATGCGGCCCCGCCCTGCCCCGGCAATGACGATGCGCTCGGCACCGCGCGCGTGCTCGAGGTAGATACCGCGACCACGCCGCGCGTGGGCCGCAAGCAATTCCCGCAGACCCTGCCACTGGCGCCCATGGAAGTGGTGCTCAGCTTCGACGACGGGCCATGGCCCGGCACCACGGAACGCATCCTGGATGCGCTGCAGGCCGAATGCGTGCGCGCCACCTTCTTCTTGATCGGCCGCAACGCGCTTGCCCGCCCGGCGCTCGCGCGGCGCGAACTCGCCGAAGGTCATACCGTCGCCTATCACAGCTTCTCGCATCCGAGGCTCGACCGCATGCCGATCGCTTCGGCGCAGGCCGACATCGATCGAGGAATCGCGGCGGTCAATTCCGCGCTCGACGGCCAAGCCGGGCGCATGCCGGCGCCGTTCTTCCGCTTTCCCTACTTCGCCTCGACCCCGCCGCTCCTGGATTGGCTGGAGCAGCGCCGCATGGCGGTGTTCGGCGCCGACTTGTGGGCCAGCGACTCGAACCCGATGTCGCCCGACCAGGAGCTTCGTCTCATTCTCGAGCGCGTCGAGGCAAGCCTCGGAGGAATCGTGCTTTTTCACGATACCAAGGCCCAGACCGCCGCCATGCTGCCGCCCTTCCTGCGCGCGCTCAAAGCGCGCGGATTTTCCATCGTGGACGTGGTGGCTGCGCATTCGCAAAGCCCGTAGCCCCAAAGCGTCGCAGTCACACCACGCGCGAAAGGCCGCCGTCCACATTGATGGCCGCGCCGGTGATGTAGGAGCCCGCGTCGGACGCGAGGAAACAGGCCAAGTTGGCGAATTCCTCGGCGCGCCCGGGACGGCCGAGCGGAATCTCCTTGCTACGGCCCGCCATGTAGTCCTGCAGGCCGACGCCGGTCCGCGCGGCGGCGCGGACGTGCTGGTCAGCCTCGATGAACCCGATCAGCAAGGCATTGACCAGCACGTTGAATGGCCCGCCCTCATTGGCCAGCACCTTGGTCAGCGCCATGCCGGCGGCGCGGGTCACCGAGGTGGGACCGCTGCCGGGGCGCGGGGCCTTGGCGCCGATATTGAGGGTGTTGATGACGCGGCCCCAGCGCCGCTCCTTGAGCTGCGGCCACACCAACCGGGTAAGCCGGATGGCGGCGAACAGCTTCTGGTCGAAGTCCTCCCGCCAAATCTCGTCGCTGATCTCCTCGAACGGGGCATTGCGGGACACGCCGGCATTGTTCACCAGGATGTCGATCTTGCCGAAGGCCGCCATGCTCTCGTCATAGGCGCGCCGGACGTCGGCAACGGCCGCAACGTCACCTTGCACGGCGATCACGCGCCCGCGCGCCGTCGCTCCGATGGTCTTGATGGCGAGGTCGAGGCCCTCTGGCCCGCGCGCCACAATGGCCACATCGGCGCCGGATGCCGCAAACCTGCTCGCGACCGCGAGCCCGACCCCCTTGCTCCCGCCGGTCACCACCGCTGAGCGGCCCGCAAGGCTGATTTCCACATTCCCCTCCCTGGCTCATCCCAAGATTTGTCATTATACCGCGCTGCGATCATCCCGGGTCGTGAGCGCGATCACCGTAAATGCGCAGATCCGGGCGCGCCGAACAACATGGGAACGGGGGCAAGCCGAATGGGTGAGGCAGCGCAAGCCGGCGCGTGGCACCCGCAGCGCGACATCGAGCTCGTCGCCGGCACGCCGGCCGGAGGCGGGCAGGATCGGCCGGCGCGCGTGCTGATCGATCTCATCAGGGACCGCCTCGGGGTGCCGATCAACCTGACCAACATCCCGGGCCGCGGCGGCGGCAATGCCTGGGACTATCTGGCGCAACATCCGCGCGATCCTCACATCCTGGCGATCAACTCTCCCACCATCATCACCAACCGGCTCCTGGGCGAGAGCACGCTCGATTTTGCCGCCCTGACGCCGCTTGCCAATCTCTATACGGAATATCTCGTTTTTGTGGTTCGCCCCGATGCCACGCTGCAGACCGCCCAGCAGCTGCTGACCCAGCTCGGCAACGATCCGGGCGGCATCCGCATCGCGTTCGCGACCGCGATCGGCAACATGAACCACATGGCGTTCGCCAAGATCACCAGGCAGGCCGACGGCGACGTTCGTGCATTGCGGAGCGAGGTCTTCGATTCGGCGCGTTATGCGGTCGCCCATGTGGTCGAAGGCCATGCCGACCTCGCCGTCATCACGGCGACCAGCGCGGTCCCTGAGCTCGACGCCGGGACACTCCGCGCCATCGCGGTCAGCGCGCCGGCGCGCATGTCCGCACCGTTTGCGCAGGTCCCGACCTGGGGCGAGCTGGGCATCGACTGCGTGGTCGGCACCTGGCGCGGCGTCATCGGGACGAGCGGCATGACGGCGCCGCAAATCGCCTTCTGGGAGAATACGCTTGCGGCCGCGGTGCGCAGCGATTCCTGGCGCGCCGAGCTCGCCCGCCACCACTGGGTCGACACCTATCTGGGCGCCGCCGCGACGCGGGATTTTCTCGACGCCGAGCTCGGCACCATGAAGGGCGCGCTCGCAGCCCTGGGGCTGCTGGCCGATACGGCGGCGTGATGCGCCCTCTCAACCTGTGCGCAGCGGCCGGAGCGCCCTTCTCGCGGTTCTTTCCGCCGTGATATGCTGGCGATGGGGCGCGGCACAACTCCGATGAGGTTCCCGTCATGATTGCTGGCCTGCGCAGGGCGTCCAACCGGATAATCGCGGTCGGAATTCTTGCCGCCGTCAACGGGTTCGCGGCCGGCCTCGCCGACGCGCAACGATCGCCGGACAGCTCATCGCGGGACGCGAGCCGGCAGGACAGGGACCAATGCGAGAACCGGGCGCGCGCCGTGGCGCCCGATGTCCAGATCAAAGGCTGCAGCGCGCTGATCGAATCCGGGACCATGACGCGAACCGATCTCGCAATATCGTACAACAACCGCGGCACCGCCTATCAGGAGATGCACGACCTGGACCACGCCATCGCGGACTACGACGAGGCGATCAGGCTGCATCCGACCTATGCGCCGGCTTTCAACAACCGCGGCAAGGCTCATCAAACTCAGGGCGACCTCGATGCCGCGATCGCGGACTACGGCGAGGCGATCCGGTTCGATTTCAACTTCGTGCAGGCCTTCAACAATCGCGGCAAGGCCTATCAGATGAAGGGCAACCTCGATCATGCCCTCGCCGACTATAACGAGGCCATCAAGGTGAACCCGGGGTTTGCGCCGGCCTTCATCAACCACGGCGATGCCTCCCTGCTCAAAGGCGATCTCAACCGGGCGGTCGCGGACTACAGCGAGGGCATATTGCTGGATCCAAGATCCGCGGCCGCCTTCAACAACCGCGGCACCGCCTATGGCCGAAAGGACGACCTCGACCACGCCCTCGCCGATTTCGACCAGGCCATCCGCCTCGATCCCACCTATGCGGCGGCCTTTCGCAACCGCGGCCTCTCCTATCAACGCAAGGACAGTCTCGATAACGCCCTGACCGACTTCGACGAGGCCGTCAGGCTCGACCCCAAGGATGCCCAGAACCTTGCCGCCCGGGGCAACGCCCATCAGGCCAAGGGCGATCTCGACGGCGCGCTCGCCGATCTCAACGAAGCGATCCGGCTCGACTCCAAATTCGCCGGCGCCTTTCAGAACCGCGGCGACGTGGAGGCTGCCAAGGGCGAATTCGATGCCGCGATCGCCGACTTCAGCGAAGCGATCCGCATCACCCCGGGGAACGCCGGCACCTATCGGGCGCGCGGTTTCGCCAATTTCTACGCTGCCCATTATGACGCCGCGGCCGCCGACCTGGCGCGCGCCGTCGCCGACAAGCCGGCCGATGCCTATCCGGCGCTCTGGCTCTACATCGCGCGCACCCGCGCCGGCGACCAGACCGCGGCGGCCGAGCTCGCCGCCAACGCCCGGCGCCTCACGCCATCCGACTGGCCCTACGCGGTGGTCGAGCTGTTCCTGGGCCAGCGCACCCCGGAGGCGACGCTTGCCACGCCGGCCAAGCCGGACGAGCGCTGCGAGGCGGAATTCTACATCGGCGAATGGCAACTGCTGCGGGCCGACCGCCCCGCCGCGATCGAAGTCGCTCAAGACCGCCGCCAGCACGTGCCCGAAGGATTTCGTCGAATCAACCGACGCACAGGCGGAGCTCAAGCGGCTCGGGCAGTAGGCGCGGTTGATCGGCGAGAGTGCGGTGGTGCACGTCAGCGTGGCCAGTGACGGCGCGGTTCCCGAGCTATAGCCTCACCACGCATAGCGCAGCGTTCCGGTTCCCGCATAGGTCTGCGATCCGGTGGCGAATTCGCCGTCGAACTTGCCCATCAGCGACCAGTTGGCGGTGACGCGCAATTCGGCGGCAGCGGAGGCTAGCGCCGAGTTTGGCGGCAGCGGCGCGCCATTGACGACAAAGCTCGCGCCGGGCAACGCCTGGAACACCGCGCCGAGCGCCGGATTGCTGACCCAGTCGTGCGCCCAGGCAAGCCGGCCGCGCAGAACCAGCGGCATGCCGTTGAGCGCCGTCAGGCTGTCGGTGCGAAGGCCGAGCTCGCTGCGCGCGTCGGTCGAGTTCATGGCGCTGTAAGTGAGCCCGAAGCCGCCGGCGCCGAGATCGGTCTCGCTGTAGCTGGGCGTATGGAAGCTCTGCGCCTGCAAGGCGGCGTAAGGCGTGACGCCGAGCAGCGGAGCGACCGCGTAGCGGTAGCCGGTCTCGAGCCGTGCGCCATAGCTCTGCGCATTGAAGCTGGCGGTGATCTGATCGCCGAGCGCGATGCGGTTGGTGTTCATCCAGTGGTTGGTGAAGGCAAGCGAGGCCGCGAGGTAGGCGGGGCCGAGATAGGTCTTGCCGTAGACGCCGGCCTGGAGGGCGTCGCTCCTTCCGGTGCCGGGAGTCTGCGCCAGGGCCCAATTGGTGCCGGCGCCGGCCAGCGCGAAGCCGACCTGCGTGTCGGGGGTGAAGCGATAATCCATCCCGGCAGCAAAGCCGTAGGTGCGCGCGGCGATATTGCTCGAGCCGACGGCTGGATCGCCATTGCTGGTGGTGCTGCCGCCAAAGCCCGAGCCCCAGGCGCGCCAGCGCTGATCGAGCGCAGCCGGCTTGGGCGGCGCCTTGAGCACGCTCGCATAGGCGAGCGCGACATCGGGCGGGAGCTCGGCCTGCTGCTCGGGCGCAAAGGCACTGCTGCTTGAGCCGCCAGTACCGCCGCCAAGCGTCGGATCGAGCATCAGCGTGAGGAACTCCGTCATCAGCTGGAACGCCGCTTTGTCGGCGCCGGTTGCGACCTCCCCGTCCAGCTGCGACAGCGTGCCGGCCAGGGTGTTGCCCGTCTGCCCGAAGAGCGGAAAGAAGTCGGCCGGCAGCGTGCCGCCGTTGTTGAAGAAATTGTTGATGCCGGCGGCGACGTTCTGCTGGTTCTGGTTGAAACCGCCGCTGAGATTGGCGGTCAGGTTCAGCAGCACGTCGGTCGGCGTGTAAGTGAGGGTGCCGCCGAAACCCGGCTCGTTGATGGCGGTGAAGCCGGTGAACTTGCCGCTGATGCTCGGAGGATCGAGAATATCGTAGGTGGTCTTGCCGCTGTAGCTTCCCGGCAGCAGCAATCCCAGGACCGCGCCATTGAGCGTCACCGCGCCGCCGACATTGGCGCGCGAGGCCGTGGTCGGGCTGATATTGACCAGATAGATTGCGCCGGACTGGAAGGCGAGATTGCCGGTGATGGTCATGAACGTGCCGGGCACGCCGATGGTGCCGGGTTCCAGCGTGCCGCCGCTGTTGACGTTGAGGGCCGGCAAGGTGCCGGTGCCCGCAAGCGTGCCGCCGTTGACGTTCCAGGCCTGGGTCTGAGCGTCAACATTGCCGACGGTCCAGACGCCGCTGACCACATTGAATGTGGTGAAGCCGGCATACTGGGTTCCGACCGTGCTGAGATCGAAGCTGCCGTTGCCGGTGCCGCCAAGCTGGAACGTGTCGCTGCCCTGGCCGAGCACTTGACCGGCGATCATATAGCCCGGTCCCAAGGTGAGAACGTTGCCGGGACTATTGCCGATGAGATCGATCGCAATCGGCGCGGAGCCTATGGTGAAATCGCCGGGCACGGAGATGCCGGTGGCGGTGATCGCCCCGGAATCGAAGATGCTGACCGCGCTGGCGCCCTGAACCACGATTCCCATGCCGCCGGTGATCGAGCCGGTATTGCTGATGCCGCCCGAAAAGCTCGAAACACTGCGGACGACAATCGCGCCGCCCAACAAAGGGCTGCCGCTTCCGACGGCCAGGATCGTGTCGTTGCGGTCGGGGTTCACGATCGCCCCGCTGGCCGAGATCGTGCCGCTGTTGCTGATGCCGCCGGAGAAGGTCAGGACATTGTTGACGAAAATGCCCGCGCCGAAGTTGGCCTGTGCGCTACCGGAGCCGATCTTGTCGGTGATGGTGGAAATGCCGGAGGCCGAGATCGTGCCGCTGTTGCTGATGCCGCCGGAGAAGACCGAGACGCTGTTGACCTCAATGCCATTACCACCGGTTGGAATGCTGGCGCCGACCGCCAAGGTAGTGCCGGGAGAAAACCCGCCGATGGCCGAGATCGTACCGCTGTTGCTGATCCCGCCGGAGAAGGTCGAGATGCTGCCGACAAGAATCCCGGTGATGTTCGAAGAGACCGTGCCGCTGTTGCTGATGCCGCCCGAAAAGATCGAGACGCTCTCGACGCCAATGCCGAACCCGTCGCCGCAAAAACCGGCGCAGACGCCCGATATAGCGCCAAGACCAACGCTGCCGGTGACCGAGATCGTGCCGCTGTTGCTGATTCCACTAGAGAAGATCGAAACGCCGCCAACAAAGATTCCGGTGACCCCCGACGAGATCGTGCCGCTATTGCTGATGCCGCCCGAGAAGGTCGTGCTGGGGCTAATGGTGCTGCCGCCGACGAGAACGCAATTTATGGTTCCCGAATTGCTGTAGGGGCCGTTGGAAGGCGTGACGCAAGCTGGAAAAGCAACCGAGGGTGTACCTCCGCCAAAACCCACCATCGCGCCCGCCGCGACCAGCGATGCGAGCGAGCTGGTCGCCAGGAGCCGCCGCACCAAGCCAGTCCGGACACCCGTTGCAGTTGCCGGACGCAACTTCAAGCCTGCTTGCATGCCCCCATTACCCCCCGGCCACACCCATTTGACATGGGCGGTGCGCCGAAAAAAACGCTCGCATGGCCGCTATACCGCCACAAGGTCAATTAGCACAGCGCGGCGAATTCGGTTCCACCGTGGCCGATTGGTCACATACGTAGTTCTCGCATGGATCCGGTCGCTGCTCCTCGCCGCGCATGCGGGCCAAATCGCAGAAGGGGTCGACGTCTCTCGCCCGACACGACATTCGGTGCGCAAAAAAGCCGCCCCCAGGGAGCGGCGCTTCGCCTCATCAACCGTTGCAACTCAGCACGGATGCGGGATGCCGCATGCCGAACGCTGTCCCTGCCTGCCGAATCGGGGTGGAAAACGCGCAGGCCGCCCTCAAGGCGGTTCGGGCAATCCTGCTCTATCCGCGCGGCGCAGCCGCAACCGGCATGGGCGGACGGGGCGCTTCGCCGGCAAGCGACTGAGTGCCGGGGCGCAGCAGATGGAGTATGCGCTTGGGAACCGACAACAGGCCGTCGGCCTCGCCTGCCGCCGCAGACGCCGGCTGAGGCGCTGCGCTTTCCGGCGGGGAGGTCGAGGGCGGCGGTAGGTCGACGGTAGTGATTCGCGGCAGCGCGGCCTCGACTGGGGCAGGCGGCGGCATCTCGGCTTGGCGCGTCGGCGCCTCGGCCGGGCGTGTCCTGACCTCAACCGGCACAGTGGGCGCAGAGCTGCTCGCGCTCGCGACCCGCCGGAGCGATTCGTCGGCCGGCGATCGCTCGGCATCGAGATTGGCGAGCGCGGCACGCGCCAGAGCCTCCGCCGATCTTTCGCCGCGGACGGCGCCCGTGCTGCCCCTGACTTCCTTGGCAGCCGGCATCGGTCCGGATGGGGCCGCCTTCGCCGTCTTGCGGGCGGGCTGGGCTGGCGCAGCTTCGGTAGCCGACTGGGAGGCCGGGCGCGGGTCGTCGGCGGCAGCCGTGACCGGCCCGATCGACCGGGCGGCCAAGCTCTTGGGGGCATCAAGGTTGCCCGGGGCGGCCGGCACTGTCGCAACGGCGGCAGGCATCACCCTGCTGGCAGACAGCGAACCTCCCAGATGCGCTATGAGATAGGCGCTGATGGCGGTGGCCAAGCCGGCCGCTATGATCTCGACGAACTTCGCCAGGAAGCGCGAGAGGTAGGAATCCTCGTTCAAAATTGAAATCCCCCGTCCGAACAGCGTATGCAAGTTCCACCAACCGGTTCCGGCAAATTGAAGGCGCAGGGCGTCAGAAAATGTGTCGATAGCGCGGAGATTTCGCAACCCGTATGGCGGGTGGCGCAACTTGCCTCGCCAGACCGGTCATTTTCTGCGCCACTTTCAACTTCTTCTGCGCCACTTTCAACTTCGCGCCCCGGCGTTGGGGCAGAGCACTTCATCGATGGCGCGAGAGGTCTCAAAGGCGAAACCACTCAATGCATTTTGGCAGTGTCGCAGAGATCGCAAACTCCTGAGCAGCCTTCAGCGCATCTGAAAACGGAACTACCTGGTAATTCGGCGCCCAAATCTTTTCAGTCGGGCCGACGAAAAAAGTAATTGTTTCTCCCGAGTCGTAGGGCTGCTGTCCGATACGAAACCAGCGTCTCGATCTTTCGGAAGATAGTGGAGGACGGCAAGCTCTCCCGTAACCATGATATTCATTGCGGGATAGCGTTCGCCGCCATGAGAAAGCATGAATGAATTGATGCCGTCACCATGGCGCTTGCTCAGGGCTGCTTCAATGTCCGCAGGCTTGGTGACCTCGCACTCAGAGTAATAATCGTCGATTCTCATTCCTGCGGCTCCTCGAAAAGATCACCGCTTGCGTAATCCGCGAACGCTGCTCCCGCATTGCGCCACCGGCCGGCGCTTGGCGCCGACCCGTGGCTCCATGCGGGCTACAATTAAATCACGCCCACCTCGGCCCGCTTCGAGCATGGCCGCAATTTGGTGCGCCCCCGAGGCCGCATCGGCCTATCGTTCGCCACCTTACTTCGCCGTCTGCTTGAAATAGCGCGCGTCGGGGGGCGCCTGGCCCTTGTGCGCCGGCATCAGGAAACCATCCGCGCTCAAGAAGTAATTCTCCTTGCCGATGAAGGTCTGCGCGTTGGACAAGACGCAGACGGATTCGAACCATTCGGCCAGCGGATCGGCGTCGCGCACGTAGCGCTTGTGGGAGGTCCAGGGCCGCGTCAGGGCGTGGTCGATGGTGGTGATCTCGTCGTGCAGGAGGTTCGCATCCGCCTTGTCGAGGTAGATGCGCTCCTTGAAGATCGACTCGTTGTCGACGTGCAGGGGCAGGCCGGACGAGTTCGAAGACGCGCGGCCCCAGGAAGCCGCGAGTCTCGACCTCAAGCAGGTCGTAACGGCCGTCGCCGCTGCTATCAATCCAGCGGCCGATCGAGTAGCCGCCGTAGGTCGGCGTGATCTCCTCGGGCCAGGCCCGTCCGTCGGTGAAGATGCGCCGCGGCTGGTCCTGGTCGCCCACCAGCACATAGGTCGTCTGCGGGGTGACGACGAATTCGAGCGGCCGGAATGCCACCATCATGAGCGGCATGCCGGAGGGGCCGCAGCGGGCGCGGTCGCGGTTGTTGCCATGGCCGCCGTTGGCCTGATCCTTGAGGCTCGCCTGGTAGATGGCCTGGTATTCGGGCGTGAGCGGCGCATGCTGCTCGGGTCCCCACGATTGGGTCTGGTCGTAGGCCGGCTGGCCGCGGACGCCCGGAACCACGAACCGGTTCCATTGGCCGTGCAGGTCTGGATACTTCGCGGTGTCGGCGCTTTGCGCCCCCGCGCTCGACATCGCCACCACCACCAACGCGAACGCACTCAACAGACTTCGGCCGTACATCATTGTTCTCCCCGGCAATGCGGGACACCGAGGGTCCGCGCGGCAAAGCAGCCGGCCGATCGGATCGAAGATCAGAGGGGGCCAACCGTTCGCAATCAAGGCTACACCACCTCCGCGCCCGGGCGAAAGAGCATCGGTTGGTACTTGTCCGTAGCGCGTCATTTGTCCGCCTTTTGTAGCGCGTGAGTTGTCCGCTTTGTTCGCTGCCTGTTCTGGGAGGCAGCGATGCGGCGGACCGAGATGCTATGGGAGGTTTTTGTGACGCGTTTTGAAGAGGCGTTTGGGCAATACCGCCGTCGGCGATTGAACGCGGAGGAAGCGGGTGAGCTTTTGGGTATGTCGGGTCGACATTTTCGCCGGCTGTGTGATCGCTATGAAGAAGAGGGAAGCGAAGGCCTGTGCGATCGGCGGATCGGCAAGGTATCGCCTCGGCGTGCCCCGGCGCGCGAGCTCGAGCGGATGCAGGCTCTCTTCCGGGAGCAGTACAGCGACTTCACGGTGAAGCATTTCCACGAGCAGCTTGTGCGTCGGCATAACTACTGGCTCAGCTATACGGTGACGCGGCTGTCGCTGCAGGCGGCCGGACTGGTGAAGAAAGCCAAGCGGCGCGGCGCTCATCGCAAGAAGCGGGTGCGTCGGCCGCTGCCGGGAATGCTGCTGTTCCAGGACGGCTCGACGCATCGTTGGATTGCGGCGCTGGGGCGCGATCTCGACCTCGTCGTGACGCTCGACGACGCCACCGGGGAGATCTATTCGGCGATCCTGGTGGACCAGGAAGGCACGATGTCGAGTTTCCTGGGACTGGCCGAGACGATCGCCGAACACGGCCTGTTCAGCGCGTTTTATACCGATCGGGGCGGGCATTACTTCATCACCCCCAAGAACAGCCGGAAAGTCGATAAGACGCAGCTGACCCAGGTCGGCCGGGCGCTCTCCCAACTCGGCATCACCCATATCCCGTCCTATTCCCCGCAGGGGCGCGGACGGATGGAGCGGGTGTTCGGCACCCTGCAGAAGCGGCTGCCGCAGGAGCTGCGCCTGGCCCGGATCAAGACCGTGGCGGCCGCCAACCGGTTCCTCAAGGAACGCTTCGTGCCCGACTACAATACCCGCTTCGCGGTGCCCGCAGCCGAGCCTGGCACGGCCTTCGTGCCCTATGAAGGCCGCCCGCTCGTCGACGTGCTGTGCCTGCAGGAGGATCGGGTGGTTGGCGCCGACAATTGTGTCTCCTACTACCGGCGCAGCCTCCAGATTCCAGCCCAGCGCCATCGCCAGCACTATGTCCGCGCGACCGTGCGGGTGCATGAATACCCCGACGGATGGCTTGCCATCTTTGACGGCCCGCGCTGTGTTGCGCGCTTCGACCCCAAAGGAGCCAGTCGTGATGTCTCGCGCGCCGCTTAACTCCGCTCGGCGGCTCGCAAGCCTTGTGGATTTGTGGACAGGCCAAGAAAGCGGCCTGCCCACAAGCTCCACAAGGCCAACAGCAAACGCAGACAGAAGCGGACATATGATGCGCTACAAAGCGCGGACATCTTCACGCGCTACGGACAGAGCATCGGTTGGTACCCCGCATGGGGCGGAATTGCAGCGTTGCATGAGCGTGCGTCGCTTGCGATCTCGGCTTGCCCGGACCGAGTACCGCGCTTTGGCACTCGCTTCTTCATTGCCGTCTTCAGCAGACCCTTCCCTTACAGCTAGTCGCGACGCCGCGCGCGAGGTAGCTCAATCGCTTCCATCACCCACAGAAAGGGAGATCGATCATTTGAAGGAAAATCTCATTGCAGATCGATTCATCTTTGGCGCGCGCATCTTCATTCCAATTGATGCCTAAGACCGCGCACAAAGTACGTCATCGTTTCCCCGTCCTTGTGCGTGAGACACTTCAATGCCTTATGGAAGGGAAATGCCTCGACCTTCCGGTCGACCCAAAAACTCGACCAATGAATGATGTTGTCAGGCGACCGCGGCACCAGCTTTCCTCCTAGCAGGTCAAGTGTCGCCTCGCTCAGAAGCAAGCCAAAATCGCGCGTGAACAGCTGCAGGTTGTCAACCTGCGGGTCCCACCCGGTTTGCCAGAGCTCCTTTATGATGCTGTCCAGTTCCTTGGGAGTCGCAGCCGAATTCTCCAGCCTGGCGTCAAACGTATCCCGTACTTGCTGCCTTACTTGAGCTGCAGCCTCACGAAGCTGCGATTCCAGGTCCTTTGAGTCCTCAACCACCGGGCCGAAGTTAGGAAGTGGCGCCGTTCTCCCGACGAAGAGGTCAAAGTCCATGATCTCATGGCTTGACATAGTACTTTCCTCCCACCTCACCGAGTGCCCGCTCTACCCACTTTGGTGGCTGCACCGAGAATTGAAATTTTACCTCAGGGTGAATTTTCTGATATTTTAGAATTTGTGCTTGAAAGTCCTTGATGACTTCCTCCTGTAGGAACGGAACTTGATAACCTGGACTTGGCCTGCTGCCGGTTCCGCGGACACCGAGTTAAGGTGTCATGATGGAACCGGAGGTGGATCATGGAGAGACGGAAGTTTACACGCGAGTTCAAGCTTGAGGCGGTGCGGCTGATCAAAGAGCGAGGCGTCTCGTATGCGCGGGCTTCGCACGATCTCGGTGTTCATCAGTCACAGTTGCGCAGTTGGGTGAAAGCGCTGGCGGATGATCCGCAGCATTCGTTTCCCGGCCAAGGCCAGATGAAGCCCGAGCAGCTGGAGATCGCGCAGCTGAAGCGCGAGGTGATCAGGCTGAAGGCCGAGCGAGACATCCTAAAAAAAGCCGCGGCCTACTTCGCGAGGGAGTCGACGTGAAGTTCGCCTTCATCGCGAAGCACCGGGGGATCTGGCCGGCGGCATGGTTGTGCGGGGCGCTCGGTGTCTCGCGGGGTGGGTTCTATGCCTGGCTGACACGACCGCGCAGTCGGCGCAGCCGGAGTGACGAGGATCTGGGCGCGAAGGTTCGGGCCAGCTTTCTGGCCAGCGATCGAACCTATGGCGCCAGGCGGGTGTGGCACGACCTTCTTGCCGAAGGGGTATCTTGTGGACTGCATCGGATCGAGCGTTTGATGCGGCTGCAGGCTCTCAGAGCCCGTCCGCGACGGCGTCGACTGCCGCCCGATCTGGGTGAGCGGCAGGTCGCCGCCGTCGCTCTCAACGTGCTCGACCGCACCTTCCAAGCGCCCGCTCCCAACCGCAAATGGATCGCTGACTTCACGTATATCTGGACAGCGGAAGGTTGGCTCTATGTGGCTGCGGTCGTCGATCTCTTCTCCCGGCGTGTGGTGGGCTGGTCGATGAACGCCGCGATGACGGCCCAGCTCGTCGCCGACGCGCTGATGATGGCGATCTGGCGCAGGGGCAAACCCGACGCGCTGCTGCATCACTCCGATCGCGGCAGTCAATACACCAGCGAGCAGTTCCAGCGACTGATGGCCGATCACGGCGTCGTCTGCTCGATGAGCCGTTCGGGCAACGTCTGGGACAATGCGGCGATGGAGAGCTTCTTCTCCTCGCTGAAAACGGAGCGCACAGCGCGCAAAACATATCGGACGCGCGACGAGGCCAAGGCTGATGTGTTCGACTACATCGAACGCTTCTACAATGTTAAACGCAGGCACTCCACAATCGGCTATATGAGCCCCGTGGAGTTCGAGATGAAGGCCGAATTAGCTTAAGCGGGTGTCAACCGAACCGGCAGCAGGCCAACTTGACCAGTTGTAGTCCTAAAGGTCTCTGATTCCATTCTCATTCGGTGGAAAATCTAAGCGTACCACAACGTCCTTTCCGTCGATCATTAAGTGCATGGTGGTTTGTTGGCTTTTGTTTTCTTGCTCATATGACTTTCCCGTCCCAAGGGAACTGTGGAACCACTCGCTGGCTGTCGGCCACCAGCATCAGCCGCACTAGTACCAATTTCGCCGGGTTCAGGCTGTGTGGCGGCCGCTTCGGGAGTGGAGCCAGGAGTGCCGGAAGCACTTGGTAGCGGCAGGCGCGGCTCCGATGCGGCACCTCGTGGCGATGTCGATAGGGGTGGCGGTTGAGGCGTCGGCGCCGGCAGTGCGGGTGGTAGCGGCGGCGGCCTTCCCACGATGGGTGGCACCCGTCTTGGAGCGGTGCTGCCCAGGGGAGGCGTTGAGCCGGCCGCCCTCTCATCAAAAAGCTCCAGATTCCGGGTCGGGCGAAAGCAGCGGCGGCGTCAGCCAGGGCGATGCCGGGGTGCTTTGGACAGAGAATGGGTCGGAGGACGGAAAGACCGGTGGGGCCCAAGCCAGGGCGGTAAAACGGCTTGCCGGGATTTGCGACCAGTACGCCGCATAGGGATCTAGCGGCGAGGGCCGATTGGAGGTGACGGGATTGGGAGCGTCGGGTTGCGGATTAAGCGCCGGCGGTGCTGGGCGCGGCACGGGGGCCGGAGTGGGTGCGTACCAAATATCGGGATAGATCCAATCATTGGGAAAAAAGGCGTCGGTTTCCGGAGTCCACGGAGCGCTCCGGATATTTTGATCGTCCGGGTTCTGCGCTGGCGCAGGCACGAATCAATCGTCGATCCCATCGGGGTCGGGTGCGTTCGGTGGCGGCTCGGGATGGACGATGATCCGCGGCAGGCCGCGGGTCTGCCACCCTTGCGACGGATCGGCGGGTGCGAACGGGGAGTCAGGATCGATTGGCATCGCGTCACCGGCTTGGGCTGAAAATGAAAAAGGCTCCCCGTTGGGGGAGCCTTTGGTTTCGAGACGGCGGCTGTTGGAGAAGGTGCGGGCGGCGGCGAGCGGCGCGTAAGCCGCCGGCTGAATTTGTTGCACGGTGAATCGGTGGGCTACGGCGCGCGCGAGCGCGCCTGCACCCACCCTACGGACACGGGCGCACGAAAAGCCCGGCGCGGTTTCCCGGCCGGGCACAGTTCGCGAGTTTCGATTTCACGAATGAGCTGATTCGTAATAGGGTGTCAATGGCCGCGGCAGCATCCTCGCTGCGGCTTTCCAAATGCCGGGACGTTGCTCCCGCATTGAGCCATCGGGCGGCGCTTGGCGTCGCCCTGTTGGCTTCATGCGGGCTACATCACGCTACATCACACGATTCCGTGCTGCGGGTAGTCGATGTGGCGGTGGAAGCCGGTGGTGCCGGTCTGGCGGTCGAGCGTCATGGCGAGATAGCGGAAGGCGTCGGCGGCGTGCGAGCACCAGTCGTGCACCGGGTGCGGGCGCAGCACCGCGTGCTTGTCGTCGTGCTCGGCGCGGTAGAGCCGCAGCGCATCGATGCCGCGCGTGCATTTCTGGGCTTCGAACCAGCAGCGCGGGATCATCACGCGCACCGCGTTGATGCCGTCCTCGATGCGATGCCGCGGCGCCAGCGTGATGCCCTTGAGGCCCAGCGCCGCCATCACCTCGAGCCGGCTCTTGCCGGTGCCGAGCTCCTTGGCCTGCGCGTCGTGCGGCACGATGTGGCCCGCATAGGCATAGGGCTTGGCGGCGACCTCGCGAACATAGTGGCCAAGATCGACGCCGCTTGCCTCGTAGTAATCGATGATCCTGATCTCGCGGCCGACGATCTGCGCGAACCAGATCGCGGTCGCGTCGCGGATGCCGAGATCCCAGGCGGTCCACACCAGCGCGGCCGGATCATAGGGCACGCCCGCGATGCGGCCGTCCGCCTCCGCCTGCCGCATCAGCGCGCCGTAATAAGCGCCGACCACGGCGGCGTCGAAGGAGCATTCGAATTCCTGTGCGTATTGCGATTCGGACAGATCGCGCCGTGCCAGCATCAGCTCCTCCTGTGCGATGAGCCCGGTCTCGCTCGCCTTGAGCATCAGGGAGAACCAGCCGGGCTCGAACTGGGCGCGCCGCCACAGCTCGAAGAAGGAGTTGCGGCCCTTGGGCGTGCCGATGAACACGGCCCAACCCTGCCGGTCGGCGAGCGCGGGCCGGATGACCTCCGACCAGACGCGCGGATCCATGTCGGCATATTCGTCGAGCACCACGCCGTCGAGATAGATGCCGCGCAACGCATCCGGATTGTCGGCGCCGAACAGCCGCACCTGCCCGCCATTGGGGTAATCCACGCGCAGCTCGGTCTCGTGCACGCTCGCCCCGAGCAGGCGCGAGGGCGCCATGGCGGCGCGCAGATAATCCCAGGCCACCTGCTTGGATTGCCGCAGGAACGGCGACAGATAGGCAAAGCGCGGGCGCAGCCTCTCGCTCATCAGCGCACCGCGCTGGAGATCGTGCACGCAGGCGACCGTCTTGCCGGCGCGGCGATGGGCGACGATGCAGGCAAAGCGCTCACCGCGGCCGTGAAACGCGTGGAATTGCGGGCGCGCCCGGTAGTCGATGCTGATGTCGAGCGGCGGCACGCCGGCGGCGCAATCTCCCGGCGGCATCTCGGGCGCAGGCACTAGGGGTCGCTCTGCCATGCGAACCTGACTCTTCCGGCCGCCTCGGCGCCGGATGCGGGCTCTTGCAGCGCGCCAGTCAGCGCGCGCGTGACCGGCTTGCCGGCGGAGCCGCGGTGGGGTGTGGGCATGGAGGTTGTCCGTATCGGCTCTGGCACAATAAAAAACCCGGCGCGGAGATCCCGGCCGGGCGCACGTCGTGATTTTCAATTTCAGGAACTACACCGATTTGGAAGACGTGGTCAAGGGGGTGCCTATTCGAAAGCACGCATCCTTGCATCCGGACGGGCTCGAAGTTGCCTTTCGCCGGCGCCATGTCAAAATGCCGGCATGCCGCGCATCGATCGCTACGACATTATCGGGATGGTCCTCCTCGCCTTTCTGGCGGCGTTGTGGATCCTGCACTTCTCGCTGCCCACCCCGCCGCCGGACAATTATCGCAACTTGGGCAGTGCCCTCCCGGCCACGGAGCCGGGAGCGATACGCCGCGGCTGATCCCTGCTGCCCGCGATACCCACGGCCATCATCTCTGCTCGTCGGGCGGCTCGATCTTGTGCGGAGGCTCGTCGTAGCCTTTGCGGCTGCTGTAGAAGATCAGCGCCATCAGCCCGCCACCGACCAAAATGGCCAGGAAGGTGCCGAATGCCAGCGCTATCCAGGCCCAAGCCGGCACATCGACATCGACCAGGATCCATTGCCGGTAGGCGGCCCAGAACGTGAGCCCGAGCAGCCCCAGCAAGACGGCAATTACCAGCCATCTGTCGATCGAGAATGAACTCTGCGGCCGCGACGACATCGCCATGCTCTCTTTCTTGGTTAGGGCCTCGCCTCGTCAGATAAGCCTTGGCGGCGCGGGCGGATAGACACGGGTCGCGCAACCGGAGGTGGCGAGCACTCGGACCGCGCGACCTCCAGGAACGAGCCGGTCGGCCGGATGACGCAACTTCTCTCGTGCCCTCAGCGCGCCAGCACGCAGCTTGGCGCCAGGCGGCGGCGCTCCCAGCGGGCGCGCTCGAGCTCGGGCCGATCGTCCTCGTGCAACGGATAGCCGAGGCAGAAATAGCCGATGAAGCGCCATTCCGTCGGCACCTCCAGGAGCCCGGTCATGCGGGCCGGATCGAGGATCGAGACCCAGCCCAGGCCGATGCCCTCCGCCCGCGCCGCGAGCCACAGGGTGCAGATGGCTGCGACCACCGAATACTCGGCCATTTCCGGCATGGTTCGCCGGCCGAGGCCGTGTCCGACGGAGGTCGTGCGGTCGCAGAAGACGGCAAACTGATGCGGTGCCTCGCGCAAGCCTTCGAGCTTGAGGGCGGCGTAGCGGGCGGCGCGCTCGCCCGCATAGGATGCCAGCGCCTGCGCATTGCAGGTGCGGAATTCCTCGCGGACTGCTTCGCGCCGGGCCTCGTCCTCGACGGTAACGAACCGCCATGGCTGGCTCAGGCCGACCGATGGCGCCAAGCATGCGACTTCAATAAGGCGCTCAAGGGCGCCTTGCGGCAGCGCCTCCGGCCGAAACCGGCGCACATCGCGGCGCCAGGCCACGAGCTGCATGAGGCGCGCCCGGAACGCATCGTCGAATTCCGGCACCGCGCCGGGCGCGTGCCCATTGGCGAAAGCGGATGACGGCAGGGCCGCCGACGCCTTCGAAACGCCTTGGTCGGCGATCGGACCTGTGGTGAGATTCATGATGGGATCCGCGTGTCCGCTGTCACGGCGAAACGGTTGGTCGCTGATCCATAACAGATTGAGTCAACCCAAACAAACTCAAGCCCCAACGCGATCGTATGATCCGCGGGGACCGGGATATGGGCCGACTAGGCGCTCTCCTCGAGCTGTGGTGCGGGATAGGTCAACGTGGATCCCGGCCCCGGCCGCGCCCCCGGCGTCAGGGTGGCCGGCACGATCTTGCCCGGCCCCAGGATATGAGACACAGGCTCGCCCGCCACGAGCAGATAGTCCGCGATGATCCGACGATGGCACCGCCACCACATTGCCTCCGCGCACATCAGGACGCACCGCTGCTGGTTGCCCAGAGCACGCACTCTCGCGAGGCTGGACCGGAATCCGCCGCCCATCGCATAGTCGGCGTAGTTGTGAAAGCTCCGGTTTTTCCAGAAGCTGTTGACTTCCGGGTCGACATCCCCTTGGCGCGGCCGGCGCCCGCCGAGCTCCGCCACATGCTCGTATGAAATCCGGAACTGGGACAACGACTGCGCAAGCGCTTCGCAATTATAATCTGGATTTGTCCGGGAGCGCGGAAAGGCGCGAACATCGACGACGAGGCCAACCTGCGAGGCGACCAGCAGTTCGATGAAATCGCCGATCGAGCGCGTCGAATGGCCAACGGTAAAGAACGGGTATGCCATCCCGCTTTCAAATTTCGCCCGCAACCTCGGGAATCGTGACGACGACTAGAATGCTGCCGCCCAGGTCGCGATGGCGATAATTCCGACTACCAGGACCACAAGGGCCAATGGGTCATAGTCCGGCCAAAGGCCGCTGCGCAGTTGCATGAACTCGCCTCCCGGATCATCCGGAGAACCAACGTACGGGGCCCGCTCTTGTTCCTCGTCGCCCGAGGATCCGGCAGGCTCGCCATTCGAAGGCTGCTTTCCCACCCGTTGGTCGCCTGAGCGGGCCAAAAGGTTCACGCCCGCGTCAGGGCCGCCTGGCGACTACCGCAGGGAGCGAGAGCCCGAGGCCGCTGCTCTGGCCAGGCTCCTTGGACGACCGGCGATGGCCGCCAACGCGCTGTTACGGCGCCTGGATCGCGCGACCGGCCGATCTCGTACAATTCGCCATCGCCGGCATACCGAACGCCGCGGCGGCGCGGACAAAAAACAAGCGGCCCCGAAAATTCCGGGGCCGCCCGCACAGCGCGTCAGTTGCAAACCCAAAGCAGCCTGAAGATAGCCGGCAGAGGTTTCCTCGTTGTGCTCGCCTCTGGGTGTTGACCCTGGGGAGCTAAAGCATGCCCTGCCGTTCCCGGAACATCAGCCCTTCACGTCGAGCAATTCGACCTCGAAGAGCAGCGTGGCGTTCGGGGGTATGACGCCGCCGGCGCCGCGGGCGCCGTAGCCGAGCTCGGGCGGGATGATGAGAGTGCGCTTGCCGCCGATCTTCATGGTGGCGACGCCCTCATCCCACCCGGCGATGACCTGATGCTTGCCGAGAGGAAATTCGAACGGCTGGCCGCGGTCGAGCGAGCTGTCGAACTTCTTGCCTTTGGCACCGTTCTGATAGAGCCAACCGGTGTAATGCATGACGCAGATTTGACCGGGCTGCGGGGTCGCGCCGGTCCCGATCTTGGTGTCCGTGATCTGCAAGCCTGAGGATGTGGTCATGGTTTTCCCTACGGCCTGCGCCGTTGCTGTGGTGGGTGCGCCGGCCGCGAACAGACCGGCCAGTGCAGTTACGAGGGCGAAAGCCGCAATGCGGCTCGTGCTGAAGGTTCGCATCATTCTCCTCACTTTCTCATCTTTCTCGTTTCTTGGAATGCTTGGAATCTCTGCATCGCCCTGACCGGCCGCGTCAATGCAAAGGCCCACTTCCTACTTGTCCCGGCCTTGAGCCGGGACCGTCCGAAATTCTGAGCCTGTGACGGTGCCGGCTCAAGGCCGGGACAAACGCATCACTTCTGCGTTTGCTTGAAATACCTCAGATCAGGCGGCGGCTGATCCTTCCTGGTCGGCATCAGGTAGCCGTCCGCACTCAGCATATAGCCTTGGTTCCCGATGTGGACCAGCTGCTGGCCCTCGGCGCAAACATACTCGATCCAGATCGGCCGCGGATTGGCGTTGCGGCGGTAGGTCTTATTCACGGTCCACGGTCGCGTCAACCCATGATCGATCACCGTGATGTCGTCATGGAGGAGATTTGGATTGGCTTGGTCGAGATAGATCCGCTCCTTGAAGATCGACTGATTGTCCCGGTGCAACGGCAGGCCGCTGGCGTCGTAGGACCGCGGGCCCTTGAAGCCGCGGGTCTCGACCTCCAGCAGATCGTAGCGGCCCTCGCCTTTGGTATCGATCCAGTGCCCGATGGAATAGCCGTCGAAGCCCGGCTCGATCTGCGCCGGCCAATCGCGTCCGTCGGTGTAGATGCGTCGATGGGTATCGCGGATGTGGTCCACCCGGATGTAGGTGGTGTCCGGCAGGACGATGATCTCCATGGGAGAATGGGCGTTCATCACCATCGGCATTCCGGGCGCCAGGCAGGTGCTGGTGGCATTGGTGCCCTGCCCGCCGTCGCGCTGGTCTATGAGATTGGCCTTGAACATGGCCTCGTATTCCGGGATCAGCGGCGCATCCTGGGTGGTGCCCCAGCGCTTGATCGGATCGAACGAGGGCTGGCCGCCGCCGGCGGTGCCGCGGACCCCGATCCACTGGCCCTTGAGGTCGGGATACTGGGCATCATCAAAGGCGCGCGCACCGCTTGCAGCCACGCACGGCATGACCGCGAGCGCCATCGCGACTATCACATTTCGATCGAGCATCAGCGTCCTCCCCTCGGATTTGTCCGCTCCCGGGTCACTTCGCCGTCGGCGCGAAGTTTCGCAGATCCGGCGGTCGCTCGTCTTTGCCCATGGGCATCAGGTAGCCGTCCTCGCGCACGAAATAGCTCTCGCCGCCGATGATCACCAGATTGTTGTTCTCGGAGCACAGATATTCGACCCAGACCACCTTGGCGGCGCGGCGGAAGTTCCGGGTCACGCTCCAGGGCCGCGTAAACGCATGGTCGATCAATGTCACCTCGTCGTGCAGGAGGTTGGGATCCGCCTTGTCCAGGCTGATCCGTTCCTTGACCACCGTCTGATTGTCGTGATGCAGCGGAATGCCGGTATTCTCGATGAGCCGTGGACCCTTGAAGCCGCGCGTCTCGATCTCGAGCGCGTCGTAACGGCCGCTTCCTTGCGTATCGAGCCAACGGCCGATCGAGGTTCCGATATAGGTCGGCTTCAGATCTCTGGGCCAATCGCGTCCGTCGGTATAGATGCGGCGGAACTCGCCCATGAAATGGAGCCGCATATAGGTGGTCTCGGGCGTGACCAGGATCTCCATCGGCTCGTAGCCGATCATCGCCCGTGGCATGCCGGGCGGGACGCAGCGCACTTGCGGATTGTAGTTCTGGCCGCCGCCGGCGGCCTGCTCCGCCAGCGACGCGTCGTAGATCGCCTGGTACTCCGCCGTCAGCGGCGCCTGCTGTCCGCGCGCCGGCGGCTTGCTTTGATCCCACTGCACGCCGCCGCTTCTCTCCCACTGCCCGCGCAGCTCGGGATATTTCGCCTCTTGCGGCCGCGCGCCGGTCACCATGAATGCGAGCGCGCACGCGAATGCCAGCCCCGCTATCAAGGTGTGGCTCGATGTTCGGGAGAGCATCGGCAACCTCTCCGGCTTTGCGGCTAGCCGCGGATCACTTCTTCGGCTGGTTGAAATACTTCAAGTCCGGTGGCCTTTGTCCCTTCTTGGCCGGCATCAGGAGGCCATCGGCGCCCAGCATATAGCTCTCATTGCCGATGCGGACATGCGGATTGTCCTCGTTGCAGCTGCTCTCGATCCAGATCGGATTTTTCACCCGGACATATCGCTTGTTCACCGTCCACGGGCGGGTGAGCGCATGGTCGACGGTGGTGATGTCGTCATGCAGGAGGTTGGGATCGGCCTTGTCGAGGTAGAGACGCTCCGTGATGACGCTTTCGCCGTCGGGATGGAGCGGCGCCCCGCTGGGATCGTAGGTGCGCGGACCCTTGAGCAGGCGCGTCTCGACCTCGAGCGCCTGGTAGCGCCCATTCGCGTCCGGTTCGACCCATTTGCCGATCGAATAACCGGTAAAGCTCGGCTCGAAATCCTTCGGCCAATCGCGCCCATCGGTATAGATCCGGCGCTGCTGGGTCAGATATTCGATCAGCATGTAGGTGGTGTTCGGCGTGACAATGATTTCCATCGGAAAGATAACGTTCATCACCCGCGGCATGCCGTCCGGGATGCACGTATAGGTCGGATCATTGCCCTGCCCGCCGGCGGCCTGATCCGCCAGGCCGGCCTCGAAGATGGCCTCAAACTCCGGCGTCAGCGGCACTTGCTGGGCGCGGTCCTTGCCCTTGCTGATGTCGTATTGGTTGGCGATGCCCTCCGGCCGCTTCCATTGGCCGTTGAAGTCGGGATATTTCGATTCGTCGAACGCACGGGCACCCGCGATCGGCCCGCACAGCGCGAGCGCCAGCGAGATCGCGCCGATCGCATTTCGGTAGAGCATGACAGTCCTCCCAAGTTGACGGCTTGTTTTACCAGCGAGCCGCGACGCGCAAGGCCAAGCGCTCGCCGCGGATCGCGTTTTCGCGCGAAGCAATATCCTCACTTCTTGTTGAAGTATTTCAAGTCCGGCGGAACCTGATCCTTCTTGACCGGCATCAGGTAACCGTTCTCGCTGACATAGTAGTTCTCCTTGCCGATGAGCACATGATGGTTGCCGTCGGCGCATTGCGAACTCGAGCCAGACCGGCTGCGGGTCCTTGCTGCGGTTGTATTTCTTGCTCGCACTGAACGGCCGCGTCAGCGCGTGGTCCATCACCGTGATGTCGTCGTGCAACAGGTCACGATCGGCCTTGTCGAGATAGATGCGCTCGTTGATGACCGTCTCGTTGTCCTCGTGAAACGGCAATCCGCTGGCGTCATAGACGCGCGGGCCCTTGAAGTTGCGGGTCTCGACCTCGAGCAGGTCGTAGCGGCCGTCTCCCTTGGTGTCGATCCATTTGCCGATGGAATAGCCGGCGAAGCTGCGTTCCTCGTCCTGCGGCCAATCGCGCCCGTCGGTGTAGATCCGCCGCATGTCGTGATTGTGCTGGATCAGGATGTGGGTGGTGCCGGGCGTGACCACGACCTCCATCGGATCATAGACGTTCATGATGCGCGGCATGCCGGGCGACAGGCATCGATAGGTCGGGTCGATGCCCTGCCCGCCCTCTTTCATGTCCTTGAGGTTGGCCTGGTAGATGGCCTGATATTCCGCGGTCAGCGGCGCATGGTCGTCGTCCCAGCGCGGCGAGCCGATCCGCTCCCATTGGCCCTTGAGATCGGGATATTTCGATTGATCGAAGGCGAGCGCGCCGGCGCCAGGCAGCAAGAGCGGCGGCAGCAGCAGCACCGCCAGCAGCGCGGCGGCGCTAATCGAGCGTCGGTCAGACATGTCCTTCTCCAAGCCGATCACTTCTTGGTTTGCTTGAAATATCTCAGATCCGGCGGCAGCTGATCCTTCCTGGCCGGCATCAGCGGCCGTCGGCGCCGAGCATATAGGCCTCGTTGCCGATCTCCACCCACGGATTGTTTTCGGCGCAGTCTTCCTCGACAAAGACCGGCCGCGGCTTCGGATCGCGGCGATAGTCCTTCATCACCGTCCAGGGACGCGTCAGCGCATGGTCGATGACGGTGATCTGGTTATGCATGACGTTCTCGTCGGCCTTGTCGAGATACATCCGCTCCTTGATGATGCTTTCGTTGTCCGCATGCAGCGGCAGGCCGCTGGCGTCGTAGGTGCGCGGACCCTTGAAGCTGCGGGTCTCCGCCTCGAGCACGTTGTAATGGCCGGTGCCGCCCTCGTCGATCCATTTGCCGATCGAATATCCCATGTAGGAGGGATCGATCTCCTTGGGCCAATCGCGTCCGTCGGTGAAGATCCGCCGCTGCACGTTGCCGCGATCGATCAGGATGTAGGTGGTGTCCGGCAGTACGACGACTTCCATCGGCTGGAACAATGTCATGATGAGCGGCATGCCGCCGGTGCGGCAGGTATAGCCGCGCGTTGTGCCGGGTCCGCCGGCGGCCTGGTCCGCCAGGTTGGCCTCGAAGATGGCGTTGTATTCCGCGGTGAGCGGGGCCTGCTGGGCCCGCGCCCACCCCTTGGTCGGATCATAGGTGGGCTGCGGCGTACGCGGTGCACCCGGGAACGGGGCCCGGTTCCACTTGCCATTGAAATCCGGATATTGCGCATCGTCGAACGCAAAGGCGCCGACGCGCGCGATGCAGAGCGCCGCCACCAGCGCAATGGCGCCGATCGAGCCTCGGTACAGCATCACGTCCTCCCTGACGATGCGTGAACAACCCGTTCGCGCGCCCGGCTGCTTTTGCTTGGGCATTCCTTTTGTCACCCGGACGAGCGGGAATCTATCACAACGCCATCCCGCACGCCACGCAGGAGCGCTCCCCCCGCTCGTGGCCGGGTGCCCCTGCCGCACTTGTCCCGGCCTTGAGCCGGGACCGTACCAAACTCGGAATTTCGGAAGGTCCCGGCTCATTAGCGCGTTTACGGGCGTCTTCCACGCGCTATGGCCGGGACAAGAAAGCTAGCTAACGAAAAATCTCCGTATACACGTCGCTCCAATGGGCGAGATTGCGTTCCAGCGTCTCCGGAGCCAGCACGTTCACCGCAAAGCCGCCGAGCTGCGGCGAGATCGCCGCCGACAGCGGCGGCACATCGGAGCGCGCCGGCAGATAGCCGGCCTTTTGGAAGATCTCCTGGCCTTCCTTCGATACGGCGAAATCCACCAACAGCCGCGCCGCATTGGGATGTGGCGCGCCGCTGGTGACCCCGATCGCATGCGGCGTGGCCCAGGCCGCGCCGAGCGGCAGCCAGGCGACCGGCGCGCCGGCTTTGCGGCTGATCTCGGTGTTATGCGCCGATACGCCGAGCACCAGGGCATGCTCGCCGCCGATGACGCCGTCGAGGATGGCGCGCGTGCTGGCGCCGACGGGCGCGATATTCTGCGCGCTCAATCGGCGCAGAAAGCCAAGCCCGCGCTCCTCCCCCATGGCGGTGAGCACATTGCCGATGAAGCCCCAGGCGCCGGTGATGTCGTTCTCTTTCCAGACCATCTGGCCGCGCAATTTCGGCGCCAGCAGATCCTCGAGGCTTTGCGGGCGGTCGCGCTCGGGCACCAATCCGGTATTCACCGCCGCCCCGATGACGATCATGTTGGTCGCGACCCAGTAGCCGCCGGGATCGCGGAACTCCCGCCCCAACGCGGCCGCGTTCTCGACCGCGAAGCGCTCGATCAGGCCGGCATCGAGCAGCGTCCCGATCCCGCTCGCGGTGCTCCAGACATCGGCCTGCGTGCGGCCGGCCTTGTGCTCCATCGCCAGCTTGAGGGCTGCGGCCTGGCTGTCGCCCCGCCAATAGCTGACCTTGATGCCGTATTTGCGCTCGAATGCGGCCGCCAGCGGCCGCACGATCTGATCAACGATCAGCTCGGTGTAATAGACGACCTCCTTCTCGGCCTTCGCCTTGGCGACCAGCGCCTCGGCCGGTTGCGCCGCTGCCGGACCTGCGAGGCCAAGCAGGCCGGCGCCGATCAAGCCTGTCAGCACGGCCATACGCGGCATGGCTTGGTCTCCGATCAGAACACGATGCGGCATCCGTAGGCCGATGCGAGATCCATCAATCGCGCCGGAACCGATTCACCGCGGGTGTCTTATGCCCATGTCGGATTCTGCGCGGATCAGGCTACATGATCCTACTCAAACGTCCATGGCTGCACTAATCTAATCCTACCTACAGCTCCCGGTTCCGTACATTGGCTTTCCGGACCGGTTGAAATCTTTGCCTTGCTGGGCCAAGGTCGCAACTCTGCAGACAAGGGACCGCAATGACTGCCGGCATTGTGTTTCTCATCGGCCTCATGTTCCTGGCCACGCAGCTCATGGTGCAAGGCAGGACCGGCGAGTGGCCCGGCATCACGCTCGCGTCAGAATTCAATATCCCGGCGGATCGCGTCTTCTCGGATTGGATCATCCTCGACAAACCGATCCATTTCCTTCTGGACGACGTTCAGCTCTGGATCATTCTGGTCTTCACGGCTGCGTTGGTCTATTGGGCGATGGACTGGACGGACGAGCAGCTGAGCCGCATCGGCAGGCGCGCGCCGCCACCCCCGCAACACCCCTCCGAGCTCGCGGGCAGCAATTCAGGCTGATCGCTCCGACTTCCACGCGCTGCCGAAATGCTTCGCCAGCGCGTCGAGACCACGCTTGAGGTCGGCAAGCGCGCCGCGCGGACACTGCTCGCCATGCACCGCCACGCGCGCGACCGCGCGCGCCGCGCGCTGCCCGGCTTCGATCACGGCGGCGAAGGCCGCATCGTAGCGTTCCTTGCGCTGCCGGCATTCGCACGCTGCGCCGGGTTCGCGTCCGCATTTGGGATCGCCCGAGCAGTCGTAGCCGCGCCCGGCGCCCGCCGTGGCGCGCGGCGTCTCGATGACCGCACGGTACTTGCCGACGACGACCGCGTAGCGCACGCCCGCCAGATACTGCGCGTCGCTGAGCACGCCCAGGAGGTTGAGGCAGCCGAGCGGGCTCCCGGCCTTCTGATCCATGCGCTTCTCCTCCGGCAACCACACCCGATGGGGCTGCAAGGCGGAAAGGCTGCGCAGATCAAATTGCGGGCGCACCAGCTCGCCGCCCGGATGCCGAAGCCCGATTTTGCGTTTGCGTCCGCAGCGTGCCATGCGGCTAACCTCCGGTTTCCCTTAAAGAGAGCATCCAGGCCGCGCCCATTGTGGAGCGGGACCTAGGCGGCATGTTGCAGGTTGCGGCCGGGACGTTCGCGCGTAGCTGCGCGCGTCGCGTCCTCGCCGCTCTGCGGCCGATAGGCGATGAGGCAATGGCGCAGGCAATAGGGATAGCGGCGGAACGGCACGGCGCCGCAGAAGGCGAAATCCGCCTCGCCCGGGTCGCCCACCGGCCAGCGGCAGGTCGCGGCTGTGAGATCGAGCAGGCCGCAGCCGGGCCCAAAGGCCATGCCGGCATGCCGGTGCACGGTTCTGGTGTCAGGCTCGCCAAAGAATGCGTCGAGGCCAAGGGCCCGGAAGGCGGCCATGAGCCGGCTTGAGGCGCGCATGCCGGCAGACTCGGATCTCGCCTCCGGTCGCGGCGGGCGCAGGCGCGCGTTGTCCTTGCACGCGTGACGTCGCCTGAACTCCGGCTGCATCAGCTTGAGCCGATGAACCTTTCCGAGCACCGCGGAGCGCGATACGCCGGATCCCAGCTCCTTTGCGATGCTCTCGGCGCTCAAGCCCTCGGCCCAGCGCTGCCGCAAGAGCGCGATGCGCTCCTCGCTCCATTCGAAGCGCTGCCGAAGCGCATCCCGCGCGGCGCCAAAAGCTTGCCGATCCTGCGGATCGTGAACCATCGCGTCACCTCGCTCCAATCTTTGGATAAATTCGCTGCGTCGATTTTCGATTTGCCCCGGCGCGCTGGCGCCGGGCGCCGGAACAAGGCGGCGCGGCTCACCGGCCGGAGAACCGGGAGCCGCGCCGGTCCGTCGCTGCGCGGGGGAGGCAACGGCGCGACGGACAAGCTCGAAAAGGTCTGGTGGTGGATGAAGCTCATGGCGCGCGTCCCTTTGGTGCGCGCGCGGCCGGGACGCCAGCGCCCGTTATCGGCACGTCTTGCGGTCGCGCCCACAGATCGGGCCGCAACGCAGAGGCCGGCACGGCCCCGCCGGTGAAGCGGTGCACCGCCAGCGCCATCTGCGGCGAGACCGAGCCGCGGCGCCTCGCCTTGTTGATGGCGACCTGCGAGTAGCCGGTCGCCGCCGCCAGCCTGCTTTCGGAGCCGGCGATGCGGATGGCACAGGCGAAGGCGGCGGTGGCGTCCATAACCGCCAAAATAACATAAGTTATTTCTCAGTCAAGACCTAATCTTATTGACCGGCCCTATAACTGCGGTTATGGTGGGCCTCTGACAAGACGGACTTTTTTGAGGAACGTCGCCATGGAACCGGGCGAGATCATCAGGCGCAAGCGCGAGGAGCTGGGCTGGTCGCAGGCGCAGCTCGGCAACCGCGTCGGCATCTCGCAGCCCGCGATCAAGAAGATCGAGGCCGGCGACAGCCGCCATTCCAAATTCCTGCCCAAGATCGCGCAAGTGCTGGCGATCCCGCTCTCCGATCTCGATCCCTCGCTGACCGGCGTGGTGGTCCCGCCGGCGTCGGAGACGCTGCCGGCCACACGGATCATGGGCGAGCGGAATTTCCCGTTGCATGCCTCGGCCGAGGGCGGACCGGGCCAGATCATCGTGTCGCACGAGCCGGTCGATTTCATGGCGCGCCCTGCCCCACTCATCCACGTGCGCGATTCCTATGGGCTGCTCATCACCGGCACCTCGATGGAGCCCGAGTACCGCCAGGGCGACACCGCGCTGGTCGATCCGCACCTGCCGGTGATCCAGGGCGAGGTCTACATCTTCTATGCCGAGAAGGCCGGCGAGGCGCGCGCCACCATCAAATATCTGCGCCGCGCCACCGCCGACAAATGGCTCTTGAGCCAGCACAACCCGCCCGAGGGGATGGCCAAGGACTTCGCCCTCGCCCGGCGAGAGTGGCAATGGGCCCACCGCGTAATCGGCAAATATTCGCGCCGTTGAAACCCGCCGAAGCCCTGCCCGGCGCATGGCAGCCAACCGCCGCCGCTGCTTCGCCGATGACGAAGACAGGCTATTGAACTGGCGCATTGCGCCGGCCGCCCCGACAGACAATGTTGTCTCATGTCCTACTGGATCCTCCTGTTCATCGCCGGGGTCTTCGTCGTCGCCGGCTTCGTCAAAGGCGTGGTGGGGCTCGGCCTGCCGGCCATCGCCATGGGCTTGCTGGCGCTGGTCATGCCGCCGGCCGACGCCGCATCGGTCCTGATCGTGCCAACGCTCGCGACCAACATCTGGCAGATGGCGGCCGGGCCGAGCCTCAAGCCGATCATCATCCGCCTATGGCCGTTCCTGCTGAGCGTGATTGGCGGAACGCTGGCGGGCGCCGGATGGCTGGTCAGTGCCCACGGCCATTTCGGCACCATGCTGCTCGGGATCGCCTTGGCGCTCTATGCGTTGAGCGGCCTCGCCGCCATCCGCTTTGCGGTCAGCGCCAGAACCGAGCCCTGGCTTGGCCCGATCGTCGGCCTCGTCACCGGCCTGGTGGCCGCCGCCACCGGCGTCTTCGCCATGCCGGCCGTGATCTATCTGCAGGCGATCGGCCTCGAGAAGGAGGATCTGGTGCAGGCGCTGGGGCTCTCCTTCACCGTCTCCTCGCTCGCGCTCGCCGTCAACCTCGCCTCGGCCTCGGCCCTAAACTTGTCGCTCGGCACAGCCTCGATCGGCGCCCTGGCGGTCGCCTGCCTCGGCATGTGGCTCGGCCAGCTCTTGCGGCTGCGGTTGCGACCGGAGACCTTCCGGCTCGTCTTCCTCCTCGGCTTGCTGGCGCTCGGGCTTTATCTGATTGCGCGCTCGATTTGATCGCATGGCCGAATGCCGAAAAGCTCAATAGACCACGAGCTTGCCCAGCGGAAACGCACCCCACCAGCCGCACGGAAAGTGCCCGTCGATATACCATTGGCTAATGCTCGTGAAGAAGCCGGGCGGACAGAGGTCGGCATATTCGGATTCCATGCAGAGTCCCATGATATCGTGATTGACCTGAACGCTAAATATTTCCGGGAGATCGTTCTCTTGAACGAGGGCGGCGATCTTGCTCGTCACAAGCGGCCCCGTTATTTTCTTGACCTCGCGCACAGTTTCGTTCCAAAGACGCAATCGCTGGCTTGAATGACGAGCTATGCGTTCACGAAATTGATTCATTGATTCTGTTTGCAAATCGTCCAATTCAAAGGCGTCGCAACGCTCGATGGCCTCCGGCCAAGACGTTACAAAGACAGCGACGGATCCTTCGTTGATACCGACGCGCGAAAACCAGGAGGCAATCTCGAGTTGGCCTAGTATAGCGATGGTTCTAGAATGCATCATCTTCTCTACGTTGAGAAATCCCTTTTGGGATCAGCCGCACATTATCCAGCTTCCCTTGGCTCGCAGCCTACACTCCAACAAGGCCGTAAGCTTGCGTTGCAGACAATCCAGCCGCGGGACAATTCCTCAGACCAACTCTATCCTCCGGCCATCAATAAATCACGGCCTCTGCTATTCTACAATTCTGACCATCGAATGGATTTCGGCAATTCCGGAGAAACCGCAAACTCCTGAGCGACCTTCAATGCATCCGCGAATCGAACGACCGCTCGTTCAGTATTTCGAACGTCATACCGCCTTGCTTCGCAGGCGCCTCTTGAGGTTGAAGATCGTCCGCACATGCCGCCTGTGTTGTTGTGAAGGAGTACCCGCCTGATGAATCATTTTACAAACCTATTCGCACTCATTTCCCATCAATGACTCGATGTTTGGTTTTAAACTACGAGGCAAGACGGATTTCAGCAAGTCACTCGGACTCTCGGCCGAAGAATGTACTCGCATCGGATTCAGCGCGCTGGCGTATGTCAGCCACACCCTCTCGCTCGCCAATTGACCCGGTCGCAATCTTCATAAGTTGCTCAATATCGGCCTGCTGGCGCCTGAGCTCAGCTTGTATGAGCGGATGTGATCGAATCCGCTCCTCTTCCTTTTGACCGAACGAACCACTGGGATTTTCTGCACCGACGAACTCGTCCAGAGCATTGTAGGCCTTTTCTGCTGCCCATATCGCCTGCTGTATGTCAGAACTCAAGCCGCGCTCCAATTGCATAAACAGCCGAACTGACGGCATCCTCCGCATAGTAAGCAAGTCTGCCATGGGGGTCATTCTCTGGATCCGGCAGCAATGACATGCAAGAGTCCAACTGCTGTTGAAGTAGACCCTTCGCAGCAGCGCTGCCCTCCAGCTCATCCCAAAGGCGGCTTAGCGCGCGAATCAGGGCAGTCGCGTCCCCTTGCCCGGCAACTTTGGAGAAGCGGACATAGTTTGGAACCTGCCGCTGTGCGCACGCGACAGCGAATGCAACGCGCAGCCGGCTCGGTAATTGCCCCAGCTGCGCCCAAAGCTTATTTTCGTCGTGGCGTAAGATCGACATCTTCACCTCGAGGGAGGAAATATGGCAGTCGTTTCGCTAGTCAACGTTCCTTTTTTCAACTTGATTGCAGCTTGACAAGCCTCACAGAACGGGCGCGTGCTCACCCGAGCACGCGGAGTCAGGCCGGCATCTTCGGCCTCCTTAAGCACCGTGATCTCCGCATCCGCGCCCGGCAGTTTACCTGCTCTTTCCCCGGGTCTCAAAAGCGCGCGCTGCTTGGGTTCTAGGTCGCGCTTGCCACCCGCTATAATTGTGTCGCCATCTGTACTGAGCGCCGCTGTCGTTCGTCGGCCCTGGGCAATTTCATCCATAGCGGCATGAATTTGTTTTGCCCTTGCTGATAGCTCGGCTAGTTCCTCGGCGCTTGCGGAAGAGCCAAATTTGCGGGCGAGTCGCGCGAGGGCGAGCGGTGCCGCCTCGCCCCCCGAAAAAATTGCTGCCGCGAGGATCGCCAGATCGAGTTCGTCAGCAAGCGCACCGGCAACATATGGATTCGTGTCGACATTCGGAATCTTGCCGGGGCTGGAGGGCAAGGGTGGCGGCGGTGGAACTGGCCTAGTGTAATAATCAACAAGATTTGGAGCTGCAAACCTTAACGCATCGAGCCGTTGTTCCGGAGTGATTGAAAACTGCGGCCGCGGCGGAATGAACGGGGCGCCAGACTTCGATATCGGCAAGCCGGAAACGGCCAAGCTCGGGTCGGTTTGATCCAGGTTCGCCTGCGCGCGATCGAGCGTGGCCGGATCCCAAAAGGCGGCGGATGAGTGAACAAGACGGAGCGCTTCGGCGCAGCGGGAGCCGGCATGCCCACAGGCGAGCTCGCGGGGGAACCATTCAACGGATCGAATGAGCTAACGCTCGCCGCAGGTGAGGTTTGCGATTGCGCGGGCGGTGGCAGCGGGGAATTTGACGCTGGCAACCCGAGCGTGGCCGGGGCGCCTGGCGTGCCCGGCATCGGTCGCGCATGACCGTTGGCAGGGAGGAATCCACGTTGGAACGGTGAAGCCAGGCTCGGGGCTGACCCAAACGAATACGGAAACAGCCCATCCGTACGGATCGATGGATTGCCGGAGAATAGGCCGCCCGGATTGTTGGTTGACTCGGGTGTCGGCGACGGGAGTCGGCCGATCGCGCCGAGCAGGGAGGGCCCGTCGCTGGTCGCGGCGAGCATCTTGGCGATGCCACCGTCTCCTCGCTCGCGCTCGCCGTCAACCTCGCCTCGGCTTCGGCCCTAAACTTGTCGCTCGGCACAGCCTCGATCGGTGCCCTGGCGGTCGCCTGCCTCGGCATGTGGCTCGGCCAGCTCTTGCGGCTGCGGTTGCGACCGGAGACCTTCCGGCTCGTCTTCCTCCTCGGCTTGCTGGCGCTCGGACTTTATCTGATTGCGCGCTCGATTCCATCGCATGGCCGAATGCCGAAAAGCTCAATAGACCACGAGCTTGCCCAGCGGAAACGCACCCCACCAGCCGCACGGAAAGTGTCCGTTGATATACCATTGGCTAATGCTCGTGAAGAAGCCAGGCGGACAGAGGTCGGCATATTCGGTTTCCATGCAAGCACAGGAGACATCGTTACTAACCCGAATTTTAAATATCTCGGGAAGATTGCGTTCTTGGACCACCATTGAAATCTTACGAGATACGAGCGGATCTACAATTTCTTTGACCTCATCCACCAATCTGTTCCAGAGGTGAAAACGTTCTTTTGATTGGCGAGCTATACAAGCCCGAAATTGATTTAACGCATCGAGGCGGAGATCCTCCCATTCAAACGAGTCGCACTGCTCAATCGCGTCAGACCAAGAGGTCACAAATACGGCGGAGGATCCTTCGTTGATACCGACCCGCGAAAACCAAGAGGCTTTCTCGAGCTGCCTTAGTATCGAGATGGTTCTAGAATGCATTATTTTCTCCTACGCGGCCATATGGCATTTGGAATTAGTGGAACATTATCCGTTTCTTTTATTTTGTAAAACGCACGCTGGTTTGCCGCTTGTTCCGCAAGGTCGGAAGCTTGCGAAGGAGACATTCCCGCTGCAATGAGGGCATCACGTACTGCATCACCGTATTCAGCGTTCGTAGGCAGTTTGCGTGCTAGAGCACCACCTTCTCGATATTGATCCCAAAACTTCTCCAACGAGCGATGGTAGTTATAGTGTGGCGTGCCCGGCTGGGTGAAGATATTGCCTTTCATGACCACGCATAGACCTTTATTCTCAGGTATTATACCCTTATACACTTGGTTTTGATTCAAATGATTCGCTTGGTACCCGGTCGGAAGTGTTCCCCTTAGCTTTCCATACGGGCTCGCGACGATTTTCTCAGCGGCTCGTATTGATGCCGGGTCGGTGGTAGCAGACTTCGAGGCTTAAATCGCCGCTTCTGCGATGCTCTTTTCTACTGCGGTTGCACCTCGTTCGAGCGGCCCAACGATGAGGCGCTCAGGTGCAGGCAGAAGCCAAGTCGCGGCCTCTAACGCCGCGGGCCCCGCATATGGATTTTCCGTACTTGGTATTTTGCCGGGGGTCGCGGGGAATGGCTGTAAGGGTGGGAGCGGCTTGGTGAGGTAGTCGGCGATGTTGGGCTCACGAGGTGAGCAACATCGAACGCTTGCTCCGGAGTGATCGAGAATTGCGGCAGTGGCGGCGGAATGAACGGGGCGCCAGACTTCGATATCGGCAAGCCGGAAACGGCCAAGCTCGGGTCGGTTTGATCCAGGTTCGCCTGCGCGCGATCGAGCGTGGCCGGATCCCAAGAGGCGGGCGGATGAGTGAACAAGACGGAGCGCTTCGGCGCAGCGGGAGCCGCCATGTCCGCAGGCGAGCTGACGGGGGGACCATTCAACGGATCGAATGAGCTAACGCTCGCCGCAGGTGAGGTTTGCGATTGCGCGGGCGGTGGCAGCGGGGAATTTGACGCTGGCAACCCGAGCGTGGCCGGGGCGCCGGGCGTGCCCGGCATCGGTCGCGCATGACCGTTGGCAGGGAGGAATCCACGTTGGAACGGTGAAGCCAGGCTCGGGGCTGACCCAAACGAATACGGAAATAGCCCACCGGTACGGATCGATGGGTCGTCGGAGAATAGGCCGCGCGGATTGTTGGTTGGCTCGGGTGCCGGTGACGGGAGTTGGCCGATCGCGCCGAGCACGGAGGGTGCATCGGTGCTCGCGGCGAGCATCTTGGCGATGCCACCGAGGATGCCGTTCGCGGCTTCGGGGGGAGCCGTGAGCGGGGCGGGCGCCGGGATCGAAAATTGACCAAGCGCATCGGGGAAGATCGGCGGATGCCAGGCCAGTGCGCCGACGCGGCTCGCCGGGATGGATGCCCAGTAGGCCGCGAACGGATCCGGCGGAGCCGGACGCAGATTGCGGATGCTCGGTTGCGGCGGTGCCATACTCGTCGGCACGAACCAGTCGTCGGGGTGAACCCAATCGTCGGAGTTTGACGCGCCATTGCCTGTGTTGGCCGGTACGTACCAATCGTCCGGATAGGACGTAGCGCCGAGCGGGTCATTGCGCGTCGCCCAGTCGTCGTAGCTGGCGCCTGGAATGAGCGGAGCGTTGGATGGCGGACGCGGCGGCGCCTGCGGATGAATGGTGAGCCGCAGCGGCCCGGGATTGTTCCACCATGCATTGTCGTCATCGGATGATGGATCAATTGGCATGCGAGCACCGGCTTGGGCTGGAAATGAAAAAGGCCCCCGTGAGGGGGCCTTGTTGGTCGACGTAAACGAGTGGCGGCGGCGGGGAGCTTCCGCCGGGGGCAGAGACTCTCAGCTTGGCTTGCAGCGAGAACCGCGCGTGAAAATGCCCGGCACGATTTTCCGGTATCGGGAGTGCGATCTATCCGGGTCGGTCACGAAAAAGCCCGGCGCGGTTTCCCGGCCGGGCACAGTTCTTGAGTTTCAATTTACCGAATATCTGATTCGTTTGATCGCGTCAATAGTGAGCGTTCGGCGGAATCAAAATTGTACAGCGGGAATAACCGCCATGGCTCGCCCATGCGGAGGTAGGAACCGATCGTGAATGCATTTGCGAAGGGACTGGCTTCTCGCTTTCGAGCGTGTGAAGGAATTGCCAGATCCGCTCGTTCCCACCCCCGCTTCCGCGGGGGTAAACTCCAGCGGGAACCCAGTCACTTCGTAAAATGCCTTAAGAACTGGTTCCCCGCATCCGCGGGGATGAGCCGGTGGACGCGCCTCGTGTCCTTCGGCAGATTTCTAACACGCTCTTTCGCTCTCAAAGATGGAAAGGAGCGCGGGTTGGCCGGTCGGCCCCGACCTCGGCACGGCATCGCCCGCTCAGAGGATTCCTCTGTCGCGGGCGAGCCGCGCCGATGGAGGTGGAAGCGCCATCATACGCGAGACATTGACGCCTAACCCCGCGATGATGAAATCAGAGCGCATGAACGGGGTGTATCGGGTGAGTCATGTAGTTGGTGGCGAGTTTGCGAATTTGTTGCGGCGAAATCACAGCGGCCACTACCATTTTGCCGCTGCTAGCTGATTGGAGTGTTTTAGGACCGAGTGGGCAAATCGTCTTCGCGGGCAAAACACCGGCGCCGTGACCGTCAAGCTGGCATTGGCGTACCGGTGTCTCTGCGCGGCGATCAATTTGCGCTCCGCAATAGCGCCGGGACAGTTGCGCATCCCAACCCACCGTCTTCGTCAATGCCGATGTTGCCCGTCCGATTTTGATTTGTTTTAGAAGCCGGACCGCTACTCGCGCCGCTCGGCCATCCAGGTCCCGGCGCATGCTCCGCGCGATCCCTGGCCGCGCCAGGTGCCGCCGCCGGACGCTCGCGACAGCCGGCCGGTGCCCTGGGCCTCTTGACCGCCGGCCGCGACGTTGACCCGGACGACGCCGTTGGGAGCCACGTGCCCTTCCAGCGCGACTTGCGCGCCGCCGGCATTGAGGACGTCGCCGTTCTGGATCTGCAGCCCATAGCGGAAGCTCGGCTCGCAATCGCCGGCCCTGGTCTGGATAAGGACGCTCCACGCGCCGTCGAAGGCGCTTGATGCGCGGGCCCTCGCCACGCTGGCGTAGGAGCTCGCACCGCGTCGTTTCTCGATCCGCGATGTGGCTCGGGTCGGGTGCCTCACGTCGGAACGATCGGCGGCCGCGGAAACCTGCCGCGGGCCTCCGCGCTCGGAAACGCCCTGCGCGGATGCTGCGGTCGCAAACAGTGCCGCCGTCATGGCAAGCACGCTCAGTGTCTTCATGGCCTTCTCCTCGCCGTCACCCATTCAGCGGCGTACCCACCATGACTCGATGTAGTCGGCGTTGGCGCGCGCACAACTGCGCGCGCAATGCGCTCAACGAAGTCGTGATCGGGCGCAGGCATCGGCCGCAGCGACCCTACGCGAAACCGCCCCTGATCGAGATCCAGGCGGCCACCGAAACCGGGTCGTCGGTTGAGTGGAACGGCCGCTATCCGCGCCGTTCGGCCTGCCACACGCCGGAGCAGGTTCCAAGCGAGCCTTGCCCGCGCCAGGTGCCGCTTCCCGTGGTCCGCGACAAGCGGCCCTGACCGTCGGCCTGTTGACCGGCCCCCGACACGCTGACCCGCACGACCCCGTTGGAGTAAACATGTCCCTGCAGATCGACCGGCCCGCCGCCGTCATAGATCACGTCTCCGTTGCTGATCCGCACGCCATACCGGTAGGCACGGTCGCAACCGCCGCTTTGAGTCATGATCAGAACGCTCCAGTCGCCGTCAAAGGCGGCGGAAGACGCCGGGCCGGGTCGCGCGGCAGATCTGGCCGCAACCGCGGGTGGGTTGCTTCGGAGGGGAAGGTTGGCGCGATTGTCGATCCTGCCCGGGCGGTTGCCGCGAACCAGGGGTGCAGGCGGCGGCTCGCCGAGGTCGCGCTGCCAGATGGTGCCGCGATCGAATTAAATCGTCATGCCGTCCGCCGAATAAAGCGCGCCCTCGTGCCAGCTGTCGGCCCAGATATGGCCGGACCAGTCGATCCAGGCGCGCGACGGCTCGCCGGCTTCGTTCAGCAGGTTCAGATTCCATCCGTTCTGGGTGACGAAGGCAGGCTGCCCCTGCAGGCCTGGCGCGCACACTTGAACGCAACGAAATTGGCCGGAAAGATCGACGCCTTGCGCGGACGCAGCGGTCACAGCCATCGTCATCCCGAATGCCGCAATCATGGCGAACCCACTCAGTACCTTCATGACACGTCTCCGCTTCGCTTGATCTTGCGACCTATCCAAATACCACACCTGCCCTGCCGGCAGAGCATCAGATAGTCAAAGCCTCTGGCTTATTAAAGGTAACCTAAACCGAAACCGAAGCGCGGCCACGGATTCTCGACCTGTGCGGCCTCGAGTGGGGACCGTTCCAGACTCCGAGGTTGGTACGGTCCCGGCTCATGTTGCGGTCAAAGACGCGCGTAAACGCGCTCATGTTGCGTCAAAGACGCGCGTAAACGCGCTCATGTTGCGTCAAAGACGCACGTAAACGCGCGTAAACGCGCTTATGTTGCGTCGAAGACGCGCGGAACCGCGCCGATGGCCGGGACAGATCAAAGGGAAGTCACACGGCCAGATTGCCGAAGCGCGCGAGGTTGCCCTTCTGCTTCTCGTTGCGCGGCGGCAGCTTGAACAACCGCGCCGCGGTGCCGCCCAGGATGTTGTGCTTGGCCCTCTCCGACAGGAACGGCAGATCCCAAATGGTGGAGGGCAGATCGAAGTCCCAGTGCGGATAGTCGGAGGCATAGAGCAGCTGGGTTTCCGCATTGATCATGCGGAAAGTGCATTCGAGCGCCAAGGCATCGACCCGCTCCATGGGCTGCGAGGCGTAATACATCCGCCGCATGTAGTCGCTCGGCTTGGTCTTCAAGAGCGGATATTCCGAGATGCGCAGCATGTATTCATGGTCGAGCCGCTGCATCAGGAACGGGATCCAGGCGAGCCCGCCCTCGATCCAGATCACCGGCAGGCTGGGGAAGCGCTCGTTGAGGCCGTTGGTCACCCAATTGGTGAGATGAAGGATGTTGTAGAAGGGGAAGCCGAGCGCGTGCACCGAGGCGAAGCGGTTGAGGCTCTTGAACACCGGCTCCCCGATATTGACGGCAGAATGGAAGCAGAGCGCGAGCCCCCGCTCCTCCATGGCCCGGTACACCTTCATGTAGGCGTTGTGATAGACCGGCAGGTGCCGCACCGATGTGACCAGGAAGCCGGTGACGTGCTTGCGATCGCCAAACGTTTCCACATGACGCAAAGCCTCGTCCGGATCGGAGAACGGCAGGCAGAGCATGGAGTAGAAGCGTCCGTCCCCTTCCGGCAGCGCCTTCTCGGTGAGCCAGCGATTGTAGGCCCAGCACAGCTCGATCTCCATCTCGGGCGAAGGATGCAGGCCGATCGCCAGCAACATGGTCGGGAACAGGCAGGAATAATCGACGCTCATGGCGTCCATCCAGCGCTGGCCGAGCTGCACGTCGCGCGGCTTGCCGTCCGCGGTCTTTTCCGAGGAGCGCATCGGATAGCGGGTGATGCGCCCGCCCATGTCCTGAAAGCTCACCTGCGTCGGCATCAGGGTCTGGCGGCCCTTGGCGCGGCCCGCCAGCACCAGCTGCCGCAGCACGTCGTTCTCGATATAGGGCAGGAAATCGTCGTAGCATTCGTTCTCGTAATGATGGCTGTCGACATCGACGATGAGAACGTCGTCAAGGTGGCGCTCGCGCGCCTGCCTGCTGGCATGGGCGAGCAGCTGTCCGGTATTGAGCTCCTCGACGCTGACGCGGCGGCCCCGATCGGCAAGCAGGTCCATGGTGTTCTCCCGTCGGATTCACGTCTCGGGTTGAACTCTGCGAAAGCCATCGGGGCGAATAGCGAGTGGCGAATAGTTCAGCCGTGATGGGTTCCGCACGAGACTTGAGCCATCCTACGCGCTCTGTGGGGTTGCCGCCAATTTGGGCAACGCGCATAAGGCGTCACCTCACCCAGCCTTGGCAGCCTCCACGGATATGGCCGCTTAATAATTTTAGTTATTGACTCTGATAATCAATATTATTATATTGCTCCTGAGAATTCGGAAAAACCTCGGACTTCAGGCGCGAGGGACCAGATGGCCGATCGGCACGAGATGGATGGATTGGTTGAGGTTGAGAGCCCCGGCACCGGAAATCGCGATCGACGCCGCCCCGGCAGCGATATCGCCAGGGCGCACGCCGATTTCGTCATGGCGCTCGCAGCCCGCAAGCCTTGCCCGATCGCGATTGACCCCACGCCCGAGGATTTCACCGCGCGCGCGATCTGCTGCGAGGCCCTGCTCGACCGGGTGAAGGCTCACCTCACCGCCCTGATCGAGGACGCGGCGCAGAACGATTCCGGCCGCCTGATCCGCGACGCCGAGCTCACGGCCTCGATCGACGCCCATCTCACCGATCTCAAGAGCGACATCACCGGCACGCTCGACCAGGTCGCCGAGCGCATCCTTGACGAACGCTACGACGGCTGCCCGCGCGGACCCTTCTACCGCCGGCGGAAGAGCGTGTGAAGGAATTGCCAGATCCGCTCATTCCCGCCCCCGCTTTCGCGAGGGTAAACTCCCGCGGGAAGCCAGACTTTGCCAAACTGCATGGACGTTCAATAGAGCAAAGACTTAATTCCCCGCGTCCGCGGGGACGAGCGGGTGGAGAAACGTCACACATCAGTCTTCTTCACACCCTAGTAAGCCGCGATCCAGCTCTTAAGGTATTTTGCGCAGCGACTGAACTCCCGCGGGAGTTTACCCTCGCGAAAGCGGGGACAGGAATGAGCGGATGTGATGAGCCCCTCGCACTTCGCCGCGCGCGATACTGCAAACGCGCTGAGGCCGGTTCCCTGCTTTCGCCGCGTCAGGAGAGTGATAGACTGCTCCTTCAAGAGCAAGAACCAACGCGGAGGAAGGCCATGACCACCCGTACCACCAATCACGCCCGCTTGCGGCACGTTCTGTTGGCCACCGCCCTGCTGGTGGCGTCACCCACCTTCGCCGCCGAGGTCACGCCGGAGCGGCTCGCCAATGCCGACAAGGAGCCGCAGAACTGGCTGATGAACCATCGCACCTATGATGCGCAGCGCTATTCGCCGCTCGACAAGATCAACACGCGGCAACGTGAAGAACCTCAAGCTCGCCTATGCGGTGGCGATCGGCGGCACCTCGATCGGCGAGAACCTGCAGTCGACCCCGCTGGTCGAGGACGGCTTCCTCTACGTCGTCGACCTATGGGGCATCGTCTACAAGATCGACGTCCGCTCGGGCGACAGCGGCCGCATCGTCTGGCGCATGGATCCCAAGCAGGAGAAAGTCGCCGCTGTCCAACCGCGGCGTCGCGCTGTGGGGCAATCTTCGTCGTCTCGGTCGCGAGCTATCCGGCGCGCGTCATCGCCACCGACAAGGAGACCGGCAAGGTCGCCTGGGAAACCAATATCGACGACGGCCAGGTCGATCTGCAGCTCACCGCCGCGCCGCTCGCGGTCAAGGACAAGATCGTGGTCGGCGCCGCCGGCGGCGATCGCGGCGTGCGCGATTTCATCGCCGGCGCTCGACGCCACGACCGGCAAGCTCGCGTGGCGCAAATACGTGGTACCGGCGCCGGGCGAGCCCGGCAGCGAGACCTGGAAGGACAAGCAACAACGCCTGGCAGACCGGCGGCGGCGCCATGTGGGTGACCGGCTCCTACGACGTCGCCATCCAACCAGGTGCTCTGGGGCACCGGCAATCCGGTGCCGATGTTCGACCCGTACTACCGGCCGGGCGACAATCTCTACACCGACAGCCTGATCTCGTGGGATCCCGACACCGGCAAGATGAACTGGTACTTCCAGTACCTGCCGGGCGACATGTGGGATTACGACGAGGAAGGCACCCACATCCTGATCGACGGCGAGATCGACGGGCAGACGCACAAGCTGGTGACCCATTCGGCCCGCAACGGCTTTCTCTACACGTTCGAGCGCACCAACGGCCAGACCGGTGCTGGCCAAGCCCTATCTGGACAAGATCACCTGGACCAAAGGCATCGACCAGAAGACCGGCAAGCCGGTCGATTACGATCCCGAGCAAGGATCATGCAGGTCTATTCCGGGCATGCAGAACCAGACCCTGGCGGACCGCACCAAGAAGCTGTGCCCGTCGATGTCGGGCGGCAACAATTTCTGGCCGTCCTCCTACAGCCCGAAAACCAAGCTCATGTACATCCCGCGCGATGACCTCCTGCAACGAGGTGACGCTCGATCCGAGCCTCTCCAGCAAGGCGGGCGACTGGAAGGGCGCCACGTTTCGGCATATCGAACGCAACGAGAGCGACCTGATCGCCGCCGATCCCTTGACTGGCGAGATCAAGCAACGGATCGCACGTCCCCTACCCCAACAACAGCGGCGCGCTCTCGACCGCCGGCGGGCTCGTGTTCACCGGCTTCACCGACGGAACCTTCGCGGCCTACGACGACACCACGCTGGAGCAGATCTGGAAGATCAATGTCGGCACCGGCTTCAATGGCTCCGCCGATGACCTTCGAGGTCGGCGGCAAGCAATATGTCGCGATCCTCTCGGGGCTCAGCCGCATCTCGCTGCGGGCGCTGAGCTTCACGCCCGAGCTGCAGGAGCAGCGCAACCAGACCATGCTGTGGGTGTTCGCGCTGTAGGCAACACGAATCGCGCCAGTAGAGCGCTGACGGCAAGCGGAGCGCAATCCGATACCGTCGTGCGGAGTGTCTGTCGTTCCATTGCCGATGGCCCGCGCACAAGCAGGCCGGCGTGATGGTATCGGAATGCGATGACGTGCAATAAGAGTCGATCGATTTGTTGTAGATCGGCCACATGATGAAGGAATCGTGCCCGGGCTCCGGCATTCACCCGACTTGCCTCAAGGGATTGCCGGATATCGTTGGCGGTCAGCTGCTGTCTTAATCGGCGTCGCGGCGACGTCATGGCCCTATCTATGATGGCGCCCGCGACCGAGCGTCCCCGACAACTGCTCGTGGCCGAGCAGCAGGGGAGCGGACCACTCCGGTCGCGGGCCGATGCCATCCTGACGTCGCCGCTCCCCTCCTCCAGGCAAAACTGATGTGTTCACACGCTCCCTCGCGGGTATGAGCGGATGAGGCAATGCCTCACCGGCGCCAAAGCGGGAGCGTCCCGCGCAGCCGCGTGAGAGCGTCGCACGCGGCTCCAATCCGCCCGCAAACTCCGCGCCCGGTGGTATAAGACTGCAGCGAGCCGGATCGGCCGAGGACGCGAAGAACGAGGGACCGGGAGATGGCGCCAATTCGGGGTCAATGTCGGGGTCAAAGTCGAGATCAAAGCCGGCAGGATACGCACTCCCTCCGGACCTTCATCAGTGTGGCGTCGGCTCGTGCGGCCTTCGGTGCGGCCGTTGCGGGTGCGGCCCTGCTTGGCGTCACCCTGTTGGGCACCGCCGGGACCGCCAGAGCGGACTCGGTGTCCGATTTCTATGCCGGCAAGACTTTGTCGCTCCTGGCCGGCTTCCCGCCTGGCGGCGGCTACGACACCTATGTGCGGGTGCTGGCGCACCACTACGGCAGGTTCATCCCGGGTCATCCCGCGGTGGTCCCCTCCAACATGCCCGGCGCCGGCTCGCTGCTCGCCGCCAACTATCTCTACGCCAAAGCCCCCAATGACGGGCTGACGCTCGCCATGTTCGCCGCCTCGGCCGCCATGGAGCCCCTGCTGGGCAACAAATCGGCATTGTTCGACGCCACCAAGTTCAGCTGGATCGGCAGCATGTCGCAGGACATCGCCTATTGCGGGGTGTGGCAGGGCCCGGGCACCCCCGCGACGTTCGACGAGATGATGACCAAGGAGACGATCTTCGGAGGCGGCGCCACCTCGGCGATCACCTTCCAGCATCCGATGGTGCTCAAGAACGTGCTGGGCGCCAAAATCCGGGTCATTCCAGGTTATCCGGGAACGCGCGAGGTCAATCTGGCGATGCATCGCGGCGAGGTGAACGGCACCTGCGGCCTCTATTCCTCGACCATCAAGGCCACGTTCCGGGACGAAGTGGCCAGCGGCCAACTGAAGCCGGTCGTTCAGATGGGCAACAAAAAGTCGGACGAATATGGCAACGTGCCGAGCGTGTTCGACTATGCCAAGACCGACATGGACCGCGCGGTGCTCGACGTGCATTTCAAGCAGCTGCTGCTTGGTCGCGCGCTCGCCGGACCGCCGGGAATTCCCCCCGACCGGCTGAAAGCGTTGCGTGACGCACTGGTCGCCACCATGAAGGACAAGGATTTTCTCGCGGAGGCCGACAAGATCGGGCTCGATATCGATCCGGCCTCGGCCGAAGAGGTGGAGCAGCTCTTGACCCGATTTGCCGCCTATCCGCCGGAGGTCTTCCGCAAGGCACAGGAAGCCATCGGCCGCTGAGCGGCGGCTTGCGAATGCCCGCCCGCCCCTCCAATTACCTAGAGCAGAGCACGCCGGCGTCCAAAGTTCGACTCAGTTGCTCTTTAGAACACGATCGCTCCATGTGCCGAGGAAAATTGTAATTTTCGATTCCCGATCCCGTAAGGTGTGCGCGGCTTCCGAGATGGAATTAAATTCTCCGCAGCTTGACGAAAAGGCCACAAACCTTCGCGAGTGGGTTCAGCCATAGGAAATCGGAGCATTTTCTTCCGCCATCATGGCCATTAGTGCCGCGTTGTCCTATGATGCTGGATAATAGTGCGGCGCGCGCGAGCCGCGCCCTCGGAGACGAGATTAGCTTCCATGCAGTTTATCGACCCGCTCTATTCGATCTCGGGATTCGCCGTCGGCTTCCTGGTCGGCATGACGGGCGTAGGGGGCGGCTCGCTCATGACGCCGCTCTTGATCCTGCTGTTCGGCATCCATCCCGCGACCGCGGTCGGCACCGACTTGCTTTACGCCGCGGCCACCAAGGCAGGCGGCAGCGCGGTGCACGGATGGGCGCGCAGCATCCATTGGCCGGTGGTGGCCCGGTTGGCGTGCGGCAGCTTGCCGGCCAGCATTTTGACACTCACGGTTCTGTGGCGCCTGAACCTCAGCGGCGAGGTCACGCGCAGCCTGATCAACCTCGTGCTCTGCGGCGCGCTGTCCTTGACCGCGCTGGCCCTCATCTTCCGCAACGCCATCATGAACCGCTATCGCCATCGATTCGATCGGCTCAGCGACGCCGCTACCTCGCGCATCACCGTCCTGGTCGGGGCCGCTCTCGGCGTGATCGTCTCGATCTCCTCGGTCGGGGCCGGCGCCGTCGGGGTGACGGCCCTGCTGCTGCTCTATCCACGGCTGCCGATGGCGCGCATCGTCGGTTCCGACATCGCCCATGCGGTGCCGCTGACGCTGGTGGCCGGCACCGCGCACTGGATGACGGGTGCGGTCGATTGGCACCTCATGGGCTCGCTGCTGGTGGGCTCGCTCCCCGGAATCCTGATCGGCAGCTACTCGGCCATCCGCGTGCCGGAGACGGCGCTACGCCTGGTCCTTGCAACAACACTCATCCTGGTGGCGGCCAAGCTCGCCGTCGATGAATGGAACGCGCCGTCGTCCGTGCTGACGGCCTACACCAAACGGGCACCCCATTGAATTTGCCCACGGACTTGGGATCGAGGATCATTATGAACGACCTGAATGACGACCTGCAGACCGGCGCGGCGGCGGATCCGACAGATTTGCAGACCGGCTTGAGGATCGAGCCGCGCGCTCCGGTTACAGGACGCGACGGCGGCGACGACCAGGACGATATCGTCTATCCGTCGGCCATTCCCTTCGTGCTGGTACATCTGGCCTGCTTCGCCGCCATCTGGACCGGCATCACCTGGCAATCGGTCGCCATTTGCGCCGCGCTCTACTGGCTGCGCATCTTCTCCATCGGGGCCGGTTATCACCGCTATTTCTCGCACCGCGCCTACTCCACCAGCCGCGCCTTCCAACTGCTGCTCGCGCTCGGCGCCCAGAGCACGGCGCAGAAGAGCGTGCTCTGGTGGGCGACCCAGCACCGGCACCATCATCTGCACTCCGATACCGAGCGCGATCTGCATTCGCCGCGCCAAAAGGGCTTCTGGTACAGCCATGTCGGCTGGATCTTCGCCCGCCGGCAGAATTCTCTCGACCTGACCAGGATCGCCGATTTCGCCAAGTTCCCCGAGCTGATGTGGCTGCACCGGTTCGAGCTGTCGCCCGCGGTCGCGCTGGCGGTCATCTGCTATCTGCTGGCCGGCTGGTCCGGGCTGGTGGTCGGATTCTTCTGGAGCACGGTCCTGGTGTTCCACGCCACCTTCTGCATCAACTCGCTGGCGCACGTGCACGGCCGCAAGCGCTACGTGACCGGCGACGATTCCCGCAACAACTGGTTCCTGGCGCTCTTCACCATGGGCGAGGGCTGGCACAACAATCATCATGCCTATCAGAGCAGCGTGCGGCAGGGTTTCAAGTGGTGGGAATACGATCTCACCTATTACGTGCTTAAGCTCCTATCTTGGATCCGGGTGGTCTGGGACCTCAAGACGCCGCCGCCGGCGGTGGTGCGCAACGAGCACGGGCTCGGATCGCGGGTGATCGGCCGCGCAGCCGCCCAGTTGGCGGAGAGCTTCAATACGGATCGCATCGCGGCGGCGGTCAGCTCGGCCCTGGAAGGCTCGAGCCTCACCGCCCTCCTGGAACGGCTCTCGGCCGCGCAGCATCGCGCCGCCGACGTGCTGGTGGGCCTGTCATTGCCCCACCTGCCGACCCGCGAGGAGGTGCTGGCGCGGGCCACCACGATGTTCGCCCGCACGCGCTCGATGGACGACATCGTAGAGCGCGCCTATGCGCTCATGCTCGACTCGATTGCGGCCCGGCTCTGCGGCACCGCGGCGCTCGCCACCGCGTAACCCGGATGGAGCGCACCAGGGCGTTTACGCCCGTCTTCGCGGGCTATGCGCAATCCGGGAACTGCCGCTCCCGCATTGCGCTCCGCTTCATGCGGGCTACGATTTGAAGCTGGCGCGCGTCGATCAACGCTGAGTCTGCTTGAAGTACCGCAGGTCCGGCGGCGGCTGGTCCTTCTTGGTCGGCATCAGGTAGCCGTCGGCGCTCAGCATATAGGCCTCCTTGCCGATCTCGAGATGGTTGTTGTTCTCGGAGCAGCTGACCTCGCGCCAGTAGGGTTGCGTTGCCGCCTCGCGCCGGTAGCTCTTGATCACCGTCCACGGACGGGTCAGCGCATGATCCATCACCGTGACCTGGTCGTGGAACACGTTGCGATCGGCCGCGTCGAGATAGATCCGCTCCTTCACGATGGTCTGGTTGTCCTCGTGCAGCGGGATGCCGCTGCTGTCGAAAGCGCGCGGACCCTTGAAGCCGCGGGTCTCGACCTCGAGCACGTTGTAGCGGCCGTTGCCGCCCTCATCGATCCATTGGCCGATCGAATAGCCGAGCAACGTCGGCTCGATCTCCGCCGGCCAACCGCGCCCGTCGGTGAAGATGCGACGATTGTCATGGATGTGCTGGATCAGGATGTGCGTGGTCTGCGGCGTGATCACCACCTCCATCTGGCCGTAGGCATTGGTGACCCGCGGCATGCCGGGCGAGATGCAGGTGAAGGTCGGCGTCGTGCCCTGCCCGCCGGCCGCCTGATCCGCCAAGTTGGCCTCGAAGATGGCCTGGTACTCCGGCGTCAGCGGCGCTTGCTGCCCGAGCCCCCAGGGCTTGTTGATGTCGAAGCGCATGGGGCCGCCGACCGGGCGCCACTGGCCCTTCAGGTCGGGATACTTGGTGTCATCGAACGCCCGCGCGTCGACCACCATCGCGCCCAGCGCCGACGCCAGCGCGATGACGCCGATCAGGCTCCGATCCAGCATGTCCGTCCTCCCTTGATGGCGATGGCGCCATTGGAGCGGCACCATGAACCCCGTGGCTGAGCAGCGATTCGTCCCGGATATGTTTTTGTTTTTTGTAGTAGGCCGCGCCTGGCGCACCGTCGTGCAGTGGCAGCGGAAAATTATCACCTTGCCATGCCGGGGTCCAATGGATTGGCCGGCAGCGCAAACGGATGGCGCCGAAGAGACTCGCCGCAGAAGATGGATTGAACCCGCCGCCGGCCCGTCGGCTTGGCTTCCCGCCGATACCTGGAGGCCGCGCCGAGCCATCGCTGAGCGTAGAGACTCGGGGGGCCATCCCGAACAACCGCCGACACGCGCAAAACCCACGAAGCAGGATGGACCGTGAATATCGGGTGCCTTATATAGTGCCGTCGCGCGCCCAACCGCGGCCGCCCGGCGGCCGACGGTATTTGGAGAAAAGCAAAGCTTTTCAATCCATTACTGGGGGATAGTTCAACGGTAGAACTGCGGACTCTGACTCCGTCAATCTAGGTTCGAATCCTAGTCCCCCAGCCAGCTTTTCCGGTTCCAAAATTCCGCCGGTTAGGACGGCGCGCGTGCCCTCCGGGCATACCCACTGATTTCATTGAACAAATTCGGGTTCGTTCTGGCCAAAATGGAGGTATTATTGTACCCGAGGTGCTGGGGTCGATCGGCTGCTCGGTTGCTCTCGAGGTGGCGCCTTTCGCCTTGAGCGTTCGAAACGATGTCCCGCATATCCCGCCATCGAGCGCGACTAAGCGGCAGGCACCTGCGCATGCTTCACGGCATTCCGCGCGGGTCCTCGATTCGACCCTGGAACAGGATCGCGCCACTGGCATCATCGATGATCGCGAACAGGAACGGATGGTCGACATGGAAGACTTCCTGCGGCTCGGGCGGATGATACATGGCGGTAAGATCCACCGAGACAGCGGTGCTGGCTGCAGCTTCGGTGCCGTCCTCCGTTACATCGACGACGGCGCGGTGCACGATCGAGCCGATGGCGAGCGGCGCTTGCGACGGCGGTAGTCCCGTCATGCCGCTAAAATCCGCCCGCTTGAGATCGAATGCACGCGTCATTCCGGCTTCGCGAAAGGCCGTCGCCAGATCGGCCGTAAAGCTCGCCTTGAACCGTGGCAACGCCAGGTCGACCGGCTTGACCGCGTCGTGCGCCTGCAAGGCCGCCGCGAGTTGTGACCATTCGTCGGCCGCCAAGGCGCGGTTGACCGCATCAAGCCCCCCGATCTCGTTGGGCAGCACGATGATCATGCCGATCTGGCCGAGCGCGTAGGGCAGACGCAGGGCGCGGTAGAGCGGGCGTGCGACCAGCGCATAGCGGCCGCTCCGCCGCATCGTCGGCAGCGAAACCTTCTTCTGCGGCGACAGATTGAAGGCGGCATCGGCGGTGTCACTCTTGCTGAACGCCTCTCCCCACCCGCCCTTGAAATAAACGGCGTTGAGAATGACGGCCGCGGCCGTGGGATCGAGCTGATCGAGAATCCGTTCTATCTTGCCTTCGGTCTTGTGCTTGACCCAGTTGTTAATGTCACCGAGGCCGGCCCCGCGAAAGAGTTCGGCGCCATAGCTGTGCTCGAGGAGCGCCGCATAGTCCGCGGCCACCTGATCACCACGCCGCGCCAGCATCAGGGCGTTGGCGACCACGAGCCGGTCGGCGCGCGGAGCGCTCCCCTTCGCCACGCAGAGATCGCCGACGCGGACCGTCTGTGGCGGGCATGCGCCGGTCGCCGGCGCGGCAGCCTCGCAGTGGGCATCGCCAGGCGCCCGGTCAGCTTGCCTGCTCGGCCGCAGGCCTCGAGGGCATCGCGGCGCGGCCGCGCTCTGCTCGTAACGGCCGAGCGCCATCCGCAGCGCCCTGCTGGCGGCCTCCATGGCGGGACGATCGAGGCGCTGCTTGAGCACGTCCGCCATCTCCCGCTCGGTCTCCGCGCGCGCACCCGACAAGGCCATCGCCATGGCGGTGCCGATGGAAAGGGGAGAGATCACGATATTGCCGGACGCTGCGGAAAGCTCTCCGAATAAAGCTGATCCGCTGGCATTGTAGGCCGCGACGAGAGCGCGCTCACCGTCATCAGCGCGTTGCGCGGCGACCGCCAACTGCGTCGGCGCGCCGCTCGCCAGCAGGGCCAGCGCCAAACCGGTGAAGGTGCCCGTGAAAACAGAGCAGATCCGCGCGTTCATCAAGTGCACTCGCATCCCTCGTGTCCGCCACAGAAGTGAACCGCTGACGCCGCCCATCGCGGGATTTGAGCTCGCGGCGGCGGTCAACGTCCCAAACAGACCACCCTCTCGGGCCGTCGATCGTGACCCGCCAGCGCGGCGAAATAGCGACAATCGCGCTCTTCGCCGGCCCAGAACTGCGATCTCGACTTGAGCTTTCCCGCGGTGTGACACTCCCCACCCCCTTACCCGACAGGGATAGTTATGGTTCCGCTCGGAATGCTCGCAATCGCGGGTTTTCTCTGGAAGGGATGGCGTTCGACAACGACCGACGAGCGTGCAACGGGCCGATTGCCATCGGCCTCAGGGCGCGACCCGCTTGAATTCCGTCAGCCCTGATCTCTTGGATTCACAACAACAAATATATCAAATAAAGAAGCAGCGCCAGGCTGCCAAACTTTATGATGTTATAGGCAAGATTGCTTCTTGGCCTGATCTCCTGCTTGACATAGGAGCGGACTGCATAAATCGGCTTATAGGCCAAAGAGAACCAAGATAGCTTACCTTTTTCGTCTGCGCCCGTTACCCTGGCAACCAAGACGTAGTTGAGCGCGTCCGCAAGGCGCTTGAAGGGGGCTCTCAGCTGCGTCTTCTCTACATCACAGAACAGTATCAGCCGAAGCTTGTCGGTCTGATTTACCGCGCTGTGCAGGTAGCTTTGGTCGAACAGCAATTCTTCGCCGTCAAGCCATGGGTGCTCGACTCCATCAAGGGTCAAGGCGCACTTGGCGGAATTCGGCGTCAGCAAGCCCAAATGATATCGCAGCGATGAAGCAAGCGGATCATGATGGCGGCCGATTCGTGCGCCGGGCGGAAGTACCGTGAACAGCGCGGATCGAATAGCGGGAATTGAGTCCAGCACGGCGCAGGTCTTGGGGCACAGCTTCGCCGCGGCGCCCTCGCATTCCTTGGTAAACCATCTGAGACGATACGTCCGATAGCCGCCCTTCTCGAACGAGTTGAATCCGGGCTCATCAACGGATGGGGGACGTTGAAAGACGCCGGTATCGAGCAGCGCCTTGGCCTCAGCGCGAATGAGCGGATAATTGTCCTTGATTTTATCGAGACCGGGAACAGACTTGGGTTCCAAGACAGCCGTCTGCCGCCCAACGGTGGGGAACGTAAACAAGAAATTCAGCGGCGCAAACCAAAAGGTGTGATTGGAAAGATATTTGTGAAAAGGAAGCCTATCTCTGAAGCGCGAATACAGATAGGCAAAGGAACCGACATAACCGACGATCAGAACCGCGAATGGATAGTTCATGATGTGCCCCCGCACAATTACTTGCCGGACGCGACGCCATTATCCGACATCCGAATGTTTTCGTTGATCTCATCGCCCGCGGGCTCCGGCGGACAAGCCGGATGCGACATCTGCTGTAGCCCAAGGCGCCGTGACATCGGCCGGCAAGAGTTATCGGGGCGCGAATGCACTGCCCAAACAAATCAGAATGATCTTGTAGAATAAGACCTAGCATCCGCCCCTCTGACTTCTTAATATCGCAGTCCGTTGGCACGATCAACGGGCGCGATGCGGCATTGGGTCGCCGCAAGAACGGGTCGTGCGATCCGGGAAACGTCCATTCGGAAGATCCTCAAGCTTCGCGCTGCCAGCCGGGCTTCGTTCTGGATGGACGACGGAAGCCCCACAGCTCGGGGCATGGAGACCAACATGATCGACGACAAGTTTGGCATCACGGCGGCAAATCCTCGTAACCGGAGCTTCCGCCGCCATCGGCCTGGTGCTGGCCGCCGACGACGGGCTTGCCCAAGCCCTGTCCCCGACGCCGGCCTGTCACGACGGCGAACCGCCGACGCGCCCCGAGATCGAGGGGCCGTTCTTCAAGCCGGCTTCGCCGCTGCGCGGCGATCTGCGCGAGCCCGGCATGGCGGGGCGGCCGGCCGAGCTTGCCGGCTATGTGCTCACGCGCTCATGCCGGCCGGTGGCGGGCGCTCTCATCGAGCTGTGGCATGCCGACGATCAGGGCGAATACGACAACAAGGGTTTCCGCCTGCGCGGCCACCTGTTCGCGGACGCCAAGGGCCACTACGCGTTCAAGACCATCGTGCCCGGCCTCTATCCCGGCCGCACCCGGCACTTTCACATCAAGGTCCAGGCCGCGGCCGAAAGCCCGGTGCTCACCACGCAGCTGTATTTTCCCGACGAGCCGCGCAACCTTGCGGACGATTTCTTTCATCCCGAGTTGGTGATGCAGGTGGCCGCGGTCGACGATGCCCTGCGGGCGCGGTTCGATGTGGTGCTGGCGATGCGGTAGTCGCTCGCCTCTTTCGTAGGGCGGGTTAGCGGCCCAAGAGTTTGAAGTCGGATTCGGCGGTCATACCGCGTAACCCGCCAATGCGGCGCCGCGGAATGGCGGGTTACGCGCCACCCCACGCTGATGTTTGTGGGACGGCCCCAACTGGCGCTAACCCGCCCTAAGACTGGTCTATATCGGCGGATCTTCACCGGCTACGGTGAGGGCGGCCACATGAAAAAATCCGCTCCCGAATGTGTCGGGGGCGGATTGATCTTCAAGCTCGGATCGTGGCGCCGGGAGCGAGAACCGCTCCCGGCCGCAGCATCCCTGCTACTGGAGAACCTCCACGAAGCCGACGCGGCCGGGGGTGTTCCCGCTGAAGAAGATGCGGTTCGAATTGGTCGGATCGATATCCAGCCGGCGCGGATCGCTTTCCGCCTCCGGCAGCGGGAACTCGACCCATTCCTGCGTCTTGGGATCGAAGCGGGCGATCTTGTCGACCTGATGCTCGCTCACCCAGATGTAGTTGTTCTTCTTGTCAACGACGACCGAATAGTTGCCGCCGGTCTTCGAGGGCGGCGTGTAGACGGTCATCTCCTTGGTCTTGTAATCGATCTTCATCAGCTTGCCGGCATCCCACAGCGCCACCCACACGTCGCCGTTGGCATCGGTGTTCATGCGGCGCGGGAAGGCATGGCCGCCCACGTCCGGAATGTTGAACTCTTCGACCTTGCCGGTGGCGGGATCGACGCGCGCCATCTTGTCGATCTCGTCCTCGGCCCACCACACCGAGCCGTCACCGGCGACGGTCAGGCCATAAGCGCCCGGAGCCGGGCTGCCGGGCTTGGCGCTCGGCGATTGATAGGCCTTGAACTGCACCGACTGCGGATCGAGCATCCGCACCTCCTTGTTGGCGCCGGTGGCCCAGATCGTGCCATTGGGATGCAGCGCCATGCTGTTGCCGCCGGCGCCGCCCTTCATGTCGCGCGGCCAGGCATAGGCGACGAACTTCTCGGTCTTGGTGTCGAAGCTCAGCCAGCGATTGTTGGGGCCATCGGGCACCCACATGATGCCGTGCGCGTCGATCTGCGGATTGCCGAGGCTCTGGCGGTCTTCCGCCGCCGGACCGGGCGGCGTCCTGAACTCGACGAATTCGAGCGTGCGCGGATCGAAGCGGCCGACGCGGCCGGCGCGCTCGCCGACCCAGGCATTGCCCTGGGGATCGGCCGCCACGTCATGCGGCTCGGCGAAGTGATCGGCGAGATCGTAGGTCACCGCGCGGTATTTCAGCGCCTTGCCCTGCAACAGGTCGGTCGGCAGGCGGCTGTTGGGATCGTAGGGCTGCACCGGTTTGAAATTGGAGGACAGGTAGGCCACGATCTTCTTGGTGTCCGCGTCGCTGACGACCGGCATGTTCGCGGCCGCCATGCGGGTGCGCATGCGGGCGACGATGTGGTTCCAGTTGTCCTCGTCGGAACGCTTGACCATGATGCGCTGGACGTCATGGCAGGGCGTGCAGCTCTGGGCGACCAGCATCTTGTTCTCGCCGGCCGGCAGATCGTTGAAGTCCGTGGAGGTCTTGTCGGCAAGCGCCTCCGGAATGCGCTGCGGCCAGGCCGGCGGCAGCAACGGGCCGCGCGCGGCGGTCAAGCGCCACATCGGCCTTCGCGCTTGCGTTCGTGGTCACGCTGACGGGAGCGGAAACGGCGCTCTGGAAATTGCCGCCGACGCCCTGCACCGTGTATTGACCGACCGGCAGATCCTTGGCCTCGAAGCGGCCCTGCTCCTGGCTCGGAACCATGAAGGTCAATCGCCGCTCCGCATTCTTGAGCTTCACCATGGCGCCGGCGACAGGCTTGCCGGAGGCGTCGTTGACGACGCCTTGCAGCGAGCCTCTGTCATCCGCCGCCCAGGCGGACTGGGTGGCGATCAAGGCGATCCCCGCCGCAACCCCGAGAGTCAGATTTCGAGTGACGTTCCTAAGTGACATGGGTTCTCTCTCCTTGTGCTCCTATCGAGGCCTCCCCCGTTCTCCGGGGTGAGGTATCGCGGCGACGGCGAGCCGGAAAAGCTTTGCAATGCAGAGTGCCGCCTCGACAGGTGGCGGCATCCTAGAGCATTTTCGAGAATCCGTCATCCGGTATTCGGATCGAACGACAAGGCAGCATCGTAGGGCGCAATCGCTTTATTGCGCCATCAGGATCGCCAAGCGGCGCAATAAAGCGATTGCGCCCTACACCAGCGGGCCGGGATTCTTCCGGTAGCGATTGACGATCGCGTCGGCGGTCATATAGGCGAGCGCCTGGATCGTCAGCGTCGGGTTGAAGCCCGCTCCCATGGTCGGGAAGGTCGAGCTGCCGACGACGAACAGATTGGGAATGTCCCAGCTCTGGCCGTAGCGGTTCACCACCGAGGTCTTGGGATCGCTGCCCATGCGGGTGCCGCCTTCGTGGTGGGCGCCCGGCGCGCCGGGGCCGGTGGGCGCACGCCACACCTTGCTGGCTCCGATCGCGCGCGCGATCTCCTCCAGCTTGCCGAACAGGAACTCGATGCGCGCCCGCTCGTTGGGCCGCCGCCAATCATAGGTCATGCGCGGCGCCGGCAGGCCCCAGGCATCGCGCACATCGGGATCGAGATCGATGGTCTGGTCGGCATAGGGCAGGTTCTCGGTCTGCGCGGTTATTCCCACATAGCGGGTGAAGCTACTTGGCGAAGAAGTCGCGGTAGGCGGCGCCCCAGCGCGGCGTGCCGGGCGGCGGCGGCATGTTCAAGGCAGTGCCGATCGGGCCGGCCTCGAGCGCGGCGGGAACGACCGAGATCTGCGCGCCGCGGATGAAGCCCAAGCCGCCGTGGTCGAAATTGTCGGCGTTGAAATCGTCGAGACTGTGCCTCTGCGCGCTCGGACCCATGAAGATGTTGACGTGGCGGTCGTCGTAGGCGGCGAACACCCGCGCCCCGATATGGGCCATGATGTGCTTGCCCAGCTGCCCGCTCGAATTGGCAAGACCGTTGGGGAATTTGTCGGTCTTGGAGAGCAGCAGCAGGCGGGTATTGTCGTAGATGAAGGGCGCCAGGATGACGAGTTCCGCCTCGATCGTATTGTCGGAGCCGATCGGGCCCGTAATACGACACGCCGGTGACGCGTCCGCTATTGTCGCTGTTGACGCGGTAGCACATGGCGCCGGTGACGAGCTTGAAATTGCCGGTGGCGTCGGCCTCCGGCAGCTTGGTGACCAGGATGCTCGATTTCGCCCCGATGAAGCAGCCGAACGACTGGCAGTAGCTGCAATAGGAGCAGGCCGGCCGCCCCTGATAGGTCTGCGAGAGGATGGCGCGCGGCGACGAGAAGGGTGATAGCCGAGCTTCTCGGCGCCGGCTGCGAAGATCTCGCCGGCCTGGTCCACCTGCAGCGGCGGCAGCGGATATTCACGCTGGCGCGGCGCCTCGAACGGATTGCCGCCGTCGATCTTCTGGCCCTGCAGATTGCCGGCCTTGCCGGAAACGCCGAGCTCGTATTCGGCGCGGTCGTAGAACGGCTCGAGATCCGCGTAGCTCAGCGGCCAGTCGGTGAACGAGGAATCCGCGGGGACGGCGGCTGCCCCGTAGCGCTCGATGGTTTGCGAGCGGGCGCGGAAATCGTCCTCGTGCAGGCGCCATGACAGCGCGCCATAATGCACGGTGCCGCCGCCCGCCTGGTTGCCGTTGTTCTGCGACGCGACCGGCCGTGCGCGCGTGTTGGCATTGGGCCGCCAGGTCACCGGCTGACGCTTGGGATCGGGCCGCAGATCCTGGCGCTGGAAATAGCGCAGCTCGTCGAGCTGGAAGTCCGCGGTCTTGAGCCGCGGGCCGCGCTCGAGCCCGATCACCTTCATGCCGGCCTTGCCGAGCTCGGCCGCGATGATGCCGCCCACGGCGCCGACGCCCGACGATGACCACATCCGTCTTTTCGGTCGCCATGGCTCAAATCCTCTTCGACTGGGCCTTGGCCTGCGCCTGCAGGCCGATGCATGGGCGCGCGCGTGAACGCATCCTTGCTCTGCATGTCGGCCGTGGTGAATACCGGTTGCGCGCCCGGAAAGCCGACCAGGCGCCAGCCGGCGAAGTCCTTGTTGCCGCCATAGACCGGGTCGGCGAACATGCCTTCCATCGTGTGCGTGCGCAGCGTGTTGAAGAAGGCCTGCGCGGTCGGATAGCTGAAGCCGCCGGCCTTGCCCTCCTCGAGCGCCGTGATCACCTCGTCCTGGCTCGCCGCATCGAGCCGCGCAAAGGAGTGCCTTATGGGCCTGCGGCAATAAGGCATCGAGCTGGGCGAGCCCGCGGCGGTAGAAGTCCTGCTGGTCCGCATATGCGCCCGCGAGCGCCAGATCGATGTAGTTGAGCACGTCGGCGTCGCGCGCGCCCGGCATGCCGGGGGCGCCCGGCATCAGCCGCTCGGTGAAGGCCGCGATGGTTGCGGCGTCCTCGTCGTTGAAGAATGCGCCATGCCCCTCCCCGCTCGTGTGCATATGCGCGGGCGCCTCGGCCGTCTCGGCGGCCGCGGTCTTGTGCTCGTGCGGTTGCCGCTCATGCGGCTTGGCCAACGCCTGCGGAACGAGTCCGGTGCCCGCAATGGCGCCCGCCCCTACGGCAGCGCCCTTGAGAAACGCACGCCGTGCTTCATCGTGCTTGCTCATGCGGATTTCCTCCTTATGGCCTTTTGGATTGCTTGATCGTCTTTACCGGCCGCACCCACGGGCGGCAGATCCTGCAAGCGAGGATGCCTCTTTCAGCCTCTGGGGGCAAGACAGCAACGGGCGGATTGTCCGTAGCGCGTCATTTGTCCGCCTTTTGTAGCGCGTGAGTTGTCCGCTTTGTTCGCTGCCTGTTCTGGGAGGCAGCGATGCGGCGGACCGAGATGCTATGGGAGGTTTTTGTGACGCGTTTTGAAGAGGCGTTTGGGCAATACCGCCGTCGGCGATTGAACGCGGAGGAAGCGGGTGAGCTTTTGGGTATGTCGGGTCGACATTTTCGCCGGCTGTGTGATCGCTATGAAGAAGAGGGAAGCGAAGGCCTGTGCGATCGGCGGATCGGCAAGGTATCGCCTCGGCGTGCCCCGGCGCGCGAGCTCGAGCGGATGCAGGCTCTCTTCCGGGAGCAGTACAGCGACTTCACGGTGAAGCATTTCCACGAGCAGCTTGTGCGTCGGCATAACTACTGGCTCAGCTATACGGTGACGCGGCTGTCGCTGCAGGCGGCCGGACTGGTGAAGAAAGCCAAGCGGCGCGGCGCTCATCGCAAGAAGCGGGTGCGTCGGCCGCTGCCGGGAATGCTGCTGTTCCAGGACGGCTCGACGCATCGTTGGATTGCGGCGCTGGGGCGCGATCTCGACCTCGTCGTGACGCTCGACGACGCCACCGGGGAGATCTATTCGGCGATCCTGGTGGACCAGGAAGGCACGATGTCGAGTTTCCTGGGACTGGCCGAGACGATCGCCGAACACGGCCTGTTCAGCGCGTTTTATACCGATCGGGGCGGGCATTACTTCATCACCCCCAAGAACAGCCGGAAAGTCGATAAGACGCAGCTGACCCAGGTCGGCCGGGCGCTCTCCCAACTCGGCATCACCCATATCCCGTCCTATTCCCCGCAGGGGCGCGGACGGATGGAGCGGGTGTTCGGCACCCTGCAGAAGCGGCTGCCGCAGGAGCTGCGCCTGGCCCGGATCAAGACCGTGGCGGCCGCCAACCGGTTCCTCAAGGAACGCTTCGTGCCCGACTACAATACCCGCTTCGCGGTGCCCGCAGCCGAGCCTGGCACGGCCTTCGTGCCCTATGAAGGCCGCCCGCTCGTCGACGTGCTGTGCCTGCAGGAGGATCGGGTGGTTGGCGCCGACAATTGTGTCTCCTACTACCGGCGCAGCCTCCAAATTCCAGCCCAGCGCCATCGCCAGCACTATGTCCGCGCGACCGTGCGGGTGCATGAATACCCCGACGGATGGCTTGCCATCTTTGACGGCCCGCGCTGTGTTGCGCGCTTCGACCCCAAAGGAGCCAGTCGTGATGTCTCGCGCGCCGCTTAACTCCGCTCGGCGGCTCGCAAGCCTTGTGGATTTGTGGACAGGCCAAGAAAGCGGCCTGCCCACAAGCTCCACAAGGCCAACAGCAAACGCAGACAGAAGCGGACATATGATGCGCTACAAAGCGCGGACATCTTCACGCGCTACGGACAGACAGCAACGGGCGGATAGCAACCCCAGAGAGCCGATGCCGGCAGGGGCGCTCCTTGTGGCCCCCGCTGCTTCAAACTCTGCGCAGTCTGGTCGACGGCTTCCTGGCGCTGCGCGCGATGCCGCGGTTGCGGTCCGGTTCGGGCGCCAACATGTCTTCGGCCGGCGGAGCGAGGTGGTGTCCCCGCAGATAGAGCTCGAATTCGGTGGCCGGCAGCGGCTTGGCATACAAATAGCCTTGCGCTTCCTCGCAACTCTCCTTCAGCAGGAATGCGGCTTGCGCGTCGGTCTCCACGCCCTCGGCGACCACACGCAGGCCGAGATTATGCGCCATCGCGATCAGCGAGCGCACGATGGCGGCGTCATCGATGCTGTTGGTGATCCGGTTCACGAAGCTGCGATCGATCTTGATCCGCCAGATCGGAAAGCGGGTCAGATGGTTGAGCGAGGCATAGCCGGTGCCGAAGTCATCGAATGCAAGCCGTACGCCCAGTGCTTGAACCTTGCGCAGCGTCGCGCTGGAATCTTCGAAGTTGAGCGCCGCATTCTCGGTAATCTCGAGCTCGAGCGTGGCGGCCGGCAAGCCGGAGGCCCGCAGCGCATCCTCGACGTCCTTCAGCAGATCCTGGCTGTGCGCCTGGGCCGGAAACAGGTTGACGCCGATCCGGTCGAGCAGGAGCCCGGCATCACGCCAGGCCGCGGTCTGCGCGCAGGCTTTGGCGATGATCCATCTGCCGACCTCGGGCGCGATCGAGCAATCGGCGAGCGCGTCGATGAAGGCGGCCGGCGCGATCAGGCCGCGCTCCGGATGGCGCCAGCGCAGCAAGGCCTCGGCGCCGACCACGGCTTTGTCCGCCAGCCGGATCTGCGGCTGAAAGAACAGCTCGAATTCGTTCTCGGCGTAGGCGCGGCGCAGCTCGACGCCAAGCCCGCGCCGGGCCTGCGCCCGCGCCCGCAATGCCGGAAGAAAGAAACGATGGGTCTGGCCGCCTTCGGACTTTGCCTGATACAGCGCCAGATCAGCGTTGGCGATGAGCTCGTCGGCTTGCTCGGCATCATTGGGAGCGATGGCGATGCCGGCGCTGCTGCCGAGATGCAGGATGTTGCCGCCGACGTCGAAAGGATCCTTGAGCCGCTGCAAGATCAGATCGACGATCTCGGCGATCACGCGAGGATCCCCGCAATCGGGGACGATGATGACGAACTCATCGCCGCCGAGCCGGCACACTTTGGCGATGCGGGAGAGATCGTCGGCGACCTCGATAAAACGCTGGCAAACCTCGATGAGCAGCTGGTCGCCGGTCGAATGACCCAGTGTGTCGTTGACGTCCTTGAAGCCGTCGAGATCGAACAGCGCGATTGCCACGGGGCTGTGGTGGCAACCCGCCAGCAGACGGCCGAGCTCCTTCTGCAAGGAGAGGCGATTGGGCAATCCGGTCAGCGGATCGTAGTGGGCGAGCCGGCTCAGCTGCTCTTGCGCCCGCTTGCTGTCGGTGATGTCCTCGTAGGCGCGCGCCACTCCGCGCACCGTGCCGTCGAGATTGTACATCGGCGCCGCCGCGACCCTGACCTGGATCAAGGAGCCGTCCTTGCGCCGCCGCGTTCCTTCCAGGTGCCGGGTGATCTCGCCGGCGACCGCCCGGTCAAACAGCATTTGCAATTCCTCCGCCCCCTCGGGCGGCGCCAGCTTGCTCGGCAGGCCAAGCACCTCCTCGGCGGAATAACCGAACATTTCCTCCGCGGTCCGGTTCCAGAGCATGGTCTTGCGATGGAGGTCGCAGCACACGATCGCCACCGGGGAGGCGTCGATGACCGCGGCCAGCGTGTCCTTCGCCTGCCGGTTTTCATCGGCGGCCAGACGGATCTCATGCGCCCGGCGTTCGAGCCCGGTGGCCATGCGGTTGAAGTCGTCGGCGAGCGCGCCGACCTCGTCCTGCGTTTGCACGGTGCTGCGGTGGCTGAGCTCCCCGGAAGCCAGCCGCGCGGCATCCTTGCCAAGCTGGCGAAGCGGGCGGATCAGGCGTCCTGAAAGAACCCAGGCGATGGCAAAGCCGAGGATGAGCGTACCGATGATGAAGCAAGCGGCCACTGTCAGGCGGAAGGGTACCGCCGCAAAGGCAGCATTGGTCGGTTGCCCGACATTGACCAGCCAGGGGGCGCGGCGGACCGCCGAGAATGCGGTAATGCGCTCGATGCCATCGGAGGTCCAGTGCGTGATCTGGCTGCCGGCCTGCACGCTGAAGTGCGCGGCCATGTCCCGCCAGGCGCTGACATCGCGCCCGATCCACTTTGCACCGTCCACGCTGCGGGCGACGACGATCCCCTTCTGGTTGACGATGGTAACGATGCTGCCCGCGGGCAGCTCGCGGATGCGCAATGCTTCCTGGAAACGCGCGAGCCAGGTTCCGACCGTGAGGACCGCCAATATGCGACCGGAGGGGTCTGTCAGCGGGCGCCCGACGCTGACGACCCAGTCCCCGCTCAGCGGCCCGCGAACCACGTCGCCGACCGCGAGGTGCTCGCCAGTCACGGCCTGCGAGAAGAACGCGCGGCCTCTGCCCTGGACGCGTCGTCCCAGCGTTGGATCGCCCGACATCCCGATATTGGTTCCATCGGGAGCAAACAGGCTGATGTGAGCCACGTAATCGGGCAGCCTGCTCTTGACCCTGTGCAGCAGGGCATCGTTCGCCGCGGTATCGGCTGGATTTGTGGAAACCGCCTCGCCCAGCCCGACCAGAAGGCTTTCGAGCGTGCCCAGATGGTCGTCGACCTGAGCCGCGAGCACCCGCGCCTCGTTGACGGCTTGCGCAACGGCCTCCCCCTCTTCGGCATGCCATCGGCTCCAGAGACCGGCCGCCATCAAGACGGTGAACGGCATGACGGTGGCGACCACCAAGGCCAAAAGACGCGATCGAATGCTCCGCAGCAACACCCGCCTCCACCCCTCTGCCCGCCCGACGCGGTCCGTGGCCGACCGGCCTCGATGCCTAGCGAAACACTCTTCCGGACGGGTTGCCGATGGCGCGGAATAAGCGTGATCTTTTTGATCAAGCCTAATGATGGCTTAACGTTCTACTCTCCGGTCCGCCGCAGCATGGCATTGACCTCGAGGTCGGGAGCGGGCGTGCAGGCGCCTTCCCGCTTCATGATGCAAACATCGTCGTCATCGCCCGCTCCGCTGCATTCCTGCAGCGTGTATTGCGGCGTGAAGTCGTCGAGTAACTCGCGCGACAGAATGATGGCATTGAAGGCATCGGTCGATTGCCGGGCGGTGTCCTGATCGTCCGCGAGCGCGTATATCGGCACGTTGCGATGCAGATGGGCGTAGCCTCCGGTCGACGGCCAATCGTCAGTGTAGAACAAGAGGCCGCACAGATCCGCCTGGTGCGCGAGCTTGAACGAAGCCTCGATCAGATCACGGGCCTCGAACCACTCGTCCTCGTATCCGGGCGCGAAGGCGAGCGTCGTCGAGGTGCCGACCCAGAGCGCCGCCGTGAGCGCGACGAGCGCCCGGCCGGCGCGGTCCATGCCTGGGAGCCCGCGCAGGCGCTCGATCAGGTCCGCCGAGCCCATGGCCGCCACCAACACGAGGCAGGCGTAGGCCGGGAACACGAACCGGTACTCCTTGTGGGGGATCGCCGCGTGGGTCGCGATGATGACCAGCGCGGTCACGATCCAGAGCGCGGACGCGCGCGTGCGCAGCAGAATCAGCGCCGCCATTGCGGGCAGCGCGCCCGCCCAGGTCGCGGCCAGAAGCTCGAAGAAGTAGTCGGGCGGCTCGACCCCGTAGATGGAGGCCTTGCCGTCGATCAGGTTGACGCGCACCGCCGCCAGGTATGAGGAAAACGGCGAACCCCAGTACAGCCAATCCGCGACGCCGAACACGAGCAGCGGGACGAGCCCCCCGAGCGCCATCGGGTACCAGCGCCCGCGCAGGTTGAGCCGCCCCACCCACATCGCCGCCACCAGCAATCCGGGGGCCAGATGGATCCGAAGCATCAAAGCCAGCCCCAGGCAAAAGCCGATCGCCGCCAGACGGCGAAAGGCGAGGCGCTCGGGCGGCGCCGAGGCAAGCGACAGCGCCACCAACAGAAAGGTGGTGGCGACCGCTTCGGTCAGCGGACGTCCGGCGAAGTAAACCAGTTCGAACCAGGTCGCCGCCACCAACCCCGCCATCAGGCCATGGGTCTGGCTCGTGCGTTGGCCCATGCGGTAGACCGCGGCGACTCCCAGGAGCGAGATCGCGGCCAGCGCCGAACGCGCCACCAGCAAATAACCCTCCGGCCCGCCCACCAGGCGCTCGCCGAGCCAAAACAGCGGCGCCAGCATATAGGGCAGCACAGGTGAGCGAATTCCCTCGCGAAATTCCCACGGCACGACGCCATACCCGAAAGCGATCCGGTGCGCCTGCTCGAACAGTTGAAAATTCTCGTCGGGATGATGCAGGCTCGGGAATGCGACGATCGCCGCCACACGCACCACCATGGCGAGCGCCAGCAAAACGAGCAGCGTTCGATCCGAGAAGAAAGCGTGCACGCGCTCGAGAACGGACGGGCGCTTGTTGACGATCATGTGCATGGGAAAAGTCGAAGAAGGAGCTGCGAACCGGCAATGCCGACCCTAGGAGAATTTGCGTCGCAGTGGCAACCGATTTTGCGTGCGCGGAGATGACAAGGTCGTCACAAACCCAATCCCCACATGGCGCCGCAGCATTGGCCGCATCCGCATGGAACGCAGCGTCGGCGCAGCCGATGCCGGCGATTGGGGCACGCCCTCCCCGGCTGTATCTTGGCTGGCTGCTGGTGATAATCTTGAGGCGGTACGATATTGCAGCCGCCGACAAACCGGGGGAACCGAATGCACGCGAACGGAAGGATTTTGGCTCTGGCCGGCGCCGCCATCTTGGGGCTGTGCGGCATCTCGATGATGGCGACCGGCGAGCCGGCGCCGAGTTCGGCGCCGACGGCCGGCGGGCCGCCCAAATACAAATACGATCCGACCTGGCCCAAGGAATTGCCGAACAAATGGACGTTCGAAGGCATCACCGGGATGTTCGTCGACCGGCACGACGTGATCTGGGTGCTCAACCGGCCGCGCGATTTCGACGACAAGGAGAACGCGGCCTTCGTCAATCCGCCGGCCGGCGAATGTTGCGTGCCGCCGCCGGCCGTGATGGCGTTCAATGCCGCCGGCGACCTGCTGCATGCCTGGGGGGTGCCCAACTCCGTTCCGGGCTGGCCACGCTCCGAGCACACGATCTTCACCGACCGTGCCGGCAACGTCTATATCGGCGGCGCGCAGGCCGGCGACGGCCTGATGAAATTCACCTCCGACGGAAAATTCATCTCCGACTTCGGGCATCGCGGCCCCGCCGGCGAGGGCGCCGGACAGAAGCAGGACAATCAGCAGACCGATCTGCTCCTGCGCGGCGTCGCGGCGGCGACCTTGGACGAGGACGCCCACGAGCTCTACATCGCCGACGGCTATCTCAATCGGCGCGTGATCGTGTTCGATTCGGATACCGGCAAGTTCAAGCGCGGTTGGGGCGCCTACGGCAAGCCGCTCGCCGAGATCGACAACAATCCGCAACCCCCGCACGATCCGAAGGGGCCGCCGGCCGCGCAATACAAGTCGCCGGTCCATTGCGTTCGCATCTCCAACGACGGCCTCCTGTATGTGTGCGACCGCGGGGGCGACCGCATCCAGGTCTTCACCAAGCAGGGCAGGTTCCTGAAGGAATTCTTCATCGCCAACGATACGCTGCGCGGCGGCTCCGCGGGCTCGGTCGATTTCTCGCCGGACCCCGGACAGAAATACATTTTCGTCGCCGACATCGTGAACAACGTGGTCTGGGAGCTGGAGCGCGACACCGGCAAGATCGTGGACAAGATCGGCCATCACGGCCACGCCGGCGGCCAATTCCACTTCGTCCACGTCGCCACCATGGACTCCAAGGGCAACCTCTATACGGGCGAGGTCGATTCCGGAAAGCGGGTGCAGAAGTTCGTGCCGGTGCGGTAGCGGAGACGAGATGCCCACCCGGCGCACCGATCTCGAGCTTGCCCGAGATCGAGATGATGGAGCGCAGGTCGAGTAAGCTCGACTTTCGGCGGGCAATCGCAAATGGCGCTTCTTGTTTCGGAACGACGGCACCGCGGGCTCCAACCCTCCCGCCCGTTGGCGGGGAGGGTCGATGCCTCGCGCAGCGAGGCGGCGGGGTGGGGGGACTACGCAAACTGTGACATTGCGGTGATGTCGAGGGCCGGCCAAACTCCGCGCTGGCACACAGGCCAGACGCACAAGGACAACATCAATCCATCAGGCGCTCATCGCGGCAGCCGCGTGGCGACGGCGCGGACACGGAGTTCGCGTAGTCCCCCCACCCGGCGCCGCTACGCGTCGCCACCCTCCCCGCCAACGGGCGGGAGGGTTGGAGCTTGCGGCTGCGTCGTGCAGCAACCACTCTCCCTCTCCCTCCATATGCAATTGCCCCGGGCACTTCGTCCGTGGGGGCCAACTCCCTGCCCGACGGGGCCAGAGAGCTCGCTTGCGTGCGGGGAGAGATAATCGCCTAACAACATCAATTGATCGCGAAGCAATAAAACAACCCCACACCGCCGGTGCTGGCCAGAGCCTCCTGGCTGCAGCCCCGCGTCGGGTGCGCCGAGTTCCACGACGTGTTGCCGGCGCCGATGCGGTCGGAGTGGCCGACCTGGGCGGAGCCAGTGCCACTGCTGGTCCAGTTGTTGCACGTATGGTCGGCGCTGTCCGTATAGGCGCGACCGTCGGTTTGCGAGCCGGTCAGCATATCGTGGATGTTGGGGGTGTCGCCGACGCCGTTGATGATCTCACCCTTCTCGTTGAGCGCCGACTGCTTGAACAGGTTGCTGCCGAGCCGCGCGAGCTCGATGGTGTCGCCGTTGAGCTCGGCGAGATCGGCGGCAATCGGCAGCTTCTTGGAATTGTACCAGGGCCCCTGCCCGATCCGGTCGCGCGCATTGACGGCGGGCTGGCCGGGCCGCGCCTGGGTGCTCAAATAAGCGTGCCAGATCTTGTTGCCGCCGCCGACTGCCGCGGCCAGCCGCTGGCAATGCGCGTCCGCCCCCGCGAGGCCGCTGAGATCGCCGCCTTTGCCGATCCCGACGCTGGTCACGAAGAAGCTCATCGGAAAGGGTTGCGGCCCCGGCGCCTGCGCGTGCGCCAAGGAGGAGCATAGCAGCATCGGCAGCATGCAGGCGGCCACCATCCACGGGGTGCGGGTCATTTGCGTCTCCTGACAGCGATGAATATGCGCTGACGCGATCAATTGACCGCGAAGCAGTAGAACAGGCCGACCCCGTGCGAGCGGGTCAGCGCCTCCTGGCTGCAGCCGCCGGTCGGATGCGCCGAGTTCCACGATCCGTTGCCGCCGCCGTTGCGGTCCGAAAGCCCGACCTCGGCCGCCGCGCCGGTGACGTTGCCGCGGATCTGCCCGCTGCCCTCGGCACCGCTCGTCCAATTGCTGCAGGTGCGGTCGACGCCGACATCCGTGTAGGCGTGGCCGTCGCTGGTCGAGCCGGTGAGCATTTCGTGCCGGTTGGAATTCGGATGGGTGGACGCATAGGCCCAGGTCCGGTCCTTTGGATCGGGATTGTCGTTGAGGCCAGGAACGATCTCGCCCTTCTCGGTAAGCGCTGACAGCTTGGTCACGTTGTTGCCGAGCCGCGCGAGCTCGATCGTGTCGCCGTGCAGATCGGCAAGGCCTTTGGCGATCATGTCGCCCTTGAAATTGTACCAGGGGCCTTGCCCGATGCGGTCGCGGGCATTGATGGGCGGCTGGCCATCGCGCGGCTGGGTGCTGAGATAGGCGTGCCAGGTGCGGCTGCCGGCCCCGGCCGCCGTGGCGAGCCGCTGGCAGTGCGCGTCTGCTCCCGCCACGCCGCCGAGGTCGCCGCCCTTGCCGATCCCGACGCTGGTGACGAAGAAGCTCATGGGATGCGGCTGCGCGCCTTGCTGTTGAGCTTCCTGCGCAACCGCAAAGGAAGAAGCCTGCAGGATCGACAGGACCGATCCCGCCGCAAGCAAATTGGCCATCGTCATCCGTTGTCTCCACCCCGACGTTTCTGGCAAGGTAGGGGATTGATGCGGGCTAGCGAGCGGTCCAAATTTGCTCAAGGTGGAGCGGCCTCGGCCGCATGGAGCGGCTAAGGCAGGGCAGGTCCATCGCGGCTGGCGCGGCGAATATGCCAAAGTTATGGATCATAAAATCTGATATGGCCCCACGGATTATGGCCGGCGGGCGACCGTGCGGCAATTTTGCATGGATTACATTCGAGTAGAGCCGGTTTTTTGTTCATAATTTCGCTTGCATAACATCATAAACTTTGCATAAATACAGTTCTTCCCTCTTTGGGAAATCTCCAAGCTGTCAGTCTTGCCCCGCCTCACGGCGGGGCTTTTTTTTCGTCGCAACATCCTGGCGCGCTTCCCCGGGACCATGGCCAACCGGTCGGAAGCCCTTGTTTCGGCAGCCGGATACATGAATATGCCGGCCCCAACCCGCGGGCGGCCAAGTCCCTCCGCCCAAGCACAAAAGTTACCGCCCAGAATGGCATCGCGGACCCTCACCGCCGAAATCCCGATCCTGATTGTGGGCGCCGGCCCGGTCGGCCTTGCGCTCGCCGCCGATCTCGGCCTGCGCGGGATTTCCTGCCTGGTGGTCGAGCAGGGCGAGGGGCCAGCCGACCATCCGCGCGCCTCGGCCCTCAACGCCCGCTCCATGGAATTCATGCGCCGGTTCGGCGTTGCCGACGCGGTGCGCGCGGCCTCCGCGCCGGAAGATTTTCCCCACACCGCGCTCTATTGCACCAGCCTGACCGGCTTCGAGATCGCGCGCATCGAGCGCCCCCATCACGGCGGCAAGGGACCGACCCCGGAGAGCCCGGAGCGGCCCCAGCGCTGCAACCAGCTCTGGCTCGACCCGATCCTGCGCGATCTCGCCGCAAGCCAGGACAGCGTGACATTGCGCTACCGCTGCCGGTTCGAGTCGCTGCGCGAAGAGAGCGACTGCGTGATCGCCACCGCGCATGACTTGGCGACCGACCAGCGGCTCCAGATCGTCGCTCGCTATGTGGTCGACTGCAGCGGCGGGCACAGCCCGATCCGCCGCGCGTTCGGCATCGCCATGAGCGGCTCGTCCTATGTCGGACATAACCTGAGCATCTTCGTGCGCGCGCCCCGATTGTGGGAGCATCACCCCATGGGCAAGGCCGCGCTGATCAGCTTTGTCGAGCCGGCCGGGCTGTGGCGCAATCTGGTGATCCTGGACGGCCGCGAGCTCTACCGCTTCGGCATCAGCGGCAAGTCCTTCTTCGATGCACCCGAAGCGGTCGACGCCGATCGCCTGTTCGAGGAAGTGGTGGGCAAGTCGGTGCCGCACGAGGTGCTCTCGATTCGGCGCTGGACCGCGCGCAATGTGGTGGCCGATCGATACCGTGCCGGCCGGGTCTTCCTCGCCGGCGATGCCGCCCATCTCAATCATCCGGCCTCGGGGCTCGGGCTCAATACCGGTCTTGGCGATGCGGTCGACCTCGCCTGGAAGCTCGAAGGCGTGCTCAAGGGCTGGGCCGGCGGACGCTTGCTCGACTCCTACGAGGTCGAGCGCCATCCGGTGGGCGTGCGCAATGTCGGCCATGCCAGCATGACCTTCGACACCGACCGCACCCAAGAGCCGCATCCCGAGATCGCGCTCGACACCGCCGCCGGCGCGCAAGCGCGGCGCGTCATGGGCGAGGCCATCGTGCGCACGCAGACGCGCAAATTCATCACCGACGGGATCGCGCTCGGTTACCGCTACGATCCCTCGCCGATCTGCTGGCCCGAGGCGGACCCGGCACCGCCGCTGACGATCAGCGAATACCACCCGACATCCTATCCGGGGAGCCGGGCACCGCACGCCTGGCTCGGCCCCGGCCGTTCGACCATCGACGCCTTCGGCCGCGGCTTTACCCTGCTGCGGTTGGGCGACGAGGCGCCCGATCCCGGCACGATCGAGCGGGCGTTCGGGGCGCGGCAAGTGCCGCTCGCCTTCATGTCGATCACCGATCCGGCGATCGGGGCGCTCTATGAGCGTCGCCTGGTCCTGGTGCGGCCCGACGGGCACGTGGCGTGGCGCTCCGATGCGCCGCCCGCGGATCCCCTTGCCCTCGTCGACCGCGCCCGCGGTGACGTTTAGAGTATCGGGTGCGATACGCAGCGGAGGACTTGCTTGCGTATCGGAGAACGGTCTCGCAATCTTAGGGGCGCAGCGGAAATGGCCAGGAGGAAGCCCGCAACGACGCCAGCAGCAGGCGGCTCACGCGTCTTTCCGGTCTATCTCGAGCTCAAGATGAGCGGTGGGTCGAAGCGTGCACTGATACAGGCGCTCGAGCGCGACGGCTGCTATATCGGGCATTGCGCGCGCGAGATGATCGCACGAGCGAGCTTCGCCGCCGCGGAGAGTCCCCGCACCGTCAAGCTCGCGCGCGTGCAGCTGGGCACGCTGGGCGTCACCGACTGGGTGACGTGGAGCGACGTTCTCAAGGCCGCCGCAAAGATCGGGGTCGAGAAGGTGCCGGCCGAGGCGGCCGTGCGCCTCGCGCTCGAGCTGCCCGAGCAGCAGCCCGGCGATCACTTCTGGATTCTCATGGACCCCATCACCGGGCCGGACGGCGAGCCGTACGTCTTCTATCTGGCGTCGCACGACGACGGCGAGCGGCGGCTGCTCGGCCGCTATGTCAGCTCCATCCGGCGCTTCTTTCCCCACCGCGAGATCGTCTTCGGCCTGCGCGAGTAGCGCAAGTGTAGCTTGTAGCCCGCATGAAGCCGGCGGGTCGGCGCGAAGCGCCACCGGTGGCGCAATGCAGGAGCGCCGTTCCCGGATTACCATCCGGGCTATAAGATTACGCCGGCTTTTCTTCCGGCCCCGCCGCCTCGCCGCGGCGCACCTTGGGTCCGCCGTTCTTGCGGATGTCCTGGCGCGTGACGTAGTCGATGATCATCACATTGTCCTGATTGCCGGAGCGGTGCCCCATCATGATCATCGGACCGTCGCCGGAATTGACCAGTTGGTAGAACGATCCGCCGGTAATCAGCGCCGCCATGCCGGGCGTGAGCACCGCGGAGCCGCCGTCCGGGAACCGCATGGTGCATTCGCCTTGGAAGCAGGTGAAGACCTGGTCCTCGTTGTGGCAATGCAGCTCGTCATGGTCGCCGGGATTGGGATAGTAGTGCACCCAGGCATGCAGCTTGCGGGTGTTCATCACCACGGTGCGCTTCTTCTCGCGCAACGCGATCGCCTTCGGATCGATGATCTCGATTCCCATTCTTGTTCTCCACTCTCAGCCTATTTTCGCGCGAGCGTACCCCACGCCACATAGGTTTCGCCATTATAGGCCCCGACCCATCCCCAGACGAGCTTGCCGGCGGCCGGCGCCGTCGTGATGGTGCCGTCGATACAGCCCCCGCCGCTGTTCTTGCCGCCATGCGTGATGGCCTCGGTAAAGAAGACGTAGCCATTCGCCGCACCGACGCGCGTGAGCTTGCCGCCGCATTTGAGCTCGGGATACTCGGTCTCGGCGCCGTTGGCCGAAACGGTCATGACGACCGTGTAGCCGGTCGAGCCCTTGTTTTGCGCCACCATGCCGGTCCAGGTCCCGAGCAGCGCCGGCGGCGACTGGCCTACAGCCACGGCCAGCGGCGGCAGCAGGAAAAGGCCGACCAGCAGAAATCGCAACCACATCTTCAGCATCGCCCCCTCGTCATCTTGCTCGTTCGGCGTTTTGATCGCTCGGCGTGTTGATCGTGCAGTGGAAACGGGCGGCGGCCCCGGCGCTTGCCGAAGCCGCCACCGCTGTCCTTAGAGGCCGGGGTCTTTCTTCACGTAGCGGCGGAAGTTGATCTCCGGGGGACCGCCTTTGGTGAAGTTGGGGGTGTTGGTGTAGCCGCCGTAGATATTGCCGGCATCGTCGGCAGCGACGCCTTCTTCCGCGCTAAGCTCCTTGGTCTCCGGAATGAAGGCCGTGACCTTGCCGTCCTTGACGTTGCCGACCCGGATGCCCTGCATGAAGCCCGGGTTGGTCTTCTCGGTCGAGGTCGAGTTGGAGACATAGATGTCGTCGTTCTTGTTGATGTAGACCCCGCTCGGCCGGCCGAACTGCTTCCATTCGGTGAGGTAGCGCCCGTTCTGGTCGAAGATCTGGATGCGGGCGTTGCCGCGATCGGCCACGAACAGCCGTCCCATCGCGTCCATGGCCAGCATGTGCGGGGTCTCGAACTCGCCCGGGCCGGTGCCAAGGTGACCCCAGGCCTTGATGAACTTGCCCTCCTTGGTCAAGTGCACGATGCGGGCATTAGAGGGCTTGCCGTCGATCATGCCATGGCCGTCGCCGACGAAGATGGTGTCGTCGGGTGCGATCAACACATTGGACGGCGCGTTGAACAGGTCCTGGCTGTCATTGTCGCCGGCGACCCCGTCCTTGCCAAGCGTCATCAAGAGCTTCCCGTCCGGGCTGAACTTCTTGACCGTATAGCCCTTGCCGTTCCTGATGTAGAAATCGGTCACCCAGACGTTCCCGTAGCGGTCGGCGAACAGGCCGTGCGGCGCGGCGAACATGTCGGCGCCGAAATTGGCGATCATCTTGCCGCTGGCATCGAAATGGAAGATCGGCGCCAAGTGCGAGTCCCCGCATAGCGTCTGCTTCTCGCAGCGGTCGAAGGCCCACATGCTCCTGCCGTCGCTGCGGTCGACCGAGATGCCGAACGTGGCGCCCCAGTTGCGGCCCGGCGGCAGCTTCGCCCAACCCTCGTCCAGCCGATACGGATTGGGCGCCGCATTGGGGTCGGGATTGACTTGCGCCGACGACGGCGTCGCCCACGCCAGGATGCCTGCGACGACGGCGGCCGCCAGCGCGCCGCCTATTGGTTTCTCATACCGCATGACGCTTCTCCCTTGTTGAACCTTGTTTGGTGAATGTGCGCTTCGCACTCTTTTTGGCCGTTGCATTTTCGCAACCGAAAACCGGATGCCACTTTATCCTGAAACTGCTCCCGGTTTCAGTTCTTCACGTATTTCATCAGCCGCTTGGGCCCGACCTCGGCGCCGTAGATGTTGCCGGCCGGATCCGCCGCCACCCCTTCGGCCGCGCTGGTCCCGGTCGCCTTCTCGACCGGATCGGGGATGAAGGCCGTCACCACGCCGTCGGATACGCGGCCGACCCTCATTCCGCGCTTCCAGCCGTCATGGTTCTTGGACACCGATTCCGACTTCGGAATCGGCCACATAGATGATGTCGTTCTTGTCGATGAAGACGCCGCTCGGCCGGCTGAACTGGAACCACTGATCGAGGAAGGTCCCGTTCTGGTCGAAGATCTGGATGCGGTTGTTCTGCCGATCGCCGAGGAACAGGCGCCCGCGCGAATCCATGGCGAGCGCGTGCGGGATGTCGATGTCGCCGGGGGCCGAGCCTTTCATTCCCCAGGTCTTGATGAACTTGCCGTCCTTGTTGAACTTGACGATCCGCGCATTGGAATCGCCGCCATGCCCGTCGCCGACAAAAATGTCGCCGTTGGGGGCGACCAGCACCGAAGACGGCTGGTTGAACTCGTCGAGGCCTTTCCCCGCCACGCCCGGCTTGCCGAGCGCCATCAGCAGCTTGCCGTCCGGGCTGAACTTGAACACCTGATGGCCCTTGCCGTCCTTGCCCTGGGCGTCGGTGGCCCACACGTTTTCTTCCTGATCCACGAAAATGCCGTGCGGGAACACGAACATGCCGGCCCCGAACGCCTTCAGCAGGCGTCCCGACATGTCGAAGTGCAGGATCGGCGGAAGATCGGAGCCGACACAGGAATTGGCACCGCAGCGCTCCGCGACCCAGACGCTGGTGCCGGCCGGATCCACATAGACGCCGGCCGATGCTCCCCAAGTCCGCCCTTCCGGCATGCGCGCCCAATTTTCGATCGAGCGGTACGGATTGGGCAGCGAATTGATCGGGGCGGCGGGACGGCTGACGGCTTGGCTGATGGCTTGCGCATGGCCGGGCGCAACCGATGCCGCCATGAACCCCAGGACGGCAAGTCCGAGCAGGTATTCGACTCGCGTGGAATGTCGCATCACGTGTCCTCCCTTGCCGGTCGCGTCAGGCCGTGCGGCCAGCACGCCTTATCGCTCCAGGTTGCGCCGTTTGGGCGTGCGCCGCAACCACCACTATGACCGGAACAAGCGGTGCTCAATCCGTTCGGCTAGGCCGTTTGTCCAAGCCATTCGGCTAAGCCATTCGCAATGCCGTCGGACCGGCGCGAGGAACTTTCCGCCAGCCCGATCGTTCTTTGATGTGGCGGTGATCCGGAGAACGGTCATGAGCCAGGCATCCATAGCCCGCGCAGTCGTCAAGACCACGGCTGTCGCCGGTGTAGCGGTTTTCCTCTCAACTTCCGCGCAAGCAGGACTGCGACTGGGACCCGGCGCGTTGCTCGGCCTGCTCGGGGCACCTTTGCGCATGATGCCTCACATCGGGGCCATGCCGGAGCATCGCGAATTCCGTCACCACGTCGCCCGCGCTCAAGACAGAGCGACGGCACCCGAACCATCCGACCGCCCGGCCTCCGTACCTGCCGCTCAGGCCAATCCCCCGCAGCCCGCCAATCAGCCGGCCAAGCCGTCAGTTGTGGAGGCGCGCGCCGAGCCTGCGCACGCCGCCGAGCCGCGGCAGCCCACGCCGTCCGCGTTGGCTTGGCCGGTCGCATCGCCGAGCGTCTATGAGGATCTCTTGGGTTACGTCTTGTGGCCGGGCGACTATGCCGATCGCCTGTGGAGCCACGGCTATGGCGATATCATCGATACGTTGCTGGCCTCCACGGCCGCGAATGCCGACCAGACGAGCGGCATGATCCAAAACGGCATGTGCAGCGCCAAGGCGCGCGAGCTGGCCGATGCGCTGATCGTGCGGACCGGCAACATCATCATGCCGACCCCCGATCAGAAGACGGCGCTCGATCAACTCGCCTCCGCCTTGGGCGAAGCGATCGATCGTGGCCGCAAGGCGGTCTGCTCCGGCACCGGCGATCCGCTCAACCGGGTGGAGGACGGGCTCTGGACCATGTGGGATGCGACGCTTCTGATGCGGGCGCCACTGGAGAAATTCTACGATTCCCTCACCGAAGCGCAGAAGGCGAAATTGACGGCCGGAGCCTCCGCCAGCCAGGCCGTGGCGCGCGCCTGCGTCGATCCGCGCGCAGCGGATGGGCGGGACGATGGCCTCCTCGAGCACGCGCGCGCGGCGGACGCGCAGCAGCGCCACAAGCTCGATGCGCTTCGCCAAGAGTTCCCGCGGCCTCATCAAATTCCTGGCGATCTCCTGCCCGACCGAGACCAAGCCGACGCCCGTCGATCGGCTGGAAGCCGCCGGCGACCGGATGAACGCCCTGCTCTACGTGGTGATGAACATGTCTCCCGCCCTGACCGAGGCAAAGACGCCTGATCGCTGAGCGTAGGGCGCAATCGCTTTATTGCGCCGCTTGGCCAGGCCGATGGATCGCGGTGGTTGGTGGGGCCGGATGGCGCAATAAAGCGATTGCGCCCTACGATGCATCTTGAAATTGTTGTATTCGCGGTCGCGCTGTGGCACTCCCGGCCGGTCGGGCGTGCTGGCGTTCGACGCCGCCTGCTCCAGGAAACTAGACCCCTGTCATGACGAACAAATTCCGCGGCGTGATGCAAAGCCCGGTCACGCCGCTCAAGGCTGATTTCAGCCTCGACCTGGCGACCTTCGAGAAGGTGCTGGACTTTCATGTCCGCACCGGGGCGACCGCCATCTCCTGGCCGCACCACAAGGGCGAGTCGCTCAACCTCACCATCGCGGAGCGCAAGCTGTTCGCGGAAGCCGCCGTCAAGACCGTCGCCGGACGCATCCCGGTCACCATCCATGTCAGCGCGCTCGCGGTCGACGACACGTTCGCGCTCGCGCGCCATGCGCAGGACATCGGCGCCGACGGCATCCTGGCGATCACGCCGTATTTCTGGACCCCGACCCGGGAAGCCATTCACGACTATTTCGTGCGGCTGTGCGGCTCCATCGAGCTGCCGGTCCTGTCCTACAATTCGCCGAGCTATCTGGCGGGCGTGGAGATCACCGGCGAGCTGATGGCACGCCTGATCGAGCGGCTGCCGAACTTCGTCGGGGTGAAGGAGGCGAGCTTCAACAGCGAAAAGTTCCTGGAGATTTCGCGCGCCGCGCTGCCGCTGCGGCCCGACTTCGCGCTGGTGACGGGCGTCGAGTTCCTGCTGCCCTCGGTGCCGCTCGGCGGGGTGGGGTCCTATTCGGCCGCCGGCTCCATCTGTCCCAATCTGTGCTCGGATCTGTTCGATGCCTGCATGGCCGGCGAGTGGCCGCGCGCGCGCGAGCTGCAATACAAAGTGTCGCGGCTGTGGGCGCTGTTTCGCAACCAATATCCCTCCTCGCTCAAGGGCGGCATGGTGATCATGGGGCGCCCGGTCGGCCCGACCCGCCCGCCGCTGCCGACCGCGAGCGCAGAACGTCAGGCCCACATCCGCCGCGAGCTGGAGCAGCTCGGCATCCTCGACACCGAGCCGCACGGCTGGTGACCCTTCGCTCCTGCGAGACCCGTTCTCATGACTGACTTCCAGCCCGGACTCGTGCATCTGCCGGTCACGCCGTTCACGCCGCAGGCGCGCATCGACTTCGACCGCCTCGGCCGGTTGATCGACTTCCACATCCGCAACGGCGCCGACGCGCTGGCGCTGCCGACCCATGTGGGCGAATCCGTCAGCCTTACCGATGCCGAAAAGCGCGCGCTGATCGAGTTCGCGGTCCACCACATCGCGGGACGCAAGCCCCTGATCGCCCATGTGAGCGACGCCGGCACCGCCATCGCGGTCGCGCTGGCGCGCCACGCGCAAGCGGCCGGCGCCGCCGCGATCCTCGCCACCACACCGTATTATTGGACGCCGCCGCCGGAGATGATCCTCGAGCACTTCGTCGAGATCGGCGCGGCGGTGCGGCTGCCCTTCCTGGTCCACAACGCGCCCGAGGATATGAGCGGCGCCAGGGTCTCGGCCGAGCTGATGCTGAAGCTGATCGGGCGGCTCGACAACTTCGCCGGCCTGGTTGATGCGAGCCTCGACTGGCAGTTCATGATCGACCTCATCATGGAAGCCCGGCACGCGCGCCCCGGCTTTCTGCTCATCTCGGGCAGCGAGCTGATGGTGTCGGCCGCCGCCATCGGGGCGACCGCGATGTTTGCTCCGCTCGCCGGCATCGCGCCCAGGCTCGCGCGCGCGCTGGTCGGGCTCTGCCGCGACGACAAGCTGTTCGAGGCCCGCGCCGCCCAGGAGGCGATGGCGAGCCTGCGCCAGCTCGTCAAGCCGGGCGGCGTCGCCAGCCTCAAGGCGGCGCTCGCCGCACGCGGGCGCGATTGCGGCAAGCCGCGCCCGCCTCTGCAGGCCCTGGACGCGGGCGCCGCCGATGCCCTCACGCGCGATCTTGATTTGATTGCTGCATTGCGGGACGAGCCGCACGGCTGGTAGCCGTTGCGGCAAATTGCCCCAGAAAAACGCTCGCCCCAGATCAAATTCGCAGGGTACATTTTCCCGGGGCACACAATGCGGTCCGGGAAACCGCCGTCGCAATTCCAGTCTGGCCATCGCTTTGCTCGGGATCGGGTGCTGTACGCAACCTGGGCCGGAGCGCTTGCGATCAAGCACGCATGGTCGACAAGAATTGCGACGTGAGAACAGGTCGAGCGCATGACCGCTCTGCTTCGCTACCTTCGTCGCTTGTCGCCCCTTAGGATCGACGTATTTGACTTGGCGGGCGTCCTCTTGCTGGCGACGCTCATGGTCCTCGTCCTTGCTACCTTCAAGCAATACGCCGTTTCCAACGATGAGGGCGTGCAGCACCACTATGGCGAACTGATCATCGCCTATTACCAGAGCGGCTTTACCGACAGGTCGGTCTTCGATTTCCAGAATCTCTATCTGTACGGGGGCTTGTTCGACATCATCGCGGTGCTGCTCGCGCATCTATTGCCGTTCGACCCTTACGACATTCGTCATGTGATGAGCGCGCTCGCCGGGATCGGCGGGGTGGCGGCGACCTTGGCGACCGCCCGGATGATCGCCGGGCCGCGGGCCGGATTGCTCGCCGGGCTCGCGCTGACGCTCTGCGGCGTCTGGTACGGCGGCATGTTCAATCACACCAAGGACGTTCCGTTCGCCGCCGCCATGATGGGAGCGACCTATTACCTGTTGCGCAGCGTGCGCGACCTGCCCGAACCACGCTGGCGAGACACTCTCTTGTTCGGGGTCCTGCTCGGCGCGGCCCTTGGCCTGCGCGCAACCGGCCTCCTGCTGATCGGATATCTCGCACTGGTGATCCTGCTCGCCGCGTGGCTGCAGGGGAAACGCGATTGGAGCGCGCTGGCGCGCCTGGGCGGCCGCTCGCTGGCGCAATTCGTTCCCGCCCTGGCGCTCGCCTACATCATCATGATCGCAACCTGGCCATGGGCGGCGCTGGATTTCTTCAACCCGGTGCGCGCCATCTTCGCCTTTGCGCACTTTCACTATCCGATCCGCACGCTCCTGGACGGGCAAGTCTACCTGATGAGCAACGTGCCGCGCTGGTACGAGCCCGACTATCTGGCCATCAAGCTGCCGCTCGTGGTCCTGATCGGCGCCGCGGCCGCGATGCTGTCGGCGGCGGGGGCGGCGCTCCGCAAGAGCCGCACCGAAAGGGCCGGCTCGGCGCTGCAGGTTGGCGCCCTCGCCGACATTGCGATGCTGGTCTTTGCCATTGTGTTCCCGCTGCTCTGCCAGGTCGTCGGCCATGGTCCCTCGTTCACCGGCATGCGGCATTTCATGTTCGTGGTGCCGCCGCTGGCGGCGCTGGGGGGAATTGGACTGCATGCCGGCCTCTCCTATGTCGAGGGCTACGGACGCCTGGCCGGAGGCGCGGCGCTTGCCGCCGTGCTGGCCTTCTATGGCCAGGATGCCGCCGCGCTGGTGCGGCTGCACCCTTACGAATACCTCTTCTACAATTCGCTGGTGGGCGGCCTGCCGGGTGCCGGGCGGCGCTATGAGACCGACTACTGGGTCAACATCATGCCGGCGGCCGTCAAGGATCTGGAGGCCTATCTGGACACGATCGACCGGCACGATCCGTTGCGGCCGCAGCATTTCACGGTGGGCGTCTGCGGCGAGCGCGTGTCGTTCGAGAACGAGGCGCATCGCCGGCTGCAGTGGACTTCCGATTGGAGCCACGCCGACTTCTTCATCGCACCCACGCACATGAACTGCGATCAGGTGCTCCGCGGCCGGATCGTGAATTCGATCGAGCGGGTCGGGGTTTTGATCGGCGTGGTCAAGGACCTGCGCGGGGTCAGCCCGCAGGCCCGCTGGAACTCCGGTCGAGGTTGCGCATGCGCCACCAACCAGCAGCGGGTCAGCAGCTACGCCGCATGGATGATCCAACGTAGGGGCGGCCCTTGTGGCCGCCCGTTCGGGGCATGGTTGCGGGCGCCCGCGAGGGGCGCCCCTACGACGCGCACCTCAGGCCGCGGTCAAGCCGCCGTCGAGCACCAGCACCTGCCCGGTGACCGATTGAGCCTGCGGGCTCGCCAGATACGCCACCGCCGCCGCGACCTCCTCGGCCGTCGCCAGCCGGTGCAGCGGAATGCGCTCGAGCATCGCCGCCATGTATTTGGGATCCGCCCCGGCCCGCGACGGCGACGCGGTGTCGAGCCGGCCGGGCGCGACCGCATTGACGCGAATGCCGTGGGGCGCCCATTCGACCGCGAGCATGCGGGTCATCTGGATGATCGCCCCTTTGGATATGCCATAGGTCGATCGCTCGGGTGCCCCGATGAGCCCATGGGTCGAGGCAATGTTGACGATCGCGCCTCCCCGGCCGCTGCCGATGAGGTGGCGGCCCACCTGCTGGGTCATGAGGAAGGTGCCGGTGACATTGACCTCCATCACCTCGCGCCATTCCGCCGCGGTGACCTCGACCGCGAGCTTGCGCAGATTGGCGCCCGCATTGTTGACCAGCACATCGAGGCTGCCGAATGTCTCCATGACGCCGGCCATGGCCTGCTCGATGCTGACGGCCGAGCGCAGATCGAGAGCGAGCGCAAGCGTGCGCACCCCAAGGCGGCCGAGCTCGCTCTGGATCCCTGCCAGGTTCTCCACGCGGGTTGCCGAGAGCGCGACATCGAAGCCCTCGCGCGCCAGCGCAAGCGCGGTCGCGGCGCCCACTCCATACGATGCGCCGGTCACGAACGCTGTTCTCCGTACCTGCGATGTCGCCATTCTGTTCTACCTATCCGAGCGCTCAATCCTGAGAAGCTTCATAGCCATGTGACGTCGATTCCGGTAGCGCAAGCGTCCAAACATAGCTGTAATATGCACATTCGGCGAAGCCAGCGCGGAAGGATGCCATGTTGCCCATTCGAATTTGCCTTCGTCTGATCCTGCTCGCCGCGCTCGCGCTCGGCGCGAGTACCGCAAGCCAACCCGTGCAGGCCCAGGCGCTCACCAAGGTGCGCATCGGCAAGCCGCAGGCCGCGACGTTCCCGTTCGTGCCGGTCGATGTCGGAATCGCCACGGGCATCTTCAAGCAGCACGGCCTTGACGTTGAATTGCACGATTTCGCCGGCGGCCCGCGGGTGCAGCAGGCCATCACCGCCGACGCGCTCGACATCGCGATCGGCTCGGGGCCGGAGATGACCTTCATCCTCAAGGGCGTGCCGGAGATCGGCATCGCCGCCATGGCGGACGCGCCCTACGCCATCGTGCTGGCCGTGCTCAAGGACGGGCCCAAGAGCGTGAGCGAGCTCAAGGGCAAGACGGTCAGCATTTCGAGCGCGGCCTCGCTCACCGACTGGCTCGGCCAGAACCTGTCGCGCCAGCAGGGCTGGGGCATCGACGGGATCCGGCTCGCGCCGCTCGGCACCACGGCGGCGCAGACCGCCGCGCTCAAGACCCATCAGATCGACGGCATGATCGTGGAGGCCAACGGCGGCTACCGCCTGGAGGAAGACGGCTCCGGCCGCGTGCTGGTGCAATTCGGCGACCTGATGAAGACGTTCCACGTCTACATGCTGTACGCGCGGCGCGGCTTTGCGGAGCAGAGCCCCGACGCCGTGCGGGCGTTCCTGGCCGCCTGGTTCGAGACCATCACCTATATGGTCGGGCACCGCCCCGAGACCATCGACATCATGCGGCGCACGGCGGACGTGTCGCAATTCATCGCCACCCGCGACTATGACGCCATGATCGGCATGTTCAACCGCACCGGCCGCTTCAATCCCGAGGCCCTCAAGGTGGTCTCGCGCTCGTTCGTCGAGATGGGCATGTTGCCGAGCGAGCCCGACATCAGCGCGCTGATCACGGAGAAGTACCTGCCGGCGGCGAAGTGATGGTGGCGAGTAGCGAATGGTGAGGAGCGAGTAGCAGTGCTCAACTATTCGCTATTCGCTAATCGCCACTCGCCCTTACCCCAAGGAAACCCGATGCAGAACACGATCCGAACCCTCAGCAAGCTCGTCCTCGGCGCAACCTGTGCTCTGTTCACCACGCAGGTCGCGCTCGCCGACAAGCTCGACGACATCAAGGCGCGCGGGCGTCTCCTGGTCGGCACCAGCGACACCTCGCCGCCGTTCAGCTCGCGCCAGAACGGCAAGGTCGTGGGCTATGACGTTGATCTCGCGGCGCGCGTCGCCCAGCGCCTGGCGCTGCCGATGGAGACCCTGTCGATCATCAATGCCGACCGCATTCCGGCCCTGCAGCAGGATCGAGTTCGACCTGGTGGCATCAGGGATCACCCGGGCGGAGAACCGCAAGAAGGACGTCGGCTTCAGCCTCGCCTATCTGGTCTCGCCGCACAAAGTCCTGATCCGCAAGGACGGCGGCATCACCACCGTCGGCCAGATGGCGGGCCGCAAGCTCGCGTTGGTCAAGTCCGCGAGCGTCGACGCCGAGCTCCAGGCGGCGGTGCCGACCCTGCAGATCGTCCATTACGACGACTATGCGGCCTGCTTCAACGCGCTGCGCGACCGCCAGGTCGATGGTTTCCTGGCCGACGAGGTGCTGCTCGCCTCATTCGCCCAGAAGGGCGGCTCGCCGCAGGACTTCACCTTCATTCCCGACTATGAGCTGCCGCGCACCGCCGGCTTCGCCATCAAGAAGGACGAGCCGCGCTTCACGGAGTTCGTCGATCGGGTCCTGCTCGATCTGGAGAAATCCGGCGAGGCGGAAAAGATCTTCGACACCTGGTTCGCACCGGCCAAGCGGACGTTCCGCATCCAGCCGGACTAGAGGCTTCAGTTCTTGGGGACGGAAATCACCGCCACCATGGTGTAGGCAATCGTCTTGCCGAGCGATGCGCGGACAAAAGTGTCGAGCTGCTGGCGCGTCGCAACCGTGCAGGTTTCCGAATTCTGGGTCACGCAGGTTGCGGTTTGCGTCGCCTTATCGAGGTACTTCTCGTCGACCGGCAGGATCCGATAGGTCCCCTCGGCCAGCTTGCGGCCCAGCAAATACGCATAGTCCGTTTCGTTGCTCGCCTCGATGAGCAGCGTGTCGGCGTCGAGGGGTTCGGCAGCAAGAAATTTCACGCCGGAGGGAGGATCGCCGTTGACGAGCGCGTAGCGAGGAGCGTTCCAGCGGAACACCGACGTTTTCGCCTCGACCGCCCTGCCGTCGTTGAAGTCTTCAAACACATTGAGCTGGAATTGGTCTCCGAACAGGGGCTTGGTTCCGCTCAGCAGCGACGTCTTGGCTTGCACGCAAGCGGCGAGCACGAAGGCCACGAGCAGGATCAGCGACGATCGGCCCGCACGGCCTCGCGATTCGCGATCGATGGTCTGCCATGACGGTCCTCACGGGCGCGGATTAAGGGTGGTGAAGTTGCCGGCGGATCATTGCGGCCGGCGCACGCAAACGCAGCGCTGCGCATCCAGGGTCTGGTCCGGGCCGAGGCAGACCAGGGAGCAAGCCGGCTTGATGACAATTGGCGGCTCGCAGGTACACTTTTGCGCGTTGAGAACCGCGGGCGGAACGCAAACCAGCGCGCAGGGAGTGGCCGCGGGTTGCGCCTGCGCGGTCGCCGCGCCCGCAAGCAGGATGGCGGCGACGACAGGTCCGACCAGCTTCGTCATGGAATTGCTCCAACGATCAGTCCGGCTTGGCGCCCGAGATCTTGACCACCTTAGCCCACTTCGCGGTTTCATCCACGATCAGCTTGCCGAAATCCGCAGGAGTGCCCGATAGAGCCGAGGCGCCGAGCTCGGCAAGCCGCGCCTTCATCTTGGGATTGGCCAGGACCGCGTTGGTCTCGTGGTTGAGCCGCGCGATCACCTCGGCGGGCGTATTGCGGGGCGCGCCGATGCCATACCACTGGCTCGCCTCGTAGCCGGGCACGAACTCGCCGACGGCCGGCACTTCCGGCAGTTCGTCCGAGCGTGTCGCCGTCGTCACCGCCAAGGCGCGCAGCTTGCCGGACTTGATGAGCGCGATCACCGCCGGCATGGTGCCGAAGATCACTTGCACCTGTCCGCCGAGCAGGTCGGCGATCGCCGGCGCCACGCCCCGGTACGGCACGTGCACCATGGGCACGCCGGCCATCGCCTTGAACAGCTCGCCCGACATATGGTCGGGAGCGCCGTTGCCGCCCGACCCCATATTGACCTTGCCGGGATTGGCCTTCGCATAGGCGATGAATTCCGGCACGGTCATGGCCGGGAGAGCCGGATTGACCACCATCACCAGCGGGACGCGGCCGATGCTCGCCACCGGCGCAATGTCGCGGATGAAATCGAAGCTGAGGTTGTCGTAGAGCGTCGCGTTGATGGTGTTGGGCGAGTTGGCGAGCAGCAAAGTGTAGCCGTCGGGCGCCGCCTTCACCGCCACCTCGGTGGCGATATTGGTGCCCGCGCCCGGCCGGTTGTCGACCACGATCTGCTGGCCAAGCCGCTCGGACAGCGCTTGCCCGATCAGCCGCGCGATGATGTCGGCGCCGCCGCCGGCCGCAAAGCCGACCACCATGTGGATCGGCCGCGACGGATAGGCTTGCGACCAGGCAAGCGTAGGAGCCGCCATGGCAGCGCCGGCAAGACACAGCAATCGGCGGCGGACCAAGTTCATGGCGATCTCCGATTCTCTGATCGTAGGTTGGGTTAGCGCGGCCGGGGTGCAGCTCGTCTGGCCCGGCGTCCGTTCCGCGCGTAACCCGACATCGGCCTCAAAGTCGGGTTACGCGCGGATCGAGCGCCGCGAATCTATCAAAACGCACGTGGCCGCGCTAACCCAACCTACCAACCATCACGCATCGCGCTCGGCGACGAAGCGGGCGGCATCGATGAGGATCGCGGCCGCATCCCCGAACGGAGCGAGCGCGGAGGCAGCCTCGGCCACCAGCACGCGCAAGCGCGATTTTGCGCCTTCGGTCCCGAGGATGCCGACCATGGTGGCCTTGCCGGCTTCGGCATCCTTGCCGGTCTGCTTGCCGACCAGCGCCGGATCGCCCTCGACATCGAGGAGGTCGTCCGCGATCTGGAAGGCGCGGCCGACTGCCGAGCCATAGCGTTCGAGGGCGGCGCGTTCCGCTTCCGACGCTTCACCCAGGATCCCGCCGGAGCGGCAGGCGAAGCTCAGCAACGCCCCGGTCTTCATGGCCTGCAGCGTCACCACCTCGGTTTCGCCGAGCCGCTGCACGCGGCCGCCGTCGAAGCGCCCTTCCGCCGCCAGATCGAGCATCTGCCCGCCCGCCATGCCGCCAAGCCCGGCGGCGCGCGCCAGCGCGGTGACGAGATCGATCCGCACCGACGGGCTGGGATGCGTCTCGGGCCGCGACAGGATATCGAATGCAAAGGTCAAAAGGCCGTCGCCCGCCAGGATGGCCGTCGCTTCGTCGAAGGCCTTGTGGACCGTCGGCCGGCCGCGCCGCAGCGCGTCATTGTCCATGGCCGGCAGATCGTCATGCACGAGCGAATAGCAGTGCACGCATTCGAGCGCCGCCCCCACCGACAGAGCGTGCGGTCGCGGGACGCCGAACAGGGCAGCGCTCTCGACCACCAGAAACGGCCGAAACCGCTTTCCGGCCCCGAGCCCCGCATAACGCATCGCCTCCAGCAAGCGCTGCGGACGCCCGAGCTCGTATCCAACCGGCTGGGCTCCCAGCAATTGATCGAGCAGACTGTCGGTGTCCTTCGCGATCTGGTTGAGGTGATCCTGAAATCGTCCGTTTGCTTTCACGCCTGCTACATCCCCTTGAGCCTTTGCGCCCTCGTTTAGCGGAACGCGATTTCATCTCCAAGTCCCTGCCCGGCTTGAGCCGGAGCCGTCCCGTGGGGACAGCCGATCCCGGTGCCAAGTCCAGTCGCGGGGGCGATCGACGACCAACGGGCAGATTTTACACCGCATCGACAATCCCACTATACCCCCGTATTGCGACCTCTGATCTATGGTGAACGGCAAGGCCCAAACCCCCATGCTGGCTGAATTCCTCGCCGCGCTGGCGCTCGCGATCTGGCTCTACCTGCTGCTCGGACGCGGCGGATTCTGGCTGTCATCGGAACGCGATGACGGGAAGGCTGGGCCCCCGAAGGCTCTGCCGAACCAGGCTTGGCCGAAGCTCGGCGTCGTCATACCGGCGCGCGATGAAGCCGACGGCATCGCGGCCTGCATCGGCTCGCTCCTGCAGCAGGACTATGCGGGCGAATGGACCATCGTCCTGGTGGACGATGGCTCGAGCGACGGCACCGCCGCGATCGCGCTGGCGACCGCTGCGGCGCTTGGCGCCCAAGCGCTTGGCGGCCAAGCGCTTGGCGCCCAAGCGCGGCTCGAAGTGGTGACCGGGCGTCCCCTGCCCGCCGGCTGGACCGGCAAGCTTTGGGCGCTCAAGCAGGGCATCGAGGCGGCCGGGCGCTTGGCACCGGACTATTTCCTGCTGTCGGACGCCGACATCGTCTATGCGCCCGATACATTGACCTCCCTGGCGGCAAGGGCGCAGGCCAGCGGACTGGTGCTCACCTCCCTCATGGTCAAGCTTCGCTGCGAGAGCCTGGCGGAGCGCGCCCTGATACCGGCCTTCATCTTCTTCTTCGAGATGCTCTACCCGTTCGCCTGGATCAACCGGGCGCAGGCCGCCACCGCCGGAGCCGCCGGCGGATGCATGCTGGTGCGCGCCGACGCATTGGCACAGGCCGGCGGCATCGACGCGATCCGCAACGCCCTGATCGACGACTGCGCCTTGGCGGGCATCCTCAAGCGGCGCGGCCCGATCTGGCTTGGCCTCACGCAGCGCGCGCACAGCATCCGTCCCTATCCGGGGTTCGAGGACATCCGGCGCATGGTGGCGCGCTCCGCCTATGCGCAATTGCGCTACTCGCCGCTCATCCTGGCCGGCGTGCTCGCCGGCATGGGCGTGACCTATCTGGCGCCGCCGCTCTTCGCCCTGTTCGGCTCCGGATGGGCCAGGGTTGCGGGCCTCGCGGCCTGGCTCTTGATGGCCATCGCCTTCCAGCCGACACTGCGGCTTTACCGGGTCTCGCCGCTCTGGGGGATCGGACTGCCGGCCATTGCTTTCTGTTACACGCTGTTTACCTTCAACTCCGCGCTCCAGTATGCGCGCGGCAGAGGAGGACTGTGGAAGGGCCGCGTGCAGGCCGGATCGTAGGGCGCAATCGCTTTATTGCGCCGCCGGGCGGACCGGCAAGGTTGCTGGCGCAATAAAGCGATTGCGCCCTACGCAGTAAGAATAGAGAACGGAATAATGACCGAGCTTCCGGCCGCATTGCGATCAGGCAAATCCCATCGCGACGAGAACTTTCCCGTCGCCTCGCACCTTATTCATCCGCGCCATCGCGGTGCCATCCTGGCCTTCTACGAGTTCGTCCGCATCGCCGACGACATCGCGGACCATCCTTCGCTCGGGGAGCGCGAGAAGCTTGATCATCTGGACGATCTCGAGGCCTGCCTCCTGGGCAAGCACGATCGGCTGGCCGAAGCGGTCGCGCTGCGCTCCGCCTTGCGCGAGCGCAACCTCGCCCCGCGCCACGCCTTGGACCTCTTGACGGCCTTCCGGATGGATGTGACCAAGCTGCGCTACCGGGATTGGGACGACCTGATGAACTACTGCAGCTACTCGGCCATGCCGGTGGGACGCTTCGTGTGCGACGTGCATGGCGAGGATCGCGCGATCTGGCCGGCCAATGATGCGCTCTGCGCCGCGCTCCAGATCATCAACCATCTGCAGGATTGCGGTGCCGATTTCCGCAACCTCAACCGCGTCTATGTGCCGCTCGACGCGCTGGCGGCGAGCGGAGCCGACGTCGCCGATCTCAACGCCCCGGCGGCGAGCGCGCCGCTGCGCCGGTGCCTGCGCAATCTCGCGCAGCGCACGCAGGCGCTGCTCGACCAGAGCGCTTTCTTCTCGCCGCGCCTCGCCGACTTTCGTCTCGCCATGGAGGTCGCCGTCATCCAGTCGCTGGCGCGCCGTCTCGCCGCTCTCCTGCTGGCGCGCGATCCATTGAGCGAGAACGTGCATCTGAAGGCGCCCACCGTCGCCCTGGTCGGTCTCGCCGGCGTCGCGACCGGCGCCTTCCAGCGCATGGAGCGGGCGCTGTCACCGCTCGCCAAATCCTACCGGGCCTGAGCGTGCAGGCGGCAGATCCCAAATCCGCGAGCCCCGCACCCGCGACCTCCTCCCATCGCGCCGCGGGCAGCTCGTTCTATACGGCGATGAAGATCTTGCCGCCCGCGCAGCGCGAGGCGATGTTCGAGATCTATGGCTTCTGCCGGCGCGTCGACGACATCGCGGATTCCGATGCGCCGCGCGCGGAGCGCCTGATCGAGCTCGCCGCGTGGCGCGCCGACGTGAACGCGCTCTATGCCGGGCAGGTGGCGCCGCGGCTCGCCGGCCTGGCCCAGCCGGTGCGCGAGTTCGACCTGGCGCGGGAGGATTTCCTGGCGCTGATCGACGGCATGGAGATGGATGCATTCGACGATATCCGCGCGCCCAGCGCCGCCCTCCTCGACCTCTATTGCGACCGGGTGGCGAGCGCGGTCGGCCGCTTGTCGGTGCGGGTGTTCGGGGTCGAGCGGGACGCCGGCATCAAGCTCGCCCATCATCTGGGTCGCGCGCTGCAGCTCACCAATATCCTGCGCGACCTGGACGAGGATGCGGCGGTCGGGCGCCTATACTTGCCGCGCGAGGCCCTGACGCGTGCCGGCATCCAGACCAACGAGCCGAAGGCGGCGCTGCGCAGCCTCACGCTCGGCCAAGCTTGCGCCGAGGTGGTCGAGCGCGCCCGCGAGCATTTTGCGCAGGCCGCGGCGATCATGGCCGGCTTGCCGCGCCGGAGCGTGCGGGCGCCGCGGATCATGGGCCTGGTCTACCGCTCCATCCTCGACCGCCTGGTCGCGCGCGGCTGGTCGGCGCCGCGCCAGCCGATCCGTGTTCCGCGCGCGCGCCTGCTGTGGATCGTGCTGCGTCACGCGCTGGTGTGATGGCGGAGACCGTCCACATCATCGGCGCTGGCCTCGCCGGGCTCGCTGCCGCGGTCGCCTTGTCGAAGCGCGGCCGGCGCGTCGCCGTGCACGAGGCGACCGGCTTCGCCGGCGGTCGCTGCCGCTCCTACCACGATGTCGCGCTCGGCATGGTGATCGACAACGGCAATCATCTGCTGCTGTCGGGCAACCGCGCGGCGCTCGGCTTCCTGCGCGATATCGGGGCCGAGCAGAAACTGCCGGTGCCTCCCGCAGCCGCCTTCGATTTCATCGATCTCAAGAGCCGCGAGCGCTGGACGCTGCGAATGAGCAGCGGCCGCGTGCCGTGGTGGATCTTTCGTTCCGGCCAGCGCGTTCCCGGCACACGCGTGCGCGATTATCTCAAGCTCGCAAAGCTGCTGTGGCCGCCCGCCGGCAAGCCGATCGGCGAGGTGATCGCCTGCGCCGGACCGCTCTATGCACGCCTGGTCGAGCCCTTGCTGCTGGCGGCCCTCAACATCGCGCCGCCGCTCGGCTCGGCCAAGCTTGCGGGCGCGGTGATCCGCGAAACGCTCGCGGCCGGCGGCGCTGCCTGCCGGCCGCTGATCGCGCGCGACGGATTGGGCCCGACCCTGATCGAGCCGGCGCTCGCGTGCCTCACGCAGCGCGGAGCCGAAATGTGGCTCGGGCATCAGCTGCACGCCCTGGGGTTCTCGGACGACCGGGTCGCGGCGCTCGATTTCGGGGCCGAGCGCATCGCGCTCGATCAGGACGACGCCGTCGTTCTGGCGGTGCCGCCCTATGCGGCGACCGCGCTGCTACCGCAGCTCGAAGCGCCGAACGAGTTCCGCGCCATCGTCAATGCGCATTTCCGCATCGATCCGCCGGCCGCGCAGCCTGCAATCCTCGGCGTCCTCAACGCCACCACCGAATGGATCTTCGCGTTTCCGGGCCGCCTGTCGGTGACCATCAGCGCCGGCGACCGGCTTATCGACACGCCGCGCGAGAACCTCGCGCGCACGATCTGGGACGAGGTCAAGGCCGCGACCGGTCTTTGCGCCGAGCTGCCGCCGTGGCAAATTGTGCGCGAGCGGCGCGCCACCTTTGCGGCGACGCCGGCTCAGGACGCGCGGCGGCCGGGGCCCCGCACAGGCTGGCGCAATCTCGTATTGGCCGGGGATTGGACCGATACCGGCCTGCCGGCGACGATCGAGGGCGCCATCCGATCCGGCAACCGCGCCGCCGAATTGGTGATGCAACGTTGACCACATGACAAAAACCGCCGCGCGCTCAGCGATCACCTCACCCTGCGAGCGCAGGGCAATCGCATATGCTGAAACCGCCGCGCTCTCGGCGACACCTCCCCCTGCAAGGGGGAGGTCGGATCGCGTAGCGATCCGGGTGGGGGTCCCGCCCCAAGCGGAGAATCTGCGAGGAGACGAGACCCCCACCCGGCGCCGGAGCCTGTCATCGGGCCGGCCAAAGGCCGGACCCGTTGGGCGCCACCCTCCCCCTTGCAGGGGGAGGGAAGAATTCGAGCCCGCGGCGCAGAACTAACAAACACGACCGAGACCACAACATGACTGACGCCTCGCCTGTCCTCGGGTCGACCATCGAAGGCCGTGATCCTTCGCTCGAGGCCGGCATCCAGGCCGCCACCAAGGCGCTGCTGGCGCGCCAGCAGGCCGATGGCCACTTCGTGTTCGAGCTCGAGGCCGACGCCACCATCCCGGCCGAATACGTGTTGCTGCGCCACTATCTGGCCGAGCCGGTCGACACGGCGCTCGAGCAGAAGATCGCCGCCTATCTGCGCCGCATCCAGGGCACCCACGGCGGCTGGCCGCTCTTCCAGGACGGCGAGTTCGACATGAGCGCCAGCGTCAAGGCCTATTTCGCCCTCAAGATGGTGGGCGATGCGGTGGATGCGGCGCATATGCGGCGCGCCCGCGAAGCCATCCTGGCGCGCGGCGGCGCGGCACGCACGAACGTGTTCACCCGCCTGATGCTGGCGCTGTTCGGCTTTATTCCGTGGCGGGCGCTGCCGGTGATGCCGGTCGAGATCATGCTGCTGCCGCGCTGGTTTCCGTTCCACATCGACAAGATCTCCTATTGGAGCCGCACCGTCATCGTTCCGCTCCTGGTGCTGATGGCGTTGAAGCCGAAGGCGCGCAACCGCAAGGGCGTGCGGATCGACGAACTGTTCCTCGAGCCGCCCGAAGAGCTTCGCCTCGCCCCCAAGGCGCCGCAGCAGAGATGGCCGTGGTTCCTGTTCTTCCGCGCCGTCGATGCGCTGCTGCGCGTGATCGAGCCGCGCTTCCCCAAGGCCATGCGCCGGCGCGCCATCGACCGTGCGCTCGCCTTCGTGACCGAGCGCCTCAACGGCGAGGACGGGCTGGGCGCGATCTTCCCCGCCATGGCCAACAGCGTGATGATGTTCGACGTGCTCGGCCTGCCGGCCTACGATCCGTTGCGCTCGATCGCGCGCAAATCGATCGAGAAGCTCCTGGTGGTGCATGCCCACGAGGCCTATTGCCAGCCCTGCGTGTCGCCGGTGTGGGACACTGGGCTGGTGTGCCAGACCCTGCTGGAGGTCGGCTCCGATGAGGCGGTGGCGAGCACCCATCGGGGACTGGCGTGGCTTTCGCCCAAGCAGGTGCTCGACGTCGCCGGCGACTGGTCGGTGCGGCGCCCGCAGCTGCGTCCCGGCGGCTGGGCCTTCCAATACGCCAATCCGCATTATCCCGATGTGGACGATACCGCGGTCGTGGTCATGGCCATGGATCGCGAGCAGCGCCGCAACGGCCACGACGCGTTCGCCGCGGCCATCGCGCGGGCGCGCGAGTGGATCGCCGGCATGCAGAGCAGCAATGGCGGCTGGGGCGCCTTCGATTCCGACAACGAATACGAATATCTCAACAACATCCCGTTCGCCGATCATGGCGCGCTGCTCGATCCGCCCACCGAGGACGTCACCGCCCGCTGCCTGTCGATGCTGGCGCAGCTCGGGCAGGCGCGCACCAGCCCCGCGCTTGCCCGCGCGATCGCTTACCTGCGCAAGACGCAACTTGCCGACGGCAGCTGGTACGGGCGCTGGGGCATGAACTACATCTACGGCACCTGGTCGGTGCTGTGCGCGCTCAACGCCGCCGGGCTCGAGCACGATGCCCCCGAGATCCGCAAGGCGGTGGCATGGCTGACCACGATCCAGAATCCCGACGGCGGCTGGGGCGAGGACGGCTCGAGCTACAAGCTCGACTATCACGGCTACGAGCGCGGCGCCCTCGACCGCCTCGCAGACCGCCTGGGCGCTGCTCGGCCTGATGGCGGCCGGCGAGGTCAATCGCCCGGCGGTGCAAAGCGGCATCGACTATCTGTTGCGCAACCAGGGCGCCGACGGCTTCTGGGACGAGCCGCGCTACACCGCGACCGGCTTCCCGCGCGTGTTCTACCTGCGCTACCACGGCTATCCGAAATTCTTCCCGCTCTGGGCGCTGGCGCGCTGCCGCAGCCTCAGAAGCCAGAACAGCCCGACGGTGGCGTTCGGGATGTAGGCCGGCAATCGTAGGGCGCAATCGCTTTATTGCGCCGTTCCCCCGGGTCTTATGCGCTGAATCTAATGGTTTAGGGGGATGGATCGCCGATTGGCGCAATAAAGCGATTGCGCCCTACGACTGACGTCGCAATGCGCGCAGCACCGCATGTCCGAGGTGAAGCAGGCCGACGCCACGGAATTGAGCAACTCAAATTGTCCAACCCCTCCGTCGCGTTCTGCGCCTGGATGTCCCATTCGGAGCGAGGAATGCATCAGGGCACTTGCTGCTATGCAGCGACAGATGGAACCAAGCTCCACCAGGTATCTTCCCGGCAGGTGTCCCGGAATTAAGGCCCGCCTCGGGTGGTAATTATGCGCGGCGGACAGCACCCCGATTTCATCGGCAACGCGTCAACAAAATCCCTGCCGCACCTCGACTTTGTCGAACTGGTAGTTCGTCAATTCAACCAGGTTTTCAGAGCCGCGCCGAGACAGCTCTCGGCCTCAGATGGAGGCTAATCATGTCAAGCATTACGACCGTCAATGGACTTAAAAGTAAAAGCATCCTGGCGATTGTCGTCAGCGCGATGCTACCGGTGGTCGTCGGCGGCCTGGCTCTTGCGGCGCAGGACAAGTACACGCTGACAATACCGGATGGACTCGCATGGTCTGATTTCAGAGGGTACGAAACCTGGCAAGATGTTGCAGTAAGCCAGACCGAAACCAGCTTGAAAGTGATCGCGGCGAATGACGCCATGATAGGCGCATATAGGGACGGCGTTCCTGGCAACGGTAAACTTTTTCCCGACGGCTCCAAGGTTACAAAGATCGAGTGGTCTTTCAAAACGAACACCCTGTCCCCCTATTTCGTAAACGTGCCGGAGGCCCTAAAGACGGTTTCGTTCATCGAAAAGGACACCAAGCGGTTCCCGGACACGCATGGCTGGGCTTACGCCCAGTGGGCCTACGATCCAGCGACCGATACATTCGCGCCTTCCCAACTTGATCCAAGCGGCGCCGAATGCGGGTTCGCGTGCCATACGAAGGTGTCGGCGCAGGACTACATTTTCACGGCGTACCCAAAAAGGTGAATGGCTTAGGTACCCGGACGATTTCGCCTGGCCTACGAAGCATCGACGGCTGAATGGGGGGCGTGACCTGTAAGGAAACCCAGTCGCAGAACGAAGGAGAGTACACATGACCGAGATGAGGAAAGAGACCGATAGCCTCGGCATCGTTGAAGTTCCCGCCGACAAACTTTGGGGCGCTCAAACCCAGCGTTCGCTCGAGCATTTCAGCATCGGGAAAGATCTAATTCCCCGCGAGATGATCACGGCCTACGCGACACTGAAGAAAGCCGCCGCTGCCGCCAACCATGATGGCAAGCGACTCGACGATCAACGCTACAAATTGATCGTCCAGACCTGCGACGAAATCCTCGCCGGTCGCCATCACGACATGTTCCCCTTGCACGTCTGGATGACGGGTAGCGGCACCCAGTTCAACATGAACGTCAATGAAGTGATCTCCAACCGGTGTTGCCAGCTCGCCGGCACGCCGCTTGGAAGTCACACGCCTGTCCATCCGAACGATCACGTCAACATGGCGCAGTCGTCGAACGATACCTTTCCCTCGGCCATGTGCATCGCCGCGGCGGTCAATGTGAAGGAGCGCCTTATCCCGGCGGTGAAGGCACTTCGCGATGCCATTGCCGAGAAGTCGAAAGAGTGGAGCGACATCGTCAAGATCGGACGCACGCACATGCAGGACGCCACGCCGCTGACCCTGGGTCAGGAATGGTCCGGCTATGCTGGCTTGTTATCCGACGATCTGGAGCGACTCGAAGGCGCCTTGGGAGGCGTGTACCGGTTGGCGCTCGGCGGTACCGCGGTGGGGACCGGCATCAACTCCGCACCGGGCTTTGCGGAAGCGGCCGCGGCCGCGATCGCGAAACTGACCGGCCTGCCCTTTTTCACGGCGCCGAACAAATTCACGGTGCAGGGATCGCATGACGCGCTGGTTCAACTTTCCGGGACGCTGCGGACGCTGGCCGTCTCGCTGTACAAGATCGCCAACGACATCCGCCTGATGTCGTGCGGGCCCCGCGCCGGATTTGCCGAATTGAATATCCCGGAAAACGAGCCCGGCTCTTCGATCATGCCGGGCAAGGTGAACCCGACCCAGTGCGAGGCACTCACCATGATCGCGGTGCAGGTGATGGCCGACGACGTAGCCGTGGGGTTTGGCGGCGCAGGCGGCTACCTAGAGATGAACGTCTACAAGCCGCTCATGATCTTCAACATTACGCATTCGATCACGATCATGACCGACGGCTGCACAAATTTCCGCAAGTTCCTGGTCGAGGGCACCAAGCCCAATCTGAAGAAGATCAATGAGTACGTCGAGCGTTCGCTGATGCTGGTGACGGCGCTTTCGCCCGTCATCGGCTACGACAAAGCCTCGAAAATCGCCCACTACGCCATGGACAACGACCTCACGCTGAAGGATGCGGCGTTGAAGCTGGGCTTTGTCAGCGAGGCAGAATTCGATCGCGTCGTCGACCCGAAGAAGATGGTGCAACCGTATGTGGCGGCTGCAAATCAAACAGCAAGCGCAGCCTAGGTCCAGGCTTTGTAGAAGGCGGCACCGACCGCGCCTTCCCGGTCGGCCGGCGCCGCAGCTTTAGTCAAAATACACCCCACGGTGCATTGGTGGGCCCATGATGTCGTTGCGGGAGCGCTCCAATCTTATTCTAAATCTTGCAAAGGTGCTCTTTGCCAACGGTCAGGCAACCGACCAGACCATCAGCGCGACCGAGCGTCTTGCCCGGGGGCTTGGCCTGCGCGCCGAGATCATCCTGCGTTGGGGAGAGCTTGATCTTCGAGCCGACGACGGGGATGCCACGCTGGTGTCTGAAAGCGCCACCGATCCCAGCGGAGTCGATATGGATCGTGTGGCTTCGGCGATGCGAGCGGTCGAGGATGTCGAGTCTGGCCGATTGTCGGCGGATGCGGCCCCTGATGCGATCGCCGCTATCGGCAAGGCGCCTCCGGCGCCAACTTGGTTGTTCGCGCTTGCCGCCGCGGCCGGCGCCGTGGCGCTGTCGGTGATTTTCGGCATCGAGCACCTCCCGCCCATGGTGCTGATATTCCTGAGTGCTGGTGCGGGTGCGATCTTGCGACGCGCGGTGGGCTCGATCACCACCAACCTCTTTATCCAACCATTCTGCGCGGCCCTTCTCGCCGGCGTCATTGGCGCGATAGCGGTTCGATACGACTTGAGCTCATCGTTACGGCTTGTCGCGGTTTGTCCCTGCATGGTCCTGGTGCCCGGACCGCACTTTCTCAACGGCGCTCTCGACCTTATCGCCGGCCGCATTCATCTGGGGAGCGCGCGCCTGGTTTATGCGGGGCTGACCGTCGTCGCGATCGCTGCGGGGTTATTGCTCGGGCTGGCCCTGTTCGGCGTTTCTCTGCCAACCGACCCGGCCGGCAGAGCCGTCCCGTTGTGGCAAGACGTGATTGCCGCCGGCGTCGCGGTCGCGGCATACAGCGTCTTCTTTTCCACTCCGCTGCGCATGCTGCCGTGGCCGATTGCCGTCGGCATGTTCGGGCACGCTTTGCGCTGGGTGACGCTTACGCAATTGCATTTCGACGTAGCGACCGGCGCGTTGGTGGCTTGCGTTGTCGTTGCGCTGATCCTCACTCCGGTCTCGCGCCGCAAGCACATGCCCTTCGCGGCGATCGGCTTCGCTTCCGTCGTTTCGATGATGCCGGGCGTTTATCTGTTCAGGATGGGCAGCGGCCTTGTTCAAATCGCCGATGGCACGCAAAGCACGACGGACCTGGTGAATACCGTCGCCAGTGGCGCGACTGCCACGATGATCATCTTGGCGATCAGCTTCGGCCTGATAATTCCGAAGTTGATCATCGACTATTTCAGTGACCGCGCTACCAAGGCAACGTTCTAAGGAATCCTCAACATGCCGTCGCTCACCGGATTCCCCGACGCACACTCTCAAGCAAACCATCCGGACGAGAGCGAATTGTCAAAAATCTCAGAACGGCTACCGCCGCTATTGAGCGTCATTGCCGGAATGGTCGACCTCACCGGCTTTTTCACTCTCGGTAGCATCTTCACCGCGCACGTAACCGGCAATCTTGTTCTTGCCGCCGCCGCGGCGGTTCGCGGGGGACCCTGGAATCTGGCACAGGCGCTCGCAATTCCCGTGTTCATGTTGGCGGTGGCGGCCGCCTGGCTGATTGCCCGCGCTTCGGGTCTATGCGGTGTGGCCCTCACACGGTTGCTTCTTGTGATCCAATTGTTATTGCTCCTGGCGGTGTTGGTTTTCAGCGTCACTACGGCGCCGTCGGAGAATCCGCACGGCTTGATGGCGGGCATCGCAGTCATGATCGCAGTTTGCGCAATGGCATTTCAGTACGCTCTTCTACGCCTGGCTTTGCCAAAAGTGGTTTCAACGGCGGTAATGACCGGCAATTTGACCAACGCAGTCTTGTCGCTGATGGACATTCTGTCATCTCCGTCAATGCCGATCGATCGCGGACCATTCAAAAGCTCTCTGCGTCTACTGATCGGTTTTCTGGTGGGCTGCATTGTGGCCGCTGCCGCCGTCTCGATGCTGGGAGACTGGGCATGGTCGATTCCAACGGTGCTTGCGGCTTTCGCGATCGCGGTGCGGTAGGAAAAACGCCGTACGGCTCATCGCCGAAGTTTTTCGACCAACGGCGCCGGGGCGTTTTCCGGTGCTAATCGCGGCGGCGCCATATCCGCGCCAAATACAGGACCTGGGCGCGCCTATTGGGTTTTATCGAACTGGGCGCCAGCAAATTCTTCGTTCCGCGCGCCTATCCGGTGCGAGCCGGGGGATCAGGAGGCCTTGTCGAAAGACTGCTTGGCGGTGCGCTCGATCGGCTCGGCGCTTTCGGCAGCCATCTTCTGGCCAAGTGCCGCCAGCTCTCTGGTCTGCTCGCTCAGCAGCTCGAACTGTCTGCGCGCCTGACCTGACCACACCTCGGCAAAGTCAGAGGGGGCCTTGGCGCCCGCGAGCCGGCGGGCAAATTCGAACATGACCTCGATGTTGGTTTGGCTCATGTCGATCATCTTGATGATATAGTCGCGCATGTTGTCGGCGGTGGCTGAATAGCTTTGCTCGGCGGCCCGCATGGATTTTTCTGCGGTGGCTTTGCTTTTCTGCTCGAATTCGCTCATAGGGCCCATCCTGTTGGCGAGAGGTGATTGACGAGTTCCACGGTACGCGTGGCTTCGTCGGCGTCGCGGGCGCCCCCTGGCTTTGCGCGGTCGGCGGAGCAGCCGCAATCGAAGCTTGCTCGGGCGATAAACGCACCTGAGGCCGTCATGTTCCGTTGCCCCCTTGCCGTGGACCCGCAAGCGCCGACCTTCGCATTCACAAAAAAATACAATATCCAGAAAGCCGCCGATCGCGGGCGCGTATTCGGAGCCTCGCCCGGAGAACGACATAGGTAGTTCGCCGGAGGCCACGGGCCACAATGTCCGAGCGCAATCGGCCGCGACCGTCGCCCTGAACGCATTGATTTGTGCCTCGCGGCTCCGTATGGCTTTGGACGAGATGAACTTGGCCGACGATGCGTCGGCAGCAACCCCCGGAGACACCATGGCAGACGAACCGCAACGGCCCAAGTTCCGTTATCAGGACATGCCCGACCTCAGCGAGACCTTCGCGGACTCGATCGGCAGCTGGTCGTTCGACGGCAGCACGCTGCGCATGGAGTTCCTGGTTTCGCGGCTCGATGCGCTCAAGGCGGGCGATCCCGCCACGGGCCGCGCCGTCCCGGTCTGCCGGCTGGTGCTGACGACGGCGGCGGCGGTGGAGCTGATCAGAGCCAGCGGCCAGATCACCAGCGCCCTGATGCAGGCCGGCGTCTTGCGCCAAGGCGACGGCAATGTGGCGCCGGCGGGGAAGCCGAGCTGATGACTTCCGGTGGGTGAGAAACGGCCCGAAGGCGTTGAACCCCGCACGCTTGCCGATGGGCCGGCGCGCGCCCGCCGATCGCGCACCATTCCGTGCCCCAGGCCTGCGGTGTAATCTGGCCGCGGCGAGCGGGAAATTCCCTAGGCAGAGTGGCTCATGAAGGTCTTTCGTGTTGGCGGCGCCGGCCTTTGCGTCGTGCTGTCCCTGGCGTATGGCGCGGCCGGTTTGGCCGCGGACGCGGCGCCGGACATTTCCGGGACCTATTGGGCGACGAGCTACAGCTCGAAAATCCAGGTCGTCGGCGGCGGCGAGCCGCCCCTCACCGCGGCCGGCAAGGCCGCCTATGAGAGGAACCAGGCGGGCTTGAAGGACGGCTCCATCGTGGACGCGGCGCGGCGGGTGTGCGTGCCCGACGGCGTGCCGCGCGTGCTTGCCACGCCCTATCCGTTCGAGGTCTTCCAGGTACCGGCCGGCCAGGTGACGTTTCTGTATGAGATGAACCACCAGGTGCGCGTGATCGTCATGGACAAGCCGCTGCCCCAGCTCGAGCGCGTCATGGGCGATCCCTGGTACAACGGCCATTCCGTCGGCCGCTGGGAAGGCGACACGCTGGTGGTGGAGACAGCCGGGTTCAACGAAACGACCTTCCTCGATGCGAGCGGGCTGCCGCACAGCGAGGCCATGAGCACGGTCGAGCGCATCCGCAAGGCCGGCAAGCGGCTCGAAGACACCATTACGATCCACGATCCGCAGATGTATGAGAGCGATTGGCAGGCGCGTTTCGTCTATGACGAGCGCAGCGACGTCAGGATCGAGGATTACGCCTGCAACGACACGCATCGCGATCTTTCCCATGTCAGCGGCGTGAGAGTTCGTTGATGCGAGACGGAGAAACGCCGGTGACCAGGAAGATACCTGCGCTCGATGCCGCGCCGTCTGCTTGCCGGCGCGATCGCGCTGGGTGCGCTCTGCGCTTGCGCGCAGCTCCCTGCCCTGGCGGCGGACGCCACGGCGACCGGGGCGCCGCCCGGCCTCGATCTGTCCGCGCCCGGCGTCGCCTGGGCCGGGTTCGTCATGCCCAAGAAGCCCGACTACGAGATCGCGCACGCGTTCAACGATTACACCGCTCCCAAGAGCGGGATCGGCCCGGTGACCGACGATCCGGCCCACCCCTTCGCCAACAACGAGGTGGCGCGCGAGATGCGGATCAGGCCCACCTACCGGGTGGCGGACCTCGACAATGCGGCCGGCAGGAATCTGCTGCCGTGGGTCAGGGAAGCGTTGCGCAAGCAGAACGAGCTCGCGCTGCAAGGCCGCAATGGCGAGACGCGCGAGGCCAGGTGCTGGGAAACAGGCGTTCCCGCCTTCCATCTCAATCCCGGTCCCATGTACGTGATCCAGACCCCCAAGGAGGTCGTGCTGTTCCTGGCGGGGCGCGTGCGCCACATCTGGCTCGACGTGCCGCATTCGGCCAATCCGAAGCCGTCCTGGTACGGAGAATCGGTCGGCCATTACGACGGCGACACGCTGGTGGTCGACACCGTCGGCTTCAACGACAAGACCTTCGTGGATTCCTACCGCACGCCCCACACCGACAAGCTGCACGTGGTCGAGCGGTTCCGGCTGATCGACGGCGGCAATACGCTCGAAGTAGCGTTCTCGGTCGAGGATCCCGGCGCCTTCTACCAGCCATGGTCGGCAACGCGGAACCGCCACCGCGTGGCGAACCCGAACGCCACGATGCGGGAGCCCGACGTCTGCGCCGAAGCCGGCGAGGATTACTTCAACCTCGGGCTTGAGCCGATTCCAACCGCCGAGAAGCCGGATTTCTGAGACAGGCCGGCAAGGCGGCGGCTATGAAGGGACCGAGTCTCTCGCGCGAACATCAGGCTCGGGCAAAATAGCCAAACGTGAAAACAACTTGAACGATGAGTGGTGAGTCGGATCGGCTCACGCGCCGCGTTCCATCTCCGTGCTGTCTCCAAAGCAATCACCGGAGTCCGTGATGGACGAAAATGCCAGCCAGAAGAATTCGCCCGCCTATCGGCTGGCGGCTCTCGACCCGGACTTTCTGCTCGGCGATTCCATGCGCGGCGTACGGCTGCAGCTCGAATACGAAAAGGCGGAGGAACGACTCCGCGCCTGGGTCGTGCGCTCGACCATCGTCGTATTCGGAAGCGCGCGCGTCCTGCCGAGAGGGAGTGGCGACGAAGCCACGTCGACGGCGCCCCTGCCCCTGGGAGCCGTGCCTCGCCCGGGCGACCAATCGGCACGGTGGTATGAGGAGGCGCGGCGTTTCGGCCGCATCGCGTCCGAGCGCGGCGGCGCGCTACGGCCGCGTGACGGCGTGCGCGACAATGTCATTGCGACCGGCGGCGGTCCCGGCATCATGGAAGCGGCAAACCGTGGAGCATCGGAAGCGGGCGCGCCCTCAATCGGCTTCAATATCGGGCTGCCGCACGAACAAGAACCCAACGCTTACTCGACCCCGGACCTGACCTTTCAGTTCCACTATTTCGCCGTGCGAAAACTGCATTTCGCCCTGCGCGCCAACGCACTCGTGGTGTTTCCGGGCGGGTTTGGGACCATTGACGAGCTGTTCGAGCTATTGACGTTGATGCAAACCGCCAAGATGCCCGTCATCCCGGTCGTTCTTGTCGAAAAACCGTATTGGAGCCGGGTTATAAATTTTACCACGCTCGTCGAGGAAGGGATGATTGCACGGGCCGATCTCGATCTTTTTTCCTATGCCGAGGATGCCGAGGGCGCCTGGCAGGAGCTCGTCAGGCGGGGGTTGAGCAGCGGGCCGCGCCGGGCAGGCTACCCCTCGAGGATGACCTGACCGCATGCAACCGATACTCATCCCGGAAGGACCGCAATCAATGACGCTGGAAACAACATCGCTTGCCGGAGGCGCCATCGAGGTGACGTTCCTGCAGCAGCAGGGGCGCGATCCATTCACCGGAACACCCGAGCGGGCCGCGCAGATTCAAGACGTCGCAAGCCGGTTCGCCCGTTTCATCGGTGATGCAAAATCATCGCTCGACATCGCGATCTACGATTTCCGCCTGCATGACGCCGCCGCGGCCATCGTCACGGATGCGCTCCGATCGCAAGCGGGCAAAGGCGTCCGCACGCGCATTGTGTATGACGCCGCCACCGACAGCGGCGCAGAAGCAATACCTACCGCTGCCCCGGCGCATCTCGAAGCCGACCAAAAGGCGCCGGGAACAGATAGCTTCGTCCACTCTTTTGCCGATGTCGCGCAAATCAAAGGCGTCACCGGCTATCGCGTCCTGATGCATAATAAATACATTCTGCGTGATGCCGACTCCGCTGATGCCGCTGTTTTCACGGGATCGTCCAACTATACGAACGACTCGTGGGGGCTTCAGGACAACAACCTCTTGTGTCTGCGCTCGCAGCAATTGGCTTCGTACTACGCGCGGGATTTCACGGACCTCTGGTCCCGCGGAAAGATCGTGGAATCGACCGGCCATCATGACACCGGCACCGTGAGCGTGAATGATGTGCCGGTAACCGTTGCATTCACGCCGGGCGAAAGTCCCGCGGTCCTCAAGGAAATCGTCGGAGCGATCGCCGCCGCCCAGAATCGGCTTTACGTGGCGTCTGTCGTTCTATCATCGGGGCCGATCCTCGCCGCGCTGTCGGAGGCTATCGACCGAGGCGTGCCGCTGGCCGGTCTCTATGACGGTCCGCAAATGGACCAAGTCGAACGGCAGTGGAAGGCCGCGAATGTCGGAGCCGACAAGGTCAACACCTGGCAGAAGGTGGCGCATCATTTGGTACGTAAGAATTCGATCCCCTATGACCGGCACAAGCCGTCGCAGCCGCACAACTTCATGCACAACAAGCTTGTCGTCGCGGACCAGATCGTCGTGACCGGAAGCTTCAATCTTTCCAACCATGCCATGGGCAATGCCGAGAACGTGCTGCTCATCCAGGATGAGGCACTCGCTGAAATATACGCGAAATATCTCACGCGGTTGATGGGAAGCTACTCCGGCTAAAACGCGGGCGGCCCCTCCCCGATGGACTTGAACTCAAGCGAGCTGACCCAGGCGTTCCGGATGGGGCGCAAGCGCCGTAATCCGGGACTGCGTCCCCGCATTCCGCTCATGCGCAATGGCCCGCGAAGGCGGGCGTGAAGCGCCGTGATGCGGGCTACAAGAAGGGTTACGCAGCGGTGGTGGCGGAGGAGGCCTTGGCGGATTTGCGGGCCTTCTCCAGCGCCTCGGCGGCGCGGATCTCGGAGAGCCGCTGCTGGACCTGATCGGAGAAGATGTATTGGGCCGGCCGCTGGCGGTCGAGCGAGATTTCCGGCGCCATCGGGCCGTCCGTGCGCGGCCCGCGCAAGGCGACCCGGATCGCCGCGAGCGGCGAGGTGAACATGGCCTCGGCGGCGGTCGCCTCATAACCGCAATGGGCCATGCAGTTCGCGCATTTCTCGTAGGCGCCGGTGCCGTAGGAATCCCAGTCGGTGGTCTCCATCAGCTCCTTGAAGGTCTTGGTGTAGCCCTCGCCCAACAGGTAGCAGGGCTTCTGCCAGCCGAAGATGTTGCGGGTGGGCATGCCCCACGGCGTGCAATGGTAGGTCTGGTTGCCGGCGAGGAAATCCAGGAACAAGGTCGAATGCAGGAATTTCCAGCGCTTGCCCTTGCCGTAGGCGAACACCTTGCGGAACAATTCCTTGGTCTTGCGGCGATTGAGGAAGTGCTCCTGATCGGGCGCCCGCTCATAGGCATAGCCGGGCGAGATCGTGACCCCGACGTCGAGCTCCTGGGTCAGGTCGAGGAAGGCCGCGATGTCCTCAGGCGGATGCCCGTCGAAGATCGTGGCATTGACGTTGACCGTGAAGCCGCGCGCCTTGGCGGCCTTGATGGCCGACACCGCCCGCTCGAAGCCGCCTTCCATGCACACCGATTTGTCGTGGTGCTCCTTGATGCCGTCGAGATGCACCGAGAAGAACAGGAACTCGGACGGCTCGAACAGGTCGAGCTTCTTCTCCAGCAACAGCGCATTGGTGCAGAGCGACACGTATTTCTTGCGGGCGACCAGGCCCTTGACGATCGCGCCGATCTCCTTGTGGATCAGCGGCTCGCCGCCCGGGATGGCGACCATCGGGGCGCCGCACTCGTCGGCGGCGTCGAGGCATTCCTGCACCGAGAGGCGGCGATTGAGAATGGCATCGGGATAGTCGATCTTGCCGCAACCGGTGCAGGCGAGATTGCAGCGGAACAGCGGCTCGAGCATCAGCACCAGGGGATAGCGCTTTCGCCCCGCAAGCTTCTGCTTGAGGATGTAGGCGCCGATGCGCATCTCGCGATGAAATGGAATGGCCATGCCGGTTTCCAGTAATCAGTGGTCAGTCATAAGTGGGTCGGTCATCAGCGGTCAGCAATCCCTATCCCATGGCTTCTGATCTCTGATCTCGGACTGCCGTGCCCTGCACGGCCTGCAATTCGGCCGGGAGGCGGAACTCGATCTTTTCCTCGCGGCCGGGAAGCACCGAGACCTCGACCGGACCCAGCCGGCGCAGCGCCTTGATCACATCGTCGACCAGCACTTCCGGGGCTGAGGCGCCGGCCGTGATGCCGACCGTGGCGGCACCTGCGAGCCACTGCGGGTCGAGCTCGCTGCCGTCGGCGATGAGATAGCTCGGCACGCCTTCCTCGCTGCCGATCTCGCGCAGGCGGTTGGAGTTGGAGCTGTTGGTCGCGCCCACCACCAGGATGATGTCGACCAGCTTGGAGAGCTCGCGCACCGCCGATTGGCGGTTCTGCGTCGCATAGCAGATGTCGCGCGTCTCCGGACCGACGATGTCCTTGAAGCGGCGCTGCAGCGCGCTGATGATGCCCTGGGTATCGTCGACCGAAAGCGTGGTCTGCGTCACATAGGCGACCGGAGTGTCGGCCGAAAGCTCGAGCTTGGCCACATCGGCCTCGTTCTGCACCAGGATCACCGGCGCCGAGATCTGCCCCATCGTGCCTTCGACCTCGGGATGGCCGGCATGGCCGATCAGGATCAGCTTGCGGCCCTGCCCGACATACCGCTTGCCCTGGTTGTGCACCTTGGTGACCAGCGGACAGGTAGCGTTGAGGACCGGCAGGTCGCGGTTGGCGGCTTCGTCCTCGACGCTCTTCGCCACGCCGTGGGCGCTGAAGATGGTCACCGAATTGGGCGGCACCTCGGAGAGCTCCTCGACGAAGCGCGCGCCCTTGGCCTTGAGGCTTTCCACCACGTGCTTGTTGTGCACGATCTCGTGGCGCACATAGACCGGCGGCCCGTATTTCTGCAGCGCGCGCTCGACGATCTCGATGGCACGCACGACGCCGGCGCAGAACCCCCGCGGCTGAGCCAAGATGACTTTCATCGTTTCACATCCATCGGCGGATCACCTTTGTGGGCCTTCTGTGCAGGCATCAAGCTCGTCGGCGGCGTCTTGGTCGGCACGTCGGCCGACCTCCTGATACATTGAGATGGTGACGGGGTGGCGTCGGCCCAAGGGCCGGCCCCTCTAGGCCAGCCCCAAGCTCGACCCAAGCGTCAGCGCAGCTTGGCGAATTCCCGCCGGGCGTCCTTTCCGAGCGCTTCGAAGACTTTGGCGACGATGCCCTTGGCGTCGAGCCCCGCCGCCGCGTACATGGCAGCAGGGCTGTCATGCTCGATGAACGTGTCCGGCAGCACCATGCAGCGCACCTTGAGCCCGTGGTCCAAGGCGCCGTGCTCGGTCAGGGCATGCAGAACCTGGGCGCTGAAGCCGCCGATGGCAGCCTCCTCGACAGTGATGAGCACCTCGTGCTCGCGCGCCAGCCGCAGCGCCAGATCGACGTCCAAAGGCTTGGCGAAGCGCGCGTCCGCGACCGTGGTGGTCAAACCATGCGAGGCGAGCGTCTCGGCCGCGGCGAGACAGGGCGCCAGGCGCGTGCCGTAGCTCAACAGCGCCACCGAGCTGCCCTCGCGCAGGACGCGGCCCTTGCCGATCTCCAGCGGCACCCCGAATTCCGGCATGTCGACGCCGACGCCGTCGCCGCGCGGATAGCGCAACGCACTCGGCCGGTCGTCGATCGCGGCCGCGGTCGCCACCATATGGACCAGTTCGGCTTCGTCGGCCGCCGCCATGAGCACAAATCCCGGCAGGCAGCCCAGATAGCTGACATCGAACGAGCCCGCATGGGTGGGTCCGTCGGCGCCCACCAGGCCGGCGCGGTCGAGCGCGAATCGCACCGGCAGGCGCTGGATCGCGACGTCGTGCACGACCTGATCATAGGCGCGCTGCAGGAAGGTCGAATAGATGGTGGCGAACGGCTTGTAGCCCTCGGTGGCAAGCCCGGCCGCGAAGGTGATCGCGTGCTGCTCGGCGATGCCCACGTCGAAGGTGCGCTCGGGAAACGCCTTGCCGAAAATGTCGACGCCGGTGCCCGACGGCATGGCGGCCGTGAGCGCCACGATGCGGTCGTCCTTGCGCGCCTCCTTGACCAGGCTTTCGCCGAACACCTTGGTGTAGGAGGGAGCGTTCGACTTCGGCTTGTCCTGCTTGCCGGTCGAGACATCGAACTTGACGACACCATGATATTTGTCGTCGGAGGCTTCGGCCGGCGCGTAGCCCTTGCCCTTCTGGGTCACCACGTGCACCAGAACCGGCCCCTCCCTTGTGTCGCGGACATTCTTGAGCACCGGCAGGAGATGGTCGAGGTTATGTCCGTCGATCGGGCCGATATAGAAGAAGCCGAGCTCCTCGAACAATGTGCCGCCGGTCACCAGGCCGCGCGCATATTCCTCCATGGCGCGGGCGCGCTGCTCGAGGAATTTCGGCAGCCGCTTGGCGAGCTGCCGGATGGTCTGGCGCAGCGAGCGATAGGGACGCCCGGAGACCAGGCGCGCCAGATAGGCCGACAGCGCACCGACCGGGGGCGCAATCGACATATTGTTGTCGTTAAGGATGACGATGAGCCGCGAGTCCATCGCGCCTGCATTGTTCATGGCCTCGTAAGCCATGCCGGCCGACATGGCTCCATCGCCGATGACGCAGACCACGTTGTGGGACAGCCCCTTGAGGTCGCGGGCCACCGCCATGCCCAATCCTGCCGAGATCGAGGTCGAGGAGTGGGCCGCGCCGAACGGATCGTATTCGCTTTCCGCGCGCTTGGTGAATCCCGACAGGCCCCCGCCCTGGCGGAGCGTGCGGATACGGTCGCGCCGGCCGGTGAGGATCTTGTGCGGATAGGCCTGGTGCCCGACGTCCCAGAGCAGCCGGTCGCGCGGCGTGTCGAACAAATAATGGAGCGCGACCGTGAGCTCGACGACGCCGAGCCCGGCCCCGAGATGACCGCCGGTCACCGCCACCGCGCTGATGGTCTCGGCCCGCAATTCATCCGCGAGCTGGCGCAGATCCGCTTCGGGCAGGCGGCGCAAGTCGGCCGGGCTACCGATCGTATCGAGCAAGGGAGTGGGGGTGACACCGATTGGATTTGCTATAGTCATGATCACTATAATTCCTGCTAGCACACGGTGGCAGAGAAGGGACCCGAACAGAGAAGCGACTCGAAACAAGGAATTCCAAAGCTCTGGTCCAAAGCGCCAAGAAGCTTAGCTAGCGGTTGCGCGCCTCCACAGCCCAAGGCATTCCCTGGGGGTACCCCCAGAGACCCAGATGGCGTCGATAGTTAAGGCTTTGAATACCCGGATGGTTCGCTCGGTTCAATGGGTTCGAGCCCAATTTCACGCACAATGTGGAGAAAGAAAGAATCATGCTAAAGGCTAAACTTGCCGCACTAGTTAATATTTGCACGCATAATGCTTGGGTTGTAATCGTGATTGGGCTGCTTCTGTCTGTTGTTTCAGGCATCTATGCGGTCCGCAATTTTGCCATTAATACCAACGTTAACCAGTTAATCTCTCCCGAGCTGCCCTGGCGTCAACGAGAGCTTGCCTTTGTTGACGCATTTCAAGGAAATCACGAGCAAATTCTTGCCGTCGTCGACGCCGCCACCTCGGAGCGGGCGACCGCAGCCAGCAAGGTCCTCGCCGACAAGCTGGCGGCCAACCCCCAGCTGTTCCCCTCGGTCCAGCAGCTGAGCGAGAGCACTTTCTTCGCCCGCAATGGGCTTTTATTCCTGCCGGCCGACCAAGTCGCCGGCACCGCGGGCACGCTGGCGCAATCCCAGCCGCTGCTGCAGGTGCTGGTGACCGACCCCTCCTGGCGCGGGCTGATCCAGGCGCTGGAGTTTTCGTTCCAAGGCATTCTGGCGCAGAAATTCACCCTCGACGACATGGTCCGTCCGCTGACGATGTTCGCGCAGCCGATCGAGGATGTGCTGGCGGGACGGCCGGCGAGCTTCTCCTGGCGCGAGCTGGTGGGCAACAAGCCGCCGACCCCCAACGATCTGCGCCGTTTCATCGCCATCAGCCCGGAGCTCGATTATGGCGCCTTGGAGCCCGGCAAGAAGGCAACCGACGCGATCCGGCAGGCCGCCGCCGACCTCCATCTCGATGCGCAGTATCACGCGCGGCTGCGTCTCACCGGCGCTATCCCCATCCAGGACGAGGAATTCGCCACCCTCAAGGACCATGCCGCCGAAAATGCGCTCGGCACCATCGTCGTGGTGCTGACCATCCTGTGGCTCGCGCTCAAGTCGCCGAAGATCATCCTGGCGGTGTTCCTCAGCATCTCCATGGGGCTCGCCGTCACGGCGGCGATCGGATTGCACATGGTGGGCGCGCTCAATCCGATCTCGATCGCGTTCGCGGTCCTGTTCGTGGGCATCGGTGTCGATTTCGGCATTCAGTTCAGCGTGCGCTATCGTGCCGAACGCTACGAGATCAACAATCTGCGGGTCGCCCTGGCCAATACCGCCAAGCATGTGGGCGTGCCGCTCACCTTGGCGGCGACCGCGACCGCGTGCGGCTTCCTGTCGTTCCTGCCCACCGACTATCGCGGCGTTTCCGAGCTCGGCCAGATTGCCGGCGTCGGCATGATCATCGCCTTTGTGACCACCATCACGCTGCTTCCGGCCCTGCTCAAGGTGCTCAACCCGCCCGGCGAAAAGGAGCCGCTCGGCTATTCCTCGCTCGCCCCGGTCGATCGCTTCATGGAGCGAAACCGCATCGGCATCATCGTCGGCACCGCGGTGGTGGTGCTGGGCGGGTTGCCGCTCCTCTACCATCTGCGGTTCGATTTCAACCCGATCAATCTCAACAGCAACAAGGTCGAGTTGATCGCCACCTATCTCGATCTGCGCAGCGATCCGGCGACCGGCGCCAGCACCATCGAGGTGCTTGCCCCCTCGCTCGCGGCCGCCAAGCAGGAGGCGGATCGGATCGGCAAGCTGCCCGAAGTCTCGCGCGTCATGACCATCGAGAGCTTCGTCCCTCCCGATCAGCCGCAGAAGCTGGAGGCGATCGGGCACGCCGCCAAGGCACTCGGCCCGACGCTCGCGCAACCCCCCCGCCCGCAGCCGACCGACGCCGAAATCGTCACCGCGCTCGACAGCGGGGTCAATACGCTGAGCCAGGTCGTCGGCAGCCAAGAGGGGCCGGGTGCCATGGCGGCCAAGCGCCTGGCCGCCGCCTTGTCGCAACTCGCCAAAGCCGATGCGGCCACGCGCGCCAAGGCCCAAGAGGTGCTCATCTCGCCGCTTGAGATCGCGCTCGATGGATTGCGAAGCTCGCTGCAGGCGGAGCCGATCACCGACATGACGCTGCCGGCCGACCTCGCCGACCAATGGCTCAAGCCGGATGGCCGCGCGCGGGTCGAGGTCTATCCCAAGGGCGACCCCAACGACAATGAAGTGCTGCGACAATTCGCCCGCACCGTGCTGGCGGTCGAGCCCGACGCCACCGGCGGACCGATCTCGATCCTGGAATCGGGCAACACCGTCATCCGCGCCTTCATCCAGGCCGGCGGCTGGGCGCTGGTCTCGATCGCCTTCCTGCTCTGGATCGTATTGCGAAGGTTCACCGATGTCCTGCTGACGCTCATTCCGCTGCTGGTCGCCGGGATCGTGACGCTCGAGCTCTGCGTGGTGATCGGAATGCCGCTCAACTTCGCCAACATCATCGCGTTGCCCTTGCTCCTGGGCGTCGGCGTGGCGTTCAAGATCTACTACATCACGGCCTGGCGGGCCGGCCAGACCGGGCTCCTGCAATCAAGCCTGACCCGTGCCGTCATCTTCAGCGCCATGACGACCGCGACCGCGTTCGGCAGCCTGTGGCTGTCGAGCCATCCGGGCACATCCAGCATGGGCAAGCTGCTGGCTCTGTCGCTGGCCTGCACGCTGGCGGCGGCGGTCTTGTTCCAGCCGGTCCTAATGGGGCCCCCGCGCGAGATCGGCGACACGTGAGCAAACATTGCCGGGGACGGGAGCGGGCGTCTTGACCCGCGTCCAGTTCTGGCCGCCGCAGAACAGGCCGCCGAGAACACAGCCTTCCAGGTTCAGGACATCGGGCGTGACCGGCTTGAGGCTGACCTCGTAAGTCTGCCCGTTCCTGGAGTTGTAGATCTTCCCGCGCCAGACCGTCTGGGGTCCGGCGGGGGCTTGCTGCACGACGGGCCGCATGCCGAGCAGGATGGGCATGCCGAGCGTCGGGCGGCCGCGCAGGGAGGGGTCGGGATTCTCGCTGTCACGGCCGGGCATGCGTTCCCAGACCACGACGCCCCACAGCACGCCGCCGCAATTGGCGATCTCGATCTCGCCCGATTTGTCCTCGACCAGCCAGATACCGGTGACATCCGCCGCCGCTGCAGCGGAGGCGCAAGCCAGCAACAAGCCGTACGCGACCAGGACCAGCAAACGCATGTCGGCTCCTTTCGGATTGCCGGGTTGGAGTCCCGGCGGCATCCCCCCACGCTTCCCTGCAACAAGCGCGCCAGCGCGCTTTGCCAACCCGGCAACAGGCGCGCCAGCGTGCTTGGCGCCCCTAGCCTGCGCATGAATTCGAACGAAAATGCGACGACATCCCTTTGATTTGATGAAATTTATGCGAGCCCATGGGCGGGCCAGGTTGCGCTTTGTCGGCAACTTTGTATGAGAATTCGCCATTCGGTTCTGACGCAATCGATGGCGAGGCTGCACATGAAGCTGCACTTGAGACTGCCCTTGGCGCGGGCCGCGAGGGCGTGAGACAGTGGTCGTCGTCCGATGACCGTGATGGAGGAAGACATGAGCACAAATGCCGCGCGCGAGCGGGAGCAGTGCTGGGTGATCAATAACGAGCCGGTCGACCCGCCGCCAGCGGCCGCGCCCAGCAAGGAAGAGCTCACCGCCCGCCATCACGACTTCATCCACGAGCTGGAGGCCAAGGGGATGCTGGTCGGCGCCGGACCGTTTCTCGACGATACCGGCAATCGTTTCGGCACCGGCATGATCATCTTTCGCGCCGCGACCCGCGGCGAAGCCGAGGCCATCGCCAATGCCGAGCCCTATATCGCGCACGGCGTGCGCCGCCTCAAGCTGGTGCCATGGCAGCGCATCGCCGGACAATGAGAGGAAACACACATGAACATCGCGGTGAGAACTGACGATCGCTTCGTCAAGGTTGACGGCCTCAATGTCCGCTATCTCGAGGAGGGGAGCGGGGTGCCGGCGATCCTGCTGCACGGCAGCTCGCTCGGCTCCTCGGCGGACGTCTTTCGCCGCAACCTGCATGCGCTCGGCCGCCAGGGCATCAGGGCGATCGCGGTCGACCTGCCGGGCTTCGGCAAGAGCGATCCCGCGGATGGATCGAACGCGGCGCCGGCCAAGACCTTCGTGCTGCGTTTCATGGACGCGCTGGGCTTGCAGCGGGCGGCGCTGATCGGCCACTCCTCCGCCGGCAGCTCGGTGGTGAACCTGGCGCTCGCACATCCCGAGCGCATCTCGCACGTGATCATCCTCGGCACCGGCAGCCTGCTGCCGCCGCTGGAGACCGCGGCCGGCAAGGTCGGCGTCCGCGGCGAAGCCGCGCAAGCGCGTCTGGAGGAGCGGATGGTGCGCCAGGAGCCGACGCTGGAGGATACCCGCGCGCTGCTGGCGGCGAACCTGTTTCATCAGGAGCTGATCACGCCCGAGGAGCTGGAGCTGCGGCACCAGAACAGCATCGGGCGCTGCTTCGAGCAATTCGTGCTGCGCCATGCGCAGGCGCAGAAGAAGAACCCCCACCCTAACCCTCCCCCGCTTGCGGGGGAGGGAATGGGAGGGGGCGCCGTGCCGCTGTGGCAGCGCTTGACCGAGCTCAAGATGCCGCTGCTCCTGATCTACGGCCGCGAGGATCGCGCCCGCGCCGCCGAGCGCGCCACCCTCCTGCACGAGCGCTATCCGCAGCTCGATCTGCACTTCGCGGAAGGCTGCAAGCACCTGGTGCCATGGGACGCGGCCGAGCTGTTCCACCGGCTGGCGGTGCCGTTCCTGACGCGGTGAGTTGCCGTCTGTAGCCGGCATGGAGCCCACAAGGTCGGCGCGTAGCGCCGCCCGCGTGGCGTAATGCGGGAACGGCGTTCCCGGATTTCGCAAGAGCTCCATCCGGGCTACAAACTATCTAAAACAATTCGAAATATTCCTTCTGCTCCCACTCGGTCACTTCGGCCTGGCAGCGGGCGATCTCGAATTGCTTGATGCGCAGGTAATAGTCGATGAAGCTTTGGCCGAAGGCCTCGGCGAAGCCGGCATCCTGGCGCAATGCCGTGAGCGCCTCATCGAGGCTTTTCGGCAGAAAGGGCGCCGCCGTCTCATAGGGCGTATCGGCGCAAGGGCCGGGATCGAGCTCACGCGAAACGCCGTCGAGCCCGGCGATGACCTGCGAAGCCATGTAGAGATAGGGATTGGCGGCCGGCTCCCCGATCCGGTTCTCCAGCCGCGTCGCCGCATCGCCCGGACCGCCCAGCACCCGCACCATGACGCCGCGATTGTCGTGGCCCCAGATGGCGCGGTCGGGTGCCAGCGAATAAGGCCGGTAGCGCTTGTAGCCGTTGATGGTCGGCGTGGCGAACGCGGCTGCCGCGCGGGCATGCTCGATGAGCCCGCCCAGAAAGGCGCGGCCGGTCGGCGACAGCAATTGCGTGTCCTGCGTCGGCGCGAACACGTTGGCGCCGGTGCGCCGGTCGCGCAGCGACTGATGCAGATGCCAGCCCGCCGGCAGCACATTGGGCAGCCGCGGGCGGCACATGAAGCTCGCATGGTGGCCGAGCCGGCGGCAGATCTGCTTCACGGCGCTGCGGAACAGCATCATCGTGTCGGCGGCCGCGAGCCCGATCTCGGGATGAAAGGTGAACTCGCACTGGCCCGGCCCGAGCTCGATCTCGACCGAGCGCAGCGGCAGGCCGAGCGCCACCACGTCGCGGCGCACCGCTTCCAGGATCGGCTCGTTCTGATCGAAGCGCGTCTCGGTGAGATAGGCATAGCCTTGCGAGATGAAGCTCACCCGCGGCGCCTCGCCCGGCCAGGTCGCGTCCTCGGGCGCCAGGCGCGGATCGTCGAGCTTGAAGACGTGGAACTCGACCTCCAGCCCGACCTTGAAATCGAAGCCCGCATCGGCGGCCCGGCGCAGCGCCTGCCGGTAGAGATGGCGGGTCGCGAACGGAACCGGCCGCCCGTCGGCGAAATAGATGTCGCACAGGAGCCAGCCGGTGCGCGGCGCCCACGGCAGGACGCGGAAGCTCGAGGGGTCGGCGATCATGAGCATGTCGCCGCCGCCTTCCATCTCCGGCATGCCGAAGCCGCCGCCGGCGGTGAACACCGGAAACACGCTGCGGTGCGAAGTATCCTTGGCGAGGAGCGTGGTGGTGACCGAGCAACCGTCGCGCATGACGCGCGCGGCGTCCGCCGCCATGACGGTCTTGCCGCGCAGGATGCCGTGCTGATCGGGAAACGACAGCCGCACCACCTCGAGCGAATGCTGCTCGATCAGGCTGTCGATCTTGGCGGCAGCCTCGACCTGCGCGTCGCTCCACAGAGCGTGACGCTCGACAAAGCTGAGCGTCGCCGCCCGTCCCTGCGATGACGACATGGATCCCCTCCGGACCGGAACATTAGAGCATAATCCGGAAAAGTCAGAGCACCCGGGTTACTGAATAATTCAGCGCACGGTCACAGTCCGCCGAGGGACGTTTCGAATGTGATCGTGTGTTGCAGCTCCGCGGAGCCCTTTTCGATCGCCATCGGGCACTGCACGTCGCGCAGGACGCCGACATCGAACAGCTCTCTGATGAATCCGTCGAGCCTGATCCAATGCACGATATCGCCCGAGCGCAGCTCGATGACGCACACGCCGCACCACGGCGTTCCGTCGCGCGCGCGAATATTGGCGTCGAGCTCCAGTCCTTCGAAGGTGCCGTCCCGCGGCAGCGATATCGTCACCACCGCATGACCGTTCCAGATCGAGAGCCCGCGCAGGAAGCCGGGGCAGAACGCGAGGGTCTCCTGCTTGCCGCTCGCTGCATCCACGCGCAGCAGGTGGCCGCGCCCCGAATCGAGCACCCAGAGCACGCCGTCCGCCTCGCGTGGCGAATGCGGCATCGACAGCTCGTCGGTGACGATCCGGTCGTTCTCGATCTCGACGACGACGCCGCCGGACGCGCGCCGCTGCCGCCAGCCGTCCAGAAGGTCGGCGCGGCTCGCCGCGGTGACGTATTTGGGGCGCCCCGCCACCATGGCGAGGCCGTTGAGATGACAGCGGTCCTCCGCCGCGAGCTTGGAGATGAAGGCGGGCTTCCACAGCGCTTTGAAACCGTGGTTCAGGCTGAAGGTCGCCAAGCATGAAAACTTGGTGTTGACGAACACCACGCGGCCGTTCCGGTCGACCGCAAGCTCATGAACGTCGAGATCGCCGGTCACCTGCGCGTTGCGCGGCACGTAGAGCCGGTCGAAATTCTGATTGGCACGTTCGCTTCGCTGTAGGACGTTCTCGAGCCGCCAGATCTGATCGACGGTGGCCACGTAGATCCGATCGGTCTCGCACCACAGGCCCATGGCGCGCGTGAAGTTGCGCTGGTGCACCGAGAGGCTTCCGTTCGGAAGGACGCCGACCAGAAACAATTGGCCGGTCTGGTACGAGCTGAACGCGAGGCTGATCCGGTTCATCAGCAGCCAGTCGACGAGCCCGCGCGAGCAGGTGATGTTCGTCTTCGATTCGCTTCCGGCTGCTCCAGCGTCCGCCGGGGCGTCCACGCCGGGCGCCGCGACCGAAGCGGCACTTGCCGCCTTGTCGGGTCCGCAATCCCCGAAGCTGGGGCCGCTCGGCTCGTTCTGTCCGGTCTGACCGTTCTGCGACATGGGCCTGCTCGAGCCGTATGCAATGCTCATCCTGTGGCGGATACGGCCAGGTTTTCAAGCCCCGGCTCGCGGGCCGCCGGCGTGCCCGGCCACAGTTTCATCAAATGCGAGAGGGCGCCCTGCCCTGCGGAACGCCGGTCGCAGGACCACCAAGCGCGAAGCTGCGGGTCACCAAGCGTAATTCAGCCGCGCCGTGCCGGTGTATACGTCGGAGCGATTGCCGAACTCGCCGTCGAACTTGGCCATGAACGACCAGCCGCTGCGCCAGCGCCATTCCGCGCCCGCGGTGGCAAGCGCAAGCTCCGTGGGCGGCGCCGCACCGTTGACCACGAACGTCGCGGTCGGCAGACCGATGAAGGTCGCGCTCAGGTTCGGATTGCTCTGCCAGTCGTGCGCCCAGGCGAGGCGGCCGAAAAGGTCGAGGTTGCTGCGATCGGCCTGGGCAAACGACCGGTCGAATCGGCTGCCGAGCTCGGTGCGCACCACGGTTGCGGTCTGTGATGCAAAGCTCAGCGCAAACGGATCGGGCGCGCCCACGAGTCCGCTCTCGCTGTAGGCCGGCGACCGGAAGCTCTGCGCCTGCACGGCCGCGTAGGGGCTGACGCTCGCCGGCGCCCACGCGGTCAACCGATAGCCGCCTTCCAGGCGTCCGCCGAAATTCTGCGCGTTGAACGAGGCCGAGAGCGTATCGGGGCCGGCGACGTTGATGCTGCGGCTTGTCGACATCCAGTGGGACGCATAGGTGAGCGCGCCGGACGCATAGGCCTGCCCCCATTGCTGGGAGCCATAGAGGCCGGCCAGGAAGGCATCCGAGCGTCCGCTGCCCAGCCCGCTCGAGAGCGACCAACCGGTCCCTCCGCCCGCGAGCGAAAAGCCCAGGATCGTGTCGGGCGATACCCGATAGTCCACGCCGGCCGCGAACCCGCCGGTACGCGCGGTCGAATCGTGGCTGCCCACGCCGGTCGGATCGCCGCGCGTGGTCCCACTGCCCCCGAAGGCCGCCGCCCACGTGTTCCAGCGCGGCGTATACGCCATTGGCGGCGCCTTGAGCACCGAGGCATAGGCGAGTGAAATGTCGTCAGGAAACGCGGCAGCGCGCTCGGGCGCAAACGGCAGCGCTGGACCGCTGCCGTTGCTGGTGCTCCCGGTCGGGTCGGTCAGCAGCGACAGGAACGAATTCATGAGCTGGAACCCGCTTTCCTGTGCTCCGGTCGCGACCTCGCCGGAAAGTTGGGTCAAGGCGCCCACCAGCTGCTGTGGCGTGAAGTTGAAGAGAGTTCTGGAAGGCGGGAGGCGGCGTGCCGCCGCCGGCGATGAAGTTGTCGATCGCCCCCGCCACATTGAGCACGTTGGTCGGCGCGCCAGGCGGCAGCAACGGCGTCACCCGGGTAACCGCAAAGGTGAGGTACGCATCGTCGGAGTCGTAGCTCAATGTGCCGGTGTAAATGCCGAACCTGACATTGGGATTGAATGTCCCGCCCACCCCGCCGGACGCCGTCAGGATCGTGTATCTCTGGCCCGACACGACGAGACTGCCCTTGGCGACATCGACGCCGGCCCCGCCGAGCGTCGCGGTGAGGGCGACGTTGGTCTTGCTCGTGCTCGCTCCGTTGATGCTGATCAGGTAGGCGGCGGCGCTCTGAAAGACGAGGCTGCCGGTGATCGTGAGCGTTCCGGTCGGGGTGCCCGGGTTCCCGGGGGCAAGCGTGCCGCCGTTGTTGATCGTCACGGCGGCGAGCGGATCGACCGTGCCGATGCCGGAGAGGGTGCCGCCCGTATTCACCGTCACGCTGCTCGAGGCGGCAATCGAGCCATCGACCTCGAGCGTGCCGGCGTTGACCGAGGTCGCGCCCATATAGCTTTCGCTGGCGGTCAGGACCGTGGTTCCGGGGCCCACCTGCTGGAATGCGCCGGAGCCCGAGATGGTGCCGCCGAACGTGTAGACGTCCGACCGATCGATGGCGAACACGCCGTTGTCGACCACGTTGCCGGTGATCGAGCCCGAGGTGCCGCCGTTGCCGAGCTGCATGGTGCTGCCGCTCGCAATGGTCCAGCTCTGATTGCCGGTGCCGGTCAGCACCCAGGTCGAGTTGCCGATCACGTTGAAGGTCGAGAACCCTCGATATTGCTGGGACGTGCCGATCGAGCTGAGGTTGAACGTGCCGCTGCCGGGACCGCCGAGCTGGAACGTGTCGGTCCCGGTGGCGAGAACATTGCCGGTGATCGAGAACCCGGGTTGAAGCGTCAGCGTGTTCCCGCTTCCTGCAAACTGGATGGCGGTCCCGCCGCTGCCGCTCGTGCTGGCGATGCTTCCGGACGTGGTGACGCTGGCGTTGCCCTGGCTCAGGACGATGCCGGTCGCGCCGGAGATCGCGCCGGAATTGGCGAGCGTGGTGCTCGCGGCGCCGATTGTGATGCCGCTCACGCTGCCCGAGATGGTGCCCGTCGTGGTCACCGTCGCCGTGCCGGTGGTCGTGAAGGCGATCGCCGAAGCATTGGCGCCCGAGGCGATGACGTTGGCCGCGGTGATCGCGACGTTGGCCGCGATCGCGCTGGTCGGGCCGGCGATGCCGGACGCTCCGGAGCCGTAGGTCTTCACCGTGCCGGTGCTGTTGATGGTGACCAGACCCGTGCCGCCGGATGTTTGGTTGAAGCGGATGCCGTAGCTGGAGGCCCCATAGGTCTTGATCGTGCCGAGATTGACGATCGTGATCGGGGTGGCGCCGGTGCCGACCGCCGTTATGCCGCGATTGTTGTCGCCCTGGACCGTGATCGTGCCGGCGTTGTTCGCGTACAGCGTGCCGGAGCCGCTGACATTGTCTGCAACAATTCCGTCCCCGGAGCCCGAGATTGTGATGGTGCCGGTCCCGGTGTTGGTGACGCTGACGCTGTTGCTGGACGAGTATGCGAAGATTCCGTGGCTGCCGCCGGTGCCGTGCGTGGTTATGTTGCCCGAATTGACGATCGTCGTCAGGCCGCCGCTACTATAGACACCCACCGCACCTGCGGCCTGGGTCGTGATGCCGCCCGCGTTGGTGATCGTGATGTTCGAGGTGTCAAATACGTTGATTCCAGTCGAACCATTGCCCGCGGTCGATATCGTGCCGTGCGAACCGTTGGTGATCGTAACAGTGGTGCCGCCGGAGACATCGATGCCGACGTTGCCGGTGCCGTTGAACGCGTTGCTATGAAGGCCCTGCGTCGTGATGGTGCCGTAGTTGTTGATCACGGTAGTCGGATTCGTCGCGGTATTGGTTGAGAAGACCTGGATACCGTCGCTGCCTTGATCGCCCTTGGTCGTGATCGTGCCGTTCATCGCGTTGGTGATCGTGATCGCGCCGGTGCTGTTGGTTCCGGCGCTGATGCCGACGGTGTATGCACCGCCGGTAGCGCCGCTCGTGACGGAGCCTGAGTTCGTGATCTGCAGCGTGCCGGTCCCCGTGTCGACAAAGCCCTGGATGGTCGACACGGTGTTGGATGCGGACGAAGCCGAGCCGGTGTTGCTGATGACGATGCTGCCCGAATAGGCAAAGGCGCTGATCGCAGGCGAGCTGGTTCCGTTCGCGCTCACCGCACCGCCATTGTTGATCGTCACGATTTTCGAATTTGTGGCGCCGTAAACCCCGGGAGCGCTCGATCCGCCGGTCGTGACCGATGCGCCGAAGTCCAGCGTGATCGTGACGTTGAAATCCGGCGCTGTGTTGCCGAGATTGGCTTGACTCCCTGGTATGGCTTGTGCGGGGACTGCCACGCCGTATTGCACCGGCCCCACATTAGGGACCGTATTCTGCGAATTGTTGACGACGACCGTCGGATCGAGGACCAGCGTCAGGTCGCCGCTCGGGACGTAGTTGATGCCGTTCGAATAGGGGTTGCCCACGCCGGTCGTGGACGTGCAGGTCACGATTCCGGACGCGGGACTGGCGACGCCGCATTCGCCGGCGGCGTAGACCGGCGTCGAGCCCAACACGATGCGAGCAAGCACGCCGGTCGCCAGCGCCGTGCTGATGAGGAGCGATGTGCGCGGGCGGGCGATCACGGCATGCAATGCTTCGGCCGGTGGGCTCGAATGATCGCACCCGGGAGTGGCGCCCCGACGTCTGACGCGCGACGCGGGTTTTCTGGTGGTCGGCATCTTGTACCTACTCGGGTGATGGGCATCTCGGTTGCGCCGCTCGCCAGATGGTGACACTTCGGCCGGCCGGGATCAAAGCAGGCGCCGTGGTTCGCCAGCGAATGCCGTGCGACTGTGCTTCGGCAGCAACAGGCCCTCAAAGGCAACAATCCAAATCTTCTCGTACGGCGCGCCCGGGAGATTTTTATTCTCTTGCAAGAGGACCCGGTTCCCTCGATTGGAACTCCACGCCTTGGCAAATTGTCGGCGCCCTCAGTGTCGGCAGCGGCGGGCGGGCCACCATCTGCGTACGCGTCTGGCGCGCTTGTCCGGCCTTGAGCCAGGACCATTCCAAATTCCTGCGGTTGATACGGTCCGGGTCTGCAGCGCACCACCATTGCGACGCTGCGCGTCCGCAATGGCGCTGCGCCCGGGAGACGGGGGAGACCCACCTTGCGTTCGCGCACTCCCACGGCCAAGCTCCTCGCCTCGGCAAGGGAGACAGAGATGCATCGCTGGTGGCGCGCCGCCTTGATCGCGGCAATGACGCTTCTGGCACCGCAATGGGCGGTGGCGCAGAGCAAGCCGGAATTCATCGCGTTCGCGGGCGCCAGCAAGGGCGCACTCTACAAGCCGGATGCCGGCCCGGCGCCCCATGTGGGCATTTTGGTGATGCACCGCACCGCGAATTATCTCGATCACCGCGCCTGCACCGAGCTGTCGCGACGCGGCTTCCTGATGCTGTGCATGAACACCCGTTACGAGAACAACGAGGCGCTGGTCGATTTCGAGAAGCTGCCGCTCGACGTCAAGGCCGGCGTCAACTTCTTGCGCGGCCAGCCGGGCATCACCAAGGTGGTGCTGTTCGCCCATAGCGGCGGCGGACCGCTGATGTCGTTCTACCAGGCGGTGGCGGAGAACGGGACGTCCTACTGCAAGGGACCGAACAAGCTCTCGGAATGCGGCGACGACCTTGCCGGTCTGGTCCCCGCCGACGGCATCGTCTTCGCCGACGCGCATCCGGGGAACGCGATCAATACGCTGCGCGGCCTCAATCCGGCGGTCGCCGACGAGAACAATCCGCCGGACGCGCCGCTGATCGCCGCGCTCGACCCGTTCGATCCGAACAACGGCTTCAACCCGAACGGGCCGTCGCACTATTCGGCGGAATTCCAGGCGCGCTACTTCAAGGCGCAGGCCGATCGCATGAACGCGCTGATCGACAGCGCGCGCGACAAGCTCGAGCGCATGAAGCGCAACGACTACCCCTATCCCGACGACGACATCATGGTGATCCCGCGCGGCGGCAATCCGGGCGCCGGGCCGGGCGCGGCGGCGGCCCTGTTCATCGCCGAGCCCGATATCGCGTCGATCAACAGCACGGCGCGGCCGGAACGGCTGCTGCGCAACGACGGCACCATCACGGAAGAGATGATCAAAAGCGTGTTCGTCGCCAATCCGAGGCTTGCGCGCGACAATCTGCGGTTCCGCACCGGCACCAAGGTCTTCACGCTGCGCTCGTTCCTGAGCGCGCAGGCGATCCGGGCCCGCAACTCGATCGACGACATCGACTATTGCTCGACCAACAACTCGACGGTCTGCGCCGTGCAGTCGATCTCGGTGCCGGTTCTGTTCGCCGCCATGGGGGCGCACTATTTCATCCGCGACAACGAGCGGCATTACGACATGGCCAAGAGCAAGGACAAGGACTTCATCGTGATCGAAGGCGCCGTGCACGGCTTCACCCCCTGCACCGCCTGCGAGCGCACGCCCGGCCAGTATTCCAACACCGTGAAGAACCTGTTCGATTATGCGGCGAGCTGGATCAATGCGAGGTATTGAGAGGATTTCCCGTAGCCCGGATGGAGCGCTTGCGAAATCCGGGAACGCCGCTCCCGCATTCCGCAAGCGCTCCATGCGGGCTACAAGCTGGATCAATGCGAGCTTTTGAGCGGTCGATAGATCCAGCCACTCTACTCGCCCTCTCTCACTGGCCAAACAATGCCGCCAGGTCCCGCGCGCCGGGCAATCTCGCCTCCTCGTCCATCCTGGCGTCGGTGGCGGCCAATAGCTTCGCCACGACGTTGTTGCGGATGGCCACCGGATTGCGCTCGTAGCCTGCGGGCTGGAAGAAATTCGCGGTGGGGACGCGGTCGCGCCAGGGCGCGGGCAGCATCACCATATCGATGCCGTTGCCGTCGCCGGTGAGGTTCATCATCTCGAGCTCGGCCGCGCTCAAGGCCGCGCCGTAGCCCTTGGCACGCGCGAACAGGACGGAGTCGCGCAGCTTCTGGACCTGCAGCAACGGGCCCACATCCAGGTCCAGATTGAGCGCATGGACGCCGAGACCCTTCGGGCTGTTCGCCAACCGGTCATGCTGGTTCCAATCGTCCGGCACGCTGCGGCTGAAATCCACCATGGTCTTGAGCATCGCGGCCTTGCGCTCGAGCGCCTGCTTGGCTTCGCCGGTCAATTCGGCGGCCCTGCCCCTCAGCGTGCGCAGGAATTGATCGCCCCTCTCGGCCAGGAGCTCGACCTGTTGGTGGCCAACAGCTGGTTGTAGCCGAGCGCGGTGGTGATCGCGTGCGCTCCCGGCGTCGGATGCTCCAAGCCGGCCTGCACGTCATATTTGCCGTTGCCGCCGGACTCGAAGCCGTAGATTCGAACGGCCTGCTCGCGCGTCAGCCCGGCCGCGGTGGCGACGGCGGCGTAGCTGCGTTTGTAGTCGATCTCGGATTGCGGCAGTCGCGGCGCAAAATTGAAGTGCCTGGCGGCGGATTCAAGAAAATCGGCGACGACCGGCACGTAGGGCCGCGACGGCGGCGGCTCGTTGTCGGCGGGCGCCGATGGATCGGCGGGCCTCGGCGGTCCCGCATAGACCGGCGGCTGCGTCAGCACGTAATCCTCGAGCAGGATCTCATCATGGTTGCGACGCTTGGCGTTGCGAATTCGGCGCTTGTCCGCGATCTGGCTCCAATAGGCATCGGCCTCGCCTTCGTAATTCCGGCGCGCAGCCGTATAGGCCTCCAATTTGCGATGGTAGTCCGCCATGGCGGTGGCCAACGTCGCGGGCGCCGCAGAAGGGGCCGCGCCGTTGCCGGCCCCTGCTCCCGACAGCGGCCACAACATGAGCGCGGCGAGCAGACAAGCGCAATGGCGAACCAAATTGAGCTGCATCAGCGAGAGCGATTTGTTTGCGTCGCGGGATGACGACACGACCGGTCCCGAATCAACGGAATCTAGCCTGGAAATTGTGGTTTAGCGAAGTCAATCAGAGCGCCCGGCATCACCTCCCGGCGTCCTTGGCCGCCCGCATTAAAGTTAAGATGCGATGGTCCGCCGCGGCCCGCGCAATTGCCCTAAGCTCGACTGCCTCTCGACGAAAGAAGAGAGGTGCGGTCCCGGCCACAACTGGTATTGTGGGGTAGTGGTCGGGACCGGCGGCGGGGCCTAAGCCTGCAGCAACCGCCGCAACCCGGCGACCGGGCCGAAACGGTCGAGGTTGCCGATGGCCGCGATGAGCTCCGTGGCCCGGCTTTGGCCAAGGATCGGGGCCATGAGGTCGAGCGCCTTGGCGTCGACCTCGCTCTGGTCCATCGGATTGCCCGGCGTGCCGCGCACCTCGTAGGTGCGGTGGCTGAGGCGAACGGCCATCCGCGGTCTCGATGCGCACGATCGCCTGGCGCGCCGGCACCGCGGTCACCAGTTCCTGGTTCGCAACCGCCTCGACCAGCTTGCGGATGGCGAGCACCTTGGGATCGCTCATGCGGGCAACATCATGCACGCTGTCGAAGGTCGGCGCCGCCGTCCACGATCATGAGCGCGACCAGGTGCTGCAGGCAGATGTCCGGGATGGTCCGGTTGTCGACGATGTGCAGGCGGTCGGCCGGCATGTCGACCACGATGCGCTTGATCCGGCCGGCGCGCACCGCCGGATCCTTCAGAAGCGCGGTGACGCAATCGAGCACCGACTGCAGCGGCGAGCCGACGCACCATTTCTTGATCGAGGTGTCGATGATCTCGAAGCGCTTGCCGAGCTCGGCGGTGAACTCGCCGGGCTGCGGATTGTCGCCGCCGAGCGCGGTGAACAGGTTCTTGTCGCCGGAGAGCGGATCGTCGATGCCGGTCATGCCGGCCGCGATCATGGTGGCGGCGGTCACGCCGTTGCGGGCGCCCATGCCGCCGAAATCGAACGCCTTCTCGATATGCTCGCGGTCGCGCTCCCAATAGGGAACGCCGGAGGCCTGCTGGGCCGCGAACGAGAACAGCATGGCGCACCTGGCGTCGGATCGAGCCGCAGCATGGCGGCGGCCGCCGCCGTGGCGCCGAAGGTGGTCGCCAGGCTGTGGGTGCTGTGGCGCTCGGTATAGAGCGCGCCGAAGCCGAGCGCGTAGATCGAGCCGCGCGCCGATGTCGTAGCCGAGCGCGACCGCGCGCAGGAAATCGTTGCCGCTGCGGCTCGCGCCTTCCGCGGTGGCGAGCGCCGCCGGCACGATGCCGCAGCCGGGATGGAAGCGGCCGCCGAGATGGGAATCGTCGGTCTCGTCGCCATGGGCCGCCATGCCGTTGGCAAGCGCCGCATTGACGGTCGAGGTCAGGATGGCCAGTGCCGACCACGGTCGCCAGCGGCTTGCCGCCGAGGGTGTCCACATAGCGCGCGGCCGCGACGCCGGCCTTGAGCCGCGAGCCGGACACCATCGCCGCGATGGTGTCGAGCACGTGCATCTTGGTCTTGGCCACCACCGCCGCCGGCAGCTCGCGATCGAGCGTTCCCGCTATGTAGTCGGCAAGCGCGACCGTGACCGGCGAGAGCGGCTCCTCCTTGACGGGCCCTTCGGCGGCCTCGCCGCCAGCGGGCTTGGAGGCCGCAGCCGCTTGCGCCAAGGCCGGCGCCGCCGGCAGCACGTTCGACAGCAAAGCGGCCCCGCTCATGTTGATGAGCCAGCGGCGGGTGTGATCGGGATCATCACGCATTGCGATCTCCTTGGATGGGGCGAATAGCGAGTAGCGAACGGACCGCGCCAAGCCTTGTCCCGGCCTTGAGCCGGGACCGTACGAAACTCCGAGGTTGGTAAGGTCCCGGCTCAAGGCCGGGACAAGTGCCGTACGCTTCTATTCAATACTATTCGCTACGCCGAAAAAAGATCCGGCTGAGGCGGCGCGCCTGCCGGCGGCGACCTGTTGGGTTCGAAGATTCGTCACCCAGGCTGCAAATGAAAGAGCCCCGGCCCGAGTTGGTCGTTGGGCCGAGGCTCCTTCGCGCTGTAGTGTCATGACTATCGGCGCGCGATATTACCAATCTCTAAACATTCCGGCTCACCGCCAGAGAATGCCCGGCCTATATTCCACGCGCGTTGCCGTCTACGCTGGCGCGAGGGATGGAATCGACAAGGACTGCCGGGCCATGCGGACGCAGGTCGCGATCATCGGCGCCGGGCCTGCCGGCCTGCTGCTCGGCCAGCTGCTGCTGCGGCATGGCATCGACAACGTCATCCTGGAGCGGCACACCGGCGAATACGTGCTCAGCCGGATCCGCGCCGGCGTCATCGAGCAGGTCGCGGTCGATCTCATCGACGAGGCCGGCGTCGGCGCCCGCATGCATCGCCACGGCCTGGTGCATGACGGCACGCAGATCTGCGTCGATGGGGTACGCCATCGCATCGACTTCAAGGAGCTGACCGGCAAGACCGTGATGGTCTACGGCCAGACCGAGATCACCAAGGATCTGATGGACGGCCGCGCCGCCGCCGGCGCCCCGACGGTCTATGCGGCGGAGGATGTGGCGCTGCACGATATCTTCGGCGACCGGCCGCGCGTGACCTATCGGGTCGACGGCAAGGTCCATGCGCTCGAATGCGATTTCATCGCCGGCTGCGACGGCTCTCACGGCATCAGCCGCCAGAGCGTGCCGCCCGACGCGATCACGAGCTACGAGCGGTCCTATCCGTTCGGCTGGCTCGGGCTGCTGTCCGACACGCCGCCGGTCTCGGAAGAGCTGATCTATGTGCGCCACCAGCAGCACGGCTTCGCGCTCTGCTCGATGCGCTCGCCGACCCGCAGCCGCTACTATATCCAGTGCGGCCTCGCCGAGGACGTCAGCGCCTGGCCGGACGAACGGTTCTGGGATGCGCTCAGGCCGCGGCTCGACGCGCAGGCGCGCGAGCGCATCGTCACCGGCCCCTCGATCGAGAAGAGCATCGCCCCGCTGCGCAGCTTCGTCGCCGAGCCGATGCGCGTCGGCCGCCTGTTGCTCGCGGGCGACGCCTGTCACATCGTCCCGCCGACGGGGGCCAAGGGCCTCAATCTGGCGGCGAGCGACGTGCGCTACCTGTCGCAGGCGCTGCTGGAGCACTACCACGAGAATTCGGCCGCGGGTCTCGAGCACTATTCCGCCCGCGCGCTCGCGCGGGTATGGAAGGCCGAGCGCTTCTCCTGGTGGATGACCATGCTGCTGCACACCTTCCCCGATCGCCTGTTCGACCAGAAGATGCAGACGGCCGAGCTCGACTATCTGTTCGGCTCGCGCGCGGCCGCTACCGCGTTCGCGGAGAACTATGTGGGCCTGCCGTTTTGAAAGGTTTGTGAAACACGTGGAGGAATAGCCTCATGGTGACCGCGCATATGGGTCCGGCCCTACCCGCCGGTGAGATATCGCTGGAGGACCCGAACTCCCCGGTGGTCGTCGTCGGCCAGGTTCTTTGCATCCTGGTTCCGCTGGTCGTGTGGTTCGCGCCGTTGCCGCTGGAGCCGGTCACCCAGCATGCCCTTGCCATCGTCGGCTTCATGGTCGTGGCCTGGATCACGCGGGCCATGGACTACGCGCTGGCGGGCTTCGTCGGATGCTTCCTGTTCTGGGCCCTCGGCATCGTCAAGTTTCCCGTGGCTTTCAGCGGCTTTGCCAACGATACGGCCTGGTTCCTGTTTGGCGCCCTGCTGCTCGGGGTCATCGCCACCCGATCCGGGGTGGCGCGCCGGATCGCCTACTTCGTCATGATGCGCATCGGCGTCACCTATCCGCGCATCCTGCTCGGCCTCATCGTCACCGATTTCCTTTTGACCTTCATCGTGCCTTCCGGCATCGCGCGGGTGGTCATCATGGCGTCGATCGCGCTCGGCCTGGCGGAGGCCTTCAAATCCCCGCCGGGAAACAACGTGTCGCGCGGCATGTTCCTGATCCTCAGCTACACCGCCAACATCTTCGACAAGATGATCATCGCCGGCGCCGGCTCGATCACCGCGCGCGGGCTGATCGAGAAAGTCGGCGGGGTCGAGGTGCTTTGGAGCTACTGGTTCCTGGCCTTTCTGCCGTGCAGCATCATCACGGTCCTTGCCGCCTGGGTACTGACGCTGTGGCTGTACCCGCCCGAGAAGGTCGCGCTGGAGGGCGGCTACGAATACCTGCGCGAGGAGATCCGCAAGATGGGGCCGTGGACGCCGCTGCAAATCCGGGCGGCGGCGCTGATGGCGGTGACGATCGTGCTTTGGCTCACGGATTTCGCCCATCATATCTCGTCATCGGTGATCGGCATGGGGGTCGGCCTGTTCGCCCTGCTGCCGCGCGTGGGAATCCTCGACATCGAGGACATGAAGCGGCTGAACTATCTGCCGGTCTTCTTCGTCGCCGCGGCCGTGAGCATGGGCACCGTCCTGGAGGTGACCAAAGGCCTCGACGTCATCACCAATTCCGTCTTCGTCTGGATGCAGCCCTACATGACCAACATCTACTCGACCACCATCGTCATGTATTGGACGGCGTTCTTCTACCACTTCCTGCTGGCCAGCGAGATCTCGATGCTCGCCACTTCGATTCCGCTGGTGATGGAGTTCGCGAAATCCCACAACATGCACCCGCTGCTCCTGGGCATGATCTGGACCTTCGCGGCCGGCGGCAAGCTGTTCGCCTATCAGTCCGGCGTGCTCATCGTCGGCTATTCGTACGGCTATTTCGCCGCGCGCGACCTGCTGATCATGGGCGCATGGCTCACGGTCGTCGAGTTCCTCGTCCTATTCATCATGGTCCCGACCTACTGGCCGTTGATCGGCCTGCAATGAATGCGAGCCCAATATGACTGACACACCCGAATATGCGCCGCCGGAAGTCTGGACCTGGGAAAAGCGCGACAGTCCCAATTGGCGCTATAGCCATACCAATCGCCCGATCGCGGGCGCGACCCATGAAAAGGAGCTGGCACGCGGAAAGCATCCGCTTCAGCTTTATTCACTGGCGACGCCCAATGGCGTCAAGGTTACGATCATGCTGGAGGAATTGCTGGCCGCGGGTCATGGCGGGGCTGAGTATGACGCCTGGCCGATCCGCATCGGCCAGGGCGATCAGTTTGGCAGCGGATTTGTCGGGGTGAACCCGAATTCCAAAATCCCGGCGCTCATGGACTACAGCGAGGCGACGCCGCGACGCGTGTTCGAATCCGGCGCGATCCTGCTCTACCTGGCGGAAAAATTCGGCGCCTTCCTGCCAAGGGATCGCGGCAAGCGGACCGAGGCGCTGAACTGGCTGTTCTGGCAGATGGGCTCGACGCCCTATGTCGGCGGCGGCTTCGGGCACTTCTATGCCTATGCTCCGGTGAAGATCAAATACGCTATCGACCGTTTTGCGATGGAGGTGAAACGCCAGCTCGATGTGCTCGACCGGCAGCTTGCGGACAATCAATTCATCGCCGGCGACGAATATACGATCGCCGATATGGCGATCTGGCCGTGGTACGGCAATGGCATGTTGAACGGCAACTCCTACAACGACCCACGCAAGTTCCTGCAAACGGGCGAATATAAGAACCTGACGCGCTGGACGAAAGAAATCGGCGAGCGTCCGGCCGTCAAGCGCGGACGAATGGTCAACCGTATCAACGGGCCGCCCGAGCAACAGTTGCGCGAGCGCCATGACGCCAACGATTTCGAAACGAGGACCCAGAACAAGATCGACGCGCCGACGACACCATCGTAAGCCTCATCCGAAGCGCGCGATCACTTCGTTCGCGGCGACGTCCGGTAGCGCAGGGCCTCGATAAACAGGGCGAAGGCGGCCGAGGGCTGTCGGCTCGGATAATAGAGACGGTATCCTGTCCAGGGCGGGCACCTGCAGGGGCTTCTCCCGGCAGTGTCGGGCGGCGGCGCCGCTACGCAGACGCCTGCGGGTGCAAGTGGGCGGACGACACAGTCCCCTAGGCGCGGAAGATTTCCAAAGGTATAGCTGAACGGCATAGGAAAATTGCCGTTCCATCCTCGGCATCGGAGGAAGGCATGAACCGTACTCGCCGTCGATTTCTGCGGCTGGCGGGAGCCGCCGCCGTCGTTCCGGCCTGCGCGTTGCTCGCACGTTCGCCGGCCGCCCGGGCGCAATCCTATCCGTCGCGGCCGGTGCGCTGGATCGTCTCGTTCGCGGCCGGCGGCGGCAACGACATCGTGGCGCGGCTCATCGGGCAGTTCCTGTCGGAGAAGCTCGGCCGGCAATTCATCATCGATGACCGGGCCGGCGCCGGCGGCAATATCGGCATGGCCGCCGTGCTCGCATCCCCGCCCGACGGCTATACGATCGGTTATGCCGCCCCCAACAACGCCATCAACACAACCCTCTACGATAACCTCCCGTTCGATTTCATCCGCGACAGCGCGCCGGTCGCCGGCACGATGATGCTGACCAACGTGATGGAGGTGCATCCATCGGTGCCGGCGCGGACCGTCGCCGAGTTCATCGACTATGTGAAGGCCAATCCGGGCAGGGTCTATTTCGCGTCGTCGGGCATCGGCGCCTCGCCGCACATGTCGGGCGAGCTGTTCAAGGCGATGACCGGCATCAACATGGTGCACGTGCCCTATCGCGGCGGCGGGCCGGCGCTGTGCGATCTCTTGCCCGGCCGGGTGCAGGTGATGTTCGACAATCTGCCGAGCTCGATCGAGCACATCCGGGCCGGCCGGCTGCGCGCGCTCGGCGTGACCGCCGGCAAGCGATCGGAGGCGCTGCCGGACGTGCCGACCATCGGCGAAACCGTGCCCGGATACGTGGTCGATGTCTGGAACGGAATCGTGGCCCCCCGGGGCACGCCGCCGGAAATCGTCGGCACCCTCAACCGCGCCGTGAACGCGGTCCTGGCGGACCCCCGATTGCAGGCGCGCTTCGCCGAGCTCGGCGGCACGCCGATGCCGATGACGCCGGCCGAATTCGGCGACCTGCTGGTCGCGGAAACCGAGAAGTGGGCCAAGGTGGTGAAGTTCTCCAGCGTCAAGCCGGAGTAGCCGCGCAGCACGCAATCGCCAATGCGAAGGACTTACATTGCATCAGCCGCCGTTTTGATCATCATCGCAGCCGCGGCGGGTTGGTATTTTTTCTATCATCTGGCCTGCTGCGCGCCGCCCGTGCGGTGCTGCGCGGCGGCCCCCCTCCCCCCGCGGGTCGATCGCATGTGATGAAACCGCCGCGCTCTCGGCGACACCTCCCCTTTCAGGGGCCTGCAAAGGGGAGCCTGCCCGCGGGCTTGACCCGAGGGCAGGATCGCGTAGCGATCCGGGTGGGGTCACGCCGCAAGCGCGGGATTCCAATCGCCAGAACGGTTTTCATGATTTACTCCTCGATCGCGACGAACAGCTTATTGTTGTAGCTCAAGGCCGGCGAACTTGATCACCTTGGACCACTTGGACGCGTCCTCGGCTACCGACGATGCGAACGCGACGGAAGAGCCCGGAAGCACCGTCACCCCGAGTTCCTCGAAACGGCTCCTCACCTTGTTGTCGGCAAGGCCCGCGTTGATCGCGCGGTTAAGCGTCCCGATGATCTCAGTGGGCGTGCCTGCCGGCGCGCCAATTCCCGACCAGCCGACGACATCGTAGCCTTCAACGACTTCGCTGATTGTTGAGATATCCGGAAGCACGCTGGATCGGGACAATGTGGTGACACCTAGTGCGCGCACCTTGCCAGCCCTGATCTGCTCGATCGAAGAGTTGAGCGTGTCGAACATAACCTGCACGTGACCTGCAATCAGATCGCTCAAGGCAGGCGCGACCCCACGGTAGGGAACGTGCAGCATATCGACGCCCGTCATCATCTTGAATAATTCGCCTGCAACGTGCTGCGGGCTACCAATGCCCGCCGAGGCCATGTTCATCACCCGCCCATTCGACTTGGCGTAGGCGATAAATTCGGCAACGCTTCGCACCGGGATGCTCGCGTTGACCTCAAGAACCAGCGGCTGGTCATAGAGACTAGCAACAGGAGCGATATCGCGAATGAAATTGTAGTTGAGCTTCTGATAAAGTGTCGCGTTGATCGTCTGCGAGGAATTCACGAGCTCAAGTGTATAGCCATCTGCGGGCGCGCGCACGACCGCCTCCGTAGCAACATTGCTGGCAGCACCAGGGCGGTTCTCGATGATGAACGGCTGCCCCAGACGTTCCGTCAGATATTGCCCGATAATGCGAGCGCCGATGTCAGCCGCCCCTCCGGGCGGAAACCCGACGACGAGATGAACCGGCCGCGAGGGATAAGCTTGGGCGGATGCGACAGCGGGGCAAACGACTGCACCAGCCGTAATGCTTAGGAAGCTACGACGAGAGTATCGCATTGATCTCTCCACGTGAGTCCTGTCACTCTGGGTCGACACAATGGATAGCCGGCTCTTGCAAAGGCCGCCAATTCCATTCCAGCATGCCCTCATAACGGTTGGAACGATGGCCAGTAAACACGAATGGGACGAGCGCGTCCTGCGGCGGCTCAAGTTGCGAGACCTGCGCGTGCTCCTCGCGATTGCCGAAACGGGCAGCATGGGGAGGACTGCGGCGCAGCTCGCCATCTCGCAACCGGCGGTCTCAAAGGCCATTGGCGAGATTGAACACGTTGTCGGCGTGAGGCTTCTCAATCGGACCCCACAAGGCGTCGAGCCAACTCTCTACGGACGGGCGCTGATAAAGTGGGGAATCGCGGTTTTTGACGATTTGCGCCAAGCCGTGCAGGAAATCGAAGCGCTTTCCGATCCAGGCTCAGGCGAAGTTCGGCTTGGCACGACTGACTCCATGCTCGGCGGCTTTGTCCCTGTGGTTATTGATCGGTTTTCGCGGCAATATCCGAAGGCTGTCTTCGAGATCCTTCCTGCGGCGACATTCGCAGACCAGTACGTGGAATTGCGCGAACGCCGTATCGACTTCATCCTCGGACGATTGGCGACGCCGACCTCTGGCGCGACCGACCTCGACTCCGAGGTCCTGTTTCGTGATCCAATGTTTCTGGCCGCGGCCGTCGGAAGCGAGTGGCATCGACGGCGTAAACTTTCTCTTTCGGATTTGTGCAAGGCGCGCTGGAGCATTCCCCCCGAATCGAGTTTCGTGCGTCCCCTCATCGTCGAGGCTTTCCGGACGACAGGGCTTGAGCCACCTTCGCACACGGTCGGGTCTAACTCGGTTCAGCTCACAACGGCACTTCTGGCGACGGGCCGATTTGTCGGCGTCCTGTCGGGGTCAACTCTGCGACTTAGCGGGAAGAGGCTTGGTCTGAAGCGGCTGCCGATCGATCTGCCGATACGTCCCCTGCCCACCGGAATCGTGAAGCTGAAGAATCGGACGCTGAGTCCAACCGCGGAGCGCTTTATCGACTGCGCTCGCGATGTTGCCCGGCAGCTCGCTGACACATCATCATAGCTCCTATTGGAAGCCGCCAAGACACCACTCTAGATCCGATTCTGGCCGAACCAGCTGTCCGCCGCAGCGGAGCGGGGCGCCCGCTGTCGGCGGAGGACCCGACGTTCGACCCGCCGCGGCGAATGAGCTTGGCCGGGGCCGGCTGTTGATGGCGTGCGCCATCCCTTAATTCAGCCCGTGCCTTGATGCGCGGCGGACCCCCTCCCCCCGCGACGCTCCTAAACATTAAGACCGGAAGGCAGCCAATTTTCGTGAACGATCGCGTAGACGATTGGAACTTAATTCCCCTTCGATTGATTTATTGCTGTCCGCCAAGACTTTCGAGAACAGTCATGAGAGCGCTGGCCTGCCCTTTGTTCACTTTGATGCTTTTTATGGGTAGCGCCGTGGCTCGACCGGGTCTCTCGGCCGACGCGATCAATATGGCCGAGGTGCCCAAGGCCGCCAAGGGCCTCCAGCCAGGGATTGTCAAGGCGGAAATTTTGCTCGACCGACTTCACTTCTCGCCGGGGGTAATCGATGGCGCGGGTGGCGATAATTTTCGCAAAGCTCTCGCGGCGTTCAAAGCATCCCAGCAACTTGACGGAAATGACCAGCTCGATCAGGCTACATGGGCGCGGCTGACGGACCGGAGCGAGGAGCCCGTGATGGTTGAATACACCATCACAGACGCCGACGTGAAAGGACCATTCGTACCTAACATTCCGCCCAAGATGGAGGATATGGCTAATCTTCCCAACCTTGGCTATCGGAGCTCCAGCCAGCGTCTCGCCGCAAAATTCCACATGGACGAATCACTCTTGAAGATGCTCAATCCAGGTAAGTCTCTTTCCCATGCCGGGGAAAGCATTCTCGTTGCAAACGTAAAGCGCGACGACGAGCAGGTTCGGGCCAGCAAGGTGGAAGTACACAAAAATTCCAAGTTGGTGCGCGTAATCGGGACAAACGGCGAACTGCTTGCGACCTATCCGGCTTCAATCGGCAGCCAAGAAAAGCCGGCCCCCACCGGATCATATCAGGTTCGGATGGTCGTGCAGAATCCGATCTACCATTACAACCCAGACTTCAAGTTCAAGGGCATAAAGTCTAAAAAGCCATTTACTATTCGCCCCGGACCCAACAATCCTGTCGGTTCCGTGTGGATAGATCTCTCGCTGGACAGCTATGGAATACATGGCACGCCGGATCCCTCCAAGGTCTCCAAAGCTTATTCGCACGGCTGCATCCGGCTCACGAACTGGGACGTCGAGGAACTCGCAAAGCTGGTGAAAAAGGGCACGCCTGTCGAATTTGTTGACTGACTAGAGCGGTTTCACATAGACCGGAAGCAGAAACCGCTCCAGCATTTTTGCATTATCGCATTTTCGGACGGAAACGGATTCCACCCCCCGGATCGAAATTCTCTGTTGACCCATCAGGCTATTTCGTCGCGTCTCTATGCACGGCCGGCCGGATCGGCGGCAATGGTACACTTTCTTTGAGCCGGATAGGAACGGCATCTTCGCCCGGTTCGCGCACATCCCATTGGCAGATCCGATAGCCGTTGCGGCGTTGGAGAAGATCGATGTGAACGTGATCCTCATGGAATTCATCTGATCCAGGGCCCAGCACTGTCGTAAAGATCGCACACGCAGTCATTCGCAAGTTGGCGCGGAAATCCTTGGATGCCTGCGGATCGGTCAGAACCACGACTTTTCCGTTGGCAAGCCTGACCGAATGGACATCCAGCGCGTTGGCCTTTCCGTGTTCGGAAATTTGCGCACCCGGGATGCCGTTACGGCCGCGGCAGTCGAATGAAGTGAGATTTTCGACGGCCTTCAGTGACGATCCGAGTTCAAGCGCCTGGGGTGCCACCGATTGACGGACCCAACCTACGACTGCTTCCGCCATCATGCATTGCAGTATTGCCGGGGGTGTCACCTCGACCCGGCTTCGATCGGGCAGGATGACGGCTTCCAGGCGCACCACATCGGTGGCTTGGCATTCGCCTGGCCCGGTGATGGGGGCAATCGAGGGCGCGATTGCGAAGTCCGATGTCAAACGGAGACGACAGGCGGAAGGATTCGGCGCCTCGGAAACTCCTGGCTTTTCAAGCACAGGAGCCTGAGATGGACGCGCTCGCGGAAGTGGGAGGGCGTTTGCCATGTCCGAAATTTCGGGAGATACGACGATCGCGCCGAGCAATCCGACCACGGCAGCAGCGCTGGTACGCATCTTCGAAACCCGCCAATCAAACCCGTAAGTCAAACCTTCGAGGCAGGTTCAAGTTCCCGACAGGCTAACCGGATGCGCGGTCGGGGCCGCAGTGTCCGAATGAGCGGCTTCCGGTAAAGGACAGCAATTCAGCGGGTTGACGCCGCTTGGGCGCCGGGCCCGCCCTCTCGAGCGCTAACGACGCCGCGATCCCTCCAAGCAGCGGAACTCCCGGAGCGGTCGCTGCGTCCTTGGACAAGTGCGTACCTCCTCCGACGGCGAATAACTTGCAAAGAAGGGCCACCGTCGGCTGCGAAACGGCGGCGCGCTCAGAAATCCGCCTTGTCGGCGATCGGGATGGGATACTCGGGATGCGCATGGCTTTCGGCGCAGACTTCCTCGGGAAGCGCCTGTTGAATGCGCCGATAGCGCTGGATCGCCGACCACGGCTGGTAAAAGGTATCGGGATCGTCGATGCGGATCAGCACTTCGAGCTGCTTGCCGCCATCGACGAGCCTCCAGCGCTCGACGACGTGGAGCTTGTCGGTATGGGGCGTGCGGAAATTGTCGATCGTCGTCCGGTCGTTCAGGCCGACCGTGTCGATCACCAGCGTGTCGCCTTCGTAATGGCCGACCGACTCGCCGTACCATGAGGGTTTCGGCGCCTCCGAATGCGGCACGTTGAGATAGATGTGCCGCACTTGCATGTCGCCCTGGAAGATCATCAGAACCTCCTTCGGCGACTGGACAAAGAAGATCGGCTCGACGACGAACATCATGAAGCCGGGAACGCCCGCAGGCCTGCAGCTCGAACGCGCCGTATAGCCGATGCCACCAGCGAGCACGATGTCGTTCGCCTGTTTCATCCGCTCCTTCGCCCACGGCTTGATGTTCGGATTGGTAAGATCGGCGACCCGATAGGTCGCTTGCTGTCCCGGGATGCCGTTCTGCACGTAGGGATGGGCGGGATCGTTGCTGATAGGCGGCGGGCTGCCGGGAACGGCGAGGAAGTCGCGGTTGATCGCGATCCAAGCCGAGCTGTTCGAGAAGAAATCAGGAATGATTGGCTGCGCGGCAGCTTCGGCAGCGAGCCCCGCGCATAGGAGGCCGGTGAATGCAGCCGATGCAAGAAGCCTTTTCCCGGCTGTCGCGAACATGTGCTTTCTCCTTCAGTGTTCCCGCGATCGTCTTCTTTCAATCATCTTCTTTCCATCTCGGCATTTGGCCGCTCCGCCCGCGGAGACGGCGGCAGTCCAGGCGCGCAAACGCCGGTGTCCGATTCGACGGTCGTCACGCCATTCTACCGCAGCATCGCGGGATTCTGCAGCGCCTTGGCGGCTCGGCGAGGACTGAACCTGGAGGGAATGCTCCGGGCGCGCTAGGGGGAAGCGGGAAATTGCTGTTTTGCAATGATTCCCGCTTTTGGCCCGAAGCGACTGAGTCCGTCGGGCAGAGCATGTCCGCTCTGCCCGGGTATTTCAGACCTCAATTTGTTCCGCCATCACGAAAGCATCATCCACCTCGATGTTGCGCGGCGAGCGCATCGAAATGTCGCACTGCACCGCGTGCGAACACGTACCTATTGAAGATCTCACAGCTCGACGCAGCGGATCAATCGCAGCGACTGCAGCCGTCCTCGATTGCAGCCGCGTTCCACCGGTCGTTTCACGGCGTCGTGAAAGGCTGTGAGTTGTGCGACCAATTGCTTTGTGGCGTATTCGGAAAAGGCCGCTGGGGCGACCGACGCCGAGGGTTCCATGTCCGTCAGTCCCAACGCGACCGGTTCGCTGAACCGGGATGCCCTGGATCGAAATTCGCTCAATCGGCTTCTGCGCTTGGGTCTTCGACCCGGATCGCCGGCCGCGATCAGCTTCGCGGTCTGTTGCGCCATGGTTGCGCTGGGAGTTCGCCTGGTCTTTTGGCTGCTGCGGCCCGACCTGGTGATCTTTGCGACCTACTACCCGGCGGTCCTGCTGGCGACACTCATCGGCGGTTGGTCGGCCGGGGTTGTGGCTCAGATCCTCGGCGGCATCCTGACCTGGTTCTTCTTCGATCCTTCCTTTGCGGGGCCGGCGTACGCGTTCAGCGATCAAGTCGGCGATTTCGCACTTTACTTCCTTTCGTCGGCTCTGGTGATCTGGGCGTCCGAGCATTATCGGCTGGTCATTCGAAAGCTCGACGAAGAGGAGCGCTATCGGCGCCTGGTGGTCGACGAGCTGAACCACCGCCTGAAAAACAAGCTGACCGTCGTGCACGCCGTGCTCCGACACGAATTGCGGTCCCACGCGGATATCAGCACGCGGGTCCTCGACCGGATGCGGGCGCTTTCCGCCGCCGACGATCTGCTGACGCGTCCTGACGGCGACGTGGTCGACATTCGCGAGATCTTGTCGGCCGAATTGGCGCATTACAGCGAAACGCGCGTCACCGCCGAAGGGGAGCACGTTCAACTGCCGGCGAAACTGGCGGCGACCCTCACGTTGATCGTCCATGAGCTGGCGACCAATGCGGCCAAGTACGGCGCGCTGAAGCTGCACAATGGCCAGGTATCGATATCCTGGCGGATCGAAGCCAATATCCTCAGGATCGAATGGAGCGAGAGCGGCGGCCCGCCGGTCAGCCCGCCGCGGCGGCACGGTTTCGGTACCGCGCTGTTCCGGCGCGCGCTCGATCCGTTCCACGGTACGATCTCGACGCGCTTCGAGCCGGCCGGCATTCGATGCGAGATATCCATCGACCTCCCGGAACGGAGAAACGCCGAGCGCGCACGCTCTGCGTTGTCGGTTCCGGTGGTCTCACCGAAGCGGATGTGGGGCGAGCATACGGTCTAGACGGAGAAGCATCATGAGCGAACCCGACACGAGTCAGAACTCCAACGCCCTCGGGAAAAAATCCAAGCGACGAATACCCGCCCACGCGGCCCGGCCCGATCCTGATCATCATCGCGCTGGTCCTGGTCGTTGCCGGCTTCAGCGTAGAGAACTGGGCGGATCTATCGGCCTGGGCTCATTTTACCCAGATCGAAAAAGCGCTCGGCCTTTGAGGCCTCGGCAGAACGATCAGCGGTTTTCCGCGGGCGGATTGCAGGCGGGAAGAATGGCCTTGATACCCGGCACGCACATGTACTGCAGCAGGCCGGAGGACGGGGCCTCGGGCGGCGCCAAAGCCAGCGGCGGAGGCGGCGCCCCGGCGGCGACCGGCCGGGCGGCCAGCTGAACGCCCGGACCTGGCGGGTTGACGGCCTCCCCGCCACGGGGGGCGGCCGGCTCGGGCGCATCAATTCGCGCGTCGCGCGTCGGATGCCGCGTCTTGGCATCCCGGTCCATCTCCAGGCAGGTGAGCACCTCGACATAGGAGGCGCTGCCATTGCTGGTGGCCAGACGCAGGCAGCGCGTGCGATCCGCGGACGCAAACTGGCCCCATTGCTTGCCGAGCGCGTCGCGGGCCGCACCTTCGGCCTTGAGGCAGTCCTGCATGTCGTCCTTGCCAGCCAAGTCGAGCGCCCCGCTATCGCGACAGATCGGCTCGAAATTGAGGTCGGGAACCCTGTCGGCGACCGCGATCAACAAATGCCCACCGACCATCATTGCGGAAAACGGGATCATCGCCGAGTTACCTTGCTGCCGGAAGCGTGGACGGCCACGCGCGCGTTCGCATCATACACCGCCGGCGTACCAGCGCACCACCTCGATCAGGGCATAATCCGAGGCCAAAGCAGGAAGGCGGCCCGCACCAGATAGACGGCGCTGACCGCGAAGATCACCCGGCGGGTCCAGCGGCGAAAACCGTGGTCGGTCATCCGTTCCAGCACAAAGGGGGCGAGCGAGGTTCCCGCGATCGCCAGCAGGATGGCCGGCACGCACGCCCATAGCGGCACATTGCCGATGCCCGAGACGGAACCGAAATAGCCCGCCCGCACCACGTGGCTCAGCGACTGGACGACCGCCTTGGTGGCGTTGGTGGTCTTGCGATCGAGCATGCTCTTCTGAAAGAAGATGTCGAGGAAGAGGCCGCCGACGCCGGCCAGGACCTGGATGATCGTGGTCAGGACCCCGGTCACGAACGGCACCCCGCGCCACTCGATATTCGGTCGCAGCGCCACCGGCAGGACCTCGACGGCAAACGGCATCAGCCCCAAGGTGAGGTAGACGATCGCCTTGTCGGGCACGAACGAGATCGCGAACATGACCGCAAAGGCGATCGCCGCTCCCAGCACATACCAGCCGAAGATCGGCCACAGCACGTAGCGGCGCCAGTGCAGGGCGCGCCAGCCGTTGGCGAAGAGCTGCACGATCGAGAAGAAGATCATCCCGGCGGCGACATCGAGATAGTTCAGCAGCACGCCGAGCAGGATCATGCCCCCGGCCATGCCGAACACGCCGGAGACGAACGAGCTCAACACGATGGTGAAGGCAAGCAGAACCAGCGAAAGGGAGGTCATTGGGCGGGAGCCATACCACAGGATCGATTCCAGGAGACCAATCAGGGCGGGCAAGATCGCCTGGCGCCGCGATCAGGTTCCCTCCTGGCAAGAATCCCGTTCCTGCGCTACGATCTCGGCAAGCAGACCACAAATGCGAAAACGGGAGAGACGATCATGACGGGCAATTTCGGACGGCGTGGCGTGCTGCAAGCGGGGGCCGCGATGCTCGGCGTCGCGCTGATGCCGGGGAAGGGCCGGGCGCAGGCGCAGAAAGACGGCGACGGCAAAGCCGCCTACGAGTTCATGGTCAGGGACCTCGTCTACCAGCGCAACGGCGGCAAGGCGCGGCTGGCGCGGCTCTACCAGCCGAGCGGCAACGGACCGTTTCCGGCGGTGCTGCAGATCCATGGCGGCGCCTGGACCAACAAGAACCGCACCGACGGCCAGAATACCGCGCTCGACCTGGCGGCAGCCGGCATCGTGGTCCTGTCGATCGATTTCCGCAATTCGCCCGAGGCGCCCTACCCGGCATCCCTGCAGGACATCAATTTGGGCATCCGCTGGCTCAAGGCCCATGCGTCCGAGTTCGGCAGCAGTCCCGACCGGGTCGGCGCCTACGGCACTTCGAGCGGCGGGCATCAGATCCTGCTTGCCGCCATCCGGCCCGAGGATCCGCGCTATCGGGCGCTGCCGCTGCCGGAGGCGCCCGATATGGACGCCAAGCTCGCCTTCGTGGTGTCCGGCTGGGGCGTGCTGTTTCCGCTCGAGCGCTACAAGCTCGCCAAGGCGCAAGGCCGGCCGGACCTCGCCCAGAACCACGACACCTTCTTCGGCGACGAAGCCACGCAGCTCGAGGCCACGCCCGCCCTCGTCATCGAGCGCGGCGAGAAGGTCTACCTGCCGCCCGCGCTGGTCTTCCAGGGCACCAAGGACGAATGGACCACGGTCGAGCTCGCCCAGCGCTTCGCCACCGACTATCGCGGCGCCGGCGGCACGCTCGACTTGCAGCTGTTGGAGGGCGAGAAACATACTTTCGTCAACGAGCACCCGTTCTCGCCCAACTCCATCAAGGCGGTGGGCATGACGATCGCCTTCGTCAAGAAGTACGGCTCGCCACGGCAGGCCCAGCGCTAGCGTTTACAGATGGCGCATCCCATTCCACTGCGTCATGCCCCGCGAAGGCGGGGCACCCAGTAATCCCTGTGCCATCTTGAAACGGACGGCGCACCCAATGAAATCTTGGGGTTACTGGGTCGCCCGCCTTCGCGGGCGATGACCATAAATGAGATCCACGGGCGGGAAACGGGACACCAGCGTGTCGGCTGCCGACGCGAACCCCATTGACGACCGCGATCGGCTGATCGCCAAGAAGGTCGCTTGGCGCCTCGTGCCGCTGCTGATGCTGTGTTATTTCGTGGCCTTTCTCGACCGTGTGAATGTCGGCTTCGCGGCTCTCACCATGAACGCGGATCTCGGCTTCGACAGCGCCGTATTCGGTCTTGGCGCGGGCATCTTCTTCATCGGCTATTTCCTGTTCGAGGTCCCGAGCAATCTCGTCCTCGAGAAGCTCGGCGCCCGCAGATGGATCGCCCGCATCATGTTCAGCTGGGGCCTGGTTTCGGCCGCCATGGCGCTGGTCTGGAACGAGCCGAGCTTCTATGCCGGCCGCTTCCTGCTCGGCGCCGCCGAAGCGGGTTTCTTTCCCGGCGTGGTGCTCTACCTCACTTATTGGTTTACGGCCGAGCACCGGGCCAGGATGGTCGGACTGTTCATGGCGGCGGTCCCGGTCTCCGGCGTCATCGGCTCGCCGCTGTCCGGCTCGATCCTGGGTCTTGAGGGCGCGCTCGGCCTGCACGGCTGGCAATGGCTCTTCATCCTCGAAGGACTGCCTTCGATGCTGCTGAGCGTGGCGGTCTGGCGCTGGCTCACCAACGGGCCGAGCGAAGCCGGCTGGCTCACCGACGGCGAACGCGCGTGGCTTAAAACCACGCTCGAGCGCGAGCGGGCGCTCCGCGACAGCGTGCGCAAGTACCGGCTCGGCGAGGCGCTCACCGACGGCCGCGTGCTGGCGCTGAGCGTGCTTTATCTCGGCCTGGTCACCGGCCTCTATGGGGTCACGTTCTGGTTGCCGCAGATCGTGAAGGGTTTCGGCGGCCTGAGCAATGTCGAGGTCGGCTTCATCGCGGCGCTGCCGACGCTCGCCGCCGCCATCGCGATGGTGGCCTGGACGCGCCACTCGGACCGCACGCGGGAGCGTCCATGGCACGTGGCCTTACCGGCCTTCGCGGGCGGCGCGGGCCTCATCGCCAGCGCTTATATGAGCGATCCCATATTGTCGACCATCGCGCTTTCCGTCGCGCTGATCGGCATCTATGCCGCCATCGCGACCTCGTGGACGCTGCCGACCGCATTCCTGACCGGCACGGCGGCGGCCGGCGGCCTCGCGCTCATCAACTCGATCGGCAATCTCGGCGGCTTCGCCGGCCCCTACTTCATGGGCTGGATCAAGAACGCGACCGGCGCCTATTCGCTCGCGCTCCTCGGCATCGGCCTTGCGCTTGCGGTCTCGGGCGTGATCGCGCTCGCCATGCGCCGCGCGGTGGCGAACGAGCACCCGGCCGGCGCACCGATCCAGGATCAAGTTGCACGATCAATGGGGTGACTGTTCATAAGCCGGACGCGCGCGCGTCCCGATCTAAAAGTCAAAGAACTTCTTGCGCAGCGCGTCCTCGTATTGCTTCTTGGCAGCCTTCACCTTGCCGCGAATTTCGTCTTCCGCAAAGTGCGCCTCTTCCCATTTATCGACTTCAGCGATCGAATGATTGACCGAGGCAAGCGCCTCCTCGTTCTTGATCGCGGCTATCCATTCCTCGACCGCCGCCTTGTAGGCGGACTGCATTTGATCGAGCTCCAAAGTGTCATCTTGCATACAGCCCTCCCTCTCGCCTGCTGCATCGCTTCGGAAAACGAATTCAACAAATGCGCGCCGGCCGGCGGGAGACGCCTCGGCTCATCGATCGACCTGTTCAGCTGCGACAATGTGCCAACAATGTTACATCGAGAAGACAGCTGCCACGGCCGGCGCCAACGGACCGCGCATCCGTCGTTCCCCGAGCGGGCATCTGCGTTTCCGGCCACGACCAAGCCACCGGAGACAGGCAGCTACCAATGCTGTCCGCACCGGCGCATGGCGCAAGTGTCTGCGACGTGTCGGTTTCCACGAACCGCGGCCGTCACTTCGGCGGCTCGAAGCCATTGCTGCGCCAGCGTTCCGCCATCGCGGTCGAGGTGAGGGCGGCCGGCGCGCCGCCCCTGCCGCCGATCCCGGATCAGGTCGCATGAGAGATGGGTCTCACGACGCCATCTCGCGGCCTTTCTTCAGCCCCATCAAAATTCGCTCGGCACTGATCGGATGGCTCACCCGCACGCCGGTGGCGTTGTAGATGGCATTGGCGATCGCGCCCGGGACCGCACCGATGCTGGTCTCGCTGAAGCCTTTGTAGCCGTAGAACCAGCGTGGCTCGAGGCTCTCGACGAAGACTTGGGTTATGTCGTCGGGAAATTCCATGATGGTGGGGATCGGAAACGACAGGAAGGCAATGCTGTTGTGCATCTGGCCCGGAAATTCCTTGTCATAGGGGATCGCGTTGGTGGCGATCTGGAAGCTCTGCATGAAAGAGCCTTCCATGTCGCTGATCGCCACGAATGGATTGATGAGCTTGCCGGCGTCGTGCGAATAGACCACGCGCGTGACCCTGAATTGACCGGTCCAGGTGTCGACATCAACCTCGACAAAGCAGGCGCCGGCGCCGGTGGAGAGCGAACGGCCCGGCACCGCCTTCACCTCGCCATGCATGCGCAGCGGGCCCGCAAGCAGCTCGGCGGCAGAGATGGACTTGCGCGGGTCGGCCCTGACGCGGACGACGCCGTCCTTGAGCTCGAGCAGGGCGGCATCGGCCGCAAGCTTCGAATTCCGCGCGGCTGAACAGCTCGGCCTTGAGCTTCCTGGCAGCCACCAGCGCAGCCCCACCCTGCAGCGTCGAGGTGCAGCCGGCGCGCCATTGGTCGGTGTCAGGGGCGGTAGCGGAATCGCCCCAGATCAGCTTGATGTCGTCGATCGCGCCGATGCCCAGCATCTCGGCGATCAGGATCGCCATGGCGGTGCCGTGATTGGTGCCGCTGTCGGGCAGTGCGCTGCGCAGGATCACCCGCCCGGTCGGGTCCATCTCCACATCGGCGCTCCAGACGATGCCGCGCTCGGTGTGAAATGCCGCCTCCCCCTCGTGATAGCATTGCAAGACCGGATCGTGCTGGGAGACGCCCATCCCCATGCCGCGCTTGAAGCGTCCCGGCATGCTGCCGGGCTTGGGGTTGCGCCTGCCCCAGCCGAACAGCTTGGCGCTCTCCTCTACCGCCTCGACCATTCCGAAGGAATCGTAGGTCAGGGCACCGTTCTCGGTTTCCGGTTTCTTCATCTCGGTGTGCCAGTCGGTCGCCGGATCAAGCTTGTCGCCGGGCCGTGCCATGTTGATCAGCCGGAACTGGAGCGGATCCAGGCCCGCCGCTTCGGCCAGCTCGTCGATCAGGATCTCGAACGCCCACTTTATCTCCTGCTGGGTGCAGCTGCGGTTGCAGGCCACCATGGGAGTGTTGCTCTTGTAGGCGTAGGATACCTGCTCCCAGTGCGGCACGCGGGCGGTGTAGAGCTCGAGCTGGCTTTTAGAGACGCTGCCGGCGACGTGCTGCGGAACGGTGTCGACGTTTCCGGCGATCATGTGAAACTCGTAGCGCAGCGCATGGATGGTCCCATCGCGCTTGAGCCCGACCTTGAACCTCGAGAAGGTCTCCGGCTTGTTGGTGATGCAATATAGCTCCTCGGCTTTGGTCAGCACCGCCTTGACGGGCCGGCCGGTAACTTTGGCGATATGCGCCACCAATCCCCAGAACGGCGAGTAGCGCACGCCGACCCCGCCGAAGGTCCCCCCGTTCCATTTGTTGATGAAATGGATGTCGTTCTTGTCGATGCCGAGCCAGCGGGACAGGAACTCGCGCGAGGGGTAGATGTCCTGGCCATGGCCCCAGAAGGTGAGCTTGTCGCCCTCCCACGTCGCGACTCCGCTATAGGGCTGCATCGGGACGACGCGACCGCCGCCGAAATAATAGGAGAACTCCCGCACGATGTCGGATTCAGCGAAGCCCTGCTCGACATTGCCGTGGTGCCAGCGGGCGCTCGCCTTTGGATCATGATTGGGATTGCCCGGCGGCAGCTGCAGCAGATTGCCTTTGCCCTCCCGCAGGTCCGGCGCATCGTCGGATTCGGCGGTGGCGAGATCGGGGACCGAAGGCAGATCGAGGTAATCCACGACGATGGCCTCGACCGCGTCCTCGGCCTGATCCTCGGTCTCCGCCGCCACCAGCGCGACGATGTCGCCTTGCAGCATCAGCTCGATCCGCAACGGATTGGTCTTGGGCGCATTGCGGTAGGTGAGGATGTGGTGCACGCCCGGCATCGTCTCGGCGCGCGCGGTGTCGAGACTGCGGATCGCAGCGCGCGGATAGGGGCTGCGCAGGAACTTGACGTAGAGCACGCCGGGCAGCCGGATGCGGGTGGCAAACTCGGCGGTGCCGCGGTATCGCGGCTCGACCACCTCCCGCAACGGCGCCTGCGGCTTGCCGATGACAGCGAGATCGACCGGCGGATGACCCTGCCATTTCTGCGTGACGATCTTGCGGTCGCCTTCGATCAAGGTTTCGCCCGGACCGTGGCCGCCGCCGGTCGAGAAGTTGCGGACCATCGGCAACGTAACGATCTTGGCATCGCCCAGTGAAGGCTCGATCTTGCCGCTCATAGGTCGGGCCTCCCCGCGCATTCCCGCATGTGATAGGCACTATACACGCCTCGGAGGGCTGAGGCGAAGCTTCGCTCGAAATCTCATGGCCACCAGACGCCAGCCTGCACTGGATCGCATCGACATCAAGATATTGGTGGCGCTGCAACGCGACGGCCGCTCGACCAATCAGAAGTTGGCGGAAAAGGTGGGATTGTCGGCGCGGGCTTGTCTCGAACGCGTGCGCTGCCTCGAGGCGGCAGGCGTCATTACCGGCTACCAGGCGACCGTCGAGCTTGCGCATCTGTCGCACCCGATCAATGTCTTCGCCGAGATCATCCTGGAACGGCAGGCCCATCAAGCCGGGCTCGAGAAACGGCTAGCCGCCATCGATGAGGTGGTGGAGTGCTGGGAGGTCAGCGGAACGGTCGATTATATCGCCCGTTTCGTCTGCGCCGATCTTGCGAGCTACGAACAACTGACCAGCGCCCTGATCGATGATGAGGGCCTCGGCGTTGCCCGCATCGTGAGCCATGTTGCGCTGCGCCCGGTCCGCCGGTTCATCGGCTATCCCGAATCGCTCTTGAGCAAGCGCCCTTTGGGTTGAGCCGGACCGCCCACGTCGAAACCTCGGCGCGGCCGTTTCGGTCGTGACGCCTTGGCGCTACGACCATTTCGGCGGTGTCCCGCGGCCGCTTCCGCCACAAGCGTATCCGGCGGCGCGTACAATAACGCGACGTCGCCACCGGAGCCCGCGGCCATGAATCACAGAGACCTCGAGGAGCGTTACGGCGCTCGCAATTACAATCCGCTGCCCGTCGTGCTCAGCCGCGGGCAAGGCGCCTTCCTGTGGGACACGGCGGGACGGCGCTACGTCGACATGATGAGCGCATACTCCGCCGTCAGCCACGGCCACGCCCATCCCCGCATCCTGGCGACACTTGAAGCCCAGGCCAAGCGCTTGGCCGTCCCTTCGCGCGCCTATTACAGCGACCGCCTGGGACCCTTCCTTGCCGAGCTCACCCGCTTGAGCGGGCTCGATGCGGCGCTGCCGATGAACACGGGCGCCGAGGCGGTCGAGACCGCCATCAAGGCGGCGCGCCGGTGGGGCTATCGGGTCAAGGGCGTTCCCCGCGACCGCGCCGAGATCATCGTCGCGGACGGCAATTTTCACGGCCGCACCACGACCATCATCTCCTTTTCAACCGAGCCCGACTATCGCGACTGTTTCGGACCGTTCGCACCGGGCTTTCGCAGCGTTCCCTTCGGCGATCTCGCCGCGATCGAGCGGGCGATCACGCCCGCAACGGTCGCGGTGCTCATCGAGCCGATCCAGGGCGAGGCGGGCATCATCGTGCCGCCCGCGGGCTGGCTTATGGGCGTGCGGCGGCTGTGCGATGCGCATCGCGTGCTCTTGATCCTCGACGAGGTCCAGTCCGGCCTCGGCCGCACCGGCGCCTGGTTCGCGTTCGAGCACGAGGGTGCCCGGCCGGACGGCCTGGTGCTGGGCAAGGCGCTCGGCGGCGGCGTGCTGCCGGTCTCGGCCTTCGTCGCGCGCCGCGAGGTCATGGACGTGTTCACTCCCGGATCGCACGGCTCGACCTTCGGCGGCAATCCGCTTGCCGCCGCGGTCGCCCTCGAGGCCCTCCATGTCATTCGCGACGAGGACCTGGTCGAACGCAGCCGGGCGCTCGGCGCCCATATGCTCGAACGCCTGCGGGCGATCAGGAGCCCGGTGCTGACGGATGTGCGCGGCCGCGGCTTGTGGGCCGGCGCCGTGATCGATCCGCGCTTCGCCAGCGCTCGCGATGCCTGCGAGCGGCTACTGGCGAAAGGCGTGCTCTCAAAGGAGACGCACGACACGGTCGTTCGCCTGGCGCCGCCGCTTGTCATCGCGCGCGCCGATCTCGATTGGGCGCTCGACCGTTTCGAGGAGGTGATCGTGGAATTGCAGCATGCGCGGTGCCAGCCGACGGCGGCTTGATCTACGCGCGGGCCGACTTCCAAAATGCACGCGAGGACCATGACGATGCGACCGACGGAGAACAAGCACTTTCTCATGTGCCGGCCCGAGCACTTTCGCGGTCAGCTATGCGATCAATCCGTGGATGGATCCGATGAGCTGGGCCCGCGACAGCCGCGCGCTCGGCGCCGCATCCCGGCGCGAATGGGGCGGGCTGCATCGCACGCTGCTCGATCTGGGTGCCGCGATCGAGCTCGTCACGCCGGCCGCGGGTCTGCCGGACCTCGTCTTCACCGCCAACGCCGCGGTCGTGCTCGATCGGCGCGCGATCCTGGCGCGCTTCCGCCATCCGGAGCGGCAGCGCGAGGAGGTGCATTTCGAGGCCGCGTTCCGCGCCCTGCAGGCGCGCGGAATGATCGATGGGCTGCGGCACCTGCCTGAAAATCTGGTGCTCGAAGGCGCCGGCGATTGCGTCTTTGATCAGAGGCGCAATCTGTTCTGGATGGGATATGGCCTGCGCTCGGATGCCGCCGCGAAAGACGTGATCGCGGAGGAATTCGGCATCGAGGTAGTCGGGCTCAAGCTCACCGACGGCCGCTTCTATCACATCGACACGACGCTGTGCCCGCTCCCGGGCGGCGAGCTGATGTTCGTGCCCGCCGCGTTCACGCCGAACGGGATCGCCGCGATCCATGAAAGGGTCCCGGCGGCGCAGCGGATCGAGGTTGACCCCGAGGATGCGTGCCGGCTCGCCGCCAACGCGGTCTGCCTGGGCGACACGATGGTGATGTCGAGTTGCAGCCAACGCCTGCGCGCGCAGCTCGCGGAGCGAGGTTATCGCGCGATCACCACGCCGCTCAAGTCGTTCCTGCGCAGCGGCGGAGCAGCCTTCTGCTTGACTCTTCGAACTCGACCTCTGCTCGGCGGGCTTCGCGCGCCGCGCTGCCGCAGTGGCGTGATCGGACGCTACCGCGGCCGTCACTTCGGCGGCTCGAAGCCGTTGCTGCGCCAGCGTTCCGCCATCGCGGCCGAGGTCAGGGCGGCGATGAAGGCGCGCGCCGCGGCGGCATCCGTGCTGCTGGCGGGGATTGCGGCCGCATAGGCCGAGTAGTCCTGCAGCGTCGGCGGCAGCAGGCCCGCGACCTTGACGCCTTTGACGGCGATGGCCTCGCTCACGAAGATGATCGCCATCTCGGCGCGGCCCTCCGCCACCTCGATGGCGGCCTCGCGGCCGCCCTTGGTCAGCACCGCCTTCTGCTTGATGGCATCGGCGATGCCGAGGCGTTCGGTCAGAGCGTTGAAATAGATGCCCGACGTGCCGCCCTCGGCCGGATCGGTGTAGGCCACCGATTTGGCCGCGACCAGCGCCTGCTTGAAGGCCTCGGGCGTCGCGACGTCGGGCACGCCCGCACCCTCGCGGATCGCAACCCCGATGCCGACGCGGCCGAGCTCGGCGCGGCTGCCCGGGCATGAGCTTGCCGGTCTGCTCCAGCTCAGCCATCAGCGGCACCGAGACGATGATCAGGTCGGCATGCTGGCCGGACGTGATGACGCTGCGCAGCTGCCCGGTCGTGCCGATGGTGAAGTCGAACTTCTGGCCGGTCTTGGCCGAATAATCCTCGATGATCTGCGCGATCAGGCCGCGCACCGCACCGGCCGAGATCACCTTGAGATCGGCCGCGCCGGCCGGCAGCGGCGCCGACAGCGCGGCCATGATCGAAATGAAGGATGCAAGTCGAAGAACCATGTTCCCCCCTCCCCGGCCGCAGTTTGGGCGACAAGAGCGTTCGCGCGAACGCAAAGCGGGTGCGGCGCCCGGCCAGTATAACGGCCCGGCGTCACCATTCCCACGGGCTGCGGCGGCTTTTGCAACGCATCACTCTTGTGGCGGGATGATGCGCCCGCACGGACAGCACCTCGGCTCCGCCTCCAAGGCAGCGACCCTCGAAACAATCGGACACGAAATCCATCTGGTCTCTTCCGCATGGGTATCAGATGGCGTAGCCTGGTGGCAGAGCTGCCGGCAGGATGTGCCGAAATCCTGACTTTCAGCGGCAGCGTCGGTGCCCGCGGCGGGCAAATCCTTTGAAATGCTGAATTAGCGGTCTCGTACGGGTGTCGTCGACATCCGCGATCACGCATGTTCGCGCGCCGCCGAGCGCGTGACGATCCAACGGAGGATATCATGAATCACCATGTCGCCTTGGGAATGGCAATGCTGGCGGGCGCCGTGTTTGGAGCGCTCGCATTCAATGGGGTGAATGCCCAGAACAAGTCCCCCGGAGCCTACGCCGTCATCGATATCAGCGAAATCAGCAACCCCGATCTGTTCAAGACACTCCTTTCAAAGGCCGAGGCGCCGGTCACGGCGGCCGGCGGCAAGTTCATCGTCCGCACCGAGAAGATCACCGCGATCGATGGAACCCCACCCAAGCGGTTTGTCGTCATCGCCTTCGATAGCGTGGACAAGGCGAAGGCGTGGAGCGCCTCGCCGGCGCAAAAGGAGATCGACGACATGCGCCTGAAATCCGCAAAGGCGCGCGCGTTCATCGTCGACGGCGCAACCAACTGATACGCGGAAGGAGCGGGGTGTGTAGGGCGCAATCGCTTTATTGCGCCAACGGCCTCGCCAAACGGCGCAATAAAGCGATTGCGCCGTACTAAGCCAGCAGCCCGATCAGCTCGCGCATGTCGGGCAGCTTCTCCAGCGACCAGACCAGATCGCGGGCGCGGGCGGCACGCTCGGGGCCGATTGCCGGCGTGGCGTTGGCCAGGAACTTGGCCTCGATGGCGGCATCGCTCATCGGATTTTCCGCGGTGCCGACGGCATGCGCGATGTGCACCTCGTGGCGCCGGTCGTCGGCCACGATCACCGCATAGGCCTCGTCCTTGCCGAGCGTCTCGTCGGCCTGCGCCTTCACCTTTCCGCGCAGCGCCGCCACCAGCGGATCGCGCGCCCGCGCGTCGGAATATTGCGCGATGCCGGCCGCGCCGTCGACCAGCGCCACGGCGGCGGAATGCAGCGTGCTGAACTTCGATTGCAGTCCGGTCGCGGGATCGACCACGTCGGTGATGGAGAGGACGAAGGGGTGCACCTTGAGGCTGATCTCGCTCACCGTGGCGGGATCGATATGGTCGCGGTTGCGGATCGCGATGACGGCATCGATCAGCGGATGCAGCACCACGCCGCACGCATAGGGCTTGTGGCCGTTGGTTTCGATCAGCCAGCCCTGGTCGAGGCGGGCGTTCAATTGCTCGGGCGCCGCCACATCGCTGTAGATGCGCGAAAAGCCCTTCTTGCCCTCGACGATCTCCTGGGTGCTGTCGAAGCCGCGCTCCGCCAAGAGCGCGGCCAGCACGCCGTTGGCGGCCGCCTTGCCGGCGTGGAAGGACTTGCACATGGTGCCGCGGTTCTGCTGCATGCCGGCGGCCTGGGTGGCGGCGATCCCCATCGCATAGGTCAGGCGCTGGCGGTCGAGCCCGATGAGCTTGCCGCCGGCGACGCCGGCCGCGATGGTGCCGAGCGTCCCGGTCAGGTGCCAGCCGCCCTTGTGGTGGCCGGGCGCGCTCCAGCCGGTGCGTACGCCGGCTTCAAATCCCACCGCATAGGCCAGCATGAGATCGGCGCCGCTGACGGGCGACCGCTCGGCAAGCGCGAACAGCGCGGCCAGCACCGGCGAGCTCGCATGCAGCACCACGCCGCCCATATGGGTGTCGTCGAAATCCAGCACATGCCCCATCTGGCCGTTGGCGAGCGGCGCATCGCGCAGCCCGAGCTTGAGCCTGCGCCCGAGCACAGTCGCCTGCGGGCGGCCGCTCACCTCCTGCAACACATCGATGAGCGTCGAGATGGTCTTGTGCCCGCTGCCGGCAAGCGCGCAGCCGATCCAATCGAGCACGCCGCGGCGAGCCTGCTGCGCGGCGGCCGGCGAGAGATCGCCGAACTGCGCCGCCGCCAGCCGGCCGCACAGCGTCTTGGTCAGGGTGACGGCTTCGGGGCTGAGATTCTGGTCCATGTTTGGCGGGCCTATTGTTGATCTTGGGGGATTTTCTGCGACGAAGCGCTCAGCGATCTTCTCGACCTCAAGTGGGCACAATGGAGATGCTATCGCGCCAAATGGCCTCCAGTGCTATACTTGCGATTGTCACCAAGGCATAGCCGCATGAACGTTATAGCCACTACAGCCGCCGAAGGTTTCCCGCGTCGGGCGTTCACCGTCGAGGACATCGGTCGCATGATCGAAGCCGGCGTCATTCGCGAGGACGAGAAGTTCGAGTTGATCGAGGGCGAAATCGTGATGATGGCAGCCAAGGGTGTCGCGCATGAACGGATCAAATCAGCCTTGAATATCGCAGTGGTCCGCGCGCTGCCGGACCATCTGACGGTTGGCGTCGAAGTGACGCTGCGGCTTACCGACACGGTCATGCTTGAGCCGGATATCGCCGTTTTTCCCGACGAGCTATTCAGGAGGTCGTCGGAGGGCTTTGCGCGGCTCGACCCCGGCGAAGCCCACCTCGTCATTGAGGTCGCCGCATCCAGTCTTGCCTACGACAAGGGTCTCAAGGCGCGGCTTTACGCTCGCCACGGCGTCAAAGAGTTTTGGGTGGTCGACGCCAAGGAGCGCACCACGTGGGTGCATACTGGGCCGAGCGGAGATACCTGGACATCAGTCGTCGCGCACGGCCCGCAAGACGCCCTCACCACGTCGGCGCTGCCCGGCTTGTCGATCCAACTCGGCGACATCATCTGATGATTCGTGAGATTTCGCGGCCGAAGCCGCCTGCGTGGTGACACCCGGAACGCGGGTTGCGTTCAGCGCAATATTTGTTTGATCACAGCGGCTCGATCCCCGCCGCGTGGATGACCTCGGTCCAGCGCGCGACCTCGGCTTTGATCCAGGCCGTCGCCTGCTCCGGTGTGCCGCCGACGGGCTCGTAGCCCTGCAGGCGAAACTGCTCGATCAGGTCGGCCGCCTTGAGCGCGCTGTTGGCGGCGGCATTGAGCCTGGCAATCGCCGCTTTCGGGGTGCCGGCCGGCGCCGCCAGCCCGTACCAGCCGACCACGTCGAACCCCGGCAAACCGCTTTCGGCCACGGTCGGCAGATCGGGCGCGAGCGCGGAGCGCTTGGCTGAGGTCACCGCCAGTGCCAGCAGTTTCCCGGCCTGCGCGAGCGGCAGCGTATTGACGGCCGGCCCGAACATCATCTGGACCTGGCCGCCGACCAGGTCCGTGGTGGCGGGACCCGAACCTTTGTAGGGGACGTGCACGATGTCGATCCCGGCCGAGTGCTTGAAGAACTCGCCGGCGAGATGGACGGTCGAGCCGACGCCGGCCGACGCGTAGGAGAGCTTGCCGGGATTGGCCTTGGCATAGGCGATCAATTCGGCCACGGATTTGAACGGAACGGCGGGGTTGACCACCAGCACGTAGATGCCGGAGACCGCCGTGACGATCCCCTCGAAGTCATGCACCGGATCGAACGCCAATTTCTTGTAGAGCCCCTCCATGGCGGCGAAGCCGCTGTGCGACACCATCATGGTGTAGCCGTCCGGCGCGGCATGCGCGGCCACCTCCATGCCGATGGCGCCGCCGGCGCCGCCGCGGTTCTCGATCACCACCGGCTGGCCGAGATCGGGCGTCATGGCATTGCCCAACAGCCGGCCCACGGCATCGACGGCGCCGCCCGGAACGAACGGCACGATCAGCCGGACGGGCCGCTCCGGATAGGCGGCGCGTGCGAGGCGGGCGCCAAGCGCCGCGGCACCGGCGAGAGCGGCGGTGTGGATGAGTGCGCGGCGCGAGATCGGCATGGAGTTCGTTCCCGGTATTCAGCCCGCGATGCCGCTCCAGTCGGCGGCGAGCTGCTCGGCGCCGCGCAGCGAGAGCGCGTTGAGGGTGAAGGTCGGGTTGGAGGAGCTTTCGGTCGGAAAGATGCCGCAGCCGGCGACGTAGAGGTTCGCCAGCTCGTGGGTCTGGCCGTAGCTGTTGACCACGGAGCTCCCGGCGCTGGTTCCCATGATGGTGCCGCCCAAGAGATGCTGGGGCCCGATGCCGCGCCCGGGCCAGATTTCCTTGGCGCCGGCGCCCTTGGCGATCTCGACGCCTTCGTCGAGCGCGGCCTTCCACAGGCCCACCGCATCCGGCGTGAAGGTGTGGACGATGCGGATGAGCGGAAAGCCGAACTCATCCTTCTCGGAGGCAAGCTCGAACCGGTTCTCGATGCTCGGCATCTCCTCGCAGATGGCGGTAACGCGGGCGAGCCCGCGCGCCTTGCCCTTGAGGAATTCATCGAGCGCGGCCCCGAACAGATCGCTGCGCACATTGGCGATGCCGCGCGCATCGTTGGGCTTCTGCGCCGCGCCGGTGTTCCAGAAGGTCGAGCCGAACGCATCCTTGCGGCTGGTCTTGGGATGGCGGTCGTAGGACACGAACTGATAGCCGTTCGAGCCCATATGGTTCTCAAGGTCCTCGTCGAAGACGGCCGCCACCTGCCCGCCCGCATGAGCCATGACATATTTGCCCAAGAGGCCGCTGCCATTGGCGAGACCGCCGGGATGCTTGTCGGTCGCCGAGTTGAACATGAGGCGCGGGTTCTGCGACGCATAGGCGGCGAGCACCACCACGCTCGCCTCCTGCACCTGCCGCTCCTTGCCCTCGTCGTAATATTCGACACCGGTCACGCGCTTGCCGGCCGGATCGGAGAGGACGCGCGTCACGGTGCACATGGGGCGCACTTGCGCGCCCTTGGCGCGCGCCTCGCCCAGGAACGTGGCCTGCGGATTGGCAAGCGCCCCGGTCGGGCAGCCGGCGCCGCACCAGCCGTCATGAATGCAGGCGGCGCGGCCCTTGTATTGCGTGCTGTTGACCCCGACCGCGCCCGGCGCAACCGTGATGCCGACCGACTTGAAGCCCGGCACCCAGACCTCGCCATGCCGAAAGGTCTTGAGCGGCGGCATCGGATAAGGCTCGCCCGGCGGGCGCCAGCGCTCCTCCGCCTTGGCATCGCCCGAAATCCCGATCTCGCGCGCGACGCGATCGTAATAGGGCGCGATGTCGTTGTACGAGATCGGCCAATCGAGCGCGCGGCCGTACTGGCTCTTCACCGTGAAATCGTCCGGCAGCAGGCGGGGAAAATTGGCGGAATAATGCAGCGCCGCGCCCCCTACCCCCCAGCCGTGATCGGAGGTGCGGCCGACCGGGTCGCGGCCCTCATAGATGATGGGCGCTCCGCTGCCCTTGAGACGCCGGCCCCAGATGTCGGAGCTGATGAGATCGGAGAGCTGCCAATCCGGCCCGCGCTCCAGCAGCACCACGCGTTTGCCCGCGCGCATGAGCACTGCCGCGAACACAGCCCCGGCCGCGCCGGCGCCGACGATGACGGCATCCACCTTCTCGAGCGCTGCCATCTCACCAGCTCCTCTGCGGCAGGATGTGCGGCATGTAGGGAATACCGAGCCGCGCAAAGCCTTCGACGGTGCCGTAGACCACATCGACCGCGTCGTTGCGCAAGGTGCCGTAGACGAACGACTGCGAGGGTCCTTGCCAGCTCTCGAGCTTGCCCTGGCGCAGCCGATCGACGAAATCGTGCTGCTCGGTTGCGTCGAGCTCGGCGAAGCCGCGCTGGTGCAGCGCATGGCCGGCGCGGTCGATCCCGCTCAAGGCCGCCCGATAGAAATTCACATAAGGCGGGCGCACCTCGGTGACCCGCAGGCTCAGGAGCGCGTGCGCGGGCGGCACCGTGAGCTGCTGGTCGACGAAATGGGCGATGCCGTCCTGCCGCGCCCCGATCGCGAGCGTCTCGCCGACGGCTTCCAGGATCGCGACCTCCGGTGGCTCGAGCACCCGAAACGGCACCCCCTGAGCGCGCGCTTGCCTGGGCGTGAGCAAGACCTCGGCGCCCGCCACCGTGAAGGCGAGCGCACCGAGCGCGCCACCTCTGACGAAGTCCCGTCGCGCGATCTCCCCCATGGCGCCTCTCCGTTTGCTTGATCACTTCTTGGCTTGATCGAAATACCGCAGATCGGGCGGCGGCTGGCCCTTCTTCAACGGCATCAGATAGCCGTCGGCGCTGAGGTAATAGCCGTCCTTGCCGATCTGCACATGCTGGTTGCCGACCGTGCAGATGTTGTCGATCCAGATCGGCGTCTTCTCCAGACGATAGGTCTTGTGCACGGTCCACGGACGCGTCAAGGCGTGGTCGATCGTGGTCATTTCGTTGTGCATGACCGCCGGGTTGGCCAAGTCGCGCCAGATGCGTTCCGTGAGCACGGTCTGATTGTCGGGATGCAGCGGAATTCCGGCATTGTCGAACGTGCGCGGACCCGTGAAGTTGCGGGTCTCGACCTCGAGCACGCTGTAGCGGCCGTCGGCACCCTCCCCGCTCCACTTGCCGATCGAGTAGCCGGCGAACGAGGGCTCCTCGTTCTGCGGCCAGCTGCGCCCATCGGTGTAGATTCGACGCGGCGTGGCATTGTCGAACAGCACATATGTGGTGTTCGGAGTGATGACGAATTCGAGCCCCTGGTTGCCCGACATGTCGCGCGGCAAGCCGCTCGGCAGGCAGGACGACGTCAGGTTGGTGCCGGAGCCGCCCTCCTTCTGGTCGGCTAGGCCGGCCTCGAATATGGCCTGAAATTCCGGCGTCAGCGGCGCCTGCTGGGCGCGGCCCGGAGGCTTGCTCGGATCATACCGGTTGGGGCCGGTCTCGGGCCTCCGCCACTGGCCGGACCAGTCCGGGTATTTGGCTGGATCAGGTTTGAAAGCCTCCTGCGCCGGCGCGCCCGCCGCCGACAGGCACAGCGCCGCCAGCGCGACGGCCGCAAGCCATCTTCGATCAAGCCACCTTCGATCAAGCACGTCCTGTCCTCCCGGTTCAGCGCCTGGGCTCAATCCGTTGAAATCCAATCGGACCAGGCCGGCGCTCTTTTGGTTTTGACGCCTTGTTCTTCCGCCCATTATGCCACGGCCAACCGCTGCGCGCATCGGATCTGCGGGTTCGACCGGCTGCGTGGGTTCGATTGCGCGAACCGGCTGCCCGTAGCGGACCCGGCTTGCCGACCCGGCCGGAAAGGCGCATCCTGCCGCACGAGGCATGGTTGCAATCGGCACCGATCAAGAAGGCCCGATGCATCCCCGAGGAGGAAAGGGCGCCAGCATGAAAACCCTCGCGATCTCTGTCGTGGCTCTGTCGACGGTCCTGGGCTTCGCCAATGGGGCGCAGGCGCAGGAGGCCAGGAAGCTGTTCTTCGAAGGCGACATCGTCCGTCACGCCTTGGAGGATCAGGTCGGGCCGTTCTGCGTGCTCGCCAATCAGTTCAAGCGCAAGGAAGCCGTCGCTTGGCGCATTCGCGTGCTCGAGCCCAACGGCACCGTCGCCGACAACACCGTGCTCAAGAGCGTGATGGTGATCTTGGGCAACGGCCAGAAGCTGCCGGCCCGTTACGGCGGGCACGGGATGCCGCCGACCGATCATTTCTGGTCCCTGCACTGGGAAATTCCGGCCGACTTCCCCACCGGATCGCTCGGCTACAAGGTGGTCGCCACCATGATGGACAACTCGACCGTAACCTGGGAGCCGTTCAATCGGGCGACCACGCAGCTCATGGTCGTCGCCGGCGAGCCGGCGATGAAGACCGCCGGCGCCAAGCCATAGGCTTGCAAGGAGCGTAGATGATGTTGAGCAGCGGCGCGTCCGCCGGTGCGCGTTGCGCTCTGGCGGCGCTCACTTTCGTTTCGTTCGCAATCCTGATCGCACTCCCGGCGCGCGCCGCACCGCTCGCCTCCGCGCTCGGCCCGCAAGTGCCTATCGCCGAGCCGCAGGACGGATTCGTCGGCACGATGAACGTGTCGCCGGAAAACGGACCCGCCGGCACGCCGCTCATGGTGACGGCCGAGAAGCTGCCGCCCAATCAGGAATTCTCGCTCATCTGGCGCACCGTCAAGGGCCAATGGAAAGTCGCGGACGCGGAATATCATGGCCGCGATTATGAGCCCGTCGCTTACGAGATCGCCAAGGTCAGGTCGGACGCCTCCGGGCAGCTTGCCGCCAATTTCGTCGCCCCGGAGGACTTCGGCTTTGGGCACGACATCGTGCTGCAGCAGCCGGACCGGATGTTCACGCAGGTCGGCTTCTCGCTCGACATGACGGTGAAGATTTCGCCCGAGAGCGGGCCGGTGGGCACGCCGATCACGGTCGAGGTGAAGGGCATCGGCTGGCGCTCGCTCTTCAACTCCTGGGACCTGCTCTACGACAATCATTTCACCGGCTGGATGTCGGCGGTGACCACCAGCGGATCCGCGACCTTCACCATCCCGGCAACCGGCCGGGTCGGCCTGCATATGCTCGAAGTGCTGCATGGCGAGCTGACCTTCCCGTACCGCAACATGCAGCAGAATCCGGAGCCGGACCGGCCGCGCTGGGCGATCCCGTTCCGGGTCACCGCCGGGGCGCCGGTGCTGCCGCTGCCGCCCGAGCAGCAGGCGCAGACGGCGGTGCGCAACCTGCCGCCGCCGGGCGCGCTCACCGCGACGCCGGCATTCTCCGGCATCGAGGAGCCGGTGGTGGTGGGCGGCCAGGGCTTCGAGCCGGGCAAGACCTATGAGCTCAATTGGACCCACGTGGTCGGCAACCGGATGACAGGTGCGGGCTGGGAGGAAGGCTCCCATGTGGTCGCGCAGGCCAAGGCGGACGGCACAGGCCACGCGCAATTCAGCTTCGAGGCGCCCGACGACCTCGGCGGCGTGCACGGACTGTGGGTGGACACGGGCGGGGGCGTCAAAGAAACCGGCACCTACTGGATCAAGGCCACGGCGTTGCCACTCGATGTCGGCCACGGCCCGGTCGGCACCACGTTCCGGATTCACCTCAAGGGCGTCGGCTGG
>CAVRXO010000004.1:0-347551 GCA_963725185.1 uncultured Alphaproteobacteria bacterium
CTCGCCGCGCTCGGGCTGGCGCGCGAAGACGCCGCTGCGCGCAGGGCTCAAGGCGGCCTACGCCGATTTCGCCGGCGGCGGGCCGGCGAAATAGTAAAGACCTCCACCCACGTTCCGTCCCGAATTCGGCCATGCTCCACCACGGTGATCACGCGTGATTTTCTTCAGGCGACCGCCCCGGTCTCCGGTTGATCTTCCGACCCATGTCACCGTGCCGGTCGCTATCGAGATGCCGGCGGCTGTCAATGCGGCGCCCATTGTTCCCGACCGCTATCCTGACCCGGTGCGAAATCCCGCAGCCGACGTGCTGGAACTGGATATCTGGGTACTTTCCGAGTTCATCCTCGACCACCTGGTGCCGGTTCTCGGCGTGCGGCCTTATCCCCTCAACGAGCAACTTCTGGCGGCCGCCGCGGTCTGCCGTATCAAGCCGTCCGTCGTGTTCGACTGGGGCACTCATGTTGGCGCGTCGGCGCGGCTCTTTCACGAATGCGCGAAAGCGTTCAACCTCGAATATGAAGTCCATTCGATCGATCTGCCGCCGGACGCATTCCATGTGGAGCATCCGGGACAGGAGCACGCCCGGCTGGTTGTCGGGCTGCCCGGCGTGCATCTGCATCGCGGCGACGGCGCCAGCGTCGCTCTTGAGCAATGGAACCACCTCGGCCGGCCGGCACGTCCATTATTCTTCGTCGATGGCGACCACGCCTATCCTTCGGTATTGCGCGAGTTGAGTGCCGTTTTCGACGCGGTTGGAGATGCGAGCGCCTTGGTGCACGATACATTTTTCCAATCGTCCGAATCCGGGTACAACGTCGGCCCGGCCCGGGCGATCGAAGACATCCTCGCGCGCCATCCTTTGCGATTCACAATCATCAAGTCTGGCCTTGGGCTGCCCGGTATGACCTTGTTGGCCGATTCCAAAATGCTGGCGGAAGCGCGTTAACGTGGACCATGAAACGGAAGCGTTTAGCAGGGAAAGCATGAGTTCGGGCTCCGACTTGGGTAATTCACATCCCGCTACGGATGAATTGAGTTTGAAAATTACGGCAATGACGACCTCTTCGGTCCCGAATATTCCATATTCCCGCCTGCGTACGCTGACCTCGACCGCCTGGGAGGACCTGGCCGGCGGCTTATTCAAGACCGACCTGTGGGGCCGCATGGGTTGGCTTGATGTCAAGCGGCGATACCGGCGAACGCTCATAGGCCCGTTCTGGACGACGATCAGTCTGGCAGTCTACATCGGTTCGGTCGGGATCCTTGGTGCCGGACTCTGGCATCAGAACATCCATGAATATTTGCCGTTTCTCGTGAGCGGCATGATTGTCTGGAACCTGGTTTCCGCGATCATCGGCGACGCCTGCGGGATGCTGGTCTCCGGCCAGAGTTTGTTCCGCAACATCCGCTTCGAATTCTCGATCTTTGCATACTCGCTGGTCTGGCGAAATTTCATCGTGTTTCTCCACAACCTCGTCGTCTACGTGCTGGTGCTGCCGTTGAAGCCAGCAATCCTCGGTTGGACCATGCTGCTGGCGATCCCCGGTCTTTGTCTCGTTCTCATCAACGGCATCTGGCTCGCATTGTTGATTGCAATGCTATGCTTGCGATTTCGGGACGTGCAGCCGCTGGTGACGACCGGTCTGCAGATCTCCATGCTGATCACGCCGCTGTTCTGGCCGCCGGAAAGCTTGACAGGATCGATCCGGCTCCTCTTCGTGCTATTCAATCCGATCTATCACCTGCTGGAGGTGGTGAGGGCGCCTATGTTGGGCAATATCCCGGCCATGACCAGCTACGCCGCTGTCATTCTGATGGCGGTCGGCGGATGGCTGTTGGCCTACTTTGTCTTCGAACGGTTTCGCAGCCGGATTACCTATTGGAGCTGAACGCAGCATGGCGTCGATGGTGGTTGAGAATGTCCATGTTGATTTTCCAATTTATGGGACGCAGCGCAACCTCCGCACTGCGTTGTTCGAGCGCGCTACCGGCGGACTGATCCAGCGAGAAGGAAAACACCGGGAGCGAGTCGTCGTCAAAGCGCTGGTCGACGTATCGTTGAAGCTCGAGGAGGGGGATCGTCTGGCGCTGATCGGCCACAACGGGTCCGGCAAGTCGACCCTTTTGAAGGTGATGGCCGGCATCTACGAGCCGATCGCGGGACGGATCCTGGTGGATGGGCGGGTTACCCCTTTGTTCGACATGATGCCAGGGCTCGATATGGAAGACAACGCCTACGAAAACATCTACACTGCGGGCCTCTTGTTGGGAATGACTTCGCAAGCAGATCGAGCGAAAGATTCCGCTGATCGAGGAGTTCTGCGAGCTTGGCGAATATCTGTCATTGCCGATCCGGACCTATTCGGCGGGCATGGTGACACGCCTCGGCTTTGCGCTGAGCACCGCGCTCGATCCGGGAATCCTGTTGTTGGACGAAGGCATCGGCGCCGGCGATGCGCGGTTCGCCGAACGGGCGGCGAAACGGCTGAACGATTTCATGGGACGCAGCAGCATCATCGTCCTCGCCAGCCACGCGGCGGCACTCCTCAAATCGCTCTGCAACAAGGGCGTGATGATGGAAGCCGGACGGATCGTTGCTATGGGTCCGGTAGACGAGGTTTTTGCAAGGTATCGCGAGAGTGTCCACGGAACCGCACCTGTCCCCGTGGCCGTTCCGGTGCCCGCTTTTGCAACAGAGCTCGCAGCCGAGCCGTCCCCCGGAATGCAAGAAATGATCAGGTCGGACTGGTCGCGACCAGAGTTCACCCCCCTAACGCCAATCGCAAATCAGTTTGCGCAGTGCCTGGGGGGGCACGTCGAGACGTTGGACGGCGCGGTGTGCGGGCGTCCAACCATCCACCTGCCGTTCAGGGTCTGCCTTCGCTACCGACTGTTGAAAGACAGTCCGTTCACGATCATTCCAAACTTTCATTTTCTCGATTGGAAGGACGATCATGTGCTCGTATCGTCGCCGTCAGAGTCGGCACCGACCGGGCAGGGGGACTATGTGGCCTCCTGTGTTATCGATCCCTTCGTGTTCAACTCGGGACGGTATTCCGTCATGCTGGCGCTCAGCAGCATGGAGCTCGCCGAGCCGGTACACTTCCTCGCTGAAGGGCTACGTTTTGAGGTGATCGAGCCGCGCGGCGTCGATCCCCGGCGGCATGGCTACGAGCACGACCTGCCGGGCGTGGTGCGCACGCGCTTGGCTTGGCAGGTCACGAAGGCGCCGTAGGGTTATGCTCACATTCGAGCCCCTTCCGCTTCCCGGCGCCTATCGCATTCGTATGAACCCCACCGCCGATGAACGGGGCTTTTTCGCCCGCCGCTTCTGCGCGGAAGCATTCCGTCATCGTGAGCTCGAATGCGATTTCGTCCAACGATCCGTTTCATTCAACTTGCGGCGGGGCACGCTACGCGGATTGCACTTTCAGGCACCGCCGGCGATGGAAACCAAGATCGTCCGCTGTACGCGTGGCGCTGCTTTCGACGTGATCGTAGACCTGCGACGGGGCTCTCCGACCTCCGGCCGTTGGCACGGCGAGGAGCTCAGCGCCGATAACCGAATGATGCTCTATGTCCCGATGGGCTTGGCGCACGGCTTCCAGACTTTGATGGATGACACGGAGATCGATTACGAGATCACTCCTGCATACGTGCCGGACGCTGCCCGTGGGGTACGCTTCGACGATCCGACTCTGGCGATCGGATGGCCGGTGGCCAACACGATCGTTTCGACACGAGACCGGGAACTCCCATTGCTAGGGGCCCTCGTTTGCTGACGGATGACGCGACATCACGCGTTCCGCGGGTCATTTTCTTTGCCGATGGGCCAATCGGTCGCCGCGTTGTCCAGTTTGCGCTCGACTATGATCGGGACGTTGTTCGGGGGATCATTACCCGGGCCGGGGACGAGCAGGTTGGCGATCCGGCGGGAGCGAGTAAAGGTATTGTATCGTGCATCGAATTCAATGCATCCGATCCCGACGAGACGTGCCGAAGAATTCGGTTGCTGAACGGCAACATCGTCATCTTGGCGTGGTGGCCCTACGTTCTCAAGCCCCAGTTCCTGCATCTCGGACAGGCGGTCACGCTCAATCTGCACCCAAGCCTGCTGCCCTGTGGACGAGGCAAGGACCCGAATTTTTGGGCCATCGTGGAGGGAAGCCCATTCGGGGTGACCATTCACCACGTTGTGGCCGAGATCGACGGCGGCGATATCGCCTTTCAAAGGGAGATCGCCCATGGCTGGGAGGATACCGGCAAGACTCTCTATGAAAAGGCGGCGAAGGGCATTATCGAATTGTTTTGCGAGTGCTATCCCCGCATCATCGCATTCGACATACCACGGCAAGCGCAACAACATTCGAGCGGGTCGTTTCACAGTCGGAGCGAACTGGATGCCCGCAGCCTGATCGCGCTGGACCACACCTATACGGCCCGCGAGATCTTGAATTTGCTGCGCGCCCGTACATTTGAGCCCCATCCCGCTTGTCGGTTCGTCGATGGTGATTCGACCTATGAAGCTCGTATAACAATTCGAAAGGTGGGAGACTAACGCGTGGACCCGATGGAGATGTTTTACCGGCAAAAGCGCGCCAACATCCGTGCTCTGGGCGCCGATACCGATATTCGTGATCTAACCAAAGCCTGGTTCCGCGGCGTTTCCAAACACAGATATTCGTACCACTTTTCGTGGCTCGGAATTCCGATCATTCAATTCCCGCAAGATCTCATTGCGATGCAGGAGATCATATGGTCCGTGAAGCCTGATGCCATCATAGAAACCGGTGTTGCGCACGGTGGGTCGCTGGTCTTTCACGCGTCCATGCTTGAGCTGATCGGCGGCGATGGAATCGTGGTTGGCGTGGATGTCGAGATTCGATCGCACAACAGGCGGGCAATTGAATCGCATCCGCTATCCAGGAGGGTGAAATTGGTGGAGGGCAGCTCAGTCGATGGAAGGACTATCGATCAAGTCGAAGGTTTGCTTCTCGGGAAAAAAAATCCACTTGTCATACTGGACAGTAATCATTCGAGCGCGCACGTTCTGGCCGAGCTGGATTTGTACCAGCATTTTGTGAAAAGCGGGTCATATCTCCTCGTTCTTGACACGATCATCGACGATATGCCGGAGGAATTCTCAAATGGCAAACCCTGGGGGCCCGATCAAGGGCCAAAGACGGCGGTTCATCGGTTTCTGCGGAAAACGGAACGATTCGTAATCGATCAGGAATATAACGACAAACTGCTCATCAGCGTAGCGCCAGACGGTTTTCTCCGATGCGTGAGCGATCCATGAGCCGTATTCCCATCGCCGGCCCTTCGATTACCCAAAAGGAGATCGATTACGTCACCGACGCGGTGGCGTCGGCATGGTATGCTGACGCCAACAAGTTTCACGGGCGATTTGAACAAGCATTCGCGACGCACTGCGGTCGGAAACACGCCGTCTCGCTGCCGTCCTGTACCTCCGGTCTGCATCTGGCGCTGCTCGCCCTCGGCATAGGCCGCGGAGATGAGGTGATCGTACCCGACGCGACATGGATCGCCTCGGTGGCGCCAGTCGTCTATGTGGGAGCCACGCCCATCTTCGCCGATATCGATGCGCGAACGTGGTGCTTGTGTCCCGAAGCATTCGAATCCTTGATCACGCCCCGCACTAAAGCGGCGATCGTCGTCGACCTCTATGGATCGATGCCGGATTGGGACCGCCTTGCCGAGATTGCCGCTCGCAATGGGGTTGCGCTCATCGAAGATGCCGCCGAGGCTGTTGGGTCCCGCTGGCGCGACCGTCCCGCCGGCTCGTTTGGAGTGATGTCGGCATTTTCGTTTCATGGCTCGAAAACCTTGACAACGGGCGAGGGCGGCATGCTGGTTCTCGATGATGACAGACTGCTCGACCGGGTGTTGCGTCTGCGCGATCACGGCCGAGCACCCAGCGATACCATGTTTTTCAATGAAGAGGTCGGATGGAAGTACAAGATGTCGTCGATGCAGGCGGCGCTAGGCCTTGCGCAGCTCGAGCGGATCGACGAGCTCGTGGCCGGAAAGCGCCGCATCTATGGCTGGTATCGTGAGGAACTCGCGGCTTGGACCGGTGGATCGCTCAATCCCGACGTGCCGGGGCTCTACAATTCTTATTGGATGACGACGGTCATTCTCGACCGCGAGATCGGGCTGACCAAGGAAACTATCGTACCGCATCTTCGTAAAAACGGCGTTGACGCGCGCCCGTTCTTTTATCCTCTCAGTGCGATTCCGGCATTTCAGGATACCGGCAACGCTGCGGCCGCGCGCGCGCGCAATACTAATTCTTACTCCGTCACACCATATGGCCTCAATCTTCCAAGCGCCCTCGCCTTAGAACGAGCGGATGTTGCTCAGGCCTTCCGAACCCTTCGCGACGCGATGCACTTTCTCGCGCACGAGTTGGTGCCCAAATCTGCCTAACGAACTGTTGCAAGGATCCCACGCGATGTCTGTACCCCTTGTTTCAGTCGGTCTACCGACCTTTAACCGTCCCAAGGGTCTCTCCCGCACCCTCGGCTGCCTCCAAGCTCAGACGTACCGAAATTTTGAAGTGCTTGTTTCCGATAATGCGTCGTCTGATCCTGCAGTCGCTGAGATTCTCGTTGAAACTTGCAAGCGTGACGCGCGCGTTCGCTATGTGCGACAAGAGGTAAACATAGGGGCGTGCCGGAACTTTCAATATGTTTTTGATCATACGTCGGCACCGTATTTCATGTGGATGTCGGATGATGATCTTTGGGAGCCGGTGTTCATCGAGCGCGGCGTCTCTGCCCTGCAGGCAAATGAGGGTGCCGGCGGCTGGTTTTGCACGCTGGATAATATCAATTTACGAGGACAAGTCTGCCGTCGCTACGAATCGTTTGCGCGCTTCGACCGGGGTCACTCGTCGCGCGTGGGCCGAGTTGTGGATTTTCTGCAAGAGCCGGAAATTCAAGGCAAGGCGAATTTTATTTATTCGATATTCAGGCGGTCTGCGTTGGCGGACGCGCTGAAAGTCTGCCCGATGCAAGAAGAAGTGTGGGGTGGGGACATGTGCACGGTATTTGCGTTGATCTGCCGGTACGATCTCCTTACTTCGGCCGAGGTTCTCCTGCACAAGACGGTTAACACGGATTCTGACCAAATCGTCGTAGGAAACGAAACCTGGATCGAATCTCCTGGGCGCAAGGCCAGCGGATACGTGAAAACAATGACCCAGGCGGCGCGTGGAACGAGATATTGGCTACTGACGTTTTTGATTATGCATTTGCGTTGGTGGCGGCTTCACCGGCGACCTGTAGATCGGGAAGCCGCTCAATCTTAAGTGTGTTTCAGTCGAGCCCCGCTCGGCGTTTTATTGACTGACGGTTGGCGCAAGAAAATGAACCCCCTAGTCTCGGTCGGCATACCAACCTTCAACCGGCCGGAAGGGTTGGCGGCTGCGCTTGCAAATATCCGGAACCAAACGTATGAGAATCTTGAAATCATCGTTTCTGACAATGCTTCGCCCGACCCGGCCGTTTCGGAAGTTGCGCGCGCGGCTGCCGCGAACGACTCGCGGGTCTCGTATTTTCGCCAGCCGTTGAACCTTGGCCCAAAAGCAAATTTCGAATTTGTCCTCACAAGATCATCAGGCGTATTCTTTATGTGGGCGGCGGATGATGACGCGTGGTGCGACGATTTTATCGAACGTTGCGTTCGGGTACATTTGGAATCTGAACGTCTGCTCTCTGTCGTGACTATGGAGGTGGCGTATGAATCGGAAGACGGGCCGTGTCCGCTATTTTTTGAAGGACACTTTTTTCATCGAAATCTCCGCAACTCAGGTCCGTTCGACCGCGTCAAGCGCGCCCTTCTAGGGAATTACGGCAACATCGTCTATGGCGTGATGAGACGAGAGTTCTTGATCAAGCACGATGGCAGAAGTCCGATTACGGAATTTTTCGGACCGAGCTTAAACGAGATCGGGGTGATACTTCACCTCGCTTACCGTGGCGATTTTCGAGTTATTCCAGAGGTCGGGTTTCATAAGCGATCGCGCAAATTGATCTGTGTTCAAGCTCGCTGGGAGCAGGTAGGCGGATTTCTGCCACTCGAAGCGGGTCTAAGGTCGCACATTAGATCGATCCCATCACTCGCCGGGTATCATCGCCAAGCGCAAGCCGAAATTGACGACGCCATCAGATCTATAGACATCACGGAGCAGGAAAAGGCCAAGCTTCGTAGGTTAGTGAAGGCTATGCTTTGCAAGCATTTTCTGCAGCTAGTTGTTCGTTTGAAAGGACGAAATAATTCTGAAAGTTGGTTTAATGCAATACAACTCGGTACAAGAGCCAGAGCAGTACGATCGCGTGGCCGGTGAACCGCCTCTGAATTTTGACGGCAGAGCGACAAGCCTGTCTTGTCGTTCGTGTGGTCACCGCCTAACGCACGTTTTGGTCGATCTTGGTCTTTCCCCGATTTCCAATGCCTTCATAAGGCCAGAACGGGCTTCTCTGAGCGAAAAGGTCTATCCCTTGAAAGCGCATGTTTGCGACGCGTGTTGGCTTGTCCAGCTTGAGGATTATGAGGCCCCTGACACCCACTTTCACGGTAATTATATGTATTTTTCATCGTTTTCGGATACGTGGCTCGCTCACGTGAGGAGCTTCGTCGATCAGGCAGTGCCGCGGTTTGCGCTCGGGGCTCATTCACGTGTAGTCGAGGTAGCCAGCAATGACGGCTATCTCCTGCAATATCTCGTGCGGCGCGGCATTCCTTGCCTCGGTGTTGACCCCGCGATGAATTGCGCCCTGACTGCCTGGCATGAGAGGCGGGTGCAGACGGAAATTGCATTTTTCGGGGCCGATACCGCCAATCGACTTCGCACGCAAGGGGGAGCGGCGGACTTGATTATCGCAAACAATGTTTTGGCACACGTGCCGAATATAAATGACTTCGTCGCCGGTTTCAAGATACTGCTCAAGCCCGACGGCATTGCGACGTTCGAGTTTCCTCACATTCTCGAAATGATCCGGAAAAGTCAGTTCGATACAATCTATCATGAGCACTATTCCTATTTGTCTTATACAGCGCTCGTTCCGTTGTTTGCTAGACATGGACTCCGTATCGTTGATGTGGATAGGCTGAGGACACATGGAGGTTCGTTGCGCCTCTATGTCCGGCACTTGGAATCGGATGAGCAAGTGAGCGAATCCGTGAGCTTGCTTGCAAGCGAGGAGATCGGCGCCGGACTGGACAAGGCGGAGATCTATCTGACCTTCGGTGCCAAGGTTCGGGCCTTGAAGCGGTCGCTGCTCACGCTTCTCATCGGGTTGATCAATGACGGAAAGCGGATCGCCGGATACGGAGCACCGGCGAAGGGAAACACCTTGTTGAACTATTGCGGTATCGGGACGGATTTTCTCGCCTTCACGGCGGACCGGAATATCTACAAGCAGGGCCTTCTGTTGCCGGGAACTCACGTACCGATACGACCGCCCGAGGCGATTTTCGAGGAAAAGCCGGACTACGTGCTCATCCTGCCGTGGAACCTGCGCGAGGAAATCATGGCTCAGCTCGCGGGCATCCGGGAGTGGGGCGGAAAATTCATCGTCCCGATCCCGCACCCTGCCATTCTCGACTAGACGAAACAGCTTTGGAATCTGGCGTTGTTGCGCCGGCAGTGCCCGGTCGGGCATTCGATCTGAGGCTGTCGTGCTTGAACTCAGTTGAAGGCTACATTGTCAGGAGGTCTGCCCAATGACGCGGCTGATCGATTTCCGGCGCGTTGGCTACAGCCAATCCGGCGAAGAGGGGATTGTCTCGCGGATCTTCGATCTTATTGGTTGCCGGAGCGGACTCTGCTGCGAATTCGGCGCATGGGACGGGATCTACCTGTCCAATACGCGGGCGCTGATGGAAGCCGGCTGGCGCGGCCTATTGATCGAGCCCGACCCTGAGAGATACGAGCAACTTTGTGCGACCTATCCGGCCGGCTCGCCGGCCGTGTGCGTTCGGTCTTTCGTCGATACCGGGACGAATTCGTTGGCGCAAATTGCCGCGCGCGCCGGAATTCTCGAGCGCTTCAACTTTGTATCGATAGATATTGACGGTGCCGACTTCGAAGTGTTCTCGTCGCTTGCTGAGTTCCCGCAACCGCCACTGGTGGTCTGCGTCGAGGCCCACACCTGTCATCGGCCTGACGACCTCAGGCCAGTTCCCGCGGAGATCGCCAGCAAAGGGCCCGGGCAGCCGATCGGCCGATACGCAGAGGTGGGAGCCAGCCTTGGCTACCGCCTCGTCTGCTTCCTCGGAACTAATGCCTTCTTTTTGCACCGCGATGCGGGTTACGAGGCGGCAATTTCGACGCTGACACCCGTTCAAGCTGCGCTGCAAAATCTTGAATTGGTCCGAGAGGACAAGTTCGCTCGGGAGTATCTGTATCTGTGCAATCTTGGCAAAGTGCAGCCGTTCTACAAGTTCGGCAATCCGCTGTTCTCATTCCGATCTCTTGGAATTGATCCGCTCAGGGCTGCCCAGCTCAGGCTTGTCCCCCGGGACGGAAATTTGAAATCGCAATGGCGCTGGATCGACTAACCCACCCTGAGAGCCGAAAGTCCGTGAGGCTCGTCGTCACCCGCCTCATCGGCGGTCTCGGCAATCAAATGTTCCAGTATGCGGCCGGCCGCGCGCTGGCGTTGCGGTGCCGAGCCGCACTGAAGCTCGACGTCACCGGGTTCGCCGTGATCGGGGCCCATACCAGACGGCGCTATGAGCTGGATTCATTCTCGATCCAGGGGAGCGTGGCGAGCGATGCCGATCTTGCCCGGTTCCACGGCGCCGGCAAGCCCGGACATTCGCGGCGCGACCGCGTGCTGCGCTGGTTGCGCATCGGTGGACCGCAGGGCGCGTGGCCGATCTGTCGCGAGCGGCACTTTGAGTTCGATCCGGCCGTGCTCGCTTTGCGCCCGCCGGTTTATCTCGACGGATATTGGCAGAGCGAGATGTACTTCTCCGACATCGCGGGCCAGCTTCGGCAGGAGTTCACGCCCAAGGCCGCGATGGAGCGGGAGAATGCCGCGCTTGCCGCGGCGATCGATGCCGCAAATGCCGTCTCGTTGCACGTGCGCCGCGGCGACTATGTCAGCGATGCGGCCACCAATCGATTTCACGGAACCTGCTCCCTGGATTACTACCGCCACGCCGTCGATTACGTCACCGGCAGGGCAGGGACCCCCCACCTCTTCGTGTTCTCCGACGACCAGGAATGGACCCGCGCCAATCTGCAGTTCGCGGTGCCCACGACATTCGTCGAGGCCAACCCGCCCGACTGCGGCTATCGTGACATGCAGCTGATGTCGCGCTGCCGCCATCACATCATCGCCAACAGCTCGTTCAGCTGGTGGGGGGCGTGGCTCAACCCTTCGCCGGAAAAGATCGTCGTTGCACCAAAGCAGTGGTTCTCCAGTCCGCGCAATGACACCCGCGATCTGTTCCCGCTGAATTGGGTGCGGATGTGAGTACCTTCAACAGCATGGCGGCGACGAGCAATCCAATGGCTGCAGATCACGAGCCGCGGCCGATCGGCAGTCCGCTCCCGACGATCAGCGTCGTTCTTCCGGTCTACAATGGCGAGCCCTACTTGGCCGAGGCCGTCGACAGCATTCTCGGGCAGACGTTCGACGATTTCGAGCTCATCGCCGTCTGTGACGCGTCGACCGATCGATATGTCCCGCCAGCGTCTCGCGGAGGCAGCGCAGCGGGATGCGCGGGTTTCGTGTCGTGGACGGGACCAGTCGGGGTCTGGTCGACGCCCTCAATCTCGGGCTCTCCCGGGCGCGCGGGGAGTTCATCGCACGCATGGATTCGGACGACGTCTCGTTGCCGCATCGTTTCGCTCGGCAAGTCGAGTATTTGCGGGCGCATCCGGACATCGCAGTCGTCGGCTCGACGATCACGTTGATCGACGCCACCGGGGCGATGGTGCGCGATATCGACTATCCGCTGGCGCCCGCCGACATCGACCGCTTCCTCGTCGAGACCGGATGCGCGCTCGCCCATCCCACCGTGATGGCGCGACGCCAGGCGCTGCTCGCGCTCGGCGGCTACCGAACCCTGTTCCAGCACGGCGAGGACTACGATCTCTGGCTGCGGGTGGCGGAACGCTATTCGCTGGCAAATCTGCCCGACCGGTTGTTGCGCTATCGTCACCACGCCACCAAGGGCTCGTTGCGGCATGCGACCGCGCAGCGGCTGGCCACCCATGTGGCCAAGCTGTGCGCCAAGGCGCGCCGCTCCGGGCAAGGCGATCCGTTCGAGGGGCAGTCGTCCCTCTCGCTCGACGATCTGGATCGTTTCGATCTTGCGGCCGGCGAGCGCGAGGCGATCGTGCGCGACGTGATCGGTGCCGGGCCGACCGCCGACTCTCCGGCGGCGACCGCTCCCGCGGAAACGACCGATCCCGCCGCAGCGCTCGCGCCGCCGCGAGCGAATGATCCTCCGGCCGAAACACCTCGCATCAGCCTGAAGGCGAGAGCGCGCCACGCGGCTTTTCTGGGATTGCAGCGGGTGCTGCCGGCCGCCTGGTTCGCGCGGGTGCGGAATCTTGCGCGCGCGCGAAGACCGATCGCATGATCATCAGCCGCACTCCGCTGCGCGTGAGCTTCGTCGGCGGCGGGACCGATATGGCGGTGTTCTACCGCCGCTACGGCGGCGCTGTCATCAGCACGTCGATCAATCGCTATGTCTATGTCACGGTCAACGCGAAGTTCGACGACCGGGTGAGGGTCAGCTATTCGCGCACCGAGGATGTCTCCTGCGCCGACGAGGTCGCGCATCCGATCGTCCGTGCCGTGCTGCGGCAGCTCGGCATCGGCGGCGGCATCGAGATCACCTCCATCGCCGACGTCCCCTCGCACGGCACCGGGCTCGGCTCCTCGAGCGCCTTCTGCGTCGGTTTGCTCAACGCGCTGCACGCCTATGGGGGCCGCTACGTGGAGCGCCGGCGGCTTGGCGCCGAAGCCTGCGAGATCGAGATCGATACTTTAGGCGAGCCGATCGGCAAGCAGGATCAATATGCGAGCGCGCTCGGCGGCCTCAACTACATCCGGTTCAATCCCGACGATACGGTGGAGGTCCTGCCGCTCACGCATATGCGAGCGCTGGCGGAGGAGATCCAGCGCTCGCTGATCACGTTCTATACGGGCATCGGGCGACAGGCCTCCACCATCTTGCAATCGCAGCGCAGCAACGTCGATAGCGGCGTCTCCCAGCAGAGCTCGCTCAAGCAGATGCTGGTGCTGGTGGAAGATCTCAAGCGCGAGCTTGAGAACGGGAATTCGGCGAGTTTCGGCGAGGCCCTGCACGAAGCCTGGCTCCTCAAGCGCAGCCTGGCCAACGGGATCAGCTCTGAAACCATCGACGGGTGGTACGGCCGCGCCCGTGCGGCAGGTGCGACGGGCGGGAAGATTCTCGGGGCGGGCGGCGGCGGCTTCATGCTCCTGAGCGCGCCGCCCGACCGTCATGAGGCGATCTGCCGGTCGCTCTCGGAACTTCGACGGATCGAGCTCGACTTCGAGCGGCTCGGCAGCACGATCGTCTTCAGCGAATTCAACGACGGGAGGCGGGCGCTCTGATCACATCGGTTATCGATGCTCAGGCGGAGCATTCCGGCGCCACGCGAAGTCGGGGCTGAATGCACGCGTCGGATACGATGGAGAGCCGGACGACACCAGTGCCTCGCGTGAGCGTGCTCATGCCGGTATTCAACGGCGGTCGATTTCTCGCGGCCGCCGTCGAGAGCATCCGCAAGCAGACGTTTCGTGACTTCGAGCTTATCGCGATCGACGACGGCTCGACCGACCAGTCGGCTTGCCTCCTTGCGCAGCTTGCCGGCTCTGACGATCGTATCCGTGTGATCAGACAAACGAATGCGGGCATCGTGACGACCCTTAATCGGGCACTCGCATTGGCGCAGGGCGAATATATTGCACGGATGGATGCGGATGACGTGGCGCTTCCGTCGCGCTTGGCCCGGCAAACGGCATTTCTCGACGATCATCCCGATGTCGCAGTGGTGGGCTCGGCCATCACGCTGGTCGACGAAGAGGGAAGCACGATCCGCGACGTTGACTATCCGCTGCTCCCCGCGGACGTCTCCCGATTCCTCATCCAGGTCGGCAGTGCGCTTGCCCATCCGGCGGTCATGATGCGGAGAGCCGACATTGCGGCGTTGGGCGGGTATCGGGCGGCCTATCGGCACGCAGAAGACTACGATCTGTGGCTGCGACTCTCGGAAATCCGGGACCTCGCGAACCTTCCCGACCGGCTGTTGCTCTATCGGCAGCATCCCGCAAAAGCGTCCGCGCGCCATGCGGCCGAGCAGGTGTTGGCGACCAAGGTGGCGCAATTGGCCGCGCAAGCCCGCCGCGCCGGCATGGCCGATCCGACGCAAGGCCTGACGCGGTTGACGCTGTCGGATCTCGACAGGTTCGCGCTCAAGCCGGCGGAAAAGGCGGCGGCGGCACTCGACATCGTCGACGCGGCGATGGCGAGCGGCGCCGGCGCGTCGACGGCGATTTTCCTGGAGCAAGCCTATCGACTTCTGCGCCAACCCGAAATCCGCGCCGAGATGCCTCAAAGCGGGGTTAGCACCATGGTGGCGGCCGCCAGCTGCCATCTGGAAAGCGGGCGGGTGCGCTCCGCTCTAAAATGCTATGCGCTCGCCGGGACCATGCGGCCAGGCGCTTGGTCGGAGATAAGCGATATTGCCCTCTCTCGTTTCATTGCCGTGCTTTACTACGGCATACCGTCGCATGCGCGGGATTTGGCTGGCCGGACTTTCCGGCTGATAGGCCGCAATTCTTTACGTGACGCGGTGCGGTCATGAATGAATGGTTGTCCGGCATGTCGGAGATGGCAGGCGATCGATCATGAGCGCGGCGGCAGGCCTATGACGTCGCCGCAGGTGAGCGTGGTCCTGGCCGTTTACAACGGCGCGGCCGATCTGCCCTTGGCCGTCGAGTCAATTCTGACGCAGACCTTCGCCGATTTTGAATTGATCGTCGTCGATGACGGATCGAGCGATCGGACCGCAGCCGTCCTGGACGGTATTCGCGACCCGCGCGTGCGGGCAATCCATCAGGACAATGCGGGGATTTCGCCGGCTCTTAATCGCGGCATTGCGCTGGCCCGCGGCCGATATGTCGCCAGACAGGATCACGACGACTGGGCGATGCCGACCAGGTTGGAGAAGCAGGTGGCTTTCCTGGAGGCGCATCCGGATTGCGCCATGGTCGGTACCCGGGCCGAGATTTGGGTAGGAGGTCAAAAGACAAGCCGGGTGCACGATCATCCGACCGACAATGCCGCGCTGCAGTTCGAGCTTCTGTTCGACAGCCCGTTCGTCCACAGCTCCATGCTGCTGCGCAAATCGGCGCTCGATGCGGTCGGTCACTACGCTACCGACCCAGCGCGGCAACCGCCCGAGGACTACGAATTGTGGTCGCGCATCGCGCGCCGCTACAAGGTAGCCAACCTCCCGGAGCGGCTGACGATCTACCGTGAAGTGCCCAACAGCATGTCGCGGGCGCGCCCGCCACGCTTTATCGACAATATCGTCGCGATCTCTGCCGAGAATATCGCCGCCGCGGTCGGGGCAGACGAGCCAAGCCGCGATCACCGGGACATTGCGGCGCTCAGCCGCCACGGCTTCGCCAAGGTGTCCGCCAATCCCGATATCGCGAGCATGTGCCGGACGGTTCGGGACGCGGGCAACCGCATCCACGCCTCTGCGCCCGATTCGGATCTGCCGATGAGGGTCAAGCAGCGGATCGAGGATCTCCGCCATGCCTTTGATCTCTATTGCGAAAATTGTAATCCGCCCAGGCGTCCCGGCCTGGCGCGGAATGTCGTTCTCGCGCGGCGGCGGCTCAAGCGAAAGCTGACGTCCCTGTACGGCCGCTACGTTGGCGCCCGGTTCGGGCGCGCAGGCCCGATACCTTGAACACCGCGGGCGATCGCGCTGTGTCGGTACGCTGAGATGACGACGCCTCCACTGGTTAGCGTGGTTCTCTCCGTTCACAACGGAGCCACGGATCTACCGGGGGCCATCGACACGATCCTGACGCAGACTTTTTCGGACTTCGAGCTGATCGCAATCGACAACGGCTCGACCGATGGCACCGCGGCCGTGCTGGACGCTCTTTGCGATCCGCGCGTGCGGGTCGTGCACCAGGACGATATGGGGCTTGCGGCGGCGCTCAATCGCGGCATTGCGCTGGCCCGTGGCAGCTACATCGCCCGCCAGGATCACGACGACTGGGCCAAGCCGACCCGGCTGGAGAAGCAGGTCGCGTTCCTGGAGGCCCATCCGGATCATGCGCTGGTTGGGACGCGCGCCGAGATCTGGGTGGAGGATCGCAAGACCGGGCGCGCGCACGATCATCCGACCGACAATGCCGCGCTGCAGTTCGAGCTCCTGTTCGACAATCCGTTTGTCCACAGCTCGATGCATGCTGCGCAAGTCGGCGCTCGATGCGGTCGGCGGCTACTCGACAGATCGGTCGCGCCAGCCGCCTGAAGATTACGAGCTGTGGTCGCGACTGGCGCGCCATTACCAAGTCGCCAACTTGCCGGAGCGATTGACGGTCTACCGCGAGGTGCCCAGCAGCTTGTCGCGGTCCGGACCGAACCCATTCCGGGAGAAGCTCGTATTGATCTCGTCGGAGAACCTGGCACATGCGACGGGGTGCACGACTCCAGAGCAATGCCACCGCGACGCAGCGGCGCTGACTCACAAGGCGTACCGGATGATGTCGCGCAAGCCTGATATCGAGGAGATGTGCCGAGCGGTAGCAGAGGCCGGAGCCCGCATCCGTGCCGGAATACCGTACTCCGATGTGGCCGAACGGGCCTCGGCCAGAATGCGAGGCTTGCGCTACGAATATTTTCTGCAGCGCACGGGTCTCCACCTTTTGCGACCGGTCGCCGGGCTGGTGCGCCGCTACTTCGGTCGCGCGGTCGTCTCGCAATGAATTCGGCGGACGATTGCGCTGTCGACGTGGTCGTTCCGGTTCGCGACGGGGCGCGCTTCATCACGGCCTGCCTCGACAGCGTCCGGGCCCAGAGCCGAACTCCACAAACCGTTGTCGTGGTCGATGACGGCTCGACGGACGGAACGGCGGCGATTGTGGAAAGCCGTATGGCGCGGTGGCCGGCGTTGCGGCTGGTTCGAACCGGCAAGCGCGGCGTGTCGCATGCGCGCAATACCGGGATCGCAAATTGCCAGGCTCCGTTCGTGGCCTTCATCGACAGCGACGATGTCTGGGAGCCGGACAAGCTCGAGCGGCAAATGCGGCTGTTTTCGAGCCTGCCGTCGCGCGTCGGCCTAGTCCACTGCTCCTATTATCATATCGACGAGACCGGACAGCGGCTCGAAGGCCGCCATATCGTCGAGCCGCGCCCGCGGCGCGATGTGCTGCACGACCTCCTGGCCGAGGGAAACATCGTTTCCGGATCCGGCTCCGCGGTGGTGGTGCGCCGCGAGCTGCTGGAGCGCACAGGCGGATTCGATGAAAGGCTGACCTTCGGCGAGGATTGGGACCTCTGGCTCAGGCTGGCCGAGATCGCCGAATTCGATTTCGTAGCCGATGCTCTGGTCGGCATACGCCTGCACGAGCGGAGCACACAGCGCGCCGACCTATCGCAAAAGGAGGAGCGGTTCCTACAGCAGACGCTGCTGATACTCGATCGATGGTACGGAAAGCCGACATTTCCTCCCGAGCTGCGCGGTGAGTATCGCCGGACGGTGGTGCATCTGGCGATCCTCAAGGCCAAGCGAGAGCCGGCATTGCAGTTGCTGCGACAATTCAGTCTCTTTCGGCAGATCAAGCGTGGCCCCAGCCGGTTCGGGTGCGAGCTGTTCTCCGGTCCGGCTGATTTCTTCACCGCGATACTCAAAGCGAGGCTGACCTCGTTGTGGTGTCGCCTGCGGCATTTCGTAGTCGAGAATTTGAAATCGGCCCTGGGCCCGACACGCTCGCAGGCCTTGAAGGACTTCATCCGCTCAAATCCTACGACAAGACGCAGGTAAGTCGATGCCGTCGCGCGACGTCGACGTCGTCATTCCGGTCCGGAACGGCGCACGGTTTCTACCAGCATGTCTCGACAGCGTGACCGGGCAGACCCACGCGCCGCAGGCCATCATCGTCGTGGACGACGGATCGACCGATGCGACCCCGCAGGTTCTCGCCGAATATGCGCGGCGCTGGCCAGTCTCCAGATCATCCGCAGCGAGCCTTGCGGCGTGTCGCATGCGCGCAATCTGGGTCTGCGGGCCAGCCGGGCGTCCTTTGTCGCCTTTCTGGACGCCGATGACGTGTGGGATCCGGCGAAGCTTGAGCGCCAGATGGCGCTCTTCGCCGAGGACCGGCCGCGCCTGGGTTTCGTGCACTGTGCCTATCGTCTCATCGATGACGAGGGCCGGCCGGTCACCGATCATCCGATCTTGGAGCCGCGCCAGCGTGGAAACATCTTCTCGGCGCTCCTGGCCCAAGGCAACATCGTGTCGGGGTCGGGGTCCGCGGTCCTCGTGCGCCGGAGCTTTCTCGATCTCGTTGGGGGGTTCGACGAGCGGTTGTACTTCGGCGAGGACTGGGATCTCTGGATCAGGCTCGCGGCCGTCTCCGAGATTGATTTCGCGCCGGAACGCTTGGTCGCCATCAGGGTGCATGAAAGGAGCGCGCAACGCCGACAGCGTGCGCGGAGAGCCGAGCTGTTCCTGCTCCAGGACCTCCTGATTCTCGACCGGTGGTACGGGAAGGACGGATTTCCGGAGAGCGTGCGTGCGAAGTACAGACGAGACGCTTGGAACGCCGCGGCAAGGCGAGAGAAATCGCATGTTTTCTTCTCCGCTGACCAACCCCCTGAGTTTCTACGTCATGCTCCGGTATTGCGATAGTCGGCTGGGGCGCGAGCTGTTCTCGGGCCCTCGGGACTTCTTTTGCCCGATGTTCGCGGCTAGTTCGCGGGTATTCACAGATGGGCTGCGGATGCGGCGTACGGGCGGCGCTGGCCAAATGCTGGGGGGCGCTGCGACTATTTCGGCTGGCGCGGACATGGTTTCGTCTGATGCGGACATGTTTTCGTCTGATGTCGCATCCGCGCGCCTTGGTGTTCACGGTTCTTCAGGCGACTTTGCCGCCGGCCAAATTCGAAGCGCTGCGGGATCTCGTCCGACGGCGGCGCGGTACGAAGGCCGGTTGAATTGAAGGACCGCAAATGCGCTTGCTGTTCTGCTGCGAGCACTATTTTCCAAGCGGCGGTGGCGTGGCTGAAGTTATGCGTCAGATCGCCGAGCGGATGGTCCTGGCTGGGCACCACGTTACCGTCGCGACCAGCCGTGTCGCGGAGCGAACGTCGAAGTCGCACCGTGGCGTCCATATTCAAGATTTCGAGGTGGGCGGCAATCTCGCGCTCGGCATGAAGGGCGAGGTCGATCGGTACCGCGATTTCGTGCTCGCTTTCGGCGCCGATGCCATCCTGATAAAGGCCGCCCAGCAGTGGACGTTCGACGCGCTGTGGCCGGTTCTCGACCGGATCGCGGCGCGCAAGGTGTTTATTCCCTGCGGTTTCTCCAGCCTGTACGAGCCCGCCTATGCGCACTATTTCGCGCAAATGCCGCAGGCGCTGCGCAAGCTCGATCACCTGATCTTCTATGCTCAAAGCTATCGGGACGTCGACTTCGCGCGCGCGGAGGGTCTCGATAATCTCTCCGCGCCGCCCAACGGTGCGAGCGAGCTTGAATTCGACAAGCGGCCGGAACCGGATTTTCGGGATCGACTGGACATTTCGCCCGACGAATTCGTGTTTCTCACGGTGGGCAGCCCGGTTTATGCCAAGGGGCACCGGCAAGTGGCCGAAGCGTTTGCCCGGCTGGACACGGGAGGCAGGCGCGCAACATTGATACTGAACGGCGATTGGGCGGCCTCTTCTTCTTCCTTGGCTCGTTCGGCGGCGGAACGGCCCGCCACCTCCAAGCATGTGCGGCCGGCGTCGCTTTGGCAGCTTGCTGCGCGAGTTGGCGTTGCCCTTCGGCGTGGCTACCAGGTGCTTCGGCGCGAGGGATATTCCGGGCTCCGCTCGCTGCTCAAGCGCAGGCTGGAGCGGCGCCGTCTGGCGCACGAAACCGAAGACTGGATCAGGCGGGCCAATGCACAGAAAGGCAAGCGTATCCTGCGCACCAACCTGCCGCGGCCGGATCTCGTGGAGGCCTATCTGACGTCTGATCTGTTCGTCTTTGCATCGCTTGTCGAATATTCTCCGCTGGTTCTATTCGAGGCCGCTGCGGCCGGCACGCCCTTCTCTTTCCGTTCCGGTGGGCAATGCCGAGGAGATCGCGACTTGGACTGGAGGCGGAGTGATCTGCCCGGCCGAAACCGACGCCCGGGGCTATACGCGCGTCGAGCCCACGGTCTTCGCACGCGAGATGGAGCGCCTGCTGGAAGACCGGGACTTGAGGATGCGTCTCGGCCGAACCGGCAATGAGCGTTGGCGCCGCGAGTTCACCTGGGAATCGATCGCACCACGGTACGAGGCGATCCTGCGCGGCACCGCGGTGGATTTGGTCGCGCCTCAGCGGCTGAGCGGTGCCGGATCGCGACGAGGTCCTTGCGAACTCTGATCGCTAGTCATGTAGGACGGGCCCTCGCGCGCTCGCGACCCCTCCCCGCGATCGCTTGACTGTCGATCTTAAGATCGAAGAAAGAGCCGCATGATGTTCCGCAAGCCTATATTGGCCCAGGGCATTGGGCAGCTCGGTTGATACGGCAATGCAAACCGCAAATACTGATCATTCTCAGTTTGAGGCTACGATAGGCAAGCAACGCGTCCTGGTGACCGGCCATACCGGGTTCACCGGGGGGTGGCTGGCGCTTTGGCTGCGAGCGGTCGGCTGCGAGGTCACGGGCCTCGCATTGCCGCCCGATTGCGAGCCGAGCTTGTTTTCATGTGCGCGCATCGGCGACCGGTTGAGCTCCAGGCTGGGCGACATCCGCGATTTTGCGACGGTGCGGGAAGCGATGGAGGCGGCGCGGCCCAGCGTCGTTTTCCACCTCGCCGCGCAGCCATTGGTGTCGCGCGGGTTCGCAGACCCGCTGGAAACCTTTGCCACCAACGTGATCGGGACCGCGCATGTCCTGGAGGCGGCGCGGCTGCAGCCGGGTGTCAGGGCGGTGGTGTGCGTGACCACCGACAAGGTCTATGCGGACCACGAGCGGCTAGAGGGTCATCGCGAAGGCGACCAGCTCGGGGGGCGGGATCCTTATGCGGCCTCCAAAGCGGCGGCCGAGCTGGTCGCCGCGTGCTATCGCGACACCATGGCGGGGCGCGGCAACAAGGTGCTGATCGCGACGGCGCGCGGCGGCAACATCATCGGCGGCGGCGACTGGTCGCGCGACCGGATCGTGCCCGATTTCGTGCGGGCGGTGGTGGCGCGCGGGCCACTGACGCTGCGCAACCCGGATGCGGTGCGGCCATGGCAGCACGTTCTCGCCCTGGTGCACGGCTATCTCGTGCTGGCGAGCCGGCTCCTCGAAGGCGACGCAGCCTGCGCGGGCGCTTGGAACTTCGGGCCGCGCGACAGTGATGCCGTGCCAGTTCAGGAGCTGGTGGAAGGTCTGGGAAAAGCCTGGAAGCGGCCGCAGATCAACTACGCCAAGGGGAGCTTTCCGGAAACGCATTTCCTGCATCTCGACAGCACGAAGGCGCGCAGCCGGCTCGGCTGGGAACCCGCTTTGGACTTTGCCGATGCCGTAGCGCTGACCGCGCAATGGTACCGCGAATTCTACGCCCACCCTTCCGCCGCCGAGGAGCTGACCGCGGCGCAGATCAACCACTATCGACAGCGAGTGTCACAGGAACGCCGGCTCTCGCTCGAAACAAGCAATCATAGCTCCGGAAATTTCTCATGAGCGGCCAGTGTGCGCTGGTCACGGGCGCAAGCGGGTTCATCGGCCGCCATCTCGTCACCGCGCTGCTCGACGCCAACACGCAGGTCGTCGCCCTCACGCGTCCCGGGAGCCTGGTCCCGGAGCAGTGGCGCGGTCGGGTGACCTGCATTGAGTGCACCGACTGGAACGAGGCGGGGCTGCGCGCCGCGCTGGCCTCGCAATCCTTCGACGTCGCCTTTCATCTTGCCACTTACGGGGTGCGTCCGACCGATCGCGACCCTTGCCTGATGCTGCGGATCAATGTCGACCTTCCGGCTCTGTTCGTGCATCTCTGCAAGGAGCGCGCGGCGCGACTGGTGATGGCGGGCACCTTCTCGGAGTATCAAAGGCCGGCCGACCGCAGCCGCTTGACCGAGCAGTCTCCTTTGGAGATGGGCAAGATCTACGGGGCCTCGAAGGCGGCCGGCGGAATTCTCGTGAGCGCGCTGGCCGAGAGTCTCGGCGTGAGGCTGCGACTGCTGCGATTTTTCAAGGTCTACGGAGAGGGGGAGGCGCCGCACCGGCTGTTGCCGAGCCTGGTGGCGGGGCTCGCGCGGAGAGAGCGGGTCGCCCTCTCCGACGGTGCGCAAATCCGCGATTTCATCTATGTGGACGACATCGTCGACGCCTGCATCAAGGCCGCCGACGATATGGCGTCCCCGGCGCGACCATCGACCGCGACCTGGAACGTGTGCACCGGTGTCGGAAATTCGGTGCGGGCCTTCGCCGCGTTGGTTGGCCAGGCCATGGGGGAGCGCCCCGAGCTGCTGGGCTTCGGAGAATTGCCGATGCGTGCGGATGACGAGCCTTATCTGGTCGGCGATGGCGAGCGGATGTGCCGCGAGCTCGGCTGGCGTCCCAAGCACGACCTCGAAGCTGGAATCCGCGCTGCGGTGGCCATTCTGACCGCGAGCCAGCCGGCTTCGGTGTAGTAAAAGCGTGCGCGCCATTCTCGACCCACAGTGGAGGAATTGCCTTTGAAGGTCGTCATACTCGCAGGCGGATTCGGTACCCGGCTCTCCGAGGAAACCGAGTTGCGCCCCAAGCCGCTGATCGAGATCGGCGGCAAGCCGATCCTTTGGCATGTGATGAAGATCTTCGAGGCCAGCGGATACAGCGATTTCATCATTTGTTGCGGTTACAAGGGGCAATTGATCAAGAGCTACTTCGTCAATTACTTCACCGAGAACTACGACATCATGGTCAATCTCGATCGCCACAGCGTCGAGTTCCTGGGTCAGCCCAGCGAGAAATGGAAGGTGACCCTGGTCGACACCGGCCTGGAGACGCTCACCGGCGGCCGCATCAAGCGGATCGCGCCCTATGTCGCCGGCGAGACTTTCTGCCTCACCTACGGCGATGGCGTCGCGCGCCTCGATGTCGGCGAGATCGTGCGTTTCCACCGCCAGCACGGGCGCAAGGCAACGGTGACCGCGGTGCCGGCGCCCGGCCGGTTCGGAGTGCTCGCGCTGGCGGACGGCGGCAATGTGCAAAGCTTCCGGGAAAAGCCCGACAACGAGGTCGGTTGGATCAATGGCGGCTTTTTCGTCTGCGAGCCGTCGGTCTTCGACTATATCGAAGGCGATGCGACCAGCTGGGAGCGCACCCCGTTGGAGCGATTGGCGCAGGAGCGCGAATTGATGGCGTATCAGCACACCGGATTTTGGAAGCCGATGGATACGTTGCGCGACAAGCGCGAGCTCGAGGAATTGTGGGCCGATGGCAACGCGCCCTGGAAGACGTGGTGACGGTCTACATCGAGCGGTGCCGCTACTGACTAGCAGCATCGATAGGCTGTGCGGCGAGACGTTGCTGCCGCGCGAATTTTACCAATGAGGACAGAGCTGAGCGGCCGATACTCGCCAAATACCGATCTATCGTGTCCCCGCCATATGGCGCATGGACAAAGTCGATATTCGGTCGGTCGAAGACAAAGGAGTAATCGACCACCAGCACGCAGTGTCCCGGATCGTTCCCGTATTTGGCGATCCACGCCGCGATGTCGGCATTGCCCCGCCATAGTTGCCAATATGGGGTCGTCCACTGATAGTACAACGATTGCAGTGCCACCAGTATGATCGTCGCGGCCACCGTCCAGTTCCTACTGTCCTGGGCTGGCAGCCGCATCACGACCATCAGGAAGCAGATTCCCATCCCGATAAAAGCGGGAGCGAAGTAGCGCGGAAAGGAGCCCCATGAGCTGATCACATAGCTGAAAAAGAGAGTATTAGCGAAAGCAGCCGCCAACAGGAGGATCGCCGAATATATTTGAGGCCGCCGCAGGAACTGGATCAGAATTGCTACGTCGACGACGAAATGAAAGAAGATATAGGGCAGTTTCTCGATGAAATAACCCCACCAGGTTCCGGTGTCCCCGGACAGAACACTGGCCGTGAACATCAGGCCACGCAGCAGCTGCCAGCCTGCGAGGTAGTCGGATTGATTGACCAGGTAATTCGCGACATTGCCGGCAACCAGTCCAATCGATGCGGCAAGCAGAACGAGCACTGCGTCGCTCGGGTCCTTCGCCACGATTGCCGTCCATCGATAGAGAATAAAGCTAAACAGCGGATGAGCCAAGACCGTGAAAACGAGCGCAGCGGCTAGGCAAAAGCTCCATTCGTTTTTGCCCAGACCGGCCGCAAATCCGCCGGCAACCAGACATAGCGTTCTGGCAATACGACCGGTGGCGTCCGATTGAGCGATCACCGCGGCCAAGAAGAACAAGGCTATGAAGAGCAGCCCCGTCGAACTGTCTGGTTGAACCTCGTTGCTGCTGTATAGAGCGACGGGGGTTGCGGCCATCACCCAGATCCATGCGACGGCAGTAAGGCTGCGCGCGTAACGAAGCGCAAGGAGAGAGCAACGCGAGAAAAATGGCAGAGCTGAAGCACCGTTACGGTGGCCTTGAGCGCGAAGATCAGCGTTTGGCCGTGAAGGTTGGCGAGCGGAACGACAAGTCCGACGACCTTTCCGATAAGCCAGATCAACAAATATGGCGGCAAAGGATGTGCAAATCCGACTATATTGTGGTCCTGGCCGTCAATGCGGGAGAAAATCATCTCATTGGCGGACGATAATCCCATTAGCATTGCGGAAAGTTGGCCGTTGCCGTCCTGCCCGTCCCACTGAGCGGCAAATTCCGGAATTCTGATACAGAGGAAGAAGATTGCAAAACCTCCAAATAACAAGAGCTTGGCGCGGCTGGACAGACGGGTGTAGAGGAGCGGCGGGGTGGTCGCTTCAGCCATGCAACTTCTCACATTCACTCCAGATATTCACCAAATGCTGGCAGAGTTAGGCGCCTTCTCGCGGTCGGGCGACAGCATTGAGGCTAGCGCCGTGCGGAATGAGGGTGCGAATGCCGTTCCGCATCCATCGGTAGCGGAGAACGAGACGCGATGTCGTACAGCGCGTATCCAGCGGCGGCGAGCAGATCGACCAGCTCTTCGATGTTGCTGCCATGTTGGTCGAGTTCAGACGGGGCGAGCTCAATCAAGATGACCGGGCGCAAGTTCGTGAGTGTCGTGCGCGCACCGCGCAGCATGGCACACTCGTACCCGTCGATATCGAGCTTGATGAAGTCAATGCGCTCGATCTCGAATTCACGAACAAGAGAATCAAGTTGCACGGCGCGGGCGCTGTTGGTCGACATAAGGCGACCGCCGTGCCGCTCGTTGAGATCCGTCTCGCCAGTGAGCGGCCAGCTCGAATAGAGCGGTGGCACCAGGTAGCCGTCAGCCCGGTCGACCAGCATGCAGCTGGCAGCCCACGATCCTGGGCGCGAGCTCCGGATTAAGTGCTATGTTGGTTTTGAGCTTGCCCATCGCGTAGTCGGTGGGCTCGATGGCCCAGACCTTCCCCTCGGTGCCCACCGCGCGCGCCAGATGCAACGTGTGAGCCCCGATGTTGGCGCCGATATCGAGCACGATGGCGCCTGGCCGCAAAATCCGCTGGTAGGCTCGTACGGTGGAAAGCTCGAAGGCCCCGAGCAGCCAGATCGAGAAATCGATGCCCTCGCGCAGGTCCAGTGTCCAAGCCACCCCGCGACGGCGCACCGTCGTTACCGGTCCTAGTCTCGCGAAACTGCGCGCCGCGACCACCGGTACTTGAACCGCGCGCGCCAAGGCAGATCTTTCGATTCGTCGAGCATTGACGTGTTTGTCCGAGCTCCGAGGGTACCAAATCCACCAAACAAGCCGCGCCTGTGTCTTAGAGACAAAGCGAGCGTCAGGCAAGCTATTGGCTACGCGGGCCCTCCGACTTCAATTTGGGTGTCCCGGCTTCGATCTCAGCCCTATGTGTTGAACGTGGATGTGGTTTCTGTTCTTTCAATAATCAGCATCATTCGGAAGGCAAACAAGCGGGCCAAAAATATGTTTCTACGCGTCGCTCGATTGCGAGCATTGCCTCGGCAAACCTTTGAAGGAACCAAGCTCCAAGCTTCAAAGCCACCGCTGAAGAGGATAAACGACAAATGAGAACCAGTGGATTCGGGTCGATCTCTCAATTCTCGGGAAATTGCTTATGAAACCGGTCGCGATCGCGGGTTGCGATGAGGGTTGGGATAGCCTGATTTGCATCGAGGGGTTTCGATCAGGGTCGGGTCTGCCTTCCGTAAGGGGGTCGGCGGAAGTCCGAACTGGCTCTTCAATGCAGCAGCCGATAAAATAGTGTGCTTCCCCACGTGATGGCCGGCTCCACCATTATGAGGCGACCACCGGGGCGCAATACACGCTCGGTTTCTCGGAAAAAAATGGCCGGAAATTCTATGTGATGCAAAACATCGACGATAACGATGTTGGTCGCTGACGCCTCCCTGGAATGGAAGGTACTGGTGCGTCAGGCTACGCAACAATCAAGCCAAGGCGCGAACTGGACTATCGTTGTTACCACGTTTCGAAGTCACTGCTTGAGGTTACCGATGCCGCAACCGAATCTCAAGCGTGAATGTCTGATCTGCACGCGAGCTGCGACGCGTCGGTAGAAATCGTCATAGACAGTAAACGCAGGATCGGTTTGCGTTCCCGAAACGGCTTAGATAATCCTTGAGCGCCTCGTTCATCGCTCTACATCGGCCTCAGTTGCGTGCATTCAAGTGGGCACAGGTCACAGCGCCTTGATGCGCAAGAACGCGAACAGCACCATCCGCAAGAGTATCACCCCATGGCGAAAGCGGGAGATCTGGGTCTCGCCATAGGTGCGGCTGGCATAGCGAATGGGAAGCTCGGCGACTTTCAGCCCGAGCTTCGAGGCGCCGAAGATGAGGTCGAAATCGCCGAACGGATCGAAGTCGCCGAAATAGGCGCGGCCGGCCTTCAGCCGCACATAGTCGGCGCGGCGCAGGACCTTGGTTCCGCACAGCGTGTCGGTGAAGCGCTGCGACAGGAGCCAGGTGAATATCAGCGAGAAGGCCTTGTTGGCGACCAGGTTGAGCGCCCGCATGGCGTCGGTTTCCATCGGATAGACCAGGCGGGAGCCGTTGATGAACTCGCCCTTGCCGGAGCGCAGCGCCAGCCAGAATTTCGGCAACTGCTCCGGCGGCACCGTCAGGTCGGCGTCGAGGATGAACAGGACGTCGCCGCGCGCCAGATCGAACGCAGTGAACACCGCATCGGCCTTGCCCTTGCCCTTCTGCTGCACCGCCTTGATGTCGAGCTGAGGATACGCGGCCTTCACCCGCTGGATCTCCTCCCAGGTGCCGTCGCGCGAATGGCCTTCCACGAAGATGATCTCGAGGTCGTCGGTGAACCGCGGAAGCCGCCGGATCGCGGGCTCGATGTTGCCCTGCTCGTTTCGCGCCGGAATGACCACGGTCGCCGACTTGACGCCGTCGTCCAGATGCCGGAGCGAGCGACAGACCGTGTAGTGGCGAAAGCACAGCTGTCGGATGAGCGGGAAGGGGGCGATGAAACGGTTGACCAAGCGGCCAAGCCCCAGCATCCGGAACGGCGCCAGCAGCCGGACCTCGCTCTTGACGGTCTCGAATTCGGCCAGCGCCGCCAGCGCCTGGATGTCGGCCGGGGCCAGCACGTTTTGCGGCGGCTCGGTCAGCCGCAATCCGATCCATCCGGCGAATTTGAGCGCCGGGTACCACAGATGCGAGAAGTAAGCGATGACCAGCCGGGTCTCGCGCGTGCACAGCGGATGCAGGTTCTCGAGCAGCTGCTGGCAATCGTCGAGCGAGCCCAGCGTGTCTCCGATCAGGATGAAGTCGAATGGTCCCGGCAGCGTCCGGACGAATTCGGCGTCTTCGATGTCGCCGACGAAGAACGAAAGATCAGGATGCGCCCGACGCGCCTCGGCGATCATCGGCTCGCTGAAATCGACACCGACCCCGAACGAGGGCTCGAGCGCGGCCAGCAGATTGCCGATGCTGCAGCCGAGGTCGAGGACGCGGGCGCCCGGCGGGATGAGAAACTTCAAATAGAGGCGATCCTCGCTGTGAAAGAACGCCGCCTTGTCGCGCCAGCTCGGGAGATCGCGTGCGCGCTGGTCGAAGATGCGACGAACTTCCTGCTTGCGCTGCGACATGCCGGTCGGCAGGGACTTGAGATTTTCGAGGGACATCGCCTAGATGCTGCCAGGTTGGTCGATCGCCGCGACTGTGATCCCGGGAGAAGCTGCGAGAATTTCGATCCGCCTTAATCCAATCAATCCGTTCTTCGCCGTCACCAACCAACCCCCCGCATTTCCATCAGCGACCTGCGATTGTTTCCGATACGAGCTATCGCCCATAGACGTCGTCCATCCGCACGATGTCGTCCTCGCCGAGGTAGCTGCCGACCTGCACCTCGATCAGCTCGAGCGGAATCTTGCCCGGGTTGGCCAGCCGATGCACCCCGCCGATGGGAATATAGACGAACTCGTTCTCGATGGACCGCGCTGATCTTGCCGTCGACGGCGACCTCGGCGGTGCCCTTCACCACCACCCAGTGCTCGGCTCGGTGGAAATGCTTCTGCAGCGATAGCTTCCCGCCGGGCTTGACCACGATGCGCTTGACTTGATAGCGCCCGCCCGAATCGATGCCTTGATAGTAGCCCCAGGGGCGATAGATCCGCCGGTGCTCGACCGCTTCGCGCCGGTTCTTGGTCTTGAGCAGCTCGACCAGTTGCTTCACATCCTCCGCCTTGTCGCGCGCCGCGACCAGCACGGCATCGCCGGTGGCGATCACGAAGATATCGTGGAGACCGACGACCGTGGTGAGCAGGCCGTCCTCGGACCGCACAAGATTGTTCGTGCTGTCCAGCAACACGACCGGACCGTCGGTGACGTTTCCCTGCGGATCGCGGTCGAGCACCTCCCAAACCGCATTCCAGCTGCCGATATCGGACCAGCCGATATCGGCGGGGACGACGGCGGCAAGCTTGGTGCGCTCCATCACCGCATAGTCGATGGCTTTTTTCGGCGCCTGGCCGAACGGCTGCGCGTCAAGCCGCAGGAAATCGAGATCGCGGGTAGCGCCTGCCACCGCGGCCTTGGCAGCCTCGGCCATGGCCGGCTCATAGCGCTCGATCTCTCCCAGCATGACACGCGCCTGGAACAGGAAATTGCCGCTGTTCCAGAGATATTTCTCGGCCACGTAACCGGCCGCGGTTGCGGCGTCGGGCTTCTCCACGAAAGCGTCGACGATGAGCGCCCCCTGGCCATTGAGCTTGCGGCCGGGGCGGATGTAGCCGTAATTGGTCGCCGGATAGGACGGGCGAATCCCGAAGGTGACGATGCGGCCGCTCGCTGCCGCGGCGGTGGCGGCCTGCCGGCAGACCTGGAGGAATTCCGCCTTGTTGCGCACGACGTGATCGGCCGCGAGCACCAGAACGATCGCGTCGGCGTCGCGGCCGGCCGCCAGCACCGCCGCGACCGCGACCGCGGGACCGGAGTTGCGACGCATCGGCTCGAGCACGATGTCGGCATCGATCCTGCATTCCCGCAGCTGCTCGGCGACCACGAAGCGGAAATCCGCACTGGTGATGATGATCGGGCGTGCAAACAGGCTCGCATCGGAGACGCGGTCGAGCACCTGCTGGAAGGTGGATTGATTTCCGACCAACGAAACAAACTGCTTGGGCATGCTTTCGCGCGAGACCGGCCACAGTCGCGTCCCGGCCCCGCCGCACATGATCACGGGAACGATCTGAAGCGGAGTGGCCGCGGTGGCCGGACGGGATGTCATGATGGGAGTTTTCATCCTTGGAAATGAGCTTGCAGTTCAAGCCAGACCCGGCCAAAAGGTCAAGCTGTTCGGCGGGGCCCGCTCGGATCGCGCCCTGATGGAGGCCGGGCGGATCGTTGCGATGGTTCCGGTCGAGGGTATTCTCGACGCGTAGCAGTCCATTCTATATTGTTGCCTGAGAAAGCTCCAATCCCATGCGCGTCACCATGATCGGCACCGGTTATGTCGGCCTCGTATCCGGCGCATGCTTCGCGGATTTCGGCAACCAGGTCGTCTGTGTCGACAAGGATGCCGCCAAGATCGATCAGCTGGTGCAGGGCAAATGCCCGATTTTTGAGCCTTTTCTCGATGCGCTGGTCGTCCGCAATATCGAAGCCGGACGCTTGTCGTTTGCGACCGAATCGGGTCCCGCGATTCGTTCCGCCGATGCCGTGTTCATCGCGGTCGGCACGCCGTCGCGGCGTGGCGACGGCTTCGCGGATCTGAGCTTCGTGTATGACGCGGCCCGTGAGATCGCCGCCGAGCTCGAGGGCTTCACCGTCATCGCGACCAAGTCGACCGTACCGGTCGGCACCGGCGACGAGGTCGACGCGATCGTGCGCCAGCTGCGCCCGAACGCGGATTTTGCGGTGGTGTCGAACCCCGAATTCCTGCGCGAGGGCGCCGCGATCGAGGACTTCAAGCGGCCGGACCGCGTGGTCGTCGGCACCGAGGACGAGCGCGCACGCCACCTCATGGCCGAGCTCTATCGACCCTTGTACATCAATGAAACACCCATGGTGTTTACCAGCCGACGGACCGCGGAGCTGATCAAGTACGCCTCCAACGCCTTCCTGGCCACCAAGATCACCTTCATCAACGAGATGGCGGAGCTGTGCGAGAAGGTCGGCGCCAACGTGCAGGAGGTGGCGCGCGGCATGGGTCTCGACGGCCGTATCGGATCGAAGTTCCTGCACGCGGGCCCCGGCTTTGGCGGCTCCTGCTTCCCCAAGGATACCGCCGCGCTCGTCGCCATCGGGCAGCGCTACGGGGCGCCGATGCAGGATCGTGGAGACGGTGGTCAGCGTCAACAATGCACGCAAATCCGCCATGGTGCAGAAGATCGCGGCGGCTTGCGGCGGCAGCGTCCGCGGCAAGCGGCTCGCCGTGCTCGGTCTGGCGTTCAAGCCCAATACCGACGACATGCGGGAGGCGCCGAGCCTGTCGATCCTTCCGGTGCTGGCCGCCGAAGGCGCCGAGGTCAGCGCCTACGATCCCGCCGCCATGACGGAAGCCCGCAAGCTGTTGCCGGAGGTGACCACCGAGGCCGATCCCTATGCCTGCATCGAAGGCGCCGACGCCCTGGTGATCCTCACCGAGTGGGATCAGTTTCGCGCTCTCGACCTCGACCGCGTCAAAACCATCCTGCGCAAGCCTGTCGTGATCGACCTGCGCAACGTCTACAAGCCGGCCGACATGGCGGCGCGCGGCTTCACCTATGTCAGCATCGGACGCCCCTCTTGAGCGCCGTCTCCGTCATGGCGGTGTCGGGATGACGACCTCCACCCCCGAGCCCGTCCTGCGTCACCGGGGCGGCCGGGCTTCATCGGCTTTTGCTTCGCGCGCCGCCTGCTCGCAGTCCGGCCGGGCGGTCATCGGCATCGACAACGTCAACGACTACTATGACCCGGCCTTGAAGGAGGCGCGGCTGGCCAAGCTCCAGGAGCACCGCGGCTTCGCCTTTCATCGCCTCGATCTCGCCGACCGGGCGGCGACCGAAAAGCTGTTCGGCAGCGGCCGGTTTCGCTTCGTGGTGCATCTCGCCGCCCAGGCGGGCGTGCGCTATTCGCTGCAAAATCCCCATGCCTATCTCGACGCGAACCTCGCCGGCTTCCTTAATGTCCTGGAAGGCTGTCGCCAGCGCCGGCACGCAGCATCTGATCTATGCCTCGTCGAGCTCGGTCTACGGCGCCAATACCAGGCTGCCGTTCTCGGTGCACGACAATGTCGATCATCCGGTGAGCCTCTACGCCGCGACCAAGAAGGCCAATGAATTGATGGCGCACGCCTACAGCAAGCTCTACGGGCTGCCGGCGACCGGCCTGCGTTTCTTCACCGTCTACGGGCCCTGGGGCCGCCCCGACATGGCGATGTTCATCTTCACCACGGCCATTTTGCAAGGCCGGCCGATCAGGCTTTTCAATCACGGCCGCATGCGGCGGGACTTCACCTATATCGACGACATCGTCGAGGCGATGGAGCGGCTGCTCGATCGGCCGCCCGCGCGGCGATCCGAACTGGTCGGGCGATGCGCCGGATCCCTCGTCGAGCTCGGCGCCCTGGCGGCTCTACAATATCGGCAACAATCGATCGGTCGAGGTCACCAAGCTGGTCGAGCTGCTCGAAAGCGCGCTCGACCGCAAGGCCGTCAAGGAGCTGGTCGACGATGCAGCCTGGAGACGTCCCGGAGACCTGCGCCGACATCGAGGATCTCAAACGCGCCGTCGGCTTTTACCCCGCGACCTCGATCGAGGAGGGTATTGCGCGCTTCGTGGCATGGTATCGTGAATTCTACCAGACTTGAGCTGAGACGGGCGGGAGGGAAGGAATAGCATTGGCGAAGGACATCTGGCACCTGGACTATATCGATGCGTTGCGCGGCTATGCGATCCTCGGCGTCATCGCGGTGCATACCTCGCAGTCGGTCCCCCAGCTGGAATGGCCGCTTCGCCTGCTCGCCGATCAGGGGGCGCGCGGAGTGCAGCTGTTCTTCGTCGTCAGCGCTCTCACGCTCATGTTCTCGTGGAACGAGCGCGGCGACGGTGTGCTGCCTTTCTATATTCGGCGCCTGTTTCGTATCGTGCCGATGTTCTGGCTGGCGATGGTGTTGTTCGTGGCCGTGCAAGCGTCCGGGCTGCCGATCACCTACTGGCCCCCGTTGTCGATCTCCTGGTCGAGCGTCCTTGCCACGGCGACGTTCACTTTCGGGCTTCATCCGCAAACCATCCGCAGCCTTGTGCCCGGAGGCTGGAGCATCGCCGACGAGATGACTTTCTATCTCCTGTTGCCGCTCCTGGTCGTGGCACTGCGGTCCTGGACCGCGACCGCTCTGGCCATAGCGGCTGCCGTGTGTCTCTCGATGCTGCTCGCGGCGCTCGCTCTTTACGGCTGGTTTTATCCGGATCTCGATCGTGGACTGGTCGAGCAGTTTGTGTTCGCAAGCTTTCCCAACCAATTCCCGGCGTTTCTGGCGGGCATATTGGTGTTTCACTTGCTTCGCGCATTTCCCGCCACGCCATCGCGCGCCGCGCTACAACTCGGGCTGGTCGTATCGATTGCCGCAATGGCCGCCATTCCGTTCATCGCGCTGGCGCCGCACAGTCGTCTGATGCATGCAACTTACGTGATGCCGATCGTCTATACGGTTCCTTTTGCGCTGTGCACGTGGTGTCTCGCCAAGGGCGGCGGCCGCGTCATGGCCAACCAGGCGATCAGGTATGTCGGCAAGGTCAGCTATAGCGCGTTTTTCTTGCACTTTCTTGTTCTCGGACTGCTGGTCTATCTCGGACCTTATCCGCATGGCACGTCGGTGCCGGGCTGGCTGCAATTCGCGACGCTGCTGGCGCTCGCGGTCGTGCTGACCGTCGCCGTTTCATCCGTTACCTTCCGCCTGGTCGAGGCGCCGATGATCCGTGTCGGGCGACAACTTGCCAACATGGCGGTGGTCAAACGAGTGGCCGTTGCCGGCTAGGTTCTCGGATGTGCGGAAATCCCAGTGCCGACTCGGTCGAAAACGTGTGGCGCCTCGATCACCAGGAACGACAGTCCGGGAGCGGCCAGTAGCTGGTCCCGCGGCAGCTTTGCCAGGATGGCTTGCTGCGCCGCTCATGAGCATATCCAAATGCGACTTTGCGCCAAAGTTCCTCCGGCAAGCATTGGTCCAATCGTGGGGTATCGGGACAAGTGACACAAACGGTCATGGTCACCGGATCATCGGGCTTTGTCGGGCGCCGGCTCGTCAGCGCGCTGGCGGGTGCCGGCTATCGGGTTGTCGCCGCGTGCCGCAATCCAAACGCTGCCAGTTTTCCGCATGGGGTCGAGGTCATTCGTCTGCCGGATCTGGCGGAACGGATCGAATGGGAACCCCTGTTGGCCGACATTGCCTATGTGGTGCATCTGGCCGGCGTCGCGCACCGCGGCGCGGCGGTGGCCGAGGAAATGTATGATCGTATCAACCATGTGGCGGTTGCGGATCTGGCCGCGGCGGCGGCAAGAGCAGGCCTTGCCCGGCTGGTCTTCATATCGTCGATCGGGAGCCAGAGCGGTCCGGCCAGCGAGCAGGTATTGAGCGAGGCCGACGAGCCGCGCCCGACCACGGGGTACGGTCGCTCCAAGCTGGCCGCCGAGATTGCGCTACGCGCCTCCGGAGCCGTGCACACGATCTTTCGGCCGGTGCTGATGTATGGCCCGGATGCGCCCGGCAATATGGGCATGCTGGCGAGGCTCGCCGCGGCGCCCTGGCCGCTGCCGTTCGGCGCCTTGACCGGACAGCGCTCGCTGCTGGCGGTCGACAACCTGATCGATGCGATACAATTCGCGATGAAGTCGCCTGCGACCAGGAACGAGACCTATGTGATCGCCGATCTGGATGCGCTCACCCTGCCGGAAATCATCGCCGTGCTGCGGGCGGCGATCGCGCGCTCGCCACGCCTCCTCCCGCTCCCGCAAGGGCTGCTCGCCGGCGCGCTCCGAATGATCGGGCAGGATGAGTTGTGGCAGCGTCTCGGCGGTTCGCTCATTGCGGATCCCGCCAAGCTGATCGCCGCGGGCTGGCAACCTGCCGTCGACACGCGCGCCGGCCTGGCCGCCATGATGCGCGCGGGGGTCCACGATCGACGCACGAGCTTACCCCGACCGTGAGCCCTCTCAGCGCGACTGACATCGCCATCCCTTTGCCGGCACGGTGAAATCTAGTAAACCTGCGGCGACAGGTGGCGCGCCGGCGGGGCGCGGGGGCTGCGCACCTCTTGCCGTCGCGCCCTCCGCCGGTTGCGACTGCCCCGGAGACGTTTGGAGCGGTGATGATAGGAGCGAGGGACCCGCAAACCGTCGTTGCAGGCGGCCGCAGGTCGGCGTCACCGCGGATTTCCGGCGTCAGGATGGTCGATCTCGGCAATGTCATGACCCGCAGCGGCTGGATGGCGGAGGTTTTTCGCACCGATTGGTCGCCGGCTGGCTCCATCACTGCCGATGAGCGCGACGCCGTCTTATCGAGTTGGTCGTGGCGGGTGACCGCGCCGCTCAGGACGCTGTCGTGGGCCGTTCGCCGCCTGGCCGGGGGGCTGCGCCAAGGGCCGCCCTGATCAACCGGCGGACCCACGACTTTCGAAGGAATTCTAATGGCTTGCCGTGGAATATGGAATTCATGCACGAGGCCGCCAAGGGGGAGTGGCCGGTCGCCAGGCGCGGCGCTGTAACCCTTTGAATCAAAACGTGTTGGGAAGTGTTCGAATGTTCACGTCGCCAGCTCGCCAACGGCCATGCTAGGGTATTGCGGGGTCGGAAGCGGGCAGGGGGACTTAATCGATCATGGTGCACGCCGCGAAAACCGGTGCGGGCGGTCCGTTGCGCTTGGGCGTCGTGGGGGTCGGCGTCATGGGCGCCAACCACGCCCGCGTCCTTACCGATCTTGCCGACGTCAAGCTGGTCGGAATTGCCGATCCGGACCCGAAGCAGCGCGAACTCGTTGCCAGCGCACTCGGTTGCGCCGGCCATGCCGATGTGGAGGCTTTGATCGCCGACGGCGTCGATGCCATCACCATCGCGGCGCCCACCCATCTGCATCGCGACCTCGCGCTCACCTGCATCCGCCATGGCGTCCATATCCTGGTGGAGAAGCCGATCGCATCCTCGGTGGCGGAAGGCCGCACCATCATCGCGGCCGCGCAGCGCGCCGGCGTCACGCTGATGATCGGCCACGTCGAGCGGTTCAACCCCGCGGTGGACGCGATCAAGACCGCGATCCGCGACGAGGACATCCTCTCGATCGCCATCACCCGCGTCGGTCCGTTTCCCCCGCGCATGTCGAATGTGGGCGTCGTCATCGACCTTGCGGTGCACGACATCGATCTGATCCGCTGGTTCACGGATTCCGACATCGTGGAGATCCAACCCCAGCTTTCCAATGCCATCGCGGAGCGCGAGGACATCGCCCTGTTGCAGTTCCGCACCGCATCGGGCGTGCTCGCCCACATCAACACCAACTGGCTCACGCCCTTCAAGGCGCGCAGCGTCACGGTGGCGACCCGCAAGAAATACATCATGGGCGACCTGCTGACGCGGCAGGTGACGGAGTGTTTCGGCTTCCAGCCCGACGGCAGCTATTCGATGCGGCACCTCTCGGTCGGCCATGCGGAACCGTTGCGGAGCGAGCTGCAGGCCTTCGTCAACGCGATCCGGCTCGGGGAGCGGCCGGCGGTGACCGGGGAAGAAGGGGTTGCCAGCCTCGAGATTGCCATCCGCTGTCTTGAGGGCGGCGCCGTGATGCCGAGCGCCGGGTCACGGCGCCAGCGGGCCAGGCGCGTGATCGGTTGATGCCTTAGCCTCTCCATTCCTCTAGTCTCTTAGCCGCAATGAACCAACACGCTCGTCCGGATACCGCGCCGATCCCGTTCATCGACGTGGCCGCGCAACGGCGCCGGCTCGGCCGCAAGGTCGACGACGCGATCGCGCGCGTGCTCGGCCACTGCCAGTTCATCATGGGGCCGGAGGTTCGCGCGCTCGAGGCCGATCTTGCGGTTTTTTGCGGCGCGCGCCATGCCATCACCTGCTCGAGCGGCACCGATGCGCTGCTGCTTCCCCTCATGGCCAAGGGGGTCGGACGCGGCGATGCGGTGATTTGTCCGGCCTTCACGTTCACGGCGACCGCCGAGGTGGTGGCGCTCGTCGGCGCCGTTCCGGTCTTCGCCGACGTTGCGGCCGAAAACTTCAATCTCGAGCCGGAGAGTTGCCGGCGAGCCATCGCCACGGCGCGCAAGGCCGGACTGGCGCCGAAGGCGATCATTCCGGTCGACATGTTCGGGCAGCCGGCCGACCATCACGCCATTGCGGTCATCGCGGAGGCTGAAGGCCTGTTCGTGCTTGACGATGCCGCCCAAGGCTTCGGCGCGAGCTACCATAACCGCAGCGTCGGCACGCTCGCGGGCGCGACCGCGACCAGCTTCTTTCCGGCCAAGCCGCTCGGCTGCTACGGCGATGGCGGCGCGGTGTTCACCGACGACGACGAGCTCGCGGCGGTGATGCGCAGCCTGCGCGTGCACGGTGAGGGAAGTCATCGGTACGAGGCCGTGCGCATCGGCACCAACGGCCGCTTCGACACGATCCAGGCGGCCGTGCTGATCGAGAAGCTCAAGATCTTTTCCGAAGAGATCGCGGCGCGCAACTCCATCGCGCGGCGCTACTCCGAGCATCTCGCCGATCTGGCGCAGGTCCCGCATGTGGTCGAGGGCTCGACCTCGGTGTGGGCGCAATACACGATCCGTTTGCAGCCGGGCCGGCGCGAGCCCTTTGCCGCCGCCCTCAAGGCGCAGGGAATCCCGACCGCGGTCTATTATCCGATCCCGCTCAATCGCCAGGAAGCCTACCGGCATTTTCCCGTGGCCGAGGGCGGCGTGCCGGTCTGTGAACGGCTCGCCGAGGAAGTGATCAGCCTGCCGATGCACGCCTATATCGACGAGCCGACCCAGGACCGGATCATCGCCGCGTCGCGGCAGGCCCTTGCGGGCTGATCGATTGCAGCTCGCTGCAACGCGCTTGGATGCCATGCACGGATCCAGCCGATGATCGGCCGTATGTTCACCGTCGGCGGCTTGACCCTGCTCTCGCGCCTCACCGGCTTTGCCCGCGATATCCTGCTGGCGGCGGTGCTCGGCGCCGGACCCGTCGCCGACGCCTTCTTCGTGGCCTTTCGGCTGCCCAATCATTTCCGCGCGATCTTCGCCGAAGGCGCCTTCAATGCCGCCTTCGTGCCGGGCTATGCGCGCATCCGCGCCACCAACGGTCCGCTCGCCGCCAAGCTGTTCGGCGACCGTATCTTCACGCTCCTGTTCGCCAGCCAAGTCCTGTTGCTGGCTGTCGCGCTGGTCTACACGCCGGCGGTGATATCCGTGCTGGCGCCGGGATTTGGGCAGGATTCCGAGCGCTTCCAGCTGGCGGTCGAGCTCACGCGGATTACCTTCCCGTATCTGCTGCTGATGACGCTGGTGACCCTTTACGGCGGCATTCTCAATGCGCTGCAGCGCTTTGCCGCCGCCGCAGCGGCGCCCATCCTGCTCAATCTTGCGATGATGGCGACGCTGGCCCTGGCGGTGTCCTTTGCCAGCGCCGGGCATGCGGCGGCCTGGGGCGTGCTCCTGGCCGGCATTCTGCAGGCGCTGCTGGTCGGCGGCGACTCGATGCGCGAGGGCGTACTGCCGGTGTTCCGCCGTCCGCGCTGGGACGAGGATGTCAGCAGCTTCTTCAAGGCGCTCGGACCCGCGATCATCGGATCGGCCGGATTGCAGATCGCGCTTTTTGCCGACACCATCATCGCGAGCTTCCTGTCGGCCGGCGCTTTGTCGGCGCTCTACTACGCCGATCGGCTCAACCAGCTGCCGATCGGGGTGATCGGCATCGCCGCCGGGACCGTGGTGCTGCCCGAAATGGCGCGCCGCATCGCGGTCGGCGACGAAGCCGGCGCAATGCATGCGCAGAACCGCGCCATCGAGCTGACGCTGCTGTTGTCGATACCGTGCATCGTGGCGTTTCTTCTCATTCCCGAGCTCATCATGCGGGCGCTGTTCATGCGTGGCGCCTTCACGGCGGCCGACGCTGCTGCCGCCGGGGAGACGCTCGCCGCCTATGCGATCGGCCTCTTGCCGTTCGTGCTCGTCCGCAGCGTGATCGCCACGTTTCTCGCCCGCGGCGATACGGCGACCCCGGTCAAGGCCGCGTTGAGCGCGGCCGCGGTGAATGTCGTCTTCAAGGCTGTGTTCTTCACCACGACCTCGCTCGCGCAAGTGGGGCTTGCGTTCGCGACCTCGATCGGTGCCTGGCTCAATCTCGCCCTCGTGGTCTGGTTCGCGGCGCGGGCGGGGCGTATGCGGTTGAGCACCGGCCTCAAGCGCTCGATCGGCCGGCTTGCCGCCGCCGGGATCATGCTCGCGCTGGTGCTGCGCTTGGCCGAGGGACCGGTCGCATCCCTGTTCGCTTCGTGGCCGCGGCTGCGCGACGAGGCGACATTGGCTACGCTCGCCGGCATCGGCGCCCTGGTGTACGGCGGGATGGTGATTGCGTTGTTTGGAGCGCAATGGCTGGCGGCCTTGCGCCGGCGCAAGCGCCTGCAGGATGGGTGAAGGAATCGCCCCATCCGCTCATTCGCGCGAAGGAGCGGGTGAAGGAGCCTCTCCACCCGTTCGTTCCCGCCCCCGCTTTCGCGAGGGTAAACTCCCGCGGGGACCCAGCCTTTGCCCCATGGAACATCCATGCAGTTTGGCAAAGCCTGGTTTCCCGCGGGAGCTTACCCTCGCGAAAGCGGGGGCGGGAATGAGCGGATGTGGCGTTTCCTTCACACACTTGCCCGCGGGAATGAGCGGACGTGGCAACTGTTTCACACACTCGAAAACGGGGGCGGGGAAGAGCGAACGAGACGCTTCTCGGATTGAAGATCTACCCGCGGTTCGTGCGCTCTTCCGGAACTAGCGGCAGCTTGTGGCGGCTGCCGCTGCGCAGGATCTCGATCTCGACCGTGCGCCCGATCGCGTCGCCGGCGAGCATGCGGATCAGATCATCCCCGCCCGTGATGGCCGTTCCATCAAGGCTGAGGATGATATCCCGGTCCCTGACGCCGGCGCGCTCGGCCGGGCTGCCGGCCTCCACGCTGGCGGCCAGGACCGCACTTTCCTGGCTCAATTCGGCGGCGTAGCGAAACCGGCGCGGGAGCGCGATCTGCTGGGCCGCAATGCCGATATAGGCGCGCCGCACCCGCCCGTGCCGCACCAGCTCGCCCAGCACGAAGTTCGCCGTGTTGGCGGCGACCGCAAAGCAGATGCCCTGGGCCCCGAGGATGACGGCGGTATTGATGCCGACGACCTCGCCGCGCGACGACACCAGCGGACCGCCCGAATTGCCGGGGTTGAGCGCGGCATCGGTCTGGATCACGTCGTCGATGAGCCGTCCCGAGCGCGCCCGCAGCGAGCGGCCGAGCGCCGAAACCACGCCGGTCGTCACCGTCGATTCGAAGCCGAGCGGATTGCCGATAGCGATCACCAACTGGCCGCGCTTGAGCAGCTTGGAGTTTCCAAGCGGCGCCGCCGGCAGCGTTACTGGGGCATCGACGCGCAGGAGCGCCAGGTCGGTATCGGGATCATCACCGACCACCTGGGCGGTGAGGCTGCGTCCCTCGACGGTGGCGACGGTGACCTGGGAGGCGCTGCCCGGGCTGCGACCGCTTCGCCCGTTCGAGCCTTGACCATTCACCACATGGCTATTGGTCAGCACCAGGCCGTCGGGCGCCACGATGACGCCCGAGCCCGTGCCGCCGCCGCGGCCGTCCTTGGACTTGAGATCGATCCGCACCACGGCCGGGCCGACGCGTTCAACCACGTCGATCACGGCGCGCGAATAGGCATCGAGCAGCGCCTGATCCTCGGTCGGCACTTCGGGCGGTTCGGCGAACGGAATTGTGGGTCTGTCGAGCATATTGTCTGACCTGATCGGAGGCCGGCCCACCGCTTCGGGTTCGAGAACGCCGGTCCTCACAGATTGTGGGTTGGGAAGCTTTGCCCCCAGATATGGTGTGGCGGTCGCTGTCGGGGAAGAGGGCCGGCTCGACGCGCATGGCCCCTCGTGCCGCAGCACGAGGTTCCCTATATACTCGCGCCAATCGCAACGGTTGCCCGGAGATCATGTCCATTACAACTCGCAGGTCCATCGCCGCTCTTTGGCTGGCCTTTGCGGCGGTCCTCACCGGTTGCAGCGACGCCCAGAAGAACGCGGCTGCGCCGCCGCCGCCCGCGGTGACGGTCGCCAAACCGGTCCAGCGCACGGTCGTCGACCAGGACGAGTATGTCGGCCGCTTCGTCGCGGTCGATTCGGTCGAGGTTCGCAGCCGGCTCAGCGGCTATCTGAGCAAGATCGACTTTCAGGACGGCCAGATGGTGAAGCAGGGCGACCTGCTCTTCACCATCGATCGTCGCCCCTTCCAGATCGTCCTCGACCAGGCGCGCGCCAACCTCGATCTGGCGCGGGCCAATCTGGCATTCGCCGAATCCGACCTCGCGCGCGGCCAGGAGCTGGTGCGCAACAAGACCATCACCGAGCAGACCTTCGAGCAGCGCACCCAGGCCAAGCGGGTGGCGGCAGCTTCCGTTACGGCGCAGGAAGCCCTGGTTCATTCCGCCGAGCTCGATTTCAACGAGTTCACCGAGCTGCGCGCCGCGGTGGCCGGGCGGATCGGCGACCGGCGGGTGTCGGTCGGCAATCTGGTGACCGGCGGGATCGGCGGCAACACCACGCTGTTGGCAACAATCGTCTCCATCGACCCGATCAGGTTCGAGTTCACCTTCGACGAGGCGGCCTATCTGCGCTACGAGCGGCTCTCCAAACGCGGCCAGGACGTCACCGGCCGCGAAGGCGGCGTGTACGTTTCGCTTCGGCTGATCGACGAGCCCGATTTCATGCATTCGGGCAGCTTGGATTTCGTCGACAATGTCATCGATCGCGCCTCCGGCACCATCCGCGGTCGCGCGGTGTTCGCCAATGACCAGGGCCTGTTCACGCCCGGCATGTTCGCGCGCATCCGCGTGCCCGGCTCGCCGGCCTATCCGGCGCTATTGGTGCCCGACGTTGCGATCGGATCCGAGCAGGCGCGCAAATACGTGATGGTGCTCGACAGCGACAACGTCGTGCACCCGAAATACGTCACCCTCGGCGACACCTATGAGGGCCTGCGCGTCATCAAGGACGGCCTCGCGGCCGACGACCGCGTCGTCGTCAACGGCGTTGCGCGCATCCGGCCGGGGCAGAAGGTGACGCCGGAGGACGAGAAGCCGCCGCCGCCCCGCCAGGCCGACACCGACGCGAAGAACGGCTGAGGGCAGGCCGTGCGGATATCGCATTTCTTCATCGATCGGCCGATCTTCGCCGCGGTGGTGTCGATCGTGTTCGTCATTCTCGGCGGCGTCAGCTTCAGCCGGCTGCCGATCGCCCAGTATCCCGAGATCGCGCCGCCGGTGATCAACATCACCGGCCAGTTTCCCGGCGCCAGCGCGGAGACCGTCGCCGAGACCGTGGTTGCGCCGATCGAGCAGCAGGTCAACGGCGCCGAGGGGATGCTCTACATCTCCTCTAATTCCACCGCCGACGGCCGCTTCGCCATCGCGGTCACCTTCGACATCGGCACCAATCTCGATATCGCGCAGGTCCAGGTGCAGAACCGCGTGGCGACCGCCACTCCGCGGTTGCCGCAGCAGGTGCAGCAGATCGGCGTGACCGTGGTGAAGGCCTCCCCCGACATCCTGCTGGCCGTGAACCTGTACTCGCCCGACAAGTCGCGCGACGCGCTGTTCATGTCCAACTACGCCAACATCCAGATCAAGGATCTCCTGACCCGGGTCGACGGCGTCGGCTCGATCACCATCTTCGGCGCGCGCGACTATGCCATGCAGATCTGGCTCGATCCCAACCGGCTGCAATCCTTGAACCTGACCGCGCTGGACGTCACCGCCGCCCTGCAGGGCCAGAACATCCAGGTCGCCTCGGGCGTGCTCAATCAGCCGCCGGTGCCGGACCAGCTGGCCTTCCAGGTCGCGGTGCGCACGCTTGGCCGCCTGACCGATCCGGCCGAGTTCGCCAAGATCGTGATCAAGCAGACGGCCAACGCGGTCGTGCGCATCAAGGATGTCGGCCGCGTCGAGCTGACCGGCCAGGACTATGGATCCACCGGCTATCTCGACCGCGACATCTCGATCGTGCTGGCCGTGTTCCAGCGGCCGGGCTCCAATGCGCTCACCACCGGCGACAATATCCGCGCCGCCATGGCCGACGTTTCCGCGAGCTTTCCGGCCGGTCTCCAATACGCCATCATCTACGATCCGACCCAGTTCATCCGCCAATCGGTGCAGGCGGTGATCGAGACGATCTTCGAGGCGATGGTTCTGGTCGTCCTGGTCGTTATCCTGTTCCTGCAGACCTGGCGCGCCGCCATCATTCCGATCGTCGCCATCCCGATCTCGCTGGTGGGCACGTTCTTCGTGATGGGCATCTTCGGCTTCACGCTCAACAATCTCTCGTTGTTCGGCCTGGTGCTCGCGATCGGCATCGTGGTGGACGACGCCATCGTGGTGGTCGAGAACGTCGAGCGCAACATCGCGGCCGGCCTGTCTCCGCGCGAGGCCGCCAACCGCAGCATGGACGAGGTCGGCGGCGCGCTGATCGCGATCGCGCTGGTGCTGTGCGCGGTGTTCATTCCCTCCGCCTTCATCACCGGCATCACGGGGCAATTCTATCGCCAGTTCGCGCTGACCATCGCGGGCTCGACCGTGATCTCGCTGATCGTGTCGCTGACGCTCTCGCCGGCGATGTGCGCGCTGGTGCTCAAGCCGCACGGCCCGCAGCGGCGCTCTAATCTCCTCATGCGGCCGCTGCACGGCTTCTTCCGCCTGTTCAACCGCGCCTTCGAGGGGCTTGCACATGGCTATGGCAGATTGGCCGGCGTGGTGGTGCGCTTCGCGGTGGTGATGCTGGTGCTCTACGCCGGGGTGATCGCGCTCGGCCTCAACGAATTCCGCAAGACGCCGGTCGGGTTCATCCCGCAGCAGGACCGCACCTATCTGATCGTGCTGGCGCAACTGCCGCCCGGAGCCTCGCTCCAGCGCACCGACGAGGTGATGCGCCGCGGCATCGACATTGCGCTCGACACGCCGGGCGTCGGGCACGCCTTTACGCTGGTGGGCTTCTCCGCTGCCACCTTCACCAATGCGCCGAATGCGGGCGCGATCTTCGTCGTGCTCGATCCGTTCGAGAAGCGCGCCGGCAATCCGAATCTCTCCGCGCCAGCCATCCAGGCCGCCCTGTTCCGCAAATATGCCGGCATCAAGGAGGCCTTCATGGTGGTGGTGGCGCCGCCGCCAGTCGCCGGCATCGGCAATGCCGGTGGCTTTCGCATGATGGTCGAGGATCGCGCCGGCCGTGGCTCGCAGGCTCTGCAGGAAGCGGTGTCCGCGATCGCGGGCCGCGCCAATCAGACGCCCGGCCTGGTGCAGGTGTTCTCGCAGTTCGAGACGTCGACGCCGCAGCTCTATCTCGACATCGACCGCACCAGGGCGCAGCTGCTCGGTATCAATGTGCCGGACATCTTCAACTCGCTGCAGGTCTATCTCGGCCAGTCCTATGTCAACGACTTCAACCTGTTCGGCCGCACTTTCCGGGTCCAGGCCGAGGCCGACAGCCCCTATCGCCTGCGCCCGCAGGACGTGCTGAGCCTGCGCGTGCGCAATGCCGGCGGCGAGACCGTGCCGCTCGGCTCGTTTGCGACGCTGAGCGACATCGCCGGTCCCTACCGGGTGCCGCGCTACAACATCTATCCGGCCGCCGAGCTCGACGGCGCGCCGGCGGCGGGCTATTCGCAAGGCCAGGCGATCGAGATCATGCAGCGCCTCGCCGGCGAGCTTTTGCCGGACGGCTTTGCCTACGAATGGACGCAGCTCGCCTATCAACAAATCAGGGCCGGCAATACCTCCATCTTCGCCTTCGCGCTCGGCGTCGTGTTCGTGTTCCTGGTGCTGGCCGCGCAATACGAAAGCCTCACGCTGCCGCTGGCCGTGATCCTGATCGTGCCGATGTGCCTGGTCGCCTCGATCACCGGAGTGATCCTGCGCGGCTTCGACAACAACATCCTGACCCAGGTCGGCTTCATCGTGCTGATCGGGCTCGCCGCCAAGAACGCCATCCTGATCGTCGAGTTCGCCAAGCAGCTCGAGGATCGCGGCCGCGAGCGCCATGCGGCGGCGGTCGAGGCGGCACGGCTGCGGCTGCGCCCGATCCTGATGACGTCGTTCGCTTTCATCTTCGGCGTCACGCCGCTGGCCTGGGCGACCGGTGCCGGCTCCGAATTGCGGCAGGCGCTCGGCACCGCGGTGTTTTCCGGCATGATCGGCGTGACCCTGTTCGGGCTCGTGTTCACGCCGGCCTTCTATGTGATCGCCCGCTGGATCGCCCAACGGACAAGCCGGCCCGGGCCGGCTCCGAGCGTGACCGCGCCGGCGGAATAGCTGTTGCGATGAGTCCGACGCTTTGTACTTGTCCTGACCTTGAGGCGGGACCATTCCAAACTCCGGTAATTCAACAGGTTACCTTACACAAACACCCCAGCAGTGCGCATTGAACGCAAAGGTGTTTTCCCGAAAGTTACAAACGCCGAATCAGCGCGCTGTATCCGGCGGACTATAGGGATTGCTGCCCGCCGCCTGATCAGCCCCGCCGCTGCGCCATCAGCCGCCCGCGCTCATTAGGCGACACGTCGTAATCCTTGATCGCCTGCTCGATCGCCGCCGCCTCATCGGGCTGATCGTCCACAATCCCCACCAGCTTGGCCGGCGTCCCCCTTGAGGTGATAGACGGCCCACGAGTGAGTAAGCTTGGTCGGCTTCTTGGCCACGATCTCAGGTATAACAGCCCATGCCCCCGACCCGCTATGCGTCGGCGCGACTGCATCACGTTTCTCGGCGAGGTCGTCTGGCCCGCTCGCCTCGCGCGCCGCGCAGCGGCGAATAAAGCGTGTCGCCCGGCGCCCGACGTTGTCCCCTTGAAAACGAAGGCCGTGGTCAAAATTGATCAAACTCTTCCCGGCTCCGATAAGCAAAATGACCAAGTCTTGAACCAGCCCAACGCCGGCTCCAGACGGGGCTCCGGCTGCTCCCCAGCCCCCGCCGAACCGGAGCCCATTTTTACCGTTAGGCGGTAGTCCCGTATACGAGATGCGTCATGACCTCAAATTCATCGGCCAAAGAATTGCAGGAGCACGCTGAAATATTCCGGCGATGGGCAGACGAAACCAACTCTTTGGAGATGCGGGAGGCATTTTTAAGCCTGGCAGTTAGCGTCAGAGATCGGCTATTATGCTGCTCATCGCAATCCCGCCCCGGCGCGATCCACCCGGCGGCCAGGTTTTCGTCGCGCAAGGTATCGACGTTGAGGGATCGTCTTAACTCCGTGATCTGGAGAATCGATCCGTGGCATCGGAAAGACTATAATCGCCCGACCGCACACCTTCATCCGAAAGGGGGGCCTTGATAGGTACGAAAGGGGGACTCGCCTTGATGACGAAGAGGGCCAACGCGCCGTTTGATCCCAAGATATTTCTCGCCAAGGTGGGCGAAGGAAAGACAGTATCAGAATATCTGAAGGATCAGATCGTCTTCACGCAGGGAGACGCTGGCGACGCTGTTTTTTACATCCAGAAGGGCGAGATCAAGCTTACCGTCATTTCCGAGCAGGGCAAGGAAGCGGTCGTCGGTATCCTTGGACCCGGTCACTTTTTTGGCGAAGGTTGTCTCAATGGCCATCCGCTGCGGGTGACAACGGCAATGGCGTTGGATCAATGCCTGATTACACGCATCGAAAAAGGGGCTATGATCGCTACCATGCATGATGAGCCGAAATTTTCCGAGCTTTTCATGGCCTATCTTTTGACTCGGAACAGCCGAATTGAAGAGGACCTCATCGACCAGCTTTTCAATTCGAGTGAAAAGCGCCTCGCCCGCCTCCTTCTTCTCCTCGCAAATTTCGGCAAGGAAGGCACGCCGCAACCGATCGTCGGCAAGTTTAGCCAGGAAACTCTCGCGGAAATGATTGGTACGACCCGCTCGCGCGTAAGTTTTTTCATGAACAAATTCCGCAAATTGGGCTACGTCGAATACAACGGCAAGCTTGAAATCCATAACTCCTTATTGAACGTGGTGCTTTACGACAAGCCCGAGATCAAAAGGAAAGACGCGACCAGCTAGCAGAAACCTTCCGATTGAGCGACGAGGGGGCGGCTCGTACAGCCTTCGGTAACCGATGACGCACATCGAGTGGTATAGGCGAAGGCGCGGCTGGTACGAACCGTTCTGCGGCTCAGGCGCGACCGTCATCGCGGCCGAGATGATCCAGCTTTGCGCGCTTCATCGCGTGCCTCCCGCCATCGCTCTCGTTCTTAATTGCGCCGCTTCATGGTGTCGCCCCAATGCTATGTCGCTCGGACCATCCTGCTGATCATTTTGGTAATCGTGTTACTCGGAGGCTTTAGCGGGTTCGGGGGTTGTGCCTTCTACCGAACCGGCCACTACGGCGGCGGGCTCGATCTGGTGCTCGTTATCGTGCTGGTCTTGGTTTTTGCTCGGCAAGCTTTGAACTGTGAGGGCAGTCGCCGCCGTTTAAAATTGCTGCCTCAGGACTAACCGAGTGGAGGGAACTTTTCTGCACTGCACGCGCTTATATTCGTAGGGAGAGTAAAGGTCATTGTGAAGATTGCAAAGGTCGCTCCCCTAAATGAGATCGTTCCGCTTTGATGCCGATCTTTTCGAATTCGACATCCATCGGAGTGTCGTCAACATGAACCGCGAGAGAGCCAAAACGCATTTGTGTGTGCTCGGACTGTCAAGCCGCGGGTGGCGCCCGACGGCCAAGCACTGCGTCAACGTTTCGACACCATGAGCGAGCAAGCCCTCGCGAACCGGCCGTCCGGCGCGTCGGCCGAAGCCATCTCCTACCATTACGATGCCGGCACCGAATTCTACCAGCTGTGGCTCGACCGTAGCCTGACCTACAGCGCCGCCCGCTGGGGCGATCCGTGTCAGGTCGCGGTCAACCCGGTCAATCTGGAGCTTGCGCAGGAAGCCAAGCTCGACTTCCACTTGAAGGCCGTTGGCGTCCGGCCGGGCGACAGCCTGCTCGACATCGGCTGCGGCTGGGGCTCGATGCTGCGTCGGGCAGTCGAGCAATACAGTGTCGCCGCGGCGACCGGACTGACCCTGAGCACCGACCAGCACAAGCACGTGCGCGCGCTCGACCTACCTGGCGTCGAGGTCCGGCTGGAGAGTTACGAGGACTACCGGCCGGTGAGGAATTTCTCGGGCATCGTCTCGGTCGGGGCGTTCGAGCACTTCACTCGCCCTGGCTTGTCGGCGGCCGAAAAGGTCGCGATCTATGGGCGGTTCTTCGAGCGGTGCCGCAGTTGGGTGAACCGCGGTGCGCGCCTTTCTCTGCAGTGCATCACCTGGGACAACGTCCCGCGCGACAGGACCGCCGTCATCATGGCGCAGGACGTCTTCCCCGAGACCGACCCGCCCTATGTCGCCGACGTGCTGGAGGCCTCTGCCGACACTTTCGAGCTGCTCTACATGGAGAGCCGTCGGAGCGACTACGTCCGCACCCTCCAGATCTGGCTGGAGCGACTCCGGGCCCGGCAGCGGGAGATTGAGGCGACGACCGGGGCCGGAACCTTCGAATTCTACGAGCGCTACTTGCGTCGGTCGATCTACGGCTTCAAGAAGAAGCAACTCCAGCTCTGCCGCTTCGTCTTTCAGCGCCATTGAGGACCTCAATCGGCGAGCGCACCGAGGTCGGCACCGTCAACGCCCTGGTCGTGAGCTTCTACAAATCGGTGGCCTGGACCGACCTCCCGCTCTCCTCGCAGGCGTCCTTCCGTCCCCTGATCGAGAGGTTCCGCGCCAAGGACGGCAACAAGCGGGTCGCGCTGCTGCAGCCCGTTCACATCTCGCGCATGCTCGAAGCGATTCCCAAAATCTCGGTGCGGGCCAAGACCCTCAAGGCGATCCGCCTGCTGTTGGCGAGCGCGGTCCCGTCGCTGCGCCAGGACAACCCGGCCGCCGGCATCAAGGTGAAGCTGCCGAAGGGCAAGGCTGGCACAGCTGGAGCGACGAGGAGATCGCGCAGTACCGCAAGCACCATCCGCTCGGCACCGTCGCCCGGCTCGTGCTTGAGTTCGCGTGCGAAACAACGTCGCGCCGCTCCGAGGTGGTGCGGCTGGGCCCACAGCACGTCAAGGCCGGGCGGATCAAGATCGAGCGCTGCCACCGCAGCCGCGATGTCGACATCAAGATCACCCCGGCGCTGCGGGCGGCGATCGACGCGATGCCGGCGGTGGGCATGCGGACCTTCATCGTCGGCAAGCGCGGCAAGGCCGTCTCGCCGGACAGGCTGGCGCACGAATTTGCCAAATGGGCGACCGAGGCAGGCCTGCCCAATCGCTGCCGGCTGCACGGGCTCAAGAAGGGCGGCATGCGCCGCATCGCCGAGAAGGGTGCAACCACCCACGAGCTGCAGTCGATCTCGGGTCGCAAGACCCTCGCCATGATCCAGCACTACACCGACGCGGTTGACCGGGTGAAGCTGGCGGACGCGGCGTACGAGAAGCTGGTTCCTGTCGATCAGACCAAGAACGCGGTTACACAAACACCCGGGACCCGGTTACACAAACAGCGGCAGAAACCCCTGAAAAAGCTGGCTTAGTGAAATCACACCCGGGACCGTTCCAAACTCAGAATTTGTAACGGTCCGGCTCAAAAGGCCGGGACAAGCAAGCGCTCTCGGCCGTACGAAGCACCCGCCGGGAACACACTGTCGAGAGAGGCGCGGCATGCAACCGCTCAAGTTCGGCGTCGGCCAGGCGGTCACGCGGCTGGAGGATGACGGCCTCCTGCGCGGCGCCGGCCGCTATGTCGCCGACCATGCCCCGGCCGGGCTGCTCCACGCGGTGGTGCTGCGCTCGCCGCACCCGCATGCGCGCTTTGCGATCGCCGATGTGGCGAAGGCGCGCGCGATGCCGGGAGTGGCCCTAGTGCTGACCGGTGCCGACACCGCCAGGCTCGGCAACCTGCCGTGCCAAGGCCTGATCCCCGAGGCGACGATCGCGGTTCCGCCCTATCCGGTGCTCCCGCTCGATGAAGTCCGCCATGTCGGCGATGCCGTCGCCTTCGTGGTTGCCGATTCGCTCGCGCATGCCAAGGACGCGGCCGAGGCCATCGGTGTCGACTGGAAGCCGCTGCCCCATGCGATCGGTGCCGCGGCGGCGCTCGCCCCGAACGCGCCGCCGGTATGGCCCCAGCAGTCCGGCAATCTCGCCTTCGAGGTGAGTCTCGGCGATGCCCGCTCGACCGCGCGGGCCTTCGCGGCGGCGGCGCGCACGGTCGCGCTCGACGTGGTCAATCAGCGGCTGGCGGCCAATTATCTCGACACCCGCGGCGTCATTGCCGAATTCGATCAGGCCAGCGGGCGGCTGACGCTCACGCTCGGCAGCCAGGGCAGCCACGCCATCCGCGACATTCTTTGCAATGACGTGCTGGGGATTGCGCCCGACAGCATGCGGGTGGTGACACCCGATGTGGGCGGCGGCTTCGGCACCAAGCTGTTCTGCTATCGCGAATATGCGCTGGCCGCGGTGGCGGCGCAGCGGCTGCGCCGGCCGGTCAAATGGATCGCGGACCGCAACGAGCATTTCCTCGCCGATGCGCATGGCCGCGACAACGTCACGCGCGCCCGGCTGGCGCTCGACCCGGACGGGGGTTTTCTCGGGCTGGAGGTCGATCTCGTCGCCGACATGGGGGCTTATCTGTCGTGCTATGCGCCGTTCATTCCGTTTATCGGCGCCGGCATGTCGCCCGGGGTCTACGATATTGCGGCCTGTCATGTCCGCGTGCGCGGCGTCTACACCAACAGCGTGCCGGTCGACGCCTATCGGGGTGCCGGCCGGCCCGAGGCGAGCTACGTCATCGAACGGCTGGTCGATGTGGCGGCGCACGAGCTCGGCATCGCGCCGGACGTGTTGAGGCGGCGGAACTTCATCAAGCCGGCCGCGATGCCCTACACGACGGCAACCGGCAAGGCTTACGACTCGGGCGATTTCGCCGCTCACCTCAAGCGCGCTCAAGCCCTCGGCGATTGGAAGGGGATCGGGCACCGGGCCAGGGCGGCGCGCAAGCGCGGGCATCTGCGCGGCATCGGGATCGCGACCTATATCGAGGCCTGCGGCAACAACGGCCCGGAGACCGCGACCGTGCGGCTCGACCAGGACGGCGGCATCACCGTGCTGATCGGCACGCAGTCGACCGGCCAAGGCCACCGCACGGCCTATGCGCAATTGATCGCCGAGCGTCTGCGCCTGGCGCCCGAGCATGTGCGCGTGCTGCAAGGCGACACCGATCTGGTGGCGACCGGCGGCGGCACCGGCGGCTCGAGCTCGATCCCCTGCGGCGGCGCTTCCGTCGCCGGCGCGACCGACCGACTGGCCGATCGCCTCAAGACGCTCGCCGCAAACCTGCTGGAGGCAGCGGCGAGCGATCTCGAATTCGCGGACGGCGCCGTGCGCGTGGTCGGCACCGACCGCGCGATTGCGTTCGCCGATCTGGCCCAGCGCGCCGAGCCCGATAAGGCGCTCGCAGGCACACACGCCTTCGTCCCGCAAGCCGCGACCTACCCCAACGGCAGCCATCTGGCCGAGGTCGAGATCGATCCGGAGACCGGCTCCGTCGCGCTCGTCGATTATGTGGTGGTCGACGACTTCGGTATGACGCTCAATCCGCTGCTGCTCGAAGGGCAGGTCCATGGCGGGGCCGTCCAGGGCATCGGGCAGGCGCTGATGGAGCAAATGGTCTACGACACGGATTCCGGCCAGCCCTTGAGCGCGAGCCTCATGGACTATGCCCTGCCGCGCGCCGAGGACGTTCCGGCCTTCCGCTTCGAGACCCGCAACGTGCCCTGCACCACCAACCCGCTCGGCGTGAAGGGGGCCGGCGAGGCCGGGGCCATCGGCTCCTGCCCGGCGGTCATGAACGCCATCGCCGACGCGCTCTGGCGCGCCTACCGCATCCGCCACCTCGACATGCCGGCAACGCCGGAGAAAATCTGGGCCGCCATTGCGGAGGGGCGGCGGGTGCATACGCTGTGAGCGAACGGCATGTGCACCTGCTGGCGGACCCAAGCCGATCGGTTATGATGAGAAACAGCGAATTGAAAAGAGAGAGAATGTCTCGCCAAGCTGACCTTCTGCAACGAGCCGCCGACTGCCAGCGTGCCATCGACAAGGCGCTCGATCCGCGGGAAGCCGTTGCGCTTGGAATTCTGCGCGACATGTGGACGGCATTGGCGCGTGAGAGCTCGGGTTTGTCTGGATCCAGTCTGGCGATGGAGATCGCCGCCATTGAAGAACTGCAATCCATAGCGACCAGGCGGGAGAAAACTGTCGTGCCGTCAGCGACCCGCGGCTAGAGCGGTTTCACATAGACCAGAAGCAGAAACCGCTCTAACATTTTTGCATTATCGCATTTTCGGACGGAAAACCGGATGCCACTTTTCCTGAAAATGCTCTAGCCGGTTCAGCTTTTACCGGTCGAATGCTTTGATGACCTATTCGATCTGATCGGCCAGCTCCTGCCATTGCCCGGCGAGATCGAGGAACTGTCGCTGTACGGCTGTGTCCTGCGAATGGAGAGCGCGCTCCCGGCATTCGGCAGAGCATTGAAGATATTCCTCCGCCTTCTCCATTTCCCGCTGCGTCGCCAGCCACGATCCCGACATTCGGTGGCGGGCGCGCTGAGCAATGATCTTGTCGGCAGCCCGCCGCCCCGCTTCCTGCAAGGATGCCAGTTCCTGATCGGTCGGTGCATGGGTTGCGGAGAAATGCGTCGAAACCATTCCGACGAGCGCCGAGCTCGAGGAGATCAAGGGCGTCGATTGCACCGCCCGAAATCCCGCGCGGTCCGCGATGTCCCGGTAGGGAGCAAAGGCCGCGTCCGACATCACATCGCCGACCACGATCGGGGCGCGGGTGGCGAGCGCGCGCGCACAGGCGCAAGAGTCCTGGTAATTCACCCGGGCGAAGAAGCGCAGGAAATCCGGCTGAAAGCCAAGTTGGGCAACGACATTGAGCTCTCCCGCTCGCCAGTCCACGAGCTGAACGTTGCCGAGCGGTGCGCCGGTGAGTGCAACGCCTTCTTGCAGCAATGCCTCGCAGATCGAGCGTATCTCGATACTCGTCGCCGATCGCTGCCTGAGAACTTCGGTCATGCGCGATGCTGCAGATCAGCCCCGGACTTGGATGTACGGGGTCCCGCCGTAAGACCCCGGCCCCGAGCACGAATCGCATAGGTAGCACTGAATCGCGATGGTTGCCACGAGTTGTCACCTGCCGCCAACGCTGCTCACCCGCGCCGACGAGGTGATCGAGTGCCCTGGCGGATGGTTACGCTAGCGGCCGCAGCTGATGAGCGTCTGAATTGATCACGGTGACAGCGCATTTAATTGCCGTGACCGCTCACGGCGCCACTGCGCGTTGCGACGCCTCGGCGAGAAAGCTTGCATCGATGAAGTCGGCAGCCGGCGGCGCGGACGCCAGCTCGCCCATGGCCACGAACGCATCGAGATTGGCCTTGATGCCGTCCGCGGAAAGCACAGCCGCGGGCGCGACGACCTGCTGGGCGACATAGAGGTCGTAGGTCTTGGCGGCGATCTGCGGCGAAGTCCTGGTGTATTTCGCCAGGATGCCGATGACCTCGTCGCGATTGGCGGCCGCGTAGAAGAATTGCGTGGCCCGGATCTGGGCCCGCAGCACGGCCACGACCTCGGCACGGTGTTGCGCCGCCCAGCGGGTATCGACCAGAATGTTGTTCTGCGTCCAATGCGGCAGGTATTGCGGCACGCTGCCGAGATCGACGAAGCCCTGCTCCAGGGCGGTGAAGTCCAGCGGATTGGTGAGCACCGCCGCCGCCACCCCGCCCGACAGCAGCTGCGCGAAGCGGTCGGGCGTGCCGCCGGCGTAGAGCAGATCGTAATCCTGGTCGGCGAGACCGTTCTTCCTGGCCATCACCCGCAGGAAATAGAGCGTCACGTCTGTGACGCCGCCGACGCTCACGATCTTGCCCTTGAGATCGCTCCAGCCCTTGACGCCCTTGCCGGCGACCACCCGGAACGGGGCATTGGCCGCCGCCCCGGCGACGATCCGGATCGGCGCGCCGTGCAGGATGGCGCGCAGCGTCTGATCGGTCGCGACCTGGGCCATCTCGAGCGAGCCGCCGGCCAGCTGCTGCAGCACGCGCGCCGCCGAGCCGGCCGTGATCGTGTCCACCGCGAGCTGCTCGGCCTCGTAGTATTGCTTCTCTTGCGCGATGAAATGCGGCAGGCTCAACGCGGTGGTGCTGGTGATGCCGAACGTGATCTCGCTGGCGGCTCCCGCCGACAACCAAGCCTGGCTCGCCAACAGCGCCAGCACGAGTCGCAGCACAAGCTTGCCTTTCATCGCGGTGATCCTCGGCGGCTCAGCGGATGATGAGGCGGCGCGCCATGCATCCCACAGCCGGATCATCATCCCATTTCGAGGCCGTGACCTTATCGCCGGTCGGTGGAATGGCGCAATTCAGCAAGCCATTCAGCTACGAGCCGACGCATGGCGCGGATGACGGTGGTGGGCGAAGGCGCGGGCGCGTCTCATGCACCTTGGCACCGGAACGGGCTCACCCCATGCTGCCCGCTTTGTGCTAACGCCAGCGTCAAGTCTGCCGCGACTCGATCCCGCTGATCCTTGCTCGCCGCGCGGCAGCCTTGGCGCATGCATCCGACCAACGTCATCAAGGCCATTTCGCTCAAGGTCGCCTCGGCGTTGATCTTCGCCGTGATGGCGGGGCTGGTGCGCTATCTCGGCACCGCCTATCCGGTCGGGCAGGTGGTGTTCTTCCGCTCGGCCTTCGCGATCGTGCCGGTGGTGGTGATCTATGCCTCGCGGCGCGAGCTTGAGGCCGCCATCCGCATGGGCCGGCCGTTCGGCCATGTCGGGCGCGGTCTCACCGCCATCGGCGCCATGTTCTGCAACTTCTCGGCGCTGGCGCGGCTTCCGATCGTCGATGCCACCGCGATCTCGTTCGCGGCGCCGCTCATCACCGTGGTGATGGCGGCAGTGTGGCTCAAGGAGCGGGTGCGCATCTACCGCTGGTCGGCGGTCATCCTCGGCTTTCTGGGCGTCCTGGTGATGCTGTTGCCTTATCTCGCTGTCGGCGCTTCCGTGCCGGGTTCGGCGGGCGAAGCGCTCGGCGCCGCTTTCGGGCTCGCGGGGGCGTTCTTCAATGCCGGATCGGTCATCCAGACGCGCCATCTCACCAAGAGCGAGACCACCTCCTCGATCGTGTTTTATTTCTCGCTGATCTGCGCGCTGGCCGGCCTCCTCACCCTGCCGTTGGGCTGGAACGTGCCGAGCGGAAGCGAGCTCGCGGCCCTGATCGGCATCGGCATCTGCGGCGGCCTCGGGCATATCGTGCTCACCGAGAGCTACCGCTTCGCGCCGGCCTCGCTGGTGGCGCCGTTCGATTATACGTCGATGCTGTGGGCGCTGGTGGTCGGCTATCTGGCGTTCGGCGAGTTTCCGACCGCGCTCGGCTTCCTCGGCGCCGCGATCATCGTCGCAGCGGGGCTGTTCGTGATCTGGCGCGAACGACAGCTCAAGGCGGAGCGCGGCGCGTTAGTGTTGTTGCTCCGACGATCAGCCTTGAAATGCCTTGAAGGTGATGATGGTGCGGGTGTCCTGGATGCCCGGGAGGGTCTGCACCTTCTCGTTGACGAAATGCCCGATGTCGGTCCCGTCCTCGACATAGAATTTGACCAGGAGATCGAACTCGCCGGCGGTCGAATAGATCTCCGAGGCGATCTCGGCGTCCGCGAGCCTGTTGGCCACGTCGTAGGACTTGCCGAGCTGGCATTTGATCTGGACGAAGAAGGGAACCACGGAGGCCTCCGGGCCATGGGCGAGTGGCGAATAGCGAATAGCGAATAGCGAATAGCGAATAGCGAGTAGCGAGTAGCGAGTAGCGAGTAGCGAGCGAGTAGCGAAGGAAGCCTAGCCGGATTCCTCGCCACCCGCCACCCGTGCCGCTCTCCCATTCGCTACTCGCCATTCGCCATTCGCCATTCGCTATTCGCCCCGCCCGGCCTCGCTTGCACGCCGTGGACCGGTTGCCTAGATTGCCAGGATGAGTGCCGATCTGCGACTTTACGCATTGATAGATCCCGGGCGCGCCGGCGGCCGCGATCTCGCCGAGCTCGCCTGGCTGGTCGCGCGCGGCGGCGCGACGCTGGTGCAGTTGCGCGACAAGGTCAGCTCCACGCTGGCGATGGTGGAGAGCGCGCGGGCGATCAGAAGCCGGCTTGCCCCGCTCGGCGTGCCGCTGCTGATCAACGACCGCGCCGACGTCGCGTTTGCGGCCGGCGCCGATGGGGTGCATCTGGGCCAGGACGACATGGCGATCGAGGACGCGCGGCGCCTGCTCGGTCCGCAGGCGGTCATCGGCCTCTCCATCAAGACTTCGAGCAGGCGGCCCATGCGCCGATCGAGCAGCTCGACTATGTGTGCATCGGCGGCGTGTTTGCCACGACGTCGAAGGACAATCCGGATCCGCCCATCGGGCTCGCGGGTTTGCGGTCCATCTTTGCGACGATGCGCGGACGCGATCCCGATCTTCCGATCGGCGCGATCGCGGGGATCGATGCCAGCAATGCGGGCGCGGTCATCGCGGCCGGAACCGACGGCGTGGCGGTGATCTCTGCACTTTCGCTGGCCGAAGATCCGCAGGCCGCCGCGCGCGATCTGCGCGCCATCGTGGAGGCGGCGCTCGCCAAGCGACAGGCCGCATAGCCGCTGATCATGACGCCGATAACGACGCCGATTGCCGTCACCATCGCGGGGTCCGATTCCGGCGGCGGCGCCGGCCTGCAGGGCGATCTCAAGACCTTCTCCGCGCTCGGCGTCTACGGGGCCTGCGTGGTCACCGCGCTGACCGCGCAGAATACGGCGGGCGTGACCGCGATCCACGACGTGCCGCCTGATTTCGTCGCCGCCCAGATCGATGCGGTGTTCTCCGACCTCAAGGTCGATGCGGTGAAGATCGGCATGCTCTCTCAGCCCGCCGTCATCGACGCGGTCGCGGCCGGGCTTGATCGCTGGCGGCAGACCCGGGTGGTGCTTGATCCGGTCATGGTGGCTTCCTCGGGCGAGGAGCTGCTGGCGCCCGCTGCCATCGATGTGCTCAAGCGCGTGCTCATTCCGCGCGCCTTGCTGCTCACGCCCAACCTGCCGGAGGCGGCCGCGCTGCTGGGCGTGCCGGTGGCGCAGACGCAGGACGACATGCACGCGCAGGCGCAGGCGCTGCTCGACCTGGGCGCCAAGGCGGTTGTGCTCAAGGGCGGCCACGCCCATGGCCGCGACAGCGTCGATCTCCTGGTTGATCGCAGCGGGGCGGTGGCACTGCCGCTAGTGCGAATCGCGAGCCGCAACACCCATGGCACCGGCTGCGCCTTCTCGGCCGCGATCGCGGCCGGCCTCGCCAAGGGCATGGAGCTCGAGCCCGCCACACGATTCGCCAAGCGCTATGTCCATGCCGCCATCGCGGCTGCCGACACGCTCGCGGTCGGGTCGGGGCCCGGGCCGGTGCATCACTTCCACGCCCTGTGGCGGCCTTGACCTCCCGAGCACGGAGAGCTTGCCCTCGGTCTTGACCCGAGAAGCGGTTCCGGTTGGGGTCAAGCAACAAACACCGAATCCGCGGAGAGACTGGACCCCCACCCGGCTCGCTGCGCTCGCCGACCTCCCCCTTTCAGGGGGAGGTGAAGAATCATCCTCAGAACGCGCCCGGGAATGCGCCGCCGTCGATCACGAGGTTCTGTCCCGTGATATAGCCGGCCTGGGCCGAGCAGAGGAACGCACAGGCGGCGCCGAACTCCGCCGGATCGCCGATGCGCTTGGCCGGGATGCTGGCGGTGCGCTCGGCCTTGGCCTGCTCCACGCTGATGCCCTTGCGCTTGGCGGCCACCGCCAGCGTCGATTGCAGCCGGTCGGTTGCGAACGCGCCCGGCAGCAGATTGTTGATCGTCACGTTCGCCTCGGCGACCTGGCGGGCGACGCCGGCGACGAAGATGCTCAAGCCGCCGCGCGCCCCCGATGACAGGTCGAGGCCGGGCTGCGGCAGCTTCACCGCAGCCGAGGTGATGTTGACGATGCGGCCGAAGCGGCGGCGCAGCATCGGATCGATCGCCTTCTGTATGAGCTCGATCGCCACCGCCATGTTGGCGATCACGCCGTCGATGATCTGCGCCCGGTTGAGCTCGCGAAAGTCGCGCAGCGGCGGTCCGGCATTGTTGTTGATCAGGATGTCGGGTTCCGGACAGGCGGCAAACAATGCCGCCTGGCCTTCCGCGGTTGCGACATCGGCGCGCACCGGAACGACCTTGGCGCCGGTATCCCGCTGCAGCGCCGCTGCGGTCGCATTAAGGGATTCTTCATCACGTCCATTGATTACAACTTCGCAGCCTGCGGCCGCGAGGGCCTGTGCGCAGGCGCGCCCAAGCCCGCGGCTCGAAGCGCAAACGATCGCCCGGCGTCCCGAAATTCCCAAATCCATCGCGTTAAGCCCTTGATATTTATGATGTTGACGGCGCCGGTAGCGAGGTGCCGAAACAAACCCCGGCAATCACCATCCGCGCAGCGGTGTTATGGTGCGGATTTGCAGCCGATGGAACTGTTTTCGAATTTTGCGGAGTGTTGCGTCCAGGTGACAGACCTGACGGGCGATCTGGGCTACGTTTGCGTCATCCATGCGGCTTCCGGGACGGAGTCGCGAATCAAGAAGGGGTCGTTCTCATGAAGAAAATGCTTCTCGCCGGGACAGCATTGCTCACGCTCGTGTCGGGTTCGGCAATGGCTGCGGATTTGTCGCGGCCGGGTCCGGCGCCGGTCTACACCAAGGCACCCATGATGGCGCCGTTGTTTACCTGGACCGGATGCTATGTGGGCGGCAATGTCGGCGGCCTTTTTGTCCAGAAGAATGTGACCGCCACTGCCGGCGTTGGCGGCGTTACCACCGTCGGCTCGGGCAGCCTGAACATCGACGGTTGGGCGGCCGGCGGACAGCTCGGCTGCAATTACCAGGTCAGCACTTGGGTGTTCGGCATCCAGGGCGATTATGACTGGGCCAATGCCAGCGGCACCACTGCGCTTGCCGGTCTTCCGGGGGAGCGAGCGCTGCGGTGACCGTCAACTCGGTGGCGTCGGTGACCGGTCGGGTCGGCTATGCCTGGGACCGCTTCCTGGCCTATGTGAAGGGCGGTGGTGCGTGGGAATTGGACAACTACACTGCCGGTGCCACCGGCTTCGTCGGGACGTCGATTAGCGACACCCGCAGCGGCTGGACCCTCGGGGGCGGCGGCGAATACGCCTTCACCGACTGGCTGACCGGGTTCGTGGAATATGACTACTACAACTTCGGCACCAAATCGGAATCCCTGGCGACGCTGGTTTCCGCCAACGTCACCGAAACCAAAAGCGTCGTGAAGGGCGGCATCAACTTCAAGTTCGGTGGCTGGCACTGAACCTTGCGACGTCGCTTCGATCGAAATTCGAGAGCCCCGGCATCCCCGGGGCTCTTTTCGTTATGAGGCAAGCGTTCAGCGGCCGAGCCGTTGCGCCGGCCGTGTGTCATCCCCGCGACATCGAATCCGCGCATATTCGCACCGCAATGAGCAGGGGACAGCGAGCATGTTGATGGCGGCCAGCACGCGGCGGTTTCGCGCGCTGTTCATTTCCGACGTGCATCTCGGCGCCAAGGGCTCCCAGGCCGAGCGCCTCCTCGACTTCCTGCGCGATCACGATGCGGATGTGATCTATCTGGTCGGCGACATCGTCGACGGCTGGCAGCTCAAGTCGGGTTGGTATTGGCCGCAGGCCCACAACGACGTGGTGCAGAAGCTGCTGCGCCAGGCCCGCAAGGGCGCGCAAATCATCTACCTGCCCGGCAACCACGACGAGTTCCTGCGCGACTATTACGGCACCCATTTCGGCGGCGTCGAGGTGCAGGACAAGGCGATGCACGAAGGCGCCGACGGGCGCCGCTATCTGGTCATCCACGGCGACCATTTCGACCTCGTGGTCACCCAGGCGCGCTGGCTCGCGCTCCTGGGCGACAAGGCCTATGACTTCGCCATCACGGCCAACCGCATCTTCAACAACCTGCGTCGGCGGCTCGGATTCCCATACTGGTCGCTGTCGCAATGGGCCAAGCTGAAAGTCAAGAATGCGGTGAATTTCATCGGCCAGTTCGAGAAGACGCTGGTGGCCGAAGCGCAGCGGCACGCCGCCGACGGCGTCATCTGCGGACACATCCATCACGCCGTCATTCACGACGACTACGGCATCCGCTACATCAATTGCGGCGATTGGGTGGAGAGCTGCACCGCCGTGGTCGAGCACCATGACGGCAAGTTCGAGATCATCGATTGGTCCAACAGCACCAGCAGCAGGCCGGACGAGGTCGAGCAAGAGGCGGCGGCTTGATCGCTGATAGCGCGCCTCTCGATTCGACCGGTCGCATCTGGTTGCCGCGCCAGACGAAGGCGCTGCCGAGCCAGCCGTTGAACCAGATCGCCGGCAGCAGCAGATCGCGCAGCGCCCAGGCGAGCGGCGAGCGGACGCTCAGGTGCCAGCCGGCCGCCCAGGCCAGGACGGCCTCGCTGCCGTACCACAGCACGGCCAGCGCCGGTACGCAGGCAAGCGAGAGGTCGGATTGGGCGGCCGCGAATGCGGCAGCGGCCAGTGGCCAGGCGCCGCCGGCCAGGATCTCGGGCATGAAATAGGTCTTGAAGGAGGTGCGGCGCAGCCGCGCCCAGCGCACCTGCCGCCGCCACACTTCCGCGGCGCTGCGATGCCCGAGCGGCTGCTCGAACGGCGCATCCACCAGCCGCACGCGCAAGCCGGCGCGGCGCACGACCTTGGTGGCGGCCGCATCCTCCGCGAGCTCGGATGCCAAGGCGCGGATGCCGCCGGCCGCTTCGAGAATGTCGCGCCGCCACAGCATCGACTTGCCCTGCGCAAAGCCCATGCCGATGGTGTCGGCCGTGTACTGAAAGCGGGCCTGATAGGTGTTGAGAAACGCGCATTCGAGCTCCGCCCAGAAGCCGGCGGGGCGGCAGCCCACCGGCGGCGAGCAGATGAGGCCCGTGTCGGGACGCCACGCGGAGATGAGGCGCTGGATATAGTCGGGCGGCATGAACACATTGCTGTCGGCAAGCACGATCCATTCGTGCGCGGCGCCGCGCCAGCCTTTGTAGAGGTTGTTGAGCTTGGGATTGTCGCTGATCTTCTCGTTGCCCACGAGCAGCCGGGCCGGGACCTCTGGATGGGCCGCCATCAAGCGCTTGACCGTCGGCACGACGGGGTCTTGCGCCAGGGCCACGCAGAAGACGATCTCATAGCGCGGATAGTCGAGCGCGAAGGCGGAAGCCAGCGTCTCCTCGATATGGTTCTCGATGCCGCAGACCGGACGCACCAGGCTCACGCCCGGCGCATGCGCCCGCGCGCGCAGCAGCGCCGCCGGCGACTTGCAGCGCATGATCGCAATGAGCGTGCTGGTGACGTGAATTGCGGTGGTGGTGGCGCAGAAGGCTCCGGCGGCCAAGATCGGAATCATCATGTGCCGAGTCATCTCACGTAAGCGGTGACAGCGCTGTGACAGGCCCCGCAAGCCATATTCGGAGGGCGTTCGGCTGCGCTCTTGCCGGGGTGGGCAACGGGGCGCTACCGTAGGCGCGATGCTGCCGTCCGCCGCACCGCCGCCACCCATGCCCACCGCCCAGGATGTCGATGCGGCGGCGCAACTCTTGGCGGGCGTCGCGCTGCGCACGCCGCTCATCGCTTCCCCGGTGCTCGACGCTTTGACCGGGGCGCGCGTGTTTCTCAAGGCCGAGACCCTGCAGCGCACCGGCTCGTTCAAGTTCCGCGGCGCCTACAACAAGTTGGCCTCGATCCCGCACGAGCAGCGCGGCGGCGGCGTGGTCGCGTTCTCGTCCGGCAATCATGCGCAAGGCGTCGCCGCGGCGGCGCGGCTCCTGCGCATGCCGGCCGTCATCGTGATGCCGTCGGACGCGCCGCGCAGCAAGCGCGCCCGCACCGCGGCGCTCGGTGCGGAAATCGTGCTCTTCGACCGCGCCAGCGACGACCGCGAAGCCATTGCCCGCGACATTGCGGGCAAGTGCAACGCGGTGCTGGTGCCACCCTATGACGATCGGCTGGTAATTGCCGGGCAAGGCACGGTCGGGCGCGAGATCATCGAGGATCTGGCGACGCTGGGTATTGTTCCAGACATTATCGCGGTGACCGCCTCGGGCGGAGGCCTGACGGCCGGCATTGCGCTCGCCGTCAAGTCACGCGTTCCCGGGGTGCGTCTCTACACGGCAGAGCCGGCCGGCTTTGACGATCATGCCCGCTCGTTCAAGAGCGGACGGCGCGAAACCAATGCGGCGCTGACCGGCACCATCTGCGATGCCCTGATGGCGCGGATGCCGGGGGAGCTGACATTTGCCATCAACCGCGCCCTGGTCGACGAGGGTGTCGCGGCGACCGATCCGGAAGTGGCGGCCGCGGTGGCGTTTGCGTTTCACGAGCTCAAGCTTGTGGTCGAGCCGGGTGGGGCGGTCGCGCTCGCGGCGCTGATGTCGGGCAAGATCCCGATCAGGGGCAAGATCGCGGTTGCGGTGCTGTCCGGCGGCAATGTCGACGCGGAGCTGTTCCATCGATTGGTTGCGTGATCGCCTGAGCTAGCTGAACAGCGCGATCAGCTCGTCCTCGGACATGGTCTTGAGTTCCGCCAGGGGATCGGCGGCCGGAAGCCGCGGTGCGGCGACCGATGCGGCCGGTTCCGCGCGAGCCGCAACCTCGACCTGCGCGGTCTGCGGGCCCTGCGGCGCTTGCGGCTGGTGGGGTCGCCCGGGGGTAGGGGGCCTGGTCTGCCAGGATGGGCGCCGGCTCCCGGCCGGCGGCGTCGGCCGGGCCAAGGGCGGCCAATTGTTCGCTCGGCGAAACCCGCCGCCGCGGGAGCCTCGGGCGGTGGCGAGGCCGTTGGCAGCGCGCCGCCCGCCGCTGCTGCGCCCGCGGCCGGCATATCCGAGCGTAGATCGATGTCCGGGAGCAGTGTCCGGACCGCGGGCCCCGGCAGCGCTGGCATGGTTTGAATATCGGGCGAGGCCGGCAACCTTTGTCTTAAATCGGTCTCGCCGTGACGCGAGGTCGGAGGCTCGACCGGAGCGGGGTCCTCGGGCGCAAGCTCCGGCGCGATGGACCGACCGGGCTCGGGTGGAGCGGACACCGCCTGCAGCGCGATCTCAGGCTCGGGAGGAGGTCGATCGGCCTCGGCTGCCGGTTCGCGCGCCGTTGCGCCATTGGCGCTGCTTTCGAGCAAAGCATCGATCCGATGCTCGAGATATTGCAGGACCTCGCTCAGCTTGCTGGCGCGGCGGTCGCCGGGATCGCGCAGCGAGGATGCAGACAATATGGACGCGGCCAGCTCCTCGATCTGTTCGCAGGTCGAGGGATCAAAGCCGTGCCCGCGCATGGCCCAGGCGACATCGCGGATGCGCTCGGCGGCGGCGAAGACGCCCCGGGCTTGCGACGCCTGCGGCACTGCCTGGCTCTCCGGCTGCACCAATTCCGGGCGCGAAGGCGCGTCGGATCTGATCTCGCCGACCTCCGCCCGCGTCCGGGTGATGGCCTGGGCCATCTCCAGAAGGTCGGTGCGGAAGCCTTGCTGGACCTGCCTGTCCCGCTCGGCGCAGACCACGGTCTCGATACGCTGGATGGCGGCCAGCAGGAGCCGGGTATCGGCAGCGCGGTTGCGCCTGGCATATTCTTCCAGGAACCAGCGTCCGCGCTCGGTATCCATCAAGGCCGCGCAAATGAGATCGTAATCGCTCTGCGCCGCTGGCGCGGGAGCGACTTTCGAAATCGCATGGGGTTCTTCCGACATGTTCCCGAGCGTCCGCGAACCGCTGCCAGGATCAACATGATCGGGCGTGAAGCGCAATCGCCTTGATGTTGCGTCGTCCCCGGATAATCACAGGTCGGCGCCGGCGCGGTCGAGCGCCTAGCACTTCAAGCGCGGGCCGGCGCAAGGCCGCGACAAGCGCAGAGAGCCGGGATTTTCAAGCGCCGAAATCCGGAACGGTCCCGGCCTATGGCACGTCGAAGACGCGCGTAAACGTCCCAACGGCCGGGAACGGAGCGGGAGAAGCGTTCTTAGTTCCGGGCCTCGTTCTCGCCTCGCTGGCAGGCCGGATACATTGAGGTCAGCTCACGGCCGCTCAGGAACATCATGTGGGGAGACAAGCCGCCGCGCCGGGCGATCCATTTGCGCACCTGCTGCGGATACACCGTCATCAACAGCTCGGTTCCGTCCCGGCTGACCACCGGCCGACCCGAACTCGTCGGGCCGCCAAGCGGAATGAAATCCAAGCCGCGCCCGCGGCGTTACGCACAGGTGATCGCGCGGGATCACGCCGAGCACCATGGTGCAGGCGGACAGGCAGGGACCGTCGATCACGACGTGCTCGCCCGAGTTTCGCAGGGATGCCAGGTTTTCCAGATAGGGCCCGATCTGGCCGCCCGGATCCCCGGTAATCCGCATGGTCGCCGAAGCCGGGAAAATCGCAAACGCCATCATGGCGGCAGCAGTCAAGGCCGTCAAAACCCGCATGTTTTATCCCCTCTGTGCCACATCCAGCGCCTGCATTCTTAGTGGATGCTTCGGGTATTTTGAAAGTCCTTTATAAATTAAATTTTTACACGGCCGTAATCCGTGAATTAAGATTACCCTGCTACCCCGTCATCCCCAGAGTTCGGGCGTGCCCGGATGAACGCGGCTGTCCTCGTAGCGCAAGCCGTGCGGCCGGTCGCGCGCGAGCAGGAGAGCGCCGTCGAGGTCGACGACGCGGGCGCGCTGGGCGACCAGGACGGCGGGCGCCAGCGCGAGCGAAGTCGCGACCATGCAGCCGACCATGAGGCCAAAGCCGAGTTGCTCGGCCTGCCGCGCCATCGCGAGCGCCTCGGTCAGGCCGCCGGTCTTGTCGAGCTTGACATTGACGACGTCGTACTTGGCGGTCAGTGCGGCGAGCGAGGCGGTGGCATGCGCGCTCTCGTCGGCGCAGACCGGGAGCGGCCGCGCGATTTTCGCCAACGCACCGTCGCGCCCCGCGGGCAGCGGCTGCTCCACCAGGGTGACCCCGGCATCCGCACAGGCGGCGAGATTTTCGAACAGGTTGTCCGCCGTCCAGCCCTCATTGGCGTCGACGATCAGCTCGCAGCGCGGCGCCGCGCGACGCACCGCGGCAATGCGCGCCGGGTCCTCGGGGCCGCCGAGCTTGATCTTGAGGAGGGCGTGGCCGGCGGCTTTCTCGGCGGCGGCCGCCATCTCCAGCGGCGCCGCAAGCGAGATCGTGTAGGCGGTCAAGAGCGGCTCCGGCGGCGGCAAGCCGGCGATCTCGTGCACGGGCCGGCCGCTCTCCTTGGCAGCCAGGTCCCAGAATGCGCAGTCGAGCGCGTTGCGGGCGGCGCCCGGCGCGCATCGCCGCCTGCAGCCTCTGCCGGTCGAGACCGCCGGCGAGGCGGGGGCCGAGGGCAGTGATCTCCGCCGCTACCGCCTCGAGGGTTTCGCCGTAGCGCCCATAGGGCACGCATTCGCCGCGCCCGCGTTGTCGACCATCGGACAGCTCGGCGACCACGACCGCGGCCTCGGTCTTGGCCCCGCGGCTGATGGCGAAGGAGCCCGCGATCGGCCAGCGTTCGACCCGCACCGAAAGTGAAATGGGCATCGGGGTGAGGCGACGGACGGCAGACGAGGGAAGCGCAATGCCTCCCGTCGTCCGCTGTCGTCGCGTCCGTTAATCGAAGCGTCCGGCCGCGTGCGCCAGCATGGTGTAGACCTTGCCGGTTTCCGAGGTCAGATAGGTGCGGGCCACCACCTGGCCGCGATCGTCGCGCGACACCTCATCGAGCAGGCGCTCGAATTCGGCGATGTAACGATCGACCGTGTGCATGAATTCGCGGTCGCTGCGATACTTCCTGCGGATCTCGTCGAACGCCCGTTGGCCCTGCATGGTGTAGAGCTTGCGCGTGAACACGTTGCGCTCGCCCCGCTTGTAGCGGTCCCACAGCTCGGCGGCGGCATCGTGGTCGATCATGCGGGCGATGTCGACGGCAAGCGAATCGAGCGACTCGATCGTGTGCCGCGGCGGCCGATCGTCGCCGCGGGCGACCTCGGGCCCGCCTTCGCGCGGCAGATCCGCCTCATCGCGCGATGCGCGGGTGAGCAGGTCCGACAGCCAGCCGGTGCGCCCGGCGGCCCCTTGTTGGCCTTGCCCCGGTGCGGGCGCTTCGACCCGACGGGTTGTCGCGGCCGGCGCCGGCGGGCTCATGCCGGTGATGTCGGCGCGGCCGCGCGGCTGCGCCTCGGGCCGGCCGCTGCCGTTGGTGGCCAGCATCTCTTCGCGTCCGCTTCGGCGCGGTCCGGCGGCCACCGCCACGGGCTCGGCCCGACGCGCGCCCGGGTCGGCCGTATCGAGGCCGCGGCCGTGGCGGGCGACGATGCGATTGAGCTCGGCCAGCGCCTCGATCTGATCGACGATGACGCGGCGCATCTGGGCGGCGCTCTCGGAGGTCTCCTGCGGCAGCTCGAGGATGCCTTTGCGCAACTCCCCACGGGTGGTTTCAAGCTCGCGCTGCATCTCCGAGGTCATGCGCTTGAGCCCGTCCACCACCTCGGCGAAGCGCTGGGTCGCCTCGGCGAACATCGTGTGCGAATCTCCGGTCGCGCGCTCGTAGACGCTGCGCAGCGTTTCCACCGTGAGCTTGCTCTGCTCTTCGGTGCCTTCGCGGATCGCCTCGAAGTTCTCGGCGATGGCGCGGGCTCCGCCGGTGGTCAAGTCGGCGATGACGCGGGCGATCTCGCGCGCGCGTTCGACCGCGCCGTCCAACGACTGGTCGAGCAGGCCGGAGAACCGCGTGAGGCGCTGATCGAGATCGCTCGACTTGCGGTCGAGGGTCTCCACCAGGGTCTCCAGCGCTTCACGCCGGTCGCCGATGCTGCCCTCGGCGCGCCGATTGCTCTGATCGACCAGCGTCACCGCTTCCGCCAGCGAGCGGCCATGCTGGTCGAACTGGCCGGCCAGCAGCGACAGATCCGCGACCGCCTTGGCGGTCGCCTGCTCGAAGCCGGCGATCTGCCGCTCGACCTGGCTGTTCGCCGCGCCGGTCTTCTGGGTGACCTCGTTCATGGCGGCAACGAACTCGGAGACCCGGCTCAGCAGCGTGCGCTCGATCTCGCCCATGTTCTCGTGGGCGCCGTTGAGGACCTCCTGCAGCAGGATATTGGCCTCGCGCAGGCGCTCGAACAGGGCGGTCGTGTCGGAGCGCAGCATGCCGTGCGTCTCCAGCATCTCGGACACCGCCGCCGCCGCCGTCTGCTTGGACTGCTCGACCGCCGAATGGGTCTGCTCCTGCAGGTCGCGCAGCGTGCGGGCCACCGTCGCCGAGGCATTCCTCGACACTTCGAGCGAGTTGGTCTGCAGCTCCTTGATCGATTGATTGATCGCAATGGTCGTCGCCTGGCTCGCTTCCGCCGCGGTCGTCTGGATCTGCTTGACCGATTGGCTGACGGAGCTGGCGGTTGCCTGGCTCGCCTCCAGCGAGACCGCCTGCATCTGCTTGATGGATTGGTTGACGGAGCCGGCCGTTGCCTGGCTCGTCTCCTGCGCGACCGCCTGCATCTGCTTGATGGATTTGTTGACGGACTCCGTCGCGCTCTCGCTCGCCTCGTTGATGAGACGCGCGATCTGCTCGCTGTTGCCCATCATGCTCTGGGTGAAGGTGAGCCCCTTCACCTCGATCGAATTGACGGCATGCTCGGTCAAGCGGCTGAGCTCGCTGGAGAATTCCGTGCTCTTGCCGGCCAGCGCAGTGAGCAGAACGCTCGATTTGTCGTCGAGGATCTCGTTCATCTCGGCGGCACGCTGGCTGACGGCGGCGGCGATCTCGTCCACCTTGCCGACAAAGCTGCGCGCCACCTCGGCGCTGACGCCGAGCAGCGTGCGCTCGACGTCGTTGGCGTTCTGCTTGAGCACGTTGCTCACGCCGTTCGACACGCCGGTCAGGGTCCGCTCGATCTCGCCGGCGTTCTGCTTGAGGACGCTGCCCACGCCGGCCGATACGCCCGTCAAGGTGCGCTCGGCATCCTGCACGCTGGTGCGGATCGAGGTCGTGGCGCTGGAGACGAGCTGGCTGAGCGCGCGCTCGGCCTCGCTGGAATTGGTCTTGATCGCGGCATTGAGCTGCTCAAGCCGCGAATTGACCACCGCGGTGGTGGAGGTCGCCAGGTTGGTGATGGTGTTCGCGGTCGCGCTCGTGAGCGCTCCGATCGAGCGCTCGGCCTCGCCGGTATTGGCCTTCACCGCCTGGTTGAGCTGCTCGACCCGCTCGCTGATCGCTTCGGTGGTCGAGGCCGTCAGCTGCTCGAGCGAGTGCTCGGCCTGGCTGGTATTGATCGCGATCGCCTGGCTCAGTTCGCCCAGGCGCGTGTTGAGCGCGTCGGCGGCGGCCCGGGTGCGGGTCTCGATCTCCTTGGTGACGACCTCGGCGCGGCCCAGCAACAGCTCTTCGAAGCGGTTGATCCTGCCGTCCAGATTGTTGGCGACCTCGATCGCCCGACTGGCCATCGCGCGGTCCATGTCGTCGATCTTGGCGCCGACCGTCTCGGTGAGCCGGCTCGCCATGTTGCCAATGGAGCTTGAGGCGGAGGCCGTCACCGCTTCGAGCGCGTCGGTAGCCCTGCTGGCCGCGTTGCTGATCGAGCTCGACGAGGAGGCCATCATTATCTCGATCGTGTTGGTGGCCACGCCGGCCGCGCTGCCGATGGAGGTCGAGGCGGTGGCCGTCACTGCTTCGACGGTGTTGGTGGCCCGGCTTGCCGCCTTGTCGATCGAGCTCGAGGCGGAGGCCGACATTGCCTCGATCGTATTGGTCGCCAAGCTCGCCGCGCTGCCGATGGAGCTCGACGCGGTGGCGGTCACTGCCTCGACCGTGTTGGTGGCGAGCGTCGACGCGCCGCCGATCGAGGTGGAGGCGGAGGCCGTGACCGCGCCGATCGTGTCGGTCGCTTTCCTGACTGCGCTGTCCAAGGAAGTCGCGGCGGAGGCCGTCACCAAGCCGATCGTCTCGGTGATCTTGCTCGCCGCGCCGTCGATGGAGGTCGCGGCCGTGGCCGTGACCGCGCCGATCGTCTCCGTCGCCCTGCCGGCTGCCTCACTCACGGAGCTGGAGGTCGAGGCATTGAGGGCGGCGATCGTCTGGGTGATCTTGGCCGCCATGTCGTCGACCGAAGTGGAGGTCGAGAGCGTGACCGACCCGATCGCGCGCTCCGCATCGCTGGTATGGGCCTTCACCACGTGGTTCAGGTTCTCGATCCGCAAGGCGATCGTTTCGCTGGTCGCGGCCGCCAGGTCCCCGATCGAGCGCTCCGCCGCCGCGGTATTGGCGGTGATCGCCTGGGTCATTTCCGTGAGTTGCGTGCCGAGCACGTCCGCGGCCGCCCGGGTGCGGGTCTCGATCTCCTTGGTGACGACCTCGGCGCGTCCCACCAGCAGCTCCTCGAAGCGGCTGATGCGCGCATCCAGATTGTTGGCGACATCGATCGCCCGGCTGCCGATGGCCCGGTCGATGTCGTCGATCTTGGCGCTGATCGTCTCGCCGAGCGCGGCGCCGCGCACATTGATGACGTTGGTCACGTCGCTGATGCGCTGGTCGAGGGCGGAGACCACCTCCTTGCCGCCGTCCGCCATCGTTTTGGCGATGTCCATGACGCGCGAGCTGAGCGCCTCATTGAGCGTCTGGGTGCGGCCGTCGAGCGCATTCTGGAAGCGGGAGAATTGCTGGTCGACGGTGGTGGTGACCTCGGAAATCTTGCCGCCGATGTCGGCGACGCGGGCGCTGAGCTGATCGTTGATGGTCTGCGTGCGGCCGTCCAGCGCATCGTGGAAGCGGATGAATTGCTGGTCGAGGCTGGCCGTGATCTCGGTGGCCTTGGTGTTGACGCGGGTATCGAAGCTGTCGAGGTAGTCGCGCATGGCGGTGACGACTTCCTGGGTGCGCTCGCCCAGGCGTTCCACCATCTCGCCGCCATAGGTCTTGACGGTGCGATCGAACTCGCCGAGGTGGCGGGTGATCAGGTTGCCGAGCGTGGTCGAGTCGCGCGCGATGCGCTCCGCCAGCTCGGCGCCGCCGTGGTTGAACATGTCCTCGAACGATTGCAGCCGGGCGGCCAGCATCTCGCGCACCTCGTCGCCGCGCCCGCCGATCACCTCGACGATCGATTCGGCGCTCTCGCGGAAGGTGTCGCTTACCTTGTTGCCGCGCTCCACGATGGCGTCGGTGATGCGCGCGCCGGTCTGCTCGAGCTTGGACACCACGTCGCCGCCGCGCAGGCTCAGATCGAGCACCAGCGAATCGCCGGTGTTCTTGAGCGTGGTATTGACCTCCTCGACGCGGTTGCCGATCGCGTCGGCGAGGTTGTTGCCGGTCTCGACGACGAGGTCGGTGAGCTGTTGGGTGCGCCCGGTCATCATGTCGAGGATGCCGACGGATTTCTGCGAGAAGCCCTCGGTCACGCGATCGAGCCGCACCGACATCATGTGCTGCAGGTTGGCGGCGATCTCGGTGAATTCGTCGCCGATATGGTCGGTCTTGAAATTGAGCGTCGCGGTCAGCCGGTCGCTGGCGGCGGCGATCGCCTCGGTGGTGTTGGCGCTGGTCCGCTTCGAGCCGCTCGAGCAGGTCGCCGCCGCGCTCGCCGAGCGCTTCGATCATGGTGTCGCCGGCGTTGCCGAGCGCGCGCGAGATGTGCTCGCCCTTCTCGGCGAGCGTGTGGGTGATGCGGCGCGACGCTTCGTTGACCTGGTCGGCGACGAGCTGGCTGATCTGCGAGATGTCGTGGCGCAGATCGAGATGGACGCTGTTGATGGCGTCGCGGACCTGCTCGGCCTGGCCGACCAGCGTATCGCGCTGGCCGCCCAGATCCTGCAGCAGAGCCGCGGATGCGCACCTCGTTGTCGTTGTAGGCATGCTCGAGCGCGGACACCTCGTTGGCGACCAGCGTCTCAAGCTCGGCGGCGCGCGCCAGCGCGCGCTCGACGCCGTCGCCCATGGCCGCGACCTCGCGCCGGATCGCCTGACCGACGGTCACGATCGAACTCGCGGGCCACCGTCTCGGGTTCGGCCAGCCGCATGGCCACCTCGGCCATGGATTGGGCAATCAGCCGCAGCTCCTGCGACCGCCAAGCCATATGGGCGAGGACGTAAAAGAAGACCACCGGCGCCAGATAGATGGCGCCGAGCACGGCAAGCAGGGGCGCAGTCAATCCGCTGGGACCCACCGCATCCCGGATATCCGGAAGATAGGCGAAGCCCAGGCCCAAACCGGCGATCACCCAGACGGCCGCAAACACGCTGGCCAGAAGGTAGGATGTCCGCGCCGGGCGCCGCTGCAAGGTGCGCAGGATCTGCCCGATCGACTCCCGGTCGTCGTTGGCCGGCCGCCGCACCGTGTCGGTATCCTCGGGGCGTTGCGCCTCGTCCTCGAAATGGTCGGTCTTGGCCGCCTTGCTCGAGCGCAGGCCGGGCCAGGCGCGTTCGGACAGGGAGTCGTCCGGCATGGCCGCGATCGGTGGGGCGACCTTGGAGCCGGAGGGCTCGGTATCCCGCACGTTGAGCGCATCCTGGATGGCCGACAGCGCCGCTTCTGTCGGGTCCTTCATCTTCGGGGTGTTCGCCATGTCGGTCGTCGCCTCGTCAGTTACGCTGGACCAAGTCCGTAGCCGAGGCCCCAAGTCCGGGAGCCCCCCATCCGTAGCCTCCGCAGTCCCGGTGCCTACCGGGCTACGCCGCGACAGCCCGGAATCCCTGGATTCGCCGCAAGCAGGGGCCGGAATGCGCAGCAAGAGACCTTTCTTCGCCGCTTGGACATCCTATCGGCTTGGCAGACCGAAGAAAACCGCTTGTTAAGTTCTCTTTAATCATCGTTAACGCTGGCGCAGCCGGGCTTGAGGAAGCCAAGCAGGCACGACGACCGGAGATCCGCACGAAAAAGGCCGATTTGTTCCGGTATTTGCGGCCGGGGTGCGGCCGAATGGGACGTAGCGCCGCAGATTTCGACCCCTGTGGGAAACCGTCTTTTTGACCGGTTTGGCGGCTGCTGCTCAGGAAGCCATCCTCATTGTCCGGGCTGCCCCGAATTAGGACGGCTTGCGGCTCCAGTGGGCCGCGCGCCCGCTCCGGGCGCGACAAGCCGGTGCGGCGTCCCGCAAGGGGACCGGCCGGCATGCGTTGGGGCGGTGTTAACCGTGCGGGCGCGGCGGGTCGGCCCCGGCCACGGTGTTTACCGGGCGTTGGTGCCTTTGGCTCTAATAATGCAAGGCAAGGGGCCCAAAGAGGTCCCCCTGGGGAGGCCGATATGGGGCTGACGGCAGACGCCGCCGCTCCGACTGACGCAGCGCCGCCGGCGCCGGTCGAAGCCATTGATTTTGAGCATCTGGCGCGCATGACGTTGGGGGAGCGCAACCTTGAAGCCGAGGTGCTGACCCTGTTCGAGCAGCAGGCCTTCATCCTCATGGCGCGGATGCGCGATTCAGCGCCGGCGGCCGTGGCCGCCTTCGCGCACACCTTGAAGGGCTCGGCGTGCGGCATCGGAGCTTGGCGCGTCGCCCATGCGGCTGCCGCCGTGGAGATGAATGCAATCCGCTCCACCGGGGGAGTCGCTGCCGCCGTGAGCGGACTGGCGGCGGCGGTGGAGGAGGTCAAAGCGGCCATCGCGGATCGGCTCCGAGCGGGCGCCGCGCTCTAGTTTGATGCTCGCCGGTCCGGTCGGCCCGGGTGGGTCTGCGCCACCAAACCGCGCTGGCGCCTTCGCCCGTCAGCGGTTATAGGACCGGCGCCGCCACGCCGTCCAACTTCACCGCCCCCGGAGCCCATGCCCAAGATCACCTATATCGGTGCCGATGGCACCAGCCGCACTGTTGACGCGGAAATCGGATCGACCGTCATGGAGGCGGCGATCAAGCAAGGCGTCCCGGGCATCGAGGCCGAATGCGGCGGCGCTTGCGCCTGCGCGACCTGCCATGTCTACGTGGACGAGGCTTGGCGCGCGATCGTGGGCGAGCCCTCGCCGATGGAGGAGGACATGCTCGACTTCGGCTACGACGTGAAGCCGAACTCGAGGCTCTCCTGCCAGATCAAGGTGACCGCGGAGATCGACGGATTGGTCGTTCGGGTGCCCGAGCGGCAGGCTTGACCATTCGCCTCCCGCCCTCTTCCCGCGGGGAGGTTTGGGCCGGGAGCATCCCAGCTGTTCCGAGTTGGGGCTTTTCCCCCTATGGCGCCACGGCTACAAGGCCCCGCACCCTCAGCTGCGGGCATGGACGACCACGCAAAGGCAAGGCGAAAGACGTATGAACGAACCGATCAAAACCGACGTACTCATCATCGGCGCGGGCCCGTGCGGGCTGTTCGCCGTGTTCGAGCTTGGCCTGCTCGACATGAAGTGCCATCTCGTCGACATCCTCGACAAGATCGGCGGCCAGTGTGCGGAGCTTTATCCGGAAAAGCCGATCTATGACATTCCGGGTGTGCCGTTCACGACCGCGCACGGACTGGTCGATGCGCTGATGGCGCAGATCAAGCCGTTCGGGCCGACCTTTCATCTGCAGGAGATGGTCGAGACGATCGAGAAGATCGGCGATCCGCTGTTTCGCGTCAGGACCGACCAGGGCAAGTTGTTCGAGGCGAAGGTCGTGGTGATCGCGGCCGGCGGCGGCTCGTTCCAGCCTAAGCGGCCGCCCATACCGGGCATCGAGGCCTACGAAGAGAAGTCGGTGTTCTACTCGGTGCGCAAGATGGAGGCGTTCCGCGGCAAGCGGCTGCTGATCGTGGGCGGTGGCGATTCCGCGCTCGATTGGACGCTCAACCTCGCGCCGATGGCCAACCACCTCACGCTGTTGCACCGGCGCGACCAGTTTCGCGCCTCTCCCGACAGCGTCAATAAGATGATGGCGCTGGCCGGCGAGGGCAAGATCGATTTCGTGCTCGGCCAAGTCGCAAGCCTCGAAGGCGAGGACGGCCAGATCGCCAAGGCGATCGTCAAGCGCAACGACGACTCCGAATTCCATATCGCCTGCGATGCGCTGCTGCCGTTCTTCGGTCTCACCATGAAGCTCGGGCCGGTCGCCGATTGGGGTATAGAGCTCAAAGACGGCGAGCTGATCCCGGTCGATACCGCCGCCTTCGAGACGAGCGTGCCGGGCATCTTCGCCATCGGCGACATCAATTGGTATCCCGGCAAGCTCAAGCTGATCCTGTGCGGCTTTCACGAGGCGTCGCTGGCGGCGCAGAAGGCCCACCATTACGTGTTCCCCAACAAGCGCCTGGTGTTCCAGTACACGACCTCCTCGTCGAGCTTGCAGAAGAAGCTCGGCGTCCGGTAGCGGCGCGGCATTTGGAGGGGCGGCCCCCTTGTGGCCGCCATTTTCGGCGTTGCGGGCGCCCACAGGGGGCGCCCCTACGACATTGTCACGCCGTGCGGCGGCCGTCGCTAGCGGGTGACGCGCGGCGGCGGCGCGCTGGTGGCATTGACCGGCGGCAACGGCTCGGAATGCACCGCCGGCTCCAGCGACTGCAGGCCGAGGACCGTCCGCATCGTGGGCAAGGTGGCGTCGGCCATGACGGCATGGCCTTCCGCGGTGGGATGGATGGCGCCGCCATAGACCGCCGACATGATGCCCCAGGTCGCGTCATGGATGTTGGCCGGCTGCAGCAGCGAGGACTGGCCCTGCGGATAGGTGAGGGCGGTAAAGTAGCTGTCGTTGGCGGTCCTGATCCAGCGCGCGCGCGGCGCATAAGCGCGGTACTCGCTGGCCGGATGTCCGCACGCCATCGGATCGTTCGCGGCCTGCACCGGATTGGTGCGGAAGCTGTTGCCGGTGGGCGAGAAGCAGGCGCGATCGAATTCAGGATCGTCGCTCGAGCGTGCGCACATGCCGTGATTGGCGAATGCCGCCTGATGGGCATCGACGAAGGTCATGGTCTCGCTCGACGGATCGCGACAGGCGCCGCCCTCGCACAGCGCCAGCGCCTTGAGTTTGGGCAGGAACTGCCCGCCGAGGAAATCGGAGACCTGTTGCAGGCGGGCGGTGTTGGCCGAGAATGCCGGATGAACGTCGAAGCCGTCGCGCCCGCCCGAGCAGAGCGTATTGCCGGAGGTGAGCGCGGGGTTCCCGTAGGTGACGAACACGACGCGCGAAAGATCGCCGCCCACGAACGGCTTGAGGGCGGCGCGCAGCTTGGCGAAGTTGCCGGGCAGGTCGTTGTCGAGGACCTTTTGCGAATCGGCGACGGTGGCAATGGTGCCGCCGCGACCGATCAGGATGCGGTCCGTCGTCGATTCGATGATCACATTGGCGATCAGCCCGGAAAACAGGATGTCGTTGGCGCCGATCGTGAGCAGGACCAGATCGATGTTGCGGTCGGGTTGCCGGCGATGCGCCTTGGCCATGAGCTCCTTGAGCTCTTCGAGCTGCGCCGGGGAGCTGCGCGGGCAGGCCGCATTGGTGCCCGGGCTCGGGCATTCGCTGATGCGCTGGCTCGACAGGAAGCCGGCATCGATCTGGGCGCCGGAGCAGCCGAGCGGAATGAAGGTGACCGCGATATGGCTGTTCTCGACCGCCAGGCCGAGCGCGCTGCGCAATTGATAGCTGTAGAGCGAGCGGTGGCAGGGGCCGCTCTCCCAGCGCGCGCTCTGCCGAGCCCAGTCCTGGGTAAAGGATTCGTCGGCCGGGCTGAAGCTGCAGGATCGGTTGCCGGTGAAGCCGTCCCGTCCCGGCCGGTAATATTCGCTGCGCACCGTGCCGAGAAAACGCTGAAAACAGAAACCCTCGTCCGAAAGCCGGACCGGCCGGTCCGGATTGCCTTCACCGGCCGCAATCGAGTCGCCCAAGCCGGCGATCAGCACGTCGCGCACCTGGATGTCGGCCACTACGCGCTGAGCGGTGCCGTCCGGCAATAGAATGTCGACGCTGGCAGACGTCGTGCGGCCATAGGTGACGCGCAGCTTCACCTCGTCCTCGCAGCGCGCCATTGTTTGACGCGGCTCGCCGCTGCCGTCGTCGAAGCTCCAGTCGCAGCCGTTGTTTGCCGGCAGCGTCCCGGCCAGCACGACGCCGATGCGATGGTCGCGCGGCGCCAGGTAGTCTTCCAGCGTCCCGTCGCGGTCGCAGGTGTCCAGGAGCTTGCCGGCGCGGTCGACGCACAGCCGCTCCACCGTATCGCGGGCCCAGCCGCGGCCGTCGCTTTCGCGGGCGAGGCGGTCCTCCGCCGCCAGCATGCCGTCGCCGCGATCGGCGGCCACGTGACGCTGGAAATCGGCCTCGCTGCGAAACAGCCGGAACCGGTTCTTCACCTCCCATTCGATACGCGGTCCGCCGCCCCTCGACTGGGCAAACGCGGCGGGCGCGCTCCAGCCCGCGAGCAGCAGGGCAGTGAGGCCGAGAACGAGAATTTTTTGCATGGTACCCTTGGGGCGACTGAACGCAACCGATGGATAGCACTTTGCTTGCGGCGGAAATATGGGGCCCGGCCGCGGTTGCGGCTGCTTCGCACCGCCGCGCCGCCCAAGGCTGTGGGACGGTCTCGTGGCTGCGCGGTCGCCGGCGCCCACAGGCGCGCCCCGACGTCACGATTTCATTGCGTGGGGAACGCCGGTTGCGCGCTGCGGATGACGGCTTCCTCGTAGCGGGCAGAGCCCATGCCGCTGTCGGCGAAGATGCCGTGATCGGCGATCCACTTGAAGGTCTCCTCGTAGACCTCCTGGGTGTAGGGCTCGAACACCAGGCGCTCGCCCGGACCCCAGCGGCGCGGGTCCATCGCCGGGTGATAGCGCAACGGGAATTCCTTCTTGTAGTAGTGGGTGTAGCGATCCGGCCGCAGATCGATGTCGCGTTGGGCGCGACGCAGCGCGCGGAAGAACTTGCGCAGGTCCTCCGGGTCCGGGCTGCCGGTGATCATGGTCGCGATCATGAAGGTCGTGTCGATGATCTTGCGGAACCCGAGCTGCTCGGCGAAGTAATAGGGTCCGCTGAAGAGGGCCGAGGCCGGCGCCTTGTGCTCGATCAGCATTTCCATCCGCTTGAACAGCATTCCGTCGGCAAACGACAGGTTGATCTTGTCGGCCGGCAAGTAGGGCTCCAGCGCCTGGATGGTCGAGTAGTGGCTGCCGGACTGGTAACCGACCGAGATCGGCACGTCGGCGAGATCTTCCGGCGTCGCGATCGGCGAATTGGCAGGCACGAAGACGCCCGCGGGCGCGACCGAATACAGATCGCCGTAAAGCCGGCCCTTGCCCTTCGATGCGGCCACGCCCACGGTCCAATGGCAGGCGCAACTGACATCGGCTTGGCGGCCGCGCTCGAACGACTGGTAGGCGCCGACCTTGTCGCCCTTGTAGTGGTGCGCGCCGTCGGTGGATTGGATCAATTCCCGGAAGACGTAATCGAGCCCTTCATCTTTGAAGTAGCCCTTTTCCTCGGCAACCCATTCCTGCAGCCGGAAATGCGGCTCGACGACGAATTTGTCCATGGTTCCTCCTCAAATCGCTCGTGCCGTTCGGCCGTACCGTCAATTTAGTTGCGGTTGCAGAGGGCGTCCAGCACCCCGAACTCGATGTCGATACCATCTCCCACCTTTCCAACGGGTAACAGCCGAACCAAGACGACGATCAGCGACATACCAACCCGCTGGGCGATCGCTGATTCGCTCCTTCCGACAATCCGGCCCACCCTGTATGGTTTGCGGACGGACCTGGAGTTAGTCCGAGAGCTGCTCGCCTTGCGGGTCCCTCGGTCGCGATGACGGGGAGATGGCCATGCTTTACCGAAGCTTGTCCGGCGCAATCGCATTGGCCGCGCTATGCTTGGCGACGACGGGCGTTTGGGCTTTTGACGACGCGAAGTACCCCAACCTGAAAGGCCAGTGGACCAGGGCCCCGGTCCCGGGCGCCGTCGGTCAACCGACTTATGACCCGAGCAAGCCGTGGGGCAGCGGACAACAAGCTCCCCTGACAGCCGAGTACGAGGCAATTTTCCAGGCCAACCTGGCAGACCAAGCCGCGGGCGGACAGGGCATCGTGCCGTGGGGGACTTGTCTCGCGAACGGCATGCCGGCCATCATGACGGTGTTTCAACCGATGGAAATCGTCGTCACGCCGGATGTCACTCACATCCTGATCGATCAAATTCACTTCTCCAATCGAAGAAATTATACCGATGGCCGCGACTGGCCTGATGAGATCGAGCCGGCATTCGACGGTTACTCCATCGGCCAATGGATCGATGAGGACGGCGATGGCCGCTACCGCACGCTTGTCGTCGAGACCCGCGCTCTCAAGGGCCCGCGCGTTTACGACGCCAGCGGCATTCCGTTGCACCGGGATAATCAGAGCGTCATCAAGGAGCGGTTCTATCTCGACAAAGCGGACTCAAATCTCCTTTACGACGAGATCACGGTGATGGACCATGCGTTGACGCGGCCCTGGACCGTCGCCAAGAGTTTCCGTCGAGTTGCAAATCCGCAGCCCTGGTGGCCCGAATACATTTGTGCCGATGGCCAGAGCCACGTTCAAATCGGCAAGGAGGACTATTTCCTGAGCGCGGACGGCCTGCTGATGCCCGCCAAGAAAGACCAGCCGCCGCCGGATCTACGATATTTCAAGCAAACGCGGGAGCGATGACGAGCGTCGACGTCGCCTCGGATGATTGTCGCGTTTACCCCCGCGACCTTGCCACCCCCGTTGGAGCCGGAATGACTGGAACCTATTTGGAGGTGGTCCGTCTATTTCGGGGTGCCGCGAACCAACCTGCTCGACAGGGGTAGCGGGCAGGCCCCAGGGAGAACGCCATGAGCTCAGCGCCATCGGACTCGCTTGGTCCCGACCTGACAAACGGTATTTCAATCAATGACCTCCCCGACGGGCACATGCTTCGCGGGCACGTCGACACGGACGCCGTGCTGCTGGCGCGGCGCGGCGAGGAATTCTTCGCGATCGGTGCCGTTTGCTCCCATTACGGCGGCCCGCTCGCGGAAGGACTCATGGTCGAGGACACGGTGCGGTGTCCTTGGCATCACGCCTGCTTCAGCCTGCGCACGGGAGAAGCGTTGCGGCCCCCGGCCTTGAGCCCGCTCGCCTGCTGGAGCGTCGAGCGTCGCGACGACAAGATTTTCGTGCGGAACAGGAAGGAAGCGGCGGCGCCGAAAAGCAGGTTCCGCGCGCCGAGCGGTGGCGGATCGCCCGGAAAAATCGTGATCGTCGGCGGTGGCGCGGCCGGATTTGCCGCCGGCCGAAAGATTGCGCCGCGAGCAGTGGCAGGGAAGCATCGTCATGCTGAGCGACGACGAAGCATCCCCGGTCGATCGGCCGAATTTGTCCAAGGACTATCTCGCCGGCAACGCACCGGAGGACTGGATCCCGCTGCGACCGGACAGCTACTACGCCGAGAACGGGATCGAGCTGCGGCTCAACGCGAAGGTCGCGGCTATCGAGATGCGGGCGCGCGAGGTTGTGCTCGCCAGCGGCGACCGCGTCCCTTACGACCGGCTGCTGCTCGCGACCGGCGCCGAGCCGGTGCGTCTCACCATCCCCGGCGCGGAGCTCCCGCACGTACGCGTTCTTCGCTCGCTCAAAGACTGTCGCGCCATCATCGCGCTTGCCGCCAAGTCACGGCAGGCGGTCGTGCTGGGTGCAAGCTTCATCGGGCTGGAGGTCGCGGCCGCGTTGCGCGCCCGCAAGCTCGACGTCCATGTGGTGGCGCCGGAAAAACGCCCGATGGAGCGCATCCTGGGGCCGCAGATGGGGGATTTCGTGCGTGCCCTGCACGAAGAGCACGGCGTGATCTTCCATCTCGAGGAGAGCGCCAGCGCCATCGACGGCAATCAAGTCATGCTGAAGAGCGGCCGAAAGCTGGCTGCGGACCTGGTCGTCGCCGGCGTCGGGGTGCGCCCGCGCACGCAACTTGCCGAGCAGGCCGGCCTCGTGCTGGATCGTGGCGTGCTGGTGGACTCCTATCTCACGACCAATGTGCCTGAAATCTTCGCGGCCGGCGATATCGCGCGCTGGCCCGATCCGCACGGCGGCGACAATATCCGGGTCGAGCATTGGGTCGTCGCCGAGCGCCAGGGCCAAACCGCGGCGCTCAACATGCTCGGCGCCCGCCAGCCGTTTGACGCGGTGCCGTTTTTCTGGAGCCAGCATTATGACGTCCCGATCAACTATGTCGGGCACGCCGAGCAATGGGACGAGCTTGCGATCGACGGCGATATCGCCGCGCGGGACTGCCGGCTGAGCTACAAACGTGGTGGTCGCGTGCTGGCGGTCGCCTCGATCTATCGCGACCTGGAAAGCCTAAAGGCCGAGCTCGCGATGGAGCAGAACGTGGTCGGCGCAGCGTAGGTAACGCGCTCGACTCAACGCATCGCACGTTGGCGGACCAGATCGCCGATCGCCGCGACTGCGATGTCGGTTCGGCCCCCGTCCGCAGAGCCGGTGGTACCTTCGAGGAATCGCGCGATGCCCGCGCGAAACGTCGCGTCGTCGTAGCGGTTGAGCACCGCGAGGATATCGGCCGGGCTCAGGCTGCGCGCAACGATGCCGGCCGACCGGTAGACGTTGCCATGCTCGCACGGCAGCACGGCAACCCGCAGTCCGGCGGCCAAGCCCTCGAGCGCGATGGTGCTGCCGGTCGTGATCAAGGCGTCGAAGGTCCCGAGGACATCCACCAGCGGATCGTCGGGCCAGTTGACCGCGAAGCTTTCGTAGAGCTCGCAACACGCGCCGCGATGCTCGGGATGCGGGCGCACGACGATCTCGGCGCTGGCGTCGCTTGCCAGCTCGCACAGCAGCCCCTCCAAGGCGTCGATCGGCGGCTCGCTCTGCCCGGCAAACAGAATGCGCCTTATCGGTCCGGTTCGCCACGGGCCGCGAAAATCGTCGAGCTTCGGCAGGCCCAGGACGACCATTCTGTGTTGAAAGCCGACGGAGCACCGGTTGAGGAAATACCGCCCGAATGTCCCAAACACGTCGAAACGGTCGGTCCAGGACTCAAACAGCGGCCAATCGTGCGCCATCCCGTGCTGCAGCCCTATGGTCAAGGGCCGATCGGGCAGGCGCGACAGCTGTCGATGGATGCTGCCTTCGGGGCCGCCGTGACAGGTGCACATCCATACCAAATCGGGCTTCGCCGCTTCGATCCAGCCGGCCAAATCGGAAAGAACATTCTTCTCCGACCGGCCGCAGGTCTGGAAATCGGGGCCGATCGGGGACAGCACCACATTGTCGAGCTCGATGTCGAGCAGCTTGGCGTGGTCGGGATCGCTGATGCGGGGAAAGAACGCTGTTCGAACCGTGTGGCCCTGGCAACGGAGCCGGTGAAACACCGGCTCCCAGTTTGCGTAGGATCGGTAGTTGAACGACGTCACCAGGATCGAGAGGTTTCGTCGTGGCGCCGCCGCAACGCTCTCCACCTCATCGGATGCCGCGCGATCGTCTGGATACAGCAACATTGGGCCTCTTCGACCCGCGCATGGGTCTGGTGACTCTGGTACATCCGCCGCCCCGCATGTGGTCCCGCGTTCAGCGCGTGTTGCGCCAAGGATCGAATTTCTGGTCGGGCAACCGCCCGATAGCCGCGTGATAGTCCTTGTCGTCAGCCTTCGGCTTCTCCTCTTGCGTCTTGGCCCCGGCTCCGCCCCGGTGCTTTCCGCCCGACGTTCCCTTGGGGGTGGACGTCGTCCCGGCTCCGCCGGCAGCGTCCTGGGCTCGGGCGGTTGCGTTCAACAAAACGAACGCCAGCATCGCCGCCAAAATGGATTTCATTTCCTGCCTCCGTCGATCAAATGACAGGCGCCGATATTTGTGTCTCGATCGTCGCTTCAACGGGCAGAGGACGGGATGGCTTGCGGCGCGCTAACCAAATAACGTGTGATGCAGCGGCAAGCCGATTGCGGCCTGCATACGTGACGGTTCGAGCAAGCCACCAAATCCCCAAGCGACTCAAATCTTATTCCGACCTGGTTCGGGTTCCTCATTAACGTTTTGTCATCAACAGCAACGCAACGAATGATCTTCGTAAAAAGCATTTACACCTATTTTACGTCGCGAAATTTAATCCGCAAAAGAGCTCCGTACAGAATGACCGCCAAACACATGCGGTAGTCGATTATTGAAGGCAAAGGATGCCATGCCGGGACCCGAGCAATTGTTTACGACGGCCCGATTGCCTACGCCGGTACCGGCGGCAACCTAGTCGCAGTGCGCGCCGCGGCATGCAACAATGGAATGATGGCCGGACAGCGGAGGCATCGGGGTGCGGACGGTGCGAGCTCTCCACAGGCTTGCGGCCGCAGAATTCCAAGCGCAGCGATGCGCGCCATGGCGGTAGAGATTGATGTTTGTCGCCTTCTTCCAGGAATTGAGATCGGCCGGCGTACCGGTGACGCTGCGCGAATATCTCACCCTGATGGAAGCGATGGCGCACGATCTGGCCGAGCGCCAAGTCGAGAGCTTCTACTATTTGGCGCGCGCCACCCTGGTGAAGGACGAGCGCAACCTCGACAAGTTCGATCGCGTGTTCGGGCACGTGTTTGCCGGTCTCGAGTCGATCGGGGAGGGCCTCGCCGCCGAAATTCCGGCCGAATGGCTCAAGGGACTGTTCGAGAAGCATCTCAGCGACGAAGAGAAGAAGCTGATCGAGGCCATGGGCGGCCTCGAGGCGTTGATCGAGACCTTGCGGCAGCGCCTCGAGCGAGCAGAAGGGTCGCCACCAGGGCGGCAGCAAGTGGATCGGCACCGGCGGCACCTCGCCCTTCGGGGCCAATGGCTACAATCCCGAGGGCATCCGCATCGGCCAGAGCGGCAACCGCAACTTCCGGGCCGTCAAGGTGTGGGACGCCCGCGAGTTTCGCGACCTCGACGACGAGGTCGAGCTCGGCACCCGCAACATCAAGCTCGCGTTGCGGCGCCTGCGCAAATTCGCCCGCACCGGCGCCGCCGAGGAGCTCGATCTCGACGGCACCATCAAGGGAACGGCGCGCAAGGGCTACCTCGACATCCTGTTGCGCCCGGAGCGGCACAACGCGGTCAAGGTGCTGCTGTTCTTCGACGTCGGCGGCTCCATGGATTGGCATATCCAGGCGACCCAGGAGCTGTTCTCGGCCGCCCGCGCCGAGTTCAAGCACATGGAGCATTTCTATTTCCACAACTGCCCTTACGAGAAAGTGTGGAGAGAGAATCGCCGGCGCTGGGACGACACGACGCCGACGCTCGACGTGCTGCGCACCTATCCGCACGACTACAAGGTGATCTTCGTCGGCGATGCCGCCATGAGCCCGTATGAGATCAGCGCGCCCGGCGGCTCGGTCGAGCATTTCAACGAGGAGCCGGGCGTGGCCTGGATGGAGCGGATCACCGGCGCCTACAAGGCGTCCATATGGCTCAACCCGGTGGCCGAGCGCGACTGGGATCACACCCAATCGATCCGCATGATGCGGGCGCTCATGGGCGGGCGGATGTATCCGTTGACGCTGGAAGGGTTGGAGCGCGCGATGCGGGAACTGGTGCGGTGATCACTCCGGCTTGATGCCGGCGAACCTCACCACCTTGCCCCACTTGTCGGTTTCCTCGGCCATGAGCCGGCCAAGGTCGGCGGGCGAGCCAGGCAGCATCGTGCCGCCGATGTCGACGAGGCGTGCCCGCACGGCGGGATCGACAAGGGCCAGGTTGATCTCCCGGTTGAGCCGCTCGACGATCGCGGCCGCGGTGCCCTTGGGGGCGCCGACCCCGTACCAGGCGCTCGCCTCATAGCCGGGCACGAAATCGCTCAAGGACGGGACATCGGGCAGCAGGTCCGAGCGCTGCACGGTGGTGACCGCCAGCGGCCGCAGCCTGCCGGCCCGGATATAGCCGATCGATCCCGGCATATTGTCGAAGATGACCTGCACGCGTCCGCCGAGCAGGTCGGTCATCGCGGGCGGAGTGCCGCGATAAGGCACGTGCACCATATCGACGCCGGTCATCATCTTGAACAGCTCGCCGGAGACATGGACGGCGGTTCCGTTGCCTGCCGATGCCATGTTGATCTTGCCCGGATTGGCCTTCGCATAGGCGATGAACTCGGGAACGCTGCGCGCGGGGACCGACAGGTTGACCTCCATCACCAGCGGCACGCGCATGATGCCGGCGACCGGCTCGATGTCGCGGAGAAAATCGAACTTGAGGTTGTCGTAGAGCGTCGCGTTGACAGCATTGTTGGGCCCGGTCATGAGCAACGTGTAGCCGTCGGCGGGCGCGTTCACGACGCTCTCGACCGCGATATTGCCGCCGGCGCCTGGCCTATTGTCGACAATGAAGGGCTCGCCCAGCCGCTCCGACAGCCATTGGCCGATGATCCGCGCCACGATGTCCTGCGAGCTGCCGGCCGGGAAGCCGCACATGAGGTGCACCGGCCGCGCCGGATAGGCTTGCGCCCGCGCCATGCGGGCTGCGGCCGGCAGCGCCGCCGCGATCGCGACCGATTGCAGAAATTGCCGACGCGCAAGCTGCATCGTGTCGACCGCTCTATTCTCCCTTGATCCCGGCCGCCTTGACGATCGGCCACCACTTCGCGATCTCGGCGCGTTGCAGCGCGCCGAGCGCCTGCGGGGTCTGCTGCTCGGGCGGCGGAATCTCCTGGCCCAATTGGCCGAGCCGCTCGCGCACGCTCGGATCCGCCAAGGCATCGCGCGTCGCCGCGTTGAGCTTGTCGACGATGGCCTTGGGCGTGCCCTTGGGCACCCATAGGCCGGACCAGGTGGCAAGATAGAGCCCGGGCGCGCCGGCCTCGTCCACCGTTGGAATGTCGGGGCCGGAGGCGAGCCGGGTCGCTCCCATGACCGCATAGGCCCGGATCGTGCCGGCGGCCACCTGCGGCAGGGCGAGCGTGGCCTGCGGCATCATCATATCGAGCTGGCCGGCGAGAAGATCCTGCATGCCCTGGGCGGCGCCCCGATAGGGCACCAACAGCAGACTGGTGTCGGTGAATTTCTGGAAGAACAGTCCCGCGATATGGGTGGCGCTGCCGTTGCCGACGGTGCCGAGCGTTGCCTTGCCTGGGTTTTGCTTGAGCCAGGCGATCAGCTCGGTCAGGTTGCGGGCCGGCAGCGCGGTCTTGGACAGGATCACCTGCGGGGTGGAGGCGATGAGCGCCACCGGCTCGAAATCGTTCAACAGGTCGTAGGGCAGCGCGTAGATCGCCCCATTGACCACGTTGGTGCTCCAGTTGCCGAAGCCGATGGTGGTGCCGTCAGGCGTCGCGCGCGCAACTCGGCCGACACCCAGGATGCCGTTGCCGCCGCTCGCCACGTTCTCGATGACGATGCTTTGACCGAGCGAAACCCTCATGCGCTCGGCGACGATGCGCGCCACCGGGTCGACCGCTCCGCCCGGCGGAAACGGCACGATCATGGTGATCGGACGCGATGGAAGGTCCTGCGCGGTCGCGCGCCCGACCCCCGCCAAAATCGCAACGAACGCGACCGCCAGCAGCAACCTTCTCATGCCGTTCTCCTCGAAGTGACGGGGGGGATTATCGTCGGGTTGCGTGCTGCAGCCCACCTGAATCTTGTCGCGCCTACCGCCAGCCGAAAAGCATTGCGCGCGGGTCGCTTTCTGCAACCCGCGCGCAATGTAAGGATTGGTCTTGCAAGAAGCGGGCAGGGCTGCCCGCAGGATCAGTCGCGACGCTCGGCTTCCCAGGTTCCGGCGCACTCGCCGCCGCTCCATCGGCCGCCGCCGATCTTGCCGGAGAGCTTGCCGGTGCCGCTGGCGCTCTTGTCGCCGGCGCTGACCAGGACCTTGACGATGCCATTGCCGCCGACCTTGCCGGAAACGTTGACCAGGCTCGGCCCGTCGTTTTGCACGGCGCCGTTGGAGATGCGGACCGGATACCGATAGGCGCGATCGCAGGTGCCTTTTTCGGTGACGATCACGACGCTCCAGAGCCCGTCGTAATTGGGAGTGGCTGCTGCCGGAGTGGCTGCGCCCAGCGCGCCCGCGAACGACAGGGCGATCAGCGCCAGGGCGGCGCGGCCGAGATTGCTATTCTGCGATTTCGTCATGTGCCTCATCCTGTTTCCTGCCGGCTTTTTGCCGGGTTCGTCGGTTGCAAGACGGGGAGTAGTGTGAGCCCGCCCCCCTGCTCCCTTGGTCGCTTTATGATCGAAATAGGTTCAAATACGGTTGACACGTGTCACATTCGGCTTCGTCAGCGCAGCTACGGGCCGACCGACTGACCGGATGCACGTGTCAACGGTGTCGAGCCGACACTGTTCCGGCGCGGAGGTTGGAATGTTCCCCGGCTCAATGGCGGGACAAGGAAGTCATATTAAGCTACTGTGAAATATCGGTTTTATGGCGCAGCGGAGGCTGGGTTGTGGCGCTCGGGCCGGACTAGGCCGGCGGGTGCTGGCAAGGAGAATCGGCTGGTCGTGACCGGCCGAGAGCGCAAGGGAGGCACAGGATGCCGGCGGAGCGGTTCGATTTTCAAAATGCCGAGGGCCTTCGTCTGTCCGGCCTGCTGGACAGCCCTGCCGGCGAGCCGCGCGCCTATGCGCTATTCGCCCACTGCTTCACCTGCGGCAAGGACGTCCATGCGGCCAAGCGCATCGCCGAGGGATTGACCGGGCTCGGCATCGCGGTGCTGCGCTTCGATTTCACCGGGCTCGGGTCGAGCGAAGGCGAGTTCGCCAATACGACATTCTCCTCCAATGTCGCCGATCTCATCGCCGCCGCCGACCAGTTGCGCAAGGTCAGGCGTGCGCCCGCGATCCTGATCGGCCACAGCCTCGGCGGGGCCGCGGTGCTGGCGGCCGGGGCGGCGGTGCCCGAAGCGCGCGCGGTGGCGACGATCGCGGCGCCTTCCGATCCCGCCCATGTCGCCGGCCTGTTCGGGGACAAGCTCAAGGCGATCGGCGACCGCGGCGAGGTCGAGGTGACGCTGGCGGGCCGTCCGTTCCGCATCCGCCGCGCCTTCCTGGACGACATAGCCGAGCAGGAATTGGACGCGCGCATTGCCGCCTTGCGCAAGGCGCTGCTGATCTTCCATTCGCCGACCGACGAGATCGTCGGCATCGAGAATGCGAGCCGCATCTTCGCTGCGGCCAGGCACCCGAAGAGCTTCGTCTCGCTGGCCGGCGCCGATCATCTGCTGAGCCGCAAGAACGATGCCGCCTATGTGGCCAACGTGATCGCCGCCTGGGCCGAACGTTACCTCGACATGACGCCGGCGCGGGACGTCATCGGCGCTGGTGCCCGCCCGGATCCCGAGGGAGCGGCCGCAAGGGACGTCCCTGCGCAAGCTGACCCGGATTCCGGATTGGTGATCGTGCGGGAGACGCAACAGGGCCGCCTGCAGCAGGAGATCGTCGTCGGCGCGCACCGCTTCCTCGCCGACGAGCCGGTTGCGGCCGGCGGCGCCGACAGCGGACCCACCCCTTACGATCTGCTGCTGGCGGCGCTCGGCGCCTGCACGGCGATGACGCTGCGGCTCTATGCCGAGCGCAAGGCGTTGCCGCTCGATCGGGTCACGGTCAGGCTCCGCCACGGCCGGATCCATGCCGCCGACTGCGCAACCTGCGAGACCAAGGAAGGAATGATCGACCGCATCGAGCGGGGGATCGTGCTCGAGGGGGCGCTCGATGCCCACGAGCGGGCGCGCCTGCTGGAGATCGCCGACAAGTGCCCGGTGCACCGCACGTTGACGTCGGAGGTCGATATTCGCACGAGCGAGTTGAGCGAGTTGAGCGAGTAGCGAGTAGCGAGTAGCGAGTAGCGAGTAGCGAGTAGCGAGTAGCGAGTAGCGAGTAGCGAGTAGCGAGTAGCTGCCTCGGCTTCTCTATCAACTATTCGCTATTCGCCATTCGCTACTCGCTGCTCCCAACGGGAGCACCTACACACTGATCCAGTCGAGCGTCTTCTCGTCTTCGATATGTTGCAGCCGCTCGAACATTGTCTCCATCTTGCTGCGATCAAGATGGCGGGTCATCAGCATGAACTTTTCCTTCAGCTCGGCCTGATCGAGCGGGCGGGCCGGCGTTCCCATGAAGCTGGTGACCCGACGCGACACCTCGCGCCCATCCTTGAGGCGGATGGTGACCGTGGCGGTGGTGTCCTGGCGGCTCTGGTCGAGCGCCTTGGTGAGCTTGATGCGCGACGCCAGATCGAGGATGGCGGGATCGCGAACCACCGCATCGTCGAACGAGCGCGGATCGCGCGCGTCGCGATAGAGCGAGAGCGCGACGCTGAAGGGCACCGAGTATTGCGCCATCATCTTGTCCTCAGGCACCGGGATATTGTTGCGGGTGGCCACGCGCTCGTCGCCCGCGATGACGATCGAAGCGATGTCGGCGGCCGCGAACTGGTGCTCCGTGCGCAGGTCCTGCGTCGCCTCCACCGGATTCTGCGCCGTCATGTGGCAGGCATAGCGTTTCATCGTGATGTTCTTGGTCAGGAACTCGGTGCCCAGCCCGCGCGTGAGCGCCGCCAGGTCCCACTCGTTGCAGTAGACGCGCAGGAAGCCGAACTCGCCTTCCAGGACGCTCGAGGGGCCGGTGAAGCCCTCGCCCGCCAGCGTCGCCGCCAGCACGCCGCTCTCGGCCGCGCGGCCGAGATGCAGACGCTTGACCATGGCGCCGTTTCCCGCATTGACGAATTCCAGGAGGCCGCAGCCGAGCGAGCCGGCAATGCCGAGCGCGTTGGTCATCTTGGCGGCATCGAACTGCCGCAGGCGCGCGACCGCGACCGCGGCCCCGAACGGACCGGTGGTGCCGGGTGCATGAAAGCCGCGGGTTTCGTTGCTGTGCTTGGTGGCATATCCGATCCGGTACATGACCTCGCCGCCGGTCACAAAGGCGGTGACGAGGTCGCGCCCGCCGAGGCCGCGCTCCTGCGCGACCGCAAGCGATGAGGTGAAGAGCGTCGCCGAGGGATGCGTGCCGCTGTTCGGCTCGGTGGTGGCATCGAGCTCGAAGGCATGCCCCAAGGCGCCGTTGGCGAGCGCGGCCGCCGGCGCGTTGACCCGCAAGCCGCCGGTGCCGAGGATCGCGCTCTGGCCGCCGCCGCCGTAGCGTTGCACATAGGCGATGATCATCTTGCTCCAGGGCAGCTCGGCGCCAAAGCTGATGGTCGCAACCGCGTCGATGATGCAGTCCTTGGCGCGCTGCAGCACGGCGGGCGGCAGGTCCTCGTAGCGCAGCGCGGCCGCATAGGCGGCAAGCCGCTCGGTCTCGTGATCCGTCTGCTCCTTGGGATGCGCCGGCTCGGTCTGGGCCGACGCCGCGGTGGCGCCCAAGAGCGCCGGCGCCAGCGGCATGCTGCCGGCCACGGTCGCCATCTGCTTGAGGAATGTCCGTCGCCCTTGCCGACCTTCGTTGCTGCTTGTCATCGAATCCTCCCGGGCTTGTTTGGATTGGACAGCGTTGCGCGCAGCAATCCGGCGAGGCGAGCGCAGTTATGGTGCGTGCTCGCGCGCGAACGCCTCAGCCGCCTTGTGCAAGGCAATGTATCATGGCGCAGAGCGGATGTCAGAGGGCAGACGGGGAGAGGTCAGAGAAGTCAGAGCTGGCGAACGCGCTGTCAAATATCTGACCGCCGTCCTCCGTCATTTGGCATCCAAAGACCCGGCCGCGACGGTCTCGAAGGCCTTGCCCTTCTTGGCCTGCTCGACCGCGTAATCGAACAGCGCCTTCATGTATTCCGGATCGAAGGCGCCGCGGGCGGGATGCTGGAATTCGGGATCGATCTGCGCCACGCTCAAGCTCATGCCCTGCTTCTGCGCGGCCGCGAGCGTCAGCAAGAGCTCGATGCGCAATCCGGATTGCAGCGCCAGCGAGATGGAGCGGCCGAGCACGATGGTGGTTTGCGGCGTGGTCACGTCGAACTGCTGCGACAGCTTGGCGTTGGCGATCACGTAGAGCTGCTTGGTCGGCAGATGCACGGTTCCGGTTCCGGCCAGCACCGATTCGGGCGCGATGAAGAAGGGCGCCGTGATGGTGCCGTCGTTATGCAACTCCTGCAGCTCCTTGCCGTGGGATTCGGCCGCGATCAGCACCGGAGGGAAGACGCCCGGAATGCTGGCGGAAGCCAGCAGCACGGAACGAAACAACTGCAGCGCCTTGTCGTCGCCACGCGCCGCGATCGCGCCCAGGTTCCAGACCACGGGCCGGCCGGCATCGAGATTGGTGGTGACGGCCAGGAGCCGCCGGCCGCGGCGGTGCTCGGCGGCGATGTCGGCGAGCAGTTGCGGCGTCACGCGCTGCTCGATGGTGCGCTTGAGCGGCCACGAATCCATCAGGCTGTCGCTGGTGGGACGGTCCTCGAAGATGTCGCCGGCCGTGATGGTGGTGAATTGTTGCCGCAGTTGCTCATCGTAGCGCGGGCCCAGAAACGCGTAGGGCGCGATCAGGGCCCCGATGCTGGCGCCGGTGACGACGGCGAAGTCCGGCCGGTTGCCGGTTTCCGTGAGGCCGGTCAGCAGGCCGGCCGCGTAGGCACCGTCCGAGCCGCCCCCCGACATGGCCAGCCACGGCCCCTGCGCCGTCGGCAGGAGCCGCGCGAACTCGTCCTCTGAATCGCCCCAGGCGCGGGCTTCCGGCATGCCGAGGACGACCGCATCGGCCTCATCCTCGAGGCTGAACGATGGCCGCTCCCCCGGTTTCGTATTGGTCTCGGCCGGCACGGCCGCCTTCGGCGCGCTTTTGGCGGCGGGAGCTTTCTTCTTCGGCTGCTTTGCGACTTGCTTGGCGGCTGGGGCTCCGGTCTGGGCCGCCGCCGGCGCCGCCCAGGGCTCGAGCGGCGAGCGCGCCACCAGAAACGCGCCGAGTGTCAAGCACGCGACCGTGATGCTGCCGGCAGTATTGGTGAATGCGCGCATGGCCGAGCCAAGTCCTCTTCCCACGATCTGGGAGGAAATGAAGGATCCGATACTTTATGCCACGATCGTGACGCCCCCAGCACGTCACGAACGCGACACTCCATACAACCGGCTGCCATCCGCCTCCAACGCCAAAAGGCGAATGCCGCCAGCTCTTCGAAACGGGAGGCTTGAGAGCGGACCGCCGGCCGGTCCTAATCTTGGCGCCGTTCCGCCTGCCAGACGCCGGCACAGGTGCTGCTAGCGCCTTGGCCCTTCCAAATACCGCCGCCCTGGTTGCGGTTCAGCCGGCCGGAGCCGTCCGCCCACTGGCTGCCCGACGAGACGATAACCCGAACCGCCCCTTTGGGCGTGACCCTGCCTTGCAGGGTGATCGGGGCGATTCCGTCATAAGTGACCAGGCCGCCGTTGATCTGCACGCCATAGCGGTAAGAAGGATCGCAGGACCCGCTTCTGGTGACGATAAGGACGCTCCAGGCACCGTCGTAGACGTTGCGGGCGAAACCCGTCTCGGTGGTGGCGGCAAGACCGGTCAGGGCCAGGATCATGCCCAGAATGAGCGCGCGGAGGGGATGGTTGGTCCGCGGGCGGCGCGGGAGGGGATAGCTAGTCATAAGTGCCTCGTGTTGCGATTCGAATGCCATCACCAAGCCGAAGATGTCCCACTTGTCGTCCCTTGGGTCCGTTGTCCATCCTCCGGAGGAGTGAGACAAGGAACGGCGTCGGCTCGATTGGCTTGGGAGAGATGGGCGATGAACTGGCCTACTTCAAGGCGATTCGATTGTGCTCGATAACGGCGGCCCTGTCGAATACGATCACGGTTGTGATCAACAGTATTTCGCGCACGGCGGATGGCGATTTTGCGGCGGGGCGACCGAAAATGAGCGCCGCAGGCGCCCGAACATGCGCTAGCATCGATGATCCAGCGGAAGAGGCCCCGGGAATGAAACCATCGATGCTCCGCGCCGGAGCGCCATGCGCGGCATGCGCCGGAGCGCCACGCGCCGCAGCGCTGTGGGCCGATGCGCCAGGCGCGGTCCTTGCCGTCATCCTTCTCGTCGCCGGCATCCTCGCCGCCGGCATTGGGGTGGCGCGGGCGCAGGACTTCCCCACCCGCGCGGTCAGGATCATCGTGCCGTTTCCGGCCGGCGGCACCGCCGATATCGTGCCGCGCGTGGTCGGCGACCAGCTCTCGCGCAAATGGGGGCAGCCGGTCATCATCGAGAACCGCACCGGCGCCGGCGGCAATATCGGCGCCGAGGCGGCCTTCAAGGCCGAGCCCGACGGCTACACGCTCCTGGGGACGCCGCCGCCGCCGCTGGTCATCAACCAGAACCTCTATCCCAAGCTCAATTTCGATCCGACCCAGTTCGTGCCCATCGTGGTGATGGTGCGCGTGCCCAACTCGCTGGTGGTGACGCCGAAATTTCCGGCCCGCAGCGTGCCCGACGTGATCGCGCAAGCGCGCGCCAATCCGGGCAAGGTGACCTCGGCGACCCAGGGCAACGGCACGACCTCGCACCTGACCTCGGAAATGTTCCAGATGATGGCGGGCGTGAAGTTCCAGCACGTTCCCTATCGGGGCTCGGCGCCCGCGCTTGCCGACCTGGTCGCCGGCAATGTCGACATCATGTTCGACAATCTCGGGGTCTCGCTGGCGCTGGTGAAGGGCGGCCAGCTGCGGCTCCTGGCGGTGGCGACGCCTGAGCGCATGCGCTCGCTGCCCGAGGTGCCGACCATCGCCGAGACGCTGCCGGGGTTCGAATCGGCGGCCTGGTATGCGCTGGCGGCGCCGCCCAGGACGCCGCCGCAGATCGTCGCCAAGATCAATGCCGACATCAACGAGATTCTGCGCCAGCCCGAGATGCAGCCGCATCTGGCCGAATGGTCGGGCGAGGCGATCGGCGGAAGCCCGCAGGCCGCCGCCGCCTATATGCGCGAGGAGGTCGAGCGCTGGAACAAGGTGATCAAGGCCGCCGGCGTGAAGCTCGAGTGACATGCGCGTCAAGGCTGCCGTAGCATGGTCAAAGCCGGCCCCTGAAGATCAATTCGTGGCACCGCTCCGATCCGCCGCGTAGCCGCCGGAGCAAAGTCGCAGCGTTGACGCGTGAGCACGGCGGAGCCGCGCGCGGTGCAATAAATCGAAAGCGCTTTGGCCGCCTTTGCCCACGCTACGAGTCCGAAATAGGCCGCTGTGATCAACCCCAAACCACGCCCCTGCGATGAAGCCGCGATCCGGTCGGTTCGGCCCGTCCCCCTCGCGCAAGCGGGGGAGGGTAAGGGAGGGCGCAGTCCAAAATTCTGGATCCTCACAGCCACCATCCTGGGCTCGACCATGGCGTTCGTCGACGACTCGGTCGTCAACGTGGCGCTCCCGGCCATCGAAGCCGATCTCAAGGTCCCGGTGGCGGTCATCCAGTGGCTGGTCAACGCCTACACGCTGTGCCTGGCTTCGCTGATGCTGATCGGGGGCGCGGCCGGCGATCGATGGGGCCGCCGCCGAATCTTCGTCGCCGGCGCAGTGGTCTTCGCGATCGGATCAGTTTGGTGCGGCGTCTCCCCGACCGTCGCCCAGCTGATCGCGGCGCGCGCGTTGCAAGGCCTCGGGGCAGCGCTTCTGATCCCGAGCTCGCTTGCCATCATCGGGGCCTCGATCGATCCGGCCGAGCGCGGCCGCGCGATCGGGACCTGGGCCGGATTTTCCGCCATCGCGACCGCGATCGGGCCCCTCATGGGCGGCTGGATCGTCGATCATGCCAGCTGGCGTTGGATATTCCTGATCAATCCGGTGCTGGCATTGGCCACGGTCTGGGCCGCGCTCGCGCATGTGCCGGACAGCCGCGACCGCGAGGCCGCTCCCGGGCTCGATTGGCTGGGAGCGCTCATGGCCATTGGCGGGCTCGGCAGCCTGGTCTTCGGCCTGATCGCATCATCCGACCGCGGTTGGCGCGACCCCATGGTGCCAGGCGCGATCGCGGCCGGCCTCCTGCTGCTCACGGCATTCGTCCTGGTCGAAGGCCGCAGCCGCGCCCCGATGATGCCGCTCGACCTGTTTGCCTCCCAAACCTTCAGCGGCGTCAATCTGCTGACGCTTCTTCTTTATGCGGCGCTCGGCGGCGCGTTCTTCTTTCTGCCCTTCGATCTCATCCAGGTGCATGGGTATTCGGCGACGCTCGCAGGCGTCACTTTCCTGCCATTCACGCTGATGATGGCTGCTCTGTCGCGTTGGTCGGGCGGGCTGTTGGATCGTTTCGGAGCGCGGCTGCCGCTGATCGTCGGGCCGGCGATCACGGCGGTCGGATTTGCGCTCTTGGCATGGGCAGGCACCGGCGGTTCCTACGCGACGACGTTCCTGTTCCCGATGGCGATCCTGGGGCTTGGCATGGCGATCGCCGTCGCCCCGCTCACCACCGCGGTCTTGAGTGCCGTGCCGATCCATCGGGCCGGCGTGGCGTCCGGAGTCGACAATGCGGCCGCCACGGTCGCCCATCTGCTCGCTGTGGCGGTGCTGGGTGCGCTCGCGCTCGACGTGTACGACCGGCAGCTCGATCGGCATTTGGCCGCGCACCCGGTCTCGGCGCAGGTCGGGGCAGCGGTGCAGGCAGCCCACGGGACATTCGTGGCCGAGCCGATCTTGGCGCGCCTGCAAGGCGAGGACCGGCAGGCCGTGGACGCAATCGTGCGCCCTTCGCTCGCCGACAGCATCGCGCTCATGATGTGGGTCGCTGCCGGCCTCGCGCTCCTGGGCGCGGTTTGTGCCGCGATCACAATTCCCCGCGGGATAAGACGGTCGAGGCCGGGCTGAGGATCGCCAACCGGTAGGAAAAAACTCCTGGCAGCGGCTGCCAGGAGCGCCAAAACCGGCTTCGGCAGGAAAAGATACCTAGGGTCAAATTGACAAAGCTTGGCCCCGGCGCGACATGAATCGTAAAGCGCTTTGGCCCCATTCTGCGACGGGCGAGTGCGGCGCCGGTTGCGCCCCGCTTGCCAATCCGGGCCAGAGGCCGAGTGCCGGACGCCTTCATTCCGCGCTGTGGCGGCGCTCGCCACGCAGACCGTTGCGATACCTCAAAGAGGGAGATTCTCCATGCAGAAGAAGCTGGTTTTGGAAACCACCGCGCCGTTCCAAGGATTGGCGGAGCTGGTCGCGTACGATGAGGGCCTGTTCGAGAAGGAAGGCCTCACCATCGAGTGGGCCGATCGCGAGAAGGGGGTCGACAAGACTCCGCAGCTCCACATCACCAATTCCAATCACAACGAAGCGCCGCGTTTTGCCAGCCACGGCAAGCTGCTCGAGGAAGGCAAGGCGGACCTTTATAATGCCTGCGAGTGGGGCAACTATTCGCGGGTCGAGAGCACCAAGGTCGGCAGCCGCCAGGTCGGCCGCCGCTCGATCGTGACCTACGCGGCACTGGTGGTGCGGCCGGATTCGCCGGTGCAAACCGCGCAGCAATTCGCCAACCGCCTGATCGGCGTGCCGTTCTTCTTCGGCACCCACTATCTGACCCTGCAGATGCTGGAAGGCTTTGTTCCGCGCGACCAGATCAAGCTCGGCCGCGTGCCGAACGGCTCGCCCTACCGCTTCAACCTGCTCATGAAGGGCGAGATCGAAGCCACCACCTTGACCGAGCCCTACATCTCGCTCGCCGAGAAGAAGGGCTGCCGCATGGTGATCGCGGCCTTCCATCACGGCACCGAGGTGGCGTCCGATCGCGTCGATGCGGAGACCTACAGCGCGTTCAACCGCGGCGGTGCGGGCGGCGGTGCGCCGGATCAATGCGAACAAGCGCGCCTACCTGCATTACTTCATCGACTACTACAAGAACAAGGACCCCGAGATCGCCAAGCTGACGATCGACGACCTGCGCGAAAGCCGCATCTTCCTGGTCGATCCGGCGCCGATCCCGGCCGACGAGCTGCAGCGCACCTTCGATTGGATGAAGAGCTGGGGCTTCCTGGAGAACGTCTGCGAGGCCAATCAGCTGGTCAACATGAACGTGCAGAAGCACGGCTACGAAAAGGCCCCGGAGGAGCAGGTGGCCGCGCACTAAAAGCGAGCCACGTGATGGTAGGGCGGGTTCGCTTTAACCCGCCATTCCACCCAAGATGGCGGGTTAAAGCGAACCCGCCCTACGGGGGCGCCGGCAGGGCCGGCGCCAGCCGATGATCGGTCGTTCCGGCGCCTGCCTGGTTTCCGGGCGGGCGCCGGTGGCATTTTGAGCCCGCCCGCACCTTCCCCCACGCGCCGCGCTGCCTTACGGTCTGGCTTCGGTTTGAGAGATCCAGCGCGTTCGCCACAGAGGTAGCCATGATCGGGTCCCGGCCATTTCGGGTTTTTTGCGCGCATGCCACATTCGGGCTGGCCGCGGTCTTTGCCTTGGGGCAGGGGACCGCGCACGCCGCCGATCCGATCGCGGATTTCTATGCCGGCAAGAGCGTCCAGCTGGTGATCGGCTATGCGCCGGGTGGCGGCTATGACGTCTATGCGCGCGCGCTGGCGCGCTACATGGGCCGCCACATCCCAGGCAATCCCTCGATCGTGGTGCAGAACATGCCGGGCGCCGGCAGCATCAAGGCGGCCAACTATCTCTACAACATCGCGCCCAAGGACGGCACCGCTTTCGGCGGATTTTCGCGCGGCGCTTTCCTCGACCCGCTGCTCGGCCGCAGCGACGGCGTGCAGTACGTGGCGGCGAAATACGGCTGGCTCGGCAGCATCTCGAACGAGGTGGGCGTCTGCGCGTTCCGCGCCGACAGCGGCATCGCCACCTGGCAGGACATGCAGAGCAAGTCCTATGTGATCGGCAGCACCGGGGCGGGCGCCGACAGCGACGTGTTCCCGATCGTGCTGCGCAAGATGTTCGGCCTGCCCATGAAGGTCGTCACCGGCTATCACAGCGCCGCCGACGTGGTGCTCGCCATCACCCGCAAGGAGGTCGACGGCCGCTGCGGCTGGTCGTGGTCGAGCCTGATGACTTGGAACAAGGGCCTGTATCAGTCGAAGGCGATCAAGGTGGCGCTCCAGCTCGCCAGCCAGAAGCTCGCCGAGCTTCCCGATACGCCCTCGATCCTGGACGTCGCGCGTGACGCCGACCAGCAAGCGGCGCTCAAGCTCATCCTCTCGCGCCAGATGATGGCGCGGCCCTATGTGGCGCCGCCGGGAATTCCGTCGGAGCGGCTTGCTGCGCTGCGCGCAGCCTTCGATGCCACCATGACGGATCCCGAATTCCTGGCCGACGCGCAGCGCCAGGACCTGGAGGTGCGGCCGCTCTCCGGACGCGAGGCCGAGGCGCTGATCAAGGAACTCTATGCGAGCCCGCCGGCGGTGGTGAAGCTCGCCATCGATGTGATGAAAGAGTAGCGAATAGCGAATAGGGGACGGTGGGCCCGCACCCTACTCGCTACTTGCTACTCGCTACTCGCTATTCGCCACCTCACTGCAGCAGGTTGTCGCGCAGCAACGGGCCGGAATATTTTTTCTTCGATAGACCGCGGCGCTGCAGCTCGGGGACGACCAGATCGACGAATTCCTGCAGGTTCCCCGGCGCCGACAGGCCGCGCAACAGCATGAATCCGCCGTTGGCGCCGGTCTCGAAATGCCATTGCTCCAGCCGATCGACGATCATCTTGGGCGTACCCGAGGCGACCAGGATCCGCTCGGTCATGAATTGCCGTCCGAACTGCTCGACCGTCATGTTTGGATCGGTGGTCTTGAGGATTTCTTCGAAGCTGCCCCAATGGACATTCTGGGCCTTGACCTCCGCGGCGACGTCGGCGAGCCGCATGTCGCGGCGCAGGATCGAAAAGTCGAGCCCATACATCGATGAGAGCTCGATCAAGCCGGCTTCCGGCGGGATCGAGTTCGAGGTAACGTTGTTCCATCTCGTGGGCGGCGGCTTCCGATTCCGCGACCTGGATTCGTACCGCCCACAGGATCGCGCAGTCGCGCGGCTTGCGCCCGAACTTGGCGAGTTTGGCGTCAAGATCGGAGCGGTGCGCCTGCATGCTCGGCAGGGTTCGCCGCGTGCTGAACTGCAGATCGGCGTAGTGCGCCGCCAGATCCATGCCGGGTCCGGATTGCCCCGCTTGAATGATGACCGGCCGGCCTTGCGGCGACGGCAAGGCCGGCAGCGGCCCCCGCACGTTGTAATACTGACCGCGGAAGTTGAGCAGATGCACCTTTTCCGGATCGCAGAACACGCCCGTTTCCCGATCGAGAACGAGGGCGTCGCGCTCGACGCTGTCCCAGAGCGCCCGCACCACGTGCAGGTGCTCCTGCGCCTGCTCGTAGCGGGCGTCATGCTCGATCATTTTCTCGTAGCCCCAGTTCGCAGCCTCGTTCTTCGAGCGCGAGGTCACCGCGTTCCAGGCAATCCGTCCTTTGGTGACGTGGTCGAGCGCGTTGAATGTCCGCGCGATATGGAAAGGATGATGGTAGGTCGTGGACATGGTGATGCCGAACCCGACGCCCTCGGCGGCGCGCGACATGCAAGGGATCATCGGCATCATGTCGTGGCGCGGCCACTTCGTCCCGTAGCGGACCGCGGTGTGGTGATTGCCGCCGTAGTCCTCGGGCGTGCCGCCGGAATCCCCGAAGAACAGCATGTCCATGATGCCCCGCGAGGCGGTTCGCGCGACGTCTTCGTAGAACTCCGGGCTGCTGTAATACGGATAGCCTTCCCACGATCCGGGCATCTTCCAAAGATAGTCGGTATGATAATGCGACAAGTCGGCGGCAAGGTGGATCGTTTCGGTTTCGGACATTGGAAGCTCCGCGGAAGACGGACGATGAGGATCGCGAGCATGGCATAACCAGGCTCGATGAGGGTGCCGGCAAAGCGCGGATTGGGGACCGGAACCCCTGACTTGGCCCCGAGATCCGGACCCCCCGTACGGCCAAGGAGCCGTGGCGCCAAACCAATGTGGACGATAGCTATTTTCCCATGCGCTCGGAAGGGTGTTGACGATTATCCTGGCCTGGAAATTGCTTGATTGTCAGGGCTGACATGAGTCGCAGGCATGAAGCAATATGCGTCGCAAACCGCGATCCGGCCAGACAGCGCCGCGGCATGAAGCTCAAATCAGGCGAGGCGGACCAAGCCATGTCCAGCGTCACCACATCCAACGTCACATCGCCCGACCCGAGGGAGAGCAGCCGCGGGGGAGGGCGCCCAGGGTCTGGTGCAGGACGGTATCTGTTCGCGGTCGCATTTGTCGTCGGCGTGCTCGGTTGCTTGCCGAGCGCCCACGCCCAGGAGTGGCCGAGCCGGCCGGTCCGCATCATCGTTCCCTACGGTCCCGGCGGCATCGGCGACTTGCTCGTGCGTTTGATGACGGAGCGCCTGACCAAGGTGTTTGGACAAGCCTTTGTCCTGGAGAACCGGCCGGGCGGGGGCGGCGTTCTCGGAATGGAATATGCCGCGCACTCGGCCGCCGATGGCTACACGCTCGCGCAGGCCGGCGGTAATCAATTCTCGGTCGTTCCGCTGATGCAAAAGCTCAACTACGACCCGGTGAAGGATTTGACGCCGATCAGCATCATCGCCGCGAACGGCATGGCGCTCGCGGTCAATCCCGATCTGCCGGTCCATTCGGTCAAGGAGCTTCTCGATTACGCGAAAGCCAATCCCGGCAAGCTCAACTACGGAACCGGCGGGGTGGGAACCAGCAGCCACCTGGTGCCGGCCGCATTTGCCGCGCGCGCCGGCCTCGATATGGTCGCCATTCCCTACCAGAGCACACCGGCGTCCATTCTTGCCGTGATCAACGGAACGGTCCAGGTCTTCTTCGGCAACATTCCCGATATCGTCGAATCCTATCGGGGCGGACGCGTTCGGCTGCTCGCATTGTCGAACGCGCAACGCATCCCGCAATTTCCGGATCTCCCGACAGTTGCGGAAACCGTTCCAGGCTTCGTCATGACCGGCTGGAACGGATTTTTTGCCCCGGCCGGCACTCCACCGCCGATCATCCGACGGTTATCGCAGGCGATCGCAGCGATCTGTCGCGATCCCGAGGTCGTCAAGACGATGACAAGATTGAGCCTCGAACCGGTAGGAAACTCGCCCGAGGAGGTCGCCGAGACCATCCGCCAGGAGTTGCCGATCTACCGGGCGGCCGCGACCGCCGCCGGCCTGTCTCGAAATTAGCTCAGCTCGCAGCGCGCCAATCGCGCGGTCAGCCGCCCTTGCCGGTCGCGAGCAGTCGCCTGACGTCGTCCAGCACTTGGGGGGGCGCCTGCGCCAGATCGTCAATGGTGTGATGCAGCTCCTCCGCGGTGACGGGGCTTACGTCAATTCCGTTCGCTTGCGCTTCGGCGCGGAAGCCCGGGTCGCGATGGGCCGCGGCGAAAGCGTCCTGCAGGATGCGCGCGCGATCCGGCGGCAACCCCGGCGGCGCGGCGTACGGCCATGCCATCGCGAACGGGGCTTCGGTGAATCGGATCAACGCGCGCGCCTGCTCGTTGGGCGCGAGCTCGCGCGCGGTCGGCACGTCGGGGAGGCTCGCAAGGCGCGTCGCGCGGGCGTACTGGATGAGGACCCTGAAATTGCTGTCGGCTGCAAGCCAAGCGGGCCTGGTCGAGCTGATCGAGGAAAGCTCGTTGGTGCGGCCGCTCACCTCGCCGCTTTCCATGGCGAGATAGATCGCCGCGCTGTCGCGATAGCCGGTGACGAGCCGCATGTTGAGACCGATGGTTTGGTGCAAGATTTTCGGCACATCGCTGCTGCTGCCGCCGTCCGCCGTGCCGCCCAGGAGCAGCGGCGGGCCATCAGCGCGCAGCGCATCGGCGATGGACTTCACCGGCGCATCCTTGCGCACGATCAGCACATAGGCGTCGTTGGCGAAGCTCGACGATGATCCGAGCCAGGTGAACCGGCGCGGATCGAAGCGGACGTTGGAGTTGCCGCCGATGAGACCCAGCAGCGGCATGTTGCGGGCGATGAGACCGAATGTGGTGCCGTCCTTGGGGGCGAGATTGTAAAGATAGTTGGCCGCGACCAGGCTGCCGGCGCCGGGCATGTTCTGCACGACGACCCCAGGATGGCCGGGGATGTAGCGGCCGATATGGCGCGCCAGCAGGCGAGCCAGGAAATCGAAGCCGCCGCCCGGCCCATTGCCGACCACCAGGGTGAGCGATTTGCCCCGGTAGAACTCTTCGCTTGTCTGCGCCCGCGCCGGCGGTGCGGCCAGCACGGCGGCGGCGAGACAGACGGCGGTCCTTCGGGTCAGCATGCGCGCTCTACGTCACGAAGAAGCTCTCGATCGGTGCCAGGCGCGGCAGCCGCCCGACCTCGACGAACATCTCCATCTGGCGTTGCGCGAGCGCGCGCTCCTTCTCGGTGAACGTGAACTCCATACGCGGGTAGCGCGCAGACGTGAGCAGTGCCTCGCGGTCGCCGCCGTAGGACGCGATGAACACGTCCGCAACCTCGTCCATGTTGCGCTCGCTGTAGGCGAACGACTCGCGGAATGCCGCAAGCAATGCGTCGCCGAGCGCCGGGTTCCGCCGGATCAAGGTCTCGTCCGCCGCCACCATGTGCTTGATCATTTCGTCGAACCCGGTCAGCTCCTTCCACGCGTCGCCGTCGGTATAGAGACAGGCGACATCGCCCGCCTGCTCGCCGTGGTGAAAGAAGTGATCGAGCAGCACCACCGCGTCGGCGTCGCGGCGTCGGAGGACGCCGAGCAGGGTCTCCTGCGGACTCCCCAGCCATTTCAGCGTACCGATGTCGACCGCGTACGCCTTCTGCAGCAGATATTGATGAATGGCGTGGCGCCCCTGATGGGTCGCGACCAGGCGCCCTTCGAGCTCGCGCGGATCCCGCAGCTCGCCGCGCCGCACGAACAGGCCATTGCCCTTGCCGGTCGACTTCCACTCCGTGCACAGCCCGATGATCGGAGCGCCGTCCAGCCGCCGCTCGAGGAAGTTCGGCAGGTAGATATTGGAGAGCTCGACCTCGCCGCGGATCAGCACGTCCTCGAGCTCGCGGCTCGGCGGGTCGGGCACCTCGATCACCGTGATGTCGACCCCGTCCGCCTTCACCAGCCCGGCGCCCAGCGCGTAGTAGGTGCGAAACATCGAGAAGCGATTGCGATAGTGCGCGAGCCTGAGCCTCATCGATCGAATCATCCCAAATGGCGCCGAAGCTACGCGAGGAGTAGCGGCTTTCCGGCTCGCCCTCAAGCCGGCCGGCAGGAGCCGGAACTCGGCTATTGGGCGGGCGCCGCTTTGGGCGGGGCCGGACCCAAATAAGTCGAGAGATAGGCAAGGATCTTTGCTCGGTCGCCGGCCGAGATGTTCATGCCGTTATCGGTCATTTCGTCGAGCGCCCTGTCCCAGTCGTCGCGGTTGGAGCCGGCGGCGTCGAAGACCATTTGCAGGTCATGGCACGACCGGCAAACGTCCAACACGAGGTCGCGGTTGGGTCCCTGCGGCAGCTCGGTTATCTCCGCTGCCGCTGCCACCACCACTGCCAACAGCGCAAACACGGTGCCACCGATGGCGCCCGCCAAGACAATTGCTCTTTTCATCTTGCCTGCATGGCGCCACGCCCCTCCATCTCGAATGTGAGACATATCATGCCGCCCGCCGCCTGCGCTACATTCGCGGCATCGGCTGCGCAACAGCAAGAATCCGGTGTTCGCTCCGGTCTCTCGCGCTGCCGCGACCTTGCGCTTTTGGCCAAGCGGAAGTGCGGTCGGCCGCATCCGGATGTGACACGCATCCGGATATGATCTTGTGGGCCTAGCGCAATCATTGTAGCCTTCCGCGAGGAACCAATTTCTCAAAGACAGTCGAGGAATCGGCCAACTTCAGGACAACCGATACGCCAAATCGGCCGCGTCATTCGCTGCCGATGACGCGGGCGGGAGCCAAAATTCCGTAGCAACATGGGTGTTCGCTGGCCGCAGGCGCACCCATGTGGGTCCTGCTCGGCAAGCTTGCGGCACAAACGTGGGGCATCGCGCGGTGCGCCAAGGGACACACCGAACCGGCCAACATCAAGGCAGATGAGGGGTGAAGATGAGACGTGCTCGCCGATCCTTCTTGCATCTCGCCGCGGGCGCCGCCGTGCTGCCGGTCGTGTCACGCGCCGCCTGGGCGCAGGCCTATCCGACGCGGCCGGTGCGGCTGGTCGTCGGCTTCCCGGCCGGGCAGACCGCCGACATCGTCGCGCGCATCATGGGCCAGTGGCTGTCCGAGCGCCTCGGCCAACCGGTCGTGATCGACAACCGGCCCGGTGCCAGCAGCAATACCGCGACCGAGCTGGTCGTCCGCTCGCCGCCCGACGGCTACACGCTGCTCTCGGTCAATTCCAGCAATCTCATCAACGAGACGCTCTACGGGAAACTGCCCTACGACTTCCTGCGCGACATCGCGCCGGTCGCGGGCTTCATCCGGACCCCGCTGGTGATGGAGGTGAACCCGTCGTTCCCGGCCAAGACCGTTCCCGAATTCATCGCTTATGCCAAGGCCAATCCGGGCAAGATCAATATGGCGACCGGCGGGATCGGAAACTCGACCCATGTGAGCGGCGAGCTGTTCAAGATGATGACGGGCGTCAACCTGCTGGTCGTGCCCTATCGCGGTTCGCCGCCCGCGCTCACCGACCTGCTCGGGGGCCAAGTGCAGGTGATGTTCGACCTCACCTCGTCTTCGCTCGAATACATCCGAGCCGGCAAGCTGCGGGCGCTGGCGGTGACCACGGCGACGCGCGCTGAGGCGCTGCCCGACGTTCCAACGGTCGGCGAGTTCGTGCCCGGCTACGAGGCGAGCGCGATCGGCGGCCTCGGCGCCCCCAAAGGGACGCCAGCGGACATCGTCGACAAGCTCAACCGCGAGATCAACGCCGGCCTCGCCGATCCCAGGATCAACGCGCGCTTCGCCGATTTGGGCCTCGCGCCGCTGGCGCGCTCGCCCGCCGACTTCGCCACGCTCGTCCTGGATGAGACCGAGAAGTGGGGCAAGGTGGTGAAATTCGCGAACATCAAGCCGGAGTGATTGAGCGCCGTTCCGCGAGGCTGGACACGCCGGATCGCTACTCGCCCGGCCGGTGCCTCACCACCAGCACCGAGCATTTGGCGTAGCGCACCACGTGGCCGGCATTGGAGCCGAGGAAATAGGTGCGCACCGCCGGCCGCTGCGGGCGATGCGAGGTCATCACGATGAGGTCGGCCTTCATGGCATTGGCCTCCTCGAGAATCTCGTGGTGGATGCCGCCCTGGCGCACCACCGTCGATACGCGGACGGGATCGAGGCCGGTCTCGTTGGCCACTATCGCCAGCGCCTCATCGGCCGACTTGCGCTGCTGCGCCTCGAAATCCGGCGGCACGTATTCGGCGAGCATCACCGGCGTGAGCGGCATGATGTTGATCAGGCGGACCATGCCGCCCGACTGGCGCGCCATCATCACCGCGGTCGCGAGCGCGGGCTTGGCCAACTCCGGATCGGCGAGATCGACCGGGACCAGAATCTGCTTGTACATCGCCGCCGCCCCCTCGCCGTCGGATTCAAGACCGGGCCCTATCATCATGGCACGATTGCATGCCGCTGCGAACCCGGCTCATGCCGGTAGCCCAATGGGCCATCGATATCGCTTAATCCTTCGCCGACTTGATGAGGCGGGGGGTGACAAACGCCTTGAGGCGTCCGCTGCGGGCGGCGAGCGCGCACCAGTCATCCTCGGCGAAATCGATCACGATGAGGCCTGCGGTCGGCAGTCCGTCCCCGAGCTGATCCGCCGCGCCGCCGCGGGGCGCGAGCAGCAACCGCGCCGTGTCGTACAAGCCCGGATTGTGGCCGACCACCAGGAGCGCGGACGCTGCGCGGTCGCTGGCCTTGATGGTGGCCAGGATCGAATCGGTGCCGCTTTCATAGAGACGGTCTTCGTAAGCGACAGCCGGGGTAGCGGAAAACGCCGGCGCCATGCGCTCCCAAGTCTCGCGGGTGCGTTGCGCGGACGACACCAGGACCCGGTCGGGCGTCAGCGCATGTCCGGCCATATGGGCCGCGATCTGTCCGGCGTCGCTGCGCCCGCGCGCAGTGAGCCTTCGGTCGCGATCGCGCATGCCGGAATCGGCCTTTTCCGCCTTGGCGTGGCGCAGCAGCATCAGTCGCATGTCGGCAGCATCGATTTCTTCGGCGCGGCAGTCTAGCATGGCATAGTCTAGCATAATGCGCGCGCGGTGGAGGTCGCCGGGATGTTGGGCCGGACGGCGAGGGCAGGTGACGTGAGCGCGTCCGATCGATCCGGCACCGCGCCGAGCTGGTACGCCGCGACCGCGGTGCCGGCGCCCGAGCGCGCGCCGTTGACGGCCGATCTCGATGTGGATGTTTGCGTGGTCGGCGCGGGTTTGGCCGGGCTGACGGCGGCGCGCGAGATCGCCCGCCGCGGCTGGTCGGTGGCGGTGCTGGAGTCGGGCCGCATCGGCGGCAAAGCGTCGGGACAGAATTGCGGCTTCGTGCTGCCGGGCTTTGCGGCGGGAATCGACGGCCTCGTGGAGCGGGTCGGGCTCTATCGGGCGAAGGAATTGTGGGCGCTGGCGCAGACCGGGCTCGAATATGTTCGCACCACCGTCCGTGAAACCGGCATGGCCGGGGTCGATCCGATCGATGGCTGGCTCAACGTCTCCAAGATGGCCGACACCGGCGCCATGCTGGCAAACCTGCAGCTGCTCGGGCAGGACTTGGGCGCGGAGGTCGAGGGCTGGACCACCGACCGGGTGCGCGACTTGCTCAGGAGCGACCGCTATTTCAGCGCCATCCATTTCCCGCGCGCCTTCCATCTGCATCCGCTCAATTACGTGCTGGGGTTGGCGGCGCTGGCCGAGCAGGCCGGGGCGCACGTCTTCGAGCATACGGCCGCGGTGACGATCGACCCGGACGGGGTGCGCAAGCGAATCGGGACGCCCCATGGCCGGCTGCGCGCCGCCCACGTGGTGCTGGCCGGCAATGTTCACCTCGGTCCGCTGATGCCGCACCTCGCCGCCACCTTGCTGCCGATCTGGACCTATGTGGCGGTGACCGCGCCGCTCGGCCCGCGGTTGCACGAAGCAATCAGCTATTCGGGCGCGATCAGCGACGGCGAGCGGGCCGACAATCATTATCGCATCGTCGCTGGCGACCGCCTGCTGATATCCGGGCGCGCGACCACATGGGAAGCCGATCCAAGGCTATTCTCCGGAAAGCTCGCGGCCGCCATCGCCAGGCTTTATCCGCAGCTCGGCGCAGTCGCAATCGAGCATCAGTGGTCGGGCGTGCTTGGCCGCACCATCCACAACATGCCGCAGATCGGCGAGCTCTCCTCGGGTATTTGGCTGGCGAGCGGTTTCGGCGGGCACGGTTTCAATACCACGGCGCTCGCCGGCAACCTGATCGCGCGTGCCATCGTCGATGGCGACGATACCTGGCGGCTGTTCCTGCCGTTCGAGTTGATCTGGGCCGGCGGCCTGGCGGGTCGCGTCGCTGCGCAGGCCAGCTACTGGTGGGCGAGGAGCCGCGACGAGATCAAGGCGCAAAATGCCCGCCACCGCGCCGGGGGCGGTCGTCGGGTCGAGCCGACACGGCGGCATTCCGCGACCGCGAAGCCGAGCGGCCGGCCCGCGCCGCCGATGCCGCCGACAGTCGCGATGGAGCTGCCTGCTGTCGCGCTCCCGGCCGAGCCGGAAGTTCCGCCGCCGACCGCGATGCCTGCGCCTGCGGATACCGCCGAGGACGCGCCGAAGGGCGATCATGGTCTGCGCCTCGCGATGAATGCGAGACGCTCGGAGGGGTGAAGGTCCCGCGCGCTTGATGAGCGTGCCGTGCAGCGGCGGGGCCGGCGATTTTTTCGCGGACATTGGGCGCGAAATTGGGCAGTATTCTCGCAAAGACGAAGCTGAGGACTCGCGGAGGGAGGACGATCATGCGGAAAACCTGGCTGCTGGCGGCCTTGCTGGCGCTTTCGCCGAATTTCGCATCGGCGCAGACGACCGAGGAGCTCAACACCGACGGCAAGAATCCGCAAAACGTCCTGACCCAGAGCATGGGTCTCGACCGCAAGAGCTACAGCCCGCTCGCGCAGATCAACAAATCGAACATCAAGCGCCTCGTGCCGGTGTGGAGCACGAGCCTGATGAACGACCTGGGCGAGCTCGCGGCGCCGGTGGTCTATGACGGCGTCATCTACGTCATCAATGCCAAATGGACCTTCGCGATCGATGCGGCGACCGGTCGCCAGATCTGGCGCACGCCGGTGCAGACCGAGCCGGGCATGACACGCGCGGGCAGCGCGATCTACCGCGGCGCGCCGGCGATCTATGACGGCAAGCTGTTCCGCGTCACCGTCGACAACCACCTGGTCGCGCTCGAGATGAAGACCGGACGGGTGCTGTGGAACAAGAAATTCGCCGACTGGAAGGAGGGCTATCACTCGAGCGGCGCGCCGATCGTCGCCAACGGCGTGCTGATCTCCGGCGTCGCCGGCGGCAAGTCGACGACACGCGGCTTCCTCGACGGCTGGAATCCCGATACCGGCGAGAAGCTCTGGCGCCGCTACACGATCCCGGCGCCGGGCGAGCCGGGCTCTGAGACCTGGCCGGCCAACAGCGACGCCTGGAGATACGGCGGCGGCTCGCTCTGGCGCTCGGGCTCCTACGATCCGCAGCTCGATCTCGTCTATTGGGGCGTCGGCAACGCGGAGCCCTACGATCCGCGGCCGCGCGAGGGTCGCGACAGTCTCTTTACCGACAGCGTGCTGGCGATCCGGCCGAAGACCGGCGAGATCGTCTGCTACTATCAATATACGCCGAACGATGTTTATGACGTGGATGCCACCGACGAGCAGGTGCTTGCCGACATGCAGGTCGACGGGCAGACCCGCAAGGTGATGATCCAGTCGAACAAGAACGGCTTCATGTATGTGCTCGATCGCACCAACTGCAAGCTGATCGCCGCGCATCCCTATACCAAGGTCACCTGGGCAAGCGGCATCGACCTCGCCACCGGGCGCCCGCAGCTCACGGGAATCTACAAGGACTTCCTGGCCGGCGGAGAGGTCGAGATCCTGCCTTCGCGCGGCTCGAACGCGGTTCCGATCGCGTTCGATCCCGCCAAGGGGCTGGTCTTTGCCGCGCCGTGGGACGAGCCGCGCATCCAGCAGCTGGCGCCGCCGCACCCGCTGGTGATCGGCGAGAATTCCACCGGCGTCAATGCGCGGCAGCCGCGCATCGAGCCCGGCCAGGTGGTCGGCTACTACGTCGCGATCGACCCGCTCACCGGGCAGCGGAAGTGGGAAGCGCCGCTGACCGACATACCAAGCTCGGCCGGCATGCTGGTCACCGGCGGCGGGCTCGTATTCACCGGCAAGCTCACCGGCGAATTCCTGGCGCTCGACGAGGACACCGGCCAGAAGCTGTGGCAGTTCCAGACCAGCTCAGGCGTCAATTCGACCGCCATCACCTATACCCACGACGGCCGGCAATATGTGACGGTCGCCTCCGGCCTGGGCGGCATCCTGGCGCGGCGCGCGGTGGACAACAAGGTGCCGACCGGCGGCTCGCTGTGGACGTTCGCGCTCATGCCGGAGTAGCCGCGCGCGGGCTCGCATCTGGTTGCAGGCTCTCATGGAGGCAATATGAGCTACGACTTCTTCAGGAAAGAACGGCCCAAGGTGTTCGAAAAGCGATTTAGCGCGCCGACCTCGGCCACCGAAGCCTACAGGCTCGAGTCTCATGTTATCTTCGAGGCCAATGGCGCAACCAAGCCGAAGTATTTCCGGATCTCGCTGGAAAAGCAGGGGATCGACCTTACCGTAACGGTCAGCGGATCCGAGCTCTTGGTGACCAACAATACCAACAAGCCCATCCGTGGAGAGAAGGTCATGCTGCGTTTGTCGGAAGCCAATATGGCCGATGCATTGAAGGCCAGGAACGAAAAGTCCATGATCTACCTGGTCGCCGCAAAACTGTGCAAGGATCACGCGACCAGCAGTGCGTCGTCTCCCCTCATTTCAGGCTGCATCCAGGATAACTTCGCGGCCAGCAAAAGCTATGATGGATACAAGCTGTGTCTCAAATTGCCTTTCCGCCAGCCGTTCGCCAATCCCTTCGTCTCAGGGCTGGAGAAGGAATACTTTTTGATAGGGCAAGTCCTCGACACGGACTGCACCTCCATCCAGTTCTTGGGAAGGACGAACCAGAACCTCAATGAGTTGGTCAATCCATTCGACAGCAAGATCCCCCGACCGGAAAGGAAGATCGGGTAGGAAGGTCTTGCAGGAGCGGGCGTAGCCTCGGTCGAGACGCAGCCGGCCCGCCGCCTGCTCGCAGGCGGCGACGATGTGGATCAGCACCGCGAGGCATCGCGTCCCGGCGGCTACTTCCGTGCCGGGCGCGTCTTTTCCCAAGCCGCGATCCCGGCCTGCGCGCATTCCTCGTCCTGGCCGGGCGTGCCGGCGACCCCGACCGCGCCGACGAGCTTGCCGTCGACCGCCAGCGGTACGCCGCCGTCCACCAGATACACCTTGTTGCCGTACATGTTCTGGATGCCGAAGTAGCGGTCGGGGCGGGTCTTGTAGAGCTCCGACAAGGCCGCCGACGTCGTCCGATACATGACCGAGGCGTAGGCCTTGCCCTCAGCGAACATGATATTGCGCCCGGACGCACCGTCCATGTGCGCGCCCGCCACCATCTCGCCGGAAGCGTCGAGGACGACAACGCCCATGCGCAGGTTCTTCTCGACCGCATGGGCGATGGCGGCATCGATGATCGTGCGCGCCTCCGCGAGCGAGATGGTCTGCTCCGGCAGCTTGGGCGCCTGCGCCAGGCTTGCGTGCGTGAGCCCGAGCGTCACGCCCAGCGCCAGCATCGGGATCAGGATCGCGCTCCACAATCGTCGAGTTGGCTTCATCTCAACCTCCCATGATGATATGCGCTTTGTGCGCAGCTTCCATTGAGCGTCGATGTCTCCCCGTCGATGACCGGCCGGCGCCCGCCCTAGTTCGCCGTTTTCTTGAAGTATCTCAAATCCGGCGGCGGCTGGTCCTTCTTGGCCGGCATTAGGAAACCGTCCGCGCTCAGCATATAGCCCTCCTTGCCGATGATGACGTGATTGTTGTTCTCGGAGCAATTGTTGTCGCGCCAGAACGGTCGCTCCTTGTTCGGCTCGCGGCCATAGGCCTTGTTGACGGTCCACGGACGCGTCAATGCATGGTCGATCACCGTGACGTCGTTATGGAGGATGTTCGGGTTGGCCTTGTCGAGGTAGATCCGCTCCTTGACGATGGTGTCATTGTCCTTGGCCAGCAGGGCGCCGCCGCTGTCGAAAGTGCGCGGCCCCCTGAAGGGACCGCGGGTCTCGGCTTCGAGCAGGTCGTAGCGGCCGCTTCCCTGCGTATCGATCCACCTGCCGATCGAATAGCCCATGAAGGTCGGCTCCGGATCCGCGGGCCAATCGCGTCCGTCGGTATAGATGCGGCGATCGTCGTCGATGTGCTGCACCAGGATGTAGAACGTGTACGGCGTCACGACGAATTCGATCTCGCCATAGCCGTTGGTGGCGCGCGGCATGCCCGGCGAGAGGCAGGCATAGGTCGGGGTCGTGCCCTGGCCGCCCGCGGCCTGGTCCTTGAGGTTGGCGTCGAAGAGGGCCTGATACTCCGGCGTCAGCGGCGCCTCTTGTCCGCGATTGGGAGGCTTGGAAGGATCAAATCGCGTCCCGTTGAAGCCGGGAGGCCCGAAGCGCACCAACGGCCCCTTCAGGTCGGGACCGGACGGCCCCCAGCGAACCCACTGGCCCCTGAGGTCGGGATACTTCCCCAGATCGAAAATTTGCGCGCCCGCAGTGGGCGCCCACAGTGTCGTCGAGAGCGCGATGGCGCCGAGCAAGCGGCGATAAAGCATGGCTATCCTCCCGATGATCGCGCTCGAACGGGATTTCGGCGCGTCCGACGGCACGGCTGGCGAACCATCTTCAAGTCCGCGCGGATAAAATACAAGGTAGCCGTCGGACCGGGTCATGTCGTGCTTGTGCCACCGACGCCGGAAGGAACAGGCCCGAGAGGATTGCGCGCTGCCGCATTTTTGCGCCTCCTGCAGTTGCCGCATGTAATCGCGACTGGGCGGGGCAAGCTGCAGGTCCAGCCATGTCCGCAATGCCCCGTTAGCGACGGCGGGCCCGAAAAAGGCGGGCTGTCGGGTAGGGCCAAAACCAGACTCATTCGGATCAGCAAAAAGCTATACAAAATTCGCCCCTTCCTTTGACATTGCGGACTGGAGTACCTTGGCTGGGGGCACGGCCCAGTGCATTATTGGAGACGACGAGGGTGAGAACCGTTATACGTGGGTCTATTGGAGCATCGGAACCGACCCTGATGACGACCCGACGCGCAGCCTGCTGTTGCGGGCAGCTTCACCTCACGATAGAGGGCGAACCATCGCGCATCTCCATGTGCCATTGCCTGGAGTGCCAGCGCCGCACCGGCGCCGTCATCAGCAACCAGACGCGGTTCCGCCGCGACCAGATCACCTTCGAGGGTAAGGCGACGACGTGGACGCGGATGGCGGAAAGTGGCAACAAGCTTACCTTCCATTTCTGTCCGACGTGCGGCTCCACCGTCTACTGGGAGAACGAAGGCTTTCCAGGAATTGTCACAGTTGCCATAGGCAACTTCGCCGACCCGAGTTTCCCAGCACCAACCGTCGCTGTGTGGGAGGAGTCGCGTCACCCCTGGGTCTCTTTACCGCCGGACATTCCGCCAAAGCGAACAGCGAAGCAGGGCTGATCGCCTCAACGCATCTAGGGCCGCGACGTGGAGTGGACATACCGGATCGACTGCGTGGGGCCATAAGCGGTCAATCCGTGGCAGGGCCTGACCTCAGGGACCAGCGTCCGCTCCTGCGCTGTTCGGAATTTCCGTTTGCTGCTCGGGGTCGCCCCGCCAGAACGAGTTGGAAGGCCTTTATTTCGCTGACGACAAAGTCGAAGAAGGCGCGCACGCGTGGCACGCGTTGCATGTCAGGGTGCATGACCAAATAGAAATACGTCACCAGCTCGGGGACATGATGGATGACGCGAACAAGCTCTGCTTCGATGTCACCCAGGGCGGTCGATAATGGCGCAAGGCCGACGCCGGATTTGACCGCCAGGACCAAGGCCGGCCAGCTTTCGCTACAAGCCGTCACCGTTGCGTGTGGCGCCACCGCGCGCAGCCATCGCCCTGCGGGGTGCTCGGCTATGAGGCCGTCGCACCTCACCACGCGATGGCGGCCGATATCCTCAGGCCGCTCGGGGCGGCCGTACCGCTCTACGTATGAGCGGCTCGCATAGACGGCCGACGGCCCCTCCGCAATCTTGCGACCCACGAGCGTTTCGTCGCCAAGCTCGCGTCCGGCACCGCGGATCGCAATATCCGCCTCTCTCTTTGCGAGATCGACATGCCGATCGCTTAGCATCAACTCAATTTGCAGGCCGGGATGCCGCGCATGGAAGGACTCAAGGAGAGCGCTTCGCTTGAGCCGGTCCCCTACAGTCGGGCTGCATGTGACGCGAACAATGCCGGTTAAGGTCTTGTCACTTGCCGCCAGGTAGCGCTCGCAGGCCATCACGGCCTGTTCCACACGCTCTGCGTAGGGGAGCAGTCCCTGCCCGAGTTCAGTGAGCCGATATCCGGTCAGTTGCCGCTCAACTAAGCGACCGCCCAATTTCTTCTCAAGCTCCGCAAGGCGACGGTAGACGGTCGAATGATTGACGCCTTGCGACTTGGCGGCAGCCAACATGCTGCCGATCCGGGCAAATGCGAGGAAGTGCTTGAGGTCATCCCAGGCGAACATAGATCGGTGCGCACTCCTGCGAACACGATTTGCAATCTTTCGCCTCCCCGGTCGCTTTGTACAGGGGTACTCTTTGAACGGTCGAGGCAACGCGCGATCACATCATACGGGGAGGGGCGATGCACCCGCCCCCGAGCGTCTGCGTCAAGCCTATCCATTTCCAAGCGAATCACAATCGGGGGCACTATGAAACTTTCCAACCGTAGGCAATTTCTGCAGTTCGCCACGGGCGCCATCGCTCCTTCGGTGTTGCCGAGTTTTTCGTGGGCCCAAGCTGATCCGTCACGGCCGGTGCGCTTGATTGTCGGGGGCACCGCCGGCCTTTCCCCTGACATCACCGCCCGACTAATGGGTCAATGGCTATCCGAACGGCTCGGTCAGCAGTTCGTCATCGAAAACCGGCCAGGTGCCGCAAGCAATGTCGCGACCGAGGTGGTTGTGCATGCGCCGCCGGATGGTTACACGCTCCTCCTTGTCACGGCGACCGCTGCGGCCAACGCCACGCTATACGACAATCTCAACTTCAATTTCATCCGCGACATTGCACCGGTTGCCGGCATTATGCGGGTGCCCGGCGTGCTGGTAGTCAATCCATCGGTCCGAGCTACGACGGTTCCCGAGTTTATTGCCTATGCCAAAGCTAATCCGGGCAAACTCAACATGGCGACCACCGGCAGCGGGAGCGCAGGACATTTGTTTGGCGAACTCTTCAAAATGTCGGCTGGGGTAGACATGTTGGACGTGCCGTATCACGGAAATTACATGTCTGATCTACTTGGAGGACAGGTGCAGGTAGCGTTCAACCCGTTGGCATCGTCCCTGGATTTCATCAGGGACGGCAAGGTCCGCGCGCTTGCGGTCAGCACCGCGACGCGTCAGGAGGCGCTCCCAGACATCCCGACTGTGGCGGAATTTGTGCCGGGCTACGAGGCAAGCGTCTGGCAGGGCATCGGCGCACCCAAGAGGACGCCCATCGAGATCATCGACAGGCTCAACAAGGAGATTAACGCGGGGCTTGCGGATCCGAAGATGAAGGGGCGGCTTGCCGACCTGGGCGGTACGGTGCTGTCAGGTTCGCCCGCCGACTTCGGGAAGCTCATTGCGGATGAAACCGAAAAGTGGGGCAAGGTGATCCGCGGAGCGCACATAAAGCCGGAGTGATTACCTGCATACTTCCGGTTCGGGTCATTCACGACAGGTTCGGGAGCGACGAAATTCGCTCCATGTCCGGTGTTCCCCGAAAGCGACGCAAAGTCAGACCCTCGGCATCTGTCGCAAAGGGTCGCGGCGGTAGTGGCCGTGAGCCCTGCAAGGTTCCGCCATGATGGCAGCCGGTGTTACCGTTCAATCGGCTGGGCCACGCTTGTGTTTGAGCGCGCCTGTCCGGCGATAGCTCTCGAGGTTCGTCTCAGCGTTCATAGCGGGCAGCATTCAGCTCGAACAGCACACTGGTCTCAGCCTAATCCTTGGTGGCGTACGTGATATCGTCGAGCATCAGCAGTTGCTACTTGTCGAGCTTGGTGATGGCGGCTTCGAGCCCCAGCTTGCGGCGCGCCCCTGCAGTCTTTGGACGAGGTCGGTGGCGCGCATAAGCAGCGCGCGCCAACAGTTCCATACGAGAACCAGACCGAGCGCTGCCGCAAGATGGTTCTTGCGCCCGCCACACGGGCCAAAGAGGAGGAAATTGACACTCTGATCAAGCCAGCTGGCCCCGGGGCGAGCCCATGACCTGCGCCTTGTTGACCATCGGGAGCCCAGGCCGGACTCGTGCGGGCTGCTCAGCGTCCTTCGCGGCGGGCCATGAAGGCAAGCCGCTCGAACAGGTGTACATCCTGCTCGTTCTTGATCAGCGCGCCGTGCAGCGGCGGGATCAGCTTCTTGGGGTCGCGCTCGCGCAGCGTCTCGGGTCCGACATCCTCGACCAGCAGGAGCTTGAGCCAATCGAGCAGCTCCGAGGTCGAGGGCTTCTTCTTCAGTCCCGGCACCTCGCGCACCTCATAGAACAGGCGCAGCGCCTCGGCGACCAGGCGCTGCTTGATGCCGGGGAAGTGCACGTCCACGATCGCGCGCATGGTGTCGGGATCGGGAAAGCGGATGTAGTGGAAGAAGCAGCGGCGCAGGAACGCATCCGGCAGCTCCTTCTCGTTGTTCGAGGTGATGATCACGATCGGCCGGCGGCGGGCGCGCACGGTCTCGCCGGTCTCGTAGACGAAGAACTCCATGCGGTCGAGCTCCTGCAGCAGGTCGTTGGGGAACTCGATGTCGGCCTTGTCGATCTCGTCGATCAGCAGCACCGGACGCTCGTCGGCCACGAAGGCGTCCCACAGCTTGCCGCGCTTGATGTAGTTGCGAATGTCGCGGACCCGTTCGTCGCCGAGCTGGCTGTCGCGCAGCCGCGACACCGCGTCGTACTCGTAGAGGCCTTGCAGCGCCTTGGTGGTCGATTTGATGTGCCACTCCAGGAGCGGGGAGCCGAGGCCCCTGGCGATCTCGAGCGCGAGCACGGTCTTGCCGGTGCCGGGCTCGCCCTTGACCAGTAGCGGCCGTTCCAGCGCAATGGCGGCATTCACCGCGACTTTGAGATCCTCGGTGGCCACATAGGCGCTGGTGCCTTCAAAGCGCATGATTTTCAACTTGTCGCGATGCCGGCATAGACCCGGTCATCATCACGACACGACCTCCGGCAAGCTCGTATCGCCCCTCGCGCGCGCGTATCCACGCGAGGAACTCGGGCTTTTCCATCTGCAGATTCTGCCGGACATTCATGGTCTGCCTCATTAACACAGCAATCTAGCAACGGCGGCGGCCGCAAAAAAGGTGCGATCACCGCTTCTCTCGGCGGCGTTGCAAGCGCGACTGACGCACCGTGGCGCAGGTCGCTTAAGATCCGCGGCCGCAATCCCCGCACAGCGAGGTCACGGCCCGGCAGAAATTGCCCGCGGCCGGCAAGTCTTGCCCGGCCGGCCGCATTGGCGGGGCCGGCCCATCCGCGAAACGCTTGATCTCGCTCATTAATTTATTTGGCACGCGGATTGCGACGGCGGTCCCGTCGGGGGTGTCGGCGCACCGGTACCGAGCCATGGGTGCAGCCCCGCGACAGATCATGCCGGCGGCCGCCTGGACCGCACTTGGAGACTAGTCATGGGTCTATTCGATGCTCTCACGACCTCCGTCGGAGGCTTGCAGGCGCAGTCGTTCGCTCTGCAGAACATTTCCGGCAATATCGCGAACTCGCAGACCACGGGCTTCAAGGAAACGGACACGAGCTTCGACGCCTTGGTGGCTTCGGCCGCCGAGGGCGAGCAATCCTCCGGCAGCGTGATTGCCGGCTCGGTGGCGACCAACACGGTTCAGGGCTCGATCCAGAGCGCGACCGTCAGCACCAACATGGCCATCAACGGCAATGGCTATTTCGTCGTCGGCCAGCCTACGTCCTTCTCGGACAATCAGCCGGTGTTCAGCGGCACCAACGCCTATACGCGCCGGGGCGATTTCCAGGAAAATTCAGGCGGCTATCTGGTCAACGGCGCCGGATACTACCTCATGGGCATTCCGGTGAGCGCCACGACCGGCAATCCGCTCGGCAGCGTCCCCTCGGTCCTCCAATTCAGCAACAGCTTCGTGCCGGCCCAGCCGACCACGCAAATTCAATACCAAGCCAATCTCGCGAGCAGTCCAACCACCGCCGACAGCAGCAGCAACGTGCCCGGCTCCAATTTGCTCAATCCAATCGGATTTACGGCGAATCCCCTGGTGGGAGCGCCAGCCGCGGCGAAGATCACCGGCACCGGCGCGACCTTGCTGCCCGACGCCGCCGCGGTGGGAACCGGGAGCGTCACGCTTGCGAGCGGGGTGAACACGACGTTGGCTTCGCTCGGCTTTACGGCCGGCCCGCCGGCCACCACGGTCACGGTGAGCGACGGAACCAACACCACGACCTATACATATACCGCCGGCGACAAGATTTCAGATCTCGAAGCCGCCATCAACGCAGGTGGGCCTGGCACCGCGGCAGTGACCGCCTCCGTCAACGGCAACGATCAGCTGGTGCTGACCGGCCAGAATGCCTTGGTCCCGATCACCGTCGGCGGCACCGGTGCCGCGTCGCTCGGTTTCGGGGTGGGCCAAAACGCGTTTCAGCCTACCAATCTGATCACGCAAAACACCGTCGCGGCGGGTCAGACTCTCACCTTTACGACCGACACGGCCCCGGCCGCTCCCGTGACCTCGACCATCACCTTCGGCCCGGGCGGGGTGGAAACTCTTGCTCAACTGCAAACGGCCCTGGCGGCCCTCGGCAATGTCACCGCCACGGTCAATGCGAATGGGAACATCACCGTCAGCGCGCTGAACTCGACCGACCAGATCTCGGTCGGCGGAAGCGCGGGCGCATCGCGCTTCGGCATCCAGAACCTGCTCGCGGTGCCCGCCAACGGCACGGTGATCGCCGACGACGTGCAGACGTTCACCAACCAATCCATCTCCGGCGGCTCGGTGACGGCCTACGATTCGACCGGCAATCCGGTGGACATCCAGCTGCGCTGGGCCAAGACCTCCAGCGTCGCGACCGGCGGTACCGATTCCTGGCAGTTGTTCTATCAGACCAACTCGAACGCGACCGGCACGCAGTCGGCTTGGAAGAATGTCGGCACAACCTTCACGTTCAATTCCGCAGGCCAGATGAATCCGCCGATCTCGAGCATCACTCTCCCCAATCTCACGGTCAACGGCGACTCGCTTGGCAACGTCCAGCTCGTTTTGGGCAGCAACGGACTGACCCAGTTCGCGGATTCGAGCGGCACCGCCCAGGTCAATCAGTTCCAACAGAACGGCTTCGCGGCCGGACAGCTGCAGTCGGTTGCCGTCGACAACGAGAATCGCGTGGTCGGCACGTTCTCGAACGGGCAAACCATCCCGTTGGCGCAAGTGACGCTCGCGACCTTCAACGGCCAGGACAGCCTGGAGCCGCTCAACGGCGGCGCCTATCAGGCCACCGCCGATTCCGGGCCGCCGCTCTACTCGGCGACGGGCAAGATCGTCGGCAACTCGATCGAGGCCTCCAACGTCGATATCGCCACCCAGTTCAGCCAGTTGATCGTGGCGCAGCAGGCCTATTCGGCCAACGCCAAGGTGATGACGACCGCCAATCAGATGATCCAGAGCCTGCTGAGCGTCATTCAATAGCCGCGAGCTCGAAGCGTTGATGAACCCGGACGACTAGACGCATGAGCCTCACTCAGGCCCTTTCCACTGCGCTGGCGGGTCTGAATACGACCCAGGCGGGCCTTTCCGTCATCTCCGGGAATGTCGCCAATGCCAACACGGCCGGCTATGTCGATGAGTCCGCCAACCAGGTCGAGGTCGCCGCAGCGGGCTCCGGCGGATCGAGCGTCGACGTCAAGGGGATCAACCGAAACCTCAACAGCGTCCTGCAAGGCCAGCTGTGGACCGAAACCTCGGGGGGGGCCTACGCGGACACCAAATCGCAGCTTTATCAGCAATTGCAGCAGACCTACGGGACGCCGGGAACCGCCAGCGCTTTTGACACGACATTCAACAATTTCACCTCGGCCGTTCAGGCGCTGACGACAAGTCCGGCCTCCTATTCGGCGCAATCAGGCGTGACCAGCGCCGCGCAGCAATTGACGCAAAGCCTCAATTCCATGACCGGCAGCATCCAATCGCTGCGGAGCCAGGCCGAGCAGGGCATCGCCAACGATGTTCAGCAGGCCAATCAGGCCATGCAACAGATCGCGCAGCTCAACCAGCAGCTGGGGGGAGCGGGATCGACGACGCCGGACGCAGCGACCGCCACGCTCGAGGATCAGCGCGATCAGGCCATCACCCAACTCTCGCAGCTGATGGGGATCACCGTTACCCAGAACAGCAACAACCAGGTTTCGATATCCACAAGCACCGGGCTGCAGCTGGTGGGGACGCAGGCGGCGCAGCTCTCGTTCGACGACCGCGGCTCGCTCTCCGCGACCTCGCTTTGGAGCGCCAATCCGGCCCAGGACAGCGCCGGGACCATCACGCTGACGGCGGCTGACGGCAGCACCAAGGACCTGATCGCCAACCAGTCGATTCAGTCCGGCCAGATCGGCGCCTATCTGGAGATGCGCGACCAGATCCTGCCGCAGGCGCAGAGCCAGCTCGACGAGCTGGCCGCGCAGGTGTCGCAGTCCCTTTCGGATCAGACGACGAGTGGGGCTCCCGTGACCTCGGGCAGCCAATCGGGCTTCAACGTCGGCATTGCCGGCGTGCTGCCGGGCAATTCCGTGCAGGTCACCTATACGGACGGCGCCAACGTCCAGCACACGGTCCAGATCGTGCGGGTCGACGACCCGGCGGCGCTGCCGTTGCCGAGCAGCGCGGCCAGCAATCCGAACGAGCAGGTGGTGGGGGTGAATTTTTCCGCCGGCATGGGATCGGTAGTGGCGCAGCTCAATGCCGCGCTCGGATCGAGCCTGCAATTCTCCAGTCCCTCATCCGGCGTGCTGCAGGTGCTCAATTCGCCCCTCCTCAGCTCCACCGTCAACTCCGTCTCGGCGACCACGACCGCGACCGCGCTCTCAGCCGGCAGCACGCAATTGCCGCTCTTCACCGATGGCGCGACTCCCATCAGCGGGGCCATCACGGCGGCCGGCTCGCAGGACGTGGGGCTGGCCGGTCGCATCACCGTCAACAGCTCCGTCCTCGCCAATCCCGGCACGCTCGTCGCCTATCAGACCTCGCCGCCGACGGCGGCCGGCGATCCGACCCGTCCGAACTTCCTGCTGAATCAGCTGACCCAGGCGGATTTGACGTTCTCGCCGACGACCGGAATCGGCAGCGCCTCGGCTCCCTTCAGCGGGACGCTCTCCGATTTCATGAGCCAAGTCACCAGCCAGCAGAGCCAAGCCGCGAGCGCCGCGACAAACTTGCAGCAAGGCCAGGACGTCGTCGTCAACGCGCTGCAGCAGCGTTTCAACAGCCAATCGGGCGTCAATATCGATACCGAAATGTCCAATCTCATTACCCTGCAAAACGCCTATGCGGCCAATGCGCGGGTCATGTCGACGATTCAATCGATGTTGACCATCTTGGATCAATTGGGTGCTTGATGGCTATCATTGGGATCGGATCAGGCGTTGCGGCTGCCGTGCAGGCGCAAACCAACATGCAGAACCAGCTCGACACGCTCAGCCGGCAGCTGGGCACCGGGCAGAAGGCGGCGGTATATTCCGATCTCGGCGCACAGGCCGGCGTCACCGTCGGGCTCGATGCGCAGCTTTCGGCCATCAACGGCTACAGCCAAACCAACACGAGCGTGAGCACCACGCTGAGCATCGAGCAAGCGGCCCTGACCCAGATCGCCGGCGTCGGCAACACCGTGCAGCTGGCCGCCGAGCAGCCGGCCGCGTTCACGCTCAACAACAACGGACAGACCTCGGTGCAGGCGGCCGCCGCGACCCAGCTCGATCAGATTCTGAGCGCGCTCAATACGCAGTCCGGGGACATTTACCTGTTTTCGGGAAGCGCGGTAAATCAACCCTCGGTCGACACCACGGCGCATATTCTCAACGGCGATGGCGCACAGGCCGGCCTTACGCAGGTGATTTCCGAGCGCAACCAGGCCGATCTCGGTGCCAACGGGCTTGGCCGACTGGTCATTCCGCCGGTTGTGGGATCGACGGTCACGATGAACGAGGACGTTGCCGGCTCGCCGTTCGGCTTCAAGCTCGCGGGCGTGACCTCGAGCCTGACCGGCGCCACCGTCACGCAGCCGACGGGGTCGCCCAGCACACTCACGGTGGCGCTGGGATCGAATCCGAACGATGGCGATTCAATCCAGTTCGCCTTGACACTGCCGGATCAGACCACCCAGACGATCTCGCTTCAGGCCACCTCGGCGACGCCGCCGGGCCCCGGTCAATTCGCCATCGGGGCGACCCCGGCGGCCACCGCGGCCAATCTGCAGGCCGCGCTGACCACCGCCGTCGGCAGTCTTGCGCAAACCGCGCTGCCGGCGGCTTCGGCGGTGGCGGCGGCCAACAATTTCTTCAGCTCAAATCCGCCGCAGCGCGTGGCCGGGCCGCCGTTCAACACGGCGACCGCGTTGCAGAACGGCACCCCCGCCGACACGGTTTTCTGGTATACGGGCGAATCCGGTGCGACGCCGGCGCGGCAAACCGCGACCGCGCTCGTGGGTCCGGACCAGACGATCTCCTACGGCATGCGCGCGAGCGAGCAGGCGATCTCTTCGCTGGTCGCGAACGTCGCCGTGCTCGCCGCCACCAGCTATTCGCCCGCCAATGCCAATGCGTCGGCAAGCTATTCGGCACTCACCCAGAAAGTCGCGACCAATCTGGGCGGCCAGCAGGGCACCCAGTCCATCGACGACATCGAGGCCGATCTCGCCAATGCGCAGGTGACCGCCAAGAACGCGCAGGGCGTGAACCAGCAGACCCAGAGCACCCTTACCGACATGCTGCAGGGGATCAACGGGGTCTCGCAGACCCAGATCGGCGCACAGATTCTGTCGTTGCAGAACGCCCTGCAGGCTTCGTATTCGACCAGCGTGCGGCTGGCCGGCTTGAGCCTTGTCAATTATCTCAGCGCCACGACCGGCTAGCCGCAAGGCCTGGCTTGAATGCCACCGGCGTCGAGCGCGGATCGCAACCCTGCTGCCATTGCGGCCACGACCTCCGACCAATCTCCGGCGCTCGTCTGCCTGAACAAACGCAACGACGGGTACCAGAGGCTTTCCGCCTCGTTGCCCGCCCAGCGCCATTCGCGCGCGGCCGAGATCATGACCCAGGCGGGCTTGCCCATGGCGCCGACCAGATGCGGCACCGAGGTGTCGACCGTGATGACCAGATCGAGAGCCGCGACGGCGGCCGCGGTGTCGGCGAAATCGCGGAGCTGCGGCGAGAGATCATGCACCCGGCCAGCAAGGCCCGCGGCTGCGATATCTTGCGCGGCGGCACCGACTTGCAGGCCGAACCAGTCGATGCCGTCAATGTCGAACAGGGGAGCAAGCTCCCGCAAGGGCATATCGCGCAAGATGCGGTTGGGATGCGCGGGGTTGCTGCTCCATACCAGGCCCACGGCCCGGCATCCGGCTCGCCGCGGCAAGCTCATCGGTGCTCCCGCCTTTACGTAAGCGCCCCGCCAGGACGCCGCGGGATCCGGCAAATCGAGGCGGTGCGGCAGGCTCAGCAAGGGTGCCTGTGCATCGACCTGCGGCGGCGGATCGGAAGGGCCGGCGACGCCGGCAACGCCCGGGGTCGCTTGCAGCAGGATCTTGAGGGCGTCCTGAACGAACAGCCAAACCTCGTGCCCGCGTGCGGCCAAAAACGGAACGTAGCGCGCGAACTGAAGTGCGTCCCCCATTCCCTGATCGTTCCATAGCAAGATGCGCCGAGCCTGGGTGTCGGCGGGCGTCCAGTCGCGCGCCGGCACTGGCGGGGGCGGGCATTCGGGACGGCGCAGGCGCCATTCGTATTCGCGCCACGCTTCGGGCCAGCGCCGGGACGCCAACAAGAGATGCGCCAGGTTCCAATGCGCTCCGACATTCTCGGGCTCCAAGGCCAGCGCGCGACGCAGGCAGCTTTCGGCCTCGCGCGGATCCTGCTGGGCGGATCTGGCCATCGCCAGGTTGATCCAGCCGGGCGTGAAGCGCGGATCGGCGGCGAGCAGGCCCCGGTAATGCGGTTCCGCCGCGGCCGGATCGCCTTGGCGCATCTTCAAGTTGGCGAGATTATAGAGCGCCTTGCAATGGGTAGGCGAGGCGGACAACAGCACCCTATAGGATGCCTCGGCGCCGATGGCGTCTCCGGACGCGCCCAGACCGACTGCAAGATTGTAGCGCGCATCGTCATGGCGGGCGTCGAAGGCCAGCGCGTCGCGCCATGAGGAGATCGCCTGCGCCAGCAGCCCTTGCTGCTGCAGCCTGACGCCTTGAGCGTAAAGGCGTTGCGCCTGCGCCGGATTGCGCTCGTTCATTGACCTATCACGCGCGGTATGGCCCCGACCGAGTTCGGCGGCGATGCCCGCATCGGACCCTGATCGAGCTAGAGGCCAGCGTTGCTAAGGGCCTGGCTGACGGCGTTCTGCACGGTCGTGCCGACGTTGCCGAGCGCCTGCGTGACGCTGCTGGAGGCGCTCGCGCCACCGCTGCTGATCACCTGGGTGACCTGGTTCAGCGGATAGTTCTGGCCGCCGATCGCCAGCGTCGGCGGGCTCGCGTTCACATTGACGCCGGTGACGGTGCCTTGCACCTGGGTGGTGACCGGAACGCTCTGATTGTTGGCGCCGGTCGCGCTGATCGCGACCGTGTAGGCGCCGCTCGGCCAGGTGGTTCCCTGGTTGTCGATGCCGTTCCAATTGAAGGTTTGCGCCCCCGGCTGCGCCGCCTGGGTGGTGGTGTAGACCACCTGCCCGGCGGAATTCGAGACGCTGATCGACGCCGTTGCCGGCTGGGTGACCGAATAGTTCCAGGACGCCTGGCCGTTCGCCAGCTGGGCGGTCGTGCCGGAGACTGCAACGGTTGCGCCAATGAAGTTCAGCGCCGACGAAGCCTCCTGCATCTGCTGCATCGAGATCAGCGTGGTCAGGGACGTATTCGTGTTGATCTGCTGCTCGACCGAGGCGAATTGCACGAGCTCGGAGGTGAACTGATTGGGATCCAGCGGCGAGGTCGGATCCTGGTGCTGCAACTGGGTCGTGAGCAGCTGTAGGAATTCGTTGAAATTGCCGGCCAACTGGGTGTTGGCAGTGCTCCCCAAGGCCGATGTGGTCGATGACGTCGCGGTCGTGCTTGGGGCGGCGGCGGGGGCAGCGTTTGAGGTGAGCATGGGAGCCGGGTTTCCTCTTTTCCCGCCGCGCGGGTCAGCGAAATTGCAGCGCGGCTTGCAGAGATTGCAAAACTCCACGCGTTCGAACGCACGGGAACCGGGCGGGCGTCGGCTGAGAATCCGTTACCGGCGGGCAGGTCGAATCAAGCTTAGGACCGGATGGTTAACAAATCATGACTTGTCCGCGGTCCGACCGGGCATTGCCGCAGCGCAACCGGCTTTGCCGCCGTGCCGATCGTCTTGACGGAGGTCGGCTAGCTCTTGCCGCGCAGCCCGGCGGCAATGCCGCGATTGATGTTGATCAGCGGCACCAGACTGTCGGGGCGCGGATCGATCATGAGGGACACCGTCTCGTTCATCACGAAGATGCCGAGATTGGCGATGTTCTGGCGGACCGAGACCGGGAGGACGCTGTCTTCGCTGCAAACGGAATCGAGGAAGATCACCCAGAGCCGCCGATTGTAGGCCAGCGCCTCGTTCAGGCTCTGCCGCTTGGCGCTCCAGCCTTCATGGACGCTCTGCAGCTTCGCGGCCGCCTTGAGCAGCAGGGATGCCTCCAAATCACGCGGGCTTGCCGTCACCTTGGCTGCTGTCGCGTAGGCCTTGTGCGCTGCGTGCATGATCGAGGAGCTTCCCTTCGTAGGCAATGAGCTTCTTGACTTCCTTTAAGGCTTTGTACAACTGGCCTGTTAAGATTTGGTTATTGATACTTTCGATGATGGGCCACATGCTGGGCGCGGCGTGCACGATGTCGCGCACCAGCTTGAAGTACAGCTCGTGATGACTTCGCGGGATTTTTCGACGTGTACATCAGCTGCACGGCGAGATAGATGCGCTTGGCCGGCGTGTCGGCCCGGCTTGGCGTCATGATGTCCTTCTCGCGCAGGATCGGGGCCGCGCCCTCGACCAGGAGGCGCGTGCGCTGGTCGTGGTTCGTGACGATGCAGTCGCCGAGCATGACGCGCTCGCCGGGCTTGAGCTCGATCTTGAGACCCACGTCGACCTCCTTGTTGGCGTCCGAATTGATGGTTCAGGATCGCGGTTAATCAATCGTTAAAATGAAGCGGCGGGGCTTTTGGCCCCGCCGCTTCGTTCGCGCGTGTCATAGCGTGGATTACGGGAACAGCTTGAGCACCGACTGGTTGGCCTGGTTGGCGATCGACAAGGCCGAGATTTCCAGCTGCTGCTGGGTCTGCAGGGTGAGCAGGTTCGCGCTTTCCTGGTTCTGGTCGGCCAGGACCAGATTGCTGGCACCCGTCTGCAGGGTATTGATCAGATTCTGCGTGAAGCTCTGGCGGATCTGGATGGTCGATGCGTTGGTGCCGAACGTCTCGGTCTGGGCCTGGACGTTCGCGAGGGCGGTCTGCAGTGAGCTGATGGTGACATTGATGTTGCTGTTGGCCTGGAACCCGGTGCCGGTGATCTTCGTCAGCCCGAGGCCGGCCGAGTTGAAGTTCACCCCCGCAATCGTCAGGTAGCTGGTATTGGTCTCGTTGAATGCCACCTGCAGGTTGTCGCCGTCGAGCAGGTTCACGCCATTGTAGGAGGTATCCTGGGCGAGCTGGTCGATCTGCGTCAGCAAGGCGTTGTAGTTGCCCTGCAGGGTGGTGCGCGTCGCATTGTTTCCGCTGGAGAGGGCGGTGCCGCTGACCGTTCCGGAGGTGAGTCCGAGCTCGTTCAAGATTTCGGTCGAGCCGGCCGAGCCGAAGTCGCCGGTCGTGAGGCTGTTGAGGGCGCTGGACGAGGCGACGTTGACGCTGACCGAGCTCCCCGCGGCGGTCGCGCTCGAGATGCCGGACAGTCCCTGCAACGCCGATTGCAGTTGGCTGAGCGTCTGGATTTGGCCAGTGCTGGTGCCGAACTGGATCTGCTGGGTGGCGCCGCCGCTGACCGCGAAGGTCAGCGCATCGCCCGCCAAAGCTCCGCCGGCCTGCAGGATCTGGAACAAGTCGGTCGACGCGCCGGTGGCCGTCGTGGCGGTCGAGGTGCCGGTGCCCACCGTATTGCTCGACGTGCCGGTGGTGGTGGAGGTGTAGCCGGCTTCGTTGTTGGCATCGCTGACGACGACGTTCGATGAAGCGTTGTTGGAGGTCAGCACCAGGCGGCCGGCGGCAGTGGTCGAGGCGGTGACGGCGCCGGAGGCGCCGAGGCCGGCGGTGGCGTTGATGGCGTTGACCGCGTCGGCGATCGCATCGGTGGCGGCGAGCGTCACGCTGTAGGTGGCCCCGCTGGCGACGATCGAGAGGGTGTCGGGGTTGGGGCCGAGCGTGCTGCCGAACACGTTCTGGGCGGTGGCGACGCCGAGCGAGTGGGCATTGAGGCCGGTTTCGCCGGTGGTGTCGGTGGCCGTGAAGCTGGTCGAGACGCTGTTGGAGGTCAGCACCAGATGGCCGGAGCCGTTGGTCGAAGCCGTCACGGCACCGGAGGCGCCGAGGCCGGCGGTGGCGTTGATCGCATTGACCACGGCGGCGATGGTGTCGGTAGCGTTGAGCGTCATCCCATAGGTGGCGCCACCCGCCACGATCGAGAGGGTGTCGTTGGCGGCGCCGAGCGTGGTGCCGAGCGCGCCTACGCCCGTGATGGAGCCGAGCGTGGAGGCCGTAAGATTGGTTTCGCCGTTGGCATCGGTGGCGGTGAAGCTCGTCGCGGTGCTGTTCGCGGTCAGCACGAGCGCTCCGCTGCCGTTGGTCGAAGCGGTGACCGCGCCATTGGCGCCGAGGCCGGTGGTGTTGTTGATGGCGGCGACCACGGCTGCGGCCGTATCGGTGGCGGCGAGGGTCACGCCGTAGGTGTTTCCGCCCGTCACGATCGAGAGGGTATCGGCGGCTGATCCGAGCGTCGCGCCCAAGGCCGCGGTGCCGGTGTCGGCGCCGGTGGTTTCGGCGGTCTTCAACGTGCCGTTGGTGGTGATGGCGCCGTAGCTCACGGTGCTCGGGCCGGGCGCCTGCAGGGCCTGCTGGGCGGTCGAGAGCGCCTGCTGGAGCAGGCTGGTCAAGGAGGTGAGGCCCTGGTTGGCGGTCTGCAGGGTCTGGGTTGCCTGGCCGATCTGGTCGAGCAGCGCATTGAGGCTGTTGGCGCGGTTGTTGAGGGATTGCGAGGTGAAGTAGGAGGTCGGGTTGTCGAAGGCCGAGTTCACCTTCTTGCCGGTGGCGAGCTGATTTTGCGTCGTCGTCAGCAACGAGGCGGTATTTTGCAGCGACAGCAGGTTCTGCCGCACGCCGGCGGATAGTGTGATTCCAGACATCTGGGCGCATCTTTCCGTTTAAAGCCGTGCCGGCCTGCACTTCGTGTACGCGCCGTACTGGGGTTACCTTCGCAATAGAACCGGCGGCCTCGAGACCGAAGCGGGATGCAGCGTCGCTTGCATCAAGCTCGCTGTTCAGCCCTTCTTCGGCTTCTTGATTTTTCGCCGGTGTAGCCCGGTTTGTCGTCGGCGCAATGTTTAACGATTATGGTTAATCGACCGTTAAAAAAAAGAGCGGCGGGGTTTTGGCCCCGCCGCTTTCGTCGTTCCGTGATCGTGAAGATTTAGGGCAGCAACTTGAGCACCGACTGGTTGGCCTGGTTGGCGATCGACAAGGCCGAGATTTCCAGCTGCTGCTGCGTCTGCAGGGTGAGCAGGTTCGCGCTTTCCTGGTTCTGGTCGGCCAGGACCAGATTGCTGGCACCCGTCTGGAGGGTGTTGATCAGGTTTTGCGTGAAGTTCTGCCGGATCTGGATGGTCGATGCGTTGGTGCCGAACGTCTCGGTCTGGGTCTGGACGTTCGTGAGGGCCGTCTGCAAGGCGGTGACAGCATTGTTGATGTTGCTGTTGGCCTGGAAGCCGGTGCCGGTGATCTTGTTCAGCCCGAGCCCCTGCGAGCTGAAATTCACGCCGCTGATCGTCAGCGAGCTGGTATTGTTCTCGTTGAAGACCACCTGCAAGTTGTCGCCGTTGAGCAGGTTGACGCCGTTGTAGGATGAATCCTGCGAGAGCTGGTCGATCTGCGTCAGCAAGGCGTTGTAGTTGTTTTGCAGGGTCTGGCGCGCCGAGCTGTTTCCGCTCGACAGCGCGGTGCCGCTGACCGTTCCGGAGGTGAGACCGAGCTCGTTCAAGATTTCGGTCGAGCCGGCCGAGCCCGAGGCCCCGGTCGTGAGGCTGTTCAGGGCGCTGGAGGAGGAGACGTTGACGCTGACCGAGCTCCCCGCGGCGGTCGCGCTCGAGATGCCGGACAGTCCCTGCAACGCCGATTGCAGTTGGCTGAGCGTCTGGATTTGGCCAGTGCTGGTGCCGAACTGGATCTGCTGGGTGGCGCCGCCGCTGACCGCGAAGGTCAGTGCATCGCCCGACAGAGCGCCGCCGGCCTGCAGGATCTGGAACAGGTCGGTCGACGCGCCGGTAGCGATCGCGGCGGTCGAGGTGCCGGTGCCCACCGTATTGCTCGAGGTGCCGGTGATGGCGGAGGTGTAGCCGGCCGCGTTGGTGGCGTCGGTGACGGAGACGTTCGACGAGGCGTTGTTGGAGGTCAGCACCAGCTTGCCGCCGGAGGCGGTCGAAGCAGTGACGGCACCCGCGGCGCCGAGGCCGGTGGTGTTGTTGATGGCGGAGACCACGTCGGCGAGGGCGTCGGTGTTGGCGAGCGTCACGCTGTAGGTGGCGCCGCTGGCGACGATCGAGAGGGTGTCGCCAGAGCCGCCAATCGTGCTGGCCAACGCGCTCTGGGCCGTGGCGACGCCGAGCGAGTGGGCATTGAGGCCGGTTTCGCCGGTCGTGTCGGTGGCCGTGAAGCTGGTCGAGACGCTGTTGGAGGTCAGCACCAGATGGCCGGAGCCGTTGGTCGAAGCGGTGACGGCACCGGAGGCACCGAGGCCGGAGGTGCTGTTGATCGCATTGACCACGGCGGCGATCGTGTCGGTGGCGTTGAGCGTCACCCCATAGGTGCTGCCACCCGCCACGATCGAGAGGGTGTCGTTGGCGGCGCCGAGCGTGGTGCCGAGCGCGCCTACGCCCGTGATGGAGCCGAGCGTGGAGGCCGTAAGATTGGTTTCGCCGTTGGCATCGGTGGCGGTGAAGCTCGTCGCGGTGCTGTTCGCGGTCAGCACGAGCGCGCCGCTGCCGTTGGTCGAAGCGGTGACCGCGCCATTGGCGCCGAGGCCGGTGGTATTGTTGATGGCGTTGACCACGGCTGCGGCCGTATCGGTGGCGGCGAGGGTCACGCCGTAGGTGTTTCCGCCCGTCACGATCGAGAGGGTATCGGCGGCTGATCCGAGCGTCGCGCCCAAGGCTGCGGTGCCGGTGTCGGCGCCGGTGGTTTCGGCGGTCTTCAACGTGCCGTTGGTGGTGATGGCGCCGTAGCTCACCGTGCTCGGGCCGGGCGCCTGCAGGGCCTGCTGGGCGGTCGAGAGCGCCTGCTGGAGCAGGCTGGTCAGCGAGGTCAGGCCCTGGTTGGTGGTCTGCAGGGTCTGGGTTGCCTGGCCGATCTGGTCGAGCAGCGCGTTGAGGCTGTTGGCGCGGTTGTTGAGGGACTGCGAGGTGAAGTAGGAGGTCGGGTTGTCGAAGGCCGAGTTCACCTTCTTGCCGGTGGCGAGAGCGTTTTGCGTCGTCGTCAGCAGCGAGGCGGTATTTTGCAGCGACAGCAGGTTCTGCCGCACGCCGGCGGACAGGGTAATTCCAGACATTTGGGCGTACCTTTCTGGTTACGTAGCCGTACTGGCTATCGCCCGCAGCACAATAACGTGATGCAAGCGTGTGGTCCGACCGATAGGATCGGCTGACAAACGTTTGCCGTATTCTTTTTAAGATGACGTAAATGGCGCGTACGGTCTGCGGAAAATACCGATGCGGATACCGGCATTTGATTGGACGAGTGCATTTGTTGGAGTGGATCGCGTCCGATGCGGACGCAAGATGCCTGGTCGGTTGCCGCGACCTTCGGCCGATGCGTTAGGCTCCTGTTAATCATTCGCCTTCACCCTCTCTTAACGATCTCGACGCAACTCGCGTCCGCAGAATGCCAGAGGGGTTGCATGCCGCCGATCGCCTGCCTGGTTCGCGCAGCCCAGCCCAAGGACGTCCCCGCGCTGGTGCGCATGAAATTGCTGCTGGCCAAGGCGGAGCACGCGGAGCACGCCGTGCGCGCCACCGAGCAGGATTGGTTGCGTGACGCATTCGGCCCGCATGCGCGATTCAGCGCCTTCATCGCCGAGCTCGATGGGGCGCCCGTCGGCATGATCACCTGCAACGAGCGCTACTACACCGGCTGGCCCGAGCCCGCGATCTATGTCGGCGACCTCTACGTCGAGCCGCGCCTGCGCCGCCACGGCGTCGCGCGCGCGCTGCTGGGCCGGGTCGCCGCCCACGCGATCGCGCGTGGGAGCCCGATGATCGAGCTCACCGTCCGCGACGACAACGCCGCGCGCGACTTCTATCGGCGCTGCGGCTTCCAGCTGGTCGAGGAATGCGCGAACTATGTCGCCGGTGCTCCGGCGCTGGCCGAGCTGGCGGCCGGCGCACTGGTGCCGCAAGCCTGAAGAATGGAACCCATCCCGATGTCAGCCGACGTCAATCTCGTTATCGCCACGCCCTGCTTCGGCGGCCAGATTTCCATCATCTATGCGGGCTCGATCTTCAAGCTGCAAAGCGCCTTGCGGGCCTCCAATGAGATCAATCTGAAGATTCTCTTCAAGGATGGGGACGCGTTGATCACGCGCGCGCGCGCCAGCCTGGTGGCGCAATTCCTCGACGATGCCGCCGCGACCCATCTCTTGTTCGTCGACGCCGATATCGGATTTTCGCCCGAGCAGGTCCTGCGGCTGATCCGTTGCGGCGCCGACGTCTGCGCGGCCGTCTATCCCATCAAGAGGATCGATTGGGACAAGGTCAAGGCGGTCACGCAGGCCGGTCGTCCGAATCCGGCGGCGGCCGCGCTCAATTACGTCTTCGAGGCGCCGGACCCGAACGCGGTCGTCGTCCGGGCCGGATTCGCCAAGGTCCGCTATGCCGGTACCGGATTTCTCATGGTGCGGCGCCGGGCGCTCGAGCGGATGTGCGCGCACTATTCGAATCTTCGATATCAGCGCGACCATTCGATGGAGGCCGCGACCCAGAGCGGCAACCGCTTTGCGCTGTTCGACTGCATGATCGATCAGGACGGCACTTATCTGAGCGAGGATTTCAGCTTCTGCAAGCGCTGGTCGGACATGGGCGGAGAGATCTGGGCCGATCTCGACAGCCGGCTCAGCCACGTCGGTCCGTTGGTCTTCAACGGCGATTTTTCATCGCAATTCGCGCCACCGGATGCCGAGCAGGCGGTCGCCTGAAGAGCGTGATCGGCAATCTGGGTTGCGCCGGCGCATGACCGGCCTGGATTCGAGCGCGCGGATGACGCGTGCAAGCGAGCCGCCGGCCATTGCACGCTCATGCGATCTCGGTACGGCCTTGCGGGGCGGCGGTGACGGGCGTCAACTCAGGCCAGGATGTTGACCGAGCTGCCTGAAATGAGATTCGCCAATGCCGATCCGGCGGTGCCGGATGAAAAGGCGCTTGAGATGACGCCCGACAAGAAGGATGCGGCGGTGCCCGAGGACGCCAGCGCCGGCGCGGAGTTGAGTGCCCCTGAAGATACCGTGACGGGCAAGCTTGCGGCGGCGCTGGACGAAGAGCTGCCGGGGCTGCCCGACGTCGAATTGAGCGCGCCACTCAAGGCGGCCTGAATGGCGTTGTTGACGCGCGTCAACGCCTCTTGATTGTAGATGCTGGCGAGGCCGGAGGATTTGCTGGACAGCGCGGAAGCCATCGCCGAAGACACCAGGCTGCTGCTGCTGAGCTGCTGGGACAGCGACTTTTGCTGCAGAAACCAGTTCTGATCCTGCTGCCAAAACGAGACGCTTGAGACGCTCATGATTATCTGCCTCCGTCCGCAGGCTATCCTTTATTCGGTTAAGCAACGGTTAAGCAACGGTTCAGCGGCGCCTGCTTTACCGGTCGTTAACCATACCGGGCCGATGTTTCGCTCGGACGGATATCGGTTCCGCGTCCGGGCGGTGGCGGGCGCGGTCCCCCGTTGGCGGCAAGGCTTCGATGCGACGCTCCAAATTGAAACGGGAAGCTCCGCCGGCGAGCCGGCGGGATACGGATATTCTTTCCGAGGCGATCAACCACGCCGTCGGCTGCCAAGGGCAGGGCAGGCTGGCGGAGGCCGAGACGCTGTACGAGCGCATACTCAAGGCACGGCCGAAGCATTTCGATGCCCTGCATCTGCTCGGGGTGCTGCGGCAGCAGCAGGGCCGCAGCGACGAAGCCGTGCGCTTGCTGGCGGCGGCGCTCAAGGTCTCGCCCGGTTCGGCGGATGCCTTGTCGAATCGCGGCGTGGCGCTCAATTCGCTCGGGCGCTGGGACGAGGCGCTCGCGAGCTACGATCGGGCGCTGGCAATCAAGCCCGACCATGCCGACGCCTTGGTCAACCGTGGACACACGCTGCTCAAGCTGAAGCGCTTCGGAGAAGCGCTTGCCTGTTGCCAACGGGCGCTGGCGGTCGACCCCAGCCATCCGATCGCGCTCAACAATTGCGGCCATGCGCTGATCGAGCTCAGGCGCGCGAGCGAGGCCCTGGCCATGTTCGAGCGGGCGCGCGCCCTCGATCCGGACTATCCCGACATCATCTCGAATGTCGGGCGCGCCCTGCAGGAGGTCGGAAGGCTCGATGATGCCCTGAAGTGCTTTGACGAGGCACTGGCGCGCAATCCCGGGCATGCCGAATCGCTCAGCAATCGCGGCTTTGCATTGACCCGGCTCGAGCGCGTCGAGGAGGCGCTCGCGAGCCTCGATCGCGCGCTTGCCCTGCGGCCGGACTTTCCCGAAGCGCTGAGCAATCGCGGCAATGTCCTGCGCGTGCTGAACCGCCACGACGAGGCGATGGCGGATTACGCCCGCGCGATCTCGATCGATCCGGGCAACCTCGTGCCGTTCAACAATCGCGGCATCGCCTTCAACGAGCTCAATCGCGGCGACGAGGCGCTGGCGAGCTTCGACCGCGCGCTCTCGATCAGGCCCGACCACCCCGAGGTGCATTTCAACCGCAGCTTGATGCTCTTGACCGCCGGCAGGTATCGCGAAGGCTGGCAGGAATACGAATGGCGATGGCGGCAGGACGGCTGGGTCGAGCGCCAGCGCAACTTCGTCCAGCCGTTATGGCTCGGGCTGGAGGAGGTCGCCGGCAAGACCATCCTGCTGCATTCCGAGCAGGGATTGGGCGATACCCTGCAATTCGTTCGCTACGCCGCTCTCGTCGCCGCGCGCGGCGCCCGCGTGCTGCTCGACGTGCAGCCGCCGCTTCGGGCTCTGCTCGCCGGTATGGAAAACGTGTCATTGGCGGCGGGCGAGCCGCTGCCGCCATTCGATCTGCATTGTCCCTTGATGAGCCTGCCGCTCGCCTTCGGCACCGAGCCTGATAGCATTCCGGCAAGCCTCCCTTATCTGCGACCGTCCGACGAGCGGCTGGCCGGATGGCAGCATCGCCTGGGCGAGAGGGCCTCCCCGCGCGTCGGCATCGTCTGGGCCGGAAGCCGGGTCCACAAGAACAACCGCAATCGCTCGATCCCGCTCGATCGCTTCGCCGACCTGCTGTCGGTGCCGGGCATCGAGTTCGTGAGCCTGCAAAAGGATACGAGCGCGGCCGATGCCGCGGCGCTTGCCGCCCATCCCAACGTGACGGCGGTCGGCGGCGAGCTCGCCGATTTCGCCGACACGGCGGCGGTGATCGCGCAGCTCGATCTGGTCGTGTCGGTGGATACCTCGGTGGTGCATCTCGCCGGCGCGCTCGGCAAGCCGGTCTGGGTCATGCTCCCGTTCTCGCCCGATTTCCGCTGGTTGCTCGATCGCGAGGACAGCCCTTGGTATCCGACGGCGCGCCTGTTCCGCCAGCCGCGGCTCGGCGATTGGCGGAGCGTGATCGAGCGGGTCCGTGATGAACTTTCGAAAATGGAGCGCGACATGAGCCGGCCAGCCGCAAGAGCGTTGCAACCGCGGGTCGCGCCTTCGATCGCACAGGCGCTCGCGCTTCATCAGCAGGGACGGCTTGCGGAGGCCGAGCCCATCTATCGCGCCGTTCTCGTCGCGGACGCCGCGCATTTCGATGCGCTGCATCTCTATGGCGTGCTCAAGCATCAGCAGGGGCATTCGGTCGATGCGCTGCGCCTGGTTGCCGCAGCGCTCAACGTCGACCCCAAATCGGCTCCTGCGCTGTCGAACTACGGCGTGATCCTCGAAGCGCTCGCGCGTCACGAGGAGGCGCTGGCAAGCTTCGAGCGGGCGCTGGCGCTCGGCGGCGGCGACCTCAACGCGCTTTACAATCGCGGCAACGCGTTGGCGGCGCTCGCACGGCATGACGAAGCGCTGGCGAGCTATGATGCGGTGCTCGCGCGCGAGGCGGACCACGTCGACGCGCTGCTCGGTCGTGGTCGGGTGCTGGCGGCGACCGGTCGCGCCGAGGACGCGCTGGCGAGCTTCGATGCCGTGCTTGGGCTGCAGCCCGGGCATAAGGAGGCGCTCAATCGGCGCGGCAATGCGCTCGGCGCGCTCAAGCGTCACGAGGAGGCGGTCGCCGCCTATGAGGCGGCATTAGCGGTCGCGCCCAAGGACGCGGAACTATTAAACAATCGGAGCGTGGCGCTGGCCGAGCTGAAGCGCTTCGAGGAGGCGCTGGCGAGCTGCGACCAGGCGCTGGCGCTGCGGCCGGATTATGCGGATGCGCACTACAACCGCGGCAATGCGTTGCGCGCACTGGGGCGGCACGCGCAGGCGCTGGCGAGCTACGATGCGGCGCTGGCGCTCGAGCCCGATCGCATCGACGTCTTGAACAATCGAGGGCTGAGCTTGAGCGCGCTCAAGCGCCACGAGGAGGCGCTGGCAGATTTCGAGCGCGTCCTCGCAGTCATCCCCGACCACGTCGAAGCGCTCCATAATCGCGCCAAGGTCTTCCTGGCGCAGGAGCGCAACGAGGAGGCGCTCGCGGCCTACGACAAGGTCATCGCGATCGACCCTAAGAGCGTCGACTCGATCGGCAATCGCGGCCTTGTCCTCGCCAAGCTCGGCCGGCACGAGGACGCCATCCGCAGCTATGACCAGGCGCTGGCGCTGCGGCCGGACTCAGCCGATATACTCACCAATTGCGGCAACAGCCTGATCGCGCTGAAGAAGCGGGAAGACGCACTGGTCGTCTTTCATCGGGCGTTGATCATCGATCCCAATCATTTCGCCGCGCATACCAATCGCGGAAATGCATTGATGCAGCTCAACCGGCTGAGCGAAGCGCTCGACAGCTACGACAAGGCGGTTGCGGTCGCTCCCCAGCAGGAGCAGGGCTTCAACAATCGCGGCGTCGCGCTCGCGGCGCTCCGCCGCTTCGACCAGGCGCTGGCGAGCTACGATCGGGCGCTCGAGCTCGATCCCAAATTTCCCGCCGCCCACATCAATCGCGGCAACTTGTTCGTAGCGATGGCGCGGCCCGAGGAGGCGCTGGCCAATTATTTGCGGGCGCTCGCTCTGGAGCCCAATCATGCCGAGGCTCGGTGGAATGCAAGCCTCGCCGAGTTGACCCTGGGGCGGTTCTCGGAAGGTTGGCGGGACTACGAAGGCCGCTGGCATCTGGAGGACGCGAAGAAGCGACGGCGGAACTATTCGCAGCCGCTTTGGCTCGGAGAGGAGCCGGTCGCGGGGCGGACGGTCCTTCTGCATGCGGAGCAAGGATTGGGCGACACGCTGCAGTTCGTCCGCTACGCGCCTTTGCTCGCCCGCCGCGGCGCCAAGGTGATCCTTGACGTGCAACCGCCGCTCAAGCCCCTGTTGGCGGGCATCGAAGGGATCGCCGGCCTCTTCGGCCACGGCGAGCCGCTGCCGCCGTTCGACTTGCACTGCCCGATGATGAGCCTGCCGCTCGCATTCGGCACCGAGCTCGATACCGTGCCGGGCGGAATTCCCTATCTGGGCGTCCTGCCGGAGCGGGTCGCGAAATGGCGTGAGCGCCTGGGCATGGGGCGGTCGCTGCGGGTGGGCATTGCCTGGGCAGGCAGCGCCACGCACATCAACAACCGCAATCGCTCGATCGCGCTCGCCAGCTTCGCCACGCTCTTTGCCGACCAGGATGTCAAGTTCGTCAGCATTCAGAAGGAGCTGGGCGGCGGGGACGCGGTCGCTTTGCGGCAATTTGCCAACGTGGCACCGATCGGCGAGGAGCTTGCCGATTTTGCCGACACGGCCGCGGTGATCTCGCTCTTGGATCTGGTCGTCGCGGTGGACACGTCGGTGGTCCATCTCGCTGGCGCGCTCGGCAAGCCGGTCTGGGTGCTGGTGCCGTTTTCGCCGGATTTCCGCTGGTTGCTCGCGCGCGAGGACAGCCCCTGGTATCCGACCATGCGGTTGTTCCGCCAGTCCGGGTTCGGCGATTGGGACGGCGTGCTGGAGCGGGTGCGCTGCGAACTCGGCGGGTTGCGAGCTCAGCTCGCTCACGGCGAGCCGTTGAGGCTGCCGACGTGACGATTCGGCTCACCCCGGTCTCCAAACCGGCATTCGATCCCGGTGGCCTGCCGGATACAGGCGACGGCGTTGCATCGCCAAGGGCGCCTTGAGGAAGCCGCGCAGATCTACTCCGCCATCCTCGCCAGGGATCCCGGCAAATTCGATGCGTTGCACCTGCTCGGCCTGTTGCGGCACCAGCAAGGCCGCGAGGTCGACGCCCTGCGGCTGATCGCGGCCGCGCTCAACGTCAATCCCCATTCGCCCGATGCGCTGTCGAATTTCGGGCTGGTCTTCGATGCCCTCAAGCAGCACCAGGATGCGCTGGGAATCTTCGACAAGGCGCTGGCGCTCAAGAGCGACCACGTCAACGCGCTCAACAATCGCGGCTTGACGCTGGCGAACCTCGGCCGCCATGCCGGAGGCGCTGGCCAGCTGGGACCGTGCGCTCGCGGCCGATCCCGGCTCATCCCGAAGCGCTGCACAGCCGCGGCAATGCGCTGTTCAAGGCCAAGCGCTTCGCCGAGGCGCTGACCGACTACGATCGCTTCCTCGCCCTGCGGCCGGATGACGTCGACGTTCTCAACAATCGCGGCAGCTCGCTGGCGGAGCTCGGCCGGCTCGACGCGGCGATCCAAAGCTACCAGCGCGCCCTCGACATCGATCCCAAGCTGCCCGAAATTCACATCAACAAGGGACACATCCTCGCCGATCTGCACAGGTTTGATGAAGCGTTGGCCGCCTATGCGGATGCGGCGGCGATCGGGCCCAAGCACGCGGAGGCCAGATTCTGCGAGAGCCTCGTCCGGCTGCGGCTGGGGCAGTTCGCGCCGGGCTGGCGCGACTATGAATGGCGCTGGCGGCAGGCGAGCTGGGGAGAGCGGGGCCGTGATTTTGCTGCGCCATTGTGGCTCGGGGAGGGGCCGCTTGCCGGCAAGACCATCCTGCTGCATGCCGAGCAGGGATTTGGCGATACGCTCCAGTTCGCCCGCTACGTGCCCTTGGTGGCGCGCCTGGGGGCGCGGGTTCTGCTCGAGGTGCAACCGCCGCTCAAGCCGCTGTTGTCGCATATGGAGGGGGCATCGTGCGTGCTGGCGCGCGGCGAGACGCTGCCGCCATTCGATCTGCACTGCCCGTTGATGAGCCTGCCGCTGGCCTTGCGCACCGAGGCAGGCTCGATCCCGGGCGCTTGTCCCTATATCCGCGCGCCCGCGGATCGCATGTCCGCTTGGCAGGCTCGGCTCGGCACCAGGCGATGCCTGCGGGTGGGCATCGCGTGGGCCGGGAGCGCGGTGCATGAGCACGATCGCACCCGCTCGATGGCGCTGGAGCAATTCGCTTCGCTGATGTCGGCGCCCGGCATCGAGTTCGTGAGCATCCAGAAAGATATGAGCGCGGCCGATGCCGCCGTCCTGCGCCGGCATGGCAACGTCCGGCCGATCGGCAGCGAGCTCGGCGACTTCGCCGATACCGCGGCGGCGATCTCGCTCCTGGATCTCGTGGTCGCGGTGGATACCTCGGTCGTGCATTTGGCCGGCGCGCTGGGGCGGCCGGTCTGGGTGCTGCTGCCGTTTTCGCCCGACTTTCGCTGGCTGCTCGAGCGCCAGGACAGCCCCTGGTATCCGACCGCGCGCCTGTTCCGCCAACCGCGCTACGGCGATTGGCAAGGCGTGCTCACGCGCGTGAAGGCGGAATTGGAGTCGCGAGCCGGGCCAATCGCGTTCCGACCGCACTCGGCGGCGCGTTAAGCAAGCGTTAACCACGCTGCCCCACTAGTGAAGGTACCCGCGGAAAGCTCGCCTTCGTGCCGATTCGGTGCCGCGGCCGGCGCAACAAAGCTGCTTAACATGCGCGCTCGCATGCCCCGGCCGGGCCGGCACGGCAGGCGTTGCCGATCGCGCCAGAGCCTCATGAGCGGACGCACAAGATGCCCAAGGACGGTCCCTTCAATTGCTGCCTGATTTGCGGCTCCACCAAGCTGCACGATGTCACGACCAACCGCAATTTCGGCATCAATATCATTCAGTGCGACGGCTGCCACTTCGTCCAGAGCGAATATGTCTCCGGCCGGGCGCTGGAAACCTACTACCGGAACTTCTACCGCGGCCGGTTGGACGAGCAGGGGATCATCGCGCACCGGCAGAAAGGTCTCGCGCAGGCGAAAGGACAGATCGACTATCTGCTCGAGCAGCGGCCGGGCTTGAGGGTTTCGGCGGCGCTGGACTATGGCACGGCCGAGGGATCGCTCGGTCATGAGCTGCGCGCCATTGCCGACAAGGTCTGGGTCACCGAGATGGATCCGCAATTCGTCGCGCTCCTGAAGAACGATCCGTTGCTCACGCTGGTGGAGCATGAAGAATTGGCGTCGGGAGCTTTCGAGAGCTCCTTCGATCTGGTCTGCATCTCCCATGTGCTCGAGCACCTCACCAACCCGCATGAGGCGATGGACATGTTTGCGTCCGTGCTCAAGCCGGGCGGCTTGCTCCTGGTCGACATTCCCAATGAGGTGCGGCTGCTCGCGCGCGGCTTCATGGCCAAGGGTCATCTATCCTTCTTCACCAAAGACTCCTTCGCGGAATTCATCGACGCGCACGGCTGTTTCGACCTGGTCGAGATCCGCACCTGCAATCGCGAGGTCGATCTCTTTATCAGCAGCGGATATACGGCGCCGGAGCAATACGACATTCCGCTCGCGAAGGACGGCACTACGATCCGTGCGCTGCTGCGGAACCGGCCTGCCGAGGCGAGGCGGCAATCGCGGCGCCATGCCTTTGACGAAGCCGCGCTGCTCAACGAATACAGCGCCCGGCTGCTTGCGTCCTACAAGCTGCTCGAAGCCGCCAAGGGGCGGGTGGCGCAGCTCGAGAACGAGTTGCTCAAGCCGCAGCAGGCCCGCAGGCGCGCGGAAATCACCAACGTGCTCTACAATGCTCAAGGCGGCAGTGTGTTGAGCGGGCCGTTTGCCGGCATGACCATGCTGCCGGAAGCCTCATGGGGGGATGGCGATCTCGCCCCGAAGCTGCTCGGCTGCTACGAGGCTGAACTGCACCCGGCCATCGCGAAGGCCATCAGTCGGGCGCCGAAAAACGTCATCAATGTGGGCTGTGCCGAAGGTTATTACGCGATCGGCATGGCCCGGGCATTGCCGCAATCACGGATATTCGCGTTCGACATCAGCGAAAAGGCGCAAGCGATATGCCATCGCGCCGCGGCCGCAAATCAGGTTGGCGCCCGGGCCACGGTAGGAGGCGCCTGCACGCGCGATACCCTGCGCGCAGCCATCTCCGAGCAAGACCGGACCTTGCTGCTCGTGGATTGCGAAGGCGACGAGCTGCAGCTGCTCGATCCCGATCAAGTGCCGGGAATTCAGGCATGTGACGTGATCGTCGAATGTCACGACTTCCTCAATCCCTCGATCACGTCGATCTTGAAGGAGCGATTTTCTGCCAGCCATGACATCGAAATCGTATCGGAGGGGCCGCGCGATCCGAACCAATTTCCCTCGTTGCAACGCTGGGGTTCGCTGGACCGTTGGCTTGCCGTCAATGAGAACCGTCCCGTGACGATGAACTGGCTGGTTTGCTGGGCGCACCAACGGCTCGATGCCGGATTGAAGGGCACGGTTGCTTGAAGCAGGCGGCTGGCTTGCGGGTCCAGGATAAAGAGGAAACACATGGCCGCACCATCGATCGTCGACGTCATTGGCCGTCGGGCCGATCTGAGGCGCATCGACATCGTCGACGTCGGCGCCAACCCGCTGTCCGGGCACAAGGGGCCCTACCAGAGCCTGGTCGACAACGGCCTGGCGTCGCTGGTCGGGTTCGAGCCGGATCCCGCCGCCTTCGACAAGCTGCAAGCGATCAAGGGACCGGGCGAGACGTATGTTCCCAGCGCTGTCGGCGACGGGCAGCGCCATCAATTTCGCATTTGCGCGATGTCGGGGATGAATTCGCTGCTGCCGCCGAATTTTGCTCTCCTCGACTTGGTTCACCTTCACGGAATTTGGGCGCAGGTCCGGTCTTTGGTTGATGTCGATACGAAGCGGCTGGATGATATCGCCGAGATCGAGGCGATGGACTATCTCAAGATCGACATCCAGGGCGGCGAGATGTTGGTCTTCGAGAACGCGACAGAAAAGCTGAAGGATTGCCTCGTGGTCCACACCGAGGTCATGTTCGTGCCGATGTACGAGGGGCAACCGCTCTTTTCCGAGCAGGAGCTTTTTCTGCGCAAGTTCGGCTTGCAGGTCCATAAGTTCTTCGAGCTGCAGGGGCACGTGCTCAAGCCGTTCAAGGTGAACGGCGATGCGCATGCGCCGCTGAGCCAGTTGTTCTGGGCGGACGTGATCTTCATCAAGGACATCACGCGGCTCGATCGCCTGCGGCCGGAGCAGTTGCTGAAGCTCGCGATCATCCTGCACGACGTCTACATGTCGGTCGACGTGGCGCATCTCGTGCTTCAGGCCTACGACAAGGCCTCGGGCACGACCCTGGCGCCCAGATACGAGGCCTTCCTGACCAAGGCCCCGATAGCGGCCGCCGCGTGATGCGACCGCCGGCGTTTTGACGGCTGCCGGGCGGGCGCGCGACAGCACGGACTTCGCATGGCGGGCAGCGCTTGGCGCTGCCGGCGGTCGCGGGCTTCCGCTAGGCGGCTTTGCGCACGGTGCCGCTGACCGCCTTCAGGACGACATCCTTCATTTGTCGCGCCGTATCGGCCCAGGTCAGCCGCTGCATCATGCGGGCTGCGCGCAGCCCGCGCTTGCGGGCGGCCGCACGGTCAGCGAAAATCTGCTCCAGGCGCTCGACCACCTCGCCGACCTGGCTCTCGCCCCAGCAGGCAACGTCGCCGACGCTGGTCCAGCGGTTCTCGACCGCTCTCTGATCGTCGAGCGGATAGCAGTTGTCGTCCTTGATCAGATCGAGATGGCCGGTATTGCGCGACAGCACGACCGGTAGGCCGCACGCCATGCACTCCATGGCGACCAGATTGGTGCCGCCTTCGGACCGGTTCGCGAACACGGCGGCGTCCATCTCGCGCAGCACCGACGGCATCGAGACGTTGGGTACGTTGCCGAGGTCGATGATCTGGTCCGCGGCGATCTCGTTGGCCGCGGCCCAGGCGCGGACGTCGAGCCCGCCGTCCTTGTCGAAGGCGACCGTCGCCGCGAGCCCGGTCTGGTCGAGGCTGCGCGCCAAGTGCGGCCACGGGCTGTGCCAGGCGGTGACCAGCGTCGCCTCCGGATGGCGTTTGGCAAAGATCTTGAACGCCGCCATCACGATGTCCTGGCCCTTGCGCAGTTCCGCCTTGCCGCCGGAGAAGATCAGGAACCGGTCGCGCATGACCCCGAGCTTGGGGCCGGTATGAAAATGCGTCGGATCGATGCCCTGCAGGACCGTCCGCACATGCTCGAATCCGTAGGCCCGCAACACCCGCTCGTTCCAGGTCGATCCGGTGATGACCAGCGAGAGTTGCTTGCCGCGCTTGACCGCCTCCGGGTCGAGGGCGTCCTCGAAAAAGATCACGCCGATCGTCGGCTCGCCTTCGAGCACGACCCTGTGCGCGGCGGGCGATCCGGTAAACCCGTTGCCGAGCGCGAGCAGCAAGGGCGCGTTGGCGCTGACCGAGCCGTTCGCGTGCTGGCCGAGCTGCGCCTGGAACTGCACCGATCTGACCAGGAACGGCAGCAGGGCACGCTCCCTGAGCGGATCGACCGAAATATGCCCGGCGTCGATGGGCGAGGCGCAGACCGGCTCGATCTCGGGATCGCCGGCCCAGTGCAGCCCGAGATTGAGGCCATACACGCCCCAACCGAAGAAGCTCGATATCGACCACTGAATGATGACCGGCTGTGTCATTGCTGTCTCCAGGATGGGTTCAGGCCGTCTGGACCAGGGGTCCCGCGGGTTTTTCCGAGGCAATTTCGGCCGGTGCCTCCGGCACTGCCGGTTGGGGCGTTTTTCCCAAGCGCGCCAGCGCGGCCAGATCGGCAATCTGGCGCGTCAACAGGCGCTCGCGAAAATATTCGATGGTCCGCTCAAGGCCCTCGGAAAGCTGCATCTGCGGCTCCCAGCGCAGCACTTGCCGGGCGAGGCGGATGTCGGGCTGGCGCTGCTTGGGGTCGTCCATCGGCAGCGGCTTGAACACCAGCCGGCTGGACGAGCCGGTCAGCCGCAGGACGCCGGCGGCGAGATCGTGGATGGTGAATTCGCCGGGATTTCCGATATTGATCGGTCCGGTGAAGTCGTCGTCGGTCGCCATCAGCCGCATCATGGCTTCGATCAGATCATCGACGTAGCAGAAGCTGCGCGTCTGCGAGCCGTCGCCGTAGATCGTGATGTCGTCGCCGAGCAGCGCCTGCACGATGAAGTTGGAGACCACCCTGCCGTCGTTGGGGTGCATGCGCGGGCCATAGGTGTTGAAGATGCGCGCCACCTTGATGCGCACGCCATGCTGACGCCAATAATCGAAGAACAGCGTCTCGGCGCAGCGCTTGCCCTCGTCGTAGCAGGAGCGGATGCCGACCGGATTGACGCGCCCCCAATAGTGCTCGGGCTGCGGGTGTATTTCCGGATCGCCGTAGACCTCCGAGGTCGAGGCCTGCAGGATCTTGGCGCCGGTGCGCTTGGCGAGCCCGAGCACGTTGATGGCGCCGTGGACGCTGGTCTTGGTGGTTTGCACCGGATCGTACTGATAGTGCACGGGCGAAGCCGGGCAGGCGAGGTTGTAGATCTCGTCCACCTCGACATAGAGCGGAAAGGTGATGTCGTGCCGCATCAGCTCGAAGCGGGGATGGCCGACGAGGTGCGCGACGTTGTCCTTGTTGCCGGTGAAGAAGTTATCGACGCAGAGGACGTCATCGCCTTGCGCCAGCAGGCGTTCGCAAAGATGCGAACCCAAGAAGCCGGCGCCGCCGGTGACCAGGATCCGTTTCATCTGCAGATGCTCCTCCTCGGATTTTCCGGATCGCGAAGCCCTGCATTGCTCGGGCAATGCATCCCCTCGGACATGACGCCGGATCTCACGACATCCGGCTCAGGGCGAGCGGTTGCGCTCGCTTGGGATCGGGACGCGTCATTCGCCCGCTGGCGCCGTAGACCTGCGGGCAGGCCTTGCGGGCGAGATCGCCCGACAGGCGGTGCACGATGCCCTCGGAAACCGCGTGCGCGGTCGCCAGCACGACCAGATTCGTCTTGAGCGCCGCCTGCAGCTGCTCGTGCCGGCGCGCCAGCGTGCCGAGATCCTGCGGTACAAGCCGCGAAAGAAGCTTCCCGTGCATCTTCAACCGCTCCGCGGCCTTGAAGTAGCGGCCCGAAAGCTCGTTCTTCTTGAGGCCGAGGCCGGTGGCCGTGCGCAGCTGGCCGGCGCGGATGAGCTTGGTCTCCTCGGCGAGCACGACCTCGAGTCCGTCCATGACCTCGGTGAGCCGCAGGATTGCGGCCTGGGCGTCGGCCGCGCTCTCGATCGCGCGCGGCGTGTCGGGTAATTGCGTCGCTGGTGCGTTGTGCATGGTTGGCGTCCTATCGGGATGGCACTGTCGTTCTTGTTGACGCTTGCCGGCGCCTTCCCTCAAAGTGTCGCGCGCCATGCACGATCGGTTAGGATTTCGTGAACCGCGTTGAAATCCGATCGAGGTTATTCGCCTGCTGGTTAACAACTCGTTCACTTTCGGTCTCGCGCGCCGCGTTCATCAGGGGCGTCGTGAGGTCGCAAGCTAGTGGGCGCTCGCCTCCTGTTGGGCGAGCAGGGTGTGATAGACCTTGTCGGCAATTCCGATGCCGCCGGCCTGGGCAAACGATTTGGCGTATTGCTCGCTCAGGAACGAGCGCCAGACGCCGACCGCCGGCCCGCCGCCGAAGGGTCCGTCGCCCTGGACGCCGGCAAGCATCTGGTCGAACATTGCGTTGAGGAACTGCGCCTCGAAATTGACCGCGGCGGTGCGCGCCTTGGCTTTTGGATCGGCGGCCGACGGGGTTGCGGCAGCCGTGCGGGCGTCGCGCGCAACCGAGCGGGCAAGCGCGCTGGCGGCCGGCGTGGCCAGGGTGGGCAAGGCGAGGGCGTGGAAGTCGGCCATCACATCACTTCGATTTCGGCCTGGATGGCGCCGGCGGCCTTGATCGCCTGCAGGATGGCGATGAGATCGCGCGGACCGATGCCCAGCGAATTGAGTCCGTCGACCAGTTGCTGCAGCGAGACGCCTTCCTGAACCACGGCCAGCCGCTTGCCGTCCTCGGAGACGCCGACGCGCGTGCGCGGCACCGCTACGGTCTGGCCGCGCGAGAACGGCTGCGGCTGGCTGACCTGCGGGGTCTCCGAGATGGTGACGGTGAGATTGCCCTGCGCCACCGCCACCGTCGACACGCGCACGTCGCGCCCCATGACGATGATGCCGGAACGCTCGTCGATGACCACCTTGGCGGCGAGGTCGGGATCGACCTGCAGCTGCTCGATCTCCGTCAGCAGCGCGACGACGTTGCCGCCGGATTTCGCCGGCAGCGAGACCTGCACCGTCGAAGGGTCGAGCGGCTCGGCGATCGGGGCGCCGATGTAATCGTTGATGGCCGCGGCAATCCGCTTGGCGGTCGTGAAGTCGGCATTGCGCAAGGCCAGCCGCACCTGGTTGAGCTTGTTGAGCGCGAACTCGATCTCGCGCTCGATGATGGCGCCGTTGGCGATGCGGCCGACAGTCGGGACCCCGCGGGTGATCTTGGCGGCTTCGCCTTCAGCCTGGAAGCCGCCGATGGCGAGCGAGCCCTGCGCCACCGCATAGACGTTGCCGTCGGCGCCCAGGAGCGGGGTGACCAAGAGCGTGCCGCCCTGCAGGCTCTTGGAATCGCCGAGCGCCGAGACCGTCACGTCGATCCGCGTGCCCTGGGTGCCGAACGGCGGCAGGTTGCTGGTGACCATGACGGCGGCCACATTGCCGGTGCGGATGGTTGCGCCCCGGATGTTCACGCCGAGCCGCTCCAGCATGGCTTGCAGCGATTGCTTGGTGAACGGGATATTGTTCAGCGTGTCGCCGGTGCCGTTGAGGCCGACCACCAGGCCGTAGCCGATCAATTGGTTCTGGCGCACCCCCTCGATATTGGCGAGGTCCTTGATGCGCGAGGTCGCGCCGGCAGGCGCGCCGGCGCAAATGCAAAACAGGACTGAAGCCGCGGCAAGCGCGGTCGCAAGCGTCCTCGTCATATTGCTCCCCAATGATGAGCTCGGACCGAGCTACTCTCAGCGAAACGCGTGCCAAACCGGCCGCGCCGACAAGCCATTGAAATTAATGATGCTTTTTGGCCGCGCCGGTTCCCGCCCCGGATCCGCCGCGACCGTTCCTTGCCGGCCGGGCAGATTTTGCCGGCCCGTTTACCGCTCGTTAACCATGACGGTCCGAAACCATGACGAATTGGTTATGCAGCCGATCCTTGCTCTCGCCCGCAAACGGGGGAGGGAGGGCGAGGGGGCGCCGACGAGGGCCTCGCAAATGCGGATTTCAGCATCGAACGCAACCATGATGACGCCGGCGGGGTCCGCCGCCCGGCGCACCGCGGCGTCGGGTTTTGCCGTCAGCGAAGAAACCGCGACGCGCTCCACCGGCTCCGCCGCCGGGCCGCGGTCGGTCGGCGGCATCGATGCCCTGATCGCGCTCCAGGGTGTCGAAGACCCGCTCGAGCGCCGCAAGCGCGCAGTCAAGCGCGGCCGCCTCGCGCTCGACGCGCTCGACGAGCTCAAGATCGGGCTGCTCGGCGGCGCACTTTCGCCGGGGATGCTGGCCAAGCTCCAGGCCGCCGCCGGCCAGCTCAAGCTGGGCTCGGGCAATGCCGAGCTCGATGCCGTGCTGGGCGAGATCGAGCTTCGGGTCGAGGTCGAGATCGCCAAGATGGCGCCGCGCTGATCCCCGAAAAAAGGCGCTGCCAAGACCGCGAGAGATCGCCCCGTCAACGGTGATTCCGCACTGCGGTATGGCGTCGAAGGCCAGTCTCTCGGTGCCGCGCCGTCCAAACGCATTCCGTGATTGTCCGTAGCCGGGCCGCCCTATATAAGGTCGCGCGCGAGCGGGAGGGCTCACTTCAGCACGGGGTTCCAATGCGTTCGGAGAAGAACAAGAACGGTGCCGTAGGCCTGTTGGACAAGAATGGTGCCGTAGCGCTGCAGGACAAGAACAAGAACTATAGACCTTCGGACAAAGAGCCGTTCATGAACGAGCGTCAGCGCGAGTATTTCCGCGACAAGCTGCTGGCCTGGAAGGAAGAAATTCTCAAGGAAGCCAAGGAGACGCTCCAGCATCTGCAGGATGAGAACCAAAATCATCCCGATCTCGCCGACCGCGCCTCCTCGGAGACCGACCGCGCGATCGAGCTGCGCGCCCGCGATCGCCAGCGCAAGCTGATCGCCAAGATCGACGCGGCCCTGCAGCGGCTCGAGGACGGCACTTATGGCTATTGCGAGGAGACCGGCGAGCCGATCTCGCTGCGGCGGCTGGAAGCGCGCCCCATCGCGACGCTCTCGATCGAAGCGCAGGAGCGCCACGAGCGGCGCGAGCGCGTCTATCGCGACGACTAAGGCGGTGCAGGACGTGCCGCTCAAGCGCAAAAGTGAGCGGCGCGAGCGCATCTATTGCGATGACTGATTTCCTTCGTCCTTCGCCTTGAAGGCCAAGACCAAAATAAATCCACATTGGGGTTCCACCTTAAGACGACTTCCCCGATGAGGAGGGCATCCGGGAAGCAGTGGTACGACACCATCGGTGCGAGCGTATGAACAGCAACGATCAAAGCGTCTTCGAGAGTGGCATCGCCGCCCGCGTCACCCGCCGGCTGGTGCCGGCATGTTTGGCCTTATTCGTTGCTTCGCTTGCCCTTGCAACCGCGCGGGCCCAGGCGCCGGCTTGGCCGCAGCGGCCGGTCAGGGTCATCGTCCCGTTCGCGGCCGGCGGCAACATCGACGTCATTGCGCGCCTGACCTGCGAGCGCCTGAGCGAGGCGTTCGGGCAGCAATTCGTGGTCGAGAATCGGGTCGGCGGCAATGGCACCATTGCGGCTGAGACCGTGACCCGTGCGGCGGCCGATGGCTATACGCTGTTCTGGGGCGGGCCGGCGGTGGTGTCGATCTTTCCGGCGATCACCAAGGCGGCCTACGATCCGGTCAAGGACTTCAAGCCGATCAGCGTGATCGGCGTCAATCCTCAGGTCCTGGTGGTGAATGCCAAGCTGCCGATCGCCAGCATCGCCGAGTTCATCGCCTACGTGAAGATGCAGCCGCAACGGCTTCCTTATGCGGGCGGCGGCGGTCCGGGCAGCCTGAGCAATCTGCTCATGGCGCTGTTCCTCAAGCGTGCCGGCCTCGATATGACCAGCGTGAGCTATCGCGGCACCGCCCCGGCCATGACCGATCTGGTGGGCGGCCACATCCCGACCATGTTCGTGCCGCTGTCGGAGGCGCTGCCGCAGGCGCAAGCCGGCAACATCCGCATGCTCGGCGTATCGAGCCCCATGCGCGCCGCTCAGGCCCCCCAAGTGCCGACCATCGCCGAATCCGGATTCCCCGGGTTTCAGGGCCAAAGCTGGAACGGGGCGCTGGCGCCCGTGGCCACGCCCGACGCCATCGTCGAGCGGATCGCGGCCGAGTTCGCGCGCGCCGCCAAGGACCCGAAATTCGTCGAGCGGCTCGACCAGGAGGGCGTCGAGCCGCTTGGATCGACCCCGGCAGAGACCGCAAGGTTCATCGCCGCCGACATGGCGCTGTGGGCCGAGGCCGTGAAGATCGCCGGGGTTTCGCTGCAGTAGCGGCAGCGCGTTGGCTCGCACACCATGGACTTGAAGCCCGCTCCCTTCCGGTCCCCCCTATCCGCCTACGAGCAACAGGCGGAAACTCTGCTCGCCGGACACCGTGCCGCCGATCCCGCGGCCATCGATCTCTTCCACCGCAAGCATCCCCGCTTCCTCGATGAGAAGGTCAAGTGGCTGCCCAAGCGCATCACCGATTCCGAAGTCGGCGCCGCGGCGCTTTCGCTCGACGATGCCCGCCTCGCGATTGCCCGCCACTACGACTTCCTTGATTGGGCATCGCTCGCCGCCTGGGTCGACGCCGTCTCCCAGGAAGGCCCCATCTTCGCATTCGAATCCGCGGTCGAAGCCGTTGTTAACGGCGATCTCGCGGTGCTCACGGATGCGCTACGCCGCGATCCCGCTCTCGTTCGCGCCCGATCCAGCCGGGTCTGCTGTTTCGACCCGCCGGTGCACCGCGCCTCGCTCCTGCACTACGTCGCCGCCAATGGGGTCGAAGCATACCGGCAGAAGACGCCTCGCAACGCCGTCGCGATCGCTCGCGCGCTGCTGGAAGCCGGCGCCGAGCCCGACGCCCTCTCGGACATGTACGGCGCCGAGTGCACCACCATGAGCATGCTCGTGTCGAGCAGCCATCCGGCCGAGGCGGGGCTGCAGGTGCCGCTCGTCGAGTTGCTGCTGGATTGCGGCGCCGCCGTCGAAGGGCGCGGCACCCGAAAATGGGGAGGGCCGCTGGTCACCGACCTGGCCTTCGGGATGATCGACGCCGCCGAGGTCTTGGCCAGACGGGGCGCGCGGATCGATCTGCCCGCCGCCGCCGGGCTGGGACGCCTGGACGATGCCATCCCATTGCTCGCATCCGCGGATGGGCAAGCACGCCGGCGGGCGCTCTCGCTGGCGGCGCAGCACGGCAAGGTGGAGATCGTTCGCCTGTTGCTCGATGCCGGAGAGGATCCCAACCGCTACAATCCGGAAGGCAATCATCCGCACTCGACGCCGCTGCATCAGGCCGTGCTCGGCGGCCACGAGGCAGTGGTGCGCCTCCTGGTCGAGCGCGGCGCCCGGCTGGATATCCGCGACACCATCTGGCAGAGCACGCCGCTCGGCTGGGCGATCTATGGCGGCGGCAAGGCGCAGGTTCAGATGGCCGAGTGTTTGCGCTCGCTCGGCGCGGCGGAGTAGCCGGTCTTCGCCGGGCTCCCTACGGCGCGGCTTTCACCGTGCCTGTCCGGCCACCCTGCGCAAGACGGCGTCGGCGTCGGGGGCGTTGTCGCCGGTCCAGGCCACGTATTGGTCCGGGCGGACCAGCACCAACCGCGCCGCATAGTCCTCGCGGCCGTCGGCAAAGCTGTCGCGGATGACTTTCAGCGGAATGTGACGCGCCTGCGCGCTGGCCTCGAACGGCGCCACCACGCTGTCCGGCACCCCGAACGCCAGCAGCGCGAATCCATCGCCCAATTCCTCGAAGACATTGCGACCGGACGTCAGCATTCGGGGGGCCAGATGGTGGCCGGGACGGGCGCGGAACATGTATTCGCCGCGCGCGCGGCTCACGCCGTCCGCCGGACCGAAGAGGACCGGGGAGCCCTCATAGTTCGGTTCATAGTTGACGATGATGGGGCCGCTGCCGGTCTTGAGCTCGGACCAGGCTTCCCGGAAGGCCTCGGGCTCGCGATCGGGGTCGTGGCGACTGATGAGCTCGCCCTCCCACGCCATCCGGGCGGCGATGAACTCGTCCCCGATCTCCTTGAACACCGGCCGGCGCTCCGCGTCATAGGAATCGAGCAGATCCTCGCCGCCCCAACCCTTGAGCCGCGCGGCGAGCTTCCAGCCCAGATTGGCCACATCCTCGAGACCGTTGTTGAGCCCAAACCCGCCATAGGGCGGATGCGAGTGCGCGGCGTCGCCGGCGATGAAGATGCGGCCGGCGCGATACCGCTCCGCCACCGCCACGCGCAGGTCCCAAAAGCCGACGTGATCGAACTCGCAGGCGAACTCGAAGCCGGCGACACTGTGGAGGAGCGCGACAAAGTCGAAATTGTCCCGGGTCGTGTCGGTGGGCACCGGGGCGTGGAAGAACCAGCCCTCCTGCGGATCGATACGCCCGAAGAACTGCCAATAGCCCTTCAGGTCCGGATGCAGGACCCGGTAGGTCGATTGCATCGGGAAGCCCTTGAGCAGGCCTTCGCTGAGCTCGCGCGAGCGGAACACGGCGAGCAGCATGACCTGCTCGAAATCCGCGCCCTCGCGCTTGATCCCGGCCTGTTCCCGCACGATCGAATGGCCGCCGTCGCAGCCGACCACATAATCCCCTTCGAGCACCGCCTGCGCGCCGTCGCCGGCCTCGTTGTGGATGGCGACCCGCACGCCTGCCTGGTCCTGCTCGACCGATTGCGCCGCCCAGCCGAAATGGGCCTCGACCAGCGGCAGGCCCGCCATCTTCCGGCGCAGGACATTCTCCAGCAGATATTGCGGCATGCGGTCGTTCTTTTGAAAATAGAATTCATTGACGGTCTCGCGGCCGGCGAACATGTGCCAATGCTCGCTCATGAGGCTTTTGTAGGCGGTGACGCCGCTCGCCGGAACTTCCGGCGGCAGCATGCGCTGGGCGCGCAATTCGCCGACGCAGCTCCAGAAATAGAAGCGCTCGAGCGTGCGCTGCGCGAGGTTCTGTCCCTTGGGAATCTTGTGCATGCCGACCCGGCGCTCCACCAGCGCGCAGGATATGCCGCGCAGCCCGAGGTCGACCGCGAGCCCCACGCCGACCGGGCCGCCGCCCACGATGATGACCTGACTTCGCTTCCGCAAGAGATCCCCCACGTCCGCCGCGGCCGGTTCAACGCCGGCGCTTAACCATTCGTTTACCACGCTTGTTTACCGATCGTTAGGAAACGTCGCGCGGCCAACTCGGGGGCGCCGGCACGCGCTTGAAATCGGGCCAGCGGATGCCGCAGCCGCCATCGAGCTTGTCGCTGTTGTTCGGGCTTGCCCGGCGCGTTCACGAGCGCGGCGAGCTCGACCGGGCGGAGCGGCTCTACGCGGACGTTCTGCGACGCGATCCGGGCCATTTCGACGCGCTGCATCTCCTGGCCATGCTCAACTATCAGCGTCGCCGCCTCGACGCCGCCGCGAAGCTGCTGCGCTCAGCCCTGCGGATCGATGGGCTGCGCGCCGACGCACACGCGGATCTGGGGCTTGTCATGCTTGCCATGGGGCGCTTCGAGGAGGCATTGGCTGGCTATGACGCCGCCCACGCCATTGCGCCGGACGATGCGGACGCGCTCAACGGGCGCGGCGTGGCCTTGCTGCGGCTGGCCCGCACCGCCGAGGCACTGGCGTGCTTCGAGCGCGCGCTCGCGCTCGCGCCCCGCCATGTCGATGCGCTCGGCAATCGCGGCAACGCCTTGCTCGCGCTCAATCGTCCGCACGAGGCGATCGCGAGCTACGACGCCGGGTTGAGGATCGTCCCCAAGCATGCCCGCTTGCTCACCAATCAGGCGGTGGCGTTGCGCCGGCTCGATCGGCCGCACGAGGCGCTGCTGGGCCTTAACCGTGCGCTGGTCAGCAACCCGAATTTTGCCGAGGCTCGCTTCGTGGAAAGCCTGGTCAAGCTCACGCTGGGCGATTTCGCCGCCGGCTGGAGCAGCTACGAGTCGCGCTGGGAGACCGCCGCATTGGCGCCGCACCGTCGCGATTTCACGCGACCCTTGTGGCTCGGGCGGGAGTCGCTCGCCGGCAAGACCATCCTCATTTACGCCGAGCAGGGCTATGGCGACACGATCCAGTTCGTGCGCTACGCCGCGCTCGCGGTCGCGCGCGGGGCGCGGGTCATTCTGGAAGTGCAGCCCGAGCTCGCCCGGCTCATGTCCGCCTGCAAGGACGTCGAGGTCATTGCGCACGGGGAGCCGTTGCCGGCGTTCGATCTGCAGTGTCCGCTGATGAGCCTGCCATTGGCATTTGGCACGCAGCTGTCCACCATCCCGGCCGACATTCCCTATCTGGTGCCGCCCGCCGAGGATGTGGTGGCACTGGCGAAGGGGCGGGAACCGGGCCGCAAGCCTGCGGTTGGGCTGGCTTGGGCCGGCGATCGATTGCACAAGAACGACAGCAATCGCTCGATCCCGCTGGCAACGCTACGGCCGTTGCTCGACCTGCCGCACCTGCAATTCGTCAGCCTCCAGCAGGAGGTCCGGGCCGAGGATGCCGAAGTCCTGCGCGGCCACCCGCAGCTGCAGGCGCTCGGGCCGTTTCCGGACTTTGCCGCCACCGCCGCCGCGATCGCGCGGCTCGATGCAGTGATCGCCGTGGACACGGCGGTCGCTCATTTGGCCGGGGCGCTGGGAAAGCCGCTCTTTCTGCTGCTGCCTTTCGGCGCCGATTTCCGTTGGCTGCGCGAACGGTCCGACAGCCCCTGGTATCCGGGCGCGCGGCTGTTCCGGCAGCACGCGTTCAACGACTGGGGGAGGGCGCTCGATGCGCTGCGTCAGGAGTTGATGCGCTTTGGCGAAGCCGGCGCCGCCAGTGCCGATACGCCATCGGCACCGCTCCCGTGCCAGAAGTCGGCTTGAGCGGGTTCCGGCACGGCTTCGAACGAGGGGCGGTAAGTCGGGTGGACGAGGCGGCATGAGGGCGCAAACGCCCTGACGCCGCTTCTGCCCACCCTGGGCGCGGTTTAGTTGCTCGCCGGCAATGCGAACACGTAAAGCGCGTTGTGCCCGTGCACCGGCTTGATGCTGGGCGCCATGTCGAGCACGCTGCGCGAGCCCGATTGTCCTTCGCCGGTGAAGATGGCGACATATTGCCTGCCGTTGACCGCATAGGTGATGGTCGAGCTTATCACCATGCCGCCGACGATCTGCTCCCACAGCACCTTGCCGGTGTCGGGATCGAAGGCGCGGAAGCGGCGGTTGAGATCGCCCCAGAACAGGAGATCGCCCGCCGTCGTCAGCGCCGATCCGTTGCCGGGCGCCGCCTGCGAGAAGATGCGCTTCATCTCGCCGGTTTCCATGTCGATCTTCATCATGCCCATGAACTTGTCCTCGGCAACGCCGGGCCGGCGAATGCCGAAGCGCGGGCCGAAGCCGAGCGGCTTGGAGGTGTCCGCCGTCATGTCGAGACAGGCGTCCTGGAACGGCACGTAGAGCGAGTTGTTCTTCGGATCGTAGCTCGTCGCCCACCAGGAGCGCGTGTTCTGGAAGCAGCCGACCGAGCGGTCGCCGTCCTTCTTGAACACGATGGCGTCGTTGATGAAGGTGCGGCCGGTCTTGACGTCGATCGCCTTCATGTTGACGTTGGGCACGTCATAGGGAAACGGCGCCGCCCAGAGGAATTCCCCGCTCTGCCGGTCGAGCGCGAAGATGTCGCCCGCTTCGGCGACGTCGACCACGATGTCGTGCTCCTCGCCCTTGGGAATGTTCGGGTTGATCCATTTGACGAATTTGGGATCGGCGCTGACCTTGGTGTGGATCAGCATTCGCTCGTGGATGTGGTCGGAATCCCAATCGTCGCCCGGCAGATGCTGGTAATACCAGATGAGCTTGCCGGTATCGATGTCGAGCGCGAGCGTGCTGTTGCTGTAGAGCTCCGACGGAGATTCGTAGGGCACCGCGTCCGCGTTTCCGTTGTGCCGCTTGAGCCGCGTATAGGGAATCGGATTGGAAACCGCCCAGTACAGCACGCGGCGTTTCGGATCGTAGGAACCGGGCAGGCCCCAGGACGATGCGACGCGCTTCTCCGTGTCGATGCCGCCCCAGGTGTCGCCGCCCGGCTCGCCGGCGCCGGCGGTGTTGTAGAACTTCCACAGCTCCTTGCCGGTGCGCGCGTCATGGGCGACGATGAAGCAGCCGGTGCGGGTGACGCAGGTGCGGTTGCTGATGACCTTGCCGTCGGCGACGATCAGGCCGCCGGAATGCTCGGTCTTGGTCTCCAGATCGAATGCCTTGGTCTGCCAGCGCAGCTTGCCGGTGCGCGCGTCGACCGCGACCACATAGCCGTCGGGCGCGGTGAAGTAGACCATGTCCTCGAACAGCGCGGGCACCTTGGAGCGCGACAGGTTGGCGGGGCGGATCTTGCTCGCCATGTCCTTGGGATAATCGCGCTTGTATTCCCAGATCTCGTCGCCGGTGGTGGCGTCGATGGCGAGCAGGTTGGCGCCCGGCTCGATCATGTACATCACGCCGTCATGGACCAGCGGCGTCGATTCCTGGGTGCCCGGCGGCAAGCCGCGCGCGAACACCATCTGCAGCTTGGCGACATTGCTCTTGTTGATCTGATCGAGCGGGCTGTAGCGCTGCTCGTCGTAGGTGCGGCTGATCTGCAGCCAGTCGGCCGCCGGCGGATTGGCGAGCATCTCCTGCGTCACCGGCTTGTAGTCGGCAGCGCGCGCGGGAGCGCCCAAGAGACCCGCGACCACAGCCGTGGCGGCCATGAAGACATTACGCCGAAGAGCGCCCATCAAATCCTCCCTCGATGCTCCCGCCCGCGTTTTTCCCGGCCGTTCGCCGGCGGGCTTGGGAATGCGGCCGGGAATTCCCTCCCGATCCAGGGCGAATGTTCGCGCGTTTCCGGCCTGCCTGCAAGAAAGGCCTGCGCCCGGCTTGAAAAAACCATCGCGGCTCAAAACGGCTTCTCGCCCAGGATGGTCACGCGCCGCAGCAGGCGCCGCTCGCCGGCGGAAAAATCCGTGCGCGCGTGCAAGGTGCAGCGGTTGTCCCACATCAGGATGTCGCCGGGGCGCCAGACATGCTCGTAGATGAATTGCGGCTGCTCCTGGTGATCGAACAGCTGCTGCAGCAGCGTGTCGCTCTCCTCGCGCGGCAGGCCTTCGATCTCGCGCGTCATCAGGCGGTTGACATAGAGCGCCTTGCGTCCGGTCGCCGGATGCGTGCGCACCGCCGGGTGCCAATAGGACGAGCCGGCATTGTCGTAGCTTGCGGTGCGCAGGGTCGAATCCTTGTCGTAGGCATTGAGCGCGCGCCGGCCCGCGATGCGCTGCTTGATCTCCTCGGGCAGCGTCTCGTAGGCGGTATAGGCGTTCGAGAACAGCGTGTTGCCGCCCTGGCTCGGGATCTCGATGGCGTAGAGCAGCGTGGCCTTGGCGGGGGTTTCCTGGTGGCACTGGTCGGTGTGGAATTGCATTTCGCGGTCGGGCAGCGCCCCGATCGGCTTGCCGTCGCGGCGGATGTTGGAGATCAGCATCACGCAGGGATGCTTGGCGCTGAATACGCGGCCCGAGGTAAGCTTCGCCGGCGCGCCGAACGTTTCGGCAAAACGCACCTGTGCATCCTCGTCGAGCGTCTGGTTGCGCAGCAGGATGACCAGATGCCGGTGCCAGGCATCGAGGAATTGCTGCTTGGCCGCTTCGTCGATCGGGTCGCGCAGATCGATGCCGGCGATTTCGGCGCCGAGCGCCGGAGAGAGCTGCCGCACGGTGAGAGCGCCAGGTTGCTCATGCCGGGCGGCGGCGGTCGTTTCCATCAGCTTCTCCCGGCGCCTCTTCACGGCCGGCCGTGACCGGCTGCGGTTAGTTCGAGCCGCAAGCATACATCCGCATTGCGACGTTTCGAAGCGCTATTCGCCGCCGGGAGCCAACGCGGCCGATGGGGATTGGGAGCCGCCGCCACCTTCCAGCTTAAGGCCCCCAGGCTTAATTCAAAGGGCGGCAGGCACAGGCGCGCCAACGAGCGGGCCGAGCTGCAAACAAGATCCTTGGAACCGAGACACTCCGCCGGAGGTTGAGTTACGGCTATCCAGGAGCTGCCGACGCGAGTTTGCGTGCGATGCCGTATCGAGCGGCCGGAGTCATCGCGCACCGCGAAACCATCAAAGGAGGTGACGATGTGGTGGAGAATGACGAAGACGATCATAATTTCATGGTTCGTCGGCGTGGTCTGCGGAGCGATCATGATTGTCGCGCTTGAGCGCAATCAGGCAACGCCAACCGTAAGCGCCGGAAATCAATCCGCCCCGCAAACCACCGGTTCCGCCGCTCCCGCGGATAGCAGGACGCAGTAGCGCTCCCCAAGGGACAGTGCGGGATCGGCATATCGGATTTGGAGGGGATTCGCGCAGCGAAGATCCGGACAGGCCGTTCTACTGCACCAGCTCGTAGAGCTTTACGACCGCTTTTGATCCTTTGAGGGCACGTGCGTGGCGAACGATCTCTTGATGAGCGGCGCTCGTTGTATAGGTCGCGATGTCCGTCTCGGACTCCCATTCCGAGTAGGAGATGAACTCGTGAGCGTCCCTGCAGCGGAGCAATTTTTCTGAAATGCATCCTTTTTGCTAAATCATAAGCGGAGCACATTCCGTCTTCCACACTCGGACCGCCTTTTCTGTCTCGGAGGGATCGAGCTAATGTGTATGAGCCTAACGATCGATATGGGCATCCTCCTGCGTGATCAAGGATAACGTCGACTGGCCCGCTTGGTTGCCGGCGATCCGCTGTCCCCTGACACCCTAGCCATCGCGCAAAGCGATCGCGGCCTCCGGCGGGGAGCACCGGAGGCCGCGTCGGTTCGCCGTTTGCTCGCGCGCTGCAAGCGGCGGGGAGCCGGGGATCAGTAATCAGAATCAGTGGCCAGACAGGTCCTTCTGATCACTGATCACTGATCCCCTGGTCCGTTCAGAACGGTAGCAGGATGTCGAGCGCCTGCTGGCCGTAGCGCGCCTGTTGCACGTCGGTGATCTGGCCGCGTCCGCCATAGGCGATGCGCGCTTCCGCGATCTTGGTGGAAATCGATGGTGTTGTCGCTCTGGATGTCCTCCGGGCGCACGATGCCGGCGACGATCAGCTCGCGGATCTCGAAATTGACCCGCAGCTCCTGCTTGCCCTCGACCACGAGATTGCCGTTGGGCAAGACCTGCGTCACCACGGCGGCGACGTTGGTCATGCACCGCCTCCTGGCGGTTGATCGAGCCCTTGCCGTCGCTCGATCCGGTCGAATTCGCGGTGAGAATCCGGCCGGGCAGGACCGCGGTCGCCGGATTCTTGATGGTCTTGGAGCCGATGAAGTCCGTGATCGCCCAGGAATCCTCGCTGTTGGACCGGCTGCGCTGGGTCTCGTTGGCGGTCTTGGCGGTATCGGTGATGTTCACCGTCACGGTCAGGATGTCGCCGACCTGATGGGCGCGCTGGTCCTTGAAGAACTCGCGCGAGCCGGAGCGCCACAGCGAGTTCTCATTGTAGACCGCGGCGGTCGGCTCCGGCATCGGCATGTGCACGGGCTCGTAGCCCGCCTTGGTGGTCGGGTTCTCGATCGGCGCCAGCGCCGGTTGCTCGCCGAGATTTCTGATCCGGTCGAGCGAGGAGCAGCCGCCCGCCAGCGAGGCGAGCGCGACCAGAGAAGTCGCGGCAAGAAGCTGGGAAACCCGGTTGCGCTTGGACATGTCACTCACTGGGGCTGTCATGGCGTGGCATTGGATGCAAGCCGAGCCGTGGCGGCGTTGACGCTGACCCGGCCGGGGCCGACCACGGTGGCCTGGATGGTGTGCTTGGACTGCACGTTGACCACGCTGATGAGGTCGCCGAGCCCGCCCGGCTCGACCGCCTTGCCGACGATCGTGAGCACGATGCCGGGCACCTGGAACACGATGGTGACGGCCTCGCCGCGCCCGACCAGCTCGGGTTTCGCCACGTCGGCCTGACGGATGACCTGGCCGGCGCGCAGCGCGTGCTTGGCGGCGAGGCCCTGCGCCTGCTCGATCGCGGTCAGCGTGGTGGGCGTGGAATTGGTCTTCGGCCGGCGCTCGACGGCGAGGTCGGCGGCGTCGAGCACTTGACCCTGCGCGATCTCGTGGGTCGGCACCACCGCCTCGAAGGTCTCGCTCAGCGAACCGGTGAAGCGCAGCGGCAGGCGGCGCGCGGCCAGGCTGCCCGGCAGCTCGAATGCGATATCGAAGCGGGTAGTGCGCGGCTCATAGTTGAGACGAGTCACCGCAAGCTCGCCGGTCGCCGTCGACTCGACCTCCAACGGGCGCACGTCGTTGTCGAACACCACCGCGACGTGGCTCGCATCCGGCAGGCCGTATTTGCCGGCCAGCGCGCGCAGAATGCGCGCCTCGACATCCTTGGCGGTGATGGTGCGGGCGGCGTGCGTCACGGCGACTGCGGACAGCCCGCGACTGTCGAGGCCGATGAGGTGGTGGCCGCGTACGGCTTCCAGCACGCTCGCGACCGGCACGCTGCCGGTCTGCCCGAGATCGGGCGCGCGGAAGATCGGCACGTCGGCGACCGCACCGGCGTTCTCGACCAGGTCGCCGATGCGCACGATATCGCCCGTCACGATGGCCGAAGCCCTGAGGCCGGGGGCGTCGAGGTCCTGCGCGGCGGCCGGCGCGACCAGCGCCGCGAGCATGACGAGCGCGACGGGAAGGATGCTGCGGATCATGGCGGCGGCTCGCCTCATTGGATCTGATTGGTTGTCTGCAGCATCTGATCCGCCGCGGTGATGACCTTCGAATTCATCTCATAGGCGCGCTGGGCGGAGATGAGGTTGGAGATTTCGGTGACCGGATCGACGTTCGCCTGTTCCAGGCTGCCCTGCTGGATGCTGCCATAGCCGTCTACGGAGGCGAGGCCGTCCTGCGGCGGTCCGGACGCCGGAGTTTCGTTGAACAAGTTGTTGCCGATCGGTTGCAGGCCGGCTTCGTTCAGAAAGCGCGTCAGCGTGAGCTGGCCCAGGACGGTCGGTGTCGTGCTGCCGGGGACCGTCACCGCCACCTGGCCCTGCGAATTGACGGTGATGCCGCTGGAGTTTTGCGGGATCGTGATGCCGGGCTGCACGACGCTTCCTTGCGGCGTGACGACGCGGCCCTGCGCGTCCATCTGGAACGATCCGTCGCGGGTGTAGGAGAACGTGCCGTCCGGATTGAGGATCTTGAAAAACCCGTCGCCGATCACGGCCATATCGAGGGTATTTCCGGTCTGCGACAGCGTGCCTTGCGTGATCAATCGCGGCGTGCCGACGGTCTTGACCCCGCCACCGAGATCGATGCCGACCGGCAGGATGTTTCCCTGCGTCGAGGTCTGGGTGCCGACGCGGCTCACATGCTCGTACAGGAGGTCCTGGAAATCGGCGCGCTGGCGCTTGTAGCCGGTCGTGTTCATGTTGGCGATGTTGTTCGAGATGACCTGGACGTTGAGCTCCTGCGCCGCCATTCCGGACGCCGCGATGTCGAGTGCTCGCATGATGATGTCTCCTTGTTGTAATCAGGCCGGAACCGCGGAGAGCTTGTCGAGGGCGGAGGTGCGCTCGGTGTCCTCCTGCTTCAGGATGCTGGCGATCTGCTCGTAGGTACGGCTGATCTCGATCATGCGGGCCATTTCGGCGACCGCGCTCACGTTCGACTGCTCGATGGCGCCTTGCACCACGCGCACATTCTGCGGTGCCGGCTGCGGAGTGACGCCCGGCTGGGCCGAGAACAGGCTCGACCCTTCCTTCCGCAGCTGGCCGTCATCGGCGAATTGCGCGAGCTGCAATTGCCCGCGCACGGCATCGGAGGTGGCACTGGCGCCTTCGCGGACCGTGATGGTGCCGTCCCCGGCGATGGAGATATCGTGGTCGGTGTTCTGGAACTGGATCGGGCCGCCGACGCCCAGCACGGGATCGCCCGCATTGGTGACCAGGGTGCCGGTGGCGTTGATCTGCAGCGCGCCGTTGCGGGTGTAGCGTTGCCCGGCCGGGGTCTGCACCACCAGGAAGGCATCGCCGTCGATGGCGACATCGAGCGGGGCGCCGGTTCGCAGGATCGGGCCCGCGCTCAGATTGTGCCAGGTCGCGCGGTCCTGCACGTAGCTGAGCTGACGGTTGCCGGGGGGAAACTCGCCGGAGCTCACTTCCGGCATCAGGAATTGCTCGAAGATCGAGCGGTCGGCCTTGTAGCCCGTCGTGTTGATGTTGGCGAGATTGTTGGCGACGACCTCGAGCTCGCGGCCGAGCGCGACTTGCCGTGATAGCCCGACCAGAGCGGCATTATCCATCGGCTTTGCTCCCCTCGTACCAAGCCGGTTCCGCTCTCCCGGGCGGCGCCGGCTTTCGGCGTTGTGCCACCCGCTCTCCCAAGCGGGGGGCTCACCGCGACTGCTCACCGGGTCTACTTGCAGGCCCCGTGCCAGGAGAGAAACAGGAGGGAAAACAGTGGCTTCGCTAAAATCTCGCGAGTCCGCGGCAGGGAAATTCATTCCGCCGCAACCATCGGCTAGGCAAAAATTTCCGAGCCCGGGCGTCCTGGCAATAATCCGTTAACCATTGCGAACCTAACGTCACGGCGAGTGGCGGGGGTGGCTTGCGGCATACCTTCGACCGTCGGCGCCGGACAGGGCAACCCCATGGCATCCAAGCCAAAAAAAGCAGAGAAGGCCGAAGCGGGCGAGGGGGAAGCCGGCGCGACCGGGGAGCAGGCTGGCGCGCCGAAACGACGGCTGTCGCTCAAGCTGATCATCATGGCGGTGGCCGGGCTTGTGGTGCTCGCCGGCGGCGGCACGGGCGCCTATTTGTTCCTGTTCGCCGGCAAGGACCGCGCCGCTTCGGGTGCCCCGGTCAGGCCGCCCGCTTTTGTGGATGTGCCGGAAGTGCTCGTCAATCTGTCCAATGTCGGAGCCGATCGCACTCAATACCTCAAGGTCAAGATCGTGCTCGAGATCCCCGATGCGGCCCAAAGCACGCAGATCGAAGCCACGATGCCGCGCGTGATGGACGCCTTCCAGACCTATCTGCGCGAGCTGCGGCCGACCGATCTCGACGGCTCGGCGGGGCTCTACCGCCTCAAGGAGGAGCTCACACGGCGGGTCAACACCGCCATCGCTCCCAGCCGGATCACCGCCGTTCTGTTCAAGGAGATCGTGGTCCAGTGAGCAGCACCGACGGCCAGATCGATCAGGACTCGCTCGCCGCCGAATGGGGTCTGGCGCTCGAGGCCGACGCCGCCAAGGCGCGCCAAGCGGCGGCGGCGGAAGCAGGCCCGGCCGCCCCCCGCGGCGCGGGGGCCGATGCGGCCACGGCCGGCGGCGCGGTCGATGACGGAGCTCAGTTCATCCAGGCCGCCAGGGGCGGCGCCGAGCGCATCCTCACCCAGGAGGAGATCGACGGGCTATTGGGCTTCAGCCTCGCCGACATTTCGCTCAACGACAATTCCGGCATCCGCGCGATCATCAATTCGGCGATGGTCTCCTACGAGCGGCTGCCGATGCTGGAGATCGTCTTCGACCGGCTGGTCCGGCTGATGACGACGTCGCTGCGCAATTTCACCTCCGACAATGTCGAAGTCTCGCTCGATCGCATCACCTCGGTCCGCTTTGGCGACTATCTCAACTCGATTCCGCTGCCCGCCATCCTGGCCGTGTTCAAAGCCGAGGAATGGGAGAATTTCGGCCTGATCACCGTCAATTCGAACCTGATCTATTCGATCATCGACGTGCTGCTCGGCGGCCGCCGCGGCGGCCACGCGGTCCGCGTCGAGGGGCGGCCCTACACGACCATCGAGACCAATCTGGTCAAGCGCATGATCGAGGTCGTGCTCGCCGATGCCGAGCTCGCCTTCAAGCCGTTGTCGCCGGTCAAGTTCAACATCGATCGGCTGGAGACCAATCCGCGCTTCGCGGCCATTTCGCGGCCGGCCAATGCCGCCATCCTGGTGCGGCTTCGCATCGACATGGAGGATCGCGGCGGCAACGTCGAGCTGTTGTTGCCCTATGCCACCATCGAGCCCATCCGCGAAGTCCTGCTGCAGATGTTCATGGGCGAGAAATTCGGCCGTGACCCGATCTGGGAAGGCCATCTCGCAACCGAGATCGGCCAAGCCGAAATATCAGTCAATGCAGTGCTTTACGAGGCAAAGCTGCCGATCAAGCAGTTGATGAGCCTCAAGCTCGGGGAGACCCTGCTCCTCGGCATCAAGGCCGACGCCAATATCAGCGTCCGCTGCGGCGACGTCATCTTGACGGAGGGCCGCATGGGGCGGGTCGGCGACCGCATCGCGGTGCGCGTCGCCAAGCCCCTGCGGCGGCCGCGCATGACGCTCGCCATGTTCGAAAAAGCGGATGGATCGAGCACCCGAATGGAGGCCCAGTGACCTACGGATTCGGCTTCATGATCGAGAGTCTGGTTGCGGTCCTGCTCCTGCTCACGATCGCCTATTGCGCCATTCTCAACAACCGATTGAAGCGGCTCAAGGCGGACGAGCAATCGCTGAAGGCCACGATCGGGGAGTTGATCACCGCGACCGAGATCGCCGAGCGGGCGGTCGCCGGCTTGAAAGCGACCGCGCATGAATGCGACGCCACCCTCGGCGGGCGGCTGCGGACCGCCGATGCCTGCTGCGCGGAATTGAATCAGCAGATCAAGGCCGGCGATGCGTTGCTCAAGCGGCTCTCCCGCGTCCTCGCCGCCGCGCGACCGAGCGAAGTTTCGCCCGAGCCCGCTTGCGCGCCCGCGCGCGTCTGCGCGCCCGAGCGCGTCTGCGCGCCGGAGCGTGGTAGCGCATCCGAGCGCGCTAACGCGCCCGATCCCCAGGCGGTGGCGGCCGCGGCGCAAGCCTTTGCCGAACGCGCGCGCACCCGCGTGGGCGCGCTCGCCGCATGAGCGGCTTCTTGATCCGTTCGCTGCGCGAGGTGCGGCTCGTCCCGGTCGTGCTCGTTGCGGTGATCGCGCTGTTCGCCCTCAAGGCGCTCGGCCTGGTGCTCGACGGCGGCTACCTGTTCGGCACTGTTCCGGACGGAGCGGACCAGGTGGAGATCACCGGCACGATCGCCGCGCCCAAGCTTCCTGGCGCGCCGGGACAGCGATCACCGGCCGCGGCAAAGCAATCCTGGGCCCAGCAGATGTTCAACTTTCCTGCCGGCAGCGGCGCGGTCGAGTCGATACCAAGCCCGTCGCGGCCCGACATCATCGGGACGGTCGCATCGACGCCAAGCCGCCCGCAGGCCGACATTACCGGGGCGGTGGGCGAGACCGCGGCCCCGAAGAAAGAGGAATCGCCGCCCGGAAAGGGCGAGGGGCCGGCAAAAAAGCCGCAGGAACCTCCGGCCAGTCTCAGCGGCACGCCGGTGACGCTTGATGCCCAACCGCCGGTGTCGCAGGCCGAGCGTGCGATTCTCGAGAGCCTGCAGAAACGGCGCGCCGAGCTCGATGCACGCGCCCACGAGCTCGACGTTCGCGAAGACCTGCTGCAGGCCGCGGAGAAGCGGGTCGCGGGCCGCATCGATGAGCTCAAGGATCTCGAGGCACGCGTCGGCGCCGCCATGCAGCAGAAGGACGACGCCGAGGCGGCGCGGTTCAAGAACGTCGTCGCCATGTACGAGAACATGAAGGCCAAGGACGCCGCCAAGATATTCGACGGCCTCGACATCAAGGTACTGCTCGACGTCGCCCAGGAGATCAATCCGCGCCGCATGTCCGACATTCTTGCGCTGATGACGCCGGGAAACGCGCAACGATTGACCGTCGAGCTGGCCGCTCGCTCGGCCCAGAAAGACCCCTCGCAGACCGCCGATCTGCCCAAGATCCAGGGCACGCCGAGCCCGAACTGACGGCAAGACAAGCGCCGAATACAGCGCAATTCAGTCCGTCGTTCTTAACGTGACTTTAAACGCGCGCCGTTAGCTTGCTCGACCGAGGTTGCTGCAGGCCTCGAGGCCGGCGAGGAACGGCGGTATGGCCGGTCGAGTGGCGTTCCCAGTAGAGTTGTGTTGGCCGGCGCGGCGGAAGCTCGCGCCACGCAGGTCGCCGATCGTGGCGGTCCTGCTCCTGCTGCAGACGGTCGTGGCGGGCATGCTCCTATGGCCGCCGCCGGCAGCAGCCGATGCGGTCAAGGGCGCGGTGAGCGCCGTCGTCGAGAACGGCTTTGCCCGGCTGGTCTTCACGCTGGGATACGACGTCGAATCGAAGGTCCGCCTTGCCAACAATATCGTGGTCGTCAGCTTTGACCGGCCGGTCGAGCTGAATGTCGAGGGTGTCCGCGCGGGCACCGGCGACTATATCGGCGCCGCTCGGCGCGACCCCGACGGCAAGGCCGTCCGTATTGCGCTCGCGCGCAACGTCACCATGAATTCGATGGTCGCCGGCGACCGGCTGTTCGTCGATCTGCTGCCGGCCGGCTGGAGCGGCCTGCCGCCCGGATTGCCGCGCGAGGTGATCGACGAGCTCGCCCGCCGCGCCCGCGACGACGAGAAAAGGCTGCGCCAGGCGCACCTGGACGAAGGCGACCGCAAGATTCCCCTGATCCGGGTCCGCATCGCGAGCGAGCCGACATTCACCCGCTACATATTCCAACTGCCGCAGCCGACCAGCATTGCGGCGGACAACCGCAAGGACAAGCTGACCCTCACCTTCAACGGGATGCTCAACTTCGATCTCGCCGACGCCAAAGCGGCATTGCCGGCCACGCTGCAATCGATCGACAGCGATGCCGACCAGGACAGCACGGTGGTGCGCTTCACCTACCGGGGCAATGTCGATGTCCGCACTTTCCGCGAGGACAACAATTACGTGGTCGATGTCGGCTCGGCCGAGATCAAGGAGGGCCGGCCGCTGGACGCGAAGCCCTCCGACGAGCTGGCGGCGCTGGCCGCGGACTTGATGGTCAAGAGAACGCCTCCGCCCGCCGACACGGAGCCTCCGCAGACCGTGGCGGTGAATGCCGTACCCGGTGCCGTGGAGCCCAGGCGCGCGCCCGCGCCTACGCCCGCGACCGCGCACGAGAGCACTCGCCCGCCTCCGGTCGCCGCTGCGGCGGCAGCGCCGGAGAAGAGCGCCCCGGCGACGCCGCCGGCCCAGTCCACGCCGGCTGCGACGTCGGACAAGTTCATGCCGGCTGGAGCGCCGACGCCGTTTCTCGCTCCCGTGCCACCTGCCGCGGCTGCCGGCAGCAGCGCTGCCGCACCACCGCCCGTGCCCGCGTCGAGAGCGGCCGCGACGGGCGGGAACCAAGTTGCTGCGCCACAACCGCCACCGAAGCCTCCCGCGGCCCAGCCGACGGACGGGCCGGTTGCCGAGACGATGTCGGCCGACCGGGATGCGGCGGTCACCGCCACGCTGAAGGTGCAGGGCGAAAATCTCGAGCTCCGGTTCGGGTTCGCGAGCCCGACGCCTGCGGCCGTGTTTCGCCGGGCCGACATACTTTGGCTCGTCTTCGACACCGATGCCGACATCAAGCTTGCGGAATTGGCCAACGACCCCAGCCACGAGATCAGGAGCGCGACGGTCACGCACCTGCAGCAGGCGTCGGTTGTCCGCATCAAGCTCGATCGTCCAATGCTGACCAGCGCCGCGGCCGAAGGTGCTGCCTGGGTCGTCGATATCGGCTCCCAGATCAATGTGCCGACGCAGCCTTTGACCGTCACCCGCAACGGTGCGGCCGGCTCCGAGGCGACCGCCACCGTCATGATCGCCGATCCGCGCCAGGTGCACCGCCTCCAGGATCCCGCGGTCGGCGACACCCTGGTGGTCGTAACGGCGCCCGCGCCGGCGCGCGGCTTCATGAGCGGCCAGGAATTCGTCGAATTTCGCATGCTGGCCTCCACCCATGGCGTCGTGGTCCAGCCCTTGGCCGACGATCTCAGCGTTGAGCTCGCCCCCGACCGGGTCACCTTGAGCCGGCCGAACGGGCTCACCCTCTCGAGCCTCACCCTGCAGGCCGACCGGCCTCCGACCGATGATCGTCCCGACGCGATCAACTCGGGCCTGTGGTCTTTCGATCGCCGGGACGACTTCGGCAAACGCGAATCGCAACTGGTATTCTCGGCGGCGCAGGCCCCGGAATCGCAGCGGCTTGCCGCGCGCGTCGATCTCGCGCGCTTCTATCTGGCATGGGAGATGGCGGCTGAGGCGAAGGGCGTGCTCGACGTGGCGCTCAAGGACAATCCGCCGACCGCCGGCGAGCCGATCCCGCTGGTGCTGCGCGCCGTCGCCGACCTCATGCTGGAGCGGCCGCAAGAGGCGCTGAAGGATCTCGCCAATCCGATCGTCGGGAATCAATTCGACGCGCCGCTGTGGCGGGGATGGGCCTATTCGCGCCTCGGCCGATGGCCGGATGCCAGGGAAGACTTCCGCGACGTCGATTCGCGGATCGCGAGGCTGCCGGTCGAGCTGCAGCGAAAGGTGCTGCGCGAGGCCGTCCGGGTCGCGATCGCGGTCGGCGACATTACCGGCGCGGTCGATGTCATGCATGAATTCGAGATCCTGGGCGTCCCGCCGGAGCTGGAGCCGGCCATGTCGGTCTACAGCGGCGAGGTCGCGGAACGGCTTGGCCACATCCAAGACGCGCTCCGGTCCTATCGGTCCGCCGCTGATTCCGCGGATCGCCGCGCCTCGGCGCAGGGGCAATTGCGCGAGATCAAGCTGGAGGGTTCGCTCGGCAAGCTCTCGCGGACCGCGGCCATCGACGATCTCGAAACGCTCACGACGATCTGGCGCGGCGATGACATCGAGATCGAGGCGCTCAAGCTCCTTGCGCATCTCTACACCGAGGAAGGGCGCTATCGCAATTCGTTCCATGTCATGCGGATCGCGCTCACGGCCCACCCGGATTCGGAGCTGACGCGCGGCATCCAGGATGAAGCGTCGGAAACCTTCGGAAACCTGTTCCTGGCCGGCAGCGGCGACAAGCTGTCGGCGATCGACGCGCTCGCCCTGTTCTACGATTTCCGCGATTTGACCCCGATCGGTCGGCGCGGCGATGAGATGATCCGGCGGCTGGCCGACCGGCTGGTCGCCGTCGACCTCTTGGATCAGGCCGCCGAGCTGCTGCAATACCAGGTGGATCACCGCCTGCAGGGCGCCGCGCGCGCCCAGGTGGCCATGCGCCTGGCGATGATCTATCTGATGAATCACAAGGCGGATCAGGCATTGGCGACCCTGCGGGCGACCCGCGTGGAGGACGTCAGCAACGACATGCGTCAGCAGCGGCTGCTGCTCGAATCACGCGCCTTGTCGGATTTGGGGCGCTACGACGTGGCACTGGAGATCATCGCCAATATTACCGGACCGGAAGTGAGCAGGCTGCGCTCCGATATCCTGTGGAGCGCGCATCGCTGGCGCGAGGCGGCCGAGCAGATCGAGCTGATTTACGGCGACCGGTGGAAGGAGTTTGCGCCGCTCAATGACGTGGAGCGCTCCGACATATTGCGCGCCGCCGCCGGTTATGCGCTGGGCGAGGATTCGCTCGGGCTGGCGCGCTTTCGCGAGCGCTACGCCGGCAAGATGGGCGAGGGCCCCGACCGGCGCGCGTTCGACGTGATCACGGAACCGGTCGATGCGAGCGGCGGGGATTTCCGCGCCGTCGCCCACTCGGTCGCCGCGGTGGATACGCTTGCCGCCTTCTTGCGCGATTTGCGCGCGCGTTATCCGAACACCGGCCCGCTGCCGTCGAACCCGGCGCCGCCGCAGACCAGCTCGCTGCCGGATAGCGTGCCCGCCAAGCCCGATCCCGCCACCACCGGCAGCACGCCGCCGTCGCGCCGCACGGCGGCGCGCTAGGTTCCGTAGCTCTGGATCAAGCTGCCGGCCACCAGGCTCCAGCCGTCGACCAGCACGAAGAAGATCAGCTTGAACGGCAGCGATACCACCACCGGGGGCAGCATCATCATGCCCATCGACATCAAGACCGAAGCGACCACGAGGTCGATGATCAGGAACGGCAGGAACAAGAGGAATCCGATCTCGAAGGCACGCTTGAGCTCGGAGATCATGAAGGCGGGAACCAGGATGCGCAGCGACATCTCCGCCGGCGTCGCCGGACGCGGTTCGGTGGAAAGATCGGTGAACAGCTGCAGGTCCTTCGGGCGCACGTTCTTCTGCATGAACGCGCGCAGCGGCCCGGCGGCGCGGTCGAACGCCTGTTGCACCGTGATCTGGTTGTTGGCCAACGGCAGGATGCCGTCGTCATAGGAGCGCTGCAGCGCCGGCCCCATCACGAATGCGGTGAGGAACAGCGCCAGCGCGATGAGGACGGCATTGGGCGGCGCGGTGGCGGTGCCGAGCGCGGTGCGCAGCAGCGACAGCACCACCACGATGCGGGTGAACGAGGTCATCATCACCAGGATCGAGGGTGCCAGCGACAGCACCGTCAACAACGCCACCAGCTGGATCACCCGCTCGGTCAAGCCGCCGCCTTGACCGAGATTGATGCTGATGTCCTGGGCCAGGGCGGGAGACGCCGCCATCGTCAGGATCAGAGCTACTGCGCCTGCCACCGTCGCGAGACGAACACGGCTGGCGCCCAAGAATGCTTTCAAGATTTTCCGCCCGGACGGCCCAACAAACTCGCCATCTCCTTTTCCAGACTGTCGTAGAGCGACTTTGCCGGCTTTGGCTCCGCCCGCGGACCGTTTGGTTCGGCCGGCGGGGCGTTGGCGCGCGGAATCGTCGGAGGTACGTCCATATCCGCGATCATCGTGCGCGGCGGCGGATCCGCCGGACGTGCCTCGTTGGTCTTGGCCGGCCGGCGCAGCGCCGCCTCCAGTCGTTGCGCCATGTCGGCCAGGTTCTGGTCGGCGCTGGCGTCGAATTCCGGCTCGCTGGCGGCGGGAGGAGGTGGCGGCTCGCGCATCCGAGCGGGCTCGCGCTGCCGCACCTGCTCGCGCTCCCGGATCACTTCCCGCTCTTGCCGCTCTGGGGCCGGCTCGCGGGCCGGTTCGCGCTCGCGGACCGGTTCGCGTTGCCGGACCGGCTCGCGGATCGGCTCGCGCTCCCGAACGGCTTCCCGCTCGTGCACCGGTTCGCGCTCGAGCTGGGTTTCCCGCTCGCGCGCGAGTTCGCGCTCAAGTTGGGTTTCACGCTCGCGCACCGGCTCGCGCTCGCGAATGGGCTCCCGCACAGGTTCGCGCGGACGCGCCGGCTCACGCGGCAAAAGGCCTCCTGGTGCGCCGAGGTCGACCGGCATGGGGCTGCGCGGCGGATCGGGCAAACGCGCCACCTCGGCGGCAAGACCGGCAAGCGGATCGATCGCGCGCGCCGGGCGCCGCGGCGCTGGCTGCGGCGGCAATTCGGGCTCGACCGGCCATTGCGCCGGCTCCTCCACCGGGGGCGAACGCTGCGGGCGCGGAATCGGTGCGGGCTCCGGCTGCAACGGCCACATGGCGGCATCGCCGAGCGGCAGCGCGCGCGGCGGGGTATCGGCCGCCGCCGGCGGCCGCATCGGAGCGGGCGGCTCGCGGGTTGCCGCCACCGCGCGCACGATATTGGGCTCGATCACGACGTCGGTGGGACCGCCGATCATCAGCAAGTGCTCGACATTGTCGCGCCGGATCAGGATCAGGCGGCGGCGTCCGTCGACCGCGGCGGCGTCGATGACCGCGAGGCGGGGCTGACGGCGGTCGAGGCGGGTGGCTCCCAGCCGTTCTCCGCCGAAGCGGCGCACCACCCACGCCGTCACGGCTATCAATCCCAGCACGATGAGGAAGGCGATGAAAAACCGCACCGGAAGCGGCATCCCCTCTCCAAAGATACTTTCGAACATTGCTCCTCCCTGCGCGCCCTAAGGGACTCGGCGCGCCGATCGGGAATCGCCCGAATGGTTAACGCCAGCGGCAATATTTGCCGCCCTCAATCCTAACAAAGTATTAAGAAAGTCGCCCCTTCGGACCACCCTATGCGCCAGACAAGAGGATTGTCTTGGTAAACGGCGGTTTAATGGCAAATCGGAGAAATACGGGCATTTAACCGTGTGTTAACCATACGCCCGGCAAAGTCTGCCGGGTCCGGGTTCCCTCACGGGCAGGAGAGACGAATGCCGATATCCGATATCCCGATCTTTTCCATGCTGCGCACCAAGCTGCACTGGAACCAGGAGCGCCAGCGGGTCCTGGCCGAGAACGTGGCCAATGCCGATACGCCCGAGTTCAAGCCGAGCGATCTTGCGCCGCCCAATTTCGACCTTGCGACGCCGGCCGTCACTCCGGTCGCGCTGTTGCGCACCAGCTCCGCTCACTTGGCGGGCGCCGATGACGCGGCGTCTTTCGACCTGAAGTCCGGGGACGACTTCAACGTCGTGCCGACCGGCAACGCGGTCAGTCTCGAGGACGAGATGATGAAGGTCGCCGCCAACCAAATGGACTTCCAGGCCGCCACCGCACTCTACGCGCGCGGGCTCGGCCTGATCAGGACGGCGATCGGCAAGTGATGCCGCAACCAAGCATGATCCCCAAACTGCCGGATCCGCGCCTGATGCGCGGTGGCTGGCGGATTTCGGCACCGATCATGCTCCGTCAACAGGCATGAGGGGAGCCCCGCCATGGACTTGATGAAATCGATCGCGATCGCGGCCTCCGGCCTGCGCGTCCAGACCGGGCGCATGCAGGTCATTTCGGAGAATATCGCCAACGCCGATTCGACGCCTTCGCAACCCGGCGGCGACCCCTACCGGCGCCAGATCGCCACCTTCCAGTCCGAGATGGACAATGCGTTGGGCGCGCGCGTGGTCAAGCTCGGTCCGGTGGCTACCGATCCCTCCGACTTCCAGGTCAAGAACGAGCCCGGCCATCCGGCGGCCGACGCCAACGGCAACGTGAAATATCCCAACGTCAATCCGCTGATCGAGATGACCGATATGCGCGATGCCCAGCGCTCCTACTCCGCCAACCTCAACGTCATCAGCGCCACCCGGGCCATGATCCAGCGCACGCTCGACCTCCTCAAATCCTGATCCTGTAAGGAACCCGCGCTATGACCCTTCCGTCCGTGGCCGCCGGCGCCTACGCCAACGTCGCCCGTCTCGCCGATCCCTCCAGCGGCCTTGGGCGCGCGGCCGGCGCGGCCGGCGAGGGCGCGAACGGATCCTCGTTCGGCACCATGCTCAAGGACGCGCTGAACTCGGTCACCGAGGCCGGCCGCAAATCCGATGCCCAGTCGCAGGCGATGGTCGCCGGCAAGGCCGACATGGTCGATGTGGTCACCGCGGTTTCCGAGACCGAGGTCGCCGTCGAAACCATGGTGGCGGTGCGCGACAAGGTGATCGCGGCCTATCAGAGCATCATGGCGATGCCGATCTGATGGTTCTCGCCGGCAGGAATCCGGGTTCCCGTCCGCAATGCGACGCCGCCAAAATGCATCAAGCAATTCAAAAAGCGATTCAAATCAAGGAGTGATCTCATGACCGGCCCGGAGGTTCTCGACGTGGCGCGTGACGCGCTGGTGACGCTGGTTCTGGTGGCGAGCCCGCTGATGCTGGTCGGCCTTGTGGTCGGGGTCGTCATCTCGCTCCTGCAGGCGCTGACCCAGATCCAGGAGATGACGCTGGTCTTCGTGCCCAAGATTCTCGCGATCTTTGCCGCCATGCTGATCGCGCTGCCGTTCATGGCGGACCTGCTGCAAAGCCACATGCTCAGGATCGCGGCCCGCATCGCGGCCGAATAGCCGTCGCCGCGCTGCGGCGACGGCGCTCTTCAACGTTCGCCGCAAGGCAAGGCTGCCGGACATGCTGCAAACACCGCGCTCTCGGCGATACCCCCTTCTTGCAAGGGGAGGCTAGGGACCCGCGATGCGGATCGACGTCTCCTTTCTGCCGGCGGTGGCCGCCGCCTTCATCCTGGTATTTGCGCGCGTCGGCACCATGCTGATGCTGCTGCCGGGCCTGGGCGAGCTCAACGTGCCGGTGAACATTCGGCTGACGGTGGCGTTGCTGCTGGCCGCCGTCCTGCTGCCGCTTCATCAGGGCGCCTATCGGATCGATCTCCAGTCGTTCGGTCCGCTGATCGCGATGCTGGGGACCGAGCTGTTCATCGGCGCGGTGCTCGGCCTGTCGGTGCGGCTGATCATGTCTTCGCTGCAGGTCGCCGGCACCGTCATCGCGCAACAGATGGGTCTCGGCTTTGTCACTGCGGTCGATCCCACGCTCGGACAGCAGGACGTGATCGTGGGCAACTTCCTCGCCATGCTCGGGGTCACGCTCATCTTCGCCACCGATCTTCATCACCTCGTGATCGCGGCGCTCAATGACAGCTACACGCTGTTCGCGCCCGGAGAGATTCCGCTCCTGGGCGACGTTGCTGCGCTCACCACCCGCACCGTGGCGAGCGCGTTCCGCATCGGCATTCAGCTCTCGGCGCCGTTCCTGGTGTTCGGGCTCCTGTTCAATCTCGGGCTTGGCGTCCTGTCGCGCCTGATGCCGCAGATGCAGGTGTTCTTCGTCGGCCTCCCGCTCTCGATCATGCTCGGCCTGCTCGTCCTTCTCCTGGTGCTGGGCGCGATGATGACGGTGTTCCTGGCGGAGGTCGAGAACGTGCTCACCAAGCTGGCCCCGACCTGAGACATCCGCGCGCGATGCAAGCCGCGCCGCTGAGGCAAAATGGCCGAAGACGATACCGAGAAGTCATTAGACCCCAGTCAGAAGCGGCTGCAGGAAGCCCGTGACCGTGGCGACGTGGTCAAGAGCCAGGAGGTCAGCACCTGGTTTCTGATGGCGGGCGCCACCCTGATCGTCATGGCGTTTTCGGGCGCGGCGAGCGCCGGCATGCTGACCACGCTGCGCGGCCTGATCGCGAATTCCTACGACATCCGCGTCGACGGCGCGGGCTTCATCGCCGTGATCGCCCGGCTCGGGCGCGAGGTGATCGCCGCCACCGCGCTGCCGCTGTCGCTGCTCATGCTGGCGGCGCTCGCCGGCAATCTGATCCAGCATCCGCTGGTCTGGTCGGCGGAGGCGCTCACGCCGAAGCTCTCCAAGATTTCGCCGGCGGCGGGTCTCGGCCGGCTTGCCTCCAAGCAGACGCTGGCGAATTTCGCCAAGGGTCTCGCCAAGCTTGGCCTGCTCGGCACCGTCATTGGCATGCTGTTGTGGCGCGAGCGCTCGCGGCTCGAAGGCCTGGTCACGGTCGATCCGGCCGCCATCCTGCCGATCGTGCATGTGCTGGCCGTCAAGGTGCTCGGAACGGTGGTGGCGATCCTCGCCGTCATCGCGGCCATGGATTATTTCTTCCAGTACCGGCAATGGTTCGAGCGCCAGAAGATGTCGGTGGCCGAGCTCAAGGAGGAGTTCAAGCAGACCGACGGCGATCCCGCGGTCAAAGGCAAGATCAAGCAGATCCGCCAGAACCGCATGCGCAAGCGCATGATGGCGGCGGTGCCGAAAGCCTCGGTCGTCATCACCAATCCGACCCATTATGCGGTCGCGCTGCGTTACGAGCCCGGCATGAACGCGCCTGTCTGCGTCGCCAAGGGCGTCGATCTCATCGCCCGCAAGATCCGCGAGGTGGCGAGCGAGCACGGCATTCCGGTCGTCGAGAATCCGCCGCTCGCGCGCGCCGTCCATGCCACCGTCGAGATCGACCAGGAGATCAAGCCCGAGCACTACAAGGCGGTGGCCGAGGTCATCGGCTATATCATGCGCCTCAACCGGAGCTTTGCCGGGAGGCGGGGGCCGTAGGGCGCAATCGCTTTATTGCGCCGGCAGCCTCGCCAAATGGCGCAATAAAGCGATTGCGCCCTACAGGGCCGGCAAGGTAAGCGAAGGCGGGCTTGCCTGGAAAATGCTAGTGTGGGCGGGCTTCGCTGATTCTCCGGCATCGGCTTGGCGAAACGACGCAAGCTTTTGAATACGCTTGTGTTTCAGCATCGTGCCGCGGGCGCCAGGCGCCGCGGCGCGAAATCAGGTCGCACGCCCCATGGCGCAAATGGATCGCACCGACGACATCGCCCGCCTGGCGGTCAGCCGCTTGGCGGTCGACCGCACCCGCAGCGGCCGCCACGGCGGCAGCGTCGGCCTGGTGCTGTTCGTCGCGGTCGTGCTCTGCGGCGCCGGCGCCGGCCTCATCCTGGTCGGCCGTGCCAACGCCGAACCTTATCTGCTCGCGCTCCTCGCCCTCATGGCCATGGCCGGCGTATTCCTTCTCTTGGCGCTGGCGGCCGGCATTCTGCGCCTGAACGGCACCCACGCCGCGAGCCCGGTCATCAAATCGGTGGTCGACAGCGCCCAGGACGGCCTGCTCGTGACCGATGCGGGCGGACGCGTGGTCTATGCCAATTCAGCCTATCTGGAGCTCACCGAGGCTTCGGGCGCCGATGACACGCGCCCGATCGAGCGGGTGTTCGTCGGCGATCCGGGCGTGTCGGAGGCGGTCTATCGGCTGCTGCGGGCGGCCCGCGAAGGCCGACGCCTGCAGGAGGAGGTGCGGGTCGGCGGCCGCAAGGGCGAGCCTGGACGCTGGCTGCGCATGCGCGTGCGCCCGCTCGGAGAAGGCCGGCACCCTTCCGGCCTCACGGTCTGGTCGATCGCCGACGTCACCCGCGAGCTGGAGCGCCAGGAGAACGTCTTCCAGGAGCTGCAGAACGCCATCGACTATCTCGACCATGCGCCGGCCGGCTTCTTCTCGGTCGATGCCAATGGCGAGATCGGCTACCTCAATGCGACGCTGGCCGAGTGGCTCGATTACGACCTGGCGCAGTTCGGCGCCGGCGGACTGAGGCTCGAGCAACTGGTGGCCGGGCAGGGGGCGGCGCTGCTCACGACGCTCTCCGCGGCGCCCGGCGACGTCAAGACCGAGATCTTCGACATCGACCTCAAGACCCGCGGCGGCCGCACGCTGCCGGTGCGGCTGTTCCACAAGGTGGCGTTCGCGGCCGACGGCGCGCCCGGCTCCTCGCGCACGCTGGTGCTCAACCGCGCGCGCGACCACGGCTCCGACCCGCAGCGCCTGGCCGAAGTGCGTTTCATGCGCTTCTTCCACCACACCCCGATGGCGATCGCGACCGTCGACAAGCCGGGCAAGATCATCCGCTCTAATGTGCTGTTCGCGCGGCTGTTCCGCCCGGTGCTCAAGACCGACGGCCCCGACGGCGGCTCCATCCTGGCGGTGGTGGCCGAGCGCGACCGGCCCGCGCTGGAGGCGGCGTTGCGCCAGGCGGCCGACAAGCAGGGCGAGATCGCGCCGGTCGATGCCGCGCTCGCCGGTGCGGGCGAGCGCTATGCCCGCTTCTACGTCACCGCGGTCGAGGAGGAGGTGGGCGACCACGAGGCGGCAATCGTCTACGGCATCGAGACCACCGAGCAGCGCACGCTGCAGAACCAGCTGACCCAGTCGCAGAAGATGGAGCTGGTCGGCAAGTTCGCCGGCGGCATCGCCCACGACTTCAACAACGTGCTCGGCGCCATCATGATGGCGACCGATTTCCTGGTGAATGCCCACAAGCCGACCGATCCGTCGTTCCAGGACATCATGCAGATCCGCCAGAACGCCAACCGCGCCGCCGGCCTGGTGCGGCATCTCTTGGCCTTCTCGCGCCAGCAGACGCTGCGGCCGCAGGTGCTCGACCTGGGCGAGGCGCTGTCCGATCTCAGCATGCTGCTGCAGCGCCTGATCGGCGAGAACGTCACGCTCAGCGTCCACATGGCCGCGACCTGTGGCCGGTCAAGGTCGACATCGCCCAGTTCGAGCAGGTGATCGTCAATCTCGCGGTCAATGCCCGCGACGCCATGCCGGACGGCGGCAAGCTGACATTGCGCACCGCCAACGTGATCGCCGAGGAGGGCGCCCGCTTCAACTACAAGGGCATGCCGCTCGGCGATTACGTGCTGGTCGAGGTGGCGGACAACGGCACCGGCATCGCGCCGGAGATCATCGACAAGATCTTCGATCCGTTCTTCACCACCAAGGAGGTCAACAAGGGCACTGGTCTCGGGCTCTCGACCGTCTACGGCATCGTCAAGCAGACCGGCGGCTTCATCTATCTGGATTCCGTGGTCGGCAAAGGCACGACCTTCCGCATCTTCCTGCCGCGCTACGTCCCCGGCGCCGACGACGTGCAGGCGCCGCAATTGCCGGAGACCACCGCGCCAGCGCTCGCCGGCACGCTGGCGGCCGCCGACGAGGTGCGGCGCACGGCCGCCTCCGACCTCACCGGCCATGGCACCATCCTCCTGGTCGAGGACGAGGAGGGGCTGCGCGCCCTCAACGCGCGCGGCCTCAAGTCGCGCGGCTATAGCGTGATCGAGGCCGGCAATGGGGTCGAGGCGATCGAGGCGCTGGCGCGCGAGGGCGGCCGCGTCGATCTCGTCGTCTCCGACGTGGTGATGCCGGAGATGGACGGACCGACGCTGCTCAAGGAATTGCGCAAGAGCAACCCCGACCTCAAGATCATCTTCGTGTCGGGCTACGCCGAGGACGCCTTCGAGAAGAGCCTGCCCAATTCCGACCAGTACAACTTCCTGGCCAAGCCGTTCACCCTCAAGCAGCTGGTGAGCGCGGTCAAGGAAGCCATGGGCAAGTGAGCTGCCACGCAGCGAAATCCCTCGGGCAAGCGACGCCCTTCCGTGCATACGCGCAACCGAATATGTTGCAGCCGTTCGTGCTCGCCGAACGCACGCCACGTCCGCAGCGGTCGCAGGTGCCACGGCGGCGAACCGCGCGCCCGGATTCCGGTCGTTTAGACGCTGCCACAACAGGAGCCGCCGTGATTACGCGACGACATTTGCTTTTCGCAAGCATGCTCACCCTCGCCTGGGCGCCCGCCGCGCTCGCCGATCCCGCCGCCAAGGCTTTTCTCGAAAAGATCTATGCCGCCTACAAAGGCAAGAGCTCCAAGGGCATCCTGCTCGACAGCGATGCCAAGCTGAAGCTCTATTTCGAGCCCAAGCTCGCCGCGCTGATGATCAAGGATCGCAAGGACGCGGCGAAGCGCGGCGACGTCCCCGAGCTCGACGGCGATCCGTTCATCAATGCTCAGGATTGGGAGATCGGTCCGGTCGACATCGCCGTGAGCGATAGCGCGCCCGACAAGGCGAGCGCCACCGTCAGGTTCACGAACCTCAAGATGCCGACGACCGCGGTCTACGACCTCGTCAAGCTCAAGGAAGGTTGGCGGATCGCCGATATCACCTGGGACGGCAAGGACACGTTGCGCGGCATCTACGACAAGAAGTGAGCGCTTCCGCAGGTTTGCGCTCGCCTCTCGGGTTCTTCGGCAATTCGCGCTAGTCTTTATCGGGCGCGCGTCGCCTTGCCGGCATGGAGATCGCGATGAAGCTCTATGACTGCGCCGGCGCGCCGAGCCCGCGACGGGTGAAGATCTTCCTGGCCGAGAAGGGCATCGCGCTGCCGACCGTGCAGGTCGATCTGCGCAACGGCGAGCAGTTCTCGCCGAGCTTCCGGGCGATCAATCCCGACTGCACGGTGCCAGTGCTGGAGCTCGACGACGGCACCTGCATCACCGACGCGGTCGCCATCTGCGTCTATCTGGAGGCGGTGCGGCCGCAGCCGCCGCTCTTGGGCGGCGACCCGCAGAGCAAGGCGCTGATCGTGGCCGCGCAGCGGCGCGCGGAACGCGAGGGCTTCTATGCGGTGGTCGAGGCGTTCCGCAATTTCACGCCCGGCCTCAAGGGGCACGCGCTCCCCGGCCCGGACGGCTACGAGCAGATCCCGGCGCTGGCCGAGCGCGGCCGCGCCCGGGTCAAGCGCTTCTTCGAGACCGCCGATGCCGAGCTTGCCGGCCGCGCCTTCGTGTGCGGTTCCGACTTCAGCATTGCCGACATCACCACGCTGGTGACGGTGGACTTCGCCAAACGGATCAAGCTCGCGATCCCGCCGGAATGCGTCAACCTGCGCCGCTGGTACGACGCAGTCGCGGCCCGCCCCAGCGCACAGGCATAGCGCCGGCACTTTTCCCGGACGCGGTGCGCCACTCGGCGGTGAACTACGGAACGCGTGATCCCGGATTTCGCAAGCGCTCCATCCGGGCTACATGCAGGCCGTGACCGCGCCGCGGAAACCGCCTAGAACCAGCCGACCATCGGAGCCTGCCCCATGAACGCACCCACATCGATCATTCCGCCCTACCGGCATACGCCGCTGTTTCCGCTCGGCAAGGACACCGCGCCCTATCGCAAGCTCGCCGTCGAGGGCGTGCGGGTCGATGAGCTGATGGGCCGGGAGATGATCGTGGTCGAGCGCGAGGCGCTGCGCGCGCTCGCCGAGGCCGCCTTCAACGACATCAACCATCTGCTGCGGCCGGGCCACCTCGCCCAGCTGCGCGCGATCCTGCTCGACCCGGAGGCGAGCCCGAACGACAAGTTCGTGGCCTACGACTTCCTCAAGAACGCCAATATCGCGGCCGGCGGCGTCTTGCCCATGTGCCAGGACACCGGCACCGTCATCATCATGGGCAAGAAGGGCCGGCTGGTCTTCACCGACGGCGACGACGAGGCGGCGCTCGCCGAGGGCGCCCGCGATTCCTACCTCAAGCGCAACCTGCGTTATTCGCAGCTCGCGCCCCTCTCCATGTTCGAGGAGAAGAACACCCGCTCGAACATGCCGGCGCAGGTCGAGATCTATGCCGACGGCCAGGGCGGCGAGGATGCCTACAAGTTCCTGTTCATCGCCAAGGGCGGCGGCTCCGCCAACAAGTCGTTCCTGTTCCAGGCGACGCCCTCGATCCTCACCCACGACCGCCTCATCGCCTTCCTGAAGGAGAAGATCCTGACGCTGGGCACCGCCGCCTGTCCGCCCTATCACCTGGCCATCGTCATCGGCGGCACGTCCGCGGAGCTCACCATGAAGACCGTGAAGCTCGCCTCCTGCCGCTATCTCGATTCGCTGCCGACGCAGGGCTCAGAGGACGGCCACGCCTTCCGCGACCTCGACATGGAGCGGGAGGTGCACAAGCTCACCCAATCGCTCGGCGTGGGCGCCCAGTTCGGCGGCAAGTATTTCTGCCACGACGTGCGGGTGATCCGGCTGCCGCGCCATGGCGCCTCGCTGCCGATCGGGCTCGGCGTCTCCTGCTCGGCCGATCGTCAGGCGCTCGGCAAGATCACGCGCGAGGGCGTCTTCCTGGAGGGGCTCGAGCACAATCCGGCGCAGTATCTGCCCGACATCGACGAAAAGACCCTGGGCGGTGAGGTGGTCGAGATCGATCTGCGGGCGCCCATGCGCGAGATCCTGGCCCAGCTCGGCCGCCATCCGATCAAGACGCGGCTGTCGCTCACCGGCCCCATGGTGGTGGCGCGCGATCTCGCCCATGCCAAGCTGCGCGAGCGGCTGGAAAGCGGGCAGGGGCTGCCCGACTATTTCAAGAACCATCCGGTCTATTACGCCGGCCCGGCCAAGACGCCGGCGGGCTATGCGTCGGGCTCCTTCGGGCCGACCACGGCCGGACGCATGGACAGCTTCATCGAGCAGTTCCAGGCGGCCGGCGGCTCGCTGGTCTCGCTCGCCAAGGGCAACCGCTCGGCGGCGGTGCGCGAGGCCTGCCACAAGCACGGCGGCTTCTATCTGGCCTCGATCGGCGGCGCCGCGGCAAACCTCGCCGAGCACTGCATCAAGAAGGTCGAGGTGCTCGAATATCCCGAGCTCGGCATGGAGGCGATCTGGCGCATCGAGGTGGAGAATTTCCCCGCCTTCATCGTGATCGACGACAAGGGCAACGATTTCTTCAAGGAGCTGAATTTGGGATGAAGCCGGTGGCCGCAACCTGTCCCGGGCGCAACACGGAGATTGGAACGATCCGGATCTGCGCTGCGTCACTCAGCTTGGCTACGTGACGCAACGCGTCCGGGAAAAGTACGACAGCCCCGCTCACGCCGTCGTCAGCTTCATCAGCTGGAAGGCGGCGCGGCCCATCAAGGCGTAGGGATTGCCCAGCGTCTCCTGCGTCTCGAAGTGATTGTAGCCTTGGCCGACCCGCAGCTCGACCGGCTTGCCGGCCGCCTTCACGGCCGCGGCAAAGTCGCGCGTCTGGCGCTGGAACTCGGGTGTCTCCAGCGTACCGTGGGTGAGGATGAGCGGCGTGTGCAGCCGGTCGAGATGGCGCTGCGCGCTCAGCTCCTGCTCCATCGCGTCGGTGAACTTGACATATTCGGAGCGCTTGGACATCCGCACCGGCTTCAAGTCGTACATGCCGCTGCCCAAAAGCGCGCCCTTGAGGATGTCGAGCGGCAGGCCCTCGCGCGCCCAATCGGTGATGACGATGCAGCCGCCGAGATGGCCGCCGGAGGAATGGCCGGCGAGATAGAGCGCGTTGGGATCGCCACCGAAGCTTGCGGCATTCTTGTAGACCCAGCCGACCGCGCGGCGCACCTGCTCGACCATCGGGAAGAGATCGCCGCCGGCCTCGATCACATTGATGAAGTCGGGCGTCACCACATGCGCGCCGGCATTGACGAACGGCTCGGCCAGGAAGGCGTTCTCGGAGGCAACGCCGTTGCGCCAGGCACCGCCGTGGATGAAAACGAGGGTTGGGGCGTTCGGCCGCTTGGTGCGGTAGATGTCGAGCTTCTCCACTTCGGTCGGCCCGTAGGCGGCGCGTTGCGGCGGTCCCAGGATCGAGAGCGCGAGCTTGCTGGCGGCCCGGCGCCGTTCGGCGAGGGTGCCCTGGTTGAAGGCATAGACCGATTGGTCGTAGGCGTCGTCGAGCTCCTGCTGGTCGAGGTCGAGCCATACCCGCGGGCCCTTGACGTGCGGCGGCGGCGGACCAGCGCAGCGCTGCGCCGCCGCCGGCTCGCCAGTGAGCGCGAGTGCGCCGGCCGCGGCGCCGGCAAACAAGGCTCGTCGCGAAAACCCGCCATGCGATGCGTGATCGTGCCCGTCCATGATGTCCTCCCTTGCCGTGCCAGCATCATATGCGCCGAACATGGCCGCCACCATAGCGCCGCCGCCGGCCGTGTGAAGGCATTGCCACATCCGCTCATTCCCGCGGACGCGGGGATCCAGACTTTGCCAAATTGCATGGACGTTCAAGGGGGCAAAGGCTGGATCCCCGCGTCCGCGGGGATGAGCGGGTGGAGAAGCTCGTCCTTCATCAGTTTTCTTCACACGCTCATCAGCAGCGCGGCTGCCGGGCGGCAGCGGCGTACCTGGCGGCTCCCTTATCTGATACGGCAGGCGGCGACCGATGCCGACCCAACGATCATCTTACAATTGAGGAGCAAGCATGCGCGACAAACCGTCCCTGACAGCCGCCGACGCCGAAGCCGCGGTGAACGCCTGCAAGGCGGAGGCGCAAAAGCACAAATGGAATGTGTCGATCGCGGTGCTCGACGAGGGCGGCTTCCTGCTCGCCCTCCATCGCATGGACGGCGCCCCGCCGGTCTCGGCCGAGGTCGCGATCGGCAAGGCCCGCACCGCCGCCATGACCAGGCGTCCCAGCAAGTTCTTCGAGGATCGGGTTAAGGAACGGCCGGGCTTCGCCAGTTTCCCCGCCGGCATCCTGATCCAGGGCGGCTTGCCGATCATGCACAGAGGCGAATGCGTCGGCGCCGTCGGCGTCTCGGGGGTGCAGTCCCACGAGGACGAGCAGATCGCGCAGGCCGGCGTCAACGCGCTCGGCTAGGCAAGCGGCACCGCCGTTCACGGGCCTTCACTCCCCGCCACCGCGACACGCCCCCGCCGGGCGTGGTAAGTCCCGCGGCCTAAAAGCAATCACCGGAGCCGTGACCCATGTCCGACAGCAGCGTGTTGAACCCGCAACGCGAGCGCGACGAGGCCGAGCGCAAGGGCGCGCCGGCGCCGCGTGCCAAGGGGCCGCCGGTGTGGCTCGACATGGACCAGCAGGAGCTCGACGCCGCCTACGACCAGAGCAAGTACGCCCCCAACCAGGCGCAGATCCAGGAACGGCGTCTCACCGCCAGCGCGCGGGCGCGCGCCGCTTTGGGCGAGCCCCTGCGCCTCGCCTACGGGACGAGCGAGATCGAAAAGCTCGACGTCCACCGGAGCGCCCAGGCCAACGCCCCGGTCAACGTCTTCATCCACGGCGGGGCCTGGCGCAATGGCCGTTCCGCCGATTTTGCCTACCTGGCGGAGATCTTCGTGCGGGCCGGCGCCCACAGCGTCATTCTCGATTTCACCAATATCGAAGGCGCCGGCGGCAACCTGGTGACCATGGCGCGCCAGGTCCGCAGCGCCGTGGCCTTCGTCTACCGCAACGCGGCGAGCTTCGGCGGCGATCCCAACCGGCTCTACGTCAGCGGCCATTCCTCCGGCGGCCATCTCGCCGGCACGGTGGTGACCGCCGACTGGGATAAGGATTTCGGCCTGCCCGCCGACGTGGTGAAAGGCGGCCTGTTGTGCTCGGGCATGTACGACTTGAAGCCGGTGCGGCTCTCGGCCCGCTCCAATTACGTCAAGTTCACCGACGAGATCGAGCAGGAGCTGAGCTCCATCCGTCATCTCGACCGGCTCGCTTGCCCGCTGATCGTGGGCTACGGGACCTACGAGACGCCGGAGTTCCAGCGCCAGGCGCGCGACTTCGCCGCCGCCCTGCAGGCGGCCGGCAAGCCGGCCCAGCTCCTGGTCGGCGAGGGCTACAACCATTTCGAAATGCTGGAGACGCTGGCCAATCCCTACGGACTGCTCGGCCGCGCCGCGCTCGCGCAGATGCGGCTCCCGAGCGGCTAGCCCGAGCTCCGCGCGCGACCTGAATGGGGATGCGCCGGCCGGCCCCAATCGCGCCGAATTCGGCAATGTCGGCATTGCGGCGGCGGCTGCGACCGGGCAGAATGCAAAGGGCACGACATCGCATCGGGATTGTCGGACCGGACATCGGACCGCGGAGGTCCGGATCCGGTCGCTAAGCCCGACAGGATCAAACCCGTCGTGATCTACCCTGCCATGCGCTACCCTGCCGTGAGCTACTCAGTAATGCGCCAATCTACAACGAGCTCGGTTTGCATGAAGCGAGCAGAAGACGTCCAGCCTGAAAATGGGAAGAGACCACAGGAGCATGAGATGAAAACCAAGAGTCGACTTTATTTGAGCGTGGCGGCGGTTGCCGTCGCGGCATTCATGAGTGCGCCGTCCGCGCTTCGCGCCCAGCAGGCCGCCAGTCCGGCGATCCATGTCGGCGCGAACGATCTCGGCGGCGTGGTCACCGGGCCGACCGGGCCGGAGGCGGGCGTTTGGGTGATCGCGGAGACGACCGATCTCGGGACCAAGATGTCCAAGATGGTGGTCACCGACGATCAGGGCCGCTACGTGCTGCCCGACCTGCCGAAGGCCAACTACAACGTTTGGGTGCGCGGCTACGGGCTCGTCGATTCCGCCAAGGTGCAGACCGCCCCCGGCAAGACGCTCAACCTCACCGCCGTGAAGGCGCCGAGCGCCGCTGCCGCCGCGCAGTACTATCCGGCCATCTACTGGTTCGCGATGATGAAGATTCCGGACAAGAGCCAGTTCCCCGGCACCGGTCCGAACGGCAACGGCATCAGCCCGGCCATGAAGGACCAGGGCGAATACCTCGACATGGTCAGGACCGACGGCTGCGTCACCTGCCATCAGCTCGGCAACAAGGCGACGCGCGAGATCGAGCCGCAGCTGGGCACGTTCAAGACCGGTTTCGAGGCATGGACGCGCCGCGTCCAATCCGGCCAGGCCGCCACCAACATGATCAACAATCTCGATCGCATGGGCACCAACGGCGCCCTGAAGATGTTCGGCGATTGGACCGACCGGATCGCGGGGGGCGAACTGCCGGCCTCGCAGCCGCAGCGGCCGCAGGGCATCGAGCGCAACGTCGTCGTGACGGTGTGGGACTGGGCGAGCCCCTCGGCCTACCTGCATGACGAGATCTCGACCGACCGGCGCAATCCCACCGTCAACGCCAACGGACCGCTGTTCGGCTCGACCGAGAACAGCACCGACAACCTGCCGGAGTTCAATCCGGCGCAGAACACCATCACCCAGGTCAAGATCCCGGTGCGCGACCCCAAGACGCCGAGCACCAAGGACGATCCGGTGCTGGCGCCCTCGCCGTATAATGGCCCGGACGGCCTCTGGGACAGCCAGGCGGTGGTGCACAACCCGATGTATGACGAGCAGGCGAACGTCTGGTTCACCGCCCGCATCCGTCCCGCCGCCAATCCGGACTTCTGCAAGAAGGGCTCGGACCTGGAATTGGCGAAGCTCTTCCCGATCGCCACGTCGGGCCGCCAGCTGGCGATGCTCGATCGCAAGACCGGCAAGTTCACGCTGATCAATACCTGCTTCCCGACCCATCACCTGGAGTTCGGCTACGACAAGAACGATACGCTGTGGACCAGCGCCGGCGGCCCGCAGGCCAACGTGGTGGGCTGGCTCAACACCAAGATGTTCCGCGAGACCGGCGACGAAGCGAAGTCGCAGGGCTGGACGGCGCTCATCGTCGACACCAACGGCAAGGGCAAGCGCGAGGGTGAGTACACCGAGCCCAACCAGCCGGTCGATCCCACCAAGCAGCACCGCATCAATGCGGCCTTCTACGGCGTCTCGCCGAGCCCGGCCGACAACTCGGTGTGGGGCTCCTCGCTCGGCTATCCGGGCTCGATGATCCGGCTCGATCCGGGCTCGAACCCGCCCGACACCGCGCTCGCCGAAATCTACAACGTTCCGGCGCCCGGCTATTCGCCGCGCGTCATGAACATCGACAGCAAAGGCGTGGTGTGGACCTCGCTCGCGAGCGGCCATCTGGCAAGCTTCGACCGCACCAAGTGCAAGGTCCTCAACGGCCCGACCGCGATCGGAAACCAGTGCCCCGAGGGCTGGACGCTCTATCCGTATCCCGGCCCGCAATTCGCGGGTGTGACCGATCCGGGCAGCGCCGAGGCGAGCTACGGCACCTGGGTCGACCAGCATGACACGCTTGGCCTGGGCAAGGACGTGCCGGTCTCGACCGGCAACGAGAACGAGGGCCTGCTGGCTCTGGTCGACGGCAAGTTCGTCACGTTGCGGGTGCCGTACCCGATGGGCTTCTATGCCAAGGGCATGGACGGCCGCATCGACGACGCCAGCGGCGGCTGGAAGGGCCGCGGCATCTGGACGACGACCGGCAATCGCACGCCGTTCCACCTGGAAGGCGGCAAGGGCAATCTGCCCAAGGTCGTGCACTTCCAGATGCGGCCCGATCCGCTCGCCGACTGATCGGCTCATTCGCCGACTGATCGGCCGGTTCGCCGACTGATCAGCGAGAACACGCCGCCCGGCCGCAAGGCCGGGCGGCTTTTTATTGCGGCGCCAACTGCTCCAGGCGGATTCTCCGGCAGCCGCGCGGCGGGCGAGCGGCCCTTAAGAAGTTCTTTACCATGTCTCGGGCAGTATCTCGCGGCTTAACAATTTGGAAAGCCTCCCGAAGGGCGGATCACCATATGCAATGGCTCCGAGAACACATGCGCAATCACATTGACGGCGAAGCTGCAGTCGAGCCAAGCGACAAGGTCTTGAATTTCCGGCGCGACCCTGCGGCGCCGGCCAGGCATCAGGATACCGAGGCGGTGGAGCTCGTCTATCAGGCCGCCGACGTGGTCCGCGGCGTCCAGGACCGCGCGGCCCAGATGGAGGCGCGGGCCGAGGACTTGGTCAAGCGGGCGATCGAGAAGCTGCAGATCGCGGAGGAGCGCATTCGCTCCGCCGAGGTCGAGCAACGTGCCGCCGAAGCCGGCTTGAACGAGGCCACCGCCCGCATCCAAGCCGCCGAGAAGGCTCTGCAACGGGCGCAATCGCGCATCGCCGCGGTCGAGGCCCAGCTATCGGCCGCCGAGCTGCGAGCGCGCGCCGCCGAAGCGCGCGCCGCCGAAGCCGAGAAGGCACTCAGGCGCATCGAGCATGCGATCCGCACCCAGATCCTCGAGGCCGGCCGCGCGCCTGCGCGCAAGGCGGCTGCAGCCTGACAGGCTGAAGCGGTCTGGCCCATTGCCCGCACCGGCGTCCCCATGCGGGCCCGGGCCGGCCGTGGCAAGCGGTAGGGTTGTATCGGGCGAGGTTCCTGCGGCCCTCACCGGGGCGCCAGCCCCCGCCAGAGAAGAAATTGCCGGCTTCGCATTAACGACTTCGTATCTTGGATGGCTTACCAATCTCGCCATAAGCGGCCCGGGGAGAAGGACCCATGAAGGCGTCTTTAATCCGTTTTCGGCGTGGAGTTTCGGGCGCGACTGCCATTGAATACTCGATGATCGCGGCCGGTATTGCGCTTGCAATCGTGGCGAGCATTAACTCGCTGGGCGCGTCGGTCGACGGCATGTGGGGCAGCGTTCTCAGCGCTCTTAAATAAATAGCGGACGCGCGGCCGCTGCGGATCCTGCGCAGGGCAGGCCCCTGACCGCCGCCATCTTCCGCTGCCGCCACCACCGGGCGCGCCGCGCAGCCGCAGGCCTCACGCAGCCTCGGTTTTTGTTGCTTTGCGAAATGTCGTGCGGATGACCTGGGTCCCGCAGCGCTCGCAGGCGTAGGTGGAATCTTCCAGGTCCGACGGGGGTTTAGTGGGGGCGATGTTGCGAAAAACCAGCCGCCCGGTGCAGACCGGGCAAGGCATGATCAGGGACGGCAACTGAGAAGATGCAACCGTTTTCTGGCGCATCCAAGCCCTCCAACGCACGATATATCAATTTTTGGTGTCATTTGGCCGAGAGTCAAGGATTTTTTGTGCGCTGCACACATTGCGTCGCGGCAAAGGTCGCAAAAGGAGAGTTTTTGCAACCGCAACCCGGTCTCAAGACCAGCGGAGCGCGGGTGGTGGCGCCGGGCATCGATGGGCGGCGCTCTCGTCGCGACCCGGGCCGTTCAAAAGCAGAGCCTGGAGCGGTCAGGGCCGGGACAAGTGCTGGGTGGTCTTGGGTGGTGTTATGCAGAACCTCAACGCGTCCGGAAGCTGCGCGCGGAAAAGAATTCAGCTCAATTGTAAATTCAGCTCAATTGTAAAGGTGGCAGTTGGGCTCCACGTACCAGTTTCCATTCCGCCCGCGGACGAAACCATAAACCGCCCTGGCCAAGGCGGGGTTGCCGAAAATCTCCGGGTGATAAGCCGGATTGACTCCGTCCAGGCTGCACGGCTTCACAAACCCTCCGCGAAAATTGCGGCCATCGAAAAACGACCAGGCAGAGCTGGTGCCGAGCACTCCCAAGACAGCGGCAGCTGCAAGCACCACGGCGGCTTTCCTTCCACGCATGTCGGTCTCCTTTTCTTGTTGCCGGCGCCATCATTCGCAACGTGGTTGCTTGATCCAAATTCAACAAGGACCGTGCAAACCAGATTCGTTTGAAACCGCCGCATGGCGATCAGCCGTTCGCCCCGAGAGGTAGGCTGGTGGAGACTCTCGTGTCGTGCCGACCCAAGTTGTGTCGATGCAGGGAAGTTGGGTCGAGCCGTGATTGGCGATGAAGACAAGCGGGCCGTCAGGAGCGCCCCGCGCCGCAAGGCGTCGCCGGCGCGGCTCCCCGGCAATTCGGCCCGCACCAAAGGGAAGAGCCCCGGCATCTGATCGAACGCTGAAAACGCCGGGGCTCTTGGCGTCCCCGGTCCAACGGGTGTTCCAGGATCGCCACAAACTCTATGTCGGCTACCCGACATCGGCTCGTCAAGGGGCTGGGACCAGGAGGTGACCAGGAGGGCGCCGGTCTTCGCTCCACCGCTCGCCTCCAGCGGGGCCTCTGCACGCGGGTTGCCGTTAAGAACGATGGGCCGCGTCGCCGGCGGAATCAGCGTCGCCAAGAGCAACGCGGGGCGCATTGACTATACAACTTTGTAATGTGGGCCGATTTTACGAGAAGACTACAGTTTCCATCCAAATGATTACGGCATTGGACCCTTATCTTGATCGTCAAACACCGCCATATCACGCGCTGTTACTGACACAGCCATGGAGATAAAAAATGTTGACCAAGATTGCACTCGCGACCGCCCTCACCATCGGGGCTGCTTCTGTCGCGCTGGCGGCCAATGAGAATGATACGACCGGCGGCTATCGTGAGTTGGGCGCCGGCGGCGTCGTCACCGATGGCGTCAATCCGGCCTTCCACCGGTCCTTGCGCGCCCACGGCGGCGCCAATGCGTATGGCTACGTGCAGGCCCCGGCGCACAAGACCAAGTAAAGCTCTTTGCCCAGGACGAAGCGACCTGGCGACAAAGCCCCAGCATCCCTGCTGGGGCTTTTTTCTGGGCCGACGATAGAGCACTTCTACAACGGCAAAGGCCTGTGACGAGGCCGCCGCTCCAGGCGGCTTATTTGTTTTCTTGCTCGCAACAACGTGGGCATGGCGCCGTGAGTCTCGTGCCATTCACCCGCGATGCGACCAAACGCCCGCCCTTGCGTTCTTGGATGAGAGTGGGAATCCGATGTGACGAGGCCGGCGGCTGAGGCGGCCTTAGTCCTTGTCGCGGCTTGCTTGTGCCTCGATCTGCCGTTCGATTTGATTAGCAAGCGTGGCCCAGCATCGCGCCATATTGGAATATACGGACCTCAAGTTCTGGGTGGTTTGCGTTCGAGCTTGGTCAGCGCAGTCCCTTGCCCGGTCCCTGCATTCTGCTGGATCAATCATTTGGGCACCACTACAACTAAAAAGCGGTCCCTCCCGATAAATCACCTTACGCTGGCCCAACATGAACAAATAGTTAATTGTGCCGCGTTGCGCGAAGATGACGAGGCCGCCGATCAAGGCGGCCTCTTGTGCTCAAAGTGAGCGTAGGGCCTTTGTTTCCTGTACGACGCGCTCGCTCAAGGCCTCGGCGTCGATCGTCCCATTGCGTGCTAGGTCGATGATGCGGGCTGCGATGACTTGGCGATCGCGGAGCTGGCCGTTGACATTGAGTACGTGACAGGCTCGCTCCAGAGCGTCGGACATGGCTTTGATAGCGTCCGGATCGAATACCGCGTCGTCTTTGAGATACTGACGTATCGGCATGGCATTAACCCCCTGTGAAATCGGGCGGGAGGAGAGCCGCCCCTATCGCTGCCGTCTTTCATGGGCCAGCGGTATCCGGATTTAAGCGTCGAAATTATTCGTGAGCAAGTCTTTGAAAAGGGCCACCCCCAATTTCAAACGGGACCAGCGGCCTCGGAAAGGGGTCAGTGCCGGAGCGCCGATCCCAAATCCAGCCAGCGGGCGCCTTGAACCCGGCCAGAACCCGCTTTTCCGGTACTGGCCCCTTGGAAAGGGGCCAGTACCGCTTTTCCAAAAAGAACATATTGCGAACCTGGAACAAAAGGTGTACACTGCTCTTTCTCGTCGAGGGCCGCCGCTTGCATTGTCGGTCCGGCGAATCCTGGTCATAAGGAGGGGCGCGATGGCCCAGTCACAAACTGCCGCTGCACTTCGTCTCGTTGAAGGTTCATCCATGGACAAGTCGAAAGCCCTTGATGCCGCGCTCTCCCAGATCGAGCGCAATTTCGGCAAGGGCTCGATCATGCGGCTGGGCAAGAGCGACAAGAACCTCGATGTGGACGTGGTCTCCACCGGCTCGCTCGGCCTCGATATCGCGCTCGGCATCGGCGGGCTGCCGCGCGGCCGGGTGGTCGAGATCTACGGCCCGGAATCCTCGGGCAAGACCACGCTGGCGCTGCATTGCGTGGCCGAGGCGCAGAAGAAGGGCGGCACCTGCGCCTTCATCGACGCCGAGCACGCGCTCGATCCGATCTATGCCCGCAAGCTCGGCGTCAACGTCGACGATCTCCTGATCTCGCAGCCCGATACCGGCGAGCAGGCGCTGGAGATCTGCCGACACGCTGGTGCGCTCCGGCGCCGTCGACGTGCTGGTGATCGATTCGGTCGCGGCGCTGGTGCCGCGCGCCGAGCTCGAAGGCGAGATGGGCGACAGCCAGCCCGGCCTGCAGGCGCGGCTGATGAGCCAGGCGCTGCGCAAGCTCACCGCCTCGATCAACCGCTCCAACACGATGGTGATCTTCATCAACCAGATCCGCATGAAGATCGGCGTGATGTATCGGCAGCCCGGAGACCACCACCGGCGGCCATGCGCTGAAGTTCTATGCCTCGGTGCGGCTCGACATCCGCCGCATCGGCGCCATCAAGGATCGCGAGGAGGTGGTCGGCAACCAGACCCGCGTCAAGGTGGTCAAGAACAAGCTCGCGCCGCCGTTCAAGCAGGTCGAGTTCGACATCATGTATGGCGTCGGGCATTTCCAAGACCGGCGAGTTGGTCGATCTCGGGGTCAAGGCCGGCGTGGTGGAGAAATCGGGCGCCTGGTTCTCCTATGACAGCCAGCGCATCGGCCAGGGCCGCGAGAACGCCAAGACCTTCCTCAAGGCCAATCCCGATATCGCCAACCGCATCGAGGCGGCGGTCCGGCAGAATTCCGGCCTGATCGCCGAGAAGATCCTGGCCGGCGAGGAGGAAGGCGACGATAGCGACGAGGCGGAAGCCTAGGATCAGGACCGCGGGGCGCGCGCAGTTAAACTTTGGCCGAAGATCGGTGCGCTGGGCGCATCGATCTTGGCCCGGCTGACCCAACAAGCTCTCTGCGGGGCCACGCTCCCCGCCGGATGGCCGCCTGCCTCCCGGCCAATTCGGTGCCCATTGACCGCGGTCGCCCGCCCTTGTCCCGGCTCAAAGGCCGGGACAGGCGTCTTCGTTTAAGGTCATGGCACCCGGCTCCTCGCCCACTTGCCAGGCGCGCGCGCTTCCTGGACAGGGACAGGCTGCGCCGGTAAAACCACGCGACGCAGAAAGCGTAAGTCGGCCGGGTGGTTAGGGCCGGGGGCTGAACCACAAACTGGCGAAGCGCCAAACGGCCGGCCTGCCATGTCCGTGGCAGCGGACCTTCCGGTTGCCTAGATGAGAAGCGCATATGCGGCCGCGCGGCGCCGCATGGTCAAGTGAGTTGTCTGAAGATGAGCGGCGTCAACGAGATCAGGTCGAGCTTCCTCGAATACTTTGCGCGCAACGGCCACACCATCGTGCCGTCGTCGCCGCTGGTGCCGCGCAACGATCCGACCCTGATGTTCACCAATGCCGGCATGGTGCAGTTCAAGAACGTCTTCACCGGGCTCGAGAGGCGCCCCTATGTGCGGGCCGTGACGGCGCAGAAATGCGTGCGCGCCGGCGGCAAGCACAACGACCTCGACAATGTCGGCTATACGGCGCGCCACCACACCTTCTTCGAGATGCTCGGCAATTTCTCGTTCGGCGATTATTTCAAGGACCACGCCATCGAGCTCGCCTGGAACCTGGTCACCAAGGAATTCGGCCTGGCCAAGGAACGGCTGTGGGTGACGGTGCATCCCTCCGACGAGAGCGCGCGCCGGCTCTGGCGGAAGATCGCCGGACCTGCCCGAGGCCCGCATCGTCGGCCACGCCGACAATCTGTGGGCGATGGGGCCGCTTGGTCCGTGCGGCTATTGCTCGGAGATCTTCTACGATCAAGGCGCCGTCGGTGGTGGGCGGCCCGCCCGGATCGCTGGACGAGGATGGCGACCGGTTTCTCGAGTTCTGGAATCTCGTCTTCATGCAGTACGAGCAGGTCGACGAGAAGACCCGCATCGAGCTGCCGCGGCCCTCGATCGACACCGGCATGGGGCTGGAGCGCATCACCGCCATCCTGCAGGGCGTCACCAACAATTACGAGATCGACCTGTTTCAAGCGCTGATCCGCGAGCGTCGCCAACCTGACCGGCGTCGATCCGCATGGCCTGCAGAAGAACTCGCACCGCGTCATCGCCGATCATCTGCGCGCCTCGGCGTTCCTGATCGCCGACGGGGTGCTGCCTTCCAACGAGGGGCGCGGCTACGTGCTGCGCCGCATCATGCGCCGCGCCATGCGCCACGTCGAATTGCTCGGCGCCAAGGAGCCGCTGATGTGGCGGCTGGTGCCGGTGCTGGTGCGCGAGATGGGCCAGGCCTATCCGGAGCTGCATCGCGCCGATGCGCTCATCACCGAGACGCTCAGGCTCGAGGAGACCCGCTTCCGCCACACGCTGGAGCGCGGCCTTGCGATCCTCGACGATGCGAGCAGGACGCTCAAGAAGGGCGACATGTTCGATGGCGTGATCGCTTTCACGCTCTACGACACCTACGGCTTTCCGCTCGATCTCACCGCAGGATGCGCTGCGCGCGCGCGGCATCGGCGTCGATATCGCGGCCTTCACCGACGCCATGGAGCGCCAGCGCGAGAAGGCGCGCGCCTCCTGGGCGGGCTCGGGCGAGGCGGCGACCGAGACGGTCTGGTTTGCGGTGCGCGAGAAGACCGGCGCGACCGAGTTTCTCGGCTACGAGACCGAGCGCGCCGAAGGCGTGGTGGCGGCGCTGGTGCGCGAGGGCCGGGAGGTTGCCGCGCTCAAGGCCGGCGAGACCGGCAGCGTCGTTCTCAACCAGACGCCGTTCTACGGGGAATCCGGCGGCCAGGTCGGCGATACCGGCGTCATGACGCGCGGACGGCGTGCGCTTCCGCGTCACCGATACCCAGAAGAAGGCCGGCGATGTCCTGGTCCATTCGGGCGTCATGGAGGAGGGCACGCTCGCGCTCGGCGCCGCTTTGGTGCTCGAGGTCGACCACGGACGCCGCTCCGCCATCCGCGCAGAACCACTCGGCCACCCATCTGCTGCACGAGGCGCTGCGCCAGGTGCTGGGCGACCACGTGGCGCAGAAGGGCTCGTTGGTGGCGCCGGACCGGCTGCGCTTCGACTTCTCGCACCACAAGCCGATGACCCCGGCCGAGATCGAGCGGGTCGAGGATCTGGCCAACGACATCGTGTTGCAGAACTCAGCCGTGACGACCCGCCTGATGGCGGTGGACGACGCCATCGCTTCCGGCGCCCGCGCGCTGTTCGGCGAGAAATACGGCGACGAGGTGCGGGTGGTCGCCATGGGCGATTCCGGCAACGCCCTGGGCTGGTCGGTCGAGCTGTGCGGCGGCACCCATGTGCGGCGCACCGGCGATATCGGGCTCATCTCCATCGTCGGCGAGGCCGGCGTGGCGGCCGGCGTGCGGCGGCTGGAGGCGCTCACCGGCACCGCGGCGCGCAAGTCCGCCAATCGCGTGGCGCAACTGGCCAAGGCCGCGGCGGCCGAGCTCAAGGCCCCGCTCGAGGAGCTGCCGGGCCGGTTGGCGCAAGTGCTCGATGAGCGCAAGCGCCTCGAGCGCGAGCTGTCCGAGGCCAGGAAGAAGCTCGCCATGGGGGGCGGCGCCAAGGCCGATGGCGCCGACGGGGTGCGCACCGTCGGCGACGTGAAGCTGTTGGCGCGCGCGGTCGAGGGCATCGAGCTCAAGGACCTGCGCAGCCTTGCCGATGCCGGCAAGAAGCAGCTCGGCTCGGGCGTGGTGGCGATCGTGGGCGTCACGGAGGACGGCAAGGCCGGCGTCGTGGTCGGTGTCACCCCCGATCTGACGGCGCGCTTCAGCGCCGTGGACCTGGTGCGCAGGGGCGCCGAAGCACTCGGCGGCAAGGGCGGCGGCGGCCGCCCCGACATGGCCCAGGCCGGCGGCCCCGACGGGGCGCAAGCCGAAGCCGCCCTCGCCGCCATCGCCGCAGCACTCAGCGCGTAGGGCGCAATCGCTTTATTGCGCCGTGAGCCTCGCCAAAACGCAGTGCCATTGGGTTCGCCAAGCGGCGCAATAAAGCGATTGCGCCCTACGCCATTGCGGCCTTGAGGTTTGCGTCCACCTTGTCGAGGAAGCCGGTGGTGGAAAGCCCACTTCTGGTCGGGGCCGACTAGCTCGCAATCGCTTTATTGCGCCGTGAGCCTCGCCAAAACGCAATGCCATTGGGCTCGCCAAAGCGGCGCAATAAAGCGATTGCGCCCTACGCCATCGCGGCTTTGAGGTTTGCGTCCACCTTGTCGAGGAAGCCGGTGGTGGAAAGCCACTTCTGGTCGGGGCCGACCAGGAGCGCCAGGTCCTTGGTCATGAAGCCGGCCTCCACCGTGCCGACGGTGACGCGCTCGAGCGTGCCGGCGAATTTCGCCAGCTCGGCATTGTCGTCGAGCTTGGCGCGGTGGGCGAGCCCGCGCGTCCAGGCGAAGATCGAGGCGACGGAGTTGGTCGAGGTCTCGCGGCCCTTCTGATATTCGCGGTAATGGCGCGTCACCGTGCCATGGGCCGCCTCCGCCTCGACCGTCTTGCCGTCCGGCGTCAACAGCACCGAGGTCATCAATCCGAGCGAGCCGTAGCCTTGCGCGACCGTGTCCGACTGCACGTCGCCGTCGTAGTTCTTGCACGCCCAGACATAGCCACCCGACCACTTCAACGCCGACGCCACCATGTCGTCGATCAGCCGGTGCTCGTAGAAGATGTTCTTCTTCTCGAACTCGGCCTTGAACTCCCTGGCGTAGATCTCGTCGAAGATGTCCTTGAAGCGGCCGTCGTAGACCTTGATGATCGTGTTCTTGGTCGAGAGATAGACCGGGTAGCCGCGGCTGAGCCCGAAATTGAGCGAGGCGCGGGCGAAATCGCGGATCGAGTCGTCGAGATTGTACATCGCCATGGCGACGCCGCTGCCCGGAAAGCTGAACACCTCGCGCTCGATCTTGCTGCCGTGCTCGCCCACGAAGGTCAGCGTCAGCTTGCCCTTGCCCGGCACCAGGAAATCGGTCGCCCGGTATTGGTCCCCATAGGCGTGGCGGCCGATGATGATGGGCTTGGTCCAGCCCGGCACCAGCCGCGGCACGTTCTTGCAGATGATCGGCTCGCGGAAGATGGTGCCGCCCAGGATGTTGCGGATGGTGCCGTTGGGCGAGCGGTACATCTCCTTGAGGTTGAATTCCTTCACCCGCCCGGCGTCCGGCGTGATGGTGGCGCATTTGACCCCGACCCCGACCTTCTTGATCGCCTCGGCCGCGTCGATGGTGATCTGATCGCGGGTCTCGTCGCGCTTCTCGATGCCGAGGTCGTAGTAGAGGAGGTCGATGTCGAGATAGGGATGGATCAGCTTGGCCTTGATCAGCTTCCAGATGATGCGGGTCATCTCGTCGCCGTCGAGATCGACCACCGGATTTTTGACCTTGATCTTGGCCATGGAGCCGCGATCCCGTCAGAGCCCGGCGATCGCGGCGTTCAGCGTGGCGCTCGGCCGCATCGCGGCCGACGTCTTGGCGGGATCGGGCAGGTAGTAGCCGCCGATGTCGACCGGCTTGCCTTGCGCGCCGATCAGCTCGCCATTGATCTTCGCCTCGTTCTTACCGAGCGTCTCGGCCAGCGGTTTGAAGCGGGCTTGCAGCTCCGCGTCCTTGGTCTGCGCGGCCAGCGCCTGAGCCCAGTACAGGGCGAGGTAGAAATGGGTGCCGCGATTGTCGAGCTCGCCGACCTTGCGCGCCGGCGAGCGGTTGAACTCGAGGATCTTGCCGATGGCCGTGTCGAGCGTCTCGGCGAGAACCTGCGCCTTGGCGTTCTTGTAGGTCTGCGCCAGGTGCTCGATCGACGCGCCGAGCGCGAGAAACTCGCCGAGCGAATCCCAGCGCAGATAGTCCTCTTCTTGGAACTGCTCCACGTGCTTGGGCGCCGAGCCGCCGGCCCCGGTCTCGAAAAGACCGCCGCCCGCCAGCAGCGGAACGATCGACAGCATCTTGGCCGAGGTGCCGAGCTCCATGATCGGAAACAGGTCGGTCAGATAATCGCGCAGCACGTTGCCGGTGACCGAGATCGTGTCCTGTCCCTTGCGAATGCGCTCGAGCGAGAACTTGATCGCTTCGACCGGCGGCAGAATGCGAATGTCGAGCCCCGCGGTGTCTTGATCCTTCAGGTACTTCTCGACCTTGGCGATGACCTGCGCGTCATGCGCCCGCTTGGCGTCGAGCCAGAACACCGCCGGGGTGTCGGTGAGGCGCGCGCGGCGCACACCGAGCTTGACCCAGTCCCGGATCGGCGCGTCCCTGAGCTCGCACATGCGGAAGATGTCGCCGGTCTCGACCGGACGCTCCAGCAGCACCTTGCCGTCATCGGCGACGACGCGAATCGTGCCCTTTGCGGGAACTTCGAAGGTCTTGTCGTGCGAGCCGTATTCCTCGGCTTTCTGCGCCATCAACCCGACGTTGGGAACAGAGCCCATGGTCTTGGGATCGAACGCGCCGTGGGCCTTGCAGTCGTCGATGACCGCCTGATACATCCTGGCGTAGCTACGGTCCGGGATCGCGGCGATGACGTCGTGCAGCTTGCCGTCCGGGCCCCACATGCGGCCGGACTCGCGGATCATCGCCGGTATCGAAGCGTCGATGATGACGTCGCTGGGCACGTCCAGGCCGGTGATCCCCTTGTCGGAATTGACCATGGCGAGGCCCGGTCGTTTCGCGTACTCGGCCTTGATGTCGGCCTTGATCGCTTCTTTTTCAGCCGCCGGCAACGTCTCGATCTTCGTCAAGAGATCGCCGAAGCCGTTGTTGAGATTGACGCCAAGACGTTTCAGCGTGGCGGCGTGCTTTTCGATCACATCGGCGAAGTAGACGGAAACGGCGTGGCCGAACACGATGGGATCGGCGATCTTCATCATGGTCGCCTTCACCTGCAGTGAGAACAGCACGCCTTCCTTCTTGGCGTCGTCGATCTGCTCGGCAAAGAAGGCGCGCAACGCCTTGCGGCCCATCACCGCCGCATCGATGATTTCGCCGGCCTCGATCGGCGTCTTCGCCTTCAGCACCGTGACGGCGCCGTCGGCGCCGACCAGCTCGATGCGTGCGTTGGTCGCCGACGGCACGGTGGTCGAGATTTCCGAGCCGAAGTAATCGCCGCCCGACATGTAGGCCACATGCGATTTGGAGTTGGCACTCCAGGCGCCCATCTTGTGCGGATTGTTGCGGGCGTATTGCTTCACGGCACCGGCGGCGCGGCGGTCGGAATTGCCTTCGCGCAATACCGGATTGACGACGCTGCCGAACACCTTGCCATAGCGGGACTTGATCTCCTTTTCGGCTTCCGTCGCAGGATTGTCCGGATAGTCCGGAACGTCGTAGCCCTTGCCTTGCAGCTCCTTGATCGCGGCCTTGAGCTGCGGGATCGAGGCGGAGATGTTGGGCAGCTTGATGATGTTCGCCTCCGGCCGCGTCGCGAGCTCGCCGAGCTCGGTGAGTTCGTCGTTGATCCGTTGCGCAGGGGTCAGCTTCTCGGGGAAATTGGCGAGGATGCGGCCGGCCAGCGAGATGTCCTTCAGCTCCACGGACACGCCCGCCGCGCCCACGAAGGCTTCGACGATCGGCAGCAGGGAAAAGGTCGCGAGCGCGGGGGCTTCATCGACCTTTGTCCACATGATTTCGAGATTTGACATGCTAGCACCTCTGGTCGCCATGCGGTTTGGGGCCGACCGGAAACTGACCATTGATGGGCCCAGGGAATGGCTTCGCCCGCGGGCTCCAAATGAATTGTTCTCGGTGCGGAGACCGCCAACCGGGAATCCGGCTGACGGGAATACGGCGCGCGCCCTATAGCACCCGACGCCGTGGCGAGAAAGCCGGGAAAATGGGCTTTGGGCCCTTGGTGGATTAGGCCTTTCCAGTACCTCGCTTTTCGTGGTTATGGAGGCCGCGCCTGCCGCCAGCGCGGCACGTGGGAATGGCAAGCAAGGACCGATGCCCGGCTCCGGAACCGACAGGACCAAGCCCTGGAGCGAGCGCGTGGGCCCGATCGTGGTTCTGGTCGAGCCGCAACTGGGCGAGAATATCGGCGCGGCGGCGCGCGTCATGGCCAATTTCGGGCTCCAGCGGTTGCGGCTCATCAAGCCGCGCGACGGCTGGCCCAACTTGCAGGCCCGCCGCTCGGCCTCCGGCGCCGACCGCATTCTCGACGAGGCGGCGCTTTACCCGAGCGCCGAGGCGGCGATCGCGGACTGCACCTTGGTGCTCGCCACCACGGCGCGCGCCCACGACCAGGCCAAGCCGGTGCTCGCTCCCGAAGCCGCGGTGCGCGAGGCCGCCGTGCATATGGCGGAGCACGGCGTGAGCGGAGAGAACGTCGCCGTGCTGTTCGGGCGGGAGCGCTATGGGCTCGAAAACCACGAGGTGGCGCTCGCCGACCGCATCGTGACCTTTCCGGTCAATCCGGCCTTCGCTTCGCTCAATCTGGCGCAGGCGGTGGCGCTGATGGCCTACGAATGGTTCAAGCTCGTCTCCGGCGGTGAGCTTCCCTTCGCCATGCCGACGAAGTCGGCCCCGGCCGGCAAAGAGCAGCTGTTCGCCTTCTTCTCCGCCCTCGAGCAGGAGCTGGACCGGGTCGAATACTTCCGGCCGCCGGAGAAGCGCGCCACCATGCTGGTCAACCTGCACAATATCTTTGCCCGCATGGGACCGACCCAGCAGGACGTCCAGACCTTGCACGGCATAGTCACCGCCATCGCGCAGGGCCGCAAGGGGCCGGCGCGCGGCGGCGTCCTCGACGGCGCCGAAGCCGCGATGCTGCGCACCTTGCTGGCCGAGCACGGCGAGGGCCGTGTCCCCAACGAGCGCGGGCCGGTGCGCGGCCTGGCGCGGCTCCTGCGCCGCAACCCCACCGACGCCGAGCGCGCGCTGTGGAGCGCGCTCACCAACGACCGCCGCTTTGCCGGGCGCGGCTTCAAGCGGCAGATTCCGATCGGCCAGCACATCAACGATTTCGTCTCGTTTGGGCTGCGCGTTGTCATCGACATGGTGCCCGGCGCGGAGAGCGCGCCAGCCGCCGCCGCGCGCGCGCAACGCATCGCCTGGCTGCAAGAGCGCGGCTACCGCATCATCGCGGTCCCCGCCGCGCAGATCGAGCAAGACCTCGCCGGCGTTCTCGACCGCCTCGCCGCCGAGCTTGAAGCGTAGAACGTGTGAAAAGATCTGCCGAAGGACACGAGGCCCTCCACCCGCTCATCCCCGCGGACGCGGGGAACCAGCCTTTGCCCCACTGAACGTTCGTGCGATTCGACAAAGTCTGGATTCCCGCGTCCGCGGGAATGAGCGGATGTGGCAAATTCCTTCACAGGCTCGTCCGCGGGAATGAGCGGATGAGGGCGATGCCGCAGCCTCACCCCTTGAGCGTCTTGAGTGCGGCGGCGGCGCCGGCGCGCAGGAAGCCGAGGTCGCTGCCGACCGCGAGGAAGCGGACGCCGCGCTTGGCGAGCGTCACCGCCCGTTCGGCGGTGTGGCAATAGGCGCCCAGAATCTTGCCGGCCTGGCGCGCCGCCTGCGCGATCCGCTCGAGCTCGCGATCGACGTCGGGCGACATTGGATCGAGCGTGGCTCCCTGCGACAGCGCGATCGAGAGATCGGACGGCCCGAGGAACAAGCCGTCGATGCCGCGCATCGCCGCGATGTCCGTGACATTGTCGAGCGCGGCGCGGGTCTCGATCATGGCGAGCGTGAAGGTGAGGTCGTTGCCCTCGTTGAGATAGACCTTCTGGTCCGCGAGCCCGGCCAGCATGGTGGCCCGATGCGGGCCCCAGCTGCGCTCGCCGATCGGCGGATATTTGGTGGCGGCCACGAAGGCGCGCGCGTCCGCCGGCGTATTGATCATCGGCGAGATGATGCCCTCGGCGCCGAAATCAAGCGCGCGGCTGGCGGTGGGGAAATCCGAGAGCGGAACCCGCACCACGGGGGCGGCGCCGCCTTGCCGGATCGACGCGATCGCGCCCACGACCTGCGTGATGTCCCACAGGCCGTGCTGCATGTCGATGGTGACGGCGCCGAAGCCTTCGCGCCCGATCACCTCGGCGAGGAGCGGCGCGGCGAGGCCGCACCAGCCTGAATAGACCGTCTCGCCGGCGCGCAGCCGCCGGGCGAGCGAGAAGGATGTCGATGCGGTCATGCTCGGGAAGCGCCTTTCTGCGCGGCTTGCACGGCTCAGCCGCGGGCCTTGATGTCGTTGATCGCGCGCGCGGTCAGCTCGTCGATGGTGCGGCGAATCTGGTGGTCGGACAGGGCCACGCCCTTGGCATCGAAATCGGTGCGGATCCTGCCGAATATGTCGTGGTTGCCGGTCGATTCGAGATCCGCGACCACGAGCGCGTTGGCATAGGCTTCCGCCTCCGGCCCGGCGAGCCCGAGCTTCTCCGCCGCCCACAGGCCGAGCAGCTTGTTGCGGCGCGCGGTGGCCTTGAACTTGAGCTCCTCGTCATGGGCAAATTGCTTCTCGAAGCCTTCCTCACGCTTGTCGAAGGTGGTCATGGCAATCCTCGTGACATTTGCCCCGCGGTTTCCGGCGCTTGCGGCGCGGGACATCTCATAGTCCTGAATTCGCTCGCGCACTATGGTTTCGACGGTGCTAACAGGCCTTTTCGCCTTGGGTCAGCAGCCTCGCTCCCGCGCTCCATTTGTACGTAAGCGCTCCATACATACATACGCAGCCCGCGTGCGCGCTCCAAGTAGGCGCTCCACTTACGCGCTCCATGACACTTACGCGCTCCATGACACTTACGCGCTCCATGACACTTACGCGCTCCATGACACTTACGCGCTCCATGACACTTACGCGCTCCATGACGCAGCGTTGCCTTGCTGCAGCGTGCTGCAGCCTCCATATAGCCGTGCAGGTCCCGGCGAGCATCGCGACGTCGCGGCCGCCTTGCATAACGGGGTGCGAGGATCAAGGCAACATCGCGGCAAAGGCGATTCGCGCCCGCCGCCGCGCGGTAACGGTGTCCAGCCTTTCGATTGTGCTTCGCAGCGTGATCGGCTAGTTTGCGAAGGTGGCCGCGTCACTACGTTGCCGTCATTGGAACGCGTCACCGCCGCGGACAATCGAACCCACACGGAGCCACGGCACCCAGATGGACTTTCACAAACCACGGTACACCCCGATGAGCCGCCGTCGCCGCATCTACGAAGGCAAGGCCAAGGTCCTTTTCGAAGGGCCGGAGCCGGGAACCCTGATCCAGCACTTCAAGGACGACGCGACCGCCTTCAACTCGAAGAAGCACGAGATCATCGAAGGCAAGGGCGTCCTGAACAACCGGATCTCCGAATACGTCTTCCAGCACCTCAACGACATCGGAGTGCCGACGCATTTCCTCCGTCGCCTCAACATGCGCGAGCAGCTGATTCGCGAGGTCGAGATCATCCCGCTCGGAGTGGTGGTGCGCAACGTTGCGGCCGGCTCGCTGTCGCAGCGCCTCGGCATCGAGGAGGGCACGCAGCTGCCGCGCTCGATCATCGAGTTCTACTACAAGAACGACGCGCTCAACGATCCGATGGTGTCGGAGGAGCACATCACCGCCTTCGGCTGGGCCACGCCGCAGGAGATCGACGACATCATGGCGCTCGCCATCCGCGTCAACGATTTCCTCTCCGGGCTGTTCCTCGGCGTCGGCATCCGCCTGGTCGACTTCAAGATGGAGACCGGCAGGCTTTGGGAGAACGACATGATGCGGATCGTGGTGGCGGACGAGATCTCGCCCGATTCGTGCCGGCTGTGGGACATCAAGTCGAACGAGAAGCTCGACAAGGATCGCTTCCGGCGCGATCTCGGCGGGCTCCTGGAGGCCTATACGGAGGTCGCCAAGCGGCTCGGCATCATGAGCGAGAACGAGCGCCCGCAGGGGAGCGGGCCGGTTCTGGTCAAGAGCTGACCTTAAGATGAAGGCGCGCGTCACCGTCACCTTGAAATCCGGCATCCTCGATCCGCAAGGCAAGGCGATCGAGGGTGCGCTGCGCTCGCTCGGCGTTCCGGGCGTGGCCAGCGTGCGTCAGGGCAAGGTGTTCGACATCGAGCTCGAAGGCGGCGATCGCAGGCAGGCCGAAGCGCTGCTCAAGGAGGCCGCCGACAAGCTCCTCGCCAACACGGTGATCGAGAATTATCGCGTCGAGGTGACCGGATGAAGCCCGGACAAAACGGAATCTGACGAAACGGAATCTGATGCGATCGGCTGTCCTCGTTTTCCCCGGCATCAATCGCGAGCGGGACATGGCGCGGGCCTTGCGGCTCATCTCGGGGCGCGAGCCGGCCATGGTCTGGCATGCGGAGGCGGAGCTGCCGGCGGGGACCGATCTCGTCGTGGTGCCGGGCGGCTTCAGCTACGGCGACTATCTGCGCTGCGGCGCGATCGCGGCGCGCGCGCCGATCATGGACGCGGTGCGCCGCTTCGCCGGCCGCGGCGGGCTGGTGCTCGGCGTCTGCAACGGCTTCCAGATCCTGTGCGAGGCCGGGCTGCTGCCGGGCGTGCTCATGCGCAATGCCGCGCTCAAGTTCATCTGCCGCGACGTCTATCTGAAGGTCGAGCGCTCCGACAGCCCGTTCACCCGCGGCTACAATGCCGGCCAGGTCATCCGCGTACCGATTGCCCATGGCGAAGGCAATTATATCGCCGACGGCGAGACCATCGCACGGCTGGAGGGCGAGGGCAGGGTGCTGTTGCGGTATGTGGCGCCGACCGGCGAGCGCGATCCGGCCTGGAACGTCAACGGCGCCACCAACGCCATTGCCGGCATCCTGAACGAGCGCGGCAATGTGCTCGGCACCATGCCGCATCCGGAGAATCACGTGGAGGCGGCGCTGGGCGTGACCGACGGCCGCGGATTGTTCGCCGGTCTGGCGGACCACTTCAAGCAGGCGGCGTGAACGCCTTCGCGCAGGACAACCGCATTTGAATTTTGTTGTTTGGCACAGCGGTGCCAATTCCCTCCCCCTGAAAGGGGGAGGGTGGCGCCCAACGGGTCCGGCCTTTGGCCGGCCCGATGACAGGCTCCGGCGCCGGGTGGGGGTCTCGCCTCCCAACAGATTCAGAGTTTGTGGCGGGACCCCCACCCGGATCGCTGCGCGATCCGACCTCCCCCTTTCAGGGGGAGGTGTCCCCGGTCAGAAGTGTTACCCATGTTGCCGGTTGCTCATCCCCGAGAGTGCGGCGGGTTTCGGCATATGCGATAGCCCTGCGCTTCGCGGGGCGTGACACGCTGAGCGGATGTGCCTTTGGAGCCACAACACTAGCGCACCAGAACTTGGCACGCTAAGACCAGCCCGTGACCCGAAACGAGCCCAAAATCACCCCGGAGCTGGTTGCCGAGCACGGCCTCAAGCCGGAGGAGTACCAGCGGCTCCTCGATCTGATCGGGCGCCCGCCGACCTTCACCGAGCTCGGCATCTTCTCGGCCATGTGGAACGAGCACTGCTCGTACAAGTCCTCGAAGATCCACCTGCGGACCTTGCCCACCAAGGCGCCCTGGGTAATCCAGGGCCCGGGCGAGAACGCCGGTGTCATCGATATCGGCGACGGCCTGGCGGTGGTGTTCAAGATGGAGAGCCACAACCATCCAAGCTTCATCGAGCCCTACCAGGGCGCCACCACCGGGGTCGGCGGCATTCTGCGCGACGTCTTCACCATGGGGGCGCGCCCGATCGCCTGCCTCGATTTCCTGCGCTTCGGCGATCCGGCGCATCCGCGGACCAGGGCCCTGGTTGCCGGCGTGGTGGCCGGCATCGGCGGCTACGGCAATTCCTTCGGGGTGCCGACGGTGGGCGGCTCGGTCGGCTTTCACCGCCGCTATGACGGCAATTGCCTGGTCAACGCCATGGCGGTCGGCCTCGCCGATGCGGACAAGATCTTCTATGCCAAGGCCACCGGGGTCGGCATGCCGATCGTCTATCTCGGCTCCAAGACCGGCCGCGACGGCATCCACGGCGCCAGCATGGCATCGGCCGAGTTCGGCGAGGATTCGCAGGAGAAACGCCCGACCGTGCAGGTGGGTGATCCGTTCTCCGAGAAGCTCCTGCTCGAAGCCTGCCTGGAGATCATGGCCAAGGACTGCGTCATCGCCATCCAGGACATGGGGGCCGCGGGGCTGACCTGCTCGGCGGTCGAGATGGGGGCCAAGGGCGACCTCGGGGTGACGCTCGATCTCGACCGCGTGCCCTGCCGCGAAGAGGGCATGAGCGCCTATGAGATGATGCTCTCGGAGAGCCAGGAGCGCATGCTCATGGTGCTCAAGCCCGAGAAGGAGGCAGAGGCCGAGGCGATCTTCCGCAAATGGGGGCTCGATTTCGCCGTGGTCGGCGAGACCACGGCGGGCAAGCGCTTCGTCGTGCGCCACGGCGGCGCCGTCATGGCCGACCTGCCGATCAAGGAGCTCGGCGACGAAGCGCCGATCTACGATCGGCCTCATGTGGAGACCCGCAAGCAGCCGATCCTCACGGCCGCCGAGGTGACGCCGCCGCTGGCGACCGCGGAGGCGCTTCTCGCCCTGCTCGGCTCACCCGATCTCTCCTGCAAGCGCTGGGTCTGGGAGCAGTACGACCATGTGATCCTCGGCAACACGGTGCAGCGGCCGGGCGGGGATGCGGCGGTGGTGCGCATCGAGGACGGGCCGAAGGCGCTGGCGCTCACCACCGACGTCACGCCGCGCTATTGCGAGGCCGATCCGGTCGAGGGCGGCAAGCAGGCGGTGGCGGAGGCTTGGCGCAACCTCAACGCGGTGGGGGCGCGCCCGCTGGCGGTCACCGACAACCTCAATTTCGGCAATCCGGAGCGGCCGGAGACCATGGGCCAACTGGTCGGCTGCATCCGCGGCATCGCGCAGGCCTGCGCGGCGCTCGATTTCCCGGTCGTTTCGGGCAATGTCTCGCTCTACAACGAGACCAACGGGCGCGCGATCCTGCCGACTCCCGACCATCGGGGGCGTCGGCCTCCTCGATGATTTCACCAAGTCCGCCACGCTCGCCTTCAAGGCTGGCGGCGAAGCGATCCTGCTGGTGGGCGAGGCGAGCGGCTGGCTCGGGCAGTCGCTCTATCTGCGCGACATCTGCGGACGCGAGGAGGGGGCGCCGCCGCCGGTCGATCTCGTCGCCGAGCGGCGCCATGGCGATTTCGTGCGGGCCCTGATCGTCGAAGGGCTCGCCAGCGCCGTGCATGACGTGTCCGACGGCGGGCTCCTGGTCGCGCTCGCCGAGATGGCGATGGCTTCCGGCATCGGAGCCGAGCTCGCGCCCGCGCCGCTGGCCGCCCATGCGTTCTGGTTCGGCGAGGAGCAGGGCCGCTATGTGGTGACCGCGCCGGCCGCGGCGGCGGAAGCGATCATCGCCCGCGCCGGCGCCGCCGGCGTTCCGCTGTGCCGCATCGGCACCACCGGCGGCGACGCATTGACGCCGAAGGGCGAGCGCCCCATTTTGGTGGCAAAGCTGCGCCAAGCCTTCGAGTCCTGGTTTCCGGCCTATATGGCGGGGAGCCCGTGACGGGGATGCGGAGCCCTGGCGCGGAACTTTGAGGAGAGCCCTCCCATGGCGATGGATGCGCACGAGATCGAGCGCCTGATCAAGACGCGCATCCCGGACGCCCAGGTGACGATTCGCGATCTCGCCGGAGATGGCGATCATTATGCGGCCACCGTGGTGGCCGAATCGTTTCGCGGCAAGTCGCGGGTGCAGCAGCACCAGATCGTCTACGAGGCGCTCAAGGCCGAGATGGGAGGCAAGCTGCACGCCCTGGCATTGCAGACCAGCATCCCCGCGAGCTAATCTTGATCAAATACGAAGCGGTGGCCGGTGGCAGCCGCAAGAGCACGCGACAACACAGGACAGGATCATGAGCATCGACAAATTCATCGACAACGAGGTCAAGAGCAACGACGTGGTTCTGTTCATGAAGGGCACCCCGCAGACGCCCATGTGCGGGTTCTCCGCCCAGGTCGTGCAGATCCTCGATCACCTGGGCGTCACCTACAAGGGCCTCAACGTGCTCGATTCCGACGAGCTGCGAAACGGCATCAAATCCTATTCCAACTGGCCGACCATCCCGCAGCTCTACGTCAAGGGCGAGTTCGTCGGTGGCTGCGATATCGTGCGCGAGATGTTCCAGGACGGCGAACTGAAGACCCTGCTCAAGGACAAGGGCGTGGTGAAGGAAGGCGCCTCGGCGTAATCGCGCCAGTGCCGCTCGCTCCTTTTCCCTCCCCCTGCAAGGGAGAGGGTGGCGCCGAAGGCGCCGGGAGGGGGTCTCGTCTCCCGCTCCCAACAAATTCAGTGTTTGTTGCGCGACTCCCACCCGACCCGCTTTGCGGGTCGACTCTCGGTCAAGGCCGCGCCCGCTACCGCGAATAGAACTCGACCACGAGATGCGGCTCCATCTGCACCGGATAGGGCACTTCGGTGAGATGCGGGATGCGCACGAGCTTGGCCGTCATCTTGGTGTGGTTGACCTCGATATAGTCGGGCACGTCGCGCTCGGGCAGGCCGGTTGCCTCCAGCACCAGCGCCAGCTGCTTCGACTTGTCCTTGACCTCGACCTCGTCGCCGGCGTTGAGGCGGTAGCTCGGAATGGTGACCCGCCGGCCGTTCACCTTGACATGGCCGTGATTGACGAACTGGCGGGCCGCGAACACGGTCGGCACCAGCTTGGCGCGGTACACGATGGCATCCAGCCGCCGCTCCAATAGGCCGATCAGGTGGGCGCCGGAATCGCCCTTCATCCGGATCGCTTCCTCGTAGATGCCGCGGAACTGGCGCTCGGTGATGTTGCCGTAATAGCCGCGCAGCTTCTGCTTGGCGCGCAGCTGCACGCCGTAGTCGGAGAGCTTGCCCTTGCGGCGCTGGCCGTGCTGGCCCGGGCCATATTCGCGGCGGTTGACGGGGCTCTTGGGGCGGCCCCACATATTCTGGCCCATGCGGCGATCGATCTTGTGCTTCGCCTCGTGGCGCTTGGTCATCGCGTCCTCGTTTTCTCGTGCTGGTTCAAGAGGATCGCGCCCTCCTCTGTACCGGCCTGTTCGCAAGAACTTGCCGGAACCGACAGGTCCTCGCCGAAGCGCCGGCGCAAACCACGGGTCGCGAAACGCAAGGCGGCTTATGGCGGCCTTGCGCGGGCGGGTTTCTAGGCGGAAAGCCGCAAGGTGTCAAACTGCGGTGCGGCAACCGCGGTCCGGCGCGGCCGCAGCGAGCCCGAAGCCGGCGAGCGCCGCGGCGAGCGCGGGCGAGGGCGGGCGACCGCTGGTGAACAGGATGCGCGCTCCTTCGGCCGGCGGCCCTGAGCGCGTCCCCATGAGGTCGAGGGCCCGGCGCGCGATGGCCGGGGCTGGATCGATGAACTGCACCGGCCATGGCGCCAATGCGATGAGCCGGTCGAGCAGCAGCGGGTAATGGGTGCAGGCGAGCACCACCGTGTCGGTCCGCCGCCCGTCGGCGTCGACGAAGCAGGGCGCAAGCTCGGCCGCGATGGCGGCATCCTCGACGTTCTCGCCGCGCAGCTTCGCCTCGGCCAGCGCCGCGAGCGCGCCGAGCCGACCAGCGTGACATCGGCGCCGTTGGCGAAGTCGCGGATCAGCGCGCGGGTATATTCGCGCGCGATGGTCGCCTGCGTCCCCAGCACCGAGACGCGCTTGCTGACCGAGGCCGCGCAGGCCGGCTTGATGGCCGGCACGGTGCCGACGAAGGGGACCCGGAAGCGTTCGCGCAGTTGCGGCAGCACCAGGGTCGAGGCGGTGTTGCAGGCAATGATCACAAGATCGGGCGCCTGCTTCGCGATCAGCTCGCCCATCAGCTCGAGCAGGCGGGCGATCAGCGCCTCTTCGTCGTGACCTCCATAGGGAAAGAAGGCGTCGTCGGCGACGTAGAGATAGCGCGCATCCGGGCGCGCCTGCGGTGAGCTCGCGATAGACCGTGAGGCCGCCGAGGCCGGAGTCGAAGACGAGGATGTTGGGAGCTTCCGCCACGCCCGCTCGCAGACCAGCGCCTCAACGCCGCCTCGCCGAACACGCGGGCAAAGATCGTGTCGACGTGCTTGAGGTGATAGTCGAGATCGAAATTGGCCTCGAGCTCGGCCTCGTCGAGATGCTGGCGCACCTCCTTGTCGGCCGTGAGCAGCGAGCAGGAAGTCGCCTTCGCCGCCCCAGACCTTCATGGCGTTGCGTTGCACCAGGCGGTAGGCGTCCTCGCGCGCCACGCCTTTCTGGGTGAGCGCGATGAGGACGCGCTGGGAGTGGACGAGACCGCCCAGCAGGTCGAGGTTCTTCTGCATCTTGTCGGGATAGACCACCAGCTTGTCGATGATGCCGGCGAGCCGCGCCAGAGCGAAATCGAGCGTGACGGTGGCGTCCGGCCCGATCATGCGCTCGACCGAGGAATGCGAGATGTCGCGCTCGTGCCAGAGCGCCACGTTCTCGAGCGCCGGCGTCACATAGGCGCGCACCATGCGGGCAAGCCCGGTGACGTTCTCCGAGAGCACCGGGTTGCGCTTGTGCGGCATGGCGGAGGAGCCCTTCTGGCCGGCCGAGAAGAATTCCTCGGCCTCCAGCACTTCGGTGCGCTGCAGGTGGCGGATCTCGGTCGCCAGCCGCTCGGCCGAGGAGGCGACGACGCCCAGCGCCGCGAAATACATGGCATGGCGGTCGCGCGGGATGATCTGGGTCGACACCGGCTCGACCCGAAGCCCCATGGCCTCGGCGACGTGCTCCTCCACGCGCGGATCGACCTGCGCAAAGGTGCCGACCGCGCCCGAGATGGCGGCGGTCGAAATCTCCTCGCGGGCCTCGACGAGGCGTCGGCGCGCGCGCGCGAATTCCGCATACGCAAAGGCGAGCTTGAGCCCGAAGGTGGTGGGCTCGGCATGGATGCCGTGGGAGCGGCCGATGGTGGGGGTAAGCTTGTGCTCGAAGGCGCGGCGCTTGAGCGCGGCGAGGAGCCGGTCCACATCGCCGATCAGGAGCTCGGCGGCGCGCTTGAGCTGCACGTTGAAGCAGGTGTCGAGCACGTCCGAGGAGGTCATGCCCTGATGCACGAAGCGCGCCTCGGGGCCGACGATCTCGGCCAGGTGGGTGAGGAAGGCGATGACGTCGTGCTTGACCTCGCGCTCGATCGCATCGATGCGGGCAATGTCGAACTTGGCGTCGCGGCCGCGTTGGCGCGGATCATCTCGCGCCGCCGCTTGCGGGATCATCCCGAGCTCGGCCATGGCATCGGCGGCATGCGCCTCGATCTCGAACCAGATGCGATAGCGCGTCTGCGGGTCCCAGATCGCGGCCATGTCGGGACGGGTGTAACGCGGGATCATGCCGCTTCCCCGCGCGCCAGCGCCGCTGCGTTGCGCAGCGCCGCGATATTGGCTCGATAGGCCTCCGGCGTGCCGCCCTTGAACACGGCCGAGCCGGCTACCAGCACATTGGCGCCGGCGCGCGCCACCAACGGCGCGGTCTCGGGCGTGATGCCGCCGTCGACCTCGATATCGATCGGCCGCCCGCCTGCGAGCGCCTTGAGGCGCGCGATCTTCTCGACCGCGCTCATGATGAATGCCTGGCCGCCGAAGCCCGGATTGACCGACATGACCAGGATCAGGTCGACGAGGTCGATGACCGGCTCGATCATGCTCTCCGGCGTGCCGGGATTGAGGGTCACGCCCGCCTTCTTGCCGAGCGCGCGGATCGCCTGCAGCGAGCGGTGGATATGGGGCCCGGCCTCCACATGCACGATGATGTGATCGGCGCCGGCCTCGGCGAAGGCTTCGAGATAGGGATCGCAGGGCGCGATCATCAGGTGCACGTCGAAGGGCTTCTTGGTGTGCGGCCGCAGCGCCTTGGCCACGCCGGGCCCCATGCTGATATTGGGCACGAAATGGCCGTCCATGACATCCACATGGATCCAGTCGGCGCCGGCGGCATCGATCGCGCGCACCTCCTCGCCGAGCTTGGCGAAATCGGCGGCCAATATCGAGGGTGCGATGAGGAGCGGGCGGCGCATCAATTCCACTTGCAATCCGCCGCTCGCCTAACACGATGCCCGCAACGGGGCAAATTGGACGAAACAAGGACATCATGGCACGCACCGATGCGATCGTGCTCGGCGCCGGCATCGTCGGCACCTCGACCGCGCTGCAGCTCGCCCGGCGCGGTCTCGGCGTCGCGCTCGTCGACCGGCGGCCGCCGGGCGAGGAGACCTCCTATGGCAATGCCGGCATCATCGAGGGCAACACGATCTTCCCGCCCGCCTTTCCGTCGAGCTGGCGGGCGCTCTTGCGCATTGCGCTCAAGCGCGCTCCGGAAGCGAGCTACCATCTGGGCCATCTGCCGTGGGCGGCGCCGTGGCTCATGGCCTTCTTCGCCGCCTCGCGCCCCGATCGGCTGGTCGAGACCGCGCGGATCATCCGCCCGCTGTTTGCCCGCGCGCTGGCGGAGCACGAGGCCCTGCAGGCGGAGGCGGGTGCCGGCGTCTATCTGCGCCGCGAGGGGTGGCTCAAGCTTTACCGCAGCGACGCGGCGTTCGCCGCCACCGCACGCGAGCTCGATCTGGCGCAGGAATTCGGCATTGCGTATCGCCGGCTCGACCGCGAGGAAGCTCGCGCGCTCGAGCCCCATCTGGCTCCGGTCTTTCGGCATGCGGTCCATTGGCCAGGCGCCGCCAGCGTGACCAATCCGCTGGCGCTCACCAGGGCCTACGCGGCGCACCTGGCGCGGCTCGGCGGCGTGGTGCTGACCGGAGATGCGCCGCTCGCTCCACCGCGCCGACGGGCGCTGGCGGATCGACACCGCGGAGGGCCCCATCGATGCGTCCGAGGTGGTGCTGGCGCTCGGCCCGTTTGCGCCCGATCTGCTCGGCCCGCTCGGCATCGACCTGCCGCTCGGCATCAAGCGCGGCTATCACCTGCATTTCCGCACCGCCGGGAATGCGACGCTCACGCGCCCGGCGCTAACGCGCCCGGTGGTCGATATCGAGAACGGCTATTGCCTCGCCCCCATGGAGCAGGGGATCCGGCTGACCACCGGCGCCGAGTTTGCCGCCCGCACCGCGCCGCCGACGCCGGTCCAGCTCGACCGCCTGTTGCCGGACGCGCGGGCGCTGTTCGCCTTGGCCGAGCCGGTCGAGGCAACGCCCTGGATGGGATGCCGGCCGTGCTTTGCGGATTCGCGGCCGGTCGTCGGCCGCGCCCCCGGGCAGCCCGGCCTCTGGCTCGCCTATGGCCACGGCCATTGGGGTCTGACGCTCGGCCCCGCGACCGGACGCCTCCTGGCCGAGATGATGACCGGGGCGACGCCGTTCTGCGATCCGGCGCCGTACGCCGCCGAGCGCTTCAAGCATTGATCAAATCTTAATCTCTGCCTTGCATTGACGTCATCCTGTTGTTTGTTGTAAGCATTTCGGCCTTCGCGCAGCCGTTGCGAACCATCAACCAACCGGCCGCTTCGCTCCCGAGAGCGACACCAGATCTTCACACCAAACCTATATTCGCACCGAATCTATAGACGCAGGCCGGAAAGAGCGGGGAGGAGTGATCATGCGTGCCATCGTGGTTGCCGCGGCCCTCTTGGGCTGCCTTTCGGGCCCCTGCTGGGCCTACGACGTCGAGACCAGGAACGGGCAGGCGGTTTGCGACACGCTTGCCCAGCTCGAGGAATTGTCGATCGCGATCGGCATGGGCGACGATCAGTATATCGAGCAGATGGGGAGCAAGGGCTGTCACTTTCCGGAGCCGGGTCTGCGGATGTCGCTGATCGAGGCCTATGCGGATCAGACGGTGCTCTTGTTCCACAAGCTCGCCGAGAACACCCGTCTCGGGCCGGTGCCGGAAAACATCGGCGAGCTGACCAACCTCGCCAAGGTGCGGCTGTTTCACCCCGATAGCGCCCCCACGGTCGGCTTCACGCTGCTGCGGGTGCCGCACCAACCCGACGGTCAGCGCGACTGGGGCGCGACCGACTGATTTGAGGTCGGCGCTCTGCTCTTACTGGATCGTGTGGACCACGTCCGAGGTCGGCCGGTTGGTCACCGTGGGCAGCTTGAGGCTCTTGACGATCTCGTCGTCGTAGGCCGTCAGCGTCTGCACCGGTCCCTTCGCCTTCATGAACACGATGCGGTAGCCGTTGAGCTTGAGCTGCCTGAGCAGCTCGGGCGCGGCATCGGCGGTCGCGCGCTGGAAATCATGCATTAGAACAATGCCCTTGCCGTACTTCTTCAACTTGGTCAGCACCGAGGTGATGACCTGGTCGGGCTTGCGGATCTTGAAGTCGAAGGAATCCATGTCGGTCGAGAAGATGGCGATGTTGCGCTGGCCCAGATAGGTGACCATTTCGGGCGGATGGCGCAGCGCCGGAAAGCGGAAGAAGGGCGAGGCCGGATGGCCCAGACCCCAGGCGACCGCGCTGATGCCCTTTTCGATCTCGTCCTTGGCATCCTGGGCGGTCAGCTTTGAAAGATCCTTGTGCGACCAGGTGTGGCTGCCGATCGTGTGGCCGGCGGCGTCCACCTGCTTGAGGATTTCGGGCGCCCACATCGTGTGCTCGCCGATCGGGAAGAAGACCGCCTTGGTGCAATTGGCGGCAAGCGCGGCGAGAACCTCCGCCGTGTTGTGCGGCCAAGGGCCGTCGTCGAAAGTGAGCACCACCTCGCCGGGCTGCAGGAAGTCGTACTGCTTGAAGTGCTCGAAGCCGAAGCCGGGCCCGCCGGTGGTGTCGATCTCGACGACCCGGGAAACGCCCAGCGCGTCAGGATGGCCGGGACAGCTGACCGGCGCGGCGGCGGCCGGCGGCGGTAGGGTTGGCGCAGCCGCGGGTGCCGCCGTCGGTGTTGCCGGCGCCACCGGCTGGACGGCCATGGGTGCCGGTGCCACGGCCGGCGTTGCGGGCACCGCGGTGGCGACCACGGTCTGCGCCGGGCTTGGCTTGGCGGCCGCGGTCGATGCGCTCGCGGGCGGGGCGGGCGCTGGCGTCGCGGCCGGCACTGCCGGGTCAGGCGCTGTAGAGGTCGGCGCGGACGCTACGACAGGCGTGGTCGCCCGTTGCGCCAGCACGGCGCCGAAAACGGCCACACAGACCACTATGGCAAGTGCGCAGGCTGCGGCTGCAAATCGCATCTTTGGCCCACCCGAAGTTTCGACCGAAGCCATTCGGCCGCCCTACTTAAGGAAGCAACTCCGCTGCAAGTCAAGAAGGCTGCTGCAACACTATGGCTATACTCGCAAATCGGCAACACTGCGGCGTTACTTTAAGATCGAGGCGAAGCGCTCCTGCCAGCTGGCGGGGCCGCCGAAGGGCAGCGCCGAGGCGGTGAAGACGGCGCGCGCCACCGCGCGGGCCACCGCATTGGCGGCAATCGTTCCAAGCTCGGATAGGCTGAGCAGGGGGTCGGCGAGCGGCTTGCGCCCGGTGGCGGCGGCGAACACGACATCGCCGTCGAGCGGCGTATGGATCGGATAGATCGCGCGGGCAAGCCCGGTCTGCGCCATGACGGCAAGCCGCTTGGCCTGCCCCTTGGTCAAGATCGCGTCGGTCGCCACCACCACCAGGGTGGTGCTCTCCGGCTGGCTGCCCTTGGTGCGATGGCGCAGCGCGTCGGGAGGGATCGCGGCGGGCAGGCCGAGCCCGCCGAACTCGCCGTCCTGTTCGAACGGCGCCGCCCAGAACCAGGGTCCGCCGCCGATCACCACCGAGCCGGCCGCATTGACCGCGGCGAGCGCGCCCACCGCCAGACCCTCGGGAGTGGTCGCCGCCGCCGAGCCGATGCCGCCCTTGAGGTCGAGCGTGGTGGCGCCCAGGCCCGCTCCCGCGCTGCCGAGCGCGAACTCGGCGGCGGCATTTTCGGCGGCCGCATAGCCGAGATCCCGGTAGGGGGCGAAGCGGCCCCAGTTCTTGTCGCCGCCGGCGAGCAGGTCGAACAGGATCGCGCCCGGCACGATCGGCACCCGGGCGCTGCGGACCGCAAAGCCGCGGCCGCGCTCGCGCAGCCACGCCTGCATGCCACCGCCGGCTTCCAGCCCGAACGCCGATCCGCCCGACAAGGCGATGCCGTCGATGCGCTCGACGGTCGCGGCCGGCTCGAGCACGTCGGCCTCGCGCGTGCCGGGCCCGCCGCCGCGCACGTCGATGCTGGCGACCGCCGGCTCCGCGAACACGACGGCGGTGACGCCGGAGCCCAGCCGGTCATCCTGCGCATGGCCGACCAGAACGCCGGCAACGTCGGTGATGAGATTGCGCGCACCCATGGTGGTCCTCTGCATTGGCGGCTGAACCTCGTACCCGCAATTATCTGTCACTGTTGGGTCCACAAACGGTCGTGGTGTCACCCCGTGACAGTGCTGCGATCGCGGGCGCACTCCTTCTCCCCGCTCGCGGGGAGAAGGTCGGGATGAGGGGGCCTCTCCGCGAGTTTGAGCTTGTGGAGCCGCCCCCTCACCGGGCCGAGATCGGATCGAACTAGGTGCCGTGTTGCCCTCTCCCCGCAAGCGGGGCGAGGGGCGCCGCATGCCGCGCGCGATCCTAGCAAGGGCCCGAGCGGGGGGACTGGCTTTTTCATTGCCCGCACCCCCCGATCACATCGGTGCGATGGCATGGCGACCGGCTTGCATTGCGAGCGGGCGCTATCGCATGTAGCGGCATGACCGCGAATACCACGATTGTCGCCGCGCTGCTTGCCGGGCTGGTGAGCTTTCTGTCGCCCTGCGTCTTGCCGCTGGTGCCGCCCTACCTGGTCTATCTCGCCGGCGCGTCGCTCGAGCGCTTGGCCGAGGCCGAGCCGGAGCCGCGGGTCAGGCGCGAGACCTTGCTCGCGGCCGTCCTGTTCGTGGCCGGCTTTTCCACCGTGTTCGTGGCGCTGGGCGCCGGCGCGAGCGCGATCGGGGCGCTGATGCGCTTTTATTCGAACGAGCTCGCGACCTTGGCCGGGATCGTGATCATCGTGATGGGCCTGCACTTCCTCGGCATCACGCCGATCCGATTGCTGCAGCGGGAGAAGCGGCTGGAGATGCAGAAGCCGGTCGGACTGTGGGGCGCCTATGTGATGGGGCTGGCCTTCGCGGCCGGCTGGACGCCCTGCATCGGCCCGATCCTGGCGACCATTCTGGCGATTGCTGCCTCCGAGGCGACGGTGGCGAAGGGCGCCGGCCTGTTGGCGGTGTATTCGCTCGGGCTTGGTCTTCCGTTCATCGCCGCCGCCTTCGCCGTCGAGCCGTTCGCGGCCTTCCTCACGCGCTTTCGTGCCCATCTCGGCCATATGGAGCGCGTGATGGGCGGTCTCCTGGTGCTGACCGGGATCGCCTTCCTGGCCGGCTTCTTCACCCAGCTCAACAACTGGGTGCTGCAAGCCTTCCCCTCGCTCGGCCAGATCGGCTGAGCCGACGACAGGACCTTGCGCGGACCGATTTGATCAGCACGATCCGTCGTCCTCGGCGCTCCAACAAAAAGCCCGCCCCGTATGCCGGGGCGGGCTTCCTCGTAAAGAGGCCGATGCGATCGCCTATTTGATCTCGGAATACGTGATCTTGCCGCTGGGGTCCTTTTTCCAGACATACATCACGTAGTCGAGGCGGGTGATGTCGCCCTTCTTGTCGTAGGAGATGTCGCCGATCACGGTCTTGTACTTCGCCCCGGAATGCATCTGCGTGGCGACCTTCATCGGATCGAGCGACTTGGCGGCCTCCGCCGCCTGCTTGATGATCTGCACCGCCGCATAGCTGTAGAGCGTGTAAGCCTCCGGCTCGAAGTTGCTGGCGCGGAACTTGGCCGCCACCGCCTTGGCTTCCGGACGGTTGCGCGGGTCGGGCGGGAACGTCATCAGCGTGCCTTCCACGCCCGGGCCGCCGACCGAGGCGAACTCGTCGCTGGTGATGCCGTCGCCGCCCATGAGCGGCGCCTTGACGCCCTGGTCGCGCATCTGGCGCACGATCAGTCCGCCTTCGGTGAACAGGCCGCCCCAATAGACGAGGTCGGCGCCCGACGCCTTGATCTTGGTGACCAGCGCGGAGAAATCCTTGTCGCCGATATTGATGCCTTCGTAGAGCACCTCTTTCATGCCCTTGCCGTTGATGAACTTCTTGGTCTCGTCGGCGAGGCCCTGGCCGTAGGTGGTCTTGTCGTGGACGATGGCGATCTTCTTGCCCTTGAAGTGCGCCGCGATATAGGCGCCCGCGACCGCGCCCTGCTGATCGTCGCGGCCGCAGGTGCGGAAGATGTTCCACATTCCGCGCTCGGTGATCTGCGGGTTGGTGGCCGAGGGCGTGATCTCCAGGATGCCGTTCTCCTGGTAGACCTCCGAGGACGGCATGGTGACGCCCGAATTGAAGTGCCCGACCACGAACTTGACGCCGTCGCCGACGAACTTGTTCGCGACCGAGACGCCCTGCTTGGGATCGGAAACGTCGTCACCGTAGCCGAGCGTGATCTTCTGGCCGAGAATGCCGCCGGCCGCGTTGATGTCGGCGACGGCCTGATCGGCTCCGTTCTTGAGCTGCGCTCCGAACGCGGCATTGGGGCCGGTGATCGGACCAGCGACGCCCATCTTGATTTGCGCCGCGGCCGAGCCCGCGAACGCAGCAGCAAAACCCAGCGCAAGGCCGAGCGTTGTGATCTTTCTCATCGCGCCAACTCCCCTCAAAATGCGGCGGCTGCGCCGCCGATCTATCCGTAAGAACCAATTCAAGCCGCCTTCGCGGCAAAAGTCACCCACAATCGGCGTGTTCTCCGCCGGCTTCTCCGCCCCGCCGGCCCCAGCTGAAAGCGCCGGTGCGGACATGGAGCCAGCGGTATTGGGTCGCCATCTGGGCTGCCCGTGCCGCGCGGAAGCCGAGCAGGCCGAGCCCCAGGCAAACCCCGGTGTCGACCAAATAATAGTGTGGCGACAAGAAGGTAGCATCGAACAGGGCGAAGTGGAGGAAACGTATCGCGACCCCCAGGATCAGCATGTAGAAGACCACATGCCACCACGGCCGCCAGGTGGCAGCGATGGCGCGGCCCGCGAGCCAAGCTGCACCGCCGCCGAGCAGGATGGAAGCCAGCAGGAAGACCCCGAGCGAGTCCTCGTAGAAAAAGTCTGCGATCGAGAGCTCCGGCATGGTTCCGATCAACCTTTCGGTTCGAGCTTCTGCTCAACCTTTTGGCGGCCGCCCTCAAGATAGGCGGACTTGATCTCGTCGCGCTCCAGCAGCTCGCGACCGCTGCCCGAAAGGGTGATGAGGCCATTGACCATCACATAGCCGCGGTGCGCCAGCTTGAGGGCATGAAAGGCGTTCTGCTCCACCAGAAACACGGTGAGATTCTCCTGGGCGTTGAGGGTCCGGATGACGTCGAAGATCTGCCGGGCGATGAGCGGGGCCAGCCCGAGCGAGGGCTCGTCGAGCAGCAGCAGGCGCGGCCGGCTCATCAGCGCGCGTGCGATCGCCAGCATCTGCTGCTCGCCGCCCGAGAGCGTGCCGCCGCGCTGGTCGAGCCGTTGGCGAAGGCGCGGAAACAACGTGAAGATGCGGGCAAGATCGGCGTCGAAGCTGGCGGGATCGCCGAGCGCCGCCCCCATCTGCAGATTCTCCAACACCGTCATGCGCACGAAAATGCGGCGGCCCTCCGGCGCCTGCGCGATCTTGAGGCGGGCGATCTCGTGGGTCGGCAGCCTGGCGATGTCGCGGCCGGCGAACCTGATCGAGCCGTCGCGGGCGCGCGGATTGCCGAAGATCGTCATCATCAGGGTCGACTTGCCGGCGCCGTTGGCCCCGATCAGGGTCACGATCTCGCCCTCGTGGACCTCGAGGTCGACGCCCTTGAGCGCCATGACGTGACCGTAGAACGCGGTAACGCCACGCACCGCCAGCAGTGGCTCGCTCACAGCCCGACCTCCGCCTCGACGCGCGCGACCTCTTCGCCCTCGACGCCCAGATAGGCGGCGATTACGCCGGGGTCGTCGCGCACGTGTTGCGGCGTGCCGTCGGCGATCTTGACGCCGTAATCGAGCACGACGATGTGGTCGGAAATCTTCATCACCACCGACATGTCGTGCTCGATCAGCAGGATGGCGATGCCGAATTCGGCCCGGATGGCGAGCAAGAGCTCGTTGAGCTCGGCGCTCTCGCGCGGATTGAGGCCGGCGGCGGGCTCATCGAGGCAGAGCAGCACCGGATCGGTGCACATGGCGCGCGCGACCTCGAGCCGCCGCTGCGCCCCGTAGGGCAGGTCGCCGGCGGGGCTGTCCGCCCGCTCGGTCAGGCCGATGCGATCGAGCCAGAGCCTGGCCTTCTCGATCGCGGCGCGTTCGGCCGCCCGATAGGACGGCAGGCCGAGCACGCCGAACAGCGTGAAGCCGGAGGCGAGCATCAGGGCGTTGTGCTGCGCCACCAGGAGGTTCTCCAGCACCGTCATGCCGGAGAACAGGCGGATGTTCTGGAACGTGCGCGCGACGCGCGCCTGTTGCGTGACCAGATATTCCGGCATGCGCTCGAGCAGGTAGAGCGCGCCGGCGGGCCGCAACAGGCGCCGGGTGCCGCTTTCGGTCAGCGCCTCGAGCTCCCGCCACATCGCGGCGTCGCCGTGCAGGAGCGCGATGCGCCCCTCGCTCGCATTGTAGAAGCTGGTGATGCAATTGAACACGGTGGTCTTGCCGGCGCCGTTGGGTCCGATCAGCGCGGTGATCTCGCCGCGCGCGGCGGCAAAGGAGAGATCCTCGACCGCCACCAGGCCGCCGAAGCGCATGGTCAGATGCTCGACGCGCAGCACGATGTCGCGCGCGCTCATCCGCGCCCTTCCTTGACCAGGCCGGCGGGAACGGGCTTGCGCTCCTTCAGGAACACCGACGGCGCCCGCGTCACGATCAGTCCGCGCGGCCGCCAGACCATGATCAGCACCATGAAGAACCCGAAGATCAGCATGCGGTACTGGGTCGGATCGAAGGTCTCGCCGAAGATCTGCTTGAGAAAATCGAGCTCGCGCATGATCTCGGTGCCGCCGATCATGACGATGGCCGCGATGGCGACGCCGAGCATGCTGCCCATGCCGCCCAGCACCACGATGGCGACGATGGTCGCCGATTCCAGGAAGGTGAAGGATTCGGGCGAGATGAAACCTTGGCGCGCGGCGAAGAACGATCCGGCGAAGCCGGCGAACATGGCGCCCATCGCGAAGGCGGTGAGCTTGGTGTTGGTGGTGTTGATGCCGAGCGACCGGCAGGCGATCTCGTCCTCGCGCAGCGCCTCCCAGGCGCGCCCGACCGGCAGCCGCCGCAGCCGCTGCGTGACGAAGGCGGTCAGGAGCGCGAGCGCGAGGATGACGTAATAGAGAAACAGCGTGCGGTACATCGGCGTGAACGGAAGGCCGAACACTGCCGCAAAGCCGTTGTCGCCGGCGGTGAACGGAATGCCGAAGAAGGTCGGGCGCGGGATCGCGCTGATGCCGGCATAGCCGTTGGTCACGTGCACCCAGTTGATCAGCACCAGGCGGATGATCTCGCCGAAGGCGAGGGTGACGATGGCGAGATAATCGCCGCGCAGCCGCAGCACCGGAAAGCCCAGCATGATGCCCCAGAGCGCGGCCAGCATGCCGGCGAGCGGCAGCAGCTCCCAGAAGCCGAGGCCGAAATTCTTGGCGATGAGCGCGTACGAATAGGCGCCGACCGCATAGAAGGCGGCATAGCCGAGGTCGAGCAGGCCGGCGAGGCCGACCACGATATTGAGCCCCCAGCCGAGCATCACATAGATCAGGATCTGGATGCCGAAATTGTCCACCCACTTGACCGCGCCGCCGGTCCCGGTGATGGCCAGCACGATGGCCGGATAGGCGATGACGAAGCCGATCCCGAACGGCGCGAACCATCGCCCCAGCGCGGTGCGCAGCGCCGAGGGCGGCCTGGGCGGACGCAGCGCCGCACGCGCCAGCAGCGGTGCGATCATGAGCGAATAGGCGAGACGCCCGCCGGCGATGATGGCGACGAAGGCGGCGAGCAGGCCGAAACGGGTATCGAGCACCAGCTGCCGGTCCATGTTCTGGACGGCCTTGAAGCCGATCAGCGGCAGGAACAGGCCGAAGGCGAGCAGCGCCGTCCAGCCGGCGTCGCGCAGCGCCTGGACCACGTCGACGCGGGACATCGGCGTTCCCGCGCGCATGTCACACCTTTTCGACGTCGGGGCGCCCGAACAGGCCCTGCGGCAAGAAGATCAAGGTGATGACCAAGATGGAGAACGCCCCCACATCCTTGTAGTCGATGGAAAAATACGCCGACCACATGGTCTCGATCAGGCCGATCAGCAAGCCGCCGACCACCGCTCCCGGCAGCGAGCCGATGCCGCCCAGCACCGCGGCGGTGAAGGCCTTCACCCCCGGCACGAAGCCGTCGGAGAAGCTGACCACGCCATAGTACATGAGATACATGGTGCCGGCGACGCCCGCCAAGGCAGCGGCGATCACGAAGGTGATGGAGATGGTCTGGTTGACGTCGATGCCGAGCAGCGCCGCCATCTTCTGATCCTGCTCGCAGGCGCGTTGCGCGCGGCCGAGCGCGGTCCGGCTCACCAGGAACCAGAAGCCGGCGAGCAGCACGGCCGTCACCAGCCAGATGGCGATCTGCCGGTAGGACAGCGTCACGTCATAGCCCTCGCCCGACATCAGGACGATCACCTTGTTGAACATGGGCGGGATCGACTTGTTGTTGGGACCCTGGGCGACCTGCACGAAGTTCGACAGGAAGATCGACATGCCGATGGCCGAGATCAGGGGCGCCAGGCGGAACGAGCCGCGCAGCGGCCGATAGGCCACGCGCTCGATGGTCCAGTTCACGATCGAGGTGAACAGCATGGCGACGATCAGCACGATCAGGAGCGCGAGCGCGATCGAACTGATGCCGAGCCAGGTGGTCAGGATCAGGAACGTGATCAAGGCCACGAAGGCCGACACCATGAACACGTCGCCATGGGCGAAGTTCACCATGCCGATGATGCCGTACACCATCGTGTAGCCGATCGCGATCAGGCCGTAGATCGAGCCGAGCGTCAGGCCATTGATGAGCTGCTGGACGAAGACTTCCATTGACCCTCCGCGCCCCCCGGCTGCGGCTAGCGATCCGGCGCCGGCATCGAAGCCCTAAAGCATTTCAAAAACAAGAGGAATCCACCTTCGCGCGGGAAAAAGCCACAGCCAAGAGCCGGTGCGGTGAGGCGGTGGTGTCCGCGCCGAGGCTGCGGACAAGGGGTTACGACGTTTCCGTATCGCACCGCCCGAGCCCCCTCATCCCGCCCTTCTCCCCCATGGGGAGAAGGAGTGAAACGCCGTGCGTCCCTCACGAGGTCTGCGTCAGTGCGTCAGGTTCTCGTGCATCCTGCGCAGCACGCGCTTGAGGGTGGCCAGATCGCGCTTCGAGAGCTTTTGTGTCGCTGCATTCTGCAGGCCCGCGGCAACCGGGATGAGCCTCCCCAGCACACCCGTGCCTTTGCGGGTGAGCGCGACCGCAACCTCGCGGCTGTTGGTTCTCGATCGGCTGCGCTTGACCAGTCCGGCGCGCGCCAGCCGGGTGACCAGGCGCGACAAAGTCGACGCATCGATGCTGGTCATCTCGGCGAGATCGGTCTGGCGCAGGCCGCCGCTCCTTGAGCGCGGCGTGTTCGACAGCACCGCCAGCACGCGCCAGGAGGCGATGCTCAGGCGCGCACCTGCCAGCGCGTCGGCGGAGAACCGCGCCACCAGCGCCGAGCCGACGCGGTTGATGAGATGGGGCAGGTGCTCTGAAAGATCGAGACGGGTATAACGGGACAAGAAGGAAGCGCTCCAGCCGCTAAGGAAACCTTGTAGGGGTCGCCCGCCGGACTGTCAAAGCACCGCCACGATCCCGGGATTATGACTGCGCGTCATCCGGGCGCGACAATTGCGTTTACATCAATTGCATTTGCAACTATCAGTCCCCTGCAGGGCGCAGCATGAGGAGCCGGTCAATGAGCCGCATGAAATCCGAGGATGCGATCGCCGGCAAGGCGCGGCCGTTCACCGGCGCGGAATATCTCGAGAGCCTGCGCGACGGGCGCGAGATCTATATCTACGGCGAGCGCGTTGCCGACGTCCCCACGCATCCGGCCTTCCGCAATGCCGCGCGCTCGATCGCCCGCCTCTATGACGCGCTGCATGACCAGGGCACCAAGGACGTGCTCACCGCGCCGACCGACACCGGCTCCGGCGGCTATACCCACAAATATTTCCGCGTCGCCCGCTCGCGCGAGGAGGTGATCGGCCAGCGCGACGCCATCGCGGCCTGGGCGCGCATGAGCTACGGCTGGATGGGGCGCTCGCCCGACTACAAGGCCTCGCTGATGAACACGCTCGGGGCCAATCACGAGTTCTATGGGAAGTTCGCCGACAACGCCAAGGCTTGGTACCGCCGCGCGCAGGAACACGTTCTGTTCATGAATCACGCCATCGTCAATCCGCCGGTCGATCGCGCCCGCGCCGCCGATCAGGTGAAGGACGTCTTCATCACCATCCAGAAGGAGACCGACGCCGGCATCTACGTGTCGGGCGCCAAGGTGGTGGCCACCTCCTCGGCGCTGACCCACTACAACTTCCTCGGCCAGAACGCCGCCATGCCGATCAACGATTCCGACCTGGCGGTGATGTTCATCGCGCCCATGAACGCGCCTGGCGTCAAGCTGTTCTGCCGCGCTTCCTACGAGATGACGGCGAGCGTGATGGGCACCCCGTTCGATTATCCGCTGTCGTCGCGCTTCGACGAGAACGACGCCATCTTCGTGTTCGACAACGTGCTCATCCCCTGGGAGGACGTGCTGCTGCACCGGGACCTGGAGAAGCTGAAGGTGTTCTATCCGCAATCGGGATTCCTGCAGGGCTATCAGTTCCAGGGCTGCACGCGGCTGGCGGTGAAATTCGATTTCATGGTCGGCCTCATCACCAAGGCGCTGCGGGTCGCCGGCTCCGACGACTTCCGCGGCAACCAGGCGCTGCTCGGCGAGGTGATCGCCTGGCGCAACCTGTTCTGGGGCCTGAGCGACGCCATGGCGTACAATCCGATGCCCTGGGTCGGCGACGCGGTGCTGCCCAACGCCCAATCGGGCACCAGCTACCGGGTGTTTGCCGGCGACGCCTATGGCCGCATGAAGGAGATCGTGGAGAAGATCGTCGCCTCCTCGCTGATCTACCTGCCGTCCTCGGCGCGCGACTTCCGCAACCCGGCGATCGATCCGTATCTCGCCAAATATGTCCGCGGCTCGCACGGCATCGGCTACAAGGAGCGCATCAAGGTGATGAAGCTCCTGTGGGACGCGATCGGCACCGAGTTCGGCGGCCGCCACGAGCTCTACGAGATGAACTATGCCGGCAACCACGAGGACATCCGTATCCAGGCGCTGTGGAACGCCAGGGGCTCGGGCTCGCTCGACCGCATGATCGCGCTCGCCGACCAGTGCCTCTCCGAATACGACGAGAACGGCTGGCGCGGCACTTGGATCGATCCCGCCGACGTCGCCTACCGATTTTGAGCCGTCGGGTCGACCGGCAAGCAATCCTAGTCCTGCGCGCGGGTATTAGACCTGCGCGGCCAAGGGCGGTAAGAATTAAGGCTCAATTGCAAGGCCGAACACCGCTGCTCCCGGTCGGCCGCAATAAGAGGCGTTCCCGGTGTTCAAGCTGATCACGCTTCTGCTCGCTGCGATCCCGGTCATCCTGTTTCTGAGAGCCTTTTTTCCCGGACAATCGAAGGCGATGAAGCAGGCTGTTGCCGATCTCAAGAAACAGATCGACTATCTGGTTTGGCTGATCCTGCTCGCCATTGCCTGCGCGATTTTGTACTCGGTGGGAAAACTGATCTATTTCCTGTGGAGCTGACGTTATTGGATCATTCCACCAATCTGTAGGGTGGGCAAAGGCGGCCGAGGCGCTGCCGTCTTGGCACGACGCGCATTCCGCCGTGCCCACGCGGAGGTGTTGCCCGCTCCCTCGACGTTACGCGTGGGCACGGCGGCAAGCGCGCCGTGAAATAGATCCAAGCTCAGGGGCCGCCTTTGCCCACCCTACAGATCTTCGATGTGATCGGAATTGGGAAACGACAATGCGGGGAGCGGCATGCGGCCCTTCAGCCCCGAGAGAGCCTGTGCTACAAAGGTTGTGCACCGCCAATCCGTCATCCGCGTAACACGCGTTTTGAGCCGCACTCAAGAATGGCCACACGATCGCGGCCATGAACGATCAGGGAGGGCGCCGATGGATTCGATCAGACGCACCATACTGGCGACCGGCGCCGCCGCGACGGCATTGGCAGCGGCGTCGCGCGTGTTTGCCCAGCCGGCGGGGCAGGGAGGAGCTGCTGCGTCTTTCTACGAGCAGGGCGCCGTTCGCATCCGCTACGAGGAGGTAGGTTCCGGCTTCCCGCTGCTGATCATTGCCGGCGGCGGATTGGAATTCGACGATCTCGGCTCTCGCCCGCGGGCCTTTCGATCCGATCGTGGAGTTCAAGGACGAGTACCGCTGCATCGCGGCGGACCTGCGCAACGCCACCGGCGGCCAGTCCTCCGGCCCGCTCGAGATCGAGCGGCCGTGGGATTCCTACACCGACGATCATCTCGGCCTGATGGATCACCTGGGCATCGACAAATTCATGGTGATGGGCTTCTGCATCGGCGGTCCCTTCGTCTGGAACCTGTTGCGGCGGGCGCCAGATCGCGTGGTCGCGGCCGTGCTGGCGCAGCCCAGCGGATCGCGTCCGGAGGCGCGCGATCTTTTCTATGAAGGCAATATGAAGAACTGGGGTCCGGCACTGGTCGCGCGCCGGCCCGAGATCACGATGGAGATGGTCGACAAGTTCCTGACCCGGATGTACCGCACCAACCCTGATTTCGTCTTCACCGTGACGCGCGATTTCGTGCGCAATTGCCAGACGCCGGTGCTGATCCTGCCCGACGATATCCCGGCGCATCCGTATGCGGTCGCCATGGAAGCCGCCATGCTCGCGCCGAAGGCGGAAGTGAGCATGTTCCCGTGGAAGGAGCCCAAGGAGCGGATTCCGCTGGCGGTGCGCCAGATCCGCTCGTTCCTGCGGGCGCATCGGCCGGCTTAGACGGCGGCGTCCCGATGCTGCGCGTTTGGTCCGGCGGACCCGCCGATCACGCGCCGATCACGATGCGCCGATGCGCCGTAGCCTTCATAAAACGACTGCTCTATGTTTCGCCGCGGCCGCTCCTGCTGCGGCCGCCAAGTACAGGGAGAGAACAATATGATACGGTCAAGCCTTGCCGCCGCCGCTGCCGCGACGCTGCTCATCGCCTCGCTCGGATCCCCGTCCGTTGCCGACGTCATCTCCGATTGGAGCACGGCGGTGGTGCCGCCGCCGCCGGAGCTCAAGGAGGTCACGGTCGAGCCCGCGACCACGGCGCTTCTGTTCCTCGACATGATGAAGGCCGGCTGCAACGCGCGGCCGCGCTGCGTGGCCGCGGTGCCCAGCCTGAAGCGGCTGCATGATGCAGCGCGCGCCCACAACATGGTGGTCTGGTACAGCTTGGTCGGCGCCGGCGGCAAGGCGACGCCCGACGACATCGTGGATCCCGCGATCAAGCCGCGCGACGGCGAATGGTATCGCCAGCAAGGGACGGACAAGTTCATGGGCTCCACGCTCCAGCCCATCCTCAAGGAAGCCGGCATCAAGACCTTGATCATCTGCGGCAACTCGTTCCAGGGCGCCACCGTCGGCACCGCGCAGGAAGCGGCGCAGCGCGGCTACAAGATCATCGTTCCGGTCGACTGCTCGGCGGGCGAGGACGAGTATCACGAGCAATACGCGGCCTACCATCTGGCCAAGGGCAGCTGGGTAGGAGTGACCAGCAACGTCACGCTGACGCGCAGCACGATGATGAAATACTAAATCGCGCGTATCGCACGGCCGCACTTCGCGCCTTGCGGGAGACATCGACTCGCTCGAGCCGCATGCCGGTCGATTTGATTCGGCCAGCGGCGAGGAACGCCGTCACCCGCGGGCATGGCCCGCGGGTTCCATCAGTTTCGCATTAAGCGCTCAGCGCAGCGGCATTGGCGGTCGTAATGGCTGTTCCAGCGGTGCCGGCGGAAGCGGCACCCCTGATGACTGAGCGGTGGGTTGCGGTGGCGCGGGCGGGAGCGCCGCCGCTGACGATTGAGGAGCGGGTTGCGGCGGGAGGGCGGGCCTGCGCGCCGTGGCGGCGGCGGGTGGCGGAAGCGCCGATATCCTGCGCCGGATGTCCTGCCCGGCCCGCTGCAGGCCGGCGATCTCCCGAGCCATCTGCTCCTGCCCGGCGGCGAGCTGCTCGACACTTTGCCGCACAGCGGCGAGATCGTGGGTCATCGTCTCGAGCTGCTGCAACAACTCGGGAGAAGGGGCGGTGGGCGCAGTCGACGCGGCCGCTTCCGGTGCTTTCGACGCATCGGCATCGGCTTGCGCAGACAGTGCCTGCGGCGCGGACGCCTGAACGGCAGGTGGGCTCGGTTGCTCCGCAGCGATCTCGCGGCCGGACGGCGGGTTCATCGCCGGCGGCGACGACAACAACCAGCTGAGCTGCGGGGCCGAGTTCGCGATCATCTGCTCGGCGGTGCCGCCGTAGGACTGCCAGGCCAAGGTGGCCGCGGCGCCAACGCACGCCACCATTAGAAAGCGGGCGAGCCTGTGCGAGGTTCGCCTCTTGGGCGAGGGCCGGTCGATCGGCGAGGGGTCATTGTTCAACTCAAGTGGGCGAAGCGTGGCGTCGAGCGACGGCTCGCTCACGCGCGGGCCGGCGGAAAAGTCGTGCCCCGCCGTGGGACGACGCCGATCCGACGCAACATGCGCGAGTTTGGACAGAGCGTCTTCGGCGTCCGTCCAATCCTTCGGTGCCAGCAAGACGACATCACCGTCGTCGTGCGGATGGGCTTGCGCTAAGCTCAGCTTGGAGTCCATGGGCGACCTGTATTATCGCACCCCCCAACCCGCCCGACGCTGCACACAGGCCACTGTGGTGTGACCAAAGCAAGGCGAGGCGTGCTTTCATTTTGTCCCGGCCTTGTTGTCCCGGCCTTGAGCCGGGACCGTCCGCAACGCGGAGTCGGGGACGGTCCCGGCTCAAGGCCGGGACAAGTTGGAACGGCAATGCGAAACGAGCGTGGGAGTCACATCACCAGCGCAAGGTGCGCTGTATTGTTTGTTGTCCGGACAATGCCACGACGCCATCCTGTGGGTCGTCGCCAGTTCGGAACAACAATGCAGCACGCTCAGTCGAGCGGCTCGACCTTCACGATCGCCGCGCCGTGGTTGTTGCCGAGCCACAGCACCGGCCGCGCTCCGGTGTCCTGGACGAAGACGCGCCGGATATTGGTCGAGTGCGGCAGCAGATATTCGACGATCTCGTCGGTCTTGGGGAAGAGACGCTCGACCTGATCGGAGAGCATCGAGCCGGCCCAGACCTCGTCGCCCGACTTGGTGGGTTCCGCGTCATAGGGCTCGCTCCACGCCGTCGGCACCTTCCATTCCTTGATCTGCTGGGTCGCGGGATCGAACATGCCGATGGCGTTGCCGGCATATTCGCCGAACCACAGGCGGCCCTGCTCGTCGAAGCGGCCGCGGCGCGGGCGCGAGCGCAGCGTCGGCGTGGCCCAGATCTGCGCGACGTTGGTCTTGGCGTCGACCTTGCCGACGTGGGTATTGCCGTATTCGAGCAGATAGACGTTGTTGTCCTTGTCGACCGGCTTGCCGTAGCCCTCGATGGTCTTGCCGCTCGGATCGGTGGCCTTGCCCATGCTCTCCCATTGGCCGGACTTGACGTCGAGCCGGTAGAGCGCCTGGGCCTCGCTGTCGCCGGTCCACACCTTGCCGTCGACGTCCATGTGGGTCGCGCTCGCCATGTTGGTCTGGGTGGTGATGCCGACCCACTCCTTGGGCAGCGGATAGCCGGTGACCTTCTTGGTCTTGCGGTCGATCTTGGAGACGCCGGCCTGGTACGCCATGCCGACCCAGAGATTGCTGTCAGGGTCGAGCTCGAGATTGAGCGAGCCCTTGGGCTGATCCGCCCGCAGCACCGGCAGCGCGTAATCCATCACCTTGCCGGTCTTCGGATCGAGCTCGCCCACGAACTCGGCCCCGAAGTCCGAGTACCAGGCATGCCCGTCCGGATCGACCACCACATCGTGCGGCAGCGCCTCTTTGCGCGGCAGATCGTATTCGGTGATGATCACCCGGGTGGCGCGGCCCTTGGGCCGCGGCAGCCGCTTCAAGCCGTACTCCTCGTGATCCGGATTGCTGAGGTTGACGCTGTAGAGGAATTCGGCCGCGGACTGCAGCAGGGCCGCGGGGACGCGCGGGCGCACGCTGCGCGGGCCGCCGGTCAGGATCGGCTGGGGGCGCGCCGGCACGCTCAAGGGCGAATAGACCGCCATGCGGCCGAACACGTTCTTCCATTCATCGACGTTGTGGGGCGCGGTGAAGACGCGCTGCAAGGTGTGGCAGTTGACGCAATCGGGCAGGAACGACTTGGTGCGCGCATCGCCCGGCACGCTTTCCAGCCATTCGGCATTGGAGAGCTGGGCAACCGGATTCCGGGTCTTGGCAAGCTTGATGTCGGCGGCGGGCGCTCCGGGCGCCACATCGATCGCCTTCGGGCCCATGAGGTCGTAGCCGGCGGCCCGGATGGTGATGGCGTAGTGGCCGGGCTCGAGGCGGTCGGTCGGGAAGCTGAACTGGCCCTTGTCGTTGCTCACCACCGTGGTGGTGATGGTCGCGCCGTCCTTCTTGGCGCTGACCAGCACGCCTTCCATCAAGCCTTCCTCGGCCGAGGAAACCTGGCCCGTCAGCGCCGCCGCGCTCTGGGCCTGTGCCGGCACCAAGGCGACCCAAGCCAGCGCGCTCGCGAGGCTGGTCGAGGCAAGCAGAGTTTTGCACCGCATGGATCGTCTCCCTGGCCGGATTGGTTCTCTTATTGGATTGCCGGCATGGTGGCACGGTTCGGCCAGTGTTGTCATCGCCCGCGCGGAGCATCCGGGCCGCTCGCGACCGCCTTCACCCGCTCGTCCCCCGACCAGCGGGTGAAGAAAACTGTCGAGGGACATGAGGCGTCCCCACACCCGCTCATTCCCGCGGACGCGGGAATCCGGGCTTTGCCAAAACGCACAGATGTCCTATGGGGCAAAAGTCTGGATCCCCGCGTCGGCGGGGATGAGCGGGTGGAGAGACCTCGTCCTTCATCAGTTTCCTTCACCGGCACGTCCGCGGGAATGTGCGGATGTGGCGATTTCTTAATTTCCGTGTAACAGCCCGGTCAGGTTCCTGTGGGCAGGATGGCCAAGTCGTCTGCCATCTGTGTCGAGCGCTCTCGCGCCCAACTGCGGTCTCGATCCCGAGGTAGTGCGATGCACAAGATTCGATTTTTACCGACGCGTCAACCGGGGTGATTCCGGCGCGGGAGGGTGCGGTGGGAAAATCGCCTGCAACGGCGGCTGCGGCTCGGACGTTAAGATGGTTGGCGGGCTCTGGCTGCATATATTCGATGAGCATGGAAACGGCCTTCCGCCCCCGGCTTCGCGCCGCCGCCGGGCTGCTGGCGCCGGTAGCGGCCTTGGCCGGGATCGCGGGCCTGATCTCCGCCGGGGTGCCGTCCGCGGCGCACGCGGCCGGGGCGGAGGCGCGCAAGCCCGACATCGTCGTGCTCAGCGCCCACGACCTCAACCTCATCAATCGCATCACCTGGGGCGCAAGCCCGACGAGCGCGCGGGAATTCGCCGCCGTGGGGGCCGATAAATTCCTCGAGCGGCAATTGCATCCGGCTGGAGAGGGCCAATTGCCGCCCGACGCGCAGGCGCAGATCGACGCGCTGAGCATCGCGCATACGCCGATGGAGACCTTCGTCGCCGACATGGATCAGCAAGGCAAGGCCGCCAACGCGATCACCGATCCGGAGCAGAAGCAGGGCGCGCAGAAGGCCTATCAGGACAGTCTCGCCCGCTACGGACGCGAGGCCGCCGTGCGTTCGCTGCTGCGCGACCTCTATTCGCCCTATCAGCTGCGCGAGGTGCTCACCTGGTTCTGGCTCAACCATTTCAACGTGCATCTCTACAAGTCGAATATCCGTCTGCTCATCGCCGATTACGAGGACAAGGCCATCCGGCCGCATGCGCTCGGCCGGTTCCGGGACCTCTTGGCCGCGACGCTGCACCATCCCGCCATGCTGCGCTATCTCGACAACGACCAGAACGCGGCCGGCCACATCAACGAGAACTATGCCCGCGAGATCATGGAGCTGCACACCATGGGGGTGGGCTCCGGCTATACCCAGAACGACGTGCAGGAGCTGGCGCGCATTCTGACCGGGGCGGGCGTCAATCAGTCGCCGCAATCCGCGCCGGCGCCCAAGCTCAAGCCGGAGCTGCAGAGCCAGTATGTGCGGCAAGGACTGTTCGAGTTCAATCCGAACCGCCACGACTATGGCGACAAGGTCTTGCTCGGGCACCCGATCAAGGGGCGTGGGCTCTCCGAGATCGACGAGGCGTTGGACCTCATCAGCCGCGCGCCCGCCACCTCCCGCTTCATCAGCCGCAAGCTCGCCATGTATTTCGTGTCGGACAATCCCTCGCCGCAGCTCATCGAGAAGATGGCCGCGACCTTCCGGCAGACCGATGGCGACATCGCCGCCGTGCTCAAGACCATGTTCGGCGCGCCCGAGTTCCAATCTTCTCTCGGGCTCCAGTTCAAGGATCCGATGCACTACGTGCTGTCGGCCGTCCGGCTCGCCTATGACGACAAGGTGATCCTCAACACCGGACCGATCCAAGGCTGGCTCAACCGCATGGCCGAGCCGCTCTACGGCCATGAGACGCCCGACGGCTATCCGCTCGCCGAAGCCGCCTGGAACGGCCCGGGCCAGATGGCGACGCGGTTCGAGATCGCGCGTGCGATCGGCACCGGATCGGCCGGCCTGTTCAAGCCCGAGGGCCCGCAGGCGGTCGACCATCCGGCTTTTCCGCAACCCGCCAATGCCCTCTACTTCACCAGCCTGCGCCCGACGCTCGGCGCCGCCACCCGCGAAGCGCTCGATCAGGCGATCTCGCCGCAGGACTGGAACACGCTGTTCCTCGCTTCGCCCGAATTCATGCGCCGCTAACAAGGAGAGATCGGATGCAACGCCGTGACGTCCTGAAGATCCTGGGCTTGGCCCCGCTCACCGTCGCGGGACGCCTCTATGCCGCGCCGCAGACCAAGACCCGGCTCCTGGTCGTGTTCCTGCGCGGCGCCTATGACGCCGCCAATACGATCGTGCCGATCGCAAGCGACTTCTACTACCAATCACGGCCGACGCTGGCGATCGCGCGCCCGAACCCGGCCGAACCCAATGCCGCGCTGCCGCTCGACCGCGATTGGGGATTGCATCCCGCGCTCAAGGACACGCTCTATCCGCTCTACAAGAAAGGCCAGCTGGCCTTCGTCCCGTTCGCCGGCACCGATGATTTGAGCCGCAGCCATTTCGAGACCCAGGACACGATCGAGCTTGGCCAGTCGGTCGATGGATCGCGCGACTTCCGCTCGGGCTTCATGAGCCGCCTGGTGGGACAGCTCACCGACATGGCGCCCATTGCGTTCACCGACCAGGTGCCGCTCACGTTCCACGGCGGCGAGTCCATCCCGAACATCGCGCTCAACTCGGTGGGCAAGCCCGCCATCGACGAGCGCCAGGCCAAGCTGATCCAGAGCATGTACCAGGGCAGCGAGCTGGCGCCGCAGGTGGCCGAAGGCTTCAGCGTGCGCGACGAAGTCTACAAGGAGGTCACCGCCGAGATGCAGGAGGCCAACCGCAACGCCGTGAGCCCGAAAGGCTTCGAGCTGGCGGCCCGGCGCATCGGCGGTCTGATGAAGGGCCGCTTCAACCTCGGTTTCGTCGACGTCGGCGGCTGGGACACCCATGTCAACGAAGGCGGCGCCACCGGCTACTTGGCCGGCCGCCTGGGCGAGCTCGGCCGCGGCCTCTCCGGATTCGCCGAGGCCATCGGACCGGCCTGGAACGAGGCCGTCGTGGTGGTGATCAGCGAGTTCGGGCGGACGTTTCGCGAGAACGGCGACCGCGGCACCGACCATGGCCACGGCAGCGTCTATTGGGTGATGGGCGGCAGCGTGAAAGGCGGCCGCCTCGCCGGCGAGCAGATCAAGGTCGAGCAGAAGAGCCTGTTCCAGAACCGCGACTATCCGGTGCTCAACGAATACCGCGCGGTGCTGGCCGGCCTGTTCCGCCGCATCTACGGCCTGCCGCCCGACCGGCTGCAGAAGGTCTTCCCGTCAGTGCAGCCGAAGGATCTGGCGCTGGTGTGAGCGACCCTACGCGCTGGCTTTGAGTCCTTTCTCGGCTTCGAAGCTGAAGTGCGAGATGTCGCGAAACTCGCGCAACAGATCCTTGTCGAGCTTGGGGCCCATGTCGAGCAGGACCTGGTAGGCCTTCTCGCCGGACAATGGCGGCTTGTAGGATCGTCGCTCGATGAGCGCCGCAAAAATGTCCGCGATCGTCAGCGTGCGCACGAGATCGGGTATCTCGCCGCCGCTGAGCCCGTGCGGGTAGCCGGAGCCGTCGAGATATTCATGGTGGTGGACCACCGTCTCGCCGATGTCGGTCGGGAGCCCGGGCACGTCCTTGAGCGCGTCCAGCCCGAACAACGGGTGCTGCTTCATCACCATCCGCTCGTTGGAGTCGAGCGGGCTTGGCTTTTCCAGGACCGCGAGCGGGATCCTGGACTTGCCGATATCGTGCAGAATTCCCGCAAACGACAGCCGCTTGAGATCCCGGCGTGAGAGCCCGAGCTGCCGGCCGAAGGCCACCACCACGCCGGTCACCAGGAGCGAGTGCTGGTAGGTCTGGCTATGATGCTTGCGGACGATCTCGATCCAGGATGCCAGGCTTTCGCTCTCGATCTGGCGGACGATCGCCTCGCCGGCGGTGTTGATGGCGGTTTGATCGAGCGGACCTCCCAGGCATGCCGACGCAAACACGTTCTGCAGCGCGCCAAAGGCTGCCGTAACGCCGGGCGAGCTTCCGATGGAAAAATCAGGGGCCGGCGCCGCCAGCGCTTCGAAGTCCCCGTAGAGCTTCTGCAACAGTGCTTTTCCGTCAAACGGGGGATGCACGAGCTCGGTCGCCCCCAGCGCACGGGCTTGCAGCGCTTCAAGCCGAGAACCTTTTTTGGTGACGAAAACGATCTTCGCGTCCTTCGACCTTTGCCTCAGCCAGTCCCTGACGCCCGATATCTGGCCGGAATCGGAGAGGTCGATGCTGACGACGCAATAGGGCCCGGGCGGTCCCGCTTCCCTTAATCGATCGACCGGAAGCAAAAACGTGCTGAAAATCCCTTCCAATTGCCGACGAATGGATCGAGCGTCCGTGAGCGAATTGCAGATGACGGAGAGGTTTTCCACGCTCTGTCCGATCGAATATGCCGCGCACTGAATTGGGATGAGATGAGGTGCGGGTGCGGTGCCTTTCCAAAGCCAGGTCGCTTGGCGGCTTCGAAACCGTCAAACGTTGGCTGAAGAGTGCCCTGAGCGCAAAATCGCGCAGCCGGCCGGTTATGTATGCCAGCCAAATACTGCCAATTCGTTAGGATTGTACCGGAGGATTTTACTCGCGGCTCCGGCTCGGCACGCGGAATGTGCGCAAGAAGATGCGCGCCGACGACCGGCTTTCGGAAGGGGCCGCGCCGGCTTGCATTTGGCGCGGCGCTGGGCCCGCGCCGGTGGCAAAGCGGTCGAAAAACCTACCGCGCGCGCCTCATCGCGCACCCCTCCCGGCACCCCCGCAAAGGGTATAGCCTTGTGCCGGCTTGCGGAGCCACGAAGGGGAGGGGCGCATTTGCACCGGCGGGATTTCCTTTTGGTGGTGCAATCACCCTCGGTCGGGCATGGATGCCACTCCGATAAGGACGCCACCGTGCCGGTTGCCGACAAGGCGGACTTCTGAACGGCCCTCTTCGGGTTGCGGCAGTTCGGATCGTTCACATTGAATTTCATATTGAATCGAGCATCAAATAACCGGCAAAAGGGGAGGAAGTGATGAAGCACCTTTTCACGACTGCGCTTGTTGCCGCGGCGTTCGCGCTGCCGCTTGCTGCCGCCGCGCAGGAGCGTTATCCGGAGCTCAAGCCGGAGCAACTCAATGCCGAGCAGAAGGCCTATGTGGATGCCTTGCAGAAGCCGCCGCGCAACAACACCACGGCGTTGAAGAACCCGCCCTTCAAGGTCTACATGCGCAGCCCCGAGCTTGCCGAGAAGCTCGAGGCGGTGTCCGACTACGTGCGCTGGGGCAGCGGGCTGCCGCCGCGGCTGACCGAGCTCGCCATCATGATCACGGCGCGGCAATGGTCGAGCCAGTGGATCTGGCGCGGCCACTACCGCCTGGCGCTGCGCGGCGGCCTCGATCCGAGCGTCGGCGCCGACATCGCTGCCGGCAAGCGCCCGCAAAAGATGCAGGCCGATGAGGCGATCCTCTACGACTATGCGATGGAGATGTATCGCGACAAGGCGGTGTCGGACACGAACTACGCCGCGGCGGTGAAGCAGTTCGGCGAGAAAGGCCTCGTCGATCTGGTCGCCACCATGGGCTACTACGACACGGTCGCCATGACGCTGATCACCGCCAAGGCCGTCGCCCCCAAGGAGGACGACGTCCCGCAGCTCGCAGCGCTGCCGCGCTAAGGCGTAGGGCGCAATCGCTTTATTGCGCCGTTTCGACGCCGATGGATCGCACCGCTTGGCGAGGCCGATGGCGCAATAAAGCGATTGCGCCCTACGCGCTACGACACGGTCGCCATGACGCTGGTCACCGCCAAGGCCGTCGCCCCCAAGGGAGGACGACGTCCCGCAGCGCTGCCGCGCTGAGGCGTAGCGCGCAATCGCTTTATTGCGCCGCTTCGACGCCGATGGCTTGCACCGCTTGGCGAGGCCGATGGCGCAATAATGCGATTGCGCACCACGCGCTGCGACACGGTCGCCATGACTTTGGTCACCGCCAGGCCGTCGCCCCCAAGGGAGGACGACGTCCCGCAGCGCTGCCGCGCTGAGGCGTAGGGCGCAATCGCTTTATTGCGCCGCTTCGACGCCGATGGTTTGCACGGCTTGGCGAGGCCGACGGCGCAATAAAGCGATTGCGCCCTACGCGCCGCATGTTTGGCGGCGCGGCGAGGCCGGCTTGCGGCTCGCCACGGGAAGCCGGCTGCCGATCCCCGCAAACCCCTGCCGCACACCGATTTTTGTCGTCACTGGGCTGCAATTTGTGACAGTATTGCTACAGTTCGGTGTCGGTTCGGTTACACGCGGAGCGGTCCATGAGTGCGGTGCGTTCAGGTTCCCTGGCCTGGTCAAATCCCCTGGCCTGGTGGTGGGGTCTGCTGACCCTGGTCAGCGGCGGAAATATCGCGGTTTGGTTCTTTCTTTACCGCCAGCTCCACGAGCAGCCGACCGCCGGTCTCGGTGGCGCGTCCGGCATCGAGCTCATGCTCCTCCTATGCGCGGCCTATGTTTTTGGCTGCGCGTTCAGGTCGTTCCTTCCGCGCGCGGATGTTCAACGGATCTGCTTGTTCGACACGTGGCTGTCGAGCGTTGCGGTCGGCCGATCGGTAGCGACCGTGGCCGAGATCTGTTTCGCGGCGCAGTGGGCGATAATCCTGCACCGGCTGGGCACGATGACGGGATCGGACACCGACGTGAACGTCGCCTGGATGATCGTGCCGTTGATCCTCATCGCCGAATGCTTCTCATGGTATGGGGTGCTGACCACCAACTATTTGGGCAACGCCATCGAAAATTCGATATGGGCCGTCGCATTCCTGGTGGTCGGGATTGGCCTTTGCCGATTGCTGCCGGAATTCGATGGTCCGGTTCGCGTGGTCCTCGCCGTCGCCATCGTCGGGATTGCGGGTTATCTGGCGTTTCTCGTGACCATCGACGTCCCGATGTATCTGGGCCGCTGGCGGGCCGGGGTCGCCGGTGGCAGCAAGCTCATGAGACCTCTCGAGGGTCTGCGTGACGCGGCCACGCGCTGGGTCGTGACCCACGATCCGGCCGCATGGAAGGACGAGATTGCCTGGATGTCGCTTTATTTCAGCGCGGCGGTCTGGGCGAGCCTCGCGCTCTGTGTTTGCTACTCGCTCGAGGATCATCTCCCGCGCTATCGGAGCGAAGCGACGGTCGCGAGTCGGTCGTCGGACGAGGTGGCGCGCACCACCCGTAATGGCACGCCGCAGTGTTCAGCAACGCGCAATCCGACGGATTGCGTCGCGGATGCGTCGCACGCACTGTGAACCAAGCGGTGAAAGTCGCAATACCAGATCGCGCTACGGCCTGGCGCGCAGACGCTTGAGGCCATCGAGCGAGGTTTGTTGGCCGGGTTCGATCCGCAGCGAGGCACGATAATCGGCAACGGCTTTCTTGCGTTGGCCGAGCTTCTCGTAAATCTCCGCCCTGGTCTCGATGGCGGCGGCGTCGCGGGGCGTGAGCGCGACGGCCTTGTTGGCGTCGGGCAGGCCTTTGGCGTCCTCGCCCTTGAGGTGATAGTTCCAGGCGCGTTCGTTATAGGCATTGGCGTCGGGCTTGAGCGCTATCGCTTGCGTCAGATCGGCGATGGCTTGGTCGTAAAGGCCTTTGTTGGAATAGGCGAGGCCGCGATTGTGGTAGACGGCGGCATCGGGGGGCAACAACGCGATGGCCTTGGTGAAATCGGCGATGGCCTGGTCGTACTGGCCCTGCTCCAAATAGGCGTTGCCGCGATCGAAGTAGTCGGTGGTGAGAGCCTCGATCGTGTCCGGCGAAATGGCATTGTCCTTCCTGGGCGCGTCTTGCTTGCCCTGCGCCAAAGCCGAAAGCGCGATCAGCGCCAATGCCAGTGCGATCAAGATCCTGCGCATGCAGCGCATTTTATGTGCGCGGCCACACCGGCGCAATCGGAGTCTCGGATGTAGGGCGCAATCGCTTTATTGCGCCATCGGCTTCTCCAAACGGCGCCATCCATCGGCGCGGCCGAACGGCGCAATAAAGCGATTGCGCCCTACGAAGCGGGGTCAGCCTGGAACGATGGAGCACGTCTGGTCCAAGCCGGAGCGTTGGGCCAGGCCGCGCAACTCGGCTTCGAGCGCGATGGGGTCGACGCCGTCGGCCTTCATCATCGCCATGACGATGGAGTCGGAGAGCATTTCGGCAAGCGTGGGCTCGCGCAAACACCAGCTGATCGGATTGCCGAAACGTCGAGCAATTCCTGAGGAAATCATCTTGCTCGTCTCCTTTCTGTGACGTGTTCGATCTATTCCGCGGCGATTCCGAATGGGACGTCTTCCCAATCGGGTTCGCTCGTGAACGGGGGTTGGACGGCGCGCGTGGTCTCGTCGGCCCGCACCCGGAACCACAGGGCGTAGAGCGCCGGCACCACCATGAGCGTGAGCACGGTCGCCACGAACAGGCCGCCCATGATGGTGATCGCCATCGGGCCCCAGAACAGGCTGCCGGCGAGCGGGATCATGCCGAGGATCGCGGCCAATGCGGTCAGCGCCACCGGCCGCGCGCGGCGCACCGTGGCGTCGACGACGGCGCGATAGCGGCCGTGGCCGGCCGCGATGTCGCGGTCGATCTGATCGACCAGGATCACGGTGTTGCGCATGATCATGCCGGCGAGCGCGATCAGGCCGAGCAGGGCGACGAAGCCGAACGGGCGGTCGGACAGCAGCAAGGCGCCGGTGGCGCCGATGAGCCCGAGCGGCGCCGTCACGAACACCAGCGCGAGCCGCGAGAAGCTCTGCAGCTGGATCATCAAGCAGCGCCAGCATGGCGACGCCCATCGACCGGGAACACGGCGACGAGCGCGCTGTTGGCCTTGACGCTTTCCTCGATCGCGCCGCCGGTCTCGATGCGGTAGCCGTACGGCAGGGCGGCCTTGATCGAGTCCAGCTTCGGCAGGATCTCGTTGGTGACGTCGGGCGCCTGCACGTTGTCGACGATGTCGCCGCGCGCGGTCAGCACGATGTCGCGGTTGCGCCGCCACAGGATCGGCTCCTCGTATTCGTAATGCAGCCGTGCCACCTGCGACAGCGGCACCGCGACGCCGTTGGCGGTGGTGATGGTGAGCCCGGGGAGGCGGTCGAGCGCGAGCCGCTCGGAGGGCACCGCGCGGGCCACCACGTCGATGCTCTCGATGCCCTCGCGGTATTGGGTCACGGTGTAGCCCGAGAGCAGCGTCTGCAGGGTCTGCGACACGTCCTGCGGGGTGAGGCCGAGCGCGCGGGCGCGGTCCTGATCGACCTCGAGGCGGATCGACTTCACCTCCTCGCCCCAGTTGAGGTGCGGATCGATGATCTTGGGATTCTGCGCCATGACGGCGCGCACCTGGTCGGCAATGACGCGCACCTTCATGGGATCGGGTCCGATGACGCGGAACTGCACCGGGAAGCCGACCGGCGGGCCGAAGTTGAAGCGGTCGATGCGGGCGCGCGCCTGCGGCAGCGCGCCTGCGGCGAGCGCGCGCTCGAGCCGTGCCTTCACGCGCTCGCGCGCCGTCGAGGTCGCGGGTCACGATGACGATCTGGGCGAAGTTCGGGTTCGGCAGCACCGGATTGAGCCCGAGCCAGAAGCGCGGCGAGCCCTGTCCGACATAGGACGTGTAGGTGAGGATGTCGGCATCGCCGTCGAGCATCTGCTCGGCCTTGCTTAGCCGCGGCATCGGTCACTCCGATGGCGGTGCCCTCGGGCAGCCGCAGCTCGAAGAACAGCTCGGTGCGGGTCGAGGTCGGGAAGAACTGCTGTTGCACCAGGCCGAAGCCGGCGACCGCAGTGACGAACATCAGCACCGTGACGCCCACCACGGTGCGCCGCCAGCGCAGCGCCAGCTCGATCACGCGCCGCAGTGCGCGATAGATGCGCGTATCGTAGATACCGTCGGGATTTTCATGCGCGCCGGGCTTGGCGAGTTCGGGCAGGAGCTTGAGGCCCAGATAGGGCGTGAACAGCACCGCCACGATCCAGGAGGCGAGGAGCGCGATCCCCACGATCCAGAAGATGCCGCCCGCATATTCGCCGGCGCTCGACTTGGCGAAGCCCACCGGCAGGAAGCCTGCGGCGGTCACCAGCGTGCCGGTCAGCATCGGAAACGCGGTCGAGGTCCAGGCGAAGGTCGCGGCCCGGCTGCGCTCCCAGCCCTGCTCCATCTTCACCACCATCATCTCGATGGTGATGATGGCGTCGTCGACCAGAAGCCCGAGCGCGATGATGAGCGCGCCGAGCGTGATGCGATGCAGGTCGATGCCGGCCGCGTACATTATGGTCAGCACGATCGCGAGCACCAGCGGGACCGACAGCGCCACCACGATGCCGGCGCGCCAGCCGAGCGAGAGGAAGCTCACCAGGAGCACGATGCCGAGCGCCAGCACGAACGTCTCCACGAATTCGGAGACCGAGCGCTCGACGATGGTCGGCTGATCGGCGATCTGGGTCACCTCCAGCCCGACCGGCAGCTCGGCGGTGATCGCGGCCATCGCGGCTTTCAGATCGGCGCCGAGCGTGATCAGGTTGGCGCCGTCCTGCATGGAGACGCCGAGCCCGATCGCCGGCTTGCCGCCCTCGCGCACGATGAAGCCCGGCGGGTCCTCATAGCCGCGCTCGACGGTGGCGATGTCGCCCAGGCGGAAGATGCGGCCGTCGACCTGCACCGGCACGGCTGCGACGGCGTCGACGCCGGAGAAGGCGCCGGTGACGCGCAGGTTGATGCGGTCGGCCTGCGTATCCACCGACCCGCCCGAGGTGACGGCGTTCTGCCTGGCGACGCCGTCGAAGATCTGCTGCGGCGTGATGCCGAGCATCGCCAGCTTCTCGTGGCTGAGCTCGATGAAGATCTTCTGCGGCTGCTCGCCGATGATGTCGACCTTGTTGACGTTGGGAACGCGCAGCAGCTGCTGGCGGATGTCCTCGGCGCGCGCCTTGAGGTCGGCGAGGCTGAGGCCGTCGGCGGTCAGCATGTAGAGGTTCGAATAGACGTCGCCGTACTCGTCGTTGAAGAAGGGCCCGCTGACGCCGGTGGGCAGATCGCCCTTGATGTCGCCGACCTTCTTGCGGACCTGGTACCAGAGCTCCTTCACCTTGGCGGGCGGGGTCTGGTCGATCAGATAGACCTGGATGAAGGAGACGCCGGGCTGCGAATAGCTTTCGACGCGATCGAGATAGGGCAGCTCCTGCAGCTTCTTCTCGATCTTGTCGGCCACCTGGGTCTGCATCTCGGTGGCGGTGGCGCCCGGCCAGGCGACGTTCACCACCATGGTCTTGATGGTGAAGGAGGGATCCTCGGCGCGGCCGAGGCTGAGATAGGAGTAGATGCCGGCGGCGCCGAGCACCAGGATCATGAACAGGACCAGCGCCTGCTGGGTGATCGCCCATTGCGACAGATTGAACCGCTGCATGCTCGCCTCCCGTTGCGCGCCGCCAAGTTGCTTGCTGCGTCTGGCGGCTGCCGATCAATGCGTGTCGATGGTGCGGACCTGCTCGCCCGCCACGAGCTTCTGCACGCCGAGCGTGACCACCCGGTCGCCGTCCGCGATGCCGGTGGTGACCAGCGCGGCCTGCTCGGTGAAGGCGGCGACCTTGACCGGCCGCAGCTCGAGCGCGCCTGCTTGGTCGACCAGATAGACCGCCGGTCCGGTGCCGCGGTTGATGATGGCGGAGAGCGGCAGCTTGGCCACCGGCACGGCCGAGGCTTGCGAGAGCCTCACGGTCGCGGTCATGCCGAGCGCGACGCCGTCGTCGGGATGCTCGATGGTGAAGCGTGCCGCATAGGTGCGGGTGGCGGCGTCGGCCTGCGGCGAGAGCTCGCGCAGATGGGCCGGGAAGCTGCGGCCGGGATCCGACCACAGCGTCACCACGGCGTCGGATTTGCGGGCCTCGCCGAGCGCGGTTTCGGGCAGCGCGACCAGCGCTTCCATCTCGCCGTGATGCGCGAGCCGTGCGACCGGCTGGCCCAGCGCCACGACCTGGCCGGGCTCGGCCAAGGTCGCGGTGATCACGCCGTCGACGTCGACCTTGAGCTGCGCATAGGCGCGCTGATTGTCGGCAAGGTCGAGGGCGCGCCGTGCGCGCTCGAGCCGCCCCACGGCCTCGTCCTTGGCGGCCTTCTTGTGCTCGTAGTCGGCGACCGCGACCGCGGCGCGGACCTTCAGGCTGGCGTAGCGCGCTTCCTCGGCCGCGGCGTCGGCGAGATTGGATGTGGCGGCGTCAAGCTCGGCTTGTGCGCTCTGCACCTGCAGGTCGAGATCCTGCGGATCGAGCTCGGCCACCACATCGCCGGCACGCACGGTGTCCCCGACATTCACGGCGCGCGTCATGATCTTGCCGGCGACCCGGAAGCCAAGATCAGTCTCGTGGCGCGCCCGAACCACGCCGACGAATTCGCGGATCGCATCCTCGGGACCGAACGCCACGTTCTGAACTTGCACCGGGCGCTCGGCCTTAGGGGTGGCGGAGGTCGCCTGATCGCCGCAAGCCGCCAGCAGGGGAAGCAGGGCGAGAGCGGCGAGGGGACCAAGCTTGCGGACCGAGGACAGCCGTGGTGCGGAAGAAAGCATGGCAGCGCTCCTTCACTTAATTGTAAGAACTGACGAAAGTCGTATTTCGTCAGTCTCGGGACAAGCTTTGGTGGTGGGCCGATTGAACATGAGATCAGCGGGGGGTTATGGCGCGGAGGAGGAAGCGGACCGAGGCCCTGGCCTCGGCCTCCAGATCCTGACCCTCCTCCAGGCATTGACCGACCAGGAGGGGATGGGTGAAGGGCAGGACGGAGCGCATGATCAGCTCGGCGGTCTCGCGCGGGTCGACGCGCTCGATCTCGCCGGCCGCGATGCCGTCGCGCAGGATCAGCTCCACGACGTTTTGCAGGGTCTGCTTGTGCGCCCGGATGCTGTCCCAGCTGGCCTCGATGGCGGCCACGACCAGCTCGTTGACGCGCTGCTCGGAGACGAAATTCTCTTTATGATAGGCGAGGATCTCGAGCACTAGCCGTTCAATCCGCTCCGCCGCCGAGGCCTTTGAGCGGGCCACCACCCAGGCCTTCTCCTCGACCTCGGACAGGCAGCGCCCGCAAATCGCCTCGACGATCGCATTCTTGGAGGGGAAGAAGCGATAGACATTGGCCGGCGACATCTTGAGCTCGGCTGCGATATCGGCCACCGCGGTCTTGGCAAAGCCGAGCCGCCGAAACAGCGTCTCGGCGGCCTCCACGATCCGCGCGCGGGTATCCTCGGGCTTGCTTCGGACTTGCGGGTTCATGGATGCAGCTTCGCCTCGGGCATTGCCAGTCACGCACTGAAGACTGACGAATTTGATAATTCATCACAAACCTCGTGTCAAGCGCCGTATCAAGCTTCGTGTCACGGCTACAGCCGTCCCCCGCCCCCGCCCCGCAAGGGGAGGTATCGCGGAGAGGCCGGTGATGGTTTGGCCGTGGCCTGCATGCGGCCTATTCGCAATCGCACCGGGCCACGCGTTCCACACTCGGTCATGCGCACGAAGACCTCGTCGTCCTCGATCTTCGCAACGAGGAGATCATCTACGCGGGCAACCGTTTCATCTACGCGATGTTTCCCGGTTGCCGGGTCTCCATGCATGTACTTTGGGGAGTCAGGAAGCAAAACACCGTCTTTGCGATCGGCAAGTCCATCATCGACCGATCCTCGTCGGTGGACATCGGAACCCTTTGCCTTGCGCATGGCGGCGGCGGACATCTCGCGGTGGGAACCTGCCAGGTGGACAATGCCCGTGCAGACGACGTCATGGCGGAACGGATCAACAAGCTCGCCGCGCCCGTGCACTGACGCGCCCGCTAGCCGGCCGGCAACGGCCCGAGCGGGTCATCGTCGTTCTTCCGTAGACCGTCGCGACGCAGTCGCTGCCGGCAGCCGCGCATGAAAGAAGCGGGACGCTATGCGGCGCCCCGCTCCTCCGCCTCGTCATCACCCGAAGGTTCGCGGCCCCCCTCATGGGGCCGGCCGCGGCATATCGGGTCTGCTACTTCACCCTGGCACTGATCTTGTCGAGGCCGGCCTTGGCGCAGGCTTCGTCGTGGGTGCCGCCGCCCTGAGTGCCGTTGGCGCCGCCGAAGCCGATCGCACCGACGAGATCGTTGCCGGCCATGATCGGCAGCGCGCCCGCCCGTGGGAAGATGCTCTTGTCCGCCTCGAGCTTGGCCTTCATGGCCGCGTCTTTTTCCATCTCCGCCTGGATCTCGGAGGTTGGCTTCTTCATCTGAATGGCGGCGACTGCCTTCTTGGGGCTGAGTTCCGAGGCATTCTTCGAGGCGCCGTCGGCCGACACCAGCACCCGCAGGACGCCCTCGGAATCGAGGACCGCAGCGGCTCCTTTCACGCCTTGGCCGAGGCAAGTGCTGACCGCCGCCTGCGCGGCCTCAAGGGCGAGCCCCATCTCCACCCCCCGCGCGGGCGGCTGCGGCGGCTGCCCGCCTTGCTGGGCGAAGACCGTGCCGGTCGTGGCGGCGAGCGCAAGCGCACCAAGCATCGTGAGTGATCGGATCATGGGATGAGTCCTCCAAGTTTGTTTTCAATGGCTGAAGCCCGCAACGCTAGCTGCTTCCCAACGGATCGGCAAGCTGACGCACGGCCTAGAAGCCGGTGGCAGCGCCCCGTGCCAAAAATGAGCTTCGGCACCCCGCCGCGTCAAGATACGCAAGGCTCATGTTCAGGCGTGATTTAAGCCTGGCTCACTCAGGCGCCTCGCGCCGGCAGCGCGCCCGAGCGTTGCTCTCATTTCGGCACAAAGTAGAAATCCTCGGCCGGCAGCGAGCCGTAGACGAAGGGTTCCTGGCGGCGGTCGGTCACGGCCAGGACTTCATCGCGCACGACCCGAAACAGCTTGTTGATTTCGAGGTTGGGCTTTTTCAGCTCGTTCACCAGCGACAACAGGAACGGGCTGTTGTTGCCGTCGCCATCGAGCGCCACCTGCCCCTCCTTGGCCGAATAGACCACCATGGTGCCGACGTCCGGCTCGATGCGGGCAAGACCGCGTCCGACCGAGCGGCTCGCGAGCGTTTTGCGCATCTGCGGCACGAACGGATTGTCGCGGCAGGCATCAAGGATCACGAGGCGAAGCTTCCTCGCCCCCTCGGTCGCGGTCAGCAGGCGGTCGAGCGACACGGTTTCGTCCTCGATGTCGCGGTCGGACCGCAGCCGGGCGTCGACCGGGATCAGATAATTCTGGCCGCCCGCTTCGATGCCGTGGCCGGCATAATAGATGACCGCCCAGTCGGCGTGCTCGGCTTCGTCCTGGAACGCCTGCAGCGCCTTCACCAGCCCTTCGCGGGTCAGATCGTGCTCGTACATCACCGCCTGGAAGCCGTCATCGCGCAGCGCCTTGGCGAGCGCTTCGCCGTCGGCCGCGGCGTTCGGCAGCGGGGCCACTGACCGATATTGCGAATTGCCCACCACCAGGGCGACGCGCCGCCCGAAATCGATCGGCGGCTTCGCCGCGGCGGCAGTCGCTGCTGCTGCTGCCTTAGCCGCCGCCTCTGCAGCCGCCGCCTTAGCCGCCGCCTCCGCTGCCGCCGCCGCCGCCGCGGCATTGCGGGCCTTTTCCGCCGCTTCGAGGGCGGCAATCCGCTGGCGGGCGGTCTGCTGCGCGGGCCGTGCCAGCGAGACGTCGACGTCGGCCGAGAGCTGTAACGCCTTCTGGTAGTCGGCGCGGGCATTCGTCTCGTCGCCCTTGGCCTCGTAGGTGAGGCCGCGCCCCGTATGGGCGATGACGGCGGTCGGCAGCATGTGCAAGGCTTCATTGAAATCGGCGAGCGCGCGATCGAGCTCGCCCCGAAGCCGCAAGGTCTCGCCGCGATAAGACAGCCAGATCGGCGAGCTCGGATTGAGGCTCACGGCCTTGTCGAGGTCGGCGAGCGACTTGTCGAGGTTGCCCTTGAGCCGCCAGATCTCGCCGCGATTCGCGTAGGCGCGGTCGTAGCGCGGATTGAGCAGGATCGCCTCGTCATAGTCGGCGATCGCGCGATCGAGATCGCCCTTGTCCCGCCACGCGAGGGCGCGGTTGTTAAAGGCGTCGGCCACGGTCGGAGCGCGCTTGATCGCCTCGTTGTGGTCCGCCAATGCCCGATTGAGATCGCCCTTGAGCCGCCAAGCCTCGCCGCGGCTGCTATAGGCGCGCCAATCGCTCGGATCGAGCTTGATCGCGGTATCGAAATCGCTGATGGCCCCGGTGAGGTTGGCCTTGTCCATCAGCACCGTGGCACGGTTGTTGTAGCCGTTCGGGCTCTTGGGGGCGAGCGCGATGACGCGATCGAAGTCCGCGATCGCGCGATCGAATTCCTGCTCCAGATGCAGGGCGATACCACGGTTGTTGAAGGCCAACGCAAAGCGGGGATCGAGCTGGATCGCCGCGTCGAAATCGACAATGGCGCGGTCGTATTCGCCTTTGTCGAGCAGCGCCGCGCCGCGCAGATTGTAGAGCGGGGCCGATTTCGCATCGAGCCGGATCGCCTGGCTGAAATCGGCGATGGCGCGATCGACTTGCCCGCTCAGCTTCCAGGCCAGGCCACGGTTGCTGTAGGCCTCGACGTATTTGGGGTCGCGCTGGATGGCGGCGTTGAAGTCTTCGATCGCGCTGGCGTAGAGGCCCTTGCGAACCCAGGCGTTGCCGCGATTGTTGAAGATCGCCGGAACGCTGACGTCGTTGTGCCCGGGATCCAAGAGCCGGGTGCAGGCGGCAATGCCCGCGTCCGGGTTGTCGGCGGAGTGATCGCACAAGACGGAATCGTCGGCCGCCACGCCGGCGCTCGACACCGCCAGGAGGAAGGCTGCAGCAAGCAATAACAATCGCTTGGCGGGCGTCGAACGATGCATGGCCGTGGTCACCACGATGATTTCGAGTTCCTGCCAACCAGCAGTCGCCGAATTCCGGGAAAAGGTTCAATTCTTTGCAGTAGTGGTAATTTTATCACAGACAAATCGAATGGGACAGGCTTATGCTTCAGAGCGCATGATCGCCGGGGGAGTATTCGGGGTAATCCGGCTGCATCCGCTGAAAGCCTGGGGGGGCACTGGCGATGACCAACGCGAGATTGGTTGCGAACGCGTTTCTGGCGCTCGGAACAGGTTGGCTGGTTTTCGCCGTCTCCAATCAATCGGCGCAGGCGCAAGCCATTTTCTGTCCGGGCTCGATCCCATCGCAAGCGGGAATTGCCCTCAGCGCGGGGACCTGCACCAACGGCACGACCGGGGCGTTTTCCAATGCCGCGCTCGCCAGCCAGGCGCTGAGCGACCTGTCCCAGTCGACCACCCAGCAGGCCAGCGCGACCGTGGAAAACACCCTTAGCGTCCGCCGCCAAGTCGAGCAGGAGCGTTGCCCGGACGGCTTCGAACGGGTGAACGGCGTCTGCCAGCGCATCGCCTCCGCCGAGCCACCCTCGCCACCACCCGCCGCGCCGGCGCCTGCCGTGTTGGCGCCCGCTCCGGCGGCCCAGCCGGCCCCGGGTGCCAAGCCTGCGCCGCGGCGCGTTGCGGCGGCCCCGCGGGTCGCGACTCGCCCGGCTCCGATCTTCAAGGCGCCGCCGCCACCACCGCCTTCTCCCTTCGCCACCTGGGTAGAGGGATACGGCGACTATGAGCGGCGGAGCGGCAACTCGGCCACCAGCATCCTGTGCTGCACAAGCCTGGTGGGCGGCGGCTTGCCGAACCCGCTGCTATTGAGCGGAGACAGCCGGGCCACGCTCGGCGGCGTGCTGGGCGGCATCGATGAGACATTCCGCAACGTGAGTTCGGCAAACGATGCCGTGATCATCGGCCTGCTCGCCGGCTACATGTCGTCCAACGTGCAACTGACCACCATCAGCATTTCGACAACCGCCAATGTCAAAAACGGAGCGAGTACGCTCAATGCCCACCTGGAGGGTCCCTCGGCCGGCGCCTACCTGACCTATTTCAACGATCGCTTTTCCGGTGACCTGACGTTCCGGGCCGATTTCATCAATCTTTCGGAATCCTTCGTCGATATCCTTGGTTTCTCGGTCAACGCGACCCCGGGGCCGCCCGTCACCGTGATTCCCGGCACCGGGGTGCAGTCGGCTTTTGCCGGTGCCGGATCGACGCGCCTCAACAACTACACGACCACCGGCAACGTGAATTACCGCATTCCGGTGACCATGGCTTCCTGGATCGAGCCGACGGCGGGCGTCCAGTATACCGTGTCCGACTATGATGCGAGCGCGGCGGCGCTGGGGTTGAGCAACGGTTATCTGGTGAAGCTTCAGGCCGGGGCTCGTTACGGCATGGAATATCTGTGGGGTGCCGGCAAGCTGACCACGAGCGTGACCGGCCTCGCCTATGACGATGTGGTCGTCACCGGCGGGTTCATTCAAAATGTGGCGTTCGGCAACAACGCCCTGATCATCAATGATCAGGGCCTGGCGCGCGGCCAAGGCATTCTGGCCTTCAACCTCGCCTATGCAAACGGCGTATCGGTGTTTGCCCAGGGCGACGTGCGCGGCGGCAAGGATCTGTTCGGGGCCGGCGGCAAAGGCGGCGTGCGTTTTCAATGGTGATGCGCGACGCTCCATAACGGGCGCTTCGCGCTCGCGAGCGGAAATTTCTTTGCGCGGCGGCGGTCGTGCATCTCAGCTACAAGCAATAGAGGCGCGAAGGTTGGCGCACGTTCGCGGCCGGTTTCCGCCGGCGCCGGCTGTCTCCCTCATTGCCCTCGCGCGCATCGTCATCGGCGGTAAATCCTCAACATGCATAAATACTTATACGGCCGATAAGGGCTGGTTAATAACACGCTGAGAAAATAGGCGGAACGGGCGGACTTCGACCTCGCGCGCGTGCAGGCGGGCTCGTCGCCAAAAAGGGGTCGGCGTGCGTCCCGCACATAGCGAATGAGATCCTGCCGTCCGATGCCTTGGTTTTCTCTTCCCACGCTCCGCTATCTTGCCGCAGTGCCCTTGGGAATTGGCGCTGCAATTTTGGCTGAACGATTGGGCTTTGGGATTCCGAACGTGCCGGGGGCGCTGCTGCTGCCGGTCGCTTACAGTGCCTATGGCGGGGGTCTCGTCATAGGCCTCTTGGCCGCCGCGATGCACGTGATCTATTCCGCAATATTTTTCTCGTCGCCGGGCCATCTCTTTCAATTCGACGCGCAAGACCTGGAGCGCGTTCTGGTCATCGCGGTGGTTTCGCCCGCAATGGCGACGATGCTTGGAAATCTGCGACACAAGACCGAACGTTCGCTTCGCCAACTCACGGTGGCCAAGCAGGATCTTCTCCGCCTCAATTCGGAGCTTGAAAAGCGCGTCGAGGAGCGGACTGCGGAGATCGTCAGGATGATCGACAAGGCCAATTCCGAGAAACAGGCTGCGAAGACGGAGCTGGCGCGAACGTTCGATGTCAAGATCGGCAATCTGGTGCGGGTGCTCAAGGACAGAGCGCGCGAGATGGAGGAGACCGCGCACTCGATGTCTGAAACCGCTGAAGAAGCCGGCCGGGTATCCACATTGGCAACGACCTTCGCCGAACGGACCTCAACGAACGTCCGTCAGGTGGCTGCAGCCACCGATCAACTTGCCAGATCCGCGCGCGAGATCGGTTCTCGAGCATTGTCATCCACCGACTTGGTCACAAAGGTGGTGCAAGATGCGAGGCGCACCGATGACGCGGTCCAGGTCATGTCCGACCGATCAAAACGGATCGAGCAGGTCGTAAAGCTGATCTCGGATGTCGCGGGGCAAACCAACCTGTTGGCGTTGAATGCCACCATTGAGGCGGCGCGCGCCGGAGCGGCGGGGAGGGGATTCGGCGTCGTCGCAGCGGAGGTCAAGAGCCTCGCCGCGCAGACCGCCAAGGCCGCGGAGGAGATATCGTCCCAGGTGGCGCAATCGCATGAGGCAACGACAGCCGTTGTCGGGGCGATCGGAAGCGTCGGGGACATGATCCACAACCTGCACATGATCGTATCCGAGATCGCGGCCGCAGTTGAGGACCAACATGTCGCGGCGGAGGAAATCGCGAGATCTGTTGCGGAAGCTGCGGTCGGCACGCGGGAGGTCACGAGCAATGTCTCATGCGTGCGTCAAGCGGCGGCCGGTGCCGGCCTGGCATCGAGCCGGGTATTGGCAGCAGCAACCGACTTTTCTCATAACGCGTCCGAGCTCGGTCGCGAGGTAGAGTTGTTCCTCGCCAGCATCGGGGGGCGTTGAACGATCCTGCGACGCGCGTCCCGGCGGCTCGAACTCGAGCTACAACATTACAATGCTCAATCAATGCCGCCGGACCTGGCCGCGGCAAGGAAAAGGGCGACGCTGCGCGCCGCGTGTGGACCGATCTCCGCGCGCAGTGAGTTGAGTTCCTCTCCAAGCAGCGCCCGCATGAACAGCGGCAACAGGACAAGCTCGAGGAAGAATCGGGTGGTGGTTGCGAGGTGCTCCGGGGCGAACGGGGGCAGCCTCCCGAGCGGGTCGGATTGCGCCACCTCGGCAAGGAGGCGCGCCATGGATTGACTCCCGCGCTCGCGCGCCATCGCCCCGACGCTCGCCGCCAGATTGGGAAATCGGCGCGCCTCGGCGATGGCAAGCCGCAGCAGCCCGACGTGGTCGCTGACCAGAACCCATTGCAGCATGGCAACCGCCAGATTCTGCGAGGCGCTCCTCAACGGTGACGCCGCTCGGTATTTCAGTCTTGAACTGCTCCACGCGGGACTGGATCGTGCGCCTCACCACGGCGGTGAAGAGCGCCTCCTTGTTGGCGAATCGGGCATAGATCGTCGGCTTTCCGGAGCGGGCGGCATCCGCGATCTCTTCGATGCTCGCGCCCTCAAACCCGCGTTCCAGGAAGACCCGGCGGGCCGCATTCAGAATCCGCTCCTCAACCTCTCCAGCGAGCTTCTTCGGCGGGCGACCGGAGCGTACGGCGGCGCGCCCAGCTGTCTTTCGGGCCGCTGGCCTCTTTTCCATGCCTTTGATACTCCTGCTGTTTTTCCCCGTTGTCGCGCCCACCATGCAGTCTACGCAATCCTGCCTTGCTTGTAAATAGAACGGAAACGGCTCGTTTCTATTGACATTCGTTCCGGGACGCTTAAGTCGCCGAAAAGAACGAAACGAAGCCGTTTCGATCGTGCGCGGCATAGGGCGCTTCGCCAACGAAAGGAGTTGCGATCATGTTGAAAGGCACCGTTGAGGAGCGGGGCGCCGAAGCGCTCCAGAGAGCTCAAGACCTGCAATCCGCGGCCAGCTCCGGCGCCGAGCCGGGCAGCCGCCGGTCTCCCCGCGGCGACTCCGGCAATGCGAAAGTCGAGCCGCGCCCGGCCGCGGAAGGCTCTCCCGCCAAGCAGGTTCAATTGCCCACCGTGATCGAGGATGCGCGCCCGCGGGACATCGTCGCAAAGCCCGTTGGTGGCCACCTGCGTCGCCGCTTTGTCGCCTTCGCGCTCGGCGCGAGCCTTCTCGCCTTGGCGAGCGGCGGCGGCTTTTTCTACTACGATCACGCCAAGCGCTTCGAGTCGACGGACGACGCTTTCATCGCCTCTCGGCAGATCGCCATCGCCCCGAAGGTCTCCGGCTACATCACCCAGGTGCCCGTCACCGACAATCAGCACGTCGCCCAAGGCGACGTGATCGCCCACATCGACGACCGCGATTTTCGCGTCGCGCTCGAGCAAGCGGACGCGCAGGTCGCGGCCGCCTCGGCCAGCATCAACAATATCACTGCCCAACTCGCCGTGCAGCAGGCGCAGGTCGCCGCCAACGAGGCTCAGGTCGACCAGGCGCAAGCGGTGCTTGTGTTCGCGCAGCAGCAGGCGGCGCGCTATGACGAGCTCGCTCGCAAGGGCGCGGGCACCGTGCAGAATGCCCAGCAGTATGGCTCCCAGCTCCAACAGCAGGAGGCAGCGGTCAAGAGCGCGCAAGCCGCCCGCGACGTGGCCAAGCGCCAGATCGAAGCGCTCAATGCGCAGCTGGCGAGCGTGCGGGCAAGCCTGGCACAGGCGAACGCGCAGCGCGACCAGGCACAGCTCAACCTGTCCTACACGACCGTGACCGCCGCGCAGGGCGGCCGCGTCGTCAACCTTACGGCAGCGGCCGGCGAATTTGCGCAGGCCGGCACCGATCTGACGATGTTCGTTCCCGACGAAATCTGGGCGACCGCCAACTTCAAGGAGACGCAGCTCGACGCCATGCGGCCCGGTCAGCCGGTGACGCTCAGCATCGACGCCTATCCGGAGCGCTCGATCGTGGGCCATGTGGCGAGCGTCCAGCCGGGGTCCGGGACGGCCTTTTCGCTGCTGCCGGCGCAGAATGCGACCGGCAACTACGTCAAGGTGGTCCAGCGCGTTCCGGTGAAGATCACCATCGATAACCCGCCGGCCGATATCGCGCTTGGCCCCGGCATGTCGGTCGTGCCGAGCGTGCGCGTCGATCCGAATCCTTCGCTCTATGAGCGGCTAGCACCCCTCATCTGATCACCCGCGGAGGTTATCATGAGCGCACGGGCAGGAATCGGAGACGCGCAGGCGCCGCGAGCGTCAATCCCTGGCTGATTGCCGTCGTGGTGGCGCTCGCAGCGTTCATGGAGGTCCTCGACACCACCATTGCCAACGTGGCGCTGCGCTACATTGCAGGCGGCATGGGCGTCAGCGAGGACGAAGCCTCCTGGGTCGTGACCACCTATCTGGTCGCCAATGCCATCATCGTCACGGCGACGAGCTTCTTGGCGAAGAAGCTGGGCCGCAAGGCCTTCTTTCTCGCCTGCCTCGGGCTGTTCACGATGAGCTCGGTGCTCTGTGGACTTGCCCCAAATCTCCAGTTCCTCCTGGTGTGTCGCCTGCTGCAGGGCTTTGCCGGCGGTGGCATGGTGCCGGTCGCGCAATCCATCCTGGCGGATTCCTTTCCACCCGCGAAGCGAGGTCAGGCCTTTGCCTTGTTCGGGATCGCGGTGGTGGTCGCTCCGGTCGTCGGGCCGACGCTGGGCGGCTGGATCTCCGACAACCTTTCCTGGAACTGGTGCTTTCTCATCAATGGGCCCGTCGGCCTGTTGTCGATGGTGCTCGTGTTCAGACTGGTGAAGGAGTCGGAACGCGCGGAAAAAGGCATTGCCTTCGATCTGGTGGGCTTCATCCTGGTTGCCGCCTTTCTGGGCGCGCTCGAAGTCATATTGGATCGCGGCCAGGAGGACGATTGGTTCGGATCGAACTTCATCGTCGCTTTCACGGTCGTTTCGGCCTTCGCCTTCCTGCTTTTCATCCCGTGGGAAATCACCCGCCGCAACCCTCTGGTTGACCTGCGGATGGTGGCCACGCGCCAGTTTGGATCGTGCTTTCTGGTGATGCTGGCGACCGGGGCGATCCTGCTGGCGACCACGCAATTCGTGCCGGAGCTGGTGCAGGTGGACTTCGGCTACACCGCGACCTGGTCCGGCTTCGTCCTCGCGCCGGGGGGCCTCGTGACCATGCTCATGATGCTTGTCACCGGTCCGCTGTCGAGCCGGGTCCAACCCAAATACCTCATCGCGATCGGCGGGCTGGTCTGCGCGCTGGCGATGTACGTCATGACCAATCTCAACGGCGATCTCGACTTCTGGTTCTTCGCCAAGGCGCGCATGCTGCTCGGCGTGGGGCTGCCGCTGATCTTCGTTCCGATCCTGGCCGCCTCCTATGACGGCATCGCCAAGGACAAGACCGACCAAGCCTCCGCGCTGCTCAATGCCGCGCGCAACACCGGCGGCTCGATCGGGGTGTCGCTCGCCTCCAACGTGCTCGCCTTCCGGGAGCAGTTCCATCAGAGCCGCTTGGCCGAGGAGGCTATTCCCTCGAGTGTCACGTATCAGGACACGATGCAGCAGCTGACCCATTACTTCGTCGAGCAGGGCAGCTCCGCGCTGCAAGCCACGCAGCAGGCGATCGCCTGGATCGGTCAGCAGATCCAGACCCAGGCATCGCTTCTGGCCTATGTCGACGTGTTCTGGACGCTGACGCTGGTTTCCGCGCTGGCCGTGCCGCTCGCCCTGCTTCTGCGCAACATCAAGCTCGGAGCGCCCGCCCCCATGGGACACTGAGCTCCCCACGCAATCGCTTTATTGCGCCGGCAGCCTCGCCACTACTGTAACCCTCAGGGCAACGCCCCAGCGGCGCAATAAAGCGATTGCGCCCTACGCTTGGCCGGTGAGCATCCGGGCCAGGATGCGGTCCTTGCGCACGAAATGGTGGTGCAGCGCGGCGCCGATATGGGCGGCCACGAGGAGCGCGATGGCAAGGCCGATGAGGCTGTGCACGAACAGCACCCGATCCGAGAAGGCGCGGTCCTCGTGCCAGATCGAGGGCAGCTCGAACAGGCCGAAGACTTTGATCGTGGCCGGATAGGCGGAGACCCCGATCCAGCCCACGAACGGCTGTACGATCAGGAGCGCGTAGAGCGCCCAATGGGTGGCGTGCGCGGCGAATTGCTGCAGCGGCGGGATGTCGTCGGGCAAGGGCGGGGGCGGGTGGCCGATGCGATAGAGCGCCCGCGCCACGATGATCGGAATGATGAGCGCGCCGATCGAGCGGTGCAGGTCGTAGAGCTGGTCCTGCAGCGGACCGCCCCAGTTGTTGCCGATGACGAGGCCGAGCGGCAGCATGAACAGGACCAGGCTTGCCGTGAGCCAATGCAGGGTGCGGGCCGTGACCGTGTAGGCCGGAATTGCGTCGGGCATCGGGTCTCCTGTTTCAAGGCAGCCCTTCGAAGATGGTGCCGCGGGCGAAGCCGAGGCGACCCAGCCGGAAGCTGGTGCTGGTCCGCAACACGCCCAAGCCATAGACCACGCTGCGGCGGAAATTGATCGAGGAGGCTTCCGGAAAGTACTTCGTCGGGCAGGAGATCTCGCCGATCCGGTACCCCTTGTAGATCGCTTGCGCCAGCATCTGGTTGTCGAAGATGAAATCGTCGGAGTTGCGCTCCAGCGGCAGCGATTGCAGGACCTGCCGGGTGAAGCCGCGGTAGCCGGTATGATATTCCGAGAGCTTGTGGCCGAGAAGAATGTTCTGGATGAGCGTGAGCGCCCGGTTGGAGACGTATTTGTAGAGCGGCATGCCGCCGGCCAGCGCTCCGATGCCGAGGATGCGCGAGCCCAGGACGACGTCGAAAAATCCGGAGCTCAGCATGGCCGCCATCGGCAGCAGCAGCTTGGGGCTGTACTGGTAGTCCGGATGCAGCATGATGACGATGTCGGCTCCGCGTTCCAGCGCATGGCGATAGCAGGTCTTCTGGTTGGCGCCGTAGCCCTTGTTGCGGGCATGGGTGACGGTGAAGATGCCGAGCTTGGCTGCCGCCGCCAAGGTGTCGTCCGTGCTGGCGTCATCGACCAGGATGACATCGTCGACCACCTCGGTGGGAATCTCCTTGAAGGTGGCTTCGAGCGTGCGCCCCGCATTGTAGGCGGGCAGCACGACGCAAATCCTTTGGCCTGCAATCATGGGAAATTTTTCCACCGATCCACCCGCCTGTCCAGCCTCGCCGAACAGAGTGAGCATGAGTTGTGAGGCAGGCAAGGCACGGTGCGCCGTAGAGCGTGTGAATGAATCGCCACATCCGCTCGTCCCCGCCCCGCTTTCGCGAGGGTAAACTCCCGCGGGGACCCAGGCTTTGCCCCATTGAACGTCCATGCAACTTGGCAAAGTCTGGTTTCCCGCGTCCGCGGGAATGAGCGGGTGGAGGAGACTTGTCCTTCATATCGAAAGCGGGAATCCAGTCGCTCCGCAAGATGCCTTAAGAGCTGGATCCCCGCTTCCGCGGGGAAGAGCGGAGGAGACGCCTGTTCTTACGGAACCGCTCCACGAAGGGGTCTGCCTCGCTTGCGGGGCCGGCGAAAATGGCACATCTTGCCGCGCGAGATTCAAGTCACCTGACGGACGGCCCGCGCTTTCGCCCACATCGCTCAAACAAGTCAACGGATCGCAACGCCGTCCCGCATGATCGACCAGCCGGCCGCCATCGACACGTCTGCCATCGCGACGTCCCGCGCCCAAGCTTCGGCCGCCGTCCGCCGCCTGTCCGCGGCCTGGCGTTTCCGCCTGCTGCTGGCGCTGGTCTGCGTCGGCGCCGGAGTGCTGTCGGTGATGCTGGGCCCCGACAATTATTGGGACCTGCGCTATTACCATCTCTATGCGCCCTGGGCCTATCTGCACGAGCGCTATCTCTACGACATCGGTCCCGCCCAGGAGCAAGGCTTCCTCAACCCGACCGCCGACTTTCTGCTCTACGGTCTGATCTCCTCGCCCCTGAACGATTACCCGCGCGTGGTCGCCTTCATCATGGGCGCCGTGCATGGGATCAATGCGGCGCTGCTGCTGGCGATCGTGTGCCAAGTCATCCGGCCGCCCGATTGGGCGGAGCGCTCAGCGCTGCGCGCCGCGGCCTGGCTGATGGGCGTCTCGGGCGCCGGGTTCATCGGCCTTCTCGGCACCTCGACCAATGATCTCACCAGCTCCTTGTTCGTGCTGGCGTCGCTCTTGGGCCTGCTCAAGCTCGCCGAGCGCGCGGGCGGGCGCGCCAGCTGGGGCGGCTTTGCGGCGGCCGGGTTATGGGCGGGCTGCGGGCTCGGGCTGAAATATACGGTCGCCTTCGTGGTGCCCGGACTGGGCGTCGTCGCCGTGCTGGCGGCGCTGCGCAAGCGTACGCTGATCGGCCTCGTCGTCTTTGGGCTGGCGGCCGGGGCAGGGTTTCTCATTTTTGCCGGGCATCACCTGCTCACGCTTTGGATCGATTTCCGCAATCCGTTCTTTCCCTATCTCAACCAGATCTTTCGCTCACCGTATTTCGAGCCCACCGAGATCTGGGATCCGCGCTTCATACCGGACAGCTTCTTGAAGCTGATGACCTTCCCGTTCTATTGGACCAAGACCGGCTCCTACGTGGTCTCCGAACCTGCGTTCCGCGACTGGCGCGCGTCCATCGCCTATGTGGCGCTGGTGGTCGGCGCGCTGGCACTGGTGGCGCGCTGGCTGCGCCGCGACCGCCGCTGGCATCACCTCGTGGCGCAGACGCCCGGCCTCGCGCTGGTCTGCACCTTCATGGTCGTCTCCTATTTCAGCTGGGCGCTCCAATTCGGCTACTACCGCTACGCCATCCCGCTCGAGATGCTCACCGGCATCGTCGCCATCGGGGCCTTGATCTGGCTTTTCGACGATCGCCGGTTGCGCATCGCCGGCGCGGTTGCGGTGCTGGCGCTGGCAGCCGGCACCACCGTCTATCTTGATTGGGGCCGGCGGCCTATACCGACAAATACGTCGAGGTCCACGTTCCGCCGTTGCCGCCGCACGGCATCGTGCTGATCGCCACTTGGGATCCGGCCGCCTATTTCATTCCTTGGGCGGAGCCGAGCGTCCAATATCTCGGCATCGAGAACAATTATCTGGAGCTGTCGCAGACCAACAAGCTCGCCACCGAGGTGAAGCGCCTGATGCGCACGCCCGGCCGCCCGAAATTCGTGGTCAGTGTCGGCGATTTCAATGCCGACAAACTGAACAAGCTGTTGAGCAATTTCGATCTCAGGCTGAGCGCGTCGCCATGCGAGCCCGTTCACTCCAACCTGGAGGATCAGGCGATCAGCCTCTGTCCGGTCGAGTGACCGCGCGTGAGCTGGTTACCGCGTGCCGCTGAGCGCCGCCAGCTCCGAGCCGGCCGCGGGCCCTTCGACGAAGCCGCGCGGGCAGCCGGCCGCCGCCAGGGTGAACAGGCGCGCGGCCTGCTCCTTGGCGCCTTGTTGCAGAGCCAGCTCCCCGCTGTAGAAATTGGCCTCGCAGATCTGGCCTTGCTTGGTTTTGGCGTCCGGATCGTCGGCGGCGGCGAGCACGTCTGCGGGCGTGGTCTCGCCGAGGAACAGGCGGATCACCGGCGCCGGCCATTTGTTCATATCGAGACTGGCGATCGCCTGCGGCAGGGTGCTTGCCGCGTCGGCGCGCCGGCCGATGATGTCGATCCACAGCGGATAATAGGGGTATTTGGGATCGAGCTTGCTCGCCTGAGCGATATCGGCCAGCGCCTGCGAACGATCGCCGGCGTAGAAATTCGCGATGCCGCGGTGGAAATAGGCATCGTCGTCCTGGGGATCGTGCCTGATCGCCGCGTCGTAATAGGCGATGATCTCGGTGAGCTCGTTCTTGGCCTGCTCCTTGACGCCGCGGCCGGGCCGGCTGTCGGGCTCCTTGGGCGCGAGCCTGACCGTCTGGATGTAATCGGCGATGCGGCCGGCGGCGGCGGTATCCTCGCTCGCGTAGAACGCGATGCCGGCACCATTGTCGCGATCCTGGGCGCCGCGCTGCTGAGCGCCGCGCTCCTGAGCGCCGCGCTCCTGAGCGCCAGCAAGGCCCGCACTCGCGATCAAGAGTGCAGCTGAAATGACCGTCGCGGAAACGCGCATCGTTGCCATCCTTCGGGCCGGAGCCATGCCGATCTGGTGCATCAGGTAGGAAGTGAAAGCCTGGGATTGAAGGCGCAAAAACGCTTGCCTGTTATGATTCGCCCGGCAGTTCACCAGAAAACGATGAAATAAACACGCTGCACCGTCAAGCAGCGCGACGCAAAATCGTCCATCGAATCAAACAAATCGTATCTTTCTCAAACAAAGTTACAGCAATATTCCGCGTCGGGCCGCGAAAATTTACTTCGATTTTATATTGCGGGGCTTGGGTGGCTGGATTCGCGCCGCACCGGAATACAAACAAATCGAAGACGGCCCACCGGCTCGCTCTTATCACAGGCAAATCCACACGTGTCCCGGCCATTAGCGCGTTACGCGCGTCCGCGCCGGGACCGATCCAGGCTCCGAATTTGGGACGGTCCCGGATCAAGGCCGGGACAAGTCGAACGAATTGCGAAGCAAGCGTCAAAGCAAGCATCAAAGGGTATCCAAAACCGGTGCTCGCGCTATATGTTCGACACATCGATGCGCGGGGCGGTGCGAGGCAGCGGCAATGTTGAAAACGGTGTTTCTGGGTCTTGGCGTTCTCGCCCTTGTGATCGGCGTGATCTGGGTCGGGCAGGGGACCGGCTATTTTCCTTATCCGGCCGAAAGCTTCATGATCAACCAGATGCCCTGGGCCTATCGCGGGGCGTTGTTGGCCGCGCTCGGCTTGGTGGCCGTCATGGTTTCACGCCGGTTTTGAGTGGCGCGCGGGGAGCCGCGCGCCCGGCCGTCGCGGCGTCGGCGCCCACATGAGGTGCCGGCGAGCCTGATAATTTAAGCCTTTGTGATAATGAGCTTCGTGACTATGTGTGCGGCCAGGGCGCCAGCGCCATCCAGCGCGAGCATGCGGAAAGAGCATATTATCGATGTCAAATGTCCTTCATTGGGTCGGCGTCCTTGTCGGGTTTCTGGTTGTGCTCGGTGGAATTCACTTTTTCCTGCGCGGCTTGAACGCTAAGCCGGGCGACTCGTCACCGCGCCCGGTCCCCAAGGGGCGCAGCCGGCACCGCTAGGGCGCCGCGTTCCAGGAAACCACATGAAAGCGATCCGTAGGGTGGGGAGAGGCGGAAATCGTGCTGTGAATGCATCGAACCTCGGCGGCCGGCGCCGCGCCTTCAGCCGGCGCGCCTTCAGCCGGCATCGTTGCCGGTGAGGACCGCCTGGGTGGTGCTGTCCGGGCCGATGTCCTGGCCGTCCTCGATCGCCAGGATCTCGGCCAAGCGGATGCGGGCGCGGTTGACCCGGCTCTTGATCGTGCCGACCGCGCTGCCACAGATGTGCGCGGCCTCTTCGTAAGAGAAGCCGGAGGCGCCGACCAGGACCAGGGCCTCGCGCTGGTCGGGCGGAAGCTGCCCCAGGGCGGTGCGGAACTCCTCGAACTCCATGTGGCCGGGCTGGTCCGGCTGGGTCTTCAGCGTGGCGGAGAACCGCCCGTCGCCATCCTCCACCTCGCGCCGGCGCTTGCGGTATTCGGAGCGGAACAGGTTGCGCAGGATGGTGAACAGCCAAGCCGACATGTTGGTGCCGGGCTCGAACGAGTCGATATTGGTGAGCGCGCGCAGCAGGGTCTCCTGCACCAGGTCGTCGGCATGGTCGATCTTGCCGCAGAGCGACATGGCGAAGGCCCGCAGCCCGGGCACCGCCGCCAGCATGGCCTCGCGTACGCTGGGGTCAACCTTCATTCGGTCGATCCTTTGTCGCCGGCCTTGTCCAGCTCGGCAGTGTCCAGCTCCGAGCTGCCACCCGGCTTGTCGAGCTCGCGCAACAGCTCCACGAACCGGTCCGGCGGCGGCTCGATCAGGCCGGCGTAATAGGCGCGCAGCTGCTTGCCGATCTTGGCCTGGATGTCGGGCCCGAGACTGGCCGAGGTTTTTCCCCGTTTGGTTGCGGTCATATCTGCCGGCACTACCGGCGTCGCTGGCTTGCGGTCCCTCACTTACGGTCCCTCATATGTCCCTCTACCGCTGTCTCTTTGCCGCGCACCCTCCACCGCGCGCGGCCGCGCCACACGGGATGCATCGGGCCTAAACGCTCGGTTGCTCAAATGGTTCCGTGGAAATGGAACTTTTTTTCGCCGCTGGCGTTTCCACTCCCGTCGGCCCCGGAGACCGACTACATATGCCACCGGGCGGAGCAGGGGAGGGTCAAGTGCCGAACTCGAAGCTGGTGGCGGAATACCTTCCGTACATGCGCCGTTACGCGCGCGCGCTGGCCGGAAGCCAGAGCTCGGGCGACGCCCATGTGGCGGCGGCCCTGGAGGCGATCCTGGCGGACCGCAGCGCGCTCGAGGGCGCGCTGCGCCCGCGGGTCGCGCTCTACAAAGTCCTCACCCGGATCTGGAACTCCGCGGCGGTGAACGACGCCCACGAGGCGGGCGATCCGCAGCTGCCGGTCGAGCGGCGCCTTGCCCATATCGCGCAGCTGCCGCGTCAGGCCTTCCTGCTGGTCTCGCTCGAAGGTTTCGCGGAGAGCGAGGCAGCCGAGATTCTCGAGACCGACGTACCGACGCTGCGCGCCCTGGTGCAGGAAGCCGGGCAGGAGCTGGCCGCCGAGATTGCGACCGACGTGCTCATCATCGAGGACGAGGCCTTGATCGCCATGGACCTCGAGCATCTGGTCGAGGATCTCGGCCATCGCGTGATCGGCGTCGCGCGCACCCATGCCAAGGCGGTGGCGATCGCCAAGGCGCATGTGCCAGGCCTCATTCTCGCCGACATCCACCTGGCCGACAACAGCTCGGGCCTCGATGCCGTCAACGAGCTGCTGCGCAGTTTCGAGGTGCCGGTCATCTTCATCACCGCCTATCCGGAGCGCTTCCTCACCGGCGAGCGCCCCGAGCCTGCGTTCCTGATCGCCAAGCCGTTCCAACCCTCCGCAGTTTCCGCCGTCATCAGCCAGTCGTTGTTCTTCGAGCGTAACGCCCGCCGCAGCACGCGCGCTCCGGCCTAGCTGTCGAGCATGGCGCGCAACTTCAAGTTCGGGATCGAGGAGGAGTTCTTTCTGGTCGACGCCGACACCAAATCGGCGACGCGCGCCATGCCGGCGGCATTCCTCGATGCCGCCAAGAAGGCGACCGGCGGCCAGGTCAGCGGCGAGCTGCTGCAGTCGCAGGTCGAGATCGCGACGCTGCCGCATACCGACATTGCGACCGCACGCGAGGAGCTGCGTTTCCTGCGCCAGACCGTGGCCGGGATCGCGGCCGCGCATGGGCTCGCGATCCTCGCCGCCGGCACCCATCCGACCGCCGCCTGGCGCGAGACCAAGCAGACCGAATCCGAGCGCTACGACGTCGTGATGCATGACCTGCAGATGATCGGCCGTCGCAACATGCTGTGCGGCATGCACGTGCATGTCGAGCTGCCCGATCCCGACGAGCGCGTCGACGTGATGACCCGCATGCTGCCCTACCTGCCGTTGTTCGTGGCCCTGGCGACCTCCTCGCCGTTCTGGGGCTCGTCGCCGACGGGGCTCAAGGGCTACCGGCTCGCCGCCTATGACGAGCTGCCACGCACCGGCGTGCCGGAGCTGTTCCGCACCAAGGAGGAGTTCGACGCCTATGTGGCGGCCTTGGTGCGCGCCGGCGTGATGGAGGATGCGAGCTACGTGTGGTGGGCGATCCGCCCTTCGCTCAAGCATCCGACCCTGGAATTGCGCGCGCCCGATTGCTGCACCCTGGTCGAGGACACGATCGCGGTGGCTGCCCTCTACCGGGTGCTCGCCCGCCATCTCTGCCGCAATCCGCTGCTCAATCACGATATCGACGCGGTGGCGCGCGCCATCGTGGTCGAGAACAAATGGCGCGCGCAGCGCTATGGCGTATACGGCACCCTGGTCAGCGAGGCCGGCGCCGTCAGCGTTGCCGAAATGCTCGATCAGCTGATCGGCGAGATCGCGCCCGATGCCGCCGCACTCGGCTGCCTCCCCGAGCTACAGCGCTGCCGCGCCATCGTGGGCGCCGGCACCTCGGCCGACACCCAGCTGGCGGTGTTCGAGGCGCATCTGTGCATGGATGCCCGCAACGATGCCCGCAGCGGCAGCCACGCCCGCGCGCTGCGCGCCGTCACCGATTGGATCGCCGCCGCCACCTTGCAGTGAGGCGCGCGTCCACTTCGCGGTGCGACGGCCGCGTGGGCAAAATTGCGCAACGCCGCGCGACCGTCGTCGCATTGCCCGGCAATTTCGCCCACCCTACGGACCGACATTCATTGGTTTCGTTCAGGCGATCCCTTACAATAAACCCATGAGCTGGATCGACCAACGGCCGGACGATGCGATGGACGGCGCCTTCACCGCCGTCGGGCCGGAGAACGTGCGCACGGTCGAGCCGGCGGCGTTCCGCGAGGCCATGAGCCGACTCGGCGCCGCCGTCCATGTCATCACCACCGCGGGACCGGCCGGCAGGGCCGGCACCACCGCCACCGCGGTCTGCTCGGTGACCGATGCGCCGCCCACGCTGCTCGTATGCCTCAACCGGCGCAGCCAGACCAACCCCGCCGTGCTGCAGAACGGCGTGTTCTGCATCAACACGCTGGGGCACAACGGCGCCGAGATCGCCGATCTGTTTTCCGGCCGCACCGGCGTCCAGGGCGTTGACCGGTTCGCGGCCGGGGAATGGTCGGTGCTGGCGACCGGCAGCCCGGTCCTGGCCGATGCGGCGGTGGTGTTCGACTGCCGCATCATCGAGGTGCGCTCGGTCGGCAGCCACAACGTCTTCTTCGGCGCGGTGGAGATGGTGCGGCTGGGTCCCAGCGGTCCGGTACTCGTATATCACGAGCGTGCATACAAGCACGTGTAGCATCTCCAGGTATAACGGTCCCGACCGGTAGAATTCTCCAGAAAAAGCCCAAACCGATCTTGCCGGCTGTTCTGCGAAATCTGGGCAACTCATTACGAAATCGAGCAAAATCGCTGCCGGTTTATCTCCGCAGCGCGCGAACTCTTTTCATTTCTGGGCGTTGACAGGTTGGGCCGGGACGGACCCCTGCAAACCTCGAGGAGACGAGAATGTCCAACCAGAACAATCCCAATCAGACCCCCGGTCAATCGAACAATCCGCGTCCGGGCCAGCAGCAGGGCGGTGGCCAGAAGCCGGATCAGCAGAATCAAGGCGGCCAGAAGCCCGACCAGCAGCATCAAGGTGGCCAGAAGCCCGACCAGCAGCACCAGGGCGGCGGCCAGCAGAAGCCCGGCCAGGGCGGCCAAAGCCGCTGAGCCCGTAAGGGCTTACGCCACTCCGGTGGCGCGACTTATGAACGACGGGGGAGCCCCAGCGGCTCCCCCTTCTCGTAGGGCAATCGCTTTCTCGTAGGGCGCAATCGCTTTATTGCGCCAGCAGCGTTGCACCCAGCGTTGCGCCGGCAGCATTGGCGCCGGCAGCCTCGCCAATCGGCGCAATAAAGCGATTGCGCCCTACGGCGCGCGCCCCGCTGATAAGGTTAATAAAGTCTTTCGATTGAGGTGCGCCCGGCGAGCTGGCTAGCTCTGCGCCTCGACGGCCCTGCGCAAGGCGCGCGCGGTTCCGCGAGGTCGGGAGCGGACGATGGGATCGAATCCCCGGCTGGGGCTGGTCAACTTTGCGCTGGTGTCGGCATATTTCGTGCCGGTGTGGGGCCACGAGGCGCTGCGCGTGCTGACCTCGCCCTATAACGGCTTCGAGGATCGCGCCCAGGCGGTGGCCGCAAGCTATTTCCGTGAGCTGTTCGACCTCGGTCTCGCCGGTCTCCTGCGCACCTCGGAGCTGCTGGCCGGCCTCAAGCTGGTGATCGCGGCCGCGTTCGTGGCCTATCTGATCGAGTTCGCCCGCGCGCTGGCGACACGGCGCGAGCCCAACCGCGAGACCGTCGATGTCGTGCTGCTGCTCGCCGTGGCCGGCGCCATGGTGTGGTTCCTGCCGGCGCTCAAGCTCGGCGATGGCGACCTCGTGCGCCTGCAGGCGACCCAGCTCCTCCTCCTCCTCGGCGCCGCGATCGTGATCTTGATCGAGCGCCAGATCGAGCAAGCCCGCGCCGCGCTTGCGGCCACGATTGCGCAGCGGCAAGAGGCGGCGCCAACAATCATGCTCACAGCCGTGCAGGGAAGTTCACTTTTGGGGGGCACGGCCTTTCACTCCCTCGCCCCGAAGGGGAGAGGGTGAGGGGTTACGATGTTTCCGTATCGCACCGCACCGTCCGAGCCCCGTCATCTGCCCTTCTCCCGCTTGGGGAGAAGGAGTGAGACGTCGTGCGTCCGTGACGCAGTGAGGCCGTGCGTCCCTGACGCAATGGAACGCGCTGCGTCGTTGATGCAGTCGTTGATGCAAATGAAGGCTGCGTCCTTGACGCAAATAAACTCACTGCGTCGTTGAAGCAGGACTTGATTGATCCTTTGGCGAGGGGTGCGCTCCGTGCCGGCTCGGGTCGCGCCCGCGCCAGCCCCTTCACGCCGCGCTGGCGTTGCCGTCGGGGCAGGCGGTTTGGCAAGGCGTGCCCGCCGCCGCCGCTTCGATGAGATCTCCGAGCCGCTCGGCGCGCATCCGCTGCGGGTCGAAGCCCTCGCCCTCGCAGTGATGGCGGAACAGGTCGGCATTGCCGGCGCTGCGAGCAACGCAGGCCATCCACCACGCCGCGAAACGCCGCTCCGCCGCCACCTGCATGCTGATCAGCCGCACGTCGCAATGGCGCTCGTCGCGCAGGATCCGCTCGAACGTCGCCGACACTATCGTCTCGCGTCCTTCGAGCGCTTGCGCAAACCAATGATCGTCATGGATGAGCGCGCCGGTGATGTCGTCGCGGCGGTTGTTGGCGACCGATTCGATCAGGATGTCGTGGATCGCTTCGGGCGCGCCTGCGCCCGACCGCTCCCGGTGCCAGCGCGGATCGGCTTCGACGCGATTGCGGCTGTAATAGATCAGACGAACGATGATCATGAGGTGCCCCCTGTGTCCCATCGGGCGAGCTGATCGATAGACCCTCGCGTGCTAACGCTTGCTGAATTGATGGCCGACTCCTCCGCGGTATTTTTGCGGCGAAACTTTTTCGCAGTCTTTTTTGCGCCGTGTTTTTTGACATGTTTTCCCCGGGTTTTTGTGCGGAGATCTCTCGTGGAAGTCCAAGCCGAACGCCACCTAGGGTGAACGCCGTAGGGTCGAATCCCCATTCGCAGGTTTGCTAGGTGAAATCACGCCGCGCGGCCCGACAGGAACTGCAATACGGTGTCGGCATACTCTGTCGGTTGCTCGACATTGGAGATGTGCGCGGCGTCGAGAATCTTCAGGGCGGCATTGGCGATCCGGCCGTGGATGAATTGCGCCGCCGCAACCGGCGTTGCCTGATCGTGCTCTCCGGCGATGACGAGCGTGCGTGCGCGGATGCTCCCGAGAAGGTCACGGTGGTCCATGTCGCGGATCGCCTCGCAGCAGGCGAGGTAGCCTTGCACCTGCGTCGCCGCCAGCATTGATCGCAGCGGCGCGACCGCGTGCGGGGCGCGAGCGCGGAAGTCCGCGCTGAACCACAGCGTCATGATGCGGTCGGCGACGGCGGCGAGGCTGCCATGCGCGCGGATCGCCTCGATGCGCTCGTTCCAGAAGCGCGGGTCGGGATAATGGCACGACGTGTTGGAGAGAATGAGCCGGTCGACGCGCTCTCCGGCATGCGCGGCCAGCCACATGCCCTCCATCCCGCCCATCGAGAGCCCGCACCAGTCGAATTTGGCGAGCCCCAAAACATCGGCGATGGCAAGCGCGTCGCGGCCGAGCCGCTCCATCGTGTAGGGACCCGCCGGCACCTCCGATCGGCCGTGGCCGCGCCGATCGTAGCGCACCAGCCGGAAGCGCCGCGCGAACGCCGCCGCCTGCGCGTCCCACATATGCAGGTCGGTGCCGAGCGAGTTCGACAGCATGAGCACGCCCGCGTCGCGCGGCCCTTCGACCTCGACCCACAGCGCACACCCATCCGCATCGATCACCGGCATGTCGAGTTCTCTTCTTACCTCCCGCTGCAAGGGGGAGAGCCTGCCCTCGGGCTTCGACCCGAGGGTCGACCCGCGAAGCGGGTCGGGTGGGGGTCACGAACGAACCAAACAAACACGGAATGTGACGGAAGACGGGACCCCCACCCGGCGCCGGAGCCTGTCATCGGGCCGGCCAAAGGCCGGACCCGTTGGGCGCCACCCTCCCCCTTTCAGGGAGGGAAAGAACTGCGGCGCCATCATTCTGCATCACGCCTGCGTCACGCGAACTGCACGGCGTAGACCGGCGGCAGGGTGTGGGTCACGCACGACCAGCTGTCGCCCTGGTTCTCGCTCACCCACAGGCCGCCGGTGGTGGAGCCGAAGGCGAGCCGCTCGCCGGTGGCGTCGAGCGCCAGCGCATGGCGGTAGACCACGTCGTAGGCGTGCGATTGCGGCAGGCCTTCGCTCAACACCTCGAAGCTCTTGCCGCCGTCGCGCGTGCGCGTCACCGCGAGCTTGCCGGCGCGCGGGATGCGCTTCTCGTCCTTGATCTCGGGCACGAACCAGGCGGTGTCGGGCTCGCGCGGATGCACCGCCACCGCGAAGCCGAACACAGAGGGCTCGACGCCGCTGATCTCGCGAAAGCTCCTGCCTTCGTCGGAGGAGACGAAGATGCCGTTGTGGTGCTGCACCCACATGCGCTGCGGCGCCGCCGCGCATTGCACCAGCCGGTGCACGTCCTGCGCGATCGGGTCGTGCGTGAGCTCCGGCGCCACGTATTCGGCGCGCATGCCTTCGCCGCGCAGCGTCCAGCTGGCGCCCCCGTCCGGCGTGAACCAGATGCCGCCGGTCGAGACCGCGACCGACACGCAGTTGGGATCGCGCGGGTCGATGCAGACCGAGTGCAGGCCCGGTAGGTCGGCGCCGCCGCCCATCCACTGCTTGCGCTTGGGATGGTCCCACAGCGCGCGCATCATCTCCCAGCTGGTGCCATTGTCCCGCGAGCGAAAGAGGCCGCCCGGCAGCGTACCGCACCAGAGCGTGCCCGCCTCATCCGGCCCGCCCGGCTCCAGCGCCCAGATCCGCGCCGTGCTCCAGTTGAGCGGCCGGCCCCAGAAGTCGGTCTCCTCGTAGCCTTCCGGCTTGGGCGGATAGGCCGGCGCCGCGATCTCTTCCCAGCCGTTGCCGACCGAGCGGTGCAGCTTGACGCCGAAATGGCCGTGGTCGAGCGCCGCATAGCGGCGGCCGTCGCGCGGATCGGCAAGCGCGAGCGTGACATTGTCGCCGAGGAAATCGACCCCCGCGATCGCCCACGCGCCTGCCTGACCTCGGCGCGCCACCGTGAACAGCCCTTTTCGTGTCGAGACGAGCAGCGTGTCGCTCATGATCTGGTTTCCCTGCTGGCGTTCGTCCTACAGCGCATTCCGAATTGAGGCATAGCGGCGCCGCAAGTTCTACATGGTGGCGCTCACGGCGGATCAGCCTCCCGAGAGCGCCTGGAAAACATACACCGTGCTGGCGGTGCCCACCGCGTCCGACAGCCGTGTGCGGTCGCGGATCATCGCGCCGTCGACGAACACCGCGACATGCTTGCGCAGCGCCGCCTGGTCGTCGAGCACATAGCCGCGCGCCCGCGGATTGTCGGCAAACGCCCGCTCCAGCACGTCGCGCACCGTCGCCCCCGCGGCCTCGACCTGCGGGCACTCGACATGCCGCTGCATATTGGCCGTGAACACCACCCTCGCCATTGCTGCCGCTCCGTATCGCGGTCTCAGGTTCAGCGGCCTGCATTCGGTGCACGCAGGCCCGCCGGCGGCGACTTTTCCTCAGGGCGCCGCGATCTGCAAGCGCGGCAATGCCATTCCCAACGACGCCGTCGCGAAAAAAGGCGCGCGGACAAGCCCATCCGCTTATCCCCCCGCAGGACCCTGTGAAGGAACTTGCCACATCCGCTCATTCCCCTGCGAAAGAGCGTGCGAGGAATTGCCGCATCCGCTCATTCCCGCCCCCGCTTTCGAGAGGGTAAACTCCCGCGTGAACCCAGACTTTGCCAAATCGCATGGACGGTTCAATAGGGCAAAGGCTGGTTCCCCGCGGGAGTTTACCCTGGGCGGGGATGAGTGGGAGATGAAGCTCGTCCTTCATCAGTTTTCCTTCACACGCTCAGAATTTGCAACGGTCCCGGCTCGAGGCCGGGACAAGCAGAAACAGAATGCACGAAAGCCTCACGCTCGACGCCAATGTTTCGACGCGGAATGGCCCGTTCAATTCATGCGGTGCGCACAAACTAAACCCCTGTCGGTGGTGTCGACTCCATGCTAAAAGTGCGGCGCCGGGAGGTGATATTAGGCCGCGAGATATCCGAGGTGCGATTCGGGAGGCCAATATGACAGACGTGAAATGGACGATAAAGGCGCGGGAATTCGTAAACTGCAACTGCGCCTATGGCTGTCCGTGCCAATTCGACGCGCTGCCGACGCACGGCAACTGCCAAGCAGTCGCGGGCATGCAGATCGATGAGGGACATCATGGCGACACGCGGCTCGACGGTCTGCGGTTTGTCGGCATTTTTCGCTGGCCCGGAGCAATCCATGAAGGCAAGGGCGAAGCCGCGGTCGTCATCGACGAGCGTGCGACCGAAGCGCAGCGTGGCGCGCTGTTGCGCATTCTCAGCGGTCAGGACACCGAGCCCGGCGCCACCATCTTCCAGGTATTCTCCACCACCCTGGAGAAGGTGTACGAGCCGATCTTTGCTCCCATAGATTTCGACGTGGACATCGACGCCCGCAAAGGCCGCTTGGTCGTGCGCGGCGTTACCGAGGGGCGCGGTGAACCCATCAAGAATCCGGTCACCGGCGCCGACCATCGCGCCCGGATCGATATACCCAACGGCTTCGAGTATACGCTTGCCGAAATGGGGCGAGGATGGACTACGGTGTCGCGTCCGATGCAGATCGAGCTCGCCGATTCCTACGCGCAATTCGCGCACGTCAATCTTTGCCAGAGCGGCATCGTGCGCTGATCGTCGGCCGAGTACCATGAGTACCGCGCTCGAAGCGGTGCTGCGGCGCGACCGTGCCGTCGTCGTCGCTGCGCTTGCCCTCATCACTGTGCTTGCCTGGGCCGACCTCGTTTGGCTCGCCAATGACATGTGGATGGGCGGCATGGACATGCGCGGTTTTCGCATGATTCCGGCCGGGCAAGGTCTGATGATGCCGGCAAGCGCCCCGTGGAAGCCGATCGAGTTCGGATACGTTTTTGCCATGTGGGTCGTGATGATGATCGGCATGATGACGCCTTCGGCGGCGCCGATGATCCTTATCTACGCCCGCGTTGGCCGACAGGCGGCGAGCGCCGGCCAGCCGTTCGCCGCGAGCGCATGGTTCGCCGCCGGATATCTGTTGTCGTGGACGGGCTTCTCGCTGACGGCGACATCGGCCCAATGGGCGCTGCAGCGCACCGCGTTGCTGACTCCCATGATGGAGAGCGCGAGCAACGTCCTGGGCGGCGTCGTGCTGATTGCGGCCGGTCTCTATCAATGGACAGCGTTCAAGGATGCGTGCCTGTCGTATTGCCAAGCGCCGCTCGCATTCATCATGCGCCACGGCGGCTTTCGCCGCGCGGCCGGCGGGGCGCTTGTGCTCGGCCTTCGTCATGGCCTCTACTGCATCGGCTGCTGCTGGGCGATCATGGTGCTGCTGTTTGTCGGCGGCGTTATGAATTTGCTCTGGATCGCCGCGCTCGCAATTCTGGTGCTGCTGGAAAAAGTGCTGCCGTTTGGCCGGCTCGTCGCGCGCCTCGCCGGCATTGCCTTCGTCGGCGGCGGCGGGTGGCTTCTGCTGCAGTCGCAACCTTTTTGAGCGGTGAGGGCGCCGAGGAAGACGCCCCGGATTGCCAAAGATTTTGTGCCTGGAGCGTCATTTGGAAGGGCCGACACGCGCCTCCCTCGTCGTCATCGAGCGCGCACCGAAGGCGGTCCAGAAGGAATTGCACGCCGCGTGAGCGAGAAACCGGGAAGTGGAGGCACAGAATCCATGAAAATCAGCACAATCATAACCGGAGCAACCGGCATGGTCGGGGAGGGCGTCCTGCTCGAGTGCCTGAACCATCCCGATGTCGAGCAGGTTCTGGTCGTCAACCGAAGGCCGGGCGGCGTGTCGCACCGCAAGCTGCGCGAGGTCATCCACGGCGATTTCTTCGATCTGGCGCCCATCGAGCAACAATTGGCTGGATTCAACGCCTGCTTCTTTTGTCTGGGCGTATCGTCCGTCGGCATGGGCAAGGAGGAATATGCGCACGTGACGCGAGACCTCACGCTCAACATGGCGCGGCTGTTGGCGAGATTGAATCCGGAGATGACGTTTTGCTACGTAACGGGCGCGGGCACCGACAGCAGCGAGCAGGGACGACTTGCCTGGGCGCGCGTAAAGGGCGCGACTGAAAACGCCTTGCTGCGGCTGTTCAAGCGAGCCTACATGTTCCGCCCCGCCTTCATGAAGGCCTCGCCGGGTCAGACAAACCTAAAAATCTCCTACAAGCTTTTTGCCTGGCTCTATCCGATCGGCCGGGCACTCTACCCCGCGGGCTTTTGCACCCTGCAGGAAGTGGGGCTGGCCATGATCAATGCAGCCGGCAAAGGCTATCCCAAGCAGATTCTTGAAGTGAAGGACATCGTCGAGCTGGCAAGGCTTTGACGCTGGAGCGGATTCCAGCGAATTGGAACCGCCTGCAGCGCTGGTTCTCCACCCGCTCGTCCCCGCGTGTGAAGGAAACTAATGAAGCACACAGTCTCTCCACCCGCTCGTCCCCGCGGACGAGCGTGTGAAGAAAACTGATGAAGGACGAGCCTCTCCATCCGCTCATCCCCGCGGACCGCCGGGACCCAGGCTTTGCCCCATTGAATCTCGATGCAATTTCGCGAAGTCTGGATTCCCACGGGAGTTTATCCTCGCGAAAGCGGGGGCGGGAATGAGCGGATGTGACAATTCCTTCACGCACATCGAACCTCGGCTCACGCCTTCCTTGCCGACTTTTGCCTCGCGAGCATCCTCCCGGACATTTTTCAGCTTCTTGCCGCCGACGCCTGGACCAGAGTTGAACCGCAGATGCCTTAGTTAGAACACTGCTCCATCGCTTCAGCTACCTGTCCGGAATGACGCGTCGTGGCATCGGTGGAACCGGATAACGTCCCGTCACCGTATTCCAGTAGGCCCAGGAACGCGGATCGATGATGCCCGGCGGGGCCTGCCCCAGCGCTTCCCGGAAGTCCTCGAGGTCGAGATAGCGCCGCACCACGGCGATATCCTCCAGCGTGCCATAGGTCATGAGATAGGCCAGGAACCGGATGGGATCGGACAATGCCTTCCGCGGGGATTCGAACCAGACCACGCGCGGCGCTAGCGCGAGGAGATCGCTGGTGCAAGGAAGCGGTTTCATGGTTCGGACGCTCGCTTCCTGAGCGCATTGAGCGCCGGCAGGTGCTGCGGATTGGTGGCCTTCACCGCCTCAGTCAAGTCGCGCCGCATGCTCTCGGGTAGCTCCGCGAGCGCTGGGTCATCGTGATAGGCGATCGCTTTGAGTGAGAGCAGGGGGTTGAATTGAGTGCCATAGATGCTGCTCGCGGCGGCGAGCATCTCCGCCAGGGAGATGCCGGCCTTCGTCATCAGCACGTGAATATCCAGATAGTCCCTGAGCTCGGCGCGCTGCGTAACGACCGCCGCCTTCATGCCCGCCAGGTCGATCAGCGCGGCGATCTTGAAGCTTGGTCCCTCCACCTGCTCCGCCGGGGCGACTTGTCCAAGGCCAAGGCCCCCGAAGAAGGATATTTGAACGAGGCCGCCACGATCCACGGTCACGGTCAGGGTATCGGCCGCCGATTGGCGGATGACCGCATTTCTCAGATACGGCAATTTCGTCAGCAGGGAAGCGGGCTCGAACGATGACGTGAGGGCGAAGAAATCAAAATCGACGGATCGGCGGTGACCCAGCCGCAGCCCAATGGCGGTGCCGCCGTAAAGCGTGAAGTCATCGGGTGTCTGCGCCAGCTCGGGCCATAGGCGTTGCTGGGCCGCGGGCAGGATATCAAGGCGGGGAACGAACGATTTCGACATGCTTCATCATAGCATTTGTCGGCTGATCGGGAGTGAACGCACAGGAAAATAGCGCTTTGCGACACGGTGTGCGGCCCTCGGAGGCTGGGCATCTGCAAGCCTTCTCCAAGCATCCGGAGGGGCGCGGAATCTACTTGTGCGACACCCGCAAATCAGCTTACGGACGCCCCCCTCGCGGGGGACAAACGTAGAACGTGGGGGTGCCGTCACGGCGCCCCACAACGCAAGGAGTCGCGCATGAACAGCCTCATTCCCGACGCTTCCGACCTCTCCCCCGCGCGCCGGCCCGCCGGCCTTCCGCCGGTCCCATTCGGCCCCGCGCCGCTGATCGAAGGGGAGGATGCGGGCGCCTATGACGAGCTTCTGGTCCGCATCTCCGGCGCGGTCAGGCCGGGCGATATTTTCGAGGAGATCTGGGTGCGCGATATCGTCGATCTGGTCTGGGAGGCGTTTCGGCTGCGCCGGCTCAAGGCCTGCCTGATGACGGCGGGCGCCCGCTCGGCGCTGGCCCAGCAGCTGGCGCCGGTGGTCGGCCGGGCGCAAGCGGATGGACTTGCCCGCAGCTGGGCAGCGCGGGAGCCGGGCGCACTCGCGGCGGTCGAGGAGCAGCTGGCAACGGCCGGGCTCGGCCTTGAAGGCGTCGTCGCCCGGGGCCTGTGCCTCCGGCTGGGTTTCATCGAGCGCATCGAGCGCATGATCATGGCGGCGGAAGCGCGCCGCAACGCCGCCTTGCGCGAGATCGACCGCCATCGCGCCACGCTCGGCCGCCAGCTGCGCCAAGCCGTGCTGGAAGCGGAAGCGCAGGAGGTCGCGGGCGCCGGCAAGGGGGCGGCATGATGGAGAGCCGCATCCGCGTCCGTTCCGTTTCCCGCGCGCGGGAGCAGGCCAGAGCGGGGAGAGCCGACCGCGCGGATGCGCACGCGCGCGGCGGCGCCCGCACGCCCGGCGGCAAGGCGCGCTCGGCGCGCAATGCCATGCGCCACGGATTGAGCTTGCCGGTGGTGGCCGATCCGGCGACCACGGCCGAGATCGCAGCCCTGACGCGCCGGATGAGTCCGGCCGCCAATGCCGAGATCGGCGAGCTTGCATACGCGGTGGCGCAGGCGCAGGTCGATCTCATCCGCATCCGGCGCGCGCGCCAGGATCTCGTCGCAACGACCTTCACGCATCTCGCGGCCGCGGAGGACGCGGTCGATCTCGACAATCCGAGTGCGGCGCTGCTGCAGCTCTTGGATCATCTCTCCAATCTGGCCGCGCGGCTCGCGGCGATCGACCGCTACGAGCGGCGCGCCTTCTCGCGGCGCAAATTCGCGATCCGGGCGTTGTGTCAGGCCACTGGCGAATAGTAGTTGAGGTACCGCGGCTCTCAACTATTCGCTGCTCGCTAATCGATTTCTGCGGAGGGGCGAGTTCTCACGGCCGCCCTCTTGACAATACCTTTTTGTAGTTCCATGTCTGTAGTTACAGAGAGGTGGCGGTGCGCTGGACGTGGGACCCGGACAAGGCGGCGGCAAACCGCGTCAAGCACGGGTTATCATTCGAAACCGCGGTGCTGGTGTTTGACGACCCGCTCCATGCATCAAAGCCGGACGTCCATCCGGACGGTAACCGCTGGCACATGATCGGACTTGTTGGGCCGGTGTTGCTGCTGGTAATTCACACTTGGCCGGAAGCCGAATCCGAGGAAGGCGAGCCGGTCGGGCGCGTCATCAGCGCGCGGAAGGCTACCGCCCACGAAAGGAAAGCCTATGAAGAAGGCAACTTCTAAGCGGTTGACGCGTGAGCAACTGGCGGAGCTGAAATCGCTGGCGGCCCTCCCGGATGCCGCCATTGACACATCGGACGCACCCGAGCTCCTCGACTGGTCCGGCGCCAAGCGCGGCCTGTTCTATCGGCCCGTCAAGCAGCAGCTGACGCTGCGGCTCGACGCGGATGTCGTCGCCTGGTTCAAGCACCACACGGCACCAAACGAAGGCTATCAAACACGCATCAATCGAGCATTGCGCGAATACGTGCGGGGGCAGACAAGCCGGGACCGGCGATCTCGGGCTTGAATTTGAGGGAAGCCTGCCGCCCGACCTGGCTCAGCTTTGAGGTGCGCATTTATGCCCTGTCCGGGCCGACCGGCGGCACTCCCCTCCGATGCGGAATCCTGATTTGCACTGGTGGTTGAAACGGTTGAGTGAAGGTAGGCAAAGAGATCTTGCGGGAATTGCCGCCCTTCTTGAGCGAGCGGAATTGGCATGGCTTTGCTGCCGTCTGCGAGGCACGCCATGAAGCTTCCGCGTCGCGAATTCCTGCACTTGGCCGTGGCTGCGGCCGCTTTGCCGGCGGTCTCGTGCCGCGCCGGGGCGCAAGCCTATCCGTCGCGGCCGGTGCGCATCATCGTCGGCTTCGCGGCAGCCGGCTTTGGCGACGTCATCGCGCGCCTGATGGGACAATGGCTGCAGGAGCGGGTAGGCCAAGCCTTCGTTATCGAGAATCGGCCCGGTGCCGGCGGCAATATGGCAACCGAACTGGTCGCCAGGGCGCCGCCGGACGGCTACGCGCTCATCTGGACGCAATCGAGCAACGCCATCAATGCGAGCCTCTACGACAGGCTCAATTTCAGTTTCATCCGCGACATCGCGCCGGTCGCGGGCGTCGTGCGCAGCCCGCTCCTCATGTTGGTCAATCCGTCGTTTCCGGCCAGGACCGTTCCCGAGTTCATCGCCTATGCGAAGGCCAATCCCGGCAAGGTCAACATGGCGTCTCCCGGCGTCGGCACGGCGCCGCACGTGACCGGCGAGCTGTTCAAGGCCATGGCCGGCGTTGACTTGGTTCACGTCCCCTATCGCGGCAATCCGATGCCCGATCTGCTGGCCGGACAGGTGCAGCTGTATTTCAACGCCATGGCTTCATCGATGGAATTCGTCCGCGCGGGCGAGCTGCGAGTCCTCGCGGTGACGACCGCGACGCGTTCGGAACTGCTTCCCGACGTCCCGGCGCTTGGCGAGTTTGTGCCGGGCTACGAGGCAAGCGCCTGGCAGGGCCTCGGAGCGCCCAGGAACACGCCCGCCGAGATCGTCGGCAAGCTCAATCAGGAGATCAACGTCGTTCTCGCCGATCCCAACGTCAAGACACGCTTTGCCGGCCTCGGCGCGATGCCGATGCCAATGACGCCCGCCGAGTTCGGCAGGCTCATCGCCGACGAAACCGAAAAGTGGGGCAAGGTCGTCCGCGCAGCCAATATCAAGCTCGACTGATCGCTGCTCATGAGATGCCATTCGTGAGCCCGGCCTGAACTCTCGACATTGGTGAGCGGCGGGCATGAGAGCCGTCAGGTATCAAGATACCTCCATTTTGGCCAGAACGAACCCCAATTTCTTGAATGAAATCAGTAGGGGCACGCGGCGGGTGCCGCTGTCCCCTCCCTGCGCTCCCACAAGCGGCAGGATAGGGGCCGACCACCAGGCCGCCGCTACGGGCGTTTGTTGCCGGTCTTCAGCGTGCCGACCAGGCGGTCGATGAAGGTCTGGGCAGTGCCCTGGTAGGCCATGGGCTCGAACAGGCGGCCGAGCACGGGGCCGGTGATCTGCGCGGTCACCCGCGGGTCGTCGGCCAGCACGTTCTGCAGGCTGCGCTTCTCGGCGAGCGCCTTGCGGCTTGCCTCCTCGACCAGCTTCTGGGCTTCCGGCCGGCTGATCTTGGCCGCGAGCGCGAGCGTGATCGCCTCGGCCATGATCAGGCCCTGGGTGACGTCGACATTGGCGCGCATGCGGTCGGGGTCGACCTCGATGCCTTGCGCGAGATCGGCGACGGCGGCGATGGCGCCGGAGGTGACGAGCGCAAGCGCCGGGAAGGTGGTCCATTCGGCCTGCCAGCCGCCGAGCGCGCGCTCGTGCTCCTGCGCCGCACAGGCGAGGATCGTGGCCACCAGCTGCGGGGCCAGCATGGCCGCGCTCACCGCCATCGCGGCGGCCGCGCTCGCGCCAAGCCGCGCCGGCAGAGGGGTGCCGTCGCCGGCTGCGGGGGAGGGCGCGCCATTGGGCGCGGCCGGCTCGATCACCTCGGCGACCTCGTCCTGCATCAGCAGCGCGATGTCGCGGCCGATCTTGCCGCAGGTGCCGGCCAGGATGCCGAAGGCGGCGGCGATCTCCGCCAGCCGGTCGCGCCAGCTGTGCCAGGGCGCCTCCGGGGCGGGCAGGTCGAGCAGCGCGGTCATGCGCTCGGTGACGTCGAGGCCCTGGTCGCCGAGCGCCGCCAGCGTGCCGGCCAGGCCGCCGAACTGCAGCACCAGCGCCTCCTTGCGCAAGCGCCTGAGCCGCTCGCGCGAGCGCCCGAGCGCGGCCGCATAGCCGGCGGCCTTGAGCCCGAACGGCATCGGCAGCGCGTGGCGCAGCGCCGTGCGCGCGACCGAAGCGGTGCGGCGCTGGCGTCCGGCAAGCGTCGTGAAGCCCTCGATGGCGCGGTTGAGCTCGCCGCTGAGCACGTCGATGCCGGCGCGCAGCTCCAGCACCAGCGCGGTATCCATCATGTCCTGGCCGCAGGCTCCCCAATGCACGCAGCTGGCTGCTGCCGCATCGGTCTTTGCCACCTCGGCGGTGAGCGCCTGGATGAGCGCGGTGGCGAGGCTGCCGGCGGCCGCGGCCGCCTCGCCGAGCGTGGCGAGGTCGTAGCGCTCGGCCCGGCAGGCCGCGACGGTCGGATCGACCGCGAGCGCCGGCACGGCGCCGACGGCGGCCTCGGCTCGCGTCAGCGCCGCCTGGAAATCGAGCATGCGCTGCAGCCGCGCCCGATCCTCCAGGATGGAACGCATCGCCGCGCTCGCGATGAGCGGCGGCAACAGCAGCGAAGGAGCAAGCGGATTGGTCATGGGCGCGCCGGAGCCCCGTACCTTTAGCGGCCCCGCCGCCCGCCGCCAAGCCTCGTAGGGCGCAATCGCTTTATTGCGCCGGATTGGCCACGCCGGCGGATTGCGCGATTCCGGAGTGGCGCAATAAAGCGATTGCGCCCTACACGGGGCTCATATACCGAGCAAACACAGCCAAGGAGACGAACCGATGGCCATGACCATGACGGGCGAGGTGCAACTGCCCGCCAGTCGCGAAGCGGTGTGGGTGAAGCTCAACGACCCGGAGGTGCTCAAAGCGTGCATTCCGGGCTGCGAGCAGCTCGACAAGAGCTCGGAGACCGAGTTCCAGGCCATCGCCACCCTCAAGGTCGGCCCCGTCAAGGCGCGCTGGAAGGGCAAGGTGCGGCTGTCAGACCTCGATCCGCCCAACAGCTATCGCATCTCCGGCGAAGGCGAGGGCGGCGTCGCAGGGTTCGCCAAGGGCGGCGCCAAGGTCTCGCTTGCCGACCACGACGGCGGCACGCTCCTCACCTATGACGTGGAGGCCCAGATCGGCGGCAAGCTCGCCCAGCTCGGCCAGCGCCTGATCGCTGGCGCCGCCAAGAAGACCGCCGACGACTTCTTCCAGAAATTCGCCGCCGCAGTGGCCGCGAACCCGTCCTAGCCCGGGCGCTATCGCGTCCGCCCAAGCCTGCCTCACGCCACCTTCTCCAACCAGGCCCTGGCGCTGCTGCCTTTGCCCGACAGGGCGCGCACCAACTCGGCCATGAAGTCGAGATTGTGGATCGGGCGCAACTCGTCGACATGGGGCAGCATGGCGCGGATGCCTTTGGCCTTGGCCTCGAAGCCGGAAAAGCGCAGCAGCGGATTGAGCCAGATGAGCCGCCGGCAGGACCGGTGCAGGCGATCGATCTCGAACGCGAGGCTGTCGTCGGGATCGCGTTCGAGGCCGTCGGTGATGAGGAGCACGATCGCGCCTTGGGTGAGCACGCGGCGCGCCCACAGCTTGTTGAAGACCTTGAGCGAGCTTGCGATGCGGGTGCCGCCGGACCAGTCGGCGACGCTCGCCGCGCAGGCCGCCAGCGCCTCGTCGGGGTCCTTGGCCTTGAGGGCGCGCGTCACGTTGGTGAGCCGCGTGCCGAACAGGAAGGTCGAGACGCGCTTGCGCGCATCGGTCACGGCATGCAGGAAATGCAGGAACAGCCGCGTGTACTGGCTCATGGAGCCGGATATGTCGATGAGCGCCACGATCGGCGGCGGCTGACGGCGCCGGCCCAGATATTTAAGATCGATCACCGCGCCGCCGGCCTTGAGGCTGGCGCGCAGCGTCCGGCGCATGTCGATCAGGTGGCCGTGACGGTCGGGCTTGAGCCGCCGCGTCTTGACCTCGTCGAGCGCCAGCACCAGGCGATCGATCGCCGCCTTGGCGGCGGCGATCTCGGCCGCCGACATCTGGGCGAAATCCTTCTTCTGCAACACCTCGCGATCGGAGACGGTGAGGCGGGCATCGACCTCGGTGTCGTGTTGGTCGCGGTCGAGCTCGCGCATGCCCGAGAACAGCGCTTCCTCGATGCGCTGCGCGCCGGGTTTGGGTTGATCGGGCGCGGCCGGCGGCGCCTGCGGCAGCAGCGACGCCATCAGCTTGTCGAGGAAGGCTCGCTTGCGAAAGAAGATGCGGAACGCCTGGTCGAACAGGAGCGAATGCTCGTGGCGCTTCACGAACACCGCATGCAGCGTCCAGTAGAAGTCCTCGCGAGTGCCGATGCCGGCGGCCTTGAGCGCCGCCAGCGCGTCGAGCACGGTGCCCGAGCCGATCGGGATGCCGGCGGCCCGCAACGCGCGGGCGAAGTAGAGGATGTTCTCCGCCAGCCGGCCGTCCGACGCCGCTTGGGCCGCCGGCATGCTCACTCCGCCGCCCGCAGGTTGGCGCGCAGCTCCTCGAGCAGCTCCTTGGCCCGGGCGCCTTCGATGCGGGCGATGTCGTCCTGGTACTTGAGGAGCACGCCAAGCGTGTCGGTGACGGTCGCCGGATCGAGCGCGACCACGTCGAGCTCGGCCAGTGCCGCGGCCCAATCGAGGGTTTCGGCGACGCCGGGCGCCTTGAACAGGTCCTGCTGGCGCAGCGACTGCACGAAATGCACGACTTCGAGCGAGAGCGCGGCGCTGACGCCCGGCACCTTGGCGCGCACGATCGCCAGCTCGCGCTCGGCATTGGGATAGCCGACCCAGTGGTAGAGGCAGCGCCGCTTGATGGCATCGTGGATCTCGCGGGTGCGGTTGGAGGTGATCACCACGATCGGCGGATGGGCGGCCTTGACGGTGCCGAGCTCAGGCACCGTCACCTGGAAATCGGCCAGCACCTCGAGGAGGTAAGCTTCGAAGGCCTCGTCGGCGCGGTCGAGCTCGTCGATCAGGAGCACCGGCGCGCCGGCCGGGTCGGGCTCGAGCGCCTGCAGCAGCGGGCGCTTGATGAGGAAGCGATCGGAGAAGACGTCGTGCTCCAGCCGCTCGCGGTCGTGCTCGCCCTGCGCCTCCGCCACCCGGATGGCGATCATTTGCGCTGCATAGTTCCATTCGTAGACCGCCGCCGCGACATCGAGCCCCTCGTAGCATTGCAGGCGGATGAGGCGGCGCCCGAGCGTGCCGGACAGCACCTTGGCGATCTCGGTCTTGCCGACGCCGGCCTCGCCCTCCAGGAAAAGCGGCCGCCCCATCTTGAGCGCGAGGAACAGCACGGTCGCAAGCGAGCGATCGGCCAGATAGTCGGCGCCAGCCAAGAGCGCGAGCGTCTCGTCGATCGAGGCGGGCGGCGACATGGACGTGAGTTTGTTCATGAGGGGCAATCTAATGCCTCGCCCCCGTCGTGTCGCGGGCAGCCGTAGGGTGGGCAAAGGCGGCCCCGATAATTTTTTTGGCGGCAGCGCGTTGAACCGCCGTGCCCACGCGTTGGACCGGGTCAGCGTGCTGTAGCGCGTGGGCACGGCGGAACACGCACAACGCCAACAAAACAGCGCCTCGGCCGCCTTTGCCCACCCTACGGATCAGGCCACCGCCGCCGCCACCGCGCGGCGGGCCAGCACGCCGACCAGGTGGGCGCGGTACTCGGCGCTGCCGTGGATGTCGCTGCCCATGCCGTCGGCGGGGATCGTGAGGCCTTCCAGCGATTTGGCGCCGAAGCGCTTCTTGAGCGCCTCCTCGAAGGACGCGACGCGGAACACGCCGTTGCCGCCGGCCCCGGTCACCGCCACGCGGATCTCGGAGCTGCGCTTGGATACGAACACGCCGACGAGCGCGTAGCGCGAGGCCGGATTGGGGAACTTGACATAGGCGGCCTTCTGCGGCGTCGGGAACATCACCTTGGTGATGATCTCGTCGCCTTCGAGCGCGGTCTCGAACAGGCCCTTGAAGAAATCGTCGGCCTTGATGCGCCGCTGGTTGGTCACGATGGTGGCGCCAAGGCCCAGGCAGCCGGCCGGATAGTCGGCATTGGGATCATTGTTGGCGACCGAGCCGCCGATGGTGCCGCGGTGGCGCACGGCCGGGTCGCCGATGCGGCCGGCGAGCGCCGCCAGCGCCGGAATGGCCTGCTGCACCAGCGGCGAGGTGGCGACCTCGGCATGCGGCGTCATGGCGCCGATGATCACCGAGCGGCCCTTCACCTCGATGCCGCTGAGCCCCTCGATCTTGGTCATGTCGATGATGTGAGGCGGGCCGGCCAGCCGCAGCTTCATGGTCGGGATCAGCGTGTGACCGCCGGCCAGGAGCTTGGCGTCCTCGTGCTTGGCCAAGAGGCTCGCCGCCTGCCGCACCGTGGTCGGCCGGTGATAGGTGAATGCGTACATGTGTTCCTCCAAAAAACCTGTCGGTCGCAAGCTCGATCGTTCATGCCGCCGCGGGTTGGGCGGCCACTTTCCGCAAAGCCGACCACACCGACTGCGGCGTGGCCGGCATCGCCAGCGCTTCGGTGCCGATCGCGTTGGTGAGCGCATTGATCACCGCGGCCGGCGCCGCGATCGCGCCCGCCTCGCCGCAACCCTTGATCCCGAGCGGGTTCGATGGGCTCGGCGTCAGCGTGGTGGCGACCTTGAAGCTTGGCAAGTCGTCGGCGCGCGGCAGGCAGTAATCCATCAGCGAGCCGGTGACGAGCTGGCCGGCCGGGTCGTAGATCGCGTGCTCCAGCAGCGCCTGGCCGATGCCCTGCGCGACGCCGCCATGCACCTGGCCCTCGACGATCATCGGATTGACGAGGGTGCCGAAATCGTCGACCGCGGTCCAGGCCACGATCTCGACGACGCCGGTCTCCGGATCGACCTCGACCTCGCAGATATGGCAGCCGGCCGGGAAGGTGAAATTGACCGGATCGTAGAAGGCGCCCTCCTTCAACCCCGGCTCCAGCTCCTGGCCGGAGAATTTGTGCGCCACATAGGAATTAAGCGTGACATCGCCCCAGGCCAGCGACTTGTCGGTGCCGGCGACGGTGAACCTGCCGTCCTTGAGCTGGATGTCGCCTTCGGCGGCCTCCAGCATGTGGGCGGCGACCTTCTTGGCCTTGAGCTCGACCTTGTCGAGCGCCTTGACCAGCGCCGAGATGCCGACCGCGCCCGAGCGCGAGCCATAGGTGCCCATGCCGAACTGCACCTTGTCGGTGTCGCCGTGCACGATGCTCACGGCCTCGATCGGGATGCCGAGCCGATCGGCGACCACCTGCGCGAAGGTGGTCTCGTGACCCTGGCCGTGGGCATGGCAGCCGGTCAGCACCTCGACCGAGCCGGTCGGGTTCACCCGCACCTCGGCGGATTCCCACAAGCCGACGCCGCAGCCGAGCGAGCCGACAGCCTGGCTCGGCGCGATGCCGCAGGCCTCGATATAGGTCGCAAAGCCCAAGCCGCGCAGCCGGCCGTGGTGCGCGGATTGCCGCTTGCGCGCTTCGAAGCCCTTGATGTCGGCAATCGCGAGCGCCTTGTCGAGAGAAGCCGCATAGTTCCCGGCGTCGTAGCTCATGATCACCGGGGTCTGGTGCGGGAAGGTCTTGATGAAGTTCCGGGCCCGCAACGCGGCCGGCTCGATGCCCTGCTCGCGGGCGCCGACCTCGATCAGGCGCTCGACCACGAAGGTCGCCTCGGGCCGGCCGGCGCCCCGATAGGCATCGACCGGCAGCGTGTTGGTGTAGACCGCATCGACCTCGCAATAGATGGCGGGGATCGCGTACTGGCCCGACAGCAGCGTGGCATAGAGGTAGGTCGGGACCGAGGACGAGAAGGTCGACATATAGGCGCCCAGATTGGCAATGGTCTTGGCGCGCAGCGCCAGGATCTTGCCGTGCTCGCCGAACGCCATCTCGGCATGGGTGACATGATCGCGGCCGTGGGCGTCGCACAGGAAGGCTTCGCTGCGGTCGGCGATCCATTTGACCGGCCGCCCGACGCGCTTGGACGCCCAAAGCGCCACCACCTCCTCGGGATAGATGAAGATCTTCGAGCCGAAGCCGCCGCCGACATCGGGCGCGATCACGCGCAATTTGTGCTCGGGCGCGAGCGCGACGAAGGCGGAGATGACCAACCGCGCCACATGCGGGTTCTGGCTCGTGTTCCAGAGCGTGAAGCTGTCGCTGCCGGCATCGTATTCGCCGATTGCCGCACGCGGCTCTATGGCATTGGGCACCAGACGATTGTTGCGGATGTCGAGCCTGGTCACATGCTTCGCAGACTTGAAGGCGGCCGCGACCGCGGCGGCGTTGCCCAGGTGCCACTGATAGATGGTGTTGGAGGGCGCCATCTCGTGGATCTGCGGCGCGTCCTTGGCCTGCGCCTTGGCGGGATCGGCCACCGCCGCCAGCACCTCGTAGTCGCACTTCACCTTCTCGGCGGCGTCCCGCGCCTGTGCCAAACTCTCGGCCACCACTACAGCGACCGGATCGCCCACATGGCAAGCCTTGCCGCTCGCGAGCGCGGGATGCGGCGCCATCTTCATGGGGGCGCCGTCCTTGGAATGGATCATCCAGCCACAGATGAGGTTGCCGATCTTGTCGGCGGCAAGCTCAGCGCTGGTGAGCACCGTCAGCACGCCCGGCATCGCAGCGGCGGCCTCGGCGTCGATCGACTTGATCCTCGCATGCGCATGCGGCGAGCGTACGAAATAGGCCTGGGTCTCGCCCGGCCGCGAGATATCGGCGGTATAGCGACCCTTGCCGGTGATGAAACGCTGGTCCTCCTTGCGGCGCACCGCCGCGCCGATCCCGGTCGCGCTCATGGCGGTCTCCTTTCGCGTTCGAAGACAGAGGGCAAGCACGAGGCCCGGCCTGCGGCGATCTATTCGGCGGCTTGGGTTCCGGTGGCCGGCTCGGCCATGGCGCGGGCGCCGGCGGCGATCGCCTTCACGATATTGTGGTAGCCGGTACAGCGGCAGAGATTGCCCTCGAGCTCGTGGCGGATGGTCTGCTCGTCGAGCTCGTGGCCCTTGCGGTTCACCATGTCGACAGCGGTCATGATCATGCCGGGCGTGCAGTAGCCGCATTGCAGGCCGTGATGCTCGCGAAACGCCTCCTGCATGGCATGCAGGGGGCCGTTGGGCGCCGCGAGGCCCTCGATGGTCAGCACGTCGGCGCCGTCGAGCTGCCAGGCGAACATGGTGCAGGATTTGACCGCCTTGCCGTTCACGTGGACCACGCAGGCGCCGCATTGCGAGGTGTCGCAGCCCACATGGGTGCCGGTGAGGCGCAGCTCTTCGCGCAGGAACTGCACCAGGAGCGTGCGCGGATCGATGTCGCCGGTGACGGCTTTGCCGTTCACCGTCATCGCGACGGCTGCCATGATAGTCCTCCTCGAGATCAGGCCGAACGACCTGTTGGCGCCGCCCAAGGTACCGGCAATCGGCACCGGCGGCAGAAAGGGTACGAAATCGGTCGGATTTTGCCCCGCGAGCGGCCTTGGAACAAGGTCAACCTTTGCCGCCGTCCAGCTATGAGGCGGCGGCCGGATGGTCAAGGGCGAATTGGTGGAGCGGTATGCGGCGCGCCCGAGGCCCCCAAGATGAGTCGGCAATGCCTATATCAGGCAATATCTGTATGATGGTCTGCATGATCGAGAGGCACCCATGAGCACACTGGCGCGGGACGAAGACATCCTCAAGGCGGCCGAGGGCTGGCGCAAGGCGGGGCGCGGCGTGGCGCTTGCCACCGTGGTGGAGACCTGGGGCTCGGCGCCGCGGCCGGTCGGCTCCAACCTGATCATCGACGATCAGGGCAACTTCCTGGGCTCGGTCTCGGGGGGCTGCGTCGAAGGCGCGGTGGTGACGGAAGCCCTCGACGTGATCGAGAGCGGCAAGCCCAAGACGCTCGAATTCGGGGTGGCCGATGAGACCGCCTGGAAGGTGGGGCTGTCCTGCGGCGGCACCATCCGGGTCTATCTGGAGAAGGTCGAGTAGCATTCGCGCGCCGCCGCGCCGGCAAGTCAGACGATGAGGCACCAGTGAAGCTTGACATTCTTTCGGCGCTCAACAGCGAGCGCGCCACCCGCCGCGCCGCGATCGTCGTCACCGACGTGGAGAGCGGCGCGCAGCGCCTGGTCAAGCGCGCCGACATTGCCGGCGATCCGCTCAAGGATGCGCTGGAGAAGCATCTGCGCATGGGTAAGAGCGGCATGGCCGAGACCCCGCAGGGCCGCGTCTTCCTCACGGTCCATGTGCCGCCGCCGCGCTTGGTCGTCACCGGCGCGGTGCATATCAGCCAGGCGCTGGCCCCGATGGCGAAGCTCGTCGGCTACGATGTCACCATCGTGGATCCGCGCACGGCCTTTGCGAGCGCCGAGCGATTCCCGGACGTGAAGGTGATCGCCGATTGGCCGGACAAAGCCCTGCCGCCGCTTGATATCGACCGCTACACCGCTTTCGTGGCGCTCACCCACGATCCCAAGATCGACGATCCGGCGCTCACCCACGCGCTCGCGCGCGATTGCTTCTATATCGGCGCGCTCGGCTCGAAGAAGACGCATGCCCGGCGGATCGAGCGGCTGAAGGCGCAGGGAATTGCCGACGCCGAGCTCGCCCGCATCCATTCGCCGATCGGTCTTGCCATCGGGGCGGTCTCGCCGGCCGAGATCGCGGTCGCGATCATCGGTGAGATCACGGCGCGGCTGCGGCTGCCGGCAGGGGCGGCGCCATGAAGTTCGGCGCAGTGCCGGTTGAGAAGGCGGAGGGCGGGATCGCGGTGCACTCGATCCGCAAGGATGGTCTGGTGCTCAAGAAAGGCACCGCGATCGGCAAGGCCGAGGTCGCCGCGCTACGATCAGCCGAGGTAGCTGAGATCGTGGTTGCGCGGCTCGAGCCCGACGACGTGCCGGAGGACGTGGCCGCTGCCGAGATTGCGGCCGCGGTGGCGGGTGGGGGCACCCGTATCGATCGCGCCTTTACCGGACGCGCCAATCTGTTCGCCGAGCTCGCCGGCGTGCTGGTGGTCGACAAGGATGCGATCGACCGCCTCAACCTGGTCGACGAATCGATCACCTTCGCGACGCTCGCGGCCTATAAGCCGGTCGTCGCCGGCGAGATGATCGCGACCGTCAAGATCATCCCGTTCGCGGTGGGACGCTCCGCGCGCGATGGCGCCCTCGCGGTTGCCCGCTCGGCGGCGCCCCTGATCCGGGTCGCGCCCTTCCGCATTCGCAAGGTCGGCGTGGTCTCGACCGTATTGCCGGGGCTAGCCGGCAAGGTGGTGGACAAGACCTTGAAGGTGACGGAGGCCCGGTTGGCGCCGGCCGGGGCTTCGATCGTCGCTGAACGCCGGGTGCCGCACGAGCAGGACGCACTCGCCAAGGCGATCGACGAAGTCTTGAAGCAGGGCGCCGAGCTCGTCATCGTCTTCGGCGCCTCGGCGATCGCCGACCGGCGCGATGTCATACCGGCGGCGGTCGAGGCCATTGGTGGACGCATCGAACATTTCGGCATGCCGGTCGATCCCGGCAATCTGCTTCTGGTCGGCGACGCGCGCGGCCGGCCGGTGGTCGGCGCGCCGGGCTGCGCGCGCTCGCCCAAGGAGAATGGATTCGATTGGGTGCTCATGCGGTTGCTGGCCGGGCTTGAGGTGCCGCGCGAGGCCATAACCGGCATGGGCGTGGGTGGCCTCTTGATGGAGATCGTCACCCGGCCGCAGCCGCGCGACGAGCCGGTCGCCGCTGGCGCACAATCGATCGCAGCGATCGTGCTGGCGGCCGGACGCTCGACCCGCATGGGCGGGTCCAACAAGCTCATTGCCGAGATCGGAGGCAAGCCGCTTGTGCGCATCGCCGTGCAGCAAGCCTTGGCGTCACGCGCCAATCCGGTCATCGTGGTGACCGGCCACCAGCGCGAGCGGGTCGAGGCCGCGCTTGCCGGTCTGCCGGTGCGATTGGTGCACAATCCCGACTTCGCCGCAGGGCTGGGCACTTCGGTGCGCACCGGCATCGCCGCGGTGCCGGCGAGCGTGGACGGCGCCGTGATCTGCCTCGGCGACATGCCGCAGGTCGATGCCGATCTGATCAATCGATTGGTTGCCGCCTTCGCGCCCGAGCAAGGCGCGTTGGCGGTGGTTCCGACCATCCAGGGCAAGCGCGGCAACCCGGTGCTGTGGTCGCGGCGGTTCTTTCCCGATCTGATGGCGCTCGAAGGCGATGTCGGCGCCCGCAACTTGATCGGTCGGTACGGGGAGGCCGTCACCGAGGTGCCGGTCAGCGGCAAGGCCGCACTCACCGACATTGACACCCAAGAAGCGCTGGCCGGCATCAAGGCCGAGATCGAGGGCGGGTAGAGAGCATTCTCGAGCGCCGATTTGCGTGCTCGTTCACCAACTCGCAACGCTTCCCCGATAGCTTGCTGACGTTCCTCGGGGGAGGGGCCTTCATGACCGGATTTCGACGGGCTTTGACGCGCATGGTCGTTGCGGCAAGCCTCTTGATCACTAGCTTCTTCATCCTGAGCGCCGAAACGGCGCGTGCCGCGGGTGCGCTCGCGATCGGGAACTGCGGGGCCTACGGCTTGGCCTATGATTTTCCACAGCTCGAGGCCGCCAACGCAGCCGCGCTCGGCCAGTGCTCGGGCGACTGCAAGATCGCCACTGCCATGCGCGGCAACTGCGCAGCCCTGTCGATCGACATGCGCAATGCCTGCGGCGCCTTCGGCTACGCGGCCGCGCCGCGGCTTGGACAGGCGCAGAACACGGCGCTGCGATATTGCTACCGCAACGGCGGCAAGGATTGCGTGATCCGCGCCTGGGTCTGCGACGCCAAGGGCTGAAATCAAGCCGTTCATTCCGGCGAGGCCGATCGAAATACGACTGTAAATTGGTCAGCTGTTCCGCTAGGCTCGCTGTCCGCGAGCGGGCGGGGCGGCGATGACCGATGCAGTGTTCTCGGGCGGACGGCTCGATGCAGCCTCGGAATGGCGCGTTCGGCTTTTCCGCGCACTCGCCGACCGCCTAGCGGCCGAGAGCGACCGCCGCCTCCTCTGGCTGCCGGTCTATTTCGGGGCTGGGATCGCCACCTATTTTGCGCTGAAAGTCGAGCCGCCGCTGTGGCCCGGCATCGCGGCCGCGATCGCCGGCGCGGGCTTGGTGGTTGCGCTGCGCCGGCATCCCGGGTGGTGCGAAGCGGCGCTTGCGTTCACCGCCCTGGCGGCGGGCTTTGCACTGATGCGGGAGACCGCCTGGGAGCGCCAGGCGCCGATGCTGCAGCGCCATCTCGGGCCGATCGCCGTCACCGGGCGGGTCGTCGATATCGACCAGATGGAGAAGGGCTGGCGCATCATCATCGAGGCCGACCCGTTGCCCGGCCTCGATGCGAGCGATCAACCGCGCCGCGTGCGTGTGCATATCCCCGCGAAGAGCGATGAGCTCAATCCCGGCGACCGCGTCAGCCTCAAGGCGATGCTTTATCCGGTGCCGGCCCAGGTCGTGCCGGGCGCGCGCGACCTCCAGCGCGAGCTTTATTTCTCCGGCATCGGCGGCGTCGGCTACAGCTTGGGCGCCGCCCACCGGATCGCCACGCCCGACACGGCCGGGCAAGCCTCGTCCGCACAGGGCGGCTGGCGCGAGAGTCTGCGGCGCTTGCGCATCGAGATGTCGCGGCGGATCACCGCCGTTCTGCCCGGCTCGACCGGCGGTGTCGCATCCGCGCTGATCACCGGCAAGCGCGGCGCGATCACCGAGGATGTCAAGCAGGACTTCCGCGATTCCGGACTGTCGCATCTCCTGTCGATCGCAGGGTTGCATCTGGGCCTGGTCGGCGCCTTTGTGTTTTTCGCCGTGCGCGGCGGGTTGGCGCTGATCCCGATAATCGCGTTGCGTTATCCGATCAAGAAGATCGCCGCCGGCGTCACCCTTCTCGTGCTGACCTGTTATTTGTTGATCTCGGGCGCGGCGATCCCGACCGAACGCGCCTTCGTCATGAACGGCATCGTGTTCGCCGCGATCATCATCGACCGTTTGCGGATCTCGATGCGGGTCTGCGCGCTCGCCGCCGCGGTCGTGCTCGTCACCGATCCGGCGAGCCTCGTCGGCGTCAGCTTTCAGATGTCGTTCGGCGCGGTTGTCGCACTGATCGCGGTCTACGAGACCTATGGCGCGCGGCTCGGCCGCCTTTTGCACAATCGCTCGATCTTGGGCCAATTGCTCGGATATTTCGGCGGGGTGGTGGTCATGACCCTGGTGGCGACACTGGGCACCGCGCCGTTCTCGATCTACCATTTCCACCACCTTGCGCTTTATTCGCCGCTCGCCAATTTCATCGCGGTGCCGTTGAGCGCCATGTGGACCTTGCCCTTCGGCGTCGTAGCCTGCTTGCTGATGCCGTTCGGACTCGAGCGGCTGGCGCTGGTGCCGATGGGGTGGGGGATCGACGTTACGATCTGGGTTGCGCAGCATGTCTCGGCGCTGCCGGGCGACGTCTGGGCAATGCCGCGATTGCCGCTGCTGGGTCTGCTGCTGATTTCGCTCGGCGGGCTGTGGCTGTGCTTGTGGCTCGGCACTTGGCGGCGCTGGGGCATGGTCGCCATCATCGCGGGGTTTGCCTGCATGATGCTGACCCGACCGCCGGACGTCTTGATTGCGGATGGCGGGCGCTTTGTGGCCGCGCGGGCGGCGGACGGCCATTACTTCGTCTCCGCCGACAAGGGCGAGAAGATCGCGCGATCGTTCTTCGCCTCGGAGACCGGTGCCGTTTTGCAGGATTGGCCCGCAACGGGGGGCGACGCGCAGGGTGGGCTCGAGTGCGCAGGTAAGTTATGCCGCTATACGGCGCGCGGTCGCCAAGTCGCGATTGTCACCGCCGCGGCGGGACTGCCGATCAAATGCGGCGGGATCGATGCGATCGTCGCCCAAGTGCCGGCCGGTTTCCGCTGCCGCTCCATTGTGCCGGTCATCGACCGCATCGAACTCGTGGCGGCGCGGCGCCGTCGCCTTGTGGCTCGACCAAGACGGGATTGCCATCGAGAGCGCAAACGAGAGCCGCGGCGACCGCCCCTGGGTCCCGCATCCACGCCCCAAGCAGCCGGCGCCCGCGCCCGCGGAAAGCAAGCCACGAAGCTGAAGCGCGCGAGGCGCGCCTGGGATCGGGCCTTGCGCGGATCGTTGCAGCAGTATAAAAAGACTGACTGGTCAGTCATTTTTTAGGCATTGCATAATGGACGGGCCCGTCAGCCGTAGAAGCAGAGCGAGGCGCCCGCGCCCGGAGCCTGCCGCAGGGCCGCGCGCGAGCCGGCGGGCCGAGCGTCGTCAAACGATCCTCGCCGCCGCGCTCAAGGAATTCTCCGCGCGCGGTTTCGCAGCCGCCCGGCTGGACGATGTCGCGGCTGCCGCCGGCGTCGCCAAGGGCACGATCTATCTGTACTTCCGCGACAAGGAAGCGCTGTTCCAGGATCTGATCCGCTCCGAGATGGGCCCTGTGGTCGCAAGCCTTGAAACGGCGCTCGCGGTCGATCTGCCGGTGCGCGCGGTGGCGGAGCGGGCGGTAGAGCTGTTCGTGCGCGAGATCTACGGCACCAACCGCAAGGATATCATCCGGCTCGTCATCAGCGAGGGGCCGCGCTTCCCGAAACTGGCCGATTTCTATTATCGGGAAGTACTTGCGCGCATCATTGTTGCGGTCCGCGCGCTGTTGGCGCGCGCGCTGGAGCGCGGAGAGCTGCGCAGCGATGCCATCATCAGGTTCCCGCAATTGCTGGGCGCGCCCGGGATCGTCGCCATCGTCTGGAACAGCTTGTTCGAACGCCATGATATGCTCGACGTGCGGGCCTTGTTGCGCGCCCATCTCGATCTCGTCTTCGGGGAAGGGAGGGCGAAATGAGTTTCGGCCGCGCCGCCATCGGGCTTGCGCTCGTCTTGAGCGGATGCGCGCCAGGAGCTGATCCGGCCTTCCAAGGCTGGATCGAGGCCGATCTCATCTTCGTCAGCCCCGACGAGACCGGCCGGCTGGAGACGCTTTCGGTGCGTGAAGGCGATCAGGTGGAAACCGGCGCGCCGCTTTTCACCTTGGATGCCGATCTGCAGAAGGCTGATCGGCAAATGCAGGAAGCAGCCCTGAAGAACGCCCAGCAGGCCTACAATCGCGCGGGCGAGCTGTTCAAGACCCAAGCCGGCACGCAAAAGAACTTGGAGGATGCAGAGGCGACATTGCGCACCGCCCAGGCGAGACTCGTCTCTTCGCAGACGCGCCTCGATCGCCGCAAGGTTTCCAGCCCGGTGACCGGCAGCGTCGAGCAGATCTATTTCCGCGTCGGCGAATTGGTCTCCGCCGGCAAGCCGGTGGTCGCCCTGCTGCCGCCGGAAAACCTGAAGGTGCGCTTCTTCGTCGATGAGGCGGTTCTGCCGCACGTCAAGCCCGGCGATGCGGTGAAAGTCATGTGCGACGGCTGTGCCGACGATCTCACCGCTACCGTGAGCTTCATGTCCCGCTCCTCGGAATTCACGCCCCCGGTGATCTACAGCACCGAAGAGCGCGCCAAGCTTGTCTTCATGATCGAAGCGCGACCGCAACGCCCGGATCGATTGCGTGTCGGCCAACCGGTGACTGTCGCGCTCCTGCCGGAGCAGGTGCAAAAGTGACGGCGGCGCCGGACATCGCCATCGACGTCGAAGGCTTGACCAAGTCGTTCGACGGCCGAACGGTGGTGCGCAATCTGTCCATGCGGGTGAAGCGCGGGACCATTTACGGGTTCCTCGGTCCCAACGGTTCCGGCAAGACCACGACCATCCGCATGCTGTGCGGATTGCTCACGCCGGATCAAGGTCGCGGCACTTGTCTCGGCTTCGACATCATCACGCAGTCCGATCAGATCAAGCACCATGTCGGTTACATGACGCAGCGCTTCAGTCTTTATCAGGACCTCTCGGTACGGGAGAATCTCGAATTCGTCGCGCGCCTTTATGGCCTGCGAAATCCGTCTGCGGCGGCACGCGCCATGATCGAGCGGATCGGGCTTGGCGGCCGTGAGGAGCAGCTCGCAGGCGAATTGTCCGGTGGATGGAAGCAGCGCCTGGCACTGGGTGCGTGCACCCTGCCCAGCCCCCAGTTGCTGCTGCTCGACGAGCCGACAGCGGGTGTCGACCCGAAGGCGCGGCGCGAGTTCTGGAGCGAGATTCACGCGCTGGCCGGCGAGGGGCTCACCGTGCTGGTCTCGACCCATTACATGGACGAGGCCGAGCGCTGCCACGAGATCGCTTACATCGCCTATGGGGACCTTCTGGTTCACGGCACCGTGGAGCAGGTGATTGCCGCTTCGCACCTCGCCACCGATGAGGTCGGCAGTACCGACGGCGCCGGGCTGGCGAAGTTGGCGGCGGAGCTTGCTGCCCGGCCCGGCATTGACATGGTGACGCCGTTCGGGACCAGCCTGCACGTGTCCGGACGCGACCAGGCCGCGCTGGAAGCGGCGATTGCGCCTTATCGCAACCGTCCTGAGCTCAATTGGAAACGCTCGCAGCCGACATTGGAGGACGTCTTCATCGATCTCATGGCCAAGTCACGGGACAATTTCCAATGAGCGAAGCTTCCGTGGTCCAAGCGCGGACGATCCAGGAGGCAACCGCTCCGGCCCGGCTCCCGACCGGCGGCGGCTTCTGGATGCGCGTCGCGGCAATGCTGATCAAGGAATTCATCCAGCTGCGCCGGGACCGCGTCTCGTTTGCCATGATCATCATGATTCCGCTGGTGCAGCTGATGCTGTTTGGCTACGCCATCAACACCAATCCGCGCCACCTGCCGACCGCCGTTCTGATGCAAGAGGAGAGCGACCTTGGGCGTTCGATCCTCAAGGCGCTGCAGAACACGGAATATTTCGAGATCACCCAGCGGGCGAGCAATGAGGCGGAATTCGACCGGCTGCTGGCTTCCGGCACTGTTCTGTTTGCCATCGAGATACCGGCGAATTTCGAGCGCGCGGTGCGCCGCGGCGATCGTCCAGCGCTGCTGGTCGCCGCCGATGCGACCGATCCGGTGGCCGCCGGCTCCGCCATAGCGGCGCTCGGCCAGCTCGTCACCACGGCGCTCCAGCATGATCGCAACATCCCCGAAGCCGGCCCCGCTCCGTTCGAGATCCGCACTCATGCCCGCTATAATCCCGCCGGCACGACGGCGTTCAACATCGTGCCCGGGCTGGTCGGCACCATCCTCACCATGACCATGCTGATCTTCACGGCGCTGTCGGTGACGCGCGAGATCGAACGCGGCACCATGGAGAGTCTGCTCGCCATGCCGATCACGCCGATCGAGATCATGCTGGGTAAGATCGTGCCCTATATCATGGTCGGATTCGTGCAGGCGGGCCTGATCATCGGCATCGGTATCGGCCTGTTCGGCGTTCCTGTGATCGGCAGCCTGACACTGTTGGCCGTACTCAGCACGCTGTTCATCACCACCAACCTGTCGATCGGCTATACGTTCTCCACGCTGGCGCAAAACCAACTGCAGGCCATGCAGATGTCGATGATGTTCTTCCTGCCCAACATTCTGCTGTCCGGATTCATGTTTCCGTTTGCCGGGATGCCGAGATGGGCCCAATGGGTCGGCGAAGCGCTTCCGCTAACCCATTATCTGCGCATCGTGCGCTCAATCATGCTCAAGGGATCAACGCTTGCCGATCTTCAGTTCGACACGCTTGCGCTCGGCGGCCTGACGCTGATCGCCATGACGATCGCGGTGACGCGTTTCCGCCGCACGCTCGATTGAGCGTCGGCGGACGAGCGCGATGCCATTCGGGTGCATGAGCGATTGATTGCCGATCAGACGATTCGGTAGGGGCGGCGAAAGCTGCCGATCAAGGTTCGGCACTGCCAAGCCAACCAAGCCGCCAACGGCAGAAAGAACAGGAACGGGTAGTTGCGCGCAAGCGCCGACCGCGCCAGCGGAAGCCAAAGCATCAGTCTTCGATCCACCTCGATCCCGCTTCTCTCGAGCGCGATCGAAACCTGCCGCACGCGCTCGGCCCCCGTGGCATCGGTATCAAGCGCCGCTGCGTCGTCGACATCGGTGAAACCGAGCATCGCGTCGGCGGTGTGAGCAACGGCGTCGACGCTGGCCGGGACAGCACCAATCTCCGCCCAGTTGCTGGGGCCGCTTTCGCAGGCTTGCCGAAATACCAGCGGGAAATGCAGGCCGCGCCAGCGACTGACCTCGTCGAGGACATTCCAATAGGCGCGCTTGGTGGTGCCCGGAAAGGCCGCCCAGACGGCCCGCTCGCCGGCCCCCGCCGCCGGCGGATCTAGCTCGGCCCAAAGTGCCGGAACGTTGACGTTCGTGAGATCGGCAAAGACCCTCGGCGTCAGGGCCAGGTCCCCGGCGCCGTGCGAATTGGTGATGAGGATGACGTCGAGCGAGTCGGGCGGGTAGCGCGCGCCGACCTCGCGCAATGCAGCATCGAAGTATTCGGGCCGTGAAAGCGGCGAGGTGGCGAGCGCGGAGGTCGGCGCGCTCGGCAATTCGGGAAGTTGTCCAATCTCCACCACGCCGGTTGCCACTCGATAGAAAAGGTATTGCCGATCGAGTGCAAGCGCATTGCTGAAGATGGCAAGATCGAAGGCGCGCCGGCGAGCGACAGTCAAGAGCTGATCGATATCATGCTGGACCGCGGCGGGATATTCCTTGGCATCCTCGACCAGTGCGTTCGTGATCTCGGGGGCGAGCGGATTTGTGCTCTTCCGTAGGATTGACAAAAGAGCTGCATAGTTCTCCGACCGCACCGCCTGCGCGGTCGTCTCGTTGGCATAATACAAAACGATTTGATTTCGTCCGGTACCGTCGCCGACAGCGCTCTTGCCGACGCTCGCCGTCGCCGGCAGCGCTCCGACAGCAAGCGAAAGAAGAAGAATCGCGCTAAGAGCAATCGCACCACTAGCGATCGCACTTGACCACGCGCGGGCCGAACTCACGATTCGGCATCGGACGCACCGAATGGGGAGCGACGGAAGGCCGCCATCCCCCTTGGCCTCTTCCACCGCGATGCAGGTCGCGCGAGGCGGCGACTCAGAACCCGACGGTGGAGCTGACGATGCCTTGGCAGCCGCCGCATTTTGGTGCTTCATCAGTACCAGCTTGCGCCCGCATCAGCGCAAATCCCACCAGCGCGACAACAACCGCAATCACGCCTGCGATCGTGCTCATCTTGCCCAAAAAACTCATGGATCCCCCCTGAAGCCTTGTGACGAAAGTCGGTCACGACAGACAGGTTGACCGGAGCAAGGCCGCCGCTCCAATCACTGTTTCAACTGTTTCGATAGTATAGCGTGCACCCTCCGGTGGCAAGCGCTGCTTACCTTCCCAGGTGTCTCCCCCCATTGCATGGACACCCCCTGAACCATGTGCCAAAAAAGCAGGCAACACACCCGTCGATTTGGGCGATAGGCGCATGCTTGTTGATGACATTGCGGTCGGGCTGGGCGGGCTGCGCGGGCGCTTGCATTTCCGTTCCGATCACCCATCCGGGACGGCGCGGTTGGCGCACGGCGGGCGGTTTGTTGAACGATGGCTGATCTGAAACAAATCCGCGTCTTCATCTCGTCTCCGGGCGATGTCATGCCGGAGCGCGAGATCATCGAACGGGTTGTCGCGCGCCTCGACGGCATCTGGAAGTCCTATGTGCGGCTCAGCGCCCTGAACTGGGTGCGCGAGCACTACGAGGCGATCCGGGGCTTCCAGGAATTGATCGGTGAGATGACGGCGTTCGACATTGTGCTCGGCGTGCTCTGGAAGCGTCTCGGCAGTCCGCTCCGGCCGGATATGTTCAAGCGTGATGACGGCACCCCCTACGAAAGCGGAACCGTATTCGAGATCGAATTGGCGATCGCCAGCAGCACGAGCCTGGGCAAGCCCGCGGTCTTCTTGTTCAGGAAGACCGCGGCGGTGAGCTATACGGCGGAGAATTTCGATGACGAGCGCCGGCAGCATCAGGCGCTGCAGAACTGGTGGAATCGGACCGTCCGCGACGACCAGGGCCATTTTTTGCGCGGCTATCAATCGTTCGAGATCCTCGACGAGCTCGAGCACAGCGTTGAAAATCTTCTGGATCGGCTGCTGACGGGACAGAGGCCTAATTCCCGCCGGCCCCGCTTGGGACATCGAGACCAAGAAATCACCTTATCCGGGGCTGTTGCCATACGACCGAGCCTATAGCGACGTATTCTTCGGCCGCGCTCTTTCCATCGCGTCCGCGATGGATGATCTTCGCGCTGCAGCCGATCGGGGTTTGCCGGCCCTGTTCGTCGTCGGTCCCAGCGGGTCGGGGAAGTCGTCGCTGTTGCGGGCCGGGCTGTTGCCCCATTTCATGCCGCACCAAATCGAAGGCATCGACTTCTGGCGCCAAGTGTTGATCGAGCCCGCCCAGGATCCCTTTCTCTTGTTCGCGCAACGGCTCTATGGCGAGGCAGCGCTTCCCGAACTCGCTGACAAGCCCCAATGCCACGCCCGAGAGCTTCGCTTCGCTGGCGCGGCAGTCGCCGGAGAACGCCGCGCAGGCGGTCAAATGGGCCTTGGACCGCGCCGCCCACGCCCAGCAGGCGGCGATCGGGGGCGGTCGCGTGCCGGTCGGGCGGCTGCTGGTATCGCTGGACCAGCTCGAGACGGTTCTCGACGGGGACCAGCGGCACGAGTTCACCCGCTTTGTCAGATGTTTGGTCGAGAGCGAAACGACGTGGTTGATCGCTACTCTGCGCAGCGACCGCTATCCCGACCTTCAGCTTGATCCCAACCTGCTGGAGCTGCGACGGCGCGGCGCGATGTACGATCTGCCGCCGCCGGGCCCCAGCGAGATCGCCGACATCATCAAAGGGCCCGCGCGGGCGGCCAACTTGGTCTTCGATGAGCGCCCGATCGCAGCGGTCATCGATGCCCCCCTCCAGACCGCCGATTTGGACGGTCGCGGCCAGATGGAATCGCTTGCGAGCGTGATCAACGCCGACGTCAGCGGTGGCGATGCGTTGCCGCTGCTGCAAATGACCCTGGCGCGTCTGTTCGAGGCGCGCGAAGAGCGCACGCTCACGTTCAAGGCCTATGAGACGATGGGGGGCCTCGAAGGCGCGATCGCCGCCCATGCCGAATCGGTCTTTGCGACCGTATCGTCGGCCGGGCAGGCGACGCTTGACGCGCTGCTGCGATCCCTCGTGGCAGACATCGAGGAAAGCGGGCGGCTGACCATAAAGACCCCGAGCTACGCCTCGATTGCGCACGACCAAGGCTCGCGCGACCTCGTGGACAAGCTGACGGCGGCTCGGCTCATCGTCAACGCCGAGGGAGAAGTCCGGATCGCCCACGAGGCGCTGCTGCGCCGTTGGCAGCGGGCGACGGCAAGTCCGGCACTGCAGCCCGAGGCCATACGCCTGCGCCGGCAGATCGAGCCCAGTTTCGAAGTCTGGAACAAGACCCGTCTTAAGAATGACTTGCTGCAGCCCGGCACCACCGCGATCGCTGCCGCCGAAATGATCGTCAAGAAGCATCGAGGAGCATATCCGTCCGAGCTGGAGAGTTACATCGAGAGCTCGGTCCAAGCGGCGCAATCCGAGACCCGCCGCGCGCGTCGGCGGACGATGGTGGCGATGGGGGCCGCGGCTGCCTTCGCCGGATTGGCCGTGTTCGCCTTCTTCGTCTACGGCAGGGCGCAAGACAATTTCAGTCTGGCGCTGCTGACCAAGGCCGAGCAATCGCTGCGCGACGACAAGCCTGCGCGCGCGCTGGTCGAGGCCAGCGCTGCGATCGAGCCGAATCTGGCATCAAGCATATTGCAACGATTTGGCCTGTCGGGATCGATGTTGGACAAGGACGTTCGGGCCGGCGCCATTGCGGCGATTGCGGGCCCGGCCAGCCAGGTGCCGGTGCGCACATTGATGCTTCCGGATGAGGCCGATGCCGTCGCGTTCAGCCTGGACGGCGCGCGTATCGCGGTCGGCGATGCAAACGGCGAGATCGTCGTCGTCGGCACGCGTGATGGCGACGTCGAATTGCGTCTGACCGGCCATGCCGGTCCGGTGACCAGCGTCAAATTCAGTCCCGACGGGAAGTGGATCGCCTCGGCGAGCTACGACCGCACCATACGACTATGGGACACTACCTCCAAGCAGGCCAAGGTCCTGTGCGGCCATTTGGGGCGAACCAACGAGGTTGCCTTCGATCCAAGTGGTCGGTTCTTGGCCTCGGCTTCGAATGATGGTCATGTGATGGTGTGGGAGATGACGACCTTCGCGGCGGTCGGAAATTTCAATGACGGGAAAGCCGGCAGCTGGGCCCTTGCGGTCGATTTCAGCCCGGATGGAAGCCTGCTGGCCGCCTCCTACGACAACGGCGAAGTCTTCATCCGCAAGACCCAGGATTGGAGCGCGACAAGAATAGCCACCAATCGCAAGGATCTCGTGGGCGTCTCGTTCAGCCCCGACGGCAAGCGGATTGCGACTGCGAGCATCGAAGGGGCTCTGGATGTCTGGGACTCCGCGACCGGGGCCGTTGTCGCCCAAATTACCGATCATCCCAACAAGCTTTGGAAAGTCCGTTTCTCTCCGGATGGGAGGCTCCTGGCCGCAGCCTCTTGGGACGGCGCGGCGCGAATATGGGACGGCCAGACTTTTAGATACCTGGGAACGATCGACGGCAACGACCATTGGATCACCGATATCGCTTTCTCGGCGGATTCCCTGCTGCTGGCGACGGCTGACGAAGCAGGCGCCACGCGGGTCTGGAAGACCGATAGTATTGCGCCGATGTTCTACACTGCGCGGGATGACGACAGGGAAACCCTGACCGGCACCTACAGCCCGGACGGATCCATGTTCGTCGCCGGCGGACGGGATCACTATGCGAGACTTTACCGCGTCAATCAGCGCGGCGAATTCGAGTTTCAATGCCGCGTCGCGCACGACGATTGGGTGATAGCGGTCGCGTTCCTGCCCGATGGCAAATCCGTCGTCAGCGCCGGAACGTCTGACGGAAAGGCTGACAACGTCATCAAGATTTGGAGCGCGTCCGACTGCGGCCTGGAGCGAGAGCAGGCCGTGCCGGTGGGCGCCGCATTTGTCGACAGCATCGCCGCCAGCCCGGATGGCAAATGGCTGGCCTGGGGCAGCCGGGAGGGCGCCGTCTGGCTGGTCGAGCTCGGCCCGCAGGCCAAGCAGAGCAAGCTTCCCGACCATCACAGCGGTCCGGTCTACGCGCTCGCGTTCAGTCCTGACGGCAGTCGCCTCGTTTCAGCGGGCCAGGACAAGACTATCGCAGTGTGGAGCACGGCGGATCGGACTTCTGGTGCGCGACCTCAGCGGGCACCGCGAGCTGGTCGAAGCGATCAAGTTTACGCCCGATGGCCATCTCCTGGTGTCGACGGGCGCGGACGGGCTGATCCTGCTATGGGACATCAATGCGCAGGTTCCGTTGGTCAAGACCCTGAGCCTCAGAGGGGGAGCCGGTACGCTTGCCTTCAGTCCGGATGGCGGCCTTTTGGCCGCCGGCAGCGATACGCAAATCATCGCGATGTGGACGCTGCCGAGCTTTGAAAAAATCTTCGAGCTTGATGCGCTGGTCGGGGTGAGGGGGGTTTTCGGATTTGATCCCAAACGTGGCGATCTGGCTTTCGACGGCGAGGACGGGCTGATCCGAATTTTCCCGAAAGCTTCGCGGCCGCAAAGAAGCAGCCAAACGATGGATTCCGTGCTGCAGGGCACCGATGTGTTCTTCGATCGCATGGCGGGCTATCTTGCGCAAGGCGACGCCGATCAGGTGATCAAGAGCAACGGCGGCGAGTGCAAGCTGCCCTGATCGCGGATGGCGGTGACCGCCGGATTTTGATTGACCGATGCGCATCCGACCGGCCGAGCCGCACGACGACGAGGCGATCTGGGGGATCATCCGCCCCACGATCCGCGCCGGCGAGACCTATGCGTTGCCGCGCGACATGAGCAGGGTCGACGCGCTGCGCTATTGGAAATCGCCCGGTCACGATGTCTTCGTCGCCGAACAGGGCGAGGAAGGCGCCGGCCTGGTCTTGGGCACCTACTATATGCGCGCCAATCAGCAAGGTGGCGGTTCTCATGTCGCCAATTGCGGCTATATGACCGCGCCGGAGGCGAGCGGGCGAGGGTGTGGCGCGGGCGATGTGCGCCCATTCGCTCGAGCATGCGCGAGCGCGCGGGTTCCGTGCCATGCAGTTCAATTTCGTGGTCAGCAGCAACGAGCGCGCGGTTGCGCTTTGGCGCAGCTTTGGATTCGAGATCGTGGGACATCTGGCGCAGGCGTTCGAGCATCCGCGGCTCGGCTTGGTCGACGCCGTAGTGATGTACCGGGCATTGTAAATCGGACATGCCTGAAAGGCGCGACCTCGGTAGGCAGGGAATTTGGAAATTCACCGCGCGCCCGGTCCGCGTCATGGAACCTTCACCTGAATCAGGCATTATTGTTTGAAGCGATGAAGCCTTCGGGCCCCATCGCGTGACGGCCACGATTTTGAGCAGGCGACGCCGGATGTACGCGCGCCTCCTCATTCGTGGTCGTTGTGTTTTAGGACACTTACTTCGTGCCGGTGCGCTCTGCGCCAAAGCAAATGGCCCGGGATTGCGCCCGGGCCACTGTCTTCACCTGTAAACTTCGACGTCTGGCTCTGATTGCTCAGAAGTCCATCCCGCCGCCACCCGGCATCGGGGGAGCGGACGGCTGCTTCTTCGGCAGCTCGGCCACCATGGCCTCGGTGGTGATGAGCAGGCCGGCGACCGAGGCTGCGCCCTGCAGCGCTGCGCGCACCACCTTGGTGGGATCGATGATGCCCTTGGACATCATGTTGACGTACTCGCCCGACTGGGCGTCGAAGCCGAAGTTGTACTGGTCCTTCTCGAGGATCTTGCCGACCACCACCGAGCCGTCCTCGCCCGCATTGAGCGCGATCTGGCGCGCCGGGGAGGAGATCGCCTTGCGGACGATTTCCACGCCGGTCTTCTGGTCGTCGTTTTGGGTGCGGACCTTCTTGAGGACCTCGCTGGCGCGCAAGAGCGCGATGCCGCCGCCCGGCAGGATGCCTTCCTCGACCGCGGCGCGGGTCGCATGCATGGCGTCATCGACGCGATCCTTGCGCTCCTTCACCTCGACCTCGGTAGCGCCGCCGACGCGGATCACCGCGACGCCGCCGGCGAGCTTGGCCAGCCGCTCCTGCAGCTTCTCGCGATCGTAGTCGGAGGTGGTTTCCTCGATCTGGGCCTTGATCTGGGAGATCCGGCCTTCGATGTCGGCCTTCTTGCCGGCACCGTTGACGATGGTGGTGTTCTCCTTCTCGATCATGACCTTCTTGGCGCGACCGAGCATGTTCAAGGTGACGTTCTCGAGCTTGATGCCGAGATCCTCGCTGATCGCCTGGCCGCCGGTCAGGATCGCGATGTCCTGCAGCATGGCCTTGCGGCGATCGCCGAAGCCGGGCGCCTTGACGGCCGCGACCTTGAGGCCGCCGCGCAGCTTGTTGACCACCAGCGTCGCCAGCGCCTCGCCTTCGACCTCTTCGGCGATGATCACCAGCGGCTTGGAGGTCTGCACCACCGACTCCAGGAGCGGCAGCAGCTCCTGCAGGCCGGAGAGCTTCTTCTCGTAGATCAGGATATAGGGATCTTCCATCTCGACCCGCATCTTCTCGGCATTGGTGACGAAATAGGGCGAGATGTAGCCGCGGTCGAACTGCATGCCTTCGACCACCTCGAGCTCGGTCTCCAGCGACTTCGCCTCCTCGACCGTGATCACGCCCTCGTTGCCGACCTTCTTCATGGCCTCGGCCAGGAAGCGTCCGATCTCGGCGTCGCCGTTGGCCGAGATGGTGCCGACCTGGGCGATCTCCTCGTTCGAGGTGACCTTCTTCGAGTTCTTCTGGAGGTCGGCAACGACCGCCTCGACCGCGAGATCGACGCCGCGCTTCAGATCCATCGGGTTCATGCCGGCCGCAACGGCCTTGCAGCCCTCCTTCACGATCGCCGCGGCCAGCACGGTCGCCGTGGTGGTGCCGTCACCCGCCTGGTCGGAGGTCTTGGATGCGACCTCGCGCACCATCTGGGCGCCCATGTTCTCGAACTTGTCGTCGAGCTCGATCTCCTTGGCGACGGTCACGCCGTCCTTGGTGATGCGCGGCGCGCCGAACGACTTGTCGAGCACGACGTTGCGGCCCTTGGGGCCGAGGGTCACCTTCACCGCATTGCTGAGAATATCGACGCCGCGCAGCATCCTGTCGCGGGCGTCGACCGAGAATTTCACGTCCTTGGCTGACATTTGGTCTTCTCCGATTTGATCCACATCGCGAACAACGGGCGCGGCCCGCGTCTCGAACGACGAGATCGATGTTTGAGGAAGGTTTCGATTCTAGAGATTCGGTTCCAGAGGTTTTGTTCTGGAGGCTTCGGATGCGACGATCAGGCGGCCTTCTTCTTGGCCGCGGTGCCCTCGAGCACGCCCATGATGTCGCTTTCCTTCATGATCAGGTACTCGACGCCGTCGATCTTGACCTCGGTGCCGGACCACTTGCCGAACAGCACGCGGTCGCCGGCCTGCACGTCGATCGGGATGAGCTTGCCGCTCTCGTCGCGGCCGCCGGGTCCGACCGCAATGATCTCGCCCTGCGAGGGCTTCTCTTTGGCCGTATCCGGAATGATGATGCCGCCGGCGGTCTTCTCCTCGGCATCGATACGCTTGACGACGACACGATCGTGAAGCGGACGAAATTTCATGAGCTTCTCCTCGAAGTTGAACTATGAGCGCTTTTGGGATGAGGCGGCCACCGGAAGTTGCCCACCACCCGGCCGCTTGGCCGCGAGATAGGGCGCACTTTATTGCCCGCAAGGGGGTGGCGAGAATTTTTTAGCACTCAGTTTGCTGGAGTGCTAGCAGCTTTATTAAGTATTTGAAAATATTTGGTTAATTTGTATTGCGACGGCGCGCCGTGAGCGGCCGCTGGGCGTTCGGCGGGTTGTCAGCAGTCAGTCATAAACGCTGCTAATGCTTTGATATTACACATTTAATTCATCTTTTAGGCTTGCAATTGGAACTCGAATTCCGCGAGATTTATTGGTTCTGCCGAAAGGAGAAACATCATGATTTCCGAGGACTTCAAGCGACAGCTGCAAGGTTATGGACTGACGACCGCGCATATTCTCTACCGGATGCCGGATCATCCGTCCTTTCTGCAGACTTATGTGTGGCAGGAATACGATCTCTGCCCGAAGTTCCCTCTGCTCAATCGATTTCTCGCTTTTTGGCTCGAGAAGCTGGAAGGCCCCCTGCATTCGGTGACGGTCGCACATGCCCGCCTTATCAAGCCGGCGGAAATCCGCGCCCTCAACGGCGAGTTCCGCTTGAACTAGCGAGCTCTCGGCAGAGGGGTAGACGAGCCCCCTGAGGGGCCGCAAAACGGCTCTTGGGTTTGGCTCCGACCCGTGTTTGGTTTCGACCCGTGTTCGGCGGTTTCACTTCTGCGAGTTGGTGAAATAGCGCAAATCCGGCGCCCCCTGGCCCTTCTTGGCCGGCATCAGCAGCCCGTCCGCGCTCAGCATGTAATCGTCCTTGCCGATGGACACGTGATTGTTGTCCTCGCAGTATTCGTCGGTCCAATTGGGATGCGCCTCCGCGCTGCGGCGGTAGTTCTTCATCACCGTCCAGGGACGCGTCAACGCATGGTCGGACACGGTGACCTCGTCATGGGCGACGTTGGGATCGGCCTTGTCGAGATAGATCCGTTCCTTGACCACGGTTTCATTGTCGTGGTGCAGCGGGATCCCGCTGGCATCGAAGGCACGCGGGCCGCGGAAGCCGCGGGTCTCGACCTCAAGCACATCGTAATGGCCCGAGCCGGTGGTATCGACCCAATGGCCGATGGAGTAGCCCAACAGCGTCGGCTCGAGATTGGCCGGCCAGTTGCGCCCGTCGGTGAAGATTCGACGGTCGTCCAGGATGTGGTCGACCAGAATGTAGGTGGTGCCCGGCGTGATCACGAATTCCATCTCGCCGTACCCGTTGGTGACGCGCGGCATGCCGGGCGAGAGGCATTTATAGGTCGGCGTCGTGCCTTGGCCGCCGTTGGCCTGGTCCACGAGATTGGCCTCGAACAGGGCCTGGTATTCCGCCGTCAGCGGCGCCTGCTGTCCACGCCCGGCAGGCTTGCTGATGTCGTACCTCCCCGGGCCGCCGATTGAACGCCATTGGCCCGTGAAGTCGGGATACTGCGCATCGTCCCATGCCCGGGACGGCGCCGACATGGCGCAAAGCGCCGCCACCAAAGCGAAGGTACCGAGCAAGCTCCGATCAAGCATGGCTGTTTCTCCCTGGCCAAGCAGTGGGCGGCTAAGGCCGAAAAATATGGCCGCTAAGGGGGATGCCTGCCGACGGCGTCTCGGCTGCCGTTGAAAACAGGACGTCGGCTCGTCCCGCTGGCAGCTCCCGGATGCACACGCGATGTCCGTGCCGACCATACAGGATTGACCAAAGTGTCGGAAGAGGCGACCGAGACAGAGGCGACTGAGACAGGATCGCGGGCTAGTTCAGCACCCCGACGATCGCGCCGATGAGGCAGGTCGACAGCGTGCCCGACACGATCGACTTCAGGCCGAGCGAGATCACGTCCTCGCGCCGCTCCGGCGCCATGGTGGTGAGCCCCGCGATCATGATGCCGAGGCTGCCGAAATTGGCGAAACCGCACATCGCATAGAGCATGATCAGGCGCGAGCGCGGATCGAGCGCCTCGGGCGGCAGCTTCGACAGCTCGACATAGGCGATGAACTCGTTGAGGATCGTCTTGATCCCCATGAGCCCGCCGGCCGTCACGGCATCCTTCCAGGGCAGGCCGATGAGCCAGCAGACCGGCGCCATCACAAGCCCCAGGCCGCGCTGCAGCGAGATCGGTGCGCCGCCGATCGCCGGCAAAAGTCCCAGGATGGCATTGCAAAGGTGGACGAGGGCCACCAGCACGATCAGCATCACGCAGATATTGAGCAGGAGCTCGAGGCCGGCAGCCGCGCCCTTGACGATCGCATCCATGGTGCTGGATGCGGTGCTGCCGACCTTGGGCAGGCTGCCGCCGGTGCGCTGGCCGCTCGGATCGGGAACCATGATCATGCTGATCAGGATGGCGGCGGGTGCGTCCAGGACCGAGGCCACCACGAGGTGGGCGGGAGCATTGGGGATCACCGGCGCCAGCATGGTGGCGTAGATCACCAGCACAGTGCCGGCGATGCAGGCCATGCCGGCGGTCATGACAATGAAGAGCTCGGCGCGGGTGAGATTGACCAGATAGGGGCGGATGAACAGCGGCGCCTCGATCATGCCGAGGAAAATGTTGGCTGCGGCCGAGAGCCCGACTGCGCCGCCGACCCCCAGCGTGCGCTCCAGCAACCAGGACAGGCCGCGCACCACGGGGGGCAGGACGCGCCAGTAGAACAGGAGCGAGGTCAGCACGCTCATCACCAGCACCACCGGCAGCGCCTGAAACGCCAGGCTGAACTCGGCACCCGGGACCTTGAGCTCGAACGGCAGGGTGCCGCCCCCGACATAGCCGAACACAAACGAGGTACCGGCCTTGGTGGCATCGGCGATGGCATCGACCGCGCTGTTGATGACGAAGAATCCGGCCGTGACCTCCGGTACCTTGAGGAACAGCGCCGCGGTCGCAAAGGTCACGGCAAGGCCGATCGCCGCTTGCCGGATGGAGACCGCGCCCCGGTTCTCGCTGAGAATCCAGGCGATCGCCAGCAAGGCGAACATGCCGAACGCCGATTGCAATTCCTGCATGCCGCACGCCCCAAAATTGCCGTCAGCCGCGTCCCACGAACGGCATCAGGTTGGCCATCACCGTCATGAACAGCACGTTGGTGTCGAGCGGCAGGCCCACCATGTAGACCACCGCCTTGCCGACGTCGTCGGCGTTCATGCGCGGCTCCGGCCGCTTGCTGCCGTCGGGCTGGAGGACCCCGGCGACCATGCGTTCGGTCAGCGGCGTGCCGGCATTGCCGATGTCGATCTGACCGCAGGCGATATCGTAGCCGCGGCAATCGAGCGCGGTCTGCTTGGTCAGGCCGGTGACGCCGTGCTTGGTCGTCGTATAGGCGACCGCGTGCGGGCGCGGCGTATGCGCCGAGATCGAGCCGTTGTTGATGATGCGGCCGCCGCGCGGCGTTTGCGATTTCATGATCCTGATGGCTTCCTGCGTGCACAGGAACATGCCGGTGAGATTGATGTCGACGACCTTCTTCCAGGTCTCCAAGGGCAGCTCCTCGAGCGGCATGGCCGGCGCGCCGATGCCGGCATTGTTGAACAGCACGTCGAGGCGCCCGAACGTCTCTTTGGTCTTGGCAAACACCGCCTTGACGGAAGCCGGGTCGCTCACATCGGTCGCAACCGCCAGGCTTCGCGCCCCGATCGCCTCGCCGGCGGCCGCGGTCTCGTCGAGCTTGTCCTGCCGCCGTCCGGCGAGCGTGACCGCGTAGCCCTCCCGCATCAGGGCGAGGGCGACGGCTTTTCCGATCCCGGTGCCGGCACCGGTAACGAGCGCGATCCTGGTCGGCGGACTCATGTCAGATTTTCTCCGCAATGATCGAAGCGCCATCCTGACGGACACGCGTCGCTGCCGCAATCCTGGGGATCACTTCCTGTGGCCACCAATGATGGCGGCGACAGCGGTAGGGTGGGCAAAATTGCCTGGCACGGTTATCGTGATTGCGCGGCGCTGCGCAATTTTGCCCACGCGCGTCGCGAGGTCGGCGTGGGCAACGCGCCGATGCGCCGTGCCGTGTTGTTCGACCGAGATGGCGCGTCGCCCACCCTACCAGATCGCCGATGGCGGCGGCCTGGATCAGCCGGCCAGGGCCAGGTCGCTCGGGGCGTCGCGGATCGTGAAGGAGGCGGGAACCGAGAGCCGCATGTTGATCTCGGCGGCGGTGCAGGGGCGGCCGAAGCGGTAGCCCTGCATCATGTGAACCCCGGCGGCGCGCAGGAAAAGTTGTTGCTCGGCGGTCTCGACCCCTTCGGCGGTCACTTTCATGCCGAGGCCGCGGCCGAGGCTGACCACGGCGTGAACGATCGCGGCCGCGTCCGCCGCCCGCTCGATCGAGTGCACGAAGCTGCGATCGATCTTGAGCTTGTCGAACGGAAACCGGCGCAGGTAGAGCAGGCTCGAGTAACCGGTGCCGAAGTCGTCGAGCGCAAGCCGCACCCCGAGCGCCTTGAGCCGGAACATGGCGAGCTCGGCGGTGTCGACATTGCCCAGCAGCGTGCTCTCGGTGACCTCGAGCTCGAGCCGGGTCGCGTCGAAATCGGTCTCGTGCAGGATGCGCTCGACCACGTCCACGAAATCGGCGCGCCGGAATTGCAGCGGCGAGACATTGACCGACATGGTGATGTCCGGCCAGGCCTTGCCGTCGAGACAGGCTTTCCGCAGGATCCATTCGCCGAGCGATATGATGAGCCCGCTGTGCTCGGCGATCGGGATGAATTCGGACGGCGGGATCTCGCCCCGCTCCGGATGGATCCAGCGGCACAGCGCCTCGACGCCGACCACCACCTCGCCGCTATTGTTGACGATCGGCTGATAGGCGACCTGAAGCTCGCTTTTCTGGATGGTGGCCCGCAGCTCGTTTTCCACCAGCTTGCGCTTCAACAGACTGTCATCCATCGCGGTATCGTAAACGCAGGCGCGGTTGCGGCCCTCGTTCTTGGCGCGGTAGAGCGCCATATCGGCGTAGCGCATGACGTCCGATACGGCTCCGACGTGCCGATTGATGACGGCGATCCCGATGCTGGCGCCGATCACGATGGTCTGGTCGTTGATGGAGTAGGGCGCGCAAAGCGAAGCGATGATGCGCGTGCCGATCGCCTCCAATGCGGCCTGGTCATATCCGGCGGAGCTGATGACGGCAAATTCGTCGCCGCCCAGCCGCGCCACCAGATCGTCGCCGCGCAGGGTTTGGGTGAGCCGCTGGGTCACGCTGCGGATCAGCTCGTCGCCGATCGGGTGCCCGAGCGTGTCGTTGACCTCCTTGAAGTGGTCGAGATCGATGTAAAAGATCGCCGCCGGCGGGGCGCCGTTCTTCACGCCCTCGATCATCGCCTCGAGCCGTTCGCTGAAGAAAATGCGGTTGGGCAGGCCGCAGAGCGGATCGTGGAGCGCCAGATGGCGCAGCCGGGTCTCGCCGGCCGCAATGGTGACGGCCGTCTTGCGCATGATCCGCAGCACCAGGCCCGCCAGCAGCACAAAGCCGCCCAGCGCGACGGTGATGAACGGGGTGACGCTGTTGAGGATCTCGGCGCCCGGCTGCTTCGGGGTCCAGGCGAAACGGGCGAGCGACATGCCCTGCTTGTCGGTCAGGTCGAACACATAGTCGCCGGGGTCGGCGGCGCGCTCGGCAATGTCGTGCAAATTGTTCAAGCGCAGCTGCGAGGCGATTTCTCCCAGCATGTCGTCATCGACGAACTTCACGCTCAGGATGACGGGTGCATTGGCTTCCACATCGGCCGCCGATTCGTTGCTGCCGGCGACGGCGACGGCGGCGACGATCGCGGGGCGGCCGAGAAACGTTTGCAGCCGGGCGGCGCGATGGTTTCCAAGCCCGGTGGCATCGATGGTGAAGGCGCCGCCGGGGTCCACGCCACCGCGCATGACATCGAGCACCGGTCGAAGCTCCGATTGCACCGAGTTGAACCAGTTCGGATCGACGCTGCGGCGGCCGAGCGAGGCATAGAGAAAACGATCGAGCGGATCGGTGACAAAGACGAAATCGTGATCGAAGAACGTCTGCAGCCGCAAGCCCACGGAGAGCTGGACCCAATCGGAATCGAAGCTGACGCGAATCCTGCGATAGGCAGCCTCGGAGCCCGCCACCGCCGAGATGTCGCGCAGCACGCGCTCGCCTTGATTGGTCAGCGCGCGGGTGAAAAGTTGCCGCTCGTTGTCGAGCGCGACATCGTCGGCGCGCTGGGCGGAGCTCAGCGCCGCCACCACCACGCACACGATGGCGACAGCCACCATGACGCCGATCGGGATCACCACGCTCGGGCGCATGTGACTCCAACCGAAGTGCCTGCGGTTGCCGCCGATGTTGGACCGATTTCGGGCCAAGTGTCCCACCGTCCAGGGGTTTTTCGTGCCCGGACGATAGGATGGAATGATTGCATTTGGCTTGCACTCGGCGCGCAGACGGCGCGGAGCCGCACTTTGCGCGCGCCCAAGGCGGCCTTTCGCGCCGTGCCGTTAATCCTTGGTAAAGAGGGTCGACGATTTATCCGTAGTTATCGCGACCCATCAGCGATTGGTCTTGTAGGGGGGCCGCGGGATGCCGGCATGGGCGGCGCGCAGGGCCGCCGACCAGCGTTCGCGCAGATCGTGAAAATAGGGCTCGCCCGGCTCGATGCGGTAGTTGAGCTCGGCGTCATAGGCATCGCGCCGGGCCACCAGGATATCGAGCGGCAGGCCGACGCTGAGATTCGAGCGCATGGTCGAGTTGACCGAGACCAGGCCGATCTTGAGCGCGTCGTAGAGATCGGCATCGTAGGTGATGGCGCGGTCGAGCACCGGCTTGCCGTATTTGTGCTCGCCGATCTGGAGGTAGGGCGTGTCCTGGGTGCACTCGATGAAGTTGCCGGCCGAGTAGAGCATGAACAGCCGCGGCCGCTCGCCCTTGATCTGCCCGCCCAGCAGGAAGGAGACGTCGAACTTGACCTCGGAGGCCTCGAGCGTCTTGCCCTCCTCGTTGAAGATCTCACGGATGGTGCGCCCGACGCGTTGCGCAGCCTGGAACAGGGTAGGCGCGTTCATCAGGGTCTCGCTCTCGCCCGTATAGGGATTTTCAAATCCCTCGCGCACCATGCTCACCACCGATTGGCTGATCGACAGGTTGCCGGCGCTGGCGATCGCCAGGATGCGCTCGCCCGGCTGCGTGAAGACATGCAGCTTGCGGAAGGTCGAGATGTTGTCGACCCCGGCATTGGTGCGGGTGTCCGCAAACATGACCAAACCGTCGCGCACGAGAATTCCGCAGCAATAAGTCATGGCAAAGCAAGAGCCCCAGATAATTCCAGCAGGTCGCATGTGGCGGGGCGGCGCCGCATTCTCCACCTCTCCCCGCTTTGCGGGGAGAGGTCGGATCGCGCAGCGATCCGGGTGAGGGGGCCTATCCGCGAGTCTCGAGCTTGCGGAAGCGCCCCCTCACCCCGACCCTCTCCATAGCCCGTCGCAGACGGGCGTAAACGCCCTGATGCAAGCGGGAAGAGGGAGTCGAACCGCAGTGCCTTCGTAACGATCACATGCGATAGCCCCGTTTATTCCAGCACGTCCTTATAGCGAGCCCGGTGCCAGGGGAGCAATGCCGGTTCAGCTCTGGGTCTGGCGCGAGGCTTGGTCGATGTGGATGTTGATCGCCAGGGTTTCGGACCCGCCGCCGTAGCGCATGCCCCGCACCGGCGCGGCGCCGAGGTGGTCGAGGCCGACCGCAACGCGGGTATGGCCATCGGTGGCGCAAATGCCGTTGGCGGGATCGAAGGCGACCCAGCCGAGATCGGGCACGAAGGCCTCCGCCCAGGCATGGCCCGCGTCCGGCGTCGTGCCGCCGTCGTCACCACAAAAATAGCCGCCCACATAGCGTGCCGGAATGCCGAGGCTGCGGGAGGCGGTGATGAAGATGTGGGCGAAGTCCTGACAGATGCCGTGCTTGAGCGCGAAGGCCTTGGCTGCCGGGGTCTCCACATAGGTCGGATCGGGGTCGCGCTCGATCTCATCGTGCAGGCGCTCGAGCAGCCGATGCAGCACCTTCAGCGCGTTGTCGCGGTCGCTCTGGCGTGCCGCTGCCGCAAAGGCGGCAATCTCGGCGTCGCAGGCCGTCAGCGGCGTCTCGCGCAGGAAGAGGCTCGGTGGGAATCGCTCGACCGCATCGCGCACGATCCCCTGGGCGTCGCGGGTCTCGATCTCGCCTTCGACCAGCAGGGACAGCTCCGCGAGCGGACCATCGGCCGCAAACGCATGGGTGATGTTGCCGAAGGCGTCCTCGTGCTGGTCCAGCCGGCAATCGGCCGACACCTCGATGCGCCAGTTCACCACATACTGTCCGTCATGATTGCGCGGCGTGAGCCGGAGCACCTGGATCACCCGGGTGGCAGGCGGCGTGTACTGGTAGGTCGTTTTGTGCGAGATGCTAAGACGCATGACCGGCATCACCTGGAAGCGTTTTGGCATTTTCGAAGGGAGTGCCGCAATCTAATCTTTGGCAGCAAGGAGGCCGCGCGGTGAACGGATCGATGGGCGCCTCGTCGTGGCGCCAGCTCAAGAGCACCGATTGGAGCGCGCTGCATGAGGCCCGCCTGCAAGCGCACTATGCGGTGCAGTGGCTCGCGCGCGCGGCGCGAGCCTATGTGCGGCCCGCCCCGGATGACCGCCATACCAATCTCGGCTGGGACGACGCCGTTGCCGGCCTGTCCACCCACGCACTGTCCCAAGGCACGGTGCTCGGACTGAACATTGCCGAGCTGACACTCCTTGTGTGGGACGCCCCGGTCCGGGCGACCCCGCAGGCGATCAGCCTCCCAGGCTGCCGCGACGGTGAGATCCGCCAATGGCTCGGGCGCCAGTTGAGCGCAAAGGGCCTCGATCCGGAGGCCCTCGACGCGCCGTCGCCCTATCACATGCCCGAGCATCCGATCAGGCGCGCCGCCCCTTATGGGGCGGCCGGGCTTGCCCCGGCGCTGGCCGAACTCGGCGCCTGGTTTGCGAACGCCAATCAGGTTCTGGGCGCGACCAGGCAAGGGATCGTGGCGCGCGGCATCGATGCTCCGCCGGTGTGTTGCTGGCCACATCACTTCGATCTCGACAGCTTGATCTCGCTTGGCTCCCGAGCGACTGCGCGCACGATCGGCATCGGCTTCGCCCCGGGCGACGCATATTACGACCAGCCCTATTTCTACGTCAGCTGCCATCCGCCGCCTGATGTCGCCGCCCTGCATTCTCTGCCGCTGGGACATTGGCACTCGCATCACTTCACCGCCGCGGTTGCGCTCGCCGATGGCATCGTCGCGGTGGCCGACCAGCAGGCCGCGACCGAAGCCTTCCTGCGCGCCGCGATCGACATCCTGATCGCCCGGCGCTGATCTCTTGAGCCCGACCGTAGCAGCCGACCTCTTTGCTTGATCCGCTGGCGCGGCGCGGGGCAGGGCTATGGCGTGGGGCGGAGCGGTTCCGCATTCTCCACCTCTCCCCGCTTGCGGGGAGAGGTCGGCGCGAAGCGTCGGGTGAGGGGGCGCTTCCACAAGCTCAGAACTCGCGGATAGGCCCCCTCACCCCGACCCTCTCCATAGCCCGTCGCAGACGGGCGTAAACGCCCTGATGGCAAGCGGGGAGAGGGAGTCTGAAACGCTGTGCCTTCATGACGAACACATGCGATGGCCCTGCGGCGCGGGGGAGGGGCGTGCGGTCCGGGCGCCTCACATCAGATATTGGTCGCTGATCGCGGCTCCGAGCTCGTTGTTGTCGTTGATGAATCCATCGATGAACTCGTGCAGCCCCTCCTTGAAGATCTCCTCCATCCGGCTGTTCTCGAGACGCGCCCGGATCGAGCGCGCCTTGCGCTGGGCGGCGCCCTGGCGGCCGTATGCGCGGGCGATATTGTCGAGATTCTGCACCAGGGCGCTGTAGCAGCTGGCGAGCGAGCGCGGCATCTCGTCCTTGAGGATGAGCAGGTCGGCGATCAGCCAGGGCTTGACGCTTTCGCGGTAGACCCAGTGGTAGGCGGTGAGCGCGGAGACCGAGCGCAGGATGGCGGCCCACTGGAAATAATCGAGCGGCCCGCCGACGCGCTCGTTGGCCGGCAGCAGAAGGTGGTACTTGACGTCGAGGATGCGGGCGGTGTTGTCGGCCCGCTCGATATAGACGCCCAGCCGCGAGAACCAATAGGCGTCGTTGCGCAGCATGGTGCGGTAGGCGGAGCCGTCGAAGCGCAGCGAGTTCTCCTGCACCCAGCGCAGGAAGCGCATGAACTCCTCGCGCGAGGTGGGGCCGTTGCCGAAGCGCTTGAGCTCCAGCCAGGTTCCGTTGATAGCATCCCACATCTCGACCGTGAGCGCGGTGCGAACCGCGCGCGCATTGGTGCGCGCGATCTCGAAGCAGCTGCGGATCGAGGAGGGATTGGCGGAGGAGAAGCACAGGAAATCGATGACGGTCTCCTCGTTCGCCTCGGAATAGTTGCTGGCAAAGGCGGCGGCGCAGCCGGCGGTCTCGATCGCCGATTCCCATTCGTTGGTCGCGCCCACATAGGCGAGCGGCAGCGTGGTGACGCGCTGCGTGACCTCGAGGATGCGGGCGAGGCATTCGGCACGCTCGACGTAGCGGGCAAGCCAGAACAGATTATCGGCGGTGCGCGACAGCATCTTCAGTTATCCAGCACCCAGGTGTCCTTCGTGCCGCCGCCCTGGCTCGAATTGACCACCAGCGACCCCTTCTTCAAAGCCACCCGCGTGAGCCCGCCCGGCACGATGCGGATGCGGTCGCGCCCGGTCAGCACGAACGGGCGCAGGTCGACGTGGCGGGGAGCGACGCCTTCCTCCACGCAGGTCGGGCAGGTGGAGAGCGCGAGCGTGGGCTGGGCGATGAAGTTCTTCGGGCTCGACTTGAGCTTGGCGCGAAACGTCGCGATCGTTGCCTTGTCGGATTTCGGCCCGATCATCATGCCGTAGCCGCCCGAGCCGTGCACCTCCTTGACCACCAGCTCCTCCAGGTGATCGAGCACGTAAGCGAGATGGTCGGCTTCGCGGCAGCACCAGGTCGGAACGTTCTTCAGGATCGGCTCCTCGCCGAGATAGAACTTCACGATCTTGGGCATGTAGCTGTAGACCGCCTTGTCGTCGGCGATGCCGGTGCCGACCGCGTTGGCGAGCGTGACATTGCCGGCATGATAGCTCGACATCAGCCCGGGCACGCCGAGGGCCGGAATCGGCCCGGAAGGCCAGCGGATCGAGGAAGTCGTCGTCGATGCGCCGATAGATGACGTCGACGCGCTTGGGCCCCTGGGTGGTGCGCATGAACACGAGCTCGTCCTTGACGAACAGGTCGCGCCCCTCGACCAGCTCGACGCCGAGCTTGTCGGCCAGGAAGGAATGCTCGTAATAGGCCGAGTTGTAGACGCCGGGTGTGAGCAGCACCACGGTGGGATCGGAGTTGGTGGTGCTCGGCGCAACCGATTTCAGGGTCGCCAGCAGCTCGTCCGGGTAGTTCTCGACCGGCGCCACGCGGTGGCGGGCGAACAGCTCCGGGAACAATCGCAGCATGATCTCCCGGTTCTCCAGCATGTAGGAGACACCCGAGGGGGTGCGGGCATTGTCCTCCAGCACGTAGAAGGTCTCGGCGTCGATGCGGATGATGTCGATGCCGCCGACATGGACATAGATGTCGTGGGGGACCTTCTGGCCGTTCATTTCCGGCCGGAACACCGGATTTTGGAACACGAGGTCCTCCGGGATGTGGCCGGCCTTGAGAATCTCGCGTCGTCCATAGACGTCCTTGATGTAGAGGTTGAGCGCCTTGACCCGCTGCTCGAGCCCGCTGCGCAGCAGGTCCCATTCGGCGGCCGAGAGGATCCGCGGCAGGACGTCGAACGGGATCAGGCGTTCCTGCGCATCGGCCTCGCCGTAGACCGAGAAGGTGATTCCGATGCGGCGGAACAGGAGCTCGGCCTCGCGCCGCCGATAGTCGAGGACATCGGGCGGAATCTCGCCGAGCCAGCGCGACAGCTCGCCATAGGGCGGGCGCGACGCGCCGTCGATCCCCGTCATCTCATCGAACGCGACCGTCATGCGGGTTCCCTGCTCTGGCGATGGCGTTCCCTGCTCGCGCGCTCGCGCCCCACGCAAAGACCGCGCGTATTCAAAACCTTAGCTGCAAACTCCGCGCCAACCCCGGTGTTGGGTGCAGCGGAGCGCACACCTTGAATAATGATCACTTCCCCTCAAGTCTGCGTCCGGAAGCTTAAGTTAGGGACGCGCGGCCTTTCACTCCTTCTCCCCGCGCGAAGTCTGGCTTGCCCGACTTCGCCACCATAAATGGCCGAAGTCGGATATATCCGACTTCGGCTGGAGAAGGGTGGGATGAGGGGGCTCCGGCGGAGCGATACGGCAATATCGTGGCCCCCTCACCCCACCCTCTCCCCCTTGGGGAGAGGGAGAGAAGCGCCGTGCCCAACTTACAGAGAGATTGCGGCTAGCGCCGAGGCCGCAGGTGTTGCCCAGGATTTAGGCAGCGCCCTGGCCAATGAGAGGGCGAGGGTTGGACGTCTTGGGTTTACGGCGCCGAACCGGCCCAGCTCATGGGACAGGAATCTCCTGGACCTTCTTGGGCACATGGTAGCCCTTCTGGACCGCGGGGCGGGCCGCTATGGCGCGGTACCAGCGCAGCACATGGGGATATTGCTTGAGGTCGACCGTCTGCCATTCATAGCGCGATACCCAGGGCCAAATGGCGATGTCGGCGATCGAATAGTCGTCCGCCACGAATTCATGGTCGGCCAGCCGGCGATCGAGCACGCCGTAGAGGCGGTGCGCCTCCTTGAGGTAGCGGTCCTCCGCATAGGGCGCCTTGCCGGGGTTGTATTTCACGAAATGGTGGACCTGGCCGAACATCGGGCCGGGGCCGCCCATCTGCCACATCAGCCATTCGATCACCCGGTAGCGGGGCTCCAAGTCCTTGGGCAGCAGCTTTCCGGCCTTCTCGGCGAGGTAGAGCATGATCGCCCCCGACTCCATCAGGTGGAAGCCGCTGTCGCGGTCGACGATCGCGGGAATCCGGTTGTTCGGGCTGATCTTGAGGAAATCCGGCTTGAATTGCTCGTCCTTGCCGATGTCGACGGGATGCACCGTGTAGGGCATTCCGAGCTCCTCGAGCAGGATGGAAATCTTGCGTCCGTTGGGCGTGGTCCAGGTATAGAGATCGATCACGGGGATCCTTCCTTTGCGGGCTTTGCGGGCTGTTCGATCGCGCGGGGCGCGCCGCGAGCCTAAACCGGGCCCGGGAGCGCTTGAGAATGGGGCTTGGAGACGATTTGAGAGTGGCTTGAAGCGTGATAGCGCACCATGATAGCGCACAATGGGCGATGGCAGTCAGGGCTGCCGGGCCGCGGCATGTACCGCGCAGAATGGACCGTGAAGCAAGCCGGGAGCAAGGATCATCATGACGGAATTTCCCGGGCCTGAAGTCGCCGCCGCGGCTACCGCAGCAGTCGCCCCGGCAGTCACTGCAGAAGTCACCGCCGCGGTCCTGGTCATCGGCGACGAAATCCTCTCCGGGCGCACCAAGGACAAGAACATCGGCTATATCGCCGAATACCTGACGGCGCTCGGGATCGATCTCAAGGAGGTCCGCGTCGTCGGCGACGAGGAGCAGGCGATCGTCGAGGCGGTCAACGCGTTGCGCTCGCGTTACGATTACGTGTTCACCACCGGCGGCATCGGGCCGACCCATGACGACATCACCGCCCAATCGGTCGCCAAGGCGTTCGGGGTGCCGATCGACCACGATCCGCGCGTCGTGAAGATCCTGCGGGAGCGCCTGGCCCAGACCGGGGCGGAGCTCAACGAGGCGCGCATGCGCATGACCCGCATTCCGGCCGGCGCCGACCTCGTCCTGAACAAGGTCTCGGCCGCGCCCGGCTTCTGGCTCGGCAACGTGATCGTGCTCGCCGGCGTGCCCAGCATCATGCAGGTGATGCTCGACGGGGTGGCGGAAAAGCTCAAGACCGGCGTGCGCATGCTGTCGGAAACCGTCCGTGCCGATGCGCGCGAGGGCGACATCGGCACGCCCTTGGGCGAGATCGCCAAGGCCCATCCCGAGGTGTCGATCGGCAGCTATCCGTTCTTCGACGAAACGCGCGGCCCCAATACCAATGTGGTGCTGCGCGCGCGCGATCCGCAAAAGCTCATGGCCGCCAAGGACGCCGTCGATGCCATGCTGGCGCGCGTGAAGCGCGAGCTCTTGAACAAGTAGATTGACTTCGGCACGCGCGGCGCGCGACAGCCTGTGCAAGCAAATCGAGGCGTCCGCATCCGCGTCGCCGGCATCCGGGTCGCAAGTATTCGTGGCGCGAGCATTCATGGTACAAGAGCCGTCGCAGCCATCCCCGCAGAAGCCGTTTCCGGTCTCGTGGGATCAATTTCACCGCGATGCCCGAGCGCTGGCCTGGCGGCTCGCCGAGGCCGGGCCGTTCGCGGCGCTGGTCTGCGTGACCCGCGGCGGGCTGGTGCCGGCCGCGATCGTGGCGCGCGAGCTCGGCATCCGGGTGATCGAGACGGTGTGCGTGGCGAGCTACGACCATGTGAGCCAGGGCGAGCTCAAGGTGCTCAAGACGGTGGCGGCCGGCGTCGCCGCGCTCGGCGGCGGCCGCGGCAAGGGCGTGCTCGTGGTCGATGACCTGGTCGATACCGGCCAGACCGCGAAGATGGTGCGCGAGATCCTGCCCGAAGCGCATTTCGCCGCCGTCTATGCCAAGCCGATGGGACGCCCGCTGGTCGACACTTTCGTCACCGAAGTATCGCAGGACACCTGGATCTTCTTCCCCTGGGATACCGGCCTCGCGTTTCAGCCGCCGATCCGCGACGGCGCGGCGTGATCAGATCAGGACGCGGAATGGAGACGGTGCCTCATGTCAAATTCAGACGATGACTTCGGCGACGATCCGGAGATCGAAGCGCTCGCCGATGAGTTCGATCACCACCGCAAAGCGCTGTTCGAGCTCCTTGAAGAGTTCATGGATGAGGAGGACATCGAAGACGACTATATGGGTCAGCTGTTGCTCGACGCGTTGGTCAGGCTGCGCATGGCCGCCTACGGGATCAACGTGGAGAAACCTTCGGTGGCCGGGCTCAAGCTCGATCTCGACCGGTTGCAGAAGGAGGTGGTCGAGGTCCTGCGCGTGGCGAAGAAGGACGCCGAGAACTTCATCGCCACCATCAAGGAGGCGCGCACGTCCGGCGGGCCGGAGGAGGAGGGCGGCGAGAGCGACGAGAGCGACGAGAGCGACGAGAGCGAGGAGAGCGAGGAGAGCGAGGAAAGTGCTGGGAGTGAGGAGAACGAGTCGGATCCAAAGTGAGCTCGGCCACGCTGGGGCCATGGCCGAGGAGAAGGGAGGGCGCGGCTTGTTCACTTGGCCCGATCAGAATGCACGGCGAACGACCTCGGCGGACGTGGCGAAACCGGTAGACGCAAGGGACTTAAAATCCCTTTAAATTTGATATTATTGTGTCATAACAATTACTTACAAGAATTTGACACTAGCACGAAACTAGCACATAATGCCCTTTAGCACACGAAAGTCCCTTCGGGCTTCGCGCGCACACGAGATGACGAGGAATTGCAGGCAAAAACACACTTCGAACCACGTCACCGGCATTTTTGGAAAATCTCTTCGGGCTAGCACACACGCACACCTTCTCATGACGACACGACACGAAATACTCGGCGGAAAAGTCCAACTCTACAGGCGTGATGGACGCTGCTGGCAATGCTCAGCGTCGGTCGGCGGCAGGCAGTACCGTGCCACCACGAAGAGAGAGGAGCTTGCACAAGCGGAGGACGTTGCCGAGGACTGGTACCTGGAGCTGCGCGGCAAGTTCAAGCGCGGCGACCTCGGCAAGCTCGTTGAGGTGAACGACGAAAAGACCTTTGAACAGGCGGCCGAGCAGTTTCTTCGCGAATATCCAGTGATGACCGAAGGACAGCGCAACAAGCAATATGTCGAGGGCCACGAGCGAAGACTGCGCAAGCACCTCATGCCGTTCTTTGGCAAAAAGCCACTATCACAGGTGACTTCCGGCTTGGTTCAGGAATATCGCATTCACAGGGTAGAGCAGTCGAAGGCGGAATTGGGCAGGCCCCCTGCTCGCAACACAATGCATCAGGAGATTGTCGTCCTTCGGCAAGTGCTGAAATTGGCCATCCGGCATGGCAATCTCACCAGCCTACCAGACCTTTCACAACCCTACAGAACCAACAGCAAGATTTCGCACCGTGCCTGGTTCTCACAGGACGAGTACAAACAGCTCTACAAGGCTACACGCGAACGCGTGGCCAATCCTCGAAAGAAGAAATATCAGCAGGATTACGAGGAGTTGCACGACTACGTTCTCTTCATGGTGAACACCGGTCTGCGCCCCGACGAATCCCGGCGCATTGAATTTCGCGACGTGAAGATCGTGGACGACCGCGACAGCGGGCAGAGAATCCTTGAAATCGACGTGCGCGGCAAGCGCGGTGTCGGCTTCTGCAAGAGCATGCCGGGAGCCGTGCATCCGTTTCAGCGCGTCATGAAACGACGCAATCCGAAGACCACAGACATCGTCTTCCCCAAAACCCACCACGAGTTATTCAACAATATCCTTGGCGAACTGGAACTGAAGATCGATCGCGAGGGACAGCGACGGACCTTTTATTCCTTGCGCCACACCTATATCTGCCTGCGCCTGATGGAAGGCGCGGACGTGTACCAGATCGCCAAAAATTGCCGCACCAGCGTCAAGATGATCGAGGAATTCTACGCCTCCCACATCAAGAACATGGTCGATGCGTCAGTTATCAACGTGCGCCGATCGCGGGCGCTACCTGAACGAAAGGAGCGCCCACCGGCCAGGAAGTCCAGGAAAGCGCCGAAAGGCGACAATTCACACATCTAGTTTTCCATTGGCTCACCGGCGATGCTTCGCTACATTGAGTCATATGCGGGCGTGGCGGAACGGTAGACGCAACGGACTTAAGCAATTTGAGTGCTCCTCGGGAAACCGAAGATGCAGAACTGCTCAAATTCGGGGGAACCTCTCAGGTGGCAATCCCGAGCCAAGCGCTCCGGCCGCACGGCCGGCGCGAAGGTGTAGAGACTAGACGGGCAGCACCTAAGGCGCGAACGCGCTAGGGTGAAGGTATAGTCCAGACCACAAACTCGTCCCGGCGCGAACGCGCATGACGAGGCGGCGAAAGCCGTAGCTGGTACGAAAATCCGTTGGGGGTAACCCCGTGCCGGTTCAAGTCCGGCCGCCCGCACCAGAGATCACCTTAGAACGGTGAAATCGTCTATCATGCAAACAATTCTGTACCAGAGTCCGCATTCGGGAATGCAAAATTCAATGCCAAGCGCGGATCAAGTCAAAGCACTCATTTCCTCCCTCACTGAGGGGGACGAAGCGCACTTCTATTCAGTAGCGATGCAGATTGCCGCGCACGAGGCGCGCATGGGACACGGTAAGTTGGCTGAGGAAATTCGCGCCCTCATCGACAGGGCAAAATCAAGGGTGAACCTGCCGTCAAAGGCGCCCATTCCTCTCGCGCGCCCACGTGGCGAAGTCGCTGAGCTATTGAACGTCTCCTATCCCAACGTCCATCTTAAGGACATGGTTCTGAACCTCCGGACCAGGAAGAAGCTGGAGCGGGTCATTCGAGAGCATCGAGCAATTCAGCTCATCCGCAATCGCGGTCTCTCTCCACGAAGAAAGCTTCTTCTGATCGGCAAGCCGGGAACTGGAAAGACACTTACGGCTTCTGCTATGGCTGGAGAACTTGGGCTGCCTCTATTTGTGGTTCGCCTCGATGGCCTTATCACGAAGTTCATGGGCGAAACCGCCGCAAAACTGCGTCTGATTTTCGAGGCGCTAAACCAGACGCGCGGCGTATACCTTTTTGACGAATTCGACAGCATAGGATCGGCGCGCGGACTCAGTAACGACGTGGGTGAAATCCGACGCGTGCTGAACAGCTTTTTACAGATGGTCGAGCAAGACAATTCGGATAGTTTGATAATTGCTGCAACCAATCATGTTGGCATACTCGACCGTGCACTTTTCCGCCGGTTCGACGATGTGATTGAGTACGACCTGCCGGACAAGGCTAGGATCGTCGAAACCCTTAAGGCCAAGCTCGGTGCGTTTAAAACGCAGAAGATTCAGTGGTCTAAAGTCGCCACGACGGCTCAAGGTCTCAATTTCGCTGACATAACGCGCGCATGCGAAGATGCGATCAAGGACGCTCTTATTCACGAACGTACATTCGTCACACATCCTGAAATCATTCATGCAATTGAAGATCGTAAGCTCGCCGTAACTCACAGGCACAAAGCATGATTTTGTGCCGACAGGAGCGGCATGGCTCAACATCCTCATCTCATCATTCCGACCACTACTGCTGCAATGCGATTCACGAGCCCGAGTTCGGGGCCGCGCGAACGCATGAATCTTCCCCCGCGCGGTCGTGTCGAGCATGCGCAAAACCTCCTGAGTAAGCTGGAAGCGCTTTCTCCCCAAGCGACGGCCCTCGCGGAAGAGCAAAGGGCTCTCGGACTTGACGACGGACTAGGAATCTATCTGACGTTCGATAGCGAGCCGAATTTTCCGCTGAAATTCGAAAGTTTGGACCTTGCAAGAAGTGGTGTAGAGCTTTGCATCGTCAAGACGCTTGCAGACAACCGAATGCAAGCCACCGTTTTTGTCCCGGACGGAAAGCTTGACTTGTTCTTAAGGAAGATTTCGGCCTATCGGGATGAAAATACGGTGCCACAACGCGAAGGTGGACCCACCCGACCAAAAAACCAAGATTTCGTCGAGAGCATCAGCGATATCAAACTTGCGGCGCTCGAAGCACTCTGGACGGAAGAGACGCTTCCATTTCCCGACCGTACTTCCGTAATCACGTGGGAAGTGTGGCTTCGCCGCCAACACGAAATCAATCACCTGGCGCGTTTGCACGGCTATGCAGAGCACTTCGACCTCACGGTCGGAGAGCAAGTCGTCTCTTTTGTTGACCGCACCGTGGTTCTGGTGCGAGGCACCGCAAATAATCTGGCGCGTTCGATCGATATCCTAGGCATGATTGCTGAAATACGACTGCCGAAAGTGACGGCGGCTTTTTTTGCCGAAATGAGCGCGATAGAGCAGCAAGAATGGGTCGATGATTTGGCGGCTCGCGTCGTGCCGCCCGAGGACGATTCTCCACTCGTATGTCTGTTGGATACGGGTCTCAATGGCGCGCATCCGTTGCTTACGGCCGTGACCAACCAAAATGATCTCCACACGTACAAGCCGGCATGGGGAGTCGATGATCGGGCTGGGCATGGCACGCCTATGGGAGGACTTGCCACGTTTGGCGACCTCACAGACGTGCTGGGTGATGCCGGACAGGTGGCTTGCACTCACCGGCTGGAGTCCGTAAAAATATTTCACGAGCCCGATCCCACCGACCCGGAGCTGTACGGAGCCGTCACGCAGGAAAGCGCGTTCCGTGTTGAGGTTACGGCTGATCGCAGGCGTGTATTCTGCATGGCTGTCACCGCCTTCGATGGAAGAGATCGTGGCCGCCCCTCGTCGTGGTCTGCCGCAGTCGACTCGCTTACGTCAGGCGCTGACGATGGACAGCGGCGTTTGATGGTCCTTTCAGCGGGCAATACTGATCCCTCGCAGCGGCGACACTATCCAGAACTCCAATTTGACGGACGGTATCCACGATCCGGCGCAGGCGTGGAATGCCCTGACCGTTGGGGGCTACACGGAGAAAGCCATCATTGACGGAACGCAATGGCCTGGATGGGAGCCTCTAGCTCAACGAGGGGACTTGGCGCCATGCAGTTGCACGTCAGCGACATGGACCAGGTGGCCAATCAAGCCGGACGTTGTGATGGAAGCCGGCAACCTGGCGACAAACCCAATTTTTGCCGATCCTGACTACCTGGATGATCTTCAGCTGCTCACCACGGCGCATAACTTTATCGCACACCCGCCGTTGACGACTTTCGGCGACACCAGTGCAGCCGCGGCTCTGGCGGCACGTTTGGCGGCGATGGTATGGGCGAAATATCCAATATTGTGGCCGGAGACTATCCGTGCGCTGATGGTTCATTCGGCGGAGTGGACACCGGCCATGTTGGCACGGTTCACTGATCCGTACGGCCAGGTAGATTACAAGACTTTGCTCCGTTGTTTTGGCCACGGTGTGCCCAATCTTACACGGCTTCTTTCAAGTCTTAACAACTCCCTTACGCTTGTAGCGGAAGGTGAAATTCAGCCATTCTTTAAAGAAAACGGTACGATCAAGACGCGTGAAATGCGCCCCCATCCGTTGCCGTGGCCGACCGAAGCTCTTGAGGCCCTTCAGAACACAGACGTGACTATGAGAGTCACTCTGTCCTACTTCATCGAGCCGAGCCCGGGTGCGCGCGGATGGACGCCGCGCTATGGATATCAATCACATGGACTTCGCTTTGCTGTCCGTAATCCTCTGGAGACCGAGGCTGCATTTGAACAACGCATCAACAAATTCGTGCGCGAAGAGGGTTATGAACCTCCGGGTCTTGCTGATCCTGGATGGCTATTTGGTCGGGGGAGGTCTTTGACCTCCTTGGGTTCCGTTCATTCGGACACTTGGCGCGGGAGAGCTATCGATCTTGCCTCACGGGGATACATTGCTGTGTATCCGACAATGGGGTGGTGGAACAAGCGTCCCCATCTCGGCGCTTGGGAGAGAGCGGCGCGCTATACCTTGATTGTCACGATAGCGACGCCTGAGGTCGAGGCTGATCTGTATACCCCGGTCGCGAACCAAATCGGCGTCCCAATCGTGATTGAGGTGTGAGGCCGCTGGCGTGGCCATGCTAGCTGAGCACCTTGCTCAAGTCGGAGGAAATTTGTGCAGCCAGTCGAGCACGCGACGCACGACTTGATCTGCTGTCGCCTTCGCATCTCGGGCCTCCTCCGGACGGATGTCCGGAACGCCGCCTGGAAACTCGGAAAGCATTCGGCCGGCGTGAATTCGCTGCCGTGTTCGGATCAGCATTTCGGCTCGGTTTCTTGTCTGCACATCGAGGATCGCAGCGTCGCTACCGGACGCAGCACTTGATACCAGGTCGTCAATTTTCCAAGTTCTCGGGTCTCTATCGAAATCTGCTGAACGAAAGACCGCCAAACCAAGTTTGCGTGCGTGTTTAACGACAAAGGTCAGCGCACCCTCGACCAGGGCTGCGGCTAGCACCGAGACCGAGATGGGCGCGGAGTGCACGTCGCTATGGCGAAGTTCGGCCACCGCTTGCGTCCACCATATCCTGAACATTCCATAACCTAGTTTATTCAGTTGTTCCGCGAACGCGTCGAGAGGTTCGACCGATTGGGGTCGACCGTCTGTTCGGCGCTCGATGATGTCTTTGACAATAGGGTAGGCGCGAGCGCGCGCAGGTTTTGGAGAGGCCTGACCTCGGCCTATTGTGTCGCGTTGCTCGCTAGGAAGCCGGTGAACCCCTCCGTAGTGAGAAAAGCGCAGTACGCGATCCTTCTCGGTGATTTGGTCGGCCAATATCAAATAAGTGATGGCAAGCTCGACGTCGTTGAGCGGAATGCCACTTGCCAATCCACGTTCGACGACAACGCTTCGCTCTAGCCGCGCGTTTCTTTCCCCGTCGGCTTTTACCCTGGCATTCAATTCCGAGACGACAAAATCGAACGCGTTGAAATTCCGATATTCGGGGTCTTCGCGACAAAAGAAGGCCCATGAAACCCGGGCCATGTGATCGGGAATGATCCTTTTGAAGCCTGGCGGGCGCTCTCCAGCATGGGGCGCCGCATCTCCCACTTCGCCGGCCTGAAATCCAGCCCTATTCCCGACCTCAAGAATTTCGTCGTAATTCAATCCGGGATCAGTCGGACAGAGGAACACGCTGCATTCGACGGCCGCCTTGAGGAGGTTTATGATTTCCTGGTTCATGTCTTCGACCCACATCAGAATATCGCTTCCATGTGATTACTACATAATGTCATCCTTCGCATCACCCGAACGCCTGGTCCGCCCTCGGAATTGATGGACCGAGACGGTATAGCGACCCTGTTCGCTCATCCAACTCCCACCTTCTGTTCGAACCGAAAAGCCGCGCATGCGGTGCATGCGCGGCTGCATTGCGCGATTACGGTGAGAAGTCGCGCTGCGCTAGAACCCAGCGGATATTGCGGAGGTTCAGTAGCGCATTGGCGCGTTCGGCTGAGCCTTCCGGGAAATCCGGCAGGGCGTTCGTGATCCGCGCCAGCAGATCGCAAAGCTCGATCCGCGTCAGGCGCATCAGTTCGTTGATTGTCAGCACTCGCATTGTTTCCTCCATCAGTTTTCGGCCGCGCCAATCGCGGCCTTCTGACGGAGGCCGGTGCGCCGGAGGAGGCGGGTGCATCGCTTGCGACCGGAACGAAGAGGAGGAGTGCGTCAGCACTTGCAGCCATGCAGCCGACGAACGGTGCGAAATGGCCGAAAGAAGGACGGGTTTGGTGCGGTGGGATGGAGGAAGTAGGTGCTGCGGTTCCGTAACCGGTGCCAGTTCATGCCGCGACCGCGCGCTTTGGGATCGAATGTGTCGCCGCCGAATGTTTTCCGGAAAAGGTCTGCGTGCGCCGCATCTGCGAAGCAGTAGACCAGATGCCAGCGGTCCTGATGGAAGAGCGAATGATGCCGCGGCCCCAGCGTCAGATTTCTGCAAAGGCTCTCGATGATCGCGCTGTTAGTGGCAGTGCATCGGTCGGCGGGTACGATGACCTGATGAGGGAATTCGCGGTCGAGCCGGCTCTTGCTGTATTCGCCTTTGCGCCGCGTCATGCGATGACACGCGCTTTACACCTACCTAAAGTCTTCCGGCACGTCGCCGAAGGTCTTTAGAATTACGGCGTCCTCGAAGTCGCCGAGGTTCGGGTCGCCGCTGCGGGAGAAAGCCACGGCACCTGCATTGGCTTCATGCCGGGCGATGCCTTCCGCACGCCGGATGGCGGCAGCTGCAGACGGGCATTCGATCGCCAGCCCCGGAGCCAGGCCGCCGCCTTCTTCAGGCGTAAAGGGGAGCGCCACGTAATAGATCATCTCGGACTCCGATCCCCGGAGCCGGCAAGGCCGTAGCGCGCCCCCCGCATGATCCTTGACTTCGGGGCGCGTATGTTCTCTTTATGTTCTCCGAAAGTCAAGAGCCCAATATGAGCGATTGTGAGCGATGAACCTCTGGCGAGGGCTCGATGAGTGCACCGCCGGAGGGCATGAGGCGGGCCGGAATTGTTCCAGGCTTCGCCGGAATGGCGGTGTCGAGGGTAGTCGATGTGCAATCTCTATTCCCTCACCAAGGGACAGGCGTCGATCATCGCGCTCGTTCGAGCTATGCGCGATCGCACCGGAAACCTCCCACCGATGCCGGGGATATTTCCCGACTATCTGGCGCCGATCGCACGCAATGCGAAAGACGGGGTTCGCGAGCTGGCGATGGCGCGATGGGGCATGCCGGGCCCGCCTGCCTTCGGCGGCGCCCCGATCACTAACATCCGCAACGTGAAGAGCCCGCATTGGCGTGGCTCAATCCTGAGCACCGTTGCGTAGTGCCCTTTACGTCGTTTTGCGAATATGCCGACACCAAGCCGCGCAAGACACCGACATGGTTCGCGCTGCGTGAAGACCGGCCCCTCGCCGTGTTCGCCGGCATCTGGACTACCTGGCGAGGGAAGCGCGGCACGAAGGCGAATCCCGTGGAGGGCCAGCATGAGCTGTTTGGATTTCTGACCACCGAGGCCAATGCCGAAGTTGGTGCAATCCATCCGAAGGCCATGCCGGTCATTCTGACCACGGAGGCCGAGATCGAGCAGTGGATGACTGCGCCGACGCAAGATGCGCTGAATCTTCAGCACCCGCTGCCGGACGGCACCCTCAAGATTGTGATGACAGGAGAAAAGAAGGATACAGTAGCCTGATCATGCTTTTTTTTGATACGCTTGGCAATCTGGATCGTACCATTCGGATAGAGACTAGGCGGACGCGAAACGTATGGCCAAAACTCGCCATGGCTTCGCGGCCGAGCCAACGTGGTACATCTACCGCCTGCGGCATACCCCCGCCACCTTCGTCGGCTCGGTCGAAGCTCCCGACGCTGAAACAGCCATCAAAAAAGCGATCGAAGAATTCAATATCACCGACCCACAACAGCAGGCGCGCTTGATTGCGCAGCGGCGCTCCTGAATTTTCGGGCGATACACCGCCCGGGGACACGAGGTCTAAAGCTTATCGCCGCATCGGCGTCCGTTCGCTCCACATACGTTCGGCAAATGCCCGCTCGTCCGGTCCTACCACATCCCCATAGATTGCCGTCGTCCGTAGTGAAGCATGGCCGAGCCAGCGCTGAACGAGATGCGGCGGGACGCTAGATTGAAATGCGTTCACTCCGAACCCGTGCCGAAGTCCTTTAGGCATCGCCGGTGTGCCCGCGATTTCGGCCGCCGCCATAACTCTTTTGATACGCCGCCAGGCCGTCGTGCGGCTCCAGGGCCAAAGCCGCTTGGCGGCAAGCTGGGGATCGCGCTGCGCGGCCGTCAAGTCGAAAACGCGATCGAGCTCTTCGAGTAGGTCGGACGGCAGCGGCACCTGCCGGACAACGCCTTGTCTGCGCCGCTTGAGCGTTTCGATGGCCGCGACGCCGCTCTCGATATCGATCGAGGCCGGCGTGAGCGCGAGAACCTCAGAGATGCGGCCACCGCTCAATGTGAGTGCGACGCAGAACAAACGCTCGCGGGGGGCAAGTCGCGATGCCGCCTGCAGAAATCGGCGGCGCTCGGCGGCGTTGAGATATTTGCGGCTCCCCGACGGACCGAAGAGACTGACGCCGTCGTGTGGGTGCTCGCGCATCGGAACCTCGGCTGAAACAGAATGGCCGATTCTGTTGCAGCACGAGAAAGCTCCGTCGGTTAGCGGATTGAGCGCACAGTCAGCAGAATTGCAACCGCTTTTGTAAGCAATTTAATGGTCTAAATCAAGGGTAATTCACCGCCATGAAACACTATCGGCCATTTCGTTACATCGTTGTAAGCGGCGCTATTCTAAAATTACTTTCGTACGTGCCCCGACAGCCTCGCTTCACTCGCGCAACTTCGCTGTCCCGCGCAGCTCGATCCGAGAAATTGAATGCCTGGTCGCGCCGGAGGAAAGCTCCGGATCACTTATCGACGCTGGCCGTAGCCGCCGCACTTACTTGCTCACCAGCAGCAATGACTGTGACTGCGCTCATTTCATCAAACCCGGCCAACGCGACCGTTATAGATATCAATGATGTAGGCCAATTCGGTTCTGGTGTTATTACATATGATTTAACTCAACTGGGTCCGCCCGGTAATTTTGTCAGCGCGCCTATAACGCTAAATCCTTCGAGCGGCAATAATACTGGAACGCTGGGAGCAAATGGGCAGGACTTTTTAAGTGTGAATTCATTCATAAATGACATTCCTTTATTGCTTTTAATAACCGGTACTAATCCTGTCGTCCCGTTCACTCTCACCAATCCAGTGAGTGGAGTCGGTGACTATATCGAGGGAGACGGTGGACCCTACACCATTACGATGACGGCATTTGGGGAAAACGGCCTACTTGGCTCGAATACCGAAACTGTAGATGGTGCCTTTCAAACATATATCGGCGTTATGGGCACCGATATTACAAGTGTTACGCTAAGCGCCAGAAGCGCTGACGGCTCGCAGAGTTTTCTGCTTGGCGGTCCAAACGTTCTGCCCGATGGAAATCTTTCCGCCGCCCCTGTTCCCGAGATCGGCTCAGGAGGGGTAGGGCTCGTCATAGGTGCAGTCGCTCTTGTTATGTGGCATCGCCGCCGCCGGGCCGAAGCTAATTCGCCTATACCACCACACCCGGCTGGATAATCTCGGCGTATCAGCCTGAGCCCAGATGGTAGAGCGACTCAGTTTGGCGCGTCCGGCTTTGCCGGTCTGGCTCTACTCGCTTCGCTCACCGAGCCCCGCAGATCCCGGAAGAGTCGGGATGCGGGTCTCGGCCCTTTGGGTGACGATCCCTCGCGCAAGATTTACGGCAACCCTCGCCGGAGGGCAGTCGGTCCCGGGTCCCGCCGAAGACGGCGGCGCTATGCTGACATGGGGTAATTGCGCATCGGACTGGAAAGCGGTCCTTTATCGACCTGGCACTGGCACGCGTTGAAGGCAATGGGACTTCCGGTGGTGTGCCTTGATTCTCGGCATGCGCAGGCGACCATGAGCGGCCAAGTGAACAAGACCGACAAAAACGATGCTTATGGCTTGGCCCAGATCGTCAAGGCTGGCTGGTACCGAGAGGTCGGGGTGAAGAGCCTCGTCAGTCACACCATCCGCTCGATGCTCGGCGCCCGAGCTCAACTCGTCGGCATGCGGGTGGAGGTCACCAACCAGATCAGAGGAATCCTCAAGACGTTCGGCATCGTGTTATCAAGACGAACAGGCGAGCCTTTTGAGCGGCTCGTGGAGGAGGCATGCGGCGATAACGACGGCATGCTCAATCGTACCGTGCGGTCCCTGCTGTGCGTCTACTCCTGCCTCAGGGAGCAGATTAGGCATCTCGATCGCCAGCTGATGGGCTGTGCACGCACGAGCCTTGTGTGCCAGCAGCTTATGACCATTCCGGGTGTCTGCTCACGGCTCTAGCATTCGTGACGGCAGTCGATGATCCCACGAAGTTCGTCAAGTCCAGAAGCGTTGGCGCATACTTCGGCCTGACGCCGCGGTGCTATCAGTCGGGCGAGATCGACCGGAACAGGGGCATCTCAAAATGCGGTGATAGCCTTGTGCGTACCTACCTACCTCTTTGAAGCCGCCGGCACGCTGTTGACGCGGGTCGAGAAATGGTCGGCGCTCAAGGCCTGGGGCCTTCGGCTCGCCAAGCGAAGCGGCATGAAGAAGGCGAAGATCGCTGTCGCCCGCAAGCTTGCCGTGATCATGCACCGCATGTGGGTAAATGGTTAGCCTACGCCCAGGGCCGCCTTGCCATGAGGTCGCACGCGGCTGAGACATAGTCGTATGACTGATCATAAGACTATGTCGAAGGTGTCGCGGGTCGAGGTGATATCGACCGGTGCTCGGCGTCGGTGGACGCTGGAAGAGAAGCGACGGATTGTTTCCGAGAGCTATGGCGGACGCCGAGAGGTTTCGGCGACGGCACGGCGTCATGGTCTGTCGGGCAGCCAGCTGTTTACCTGGCGTCGGCTTTCCCGGGAAGGGCGGCTCGGCGACGAGGTGGCGGCATTGGTGCCGGTCGAGATCGCGGCGCCTGCGGCGGACAGCCCGGCTACGATTGAGGAACATGGTCATGATGCGCTGGCCGCTTTTCCGAGGGCTTCAAAGAGTAGCGGCCTGATCGTAATTGAGGTTGGAAATGGCCGTCGCATTCGCGTCGATGGCGATTTCGATGCCGAAGCTTTGAGGCGTGTGATCGACGTTCTGGATCGGCGGCGATGACTCCGGTTCCGTCTGGAGTCCGGGTCTGGCTTGTGGTCGGACGAACGGACATGAGGCGCGGCATGAACGGCTTGGCGCTACAGGTCCAGGAAGTGCTGCGGCGCGATCCCCATGCCGGCGATCTCTTTGTCTTCCGAGGCGCGCGTGGCGACCTGATCAAGATCATCTGGCATGATGGCCTCGGCATGTCGCTCTACGCCAAGAGGCGGTAGTGGGCTCCTTTGAATAAGGCAAAGTTCAAGCCGGCTGGAAATGGGACGGGGATCGGCGCATACTAGCACCATGCCAGACAAGCGCCTTAAACGACCACGCGACCCCGCCCAGCTCGCCAAGCTCATGATTGACATCGCCAGTGGCCAGGTCGAGGACAACAGACCGCCCCTTGATATCGGAAGGAAAAATCCGTCTGCCGTTGCCCTCGGCAAGCTAGGCGGCGAAAAGGGCGGCCATGCTAGGGCGGCCAAGTTAAGCGCGAAAAAACGCAAGAAAATCGCACAAATGGGCGCGGCAGCCAGATGGGCAACGGCCGAAAAGCATCGGGTAAAATAAAAGCACCCTTTATGCTTGACCGACCAAGAATGTCGCGGTACACTCTGCGGCATGAACAAGCTCGACCACGAAGCCCGCGCACGCATCCTTCACCTGCTTTGTGAGGGCACTTCCATCCGTGCTGTCACCCGACTGACCGGAGCGAGCAAGAAGGCCGTAAGCAAGCTCCTGGTCGATGCCGGCCAAGCCGCCGCTTGGTATCAAGATCGAGTATTCGTCAATCTCACTTGCAAGCGTATCCAGGTCGATGAAATCTGGGCATTCGTTCACTGCAAGCAAAAGAACGTAGCGAAGGCCAAGGCTGTGCCGGCCAATGCGGGCGACGTGTGGACCTGGACGGCGATCGATGCTGATACCAAGCTGATCCCGTCATGGTTTGTCGGCGGCCGGGACAGCGACGCGGCGATCATCTTCATGGACGATCTGAGATCCCGGCTTTCGAATCGCGTTCAACTGACCAGCGACGGGCACAAGGCATACCTCGAAGCAGTCGAAGGCGCGTTCGGTGGTGACGTTGATTACGCGATGCTGGTCAAGCTCTATGGACCATCATCGGAACTCGCTAAGGGCCGCTACAGTCCCGCCGAATGCATCGGCGCGCGCAAGGAAACGATCGAGGGCGATCCCGATCCGGCCCATATCAACACGTCCTATGCCGAGCGGCAAAATCTCAATGTGCGGATGCACACTCGCCGGTTTACGCGGCTTACAAATGCCTTCTCTAAGAAGATCGAGAACCACGCTCATTCCGTGGCCCTTTTTGCGATGTACTACAATTTCGTGCGCATCCACCAAACTCTAAAAATGACGCCGGCAATGGCCGCTGGCGTTACAGATCGTCTTTGGGAAATAGGAGAAATCGTAGACGTTCTAGAGGCGTGGGAAACTTCTCTTATCAGCAATCGGTATGCCGCATAAGAAGGCAAACCATAGTAACAACAGACCACAGTAAAATCAAAACTCCAAGCGCAATACTTGCAACAGCTAGTAACAAATAAGCATGTTCTATGGATGAGATTTTTTCCCAATTGCTGCTGGAGTCCGCGTCGAAATCAACCGCCGGAATTTGGGTGATAGTCGGAGAACTTGCGCTGATAGGATTTTCGATTGTAGTTGTCATTGGACTGTATGGAGAAACAAAGACAGAAATCTGGTCTCCTCCTACGCCTCGCGTTAAATTATGGCACAAATTATTTGTAGCGTTTGTTACAATTGGGGTAGCTGGCGAATTGATATCTGATGGCGATATTTTCTTATTTTCGCACCGCCTCCAATCAATCCAAGAGCTTGAGGTAGCAAGGTTGAATGACCGCGCGGCAACCGCAGAAGAGGCTGCGGGAAAAGCCAATGAGCGCGCCGCAAAAGCCGAACTAGAAATAGCCAAGCTTAAGGCGCCTAGAATAATCACACCGGAGCAAGCTAATAATTTGATAGCTCTGTTACGTCCATACGCTGGTGAAAAATTCTGGATCACCACCCACAGAAACGACCAAGATGCAGGCTCTGAGCAGATGCTTCTTTCGGGACAAATATTACAAATCTTTCTCAATGCTGGCTGGATCAGAAACAGCCATCTGTCCATAGGCCAGACTATAGAGGAGCATGAATTTGAACCGATCAGTGATCGGGGATGCAACATAGCAACCGCTGGAGACGCAAAGAGCCTAGCCTTACGCAAGGTCCTCTTTGACGGGCTAAAGTCGGCGGATTTGGAGTGCTCCCAAAATATTGCCTTCGGCTTCCTGGAGGAAGCCGTCGTGATCGAAATCGGACTCCGATAAACAAGATGGTTTATGCCCGCTCCGGGTTGCCTTATTCAAAGGAGCCCACTACCCAAGAGGCTGGAGAAGGGGCGCTTCATCTGGCCAACGCCGACCGATGGCGTGGTCGGAATTTCGGCATCGCAGCTGCGATTGCATGGGGACGACACCACGGTCCCGGTCCTCGCCAAGGGCAAGACCGATACCGGCCGAATATGGGTCTATGTGCGCGACGACAAGCCGTTCGGCGGGCCGGCGCCCCCAGCGGCAGCATTCTATTACTCTCGTGATCGAGCCGGCGAGCATCCCCAGGCGCACTTGGCCAGCTACACCGGAATCTTCCAGGCCGACGCTTACAGCGGATATGGCAAGCTCTACGACCCCGGCCGCTCGCCTGGCCCCATCTTCGAAGCGGCCTGTTGGGTCCACGCCCGACGCCCGTTCTTCGTCATGGCCGATCTGGCTGAGAACGCTCGTCGCAAAGCTCAGGGCAAGGTGCCGGCACCAATCTCGCCCCTGGCCCTGGAAACGGTCCGCCGCATCGACGCCTTGTTCGACATCGAGCGGACGATCAACGGTCAGAGCACGGAAAGGCGCGAGGCCGTCCGCCAGGAACTCAGCGCGCCGCTCGTCGCCGATCTGGAGGCCTGGATGCGAGAGCAACGCGCCAAGCTCTCGCGCGGAAACGACGTCGCCAAGGCCATGGACTACATGCTCAAGCGCTGGACCGTCTTCACGCGCTTCCTCGACGACGGCCGCATCTGCCTGTCGAACAACGCCGCCGAGCGTGGCGTGCGCGGAATCGCCCTGGGGCGGAAGTCATGGTTGTTCTGTGGCTCCGATCGTGGCGGCCAGCGAGCCGCGGTCATGTACAGCCTGATCGTCACGGCCAAGATGAATGACGTTGATCCGCAAGCCTGGCTCGCCGACGTTCTGGCCCGCATCGCTGAGCATCCTGCCCAAAAGCTCGACGACCTGCTGCCTTGGAACTGGCGTCCGCTCAACGCGCAGGTCCGTCAGGCGGCTTGACCATGGCTGGGATAAGCCACGTCTTCACACTCAGCCGGGTCGCCGAAATGCTCGGCGAGGACGAGGACCTGCTGCGGGAAATCAGTATCGATATGGATCCGGAAGATGGCTGCCTCATCGTCATCGGGCCGGGGGAAGAGACGATAACGGCCTTCACGCGCCACGGCGTCGATAATCTCACTGAGTTGGTCAACATGGCCAAAGCCGATCCCGACCTGCTCCGGCGCTACACGCCAACGGACTGACATCGCCCGCGGTCCTCATCAGCCGCGGGCAGTTCGCGGCACGGCAAGATGTCCGCTTCCGAGACATTACGGAAAGGATTTGCTCGCTATGAGCATTTCGGGCTTTGACCTCGCTGCGGAAATTAAAGTGTGCATCGCAGCGCCCTCATCATCTGTATATTTTGACCTTGACTATCCGACATAACGACCGCCATATTTTACCTCGCGCTGGGTGCGGCTGGTTTTCATTCGAGGGGTGTCATAGATGTCTGCGACTTCAACTCGCCAGTGGAGCAGGTGCTTTTTCTTCGCCTTACCCCTGGTCGCCATGATGTCGCCCGCGTCCGCGACGACATATGATTATACGGGAAACAATTTTACAGCCGTGATTGCGCCGTATACGACATCTGACGCGATCAGTGGGTACATAACTTTATCGCAACCACTTGGAGATAATCTACCTCTGACTGAGGAGTCCGGCTTCATCACCGCATATTCATTCACCGATGGGGTCCAGACGCTGTCCTCTCAAGCGAACAATTCTACCGTCACGGAAGCATTCTTTACCACCGACTTATCGGGCGCGATCGTAGATTGGCTACTTAAAATAAACAGCGATGATTTCCTGAATGGCATTTATACCGATAACTATGACCCAGACATCCAAGATTTGTCCTTCCGTACGCCGTTGGGTTGCACCTTTGGCTGTGGTCAAAACCTTAACGATCCGGGAACATGGAGTTCCAACCTCCAACCAACGCCAATCCCTTCGTCGCTCCCACTATTCGCCAGCAGTCTCGCGGCTTTGGGTCTGCTTGGCTGGTGGGTGACGAAGCGGAAAGCTGCTCGGACGTACGCGGCATGTTCGTCGGCTTAAATCATTAACAAAGCATCACAGGTGATCCTGGCAACTGGAACGCCACCAACGCCAAATCTGCTACACCGCTCCCCGCTGCCCTCCCGATCTTCGCCACCGGCCTCGGCGTGATGGGCTTCCTTGCCAAATGCTGGAAGCGGAAGAACACTCGCGCAGCCGCCTGATCAAACAAATAATTGGATTTCGGAGAGGCCGCCGTGGGGGGCGGTCTTTCTTTTTGTGCCGAGTCTCTTCTTGGCCCATCGCGACGCAAATCGATGTCACCGAGGGCCGAGCAGAATTGTTACAAACGATCCTAATCCGACGATCATGATCCAAGCGCGTGCAAGGAGCATTGCCGATTTACAGCGTCGCAAAGCAATAATCTTTTCCGTTCGCGCCGCTCTCTAATTGCCCCGCGCAAGAGGAGTTGACAGGAGGCGGACTGAGTTAGCATAATACCTCGCGGCGACTGGAATGGGGGACACCCATTATGCAGATTCGATCTGTAATTTGCGGCACGGCGACCCTTGCGGCCTTGGGACTGGGAGCGTTGCCTGCGAGCGCTGCGATCGTAACCGACGATGTGACTTTTAACGTCTCGGGTTTTTCGACCTTTCCAGTAGGGGGAGTGCCAACGGATCCAGTGACAGGCTCCTTCACTATTACCTTCGATCCCACTCAAGTTTATATGGATGCTACTGCCGGCATCACATTGAACTCTCTGAATATCACAGCGGGTTCACCGATTTCCTTCTGTTACTCTGCGAGTGCCTACAGCTGCGATGGCGTCGCTTTTTCGGCGGACGAACTCGTGGTTGGTGGCACCTCTGATGGTACGGCTTTGGTCCAATACAGCCCTGCTACTGATGACTATGTCCTGCAGATTAGCAACTTTACGACCAGTCCTGTATTCACCGAAATGGTATATGCCCAAACGTCTGAGGGAAACTACGATAACTTCACCACGCCCGGAGTTTCTACCGGGTCGGTTACGGTAACTCCTGCTGTCTCATCCACGCCGCTCCCCGCCGCCCTACCGCTCTTTGCCTGCGGTCTCGGCGTGATGGGCTTCCTCGCGAAGCGCCGGAAGCGGAAGAACACTGCTGCTCTCGCAGCCGCCTAATCTAAAACACCGGATCGATTTTCGGAGAGACCGTCGCGCGAGGTGGTCTTTTTGTTTTGTATCTCCACGATCATGTTGCAGCGCGTGAGTCCGCTTATTTGGCCGGGCCCCCCAAACCGCGAGTTCGCGGCAGCGCGGCAGGACGTCAGCGATCGAGGGCAAGGCGGACGGTCGGAGGGCGACGCCCGAACGGCTGCTCTTGACCTTTCAATCCATTTCTTTCTCGGCGTGATCGAACTCACACACCCAGCTGCCAACGGCAGCGCACTTTGGCGTACGCGTAACCGGCCGGCTCGAAAACGACCTGGCTTCCCCTTCAAAGGAAGGTTGTGCTCTTTTGGCGATTGTCGTACGATCGGCTCAGCTTGATCAGACATTCGATGCTTGCGAATTTCACGAAGCGAGGGCATATCCATGGCTTCGACATATCGCTCACTTTTCGGCTTGGTCATTTGCGCAAGTGCTGCCGTTGCGAGCTTTTCGGCAAAAGCAGACGTGTTCAACCTAACAGGGGATGTGCTCTCGGCCACATTTGATTTCCCGACATCTTCAACCCAGTCGGTCTATGACCATTTCACGGTGAACCCGTTTACCGTGAACGGCACCGTCGAAACACAATTAGTCGGAAATGCGTCTTCGAACAATGAGTTGGATGTGGAATTCAACAGCAACTCCTTGGTGCTTACGGCCGATGATCGTCTTAGTTTTGGTGCATTTTCATTTGGTGGACCGGAATTTAGCGTGGTGTCTGGTGTGCCGTTCAATCCGGTATCTCAAGTCGTCACATCAAATGGGGCGCTGGTGTCCGCTGATGTTTCTGACGGCGTCCTCTACGTAAATTTGGAAGGCGACATCTTTCCCGTTGGCACACAAATAACCGTAGACTTTGCAAGTGATGTCTCCGCCACTCCCCTCCCGTCGACTTGGTTGATGCTGCTCAGTGGCCTTGTCGGGTTCGGCTTTCTTGCATATCGCAGGCCGAAGAACAGCAGCACCGCTGCTTTTGCAGTAGCCTGATCGAAACAGCCAACCTGATTTCGGAGAGATCGCCGCGGGGCGGTCTTAACTTTGTGCTCACGTTGCGGGATATGAGTCCGGGTCCAACCGGCGGATCGGGGCAGGGAACAGAGTGTCCACGATGGAGGGCAAGTCGGCGGACGCGGCCCGGCGCCGCTCTTGACCCAAATCCGCTGTGGCCACTGTCTTCAGCGCAGGCCCATTTCTTGTTGCCAAGCGGCTACCGATCATGATTGACTTGGAGTGTGGGTGGTCAATCCTAGGATGGTCTCATGAACACACCCAGTCTTGTCAAATCGGCTGTCGTTGTGGCTCTTGCGCTGGGAACGTCCTTGCCGGTTCTTTTTGCATCGCTTCCTGATCTGACCGTGAACTACTCGCAGACCGAGTGCTCATCCTGCGCCGGAGCGGGTGGTCCATTTCGCGTCTTCGACACGTTTTCGCTGGGCAGCGCTGCGACCGTGGATCAGTGCAAGTGGACCTTTTTACTGGCTTCTTCCCAGCGAGCATGGAAATTGATGTGTTTAGTTTGAACGGCTCGCTTCCAGGATCCTCGCTTTTCAGCGAGACAGTGACGTCGGCGCAGTTCTCATCAGCATCGGCGACAGCATTCGGCACAAGCGTTGTGACAATTGATTTAACTGGCCTGGCTCTTTCCGCGGGAATTTTTGATATTTCCTTCTACAATCCCGGTCAATTATTTCTGCCACTTTATGCAGGGGGCTCTGGTTTGGCCGTGCAGTCGGGATCGAGGTACACTGGGGGCTATTACCACAGCGACCTGTCTCTCGGTTTTGAACTGGATGATGCCTCTACAACGCCTGTCCCAGCCGCCCTCCCGCTCTTCGCCACTGGTCTCGGCGTGATGGGCTGGTTTGGGCGGCGCAGGAAGCGGAAGAACGCTGCTATCGCCGCCTGATCAAACGCCTCGCCGGATTACGGAGAGGCGATTTCAACAGTATTTCACGATCCACCGTCGGCCAACGACATAGCCAAAGCAACCGGACCGATCCGCGACCAGCTAAACGCTGTTACGCAGCAGCGAGACGCGGCGCTGGCCGATGCCGCGAATTTGAGGCGGCAATTAGATGACGCGCGGCGCATGGCAGACACACAACAGTCGGGAACATCCCAACCGCAGCAAACCGGCCTAAGCGCCGAAGATATTGCAACGAAAATCAGCATTTGGGACAGCGTACTTAAAGAAGTAATCTGAATCGGCGCCGATTGGCAGCTATAATGCGATTGATCTGACGCTGTCAAAATGGCTTGACCTTGTCAAAACGGCGTCCGGAAGACAGGAACTAAGTCATCAATTGCAAGTAGATGCGGCGGCTTACTCAATGGCGTCAGACGACCTGCAGCGGCTCAAAGACGAATACCCTAACTATCACGACATTTCTGGAAGGGCGCTTTTCAGCCTGATAGAGTTGCCTTAGAGAAGGCTCTTAGCGATTTCTATAACGCGGTGATGAAACTTCCAGAAAATCCGCTACCAAACGTTGAGGTTCAACTAAGACCATTAGCGGGGGCTCTTAGGCGTGAGATGAACATAACGGTAGGATGGTTTGGTGGCCTTCGAAATATCGGGAACAGAAGTCGAGAAGCCCTCGGGAATGCAAAATGAGAGCTTCGAGCAGAAGCCTGAGCAGCTATCAAGTGCTTTTGCATTTTCCGCCGGTTTTTGGCTGGTTTCGTCTTTGGCTTCGGCCGATAGGCGAGCACCACATCGGCAATGGCATCTAGCTCTTTGGGCGGCTTTTCCTTTGTCATTGGATCAGCCCTTTAGTAGGTCAGCCGCTTGCCGGCACCGCCCTCTACGAAACTATCGAGTTGCGTCAAGGTATGATTCTTTACGTCGCCTTCGTTCAGCCGGACGGCCAACTCATCGACGTAGCGAGCAAGGTGTTTCGGGCTGGCGTGGTGATACACGCCGATCAGGCCGTGCTTCATGACCGCGAAAACGCTCTCAATCGAATTGGTCAGTCGCGTCGTCACGGACATATTCGCCTTGACCGTTATTGACGGTATCGTGATCATAGGACAGGCCGGCAACGCTCGACATGCCGTGTCGAAGGTAGCCGATGTGCAATCTCTATTCCCTCACCAAGGGGCAGGCCGCGATCTGTCGCGCTCGTTCGCGCGATGCGCGACCGCACCGGAAATCTCCCGCCGATGCCGGGGATCTTTCCGGATTTCATGGCGCCTATCGCGCGCATTGCGATCGACGGGGTTCGCGAGCTGGCGATGGCGCGATGGGGCATGCCGGGCCCGCCTGCCTTCGGCGGCGCCCCGATCACTAACATCCGCAACGTGAAGAGCCCGCATTGGCGTTCGTGGCTCAAACCTGAGCACCGTTGCGTAGTGCCCTTTACGTCGTTTTGCGAATATGCCGACACCAAGCCGCGCAAGACACCGACATGGTTCGCGCTGCGTGAAGACCGGCCCCTCGCCGTGTTCGCCGGCATCTGGACTACCTGGCGCGGGAAGCGCGGCACCAAGGCGAATCCCGTGCGAGGGCGAGCATGAGCTGTTTGGATTTCTGACCACCGAGGCCAATGCCGAAGTTGGTGCAATCCATCCGAAGGCCATGCCGGTCATTCTGACCACGGAGGCCGAGATCGAGCAGTGGATGACTGCGCCGACGCAAGATGCGCTGAATTTTCAGCGCCCGCTGCTGGACGGCACCCTCAAGATTGTGATGACAGGAGAAAAGGAGGATACAGTAGCCTGATCATGCTTTGTTTGATACGCTTGGCAATCTGGATCGTACCGTTCGGATAGAGACTAGGCGGAGGCGAGACGTATGGCCAAAACTCGCCATGGCTTCGCGGCCGAGCCAACGTGGTACATCTACCGCCTGCGGCATACCCCCGCCACCTTCGTCGGCTCGGTCGAAGCTCCCGACGCTGAAACAGCCATCAAAAAGCGATCGAAGAATTCAACATCACCGACCCGACAACAGCAAGCGCGCTTGATTGCGCAGCGGCGCTCCTGAATTTTCGGGCGATACACCGCCCGGGGACACGAGGTCTAAAGCTTATCGCCGCATCGGCGTCCGTTCGCTCCACATACGCTCGGCAAATGCGCGCTCATCCGGTCCTACGACATCGCCATAGATTGCGGTCGTCCGCAGCGAGGCATGGCCGAGCCAGCGCTGAACGAGATGCGGCGGGACGTTAGATTGAAAGGCGTTCACCCCGAAGCCGTGGCGCAAGTCCCTTGGGCATCGCCGGGGCGCCGATGATTTCGGCCGCCGCCATGACTTTCTTGACGCGCCGCCAAGCCGTCGTGCGGCTCCAGCGCCAAAGCCGCTTGTTGCAAGCTGGGGATCGCGCTGCGCGGCCGTAAGTCGAAAATGCGATCGAGTTCTTCGAGTAGTGTCGACGGCAGCGGCACCTGCCGGACAACGCCGCGTCTGCGCCGTTTGAGCGTTTCGATGCAGGCGACGCCGCTTTCGATGTCGATCGAGGCCGGCGTCAGCGCGAGGACCTCGGAGATGCGGCCACCGCTCAATGCGAGCGTGACGCAGAACAGGCGCTCGCAGGGTGCGTCGGTTTGCCGCCTCAAGGAAATCGGCGGCGCTCGGCGGCGTTGAGATATTTGCGGTTACCGGATGACCGAAGAGGCTCACGCCTCGTATGGCTGCTCGCGCATCGCTACCTCGGCTGAAACAGAATGGCCGATTCTGTTGCAGCACGGGAAACCTCCACGGATTTAGCGGATTACGCGCAGTCGGCAGGAACATACAAGCTTTCGTAAGCATTTTTCCGATCAAAATCAAGATAAATTCAGGGGTGCGAAACACTATTGGCCATTTCGTTACATCGTTGTAAGCGGCGCTATTCTAAGATTACTTTCGTACGTGCCCCGACAGCCTCGCTTTACTCGCGCAACTTCGCTGTCCCGCGCAGCTCGATCCGAGCAATTGAATGCCTGGTCGCGCCGGAGGAAAGCTCCGGATCACTTATCGACGCTGGCCGTAGCCGCCGCACTTACTTGCTCGCCAGCCGCAACTGATTACGACTGCGTTCATTTCATCTACCCCGGCTAATGCCACCATCATAGATATCAATGATGTAAGCCAATTCGGTTCGGGTGTTATTACATATGGTTCAATCTGCACTTGGTTCGCCCGGTAATTTTATTAGCGCGCCTATAACGCTAAATCCTTCGAGCGGCAATAATACTGGAACGCTGGGAGCAAATGGGCAGGTTTTTTTTAGCGCGAATTCAATTATAAATAACATTCCTCTATTGCTTTTAGCAACCGGCACCAATCCTGTCGTCCCGTTCACTCTCACTAATCCAGTCAGTGGAATCGGTGACTGATATCGAGGGAGACGGTGGACCCTATACCATTACAATGACAGCATTCGGGAAAAACGGCCTACTTGGCTGAATACCAAACCTGTAGATATGGTGCGTTTAAAATTATCGTCTGACCGGTAAATAAATATTGATGTCAATAAATGCTGATGGCTTGCAGAGTTTTCTGCTCGCTACTGAAATGTTCTGCCCATGAGACACCTTTTCCGCCGCCCCTGTTCCCGAGATCGGCTCAGGAAGGGGTAGGGCTCGTCATAGGTGCAGTCGCTCTTGTTATGTGGCATCGCCGCCGCCGGGCCGAGCTAATTCGCCTATACCACCACACCCCGCTGGATAATCTCGGCGTATCAGCCTGAGCCCAGATGGTAGAGCGACTCAAGTTGGCGCGTCCGGCTTTGCCGGTCTCGGCTCCACCCCGTCGCTCACCGAGCCCCGCAGATCCCGGAAGAGTTGGGATGCGGGTCTCGGCCATCTGGAGACGATCCCTGGCGCAAGATTTACGGCACCCCTCCCCGGGGGCAGTCGGTCCGGCGTCCCGCCTCCGGCGGCGCTATGCTGACATGGGGTAATTGCGGGCGCTGCTAGACTTTCGCCCTCAATGATTTGCATGGAGGCAACAATGGAGCTATTTGTCGGCTTGGATGTGTCGCAGGAGATGACCCACCTTTGCGTCATCGGGGACGGAAAGATTTGTCTGGCAAGGAAAGTGTCTGTCGACACCCGAAGCCATCGCCGAGACCATCAGATCGAGAGCGCCTGACGTTGTACGGATCGGATTGGAAAGCGGTCCTTTATCGACCTGGCACTGGCACGCGTTGAAGGCAATGGGACTTCCGGTGGTGTGCCTTGATTTTCGGCATGCGCAGGCGACCATGAGCGGCCAAGTGAACAAGACCGACAAAAACGATGCTTATGGCTTGGCCCAGATCGTCAAGGCTGGCTGGTACCGAGAGGTCGGGGTGAAGAGCCTCACCAGTCACTGCCATCCGCTCCATGCTTGGCGCCCGAGCTCAACTCGTCGGCATGCGGGTGGAAGTTACCAACCAGATCAGAGGAATCTCAAGACGTTCGGCATCGTGTTATCAAGACGAACAGGCGAGCCTTTTGAACGGCTCGTGGCGGAGGCGTGCGGCGATAACGACGGCATGCTCAATCGGACCGTGCAGTCCCTGCTGTGCGTCTACTCCTGTCTCAAGGAGCAGATTTGGCATCTCGATCGCCAGCTGATGGGCTGTGCACGCACCAGCGCCGTGTGCCAGCAGCTTATGACCATTCCGGGTGTCGGCGTGCTCACGGCTCTGCATTCGTGACAGCAGTCGATGATCCCACGAAGTTCGTCAAGTCCAGCAGCGTTGGCGCGTACTTCGGCCTGACACCGCGGTGCTATCAGTCGGGCGAGATCGACCGAGAACAGGGGCATCTCAAAATGTGGTGATAGCCTTGTGCGTACCTACCTTTTTGAAGCCGCCGGCACGCTGCTGACGCGGGTCGAGAAATGGTCGGCGCTCAAGGCCTGGGGCCTTCGGCTCGCCAAGCGGAGCGGCATGAAGAAGGCAAAGATCGCCGTTGCCCGCAAACTTGCGGTGATCATGCACCGCATGTGGGTGAATGGCGAATTGTTCCGGTGGTCGGCGGCCGAGCCGGCCGCAACCGCATGAATATGGAGGTGAATTCGAAGAAATCCGTCGCTTGACGGTAGTCTTGTCCCTTGCCGGGACGAGCAGCGGCGAACCCGTCAGGAGTGCTGCAGCCGTCTCTTCGGAGCGGACTGCGTTGCTGACATTGGGAGCCGCAGCGTCCGATGCCATGCTGTGGCGAGCCTCGCCTCGACCACGAAGAGAACGCTGAAAGCGGCAAGAGCCAAGCTATCGGAGAGCGATTAGAAACTCGCGCTCAGGGAAACTTGGTGCGTTCGGAGTATCAGTCCCAGGTGCGCCGGACGGACTTGAGGCGAGTTGACGCGCGCGGGTCCGGTCGCTATGTTCAAAGCCATGATGAGCACGAACCTGAGCCAACTCCGACTTAGCATCCCGGCGCGTTGACCGCGCCGGCCGTTCGCTTTCGTCTCGAGTTCGCCCTGAAAGGTTCGTTTCTCTCATGTTCCCTCTTCAATGCTGCCTTGGGTCCCTCCTGACCGGGTGCTTCGCGCGACTTAGCACCGGCCGCTGCCGATAGCAGCGGCCGACCGCTCACGTTCCGCGTCCCAATCGCATCAGGAGTTCCTGCAATGGCAAGCATGCCTATTCACAAGTACCGTCCTTTCCAACCGGTCCATTTACCCGGTCGCACGTGGCCGTCCCGTACGATCGAGCGGGCACCGATCTGGTGCAGCGTCGATCTGCGCGACGGCAACCAAGCACTGGTCGAGCCCATGGGTGCCGAGCGCAAGCGCCGGATGTTCGATCTCCTGGTCAAGCTCGGCTTCAAGGAGATCGAAGTTGGGTTTCCGGCCGCTTCGCAGACGGATTTCGATTTCGTGCGCGAGCTGATCGAGGGCGATCTCGTGCCCAAGGACGTCACCATCCAGGTGCTAACGCAGTCGCGCTCCGAGCTGATCCGACGAACATTCGATGCCATCGCGGGATCGCGACGGGCGATCGTGCATCTCTACAACTCGACCTCCGAGCTGCAGCGCCGCGTCGTGTTCGGGCAGGATCGTGCCGGGATCATCGACATCGCGGTGACCGGTGCCAAGCTGATCGGCGACCTGGCGTCCGCAGTGCCCGACACTGAGATCATCCACCAATACTCGCCCGAGAGCTTCACCGGTACCGAGCTCGATTTTGCGGTCGAGATCTGCGAGGCGGTGCTCGAAACCTGGGGAGCGACGCCGGCGAAAAAGGCGATCCTGAACCTGCCCGGCAACAGTCGAGATGGCGACGCCCAATGTCTATGCGGACCAGATTGAATGGTTCGGCCGCCACATCACTGGCCGGGACCGGTTTGTGCTGTCAGTGCATCCGCACAACGATCGCGGCACGGGAGTCGCCGCGGCCGAGCTCGCCGTCCTGGCCGGCGCCGAGCGGGTCGAGGGCACGCTGTTCGGCAATGGCGAACGCACCGGCAATGTCGATCTCATGACGCTGGCGCTGAATCTCTATAGCCAGGGCGTTGATCCCGAGCTGACCATCGCTCACATCGATGCGATCGTCCAGACGGTCGAGTATTGCAACCGTCTGCCGGTGCATCCCCGCCATCCCTATGCCGGCGAGCTGGTTTACACGGCATTTTCGGGCTCGCACCAGGACGCGATCAAGAAGGGCTTCGAGGCGCTAGCGAAGCGCAATGACGAGCTCTGGGAAGTGCCCTACCTGCCAATCGATCCAAAGGACCTCGGCCGCACCTACGAGGCGGTGATCCGCGTCAACAGCCAGTCGGGGAAGGGCGGCATCGCCTATTTGTTGAAGGCCGACCACGGTCTCGAGCTGCCGCGTGCGCTGCAGGTCGAATTCAGCCACATCGTCCAGGACTGGACCGACCGCACTGGCAAGGAGGTCAGCTCGTCGGATATCTGGACCATGTTTTGCCAGAGATATCTCGGCGAGGGCGAGATCGGTCTCGTCGAATACCGCACCTTTCCCGACGCTAACGGGCGCACGATAAATGCGACGATCATAGATCGCGGCGACGGGCGCATCATCGAAGGCCATGGGAGCGGCCCGCTCGACGGGTTCGTCGATGCGCTACGCCGCGCCGGCATCGCCGATATCGCCGTGCTCGCCTATCACGAGCACGCGCTCGGTGCGGGTTCCGATGCGCAGGCAGCGGCCTATGTCGAAGCCGGGCTACCGGATGGCAGGACGATTTTTGGCGTTGGGATTGATCGGGACATCGTCAAGGCCTCGCTCCGAGCCGTCATCAGCGTCGCGGGACGTGCCCGCAACTCATGACGGAAGGCGGCCTTTCTCCGGTGGTCGGACCCAACCCACATCTGGGAGGTCTAGCCTGGGGACTCAGGCCAAGGGCGCGGGTAAAATCTAGGGCATTAAGAAGGCCAGAAACAGGTTGACCCAGCGCCCGCAATTAAGAGAACCTCCTGCGGCTGCCCTTTTAACCGGTCTCGGGGCTGGTGGATGGTCTCCGCTACCGCTCCCGCCCATACGCCCATTTTCACCTGTAGTGCCAGCCTTCGGCTGGCTTTCATTTATTTGAAGCGGGGCCTGCGGCCCCCAGGCCGTCAAGGTCAAGCCCAAGTGGTCGGAAAACGGCGGGCCGTGTAGTCGCCCGAAGAAGAAAGGGGGCTCCGGCCCGCACCGAGCCCCGCTCGTTTTCCGACCTGTGACGGCCAACCCCCGCTCATTGGCGCTCGCCTAGTTCCGGTTGCATGCGCGACCGGCAAACTAGGAGAGAAAGATGAGAACGGATGTTTATCAGCGTATCACCGATCAGATCGTCAGCGAGTCAGCGTCACTCAGCGAATTGCCATAGCCGCGAATTTGGTTCTGTACGAACTCCCCAATCGCGCGTCCCGCAACGACAACGTCCTGTCCTGCTTTCTCTGCAGTCTTGCCGGTGTCGTGCAACGCCTTCTCTGCAGTTTTTCCGATATCTTGTGTCGCCTTTTCTATGGCCTTCCCGCTATCCTGTGTCGCTTTGTCCAAGGCCTTGCCAGTGTCTTGCGCCGCCTTGTCTGCAACCGCTCTGGCGTTGTCGGCAACATCGGTTGCTTTGCCTGCGGCCTTTGCGATTTCGCCGCTCCCTTCGATAACCACCTTCGGCGGAGAAGGAATGATCGAAGGTGCCGGCGGAGTAACCGTGACAGGCCCGACCTTGACAGGCGGTGGCTGAATAGGTTGGACCGGATTGAAAGGATTTATCGTCACGCCACCGATTTTTATGCCACCAAAGCCACCGGCAGACGCTCCCGACGTAGCGGCAATCGCTATTGCCGCAGCGGCAACTTGACTCCGCATGAGGTGCTTGGTCTTCGACATTGTAACTCGGGAATGACCCGTCCTCTGTTGATTTGCCGATTGGGCGACTCGCGGGCACTGCCCACGAATTTCAGCGGGCGTCATCGTATCTGCTGAATTTGAGCAAACAAAGATACATCGCGGCGGAAGGGTGGCAGCCCGCTAAATGCTTATTCATCGCGCCGATATCCGCATGAAACTCCTGCTAATATTCCAACAGTAGGTTCTACATTAAATTTTTGCAATCTCGCTTCGTCTCAAAGACGACGGTCCCAGCGTGGACGTCGAGTACGCACGTAGGCGCACAAATCCGCAAAAATCGTGACTTTAGCGGAACGCCAACCGTCACGATTTGTTGGGAGTACAAAACCAACGAATTGGTTGAATTGAGCCTGTCTGTCGGCCTAATTTGATTTAAAGCCCGTCGCCGCCAATCGACGCGGGCGTTGCTGTGATGCTCTTGTCCATTTCTGTCGCTACCCTCTTTCGGCCCAGGCCTTCCGTTTTCGGACTTATCCTTTGCTTCGCTGTCGCGTTGTGTGGCGCATCGCCGTGCGTCTATGCGGAGAACGGTGTCAGCGTGGCCGGCGAGCAATTCTCCGTCGAGACTAAACCTGGGCATGGCGCGACCGGAACGTCGCAACCAACCGACGGCATCAACGCCCACATCGGCGAAATAATAGTTGGATCGAGCGGCGCCGCATGCGCGCTCGCGTATGAAGGCGCAATCCGCTACGCCGACAAGAAATTGTACTTCTGTGACGGCGAAGGGTGGCGGGCCTTGAGCACCGCGTCGCCGCCTCCATGAAACTGTGGAGCGCGCACCGCGCCGGCATTCTCCTCTTTTTCGTTGCGTGTCTTGGCCTTGCGACGCTCGCGTGGGGGCAATTCGCAACCGCGCCAACGTATACCGCGGCACAGTCGGAGGCGCGTGCAACAACGCTACGCAGAATTTCGCCTGGCCGGACGCCAGCGGACATGTACTGCAATGCGTGTCCAGCGTATGGACCTCCGTGACCCAACCGGTCACCGCCGCGGGCTCGACCGGCTATGTGCAGTACAACAATGGCGGTGCGCTGGCAGGATCGGCCCAATCCGTTCTGGAACAACGGCAGTAGTGAACTTGGCATCGGCACCGCGACACCGACGAATACGCTGGACGTGAACGGTGCAATGGCCGTTGGCACCTACGCCTGGGTCACGGCGCCCTCCAACGGCCTGATCGTAAGCGGCCAGGTCGGCATCGGCTCAACGGTGCCAGTCGCGAACCTCGATCTTGGTAATGGCAGCCTTGCCTTGGGATCGGGATTAGGGACGACCTTGACCACGCTCAACGGCACGATCAACGCGTCCGTGACCACTATTACCGTTCTCTCCACCGCCAGTTATCCAAGTTCCGGTGCCATCAGCATCTTAGGCTCCACCGAGGTTATCACCTACACCGGCAAGACCAGTACGACCTTCACCGGCGGCACCCGCGGCGCCTATGGGACCACGGCCTCTTCCCATACGAACGGATCACAGGTCTTTGGAATGATTTTGCAGGTTCAGCCGAGCAGCGTAGGAGGAAGTTCGACACTTCTTCGCTCACTGTTTTTAATAATCAAGCCATGATCATCGGCACACCGCAATATCCGTATGCGGTTGGGGGAGGTGGGATCGCTATAGGAAGCCAGGTCAGTATCGGCACTGCCGCCGGTAACGGCGGTTTGGTAGCAATCGGGTACAACGCCGTTGCGACAGGTAACGGAACCGCGATTGGAAAGCAGCGTTACCGCGAGCGGCGGCTTTTCGGAGGCCTTTGGCTACAACACCACAGCCGCTGCCGCTTATGAGCAAGTGCTCGGGCAATACAATAAAGCGACGGGATCGGAAAACGCAACTACTTGGGTCGGAACGACTGCTAACCCGGTTCTGGTGGTTGGTATCGGAACGGCGGGTGCATCGGCCAATGCATTGATGGTCTTTGAGAACGGCCAGATGCTGGTCAATGGCGGCACAACCGTTGCGGTGCCCGCCGGGACGGCATCATCGAACGCAATGGGCGTATCGAATACTAGCGCTGACGCCGCACTGAACGCCACCAACTCGTCCGGAACGTCACCGCTTTACGTTCGCGACGACGGAAATGTCGGAATCGGACCACGTCGCCTGCCTATCTTTTGCATGTCGGCTCGGCGTCCGCCTCGGGCATCGTGGCAGAGTTTCAGAATTCGTCGGCGGCTTGTACCTACCAGCCGGGCGCGAGTTCAATGACGGAATCCTGTTCGTCGGATGTTCGGCTTAAGACCGACATTGAGGATTCCGGAGATGCCCTGGCGATGCTCGCCGGGATGCGGGTTCGAGAGTTTACCGTGAGCTCTACGGGTGAACGTAGAACCGGCGTCATTGCCCAAGAGATGCTGCTTACGCATCCCAAGATGGTGCACTTGGGATCGGACGGCTTCTACAAGGTCGAGGAGCCCAATCTGTGGATGCTGGTCAAAGCGGTACAGCAACTCAATGCTGAGAACGATGACTTGGAGACCGCGAACGGCGACCTAATCGTTGCGGGCCACGAGAGATTGGCCGCGATAATGGATTTGCGCGCGCGCCTCGATGCACTCGAAGGTCGGCGATGACGGGGAAGCTGGTCCACATGCGAATAGGTGTGGCGTTCCTGGCCCTGTTGATCTCGGTTCTCGTTTCAGAAAACGTCGCCGCGCAATTCGCGACCGCGCCCAGCTACACCGCAGGCGCGGTTGGCGGCTCCTGCAACAACAGCAGCCAGAATTTCGCGTGGCCGGACTTCAATGGTTACTTTCTGCATTGCGTATCGAGCCTGTGGGTCGTCGCAAATCAGCCGGGCACGGCGGCAGGTTCGACCGGCTATGTCCAGTATACGGGCGCACTGGCAGGGTCGGCCAATCTCTTTTGGAACAACGGCAGCAGCTTCCTCGGTATCGGCACTGCAACGCCCGCGAACACGCTCGATGTGAAGGGTGCAGTGGCCGTGGGCACCTATGCCGGCCAGGCAGCACCGTCCAACGGCCTGATGGTCAGCGGCAATGTCGGCATCGGCTCGGCATCGCCGAACGCGAACCTCGATCTCGGCAGCGGTAGTCTTAGTCTGGGATCAGGATTGGGCACGACCATGACGACGCTCAGCGGTACGATTAATGCGTCTGTGACGACCATCCCTGTCGTATCCACGGCCAATTATTCTAGCGCAGGAACGATTGCTTTAGGCGGCGAATATGCAATATGCACCGGCAAAACCGGCACCAGCTTTACCGGTTGCACACGCGGCGCATACGGAACGACGGCCGCCTCGCATACGAGTGGCGCGCTTATCGTCGGTCTCATTCTAGGAAATAATTTTGCATATAACGGAGAGGAGAAATCCAATCTTGCGATTTATAACAACGGCGTGGTCGTCTTGGGCGCGCTCCAAGGCGACTATCTCAATGTGAACGATGCGCTTGTATTCTGTGGTGGCAGCAATGGAAATTCTGGCAGAAATTCCTTGATAAACTCGGGAACGGGGAGGGCGCAAGTGTTCCGGCG
>CAVRXO010000005.1:0-541657 GCA_963725185.1 uncultured Alphaproteobacteria bacterium
CCAACACCCGATTAGATTGTTCGCCCTCCGGGCAGTGCTAAGAGAAATCGCATGCGAGTTGAAGCTGTACCATTTTGGAATTACGTCGGCTGACAGCCCAATAGCGTCAAACCACTGTAGCTCCATTCTTTCCAGGGCACTACGGAACCTACCAGCAAACCATCTCCACTTAGCAATCTTGTTAAGATCGCCTTCCATTTCTAAAGTTTCGAGGTTCGTTGTGATGACGGGAAGCACGACAACAATCCACTCCCGCATTCGAGCAGCCCAATCTACTCCGGGGACGGCCGCGTGGAAAGCGATCTGACTAATGTAAGTCTATGCAGTAGATACCATCCTGATCCCTCTGGACCCTGCCCGTGATCCAATTTAGTCTGTTGGTTATCCGGCTAGAGAGAACAACTCGTGGATAGAAGGCAGTTTTAGCCTCAAGGCGTGCTGCCTCGACGAGTGCGTGTCCGAAAACGACCCCATTTGCGTGATGCAGTTGTCCTATTGTGGCCGCGCCTCGCACAAAAATCCAAGGCGCAAAGCTGACGCTACGATGGACCACAGCAGGCTCTGGAAGTTGCCAAGGATGAGAAAGGGCAAGTAGGGCCCTCAGCGTTCGCGAGTTGCCCTAAGGGGTAGCTGATTACGATATGATCTGAGAATGTACTTATCGCGGGGTTCACCAAATAAGTTGTGCTGCCGTTAGGGCCTCCCTCGATTCTCACGCTGAACTCCTGACGGAGGGAGGACAACGACACCAGAAGGCTAAGTACCTTTTCCCATGTCGCTTCCTTGACGTCCGCGCTCGCCTCGCTGAAACCGAGCAGATCAATAAACGCGGTGAAGGTATCTTCTCCAACAGGCTTCATTGATCAATCATCCTCACGGCCGCACCACCACCATCGCCTTCGCCCTCACCACTGGCGCTAAGAGGTGGGGAACGGCACCTCCTATCGGAAATGGCTGCGAGTTGAAGCAATCTGTCAAGCTATCTCCAAATGAATAGCCTCGCTAACGCGATCAAGAAGTCGACCACGCCATTGACATCGGCAGCTGAAATCGGCCACCGCACCTTAGGGTACGTCGGGTCCAAGTCGGCTTCGTGAGCGATCTTGTTGCGTCGGTCAATAATGAGCGAAAGTGTTTGTTTTAAGCATTCAGCCTTTGCACCAAGTCGCGCTGCGACTGCATCCCATAATTTTATGTCACTGATTAGCCTAATTCCTTCCGCTACCTTTTCCGGTCTTTGGAACGCAACAAAGCTGTGTTGGGTTCGAATCTCACTTTCGAGATCGTCGCGGGTGACTACTTGACCGGCACCAAGACAGCCAAGTGAAATTCGGAAACGAAGATAGGCAGCCGGTGGCGCGCGCTTTCCATCGAACACATCTAGCATGCCAAGCCGTGTAACCTCGTGAACGTAGTGGTCGAGAGCGCTGACGGCGAGGACATATTGTGCCCGCAACATGTCAGTGGAATCCACTGCGGACGTAGTCATTGACACGAGCGCCTCAGTGAGGCCACCTAGTGCCCTTACTCTAACAATGTTTTCGTGAAAGTGCTCGAGCGCGCTAAGCATTGATGAGGGTGATCACGCGATCAGCGGCTTCGCCAAATAGCTTCGCAAACTCCTTCATCGATTTCTTTGTCCTAGCGAGAACGATCCCAGTTTGCTCCAATTGAGCGTCGGTGAGAGCAAACACTGGCGCATTGTGTTTTTGAGACTGTGCAATGAGGCCATTAAAATCTGACATCTGAAGCAAAGGTTCGCCAACTTTCATTCCCGCCAATTTGTATGTATCGCTTGGCAACATCATTCCCGCAGCAGTGAGTACTGGTACCAATTTCTTGGCCACCTTATCCTGCACCTCGTCAATCCATTTCTGGAAGGCGGTCGAGGGAGTGCCTTGGGACCTGAGGCGATACTTTTGAACGATGGTCCCGAGGAACTTCGGCGTGCAGTTTGGGAGTGGATAGGTGGCTTCCTGCAAAATCTTTGTTGCTTTCGCCTTGGTCGCCCACTCCTTCCATTTCGGCAAAACTGATGAAAGGGAATCGATCGCTATGACTGAGAAGTAGTCCGGTGTCATCGGAACCATAAAGAAATCACTTGTAGACAGCAGGTTTTGATTTATCGGCCCTGAGACTTCGGACTTATATCAATCAGGATGATGTCTATGTTGTATTTCTCGGCGGTGAGTTGAAACAGGCGCGAGGGAGCGCCGGGTAGATTTTCATCGGAACCATAAAGAAATCACTTGTAGACAGCAGGTTTTGATTTATCGGCCCTAGACTCGGAACTCATATCAATCAGGATGATGTCTATGTTGTATTTCTCGGCGGTGAGTTGAAACAGGCGCGAGGGAGCGCCGGGTAGATTCTGAAGCGTCACGAGAGAGCCGGAGAGTTCTTGCGCGATACCAAGCGTGGTCTCGTATTCCGCAAGTCCGATGTGACCTGGAAGCAAAAATAGATTGGGGTTCTTCTTGAGCGTTTCACACTCTACAGCGACCAGCGGAATCGGTTTTGATTCAAAGGCCGGCGCTAACCCGTCTCGGATATTTCGAACGCCGCCTTTGCTGTAGAGCTTTTCCAGTTCCTCGATCCCCTTAAAGCCAAGAAACATCCCTGTGAGATTGCATTGAGGATCGCAGTCTACGAGCAAAACGCGTTGCCCTTTTTTTGCAAGCATCCATCCGAGGTTGAAAGCTGTAGTCGTCTTGCTTACGCCCCCTTTATGATTGAACAGTGAAATTTGCTTGGCCATTCTTTTCCTATTCTCGCGCTGTTGTACGCATGTGCATTCTGCACGGATCAGTTGTGAGCGCAATCGTGCTTATCCAGATACCCACCGCATTAACTGTCCCGTCCATGAGCACTGCACAAAGCGTTACAGCAAAGAGGCGGGATTCCTATGATTGTTGAGTTAGATCAAATGGTTACGGCTGTGGTCTCGGACTCCCGCCGTCCGCACCACCAGGCCCGCCGAATGGCCCATGCGCCGGCCCGTAGGGCGCAATCGCTTTATTGCGCCAACCGGCCACGCCCGGTTCCCATATCCTTTTAGATTGAGCGCAACGGGCTTTGCGAAGCGGCGCAATAAAGCGATTGCGCCCTACGGGGGGCTTGTTAGTTGTTAATTGCAGGAAAAAAACAAGTAACCCTGGTTATGGGATGGATGGTTTCCGAGGCGCCCGCGCCACGTTCCGCGGCAACCACCAACAACCGCGGGCTCAATCTCCGGATTCATTGCCCCTTGAGGAACGCGAGTATGATGGTCACGGCCTGCTCCGGCTGCTCCTCCATGATCCAGTGACCGGAATCCTCGATCACCGCGGCACGTACGTCCGAAGCGGCAAAGCCGATTTCGGTCGCGAGCCGTGCGCCATAGGAATGATCGCCGCCGATCGCCAGCACGGGCATCTTCAGCTTGCCCTTCGCGACAAGTTGTTGATTGTCGATCGCGTCTTGCGCGAAGGCGGCGAACTGCCCGCCGAAGGCGTTGTGGATGGCGTATGGACGGGCATAAAGAGCGGCATAGTGGTCGCGCGTCTGCTCGTCGATGCGAGACGGGTTGGCTGAAAGCTCGTTGTAGAAGCGGTCGAGCAGGATCCGCTCGCGTCCCGCCACCAGGCGCTCGACGTCGGGGCCGCGGAAGTTGAAGTGCCAAACCTTCGGATTCTTCAACTGGTCGTCCCAGTGGCCGATCCCCGGCAGCGGTGCGTCCATCACCACCCATTTGGTCACGCGCTGCGGAAACTGCGCCACGAGGGCGTAGCCCACCATGTTGCCGATGTCGTGCGTGACCAGGGCGACGTCCTGAAACCCAAGCTGATCCAAAATGGCTGCGAGGTCGCGAGCCTGCGCGACCTTTTCGTAGCCGTCTTCGGGATGGGACGACAGGCCCATGCCTCGCAGGTCGGGAACGATGACGGCATGGTCTTTGACGAGCGCATCGGCGAGAGGCAGCCACATGTCGCCGGTGTCGCCGAAGCCATGAAGAAGCAGGACGGCTGGTCCCTTGCCGCCAAGGCGAACGTATTGCGTGCCGCCCGTCACCGCCATCTGCCTTGCGTCAAACGTTGCAGGCCACGAGCCGATCGTCATGATCATCTCCTTGGGTGTTGCCGCCACGAAATTTCCGCCTCAAGCCGCAACCCCCGCTTCCGGGCGATACTTGATCACGGCCAACGCGCCAAGCGCGATGAAGAGCACGAGCACGACAGCCTGGGCAATGACAAACGGAGGCTCCGATTGGGTCGGCGCCAGCTCATTAAGGAGCGGCAGCTTCTGGAACGCTTGAGTCACGCCGACGAATACATTGAGGTAGAGTGCCGTGGTCGCCGTGACGACATAGATCCAACGCCAGGCCCGCGCGAGACGGAAGGCATAGAGCGCGGCGGCGGCCAAACCAAGCAACACCAGCGAGATCAGGCCGACCGCGCGCGGTGGATCGAAGCCAAAGGGCGGCAGCAGAAAACCGGTGGCGCTGGTCAGCGTCGTCGTACCGAGAAACAGCGCCGTCCAGCCTGGAAACGACCTGACGGTCAGCAGTCCGTAAACGACCAGCGCGCCCGACACGATGCCGAGCAGGCTTACGATGACATGGAATTGCAGCATGGCATTGCCTCCGCATGGGACCCGCCATTGCGAGGCGGTCAGGCGTACAATCACTTTGCGATCAAGCGCCCGTACCGGGGCATGATAACGTACGTGATAAGAGCAACGAGCGTGGCGTCGATACGGAGCCGCCTGTTGGATTGAGGTATCAGAATTTTGCGAATGTTACCAGCCTGCCTCGCTATGCTATAAGTTGCTCGCATGAATGACGCAGAGTCGGAGAAAGTCGAATTCAGGCGCCAGCGCCGCGCCGGCATGATTGCCATCGCGGTGGCTGCGCCGGTCGCGCTCGCGCTTTGGCTGGCAATTGCTTATCTCGTATCGCCGTTGCCGGGCATGGACAGCCTGGGCGGCAGGATGCTGTTTGCGCTGAAATGCTGCTGCCTTGCGGTCCTGTTCTGCCTCGTCACGGGTGTGGAGGCCGTGGCGCATGAGCGGCTGTCTTCGCCCGCGTTTGATCCGCTGGCTGGATTTGAGACGCGGAGGCTGCGGGTCAACGAACGCTATCTGCAAAACACGTTGGAGCAAATCCTTGTGTTTGCGGCCGGGCTTTTTGGTCTCGCGGCCTATTGCCCGGACGGCTCCGCAATGCGCGCCGTGCTGGCGACCACGGTTGTTTGGATAGTGGCGCGTGCCGCTTTCTGGATCGGCTATCATCGGAGTGCCGCCATGCGGGGCTTGGGTGCGCCGGGTATGGCGCTCAGCATGATTGTCCTCATCTACGTGGCCGGCCGGATCGGTTATGAAGTTGGCGGTTTTGCCGGGGCGGCGGTCCCGGTGGTGGCGTTTCTGGCGATCGAGGCATTTCTGTTCCGGCGACACGGCCCTTGCGGTCCGGCGATCCGCCCTAGCCGGGGCGCGCCGTTCAGCGATGGGGCCTTGTAAAGAACAGGAAAAAAACAAGTCCCCAGGCGGGGAGCATGAAAAATGCCCGGCACGCCTTTCGGTCCGGGCACAATTCGCGAGTTTCAATTTCACGAATACCATGATTCGTGGCATGGGTCAAGAGCAATCGGTTGTGCTCAGCACCACTCGTAGGGCGCGATCGCTTTATCGCGCCGATCAGTCGTGCCGCGCGTGTGGGCATCGTTAGCGGCGCAATAAAAGCGATTGGGCCCAACAGCGATCGGGCGTTTCGAGACGAAAAATGCCCGGCACGCGATGCGGCCCGAGCTGGTTCGTGAGTTTCGATTTCCCGATAATCTGATTTGATTGAGCGAGTCAATAGAGATGGTCGCGCGCCCGCTTTGGGGCGTGAACTCATTAACGCTGAGTATCGCGATGTCGAAGCCGAAAAGGCGAAGCCGCCAATTGAGGCGGCCTCGATATTGCGAAGTCAGCATTTCCCGGGCGCAGTGGCATCGGGCTGGGGCAGGCTACTTTCCCACAGTCGTGTTCACCGAGCCCTCGGCGAGGAACGCACGATATTTTGACGACTTGTCGCGCATCGGGACGATCTCCCTGTAAGCCGCCGAAGCGCGATAGCCTGCGCTTGCTCCAGGTGTCGAATACGGCGATGGCGAAACGTTTGGGCGCCGGCCCGTCCCTTCGAGGGCGACGACGTTTTCACCGCGCACAAGCCAGCGACCCCCTGCGGCCGCAATGATCGGCGTATTGCGATCGACGTAGGTTTGGCAGACGGCAGGATCGGTCACATCGATCTCCGTAACAAGATAGGCGAGCGGCTTGGACTGAGCGTTCAGCCCCTGGATCGCGGTAGCGGCAATCGTGACGCCTGCGAGTACCGCCAGCGTCAATTTGAATTTCGTATTCATGGATGTCGTCCCTGGTTGGCTGAGACAATTCGGGCTCGCGTTGGCAGACAGCACCTGCGCAATGCGGTGTTGATTGCGCCCGCGGCACGATTCGTCGATTATTTTCAGAGGGTACTGTGCCGCCGATGAGCACCAGTGCTGCCAATTGTTTGAACGAGAACTTCGGCACGTTCCCGTTTTTAAGCAGCTTTAGGGCAATCTCTGCGACCTGCCTATCTATGCAACGTAGCGCGGTTGCTGGCTATACGCCACGGTCACGTGCTGCGGCCCTTCGCTGCGTACCCGACGCACGAGTTCGCTGAACCGGGCCTTGGCGTCCTGCAGGAGTCGCCGTCGGCCTCAATCGGCGTCTGACTTCACAACAATTACGTGCGGCCATCGGCGACGGATCGATTTCCGATCTCGTACAGTGGCAGACCGTGCTGCAGGGCGACGTCGTTCTCGTCCCCGCCGGCGCAATTCATGCCATCGGCGCGGGACTGGCGATCGCGAGATCAGCAACGCAACGACGTGACATTTCGGCTGTTTGATCATGGTCGGCATCGTGAACTTCAGGTTGAATCCGCTGTTGCGGTGTCGAAAGCCGGCCCGGCCGATGCCCGGACCATACCGATCCAACTCAGCGAATCGCGGACGCTGTTGGCGTCCGATTTGCACTTCGTGTTCGAAAAGTTCGATTTGGCACCGAACTCAGTTTGGCGCCTGGAAGCGGAGCGAGAGACCTGGCTTCTCGTTCTGAGCGGCGATGCACGCGCCGGAACCCGCGACATTGCCATAGGCGATGCTCTTTTCATGCAAGCAGACCACACCGACATATTTCCCGGCGCGGCCGGTATCATTGTCCTTGTGGCCTATACGGGTGGGAACTTGGATCCGCAGCTGTTGCAGCCAGTCGGACGGCCCGACGCACTCGTTGCGCGGGAGCGACGGGGTGAGATGTCATCTCTCCGATCGAACACCGAGGGCGCCTTGACGAACGATCCCAAGGAAACGATTGAATGAAACCACGTCCGAGTGTGGCCTTCATCGGCAACTATCTTCCGCGTCGCTGCGGGATTGCCACCTTTACCTATGATCTTCATCGGGCGGTGTCAGCAGCTCGCCCGGACGTTGAAACCTGCGTCGTCGCCATGACGGACCCGGGTCGGAGCTATGACTATCCGGCAGCCGTGCGCTTCCAGGTTCACGACGAAACGATCGACGACTACGCCGATTCCGCAAGATTCCTGAACGATTCCAAATTCGACGTTGTGTGCCTTCAACATGAATACGGAATTTTCAGCGGTCAAGCTGGCGGGAACATCATCGAGCTTTTGTCCCGCCTCGAAATGCCGATTGTGACCACGCTCCACACCGTGCTTCCCAAGCCCACGCCAATCCAGCGCAGCGTAATGCGGCGGATCATCGACATGTCGACGAAGATCGTCGTCATGTCGGAAAAAGGCCGAGACTTTCTTCATTCGGCACACCAAGTGTCAGATCGCAAAATCGAGGTCATACCGCACGGAATCCCTGACTTCCCGTTCGTCGAATCACATGATGCGAAAGAGAAATTCGGATTCGGCGGCAGGACGGTCATTTTGACCTTCGGCCTGCTGTCGCCGAACAAAGGCATCGAGGTGATGCTCGAGGCCATGCCGGGGATCATCAAATCCTGCCCGAATGCTCTCTACGTCATTCTTGGTGCGACCCACCCGAATCTCGTGCGGCAGCAGGGTGAGGTCTATCGCGACGGCTTGACGGCGCGGGTGCACGAACTCGGCATCGAGAACCACGTCGTGTTTGTCGACAGGTTCGTCGAGCAATCCATGCTGCTGGATTTCATATCAATGTGCGACGTCTATGTGACGCCCTATCTCAATGAAGCCCAGATGACGTCGGGCACGCTCGCCTACAGCTTCGGGCTTGGAACCGCGGTCGTATCGACGCCCTACTGGCATGCCAAGGAGCTACTGAGCGACGGTAGCGGCGTTCTCGTTCCCTTTGGCGATGCTGATGCATTGAGCGCTGAGATTTCGAGCCTTTTGACGAACGAAGTCCGCCGCCAGTCCATGCGCCAACGCGCGTATGCGGCAAGTCGATCGATGACGTGGACGCAGACGGCCAACCGCTATATCGCTCTCTTCAAAATCGCGTGCGACCGGCCCGCGCCTCAACGGTTTCCGCCGGTTGAACTTTCCATCGCGCCGTCCAAGGGGCACGCTATTCCGGAGATGGAGCTTGGGCATTTCCTCTCGCTTTGCGACAGCACTGGTATACTCCAGCACTCGGTCCACTGTGTCGCGAATCGCGCCCATGGATACTGCGTCGACGACAACGCGCGTGCGCTTCTGTTCTCCAGCGCACTGGCGAAATCTGGAAAACCGCCACTGTCCGAGATGACCACTGCGTCCTTTGCGGCGTTCATCCAGCATGCATGGAATCCGGAGACGCGCCGGTTCCGCAATTTCATGAGTTACGATCGGCAGTGGCTGGAGGAGTCCGGCTCCGACGATAGCCAGGGCAGGACGCTGTGGGCCTTGGCGGAATGCGCGGCCAAAGACGGTAATCCGTCTCGCCGACGATGGGCCTCGGCGTTATTCAAGGCAGCGCTCCCTTCCGTCGAGGAGTTCTCGTCTCCACGGGCTTGGGCCTTCTCGCTCCTGGGCCTGAATGCCTACTGTGCGCTCGCCGACGGAGACCCGTTTGCCAACGACGTGCGCAGACTAATGGCCGACAGGTTGATGTCATTGTTCACCGCAACGGAGACCGAGGACTGGGTCTGGTTCGAGGACAGGCTCGCTTACGACAATGCGCGCCTTCCTCAGGCCTTGATCCAATCGGGTCTGACCACTCACACGTCACGCTATGTCGAGGTCGGTTTGAGGTCGTTGCGTTGGCTCATGTCGCACCAGACGTCCCCGTCCGGATACTTTCGGCCGGTTGGGACCAAGAGCTTCGGGAGAGCCCGACAGAAGCCTGAGGCGTTTGATCAACAGCCCCTCGAAGCCTCAGCGACTCTTTCTGCGTGCCTGGTCGCATGGCGCGCCGATGCTCGCGCGGAGTGGCCGGCAGGCGCGATGCGCGCGTTTGGTTGGTTTTTGGGCGAAAACGACTTGCGGACGACACTCATCGATCCCGATACGGGCAGTTGCTCGGATGGCCTTCATCCGGATCGGGTCAACGAGAACAAGGGCGCCGAGTCGACGTTATCGTACCTGATCGGCCTTGTGGAATTAAGCGAGTTCAAGCGTGCTGCAGCCGGTGACCGGACGAAGCCGCTTTCCGAATCGGTAATCGGCGCGGCTCGCCCGATTAAATCGCGAACAAGCCCAGGGGGCAGCATTGTCTCAATCCCGATTCTTCGAATCGCCAGATTTTGTATTTGCGCCCGGATCCGGCCCGGGTCGTCGTGCGACCCTTCAAACTGGCGCCGGAGCCACGCAACCTCAACCCGACCGATAAGACCAGGGCGCACCATATTGCCGATCGTGTGCTTCGGCTCAATTCCGAGGCCGCCGCACAGCAGCTGAAGGACGTGCTCGACAATTTTGAGGGCCGTCACAGAAACTTGCTCGATATTTTCGAGGCGCGCGCCGCGGAAATGGAAGAGGTGTTGCAGCCACTTGGTGCATTGAGCAAAACGCAACGTCGACTGATCGGTGCGTATTTTTTGCATGAATACTCATTTGAAGCATCCGCTTTATTCAATCCGAGTATTGTGCGGCACCCGGATCAATCCGGTGCGCCGGAGAGCGGGTGTAGATTTCATATTGAGCCTTCGAGCGGTCGGCGAGGGCCACATTTCGTCGCTGACGTTCCGGTCCGGCACTGTAAATAAGGACGGAAGCGTAGCAATAGATCCGACCACGCGGCTTGCTTCTGTCCCGACCATCCGAAGTCGGGGCCCCGGGCCCGACGGCGATCTCATCGAATTGAGTTTCCAGCCAGATCAAGGGCTAAGCGAGATGGTCATTTTTCCGATCACCGATGCTCAGGCCAACGGCATCGAGGATGCTCGATTCGTTGAATTTAACGACGATGGGCGGAAGCTGTTTTACGCGACTTACACGGCCTACAGCGGCAGGGCGATTCGCTCGGAGTTGCTCGAGACGATGGATTTCAGATCATTCAAGTTGCGCCCGCTCGATGGTTCTGCGGCACGCAATAAGGGGATGGCACTCTTTCCGCGGAAAATCGACGGCCGCTATGCGATGATCGGTCGGCAGGACAACGAGAACCTCTATCTGATCTATTCTGACGACCTCTACACTTGGGACGGTGGTCAATCCATCCTCCAGCCGGAGTATCCTTGGGAGTTTGTCCAGATCGGCAATTGCGGCTCCCCCATCGAGCTGGACGACTGCTGGTTGCTACTGACACACGGTGTTGGCCCGGTCAGGAAGTATTCTATCGGGGCCGTGCTGCTTGACAAGAAGGATCCGTCAAAAGTGCTGGCGCGATCGCGCGAGCCGCTGGTTTATCCCGACCCCACCGAGCGCGAAGGGTACGTGCCCAACGTTGTCTACACGTGCGGGGCAATGCGGCACGGCGACCGGATCATCCTGCCTTATGCGGTATCCGATACCTTCTCCAATTTTGCGACGATAGAAATTGCGACGCTGGTGCAAGCGATATCAACTTGATGCCAATGCACCCCATTCAACCGAACTTTTGAACGCGGAACGAGACCACACTCGGTTTACAGGGCGCGACGGTAGCGAATTTGCGCACAATCTATTGCAGCCAAATTCCAGCAGGCCGCTCGGCGACCCAAGCGAGACATCCCCGCCGCGCGCCAAGATCGTCCGAATAGAAGCAAATCCCTTTGCCATTTCTTTCGACCAAGCTGCCGAGATCATGAACTACCGCTCGCGCAGGCTCTCTTCCTTGTATTTCATCAGGGGCGAGAGGAGGTAGCTGATGATGCGCCGCGAGCCGGTCTTGATCTCGGCGGTGACCGCCATGCCGGGCGAAAGGTTGACCAGCTTGTCCTCGACCTGCATCTGGGTGCGGTCGAGCGAGATGCGCGCCGCGTAGCTCAGCTCCTGGCCCTTGGGCTCGCTGGTGGCGCTGGCGGCGCCGCCCGCCGGCTTGTCGGCCGACTTGTCGCCCGCGACATCGCGCACGATCGAATCCGCCGAGATGCTCAGCACGCGCCCGTGCAAGAGCCCGTAGCGGGTGAAGTCGAAGGTGTCGACCTTGATCTCCACCTCGTCGCCGGCATGCACGAAGCCGATGTCGCGGTTGCTCACCATGGCCTCGATCTCCAGGCGGCTGTCGCTGGGCACGATCACCATGAGGGTCTGGGCGGGGGTCACCACCCCGCCGACCGTGTGCACGGCCAGCTGCTGCACCTCGCCCGATACCGGCGCGGTCATGAGCTGCAGCTTGGTGCGCTCCTGCGCCTTCGAGAGGTCGGCGGCAGCGCCGGCGGCCTTGCGCTCGGCCTCGGCGAGCTCGCCGAACAAGGTCCGGCGATACTCGGCCACGGTCTGCCCGCGCGTATCGGTGATGGCGGCGACCGCCGCCTCGGCCTCGTGCGCGTGGCTTTGCTGCACCAGCCGCTCCTGCTGGCTCTCGATCAATTGTTGCAGCACCTCGAAATATTGCAGCCGCGAGCCGTATTCGTTGAGCGCCTTGCGGATATCGACGCGCTCCTGGATGGTCGGGATGACCGCTTCGAGCTTGTTGATGGTGGCCGTGATGGTGGCGAGCTCGGCCTCCTTCTGCGCCTTCTGGCCGTCGAGCGCGGCGATCTTGGCCTTGTGCTCGGCGACCTGCGCCACCAGGAACTGGCGTTGCATCGTGACCAGCGCAGGGTCGGCGCCTTCCGGCGGATGGAAGGCGGCGAGCGGGTCGTCGGTCTCGGCCAGCGCCGCGTGCAGGCGGGCGATGTCGAGCTGGGCGGACTGCAAGTCGGCCTGCAGGTGAGTGGTCTCGCCCTCATTGATGGTGGGGTCGAGCTCGATCAGCACATCGCCGGCCTTGACGATCTTGCCGTCGGCGACGTGGATGGCGCGCACCACGCCGGTCTCGAACGGCTGGATCACCTTGCTGTAGCCGGTCGGAATGATCTTGCCGGTGGCGGTGGCCACGATGTCCACCTTGCCCAGCGTCGCCCACAGGAGCGCCAGCGCGAACAGCGCGATGATGGTGGCGCCGATCGCGCGGCCGATGGGCGAGGGCGGGGTTTCGACGATCTCCAGGGCCGCCGGCAGGAACGCAAGCTCGTCGCGGTCCCGCTGCTTGGCGCCGCCGGGGAACGGCAAGATCTTCTTTTCAGGGTTCATGATGTCCGGCCCAGCGCAAGCAGGCGATCTTTGTCTGGCAAGCGTGTTGAAGTTACGTCAAGCGGGCCGTTTCGACAATCTCCCGGAGGAGGCGAATCGCCGCAAATGAGGAGCGGGCGCAGGGAATTTCGAGTATTTGAAGAGGGATCTGGTTGAACCCGATCCCAGCGCGCCGGCGATGCTTGGCGGCTTCCGCCCGGCCGGGCTTTTTAGACGGGCTTATTTTGTGGATTACTTGCCTTGGTTCGGTGCTAACCTCGCCAAGCCATGATTCCGAGGCTCTTTTCGAGCTCCGCCTGATAAAGTTCTGCCCCCACCAGCAATTCGCCTGATATGGTCGGAGTGTTAGGAATAGGAGCTTAGGGTGCTGGGATGCGGCGTCGGGACCGGCCGAGGACGGCTGGGGAAGTCTTAACGAAGATGGCTAGGCCTGTGCTCGCCGGGCGCGAGGGCGCCAAGGCGCCGGGAATGTGGGATTCGACATGACGGCGCAACCGGACCCCCCCGGGCCGAACGATCCAGGCCTCGTCGCGCTGGTCATGCTGCTGCGCTTCCACGGCATCGGCGCGGATCCCGCCCAGATCCGCCACCAGTGCGGAACGCCGGCGGTCGGTGTCGCCGACATGATCCGCTGCGCCAAGGAGCTCGGCCTCAAGGCGCGCGAGCTCAAGACCAGCTGGGCGCGGCTGACGACCACCCCCTTGCCGGCCATCGCGGCGCTCAAGGACGGCGGCTTCCTTCTGCTCGGCAAGCTCGGCGACGACAAGATCGTCGTGCAGTCCCCGAAATCGCCGCGCCCGGAATTGATGACCAAGGAAGAGCTCGAGGCGGTGTGGGACGGCCGCATCGTCCTGATGACCCGGCGCGCCAACCTGATGGACCTGTCGCGCCGCTTCGACATCAGCTGGTTCCTGGGGGCCATTCACAAGTATCGGGCAGCAATTGGCCGAGGTGCTGTTCGCTTCGTTCTTCCTGCAATTGTTCGCGCTGGTCTCGCCGCTGTTCTTCCAGGTGGTGATCGACAAGGTCCTGGTCCATCGCAGCCTCGAGTACGCTCGACGTGCTGGTCATCGGCCTGCTCGCCATCGCGCTGTTCGAGACCATTCTCGGCATCCTGCGGACCTATCTGTTCTCGCACACCACCAACCGGATCGACGTCGAGCTCGGCGCGCGCCTGTTCCAGCATCTGCTGGCGTTGCCGATCGCCTATTTCCAGGCCCGCCGGGTCGGCGATTCGGTCGCGCGCGTGCGCGAGCTGGAGAACATCCGCAACTTCCTGACCAGCTCGGCGCTGACGCTGGTGATCGATCTGTTCTTCACCTTCGTCTTCCTCGCGGTGATGTTCCTCTATTCGCCGCTGTTGACCGGCATCGTGCTCGCCGCATTCCCGTTCTACATCGGCATCTCCGCCGGGGCGACGCCGCTGTTTCGCCGGCTGCTCGACGAGAAGTTCCGGCGCGGCGCCGAGAACCAGGCCTTCCTGGTCGAGAGCGTCACCGGGGTCGAGACCCTCAAGGCGATGGCGGTCGAGCCGCAGATGCAGCGCCGCTGGGAGGAGCAGCTCGCCGGCTACGTGGCGGCGAGCTTCCGGGTCCTGCGTCTGGGCAATACCGCCAGCAACAGCGTGCAATTCGTCAACAAAGCTCGTCATGGCCGGCATTCTTTACTTCGGCGCCCAGCTGGTCATCTCCGGCGACCTGACGGTGGGCGAGCTGGTCGCCTTCAACATGCTGGCCGGACGGGTGAGCCAGCCGGTGCTGCGGCTGGCCCAGATCTGGCAGGATTTCCATCAGGCGCGGCTCTCGGTGGCGCGGCTCGGCGACATTCTCAACACGCCGCCCGAGCCCAGGTTCAATCCCGCCCGCGCCGCCTTGCCGGCCATCCGCGGCGACATGGCGTTCGAGCATGTCGTGTTCCGCTACCGCATCGACGGAGCCGGAGGTGCTGCACGACGTCAGCTTCAGCGTGTCGGCCGGACAGGTCATCGGCATCGTCGGCCCGTCGGGCTCCGGCAAGAGCACGGTCGCCAAGCTGATCCAGCGCCTTTACGTCCCCGAGAGCGGACGCGTGCTGGTCGACGGGGTCGATCTCGCCATGGTCGACACGTCCTGGCTGCGCCGCCAGGTCGGCGTCGGTGCTGCAGGAGAACGTGCTGTTCAACCAGTCGATCCGCGACAACATCGCGCTGCCGGATCCGGCCATGCCGATCGAACGGGTGGTCGAGGCGGCCAAGCTCGCGGGCGCGCATGATTTCATATTGGAGCTGCCGGAAGGCTACGACACCATCGTCGGCGAGCGCGGCGCCAGCCTGTCGGGCGGCCAGCGCCAGCGCGTCGCCATCGCGCGCGCGCTGGTGACCAATCCGCGCATCCTGATCTTCGACGAAGCCACCAGCGCGCTCGACTACGAGAGCGAGCGCGTCATTCAGGACAACATGGCGCGCATCGCGCAGGGCCGCACGGTCTTCATCATCGCCCATCGCCTGTCCACCGTGCGCCGTACCAATCGCATCATCACCATCGATCGCGGCCGGCTGGTGGAGGACGGGACGCACGACGAGCTGGTCAACAAGGGCGGCCGTTACGCGACGCTCTACCGGGTGCAGGCGGGAATCCAGGAGGTGAGCTAGCGCTGCCGTCTCCGGCGCTTGGTTTGTTTTTATCGCGGGCCGATCCACACTTGTCTCGCGTACCGCTCAAATTCGGGCATGGGGCAGCCGCATGTTTCACCTCACCCCGCAGGGGAGAGGTCGGATTGCGAAGCAATCCGGGTGAGGGAGTTCGGGCCGATCGAGAGGCCGTGGCCCCTCACCCCAACCCTCTCCAACCGAAGTCGGATTTATCCGACTTCGCGCGGGGAGAGGGAGCGCGTTGAACCCGAGGCACGGCTTTGCATCCATTTCATCAGGAAACGCTTTAGCGCGTTACGCGTGTCTTTCACGCCATATGAGGTGAGAGCGATCGACGCTTTAAATTTGTAGACGGTCCCGGCTCATTAGCGCGTTTACGCGCGTGTTCAACCTCTATGGCTGTGACAAGGATTCAAGCAGAGAATCGGCGTGTGACGGACTCCGATCGTCAAAAAAATCAAGAATTGAAATTAGATAGAATTATCGGCAATCCTCGTCTCACAGCCGAGGAGGTGATTCTCATGGCGGCATCCAATAGCCGGGCCGACGCGCCGCAGGCGTGGGTGATGCGCGCGGAGCGGGCGCGTCGGATCGCGACCATGCTTTCCAGGAAGGACGCCCAGGCGATCGAAGCCTACGCGCAGGAGTGCGAAGCGCGGGCGAAGCAGAGCATCGAAAGACGGGTAGCGCCGCCGTTAGCGGCTTGACGTTCAGCTTGACCTCGGCTTGGCGGCTTCGGCGTCCAGCCCGGTCAACTCGGAGGAGCGTCCTCCATGCTTGCGGCCATCTCCAGCGCGATAGTGAGGTCCGCGACATCGACCTCATCGTTTCGCGCCGCCGACAGGAGCAGAGCGGTAACCCGCTGCCAGTTCGGGGATTGCCGCGGATTGGCCTGCAGCCGCTTGAAGTATCGAAGCCGATCGAACCGACGTCAATTCGCGTGGCAATCTTCGTCTTTGGCATTGAAGCGCCGCGCCGCAGCAATTTCCTCCCCGGAATCGGCGAATAACACCGCGTCGGTGTGCTATTTTCGCAACATTCGAAAACTGATTTCTCCAGTTTCCCAAGCGATCGCTTCAATGTCATCCCACTGCAATGTAGGATTAATAGCGTTTCCGGCGGGATTAAAAGCAATCCTAACGGACGTCAAAACAAGACAGTCAAAACAGGACAAAAGAGATCATCCGGTGCAGATCTTCCGCGAGCGCATGCGTGCTTTGCGGGAAGGACAAGACTAGTGCAGCTTCCGATGGTCCGGTCCAAACAGTGAAGGGGATATGGGGTTCATGATGTGCAAAAATCGGAGGGGGTCGATGCATCTCAAATCAATTCTGGTTGGAAGCGTATGCCTGGGGGCATCGATTCTTGCACCGGCTCTTGCGCAAGCGCAGTCGAGCCCGGACACGGCCGACAAGGTCGACCGCTTGCAGCGCCTGCTGGAGCAGCAACAGGAGCAGATCAAGGCGCTCAAGGCCGAGATGGCCCAGACGAAGAAGCGAGCGGCAGCGACCGATGACCCGCAGGCGGCCTATGCGGCCGACTTGCCGGTGAAAGGGAAGGTGCCCTACACCAAGGCGCCCGTTCAGCCTCCCGTCAAGCTCACCTGGGGCGGCTTCCTGGCGGCGGAATCGGTCTATCGCCAGCACAACACGGTCTCCGACATGGGGACGCCGTTCACGTCGATCCCGTACCCGTTCTCGCCGCAATACGGCGAGCACGAGTTCCACGGCAGCGCCCGCGCCAGCCGGCTGTCATTGCTGATCGAGGGCGGCGTCGATCCGGCGCAGAAGCTCGCCGGTTACTTCGAGATGGACTTCCTGGGCACCGGCGTCACCTCGAACTACAACCAGAGCAACAGCTGGGACATGCGGTTGCGCCAAGCCTTCTTCACCTATGACAACAGCGATTCGGGCTTCCATCTCATGGCCGGTCAGGGCTGGAGCATGGCGACCCAGAACACGGTCGGCATCACTCCGCGCAAGGAGAATGTGCCGCTCACCATCGAGGCGAACTACGTTGCCGGCTTCGACTACACCCGCAACTGGCAGATCCGGATGGTGAAGGATTTCGGGCCGACGTTCGCAGCCGGCCTGTCGTTGGAGAACCCGGCCGAGCAGGTGTACAGCAGCACCGGCGCCATCGCGAACGGCGGCTCGTTGAACGGCTTGATCGTGAACTGGGCCAATGCCGGCAACAGCTTCCTCGGCAGCAGCTCCTTCGTCAACAACTTCAACACGGAGACCGCGCCCGACATCATCGGCAAGCTGGCCTTCGATCCGGGCTGGGGCCATTTCGAAGCCTTGGGCATGGTCCGCTTCTTCACCGACAGCGTGTTTGCCTGCTCACCGGCAGTGGTCCCCGCGAGCGGAGTTTGCCCCTTCACCGCGGCGAATGTCGGCTCGACGAGCTCGCAGATCACCGTCGGCGAGGGCATCGGCGGGTCGGTATTGCTGCCGGTCGTGCCGAAGTTCCTGGATGTGCAGGGGTCGGTCCTTTACGGCAAGGGCATCGGCCGTTACGGCGCCAGCCAATTGTCCGATGTCGTCGTCTCATCGGACGGCTCCTTGTCGCCCATCACGGCTCTCCACGCCCTGGTCGGCGCGGTCGCGCATCCGTGGGCCGGGCTCGACATCTACGGTTATGCGGGAATGGAAAGAGCCGACGGCAATCTCTTCGGCTCTTCCGCCGGCGTCACCGGATTCGGCAATACGGTTTCGGCCGCCAACATCAATACCGGCTGCGGCATCGTGACCGGCCTTTCGTTCACGGGGGGTGGCGGGGCGACCTGTACGGCCATCAACAAAGAGGTGGACATGGCCACCGTCGGCTTCTGGCAGAACCTCCTCAAAGGCAGCTACGGCCGCGTGGCGGCGGGCCTGCAGTACGAGTACATCGTGCGCAAGTCCTTCGACACCCTCCCGGCCAATGGCGGCGCGGTCTCGACCAACGACAACGTCTTCCTGACGTCGTTGCGTTATTACCCCTTCTGAAGCAAAGATCCGGCTGCCACACACAATGCAGACCGCCCGGCGCAAGCCGGGCGGTCTTTTGTTTGAGCGGCGCGCGATGGAAACCGTCGCGATCGATCAAGCCGACGGCTTGGCCTTGGATTTGCGGCCTGCCTTCTTGGATTGAGCCTCGCGGTCGCTCGCCTCCTTGGCCAACCGGAGCGACTTCAGCCGTGCCGTCCTTTCGCGAACGGCGTGGCCCTCGGCCTCGTATTCCCGCATGGCTTTGGCGCCGTCCCGAGCCCGCTCTTCCTTCCTGAAGCTCGCTTCGGCGCGGTCCACCGTGTCCTTGGAATTCTTCGACAATGCGATCTCCTCCTTGGGCAAGCCGGTGCCGAGACATCCCTCGATGCGGCGCGCTCGCACAGCTGCGCCCCACCCGGGAAGCATCAACGAGACATCCATATATTACGCGGTAGACGCCGCCGAGCCAAAAGGCCCAGGCCGGGATTGTTGAAGGCGAGGGGAGGGCGCTGCTCGCCGGAAAAGCCGGGGCTGCTGGAGCGGCGGCATGCACAAGGGGGCGGCGAAGGACGAGCTGCCGTCCCCGCTTGATCCGCTGGGTGGGCTCAAGACAAGCAACCGGCGGTTTCGCGGAACGCCCTAGCGAAAGGGGAGCCGAGCAGCTGGGCGCTACCCGGCATTCCCCATTGGCTTCCTCACTCCGCCGGCGAGGGCTGCGGAACCGGGGTGGAGGGCGTCGTCTTCACCCGGTGATCGCGTTTCACCGTAAACGAGATGAGGACCGGCATGGCGAGCAGCACCGTCGGGAACTGCAGCAGCAGGCCGGCGATGATCGACAAGGCCAGCGGTTGCTGGATCTCGGAGCCCGGTCCGAACGCGAGCGCCAGCGGGAGCAGGGTGAAGATCGCCGCCAGCGTGGTCATGGTGATCGGCCGCAAACGGTTCTTGCTGGCTTCGCGCAAGGCTTCGTGGGCCGGCATGTGATGCGCAAGCTCGGTATATTCCGAGACGTAGAAGATCGCCATCTCGGTGGAGATGCCGATGATCATGGTCATGCCCATCAGGGCCGTGATGTTGAGCTCGACGCCGGTCGCCCACAGGATCATGAAGACGGCCGTGGTGGAGAGGAGCGAGGTTGCGATGATGATGATCGGCAGCCAGAACCGCTCGTAGAGGAACGCCAACAGGATCAGCTCGGCGATGAGCGCCGCTGCGAACACCTTGGCGAGACCCGCGAACGCGATCTGCTGCTGCTTGTAGAGCCCGCCCAACTCATAATGGACTCCCGCCGGCAGGAAGCCCGGCTGCTGCAGCGTCTTTTGCACGTCATTGATGGTCGACACCAGATCGCGCTTCTCGATGCGGGCGGTTACCGCGATCATCTGCTGCAGGTTGGCCCGATGGACCTCGGGCTGGCCAACCTCGGTGGCCAAAGTCGCCACCCGGTCGAGCGGAAAGATATGGCCGTCGGAGGCGCGGATCGGCAATTTCGCGATGTCCTGGTCGCGCCGCCGCAACGCCGGGCTGAGCGAGACCCGCACCCCAACGGTCTTGAGCGGCTGCGTCAGCTGGGTGGCGACGTTGCCGTTGAGGTAATCGTTGACCTGGGAGGAAATGTCCTGGGTCGTCATCCCTTCGAGCGAGGCCTTGACCGGATCGACGGTGACGTTGAGCGCGTCGCCGGCCAGCACGACGCCGTTCTCCATCTCGGTGACGCCGGGAATGACCTCGATCGCGCTGCCGACCCGCTTCGCGGTCGGGATGAGCTGGCTCGGATCGTCGGCGAACAGCCTGATCTCGATCGGCTGCGGAACCGCGGTCAGGTCGCCGATCAGGTCTTCCATCAGCTGTGCCAGGTCGCAATCGACGCCCGGAACCTGGGTCTGGATCTTGAGTAGAACCTCGGGCATGATCACGTCGATGGGACGACGCGGATAGGGCTTCAACCGAACGAAGAAGTCGCCGACATTCGGCTCTTCGAGATCGGTGCCGCCGAGGCCGAGCCCGGTGCGCCGCGAGAAGGTCAGAACTTCCGGCGTGTCCTTCAGAATCTGCTCGATCTGCCTCACCTCGCGATCGCTCTCGCTCAGCGAGGTCCCGGGCAGCGTCATGTAGTCGATGATGAAGCCGCCTTCATCCGCCTTGGGCATGAATCCGGTCGGTACGTTCTGATAGGCGAAATAGCCGATCACCAGGATCGGCAGGAAAATGATGGCCAGCAGCCAACGACGGCGAAAAAGTCCGTTGAGCAGCTTGCCATGCGCCTTCACGTACCAGCCGGTCTTGTCGGCGCCTGGATCATGCCAGGTCCTGAAATTGATCAACTTTCTCGACAGCAACGGGACCACAAAGGCGACCATGGCCCAGGAGATCGAGAGCGCTGCCGCCATGGTGATGGCGAGGGTCTTGGAGAACGCTCCGGTTATGCCGGTGAGAAACGCGAGCGGGACGAAGACGATCATCGTCGCCAGGCTCGATCCGGTGAGCGGCGGCAGGAACTCCTGCCCGGCCGGGAGCACCGCGTCCTTTCCGAGCGGGATGTCGTCATAGGGGCGCGCCAGCGCGCCGGCGCGGCGCGCGATGTGCTCCACCATGACGATGACGTCATCGATGATGAGGCCGACGGCCGCCGCGATGCCGCCGAGCGTCATGATGTTGAAGCTCTGGCCGGTGGCCTGCAGCAGCAGGACGGTGGTGAGCAGCGTGGCCGGAACGATCAGGACCGCAACCAGGATGACGCTCCAGCTGCGCAAGAACAGGAAGAGCACGATGCCGGAGAAGACCAGCCCGATAGCCACCGCGTCGCGCACGCTGCCGGCCAATTCGGTGACCAGCACGCTCTGGTCGTACCAGTTCGCGACATTGACGCCGTCCGGCCATTTGAAGCCTGCGAGCTTGTCGCGCACCAAGCGGGCAATCTGCACGGCATTGCCGTCAGGCTGCTCATAGACCTGGAACAGGACCGCATTGCTGCCGTCCTCGACGACCCGCACCCACTGCGGCACGGTCCCGTCCTTGACCTCGGCCACGTCACGAATGCGAACCACGGAATGCTGGTCGGAGCGAAGGACCACGTCCCTCACCTGCTCGGTCTCGACCAGGTTCGAATTGGAGATGACGATATAAAGTTTGTTGTGATCCTCCAGCCGTCCGATCGCCTGCAGCACGTTGCCGGTGTTCAGCGCGGAGACGATATCCGACTCCGACAGCCCGTAGGCGTCGAGCTTGTGCGCGTCCACCAGGACCTGCACCTCGGCGTCGGCGCCGCCCACCATGTCGACCTTGGCGAGGCCCGGAACCTCGGTGAGCAGCGGCGTGATCTGGAATTTCACCAGGTCGCGCAAATCGGTGATCGAGACCTTATCGGAGGTCAGCGCATAGGCGATGATGGGGAACACCGTCGGTTCCATGCGCCGGGTGACCGAGGTGGTGCCGGTCGGCAACGACGACATGATATGGGAGAGGGCGGTATCGACCTGCAGGGTCGCCGCCGTCATGTCGCGTCCCCAGCCGAAGTCGATCGAGATCTGCGCGCCGCCCCGGCTCGAGCCGGAGGTCACCTCCTGCACGCCCGGAATGACGCGCAGCGCCTCCTCCACCGGACGGGTGACCAACTGCGCCATCTGATCAGCGGGGCGGTCGCCCGAATCGAGCGACACCTGCACGCGGGGGAAGGCGACTTGCGGAAACAGCCCGACCGGCAGCGACGTCACTGCGACGCCGCCGGCTACGGATAGAAAGATGGCGACGAAAAAGATCGACCGCGCGTGATATTCAACCCATTGGACAAATGTCATCAGTCGGCCTCGTGATCAGTCGTCGTCATCATCTTCTTCTTCCGGCGCGGCTTCCTCGGGCCGTACGGCATCGCCATCGTCAACCTGGTAGTTGCCTGAAAGGATCATCTCCTTCTGAGAGTCGATGTCGCCTTCGACGACGCTGTTCTTGCCGACCGATCCGATGACGTTCACGTAAATGCGTTTGGCGTGGCCTTCGTCGATCTGATAGACGAATGTGCCTTTCGTGTTGGTGCCGATCGAATCGCGCGGAACCACCCAGCCCTGAAACTTGCCGACCTCGATCCCGGCCTTGAAATTTTCGCCCGAGAGCGCGGCGCCCTGCGCCAGCTCGATGATGATGGGTATCTGCCTGGTCTTGGGATCGATCGCGGCTCCGATCCGCTTCACCTTGCCTTCGCTGGGCTTGCGGCCCGGCAACAGGGAGGTGAGATGGACGGGCAGGTCCGGCTTCACCTTGTCGAGATCGGCGGGCTCGACGCCGACGCTCAGGATGATCTGGTCGGTGCGCGACAGCGTCATCAGCGGCGCCCCCGCCGAGATCCGGTCGCCGGTGGAGACCGAGATCGCCGTCACCACGCCGTCGAACGGGGCGGTGAGAATCTCGCTCGGCTTGATGGAGCCGATCCGCTCATACATCTCAAGGGTCGATTGCGCGTCGGAAAGGTCCTTCTCCGCGTTCTCCACATCGTCGCGGGTGGCCAGCTGCTGCTTGATCAGTTGCTGCTTGCGTTCCAATGCATGCTGTTTCAGCGACAAGGTCGTCTTGGCCTGCTCATAGGCGACGACCGCGGCCGGCGAGGCGCCGAAATCCAACAGCTTATCGCCCTTCTTGAACTGATCGCCGACCTCGACGAAGATCTCGGAAATCTGCCCGTCGCGCTGAAAGCTTTCGGTCTTCGTGGCTGCGGAGGTGGGGGTCGCGGTGCCGTAGGCGTATACCAGGTTGGGGATCGAGCCGCGTTTGGGATCCTGGACCTTGACCGCGGCCGCCCCTTTGACTTCGTCGGCAATGGCAGGACCGTGCAGGAGTATCAGCGACGCGATCGCGGCGCTCAGCAAGAAGCGGTTCATCGACCTAGTTCCTCGTAAGCAGCTTCCGTCGGCATGGCGGCACGCGGCATGCCGGCCCCGATGAGAGTCGCGGTCGCAACCTGCTGCTCGAGCAGTTGCTGCTCGAGTGTAAGGACCGCTTGTTGTTTGGAATAGTTGGCGGAGACCAGGTCGACATAGGCTCGTTCGTCGATATTGCCTGCATTCATGGCGGATTCCGCCTGCTGGGCGAAGCCCTGCAGGACCGGCATCTCCGCTCGTTCTTCATCCAATTGTCGCGCAAGGAGCCGCTGGGTGGCTAGGGATGCCAGCACCTCGCTGTGCGCGGCAGATAGCCGCGCCTCGAACTCGGCGCGAAGCTGATCGCGCGTGGCGCTCTCGATGGCGACGTTTCCCTGGTTGCGGTCGAAGATCGGAAGATCCATGGTGAGCTGCGGGCCGAACGAGCGGACATCGGAGGTGTCGCGGGCATAGCTGGGTCCGAAAGTCATAGCCGGAAACTGCCCGACGATGGCACCGCGCAGCTTCTCGTCCTGGGACCGGTAGCCGAGCTGCAGCGCGATCAGATCCGGCCGCCGATCGGCCAGATCGTCCAGCGCACGCAGGACGGCCTTCGGATCGACCTGCAGAACCTGCAGCTGGGTCTTCAAGGGGAGCTCCACCTGCGGAGCCAGGCCCAGCATCGCATTGAGATCGTGCCGGTGGGTGTCGAGGTCGCGCTCGAGATCGAAGAGAGCCTTTTGGGTATCGCTGATCGCCGCCAGATCCGGTGCCACGGTTGCCAAGGTGACGTTGCCCTGGCCCAAGGCGCGCCGCCCGCGCTCGAAGCGGTCCTTGAGCGTGTCGCGATAGGCGGTGAGGACCTTTTGCAGCTTCTCGTCCTGGATGATGTCGAAGACCGCAAGGCGCGCTTTGCCGATCAGCTGCCATTCCTCCCAAAGCACGCTGGCATCGACCTGGAGGGCGGCCGCCTGAGCGGTGCGCAGCCGACCCTTCATCGTAATGGTCTTCTGGATGTCCTGCGTCACGCTGGCGGTAACCGCATCAAAAAGGACGCCGGCCGCGGCATTGGGGTTGAGAAGGAACAGGTAGCTGGCGCTGACGGAAGGATTCGGCAGCAGGCCGGCTTCCAAGACCTGCGCCCGGGCTACGCCGCGCTGCGTCCGCGTCGCCAGCAGGTCGGGATTGTTCTCCACCGCCAGCACCGCGACGTCGTAGACGCTCAGCGGCTGGTCGATTCGGACGCCGGTATGCACAAGCTCGGACAGCTTCTGCTTCAGGTGCGCGTGCGTTCCCAGCGGCAGCGATTGGTAGCTCGCGCAGGCGGCGAGCGTGAGCCCCGCCGCGCCCACGCAGCACCAGCGCAATGCTCGGCTGAATACAGTTGCCCCCGCTAGCCCCATGTCCACCGCTCCGCAACGATAGGTGATTCGCCCTTCAACAGCTCGTTGAAAGGCAAAACGGTACCGTACCGGTCTGGCAACGTGAGTCCAGGAGTCAGCGCGTGCGCTTTACATTTTGGCCGCAGGTGTAATCAAAATGTCACTTCGAGCTGTGATGTATCCCACTTTTACGGCTCGAATGCGACCTGACGCCAGCCAAAAAGCCCCCCCACGGAGCAGACTGCCGATCAACAGCTCGCCGGTCGGATGCTCACGCAATCCCGCTCGGCTTCAGGCTGAGGGATCGGCACCGGATTCGGCACCGACGAAAGCCCGCTCGCGTTCGCGAGCGGGCCTTCGATCGTCTTAGTCGAGCTGTCCGCGCTCGATCTGGATGATCGAGAACGTGTCCGAGATGTACTTCGGGGGCGGAGCCTTGCCGCCACCTTCCGGCGCTGCCGGCGCGGTCAATTCGGGCGCCACCAGGAAGACGGTGCCGGTCTTCGGATCGACCGTCCCGGTCCGCGCATTGACGCGGGTCGAGACCGTCTCGACCAGGTGATAGGTGTCGGGATTGTCCTGCTTGATGACCGACAGGGTTCCTGCCGTGCCGTTCGGCGACATCACGAGCTTCTCGACCGGATTCCACAGCACCGCGTCAGTGTTGGTCCCGATTGGAATCGTCGTGATCGTCTTTCCGCTGTTGGGGTCGACCACCGCCATGACCGGCTTGGCGCCCCGGCAGGACACAAAGAGCCGGTCGCTCTTTTCCTCGTAGACCATACCGGTCGGAGCCTGGCAATCGACCGGCCAGATCGTTGCCAGCTTCTTGGCCTTGAAGTCGACGACCGCGATCTTGTTCTGATCCTGCAGGTTGACGAAGACGCGGCCCTTGCCGTCGGCACCGAAGAATTCAGGATGCTTGGTGTTGTTCAAAGCGATCGTCTCGCCGACCTTGCCGGTCGCCGGGTCGAACAGGGTGATCGAGCCGGAATCGCCGTTGTTGGTATAGGCGGTCTTGGTCGCCGGCTCCCAGCCGACTCCATCGGTGTCGTTCATCACCTTGATGGTCGACTTCACCGCCAGGGTCTTGAGATCGAAGACCGTGACGCTGTCGAAGGTGCCGTTGTCGCTCAGGCCGACACCGAGCTCGGACGCGACGGCGGCCCCGTTGGTGCCCTTGGTCTGCTCGATCTGGCTGACCTTGCCGGAATTGATGTTGTAGACCCAGACGCCCAGGTCGCGCCGGCCGATGAACACGTTGCGGTTCGCGGGGTCGACCGAGACGTGGTCCCAGCGCGGGTTCTTGCCCGGCAGAGGGATGACTTTCGTCACCCGGTATCCGGTATAGTCCGCCAGAGCGACGCCGACGAGTGCGGTGCTGGCGAGCAAAGCGCCGGCCACTGCGATGAACTTTGTACGCGAGCTAGATTTGGTAGCGAGTCTCATGACTGCCCCTCCCGTTACATTGCACGCTCCTGCTCAAGAGCGTGATGGTTGGTGTTTGATATGCCGTGGTTCCGATGCTTAGGCCGCTTGGTGTTTTGAGGATCCACAATTAGGCCGAAGGGATTATAGGGAAATGCATTTCCGATGCAAGCTGGCAAGCGCGGGCGGCGACTTGCCCACACGCCATCCTTAACCCGGTTGCCCTGCTGCGCCGCAGCCGCCCGGACCGCGCTCTGCGACCTCTGCGGGGAATAGGCCGAGGCCGCAGGTTGAGCTCATCGGGGCGATACGATCGAAAGCAATGGTTGCGGAATTTCGGGATATTTTTGCGCCCTTGGCCGACACTTCATTGGCGCGCAGGACAAGCATGGCTCGATCTCCGCGGTCGATCGGTGAATTCGCCGATGCAATCCCCACGGGGGTCGGCGCGGCTTCAGGGCGCCCTGACCGCGACGAAATACCTCACTTTTGAATTACTTGCGGTACATCTTTGCCAGACTTCTTGAGCATCGGGCTGGTCTGCCAGACTTTGGGCCGGCGACCGGCAGCTTATCCACAGCCCCATACCGCCCACGTCGGCGCAAGAGGCGTCGCGCTTGGCTGCCAGAGCACCGCCCTCACAGGCTGGCCCGCAAATGGGCGAGGGTGCGCACGAAGCAGGGTGCCGCATAAAACGGCAGCGCCAACGTATAGTGCCCGCAGCCATATCGTATCCAGGCCGGGCAGAGGCCCAGGCTGCGCAGCCGTTCGACATAGGCGCGCGTGAGCTCGGGCAGGAACACGGTATCGAGCTCGCCCGAGACGATCAAAAGCCGGTCAAGGCGCGCGCTCAAGCGAGCCGCATGGCTCGCCGGGCTGATGATGGACCAGGCCGAGCGCACCTCGTCGCGGGAGAACCGGCGCTCGAGGCTGAGCCGGACATGGCGCGTTGCGCTGCCGGTCCAGACCACCTTGGCGAAGTCGTCGGCCATCAGCAGCAAGGCGGCGGCGCGCACGTGATCATCGACGGCGGCGACGATCGAGGCGATCGAGGCGCCGATGCTCACGCCTACGATGCCGATGCGCTGGTAGCCTTCCTGCTCGAGCCAAGCCAGGCAAGCGCGCGCATCAAGCACGGCCTGCCGGTTGGCCCGGATGGTCAGTCCGAGATTTTCGCAAGCGAGCTCGCGCGCGAAGCCGACGCCGGGGGTCTGGCGTTCGTCGTGATAGGGCAGGCTGAGCTGGACGCAGGTCACCCCGCAGCGGGCGAGCAGCGTGCCAAACGGCTTGCAGTCTTGCCGTGATGCATTCCAATAGGGCAGCAGCACGACGGCGCGACGGCGGCTGCTGGCTTCATAGATCTGCGCGCGCGCGAGGCTGTTCGGCCCGTCCCCGCCGGAGGGGCTGTCGAAAGCGAGCATGGATCCCTGGCGGCGGAAGCTTGGCGGTTTGCTACTGGTAAAATAGGCCTCGGCCTCGCCCAGCGCGGTGCGCACGCCGGCCAGCAATCGCGGCAGATCTTCCGCGGCGCTCCCGGAATCGAGAAATTCAAGGCCGACCGATGCCTCGCCGGCGAATTTGACCGGGCCGCCGGCGGCCGCGAGCCGGCGCTCGCGGCTGCGGACAAAGCTCTGCCAGCCTAGCACGTCGGCCAGCTCGCATCGGCCGTGCGCGCGGGTGTCGGGTGCCGCATGGGCTCATTGCACTTGGATCGAAGCGGCTTGGCAAGGCCCGTCGGGCTTGTAGGTCGGGCTTGTACGTCAGACTTGGCTCATCGAGGCTTGGCCGAGGACCCCGGTGAGCATGCTGGTGACGTCGGCCTTCGGCCGCTCGCGCAGCAGCGATTGCCCGTTGACCATGTAATAGACGGCTTCCGCGATATTGGTCGCGTGGTCGCCCATGCGCTCGAGATTCTTGGTGCAGAACAGCAGGTGAATCCCGAAGGTCACGGTGATGGGGTTTTCCATCATGTGAACGAGCAGCTCGCGGAACAGGGACGTATAGAGGCGGTCCACATCCTGGTCGCGCGTCCACACGTCGATCGCCTTGGCGGCATCGCGGCGCGCGAAGCTGTCGAGAACGTCACGCAGCTGAGCCAGCATCAGATTGGCCATGTGGCTGACGCCGCGCAGCGACCGGCGCGGCATGTCTTCGCCATTGATGGCGATGATGCGCTTGCTGATATTCTTGGCGAGGTCGCCGATGCGCTCGAGCTCGTTGGCAATGCGCAGGATCCCGACGACCTGCCGCAAATCCACGGCCACCGGCTGGCGCCGCGCGATCGTCTCGATGGCGCGCTCCTCGATGGCGCGCTGCACGTTGTCGATCATCGCGTCGGCGGCGATCACGCGCCAAGCGCGCTCGCTGTCGCGGGTGGTCAATGCCTCGATCGCCTCGGCGATCTGCCGTTCCGCAAGCCCGCCCATCTCCGCCGTGGTTCGGGCGAGGTCCTGCAGATCCGAGTCGAAGGCTTTCGTCGTGTGTTCAGACCAAGCCATGGGATGGGGCCGATCCACGTTGCGCGCCGCAAGAGCTGTGCGATAAGACTCTTTTTTCTATAACGGTCAGATGACTCCGCGATGACGGTCGGCGGCGTTTTTTGCACGCCGGCTCGCCGGCGCGCCCTCGATCGGGCTCGCCGCCGCGCTCGAACCGCGCGAGTTATCCACCGGCCTGAAAATTTCGCTGGACTCCCGCGCCGCTTTGACGGCGAATCGGCCCGAAATTCTGACATTCGGGTCCCGCTGCCGTCCGGCCAGGAATCATACCGTCGAACGTCATATCGGGTGCGGGCGGCGCAAGCGCGATTTGTTTGAAGCGGGATCCAGGCTCGATTTGCGTACGATTGCGTGCTCGGCGTTCGACCGGGTCTTGTCATCCGATCATCGCGTGTCACCGATCATCGTGGGAGCTCGGAATTGGCTGATATTTTCGTTCAGTGTCCGCGCACGGGCGCTCCGGTTCCGACCGGCCTCAAGACCGAATGGGTTCTGCTGAAAAGCCTGCCCTGCGTCGCCGTGCCGTTGCGCTGCCCGGCTTGCGGGCAAATGCACAAGTGGAAGCCCAATGACGCCTGGATCGGCTCTACCCGGCCATCCAGCGATGCGGGCTTGCTCAATGCATCCCACGCCTCGTTGTACGCCGCATCGAACGCCGACGGTGCCAAGACACCAGAATAAGGGCTGCCGTCGGATCGCGGAGCGCGGGCGTTATTCGGCGGCGGCAGGCACCGGGACCGGCATAGGGTGCCGCTCGACCACCGACTGGTCCGGATCAATCCAGAAAGCCCACACCGCGGCGCCGGCGACCAGCAAGACGGCGGCCAGGATAAACGGCGCTTGCCAATTCCCGTACTGGAAGAAAATCCCGAACACCAGCGGCGACAGCGCGCCGCCGATATTGCCCGCCATGTTCATCATCCCGGAGACCGTTCCCGAATACTTGCCGCCGCAATCCATGGGCACCGACCAGGACGGCCCGATCGTGCATTCGAGGAAGAAGCCGGCGCCGGTCAAGCAATAGACGGCGGTGTAGGGATCATCCGTCAGCGCCGCAGGCACGATGCAGGTCGCGCAGCCGAGGAGGCCGACGATGGCGACCGAACGCCGAGCGAGCCTGGCACTCTTGGTCTTCTTCAAAAGCCAGTCGGTCGCCACGCCGCCGACAGTATCGCCGACCACGCCGGCGAGGAGCGGCAGCGACGCGAGGAAGCCGACCTTGAGCAAGGTAAAATGCCGGTAATCCACCAGATATGACGGCAACCAGGTCAGGAAGATGTAGAGCGAATAGACGTAGGTGAAATACCCGCACATGATCGCCCACATGTTGGGCGAGCGCAGCAGCGTTCCCCAGGGCACATTGGCGCCCTCTCTTTCGATCGCCGCCAGGTTGATCTCGCCCCTCTCGTCCAGGCCGCGGATTTGCTGCAATTCAGCGCGGTTCACCAGGCCGTGCTCTTCGGGCAGGTTGCGGTAGCTCAGGTACCACCAGACCGACCAGACCAGACCGGCCGCCCCGCAGATATAGAACACCGACCGCCAGCCGAGCGTGGTGATGATCAAGACCACGATCGGGGGCGCGATGGCGGCTCCGAGCCGGCTCGCGCTGTGGGTCAGTCCTTGCACAAGCCCGCGCTCGCGGCGCGGGTACCAAAGCTGCATGGCGCGGGTGGCGCCCGGGAACGCACCGGCCTCGCCGGCACCGAAAAGAAACCGAATGAAGACGAATGAGACCCAGCCGGTCGCCAAAGCGGTTGCCGCGGTCATGACCGACCAGTAGGCGACGATCGTCGCCAAGACCGGCCGGGCGCCGAACCGGTCGCTCAGCCAACCGCCGGGAACCTGAAAGATGGCATAGGCCCACACGAAGGCGCTGAAGATGACCCCCAGGGTGATCTTATCGAAACCGAATTCCTTGCTGATCTCCGGCGCCGCCGTCGAGATGTTGACGCGGTCGAGATAGGTAATGAGATACATGAGGCATATCAGCCCCAAAACGTACCACCGGCCATAGCTGGCTCGCGTTTGTTCGCTTTGCGGCATTATGCCTTCCTCCCGGCAAGGTTTCTTCTTGTTGATCCCGGCCATTGTGCGGGTTTACGCGCTTTGGGCAAGCCGAATTGTCATGCCGCTGCGCTACTCGCGACAATGTGCGCGGTCTCTTGTCATGGCGGGCTCGGGGGCCGGCGATGATCGGATTGCGGTGCAGCAAATCAGGATTGCGGGCGCCGGAACCTGCACGGCTTCCAAGTCATATTAGTGTCGCGCGCGACGCGCACAAATGTGCTGATGGGTCGGCCCATCAAGCGAGCGCCCGCCGGCCAGCGCCCCCAACGGCACGAATATCCGGTCGCGAAATTCAACAGTCCAATATGAGAAATTAACAAATTCGGAGCATTTCTCCCCCTGGCGCGGCTGAAGCCGATTTGAGGCCGCCATGGTCCGCCCCGAGGTCTCCATGCGAGCGCTGGCCCTTCCTTTCTCCGCGCGTTTCATCGTCTTGACCTTGTGCATTGCGGCGACCGCCGCGTGCGTCGGCGCTGCGCTGGCGCAGAGCGGTTGGCTCGCGCCCTTGTCGGTCCCGATCCTGCTGTTCGGAGGGCTTTCGCTGCTGGGCATCCGCGATCTCGTTCAGACGCGACATGCGGTGCTGCGCAACTACCCGATCTCGGCGCATCTGCGCTTCCTGTTGGAAGAGATCAGGCCGGAAATGCGGCAATACTTCTTCGAGAGCGAGAAGGACGGCATGCCGTTCAGCCGCGACCAGCGCGCCGTCGTCTATCAGCGCGCCAAGATGGCCCTCGACAAGCGCCCGTTCGGAACCCAGAACGACGTCTATGGCGATGGTTTCGAATGGTTGCGCCATTCGATCGCTCCCAAGCCGGTCGCCGTCGAGCCGTTCCGTCTCACGGTCGGCGGACCGAATTGCGCCAGGCCCTATTCGGCCTCGGTCTTCAACATCTCGGCCATGAGCTTCGGCGCGCTCAGCCCGAACGCCATCCGGGCCCTGAACGGAGGAGCCAAGAAGGGCGGCTTTGCCCACGATACCGGCGAGGGCGGCTTTAGCCCGTATCACCGCGAGAACGGCGGCGACATCATCTGGGAAATCGGATCGGGCTATTTCGGCTGCCGCAATGCGGACGGCTCCTTCAGCATCGAGAAGTTCGCGGCGGTGGCCGCCGCCGAGCAGATCAAGATGATCGAGATCAAGATCAGCCAGGGCGCCAAGCCCGGCCATGGCGGGGTTTTGCCGGCCGCCAAGGTGACCCCTGAAATTGCCGCCATCCGGGGCGTGCCGGCCGGGCAGGACTGCATCTCGCCCTCCCGCCACAGCGCCTTCACGACCCCGATCGGGCTGCTGCGCCTGATCGAGGACATGCGCGGCGCCTGCGGCGGCAAGCCGGTCGGATTCAAGCTCTGCGTCGGCCACCCATGGGAGTTTCTCGCGGTCTGCAAGGCGATCCTGGAGACCGGCCTGTGTCCCGATTTCGTGGTGGTGGACGGCACCGAGGGCGGGACCGGTGCGGCACCGCTCGAATTCATGGATCATATCGGCATGCCGATGCGCGAGGGATTGAGCTTCGTGCACAATGCGCTGGTCGGCATCGGGGTGCGCGAGCGCGTGCGCATCGGTGCCGCCGGCAAGATCGCCACCGCCTTCGACATCGCGCGCGCGGTTGCGCTGGGCGCCGACTGGTGCAACGCGGCCCGTGCCTTCATGTTCTCGCTCGGCTGCATCCAGTCGCTCAGCTGCCACACCGATTGCTGCCCCACCGGTGTCTCCACCCAGGACCCCACGCGCAGTCGCGCGCTGATCGTTCCCGACAAGCTTGAGCGCGTCTACAATTTCCATCGCTCAACCCTGCACGCGCTGGCCGAGCTCACCGCCGCCGCCGGGCTCGAGCATCCCGACCAATTCCGGCCGGTTCACTTCTGCCGCCGGGTCTCGGCCCGCGAGGTCCTGACCTTCGCCGATCTCTATCCGGCATTGCGGCCGGGCGAGCTCATCGAGGGAACCGTCGATCCGCGGTTCCGTGATGCCTGGGCCATGGCGCGCGCGGATTCGTTTTCCGTGGCGATGTGAGCGGCGCAATATCGGCACATTTACCCGGCAAAAGCAGCCGCGACCGCACCGAATGCCTTGCGGCTTGCGCGCGGGCGGCGGTCATATCGGGGTTGCGTCTCCATGCCGGACAGGTTTGCGGAACTCCGCCGTAGGCCGCGGGCCAAGCCGGTCGCAGGCGCCGGGCGGCGCGCGGCTCGCGCCGCGCTGCTTGCGGCCGTCCGCACGGGAATCGTCCTGGCGGGCGCCATGTTGGCGGCCTGTTCGTCGAGCAGCGACAGTGGTTTCTCGTTCTTTGCCGATCCCGGAAAATATGACTTCTACCCTTGCGACCAGATTGCCGCCCAGTTGAAGAGCTGGTCGACGCGTATGCAGGAATTGAAGTCGCTGATGGAGCGGGCCGATCAGAGTACCGGCGGGGCGGCAATCGGCTTCGTCGCCTACAAGGCCGACTATGTCGCCGCCAACGAGGAGGTGGAAATGCTGCAATCCACCGCCCGCAGCAAGAACTGTGCGCAAGACCCGGCTTGGCGCAGCAACACCGCCATCCGCTGACGACCGAACGCCATCACCAAGGGGCTCAGGCGGGCGTCCAGCGGTACAGCCAATCGTAGCGCGAGATCAGCCGCTCGCCGCCCATGGCGGCAATCGCCAGCGTGCGCATGAAGCCTGCCACCGGGCTCATGTGGTAGATGGCGCCGTTGCGACGCGCCTCGCGTTGCGCTTGCGCGGTGCGTGCCAGGCGGCGCCGCTCGTAGCGGCGCATCGCCCCGGCGAGGTCGCTGCTTGTCTGCCCGACGCCTGCCATGCACTGGCCGAGCTCGGCAGCGTCCTCGATCGCCATGGCGGCGCCTTGCGCCAGATAGGGCAGCATGGGATGCGCCGCGTCGCCCAGCAGGGTCACCGGCCCGCGCCCCCAATACGAGAGCGGGGCGGTGTCGAACAGCGCCCATTTGAGCCAGCGCTCGGCGGCGTACACAATGTCGCGCGGCGGGCCTCGCCAGGCGCCGTCGCGAAAGCGGGCAAGGAGCTCGGTGCGTTCGCCGGGCGCGCTCCAGCCCGGTTCGCGCCAGTCGTCTTGCATGATGGCGACAACGTTGATCAGGCGCCCGCCGCGGACCGGGTAATAGACCACGTGGCCGTCGCGGCCGAACCAAAGATTGACCGTGGGTATGCTCAATTCGCACGCGACCGCCTCGGCGGGCACCAGCGCGCGCCAGGCCGCCTGGCCGGCAAAGCGGGGCGTCTGGCCATGGCCGAGACGGCTGCGCAGCCGCGACCACAAGCCGTCGGCACCGACCAGGGCGAGGCTGTGCTCCTCGACCGTCTCGTGTCGCGAATGGGCCGCCACCGTCAGGCCATTGCTGTGGGTGGCGAAGTCGTCGACCCGGGAACCCAAGCGAAGCACGATGTCGGGATTGGCATGCACCGCCTCGAGCAGCACGGACTGCAGGTCGCCGCGGTGGATGACCCAATAGGGCGCCCCATAGCGTTGCTCGGCCGTGGCGCCGAGCGGCGCGCGCGCGAGCACCCGCCCGCTGCGGGCGTTGGCCACGATGAGCTCCTGCGGCGACGCAACGTAGGGCGCCAGGCGCTCGCCCAGGCCGAGCCCGATCAAGACACGCGAAGCGTTGGGCGAGAGCTGAATGCCGGCGCCGGTCTCCTCCAGCCGCTCGGCCTGCTCTAGCAGGACCACCCGATAGCCGTGGCGGGCGATCGTCAGCGCCGCCGTAAGGCCGCCGATTCCTGCTCCCGCGATGACCACCGTGCGCGAGGAAGCCAAGTCCTCCTCCCTCGCCGTGCCCGGATCACGCCGTCAGCGGTTCCATCAGGGCGCACTCGGCCGGTCTGGCCGCGTGGGGATCGAGCCGGGGGTCGTGGCGGAACAGCGTCGAGCAATAGGGACAGATGGCTTCGCTCGCATCGCCCATATCGATGAAGACATGCGGATGATCGAAGGGCGGCTTCTCTCCCACGCACATGAATTCAGTAGCGCCGATCTCGATCACCGGCACCCCCGGAGTGTTGTGGAAATGGGGAATAATATGCTCCGCCATGTGGCTCCTCGACGCGGCCCAACGACTGTCCCGCTATGGCGCCGCACCATAACGACCCGGGTTGCCAATTCCTAGGCCGCCCTTGGCGCGCCGAAGCTCTTTTGCGCCCGCTTTCTGCTAATTCAAGCCCGACGGGCTTTCGCCGCCTGCCGGCGATCTCCACTTGAGGCAGGCGCGATACCGGTAACCGGTTTCGCATATATAATGCGCCATTGGGGGGCGCCTGGGCTTATTGTCGCCACCCTCCTTGAGGTAATCGCTGCGCTCATGACACGGCTCGCGACCAACGGCAGACGGAATGACGGGCCGGGGCTCGGCTCCCCGCTTGCTTGGGCGCTCGGCTGCGCGATGATCGGGCTTTTGACCGTTCCGGCCGGCCTCGAGGCTGGAACGTTGGTATCGCTGCAGGACGATCCGCCCGCTTTGGCGGATCACATGCTCGATCTTTCATTCGATGCCGGCACCGCCCAGCGCGAGATCGAAGCCGCGCTGGGTGGCGGCGATGCCGACCTTGCGGCGAGCTTCCTCGATCTGGCGCACGACCGGAACGTGGCGGTCGACCCCGGTCTGGCCGAGCGGGTGCAGGCCGCGCAGGCGGCCGCGTCGAGCGCCGGACATGCGATCGGAAGCTTTGCGCAGGGTCTGGTAACCGGCGAGCCTGCCGATATGGCCGGGCTGGCAGGCACCGCCGTCGGCGACCTGTTCGTGTTCGGCGACATCCGCGATGCCGTGCGCGAAGGGACGCGCCTCGCCACCGGCCAGCCCACGGACGAGCTCATTCTGGGCTTGGCCTGCACCGGCCTTGCCATCACGGCCGGCACCTATGCCACGGTCGGGGTGGGGGCGCCGGTGCGGCTCGGCCTTTCGGTCGTCAAGGCGGCGCGGGCGACCGGGCGTTTGAGTGCCCGCATGGGCGAATGGGTCGGACGCTCGCTGCGCGAGGTCCTCGACTGGGGAGCATTCGGGCGCGCCATCGGCGGCGCCGGCGTTGCGGGACCGGTCATTGCCGTGCGGGCCGCGCGCGAGGCGGTCAAGGTGGAGAAGGTGGAGGATTTGTTCCGGGTCGCCGGCGATGTCGGCCGCGTGCAGGCCAAGGCGGGGACGCAAGCCGCGCTCGACGGCCTTGCGATCGCCGAGGGACCGCGCGACATGTCGCGCATCGCCCGGCTGGCCGAACGCTATGGGGGCAAGACCCGCGCGGTGCTCAAGCTTGGCGGGCGGGCGGCGATCCTGCTGACCGCGAGCGTGTTCAATCTGTTCTCCTGGATGCTGGCCGCGGTCATGACCCTGTTCGGCTTCTGCTCCTCATGTAAGCGCGCCGCCGAGCGCGCGACCGAGCGCTGGATCCGGCGCCGCAAGGCGCGTGCTGCGGCCCAGCGGGCAGCGGCGCTCGCGGCGGCATGACGGCCGTCCGTGGAGCGCTTCCGGCACGAGGATGTTGAGATCGCGTTCCTGGACGAGGGCGATGGCGAGCCCATCGTGCTGGTTCACGGCTTTGCCTCGAACGCCACGGTGAACTGGGTCCAGCCGGGCTGGGTCAAGTTTCTCAAGGATGCGGGGCGGCGCGTCATCGCGCTCGACAATCGCGGCCACGGTGCCTCCACCAAGCTTTACGATCCGGCCGCCTATCACAGCGTCGCCATGGCGGGGGACGTGGCTGCGCTCCTCGATCATCTTGGGCTGAGCCGCGCCGACGTGATGGGCTATTCCATGGGGGCGCGAATCACAGCGTTCCTCGCGTTGCAAGCGCCGCAGCGGCTGCGCAGCGCCATTTTCGGCGGCCTCGGCGGCCATCTCGTTGACGGCATTGGGGTTCCCGACGACGTCGCCGAAGCGCTCGAAGCGCCTTCGCTGTCCGCGGTGAGCGATCCGCAGGCGCGCATGTTCCGGGCTTTTGCCGAGCAGACCAAGTCCGACCTGCGGGCGCTTGCCGCCTGCATCCGCGGCTCGCGCCAGACGCTCACGCGCGAACAGCTCGCCACCATCCGGGTGCCGGCGCTGGTCGCGGTCGGGAGCCAGGATGCGGTCGGCGGCTCCGCGGCTGGGCTCGCGACCCTCCTGCCGGCCGGAGAGGCGCTCGAGATTCCCGGGCGAGACCATATGACGGCGGTTGGAGACAAGGTGTTCAAGCAGGGCGTCTTGCGCTTCCTCGCCGCGCGGCCGTGATTCGGGCGCAACCGGGGATCAAGGGCGGCTCAAGACCAAACCCATTGGTGGGACGCGCATTTGGCCCTATATGGACGCCAAGCCGTCGCACCTGTAGTTAAGGCGGCCGCTAGCCAGACGGTCGACGGGCGTAACCAGTCGCGGGAGAGGGCCATGGCCCAGCATCAGATCCGGCAGCAAGACAAAGCCAGGAGCGCCCTCGACCAGGTGGACCCGGTATGGGCGCGCATCCGGCGCGAGGCCGAGGAATTGGTGCGGCGCGAGCCGGAGCTTGCGACATTCATCTTTTCGACCATCCTCCACCACGACAAGCTGGAGGCGGCGGTGGTCCACCGCATTGCCCAGCGGCTCGATCATCCCGACGTTTCGGCGGAATTGATCCGGCAAGCCTATGAGGACGCCCTGGAGGGCGACCCCTCGCTCGCCGCCACCTTCCGGGTCGACATCGTGGCCACCGTCGACCGCGATCCGGCCGCCGACCGCTGCATCGAGCCGGTGCTCTATTTCAAGGGCTTCCACGCCATCCAAACCCACCGGCTGGCGCACTGGCTTTGGCAGAAGGGCCGCAAGGACTTCGCCTATTACCTGCAGAGCCGTTCATCCTCGGTGTTCCAGACCGACATCCATCCGGCGGCGCCGATCGGCCGCGGCATCTTCCTCGATCATGCCACCGGGCTGGTGGTGGGCGAAACCGCGGTGATCGAGGACGACGTATCGATCCTGCATGGCGTCACGCTCGGCGGCACCGGCAAGGAAGAGGGCGATCGGCATCCGAAGATCCGCCATGGCGTCATGCTCGGGGCCGGCGCCAAGATCATCGGCAATATCGAGATCGGCCATTGCGCACGGGTGGCCGCCGGCTCGGTCGTGCTCAAATCGGTGCCGCACAATACCACGGTCGCCGGCGTGCCGGCGAAGGTCATCGGCGAGGCTGGTTGCCCCGAGCCGTCGCGCTCGATGGACCAGATTTTTCACGGCATGGACATTTGAGCGGAAAGGAATATCCGGTGGACGTTCAGGAGGTCAGAAAGCTCGACGCCTATCTCAAACGGCTGTTCGGCAATGCTCGCATCCGCGTCGTGCCGCGGCCCAAAAAAGACAACTCCGCCGAAGTCTATATCGGCGAGGAGTTCGTGGGCGTGCTCTTTATCGATGACGAGGACAATGAGCGCTCCTACAATTTCCAGATGGCGATCCTGGCGGCCGATTTGGAGTGAGTCTCAAGGCGCGGCGGTTGCGGCGGGCGAGGCCGGCCGCAAGCCCCTGATCAGCAGATCGATATTGCCGGCGACCGTCTGCCACTCGCCGAGCCAGTCGCGCGGGAAGCGGGCCACGAGGTCGGCTGCATCCTCGATGCGGCGTTCGTACAGGCAGGTGCCCGGTGTCGCGCCCGGACCGTCGCGCGTGCAACGGACCAGAAAATTATCCGGCGCCGTCGCATCGTAGATCAGATCCTCGCCCTGATAGGGCGTCCCTTCCTTGAACGCGAGCACCGCAAGACCGTTCGGACCGGAAACCGGCTCGGTGGCGGCATAGCGCGGATAGATGGTCCGCAGCCGCTCCTCCGGTGCCATCTCGTCGCCCGCAGCCGCGATGGTGACGAAGATGCGATCGAGCGTGAGCGCGGTCCCGGGCGCCGACCCGGCCGCCGGCGGTGCCGGCTTGGGCGCTGCGGTCGCCGGCTGCAGCGAGGGCCACATGAATGCGAGATCGATGCGCTCCAGCGCGCCCGGCCGCCGCTGGACGCCGACGCGGACCGCCGCCGGGGGCACGTTGAAGGCAACGCCGCCGATGGTGATGGGAAGCTCCGGCGCGTCGAGCGCCACCGGCATCCCCGGCCAGCGCGGCCACAGCACATAGACGATATAGGCCACCGCCGCGAACATGAGCGCGGCCAGAAGCAGGAGCGGCGGCAACAGCAGGCCGCCGCCCGCGCGCCCCGACCCGCCCTGCGGGCTCGCGCGCAGCCCACGCTTGAAAAGGCTTGAGGTGATCACGTTTTCGCCGCCTCCGCAAATCAACCGCGAGTATGGCATGCGAAGCGGGAATGAAGATCATCGCCGGCTCGCCCCGGCGCCCGGCGACAATACCCACCGGCGGCTAAGTCAGGGCGCGACAAGCACTGGGAATGCTCACCTCGCCCTTGTTGGCAGGGCTATCGCATTTGAATTTTGTTCTTAGGCACGGCGGTGCCGAACCTCCCCCTGAAAGGGGGAGGGTGCCCAACGGGTCCGGCCTCTGGCCGGCCCGATGACAGGCTCCGGCGCCGGATGGGGGTCTCGTCTCTCCGCAGAATTCGGCGCTTGTGGCGGGACCCCCACCCGGATCGCTACGCGATCCGACCTCCCCCTTGCAGGGGGAGGTGGAGAATGCGGCACCGCTTCGGCTGTGCCGGTGGGGCGGTAAGTGAAACGGGGACGGCGGTTATTCGCTGGCGCTTACCAGGTATATCGCACCGTGCCGGTCGCCCCGTAGGTGGTCGAGCCGTTGCCGAACTCGCCTTCGAACTTGGTGAGTAACGAGATGCCGTTGGGGAGGGTCAGGACGGAGCCGAGCTTGGCGATCGCGGCGTTGGTGGGAGGCAGCGCGCCTTGCACCGAGAAGCCCGATCCCGGAAGCGCCAGGAAGGCGACGTTGGCCGTCGTGCTGCGCAGATATTCGTAACCCCAGGCGGCGCGGGCATAGAAGGTCAGGATCTGTCCGCTGGTCGCAAGGTAACGGCTGTCGATGCCGCCGCCGAGCTCGCTGCGCAGCCGGCCGGTGGTCTGCGATGCGTAGCTCAAGGCAAAGCCGGAGCCGAAGGCGGAGGTTTCGGTGTAGGAGGGCGTCCACAAGGATTGCCCTTGCAGGGCCGCGTACGGCGTCACGCCGAAACCGGGCATGACCGTGAACCGGCGGCCCGCTTCGACCCGGCCGCCGAGCCCGTAGGCGTTGAACTTCGCGGTCAGCTGGTCCATCGTTCCAGCCGGCATGATCGCACGCGAGGTCGAGAGCTGGTCACCGCTGAACAGGCCCGCTGCCGACACATAGAATTGATCGATCCGGGTCGACCCATAGGCGGCCGCCTGGAGGATGTCGCCCCTGCCGCTGCCCAGGCCGTTCGCCAGCGAGAAATTGGTGCCGCTGCCCGCCACCGCAAAGCCGATCATGCTGTCGGGGGTGAGGTGGCGATCGAACCCGGTGGAGAAGCCGGCATTGCGGACATTAATGCCATTGCTGCCGGCGACAGGATCGCCCGAAGCGATGCTCTGGCCGCCGAAGCCACCGCCCCAGACGCTCCAGCGATCGTCGAAGAGCGGCGCGGCGGGAGCCTTGGTGATGGCCTTCGTGTAGCCCAGGAGCACGTCGGGCACGTCCGGCGCTTCGCGCTCGGGCGCAAATCCCATCGCGTGCGCCCCCATGCCGTCCGAGCCGCCGTTGGGATCAAACAAGAGATCGAGGAACTGCGAGTTCGAGTTCGAGCCCGGCGGTAATCGCCGTGGTGCCGATCTCGCCGGAGAGCTGCGCGAGCGAATTCGCCAGGCTGGCGCCGGTGAGGTTGAAGAGATTGAGGAAATTCGCCGGCAGGGTGCCGCCGCGGTTGAAGAAATTGTTGATCCCGCCGGCGACGTTGAACTCGTTTCCGTTGAGCGGGATGCCGTTGCCCAAAGCGGCGGAGATATTCAGCAGCACGTTGGTGGTGGTGTAGCTCAGGCTGGCGCTGAAGTTCGGATTGGGAGCGCTGACCCCCGCGAAGGTGGTGCCGCCGAGCCCCGACGATGTCAGGATCGTATACGACCGCAGCGGATTGGTGCCGGGCTGGACCATGGCGAGCACGTTGCCGGCGAGCGCGGCGGTGCCGGTGACATTGGCGAAGCTCGACGTCGACGAATTGAGCGTCACCACATAGAGCGCGCCCGACATGAATGCGAGATTGCCGGAGATCGTCATCGAGCTGCCGGCTACGCCGGGCAGTCCGGGCGCGAACGTGCCGCCCGAGAAGATGGTCACGGCCGGGGGATCGACGGTGCCGTTGCCCGACAAGGTGCCGCCGGAATTCACCGCGACGCTCGACGAGCTGGTGATCGCGCCGTTGACCTCGAGCATGCCGCCGTTGATCGCGGTCGCGCCCGTATAGGTGCTGGTGCCGGTGAGGACGAGAGTGCCGGGGCCGTTGAGCACGAGGCTGCCGCCCGCGGCCGAGCCGTCGACGATCGAGCCCGCATAGGTCCACGTCGATCCCGTGATCGGCGCCACCGTCAGCCGGTTGCCGTTGAGCTGGACCTGGGTGGTGTTCGCCGGATCGTCGGCGAGACCGCTGATCGTGTTGTTGGCGCCGAGCGCCAGGATCGCCGTGGGCGTCGTCGGGCAAGGCGAGGGGTTGCAGACCGCGCCGCCGACGCGGCCGAGGACGACGCCGGCGCTGCTCTTGATCGTATCGACCGCGCCGAGCGTGAGCGTGCCGGCCTCGATATAGGTCAAGCCGCTATAGGCCTGAACGCTGGCGAGCGTGACATTGCCGCCCTTGCCGGTCGTGCTGTCGTCCTTGATCAACGTGCCCGACAGGGTCGGACCGCTGCAGGAGACCAGCGTGCAGGACATGTCGTTGGGATTGTTGGGGCCACCCGACTGCCGGCCGTCGCTCATGACGCCGGCAAAGCGTTCCGTTCGTGGACTGGTCGAACAGCAATGTGCCGCCCGCATTGGTGATGACCGCATTGGCCGGCAGATTGGCGGTGGTGACATCCAGAATGGCGCCGACCTCGATGACGGTGCCGCCCGTATAGGTGTTCGTGCCGGTGAGCTGGACCGTGCCGCCCACCAGATGGAAGACGCCGGCGCCCTGGATCGGATCGTTGAACATCGAGCCGAAGTTGCCGGAATATTGCAGCTCGGCGCCGGAGGCGACGTTGATCGGCGTGGTCGCGGTGGCGCCAAAGACGCCGTTGCCGATACGCAGCGCGCCGGCATTGACCGAGACGGTGCCGCCGCTGCCGAAACTCGCACCACCGCTGCTGGAGATGTCGAGAAGTCCGGTACCTGCCTTCACCAGCGAGCCGGTTCCGGTACCCGTAATCTTGCTCGGCAGCGTCGAGTTCAAATTATTGCTGTCCCCGATTGTCAGGGTGACGCCATTGGCGATGTTGACGGCGCTGTTGCTGCTGGTGGCGTCGGCATTGAGCGCGCTGATGACATTGTTGGCGTCAACAGTCAGGATCGCATTGGACGGCTTGCTCTTTACGTTCGAAAGCCAGATCGAGGTGCCACCTCCTGAGGTCGGAAAATAATTGGCCGTGTTGAGCTGCAGCGTCCCGGAATTCACGATGATGGGCCCGCTGAGGCCGCCGGCCGTGCCGCTGAGCACAAGCGTGCCGGAGCCCGACAGGGTGAGGCCGCCAGTGCCGGTGATCGCAGAGCTGATCGTATTGGTGGCTTTGACGTCGATGACCGCCTCGCTGGCGCCGAAGGCAAGCGTACCCCCCGTGATCGACGTTGTTCCCTCGAGGATGAGGCCGGCCGGAAGAGTGCCATTGCCCACCGTCAGCGTGTTGCCACCGTTGATCGTCAGCGTTTTCCCGTTCTGAACGTTGAGGGCGAAAGCCTGCGAATTGTTGATCGCGGTGGACGTCGAAAACTTCACGACATTCGACGCGCCAAAGGTCGCGGTGTAGGTCGCAACCGCATAGCCGTTGGCTCCGTAGGTCAGGAAGTCATAGGGATTTGAGGCCGCCGCGGCGCTACTGTCGGTAATGATCCAGGTTGGCACGATGCCGTTTGTCAGTGTCGTCGATGCGCCGCTCGAAAATACGCGCACGCCGTTGGCGCTGCTCGACCCCAGCGTGCTCCCGGTCGCCGGGTCGATGAACACGGTCGCATTTGCCGGCGCGCCCGGATCGGTGTTGCCGGTGCGGGTGATGCCGTTAGTGAAGGTAACGGTCGTGCCCTGGCCGCCCGAAGTGCCTGTTCCGGCGTTGAGCGAAAGAATCGCGGTCGAGCCGGGGTTGAAAACCGAAAAGGTTACCGCGCCCGCGGCCGTCGCGCTGCTGTTTTGGAACGCAATGGTGCGTTGGATGTCGTTTAACGCGCCGAACGAGGTGGTGAAGCCGTTGGTATCGAAGCTCGAGCCGCCGCCCAGGAACACGGTGCGTTGCGAGCTGAAGTTGGCGCCGGCCTGGAAGATGCCGCCGTTGAGCTCGATCTGGCCGAGCTGGCTGGCCGGCAAGTTGGTGGCGCCGAGCGCGGCATCGCTCATCACCTCCACGATCGGGGCGCCGCTATTGCCGACGATGATGTTGCCGAAGAAATTGGGGCTCGCCGTGCTCAGGATCAGCTTGCCGTTGTTGCCGGCGCTGAGGTCGTCGATGGTCAGATCGGAAATGCCGGTGGCGTTGCCCAGCCCATTGCCGTTGGTGCCGAGCGAGACGAGCTGCCCGCCCAGCGTCACCACATTGCCGTTGACGTTGATGGTGGCGACCTCGCCATCCACCGCGATCGGGCGGTTGGTGGAGAACGTGGTGGTGCCGTTGCCTGGGGTCGTGCCGAGGGTCAGCGTGCCGTTGCCCTCGGTCAGGCTGTTGAAGATGATGCCGTTCGCGGCCTGCACGCTGCCCAATATGTTGTTCGGGTTGAGCGTGAAGGTCGACGGCGGCGCGGCGCCGAGCGCGGCGTCGCTGGCGATGATCAGGTTGCCGGCAATGATGGTGGTGCCGCCCGTATAGGTGTTGGTGCCGCTCAGCGTCACCGTGAAGCCAAAGTCGTTGCCGAGCTGCATGACCAGGCCCGATTGCGGCGTGCCGACCAGGATCGGATTGCTGGGGGTGCCGAGATTGAAGCTGGTGATGCCGGTGAAGCCGCCATTGCCGTCGAGCGTGCCGGTCGACAGCGTCGCATTGCTGATCGTGCTGCTGATGGTGATGTTCTTGTTCAGAATGAAGCCGGGCAATTGGGCGACGGTCACCGCCCCGACATTCGGCTCGCTGGTGGCGCTGTTGGGATTGAGATTCCATTGCGTCGAGAGCTGGCCGTCGCCGGTCGACAGGGTGGGCAGGCCGAGCCCGCCATTGGCGTTCCGATAGGCGTCGGCCCAGATGAAATCCCCGTAGAACCCGGTGATCTTGTCGAGCCCAGGCTTGCTGGAGCCGATGGCGCCCCCAATGTTCGACGTCGTCGTGAACAGCTTCGAGTTCTTGTTTTTCAGGATGGTGTATTCAAGGCCGCGGTAGGGATCCTGGGTCAAGCCCTGCAAGGAGGTCGGGATCGGGGCGCCGGTCGCCAGGTTCACGACCTGCGGCACGCCGTTGTTCAACGGCAGCAGCAAATTCATCGCTTCCATCTGAGCGAAGAATTGGCTGGTCGTGAGGTTCGAGAGATTGGCGATCACATTGACGAAAACGGTCGGGTCGGAGGGACCGTAGGCGGAATCCAGGAGCGCCGTGAAGGTGTGGTGACCGTCGGTCAGGTAGAGGGTGCCGCCGGGCCCGATGACGACGGGCTCGACGTCGGTGATCAGATTGGATGTCAGCTGCGAGGGGAGAAGGATGTCGAAGCCGGTCGCCTTCTTGTCGACCTCGGTGAAGCCTTCGTTCATCTGGGTCGGCAGCAGCGGACCTACCGGCACCGTGAACAGCGAGAACGGGCCGGCCTGGATCGAACTCGCATTCGCGGCATTGTAGGGCTGGAATGCGCTGGTGGTCAGCTGGCCGGCCTGGGCGTCGCCGAGGCAACTCATGGCGAGGAACGATACCGAGCCCAGCAACGCGACACGGAACGCACACGCCCCGGCGCGACGCACGCGCCGGTCCACCACGCGAACAGTCATTGACTTCCCCCGATACGAAAGGTTCGATCCCCGGCGAAAAGGTTAAGCAATGCTTAATAACGGTTTGATGACACCTGCGGAGGCAAGCCCGTGCGGAAGGCACTCGTCGCAGCTTTTGGAGCTCGCCGTGTTAAATCTGCAACGTCACACAACCGTCACAGACGGGCATTCTCGCTCCAACAATCGGGGGTCCACGCAGCGCGCGTCATCGAGGTCGAAGGCCAGATGGAGGCGTGTCGGTTGCAGCATCCGCGGGGAGCATCCCATGAGCGCGTGCGAGGCGCGCGCCGGCCTGTTAACGATTAATTAAGGACGAAGTGGCGGCGCCGGCCGCGCTCTGCAAAGCATTTACTCGGTCACTCTTTGCGGGACGCCATGTCAGCCGAAGCGATACAATCCTTTTTTGCCCTTGCGATCGGGTTTGCGCTGGCAGGGGTCTTGGCCACCGGGTACCAGGCAGCGACCAGCCGCCCGGCGAGCTTCCGGCTGCTGCAGGGCGGCCCCCAGGCGGCGACCTTCGCGGCGGTGCCGTTCCTGGTGGTCGCTGCCCCCTTCATCATCATGCGCAACATCCTGCGCCGCCCCCTCGAAGGTTGGCGGGAGGGTTCGCGGCCTTGGGTCGTGATGTCGGCGACGATCATCGCCTGCTTCTGGAGCTTGATGTCGGGGACGCTCGCCATCTCGTTGCTCATGGCGCTTGGCCTCCTCGGCACCTGAGGGCATCTCGCCAACGCCCGATCGTCATGGCAAGGTCGCCGCGCACAGCAAGGAAGCGCACCGATGGCGATCTATCAGCTCGATGACGAGCACCCGGACCTGCCGCCCGATCATCGATACTGGGTGGCGGAGTCCGCCTCGGTCATCGGCCGGGTGCGGCTGAAGACCGATGCCAGCATCTGGTTCGGCTCGGTCCTGCGCGGCGACAATGCCTGGATCGAGATCGGCGAGCGCACGCAGATCCAGGACAATTCCACGCTGCACACCGATCCGGGCTTTCCCATCACCATCGGCCGCGACTGCGTCATCGGCCATAATGTCGTGCTGCACGGTTGCAGCATCGCGGCCAACAGCCTGATCGGAATGGGCGCGATCGTGCTCAACGGCGCCAAGATCGGGCAGAACTGCCTGGTCGGCGCCGGCGCGCTGGTCACCGAGGGCAAGGAGTTCCCGGATCACGCGTTGATCGTGGGTGCTCCGGCGCGCGTGATCCGCACGCTCGGCGAAGCGGAAGCCCAAAAGATCGCCCATGCGGCCGCCGGCTACGTGAAGCGCTGGCAGCGCTATGCGGCGGGCCTCAAGCGAATTGAATAGGGCAGGGTGCCCTTGCGGGCCGCTCGATTTGCCTTCGGCGCCGCCCAAATCCATGGAACGAACAGGCTTCCCGGGGATTTGACGGTGGAACGCGTGCAAGGATCTCCCGCCCATGAAAACGATCGCCGTAGTCTCCGCCCTGATGCTTTCGGCCATGGCGCTTTCGGCGATGGCTCCGACCGCGCCCGCGCAAGCCAAGGGATGCATCAAAGGCGCCATCGTCGGCGGGGCGGCGGGCCACTATGCCGGCCATCACGGCCTCATCGGCGCCGCGGCCGGATGCCTGATCGGTCGCCACGAGGCAGCCAAACAAGAGCGGGAGAGGGCGCGCCAACAGGGGGACAATCGGGTTGTCGCTCCGGATGATCGCTAGAACAAAAGACGGGGGAGGCGGCGTTCGCGTCGATCCGTTTCGCCTTGACCGCGGGCGATCACGGCGTTTCAGTCAGGCACCCCGAGCAAAGGAGCACGGACCATGGCCGCCATTCCAGAGAAGTATCTCGACCTGCTGCAGCAGCAGAAGAAGGCGTTCGCCAATCTCGCGACCACCATGCCGGACGGCTCGCCTCAGGTGACGCCCGTCTGGTTCGACTATCAGGATGGTCGCATCCGGGTGAATACCGCGAAGGGGCGCGTCAAGGCGCGCAACATGAAGACCGGCGTGCCGGTGGCGCTTGCCATCATGGATCCCGACAATCCCTACCGCTATCTCCAGGTGCGCGGCCGGGTCGGCCGGGTGGTCGAAGCCGGCGCCGATCGGCACATCGATTCGCTCGCCAAGAAATACCTCGACAAGGACAAGTATCCCTTCGGCCAGCCGGGCGAGATGCGTGTGATGTACGAGATCGAGCCCGCTTCGGCATCCGGGATGGGCTGAATTCCTCGCGCCGTGGGGATCCGCAGGCACCGTCTGTAGCCCGCATGGAGCCAACGGTCGGCGCGAAGCGCCGCCCGGTGGTGGAATGCGGGACGACGGTCCCGGATTACGCAAGAGCTCCATCCGGGCTACCAAAACAGCGCGTCAGCGTTCGCCTTTGAGATCATCTCTTGCGGCCGCGGCGAGTCGCAGGAATTCCAGGACAAGGTCGAGCCATAGCTTTTTCTCCTCGGGATCGACCGCCGCCTCCGAGCGCTTCAGGCAGTCCTCGGCTGCCTTCTCACACCTTTCAACCTGATCGCAGGACATGCGTCCTCACAATGCGCAGCCGGGCGTGGAAGTTCATCGGCAAATGCTCGATAGCCCGACTGGCGCGATGAAAGGATCCGGAGCCACCATCGCTCGGGTGGTCAACGCCAATTCGGCCAATGTGACCGTCGGTCGATATCGACGCCATTTGTTTTGAAAATCACAGCGGAGCCGCAAGCCAATAATTGCGGCGGGCTTCGACTACCATCGTCGGTAGTTTCCCGACACGCCGCTACCTTGCCTTGTCAGGGCGAATGGAATCACTATCCTGGCGAGCTTCCGAATCCCGGCCCTGGACGCGCAGGCGTTGCGAAGAAGAACAAGAAACCATGCATCGAGACCCCGAACGCATCCTCGCCAAAGTCGAGCCGGGCCGGTCAGAATCCCAATATCAAAAGCAAGAGATTGTCTTTTCGCAGGGCGATCCCGCGGACAGCGTTTTCTATGTCAAGGCCGGCACCGTCAAGGTTGCGGCGGTCTCGCCGGAGGGAAGGGAGGCTGTTCTCGCAGTCCTGCAGGCAGGCAGCTTTTGCGGCGAGGACTGCCTCGCCGGACCGACGGCGCTGCGCCTCACCACGGTCACGGTATTGAACCAGTGCGTGCTCATCCGAATGGCCAAGGCTTCGTTCCTGCGCGCGCTGCACGACGATCCGGAGCTGTCCGAGCTGTTCATCTCGCACCTGCTGGATCGCAATTTTCGCGCCCAGGACGACATGGTCGACCAGTTGCTCCACTCGACCGAAAAGCGGCTCGCGCGACTGCTGCTGATGCTGGCCAATGACGGGCAAGAAGATCGGTCCGACCCGGTCATACCCAAGATCAATCAGGAAACGCTGGCCGAGATGATCGGCACCAGCCGCACCCGCGTCAATTTCTTCATGAATAAATTCCGGCAGCTCGGCCTCATCGAGTACAACGGCGATATCAAGATCAACAGGTCGGCGTTGATGCTCCTGCTACGGGAAAGGTGAGTGGATCGGCGACGCCGGCGGGTGGAGCCGAACCGCGTGCCGTTTCAATTCACGGTGATGCTGATCGTCGTGGGGGCGCGATGGCCGTTGGGATACACGACCACGTAGGACACCGCGTCCGCGCCCTGAAATCCCGGCTCGGATTTGTACATGACCTGATTGCCCGAGATCGTCTTGCCGGCGCAGACCCCGGTCCTGCCGGTGCGCGGCACGCTTTCCGGTATCGTGCTGGTGCCGGTCGCTATCGAGACCGTCCCGTGGGCGGGCTTCTTCGTAAACGTTATCTTGGTTTCCTGCGCATTGCAGTTCCGGTCCCATGCGTGCTCGTAGGCGATCATGGAGTTCCATTCCCGACACGGCTGTTCGGGCGAGCTTGAGCTCCTGCGCCGAGGCGGGGCCGACGCACAGCGCTGCTGCCAGCGCACTGATCATGGAAAATCGCATGCCCGGTTCCCCCAGAACGGCGACTTCCTATCAAAAAGCCGGGGGGATGGAATGTCAATCGGCCGACTGGGCCGGCACTCCCCGTCGGCCCGGCGTATCTTGCGGCGGTCCTGTCTCTGAAAAAAAGTGCGGCCGGCCTCCGGGGGGAGAAGCCGGCCGCGCGCGGACCCGGTCGGGGGGACGGGGAGGGGGACGTGACCGGGGACGCGTAGCTCCTGTGCGGGACGCCTTGGCCTGTTCGGTTCAGCGCGAGGTTGCGGTGGCGACCGCAGGACGCGGATCGCCGAGCCCGATCCAGAGGTTGGGATCGCTTTGCGATTGCCGCTTGACGAAATGGTAGCCGGTCTCCGACCAGAGCAGGATCTCCGGATTCTGATTGTCGAGAATGAACTCGCCCTTGTCGGTCTTCACGGTGAGCACGGCATGACCGTCGCCGTTGCGGTCGCGCACGACCGTGATCAGCAGCGCCTGGCGCGGCCACGCGGCCTGCAGCAGCAGCTTGCGCTTGAGCAGCACGTAGTCCTCGCAGTCGCCGTAGCCGTCGTCCGGGTAGTTCCAGCGCTCGATCACGCCCCAGTGGTCCATGTCGGTGAGCGGCCAGACCAATTCGTTGACCCAGGCGTTGATGCGGGCGAGATCCTTCCAGGCCTTCGGCGTCAGCACGACATCGCGGGGCTCGAGCGGCTGGGTTTCGCATTCGGGCGCGTATTCGCTGCAGAAGCCCGCCCAACCGATGGGCGGCTGCGTCGGCGCCCCGACGGCGATGAAGAGACGCTGATCGCCTGACGCCTGCGCGACCGGTGTCGCCAGCCCCGCCACCACGAGGGTCGCGGCGGCCAAGACGCGCGCCAATATTCGTGGATAATCGACTTGCATCCCGTGGCCCCTTCCCTCGCAGCGGAGCCACGTCTCGCACAAAGCTTTTGTTTGCCGACTAAACTGCGGAAGTCATTTTGAAGAGATTGAAAGTAAAGATTGCCGCGAACACTTTTATTGTTTGAGGCGATGTTGATTAAAATCGCGGATAGCCCGGATTTAATAAAATTGTCGGCGTTAACCCGGCCTGCCGCGCCCGCAGGCGATCGCGTGGAGCTGCGCGAGCACGCTTTAACCACAGCTCGCGGGCGTTGGACGCGAGGCCGGGAACGCCCCCGGAGCCGATCGAGGCGCGAACTGGCGCGGCCGCGGCGCTTATCCGCCGGTGATATTTTCTTCGAGGAAATCCGGGTGCTGCAGCCGCACGAACTCGACCGCGAAGCCTTCCTCGATATGCCGCACCACGCGACTTGGCGTCTTGCCGATGGTGATGAGGGCTCCGATGTCGGGCCGCTGGTCGGTTTTGACCGCCGCGCCCGACTGCGAGATGTCGATGACGCGGCAGGACAGATTGACGCCGTTGGGCAGGATGAGCCGCGCCATCGGATTGCGCGGGGTGATGCGGCCGTGGCGGCGATCCTCCGGCAGGCCGAGGATGCCGCGGTTGGCGAGCCAGGTGAGCTGGGCGGCGAGCTTGTCGCGTTTGCGTGCCGTCGCGGCGACCGTCATGGCGAAGCCGTTCTCGAACTGCCGCGCGATGATGCCTTCCAGCCGTCCGACGTGATCCACATAGGCGATCACCCGCTCGCCCGGCTTGCCGGCGACCGGCGCGATCAAAGCCATCCCGCCGGGCGACATATTGACGACCTGGCAGGGAAACTCGCGCCGATCCGCCAGCATGTAGCGCCCGAGCAAATCGACCTGCACGCGCTGGAACCGCCTGCGTTCCTCGCTCAACGGCAAGATCAAATGCTTCTTGAGAGGTAACGACATGCCGCCCTTGCCGCCCTGCGCCTGTAGCCGAGTGTGACCCGGATGCCACGCAGGCTATGCACGCTTTGTTAAGGATGCGTTAGTGCATGCGGACGGGGGTGTTGAATTGCGCTCAGGCTTGGCCGCCGTCATAGACCATGAGTTCATGGCGGATGCGCGCATTGGCAGGCACCGAAGGAACGTTGTCCGGGATGGAATAGGGGCCGGTCAGCGGGCCCAGATAGCGGGTCGTCCCCAGCGTCAGGCGCCCGAGCGTATCGCTGCCGAGCCAGTGGGGAACCTCGACGGGCACCAGCGCGCCCAAAATGCGGGTGCTGGCGCTTCCCCGGTGCGCGAGCGGGAGCACCAAGAGCTCGAGCTCGAGCGCGGCCCCCGCCCAGCTGCGTCCCGATGCGCCCGCCACCACGCCGACCAGTTCGGTCGCCGTGGTCGCCAGGATCTCGCGGATCGGATCTTGGCTGCCGCCGGCCCAGATTTCCGTGAAAGCCGCGCCCTTGAGCTCGCGGCCGAAGGCCGCACACACGCGCGTGCCGGCAATCCGAAACGGGTGCCCGGCGCGCGGGTCGAAGGTGAGCATGAACGTGTCGGCCAGAATGCGCCGAATAGCGCCCGGCTCGATCTCGCCGCGCTCGGGCGCCGACCGGGTGCCGCGCCGCGTGTTCCAGTAATCGAACAAATCGCGAGTTGAGGGATGTTTCAGTTGCCTGTGCCAACCTGATGCGAGTCCGATCCGCCGTGACCCGGTTCGGGACACGCGCGGTGATCTCTCGGGCGATCAGGCTGAAGCGAGCAGGGCATGTGCCGGCGGCGGCGGCGGCCGTGGCCTGCCTTCGTCAGCGTTGCATTAATCTTAAGAAAGGTTTGACGTAGTCGGGGTCGCGCCGATCCCTTAGTGTCGTCGGCGGTCCACTGGCTGCACCCCTCCCGAACCCTCCCCGCAGAAGCGGGAGGGAGGGCAGGGGTCGGCGATCAACTGCGGAATTGACGGAAAGACGGGGAGACGGGCGGACGTGACAGGCGCTCGAAGGCGCCGCCCAACTCGGCTGCTGCCGCTGGTTGCGGCAGAGATTGGGACCAAATAGAGCGCTGGTTCCGGGCTACCGGAACCGGCCCACTTCGGAAGGGAGGGCCCTGGCCCTCCCTTTTTCGCCCCTTTTTCAATGCTCGAACGGCTGCTTGCCGGCACGGTCGCGGCGGCCTATCTGGGCGGTTTCGCAACCAAATCGGTGCCGAGTGGACCTCCAGGTGGAAAAAACCCGCGAACCCATCTTCAACATCCCTCCGGTCGTGCTGTGGCTGACGGCGTGCCTCTGCCTGATCCACGTGTTGGTGGCCTTCGTGCTGTCGCCCGACGAGTTGGAAGCCGTGCTCGAATGGTTCGCCTTCGATCCGTTGCGATATCATTCCAGCGTGACGCTGGATAACGCTCTGCCTGGCGGTCTCCCGGCCGCCATCTGGACATTCGTGACCTACGCCTTCCTGCATGGCAGCCTCGCTCATCTCGGCTTCAACCTGATCTGGTTAGTGGCGTTCGGGACACCGGTGGCGCGCCGCTTCGGGACGCGGCGGTTCCTGGTATTCTTCGCATTCACGGCGGCGACCGGCGCGCTCGCCCATCTCATCAGCTATTTCGGCGAGAACGTACCGATCATCGGTGCTTCGGCCGCGGTGCTCGGCATGATGGCGGCGGCGATGCGCTTTGTTTTTCAGCCCGGTGGGCCGCTGCATTTGCTGCGCCTGAGCGAAGCGGAGACCTACCAGGTGCCGGCGAAGTCGCTGGCTGGCATGGTGCGCGATCCGCGCATCATCTTGTTCGTGGTGGTGTGGTTCGGCCTCAATGCGTTGTTGGGACTTCCGCTGTTCGCAATGCCCGGGGTCGAGGCGAATGTTGCCTGGCAGGCCCATATCGGGGGCTTCGTCGGAGGCGTGCTCGCCTTTACGGTGTTCGATCCGGTCACGCCCGCGCCTATAGCTGAAAGCGAAGGCAGCGCGGATGCCCAGCCCACCGACGACGAGGCGGTACACTGAGAAGCGCGCATTGCACGGATGAAGTGTGCTTGAAGCGCGGGCGGGCCTTTTCCTAAAACATGCCGCGACAAAAAAGATTTAGCGGTTTCCGACCTTGCGCCGGCCTCAATTTAGTTCGATGATTTAGGCCGCTGCGTCACGTAAGCGATCGGCGCGGACATCGGCACGCCGGCTCGGATACCGGCTTGGACAGCGGCTTGGGCACGGGCTTGGAGGCAGTGCCCCAAGATGCTGATGGCCCATTTGAAAAAGTTATCAATCCAGCGACGTGACGGAACTTGCGCTCGATAGCTGCATTGCCGATGCACGGGTGCGCCAGCTGGCTCCGCTATAAAGTCTAGGGAGAGGATCCATGAACGTCAAAACAATACTGTCTCTCAAGGGCAGCAATGTCATCACCATCGAACCTCATGCAACGCTCGACGCCGCGGTTGCGATTTTGACGAAGAATTCGGATCGGCGCCCTCGTGGTTCTGGGCGCAGATCAACGCGTGATCGGAATCTTATCCGAACGCGACATCGTGCGTGCGCTCGCAGAACTCGGCACAAGCGCCATGACGACGCCGCTGGCGCAGGTCATGACGCGCAAGGTCGTCACCTGCGGCGAAGCCGAAACCGTCGCCGGAATCATGGAGCGGATGACGACCGGAAAATTCCGCCATGTGCCGGTGCTCGAGCAGGAACGGCTGGTCGGAATTGTGTCGATCGGCGACGTCGTCAAGCAACGGCTGTCGGAGATCGAGCACGAAAGCGCGGCACTGCGCGACTACATCCAGACCGCATAAGCGCAGTTCGCGAGCAAAGAGCGGGTTCCCGCGTGCGCGTGTGAGAAGGAATTGCCACATCCGCGCGTTCGAGCGTGTGAACGAATTGCCACACCCGCTCATTCCCGCGGACGAGCGTGTGAAGAAAACTGATGAAGGACGAGCCTCTCCACCCGCTCATCCCCGCGGACGCGGGGATCCAGCCTTTGCCCCATTGAACGTCCGTGCGATTTGGCAAAGCCTGGTTTTCCCGCGTCCGCGGGAATGAGCGGATGTGGCAATTCCTTCACACGCTCGGACGCGGGAATTTAGACTTTGCAAAACCGCATGGACTTTCGACGGGGCAAAGGCTGGATCCCCGCGTCCGCGGGGATGAGCGGGTGTGGAGATGCCTCATGTCCCTCGGCAGTTTTCTTCACATGCTCGTCGGCGGGGACGAGCCGAGGAGAGGCTCGTCCTTTATCAGCTTGCCTTATTCCGCCGCCTGCGGCTTTGCCGCCTCCGGATTAGGCCGCGCCAGCCGCGGTCGCGCCATGGGGAATACCTTGTCCACCACCGCGTAATCGTTGTAGCCGCAGCGCGCGATCGGCTGCATCGCCGCCGTATCAAGCCTGCCGTCCTTGATGAAGCGGTCGTCGATGTAAACGCCGACCACCTGTCCGAACACGACGAAGCGTTGCGAGGCCTTGCCGTCAAGATCGTCGCAGATCGACGACCTGCAACAGCTTGCATTCGAGCGCGCACGGCGAGGCGGCGACCCGCGGCGGCCGCACCAGCCGCGAGGGCGCGGGATCAAGGCCGGCCTCGACCATTTCATTCACTCCGCGCGGAAACTCCATTCCGGTCTTGGACACCGCCTCGCGCAACGCGAAGTTCGCAAAATTGCAGACGAACTCGCGGGTCTCCTCGATGAACGCGACCGAGTCCTTGCGTCCGCCGCTGGAGAACATCACCATCGGCGGTTCCTCGGATACGGCGTTGAAGAACGAATAGGGCGCCAGATTGATCTCGCCCTTTGCGCCGAGCGTCGTGAGCCAGCCGATCGGTCGCGGCACCACGATCGCCTTGAAGGGATCGCGCGGCAGTCCGTGGTCGTTCTTGGCGGTTTCGTAGAACATCGTTGTCCCGGCGGGCTGCGGCCGCAAGCTAGGAAGAGAAGCGCATCGCAATCGCATCGAGCGGCGGCCGCGGGCGGTCCTCGGGCCGACCCGGCGGCCTGCCGATGTGAATGAAGCCGGCGATGCGCTCGTGCGGCGCGAGACCCAGGGCATCGAGCACGCCGCGGTCGTAGGCGTACCATTCGGTGGTCCAGCTCGCCCCATAACCCAGCGCATGGGCGGCGAGCACCAGGTTCATGGCGGCGGCGCCCGCCGACAGCACCTGCTCCCATTCGGGGATCTTCACATGCGGACCGGCGCGGCTGACCACGGCCACCACCAGCGGCGCGCGCGCCAAGCGCTCGCGCTCGGCCTCCACATGCTCCGGCTTGGCGTCCGGATATTTGCTGCGGAATGCGGCCGCGATGGCGGCGCCGGCGGCACGCCGCGCCTCGCCTTCGAACACGATAAAGCGCCAGGGCGTCAGCTTGCCATGGTCGGGCACCCGCGACGCGATGGTCAGGAGCGTATCGATCTCGGCCGCGGAGGGGGCAGGTCCGGCGAGCTCAACCGCCTTGAACGATCGCCGCGTGGTCAGGAGTTCGAGAGCGTCGGGCATGCCGGTTCGCCTAGCACAGGGGCCCCCATCGTGACAAACCGGAGACAAACCGGCCAGCGGCTTGAATTTGCCGCGATTTCGGGCAAAAACGCCGACCATGAGGTTGGCGGGGAGCAGCTTTGGCCGCAAGGGCCTTCTTGTCTTTGCGATCGGCGTGTGGCTGTTCGCGCCCGCCGGTCAGGGCGCCGCGCAGTTTTTTGACGGCCAAAGCGTGCCCCGTCCGCCCGGGGACGTGCCGGTGCCGCCTCCCGCAACCAATTTGGCTCCGCCGAACGCAACGACGCGCGGCGACCGGATCGTGCCGCCCTCCGGACCGGTCCTCCAGTCACTGCCGCCGAGTCCCGCCAATCCCCCCACGCCGGTGCAGATAACGCCGGCTATTCCGGCCGGCCAGGCAGCCCTTGCGCTCAGCGCCCGGTTCGGTCACGACATGCCGATGGTCACCGGCGGGTTGGTCTGGCGGGTCTATGGCAACAAGCCGGACCAGACCGGCGCCTTTCGGCTGCTCAAGGAGGACAAGGCACCGACGCCGGTTCTCACGCTGCCGCCCGGGGGTTACGTGATCCATGTCGGCTTCGGGCTGGCGAGCGCCACCATGGCGGTACAGCTGCGGGCCGGCGAGACCGCGCGCGAAGTCTTCGAGATCCCGGCCGGCGGGCTGCGGATCGAAGGACGGGTCGGCGATGCCCGCATCCCGCCCGGGCAGATCTCCTTCGACGTCTACAAGGGCAGCCAATTCGAGGCGAACGACAAGCGGCCGATCGCCCAGTCGGTCATGACCGGCGACCTCGTCCTGATGCCCGAGGGCACCTATCACATCGTCTCCAACTACGGCGATGCCAACTCGGTGGTGCGCTCCGACATCCGGGTGCTGGCCGCCAAGCTCACCGACGCCACCGTGACCCATCGCGCCGCCATCATCACGCTCAAGCTCGTCAACGAAAAGGGCGGGGAAGCCATTGCCGATACCCAATGGTCGGTGCTCACCCCCGGCGGCGACGTGATCAAGGAATCGATCGGTGCGTTTCCGCGCGTGATCCTGGCGGAAGGCGACTACCGGGTGATCGCCCGCAACGACAACAAGTCGTACGAACGGGAATTCAAGGTGATCACCGGGGTCGATGGCGAGGTCGAGGTCCTCACCCGCTGAGCGGGCAGCCCGATCCGTGGCGCGGGCCGGCGGCATTCGAGGCGGCGAGCATGAATCATCGGCTGCACGCGATCGTCGGCCTTCTGCTCGCTGCGGGCGTTTCCCTTGCCGCCGCGGCGCCGCCCATTCCGTCGAGCGAATTGCCCGGCCGCGAGCGCGACCGCTTTACCGAATCCCCGGTCGAGCGCTTCATGCAGCCCGGCCCCTATCAGGCACCGCCGGTGATCGAGCCGGCCGCAAAAGCGCGATGTGGCGACCACAAGCCGCATCGTTCGCAGCCAAGACGCAAGGGTTGCTGACGCGGCCTCGAGCTCGGGGCCGACCCCCGGACGAGCAACGAGGCGTGAGGCGCTAGCCTCACGCCTCCGTTGCCCGCTTCAGGTCGGGCGGCACCGCTTCGTCGGCGAGCGCGGCGAGCGCGGCGTCGAGCCCGAGGACCTGCTGGCCTTCCTTGCCGAGCCGGCGGATCGAGACCGTGCGCTCGGCCGCCTCCTTCCTGCCGACCACCAGCAGCGCCGGCACCTTGGCGAGCGAATGCTCGCGCACCTTGTAATTGATCTTCTCGTTGCGCAGGTCGCCCTCCACGCGCAAGCCCAGGCGCTGGCGCGGCCGCGATGGCTGCGCGCGCATAGTCGTCGGCATCCGACGTGATGGTGGCGACCACCGCCTGCAGCGGGCTGAGCCAGAGCGGCAGGTGGCCCGCATAGTGCTCGATCAGGATGCCGGTGAAGCGCTCGAGCGAGCCGAACATGGCGCGATGGAGCATGACCGGCGTCACCTTGTTGGAATGCTCGTCGATATAGAAGGCGCCGAGCCGGCCCGGCATGTTGAGGTCGACCTGGATGGTGCCGCACTGCCAGTCGCGTCCGATGGCGTCGCGCAGCACGTATTCGAGCTTGGGCCCGTAGAACGCGCCTTCGCCCTTGTTGAGGGTCCAGGGCCGGCCCGAGGCCTCGAGCGCTTGCATCAGGGCGGCTTCCGCCTTGTCCCAGATGGCATCGTCGCCGATCCGCTTGTCGGGACGATCGGAGAACTTGATGTGGACGTCGGCAAACCCGAAATCCTCGTAGATCGAGAGGATCAGGTTGTTGATCTTCAGCGCTTCCTCGGCGATCTGGCCTTCCGTGATGAACACATGGGCATCGTCCTGGGTGAAGGCGCGCACCCGCATCAGCCCGTGCAGCGCGCCGGACGGCTCGAAGCGATGCACCTTGCCGAATTCGGCAAGCTTGAGAGGAAGATCGCGGTAGGACTTGAGGCCGTTCTTGAAGATCTGCACATGGCCCGGGCAGTTCATCGGCTTGATGGCGTATTGGCGCTCGTCGTCCTCGCGCTTCTCGGTCAAGAACATCATGTCGCGATAGGCCGCCATGTGACCGGTGGCGACCCACAGCTGCGAATCCATGAGCTGGGGCGAGTTGACCTCGACATAGCCGGCCTGCGCCTGGCGGCGGCGGATATATTGCTCGAGCGTCTGGAACAGGGTCCAACCCTTGGGGTGCCAGAACACCGAGCCGGGCGCCTCCTCCTGGAAGTGGAACAGATCCATCTCGCGGCCGACCCGGCGGTGGTCGCGCTTTTCCGCCTCCTCGATCTGCTTGAGATAGGCGTCGAGCTCCTCCTGCTTGGCGAAGGCGGTGCCATAGATGCGCGAGAGCATCTCGCGGTTCGAAGTCGCCGCGCCAATAGGCGCCGGCGACCTTCATCAGCTTGAAGGCTCCCCCGATCTTGCCGGTCGAGGTCATGTGCGGACCGCGGCAGAGATCGAACCAGTCGCCCTGGCTGTAGATCTTGATCGACTCGCCGGCCGGGATGGTGTCGACCAGCTCGACCTTGAACAGCTCGTTCTTGTCGCGGAAGACGCGCTTGGCCTCCTCGCGCGACATGACCTGCTTGGTGAACGGCTTGTCGCGCGCGATGATCTCGCGCATCTTCTGCTCGATGGCCGCGAAGTCCTCGGGCGTGAACGGCTCGTTGCGGAAGAAGTCGTAATAGAACCCGTTCTCGATCACCGGCCCGATGGTGACCTGGGTCCCGGGCCAGAGCGTCTGCACCGCCTCCGCCAGCACGTGGGCGCAATCGTGGCGGATCAGCTCGAGGCTGCGCCGGTCATCGCGGGTGAGAAACTCGATGCGCGAGTCGCGCTCGATCGGATCGGCGAGATCGGTGACGACGCCCTCGAGCGCCATCGCCACCGTGCGCTTGGCGAGCGACGGCGAGATGCCCTTGGCGACGTCGAGACCGGTTGTGCCGTTGGGATAGTCCCGACGGGCGCCGTCGGGAAACGTCAAGGTGACCATGATGTCCTCGTGCTCACTCGCTGCGTACGAATGCAGGTAAGCGGATTTTCGAGCCGGGCTTTTAGCGCAAGAATTCAGCGAAGGGAACAGGCGCGGCTGAGCTGCGGGGATGGCGAATCCCGTGTAGCGTACCCTCCAAGCCGCAGCCGGCCGGATGTGCCTACGAAACTAGTGTGAAGGGGAAGCGCCATGGTTTGTCGAATTGCGGCCGCAAGGACGCTCTCAGCGGCTATCGGGGTAGCGGCTCTTGGACTGGCGGCTGGTTGCGTGGTTGCCCATGCCCAAACCGGCGCGGCAGCCGATTCAAACGAGGCGCGCATCGAGGATCTCGTCACCGCCAGCCACATTCTGGCCAATGAGGGCATAATGGACAGCTTCGGTCATGGGACCGTCCGCTCAGCGACCGATCCGAGCCATTTTTTCATGCCGAGAGCGATGCCTCCCGCCCTGGTCACGCGCGCCGACATCGTGGAATTGGATCTCGATTGCAAGCCGGTCACGTCCAACGCGCCGCGGCTCAACGGCGAGCGCTACATCCACTGCGAGATCTACAAGGCTCGGCCCGATGTCCAGTCCGTCATTCATACGCATGATTTCGCGGTGCTCCCCTTCGGCCTGGCGAGCACGCCGCTGCGGCCGGTGATTGCACAGGCCGGTTTCTTGCCGAAAGAGACCCCGTTGTTCGAGATCCGCGAGGCCAACAGTTCGGCCGCCGAGCGCGGCATGCTGATCCTCAATTCGGCGCTTGGAAAAGCCTTGGCCGCCAAGCTCGGCAACAATCCGGTCGTGCTGATGCGGGGACATGGCGAGACCGTTGTCGGCCGCTCCGTCAAAGAGGCCGCTGTCCGGACCCTCTACACCAATATCGACGCGCGCGCGCAAACCGCGGCCATGGCGTTGGGTTCCCAACTTGTCGTCTTGAACGATGCGGAGCTCGCGGCCTTCGACCGGGAAGAGCGGCTCGATCGGCCCTGGGAAAACTACAAGCAGAGGATGCTGAAAGCCGAAGCATCTTCACATTGAACTTCGATACAACGCGAATTGCTCTACGAATTGCTCTCCATTCCTGATTTGGTCAAGCTTTGTCCGACATCGGCTGAATGCGAGCAGCATACCGTCCCTGCATTGCGCATGGAGCGCCTTCACCCGCCTTGACCCGCTAGGCTGCCGATCCGGGGCGTGCTAACTTTGAGCCATTCACAGGCGGTCCGGTTTTGCGCCGGCCGGCCGCCAGGCGGAGCGGGCGCGCGCAACCACATCGCGGAACCACGTCCATGATCAACATCAAGGTCAACGGGACCTCGCATCAGCTCGATGTCGAGGCCGATACCCCGCTTCTCTGGGTCTTGCGCGAGGAGATCGGGCTGACGGGAACGAAGTTCGGCTGCGGCATCGCCCAATGCGGCGCCTGCACCGTGCATGTCAACGGACAGGCCATGCGCTCCTGCTCGGTGCAGCTCGGCAGCGTCGAGGGCGCCGAGATCACCACCATCGAGGGGCTCTCGCCCGACAGCATGCATCCGGTGCAGCAGGCATGGCTGACCGAGCAGGTGCCGCAGTGCGGTTACTGCCAGTCCGGCCAGATCATGGCGACAGCGGCCTATCTCAAGACCAATCCGGACCCGACCGACGCCGATATCGACGCAAACCTGACCAACATCTGCCGCTGCGGCACCTACGAGCGGCTCCGCCGCGCGGTGCATCGCGCTGCAGCCCTGATGCGCGCGTGAGGGGAGGGCACCATGACCGATACAACAACAACCGATACAACTCTCTCCCGTCGCACCTTCATCACCACCGCGCTCACCGCCGCCGGCGGCTTTGCGCTCGGCGTCGGCATCCGCGCTCCGGCCGAGGCGGCGAGCCTGAACGTGCGTCCCTGGGGCGATGAGGCGAAACGCTATCCGGGCGAGATCAATGCCTGGGTCGTGATCGAGCCCGATGACACCGTGATCATCCGCTACGGCCGGGCCGAGATGGGGCAGGGGAGCTTCACCGCCCTGCCGCAGATCGTCGCCGAGGAGCTCGAATGCGATTGGGCCTTGGTCAAGCCGGAATATGCCTCGGCCAACCGCAATCTTCGGGAGAACAAGGTCTACGGCAGCCTGGCGACCGGCGGCAGCCGCGCGGTGCGCGAGACCGGCGAGCTGGTCCAGCAGGCCGGCGCGAGCGCGCGCGAACGCCTGATCGCCGCGGCGGCGAAGCGCTGGGACGTGCCCGCCTCCGAGTGCGCGGCGGCCATGAGCAAGGTCAGTCACATGCCGAGCGGCCGTACGTTGCGCTTCGGCGAGCTGGCGGTCGAGGCGGCCGCGATCAAGCTCGACAAGGAGCCGGCGCTCAAGCGGCCGGATCAGTACAAGTTCATCGGCCGGCGGCTGGCGCGGCTGGACGTGCCGCTCAAGATCAACGGCTCGGCGAAATACGGCATCGACCTGGAGGTGCCCGGCATGGTGCGGGCCGCGATCATCAAATGCCCGGTGTTCGGCGGCACCGTGAAATCGGTCGACGAAAGCGCGATCGCCGGCCGCCGCGGCATCCTGCAGGTGGTCAAGCTCAAGAACGCGGTCGCGGTCGTGGCCGACCGTTACTTCCGCGCCCAGGCCGCGCTCAACGCGCTGCCGATCGAGTGGGAGGTCGGCGCTGCCGGCACCACCAACAGCGCGCAGTTCCGCAAGGCGTATCTCGATGCTCTCGACCAGAAGGGCGCGGAAGCGCGTCACGACGGCAACGTCGATGCCGCCATGCCGACGGCCGCCAAGGTGATCGAGGCGACCTACGACGTGCCGATCATCGCGCACGCGCCGATGGAGCCGCTCAACGCCATCGCCCATGTGCAGGCGGATCGCGTCGATGTGTGGGTCGGCACCCAGAATGCCGACGCCGCGCTGATGTTCGCGGCGCAGGCCTCCGGCGTGAAGCCCGAGAACGTCTACGTCCACAACACGTTCTCGGGCGGCGGCTTCGGCCGGCGGCTTGGGTCCCGACGAGGTGGCCCAGGCGGTTGCGGTCTCCAAGGCGGTCGGCAAGCCGGTGAAGCTCGATCTGGACGCGCGAGGAGGAAATTCGCCAGGGCCGCTACCGCACGCAGGCCGCGATCCGCTTCAAGGCCGGCTTTGCGGCCGACGGAACCCCGATTGCGCTCGACATGCGCAACTCGGCCGGCAGCTCGAACCCGGCCGCCGTCGAGACGGCCTCGACCCGCAGACGATGCAAGGCCTGATCAACACGGCCTATAAATTGCCGAACTACCGCATCGTCTCGATCCTCAAGAACACGCATGTGCCGCTCGGCCCGTGGCGCGCGCCCGGCCATTCCCAGAACGTGTTCTTCATGGAAAGCTTCGTCGACGAGATGGCGCACGCGACCGGCAAGGACCCGGTGGCGCTGCGGCGCGAGCTGCTGGCGCATCGCCCCGACTTCCAGCAGGTGCTCGATCTCCTGGTCGAGAAGGGCGACTGGGGCAAGCCGATGCCGCGCGGCAAAGGGCGCGGCGTCGCGGTGCACGAGAGCTACGATTCGATCGTCGGCATGATCGCCGAGGTCGCGGTGACGAACGGCGAGGTCAAGGTCGAGCGCGTGGTCATCGCGTGCGACTGCGGCGTTGTCGTCAACCCGCGCGGCGTCGAGACGCAGCTCGAGGGCGGCATGATCTACGGGCTCTCGGCGGCGCTGTTCGGCGAGATCACGGTCAAGGACGGCCGCGTCGAGCAGGGCAATTTCGACACCTACCCGGTGGTGCGCTTCAAGGACGCGCCGAAGACGGAAGTCTACATCTCGCCCACGCCCGGCAAGCGCTGGGGCGGCATCGGCGAGCCGGGCGCGACCATGATCCAGCCGGCGGTGACCAACGCGATCTTCGCCGCCACCGGCAAGCGCCTGCGCTCGCTGCCGATCCGCGGGCAGGACCTAGGCGGCGGAGCTTAAGGCCGCCCCCACGCCCTGCGGATCCGAGGCCAGCGCTTGCGACTTGGCGTTCCGGCGCCGCGCAACGCAAGCGCGCGGCCGATTACCGGCGCGGGGTGCTGAGCCACACCTGCGACGCGGCGGCGTCCATGGTCGGCGTCACCTTGTCGGGATCGATGCGCACCATGAGATAGCTGATGTGATCGTCGATTCGCGTGAACCAGTGCCCGGTGCCGGCGGGAATGATGACCACGTCGCCGGCCTTGAGGTAATAGGTCTTGCCGTCGCGGATGAGCGCGCCGTTGTTGCCCGGCCCGTTGAACAGGCGAACGGTCTCCGAATCGGCGGGTCGGCGCTTCATGCCGACGATGTCGGGACCGAGTACCAACGTGCCCGACCCGTCGATGACGTGATAAACCTCGCTGACCATATCGTGCTCGGCGACCGAATCCTTCTCCGGCAAGTCCAGCCGGCCGCGATACACCATGCCGATGGCGACGTGCGCCCTGCCGATATCGACGTCGCGCACTTGTTGATCGATGCGCTTCTCGGCAATCGCCTTCTTGGTGTAAGCCTGCAATTCGTCGACCGGAATGTAGGTTCCCGGGCACATGTTGCAGGTCGGCTTTGGATTATCGCTCTGTGCCTTGAGCGAGGCGACGCTCAACGGGGCGAGCAAGAGACCGGCGGCCGCGAATCCCAGAAGCAATTTCTTCATTGCATCCTCCCGACTTTTGTGACGATCCAGCTTTACTGCGGAGGCAGCGAGCCGAGATAGGAGGAAATCGCGATGATGTCGTCGTCCGACAGATTGGCGACGACCGGCTTCATCGCCGTCGCGGCTTGTCCCGCGCTCGAGCCGTATCGCATATCGAAGAGTTGGCGCGCGACATAGAGCGGTTGCAGTCCCGCGAGCCGCGGGACTTCGCCCAGGCCCTTCAGCGTCTCGCCGTGACAGCGTGCGCAGGCCATCGTCTTGCCGGACGCCTCGCCTTTGACCAGGGCTTCGCCCCTGGCGATGCTGCCGGGCGGCACATAGGCGATGAAACCGGAATGCGGGTCGCGGATCTCCGTGCGGAACGGATCCGCGGGAATTTCAAGGATACGGTGTCCGATCGGCTCGGTGCCGCCGTCGGGATGGAGCTGACGATGGCGGCCGGCGGTGGCGATGAACGTCTTCGGCGGCGTGGCGGTCTCGATGACCTTCACCCACACGCGGGCTTCAACGCGGCGAAGTATTCGGCGGCCTGGCGAATGTCCTCGTCCGACGTGACCTTCGCGATCGGACCCATGCGCTCGTCGTCCTTGCGCGTGCCGGCCTTGTAGTACGCCATCTGCCGGATCAGGTAGGCGGCCGGCATGGCCGGCGATGTCGGCGGCTTCCGGATGGCCCTGGCCGGACATCAGATGGCACGCGCCGCAGGCAAATCTGATCCCCGGGCCGCCGCTTACCGATCGCGGCGTGGCGGGGTGCTCATCGGGAAACCAGTCCGGCGGATTCGCGGTCCCGGCGATCTTGGCGCCTCGTACTCCTTGGCGCTGCCGGGCGCCCGCACGATGCCTTCCACCCGCACGGCGCTCGGCTGGATCTTGTCGGGAATGTTGAAGGCCCAGTCGGGGAGTCCCGCCGGGACCGTGAGCTCTGCCTGTGCGTGGAGCTCCGCGCGTGCCGAGGAGCGCAGCGAGGGCGCACCCGAGAACGGCGATGCAGACGGACGTGTTTGTTCGGCGGATCACGGCCAAGTCTCCTCTCCCATTCTCGACGAATGGCTCCCACTCTCGACGAAGGTCGATTGTGAGGTACCCCGGCGAGGGTAACGGCCTCTGCCGGGAGCCGCAAGACGGTCGACTTGAGCCGGTCGACTTAAGTCGTGGCGCGGACGCAAAGCGATTATCACGCATCGTTTCATTTACGCGGTGAAGTTCCAGCGTGTTTAATTTGACCTGATCTTCCATGCGTTCTAGCACGATGCTTGGGCTGGCCGAACCAACACGCTGGAACACGCCGCAATGACATCGTTTTTCTGTAGTTTAGGCGGCCGAATTTGGCCTCGGCCAGCCGTCCGCTTTCTCAGCCTGTCGATTGCGGCCGGGGCTTGCCTGTTGTTGCTTGCTGCTTCGGGCCCCGAAGGCGAAACACTAATTTTACCATCCGCAATTTTACCATCCGCCGAACCCGCCTTGTCGCTCGCGCCGGCCGTTGTGTCCGAAGCCCAGTCGGCTGCGCAGCCCGACGAAATTCCGCCGCAGGACCAGCCGCCGGCCGTCTCGGATCCGACCGAACCCGAACCCACTGCTTCGCAAGTTGTGCCAAGCGCGGCACCTGCATCCGACGCGGAGATGGACGAGGTCAATCAATATCTGTGGACTGTTTACGAGCGCAGCACGATCAAGCGGGACGGGACCGGAGATTTCACCTGGAAGGATGTTGCGGCAGCGGCGCGCCTTGGCATGTCGTTGGGAGATTACGTGATCGGCGGCATGGACCGCGACTTCCGCGAATTGCTTTACCGAGCCGGCTTGGCCATGGACGCGGCTGGTATCCGCTGGACGATCCTGAGCGGGTTCCGCGATGACTACCGCCAAGGCTTGGCATCGGGGTACAAGGCCCACGTCGGTGATTCTCTGCATGGGGGGAGCTTCACCACCGGGGGATACGGCCATGGCTGCGCGGTCGACGTCGTGGACGCGGACGGCAAGTCGCGTACGCTGTGGACCTGGATTGATGCGAACGCCGCTCAGATCGGAATCGAGCGGCCGTTGCCCGGACTTGATCCGGCCCACGTCCAGCCGCGCGGGCCGTGGCACGAGACCGGGGCCGCGCTGCGCGCCGATCGCCTCGCTAAAGGCCAATCTGAAGGCGCGGCAGCTGCCCAACCCGTTGATCTCAGCACCACCGCCCCAAGCGACGCGGACATGCTGTGCATCGGCCTGCATCACCATCCCGAGTTCCCGCAGACCGTTACGACCACACCGACGGAGGTTCGGAGCTTCAAGGTGGCCGCCCGGGCGCACGGCCTCGGAAAGCTGCTGCGAGGCGAAAAGGCGCAATCGCGACTTGCCGGCCGCTTGGCTGCGCGGAAGGAATCGGCGGGAGAAATCAAATCGGCAAGCAGGCCCGAATCCCTCACCGTGAATTTGGTCAAGCCGTCCCTGCATGGCAAGACCAGCGCGCGATCGCTGGCGCGGCCTGGGCCCCACGCGATTGCACACCCTGCCGGCACCACTTGAGATGCGCCTGACCTTGGATGGGCGCGGCGCTGCGATCACATTTTGCGACTAAGGCGAAGCCGGATTGGTGCCGCGCCAGCGCGCATAGCGCCAGGGAGCATACCAATGCGAACTCGGCCGGCAGCTCCTTGGGCACGACATCGAGGCCGGATGTGCCCCAGGGCTGACAGCGGCAGAGCCGCGCCAGCGTCATCCAGCCGCCCGCCCACAGCCCGAAGCGGTCGAGCGCTTCGTCGGCGTAGGCCGAACAGGTCGGCAAATGCCGGCATTGAAAGCCGATCAGCGGTGACAACGTGTAGCGATAGACCGTGACCAGACCGCGCGCCGCCCGCCGCGGGATCCTGGCCAGAGCGGTTTTGGTTGGCCTGAAGACGAAAGCCACGCGGTCTCCGGGTGCGTCCCTAAAAGGTGCGTCCCTAAAAGGTGCGCTTGCAGCGGTTCTGGACGAAGCGCGCCGCATAGTCGACGCGGGTCTTGTTCCATTCGGTGGCGGAGGCGGCATAGCTCGAAGCCGGGCAATGCGCCACATGGGCCTTGAGCCGGACCGCGAAGGCGATGATGGTTTCCAGCGTGATGCAGGTGATCGGCCGGTCGGCCGGCGAGGCCGCCTCGAGCCGCGGCAGCTCGGATTCGTCTTTCATGAGCGCGCTCTCTTCGCCGGTGCAATCCGCCGCCGCGGCGGCGCTTGCGGTGAAAGTGGCGGCCCAGGCCACAACCAGCAGCAGCCTCAATGCAGCACTCGCACCCACGTCACCCACTCCCCGGGAAAGCATCGGTTCTGTATTCCGTCACTCGGCCGCGACCGCGTCCCGGCGCTTGGCCTCGATCTGGTCGATGGCATCCACCACCGCATCGAATGTCAGCAGGGTCGAAGCATGGCGCGCCTTGAAGTCGCGCACCGGCTCGAGCACGGCCACGTCGCTCCATTTGCCGGTGGGCGGAGCGCCATTCTCCTTGAGCATGCGCCGCACCGTCTCGCGCAGCTCGCGCAGCTCCTGCGCCTGCGAGCCGACGACATGGCGCGCCATGATCGAGGACGAGGCTTGGCCGAGCGCACAGGCCTTCACGTCGTGCGCGAAGTCGGTGACCCGGTCGCCATCCATCTTGAGATCGACGGTGACGGTCGAGCCGCATAGCCTGGAATGGGCGGTGGCGGTGGCCTCCGCATCGGCGAGCCGCCCCAGGCGCGGAATATTCCCGGCCAGCTCGATGATTCGACGGTTGTAGACCTCATTCAGCATGGTTTTTTAGTCGCTGTTGCCGGCGCAGCTGCCGCATTGCCACCTGCGCCCGAACGAATATATAGGGACTGGCTGGCCCTTGCGAGCAGGCGGGGGAGCGGCTCCGCATTCGCGGAGCCATGTAAAATGGGAATGCGGCGTCCGGACGAAGCGCATGGGGCAAATCCCCAACGGCGCGATCGGTCGATGCGGCCGCCCCGGTGACACCCCCGGGCCCGCCGGATAAGGCGGGACCGGTCGAACGGAGAGACCGTAATGGACGCTGTCGTCAAGCCTTGGCCCAAGGCATCTCTTTCTGACAAGCCCGCCCTTTCTGATCATGTGCGGGCGGCTCCGCAACCTTCGCCGGCGCGCCCCTCGCGCGAGGAGGCGGAAGCGGCGGTGCGCACATTGATTGCTTTCGCCGGCGACCGTCCGGAGCGCGAAGGCCTGATCGAGACGCCCAAGCGCGTCATCGACGCCTATGAGGAGCTCTATCGCGGCTACCGCGAAAGCCCGGCCGAGGTGCTCGATCGCACCTTCACGGAGATCGGCAAATACGACGACTTCGTGCTGGTCCGCGACATCTCGTTCAATTCCCATTGCGAGCATCACATGATGCCGTTCATCGGCAAGGCCCACATCGCCTACAACCCGATCGAGCGCGTGGTGGGGCTTTCCAAGCTGGCGCGGCTGGTCGACGTCTATGCGCGGCGATTGCAGACCCAAGAGCACATGACCTCGCAGATCGCCACCGCGATCGAGGAGATCCTCAGCCCGCGCGGCGTTGCCGTCATGCTCGAGGCGGAGCACATGTGCATGTCGTTGCGCGGGGTCGAGAAGCCGGGCTCGTCGACCGTCACGACCCAGTTCGCCGGGTCGTTCCGTGACAATCCCGAGCAGCAGATCCGCTTCATCAACTTGGTGCGCGCAGCCGAGCGCTGATTTCGGCCGGCGTTCTTTCGTCCTTTCTTGGGGCCGTGTCTTGGCTGAGCAACCCGTCTTTGCGCAACGCGGCTCGACCGAGCAGGTCGAGGAGGGGCTCGCCTTTGCGCCCAAATTCGATGCCGACGGCTTGGTGACCTGCGTCGCGACGGATGCGGGTTCGGGCGAGGTCCTGATGGTCGCGCACATGAATGCGCAGGCGCTCGCCCGCACGATGGCGACCGGCGAGGCCTGGTACTTCAGCCGCTCGCGCCAGCGCCTCTGGCGCAAGGGCGAGACCTCGGGTCACGGGCAGCGCGTCGTGGAGATGCGGGTCGATTGCGACCAGGACGCGGTCTGGATCAAGGTGGAGCAGGCCGGGCCCGGCGCCTGCCACACCGGGCGGCGGTCGTGCTTCTATCGCGCGGTGCCGCTCGGCCAGGGTGCCGACGCCTCCGTCAGGCTCGAGTTCCGCGATGCCGGCAAGGCATTTGATCCAAACAAAGTGTACGGCGGCGGATCCAATCACGGTTCGTAGGGTGGGCAAAATTGCCTGGCAGGGCGATCGTGATTTGCGCGGCGTTGCGCAATTTTGCCCACGCGGCGCGACGAGGCCAGCGCCGCCGCGTGGGCAAAAATCGCCGGCGATGCTCGTACAAACCGCTCTGTCACATCGGACGATTTTTTCCCACCCTACAAGAGACAGGCTTCTCGCCGCCGTCGTCACGAAGCGTTAACGGCGCTTCGTAAGGTAAATTTCGATCTTTGCTTGAGCGTCCTAGTCCCACTCGCTAGCGTGACAAGACTGAGGAAGTTTGTCTCGATCGAGTGGGTGGAACATGTCACGTTTCGTTTTTTCAGCGCTGCTTCTTGCACTGGCCGCATCGACGGCCGCTTCGATCGCGGTCGTGCCGACAGCGGCGCGGGCGGGTTGCGGCGGCTGCGGCGGCCCGCTTGTCGCGCCTTGCGGCTCATGCGCCGCGCCGGTCGTCAATCCGTGCGCTCCCTGCTATCGGCCGGCGGTGGTGCCGGCGCAGTATCGCACCGTCTATGACACGGTCGAGGTTGCGCCGCCGCGCGTCGTCGAGCACCGCGTTCCGGCACGCTACGGCGTGGTGAACGAGACCGTGATGATGAGCCCGCCCAGCCAGGCCTGGCAGAGCACCTGCAGCTGCGGACGCGAAGTTCTCCAGGCGGTGGAGATTCCGGCGCAGTATGCGACGGTTGCCCGCACCGTCATGGTCGAGCCGCCGCATGTGGTGCGCGAAGTCGTTCCCGCCCAATACGGGACGGTCGCCCGCACCGAGATGGTCTCGGCGGCGCATCAAGTCTGGGTCCCGGCGGATCAGTACTGAGAGCAGCGTCTGTTATGCTCCGCGAATGCGGAGCATCCAGCAATCGCAAATCCCGGTTTTCTGCTGAAACATCGGTAGTTACTGGATCGTCCGCCTGCGCGGACCATGACAACCGAGAAGTCCTTACTCGGTTGCCTTCGCGCGCGCGATCAAGCGTCGCGCGCGCGCGAGGTGCGGACGGTCATACATGACGCCGTCGATGGCGAGGACGCCGGCGTGCGGACTTGCCTCGAAGGCGGCGACGATCGTTTGCGCCTGCGCCAGCGCAGCCGCGGACGGCGTGAACACCTCGTTGATGATCGGCACCTGCAGCGGATGGATCGCCAATCGGCCGGCGAAACCATCGCGCCGCGCCGCCTCGGTGTCCCGGCGCAGCCCTTCGGCGTCGCGGTAATCCATATAGATGGTCTCGATCGCCGGCACTTGGGCGGCAGCCGCCGCCATCAGGCAAAGCGCGCGGGCATGCAGGTAGGGTGAGGTGTAGCGGCGCTCGCCATCGCGATTGGTCTCCGCGCCAAGCTCGGCGGCGAGATCCTCCGCTCCCCAGGATAGCCCGATGAGGCGCGCGTTCGGCCGAACGGTGCCGGCGAGAAAGAACCCCGCCGCGGTCTCGATCGCCATGGCGACGATCCTGATATGCCCGTCGGGCAGGCCGTTGATCGCCTCGTGGGCGGAAAGCTTCGCATCGGCGTGAACGATCGCGGCGCCGCCTTCGGCCTTCGGCAGCATGATGGCGTCGGGCCGCGCCGGCACGACGGCTTCGAGATCGGCGTCGATGAGGCCGCTGCCGAGCCCGTTGACGCGCACGCAGATGTACGGCCGCGCCGCGTGGCTGGCCGCCTCCTTGACGAAGGCGGCCGCGTTCAGGCGTGCCGGCGCCTTGCGGTCGGGCGCAATCGAATCCTCGAGATCCACGATCACGCCGTCGGCGCCGCAGCCGAGCGCCTTCTGCAGCTTGCTACCGCCGTCGGCGGGAACGAAGAGCAGGGAGCGCATCAGCGCGGCCGCATCCGCATCAAGGCCTGTCGCCGGCACTGCGCGACGAGTCGGTCGTCCTGATTGAAGGCGCGGTGGTCGAACTCGACAATGCCGGTGCCGGGGCGCGACCTCAACTCGCGTTTGGCCACAACCGTCGTGCTGCAATGCACGGTATCGCCCTCGAACAACGGGTGCGGGAACTTCACCTCCGTCATGCCCAGATTGGCGACGGTGGTGCCGACCGTGAGGTCGTTGACCGAAATGCCGATCATGAGGCCGAGGGTGAACAGGGAATTCATCAGCGGCTGGCCCCATTCGGTCTCGTGCTCGCAGAAATGCCGGTCGATGTGCAGCGGCTGCGGGTTGAGCGTCATGTTGGAGAACAGCATGTTGTCCATTTGGGTCACCGTGCGGGTGAGCCGATGCTGGTAGAGCCGGCCGATGACGAAACCCTCGAAATAGATGCCGCCGCGCTGGTGGCGGATCTCGGTGCCTTCGGTCATGGATTCTCCGCTCATCGCTTCATCGGTCATCGGCGCCTCCTGCCGGAATTGCCCGCGTTAACGATCCGTTTACCATAATTGTGGAGACTCCATGGGATTCATGAGCCCGCGTTGCGCGGGCGCAAGGCATTTTTCCATGGCGGTCGAAGCCAGCACGCCCATCGGTCCTTCCCGGGCTGCGACCGCCGTCACCAGCGCCATTCGAAACGCCGCGAGCGCGACCGGCACGAGCTTCAGCTATCTGCTGGCGACCGCCAAGACCGAATCCGATCTCGATCCGAGCCTGACGACGAAATCCTCCTCGGCGGCGGGCCTGTTCCAGTTCATCGATCAGACCTGGCTCGGCACCTTGAAGCAGGCCGGACCGGCCTTCGGCTATGGCGACTATGCGAATGCGATCTCGCGCAACGCGTCCGGGCACTACTCGGTGGACGACCCGCAGATGCGCAAAGCCATCATGCGATTGCGCAACGATCCGACTGCCAACGCGGTGATGGCGGGGGTGTTGACGCAGCAGAATGCAGCGGCCTTGAGCCGCCACCTCGGACGCCAGCCGAGCGAGAGCGAGCTTTACATGGCCCATTTCTTCGGCGCGGGCGGGGCCGGAAAGCTGATCCAACTGGCCGGCAGCAATCCCCAGACGAACGCAGCCGAGGTCTTTCCCCTGGCGGCGCGCGCGAACCAGTCGATCTTCTACGATCGGCAGGGCAATAGCCGCAGCGTCATGGGCGTCTATTCCGAGCTGGCGCGGCGTTTCAAGGTCGCGAGCGATAGCTCAGGCACGGCGGTGGCCGGCGCGGCCATGCCTGCGACGCCGCGTGCCGCGCCGACCTCGCCGGCGGCGGCCTCGCGCCTGCCGGTCACCGACGTTGCGGCCGTGACCAAGGCATTTGCCGTTGCGGCAGCGTCGCCCCCCACGGGGGCTGCCTCTACCACTGGAGCCGCGCCGATTGCTCAGGGCGCTCCGACCTTCAATTCCCTGTTCAGCGATCAGGACCGGCGCACCGCGGTCGATCCCAGGGTGGTCGCGCTCTGGAGCGTGCCGGACAGCCAGCTACAACCCAACGAGAGCGCGCCCGCCGCGCCGCAGGCGACCACGGACCCGGCAGCCAAGAATTGCTCAGGCGCGGCGTCGTTCGATCTGTTCCGGGATGCCCGCCCGAATGTTGGTGCGCTGTTCGGCGGCGGCTCGTGATCCGAGCCGGGCCGGGCAGGGCGATCGGATTTTCAAATTGGCTACAGCGGTGCCTCTTCCCTCCCCCTGAAAGGGGGAGGGTGGCGCCGAAGGCGCCGGGTGGGGGTCTCGTCTCCCCGCAGATTCGGCGCTTGTGGCGGGACCCCCACCCGGATCGCTGCGCGATCCGACCTCCTCCTTTCAGGGTGAGGTGTCCCCGAGAGCGCGGCGGTTTCATCATGTGTGATCGGCCTGCGGGAAGCGGGAGGGTGCCGGCTGGAGGTCCTGCCTTCCCCTTAAGATTTATGGTGAACGGTTTGTTAAGGCTCGCGTCCTAGCCTCTCTCCTGTCCTGCACATGTGCCGGGAGCTGAACCAAATTGGCCATCGTAGCGTCGGTCGTGACATGATCGTTCGTCAATTCCTGCAATGGCAACGCACCGCCTCCGCCGCCGAACGCGCCGATGCGACCAGCGCGCTGGCGCGGGCCTATCTTTATTCCAATCTCACGCCGGACGATCGCGCCGCCGCCGAAGGCGCCTTGCTCATGCTGCTCGACGATCCTTCGCCGCTGGTGCGCGCGGCGCTCGCACAGGCGCTGGCAGCGAGCGAGCAGGCGCCGCCGACCGTCATCCTCGCGCTGGCCGGCGATCAGCCGGAGATCGCCGCCTGCGTGCTCACGCATTCGCCGCTCCTGGTCGACGCCGACCTGGTCGACGCGGCTGCGACGCTGGGGCCGCAGGCGCAGCTTGCCATTGCGAGCCGCGCGTCCTTGCCGCCGGCGGTGGCGGCCGCGATCGCGGAAGTCGGCTCGCCGGAGGCCTGCCTGGTTCTCATCGAGAACGCGCGCGCCGAGATAGCGCCATTCTCGCTCGATCGGATCGTCGAGCGCTTCGGTCACCTCGGCGCCATTCGTGAAGCCATGCTCGTGCGCCACGATTTGCCGGCGCCGACGCGCCAGGGACTGGTCGCCAAGCTTTCGCAGGCGCTCGCCGGCTTCGTCACCGCGCGCGCCTGGTTGCAGGAAGATCGCGCGCAGCGCGTGGCCAAGGAGGCCTGCGAGAAGGCGACCATCATCCTGGCCGCGGTGTCGCCGGGTCATGAAATCCGGCCGCTGGTGCGCCATCTGCGCGAGAGCGGCCAGCTCACCGCCGGTCTGGTGCTGCGGGCGCTGCTCTCCGGCAATGTGGAATTGTTCGTGCAGGCGTTGGCGGAACTCTCCGACATGCCGCACATGCGCGTGAGCGCGCTGGTGCACGACCGGCGCGGCAGCGGATTTCGCGCGCTCTACCGCAGGGCCGGCCTGCCGGACTCGACCTATCCGGCATTCTGCGAGGCGATCGAGGCCATGCGCGAAGGCGGCTTCGTCGGCAGCCCGCTCGGCGCCACCAACCTCAAGCGACGCATGGTCGAGCGCGTGCTGACCCGTTGCGCGGAGCAATCCCTGGGCGACATCGAGCCGCTGCTCACGCTGTTGCGGCGGTTCGCGGCCGAGGCCGCGCGCGAGGAAGCGCGCATGTTCTGCGATGAGCTGGTTGCCGGCGACGCCGGTACGCCGCCCTACGAGCCTGGCCCGCGTGGCCGCCTAGGGGCAATGAGCTGACGCTTTTCTTTACCGCTCCGAAAGGGCGGAGGCGGAGATCAGAACCCAGCGTGGCCGGGCGCGACCGAGGGGGAAAGGATGTCCTCAAGCTCATCCGGCCGGTCACGATTTTCGTGCGCCAGGAAACTCGTCGGTGACCTCGCGCAACCGGTGGGTCAGATCCGCAACCGTCCGCTCGGCGTTCGGCTGGTTGCCTTCGCGGATGATCGCGCGCACCGCGTCGACATGCTGGTCGACGAGCGTCATCGGAATTCGTCGCATGTCGCGGGTGTGCTCGATCAATCGGCATAGGCTTTCGGCGGGCATCGGCGAGCGTCGGCGATAGCCCAGGATCACGGCATCGCCCCGAATGTCATGAGCGGCGAAGAACAGGGCGTCACGGGTTGCCTCGTTAAAGCCCGTCGCCTTGACCGCCATTGCGGGCTTGATCCAGCCGCTCGCCCTCTTCCTCCATCCAGGTCGGGAACTGGTCGGCGAGCTGGGCCAGCGCCCGTCGGCCCGCGCGACCGCATCATCGACCTCGAACGCTGCCATCATCGACATCGCCCGGCGCAGCTTGTGGGGCGGGGAGATGACTTCGTGGTCGGCGTAGGTCGCCACCGAAGGCTTGTTCGCTTTTGCTCGGGGCATGCTGCCGCTCCTGTCTCAAAGCTCGGCCGAGGAGCGGTGCAGGCGGTCGAGATCGACCTTCCGCCTTGCGCCGCTCCGGTCCTGAATATTTCAGCGCGCTGTTACGGCGCCGGTCGGGACCGAAATAGGTCTTGGTTCTGATGAACCGCCGCGGGTTTGCAATGATGGTGACGATGCGCTGGTGGAGTCCCTTGGCCGAGATCGGCTTGACCATGAACTCGGTCACGCCCGCATCCCGGGCGGCGGTCACGCGCCTGCGCTCGGAATGGGCGGTCAGCATGATGATCGGCGTGAACGGGCTGGCATTCGTGTCCGGCTGCCGGATCATCCGGGCGAAATCCAATCCATCGAACTGCGGCATCGCCCAGTCGATGATCACGATGTCGGGCGTGAATTTGTTGAAAGCTTCCACCCCGGCCATTCCGTTCTCGGCTTCATGGATCTCGCGCGATCCGAATCCCAGCAACAGCGCCCGCAGAATCCGGCGCATATGCAGGTTGTCCTCGACCACGAGGAAGCGAAGCTTGTCGAATTCGATTCGAATCATGTGGCGATGAACGGAAGAACGCATGCTCCAGCTGCCGCAACGAGCGAGACTAGCGGTTCGCTGTTAACGAAGGATTAAGCATAGGCCGGCGCGTCCGCTTTCATTCCAAGGACAGTCAGCATCCTGTCCGGCTTAAGAAAAATTCACTCGTCGCCGGTAGTCTCAAGTCCGGCGGTTGCGCCGGGCAGCGCCGCCGTCCGATTCATGCGCGGTGAAGCGACCGCTCGACCCATAGAGGAACGTGACGTGGCAAGAGGCACTCCCAGTGACGACTGCGAAGTGGCCGTGATCGGCGCCGGCCCCTATGGGCTCGCGGTTGCGGCCCATCTGCGGGCCGCCCAGGTCAGCATGCGCGCTTTTGGCAGGCCGATGTCGTTCTGGCGCGAACAGATGCCCAAAGGCATGTTGCTGCGTTCGCCGTGGATCGCCACCCATATCGCCGATCCGGGAAAGCGATTTTCGCTCGACGTGTTCGCGTCCCAGACCGCGCTCGCGCCGCAGGATCAGCTTCCGCTCGAGCGCTTCCTGCAATACGGAGACTGGTTTCAGCGGCAGGCGGTTCCCGAGCTCGACTTCCGCACGGTCCTGCGCGTCGAGCATGCCGAGCCCGGATTCCGCCTGGTGCTCGAGGACGAAGAGGTGGTTCGCGCCCGCCGCGTGGTGGTGGCCACCGGACTTGCCAATCAGGAGCTCTGGCCGCAGCAATTCCAAGGCTTCGATCCGGCCCTGGTGAGTCACGCCTGCAAGCATGTCGCTCTCGACAAATGGCGCGGCCAGCGCGTCGGCGTGGTCGGGCGCGGGCAGAGCGCGTGCAAATCCGCGGCGTTGTTGCGCGAAGCCGGCTCCGAGGTCGATCTGATCTGCCGCGGCGCGGTTCGCTGGGTCGGCAGGGCCGCCGGCGAGGCTAAGCACGATCAGGACTGGCGTTGGCGCCTGCGCGCGCTGTTGCAGGCGCCCTCGGCGGTCGGGCCGTTTCCGTGGAGCTGGCTGAACGAGCTGCCGGGGATCGAGCGCCGGTTGCCCGGCAATGTTCGCACCCGGATCGGCGCCCGCAGCCTGCGGGCGGCCGCGGCGAGCTGGTTGACGGCGCGATTGGACGGCGTGGAGGTGCTGGCGGGACGCGCCGTCAGAAGCGTATCCAGGCAAGGCCAGCGCGTTGCCGTCGAGCTTGATGACGGAGTGCGCAGCTACGATCACGTGCTGCTCGGGACCGGCTATCGTATCGACATCGCCAAGCTCGGAATCCTGTCGCCGGAGCTGCTCGGGAAGATCGCCCGCCGGGGCGGCTCGCCGGTCCTGGCGGCGGGGCTTGAATCCAGCGTGCCCGGCCTGCATTTCGCCGGGGCGAACGCGGTCGAGAGCCATGGTCCGTTGCTGCGCTTCATTGCGGGCGCCGGCTATGCGGCCCGCAGCGTCACGCGCAGCGCTCTCGCCCATCGTGCGTGGGCGAAGCACCGCGTCCCCTCCCATGCCGGCTCGGCACCGCGCCTCTCGCGCCCCGATCTCGGAATCGGACCGGCCGAATGAGCCCGGACGCGCCATCGATGACGGCATCCGCACGCGCCGGAAAAGGCGTGCGGGCCAACGGCGCCCTGGTGGTCGGCGGTGCCCATGGCGCCCTCGCGCTGGTGCGCAGCCTAGGGCGCCGCGGCATCCCGGTCTGGTTCGTGACCGACGACCATCCGATTGCGAGCTATTCGCGCTATGCCGAACGCAGCTTCTTCTGGGACGGCCCGGATGACGAGGGCGCCATCGAGTTTCTCAAGACGCTGGCGCGCGACCACGACCTCCAGGGGTGGGTTCTGATCGCCGCCGGCGATGCCGAGCTGCGGGCGTTGTCGCAACATCATGCCGATCTCTCGTCGATCTTTCGCGTCACCGTCGCGCCTTGGGAGACGGTGCGCTGGACCCACGACAAGCGGCTCACCTATGAGCGCGCGGCCGCGCTCGGGCTCGATTTCCCACGCTGCTACAATCCGCGCGACCTGCAGGAGCTCAACGAGCTCGATTGCCGCTTTCCGGTCGTCCTGAAGCCGACGGTGCGCGAGCAAAAAAACGCCTTCACCCGCGCCAAGGCCTGGCGCGCCGATGACCGTGCCGCGCTGTTGGCGCGCTACCGGGAGGCGACCGCGCTGGTGGGCGAGCGGGCCATCGTGCTGCAAGAATTGATTCCGGGCGGCGGATCGGCGCAGTTTTCCTATGCGGCGGTTTGGCAGCGCGGAGCGCCGGTCGCCTCGCTGGTGGCGCGGCGCACGCGCCAATACCCGATCGAGTTCGGCTATACCAGCACCTTCGTGGAGACCGTCGAGCAGAACGAGGTCGAGGACGCGGCCTGCCGCTTCCTGAAGTCGATCGACTATGGCGGGCTGGTCGAGGTCGAGTTCAAGCGCGACCCGCGTGACGGCCGCTTCAAGATCCTGGACGTCAATGCCCGGGCCTGGACCTGGAATGCGCTGGGGACGATCGCTGGCATCGACTTCGGCCACGTGCTGTGGCGCCTGGCCATGGGCGAGGCGATCGCGCCGATCCGCTGCCATGCCGACGTCGCCTGGATGCATGGATCGCGCGACCTGCTGGCCGTTGCCGCGGAAATGATCGCCGGGCAATTGTCGCCCGCCGACTATCTGCGATCCTGGCGCAAGCCCCTGGTGTTCTCGGCCTTCGCCAAGGACGACCTCATGCCCGGCCTCGTCGATCTGCCGCTGGCGGCCGCACGGGTGCTCCGCCGCTACCTGCCGTTCCCAGCCGCGGCACGCGCCCGGCACCGGCCGATCGCGCCTGCACCCGAGCCACTGAGCTGGCACCACTTGTCCCGGTCTTGAGCCGGGACCGTACCAAACTCCGAGTACGTAACGGTCCCGGCTCAAGGCCGGGACAAGTGTGGCGCCGTGGCACCAACAAACCGGCAGCTCCATTTTGCTGATGGGCGAGGAACGATTGCCTTTCGCCGCTCGCGCAGGCGAACTCCCTCGCCCCGCAGGGGAGAGGGTTGGGGTGAGGGGGTTACGGGCCTCTGTTGTGTTACTCCCGGCGCAGTGCTCGAATTTGATGATCTGTCGGAGCAATCCCAACCGCCCGAGACCCCTCATCCCCCGTTCTCCCCAACGGGGAGAAGGAGTGAAACACCTTGCCCTCCTTACCAATAGATGCTGCACAGTCCGTCAGATCAAAGATAGCTTCCGTCTTTGCAGCCGATCTTCTGCCCCCGCTGCGCGCCATGAAGGAGACCTGCCGTGCTGATCGATTGGCACACCCATATCCATAGTCCCGAGAACCAGGCCAAGCCGTATTGGCGGGGGCGCTGTCCGATGACGCTCGAGAATGTGCTGGCGGCCCATGAGCTGGCCGGCCTCGACCGGTCCGTGATCAGCAATGCCGGTCATTTCCTGCGGTTTTGCAAGACCGTGCCGGAGACCGTCGCCGGGCTCGAGGATTCCAACCGGTATCTCGCCAAATGCCGGGACCAGCACCCCGACAAGCTCGTCGCGATGGCGACCTGCGTTCCCGGCGGCGGCGACGAATGCCTGCGCGAGCTCGAACGCGCGGTGCAGGAGGACGATTGCCGCGCCGTCATCATCAATTCGAGCCATCAGGGCCACTATCCGGATGCCGACGAGGCCAAGCCTTTCTTCCGGCTGGCGACCGATCTCGACATTCCGGTCTTCGTCCATCCGGGCAATTCCACGACGCCGGCGACGGCCGACTACCGGCTGGCGTCCAGCATCAGCCGGCCCGCCGACAATTGCCTGTCGCTCGCGCGCCTGATCGTGCGCGGCGTCTTCGAGCAATTCCCCGCCCTCAAGCTCGTCGGCAGCCACCTGGGCGGCGGCATCTGCGAGGTCATCGGCCGCATGGACTATGCCTACAAGCTGCAGGATTCGGCGTTTTTCCTCGGCTCCTACGAGCCCATGCTGATCCGGCATCCGCCCAGTCACTATCTCAAGATGATGTATTTCAACTCTGGCGAGCTATACGCCGCTCGCCGCCGCCATGTGCCTGCGCACCGTCGGCGCCGACCAGTTCGTGTTCGGGACCGATGCGCCGCCGCTCATTCCGCTCAAGGGGGAGGGGCTCGAGATGATGGACCAGATCGGAATGACGCCGCTCGAGCGGGACAAGGTCATGGGCGGCAATGCCGCGCGGTTGTTGAAGCTGAGTTAGGGGATTGTTCAAAACTTGTCCCGGCCTTGAGCCGGGACCGTGCCAAGCTCAGAATTTCGGACGGTCCCGGCTCAAGGCCGTGGACCCGATCTGTAGGGCGGGTTCGCTTTAACCCGCCATTGCGCGCAAGATGGCGGGTTAAAGCGAACCCGCCCTACGCCTGAATGGCTTGTAAGGCGGTAACGATAAAAAGTAGAATTGAGCAACCAAACAACGGAGGAGCCGCCATGAGATACGCCCTGCCGATTGCCGTCCTGCTGCTGGTCACAAGCTCAGTGCCGCCCGCTTTCGCTCAGAACAATGCCGGCGATCTGGTCAAGCAGGCCGTGGCGGCGGAGGGCGGCGCCGATGCGCTGCGGGGCTTGAAGAGCCTCGCCGTCAAGGGCGACGCCAAGTTCTGGGAGCCCGGCCAGTCGTTCGCTGCCGGCGGCGAGCCGCGCTTTCTCGGCGACGCCACTTTCGCGATCGCCTGGGATCTTGCCAAAGGCATGGCGCGCACCGATTGGGATCGCGACCAGAAATATCCCGATCCGCCGATCAAGCTGAAATATACCGAGACGCTGTTTCCCGCCTTCGGCGTGGTCACGGACGAAAAAGGCGGCCAGCCGATGTCGCGCGCGCGGGTTGCCGCGTTGCTGCGCGAGCTCGAGCGGGCCTCGCCGCGGCTCTTGCTCGAGGCGATGGACGATCCGAGCAACGTCCGCGCCGCCGAGCCGCAGCCGCTCGGCCAACAATCGCTCCCGGCGGTTTCGTTCGCCGACAAGGGCACGACTTTCACGATCCTGTTTGATCGCGAGAGCCATCTGCCCGCCGCCATCCGCACCCGCGATGACGACAACATCCACGGCGACTTCGAGCTATGATCTCGTTCTCGCCGACTGGAAGGCGGTCGGCGGCGCCAAGCTCGCCCAATCGCTGTCCTACCGGATCAACGGCGTCGAGGTGGCCAAGCTCGACTATCGCGAAGTGACGGCGAATCCGGCGCTCGCCGCCGACGCGTTTGCGGTGCCCGATGCGGTCAGGACAGCGGCGGCGGCCAATCCGCCGGCCACCGGCAACGTGCCCTATCAATGGGTGCTGCGCCGGCTGTTCCTGACGCGCTACCTCGACAGCGACAACGTCATCTACCCGAACGGCGGAAGCCTCAAGCTGGTCCAGCTCGCCCCCAATGTGCAGCATGTCGAGGGCGGAACCGCCAACAACCTGATCGTCGCCATGAAGGACTATCTGGTGGTCTTCGATGCGCCCTATGGCGAGCTGCAATCGCGCTGGGTCATCGACGCGGCGAAGGCCAAATACCCCGGCAAGCCGATCAAATATCTCGTCCTCACCCATCACCACATGGACCATACCGGCGGGATGCGGACGTTCGTGGCGGAGGGCGCGACCGTCATCGTGCCGGCCCCGGACAAGGCCTATTTCGAGCAGGACGTGGCGGCCCCCCGCACGCTGGTGCCCGACGATCTGGCGAAAAAGCCGACGCCCGCGAATATCGTCGAGGTCAAGGACCAGATGTCGCTCAAGGACGATACGGATGAAATTCGCATCTACAACATTACGAATCCGCACGTCCAGGGCATGTTCATCGGCCACGTGGCCAAGGCCAATGTGCTCTATGTCACCGACCTGATCTCGCCGCGCGGCACCATCGAACGTTCGGACCAAACGGTGGCGGTCGGCGAGGCGGTGCGCAAATACGGTATCGCCGGCACCATCATCGCGGGCGGCCACGGCACCACCGCCAAGCAGAACGACATCACGGCGGCCCTGGCGTCGAACTGACGGGCCGTCGCGGCTCGCCTCGCAGCGCCCCTCGCCCCGCTTGCGGGGAGCCCCTCTTCCCGCAAGCGAGCGCGTGAAGGAATCGCAACATCCGGTTCACTGCGGACGAAACCAGACTTTGCCAATTGCTGGACTCGGTGAGGGGGCGTTCCCCAAGTCCGCGGGGACGAACGGGCGGAGACGCCGCCTTCATCTCGTTTTCTCCACAGCCCGTCGCAGACGGGCGCAAACGCACTGATAGCAATCGGGGAGAAGGAGCGCGCCCTGCCTTGAGGATCTGCTTCGGGTTGAACAAAACGGTCCCGGTCAGAAGCCGAATTGCTCGCGCACGATGCGCTCGTCGAGGCTGTGGCCGGGATCGAACAGCATGTGCATGCCGATCCCGTGATCCATCTTGATATCGACCGCGAGCACGTCTCTCACCTCGTCGTGGTCGGCGACCGCTGCCACCGGACGTTTTGCCGCTTCCAGGACATCGACCCGCACCCGCGCGCTGTCCGGCAGGAGCGCGCCGTGCCAGCGCCGCGGCCGGAACGGGCTGATCGGGGTCAGCGCCATCAGCCGCGCATTGATCGGGATGATCGGCCCCTGGGCGGAGAGATTGTAGGCGGTCGAGCCGGCCGGAGTCGCCAGCAGCACGCCGTCGGCGACCAGCTCGGCGAGGCGCTCCTTGCCGTCGATCAGGACGCGCAGCCGCGCCGCCTGGTAGGCCTGCCGAAACAGCGACACCTCGTTGAAGGCGTGGAAATCGCGCACGCTGCCGCCGCTGGTGCGGGCGCGCATCAGCAGCGGGTGGATCACGGTGGTCTCGGCGGCGGCGAGCCGCTCGCGCAAATGGTCTTCGTGATACTCGTTCATCAGGAAACCGACGGTGCCGCGATGCATGCCATAGATCGGCTTGCCGGCTGTCATGAACCGGTGCAGGGTCTGCAGCATGAAGCCGTCGCCGCCGAGCGCGACGATGACGTCGGCTTGCTTGGGCGCTACATTGCCGTAGCGCTGGGCGAGCCGGTGCAGCGCCTCCTCGGCCTCGGCGATCGGGCTGGCCACAAAGGCGATGCGCTCAAAGCTCACTTTGCTGGCTCGGCTCGGTTGTCGTCATCACTTGCTCTCATGACTTGCTCTCATGACTTGTTCTTCTGGGCTGACGTGTTTTCATGGGCTCGGGGGACCTGGATCGGGCTCGCTCCGGCGATGGAACCGGCGGATGGCCGCCGCGGCTTGAATTGGGACACGCCACCATGGAACGCGCGCTTCTCGTCTATACGACCTATCCCTCGATTGTCGAGGCGGAGCGGGCAGGGCGCTCCATCGTCGAGCAACGTCTGGCCGCCTGCGTCAACATCCTGCCCGGCATGGTGTCGCATTATTGGTGGCAGGGCGCGATCGAGCGCGGCGAGGAAGCGGTGATGATCATCAAGACCCGCGCCGCGCTGGCCGAGCGCGTGTGCGCCGCCGTCAAGGCCGGCCATCCCTACACCACGCCCGCCCTCATGGTGCTGCCGGTCGAGCACGTCGATCCGGCGTATCTGGACTGGCTGATGGCGGAGACCGAGGCGGCAACCCTGGGAACGTGAGCATCCGCGCGTACCCGCGCGTTCGTGCCCGCGAAGGAAGGACGAGGCCTCTCCAACCGCTCTTCCCCGCGGACGCGGGGATCCAGCCTTTGCCAAATCGCACGGACGTTCCATGGGGCAAAGCCTTGGTCCCCGTGTCCGCGGGGACGAGCGGATGGGGGCACGGCTCGTCCGCGGGAATGAGCGAATGAGGCGGTTCCGTCCGTCGACATTGCAACGAATATGAACGTGCGCTGACGGGTGCCTGCAACGCGCGTTCATCGGGATGAACGGGCGGTGTCGTCGCGCTTCAGAACCGGTTCAGTGCCGGTGGCGCACAGTCGCCACAGGATCGGCATCGGGCCGATCATCGAAGCCCGGTCCGCACTTCAACGAGCGGATCCCTCCAAAAGGACAATCCTCATGATGCGCAAATTCGCACTCGCGGTGATCGCGACCACCCTGCTGGCGGCGCCGGCGCTGGCCGCCGACGCGGTGAAACCGACAGCCGCAACTCCGGCCGCGGCGGCAACCGCCCCAACCGAGACCTCGGCTCCCCAATCCGGCGCCAAGACCGACGCCCACAAGACCGACGCCCACAAGACCGTGACCAAAACGGTGACCAAGACCGACAAGCATCGCAAGTCCATCAAGGTCGCTCATCGCCATGTGGGTCACGTGAGCTTTGCCAAGAACGGCCAGCATGCGAGCCATGTGAAGACCGCGAAGGTGTCGAAGCCGGTCAAGGCCGTGACGGCGAGCCCGGCCGCGACCCCGATTCCCGCGGTCTCGACCGCCTCCACGCCCGCCGTGAAGGTCATCAAGGCCAGCAAGAACATCAAGAAGGTCAAGGTTTCGCATCGCCACAATGGCCAGCGCACGACCGTTGCCCACAACAGCAAGCATGCGAGCCATGTGAAGACGGCGAAAGTGTCGAAGCCGGTCAAGCACGCCTCAGCGGGCAAGAGCCAAGGGTAGGTCGCCCACGACGCAAAGAGCAACAAGGTGATCGCCAACTGACACGTCATCGTCAGCGCGAAGCCGTGCTTTAAGGCCTGCGGTTGAACAAGCCGCAGGCCGCTTGCATTTCAAGGCGTCAGAAATTTACATCCTCGCCGCCCCCCGCTAGGCTTGTGGGGACGGAGGACCATTGCGTGGCGAACAGTTTCAAAGACCACTGCCGCAACCAGGATCGCGCGGCGCCGGACCGGCGCTCCCCGAAGCAGGCGAGCATGACCGGCGGATCGCAAGTGCAAATGCCCCGGCGACTGACGCGCAGGGCGTTCGCGAAGGCGGCGCTCGCGGCGGCTTCGGCGAGCGCGCTTGTTCCGCTTGGATCCGGATGGTCGCGGGCGCAAGCGGGCTACCCGACCCGTCCGGTGCGGGTGATCCTGCCGTTCGCGGCCGGCGGGCAGGCCGACATCACGTCGCGCTTGGTGGCCGAGCGGCTGAGCGAGAAGCTCGGCCAGCGCTTCGTCATCGAGAATCAACCGGGGCCCGGCGGCATCGTGGCGGCGCGCTCGGTGCTGTCGGCGCCGCCCGACGGCTACACGCTTGGGCTCGCCACCAACGGCACCTCGATCAGCGTCGCGCTCTACAACGCGCTGCCGTTCGATCCGGTGAAGGACTTCGCGACCATCTCCACGCTCGGGTATTTCGATCTGGTGTTTGCCACCAATTCGGATTCGCAGTTCCGGACCTTGCCGGACTTCATCCAGGCGGCGCGCGCAGCGCCCGGCAAGCTCAATATCGGGGCCATCAGCGTCGGCAGCACCCAGGAGCTCGGCGCCGAGCTGTTCAAGGCCACCGCCAAGCTCGATGTCCAGATCGTGCCGTACCGCACCACGCCCGATGTCATCGTCGGGCTCATCCGCAACGACGTCCAGCTGATGGTCGATTTCTATGCCGCCATGGAATCCGGGCTGGAGCAGAACCGGATTCGCGCCGTGGCAACCTCAGGGATGGCGCGCACCGAGTACCTGCCCGCCGTGCCGGTGGTGAGCGAAGCCGGCGTTCCGGGCTACGAGGTGACGGCCTGGAACGGGCTGTTCGCTCCCAAGGCGACACCGGCAGCGATCATCGAGCTTCTCAACGCCACGGTGCACGACATCTTGGCCGTGGCCGAGATCAAAATGCGCTTCGCGGGCCTCGGCATCGCGGCCAGGGCCAGCACGCCCGAAGAATTGAAATCCCGCATGCAGGGCGACATCGGCAAATGGGCGGCGGTGATCGAGCGCGCCGGCATCCCGAAGCAGTAGAGCCAATTCCATGCCTGCCCTCATGCGGCTCTACGAAGATGTCTTGTCCAACGATGCCACGGTGCGGCTCGCGCTGCCGGCGCTGCCGCGCATGATTTTCGTCGTGCATGGCTCGGCCCTGATCGAGGGCCGCGCCGTGAGCGACGGCGAGGCCTGGCATGGAGAAACGGCGGTGACGCTTTCGCCCGGGAGCGGCGGCGTCACCTGCTGGCGCTTCGAGCTTGCGCCGGCGGAGGCCGCCGACGGCGGCGTTGCGGGGAGCGCGGTGGTCTCGCGCCAAAAGCTCGTGGCCGCGGTGGAGACGCTGCCGGCCGGCGATTTGTTGTTGCGCGGCGACAGCGTGGCGTTTCCCCCGGCGGCTGCGCGTTCCGGCACCGGCATCAAGGGCCCGGCATCCGCTGCCTCATCGAAGGCGGCATCCGGATCGACACCCACGGCACCTCGACCAGCTACGGCCCCGGCGGCGCCTGGTATGAAAGCGGACCGGATCTGGTCTTTGCGCAAGCCGCCCCCGACCGTGCGACCCGCTTCATCCGCATGATGATCCTGCCGCGCGCGCTTCTGGGCAAGAGCTCGATCGAATACCTCGATCCAGGCGACAAGGAGCGGCCCAAGTCGCAGTCCTACCAAGGCTTCGCCGACGCGCCGATCAGCTTTTCGGCTGCGTGCCGCTGAGAGACCGCGCCGGTCAGGGGCCGAAGGTGTAGCGGCCGCCGGCGACGACGGAGGCACCGTCGAGGTTCTCGCCGAAGCGCATGTCGCCGCGCACGAAGGCGAGCACGCCGGTATGCAGGACCTGCGCCCCGATGCCGGCACCAACCTGGTAGAACGTCCCGGTGCGGGTGAGCCCCAGGGAATCGACCGTCGAGGTGCCGAGCTGCGAGAACTGCTCCTGCGCCATGCCGGCCATCTCGCGCCATACGCTGATCGTCGCAAACGGCTGCACCCCCAAGACGTCCCTGATGGTCGCCGAGGTGCCGACGCGAAGACCGGCGCGCGCCACTTCGCTCGTAATCGTCTGGAACGAGATCAAGCCCGGCGCGAAGCCGGTCTCGTTCACATTGGTCGGCAACGCGTTCAGGTTCGTCTTGGTCAGGCCGAATCCCACCGACGGCTCCAGGAAGAAACCCTGCGCGACCATGGGCAGATCCACGTGATAGCCCGCCGAGGCGTTCACGGCATTCGCCTCACCGCTCAGCGGGGCATTGTTCAAGAACGCCGCCGTGTTGGTCACATTGTCCTTATGCCAGTCATGCCGAACCGTCACGTCCGAGAAGAAGGCCCCGTGGGTGAAGACGCCGTACAATCCGGCAAACGGAACGTCGAACTTGAGCGTCGTCCCGGATCCCAGCTGCTCGCTCGAGTTGGCGCCCACGCTGCCCGCCATGGCGCCGAAGTGGATGTTCCAGCCGGTGTTGCCGGCGTTGAGCAGCCCGGCATCGGCGCCGACCTGATAGGCATCGAAATTGGTCTTGACCTTCAGCGCGGTCGGCGCCGAGCCGAGGCTGTCGGTGACCGTCGACTTGGCGGTCACCTGACCGGCGGCGCCGCGGGACCACATGCCGCCCGTCCACTTGTTGGGATCCACGCTTTGCGGCGACGCCACAAACGCGCTCGACACCTGATGGAAGCTGGTGTCGAACGCCGTGATGGCGGCGATGATGCTGCCGGCCGGAGCGCCGATCGCGCCCGTATTGGCGGTGCGCTGCAGGTCCCAATTGCCGTTGCCCTCCGAGACCAGCTGCACGTTGACCAGGCCGAACGAGGGCGGCAGTCCACTGCCGGCGGTCGCCGTCAAGGTGCCGGAGCCGGAATTCACGATCACCGGAGTGTTGGGTCCGAGCACGACCGGCGTGCCGGGCGCGGTATTGACGAAGTTCACCACCGTCGATCCGGAATTGTTGGTGCTCTTCACCTGGCCGGCCTGGCCGGTGGTGGCGGTGAGATTGTAGGGCACGGTGATCGTGCCCCCATTGGCGTTGAAGGTCGTGGTGGTCAGCGTGCTCGATGTCGAGGCCAAAACCACCACGCCGCCGGCCTGGTTGTTGTAGGCCCCGATGACGCTCGGCGTGCCGCTGACGTTGAACATGCCGGAGTTGAACAGCCCGCCGGCGGTGGCGTTGATGGTGCCGCCGGTCAGGTTCACGGTGCCGGAATTCGTGAAGCCCGCCGACGCCGTGGTCCAGGTGCCGGTATTGTTCACGGTGCTGGCGTTGTTGGCGTCGCCGTTCCAGGTGCCGGCGTTGTTGACGATGGCGCCGCCGGTGTTGCTCAGCAGATTGCCGGTCCAGGTGCCGCTCGCGGTATTGTTGATGACGGCCGCCGCGCCGGTATTGTTGACATTGGCGAAGTAGGCGGCGTTGTTGGTCACGCTGCCGGTGTTGTTCAGGGTATCGTGCACCGTGCCGTTGTTGACGAGGGTGCCGTTGTTGTTGACGTTGGCGGCCCACAAGGCGCCGTTCACCGTCACGGTGCCGTTGTTGGTGAGCAGCGAGGTTTCGTCGGCGAAGCCGGTGCCGATGGATCCGCCCGTCGCGATGGTCAGGCCGGCACCCGCGGCCACGCTGGTGGCGCCCGTATAGGTGTTGATGCCGCTCAGCGTTTCGGTGCCGCCGGTGATCGCCAATCCGCCGGTGCCCTGGATGACGCCCGCATAGGTCGTCGATGCGTTCGAGATCGTCAGCGTCTGCGCCCCCAAGGTAACATGGCTGTTGGCGACGCCGTTCAAGGTCGTGATCGTCGCACCCGAGGTGCCTGAAATGTCGAAGATCGCCGCCGCGGCCGCCAGCTGCACCTGGCTCGAAGCCGCAATGCTGCCGCTGCCGGCCAACTTCAGGGTAGCGCCGTTGATGACGGTAACGCCCGTATAGGTGTTGGTTCCGGTCAGCGTCTCGGTGCCGGCCGTCAAGACGAGCGCGCCGCTGCCCTGGATGATGCCCCCATAGGTGCCCGACGCATTCGACAGCGTCAGCGTCTGTGTGCCGAGGGTGACGTGGCTGCTGCCGACGCCGCTCAACGTGACGATGGTCGCGCCCGCGGTCGTCGCCGATATGCTGAAGGTGCCGGCCGCATTGGCCACGTTCACCTGGCTCGAGGTGGCGATGCTGCCGGTGCCGCTGAGCGCCAGCGTGCCGCCGTTGATGGTGGTGACGCCCGTATAGGTGTTGGTCCCGCTCAGCGTCTGGGTGCCGGCGGTCAGGGTCACCCCGCCAGTGCCCTGGATGATGCCCGCATAGGTCGTCGAGCCGTTCGAGATCGTCAGCGTCTGCGCCCCCAGGGTGACGTGACTGTTGGCGACGCCGTTCAATGAGACGATCGAGGCGCCCGCCGTCGTCCCCGAGATGTCGAAGACCCCGGCCGCATTGTTCACGTTCACGATCGAGTTGGCGATGCTGCCGGTGCCGGTCAGCGCCAGAGTGGCGGCATTGATCGTGGTGGTGCCCGAATAGGTGTTGGTCCCCGTCAGCGTCTCGGTGCCGGCCGTCAGGGTCAGTCCGCCAGTACCCTGGATGATGCCCGCATAGGTCGTCGACCCGTTCGAGATCGTCAGCGTGTTCGCGCCCAGGGTGACGTGGCTGTTGGCAACGCCGTTCAATGTGGTGATCGTCGGCCCACCAACGGTCGTCGAGGCGGAGATGTCGAACGTGGCGGCCGCATTGGCCAAATTCACCTGGCTCGAGCTCGCAATGCTGCCGCTGGCGCCTGACAGCGCCAGCGTGCCGCCATTGATCGTAGTGACACCCGTATAGGTGTTGGTCCCGCTCAGCGTCTGGGTGCCGGCGGTCAAGGTCAGACCGCCAGTACCCTGGATGATGCCCGCATAGGTCGTCGAGCCGTTCGAGATCGTCAGCGTGTTCGCGCCCAGGGTGACGTGGCTGTTGGCGACGCCGTTCAATGTGGTGATCGTCGGCCCACCGGCGATCGTCGAGGCGGAGACGTCGAGCGTGGCAGCCGCGTTGGCCAAATTCACCTGGCTCGAGTTCGCGATGCTGCCGGCCGCTCCCGATACCACCAATGTGCCGCCGTTGATCGTGGTCACGCCCGTGTAGGTGTTGGTCCCGGTCAGCGTCTGGGTGCCGGCGGTCAAGGTCAGACCGCCGGTGCCCTGGATGATGCCCGCATAGGTCGTCGACCCGTTCGCGATCGTCAGCGTGTTCGCGCCCAGGGTGACGTGGCTGCTGGCAACGCCGTTCAATGTGGTGATCGTCGGTCCACCGACGGTCGTCGAGGCGGAGATGTCGAACGTGGCGGCCGCGTTGGCCAAGTTCACCTGGCTCGAGCTCGCAATGCTGCCGGTGCCGCTGAGCGCCAGCGTGCCGCCGTTGATCGTAGTGACACCCGTATAGGTGTTGGCGCCGCTCAACGTCTGGGTGCCGGCGGTCAAGGTCAGACCGCCGGTGCCCTGGATGATGCCCGCATAGCTCGTCGACCCGTTCGCGATCGTTAGCGTGTTCGCGCCCAGGGTGACGTGGCTGCTGGCAACGCCGTTCAATGTGGTGATCGTCGGCCCACCGACGGTCGTCGAGGCGGAGACGTCGAAGGTGGCGGCCGCATTGGCCAAGTTCACTTGGCTCGAGTTGGCGATGCTGCCGGTGCCCGACAGCGCCAGCGTGCCGCTGTTGATCGTGGTGACGCCGCCGTAGGTATTGGTGCCCGACAGCGTGAACGTGCCGGTCCCCTGCAGCGTCAGGGACATGTTGGCGCCCGTGATCGCGCCGCTGAAGGTCGTGCTTGTGGCGTTGCCTGTCGTCAGGGCGGCGGCGCCGCCGCTATTGGTCGCGGTGCCGCTGCCGGTGAGTGAGCCGATGGTCTGGTTGAAGCCGGCAATATCGAGCGTTCCCGGCGAGGTCACCGTGATGGCGCCGGTGGACCCGAACACGTTGGTGGAGGCGCCCGCCGCGAGCGTGCCGGCGGAAATGACCCATGGGGTCGCGGTATTGGGCGCGCCGGTGAGCGTCCATGTGCTCGTCCCGGTCTTGTTGAAGACGCCGAAGCCTCGATACTGAGCGGCGGGACCGATCAGCGAGGCATTGAACGAGCTGTTGGTCGTGCCGCCGAGCGCGAAGGTGTCGGCCGTGCTGAAGGCCACGACATTGCCGGTGATGGTAGAGCCGGCCTGCAACGTCAGGCTGTTGGTGCCGCCCGTGAAGGTGATCGCGTTGGCCTGAGCGCCGGCGCCGGCATTAGCCAAGCCGCCCGCAATGCTGCCGCTGTTGGTGATCGCGACGCCACTACCCACGATGCCGGCGCCGCCCGAGCCGCCGGCCCCGGCAGAAGCGGCAACCCCGCCGTTCGCCGCTCCGGCGGCCCCGCCGGCCCCGCCGTTGCCGCCAGTGATCGTGCCTGAATTGGTGAAAGTGGTTGCCGGGTTGACCAACTGGACCCCGACGCCGCCGGCGCCACCATTGCCGCCATTGCCGGCGGCGAAGCCCGCGCCGAAGGCGGGCCCACCGGCGCCGCCGGTGCCGCCAACGCCACCGATCACCGTGAAGGTGTTGGTCACGTTGGAATTGACGACCGCGCCATAACCGGCGCCGCCGCCGCCGCCGCCGCCGGCGCCGCTGCACTGGGCGCAGGCCCCGCCCGAGCCGCCTCCGCCTGTGCCGCCGTTGCCGCCGTTGCCGCCGGTCACGTTTCCGGTGATGGTGCCGGTGGCGCCATTTCCGGCAACGCCGCCGCCGCCGCCGCCGCCGCCATCGGCGGCGTTAGGTGAGTCGTTCCCACCCGTCGAACCGCTCGCGCCGGCACCGACACCTCCGGCTCCAGAGGTGCCGCCGGCGCCGAAGGTAACGCCGCCGACGCCGCCGCTACCCCCCGTCGTTGTGCCCGAACCGCCGCCGCCGCCGCCGCCGGAGGCAAATGAAGCGCTGTTCCCACCGGGGTTGCCGCCGGTTCCCGTGAACCCAGACGCTCCGGCGCCACCGCCCCCTCCGACCGGCGGGGCCCCCGCCCCCCCATCGCCGTCGGCCGCGAGCGCGTTGGTCATGGGGGCAAGGAGCGCGGCAGACAACGTGGCGACGGAGAGCGGAGCGATCGCCGTGATCGAGCCCACGAAAAAGGTGGTGCCGAGCAGGGCGCGCCTGATTGCGTGCCGGTTGGCGACGGCACCCTGTTTCGCGCTTTTTCCGGCCGGCCGCGCCCCCACGCTTTGGCGAGCCGCGATTTTCAAGCGCCCCATTCAGACCCCCCTTGCGACTGTGCAAGGGTGGTATGCCCTCGCCGCCATCATACGCAGACTCGGGGGCTACGCTACGGGCGGCTACCGGCGCTGACAAGCGTCGGGCTGTTATTGACGTCAACGCCCCGGCGGAATTGTGATCGCCGTGGCAACTGCGCAACACCTCTTGCGATCGCATGGCTTTCAGTCGAGGCTTGGCGAGACCGACAAGAGGAGGGACGCCACATGATACCTGTGATGACGCCGATGGCGGTGTCGAGACGCACGCTCATCGCCGGTGCCGGAGCGGCGCTGGCGGCGGCGCCGGCTGTGCCGGTGCTGGCCGACTGGGAGCCGAGCCAGCGTTACCCGGATCCGGCCATCGAGGTGCTCGATCCGAAATTCGAGCGGCTGCACATCTTCGACGCCGCGGTCGAGCGGCTCGCCACCGGCATGCGCTGGAGCGAGGGGCCGGTCTGGTTCGGCGACGGCCGCTATCTGCTGTGGAGCGATATTCCCAACAACCGGATCATGAAATGGGACGAGACGACCGGGCGGGTGAGCGTGTTCCGCCAGCCCTCCAACTACACCAACGGCAATTGCCGCGATCGCGAGGGCCGGCTCATCAGCTGCGAGCATGGCACGCGGCGCGTCACCCGCACCGGATATGACGGCAGCATCACGGTGGTGTGCGACCGCTATGACGGCAAGCGGCTCAACTCGCCCAACGATGTGACCACCCATTCGGACGGTTCGGTCTGGTTCACCGATCCGCCGTTCGGCATTGCCGGCAACTATATCGGCGATCAGCAGCCGGAGGAATTGCCGTCCTACGTCTACCGCGTCGACCCGAGCGGCAAGGCGAGCGTGGTGGCCGACGACTTCGTGCGCCCCAACGGCATCTGCTTCTCGCCCGACGAGAAGCGCGTCTACATCGTGGAATCGCGCGGCAATCCCAACCGCCTGATCAAGGTCTACGACGTGGTCGACAACGGCACCAGGCTTGCCAACGGCCGGGTGTTCGTGGACGCCGGCCCCGGCACGCCCGACGGCTTTCGCTGCGACGTCGCCGGCAATCTCTGGTGCGGCTGGGGCACCGGGCGCGATGAGCTCGACGGCGTCATGGTGTTCTCGCCCGAGGGCAAGCCGATCCTGCGCATCCGCCTGCCGGAGGTGTGCGCCAATGTCTGCTTCGGCGGCGCCAAGCGCAACCGCCTGTTCATGGCGGCGGGCAAATCGCTCTATTCGCTCTACGTGCAGACCCAGGGCGCGCGGGCGTGGTGAACCCCGTAGCCCGGATGGAGCAAAGCGAAATCCGGGAATGGGCGCATCGCAGACACGCGTAGGGCGCAATCGCTTTATTGGGCCGATCGGTCGAGCCCAAATCTTTGCATCTAAGGGAAGACGGAGGGCGCGAAGCCGCGCAACGAAGCGGCGCAATAAAGCGATTGCGCCCTACAAGCGAAATTTTTCTCACCGCGGTTGCGAGCCTTCCTTCTGCCAGCGCACCCGGCTTTGGGCGAGGCCGAGCGCCACCAGCATTGCGGCCATCCTGATCGGCGCGCCGATGCCTTCTACCACCGGCACGCCGAGCTCGCGCATGAGCCATTGCGGCTTCATCTGCACGGGGCACTGCGTGATGCCTTGCACGATGATGACGTCGGCGCCGTCCTCCTCGATCAGCGCGCGTGCCGCCTTGAGGAACGACTCCACCATCTGGTCGCGGTTGTCGGCGATGTGCTGGAGATAGAAGCCGCTGGCGCGCCGGCCGGCGATGAAGGATTCCATCCCATAGGCGCGCGTCTGCGCGCGGTGGCGCGGGATGGCGGAGGGATGATAGCAGACCACGCCGAAGTGCTCGCCCACCTGGGCTGCCACATGCAGCACGGCCTGCAGCGGCGCCACCACCGGGATGTCCACCGCCGAGCGCCCGCCGTCGACGCCGAGATCGAGCATGCCGAGCGGCACGACCGCATGGTAGCCCTCGCGCTCGGCGCGGCGGAACGCATCATGGAAGATCGGCGCGGCCGCCTGGATCTCCGCCGGCCCCAGCCCATCGAAGGGCCGCGCCGCGACCGGGACGATGCCGACCTCCACATCGGCCGACGAATAGCCGCGCGCCGCATCCTCGCGCAGCCGGCGCTGCTCGGGCGGATAATCGCCGATGACGAATGCAACCCGGATCATGTGGACGTCTCCCCGTTTCTTGCGTGAGAAGCGATCGTCGGCGCGCCGAGCATTGCCGGGCAAAGCCGCGCGTCGATATTGCATCAAAAGGGCGCTGGCGATTTACGCAAAGTCACGGGCCTGCGCGCAAATGACCACTTGAGCCGGTCGGCCGCCTTGCCGATCCCGGCCTGGGCGCAGGCCTTCAAATTGCGAACTGGTGCTCGGGCTGCAGATCGACGCCCTCGTGCGCGGCCTGTGAGATGTGCACGGTTTTGCCAAGTTGGTGTGCGACGCCGCGACGAGAGACCCGGCGTGACATCGTCGCCAAGGCGCGGGGCAGGCCGCCAAAGCTTGCGCCGCGAATCGCTATTTTTTGAGAACGGTCGATACAGCGCCCTTCCATCATCGTACCCATATCATAGATAGTCAGAAAACAGCGGGAGATTGGAATGAATGCAAAACGGGCTTTCGTCGTGGTTGCAGCCGCCGGCACCTTGGGCTTGCTCAGCACTTCTGCGGCCTGGTCGTCTTTCGATGGGCACACCCGCGATAAAGGCGGGTTTGTGAAGCCGTGCAGCCTCGACGGGGTGAATCCGGCTTTTCACCCCGACATTTTTGGCAATCCAGCGATCGCAAGATCCTACGGTTTTGTGCAATCGCGCGGTGGTAGTTGGCAGGTGGCACCGAGCTGCCGGCCTTTTTGATCGGCTTGATCCGCTCGCCCCGCCGGCTGGCTATTTCCGATCAGCCGGACTTCCCAGCGTGGCTTCCTAGGTCGATTGCGGGCAGGGCGGCTGCCTGGTCCTGGCCGGGGCGCAGGTCTTGCGGACTCTAGAACGCGCGCAGCAACCGCCGGATGACATATCCGATGTTGACGAAGTGGTGGCGATGGAGCGGCGTCGGCTTGGCCTTGGGTTGCTCGGCCTGGCTCGTTTGCGGGAACGAGATTGCATCGAATCTCGCCTTCTGCTCGTCGTCGAGCATGGCGTAGAAGTCATTGAGCGGCCCGTTCATCGTCTTGACGGACTGCAACAGCGCGTCGAGCCGGTTGCCGATCGCCGCCAACCGCGCCGTGGGCGTGAGCAGATTGCCGGCCGGGCAGGAGCCCTTGGACAGATCCGCCGCCTTGGCGGCAGCGTCCTGCAGAGCCACGAGACTCGCGCGTTGCGCCTCGGCCGGACGCACGGTCCGCTCGATGTCGCCGGTCGGCCACGCCGTCGCGCTCGATGGCGCGGAAGCGCAATCGTGGTCGAGCAAGCTCGCGGCCCGGCTTTGATGCTGATTCTGGCCGAGCGCGATGATCTGCTCCTTCTGCTCGTCGCTCAAAGGGCCGTAGAACTTCTCCAGCGGCGGTTGCACGGCCGCGACCGCCGCGACCATGGCCTCGATGCGTTGTTGCATGGCGGCGAGCCGGCCCGGGGCGGTCGGCGGCACCTGCGCCTGACAGGCGGTCTTGATGTCCTGTGCGGCCTTGAGCGTGGCGTTGGCGAGATCGTCGAGCGCCGCGCGCCGGGCGTCGTCCGCCGGGATGGTGCGTTGAAACTGATCGACCGGCAGGCCGGCGATGTCGCGACTGCCCGCATCGCACATTTGCGCCAGGCGCGCGCTGCTGGCTTCGTCGCCGCGTTGGGCCGCGAGGCCGCCGATCGGCATCAGCGCGACAGCCGCGAACGCCGTGATACGGATGAGGTTATGCATCGTTACCTCCCTTGGGCCTTGGCGCCTCCCATCCGGTCCTCAAGGATATCAGACTGGCCGAGACGCCGCACGCGGCCTGTGATCAATCGTCGGCGATACCCGATCGCCTGGCGCCGGCGTCGGTTTGCTGAGGTTCGATCCGGAAGTTGATAGGTTCGACGAGGCGGCCTAGTCACTGTCACGCCGCGACGATCGCGGCCTCGATCTTCTGGATAGCGTCGCGATCGGCTGCCGTGTCTCGTTTTCTCCTTTTCGGCGCGGGCCCGCTTCTCGCCAGCGCGGTCCGGGTTCCTAATGCCCGCCCTCGCTCATTGCCTTCATCGCGTTAGCAACCAACGATTCGATTCGCAGCCGAATATCCTTCCTGTCTCCCGGGTTCATTGTCGTCCAGACATCGCGATCTCTGTCATGAACCTCGATAGGAAAGCCGGAAGCCAAACTAACCAGGTTGTCCAGCACTCCGGATGCTCTGTAACCAAGCTTGTGATGACCTTTGTGGTCGGAAGCGGCCAGCGTGACTGTCCAGCTGTGCTTGCCGACCGCGTTCGCTGATGTTACGGACACGCAAAGGGCGACGCCATTATATTTGTTGCTTTGAGGGCTCATCTCGACTTCCTCGTAAACATCGTTTCACTGTTTTAGTTTCTCACCATTTCAGTTGCTATCAGACAAACATAAACACCATTTTGGCCTGTTTCTTTTGCGAAATACCAGTGGTAGGCTTTCCTTGCTCGATACAGAAACGAGCAGGTGCTGAAACACCCGCTGGCCCCTGACCTCAGCCAAGGAGCAAGGCCAAGGCTAACGTTGAGGTTATCACACTGCGAAAAATTCCGCTGTCGCATCTGTTCTCCGATCCAGCCCTGCGAGCGATTTCCGGGCGGCCGAGGAATCAGGCCTCGACACCTCCGTCACCTTCGTAGGTGGGGCACGTTGTGCGGGTGCCCGGCTTGTGGTCCCCCGGCGCGGTGCCGGTCTTTCACGTTGCTCCTGGGGGCGTGTCGGCGGCATAGGGCAGGGCACCGCTCCATTCCACCGATGCCAGGCCGTGACGAAGGCGCCACCTTCCCGCTCGACATTCCCTCGAAGGCGCGCCAAGCTTGCGGAAGTGTTTCACGCGAGAGGGAGGTGCTCATGACGATCACCCGCAGGTTTGCGCTGTTGGGGCCCGCGACCGTCGCGCTCGGCGCGGCCGCAATTTCATCCACGCCGGCACGCGCGGGGATGAAGACCCAATCCATCGATTACAGCCACGGCAACACCAAGCTCAAAGCCTATGTGGCCTACGACGACAGCATGACCGGCAAGCGCCCGGCCATCTTCATGGTGCATGCGCGCAACGGCCTCACCGATTTCGCCAAGCAGCAGGCGGAGGAATGGTCGAAACTCGGCTATTACGTCTTCGCCACCGACATGTTCGGCATGCTGCCGAAAAATCTCGAGGAGATCACGGCGCAGACCGATATGTTCCGCAACGATCGCACGCTCATGAAGGCGCGCGCTCAAGCCGGCTTCGATACTCTTGCCGGGCAACCGCAGGTCGACACTTCACGCATCGCTCTGATCGGCTATTGTTTCGGCGGTACGGTCGGCGTCGAGTTCGGGTCGACCGGCGCACCTCTCGCTGCCAATGTCGCGATCCATGGCTCGTTCGGCGGTCATGCCTCCGGCTGGGCGAAGAATGCCAAGGGCATGTTTCTCATCTTGCACGGCGCCGAGGACCCGAACTATCCGGTCGAGTTCGGCCATGTGGTCGATGAGCTGAAGGCTGCGAAGATACCGTTCGAAGTCGAGCTTTACAGCGGCACGGCGCACGGCTTCTCAGAACCGAAGAACAAGGCGGAAGAGCGGGCCATCACCCAGGCCAAAGCGACCACCGGGCGCACGCTCAAGGAGCTGTTCGGGGTCTGAACGCTCAGCCGAGGTCTGGCCAACCCGGGCAGGGGCGGGGCTGTCCTTGCCGCCGTCGAGGGCCCAGCCGTCAGATGGACTTCAGCCGTTGGCGCAGCTCGTCGGTGTCAATGCGCTCCTCCCAATAGTCCAGCAATGTCGGGCGATTCAGGTCGATAAACCTGCGCACCTGACTGAGCAGGTCGGACGACATGCTCTCAGCGTTGCCGCCGACTACGGAACCGTCGTTGATTGAGACAGAAGCGGTTTCGCTGGTTGGGCTAACCGTGTGCGGCGGGTCGATGGCCACCTTGATCCGCGCAGCGTGGCGGGCATGGACCTTTGGCGAGATGAACAGCGTATTGTCGACGCCGGTCACATTCTTGCGGTAGGTGACCATGTGCTCGAGCTGCTCCTCTTCCGCGAGCTGGTCGGCGAGGGCGAAGACATTGTCGCGGTGTACGGCGAAAAAGTCGTGGCCGGCTGATATGCCGACCGAGGAGGGCCCCAGGACCCGGTTGAGCCGGTCGGGGTCGAGGTCGGCGTCACTCAGGGTCGTGTACTTGACGGGTTTGTTCATAAAGCAATCTTAGCACGGGGGCGGGGCCCTACAAAAGGCGGCGCGAGGGGTCCTATATCGAGGGGCGGTACCTTGCATGCGGTGCCAACCCGCTGCCAGCGGAGTCGGTTTGGTGTACCAATGCGCGGCGCGCCCCGGGCGCTTGCCGATGCGTGTGGCGACGGCGCGGTCGACCGGGGCGCGCTGATCGAGCGCCCGGCGGATTCTGTCGCATCCATGTTGCACGGAATTGCCGCGCGGGAGTGTAATCTTGCGCATTTGATTTTATTGGTGCCGGGTGAGAGGATTGAACTCCCGACCAACGGTTTACAAAACCGCTGCTCTACCGCTGAGCTAACCCGGCATATCAATGACTTGGCGATCCACCTTTTGATTCACGGATACTTTGCTACCACGAATCGGCCTCAAAGGTCGTCAGGGGAATGCCGTTTCCCTTTTACCGTGCAGAAATCTGGCGACACGCTTTGGTGGTTGCGGGTCTTGCCTATCGCCTTAGGCTGCAGCTGATGCCGCTGATTTCGAAGTTGGTTCCACCGCGGACGTTTCGCCCTACCTGACCGGCGAGGTGGCCGCCCGCGAACAGGATGTTGGACCCGTTGTACGAGACGGTGCCGGCGTTTCGTCCACCGAGATCCGTGTAGGTCCCGTCGCCAATCAGCCTGAATCCCAGACCGATGAGAAGCCGGCCGCCCGAACCGGCGCAGGCGTATTCGCCCGGCTGCAGTTCCGCAGCCGCGGCCGGCCGGAAAACTCCGGCGGCGAGAAAAATTGCCACCAAACAAAGAATCGCTCGGTGCTTGCGTGCTGACATCCCGGTCCCCCCTGCGTCGTGGCAGCAAGGTGCCTCACACTTGCGCCGCGGGCTACCCAACTCTTCGCTGTTGAAATTAACGTCAAGGTTTCGTCCTGTCTATTGGCGGCGCTTTTTGGGTGCTTGGGCAGCGAGCGCACGGATGCCGGCTTTGCCGGCTGCCCCGGTCCGCGGGCGCGCAGCAAGTGGCTCGTGGCACGCTGCCGGCGGCTTCTGCTCGGCGAGCTCCGCTCAGATCAGCGGCCTCTTTGTTGGCAGCTTCGACCTTGGGCGGCGTAGTCGCCCAACCGGATGAGCCGGTCTTGCGTCGCTTCGGCCCTGCCGCGACCAGCAGCATGCTCTGCTGGTGAACGGCTCTGTTGCGATCGCGACTATATTCGGGAACCGAGGCTGCCAGCGGACGTTTCTCCATTGCTCGGATGAACACACGGGCCTGCCGATCGCCACGGGCGGGCAGGGCCCTTCATCCGATCGGCCCGACTTCGCGGCAGGAACGAACGCCGATCGCGTTCGTTTCTTACCGGGAGCGGAAAAAATGGAGATGACGCCATGTTGACGAAGACCAGGTTGGCTATCGCGGCGGCCCTTCTCTTGGGCATCGCCTCGGCTGCGCAGGCGGCAAATGACAATCAGTCCGATCCGACGCGAGGCTTTCCTTACGGCCCAGAGGGTCAAAGGGTGGGCGGAAAAGCGGTAAATCGGGCCGACCATCTTTCCACCCGTCCCGGCGGTCCGTATTCCTATAGGGCGCTGCGCTCACAGGCCTCTGTCAGGGACAAAGATATGATCATGAGCGACGGCAAATGCTGGCTGAATACCAGCAACGGCAACTACGGCTGGGCCGACTGCCGTTAAGCTACAACAGGGCCGCCATTTTGGGCGGCCTTGTCGCTGCACATCGCGCGGCCTTTCCCGCCGGGCCAAGATGGCAAGCGCGTTTTGGTTGATAGAACCATTCGCGCTTTCCGTCGGCTCTGCGGGGCGTCGGCTTCAACCGCCGCGCGGGAGCAAGCGGGTGCTGCCGCGGGTTGCCTGATGGCGGTTCGCGAGCGCGAAGCTGTCCGCGGCGACAACGCGATCGCGGCCGCCGCTCTTGGCCTCGTACATGGCAATGTCGGCACGCCGCAACAGCCGATCGATGGAATCGCCCTGTTCCCATTCGGCGATGCCGAAGCTGCAGGTGATCCCGACGTCCACCTCTCCCGCCAGGCGACCAAGCTTGATGGAACGATGCAGGCTTTCGGCGATGTCGACGGCGTCGGCGAGCTCGCAGTGCTCAAGCAGGCAGAACTCCTCCCCGCCCAGCCGGCCGACGATCGCGGCCGTGCTTCTGGCCAGGCTGCCGACGCCGGCCAGCACGAAATCGCCGGCGCGATGCCCATGCGTGTCATTGATGTGCTTGAAGTGATCGATGTCGAACATGATGGCCGCGAGCGGGAGCCCGGCATCGGCGGCGCTGCAGGCCTCCGCCGCACGATCAAAAAAGGCGCGCCGATTGAGCAGCCCGGTAAGGTTGTCGGTGGTCGCGGACTTGATCAGCTCGCGCTGCATCGAGGTCAGGCGATCCGCCGCCCGCAAACGCGCGCGCAGCTCCTCCGCCAGCGGCGGCTTGCGAATGAAGTCGTCCGCTCCGTTGTCCAGAGCTTGGACCGCCAGGCCGAAGTCCTCAGTCGACGACATGACGATGATGAAGAGCGCGCGGCGATGACCGGCCAGCTTACGGGTGGCGGCGCAAAGCTGAAGACCGGAGATGTCCGCCAGATGCACGCTGGTGATGAGGGCGCGAACGCCTTCGTCGGCTTTGATGCAGTCGAGCGCTTTTTGCCCTTCGCTGAAGGTCAACACGTCGTGCTGATCATGAGTCATGAAGTCGGTCATGATCCGCTGTACCGCGCGGCTCGGTTCGACCAGCACGATGCGCATGGCTGCTCCATCAAATCCGAATCGTTGTGGACGCCGCGAATTAACAATCAATTAATCCTTGGCCAGGGCGAGTCGCGTTGGTCGGCTTCTGCCCTGACGGCAGCGATTAGCCTCGCGTAGGGTGGGCAAAGGCGGCCGAAGCGATTCGGTCCATTGACGGCGCGGTTTCCGCCGTGCCCACGCGCAGCGCCGAAAGAGATGCGGGCTCGGCCGCGTGGGCACGGCGGAATGGGCGTTGAGCGAATGCGGCAGAGCTTCGGCCGCCTTTGCCCACCCTACGGCGATCGAATTGAAGCACTATGAGCTGGGGCCAAGGGCGGGTAAGTTGCGACGGCCTGGGATCACTCATTGGAGGAAGATATCATGCGAATTCAACTCGTGTTGGCACTCCCGCTTGGTTTCCTGCTTGCTCCGTTGGCACACGCGCAGAATGGCGGTCTCGATCGCGCGAACAACACAGTCAACAACATCCGGCAGGCCGACCCGCCCACGGTGAGCACCGGCACTGTGGTCACGCCGGCGGCCCCGCCGCCGCAGCAAATGCCGAACGGCGGCAGTGACATCCATCGCATGATAACAAATCCGCCGCCCTCCCCGTCGCGATAGCAGCCCGAGCAGATACGCCGGCCCATCGATTTGAAAAGATAGCGGCGCTTGCGGTTCCTACACTCATTATCCTCCGCGCGCCTGCAGGCCATTGCGCAGCCGGGCGGTGCGCAAAAGTTCCCGCTGCCGCAAGGCTATCGCGGCAGCACACACGTTTTCGTGAGGCCGGTGGCGGGCCGGGCCGGACGCCATATATCGAGAAAACCGGGATGGCATGCGGTGTCAGTAGCGTCGTGTAGCCGCCCGGGACTGAAGCCCCGGCCTTCCCCGTCCCCCCCGACGCCCCTTGGCCGGGGCTTCTTATTTCCTCAACCCCATCAGCGGGGGAGCGGCGCTCGCCGCAACCTCCACAGCACGCTGTTGGGGCTCGGTGCTTTGGCGCAGGGGGCAAAAACCTGCATCGATGCGCTGCCGCCCGGTGCGGCAGTATTGAGTTCCGGGCCGGTCCAGGCCAGGCAGCCGTCCTGCGGCTCCCATAACACGTTCACATCCTCGTCCAGCCGCGCGATGCTTGCGGCGGGCGGAAGCGCATCGATGATCTGCTTGAGGCCGAGCAGCTGATTCCTCAGCATCTGGTTGTCGGCTCGCAGGCTCGCGATGTCCCTGGCGGATTGCGCTTTGAGCGTTTCCAGCTCCTGGTTCAGGCACGACAGGCGCTCCGGAACGACGCCGGCCGCGCAGTCCGCGAATGCGCTCGAGGACCAGGCCATGCCGGCCATGACCAAAATTGCTGCACCGGCCTTCGTCATCATTTTCCGCTCCTGCATTTATTGTTTCACTCCGAGGTGATCCCGGTAGCCTGGATCATGCGGCCCCAGGTCTCGATCGAGGTCTTCAGCACCGTCGCGGCGTCAACGAGAGCGAGCGAGCTCGGCTCATAGCCGAGCTCGCGCAGCCTCTGCTGGATGTCGGGCCTGGCCACCACCGCATTCACCGCCGCATTGAGCTTGGCGCAGATTTCCGGCGAGGTCTGGGCGGGCGCCAGCACGCCGACCCAGCCGTTGATCTCGATGCCCGGAAAGCCGACTTCGCTCAAGGTCGGAACGTTTGGGAAGGCTTTTGCGCGGCGGGGGCCGGTCACCGCCAGCGCCCGCATGGCACCCTGCTGGACCTGCGAATAGATCTCCGCGACCGGTCCGGCGATGATGTCGACATGGTTTCCCAGGAGCGCATTCATGGCCGGCACGCCGCTTTGAAACGGGACTCCGATGGCCGGCGTCCTGGCCAGCACCTTGAAGACGTATTCGGCCACGATATGTGCCGATGACCCGCCATATCCGACGGTGAAGGCCTTGTCGTGCGAGGCGTCCAGAAACTCCTTCAGCGTGCGGAAGGACGTGTTGGCGTTGACCGCGAGCCCATGGCTGTCGATGGCCGCAATCGCCACCGCCCGCAGCTCGTCGATCGAATAGGTGAGATTCTTGTAGAACGTCTGATTGATCGCCAGACTGTTGCCGGTGAACAGGAACGTATAGCCGTCAGGCGCCGCGCTCGCGACCGCCTTGGCGGCGATGTTGGAAGCCGCACCCGGCCGGTTCTCGACCACGATCTGATAGCCGAACTGCTCGGCGAGCCCCTGCGCCAAGATCCGCGCCATCGTGTCGACGCCGCCGCCCGGCGCAAAGCCGACGATGAAAGTCACTTTGCGGGCCGGATAGTCGGCCGGCTGGGCGTCGGCCGGGCCCGGCAGGTGGCCGAGCACCACGGCAACGACGGCGGCGAGCGCGGACCGGAAATTGCGCCGGCAAGCCGGCCGCAGGGGAGCCGTTCCGGCAACGGCGCTGCCGACGGTCTGGATCCGCTGCCCGGCCTGTTCGGAGCCGGCTTGGGAGGCGCTTGAACCGGGCCAGGGTCTCCTCGACAAGCTCCGCATGCCCAATCTCCTTCAGCGCGCGATCCGCAACGGTGGAAGCCGCCGTGCCGTCCGGATGACCGGACGATTGCACGAGCAACTGCAGAATGCGGTTTTTGGGTTGCCGCGACAAGACAGCCTGCCGCGACAAGACGGGTTGCTGATGACGGCTCGCGCGCAGCCAAGTCGCGAACAGCCAAGTCGCGAACAGACAGGTTGCGAGCAGACAGGTTGCGAATTGACAGGTTGCGGAGCGTTAAGGGTTAACGAACCAATGTCATCCAGCATGCGGCATCTTGAATCAGGTCCGCATAATGCAGGAATCCAGCCCTCTCAATGGCTTCGAAGGCCGCATCCGGCTGTTTGGCCAGGATGAGCGGGCGCGCTGCCTCATGCAGGAGACGTGGCCGCTGATCGCGCCCCGGCTTGCTGGCGCGATCGACGATATTCTTGAAGCCGTAATCGGCAGCCTGCCGCTGATCAGCCCGGTGGTCGCCAAGAACCGGGACATGCTCAAGACGCTCGAAATGTCCCACTTCGAAGCCCTGTTGGGCGGCGGCCTCGATGGTCGCTACGTCGAATCCTGTCGGCGAACGGTCGAGCAGGAGGCGGCGATCGGGCTCGATAGCCGCATGCGCAGCAGCGCCGGGAGCTTCGTGTTGCGGGCGACGCTCAAGGCGCTGGCGCGCAGATACTGGTATTCGCCGCGCCGGCTCGTCGAGCGCGCCATCGTGGTCTCGCAGCTCATTGGCCTGGATGTCTCCAACGCGATGACGCTGCACCGGCAGTCGGCCGAGCAGGCGGCGGCGGCGCGGCGCAAGGTCATCGACGCGGCGATTGCGGATTTTGCCGCCGCCATCGGCGCCGTCGTGGGCGCCATCAAGGAAGCGTCGGCATCGCTGTCCAGCACCTGCGGCACCATGAAACAGGTGTCGGACGACGCCTTTGGCCGCATGGCCTCCGCCTCCTCGGCGGCGACCGACACCTCGCAGCGCGTGGACGCGGCCGGCGCGGCGACCGAAGAGCTTTCCCAATCGATCGAGCATATCGGGCGGCAGGCGACCCGCGGCCTGGAAATGGCGCGCTCCGCCGTCGACGATACCAGGCGCACCCATCAAGCCATTCGCTCGCTCGAAGAGGCGGCCGAGCGCATCGGCTCGGTGGTCGGGCTCATCTCGACGATCGCGTCGCAGACCAACCTCTTGGCCTTGAACGCGACCATCGAGGCCTCGCGCGCGGGCGATGCGGGCAAAGGCTTCGCGGTGGTCGCCTCCGAGGTGAAGGTCCTCGCCAATCAGACCTCGCGCGCCACCGAGGACATCTCCAAGCAGGTGACCGCCATCCAGGACGCCACCAAGCATTCGGTCAATGAGATCGCCTCGATCGCGCGCGCCATCGAGGAGCTCACCGCGGTCGCCAGCACCATCGCGGCGGCGGTCGAGGAGCAGGGCGCGACCACCCGCGATATCGCGGGCAGCATGCAGACCGCCGCCGGCGGCACGGCGCGCGCGTCGGACGAGATCCATTCGCTCGAGCAGGCTGCCAGCCGCAGCGCCGCCGCCGTCAACGAGATCGCCGGCTGGACCGAGCGGCTCTCCTCGCGCGCGAGCGAGCTGGAGACCAAGGTGACCGGCTTCTTCGCCCAGGTCCGCGCTGCTTAGTGTCCGCGCTGCTTGGTGTTCGCGCGGCTTAGTGTCCGTGCGGCTTAAGCGACATTTTGTTGTTGGGCACCGCAGCGCCGCATTCCCTCCCCCTGAAAGGGGGAGGGTGGCGCCCAACGGGTCCGGCCTTTGGCCGGCCCGATGACAGGCTCCGGCGCCGAGTGGGGGTCCCGCCTCCCAACTGATTCGGAGCTTGTGGCGGGACCCCCACCCGGATCGCTGCGCGATCCGACCTTCCCCTTGCAGGGGGAGGTTACGTGTGGCGCGGCCGGGGCCGACTTTGATGACGATCCCGATTGCGAAACCGGATCAAGCGCGGGTGATGTCGACGTCCTTGGTCTCCGGCAGGAACAGGAAGCCGATGACGAAGCTTACGCTTGCGATCACGATCGGGTACCAGAGGCCGGAATAGATATCGCCGGTCGCCGCCACGATCGCGAACGCGGTCGCCGGCAGGAAGCCGCCGAACCATCCGTTGCCGATATGATAGGGCAGCGACAGGCCGCTATACCTGATCCGGGTCGGGAACAGCTCGACCAGCCAGGCCGCGATCGGCGCATAGACCAGGGTCACGTAGACCACCAGCAGCATGAGCAGCAGCACGGTCGGCACATAGCTGATCTGGTTGGGATCCGCCGCCGCCGGGTAGCCGTGCTGCACGATGGCCTGCTGGAGGACGGCAGGGAAGTTGGGCGTGTTGGCGGCGATCAGCTGATCGCCGATCTTGACCTGCGCGACCGTGCCGGCGGGGGCCGCTTGGTTCTCGTAGTTCACCGAGCGCGCGACCAGCGCCGACTTGGCGATGTCGCAGGAGGTCGTGTAGCTCTCGACGCCGGTCAATTTCAGCTGGAACGAGCATTCGCCCGGATCGGCGATCACGGTGACCGGCGAGGAGCTCAGCGCCATCTCCAAGGCCGGATTGGCGAAGTGGGTGATGGCCTTGAAGATCGGGAAGTAGGTCAGCGCCGCCAGCAGGAAGCCGGTGAGGATGATGGGCTTGCGGCCGATCCGGTCGGACAGCCATCCGAACAGGATGAAGAACGGCGTTCCGAACAGGAGGCCGAGCGCGATCAGGATCTGCGCCGTCACCGCCGGCACTTTCAGGGTCTGGGTGAGAAAGAACAGCGCGTAGAACTGCCCGCCATACCAGACCACCGCTTCGCCGGCGGTGGCGCCCAGCAGGGCGAGGATCGCGATCTTGGCGTTCGACCATTGCCCGAAGGCCTCGGTCAGCGGCCGCTTCGAGTTCTTCCCCTCTTCCTTCATGCGCAGGAAAACCGGCGACTCGCTCAGCTTCAGCCGGATCCAGATCGAGACCGCGAGCAGGATCGCCGACAGCAGGAACGGAATGCGCCAGCCGTCGGAGAGCGAGCCGTTGCCGGCGAAGGCGGGCTCGCCCATGCCGGTGCGAATGCCGAGCACGATCAGGAGCGCCATGAACAGGCCGACGGTGGCGGTGGTCTGGATCCACGACGTGTAGAAGCCGCGCTGGTTCTTGGGCGCGTGCTCGGCGACGTAGATCGCCGCGCCGCCATACTCGCCGCCGAGCGCGAGCCCCTGGATCAGGCGCAGCGCGATCAGCGTGATCGGCGCAGCGATCCCCCAGGTCGCATAGTTCGGCAGTAGGCCGATGCAGAACGTGCCCAACCCCATCAGCGTCATGGTGATGAGGAACGTGTACTTGCGGCCGATGAGATCGCCCAGCCGGCCGAAGAACAGCGCGCCGAACGGACGCACCGCAAAGCCGGCCGCGAAGGCGAGCAGGGTGAAGATGAAGGCGGCCGAGGGATTGACCCCGGCGAAGAATTGCACCGCCAGGATCGGGGCGAGCGTCCCGTAGATGTAGAAGTCGTACCACTCGAACACGGTGCCGAGCGAAGAGGCGAAGATGACGAGCCGTTCGTCGGCCGTCATGGTTCCTCGCTCCCGCTCCATGGAGGCGGTCATAGCGGTCATGGGCGTTGTCCCTGTGTTGGTCATTGTTAGGATGCTGCCGGCGTTGCCCTTGCGGGCCCCGAAGGCGGCACCGTTTGGCCGGTCGGCCCCCGCGGACGACCGGCATCAATCGATTAACCTTTAGAACGCAAGCGACGCATTTTACGCGATTGGCGAGCAAGCGCAAACTGAAAGCACAATTCATTCAAGGTGCTTGGGCGGGCCGCGGCGGGGGCGCCGCCGCCGCGTGACGCGACCGCCGGCAATTAAGATTACCGCGAGAATCACGCATCGCGATGACATTCGATTCGCTCATTTCATCTAAAACTCGCCCGGATTTCGCGGACTGCCCGTTGGCAGCTGGGTGCTTCATGCGTAGCGCAAGCCTTGTCGTCCTCGTGCTGGGCGGCGTCGTTCTCGGCAGCGGATGGGCGCATGCCGCCGACAGCGGTCCGGTGCTCGTTCTCCCGGGCCGGCACGGCTTGCCGGTGATCATCAACGGAATCGATGTCACGGGCGCGGTGATCGAGGGCGATTGGGGCCTCTACAGTCCCCACATGGTGGGGCCCACCGTCATCATCCCGCCTCCCGTATGGTTTCGGGGGCCCGGCTATCCGGGCAACTATTATCAGGATGCGTACGGGCCGGGCGGCGGCTACTACCCGAGCTTCGGGCACGAGCCCGGCTACGGCCGCGATGAGATCGTGCCGCCCGCGGACCGGCGCCTGCCGCCGCCCGCGCTGAGCTTCCATCGCTCCTGGTCGAGCCAGTCCGCCCCCTTGCCTGCCAGCCTCGACCCGCCGGCGCAGTCGCCGCCATTGCTCATTGCGCCGCAGATTTCTCCGTCCGGGCGCCGTGTCGACAACAGCCGGACCAGAAAACCATGAGACCGGATCGGACCGCGTCCTGCTGATCAACCAATCCGGCTTCCGCAAAGGAGGCCGTCACAACGGGGAGTACACATGATCAAACGTTCGCTCTATCTCATCGCCATGACGGCGTTCGTCTCGGCCGCGGCCGCCACGCAGGCCATGGCCTGCTGCGGCTGCGCCTATACCTGCGGCTCGCCCGCGCAGATCCAGATCTGGGGACTTTCGCCGAGCTATGTGGTGAACCAGGGTCCGGTCTTTACTGGGCCCGGCTTCTATACGTCGCCGACCTACGAGGGCGAGGTGTCGACGGTCGATTATCCCTATGTTGGCTCCCCCGATTATCCGTTCTACTCGCGTTCCTATAACGGCGGGCGCTACGCGGAGCCGTTCCGGCACCGGCTCTATCATCGCTATTGGGAAGGCGTGTTCCCGGCGCGGCCGCATCATTTCGGGCTGCTCGAGCGGCGTGAGGGCGGCGTGTTCTATCGTCACGGCTTCGGGCCGCGGGCGATCACCATGTCGCGCGAGGAGCGTTGGATCGCGCGCGGCCGCAGGGAGCTGCGCTACCGATAGATTGCATGCTTGTCCCGGGCTTGACCCGGGACCGTACCAACCTCCGAGTTTGTAACGGTCCCGGCTCATCAGCGCGTTTACGCGCGCCGGCAGGCGCTTACTCGCGTAGGGTGGGCAAAGGCGGCCGATGGTCTGCCACGTGGCACGACGCGGATTCCGCCGTGCCCACGCGGACGCGTTTGCAATTTCTTCGGCGTTACGCGTGGGCACGGCGGAATCCGCGTCGTGGAAGGTTCGAAGCTCCGGGCCGCCTTTGCCCACCCTACGGAGCCGGAGGCGAGGCCGCCGCCAGGCGCTTGCTCGCGAGATAGAGAGCAAGCGCCGCGGCGTTGGAGACGTTGAGGCTCTTGATCTTGCCGGGCACGTCCAGGCGGGCGACCTGATCGCAGGTTGCGAGCGTGAGTTGCCGCAGGCCCTTGCCCTCGGCGCCCAGCACCAGAGCGAGCGGCGCGCGCAGCGCCGTCTGCGCGAAATCCGCCGCGCCCGAGCTGTCGAGCCCGACCACGAGATAGCCGCGGTCCTTGAGCGCGGCGAGCGCGCGGGCGAGGTTGGTGACGCTGACCAGCGGCACGTATTCGAGCGCGCCCGAGGCCGACTTGGCCAGCACGCCGGTCGCCTCCGGGCTGTGGCGCGCGGTGGTGACGACGGCCGACACCGCGAAGGCGGCGGCCGAGCGCGCGATGGCGCCCACATTGTGCGGGTCGGTGATCTGGTCGAGCACCAGCACGATGCCGGCGGGCGCGATGTCCTCAAGGGCGGGCGAGGGCAGGGGATCGGCCTCCACCAAGAGACCCTGATGGAGGGCGTCGGGGGACAGCCGCTGCGCGATGGTCTGCGGACGCACCAACTCGGGCTCGACCCGCAGCGGCACGTGCTCGTCGGCGAGACGGCGCGCCGCATTCTCGGTGGCGAGCAGGCGGCGAATGTGGCGGGCCGGATTTTCCAACGCTGCCTTGACCGGGTGCCAGCCATACAGGATCGCCGGCCCATCCGGCGCGCTCGGCTGCGGGCCCCCATGCCGGCTTGATGCCGGCGGCCGCGCGCCGCGATCCGGCTTGCCGGCCGGGCGCCGCTTCCAATCGGGTTTCCATTCGCGCTTGGGCATGCCCGCTCTTGTCATGCAGGCCGCGCGCCGACACAACAAGTTTCACGTCGGACGGCGGTGCAATTTCGCATCAGGGTGTTCCGTGTGAACGCCGCGCTCGGAGCGCGTCGCGCGAGAGCGGGCTCAGCATCGCCTGGCGGGCGGCGCAGGCTCGGCGCGGCTGAGAATTGTGTGGGCAACCGGACGGGCCGGTTGACCCGGCACTCGTACGCTGGTGCGGTCGGGGCAAAGCCCGATCCAGGCACGCAGGCCGGCCATGACGACCCCATCGCAACTGCGCGACAAGCTCCGCAAGATCGAGGCCCTGTTCGTGGGAGCCGGTACCGCGGGCGAGCGGCTCGCCGCCGAAGCGGCGCTCGAGCGGGTGCGGGCAAAGCTCTTGGAGCTCGAGCGCAAAGATCCGGCGGCGGAGATGCAGTTCTCGATGCCCGACCAGTGGTCGCGGCACCTGTTCGTGGCGCTGTGCCGCCGCTATGGGCTCAAACCCTACCGCTATCACCGGCAACGGCGGACCACTGTGATGGTGCGCGCCCCCCGCCGCTTCGTCGAGCAGGTGCTGTGGCCCGAATTCCGCGATCTCGATCACGATCTGCAGGCCTATCTGCATGAGGTGACCCTCAAGGTCATCCGCGAGGAGGTCTACGCCGATACCAGCGAAGCCCAGGAGGTCCCGGAGGCGCTGCCGGCGGCCTGAAGGGTGCCGCGCCGTGGCGGTCCGCGGTTCCGGCGTCCGTGGGCCGCAGCAACCGCCCTGTGGCGGCCAAAAGCCCCATGCCCGGCACGAGGCGGCGCGAGCGACGACGCCGCTATTGCCTAACCCATTGCGAATGTTTAGTCACGCGCGCGACGGGGGAGGGTCCCGAGTGGCAAAGGGGCGGACTGTAAATCCGACCAGTTCGGCTTTGCCTTCAAGCGTTATTCCGAAAAGCCGCGAAATTAACTATCAATACCGTAAATGTGTTAGCTCGCATTTCAGAACGGATTTCCGAGGCGACGTAGTCGACGCGACCTTTAGGGGTGGGAACCATCCATGACAAGCGCTCCAATGCAGAGGAAGGCGCAGCCGGTCGTTCGTTATTTTCACGGTGGCAATCGCGGCCTCAAAGTCGGCGGCTATATCTTGCCGCCATCAGAAACCGGCCAAAGCTCCGTGTCCGATTTTGACGCTCAAGCTCAAAGGGTTCACCGGAGGGATCGTGTCTATGTCAGTACAAGCCCAGCCGATGCGGAGTTCTTTGCTGCCGCAAGTCGTGAGCCCGTTGTGTACGAGGTAGAGCCGGAAGGTGAGATCGAGCCCGATCCTGATTGCACTTCCGGCGTTTCGTTTGCCTGCCTCAAAGCGAGGATAGTTTCCGTTCACAATATAGCCGGCGAGACCATCAAGAAGCATCGCGACGCGATGAGAGCTAGGTAGCATCAGCGCCCGCGAAGCGGGCTCGAAACCGCCTTCGATTTCCGAGAGAAGTAGGGGTTTTACCCATTGCGCCGATCCTCGCCGAGCTTGCTGGTTTGTCCGCTCGTGTCATAGACGCGGACTTGAACGCACGCCGGGTCGAGACGCCAAGTGGCGCGGCGCGCCGCGCCGTGATCTGCCAAGACTGTCATCCGGGCGCGCTAGCGGTTCACGCGGGAGTCCGCTGGCCCCCCTGCGGCCAAGATCACCCTTGCGGCGCACCGCAGGGGGCATTGACGGCACAAGCCGGCATCGACCCGGACCGTGCCGTCCCCTACGGCCGGGTGCTCGGGCCGCGGGCTATCCGCCGCTCGCGGCGTTCCCGTCGAGGCCCCCTTTCGCGGGTCCTCCCCTGGACGGGTGGATTGGCGCCGGGGTAACCCCATCCGAGGCTGTGAAAAAAAATGGAAAAAAATTGGCGCTCCCTCCGAAAAAATCTCAGGGTGCTTATTCGGGCAGCCCCCAATTTCGCTTTGGGTCGCTTCTGCGGTTGGATTGCCACTCGCCATTAGCGATCGAGCGGCCATCCTTAGATTGATAGATGACTGTTCGATGCACCACGCTCTTTCCGGAGTTTGAACGGTGAGGGTAGTGTGATCTGGTCCAAATCGTCCCGTCGTAGGAAAACACATTGGCGACCATCCACCGGCCGCGTGCCCTTGCTGACTTGCTCGGACAATTTTGACTTACCCACTCCCACCAAGCTCGCTCGATAGCGGCGAATTCAGGGTGCATGTTGAGGTTTCGCCGGTGACTGGTCTTCGGTCTTCAGCCCATCAAATTCAATTGCTAGGCTCCGAAGCATCATTCCGATAGGCGTGCCCCCCAAAATTTCGTTCGTCCCTACACACACACCAAGTACAAGGAAACACAGCCATTCCAGGGTCTGGCGCAATTCGGCTTCCGCGGGATCAGGAGCCACATCAACCCTCAAATAAACAGTATCTCCCTCGTGCTCACGAGCTAGATGACGGTTCAGCGAGGTGGCTGAGACGTGCGCCGCATCGGCCGATAGCTGCAAAAAATGCAGATAGGCGCCGCGGACAGCACTCGCATCGGCGACGGCCCGTAAATTGATCTTCCGCGGTTTCGGGTGCTTCCCTTCAAGCTCTTTGAGATATCGGCTCAGCTTGTTTGCCGTATCCCCGATATCGATACCATTGCTCTCAGCAACAATAAAATTACCCCTGCGCCGCCGACTTGCAGCTTCGTCTTCCACCAAGTCTTGCACAAACGCTGATCCAAGAGCGGCTAAGCCTCCGACGCAAATAAAGTTCTCACACGCGCTTCGTGTCAAGGTGCGGGCCTCAACGACCAACCCCTCACGGATCGTCAAGACGGCCCCCTTCAAATTCGCGAGCGTCCTGCTTAGCAGCGTGAGCGCAACGACCCTCGGATCGCGCGCCCACTCCTGACCAATTTCAGCCCTTGCGCCTGCTATGATCCCAATTCCAGTGTCCATGAGCTTTTGCGCAAACGCGAAAAGCGGGTCATCCGGATTTAGACCGGGTCCTCCCGTTTTGGCCGGCGCGGACGCTTCCAAGTTTACGCCCGTTCCGTTGATGAACTCAACGCCCGCAATCTCAAGCACGCGCCGCACCGCTTCGACCGTCCGAGGCTTCAGTTCTTCACCTGCCTCCAACCGAATGATCGTGTTTGTCGACATCTTCGCAACTTCTGCAAGTTCGCGGACACCGAGGTTTAGGGCCGCTCGGGCCATGCGGCATTGGGCAGGCGTCATTTTCACTATCCCGTATCAAATTCGCCTTTAAGAAGCGAATATGTCTTAGCAAATTCGCTTTATTGTATCGTTTTCGCCTCAAGATAGCAATAAGGTAGCTGCCGTTCATTGAAAGTCTGGGGCAGTCACCACTTCAGAGGGTGGCACACGACGCGCCCATCTCGTGGTGGAAGATGCGGACCATGGCGGGTGCTCGCGCCCGCGGTAGTCCGGCCAGAAAGGGGCCCCTGCAAGACACTCTCGGAGCGCTGCAGCACCTTCGGCTTGCCTGCAACCTTCACCTTAGACGCGTGCCGCCTCGGCGGCATGACACAGCTTGAAGAGTCGGAATTGACTACCGGGCGGGGCACGGCGCTCTCGGGCCATCGCGGGTATGCCAAGCCCAAGATCGGGCTTTGGCAAGCGCACGCGCACCGGCTGGCGAACGAACCGGGGACAAAGTTTCTGAATACGGGGCGGACCGGGTTTCAGAATGACGGGACAGCGGACGACGCCGCTATTGCCTAACCCATTGCGAATGTTTAGTTACGCGCGCGACGGGGGAGTGTCCCGAGTGGCAAAGGGGGCGGACTGTAAATCCGCTGGCTTACGCCTTCGTAGGTTCGAGTCCTACCTCCCCCACCAACAGTATTCAGGGGTCAGTAATCAGTAATCAGAGTGCCGCCGTTCACGGGAATGCTGATTGCTGACTTCTGATTACTGTTTCCTGTTGCGGGTGTAGCTCAATGGTAGAGCAACAGCCTTCCAAGCTGATGACGAGGGTTCGATTCCCTTCACCCGCTCCAACTACCATGCTGAAAACATTGGAGTTCTAGAAAGTCGCCCGGCGGGCGTTTCGACACCGGGCTGCTGGCATCTCGATAAAACTGGAACATCGATTCTTCCGGCGCCGGTGGTGCCGTGGGTCATTGCGCTCGCTTTGCTTGTCGTCGGTGCGATCGGCTACCTCTGCGGCGACGAGCTGATCGAGATTGCGTCGTGCCTCGCGAGCAGCCGTGCGATCCACGGCTAGGCTCACATCCGCTATTGAGCCGTTGAGTTCGCCCCATGGCACTCGGGCGTGCCCGCCATTTCCCTATTTTGTCCCGAACACAAGGATCTCCCCGCTCTCGCCGCCTTGCTGCCGCCGTGTGGCGACAAAGAGCTCGCCCCAATCGGGCTCGAAAAGTCCGGTCTGAGCGCCCCAGCCCGTCGGGTACCTCGCGGTTTTCTCGTAGTGGTCAAGATCTTTCTGTTGAATGACCTCCACTACGCCAGGGCCGGTGGCCCTGGGATTATCCTTCTGAACGATCCTGCCGAGCACATAGATCCGGCCTTTGCTCCCGTCATAGAAGATATCGTCCGAAGAGACCACCGGGTCGAACCGGACGGTTGCTACCGGTTTGCCGCTCTCCGTATCCAATACGAGCAGGCTCGCGGGCGCGTGGCACGCAACAAACAGACGATGATGGACTTCATCGAGTGCCATCGGGAAATTGTCCGTGCAGGTCGAGGCCGCAAGTGCCCAGTGGGCCAGCACGCTGTTGCTCATAAGATCGGCGACGAGGATCTCTTTCTTGTCCGGAACATTGATGAAAACCCGCGTTCCGGACCTTTCGAGTTGAAACGACTCCGGGTGAGCATCAGTGGCGATTTGCCCGGTCTTCTCTCCCGTGGCGGGATCGATGAGCGCGAGCGCCCCGTCTTTCTGCCCCTGGGCGCGGGCGACCTGGCCATTCAAAGACTTCTCCCCGCCGTAGCCGACGATCACATGCTTGCCGCGGGCGTCGTAGCGGATGTTGTCCGCGTCGGCGGAGAGTTTTACCGTTCCCAGAAGCTGAAACGTGGTTCCGTCAAAAATCTTGACCGCGCCGTCGCCGCTTGAGGAGACGAACAGCCGATTGGTCGAGGGATCATAGAATGCTCCCTGAGGCTGGATCAGATTCGCGATCGTGTGCACCTGCCGGCCGGCCTGCAGGTCGATGACCTCGACGGTATGATGGTCAAACGCTGCCGCGAAAAGTCGCCGCCCCTTCACATCGATGCCCATGTGATCCATCCGTCCGTTGACGTTCGGGAGGGGGATGCGGGTCTTGAGCATCAGGGCCGCGCTCCCTGTGACGGGCGCGTCTTGCTGAGTCAATGCGCTGCCCGGGGCCAATCCACACATGACCACTGCAATCAGTGGCACGCCGAATGTGGATAGATATGACGCCATACTTTCCCCTCTTATCCGCTCGCCGATTCCAGCCGCGCACTTAAGGCAGTATTAGACGGGCGACTATTGCTGCCGCAGTTGCCGGCCGCCGCCAAGCCCGTTCTCACGCGGTTGTGCGGCCGCTCGGCGGCACAGTTTGGATTTCGGTGGGATTGGAGCTGGGTCGAGCGCGGTGAGATCGTACCGCATTTCAATCGCGAGCATCGGCGAGGCCCGGTAGCCGTCGATGAGCCCCACTTTCGGGCCTTGTATCTGGGACGGCTGCGGGCTAGATAGCTGGCACCCGGGGACACGCAGGCTCCCCACTAGACGGTCGTCCGTCCAAGCTCTGCGCAACGCTCGATTATTCGAGGTGATTGCGCATGGACGGACCTAACCCGGGCTTCCTCCAAACGACATCCATTGCGTCAAGGCATAACGCGAGCACCCGTCGTGGCGCCGGTCATTGCCGTGGCCGCGTTCGATTCAGGATTCGGGGCGCGTGCGGCGGGCAGCTTCAGACAGCGCCAATAGACCCATCCACCGCATGAAATAAGGACGACGACGCCTTTGCCTCGGCGCCGTCGAGAAGGACAAAACGAAGTGATCGGATCAACGACTTCGCAACCGGGCAAGAAGCCCTAAAAAGGAGGACGTCGTCATGCGTATCGTGTTTTCGTTGCTGGTCGCATTGTTTGCAGCATGGTCTGCGGCGAACGCAAATGCGCAGGAAATCGACTGGAAGAAAGTTGACGAAGCACTGGGGAAAACCGCCGCGGTGTCGGGCGGTGTCCATCGCTACGGGTTGCCGCGGACCGATCTCAATGTGACGCTCGACGGCGTCACGATCAGGCCGACATTGGCGCTCGGCGGCTGGGTCGCGTTCCAGCCGATGCACGGCGGCGCGATGGTCATGGGCGACCTTGTCCTGCTGGAGACCGAGATCAATCCGGTCATGGCGAAGCTGCTCGACGGCGGCCTCGATATCACGGCGGTTCATAATCATCTGTTGCGCGCAACTCCGGCTACTTTCTACATGCATGTCGGCGGGCATGGCGATCCCGTGAAGATGGCGACGGCGATCCGCGAAGCGCTCGCGCAAAGCAAAACGCCGTTCAACCCGCCGCCGGCCTCGCCCCCGGCCGCGCCTGCCGTTGATCTCGATACCGCCCAGCTCGATCAGATCATCGGCGTCAAGGGGCAGGCCAACGGCGGCGTCTATCAATTTGCAGTCCCGCGTCGGCAGCCGGCCGTCGAAGACGGCATGCCGATTACCGCGCCGATGGGCGGCGCGAATGGCATCGGCTTTCAGCCGACCGGTGACGGCAAGGCTGCGATCACCGGCGATTTCCTCGTCACCGGCGACGAGGTGAACCCGCTGATTCGAGAGCTGCGAGGGAACGGCATCGAGGTCACCGCGATTTATAGCCATATGCTTACCGAGCAGCCCCGGATGTTCTTCATTCACTTCTGGGCAAATGATGATGCGGTGAGGTTGGCGAAGGGTCTGCGGGCTGCGCTCGATAAGACCGCCATCGCCAAGAACTAAGCCCCGCGGAGCGGATTGGGTCGAGCATCGCCGACCCGATTCGCCGCTGCGCCAAAGTCGGCGCCAAAGTCTGAAACGCGATCCTCGATGGGATGACGAGATGACTGCAAAGGCCAAGCTGGCGCTGCTGTGGCGCGGAGACGTGCAGGCGCGGCGCAACGCTACCCCAAGCAACAATCGGCTCAGTCGGGTCTTTGACGCGTTGGCCGCGATCGGCATACATGCGGAGCCCGCGGTCTATTCCGATGATACGGCGCACGAAGTCAGAGAACAGCTTTTGAATCTCGATGGCGTGCTCGTTTGGGTCGATCCGATTTCCGACGGTCAGAATCGGGCCGTGCTCGATGCGATGTTGCGGGAGGTCGCGTCCCGGGGAATTTGGGTCAGCGCCCATCCCGACGTGATCCTCAAGATGGGGGTCAAGCAGGTGCTTTACCGCACCAAGCATCTTGGTTGGGGCACCGATACCCATCTCTATCGTACGTCGGGGGAATTCCGCGAAGAGTTTCCGCCGAGACTCCAAGCGGCGGGCCCTCGTGTGCTCAAGCAGAACCGCGGCAACGGCGGTCAGGGGGTCTGGAAGGCGGAACTCGTTTCCCCGTCCGCACGAAAGGGCGCGGTCGTTCGCGTGCTCCATGCGCGCCGCGGCAGCTTGCCTGAAGATCTGCCGCTCGCCGACTTCATGAGCCGCTGCGAGGCGTATTTCGCGGCCGAAGGCTGCATTGTCGATCAGCCGTTCCAGCCGCGGCTGCCCGAAGGCATGATCCGCTGCTACATGGGCGTCGACAAGGTCATCGGTTTCGGGCATCAGCTCATCAAGGCGCTGATACCGCCGCCGCCAGAAGGCCCGACTCGAACGCCGCGCAACCCGGGCCGCGCATCATGCGCCCCGCTTCCACCGCCGCATTTCAAGCGCTCAGGACGAAAATGGAATCGGAATGGACGCCGCAGATGATGCAGGTGTTGAATATTGACCGTGAGTCGCTGCCGATTATTTGGGACGCCGACTTTCTCTATGGACCACGCACCGCCTCCGGTGATGACACCTATGTGCTGTGCGAAATCAATGTCAGCTCCGTATTCCCGTTTCCGGAGCAGGCGCCCGAAGAGATTGCGCGACTTGCATTGATCCGGTTGCTGTCGTCCAAGAAGGCGCGGGTATCGGTCTAGCTCGCAAAGACGATGCATCGTGGCTCTCACGCTCCGCGAAACGTCTCGTCCCAACCCCGCAAAGGTTTGCCGTTCGGCACGGAAAAAACGCCAGCGAGCATGAAAGCCGATCACGAAGTGTCGTTAGGGGCAAACGGATTACTCGTTGCCGAAGGCAAAACTGATGTAGTGTCACAAACTAACTTGGCTGTCAGAAGCTGACTTATTAATAACTTGCAATTCGATTGCTCATGGGAACATCCTTGATGATCACAAGGTCGGCTAGGCCGCGCTCTAACCTAGCTGGAGTGAAGTTTCGTGGGTGCCTCATTGCCGGGCCATGTGTCATTGGCAAACCCTGCTGGAAATGCGCTCCCGAGAACCGCGCGCCTCTGTGCGGGACTCTGATCGCGCCTGAGCCGTGAATGCATACTTCGTCTGGCGGTTTGCGATGGCCCCTGTCATGCGTCCTGCAATTGATCTGACGCACCGCTCAGACGAGACCGAGTGGTTGGACCGGACCGATATAAATCCGGTCGATCTGGAAAACGTGCTGCGCGATCTCGCGAGCTTCAACCGCGTTTTCCTCGGTCATTATCCGCTGGTCCGCTGGGTTGCTCGGGCTGTCCGGAAGGTCCCAAAAGGGACGCCGCTGACCCTCGTCGATGTGGGCTGCGGGTATGGCGATTTGTTACGGGCGATCCGGCGCTGGTCGCGCCGGCAGGGCTTGGACCTGAATTTGTTGGGCATCGACCTTAACCCCGAAACGATCCGCATCGCGCGCGCGGCCACCGATCCGGCAGACGGGATCGAGTTCCGCCCCATGAATGTGTTCGATTTGGCATCGACCATGCCCGTCGACCTTATGATCAGCAGCCTTGTAACCCACCACCTGTCCGATCGCGAGATCACCGAGTTCGTGCGATTGATGCACCGCGTCGCGCGGCGCGGTTGGGCGATCTGTGATCTGCAACGGAACCGCTTCCTGTATCACTTTGTCGGCCTGAGCAGTCGCCTTGCGCGCGTCCACCCGATGGTCACCCATGACGGGCAGATTTCGGTCACGCGATCCTTGACCCGCACCGAATGGGAGGAGCGAATTGCCGAAGCGGGGATTCCGCCGGCCGACGCGTCCATTCGGTGGTTTCTCTTCCGCTTCCTCGTTGGGCGGCTGCGATGATGAGCTTGGGGGTGCAACCGGCCGCCGCACGATCATGTTTTTGATCTTGCCACCGCGCTCGCCATATCAATTTGTCGATCTCTGTATATCAAATGGCGGTTCGGAATTCGGGTACCGAGCGCGATCTGGCGCACCAAGCCTGGCAGAAGTTTGGCCAGCGCCATGGCGAGCGCCTGCCCCGGGGCCCACACGATCAGCTGAGAAAGAAGCGTTGCCCATCGAACCTGTCTCGCAATCTCGCGCGCGAGATCGGTTTGGAATTCGGAACTGGTTTTGCCCGAAAGATAATAGTCGGCAGCCATCCGTGCGGAATGAAGGGCGATCGCTATGCCGTCGCCGGTGAAGGACGGGATCACAGCGGCCTGATCGCCGAGCCGCCATGGCCCGCCGCCGGTCTGCACAAAACCGTAAGGGATCGAGGCCACCGCAAGCGGACGATCGCGGCACGGCTGCGCACCGGCAAGCGTTTGACGAAGCGGCGGGAATTCCGCGCATAGCGCAGAAAGCAGCGTATCCCAGCTGCCGCCAAGCCGGGCAAAGTGACCGCGCCGCACGACCAGGCACAGATTGAGCATGCCGTTCTCGACGGGTTCGATTCCTGCGTAGCCGCCGGAGAACAGGAACAATTCGACGCGCGGACCGAACGCGGCGAGCTGCGCCGGAGTCACCCGCCAATGCAGCTTGAATGCGATCAGATCGTTCTGGCGGCCTGGCGGCCGCTTCCATCCGCGGAGGTCGTGCTTGCCGGTCGCCAGAAAGGCGTCCACGGCCGCAAGCCTGCTGCCGTCATCAAGCTCGGCAACCCACCGCTTGCCGACGCGATGCAAGGATCGCACCGCGCAATCACGCTTCAACTCGGCTCCCATGGCCGATGCTCGAAGGAGGATGGCTTCGTCGAGCGCGCGGCGTGAGACGCTCATGGCCGGAAAGGGAAGAACGATACCGGTGTGCGCGCGCGGCGTGTACATATCGACCGCCGCGATCGGAACGGCGCCAAGTGCCGCAAGATCGATATCCAAGCCGCGCAAGTAACGCATGGCCTCGCCGCTTATAAACTCGCCGCAGACTTTGTCGTGCGGACCGGGCCTTCGCTCGATCAGGATGACCTCGCGGCCGGCACGCGCCAAATGTGCAGCTACGGCACCGCCCGCAATTCCGCCGCCAATGACGAGTGCATGCCTCATCGTCGCGCGGCCTCGAAGTCCAAAAAGCCGACCGGGTCAGGAGGCAGGCGGTGCGAGACTTCAAGCTGCGCCGTCGCCATGGCTATCACGCCGCGGCGCTGAACAGCATGGTCTCGGCCGTCAGGCCTGGACCGAACGCCATCGCGCAGCCACGCGCACCCGGCCGCGGCTTTTCGCGCATCATGGATTCGAGCACGAACAGCACGGTCGGCGACGACATGTTGCCATAGTCGCGCAGAATCGCCCGCGACGGGGCGAGGGCGGCGGGCGCGAGCTGGAATGCGCCTTCGACGGCGTCAAGCACGGTGCGGCCTCCCGGATGCACGGCCCAAAGGTCAAAGTCATCCGGGGATGCGCCCGACAGCACGCGATCCTTTCCCGAATGCAGCGCCGCCCCGACAGTCGTAGGAACCTCGCCCGCGAGCATCATATCGAAGCCGAGGTCGCGAACGGTCCAGGTGATGTGCGCTGCCGCCTCGGGCATCAGCTCGGTGTGAAATCGGTCAAGCGCGAAGCCGCTCGGCTCCGCGCTGATCAATGCCGCCGCACACCCGTCGCCGAATAGCAGGAAGGTCAACAGCCGCTCGATATCCTCCAATTCCTGAAGGTGAAGCGTGCACAGCTCGACGCAGACGACCAGCACCTTCGCGTCGGGAGCCGAGCGAACGATGTGGCGCGCCAGCTTGAGAGCGTTAATCGCTGCGTTGCAGCCCATGAACCCGAGGAGGTTTCGCTCGATCGAAGGCCTGAGATTGCAGCGGCGGATCACCTCGAAGTCGACGCCGGGCGCGGATAATCCCGTACAAGATGCGACGATCAGATGGGTGACGTCCTGCGCGGCATCGCCGAGCCCAAGCCGGTCGACGGCTTTTGCGGCCAGCACCGGCGCATCCTTCTCGTAGCGCTCCATCCGCGCGCCCGTCGAAGGGAAGTTTCCGAGGGGATAGAAGCTGCCGGCGTCGAGCGCTTCGTTGGAGCCCGAAGCGGCCGGCGCAAGGCACGACCATCGGCGGTGGATCTCAGACCGCGATACCATCCGCTCGAACAGCAGCCGTGCCCGGCGGTCCCGGAGCGAACGCCCAGCGAAACGCACAAAGGCACCGTGCACTTCGTGCTCCGGGACCGCGACAGCCACGCGGTTCAAATAGACGCGGGTCACGCGTTACGCTCCGATGCGCCGTTCTGCGTCGCGAGGCTGTCAGGCATGGGAGCGGCTTTCAGTAGCATGCATTCACCCAGCGCCAGCCCCAGCCGGTCCACACGCGCTGCCAGCACGAGTCGTAGTAGCCGTAGGGCAGGGCGGCGAAAGCGAAACCCGGCCCGAAGAAGCGGTGCCGGAAAGCGAACCGGTCATGGAACGCGAACGGGCGCCCGAAACCGGGGCGCCCGAACCCCGGGCCGCCGAAGCCGGAGTGGCCGAAGCCGGGGCCGCCGAAGCCCGAATGGGCAAAACCGCCCATGTGGCCGAATCCGGCGTGACCCATCCCGCCCATTCCGCCCATCCCGCCCATGCCGCCCATGCCGCGGGCAAACGCACCTGAACTAAGTGTCGAACCTGCCGCGATGGTCGCGACAGCGGCCAACATGATCGCAATTGAACGCATGATGACGCTTCTCCTTCCGTTGACACCATAAGCCCAACCGATTGAACTCCGCGTCGCCTCGACACGACGTCATATCGGCAGCTACGAAGCAAAAGAGAGTACGGGGAGCCCGGAGAATTCTCAAATTACGAATGAGTCAGTTTCTGTCAGATATGTCAGTTTTCGGCCGGCTGCTTTGTGCTAACCATTGGCTTCATCTATCGCGAAGCAGGAGAGCGGCATCATGACGGGAACGCGTCGGCGGATTCTTGTCATAGAGGACGATGACGAGACAGGACGGCAGCTCGTCGAGTTTCTTTCGACGCGCGGTTATCAGGTTGATCTTGCGCTCAACGGGGATGACGGCCTTCGTTTGGGTCAAACGGCCGAATATGGCGTGATGGCCATCGACCGCATGCTGCCCGGCATCGATGGGATCAGCATTATTCGCCGGCTGCGGGACGGCGGGATCGCGACCCCGGCCTTGATCATCAGCGCGCTCGGCGAGGTCGACGACCGCGTGCGCGGCCTGCGCGCCGGCGGGGACGATTATCTCGTAAAGCCGTTCGCGTTCGTGGAACTGCTTGCGCGCGTCGATGCTCTGATGCGGCGTAGCGTCGTGGCGGCGAAGGATACCGTCCTGCGCGTTGGCGATCTCGAGCTTGATCTCGTGTCGCGGACCGCCAACCGTGCCGGACGAAGCATCGAGCTTTTGCCGCGCGAATTTCAACTTCTCGAATATCTGGTACGAAACGAGGGGCAGGTCGTACCGCGCGCGATGTTATTGCAGCATGTATGGGATCTTCATTTCGACACCACGACGAACATCATCGACGTCTATGTCGGCCGGGTCCGCCGCAAAGTCGACGGCCAGGAAAGTTACCCGCTGATTCACACCATTCGCGGAGTTGGGTTCTGTGTTCGCGCTCCTTGCTAAGAGCTTACGTTCGTCCACCTTCAGGGTGGCTCTGCTCTGCATCGGTGGTTTCGAAGTCCTGGTCGTCGCCTTGTTCAGCTACGTGTACCTGGCGACGGACGCTTACGTCCTTAGCCGGTCGGACCGGGCGATCGACGCGGATCGGGGGGACTTGATCGGCGTCTACCGCGAAAAGGGCCAGCCGGGGCTTGTTGCGGCCATCAACACGTTGCAAGCCGAAAAAGCTCGCGCCGATGCTGTTTATCTTCTGACGGACCCGTCCTTTCGCCATGTCGCGGGCAATCTTCGTGCGTGGCCCGACTCTCTGCAAGGCTCGGCGGGCCGGATCAGCCTCGCTGCACCCGATCAGCGCCTAAGCGCCTTGGACCGACTTGAGATACGCGCAAGCTTTGAGACCTTGCCGGATGGCTCTCATTTGCTTGTCGGACGCAACGTCGGCGACCTGACCCAATTCATGGACAGGATTCATCTTGCTCTTGGATTGGTGATTCTCCTTGTCTTTATCATCGCCTTGGTCGTGGCCGTGGCCGTGACACGCCGTACCGTCGGACGCATCGAATCGATCAACGCGACAACCCACGCGATCATGCAAAGCGGGTTGGGCAAGCGCGTGCCGTTGCGCGGCACGCGGGACGAATGGGACCACCTCGCCGACAACCTCAACGCAATGCTCGACCGCATCGAAGCTTTGGTGACCGAGGTCAAACATGTCACGGACAATGTCGCGCATGACCTGCGAACGCCGTTGGCTCGGGTGCGGTGGCGGTTGGAGAAGGCGTCTTTCGACCCACGCGAGTCCAACGCCGATCAGGCGCTCATCAACGAAAGTTTGGCGGATATTGATGACGTTCTGCGTATGTTTTCTTCGGTGATACGCATTTCCCAGGTTGAAACGACGGATCGTACCGCGGCGTTTTGCAGAATTGATTTGGTCGAAATTGCGGGCCGCGTCGTCGAGCTGTTCGACGCTGCTGCGGAGATCAAGCACGTTTCTCTTGCGGTGGCGGGCGATTGCTCCACCATGGTCGCCGGCGATAGAGACCTTTTATTTGATGCGCTGGCCAACATCGTGGACAATGCGATCAAGCACGGCCGAGAGGGTGGGGTTGTGGTCGTCCGCGTCGGTCAGGAGGATAGTGGGACTGTTCTGGCGGTTTCCGACAACGGGCCAGGAATTCCTGCGGACCAGCTCGAGCATGTGTTCAAACGCTTTTACCGACTGGAACGCAGTCGCTGCACGCCCGGCAATGGATTAGGCCTCAGTCTGGTGGCGGCCGTCGTCCGTCAGCACGGCGCTCGTATCGCGCTGTACGACAACAAGCCAGGACTCAAAGTCGAGGTGCACTTTCCACCATCCGATCAGGCGGTTGAAACAAGCCGCGAAAAGTAAGTGGAGGCCACCGACCTCGGCGAGCGACCTGAGCCCCTCTCAAAAAGCAAAGCAGGAGCAGCCGAGCATGCCCCAGAACGATTTCAGATCGGCGATCGGCAGCGTGCTCGACCACCCCCCGGCATGGTCATGGCCGTGGATGCCGCAAGCGCTGGCACAGCTGCAACTCATAGCGAGCTTGCTGCGAAGCGCCGGGTCGTTCGCGCGCGGGGAAGCCGCCCACGCCCCATAGCCGCCGAAGGTGCGCACCGGCGACCAGTCCGGCATTGCGGGCGGCGGAGGGTCTCCATCATGGCGGGCAAAGTCGCCGGCGGCGTAGACGACCTTTCCGCCGACGATGGTCAGATCGGAAGTCGTGTCGGCGATCTCGCTTTCCGGACAGGAGAAGTAGTCACGATCAGGAACGATCAGATCCGCAAGCTGGCCGATCTGGATGCGTCCTTTCTTGCCTTCCTCGTTGGAGAACCAGGTCACGTTCTCCGTCCACATGCGCAGCGCCGTGTCCCGATCGAGGCAGTTGCGCTGTGGGTAGAGCCGCATGCCCGCAACGGTCTTGCCCGTCACCAACCAGGCAAGCGCGACCCACGGATTGTACGATGCAACGCGCGTGGCGTCGGTGCCGCCCGATACCCGAATGCCTTTCTGCAGCATCTTGGCGATCGGCGGTGTTGCCTCCGCCGCGGCTGAGCCGTAGCGCTCGACAAAATATTCCCCCTGATAGGCCATGCGGTGCTGAACCGCGATGCCGCCACCGAGCGCCGCAATGCGGTCGATCGACCGGTCGGAGATCGTCTCGGCGTGATCGAAGAACCAGTTCAAGCCAGAAAGCGGAGTGTCCCGGTTGACGCGCTCGAACACGTCGAGCGCCCGCGCGATCGTCTCGTCATAGGTTGCGTGCATCCGCCAGGGCCAGCGGTTCTGCGCCAGGATGCGCACCACCTCCTCGAGGTCGCCCTCCATCGCGGGTGGCATGTCCGGACGCGGCTGGCGGAAATCCTCGAAGTCGGCCGCCGAAAAGACCAGCATCTCGCCGGCGCCGTTATGACGGAAGTAGTCATCGCCCTGCTTGTATTTCGTGGTCTTCGTCCAGTTCAGGAAATCGACCTTCTCGGCCTTCGGCTTTTGCGTAAAGAGATTATAGGCGAGGCGGATGGTGAGCTGGCCGTCACCGGCGAGCTTTTGAATGACCGCATAATCCTCCGGATAGTTCTGGGAGCCACCGCCCGCGTCGATGGCGCCGGTAACGCCCAGTCGGTTGAGCTCCCGCATGAAGTGGCGGGTCGAGTTGAGCTGATATTCGAACGGCAGCTTCGGCCCTTTGGCGAGCGTCGCATAGAGAATTCCGGCATTGGGCCTGGCGATCAGGAGACCGGTCGGATTGCCGGCGGCATCGCGGACGATCTCGCCGGCCGGCGGTTCGGGCGTGTCCTTGGTATAGCCGACCGCGCGCAATGCAGCGGCGTTGAGCAGGGCGCGATCATAGAGATGCAACAGGAATACCGGCGTGTCCGGCGCGACGGCATTGAGCTCCTCGATTGTCGGCAGCCGTTTCTCGGCAAACTGATGCTCGCTGAAGCCGCCGACGACGCGCACCCATTGCGGGGGCGGCGTGACGGCGACCTGCCGCTTGAGCATGGCCATGGCATCGGCCAGCGAGCGAACGCCGTCCCAGCGCAGCTCCATATTGAAGTTGAGCCCACCGCGGATGATGTGCAGGTGATTGTCGATGAGGCCCGGCAGCACGCATCGGCCCTTGAGGTCGATGCTCTCAGTCGCGGGACTTGCAAGCCGCATCGCGTCCGCATCGCTGCCGACCGCGGCGAACTTGCCGTCCCTGATGACGACGGCGCTGGCCGTAGGGTTTGCTCGGTCGAGCGTAGTGAAGCGTCCGTTTCGCAGAACGAGATCATCGGCCATGTTCAAACCGTTTCCAATAAAGTTACGCCTGCGGCGGTATTACGCCGCTACGACGACATTTGAGCATTGCGAAATGCCGCAATCAACTGCGCGCCGGGGGTGCCTGGTAGCGACATGGCGTGGCGCACTACACGTTGGCCGCCCGTTGGCCGCCCGTGATACTTTACCGGGCTGCCTGGTCTGACAGTCGCCGTGCCCCCTTGAGTGCCGAGCCATCCCGCGCGGCTTTAATGTCGCGGGCATCGGCGAAGCGCGTGCCTTTGTGCTAAACGACCGGTTCACAGCTCAAGGAAGGACAAAGGATGACACAACGTTCGGCTCTTCGCACTTCTCGCGCAGCCATTGTGGCCGCAACGCTCGCGCTCGCGGCGGTTGGCCTGGGAACCGCCGGCGCGTTCGCGCAAGGCGCGGCGCCCGATTATGCGGCGTTGATGGCGGCGCCGGATCGCACCGATGCCGATCGGCAGGCGGACAAGCGGCGCGATCCGGTGCCATTCCTGGCGTTCACGGGCCTGCGGCCCGGCATGAAGGTGCTCGATATGGGCGCCGGCGCGGGCTACAGCACCGAGCTCGATGCGCGCGCGGTCGCGCCCAATGGAACCGTCTATGGTCAGAATCCGCCGGACTTCAGCGAACGCGGCAAGGCCGCCTTCGCGGCCAGGCTGGCGACGCCGGCGATGAAGAATGCCGTGAGCCTGTTGCAGCCGTTCGACGATCCGGTGCCCGCGGACGTGCGCGATCTCGACGCGATCACGTTCCTGTTTTTCTATCACGACACGACCTACATGAGCGTCGATCGCGCGCAGATGGATCGCAAGCTGTTTGCAGCCCTCAAGCCCGGCGGCTTGCTCGTCATCGCCGACCATGCCGCCAAGCCGGGCGCCGACATCTCGGTCGGTAAGAGCCTGCATCGCATCGATGAGGCGGTGTTGCGCAAGGAGGTTGAGGCGGCCGGCTTCAAGGTCGTTGCCCGCGGCGATTTCTGGCATCATCCGGAAGACGCGCGCGACTTCACGACCCAGATGCCGACCGGCCCGGTCGACGAGTTCGTGCTGAAGTTCCAGAAGCCCTGATGCATACGGGCAGGTAGGTTCCGGGACGCCGGGGAGGACCGTGCTCGTGGCGAGGACGGTCGCTTCCGGCCCGGTCGGCGGTAAAGTGCTTCGCGGTCCGCCGTCGCGGCGGGCTGACCGCGAAGCGAATTATGGCGTGGCCGAGGAGGAAAGATGGGCAAACCTTACAGGACAGGGCAGGTGCTCGTGCTGGGGTTGTGGGTAAGCCTGGCCGGGACGGCGGCAGCACAACACGCGATGGCGGCGAGCGCGCCGCCCGTCTTCTCCCCCACAGCCCAGACGGCCTGGGTCGGCATCGGCATCGGCGCGTTCCTTCCGGTGCCAGGCTCGCCAAATCCGATCGGTCAGGACCCGGCCCATCGCTACATCTCGAACGACGAATCCGGCGTCACCGGACAACAGCCGACCCAACGCATCAGCGACATCGGCAATCCCAATCTGAAGCAATGGGCGAAGGACGTGATGAAGAAGGACGACGACGCGGTGCTTGCGGGCAAGTTCGCCTTCACGGCGCGTGCCTCATGCACGCCTGGCGGTGTTCCGGGCTTCGACGTACTGCTCGGGGGCGCTCTGTTCATCCTGCAATCGCCTACGGAAGTCACGATGCTCTTCACCGGGAACGCCGAAGTGCGGCATATCCGTCTGAATGCGTCTCATTCCGCCAATCCGAAACCCTCCTGGTACGGAGAATTGGTCGGCCATTACGAGGACGATACGCTCGTCGTCGATACCATCGGCCTCAACGACAAGACGTTCCTCGACAATTATCGCACGCCGCATACCGATAAGCTGCACGTCACGGAACGCTGGCGGTTGATCGAGGACGGCAAGAAGCTGGAAATCCTCATCACCATCGACGACCCGGACACGTTCAACCAGCCCTGGCAGGCGCTGCGGCAGTACGATCGCGTGAAGCGGACGTTCCCGGAGGACATCTGCTCTGAGAACAATTTCAACCCGTTCGGCATCGACTACGGCACGCCGGTGGCGGAGAAGCCGGATTTTTGAAGCATGCGCATGCGCCGGCTCGAGCGCCAGCGCTCTTGCGTTTTGACCTGATCGAGCTCACGGCACGATCTGGCTCCGGACGTGGCGCAAATGGGCAGTCGCTGCCGCCGGTTCGCGGCATCGGAAGGACCTCCGCCATGACTGCGCTATGACTTCCCGATGGCCGCGCGGCTGACTATGATGCTGGGCAGATCGAAAGTCGCGCGCAACCTCGGCTTACGCCGGCTTGGGCGCTTCAAGGCAAAGCAGGCAACCGGTGTGTCCGGCTCCCAAATCCGGACGTATCTGGCAACATCAATTCCGCACGGGAGGAACTACGATGAGGCATGCAATCAGCGTGACACTGATGATCGGCATCGCGGCCGGCACCTTGACGATGGTCGCCGGAGGTCGGGGCTACACCCAGGGCATGGCGCAGAGTGCGGGCCAGGGCATGGCCGCTAATGCGGCGCCTAATCCCTATAAGGTGCAGGAAGGCTGGCCGCAGCTCCCCGCCGACCGGAAATTTGGCGGCGTCATCAAGGTCCAGGTCGATCACAGCGACGGTAAGAGCATATGGGTGTTCGACCGTTGCGGGTCGAGCGAATGCACAAATTCGACGCTGCCGCCGCTCTTGAGGTTTGATGCGTCCGGCAAGTTCGAGCGGGCGATTGGCGCCGGCCTGTTCGCCGTCCCGCATGCGCTCTACATCGACCACGACGGCAATGTCTGGGCCGGCGATCAGATCGCCAAGAACGGCAAGGGCGCCGACCTGTTCAAGTTCAGCCCGGACGGCAAGGTGCTGATGACGATCGGCAAGCCCGGGATGCCGGGCAACGCTCCGGGCTATCTGAGCAGCGTGAGTGCCGTCGTGGTCGCGCCCAACGGCGACTTCTATGTCGCCGACGGGCACGGCACCGGGACCAACGACCGCATCGTCAAGTTCGCGAAGGACGGAACATTCGTCGCGGCCTGGGGCAAGCATGGCAAGGCGGAGGGCGAGATCGACACACCCCATGGCATCGCTCTCGATTCGGCGGGACGAGTCTACGTGGCCGACCGCGTCAACAACCGTATCCAGATTTTCTCGCCGGACGGGAAGTTCGTCGCCGAATGGAAGCAGTTCGGCCGGCCGAGCGACGTCGTCATCGACAAGAACGACATGATCTACGTGAACGACGCGCAATCGACCGACAAGACCAATCCGGGGTTCCAGCAGGGGATCCGGGTCGGCAGCGTCAAGGACGGAAAGGTCACGGCCTTCATTCCACAGACGGACCCCGCCATCGGCTCGCCGGAAGGCCTCGGGGTCGACGACGACGGAAACATCTATGGAGCCTATCAGTCCCAGCACATGGTGCGGAAGTTTGTGAAGGGCTGAGAAGGCCGACAGCGTGGAAGCAAGCCGGCAATCGCACGTGGCGGCTGCCGGCTAATACATCGCCGTTAGCTAAAGACGACCGGGTTCATCGCGCTTGCAGCGGTGCGGAGGGCGCCTCGGGATCCGGTGACCCTCGTCGCACGTTCACGCCGCCGGCACGATGAGGGCGAGCCCGCTCTCCTCGTCTTTTTGCTTGCGCAGATGCGCCGGGTTCTCGGTGACGATGAGCTCCAGAGTGGGCCGCACATGCGCCCGCGCCAAGTGGCCCGCCACCGCGCTTCCATCGCGCCTGCCGGCAACAAGATGGACGTGCACGGCCGGCTCGCCCGACGGCGCTTGTGCGATGTCGCCGAGGAACGAGGCGACCTCGACCTGCTCGCGCAACGGGATGGGCAGGTATTCTTTGCTGCTCCAATCGAAATACTTCAGCAGCACATCGCTGAAGGCGCCGATGCCGCTGATCTGGGCGGCAAAAATCTCCTCCGCGACGGCGAATTTCAAGAGGCAGCTCATCACCTCCTCGCCGGTCTCGAGGACGACCGCATAGGTGCGCTGCCCATCGCTTTCATGCAGGCATTTTTGCTTCATTGTCACTCCAAGCTCATCAGACAAAACCGCCGCGGTGACCGAAAGTTCCGAATGGAACCGAGCGTCGCGCCGGCCGACCAGGCGACGGTGCGGCAGCGCAGGTGGCTGCATGGCAACGGCGGCCGCGGCGGGAAGGTCAACCTCAATCAGGCAAGGGCGCGAAGGTTCCCGTCGACCTCGGTGCACGCGCAACCGGCGGAACAGAGTGTGGATTCGTACGTTGGTCCCATGAAGCTTCTGCCGAGCAGATGAAGCTTGCTGGCAAACGAAAAGAAGTCACAACAAGAGGATAGAGCCATGAGAAAGCACCATCTCGCCAGCGTCGCAGCGATCGCGCTTGCATTGGGCATGAGCGCAGCCGGCGCACAGAGTGTTGATCAACGGCGCAGCACTGATCAAGAAAAGCAGGCCGATCGGGTGGAGCACAGTCAGCAGCCGCAGAGTCCCGGTCAGCAGCGCAGTGGTCAAGACAACCCGCAGAGCATTCAGAACCAGCAGGCACCGCAGCAGAACGCGAGTCAGCAGAACGTCCGGCAGGCCGAGCCAGAATCAAATCAACAGCAGAATGCGCCGGTCACGAGCGGGCAGACTCAGCAGGAGCAAAATCCTTCGAGCACGAGCGGTCAGAAGGCTAGCGACCGTCAACAGGATGCTCGCCAGCCTGACCAAAGACCAAATGAACAGCAGCAAGGCGCGCAGCAGCCGAATGCGCCGGCCACGAGCGGACAGGTCCAGCAGGGCGCCCAAGAGCCTGCGCAGCAGGGGCAGAACCAACAACAGGGCGGACAGGCGGCGCAGCAAAATCCGCCGAGCACGAGCGGCCAGAAGTCGGGCGACCGTCAACAGGATGCTCGCCAACCTGACCAAAGACCCAATGAACAACAGCAAGGCGCGCAGCAGCAGAATGCGCCGGCCACGAGCGGACAGGCTCAGCAGGGCGCCCAAGCGCCTCAGCAGGGGCAAAACCAGCAACAGGGTGCGCAGGCGCCGCAGCCAGGGCGGTCTCAGCAGGATGCGCAGGGGGCGCGGCAGGGCGAGAACGGACAGCTCGACAAATCGGGGCGCATTGCGCTTAACGATCGGGAGCAGGAACGCATCGGCGGCTTCCTTCGGCAGGAACGCATCAAGCCCGTACCCAATATCAACTTCTCGCTGAGCGTCGGCAGCACGGTTCCGTCATCCGTGCGGATCTCGCGAATTTCCGGCGAGCTCGCCGACATATTTCCGTACTATCGCGACTTCAGCTTCTTTGTAGCCCAGCAGGAGCTGGTGATCGTCGATCCCCAGAGCCATGGCATCGTCGGCTTTGCTCCGATCTCCGGTGGCCGCACTGTCGACGTGGCACCGCGGCGCGAGGAGGCCGGCACTGTCGGCGTAGCGCCCTCGCACGAGGAAGCCGGCGCGGTCGGCACGGCGGCGCCGCCCGCGCCCGCCAAGAAGGCGGTGCGCGCGGAGAAGAAGCGCGTCACCGTGACCGAGGAGAAGCCCAAGGCGATAGAGCGCGAGACCATACGCCGAAGCCCGGCGCAGACGGAGACCGAAGTGACCGTGGGAACCTCGAGACGCGATATCGAGGAGTTCGACGAGCCGCCGCCGCCGGAGCGTCGCGTACGCCCTCCGGAGCGCGTCGAGCATGACGAAGGTCCCCCGTTCCCGCTCTCGATCCCGTTCTCGCTCTTTTTCGGCAGACCGAACTAAAAGGCGTCAGCTCGACCGTGTCGCGGCCGGGTTGCTCGCGGCGCCGACAAAAGAACGACAAAAGAGAGAAGAGATTGCGCGACGCGGCAGCATCGATTCTGGACCCGGCCGCTTCTGGAACAAAAGCTCCCCGGTCGGGTTCTTACCGGAGGGAGCAACAAAATCGGAGCGACCATGAACAAGCTCATCATTGCGGCCGGCCTCCTGGCTCTGGCCACACCGGCATTCGCCGCGGAGTACTACATCGTTCAGAATCCCAAGGAGAAGACGTGCATCATTACCGAGGAGCGCCCCGCTGCAGGCGGTGGCCTCGTCATCGGGTCTCCGTTCGGCGCTCGGGTTGAGGCCGAAGGCCACATGAAGACCGTCAAGGAGTGCACGGAAAAAACGACCGGCAGCGGCACCAGGATCGAAGAGAAGGTGCGCTGATCACGGCTCGTTCCAGCTGCAGTTCACAGCGAATTAACCGACAGGCCCGACCCGAGCTGCTCGCGGAGGTCGGGCCTTTTCCTTGGTTCTCCGCGGCTGGGTAACCTCGATTTGGAACGCACTAGCTTCGGGCAAGTTCATTCCTCGACACAAGAGGAACGGCCGTTGAACTCGCCCGCCGACGTGCAGACCATCGTTGATCCCAGGGACGCCGCCGAATCCGCCGGCTTGAGGTACGTCAATGATGCGCGCCCCGGCGTCCGCCGCCGAAAATCCGGAAAGGGCTTCACCTATACCCGTGCCGACGGGACTACCCTGACAGAGCCGAACGTTCTCATCCGGATCAAGTCCCTGGCGATTCCGCCGGCTTGGATCGACGTCTGGATCTGCCCTTTTGCTGATGGTCACATCCAAGCCACCGGCCGGGATGCAAAAGGCCGAAAGCAATACCGCTATCATCCACGCTTCCGGGAGGTGCGTGAGAGCACCAAATACGAGCACGTCGTCGCATTTGCCGAGGCGCTTCCGGATGTCCGTGCGAAGGTGCGCGAGCATATGGGGCTTCGGGGCCTTCCCCGCGAGAAGGTCATCGCCACCGTGGTTCATCTTCTGGAGACCACGCTGATCCGTATCGGGATCGACGACTATGCCAGGCAGAACAACAGTTACGGTCTGACGACGCTGAAGACCCGCCACGTGGCCATCGATGGCAATGAGGTTCGCTTCCGCTTCATCGGCAAGAGCGGCAAGCAATGGTCGCTGCGCGTCAAGGACCGCCGTATCGCCAAAATCATCCGTGCATGCCAGGAATTGCCGGGGCAGGAGTTGCTGCAATACATCGATGGAGACGGCAATCCGCGCGACGTCACGTCCAGTGACGTCAACGCATACCTCAAGGAGATCACCGGGAAAGACATCACCGCGAAGGACTTCCGCACCTGGGCCGGCACGGTGCTCGCCGCCATGGCGTTGAATGAGTTGCAGGGCTTCGACAGCGCCGCGCAGGCCAAACGAAATCTTCGCACGGCCATCGAGAACGTTTCGGCACGTCTGGGCAACACGCCGACGATTTGCCGGAAATGCTATGTGCATCCCGACGTGCTGACCTGCTATCTGGACGGAAAGCTGGTGCTGGAGCTCAAGGCGGCGGTCGAGAGCGAGTTGCGCGATGGGCTTGCCGGGCTTCAACCGGAAGAGGCGGCGGTCCTGGCCATGTTGCGCGGACGTCTTGCCACGGAAGCGGCCCGCGAGCGCGGTCAACGCGCCCGCGTGGCATAAGCCGGCGGCAACGGCCCATCTTCGTTGGATGTAATGTGGTCAGGCGGGCCATCGGCCGGCGTTCGCCACACCCGCTCAGCGCAGCGACAACTGAAGCGTATCGGCCATCATGTTGCCGCCGCCGCATCGCCCGGAGCCGCCGATGAAAAACAGCTTGTCGTCGGCCACGGCGGCCGCAAATCCATGCCTGGGAGCGGGCAGCGACGCGAACTTTTGCCAGCGGTTGGCTTTGGTGTCGTAGGCCTCGACCTCATCGTAGGTCTTGGCCCCGGCGCCGGTCCGGCACTCCCCGCCCGCAAAGAACAAGAGGCCGTGATAGTCCGCAAACGCGCCGCTCGAACGCGCCGTGGGCATCGGGGGCGCCGACGTCCATTTGTCGGTCGCCGGATCGTAGACGTCATGCAATCCGACATTGGCGGTGGCTTCGCCGGTGCGCCCACCGATCACGTGGATCTTGCCGTCGACCACGTAGACGCCGACATGATCGCGTGCGGTCGGCAGCAGTGCCGCCGGGCCCCAGGAATTGGTGGCCGGATTGTAGACCTCGTGGGTCGCGAGCGTACCCTCTTCGCCCATGATGCGACCGCCGATCGCGTGGATCAGTCCTCCGACCGCGGCGAGCGCGACCGCGCCGCGCGGCGCCGAGAGCGGCGCCAGCGTGCGCCATTGGTCGGTGGCCGGATCGTAGGAATAGACCCCGGCCGAGGGCAACAAGTGATGACCGCCGGCGAACCCGCCCGCGAGATATATTTTTCCGCTCAGCACCGCGATGCCTTGATGGGTGAGGCCCTCGGGCGCGCGCGTTCGCTCGCGCCATCGATCGGCCTTGGGATCGTATTCGCTCATGAAGCCTTCGGTGTAATGCTCGATCCGCTTGCCGTCCTTGGTTTCCGTCCAGGAGCCGCCGACCAGATAGATCTTTCCGTCGACCGCGGCAGCCTGGACTTCGTCGCGACCCTGCGGCAGCGAGGCCGCCATGGACCACGTACCGGTCGGTTGCTGCGCCAAGGCGGCGCAGGCGGAGAAAGCTGCGGCCAGAATCATCGCAGTAGGAATGACGCGACCAAGCACCGTGGTTCCCGACATGAGCGGCCTCCCGTTCCCTTTGCTGCCGTCGCCGACCAAACGTATTCTAAAACGGCTCCCGATGAAATGGATGCAAAGCCACGAGCTCAGCGCGCTCCCTCGCCCCGTGCGAAGTCGGGTTTGCCCGACTTCGCCATCAAACATGACGAAGTCGGATCAGTCCGACTCCGGTGGGAGAGGATTGCGGTTAACCGGTGATGTTCCGCAAGCTTGGCGCGCTCCCTCGCCCCGGAGGGGAGAGGGTCGGGGTGAGGGGGCTCTCGCCTATCGGGAGGTCGTAACCCCTCACCCCGACCCTCTCCCTATGGGAGAGGGAGCGCGCCGAGTTTGCCGATACACCTCGGTTCAAAGAACACTCCGCTTCAGTGGGTTTGCCCGACGGAACGCGCTGTAGCACGGGTTCGAAAAATCTGCAGTATGGGCTCAGGGGCGGCCCGCATCCGCGTCCTCGCCCCGTGACGATCGAATGACCGAACCTCATCCGCGCGGGAGGAGATCAATGCCGCAGTCACATCGAGCGAGCCCACGGGGCGCGATGGCGCGGCCGGCCGGTACTCTGGTGGCCGGCATGATCTGCCTTCTGGCTTTGAGCGGAGCCGGCAGGCCGGGGGAGGGGACAACGATTCCCGACTTGGCGGGCCCTTGGATGCGCACCGGCAATGCCTTCGACTTTGCGGCGCCGCCGCCGGGAACCGGGCCGCGCGCGCTGGTCAACGTGTCGGGCAACGATCTGCTGCCGATCGGAAATATCGACAGCCCGATCCTCAAGCCATGGGCCGCCGCCGAGGTCGAAAAGCACAATGAGCAGGTGCGCGCCGGCAAGCTCGCGCTCGATGCCCCGGCCTCCTGCATGCCCATGGGCGTACCCTACGTCCTGCAGGTGCGCGAGAATGTCTGGTTGCTGCAGGAGCCCGGCACGGTGACGATCATCTATCAGAACGACTATCAGCGGCGGGTCGTGCAGCTCGATGCGCGGCACTCGGCGCATCCGGCGCCGTCATGGTTCGGCGAATCCGTCGGTCATTACGAAGGGGATACGCTGGTCGTCGACACGACCGGAATTGCGGTGAGCGAATTCTCGGCGATCGATCGGTTCGGCACCCCGCATACCGAGGCCATGCGTGTTCTCGAACGCTATCGGGTCGCCGACGATCGCAAGAGCTTGCGCGTGGATTTCACCGTCGATGATCCCGGAACCTTCAACATGCCGTGGCATGCCGCGGTCGTCTACAGCCGCGGAACGGCCTATCCGGGCGAGCGTCCCTGCGCGGAAAACAATCGCGAGGGCGAAGCCGGGCTGGTCCCCATGCCGGTCGCGAGCAAGCGGGATTTTTAGCGTTGCGACCGTAGTGGCTATCGCCGCGTTCGAGAGCGCATAATCTGGAACGATCCCGGGTCTGCAGCGCACCACGGCGCAAGAGCTACGTGCTTCCCTGCGCCCGGGAAAAGCTCAGCGGCCGCGCCTAGGCAACGTATGCGGACCTCTGTACTTTTCCCGGACGCGGTGCAGCGCGTAGCTCTCGCGGAGCGGTGGTCCGCTGATCCGGGATCGTTCCAGGCTCGGAGTCCGGAACCGTCGCCGCGTCGCTCGGCATGGCCTGCGAAGGCGGGCGATAGCGCCATGATGAGCTGCGCGCTGGACCGCGTCCGGGAAACAAGCGTCAGATTCGGGCCCCTCGCACGCGCCGCGTCACGATGCGCCCCCCCCCGCTCAATCCAGCGGCTCGACCTTCAGGAGCTCGGCGCTGTGGTTGGCCCCGATCCAGAACGCGTTGCGCGCGTCGTCGAAGAAGACGCGCCTTATGTTCACCTCCTGGGGCATCAGGTAGTCGACGAATTCCCCGCTCGCCGGATCGAGGCGGGTGACGCGGTCGGTATATTCGGAACCGGTCCAGACCTCGCCCTTGGCGTTGCGCACCGCGTCGTAGGGGTTGCTGTGCTTGATCGGCAGCAGCCATTCCTTGATGGTCTCGGTCTTGGGATCGAACATCGCCACCGCGTTGGCGCCGAATTCCGCGAACCACAGATTCCCGTCGGCATCGACCCGCCCGCGGCGCGGACGCGAGGTTGCGAACGGGGTCTTGTAGATCTTGAGCTCCTTGGTCACCGCATCGATGCGCCCGATCTCCGAGCCGCGGAACTGCAGCACGTAGAGATTGTTGTGCTGGTCGGCCGGGATGCCGTAGCCGACGATGGTCTGGCCGCCGGCGGTCTTGGGTTCGCCGAGAGCTTCTCGAACTGGCCGGTCTTGACGTCGAGCCGCAGGATCGAGTGGTCGTCCTGGTCGTTCGTCCACACCTTGCCGTCGATGTTCGAGAATTGCGGCGACACCATCGATTTCCTGGGTGCTGTTGGTCTGCAGCTCTTCCGGGATCGGATAGACGGTGGTCTTCCTGGTCTTGCCGTCGATCTTGGCGATGAGGCCCTGATACATGCCGGCGCCCCAGATGTTGCCGTCCGGATCGGCCTCGATCTCCAAAAAGCCTTTCGGCTCCTTCGCCTTGAGGGTCGGGAACGCGTAATCGGTCACCTTGCCGGTCGCCGGGTCAAGCTCACCGATGAACTGGTGCCCGAAATCCGAGTACCAGGCGTGGCCGTCGGCCGTCACGATCGCGTCGTGCGGCATCGCCTCGTGACGCGGCAGGTCGTAGGTGGTGATGATGACGTGGGTGGCGCGGCCCTGCGGACGCGGCAACGGCTTGAGCGGATAGCTCCAGTCAGGCCCTTTGCTGAGATTGATGCTGGCGAGATATTCGGCGGTCCTTCGCACTTGCGCCTGGTTGCGCGGCGTCTCGTTGGCCTGGCGCGGCCCGGGCAAGAGCGGCTGCGGAAACTCCGGCGTGCTGCCGTTGGAATAGGTCGCCATGCGAGGAATGACTTTCATCCACTCGTCGGCGGTGTGGGTCGAATTGACGATGCGCTGCAGCGTGTGGCAGTCGGCGCAGCCGAAGCCGTTGCCCGGCATGCTGTTCAGCCAATCGCCGTTGCTGAGCTGGTCGGCCAGCTGGTGGAGGTCGGTTACCTTTTCGAGCGCGATGTCGGCCGCGGCGGCGGTGCCGCCGGCGACGTCGGCCGCGCGGGCGTCCTGCAACCGATAGCCCACCGCGCGGATGGTGATGTCGTAATGGCCCGGCTGCAGCCGCGAAGCCGGAAACGCGTAGTGGCCCTTCTCGTCGGTGACCACGGTCGTCGTGACGGTCGAGCCCGATTTCTTGGCGCTGACCAGGACGCCTTCCATCGCCCCTTCGTGCGCCGAGCTTACCGTTCCCTGCAGGGCGACCGGTCCGATTGCGGCGGTCGTCTGCGCCTGCACGCTCGCCGAGCACACAAGCGCGCAGGTCAAAACCGACATCGCGAGATATTGCGGAGTCACGAAAACCTCCCTGGCTGCAATCCGGAAAATCGTTCGCTCTTTTTGCGCGGATGCTTGCTGCCGACCTGAGGCGCGAAAGTCCGCGACCGCCTCATTGGCCGCGATGATATCAGACAGGCCGAGGGCAACAAGGTCGCCGCCACTTCTCAGTCCCGTCGCCACGCCTTATGATCCCGCCAACCAAAAGCGGATGGCCCGTCCGGCGGACACCGGATCAACGAACTCTGGCGCCTCATGCGCTCATCGCACCCGAGCCGGCGCGTTCGCAAGATCAAGCAAGCCCAGGGAGGGATTCATGAGGAAGCTGCTTTCGGCCGGTTCGCTCGCGGCGACGGCCGCGCTCGCTGTTTGCAACACGACCGCTCCCACGGGAGCCCAGGGGCAGGGCACGCTCGTCATCCAGGGCGGCACTCTCGTCGATGGCAATGGCGGTCCGCCGCTGGCGAACGCCGTCGTCGTCATTGTGGGCAACCGCATCACGGCGGTGGGCGCGGCCGGCGAGGTGCAGGCGCCGGCAGGCGCGCAGGTCATCAATGCCGCTGGCAAATGGCTCACGCCGGGCCTGATCGACGCCAAGGCCAATTGGAACTGGATGTATGGCGAGGGCTTCCTGCACTGGGGCGTCACCACCGCCATGGTGACGGGCGCGCGCAACGACCAGGGCATCGCCGAGCGCGATGCCGTCGATCACGGGATTTTCCCCGGCCCGCGGCTCTATCAGGGCTTCATCAATCTGCAGGGCGGCGGACCGGACGGCAAGCGGCCCAACACCTACAAGCCCGGCGCCGGCGATCGCATCGTCCGCTCGCCCGAGGAAGCGCGTGCGCTGGTTCGCTACAACATCGAATCGGGGGCCGACTTCATCGGCACCAACGACGGCAATGGGCCGCCGGAGGTCTTCGCCGCCATCGCGGACGAAGCCCACAAGGCCGGCAAGGGCGTGGTGATGCGTTGCGTCGGCCCGCAGACGCGCGGCAAGGAATGCGTGCTGGCCGGCGCCGACGTGATGGTCCACACCGGCGAGATCGGCGACCAGATCTCAGCCGATCCGGAAAAATGGAAGAACTATGTCGGCCTGCCGCCCGACGCCTATTGCGACATGGACCCGGCCAAGGAGCAGGACATGATCGCGTTTCTGCTCGCGCACGATGCGGCGCTGGAACCCGATTTCATGGCGGCGGACCGCAGCTTTCCCTCGATGTGGAAGCGGGTGCAGCAGGAGACGCGGGACTCCTTCCGCGACCCCAACCTGCTCGCCTACTATCCGCAATTCGCCATCGCGGACGTCGAGGACAATCAAAAGTCGCCCGAGCAATACCTGACGCCGGAGCAGATCAAGCTGCGCACGTGCGGCTACAAGAATCACGCCAAGTTCATCGGTGACCTGGTAGCCGCCGGCGGTCAGGTGGTGGCGGCTTCCGACATCACCCAAACGCCCCCCGGGCTCGGCCTGCACCAGGAGATGGACGTGATGCAGGAAGACGCCCACATGCCGCCGATGAGGGTGCTGCAGGCGGCCACCAGCTGGGTCGCTCATCATTTCCGCATCAAGGACATGGGCAGCATCGAGGTCGGCAAGCTCGCCGACATCGACATCGTCGATGCCGATCCGACGATCGACATCATGAACATGCGCAAGCTCGACACCGTGATCAAGGACGGCAAGGTCGTCGACCGCGCCTATCATCCCTGGTTCGGCGGCGACATGTTCTCGAACACGCACCTGTCCTACAATCGCGACGTCGTCGACCTGGCGTGGGAGCCGGGCCTGAAGGCGGCGAGCGGCGGTCGTCGCGGCGGCGCGGCCGCGGCCGAAGGCGGCGACGAGGGGGCCGCGCCGGCGGCTCCGGCTGCAGGCGGCCGCAATCCGGCTTCCGGGGTCGCCAACAACCGCCGCAGCGGCGGTCTCGGCGCGGTGCCCGATCCTTCCCTGTCGCCGTCACCGGGCCTCGAGACGCTTTTCCCGCACACGGTCATCCAGGGCACGCCCGACACGACTTTCACGCTCACCGGCATCAATTTCGTCAAGCGCTCGCTCGTCTATGCGAACGGCCAGCCGATGCCGACCACCGTCGCGAGCGCCACCCAGCTCGCCTTCGTGATCGATGCGAATACCCTCAACAAGGCCGGCAAGCTCAAGATCGTCGTGAAGAATCCGGAGCCCCTGGCCGCGCCCGAATGGGGCGCGGTCTCGAACGAGGCCTATGTCCTGGTGCCGTTCGCGTTCACCAAGGCCTGGTCACAGAACAAGGACGTCGGCGACTTCCAGAAGTGACCGAGGCCGCCGGACTTTTCCCGGACGCGGCGCAGCGCGGAGCGGTGCGCCGCTGATCCGGGATCGTTTCAAATCATGTCTCCTCCAACGCGGCGGTGCTGCAGGCTCCGAGCCTGCAACGATCCCGGGTCTGCAGCGCAGCACTCCGCAAGAGCTACGTGCTGCGCTGCGCCCGGGAAAAGTCCACATGTGAGGATTCGAGGCCGCTGGACTTTTCCCGGACGCGGCGCAGCGCGGAGCGGTGCGCCGCTGATCCGGGATCGTTTCAAATCGTGTCCTCGCCTACGCGGCGATGCTGCAGGCTCCGAGCCTGCAACGATCCCGGGTCTGCAGCGCACCACTCCGCAAGGGCTGCATGCTGCGCCGCGCCCGGGAAAAGCGGAACATCCGTCAGATCGAAACGCTAAAAATCCGGGCGGGCGGCGGTCGGGATGGGCGGCTGCTCGCCCATTGCGATCGATTGGTTGTTCTCGGCGCAGACGAGCTCGCGCAGCGGCCGGTTGTCGTGTCGATAGTCGGCGCGGCCCGACCAGGCGGTGGTGAAGAATTCCGGATCGTCGACCGTGAAGACAACCTCCAGGCTTTTCTTGTCGCTCGAGAGCCGGTAGCGCTCGACCACATGGATCTGGTCGGAATGCGGCGTCCCGAAGCGATCCGTTTCGGTCTTGTCGTTCAACCCGATCGTGTCGATGACGAGCGTGTCGCCCTCGTAGTGGCCGACCAATTCGCCGTACCAGGTCTTCGGCGGCTCCTTGGAATGCGGAACGTTCAGGTAGACGTGGCGAACCTGGTTGTCGCGCCAGTAGATCATGGCGATCTCGTCGCCGCCCGGCAGGAACAGCATCTCCATGTCGTCGCGCAAGTTCAGGATCTCCGGCACGCCGGAGGGCAAGCACAATGTTTGATGCTCGACATGGGGATGACCGGCGCTCTCCTGCTCGGTGATCCGCTTTACCACCTCGCGTGCTTCGGGCCTGAGGATCGGATTGCTGTAGTCGGCTATCCATGGCGAGGAATCGAGGTCGGGCAGATCGGCGGCGCCCGTGCGGTGACCACGGTGCGGATGGGCTGGATCGATCATCACCGGTCCGGGCCCGCTCTCCGGCGCGTCATAGGTGCTGGCCGTCACCCATTTCCGCGTCCATGAGCCCGAGAAGTCGGGCACTGCGGTCTGCGCCGGGGCAAGAGCGGGCCACGCCACGACCCAGAGGCCAAGGACGATCGTCAGCCTGCGGTCCATTGCAATCCCCTTCGGCTATTTCGGCACCACCACGCCCTTGACCATGGAAATGTCACGGTGCTTCTCGCCGCAAACATAATCCTCCAGGCGAATTTCGGGATGGAGGTCATAGGCGAAGCGCGCGCTCCACGGCTTGGTGAACATCGTCGCGTCGGTGACCGTGATCACGTCCTCCAAGGTCTTGTCGTCCACCTTCCTCACCTGCTCGACCGTCGTCATCGCATCGGAATGGGGCGCGCCGGTCGCGTCGAGGAAGGTCTTCTCGTTGAAGCCCGCCGAACTCGATCACCAGCGTTTCGCCGCTCCAATGCGCAACCGAGTGACCGGAGTAATAGGGTGCCACCTCCAGCTCGTCGGCCGACTGTTGCGGCTTGTCCAGCGGGATCGGCCGGATGACGTGATTGAGCTCATAGACGAAGGTCACCCGGCCCGGGGTCTGGATGAGCTGGAACGGATAGGGATTGCCCAGGATGCGCGGCAGGCCGTCCGGCACGCAAAGGCGCCTGGCCTCATCCTTGAGCGTGCCGTCCTTGAGGCCCGCCATGGCGCTGGCATACAGGCTCTTGCCCTTCTCGTTGTAGGGAAGCTCGCCGCCTCCCACGATCTGAATTTTTGGGCTGTAGCTTTGCGTCCACCATACGCCCGAAATGTTCATGGCCGGGGAGGGCGGGACGTAGATGGGTCCGCCCGGGCTGGGTGCGGGTGCTTCCTGCTGCCCGCGTCCGCCGCCCGCGCGCTGCGCATCGGCGCTGGTGGCGATAAAGAGCGCGACGCCCGCGAACCACGCCGAACGAATGAGCGCCCGCCGCGCGCCCGCTGACCGCTTGTTTCGAACCATGGCGTTCTCTCCGTTGACTGTGAGGCGGCGCGGAAGGCGTCAGAAGTCGGGCTTGGCGGCGGTCGGGGTGTAAACCGTGGTGGTGGGCCTGCCGCCGTCGAACACCAGGCCGACGAAGCGGTTGTTCTCGGCGCAGACCAGTTCCTCGAAAACGGGCGGGCGGGCGCGGAAACGCGCGCGCGCCGACCATGGCATGGTGAAGGCGCCGGGATCGTCGACCGTGAACCGGACCTCGAGGCTACGATGGTCGCTCGCCACGCGATAGCGCTCGACCACGTGCATCTGTCCAGTATGGGGCGTGCCGAACCGGTCGGTCTGGGTCTTGTCGTTGAGCCCGATCGTATCGACCACCAGAGTGTCTTCGCCCTCATAGTGGCCGACGGATTCGCCATACCAGGTGTGGCCGGGATCGGCCGAATGCGGCACATCCAAATAGATGCGGCGCACCTGCTGGTCGGTCGGATGGATGATGGTCACTTGCGTTGGCGTCTGCAGCAGCTCGAAGGCCCCGCGCACGTTCAGGATCCCGGGCACGCCGGACGGCTGGCAGTGGCCTTCGTCCTTGATGTGCGGAATGCCCTTGATCTCGGCCTCGGCAATCGGCGCGAGCCTGGCCAGCGTCTCGGATTTCAGGATCGGGTTGTCGAGCGCCGGCGCCCAGGTGAGATCGGGGCTGCCGTTGACGTGTGGGTGACGCGGATCGACCAGCAGCGGTCCGGCCCCGCCATAGCCCGGGATCGCCTCGTAGGTCTCGAGCAGGGTGCCCATGCGGTCCCAGCCGCCGGAGAAGTCGGGGATTTTCTGCACGCCGCCGGTTTCCGGCATGGCCGTCGGCGGCCATGCGATCCACGCGAGGAAAACAACCAGCGGCAGGACGGAGCGCACGACGGAGCGCAGGCAGGAACTCTTGGGCATGGCACTGAGCTCAGCGGCTGGCCGCCTCGGCATAGGCCGTATCGACGAAACGTTCGGGTGCGGGCAGGGGTTGCTTCAAGATGCCGTATTCGCCCAGGAGCGCGATCGCGGACTTGACGCTGTCCATATCGACGGCGGCGCGTTGCGGCAGCACGCGGTTCTTCGGTTCCCAGATGGCGGCCAGCATCTCGCGCGACCGGTTCTCGGGCTCCTTCATGAACTCCATCGTGATCTTGACGACTTCGTCGTGGTGCTTGGGGTCCTCGATGAAACGCACCGCTGCGGTGGTGGCGCGGATATATTTGACGATGGCGTCGCGATTGGCCGCGGCGCGGGCGGGATCGGCGATATCGAACTGATAGAGCGGCGGCCCGATCTCGTTGGTCAGCCCGAGCGTATGGGAGCCGGCTTCGATCGCGTCCAGCACCGCGGGCTGCGCGAGCGAAGCGGCGGCGCATTCCGCGGATTTGAGGCACTCCAGCCGGCCTTGCGAGCCGGCAATGTTCTTCAAGGTGACGTCCGCGTCCGTGAGCCCGTGCAGCGCCAAGAGCTTGCGCGTCCATACCGTGATGCCGTCGCGCGGATTCGTGATCGTGAGGGTCTTGCCCTTGAGATCGGCGAACGATTTGATCTCGGGCCGGGCGACGACAAAATAGAGCGGGTTACCGCTCGCGATCGAGACCGCGACGAATTTGCGGCCGGCCATCACGTCGTTGATCAACAGCGGGAACTGCTCGCGCGACATGTCGATGTCGCCCTTGCTCATGGCATCGCGCATCGAGATCGGGTTGGCCCCGGGCGGCGCGCGGAACGAGACCGTGAAGGGAACGATCCGCACCTCGACGCCTTCGCGCGCAAAGAATCCTTCGCGTTCCGCGACGACCTGCGGGAGCCGGTTGATGTTCTGCTCGTCGTCGATGCCGTAACGAATCGTGTCGGCCGCGCGGGCGCCGCCGCCCGATCCGAAAGCGGTTGCCGCCAAGGCCAAGGATGCCCAGCGCCGTCGAACGAAGCGCTTGTGTGTTCATGGCAGTCTCCCGCGGGTTTGCCGCGCGTGGCGGCGATGTGTCGGCATGGCCGCCCGCGCGGCCGGTTGCCCTCTCAGAAATCCGGCTTGTCGGCTTGCGGGATCGGAGCCAGGTCCGACACGTGGCTCGCTCCGTAATTGCCGGTGTTGAAGTAGTCGTAAGCGGCGCTCTCGGCGCAGAGGCTGTCGCCCTTGGCGAACAACGTGCTCTTGTCCCAGCGGGCGAAACGTTGAACGGCATTCCACGGCGTGGTGAAGGCGCCGGGATCCTCGACGTGAATGTCCACCACCAGGAACTTGCCGCCCTCGGTCATGTGAAAGCGCTCGACGACATGCAGTTGCTCGGTATGGGGCGTGCGGTAGTTGTCGACGAACGTCTTGGTGTTCTGGCCGATCGTGTCGACCACCAGTGTATCGCCTTCGTAGCGACCGACCAATTCGCCGTACCAGGATGGCGAGGGGTGCTCCGAATGCGGCACGTCCATGTAGATGTGGCGCGTCTGCATGTCGCCGCGCCAGATCATCAGCACCTCTTTGGGGGTCTGCACGAAGAACAGCATCGGCGGTCCCACCCGGCGGTAGATGTCGAATTCCGGAACGCCGCCCGGATAACAGCGCTCGCGCGCCATGAAGGGAACCTTGCCGGCCAGCACCTCGTCGTTGTCGCGCTTCATCTGCGCGATCACCCAGGGCTGCAGGATCGGGTTGGTCAGATCGGCGATGCGGTAGGTCGGGCTCGAGCCGGCGAAATCGCGGCCGTTGTTGGGAACGTAGGGATAACCGGGCCTGGACAGGATCGGCCCGGGCCCGCTCGCCGGCGGCAGGAAGTTGTCACCGGTCAACCGGTCCGGATACCAGGAGGTGTGATCGTCGGTCGCGAAGCCCGGGATTCCGGTCGCGGTTTGCGCGTGGGCGCCGATCCCAGCAAACAAGGCGCAAAGCAGGATCGCGCAGACCGCCCCGACGGCCCGGGTGCAGCAGCGTCTCAAGCCAACGAGAAAGCTGGTCATCGCAACCCCCTTTACGCGCTCGTGCTCTTCTACCAAAGTGGCGCTCGGCAGTCTACAGTTCGGGCCGCAATGCACGCGGGAGAATCCTGATGCGGAAGTTTCGTGGCGGCGCTCGCGCCGGCTCGGCGCTCATCGCCTTGCTCGCGCTCCAGCCGGTCGCACGACCGGCCGACGCGCAAGGCGCGCCGCCGGATATTTCCGGCACCTACTGGGCGAGCGAGTACAACGCCAAGATCGCGCCGCTCGGAGGCGGCGAGCTGCCGTTGACGGCCGACGGCAAGGCCGCCTACGAGGCGAACATCGCCGGGCTGAAGGACGGATCGATCAAGGACGTCGCGCGCAAATATTGCGTGGCGGATGGCCTTCCGCGCCTGCTCGCCTCGCCCTATCCGTTCGAGATCCTGCAGGCGCCGCCCGGCCAGATCACCATGGTGCACGAGCTCAATCATCAGATCCGCGCGATCACGATGGACAAGCCGCTGCCGTCGTCCAAGGCCATGGCCGCGCTGCCGCTCTACAACGGGCATTCGGTCGGGCATTTCGAAGCGGACGTGCTGGTGATTCAGTCCGCCGGCTTCAACGGCGGCACGTTCATCGACGCGACCGGCGCGCCGCACACCGACGAATTGAAGACCACCGAGCGTATGCGCAAGACCGGCCCGAGCGAGCTCGAGGACGTCATCACCATCCACGATCCGGACTATTACAGCAAGGATTGGCAAGCGCGTTTCGTCTACGCGCTGCGCAACGACGTGCGTCTGGAAGACTACGTCTGCGGCGAGAAGCACCGCGACCTGTCGTCGGTGAAAGGCGTGCGCCGGCCGTAGCCGCGGCGGCTGGCTTACCAATGGGAGGGGCTCGATGAAATCCAGGATACTCGGCTTGGCGGGCGTTGCGGCTGCGGTTTGCGCGGCGCCGGCGCTTGCGCATCACTCCTTCGCCATGTTCGACGGCGAGGCCAAGGTGACGCTGCAGGGCACCGTCAAGGCGTTCCAATGGATCTATCCGCACAGCTGGATCCTGTTGATGGTGCGCAAGAGCGACGGCCAGCTGGAGCAATGGCCGATCGAGATGGGTTCGCCGGGCGGCCTGGCCCGCGAGGGCTGGCAGCCCAAGACGTTGATGCCCGGAATGAACGTGACCGCGGTGATCCACCCGCTCAAGGATGGGACACCCGGCGGCCAATATCTGTCGGTGACGTTTCCCGACGGCAAGACATTGGGCTTGGGCAATGTGAGTGGCGAGGGCGCCGGCGAAGCCAACGGCGAAGGCGGCGGCCAGTAGCCGCCCCGGGAGGCGCAAGGACATGAAGCCGATGCCGACGTGCTGCAAATCTTTCCGGCGCTGGTATCCGCCGCGCCGTGAGGCCCTGATATTCGCGTTGGCGCTCTGCGTCTGCGCAGTTGCCCCGGCGCCCGCGCAAATGCCCAAATCGGTACCTGACAAGTCGGTGCCGGACCTCTCGGGCCAGTGGGTGCGCGTCGGCCGCTATGTGGAATCGCTCGATCCGCCGGCGAGCGGCCCCGGGCCCATGACCATCGATCCGGCGCATCCGCATCGGCGCAGCGCCACGCCCGGCGGCCAAAGCCCCGACGGATGGGTCGCCGATCTCTCCAATCCGATCCTGAAGCCCGAGACGCTCGCCAAGATGAAGCCGATCGTCGCCGCTGAGATCGCCGGGCATTCGCATCTCAAGCTGATCGACATGTGCTACCCGGCGGGCGTGCCGATGATCCTCAATCAGCGCGATCCGATGCAGATCCTGCAAACCGCCGACGAGGTGCTGTTGCTGTATGTGCGCGATTCGCTCACCCGCCACGTTTATCTCGACCGGCCGCACACGCCGAGCCCGAAAGCCAGCTGGTTCGGGGAATCGGTCGGCCATTATGAGGGCGATACCTTGGTGGTGGACACGGTCGGGGAGAACGACCGGACCTACACCGACCATTTCTTCACCCCGCACTCCGACAAGATCCATGTGATCGAGCGCTACAAGGCGTCCGCTGACCGCAAGACCCTGCAGGTTCAGCTGACGGTCGAGGACCCGCAGACGTTCACCACGCCGTGGTCGGCGCAGGCCAGCTACCGGGTCGACACGACGCCCTACGAAGAGACGATCTGCGCCGAGAACAACCGCGGCTTTGAGGAGGGCATGATCACCGAGGTCAATCGTATCCCCGGTCCCTATCCGACCACCCTCCCGATCGCCGCCAAGCCCGACTTTTGAGATTCCGCCGGCGGATCACTGAATGCCCGCCATCTGCGCGTAGCGCAGATCGACGTAGCGTTCCGGCGTCGGCAACGGCGTCTTCAAGATACCGTAGTGGCCGAACAGCGCGATCGTCGTCTTGACGGCGGTCATGTCGATCTCGCCCTGCTTGGGCAGCACGTCGTTCTTTTCGTCCCAGAAGTAGGACAGCATGTCGCGCGCCCGGTCCTCGGGCTGGCGCGTGACCTCCATGGCGGCCTTCAAGCACCTCGTCCCGGTTGCGCGGGTCGTGGATGAAGCGCATCGCTGCCGCGGTCGCGCGGATGTAGCGGACGATGACCTCGCTGTGGGCCTGCGCCCAGGTGCGATCCACGATATCGACCACGTAGAGAAGCGGGCCGGTCTCGATATGCATTGCCAGCGTATGGAACCCGGCGTCGAACGCCGCGAACACCGAAGGCTGCGACAGCGAGCCGGCCGCGCAGGCGCCGGATTTCAGGCAGTCGACGCGCGGCTGCGAGCCGGCGATGGTCTTGATCTCGACGTCCCCCTCCTTGAGGCCGTGCATCTCCATCAGCTTGCGGGCGGTGAGCGTGATGGGATCGGTCGGAGCCGGCTCGGTCAGCGTCTTTCCCTTGAGGTCCGCGAAGGTCTTGATGTCGGGACGCGCCACCAGGAAATAGGCCGGATTGTTCACCACCGCCGAGACCGCGACGTAGTCGGTGCCCTTGAATCGTCCCTCCGGCTCCATCAGGATCGACAGCTGCATACGCGCCATGTCGAAGGAATCGCGGGACGCGACCAATGCGGTCCGATCGCTCGGGCGATCGCCGGTGGCCACGAAACGAACCGGCTGCAGGTTGATGCCTTCGCGGGTGAAGAATCCCTGCCGCTCAGCCACCGTCTGCGCCAGCGCATTGATGTTGCGCTCGGTATCGACGGCATAGCGCAGCGTGTAGGTCTGTTGCGCGGTTGCCGCGCCGGCGGAGGCGAGCGCACCCACAGCCAGCGCGCTGAGACCGAGAATGATCGAACGACCTCGCCGCGTATCCATCTCCGGTCTCCATTTTGTTGCAACGTATGGGGCCACGGCCAACATCTTGCATCGATTTCGAAGGGCCAGCAAGGCGACGGGCAGGGGACGTCTGGCGAATGCCGATCGCGAAAATGCCGATCGCGAAGTTGCAAACCTTCGCGCGAGCGGGCAGATTCGATCGGCGCGTTTCGAAACGCCCATCGTCCTTGAGAGGAGCCACCATGAAGCTTCATGCCGGATTGCTCGCAGCCGCCGCCTTCGCGGCCTTGCCCGGACCTGCCCGGGCCGCCGACGGCGATCAGTTGGTGATCCGCGGCGACGCGACCAAGACCATCCTGGAGCAGGACGAGATCAACGTCGCGACCGCCGAAGCGGTCGGCAAGGCCTGCATCGACGAGGCCGTGAAGCAGGGCGTGAAGGTCAGCGTCGCGGTCTACGATCAGTTCGGCGAGATGGTCTATTTCTACCGCATGGACGGCCAGGCCAAGATCGCGATCGAGACCGCGATGATGAAGGCGCGCACCGTGCTCAACACGCTGCGGCCGAGCAAGGCGACCATGAACGAGGTGCTGAGCGGCCGCTCCTCGGAGATCCGCCAGACCTCGCGCGGCAACTTCCCGCAGGGCGGCGGATTGCCGATCCTCATCAATGGCAACCAGCTCATCGGCGTCATCGGGGTCGGCGGCTCGGTGGGCAACCCGCCGGTTTGGAGCGATGAAATCTGCGCCTGGCGCGCACTGACCAAGGTCGTAGGACCGCAGCCGGCGCTGCTGCCCGACAACGTCCAGCGCAATGCCAGGGAAACCGGCGGCGCCAACGGTGCGCCAAACCGGTAGACCAAGCCGGCGCGGAGGCCGGCCCCGGCACAGGCAGGGCAATCGCATGTGACGAAACCACCGCGCTCTCCGCGACACCTCCCCCTGCAGGGGGAGGTCGGATCGCGCAGCGATCCGGGTGGGGGTCCCGCCACAAACTCTGAATTTGTGGCCAGGCGGGACCCCCCCGCTGGCGAACTTTTGAGCCTCTATCGCCCGCTGTATTCGAATGGTGGGCTTGCCTTCAGCGCATCTCGCGTGGCTCCGGCCAATACGAGCTTTCCCTGATCCTGCTTAAGTTGTGAAACCGGGACCGCGACGTCGTGTTTGGCCAAATTTAGAAAGCCGCCAGCGTTGATGATGGCGTACGAAACAGACTTGTCGGGGGCGATGATGATATCGTCGATCGTCCCAATGCGCTCATCCTTGTCGTTGGACACCGGCTGGCCAAGTACCTGGCGTTTGACGCTCCAGCCCTGAGCGACTTCGCGTAGCTCTGCCGCAGTGACCCCGATGACGGTGGAACCGGCGACCTGACCCTGGATGATGGTCGGCGTCATCAACGCGGTGCCTGCGAGCGTCGCGACGCCGGTGAGCATCAAGATGCATGCGCGTTTCATGGTAGCCTCCTTAGGTTGACTGCAGTTGAGATCGACCTTTACGAAACCGCGGACAACTTGCCCGCCAAGGGATGCTGCATCACACCTCAGCTATGCGGCTTGGCGAAAAACATGCCCGCCACCCAGGGCCACAATATCGTCGACTGCGCGAGTACTGCCTTCATCCGCCTCAACAACGATGGCGGTCATTCCAGGACGCATGTCGGCCGTCACCGTGTCTACGAAGCTGGAATCGAGCGTTGCCATCACAGCATCGCCACCAAGCCCTGCGGTAGCACCAAGAGCCGCCCCCAACGCTACGCCCGGTGCGCCGCCGATCAAGCCGATCAGTGCCCCAGCAGTGGTACCAACCGCTGTTCCAAGAAGCGGGCGGTCGCGGTCCTCGAGCAGCGACACGTTCCCGCGATCGTCTTTTTTGACCATGACCCCAGTTTTGAGCTTGAATTGGGTAATGCCGGAATCTTTCAGATCCTTGATTGCGCTGGCTGCGTCATAGGCGGAATTTGTGTCGTTGAACGTCGCTACGATGATCCTGTTGGTCATTTGCTTCTCCTCGGTCTGGATTTGGTTGAGAACTAGCCATAACGGACTAACCTGCGATAACGTTATAATGTGTAGAGACTTCAGTGCCGCACTCGAGCGGCGGTATCGCCTCAATGCGTCTTTGGTTGCGCCGGCACGGACGAACCTGCCGTCGCTCTCGACATCACACCGCCCACGCTCAGGAACTCGCCTGCGCAGATATTTGCGTATGAGACCGCCTTGTCAGGCGCCACCACGATGCGTCGATCTTGCCGACTGCATCACTTCATTCGGCGCCGGGCCTTTTCGGGCGGTCCTGGGCGCGGCTGGTGTCTGGACCGCGTCTGCGTCCATTCGCGCGACTTGCTTGGCTGCCGCTATAAAATCTCGACTATGGATGCCCGTCGTTGATGTACGTCAATATTCGGCCCGCTTCACGAAACGTTGATAATTGTCAATATTTGGATCCTTCACGAAATTATGCGTGGTATGCACGACCGCACGCACGCAGTCCGGACCAGCTGACCCGACGCCAATCACCCGGCCTTACCACGTATAGCGCAGCGTGCCGGTGCCGCTGTAGGTCTGCGAGCTGTGGGCGAACTCGCCGTCGAACCTCGCCATGACCGACCAGCTCCTGGCGAGCTGCAGCTCGGCGCTCGCCGTGGCCAGCGCGGAATTCGCCGGCGGCGCCGCGCCGTTGACGATGAAGCGCGCGGCGGGGATGGCCTGGAAGATCGCCGACAGCGCCGGATTGGTCACCCAGTCGTGCGCCCAGGCGGCGCGCGCGCGCAGCGTCAGCGGCATGCCCTCGAGCATTTGGAGCTGATCGAAGCGCGCCCCGAGCTCGCTGCGCGTATCGGTCGCGTTCATGGCGTTGTAGCTGAGCGCAAAGCCGCCGCCGGTGAGATCGGTCTCGCTGTAGCTCGGCGTGTGAAACGCCTGCGCCTGCAAGGCCGCGTAGGGCGCGATGCCGACGATGGCGCCGGTGAGCGGCACCGCCTGGCGATAGCCGCCTTCGAGCCGCAGGCCGTAGCTCTGGGCACCGAAGCGCGCGGTGAGCTGATCGCCGAAAGCGATGCGATTGGTCGTCATCCAATTGTTGGTCAATGCCAGCGCCCCGGCCACATAGGCGGGTCCAAAATGGGTTTTGGCGGTCACGCCGGCCTGGAACGCGTCGCTGCGGCCGGTGCCGAGAGCTTGCGCCAGGCTCCAATTGGTGCCGCTGCCGGCAAGCGCGAAACCCGCCACGGTGTCGGGCGTGAAGTGATAGTCCATCCCGCCGGCAAAGCCGAAGGCGCGCGCGCTGACGGTGTTGGTGCCGGCGGCCGGATCGCCGTTGGTCCGCTCGGAGCCGCCGAACGAGGAGCCCCAGGCGGTCCAGCGTTGGTCAAGCGAGACCGGCGGAGGTGCCTTGAGCACGGCGCCGTAGGCAAGCGCGATATCGGGCGGGAGGCTCGCGGCCGTATCGGGCGCGAAGCCCATCACGGTGCCGCCGCCGCTGCCGGAGGAGGGATCGTCGATCAGCCGCATGAAGCTGTCCATCAGGCTGAAGGCGGCCTCTTGGCCGCCCGTCGACACCTCGCCGGAGAGCCGCGACAGCACTGCCGACAAGCTGGCGCCGGAGAAACCGAACAACGGAAAGAAGGCGGCCGGCAAGGTTGCGCCGCCGTTGAAGGCATTGTTGATCGCGGCGGCGACGCTCTGCTGGTTGGCGCCGAGGCCGCCGCCGCTGCCGAGCTGCGCCGTGAGGCTCAGCAACACGTCGGTCGGCGTGTAGGCGAGCGTCCCGCCAAATCCCGGCTCGGCCGCGACGCTGAAGCCGGCTGAATGTCGTGCCGCCGAGACCCGCCGAATGCAGGATCGTGTAGGTCTGCTTGGCATAGGCGCCCGGCTGCAGAATGGCTTGCACGGCGCCGCCGAGCGAAGCCGTGCCGCTGACAGTGGCGGAGGTCGAGGTCGCCGGGTTGATTTGCGCCACGTAGAGCGCGCCGGCCTGGAACGCAAGGTTGCCGGCGATCGTCATGGCGGTGCCGGGGACGCCGGGCGTGCCGGGCGCGAAGGTGCCGCCGGAATTGATCGCCACGACGACCGGATCGAGCGTGCCCACGCCGGCGAGCGTGCCGCCGTTGACGGCGACCTTGCTGGCGCTATCGAGGCCGTTGAGGACGACGGTGCCGGAATTGATGTTGACCTGGTTGATCCCGCTGAAGCCAAACGGCGAGGCGTAGGTGAAAGTCCCCGCGCCGAGGGCGAAGTTGATGTTGTCCGCGCCCTGGCCGACGATGTTGCCGTTGATCGTGCCGCCGGAAATATTGAGCGTGTCGGCGTTGGCCGACAGCTTGATGGCGCCGAAGATCAGCCCACCGGTCTGATTGATGGTGACGGCGTTGTTGAGGCCGCTCACGTCGAGCGCCGTGCCGCCGGTACCGATAATCGTGCCGGAATTGGCGATGGCGCCCGCGAAGGTCGAGATGCCGAGCCCGAGCAAGATGCCGGTATTGCCGGTAATGACGCCGCTGTTGGTGACGCCGCCTGCGAACATCGAGACGAAGCTGATCGAGACGCCGAGCGGCCCGGTGATCGTACCGGTGTTGAGCAGGCCGCCGGCAAATATGCCGTCGTTCTTGATGAAGACACCGGTTTTGCCGGCCGCTATGGTGCCGCTGTTGGTGATGCCGCCGCCGGCGCTGATGCTGCCGAACTGGATGCTGCTGCTCAGCGCGATGCCGAGCCGGTTGCTGAGCACGGTTCCCGAATTGGTGATGCCGCCCTGAAAGGTGCCGTCACTGAACAGGCCGATCCCGTCACCGGCCCCTGACACCATGCCGCTGGTGGTGATGCCGCCGGTGAATTGCGAGACAAAGTTGACAACGATGCCTTGGCCGGGGAAGCCCGCGACCATGCCGGCGCCGATGAGCGTCCCGGTGTTGGTGATGCCGCCCGAGAACGTCGAAAGCCTGATGGCGAACAGCGCGCCGCTCGCGGCCACCATTATGGTGCCGGTGTTGGTCATGCCGCCCGTGAAGGTCGAGACCAGGAAGGCGTACATGCCCGAGGTGCGCGCAGAGATTTTGCCCGTGTTGGTCATGCCGCCGCCGAAGACGGTGACATCCTGAGCATTGATGCCGGATCTGCCGCCCGTGATGGTGCCGGTGTTGGTCACGCCGCCCAGGAAGGTGGCATCATTCTCGACGCGCATTCCGGTTCCGGAGATCATCCCGGTATTGATCATGCCACCGGAAAAGGTGGAGACGGAGTTGGCCAGCATGCCGAGGGGGCCCGTGATGGTGCCGCCATTGCTCATGCCGCCGGCGAAAACGGAATCGGAAACCGCCAACATGCCGATGTGGCTCGCCGAGATCATCCCGCTGTTGCTGATGCCGCCGAGAAAGGTCGAGACGCTGATGGCGCGGATGCCGGTGCTGCCGGCTGTGATCCTTCCGCTGTTGCCGATACCGCCGAAGAAAGTGCCGACCTTGCTGACGGCGACGGCGTTGCCGGTGCCCGCGGAGATCGTGCCGCTGTTGCGGATGCCGCCGCCGGCGCTGGTGCTGCCGAATTGAGCGACGCTGCTGACCAGGATGCCGCGGCTCGTCGTCGAGATCGTGCCGGCATTGGAGATGCCGCCCGACAGCGTGCCGGTGATCAAGATGGCCAAGCCGCCGGCGATCGTGCTGGTGGGGTCGATCGAAATGCCGCCGACGATCGTGCCGCCGCTGGCAATCTCGCCGTTGATGGTGCTGTTGGTATTGAGCGAAATGCCGTTCGGGCTGATCACGCCGACATTGTTGATCACACCCGATACGGTCGCGCTGTGGATATTGATCCCGGTGATCGTCGTGCTGTTGGTGCAGCCCGGTACGCTCCCGGTGATGGAGGTGCTGCACTGGGCGAACGCCGCCGGCGCGCCGCCGCCGATCAGCAAGGCGATCGCCGAACTCGATGCCAGCAGCGTGAATCTGGCGCGACCAATGCGCGACTTGCCGCCCATGTGGTTTGGTAGCCCCCCAGCGTCCCGGAGCAAGCCTATGTTCAAGCCGGCGGGGGGTCAATGCCGTGCGCAACATGGCAAACGCGGAATTTGCCGGCGGTGCCGCCCCGTTGGCGTGAAGCGCGCGCCGGGGTGGCGCGTGCGCGCAGCGTCAGCGCGGCCACAGTTAACGGGGCCGCAAGGCGCCGCGTGTACAATTGAGCAGGTCCTAAGATGAGCACCGCCGGCGGTCCACACGACCTCAGGCCTTCGGTCACGGGCGTGCATCCGGGAGCAACAGGGCGTTAGCTGGCGAGCGAGCGCGCCTTTTCGTTTGCGCGACGATGGGCGGTTCACGAGAGATTAAGGCAAGTAGGCTAGCCCATTGCCATGTCAGCTCTTTCCGCATTGTCAGCCGCGCCCAGGGCACCAGGCTACGTCGCACAAGGGGGTCCCACGCGATTCAGTCCGGCGCTGGTTGGCATCCTACTTATTGGAATGACCATTGCGGCGATCGCGCCGTTCGACGTGCTATTTGCCGCAGCCACGTTTGGGTCGCCTTTTGCGCGTGTAGGCTTGATAGCGGTCCTCGCTTTCATCGGAACCTTCTGTGCTCACCGTGTTGGCTTGCGCCTGCAGGGCCACGGAACGAGCAGGCCGCTGCTGGTTGGGGTCGCGGCAGCGATTGCCGCGGCTGTTTATGTCGCCGCTGTCGATGGGGTCGTGTTCAGGGCTACCTTGCCGACCTCGTACGTTTATTTCTTTGAGACGACAGGCCTGCGCGACCGGCTGATCTATTTCATGCTTCGCGCTTTCAATGAGAACGTGATTTATCGTTTGTTCGTTTTTTCTTCGCTCTTTTATCTGATCTCACGGATCAAGGGCGCGCACCCCAATGACACCTCCATCGACTTGCCGCCGGCTCTGATTTGGTGCGCGATCGTTGTAGCGCAGATGCTGAACATCGGCGCGAATGTGGCGGCTCTATCGCCTGATCCGCTCTCGTTCGCGGCCCTTTTCTATGATGCCGTTAGATACGTTGCGCCCGGAGTCTTATGGGGATGGCTGTATTGGCGCTTCGGATTTCTCACCGCGGAGGTAGCGTCCGTGGGTTGCCACATCTTCCTGCAGCCCGCGCTCGGCCTTCTTGTGTAGGTTTGGTGGCCAACGCCTCGCGAACAACAGCCTTCCGAGCTGATGAAGAGGGTTCGATTCTCTTCACCCGCTTCGATGCTCGCTTGGGGATTTTCCTCCGCGCCTTGGCCCGTGAGATCCTACTGCCCCGAGGCGGCGCAAACCGCCACCAGCGGGCTGTTGGCCGGGTTCGGGACCACGCCGCACGAGACGGAGCTCTCGGTCAAGAACTTGGCGGCGCGGCGGGCGGTCCCGCAATAGGCGGTCACCAGCACCTCATTGGCATTGCATTGCGCGGTGCAGGCGCCTGTGAGGCAGGGCTGGCGAATGACGCGGATCGATGCCGATTGGCCGGCGGCGCCCGGCTCGCCTTGCGGCCCGGGTGGTCCTTGCAGGCCGGCCGGACCCGCAGCGCCAATGGGGCCCGCCGGACCGGGTGGTCCCGCATCGCCCTTCGGCCCCGGCGGGCCGGCTTTGCCGCAACCCGCCACGCATGCCAGGACCCCGATCGCAGCCGCCATTCTGATGATGCGCATGAATTCGCTCAAAGTGCTGGTCGCCAAGCCATACAACGCGCTCGGCGCATTTCCGTTGCCGATCCCTCGCATGGATGGCGCGGGCCCGTCCTTGAGCGGCCAATTCGAGCGCAGGCCGGGGCGATTGAGCCAGGGCGGTGCCGGTCGTCGGAGCCCTCAGCGCCCGCGAGCGGATATGCGACGCGCTAATGAAATTGAAGATCCCGGGAATGAAAAATCGACTTTTGCCGACCTCGCGCGCCGGTCTATGATGCGGCTCGGCAAGCCGATGCGGTCAGCGTCAGTGCGGAACGGCAGATCGCCGGCAACGTTCACAGCAAACAGAAGGTCGGACTAGATGGGGTTCAAGGATCCGGGTTTCCTCGAGCGCAAGGGCGCGGCAACGGACGCGAGGAAGGCGGCACTGGAAAAGTTTCGTGCCAATACGGCGGCCAATAATCCTGCGGTCGCCGAACGGCAGGCTGCCCGGCAGGCCATCAGCGCCGCGCGCGAGGCCCGCGCCGCCGAGCGCAAGGCGGCCAAGGAGGCTCGCGAAAGGGAAGCCGCCGAGGCCGCGGTGCGCGCGCGCGAATTGGCGGAGCAGGCGGAACGCGAGGCCGTGGAGCGGGCGCAGCGCGAAGCCGCCGAGGCGGCGGCGCGGGAGCTGGCTGAGGCGGCCGAGCGCAAGGCCGCCCGCGACGCCCGCTACGCCGCCCGCAAGAAGCGAAAGAAATAGTCCCGCCGATCGCAGCTGCGGCGGAAGCGCGTGCAACTGCCGGGCAGGCCGAGTGCCGAACGGGAGACTTAATGAGCGCCATCCTCAACAATCCGCTGGAATTGCCGGCCGACCTCCCGGTGCCGGCCGACGACGGCGCGGCGCGTCATCTCGGCGGCATGTCGTGGCCCGACCTGGCGCTGCCGGCGACCGACGGCGCATCGATCAATCTGTCGCGGGCGCGTGGCCGAACGGTCGTTTACGCCTATCCGCGCACCGGCCGTCCCGGCGAAGCGCTGCCGACCGGTTGGGACGCGATCCCGGGTGCGCGCGGTTGCACGCCGCAAAGCTGCGGCTTCCGCGACCATTTCGCCGAGCTCAAGGCGCTCGGCGTGGCGCATCTCTACGGGCTCTCCACCCAGACCGGGGAGGACCAGCGCGAGGTCGCGCAGCGGCTGCATCTGCCGTTCGCGCTGTTGTCCGACGCGCGGCTCGAGCTGCAGCGGGCGCTCAAGCTTCCCACCTTCGCGGTGGACGGCATGACGCTCTTGAAGCGGCTCACCATGGTGCTCGACGACGGCGTGATCACCCGGGTGTTCTATCCGGTGTTTCCGCCCGACCGCAGCGCCGCCGAGGTCGTCGCCTGGCTTGAGGCCGCGTAGGGCGCAATCGCTTTATTGCGCCGCCCGGGACGCCGGCGGACTCCGCGTTGCGGGACCGCCGATGGCGCAATCAAGCGATTGCGCCCTACGGTGCGCCCAACTTCAGTCGACGATGGCCTGATAGACGAGGGCGTTGATCATCTGCCGGTATTTCCAGCGAATCGGGCCCGGCGAGTGTGCCATCCACACCACTGCCAGCTGCTCGTGCGGGTCGGCCCACCAGTTGGTGCCGCTGGCGCCCGGCCAGGAGAAATCACCGACCGAGCCCATCATGCGCACGATGCCGGGCGTGGTGCGCACCGCCAGTCCCAGGCCGAAGCCGTAGTCGGCGCGGGTCGGATCGCCGTTCACGATCAAATTCTTGACGTCGGGGCCGAGCTGGTTCGACAGCATGTATTCGACCGTTTTCGGCCCCAGAATGCGGGTGTCGCCGAGCTTGCCCTTGTTCATCAGCATGAGCGCGAAGCGCAAGTAGTCGCTCGCCGTCGAGGCCGCGCAGCCGCCGCCGCATTCGAACTTCGTCTTCTGTGTCAGCGCGGTCATGGATTGCGGATTCCCGCTGACCGGATCCTTGGGCAGCGCCGCCGCGTAGCGCGCAGCCTTCTCGGGCGGAATGAGAAAGCCGGTGTCGGCCATGCCGAGCGGCTTCCAGACGTTCTGTTGCAGATAGTCGCCAAGCGACTGCTCGGTCAGCTGCTCGATGATGAGCCCGAGCACGTCGAGACCGAAGCCGTAGTCCCAGACCGTGCCCGGCTGGTACAGACAGCGGAAGCGAGCTCAGGCGATCGATGAACTCGGCGCCCGTCATGGCGGCAGCCGCCTGGCCGCTGCCTTCCGGATAAAGCTTGTGCACGGCGGTCGCGCCGCGGCCGCCATAGATGAAGCCCGACGTGTGCCGGAACAGATCCTGGATGGTGATCTTGCGGGCCGCCGGCACCGTCTCGACGATGCTCTCCTTCTTGGCGTCCATGACGGCGACCTGCATGTTCGCGAATTTCGGAAAGTATTTCGCGAGCGGCTCGTCCATCAACAGCTTGCCCTGCTCGTAGAGCTGCAAGGCGCCGACCGCGACCATCGGCTTGGTCATCGAGGCGATGTTGAAGATCGCGTCCGTCGTCATCGGCGCGCCGGCCGCCTTGTCGCGGTAGCCGAAGGTCTCGAAATAGACGAGCTTGCCGCGCCGCGCGATGGCGAGCACCGCGCCCGGCAGCTGGTCGCGCGCGATCTCGGCGTTGACCGCCTTGCCGATCAGCGCAAGCCGCTCGGAGGACATGCCGACGTCCTCGGGCTTGCCCCGCGGCAACGGATCAGCGGCCTGGGCCATCGACGACATGCCCATGAGTTCCTGCGGCCACAAGAGTGGAAAGTGTCAGAGCGATTGTCATCGCAACGGGCCTCCCTGCACAAACCAATTTACGCTAACATGCCGGATGTCGAAATGCAGCACGGCAGGGGCGAGAGGCGAATTGCTCGCCTGCGGGTCTGTGCCGCGTTGCCGACGGTAGATGCATGCATAAAATGAACAACAAGCGCGGCGGATCAGGGAAAATCATGGCATTCGAAAAGTTGAGGATTTTGGCGCTCCTGCTCGCCGCCGCCGCTTCATCGCCCGCCTCGGCGCAGGAGGCGGTGCCGTTCTATCAGGGCAAGACCATCCGCATCGTCATCAGCACGGGGGTCGCGGGCGGCTATGCGGAATATGCCCGATTGCTGGCGGATCACATGGGCGCCCATATCGCGGGGCGGCCGGGCTTCATCGTCCAGAGCATGCCGGGGGCGGGCGGGCTGCTCGCCGCCAATTATCTCTATGCGCAGGCCCCGCAGGACGGCACGACCTTCGGCATCGTGCATTCGAGCGTGCCGCTCACCCCGCTGTGGGGCAACAAGGGGGTGCGCTTCGACAGCCTGAAGTTCAACTGGCTCGGCAGCCTGGATCGGACCGACGGCATGTGCATCGCCTGGCACACATCGCCGATCAAGACCTGGGCCGACATGCTGCAGCGCGAATTCACCGTCGGCAGCTCGGGCGCGGGCTCGCAGATGGACACCTATCCGGCGATCCTCAACAGGCTCTTCGGAACCAAGATCAAGGTGGTGGCCGGCTACAAGGACGGCACCGACGTCTATCTGGCCATGGAGCGCGGCGAGGTCGAGGGCCGCTGCGGCGGGCAGCTCACGGTGATCAAGGCGACGCGTCCGCAATGGCTGACCGAGCACAAGATCTCGGTGCCGATCCTGATCGCCGAGAAGCGCAGCGCCGAGTTTCCCGATACCCCCACGATCATGGAATTCGTCAAGGACGAGGCGACCCGCCAGCAGCTCGAGCTGATGATGGTGGCGCAGAACCTGGACCGGCCGGTGATGCTGCCGCCGGGAGTGCCGGCCGCCCGCGTCGAGGAGCTGCGGCAGGCTTTCGATGCCACCATGGCGGACGAGGCGTTCCGGGCGGATGTCGCCAAGCAGAATCTCCACGTCGATCCGGTTGAGGGCCCCGAGATGGCGAGCGAGCTCGCCCGGGCGTTTTCGCTGCCGGCGGATGTCATCGCCGGCGCGCGCGAGATGATGGGCGGCCGCTAAGCCGCGCGTTCACGCCTATCCTCTTGTCCGCCTTTAGGCCCGGGGCGCTCCAAGCTTGTCCCGGCCGGGAGCGCCGCAGCCTCGGAGTCCGGGACGGTCCCGGCTCAAGGCCGGGACAAGCTGAAAATGGCCGGCCGGCCCCCCGTTTGTTTCCCGGTGGGCTTGCATTGCGGGCGTCGATCATGCATTTACACGTCTGCGGCGGACCCGAGGGTTTGATCCTGGGAGCCGCCGCAATCGCTTCCGGAGGAGTGTAGCTCAATGGCTAGAGCACCGGTCTCCAAAACCGGGGGTTGGGGGTTCGAAGTCCCTCCACTCCTGCCAGACTGAGCGGGCCTGCATCGGTTCGGAAAAGTAATATATAGAGGGCTGCGGCCCACGCCGCTCAAGGCAGCGGCAGGAATCATGGCGAAAATCAACCCGTTCAAATTCTTGCAAGAGGTGCGCGCGGAAGCCCAGAAGGTTACGTGGCCGACGCGGCGCGAGACCGCCATCACCACCGCCATGGTGTTCGTCATGGTCGCGGTGGCTTCGGTATTCTTTCTGGTAGCGGATCAGGTCATGCGTCTTGTCGTCACTTTCCTTCTCGGCATCGGCGGCTGAGAGATCGACGGATTTCGGGGCTATGACAACTCGCTGGTATATCGTGCAGGCCTACTCCAATTTCGAGCGCAAGGTGGCGGAATCGATACGCGAGCAGGCCAAGCAGCGGCATTTGGACCACCTGTTCGAAGAGATCATGGTGCCGACCGAAAAGGTCGTCGAGGTGCGCCGCGGCCAGAAGGTCGATGCCGAGCGCAAGTTCTTCCCCGGCTATGTGCTGGTGAAGATGGACCTCACCGACGAGGCCTATCACCTCATCAAGAACACCCCCAAGGTCACCGGCTTTCTCGGCGCCGACAACAAGCCGATGCCGATCACGGACGCGGAGGCAGCGCGGATCCTGCATCAGGTGCAGGAAGGCATCGAGCGGCCCAAGCCTTCGGTCTCCTTCGAGGTGGGCGAGCAGGTGCGGGTCTCGGACGGCCCGTTTGCCTCCTTCAACGGTACGGTCGAGGAGGTCGACGACGGCCGCTCGCGGCTCAAGGTCGCGGTTTCGATCTTCGGCCGTGCCACCCCGGTCGAGTTGGAATTCGGCCAGGTCGAGAAGTTGTAGGAGTTGTCATTGCCGGCTTAATCCGGCATGACGGAACGGGAAGGCGGCTCCGACCGTTTTCCGACCCGACGTGGACGACGTGGAAGGTGACGACGGCCGCCAACCGTCTAGATCCGCACCACGAACCCTGAACCCGGCGGCCGTGGCCCAAGCGCAACTTGGTCAAGCACGGCGGCCACCCACAGGAGAAAGCTTATGGCGAAAAAGGTCACCGGATATCTCAAACTGCAGGTGCCGGCGGGGTCGGCCAATCCATCGCCCCCGATCGGACCCGCGCTCGGCCAGCGCGGCCTCAACATCATGGAGTTCTGCAAGGCGTTCAATGCCCAGACCCAGAACTTGGAAAAGGGCATGCCCATTCCGGTCGTGATCACGGCCTATCAGGACCGCTCCTTCACGTTCGAGATGAAGACGCCGCCGGTCTCTTATTTCATCAAGAAGGCGGCCAAGCTCGAGAGCGGGGCCAAGACGCCCGGCCGCGAAAAGGTCGGTGCGGTGACCAAGTCACAGGTCCAGGAGATCGCCGAGAAGAAGATGAAGGACTTGAACTGCGACACGCTCGAAGCGGCGATGCGCATGGTCGAAGGCTCGGCCCGTTCGATGGGCGTCGAGGTCAAGGAGTAAGCGCCATGACCCAGCATGGAAAAAGGACGGAGAAGACCCGCGAAGGCGTTGATCGCATGAAGCTTTATTCGATCGACGAAGCCATCAAGATGGTCAAGGAGCGGGCCACCGCCAAGTTCGACGAGACCATCGAGGTGGCGATAAATCTTGGCGTCGATCCGCGCCACTCCGATCAGATGGTGCGCGGCGTCGTCAACCTGCCCAACGGATCCGGCCGCTCGGTGCGGGTCGGGGTGTTCGCGCGCGGCGCTAAGGCCGACGAAGCCCGGGCCGCCGGTGCCGACGTGGTGGGCGCGGAAGATCTGGTCGAGAAGGTGCAAGGCGGCAATATCGACTTCGACCGCTGCATCGCGACCCCCGACCTCATGCCCCTGGTCGGCCGTCTCGGCAAGGTGCTCGGCCCGCGCGGTCTGATGCCGAACCCGAAGGTTGGCACCGTCACCATGGATGTCACGACCGCGGTCAGGGGCGCCAAGGGCGGATCGGTCGAGTTCCGGGTGGAAAAGGCCGGGATCGTCCAGGCCGGCATCGGCAAGGCGTCGTTTACGGCCGACAAGCTCGTGCAAAATATCAAGGCTTTTGCCGATGCTGTCCAAAAGTCGAAGCCTTCCGGCGCCAAGGGCACTTTCATCCAGCGGGTAGCGGTATCCTCGACCATGGGCCCGGGCGTGAAAGTCGAGCCATCGTCGCTCTTTGTCGTAAATTGAGGGCGCGGTTGCCGGTGCGGACGGGAGTTTTCCCCGAAAGCCGCACTTTAAGGGCTTGGCAAGACGCTCTCGATCCACTACATGTGACCAGTGGGCGCGCCGGCCCAGTTCGTCGGCGCGCCTTCATGCGTCCTTCAAAAATGTGGTGGGCCCTCAACTCTTAGAGCACGTCCTGCGGGATTTTTCTAAGAGACGGAGGGGCTTGTGGCATGGATCGAAGGCGCGCCGCCGCTTCCGAGTTCGGATCGGCGGTCCTGTCCAAGACTGCAGGTGCCGGGCTTTTCTTGGTTGGCTTGGCTTAATGTCCTGCATAGACGGGTCGAGACCGTGAGGGCCGTTGGTTTGGCGCGCCGCGACCGGTCCTGACCTTGGAACTCTGCGTGGCTGCAAGCCGCGCCTGAGGGGCAGGATCATAAGCGTCGTCTATCCCGCTCAAGGGCGGGACAGGCGGCTGGTCGCAACCGGCGGTTACAGAGATGGATCTCGACCGCCAAACCGGAAAGAGCTGGCAGTGGATCGAGCGGCTAAAAAGGAGCTGGTCGCGGAACTCAATGGTGTCTTCAAAGACACCAATGTCGTGGTCGTTGCTCACTATTCGGGCCTTACCGTGTCCCAGATGCAGAACCTGCGCAGGCAGATGAAGCAGGCGGGGGCAGCGGTGAAGGTGGCGAAGAACCGTCTCGCCAAGATTGCGCTCGAGGGTACCGGCGCAGCCGTGGTCGTGCCCCTGCTGAAGGGACCGACGGTGATCGCATATTCGCGTGATCCAGTGGCTGCGCCCAAGGTCGCCAACGACTTCGCCAAGACGCACGACAAGTTCGTGATCCTGGGCGGGGCGATGGGCAAGACCGCGCTCAACCCGGACGGCATCAAGGTGCTCGCCTCGTTGCCGTCGCTGGATGAGCTCAGGGCGAAACTCGTCGGCCTCATCCAGGCGCCGGCGACCAAGATCGCCCAGGTGGTCATTGCCCCGGCCGGGAAGCTCGCCCGCGTGGTGCAAGCCTATGCCAAGAAGGACGAGGCGGCGTGAGGCCCCTTGCTAGCTCGAACCGTTTGAACCGATAGGACACTATAGAAATGGCTGATCTGCAGAAAATTGTCGACGATCTCTCCGGCCTTACCGTTCTGGAGGCCGCCGACCTCGCCAAGATGCTCGAAGAGAAGTGGGGCGTCTCGGCGGCTGCCGCGGTGGCGGTGGCGGCGGGTCCGGCGGCGGCTGCCGCGCCGGTCGAGGAGAAGACCGAGTTCACGGTCGTGCTCGCCGCGGTGGGCGAGAAGAAGATCGAGGTGATCAAGGAGGTCCGGGCCCTGACCGGTCTCGGCCTCAAGGAAGCCAAGGATCTGGTCGAAGGGGCTCCCAAGCCGGTGAAGGAAGGCGTGAACAAGGAAGAAGCCGAGAAGATCAAGGCGACCCTGGAAAAGGTCGGTGCCAAGGTCGAGCTGAAATAACCGCTTTTATTTCAACGGAGTCCCGGCAAGCAGAGCCGGGTCCGCGGCAAGTGGGGTCCGCCTCACTTGCCATCGAACCTGTAAGTCGCCGAGCCTGTAACTTGGGTCGATGGATCGATTTTGCCGCTATTCTGTATTCTGTCGGATTGCGTGCGACGGTCGGGCGCCCCGCGGGGCCCGGCAGGCTTGGCGAGGAGCACGGCTACACAAAACGGTGATTTCGGGCGGCCCCGGAATCGCCCCATAGACCGCTTGAGAGGCCGCTGGGCGGCGGTTGCAATTAGTCGATTCGGTGTCGGGCCGGATCATACATAAATGAACGGCGCGGGCTCGACGCCTGTCCTGATGGTCGCGATGGATTGCGGCCTTCCGGAGAGTCGTCCCGGTCCCGGCGGTTCGACGAGGTGAGAGACAAAGCATGGCGCAGACGTTCACAGGTCGCAAGCGCGTTCGTAAGTTTTTCGGGAAAATCCAGGAAGTCGCAGAGATGCCGAACCTCATCGAGGTTCAGAAGGCGTCCTATGACCAATTCCTGCTGGTGAAGGAACCGGTCGGCGGCCGGCCCGACGAGGGCCTGCAGACCGTATTCAAGTCCGTGTTCCCGATCTCGGACTTTTCCAACACGTCGATGCTCGAGTTCGTCAAGTACGAGTTCGAGCCGCCCAAATACGATGTCGACGAGTGCCGGCAGCGCGGCATGACCTATGCGGCTCCGCTCAAGGTGACGCTGCGCCTGATCGTGTTCGATATCGACCAGGAGACCGGCGCCAAGTCGGTCAAGGACATCAAGGAGCAGGACGTCTACATGGGCGACATCCCGCTCATGACCATGAACGGCACCTTCGTGGTCAATGGCACCGAGCGGGTGATCGTGTCGCAGATGCACCGCTCGCCGGGCGTGTTCTTCGACCACGACAAGGGCAAGACGCACTCCTCGGGCAAGCTGTTGTTCGCCGCCCGCATCATTCCCTATCGCGGCTCCTGGCTCGACATCGAGTTCGATGCCAAGGACATCGTCCATGCGCGCATCGACCGTCGCCGGAAGATCCCGGTGACGTCGCTCCTGCTTGCGCTCGGCATGGACGGCGAGGAGATCCTCAACACGTTCTACCGCCAGGTGCACTACAAGCGCCACAAGGACGGCTGGCGCGTGCCGTTCGACGCCAATCGCTTCCGCGGCTACAAGGCGGTCAACGATCTGGTCGACGCCGACAGCGGCAAGGTCGTGCTCGAGGCCGGCAAGAAGCTGACGGTGCGGCAGGCGCGCCAGCTCGCCGAGAAGGGCCTCAAGGCGCTGCGCATGTCCGATCTGGAGCTGGTCGGTCACTACCTCGCCGAGGACCTGGTGAACGTGAAGACCGGCGAGATCTATGCCGAGGCCGGCGAGGAGATCACCGAAAAGAACCTCAAGCTGCTCGTCGAGGCCGGCTACAAGGAGCTGCCGCTGCTCGACATCGACCATATCAATGTCGGCGCCTATATCCGCAACACGCTGATGGTCGACAAGAACCTCACCCGCGAGGATGCGCTGTTCGACATCTACCGGGTGATGCGTCCGGGCGAGCCGCCGACGCTCGATACCGCCCAGGCGATGTTCCAGTCGCTGTTCTTCGATCCGGAGCGCTACGACCTCTCGGCGGTCGGCCGCGTCAAGATGAACATGCGGCTCGACCTCGATGCGCCCGACACGATGCGCGTGCTCCGCAAGGAGGACATCATCGCGGTGATCCGCACGCTGGTCGATCTGCGCGACGGCAAGGGCGAGATCGACGACATCGACCATCTCGGCAACCGCCGGGTGCGCTCGGTCGGCGAGCTGATGGAGAACCAGTATCGGGTCGGCCTGTTGCGCATGGAGCGCGCCATCAAGGAGCGCATGTCCTCGGTCGATATCGACACCGTGATGCCGCAGGACCTCATCAACGCCAAGCCGGCGGCGGCGGCGGTGCGCGAGTTCTTCGGCTCCTCGCAGCTGTCCCAGTTCATGGACCAGACCAATCCGTTGTCCGAGATCACCCATAAGCGGCGGCTCTCGGCGCTCGGACCGGGCGGCCTGACCCGCGAGCGGGCGGGCTTCGAGGTGCGCGACGTGCACCCGACCCACTATGGCCGCATCTGCCCGATCGAGACGCCGGAGGGACCGAATATCGGTCTCATCAACTCGCTGGCGACGTTCGCGCGGGTCAACAAGTACGGCTTTGTCGAGACGCCCTATCGCAAGGTGAAGGACGGCCGCGTCACCGACGAGGTCATCTATCTCTCGGCGATGGAGGAGTCGCGCTACACCGTGGCGCAGGCCAATGCGACCATCGACCCGAAGGGCCGGTTCACCGAGGACATGATCGTGTGCCGGCATGCCGGCGACGTGCAGATGGTGCCGGCCGGCAAGGTCGACTTCATGGACGTGTCGCCCAAGCAGCTGGTCTCGGTGGCCGCGGCGCTGATCCCGTTCCTCGAGAACGACGACGCCAACCGCGCGCTGATGGGCTCCAACATGCAGCGCCAGGCGGTGCCGCTGGTGCGTGCCGAGGCGCCGTTCGTCGGCACCGGCATGGAGGGCGTGGTCGCCCGCGATTCGGGCGCCTCGATCGCGGCGCGCCGCACCGGGGTGGTCGACCAGGTCGACGCCACCCGCATCGTGGTGCGCGCCACCGGCGAGACCGATCCGTCGAAATCCGGCGTCGACATCTACCGGCTGCAGAAGTTCCAGCGCTCGAACCAGAACACCTGCATCAACCAGCGCCCGCTGGTGAAGGTCGGCGACCAGGTCAAGAAGGGCGACATCATCGCCGACGGTCCCTCGACCGATCTCGGCGAGCTCGCGCTCGGCCGCAACGTGCTGGTCGCCTTCATGCCGTGGAACGGCTACAACTTCGAGGAACTCGATCCTCCTCTCCGAGCGCATCGTGAAGGACGACGTCTTCACCTCGATCCATATCGAGGAATTCGAGGTGATGGCGCGCGACACCAAGCTCGGGCCGGAAGAGATCACGCGCGACATCCCGAACGTGTCGGAGGAGGCGCTCAAGAACCTCGACGAGGCGGGCATCGTGTATATCGGCGCGGAAGTGCGCGCCGGCGACATCCTGGTCGGCAAGATCACGCCGAAGGGCGAGAGCCCGATGACGCCGGAGGAGAAGCTTCTGCGCGCCATCTTCGGCGAGAAGGCCTCCGACGTGCGCGACACCTCGTTGCGGGTGCCCCCGGGCGTACAGGGCACCGTGGTCGAGGTGCGCGTGTTCAACCGCCACGGCGTCGAGAAGGACGAGCGCGCGCTCGCGATCGAGCGCGAGGAGATCGAGCGGCTCGCCAAGGACCGCGACGACGAGCAGGCGATCCTCGACCGCAACGTCTACGGCCGCCTGGCGGAAATGCTCGAGGGCCGGCAGGGCATCGCCGGGCCGAAGGGCTTCAAGAAGGATTCCAAGATCACCCGCGCGGTGCTGGAGGAATATCCGCGCTCGCAATGGTGGCAGTTCGCCTCGCCCAACGACAAGCTGATGGCCGAGATCGAGGCCATCCGCAAGCAATACGACGAGTCGAAGAAGCGGCTCGAGCAGCGCTTCCTCGACAAGGTCGAGAAGCTGCAGCGCGGCGACGAGCTGCCGCCCGGCGTGATGAAGATGGTCAAGGTCTTCGTCGCCGTGAAGCGCAAGATCCAGCCCGGCGACAAGATGGCGGGCCGCCACGGCAACAAGGGCGTGGTGTCGAGGATCGTGCCGATCGAGGACATGCCGTTCCTGGAGGACGGCACCCAGGTCGACATCGTGCTCAATCCGCTCGGCGTGCCGAGCCGCATGAATGTCGGCCAGATCCTGGAGACCCATCTGGGCTGGGCCTGCGCCGGCCTCGGGCTGCGGATCGGGCAGGCGGTCGATCTCTACAACGCCAAGCACGACACCAAGCCGCTCAAGGAGCTGTTGAAGAAGATCTACGGCGAGGACGAGACCATCAAATCGCTGGGCGAGAAGGACCTGGTGGAGCTCGGCAGCAATCTGCGTCACGGCGTGCCGATCGCGACTCCGGTGTTCGACGGCGCCAAGGAGGCCGATATCGAGCACATGCTCGATCTGGCCGGGCTCGATCATTCCGGGCAGGTGACGCTCTACGACGGGCGCACCGGCGACACTTTCGATCGCAAGGTGACGGTCGGCTACATCTATATGCTCAAGCTGCATCACCTGGTCGACGACAAGATCCATGCCCGCTCGATCGGCCCCTACAGCCTCGTCACCCAGCAGCCGCTGGGCGGCAAGGCGCAGTTCGGCGGCCAGCGCTTCGGCGAGATGGAGGTGTGGGCGCTCGAAGCCTACGGCGCCGCCTACACGCTGCAGGAGATGCTGACGGTCAAATCCGACGACGTCGCCGGCCGCACCAAGGTCTATGAGGCGATCGTGCGCGGCGACGATACGTTCGAGGCCGGCATTCCGGAATCCTTCAACGTGCTGGTCAAGGAGATGCGCTCGCTCGGCCTCAACGTCGATCTGCACAACTCGAAGCAGCAGAGGACCGGACCCGGCGAAGGCGCCGAGGCCGCCGAGTAATCTAGAGATACAGAAGGACGGACGACAGCGGACGGAAACCTAAAGGGACATCAGGCGACGCGGGCCATCCGTCGCCGTCCCTCCGTCGTCTGTCGTCAGAGTCAGAGAAACTCCAAACGGAGAGCATCATGAACCAAGAGATCATGAATCTTTTCAGCCCGCAGGTGCCGGCTCAGGTCTTCGACCAGATCCGGATCTCCATCGCGAGCCCTGAGAAGATTCTTTCCTGGTCCTACGGCGAGATCAAGAAGCCGGAGACCATCAACTACCGCACCTTCAAGCCCGAGCGCGACGGCCTGTTCTGCGCGCGCATCTTCGGGCCGATCAAGGACTACGAGTGCTTGTGCGGCAAGTACAAGCGCATGAAGTACAAGGGCATCATCTGCGAAAAGTGCTCGGTCGAGGTGACGCTGTCGCGCGTGCGGCGCGAGCGCATGGGGCATATCGAGCTGGCGGCGCCGGTCGCCCATATCTGGTTCTTGAAGTCGCTGCCGTCGCGCATCGGGCTCCTGCTCGACATGACGCTGAAGGAGCTCGAGCGCATCCTCTATTTCGAGAGCTACGTCGTGATCGAGCCGGGGCTCACCGCGCTCGAGGACCGGCAGCTCCTGTCCGAGGACGAGTATCTCAAGGCCCAGGAGCTTTACGGAGCCGACAGCTTCACCGCGCTGATCGGCGCCGAGGCGATCCGCGAGATGCTCAAGGCGCTCGACCTGGAGAAGCTGGCGGCCGACCTGCGCGTGGAGATCGCCGAGTCGACCTCCGAGCTCAAGCCCAAGAAGCTGGCCAAGCGGCTCAAGCTGATCGAGGCCTTCGTCCAGTCCGGCAACAAGCCGGAATGGATGATCCTCACGGTCGTGCCGGTGATCCCGCCCGATCTGCGGCCGCTGGTGCCGCTCGACGGCGGGCGCTTCGCCACCTCCGACCTCAACGACCTCTATCGCCGCGTCATCAACCGCAACAACCGCCTGAAGCGGCTGATCGAGCTGCGGGCGCCCGACATCATCATCCGCAACGAGAAGCGGATGCTGCAGGAGGCGGTCGACGCGCTGTTCGACAATGGCCGGCGCGGCCGCGTCATCACCGGCGCCAACAAGCGGCCGCTGAAGTCGCTCGCCGACATGCTCAAGGGCAAGCAGGGCCGCTTCCGGCAGAACCTGCTCGGCAAGCGCGTCGACTATTCGGGCCGCTCGGTGATCGTGGTCGGCCCCGAGCTGCAAGCTGCACCAGTGCGGGCTGCCGAAGAAGATGGCGCTCGAGCTGTTCAAGCCGTTCATCTATTCGCGGCTCGACGCCAAGGGTCTGTCGACCACGGTCAAGCAGGCCAAGAAGCTGGTCGAGAAGGAGAAGCCCGAGGTCTGGGACATCCTCGACGAGGTCATCCGCGAGCATCCGGTGCTGCTCAACCGCGCGCCGACCCTGCATCGGCTCGGCATCCAGGCGTTCGAGCCGGTGCTGATCGAGGGCAAGGCGATCCAGCTGCATCCGCTGGTCTGCGCCGCCTTCAACGCCGACTTCGACGGCGACCAGATGGCGGTGCACGTGCCGCTGTCGCTGGAAGCCCAGCTCGAGGCGCGCGTCCTGATGATGTCGACCAACAATATCCTGCACCCGGCCAACGGCTCGCCGATCATCGTGCCGTCGCAGGACATCGTGCTCGGCCTCTACTACCTCTCGATCATGCGCGAGGACGAGCCGGCGAGAGCGCCGATCTTCGGCAACATGGCCGAGATCGAGCACGCGCTGCACGCCAAGGCGATCGACGCTGCACACCAAGATCAAGTACCGCTGGGAGGGCCTCGACGAGAAGAGCGTGCCCACGCGCCGATGGTTCGACACCACGCCCGGCCGCGTCATGCTCGGCCAGGTTCTGCCCAAGCAGCCCGAAGGTCTCCGTTCGACGCCGTCAACAAGCTGATGACCAAGCGGGAAATCTCCAACATGATCGACACCGTCTACCGCCATTGCGGCCAGAAGGAGACGGTCATCTTCTGCGACCGGATCATGGCGCTCGGCTTCCACAACGCGTTCAAGGCCGGCATCTCGTTCGGCAAGGACGACATGGTGGTCCCGTGCCTCGAAGTGGAAGATCGTCGAGCAGACGCGCACGCTCGCCAAGGAGTTCGAGCAGCAGTACAACGACGGCCTGATCACCCAGGGCGAGAAATACAACAAGGTGGTCGATGCCTGGTCGAAGTGGACCGACCAGATCGCCGACGAGATGATGCGCGAGATCTCGGCGGTCAAGAAAGGCTCCGACGGCCGCGACCTGCCGATCAACTCGATCTACATGATGGCGCATTCCGGCGCGCGCGGCTCGCCGGCGCAGATGCGCCAGCTTGCCGGCATGCGCGGCCTGATGGCCAAGCCTTCGGGCGAGATCATCGAGAGCCCGATCATCTCGAACTTCAAGGAGGGGCTGTCGGTGCTCGAATACTTCAATTCGACCCACGGCGCCCGCAAGGGCCTGGCCGATACCGCGCTCAAGACCGCGAATTCGGGCTATCTCACCCGGCGCCTGGTCGACGTGGCGCAGGACTCGATCATCACGACCGAGGATTGCGGCACCTCGGGCGGCATCAAGGTGCGCGCCATCATCGATGCCGGCCAGGTCGTGGCCTCGCTCGGCGTGCGCATCCTCGGCCGCACCACCGCCGAGGACGTGCGCGATCCCGTCCGCGCACAAGGTCATCGTCAAGACGCGGCACCCTGCTCGAGGAGCCGCAGGTCGAGGCGATCGTGACGGCCGGCGTGCAGGAGGTGCGCATCCGCTCGGTGCTCACCTGCGAGACGGTCACCGGCGTTTGCGGCAAGTGCTACGGCCGCGATCTGGCCCGCGGCACGCCGGTCAATATCGGCGAGGCGGTGGGCGTCATCGCCGCCCAGTCGATCGGCGAGCCCGGGCACCCAGCTCACCATGCGTACCTTCCACATCGGCGGCGCGGCGCAGATCTCCGAGCAGTCGTTCATCGAGTCGAACTTCGACGGCAAGATCAAGATCAAGAACAAGAGCATCGTGAAGAATTCCGACGGCGAGATGATCGCCATGACCCGCAACATGGTGGTCGCCGTGCTCGATCCCGATGGAACCGAACGCGCGGTTCATCGCATCCAGTACGGCGCCCGCATGCGGGTCGACGAGGGCGATCATATCAAGCGCGGCCAGCGCATCGCCGAGTGGGATCCCTACACCCGTCCGATCCTGACCGAGGTCGAGGGCAGCGTCGGCTTCGAGGACCTGGTCGAAGGTCAGTCGATGTCGGAGACGCTCGACGAATCGACCGGCATCGCCAAGCGCGTGGTGATCGACTGGCGAACCGGGTCCGGCCGCGGCCAGCAGGACTTGCGTCCGGCCATGGTCATCAAGGACAAGAACAACAAGATCCACAAGCTCAGCCGGCGGCGGCGAGGCGCGCTACCAGCTCGCCGTCGATGCCATCATCTCGGTCGATCCGGGTGCCACCGTGAAGGCCGGCGACGTCATCGCGCGCATTCCGACCGAGAGCGCCAAGACGCGCGACATCACCGGCGGCCTGCCGCGGGTGGCGGAGCTGTTCGAGGCGCGGCGTCCGAAGGAGTCGGCGATCATCGCGGAGGCCTCCGGCACGATCCGGTTCGGCAAGGACTACAAGAACAAGCGCCGCGTGATCATCGAGTCGAGCACGAAGGACGAGGAGCCGAAGGAGTACTTGATCCCGAAGGGCAAGCACATCCATCTGCAGGAAGGCGACGTGGTCGAGAAGGGCGACTTCATCGTCGAGGGCAACCCGGCGCCGCACGACATCCTGGCGATCAAGGGCGTCGAGGATCTCGCCGCCTATCTGGTCAACGAGATCCAGGAGGTCTACCGATTGCAAGGTGTCGCCATCAACGACAAGCACATCGAGGTCATCGTCCGGCAGATGCTGCAGAAGGTCGAGATCACCGAGACGGGCGAGACCGAGCTGATCCAGGGCGAGCAGATCGACAAGATCGAGCTCGACGAGATCAACGCGCGGGCGCGTGAGGAAGGCAAGAAGGAGGCGGTCGGCCATCCGGTGCTGCTCGGCATCACCAAGGCGTCGCTGCAGACCCGCTCGTTCATCTCGGCCGCGTCGTTCCAGGAGACCACGCGTGTGCTGACCGAGGCCGCGGTCAACGGCAAGATCGACACGCTCGAAGGCCTCAAGGAGAACGTCATCGTGGGCCGCCTGATCCCGGCCGGGACCGGCGCCATGATGAACAGCCTGCGCGAGGTCGCCGGCAAACGCGATGCGCTCATTCTCGAGGAGCGCGAGAAGGAAGCGGCCGCCAAGGCGGCCGCGGCCGCGGCCGAGCCGCCGGCCCAGCTTCCGGCGGCGGAGTGATGCAGGCGCAAGCCTGAAGATTTCCGGCAACCGGGCCGTCCGTCGATCTGGGTTCTACCCAAGATCGCCGGACGGCCTTCTTTTTGGCGCCCGAAGGTGCGGTCCCGCCGCAATGCTCGGAGAACCGGGCCGCATTTGCGGAGCGGCTCTTTACCCGGATGAAATTTATTTAACCTAGGATTTTGAATTGCCGGAACCCAAATCCCTAAAAAGCCGTTTTATCTGGTTCAACTCAGACACCTTCAACCGCCCCACCGGCCGGTCTCACCACCCCCATGGACGCCCTCCTCGTCAAGATTTTCGCCACCGCTCTGACTTTGAGCCAGGTGACGACCGCACCGGACCAGGTCAAGACCCAGTTCGATCCCGTCCAGGACCAAGAGCAGGTGGTGCAGCTCCTGCAGGCCGGCTGCGCCCATATGCGCAAAGCCTTCGATATCGAGGATCTGAACCTCGATGACCTGATCGCGACCGCGATGGAGGACCCGCAAGGCGCGACCGGCGGGATCGCCGCCTTTCGCGGCATCAACTTCAGCGACCTGTTCACCGCCTACAAGCAGTTCTGCAAGAACGAGAAGGTCGAGAAGCCGGCGGTCGACCTGGGGCAGGTGATCGAGTTCTACAACAAGGCGGCGGCCGATCTGCCCGATCCCGCCAAGCTCAAGAGCCCGAAGCTGCCGGGCGCGACCGTGGTGCTCGACGGCAAGGGCGCACGCTTCGCGGAGCTCTTCGAGTCGGACCAGCGGCGGGTCTGGGTTCCGCTGAGCGATATCCCCCAGCTGGTGCAGCAGGCCTTCATCTCGGCCGAGGACAAGCGCTTCTATCAGCACAACGGCATCGACGAGCGCTCGCTGATCCGCGCCTTCATCGGCAACATCGCTCAATCCGGCCGGCCGCAGGGCGGCTCGACCATCACCCAGCAGGTGGTGAAGAATCTGCTCGTGGGCGAGGATCTCACCTACGAGCGCAAGATCCGGGAGATGATCCTGACCGCCCGGGTCGAGCGCTTGCTCAGCAAGGCCGAGATCCTGGAGCTTTACCTCAACTCGACCTATCTGGGCCGCGGCTCCTGGGGCGTCGAGATGGCGGCGCGCAGCTACTTCGGCAAATCGGTGAAGGCGCTGAGCCTGGGCGAGGGCGCCCTGCTGGCGGCGCTGACCAAAGGCCCGACTTACTTCAGCCCCGATCAGCATCCGGACCGCGCGCAGGAACGGGTGGCCTATGTGCTGGGCCGGATGCAGGAGGATGGCGCCATCAGCGCAGCCGACGTCAAGCCGGCCTCCAATCCGACCGCGACCCTCATCGCCTACACAAATCCGCGGCGCGACATCGGCTTTCATTTCGTCGACAACCTCGCGCATGAAGCCAAGGCGGTCGCCGGGATCGATGCTCTCACCGCCGATTCCTACACGGTCCACTCCACCATCCTGCCGGACCTGCAGCGCTCTACCGAAGCCGCCCTGCAGGAGGGCCTCGCCCGGTTCGAGATCGATGGCGGCCGCGTCTCCTTCCAGGGGCCCGAAGCCAATCTGGCCAATGCCGTCAAGCGCATCCAGTCCGATCCGAAAACCGCCCAGCAGAAGCAGCCTTGGCTGCAAGCGCTCGCCCAGGCGCGGCTGCCGCTCTACGACGTGCACTGGCCGGTGGCGGTCGTGGTCGACAAGGGCGGCGGTAAAGGTGGCGATGGGATCCACGTGGGGCTGAAGGACGGCCGCATCCTGCCGCTTGCGGGTGCCGGCGGCTCCATTTCGCGCAATCTCAAGCTCTATGACGTCGTCTTCGTTCACCTGTCCGATGCCAAGGGCAAGACCGCCAGGGCGGAAATCCGGGTGCGGCCGCAAGTCCAGGGCGCTGCGTTGGTGCTGGACAACAAGACCGGCCGCATCCTGGCAATGTCAGGCGGCTTTTCCTATCCGCTGAGCCAGCTCAACCGCACCACGCAGTCGCAGCGGCAGCCGGGCTCCGCGCTCAAGCCGCTGACCTACCTGGCGGCATTGCAAAAGGGACTGCAGCCCAACACCATCGTGCGCGACCAGGAGATCACGCTTCCGCCCATCGGCGGCGGCATCAATGCGCGCGAGCAGGATTACTGGACGCCGAAGAACTACGATCGCAGCGAATGGGGCGTCGTCACGCTGCGGCGCGCGCTGGAGAATTCGCGCAACCTGGCGACAGTCAATCTCCTGGATGGCGGGATCGACAGTGATCCCCATGGCAGCCTCGATCGCATCTGCGGGCTGGCGATGGAGGCGCAGATCTATCGTGAATGCGTCCCCTATTATCCCTTCGTGCTGGGCGCGCAGCCGGTGCGGCCGATCGACCTGGCACCGTTCTATGCCGCTATCGCCAATGAAGGGGTGCGGCCGTCCCCCTATGCGATCGAATCCATCGAGCACAACGGGCTGGTGGTCTATCGCCATGATCCGGCATCGGCCCGCTCCGTCACCTCGGCTGACCGCGCGTCCTTCTATCAGCTGAAAACCATGCTGCAGGGCGTCTTGCAGCGCGGCACCGCGCACGCGATCGCCAATCTCGCGCCCTATGTGGCGGGCAAGACCGGCACCACCGAAAGCGAGAACGACGGCTGGTTCATCGGCTTCACCAACGACGTCACCGTGGCGGTCTGGGTGGGCTACGACAATGCCGATGGCAAGCGCCGCACGCTCGGCGGCGGCCAGACCGGCGCCAGCGTCGCCATCCCGATCTTCGAACCGATCATCGAGGCGGTCTGGGCCCAATATGCGCCCAAGACCCCTCTCAGCCCCCCTTCGGCCGAGGCCAAACGGGATCTGGTGGCGCGCCCGATCGATCTTGCCTCGGGCGATCCGGTGGCGGGTGGGGGCGGAAAACCGTTCGTCGAGTATTTCCGGCGCGATCGCCGCGGGGATCCCTACGATACGCAATACCAGCTGGTGTCGCGCGATGAAGCCGCTACGGCGCGTGAAGCGCGCGACGTCGATGCCACGCAGGAATACGCTCCGTACGGCAACGGCGGCGGCTATCCGCCGCCCTTCGGCGAGGCCTGGCGCGCCCCGGCGCCTTACAATCCGCAGCAGGCTCAGCCGCAACGGCGGGATGTCTACGGCCAACCTTACTATGGCCAGACCTACGGTCAGACCTACGGCCAACCGCAGCGCGGCACTGACCCGCGTTCGGCCCCGCCACCACCACGCGGCAATTCCGGCTTCTTCTGGGATTGGCGCTAGCCGGTTTCAGATTGGCTGGAACCAGAAACCGCTCTAGCATGTTTGTGTAGTCGCATGCTCGGACGGAAAACCGGGCTCCATCCCCGATCAAACGCGGGGCGGGCGCCCGGATCCAGTTCGGGAGCGCGCTTTCCTGAAAACTCGCTTGTTCAAACGAGATCGCCATGTGGACGCCGCGCGCAGCTGCAATTCTGATCGCCCTCATATTGGTCGTCCCGCTCGCTGATGCCCAAATCTCAAAGGCGCCTGATGTCTCCAAGGCGCCTGAAGTCTCAAAGGCGCCAGACCCGAAGGCTGCCGAGCCCAAGGCCCCGGACAGCAAGGCTACCAAAGCTCCTGACACCAAGGCTGCGGATGCCAAGGCTTTGGACGCCAAGACGCAGGAGTTCCGGCTCGAAGACGTCGCCTCGCTCGCGGACCTGCCGATCGGCCAATTGAAGCCGAAGACCATCGCCTTCGCCGACCACCCGCCCGAGAACCTGCTCGATCCGGGGACCGGCTTCATGCGCTATGAGGATTGGGCGAAGGCGCGCCCGCTCGAGCAGCAGTTTCTCAGCCTCTACCCGGGCTATCGCGAACCCAATACCGACCTCGTCGTGGACGGCGTCAAGAAGCACTACAAGGAGAAGCTCCACATGTATGTGGCCTCGGCGCGCTTCGTGCTGGCGCGGCCGCCGGGCTCTCTTGATCTGGCGCGTCTCATCGCGCTGCCATTCGTCGAGCAGATCGATCCCGCGATCAAGCACACCTTGATCAACTCGAGCCAGGTGACCGCAACCCAGGAGCCCAAGGTCATCTATAACCAGAACCCGAATCGACGCTGGTGCGAGGGCCGGCCGACGGTGATCTGCGTGCGCTCGCATTATCAGCTCGAAGGGCGCTTCCCGCTCGCCATCCAGCTCGCCAACAAGATCAGGGACTCGGCCAAGCCGGTCGCCCCGTATCTCGATTTCGAGAGCGAATTCACGCTGCGGTCGCCGGCCGAGGTCGAGCAGCTCGGATTGAGCAAGCTGACCGGGCTCGACACGCCCTCGATCGGCGCGGTCGAGCAGAGCATTTTCTACATCAATCAGGTGATGCAGTTCGGCAAGCTTCTGGCCGTATTCCAGCAAGTCCCGGACGATCCCAACAAGACCGTGGTGACGGTCTTCATGGCGCTTGCCATCGAGTCGAGCGTCCTGGACAAGAGGAAGGAGTTCGCGATGGTTCCGGTGCTCCGGAATCTCGTGCCGGCTCAGGTGCTTGCAGGCAAGAGCTCGTTCAATACCGGCCGCTCGCTCAGCGCCGGCCTGCCGGTCTATGCGCGCAGCAGCGTCAAGGCGATCGCCGCCCTGATCCAGAACGAATGAGCGCACGATTGAGCCCGCTGGCGGCACACAAATCGCCGTAACTGCGGATTTTCCAAGGTGATTGCGCCTTGACTTCGCCCTACGCCACCGATACATAGCGCGGACTTTGCGGCAGGCGGTGAGCTTCGCTTGCTCGGAACGGCGTGCCCGAATCCCGCTAAACCATTGAGATCACGGACGTTTAAGTCCGATCTCGTTCGGCTGCGGGTGGGCGTCACCAGCCTCGAGGAATGAAGCTCAAACGCTGCTTCTGACATCGACGGTCAGGCTACAAGTGGTGGTTGCGCGGCGCTTGCGCTTCGCGATCATCTGGAACGGGTGAGCGCCCACCGCACCGGGAGCGGACGGCGTTCCTCCGTGTTGTGCGTTTGGTCGCGCCCGCGGTGGCTCGATCGAATGTGGACCGGGAGGGTCATGGACAGACCAGCCGGTTCGGAATGGACGGACGCAGAAGGCCGGGCAGGACCCGACCGACTGATGGTGGAAAGACTCTCGAACCAAGGGTGACCAAGGGCGATGCCGACGATCAACCAGTTGATCCGCAAGCCACGGACGCGGGTGAAGGCGCGCAATACCGTGCCGGCGCTGCAGTCGTCGCCGCAGAAGCGCGGCGTGTGCACGCGCGTCTATACGACGACGCCGAAGAAGCCGAACTCGGCGCTGCGCAAGGTCGCGAAGGTGCGCCTGACCAATGGCTTCGAGGTGATCGGCTACATTCCGGGCGAGGGCCACAACCTGCAGGAGCACTCGGTGGTGATGATCCGCGGCGGCCGCGTCAAGGACCTGCCGGGCGTGCGCTACCACATCCTGCGCGGCGTGCTCGACACCCAGGGCGTGAAGAACCGCAAGCAGCGTCGCTCCAAGTACGGAGCCAAGCGGCCGAAGTAACGGCCGAAATAGACAGCCAATAGACAGCAAGCTTGAGAGAAAGCATCAAGGACCGATCCGATGTCCCGTCGCCACAGTGCCGAGAAGCGCGAAATTCAGCCCGATCCGAAATTCGGGAACTTCGTGGTTTCGAAATTCATGAACTCGATCATGCGGCAGGGCAAGAAGTCGGTCGCCGAGAACATCGTCTATGGCGCGCTCGACATCATCGAGGGCAAGACCAAGCAGAATCCGGTTTCGGTGTTCGAGCAGGCGCTCGACAACGTCATGCCCTCGATCGAGGTGCGCTCGCGACGCGTCGGCGGCGCCACCTATCAGGTGCCGGTCGAGGTGCGCACGGTGCGCCGGCAGGCGCTCGGCATCCGCTGGATCATCTCGGCGGCACGCGATCGCAACGAAAAGACGATGACCGAGCGGCTCTCGGCCGAGCTGCTCGACGCATCCAACAACAGGGGAAACGCCGTCAAGAAGCGCGAGGATACCCATCGCATGGCGGAAGCCAATCGCGCCTTCTCGCACTATCGCTGGTGACCGACGGTCAATAAGGACGTTTCATGCCCCGCAGCCACCCTATCGAGGACTACCGCAATTTCGGCATCATGGCCCACATCGATGCCGGGAAGACGACGACGACCGAGCGGATCCTCTATTACACCGGAAAGAGCCACAAGATCGGCGAGGTGCACGACGGCGCCGCCACCATGGATTTCATGGAGCAGGAGCAGGAGCGCGGCATCACGATCACGTCGGCCGCGACCACCGCGATCTGGCGCAACAAGCGACTGAACATCATCGACACGCCCGGGCACGTCGACTTCACCATCGAGGTCGAACGCTCGTTGCGCGTGCTCGACGGCGCGGTTTGCGTGCTCGATTCCAACCAGGGCGTCGAGCCGCAGACCGAGACGGTCTGGCGCCAGGGCGACAAGTACAAGGTTCCGCGCATCGTGCTCGCCAACAAGATGGACAAGGTGGGCGCGGATTTCTTCAAGTGCCTGGAGGAGATCCAGTCGCGCCTGGGCGCCAAGCCGGTCGCCATCCAGCTGCCGATCGGCTCCGAGAACCAGTTCCGCGGCATTGTCGACCTGGTGCGCATGAAAGGCGTGATCTGGGACGAGGAGGGGCTCGGCGCCAAGTATCACGACATCGATATTCCCGACGATCTCCTGGCGCAGGCCAAGGAATACCGCGAGAAGATGATCGAGGCCGCGGTCGAGCTCGATGACGACGCCATGACGGCCTATCTCGATGGCCAGGAGCCCGACGAGGCGACCCTCAAGCGGCTCATTCGCAAGGCCACGATCGGCAGCATATTCTTTCCGGTCCTGTGCGGCTCCGCCTTCAAGAACAAGGGCGTGCAGCCGTTGCTCGACGCGGTGGTCGACTATCTGCCGTCGCCGGTCGACGTGCCGCCGATCAAGGGCATCGACAGCAAGGGCAAGGAGGTCGTGCGCAAGGCCGACGACAAGGAGCCGATGGCCGCGCTCGCCTTCAAGATCATGGACGATCCGTTCGTCGGCACCATCACGTTCTGCCGCATCTATTCCGGCACCATGTCGAGCGGCACCGGCGTCATCAACTCGACCAAGGAGCGCAAGGAGCGGATCGGCCGCATGCTGCTCATGCACGCCAACAACCGCGAGGACATCAAGGAGGCCTTCGCGGGCGACATCGTCGCCCTGGCGGGACTGAAGGAAGTGCGCACCGGCGACACGCTGTGCGATTCGCAGAAGCAGGTCATCCTCGAGAAGATGGACTTCCCCGATCCGGTGATCGAGATCGCGATCGAGCCGAAGTCGAAGGCCGACCAGGAGAAGCTCGGCGTCGCGCTCGCCAAGCTCGCGGCCGAGGACCCGTCGTTTCGCGTCTCGACCGATCAGGAATCCGGACAGACCATCCTCAAGGGCATGGGCGAGCTGCATCTCGACATCAAGGTCGACATTCTCAAGCGCACCTACAAGGTCGAAGCCAATATCGGCGCCCCGCAGGTCGCCTATCGCGAGAAGATCACCCGCCAGGTGACGAAGGACTACATCCACAAGAAGCAGACCGGCGGCTCCGGCCAGTTCGCTCGCATCAAGATCGTCTGCGAGCCGCTGCCGCCCGGCGGCGGGTTCATATTCGAGAACGACGTCGTCGGCGGCAACGTGCCGAAGGAATATATCCCGGGTGTCGAGAAGGGCTTCAAGTCGGTGCTCGGCTCGGGCGTGCTGGCCGGTTTCCCGGTCGTCGACCTCAAGGTGACGCTGATCGACGGCGCCTATCACGACGTCGATTCCTCGGCGCTCGCGTTCGAGATCGCGTCGCGCGCCGCCTTGCGGGAGGCGCTGCGCAAGGCCGGCCCGGTCCTGCTCGAGCCGATCATGAAGGTCGAGGTCGTGACGCCGGAGGACTATACCGGCGCGGTGATCGGCGATCTCAACTCGCGGCGCGGCCAGATCCAGGGCCAGGACATGCGCGGCAATGCCGTCGTGGTCAACGCCATGGTGCCGCTCGCCAACATGTTCGGTTATGTCAACAACCTGCGCTCGATGAGTCAGGGGCGCGCCACCTTCACCATGCAGTTCGATCACTATGCCGAGGTGCCTAGAGCGATCGCAGCCGAAATTCAGGCGAAGTTCGCCTGAAGCTTGAGCTACCGCAATCCCCGGAGGACGAACGGAGAGTCCCATGGCCAAAGAAAAGTTTGCACGGACGAAGCCGCATTGCAATGTCGGCACGATCGGGCATGTCGATCATGGCAAGACGTCGCTGACGGCGGCGATCACCAAGGTTTTGGCAGAGACCGGCGGCGCGACCTACACGGCTTATGACCAGATCGACAAGGCGCCGGAAGAGAAGGCGCGCGGCATCACGATCGCGACGGCGCACGTCGAATATCAGACCCAGGCCCGCCACTACGCCCACGTCGACTGCCCCGGGCATGCCGACTATGTGAAGAACATGATCACCGGCGCGGCGCAGATGGACGGCGCGATCCTGGTGGTGAGCGCGGCGGACGGACCGATGCCGCAGACCCGCGAGCACATCCTGCTGGCGCGCCAGGTCGGCGTGCCGGCGCTGGTCGTGTTCCTCAACAAGGTCGACATGGTCGACGATCCCGAGCTCCTCGAGCTGGTCGAATTCGAAGTGCGCGAGCTCTTGTCGAAATACAATTTTCCCGGCGACAAGATCCCGGTGATCAAGGGCTCGGCCTTGATGGCGCTCGAAGGCAAGGACCCCAAGCTCGGCCATGACGCGATCCTCGAGCTGATGAAGGCGGTCGACGACTACATTCCGCAGCCCGAGCGTCCGAAGGATCAGCCGTTCCTGATGCCGGTCGAAGACGTGTTCTCCATCTCCGGCCGCGGCACCGTGGTGACCGGCCGTATCGAGCGCGGCGTCATCAAGGTGGGCGAGGAAGTCGAGATCGTCGGGATCAAGCCGACGATGAAGACCGTGGTGACGGGCGTCGAGATGTTCCGCAAGCTGCTGGATCAGGGCGAGGCGGGCGACAATGTGGGCTGCCTCTTGCGCGGCACCAAGCGCGAGGAGGTGGAGCGCGGGCAGGTCCTGTGCAAGCCCGGCAGCGTGAAGCCGCACACCAAGTTCAAGGCCGAGGCCTATATCCTGACCAAGGAGGAGGGCGGCCGCCACACCCCGTTCTTCACCAACTATCGCCCGCAATTCTACTTCCGCACCACCGACGTGACCGGCGTGGTGACGTTGCCGGAGGGCACCGAGATGGTGATGCCGGGAGACAATATCTCCATGGAGGTCACGCTGATCGTTCCGATCGCCATGGAGGAGAAGCTGCGCTTCGCCATCCGCGAGGGCGGCCGCACGGTCGGCGCCGGCGTGGTGGCGAGCATCGTCGAGTAAGTGGGCGAATAGCGAATTGCGAATGGCGAATGGCGAATAGGGAAGAGAGCGAATGAGAGAGTAGTGGCGGCGATACGGTTCTATTCGCTACTCGCTACTCGCTGTTCGCGGGTCCAACAGAACGGCTGAAATAGGCGGCACCACAATGAACGGCCAGAATATCCGCATCCGGCTCAAGGCGTTCGATCATCGAATTCTCGATGCGTCGACCCGTGAGATCGTGGCGACCGCCAAGCGCACCGGCGCGCAGGTGCGCGGGCCGATCCCGCTGCCGACCAAGATCGAGAAGTTCACGGTCAACCGGTCGCCGCACGTCGACAAGAAAAGCCGCGAGCAGTTCGAGATGCGCACCCATAAACGACTGCTCGATATCGTCGATCCGACACCGCAGACGGTGGACGCGCTGATGAAGCTCGATCTGGCCGCCGGCGTCGACGTCGAGATCAAGCTCTAAGGTTGAGGGGAAGGATCACGACAATGCGTTCCGGGGTGATTGCACAGAAGGTCGGAATGATGCGGGTCTTCACCGACGCGGGCGAGCACGTGCCGGCGACTGTGCTGCGGTTGGCGAATTGCCAGGTCGTCGCCCACCGCACCAAGGACAGGGACGGCTACGTGGCGCTCCAGCTCGGCTCGGGCACCCGCCGCGTCGGCAGTGTCAGCAAGGCCGAGCGCGGCCATTTCGCCGCCGCCAAGGTCGAGCCCAAGCGCAAGCTGGCGGAGTTCCGGGTGGGAGAGGACGAGCTCATCCCGGTCGGCGCGGAGATCACGGCCGATCATTTCGTCGTCGGCCAATTCGTGGACGTCACCGGCACCTCGATCGGCAAGGGCTTTGCCGGACCGATGAAGCGCTGGAATTTCGGCGGCCTGCGTGCCTCCCACGGCGTTTCGATCTCGCACCGGTCGCACGGCTCGACCGGCGGCCGCCAGGATCCGGGCAAGACGTTCAAGAACAAGAAGATGGCCGGTCACATGGGCGTCGATCGCGTCACCACGCTCAATCTCAAGGTGGTGATGACCGACGTCGAGCGCGGCCTCGTCCTGGTCGAGGGCGCGGTGCCGGGCGCCAAGGGCGGCTGGATCACGCTGCGCGATGCGATCAAAAAGGCATTGCCGAAGGATGTGCCGACGCCCGGCAAGTTCCGGCTGCCCGATGCCGCGCCGGCTGCCGAGAAGCCGGAGTCCGCACCGGCGCAACCGACCGCGAACGAGGGGGCGTGACATGGAACTGAAGGTCACGACGCTCGAGGGCACGGAGGCCGGCTCGGTCGACCTGCCCGACGCGATTTTCGGCCTGGAGGCGCGTGCGGACATTCTGCACCGCTGCGTCACCTGGCAGCTCGCCAAGCGCCGGCGCGGCACCCACGCCGTCAAGGGCCGGGCCGACATCGCCCGCACCGGCAAGAAGATGTACCGGCAGAAGGGCACCGGATCGGCCCGCCACGGCTCGGCGCGGGTGAACCTGTTCCGCGGCGGCGGCCGTTCCTTCGGCCCGGTGGTTCGCAGCCATGCCATCGGCCTGCCCAAGAAGGTGCGCGCGCTGGCGCTCAAGCACGCGCTCTCCGCCAAGGCCAAGGACGGCGGCATCATCGTCCTGGCGGATACCTCGGTGAAGGACGGCAAGACCAAGGCCTTGCAGCAGCATCTCGCCCATCTCGGCCTGACCAATGCGCTCATCATCGACGGCGCCGCGGTCGACGCCAATTTCGCGCTGGCCGCCCGCAACATCCCGGACATCGACGTGCTGCCGGTTCAGGGCATCAACGTCTACGATATCCTGCGGCGACACACTCTGGTCCTGACCCGGGCAGCGCTCACCGCGTTGGAGGCGCGCTTCGCATGACCACCACCGATCCGCGCCATTACGACGTGATCCTTTCGCCGGCCATCACCGAGAAGGCGACCATTGCCTCGGAGCACAACCAGGTCGTCTTCAAGGTGGCCAAGGGCGCGACCAAGCCGCAGATCAAGGAAGCGGTGGAGAAGCTCTTCGACGTCAAGGTCAAGAGCGTCAATACCCACATCCGCAAGGGCAAGGTGAAGGCTTTGCGCGGCAGCGTCGGCGAGCAGTCGCCCACCAAGCGCGCGATCGTGACCCTGCAAGAGGGCCACAAGATCGACGTGACGACGGGTCTGTAAGGAAACGCGACGATGGCACTCAAGACCTACAACCCCGTCACCCCGAGCCAGCGCCAGCTGGTGCAGGTCGACCGTTCCGGCCTTTATCGCGGCAAGCCGGTCAAGACCCTTACCGAGGGCAAGCATTCGAGCGGCGGCCGCAACAACAATGGCCGCATCACCGTGCGTTTCCGCGGGGGCGGCCACAAGCAGGCCTATCGCACGATCGATTTCAAGCGGCGCAAGTTCGATGCTGCCGGCCGCGGTCGAGCGCATCGAATATGATCCCAACCGCACGGCCTTCATCGCGCTCATCAAGTATCAGGACGGCGAGCTCGCCTATATCCTGGCGCCGCAGCGGCTGGCGGTGGGCGATACGATCGTGGCGGGCGAGCACGTGGACGTGAAGCCGGGCAATGCCATGCCGCTCGGCAACATCCCGATCGGCACCATCGTGCACAATATCGAGCTCAAGATGGGCAAGGGCGGCCAGATCGCGCGCTCGGCCGGCACCTACGCCCAGATCGTCGGGCGCGACCAGGACTACGTCATCATGCGCTTGAACTCGGCCGAGCAGCGCCTGGTGCACGGCCGCTGCATGGCCACCATCGGGGCGGTCTCCAATCCGGACAACATGAATATCTCGATCGGAAAGGCCGGCCGCCAGCGTTGGCTGGGCCGCATGCCGCACAACCGCGGCGTATCGATGAATCCGATCGATCATCCCCATGGCGGCGGCGAAGGCCGCACCTCTGGTGGCCGTCATCCGGTGACGCCGTGGGGCTTTCCGACCAAGGGAAAGAAGACCCGCAAGAACAAGTCCACCACCAAGTTCATCATTGCGAGCCGCCACGTGCGGAAGAAGAAATAGGAACGCATCATGGCGCGATCGGTTTGGAAGGGCCCGTTCGTCGACGGCTATCTTCTCAAGAAGGCCGAGAAGACCCGTTCTTCGGGCCGGCATGAAATGATCAAGATGTGGAGCCGGCGCTCGACGATACTGCCGCAGTTCGTCGGGCTGACCTTCGGCGTCTACAACGGGCAAAAGCACATTCCGGTGATGGTGACGGAAGAGATGGTCGGCCACAAGTTCGGCGAGTTCGCGCCGACCCGCACTTTCTACGGCCACTCGTCCGATCGCAAGGCGAAGCGTAGCTCCGGCCCCGGTGCAGGCCCGGCGTCCTCGGCACCTTCGACCTCCAGCTGAGCCAAGGGATAGCGTGATGAGCAAGAAAGCGCGCGAACGAAGCCTCGCCGATACCGAGGCCAAGGCAGTCGCCCGCATGCTGCGGGTGAGCCCGCAGAAGCTCAATCTGCTGGCGCAATTGATTCGCGGCAAGAAAGTCGCCGCCGCCCTGGCCGACCTCGAATTTTCGCGCAAGCGGATCGCGGGGGACGTACGCAAGTGCCTGCAATCCGCGATCGCCAATGCGGAGAACAACCACGATCTCGACGTCGACGATCTGGTCGTTGCCGAGGCGCATGTGGGCAAGGCGCTCGTCATCAAACGTTTCCACCCGCGCGGCCGCGGCCGCATGGGAAGGATTTTCAAGCCGTTCGCGAACCTCACGATCGTGGTGCGTGAGGTCGAGGCAAAGGTTTGAGGCAGGAGAGAGAGGACCGATGGGTCAGAAGGTCAATCCGATCGGGCTGCGGCTCGGCATCAACCGCACCTGGGATTCGCGCTGGTATGCCGGCAAGAACGAGTATGGGCGGCTGTTGCTCGAAGACATCAAGATTCGCGCGGAGCTGATGAAGCAGCTCAAGCAGGCGGCGGTCTCCAAGATCGTCATCGAGCGCCCGCACAAGAAATGCCGCGTCACCATCCAGTCGGCGCGCCCCGGCGTGGTGATCGGCAAGAAGGGCGCCGACATCGAGAAGCTGCGCAAGAAGGTCGCCGAGCTCACCGATTCCGACGTCGTCATCAACATCGTCGAGATCAGGAAGCCGGAGCTCGACGCGCAGCTGGTCGCCGAATCGATCGCCCAGCAGCTCGAGCGCCGGGTCGCCTTCCGGCGCGCCATGAAGCGCGCGGTGCAGTCGGCCATGCGGCTGGGCGCCGGCGGCATCCGCATCAACTGCTCGGGTCGGCTGGGCGGCGCCGAGATCGCGCGCATGGAATGGTACCGCGAAGGCCGCGTGCCGCTGCATACGCTGCGGGCGGATGTCGACTACGGGGTTGCCACCGGGTTCACCACGTATGGGACCTGCGGCGTCAAGGTCTGGATCTTCAAGGGCGAGATCCTGGAGCACGATCCGATGGCGCAGGACAAGAAGATGGCCGAAGGCGATGCCGGGCGTCCGCGTCGCGACGCGGCCTGAAGCCTCGATGGAATTGGATTGAGAAAGGCGAACTGCCATGCTGCAACCGACGCGCACGAAGTTCCGCAAGGCGCACAAGGGCCGCATCCGCGGTCTTGCGACTTCGGGCGCCACGCTCGCCTTCGGCCAATATGGTCTCAAGGCGGTGGAGCCCGAACGGGTCACGGCGCGCCAGATCGAGGCCGCGCGCCGGGCGCTGACCCGCCACATGAAGCGCTCCGGCCGGGTATGGATCCGGGTATTTCCGGATGTGCCGGTGTCGAAGAAGCCGCTCGAGGTGCGCATGGGATCGGGGAAGGGTGCGCCCGAGTTCTGGGTCGCCCGCGTCAAGCCGGGCCGCGTCCTGTTCGAGATCGACGGCGTACCGCTCGCCCTGGCGCGCGAGGCGCTGACGCTGGCGGCCGCCAAGCTGCCGATCAAGACGCGCTTCGTCGAGCGCATTGCGGAATAGTTGTCAGGAACCGACCATGAAACCCGACGATCTCAGGGCCATGACCATCGACCAGCTCGATGACGAGGTGCTCAAGCTCAAGAAGGAGCAGTTCAACCTGCGCTTTCAGCGAGCGACCGGGCAGCTGGAGAACACCTCGCGGGTGCGGCAGGTGCGTCGTGACATCGCGCGCATCAAGACGGTCGCGACGCAGAAGCGTCCCGCCCAGCCCGGCGCGGCCGCGTCAATCAAACCCAAGCGCCTCGCGCGCGCAAAAGCGAAATAGAGGATCGAGATGCCGAAGCGCACGCTCCATGGCGTCGTGGTCAGCGACAAGCAAGACAAGACCGTCATCGTGAGGGTCGAGCGCCGCTACACGCATCCCATGCTCCAGAAGACGGTGCGAAGCTCGAAAAAATACTACGCCCACGACGAGAAGAACGAGTTCTCGGTGGGCGACCTGGTCTGGATCGAGGAGCGGCGCCCGCTGTCGAAGCTCAAGCGCTGGGAAGTGATCCAGGGCGAGAAGAAAAAGAAAGTCGTGTCAGCGCCGAGCGCGTAAGCGCCGAGCGCGCCTTAAACAATTGCGAGTGCACCAACATGATCCAGATGCAGACCAGTCTCGATGTGGCCGACAATTCGGGCGCGCGCCGCGTCATGTGCATCAAGGTGCTGGGCGGCTCCAAGCGCAAATACGCCACCATCGGCGACGTCATCGTCGTGTCGGTGAAGGAGGCGATCCCGCGCGGCCGCGTGAAGAAGGGCGAGGTGATGAAGGCGGTGGTCGTGCGCGTGCGCAAGGACATCCACCGGGCCGACGGCTCGGTCATCCGGTTCGACCGCAATGCGGCGGTCCTGATCAACCCGCAGATGGAGCCGGTCGGCACCCGCATCTTCGGCCCGGTGCCGCGCGAATTGCGTGCCAAGAACCACATGAAGATCATCTCGCTGGCGCCGGAGGTGCTGTGATGGCGGCCAAGATCAAGAAGGGCGACACCGTGATCATGCGCACCGGCCGCGACAAGGGCCGCCGCGGCGAGGTGATCGAGGTGCGTCCCGGCGAGGGCCGCGCGCTCGTGCGCGGCATCAATATGGTCAAGCGCCACCAGAGGCAGACGGCGGCGCAGGAGGGCGGCATCATCAGCAAGGAATCGACGGTGCACCTGTCGAACTTGGCGCTGGCCGACCCCAAGGACGGCAAGCCCACGCGGGTCGGATTCCGCGTGTTGCCGGACGGGCGAAAGGTGCGGGTGGCGAAGCGCTCGGGAGTTGAGATCGATGGCTGACAAGAAAGACAAGGCCGAGAGCAAGAAGCCTGAAAAGGCGGATCGCGCCGCCAAGCCCGACGCCAAGGGCGGCAAGGCTAAGGGCGGTGAGAAGACGCCGAAGGCGGCGAAGGCTCCCAAGAGCGAGAAGGCAGAGGCCGGCGCCGAGCAGGCTGCGGAGGCTCGCCAGCCGGAAGAGCGCGTCACGCCGCGACTGAAGACGTATTTCGACGAGGTGGTGCGCCAGAAGCTCGCCGAGCAGTTCGGCTATAAGAACGGGATGCAGGTTCCGGTGCTGGAAAAGGTCGTCATCAATATGGGCATCGGCGAGGGCGTCAACGACCGCAAGAAGGTCGAGCAGGCGGCCGCCGATCTCGGCCTGATTGCCGGGCAGAAGGCCGTGATCACCAAGGCGCGCAAGTCGATCGCCACCTTCAAGGTGCGCGACGGCCAGCCGATCGGGTGCAAGGTGACGCTGCGCAAGGCCCGCATGTACGAGTTCATCGATCGCCTGATCAATATCGGGCTGCCGCGCGTGCGCGATTTCCGCGGCCTCAACCCCAAGAGCTTCGATGGCGGCGGCAACTACACGCTGGGCATCAAGGAGCACATCGTCTTCCCGGAGATCGACTACGACAAGGCGACCGACATCTGGGGCATGGATATTACGGTTTGCACGACCGCGAAGACCGACGCCGAGGCGCGCGCGCTGCTGACCGCGTTCCACTTTCCCTTCCGGCAGTGAGGCCTTAGGTCCTCAAACGCGGAACATCAGGAGACCCGAATGGCGAAGAAGAGCTCGATCGAGAAAGACGGCCGGCGGCGCCGGCTGACCAAGAAATTCTCGGGCCGGCGGGCGCGGCTGAAGGCGATCGCGCGCGACAAGAACAGGCCTACCGAGGAGCGCTTTGCGGCGACGCTCAAGCTTGCGGAGCTGCCGCGCAATTCCTCGCCGTCGCGCATCCACAACCGGTGCGAGATCACCGGCCGCCCGAAGGCGTTCTACCGCAAGCTGCGGATGAGCCGCATCGCGCTGCGGGATCTCGGCTCGAAAGGCCTTATCCCGGGTTTGGTCAAGTCGAGCTGGTAGGAGCATCGAGCGATGGCCTTGAACGATCCGCTCGGCGATATGATCGCACGCATTCACAATGCGCAGATGCGCAGCAAGCCGAAGGTGTCGACGCCTTCCTCGCGGCTGCGCATGAACGTGCTCGACGTCCTCAAGAGCGAGGGCTTCATCCGCGGCTATGCGGCGGTGGAGCATTCGAACGGACATGCGGAGCTCGAGATCGAGCTGAAATATTTCGACGGCGAGCCGGTGATCCGGGAAATCTCCCGCGTCTCGAAGCCCGGGCGGCGCGTCTATGCCTCGGTGAAGGCTCTGCCGCGGGTCAATAACGGCCTCGGCGTCGCTATCCTGTCCACGCCCAAGGGCGTGATGGCGGACCATGATGCCCGCGACGCCAATGTCGGCGGGGAGATCCTCTGCACGGTGTTCTAGAGCGGGCGCCGGTGAAGTTGCGTTGATGCAAACGGAATAGAGCGAAACGGACCAGAACCATGTCGCGAGTCGGAAAAAAAGCGGTCGTCATTCCGGCTGGGGTCACCGCCAATGTCGAGGGCCAAACCGTCAAGGTGAAGGGCCCCAAGGGCGCATTGCAGCTCGTGCTGCATGGCGACGTCAGTGCCAAGCTGGACGCCGGCGGGATCACGGTCGATCCGCGCAACGAGACCAAATTGGCGCGCGCGCTGTGGGGCACCTCGCGGGCGCTGGTCGCCAATCTGGTGACCGGCGTCACCAAGGGTTTCGAGCGGCGGCTCGAGATCACGGGCGTCGGCTATCGGGCGAGCGTGCAGGGCAAGAACCTGCAGATCGCGCTCGGCTACAGCCACGACATCGTGCACCCGATTCCCGACGGCATCACGGTTGTCACCCCGAGGCCGACCGAGATCGTGGTGACCGGCATCGACAAGCAGAAGGTCGGCCAGGTCGCGGCCAATATCCGCGATTACCGGCCGCCCGAACCCTATAAGGGCAAGGGCATCAAATACGCGGGCGAGTTCATCTTCCGCAAGCAGGGCAAGAAGAAGTAATCACAACGCCCTCCTTCTTTCCTTTCCCCGCAGGCGGGCGAGGGTAGGGTGGGACCTTAGAGTTGCGCAGGCGATAGGAGCCGACGATGGCGACAGTCAAGGACCGGGGCGAGCGGCGGACGGCGCGGGTGCGCCGAACCATCAGGCGCGCCGCCGGCAGCCGGGCGCGGCTTTCGATATTCCGCTCCTCCAAGCATATCTACGCTCAGATCATCGACGATGAAAAAGGCGAGACGCTCGCGGCCGCCTCGTCGATCGAGAAGGACATGCGCGGAAACCTCAAGACCGGCGCCGATATCGGTGCCGCCAAGGCGGTCGGCAAGCTGGTGGCCGAGCGCGCGCTCGGCAAGGGCGTCACGGATGTGGTCTTCGACCGCGGCGGTTACCGGTATCACGGACGCGTCAAGGCGCTTGCGGAGGCGGCACGCGAAGGCGGCCTCAAGTTCTAGCGGACATGCCGGGCCCGGGCCCGCGCGAAACGGAACCTCGAATGGAACATCCTTATGGCACGTGAACGCGAGCGGGAAGAGAGCGAATTCACCGACAAGCTGGTCCACATCAATCGTGTGGCCAAGGTGGTGAAGGGCGGCCGGCGCTTCGGATTCGCCGCGCTCGTCATTGTCGGCGACGAGAAGGGACGGGTCGGTTTCGGCCACGGCAAGGCGCGCGAGGTGCCGGAGGCCATCCGCAAGGCGACGGAAGCCGCCAAGCGCAGCCTGATCCGGGTACCGCTGCGCGAGGGGCGCACGCTGCATCACGACGTGGCCGGGCGCCACGGCGCCGGCAAGGTCTTCCTGCGCGCGGCGCCTCCCGGCACCGGCATCATCGCCGGCGGCCCGATGCGCGCGGTGTTCGAGACGCTGGGCATGCAGGACGTGGTGGCGAAATCGATGGGCTCGTCCAACCCCTACAACATGGTGCGGGCGACCTTCGATGCGCTCAAGCGCCAGGATTCGCCGCGCTCGGTCGCGGCGCGCCGCAACATCAAAGTGTCGACCCTGCAGGCGCGCCGCCGCGAGGGCGATGCCGAGCAGGTCGCCGAGTAATATTTCGAACAGGCGAGCCGGGAGGCCGACATGAGCAAGTCCGACAGCGTGATCAAGATCCAACAGATCGGCAGCCCCATTCGCCGCCACCATACCCAGCGCGAGACCCTGATCGGGCTCAAGCTCAACCGGATCGGGCGCACGGCGGAGGTGCCCGACACGCCGCAGACCCGCGGCATGATCGCGAAGATCCGGCATCTCGTGCGCGTGGTCGGCAAGGAATAGGAATTCATACCGGCGGGCGGCTCGCGCCTGCGTCGGCCAAAGGCTGCAGGCCTCGGCCGCGGACGTGATCCGGAGACAACGAGGACCCTGCGATGAAGCTGCATGAACTTTCGGATCGGCCGGGCGCGCGCAAGCAGCGTTCGCGCATCGGCCGTGGCATCGGTTCCGGCTCCGGCAAGACCGGCGGCCGCGGCGGCAAGGGCCAGACGGCGCGCTCGGGTGTGCGCATCAAAGGCTTCGAAGGCGGCCAGATGCCGCTGCATCGGCGCCTGCCCAAGCGCGGCTTCAAGAACACCTCGTTCGCGCTTAAGTTGAACGAGGTCAATCTGGGCCGCATCCAGGCGGCAATCGATGCCGGCAAGCTCGATCCCAATGCCACCATCGACAGCGCGGCACTGGTCAAGGCCGGGGTGCTCAGGCGCGCCAAGGGCGGAGTGCGGGTGCTTGGAATGGGCGAGTTCAAGGCCAAGATCGCACTTTCGGTATGGGGCGCTTCCAAGCCCGCGGTCGAGGCGGTGGAGAAGGCCGGCGGCTCGGTCACGATTCTGGCACCGGCGCGCGAGACGGGCGAACAAGCCGCCTGATCCCTATATAGGTCGGAAACCGTCAGGGGGCGGCAAGCGGAGCTTCGGGACCATGGCCTCAGCAGCGGAACAACTTGCAGCCAATCTCAATTTCTCGGCGCTGGCCAAGGCCGAGGAGCTGAAGAAGCGCATCTGGTTCACCCTGGGGGCGCTCCTGGTCTATCGGCTCGGCACCTATATTCCGCTGCCCGGGATCGATCCGAACATCTGGGATCAGGTGTTCCAGACCCAGGCCAGCGGCATCCTCGGCATGTTCAACATGTTCGCTGGCGGCGGCATCCAGCGGATGGCGATCTTCGCGCTGAACATCATGCCCTACATCTCGGCCTCCATCATCATCCAGCTGATGACGACGGTGTCGCCCACCCTCGAGCAGCTCAAGAAGGAGGGCGAATCGGGCCGCAAGATGATGAACCAGTACACCCGTTACCTGACGGTGGTCCTGGCGGCCTTTCAGTCCTATGGCATCGCGATCGGGCTTGAAGGATCGAGCAACGTGGTCAGCGAGCCCGGCCCGATGTTCATCATCTCGACCGTCATCACGCTCACCGGCGGTACCATCTTCCTGATGTGGCTCGGCGAGCAGGTTACGGCACGCGGGATCGGCAACGGCACCTCGCTGATCATCATGTCGGGCATCGTGGCGCGGCTGCCCTCCGCGATCGCGCAAACGCTCGAGCTCGGGCGTCAGGGGGCGCTTTCGGGCATCCTCATCCTTTCCATCGTGGTGGTGGCGGTGGCCGTGATCACCTTCATCGTGTTCATGGAGCGGGCCCAGCGCCGGCTGTTGATCCAGTATCCCAAGCGGCAGGTCGGCAATCGCATGTTCGAGGGCCAATCCTCGCATCTGCCGCTGAAGCTCAATACGTCGGGCGTGATCCCGCCGATTTTCGCATCCTCGCTGCTCTTGCTGCCGGCGACGGTCGCCAACTTCAACGCCGGCGGGGGGCCCGACTGGTTCATCACGCTCACCTCCCAGCTCGGCCATGGACGGCCGCTGTTCCTGATCTTCTACATGGGACTGATCGTGTTCTTCGCCTTCTTCTACACGGCGATCGTGTTCAATCCGACCGAGACGGCGGAGAACCTCAAGAAGCATGGCGGCTTCATTCCCGGCATCCGGCCGGGCGAGCGCACGGCGGAATACATCGACTACGTATTGTCGCGCATCACCTGCATCGGCGCCGGCTACCTGGCGCTGGTATGCATATTCCCCGAGATCCTGACCTACTATCAGCCCGGCCTGTTCTATTTCGGCGGCACGTCGCTGCTGATCGTGGTCAGCGTCACTATGGACACGGTGGCCCAGATTCAGGGATACTTGCTGGCACACCAGTATGAGGGACTGATCAAGCGTTCAAAGTTGAGGGGGCGGAGGAGATGAGGCTGATCCTGCTCGGCCCGCCGGGGGCGGGGAAGGGCACGCAAGCGCAACGTTTGGTAAAAAAACACGGCATCGTACAGCTCTCCACCGGCGACATGCTGCGCGCCGCGGTGGCGGCCGGCACGCCGGTCGGCCAGCACGCCAAGGACATCATGGCGCATGGCAAGCTGTGTCCCGATGAATTGGTGGTGGCGATCGTCGCCGACCGCATCGATCAGCCCGACGCCAAGAAGGGTTTCATTCTCGATGGCTTCCCGCGCACGGTGCCGCAGGCGGTTGCGCTCGACCGCATGCTCGGCGCCAAGGGGATGAAGCTCGATGGGGTGATCGAGCTCAAGGTGGATGCCGATATCCTGCAAGAGCGGATCGCCAATCGGGTGGCGGAGGCGAAGGCCCGCGGCGAGGCATTGCGGGCCGACGACAATCCCGAGGTCCTGCGCACGCGAATCGAAGCCTATCGGGAGCAGACCGCGCCGCTGGTCGATTACTATCGCTCGCAGCACGCGCTGAAATCGGTCAACGGCATGGCCCCGATAGCCGAAGTGGCGAGCGCCATCGATCGGGCGCTGGATGGCGCCTCGGCCAAGAAGGCGACGCGCAGGAATGCCACCTCCAAGGTGGCCGCCGTAAAGCACACAACGGCAGCAAAGGCCGGGGGACGAAAGAAGCCGGTCGCGGCACGGTCGGGCCGCGTTGCGGCGTCGGCAGGATCCGGCCGCAAGGCCGCCGCCCGGGGCAAGGCGACGCTGCGAAAAAGCAAATCGCGCCGAGGTTGACGAGAGGCATTTAAATCCTTTACAAGCCCAGCATCCAGTCTGAGAAGTTCAAACGATGCCGGGCCCCGGAAACCGGGGAGGGTGTCGTGTTATCGCTTGAGACCAACCCCTGAGACTAACCCATTCATGGGGATTGGAAACCTGGGACTGGGAAATTGGGACCAGAAAATCATGACCCGCCGGCCGATTTCCCGCGCCGGCAGCAGGAGTAAGGACCGTGGCCCGCATCGCCGGCGTCAATATCCCGACCAACAAGCGCGTGATCATCGCACTGCAATATATCCATGGAATCGGGCCGAAAAAGGCCAGTGAAATCATGAGTAAAGTCGGGATTCCCGACGCCCGACGGGTGGCTCAGCTGACCGATCAGGAAGTGCTGCAGATTCGCGAAGTGATCGATCGTGACTATATTGTGGAGGGGGATCTGCGGCGCGAGACCTCCATGAACATAAAGCGTTTAATGGACCTCGGCTGCTACCGGGGGTTGCGGCATCGCCGCGGCCTGCCTGTCCGCGGCCAGCGCACCCATACCAATGCCCGCACCCGCAAAGGCCCGGCCAAGGCGATTGCTGGCAAGAAGAAGTAGCCGTCCCGGGCGAGGGCAGTCTTACCGCGCAAGCCGGTCATGCCGGCGAGCGCAACCGAATGTCGATCTCGGGGCGATCCGAGACCGGTGATGGGCTCCGCCAGTCGGCGCCGGGCCGCGAAAGGAATCGAGAATGGGCAAAGAAGCTACCCGCGTCCGTAAGCGCGAACGCAAGAACATTGCGTCCGGTGTCGCGCATGTGAACGCCACGTTCAACAACACGATGATCACCATCACGGACGCGCAGGGCAATACGATCGCGTGGTCGTCGGCCGGCACGATGGGTTTCAAGGGCTCGCGCAAGTCGACGCCCTATGCGGCGCAGGTGGCGGCCGAGGATGCCGCCAAGAAGGCGCAGGAGCATGGCATGCGCACCCTCGAGGTCGAGGTGGCGGGGCCGGGCTCGGGTCGCGAATTGGCGTTGCGATCGCTGCAATCCTCCGGCTTCACCATCACCTCGATCCGCGACGTGACGCCGATCCCGCACAACGGCTGCCGGCCGCGCAAGAGACGCCGCGTATGACCGACCATACTCTCATCCGCCGGACCAACGACGAGTCCGCCGCCGCCGAATCTTCCCACTGGGCGGAGTGGGATGCGCGAAACAGGGCCGCGCCGCTCAACGCGATGGGTGACAAAGTGACGATCCAGAAGAATTGGCAGGAATTGATCAGACCCAACAAGCTGCAGGTGTCCGCCGGCACCGATCCCAAGCGCGAGGCGACCGTGGTCGCCGAGCCGCTGGAGCGCGGCTTCGGCGTGACGCTGGGCAATGCGCTGCGGCGCATCCTGCTGTCGTCGCTGCAGGGCGCCGCCGTGCAGTCGGTGCACATCGACGGGGTGCTGCACGAGTTCTCCTCGATCCCGGGCGTGCGCGAGGACGTGACCGACATCGTGCTCAACATCAAGGACATCGCCATCCGGATGCAGGGCGAAGGTCCCAAGCGCATGGTGGTGAAGAAGCAGGGCCCCGGCACGGTCACCGCCGGCGATATTCAGACCGTCGGCGACATCGTCGTGCTCAATCCCGACCTGGTCCTGTGCACCCTCGACGAGGGCGCCGAGATCAGGATGGAGTTCACGGTCAATACCGGCAAGGGCTATGTGCCGACCGAGCGCAACCGTCCGGAGGACGCGCCCATCGGGCTCATTCCGGTCGACAGCCTCTATTCGCCGGTGCGCAAGGTCTCCTACAAGGTCGAGAACACCCGCGAGGGCCAGATCCTCGATTATGACAAGCTCACCCTGACGATCGAGACCAATGGCGCCGTCACGCCGGACGATGCGCTCGCCTACGCGGCGCGCATCCTGCAGGACCAGCTCAACGTCTTCGTCAATTTCGAGGAGCCGCGCAAGGAGCAGGTGCCGGACGTCGTTCCGGACCTCGCCTTCAACCCGGCCTTCCTCAAGAAGGTGGACGAGCTCGAGCTCTCGGTGCGTTCGGCCAACTGTCTCAAGAACGACAACATCGTCTATATCGGCGACCTGGTGCAGAAGTCGGAAGCCGAGATGCTGCGCACGCCCAATTTCGGGCGCAAGTCGCTCAACGAGATCAAGGAAGTGCTGGCCCAGATGGGGCTTCATCTCGGCATGGAAGTGCCGGGCTGGCCGCCGGAGAACATCGAGGAGCTGGCCAAGCGCTTCGAGGACCACTACTGATCTGCCGAGCACTGATCTACGAAGCGTCGTTCCGGCCGGAATGCCGCCCGGCCGGAGCAATAGAGATGGAAGAGGAGTGAGGCGATGCGTCACGGCAAGGCTCATAGGAAATTCAACCGGACGGCCGAGCATCGCCGTGCCATGTTCGCCAACATGGCGGCCGCGCTGATCAAGCACGAGCAGATCGTGACGACGCTGCCCAAGGCCAAGGATCTGCGCCCCGTGGTCGAGAAGCTCATCACGCTCGGCAAGCGCGGCGACCTGCACGCGCGCCGGCAGGCGGTGGCGAAGATCCGCGACATCGCCATGGTCAAGAAGCTCTTCGAGGTGCTGGGGCCGCGCTACAAGGAGCGCAACGGCGGCTATACGCGCGTTCTCAAGGCTGGCTTTCGCTATGGCGATTCGGCGCCGGTCGCGGTGATCGAGTTCGTGGATCGCGACGAGACCGCCAAGGGCCTCGATTCCGGCCCGACCCAAGAGAAGCAAGGCCAAGAGACCGCCCCCGCCGCGGCGTAGGGCGCAATCGCTTTATTGCGCCGCCTGGCGGGCCGCGGGTGTTGCGCCTTTTGGCGAGGCTGATGGCGCAATAAAGCGATTGCGCCCTACGGAGCTAGGGCAATTCGGCGCCGATCGCGGTGATCGAGTTCGTGGATCGCGCGTTGCGCCCTTTCGCGAGGCTGATGGCGCAATAAAGCGATTGCGCCCCACGGACCAAGGCGATTGCGCCTTGCGGAGCCAGGGCTGCTGCCCTTCATTTGCCGCGGAGTTGCCTCTATATCTGGGCTTTCGGACCAGCCCGAGGATCCCGCTCCATGACGTCGCGCCGCCATCCGCTTCTTGCGCTCGCTTCTGCCCTCTTGTTGTTGTCCTCGTTGCTGTCGGCGGCGAGCGCCCAGGAACGCCGGGTGCCGAGCTCGCTCAATGAGATCCGGCTGTCCTATGCCCCCGTCGTTCAGCGCGCCGCCCCGGCCGTGGTCAATGTCTATGCAGCCAAGACCGTCGCGGCGCAGAACCCGTTTCTCGACGATCCGATCTTCCGGCGCTTCTTCGGCGCGCAGGGCGGCGGCGAGCAGGTGCAGCGCTCGCTCGGTTCCGGCGTGCTGGTGGACGCAAGCGGGCTGGTGGTCACAAACAATCACGTGATCGAAGGCGCCGACCAGGTGAAGGTCTCACTGTCGGACAAACGCGAGTTCGAGGCCGAGATCGTGCTCAAGGACACCCGCTCGGACCTGGCGGTGCTGCGGCTCAAGGCGCCGGGCGAGCGGTTCCCGGTCATCGAGTTCAGCGATTCCGATACGCTGCAGGTCGGCGATGTGGTGCTCGCCATCGGCAATCCGTTCGCCGTCGGCCAGACCGTGACCCACGGCATCGTGTCCGCGGTGGCGCGCACGCAGGTCGGCATCACCGACTATCAGTTCTTCATCCAGACCGATGCCGCCATCAATCCCGGCAATTCCGGCGGCGCGCTGGTCGACACTTCGGGCCGGCTGGTCGGCATCAATACCGCCATTTTCTCGCGCTCGGGCGGATCGCAAGGAATAGGCTTCGCGATCCCGGCCAACATGGTCAAGGTGGTGGTCGCCTCGGCCAAGGGCGGCGGCAGCGCGGTCAAGCGGCCGTGGCTGGGCGCCAAGCTGCAGGCGGTCACCTCCGAGATCGCCGAGAGCCTCGGGGTCAAGGTCCCGACCGGCGCGCTGGTGGCGAGCGTGACGGCAGGGAGCCCGGGGGCCCGCGGCGGCCTCAAGGTCGGCGACCTGATCGCGTCGATCGACGGACAGGAGGTCGAGGATCCCAACGCCTTCGACTATCGCTTCGCGACCAAATCGCTCGGCGGCAGCGCGCATCTCGGTATCGTGCGCTCCGGCAAGGAGGCCACCGTCACGGTCGCGCTCGAGCCGCTGCCGGACACGCCGCATGACGAGCTGGTGATCTCGGCGCGCTCGCCGTTCCAGGGCGCCAAGGTCTCCAACCTGTCGCCGGCCCTGGCCGACGACCTGCGGCTCGATCCCTCGACCGACGGCGTGGTCATCACTGCGGTGACCGAAGGCTCGCCGGCGCAGAGCCTCGGCTTCATGCGCGGCGACCTAGTGCTCTCGGTCAACAATCAGAAGATCGCCAAGACCCGCGACCTGGAGAAGGCCGCCAGCCAGCAGAGCCGGGTGTGGCGCATCACCATCATGCGCGGCGGCCAGCAGATGTCGGTAATGTTGAGCGGATGAGCCCAAAGACGAAGCGCGGCGGCCCCAACCTGTTCGCGGCCGTCGGCCTCGAGCGCAGCGCGCCGCGTCCTCTCGCCGACAGATTGCGACCAACCCGCCTCTCCGACGTGGTCGGACAGGACCATCTGCTCGGCCCGCAGGGCGCGCTCACCCGCATGCTCGGTACGCGCACGCTCGGCTCGTTGGTGTTCTGGGGACCGCCGGGCACCGGCAAGACCACGGTGGCGCGGTTGCTCGCGGAGGCGACCGACCTCAACTTCGTGCAGATCTCGGCGATCTTCTCCGGCGTGGCCGACCTCAAGAAGGTGTTCGACGAGGCTCGCGCCCGGCGCGAAACCGGCCTCGGGACTCTGCTCTTTGTCGACGAGATCCACCGTTTCAACCGTGCGCAGCAGGATTCATTCCTGCCCGTGGTGGAGGACGGCACCATCGTGCTGGTCGGCGCCACCACCGAAAATCCCTCCTTCGAGCTCAATGCCCCGCTGCTGTCGCGCGCCCGCGTGCTGGTGTTCAAACCGCTCGACACCGCCGCCATCGAGCAGCTGCTGCACCGGGCGGAGGAGATCGAGGGCAGGGCGCTGCCGCTCGATGCGCAAGCCCGCGCCTCGCTCATGCGCATGGCCGACGGCGACGGCCGCGCCGCCTTGACGCTCGCCGAGGAGATCTGGCGCGCCGCCCGCCCGGATGAGGTCTTCGATGCGGCCAAGCTGCAGGAGGTGGTGCAGCGGCGCGCGCCGATCTACGACAAGCAGCAGGACAGCCACTACAACCTGATCTCGGCGCTGCACAAGTCGGTGCGCGGCTCCGATCCGGATGCGGCGCTCTACTATCTGTGCCGCATGCTGGATGCCGGCGAGGATCCGCTCTATCTGGCGCGCCGCGTCGTGCGCATGGCGGTCGAGGATGTCGGGCTGGCGGATCCGCAGGCGCTGATAGTCGCCAACGCGGCCAAGGAGGCTTACGATTTTCTCGGCTCGCCGGAAGGCGAGCTGGCGATCGCGCAAGCCGTGATCTATGTGGCGACCGCGCCCAAATCGAATGCCGCCTACCTCGCCTATGGGGCCGCCATGCGGGCCGCCCGGGAGGCTGGCTCGCTGCTGCCGCCCAAGCATATCCTCAATGCGCCGACCAAGCTGATGAAGTCGGAGGGCTATGGCGAGAGCTACCAATACGACCATGACGCGCCGGAAGGGTTCTCCGGCCAGGATTATTTCCCCGAGGCGCTCGGCCGCCGGCAGTTCTATGATCCGCCCGAGCGCGGCTTCGAGCGCGAGATCCGCAAGCGGCTGGACTATTGGGCAAAGCTTCGACGCGAGCGCAACGAATGATCGATCTCGATGCCTATTTTCGCAGGATCGGCTTTAGTGGCCGCGCCGCGCCCGACCGCGCCACGCTTGACGCGCTCGCTCGGCTTCACCCGGCCGCGATCGCGTTCGAGAATCTCGACCCGCTGCTCAACCGGCCGGTCCGGCTCGATGCCGGCGCGATCGAGGACAAGCTCGTCTCCTCCGGCCGCGGGGGCTATTGCTACGAGCACAACCTGCTGTTCATGCATGTGCTGAGAGCTCTCGGATTTCGCGTGCGCGGTCTTGGCGCCCGCGTTCTTTGGGGCGCGCCCGAGGGCGCGGTCACGGCGCGCGCGCATATGCTGCTGGACGTCGAGCTCGATGGACGACGCCATATCGCGGACGTGGGATTCGGCGGCACCACCCCCACCGCGCCGCTGTGCCTGGATTTCGAGGGCGAGCAGCCGACGCCGCATGAGCCGTTTCGGCTCGTGCGCACCGGCGATGATTTCGTGCTGCAGGTGGCAATCGGGCGGTCCTGGCAATCGCTCTACCGCTTCGACCTGCAGGAGCAATACCAGGTCGACTACGAAATCATGAATTGGTACCAGTCGACTTTTCCAGGATCGCATTTCACCACGAACCTGGTGGTGGCGCGGCCGGTTCCGGGCATCCGCTACGCGCTGCGCAACCTCGAGCTTACGGTGCACCGCCTCGACGGAGCAACCGAGCGACGGCAGTTGCGGACGCCGGCCGAGCTGCGCGATTTGCTAGCCGGCACGTTCGGCTTGACGCTTGCCGATCCGGCGGGTCTCGACACGCTGCTCACGCGGCTCGACCGCGGTGGCGGCATGACCGGGACCGAGGTGAAGACCAAGACGAAAAACGCGCCGGCCGGTACTGGCACCGGCGTGCAGACCGTGGCGGTCACGGCGGACGAATCCGGCATGCGGCTCGACCGTTTCCTCGAAGCGCGCTTTCCCGGGCTTTCGTTCTCCCACATCCAGCGCATCATCCGCAAAGGCGAGCTGCGGGTGAACGGCAAGCGCGCCCAGCCCAAGGATCGATTGCAGGCCGGGCAGGCGGTGCGCATCCCGCCGCTGCGGCTCGACGAGCCGCGCCCGCGCTCGCCGGAAAGCGCCGCCGATGAGGAGACCCGCGCCTTCCTCAAGTCGATCACGCTCTACGAGGACGCCGATGTCCTGGTCGTCAACAAGCCGATGGGGCTGGCGGTGCAGGGCGGTTCCGGCACCACGCGCCATCTCGACCTGATGCTGGAGGTGATGCGCGATGCCAAGGGCGAGCGGCCGCGCCTGGTGCACCGGCTCGACAAGGATACCGCCGGCTGCCTCCTGGTCGCCAAGACGCGCTTTGCAGCCGCGGCGCTCGCCAAGACGTTTCGCACCCGCGCCGCCCGCAAGATCTACTGGGCGCTGGTCGCCGGCGTGCCCAAGCCCAAGCAGGGCCGCATCTCGACCTACCTCGCCAAGGACGAGCGCGAGGACGAGAGCATCATGCGCATCGCCCGCCACGGCGAGGCGGGCGCGAGCCACGCCGTGACCTATTATGCGGTGGTCGATACCGCGGCGCGCCAGCTCTCATGGGTCTCGCTCAAGCCGGTCACCGGCCGCACCCATCAGCTGCGCGCCCACATGGCCCATATCGACCATCCGATCGTAGGCGATCCGAAGTATTTCTCGAAGGAGAACTGGGAGCTGCCCGGCGGCCTGCAGAACCGCCTGCACCTGATGGCGCGGCGCATCGTGGTGCCGCATCCGCGCGGCGGCACCATCGACGTCACTGCACCGCTGCCGCCCCACATGCAGCAGACCTGGAATTTGCTCGGCTTCGAGGTGGCGCGCTACGACCCGATCCTCGAGGCGCCGGAGGAGTAGCCAGGCTCTGATTGCTTCGTTGCTTCGCTCCTTGCAATGACCATACTTGGCCTTGACAGGCAACCAAAAGGTTGCATATTGTAGGCATGGATGCAGTGTTCAAGGCGCTGGCGGACGAAAGCCGCCGCGAGCTGCTCGACCGGTTACGGGCCGACAACGGCCAGACCTTGAACCAGCTGTGCGCGCGTCTCGACATGACGCGGCAGGCAGTCAGCAAGCATCTGGCGATTCTGGAAGAGGCCAATCTCGTCGCGACCGTGCGGCGGGGGCGGGAGAAGCTGCACTACCTCAATCCGGTGCCGATCCACGAGATCGCCGAGCGCTGGATCGGCAAGTTCGAAAGAGGGCGGCTTCAGGCCCTCAGCGACATGAAGAGGGCGTTGGAAGAAGGGACAGGAGAGTAACCATGGGCAAGCCGACGTTCGTTTACATCACCTACATTCGCGCCACGCCGGAGAAGGTGTGGGCGGCGCTGACCGATCCGCAAACGATCAGGAAATACTGGTTTGGGATGACGGCCGAAAGCGATTTCAAGGCGGGCTCGCCATGGCGTCTCAGCTTTGAGGACGGCCGCACGGCCGACACCGGTGAAATTTTGGAAGCGGCCGCGCCAAGACGGCTGGTGATCCGCTGGCGCAACGAGTTCAAGCCGGAGCTGAAGGCGGAAGGCTATTCGCGCTGCACGATGGAAATCGAGATGGCCGACTACTATCCGGACTTCGGCGGCAAGGCGGTCAAGCTCACCATCCATCACGAGCTCGAGGATGAGGCCGGCGGCAAGTTCATCGAGGCAGTGTCCGGCGGCTGGCCGAAGGTTCTGTCGAACCTCAAGTCGCTGCTCGAGACCGGCGAGGTCGCCTTTGCGGCCTGACGTCGAGGCCGGGATTGCAGAGCTTCAGCCAAAGCCCGAATTCTGCGGGAGCGTTTGGCTCCTGACCGAGCGGAGAGTAGGGGCGGGCCTTGTGCCCGCCCGGGTTGCCTCGCTGCTTTCAATCAGAATAGATTCTCGGGCGCGCGCTGACAAACGCCATTGAAAATGCCGAACCCCGGGGCCGTGGCAAAGCCGAAGGAAGCGACCCCGGTTATTCGATTGATCGAGCCCATGGTCACGCCGACGTCGCGGTGCGCCAATGTCACCATATCCTCGTTCGGTCGATTGACCATGGGAACCGTCCATGTGCCGGCCCGGCTGCCGACGGTGACGCTTCCAATGCCGAAGTCGAGGGTGACCGACACGGTTTCCTCGGTAGGCGAAAACATGCCCCTATCGTAAACGTTGGTTTGGCCCTTGCACTCGAGATGGATTGGCGCTGCCAGTGCAGGGCTGATGCTCAGCGCCGCCGACACGATCACGACCCATCTCATGTGATGGTCTCCTCCGTAACAGCTCGCTCCGCGCCGGCAGGAACTCCGAAACAACCCGGAAGACTACGCCTGCGATGCCCTTTAAGTTGGGTGATGTCGTGCTGGTGCCGTTTCCCTTCCGCAGCCAGACTCGGTGGACATAGGCGGCCGCTGGACTTCGATTGATGCCCCGGCCTTGGTCCGCCTTGCCCACGCGGAGCAACTCAATCTGCCGAGAGATCTTGCGTGGGCACGGCGCCAAGAGCGCCTTTGCCCACCCTACAGGTTGAGCCACTTTCAGAGCTGAGTGCCATATGTTTGCTTGGCTTCCTCGGGCGTCAAGCATCTGAGTTGGGGAGGTCCACCGCCGTGCATTTCGCCTTGTGGGTAAGTCCGTTCCCAATACCGGCCGTCATCCAAGTCTCTGTAGAGCGTTTCCCAAGCCCCGCATTGTACGTTATCTGCAATCTTCTGCAAACAGTGGGACATTAGCCACTCGATTCGCTCGCTTACGGCATCGAGACGAGCTTGGCCGCGTTGAACGAGCCAACCGCCCGTCAGCGAGGTTTCGTTGGGTTGCAGTTTCATAACGGCGCTGCTGCCACCCGAGGCCTGTGGCTCACCGCAGGCTGGCGTTGATCTTCTCCAGCACCGCCGAGCCCGGGCACAGATCCGTCTCGCCGAGCGAGTTGAGCGGCGCGTCCACGGTGTTGAAATTGTGGTGCAGGTCCTCGGGCTCGGCGTCCACGTAGAGGAGGCCGGTGACGATCTGGCCCTTGGCGGCGTGCTGCTGCAGGAAGCTCATGGCGCCGAGGCGATCGTGCGCGTCGTAGTCGGCGGCGATCTTCTTGAGCGCGAGCTTGGAGCCGTCGTGCTGCTCGACCACCTGGACCGAGCCGGGGGCGTAGTCGACCTTGATCGGCGCCCGGCCGGTGATGAAGTCGAGCCGGTTGACCGCCTCGTTGTGCTCGCGCACGTAATCGAAGCTCTTGGTCGAGCCGGTGTGATTGTTGAAGGCGACGCAGGGCGAGATCACGTCGATGAAGGCGGCGCCCTGGTGCTCGATCGCGGCCTTGATCAGGGGCACGAGCTGCTCCTTGTCGCCCGAGAAGGAGCGCGCCACGAAGGTGGCGCCGAGCTGCAGCGCCATGGCGACGAGATCGATGGCATTGTCCGGGTTGGCGAGGCCGCGCTTGGATTTCGAGCCGCGGTCGGCGGTGGCCGAGAACTGGCCCTTGGTCAGGCCGTAGACCCCGTTGTTCTCCACGATATAGGTCATGTTCACGCCGCGGCGGAGCGCATGGGCGAACTGGCCGAAGCCGATCGAGGCCGAGTCGCCGTCGCCGGAGACGCCGAGATAGATGAGGTCGCGGTTGGCGAGGTTGGCGCCGGTCAGCACCGAAGGCATGCGCCCATGCACCGAGTTGAAGCCGTGCGAGTTGCCGAGAAAGTAGGTCGGCGTCTTCGACGAGCAGCCGATGCCGGAAAGCTTGGCGACGCGATGCGGCGCGATGTCGAGCTCGAAGCAGGCCTCGATGATGGCGCCCGAGATCGAGTCGTGGCCGCAGCCGGCGCACAGCGTCGAGATCGAGCCTTCATAATCGCGATGGGTGTAGCCGAGCGCGTTCTTGGGCAGCGCCGGATGATGGAACTTGGGCTTGACGATATAGGTCATGACACAACCTTGCGTAGCGGCGTCACCTTGAGGGCGTCGAGGGCGTCGCCGATCTCGCGGGCGATGAAGCGCGCCGTCATCGGCGAGCCGTCATAGTTGAGGATCGGCACGAGGCGCACCGGATCGACGCCGCATTCGTTGACGATGAGCGAGCGCATCTGGGCGTCGCGGTTCTGCTCGACCACGAAGACGAAGTCGTGGTCGGCGAGGAAGCTCGCCACGCTCGAGTGGAACGGGAAGGCGCGCACGCGCAGCCGGTCGAGCGCCTGGCCGCGGGCCTCGATCATGTGGATGGCCTCGTCCATGGCCGGCGAGGTCGAGCCGTAATAGATGACGCCGTATTTGGTCGGCTTTTCGCCATTGGCCTGCAGCGGGCGCGGGACCAGGTCCTTGGCGGTCTCGAACTTGCGCAACAGCCGCTGCATGTTGTCGGCATAGGGCGCGGCTTCCTCGGTGTAGCGCGCATAGCGGTCGCGCGAGGTGCCGCGGGTGAAATACGAGCCCTTGACCGGATGGGTGCCCGGATAGGTGCGGTAGGGAATGCCGTCGCCGTCGACATCGAGATAGCGGCCGAAATCCTTGCCGGCATCGAGATCGGCGGCCGTCATCACCTTGCCGCGATCGAACTTGCGGGCGTCGTCCCATTTCAGCGCCCGGCACAGGCGATGGTTCATGCCGATGTCGAGATCGAGCATGACGAAGATCGGCGTCTGCAAGCGGTCGGCGAGATCGAAGGCCAGCGCGCCGAACTCGAATGCTTCGGCGGGATCCTCCGGAAACAGCAGCACGTGCTTGGTGTCGCCATGAGACGCATAGGCGCAGGACGTGATGTCGCCCTGCTGGGTGCGCGTCGGCATGCCGGTCGAGGGGCCGGACCGCTGCACGTCGAATATGACCGCGGGAATCTCGGCGAAATAGGCGAGGCCGAGGAATTCCTGCATCAGCGAGATGCCCGGGCCCGAGGTGGCGGTGAAGGCGCGCGCGCCGTTCCAGGCGGCGCCGATCACCATGCCGATGGAGGACAATTCGTCCTCGGCCTGGATGATGGCGACCTTGCTCTTCTTGGTTTCGGGATCGACGCGCAGGCGGCGGCAATAGCTGGTGAAGGCGTCGGCGAGCGAGGAGGAGGGCGTGATCGGATACCAGGCGCAGACCGTGGCGCCGCCATAGACGGCGCCCAGCGCGGCGGCGCTGTTGCCTTCGATGAAGATGCGGTCGCCGACCGCGTTGGCGCGCTTGAGCCGCAGCCCGATCGGGCATTGCAGGTTGGCGAGCGCCCAATCGCGCCCGAGGTGGAGCGCGTTGATGTTGGCGCCGATCAGCTTTTCCTTGGACTTGAACTGCTCGCCGATCAGCTTCTCGATCTCGGCCAGGTCCATGTCGAGGAGCGCGGACAGCGCGCCCACATAGATGATGTTCTTGAACAGCTGGCGCTGGCGCGGATCGGTGTATTCGCGATTGCAGATCTCGGTCAGCGGCACGCCGATGACGGTGATGTCGTCGCGGAATTTCGCCGCCGGCATCGGCTTGGTCGAATCGTAGAGCAGATAGCCGCCGGGCTCGATTCCGGCGACATCCTTGTCCCAGGTCTGCGGGTTCATCGCCACCATGAGATCGGTGCCGCCGCGGGCGCCGAGATGGCCGGCTTCCGAGATGCGCACCTCGTACCAGGTCGGCAGGCCCTGGATGTTGGAGGGGAAGATGTTGCGCGGGGCGACCGGCACCCCCATGCGCAACACCGCGCGCGCGAACAGCTCGTTGGCGCTCGCTGAACCGGATCCGTTGACGTTGGCGAAGCGGACGACGAAGTCGTTCACGCTGCTGATTGGGCTGCTACTCGGCATAGGTCATCCGCATGCGTCATGTCGATGAGGTATTTCTTCATGTCCCAGGCGCCGGTCGGACAGCGTTCGGCGCAGAGTCCGCAGTGCAGGCAAACATCCTCGTCCTTGACCATCACGCGTCCGGTCTTGAGGTCGTCGGAGACGTAGAGGTCCTGGGTGAGGTTGCTGGCCGGCGCTTTCAGTCGGGTGCGCAGCTCGGCTTCGGCGCCGTTCTGCGTAAAGGTGATGCAATCCATCGGGCAGATGTCGACGCAGGCGTCGCACTCGATGCAGGCCGCGGTGGTGAACACGGTCTGTACGTCGCAATTGAGGCAGCGGTGCGCTTCCTTCAGCGCCAGCTGCGGGTCGAAGCCGAGCTCGACCTCCGCCTTGATGTCGCGCAGCGCCACCACCTTGTCGCGCAGCGGCACCCGGTAGCGCTTGTCGGGCGCGATGTCGTTGTCGTAGCTCCATTCGTGGATGCCCATCTTCTGGCTGAAGATCTCGACCGCCGGCAGCGGGCGGTCGTTGATGTCCTCGCCGCGGCACAGCTTGTCGATCGACAGCGCCGCCTCATGGGCATGGGCCACCGCCCAGATGATGTTCTTCGGCCCGAAGGCGGCGTCGCCGCCGAAGAAGACCTTGGGGTGGGTGGACGCCATGGTCCTGGGGTCGACCTTGGGCATGTCCCACTTGTCGAATTCGATGCCGATATCGCGCTCGATCCAGGGAAACGCGTTCTCCTGGCCGACCGCGACCAGCACGTCGTCGCAGGCGAAATGCTGGTCCGGCTCGCCGCTCGGCACCAGGTTGCGCCGGCCCTTGGCGTCGTATTGCGCCTTCACCTTCTCGAACAGCACGCCGGTCAGGCGGCCGTTGTCGTGGGTGAACTCCTTGGGCACGAGGAAATTGTGGATCGGGATGTCCTCGTGCATGGCGTCCTCCTTCTCCCAGGGGGACGCCTTCATCTCCTCGAAACCCGAGCGCACCACGACCTTGACGTCCTCGCCGCCGAGGCGGCGCGAGGAGCGGCAGCAGTCCATGGCGGTGTTGCCGCCGCCGAGCACGATGACGCGGCGGCCGATCTTGGTGACATGGCCGAAGGAGACCGAGGACAGCCAATCGATGCCGATATGGATATTGGCCGCCGCTTCCTTGCGGCCCGGGATCTCGAGCTCGCGACCGCGCGGCGCGCCGGAGCCGACGAAGATCGCGTCCCAGTTCCCGGCCATGAGGCCCTTGAGGCTGTCGATGCGCTTGCCGCCCACGAACTCGATGCCGAGATCGAGGATGTAGTTGCACTCTTCGTCGATGATGGATTCCGGCAGCCGGAAGCGCGGAATCTGCGTGCGGATCATTCCGCCCGCCTTGGGATCCTGGTCGAACACGGTGCAATGATAGCCCAGCGGGGCGAGATCGCGCGCGACCGCGAGCGATGCCGGGCCGCCGCCGACGAGCGCGATGCGCTTGCCGTTCTTGTGGAGGGCGGGCCGCGGCAGCCGTCCCCGGATATCGTCCTTGTAGTCGGCGGCGACGCGCTTGAGGCGGCAGATCGCCACGGGGTCCTTCTCGACCCGCCCGCGCCGGCAGGCAGGCTCGCAGGGCCGGTCGCAGGTGCGTCCGAGGATGCCAGGGAAGACGTTCGATTTCCAATTGACCATGTAGGCGTCGCCATAGCGGCCGGCCGCGATCAATCGAATATATTCAGGCACCGGCGTGTGCGCTGGGCAGGCCCATTGGCAATCTACGACCTTGTGAAAATAATCAGGTGCAGCGATGTCGGTGGGTTTCATTGACTCCTCGTGCACGCACACATGTCGCGCCCCTGAACGGTGAACCCCGCGCGAGCAGGTGTCGGCCGGTCTCCCCCTCCATGGTTCGGCTTCTTGGGCGCCGAATCCGGGTGGGATGTTAGTAGAGCGGAACCCCAATTACCACCGATCCATTCCTCATAACAGGGGTCTGGATGGCGCTGGTTCTCCGGCGATGCAAGGCGGCAACAGTCGCGCGGATAAGTTAACGATATCTTTATGCGAATTGTCGTGCCATAGGGGTAAGCCATTGAATAGAGAAAGGTTTTTACCGGGTGCCGGTTGCATTGCCGCTTCCATCGGTCGCGGCCCGGAGCTTGCACGGCAGCGGGGCTTGCCGGGGCTTTGGCGTGGGCTGAAGACGGCGCCCGAGCTGCTATGAGAGGGAAGTGCAGGGCGTCCGAATCTGCGCGGAAAAAATGCGATGCGCGATATTTTTGAAGAGATCTTTGTGCAATCGCCGCTCGATCCGGCCGAAGCGGTGCGGCGATCGGCGGGCCGGCATTTGCGGCGACGTTTCTACCAGAAGGCGCATGTGGACAGCGCACAGCCGCCCGACACGGGCGTGAGCTCGGACGCGGGCGGCTTTGCGATCCGCCTTGACGGACGCGCGGTGCGCACCCCGGCGCGGCACATCCTCGCGGTCCCCACGCGCGCGCTTGCCGATGCGGTCGCCGCCGAATGGAACGCGCAGCAGGAGCTGATCGATCCGCTGAACATGCCGCTCACGCGCCTCGCCAATTCGATTATCGACGGTGTCGTCGATGCGCCCGTTGCGGTGGCGGCGGAGATCGAGAAATACTTGGCTTCCGATCTGCTGCTCTATCGCGCGCCCGGTCCGCCGGGTCTGGTCGCGCGCGAAGCGCAGGCGTGGGACCCGCTGCTTGATTGGGCGCGCGAGACGCTGGGCGCCCGCTTTGTGCCAGCCGCGGGAATAAGCTTCGCGCCGCAGCCCGCATCGGCGCTGGCGGCGGCGCGCGCCGCCATGCCGCGCGATCCCTGGCGGCTCGGCGCGCTCAACGCGATCACGACGCTGACCGGCTCCGCGCTGATCGCGCTCGCGGTTGCGGCCGGGCGGCTCACGGCCGAGGAGGCCTGGGCGGCGGCCCATGTGGACGAGGATTGGAACATGGATTTTTGGGGACGCGACGAGCCCGAGCTGGCGCGGCGCGCGTTGCGCTTCGCCGAGATGAAGTCGGCCGCGATGGTGCTCGATCTGCACCGGGTGGGATAAACCGGAGGTGCGAGAGATGGCCCGGTTCCGCAACCCGACGGCCCGCTTTATGCTCGGTCAAGCTGAGCAATGGCGGGCAAGGGGGAGAATCCGATGAAAGTCACGCTCGATCTCACCAGGCTGTTGGAGCAAGGCAAGATCAGCCAGGCCGAATTCGACAAGCTCCGCGCGCTGGCAGCGCATGAAACCGGTTCGCTCGCCTTCAACATCTTGATCGGCTTTGGGGTTGCGGCGGTCAGCGTGGGCGCGGTGGCGCTGGTGCCGCAGCCGCTGACGGCGGCGGTGGTGGGCGCCGCGGTGCTCGCATTCGGCATGGTCCTGGTGCTCGCGCGTTCGCAGCAGTGGGCCTTGTTGGCGCAGATCTGCCTCTGCGTGGGAGCGCTTATCTTCGCCGGCGGCATCGTGGTGATCGATGAAGGCTCGCTGCGGGCGCTGCTCCTGGTCACCGTGGTTTTCACGGGCACCGCCATTGCGGCGCGCAGCGGCCTCCTGATGGTCGCAGCCGTCCTCGCCTTGGCGAGCTGCATCGGCGCCCGCACCGGCTATTGGCACGCCACCTATGCGCTTTCCATCACCGAGCCGACCTTGACGGTGGTGCTTTTCAGCCTGCTGGCACTTGCAACCTACCATCTCTCGAAACGACTCAAATCCGACTACGAGCGCCTGGCCGTGATGGCGGCGCGGACCTCGGTGTTCCTGGTCAATCTGGGATTTTGGATCGGCTCCCTGTGGGGCGATCGTCTGGTCCCGATCCGCTCCCTTTCTGACTTTCTCAAGCCTCCCGATGCCGCCGCGGCCGTGGTCGAGCTGCCGCCCTGGCTGTTCTCCGTGGGCTGGGCGCTGGCGCTCCTGATCACCGGCATCTGGGCGACGCATGCCGGGCCGGCGCTGGGTCGTCAACGTGGTCGCGGTGTTCGGCGCCATCCATTTCTACACCCAATGGTTCGACAAGCTCGGCCCGAGCCCGCTCGCCTTCCTGCTCGGCGGGCTGTTGATGCTGGCTTTCGGACTGGGCCTATGGACGTTCAATCGCCGCGCGGAGGCGGTCGCCAAATGAAGGACATCCTGGACAAGCTCGAGCATCGTCGCGCCGGCGCCCGCGCCGGCGGCGGCGCCGCGCGCATCGAGGCTCAGCACAAGCGCGGCAAGCTCACCGCGCGCGAGCGCATGGAGCTCCTGATGGACAAGGGCTCGTTCGAGGAGTTCGACATGTTCGTCGAGCACCGCTCGGCCGAGTTCGGCATGGAGAAGAGCAAGATTCCCGGCGACGGCGTCGTCACCGGCTGGGGCACCGTCAACGGCCGCACGGTGTTCGCCTTCGCCAAGGATTTCACCGTGTTCGGCGGCTCGCTGAGCGAGGCCCATGCCCAGAAGATCGTCAAGATCCAGGATCTGGCCATGAAGGCGCGGGCGCCGATCATCGGCCTGTTCGACGCCGGCGGCGCGCGCATCCAGGAAGGCGTGGCGGCGCTCGGCGGCTACGGCGAGGTGTTCAAGCGCAACGTAATGCGTCGGGCGTCATTCCGCAGATTTCCGTGATCATGGGCCCGTGCGCCGGCGGCGACGTCTATTCGCCGGCCATGACCGACTTCATCTTCATGGTGCGCGACACGAGCTACATGTTCGTCACCGGTCCCGACGTGGTGAAGACGGTGACCAACGAGGTGGTGACCGCCGAGGAGCTCGGCGGCGCCAGCGTCCATACCACCAAATCGGGCGTCGCCGACGGCTCCTACGAGAACGACGTCGAGTGCCTGCTGCAGATGCGCCGGCTGATCGATTTCCTGCCGGCCAACAGCGCGGCCGGCGTGCCGCACTGGCCCTCGCTAGGACGATATCGAGCGCGAGGAGAAATCGCTCGACACCCTGATCCCCGAGAATCCCAACAAGCCCTACGACATGACGGAGCTGATCTACAAGGTCGTCGACGAGGGCGATTTCTTCGAGATCCAGGCGGCCTATGCGATGAACATCGTGACCGGCTTCGGCCGCATCGCCGGCCGCACGGTCGGCTTTGTCGCCAACCAGCCGATGATGCTGGCGGGCGTGCTCGACTCCGATGCAAGCCGCAAGGCCGCGCGCTTCGTGCGCTTCTGCGATGCCTTCGACATTCCGATCGTCACCTTCGTGGACGTGCCCGGCTTCCTGCCCGGCACCGACCAGGAATACGGCGGCCTGATCAAGCACGGCGCCAAGCTTCTGTTCGCCTACAGCCAATGCAGCGTGCCGCTGGTCACCGTGATCACCCGCAAGGCGTTCGGCGGCGCCTATGACGTGATGGCGTCCAAGCACGTGGGCGGCGACGTCAACTATGCCTGGCCGACCGCCCAGATCGCCGTGATGGGCGCCAAGGGCGCCGTCGAGATCATCTTCCGGGCCGATATCGGGGAGGCGGCCAAGATCGCCGCACGCACCAAGGAATATGAGGATCGCTTCCTGTCGCCGTTCGTCGGCCGCCGAGCGCGGCTATATCGACGATGTGATCATGCCGCGCGCGAGCCGGGCGCGCATCGCCCGGGCGCTGGCGATGCTGCGGGGAAAGAAGGTGGAGATGCCGGCCCGCCGGCATGACAACCTGCCGCTGTGAGATTTGTCCGGCCGCCGCTCGCAGCCGCCGGATGCCTTCAGTTCGCGGCTTGCGTCGTGCCCTCGTTCTCCTGGTCCGCGTTGCCCGCCGGATCCTCGGGCACGAGATTGACGCGATCGGCATGCTCCGCCAAACGGAGCCAGGATTGCGCCATCGTGACCCAGAGCGGCCGGTCGCGGTCGTCCGAGGCCCGTTGGGCCATGCGCAAACAATCCTCGGCGTTGATGCGATAATCGTTGGCGGAACTCATGCTACCATCCCCACACGGCTACGTTTCACTCCGGCGAGGCAATCATCCGAGAAGGGCAAAGTCGGGATGGCACTACGGCGCGATCGGGGCCATTCTGCGACGGCGTTCAAGGACCGCAAGGGAGGCGGAATAGGTCCGCCTGCTCGTGTTTTCTTGATTGCAAGGACAAAAGTTGATTGAACGGACGTTCCAAGCACTGCAATGACCCTTAAGAATTTACCGCCCATCCGCGATCTAATTGTCGCTCACAGTTCCGATCTGCACGTGGACCACGACCACACCGCGCGCCTGCACGGCGGCGACGGTACGGCCGGTCTCGCCTGCGTGCTGCGGCGGCGCATGCCGCAGGCGCCGATATGGTGATCCTGGCCGGCGACACGTTCGATTGCCATCGTCTGCCGCAAGATTTGCTCGACCGCGCCGCCGACGTCATCGCGGCGGCCGGCTTGCCGGTGGTGATCCTGCCGGGCAACCATGATCCCGGCGGTGCCGGACGCGGTCTATCACCACGGGAGGCTGGCCGCGGTCGACAACCTGCACGTGCTCGGCATCACCCATGAGGAGGCGGTGCTGTTTCCCGATCTCGGCCTGGAGATCTGGGGCCGCGCCCACCGCGACTATTGCGACATGAATCCGCTCGAGACCGCACGTCCGCGCCGCACGCGCTGGCAGATCGCGGTGGCGCACGGGCATTATCAGCCGCAGCCCGATCGCAGCACGCGGCTGCGCCCGAGCTGGCTCATCGGCGACGACGAGATCGCGGCGACCGGCGCCGATTACGTGGCGCTCGGCCATTGGAACCGCGCCGCCAAGGTCGGCAACGGCGCTGCTCGCCGCCTATTATTCGGGCTCGCCCGAATATGCCGGCACGTCAATGTGGTGCGCTTTACGCACGGCGGCGACGTCGTGGTGTCGCATCTGCAGCTCGACATTGCGCGTGAGCCCTGCGCGTTCGAGGAGTGAGAGGTGATGTCTGCGGCGATCTGCCGCCCGCAGAAACCGTTGGGCGGTCCAAGACTAGAGCGGAACAATCCGGGTCGAGAGCAATTACTGTCCAGATGTATTGGGGTGCAAGGAGGATATCGTGCGAAAGTTGCTTACGGGAAAGTCTCACGCGGGAAAATCGCGCAAACGTACCAAACGTGGCGATCACTATCAGGCGATGGCCGCCGGATACCAGATGCTCAGATCTCCGTTGGCCGATTTATACAATGCGGCAGCCCAGCATTATCAGGAAAGCGACCCGCCGATCAATCCGGCGGCTGATTTACCGGTCGAATCAGTGGCCGATGGAGACTTGGGTCGGGAAAACGGCCGCAGTTGATTCTCCGGCTGGCGGTCGCGCCGCGATGTCGGACGCACAACGTCGGGCGCACAAATCTTATCTGATTTCCCATCAGGGCTGATTAGAGAAACGGAGCGAATGACGCCCCGCTGTCTTATTTCTGCAACGTGGATCGCAGATCATAAATTCGCGTCCTCAAGTTACGACAGCATCCGCCGGGATCATGCGAAGCAGGTGTGCCCACAGCTTGACGCTGGCCGCGATCCTGGCATCGGTCGCGCTCCCGCAGGTTGCGGTCTCCGCCGAGTTCGTGCTGGTTAATGCTTCGGGCGTGACCATCGAGCAGCTCTACATTTCGCCCTGCGGAGCCCGGCATTGGGGCCCCAATCAGCTGACCGGAGCGCCTCTCTGGAGCACGCGAGCCTTCACGGTCTCGAATATCGAGCCCGGCTGCTACGACGTCATGGTGGTTCTGCCGCCCTGGAATGAATGCATCATGGCCGGCGCCGCGTTGCGGCGGGGCTTGGCCTGGACCATCTCCAAATCGACGGTCACCCAGGCGATATTTGGAGATTGCTCCCAGTCGCCGAACATCGTGCTGGGCGGGCGACGCCCTTGGCTGACGAACGAGCGATAGGCCGCCCGACAACGTCCGTGTAACCTGAAGGACTTGCTTCCAAAATCCCCTCGGCTTTGCGCGGGGGCGCGCCGACAAAAATGCCCGTCCGCGCCATTTGGCGCGGACGGGCTGTTGGCATTGGGCACTAATCGATCGGCGCGAGCAGATCGTTGGCCTGCTTGATGAGGTGCTCGGCCTCATCCTCGTCGATCGCCTGTTCCTGGAAGGCCGCGCCTTCCAGCATCGCTATCATCTGGCCGGCGATCTCATTCCGTTTGCCGGTGAGATCGACGATCTTGTCCTCAAGACGCGGCGTAGGTTTCGGCGTCACCTTGAGCGCCCGGGTGGAGATACCCGACGAGGGTCTGGCGGCCCAACGCGCCACGCGGAGCGTTGATTTGCTTGTAGGCCTCGGCGAGGCGAGACAGCGTGTCGCGGTGATCGCGCATCGAGTCGGGCAGCGACGTTGGGCGAAAGGATCTCGAACAACACGCGCCCGTCGTGGGCGTAGTCGTCGGTGAGATGCGCCAGGCTCAGGATGGTCGGACGGATGTCGGTATGATCGGAGAAGATCGCTCCGAACTCGCCGTTCCGCTGCACGCCAGGGCCGACGATCCCCAGCCAAGTGTGGGTGATCTGGTTCTGGAAGTCGCCGTGGTTCCACACGAAGCTTGGACCGGGAACGGCGAAGCAGCCGCCAGCGACGGTGGACACCGGGGTGCATGGGGTCGTGTGGTGTGAGGAAGCAGACAGGAAGTAGTCGGGGTTGCCGAACAGCGTGAAGTCCGGCGAGCGCGCCGGATCATGCGAGAGCATGTGGAGCAGGCGCTCTTCGGCCCGGTCCGCCAAGGCCTGCGCGACGTTGTTGGTCGTGCCGCGGCGGTCCCGGCGTCCGCGTCGAAGCCAAGCATGGCACCGGCCTGCTGCTCGAGCGTGACGCACGGTGGGGCTGGTTTGGGCGAGATTGCCGTTGACGTAGAACGTCGGCGCGTCGTCGCTGTGCACGCTGAACGGCGTTGAATTGTTGAACTCGGAAAAATAGACTTCGCTCAGATCGGCATCGACCTCGCCTTTCCGCGCGTAGGTGCACGGTATGATGATCCCGTCACAATTGGCCGGGTAGGTGGTAGCCCAAGCGCGGGGTGATCGTTCTCGTCGGCGGTGATGACGAAAAGGGTGTTGTCCTTGGTGATGCCGTCGGCGGCAAGGCGAGCGAAGAAGGTGCTAAAGGCCTTATCGTAGTCCTTGAGCTGCGCCACGTAGTCTGCTTCGCCAGGGCCGAAAGCAGCCATCCGGATCGTTCGGCAGCGGCGCGTTCGCGAAGTGATGGTTGTCGTGGGCGTCCTCGATATACAGATAGACGACCTGCACGCCAGCCTCCAGCATTTGCGCCGCATAGCCAAGCGTCTGCTCCGGCGCCGGGTCGAAGCCGGCGGGGAATCCGAGATTGGCATTCGGGGGCGTGTTGCCATCCGTGATCTTGTTGCCGAACAGATCAAGCACGAAGGCCTGACCGTGATTGATCACCGGGGCGACGTATTTGTTGCCGAACAGCGCTTTGAAACCGGTGTAGCCTCCCGTTCCCGTGCCGTTCGGCTGCGGCTCGTCGTTCAGGACATCGGCCACGGCGTGGGTTGAAGCGTTGCAGAGCGCGCTATTTTGCGCGCAATGGATCGCAATGCCCTCGAAATCGGCGGCCGCGAGGGTGGGATTGCTCGAACCCTCGCTGAACTCGGCCGAGGGATTGCCGAACACGGTCGCGAGGTCGCCGGTCGTGCTGCCGTTGGCGTTCTCCAGCTCGATATTGGCAATCGAGAAGGCGCCGACGTCGCAGCCGGCGCGGGTGAACGGAACCCAGGGCGCCGGATGAGTCTTGCCGCGCGGGTCGATGAACTCCGGAACCAGCAGCGGGCTCCCGGAGGGGTTCTCGTTGACGAGATCGGTCCAATAGGCAAACGACGCTTGGAAATGCGGCGTGCCGGCCGGATCGAGGAAGCCGAAGCTGTTGCCGACGCCGAAGCCGAATTTCTCGCCGTAGACTCCCGCCAACGCGGTGGTGATGTCCACCGACGTGTGCGAGATCAGCGGCGTGTGGTGGTTGGTGAGCAGCGTGCCCTTCTGCTCCATGAAATTCAGCAGGCTGGGAATCTGCTCGAGATCGGACGGCACATTTGGAATGTCGCGGCGCAGATGGACGTTGTCGAATTGCAGATAGACGATGTGCTTGAGCTCGTGGCCTGGCGCCCCGAGGTGGCAACTTGTGGCGGCGTTGGCTGGCGCCACGCCGGCGACCAGGAGCGCCAGGAGCGCGCCTGCAGAGTAATGAGCAATCCTGTTCATCTGGACTCCCCGATGTTCTGTTGGATTGGTGCGCGAGGCGAAGTGATCCGCGGCGCGCGCGAACTTGGCGAATCTAGGCAGGAAGTGTAACGGACCAAGGTCAGAGCATTTGCAGTTTGATGACAGAGCTATGTCGCTCGCTGTCATATGCGGTGGTATCTCGATAGTCGCATCACGAATCATTCCGAGCGTGATGGCTCGCTACATGGGTGCGGCGCGTGATGGGCGATGACTTGAGATCGTATTGTCATAATTGCGAACCGACGCATTTGCCTGATCGGCAAAATCAGATCCGCCGCTGATCGTAGTATTTCTGTTACACGGCGGCCCTACGATGGCGACGCTCACCGAGCGATTGTCCGGCGCGCCGCGTATTGCGCTTGTGGTCCTGCAATCAGACTTCCACCATAAAATCGAGGAGGCACTCCGATGAGATATCGAGCCCTGTTTGGCTGCCTTACGGCCGCTTTTGCCGTGATCACGGCGGGCGCGCTTGCCGATGATCGCGATCATGACCACGACGATCAGCGCACCACGACCCCGATCAAGCATCTCGTGGTGATCTTTCAGGAAAATATCTCGTTCGATCACTACTTCGGCACGTATCCCAACGCCCAGAACAATGCGGGCGAGACGCCCTTCCATGCGCGGAAAAGCACCCCGAAGAGCATCAATACGCTGCTCACGCCGCTCGACACGACCAATCATTTCATGCCGCTGGCAGGCGTCGACCTCATCAACCACAATCCCAATTCCATCGCGACCAACCCGGTCGCTCCCAACAATGGCACGCCGAACGGCAGCGGCGCCTCGAACCCATTCCGTCTTGCGCCCACGCAAGCGTTGACGGCAGATCAGAACCACAATGACGGTCCTGAGCAAAGCGCCTACAACAACGGGCATATGGATGGGTTCCCGGCCTGGGTCGGTACGGCCGGACCCCCGCCGGCCGGGCTTACCAAAGGCAAGGGCCTGGTGATGGGCTATTTCGACGGCAACAGCGTTACGGCATTGTGGAACTATGCCCAGCATTTCGCGCTCAACGACAACAGCTACATAACCCAATTTGGCCCCTCTTCGCCCGGCGCCATCGATCTGGTCTCGGGCCAGACCAACGGCTTGGCGGCGACCTTGAACGTGTTCTCGGGAAGCACTCTGCTGCATACGACCCACGAGGCGTTCGGCGGCACGCCCGGCGATACTGGGAATCTTACGCTGATCGGCGATGCCGACCCGTTGCTCGACGCGTGCTCGAACCCCGCCGGCGATCAGGTTACCTTGAATGGACGCAATATCGGCGACTTGCTCAACGCCCGGGATATCACCTGGGGCTGGTTCGAAGGCGGTTTCGACCTGACCATTACCAATCCCAACGGCACGACCGGATGCCATCGCGAGACCAACCCGACGGCGCCGGGCACGCCTGCATCCACATCCACCGATTACATTCCGCATCACGAGCCGTTCCAATATTATCCTTCGACGCGCAATCCGACCCACGCGCGGCCGAGCTCGGTCGCGGCGATCGGCCACAGCCTGATCCCGAATACTCACACCCAGGATCCTGCCAACCACCAATATGACATCAACGACTTCTTCGCGGCGGTCACTGCTCACAACCTGCCTGCGGTGACCTTTCTCAAGGCGCCGGCGTATCAGGACGGTCATGCCGGCTACTCTGATCCGCTGGACGAGCAGAACTTCCTGGTCAGCGTGATCAATGCGCTGCAGAAGACGGAAGATTGGGAAAGCACCGCCGTGATCATCGCCTATGACGATTCGGACGGCTGGTACGATCATCAGATGCCGCCCATCGTGAACCCGTCGTTCAACGCCACGGTCAACTCGCTCAACGGCCACGGACTCTGCAAGGCCGGGTTCCAGCAGGGTACGGCAACACCAGCCACGCCGCTGAACGGCAATCCGAGCTTGGCTGTGAATGGCCGCTGCGGTTACGGCACGCGCGCTCCGCTCCTGGTCGTCTCGCCGTTTGCGAAGGCCAACTACGTCGACCATTCCCTGACCGATCAGACCTCGATCCTGAAATTCATCGAGGACAACTGGCTCGCGGGCGAGCGCATCCAGCCGAATGGCTCGTTTGATACGATTGCCGGCACCATCGAGAACATGTTCGACTTCCGGGAGCGCCACGAGGAGGATCCCCGCAAGCTCTTCCTCGACCCGGCGACCGGCGCGGTCGTCAAGTCGGTCGCGGATAACGACGACCGGGATTGATGCAGGATCCGGCTGCGATGCGACGGCCGAGCGAGCCATGACGGTTCGTTCGGCTCATATCCGACGTAGTGTTGTGTATGCGATCACCGGCGCCCCGCCGACGCCGGTGATCGTTGTCATGTCAGCTTTGCAGACCGGGACTATGCGAAATGGTTGCGCATGTTCCCAAACGATTTCATCGATCATCTCACCCGCCGGGGCGTTCTGGCCGACGCTCCCATCCTGGGCGCCGCGCCGATGGCGCGTGGCGGCTCGGCAGACGTGGATTGGCTCGGCCTGACCAAGCTCACGGCATCCGGCTTTGCGGACGAGCTCGCGGCCTTCTATGGCTGCGTCCGGGTGCAGCGGTCCGATCTGGTGGGAGGGCGCTTCGCCGGCCGCGAGATGTCGTCGCGTTTCCTGCGGGAGCGGCGGCTGTTTCCGTTTGAGAACCGTTCCGGAACGCTGGCACTGGCGCTGGCGGCGCCGGCCGAGCGCGAGACGGTCCGTGCGGTGGAGCTGGCCTTGCGCCGGCCGGTCGCCATCACGGTGGCTACCAGCGACGACATCGATGCGGCGCTGGCGACCATGCTCGACGGCGAGCAATCGAGTGCCGCGGCGCCTGCCGAGGTCGCCGTCGCGGACGACAATCTGGATGATCTGCGCGACCTCGCACGTGGGGCTCCCGTGGTGCGCGCGATCGACGATCTGCTCAGGATCGCGGTCGAGCAGCGCGCCACCGACTTGCATATCGAGCCCTTCGGCAATGCGCTGCAGGTGCGTATTCGCGTCGACGGGCTTTTACGAAACATCCCGGCGCCTCCCGCGAGCATGGCCAAGGGAGTTCTGTCCCGCCTCAAGATCATGGGCGGGCTGAACATCACCGAGCGGCGCATGCCGCAGGACGGACGCGCCCGCATCGTTGTCGGCGGTGCGGAAATCGACCTGCGCATTGCCACCATGCCCACCATGCACGGGGAAAGCGGGGTCGTGCGGCTGTTGCGCAAGGGCGCTGGACTGGTGGCGCTCGACAAGCTTGGCCTGTCGGAACGTGACGAGGCGATCCTGCGCCGCACGCTACAGGCGCCCTTCGGAATGATCATCGTGACCGGACCCACCGGGTCGGGCAAGACCACCACACTGGCGGCATCGCTTGCCGAGATCAACGAGCCGAGCCGCAAGATTCTCACCGTCGAGGATCCGGTCGAATACCAGATTGCCGGCGTCAACCAGACCCAGATTCACCCCGCCATCGGTCTGACCTTCGCGGCCGCCTTGCGTTCGTTCCTGCGCCAGGACCCCGACGTCATCATGGTCGGAGAGATGCGCGATTCCGAAACCGCCCACATCGGCGTTCACGCCGCGCTGACCGGCCATCTCGTCTTGACGACCCTGCACACGAACACGGCCGCCGGCGCGGTCACGCGTCTGATCGACATGGATGTCGAGAGCTTCCTGTTGGCGTCTTGCCTGCGCGCGCTCGTAGGCCAACGCCTGGTTCGGGTCCTGTGCGACAACTGCAAGGAGCCGCTTTCCTTGAGCGCCGCCGATGTCGCGCGCGACCCGCGCTACGCCGCGCTGGGTCTCGCGGCGGGCGACACGATCTACCGTCCCAAAGGCTGTGATTGGTGCGGCCAGTCCGGCTTTCGTGGACGCAAGGGCGTGTTCGAGGTCATCGAGGTGACGCCGGCGGTGCGCCGCGCCATCGGCCCCAAGACCGACGCGACCACGCTCGAGCAGGTGGCGCGGAGCGAGGGCATGATCACCATGACGCAGGACGGCGTCGCCAAGTGCAGTTCGGGAATGACCACGGTCGATGAAATCTTTCGTGTCGCCGTAAGCCTGTAACAATTCGATATTGGCTGGGAACCATGCCGCACTTTCGCTATCGCGCAGTGACGCCGGCAGGCGAGGTGGTCGCCGGCCAGGTCGAGGCTCCATCGCACGAGGAGGTGATCCGGCGCATCGAATATCTCGGGCATATGCCGATCGATGCGCAGGTCGCCACCGACGGCTTTCTCGGAGGCAGCTTGGGCGGGAAGGCACCGCGTTCCCGCGACATCACGATCTTCGTGCGCCAGCTGGCCTTGCTGGTGGAAGCCGGGCTGACGTTGGAAGGCGCATTGCAGACCCTCAGTGAGGACGCGAACAAGGCCGTGGTGCGCTTCGCGGTCAATTTGCGTTCATCGATCTCCGCCGGTCAGAGCTTCGCGGAGGCCTTGGAGCGTCATCCCTCGATCATCGAGCCCGCCTACGTTGCCATGGTTCGTGCCGGCGAGGCGTCGGCGAAGCTCGCGGGCGCGTTGCGCGCCATCGTCGAGGACCGCACCCGCAAGGACCGGCTTGTCGAGCGGATCAATTCGGCGATCGGCTACCCGGCCTTTCTCATCGGGTCCGCCTTTCTCATCCTGCTGTTCTTCCTGAGCTATGTCGTGCCGCAGTTCGATGCGGTATTCAAAGACCTCGGCGACCGCCTCAATCCGGGAGCGGCTTTCGTTCTCGCAGCTTCCACATGGCTGCATACCAACTTTGATCTGTTTCTCGGCGCTTGCCTCGTTCTCGTCCTGAGCGCTTGGCTTGCGTTGCACGATCGCACACGCCGGGGCCGGCTCATCGGCCTGTTGGCCGTGATCCCGGGCATTGCGGGGCCGATGCGGGATCGGCGGACCGCGCGGCTGGTTGGGACGCTCGGCCTTTTGGTGGCAAACGGTGTCGCGTTGCCGTCGGCTTTGAAGATCCTTCGCAATGTCGTTACCGAGCCGCACTGCATAGCAGCTCTTGATCGATTGCATGACCAAGTGCGAAGCGGCCGTCGTTTCGCCGACGCCTTGGCCGAAACCGATCTTTTGCCGCCGCTTGCGGTGCGCATGCTTCGGGTCGGCGACGAGACCGGGGATCTTCCATCAATCGCGCAGCACGTGGCGCAATTCTACGAGCACAAGCTCGGGCTCGGCCTTGACCGGTTGATGGGAGCCATTGGCCCGGCGACGATCATCCTGGTGAGCATTGTCATCGGGACGTTAATTATCTCCATTATGAGCGCCCTCTTGAGCATAACGGAACTGGCGCAATGATGCAGATGCATGCTTTGGCCGGACTGGTGAGTGCCGGCATCCGGCGGTTGCCGAAAGATCGCGATCAGAACCGCGACAAGATCCGCAACAATGATCGCTACAAGAGCCGCTTCAAGGATGGCTACACGTTGATCGAGATGCTCGTCGTCTTGACGATCATCAGCATGATCGTTGGTTTGGTGGGGCCGCGGGTGCTCGGTTACCTCGGCCAGTCGCGGGTCAAGACCGCAAAGCTCCAGATCGAAAGCTTGAGCTCCGCACTCGATCTCTTTTACATGGATGCCGGCCGCTATCCCACCAGCTCGGAAGGGCTCGAGGCTCTGGCCCAGCGACCGGCCGATGTCGAGAATTGGAACGGGCCTTATCTGAAGGGTTCCCGCGTGCCGGTCGATCCCTGGGGGCATCCCTACCAATATCACTCGCCGATCGATCATCTGCCGCCGTATGAGATCGTGTCGCTTGGTTCGGACGGCCGCGAGGGCAGCGCCGACAATATCTCGAATGTCGAGCACTGACCGCGAGGCCGGCTTCACGCTCCTCGAGGTCGCGGTGGTGATGCTGATCATCGCGCTTGTCGCTTCGCTTGTGATCACCATGACGCCCGGGACCGGGCGCGCCGGATTGAAAGCCGTCACGCTGCAGATCGCTGCGCTGCTTCGGCGCGAGCGTATCGGGGCCGTCCTGGGCGGCCACATTCGGCGCGTTTCGCTCGACGGCGAACGCCGGGTTCTTGTCGGCGACGGCGGCGACACGATTGCAATTCCCCGCGATGTCGCGGTGGACGTTCTGGGTGCCGATGCGGTGTGGTCGGGACGGCTGGCGGTCGTTCGCTTCGATCCGGATGGCGCGTCCACCGGAGCTGTTCTCAGGCTTTCGCAGGATAGGACCGAATATGAAATTCGCGTCAATTGGTATACCGGCGGCGTCGAGGTGGTCTCCGCGCCAGCCCAATAGCAGGCGGGGCGGATTCACCTTGCTGGAAGCGCTGGTTGCCTTGACCATCCTGCTGGCATTCGCCGCGGCGCTCGGGCCGTTCCTGTTCCAGGCGCGCCGCATCATGACCAATGCGGACGGGCGGGTCGCGGCGCAGATCCTCTTGCGCGCGCTGCTGGCCGATCCGGTCAATCCCGAAAGCCTGGCCAATCTCGCGCACGATGGCGAAAGCGCCGGCTTGCGCTGGCGCGTGACCGCGGAGCCCACGACCATCGAGGCCATGTTGCCGCAGAACAGATCTGTGCCACACGCGGCTGCCGCGGATCCTTCCCGGCCGCCGCCGCCGCATTGGGTTGCCTACCGGGTGGTGGCGAGGGTGGCGTGGGCCCCGGGCCAGCTCATCAGTGCCGAAACCGTGCGGCTCGGAAAGGCGGACTGATGGCTTGCACGGCTGAAATGGGCCGCCATCGCGCGCAGGCCGCAAAGCAGGGCTTCACTTTGGTGGAAGTCCTGGCCGCGTTTGCGATCGCCTCGGTGATCATCATGGCCACTGTCGCGCTGATGCACAATGTTGTTCTTTCATTTGATCGCGGGACGAGCCGTGTGAGCGCGGGCGAACGGTTGGCCCTTGCGGCCGAACGTCTTGCCGCTGATATCGGTTCGGCCCGCTTCGTACAGCAGCCCACGTCGGCCGGTGCGGTTGCGGCATTCGTCGGCGAGCCCGCGAAGATCACCTTCATCGGTGCCGGATTGATCGATCCCGCCTGGCGCCGCGATGAGGTCACGCCGGCGGCGCCGGAGGTCGTCAGCGTGACGGTCGAGGACGACGACGACACCACGGAGATCGTCCGGCGCCGGGCCGTGTGGCTCGATCCGCGCGCACGGCTCCAGGATGCGGCTCTGCGCGACGAGGTCGTGCTGATCGCGGGGCGGTTCGACGCTGCCTTCGCCTTTGGCCGGATGTCGCCTGAAGGCGCGCTCACCTGGAGCAGCAGCTGGGCCGGCGAGCAGAATTTGCCGCGATTGGTGAAGCTCAGCTTGGTCGATCGCGCGACCGGCATCGACCTGTTGGGAGGGGCCGAGTTTGTGATTCGCGCCGATGCACCGCAGGCCTGCGCGAATTCGGGCGCCGGAGTGGACTGCCTCGCGGGCCGCGGTGTCCCATCGGGGCCCCCGCCGGCAAATCCACAAGCGCCGCGGGGGACATCGCCTTGAGCAACCGGGGGCGCCGAGGAGTGATCCTATTGACGGTCCTGTGGACGGTCGCGCTGCTCGCCACCTTGGCCATGGCCACGTCGCTGACCTTTCGCGGTTTCGCCGGGATCATGGCCGTCGAGCGCGACCGCGTCAAAGCCGACGGGCTGCTGACCGCAGGGCTCGAAGTGGCGGCGGGTCTTACTTCAAGTGCCGGTGAGAACCCGCTCCTCGATGTGGAATCTACGGTCACATTGTCGTCGGGCACGGTGCGAATCCGGCTCGACGACGAAGGCGGCCGCATCGATATCGGGAAAGCCCCTGCCGAATTGCTGGCGGCTTTGCTGCGCTCGATCGGCGCAGCCAATGCCGATGAGATCGCGCACACCATCGTCGAATGGCGCAAGATCGACCCGGCTGCCGGCAAGGGTGCGTCGCCAGCCGCCGCGGATACCGCGAAGGCGACGGATTCTGCGAACATGTCCGCGCCGGAGTCGCTGTTCACCGATGTGGCGCAGCTGGCCCAAGTCCCCGGCATGCGCCCGGAATGGTTTTCGGCGGTGGCGCCGCTCGTCACCGTCTTCGGTAGCGAGACCATCAATCCGCTGACCGCGCCGGCTCAAGTCCTTGCAGTGCTTCCCGGCGTCGATCAGGCGCGACTGGCGGCCTATCTGGACGCACGCCGGCTCACGGCCGATCCAAAGCAGCTGCTGGCCGGTTTGGGTGCGGCGCAGACCTATCTGAGCGCCCGCCCGCCGCAGGCCGTGTCGGTGCACCTCGCGGCTGTACTCTCGGACGGCTACGCAGCCGCTGCGCAGGCGGTGATCGTGTGCCTACCGAAGGATCCGCAACCCTATCGGATTCTGGTCTGGAAGGCGGTGACGCCGCCGTCAGTGGCATCGGCGCTAGCGCCAGGGGGATGAAGCTCATGCGTATCGACGCCGTCTGGAAGAGGTGGATCGAAACTCTCGCTGCGCTCGTCATCGCCCTGCGCGAGAGCTGGCGTGCCCGGCGCGCGCTGTCGGTTGCGATCGAGAACAAACGCTTGGTCGTTCGCTCCGGCGCGATACCGGGCAAACGGCGCGACGCGACGGTCTCGCTTTCGGGTTTGCCGCTGGCGACCGCGCTTACGAATGCGGGGAACCGGCACTTCATCACGCTCGAGCTGCCCCCCGACCAGATTGTTCTGCAGCGGATCAATGTGCCGGCTCGGGCGCGGGAGTTTCTTCCCGGCATCGTGCGCAATCAGATCGAGCGGCTTTCGCCCTGGCCGGTCGATCAAGTCGTCTTCGGGTTCGACGCGAGCGCGAGCCCGGGCGATCCGAATACTCTCGACGCTCGGGTATCGATGACGTCCCGCAGCAATGTCGAGGCCGCCCGCGGCGAGCTTGCCGCCCTGGGAGTGGCAGCCGACCGGATCGTTGCGCGCGAGGAGGACGGCGCGGGCGCGCCGATCACGCTGTGGTCGCGGCTCGACAACGGGTCGGGGAGGGGACTTGAACGGGCGCGCAGGATGGTCGGTTTGGCGGTGCTCGCGGCGATCGGCGGGAGCGTCATCCTGAGCGCTGGGTTGCTCGCATCGGCGAGCGCCATTTCCTCTGCGAGCGAGGCGGCGGCCGCGCGTACCGCGACGCTGCAGCGGCAGCTCCAACCGGGGCGTGCAGCGGGCGCGGTAGCGGATCCGGCGCAGCGCGCCTGGATCTTGAAAGAGACCGCCCCCTCCGGGGTAATCGTCGTGGAGGTGCTGTCGCGGGCGCTTCCGGATACGGCCTATGTCACCGAGCTCTCGCTGCAGAAATCGACCGTGCGGATCGTGGGCTTGACCAGCGATGCGCCCTCGCTGATCGCGCCGCTCGAGCATTCCGGTCAATTCGCCGAGGTGCGTTTCTTCGCGCCGACCACGCGGGGTCCCGACGGCAGATTATTCTGGTTTCACATCGAGGCGCGGGTCGAGCCGCGTATCGGCATCGCGGAGGACGGACCATGAGGAAGCTCAACCGCGAGCAGGCAATGGCCGTTGCCGCGCTGTGCGGGCTGCTGACCGCCTGCGCAACGTCGGTGTTGGTGACATTCGAGATTCGTGCCGATGCGGTTCAGGAGCTTTCCGACCGACAGGATATGCTCGCGCGCCTGGAGGCCCGCGCCCAATCCCGATCAGAGCCCCATGGTACCACCAGGATCGCGGCGGCGCCCGCACAGGCTTTCCTGGATGCTCCAACTGCCGGCCTTGCTGGGGCGCAATTGCAGGCCTACATCGCACGCCTCGCCGATCAGCACGCAGCGCTGGTGTCGTTTGGCACCAAGTCCTCGGTCGGCCCGGATGCTGCCGATGCGGTTCGGATCGAGGCCAGCTTGGACATCAGCCTGCGCGCCCTGCAGGTTCTGCTCTACCAGCTGGAAAGCCGCACACCCTACATATTCGTGGAGTCGATGACGGTCCGCGCGGCCACATCCGGGGGAGCGGACGGCGTCGAGAATTCGCCGCTGCGGGTGACATTGGGCCTGCGTGCCTTGTGGCGGCGGAGCGCGGCATGAGTCATTTGCAACGGTTGGGCTTGATCGGGTCAGCTCTGGTCCTTCGAGCGGCTCTGCTCGCCGCGGAGCCGGCCGCTCCGGCCGAGTCCCAAACCGATAGTGCGGCACTGAGCAATCCGCTGGCGGCGCGCCCGCTTGATCTGCTGTCGGCCACTCGCGACCGGCCGCTGTTCGCGCCGAGCCGCCGTCCGCCGCCGCCGCCCGCCCCTCCGGTCGTCCGCTCCGTGGAGGTGGCGGCACCGGTTCCCGCGCCGAGCGTTCTGCTGCTCGGGATCGTGGCTGAAGCGAGCGGAGCGCGGGCCATGGTGCGCACCGATGGGTCCGAGAAGGTCGTGCGCGCACGTGTTGGCGATGAGATCGGAGGTTGGACAGTGACGCAGATCGAGCCGCGCCGCCTCTTTCTGTCGAAGGACGATCGTTCCGTCAGCTTCTCATTGTTTGCCCGCACTGGGGCAAGAAATTCCGCAGGAGGCGTCCAGCCCGGAGCGCCTCCCGATCCGCAGGTGCAGAATGTTGCACAGGAACGGATCGATCGCAGGTCGCGCCGCTGAAAATCTGCGATGACCTCACAGCAGGCGCCTCCGACAGCCGTCCCTTACCGTCTTTGGACACCGCGCCTCTCGATGTGGCTTTCGAGCAACATCGGCTGATCCGCATTGTCATGTAATCGTTATCTACAAGCCATAGCTTGGGTCGCGTTGGTTGGTAGTGGACCGATTTCGAGTGCCGATCCGGGCCGATCGTTCGGGGGGCGAGGGGAGTTGTTCGTTTGCAATGCGTCCAATGGCTGTACAAGTTGCGTACCGTACTGCGCCCTTGTGTCGCTGCGGTCGTCTGTTGCCCGTTGATTGGTTGCTCGGCAAAGGATAGCTACTCGTTTCCGTCTCAGGACATCCTCGACACGATCCGCAATGCCGACCTGAGCGCCCGGCCGCGCGGTGTCGACCGTCAATCCGGCTCCGCGAGCGCGGCTGGCCGACCACTGTTGGTGCCTGGCTCCGACGACGCATCGCCGGCAGCACGCGAGCCCGGCGCTCAGGCTCAAAGCCAATCGAGTCAACCCGGTGTCGTCGCCAGCGCCGCCGGCGTCGAGTTCAACTTCGATAGCGCCGATATCCAGACGGTGGCCAGGACGCTGCTGGGGGACACGCTCGGCTTGAGCTTTGTCGTCGATCCGCGTGTGCAAGGCACCGTGACGTTCTCATCGGTCGGACCCATCCCCCGCAAAGATGTACTGCCCGTCCTGGAAAGCGTCCTGCGGATGTCCAGCGCGGCGGTGGTGCGCGAAGGAAATCTGGTGAAGATCATTCCGGTACCGGAGGCCGCCGGCGCCGGCGTCGTGACCGCCGGCGCTGGACAGGCCGGCTTCGGCGTGTCGGTCGTGCCGCTTCACTACACGTCCGCCACGTCCGTCGCCCGCATGGCGGAGAACTTCCTGTCGCGCCCGGGAGCGATCAGGGCCGACCAGGCGCGCAATCTGTTGCTGATCCAGGGCACCGGCCTCGAGCGGCAATCGGCGCTCGAGGTGATCGCGACCTTCGACGTGGAATGGCTGCGCAATCAGTCGGTCGGAGTCTATCCGCTGAAATCAACCACGCCGGAGACCATGATTCAGGAGCTAGATCGAATATTCCAGACCGGTGAAAACGGGCAAGGCCAGGGCACGGCACAGTTTCAGGCCATCTCGCGCATGAATGCCGTGATGGTCGTCACCAAGAGCTCAAAACTGCTCGATCGGGTGACGCAGTGGGTTCGGCGGCTCGATCGATCGGATACCAGCGGCAACGCGCTACGCACCTACCGGCTGCGGAACGGCAACGCCCAGCAGGTAGCCAAGATCCTGAGCGACATTTTCGTCGGGCGGGCCGGAGCGAGCGCCGAGACGCCGGCGGGTCAGCTGGCTCCCGGGGTGGCGTCGGCGCAGTCGCGGCTCGATTCACTGGGGAGCGGCAGCCTGGGTGCCAACAACGGGAACGCCGCGACCACCGCCGGCGGCGCTGCTCAACCCACAACCGGGACCGGAGTTCGCAGCGGCGGTTCCGGCGGGGGCGACTTCGAAGGTTTTGCGGGCCAGCGCGGCGGCGATACCGACAATAACGCATCGTCCCTTGCGAGCGGAAATATCGGGCGCGGCGTGTTCCAGAACCTGCGCATCACCGCCGATACGGTCAACAATTCGATCGTCATCTATTCCGATCAGGAGGACTTCCGGACCATCGAACGTGCCTTGCGCGACCTCGACCGGCCGCGATTGCAGGTTGCGATCGACGCCACAGTGGCGGAGGTGACGCTTACGGACGATCTTCAATATGGCGTGCAGCACTTTTTCACCAGTTCCGATGTCGGGATGGCGGCCGACAAGGGCTCGGTCGGGCTGCTGCCGGCCGGCGCGGGCGCGGCGTCCACCGTCACAACTCCGGTCACCACGACGGTCTCGCCCGGCGCGCAGGCGGTGGCGCAGACCGTTCAGTCCGCTTTCCTGCAGCGGGTGTTGCCGGGCTTCAACCTCCTGCTTGGGCCAGAGGCGCAACCTCGCGTGATCCTCAGCGCGCTCTCCAGCATCACCGAGGTGAAGGTGCTGTCCTCGCCCTCGCTGGTCGTCGTCGACAACCAGCCGGCGTTGCTCGAGGTCGGCGATCAGGTTCCCGTCTCCACCAGCACGACGAACGTGCTCACCACGACCAACACGATTGTCAACACGATTGAGATGCTCAACACCGGGGTCATCCTCAAGGTGCTGCCTCGCATCCACGCCAATGGAGTGGTGCAGCTCGAGATCGAGCAGGAGATTTCGAACGTGGTCAATCCGGATCAGCAAACCTTGACCCCGACGATTTCGCAGCGCCGCATCCATTCGACCGTCGAGGTGACCAGCGGCCAGACCGTCCTGCTCGGAGGGCTGATCAGCGAGGAGCAGGATTTCGAGCAAGGCCGGGATACCGGGCCTCAACCAAATCAAATATCTCGGAGATCTGTTCGGCAACACGTCCAAGAGCCGGCAGCGCTCCGAGATCATCGTTTTCATCAGGCCGGTGGTGGTTCGCAACAGCGTCGATGCGCAAGCGGTCACCGAGGAATTCCGCGAGCGGCTGGAATCGATGCGTCGCCCACAGGAGTTGATCGAGGGCAAGGATGCATCGCCCCCGCCCAAACCGGTCCTCAACGGAAAGAATTGACCCTCGAGAGAGGCGAGATTGTCGCAAGAGCCCGAGCAGGCGTTCGTGCCGGAGGCGGATCTGCGCCCTCCGCTGGCGATCCTGCTGGCCGGCGTGGCCGCGGTGGCGGCCATTTCGTTTGCTTCATTGGCATGGCCGGCGGCGCTGGCCTCGACCGTGCTCGGCGCTTTGATGGTTGCGGGCGCCGAGGTGGATGCAAGAACGTTCCTTCTGCCCGACACGGTGACTGTGGGAACGCTTGTCAGCGGTGTTCTGGCCGCGCCCGTGCTCGATCCGTTCGATCCGGGATCAAGCGCGGCGGCGGCCGCGGCCCGCGCGTTCGGGACCGCGGCCGTGCTCTTGCTGGTGCGTTGGGGCTATGCGCGGCTGCGGGACCGCGAAGGGCTCGGTTTCGGCGACGTCAAGCTTGCTGCCGGAATCGGGGCTTGGCTCCCGCTCGATGCCGTTCCGGTCTGCTTTGCTTTGGCGGCGAGCGCCGCCCTGATCGCAGTGCTGATGGCGCATATCCGTGGGCGGACCATGAATGCGGCCACCAAGCTTCCGTTCGGTGCCTTTCTCTGTCCGGCGCTTTGGTTGGTCTTTTATGCAAGCATTTTGGGCGGCTGAGCTCGAGCCGGCACGCTTGCTTGATCCGCGACCCTTGGCATGTTGTCGGCGCAGGGCAGCCCGGCTGCAAGCGCGGGCGTTTGTCGATGGAGCCGACCCGCGGCACCTCGAATCGCAGTTTCGCTCGACGATGGCGGTAATCGACAACCAGCCCGGCCAGGCCGGCACGCTGCGTGGGGGTTGCGGAAAGGTCAGGGGCTTCGCTGCGCGAACCAAATTTTCAAGGACAGCTCGCGGACCAACTCGCGCGCCGATGCCGTTCGAGAACAATCATGTGCAAGACGACGGCGAGGGCCATCGAGTGGTATCGAAGTCCGGAAAATAAGCTGCGAGCGCGGACGACATAATTCATTCGTGATCCGGTAACAGAAGTTAGATCGCGTCGTCATCTCCGGCAATTACCCTCACGCCGTCCAACGACCTCGGTTCCTTCGTATTGCGAAGGAACTTTTTCATGAATCTCAGGAGGGTGACGTATGCGAACCAACGTTTCGAACGGAAAACGACTGCGAGGCAGGTTGTTGTGCTGCGTTTCAGTGGTTGCAACGACTATCAATCCGATGGTGCCGGTGACGGCGGCCATTGCCGCAGACAGCGCGACAGCGACGCCGATCAAGCACGTGATCATCATCATCGGCGAGAACCGCACGTTCGATCATGTTTTCGCCACCTATAAGCCGGTAAACGGCGAGGACACGGTCCTGAACCTGTTGTCCCAGCACATCGTCAAAGAGGACGGGTCGCCGGGCCCTGAATACAAGAAGGCCGTGCAACAGTCGGCAAGAGACAGCTCGATCTACGAGCTCTCGCCGGGACACAAGGCCCCCTACGTCAATCTGCCGCCGGCGCTGACGGGCGGGCCGTCGAGTCCCTATGTGTGCGCGGCGGCCGGCGGAGCCACCGGCACCTCGTGCATCAATCCGGCCACGCTCGCGCTCGCCCACAGCGTGGAGAACGGATTGGACGACGGCTATTACAAGTTTCTTCTGACCGGAGGCACCGGCCAGACGGGCGGAACCCCGGACAACCGCATCAATTACGACGGGCACGATGCAAGCCATCTCCCGCCCGGACCGTTCCAGATCACCTCGAATACGTTCCCCTACGACGCTTATGCGGCCAGCCCAGTTCATCGCTTCTATCAGATGTGGCAGCAGCTCGATTGCGACGCTACCTCGGCCAGCCGGTCGACCGAATCGGGCTGTCGAGCCGACCTGTTCCCCTGGGTGGAGGTCACGCAGGGCGCGGGTTCCAACGGTGCGGCGCAGCCGGCCGGTTTCAACGACACCTCGACCGGCGAGGGCTCGACCTCGATGGGCTTCTATAACGTCCTGAAAGGGGACGCGTCTTATCTCAAGACGCTCGCCGACACCTACTCGATGAGCGACAACTATCATCAGGCCGTGAACGGCGGAACCGGTGCCAATCATATCATGCTGGGAACCGGCGATGCCGTCTGGTTCAGCGACGGCAACGGCACTGCAGCGGTGCCGCCCAACAATCCCGTCAATCCGGGCAGCCCGGGGACGCCGGTCAGTGGGCACACCAGCGCGTTGAGCGAGATCGAAAATCCCAATCCGCAGCCCAGCACGAACAACTTCTATACCGAGGACGGCTACGGTGGTGGGTCGGGATCTTCCACTGCGATGTCTCCAAAAGCCAGCTATGGCGGCGGCTCGTACAGCAATTGCTCCGACCTGAGCCAACCGGGCGTCTCGGCCGTCGTCAGCTATCTCCAGGCGCTGCCCCGCGAGATCAGGACGCGCTGCGAGAATGGGCACTACTATCTGCTCAATAACTACAATCCGGGCTATTTCGGCGACGGCAGCAACGCCTATACCGACACCAACTCGAGCAACTACGTGTTTACGGTGCCCCCTTCGACGGTGCGAACCATCGGCGACGAGCTGAACCAGAAGAATGTCAGCTGGGCGTATTACGGCGACCAGTTCAATCTTTATCTCGCCGACAAGTATCAAAAAAATCCGGCGGATGCCTATTGCAACATCTGCAACTGGGCGCAGTATTCGACCTCGATCATGACCGATCCTGCGGTTCGCACGGCTCACCTCAAGGATACGACCGACCTCTATGCGGCGATCCAGAATGGCCAGCTGCCGGCTGTCTCCTACGTCAAGCCCAGCGGCCTGGTGGACGGCCATCCGGCATCCTCGAAGCTCGATCTGTTCGAGGGGTTCGTTGAAAAGATCGTCGAAGGCGTCAAGGCCAACAAGCAGCTCTGGGCCGAGACGGCGATCTTCGTCACCTTTGATGAGGGTGGCGGCTATTGGGACTCGGGCTATGTCCAGCCGCTCGATTTCTTCGGCGACGGCACCCGCATCCCGATGATCGTGGTATCGCCATTCAGCAAGGGCGGCCACATCTCGCACACCTATACGGACCATGTCTCCACGCTGAAGTTCATCGAAAGGAACTGGCGCTTGAATCCGATCACCAAGCGGAGCCGGGACAATCTGCCCAATCCCGTCATGGAGTCCAATCCGTATGTTCCGGTCAACTCGCCCGCGATCGGCGATATGATGGACATGTTCGACTTCGACAATTAATCGTTCGATACGGCCGCGCCGTAAGCGCATGAAGATGACGCCGGTCTCGCCGAGACCGGCGTTTTGCTGCCACGGATCAAAACACCACCACGCTGCGGATGCTCTTGCCCGCCTGCATCAGGTCGAAGGCGGTGTTGATGCCGGCGAGCGGCATGGTGTGGGTGATCATCGGGTCGATCTCGATCTTGCCTTGCATGTACCAGTCGACGATCTTGGGCACGTCGGTGCGGCCGCGCGCGCCGCCGAAGGCGGTGCCGCGCCACACCCGCCCGGTGACCAGCTGAAACGGCCGCGTGGCAATCTCCTGGCCGGCGCCCGCCACTCCGATGATGATGCTCTCGCCCCAGCCGCGATGGCAGGCCTCCAGCGCCTGGCGCATCACCGTCACATTACCGGTGCAATCGAAGGTGTAATCGGCGCCGCCGATCTGGTCGGCGCCGCGCTTGGTCATGTCGACCAGATAGGGGACGAGATCGCCGCCGATCTCCTTCGGATTGACGAAATGGGTCATGCCGAAGCGCTCGCCCCAGGGCTTGCGGTCGGGATTGACATCGACGCCGATGATCATGTCGGCGCCGGCGAGCCGCAGGCCTTGGATCACATTGAGGCCGATGCCGCCGAGACCGAAGACGATGCAGTTGGCCCCGGCCTCGACCTTGGCGGTGTTGAGGACGGCGCCGATGCCGGTGGTGACCCCGCAGCCGATATAGCAGACCTTGTCGAACGGGGCGTCCGGACGGATTTTCGCCACCGCGATCTCGGGCAGGACCGTGAAGTTGGCGAAGGTCGAGCAGCCCATATAGTGATGCAGGGGCTTGCCCTTAAGCGAGAATCGCGAGCTGCCGTCCGGCATCAGGCCCTTGCCCTGGGTGGCGCGGATCGCGGTGCACAGGTTGGTCTTGCGCGACAGGCAGGAGGGGCACTGCCGGCATTCAGGCGTGTAGAGCGGAATGACATGGTCTCCGGCCTGCAGGGAGGTCACGCCCGGGCCGACCTCCACCACCACGCCGGCGCCCTCGTGCCCGAGGATGGCCGGAAACAGGCCCTCCGGATCAGCGCCCGAGAGTGTGTATTGGTCGGTATGGCAGATGCCGGTGGCCTTGATCTCCACCATCACCTCGCCTGACTTGGGCCCGTCGAGCTGGACGGTCTCCACCTGGAGCGGCTTGCCCGCCTCGAACGCCACTGCTGCCCGCACATCCATTGCCGTCCTCCGTGTTTCCTTCCATCCTGGGCGCGATCAAGCGCACGCGTTGCCCGCCGGGCGGGCGTCGCCAAATCCGCAAAGCATGATAATGTGCAATCAGAGCTTGGGGTAAGTCGTCTCAAAAACCGCTTGTAGGGGAGGTTGGCATGCGTTCGTTCCTTTCGGCCTTGGCATCGCGCACCGGCTTGACGCTGGGTGCTGTGCTCATCGCTCTGTCCGCCGGCGCACCGGCGCGGTCCCAATCCGTCGGCCCCGGGACCTGGACCATGAAAGCGCCGATGCCGGCAGGTGTCCGCGGCGAGGTCGCCGCCGTCGTGTATGAAAACAAGCTTTATGCCATCGGCGGCAATGTGGATACCAACGCGGTGCCGCGCAACGAGGAATATGACCCGGCCAGCGACCGCTGGCGCGAACGCGCGCCGATGCCGGTCGCCCGCGATCACCTCGGTCTCGCGCTGGTGAACGGCAAGATCTATACGTTCGGCGGCTTCGTGAAATCGGTACATGAAGGCGCCGGCACCGACGTGTTCGAATACGATCCGGCCTCCGACACTTGGCGCGCGCGCGCGCCGCTCAAGTCGCCACTCGGCTCGGTCGGCACCGCGGTGATCGGCGGCAAGATCCATGTGTTCGGCGGCCGCGGGCTCGACAAGGTCACCACCACGACGCATTGGGTCTACGATCCGGCAACCGATACCTGGGCGGATGCGCCGCCGATGTCCAAGGGCCGCGACCACATGGCCGTGGTGGTGGCGGAAGGGAAGATCCACGTCATCGGCGGCCGCTTCACCAGCCCGGTCGATCGCACCGACATGCATGAAGTGTTCGATCCGGCCACCAACACCTGGAGCACGGCCGCTCCGCTCAAGACCCCGCGCAGCGCGCTGGCGTTCGCCCTCTACCGCGGCATGATCGTGGTGGACGGCGGCGAATGGCCGCCGGAGAAGCGCACCTTCACCGAGAACGAGGGCTACGATCTCAAGACCAAGAGCTGGGTGTCGCTGGCGCCCATGCCGCTCGGGGCCCACGGCTTCGGCGCCGGCGTGATCGGGCCGAACCTCTATTTCGCGGGCGGCTCGACCCTGCCGGGCGGCGGCGGGCTGACCGACCGCCTGCTCATGTTCACGCTGCCGTAAGCCATTCGCGCGCGAGCCGGTGAGGGGGGGCGGGCCTATCGAGAGGCTGTTCAACCGGGTTGATGGTCGACGTTTTGGACCGGGATGATTGTCGACAGTTTCGGGTTTGGGGCAGGTTCAGCCGGTTTGCGGAACCCATCACGAAGTGGAGCGAACCGGCTGAACCTGCCCCGGCGATCGATAAGGCCGATATCGAGATCGCAGAACCGAACCACGTGGTCCCCGGTTTCGACCTCGGCGATGCCGATGAGTTCTCCGACCAGGGCCTGGCTGACGAAGACGAGTTCGCCTTGCCACTTGATCTCACCTGCGTTGCGGATGCGGCGAACCTGATGATCGGCATCATACCAGGGATCCTCGACCCGGTCGGGCATGGGGCGCTGCGAGGGGGCGTAAAGATCCGCCGGTGGCCGTTGCCCGAGCGCCTCGTGCGGACGCTCCTGGTTGTAATGCCGGCGAAAGTCATCGAAGCGGACCTGCTGTTCGGCTGCGTTGGCGGCCGGTGGGCGGGTCGTCTGTTTCTTCAGGGTGCGATGCATGCGCTCGTGCCGCCCATTCTCCTGCGGAGAAGCGGGAAGGATGAAGTGCGGTTTGATGCCGAGCTTGAGCCACCAGGCCGACAGCCGGGTCAGCCCCCCCGCACTGGTCGCCCCGAACGGTGCTCCATTATCGCAGCGGATCGAAAGCGGCAGCCCGTAGGCTCGAAAGGCCGCCGTGAAGGCCGGTTGAACACCCTCGATCGTCGACTGCGTGATCCGAACGTCAAGCAGAAAGCGGCTATGGCTGTCGGTCAACGTCAGGGGATCGATCTTGCTCTGATCGGCGGTACGGAACCAGCCCTTGAAGTCGGTCGCCCACTCGTCGTTGGGAGCCGCCACACTCGCAAATGGGCGCCGCTGATCAATCGCTCTGCGCCGGCGCTTCACCGGCGCAATCAGCCCGGCCTCCTTGAGAATGTCGCCGATCGTGGAGGCAGCCGGCCAACGCACCTCGGGAGCTCGGCGGCCGAGTATCACCAACAGCTTGCGGGGCCCCAAGTGCGGAAACCGCCGGCGCAGCGAAACGACCTCATCTTTGAGCGCGGCTGCGGTCGCGTGCGAACAATGCAACGGAGCATGCGAGTGGTCCATAAACCAGTCCCGTGCGCCGCTCTCCCGCCGCTTCCGCCAGGCATAAAACGTATCGCGGCAGACCCCATAACGGGCGCACAGCTCCGATACGCTCCAGTTCCCGGTGTCATAGTCCACCAGCATTCGAATGCGCTCTTCCATGGCACAGGTCTCTGTAAACGGCATCGGTGGTCCCCCCTCCGATGCAGCTTGACCTGTCGACAATCATCCCGGTCTAAATTGTCGGATATCTACCCGGATTATACCGGCCGCGGCCCCTCACCCCCACCCTCTCCCCAACGGGGAGAGGGTGCGCGCCGAGCTTGCGGAGTTGTCACCGGTTCACCCGGCCTTCCTCCAATCGAACTCCGATTTATTCGACTTTGGTCACAGTTAATGGCGAAGTCGGGCACGCTCGCTGAAGCGGGCGTGTTGTTGAGCCGAGGTGTATCGGCGGACTCAGCGGGCTCCCTCTCCCATAGGGAGAGGGTAGGGGTGAGGGGTTACGACCTCTCGATGGGCCGGAGCCTCCCACCCCAGCCCTTTCCAACCGAAGTCGGATTTATCCGACTTCGGTCATGTTTGGTGGAGAAGTGGAGAGAGGGCGCGCGCTGAATGTGCGGCGAAGCCTTGCATCCATTTCATCGGAAGCCGCTTCAAGCTACTTTTTGGGCAGCACGATCTGGGTCTGCGTCACGATGGCCGCGAGCTTGCCGTCGCCGCGGGTGATGTTGGTCTGCAGCACGATGGTGGTGCGGCCGCTATGCAGCGGCAGGCAGACCGCCCGCGCGGTATCGCCTTTGGGGATGGGCGCGAAGAAATTGGTCTTGCTCTCGATGGTGGCGGTGCTCTGGTCCTCGCTAAGGGCGGCGCTTGCCGTCATGCCGCCCAACGTATCGCCCCACGCCATCACGGCTCCGCCATGCATGACCCCGCGGCGGTTGCACAAGTCTTCCCGCACGAGCAGCTCGGATTCGGTGCGCTGCGCCGTGCGGTTGATGATTTTCACGCCCATCAGCCGGGTGAACGGCGAGGGTCCCGATTGATCCATTTTTGTCCCCGTTGGTTGTCGCGCGGCTCTCATAGCATGGCTGAAAAACGATCGTCAGCGTAAGACTTGGCCGTAAGACTTTGCCGGAAGCGGCCGAGAGAGCAGGCGGCTCTTCCAAATTGGCGGCCGCCCTGTATGCTGCCCGGCTGCGAAACGACGTTCCGCGCTCGTAGCTCAGCTGGATAGAGCACCAGACTTCGAATTTGGGGGTCGGGGGTTCGAATCCCCTCCGAGTGCGCCACTTACGTGGGGCTGTGACCCAGGACGTGTGGTCCTGCCTGCTCCCTGCAGGTCATGAGATTAGGGCCGGGCGGCGTCTTATTTTGATTTCCACTCGCGCGCGAGCTTTTGTGCCTCCGCGATTTGAGCCGACGTCATTCTAGCGGCGGCAAGGTCGCGGTTCTCGACCGCACTCGCGCGTCGATCGGCTTCCCAGAAGCGCTCGGCAGCAAGACTGAACCACTTGTGCGCCTGCACGTAGTCCCGCGGAACGCCCTCGCCCCTAAGGTACATAATCCGAGGTTGTTCTGGGCGACGGCATCACCCTGTTCAGCGGACTTGCGATACCACATCGTCGCAATGGCATAATCCTGCGGCACACCTTGGCCATTGGCGTACATTTGCCCGAGGCTGCCCTGGGCCGAGGCGAGACCCTGGTCGGCAGCTTTGCGATACCACGCGACTGCCTCAGCATTGTCCTGCGGCAATCCGCCGTCGCCGTTGGCGTACATGAGTCCGAGGCCAAACTGGGCTTGGGCGTATCCCTGATCGGCGGCCTTGCGAAGCCACTTCGCCGCTTCGGCGTAATCCTGTTCCACGCCCAAGCCAGATAGATACGAGTTCGCGAGAAGCGCCTGTGCGGTCGCATTGCCCTGGTCGGCCAGCGGTCGCCAGACTCGAAGCGCAGACGCGTAATCTCCACGTCGTACCGCTTCAGCCGTATCCTCTATTGGTCCCGCGGCCATGGGAGCGACGAGGCGCAGGGACAGAACAAGCACCAAAGCCCAAGCCTTGATTGGAATTCTCATGGCTCGCGCCGTCCTTCGTCCGTGAGCGATACGGCGAGCGGTGTCCGGTCGAAGAGACGCGCGCCGACGCGCGTCTCGAGCCTCGCCACGGCGCGGCTAACGCCGGATTGAGTGAGGCCGAGCGCCTCAGCGGCCCTGGCGAAATTCCCGGTTTCCACGACCGCGGCCAGAACGCTTATGCCGGCGAGCAACCTGCCGTCGAAAGCCATGATGATCTCCGATCATCTAAATATGGACAAAGATGCGCTGGCGGCAAGTGCCGGATCGGGCCAAATGTCACCCGCATGGAACACACAAGGAGCGACGCAACATGAACATTCCGACCACAACAGTCGCGATGAAACTCCAGGCCTCTGGTGCGGCGATGAGCGCCGCGGCGACCGTCCTCACCTTGACGATCGCAGCAGCTCCGGCCTTGGGTCAAGCCCACAATCCTCCATCAACAATATCCTACTTAGAAGGAACAAGCGTCATGTCTATGAAAGATGATCTTACAAACCGTTCGCTCGACATCCATTGGCCGGTCGGGTTCACACCCGACGACGCAGACTTGTTCTCGCATAACGAGCTTCTGATCAATGCACCATGCGAACGGGTCTGGCGGCACATCGTCAAAGCGACCGAGTGGCCGCGTTGGTATCCCAATTCGAGCAGCGTCGAGATCCTCGGCGACGGCCCGATCCTCAAGGACAACACCGTCTTCCGCTGGACCACGTTCGGCCTGCCGCTGGAGAGCAGGGTCAATGAGTTCGTGCCGTTCAGCCGGATTGGCTGGTTTGGATACGCGCCCGGTACAGCGCCGACCTTCTATCACACTTGGTATCTGTCCCCGGAGGGTGACGGTTGCCGCGCGGTGACCGACGAAGTCGGGAAGGGAGAGAGCGCCGTGCACTTCCGGGAGGTGGACGAGGGCGCAATGCATCGGGGCCACGATCTGTGGCTGGCCACGCTGAAGTGGATTTCCGAAAGCAAGTGATGCACGGCCGAATGATGCCGGACGCTACCACTGATAGCTCAGAGACACGCCCAGCGACCGTCATGCAACCCGCCGATCGTCAGTCCTTGAACGGGTCGAATTCGCCCGCGCCGGCCATGGCGACCGCGAACGGACGCAACGTGTGCAGCACGCGCGCCGAGCCGGCATGATGGGCCAGCACCTCCGGCAGCCGCCGATAGGCCATCGGGCTTTCGTCGAGGTCGGCGCCGACGAGCGTCACACCGCGGCTTTGCAGCCAATCGTCCATCTCCGTGCGGCTGAAACGCCGCTTGGCCTCCTTGCGGCCGAACAGCCGGCCGGCGCCGTGCACGGTCGAGTAGAGCGAGGCGCGCGCCTCCTCGCTGTCGACCCCCTCGAGGATCACGGCGTCGTCGCCCATCGAGCCGCCCACGAAACCGCGCTGGCCGGGAAACGCCGGCGTCGCGCCCTTGCGCACCACCCACAGATCGCGCCCGCCGTGGGTCTCGCGCCAGGCATAGTTGTGATGGTTGTGCACCATGTCGGTGACGGCGCCGCCGATGAGCTTGCGCACCCGCTCAATCACCCATTCGCGGCCGGCGTAGGAATAGCGCCCGGCGAGCTGCATCGCCGAGATGTAGCGGCGGCCGAGCTCGCTAGTCCTCGTCGAGCAGCGCCGGCGGCACGTTCATGCCGTCCTTGCCACCGGCCGCCTTGAGATAGCGCGTGGCGCTGGTGTGGCCGAGGCCGCGGCTGCCGAAGTGCACGCCGATCCACACGAAGCCGTCCTGGTCGCGCATCAGATCGACGTAGTGATTGCCAGAGCCGACCGTGCCGAGCTGGGTGACGGCTTTCTGGCGATAAGCCTCCATGTCCGACTCGCGCCAGGCTTCGCCGTCATCGAACAGGTCATGGTCGACGCGCTCGTCGTTCGTGCGCCCGACGCCGAACGAAATAACGCGCGCCACATCCTTGATGATCGTTCCCACGCGGTCCTCGATGGCCGCAAAGGGGGTGTCGAGGCGCACCGCCATATTTCCGCAGCCGATGTCGAAGCCCACCCCCGAAATGCTGATCTGCTTCTCGTAGGCGATGACGCCGCCGACCGGCTGCGCATAGCCGAGATGGCCGTCGGCACAGATGACGCCGGCGACGACATTGCCGACCGCCATGCAATTGCGCATCTGGGCGACGGTCGCCTCGTCGTGGCGGCCGAACACCTTGAGCGGCGCGTTCTGAAATTCCGGCGATTGCGGCGCGATTGCAATGTCGGCGGCGGTCGCGGCCTGCTCGCGCGCAAGATGCTCGGCGCGCGCCGCGTCACGGAACGTGCACCAGGTCGGCATCGAACGCAGCCCCGGCCGCTCGATTCTCCCATCGGGATCAAGTCCGGCAGCGAGAGCCAAGGCCCGGGCGCGCTCTTCATAGGGGTCCGCACGACGCATCGCGATTTCTCCTTACCGGGGCCTATACCACGGCAGGATCGCCGTTGCTCTTCCCACAAGAGGCCGCCGCAGACCGATCGGCGGGCCTTCGATGCGATGAGCGAAGAGGAGCGTATCGGGCGATTGTGGAATGTTGAGCCAGGGGGTCGGATTTACTCGGCCTTGAGGTTGGCCACGCGGATCACCTTGGCCCACTTCTCCATCTCAAGCTTCATTCGCGCCGTGAACTCCTCGGGCGTATCGCCGACCGGGTCGAAGCCGAGTGACGACAGCCGCTCCTTGACCTCGGGCAGCGCAACGATCCGGACGATCTCGCGCTGGAGCACCACGATGGTCTGCGGTGGCGTGCCGGCAGGCACGAGAACGCCGACCCAGCCGTCACCCTCCAGACCCGGATAGCCGGCCTCGGCAATGGTCGGCAGATCGGGAAGCGCCTGCGAACGGCTCTTGCTCATGACCGCGAGCGCCCGCAGCTTGCCGTCCTTGACCAGTGGCGCCGCTGCCGACAGCGCCGCGAAGGCAATGGGAGTGTGACCCGCGACCGTCGACGCGATTGCCGGGCCGCTGCCGCCGTAAGGAACGTGCACGAGGTCGAGGCCGGCCACGACCCGGAACTGCTCGCCCAGGAGGTGCGACGGCGATCCAAATCCCGGCGAGGCGAAACTGTATTTTCCCGGACTGGCCTTGATGAGCGTGACGAGCTCCTGGACGGTGCTGGCGGGTACCGAAGGGTTCACCGAAAGCGCGGACGCGAAGGCGGCCGCCAACGTGACAGCCTCGAAATCCTTGAAGGGGTCGTAGGGAATCTTGCTGTACAGGGTCGGGTTGATGACGTGGCTGTTGACCGTGACCAGGATCGAATATCCGTCCGCCGCCGCTCGTGCGGCCTGGCCGGTGCCGATGTTGCCGCCGGCGCCGGCGATGTTCTCCACGTAGAACTGCCGGCCGAGGCGGTCCGACAGGCCTTGCGCGATGAGGCGGGCGCAGACGTCGGTCGGCCCGCCAGGCGCATACGGAACGATCACGCGCACCGGCCGCGCCGGATAGGCTTGCGCCCTCGCCATGCGCGATACGGCCGGGAGCGCGGCAGTGCCCGCCGCCAGATGCAGAAATTGTCGTCGGGCAAGCTTCATGGCGCCTCGATGCGCGATGCGGCCGACTATGGACCGGATACCGGGATGAGGACGACCACGCGGTCTTCGGTCCCGACTGTTTTGGTGATGTGGCCCTTGCCGGTGAGGTCTTCCGCCAATTCGATGCTGCCGGGCCCGACTTCGATCGTTTGGCCGCCGGACAACACGAGCTCGGCGTGGCCGCTCAGGGTGATCACATATTGGCGGCGTGAAGCCGTGTGGTAATCGTACTCGCGGCCTGGAGGCGTGCGGCGAAGCTGCGCGCCGGAATTGGCGAGCAGGTTATAGGCACCGCCGCCCGGAGCAAACTTGACATCGATCTCCTCCGCATGGGTCAACCCGTCAGGACCCGTGAAGAACCGGGTGATCATGACCGGCTTGCCGCTTTGAGCCACGCCTTCCGCGCCGTGCGCCGGAGGCATCAGGGCGGAAATGCTCAACAGACCGGCACCGATCAGCAATATGCGTTTCGCATTCATCTGGGACCTCCCGCTTTTTTTGACGGGTGCTACAGTAGCACGGTTTGCAGGGGAGAGGTGGCCATGCTTGCGGGACAACTCGCACTGATCGTCGCCGCGCTGTTCGCTGGAGCGGCAGTCTATGTCAGTGTCGTCGAGCAGCCCGCGCGTTTGAACCTCGACGATCGCGCGCTCCTCACCCAATGGAAGCCGGCCTACAAGCGCGGGACCGCTATGCAGGCTCCGCTGGCCATCATCGGCTTCCTGTTGGGCCTGGCGGCATGGTGGCAGACCGGTCACTGGGTGTGGCTGCTCGGCGCCGCGATCCTCATCGCCAACTGGCCCTACACGCTCCTTGGCATCATGCCGACGAACAAAATACTCATGGCGACCGAACCGGCGAGCGCCGGCCCGGACAGTCGCGCCTTGCTCGAGAAATGGGCCGCGCTGCATGCCGGTCGCACCGCGCTCGGCCTTGCCGCCACGTTGACCTTTCTCTGGGCATCGATGAGCTGACCCATCGTCCCGAGACGGCATCCGCGCATCTCGGACATGGACGTCACTTTTGAGTTTGCTTGAAATATCTCAGGTCCGGAGGCGGCTGGTTCTTGCGGGTGGGCAACAATTTGCCATCGGCACCCTTGAAATAAAGCTCCTTGCCGATTCCCATCAGAAGGGTAACCCCAGGACAGTTCTCCTCACGCCAAATCGGGCTCTTGTCGGGGTTGCGCTGGAAGGTTTTCGAAACGCTCCACGGCCGGGTGAAGGCGTGGTCGATCAGCGTGATGTCATCGTGCAGCAATTCAGAATCGATCTTGTCGAGGTAGATGCGCTCTTTGACGATCGACTGATTATCGACATGAGTCGGCATGCCCGCCGGGTCCAAAGCACGCGGTCCTTTGAAGCTCCGGGTCTCGACTTCGAGGATGTCGAAATGGCCGGTGCCGGCGGTGTCTATCCAACGGCCAATCGAATAGCCTTGATAGGTCGGCTCGGCCGCATCCGGCCAGTCGCGTCCGTCGGTATAAATGCGGCGATGGACCGGGAGATCGTGCTCGATCAGGATGTAGGTGATCTCGGGCAGCACGACGATTTCCATTGAATTATAGCCATTCATGGTTCCCGGCATGCCGGGAGGCATGCAAAGTCCGCCGGAACGCCAATTGCCCTGGCCGCCATTTGCCTGATCCGCGATGCTTGCCTCGAGAATTGCCTGATATTCCGGGGTGAGCGGCGCTTCCTGCCCAAGGCCCCAGGGCTTGGTGGGGTCGAATGGAGGTTGGCCTGGCACTCCCAGGCGGGTCCTTAGCCACTGACCGCTCAAATCCGGATATTGGCCGTCATCGAAGGCGCGCGCGCCGGCTAATGACCCGAACAGCGAAACCACCAGCGCAAGTGTCCCAATGGACCATCGATATGGCATGACGTTGCTCCTCGGTCACCTTTGCGTTTGCCTGAGATATCCCAGGTCCGGTGGCGGCTACCGACAGCACCCGTGAAGCCTGTTGCAACGATCGGGGTTTGGTCCGTCCCGGCGACAGCTTTCGAGCAAGGCTTGCATGAACCTTCCCTGCGCGGAAGGGGGCTTTTGGAGACTTTGGGGGTTCATGAAGCCAACGGGCGATGGGCTTTTTTCGCGAAAAACCGGGTTGCGCCCCGACGCGCTGTTCGTGGCGGTGCACCGGTGCGGCCGCCATCGAGGAACACCGGGGAACGCGGGCGCACCGCGGCAGCTGAGCCGAAGCCGTCATGTGGCTTCTCTGACGGGGCCAAGAAAGGAACGCCGACGAACGCGCGTCGACCTCTCCCTGCAACGGGAAAGGTCAACACACACGCGATCCTTCAGGAAAAGGAATCCCTCAGCGCTCGAACCGCCAGGAACGGCGATAACGATACCTGGGCTCGTAAGCGAAGGCCCCGCGGGAGTGGTAGCCCCAGTAGTGGCGAAAGGCCGGGCCGCCGAGCCATTGGCCATACGGGCCGATGTGGTAGCCGCCCGAGTTTCCGCCGTTGTCGTCCCTGCTGCTTGAGGCCTGTGCAGCCGCCGCGGCGCCAACCACGAGGGCAACCGCAAGAACAATCCTGGTCAGCATGGTATCTCTCCAATATGTCTGCGTTGGCGACCGCTCGATCGCGGATGCGCTTGACGTCCTGTCAGCATAACGAGCCCGGCCGGGTTCTCGTTCCCGCCGTTAAAAAAAGATGGCCTGTGAGCAGGTTGCGCTACATCTTGCCCCAACCTTCACTATGAAGTTCGAGAGGGGCTTCGTGCGTCGCCGTGTACGGCAATCACTTAACGCGCGGCTTCGTGGCGGCCGAATAAAGCTCGTGGAGTGCTGCCACCTTTAGGGCGCAGATCGCAATCCCTGCAACATCCGACGTGCTCCGCGATGATTCTGCTCAGCCGCAAGGGAAAGCAGCCCTTCGGCGGCCGTCCGATCGTGCTCGACGCCGCGGCCATCCAGCAACATCAAAGTGAGGTGGGTCCGGTTGTCTGAACATATTTTCCGCGTGGATAAGTGGAGCCTCTGCCGGGGTTAGGCTGCCATGCGGAGAGGCAGCGAGGTGAAGTAGGCGTGATCGGGGGGCATGCCGTCAAGGCTCGAATGCGGCCGACGCCGATTGTAGAACTCGAGGTAGCGTCCGATTGAGGCACGCGCCTCGGACGCGGTGTCGTAGGCTCTGAGATACACTTCCTCATATTTGACGCTGCGCCAGAGCCGCTCGACGAAGACATTGTCGCGCCAGGCGCCCTTGCCATCCATGCTGATGGCGATACCGTTTTTGATCAGCACGCCGGTGAATGCCGCGCCCGTGAACTGGCTGCCTTGGTCCGTGTTGAAGATATCCGGCTTGCCGTGGCGAGAGAGAGCATCCTCCAGCGTCTCGACGCAGAACGCAGCCTCCATGGTGATCGATACGCCCCACGACAGCACGCGACGGCTGAACCAATCGAGCACGACCGCCAGATAGACGAAGCCGCGCTCCATCGGGATGTAGGTGATGTCCATCGCCCACACCTGGTTGGGCCTCGTGATCTCGACGCCGCGCAGTAGATACGGATAGATCTTGTGCCCCGGCTCGGGCTTGGTCGTGCGCGGACGGCGATAGAGCGCTTCTATCCCCATCCGTCGCATTAACGTCTTCACGTGACGGCGGCCGATCTTGCTCCCCTCGGCGGCCAGCAGGCCTTGCAACATCCGCGAGCCGGCGAAAGGAAACTCCAGGTGCAATCGATCGAGCTGACGCATGATCGCGAGGTCGGCTTCCGGAACTGGCCGCGGCAAATAGTAGACGCTGCTACGGCTGATACGCAGAACCTCCGCCTGCTTCGTGAGCGGCAGATCGTGCCCGCGGTCGATCATCGCTTTGCGCTCAGCAAACCCGCCTTGGTGAGCGCGCCTTCTAAAAAATCGTTCTCCAGCGTCAGCTCGCCGATCTTTGCGTGCAGCGACTTCACGTCGACGGCCGGCTGCACCGCTACGTTGCCGCCGGAACCGAAAACATCGGCAGCTCCACCCTCGAGCTGCGCTTTCCACGAGGTAATCTGATTGGGGTGGACGTCGAACTGCTCCGCCAGCTGAGGCAAGGTTCGATCGCCCTTGACGGCGGCAAGCGCCACCTTAGCCTTGAAGGCCGGTGTGTGGTTCCGGCGCGGTCTTCTTGTCATGGTCTCTCCTGATTCGCAGGCACAGCGTGCCCTTTGTCAGGCAGAAACTCCACTTATCGTCCTGTGCAGATTTCCGGGACCAGTTCTAAGCGAGATTGTACTGGCCACCACGATATCCCTGGTCGGCGGAACGGCGGAACCATTTTACCGCTTCCACGTCATCCCGGGGAACGCCCCAGCCATTCTTGTACATCTCGCCGAGGTGCAATTCAGCATATCTTTCATCGTGCTCTGCGGCACGGCGTAGCCATCTCAGAGCTTCCGCATAATCGCGCGCGACGCCTGTCCCGCTCATGTAGCAATATCCGACTTCGCCGATCGCAATGATATTGTCCTGCTCGGCTGCAAGCCACGACCATCGAAAGGCCTCGGCATAGAACTCTGTCTTGCCTCGATCGCCTGCCAATTCGGGGAACTCGCGATACAAATATCCCAGGTCGTCCTGCGCGGGCGCAAAGCCTTGATCGGCGGCCTTGCGCATCCAGGCCAGGGCCTCGTCACGACGGTTCGCTTTCCACAGCGCCAGGGCGTAGCGGTGTTGAAATCGCGCAATCGCCGGCTGCTCGGCGAGCGCCGCTTCGCATGCCGCAATCGCTGCAGGCGCATCCATTTTTTGATACCCACCTTCCATCCCGCCATAGAAGGAGGTCGGGTCATGCGGGCTCCAGACCAGCTGGTCACACAGGGTCGGCTTCTGCGCCTCGTCCGCGGATATGGACATCGTGCCCAAGGCTTGAATTGCCGCAACGCCGGCTGCGAGAGTTGCTAAGACCGCCCACTTCGCGCTCACCGGAATCGCTCCCTCGTCCTTGCGGGAGCGCGCGGCGCCGCCGCAACTCTCTCATCTCCAATTCATAATACCGGACGTGACTGCATCTCAACAAGACCCGTTGGCTTTTCCATTTCTTGCATCACTTGCCTTCGGTTTCAGCTTGATAGACGCCTTGCTTCGTCACGACGAAATCGATGCGTCCGTCGATGAGCGCCTTGCGGCATTCTTCCGGGCGGTTGACGATCGGTTCTTCGTGCACATTGAAGCTCGTATTGATCAGGACCGGGAGTCCGGTTGCCTCCCGGAAGCGGCGCAGGATGTCGGCGAACAGCGGATTGACGGCGTCCTGCACGATTTGCGGTCGTGCCGTTCCGTCGATGTGAACGACCGCGGGAATGCGCTCGCGCCACTCCGGCTTCACCGCGCAGGTGATCGTCATGAAACGGGCGGCATAACGGTTGACCGGCGTGATGTCGAACACGCGGTCGGCGTCCTCTTCCAGCACATAGGGCGCAAACGGCATGAATTCCGAGCGATCCAGCCGCTTGTTGAGATTGTCGTTGATGGCGTGATCGTGCGGACTGGCGATGATGCTGCGCGCGCCGAGCGCGCGGGGTCCGAATTCCATGCGCCCGGCATAGATCGCGCCGACCTTGCCGGCGCGAACGAGATCGGCGGCGACCGCTGCCGGATTCCCGGCCAGGCGCCGCACTCCGCTGGTTGCCGCCAGGCGCTCGTCGATGCGCGTGTCGAAATCCTGCCCGAGATAAACGTCCTGCAGACGGCGACGTTGCCGCAGCCAGGTTTCGAGCCCGTCACGCTCGCGCAGCAAACCGAGCGCCGCGCCGACCGCCAGCCCGTCGTCGCCCATGGCCGGAAAGATGAAAACTTCATCGACCGGCATGGTCTGCGCCAACAGCCGGTTGAGCCGCACGTTGGCGAACAATCCGCCGGCAAGCGCAAGATGCCGCGCGCCGGTGCGCTCGAGCCAATAACGCACCGAGCGGGTCGTGAAGTCCTCCGCGACCTTCTGGATCGAGGCCGCGATGGTCTCGCGGTCATGCCCGCGGCAAATTCCGAGCAACTTGTCGTGGATCTCGCGCCAGGTGCGGAAGTCGGTCTCGATCAGGCCTTCATCGGTAAAGCGAAAACAGCGCGCGAGCTCCTCCGCAAGCTTGGGCTCGCCATAGGCCGCCAGGCCGGTGAGCTTGCCTTCGTGGCGTTGCATGCGAAAGCCGCAGGCGATGGTGGCAATGCCATAGGCCGTCGCAAGACCGCTCTGGCAATTGTTGGAGGACAGCCAGCGATCGTCGCCATAATAGCATTCGAGTTGGCCGTCCTTGAGCGAGCGCATGCTGTAGCTGACGCCGTCGCCGATGCCATCGGACGTGTAAACAAGCGCCTCGCTCCAGTCAGTGAAGAACAACGCGCTGAGCGCGTGTGCCTCATGGTGATTGACGAAGGAAATGCGCACGTCGGGCCGGAACGCGTTGTCCTTGACGAAGCGCTCGCCGCGAAACAGCGAATGCGTGTCGGCGGTGCCATTGCTGATGCAAAGGCGTTCGAGCGACCGGTAAGTGCGCTCCGTTCCGAGCCGGCGCTGCACCGTGTAGTACAGATCGCGCCACAGCGAGAAGCGAAGATCATGGGTCGGAAACCAGCCCCGAATGCAGGCGATTGCATCGACGTCGCTGCGCATCCAGCCAGCGATATGCAAGACCTCGTCGATGGCAAGCCACGGAAGCGCCGAGCCCCAGCCCTTCTGGCGGGTAAAGCGCTCCTCTTGCACCGCCGCAATAAGGCGATAGTCCTCAAAGGCTGCCGCCGAGGCGTCATGATTACCCGATTGAAAGGCCAGAATTCGCATGCTGATCGGTTGCGCCGGGCAATGACCTGGCAATGGCCGGACAATGAACCGGGGAAGGTGGGCGATGTGAACGCTAACACCAAAACAAACAGCCCGCTAGACGTGCCGCTTGACGCGACGCGAGCGGTTCCGGACGGCGAGCCTCCAACGTCCGCGGGCCGAGCGGGCCGTGGTCGGATTGCGGCTCGGCGACCCCTTGATGATTCACGGGCGCCCTCCACCTTTGGCAAAGCGGGAAGGCATGCGCTAGAGTGAGGCCGTCCAGCAAGCCGCTAATCAACCGTGGGATTTGGCCAGTGCCTGTGAGCGAGAATGTCCGGTCGGCCGCGGCAATTCAGCGCAAGCTGCGCGCTCTTGCCGCCGTGCTCTTGGATCCTGCCGCCACCGACAACGAGCGAGCCAATGCGCGGGCGCTTGAATTGCGGCTGCAACAGCGGCTTGCGCAGGACGCCGCGGCCACGGAAGGGGAGACGTGGACCAACATGCTGTTTCGTTTGGGGCGCGGGGTCAGGCAGCTCAAACGGATCAAGCAAACCACGTCGCCGTCCTCGCCGAAGGGCGATTGGACGGATAATGCCTTTCGGCTCGGCAGGATGTTCCGGAACCTGAAGAAGTAGCGGCGCCTCGGGCAAAGGCGGGGAAGAAATCCGCCCCTGATGCGCGCTCCGGCGACCGGCGCGGCGCGCCCGGCGGCATCCAAGCGCGTCCGATGCCGAGCAGAGATGTGCGCCAGCGGGTGCGTCAAAACCGAAGCCGAAGCCCCGCCAACGCTCTCAACCTTGCCTCCGGAAGCAAGATTCCCCTGGAATAAAGCAAGATTCCGCTGGATTCAGGTGTGAGTCGGTGCTTGTTGTTCCTTGCACAGGGGGGACCAACCAGCTTTAATCCCCAGGTGATTCGAGAAAGGTCATGAGCATGAAGCAAATGTCGAAATCGGAACTCATTCAAACAATTGCAGACCAGCATTCCGGCAGTCTGACGCGAAAGGACGTCAAGGGCATCATCGAGTCGCTCGCCAGCGTCGGCTACAAGGAGCTCAAGAAGACCGGGGCCTTCGTGCTGCCCGGCTTCGCAAAGTTTGTGGTCGTCAAGAAGCCTGCCACCAAGGCGCGCAAGGGCATCAATCCTTTCACCAAAGAGCCGACGGTATTCAAGGCCAAACCAGCCCGGAAGCTGATCAAAGCGCGCCCGGTCAAGGCCGTCAAAGACGCGGTTTGAGCCAACTCCTCGCATAAGCGCGGATTGAGCGGGGCGCGCTTCGGCAGGGCGCCCCTGCTGCGCGCTGGCGCGCTATGCACCGGCTTGCTGTCCACCGTTGCCGGCTTGCCCGTTCAATCACCGAGAGGTGTTGGCGACCCTCGTCCGCCAGGCCGGGGGCGTGGTGGCGCCTGGGCATTGTCCGCATCCGAAGCATGATGCGAGCCGGGCGCCCCGCAGCGCCTCGGCGGAGGCTGCCCGGATATCCTGCAGTCGGACGCGTGCCAGGCACGCGTCCTGCGTCGATTCAACTCAGCGGTTGCAAATCTTGGCGTGTTCCGCGCCCTGGAAAATGATAATGATAATGCCGTCCAGTCGAGGTTTGGATCGTCGGATTGAAGAGCGTAGTGTTGGCTATGGTCCCGGAACCGTCCCAATCCAAATCGCCATCGGGTAGGCCTGCGGTTGCGGATTCGATTTCCGATTCCGCCGAATCGTCGATATCGCGGCGCCTGGGCCAATTCGCGCTCATCGCTGCCCTCCTGGCGATCGGAACCTGGATCATTTGGGATTTCCTGCCCGCGCTGGTCTGGGCGGTGGTGGTGGCGATCGCGATTTGGCCGCTGTTCGAGCGTAGTCGGCTGCGTCAATGGAACCGGACCGCCGCCGCCGCGGAAGCCACCCTCCTGATCGGAGTGGTCCTGATCGTCCCGCTCATCGTGCTTGGCATGGAGGTCGGACGCGAGGCGGTCGCGACCGTCCAGTGGATAAGAGACGCCGAGCGGGTCGGCATTCCGGCTCCGGAATGGCTACCGCGGCTGCCGCTGGTCGGCAGCTATTTCGCTGATTGGTGGGGGAGCAATCTGAGCGAGCCGCGTACGGCGGCCAACCTCTTGGGGCGCATCGATCGCAACTGGCTGATCGAATGGACGCGCATCCTGGGGTTTCAGCTCATTCACCGGCTGACGATCCTGATCTTCACGTTTCTGACGCTGTTCTTTTTGTTCCGCGACGGCGACCGCCTGGTCCGGCAGGCGTGGGTCGTGGCCGATCGCTTTTTCGGGAATACCGGGACAAGGCTTGGGCCGCAGGTGCTCATCGCGGTTCGTGCCACGGTGAACGGTTTGGTGCTGGTCGGCTTCGGCGAAGGCCTGCTGCTCGGCGTTGCCTATGCGATCACCGGCTTGCCGCGGCCGGTGATGCTGGGGGCTCTGACCGGCGTTCTGGCTACCGTGCCGTTCGGCGCGCCGCTCATCTTTGGAGTGGGCGCGCTCGTTCTGTTCAGCCAATCGCAGACCGGGGCTGCGGTGGCCTTGCTCGCGTTCGGATCCACGGTCGTGTTCGTGGCGGATCATTTCTTGCGCCCGATCCTGATCGGCGGCGCCGCCAGGCTGCCGTTCCTTTGGGTCCTGCTCGGGATATTCGGCGGGTTGGAATCCTTCGGGCTTCTGGGCCTGTTCCTCGGCCCCACCATCATGGCGGTGCTCCTGGCCTTGTGGCGCGACTGGGCGGAGCCGGTATCCTGAATTCACCTCCCCGAAGCGGGGATGGGCGGGACGCGGTGCTGGGGTCAACCCATTGGCGACAAGGGATGGCAATGAAATTTGGACCGTTGATGGCGACCAGCGTCGGCAGCTTGCCGCGGCCCTCCTGGCTTGCGGCGACGGAGCGCAGCCGCGTCAGCTTCCGCCTCCAGGGCGAGGCATTGCGCGAGGCGCAAGACGACGCCACCCGGCTGGCGCTGCGCGAGCAGGAGGATATCGGCCTCGAAATCCTGACCGACGGCGAGCTGCGGCGCGAAAGCTTCGTGTATCACGCCGCCGCGACCTGGGACGGCATCGACATGACCGACCAGCGCGAAAAGGAAACCTATCGCAATCGCAAGAGCCCGCGCATCGTCCCGCGCGTCACCGGCAAGGTGCAACGGCGCACGCCGGCTTGCCTGGCCGAGCTGCGTTTTGCCAAGGCGCATACGCAACGGCCGCTGAAGGTCGCGGTGGCAGGCCCGATGACGGTGATCGACAGCACGCTCAATGAATCCTACGCGGACGAAGCCGAGCTTGCGATGGACATCGCCGCGGCCGTCAACGCCGAGCTGATCGACTTGCAGGCCGCCGGCTGCGACGTGCTCCAGATCGACGAGCCGGCGATGACGCGCTACCACGACAAGGTCTTCGCCTATGGGGCGCGTGCCCTCGACCGCTGCCTGGAGGGCGTGCAGGTGCCGACCTTCGTTCATCTGTGCTTCGGCTATCCGGGCGGCATGGAGCTGCAGCACCAATTCGCCTATCCGGAATTGCTCGATGCGCTGCTGCAAACCCGGATCGGCGGCCTGACCGTGGAATTCGCGCGCAGCGACTTCGATCCCGCAATCCTAAAGGTCTGCCGCGAACGGCTCGTCATGTTCGGATGCATCGATCCGGGTGACACGCCGGCCCCGAGCGTGGACGCAGTGAAGCAGCGGGTGCGTCAGGCCCTTCGGTATCTCGATCCGCAGCGCCTGCTGTTGGCGCCCGATTGCGGGCTGATGACCATCAGCCGTTCGCTTGCCCGCGAGAAGCTGCGGGTCATGGTCGCGGCGGCGGCACAATTGCGCCAGGAGCTGTAATCGATCTGCAGAGCTGTGATCGATCGCCCGGGAAGGGGCATCGCTCCGCCGGGCTGAGCGAGCGGCGAGGAGCGGGGACGCCCCTTTCACCGCTCACGATCAGCATCAGCGCGGTTGCGGCACGATCCGGATATAGGGCTTCGGCGACTTCCAGCCCTTCGGATAGGTCTTCTTGGCGTCTTCGTCGGTCACCGAGCCGGCGATGATCACGTCCTCGCCCTGCTTCCAATTGACCGGCGTCGCCACTTTGTGCTTGGCGGTCAGCTGCAGGGAGTCGATCACGCGCAGCACCTCGTCGAAATTGCGGCCGGTGGTCATGGGATAGATCAAGATGAGCTTGATCTTCTTGTCGGGGCCGATGACGAAGACATTTCGAACCGTCTGGTTGTCGGCCGCCGTGCGCTTGGACGGGTCGCCGGAGGCGCTGGCCGGGAGCATGCCGTAAAGCTTCGAGACGTTGAGGTCGGTGTCTCCGATCATCGGGTAATTGGGCGCAAAGCCCTGGGTCTCCTTGATGTCGTTCGCCCACTTGGCGTGGTTGTCGACCGGGTCGACCGAGAGCCCGATGATCTTGACCCCGCGCTTGTCGAACTCGGGCTTGATCTTCGCCATGTAGCCAAGCTCGGTCGTGCAAATGGGCGTGAAATCCTTCGGATGGGAGAACAGGACCGCCCACGAGTTGCCGATCCAATCGTGGAAACGGATATTGCCTTCGGTGGTCTGGGCTTCGAAATCAGGGGCAACATCGCCGATCTGCAGCGCCATAACGTTCCTCCGTTGCATTTGGGATATCAACGCATGGATTCCGTTGTTTATATAGTCGCTCGCCCCAACCGCAACAGTGATCGCAACAAAAGCGCGGTTGCTGCGGTGACGACGGGCCGACAGGGAAGGGCGTAAGAAGAATATTCCGGGGGAGGTGGGGTAGGCGACTTGATCGCTCCGACGCATTTCAGGGCGGCAAGTCAGGGCCGCAAGGCTGCGGCCGATGGCCGCAAAAGTACCCTAAATCAACAGGCTAGCGCCTTCAGGCATGACGCTTCACTCCCGCGTCCCGAAGCGGCGCCGTGGCAACGGAGGGAGAAGTTCTGAGTTTCTGACGATGTCCGATTTTGAAGACGGGGGCTTGCCTTACCGCCATATGCCGTGGAATCCGGCAATTTGCGCGCAAAATCCAACACCGCGAAAAAAAGCGCCATTTCCGTGCCGCGCGATCGTCTGGAGTGGCGACGGGCATGGGCGCAATGGTCCCCGAGGTCATAGGGGGTGGCGAAGCCTTGCCGCAACTTCGCCATGACGAGGCCCCGGCGCAGCCTTGCTCGCGCGCTAGCTTTTGCGTCGAACCAAAATGCAAGCTCCTGCGACTAACAAGGACGGCAGGGGGGCAGCGAGTTCTCCTGTTGGCGTTCACAGCTAGACGGGTACCGTGCCGAGGGCGCCAAAGAAGCCCCGGACAGGTGGTGGGAGAGCATCATGAAGGCGCATTTCAAACGTCCGGCTGCTGCCGATCTGCACGCCTTGCTGGCGCTGGTCGCAAGCTCGCCAATCGTTTCCCGTCCGCTGCCGCGGCCTCGCGCCCTGTTCTCCGACTGGGAAAAGGATCGCAAATCCGCCGACGTGGACGCGCTGATCCTGGCATGGATCGCCAGCCACGTGCACGGCTCGGCGCATCGCGGCCGCCTGCACTAAAAGCCGGCGCGTCTGTCGGTCTTTGCCGGCCGGCTGCCACCGGCAACAATCACCTGATCAACCCAATTCCCGCGGGATCGCGTGCAGCGATACCTGCCGTTCGGATCGACGTGTCACACCGGTTCGATTGACTTTTTCGCGACAACGCCGCAAATCCATGGAGCCGGCTTGGATCGGGGGCCCCGTAGGGCATGTTCAAGCGAATCTTGATCGCCAATCGCGGCGAGATCGCCTGCCGGATCATCAAAACCGCGCGGCGGATGGGTATCGAGACGGTCGCGGTCTATTCCGAGGCCGACCGCGATGCGCTGCACGTGGAAATGGCGGATGAGGCGGTGCTGATCGGCCCGCCGCCAGCGGCCGAAAGCTATCTTTCGATCGAGAAGATCATCGCGGCCGGCAAGCGGACCGGCGCGCAAGCCGTTCATCCGGGCTACGGCTTCTTGTCCGAACGGCCGGCTTTTGCCGAGGCGCTGGACGCGGCCGGCATCGTCTTCATCGGACCCAATGCCGGGGCCATCGCCGCCATGGGCGACAAGATTGCGGCCAAGAAGGCGGCGGCCCGGGCCGAGGTCTCGACCGTGCCGGGCCATCTCGGCATCATCACGGACGAGCAGGAGGCGATGCGGATTGCCGACGCCATCGGCTATCCGGTCATGATCAAGGCCTCGGCGGGCGGCGGCGGCAAGGGCATGCGCATCGCCCACGGTGCCGGTGAGGTGGCGGAGGGCTTCGCCCGCGCCCGCTCGGAGGCCAAGTCGTCGTTCGGCGATGATCGGGTGTTCATCGAAAAATTCATCACCGATCCGCGCCATATCGAGATCCAGGTGCTCGGCGACAAGCACGGGAACGTCATCTATCTCGGCGAGCGCGAATGCTCGATCCAGCGCCGCAACCAGAAGGTCGTCGAGGAAGCGCCGAGCCCGCTCCTCGATGCTGCCACCCGCGCCGCGATGGGCGAGCAGGCGGTCGCGCTGGCAAAAGCCGTCGGCTATGATTCCGCGGGCACCGTCGAGTTCGTCGCCGGCCAGGACAAAAGCTTCTACTTCCTGGAAATGAATACGCGGCTGCAGGTCGAGCACCCGGTGACCGAGCTCGTCACCGGCATCGATCTGGTCGAGCAGATGATACGCGTGGCGGCCGGCGAGCGGCTTGCCATCAAGCAGAGCGACGTGAAGCTCCAGGGCTGGGCGGTCGAGACCCGCATCTATGCCGAGGACCCCTATCGCAATTTCCTGCCGTCGATCGGGCGGCTCAAGCGCTATCGTCCGCCGCCGGAGAGGCGCGCCGGCGGCATCACCGTGCGCAACGATACGGGAGTGACCGAGGGCGGCGAAATCTCGCTCTATTACGACCCGATGATCGCCAAGCTGGTGACTCATGCTCCGACCCGCAAACAGGCGATCGCGGCGCAAGGCGATGCGCTCGACGCCTTCACCATCGAAGGCATCCGTCACAACATCCCGTTCCTCTCGGCCCTGATGCAGCATCCGCGTTGGCAGGCGGGAGCGCTGTCCACCGGCTTCATCGCCGAGGAATTCCCTGGCGGCTTTCATCCCATCATGCCGAGCCGGGAAACGGCCGCTGTCTTGGCCGCGGTGGCGGCGGCCATCGACCACGTATTGGGCGAGCGCAAGCGCCGCATTTCGGGCCAGGCGGCGGGTCGGGCCGTAAACCGCGAGCGGCGGCGCGCCGTGCGGCTGGGCGACAGCGAGATTTCGCTCGAGATCAGGCGGTCCGATTCGGGTGCGAGCCGCGAGCGGGATTTGCGGGCGGACCATTCATCCGACGCCCCGCCTGACGATGTCCTGGCGGTGGATGTGCTGGGCGCCGGCGCAGCGCACCATGTGCTGGCCTCGAGCTGGCGGCCGGGCGATCTGGTCTGGCACGGCACCGTCGACGGCGAGGCGATTTCGGTGCAGGTGCGGCCGGTCCTGAACGGCTTCGATCTGGCGCACCGGGGCATCGAGGTACGCGCTTATGTCTATACCGAATGCGAGGCTCAGGCCGCGCGGCTGATGCCGGTGAAGAAGGTTGCGGACAGCGGCAAGGCCTTGCGCTGTCCGATGCCGGGTCTGGTCATCTCCATTGCGGTCGTCGAGGGCCAAGAGGTCAAGGCCGGCGACACCCTCGCCATTGTGGAAGCCATGAAGATGGAGAATGTGCTGCGCGCGGAACGCGACGGCGTGGTGAAGGCGATCAAGGCCAAGCTTGGCGACAGCCTTGCGGTCGATGCCGTGATCATGGAATTCGGATAAGCTGCCCGGGCTTGATTTCGCGCCGCCATGACGCTGCATTTCGCCTATGGATCAAACATGAGCCGCGCCCAGATGGGGGCGCGCTGTCCCGGCGCGCGCGCTCTCGGAACCGCCACTCTCAAGCACTGGCGGTTCATCATCGGGGTCGAGGGTCATGGCTCCATCGCCCCGTGGCCGGGCGCGATCGTGCATGGCGTCCTGTGGCGAGTGGGTCCCCGCGAGATTGCCGCCATCAATGCCTACGAAAACCTCGATTCCGGCCTTTATGTCCGCCGCATCATGTCGGTGCGCTTCAATGCCGGCCTGCGCCCGGCGCTCGTCTACGTCCTTCGCCGGCAGGGTCGGGGGACGGCGCGCCCCGGTTATGTTCACCTGGTGGCCGAAGCAGCCCGCGATTGGAGGCTGCCGGAACGCTATGTGGATGCGCTGCAACGCTGGTCGCCCTCGGGTTGGCGCGGCACGCGACCGAAGGATACCGGAGAGATCCGATGAGCGCTGCCCATATCGTGCGTCGGCTGGTGATCCGCGGTCGGGTGCAGCGTGTGGGCTATCGCGCCTGGGTCCAGCACGTGGCGCTCCAGCATGGCGTCGAAGGCTGGGTGCGTAACCGCCACGATGGCACGGTCGAGGCGGTCTTCGCCGGTCCGGCAAACGTCGTGGCGGAAATGATCGAGGCCTGCGGGCGTGGTCCCTCGGGCGCGCAGGTCGATGCGCTCGACCAGCGTGAAGGCGGCCCCGATGACGTCGCCTTGCGCCGCCGCGGCGAGATCTTCTCGGTACTGCCCACGGCTTGATCGGTCGCTCTCATGCGGTCGGCCCGAACAGCGGCTCGAACTCCCGCCGCAGCACCTTATCCACCTCGGCCATCGTCACCGGCAGGCCGAGATCAAGCAGGCTGGTTACGCCGTAGCGCGGGTCGGCGATGCCGCACGGCACGATGCCGGCGAAATGCGACAGGTCGCAATCTACATTGAGTGCGATGCCGTGCAGGCTGACCCAGCGCTTCACCCGAATGCCGAGCGCCGCAATCTTGTCCTCGTGCTCCGCGCCTTTGTCGGGACGGCGGACCCATACGCCGATGCGATCATCGCGTCGTTCGCCGGCAATGTTGAACGCCGCCAAGCTGCGGATGATCCATTCTTCCAGCGTGCTCACGAAGCACCGGATGTCGGGGTTGCGGCGCTTGAGGTCGAGCATCACATAGGCGATCCGCTGGCCGGGGCCATGATAGGTGAATTGACCACCGCGTCCCGCCACATGCACAGGGAAACGCTCGACGATCAGGTCGCCGGGCCGGGCGCTTGTTCCTGCCGTATAGAGCGGCGGGTGCTCGATGAGCCAGACCAGCTCGCAGGCGGTGCCCGCCGCGACGGCGGCGGCGCGAGCATCCATGACCGCGAGCGCGTTCTGGTAGGGAACCGGCGCGTCAGCCACAAGCCATTCGACGGCGTCCTGCGCGCGGCCCCGCGCCAGCATGGGCATCAAATTCTCGCGAGCGCGGGACAAACCCTGACTCATCTAACTCGTTCCCAAGCCGGCCGCAGCAACCCAAACGCAAGCGGACGCGGGAGATCAGCATCTCCCGCGTCAAAACCGACCGCAATGCCCTGCTGGTCACTTCCCCGAGAGGAAGGGTCAGATTGCCGCGTGGCGGAGGCGCGGCCTCGCCGGCGCGCCGTTCGTTACGCGCGCGAGTTCAGCGAAACGCCCAAGGCGAGCGCCTTTTGGCGGGTGGCGCCGACGGTTCTCTTGAGCGCCTTGGCAATCTTCGGCGCCGGCGTCTTGTTGCGCGCCATCGTCTTCAGTTCCTTCACGTCGTCCTTGGTCCATTCGCGTCGCTTTGCCTTCTTGGCCATGGTGCCTCTCTCCACTGGGTTCAAAGAGCATCACGCTTAACACAAACTGTGCTGATGTAACACAAACAATGCTGATGATCAACTCGAGGGCCGGGACTTGACAGAAACTAGGCGTATCCCACAACCGCTTCGAGCGCATTGGATGATTGATTGTTGAGCCAACCCCTCTTATGCAATGTCATGGGAGCAATTGCAACCCGACATTCGCCCGGCTCGCCAGGAATTGGCATGGGGCGGCTCGCCCGGTGTTGTTGTTTGTTTCGATGCACGCGCGAACCCGGGCGGCGGCGGAGCGCGCCCGAAACAGATGGGTGCTGGTCTCGCCTTCGCCATCGCGGTTGCGCGATGGCGTCCGCGGCAATCAAGCTCGCGCCGTTTGCACAAATTTTATTCGCTGTCCGCGCGGTAACGCCATGATTCGGCACTCAATCCGGGCCTTGTGTGGATTCTGCTGCGCTTGACTGAACGCCGCGATCGACGATTGCGAAGCAGGCTTGCGGCGCGACTCGGTCGCGACGGGATGTTCGCGCCCAGCCCCCGCCGCCGGGGTGGAGTTCGCCCGGCAAGCCGCCACCGCCCGCCATCTCCAGGGATCGGGGTGATGCCCGCGCGGGCGCGCATTAACCATCTGGTAACCAAACCGTGATCACACTCGCGGTGTCGCATCAGCATGCTCAGGGACAACAAGTGCCAACGCTCGATAAGGTTTCTCTCGATATCCAAGTCGTGCTCGGCACAACGATCATGCCGGTGCACCAAGTATTGCGGCTCGGCCGCGGCGCCATCATCGAGCTCGAATCGTCCGAGGATGACGAGGTCGAGATCCTGGCCAACAATTTTCCGGTGGCGAAGGGGACCGTGGTGGTGAGCGGCAACCGCATCGCGGTCGAGGTCAAGGAGTTGCTGCCCCGGCTTGCCGACATCCGCTGAGAACGCGGGCAATGCGGCCAATGCGTCCGATGCTGGCCGGCGCGAACGGGCTGAGATCGCCCCACTTGTCCCTGGGGAAGCGATTTGTTACATCGAGCCGCTTCAACGCCGGACCGCACGGCCGGCGCTAACCCCATCTGCGGTCGTGGCGGAATTGGTAGACGCACTAGCTTGAGGTGCTAGCGGGGCAACCCGTGGAGGTTCGAAGTCCTCTCGACCGCACCATCCCATTCGTATTCTCCGATGAGAGCGGAAACTTATTGAAAACGCTGAATATTTTGGCAGGCTTCCCTCACGGGGCGCGGCCCATCCGCTCTGGCCGGTAGCTTGACCCCGACAAGGAACGCAAGGCGTCGCGGTCCACGAACGCAACCTCGTGGTCAACCCGGAGGATGCGGCCGACGGTTGCGGACCACGCAGAGAGAACGCGCTTCTTGCGCGCACGTGGGTGCTCCGCGGCGGCGCGAGCAGGCATCTATCCGAAGCGTCGGGGGCGCGATTTGCTGTGGATAAGCGGCTGATCTCCCGCCATCCGTCCGCGGCGATCAAGCTGCCTCCTCACGGGGCCCCCTATACGGAAGACGAGCGCGGGCTCCGGGGGGCACGAAATCTTGATGTCCAAGCAATCTGCTTTCGTTTCACCCAGCGAAGCGGTTGAGTTATTCGCCAGCTGGTGGAGCGCTCCATGGTGCGGATATTTTCGCGCATCCTGGCTCTTTCGCTGAGCAGGCGGTCTCTTTCAGCGATGACGAGGTCGCGAAACATCATATCCGCTTCGTCCGCGCGCCGTCGCCGATCGTCGAATGATCTGCGCAATGCGGCTTCATCGCCGCCTTCCGCCGCTTCGTTCAGCAGGTCGAACAGCTCGATTGCGACGGCTGGAACGCCTGGCATTCCGACGAGCTCATTGCGGCTATGTCGATGGTGGTACAGCCCAGGCGTCAGAAATCGCTCGATCTCGATGGACTGTTCTTGGCTCATCGGCGGCAGCCGTGACCCAAGGATGCCTCTGAGCTTTCGATCCAGCTCGTGCCAATCATCAAGAAGCTGATCGTAGCGTACGAAGCATCGACGGCGTCCTCGGCTTGCGACTTCGGTCCCCAGATAGCTGTAAATGTACAGGAGCAGACATGACATCAACGACATGCCGTCGCGGTTCTTGAGCGAGGCGGCGACCTCAAGCGGATTGCGGAACGGAATGACGACAACCGCCTCGATGTTGAGATCGTCAAGAAGCTCGAGCCACAGCGGCAGGATGCGGGAGACGCGCGGATCTTTGACGACAAACAGGCGGCTGGCGCGGAACTCCGCGTCGATCAGGTCGGCGAGCTGAAGCCGGGCCTGCTTTGCAGCGGTCGATGTGAGCCAGTTCGCGGGCAGCGGTAACGGATCGGAGGATGAACTGCCGAGCGCTTCCAGCATCTGATTGTGGATACGAACCGCTGCGCTGGGCTCCCAATATCCACGGATATTGTCCGGCTGGGCTTGCACAAGCTCCTGCGCGATCTCGGCTCCCAGGAGGTTGAGGACGCGCGTGACAGCGGACGTGCCGGTGCGGTGCATTCCGCAGACGATGAGGCAAACTTTTTGCCGTTGAATTGCAGCGCCATCCGGCGGGATGGCCGTCGTCACGTGAAAGCGTGCCGACGGCAGTGCGCGAGCTGGATTGAGTTGACGACCCACCGTCGTGCACACTCTGTTGGCCCCGGCTCCGCAAGCAGCCAGCAGACCTCGCCACCCCCGTGGCAGAATGTCACGCTCGCACGAAGCTCCCAGTTAAATTTTCTTAATGTCCCCTCGCAGGCGGCAAACGTGTGATCCCGCTGGGATTTAAGCCTGCGGCTTCGACGTCCTCTCGAGCGCACCGGGACGTCGCAAGTAGGAGCGATTGGCAGCGGCGCGATTCGCCACTATGTTACTTGCCCAACATTAATTTCGAGCGGGGGGCACCGAATGGCCAAATCGATCTTCATTCTTGCGCTCGCAATCGTGACTTGCGGGCCGGCGCTTTCAGCCGAGCTGGGCCTGGAGGGCCCGCACAGGCTGCAGACCGCGCAGCACATGTTGCCGCCGGAGCGGCACGTGATCGAAGTCGTGCGTCCGCCTTATAGCGGCGCCTACATCATCAATGGGACGCCATTCACCGCGGCCTCGGCGGCGTGCGCGGATTGGAATGCCGGCGAGCGAATAACCCTGTTGGCGGGCGATTGGCATGGCCGTTGTGTTGGTGCCGTGTTCTACAATGTGGCGCGACACCGGTCTTGCCAGATGTGGTGCGGGTAACGCAGGCGCCAAGCTTAAGCGCAGTCAACCTGGCGCCGCCCAAACCTCATCGTAGAGCAAGCCTATCTTAGACTAGACCAAGCCTCAGCACATCGGAGGCGCTGGCGGTCGGCTTCGTGACCGTTAATTGATGGCCGATCGGCCGCGGCCGCGCCGCGGTGCTGCCGGGATCCTTGGGCAAGCCCAAAATCTTGCTCGCCCCCGGTTTCGGATTCAACTTGGTTGCCACCAGACCCGGTCGAGCGGTCTTGCGCTCGGGGGATGCTGCAAACGCCGGCGCCGATCGACGCGGATAATAGATAAAGTCCTGCGCCGCCGGCGTGGGCAGCAACTGGGTTTGCGCCGGCACGGTATATTGCACGTTGTTCGGCCAGGGCGCGCTGCGGGGAAGCGGGGCCGGCTCAGCAGCGGTTCTTTCGCGTTGCGCCCCCGAATCCAGATCCATCCCCACGACCTTGCCGGTCGACGCGCTCACGCCGAAATTCGCCGGGCTCGGCGCGTCGAGACTGGGCTCTGCCGTCGCGGTGCCTACGGCCAACACGCGCGGCCAGGGTGGCCGTGCGCGATGCCGCTGCACCCAATCATCCGTCTCGGCCACGGTTGCGGGCCGGTCCGTCGTCGCCGGCACCACTTGGACGATCTTGTAGCCGCGGGCCTTGAGCTCTGCGAGCAGGGTCGGCAGCGCCAGCGCGGTCGCGGGCTGAATATCGTGCAGCAGCAGGATGCCGCGGCCGCGGGCTTCTATCCGCTGGAGCGCACGACGGGTTATTTCCTTGGCGCTGATATGGGTCCAATCGTCGGCGAGAAAATCGAGGCTCCAGGTCGCGTAGCCGTGCTGCTGCAGGTACTCCTCGACCGCGTCCTGCCGCAGCAGGCCCGGGATGCGGAAGAATGGAGCAATCGCCTTGGGATCGCCGAGGACCGTGCGCAGCGAGGCAAATCCGTCCTCGATTTCCTTGGCGGCGTCGTCGACCGACATCTTGGCAAACGTGAAGGGGTGATTCTGGCTGTGCCCGGCGATCGTATGGCCTTCGTTGTACTCGCGCCGCACCAGCTGCGGATAGGCGAGCGCCATGCGCCCAACCAGGAAGAAGGTCGCCTTCACGCATTCGGCAGCCAGGGTATCGAGCACCCGGCTGGTATAGGGGGAGAGCGGGCCGTCATCGAAGGTCAGGACCACTTCGTGGTCGTTGAGCGGCAAGGACTCATCATACTGCAGGGTTCCGAGCCGAGGATGCTCGGCCGGATCGAGCACGATGGTCCGGCTGACCCCGAGCGCGCCGGGGTGGCCCGGACATTCGTCCGCCTCCGCCCGCCCCATGCCGATGAGAAAAGGCAACAACAGGACTGAAGCAATGGTGCGGCGCAAGCCAACTTCGAAACAGGCCACTTGGAGATAACCTTTTTGCTGCGATCTTATTATGGACCCTCAACCTGACTCGCGGCCCCGAACCAACTCTAGCCGAACACTATCGAGCGGCAAATTAATGGCACCTTAACCGCGCCGCTTGCGCATAATAATTCGTGATTGTGACCGCAATGTCGCAGCAAGGCCTGAAACGCCATATCCTTCCAATGGTTACCGCGACTCCATCAGGCGCGAGATCGGTTGCGGGGGACAGCCCACCGGGCGTGGCTCCTTTACCCGGCGGGTTGCGCATGCGCGCCGGGGAGGCTGCTGATTCACCGGTTATTCACCATCCAGCCTTAGCCATACGGCACATTGCTGCGTAACAGTCGGGTATGGCCGGAGTTTGCGTTGGCCAATAGCGAAGACACGGCTTCGGCCGCTGACGACAGGTCGGCGTCGGCGATCGTTCGTCCGGATGCACCGTCGTTCGCCCGCACAGTGCCGACGACCGGCAGAGAAGCCGCGATCCTGCGTGTCGTCGTCGCCCTGGCGCTCTTCCTGGTTGTGGTGACGATCGCGTGCTTCGGTCTCGGCTTTGTGATGGCGCGACAGGCCGATGATCGCACGGAAGCCGGGCACCGCCAGGCATTGCGCGGAGCCGTCGAGGCGCTGCAAGCAGTTGCGCCGGACCTGTCCGGCAATGACCCGCGGCTCATCCGGATCTTGGAGGAGGCGTCCGGGCTCAAAGGGCTGCGCTTCGACGACGGTCTGCCCGACGACGATCGCGAGGTGCAAACCCTGCTCGATCACAATGGCCGAATCGTCGGATGGCTGAACTGGAAGCCGGAACGGTCCGCCAGCGCGACCATGGACGGGATTTCGCCGGTCGCGGTCCTGCTTGCGCTTGGATTCATCAGCCTGCTGGCCGCCGCTGTTTGGCACCTGCGCCATCTGGATCGCAGGCTCGCAACCAGCCAGCAGCAGATCCGCAAGCACCTGCAGGTCGAGCCGGTCACCGGCTTGCCCAACAGCGACGACATTCTGGACCGACTCGAGCGTGCCGCCGCGGCGCGCCAAGCCGACGAATGGCTGGCATTTGCCATCCTCGATCTCGACGGATTCCGCGACGCCAAGGATGCGGTCGGCGAAGCGGGCTGCGACGAGGTGCTGTCCGAGGTCGCCGACCGCCTGCGCCAGACAATGCCGCCCGACGTCGTGATCGGACGGTTGCGCAGCAACCACAAATTTGCGCTCATGATGCCCGCCGCCGATCCGCAGACTGCGCTCGCCACCGTCGAGGCGGCGCGCGCGGCGATTTCCCGCCCGATCTGGATCGGTCAGGCGCTGCAAGTGGCGGCCAGCGTCGGGTTTGCGGTGGCGCCCCGTGATGGGACGGCCGGCGAAGAGCTCGTTCGCCGCGCCGATCTGGCTCTGCGCTCGGCCAGGGGCCGCGGCGGCGGAATGGTGGTCGGCTTCGCGGCCGCAATGGAGACGGAATTCGAAGAGCAGAGGTTCATCAAACGCGAGCTCGGACGCGCGCTCGCGGCCCGCGATTTCGACGTCCACTACCAGCCGATCGTGACGGCGGAGGGCAACGCCATCGTCGGCTTGGAGGCCTTGCTGCGGTGGAATCATCCGACCCGCGGCGCCATCCCGCCGGCGCGGTTCATTCCGATCGCGGAGCAGGCCGGGCTCATGGATCGGCTCGGGGAATTCGTGTTGCGGCGTGCGCTCGGCGATGCGACGCGGTGGCCGCACCTCTATGTCGCCGTCAACCTGTCGCCAATGCAGGTTCGCGATCGCAAGTTCGTCGATCTGGTGGCCGCGATCCTGGCGGAGACCAGGATTGCGCCGGCGCGCCTCGTGCTCGAGGTCACCGAGGGCGTGCTGATCGATAATCCGGAAGCGGCCAAATCATGTCTCGACGATTTGCGTGCGCTCGGGATCAAGCTTGCGCTCGATGATTTCGGTTCCGGTTATTCGAGCCTCACCTACCTGCAGCGGCTGCCGTTCGACAAGCTCAAGATCGATCGCGGCTTTGTCGCGGCCCTCGATCATTCGGCCAATGCGGGCGTGATCATCCAGGCCGTGATCGCGCTCGGGCGTGCGCTTGATTTATCGATCCTGGTCGAGGGGATCGAAACCGAGGAGCAGCGCGCCCTGGTGCGGCTCGCGGGTTGCGACGAGATGCAAGGCTATCTGTTCGCCAGGCCCGTCCCGCGCGAGGAGATCGATCGGATCCTGGCTGCCGCGAATGCTCCTCGAGCAAGAGTGTCAGTGCGTGCCGCCGGATAGGTCATTGGCCGCCTCGCCGTGGCCGGTTGGGTCATCGGACCATGACCCGCAGGCGCGAGAGCAATCGTTGGGCCGAGTGGAGGGAACCGCCTATGAACGCCATGATGCGAGTGAGACTGAAAGCCGATGGGCGCATTGTCGAAATCCTGGCTGATGGAACCGAGCGGGCGATCGCAGGTGCACCCGTTGCGAGCGCGACGGTGGCGGCAAATGCCCGGAGCGCAGGGCAGGGGCCCGATGCCGTCTATGCCAAGGGGATCCGCGCCAGGGCCAAGCTGACCCAAGCGCAATTCGCCGACCGGATCGGAGTGCCGATCGAAACGGTGCGCAATTGGGAGCAGGGCAAACGCTCGCCGCGCGGGCCGGCGCGCGCGCTCTTGAAGATGATCGACCAGGCGCCGCAGGTCGCCTTTGCGGTTCTCGGCGCCGTCAAGTCCGAGCGCTAGAACGGCAGCCGGTAGCTCCATTCAATCCGGGGGGCGGCCGTTTTCCGGGAAAGCGGATACTCTTTTCCGCTCTAATTTCGGCAAAAGATGCGGCAATATCGGGCTGGATCGAGCCGGAGTCGGGCTCGGTTGGAACGAAAGCCGGCCTACGGCCCTATGAGTTCAGGGTTTATGAGTTCAGGGTTTCGCCAACTACCGCGGGAGCCATGATGCAGCTTGTCGAGGCGAAGGGCGCGCGCATTCCGCTCGTGGGCCTGGGTACCTGGGAGCTGCGTGGGCGCAATTGCGCGCGCATCGTCGAGCAGGCGCTGCGGCTCGGATATCGCCATATCGATACCGCCGAAATGTACGACAACGAGCGCGATGTGGGCGAGGCGCTGCAGGCCTCGGGGGTCGGGCGCGACGAGGTCTTCCTCACCACCAAGATTTGGCCCTCGCATTTCGCGCCCCATGAGCTGGAGCGTGCCGCCAAGGGCAGCCTGGCGCGGCTGCGCCTGTCTGAGGTCGACCTCCTGCTCCTGCACTGGCCGAACCCGCGGATTCCGCTCTCCGAAACGCTGGGGGCGCTCTCCAAGGTCAAGCAAATGGGGCTCGCGCGCCACATCGGCGTCTCCAACTTCACGGTTGCGCTCATCGAGGAGGCGGTGCGGCTTGCAAGCGAGCCGCTGGTCTGCAACCAGATCGAGATGCATCCTTTTCTCGACCAGTCGAAGGTAACCGCCGCCTGCCGGGCGCACGGCATGGCGATTGTCGCCTACAGCCCGATCGCGCGCGGCGGCGCCAAGAACGACGCCGTGCTCGCCCGCATCGGCGCGGCGCACGGCAAGAGCGCCGCCCAGGTCTGCCTGCGTTGGCTGGTGCAGCAGGGCATCGTGGTCATTCCGCGCACCAGCCGGATCGAGCATTTGGAGGCCAATTGCGCGATCTTCGACTTTGAGCTTTCCGAATTTGAGATGGCTGAGATCCGCGCGCTGGCGCATCGCGACGGCCGCATTGTCGACTTTGCCTATTCCGGGTCGCCGAAGTGGGATTGACGCCCGATGCCGCCATCGTGCTGCTCTCGGGCGGCCAGGATTTCGACCGTCTGCCTGGCCTGGGCGCTGGAACGGTTCGGCCGCGTCGAAACCGTCGGCTTCGATTACGGACAGCGGCACAAGGTCGAGCTCGATGCCCGCTTGCGGGTGCGTGAGCGCATCATTGCGTTGCGCCCCCAATGGGCGGAGCGGCTGCGCGACGATCATATGGTGCGGCTCGATGCGCTTTCCGCCTTGTCCGAGACCGCGCTCACGCGCGACATCGCGATCGAGATCGCGGACAACAAGCTGCCCACGACTTTCGTGCCGGGCCGCAATCTCGTGTTCTTCGCCTTCGCGGGCGCGCTGGCCTACCGCCGTGGCGCCAAGCATCTGGTCGCCGGCATGTGCGAAACCGATTATTCCGGCTACCCGGATTGTCGTGACGACACCATCAAGGCCATGCAGCTCGCGCTCAACCTCGGGATGGAGCAGAGGTTCGTCGTCCATACGCCGCTGATGTGGATCGACAAGGCGCAGACCTTTGCGCTCGCGCACCAGATCGGCGGCGACGGGTTGATCGACCTGCTGGTGGAGGACACCCACACCTGCTATCTCGGCGACCGCTCGCGGCGGCATGATTGGGGCTATGGCTGCGGCACCTGCCCGGCCTGCCGGCTGCGGGCCGATGGGTTTGCCAAATGGAAAACGCAATGGAAAGCCGCGCCATGACACCCGCGATATCCGACGCTCTTCACCACATCACCACCGGCACCATCACGACCGTGCTCCTGAAGAAGGGCATTCGACGTTGCTGGATGAACGGCCCGATGCCGTTGAGCAGCGGGGAACGCGTCGTCGGGCCGGCCTTCACGCTGCGTTTCGTGCCGGCGCGGGAAGACCTCGCCACACCCGAAAGCTGGTCGAAGCCGATCTCGACCCGCGGCGCCATCGAGGCGATGCCGGAGGGCTGCATCGCCGTGGCCGACGCCATGGGGATCACCACGGCGGGCATCTTCGGCGACATCCTCACCATGCGCATGATGCGCCGCGGCGTGGCCGCGCTCGTCACCGACGGCGTGGTGCGCGACAAGGTCGGGGTGCTGGCCAGCGCGTTGCCGGTATGGTGCGCTGGCATTGCGGCGCCCGCCTCGGTCAACGGCCTCACCTTCATCGGCTGGCAGGAGCCGATCGGCTGCGGCGGCTGCGCGATATTCCCGGGCGACATCATCGTTGCCGATGCGGACGGCGCCGTCGTCATTCCGCAGGATCTGGTGGAGTTCGTCGCGCGCGAAGGCGCCGAGCATGAGCTCATGGAGGGCTGGATCGTGGGCCAGGTCGAGCAGGGCGTCCAGCTTCCGGGCCTGTATCCAATGAACGAGGAGACCAGGAAGCGCTACGAGGCCTGGCGCAAGCAGGACTGAACGCGCAGCCCGCGAAGACGTAAACGCCCCTGTGCCCGAGCGCATGCGCCGATGTTCTTCATCCTGTCCAAGGTTCTCGGCTTCTTCGCCATTCCTTCCAACCTGATGATCGGGCTCGGGCTCCTCGGAGTCCTGCTGTTGCCGAGCCGGCTGGCGCGCACCGGCAGGGTGCTGATGGTCGTGAGCCTGATCGCGCTCGCGCTGCTCGGGCTCTCGCCCTTGGGCAATGCGTTGATCATTCCGCTCGAGCAGCGCTTCCCGCCCTGGGACGATACGCGCGGGCCGCCTGACGGCATCGTCGTGCTGGGCGGCGCTATCTCGCCGGACGTATCGGCGGCCCGCAACGACGTCGCGCTCAACGAGGCGGCCGAGCGTGTGACCGCCGCCGTCGCGCTCGCGCGGCGCTATCCGGCTGCGCGGATCGTCTACTCCGGCGGCTCGGGCGCACTGCTCATTCGCGAGGGCAGCGAAGCCGTGGCGGCGGTGCGCATATTCGAGAGCCTGGGCATCGCGCCGGAGCGGATCATCGCCGAGGAGCAATCGCGCAATACCGTGGAGAACGCGGTTTTCTCTCAGCTCTTGGCCATGCCGCAGCCGGGCGAGCGTTGGCTGCTGGTCACGTCCGGCTATCACATGCCGCGCGCCATGGGGGTTTTTCGCCAAGCCGGCTTTCCGGTCGAAGCCTATCCGGTCGATTGGCGCACGCGCGGGACGCAGGATGCGCTGCGGCCATTTCCGACCGTGAGCGAGGGGCTCGAGCGATCCGATACTGCCTTGCACGAGTGGGTCGGCCTGCTGGTCTATTGGTTGACCGGCCGAACGGGGGCGCTCTTTCCGGGACCGCTCGATCCGGCTTGAGCCAGCCGGGCTTAGGGAAACCTTAACCATATTGCCTCAACCGATATCGGCGATGCCGGCGACGGAACGGGCCTCTCCCGCTACGCCAGCGCCGGCTGGAGGCTCGCCCATGCTGATCGACACGCAGGCAATCCAATCCGCTGCGACCCTGACCGCCCCGACGGACGCGATGCCGAAGGACGATCCGGGCGCGGCAGCGCGCTGGATCTCCATCGCAACGGCGATCCTGGCCATCACCGCGGTGCTGTTGGCTTCCGGCCTCGGGGTGCTGCTCAATCTGTCCTGACCTCGCAACGCTCGCCCCCGGGCGGGGTCAAGCGAGAATTCAGCCGTCGCCATGATGGCGCTTGACGGATTGGCGCTTGACGCAGCGCGCTTTCCCTATCGAAATCGGGGACCAGACAACCACGATAGGGAACGCGATGGCGCTCTTACTCCTGATCGGCAACAAGAATTATTCGTCATGGTCGTTGCGGCCATGGATCGCGATGAAGGTCGCCGGCATCGCCTTTGCGGAGCAGGTGATCTCGCTTGACGCCCCCGACTTCAAGCAACGGGTGCATGCGATTTCGGCGGCCGGCAAGGTTCCGGCGCTCGCCGACGGCGAGACCCAGGTCTGGGAGTCGCTCGCCATCCTGGAATATCTCGCCGAAAAGTTCCCGCAGGCAGGCCTGTGGCCGGCTGAACCAAACGCGCGTGCGCATGCCCGCTCGATCGCCGCCGAGATGCATGCCGGCTTTACGCCCCTGCGCCGGCACTATCCGATGAACGTGCGGCGGCCGGTGAAGCGGCGCGAGCCGACTGTCGAGGTTGTCGATCACATCAACCGGATCGACGCGATGTGGTCGGATTGCCGCACCCGCTTCGGCCGTGGGGGACCATTCCTGTTCGGTTCCTTCGGGGCGGCCGATGCCATGTACGCGCCGGTCGTTTCCCGCTTCCACACTTACGAGGTCGAAGTTAGTGCTGCGGCGCAGGCCTATATGGAGGCGGTGATGGGGCTTCCGGCCTGGGCCGAATGGTGCGCGGACGCCGCGCAGGAGCCTTGGGTGCTGCCGAGCGACGAGGTCGATTGGCCGGTAGTCCTCCGGGTGTGACTATTTGCCTGCCAAACCTCGCCAAAAGTGCCGCGGATGTGTATTGATTCCGGCGCGCGGACGAAAAAAATGCGCGCGTCTCGCCGCCGCCCGATCCAAGGGGGCGCGGGGAGGGGAGCAATTCTAACCGCGGGATCATTTTCCCTGCTGCCGGAGCTGTCACATGCGATATCGCATTATCGCCGTCTTTTCGGTTGTCCTATCCCTACTTGCAACTTACGGTCTTGCCGGCGCGCAGGACAGTCCTAAAAACGATGTCAAGGGACTGTTTTTGCTGACCGACTACCCGGCCGTCAGCGTTCGACCCGGTGCGACCTCGACCGTCAATCTGCGCCTGCAGAATTACGATCTGCCGCCCGAGCGGCTGGCCCTCTCGGTTGCCGGCGCTCCTGCCGGCTGGACCGCGACCCTGGTGGGCGGCGGCCAACCCATCGCGGCCGCCATGCCGGCCACCAATGCCAGCGTCTCGCTCGAGCTTCGCCTCGACGTGCCGAAGGACGCTCCGGTCGGGACCACAAACCTCACGGTCAGCGCCAAGGGCGCCGCGACCAGCATCGATCTTCCGATCGCGGTGACGCTCGCCAAGGATCTGCCGGCCAAGCTGACCGTGACGCCGCAGCTGCCGGATCTGCGCGGCAATGCCAAGTCGAGCTTCGAGTATCAGCTCTCGATCAAGAACGACAGCGGCAAGAAGCTGACCGTCGCGCTCGCCGCAGAGGCGCCGGAGAACTTCGATGCCAGCTATACTGAGCAGTATGGCAGCCAGGAATTGAGCGCGGTCCCCATCGATGCCGGCCAGTCCAAGGACGTGAAATTGAAAGTGCGTCCGCCGAGCACGGTTGCGGCCGGCAAGTACAAGGTCACCGCACGGGTGGTTGCGGAAGACGCCAGCGTGACCACCGATCTCGGGTTGGAGGTCAGCGGTCAGCCCAAGATCGACCTGTCCGGCCGCGAGGGCGTGCTGTCCACGCGGGCAACAGCCGGGCAGGAGACGATCGTTCCGATCGTTCTCACCAACACGGGTGATGCCGCGGCCGAAGACATCTCGCTCTCCGGTACGGCGCCGACCGGCTGGAAGGTCAGCTTCGATCCCAAGGCCGTCGATAAGATTGCGCCGAATGACACCAAAGAGGTGCAGGCGATGATCACGCCGCCGCCGCAGGCGATCGCCGGCGACTATCAAACGACCTTGCGGGCGAACTGGCGCGGCGATTCCGCCTCGTCCACTTTCCGCGTGAGCGTTGCCACGGCGACGACCTGGGGCATTGTCGGCGTCGGCATCATCGGGGTGGCCCTCCTGGTCATGGTGGGCGCGGTCGCAAGGTTCGGACGCCGATGAGCGGCAATCTCATCGAGGCGAAAAACCTCGTCAAGCGCTACAACGGGACCCCCGTCGTCAAGGGCATCTCCTTTTCGGTGGGGGCCGGCGAGATCTTCGGGCTGCTCGGTCCCAATGGCGCCGGCAAGACCACGACCATCCTGATGCTGCTCGGATTGAGCGACATCACCGAGGGACAGGCGCGCGTGGTCGGATTCGATCCGGTGCGCGAGCCGCTCGCGGTCAAGCGCCGGGTCGGCTATCTGCCCGATCAGGTCGGCTTCTACGACAACCTCACTGCGGCCGACAATATGCGCTACATGGCACGATTGATCGGCCTGTCCGCCGAGCAGCGCGAGCAGCGCATCGCGGCGTCGCTCGAGCATGTCGGGCTGACGGAGGTGGCCGAGAAGCGCGTCGCCACCTTCTCCCGCGGCATGCGCCAGCGGCTGGGGCTTGCCGAGATCCTGATGAAGGAGGCGCAGATCGCCATTCTCGACGAGCCGACCTCCGGTCTCGATCCGCAGGCGACGGTGGAATTGCTCGAGATCATCCGCAATCTCAAGCATCACGGGGTGAGCGTGTTGTTGTCGTCGCATCTGCTCGAGCGCGTGCAGAGCGTGTGCGACCGGGTGGCGCTGTTCAACGAGGGCAAGATCGTGCTCTTGGGCACGGTGGCCGAGCTTGGTCGCCAGGTGCTGGGGGGCGGCACCTATGTGGACATCGAAGCGGAAGGCCAGGGCCTGGCGGAGCGGCTCGCGAGCGTCCCGGGAGTGCGAGCCGTCGAGGCGACCGGTCCGAAGAACTTTCGCCTTTTGGCCGAGGGCGACGTGCGGCCGGAAGCTGCCGCCGCCGTGGTCTCCGCCGGCGGCCGGCTGCTGCGGCTCTCGGTCGAGGAGCCGAGCCTGGAGATGATCTACACCCGTTATTTCCAGAGCTTGTCGAATGAGGAGGCGCGCCATGCAGCGTGAAGGCTCGCCCTGGCAGGGCCTCGGGGTCGTTACCCTGAAGGAGCTCTCCGACCATCTCACCAGCTGGCGCATGCTGGTGCTCGAATGGCTGATCGCGATCACCGCGGTCGTGTCGGTCTATGGCGCAATCCAGCAGATCAGGGAGGCGACGGCCGAGGATCCCTATCTGTTGCTGCGCCTTTTCACCCGCGGCACGCCGTTGCCGTTCGTGGCGCTGCTCTCGTTCCTGGTGCCGCTGATATCCATCGGCCTGGGCTTCGATCTGGTCAACAGCGAGCACAATCAGCGCACCCTGAGCCGGGTGCTGTCGCAACCGATCTATCGCGATGCGTTGCTGTTCGGCAAGTTTCTCGCCGGGCTCGGCACCATGTCGATCAGTCTGCTGTCGCTTTGGCTGCTGGTCATCGGAATTGGGCTGCTGATGCTGGGAATTCCGCCCGGCGCCGAGGAAGTGGGCCGGACGTTCGTATTCCTGCTGGTGACGATTGCGTATGCCGGAGTTTGGCTCGCGCTCGCGCTCCTGCTCTCGATCCTGTTCCGGTCAGCCGCGACGGCGGCTTTGGCTGCCTTGGGACTGTGGCTGTTCCTGACGATTCTGTGGCCGCTCATGATGCCGTTGGTCGCCAATGCGCTGACGCCCTCCGGCGACGTGCTCGATCTGCTGAATACCCAGCTGATCCTGGGGAGGGTATCTCCCAGCGCGCTGTTCAATGAGATCGCCGCGGTCATCCTCGATCCTTCGCTGCGGTCGACGCAGCAATCCATGTTCGCCCAGATGGGGCTGATGCTGCTCGAGCGCGGCGCCGTCCCGGGCGCACCGATCCCGCTGCTGCAAAGCCTCCTCGTCGTGTGGGGGCAGATCGTGGGGCTGGTCGCCGGCTCGATCCTGCTCTTTGTGGTCGGCTACGTGGTGTTTCAGCGACAGGAAGTGCGGGCCTGAGCGTTGCGGCGAGGCTCCCGCTTTCCAAATCCGGCGAAAAGATAATGAAACGAGGGCGGCGTCGTGCGCCGCCCTCGTTTCATTTTGCGCTCGGCCTCGACCGGAACAAACGCGTGGCCTTGGCGTTTCATGCGGACAAGCCTGTTCGTTTCAGAGGAGGCAGCCGATGTATCGGGTTTATTCCGGACCGCGCGGTTCCACGATCGCCTCGCCGCTGGACAAGGAACGATTGCTGTTCAAGGAGCTCGACACGATTGACGCGGCGCTTAACTGGGCCCGGCATCTGAGCGCGAGCGGTCGGGCGGCCTTGTTGATCGAGGGCGATGACGGCACTCGCCTCGATAAGGAAGATCTGGTCGTCGCGATTGCGCACGCCGGGCATCCGGCAGCGGAGCACGCGGCCGACCGCCGCTGAGGCCGAGCGATCGATGAGAGGCTGCAGGCCCGCCGGCGTTGGCGCCGGGCCGATTGCGGCCGCAAAGAAATTAAGAAAAGGGCAGAGGTCGCATCAGCCGGCAATCCTAGCCGGTGATTTTTTTCCACCCGTCGCGGGCCAGTCCGGTCAAGTTGTTCACGTTCTTCCCGACCACATCCCAGTTGACCATGGGCGAGGTCCCCGACGTCTTGTCCGCCACATAGGCGCCACCGATGGTCAACGCGCCACCGATGATGATGCCGAGAATTAGACGCATGCGACTCTTCCCGTAGGTTACCGTGCCAGCCGCTGGGCCATGCACGCGGCACGAATGTGATTATCCCAGAAGATCGTTTTGCCCGCAGGGATGGAGGCGCCTGCCGCCCCCTCGATCGCAATTGCAATACTACGCCCCGGGCTTGGCGGCAACGCTGCTGCCTTTGGTTGCACGAATTATGGGCCCAATTTGAGATTTGCTTTCGGTTGCGAATAAAAGTGAGCGGTTTTGCGGCGTTTTCGACCGATACGATCAGAGATGTCAGCGAAACAACTCAAGCCATTGAAATTGAATAATAATCCATCATAAAATTCTGGCACCGCAGGGCTCCCGCGTGGCGCAACTTTTTTGCGCCGGTGGAGGATTTCACTGCTATATTTGGGGAGCCTTACGAAAATTCCGTGATGCATTGCACAAAGCAAGGGTGGCTCGGGTGTTTGAGTTTGAGACTTCCATGTTGAAAACGCACAAATTCCAGATCGGACAGACGGTGTGCTTCACTTCGCGACCGATCGGGCATATGGCGGTGAACGATATCTATCGGATCGTGAAGCTGCTTCCTTCCGACGGAGAGGATTATCAATACCGCATCAAGAGCGCGAATGAGGCATTCGAGCGCGTGGCCAAGGAAAGCCAGCTCGATCGCTGTTGATCGTGGGGGTGGGGGCGCAATCGGGTGACGGGCAATCGCCGAGGTTGCGACACTCGGCCAAGTTTCCTGTTGGTGGCGGGGATGGGACACACACATGTCCGGTGTTGCTGAACCGTGGGGTGCGAGCTTCGATCCGGGGATCGGAGCTTTGCTGCTGCCATTCGGGTCGGCGACGGTCGCCGCGGCGCTGTTTGTTGCCTTCTGCGTGCTTGTGGTTCGCCGCGCCGGACGCGACGAAATGATCCAGGCGCTTTCACGCGCCGGATTGCTGCTGCTGGTGGGTGCTGCGGTGGCGTGGGCAGTTGTGGACGCGGTATCCGCGACCAACCTCGCGGCCCAGCGCCGGGCTCTCGATGCACGCTTGCTTGAAATGACCACGCGCGCGGTCATGCCCGGTTCGGGGCTTGCCTGTCTCGACGCGACCGCCGGCGAGCTGGTCGAGGAGTCGTGCGAGAAGGCGCTTTTTGCGAGCCCGGAAGCGACCGCCGCTTCGGTTGCCTATGTGGCGGCGCAGGTTTCGCTGCTCGCCGAGGGCGCCGATTACGAGCGCCGCAGCGGCGCGAGCTATGAATCGATGCTGGGGGGGCTGCGCCGCGCGCTGGAGACCGATCGCTTCGGCATCGTGGCGCATGTGCTTGCGGATCGCGATGGCTGCACGGCCGCGCGCTGCGACAGCTTCCGATTGCTGCGGGATCCCCGCCAGGTGAGCGACAATCTGACCGAGCACAAATACGACTTCACCGTCATGCGCCACGCCAGCGAGTGGCTGCAGTCGGCGCTTTCCCTGGTGGCGGCCCGCTCAACTCCCGCATCGCCGACGCTGCCGCCTGCGCCGCCGCCGCCGGCACAGAATTCAGCATCGGTCGCTTCGGCCAAGCCCAACGGTCTCTTCTTCCCGTCGTCGGCCTCGATTCCGCCGGTGAGCATCATGACGGCCGAACCGACCGGGCCGGTGCAACAGCCCGCCGCCCCGGCCGATGCGTCCGGCAAGACGCCGCCGGCGGTGACCCACAAGCCGGCCCCGGCGAGCCAGCAGGCGCGCAAACCGACCAATACGGCTGCGCCCGTCCGACCGGCGGCCGGACCCGAGCAAGCCGGCGACCAATGATCCAGATCCGCTGACGCCTGGTCTCTCGTGGCGCTTCACCTCATCAAGCTCTGCGTCGGCTGCGACTCCGTGAAGGATCTCGAGGACTGGATCCGCACGCGTCTCAAGGAGCGAAAGCGGCGCGGCTTGGCGCGCGAGCACGTGCACACGACCCGCATGGTGCCCAAGCGCGCCGCCGAGCTCACCGATGGTGGCTCGCTCTATTGGGTCATCCGTGGCCAAGTCATGTGCCGGCAACGCCTGCTCGCGGTCCGCCCGTTCGTGGACAAGGAAGGCGTCGGCCGCTGCCGCTTGGCGCTCGAGCCAAAGGTCACGCTGGTCGAGCCGCGTCCATGGCGCGCCTTCCAGGGCTGGCGCTATCTTGAGGTCAAGGACACGCCGCGCGATCTCGATCGTGCCGCCCCCGGAGCTAAAATGATGCCCGAGGAATTGCGGCGGGAGCTGCGCGAGCTCGGCCTGTTGTGACGCCCGGCGTGCTCGCCGCCGAACGGCGCTGCCGCGTTGCGCCGCCTATTGCCCCCATTTGGTGAAGGCTTCATCGATGGCTTGCTTGCCGGAGGCACCTTTGGCGACCGAGAGCGTGTAGGTTGCCCCGTTCCCGAAGATGATGGTGAAGTCGAGCCAGTTCTGCGTCCGCAGTCGCTCCACATTCTGGCGCACCACGTCCGGCACCCCCAGCAGCCCGAACATGAATTGGCCGGGCGCGATGTTGATGCTGGTTCCGACCAGAGACTCGCTGCCGTCGGTCTCCGCTCCCCTCATTCCGACATTCGCCAGCCTGGTAATTCCGCCGAACGGCAATTGGTCCGGCTTGCCAAATCCCAGCTCGAGGAGATAACTCATGCTCGCGCCCGCGTCGGTGACGCGGCTGAGCTTCATCGTCAGCGCGAGGTGTGGTTCCGGAATATCCGCATCGAACGTCACGACTGTCTCTGGCTTGCCGTCGGCGCCATTGGGCTCCGTACGGATCCGCCAAACGGCCTTGCCCTCGACTGGCTGGCTGGCCTGGCCCGATTGACCTCCCTCGGAAAGAATTGCCCGCTCCGATCGGGGGGCGGCTTGCTCGCGCCCTTGCGACAGCCAGCTGAAATTGATCGCGCCCACCACATAGGCATAGCCCAGAGCGCCGGCACCGAGCACGATAGCGGCGCCCAGCATGTAGACGGCGACCAGCCTGATGAGGGAGCGCGATTTTGGCTCCACTTCGTTCCAGCTTGGCATGTCATCCTGTGGGCCTGCCGGCGTCGGCTCGATCGGCTGGCCCAGCGGTTTGCGGCCGGTCTCCTCGTAGGACGCGCCCCAGCGTCGCCTCGCCACAGGCTTTGCCTCGGGTGCGGACTCCATCGCCGGTGCCTGCGGCCATTCGCGCCGCGATGCGCGCGCCTTTTCCCGACTGGAGCTGGGCCACGCCGCCTCGGTGCGCTCGCGCTGGGGCGTACGCGGGGCTTCAACCTCCTCGTCCGGAAACTCAATGCGCCGGATGGCATCCCGGAAGGCCAGCTCCTCGCTGGCGATGTCGGCGTCGGAGCAGGGCGTCGGCGACGAAATCAGCCGCTTGAGAAGCGCCTTGTGCTCCCGGTCATAGACCACGCCGCGCGCCGCGTAGGCGTCGGCTTCGAGCGACTCCACGGCACGCGACAGCAATGTGTAGTAATCGATCCTCTGCGCCATTCGACCGCGGACCCACGCGTCTCATCTGCCACCATGGCCTTGTTGCACATACTATCAGACGAAAGCCAAACGGGCACTGGCATCGTCGGGATCGGATGTCACCGCGGCTCCTGCGGGGGCGCACCCGAGCCCCAATGGTGCCTCGGGATCAGAGCTCAGGCCGCCTGCAAGCGGAACGATCCCAGGATTGCGCGCGCATCGGCCGGACTGGCGACGGTGTCGCCGAGTATCTCGATGATGCGGGCCGCTTTCTCGACCAGCGCCGCATTGCTCGGTGCAAGCTTGCCTTTCTCCAGGTAGAGATTGTCCTCCAGCCCGACCCGCACGTGGCCGCCGAGCAGTACCGCCTGCGCCACCATGGGAAACTGGTGGAGCGAGATGCCGAACGCGAACCAGGGCGAATCCGGCGGTAGCAGGTTGCGCATATAGGCCATGGCCTCGGGCGTGGCCGGCTGGCCCCAGGCGATGCCGAGGCAAATCTGAAACATGCCCGGCGGCTTGATGTGGCCGGTCTCGATCATGCGCTTGGCGAGAAGAAGATGGCCGGTCTCGAACACTTCCAGCTCCGGCAGCACGCCGGCCTCGCGGATCGCGACCGCCATGGTCTGCAGATGCTCGGGCGTGTTGATGAAGACCCGGGAGCCCATGTTCAGGCTTCCCATGTCGAGGCTGCAGATCTCGGGACGCAGCTCGACGACGTGGCGTACCCGCTCTTCCGGCCGCTTGAGATTGGTGCCGGGGCCGGGCTGCAGCGGATCCTCCGCGCCCGGCACGAAGCGCGCCCCCGGGCCGGTCGTGAGGTTGATCAGCACGTCGCAGCCGCTGGCGCGGATGCGCTCGACCACCTCGCGATAGAGCGCCCCGTCCATGCTAGGGCGCGTGGTCTGCTGATCGCGCACATGGATATGGACGATGGCGGCGCCGGCCTTGGCGGCCTCGATCGAGGAGCGCGCGATCTCGACAGGCGTCACCGGAACCGCCGGGTTCTTGCCCGGCGAATCCGCGGAGCCGGTGATCGCGCACGAGATCATCACCTTGCGTTGCATGCTGTTAGTTTCTCAGGATGGCGCCCAAAGCGGAAGGGCGAGCGGACTTTTGTTGGTTGCGCTGAAATATCGCAGGTTTTGCCACGCCTGGCAGCTATGTTGTTCTTAACTCTATGGTATCGTTTGAAGATACTATAATTGGGCGGGGGCCCGACGGTGATCCAAAGCTTCAGGGACCGGGTGACGGAAGCCGTCTTTTCCGGACAATGCCCGAAGGGCTTTCCGGCGAACATATTTCGGTCGCGCGCCGCAAGCTTGGGATGCTTAACGCTGCCCCTTCGTTGGACGCATTGCGAATTCCGCCGGCAAATCGTCTTGAAGCATTGAAAAGGGACCGGAAGGGACAGCACTCGATCCGAATTAATGACCAATGGCGAATATGCTTTCGGTGGACCAGTTCTGGCCCGCAAGATGTTGAAATCGTCGATTACCATTGAGGACATCGATCGTGCCAAAGAAGCTTGTCATCGTGGCCAGCCTGCCGCCGCTGCATCCTGGTGAGGTGTTGCGCGAAGAATTTCTCAAGCCGATGGGACTGACGCCCTATGCGGTGGCCAAAGCCTGTGGCGTGCCGCGTACACGCATCGAACGCATCGCGCGGGAGGAGCTTGGGATAAGCGCGGACACCGCGTTGCGACTGGGGCGCTTCTTCGGGATTGAGCCGGAATTCTGGCTCAATCTCCAGACCCGCTACGATCTCGAGACGACGAGCGCGGCGCTCGGCCGTTCACTCGACCGTATCCGGGGCTTCCATCCGCGGGCGGCATAAGGTCCCTTTTTGCGATACGCGCGCCCAAGATGTTTCACACCGCCACGTTGTCGATCAGTCGCGTGCGGCCGAGCCGGGCCGCGACCAACAGGCGGATGGGGCGGTCCTGCGCCGATCCGATCGGGAGCAGGGTGTCGGCATTGCGCGCTTCAAGATAGTCGAGAACGAAGCCCGCTCGTTCGATCGCCGCGCAGGCTTGCGCGAGCACCGGCGCCAATTCGGCGCCGCGCGCGATCTTGTCGGCGCAATCCTTGAGCACCCGGTAGAGCGTCGGGGCGACAGCGCGCTCGGCGGCCGACAGATAGGCGTTGCGCGAGGACATGGCGAGACCGTCGCTCTCGCGCATGATCGGCGCTCCCAGGATCTCGATCGGCAGGTCGAGGTCGGCGGCGAGCGAGCGGACCACCTTGAGCTGCTGGTAGTCCTTCTCGCCGAAGATCGCCACGTCCGGCCGGCATTGCAGGAAGAGCTTGGTCACGACGGTTGCGACGCCGGCGAAGAAATGCGGGCGGAACCTGTCCTCGAGCGCGGCGCTCGCGGGTCCACCCGGCACGATGCGGGTGGCGAAGCCGGGCGGATACATCGTCTCGGTCGGCGGGACCCAAGCGAGATCCACGCCCAAGCCCGCGAGCGCGGCCAAGTCGGCGTCGAGATCGCGCGGATAAGATGCCAGGTCCTCGCTTGGCGCGAATTGGGCCGGATTGACGAAGATCGAGACGATGACCGCGCGCGCATGCTGCCGGGCCATGCGCACCAACGAAAGATGACCCTGATGCAGGGCGCCCATGGTCGGCACCAGGGCGATCGTGCGGTGCGTTTCACGAAGCCGTGCCACCGCCCGACGCAGCGCCGGTAGAGTGCGCACAACGCGTGGTGGTCGGGCCATGATGCGGGACGTCGCCTGCGAGGGTGTGGGGCGCGGAATTTAGAGCATTTCCGGAAGGAAAGCTGCTTTTCGGAAGGAAAGCCGCTTGGATGACCGCGTACGCGCGATCAAGGAGCAGATCAATCGCTCCGGCGTTAATGGTTAAACCAGAGGGTGCGGGTGCGACTCTTGACCACCGGCTACGCGCGGATAGGAGTGATGTGAGCGAGGTGGCGTCATGTCCGTGCCAGGGAGTGCGAGGCGGCCGGTATCCGCGCACGTCGTCGTGCTCGGCAATGAAAAGGGCGGTTCCGGCAAATCGACCCTCGCCATGCATGTGGCAGCCGCGCTGATGAATGTCGGGCAGCGGGTCGCGACCATCGATCTCGATTCCCGCCAGAAGAGCTTCACCCGCTACATCGAGTTTCGGCGCGATTGGGCCAAGCGCACCCGCCTCGATCTGAAGATCCCGACCCACGCCTGCATCGCGCGCGGATCAACCCTCAAGCTCGACGACAACGAGGCGATCGAGGCCGCCCAGTTCGCCGATGCGATCTCCTCGATCGAGCAAAGCCACGATTTCGTCGTCATCGACACGCCGGGCGCCGACACCCACCTGGCGCGGCTCGCGCATTCGCTTGCCGACACGTTGATCACGCCGCTCAATGACAGTTTCGTCGACTTCGACGTGCTCGGCACCCTCGATCCCATCAACCTGGTGGTCACCGGCGAGGGTCCCTATGCCCAGATGGTGCGGGATGCGCGCCGGCAGCGGCGGGAGCTCGACTTCGTCCGCATGGACTGGGTCGTGGTGCGCAATCGCATGTCGCAGATCGGATCGCGCACGGACGGTCTGGTGGGCGAGGGTCTCGAGCAGCTGGCGGCGCGGCTCGGCTTTCGCTGCGTCGATGGATTTGCCGAGCGGGTCATCTACCGCGAGCTGTTTCCGCGCGGCCTCACCGCCCTCGACGCGGTCGAGGAAGGCGAGGCGGGGGCGGCGCCCAGCGCCGCCCGCTTGAGCGTGCAACAGGAGGTGTTGCGGCTGGTCGAGGGCCTGAAGCTGCCGGTCAACGAGGACGGGCGGCGGCGGGCGGCAGCGCGGCAGGAATGGTTTGCCGCCCAGGACGGCCCGCTCGAGGTGCACGACTTTATCGGTGCCTGAGCGGTGCCCGCCGGGCACGGTGCCCGCCGGGCATTGCGCCCGGCCCCGGATATCGCCACTTTAGGAGCGGCGGACCGGCCGCTTAGGGCCGGCGGATTGGCCGCTCGATCTTCCGGACCGATCGGACGAGCGGAATCCGCGTCCGCAAATGCGATAGACCGAACGGTGCCTGCTCCATGGCGCAAGACCGCAGCGACCGGACTCCGGCCCCGGCGAGCCGAAGCGGGGACCCGACCACGGCGTCCTCGCGCGCGGACATCGATGCTTTTCTCGCGCAAGTCCGCACGCTTTCGTCCAGCAGCGAGCCCGGTCAGCGGGGCCGGCTGATCTTTGCCCTCGATGCCACCATGAGCCGGCAGCCGACCTGGGATACCGCCTGTCGGCTGCAGGCCGACATGTTTCGCGAAGCCGCTTCGATTGGCGGCCTTGATGTTCAGCTTGCTTACTACCGCGGCTTGGCGGAATGCCGGGTCTCCGGTTGGGTCGGCCAGGCCGAGCGGCTGGCACATTTGATGTCGGCCATCGATTGCCGCGGCGGCCGCACCCAGATCGGCAAGGTCATCGCGCATGCCGGGCGCGAGACCCGCAAAGCCAAGGTGCAGGCGCTGGTCTTCGTGGGCGATGCCATGGAGGAGAGCCTGGACGATCTTTGTCATGCCGCCGGCGAGCTCGGCCTGTTGTCCGTGCCGGCCTTCATGTTCCAGGAGGGCGCTGATCCGGTCGCCGAGCAGGCCTTTCGCGAGATCGCCCGCCTCACGCGCGGCGCCTATTGCCGCTTCGATCTTGCCGCCGCCCATGAGCTCGCGGCGCTGCTGCGCGCGGCCGCCGCCTATGCGGCGGGCGGGATGCGCGCGCTCGCCGATCTGTCGGCGCGCCGCGACGCCGGTGCGATCAAGCTGATCCAGCAGATGAGATAAGGCATGAACCAAATAGCATGCCCTCGCGAAGGAACCTGATGAAGGTCACGACTTTCTCCACCCGCTCGTCCCCGCGGACGCGGGGACACAGCCTTTGCCCATTGAATGTCCGTCTTGGCAATCTGGATTCCCACGGCCGTGTCTGTGAAGGAATTGCCACACCCGCTCATTCCCGCGGACGCGGGAAACCAGACTTTGCCAAATTGCATGGACGTTCAATGGGGCAAAGCCTGGATCCCCGCGTCCGCGGGGATGAGCGGTTGGAGAAGCTCGTCCTTTATCAGTTTTCTTCACAGGCTCGTCGGCGGGAATGAGCGGATGTGGCAATTCCTTCACGTGCTCGAAGGCCCGCATGGGAACCGGTTTTCGGACAAGATCATCTTCATACGAGCAGCTAATGCCTGAAATCATCTTCGGCATCGTGGTGTTGGCGCTGCTGTTGTGGGCGAGCAACGCCTTTGCCAGCGTCGACCCGCGCAAGCTCGCCCCGGTGGTGAAATTCGCCGGCGGATTTGGCGCGCTCGGCGGGGCGGCGTTCTTGGCGGCGCGCGGGCAGTTCCAGCTGGCGGTCCCGCTGGGCTTGGCCGGATTGGGGTTGCTGGGCTGGCTGCCGGGGCGCTTCGCGGGCTTTGGCGCCCGCACCCGGAAGAGTGCCGGACAGACCTCGCGCGTGCGTTCGGCCTTCGTGGAAATGGAGCTCGATCACGATACCGGAGCGATGCGTGGACGCATTCTGGCCGGCCGGCACGAAGGCGCCACCCTCGACGCCCTCGATGTCGGCACCGTGGTCGGCTTCCTGCCCGAGATCGACGAGGAAAGCCGCGCTCTACTGGTCGCGTATCTGGACCGCCGGGAGCCCGGTTGGCGTGAAGACGCTAAGGGCGATACGGCAGCGGGGCACGGGAGCCCGCGCTGGGGCGGCAAAATGACTGAAGAGGAGGCCTATCAGGTCCTTGGCGTGCAACCGGGGGCGAGCGCCGCGGAGATCGGGCACGCGCATCGCACGCTCATGAAGAAACTCCATCCCGACCAAGGGGGGTCGACGTATCTCGCGGCCCGCGTCAATGAGGCCAAGGACGTACTTCTCCGCCGCCATCGCTGATCACTCCTACTCAACAAGCTCTACACGCTGTGACTTTACCGACTTGGCGGCTCCAGACTCCGATGCGGCACCCTGTTATGAACTGCCATCAGTTTCTGATGGTCATGCAGTCGACGTCGTTATGCTTCAGATATTGGCAGGCCGCTTCCGCCTGCTCCTTGTCGAGCCCGGCGAAGCGGGCGCGATAAAAGACGGATTCACCTTTGCTCACGGTCTCGGTGAAAGCGTCGGCGCTCGCCAGATAGCGTGATGCCCTGGTTTGCACGGCGCTCAGGCGCTGCTTGGCCTCGCCCTCCGCCGGAAAGGCGCCGACCTGGATCATCCAGCCGACGTGAGCTTGGGTTTGAGGAGCAGCGGTCGGTGCCGAGCCGTGGGTCGCGGCCGGCGCGGGGGCGGGCTGCGCCGCGGGAGCCGGGGCGGGGGCGGCGTCTGCCACAGACCCGGTGGTGATGTGCGACGGCAGGCCGGCGATCGCGCCCGGACGTGTTCCCGGCGGCGGAAACGGCAACACCGCGGCCTTCATGGGCGCGGGGGTAGCGGCCGGTATGGTTGCCGGCGCGGCGATTTGGGCCGCCGGCTCTGCCGGCGCGGGCAGTTGGAGTGGCCCGAGCGAGGCGGTCTGAATCGCGCTCCCTGGCCTCACCAGGACGGTCTTGACCGGGACCGGATGGATCGGATCTTCGGAGCCGACGGCGGGCGCCGAGCGAGCGTCGACCGCATTGGTCGGTGCCCAACGCGGCACCTGGACGGTCGTGGTAGCAGCCGGATCGGACTTCGAGGTCAGCGTGACGGTCACGCTGCTGGCGGAGGCAAGCGCATAGGAGGCCGGGGCCGAAGCCGATTTCGCTTCCACCTTCGCCTGCCGCTTCGCGTCGGGCTTGGAGACAGCCGGCAAGACCGGCAGGCCGGCGGCGGAGGCGACTGCGATCCTCGGAGCCGATTTGGCCGTCGGCTTCGCGTCCGGCTTGACGTCGGCTTCGGCCACGAGCGGTGCCGTATGCTGCACCACCGCCTCGGCGATGTGATCGTGAATGAGCTCGCGCATGCGTTCGTCGCGGCTGCCGGCGCTGCTGCCGCCGAACACCACGGCGATGAGATAACGATTGTCGCGATGCACCGAGGTCAGGATATTGAAGCCCGACGCGCTGACATAGCCGGTCTTGATGCCGTCGACGCCGTCGACGCTGCCAAGCAGGTGATTGTGGTTTCCGATCTCTTCGCCGCGGAACTCGAAGGATCGGGTTGAAAAGTACTTGTAGTAGCGCGGAAAGCGTTCCTGGATGGCGCGGCCCAGCAGCGCCTGGTCGCGCGCCGTGGTGACTTGCTCATCGTTCGGCAAGCCCGATGCATTCCGGTAGAGCGTGTGCGCCATGCCGAGCGCCTGCGCCTTGCGGGTCATGAGCTTGGCGAAGGTTTCCTCGTCGCCGGCGAGGTTTTCCGCCACGACCACGGCCGCGTCATTGGCCGAGCGGGTCACGATGCCCTTGATGGCATCCTCGACCTTGATGGTCTGGCCGTCCCGCAAGCCGAGCTTGGTCGGGGATTGGATGGCGGCGTGCTCGGAAACCTCGAACGAGCTGTCGAGCGAGACCTTGCCGGCCTCCAGCTGCTCGAACAAGAGATAGAGCGTCATGACCTTGGTGAGCGAGGCTGGATGACGCAGCGCGTCCGGATTGGACGCATGGAGGATCGCGCCCGAGTTGCCATCGACCACGATGTCCGAATAGCGCGGCTCGTCGCTTACGCCCTCGCTTTGGCTTGCCTCGCTGGCTTCGACATGCTTGCGGCGGGCACGGGCATCGGACGCCTCGCTCGATACAGCAAGGACGAAAATCACCGCGACAAGGCTGAAAGCTCCCCAGCGGAGCCCGCGCAGGGCTCCGACACCCCTAGACAACATGCGTCCCCCGTTCTCTTGCCGCTCGGGCGCTCCTGGCCGAGCACCGAACCCCTGTCTGCCTTCCCGTGACGCTACCCTTTGGAGTCGCAAAGGACGAGCCAAAAGAGGCAAAATTCGGAATGCACTGGCCCTTTGTTCACCGATGGCGCCGAACCTCGTTGTCTCGGCGCGGCTTGTCACGCTAGGAGAGGGCAATTGCCAAAACGTTAAGCCGCCCGCGGTTCGATATTGCGACGCAAAATAGGGCTTGATATTTTGTGCAGTGCAATATAACTAGTGAGTCACACTACCAGGAAGCATTCGAGATCAGCGAAGCCGATCTGAAGCAGCCCGCGAGGGGCTGCGGGGATCCGGCGTGGCCTGGAAAGGCAGGAAATATCATGAAGAGCTTCGAGGACATGCAAAAGTTCAGCAAGGACAATACCGATGCGACCATGAAAGCACTGGGCGCCGTCTCGAAGAGCGTTCAGGCGATCGCCGTCGAAATGGCGGACTACTCGAAGAAGGCGTTCGACGACGGCGCGGCGGCGACCGAGAAGCTGATGGGCGCAAAGTCGCTCGAAAAGGCCGTCGAGGTGCAGAGCGATTACCTCAGGACCGCCTATGAGGCTTTTGTGTCGCAGAGCGCCAAGCTTGGGGAACTCTACGCCGATCTGGCGCAGGAAGCCTATAAGCCCTTCGAAAGCTATGTGAACAAGGCGGCCGTCGCCAAGTAGCACGCAATCCGCATATCGACTGTTGAAAGCCCGGCCGTCGGTCGGGCTTTTTCATGTGGGGAAAGCGCTCGCGCAGGACGGAAAACTCGCTCGGCCGCCTTCGAATGGGCAGTGCCGCCACGCGGGAGAAAATCGAGCATCCCGGTCGGTCTGCCGCGAATTGTCCGCAATGAGTCGTGATCCTTCACACCGCTTGGACGGGCTAACCTTCCGGAAACGGGCCGGTCGGCCCTTAATTCAAGACCGGCGGTTGGTGGCGTCAGACCCATCTGGAACGGTGCGCGTGCGATCCCTATGATAAAGGCGAGCGATCCACCCCTTAGCCCGCGTCCGAGGACAGGCGACCCGTCAATAAGCCATGAGACCGAGAATTCGAGATAGGATAGCGGCAACAAGCGCGATGCCGCAGGCGGCGCAGATGCCGCCGGCGCCCCGTCTGGGGGACGACGAACGCAAGCGCCGCGGCGAGCCCGGGGCGCCCGGAACGTCGGTCATCAGCAAGACCAAGCCGCAGACCAAGCGGCCGAGCCTCTACCGGGTGCTCCTGCTCAACGACGACTACACCCCGATGGAGTTCGTGGTTCACGTGCTGGAGCGGTTTTTCAACAAGAACCAGGAGGCCGCCTACCGCATAATGATGCATGTGCACCAGCACGGCATCGGGGAGTGCGGCATCTACACCTATGAGGTGGCGGAGACCAAGGTGACGCAGGTTATGGACTTTGCCCGCAAACACCAGCATCCTCTGCAGTGCGTCATGGAGAAAAAGTAACCCCGGAAGAGAAGTAGCCTCGGAAAAAGCATAGCCATGGAAAAAAGCAGCGCCGGGCCCATATAACGACGACACACGAGAACCCGATAATGCCCACTTTTTCGCGCAGCCTAGAACAATCCCTCCACCGGGCCTTGGCGCTCGCCAATGAACGGCACCATGAATATGCCACGCTCGAGCATCTCCTGCTGGCGCTGATCGACGACCAGGATGCCGCCGCGGTGATGCGGGCCTGCAATGTCGACCTCGACAAGCTGCGCCGCAGCCTCACGGCCTATCTCGAATCGGAGCTGGAGAACCTGGTCAGCGACGGCAACGAGGATTCCAAGCCCACGGCCGGCTTCCAGCGCGTGATCCAGCGCGCCGTGATCCATGTCCAGTCCTCCGGCCGCGACGAGGTCACCGGCGCCAATGTCCTGGTGGCCATCTTTGCCGAGCGCGAAAGTCATGCCGCGTATTTCCTGCAGGAGCAGGACATGACCCGCTACGACGCGGTCAACTATATCAGCCACGGCATCGCCAAGCGGGCCGGCATGTCGGAATCGCGGCCCGTGCGCGGGGTCGACGAGGAGACCGATACCAAGACCGGCGATGAGCCGAAGAAGAAGGGCGATGCGCTCGACGCCTATTGCGTCAACCTCAACAAGAAAGCGCGCGAAGGCAAGATCGATCCGCTGATCGGCCGCGAGGGCGAGATCAACCGCACCATCCAGGTGCTCTGCCGCCGGCAGAAGAACAACCCGCTGTTCGTCGGCGATGCCGGGGTCGGCAAGACCGCGATCGCCGAGGGCTTGGCGCGCCGCATCGTGCACGGCGAGGTGCCCGACGTCCTCAAGGGCGCGACCGTCTTTGCCCTCGACATGGGAACGCTGCTGGCCGGCACCCGCTATCGCGGCGATTTCGAGGAGCGCCTGAAGCAGGTGATCAAGGAGCTCGAGGCCTATCCGGGCGCCATCATGTTCATCGACGAGATCCACACCGTGATCGGTGCCGGTGCCACCTCGGGCGGCGCCATGGATGCCTCGAACCTGCTCAAGCCGGCGCTCGCCTCGGGCACGGTGCGCTGCATCGGCTCGACCACCTACAAGGAATACCGGCAGTATTTCGAGAAGGACCGGGCGCTGGTGCGCCGCTTCCAGAAGATCGACATCAACGAGCCCTCGGTCGAGGACGCGGTCAGCATCCTCAAGGGGCTCAAGCCGTATTTCGAGGATTATCACAAGCTCAAATATACCGGCGAGGCGATCAGGGCGGCGGTGGAGCTGTCCGCCCGTTACATCCACGACCGCAAGCTGCCCGACAAGGCGATCGACGTGATCGACGAATCCGGCGCCGCCCAGATGCTGCTGCCGGAGAGCCGGCGCAAGAAGACCATCGGCCTCAAGGAGATCGAGACCACCATCGCCACCATGGCGCGAATTCCGCCCAAGACCGTGTCGAAGGACGACGCGGCCGTGCTGCAGCACCTCGACCAGACGCTCAAGACCGTAGTCTACGGCCAGGACAAGGCGATCACCGCGCTTTCGGCCTCGATCAAGCTCGCCCGCGCCGGCTTGCGCGAGCCGGAGAAGCCGATCGGCTGCTACCTGTTCTCGGGTCCGACCGGCGTAGGCAAGACCGAGGTTGCCAAGCAGCTGGCCGCCTCGCTCGGGGTCGAGCTCATCCGCTTCGATATGTCCGAATACATGGAGCGGCACACGGTTTCCCGCCTGATCGGCGCGCCGCCCGGCTATGTGGGCTTCGACCAGGGCGGCCTGTTGACCGACGGCGTCGACCAGCATCCCCATTGCGTGCTGCTGCTCGACGAGATCGAGAAGGCGCATCCGGATCTGTTCAACGTGCTGCTGCAGATCATGGATCACGGCAAGCTGACCGACCATAACGGCAAGCAGGTCGACTTCCGCAACGTGATCCTGATCATGACCACCAATGCGGGCGCCGCCGATCTGGCGCGGCAGGCCTACGGCTTCACCCGCATCAAGCGCGAGGGCGACGACACCGAGGCGATCAATCGCATGTTCGCGCCCGAGTTCCGCAACCGGCTGGATGCCATCATCACCTTTGCGCATCTCAATCCTGAGATCATCGCCCAGGTGGTGGAGAAGTTCGTGCTGCAGCTCGAAGCCCAATTGAGCGACCGCGACGTCACCATCGAGCTCACGGAAGAGGCGGCCAAGTGGCTGATCGAGCACGGCTATGACGAGCAGATGGGCGCCCGCCCGATGGCCCGCACCATCCAGGAGAACATCAAGAAGCCGCTGGCCGACGAGGTTCTGTTCGGCAAGCTCAAAGCCGGCGGCCACGTGCGCGTGATCGTGGTCCCGGACGAGGAGACCGCCGCCAAGAGGCTCGGCTTCGAGTTTCTCGATGGGCCGGTGACACCGAAGCCGGAAAAGATCCCGCCGCACGTCAAGGCCAAGCGCCGTTCCGCCTCGCCGCGCCGAAACAAGCCTTCCGGCCCGAAGGGCGGCGGCGACAAGCCGCCGCGCGGCTCGGTGCCGAAGGTGCCGCTGGTCAAGGTGTAGGGCGGCGAACTCGTAGACGCGCGGGAACTCAAAAGCACGAGAGCGGCGAGCTGGCCGTCGTTCCGGCAACGGACTTGCATTTCGCGTCGCTCGGCAGTCCTTTCAAGCAGGCGATCGTGAGGGCGGCCGCTCGGTCTCGTGAAGCGCCGCGATCAAGTACTCGACTACGGCTCGCGCTGATGGCTTGGCGGCTCTGGCGCTCGCATAGACGGCATTGAGCTCGACCGTCCCCGCGTCCCATTCCGGTAACAGCCGAACGAGCTCTCCTCTCTCCAATTCCCGACGGCACGCGCCGAGCGGCGTCATGACGATGCCCAATCCTGCGAGGGCCGCTGCGACGGCGCCCAAGCTTGCACTTATCGTCAGCTTGCCCTCGACCTGGATCGAGGTCGCGATATCGCCCTTGCGAAAGGACCAGTGGCCGCCAAGGCTTGCGGGCCCAAGAATGATCGCATGCTGGGCCAAATCCGCAGGTACGAGGGGCGCCCCGGCCTTATCGAGGTAGGCTCGCGACGCGGCGAGGACCCGCGGCCATGCGAGAATTCTCCGCACCGTCGCTGTCGAGTTGGAAAGGGGACCAAATCGAAGCGCAACGTCCACGCCTTCGACCACCAGGTCTTCGCGCTCATCTCCGATCATCAGGTCGATCCGAAGCGCCGGATGTCGGCTCATGAAGTCCGAAAGCCGGGGGATGACCTCGCGCACGGCAAAGGTCGTTGCCAAACCGATCCGCAATATTCCGCGCAGCTCTCCCGTTCCGCGCGCCTCGTGTTCCGCCTCATCGAGCTCGGCTAGGACAGACTCGATGCGAGCCAGGAAGTCCAGGCCGGCATCGGTCAGCGTTACGGCCCGCGTGGTCCTGACAAACAGCGCGACACCGATTTCGCGCTCCAGCGTCGCGATCGTCCGAGACGCGGTCGATTGCGGAATGTTCAGCTCACGACCGGCCGCGGAAAAGCTCCCCTTGCGGGCGACCCGAGCGAACAGCCGCAGCGCAAGGAGGCGGTCACTCATAGCGAGGGTGGATAACTGAAAGCCATTTTGGCTGACTACACCAATCAAATGAAAAAGTCGATCTTCCAGCTCACAGAAGCCTGGGCACCTCCGATACGAGAGAACGTGGACTCTCGGCAGCATGGAGATCAGATATGCGGTACAAGTTATCTTTGGCGCTTGTTGCGGCCCTCACAGCAGTCCCTCTCGGGGGCGCGATCGCTCAGGTTGGCGAAAGTGGCTACTCCCTGCCGTTGGCACTCGCGATGAAGGCAGCGACTAAAGCGATCGCGACCTGCGCAAGCAACGGTTATCCCGTTTCCGCCGTTATCGTTGACACCTCCGGAGTCATCAAGCTCGAAGCCAAAGGCGATCACTCGACCATCGGCACCATGACGTCGGCCTTCCGTAAGGCATACACAGTCGTGACTTTCGGGCCGATCTTCAAGTTCGAGGCTTCGAGCGCCTTTGCGGCGCTCGCCGCCAAAAATCCGGCGGGTCCAGCGCTCGGGACGCTGCCCGACATCGCACTGCTTCCTGGCGCGGTAGCAATTAAGGTCGGAGACGAAATTGTCGCTGCGCTCGGCGTCGGGGGATCGCCTGGCGGCGACAAAGATGAAGTCTGCGCCCAGGCTGGCGTCACGAGCATCAAGGATGATCTTCCAAGGCCACGGTAGGGGCGCTCGGAATCCTCAACAGCGGGCGACAAACAGGTGGTGTGATCGGTGTTGCTCTTTTTGGAGCGTCTCTGGGTGAGCCGGCGGCGTCGGCCGGCGCGCCCAGGATGCCGGGCATGTGGCTGCTGACGGTCGCTCATAGCTCCAACGGATGACTGGACGTCATCTTCGCCGGCCGTTGCATTCGAATGGAAATGTCCACACCGACTCCGCAGGCGCCGGAATATCCGCGACCGGGAAGGATGAAGGAGACGAGCATGAGCAGCGAAAAGAAGGTTGCCGTCATCACTGGGGCCTCGCAGGGCATGGGCGCGGCTCTTGTCAAAGCATATCGCGATCGCGATTACGCGGTGGTCGCGACGGCACGATCAATCAAGCCGACGAACGATGACCAAATCCTGGCGGTGCCCGGCGACATTGCCGACCGGAAAACCGCCGAGCGGGCGATTTTCGATGGCATGGCCCGGTTCGGGCGCATCGATACGCTCATCAACAATGCCGGCGTGTTCGTCGCCAAGCCGTTCACTCAGTATACCGAGGCCGAGTACGCCGCTGTGCTGGGCGTCAACCTCACGGGCTTCTTTCACATCACGCAGCTCGCTATCGCAGAGATGGAAAAGCGGCATAGCGGCCACGTCCTGCAGATCACGACAAGCCTCGTCGAACACGCAAACTCCCATGTGCCGTCCGTGCTCGCCTCGCTGACCAAGGGCGGCTTGAGTGCGGCGACCAAATCGCTGGCGATCGAGTATGCAAAGCTCGGTATCAGGGTGAATGCGGTTGCGCCCGGCGTCATCAAGACGCCGATGCATCCCGTCGAAACACATGCGCAGCTCGCCAAGCTGCACCCGCTTGGCCGGATGGGTGAGATCGCCGACATCGTGGACGCCATCCTCTATCTCGAATCGGCGGGTTTCGTGACCGGCGAGACCATTCACGTCGATGGCGGCCAGAGCGCGGGCCACTGAATCTCCGTCGCGGGAGCCGCTTGGCGCCGCATCTATCCGTCCACACGACTTGAGGTGAAGGACCATGATCTACGAATTGCGGATCTACCGCTGCGTGCCAGGGCGCAAGCCGGCGCTGCTGTCGCGGTTCGAGAAGGAGACGCTGCGGATCTGGGAGAAGCACGGTATCCGCCAGGCCGGGTTTTGGACCACGCTGATCGGCAAGAGCAGCGAGGAGATCACCTACATGCTCGCCTGGGACAGCATGGCCGAGCGCGAGAAGCGTTGGAGCGCTTTCCACGCCGATCCCGAATGGGTCGCGGTGGTCGCCAAGACGGAGAAGGACGGCCAGTTGGTCGAGAACATCAGCAGCCAGTTGCTGGAGCCAACAGCGTTTTCTGTCTCGAAGTGACAATCTGGCTGCACGCATGAAGTTACTGTTGCAGAGTTCTGGCAACGGCTGCGTGGTTCAAGAGGTCACTGCGGGAGTGACCCGGCACATCGAGGCTGGCCATACAGGCTTCACCACCGAACCTACGAGCGCAGGCCCCGCTCGGTGCCCCTGGCCGGACTCGAACCAGCGCGATGTTTTCGCGGCCTGATCTTGAGTCAGATCAGGTATTCCTCATATTCGGCGACTGATCCCCCGACGCGCGCCGTTCCGAGTTTCCCGCGCCCGAGCATTGCTTTGCGATTCCGGGGGTGGTCCAATGTCGGCGCCCATAACCTCAAGGGAGGAATCCATGATCCGATCCTACGCGCTCGCCGCGGCCGCAGGCCTTGCCGCGCTCACCAGCATCAATGCATTCGCCGCCGATCCCCTGCCGACCGAGAGCCACAAGGTTCTCACCGCCGAGCTGGCCGCCGAGGCCGCGCAGGCGGCGATGGCTGCCTGCAAGGCGCAGGGCTACGCCGTGTCGGTGGTCGTTGCCGATCGCGCCGGCATGCCGAAGCTCATCATCGTGCGTGACGGTCCGCGCGGGGTGGGACCGGAGGTCGCCCGCCGCAAGGCCTATACGGCCGCCATGCTGCGGATCTCGACCGGAGACTTCACCAAGCGGGTCTCCCAGCCGGGCGCCTTCAACCCCGGCATGTACGACAAGGAGCTCAGCACCGGCGAGGGCGGCGTGCCCATCAAGGTCGGCGACGACACGATCGGCGGCATTGCCGCGGCCGGCGCGCCCGGCGGCGACAAGGACGAAGCCTGCGCCATCGCCGGCCTCGACAAGATCAAGGATCGCCTCAAATAATCTCGACCCAACACAAGGAGACAATTGCCATGCGGAAGTCGATCATCATGCCGGCGCTCCTGGTCGCGATCGCAGCCGGGACTTGGACGTTGCTGCCGTTGCGCGGTCACGACGCGGCCGCCCAGTCCGGGCCGTATATCGTCAATGCGATCAACCTCGACATCGCCCCCGACCAGTTCGACAAGTTCATGGAGGCCGCGAAGGAGAACGCCGCGGCTTCGACCAAAGATCCCGGCTGTCGCGAGTTCAACATCGTGGTCGCGCAGAATGATCCGCACCACATCATGTTCTTCGAGGTCTACGACAACGCCGCGGCCCTCGACTTCCATCGGGGAACGGATCACTTCAAGAAATTCCAGGCGACCACGAAAGACATGGCCACCAAGCGGGACGTCCGGCAATTCCTTTCGGTCGCCATGAACATGAAGGGGATGTGAGCGGCGCGGGTGCGGCGAGCCCGTTCGTTTGGATCGCGTCATACGGTCAGGATCAGCGTCGGCGGCTTAAGTCGGTCGTCGGACGCTGATCCTGAAGTCTTCGCTTGGTCGCAGGCCGCGAATTGTCCTATTGACCAGGTCCAACAAATCATGCTTTGGGGAAATTGAAACTCACGAAGTGTGCCCAGGCCGGAATGCGCGCCGGGCTTTTTGTGCCCGTGCGGATGCTGGGGAGCTTGTTATTTTCCTATTATTTGCAAGTTGGAGCCGCTGGGCCGTAGGGCGCAATCGCTTTATTGCGCCGTTCCGCCCAAGCCCGTCGCACCGAACCTGAAGAGTAAGGCTTGTCGGCGCAATAAAGCGATTGCGCCCTACGCCCCTGGCCGCGAATTGTCCTGTTGACCAGAGCCTACAAATCATGTTATCGGGAAATTGAAAGTCACGAAGTGTGCCCGGGCCGGAATGCGCGCCGGGCTTTTTTGTGCTCGCGCGAATGTCGGGGCGCTTGTTATTTTCCTGTTATTTGCAAGTCGGAGCCGCTGGCCGTAGGGCGCAATCGCTTTATTGCGCCGTTCCGCCAAGCCTGTCGCGCTGAACCTGAAGGGTAAGGTGCTTGTCGGCGCAATAAAGCGATTGCGCCCTACGCCCCTGGCCGCGAATTGTCCTGTCGACCAGAGCTTACAAATCATGCTATGGGGAAATTGAAACTCCCGAAGTGTGCCCAGGCCGGAATGCGCGCCGGGCTTTTTTGTGCCCGCGCGGATGCTGGGGAGCTTGTTATTTTCCTGTTATTTGCAAGTCGGAGCCGCTGGGCCGTAGGGCGCAATCGCTTTATTGCGCCGTTCCGCCCAAGCCTATCGCGCTGAACCTGAAGGGTAAGGCTTGTCGGCGCAATAAAGCGATTGCGCCCTACGCCCCTGAGCCCCGACCTGGGGCCATGCATTTCTGCCTGGTCACTTTGTGAATTCGGGCAGGTGCCGCCGCAACCCGATTGCGCGGCTCCTTGCGTCGTGGAAAGCAGGGGCGGTCCGCGCCATGTCATCTGCCCCGCCCATCGATCCGCCGTCGCCCACCGCCACCTTCGTCACTGGATGGCGCGCGGCATGGACTTCCGTGTTCGGCCTGGTGCTGATCGGCACCTATGTGGGCATCGGGGCGCTGGCGCACGATTACGGATTCAGCCTTGCGTGGACGCTGCTTTCCACGCTGCTGGTTTGGGCCGGCCCTGCGCAGGTGATCCTGCTCTCGACGCTGGGCGCCGGCGCCACTCCATTCGAAGCCGCGCTCGCGGTCGGTCTCAGCGGGGTGCGCCTCCTGCCCATGGTGGTCTCGCTCTTGGCGCTCATCAAGCGGCCGGAGACGCGGCTGCGCGACCTGATCCTGCCGGCCCATCTCACCGCGGTGAGCATGTGGGTGGAATCGTTGCGCCTGCTTCCGACCTTGCCGCGTGCGCAACGCCTCGCTTTCGCCAACGGGCTCGGCACCGGCTTCCTGGTTGCCGCGCACGGCGGAACGCTGATCGGGTTTTATCTTGCGGCTTCGCTGCCGGCGCTGCTAACCGCAGGTTTGTTGTTCCTGACGCCGGTGTCGTTCCTGGTCTCGGCCGTCCGCAACAGCAAGCTCATGGTCGACCGGCTGGCGCTGGCTTTGGGTCTGGCGATCGGTCCGTTGCTGGCCTATCGGGAAGTGGAGCTCGATTTGATGTGGACCGGGATCATCGGCGGCTCCTGCGCCTATGGGGTCCACCGTTTGCGCCGGGCGTTGCGATGAGCTCGCTTTACGGCGTGGCGCCCTATCTGGTGCTGATTGCGGCGGGTTTCCTGCCCAACGAAATCTGGCGCATGTTGGGGATCGTGGCGGCGCACGGGCTCGACGAGAGCTCGGAGCTCGTCGTCTGGGTGCGGGCGGTTGCAACCGCCTTGCTGGCCGGCGTCGTCGCCAAGGTCATCCTGTTCCCGCCTGGCGGCCTTGCCGATGTGCCGCTCGCGATCCGCCTGTCGGCCATGGCGGCCGGACTAGGCGCCTTCCTGCTGGTGCGCCGGTCGGTCCTGGCGGGCGTTCTGGCTGGGGAGGCGGTGCTGATCCTGGGCGCATTCTGGTTTGCCGGCTGAATGGCCAAGCGGCACCCGGCCGTTGCAGCGACACTCCGGCAAGGCAATTGACTTAAAATGTCTCCATGCCGATTAAAAACTATGCAGACGCGGTCTGCGGCGGCATGAGGACCGGACGCCGCGCCTGCAGCCAGCTGCGCACCCTTCCAGAAGTCCTTTATTTCCAGCCATTTTTCGCCCCGCCACCGAACATGGCACGGGGTTTGATTCCTTGAGCCGCGGCATTGCTCGCGGGGGCTGAGACTTCGCGCGGTGAGGCTTCAGTTGAGACCGCCCGAAACCTGCACCCGCAGGCGCGGGCCTTAAGCGGGGATCCAATCCATGAAAATCGTCATGGCCATCATCAAGCCATTCAAGCTCGACGAGGTCCGCGATGCTCTGACCGCGACCGGCGTGCACGGGATGACCGTCACCGAGGTCAAGGGCTACGGGCGCCAAAAGGGCCACACCGAAATCTACCGTGGCGCCGAATACGCGGTGAGCTTCTTGCCGAAGATCAAGATCGAGGTGGCGGTCACTACCGACCAGGTCGACAAGACCATCGAGGCCATCACCGGGGCGGCGAAGACCGGGCAGATCGGGGACGGCAAGATCTTCGTCCTCGACCTGGAGAGCGCGGTGCGCATCCGCACCGGTGAAACCGACGCTGCGGCAATCTGAACCCGCACCCTGAAATCGTCTACGGACAGGAGCAAAACATGACGTTCAAGAAGCCTACACGTGCGGGGCTCATGGCTCTCATCTTCGGAGTCCTGCTCGGCCTTTGCATCACCGTCTCTTCCTACACGCCGATCCACGCGCAGGACCAGGCGCCGGCGGCGGAGGAGAATTCCGGGCCGGCGGTCGAGACGCTGCCGTGCGACTCCAAGGTCTACAAGGAATGCTCGCCCAATTCGGGCGACACCGCCTGGATGCTGACCTCGATGGCCATCGTGCTGATGATGACCGTTCCGGGCCTGGCCCTGTTCTACGGCGGCATGGTGCGCAAGAAGAACGTGGGCGACACCGTGATGACGAGCTTCGCCATCACCTGCCTGATCAGCATCCTGTGGCTGTTCTTCACCTACAGCCTGGCGTTCCGCGAGGGCGGCGAGATCTTCGGCACCGACATGGGGTGGTTCATCGGCGGGCTGGACCGCGCCGGGCTGCAGGGCATCCTCAGCGACATCATGAACAACAAGGGCAATCCCAATACGCTGGCGCCGACGATCCCGGAGTCGGTCTACTCGATGTTCCAGCTGACCTTCGCGATCATCACGGCGGCGCTGATCTTCGGCTCGACCGCGGAGCGCATGAAGTTCTCGGCCATGCTGTGGTTCGTCGGCCTGTGGGCGGTCTTCGTCTATTCGCCGATCGCGCATTGGGTCTGGGGCCCGGACGGCATGTTCAACAGCTCCAACCCGCATAGCTTCATCAACGTGCTGGATTTCGCCGGCGGCACCGTGGTGCATGTCAATTCGGGCACCGCCGGCCTGATGTGCGCGTTGATGCTGGGCAAGCGCAAGGACACCGGCCCGGCCCACAACATGGTGCTGACCCTGATCGGCGCCTCGCTCTTGTGGGTCGGCTGGTTCGGCTTCAACGCCGGCTCGGCGGTCACCGCAGGCCTGCAGGCCGGCATGGCCATGCTGGTCACCCACACCGCCACCGCCACCGCGGGCTTCACCTGGATGATCGTGGAGTGGATCCTCAAGGGCAAGCCGACCGTGATCGGCATCTGCTCGGGGGCGGTCGCGGGCCTGGTCGCCATCACGCCGGCCTCGGGCTTTGTCGGCCCGATGGGCTCGTTCTGGATCGGCATCGCGGCCGGCATCATCTGCTACTGGGGCTGCACCGGCCTCAAGCACACGTTCGGCTATGACGACGCGCTCGACACGTTCGGGGTGCACGGCATCGGCGGCGCCGCCGGCGCGCTGCTCACCGGCGTGTTCGCGGTCAACGAGTACGGCGGCACGCCCGGCCTGCTCGAGGGCAATACCATGCAGGTGGTCTATCAGGCGATCGGCGTCCTCACGGTGTTCGTCTACGACGTCATCGTGACGCTGATCATCCTCAAGCTGGTCGACATCTTCATCGGCTTGCGCGTGCCCGAGGAGGTCGAGCGCGAAGGCCTCGATCTCGCGCTCCACGGCGAGACCGTGCAGTAAATCCTCACCTTAAGGCCTCCCCCGCTTGCGGGGGGAGGCCGGGTGGGGGAACGACAGCGGTTGGGGCGGAGACCCGGCACCCGCCCTTTCCGTCGAGAGGCCTCGGCTCACGCCGGGGCCTCTTACTCTTTGGGGGTACCTCGGTGGGACCACCGCGCCTTCCGCATTCTGCCCACGCAGGCGAGGAAGCCGCTCGATCTCCTGATCCGCGTTTCTGCCGCGTAGGAAGCACGCGATCGCCGGGCTGAAGCCGCTGCTTGATTCCTGGGCACCAGCCCTAAAAATTTGCATAGAGGCGCCGCACGCGCACTCCGTGATTTGGAACAAATCGCACGAATCCCTGCTCCTGATCGCCCTGGTCGCTTCGAATCGGCTCAAATAAGGACAAGTCGCCAAATCCACCATCGCCATTGCCAAAATGTCGCAGGGTGGCATGTCCATTGCACTGATCGGATTGGAGTTCATGCAAGCCGATCAAGGGGGCAGCCGACCAAGTCTGGTTTCGATCCAAGGATCGAAGAGGCCAACCCGTCGCCCTTCGGAACTCTTTTCCCGTAGTCCAACTCCAATGGGAGGTAGTGATGAGAACTATCCTGAGTGCGATCTTCGTGTCGGCCATGTCCCTGGCTCTGACCAGCGGCGCTTTCGCGGCCGGCGGCTATATCCAGGCCTCGAGCGAGGCGGACCAGATCGTGAAGGAGGCCAACAAGCCCCAGCTGGTCACGATGAATTCGACCGATGCCGCCAAGGGCCTCAAGAACGCCAATGGCGTGGTGACCCTCGATCAGACCGGAACCTACTTCACGATCGTCGGCGTCCAGGTCGGCAGCCGCGGCGGCACCGGATTGGTCCAGACTCTGGTTCCAGACCAACGGCAAGGACGCCGACAACAGCAATTGCGAACAGCAGGTCCCGACTGCCGACTTCACCACCGTCATGATCTCGCAGGGCGTGGGCGAATACAAGAAGGGCGACAAGATCAATGCGATGATCTCGGGCTCGGCGACGGGCATCGGCCTCGTCTACAAGAAGCCGGCCGGCGAACCGGCCGTGCCCAGCGTGATCTTCTCGGCTTGGAAGATCGACTGAGCATGCTTCGATAAGACCGGGGGCGCCCATTGCGGCGCCCCCTTTTCCCGTAGGGCGCAATCGCTTTATTGCGCCAATCGGCTTCGCCGCCGGCGCAGCGGCAAATAAATCGATTGCGCCCTACAGGGCGGCTGCCAGTTTGGCTGCCTGCGCCGAGAGCACCTCCGGGGCCTCTTTCACGCTTGCAGGGGGCTTGAGGGCGATGCCCTCTTGGCGCGGAATGACGTGGACGTGGAGATGGAACACCACCTGTCCGCCGGCGCTCTCGCTGAACTGCTGCAGCGTGACTCCGTCGGCGCCGAAGACTTCGACGCTGACCTTGGCGATCTTTTGCGCGACCTTGATGACGTGGGCGAGATCATCCGGTGCCACATCGAGAATGTTGCGCGCCGGCGCCTTCGGCAGCACCAGGACATGGCCCGGCGCCCGCGGCATGATGTCGAGAAAGGCCAGCGCGCGGTCGTCCTCGTAGATCTTGTAGCTCGGCAGCTCGCCGCGCAGGATCTTGGCGAACACGTTGTTGGGGTCATAGGCTGGCATGTTTGCCTCCCGGGCGACATTGCGCGATCTGTGCGCGATCTGCGAATGGCTTGATCTGTGACAAGCCGGGGCGGGCCGCGTCAAGGCCGTAAGCTCACGCCTTGCGGAACGGTGCGGCTTCGGCGAACTCCTCGATCTCCTCGGCCACGAAGGCGCGCTCGTGCTTGAGGAAATCCGCGACCGCCCGCCGCAATCCCGGATCCACGATGTGGTGCGCCGAATAGGTGGTGGTGGGCAAATAGCCGCGGGCGATCTTGTGCTGGCCTTGCGCGCCCGCCTCGACCCGAGCGAGCTTGTGCTCGATGGCGTATTGGATCGCTTGATAATAGCAGACCTCGAAATGCAGGAATGGGTGCTCCTCGATGGCGCCCCAGTGTCGGCCAAACAGCGTCCGTGCGCCGATGAAGTTGATGGCCCCGGCGATCCAGCGTCCGTTCCGCTTCGCCATCACCAAGAGGATGCGGTCGCTCATGGTTTCGCCCACCATCGAATAGAACGAGCGGGTGAGGTAGGGACGGCCCCATTTGCGCGAGCCGGTATCCATGTAGAACTCGAAAAAGGCGTCCCACACGCTTTCGGTCAGGTCCGATCCGGAAAGCCAATGGATGCTGATGCCGTCAGCCAGCGCATCGGTGCGCTCGCGCCGGATGGTCTTGCGCTTGCGCGACGCCAGCGCAGCCAGAAAGTCGTCGAAGGATTGGTAGCCGGCGTTCTCCCAATGGAATTGGCGATGGGTGCGCAGCAGATAGTCGTGCTTTCCAAGCAGTTCCCATTCGGATCGGGTCGGAAAGGTGACATGGACCGAGGAGGCGTTGGAGCGGCGGCAAATCTCGGCGAGCCCGCCCGCGAGCGCGCCGCGCACGGTCTGCGCCAGCGGACCGGAACGTACCAGCAGGCGGCGCCCGGTGGCCGGCGTGAACGGCACGCTCACCTGAAGCTTCGGATAATAGCTGCCGCCGGCGCGTTCGTAGGCCTCGGCCCAGCCGTGGTCGAACACGTATTCGCCTTGCGAATGGGATTTGGCGTAGCAGGGAGCGACGCCCAGGATCTCGCCGCCGGCGGCTTGCGCGATGAGGTGCATGGGCTGCCAGCCGGTCCGGCTGCGGACCGAGCCCGAGCGTTCGAGCGCGGATAGAAAGTCATGCGAAATAAACGGGTTATATTCTGTTCTTGAGGATGCTTCCGCGGCAAGGTGCGCCCCTGCACACTCCTGCGCGTTGGGTTGAACATCCCCGCCCAAGTCCGCCTGCGGGTTGGCGCAGGCGTCCCACGCCGTGCGCTCGATCTCGGTGAGGGCGCGGGCGACCCGCAAGGTGATTTCGGTTGAGGCCATAGTGGCGGTCATGGATGCCGATGTCGTCATGGGTTTTGCGTGTTCAATAGCAAGAGCACCGTCGTCCTATCGGATTGCAATTCTAAGGCCTGAACCCCTCGAAGATCATCTGGTCGGCCCAACGTGCCGCACGCTGCCGGTCCTGCGTGCTGCGCACCGTCCAGGTCAGCAACGGCATGCGGCACAGATGGCGCGCCGCGAGCGGTAACGCGGCAGGCAGATCCTGGACCGAATAGGCGATGAATTGAGGACGCGCGCGCAGCGCATCTCGGCCGTAGGTGAGGGCACGCTTGCCGCCCGCGAAAAGCTCTCCCTGCTCGAAATCTCCCGACCAACTCTCGGCCACCAGGCCACGCGTCAAAAACGGGGCGCTTCTGCGCACGGCTACGATCTGGACTGGATCGAACGACATCACGGCCATAGGTCCGGCATAGGCGGAGAGGACCTGGGCGGCACGCAGAGCCACCCGCTGGTCGCCCGCTTGCCCGCTTTTCAATTCGATCACCAGCGTCACGCGGCCGGCCACGAGGTCGCACAATTCGCCGACCGAGATCATCCGGTCGGTGGAGGCCTTGAACGCAACGCGCCGCAGCTCGGCGCTGGTCATTTCGTCAAGCCGGCCACTGCCATCGGTGAGCCGGCCGAGCACGTCGTCGTGATGCACCATGGCCTCGCCATCGGCGTTGATCTGCAGATCGCATTCGATGGCGTAGTTTGCGCCGACGGCCGCCGCGAAGGCGGAGGGCGTGTTCTCGATCACGCCGGCAGCGGCGTCGTGGAGGCCCCGATGCGCCACCGGACGGGCGGTCAACCAATCGAGGCCGGACATGGGATCAGTGCCTGGGGCGGAGCCGGTCAGGCCACTTCGAACAGGCCTTCGACCTCGACCGCCGCATCAAGCGGCAGCGAAGCGACCCCCACGGTGGTGCGGGCATGCCGGCCTTTGTCGCCAAGGACCTCGACCATGAGGTCGGATGCGCCGTTCATCACCTTCGGGCCGTCCACAAAGGCTGGATCGGAATTGATGAAGCCGCCGAGCCGCACCACCCGCACCACCTTGTCCAGGTCGCCGACCGCGACCTTGACCTGGGCGAGGAGGTTGATGGCGCAGGCGCGTGCTGCCCGTTGGCCGTCCTCGATCGCTACATTCTCGCCGAGCTTGCCCCTGGCAACCAGCTTGCCGCCCAATTCGAGGCAGATTTGACCGGATACGAACAGCAACGCCCCGGTGCGCACGAAACCCACATAATTGGCGATCGGGCTTGCCGGAACCGGGAGGATGATACCGAGCTCGGAAAGTTTCTTCTCCACAAGACCGGCCATGATGTTCTCCGCGGTGATTTTTTGCCAGTAAGTCAGTCGATCGGACCCCTCAGCCCCAAGACCAGGCCATTCGACCGGCTCCTGTCTTCGCCCATCGACGGTCCGGTTGCAAGCGCAGGCGGTGCGCGGTTGCAGCCGGGCGTTTGTGTCTTTATGTTCCGCCGCAAGCCGGGCGATCAAGGAGATGGGGTTCCAATGATGATTTTCAGCAAGAAAATCGGTGCTGCGGCCATCGCGGTTTGCACCTTGACCATCGTGTCGGGCGCAGTGCTGGTGTCACGCGCCCACGCGTTGACCCCGGCCGTGGAACTGGCATCCCATCGGGCGGTCTACGAGCTCACGCTCGCCCCCTCGCGCGGCTCTTCCTCGACGGTTTCGGCGCGCGGGCGAATTCTCTACGATTTTACCGGCAATGCCTGCGATGGCTACAAGCTTGAGTTCCGTCAGGTGTCCGAGCTCGACAATGGCGAGGGCAAGGTCACGCTCAGCGACCTGCGTTCGAATACTTGGGAGGACGGGGCCGCCAAGAATTTTCATTTCCAGTCCCAGAACTACATGAACGAGCGGCTGATCGACCAGGTCGACGGTCAGGCGGTGCGCGAGACCGGCGATATCGCGGTCGCGCTCACCAAGCCCAAGGACGCCAAGCTCAACCTCGACCGATCAATCGTGTTCCCGACCGAGCATGTGCGGCGGATCATCGAAGCCGCCCGCGCGGGCAAGACCATCCTGGAATTTCCGGTCTATGACGGCTCGGAAAAGGGCGAAAAGATCTACAACACGCTGACCGTCATCGGCCGCATGATCCCGCCGACCGAGCGGGTGCCGACTGACGCTGCCGCCGGGCAGCAGGCGCTTGCCGGTCTTGGCCGCTGGCCGGTCACCGTCAGCTATTTCGACCGCGCCGCAAACACGGGCGAGCAGACGCCGGTCTATGCGATCACGTTCGAGCTTTACGAGAACGGCATCTCGCGGGCATTGCTGCTCGACTACAATGATTTCGCGATCAGCGGCGAGTTGAAATCGCTCGAGATCAGGGACGCGAAGCCGTGCCCGTGAGGGCAAGCGTTCATTCTTCGTCGTCCTGATCGAAGACGAGGCCCTTGACCACGGCGTCATCGCCGAAGCGCGCGCGCAATCGATCGATGGCAAGCTCGGCGTCCGCGGTCCGCCGATCGATGAGGTCGGCGAAATCGCCTCCCGCCGCCGGCACGAGCGCCGAGACGCCGATGCCGATCAGGCGGTATTTTGTTCCGTCGGTTTCACGCGCCAAGAGCTCGCGGCCGCAGGCGAAGATCTTGGCTGCGAGCTGGGTCGGGTGGCCGAACGATTGCGCCCGCGTGCGCAGGCGGAAGTCGGCGGTCTTGAGCTTCAGCGTCACCGTCGCACCGGCAAGCTCGCTGCCCTTGAGGCGGGCGGAGACCTTCTCGGACAGGCGCCACAAGCGCATCTCGAGCTGGCGGAGCTCGGCGATGTCTTCCTCGAAGGTGGTCTCGGCCGAAATGCTCTTGGTCTCGCGCTCGGGCCTGACCGCTCGGTCGTCGACGCCGCGGGCAAGCCGCGCCAGGCGGGTGCCTTCGGCGCCGTAGCGGCGCCTCAGATCGGCTTCGCTGGCGCGCTGCAGGTCGCCCACGGTGCGGAATCCGTCCGCAGCCAGCCGCGCCTGCGCCACCTTGCCGACGCCGAAAATCTGGGTGACCGGCTTGGCGGCCAGGAAGGCGGCGGCTTCGTGCCCGCCGATGACCGCGAAGCCCCGCGGCTTGTCGAGATCGGAGGCGATCTTGGCCAGGAACTTGTTGCAGGAGAGCCCGATCGAGACCGTGATGCCGATCTCGCGCTCGACCCGCGCGGCGAAGCCCGCCAGCGACTTCGCGGGCGAGGTCCCGTGCAGGCGTTGCGTGCCGGACAGGTCCATGAAGGCTTCGTCGATCGAAACCGGCTCGACCAGGGGCGTGAGGTCGCGCATCATGAGCCGCACCTGGGCGCCGGTGCGGGCATATTTCTCCATGTCGGGCCGCACCACGGCCGCGGACGGACACAGGCGCTTGGCCTCGAACATGGGCATCGCGGAGCGAACCCCGAAGGTGCGCGCGACATAACAGGCCGTGAGCACCACCCCGCGTTGACGCCCGCCCACGATCACCGGCTTGTCGGCGAGCGAAGGATCGTCGCGCTTCTCGATGGTGGCGTAGAAGGCGTCGCAGTCCACGTGCGCGACCGTGAGCCGGTCGAGCTCCGGATGCCGCAAGAGCTTCGGCGAGCCACAGGCCGGGCAGCGGGTGCCGGCCTCCGCCACGTCGTATCGGCAATCTCGGCAGAAGCCCGGCATGACCTCGTCCTCGCAAGGCTGCAACACCAGTGCCGGTCAGGCCGCGCCGGTATTTCCGGGCCCCTGCGCCAGCGCGGCGCGCGCACGCTCCACATCCTGCGGATCGATTCCATTCTCGTTGGCGAAGGCCAACAACAAGGTTTCGTCGCTTGCCACATGATCGAGCACGCCCAGCAGGAAGCCCGGCTCGCGCGCCGCCGCGCGCAGCGATTGCGGACCGAGCCCGGTCAGGGCGAGGAAGCGCTCGAGCCGCTCGGTCTCGCCGGCGAGGAAGGTCACGGCCGCGATGGCAAGCTCGGTGGCGGCCGCGCTGCTTCCCTTGGAAGTGGACTTGCCGGCGGTCGTATAGTGCGGTTTTTTCATAGCAACGACCTTCAAGAAAAAGCCTTGGGCGAAGCTTCGACCAGTCTCGCAAGGTCGTGTGATCGTTTGATCTGCGCCCGGTGCAAGGCTAGGCTCCCGGCCTGTACGCCAACGGGCCATCCGACCGGCCAACCAAAGAACCGTGCGGGTTTGGGGCGGCAAGGCGAAAGGGAGACAGGCATGCGTAATCGTCTATTGCTCACGCTATGTGCCGGCGGCATGGCCGCCGCATGCTACCTGATTTGGGGCAACGGCGCGCAAGCCGTCGATCACCCGGATCTGCTCGAGCTCACCTCGCCCGATTTCCCCGACAACGGGATGTTGACCGAAGCCAATGCCGGCATCGGCACCAGCCCGCGCGGGCCCTGGGCCTGCGGCGGGCAGAACGTGTCCCCGGCGCTCGCCTGGTCGCATGCCCCGGCCGAGACCCAGAGCTTCGCCATCATCATGGACGATCCCGATGCCGCCAGCGGCCGGGGCGGCAACCATTGGATCACGTACGACGTTCCGCCATCGGCCAAGACCGTGGCGCGCGGCGACGCGAACCAGGCGGGCAAGTTCGTCAGCGGCAATTCCGGCAACGGCACGGCCTATCATGGCGCCTGCGCCGAGCCCGGCGCCAAGGCGCACCATTTCATCTTCTTTGTCTACGCGCTCGATATCGGGCTCGGCAAACTGAAGCCGGGGCTGACCAAGGCTGAATTCGTGCAGGAGATCAAAGGCCACAATCTTGCCGAAGCCAGCTTGATGGCGCGCTATCAGCGCGCCGCCGACGGCAAGGCGATGCTGTCCGCCAAATGACCAGAAGTTGCAAGGCGGCGTAATGGCCTGGCATTTGCGTTTCCGTAAGGAATTGCCGCTAGCCTTTTTGCGTCATGCCCAAGCTGCCACCGACGCTGGGCGGCGGGAAGGTCGGGGATGGCGAAGACCGTCATGATCGTGGAGGACAATGAGCTCAACATGAAGCTCTTCCACGACCTCTTGGAGGCCCATGGCTACCGGACCGTCGGGACGCGCAACGGCATCGAGGCGCTCGATCTCGCCCGCAAGCACCGCCCGGATCTGATCCTGATGGACATCCAGCTGCCTGAAGTCTCCGGTCTCGAAGTGACCAAGTGGCTGAAGGAGGATCCCGAGCTGCAGGCGATACCGGTGGTGGCCGTCACCGCCTTTGCGATGAAGGGCGACGAGGAACGAATTCGCGAAGGCGGCTGCGAGGCCTATCTGTCGAAGCCGATCTCGGTCGGCAAGTTCATCGAGACCATCCGCCGCTTCTTGGCCGCGCCCGAGGGAGACCGTCGATGACCGCCCGCGTTCTCGTCGTCGACGACGTGCCGGCCAACGTCAAGCTGCTGGAGGCGCGGCTCTCGGCCGAGTATTTCGACGTCATGACCGCCGTCAGCGGCCAGGAGGCACTGACCATCTGCGAGCGCGCGGACTGCGATGTGGTGCTGCTCGACGTGATGATGCCCGACATGGACGGCTTCGAGGTCTGCCGCCGGCTCAAGAGCGGGATCGCCACCCATCACATCCCGGTGGTGATGGTCACGGCCCTCGATCAGCCCTCCGATCGGGTCAAGGGACTGGAATCCGGCGCCGACGATTTTCTGACCAAGCCGGTCTCCGACGTGGCGCTGATCGCGCGCGTTCGTTCGCTGTCGCGGCTCAAGATGATGACCGACGAATTGCGCATGCGCGCCGTCACCTCGCGCGAGATCGGCATCGAGAGCCCGGAGCGCGAGGCGCTCGCCGAAGCCGGCCGCAACGGGCGCATCCTGCTGGTCGACGATCGGCCGGCGCTCTCGGACCGCATGCAGGAGATGCTGGCGAGCGAGCATAAGGTCGACGATCGAGCGGGATCCGACCGAAGCCCTGTTCCACGCCGCCGAGGGCAGCTACGATCTGGTGATCGTCTCCATCGATCTTGAAAATTTCGACGGCTTGCGGCTGTGCAGCCAGCTGCGCTCGCTCGAGCGCACGCGCAACGTGCCGGTCCTGGCCATCGCCGACGCCGACAACAATACGCGCCTGGTGCGGGCGCTCGAGATCGGCGTCAACGACTATCTGGTCAGGCCCTTCGACAAGAACGAGATCCTGGCGCGCGCGCGCACCCAGATTCGCAAGAAGCGCTACACCGAGCGGCTGCGCGACAATGTGCAGCTGTCGATCGAGATGGCGATCACGGACGCGCTCACCGGGCTCTACAACCGTCGCTACATGGAAACCCATGTGGGTACGCTGGTCGACCAGGCCATCGCGCGCGGCAAGCCGCTCTCGGTGCTCATTCTCGACATCGACTACTTCAAATCGATCAACGACAGCCACGGCCACGATGCCGGCGATGACGTGCTGCAGGACTTCGCCATCCGCATCCGCAAGTCGATCCGCGGCATCGATCTGGCCTGTCGCTACGGGGGCGAGGAATTCGTGGTGGTGATGCCGGAAACCGACATGGCGGTCGCCACCATGGTGGCGGAGCGGCTGCGCCGGCGGATCGCGAGCGAGCCGTTCCCGATCCAGAAGGGCGCGCGCACGGTCGATGTCACGATCTCGGTCGGCATTGCGGCGCTGGGGCCCAATGACAATGCCGCAGCCGTCATCAAGCGCGCCGACCAGGCGCTCTACCGCGCCAAGCGGGATGGCCGCAATCGCGTCGTGCCCGACGCCGCCTGAGCATTTTGCACCGGCCGGCCGGAGCGTTCCGCATCGTAGGGCGCAATCGCTTTATTGCGCGATCGGCGTGCCAAACGGCGAATCCGAGCGGCGTCGCCGCGGAATAAAGCGATTGCGCCCTACACCCGAATTGGCGCCGCAAGACCGCCCAAGGCGCAACTGTGACCGTCAACCCTAATGTTTTAGGATGATGCAAGTCTTACCGCTATTCACAGCCCTAATTCATTGGATTCCCCGGGCCGCTGGGCTAATCTTACGGAGCTGGATGGCTCATATCCTGGCGTTATGGACCAGGGCCATCGGATCAGCCTAATGTTTTGATAACCCTACGGAGTGCTCAGGTCCGCCGCATCTCCTGGGTCCGTGGGGTTCGGCCGGTTCGGGAGCGGTGCGAGTGGCCTCCTCAAGAAGCCGCTCCCGACCGGCCACTTTGGCTTGGCCACGCACACGCTTTTACACAGATTTACGCGAACTGCCCGCATACCGTGTAGCACTTGCGGCCTTACGGCCGGCCGCTGCGGCGTCCGCTCGGGCAGCAGCGCAGCTCAGCTCAGCGGCGAGGATTGCGGCCTCCGAAAACCTCTGTCGATCACTTGATCTTGGCTTCGCGGAACTCGACGTGCTTGCGGGCGACCGGATCGTATTTCTTCTTGACCAGCTTGTCGGTCTGCGTGCGCGAGTTCTTCTTGGTCACGTAATAAAATCCCGTGTCGGCGCTCGACACCAGCTTGACCTTGATGGTGGTGGACTTGGCCATGGGAAACTCCGAATGAAATGGCGCCGGCACAAGCAGGCCCGGCGCGGTTCGTAGCGAACCTAGCGGCTCGACCCGCAATGTCAAGAAACGCGCTCTCTCTGCGACGAGAGCGCGTTTTGCCCAACCGGAATCCGTAGGGTGGGCAAAGGCGCATAGCGCCGTGCCCACGCGAAGTCTCCTCGGCAGACTGGACCGTTCCGCGTGGGCACGGCGGACCGGCGTGGTGCATCGATTAGAAGTCTCACGGGCCGCCTTTGCCCACCCTACGGCGCTAACCCTAGAGCAACTCCCGCACGAAGCGACGATGGAGCATCTGGTAGAACGGCACCGGGAGCTCGTGCCCGAGTCCGGCCGCGATCCGCGCTTCCAGCTCGTCCAGCATGACCGCAGTGATGGCCGGCATGTCGAGTTGCCGGGCCTCTGCGATCGGCATCCAGACTAGGTCGACCAGCTCGGCATCCGGCCCGATCATGCCCTCGACGCGGTGCGCGATCGCGGCGGCATCGGCGGCGAAGAAGCGCGTGTCGAAGCGCCTCGAGCGGCGCGGCGGCGTGACCGCCCGCGCCACGAAATGGATTGCCGCCAAATCGGGAAGGAGGTGCGCCTGCCCGAAGGCGGCCCAGGGGCCCGGCGGGGTTTGCGGCGCATGGTCCGCCGGCACGCCGAGCAGGAGGCCGGTCTCCTCATAGGTCTCGCGGATCGCGGCCAAGGCCAGCGCGCGCGCCTTGACCGGGCTTGGTCGCTTGACGGCACGCATCAGGTGCCGCTCCGCTTGGCCGTCGAGAGGTCGCGCCGTCGGCATGCGTTTGTCGGTGGGTTCCACCCCGCCGCCCGGAAACACGTATTTGCCGGGCATGAATTTATGGCCGTGATGGCGCTTGCCGAGCAGCACCTTGGGGGCTGGAGCGGAATTGTCGATGAGGATCAGCGTGGCTGCATCCTTGGGCCGCAGATTGGGCAGCGTGTAATAGCTCTCATCCTCCAGGAGCTGCTCGGCCAAGGCATGCATACGATCGAGGCCACGCAGGTTGTCGTCGCTCATCGGCGCCGCTTCCCGCTGCCGCGCTTGCGGTCCGTGCGCGCGGGCCGTGCCGAGGCGCCGCGGGCGGGCCGCGCGTCCCGCTTCGAATGCCGGACGGTGCCGTCCTGGCGGCCCTCGGAGATGAGCTCGAACCGCAGCGCTCCCGCGAGCGGAACCGCCTCGACCAGCTTCACCGTGACGCGGTCGCCGAGCCGATAGCTCTCGCCGCTCGAGCTGCCCACGAGCGCGTGCCGGTCCTCGTGGTAGCGGAAAAACTCGGTTCCGATCGTGCGCGCCGGGATGAAGCCGTCGGCGCCGGTGTCGTCGAGCTTGACGAACAGGCCGGCGCGGGTCACGCCCGAGATGCGGCCTTCGAAGCTGGCGCCGACCCGATCGGCCAGGAAATGCGCCAGCAGCCGGTCGAAGGTCTCGCGTTCCGCCTTCATGGCGCGCCGCTCGGCCGCCGAGATCGCGGCCGCGACCTCGCCCAGCGTGACCGGGTCCATGGTGTCGGGCAGCCCGCCGTCGCCGAGCTTGCCGGCGCGGATGAGGCCGCGGTGCACGACGAGATCGGCGTAGCGGCGGATCGGCGAGGTGAAATGGGCGTAGCGGCGCAGGTTGAGGCCGTAATGGCCGTAATTCTCGGCGGCATATTCGGCCTGCGCCTGCGTGCGCAGCACCACCTCGTTGACCAGATTCTCGACGTCGCGACCCTTCACGCGCTCGAGGATGTGGTTGAACTGGGCGGCCTTGAGCTCGCTGCCCTTGGGCAACGAAATGTCGATCGTCTTGAGAAATTCGCGCAGCGCATTGACCCGCTCCGGATCGGGCTCGTCGTGCACGCGGTAGATCAACGGCACGGACGCGCGCTCCAGCGTTTCGGCGGCCGCCACATTGGCGAGGATCATGAACTCCTCGATCAGCCGGTGCGCTTCCAGGCGCGCCGGCGTGACCACGCGATCGACCGTGCCGTCGGATTTCAGGACGATCTTGCGCTCGGGCAGATCGAGGTCGAGCGGCGCGCGCTCGTCACGCGCCCGCTTGACCGCCTGATAGGCGGCGTAGAGCGGCTCGAGCACGGGCGCAACGAGCTGCTGCGTGTCCTCGTCGGCATGCCCGCTGACCGCGGCCTGCGCCCGCTCATAGCTCAGCCGGGCGGTCGAGCGCATGAGCACGCGATGGAAGCTGTGCGTGCGCTTGCGGCCGTCGGCCCCCACCACGATGCGCACCGCCAGCGCCGCGCGATCCTCGTTCGGGCGCAGCGAGCAGAGATCGTTGGAGATGCGCTCCGGCAGCATCGGCACCACGCGATCGGGGAAGTAGACCGAATTGCCGCGGGTGAGCGCTTCGCGATCGAGCGCCGAGCCCGGCAGCACGTAATGGGCCACATCCGCGATGGCGATGCTGATCACATGGCCGCCGCGATTGGCCGGATCGGCATCGGGCGCCGCATGGACGGCGTCGTCGTGATCCTTGGCGTCCGGCGGATCGATGGTGACGAAGGCGACCTCGCGCCAGTCTTCCCGCCCGCGCAGGCCCGCGGGCTTGGCGGCCTCGGCTTCGCGCCCCGCGGCTGCGGGAAACACATCCGGGATGCCGTGGGCATTGATGGCGATCAGGCTGACCGCGCGCTCGCTGTTGAGCGAGCCGAGCTTCTCGGTGACGCGCGCCGTCGGCAGCCCGAACCCGCTGCGCCGCTGGCCGACCTCGACCGCCACCAGATCGCCGTCCTGCGCGTCCGCGCCGGCGCCGGGCGGGATCGCGAGCTCGCGGCCGAGCTGCTTCTTGTCGATCGGCGACAGCCGTCCGCCGCCGTTGGGCAGCGCACGGAAGATGCCGAGCACGCGCTGCTTGGCCTTGTCGATGATCTTGATGACGCGGCCGCTGTGGCGGATCGGCTCGTCGTCCTCGCCGGTCTCCTCGACCCGCAAGAGCGCGCGGTCGCCGACGCCGGCGATCTCGCCGGGACGCGCGCGCCGCGGCACCCGCACGCGGATCCGGGGCGGCGCGCCGTGCGCATCCTCGTCCCATTCGGTCGGAACGGCGATCAATTCGCCGTCGGCATCGCGGCTGGCGATATCGGCGAGCACGACATGGGGCAGGGTGCCGGGGTGATGCAGCTTCTTCTTGCGCTTCTCGACGCGGCCCTCGTCGGCGAGCTCGCGCAAGGTGCGCTTGAGCTCGGCGCGGTCGGCGTTCTTGAGGCCGAAGGCGCGCGCGATCTCACGCGTGCCGACGCGGCCCGATTGCTCGCCGATGAAAGCGAGGATCTGCTGCTTGGAAGGGGGAGACGGTTTGGTTGGACGTTTCACGGAGGCGGGTTCCGCGAGGGATGCTCGCTTGGAGTTAAGTTAAGCGTGCGAATGAGATTCCGCCAGCCGCCCTCCGTCCCTAACTAACAACGAGAGCATCGCACCGCCCGAGCCCCCTCATCCCGCCCTTCTCCCCTCCGGGGAGAAGGAGTGAAACGCACTGCGTCCCTAACCTCTTCAAAAAGGAGAGACTCTGCGAAGCGGGGCGGGTGGCTCACGCCGCAAGCTCCGAGTTTGCCGGGATAGGAGACCCCCACCCGGCGCCGGAGCCTGTCATCGGGCCGGCCAAAGGCCGGACCCGTTCGGCGCCACCCTCCCCCTTTCAGGGGGAGGGGAAGAGGTTCACCGGGCGGCCTTGGCCTTGCGGGCGGGTTTCTTGGCGGTGGTGGGGGGCGGCGCTGGGGCCGGCTTGGCTCTCGATTTGGGCTTGGCGGCGCGGGCAGGGCGGCGACGCTGTGCCGGCGGCTTGCCGCTGCCGGCTCTCGCATCGAGCAGCGACACCGCCTCCTCGAGCGTCAGGGTCTCGGGCGTCTTGTCGGACGGCAGCGATGCATTGACGCCGTCGTGGCTGACATAGGGCCCATAGCGGCCGGACTTCACCACGATCGGTCCGCCTTTGTCCGGATGATCGCCGAGCGGGCGGCCGGGCGCCGGGGCAAAGCGGCTCTTGCTCGGCCCCTTGGCGATCTTCTCGGCGATCAGGGTCACGGCCCGGTTCTGCCCGATGGTGAGCACGTCGTCGCCGGTCTCGAGATTGGCGTAGGTCTTGCCGTGCTGCACATAGGGGCCGAAGCGGCCGATGCCGGCGAGGATCGGAACGCCGTCGTCGGGATGCTTGCCGACCTCGCGCGGCAGCGACAGCAAGGCGAGCGCCCGCGCCAGATCGACATCGTCGGGCGCCGTCCCCTTGGGCAGGCCGGCGCGCTTGGGCTTCTCGCCCTCGACCCCTTCGCCGAGCTGCACATAGGGCCCGAAACGGCCGCTGCGTAGCGTCACCTCGAGGCCGGTCGCCGGATCCTCGCCCAGGACCTTGGTGCCGCCGTCGGCCGCGCCATTGCCGGCGCCGGCGGTGAGCTGGCGCGTATAGCGGCATTCGGGATAGTTGGTGCAGCCGATGAAGCCGCCGAACTTGCTGAGCTTGAGCGAGAGCTGGCCGCCGCAAGTGGGGCACTGGCGCGGGTCGCTGCCGTCTGCGCGCGGCGGAAACAGGTGCGGGCCGAGCATCTCGTTGAGCGCATCGATCACCTGGGCGACGCGCAGATCCTTGATCTCGCCCACCGCGGCGGCGAAATCGCGCCAGAAGTCGCGCAGGAGATCGCGCCAGGCGATCTCGTTGTTGGAGACGCGGTCGAGCTGCTCCTCGAGATCGGCCGTGAAGCCGTACTCGACATAGCGGGCAAAGAAGCTCTCCAGGAACGAGGTCAGCACCCGGCCCTTGTCCTCGGGCACCAGCCGCTTCTTGTCGATGCGGACATAGCCGCGGTCCTTGAGCACCTGCAGGATCGACGCATAGGTGGAGGGACGGCCGATGCCGAGCTCTTCCAGGCGCTTGACCAGCGAGGCTTCCGAATAGCGCGGGGGCGGCTCGGTGAAGTGCTGGCCGATATCGATGGCGCGCTTCTGCAGCGCCTCGCCCGCGCTCATCGAGGGCAGGCGGGTGTCCTCATCGTCGGCCGCATCGTCCTCGCCCTCCTGGTAGAGGGTGAGGAAGCCGTCGAACTTCACCACCGTGCCGGTGGCGCGCAGCTCGATCAAGCGCGCGCCGGCCTTGGCGGTGATCTCGACGGTGGTGCGCTCGAGCTCGCCCGATTCCATCTGGCTTGCCACCGTGCGCCGCCAGATCAGCTCGTAAAGCTTGGCCTGGTCGGAATCGAGGAAGGACTTGGCCTCGGCGGGGCGCAGGTTGAAATCGGTCGGGCGGATCGCCTCGTGCGCTTCCTGGGCGTTCTTCGCCTTGGTCACGTATTGGCGCGGGGCGGCCGGCAGGTAGCGCTGACCGTAGTCCGCGCCGATCAGCTGGCGGCTGGCGACGATCGCCTCCTCGGCGATCTGCACGCCGTCGGTTCGCATATAGGTGATGAGGCCGACGGTCTCGCCGCGGACATTGACGCCCTCGTAGAGCCGCTGCGCGATCCGCATCGTATGGGCCGGCGCAAAGCCGAGCTTGCGGCTCGCCTCCTGCTGCAGGGTCGAGGTCGTGAACGGCGGCGGCGGATTGCGCTTGGCGGGCTTGGCCTCGACCGAGGCGACCTTGAAGGCCGCGCTCTCGAGCGCCTTCTTGAACGCCTCGGCCTCCGCGCCGGTGCCGATGTCGAGCCGCTGGATCTTCTTGCCGTCGGCGCCGACGAGGCGCGCCTCGAAGGTCTCGTTGCGCGGCGTGGCGAGCGTCGCCACCAGCGACCAGTATTCGCGCGGGACGAATTTCTCGATCTCCAACTCGCGGTCGCAGACCAGCCGCAGCGCCACCGATTGCACGCGACCGGCCGAGCGCGCGCCCGGCAGCTTGCGCCACAGCACCGGCGACAGCGTGAAGCCGACCAGATAATCGAGCGCGCGGCGCGCCAGATAGGCATCCACCAGCGCGCCGTCGATGGCGCGCGGATGCTTCATCGCATCGAGCACTGCCGACTTGGTGATGGCGTTGAAGACCACGCGCTCGATCGCCTGCGACTTGATGGCCTTCTTCTCCTTGAGCACCTCGAGCACGTGCCAGGAGATGGCCTCGCCCTCGCGGTCGGGGTCGGTGGCCAGGATCAGCTTGTCGGCGCCTTTGACCGCGCGCACGATCTCGCCCAGGTGCTTCTGCGACTTGGCGTCGACCTCCCACAGCATGCGGAAATTGTGGTCGGGATCGACCGAGCCGTCCTTGGCCGGCAGGTCCCGCACATGGCCGAAAGAGGCCAGCACCTCATAGCCACGACCCAGATATTTATTGATCGTCTTGGCCTTGGCGGGCAATTCAACGACAACGATATTCATGCAATTCCAATGGGTTGGCGGCAAACTCTAGTAAATCGGAGCGGAATCGGCCGCGCCAGTCGCGTAGCGGAACATGGGGAGACCGCCCCCCGCTGTCAAATCGGAGCCCTGTCGCCCCGACCCGCGGGAGGGTCGCGGGGGGAGGGTAGATAAGGAGCGGAAAGGCTTTTCTGTGGCCGCGTCTGGGCGGGTGAGAAGGGGCAACCGCGGGCAAATCGTTTCGGTGCGCTCACAAGCCGGACTTTGGCCCCGGCGCAGGCGAAACCGGGTGACCTGTTTTCACTCATGAATTTCGAGTTCGTTCTGGCCAAAGTGGAGGTATCAGAGTGCGCAATGCCGTGGCGATCAGCGGGCGAAGCAATCTTGCCGCCGATCGCGCCACGGTGATCGCCCCCGGGTACGGGATTGAGATTTTGACTCTTTGGGTCCTCATGGTGAGGAGCGCGGGGCAACGCCCGCATCTCGAACCTTGGCTGGATGCGCGGCACCCAACGCTTGATAGCTTGTTAATAACAGGAAAAATACAAGCGGCGCACCAGCCCGTGCGGGCGGACAAGCCGCTTGCCGATCTCGCTGTCCGCATTGCTAAAAACAACGAAATAACAAGCGGAGCTCATGTTCGAGTGCACTGGGGTGCACCCCTTTGGTGAGACACGGAAACAAGGAACTGGTTGCGATTGCAACAGCATGCTGCCGGCGGCCGGCCCCTAGGAGGAGAAGTCCGCGGTCAACCCATCAATCATTGTGTAAAGGTCCCGGTCGGATAGATCCGATTTGCGCGCTCACAAAAAAAACCGATCCCGAGCAGGCCCGAGATCGGCGCACACTTTTCGAGTTTCAATTTCAAGAATGAAGTGAATCGGGCGGGCTCGTCAAGACCTATCCGCCGAGTTGTCCGTAGCGCGTCATTTGTCCGCCTTTTGTAGCGCGTGAGTTGTCCGCTTTGTTCGCTGCCTGTTCTGGGAGGCAGCGATGCGGCGGACCGAGATGCTATGGGAGGTTTTTGTGACGCGTTTTGAAGAGGCGTTTGGGCAATACCGCCGTCGGCGATTGAACGCGGAGGAAGCGGGTGAGCTTTTGGGTATGTCGGGTCGACATTTTCGCCGGCTGTGTGATCGCTATGAAGAAGAGGGAAGCGAAGGCCTGTGCGATCGGCGGATCGGCAAGGTATCGCCTCGGCGTGCCCCGGCGCGCGAGCTCGAGCGGATGCAGGCTCTCTTCCGGGAGCAGTACAGCGACTTCACGGTGAAGCATTTCCACGAGCAGCTTGTGCGTCGGCATAACTACTGGCTCAGCTATACGGTGACGCGGCTGTCGCTGCAGGCGGCCGGACTGGTGAAGAAAGCCAAGCGGCGCGGCGCTCATCGCAAGAAGCGGGTGCGTCGGCCGCTGCCGGGAATGCTGCTGTTCCAGGACGGCTCGACGCATCGTTGGATTGCGGCGCTGGGGCGCGATCTCGACCTCGTCGTGACGCTCGACGACGCCACCGGGGAGATCTATTCGGCGATCCTGGTGGACCAGGAAGGCACGATGTCGAGTTTCCTGGGACTGGCCGAGACGATCGCCGAACACGGCCTGTTCAGCGCGTTTTATACCGATCGGGGCGGGCATTACTTCATCACCCCCAAGAACAGCCGGAAAGTCGATAAGACGCAGCTGACCCAGGTCGGCCGGGCGCTCTCCCAACTCGGCATCACCCATATCCCGTCCTATTCCCCGCAGGGGCGCGGACGGATGGAGCGGGTATTCGGCACCCTGCAGAAGCGGCTGCCGCAGGAGCTGCGCCTGGCCCGGATCAAGACCGTGGCGGCCGCCAACCGGTTCCTCAAGGAACGCTTCGTGCCCGACTACAATGCCCGCTTCGCGGTGCCCGCAGCCGAGCCTGGCACGGCCTTCGTGCCCTATGAGGGCCGCCCGCTCGTCGACGTGCTGTGCCTGCAGGAAGATCGGGTGGTTGGCGCCGACAATTGTGTCTCCTACCACCGGCGCAGCCTCCAGATTCCAGCCCAGCGCCATCGCCAGCACTATGTCCGCGCGACCGTGCGGGTGCACGAATACCCCGACGGATGGCTTGCCATCTTTGACGGCCCGCGCTGTGTTGCGCGCTTCGACCCCAAAGGAGCCAGTCGTGATGTCTCGCGCGCCGCTTAACTCCGCTCGGCGGCTCGCAAGCCTTGTGGATTTGTGGACAGGCCAAGAAAGCGGCCTGCCCACAAGCTCCACAAGGCCAACAGCAAACGCAGACAGAAGCGGACATATGATGCGCTACAAAGCGCGGACATCTTCACGCGCTACGGACAGACCTATCCGCCGAGTGACACTGATGACACGAAGTCCGCCAAGCTCGGAATTACTGTGGCAGCTAACGAAGAAGATGATCCCGCGGGTCAAGCCCGCAGGTGACGGCGGTGGCGTGCCCGCGTCGAGTCAAATCGATGAGAATCTGCTGTACCGCGCCCGGCACGCGCCGGTCGGCCGTCATTTCTGCGACGGCTTGAAATATCGCAAGTCGGGCGGCGGTTGATTCTCTCTGACCGGCATCAGCTTGCCGTCGGGGCTCACCGCATATTCGTCGCGGCCGAGATAGATGCGGTCGGTCGCCTCGCGGCACAGGTATTCCGACCATTTGGGCTTGCGCTCGCGCACATAGACCTTGTCGATCGTCCAGGGACGCGTGAAGGCGTGGTCGATGGTGGTGACCTCGTCGTGCAGGATGTCCTTGTCGTGCTGGTCGAGATGGATGCGCTCCTTGACGATGGTCTCGTTGTCCCGGTGCATCGGCAGGCCTGAGGATTCGAGCGCGCGCGGGCCGGAGAATTGGCGCGTCTCCACTTCCAGCATGTCGTAGCTGCCGGCGCCGTTCGTATCGATCCATTTGCCGATGGAATAGCCCTCGAAGGTCGGCTCCTCGTCGGTCGGCCATTTGCGTCCGTCGGTGTAGATGCGGCGCGCGAAGGCATTCTCGAAAAGCAGGATCGTGGAGGTCGGCTGGATCAAGATCTCCATCGGCGCGGTCAGGGTCATGATCCGCGGCATGCCGTCGAGGACGCAGGAGGTCTGGTAGTTGTTGCCGCGCCCGCCGGCGGCCTGGTCGGCAAGGCTTGCTTCGAAGATCGCCTGGTACTCGGGGGTGAGCGGCGCTTGCTGCCCGCGCCCCGCGGGCTTCCCCGGGTCCCAAGCGTCGCCATGGGCGGCGGCCGGGTTGCGCCATTGGCTTTCGAAGTCGGGATACTTCGTGTCGGCGGCGATGGGCGGCACCGCGAATGCCGCCAGCATCGTGGCCGCCATCGCGCCGATGTGGATGCGGTAGCACATGCCGGGCCTCATTGCAGCGGTTGCTTGAAGTAGCGCAGGTCGGGCGGCGGCTGGTCGGCCTTGACCGGCATCAGCTTGCCGTCGGCGCTGAGGAAATAATGCTCCGAGCCGATGACCACATGATTGTTGGCCTCGTGGCAATTGCGCTCCTTCCAGCGCGCACGGGGCTCGCGCAGATAGATCCGGTCGACCGTCCAGGGCCGGGTCAGCGCGTGATCGATGGTCGTGATGATGTCGTGCATCGTGTCCGGATCGTCCTTCTCCAGATAAATGCGCTCCTTGACGATGGTCTGATTGTCGGCGTGCAGCGGTAGGCCTGTGGATTCGAAAACCCGTGGGCCGGTGAAATTGCGCGTCTCCACCTCCAGCGCATCGTAGCGGCCGGAGCCGCCAGCATCGCTCCATCGGCCGATCGAATAGCCGGTGAAGGTCGGCGGCTCGTCGGCCGGCCAATCCCGCCCGTCCGTATAGATGCGGCGGACCGGATACCGCTGCGGCACCAAATAGGTCGTACCCGGCCGCACAATGATCTCCATCGGCTCGGAGAAGTTCATCATCTTCGGCATGCCCGGATGGATGCAGGTCGCCCCCAGGCTGTTGCCTTGTCCGCCATTGGCCTGATCGCGCACGCTCGCCTCGAAGATCGCCTGATATTGCGCCGTGAGCGGCGCCTGTTGCGCCAGGCCCATGGGCTTGGTGGTATCCCAGGGATTGCCGAAGCCTGCGGACAGCGGGTTTCGCCACTGGCCGTCGAGATCGGGGTATTTCATTTCGGCGGCTATTGCTGGCACGGCGGCGAACGCCATCATGGTTGCCGCAGCGATGGCGTTGATGGTAAGGCGCTGATACATGTCGGGCTCCGCGAGTCGTGTAACAGGTGAGGTGTCACCGTAATTTCTAGCGATTAAGGACAAGCGAGCACGGCTTCGAGTGACGGCGCTACATATTAGGAACGGGGTGGTTCGCTTTCCTCGTCAAGATTGCGAGCGGCTTTTGACCCAACCCCTGGGGTTTGGCGTCGAGAGGGGCGATGACGCGGTTGATGCTCTGGTCTATCTGATTGGTCTTGCTTGCTGAGGGACCGAAAAGCCGCGCGAATACTGCGCGCAACGTCCGGCGTAATGAAATGCCAATCTCGGTACGGGTTCCTTTTTCTCCGAAATTGTTTCACCAGCTTTATCACGTTTTCCTGATAACCGAATGCAGCGATGTACCCGTGGAGCATCGGTTCACTCTGTATTTTCGCAACCCAATAGCCGACCTCTTCGATGTCCGCGACTACAAACAGCCTTCTGTCCAGGCCGCTTGCCACTAAATTCAACCACGAGAAAAAGGAATCCATCGACGTTCGATAAATCTGAATACGTGGATCATTGTCCTCGCTAAGCTTCAAATCTGCCCTTAGGGCCTTCTCGAAAATCCTTCGGTCGTGCTCAATGATCGGCGCGTTATCTGGCATGTAGGGTCTAAGCTTCTCAGGAAGTACCAATCGACCGCCCTGCCAATCAAGACAGCGGCCAGCAAAGACGAGTTCATCGTTACTGTTAAAGTCCCTAATAAAATTGTTGGCGAACTCAGCTCGCTTCCATTGCACGGCTTTCCAACTATTGAACAGCGCCACGCTCGCGCCAACCAGCGTCGCGAACAGCCCAACGACCGCAATCGCGGTAGCCGCGTCTTTCGGTGTCAATGCGACCAATATTCCCACGCCCACACCACTCCGGCTAGCCGTTCGGGGCTGCACTGGCCGCTACCATCTTGAGCGCTCCCAAAATGGCTAGTACGGAAGACGACGACGGAGTTCTTCACGAGAGTCATGCCACTGGGCGTCTCGCTCAAAACTTTGCGCTATTTGCTCAAGGATTTCCGACGCCACAAATGGAGACTCGACGGCAATTTCCTTCGACCAGCCCCTGTACTTGGCTGCAACGTCGCGCTCCTGTTGCCCTCCCACGCCGCGCCAAGTTGCGCCACGGGCATTGTGAACGCTGACCATCATACCAATCCCGATCTCCCTTGAGACCACCTCCTCAAGAAGTTGCCGGACCGGCTCGCAGGGCCAAACGCCATCCTTGCCGGCCTTACAATGCGCAAGTAGTCCTCCAATGGTGCGGTCACCGACCTCCTCGCGCGCATAGGCCTTGCATAGAGCGCGAACCTCAACGACCCATGTTCGAAGCCTATCTACATCGATTGTGCCGTCTGGCTGGGTTCCGGGAATGCGTCGCAACCTCTTTAGAAGGCTGTACATCTGCGTAACCATCGAATCGCGCTCGCCAGCCGGCGTTGACAGCCATTCAACCGGATCATCGGCATCGTCACTCCGTCGAAAGGTGAGTCCGATCGCTTGCATAAAAAGACTTGGCAATTCGGTTAGCTGAAATTCAAGGTTCGGAATTTCATGCTCGGTATGGTCGAGGGCCTGGAGGTAGATAAATTCCAACTGCGCAAGCTCATCACGCGAGACGTCCAGGCGCTTGTCCAAAATCTTTAGGGCGCGTGAAATCTCATACGACGATGGTTGATAGTGCCCTGCGGGTTCAGCACGCGACGTAGCCACTTCCCGCAGCAATCGAATGAATCGAACGGAATCGAGAGCGTTCCAATTCATGTGGATAACACTAAGAGCCGCCCTCGGCCGTTCAGCCGAGAGGAGGCGGTCAACGATTTCGCGCATCTCACCGTCGGATTGGGCATCCCAATGGGGATGCGCTTGCTTCCAATAGCCCTGTTGCATTTCAGCGGACAAATTTTCAAGGTGATGCCACGTGGATTGCCTAAACGGAGCGGCGGCAAGCGTGCGGATCGTCTTTTTTTTGCCGGCATGTCCTTCAGATAGAAAGCGCTTGGTCAAGTCGTACAAGGCCGCCTGGCGCAGTTCTTCCTCCAGTCTCCTCAGGAACCCGTAGATGCAATTGTCGACCTTGAGTTCCGACCGGTCCTCGGAAGCGAGTTTGTAAAGAAAATCGGTAGCACTGGGCCCTTTGACAATACCGTCGGCAAGCAGCGATCCAATAATCCACGCGGCATCTCCGGATTCGCAGAGGCGTAAAATCCCCTCGTAACCGGCTTGTTTCCAAATGTCGCGAAGAGCCTGCGATCGTTGCTGTCCAATCTTCCGGTCGTGTCTTTCTACGTTAATGTCGTCGTCGGCTTCGTCCAAGGATTCATCGACCCACTGTTGGGCAAAAAGCCACTGGTGGCGCACCACGATGTCCTTGGGTCTCAAAAGATCGTATAGCTCGTGGGCGTGATTCTGTAGCTTTTGTCCCAACTTGCGCGAACGGCCTCGGCGTGTGAACGCAAACCGCCGTATGTTTTCACGTAACAACGCCCTTGGCTCGTCGACCGGGTTGCAGGCCGACCAAGATCGGATGAGGGTCCAGACCTTCTCCTGCGCCTCATCCGGAAATATATGGAGGCGCTCAACTAGATCGCTGAGCGTGCGTTCGTCCTGAATTGGCCAATTGAGCGCCGTGTCGAGAGCTTTGAGACGGGTCTGAGGCATTTCCTCTTCCGGGGCGAATTGTCCAGCGCCAAAGGCGTCGTTGCGCCAGCGCGGGCGATAACTGTAAGAGCCGGTACGAGGTCCCGGATCAAGTTGCTCCATGCAGAGCCACCACACAATTTTTGGAAACCGAATCTTCAGCGAATCTAGGACGGCCAGCCGTTCCGCAATGCTGGCCCCGGTCTGTGGCACCCAATAGCTGAAAAGCGACTCAAGACTACGCTCCGGCTTGTTCGCCCAATTGTCATCGATCTTTTGCTCGGAGAGTCGTGCCAGGATTCTTGCGACGGGAAGCAACCGACCGGGTTTCCATGCCAAGCCTTCCAATGCCCACAGCAGACCGGAGCGGGGACAGCTCCCAAATATAGCGTTGCTGGCTGGCTTCAATAGTGCGAGGACCTGAGGTACCGCGCTCTTGAGGTCCTCCTCCAGAATCTTGAGGAATTCCTCGGGCGCCGCTTCAGCGTAAAGAGGAAGGTCGTTCTGCTGCGACGCCCAGGTCTTGGCGTCCAGCGGCGTGAGCAACCCTCGCACAATGGCATTGATGTTTGTGTGAACGTTGACGCCGCGGTTCAAGAACAGATTGTGGCCGTGAACGGCTAGAAGAACGAGCGTTTCGCAGATGCCATCACGGAGAGCTCGGGAGTGATCCCTCGATTTCCCGTATAGATTTGCCAGCCACCGCTTATCCTCCGGCAGATCGAGTGCGGGATCTTCCTCCGAAAGCACATAGCGGGCGGTAAAGAAGAAGCGCTCAAGGTCAGAGACAGTGATAAAGTTGTGAATTGCGTAGAAAACGTCAACCTTCGATACAACCCCACGATGCTTCGCCACGGTCCAAACTGGGGTCTGTTCGACGTTCAGGAGTTCGGCGACGGCTTCCTCTACCTTAGGATAGCATTCCTCATCGGCCAGAAGGGACAAAATCTCCTGGTCCGCCTTGGTTTCGGCATCCCACGCGCCCACAAAACAGAGGGGGATTAGCTTTCGTGCAAGGTCCTTCGCTTCTGCCCAGGGCGGAATTTTGATTGCAGGTATTTTTGAAAGCCGGCGGCGTAGAACGGTCGCCGATCGACCCGAACTCGCGAACGAGCCGCGAAACCTCGTCATCGCTTAGATCCATGGCGCCCAAGGCGGCGCTGAAGGTGTTGTCGTCAATTAAATCAAGAGAGATATTAGGTGCACCCTCATCGGCATCACGCGTGCGGACGATAATCGTGTGCTGGGTCTTGTAGAGCCCTGCGGACTTAGTTTCAACCTCGGGTGACGCCAGTATGGCGATCAACGCGGTTACTGTCGCCGCGACCTTCCGGAGTTCATCGACAGAATGTATGGCAATCGCGCGATCATGGAACTGACGCGGTCGCGCACCAATCGAATCAAATGCAGATGCAATAAACGCTAGTCCCTCCTCTCGCGAAGGAGCCCTGATGACAAAGGGATTGGTGGGCGGTTGTTGGAGCCACTGCTCAATTTTGCCTTTGTAAACCTCGATAGAGCCCTGAAATAGCTGCTTGTTTAGTTCCGGATTCGTCACTGTGGCCCACTGATTCCAGCAATCTTCGAGCGACCGAATGCCACTAGAGGCAATCCCGAGCTCTTCAGCCATCCAGGCCTGGGCGGGGGCGGATTGTTCAAGCCACTGCTCCACGTCGCTGGCGTCAAAAGCCCGAACGTCTTTCCATTTTTTCTCGACACGTTTACTGTTGACCCATTCGTTTTTGCCTGTCCAGTTGTGAGGGGTTACAAAAACAAAGGTTATATTTTTTCTTTCGGTGGTTGGAACGCTTGTTACACGCTTCTTGTAGTCCGCTTCAGCTTTGGCCCGCGGGTCTTGATTGCAGCCGAACTCCCAGCCCGAAAGCCCAGAGGGTATCCACGGCGTCGCCGAATCGGCCTCAACTTGCCCGTCCCACCCTGGACGCTCGGCGTTGTCGAAAGCCGGAAAATCGACCCGAGTTAGATTGCGGCCGGTCGACTGGATGAGTCGTCTGAGAAAGGCTGGGAGTAACTGCCGAGCGCGGATGCTGTGTGCGGCCCACGCTGCAATTTGTGATGCAGTAATGTCCATTAGACTGGGAGCGTAGCTGCGGACTGCGATCTGCGCCGCCCGTTCGCGTGTCTGCAAGTCGTCGTAGGACGCTTGGATCTGGAGCAGCATTTCGCGCTTCACGCCGAAGGATTTTTCAAAGCGGACGGCCATATCGGCCGAAAGCGAGGCGTTGCCATTGAGAAGATTTGAAAGAGTCGGTCTGCCGACACCCAACAGCTTGGCGGCTTCGGTAACTGATAGCTTTCTGGGCCGCAGTACCTCCCGCCTAATATAGAGACCAGGATGGTCGGTTAACTCATCGTTGCTCAGGGTAACTTGACTGATTCTCGTTCGCATGGTGTATCGTTACACGATACAGTTGCCGGCTGTCAACGCCAGGGCCGGGATCCCCTTGATCTGATTTCCTTGCTCTTTCACACCAGCGACACCAGCCCGCCCCCATGCCGTTGCAGGCGGCCGGCCACCTCCAGCTCCAGCAGCACGATCCGCACCACGGCGGGCGAGCGGCCGGCGAGGCGCACCAGGTCGTCGATGCTGACGGGAGTAGGCCCGAGCAGCTCCACGATGCGGCTGCGCTCCTCGGTGCCGGGGTCGGCCGCGGGCGGTTGTGGCGCGATGGGCTCGGGCTGCGCCTCCTGCATCGATCGCTCCAGCGGCTGGCCGAGGATCGGGCGCAGCACCGCGATCACGTCTTCGGCCTCGGTGACCAGGGTTGCTCCCTGCTTCAGCAAGCCGTTGGAGCCCTCGGAGCGCGGATCGAGCGGGGAGCCGGGCACCGCGAAGACTTCGCGGCCTTGCTCGAGCGCGAGCCGCGTGGTGATGAGCGAGCCCGAGCGGCGCGCCGCCTCGATCACCACGACGCCGACCGCAAGGCCGGAGATCAGGCGATTGCGGCGCGGGAAGTCGCGGGCGCGCGGCTCCCAGTCGAGCGGCATCTCGGACAGCGCCACGCCCGTGGCCAGGATCGCGCCGGCGAGCTCGACGTTCTCGGGCGGATAGATGTGGTTGTGGCCGCCGGCCAGCACCGCGACGGTGCCGGTCGTGAGGCTGGCCCGGTGGGCTGAGGCATCGATGCCGCGCGCGAGACCCGATACGACCACGAGGCCGGCTTCGGCGAGCTCGCGCGCGAGCTTGCCGGCGAGCTTGATCCCGGCCGCCGATGCGTTGCGGGCGCCGACCACGGCGATCATCGGCCGCTCCAGGACGGCGAGATGTCCGCGCACCGCGATGAGCGGCGGCGGATCGTCGATCATCGCCAGCCGCCACGGATAGGCCGGCTCGCCCAGCGCCAGGAAGCTCACGCCGGCGGATCGTGCCGCCTTGATCTCGCGCTCGGCGTCCGCCCGCGAGCAGATGCGCGCCGAGCCGCTGGCGCCACCGCGGCGGGCGAGGCTGGGCAGCGCGGCCAGTGCCGCTTGCGCACTGCCGAACTGGTTGACCAGCGCGCGAAAGGTCCGCGGGCCCGGTATTATGGCGCAAACGCCACAAGACCCCAAGCTGGGCGCCCTAGGCGAAAGGGTCCTCTGGCGGCGGCGCGGGCGGTGGCCGGTAATCGGACAGTTCCTCGGTTAGTTCGAATTCGCGCGCCTTAAACGGCGGCTCACTGGCGTCATAGACGGTCCGCCCGCAAGTGATGGCGCCGACTACCTTCGCGCCTGCCCCCTCTATACGGTCCTGGCACGCCAGTAGAGAGCCGCCAGTCGTCACCAAATCATCGATCAGTACGACCTTCTTGTCTTTTAGGTCGCCCCTCGTCTCAAGATGCGGCAACAGCTCGGCACGCTTGCGGGGACCGCCATCGTGAGCGCTTTTAAGTTTCTTATTCCAGCGGAGTCCGTCGAAGATGCTGCCTTCATAGGCAGTCCCCTTGAGGGCTTCTTGTGCCATCCGCAATGACCGGTACGTGGTAGCAGTCTTAACGCCGTCCTTGCTTGGAACTGGCACTAGCAGAACTGGTTCCTCGGAAAAAGTCGGCAGCTTGCGGGCAGCCCAATCTCCAAAGGTTGGTCTCACCATGGGAAAATTGGCCTTGGTGATGTTCAATCGTCCCGATTGCTTGTCTATGTAAAAACGGCGGTGAAATTCACCAGATTTTACGGCATGGCAAAACATGTAAGATTCCCAAAACGGCGGATTCCGCGGGCGTGGCTTGCCGGCCTTAACCGCAAGTTCGGAGTAATACCCACAGGCGTGAGCGACTTTCATTGATTGCTTAGAGCGTCTAAAATCTGTTCTGTGCGATCAAGCACCGCAGTGTTCTTATCATTCAAAAATCGTTTGGGCCACGTAATTGCTGGATTTTCTACGACCGCCCGCATGATGAACAACCAGCGCCCAAGACGCCGGCATTCGGAGGCTTGGTGCAGGGTACCGGAGGTATTCGAGGCCTCGACAATGACGGTGGCGTCGGACAAGGCCGCCATGACCTTGTTTCGCTCAGGAAAGTTCTTCGGGGAGACGGGCCTATCTTCGGGGAATGGCGAAATCAGTAGGTGGTGGCGCCAAATCGTCTCTTGGAGCGAAGCGTTTTCTACCGGAGACGCCTTCGAAAGCGGCGTTCCTATAATCGCAACTGTCCGACCACCATTACCAATGGCGCTTAGATGGGCCGCAGTATCGATGCCCCGAGCAAGTCCAGAAACGATGACGGTTCCGTGCTGTACCAACTCGCGAGCGAGCCGAGTGGCGCGAGCCAGCCCATGCGGGCTTGCCTCGCGCGTCCCGATGATTGATACGCAGCGTCTTGAAACCAAGGCGAGATCGCCGACGAAGAACAGACGAATATCTTTTGGCTCTCCGGAACGCTTGCTTGCTTGGACAAGATCACGAAGCCAGATACCTTCGCCCTGCGGCGGTGGAGTGTACGTGTCGTAATGATGCACGGAACGAGCGGGGGTCATCACCATGGTGCCAACTCGCCGCGAAAACCGACAACGGCATGTTGTCGTCTGGAAGCGAGAATATCATACCTCAAACCCGCCGTGAATCCTTGAACTCTAGACTATCCACCGGGCTATTCGACACCAGCCTGATTCTCTACCGGCCGGTCAACTGCCACCTTGCCGGCATGCCTTGCCCGACATTCTGGACGCTCTTGCCGGCCTTGAGCGACAAGCTGGACCGGACCCCGCCCTCAAGATCGCGAATTGTCTTGAGGTCCGGTTTGGCCTCGCCCTTGCCGGCCAAGAGCTGCAGCACGATCTCGCGCGTGGTCAACGGCCCCTCAGCGGCCTTAAGCACCTCCAGGACGGCCCGGAACATGGTGCCGCGCTTGAACCATCGGTTTCGCCGGTTGCGGCGCCGGACACTGATCGCCTGGACGTTATAGGCCGGATCGAACATGCGGATCACGGCCTCGACATGCTTCATGTCGGCGGCTAGGCGCTCGCCTTCCTGCCGGTTGGCCCTGATCTGGCCGCCAAGGTCCGCGTGAAGGTGGACCAGGAAGGTGACGGCGGGATGCTTGGGATAGACCTTGAAGGCGCGCGGCATATCATCGCTCCGGCTGAACTTTCGCGACGTGCCGCTGCCAGTATCCACAGAAATCAACGGAGGGCGCGCCCTTCATGGCGTGGCCAGCCACCGCATGGACCTGATCGCCGTTTGACAGGCGCCGATTGTCCTCCCGCCAAGACGCCTCTTGCGCGTACCGCAGGAGATACGGGCCAGCGATATGGTGGTGGTGGCCGATCTCGCCGCGCCGCATGCGACTGAAAAATTCCTCTGCCCAATTGGTGCAAGCGCCGTCCAGGCTGTACGCCTCTTCGTGATTGATGCGCTTCATTTCGAAGCGGGCATGAAGATCGTTCCAAGCCGGCGACTCGTCGGCATTGACGACCGTGCCCTTGGCGATGCGCGAGCGCACGAAATTGAGTGCCTGCCCTTCGGTACGGAACACGGCCGGGAGCGAATTGCCGTCACGCTCGCGAATGATGACCACGGCCTTGCGCTTGCCTGTTTGGTTGGCGGCGAGGCGGCGATCCTTGCGCTTCTCGGCAAGGTTGGCCGGCTTGACGTATCCGCCGAAATAGCCCGAGTCGATCTCGGCAGTCTTGCCCTCGCCGCCGATCATGCGGCCCTTCAATTCGACTGCCATCGCCTCCCGCAGCTTGTGGGCGAGCACAAAGGCGCACTTGTAGGAAACGCAGAGATCGCGCGATAGGGCGAGCATGGACTTGCCCTTGACCTCATTGCAGAAGATCGCGATGGCCGCGAGGTAGCAGCGCAAGGGCAGCTTGTGCGAGGCGAACAGCGTCCCGGAAGTAATCGAGAAGTCCTTGACGCAGGCCCGGCAGCGGAAGCGCGGGGCACCCTTGAAGCGCCGGCAGTCGTAAGCGTCAACCCCGCCGCAATGTGGGCAAACCGGCTGGCCGTCCGTTTCGTGCCAGCGGATGCGACGGAAAGTCATTTCGGCTTCGTCATCCTTCATCTGGAAAACGGCGGCCAGCGATAGCGTCTTGGCCTGCCGGGAAAGAAGGAAATGCTGCGTCATGTGCCCAACCCCTCGTCTATGAAAGCTATCATATGTGATAGCATAGGGGTTGTCAAACGAAATCTATCGGATATGATAGCTTTCATAGACGATAGGAGGCGCCATGGCCATCAAGTCAGAGGACGAATGGGCGGAGCGCGCCGCCGCATTCCTGAAGCACAAGCTTCGCGAATGCGAGGTGACCTATGTCGAGCTTGCGCAGCGGCTCAAGAAACACGGCCTGAAGGAAACCGAGGCCTCGATCACGAACAAGCTGGCACGCGGAACGTTCCCGGCGACCTTCTTCCTGGCCTGCCTTGCCGCCCTGGAATTGGATGGCGTGGCGCTGGACGAAATCTAAACTAGGTGGCAAGTGCCATCCTTAAGTGAAAGCATTTTATGAACGAAATTGGTGACCCCGATAAGCCCGGAATCACTAGAAGTGACGGGAATCAGTTTGAGAAGGTCCGGCATTTCAATTTTGATGTTGACCATCTCGACATCGCCAACTCTTCTCACTTCCATCACAGCCTTATGGAAGGGATTTTTGAGTGCCCGCAGCCCGGTTGCGGCGTCAACGTCTATTTGGACCCCACCGTCTATGGTCTTTACAGAAAAGCTTGCTCCAATCGAATCGCCGAGAACTTTAAGGGTTTGAGCGTAATAATCCAATTTTTGCTGAAACAGCATTGTATCGAGACTAGTCGTAGGTGGCCTTGGCACATCGCAAGAATAGATCAAATCGCCCATAATTGAACGAAGCTGGCCCGATTGTGTCGGCGCAGGCGGTGCTGATTCTGCGGCCGATGTCGGCGGCAAGGGCGGTAGCGTGGCGGCCTTTTGCAGAACGCTCTTGTGATGTCCGATCGTCAGAATGATTGCGACGAGCAGAGCGCCAGCTGCAGCTAGCCACACGGTCCCGTATCGCGCTGCCCACAACAAGGCAGCTTTGATCTCTGGCCAGAAAAAATAAACCGCAAGACAAGCGCAGATCAACGCGCCCGGAATTGTGATAAATCGGCTCACTTCCGGGAATCCCCATGCGACAAATGCCAAGCACCCCGCCGACAAAGCCCACGCAGTACCCCGTCGCTCCGAAGCGTCCATAGCCGCCCTTCGAATCTGCAACCAACGCGCTCTTTATATCTCATTTCGTCGGTTCCGCGCGGCCTGTGGCGTTTGCGCCATAATACCGCGCGGGCCGACATTCTCGCTACGAATGAGTCGCAGCCAGTCGAGCCGCTCCTCATCGGTCAGACGCACCTCACTCTTGCTGTCGCTGGCGCCCACGCTGCCCCCCGGATTGCGGCCCAGAATTGCCCACGGGGTAGCCGGCGACAATCCGAATTTTTGTCCTCGTGGCGCTTCTGGCCTTCGGATCACGGACCGGTGGCGGGCGCCGAGCGGCCGATCTTGTGTTCGGTGCCATCAAGGAGCCGGGCAATGTTGGGACGATGCATGATCCACAACAGAATCGTCAGGAGCACGAAGAGGATCGCCGTCCGCTCATCGGCCAGGAACCACAGCACGACCGGCGTGGCGGCGCTGGCGGCGAGGCCGGCGAGCGAGGAGTAGCGGGTGAGCGCGGCGACCGCGAGCCAGATCAGGCAGAAGGCGAGCGCGGCCGGCCAGGCGAGGCCGATGAGCAGCCCGATGTAGGTCGCCACGCCCTTGCCGCCTTTGAACTTGAGCCAGACCGGAAAGATGTGGCCGATGAGCGCGCCGGCCGCGGCGACGAGCGCGGCATCCGGGCCGAATGCGTAGCGGGCCGCGAGCACCGCGGCGGTGCCCTTGAGGACATCGCCGATGAGCGTGGCGGCGGCGAGCGCCTTGCTGCCGGTGCGCAGCACATTGGTGGCGCCGATATTGCCGGAGCCGAGGGAGCGGATGTCGGGCGTGCCCGCGCAACGCGTCAGGATGAGGCCGAACGGGATCGAGCCGAGCAGATAGCCGAGCAACAGTGCGGCGGCGTAGGGGAGGGCAAGCATGATCGGCTCGGGCATCGAAATCTCAACAGCTAGTCTGTCTCTGCCTCTTGCTGCGATTGCCGAGTGCTGCGGCGCCCCTCGCCCCGCAATCGAAATCGGCGATTGCCGATTTCGACCTCTTTAGTGCCAAAGTCGGGAGACCGACTTTGGTCGGGGAGAGGACAGCGTGCACCGAACGAAAACCAGATTTCGGACCGGTGAGGGGGCGTTTCCACAAGCTCAAACTCGCGGAAGCGCCCCCTCATCCCGACCTTCTCCCCGCACGCGGGGAGAAGGAGACCGCCCTGCACCCGGAGGGGTGCGAAATCAACTCGGAGTCAGGGATCGCCACATCCGCTCATTCCCGCGGACGCGGGAACGAACGGGTGGGGAAGCTCGTCCGGTTCGTCAGTTACAGGCTCCTTCACAAGTGTGGGTCCCTTTGAGAATACCCCGGCCTACGATTGTGCCTTGAGGCGTTGGCGGCGGGCGGGGCGCGGGCTGAGAGATGTGCGCTTGAAATGAAATCCGGCGGCGCGGGCGTCGGCCTCGTCGGCGAAGACGATGAGCTCGCGCAGGCTGTGCTCGCCCTCGCGCAGCAGAAGCGCGGCGTCCTTGGCGTACCATTTGTTCTTCTTGTGGGCGACCACGAAGCTCTCGATGTCGCTCTCGCAATAGACGCATCGCAGCTTGCAGTCGTCGCCGGACGGGCCCTTCACCACATGAAAGCGGTTGCGCACATATTGGCTCTCCATCGGCTCGTGCACGATGCAGTTGCGGTTGATGCAGTGGATGCCGAGCGCGCGCGGCTGGTCGTAGAGCGGATATTTCTGCTTGTCGAAGCCGCCTTCGAACCGGTGCAGCGACTTGCCCTTGGTGAGGCCGAGCAACAGCGAGATGAGCGCCATGCGGACCGGCACCCCGTAGGCGGCCTGCTGGAAATAGACCGCGCGGCTGTCGGAATCCAAGGCCACGTCGAGCTCGCCGACGCGCGGCAGCGGATGCAGCACGCTGGCGCCGGAATATTTCGGCTCGTTGAGGAATTTCTTGTCGATCTTCGGGTAAGGCTGGTCTTGCTCGGCCCAGCGCTCCTTCTGAAAGCGCGTCACGTAGACGGCGTCGATCTTCTTCTCGGCCACCTTCTTTTCGGCCAGCGCGACCGCAAGGTCGCGGCCGATCTCGGGCCCGGAGAAGAGCGATTGCTGATGCGGCTCCTCGGGCGTCACATAGAGCGCATCGATGGCGGCGCCGTCGCTTTCGCGCTTCGAGGCGGGGACGATCTGGCAGCCGAATTCCTCGCGCAGCCGGCGATCCACGTGCGCCGGCAGCCCCATTCCCTTGGCCGGCATCGGCATGATGTTGGCGCCGAAGCGCGCCAGCGCGTAGACGAAGGAATGGATGGTGCGGCTGCCCTTGAGGTCGCCGGAGATGGCGATCTTCAGGTTCTTGAGGTGCTTGTTCTTCTTCTTCAGCGTGAAGAGGTCGCACAGCGTCTGGGTCGGATGCTCGTGGCTGCCGTCGCCGGCGTTGATCACCGGGACCGGCGAATAGTCGGCCGCCAGCCGCGCCGCGCCGTCGCGCGGATGGCGGATGACGATCAAGTCGGCATAGTTGGCGATGACCCGCACCGTGTCGGCGAGGCTTTCGCCCTTGGCGGCCGAGCTGGTGGCCGGATCGGCGCTGGTGATGGTGTCGCCGCCGAGCCGCAGCATGGCGCTCTCGAACGACAGCCGCGTGCGCGTGCTCGGCTCGTAGAACAGGCTGGCCAGGATGAAATCGGACGCCACATTGGTGCTGCGGCCTATCCGGTAGCTGAAATTGGGATCCGGGAGCTCGTTCGAGATAGGACTGGGCGATCTCGAAGATGGTCTCGATGTCCTTGTTCGAGAGATCGTTGATCGAGACGATATGGCGCGTCGGTCGGGGTTTCATGCTCGCCTCGGCGTTCTGCAGGCCAAATGGTGCCGCCGCTTCCGCCCATGCGGCAGCCGCGCGCACGAATGCTCTCGACCCCGGCCAGATGCCGCAGGTCGAGCCCCCAATGAAGAATTCTCGGCGATGTCCACTAAAGCGGCATCTATAGGGATAGTCGCCGCCCCCGGCAAGGCCGCGCGCAACCGTTCCCACAGCCGAAGCGTTGCGCTTCTACCGGGAAGGACTATTACGAGAGGACATCGCATTTTGCGATGTAATTATTCGGCACCGCGGTGCCGAATCCCTTCCCCTGAAAGGGGGAGGGTGGCGCAACGGGTCCGGCCCTTGGCCGGTCCGATGACAGGCTCCGGCGCCGGGTGGGGGTCTCGTGCCCTCACAGATTCGGTATTTGGGCGAGACCCCCACCCGACCCGCTTTGCGGGTCGACCTCCCCCTTGCAGGGGGAGGTGAAGGAAAGAGAGCTGCCATGGCCTGCCCTGAGCCGCTTCGACACCCATGAGGTCACCAACCAGTCGCCGCCGTTTGCGGATGTCGATCTGTTTGCGCTCGACGCGCCCGCTGCAGGATGCCGTGCGGGCCAATGGGGCCGGCGGGGAGGTCAAGGCGCTGGCGGCGTTCGGACAGCGTTGGGGCACGGCCGAGATGCTGGAGCTCGGACGGCGAGCCAACGAAAATCCGCCCAAGCTGCGGGCCTTCGACCCCAACGGCGTCCGCCAGGATTTCGTCGAGTTCCACCCGGCCTATCACCTGTTCATGGCCGAGAGCTTCACGGCGCGGCTGCAGGCTTCGACCTGGCGCGCCGATGCGGCGGCAGCGCCGGCGCCCGCGCAGGTGACCCGGGCGGCGCGCTTCTACATGGCGGCGCAGGTCGAGACCGGGCATCTCTGCCCCATCACCATGACGCGGGCGGCGGTGGCGGCGCTGGCGGTGGAAGGCGACCTCGCCGCCAAGCTGATGCCCAAGATCGCGGCGCGCGAATACGACCCGGTGTTCCGGCCCTGGACGGAAAAGAAGAGCATGACGCTCGGCATGGGCATGACCGAGAAGCAGGGCGGCACCGATGTGCGCACCAATACGACGCGCGCGGTCGCGGCCGGCGAGGGCTATGCCGTCACCGGCCACAAGTGGTTCATGTCGGCGCCGATGTCGGATGCATTCCTGGTGCTGGCGCAGGCGGAGGGCGGGCTCAGCTGCTTCTTCATGCCGCGCTTTCGGCCCGATGGGTCGCTCAATGGGCTGCGCTTCCAGCGCCTCAAGGACAAGCTCGGCAACCGCTCCAATGCCTCCGCCGAGGTCGAGTTCACGGATGCGTTTGCGCTGCGGGTGGGCGAGGAGGGCCGCGGCATCCGCACCGTGCTGCAGATGGTGCAGCTGACGCGCCTCGACTGCGCCATCGCCTCGGCCGGGCTCATGCGCATGGCGCTGGCGCAGGCGATCCATCACGCCCGCCACCGCGTGGCGTTCGGCAAGCGCCTGGCCGAGCAGCCGCTGATGCAGGCGGTGCTCGCCGACATGGCGCTCGACGTCGAGGCCGCGACCGCGCTGGTGATGCGCCTGTGTGGCGCGTTCGATCACGCCGGCGGCGATGCGCGCGAGGCCGCGCGCGCGCGGCTCCTCACCCCGGCGGTGAAATACCTGGTCTGCAAGATCGCCCCGGCCCTGATCTACGAGGCGATGGAGTGCCTCGGCGGCAACGGCTATGTGGAGGAAAGCATCCTGCCGCGGCTCTATCGCGAGGCGCCGGTCAATCCGATCTGGGAGGGATCGGGCAACGTGATGTGCCTCGACGTGCTGCGCGCGCTCGAGCGCGAGCCGCAGGCCGCGCGCGCGGTGATGGCCGATCTGGCCGAGGAAGCGGCCGACCTGCCGGGCGCCCGCGAGGCGGCCGCTTTTATCGCGGCGACCCTCGCGGCGGGAGATGCGGAAGCGCGCTCGCGCGCCGCGGTCGAGCGCCTCGCAACGCTGGCGGCGGCCGCAGCGCTGCGGGCGAGCGCGCCGGCCTGGGTGACGGAGAGCTTCGCCCGCACGCGGCTGGCCACCGCGCGGGGCGCCACTTACGGCACGAGCGATATTTCCGCGGCCGAGGCCGCCGCCGTGCTGGAGCGGGCGCTGCCGGCATAACGCCTCAACGCATCCATGAATTAGCTAGATGGGTCCCGCAAACCGGCTGAACCTGCCCCAAACCCGAAACTGTCGACAATCATCCCGGTCCAAAACGTCGACCATCAACCCGGTTGAACAGCGTTTCTGTATTGCACCGCCGGAGCCCCCTCATCCCGCCCTTCTCCCCCATGGGGAGAAGGAGTGAGAGGCCGTGCGTCCCTAACACCAAGAAGGCCCCCCACGTGAGGTGGGCACACGATTGACTCCCTTGCGAGACCCCCACCCGGATCGCTACGCGATCCGACCCTCGGGTCAAGCCCGAGGGGCAGGCTCTCCCCCTTTCAGGGGAAGGTAAAGATACCCCTCAGCCCGGCCAGGCGGTCGAGGGCGCCTTGCAGGATGTAGGCGGCGGCATGCTGGTCGATCACCGCGGCGCGCTTGCTGCGGCTGGCGTCGGCGGCGAGGAGTTCGCGCTCGACCGCGGCCGTGGACAGGCGCTCGTCCCAGAGCCCGATCGGCAGATCGCACAGCTTGGCGAGATTGCGGGCGAAGGCGCGGGTCGATTGGGCGCGCGGGCCCTCGCTGCCGTCCATGTTGATGGGCAGGCCCAGCACCATCCCGACCGCCTTGCGCTCGCGCGCAAGGAACATCAGGCGCGCCGCATCGGTGGAGAAATTCGTTCGCTTGACCGTTTCCACTCCGGCGGCCAGCCGCCGGTCGGGATCGCTGGCCGCAACCCCGATGGTCTTGGTGCCGAGATCGAGCCCGATGAGCGCGCCGCGCGCCGGCAGCAGCGGCGCGATCTCGGCAAGCGGCAGGACGAGGGCGGGCATGGCGGTGGCGTAACACGGCTGACCGTCGCGGAGCAAAGCGTCTGGGACCGCTCCGAACTTGTCCCGACGCAAACTTGTCCCGGGCTTGACCCGGGACCGTTACAAATTCCGAGGTTGTAGCGGTCCCGGCTCGAGGTCGGGACAAGCAAGATCAGATTCTGAGGTTGGTACGGTCCCGGCTCGAGGCCGGGACAAGCAAGGTCAGATTCCGAGGTTGGTACGGTCCCGGGTCAAGCCCGGGACAAGCAGGCTGCTCAGGCGGCGGTGCGCTGGGTGTGGCGGCCTTCGGCGATTTCCTCGATGATCTTCGCCGAGAAGGCTTCGAGATCTCCGGGATTGCGCGACGTGATCACGCCCTGGTCGACCACGACCTTGGAATCCTCCCATTTCCCGCCGGCATTGATGACGTCGGTCTTGATCGAGATGTAGGAGGTCGCCTTGCGGCCCTTGATGATGCCGGTCTCGATCAGCAGCCAGGGCGCGTGGCAAACGGCAGCCACGATCTTCTTCTGCTCGTAAAAGGCCCGGATGAATTTCAATGCCTTGGGATTGATCCGCAGCAGGTCCGGATTGATCTGGCCGCCGGGCAGCACGATCGCGTCATAGTCGTCGGCCGATACATCGTCGAGATTGCGGTCGACCTTGACGGGGCGGCCCCAGTCCTTCATGTCCCAACCCTTGATCTCGCCCTTTTCCGGCGACACCACATCGACGGTCGCGCCCGCCGCCTTGAGCCGATCGCGTGGAACTTCGAGCTCGGATTGCTCGAAGCCGTTGGTCGCGAGGATTGCCACTTTCTTGCCCGATATCTGCATCTTCACCTCCGTTGCCGGTCAGGCCCCGTGGGCTAACGGTGGAACCAAGGCGATGTTCCCGCTAACGGGGAAACCCCGCGCTAACCATTGTTTTTTGCCTATTCTTACTGACTCTCGGCCATCATCCCCGCAATCATAACGGGGCGGCTGGTGTCATGGACGAACACGACGTTGCCGTCGGCTGGCGACGCTTTCAGCGCAACTGGATCGCGGTCGCGCTGATGAGCGCGGTGCTTGCGTTGAGCGTCGGCTTGACGGACTTCTCGATCGAACTGTCGGGATTGGGGTTCTCGCTCGGCTTCGTCGCGCTCTATGCGGGCTTCGCCTATGCCAACGCGTATTCGAGGCGCCGGCGCGACCCGCAGGTCATATTCGTGCTCGGCTCCATCGCCCAGATCGTGCTGGTGACGGTGGTGGTGCCGCCGCTCACCTATGTGGCGGCGGCGGCCGACTTTCCGTTGCGCGACGCCGAGCTCATGGCCGCCGACCGCGCGCTCGGCCTCGATTGGGCCGCCTATGTGGCCTTCGTCAACGACCACCCGCTGCTGTCCGGCTGGCTGACCTACGGATACGCCATGATCCGCTGGCCGCTGTTTGCCATCCCGGTCATCCTGACCGCGGCCCGCCGCTACTGCCGCCTGCAGGACTTCACGCTCGCCTTCGCGCTCGCCCTGATCGCGACCACGATCGTGTCGGCGCTGGTGCCGGCGATCGGGGTGTATCAGCAGATCGGGCTTGATCCCTCGCATCTGCGAGAACCTCGATGCGCAGGCCTATCTCGACCAGGTGCGCGACCTCGCGCCGGTGCGCGACGGCGTGCTACGCCATCTCGATCTGTTCGGGCTCGCCGGCATCGTGACCTTCCCGAGCTTCCACGCGGCTTCGGCCTTGCTCTACGGCTGGGCGCTGTGGCCGGTGCGTTGGATCAGGCCGTTCGCGGTATTCGCGAACGTGGCGATGCTCGCCGCGACGCCGATCGCAGGCGGCCACTATTTTGTCGATCTCCTGGCCGGCCTCGCGGTGGCGCTGGCCGCGATCGTGGTGGCCCGCCGGTTGGAGGGCCTGTCGAGAAACTTGTTCAGGCCGCTGGCAGGGCAGGAAACCTTTGCCGCGATGGCCGCGAATGCGGCGCCGGGGGAGTAGAATTCGAGCCGCCGCAATTACTTGTCCCGGCCTTGAGCCGGGACCGTACCAACCTCAGAGTTTGTAACGGTCCCGGCTCAAGGCCGGGACAAGTGTGGCGCGATCCGGACGTTCGTACCCTAAAGCCCGAACACGAACAGCATGGTGGCGTTGGGCTGGTTCTTCATCTCGGGCGAGCGCGCGAGCTTGGCCTTGGCGACCGGGCCGATGCCGGAGGCGATCGCGATATATTGCTTGCCGTCGACCGCATAGGTCATCGGCGGCGCGACGAATCCGGTGCCCACATTGATCCGCCACAGCTCCTCCAGGGTCTGGTCGTCGAACGCCATGATGGTGCCGTCGAGCAGCGCGGTGACCACGATGCCGCCGGCGGTGGCGAGCACGCCGGCGTGATCGGCATAGGGCAGGTCCTTGCGCATCTTCACCTCGCCCGACATCGGATCGACCACCGTCAGGCCGCTGGTGATGCGCGCGTCGTTGACATAGCCGCCGCCGCCGAACTTGCCGCGCACATGGGCGGTCGGATCCGGCGTGATGTCGGCGCAGCCTTCGTTGCCGGCGATGTAGAGGAGCCTGGTGCTCGGGCTGTAGGAGGGCGGCCAGAAATTGGTGCCGCCATGCACGTCCGGACAGGCGTTCTTGATGCGGTCGGCGCCGCCCTTCCAGTCCGTGCGCATAGGTCTGCACGTCCTTGCGCGGGTCGTAGTCGAGCGGCTTGCCGCTCTTGGGATCGATGCCCTTGGTCCAGGTCACCTTGGCGGAGTATTGCGCCGCATTGAGGAACTGGCCGTTGAGGCGATCGAACGTGTAGTTGAAGCCGTCGCGGTCGGCATGCACGATCAGCTTGCGGTCCTCGCCGTTGACCTTGCCGTCGACGATGATCTGCGAGCCGGAGGCGTCGTAGTCGTGGTTGTCGTTCGCGGTGTACTGGAAGTACCACTGCATCTTGCCGGTGGCGGCATCGAAGGCGACGGTGCTTTCGGTGAACAGATTGTCGCCCGGCCGGTAGGCGGAATCGTAGCGCGGCGCCGGATTGCCGGTGCCCCAATAGGTGAGGTTGCTCTGCGGATCGTAGGAGCCGGTGACGTAGAGCGCGCCGCCGCCGGTGCGCCAGGCGTCGGCCTTGTCCTTCCAGGTCTCGCTGCCGGGCTCGCCCGGCGCCGGGACCATGAACGTCTTCCACTTCGTGTCGCCGGTCTTGGGATCGATGCCGGCGAGCCAGTCGCGTACGCCGTTGTCGCCGCCGGACGCGCCGATGAGGATCGAATCCTTGAGCGCGAGCGGCGCTGCGGTCAGCTCCAGGTCGGGCTGGTCGCCGAGCTTCTTGTCCCAGACGACCTGCCCGCTCTCCTTGTCGGTGGCGATGACGCGCCCATCGAAGCCGGCCACCGATATGACCAGATTGTTCCACAGCGCGACGCCGCGGTTGCGGTCGGGCTTCTGCTGCCCGGGATCCATCTTCCAGAGGATGCGCCCGGTGGTTCCGGAGCGGACATCGATCTTGTACACCACGCCCCAGACGTCGGTGATGTACATCATGCCGTCGTCCACCAGCGGCGTCGCTTCGACATATTCGTTGCCGGAGCTGCCGCCGAGCGGAACCGCGAAGGCGAGCTTGAGGTTCTTGACGTTCGACTTGTTGATGACGGCGAGCGCCGAGAAGCGCTGCGAGCCGTAGTCATGATGGTTCATCAGCCAATTCTGCGGCTCGGGATGCATGAGGCGCTCGTAGCTCACGTCCGCGGCGCGCAGCGCCGAGGTGCCCGACAGGAGCGCGGCCAAGGAGACGGCGGCGAGACGCTTCGGGGATGAATTATTCATGATGATGCTCCCGATAAGACCGTACGTGAGGTGGGCAGGGCGTTTCACTCCCTCGCCATCGCAAGTCGGGCTTGCCCGACTTGCGCACTATAGGTGACGAAGTCGGGTAAACCCGACTTCGTGCGGGGAGAGGGTGGGATGAGGGGGTTACGATGTTTCCGTACTGCACCGCCGGAGCCCCCTCATCCCGCCCTTCTCCCCCATGGGGAGAAGGAGTGAAAGGCCGTGCGTCCCTGACGTATGCGAAACGCGATCACGCGAGCGATTCATTGGACGTGTGCATGCGCTTGCGTTGACAGGGAAACGATCCGGCGGATCATTTCAATACGGCCGCACCGTGCCTTTGACGGTGGTGCGCAGCATCAGCCGGCGCTCGGTCGAGGGGAAGTCGGTGCGCGCGTGGGACGAGCAGCGGTTGTCCCAGAGCAGCAGGTCGCCGACGCGCCAGACGTGCTCGTAGACGAATTCCGGCTTCTCGGCCTGGTCGAAGACCCGGTCGAGCAGCGGTGCGCTCTCCTCCTGCGGCATGTCGAGGATCCCGACCGTCATCAGCCGGTTGACATAGACCGCCTTCCGGCCGGTGTCCTCGTGGGTGCGGAACACCGGATGCATGCATTCGCCGAAGACCTCGGTGCCCTTGCTGTCGCCTTTCTGGGTGGAGCCGTAGTTGTAATGGTGCAGCGCCTTGCGGCCCTCGAGCCGGTCGCGGATGGCCGGATCGAGCGTGTCGTAGGCCGCATAGCCGCTGGCGAACAGCGTATTGCCGCCGGCCGAGGGAATCTCGACCGAATAGAGCAGCGTCGCCTTGCTCGGGATCTCGGCATGGATCATGTCGTGATGGAACATCATCTCGCCGTCGGGCAGCGCGCCGATCGGCTCGCCGTTCTCGCGGATGTTGGAGATCATCATGATGCCGGGCAGGAGCTTGGAGTAACCCTTGGGAAAATACTTGGCCGGCCGGCTGATCTCGCCGATCTCGCCGAAATAGCCGGTCACCCGCACCAGGTCTTCCTGCGACAGGGTCTGCCCCGGAAAGACGATGACCAGATGATCGAGCCAGGCCTGGTAGATCGCCCGGACGGTCTCGTCGTCGGGCTTCTGGCGCAAATCGATGCCGCGCAGCTCAGCGCCGATGTGCCTGGTCAGAGGAACGACCTCAAAGCGGGTTTTTGTGATCACGTTCATGGGACCTCCTCCCGCGCTTGATCGCGCTGCTCATCTTGGTCGGCAAACAGGGACACTAAAGCATTTTGGGGAGAAGTGGAATCCGGTTTTCGGCGGGATCGCGGCGCTGTCATCAGGTTGGCAGGCGGGGGATCGTCGCCAATAGGCGGCGAGCTCAAGCACGCGGGCGATACAAGAAGTCGGACGAAGCGGCTGTTGCGCGCGCCATCGTCGAACGGGCCGTAGCCATTCTTCAGCCTAAGTGATGTGCCGTTAAGTGATGCCGGATTAAGTCCTCTGAGAGCTGGTCATTTGAAACTGAATGATCTCTAGAGCGAGTGACCCGAAATGAGCCCCGCATCGGCCATTACGCTTGCCACCATCCCGGTGGTCGAGGTCGCGTCCGGCGGACAGGTCCGGCACGCGGTCGATGACCGTGCCCGCGCGCAGTCGCTGCGCGACGCGTGCCTGGCCTGGCTGCCGCGCCTGGCGCGGGCGACGTTGCCGGCGCTCGATGCGGTGACCCGGCATTGGCTCGAGCGCTCCGCCTCGCCCTATGTGGCGGAGATCGCCGCCATCGCGGCGGCGCTCGATTATTCCGGCATCTGGTTCCTCAACGGCTGCTACCAATGGGGATGCACGGCGCTGGTCCGGGAGGAAGACGGGATGCCGTGGCTGGCGCGCACCCTCGACTGGCCGTTTCCGGGCCTCGGCCGCCATGTCGAGATCGCCCGCATGCGCGGGCCGGCCGGCGCCTTCGACACCGTCACCTGGCCGGGCTTCGTGGGCGCCTTGACGGCTTGCGCGCCCGGCCGCTTCGCGGCTTGCATCAATCAGGCGCCGTTGCGGCGGCGAACGCGGCATCCCTGGCTGCGGCCCTGCGACATCGCGCTCAATGCGCTGGCAACCGGACGCATCCGCTTCGTGCCGCCCGACCATCTCCTGCGCGAGGTGTTCGAGACCTGCGGCAGTTTCGCGCAGGCGCGCCATCGCCTGGAGACCACGCCGGTGGCCCGGCCGGTGATCTATACGCTGGCCGGCTGCCGGACCGGCGAGCGTTGCGTGATCGAGCGCACCGAGCAGGGCTTCGACAGCCGCGAGGAGGACACCGGCGCGGCCAATGATTGGCTGCGGAGCCGGCCGGCATGGGAGGCGCGGGTATCGAGCCAGGCCATGTTCACGCGCAGCTACCAGGAGGCGGCCGAGCGCAATCTCAAACGCAAGCAGCAGCTGGCGGCGTGGGCGGGCGAGTTCGCGCGCGGCAACTTTGATTGGGTGACGCCACCGGTGCTCAACCCGTTCACCCGGCTCGCGGTCGAGATGTGCCCGGGCCGGGGCGTGCTGCGCGCCGTCGGCTACGAGCTGCTGCCGGGCAGCGAATTCGCGCAGCCGGTGACGCAGACCTGCGAAGTGACGGCCGCGCTCGCGGCCTGAAGCGCGGAGATTATTCCGCGGCGACCGGATGGACGCCGTGCTCGGCTTCGCCCTCCCGCAGCGCCGCCAAAATCTGATCGACCAGCGCGCGCGCGGATTGCGCGCTCAATTCCACGGCGACGCGCTCAAGCCCGCCGTCCGCCGCATTGATGAAATCGATGCCGAGCGCATGGTCGAGCGGCGCGTGGTAGGGATGATCGAAATAGACATTCGCCGTGTCGATCCGCATCCAGCCGTCGGGCCCCTTCGCGCTGCCGGTGAGCGCAGCCTTCCTGACGATGTAGGAGCACATGTCTCGATCCTCTGTTGCTATCGGTGGCGATGTGACTCTGACGCTACGCTGGTTCCTACTTGTCCCGGCCATAGCGCGTGGAAGACGCGCGTAAACGCGCTAATGAGCCGGGACCGTACAAAACTTCGTGGGTGGTACGGTCCCGGCTCAAGGCCGGGACAAGTGTGGATCGGCCTCATGACGAAAGCGTAGCATAAGCCCGCTGGCCGCGAAAATCCTGGCGCGCGGCCGAGGCCTGCTTGCTTGGAAATGGAAAGCGCGGGCCGCTACGAGCGGCCGCGAAAGCCTTCGCGAATGAGGTCGAGCCGCGACCCCTGCGATCGACTGCCGGCCGCTGTATTCGCAGCCTTCGCCAGCGCTTCGTCGCAATCCACCCATCCATTGCTCTGGATTCGGCCGGTGGTATTGTCGATGCTGCTCTCGCGACAGAGGTTGCCGGTGGGAGTGACGATCAGGATGGAGCCGGTCCGCAGGCTCTCGTCGCTTCCCGCAGCGGACCGCGACGTCGGGTCCGGCGATGCTTTGTATCCGTGCGCGACGAAGCCTGCGGAAACGCATAATGCGAACAGGAATACGCAGGCCAGAAGCGCGCGCGGGCCGTCGCCGGCAGCCTTGGCCGCCGACATTCTTCGCGCACTGATCCTATTGACGCGCATGGAGCTTCGATTTCATTGCCGGTTATCGGATGATGCCGTACCGGCTTGCCTGCCTGTTGCCCGATGGTGGGCGCAAATCACTACGCAAGAGTTAGCGGAGATGGTAAAGGAACCCTATGGAGGGAGCTTTTTGACGAGCGCAATCCTCGGCTTTGATCACCTGCGGTCACGTTTCGTTTCCCCCCTGGGCTGGGCGCGGGCCGGTGTGCTAGAGCGCTCGGGAAAGGCGGGAACCGGATCGAACCTTCGGATGCTGGCGATTGGCGGGCGGATGCGCGCTCGGCGCGGCAGACCGGTTCCCTTCAGCGGATGTGCCGGGCGCCAGCCATGACGTCATCGTTCGAGCTTTGGCGTGATTCGCGCGGCCGCCTGTCCGCGCTTCGCATTGCGACGCTCGCCCTCCTGGTCTGGCCGGTCGCGCTGGCGGTCGTGGCCTGGCAGACCGAGATCCGGTTCGAGGCCCGCCCGGTCAACGACCTCATCCACCGCGCCGGCTTCTGGATGCTCATGTTCGTGCTGCTCTCGCTGGCGATCACGCCGCTGCGGCGGATCGCGCGCTACGGCCAGCTCGTCGACGTGCGCCGCATGATCGGGGTGGGCGCCTTCTGCTATGGCGTCGCGCATATCTCGCTCTATGTCGTCGATCAGATGTTCGATCTGGTCACCGTCGCAAGCGAGATCGCGTTGCGGATCTATCTCACCATCGGCTTCACCGCCTTGACCGGGCTCGCGGTGCTGGCGGCGACCTCGACCGACGGGATGGTGCGCTCGCTCGGGGGCCTGCGCTGGCGGCGGCTGCATCAGCTGATCTACTTCATCACCATGCTGGCGCTCGTGCATTTCTTCCAGCAGACCAAGCTTGACGTGAGCGTTCCCACCCTGGTGACGGGACTGTTCGTCTGGCTCATGGGCTACCGTCTCATCGCCTGGCGCTGGAAGCGGCCGGGGGAGCTGCCGACCTGGCTGCTGCTGGCACTGAGCGTCGCCGCCGCGGCCTTGACCTTCGCGGGCGAGGCGATCGGCATCGGGATCGCGTTTCACGTCTCGCCGCTGGTGGTGCTGCAGACGGCGTTCGATATCGACCTCAACAATCTCGATATGGTGCGGCCGGGCTGGTACGTGCTGGCGGCCGGTCTCGCCATGGTCCTGCTCGATCTCGTTTGCGCACGCTGGCGCACGCGCCGCCCGCGCAAGCCGGCGCCCGCAAGAGCGCCGGTCGCGCCGGCACGCGAGACGGTGTGAGCCAATCTCCGCAGAAGGCGTGAAAGGTTGCGAGGCATCTTTCGCTCATTCCCGCGTCCGAGCGCGTGAGGGAATTGCTCCGTCCGCTCATTCCCGCCGACGAGCGTGTGAAGGAATCGCCACATCCGCTCATTCCCGCGGACGCGGGAAACCAGACTTTGCCAAATTGCAGGGACGTTCAATGGGGGCAAAGTCTGGATCCCCGCGTCCGCGGGGATGAGCGGGTGGAGAAGCTCGTCATTCACACGCTCCTTCGTGGACACGTGCGAAACAACATCAGAGCCATGCACTAAGCCGGCGCGGTTTCCTTGTTGCGGAACTGTTGCCAGTAGAGGCGCGCGTAGGGGCCGCCGCGCGCGAGCAGGAGCGCATGCGAGCCGCTCTCGACGATGCGTCCGTTCTCGACCACGAAGATCACGTCGGCCTTGAGGATGGTCGAGAGCCGGTGCGCGATGACCAGGCTGGTGCGGCCGCGCATCACCACCTCGAGCGCGGACTGGATCATGGCTTCGTTGTGCGAGTCGAGCGAGCTGGTCGCTTCGTCCAGGATCAGGATGCGCGGATCCTTGAGCAGGACACGGGCGATCGCCAGCCGTTGCCGCTCGCCGCCGGAGAGCTTGTGGCCGCGCTCGCCGACCATGGTCTGGTAGCCGGCCGGGAGCGAAGCGATGAATTCGTGGATGTTCGCCGCCTTGGCGGCCGCGATCAGCTCGTCGTCGGTCGCCTCCAGCTTTCCGTAGCGCAGATTGGCCGCGATCGTGTCGTGGAAGAGGTAGGTTTCCTGGGTCACGATTCCGATGTCGCGCGCAGCGACGCCAAGGTGACGTCGCGCACGTCGATCCCGTCGATCAGCACCGCGCCGCGAGCGGGGCTCGTAGAAGCGCGGGACGAGGTTGGTGATCGTCGTCTTGCCGGCGCCCGAGGGGCCGACGAAGGCCACGGTCTGCCCCGCCGCCACCTTGAAGCTGACGTCCTGCAGCACCGGCCGGGCCGGGTCGTAGGAGAACGTCACCGCCTTGAACTCGATCTCGCCGCGCACGCGCGGCAGCTCGATCGCGTGTGGCGTTGTCCGGGCCGCCTTCGACCGGCATGTCGAGATAGTCGAAGATGCGCTCGAACACCGCCAGCGCGCTGATGAACTGCACCTGCACGCCGGCGAGCGCGGAAGCGGGGGTGTAGAGCCGGCCGAAATAGGCGACGAAGGCGACGATCGTTCCGATCGTCAGGCCGCCATGAATGGCGAGCCACGCCCCGCCGAGCCACACCAGCGCCGGCCCGACGATCACCATGGCGTTGATCGCGCCGATGAACCAGCGGCCGACCATCGCGAGGCGAATCTCGAGGTCCATGAGGCGGGTCGCCGACAGGTAGAAACGCGCCTTCTCGAACGGCTCGCGCACGAACGACTTCATCAGGGTGATGCCGGAGATCGAGAGCGTCTCCTGGGTGAGGCCCTCGATCTCGTCGCGCCGCTCGCGGGTCTGCTTGCGGATCCGGTACATGCGGCGGCCGACCGGCGAGAGCGGCAGGATCATCAGCGGGATGACCGCGAGCGCGAGCAGAGCGAGCCGCCAGTCGAGGATGAAGATGGTCACGATGGTGGTCGCCATGGTGGCGACGTTGGTCACGATCGTGACGAACGTCCCGGTCACGATGTTGTCGATGTTGTCCACGTCGCTGGAGACGCGGTTCATGATCTCGCCGGTCTTGGTATCGGTGAAGAACGACAGCGGCATCCGGTGCAGGTGCGCGACCATGCTGGTGCGGATGTCGCGCATGATGCCCTCGCCGACCAGCGAGTTGAGGTAGCCTTGATAGACGCCGAGCACGGCGGCAACGAGCGCGGCGCCGATCATGCCGCCGACGTCGATCAGCGACCGCATGCATCGAGCCCGACGGGATCGCATCGTCGATCAGGTACTTGGTGAACAGCGGCGGCAGCAGGCCGAGCACGGCGCTCGCCAGAATGCAGGCAAGCGTCATGAGCTCCGCCCGCCAGTAGGGCAGGAAGAACGCGCCGACCCGCGGCCAGTTCACCGGCTTGCGAATGTGCGGCCGATCGGGGCTGAACCTGCTCGACCACATCAAACGCCCGGCCGGGCCGCCCATACCCATGCTCATCTGTCAGGCTTCTCGCTGTTGCGCTTGCGGACGCGGCACGCAGGCAGGTGCTGTTGAGCGCACCCTCGGCGATCCGTCAAGCCGGGGCGAGATCGCTCGGAGCGCGTGGGCCTGTCTTCGAGCGCGGCGATTTCGCCTTGGCGCTGGCGGTTTCCGGCATCCAGAGGGCGAAAGCCGCCAGCGCCGAGGCGGCGACGCCGCCGGCGGCGAGAAAGGCGGCGCTGTAGCCGAAGTTGTCCACGATGATGCCGGCGGCGAGGCCGCTCAGCGAAGCGCCGATCCCCTGCACCGTCGCGACGGCGCCCTGGGCCAGGTTGTAGCGTCCGGTGCCGCGCATGATGTCGGCGATGACAAGCGGCGTGAGAGCGCCGAATATGCCGGCGCCGATGCCGTCGAGCAGCTGCACGCCGATCAGCCAGACGCTGTCGTCGGAGAGCGTATAGAGCACCGCGCGCAGCGGCAGGACGGCGAAGCCGGCGAGAAACAACGGCTTGCGGCCCCAGCTGTCGGCGGTCCGCCCGACCAGCAGCGCGATCGGAAGCATGACCGCCTGGGCGGCCACGATACAAGCCGACATCATGGCGGTCGCCTCCTTGGGATAGGCGGCGGCGAGCTTCTGCCCGACCAGCGGCAGCAACGCCGCATTGGCGAGATGAAACAGCATGACGCACAGGCCGAAGACGGCCAACGGCCGCGACTTGAACAGGATGCTGTAGCCGGCCGCGCCGCTCGCGGCCCCGGCCGCGTCGGCCTCGCGGCCGAGGTCGCGCGCCCGCTCGTAATCGATGGCGGCGGCCGGGATCGAAAGCACCGCGCCGGCGGCGAGCACGGCGAAGACCGGCACCAGAAGGAACACCGCTCGCTGCGAGAACACGTAGCCGACCGCTGCCGCGACCGCCGCGATGGCGACGTTGCCGGCATGGTCGAACGCCGAGTTGCGCCCCATGCGCCTGGCCAACTTCTCGCGCGCGTAGATGCCCAAGGTCAGGGCCGCGATCGCCGGGCCGAAGACGTCACCCACCACGGCTATCAGGCTGTTGGCGAGGGTGACCGGCCAGAAGGTCGGCCATGCGAAGATGATGACTGCTCCGACGGCCAGCACGGCCAATGCTGCGACGATCACGCCGCGCTTGCCGCGGACCGCGTCGATGCCGGCACCGATCGGCGTCTGCACGCCGATCGCGAGCAGGCCGCTGATCGTGGTCACCAATCCGACCTCGGATTGGCTCCAGTGCTGCTGGGTGACTAGGAATACGTTGAGATATGGCCCGAGCGCGCCGCGCACGTCGGCAAGCAGGAAGTTGAGGGCGTCGAGCGAGAGCGGATTGAAGCGCCGGCTCGCGTCGGATTTCACAGCCATGGCCAGAGCGTCCCGAGCGCCAGGGTGATGCCCGGTGCCATCCGGACGTCCGGTCACAAACGGCTCGAACAGCCGCTCCGTTATGCCCGGGGGATCCCCAGGCCTGTGTCGCTAACGCGCAGGTAGATGCGCTGGTTCGGTTGCCATGCGGAAAGAGCAATCGAACTCTTGCAAGCCTGCGGCAACCGAAGAAAGGCTTCGGCATCGTCCGAGCGCCGCCGACCTCCTATAAAAGAACGGGAACGGAGGTACTCGGATAGGCGCTGGCTACAGCAACAGGTCGTTGAACTCCGGGTGCTTGGCCATGTAGGCGGACACGAAGGGGCACTTCGGCACCACCTTGAGCCCCCGCGCGCGGGCGGCTTCGAGCGCGCTCCGCACCAAATTCGAACCGATCCCGTGCCCCCACAGCTCCGTGGGCACCTCGGTGTGAGTGAAGGTGATCACGCCCGGGACCAGCTGATAATAGGCCACCGCCATGCCGCCATCGAGGTCGAGCTCGAACCGATGCAGGGCGGGATTGTCGCGAACGGTGGCGGGCACGCGGGTCTCCAAGCTGATCATGCGGCGAAGCGGGAGCGCTCCGCCGAGGCGTCGTTCAGGCGGCGGTCGCCGCCTTGGCGGCGGCCGCAAGACCGCCCGCGATGGTCTGCACGGCCGCCGCGCTTGCCGCTCCCAGACCGTGGCGTTGCGCGATCCATGCCGCATCGTTGTAGGTGAGCCAGACCTTGTGGTCGGCATCCTCCCAGGCCAAGGCCTTCAACGGCAGGTCGATACCAGCGGTCTGGCGATCCTGAATCAGCGGCGTGCCGCCCTTGGCGTGCCCGAACAGCACCAGCTCGGTCGGTCGCAACGGCAGGCCGACCTTGGCAGCACCGTCGGCGTGATCGATGCGGGCGAACACCATCAGCCCGTGGGAGGTCGCGAACGAAACCAGCCGCTCGACGGTCTCGCGCACGGAAAAATTGCTCGGAATTGTGATCAGGCCGTTGTCCGCCATGGATCTTCTTCAATAACCGCGCTGGATGTTCATCTCGCTGTTGAAGCACACCGGCTCGCGGTATTCCTTCGAGACCGTGACGATGTTGGGGTTCTCGTCCTTCATGGCCTGGAACAGAGGCTCGGTCGCGCGCCACTGCGCCACATGGCCGGCGGTCACCGGCGCATCGTGATGCGCCGGCATGATGACGTCGGGCTTGTAGGTGCGCGCATGCTCGAGCGCGAGCTTGACCATGAGCGGATTGAGATAGTCGCCAGAGACGGCGACCAAGGCGAGATCGACCCGCCCGACGCGCGCCATCGCCGCCCGTTCGTAGTCGGTCACGACGCCGCCGCTGTCGCGGTAGAGGATGCGAAAGCCGTCATCGAGCGTGATCAGATAGACGATCGTGCCCTCGTCGATGACGCGCGGGCTGTTGGTGCCGCGCGAGCGGATGACGGCCGCCTCGGCCCTCTGTTCCGGCGTGGGCGCCGGCATCAGCTCGTCGAGCGTGCGGTCCATCGCGGCGGTGACATCCTTGGCGGGCTCGCCGTGGCGTCCCAGGATCGGCTCGACCGTGAAGTTGTCGAATTTCATGATCTCGCCGCCGCGCCCGGTCACGGTCCTGATCTGCTGCACCGGGATCGGTTGCGTGCGCAGCTTGTCGGTGGTCACGGCGGCGCCGACCAGCAATGCCTTGGTGCGCGCGCCGATCGAGGCGGCATCCGACATGTGGTCGAAGTGGCCGTGGCCCATCAGGATCAGGTCGGCGGTCTTGATGTCGGCGGCGGCGACGCCGAGCGGCGGATATTCGCTGCCGCGATCGTAATAGGCGTCGAGCAGGATAATGCGGCCGTTATAGACCAGCTCGAAATTGGAGAACCCGACCCAGCGCACCGCCAGCGTGTGCGGATTGTGTGGAAAGGCGCCGCCGGCGGAGACCAGCGTGCGCGCCTGGCAGGCCGGATCGCGCGGCTCCAGCGCCGCCGCCTGGTCGATCGCGTCGCTGTGCTCGGAACGCGGATCGCTGAAGGGGCGCGCCGACGCGGACGTGCAGGCCGCCGCAAGCGCCGAAACGGTGATCAGGAATGCGAATAGACGTCTCATGCGTGCTCCATCGGTATCGGTATAGGCTCGACAGGTCCGCTCGGCCGCCGCAAGCGTGCCGGGGAAACCAGGGCGCTCATTCCTTGCGGTCCCGTTCGTCGAGCACCTCCCGCATGACAGCGCCCACGATCGTCGGGAGGCTCCTGGTCAGCCCATCGATCTTTCGCTCGACTCCATCGAGCCGATGCTCGACGCGATCGAGCCGTGATTTGATCGCCGCGAGATCATCGCCGTTGCGGCGCGTCTGCTCAAGGATATGGCGGGTCACCAGCTTCTCGCCCTCCACCTCGCGCGCGAGCGCGGTGAATTCTTCCCTGGTCACTTCGACGGCCATCGCAGCAAGATCCCCCTGTCTCGCGACGAGCCTAGCATGACGCGTGAAATGTTCCAATCGCACACCGGACGTCGCGCACTGGGCGCGCCGCGATCAGTCGTCGGTCATGGCCCGATCCAGCCGGTGCTCGACGCTGGCTCGTGCGGTCTTGATGGCGCCATCTTGCCTCGTCAGTGCATCTGCGCAATTCGTTCAAGCTGATTGCCGGCATTCCCTGCCGGGCCGGCGATTGCTACGGTGCGGCAAGCCATTCCATGGATTGGAGGGTCAGATGATCGATCGTCGCCGTGCCATCACTCTCGCCTTGACGGCGCCGCTGGCCGCCTTCCTGCCCGCGGCCGTACGCGCCCAGCAGAGCTTTCAGCGCTTCGTGCCGTTCCTGGTCGACTTGCCGGGATGGAAAGGCGCCAAGGCCGACGGCATGGGGATGGAGATGGCGGGCTCCAGCATGGTGACGGCGACCCGCAGCTATGAGCGCGCCGCCGCGCACGTCAACGCCTCGGTCCTCACCGGCATGGCGGCGCAGGGCGCGCTGGCGGCAACCAATGCCGGCATCAAGCTCGAGACCCCCGACGTCCACATGACCACCTCGACCATCGATGGAATGCAGGTGACCAAGACCTACACGGTGAGCGCCAAGTCGGGCGCGATCCTGGTCGCGCTCGCCCCGGCGGCCGTGTTCACGCTGGCCTATACGGGCATCGACGAGGACGAAGCGATGGTCCTCGCCCGCAAGTTCGATTGGAAGGCGATACAAGGGCAGGTGAAGTAGCGCGGCGGTACGGCGCTAACGTAACACCTCGAATGCTCGCTCGCGCGTGCGTCCAAAGCGGTAGACCGCAAAATCGTCGTCGAAGCTTGCGACCTTCGTGATTCCCATCCGCTCCATAACAGCGAAGCTGGTACGATCGACAATCGAAAATTTCTGGTCCGGAAAGGCTTCGCCAATGGTCCACGCGACCTCCATGTCGACCGCGGTGGTCGCTTCGACTCGCACCGGCCCGCGTCGAATGCTGTCCCAAAAACGTTCGGCTCCCTGGCGGTGATATCTGCTGTTCAGCAATAACCAGGTCTCGATAATTACGTGATCGGTCGTGACGAACTCTGACGCCGCTTTCAGAACCGACTTCGCTCGCAGATTATTTCGGTCCCTGGCGACCACGGAGGCAAACCAGGCAGAGGAGTCGACGAAAATGCTCAACGTCGGCTTGTCCCGGCGCGGGATTTGCGCCCTGGCTTGCGCGCCGTCTTCCGCGCTGTCTTGCGCAAATAGTCGGCCCACACGGCCTGCCCGATCATCTTGTCCTTGTCGCGAGCGATGTCGGTTGGAGGACCTTCGTCGATGAGATCGAAAAGGATCGAGATATCCGTCTTTGGCTTGCGCTCGCCGAGGTCGCTGGCGAGCAGGCGACGCACATATTCGGCAAACGAAATGCCCAACTCGGCGGCGCGGGCCTGTGCTCGCCGCTGCAGCTCGGAGTCAATGGTGATCTGGGTACGTGCATTCATGATGGCACCATCATGCCATCACATTCATCCTCCGGCAAGCGGCCGCGGTGTGCACCGCGTTCAATCCAGGTTACACTTGCCCTCGGGCCAAACATGACAAAGGCGGACCATGTCGAATCTTGCGGAGCAGGGCATCATCGGTGAATGGGCGAATGTGAGGCTGCCGCCGGTGCCGGAGCTCAAGCCCGTGACCGTCGATCCCAAGACGACGGCGCTCCTGGTTCTCGACATGATGAAAGGCAATTGCGGCGCGCGGCCGCGCTGCCTGGCCAGCTTGCCCAACGTCAAGAAGCTCCTCGAGGCGGCGCGCGCCCACGGCATGATGGTGGTCTACAACCTGACCGGAACCGGCAAGGTCGAGGACATGGTCGACGCAAGCCTCGCGCCGCGCGCAGGCGAGTTCATGGTCAAGGGCGCGGGCGGCGCCGACAAGTTCGTCAACTCCAACCTCGATCAAGGCCTCAAGGAGAATGGCATCAAGACCGTGATCGTCACCGGCACGTCGGCCCAGGGCGCGGTCGGCGGCACCACCAACGGCGCGGCGCAGCGCGGCTACAAGGCGGTCGTGCCGGTCGACGGCCTGTCGGGGGAAGACGCCTTCAACGAGCTCTATGCGATCTGGCACATCTACAAGGGCGGGCCCGTCAACCTCACCAGCAACGCCACGGTGACGCGCAGCGATTTGATCACATTCGGGAAGTGAGGCGCACCGGTAGGGCGCAATCGCTTATTGCGCCGGTTGGCGAGGCTGTTGGCGCAATAAAGCGATTGCGCCCTACGAGAGAAGTCTTACTCCGTGGCCACGATCGTGTGTGGGCTTACCGCCAGCCGAGCGCGGGGGCGACGTGCTTGAGAACCGCCTCGATGACGTGCGCGTTGTAGTCGACGCCGAGCTGGTTGGGCACCGTCAGCAGCAGCGTATCGGCTTCGGCGATGGCCTCGTCCGTCTTGAGCTGTTCGACAAGCACGTCCGGCTCGGCAGCGTAGGTGCGGCCGAACACGGCACGCCGGTTGTCGCCGAGGAGGCCGATCGTGTCTTCGCCGTCGCCGCCGCGCCCGAAATAGGCGCGATCGCGATCGTCCACCATCGCGAAGATGCTGCGGCTGACCGAGACGCGAGGCTCGCGCGTGTGTCCGGCCGCCTTCCAGGCCGCGCGGAATTTGCGGATCTGGCCGGCCTGCTGGATATGCAGCGGCTCGCCGGTCTCGTCGTAGACCAGTGTCGAGCTCTGCAGGTTCATCCCGACCTTGGCGGCCCATTCGGCCGTGGCGCCTGAACCAGCGCCCCACCAGATGCGCTCGCGCAAGCCCTTCGGAATACGGCTCGAGCCGCAGCAGGCCCGGCGGATTTGCAAACATCGGCCGCGGATTGGGCTTGGCGAAGCCTTGGCCGCGCAGCACGTCGAGAAAGGCTTCGGTGTGGCGCCGCGCCATATCGGCATCGGTCTCGCCTTCGAGCGGCGCATAGCCGAAGTAGCGCCAGCCGTCGATCACCTGCTCGGGCGAGCCGCGGCTGATGCCGAGCTGCAGGCGACCGCCGCTGATGATGTCGGCCGCACCGGCGTCCTCCGCCATGTAGAGCGGGTTCTCGTAGCGCATGTCGATGACCGCGGTGCCGATCTCGATGCGCTTGGTCCGCGCGCCGACGGCGGCGAGCAGCGGGAAGGGCGAGCCGAGCTGTCGGGCGTAGTGATGGACGCGAAAGAAGGCGCCATCGGCGCCGAGCTCCTCCGCGGCGACCGCGAGCTCGATCGACTGCAAGAGCGCGTCGGACGCCGTCCGCACCTGCGAGTGCGGCGAGGGCGACCAATGGCCGAACGAGAGGAAGCCGATCTTTTTCATGGGGCGCAGGGGCAAGGGCGATGCGGCGGGTGCTCGATCTTAGGTATGTGTCCGCTCGTCCCGGCGAAAGAGGGGACCGGTCTGTAGGGCGCAATCGCTTTATTGCGCCATTGCGCCGGTTGGCGAGGCTGTTGGCGCAATAAAGCGATTGCGCCCTACGAACTATTCCGCCGCCTCGGTCCGCGCCTTGCGCTTGGGCTCGCGCCGCTCCAGCACCGGCGCCAGAAACTGCCCGGTGTAGCTGCGCTTGACCTTGACGATCGCCTCCGGCGGCCCGGCGGCCACGATCTCGCCGCCGCCGTCGCCGCCTTCGGGGCCGAGGTCGATGATCCAGTCGGCGGTCTTGATCACTTCGAGATTGTGCTCGATCACCACCACGGTGTTGCCCTGGTCGGTGAGCTCGTGCAGCACCTCGAGGAGCTTCTTCACGTCGTGGAAATGCAGGCCGGTGGTCGGCTCGTCGAGGATGTAGAGCGTGCGGCCGGTGGCGCGCTTGCTGAGTTCCTTGGCGAGCTTGACGCGCTGCGCCTCGCCGCCCGACAGCGTGGTGGCCTGCTGGCCGACATGGATGTAGTCGAGGCCGACCCGGTGCAAGCGTCATCAGCGTCTCGCGCACCCGCGGCACCGCCTTGAAGAAGTCGGCCGCCTCCTCGACCGTCATGTCGAGCACGTCGGCGATCGATTTGCCCTTGAAGGTCACCTCGAGCGTCTCGCGGTTGTAGCGCTTGCCCTTGCAGACGTCGCAGGTGACGTAGACGTCGGGCAAGAAGTGCATCTCGATCTTGATCACGCCGTCGCCCTGGCAGGCCTCGCAGCGGCCGCCCTTGACGTTGAACGAGAAGCGGCCGGGCTCGTAGCCGCGCGCCTTCGATTCCGGCAGGCCGGCGAACCATTCGCGGATCGGCGTGAAGGCGCCCGTATAGGTCGCCGGATTGGAGCGCGGCGTGCGGCCGATCGGCGACTGGTCGATGTCGATGATCTTGTCGAGATGCTCGAGGCCCTCGATGCGGTCGTGCGGGGCAGGGGCCTCGGAGGCATCGTTGAGCTTGCGCGCGATCGCCTTGTAGAGCGTGTCGACCAGCAGCGTCGACTTGCCGCCGCCCGACACGCCGGTGACGCAGGTGAACAGGCCGAGCGGGATCTCGGCGGTGACGTTCTTGAGATTGTTGCCGCGCGCATTGACGACCTTGAGCGTGCGGCGCGGATTGGGCGCGCGGCGCTCCGGCACCGCGATGGTCAGCTCGCCGGTGAGATACTGGCCGGTCAGCGATTGCGGGTTGGCCATGATGTCGGCGGGCGTGCCTTGCGCCACGATCTCGCCGCCATGGATGCCGGCGCCGGGGCCGATGTCGACCACGTGGTCGGCGGTGCGGATGGCGTCCTCGTCGTGCTCCACCACGATCACGGTGTTGCCGAGATCGCGCAGCCGCTTGAGGGTCTCCAGCAGCCGCGCATTGTCGCGCTGGTGCAGCCCGATCGAGGGCTCGTCGAGCACGTAGAGGACGCCGGTGAGGCCGGAGCCGATCTGCGAGGCGAGCCGGATGCGCTGGCTCTCGCCGCCCGACAAGCGTGCCCGAGGCGCGCGCCAGGGTGAGATATTCGAGCCCGACATCGACCAGGAATTTGCAGCCGCTCGCGGATTTCCTTGAGCACGCGCACCGCGATCTCGTTCTGCTTGGCGGTGAGCGCTCCGGGCAGCTCGGCGAACCATTCGCCGGCGCGCTTGACCGACATCTGCGAGACTTCGCCGATATGCAGGCCGCCGACCTTCACGCACAGCGCCTCCGGCTTGAGGCGATAGCCGTGGCAGGCCGCGCACGGAATGTCGGTGAAATATTTGGCGATCTCCTCGCGCGCCCACTCGCTCTCGGTCTCGCGGAAGCGGCGCTCCAGGTTGGTGAGCACGCCCTCGAACGGCTTCTTGGTCTCGTAGGCGCGCATCGCCGTCGTCATAGACGAACTTGATCGCGTCCTCGCCGGAGCCGTTGAGGATCGCGTCCTGCACCTTCTTGGGCAGGTCCTTCCATTTGGTGTCGAGCGTGAACCGGTAGTGCTTGCCGAGCGCCTGCAGGGTCTGCATGTAATAGGGCGACGACGAGCGCGCCCATGGCGCGATCGCGCCCTTGCGCAGCGTCGCGTTCTTGTCGGGAATGACGAGGTCGGCATCGATGTGCTGCTCGATGCCGAGCCCGCCGCAGGCCGGGCAGGCGCCGAACGGATTGTTGAACGAGAACAGCCGCGGCTCGATCTCCGGAATGGTGAAGCCCGACACCGGGCAGGCGAATTTTTCCGAGAAGATGAGGCGGTTGGCGTCGGAGGCGGCGGCGGTCGCGAGCTTGGTCTTCTTCTCTTCACCCTCCCCCGCAAGGGGAGGGTCGGATCGCCCTTGGCGATCCGGGGAGGGGGCTGGTTTCGCTGACTGGACCCCCACCCGGCGCGCTTCGCTTGCCGACCTCCCCCTTTCAGGGGGAGGTGAAGAAGAAGCGGTGGCCGTCGGCGAATTCGACCACCGCGAGGCCGTCGGCGAGTTGCAGGGCGGTCTGCAGGGAATCCGCCAGGCGGGTGGCGATGTCGGGGCGCACCACCACGCGGTCCACCACCACGTCGATGTCGTGCTTGAACTTCTTGTCGAGCGCCGGGGCCTGCGCGATCTCGTAGAACGCGCCGTCGATCTTGACGCGCTGGAAGCCGCGCTTCATCCAGTCGGCCAGTTCCTTGCGGTACTCGCCCTTGCGCCCGCGCACCACCGGCGCCAGCAGATAGAGCCGCGTGCCCTCCGGCAGCGCCATCACCCGGTCCACCATCTGCGAGACGGTCTGGCTCTCGATCGGCAGGCCGGTGGCGGGCGAATAGGGCACGCCGATGCGCGCCCAGAGGAGCCGCATATAGTCGTAGATCTCGGTGACGGTGCCGACCGTCGAGCGCGGATTGCGCGAGGTGGTCTTCTGCTCGATGGAGATGGCCGGCGAGAGGCCGTCGATCTGGTCGACGTCCGGCTTCTGCATCATCTCCAGGAATTGCCGGGCATAGGCCGAGAGGCTCTCCACATAGCGGCGTTGGCCCTCGGCGTAGATGGTGTCGAAGGCGAGCGACGACTTGCCGGAGCCGGAGAGCCCGGTGAAGACCACCAGCTGGTCGCGCGGGATCTCGACGTCGACGTTCTTGAGATTGTGCTCGCGCGCGCCGCGGATCGCGATGACGCGGGTGTCGCGAACATGGGCAGCACGATCAGCGGGGCCACGGCGGGCGGCGCGGGACTTGTCGAACAGATCGTTCATCGGTTTCGTTCTTAGGTTTTCGTTCTTGGGGTTTTCGTTCTTGGGTTTTCGTATCGGGCTCGCGGCCGCGGGGCAGGTGGCAGCACAGGCTCGGAACATAGGAAGAACGATGGAAATTCGCCAGCCCAAAGCGTGCTCGCGTTGCTTCCGGCGGTCGAAGCCTGGGGACAATGGCATATTGGCCGCGATGCGATGCGTGATCCAAGAACCCGGGAAGGAGATGCTCCATGAGCTCCTGTCGTGTGCTCGTGCTGGCCGCCGTCGCGATGCTGGCGGCTGTGCCTGCCGCCAAGGCGGAATACGAAGTCGTTACCCAGACCAATGTCGAATACGCGCAGCACGACGGGATCAAGCTGGTCGGCGATCTCTACAAGCCGAAAGGATTGGCGAAGGCGCCGGCGATCATCGCGGTGCATGGCGGCGGCTGGCAGAACGGCAGCCGCGCCGGCTACCGGTATTGGGGTCCGTACCTGGCCCGCAACGGCTTTACGGTCTTGAGCATCGACTATCGGCTGGGCAAGGCCGGTACGTATCCGGGCTCTGTCTATGACGTGAAGGCGGCGATCCAGTTCGTGCGCGCCAAGGCCGCCGATCTCGGTGTCGATCCGGAGCGCATCGGCCTGATGGGGGATTCCGCCGGCTCGCATCTGGTTGCGCTGGTGGGACTTGCCGGCGCCGAGCCGCTGTTCTCGTCCGGCTATCGGGACGATCCCAATGCCGCGGTCCCGGTCAACGTGAAGGCGGTGGTCGCCTTCTACGGCGTCTACGACATGCTGGCGCAATGGCATCACGACCAGATCGCGCGGCCGCGCGACCAGATCGCCGAAAAATATCTGGGCGCCTCGCCGATGGAGAACCGGCGCATCTATTTCGAATCCTCGCCGATCAGCTATGCCACTATCGACAAGAAGGGCACGCGGTTCCTGCTCATCCACGGCACCAACGACGACATCGTCGATCCGCCGTCCCAGTCGGAAGCGTTTTGGCTGGCGCTCAACCAGGCCGGCATCTTTGCGCGCCGGATCGTCATTCCCGGCGCCGGGCATTTCTGGGCCTCCGATCCGTTCGAAGGCGAGCCCGGCGGCTACGGCGCTACTACCGCGCCGCGGCTGCTGCGATTTCTGGAGGAGGCGCTGTAGGGGGAATTCCGTCTGGCGGTTCTGTTTTCTCCACGCAGCTGGTGGCGGCAAGCTCTTGCAAGGCCTCCTTGCGCATGCTAGAACAAAAAGAGAACGGACGGTCGTTGCGATGCAAGCTTGTGGACCGAAGTTGGGAAACACCAGAAGCTGCTTGCGGGGACGCGGCTCCGGTCTAGGGTGCAAAGCTTCCTAGGAGGGGCTTCTTGCGCTACGCCCCCTGCGGGCTAGCGGCGGCAGGAGAGAGTTATGGCAGGCTCAGTGAACAAGGTCATCTTGATTGGGAATCTCGGTGCGGATCCGGAGATCCGGCGCACCCAGGACGGCCGGCCGATCGCCAATCTGCGGGTGGCCACGTCCGAGACTTGGCGCGACAAGGCCACCGGCGAGCGCAAGGAAAAGACCGAGTGGCACCGCGTCGTCATCTTCAACGAGGCGCTCTGCAAGGTCGTCGAGCAATATCTGAAGAAGGGCTCCAAGGTTTACCTCGAGGGCGCCTTGCAGACGCGGAAATGGCAGGATCAGTCGGGCCAGGACCGCTATTCCACCGAGGTCGTGCTGCAGGGCTTCAATTCGCAGCTGACCATGCTCGACAAGGCCGGGGGTGCCGGCGGCGACTTCGCGAGCAATGAAATCCTCGGGCGGCGATTTCGGCTCCTCCGGTCCGGGCGCGGCGCGCAAGCCGGCCATGGCCGGCGCCGGCGGCGCCGGCAGGAGCGGCGACCTGGATGACGAGATTCCGTTCTGACCGGAGTTGGGCGTCGCGCCAGGGGTAGGGTGGGCGAAATTGCCTGGCACTGCGATCATGATCGCACGGCGTCGCGCAATTTTGCCCACGCGCTTGCTCCAACAGGCCGCGCTCGCACGCGTGGGCAAAATCGCCGGGTGAAGCTGGCGCCAGCCGCTTGGCCAGCGCGGGCGATTTCACCCACCCTACGGCTGGCGGCGCCAAGCCTCACCCTCCGAGCACGACCCGCACGCCATCGATGACGAATTGCACCGCCAGCGCGGCCAGCAGCACGCCGAGCAGGCGCGACAGCACCGTGCTTCCGGTTACTCCCAGCAAGCGTTCGATCCGCTGTGCGACGAAGAAGGCGCCGCAGCACACGGCGGCCACGACCCCGATCACCCCGAGCAATCCGGCCAACAGCAGCGGCTGGCGTTGCGCCTGGCCGGAGAGCAGCAAGGTTGCGGTGATCGCGCCCGGCCCGGCCATCAGGGGGATCGCCAGCGGGAAGGCTGCGACATCGCGCACGTGCTCCTCGACCGCTTCCTCGGCTTCCTTGGACTGCCGTTCCGCACGCGCCCCGAACACCATCTCCGAAGCCACCGCAAACAGCAGCAATCCGCCGGCGATGCGGAAGGCCGGCAGCGTGATCGCGAGCTTGTCCAGAAGCCAGTCCCCGATCAGCGCCGTGCCGGCCAGGATGGCGCCGGCGATGAGACCGGCCCGCAGCGCGATTTGCCGGCGCGCCGCAACCGGCAGGCCCTGCGTCACCGCCAGGAACGTTGGTGCCAGCCCGATCGGGTCGACGACGACCAATAGCGTCACCAGCGCGGAGACGAGATAATCGAGCACCATGGCAAGGTTGTAATCGAAGCTGGTGCTCACCCCAACCCTGCGTCCCGCCACCAGAGCGGAAAGGTCACTTTCCGGGCCGCAGAATCAGCGAAATGCGGCGGTTGCCGACGAACCTCGCAGGCGCCTCCGCTCTTGACGATAAGTATCTGAATTACCATCTAAAACTAGGTCGTTGCCGGCACGTTTTGCGGGTGGCGCGGGGCAAATGAATCAGCTAAGCCATCAGGCACCAACCGCGCGGGAAATTTCCTTTGGCCGATAACGATGAAATGCCTCCGGGGGACGGGGATCCTACCGATATCCGTCCGGTCTCGATCACGGAGGAGATGAAGCGCTCCTACCTTGACTACGCCATGAGCGTGATCGTGGCGCGGGCACTGCCGGACGCGCGCGACGGCCTCAAGCCCGTGCACCGGCGCATCCTCTATTCGATGCACGAGAACGGCTACGAATGGAACAAGCCGTATCGCAAATCGGCGCGCGTCGTCGGCGACGTCATCGGCAAATACCATCCGCACGGGGACCAGGCGGTCTACGACGCGCTGGTGCGCATGGCGCAGGACTTTTCCATGCGCCTGCCGCTGATCGACGGCCAGGGCAATTTCGGCTCGGTCGACGGCGATCCGCCGGCGGCCATGCGCTACACCGAGGTGCGGCTCACCAAGGTCGCCAATGCGCTGCTCGAGGATCTCGACAAGGACACGGTCGACTTCCAGTCGAACTATGACAATTCCGAGCGCGAGCCGACAGTATTGCCGGCGCGCTTCCCCAATCTCCTGGCCAACGGCGCCGGCGGCATCGCGGTCGGCATGGCGACCAATATCCCGCCGCACAATCTGGGCGAGGTGATCGATGCCACCATCGCGCTTGATCGACGATCCGGCGCTCGGCATCGACGAGCTGATCCGGATCATTCCGGGCCCCGATTTCCCGACCGGCGGCATCATTCTCGGCCGCCAGGGCATCCGCTCCGCCTATCATCTCGGCCGCGGCTCGATCGTGATGCGCGGCAAGGTCGAGTTCGAGACGCTGCGCAAGGATCGCGAAGCGATCATCATCAGCGAGATTCCCTATCAGGTGAACAAGGCCACGCATGGTGGAGCGCATCGCCGAGCTGGTGCGCGACAAGAAGATCGAGGGCATCTCCGACCTGCGCGACGAATCCGACCGCGACGGCTATCGGGTGGTGATCGAGCTCAAGCGCGATGCCACGCCCGACGTGGTGCTCAACCAGCTCTACCGCTTCACGCCGCTGCAATCGACCTTCGGCGCCAACATGGTGGCGCTCGACGGCGGCCGCCCGCTGGTCATGAACTTCAAGGATCTGCTGACCTGCTTCATCGCGTTCCGCGAGGAGGTGATCTCGCGGCGCACCAAGCATCTGCTCGGCAAGGCGCGCGACCGCGCCCATGTGCTGGTCGGCCTCGCCATCGCGGTCGCCAATATCGACGAGGTCATCCGCTTGATCCGCGCCTCGCGCGACGCCAACGAGGCGCGCGAGGCCCTGATGGCGCGCGATTGGCCGGCCCGCGCGGTCGAGGCGATGATCACGCTGATCGACGATCCGCGTCACACGGTGACCGCCGAGGGCACCTACCGGCTGTCGGCCGAGCAGGCCAAGGCGATCCTCGATCTGCGCCTGCAGCGGCTCACCGCGCTCGGCCGCGACGAGATCCAGGCCGAGCTCGACAAGCTCGCCGACGAGATCGCCGATTATCTCGACATCCTGCGCTCGCGCGCGCGCATCCAGACCATCGTCAAGGACGAGCTCAAGGCCGTCAGGGACGAGTTCGCCACCCCGCGCCGCACGGTCATCATCGACCAGGAAGGCGAGATGGAGGACGAGGACCTGATCCAGCGCGAGGACATGGTCGTCACGGTGTCGCATCTGGGTTACGTCAAGCGCGTGCCGCTATCGACCTATCGGGCGCAGAAGCGCGGCGGCAAGGGCCGCGCCGGCATGCAGACGCGCGAGGAGGATTTCGTCTCGCGCCTGTTCGTCGCCTCGACCCACACGCCGGTGCTGTTCTTCTCCTCGCGCGGTCAGGTCTACAAGGAGAAGGTGTGGCGGCTGCCGGCGGCGGCGCCGCAGTCGCGCGGCAAGGCGCTGATCAACATCCTGCCGCTGGAGCAGGGCGAGCTCATCACCACCATCATGCCGCTGCCCGAGGACGAGCAGACCTGGGGCGAGCTCGACGTGATGTTCGCCACCACGCGCGGCACCGTGCGCCGCAACAAGCTGTCGGACTTCGTCGACGTGCGCCGCTCCGGCATCATCGCCATGAAGCTCGACGAGGGCGAGGCGATCGTCGACGTGCAGATCTGCACCGAGCGCGACGACGTGCTGCTGACCAGCGCCGGCGGCCAGTGCATCCGCTTCCCGGTCGCCGACGTGCGCGTGTTCCAGGGCCGCACCTCGATGGGCGTGCGCGGCATCGCGCTGGCCGCGAAGCGACAAGCTGATCTCGCTCTCGATCCTGCGCCACGTCGATGCCAATGCGGAGGAGCGCGCGGCCTATCTCAAGCGCGCCGCCGCGGTGCGGCGCGGCAGCAACGGCAACGGCGAGAGCGAGGAGGTGGCGATCGATGCCGAGGAGGCCACCGGCGCCATCGAGCTCGGCGAGCGCCGCTACGTGGACATGTCGGCGGCCGAGCAGTTCGTGCTCACGGTGTCCGAGCGCGGCTTCGGCAAGCGCTCCTCGTCGTACGAGTACCGCACCACCGGCCGCGGCGGCAAAGGCATCGTGGCGATGTCCATCACCGGCAGGAACGGGCCGCTGGTCGCCTCCTTCCCGGTCGAGGAAGAGGACCAGATCATGCTGGTCACCAATGGCGGCCAGCTCATCCGCTGTCCGGTCGACGGCATCCGCATCGCCGGGCGCTCGACCCAGGGCGTGATCGTGTTCTCCACCGCCGACGGCGAGCGGGTGGTCGCGGTCGAGCGGCTCTCGGAAGAGGGCGAGGACAACGGCGAGTAGGCGGCCGGGTAGGGTGGGTTAGCGGCCGTAAAGCCTCGCGATGGAATTCCGTGCTCGTTGGCCGCGTAACCCGCCGCTCGGCTGCAAGGTGGATTACGCGCGCGCCTCGCCGAGTTTGCTTGAGCGCCGGCGCCGGCGCTAATCTTACTGCGTCATAAGCTTCCGTCGCCCATGTGTTGCAGTCCTTGCGCCACAACATGGGCATCGCGGCAAGGTTCTGACAATCGCGTCGATCAATCGTATTCGCATAGTTGCGATCGAGTTCTGGATGTGACGTTCAGGCCGCAATGGTGGATCCTCTGGGTCGATAACCGTCGGGAACTGCAAGTTGCGGGAAGAGCGCGGTGGAGCGAGATCCTGAGGGGGGAATCGTCTCCCTCTCGGAGATCAGGAACCCGTAGGCGGCGATACACATCGTGGCGTGATGGTGGAAGCCGCGCCATCCGCGCCCTTCATAGTGCCCAAGCCCGACCTCCTGCTTGAGTTCCTGATAATCCCGCTCGATGCGCCAACGCAGCTTGGCGAAGTCGACGAGTTCGCGGAAGCTGATATTCGCGGGCAGCGTCGAGAACCAATATTTTGTCGGCTCGGGTTCGCCTTCGGGCCACTCGATCAGCAGCCACTCCTGCGACAGCAATTCCGGAATCAGCTGATTATGTCCGACCCCGACGCGCACGCGCGCAAAACGCGAGCACAGCCACTCGGCCGACCCTTCCCGCCACCTGATCGTGCGCCAAGCATGCTTGGGCAGAGCTAGCGCCTGCTCCTTGATCGAGATCAAATCGGGTTCGTCGCGACGCCCGGTATTGTTCAGCGGCTTGCCCCTGCGCTTGGGACCGACGCCCGATGGCCACACCAAGGTATTCGGCAGAACACCGGCCACGTAGATCAGTCCCAAGGCCGTAATGCCGGTGCGCAGCCGCGAGTCATTGCCATAGGCGGCGTCCATCAAAACGACCCCGCGCGGAAGGCCGGCCTCGCACCCCCACCGTATCTGCTCAAGCGCGATCTCAGGCTTGGTCTTGAAGCCGATGTCCAAAGGCACGCCGGTCTTCTCCCGACGCGCATCATCCACGACCCAGTCCTTCGGCAGATACAGCCGATACGCCACCGGCAAGCTGGCCCAGTGGTTGGCAATCGACAACGACACCGCCACCTGACAATTGGCCTGCTTGCCAAGCTGCCCACAATACTGATGATGCACGCCCACCGAATGCTTGCCCTGCTTGGGGAAACCAGTGTCGTCGATGATCCAGGCCTCGATCGGCCCGTGCTTCTCGATCGCCGGCAGCACCAGCTCGCGCACCTTGGCCAGAACCTTCTCGTCCGACCAGGGCGCGATGCCGACAAAATGCAACAAAGACTGGTGTTGTGCAGCCGTCCGCGCCGGAGCCGTCTTCGCTGCCATCGGCTCCACGCTCTTGCGCTCGCCCGGCAGCATCAGGCCGGTGCAATAGTCACGCAGCGGACCGCTCCGGTCCGCGTGCCCCAAAACGCTCGCAAGCCCTTCGACATACGCCGAAAATCGGCCTCCGCTATTCTCTTGGCTCCCGAGATTCATGTCAGCCCTCCGCCTGCCAACCTCGAATCTCGCCAAATAGTTGATTCTCGACGCCTATGTCCTGCGACCTTCTGACTCAGTAAGACTAATCCACCCTACGGGCTGCGGTTGCTCAATCGACCTGCAGGTTGAGCGCCTTGACGATCGGGCCCCATCGGCCGATGTCGGATTCGATGACCTTGGTGAGCTCCTGCGGCGGGCCGCCGAGCGCGTCGCCGGCCAAGCGGTCGAGCGCGGCTTTCATCTCGGCGGTTTGCAGGGCGGAATTGACCGCGCCGTTGAGCTTGGCGATCACGTCGGGCGGCGTGCCGGCCGGCGCCAGGAGGCCGGTCCAGGCGCTGGTCGCAAAATCCGGAAAGCCGCTTTCGATCATGGTCGGCACGTCGGGCAGGAGCGGGCTGCGCTTCGCGCTGGTCACCGCCAGGGCCCGCAGCTGGCCCGACTTGATCAGCGGCAGCAGCACCGAGATGCCCTCGAAGGTGAACTGGATGTGCCCCCCGACGACGTCCTGGATCGAAGGCCCGCCGCCGCGATAGGGTACGTGGATCACGTCGATGCCGGCCTGCGACTTGAAATATTCGCCGATCAGATGGGGCAGGGTGCCGATGCCGCCCGACGAAAAGTTGATCATGCCGGGATTGGCCTTCGCATAGGCGATGAGCTCGCTCACCGATTTCGCCGGTACCGAGGGGTGCACCACCAGGATGTTGGCGGTGGCGGCGACCAGCGCGACCGGATCATAGCTCTTGAGCGGATCGTAGCCCGCGCTCTTCTGCAGCATGGGCGCGATGACGAGGCCGCTCGAGCTTGAATAGAGCAGCGTGTAGCCGTCCGGGCTCGCGCGCGCGGCTTCGGCCGAGCCGATCGTATTGCCGGCGCCGCCGCGGTTGTCGATGATCACGCTTTGGCCGAGCGCCGGCGCGATCTGGTTGGCCACTAGGCGCGCCATCACGTCGACCGGCCCGCCGGCCGGGGTCGGCACGATGACGTGCACGGTCCGGCTCGGGTATTTGTCTTGCGCCGCGGCGCCGTGGCATCCGAGCAGAGCGACGAGGGTGAAGGCGGCTGCGAGCCGAGCGCCGTTTTGGGTCACCATTTTCGCGTTTTCCTCCCCACTGGTCGCGGATTTGAGCCGGGCCTGTGAACTTTTCCCGGGCGCGCTCTTCGCGCGACCCGGGATCGTCAAAACCTCAGAATCTCGGACGGTCCCGGCTCAAGGCCGGGACAAGCGTGTCGCTGCGCGGCATCGAGGTGCAACTTCGCCGACTCCACTCCCTGGATCAGGTGTGCCGACCGACCGCCTTCTCGAGAATGCGCACCATGTCGGCATAGCCGCGGGCGCGGGCATAATCGATCGCCGTCCTGCCGAGCGAATCCTTGATATCGCCGTCGGCGCGTGCCGCTACCAGCGCGTCCACGATATCGGTATGCGCCTTGTCGCCGTTGCCGAGCGCGACCGCGGTGATCAGGGCGGTCCAGCCGCGCTCGTTGACGTGGTCGATATCCGCCTTGGCCTCGATCAGCGCGCGCGCGACGTCGACGAATCCGAGCTGGGCGGCCGAGATCAGCGCGCTGCCGCCATCGCGGCCGACCACGGCGCCGGCATTGGCGCCGGCGGCGAGCGCCGCCTTGACCATCTCGATGTCGTTGTTGACGGTCGCGATGGTGAGGACATCGTAGCCATCCTCGTCGCGCGCATTCGGATTGGCGCCCAGCCGCAAGAGCGCCTGCGCGGCGGCCTGCTGGCGGCGGAAGGCGGCAACGATGAGAGGCGTGCGGCTGTGGGAATCCTGGACGTTCGGCTTTTCGCCGTCGGCGACGAGCTGCTCGATGGCGGCCACATCGCCGGTGGCGGCGGCGGCATGCAGGCCGGCGTAAATGTGCAGCTCGCGCTCGCTCGGCGGCGTCTGCGCCCGAAGCGAGGCCGGCGCCACGGCGAGCAATGCCAGCGCCGCGGCAACCGGGAAGACTGCGAAGCGGAAATTCATGCCGGTCCCCAATGATCAACGCTCCGATGAGCGGAAATCCTAGCACGTCTGGCCAGCCAGTCGACGGCCATGTCCCCGGGGACAAATAGCCGCGCGGCCGGCGCCAGACGCGCCAAGTTCTGATCTTGCGGGGATGGGCGGGTTCGGGTGCCGCGGATGCTACTGGGGCAGGCGGTCGAGGGTGACAAGCCGCACCGTGCGGGCCTGACCGGCCGCTTGGGTACGGTCGCGCAGGCAATTCGCTCCATAATAGGGCCACGCCCGCTCCGTGCAGTCGGGGCCGAGCGGGCGGTAATCGAGCCGATCGGTCTTGGCCAGCGGAGCCGAGGTGCCGGCTTCCACCGCGGGGCTGAAGCCCGGCAATGCCATTACGACCGCGGCCCCCAGGGCGGCCGCGCCAATAGCCGAAAGAATCCGATAGTTCAACATGTTGCGCCCCCCTTACTGCCAGCGGCAGATACGACCCTCTTGCTGTGTTGGTTGCTCCAGGAGGCCAAAAGGTTCACGACCGTGCGCTTATTTTTGGGGGATGCAGAAGCCCAGCGGCGGCTCGCTCCCAATGATTGCTTCATTGCCGTCGCCCCCGGGTCCAGCCGATGCAACCGGCAGCGGAGAGCCGCGGCGGCCTTGCGGTTCCCCCTGGCGACGGGTTAGACCGCCAGCATGCCGCGCATCGCGCTCTTTCCCGGATCGTTCGATCCGGTGACCAATGGCCATGTCGATCTGGTACGCCAGTCGGCCCGGCTGGCCGACCGGCTGGTGCTGGCGGTCGGAACCCATCCCGGCAAGACGCCGTTGTTTACTGCCGAGGAGCGGCTGGCCATGCTCGATGCGACGTGCGGCCCGCTCGCCCGCTCGGCCGGCTGCGAGCTGCGTTGCATCACATTCGCCGACCTCGTGGTGGCGGCGGCGCGCCGCGAGGGCGCGACCGTGCTGATCCGCGGGTTGCGCGGCACGGCGGATTTCGATTACGAGATGGAGATGGCCGGCATGAATGGAATGATGGCGGCCGAACTGCAGACGGTGTTCCTGCCGGCCTCGCCGGCGGTGCGCCCGATCACCGCCACACTGGTCAGGCAGATCGCATCCATGGGCGGCGATGTTTCGCCCTTCGTACCGCCGCCGGTGGCGGCGCGGCTGAAGGCGAAATTTGCAGGCTAAGAGCCAATGCAAGAGAGAGCATTTTCAGGAAGTGGTCTCCGATTTTCCTTCCGAAATGCAGAAAGTCATCCATCCCGGGAGTTCCCATGACACGCTTCACTCGTCGGTTTGCCGTCCTGTTTCCAGTCCTGGCCGCGCTGATCTGCGCGGCGCCCGCGATCGCCCAGCCGCTGCCGGCGGGCACGGATCCCCAGAATACGATCCTGATCGACACCAAGTACGGCCGGATCGTCATCAAGCTACGACCCGATCTCGCGCCCAAGCATGCCGAGCGGATCAAGACGCTGGCGCGCGACAAGTTCTACGACAATGTGCCGTTCCACCGGGTCATTGCCGGCTTCATGGCGCAGACCGGCGATGGCCAGCACGGCGACGGCACCGGCGGCTCCAAATATCCGAATCTGCCGGCCGAGTTCACCAACACGCCGTTCACGCGCGGCGTCGTCGGCATGGCGCGCACCCAGGATCCGAACTCGGCGAACAGCCAATTCTTCATCATGTTCGGGGACGGATCGTACCTCAACGGCCAGTACACGGTGGTCGGCCAGGTGGTCGCGGGCATGGACGTGGTCGACAAGCTCAAGACGGGGTCGAAGGCGCAGAACGGCTCCGTCAGCGATCCTGACCGCATGCTCAAGGTGCAAGTCGCGGCTGACGCCAAATGAGGAGGCCGGCATGCGCGCAGTCCCGCTTTTGCTTGCGGTCGCAGCGGTAGCCGGCGCAGTCGAAGCGATGGGTGCGGTTCCGGCCGACGCGCAGTGCAGCGTGTTCAGCCGGCACCCCTGCGTGCCCAACATATGCAGCGTGTTCAGCCGGCACCCTTGCGTGCCCGAGCCGGTCTATCCGTTCAGCGAGGATCTGCGGCTGACGATCGTGACCGCCCCGTCCGGCCAGAAAAACGAGAGTCCCGATGCGGCGACCTCGCCCGCCACGGTGGGCAAGACTGACGGCGAGCAGCAGCACCAGCTCGACACCATCCGCGACATGTTCAACGCCTTGCGCGCCTGCTGGGTGCCCCCGCCGCAAGACGAAGCCCGGCCCGGCATGCAGATGTCGGTGCGCCTGAGCTTCAAGCGCAGCGGCCAGCTGATCAGCGCGCCGCGGGTCACCTATGCCAGTCCCGACGCGCCGCCGGCGGCAAGAAGCATCTATCACGATGCCATCATGGCGGCGCTCGATCGCTGCACGCCGTTGCCGTTCAGCTCCGGCCTCGGCGGCGCCATCGCCGGGCGCCCGCTCGCGATCCGCTACGTCGACAACCGGGATGCGCAATGACGAGGCCGGATTGCAAGCCCGCGCTCGGTACGGCCGTTGCGGCCGGCGCAATCATCGCGACGCTCGCGATCGCCGGGAACGCATTTGCGCAAGAACCAAATCAAAAGCCAGGGGAAGCGAAAAAGCCGGCAGCGCCGCTCAACACCATCGCCGAAGTATTTGCCGCCTTGGATGCCTGCTGGGTTCCGCCCGCTCTCGACCAGGCGCGAGCGGGCATGCAGATCACGGTGCTGGTGAGCTTCAAGCGCGACGGAGAGATTCTCGGCAAGCCGCGTATCACCTATGAGACGCCGAATGCGTCGGACGACGAGCGGCAGTCCTATCGGGTCGCGATGGCGCAGGCGCTGCGCCGTTGCACGCCGCTGCCGTTCACCGATGCGCTCGGCAATGCGCTCGCAGGGCGCCCGCTGACGCTTCGATTCATCGACAACCGAAAACTCAAGCAAGCAAGGACAGCCGATGGCAGACACTACTGAAGGCAACGACGACACGCTCATCCTGGAGACCACCAAGGGCCCGGTCCTGATCGCGCTGCGGCCCGATCTGGCGCCGGGTCATGTCGCGCGCATCAAGGAACTGGTCGGGCAGGGCTTCTACGACGGGCTCGCCTTTCACCGCGTGATCGATGGCTTCATGGCGCAGACCGGCTGCCCGCAAGGAACCGGCACCGGCGGCTCCGGCCAGAAGCTCAAGGCCGAGTTCTCCAAGGAAAAGCATGTCCGCGGCACCGTATCGATGGCGCGCTCGCAGAATCCGGATTCCGGCGACAGCCAGTTCTTCATCTGCTTCGAGGAATCGCCTTGGCTCAACGGCCAATACACCGTCTGGGGCATGGTCGTCGAAGGCATGGAAAATGTCGATCAGATCAAGCGCGGCGAGCCGGTGAAGGATCCGGACCGCATCGTTTCTGCTCGCTTGGCGAATGCCGCATAAATGATCGTTATTGGCGAATAGCGAGTGGCGAATAGGGTATCACGCAAGTGCTCGTTTTTCCCTAGTCGTTTTTCCCCACTCGCTATTCGCTACTCGCTATTCCCTGCTCGCTATTCCCTACGCGCTATTCCGTACTCGGTCCTCTTCAGGTTCAAGCCCCCCATTTGGGGCGGCGAAAGAGGCTCGGAGTTGCAAACCCAGGCATGCTTGGCGAACCATTCGTGCTCGGCTCGGCAAAGCGGACAATAGACCCGCGCAAAAAATACCGGCGTGGCATTGAAGCTGGCGCGATCGGCAACAATACCGGTCGAAATATCGTGTCCCGTCTCTGGACATTTCACCATGACGGTTCCCATTGAATGCTCCTGTGGCCAGAAGTCCTATCCGGGTGTCGCTCTCTTATTGAGTGTCGCCTCTTCAGACTCTTATTTTGTGTCGCCTGTTGGTCTCTTATTTTGTGTCGCCTCTTATTGTGCGAGTAGTATCGTGCGCGTGCGAAGATAGTTTGACGCGACGGAGGTTATATTGAGAATTCCGTGACAATCGGGCGACATCGATGGTGCGACGCACATGATGGTGCAATGCACACAGAGTTGCAGAAAACGATTCAATTGATTTTGATCGGACGAATTAACCTGGGCTGATGGAACAGGAAGGTAGAGGGGGGCGTTACGTGCGTCGGTCAGTGGAATTCTGTGAACCAAACGGGGAGATCATGCCTGGAACCCATATGCAGGACCCATCGCGCGCCGGCGCCTTGGTTCAGCCTCGACCGCGCAAACGCTACATCGTGGTGCGCCGCGAGGACGTCTGGTTCATCATTTTCGGCGGCGAGGAATTCGGCCCCTACAAGACCGAGCGTGAGGCCAAGCTTTTTGCCGTCGACGCCGCCCATAAGCTCGGCGAACAGGGCGAGGAGACCGAGGTGATGTTGTCATTGGACGAGGCGGGCGCGGTCTCGCCGGTCTGGGTCTACGGTCAGAGCTCCTATCCGCCGCGCGAATAGCGGCGCCCATCCCGCCGGCGCAAGCGGAGGCCAAGCGAAGACGTGTTGCAGGAAGGGACGGTTTGTGCGAACCGCCCATATGCGGAGCGCACGACCCTGCAATGCGAACTGAGCTTTAATGCGAACCGACCTCTTCGATTTCGAGCTCCCGGCAGACCGGATCGCGTTACGGCCCATCGCGCCGCGCGATGCCGCGCGGCTTTTGGTCGTGCGCCCCGGCTCGGCCGCTCCACTCGAAGACCGCAGCGTGGGCGATCTTCCGCAGCTGCTGCGGCCCGGCGATGCGCTCGTGGTCAATGACAGCAAGGTCGTTCCGGCGCGCCTGACCGGCCGGCGGATCGGGCGGGGCGATGCCGAGCCCGCAATCGAGGCGACCTTGCACCAGCGCCTCGACGGCGCGCGCTGGCGTGCTTTCGTCAAGCCCGGCAAGCGGCTGGCGCCAGGCGACATCGTCCGCTTCGGCACCGAAGGCCGGGTGTGCCTGCTCGGCCAGCTCGATGCCACGGTCGAGGAGAAGGGCGAGGGCGGCGAAGTGACGCTCGCCTTCGCGTTCCACGGCGCGGTGCTCGACCAGGCGCTCGAGGAGCGCGGCAGCATGCCGCTGCCGCCCTATATCGCATCGCGGCGGGAGGCCGATGAGCGTGACCGCGACGACTATCAAACCATGTTCGCGCTTGCGGAAGGCGCGGTCGCGGCGCCGACCGCGGGTCTGCATTTCACGCCGGAGCTGGTTGCCGCCCTGCAGGCCTGCGGCATCGCGCTGCATCGGGTGACGCTGCATGTGGGGGCCGGCACCTTCCTTCCAGTCAAGGCCGCGGACACGGCCGATCACCGCATGCATTCGGAGCGCGGCAGCGTCAGCCCTGAAACGGCGGCCGCGCTCAACGGCGTGCGCCACGCCGGCGGTCGCGTGGTGGCGGTCGGCTCGACCTCGCTGCGCCTGCTGGAAAGCGCGAGCCAGGAGGACGGCATCATCCGCCCGTTCGCCGGCGAGACCGCCATGTTCATCACGCCCGGCTACCGCTTCCGCGCCGTCGACGTGATGATGACCAATTTCCACCTGCCGCGCTCGACCCTGTTCATGCTGGTCTCCGCCCTTTGCGGACTCGAGGTGATGCAGAAAGCCTACGCGCATGCGATTGCGGCTGGCTACCGGTTCTATTCCTATGGAGATGCCTGCTTGCTATTCCGAGGGTAATGGCTGCGCCCGAGCCGGCGCGAGCTTCCCAACCTCCAAATCATTGCGATGCCGATGCCCGATGCCTTCCAGTTTCGCTTGGCTGCCACCGACGGCGCCGCTCGCCGCGGCGAGATCGCGACCGCCCATGGCCTGGTGGCGACGCCGGCTTTCATGCCGGTCGGCACGCAAGCCACCGTCAAAGGCATGCTGCCGGAGGCGGTACGCGCGGGCGGCGCCGACATCGTGCTGGGCAATACCTACCACCTGATGCTGCGTCCGGGCGCCGAACGCATCGCGGCGCTTGGCGGCCTGCACACATTCATGAACTGGCCGCACGCGATCCTGACCGATTCCGGCGGCTTCCAGGTCATGTCGCTCGCCGGCCTGCGCAAGGTCGAGGAGCGGGCGGTGACCTTCCGCTCCCATCTGGATGGCGCCATGGTGGAGCTCACGCCCGAGCGCGCGATCGAGATCCAGGCCTTGCTCGGCTCCGATATCGCCATGCAGCTCGACGAATGCATCGCCCTGCCGGCGCCGCGCGCCGAGCTCGAGCGCGCCATGCGCTTGTCGTTGCGCTGGGCGGAGCGCTCGAAGCGCGCGTTCGAGGGGCGGCGCGGCGCCTTGTTCGGCATCATCCAGGGCGGCGATGATCCCGAGCTGCGGCTGGCGAGCCTTGCCGCGCTCGTCGACATGGACTTTCACGGCTATGCCATCGGCGGGCTGGCGGTGGGCGAGGCGCCCGAGGTGATGCGCAAGACGATCGAAGCAATTGCTCCGGCGCTGCCGGTTGATCGGCCCCATTACCTGATGGGGGTGGGAACGCCCGAGGATCTGCTCGACGCGGTGGCGCGCGGCATCGACATGTTCGACTGCGTGCTGCCGACCCGCAACGGCCGGCACGGCCTTGCCTTCACGCGCCGGGGGCCGATCAGCCTGAAGAACGCGCGCCATGCCGAGGATCCGCGTCCGCTGGACGAGGCCAGCCCATGCCCGGCGGCGCGCGACTATTCGCGCGCCTATCTCCACCATCTGGTCAAGGCCGGCGAGATGCTGGGCTCCATCCTGCTGACGATGGTCAATCTCTCCTACTATCAGGAGCTGATGGGTGCGGCACGCGCGGCGATCATGGCGGGCCGATTCGAGGAGTTCCGCCACCAGACCCAAGCCACCTGGGCGCAGGGCGACCTTCCGCCGCGGTAAGGCGCCCGCAAGGAATACCGGGTATCGAGGGCCTCGACGGCGCCGTCGCGGCGACGCAAAATGCGCTGAATTTCACCCAATGACGGCGTCGCATTCGCCGCCGCCTTTTTTCGAGGACTGCAATGGCCATCAGCCTGAAGGTCAATGGGGTCGTTCACTCGATCGCCGCCGAGCCCGACACGCCTTTGCTCTATGTGCTGCGCAACGATCTTGCGCTCAACGCCGCCAAGTTCGGCTGCGGGCTCGAGCAGTGCGGCGCCTGCACGGTCCTGGTCGACGGCGTGCCCACGCGATCCTGCGTGCGGGCCATCCAGGATATCGGCACGCAGGAGATCACCACCCTCGAAGGTCTCGGCACGATCGACAAGCCGCATCCGCTGCAAAAGGCTTTCATCGACGAGCAGGCGGCGCAGTGCGGCTACTGCATCAACGGCATGATCATGACGGCGAAGGAATTGCTCGATCGCATTCCGCATCCGACCGAAGCCGACGTGCGCGCCACCCTGGCGCCCAATCTCTGCCGCTGCGGGACGCATAACCGCATCGTCCGGGCGGTGTTGCGGGCGGCGCAGGCGAACGGAAAGACCTGACCATGACCGCCCCCAATCTCTCCCGGCGCGAGTTCGCGACTGCGCTCGGCGGCCTCGTGATCTCGTTTGGCCTGGCACCTCGCATCGCTCTCGCCCAGCCGGCGGGCCTGCCCGGAAGCCTCAATGGCAATCCGCATGCTGGATGCCTGGTTGCGCATCAGCCCGGACGGCAGCGCGACCGTATTCACCGGCAAGGTGGAGCTTGGCCAGGGCATCGTTACCGCGCTTGCCCAGATCGCCGCCGAGGAGCTCGATCTGCCGCTCGAACGCATCAAGATGATCTCCGGCGACACCGGCCGCACCCCCAATGAGGGCCAGACGGCGGGCAGCCAATCGATCGAGGCGAGCGGGACCGCGCTGCGGCTGGCGGGCGCGCAGGCGCGTGCGATCCTGATCGATCTCGCCGCCAAGCGGCTTGGGGTCTCGCCCGACATGCTGACCGTGAGCGACGGCGTCATCAGCGGACCCGACGGCCGCAAGGTCGGCTACGGCGAGCTTGCCGGCGAGGCCGATCTGCATCGCGAGGCGACCGCCAAGGTGGCGCCCAAGCCGCCGGCCGCGCACAAGATCGTGGGCAAGGCGATCCCGCGCCTCGACATTCCGGCCAAGGTCACGGGCGGCGTCGCCTACGTGCAGGACGTCCGTCTGCCGGGCATGCTGCACGGCCGGGTGGTGCGTCCGCCGCGCTACGGCGCCAAGCTCGACAGCTTCGACCAGGCGGCCGTCAAGGCGTTGCCCGGCGTCACCGCCATCGTGCGCGACGGCAGCTTCCTGGGCGTCGTCGCCGAGCGCGAGGAGCAGGCCATCAAGGCGCGCGACGCGCTCAAGAAGTCGGCCCGCTGGTCCGGCGGCAGCGAGCTGCCCGACCCGGCAAAAATCTACGAATACCTGCTGTCGCTCCCCATGGACGACAAGGTCATCAGCGACAAGCAGGCGCCGCTCCCGGATGGCGCCAAGGTCCTCGAGGCCACCTATCGCCGGCCCTACATGGCGCATGCCTCGATCGGACCATCCTGCGCGGTCGCCCAGGTCGAGAACGGCAAGCTGACGGTCTGGACCCACAGCCAGGGAGTGTTTCCGCTGCGCGCCACCCTGGCCCAGGCACTCGACCTGCCGGGCTCCGCCATCCGCTGCATCCATGCCGAGGGCTCGGGCTGCTATGGCCACAACGCCGCCGACGACGTTGCCCTGGACGCCGCGCTGCTGGCGCGCGCCGCACCCGGGCGGCCGGTGCGCGTGCAATGGATGCGCGACGACGAGTTCATGTGGGAGCCCTATGGGCCGGCCATGGTGATGCGCGCGCGCGCCGCGCTCAAGGACGGCCGCATCGTCGATTGGAGCTACGATGTGTGGAGCAACACCCACAACATGCGGCCGGGCGATCCGGACGGCGTCAATCTGCTGGCGAGCTGGTACCTGGAAAAGCCCAAGCATCCGGGTCCGCCGCGCGCGCTGGCGCAACCCGCAGGGGGCGGCGATCGCAATGCTATCCCGCTCTACGACCTGCCGCGCTCGCATATCACCAGCCACCTGATCAAGGAGATGCCGCTGCGGGTGTCGGCGCTGCGCACGCTCGGCGCCTACTCCAATGTCTTCGCGATCGAATCGTTCATGGACGAGCTGGCGGCGGCGGCGCAGGCCGATCCGGTGGAGTTCCGCCTGGCGCATCTCAAGGATCCGCGTGCCAAGGCGGTGATCGAAGCCGCCGCCAAGGCGGCCGACTGGAAGCCTGGCCGGAACGGCACCGGCACCAGCGGGCGCGGCATCGCGTTCGCGAAATACAAGACGCTGGCCACCTATGTGGCGGTCATCGTCGACCTCGAGCTCGATCGCGACAGCGGCCAGATCAGGGTGCCGCGCGCCTACGCGGCGGCCGATTCCGGACAGATCATCAATCCCAACGGCCTCACCAACCAGATCGAGGGCGGCATCGTGCAATCCACCAGCTGGACGCTGCACGAGGAGGTGCGCTTCGACAAGACCGGCATTCTGTCCCAGAGCTGGGACAGCTATCCGATCCTGACCATGCAGGAAGCGCCGAACGTCACGACGGTGCTCATCGACCGGCCGAACGAGCAGCCGCTCGGCGCCGGCGAGGCGGCGCAAGGGCCGACCGCAGCGGCAATCGCCAATGCCTTCACCGCCGCCACCGGAAAGCGCATCCGCGAGCTCCCCCTGCGACCCGATCGCATCAAGGCGGCGCTGGCATAGGGCAGCCAGCGGAAGCTGCGATGGCTCGTGTTATCCAGTGACGTTGCCCACGAACCCGGCGCGCTCCCTCTCCCTATGGTAGAGGGAGCGCGCCGGGATCGTTGATAGATATCGGATCAAACAGGAGCATCCGAGCCTCGCTGCGCTGCATCCGTGAGGTAGAAACCTCAGAGACGACGCACGCCGAGCCGCAGTCAAGCCGGCTTGGAGCCTGACTTCTCCATCCACTCCACAAGGTCCGAATTCGATCCGGACCGGCTGAGGCGTTCGATCACGCGGCTGCGCTCCGCTGGCGGCTTGTTTTGGCTCAATTTGAATTTCGCCTCGACACGTTCAATTTTTATCTGGAAGGACTGAATGGCCGACAGGGCGCGCGCTCTTTGATCGGACGGGAGATCGTCCATCGACCACTGGCCGTCCTCGTATCTATCCAGCATGAACTTGAGCGTGTCTTCCAGTGCCGTGGCCGTGTCCTCCAGATGGATGCGTCCATGGCAGTGCACCGCGATATAATTCCAGGTTGGAATGCCGGGTTCCGCGTACCAGGTCGGCGACACATAGGCGTGGGGCCCGTGGAAGATCGCGATGGCCTTGGCCTGCTCCGCACACAGTGCGAGTTGCGGGTTGGCGCGCGCCATATGGCCTCGCAGCACCCCGCCGGCGAGCGTTCCCTCCAGGACGATCGGCAAGTGGCTGATCTCCAGCCGGTCTTCGAGATCGACGATCAGCGTCGCGAAGCTGTACTTTTCAATGATGGCCTCGATCTCCTGAACGCTCGCGCTTCCAAACAGTTTCGGGACATACATGTTTCGGCCTCCGCGCCGCAGATCGGTGCGTCATTGTGCCATAGCAAACCTTTGGTTTGGAATCTTCCCGGGAGCGATCGAGATTGGATTGCGCTTTCGACCCGATCCAACGAGACGCCACAGCGGTTGCCCATTGTTCGACAGCGGCATTGGCCGTAACATGGTCCACTGTGTTCGATCGTGCAGGCCGGGATCAAGTCCTGTGATCAAGCAATAGGTCGCGCCGCGGGCGGAGCACGGTCCCGCGCCGGACCAAGGAGATGAACATGGCATCCCGCGTTCTTCGCAGAGCGGCGACGCTCGCCATTCCGGTCGTGCTGGCCGTTTGCTCACCCGCCCTGGCCAAGACGCTGCGCGTCAATCTCAATGCCGATCCCTCGCAGATCGATCCGATTACCTACTCGGAATTGAATTCCTACCAGGTGCTCGAGCAGGTCTACGAAGGCTTTACCTCGATCACGCCCGATGGGCGCGCATTGCCGGCATTGGCGGTCTCCTGGACGCCGCTTCCCTCCGGCTACGGCTTCCGCTTCAACCTGCGCCAAGGGGTGAAATTCCACAGTGGCCGGCCCTTCACCGCCAAGGACGTCAAATACACCTTCGAGCAGCTGCTGAAGCCCGGCGGCCAAGGCGGCCTGGCGGCGCAGTTTCTCAACAACGTGATCGGAGCGGCGGACCTGAAGGCGGGGCGGGCGACCGAGCTTGCCGGCGTGAAGATCATCGACGAGCATACGATCGAGGTGTCCTTCACCAAGCCTGACGTCCTGTTTCCGATCTATGAATTCTTCTTCATGGACAGCGGCATCGTCGCCGATCTCGGCGCCGATTGGATGACCAAGGCCGACGCCGGTACCGGCCCCTTCAGGTTCAAGCAATGGCGGCGCGGAATCGCGGTCGACCTGACGGCCGACGCCGGCTATTGGGGCGGCGCGCCGAAGATCGACGGCGTGCAGTTCCTGATCATCCCGACCGGCGACACCGCCTTGTCGCAATATGACGCGGGCGAGCTCGACCTCGTCAATCTCCCGGAGAACAGCTTCCGGCGCGCGCTGAGCAATCCGGACTACCGGAGCCAGACCATCAAGGTACCCAAGGCGCAGGTGCGCTACATGGGCATGAACCAGAACCTCTATGCGCCGTTCAAGGACAAGCGCGTGCGCGAGGCGATCTCGCTTTCGCTCGACCGCGATGCCATGATCAAGGGTCTCTATAACGGCGCGGCCTTTCCGCTGAACGGGCAGACGGTGCCCGGCATCCCCGGCTACGATGCGGACGTGCCGGCGCTCAAATACGATCCGGAGCGGGCCAAGGCGCTGCTGGCGGAGGCGGGATATCCGGGCGGCAAGGGCATGCCGCCGGTCGACATCCAATGCACCGAGCCGTTTCGGGACGAGATCACCTACTATGCCAACCAGCTCGGAAAGGTGCTCGGCATGCAGGTCACGCCGAAGGTGGTCGAGCGCGCCACCTTCATCAAATCCATGAATGCCGGCGAGGTCGCGTTCTTCCCTTGGGGTTGGACCGCCGATTATCCCGACGCCATGACCTTCCTGGGCGAGATGTGGCAAAGCAAGAGCCCGTTCAACCGGCCGCGTTGGTCGAATGCGGCGTTCGACCGGCTGATCGAGCAGGCCCAGACCGAGCCCGACGATAGCAAGCGCTTCGCGCTTTATCATCAGGCGGAGAAGATCCTGATGGATGATTGGGCGACGGCGCCGTTGCCGGCCACAACCAACATCGCGCTGCGCAAGCCGAACGTGAAGAACGCAACCGTGACGCCGTTCGGCTATTCGGTGTTCCAGGACGTATTGATCCAGTGAGGCGCTGATCCGGTGAGGGCTCTGCAATGGCGAGCTTCCTGGTCCGGCGCTTGCTCGGCCTGGTACCGGTCCTGGCGGTCGCGATCGTCCTGACTTTCGCGGCCCTGCAAGCGCTGCCGGGCGATCCGGTGGCGGTCATGCTGAGCGACCACTCGGCGGACACCGAGGCCGCCGCCCGCCTGCGGGCCGAGTATGGGCTCGACCAGCCGATCTGGCGGCAGTTCCTCAGCTATGTGACGCATGTCGCCGAGGGCGATTTCGGCCTCTCCTTTCGCTTCGTCCATACCCCGGTGATCGACGTGCTGGCGGACGGGCTCAAGGTGAGCCCGATCCTTGCGCTGGCGGCGCTCGCCGTCGCCTTTCCGCTTGGCGCCTTCGCCGGAAGCTATGCCGCCATCCACCGCAACCGCTGGCCCGACACGGCGGTGATCGTTTTTCTGGTGGCCGGCATCTCGATCCCGAATTTCGCGCTCGCCACCTTTCTGGTCTACATTCTGAGCATCAAGCTCGGGGTGCTGCCGGTGGCGGGATGGGGCAGCCTCCAGCAGGCGGTGCTGCCGGTCCTGATCCTCGCCGTCCCCTGCGCGGCGTATCTCGCCAGGCTGGCGCGCGCCCTGATGCTGGAAGTGCTGCAGCACGACTACGTGCGCACCGCCCGCGCCAAGGGTATGTCCGAGCGCGTGGTCATCTGGCGGCACGCCTTCAGCAACATCCTGGTGCCGCTGCTGACGCAGACCGGCGTCATCTTCGGCGGCCTCTTGAGCACGACCTTCGTGGTCGAGACCATCTTCAACATTCCGGGCCTCGGGCGGCTCGCAATTCAATCGATCTTCGCGCGCGACTATCCGGTGGCGATGGCGATCATCCTGCTGTTCACGCTGTTCTATGCCGTGATCAACCTCATCGTCGACGTGCTGTGCGCGGCGATCGATCCCCGCCTGCGGGTCGAGCGATCATGACCGATATTCCCGTCGCGGCAGTCTCCTTCGCGCCGGCCGAGCCCGGAAGCTTCCGGCATCGCTTCATGCGGGATCGCAAGGCGTGCACCGGCGCTGCGATCGTGCTGCTGCTGGTAGTGATCGCCGTGCTCGCGCCGGTGCTCGCGCCTTACCCTTATGACGACACCGATCTGCTCTCGGCCTGGGCGCCGCCGTCGTCCGCGCATTGGATCGGCACCGACAAGCTCGGACGCGACATACTGAGCCGGCTTCTGTTCGGCGCCAGGACGTCGCTGCATGGTATCGACCTCGGTGCTCGCCATCACCCTGACGGTCGGCATTACGCTCGGCATGCTGGCGGGCTATCTCGGAGGCTGGGTCAACTCGATCGTGAGCCGCCTCGTCGACATCATCTTCGCCTTCCCGGACGTGGTGTTCGCGATCCTGGTCACGGCGGTGCTCGGGCCCAGCATGCTGACGGTGATTGCGGCCCTGTCGATGGTCTGGTGGCCCGGCGTCGCGCGGCTCACGCGCGCCCTCGTGCTGGTGCAGCGGAACGAGACGTTCGTGGAGGCGGCCATCGTCTGCGGCACCCCGGTCGAGCGCATCCTGGTGCGGCACATCCTTCCCAATATCGTGCCTCCGCTGATCGTGCGCGCTTCGATCGGCATCGGATTCATCATCATGAGCGAGGCGACGCTGAACCTGCTCGGGCTCGGCGTGCAGGAGCCGCAACCGAGCTGGGGCGGCATGATCCGGGATGGGCTCGAAGCGCTGCGCACCGATCCCAATCTCGCTTTGTCGGGCAGCGCGATGCTCGCCGTCACCATCATCGGCTTCAACCTCCTGGGCGATGGCTTGCGCGATCTGCTCGACCCCAAGCTCCAGGCGCGCTGAGATGGCCGCCAAGCTGCTCGAGGTCGAAGGGCTCAGCATCGCGTTCCGCGGCCTGCGCGGCAGCACCGAGGTGGTGAGCCGCGCAAGCTTCACGATTGCGCCGGGCGAGATCGTCGGCATGGTCGGCGAGAGCGGTTCCGGGAAATCGGTGATGGCGCTTGCCATCATGCGGCTGTTGGGCTCCGCCGGCGCCATTACGGCCGGCCGCATCCGGTTCGAGGAGCGCGACCTTGCAACGCTTGGCCAAGCCGAGTTGCTGCGGGTGCGCGGCGGAAGCATCGGCATGGTGTTCCAGGAGCCGATGACCAGCCTCAATCCGGTCTTCACGGTCGGCTACCAGCTCGGCGAGGTGCTCTCGACACATCTGCGCCTCACCGGCACCGCCGCCCGCGCCCGGGTGGTCGAGCTGTTGGACGAGGTCGGCATCGCCTCTCCGGTGGAGCGCGCCGCTGCTTATCCGCACCAGCTCTCGGGCGGCTTGCGCCAGCGCGTGATGATCGCCATGGCAATGGCCTGCCGGCCGAAGCTCTTGATCGCTGACGAGCCGACGACGGCGCTCGACGTCACCATCCAGGCACAGATCCTCGAGCTGATGCGCCGCATCAACAGGGATGCCGGCACCGCCATCCTGTTGATCACCCATGACATGGGCGTGGTCGCCCGCATGGCCGACCGGATCCTGGTGGTCTATGCCGGACAGATCATCGAGGATGCTCCGGCCCGTGCCGTTTTTGCGCGGCCGGCGCATCCGTATACCCGCCTGCTGCTCGCCGCCGTGCCGACGCCGCGGCATAAGACCGGGCGACTGCCGGTCATCCCGGGCACGCTGCCGGCGCCGGGATATCTGCCGCAGGGCTGCCGGTTTCATCCCCGCTGCCCGGTGGCGATCGATCCGTGCCGCGTGACGGCCCCGGACATGATCGAGCTCGGCGCCAGCCGGCAGACCCGCTGCATCCGCGGGCCCGAGCTGCTCGCGGGGACCCTCCCGGGCCTGGAGCCGGTGCCGTGAGCGAGCCGATCCTGGTGGCCGAGCATCTGAGCAAGGATTTTCGCGTCGCCGGAGGCCGGCACGGGGGGGCCCGCCAACTGCGCGCGGTCGATGACGTGAGCTTCACGCTTTCAGCCGGCGAGACCCTGGGGGTAGTGGGGGAGAGCGGCTGCGGCAAGAGCACGCTCGGCCGCCTGGTCCTGCGGCTGATCGTGCCGAGCGCCGGCGCGATCCGTTTTCTGGGCCAGGACATCACCCATCTGCCCGAGCGCGCGCTGCGGCCGCTTCGCCGCCATCTGCAAGCGGTGTTCCAGGATCCGATCTCGTCCTTGAACCCGCGCATGCGCGTGGGCGACATCGTCGCCGAGCCGCTCGACAATCTCGGCACGGGGCGGCCGGAACGCCAGGCGCGGGTCGCTGAACTCCTCGACCTGGTGGGCTTGTCGGCGGACGCGGCCGGGCGCTATCCGCACGCCTTCAGCGGCGGGCAGCGGCAACGCATCGCGATAGCGCGCGCGCTGGCAGCGAGCCCGCAGCTGATCGTGTGCGACGAGGCGGTCTCCTCGCTCGATGTCTCCGTGCAAGCACAGATCCTCAATCTGCTGTCGGATCTGCAGGGGCGCTTTGCGCTCGCTTTGTTCTTCATCTCGCACAATCTGGGAGCGGTTCGACATCTCGCGCACCGGGTCGCGGTGATGTATCTCGGGCGGCTGGTTGAAATCGCGCCGGAGGCCGAGCTGTTCACGCACCCGCACCACCCCTACACGGCGGCCCTGCTGGCGGCGGTGCCCGAGCCGGTTCCGGATCGGGCGGTGCCGCCGCCCCTGCCGGGCGAGGTGCCGAGCCCGATCGAGCCGCCGAGCGGTTGCCATTTTCACCCGCGTTGCGCCCGGGCCGAGGCGCGCTGCCGCATCGAGGCGCCGCAATTGCGGCCGCTTCCCCAATCCGCCGCCCTGGTGCGGTGCCATTTTCCAGGATGATCGAACGATGTTCATCGAGCGGACCTATTATTTCGCCAAGCCCGGCAAGGAGCGCGAGACCCTGGCGGTCCGCCGCAAAGCCTGCCGCGTGCGGGTCGCGATCGGGCTTCCGGCCGGACGCATCTATGGACGCGCCGAAACGAAGGAACCCAACCATCCGGATGTGACCTGGGAATGCGGCTTTGCCTCATTGGAGGAGCACGCGGCCGATCTCGCGGCGCGAGCGGCGAGCAGCGCCTTCGAAGCGGTGCGGGCTGAGATGCGCTCATGCATCGACCGCTTCGAGCGCTATTTCTTCAAGCTCGAGCCGACCGAGCTGGACAACGGCGTCGCCGAGCTCGATCCGCGGGGTCATTCGCTGGCGCCGCGCGAGGTCGCGTTCCGCAGCGGCGAGCGGACGCTCAAGGGCTATCTCTTTCTGCCGCCCGGCCCCGGTCCTTTTCCCTGCATGATCAGCAACCACGGCAGCACCATTGCGCAGGGCACGCTCGATGTGTCCCGACCGGGCAGCGCGGCGCTGCTGATGTCTTGGGGCATCGCCTCGTTCCTGCCGCATCGCCGCGGCTACGGCAATTCGCCAGGCCCCGCCTGGCGCAGCGAGGTGACGGCCGAGCGCGGCAGCGCGGACTACGACGCCCAGCTCTCGGCGCGCCTGGAGCGGGAGAGCGAGGATGTGCTGGCGGCGCTCGATTGCGTCCGCGGCCTCGACGGGATCAGCTCCGATCACATCGGAGTCATGGGCAGTTCCTTCGGCGGCGCGAACGCGCTCATCGCGGCCGCCAAGACCGATCGCTTCCGTTGCGTCGTCGAATTCGCCGGCGCCGCCATGAACTGGGAGATCGCGCCCGGGTTGCGCGCCAGGATGCTGGACGCTGCCCGCCAGGCGGCGCCGCCGATCTTCTTCATCCAGGCGGCCAACGATTACAGCACCGCGCCAACTCCCGCTCTCGCGCAGGCGCGCAAGGCCGCAGGCAAGCCGGTGCAATCGGCCATCTATCCGGCCTTCGGCGTCAACGCGGAGGAAGGCCATCTCCTGGAGAAATACGGCTTCGTGCTCTGGGGCGAGGACGTGCGCCGCTTCCTGGAGCGCCATTTGTGAGCAGCGACCCCGAGGCGTTCGACGTCATCGTCATCGGCTTCGGCTATGCCGGCGCCATCGCGGCGATCGAGGCGCACGATGCCGGCTGTTCGGTGCTGCTGTTGGAGAAGCAGCCCGATCCGGGCGGAATCTCGGTGTGCTCCGCCGGCGGGCTGCGCATCGCCAAGAGTGCCGCGGATGCCTACGCCTACCTGGCCGCGACCAATGCGGGCACCGCGCCCGAGCCGGTGCTGCGCCGCCTGGCCGACGGCATGACCGGCCTTGCCGATTACGTCAAACGGCTTGCGGCGACCACCGGCGCGGTCGTGAGCGTGCGCGATCATGTCGCCAACTACCCATTGCCCGGCAGCGAAACATTCGGCTTCGTCTACATCGAGGCGGTCCCGGGCTTCGACGCAGCGCGCGAGTTTCCCTCCGTCCGCGGCTCTGCCGACGGCGCGCGGCTGTTCAAGGTCGTGCTCGAGGAGGTGCGCCGACGCGATGGCATAACGGTGCGGCTGGCGACGCCGGCGGAGCGGCTGTTGCGCGAAGGTGCCGGCGTCGTCGGTGTGGTCGCGGGTGGACGCGCCATTCGGGCGCGCCGCGGTGTTGTGCTTGCCTGCGGGGGCTTCGAGGGCGATGCGCAGATGCAGCTGCAGTTCTGGCAGATCAAGCCGGTGCTGAGCGCGGCGGTGCGCGGCAACACCGGCGATGGCATCCGCATGGCGCAGGAGGTCGGCGCCGGTTTGTGGCACATGTGGCACTTCCACGGCTCCTACGGCTTCCGGCATCCGGATCCGCGATTTCCCTTCGGCATCAGGCTCAAGCGCCTGCCTGACTGGGTCCCCGGCAGGGGCTTGCGCGAAGACGTGGTCATGAGCTGGATTCTGGTCGACCGGCGCGGGCGGCGCTTCATGAACGAGTACGAGCCCTACATGCAGGATACCGGACATCGGCCGTTCGAGGCGTTCGACCCGGTGCTGCAGGATTATCCGCGCATCCCGTCGATCCTGATCGTCGATGCCGAGGGACGAAAGCGCTATCCGCTGGCTGCCCCGACCTGGCATGACGGCGTCGTGGCCGAAAGCTGGCGCGGCACGTCCCCCGCCGATATGGACAATGCCATCCTGACCGAGGCTGCCACCATCGCGGCGCTGGCCGAAGCGGCCGGACTCGACCCTGCCGCGCTGGCCGCGACGGTCGACGACTGGAACACGGCTTGCGCGGCCGGCAAGGATGCGGCGTTCGGGCGACCGCCGGGCAGCATGGTGCCGATCGCCACGCCGCCCTTCTATGCCGCCCGGGTCTGGCCGATCGTGTCGAACACGCAAGGCGGTCCGGTCCATGACGCCGAGCAGCGCGTGCTCGACGCCTTCGGCCGGCCAATCCCGCGGCTCTACGCCGCCGGCGAGTGCGGCAGCCTGTTCGGCCATCTCTACATGTCGGGCGGCAACCTCGCCGAGTGCTTCATCGGGGGACGGATCGCGGGGCGCGCCGCCGCCGGCGAGACCGTCTTGGATTTGGAGGAGGCCTGATGGCATTGCCGTCGAGGAATCTCGGCCGCTCCTTCGCCGCGGCGGCATCGCCGGACAAGATCGCGATCATCGATCTCAGCGACCACGAGCGTCCGATCGAGCTCAGCTATCGGGACTTCGACGCGGAATGCGATGCGGTTGCGCGCGGCCTGCAGCGCATCGGCCTGCGACGCGGCGACCGCGTGGGGATTCTATCGCTGAACCGATACGAGGCGCTCGCCGCCTTCTTCGGCACGATGCGGGCCGGCATGGTCACGGTCCCGATCTCGTTCAAGCTGCCCCCCGACGTGGTCGAATACATCGTGGGCGATGCCGGCCTGAAGGCCATCCTGCACGATCGCGCGCGCGCGCCGCTCTGCCCGCCCGAGCTCCCGCGGATCGATCTGGACGACCGTTCCGCCTACGCCGCCTTCAAAGATACGGGACCCTTCGACACGGTGGAGCCGCAAGGCCGCGAGCTGGGCATGATCCTGTACACCTCGGGCTCGACCGGTAGGCCGAAGGGCGTCCTGCTTTCGCATGAATCGCAGCGCTGGTCGATTGAGCGCAACCTCGCGCTCAACGGCGACATGACCCATCACCGCTACATCGTCGCCGCGCCGATGTTCCACATGAACGCGACCATCAGCGTCAAGATCGCGCTTGCGGGCGGAGCCAGCATCGTGCTGCTGCCGGGCTTCGACGCTAGGCTCTATGCCCGCGCCATCGAGCGCTTCCGCGTGACCTGGCTGACCTCGGTGCCCACCATGCTGGCGCTGGTCGCGCGCGAGCGCGAGCTCGTCGCCAAGCTTGATCTCTCCTCGGTCGAGCGCGTGACCATGGGCTCGGCTCCGCTCACGCAGGCGCTGGTCGACAAGGTCCAGGCGCTGTTCCCGAAGGCGGCGATCAACAACAGCTATGGAACCACCGAGGCCGGCCCGACGCCCTTCGGCCCGCATCCCGATGGGCTGCCGCGGCCGGCGATTGCGGCTGGCTATCCCCATCCGGGCATGGAGGTCGAGTTGCGCGAAGGCCCGTCCGCCGACGAAGGCGTGCTTTACATGCGCAGCCCGATGTGCATGGAGGGCTACAACAATCTGCCGGAGAAAACCGCCGAGGTCATGCAGGACGGCTGGTACCGCTCGGGCGACATCATGCGGCGCGATGCCGACGGATTCTATTATTTCCTCGGCCGCGCCGACGACATGTTCGTGGTCGGCGGCGAGAATGTCTGGCCGGGCGAGATCGAGCGTCTGGTCGAGCGCGTGCCGGGCGTGCATCAGGCGCTGGTGGTGCCGGTCGCCGACGAGATCAAGGGCGCGTTGCCGTTTGCCTTCGTGGTGAAGCAGCCGGGCGCGGTGCTCGACGAGGCGGCGATCAAGGCCTACACCATCGCCAACGGCCCGGCCTTCGCGCACCCGCGCTTTGTCGAGTTCATCGAGGTTGTCCCGTTGGCTCCTACCAACAAGCCGGACCGGCGGCGCCTCACCGCCGAGGCGGAACGGCTCGCCGGCGCCAGGCGAGCGCTGATCAGGCCGTAATGTGGAGCGCACGCCACATGCGCGCGGTGGTGCTGTACGAGCACGGCGGACCGGAAAAGCTCATCTACGAGCCCGAGTACCGCGCGCCCGCGCCCGCCGCGGGCGACGTGCTGGTGCGCGTTCGCGCTTGCGCCCTCAACTACCATGACCTGTTCACGCGCAAGGGAATGCCCAGCATCAAGGTGCCGCTGCCCCTGATCGCGGGCAATGACGTGGCGGGCGAGATTGCAGCGGTGGGGCCGCAGGTCGAGGGCTTCGCGCCGGGCGATCGGGTGCTGGTCGATCCGAGCGACCGCGTCGACGGCGGCTTTCTGGGCGAGACCATGGATGGCGGTCTCGCCGAGCTGGTGCGCGTCCCCGCCCACATGCTGGTGAAGCTCGATTCCGCGATCGACTTCGCCGAGGCGGCGGCGCTGCCGGTCGCCTACGGCACGGCGCATCGCATGATGCTGGCGCGCGGGGCGATAAAGGCCGGCGAGACGGTGCTCATCCTCGGCGCGTCGGGGGGCGTGGGCACCGGCTGCGTGCAGCTCGCCAAGCAGGCCGGAGCAACCGTCGTCGCCTGCGCATCGAGCGAGCACAAGCTCGAGCAGCTCAAGGCGCTCGGCGCCGATATCGGCATCAACTACACTCAGTTCGATTGGGTCGCCGAGTGCCGCCGCCTGTTTGGCCGCCCGCGCGTGTTCGCTCGCGGGGAAAGCGGCGGCATGGACGTGGTCGTCAACTTCACCGGCGGCGACAGCTGGACCAAATCGCTCAAGGTTCTGCGCCGCGGCGGGCGATTGCTGACATGCGGTGCGACCAGCGGATATGATCCGCCGGAGGACATCCGCTATATCTGGACCTTCGAGCTCAATATCGTAGGCTCGAACGGCTGGACGCGTGAGGACATCACGGCCTTGCTTGCCCTGGTCCGGACCGGGAGGCTGAAACCGGTGCTCGATCCGCGCCGTTTCCGACTGACGGAAGTGCGCGAGGCCATGGCGCTGCTCGAAGGCCGCGCGATGGTCGGCAAGGTCATCGTCCTGCCATGAGCGCCTTATCATGAGCGCCTTGTCATGAGCGCCGAGGCGATCGCGGGGATCGATCACCTGCTGATCGTCGTGCGCGATCTCGACCGCGCCGCGACCATGTATCGTCGACTTGGCTTTACGCTGTCGCCGAGGGCGGTGCACAGCGCCCATATGGGCACCGCCAACCACACCATCATGCTCGAACGCGATTACTTCGAGCTTCTCGCCGTCCTTGCGCCCACCGAGGCCAACGCGCAATGGCGGCGAGCTCTGGCGGACGGGGAGGGGCTTGCCGGCTTTGCGGCGGCGACACCAAGCGCGGCCGCGGCCGGCGCTGCCTGGCGGCAAGCAGGCTTTGCGGTCGGCGATGCCGTCGCCTTCTCGCGCGCGGTGGAACGCGCCGGCGGTGTCGGGATGCAAGCGCGCTTCGAGGTCATCGCGCTTCCCGCCGGGGCGGTGCCGGCAATGTCGATATTCGCCTGTGCCCAGCTGACCCGCGACGCGGTATGGCTGCCCGAGCTCATGAAACACCCCAATACAGCGCAGGCCATCCGCAAGCTTTCGATCGCGGTGCCGGATCCGCCGGCGGCGGCCAAGTCATGGATGCGCGCGCTCTGCGGCTCGACGCACGGCGCGAGCGGCAGCAACGCGCAACTGAGGCTTGGCCCGCACCTCATCGAGTTCCTCGATCCGGCGACGGCCGCAGGCCGCTTTCATCCGAGCAAACCGATCGAGCGCCCGACCGCGCTCGCGATCGAGTTCGCGGTGGCGGATATCGACGCCTGCCGCGAGTGTCTTCGCCGCGGCGGCTTGACGCCGCACCTGCAAGGCGAGCTGACGCTGGTTGCAGGCGAGGATGCCTGCCGCGTGGCCCTGGCCTTCGTGCCAGCGGGAGCGCCGCTGGAGTGAGCGCCGACCCAACCGGGCGAGGCGCGCAAAGGGGTGTGATCGTGGCACGCCGAGCTCGCTTCACGTATGCTGTGAAATGCCAACAATCCGGGCTCTCGACGAGGGCGAATGACTTGCAACAGGAGATCACATGAAGCTCACGCCGACCACGTCGGGGACATTTGCGATCGCGCCGACGCCGTTCCATGCCGACGGCCGCATCGATGCGGCCTCGATCGATCGGATGACGGACTTCTACTTCAAGACCGGCTGCACCGGCATCACGGTGCTCGGCATCATGGGCGAGGCGCCCAAGCTCGAGCCGCAAGAGGCCCTCGATGTCGCCGGCCGCATGATCAAGCGGGCGGCAGGCGCTCCCATCATCGTCGGCGTGTCGGCGCCCGGCTTTGCGGCCATGCGCTCGCTTGCCCGCAGCGTCATGGAGGCGGGCGCCGCCGGCGTGATGATCGCGCCGGTGCCGACGCTGCGCACCGATGATCAGATCGTGGGCTATTTCCGCCAGGCGGTCGAGGCGATCGGCGACGACATTCCTTGGGTGCTGCAGGACTATCCGTTGACCCTGACGGTGCAGATGACGCCTGCGGTCATCCGGCGGATCATCCAGGACGATCCGTCATGCCAGATGCTCAAGCACGAGGATTGGCCTGGGCTCGAAAAGATCACGGCGCTGCGCGGCTTCCAGAAGGACGGCTCGATGCGACCGATCTCGATCCTGACCGGCAATGGCGGGCTGTTCCTCGATTTCGAGATGGAGCGCGGGGCGGACGGGGCGATGACGGGCTACGCGTTTCCGGACATGCTGGTCGACGTGGTGCGGCTTTCGAAAGAGGGGCGGCGCGAGGCCGCGCACGATCTGTTCGACGCGCACCTGCCGCTGTTGCGCTACGAGCAGCAGCAAGGCGTCGGCCTGGCGGTGCGCAAATACGTGATGACGCGGCGCGGCATCATTGCCTGCGATGCGCAACGCAAGCCCGGCACGAGCCTGAGCGCCACCGCCAAGGCCGAGGTCGACTATCTGCTGACGCGATTGGCCCGCGTCGACAAGCGCGCAGAGCTCGCGCCCGGCCTGGCGCAGGCGTCCTGAGCAGCCGATGCAAGCTGGAGCAGGTCACCCCGGAAGGTCATGTCACGACGGAAGTCATGCCCGGCCTTGTGCCGGGCACCCACGTCTTGCTTCGGCGCGGCAAAGAAAGAAAGGCGTAGGTGGCCGGGACAAGCCCGGGCATGACTCAAAGGGTTGCACCGGCGGAGCAAAACCGAACAGTCCGCGCCGTGATCACGTCTCGCCGTAAAGCCAGGCCATTCCGTCATAGGCCTGCTCGGCGGTGCGGCCGCCGAGCATCCGGTCGCGCAGCTCGGCGGTGGGACCGCGGGCGTGATAGAAATCGCCGTAGACGCGGGCCATGATCTGCACCTGCGCGGTGCGCAGGTAGCGCTGCTGGACATAGGCTCTGAACGCGGCCGGTAGATCGTGCGGCTGTTCGGCGACTGCTTCGGCAAGCGAGACCGCGTCCTCGGTCGCCATGCAGGCGCCCTGGGCGAGATATTGCAGCATCGGGTGGGCGGCATCGCCCAACAGCGTGACGCGTCCGCGGCTCCAGTCCTTGACCGGCTCGCGGTCGCACAGGACCCACATGCGCCAAGTCTCGATGCGCTCGAGCATGCGCAGAACCTCCGGGCGCTGGCCCTTGAAGTGCGCCCACAGATCGTCCGGGTCGGCCTCCGCATTCCAGCCCTCCACATAGCGGTCGGAGTGGAAGACGGCGACCAGGTTGTAGAGCTCGCCCCGCCGCAGCGGATAATGCACCAGATGGGTGCGCGGTCCGGCCCAGAGCACGACGTCCGGCTGCCAGAGATCGGGGGGCACCTCCTCGCGCTTGAGCACGGCCCGATAGGCGATGTGGCCCGAGACGCGCGGCTTGCCGTCGCCGACGATCTGCTCGCGGATCCTCGACCACATGCCGTCGCAGCCGATCAGCGCACGACCACGGATCTGTTCACCGCCCTGCAGCGTGACGGTGACGCCGTCCGCGTCCTCATCGAAGCCCTCGACGTGCCGCTGCGTCTCCAGCGTGACCAGATTGTTGCCCTGGCACGCCTTGAAGAACACGGCATGAATATCGGCCCGATGGGTGACCGCGTAGGGCTGCTGGAACCGATCGAGGAAGCGCTGATCGAGCGGGATGCGGGTGACCTGCCGGCCGGTCAGGGCGCAGCGCATCTCCAAGGCGCCCGGCCGCCAGACGTCGGCCAGCAAGGCATCCTTGAGGCCGATCTTTTCGATCGCGCGGAAAATATTAGGCCCGAGCTGGATGCCGGCGCCGAGCTCCTTGAACTCCGGTGCCTGCTCCAGCACCCGGACCGGAAAGCCCTTGCAGGCCAGCGCATAGGCGGCCGCGAGGCCGCCGATGCCGCCGCCCGCGATCAGGATCGGCTGATGCCCGTGGTCCGTTCTGGTCATCGTCGCTCCCGCCGCACCGGACTGGACCGGCCGGGCCGGTGGAAGCAGCTCCCGATGCGGGAATCGTGTTGCGCAGGCTGATCCGGCGTGAGGGCGCGGCGCGTGCACGCCGCGCGCTCCGAGCCGAACAAAATCAGCTCGCCATTTCAATACATGATCACTTCATGAGCTGGCCGCGAATTTCGCCGCCCTTATGCGCGTCGCTGTGGACGTTGACGTACCACTTGCCGGCCATCAGGTCGGCTGCCTGGGCGTCGGTCAAAGTGGCCGAACCTTCCAACGGGCTGCTGCTCGGCATGATCGGGATGGCCACGCCCGCATTCTTGCCGGGGTCGGCCGGACCATGGAAATGAGCGGCGGTCGCGGGGCCCGACAACCCCGTATAGGTGCCCTGCCAGGTCAGCTTCTTGCTGGCGGTGTCGTAGTTCACCGTCACGGTGCCGGTCGCCGAGCTGTCGTTGGGCGGCACTTCGGACGACGACACCAGGTTTGCCTTCATCGTCACCGTCTCGGCGAGCAGCGGGGAAGCAGCCGCCAAACAGGTGGCCAGCACCACCGTGGCGATGCTTGCCTGCAGAAACGTCCTCTGAGTCATGTTTTCTCCTCCCTGCGGGTTGGTGTCATCCTCATTATAGCGTGTCCGCGACCCACCGCATCCCCCCTTGAAGGTGCCCCTCGAAGCTGCGGCCAATCTCGCGGTTCCATGGCCGGAAATCGGCGTAAACCTTGATGCTCGGAAGTCGTCTCTATTTCACGACTCGCATCTCTTCAAAATCAACCCCGTTCAAAAATCCATATCCAGCTCGAACTCGGGCAAGAGCTCATATTCCTGCTGCAGCTTGGCGACCGCCGCCATGCATATGCTTTGGCACGGCGCCGGCACCGCGCCGCCGAGCGCGTTGATGTGGGCGATGACCCAATTCGTTCCGTTCTGATCGGATGCCTCGCGCACCGTCACGGCGGCGACGCCGGCGCAAACGGAGTGCCGACGCATCTCGAGCAAGATCAGCCGCTCGAGCTCGGGCGCGGTCTTCAGCCTTTTTGCCATGGTATCCTTCGGCATGGTCGCCTCGGCCATTCCAATTCGATGGCACCTGCCTTAGACCTTACTCGGGTCCCCGATGTCCATCCTGGGAAAGATGCTCATGCCCAATTTCACAGCCCTCGTCACGCTCCTGGCCGTGATCCTCTACTTCTGGCTCGGCTTTCGGGTCGGCCAGGCGCGGGCGACCTTCGGAATCAAGGCTCCCGCAACCATCGGCAATCCGGATTTCGAGCGCGTCTTCCGGGTCCAGATGAACACGCTGGAATGGATGCCGGTCTTCCTGCCGGCGCTGTGGCTGGCGGCCGTCTATGTCAGCGATATCGGCGCGGCTTTGCTCGGCGTCGTTTGGATCGCGGGCCGGGTGCTCTACATGCGCGGCTACAGCGAGGCCGCCGAGAAGCGCGAGATCGGTTTCTTCGTGCAGGCGATCGCGACCGGGCTGCTTTGGCTTGCGGCATTGATCGGCGTGTTGGCTTCGATGCTGCACGCCTAGAGCGGCCCGCCTCCGGATCGCAACGGAACAGGCTGCGGCAAATTTTCCGCCGGTGCCTCGATCGCGCGGCCGCCGGCTGCGCGGGGCGCACTCGTTTTTGTCTTGAACCCGGGCGACCCATCCGGTAGCACCATCCGCGGGGGCACTCGAACGGGGTCCAATCATGAGCAGAATTGCCACCGTTTCGTTGCTCGCCGCCGCTTTCGTGGTGGCGACCGCTTTAGCGAGCCCATCCAATGCCGCTACGCACCGCAAGCATGTGGACAAGCATCAAGTCGACGTCACCCGCGAGCGGGCGATGCCGGCTGGATACCCGGCTCGTTACGGCATGCCCGCCAACTATTATCCGGCTCCGCCGTTTCCGTTCTTTCTGTTGCCGGGCCCGTGGTGGCTACCGGCCCATTCGTAGTGGGGCTGCCTGATCGTCAACCATCAAGCGTGAATCGGCCGCCCAGGCTCGGCCAATTCCCGATAACGGGGAGGAGAAAATGGATTTCCAATCGCTGATGGGTTATCTTGAGAAGTCTCGCTCTGCTCTATGCCTGGACGCTGTTCGCGGCCGGAATGTTTACGCTCGGCGAAAGGATTTGCCGCAGCCTGTTCGCGAGAAAAGAACCCGTTCCAACGGGCGGGGCGAAGAGCTGATCCGGCGAAGGACACCGGACCTCACGACAGAAAGCGGCGGCACGGCCCTAAGAGGGCCGCCCGCCACTGCTCGGCGCATGGCCGACGTTCAAACGGCTAATTGCATACCCATAGGCGCGTCCAACGCCACCCGCGCGGCGTGTGCACGTGTCGCCATTGATAGCATCCGGGGTCATAGCCATAGTCGTAATCATAGTCGTAGTCGTAGCCCGGATAGAAACCGAAAGCGAAGTTCCGGCCGCGGAACCGACCACGGTCGTGATCGCCGCGGTCGTGATCGCCGCGGTCCATCCGACCCATCCGACGAGTCGCCGCCGGCAAATGCATTGCCGCGGTTGAATCCGCCCGCATTGCCGCGGTCGAATCCGCCCGCATTGCCACCGGCAAATCCGCCCGCATTGCCGCGTGCTACGGCGCCACCGCCGCCGCCACCGCCAGCTGATGCGCCGCCGCGGCTAAAGCCGCTGCCGCCGCCACCACCGCCAGCTGATGGGCCACCGCCGCGGCTAAAACCGCCGCCCCCACCACCTCCACCTCCACCACCTCCGCCGCCACCGTGGCTAAAGCCGCCGCCTCCGCCACCTCCGCCGCCGCCCCCACCACCTCCGCCGCCGCCCCTCTCCGCGCTCACCGCCGAGGTAACGGTGGCGAGGCCGATAAGCAGGGCCGCACCGGCCGATAACATCACGCTTTTCATTGCCTTCTCCTTGAATGCGACACTTGACATGCTGACAAGGAAACGCGGCAAGCGCGAAAACGTTCAAATGCGAGGCAATTGTTCAGGCATCACGGTAGCGGGAGCATGCCGCGAGAACGTGCTCTCCAGCCCTCCCGTCAAGGCTTTAGGACAGGGCATTGCGGGCGAGGATCCGCCTAGCGTTTCGACCAGTATTCCGGGTTCTGCTTGAAGATCCTCTTGGGGATCATGCCGTAGACCATCTGCACGGCATCGACCGCTTCGCCCACCCGGAAATCCACCCCTACGCTCGCCAGCGCATAGGCATCCGCCGCCGACAATCCCTTGTTCTCGCGCAGGAAGGCGACGGTCTCTTGGGTGGCTTCCTGCAGCGCCTTGTTGAGATCGAGATCCAGCCCCATCGCATAATAGTAGGATGCGTCCTCCGCGCGCGGCCAACGCATCGAGGTGCCGGCGCCCTTGTGAACGATGAACTGCAGGGTCGCGGTCAGCGAGGCTTCGATGGCGGTGCCGTCGACCTCGCCATCCCCTTGCACGGCATGCGAGTCGCCGGTGAAGAACAGCGCTCCGTTGTTGAAAACCGGCAGATAGAGCGTAGCGCCGACGGCGAGCTTGTTGAAATCCATGTTGCCGCCCCAGCGCGAGGGCGGCCGCGAGCTGACCAATCCCAGATCGCGCGGCGGTGCCACCGCCATGATGCCCATGAACGGATGCAGCGGCACTTCGAGGTTGTCGGAAAACAAGGCGACATTGCGCGCCAGATCGAACTTGATGATCTTGGCCGCGGGTCCCGGCAGCAGGTCGGGCAGCACGCCGGTGCCGTGATTGCTGTTGTTGACCCCGTAGGGAACCCGGTGCTCGAGCGCGACGATGCGGACTTCCAGCATGTCGCCGGGCGCGGCGCCTTCGACATAGATCGGCCCGGTCAGGACATGCGCGCTGGCGCCCTTGGGATGCGGCACCTTGCGGTGTATGTCGATGACGTCCTGCAGCACCTGGTCGGCGGGGATGCCGCCGCGGCCGAAGAAGGTGACCGGATCGTCCGCCGTGTTCATGCCGCTGTGGGAGACCGTATCGATGCGCACCGTCTGTCCCGAGCGGATGCGCAGCACGACCGGGGCGTCGGCGGCGAAATAACCCCAGATGACCGTTTCAGGCGTCGAACGCAGTGTTGCATCCGCGGCCACGTTCGATGGCGCCGGCTGCGCCGCGGCGGAAAACGTGAAGACCGCAATCGCGCCCGCGATCGGCCAACCCAGCAAGGACTTGGACATGTTTCATGACTCCGTGCGAGCCAGGTTCATCCCTCCCGAGCTCGCGCAAATCCTATCTTACCGTCAGAGGACGCGGTAGACCACAAACATGCTATGCTGCGGTTACACGCCAAACACTATTTTGAAGGAACCAAAGACATGTTTATTGCATTTGCGCCGGTTGTGCTCGCGTCCCACGTGCTGGCGGCGGCGGCCGGCGGCGTTCCCAGCATCGACATCCAGAAGAGCTGCCGGGAATCGTCCGATGCGCTCTACGGAGACACGGCCGGAAACGTCTACGATTCCTGCGTGGAGGATGAGAAGAATGCCAGCGCCGAGCTCGCCAAGAACTGGGCGACTTTTCCAGCCGGCGACAAGGCACGCTGCGTGCATGCGGCGATCTATCTGCCGAGCTATGTGGAGTGGCTCACATGCATCGAGGGCGAGAGCGCGTTGCGGCGGCTTCGGAAGGACGCCGCTGCGCCTCGCGGGTGAGACGCAGGCAATCGCTTAACGGCTGCCGGCATCGCGGCCATGCTTGCGCGCCGGATGCTGTCGCGGCGACGGGGATGCCACCGGAGCCGATATGCTGCCGTCATAGGACGAGCGGTGCAGTCCTTTGTTCCAGCCGTTGCAATCGGGATTGATATCGCACCAGGTCTGCACCGGGCCGCCGTAGGTATGGTCCTGGCCGTTATGATCGCTCGCCAGAGCCGGGAGGGCTGCCGCCGGGGAGTCCGAGGACGCCGCTGGTCAAGACGGCGGAAAGAATGGCTTTCGATACGGAAAACATGGTGGGGTCTCCCTTTTAACGGGCATCGCCTGACGCGCTTTCTTCCAGGACGTGCAGCTTGCGCACGGTCAGCTCGTCAACCTCCAGCACATGGAAACGCGCCTTCTTGATCGCAAGGCGACCGACCGCGAGCCGGCCGATCGCCAGCGCACCGATGGCGACCGCACCGAAGGCTGCCGCGCCCAGTGCGAGCGCCAGCAGGCTGGCGGCGGGAATGGCTGGGGACTGGCGGGTCACTTCACGCGACATCGTCGACCTCCATCAAGCAAGCTCCGGCCTCGCGGGCATGGGTCTGGACGGGGCAATCGAGCATGGAATTCCGGTGCCAAGCCGTCCGCGAGGTTGACCACACCTCGATCCTCAAGACAGGGCCTCCCCGCCAGCGGGCACTGCGCCCGCTATCGAGCGACGTTAACGCCACTAAATCGCTGCGCGATAGAGCCTGTGAAGTAAACTAAACTGATGAATGACGAGTTTCTCCACCCGCTCGTCCCCGCGGACGCGGGGACCTAGCCTTTGCCCCATTGAGCGTCCATGCAATTTGGCAAAATCTGGGTTCCCGCGTCCGCGGGAATGAGCGGATGTGGCAATTCCTTCACACACGCAGCTTCTCACGTTAGCGTGCGAGCAATCTAAAGGACAACTTTCCATCGTCCAGCGGCGAGCGGGATGATGCTGGCGATTACGGCGGTCGCGGTCATCGGCGACACATAGCGGCCCCCCAAATCGGCGGATGACCGGGGTCGGGAAGAGACATCGCGCGCACCATTGAAAGCCACCGCGGCAGATGCAATCTTATTCGAGAGCTTCCCCCGGGCCTCAGCCGCGGTTGCGGGAAGGCAAATGCGTCTTTAGGCTCGCTCATCCAATCCGGAATTCTCGCTCATCAATTCGGGAGAGACCCATGCGCCACTGGCTTCCCTTCGTCGCGTTATTCTGCTTGAGCCCGGTTGTCGCGGCCGGGCAGGGCGCCGCCGATTCCGCCCTCCAGCAGGCACTCGCTGCGCCGCAACGCAGCAAGGATTTCGTCAGTCGCGATGTCGTTCGTCATCCGATCGAGGAGCTCCAGTTCTTCGGCATCAAGCCAAGCGACGCGGTGGTCGAGATCTGGCCGGGCGGCGGCTACTGGACGGAGATCCTCGCGTCCTATTTGCACGATCACGGCACCTACTATGTCGCCTTGCCGTTTGGCGGGGCCTTCGGGAATCCCGCACGCGCAGTCACCGCGCTCCAACAGAAGCTCGCCGCCGACCCGGCCGCTTACGGCAAGGTCATGGTGACGGACTTTGACAAGGGCAAATACGAGATCGCGCCGGCCGGTTCGATTGACCTGATCCTCACCTTCCGCAACTACCACGACTGGATGGCATCGGGCTGGGGGGAGGATGCACTTGCTGCTTTCTACAAAGCCTTGAAGCCGGGCGGTATCCTTGGCTTCGAGGACCATCGCGGGCGCACCGATGTTGCACAGGACCCGTTGGCCAAGAGCGGGTACGTTCGCCAGGACTACATGGTCGACATCGCCAAGAAGGCGGGCTTCACGCTGCTTGCGTCATCTGAAATGAACGCCAATCCACGCGACACCAAGGACTATCCGCGAGGCGTGTGGACCTTGCCCCCGACGTTCGCGCTTGGGGCGCAAGACCGCGACAAATATGCGGCCATCGGCGAAGGCGATAATTTCGTCCTGAAGTTCGGCAAGCCGGGCGGATAGGATTGAAGCTTCATCGGTCGGCGGTGCCGGCCGGCGACGACTAGCCGTCCGCTTCCACGTCCATTGCGGGCATGTCGCCGTGGTTTCGCGGCAGCTCTTGCGGGCGGCTGGCGGTTTCTCTAAGCCTTTGATTTTATTGGTGAGCCCGGCGGGATTCGAACCCACGACCCCATGATTAAAAGTCACGTGCTCTACCGACTGAGCTACGGGCTCACTTTGTCATTTCAATTGGTTACGCAAACGAGGCGAATATCCAGTCGATATCGGTCCCTTCATGAAATTTCTTCGCGCCTCGGCGAGGGTCGTCCAATAGCTCAGCTTAAGGGTACCTATTTTCCGCATCAGACGATGCGCATTAGATGGTGGCCGAGAAGGGCAGTGAGCACCGAATAGAAAACTAGAGAAGTCATGGCGCAACGGCGGGATTAACGCCGCCATTGCTCGCCGGTCAGGCCGCTCCGGCTTCGGCCGTTCGCTCCAATTGGGCCGCACGTCGGAAAGGCGTGTACACGGTGTGTTGCCGTCTGTGACAGGTGTTGATTGATCTAAGTCAAACCTGGGCGCGCTCACCAGCCCTATCTTCCATTCGCTCGGGGCGAAAGCGACCAGGAGAGGTACAACAATGTTGACCAAACTTAAGCTCGTTCTTACGGCTGCTCTCATGCTCAGCGCCGGTTCACTGGCTCAGGCATCGAATGAAAATGATGCCGGGAATGAAACCGGAGGGTATGTGCTGCCAGGCAGTATGATCGGAGTTAATCCGGTCTACCACCCGCGCTGGTTTCCCCAATACGGCCGCGTAGCCTACGGCCGTGCCAACACCGCCATTTACTCCGGCGCCGGCGCCTATGCTTTCGACCTGTCGGCGTCGCAGGAATAACCACCGTTCAGCGTGTTTTTCTTGGTGGCGCTCCAAAAGCCGGTCCCGATCATTTTCCCCACAAGAGACTTCACCTGTGATGGGGCTCGCACGTCGCATCGCCTGTTTCGGTGAGCTGACGAGCGTCGATTAACTCATTGATTTTATTGGTGAGCCCGGCGGGATTCGAACCCACGACCCCATGATTAAAAGTCACGTGCTCTACCGACTGAGCTACGGGCTCACTTTGTCATTTCAATTGGTTACGCAAACGAGGCGAATATCCAGTCGATATCGGTCCCTTCAAGAAATTTCTTCGCGCCTCGGCGAGGGTCGTCCAATAGCATGATGGGAGATGATGGCAAGCGCGGATTGGCGCGCAGGGGAGGGTCGCCGGCAGGCTTCTAGTGGCGCCGGGTGCTGGCACCGCAAATTCCGATCGCCGAGACGAAATCCCAGCAGGCGGCGGTCGGGTGCGCCCCCGCCAAGCCGGGCATTGCGCTCAACAGCGGCTGCACCGTGTGCTGAGGCGGCAGATTGACCGCAAATCCGCGCGCACCGAGCTCGCGGTAACGTTCCGCGTCCTCGAACGAAGGCCGGCGCAGCACTTGAATCCGGAAGAACTCCTCGCGCTCAGCCTCGCCAAGCCCATCGAAACCGTGAACCAGCCGTCCGTCGGTCGACAGGACATAGCGGTGCGGGATCACGTTATCGAGCTCGCCGCGATCGCCCAGCACACAGACCAGAAAATAATGCTCGCCGGCCGCGGCGCCGGCCAGCAGGCTGATGCCGCCGTCGCCCGGTCCGCGAAATCGAACCCAATCCCGCCAAGAAAGCTCGGTCCAGGCGGTCTGGCATGGATCCCAATGGAGGATGACCGTGTTGTCGGGAGTGTCTTTCATGTCCTGCTCCGGCTCCGGCACATGCGTTCCACGAATTTTCCTCCGACCAGGAATGCGGCAGGCCGACCGGTGCCGCGGCGGCGCCGAGGCGGGCGCCGCAGCCGCCCAGCCACTGATCAAAAATCGGTGCTGATCAACTCATAGGAACCCTTGCGGCCGCGCGCATAGACCTTGGCGGCGGCCGCATAGATCAAGTCGCGATTTGCATCGAAGGCGTCGAGCAGGCCGTCCGCGTCGAACCGCGCGTCGGGCTGGATTCGCTTCAACGCATCCCCGGTCACGAAAAACGAAGCTTCCATCGCGCTGTCGTACCCCCAAAAGCGCACAGCCCGCCGCGTCGCATCGTACGAGCGGCTCTGGTTGGGAAAGCTCAGCGTCATGATAGATGCATCATGATAGGTGGGTCATGATCGGTGCCTCATCATCGGCAGGCGATGATCCATCGGCCATGATCCATGTGCCATGGCCAATGTGTCGGTGCCCCGACATCAGTTTCATAGAGTGCCGCAGTCAACGCACGAGGGCCCGGAATGTTCGCAAATCCTCGCGAAAAGGGCGGTCCTCATGGAGTCTTCTTGTTGGCGTAACCCGGCTTTCCGGGGGCGCGAGCCGAAGCGAAGGGGGAGACGGCCGCCTCTTCCTTTTTCTTGCTCTTGTCCGCCTTCGGTTTCTTTTTCTCGCGGGTGCTTCTCATTTGACCCTTCGCCACATCATCCTCCTCTTGCTTCGATGCGATGACCCACGACAGTCCGACATTCCGTCACGTCCGCCGCTACCGGCCAGGCGTGCTTGCCGCGTGCTCAAGCGCCTCAAACCCGCGCGCTCAGCGGGCGGGCGGGGTGGCGCGGCGAGCCAGCGGATAGTCGGTATTCTCATACAATCGGCGAATTCCATCCGAGTCGAATCTCTGCTCTTCGACCTCCAGGTGCGCACCGATCAGCAGATCAGGCGGCAGCTCCTCGATGGCAAAGCGGATCGCTTCCGCCGCCTTGGCGAATCGCCGGTAGCCCATGGGACGGTTGCCCTTGCGGCTGCGCGTGGGAAAAAGCTCTGCCGGGGCAGTGTAGTCGAAAGCATTCATGTCTTGATCCTCGGATACGGTCGCTGCGAAAAACCGGCGCGGTGCCCCTCGTCCCCCGCCGGATGATGTCGTCTGCCATCCACGGCGTCGACGCACCTGTTGGTTCAATCGACTCCCCGTCTGCCGATCACATCCAGCATACAGCCAAAATGCCCTCAAACCTACACAAATCTGCCTCGCGATCAGGGCTGGTATCGTCGTTAATTTTCAGCGATATCCGTGCCTTGGGCCAACCCTGAAGCCGCATTGGCGCGTTGCCCCGGTGCCCGCCACCGAGGTCGGCTCATGATGAAATGGCCTTCCTGCGGGGGCGAGCTGACCAGCCGCATGCGACCGCGGTCTCGATCCGGCAGTTCGCCCGGGCCCCCCAGATGAATTCCACGGCAGCACCAGACGGAAACAAAGGCCCTGATCTTGCGGCTCGAATCATGCCATGTATGGGCGAGAGGTTGGACGTCCGTGATCGGCCGTCGCAAAGGGAGGCCCATTTTGGCGAACAATTCGAAGGAGGCCCGGGACCGTGCCGAAGCGAGCTTCAAGAAGCAGGAGCAGCGCGCGCGCGAGGGCGCAAAGGCCATGGCGGACTATGAGGCGGAAGGCCGGGCGATGCGCGAAAAAACCGCCCGGTTGAAATCCCTTCGAATGGCCCGGCAAGCGGCCGGCGACACGGTCCCGGTAAAGAACGCGCCGGCCGTTTCGGAAGCCGCGGCTGGGGCAACCAAGCCGAGATCGGCCCCCCGAAATTAACCATGCGACTTGACCGTGCGACCTAACCGCGACCGCCCCGTGGGGGGTAGCGTGCTTGATCTTGCTCAGGACCGCGGCAGGCGCTTGCCTGCAAACGCGCGTCATGGGCACCGCGTCATCCAGCGGGTCTCGCGTCCGGTCGCCGAAGTCATGACGCCGTCCTCCACCAGCGCGGTACCGTCCGGGAAGAGCGACGACCAGATGCGGATCTTGTCATTGTCCTTCAACAGGACGATGTCGAGCGTGACGCGATCGTTGCTGGTGAGGACCTGTCGCAGCGACAGCTTGTCGGGGGCCACGCGCTTGGCATCGAGGATGTCGTAGACGCTGTCCTCGTAGTCCGCTCCCAACTCATATTTCAGCTGCACGGCGCCGGCGGACGTCACCAGATAGGTGGCATGATTATTCGTCGGTCCCGCATCCTGGCTGCACTCGCCGGCCCAGGTGCCCAACAGGCCGAATTCCTCCATCGCGGCGGTGGCGGACTGGGAATGCGCGAAAGCTGGAAAAAGCAGAACGAGCGCCGCGCCGAGAATTGTAGTCCGCATGCCTGTCTCCTCCGACCTGATCGAAACACCTTAGCCCAAGCCCGGCGCTCCGAACAGTGCGCGATCGGCTGCTATGCGTTTGCGCTTGGATGCATCCGCCTTGCGCGGAGATCGGCCCCGTGTCCGGCCGGCGGGCATCGGTCATTTGGGGCGGAGGTGGTAGGCCCCCAGCTGCGCATCGACCTCGCCGCACAATTTCGCGAACAGCCCGCGAATATCCTTGTTGATTCCATCGAGCCTGGAGAACTGCTCGAGCAGGGCCGATACGCGCTGGTCGAACGTCTGCTTATCCTCGGCGAACCTGGCTGTACGTTCCGCCAGGGTCGTGTCGCCGTCATGGTCGAGCCGCTCAATGGTCGAGGCGAGCTCGTCTCGAATCCCGTGCAGCCCATCGACGACGCTCTTGACGCCACCCTGCTTGTCTTCAAGCGGAGCAAGACGAGCTTTCAGCGCGTCAAGCTCACCCTTCAGCTGCACGAACCGACCCATCGTCCGCTCGATGTCGTCGCAGCGGGTTTTCATGCGTTCGGCCGATTGCATCAGCGTCTGCACGCGGTCATTGAGCTCGTCCGCCTTGAGAGCGGTGAGACCCTTTTCGAGCACGTCCTGCGAGCTTTGCAGCTCGACCAAGAGCGGCTCGATCAAGCGCCGCTTCTCGATCGTTTCGCCGAGCTTCTCCCTGAGCTGCTGCTGCTGCCGGCGAACCATATCGATGCGGACCAGCAACCCTTCGGTCTCGTTGCGGGTCTGCTGCAGATGCGTGGTGCGCTCGGCCTCGATCAGTCGCCGCTGCAGCGCGCTCATCGCCTCTTCGGGGTCGCTGCGATCGAGATAGCTGATGGCCCGGTCGACGTCCTTCTGGGAGTCGTCGAGCTCGTCGGCGGCCTTGCGGACGCCGCGAAAGCGGGTCTCCCACACGTCGTTGGCCTTGCGTTGCTGGTCGAGCTTCGCGCTCTCCCAGAGCGCGCCGGCGAGCAGCCCGAACGGTGCCACGACGATGACCGCCCAGGCGAGTTTCTGCAGCAGCGGCTGCGATCGAACGAGCTCGAGCAGAGAGCCCGCCGTGGATTCCGAGGCATAGAGCTCAAATCCGGCGGCCAGCGCCAGAAGCGCGGCGCAGACCAGAACCAAGATGCGCATCTTTCGCGGATCTCCCGCTTTCGCGATCCAATCGGCACCCGGCAGGTGAACCGGTGTCCTAGCAAAAAGCGCGGCAAATCGCACGCATCACTTTACAGGGCCGGCAGGTTCGTCATGATCCCGCCTATGCCATGATCGCAGTTGCGTCCTAGAGCGGAGCCAAACTGATGCCGATCGTCAATCGCATCGCCGACCTGCACGGCGATATCACTGCCTGGCGGCGCGACTTCCACGCCCATCCAGAGCTGCTTTACGACGTTCATCGCACGGCGGCCGCGGTGGCCGACAGGCTCAAGAGCTTTGGCTGCGACGAGGTGGTGACGGGGATCGGACGCACCGGCGTCGTGGGAGTCATTCACGGCAGCAAAGGGCACAAAGCGGCGCACAAGGTGATCGGGCTGCGCGCCGACATGGATGCGCTGCCGATCCAGGAAGCGACCGAGGCTCCCTACAAGTCGACCGTGCCGGGCAAGATGCACGCCTGCGGCCACGACGGGCATACCGCCATGCTGCTCGGTGCGGCGCGCTACCTGGCCGAGACCCGCAATTTTGCCGGGACCGCGGTGGTGATTTTCCAGCCGGCCGAGGAGGGGGGTGCGGGCGGCAAGGCCATGGTCCAGGACGGCCTGATGGAGCGTTTCAGCATCGAGGAAGTCTACGGGATGCACAACTATCCGGGGCTGCCGGTCGGCCAATTCGCGATCCGCCCCGGACCCCTGATGGCGTCCGCCGACCGCTTGACGATCCAGATCGAAGGCCACGGCGGCCATGCGGCACGGCCTCATCTCACCATCGATTCCATCCTGGTGGGCGCCCAGATGATCAATCAGATCCAATCGATCGTCGCGCGCAACGTCGATCCGCTGCAATCGGCGGTGATTTCGATCTGCATGTTCCAGGCCGGTTCGACCGACAACGTGATCCCGCAGACGGCATTCCTGCGCGGCACCGCGCGCAGCCTCAATCCGCAAGTGCGCGATGTGCTGGAGCAGCGCCTGCGCGAGGTCGTGGAAGGAACGGCGCGGCTTTATGGCGCCAAGGTCGCTTTCACCTATCAGCGCGATTATCCGGTCACCCGCAACCACGAGCGGGAGACCGCATTTGCGGTCTCGGTCGCCGCCGACGTGGTCGGGCGCGAGCATGTCGACGAGAACACGCCGCCGGTGATGGGAGCGGAGGATTTTTCGTTCATGCTGGAGGCGCGGCCAGGAGCGTTCATCTTCGTCGGCAATGGCGACAGCGCCGGCCTGCACCACCCGGCCTACGACTTCAACGACGAGGTGATCCCGGTCGGGACCTCGTATTGGGTCAAGCTGGCGGAGACGGCGTTGCGTTAGAGTTGGTTGCGGCGGGGTCGAATGTCATCGCCGGGCCATGGCGCACGAAGACGGACGTAACCGCCCTTATGGCCCACGAAGACGGGCGTAAACGCCCTTATGTCCCGGGCGATCTCGATAGGGAAGCGCTGCGCAATCCTGACCGAGGGGGCCGGAACACGTCCGGCCCAGACAAATTCGAGCCTCAGAGTTCCGACATCTGGCCGCGGGCATCCGACATTTCGGCGGGCATTGCGGGCAGCACCGGGATTTGTGCCGGTGCTTCGGCCACGGGCGCGGGTCTCGGCAGGTTCTCGGCGACCTTGGCCTCGACGTTGCGCCAATAGGCGAACTCGTTGAAGCGGGAGCCTTCGATCAGGGCGAGCGCAATGGCGGCGAGGAACGGCAGGCTCTGCACCACCAGCACCAGCGCGAACAGGTTGATCTCGCGGATCTGCTTGTAGTTGGTGATCACCACCAGCGCGGCTCCGATCAGCAGGAGCGCGGCCATGACGCCTTCCCAGAACGCCGGGAAGTCGGGCCCCTTGCGGGTCGTGCCGCCCTTGGCGGTGCGCGTGAACGGAACGCTCTCGGTCCAGATGCCGGAGCCGACCGCGCGCGCCACCGTCAGCTGCACCGACATGGCGGCGAACACCGCGCCGATCATCTGCTTGGCCGGAATCGGCACCCGCAGCCGATAGAGCGCGACGAAGTGGACCAAGGTGACCACGAAGGTCGCCAGGATCGGAAGCGTGAGAATCTTGTCGGGGATGGCGATGCCCACGAAGGCGACCACCGGAACCCAGACGAGATTAAGAATTGCGACCGCGACCCCGAGTGTCTCCGCCCCCAGCCAGTTGAGCCAGCCGAGCGCGAATTCGCGCTTCTGCTCCGGCGTCAGGCGCCGCGACCGCGGCAGCAACTGGCGCCAATGCTTCTTCAGGATCTGGAATCCGCCATAGGCCCAGCGATAGCGCTGCTTCTTGTAGGCCTCGAAGGTGTCGGGCAAGAGGCCGTGGCCGTAGCGGCGGTTGGTGTAGTGAATCTGCCAGCCGCGCTCCAGCATGGTCAGCCCAAGATCGGTATCCTCGCAGATGGTGTCGCTCGACCAGCCGCCGGCGGCATCAACGGCGGCGCGGCGCATCAGGCACATGGTGCCATGCGCGATGATGGCATTGGCCTCGTTGCGCATGACCATGCCGATATTGAAGAAACCGGCATACTCGCCGTTCATGGCATGATGCATGAGCGTGCGCTCGCCGTCGCGATGGTCCTGCGGCGCCTGGACGATGCCGACCTGCGGATCGGCGAAAGCGGGAACGAGGTCCTTCAGCCAGTCGGGATGCACCACATAGTCGGCGTCGATGACGCCGATGATCGAGGCATCGGGTGCGGTATGCTTGAGCGCCAGGCGCAGAGCGCCGGCCTTGAACCCGGCGAGGTTGTCGGCGTTGATGAACTTGAAACGCTCGCCGAGCGCGCGGCAGTGCTCCTCGATCGGCTGCCAATAGGCCGGATCGGGCGTGTTGTTGATCACCACCACGCATTCGAAATTCGGATATTGCAGGCGCGCGACGGCATCGAGCGTCGCCTTGAGCATGTCCGGCGGCTCCCGATAGGCCGGGATATGGATCGACACTTTCGGGGCAAATCCCTCCGGCGCCGGCAGCGCGCCCGCGATCAGGCGACGGGGGCTGCAGCCGAAGGCCACGGCGGCGATCTCCTCGACCCGGGCGAGCGCAATGACGACCAGCGGCACCAGCAGCAAGATGCCGAGCGTGAACGCGAAGGCGGCGCCGGGCACGAAGTAGTGGCCGTTCCAGAAGGCGAAGACGACCGCGAACCAAGCGCCGACCCCATTGGCGGCGACCGCGAGCGTCGTGGCTTCCCCGGTGGTCACGCGGGTCTTGGCCAGGATCGGCAGCGACAGCAGCAGACCGAGCAGGATGGCGAGGCCGGCGACCTTGCCGTAGTCGGGATCGCTGACCAGCCCGGTCCAGGCGAACTTGGCCTGCCGTGACGCGTCGAACACCCCCCAATAGGCGCCGACGCTGCCTTCGTTGGTCTTCCATGGTTGGTCGAAGGCCTCGATGAGATTGTAGTCGATGCCGTAAGCCTCGGCGCGTGCGGTGAAATCACGCAGGACGGTGGCCTGCTCGACGCGGCCCGGATCGGCCTTGAGGTAATTGTATCCGGCGCTCGGCCAGCCGAACTCGGCGATCACGATGCGCTTGCCCGGATAGGCCCGGCGCAGCTGGTCGTAGCGCGATATGGCTTCGTCCACCGCCTTGTTGGCCGGCAATCCCTGCCAATAGGGGAGGACGTGGGCGGCGATGAAATCGACCGTCGAAGCGAGCTGGGGCGCCTTCTCGGCGGCTTCCTTTGCGGCCTCGGGCGAGGCGTCGGGGCTGGTCACGCCGAGCCACACGTCCCAGGTTTCGCCGGTCGTGACCGGCACCGGGCTGACCCGCTTCACGCGCCGGATGAGCTCGATGAGCTGGTCGAAGGTCTTGTCGCCGCGCAGGATGGCCTCGTTGCCGACCACGATGGCGGTGACATTGGTGTGGTGCCGGGCGAGGTCGATTGCCGACTGGATCTCGCGCTCGTTACGCGCCTCGTTCTTGTCGATCCAGATGCCGACCGTGACCTTCAGCCCGAACTCGGCCGCGATCCCGGGCACTTGCTCGACCCCGCCGGTCGACGAATACGTGCGGATGGCGCGCGCATAGGGAGCTATGAGCGCAAGGTCGGCGCGGATCTGCGCAGCGGTCGGCCGGTCACCCAAGTCGGGGTGCTGGGCACGGGCGTACGGGGAATAGGAAATGCTCGCCAGCGGGCCGTCAAAATCGGGAACAGCTTGTTGCCGCTGGAACAGTGTCCATAGCCCGACGTGCACGCACACGACGAGCGCGACTACGGCAGCAACGGAGCGCATGAGAGGATAACCACGCGGGGCAGGATACAGAGGCCCGAACCCGTCCCCAAGGTTCGACCAAGGTCGTTTGTTTGAACGATACCTTGATCAGAGGCGTTGAAAAAATAGCGAGCCGTCATGGCGAATTCAAGACAAACAACAACTCATCAAGAAAATAGTTCCGCGCTGCGCATGGAGAAATTTCGTGAGGACAAATGAACATCCGTACAGATTGTCAACGGGTCGGATCGAGCGCACGACGGTAAGTCGGTGGTACCTCCATCCAATCGCGTAGAAACAGTGCGTTCGCGCGCGAAGTTGCTCGTTTATTGGGCTTGCGAAGGCGCGGCGGCTGACGCCGCCGCCGGTGGCGCGATGACGGGATCGGTGTTGGGATTGATCCAGCAGGCATGGATCCGCCCATTGAGAGCGTCCGGCGCCTTGGGATCGATATTTCCCTGCCGCACCACGCAGCGGAAGGCGGTCTGGATGTGACCGGCCGGACAGCCGAACCGGTCGTAAAGGTCCAGGTGGCGGAACGCGGTGTCGAGATCGTCGCGCCACAACAGGCTGACCACCCGACGACCCAGCCACATGCATTCCGGATTCGCCGCCGGTCCGCCCAACAGCTTTTCGGCCTCGACGTATTCGTCGACCTTCTCGGTTTTCTTCTGGGCGTCCTTGCCGTTCTCGCCATTGGGTGGCGGGCGCTGCTCGGTCGCCTTCGGCTCGGTGCCCTGGGCAAAGGTCGGATGATTGGCGAGGCTCAAGAACGCCACGCCGAGGACGGCTGCGGCAACACACATACTGTCGAGGCGCATGATCTCCCTGATCTTGTTGGGCCGTCACCGGCCGGTTTCCCCCACATGCGTCCCCAAATTGGTCAACTGTGCGGCCGCACGGCTCGACCGGTCGGTCAACTTGGTTGGCATGGGCGCGCCGTGGCGGCTCCTCTCGGAGTCTCGTCCTTCGCGCTGCGATCGATTAAAGCAGTACATTGGCAAACCGCCAATATGGGCCGCGCAAAAATTCCGTCTGGAAGGCGATCCCGACCGCCGAGCCGCGGTCAGGCCGGTTACTGCAGTGCAGCATGGTCGGCTGGTGCGGGGGTATTCGGCGCGCTTTCGGTCGGGTACCAAACAGAGGGTCTTTGAGACGGCATCCGAGACGGTATGGCCCCTTGGCACCGTCTCGGCCCCACGATAAGCGGAGCCGAGTGGGGGACATCGGGGAAGCAGGCCGCGGATGCGCCTTGGGGCCATTTTTTTTGCATTGGCAGCCGCCGCGATCGTTGCGGCCTGGGGATGGCTCGGCGCTGCAGTCGAGATGCCAGCCTCGCCCTTGGCTGCGGGCGAAAAGATCCCCTGCGTGTCCTATGCGCCGTTTCGCGGCGATCAGGACCCATTCGGACCAGACATTCCGATCGATCCGCGGCAGATCGAGGAGGACCTTGTCCATCTCAAGCCGTTGACCGATTGCATCCGCACCTATTCGGTGGATCACGGGCTCGACCAGATCCCGGAAATCGCCGCGCGCCATGGCATGAAGGTGATGCTGGGCCTTTGGCTCTCCAGCCTGCCGGACTTGAGCCGTCACCAGACCGAGACCGCGATCGCGCTGGCCCATCGCTTTCCCGACGTGATCCGGTCCATCGTGGTCGGCAATGAGGTGTTGCTGCGTGGGGAGATGTCGGCGCCCGATCTCGTCAACACCATCCGCGCCGTGAAAGCGCAGGTTACCATGCCGGTGACCTATGCGGATGTCTGGGAGTTCTGGCTACGCTACCGGGAAATAGCCACGGCGGTCGATTTCATCACCATTCACATCCTGCCCTATTGGGAGGATTTCCCGATCCCGGTGCAAGCGGCGGCCGCCCATGTGGCCGCCATCCGCAGCCAGGTCGCGGCCGCCTTCCCGAACCGCGAAATCCTGATCGGCGAGTTCGGATGGCCGAGCGCGGGGCGGATGCGCGAGGGGGCACTCCCATCGCGCGCCAACCAGGCGCGGGTCGTGCAAGAGGTGCTGGCGCAAGCCAAGCGCGACAACTACCGGGTCAATGTTATCGAGGCCTTCGATCAGCCCTGGAAACGCAAGCTCGAAGGCACCGTCGGGGGGCATTGGGGGTTGTACGATGCCTATGATCGCCAAGCCAAATTCAGCTGGGGTGCGCCGGTCTCCAACCACCCTGGGTGGCGCTGGCAGGCCGGCGGCGGCGTGGCGCTGGCGGCCGCGATCTTTGCCGCCGCCCTGGCGGCACGCCGAACTGCCGCGGCCCCCTTGGGGCCCGGCCTCTGGTCTGCGATCGCCGCGATGGCATTCGTGGCGGGAACGCTGATCGGCTGGACCTTAGAGAATATACCGCTCGAGAGCCTCAGCAGCGGCGACTGGTTGCGTTCCCTTGCCTGGGCCTGCGTGGCGCTGGCGGCGCCGGTGGCTTGTGCTGCCGCGCTCGTATCCGGGATGACGATGCCGAGCTTCGCTTCCACCCTGGGGCGAAAAGCATCGCGTCCGCGTTCGCCGCTCGTGCTTCTGCTGGGTATCCTGCTGGTCGTGCTTGCGGTTCTGGCCATGCAGGCGGCGCTCGGGCTCGACTTCGATCCGCGCTACCGGGATTTCCCGTTCGCGCCGTTGACGGGGGGCGTGTTCCCGTTCCTGCTGGTCTCGCTCTTGCGGCGCTATCAGAAGGGCCCGTACCCGGCGGCCGAGATGGCAGCGGCGGCGCTGCTCGGTCTTTCCGCTCTCTATATTGTCTTCAATGAGACCATCGCCAATTGGCAGGCGCTGTGGTTTTGCGCGGGCTTGGTCGCGCTGGCATTCATTCTGGCGCGGGCGCGGGACGCCCCAGGCTGACCACCAAGAGTGCAACCGCGAGCCCCGACAAATCGGCGTTGTGCAGGACCAAGCCGAAGCCGGCCGCCGCCAAGGCGATCGACACCAATAAGATCGATGGCCGCAACAGGTTGATGAGTGCGGCCGCCAGCGCGCTCCAGCCGAACACCGAGTGATTGAACAGGATGATCACCAGCCTGAATGTCGCGCATAGCCAGGTGTCGAGGCCTGCCTGGCAGGCCAGCGCCACGGTCGCGTATTCGATCGCGAGGTAGCGCAGATAGAGCGCCTCGCCGAGCGCCAGAAAGCCGATCACCAGAAGCCAATTGGTCTGGCGCGCGGTCGGCAGGAACAACTGCGGTTGCATCCGGGTCGTAGGGGCCAAGAAGAACATGAAGAACAAGAGGAACGCGACGGCCCTGCGATCCTGCTTGGCAGGTCGCGAGCGGTCAAGCGCGCGCCTTGGCTATCTTCCGGAGTGCGTCGGCGACTCGGAAAGGACGTTCGGTGGGGTCTGCGCCGCATGATGCGTCGGCGCCCCTTTGGCCGGCACCGTATCGATAAGCGGGAGGCGCTGGCCCTCGAAGGCGACCGGCTGGCAATAATGATGGGCGGCCGCCAGGGTCGTGCACAGGCTGGCTGCCTCCTCGGCATCGCCAATCGGACCGACGATCAGCCGCAGCTCGGCCGCATGGGTCTTGCCGTTTTCCCGCACATTGACCACCGGATAAAGTTCCTCCGGCAGCGTCGGATCGCTGTTCTTGGCCGAGCGCCAAAGCGTTCGCAGGCCTTCGAAATTGATGCCGCCGCCGACATCGATGCCCAACTTGGCTGCCGCCGCGGGCGGATCGCTGACGGCCGTCGCGTGCATCTGATTGGAGGCGGACGCCATGGCACGGTTGCCGCTGTCGGATGCGGGGGGCTGAGCAGCATCGGCAACGCCGGCTGGCTGCGAAACGGGCGAAGACGGCGCGGGCGGAACTGTCGGGGCGGCGGCTTCCGTCGTCGGCGCAGGCGCCACTTCCGGCCGCGCGAGCGGGGCGGCGCCGGCTGCGGCCGAGGCGTTCGGCAGCGGGGACGGGGAGGGTAGACCGGCGCGCTCGCGCTTGATCGATCCGGTGATGCCATCGAGATTGTGCTCGAGCGCGGCGATGCGGGTGATGAGCTGATCGCGGTCGACGGCGAGCGAGCGCACGGTCTCCGCCAAGCGCCGTGTTTCCTCCGTGCTCTCGGCCGATCGAGATTCCGCGGCGGCGGTTCCTTGACTCGGAATTATCGCAGCCATCCGGCGCTCCGCTCCCCCGTGCGAATAGGCGGACAGGACCGCGGCAAACAGCGCGAAGGTGGCTAGTCCCCCCCAGATGGCCAGCCGCCACAGGGCCCGCATGCCGCGGCGCGGCACTTCGGCGTTCCATTTGGCGCTAAGTGCTTGCTCCGCCATTTCCCACCTGTCCCACCCGCTGGTGCGTGCCGTCGCACGCGCGCGAATCACTGCGTTGAAAACGTTAGCAGATTCGCGTCATTTTGGGTTGGCCGTCGGCCGAATTGGTGCCGACTTGGCATGAGCTTGGCGTGCCATCCGGCTTTTCCGCCGCGGCCGCCTCGGATAAGACGAGCCTGGGAGACTTAGAGGGCCCCATGGTCAATAAGCCTTGCCTTGCAGTCGTACTCGCAGCCGGCGAGGGCACCCGCATGCGCGCCACGCGGCCCAAGGTTCTGCACGAGATCGCCGGCCGCTCGCTGCTGGCGCATGTGCTTGGCGTGGTCCGCGAGGCGGGCGACATCTCGGCCGCCGTCGTCATCGGGCCAGCCGCGGCGGCGGTGGCGGCGGAAGCCGAGCGGGTTTGGCCGGGCGCGGAGATTTTCGTGCAAGCCGATCGCCGCGGGACCGCCCATGCGGTTCTGGCCGCCAAGGCGGCCATTGCGCGGCGGGGGGATGATCTTCTGGTCGTTTTCGCCGACACGCCGCTGATCCGGCCGCAGACGCTCCGCCGGATGCGGGACGCCATCGCGCAAGGCGCCGCGGTCGCGGTGCTGGGGTTTCGGCCGCGCGACCCGACCGGCTATGGCCGGCTGGTGCTGGAAGGCGGGGAGCTCGCGGCCATCCGCGAGGAGCTCGATGCCAGCGCGGCCGAGCGGGCGATCGGCCTCTGCAATGGCGGGTTGATGGCCTTCGCGGGAGCAACCGCACTGGCGATCCTGGAGCGAATCGGCAACCATAACCGCAAAGGCGAGTTCTATCTCACCGACGCGGTCGCGATCGCCCGGGCGATGAATCTCAAGGCCGTCGCCATCGAGACCGAGGAGGACGAGGTGCGCGGCATCAACACCAAGGCGCAGCTGGCGGAGACCGAAGCGGCTTTGCAGCAGCGTCTGCGCAGCGAAGCGCTCGCGGCCGGCGTGACCCTGGTGGCGCCGGAGACGGTGTTTCTGTCGGCGGACACCAAGTTCGGCCGCGACGTGGTGGTCGAGCCCTTTGTGGTGTTCGGCCCGGGCGTCACGGTCGAGGACAATGCGGTGATCCGCTCGTTCTCGCATCTCGACCGGGCGCATGTGGGCAAGGGCGCGCTGGTCGGGCCTTACGCCCGGCTGCGGCCGGGCGCGCGGCTGCACGAGGACGTGCACGTCGGCAATTTCGTCGAGGTGAAGGAAGCCGTCATCGAGGCCGGCGCCAAGGCCAATCATCTGGCCTATATCGGGGACGCGCGGGTTGGTGCCGGCGCGAATATCGGGGCCGGCACCATCGTCTGCAACTACGACGGCGCCGCCAAGCACCACACCGATATCGGCAAGGGCGCCTTCATCGGCTCGAATTCGGCCCTGGTCGCGCCGGTCAAGATCGGCGACGGCGCCTATGTGGCGACCGGCTCGGTGATCACCCACGAGGTGCCGCCGGACGCGCTCGCCATCGGACGCAGCCGGCAGGTCATCAAGGAAAACCGCGCCGCGCGCCTGCGCAGCCTCAAGGCGGCGGCCAAGAAGAAGAGTCCGGCGGCGGACTAGAAAGTCCGCGAAGGCGCAGGTGGAATATTCCCGTGGGAAGCGGGTCGATGCGAGATGGTAGAACGCGTTGTGTCCGTTCGACTTTGACCGCGTTAGCCTTAATTGTCACAAGTTGACACGTATCGTGATTTCCTTGCCAGCATTCGTGCCACCTACACCAATACCGGGACCATGATCAGCGCGCAGAGGAGGCTAAGTCGATGTGCGGCATCGTTGGCATTCTCGGACGCGAGCCGGTCGCCGAGCAGCTGGTGGACGCGCTCAGGCGCCTCGAATATCGCGGCTACGACTCCGCCGGCGTCGCCACCTTGGAGAAAGGGCGGCTGACGCGCCGGCGCGCCCAAGGCAAGCTGCGCAATCTCGAAACCAAGCTGCGCAGCGAGCCGCTCATGGGCCTGAGCGGCATCGGCCATACCCGCTGGGCCACCCATGGCAAGCCGAACGAGACCAACGCCCATCCCCATGCCACCGAACGGCTGGCGGTGGTGCACAACGGCATCATTGAGAATTTCCGCGAGCTGCGCGAGGAGCTGGAGGGCAAGGGCGCGGAATTCGGCACCGAAACCGATACCGAGGTCATCGCCCATCTGGTGACCGACGAGATGAACAACGGCCGCTCGCCGGTCGACGCGGTGGCCGCGGCGCTGCCGCGGCTGCGCGGCGCGTTCGCGCTCGCCTTCCTGTTCGAGGGCGAGAATGACCTCCTGATCGGCGCCCGCAAGGGCTCGCCGCTCGCGGTCGGCTACGGCAAGGGCGAAATGTATCTCGGCTCGGATGCCATCGCGCTCGCCCCCTTTACCGACACGATCGCCTATCTGGAGGACGGCGATGCGGCCATCCTCACCCGCGAGGGCGTCGAGATCCACGACGCCAAGGGCTCGACGGTCGAGCGGGCGGTGGTGAAATCCGCTGCCTCCTCGTTCCTGGTCGACAAGGGCAACCATCGCCATTTCATGGCGAAGGAGATCCACGAAGAGCCCGAGGTGGTCGGCCATACGCTGGCCCACTATCTCGACATGTCGGCCGGGCGAGTGGCGCTGCCGGCGGAGCTGCCGTTCGACTTTCGCGCGCTCGAGCGGATCTCGATCGCCGCCTGCGGAACCGCCTATTACGCCGGGCTGGTCGCCAAGTACTGGTTCGAGCGCTTTGCCCGCCTTTCGGTCGAGATCGATGTCGCCTCCGAGTTCCGCTACCGCGAGGTTCCGATGGGGCCGGGCGGGCTCGCCATCTTCGTCTCGCAATCGGGCGAGACCGCCGACACCTTGGCGACGTTGCGGTATGCCAAGGAGCACAAGCAGCATGTGATCTCGGTGGTCAATGTGCCGACCTCGACCATCGCGCGCGAAAGCGACGTGGTCATGCCGACGTTGGCCGGCCCCGAGATCGGGGTGGCTTCGACCAAAGCCTTTACCTGCCAGCTCGCGGTCCTGGCCGCCCTGGCGGTTGCGGCCGGGCGCGCCCGCGGCGTGCTCTCGCAGGCCGACGAGGCCAAACTCGTGCAGGGGCTGATCGAGGTGCCGCGCCACATGGCGCAGGCGCTGGCGCTGGAGCCGCAGATCGAGCAGCTCGCGCGCGAGCTCGCCAAGAGTCACGACGTCCTCTATCTCGGGCGCGGCACCAGCTATCCGATCGCGCTCGAAGGGGCGCTCAAGCTCAAGGAAATCTCCTATATTCATGCCGAGGGCTATGCGGCGGGCGAGCTCAAGCACGGTCCGATCGCGCTGATCGACGAGACCATGCCGGTGATCGTGATTGCGCCGCACGACCGGGTGTTCGACAAGACGGTGTCCAACATGCAGGAGGTCGCCGCGCGCGGCGGCCGCATCATTCTGGTCACCGATCCCAAGGGCGCGCACGAGGCGCATGTGGAATCGGCCTTCAAGATCGTACTGCCCGATATGGCGGCGACGGTGACGCCGCTGGTCTATGCGATCCCGGTGCAGCTGCTGGCCTATCACACCGCGGTGGTCATGGGCACTGACGTCGACCAGCCGCGCAATCTCGCCAAGTCGGTGACGGTCGAGTGAACCGTCAAGGCGGCGCAACGTTGTCGCACTGGCCCGCGCTGGCGCAAACAGGTAGTCTGCATCATTGCCGGGCGGCGATTCCGTAGACGTGGATTGCATGAGCGAATTTGAGCGAAATCCGGGTATCGGTCCGGCGGCGCCGGCCGCCGAGCCTGAGCCCCGTCCGCTGCCGCCGGCGGTCCCCTTTCATGGTGGCGGCATGATGAGCCGCATCCGCAATTACTTCCTGACCGGGCTGGTCCTGGTGGGCCCGCTGTTCATCACCGCAAACCTCACCTGGTGGTTCATCAATTGGGTGGACGACCTGGTGCGGCCGTTCATTCCGGCGGCCTATCGGCCGGAGACCTACCTGCCGGTCCATATTCCGGGCACCGGTCTTATCATCGCGTTTCTTGCGCTCACTGTACTCGGCTTTCTCACTGCCAATCTGGTCGGGCGCACGCTGGTCGAAGCCGGCGAGGCCATCTTGAACCGCATGCCGGTGGTGCGGCCGATCTACAAGAGCCTCAAGCAGATCTTCGAGACGCTGTTCTCGAATTCCGGCTCGAGCTTCCGCCGCGTCGGATTGGTGGAGTTCCCGGGGCCCGGAATGTGGTCGCTGGTCTTCCTCTCGCAGCCGCCGGGCGCCGGCATCGCGGCCCGATTGCCCGAGGCCGAGCACGTCTCGGCCTTCATGCCCTGCACGCCCAATCCGACCACCGGGTTCTTTTTCTATCTGCCGCGCCGCGACGTGATCGATCTCGACATCACGGTCGAGACCGCGATGACGCTGCTGATGTCGGCCGGCATGGCGCAGTCGGGCGAGGATCCGCAGAAGAAGCTGGCGGCGTTGGCGGACATCGCCCGCGCGCGCTCCTCGCAACCGCGCCGCAGCGTCGAGCCGGTGAAGTGAGCCGTAGGGCGGGTTCGCTTTAACCCGCCATCTCGGCCTGGATGGCGGGTTAAAGCGAACCCGCCTACCCGGCGCGAATGAGCCGTACCGCCTCGTCGCGTTCGAACAGATAGAGCAGGTGGCGCAGCGCCTCGCCGCGTGGCGTGCTGAGCGTGGGATCGCGCGCCAGCACGAGCGCTGCATCGTCGCGGGCGGCGCCGATATACTTGCCGTGCACGTCGACGCGGGCGACCTTGAAGGCGGGCATGCCCGATTGGCGGGTGCCCAGCACGTCGCCTTCGCCGCGCAGCGCCAGGTCCTCCTCGGCGATGCGAAAGCCGTCCTGCGTCTCGCGCATGATCTTGAGCCGCGCCTTGGCGGTGTCGCCGAGGGGAGCCTTGTAGAGCAAGAGGCAGCTCGAATGCTCGGCGCCGCGGCCGATGCGTCCGCGCAGCTGGTGCAGCTGCGCGAGCCCGAACCGCTCGGCGTGCTCGATCACCATCACGCTTGCCTGCGGCACGTCGACGCCGACCTCGATGACGGTGGTGGCGACCAAAAGCCGGGTCTCGCCGGCGGCGAAACGCTCCATGACGCGATCCCGGTCGGCGCCCTTCATGCGGCCGTGCATCAGACCGACCGCCGCGCCGAAGCGGGCCTGCAGCGCGGCGAAGCGGTCCTCGGCCGCGGCCAGGTCGATGTTCTCCGACTCCTCGACCAAGGGACAGACCCAATAGACGCGGCGGCCCTCGGCGAGCGCGCGGCCGACCCCTTCGACCACCTCCTCGTAGCGCTCGTGCGGGACGGTGCGCGTATCGATGGGCTTGCGTCCGGCCGGCTTCTCCCGCAGCTCGGAAATATCCATGTCGCCGAAATAGGTCAGCACCAATGTGCGCGGGATCGGGGTCGCGGTCATCACCAGCACGTCGACGGCCTCACCCTTGCGGGCGAGCGCCAGGCGCTGATGCACCCCGAAGCGGTGCTGCTCGTCAACGATGGCCAGCGCAAGATCGCGGAACGCGACCTCCTCCTGGAACACCGCATGGGTGCCGATGAGGACATGGATCTCGCCGAAGGCGAGCCGGTTGAGGATGTCGGTGCGCTCGGCGCCGCGTTCGCGGCCGGTGAGGATGGCGACATTGATGCCGGCTGCCGCCGCCAGCGGCGCCACGGTGTTGAAATGCTGCCGCGCCAGCAATTCGGTCGGCGCCATCAGGGCGGCCTGCCGGCCGGTCTCGACCGCAGCCGCGGCCGCCAGCAGCGCGACCACGGTCTTGCCCGAGCCGACGTCGCCCTGCAGCAGGCGCAGCATCCGTTCGGGCTTGGCGAGGTCGGCGATGATCTCGGCGACGGCGCGCGTCTGCGACGAGGTGAGCGAGAAGGGCAGGGCCTCGATCAATTTTTTCCGCAGGTGGCCGGTGCCCGGCGTTGCCCGGCCGGCGGGCCGGCGCAAATGCGCGCGCACCAGCGCGAGCGCGACCTGGCCGGCCAGCAGCTCGTCATAGGCGAGCCGCGACCAGGCCAGGTGCTCGGGCAGGACGTCGGCCGGCTCGGCCGGCCGGTGCAGGATGCGCAGCGCCTGCGCAAAGTCCGGAAAGCGCTCGCGCGCGAGCCAGCTCGGGTCCTGCCATTCGGGCAGGCCCGGCAGCCGCGCGATGGCGGAATCGGCGGCGCGCCGCACCTGGTTGAGGCCAAGACCCTCGGTCAGCGGATAGACCGGCTCGACCAGCGGCAGCTTGGCGAGGTCGGCTTCGCTGACCACGCGGTCGGGATGCACCATCTGCAGCATCCCGTCATAGATCGCCGCCGTGCCGGATATGTAGCGCACCGCTCCGACCGGCAGGAGCCTCTCAAGATAGTCTTTGCTCGCCTTGAAATAGGTGAGCACGATGTCGCCGGTGTCGTCGCTGGCATAGATCAGGTAGGGGGCGCGCGCGCGCCGCGGCGGCGGCGGCCGATGATGATCGACCTTCACCGCCACGGTGACGACCTGGCCGGACACCACATCGCGCAGCTTGGGCCGCGCCCGGCGATCGATGGTGCCGGACGGCAGGTGAAACAACAGGTCGATCACCCGCACCGGCGCTTCGCCGCGTCCGGTGAGACGCTGGAACAGCTTTTCCTGCTTCGGCCCCACCCCGGCGAGGCTGGTCAGCGGCGCAAACAGCGGATTGAGGTCGGCAGGCCGCATTCGGGTGCCCGGGCGGGGATTTGAATTCTCTCTATCATACCGGTGCCGCAAACCGCTGGCCGCCGTGGCGCCGGGCGCCGCCTGGGGCTTTCGGCCCGGCCTGCCGGTAATTCAATAGGGCTCGTGAGGCAGGGCGGGAACAAAAGCAGCCGTGCGTCGGTTTTTCCTGCTCCATTCCTCGGTCACCGCGGCGCACCTGCAACCTGGGCGCTCGCGCCGCCGCGCGGGGAGTGCCCATCCAAGGAGGTTCTGATGCAATCGCGCTTGCAATACGGCAAGGCTTATCCGGACGCTTTCAAGGCCATGCTGGCGTTCAGCCAGGCGGTCGAGAAGACCGGTCTTCCCCCGCAACTGATCGATCTCGTCAACTATCGCGTATCGCAGATCAACGGCTGCGCATACTGCCTCGACATGCATTCGAAGGATCTGCGTGCCCGTGGTGAGACCGAGCAGCGTCTCTATATGGTCAGCGCGTGGCGCGAGGTCCCCCATATGTTCAACAGCCGGGAGCAGGCCGCGCTCGCATGGGCCGAGGCGGTCACGCGGCTCGAGCACCAGGAGGTCGCGGACGCCGTCTACGACGCGGCGCGCAAGGAGTTCAACGAAGCCGAATTGACCCAGCTGACGCTCGCGGTCGTGGCGATCAACAGCTGGAACCGCTTCAACGTGGCGTTTCACACGCCGGCGGGAAACTACAAGTCGGCGGTGGTCGGCAAGACCGGGTGAGCCGGCACCGGGTGAGCCGACACCGGGCGAGCCGACTTAGGCCTGCTCGAGCAGCCGCGGGCCCGCGCCCTTCTCGGCGAGCTCGTCCGAAGGATTGCGCAACGGACAGGTGGTCATCGAGAGGCAGCCGCAGCCGATGCAATCGTCGAGCCGGTCGCGCAATTGCGTGAGCTTCCGGATCCGGCCGTCGAGCTCCCTTCTCCACGCGGTGGAGAGCTTGCGCCAATCCTCCAGCGTCGGCGCGCGATCCTCGGGCAGCGCGGCGAGGGCTTGCTGGATGGTCGCGAGCGGGATGCCGGCCTTTTGCGCCACCTTGATGGTGGCGATACGCCGCAGCACGCCGCGCTGATAACGCCTCTGGTTGCCGCGGCTGCGCGAGCTGCGGATCAGCCCCTTCGACTTGTAGAAATGCAGGGTCGAAACCGCCACGCCGCTGCGTTTTGCCGCCTCTCCGACGCTGAGCTCGGCGTGAATCCTGCCGCCATCGGCCTCGTTCATAAATCGCCTCTTGACCTCAAGTATGGTTGAGGTTGTACGCATCCCCCGGCCCATGCGCAAGGGCGGGTGGGTGAGTTTCGTGCAGGTCGAGGCTACGGCCAGGATAAAGAGCGCCGACCACACAAGAATCGCGAGATCGATGCGCCGATCACCTAATCAATTCCGGAGTGAGCCATGACCTACATCGTCAACGACAACTGCATCAAATGCAAATACACCGATTGCGTCGAAGTGTGTCCGGTGGACTGCTTCTATGAGGGCGAGAACATGCTCGTCATCCACCCCGACGAGTGCATCGACTGCGGGGTTTGCGAGCCCGAATGCCCGATCGACGCGATCAAGCCCGATACCGAGCCGGGGCTCGAGAAGTGGCTGGGCGTCAATGCCGAATATGCCAAGATCTGGCCGAACATCACGGCCATGAAGCCGCATGCGCCGGACGCCAAGCAGTTCGAGGACGTGCCGGACAAATTCGAAAAACTCTTTTCGCCCAAGCCCGGCGAGGGCGACTGACGGCGCAAGTCCGCCGCAACTGGGGCCGCGGTCCCGAATTTCCGAATTCTAATGGCTGAATGGCGCGCCTGCGCGGGCCCTGCTTGCTGACATTGCGGACCACCCCGACTATATGACCAGCGCCCGGCACGTCCGGGCTTTTGGCGTTGGCGTGCTTGATCCGCGCCGGTAGGCAGATGAGGAACCCATGACCGGGACGACGCGTTCGAGCGAGGGGCTGGATCCGCGCCGCCGCAAGCTCTTGTTCCGCTCCTGGCATCGCGGCATGCGGGAGATGGACCTGATCATGGGCGGCTTTGCCGACGCCAGGGTCGCCGACCTGAGCGAGGGCGAGATCGCCGAGTTCGAACGCTTGATCGATGTGGCGGACGGCGACTTGCTGGCCTGGATCACGGGCGAGCAAGCGGTGCCGCCGGATTTCGACAGCGCCTTGTTTCGCGATCTGCGCGACTTCCACATGAATTCCGGCGGCGGCGGGCGGTAAGCATGGCGCAGTCTCCTGCCGAGCTATTGCGGCCCGGGCGTCCGTTGACGCTGGCGGACGTTGCCGATGGTGCCCAAGGGCTCATCGTCGCCGATCTCGCCCGCGCGGTGGCGGCGCGGGCCGACGCGCCGGCCACCAGCCTGCTGGTGGTGTGCCGGGACGGCCCGCGCATGGCGGCGCTCGCTCGCGCGCTCGGCTTCTTCGACCCGGGCCTTGCGGCGCTGGAATTCCCGGCCTGGGACTGTCTGCCCTATGACCGCTCGTCGCCCCATGCCGGCGTGGTGGCGCAGCGGATGACGACGCTGTCGCGGCTCGCCCGCCTGAAAGGGCGGGACCGGCCCTCGGTGCTGCTGACCACCATCAACGCGGCGCTGCAGCGGGTGCCGGCGCGCGATCTGGTCGCCACCCAGGCGCTCGCCGTGACCCCCGGCAACGTGCTCGACATGGACGGCATCACGCGCTGGCTCGAGCTCAACGGCTTTTCCCGTACCGCCACCGTGCGCGAGGCGGGCGAGTACGCGGTGCGAGGCGGCATCATCGATCTTTATGCAGCCGGAATGGCCGAGCCGGTGCGGCTCGACTTCTTCGGCGACACGCTGGAATCGATCCGCAGCTTCGATCCCGAGAGCCAGCGCACCACCGATCAGCTGCATGCGCTCGACCTGGTGCCGGTCGCCGAGTTTCAGCTCACCACCGAGACCATCCGGCGTTTCCGCCTGGGCTATGTGGAAGCCTTCGGGGCGCCGACGCCCGACGATCAGCTCTACCACGCGGTCAGCGAAGGACGCCGCCATATCGGGATGGAGCACTGGCTGCCGCTGTTCCACGCCCACCTCGACACGCTGTTCGACTACCTGCCGGGCACCCCGGTGGTGCTCGAGCCGCAAATCGACGATGCGGCGCACGAGCGCTCCGAGCAGATCAAGGACTATTTCGAGGCCCGCCAGCAGGCGCTCAGCCAGCGCGGCTCCGGGCCGCTCTACCATCCGCTGCCGCCGGAGCGGCTCTATCTGCCGGAGCCGGAATGGCGCGAGCGCCTGGCCGCGCTGCGTCTGGCGCGCCTGACCCCGTTCGCGGTGCCGCAGGAGCAGGGGCCGGTGATCGACGCCGGCACCAAGCAGGGCCGCAATTTCGCCGCCGAGCGCAACGAGCCCGGCCGCAACGTGTTCGAGGCGGTCACCCAGCACGCGTTGGCGCTGCAGGCCGCGCGCAAGCGCGTGGTCATCGCCTTGTGGAGCGAAGGCGCGCGCGAGCGCATGAGCCACGTGCTGGCCGATCACGGCCTCGCCAATCTCAGCCCGGTGCCGTCCTGGCCGGCGGCCTCAGCGCTGCCGGCCGCGCAGGTGGGCCTCGCGGTGCTCGGGCTCGAAAGCGGTTTCGAGACCGCCGAAGCCGCCCTCATCAGCGAGCAGGACATTTTGGGCGATCGCCTGGTGCGGCCGCGGCGGGCGGTCCGGCGGCCGGAAAACTTCATCGCCGAGGTCACGAGTCTCGCGGCCGGCGATCTGGTGGTTCATGTCGATCACGGCATCGGCCGCTTCGTGGGCCTGCGTGCCATCGAGGCGGCCGGCGCGCCCCATGACTGTCTCGAGCTCCACTATGCGGGCGGCGACAAGCTGTTCCTGCCGGTGGAGAACGTCGAGCTGTTGTCGCGCTACGGCTCGGAGGAGACCGGCGCCGAGCTCGACCGGCTCGGCGGCGTCGCCTGGCAGACCCGCAAGGCGCGGATGAAGAAGCGCATCCGCGAGATCGCGGGCGAGCTGATCAAGGTGGCGGCCGAGCGGCAGATGCGCGAGGCGCCGCGCTTGGTCGCCGAGCATGGACCTTACGACGAGTTCTGCGCCGGTTTCCCCTACGAGGAGACCGACGACCAGCAGGCGGCGATCGACGTCGTGCTCAAGGAGCTTGCCTCCGGCCGGCCGATGGATCGCCTGATCTGCGGCGACGTCGGCTTCGGCAAGACCGAGGTGGCGCTGCGCGCCGCTTTTGCGGTGGCGATGAACGGCAGGCAGGTGGCGGTGGTGGTGCCGACCACGCTGCTGGCGCGCCAGCATGCCAAGACCTTCACCGAACGCTTCCACGGATTTCCAGTCCAGATCGGCCAGGCCTCGCGGCTGGTCTCGCCGGCCGAGCTTGCGCGCGTGAAGAAGGGCATCGCCGACGGCCAGATCGATATCGTGATCGGCACCCATGCGCTGCTCGGCAAGGCCGTCAAATTCAAGGACCTTGCGCTGGTGATCGTCGACGAGGAGCAGCATTTCGGCGTCGCCCACAAGGAGAAGCTCAAGCAGCTGCGCGCCGAGGTGCATGTCCTTACGCTGACCGCGACCCCGATCCCGCGCACCTTGCAGCTGGCGCTGACCGGCGTGCGCGATCTGTCGATCATCGCCTCGCCGCCGGTGGATCGGCTGGCGGTGCGCACCTTCGTTGCCCCGTTCGACCCGCTGGTGGTGCGCGAAGCGCTGCTGCGCGAGCGCTATCGCGGCGGCCAGGCCTTCTATGTCTGCCCGCGCATCGAGGATCTGGCCGGCGCCAAGGATTTTCTCGACAAGAGCGTGCCCGAGATGCGCGTAGCGGTCGCGCACGGGCAGATGCCTTCGGCGGTGCTCGAGGACATCATGTCGGCCTTCTATGACGGCAAGTACGACGTCCTCTTGTCGACCTCGATCGTGGAATCCGGCCTCGACATCCCGGCCGCCAATACGCTGATCGTGCATCGGGCCGACCGCTTCGGCCTCTCCCAGCTTTATCAGCTGCGCGGGCGCGTCGGGCGCGCCAAGGTGCGCGCCTATGCGCTGCTGACGCTGCCGGCCGAGCGCAAGATCACGGTTCAGGCAGAGCGCCGCCTCAAGGTGCTGCAGTCGCTCGATACGCTCGGCGCCGGCTTCCAGCTCGCCTCCCACGATCTCGACATCCGCGGCGCCGGCAATCTCCTGGGCGACGAGCAGTCCGGCCACATCAAGGAGGTCGGCTACGAGCTCTATCAGCAGATGCTGGAGGAGGCGGTCGCCAGCCTCAAGGCCGGCATCAGCGCGCCGGTCGCCGATCAGTGGTCGCCGCAGATCACCATCGGCATGCCGGTGATGATCCCGGAGACCTATGTGGCCGACCTGCCGGTGCGGCTGGCGCTCTATCGGCGATTGGCGGAGCTCGAGGACGAGCAGGACATCGAGGCGTTTGGGGCCGAGCTCAGCGACCGCTTCGGCACGCCGCCGCCGGAGGTCGAGCATCTGTTGCAGATCGTGGCCATCAAGTCGCTGTGCCGGCGCGCCAATGTGGAGCGGGTCGAGGCCGGCCCCAAGGGCGCGGTCATCTCGTTCCGCGACAATATTTTCGCCAATCCGGAGCGGCTGATCGGCTTCATCCGTGAGCGCGGACCCGACGCCAAGGTGCGGCCCGACATGAAAGTGGTGTTCTTCGACGACTGGGAAAATCCCGAGCAGCGCCTGAAGGGAACCATGGCGATCCTGCGCAGCCTGGCGCGGCTGGCGGCTCCCGCCAAGGCGGCATGAAGTGGCCGTTTGGCCAGTAGCCCGCACGGAGCCGACGAGTCGGCGCACGCAAGTTGGATTTACCCGCAGGCGCTCGCATTTGAATTTTGTTGTTTGGCACGGCGTTGCCAATTCCCTCCCCCTGAAAGGGGGAGGGTGGCGCCGAAGGCGCCGGGTGGGGGTCTCGTCTTCCCGGAGATTCGGCGCTTGTGGCGGGACCCCCACCCGGATCGCTACGCGATCCGACCTCCCCCTTTCAGGGGGAGGTGCGGCCGAGAGCGCGGTGGATTCGTCACGTGAAAATCCTTCGCTGACTTCGCTCTGCCTCACCCGGGCTACGATTGCCGCCGTAGCCGTGCTTTGGCAATGCGATCCGGCTTCGGCGCACGCTATCGAAGCCCTTCGCGGCTTCTATCATGGCTTGCTGCATCCGGTGGTGACGCCCGCTCACGGGCTTGCGCTGCTCGGGCTTGGCCTCCTGCTCGGACAGCAACCCGCGAGCAGGCGACCGCTCCCGATGGTGGTGTTTGCACTGGCGCTGGCGGCGGGGCTGCTCGCGCTTGCGCTTGCGGTCGGCGAAACGCCCGCTGCCACTGTTCTGCTGGCGGCGGTTGCCATCGCGGGTGCGCTGGTGGCGGCGGCATTCCGGCTGCCGCTTTTGGTGCTCGGCCCGCTCGCGGCGGTCGTGGGCGCGACCATTGCGCTCGATTCGCCTCCTGAGGTGATTTCCCTTCAAGAGGCTGTGTTCATGCTGATCGGAACCGGGCTCGGCGCCTCGATCGCGCTCGCTCTGGTGATCGAGGTCGCCGCCCGCATGGCGCGCGACTGGCGGCAAATCGGCGTGCGCGTGCTGGGTTCCTGGACGGCGGCGAGCGCGCTGTTGGCGATCGCGGTGCGGTTGGCGAAGTGAGCCGCCAGGTTATTCGGCCGCCACCCGCTTGGCGTGCTCGGCGGCGGCGCGCTCGATTGCGGCGGCGAGTTGCTCGGGCGGCTGCGCCCCGCTAAGCGCGATCATGCCGCCGATGATGAAGCAGGGCACGCCGTCGATGCCGGCATCCTTGGCGGACTGCGCTTCCCGCTCGACCGTATCGACGTCCTGCTCGCTTGCCAGCAGCGCGCGCACGTCCTCGCCATCGAGGCCGCAATCCACCGCGGCCGCGACCAGGACTTCCGGCTGGGTGAGGTCGCCGCCCTCGCTGAAATAGAGCTCCATCAGCCGCTGTTTCATCGCCGCCGCCTTGCCCACCTGTCCGGCCCATAGAATGAGCCGATGGCAATCGAGAGTGTTTGGTTGGCGCTTGATCCGGTCGCGGTTGTAGCTCAGCCCGACGGCGGCGGCCGCCTCGACCACCCGGTTGTTGTTGCTGTTGTAGCGCTCGACCGAGCCGAACTTGGCGGTGAGGTATTCTTCCCGGCTGATGCCCTCGTGCGGAACCCAGGGGTTCAGGAAATAGGGCCGGAACCGGACCTCGACGGGAATGTCGGGCTTCAGCGCGATCGCCCGCTCCAGGAGCCGCTTGCCGATATAGCACCACGGGCAGACGACGTCGGATATCACATCGATGGCGAGGCTCGAGCTTGCGGACATGACCGTTCCCTCCGCCGATCCCTCCGAAGGCCGGCCGAGCTAACGTAGTGTCGCCCTCAGCGGGTCGCAACCTTGGGGTAGGTTCCGACCCGGGCCACCAGGGTGCTGAGATTGTCGGTCGGCTTGAGGGTTGCCAGCGTGACCGTCGGGCTGATCGCGGTGCGGTCGTGATCGGGAGACAGCATGGTGTTCTTGAGAATGCTGGCGATGCGACGGGCAACCACATGGGCGCTGCGCAGGTCGGTCTCGGTGAAGGCCGCCACGATCGAGCCGTCCTGCTCCTGGCAGGCGAAATCGATATTGCGCACCAGCCGGCTGAACAGGCGCGCGGCATCAAGATGGGCGCGGCTGTCGTTCAGCTCCTCGAACGCGAAGCGGGCGACCGAAAGGCAGCCGCCGTTCGTCCCGGCATCCTTCACGGCGCGATCGAGGTCGTTCCAGAAGGCATGGCGCGCGAACAAGCCGGTGGCCGGATCGAGGGTGCCGTCGGTCTCCAGCGATTTCAGCAAGCGCTTGAGGTGAGCTTCGAACGCCTGCAGGCGCACGAACGGGAGCAGGCGCTCGACCAGGCGATCGGGGCTGCTGTTCAACTGGATAAGGTTGGGCAGCCGGTCGTCGTGCAACGCCTGGCCACCCAGCACGCCGACCGGGAGGTCGCGAAAGCGTGCATCCTCGGCCAGCACCGTCAACAGCGCTTCGACCACGCGCGGCCCGAAGCCGTCGCCGATGACGATGCCGTCGATGTCGCGGGAATTGAGAAAACGCGCGGCCGTCTCCAGGCTCATCGCCCCGATCAGCCCGACCCGTTCGCCGACCGCGACCGCGAGGGCCGGATAGAAGCGGCCGCGCCCGACGCACAGCACGGTCGAGTGATCGGGACCGCCCGGCAGCGGAAACGCGCATGCGCTGGCGGATACGCCAGCGGATTCTTGGCCGGGCAGTGCCGGCGCTCCCGAGCGTCGCAGCACGGTCGCATGCAGATTGCGAATGCGCAGCGCCGAGCGCAGCCGGGCGACCAGCCGATTCATCGGATCCTGCACCGAAACCGCCAACGCATATGGGATCGGGACCACGCCGTCATCGCCAAGGCGCGCCAGCACGGGCATGAGCAGGCTCATGGCCTCGATGCGAGCGCCCAGCGCTTGGGCCAAAAGGGGATCGCGCGGAGGGTCCGGCTCGGCCAGCAGCATCGCGCAGGGCTGAATCTCGTCGATGGCGGCGCCCGCGTCGGCCCAATTGGCCTCGACGATCGGAAACGCGCCGGCCGTGCTGAGCGCCTCGACGGTATCGGCCGCCGGATGCTCGGCGACCACGACTACAGGACCTAGCAATGCCATGGCGATACGCGTTTGAGGCAGCGGACAACTCCGCGATCCTAACGCAAGCGCTGTTAATGCCTGGTCAACGCTGCGCAGCCGGGCGGCTCAAGCCGAGCGCCGCGCGTCGGCGGCGGGCGTGGCGAAGGCCTCCACCAGCAGCGGGTTGGCGCCGATTCCGCGCAGCGCCATCCGGATTGCCTCCCGGTTGGCGGCGGTGCCAGCCAAGCGCTGCCCCGCGAGCGGATCAGGACGCACCGCCAGCGTCCCGCTGCGGTCGAGGCTCTTGATGATGCTGCTCAGCTCGCCGACCGCAAACCGATAGCCGCCGAAGCTCACCAGGCCGGGCGGCGGTCCGCTGACCATCACGGTGGTGGTGCCGGGGCCGACCTCGCCCGCATAGCCGGTATCGACAAAGCCGTCCGCCGCGACTGCGAGATGCGGGAGCGAGGTCCGCTCCGCTCCCGGCGGGAACGCGCGTTCCGGCACCATGGGGCCGCGCAGCGCAATCGTGCCATGAGCGGTGGTCGCAATTTCGGCGACGGCGAGCGCCCCGGCGGGCGACCGCACCGGAGCGCGAGGGATCGGCGTCGGCCTTCCATCCGCTTGGCGCCGCGCCGCGAACAGGCCGATTTCCCCGAACAGCTGCACGTCGACCAAAGGAACGGATTCCCGCCAGTCGGGAGCGCGTCGCAATTGCTGCGGCGCGCGCCAGGCCGCCAGCACGGCCTTGAGATCATGCGCCGCCGCGAGATAGCCGGCCGCCGCCAATTGGGCGTTGAGCGGTCCCGGCACGACCACGGCATCGCAATGAAGGTCGCGGCATTGCTGCGCAAAGGTCGCGTTGTCGAAGGGATGGTGAAGCGCCAGCGTGCCGCCGGTCATGAGCCAGGGCAGCAAGGTCATCGCGATGCCGCCGAACGAGCCGAGCGGCATGGTGGAGAGGATGACCGCATTCCGCGGGAGCCGGCTCTCGAGCAGCACGGCATGCCCGCCGGCGATCAGCCGGGCGTCGCTGCGTGCGACCGGGAACGCTCCGTCAGCCGCCACATCCCAGGTGACGGCCGCCAGATGGGCGCTCCGACCGAGCGAAGCCGCCCGTTCGCTCGCGATTGCGGCGGCCGGGCCGCTGTGCGCCGCCGCGTAGAGATCGTCGAGCGCGATCGCGCCGTCGGGTGGATGAGCTCCAAAACCGCAGACATGGCGCACCGTAAAGGCTTCGGCCGCGGCATTGACCGCGAGGTCGAAGTGGTCGGTCGCGCCGATGCGGCCGTTCACGATCAGCGCGCTGGCGCCGGTCCGCCGGATCGCGCCGACCGCATCGGCGCGACGCCACAACAGCGGAAGCGGCATCGCGATCAGCTCGGCCCGCAGCACGGCCAAGAAGGCGAGCACGCTGTCGACCGTGTTGGCCATTTGCAGGCCGACGATCGCGTCCGGGTGCAAATTCAGCTGGCGCAGCCGTCCCGCGATGGCCGCTATCACGCGATCGGCCTCGCCGTAAGTCAGCCGCCGCGCGGCGCCGTCGGTGAAGCGCTCGCGGTTGGGCGGATCCACCAGCGCCGGTGGCATCGGGACGTCGCGCGGCCGCCGCCCGGAAGAGATCGTCGAGGGTGGCGTCGACGCCCGTATTGGCGAGTTGAGACAGGTCGTCGAGGATCACGACAAGGCCTGCGGTTTGCGCTTCATTTCGGCTGCTGCCACCAGGTTTCGAGCAGAAAGCCCGATATGGAAGTCGCCGCAGGATGCCGGATTCGCGTCCAGGACGCGACCCATTCGTCGTTATGATGGAACAGCGGCACCGTGTAGGCACCGGAGATCAGCACGCGGTCGAGCGCCCGCACCGCCGCCACCACATCGGTTCTCGTTTCCGCCCGGACCAGCGCTCCGATCATGGCATCGACGGCCGCGCTCTTGACCCCCATGTAGTTGCGGCTGCCGTTCTGATCGGCGGCAGCCGAGCTCCAGTAGAAAGCCTGCTCGTTGCCGGGCGAGAGCGATTCATCCCAGCGGTTTTGGATCATGTCGAAATCGAAGGCGATCCGCCGCGTCTCGAACTGGACCGCATCGACCAGGCGCACCCTGGCGGTGATCCCGGCGCGCTTGAGGTTGCTGGCGAACATCAGCGCCAGGCGCTGCTCGTCCTGGGTATCGTTCCTGATCGCCACCATGATCTCGAAGGTCAGCGGGTTGCCGGTCCGCGCCTCCACCAATTCGCCGCCGCGCAGCTCATAGCCGGCCGCCGACAGCAATTCGAGCGCGCGCCGCAGGAGGGTGCGATCGCGGCCGGAACCGTCGCTCACCGGCGGCGACCAGGTGCCGTCGAGCACGTCGGGGGAAACCGCGTCGGGAAACGGCGCCAGCAGCGCCCGCTCGGCCGCGCCGGCCGGCCGCCCGCGCGCCGACAGCTCGGAGCCCTCGAAATAGCTTCCGCTGCGCTGGTAGAGGTCGAAGAACAGATTGTGGTTGATCCATTCGAAGTCGAACAGGAGCGCGATCGCTTGGCGCACGCGAATGTCGGAAAAGACCGGGCGGCGCGTATTGAAGACGTAGAAGGAGCTGGCCTTCGGCAGGCCGCTGCTGAACGCTTCCTTGACCACGCGGCCGTCGCGCGCCGCCGGAAAGTCGTAGTCGGTCTGCCAGCGCCCGGGATCGGTCTCGGTGCGCACATCAAATAGCCCCTTCTTGAAGGCCTCGTGATAGGAGTTGGCGTCGCGGTAATAGTCGAACCGGATCTCGTCGAAATTCCAGAAGCCGCGATTGATCGCGAGTTCGCGTCCCCAATAATCGGGGTTGCGCCGGAGCGTCACGCTCTTGCCGGCCTCGACCTTGCCGACCACATAGGGCCCGCTGCCGATCGGCGGCGCAAGCGAGCTCTCCTCGAAGGTGTCGGGATCGATCGCGTGCTTGGGCAGCACCGGCATCAGCCCGAGGATGAGGGGAAGCTCGCGGTCGTTGCTGCCGGCGAGATCGAAGCGGATGGCACGCTCGCCTACGATCTCGGCGTGCGCGACCTTGCCGTAATAGAGCCGGTGGTTGGGGCGGCCGTGGTCGCGCAAGAGCTGCCAGGAGAACAGGACATCCTGCGGCGTCACCGGCTGCCCGTCGGAAAAACGCGCGGCCGGATCGAGGGTGAAGGTGACGTAGCTGCGGGCGGCGTCGGTCTCGACCGTGCGAGCCAGCAGGCCGTAGAGCGTGAACGGCTCGTCATAGCCGCGCGCCATCAGGCTTTCGACCACATAGCCGCTGATCACGTTGCTGCCGCTGACGAAGGGGCTGCGAATGCCCTGCGCGGCGAGGCCCTTGACGATGAATGGATTGAGACTGTCGAAGCTGCCGAGCACGCCTTCCACCAGGCGGCCGCCCTTGGGGGCATCGGGATTGACGTAGCGTGGCGGCGCTGAAACCTTCGGGCAGAGCCGGCTCGCCATGCATCGCGATGGCATAACGGGCCTCGCCGGCGCGGGCGGCCGGCAAACCGCTCATGCCCTGGACGAGCGCCAGAAATCCGACGACAGCGATGGACGATCGCGTGGCGCGGAGCGGCCGAGGGGCAGAGGGGGTCACAGGCGGCGGTCCAAATTAGGGTAAGCCAATTCGGTCATGCGCTTGAAATCGGTCAAGCCGTCGGACGATTCGAGCGCATGCGAGAGTCGGCATTCCTCTTATCACTATTATTTGTGGCCGACTTTATTGCGCACGGTAATTGAGGTATTAGGGGGCCGCAGGCGTCACGCTCCTGCCGTATTTGGTGCCGACACAGCCAGACAATAGGGGTGCCCGCTTCGACACGGCCGGGGTGGCTCGGGAGCGGGGAGCAAAAGGATTCTGTCATGAATGTTCGGATCGCGTCCGGAGGATCCCGGCCGAGTGCCCGCGCATTGGCGTTCGCGCTGACCACCGCGCTGCTGGGGATGGCGGTCGGCGGTACGGCTGCTTTTGCTCAAGCGCCCCCGGCACCGAAAGGTCCCGTCCGGCCACCGGCGGCAGCGCCCAAGGGCGCGCCGGCGAAGCCGGGTGCGCCTGAAGCGCAGCAACAAGCGCCGGCCGCCGAGGCTCAGCAGCCCCAGCTCATCTATTCGCCCTGGACCAAGTTCTGCCTGAAGGGGCAGGAGGCGAATGCCCAGCAGGTCTGCTTCACCGGCAAGGACGGACGCATCGAGTCCGGCATGCCGGTGGTCGCCGCGGTGCTGATCGAGCCCGAGGGCGACACGAAAAAAGTTCTCCGTGTCACCTTGCCGCTCGGAATGCAGCTGCCGCAGGGCACGCGCGTCATCGTCGACCAGGGCCAGCCGATGAACGCGCCCTACATCATCTGCTTCACCAACGGCTGCATGGCCGACTACGAGGCGAGCGCCGAGCTCATCGGCAAGCTGAAGAAGGGCCAGGGCCTGGTGGTGCAGGGCATCAACAGCCAGGGTCAGCCGATCAGCCTGGTTCTGCCGCTGTCTGATTTCGGCAAGGCCTATGACGGTCCGCCCACCGACCCGAAAGTATTCGAGGAACAACAGAAGAAGCTGCAGGACGACCTGCAGAAGCGTGCCGAAGAGGCGCGCAAGAAGCTCGAAGGCCAGCAGCCGGCGACGCGATAGCGCAGAGCCGGCTTTGCCTGCTGCCGTTCTCGGCGTCTTGACAAGACGAGATGGGGGCCGTTCGATCGTCCTCGGGGCGGCGCGCGCGAACGAACAAGAGGAAATAACGATGACTGTTGGGATCGCCTCCGCGCCCGCTCGGCCGGGTACACGCGCATTTGCGGTTGCCGCGGCGCTGATGAGCGCCATGGCGGTCGTCGCGATCGGCGGCTGGGCCGCCCAGGCCCAGGCCCCGGCGCAACCTGCCCCGAAAGCCCAGCCCAAAGCCCAACCGAAGGCTCCGCCCCAACAGCCGCCGGCTCAAGCGCAGGCGCCAGGCGCCGGTGCGCCCGAGGTGCCGCCGCTGACCTACACGCCTTGGACCAAGGTCTGCCTGAAGGGGCAGGACACCGGTGCGGAGCAAGTCTGCTTCACCGGCAGGGAAGGACGCATCGATACCGGCATGCTGGTCATCGGGGCGGTGCTGATCGAGCCCGAAGGCACCCAGGGCAAGATCCTCCGGGTCACCTTGCCGCTCGGAATGCAAATCCCGCAGGGCACGCGGGCGATCGTGGATCAAGGCCAGCCGATGACGGCGCCCTACATGATCTGCTTTCCCAACGGCTGCATGGCGGACTACGAAGCCAGCGCCGAGCTGATCGGCAAACTGAAGAAGGGCCAGAGCCTGGTGGTGCAAGGCATCAACAGCCAGGGCCAAGCCGTCAGCCTGCCGGTGCCGCTGCCCGATTTCGCCAAGGCCTATGACGGACCGCCGACCGATCCCAAGGTGCTGGAGGAGCGGCAAAAGAAGATGCAGGAGGAGTTCGCCAAGAAGCAGCAGAACAGCAGCAGGCGGCGCCGAAATAAGCGGATCGTTTCGCATCTCGCCACGTGAGAATGCCGGCTTCTCTAATGCCTGCTTCTCGGTTGCCTGCTTTTCAGTTGAGCGACAAGCACGCGCGGTCGGTAGCTGCCGTCGCGATTCTTCTCGAACACTTCGGCGACTTGCGGATGGCGGACCGGGTCGCCGGACGTGTCAGGCAGCAGATTCTGCTCCGACACATAGGCGATGTATTCGCTCTCCGCGTTTTCCGCGAACAGATGATAGAACGGCTGGTCCTTGTGCGGCCGCACCTCGGCGGGAATGGATTGATACCACTCCTCGGTATTGTTGAATTCCGGGTCGATGTCGAAGACCACGCCGCGGAACGGAAATACCCGGTGCCGGACCACCTGGCCGAGCTTAAAGCGGGCGATACGGGTTTTGCTCATACCCATGCGCATAATCCAGGATCGCGCCCGGCGCCAGTGCCGTGATCTGACGCTTGCTTCGGCGCCAACTTGTCCCGGCCATTAGCGCGTTTACGCGCGTCTTCGCCGCGCTATGAGCCGGGACCGTACGAAACTCAGAGCTTGTAACGGTCCCGGCTCAAGGCCGGGACAAGGTGGCGAGCTCCGCGCTGGACTAAAACCCATAGCGCGCGCCCATGTCCGGGTCCTTGGCGGCCACCAGGCGGGCCAGGTCGAGGAGGACCTTGGCCTGCTTCCAAGTCGCGTCATCCTGCATCTTGCCATCGATCATGACGGCGCCGGTGCCATCCGGCATGGCATCGACGATGCGCCGGGCGAACATCACCTCGGCCGGGTCGGGCGAGAAGACCCTCTTGGCAATCGGGACCTGGGTCGGGTGCAGCGACCAGGCGCCGGCGCAGCCCATGAGAAACGCGTTGCGGAACTGCGCCTCGCAGGCGAGCGGATCGGAGAAGTCGCCGAAGGGTCCGTAGAACGGCTTGATGCCGGCCGCCGCGCAAGCATCGACCATCTTGGCAATCGTGTAGTGCCAGAGATCCTGCTGGAAGGCGGCCCGCTCGCGGCCCTCGCCGGCGGCGTCGGCAACCACCTTGTAATCCGGATGGCCGCCGCCGACGCGCGTGGTCTTCATGGCGCGCGAAGCGGCGAGGTCGGCGGGGCCGAGGCTGATCCCGTGCATGCGGGGCGAGGCGGCCGCGATCGCCGCAACGTTCTCAACGCCCTGCGCGGTTTCCAGAATGGCATGGATGAGGATCGGCTTGGCCAGCCGATGCCTGGCCTCGAGCTGCGCCAGGAGCTGGTCGAGGTAGTGGATGTCCCAGGGCCCTTCGACCTTCGGCAGCATCACCACGTCGAGCTTGTTGCCGACGGCGCCGACGATCTCCACCACATCGTCGAGCGCCCACGGCGAATTGAGCGCGTTGATGCGGGTCCATAATCCGGTGGCGCCGAAATCGGAAGCCGCGGCCATCGCGATGAAGCCGCGGCGTGCCGCCTCCTTGGCGTCGGAGGGGATGGCGTCCTCGAGATTGCCGAGCACCACGTCGACCTGCGCGATCAGTTCCGGCACCTTCAGGCGCAGCTTCTCGATATGGGGCGGCACGAAATGGATCATGCGCTCGAGCCGCACCGGCAGCTCGCGCAGCGGCGGCGGCGCCCCGACAGCCAGCGGCTTGAAGAAATCGCGTGGCAGCTTCATCCGGCAGTCCCCCGACTCGCGCGGTCGGAATGTCCAATGCAAGTCAGTTCATTAAAGCAAATTATGAGCCAAGTCGGATACTCTGGTACCCGGTCAGGCCCTTATTCGGTTGGGCAATCAGAGCGCCTCACCGCGCATCAGGCGCGGCTGCGCGGCAGCCGGCGCAACGCCTTCGCGCATGACGGCACGACGCAGCGGTCCGATATGCTCCATGAGAAAGAGGCCCAGGCCGCGCGCGCCCTGCAGGGGCAGGAAGTCCGACAACAGGCTGCGATTGAGCAGATCGACAGCGAGCGCGCGGCTGGTCGCGTCCGCTTGCCGCGACCGGTCATAGCGCTCGGCGAGATCGGCTCGCACCGACATCGCCGCCGTCGCGGCGCGCCGCTACCACCAGCTCGCTGATCGTGGCGGCATCGCGCAAGCCGAGATTGAGGCCCTGTGCGCCGATCGGAGGAAGCAGGTGGGCGGCTTCTCCGGCCAGCGCCAGGCGTGCGACGGCGAAGCGCCGCGCGGTCTCGATGCCCAGGGGGAACGCGCCGCGCCCGGGCTCGGGTGCGATCTTGCCCAGGATCGAATGGGATCTCCGTTCGATCTCGGCCGCGAGCTCGTCCTGGGCCAGCGCGGCGATGCGCGCCGCCTGTTCCGGAGCAACCACCAGCACCAGGCTCGAGCGCTGCCCGGGCAGCGGCACCAGGGTGAACGGTCCGGTCTGCGTATGGAACTCGGTGGAGCAGTCCCGGTGCGGCCGCTGGTGGCCAAGATTGAAGGTGAGGGCGGTCTGCGGGTAGCGCCGGCTCTCGGTCGCGATGCCGGCGGCCTGCCGGCACAGAGATTGGCGTCCGTCCGCACCGATCGCCAGGCGGGCGGCGACAGGACTGCCGTGCTCGAGCTCGACCGTGACCCGGCTATCCTCGATGGCGACGGCTTGCGCCTGGTCCTCGATGAAGGTGAGCGTGGCCAGCGCACGGGCGCGGACCTCGAGCGCAGCAAGCAGGAACCTGTTCTCGATATTGTAGCCGAAGGCGTCGAGCCCGATCTCGCCGGCGTCAAAATGCACCTCCGGGGCGCGCAGCAGACGTCCGGTATCGTCGATGATGCGCATGACGCGCAACGGTGCCGCACCATCGCGGCAGCGCGGCCAGACGCCGAGCGTGTCGAGCGCAGTGACGGAGGTTGCGAGCAGCGCGGTGGTGCGGTTGTCGGGCGCGCCCGCGGGCCGGGCGACCAGCGCCGTTTCGACGCCGGCGTCCGCCAACGCGATTGCCGCCATGAGGCCCACCGGCCCACCGCCGACGATCACCACCTCGACCGATTTTCCGCTCATGCAATGCTGCTCATGGCAAGATCACCTGCTTGGCGCCTGGATGCTGCATGGGGTCGCCGCTGGGTCGCTGCATCCTTCATTGACACATCCGCAGGCTCGAATTCGAATATGTCAGACGGCACCGTCAAGCCTTGACTATCCGAGTTGAGAAATGGAGCCAAAATATTGACATTGCTGAATTATGTTCGAGGCTTATCGGTTCACGTCTTGACCGCCTCCGGGGCCGGCCTGGCGCTCATCGCGCTGTTCGCGGCGGTGCGCGGCGCCTTTGATGTGATGTTTCTTTGCCTCGGCGTCGCCCTCATCGTGGATGGCATCGACGGCACGCTCGCACGCGCGGTCAAGGTGACGGAGCTGGTGCCGCGCTGGTCGGGCGAGATCCTCGATCTGGTGGTCGATTTCGTCACCTATGTGTTCGTTCCAGCTTACGCGATCGCCGCCGGCGGCTTGCTGCCGCCATGGCTTGGCGCGACGGCAGGCATCGTCATCGTGATGACCGGCGCGATCTATTTCGCCGACCGCCGCATGAAGACCGCGGACAATTACTTCAGAGGCTTTCCGGCCCTTTGGAACGTGGTGGCCTTCTACCTGTTCGTCCTCAAGCCGGCGCCTGGGCTCACCGCCGGAATTGTTGCGCTGTTCGCGGTCCTCACTTTCGTGCCGTTCAAGTTCCTGCATCCGTTTCGCGTCGCCCGGCTGCGAATGGTGAGCATGGGAGCGCTCGTTCTGTGGTCGCTGCTGGCAGCCTATGCGCTGGCGCATTCGTTCGCGCCGGGCGCCGTGGTCACGGCCGCGCTGCTGGCGCTGGCGGCCTATTTTGTCGGCGTCGGGCTCACCGAGAAGCGTTGACATTGCGGCTGTTTCAGCCGATCCGAAGGCACCGGGGGGCGTCCTCGCCATACGCGCATTTCAAGGTTTGGCCTGCTTGATCCTGCGATCGGGCTGGAACACGATACCGTCGGCGGTTTCGGGGCACCCCAAATCCAACACGGCAAATGTCACGCGGCAGTTCAAAGGGAGCGATTCATGGTTGCGGCAGTGCGGGTTCACAAGACGGGCGGTCCGGAAGTGCTCACCTATGAAGATATCGAAGTGCCGCCGCCCGGACCGGGCCAGGTCCGGATCAAGCAGCATGCCAGCGGCGTCAATTATATCGACACCTATTTCCGGTCCGGGCTTTATCCGCCGCCGCCGCCGCAATCGCTGCCGTTCGTCTCCGGCAACGAGGGCGCCGGCGAGGTCGTGGCGGTCGGCCCAGGCGTCGCCGAGATCAAGGTCGGCGATCGCGTCGGCTATGTCTCGGCGCTCGGGGGCTATGCGGCCGAGCGGCTCATTGCGGCCGAGCGCGCGGTCAAGCTGCCGGAGACGATCTCCTACGAGCAGGCCGCCGGCATGATGCTCAAGGGCATGACGGTGGAATATCTGCTGAACCGGACCTTCAAGGTCCGCGGCGGCATGAACGTGCTCATCCATGCGGCGGCCGGCGGCATCGGCCTGATCGCCTGCCAATGGGCAAACCTGCTCGGCGCCAACGTGATCGGCACGGTCGGTACCAAGGAAAAAGCCGCGCTCGCCAAGGCCAATGGCTGCCATCACACGATTCTCTACCGCGAGGAGGACTTCGTCGCCAAGGTGAAGGAGATCACCGGCGGCAAGCTATGCGAGGTGGTCTATGACGGCGTCGGCAAGGAGACCTTCCCGGCCTCGCTCGATTGCATCAAGCCGCTCGGCATGTTCGTAAGCTTCGGCAATGCCTCCGGCTCGATCGAGGCCTTCAACATCAATCTGCTGCAGGCCAAGGGCTCGCTGTTCGCCACCCGCCCCACGCTCAATACCTATGCGGCCAAGCGGGAGGACCTGCTGGCGATCGCCAATGATCTGTTCAGTGTGGTGGGAAGCGGCAAGGTGAAGATCCCGATCAACCAGCGCTACGCGCTCAAGGACGCCGCCCAAGCGCACCGCGACCTGGAAAACCGCGCCACCACCGGATCGAGCATCCTCATTCCGTAGCTGCGGAGTTTCTCCACCCGCTCGTCCCCGCGGACGCGGGGACCCAGCCTTTGCCCCGTTGAACGTTCGTGCGATTTGGCAAAGTCTGGATTCCCGCGTCCGCGGGAATGAGCGGATGAGAGCGATTGCCTCATGCCCTCGTCGGATGGATCGTGATCACAACAGCTGCGCGATGGCGGCGAAGGCCGGGTGAGGGGCCGCGGCATCGGCGAGGCGGGGAATGCCGATCACGTCGAGCGAATCCGAAAAGCGCGCGATCGTGGCCACGGTCTCCGCAAGGGCGGCGGCGCTCCCCGCGCTCTCGCTGACGACCACCGCCGCGACGTCGAGATTGCGGCGGGCCAGGACCTGCAGCGCCGTCAAGGTGTGGCTGATCGTGCCCACATAGGTCCCGGCCACCAGCAGCAGCGGCACGCGCAACTGCGTGATCAGGTCGAGCACGGTGTGGCGTTGGTCGAGCGGGACCATGATGCCGCCGATGCCTTCAATGATGAGATGGCCGCGACGCCCCGCCATGGCAGCCCGGCAAAAGTCGGCGACCTTCTCGAAATCGATGGCGCGGCCTTCGCGCGCGGCCGCCATGTCGGGCGACAGTGGCGCGGCAAAACGCCAGGGCGAGATGCGATCAACCTCCGCGATCGTGAGCGGACGGCCGAGCGCGACCAACAGCGCTCCGGAGTCGCTCGCCGCAATCGCGGCCGGGTCGAATCCGCTCGCCACCGGCTTGATGGCATCGACGGCGCGGCCTTGCTCGAGAAAATGCCGGATCAGCCCGGCGGTCACGAAGGTCTTGCCGACATCGGTCCCGGTGGCGCTGACGAAGATCGCGCTCATCGCCCGCGACCGTGTGCGGGATCGGCTTGGATCGCCGAGCGGGCCTGCGGGGCGGCGGCCAGGATGCGGTCGCGGACGATCTCGGCGAGCCGATCGATCTCCGCGTCGGGATGCTGGGCCGTGAAGGCGAAGCGCAGGCGCGCGGTGCCCGCCGGCACGGTCGGGGGACGGATGGCAATGACCAGGAAGCCTTCGGCTTCGAGCAGCCGCGAGGCCCGCAGGGCGGCTTCCGCGTCCCCGACGATCAGCGGGACGATGGGACTTTCCGCCTCCGGCAAGCCGACGCGGCGGGTGAACGATCGCGCCTTGGCGAGCGGCAAGGCCGCATAGGCGGGATCGGCCTCGATGAGGTCAAGCGCTGCCGCGGCGGCCGCCACGATCGCGGGCGGCAGGCCGGTCGAATAGACGAAGCTGCGCGAGCGGTTGTGGATCAGCTCGATGACGGGTGCCGAGGCGCACAGATATCCCCCATAGGCGCCGATCGCCTTCGACAGCGTGCCCATCTGCAGCGGCACGGCGGCCTTGACGCCATCGGCCATGGCCTGCGGCGCAAAGGTCGAGCCGCGTCCGCCGCCGACCACCCCGATGCCATGGGCATCGTCGGTCATCAGCCAGGCATCGAAGCGCTCGGCGAGCGCGGCCAAGGCGGCGATCGGCGCCAGGTCGCCGTCCATGGAGAACACGCCGTCGGTCGCGATCAAGGCGCGCGCGTGGCGGGTGCGATGCTGATCGAGCAACGCCTGCACATGGGCGAGGTCGCAATGGCGGAACGGGATCACGGTGGCGCGGGAAAGCCGCGCGCCGGCCCACAGGCAGGCATGGGCAAGCTCGTCCATGAGCACGAGGTCGCGCGCCCCGATCAAAGCCGGGATGATCCCGATATTGGCGAGATAGCCGGAGCCGAACACGCAGGCGGCTTGCGTTTGCTTCAGGCGGGCGAGCCTGGCCTCGAGACCGGCGAACAAGGGATGATTGCCGGTGACCAGCCGCGAGGCGCCGCTGCCGATCCCATAGCGCTGCAGCGCCTCGATCGCCGCCGCCTTGATGCCCGGATGCTGCGACAGGTTGAGATAATCGTTGCACGAGAACGAAAGCAGGCGGCGGCCGTTGCGCAGCGCCCAGATTCCGTCCAAACGAGTGGTCTCGACGAGCGCCCGGCGCAGGTTGGCGCGCTCGAGCTCGTCGAGCTTGGCGGCGGCGAATTCGTCAAGCGAGCGCATGGCCTCCGGCTTTCGAGCGGCGCCAGAGGAGAGTTGCCGCATTCGGGTGGTGCTAGAGTGCTCATGTCGTTGTGCCAACCAAAATGAACGCATCCGCCGTGGAATGGAAGCACCGCTCATCCGGTCGGATCACCCCCGGGCATCCCCCCGATTGGTACGGCGCCGGGCTCGACCATATCTGGCTGCCCTATGCGCAGATGAAGCACCGCGCGGCCGCCGCTGCCGGTCGAGCGCACCCACGGCTCCCGCATCGTCCTCTCCGACGGGCGCGAGCTGATCGACGGCATCGCCTCATGGTGGACCGCCTGCCACGGCTACAACCATCCCCATATCCGCGCCGCGGTCGAGCGCCAGCTGGCCATGATGCCGCATGTCATGTTCGGGCGGGCTCGCCCATGAACCGGCATTGACGCTGGCACGGCGGCTCGCGGCGCTGCTGCCCGGGCGATCTCGACCGCGTGTTCTTTTCCGAATCCGGCTCGGTGGCGGTCGAGATCGCCATGAAGATGGCGGTGCAGTACTGGCTCAACCGCGGCATCGCCGGCCGCACCCGCTTCGTCGCCTTCAAGGGCGGCTATCATGGCGACACCACCGGCGCCATGGCGGTGTGCGATCCCGAGCCGGGATGCATGCGCTGTTCGCCGGTTTGCTGCCGCGCGCATTTCATCCTCGACCTGCCGCGCGAGGAGGCGAGCCAGGCTGCCCTCGACCGCCTGCTCGCGAGCCGCGCCGGCGAGATCGCCGGCATTATCGTCGAGCCGCTGGTGCAGGGCGCGGGCGGCATGCGGTTCCATGACGCCGCGGTGCTGCGGCGCTTGCGCGCGGCTGCCGACCGCCATGATCTGCTGCTGATCTTCGACGAGATCTTCACCGGCTTCGGCCGCACCGGCAGCCTGTTCGCCTGCGCAGGCCGGCGTGGTTCCCGATATCATCACGCTCTCGAAGGCGCTCACCGGCGGAACCCTGCCGCTTGCCGCCACCGTTGCGACCACCAAGGTGTTCGAAGCCTTCTGGTCGGAGGATCCGGCGCGCGCCCTGATGCATGGGCCGACCTATATGGGCGAATGCGCTCGCCTGCGCGGCCGCCAATGCGTCGCTCGATCTGTTCGAGCAGCGAGCCGCGCTTGCAGCAGGTCGCCGGCATTCGCGGCCGCGCTGGAGCAGGGCCTGGCGCCCTGCCGCGGCATGTCCGGCGTCAAGGACGTGCGCGTGCAAGGCGCGATCGGCGTCGTCGAGCTCGACCGCATCGACGATCTCGATGCGATGCGGGCTCGCTTCGTCGGCCGAGGGCGTCTTCGTCCGTCCGTTCGGCTCTACCGTGTATCTCACGCCGGCCTTTACGATCTCGCCCGACGAGCTGGCGACCTTGACGAGCGCGGTGGTGAAGGTCGTGGGCGAGGACGCTTCGTATTTGTCCCGACCTTGAGCCGTGACCGTTCCAATCTCTGCATCGTAGGGCGCAATCGCTTTATTGCGCCATCGGCGTGCCAAACGGCGCAATCCAGCGGCCCCGCCAAGCGGCGCAATAAAGCGATTGCGCCCTACTCAGAACCCGACCGCGGTGCCGTGCAGGTCGTAATCGTCGGTCCGCTCGATCTTGACGGTGGCGATCTCGCCGACGCGCAGCGGCCGACGGCTCTTCACATAGACGGTGCCGTCGATCTCCGGCGCGTCGCCCTTGCTGCGGCCCTTGGCCACCGTCGGCCCGACCGCGTCGATGATGACCTGCTGGCGGGTGCCGAGCTTGCGCTTGAGCCGGCGCGTCGAGATCGACTGCTGGTGCGCCATCAGGCGATGCCAGCGCTCTTCCTTCACTTCGGCCGGCACCGGCGCGGCGAGATCGTTGGCGGTCGCGCCCTTGACCGGTTCGTAGCGGAAGCAGCCGACCCGATCGAGCTCGGCCTCTGCCAGCCAATCGAGCAGCAGCTGGAAGTCGGCCTCGGTCTCGCCCGGGAACCCGACGATGAAGGTCGAGCGGATGGTGAGATCGGGGCAGATGTCGCGCCAGCGCCGGATGCGCGCAAGGGTCTCTTCCTGCGCGGCCGGGCGTTTCATGCGCTTGAGCACGTCGGGGCTCGCATGCTGGAACGGCACGTCCAGATAGGGCAGGGCCTTGCCCTCCGCCATCAGCGGAATGACCTCGTCCACGTGCGGATAGGGATAGACATAATGCAGGCGGATCCAGACGCCGAGCTCGCCGAGCGCGCGCGCCAGCGGGACGAACCTGGCCGGCGACCTCGCGGTCCCTTCCAGCTGCTCGCCGCATATTTGAGATCGATCCCGTAGGCGGAGGTGTCCTGCGAGATGACCAGGAGCTCCTTGACGCCGGCCGCCACCAGGCGCTCGGCCTCGCCCAGCACGTCGGCGGCCGGCCGCGAGACGAGATCGCCGCGCAGCTTCGGGATGATGCAGAACGTGCAGCGGTTGTTGCAGCCCTCCGAAATCTTGAGATAGGCGTAGTGGCGCGGCGTGAGCTTGATGCCTTCGGGCGGCACCAGGTCGAGAAACGGATCATGCCGGGCGGCGCCACCTCGATGAACCGCATCGACCACGCTCTCGTATTGCTGCGGCCCGGTGACGGCGAGCACGTCCGGATAACGGGCGGTGATCTTTTCGGGCTCGGCCCCCATGCAGCCGGTGACGATCACCTTGCCGTTTCGGGCGAGGGCTGCCCCGATGGCGGCGAGGGACTCCTCCTGCGCGCTGTCGAGAAACCCGCAGGTATTGACGATCGCGAGGTCGGCGCCGGCATGCGCGCGGGTGAGCTCATAGCCTTCGGCGCGCAGCCGGGTAATGATGCGCTCGGAATTGACCAGCGCCTTGGGGCAGCCGAGTGAGACGAAGCTCACCCTCGGCGCACGGGAATTCGCCATATTCGGGTCTCGGTTGGGATGCGGCTAGGTAGTCGCCGCGCGCGGGAAAAGCAAGCAAGCTGGAGCGGAGGGCGGGAAACCGCCCAGAACCTCGCGCGCCTTGCCGCCGGTGAGCCGTTGCTCAATGTCTGCCGTATCCCGGGCCGGACCTGAGGGGGCCGATGCCAGGCGCTGCCGGCGGTCTTTCTCCCCGGCGGCCCTGCCGCATGATATGATCGGTTGTCCTGATTGGAGCGGCGGATATTCGAGGGGGGAAGCCATGAAGCCGGTTGGACAGTTCGAGGACTTCCAGGGCGACGTGACCACGTTGAACTGGCTCGGGCCGCGCCCGCCCGCTTCGCTGGCGCAGAATTTCAGGCTTCAACCCCGCCCGTTTGGCGGCCGGTTATTGGATGGTCCTCCTCTACAGCCCGCTCAATGTCGGAGACTTTGAATTTTCGGGAACGACGCTGCGGTCGGGCGGGCGGCTTGGATTGCCGGCTGCCACCGGCGCGGCCGACAAGCTGCGGCCGCGCGTTCATGATCAGATCATGGCCGAGCGCGGTGCCGACGGTTACAAGAAGCTGCAGGCGCAAGTGTTGAGTTCTGTCACCATCACCGGACCAAACCGTATTGCCAAGGTCATCCCGGAAACACGCCACGATGCTTCTGCGGCGCCCAACATACAATATCCGATGGGCGGCGGCGGCCTGCAATGGACCCTCATCAAGAAGAAGCGATTTCTGATTGCCCTGCATGTCGGCCCGGACGGCATGGCAACCACGCCGCGGTTTGCCGTCTCGCTGGCGGAAACACAGCCCTTCCAGCAACTTTACGACAATCGTTTCAAGATTGCCCAATATCTTGCCAGCGCGTAGCGCTCGCACGATCGGGGCGTAGCAGATGCCGCGAAGCCGTCGCGCCGCCGCTCACCATATGTGCTGCAGCTTGGCGGTGCCCGTATAGGTCTGCGAGCGGTCGGCGAACTCGCCGTCGAGCTTGCCGAGCAGCGTCCAGCCGTTGTGCCAGCGCCACTCGGCGCCGGCGGTGAGCAGCAGAAGATCGCTCGGCGGCGTTGCGCCGTTGACCACGAAGCTGACGGCCGGCAGGCCGAGGAACGTGACGCCAAGGGCGGGATTGCTCTGCCAATCATGCGCCCAGGCGAGGCGGCCGAACAGCTTGAGCCCGCTGCCGTCGGGGAGCCGGAACGCGTGCTCGGCCCAGCTGCCGATCTCGCTGCGCACCGCGGTTGCGGTCTGCGCATTGTAGGCGAGCGCGAACTGCGGCGAGCCGGAGGTCGCGCTCTCGCCATGGGCCGGCACGAAGAAGCTCTGCGCCTGCAGCGCCGCATAGGGGGTGAGATCGGCCGCCGTCAGGCTCACCCGGGTGCCACCTTCCAGCCGGCCGCCGATGCCCTGCGGATCGAACATGCTGGTGAGCTGGTCGGCGCCCGCCACCGTCACGGTGCGATTGGTGGTGGTCCAGAACGAAGAATAGCCGAGCGCGCCCGCGAGATAAGCATTGCCGAATTGCCGCGCGCCGTACGCGCCGGCCTGCAGCACGTCCGAACGTCCGCCGCCCAGGCCGGCCGCCAGCGACCACGAGGCGCCGCCGCCGGCAAGCGCGAAGCCCACCACGGTGTCGGGCGCGGGGCGGTAATCGAGCCCGGCCGCGAACGCTCCGGTGTGGCTGGTGGTGTCGTGGCTGCCGATGCCGGCGGGATCGCCGCTGGTGCTGTTGGCGCCCCCATAGGCCGCGCCCCAGACGCTGTACCGCGAGGCCTCCGGCACGGCTCCGACACCGCTGCGCAGCGGCGGGGCCTTGAGCACCTTGGCATAGGCGTCGGCGACCTCGGGGGTGAACGCTTCGCGCTCGGGCGCGAACGGCACTGCCGGGCCGAAGCGGCCGCCGCCGGCATCGGGATGCGGATCGAGCAGCAGCGACAGGAACGAGTTCATCATCTCGATCCCGACCGACTGGGCGCCGGTGCCGGCCTCGCCCGACAATTGCGAGAGCGCGTTGCCGATGCTCGCGCCCGACAGGTTGAACACGTTGAGGAAGCCGGGCGGCAGCGTGCCGCCATCGTTGAAGAAATTATTGAGCCCGCCGGCGACGTTTGATTGGTTGCCGCTCAAGCCGGCGATGCCTAGCGCTGCGGTGAGGTTCAGAATCACATCGGTATTGGTGTAGCTCAGGCTCGTGGCAAACCCAGACGGCAGGTTGCTGGTACTGAGCGCGCCGAACGTTCCGCTCAACCCGGCGGATTGCAGGATGGTATATTGCTTCGTCACATAGCTACCAGGCGCGAACACCGCCTGCACACTGCCGGCGAGCGTGGCGGTGCCGGAAACCTTGGCGCTCGTGGTGTTCGTTGGACTGAGCTGCACCAGATAGAGCGCACCCGACTGGAAGGCGAGATTGCCGCTGACCGTCAGCGCCGTGCCGGGCCCGCCCACCGCGCCGGGGGCAAATGTGCCGCCGCCGTTGATCTGCGCGTTGCCGACCGTTCCCGTGCCGGTAAGCGTGCCGCCGTTGTTGATCTGCGTGTCGCCGACCGTGCCGGCCCCGGTGAGCGTACCGCCACTGTTCACGCTGGTGAGGCTCGATGTCGCGATCGAGCCGTCGACCTCCAGCACGCCGCCATTGACGCTGGTGGCGCCCGTGTAGGTATTGGTGGAGGTGAGGATGGTGGTGCCGGGGCCAAGCTGCTGGAAGGCGCCGCCAGCCGAGATGACGCCGCCGAACGTGTAGGTGTCCGACCGATTGATGGCGAAGGTGCCGTTGTCGGTCACGTTGCCCACGATCGTTCCGTTGGTGCCACGGTTGCCGATCTGCAAAATGCCAGCCGAGATCGTAGTGCCGCCGGTATAGCTGTTGGCCCCGGTCAGGATGGTGGTGCCGGTACCGAGCTGCTGGAAGGCGCCGCCACCGGAGATGACACCGCCGAACGTATAAGTGTCCGACCGATTGACGGCGAAGGTGCCGTTGTCGGTTACGCTACCCACAATCGTTCCGCTGGCGCCGCCGTTGCCGATCTGCAGGGTGCCGGCCGAGATCGTGGTGCCACCGGTGTAAGTGTTGGTGCCGGTGAGAATGAGCGTGCCGGCGTTGATCGCCGTGGCGCCGCTATACGTATTAGCGGCGGAGAGTGTCAGGGTGCCGGAGCCGTTTTTGGCGAGCGACCATTTGTTGTTGCTGGAGCCGCCGCTGCCGAACTCGTCGGCAATCACGTCGGACACATTCTGCGACTGACTGGCGAGAAGGTGATCGTGCCGCTGCCGCTGAGAAACAGGCCGGAGCCGAACGCCGAGCCGTTGGTGCCGCCACTGTTGCCGCTGCCGGCAGTCACGCTGTTGCCATTGATCGTAAGCGGACCCGAGAGCGTCACGCTGCCGCCCGACTGAACGAACAGCGCTCCACCGGCGCCCAGAGCACCGCCGCCGCCACTGGCGTCGCCCGAGCCGCCGGTGCCGCCACCGAAATCCGCCGGCACCGCCTATGCCGCCGGCATTACGAGCGCCTCCGCCGCCTCCTCCGAAGCCACCCTGTGCGCCAACTGGTCCCGAGCCCGCCGCCTCCTCCGAAGCCACCCGTCCCCCCATTGCCCCCGCTGCCGCCGCCGCCGCCAACTCCGCCCAAACCGCCCAGACCCGCGTTGATGCCCATGCCGCCGCCGACGCCACCCCCACCCCCGCCCACGCCCGCAATACCTCCTCCGCCGCCGCCGCCGTTGGGGCCGCCGGAGCCTCCGGCGCCGCTGCCGCCCGGCGCAGCACCGGTAGCAAGACCCGATGAGCCGTTGTTGGGACCGCCTGCTCCGCCATTCGCGCCGATGCCCAGCCCCCCGCCGCCACCGCCGGCCGCGCCTGCTGACGCCCCACCGCTCCCGCCCATGCCGCCGCCGCCGCCCGCAGTAAGCACTCCCGACATGCCAATGCCGCCGTCGCCGCCAACCGCATTGTTGCTCGTGAGTGATACGTTGCTCACCGTTACATTGGCGAGATGGCGACGAAATCGCGCCCCCCAAGCCAGCTCCGCCTCCACCGGCTCCATTACCGCTGCCGCCCATGCCGCCCGCTGCCTTGGCGTTCTGAATCGTAATGTCCTGGATAGAAACGGTGACCGGTGCTTGCGTAGTCGTGCCAGGAGTCCACGCGCCGACGAAGAACCCGCGAAACTGGTTACTGCCCGAGAGCGTGGAGTTCGCGCCCTCGATGGTGATGCTCTTTTGTATTGCGGGCAGATCGGCGGTCAGTGCGATGCTGTTATTAAAGACGATGCGATCCCCGTTCGCCACGGTAGGGCATGCAAGTGCTCAGGCTCGCAGTATCAGTAGCGGTACAAGTCGCGGCTTGCGCGGGGCCGGCAACGCCGAGTGCAAGTGAGACTATCCCGGCGAGCGCGATGGCGGACGGTAACGCGCTGCGACGCTGATGCACGAGGCCCCCCGGACCGCCGCCCCCGCCCAGCGCGGCGCGCAGATAATCCTCAAATAGAATGAAGGCGAGTAGGTTTGTACAGTCGCAGGCCGACGCAAGCACGCCGAGATCGATCGTCGGTGTACGTCTTTCATGCGAGCGCATTTGAACCAATATCTACGACTTGAATGCTTGGAGGTCGTGTTACGATATTTCGAGGATGTTTGCGTGGAAATCGATCTGCAACTGAAGGGTAATCGAGGTCACATTTGATGTACCGAATGTCGCAGTTCCGGTCGGCAGCATTGTCGTCGACCATGTTGTACCCACCCACGTCGCGTCTTGCGCTCGCGCTGACGCCTCCGCCAGCACCAGACAGGAAATAACGCAAGATAAAACTTCGCACAATCCTCACGCCCGCTTAGGCCCCCGGGGGAAGACTTCCTAGGTTGCGCCATTTTGAAATATTTTTGGCGGATGGGCGCTTCCCCCGTCGAATCCTTTCGATCTGATCGAGCAGCCGATCGAAGGAAATTGCTTCTCCGGACCGGCCGATTTCCGCAAGCGGTTGCGCGCTTTGGATCGGTCGCGAAGCGCGGCCGGACCCGGCGGTCGTGAGAGAAAGGTAATGCGCTTCCGTGTCTTAAAAGTCACACCCCTCGATGGTTTGGAAATGCCGCGCTACGGGCACTGTTTTTCCTCGATTATATGGCTCGAGCGCCAGCGGCAAAGCAGTTGATGAATATCAATGCGCTTGAGGCATCCTCGCCCCGAGGGGTCCGCGTTCCGTGTAAATGACGTTGGGGTGAATGACGTTCGTGGGAAGGGTTTTCGATGCATAGGCTCATAAGCAATGTGGCGGTCGTTTTCATCTGTTCGGCATTTGGGACGGCAAATCTCGCCAACGGCGCCCCGGCCGCTCACGCAGGAGGGGCTGAATCGCGCATGGCGGCGTAGGCATGCCGCACATGGGCGCTGGCGGCTTCGTACGCGGCGGCGGCGGATTTCGCGGCCGCGAGCTCCATGGTGGGCTGCGCGGGATTCGCGGTTTCCATGGCCGCGGAGTCGGACCCGATCTCTATCCGTATTCGTGGTACGGGGATTACGATCCCTATCCTTTCTATGAGGACGATTATCCCGACTGCCACTTCGTTTGGGGCAAGCGGACCGTCAAGCACAAGGCCGTCCAGCGCGGCGTTTGGACCTGCTCCTGAGCGAGCCTGCGTCCGTGGGCGCCGGAAGAAACGCAGCACAGCCACGCACGCGTCTTGGATCCCGCCGCCGGCCGCGGGCTTGCGAATGGAAGGCCGCCAGGCGCTGGTGATCGTGGCGGCGCGCAAGCCCGTTAACCGTAACGGAAGTTATCGGGCGGCGCGCGCGGCGATGACTGATCGGCAAGGGTTCGTTAATCGCGCCGCTTCATCCTTTGCCGTGACTGGAGAAGAGGGGACAATTCTCCGGCAACAACCCAATGCCTCGCCGCGCTGATTTGGTTGCTCGCAGCCATTCCCGGACATGCTCGCCGTTCATCGGAGGCCGGCCGCGGCGAAGGAATCATAACAGGGCGGTCCACATCCTTGTATCAACCGGAGTACCACATGAAGACGATGATGCAGTCTCGCTCTGCAGGATTTTCCGCCGCCATTGCGGCGGTTGCCGCGTTGGCCTTCTGCGCCACATTAGGCGGCTCCCAAGCCGTGCGCGCGCAATACTTCGAGATTCTCTCTCCGCCCGGGCAGGACATGGTTCTGGTGCCTGCGAAGGCGGTGCAGACGCTTGAGCAGCGTGTCATATTTCTTGAAGAAACCGTTGCCGCTCTGACCGAAGTCCTGGCAGCACATCGACACCCATCGGCTGTGCGTTTCCGACGACAACGGCGCCGAGACCTGCATTACCAAGCCGCAGCTCGATGTTCTCCTGACGCAACTGGCACAGGCAAAGCTCAGCGAGCCGCCGGCGACGCAGGAAGCGAGCGCTTCCCCTCCCGCGGAGCCGGTCGAGCTTGCCGCAAGCGCGCAGGCACTGCCGTCCGCCGAATCGACGCGCCGTGGCGGAAAAAGACGTGCTGCCCGGACAGGACCCTGATTACACCGGGTCGGTGGTGTCCGCATCCGACGGCCCGATCACCGGCGCCGCGGTGCTTTCGTATCCGAAGGTGGAGATCTACGAGGAACCGGTGGTCCGGGCCGACGATTGAGGATCGTTGCCTCAAACGCTGCAACCCCGTTTCGCGGGGTTGCTCCTTAGGGGGAGCTCAGCGGAGGCTCTCTGCTTGGCCTGCGCTCGGCTCATACGCCGTATCGAGCGCCAGGACATGGGCTCTGATCGAATTGTCCGGCTCGCTGGATCCCTGGTCGAGCCGCGCGAAAGTTTCGATCGGCTGTCCCAGCCAGCGCTCGACCTCCCTCTTGTCCAACAAGAAACCGCTCCGGTCGCTGGTCAAGCCCTGCGCTCGATTCCTTCGGAAATTCGCCATGCCATTTTCCGATCGTGGGATCGCAGGCCGAGCAGAGGGGAGACGTTAGCCGCAGGCGCGCCGACCAATAATGGCTGAGCGCCGTGTCCTCGACGCAATTGCACTTGCTGCATGGAAATAGCGGCATCGCTTTCCTCCTCCCGGTCCTTTGAGGCGGTGCTTCTTGGGGACGGTTTCTTTTTACCAGCGGAACTTCGACAACGGCCATCGTGCGTCCGAGTTGCTCTTGCGGTGAACGGTCGCCGGCATTTGCAACGGAATTGAGGCAAGCCGCCGCGAGCGATATAATCCGAGCCATGAGTGGGAATTGCCGTTGACCTCGATCGCGCGTCACTGCTGACGCGCGTACACGCGAGCCCATGAACGGCGAAACATCCAAAGCGAAGTCAAGCTGCCAACACTGCCGCGGCAGCATGGAGGAGAGTGCCATGAATGGAACGAAGGCTTTCATCGCGCTTGCGGGCGCCGCTGCCTTGAGCGCCCTCGGCGCAGCTTCTGCGATTGCGAACGATCGTGATGACGACCGGACCCTCGAGCGAGGCGGTTCCGTGGTGCCGTGCAGCCTGAGCGGGGTCAATCCGGCCTTCCATCCGGAAATCTTCGGCAATGCCGCCACCGCCAGATCATTCGGTTTCGTGCAGGCACCCGACCATACTTGGCACGTCATACCCGGCTGTCGCCACTGACGCTGGGATGCCGGACCACCACGGTTGCCAAGCCGTTCCGGTTCGGATTATCGCTAACGCTTGATCCGGTCGGTTCGGAAGGGTGGACGAGTGGCGTGAGGCAGTGGTCTTGGAAAATCGACCGCGCCTGTCGTGGCGGTGATGTCGTGTGCTGATCTATCGACAATTCCAGCGGTTTTCGACGCTCGCTCATGCTGCGACATTGCACCTAGTTGCATCCCGAGCCGTATTGTTTGGGCCCAAGCTCGGGCCCAAGAAGATTTCGCCGCACGCGCCTTTGGGAAGCCCATGGGAAGCCGCGCGGCCAAAAAAGAGGGAAGCGATGTCGAAGCAGACGAAGAAGGCGAAACGAACCAAGTCCAATATCTTGCCCGCGCCGTTGCCATCGCCATCGCGAGAGGATTTCGAGCGGGCGCGCGAACTCCTCGGGCAACGCGCGGACGCACTCGTCCTGGATCTTGCCAAGCGCTATCAAGTCGGCAAGGCAGCCGAATTGACCACCGTGCTGGACGCGATCGACAGCCTGTCCGAGATCGAGAGTCTATCGCAATCGGCCTAGAAAGCCCGTTGGTGAGTTCGCCGGGCGCGGCAGATCGGAAATAACGCGGCATCACGCGTCATGAGCGGGCCGAGGTGAGGGCCAAGGAAAGGCCCAAGGGCGCGACGGTTGCCAAAGTGTTTGCAGCCCGCATATCGCTGAGCGGCTGATTTCATTGCTTCGGAAGGGTGGCCGAGGGGCTTAAGGCAGCGGTCTTGAAACCTACTTGCCGCAGTATAGTCCCGTGCTGCGTGGTCCTGATTGGACCGGTTTCACTGGTAAAATCCGATCTGGAACCTGCGCTGATGCGGCCTTATGCTAAATCGTCCTGCTGAGTTGGGTTCCAGAAATGGTAGCAGCGGACGGTCTCGCCGCGCGACCGGATCGTGAACCGAATCCCAACCGAAGATCGCGCCGTTTGGAAGGAGCGTCGGCGTCAGCGCATGTCGGGCATTCGATGCGCAAGACATCGAGTTTGGCGACTAAACCGCCGATCGTCCGGTCCGATGGCATGTGCGGCGAAATCGGTGGCAATTGGGCGCTACGTGCCAAGCGCCATCCCGCGATCGGACAAAACCATATGATCGGGCGACAGCGGGGTTGCCGAAGATATGGGGGTGATAGACCGGATTGACCCCGTCCAGACTGCAAGGGAGCACATACCCGCCGCATTGGGCCGGGTCCTCGCGGCAGGACGACCCAGCAGCGGAAGAGATGCCGAGAACAGTTGGGGCGGCGATGACAGCAAGCGCGACGAGAGCCTTCATTCCGCTCATGGTGGCTTCCTCCTGTTACCGGATGCGACAGCCCGAATCTAAGGTGGGCTGTCCAGGCGGCAAGTGGGAGGCCTGACGGTGGTCGGTCACGGCTCCTCATCTTTGAAGCGCAGCACGCCGGGCACCGACGGGTTCACTCCTCGGGCAACGCGCGGACACACTCGTCCTGGATCTTGCCAAGCGCTATCAAGTCGGCAAGGCAGCCGAATTGACCACCGTGCTGGACGCGATCGACAGCCTGTCCGAGATCGAGAGTTATCGCAATCGGCCTAGAAAGCCCGTTGGCGGAGTCGGCTCGAGCACGGCAGATCGGAAATAACGCGCCGTCACGCGTCATGATGGCTTTGGGCCAAGGTGAGCCCAAGGAAAGGCCCAAGAGCGCGACGGTTGCCAAAGTGTTCGCAGTCCGTATATCGCTGAGCGGCTGATTTCATTGCTTCGGAAGGGTGGCCGAGTGGCTTAAGGCAGCGGTCTTGAAAACCGCCAGGGGGTTTACGCTCCCTCGTGGGTTCGAATCCCACCCCTTCCGCCAGAATCGTCATATTTCAAGGACTTGCATCGTGAGCGGCGCAACCGGCTGGTTGCGTGGTCGAGGGGTTCCGACATAATGCTCTCGATGAGTGCCGACCGAACAACGGAGGTGCGGGCATGAACCGACAGGTGAAGATCAGGTGGCATCGATAGGACTGCAATGTGCCGTTCCTGGATAGCTACTGGGCGCGGTCGCGAAGCTGGCGCTGCCACGACCAGCCGCAAAGGTACTCGCCTGTCTGAACTCATGCGGCGAGACAAGCGCGCTGATGGCCATGCGACAACCGGGAACTCCGAAGCAACCCGTCATTCAACGGAATCAATAAAGGAATTTAACAGAGTGCGCGCCTGCAACGTGACTGAAGCAAGATGATTCGATGCCGCCGTTGCAGAGGCACGATAACCACCGTTCTTGTCGATCAATCCTGAAGGGATTTGCGGACCGGCCCGCGGCAAGCCTTCTCGGCGGCCTGGAATATTGGCGTCAACCTGCCAAGATCCGACTTAAGGTCGTCCACGGATGGCCGGTCGACTACGCCGTTCCCATAACATCGGCAACATTCCGTCCAGCCATCTATCACGAGGGAGGGGTCGCATGCTGGCCCGTTATCCAGCGCGGCCCGCCCAGTTGATCGCGCGTGCTCCGCATCAGCGATGACAGTTGGGCTCCACGTGCCAAGTGCCATCCCGCGCTCTGATGAATCCGTATTCCCTGGCGGCGACGGCCGGGTTGCCGAAAATCTCGGGGTGGAGCGCTGGATCGACTCCGCCCAGGCTGCACGGCACCACCGAGCCGCCGCGCTCGCCGCGGTTGTCGATGTCATCCTTCGAGGCCGCCGCGGGAGCGGTGCCGAGAATGCCGAGTGCGGTGATGACTGCCAGTCCCGGGATGGCCTTCTTGCCCCGCATGGTACCTCCTCCATTTTTTGCGACACGCGTGGAATTGAGGGCGCTTTTCGCGCCTGGCAAGGATTGGTTTTGGCGCTGCCGCTTCGGCTGCTCTTTTGCTCTTCGGTCAGGCATCCAGGTCGGGCGCCCAAGCGGCGCTTCCGAATCGGAGCTGTGGGCTCACCCTTGGTGCTTGCGGTTCGCAAGGTGAGGCTCGACGCGCTCGAGCACCTGCGCGGGCGAGATTCTGCGCATGCCGTCCGGCCCCGGTCCGCCCGCGGGCACGATCGGGCGGATATATTTTGAATACCCAAGCACCCGGTTCACGCCGAACATGCCAAATGCCGGAGTGGCAACGGCAGCCGCGAGATTCATCGGACCCGAATCGGTGCCAATGAAGAGATCGGCATGGCGCAGCAGCGCGAGCGCCTCGGCAAGCTTGAGGCTGCAGGCGTTGATCGCCGGGGTTCCGGCGGTCTGCGCGATGAACATTTGCGCGCGCACCATGTTCGTGGCGCCGCCGATCAAGAAGATCGTGCCTGCCGCGCGACGGCGCAGGCCGGCGAGGAATTCCATCCAATGCTCGTCCGGCCAGTCTCTGTCGGGAGCAGAGGCCCCGATGCCAAGCACGATCCACGGCCGCTGATGGTCCCTGAAGCTCTCGCCGATGGTCGCGAGAAGGTCGTCACGCACCCGCAGGTCCGGCTCGGTCGACGGCAGCGGCACCTGCTGTGCGGCGATGAGCGCGCGCAGCCAATCGATCGGATGGTCGTGAGCATGGCTCTTGTCGATGCCGGGGTTGGTGATGAACAGTCGCTGTGCGCCGAGCCCAAGACCGATGCGCTCCGGTATGCCGGCCAGCATGGCGGCACTGGCGGGACGCGTGGTGCGGTCGAGAATCCATAGCGTGTGGAAGCGGCGCCGCCTGAGCAGCGCTACCAGCCGGATCAGGTTGATGCCGCGCTTGAGCTCCGAGCCGCCATGCTCGAAATAGATCGTCTCGGCGATGCCGGGTTCGGCCGCCAGCAGGTCCTTGGCGCCGCTTGACGGCGGCGCCAGAAACGTCACTTTTCCGCCCGACGATCTGGCGGCGATGGCACGGACGAACGGCAGGTGCCAAATGACGTCGCCGATCCCCGACTTCACTTGGATGACTGCGCTGGGCGTCACATTGATTGCCGCTGCAAGGTCACGATATGTCTTTCTTACGCGAAGGTCATTGCACCGATCAACTCAAGAGGCCGGTGCCGGGACCACCGCCGCCTTGTCCGGCCGCGCCCGTTTTCCCAGCCTTTGCCCCATTGAACGTCCACGCAATTTGGCAAAGTCGGATTTCCCGCGTCCGCGGGAATGAGCGGATGTGGCAATTCCTTCACACGCTCGCTTGCCGGGATCGTCGTCCGGAGCGGCGATGCCAACATCATGCGTCGGAGGCTTACATGGCGCGAAAACCGTTCACTGCCGGGCTCGTCCCTCGCGCTGGGCCTCGCCGCCGCGGCGACTGCCGGGCCGTTTGAAGACGGCGTGGCAGCATATGGGCGCGGGGACTACGCGGCTTCGCTGCGTCTCCTGGGCCCGCTGGCCGAGGAGGGCAACCCGTCCGCCCAAGCCATGCTCGGGCTCATGTACGCGCTCGGCCGCGGCGTGAAGCAGGATTATGCGTCGGCCCTGACATGGTACCGAAAGGCCGCCGACCAGGGCCTCGCCAGCGCCCAATCCGACCTCGGATCCATGTACGACCAGGGCTTCGGCGTGAAGCAGGACTATGCGGCAGCATTGACCTGGTATCGCAAGGCCGCCGAACAGGGCTTCGCCGGCGCCGAATACAATGTCGGGCTGATGTACGCGAACGGAAAGGGCGTGCCGAAGGACTTGCAGGCGGCGGTGACATGGCTGCACAAGGCTGCCGACCACAATGACGCCGCCGCTCAGTTCGCTCTCGGCCTCATGTATGCGAACGGCGAGGGGGTGCCGCAGGACTTCACCGCAGCGGTGTCGTGGTATCGCCAAGCCGCCGAACGGGGCTACCCCGATGCCCAATATTATCTTGGAACCATGTACGAAAGCGGCAAGGGCGTGCCGCGAGACTATGTGATGGCCCACATGTGGCTCAGCCTGGCGGCCTCCTCGGGCAATCAAGATGCGTTGCAGGATCGATACGCCGTCGAGCGGCAGATGACGCCGGCACAGATCTCGGAGGCGCAGAAGGTGGCGAGCGAATGGAAGCCGAGATCCAACTGATCGCACGCGGCGGGCAAGCGGCGGCCGGTGTGCTCCAAGCCGAACAAGAATTCAGCTCAGGGCGTTCACTGGAGAGCTCACTGGAAGTGTCTTCCGCGCCTGCAACTTTTGAGCTACACTTTTTCGAGTGCGGCCACTAAGAGCGTGGGGGCTTACGTGGTAGGATCAACAATTTCAGTCATCGCGGCAGTCACGGCGTCCGTCGTTCTGTCCGCGCCGGCCGCTTTCGCGGCAGGTCCGTTCGGCTCAATTCACGTGGGCAACTGGAATGGCGGTGCCTATACGGACGATAATTCGGAAGCTTTCTCCCACTGTGCGGCCGTGACCTCGTATGCCAACGGCATCAATTTTGCCGTAGGACAGAACGTCGGCGGCGCCTGGTTGCTCAGCTTTTCGCATCCGTCATGGCAGCTAACCCAGAGCGAGACGTTCCCGATCGACGTCACGTTCGATGGGCAGGCCCAGTTTCACCTGTTTGGAGCCGCGGCTACATTGAATGATGTAATCGCGATCCTGCCAAACCCCGCTGTGGAGCAACTTCGCAAATCGCGCACAATGGCCGCGGTAGCGAAGGGGCAGGTCTTTCAAATCGCTCTGACCTCCACCGGCCAGCTGCTGCCGATCATTGCAAATTGCGTGACCAAGACAAAAGCCGCCGGCGTATCCAGTGCCGGAGATTTCGCGCTCGCGGTTGCGAAACCGCCTGTTGGCGGAACGCAAGCTTCGCCCGCGCAATCGGGCGCCGGCCCCGCATCTAGAAAATCGCAAAAGCTGGTCGATATAAACGGCACTGGATTCTTGATCAATACAAGCGGCTACATCGTGACCAACAACCACGTGATCAGCGATTGCGTCGGAGACATCGACGGCAACCTGACCGCAGAAAATCCCATGAAGCTGCGCGTCGTCTCGGCGGACGAGACCAATGACCTCGCTCTGCTGCAAGCGCCGGCGCGCTTTAGGCAAGCCGCGTTCATTCGCGGAACCGCGATGCATTCCGGCGACTCGCGTAGTGGCCATCGGCTATCCGTTTCACGGGATGCTGACCTCCGATTTCACCGTGACCACCGGAATCGTAAGCTCGCTCAGCGGAATCTTGAACGATACCCGGTTTCTGCAGATCAGCGCGCCCGTTCAACCGGGAAACAGCGGGGGACCGCTGCTTGATACCAGCGGCAACGTGGTTGGCGTGGTCGCCGCGAAGTTGAACGCGATGGTTTTCGCCAAGGCTACAGGCGACATGCCGGAGAACATAAACTTTGCCATCAAGACCGGGGCGGTACGCGATTTTCTCGACAACAGCGCCGTTTCCTATCAGACCGCAGAGCCGGGGGTGGAACTGAAGGCCGCGCAGATCGCGAACAATGCGAGAGCCTACACGATGCTGATTTCGTGCACCGCGACCGAGGAAGAGAAGAGTAAAAAATAGCGCTCCATTCCTCCTCGCCGAAAGCGATCCACGCATTGGGGCGATGGCCCGTTTCGCGCCCGGACTTAAGCTAGCCCGCAAGCTTGTGCGCGAATGGAAACCCAATCGCCGCTATCGATCGAGCTCCGGGTAGTGGCGGAAGATACCCGATTGGTTGAAGGGGATCCGCCGGCTGGAGGCCAGATAGGCGGCGATGCGGGGCCGTTCGGCGACGCGATCGTGCAGCGCGATGACGCGCGGTAGCTTCTTTTCCAGCCGCCGCATCGCCTTCGGAAACGCATAGCGCAAGCCGTCGATCGTCTGGAACAGCGAGAGGTCCGCATAGCTCGGCGCGCGGCCGAGGAGATAATGGCCGCCGCTTGCCTCCAGCACCCGCTCGAAATAGTGCAGGAATTTTGGCGCCCGGGTTTTCAGGAAATCGGCCGCGCGGCGTTTGGCGGCCGGGCGCTGGTCCTCGTAGTAGAGACCGGCGGCGATCGGGTGATGGGTGTCGTGGATCTCGACCACGAAATCGCCGATGGTGAGCTGCAATTGGTTGGTCCACAGCCGCGCCGCTTCGCCGCGGGGAACGAGCCCGTGACGGGGGCCGAGGAACAACAAAATGTTGGCGGTCTGGCCGATGAGCAGATTTCCGGCCCTGAGGAACGGCGGCGCGAATGGCGGGTGCTTCACCCGCCTGCCGTCGAGGAGCTGCATCATCGCCGGCACGCCGCCGCCTGCCCTTGCGCGCCACGTCCACGTAATCGGCGCCGGCCTCCTCCAGCGCCAGGCGCACGAATTCGCCGCGTCCCTGAATGCTCGGCCAATAGTAGAGCTCGTAACGCATGACGGGCCTCCGCCAGCTTGGAAGGATCAAGGATGGTCCGCGCTCGCCGGCCGGCGCAAGTCAAGTTTCGGCAAAGTCAGCTTTCGGCCGGCAGCGCCTCAGTCTTGGCCGCGGTCCCGAAGGCGGCCTGGTCGGCGCCGCGGACGCGATCGGCGAGGGCGAGCGGATCGGGTGGCAGATCGTCGGACCGCCAGGCCACGTGCCCGTCCGGGCGCACCAACACAAGACGGCGCTCATAGAGCTGCCCGATCGCCGGGTCCACGATGGTGGCGACCGTCAGCGGAACCGCGCGCCGCGCAAAGGCCTGCGCGATCGGCTGCGCCTCGGGTGCACCCGCGCCGAGCCGCAACAGCGCAAAGCCGCGGCCGAACATGTCGATGATGGAGCGCTGGTCGGCGAGCCAGGCATGCGGCGCGCGGCTGCCGGGCCGTGTGGTCGGGTGATATTCGGACACGCTGTCGGCAGGTGGCGGGCTCGCCTCCGGCCAGCAGATCGGCGAGGGCTCGTAGCGATAGCCGAGCGCAATCCCGTCGGTGACGAATTTCCGGGTTTGCGCCCGCACGATCGCCTCGCCCATCTCTTGGCGGGCGCGCGCGCCCTGCGGACTGTCCTCGGCGATCGCGGGATCGGGCTTCTGATTGCGATCGTTGGCATGGCTCAAGTCGGCATGGCCGACATTGCGCTTGCCCACCGGCCGGCGCTCGATCTCATAAGATGCCATGAGGCCGCTGCCGCCCCAGCCGGCGAGCGCGGCCTCGAGCTTCCAGCCGAGGTCGACCGCATCGCCGAGCCCGGTATTGAGGCCGAGGCCGGAGGCCGGATGATTGAGATGAGCGGCATCGCCGGCGAGGAAGATCGCGCCCGCCTGATATTGGTCGGCCACCACGTTGCGCGCGGTCCAGCGCCGCACCGAGATGATCTCGTGTGGAACCGGCCTGCCGATCGCCTCGGCAAACAGGCGCTCGACATCGACCTCATCGGGATGGTCGTAGAACTCCTTGCCGCGCAGGCCGAAGCGGTAGAGCTCGCGGCCGTCGAGCGTCACCATGTTGCGCCACAGGCCTTGCGGCTCGACGAAGTTGATGAGCGCCGCCTTGCCCTTGTCGTGATGGGTCCACAGCTGCGGCGCCCGCACATAGATGCTCAGGTGATAGCCGATATAGGGCGAGCCGCTCATGCCGATAGCGAGCGCGCGCCGGATCGGGCTGTGGCCGCCGCTGCAGTCGACGAGGTAGCGGGCGGCGATCTGCCGGCGCTCATCGCGCGCGAGGTCGCGGACGATCGCGAGCGACGCGCTCGCCATCCTCGGCGCAGCTCCTCGAAGCGCCAGCGGAATCGCAAGTCGATGGTTGGAAAGCTCCGGGCCCGCTCGCACAGGATCGGATCGAGCCAGATCTGGTTGCAACGCTGCGCACGCTCGGGGCTCATGGCGGTCGGCTGGCGCCCGCCGTGATGCGGCCGCTCGATGCGGGCGATCTCGAAGCCGGTCAGGCTCGTGCAGTAGAGCGCGGTGTGCGGAAAGTCCGCGGGCGCGGCGGCCTGGCGCACCGCATCGGCGACGCCCCAGCGGCGCATGAACTCCATCGAGCGCGCATTGATGGCGGTGGCGCGGGGATGATCCGCCGGCCGCTCGTTCTGCTCGACCACCAGGCAGGCGACGCCGCGTCCGCCCAGATCGCAGGCGAGCGCGAGCCCGACCGAGCCGCCGCCGACGATCAGGACGGGGGTTTCGATGGTGTGGAGATCGTCCGTCAATGTGGCATGTCCTCGGGTAGGTAGGGCGCAATCGCTTTATTGCGCCAATCGGCGACGCCACGCGGCGCAATAAAGCGATTGCGCCCTACCGGGCCAATTCCGCGCCTTGGCCGCCGGCCGGTACGTCGAGCACGGCTTTCGCCTTGGCGATGAGGTCGGCCGGCGCGTTGACGGTTTCCTCGACGGTTTGCGCCACCCGCTCGGCATCCATCGGCTTGATATCGAGCTTGAGCTGGCTCGCCTCGGCGAGGAAATCCGGGTCCTTCATGGTTGCCGCGTAGGCGTCGCGCAGCGCCGTGACCCGCTCGCTCGGCGTGTCCGGGGTGGTGAAGAAGGGACGGCCGAGCGCAACCGGCGAGGAGATCAAGGCCAGGATGCCGCGCTGCTCCGGCGTCTTGGCGAGCTCCTGCATCAGAGGCACCTGCGGAAAATCCTTTTCGCGCTCGGCGCCGGCCTGGACCAGCACCACCACCTTCTTGTCCGCGATCCAGTCCGGATGCTCCTGCCGGATGGCGGACAGGCTGAAGCCGGCGCGCGCCTGCGCCTCGCCCCGCTCCATCGCCAGGTCGGCCTCCGGGCTGGTCTTGTAGCCCAGCACGATCTTGAACTTGGTTCCGAGCACGATGTTCATGGCATTGGGGAAGATGAAGCCATTGGAGCCGGTGCCGGTCGCCGCGGTGACGAGCTCACGCGTCATGAGATCGGCGATCGATTTCACGTCCGCGGTGTGCCAGGCCACGGTCATCAGGTTGCTCAGCCCGGCGGAGCCGAGCCAATTGAACTTGCGGGCGTCGAAACGCACGCCCCTGCCGTCCAGCACCTGATGCAGCGGCATGCCGTTGTTGACCAGGCCGATAAAGGTTCCGTCCTTGGCGGCCTGGTTGAACATGAAGTTGGTGGCCAGCACGTGCCCGCCCCCCGGCATGTTCTTCACGATGATGGTGGGATTGCCGGGAATGTATTTCGGCAGATATTTGGCGACCGTGCGGGCGGTCAGGTCGAAGACGCCGCCGACGCCCGTGCTCACAACGATCGTTAGGGTCTTGCCCTTGTAGAAGCTCTCGACCGTCTCGGCCCGAGCGGACGGCAGGCAGAGCGTGGCGGCGGCGCAGAAGACCATGAACAGAGTGGATTTCGACATCGTTCTCTTGCCCTTGCGGCGCCTGCCGCACAGTCTCCAGACAACGTTTCGAGCGCAGGGTATGGCTTGAGGGCACGACGCCGTCAATCGGCCCTGAGGCCGCGATCGGGCGGGCGATGACGTTAAATCAGCCGCGCGGCGCGACACGAGAAGGCCACAAGCTCCGAGCATGGAGGAGCGGCGGTGGCGGCGAATCGCCAAACCGGCCGCGGTACCGGGGTGCCGGCGCGTCGAAGGTGATTTTTGCTGTGCCGCGCGGTTCGTCATGCCGCAGCCGGAGCGGCGCATGGGAGATGCACATGCGAAAAGGGAAGGGCAAAGGCGGCGGGAAAAGCAACGGCGCCGCCTCGAGCGCGCCGTGGGATGATCAAGTCGCCCATCTCATGAGCCGCGAGGGGATGCCGCGCGACAAGGCGCGAGATCGGGTGATCTTGGATGCGCTCAAGCGCGGCGACGGCGAGGCGCTGGCTGCATTGCTGATCGACGGGCATGTGCCGGCGCCCAACATCCGTTTCATGCTGGCACTGATGCTGCTCGACAATGAAGCGGCCGAAGCCGCGATTGCGCGCCAGCGTGAGGACCCCGGCTTATGGTGGTTGCCGTACCGTTTCGTGATCAAGGCGCGGCCCGCGCAGCCCCGCCGTCCGCCCGCCATCTCGAAGGGAGCGAGCGAGCGGGGCACCCAGGCGATATCCGGGCTGCTGATGCCGAACCTCGGCTACGAGGCCGCGGTCGCGCGCCTCGATCAGGCGGTCCTCGCCACGGACGCGGGGGGTGGAAGGACAGCGGCCGCGAGCAAGCCGCAACGCCCGGGGCATCCACGCAAGAGATAGTTAGGGAGAGTGATTGGTGCGCAACGTAGCCGCAAGCTCCAACCCTCCCGCCCGTTGGCGGGGAGGGTGGCGACGCGTAGCGGCGCCGGGTGGGGGGACTACGCGAACTCCGTGTTCGCCCCGTCGCCGCGCGGCACAGTTCGCGTAGTCCCCCCACCCCGCCGCCTCGCTGCGCGAGGCGTCGACCCTCCCCGCCAACGGGCGGAAGGGTGGAGCCACGCAAGTCGAGTTTACTCGACTTGCGCTCCATCATGCCGATCTCGGGCAAGCCCGAGATCGGTGTGCCGTCGTTCCGAAACAAGAACCGCCATATGCAATTGCCCCGGCCTTGAGCCGGGACCGTACCAACCTCGGAGTTTGTAACGGTCCCGGCCTAGGCCGGGACAAGTAGTCCCGTGGGCATATCAGGCCGGCACGACGATCTTGCCGATGGGCCAGAGCGCCAGCCGTGCCAGCTTGAGATGCGCCCAGGCGAACGGGATGCCGATAATGGTGATGGCAAGAAAGGCGGCGGTGATGAGATGACCGAGCGCCAGCCACCAGCCGGCCAGCACCAGCCAGATCAGATTGCCGATCACGCCGAGTGGACCGGTGCCGATATCCTCCTGCCCGAAAACGGCGGCGCGCGACACCACCTTATGGCCGAAGGGCAGGAGCGTGTAGGACGCGATGGTGATGGCGGACCAGGTCCAGGGCAGGCCCACAATGGTGACCGCCATGATGAGGGCTGCAATCACCCAGCCGGCCGCCATCCACAGTCCGCCAAAGACGATCCAGAGCAGGTTGAGCAGGAGCGAGAGGGGCGACATGGGGTTCTCCGCGCCGGCCGCCATAAGGTGACCGGTCAGGTGGACGATTATGGCTTTGGCCCGGGGCTGCGCCGCAAGGCCAGCACCAAGCCGATGACGATGCCGATGAGCATGCCGGGCAACACCGCCATGATGGTGTCGCTGGCGAGCCCCATCGCGCAGCCGCCGGAATCGGCAGGCGTGCCGCATACCGGATCGAACCGCTCCGCGATCAGCACCACGATGAACACCGCAACCGGCACAATGAACGCGCCGACGACGCAGCCAAGACCGGCGCCCGCCGCCGCGCGCCCCAAGCCGGGCGGTTGCTCCGCGGGGGGAATGGACATTCGCTGCGCTCCTTTGTTGTATGGTCCGGTCCAACCAGCCAGCTTTGCGCGGGGCGCGTCCGGCGAATTGATCACATCAGCATAGCGACTTTTGCGGACCGCACGCGACATGCTAGGCTCGGCAGTCATCCGGCGCTCACGACCGGAATTCAAGAATAGCTTGCCGCAGCGGAGGCAACGCAACGAAAATGGCTTATCCGGGAATACCAGGGGTCCGGTGAGACGATGGCCGGGCGCCTGCTCTCGGTCGGTCTCAATGACGTGTGCGGTATGGTCGTCGCAGTCGCGGCGCTTGGCCGTCTCAACCCTGCCGCGGCCGAGCCCGCCGTCATGGCCTTCCTGGGCAGCAGACCCATGGTGCTATGGGCCAAAAAAGAGCTAGGCTTGGAATTCGTTCGTCGCGATTGGTGACGCTGCGGCGCAATGCCGACAGCGGAGTGAGCAAGGTGCAACAAAGATCGGAGCAATGTTGCCGGCCCGGTCACACAAGTGGGAGGAGATGATGATCAAGCCCGTCCAACGACGGAGGTTCATACAAGGCGGCGTGCTGGTCGCAGCGATTGCCGGCCTTGCGGCCGGCCCGGCCCTGCTGCGCGGCACGGCGATCGCGCAGCAATCGATGCAGCAAGCGATGGTGGAGGTGCCGCTCTTCGAGGTCGATCCGCTCTGGCCCAAGCCGCTGCCCAACGAAGGCTTGCTCGGCATGGTGATCGGGGTCTCGGTCGATGCCCAGGACAATGTCTGGATCGTCCACCGGGGCAGCCAGACCCTCAACAACAACGAGAAGGGCGCAGAGCTCAATCCGCCGATCGCGGACTGCTGCCGTTCGGCCCCGCCGGTCCTGGCCTTCAATCAGGCGGGCGATACGATCCACGCCTGGGGCGGTCCGGGCCAAGGCTACGAATGGCCGGAATCGATGCACGGCGTGCATGTCGACTACAAGGGCAATGTCTGGCTCGGCGGCAATGGCGCCAAGGACTCGCAGATCCTGAAGTTTACCCAGGACGGCAAGTTCCTGATGCAGTCCGGCCATTACGGCAAGAACACCGGCAGCAATGACCCGGAGAATTTCGGGCGTGTCGCCCAGATCTATGTCGATCCCAAGAGCAATGAAGCCTTCGTGGCCGACGGCTATCGCAACAAGCGGGTCGCGGTCCTCGACGCCGATACCGGCAAGATCAAGCGCTACTGGGGCGCCTACGGCAACAAGCCGGATGACGGGCCGACGGGACCTTATGATCCGACCGCGGCCGCGGCGCAGCAGTTCCGCAATCCGGTGCATTGCGTGGCGCTGGCCAATGACGGCCTGCTCTATGTGTGCGACCGGCAGAACGATCGCGTGCAGGTGTTCCACACCGACGGCACCTTCGTGAAGGAGCAGTTCTTCGCCAAGAACACGAAGGGCGCGGGCTCGACCTGGGAGATCGCCTTCTCCACGGATCCGCAGCAGAAGTTCATCTACCTGACGGATGGCCAGAACGAGCGCGTGCGCATCCTGCAGCGCGACACGCTGACCGAATTGTCCTCGTTCGGCCGCGGCGGCCGCCAGCCCGGCGAGTTCTACGGCGTGCACAGCATCGCGGTCGATTCCAAGGGCAACATCTATACGACCGAGACTTTCGAAGGCAAACGCGTGCAGAAGTTCATCTACAAGGGCATCGGCATGGTGCCGCGCGGCGACCAGGGCGCGGTCTGGCCGAAGCGCAGCTGAGGGCCGAGGCGGATGCTGGCGGCAACGCCCTGGCGCAAACCGGGGCGTTGCCGTCGGAAACCGATCCAAGCATGTGCAAGGAGTTGAAAATGCGCCTCAGCCTGCCGGTTGCGATCGTCATCATCGCAGCTGCCGCATCCAATGCCTCGGCGCAGGCGCCGACCTGCCTGCGGCCGAAGTGGACCGAATGCGTCCAGTTTCCCAATGGGGGCCGCCACACCGGCGTATCTCCCGACGGCGCGCCGGTACAGACGGAGGTTACCGCGGGAGGGGAGATCTGCGTCGGCAACGAAGAAGAAATCGGCGCCCAGACCTACGCCCAGTTCTGGCGCAACGGCGTGCCATGGCCCGATCGCGATTGGGAGGTGAACGCCGAGACTTTCTGCTTCTACAAGAACTGATCGGCGGCCGGATTCGAACGAAAAAAGTCAATTCGGCGTGGCGCCGACTTCCAAGGACGGCGGCGCGCAACGCGCGTATTTTTTTTGAGGGTTTCGGGATGTGAGCGGGCCCCGAGCCCGGCCTGCGAGAGTCTTGCTCGCCGCAATCCTACGACCGCCCGCCGGGGCAAACCTCGGCGGGGTTTCCAGAGCCTCTTCCAGGCAAGCGCAGCTTAGCTTAAGCGCGAGCGCGGCCTGTGTACCAACCGAAAGCGAAGCACACGACCGCAGCAGCCGCAGCCGCGATGCCATGCTTCACATGCACCAGCGTCGAGCCTGCCTCGAAACCGGGCAGGAAGCTTGGGAGCGAACCCGCCGGCATCGTCCAGTAGACAATCGCTACCGCGGCGAATGCCAGTCCCAATATGATCGCAACCGAACGCATTACGAATTGGCCTCCGAGCGGATCACTTCACCTTGAGATTCTCGGCCGAGGTCTTGCCCCGATTGGTCACCAACTCGTATTCCACGTGTTGACCTTCATTGAGCGTGGTCAGCCCGGCCTTCTCCACGGCGGAGATGTGAACAAACACGTCCTTGCCGCCGCCGCCGCCTTGGGGCTGTATGAACCCGTAACCTTTGGTCGGGTTGAACCATTTCACTGTGCCAGTCGCCATTCTCTTCTCCTGAAAAGCGCGTAGATGCCCTTGCCCCCGCCGGCTCAGGCGGTTGCAAATCCGAATTCAGCGCTGTCTTGAGGGTTCCCGGTGGGGCATAAACAAGCAAGGCCAAGCTTCGAACCCGTGCGATATAAATGTTCAGCGCGTCCGTTACAATACCGAGTTTGCGCCTTCGGCGTGTAGGGGCTCGGTCGGTACCCTGGTCCTGCCCCTAACCCGACGTTCACCAATTCGGCTTACCTACTGCCTGCCGCCCCATTCCTGCCGCGATCGAACGGCGGTATGCTGACGGCAATAGGCCAAGGTTGCGTCGAGGTTGGCGGGGGGCGGCAACTGATCCGTGAATGGTCCGGGTTGCGAGATGCCTGGTTTGCGTGTTCCGGGGCGGGGGCGTCGGTTTGACGGGGAATTCACGGCGCGGGGACTTGATGGGGCGGGCCGGCGGGAGGCATGTTGGGCGCATCGCGCGTATGAGCGCGGTGGTGCTCGGTTGCGCGGCGCTCGCCAATTGCTCGGCTGCCAAGGTTTTCAGCGATAAATACAGCCCGCGGGTGGTTGCCGACGGCGAGCCGGTGCCGAAAGGCGGCGGCGTCTACCAAGTCGGCCAGCCCTATACGATCAATGGGCAAACCTATGTCCCGTCCGACAACCCCTCCTATCGCGCCGAAGGCATCGCCTCGTGGTATGGCCCGGATTTTCATGGCCGCCTCACCGCCAACGGCGAAGTCTTTGACATGCACGGCATTTCCGCCGCGCATCCGACCCTACCGATCCCCAGCTATGCGCGCGTGACCAATCTCGACAACGGGCGCTCCATCATCGTGCGCGTGAACGATCGCGGCCCCTATGCCCGCAACCGCCTCATCGACGTCTCGATCGGAGCCGCCACTGCACTGGGCTTCTACGGGGACGGGCTTGCGCATGTGCGCGTCGAGTATGTCGGGCGCGCGCCGCTCGAGGGCAGCGACGACCGCGTTCTGCTGGCGACGTTGCGGGAGGGCCGGCCCGCCCAGGTGCCCCCGCAGCTCATGGTGGCGTCGGCGGGCCCCTTCGTTCCGAGCTTCGGAGATGGACGACGCCCCCGGTCCCGCCCGAGCGTCCCTTCGGCCTCGGCGGCACCCCGGCCCGGGTGGCGGCGAAGCCCGCGACCGTCAGTGTCGCAAGCGTCGATGCCCCCCAGCGACCGGTGGTCAAGATGCCGGCATCGGGGCCGCAAAGGGCCGCCGATCTTGATTCGGCCCCGCGAGTGGAGCAGAACCCGGTGGTGTTGGGACTGATGAGCGGGCGCGGCCTTTATTGAGTCCCAAAAGTATAGGAAATCCAGCCGCCCGGGCGTGACAGCCGATTTTCCGTCCGAAAACGATGCGAGCGAACCCGACAGAGAGTTCCGCCGGCGACCGGGAGATACCGGATCGCCGCCGTCCCGCATTGACGAATCAGGATTCGCGTCGGGCCGCGGTCGGGATGGCGGCCGCGACCCCGACATTGTCCGGCGGCGCGAAAGCGATCCTGGCATTCGGCAAATGGGTGCTGGCCGCCACGCTTGCTTGCGCCATCGGCGCGGCGGTTGCCGCCCCGGCCGCCAAGGAAAAGGAAAAGGAAAAACCCAAGGGACCGCCCAGCGCGACCCAAGTGATCAAGAAGGACGAGGGCTTCCAGACGGCGGCTCCGACCGCGATCCTGATCGACGCGGAGAGCGGCAGCGTGCTGTTCGAAAAGAACGCCGACATGCTGGCTCCGCCCTCCAGCCTCTCCAAGCTGATGACCGCCGAGGTGGTGCTGAACGAGATCAAGCAGGGCAGGCTGAAAGGAACCGACGAGTTCCCCGTCAGCGAGAACGCCTGGCGCAAGGGCGGGGCGCCCTCGCACACGTCCAGCATGTTCCTCCCGATCCACAGCCGGGCGTCGGTCGATGACCTGTTGCACGGCGTGGTCATCCAATCGGGCAACGACGCCTGTATCGTGCTGGCCGAAGGCATCGCCGGCAGCGAGGAGAAATTCGCCGAGATGATGACCGCCCGGGCGCGCGAATTGGGCCTGAGCAAGTCGACCTTCGGCAACTCCAACGGCTTGCCGGATCCCAAGCAGCTCATGACGGTGCGCGAGCTCGCCATCCTCGCGCGCCAGATCATCCGGAGCTATCCGGACTACTATCACCTGTACGGCGAGACGGAATTCACCTGGAACAAGATCCGCCAGCTCAATCGCAATCCGTTGCTGACCATGAATATCGGAGCGGACGGCCTCAAGACCGGATTCACCAAGGAAGGTGGCTACGGGCTGGTCGGGTCGGCGGTGCAGAACGGAATGCGGCTGATCGTCGTCGTCAACGGCGCCAAGACCGACAAGGAACGCGCCGAAGAGGGCAAGAAGCTGCTCGAATGGGGCTTCCACAACTTCCAATCGGAAATTCTGTTCGCGGAAGGCCAGACGATCGCGGATGCCAAGCTTTATGGCGGCGAGCGCGGCAGCGTGCCGCTGACGGCGGATCGGACCGTGAGCCTGATGGTGTCGAAGGTGGTGCAGAACAAGATCATTGCGCGGGTGGTCTATACCGGCCCGGTGCCGGCGCCGGTGCAGCAGGGCCAACCGATCGGCACCTTGAAAGTGTGGCGCGGCGATGCCCTGGTGCTGGAAGTGCCTCTGCGGGCGGCCGAAAGCGTCGGCACCGGCAACCTGTCCCAGCGCGCCTTCGACGCCGCCACCGAGATGATGATCGGCCTGTTCCGTGCCGGCATCCAGCGGCTGTGATATTGGTCTTTCCTCCTCCCCCGAGGCCGAGGGAACCAGACTTGAGACATCCTTGAGATGCGCGGACAATTCATCACCTTCGAGGGCGGCGAAGGAACCGGCAAGTCGACCCATGCGGCGCTGTTGGCGCAGCGGCTGCGGTCGATGGGTATCGGTGTCGTGCTGACGCGCGAGCCCGGCGGATCGCCGGGAGCCGAGATCATTCGCCATGTGCTGCTGTCCGGCGCCGCCAAGTCGCTGGGGCCGGATGCCGAGGCCATCCTGTTTGCGGCCGCGCGCGACGATCATGTCTCCACGACGATCCAGCCGGCGCTGGGGCGCGGGCGCTGGGTCATCAGCGACCGCTTCGCCGATTCGACCAATGTGTATCAGGGCGAGCTCGGGCAGGTGGATCCGCGCCTGCTTCGCGGCCTGCATCGGGTTACGGTGGGCAAGCTCAAGCCCGATCTGACCTTCATCCTGGACGTGCCGGCCGAGGTTGGGCTCGAGCGGGCAGCCATTCGCCGAGGCGAGGGCGGGGCCGACCGGTTCGAGGACGAATCGCTCGAATTCCATGAAAAGCTGCGGGAGGCTTATCTGCATCTCGCCGCCAGCGAGCCCGACCGTTGCGTGCTCATTGATGCGCGCGAGCCACAGGCCGCCGTGGCGGCGCGGATCTGGGACACGGTCGCCAAGCGGCTCGATCCGGCGACCGCTCCAGTGACGCTGGAGGATGTCGCGTCGTGAGCGAAGACGAGGAGGCCGAAGGCGCGCCGCCGCCTCCGCGCGAGACCCTGCAGTGGTTCGGGCATGGCGAGGCGGAGCAGGCGCTGCTCGACGCCTATCGGGGCGGCCGCATGCCTCATGCCTGGCTCATCGGCGGCCCGCCCGGGATCGGCAAGGCGACGCTGGCCTATCGGATGGCGCGTTTCGCGCTGGCTCACCCGGACCCGGCGGCGCCGGCGGTGCAGTCGGCCCGCTCGCTGGAGCTGCCGCCCGATCATCGCGCCGTCCGCCTGATTGCCGCCCAGGGGCATCCCGACCTGCTTGTGCTCGAACGGCGGCCCGGTGACAGCGGCGCGCTTCGTACCGTCATTGCGGTCGAGGATGTGCGCGGGCTGGTGCCGTTCTTGGGCTCGACCGCAGGCGAGGGGGGATGGCGCGTGGTCGTGGTCGACTGCCGCCGATGAATTGAATGCGGCCGGCGCCAATGCCCTGCTCAAGCTGTTGGAAGAGCCACCGCCGCGCTGCTTGTTCCTGATCGTGAGTCACGCGCCGGGGAGGCTCTTGGCCACCATCCGCTCGCGCTGCCGCCGGCTGCTGTTGCGCCCACTTGCGGAGGCCGAGATCGGCCGTGCGGTCGGCAGCGCGCTTGGCCGCGATCCGGATGATGCCGGCTGTGCAAAAAGCCGCGTCGGCGGCCGACGGCAGCGTGGCGCAAGCCATCGCCCTCTCGGCGGACCGCTGCTGGCGGTGCGCGAGCGGGTGGTGGAGCTGCTCGACCGGCTGCCGGCGACCGATGCCGCGCGCCCTGCATGCGCTGGGCGACAGCCTCGAGCGGGCGGACCGCCCTGTGCTCGCGACCTTCGTCGACGTGGTGCGCGATTGGCTCTCGGCCCGCCTCAAGCGCGAGCTGCAGGCGGGCGGCCGCCTCATTCGGTTGGCGCAGGCGTGGGAGGACGTCAACCGCACCGCGCGCGACGTCGAGACCTACAATCTCGAGCGCAAGCCCCTGGTGTTCAAGGTCTTTGGCTGGCTTGCCGAGGCCGCCCGCGGTTGATACGCAAGGCGATCGAGAGCACCTCGGTGCCCGAGCAGTCAGTACCCGGATCGATTGCGAGCCCCGCGAATGGCCGACAAGCCCCGCTATTACGTGACCACGGCCATCGCCTATCCCAACGGGCCGCCGCATATCGGCTACGCCTACGAGGTGATGGCCACCGATGCGATCGCGCGTTTCATGCGGCTCGACGGCTATGACGTGTACTTCCTCACCGGCACCGACGAGCACGGTATCAAGATGCTGCAGACCGCGACCAAGGAGGGGCTGACGCCGCGCGAGCTGGTCGAGCGCAACGTGCCGCGCTATCAGGCGATGACGGAGCGGCTGAATTGCTCGAACGACGACTTCATCCGCACCACCGAGCAACGCCACCACCTGTCCTCGGCTGCGATCTGGCAGCGCATGGAGCAGGCGGGCGACATCTATCTGTCGAAATATTCCGGCTGGTACTCGGTGCGCGACGAGGCCTATTACGACGAGAGCGAGACCCGACTCGCCGAGGGCGGGCAGCGGCTCGGCCCCCATGGCACGCCGGTCGAATGGGTGGAGGAGGACAGCTATTTCTTCCGCCTGTCGGCCTATCAGCAGAAGCTCATCGACCTCTATGCCCGCCATCCCGATTTCGTGCTGCCGAAGGAGCGCTTCAACGAGGTCTTGAGCTTCGTGCGCGGCGGCTTGCAGGATCTATCGATCTCGCGGACCACCTTCGATTGGGGCATCCCGGTGCCCGGCAACCCGAAGCACATCATGTATGTGTGGGTCGATGCGCTCACGAACTACATCACCGGGGTCGGTTTTCCCGATACGCAATCGGCCAAGTTCCGCCGCTATTGGCCGGCCGACCTGCACGTCATCGGCAAGGACATCGTGCGCTTCCATGCGGTCTATTGGCCGGCCTTCCTGATGTCGGCCGGCATCGAGGTGCCGCGGCGGATATTCAGCCATGGCTGGATCCTGTCAACCGCGGCGAGAAAATGTCGAAGTCGGTCGGCAACGTGGTCGATCCGTTCGCGCTCGCCGACGCTTATGGGGTCGATCAGCTGCGCTACTTCTTCCTGCGCGAGGTGCCGTTCGGGCAGGACGGCAATTACAGCCACGAGATGATCGTGGCGCGCATCAATGCCGATCTCGCCAACGATCTCGGCAATCTGGCGCAACGCTCGCTGTCCATGGTGGCCCGCCAGCTCGGCGGCGAGCTGCCGCAGCCCGGCACGTTGAGCGAAGCCGACCGGACGCTGCTGGCGGCGGCCGATGCCATGCTCGGCAAGGCGCGCGAGGCCATGAAGACGCAGGCGCTGCACCAGGTGCTCAACGCGGTCTGGGCGGTGGTCGCCGAGGCCAACCGGTATTTCGCCGGCGAGGCGCCCTGGGCGCTGGCCAAGACCGATCCGGCGCGGCAGCGGACCGTGCTCTATGTGACCGCCGAGGTCATCCGCCAGGTCGCGATTCTGGCCCAGCCGTTCATGCCGGCGTCGGCGGCGAAGCTGCTCGATCTCCTCGCAGTCCCGGCCGACGAACGGCAGTTCGCCGCGCTCGGCGACGGGCACCGGATTGCCGCGGGTGCGAAGCTGCCGCCGCCGGTTGCTGTGTTCCCGCGCTATGTCGAAAGCGATCCGAGCGCCCAGGTCTGATTATATGGTTGCCGATTGGTGGCTGGTGCCCGGACGGGTCAATTCAGGTTTTAGAAAGCGGTAACAATTTCGCTGCTAGGTTTATGCAGGCGTTATCTTGCGCGGCCGAGGGCCTATACATGCCTTACCTGAGCCTATCGATGCAGCGCGTCCTCGCCTTTTTAAGGGATGAGAGCGGCGCGACCGCCATAGAATATGGCTTGATCGCCACCGGAATCGCCGTCGCCATCATCCCGGTGCTCACCGGCGTTGGCGCGAAAACCAAGGCGGTGTTCAGCGTGCTGTCGACCGCGCTCAAATAGGCAAAGCATAAGGCTTGCAGGCGATGCGGTTTAGAATTTGTTGATCTTCCGGTCTTCGGCCGGCGGGTGGGTGCCGGCGGACATGGTCCGATTAAGCAGGCGGTTACGGGCGTCGGATATTCTGAACCGCGAGGTTTTGAGAGGTCCCCGATGACTTTGCATGCTCCAAATATCGTGGTGTTCGTAATCTCGGGGTGCCTGGCCATCATGGGCATCCTGGCGGCGTTGCCGATCTCGCTGCCGATCCCGTTTCTCGTCATCGACAATGCGCCGTGGTACATCTTTCTGGCGTGGTTCTTGTTGGCGGCGGCCGCCGCCTTGCCGCGCCGGCCGACCGGCCCGGCCGATTCCGAGTCCTGACTGCCGCCCGCCTGCAGCGATCGGAGTCCGGTAGCGAACAGGCGATGGGCTTTGAACCGCGCAGCGATGTGATGTCGTGGGGACGCGCCGTGCGGCGCCGGCAGCTGGTAGCCGGGCCGGCATTCCGCGACCAAATCGGCGCGCTGATCGCTGCCCGGCCGCGCGGGGCAAGTTGCCTCGCGGTGGGGCTGCGCCGTTCCTACGGCGATTCATGCCTGAATTCGGACGGGGTGCTGATCGAGACGACGCGCCTTGACCGTTTCATGTCGTTCGACCCGGATACCGCAACCCTGCGCGCCGAGGCCGGGACCAGCCTCGCGGACATTCTTGCGCTGGTCGTGCCGCACGGCTTTTTTCTTCCCACCACCCCTGGCACCCGCTTCGTGACCCTCGGCGGTGCGCTCGCCAATGACGTGCACGGCAAGAACCACCACGGGGCCGGGACGCTGGGCCGCCACGTTCGCGCCATCGGCCTGTTGCGAAGTGACGGCAGCCGGCTGGTCCTGTCTCCAACCGAGCAACCCGAGCTGTTCGGGGCAACCGTCGGCGGCCTCGGGCTGACGGGCATCATCGAATGGGCGGAGATCGATCTGGCGCCGATTCCAAGCGCCTGGCTCGAAGCGGAGACGTTGGCGTTCCCTTCGCTGGATGGGTTCTGGGATCTGGCGCACGCGAGCGTCCGCACGCACGAGCACACGGTGGCCTGGATCGATTGCGTTGCTTCGGGAACCGCATTCGGCCGCGGCATCTTCTCGCGCGCCAACTGGCAAAAGGGCGGGGAGCGGACGGCGCACGCCGACATCGGCTGGAAGCGGGTCCCTTTCGATGCGCCGCCGGCGCTGCTCAATGCCTGGACCATCGGGGCGCTCAACGCGGCTTATTTCCGTTTGAAGAGGCGAAAAGCGCAGACTGCGATCGAGCATTACGCGCCTTTCTTCTATCCGCTCGATGCCATCGCCGGCTGGAACCGCCTTTACGGCCGCCCCGGCCTGTACCAATACCAATGCGTGGTCCCGGTTTCGGTCCAGCGAGATGCGGTGCGGGCGCTGCTCGGCGAGATTGTCGCCGCCGGCGAAGCGTCGTTCCTGGCGGTCCTCAAAACGTTCGGCGGCTTGCCGTCGCCGGGGCTGCTCTCCTTTCCGCGGGAAGGAGCGACCCTTGCGCTTGATTTTCCCAACCGCGGCGCTTCCACGCTTCGATTGATGGAACGCCTCGATGCCATCGTGCGCGATGCCGCCGGCGCGCTCTATCCGGCCAAGGATGGACGCATGAGCGCCGCCATGTTCCGTCTGGGCTATCCGAACTGGGAACGTTTCAGCTCCCATATCGACCCGGCCTTCGAATCCGATTTTTGGCGGCGGATCCAACCATGACAAAACCCGCAGGAGGAAAGCGGGTCGTCATCCTGGGGGCGACGTCGGCGATTGCCGAACAGGCCGCGCGGCTGTGGGCAGGCGAGGGCGCGCATCTGGTGCTGGCCGGGCGCAACGCCGAGCGCTTGCGCTCGATCGCCGATGACCTGCGCGTTCGCGGCGCGGCCGCAGCGCATGCGGTGGTGCTCGATCTTGCCGATGCCGATGCCCAGGCGGAGCTCGATCGCATGGCCAAGTTGATCGGTCCGCTCGACGTGGTGTTGCTGGCCTATGGGGTGCTCGGCGACCAGGCGGCAGGCGAACAGGATCCCGCCGTCGCTCGCAGCATCCTCGAGACCGATTTTCTCTCCGCCAGCGCCTGGTGCCTGGCGGTGGCAAACCATTTCGCGTCCCGGCACGCCGGCGTGCTCATCGTCATCGGCTCGGTTGCAGGCGACCGTGGCCGCATGTCGAACTACATCTATGGCGCCGCCAAAGGCGGGCTCGCCATCCTGGTCCAGGGCATCGCCCACCGACTGGCGCCGACCGGAGCGCGCGCCGTGCTGATCAAGCCGGGTTTCGTCGATACGCCGATGACAGCCGGCATTGCCCCGAAAGGCATCCTCTGGGCCCGGCCGGAGGCCGTCGCGGCCGTTATCAAGAAGGCCGCGGAAGGCGGCGGCCCGATCGTCTATGCGCCATGGTGGTGGCGTTTCGTCATGCTGATCATCCGGCTCGTGCCCGCGCGGATCTTTCACAAGACGAAGCTCTGACGCGTCAATTGGACGTGGTCGGCGGCCGCGCGATCTCGACCGAGCGCACACCCGCAAAGCGCGCGACGCATCCGTTCCACCATGCGTCGGGATTGTCGCTGACCGGATCGCCGAACCAGGCGACGTTTTCGACCGATGACGGCGGCAGAAGCAGCGTCCGATCGGAAATCGGCGCGCCCGGAGCCTTGCCGTCGCCCAGCTCGGCGAAGCGCTCTTGCGCCAGCCGATGCAGCGGGCCGACGTGCGGAAGGATGCGGACGGCCTGCAGGAAGTGCGGGGTTGCCAGCATGAGCAGCAAGGCAGCGAGCGCGAGCTTGCGCCCCTCGAAGCGCGGCCAGCGCGCCGCGACGATGCCCCGAAACCGCTTGCCGTAGACCGCCGACACCGCGATTGCGCTCAGGCTCAATCCGCCCAGCAGCACGAAGTGCAGATAGTTCAAGGCCCGCTGCTCGAGCAGCCTGCCGGTTGCCACATGCCCGATCCAAAGCGAGCCGTAGATCGCGGTCATCGCGATCGCCAGCGGCAACCAAACAAGCAGGCGGCGAAATGCCGGCGGCACGTCCGGCAACCGCCGATCGCCGAGCGGTGCCACAAGCATGAGAAGGACGAGCCAAGCCAAAAGCGCCGGATTTGTCAGCCGACGGACCAGGAACTGGGCGAGGTGGGCGACCGCCATGGGCAGCCCGGTCAAGGCGCGCAAGGCGACGCCCTGGTCGGTCCCCATCACACGCATGCGAATCGCGTTTCCCGGCGACAGGACCACGATCGCGATCCCGACCGCGATGGCGCAAAGGATCACGGCGTGGGCAAGCAGTTGGCGCGGCGCGTCGGGATCAAGGATCGCTGCAACAACGAGCCGAGCACGATGACGAGCAGAATCGGGCCGCTGATCTCGGTTGCGGTCGCGATCAGCATTCCGGCGGCCGCCAGCAGGACCACCGCAAGCGGGCGGAGCGGCTTCCTGTCGGCGGCCTGGCAATGCAGCCAAATCATCATCCACAGCGAGACCAGCGCTGAAATCGTGTAGAAGCCGATTCCGGTGGCCCAATAGATCAGATCCTCGGGCTCCGGACTGCCCGCCACCAAGACGGCTGCGAGCGTCACGCCCAGAAACAGCCGAAGCGGCTTCGAGCAGGTCGGGAGGAGCGCATTGCAGCTCCACAGCGCCAGTGCGAGCGTGGCGCCAAGAGCCGCGGCGCAGAAGGCGCGGTAGTCGAGAAGCAAGCCGCCGCCCAAGCCATAGTGAATGTAGAACGGCACGAGGGTGGCGACGAAGCTGAACAAGCGGCCCTGAAAGGTCTCATAAAGCCCGCGCACCATTTCCAGGAGGCCGACGTCGCGCCACGTTGCCGCAAAGCAAAAGTCGTCGGCGTGGGGAACTGCGCAAAGCAGCAGAATGACGAATGGGCCGATGATCAGGATGGGTACCCAAACCGCGCGCCAGGCGAACCGATCGTCAATTCTGCCGCCTGCGAAGACGAACGCGTTCTCGAGCTGCACCATCGGCAAGGCACTCGGCATGTTCGGACTTGGCGGGCGCATTACGCCGATAGCTAGCCCTAAGCACGAACGTGTCGTGCCAGCAAGAGTTGGTGGGCGGGGCAGGGGGCTGGTGTGGTAGCAATTCGGCGGCCGGTGAACTTGGTTTCCATCTACTCCCGGGCCTATATGACTTTCCATCCGGTATCCGGGTCCAACAGACGCCTTGAACTGAAGCAAGTAAGCCCATGAAAGAAAATGAGTTATTGTCGCCGGCGGCCAACGAGGACGAAGCCCGGCGAACGGGCCAAATGCTGGTCGACAGCCATTGCCATCTCGATTTTGAGGATTTTTCCGGCGAGCTCGACGGCATCGTGGCGCGCGCGCAGGCTGCCGGCATTGGCCGCATGGTCACCATCTCGACGCGGGTGAAGCGCCGCGCCGGGCTTGTCGCCATCGCGGACCGCTTCGCCGACGTCTATTGCTCGATCGGAACCCATCCGCATTACGCCCATGAGGAGCTTGATCTGAGCATCGCGGACCTGGTCGGGCTCACCCGGCATGCCAAGACCGTGGCGATCGGCGAAGCCGGGCTCGACTACCATTACGATCTGAGCCCGCGCGAGGCGCAGGAGCGCGGTTTCCGCAATCATATCGCCGCCGCACGCCAGACCGGGCTACCGCTGGTCATTCACTCGCGGCTAGCGGATGCCGACATGGCGGCGATCCTGGAGGAGGAAACCGGGAAGGGGGCCTTTCCGGCCGTGCTGCATTGCTTCACCGGCGGCCGCGATCTGGCGCAAAGGGCCATCGCGCTCGGGCTGTTCGTTTCGTTCACCGGCATCCTGACCTTCAAGAAATCGGAGGAGCTGCGCGCCATCGCGGCCGAGCTGCCGGCCGACCGCATCCTGGTCGAGACCGATGCGCCGTATCTGGCGCCCGGCCGCCACCGCGGCAAGCGCAACGAGCCGGCCTATGTGGTCGAGACCGCCAAGGTGCTGGCGCAAGCCCGCAACGTTTCCTTCGAGGAGATCGCGCGTCAGACCACCGCGAACTTCTTTCGCCTGTTCAGCAAGGTGCCGCGCCAAGCCGCGGTCGCCGCATAAGCCGCAGCGGGATGACGCTGACATTCACGATCCTCGGCTGCGGCTCGTCCGGCGGGGTTCCGCGCCCGGCGCTGGGTTGGGGCGATTGCAATCCGGCCAATCCCAAAAACCGTCGCCGTCGTTGCTCGCTGCTGGTCGAGCAGCGCGCTCCGAATGGCGGGCGCACCCGCGTTCTGATCGACACGTCGCCCGATCTGCGCGAGCAGCTGCTGGAAGCCGATGTCGACTGGCTCGACGGCGTGCTGTTCACCCACGAGCACGCCGACCACACCCATGGGATCGACGATCTGCGCGGGCTGTTCCTGCGCCACCGGCGGCGCATCGACGTCTATCTCGACGAGCCGACCTCGCAGGTTCTCTCCTATCGCTTCGGCTATTGCTTCGTGACCCCGCCAGGCAGCAACTATCCGCCAATCCTTAACGAGCATCGGATCGGTGCCGGCTGCCCGGTCACCATCGAAGGCAAAGGTGGTCCGATCACCGCGCTGCCGTTCCTGCAGGACCATGGCGACATCGCCTCGCTCGGCTTTCGCTTCGGCGACGTGGCTTACTCCAGCGATCTGCGCGACCTGCCGGCGGACAGCGTGGCGGCGCTGTCCGGCCTCGATCTGTGGATCGTCGATGCGCTGCGCTACAAGCCGCATCCGAGTCATTTCTCGGTCGCCGAGGCGCTCGATTGGATCAAGCGGATCGGACCGCGGCGCGCGATCCTCACCAACCTGCATACCGATCTCGACTACGACGAATTGCGCACGCGGCTGCCGCCCCAAGTCGAGCCTGCCTACGATGGCCTGCGCATCGAATTGGCCGCTGCCGGGGGCCCGTTGAGCGGTTCCCGGTGACGAGGAAATGCAGCCAAATCCGGCCGTATCCGAAAATATTCCATAATATCCCTTATGCGAATCGAGCCCTTGGGGCGATGGCCAAGCACAATCGCCGCCTCCTACCGGCTCTGCTAGGTTCGCCGTCCCCGAATTAACGATTGGCGCCCGCAATGATCCCTTCGCGCGACATTTCCCGGCTGCTGGAGATCATGGCGGCGCTGCGCACGCCCGGGTCAGGCTGTCCGTGGGACCTCGAGCAGGATTTCGGGACCATCGCGCCTTACACGATCGAGGAAGCCTATGAGGTGGCCGACGCGATCCAGCGCAACGATCTGACGGACCTGCGCGAGGAGCTCGGCGATCTCCTGCTGCAGGTCGTCTTTCATGCGCGCATGGCGCAGGAGCAAGGCGCCTTCGATTTCGGCGATGTGGTCGCGGGCATCACGGAAAAGCTGGTCCGGCGTCATCCTCATGTGTTCGGGGACGCCGGCAAGCTGTCAGCGGAGGCGGTCGAAGGCTTGTGGGACCGCATCAAGGCGCAGGAGAAGGCCGAGCGCGCGGCCAAACGAAACGCTGCGGCCGAAGGCGCGCGTCCGGACGGAGCGCTGGCGGGCGTGCCGGCGACGTTCCCTGCCCTCACCCGCGCCCTCAAGCTGCAGGCCAAGGCCTCGAAAGTCGGCTTCGACTGGAACGATCCGCTCGCGGTGCTCAAGAAGATCCGTGAGGAAGCCGATGAGATCGAAGCCGAAATCGCCGCCGGGAACAGCACCAAAGCAGGTCACGAGGTCGGCGATCTGCTGTTTGCGGTGGTCAATCTCGCCCGCCATGTCGATGCCGACCCCGAGGCGATGCTGCGCGCCACCAATCACAAATTCGAGCAGCGTTTTGCCGCGATCGAGGAGGCGCTGGCGCAGCGCGGAAAATCGCCCAAAGAGGCATCGCTGGCCGAGATGGACGCGCTGTGGGACGAGGCCAAGGCGGCGGAAAAGCGCCGATCGTAGGGTCGACCCCCGCGCTATTCAGGGGCGGCGAACTTGGCGCGCACGGCGCCGGCATTGGCGGGATCGACCCTCACCGTCACGGCCAGCCGTCCGTCCGGCCCGAAATCCTTGCTCAGCACCTCGGCGTTGCGGTGCAGCCAGCTGATGCCGGCGCCATCGCTGGAGTCGAGGTTGAGATCCAGCACCAGCCGCGTCGCGGCGATGCGCGTCTCGATCTCGAGCGTGAGCTCATCGAGCCCCTGGCCGGACAGCGCGGAAATCAGCACCGGGCGCCGCTCCGCGGGCTGCCGCTGGGCAAGGTTGCGCAGCGTGGCTTGCGCGTCGCTGTCCAGCCGATCGACCTTGTTCCAGACCTCGATCAGTCTGGCGGCGCCGGCGCCTTCGGCGACCTCGATGCCGAGCTGGTGGAGAATGTCGTGCACGTCGTGCGACTGGGCGTCGGCATCGGCATGGGAAATGTCGCGCACATGCAGGATCACGTCGGCTTCCACGACCTCTTCGAGAGTGGCGCGGAACGCCGCCACCAGCATGGTCGGCAGGTCCGAGATGAAACCCACGGTATCGGACAGGATCACCCTCGCGCCGTGCGGCAGGTCGACCGCGCGCAGCGTCGGATCGAGGGTCGCGAACAGCATGTCGGATGCCAGCACCTTGGCCCGGCTCAGGCGGTTGAACAGGGTCGATTTTCCGGCATTGGTGTAGCCGACCAATGCGACGATCGGATACGGCACGCGCTGGCGGCTCAAGCGATGGAGCTTGCGGGTGCGCTTGACCTTGTCGAGCTCGATCTCGATGCGCGCAATCCGCTCCTCGATCAGGCGCCGGTCGGTTTCGATCTGGGTCTCGCCGGGGCCTCCCAGGAAGCCGAAATCCGCCGCGCTGCCGCTCCAGGTGGGTCCAGGAGCGCACCAGGCGGCTCTTTTGGTAGGTGAGATGGGCGAGCTCGACCTGCAGCGCGCCCTCGCGGGTGCGCGCCCGCCGGCCGAAGATCTCAAGGATCAGGCCGGTGCGGTCGAGCACCTTGCAATGCCAGGCCTTTTCCAGGTTGCGCTGCTGCACCGGCGACAGGGCGCAATCCATCACCGCCAATCCGGCCTCGAGGCTCTTGATCAGACCGGCGATCTCCTCGACCTTCCCGGAGCCGATATAGGTCGCCGGTCGGATCTCGCTCACCGGCACGATCCCCAATTCCAGCACCTCGAGATCGATGGCGCGCGCGAGACCCACGGCTTCGTCGAGCTTGGCCTCGGCCGGCCGCAAGCTCAAGGCCGCATGCGTGCGCCCTCCGCGCGGCGTGCGGCCGCGCAGATCCGGTTCGATGACGATCGCACGTCCACTGCCCGTGCCCGCAGGAGGGGTCAGGCGGTCGGTGTGCGTGTCGAGCCGACGGGTCTCTATCAGACTTTATCCCCGGCCGGTGGCTCCTCGGCCCCTTCGAACAACTGGATCGGATGACCTGGCATGATGGTCGAGATGGCGTGCTTGTAGACCAGCTGCGAATGGCCATCGCGTCGCAGCAGTACGCAGAAGTTATCGAACCAGGTTACCACGCCTTGTAGCTTTACCCCATTCACCAGGAAGATGGTCAGTGGGGTCTTACTCTTGCGTACGTGATTTAGGAAGGTGTCCTGCAGATTTTGTGAGCGGTCTGCCGCCATTGTCGTTATCCGTTATTTGCTCACGGGCCCCATCCCGCGAGATATGCCAGCCCCCATGTCGGATTTGACCAAGGCTTCGGCCGCTCTATTACAGGCCACGTCCCCACGTCGCGCAAGCAGAAGTTGGTTGGCGGACCATGCTTCACGCGAGGCCGGCCGATCAAGACCGCTCGGCATGGCGGTGGAAGCTTGCCCGCAGCGCCTGGGCGACCGGTCCGGGCAAGCCGCCGCCGATCGCGCGACCGTCGATGCGGACCACCGGCATGACGATCTGGCTGGCGGCCGTCACAAAGGCCTCGCGGGCCCCATAGGCCTCTTCGACCGTGAAAGGGCGCTCCTGGAACGACAGGTTCTGGGCCTTGATGACCCCGATCAATACGGTTCTGGTGATACCCCGTAAGATTCCGTTATCGGCGGGCCGGGTGACCACCTGGCCGTCGTGGCTGACGATCCAGGCATTGCTGGAGGCGCCTTCGGTCACCCGCCCGTCCCGATCGACGAACCAGGCTTCCCCGGCGCCATGGTCGCGCGCGGCCTGCTTGGCGAGCACGTTGGGCAGGAGCGAGACCGACTTGATGTCGGGCCGCGCCCAGCGGGTCTCCGGCACGGTGACCACCGCGATGCCCTGCCGGGCCTTGGTTTCGTTGCCGGCCATGTCGAGACTGCGGGCGGTGACCACCAGGCTCGGCGCCGTGCCGGGCGGCGGAAAGGAGAAGTCCCGCCGTGCCACGCCGCGTGTCATCTGCACATAGACGATGCCGTCGCTGACCCGGTTGCGACGGATGGTCTCGCGCATGATGACGGCGAGCGCGCTTGGCGAGACCGGCAAACGGATGCGCAGCTCGTCGAGCGAGCGCCGCAGCCGTTCCAGATGGCGCCGCTCGTCGATGATGGCGCCTCCCCTCACCTCGCACACCTCATAGATGCCGTCGGCGAACTGGTAGCCGCGATCCTCGACGCTGACCAAGGCTTCGTGCGCCGGCAGGTAGCGCCCGTTCACATAGGCAATACGAGGCAAGGGCGGCTCCGATGCCGATCAAGGATTGCTCGGCGGGCCGGAATATCAGATCGGTCCGGGCCAGGGCAATCCTCACAGGCGATGAACCGCAACGCGCCCGCTGGCGGCGAAGCACTGAGCCTGATGTCGGGCGCCCCCTGCAAGCGGTGGTAGCGTGGTGAACCGCGTCCAGCGGGCTTGCGACTAAAGGTCTGACCTGAATCCTTCAGATCATCAGAACCGGGGGTGACCCAATGACAGATGCATCGTTGCCTGGCGGCCGCTTTGCCGCAGGGGAGTTCCGTGTCGGCCATGTGTTTATCCGCGCTTGGTCGGTGTTCTCGGGCCATTTCTTGACCTTCATGGTGGTGACGGGAACCGCCGCTCTGCCGCCGCTCCTGATCCCGCAACATTCGCAGGTCACCCCCGCAAACCCCTTCGCGAACGTCGGCCCGACCTTGCTTGCGTTGTTCCTGTCGATCGTCCTCGGCACACTGAGTCAGGCTATCGTGCTATATGGGGCCTTCCAGGACATGCGCGGCAGGCCGGTCAGCCTCGCGGATTGCCTGCGGGTAGGCTTGAATCGATTTTTCCCCATCATCGGTCTGGCGCTGATCGTCGGGGTGGCAGTGATGTTCGCCTCCATGCTTCTCATCATACCCGGCTTGATCCTGTACATGATGTGGTTCGTGGCGACGCCGGTTTGCGTGGTGGAGCAGCAGGGGCCAATTCGCAGCCTGGGACGCAGCCGGGAACTGTCCAAAGGCCACCGCTGGAAGCTCTTCGGACTGAGCCTGCTGATCCTGGTCCCTGCTCTCATCGTCGGCGCTGTCATAGGCGGTATCGCCGTCGCCACCATTGGAACGTCCGGGTTCCGTGCGCTGCCGACGGCCCTCGCCACGCCGCTGGGCCAGGTTTTCAACCTGATCTGGAGTGCGGCCTGGGGCGCTTTCTATGCCGTCGTGATCGTGGTGACCTATCACGATTTGCGGGTGGTCAAGGAAGGCGTCGACACCGAGCAGATCGCGGCGGTGTTCGAATAAGCCGATCGGCGCTTGCGGCTGAGACCGGCCCGACCACGGCGGATCACGTGGCCGGGCCTGATTGTGCGTATTTGTCGGCGCGGCCCTTGCCGTAAAGCTGCTCGCGCTCAAGAAAGGCGCGCTCCGCAGTATAGAAATCGCGCAGAAATCGAGCGACTTGGCTGGGCGGCACCGGCACGGTCCAGACGATCTTGCGGCAAATCGTGTCGCGCCCCCGAATTCCAATAGCCCGCCATCGCGCAGGTGAATGCGCGATCGGCGTACAAGTCTCAGGAGTCGTCGGGCTGGAGGGTTGCGATCGCCTGTGGACGGTGCCTAATATCGCCACAACCTGGGGGGGGTGACCATGACGAACGCTTCGCAGCCCGCCGGACGCTTTACCGAAGGTCAGTTCCGCATTGGCCATGTGTTCAGTCAATCCTGGTCGGTGCTTTCGCAAAACATCTTCAAGATCTGCGTGGTGACCGGCGCGGCTTTTCTGCCTTTCCTGTTAATCCCTCTGGCTTTGCCCACAAATGTCGGCGGGCCCCTCGGCGGTCCCCTTGCCATCGGCCCATCCGGCATCAACTTTTCAGCCATCAATCCTTTCGCGTTCTTTGGCTCGCTGGCCGTCGCTTTCGTGATAGTGATGGTTGTTTTCAACCTCAGCGAGGCAATGGTGCTCTACATTGCGGTCGAGCACCTGCGTCGAAAGCCGGTCAATCTGGTTGACGGCCTGAAGGTTGCGCTCGGCCGCTTCCTTTCGCTCGTCGGGATCATCCTCCTTATCATGCTGGCTCTTTTTGGCCTCGTCCTCTTGGTCGGCATCGTGGCGGGCGCATCCGCGGTCTTGCCAGGTTTCGCTCCCAAAATCCTAACTCCTGTCCTCGTTTTCCTGTCCCTGGTGCCGTATTTCATGCTGATCATCATGTGGTCGGTCGCACGGCCGGCCTGCGTAGTCGAACGTCTCGGTCCGCTGCGCAGCCTGCGTCGTAGCCGCGAGCTGACCCGCGGCCACCGTTGGAAGATCCTTGGGCTCATTCTGCTGACGCTGCTCTGCCTTCTCGTTCTGCTGGTGATTGTGGGCATTGTCTTCGGCGTCGCGACGGCGCTTGGTGGGGCCGTGACCTTCGCCACTCCGCTGATGCGATATATCTTGCTGATATTGGAAGCGATTGTACTTGCTTTCTTCTGGGTTCTGATCGCCGTCACCTATCGCAATCTGCGGGTTGCCAGAGAGGGCGTCGATACCGATCAGATCGCCACGTTGTTTGAATAGCCAGCCGGTCAATTTTTCGCGTCGACCTGTGCGTATTTGTCGGCGCGGCCCTTGCCGTAAAGCTGCTCGCGCTCGAGAAAGGCGCGCTCCGCGGTATAGAAATCGCGCAGGAATCGAGCGACTTGACCGGGCGGCACCGGCACGGTCCAGACGATCTTGCGGCAAATCGTGTCGCAGACGTCGTTGAGCACCCGCAGCGTCTCCCCGGAATCCGGCCGGCGGAGCAATTCCTCGAGCACCTGCAGCTCGAACGCCCCGTAGGCCCGCAATTGTTGCTCGGTGAAGGAGAATTGCACGGCCTCCTCCACCAGATCGCTCGACAGTGCGCGCTTGGAGAGCGCGATCACCACGGTGCCGGCGATCAGGTCGCCGCCGCGCATGCGATCGCGGTTGATGGCAGGAAGCAGCGCAAAGAACAGCAGCCAGATCGCCAGCGAAAGCTGCTCCCAGGCAACCGCGCCTTCCGCCCCCGCGCCCGCCGACATCAGGATCCCCAACGGCAGGAACATCTCGACTTCGCGGGTGAGGTTGCGCGCGATGACGGCGGTGGGCAACAGCGGCGCGCCGTGACGATCGATCACGCGCAGGCCGACCGCGCGCTTGCCCGGTGTCGCGCCCCGCCAGGCGATCTCGAAATAGACGAAATACAGGTTGCGAATCAGAAAGCCGATGAACAGCGCGACCGAGATCGCGATCAGGATGCTTCCGGCCTTTCCGATCAACAACACGATCGGCACGTAGATGAGGATCGTCGCCACTGTCCAGATCACCCAGTCGATCAGGAAGGCGCTGACCCGCTCGCCATAGTCGGCAAGCTCGATCGAAAGCGCAACTCCTTCCGGGGTTATGATCTCGCGCCGGCGTCGGCGCGTGCCTTCGAGGAATTGCGAGGTGCGCTCGTGGACGAGGGTCATGAGCGTTCGGCCCTTCCGCAGACGCTGAAATAGGTGATCCACAAGGCGCCGATGCCAAACCCGATCGCGAAGCGCAGCGGCGTGCTCGCCACCAGCTGGCGCAAGCCGCCCTCCAGGATCGCCGCCACGAACAGCATGAGCACGGCGCCGACCGCGATCTGGGCGGCTTGGCGTCCATGCAGCGCAAGATTGTCGAGCCGCGCATAGCGGCCGGGGAACAGGATCTTTTCCGCGATCAGAAGTCCGCCGGCCGCGAGCAGGACCAGGGCGCCCAATTCGGTGGTTCCGTGGATCGAGATCCAGCCGAGGAAATCCACGGTCAGCTCGCGATCGTAATGCAAGGCGAGGAAGGCGCCGAGCGTGAGTCCCTGATAGACGTTGAGCATCAGGGTGGGAATGCCGGCCGCCAAGCCGAGCCCGAACGTCATGATGCCGACCAGCGTATTGTGGCTGAACAGCACATTGGCGAACAGGCCGAACGCCTCGACCGCGCCGGGCCAGGGCGCAAACAGCTCCTTGTCGTAGAGCTCCGCCCGCGTGCTGGAAGGTCCGCGTCCGCCCGACAGCCCGGCTGGGATCAAGGAGGACAACCAGGCTTCGTCCTGCAGGGTCAACATGAAGCCAGCCGCGACCCCCACCGCCAAGGCCAGCGCCGCGATCACGATGTGCCAGCGCGCCGCCCGCACCGCCGCCGGCAAGTCGTGCCGGAAGAAGGTCCGCATGCCCTCGAGCGGGCTGATGCGCGGCCCGTAGACCACCAGGAACGCCCGCAGGGCCAGATTCTCCAGGTACAGGAGGAGATTGCGGTCAAGCGCGATGGTGCGCGCCACCGACAGCGATGACAGCGCGGCGCGGTAGAGGACCGGCAGCCGTTGCAGCTCTTGGAGCGACAACAGGCGCGCGCCGCGCCGCTCCACCTGACTGACGAGCGTCTCAAGCTCGCGCCAGCCGTCCTCGCGGCCTTTGCGGAACTCGCTGCTCTTGAGCACGAGCGCCGGCTTGCCGGCGATCGCGGCGGCCGGCAAGCGTTGATCGGGCGCTGCGGCCAATGCGCTCATATCAGCCCGCGTTGCTTGATCAGCAGATAGCGGTTGACCAGGGCGACCGACAGGCCTTGGCTCGGCACGTCCAGGCAATGGATGCCGAGGCGTTGCAGCCGTTCGAAGACGATGCTGCGGTCGCGCAGGAAATCCTGGGCGATGACCGCCTTGGCGACGTCGACGAACTGGCCGGGCGCCGCATCGACCGCGCGCTGCAGGATCGAGCCACGCTGGGTGACGAAGACGACGAGATGCCGGTTGGCGACCCGCTGCATGCTTTCGATCAGGAGCTCGGCGGTGATGGTATCGACGAAATCGGTGAACAGGATCACCAAAGCGCGGCGCTTGAGGCGCGCGTTGAGCTCGGCGAGACCGAGCGTGAAGTTGGTCTCCTGGTGCTGATATTCGAGCTCGGCGGTGGCGCGCTGGATGCGCGGGAAGCTCGATATTCCGCGCTGCGGCCCGACATATTGCCGGACCTTCGCGTCGAACCCGTAGGTGCCCACCAGATCGCCGCCCTGCAGCGAGATCCAGGCCAGCACCAACGCCGAATTGATGGCGTGATCGAGCCGCGTGAGCCCCTCGACCGGCTCGAGCATGAGATAGCCGGTATCGAATGCCATGATCACTTGATGATTGCGCTCGGTGCGAAACTCCTTGCACAAGAGCTTGCGATGGCGCGCCGAATGCTTCCAGTCGATGAAGCGGCTGTCGAGGCCCGGCATGTATTCCCGCAAGGCCTCGAACTCGGCGCCCTCGCCTTTCTGATGCTGGGCCTTGATGCCGTAGATCGCTTCCTGCACGAAGAACTGCAGCGCCGTCCCATGCACCCCGCGCACATTGGGGACCACATCGATGCCGCGCCCAACGGCAACTTGCCGGTTGAGCTCGACCAGAGCCAGCGGCCCGCGCCAGCGCAGCCAGATGCGGTCGACGTCGACACGCCCGCGGCGCGTGGGGACGACCGGCAACGCGACGCGCCCCTCCTGCCCGGGGAGCAGCTCGTAGCGCACGATCTCGGCCGGCTCGACCTCGCCGCGTTGCTCGGCGATCAGCTCGAGACGGACGGTCCGGCGATATCCGGGTGCTTTCAGGGTGGCCGTGGTGGTGCCACGTTCGCCGATCGAAAGCCGGTCGGGCGTGGCGATCCGCACTGCGAGGACGCGCGGCGGCAGCGCCAGCACGAGATCGGTGGCGGCGGCCAGGATGACCAGGATCGCGTAGTTGAACGACAAGGGCCAAAGCGCGGGATCATAGATCACCACGAACAGCGCCAGCGGGATGCCGGCGACGAAGATCAGGACCATGCGAGCGGTGGGTCGGATCATCGCGGCGCCGGGGTCTGGTCGATCACCTCGCGCAGGATGCGATCGGCGGTGAGGCCCTCGATCTCGGCGCTGGGGGAGAGCGTGAGCCGATGCCGCAGCACCGGAAGAGCCAGGAATTTCACGTCGTCCGGGATCACGAAATCGCGGCCGGCCAGTACCGCATAGGCGCGGACCGCGGCCGCCAGCATGTTGGCGGCGCGGGTCGAGGCGCCGACCTCGAGGGAGGAATGCTCCCGGGTGGCGCGGATCACGTCGACGATGTAGTCGATCAACGGCTCGGACAGGCGAATCCGGGTCACCGCCTCGCGCGCCTGCGCCAGCGCGGAGCCGTCGGCGACCGGCGCCAGCCCGAAATCCTCCACCCGCGGCATGGCCGAGCGATGGCCGTGCCGCCGAACGATCTCGCGTTCCTCGTCGCGGCTCGGATGATCGATGATCATCTTGAAAAGGAAGCGATCGAGCTGCGCCTCGGGCAGCGGATAGGTGCCCTGCTGCTCGATCGGATTTTGGGTCGCCACCACCATGAAGTCGTCGCCCAGCGGATGGTCCTTGCCGTCGATGGTGACCAGTCGCTCGTTCATCGCCTGCAGCAACGCGGCCTGCGTCTTCGGCGGCGTGCGGTTGATCTCATCGGCTAGCAGCAATTGAGTGAAGATGGGTCCCTTGGTCAGGATGAAGCTGTTGGTCTGAAAGTTGAACAGGTTGGTCCCCAGCACGTCGCCCGGCATCAGGTCGGGAGTGAACTGGATGCGGCCGAATTGCAACGCAAGCCCGGCCGCGAACGCCCGCGTGAGCAGCGTCTTCGCCGTTCCTGGCACGCCTTCAAGCAGGATGTGACCGCCGACCAGGACGCTCGTGAGCATCAGATCGATGATCGCGTCCTGGCCGACGACGGCCTTGCGGACCTCGCCGCGCAGCGCCTCGGTGATCGCCCGGATGCCGTCAAGGTCCATCGACGATCTCTCCCTTCCATTGGTGGATATCGCGCGCGAGCCGCACCAGCGCCGCTGGATTTCGCCGTCCGCCGGTGCCGGCCTCTGCCGCCCGGCGCAGCAAGTCGCCGCAATCGATCGCAACCCCGCGCGCCAGTCCGACCCGCTGCAGCCAGGCGATGAGGCCGGTGCCCATGAGCCCGGGGCCAATGAGCCCGCCACCCATGAGCTCGCGCGGCGCATGCAGCGCAGTTGCGACGTCGCGAACGGTTTCCTGGACGTAACGTTTGACCACCACGTCCTGATGACCGGTGAACTCGACCAGCTTGGCCATGTTCGCCAGCAGGCCCTCGCGTCCGGCGCTCAGCGCCGGCGGTGCGGTCTGCGGCGCTCCGAACCGGCCGAGCGTCGCCCACAGCAGCAGCGCGATGGCGAGCAACCCCTGCACGGTCGCCACCACAAACGGGAAGCGGAACAGCAGCAGGAAGGGGCTCGCCGGGCGTACCACGAAGCCATGCACGGTTTCGTCGAAGACGACGCTACCGTCGCCGCTCCGCAGCGCATTGATCAAAGCGAGCGCCAAGGCCGCGTTGCCTTCATGGGCCAAGCCATGGTTGGCAATGACGTCGGGATCCGCCAGCACCCAGATTTTGCGATTCCGGTCGCTGATCTCGCCCACCAGCATGCCCTGCTTGGCGCCGATGATCGGCCACAGGCGGTCGCCGCGGATGAGCTGGGTGGGCAAATCGAGTGCCGGCGTGATGTGCAGCGCATTGGTGGTCCACTGGACGGCGCCGTCCTCGCGCACCACCTCGCCATGCGGCGCGACCAAGCCGAGGGTCCACTGCGCATCGAGGACGGGGCGTTCGTCGACCTCGCGCAACCATCCGGTTTTTTGCTCGCTCGGTTGCCCGGTCCATTTGGGCAACACCAGCAGGATCGTGCTGGCCTTGAGCAGCGTGCGGATCGCATCTTCGCTCTGACCGCTCCGGCGGGGCTCGGCGATCACGAGCACGCTGCCGGAGGACAGTTTCTCAAGCGAGCTCGAGCGGCTCTTCACCACCGGAATCGCCAGTTGGGTCAGCACGTCGGCGATGCCGGCATGGCCGATCGCAGAGCGAGAGAAGGTACTGGGCCCGACGCTGTCGGGGCCGCTCAACTCGCCGCCGCCCATGAAGTACAGCGATAGCGCGAACACCACGACTGCGCCCATGATCCAGCCGATGAGCAGGCGGCGGGAGAAGATCGGTTCCCCGTTCATGCCGGTGCGGTCCTTTGAAGGGCGTACGCCAGCGCATTGAAGCTCTCGCGGCAAGCCGTGTAATCGGCCGGCCCGGCCGGCTGCCGGCCGAAATAGGTCAATTCCACCCGGCTGACGACGTCACGCAACGATGCCCGGGCTGCTTCGGGGAGATTGGTGCTGGTAAGGATTTCGCGGCTGGTCAGCGAATCGGAGAATTGCAGGTCGAGACGCAGACGAATGTGCGCCAAGCCGTGCAGCAGCAGCAGATGCATGGCTTCAACGAAGCGCCCGCGCGCGGCCAGCTCGTCGGCAGCCTCGACGATCACTGCCTGGTCGCCGGGCGTGGTCTCGCCCAGGGCGGTTTCGTCCTGCACCCAAGTGCCCGCTCTCGACCGCCAAATCGGGACCAAGTCGCGGAACGCATAGAGCAGAACCACGAGCCCGATCGCGATCACAATCCACAGGGTTTCGGGCGGCAGCTCGAGATGCCAGTGGAATGGCTCCGCCCCACGCGGGAACTCGGTCTGCAGATCGAGCCGACGGATGGCCTCGTCGGCGGCCTGTTGAGCCTGTTGCGGGGTTTGTGCCAGCAGCGGCCCGGCCGCGACTATGGGCGCCAAAGCGGCCGGCAGGACGGTCGCCAAGGCCGCCGTGCAAGCTTTGCGGGCGACCATCAAAGCCCGCCGCAGGCTCCCGGCGCAGCTGCTTCTCTCCGCGCCCGCCATCGCTCGCCCTCAGCTGCCGAACCGGTCAGTCGATTCCTAGCGCCTTGAGCTTGCGATGCAAGGCCGAGCGCTCCATGCCGACGAATTCGGCCGTGCGCGAGATATTGCCGCCGAACCGGCTGATCTGGGCGACCAGATATTCACGCTCGAAGACCTCGCGCGCCTCGCGCAGCGGCAAGCCCATGAGGTGCTCGCCGCCATTGCCGTTCGGCATGTTCGGCACCATGGAGCCGACGTCCTGCGGCAGCATGCTGGCGGTGACGACGGCATCGACGTCGCCGCTCGCCAGGATCATCAGCCGTTCCACGTTGTTGCGCAGCTGGCGGACGTTGCCGGGCCAGTCGTGCGACTGCAGCACCGCCAGCGCATCCTCGCCGATGATCCGCTTCGGCAGTCCGCTCGACTGCGAGATCTGCTCCATGAAATAGCCGACCAGATCGGCAATGTCCTCGCGACGCTCGGCCAGCGCCGGCACCCGGATGGGCACCACCGACATCCGGTGATAGAGGTCGTCGCGGAAGCGTCCGGCGGCGATCTCGGCTTCGATATTGCGGCCGGTCGAGGAGATGATCCGCACATCCACCGATACCTTGTTGCTGCCGCCTACCCGCTGAAACGTCTGATCGACCAGCACGCGCAGAATCTTGTTCTGCGTCTCGCGCGGCATATCGGCGATCTCGTCGATGAACAGCGAGCCGCCATGTGCCTCTTCGAGCGCGCCGACCTTGCGTTCGCCGGCGCCGGAGGTCTGCTCGACCCCGAACATCTCGACTTCCATGCGCTCGGGGGTCATGGCGGCCGCATTGATGACCACGAACGGGCCCTCGGCGCGGGCCGATTGGGCATGGATGGCGCGGGCGGTGAGCTCCTTGCCGGCGCCCGGCGGGCCGACGATGAGGATGCGGCTGTTGGTCGGCGCCACCTTTTCGACGGTCTGGCGCAGCTGGTTGACCGAAGGCGAATGCCCGACCAGGGTCGAGGGCGTCAGTTGCTTGAGCGCCTTGACCTCACGCTTGAGGCGGGAGGTTTCGAGCGCGCGGTCGGCGACCAGCACCAGCCGGTCGGCCTTGAACGGCTTCTCGATGAAATCGTAGGCCCCGCGCTTGATCGCGGCGACCGCGGTCTCGATGTTGCCGTGGCCCGAGATCATCACCACCGGCGACCTCGGGATTCTCCCGCTTGATGGCGTCGAGCACCTGCAGGCCGTCGAGCCGGCTTCCCTGCAGCCAGATGTCGAGAAAGACCAGATTCGGCCGCCGCGCCGTAATGGCGGCCAGGGCGTCGTCGCTGTCACGGGCGGTCCGCGTGAGGTAGCCCTCATCCTGCAGGATGCCGGCAACCAGCTCGCGGATATCCGCCTCGTCGTCAACGATAAGAATGTCTGACGCCATGTATCGGGTGACCCATCCTATGGGTTTGTCGCAGTCTGCCGGGGTCTTGGTTCATCGGAAGCGGTGCCCGAAATGGGTTCCGCCGCAAAGCGCAGCCGCATCCAGGCGCCGCGTTGGCCCGGTATCCTGTTGGCGGCATCGTCCAGCTCGATGTGCCCGCCATGGTCCTCCAGGATGCGGCCGACGATCGCCAGGCCGAGCCCGGTGCCCTTTTCGCGCGTGGTGACATAGGGTTCGAGCAGACGACTGCGGTTTTCCTTTGGCAGCCCGATGCCGTTGTCGACGACGTCGATGATGATGTCGCCGCCGTCGCGCGTGGCGGAGACCCGGATCCGGCCGCGGCCGAGCTCCGCGGCCGGTACCGCCGCGATGGCCTCGGCGGCGTTCTTGATGATGTTGGTGAGCGCCTGGGAGATCAGCCGCCGATCGAACCGCGCCGGCATCGGGTCCTCGGCGATCTCGACCTCGATATCGATATCGGGATGACCGACCCGCAGCAGGAACACCACCTGGCGCACCGTATCGGCGACGTCGTCGGCCGCCATCACCGGCTTGGGCATGCGCGCAAAGCGCGAGAACTCGTCCACCATGCGCTTGATGTCGTCGACCTGGCGGACGATCGTGTCGGTGCACTGCCGGAAAATGTCCGCGTCCTCCGTGATGACGGAGCCGTATTTGCGGCGCAGCCGTTCCGCCGACAGCTGGATCGGAGTGAGCGGATTCTTGATCTCGTGGGCGATGCGGCGGGCGACGTCGGCCCAGGCCGAGGTGCGCTGCGCGGCCACCAGATCGGTGATGTCGTCGAGCGTGATGACGTAGCCGTGGTCGGCCTCGCCGGACTGCTCGCCGGTGACGCGGACCGACACGGATGCGTTCGCGGCCGTTGCGGTTGATGGTCGACCTGCCCCTGCACCAGCCGCTGCATCCCGACCCGGGCGCCGGTGACCAGATCCATGAGCTCGGGAGCGATATCGGCGAGCGGCCGTTCCAGCGCTTCGGCCTGGGAATGGCCGATGAGCCGTTCGGCGGAACGGTTGAGGATGCTGATCCGATTTTCGGCGTCCACGCCGATGACGCCGGCGCTGGCGCCCGCCAGCACCGCCTCGGTGAAGCGGCGGCGGCTGTCGATCAGGTCGCGGGCGCGCACGATGTCATCGTGCTGGGTGCGCAGCTCCCGCGTCATCTTGTTGAAGGTCTCGCCGAGCTGGGCGAGGTCGCCTTCCGCGCTTCTGATCGGCACCTGCACGAAGAGATTGCCGGTCGATACGATCTGCGCCGCATCGATCAACCGGCGGATCGGAGCCACCAGGTAATTGGCGAAATTGAGCCCGATCCAGACCGCCGACAACAGCACGATCAGCGCGATCACCGTGTACATCAGGGCGAATGCGATCTGGATGCCCAGCCGCTGCGCCTCCAGCTGGGCATATTGGGTGACGCCGGCCTGGGTGGCGCGCAATTGCGCGACCACCTGCGGGTCGAGGATGCGCGCGACATAGAGGTAGGTATTGGCGTAGGTCTGCAGCTTGATGATGGCGGCGACGTAGTTGGAGTCGAGAAAGAGCGCGATTTGCGGCTCGGTCTCGTTGGTGCCGGCGAGCACCTCGCGCGACGGCTTGACGAAGGTCTGGCTGACGCCGGTGCCGGCCTGCTCGACCACGTTGAGGTCGCCGTCGATCATGATGATCGCCGGCAGGCCGCGGATATTGGACTGGGCGGTCAGGAATTGCCGGAACTGCTCGCGGTTCTGATCGAACAGCGAGCGCGCGCTCGCCACCGCGATGGCGGTGGTGATGCAGTCGGCGCGCAGGAACTGCGCATGCTCGCGCACATAGGCGTCGGCGACGATCAGCGAATTCTGGATGAGCGACTGCGTTTGCCGCGAGAACAGCTTGTCGAGACCGCGATCGAGCGTCACGCTCGCCACCACCGCCACCAGGATGGCCGGGACCGCGGCCACCACCGAGAACAGGCCGACGATGCGCACATGCAGCCGGGCGGCCGCGCGGCCGCGGCGGCGGGCCTGCACGATCCGCCAGACCTCGCGCGCGCTGACGGCGATCAGGAATGCGATCGTGATCGCATTGGCGAGCAGCAGCGCGACCACGACCTCGTTGGTTTCCGGGATGGGGGTGAGGTCGGCCAGCACCATGAAGGTGGCAAAAGCCGACAGCAGCGCCAGCGCCACCGCTCCCACGCCGACGGCCCGCGCCAACCACCCGGGCGCGGTGGCGGCGACGGTCACGATCTCGGCTGTGGCGGCTTGGCCGACGCTCGTCATGTCTCGGGATATGGATAGGTGAAAACAGAAACCACGGCCCCCCAGAGCCGCAGTGATGCATTTCTACAACAATGTTGCCGAATTGCGACAATTCCGGGGCGCGATATATGCGCCACCGGAGGTCATGCCGCGTCAGCTGCCGCTGCGAAAGACCTGGATATCGAGGTCGCGGATCTTCTTGCGCAAGGTATTGCGGTTGACTCCGAGCAGGTCGGCGGCCCGAATCTGATTTCCGCGGGTCGCGGCGAGCGTCACCGTCAGCAATGGATGCTCGATCTCGCGCAAGATGCGGTGATAGAGGCCGGGCGGCGGCAGCGTGTCCCCGAAACCGGCGAAATAGGAAGCCAGGTGCCGCTCGACGGCGGCCGACAGCCCCTCCTCGGCGCGCGGTTCCTCGGCCGTCGGCATCATGGCGGGTTGCGCCAATTCGGCATCGACGACCGCCGCCGAGATGGTTTCCTGCGGATAGAGCGCGGCCAGCCGGCGGGCGAGGTTCTCCAGCTCGCGCACGTTTCCGGGCCAGCGGTGGCGCTTGAGCCGATCGAGCGCGGCTTGATCGAGCTGCTTGGGCGGCAGACCCTCCCGCTCGGCCTGGGTGAAGAAGTGCCGGATGAGATCGGGAACGTCCTCGATGCGTTCGCGCAAGGGCGGCAGCCGCAGCGGCACCACGTTGAGCCGGAAGAACAGGTCCTCGCGGAACAAGCCCTGCTGGATGAGAATCCGCAGGTCCTTGTTGGACGCCGCGATGATGCGGACGTCGGTCTTGATCGGGGTGCGGCCGCCGACCGTGGTGTATTCGCCCTGCTGCAGCACGCGCAACAGCCGGGTCTGCGCATCCATCGGCATGTCGCCGATCTCGTCCAGGAACAGCGTGCCGCCTTCGGCCTGCTCGAAGCGTCCGGCACTGCGGGTATTGGCGCCGGTGAACGCGCCCTTCTCGTGGCCGAACAGATCGGATTCGATGAGATCGCGGGGGATGGCGGCCATGTTGATGGCGACGAACGGGCCGTTGCGGCGCTTGCCGTAATCGTGCAGCGCGCGCGCCACCAGCTCCTTGCCGGTGCCCGATTCGCCGGAGATCATCACGGTGAGATCGGTCTGCATCAGGCGCGCGAGCACTCGGTAGATCTCCTGCATCGCCGGCGAGCGGCCGACCAGCGGAATGGAGTCGAAGTCCTCGTGCTTGGCGGGAGCGAGCGTGCGCTCCTTCGGCTCCGACAGCGCGCGGCCGACAATGGCAATGAGCTCCTTGAGATCGAACGGCTTGGGCAGGTACTCGTAGGCGCCGCGCTCGGACGCGCGGATCGCGGTCATGAAGGTATTCTGCGCGCTCATCACGATCACCGGCAGATCGGGGCGCAGCTTCTTGATGCGCGGCAACAGGTCGAAGGCGTTCTCGTCCGGCATCACCACGTCGGTGATCACGAGGTCGCCGTCGCCCTGCCCGATCCAGCGCCACAGCGTCGCGGCATTGCTGGTCGAGCGCACTTCGTAGCCTGCGCGCGACAATGCCTGGTTGATCACCGTCCTGATGGCGGCATCGTCGTCCGCAACCAAAATACTTCCCGTGGGCATTTCTTCCTCTCTAGGCAGCGCCGCCCGGCTCGGCGTCGTCACCCAGGTACATGGGCATGAGCACACGAAAGATCGTTCGTCGTGGTTGTGATTCGCATTCGATGATGCCGCCGTGATCGCCGACGATCTTGGCGACCAGCGCCAACCCCAGTCCCGATCCGGTCGGCTTGGTGGTCACGAACGGATCGAACAGATGCGGCAGGAGATCGTCGGGCACGCCCGGACCGTTGTCCTTGACGCAGAATTCGAGCGGCAGCGACACCCGTGTCTTGCTGCCCGGCAGCGACAGGCGCACGCCCGGACGGAAGGCGGTCGACAGCGCGATCTCGCCGTCGCTCGAGCCCTCGCCGATCGATTCCGAGGCATTCTTAACCAGGTTGAGAAACACCTGGATGAGCTGATCGCGATTGGCGAAGACCGGCGGCAGCGAGGGGTCGTATTCCTCGATGAACTTGACGTGGCGGGCGAAGCCCGAATGGGCGAGCCGCTTCACGTGCTCGAGCACGACATGGATGTTGACCGGCTCGCGCTCGACCGGCCGTTCGTCGCTGAACACCTCCATCCGGTCGACCAGCTTCACGATCCGGTCGGCCTCGTCGCAGATCAGCCGGGTCAGGCTGCGGTCGTCGTCGCCGACGGATTGCTCGAGCAGCTGCGCGGCGCCGCGGATGCCGGACAGCGGGTTCTTGATCTCATGGGCCAGCATGGCGGCCAGCGCGATCACCGAGCGCGCGGCGCTGCGGTGGGTCAGCTGGCGGTCCATCTTGTCGGCAATGGTGCGCTCCTGCAGCATGACCACGACGTGGCCCGGGCTCTCCTGCACGGGCGCCACATGCAGGTCGACCAGACGCTCGCCGGGATTGCGCGGCGTGCCAAGATCGACCTTGTATTCGTTCACGGCGGCGCCGCGCGCGCGCACCTGATCGATGAGGGCCAAGAGCGGGCTGCAGAACGGCACCAGGTCTTGCAGCGCGTGGCGCCGCAGCAGCGGCGCCGACACCTCGAAAAACGATTCCGCGGCTGCGTTGGCATTGGCGATCTTGCCGTCGGGCGCCACCATGATGACCGGATGCGGCAAGGCATCGAGGACGGCTTCGGCCAAGCTGGGAAACGAGTTGATGGACTCCGCCCGGCTCATGCGGCCTTCCTTTCGCCCTCGGCCATGGCCGCAAAAGCTTCGGCGAGGTGGCGGCGAACCGTGCGCGGCTCGTCCTGAGTCAACACGTGCTGCCGCCGTAGCTCGTGCAGCGGATCCGGCGCGCCCGTCACGGCGGCGGCATCGAGAGCCCAGCGCAGGTGCTTGCGCGCACAGCGCACGCCGATCGCGCTGCCGTAATGGCCAAGAATTTCTTCGTAGAGCTGCTCGATGATCGCGAATTGGACGGCAAGCGGTGGCGCGGCCTCCCGCCGCCCGCAGGCCAGGTAGCGCGCGATCTGGCCCGGCAGCCAGGGGCGGCCTTGCGCGCCGCGGCCGATCATCACCGCATCGGCTCCCGATGCCGCAAGCGCGGCCTCGGCGTCCTCGAAGGAAGCGATGTCGCCGTTCACCACCACCGGGATCGCAACCCTGGCCTTGATGGCCCGGACCGCCGTCCAGTCGGCGCGTCCCTTGTAGAATTGGCAGCGGGTGCGCCCATGCACCGTCACCAGCCTGATTCCGGCAAGCTCCGCGCGTTGCGCCAGCTCCGGTGCATTGATGCTGCGATCATCCCAGCCGAGCCGCATCTTGAGGGTGACCGGAACCGAGACCGCGGCCACCGTCGCCTCGATCAGGGTCAGGGCGTGGTCGAGATCGCGCATCAGCGCGGATCCGGATTGGCTGCCGGTGACGTTGCGTGCCGGGCAGCCCATGTTGATGTCGATGATTGCGGCCCCGGCCGCCTCCGCAATGCGGGCCGCCTCCGCCATCCAGCGCGCCTCGCAGCCGGCGAACTGGACCACATGGACGCCGACCCCCTGCCCCTCCGACCGCAGCACGGCTTCCGGATGGGCGCGCACCAGCGCCTCGCTCGCCGTCATCTCGGAGATCACCAATCCGGCGCCGAGCTTGGCCACCGCGCGGCGGAACGGCGCATCAGTGATCCCGGTCATCGGAGCCAGCACGGCCCGGTTCGGCAGCAGGACAGGGCCGACTGCGAGCGGCGGATCTCCCGGGGCCGATGATGAAGGACGCATCATAGACATACGATGGTCATGCACACGAATTAGGCGACTTGCGCCATTGCATAGAGTTTAGCCAAATTGCCTCGGTTCGCAAGTGCTGCAGTGCAATAACCCCAAATTTAGTCAATTCGCCAAAGGGTGGCGTGGAATCCGGCTTGCACCACTGGCCGTACAGGGTAATTCCAAGGGCAGGCTTGGCGTCCGGCAATGTCGAATCTCTTGGCAGCCGAAACGATCTTGGACGATTGGAACTGGACGGTTGGAATATGAATGGGGTGGTTGCAGCCGTGGTGGTGGCCGCCGGGCGTGGGTTCCGCGCCGGCGGGGATGGGCCCAAGCAATATCGCGAAATCCGCGGCGAGCCGGTCATCCGTTCGAGTTTGAAGGCGCTCGCGGACCATCCGGGCATTGCAATGGTGCAGCCGGTCATTCACCCCGACGACACTGACCTTTTTCAGGCTGCGGCGGCCGGACTTGATGTGCTTAAGCCGGTCTTCGGGGGGGCGACCCGGCAGGCCTCGGTTCGCGCCGGGCTTGAAGCATTGAGCCAGAGGGCGCCGGATCTGGTGCTCATTCACGATGCGGCGCGGCCGTTCGCGTCCGCCGCCCTGATCGCGCGCGGCATTGCGGCTGCGCGGGCCTGTGGCGCGGCCATTCCGGCGCTGGCGATTGCCGATACCGTCAAGACGGTCGACCCGTCGGGCGTCGTGACCGGGACCATCGAGCGGGCGCAGCTTCGCCTGGTGCAGACTCCGCAGGCTTTCGCTTTCGCCGCCTTGCTCGCGGCCCATCAGCGGGCACGCGCGGCGGGACGCGAGGACTTCAGCGATGACGCGGCGCTGGCCGAGTGGGCCGGCATCCAGGTCGGCACCTTCGCGGGCGAGGCCGCCAATATGAAGCTCACCACGGCGGATGATTTCGCGCGCGCCGGGGCGGCCGAGCTGGCGGCGCTCACCGACGTGCGCACCGGCTTCGGCTATGACGTGCACGCCTTCGGGCCGGGCGACCATGTCACGCTGGGCGGCGTGCGCATCGCGCACACCGAGGGCCTGTCCGGGCATTCGGACGCCGACGTAGTGCTGCATGCGCTGGTGGACGCCATACTCGGCGCGCTTGCGGACGGCGACATCGGCGTGCACTTCCCGCCCAGCGATCCGCAGTGGCGCGGCGCTTCCTCCGACCGTTTCCTCGCTTTTGCAATCGAGCGCCTGCGCGCGCGCAAAGGCCGCATCGCGCATCTCGACGTCAATGTGGTCTGCGAAGCGCCCCGCATCGGCCCGCATCGCGATGCCATGCGCAGGCGCATCGCCGAGATCGCGGAGATCGACGTGACCCGTGTCGCGGTGAAGGCGACGACGAGCGAGAAGCTCGGATTCATCGGACGCAGCGAAGGGATGGCGGCGTTCGCGACCGCAACCGTGCGCCTGCCATGGACAGAATGACCGCAGAGCCGGACTTGATCGAGGCGGCGCGCGCTTTGCTCGATCTCTGCCGCGCCAAGAAGCTCACCATCGCGGCCGCCGAATCGTGCACCGGCGGCTTGCTGGCCGCGACGCTGACCGAAATTCCCGGCTCTTCGGAAGTGTTCGATCGCGGCTTTGTCACCTACAGCAATGACGCCAAGACGGCCATGCTGGGCGTGCCGGCCGATCTGATCGAAAGCCGCGGCGCGGTGAGCCGCGAGACCGCGCAGGCCATGGCGAGCGGCGCGCTTGCGCATGCGGGCGTCGATCTTGCGGTGGCGATCACCGGCATTGCCGGGCCCGGCGGCGCCATGCCGGGCAAGCCGGTCGGCCTCGTTCACTTCGCCGCGGCATCGCGTGGAGGCCAGCGCCACGACCAAGCGCGACAATTCGGCGATATCGGGCGCGCGGCGGTGCGCCGCGAATTGGTGCGCCAGGCGCTGGCCATGCTGCGGGATCTGGCCGACCGGGAAATACCCTCGCCAGTGTCGCGCTGACGCGAGGGCCTACCCGGAATAGACCAGGTCGGCCCGCTGCTCGAAGGCGGCGGCAAAGCGGCGAAAGGCGAGGTCGAACATGGAGCCCATGAGCACCGCCAGCATCCGGCTGCGAAATTCGTAGGAGATGAAGAATTCGACATCGCAACTGCGCTCGCCGGCGGGGTGAAAGGTCCAGCGGTTCTCGAGACGGCTGAACGGGCCATCGAGGTATTCGACCAATATCGAGAGATGGGCGCGGTCGAGGGTGACGCGGCTGGTGAAGGTCTCGCTGATCAATTTGTAGGCGACCGTCATGTCGGCCACCAGCACCTCGATTCCATCCGCTTGGGATTTGCGCTGGCGCACCTTGAGGGCCCGGCAAAGCGGCACGAATTCCGGGTAGCGCTCCACGTCGGCGACCAGATCGAACATCTCATCGGCGGCGTGCCGCACCCGGCGTTTGGTGGAATATTGCGGCATCAGGCGGCTCGGTCTGCGGCCAGAAAATTCTCGACCTCGCCGTCGCAGACAAGTCGGGTTATGCGCAAATGGCCGCCGAATTGTTCCGCCAGCCGGGGCGCGAACGTGGTCTTGCCCGCCCCCGCGCAGCCGACCACCATCACGCGCCGCATCGGCGCCTCACGGGCGCTGAGGCTTGCCATCGCGCGCCGCCTTCAGCCGCGCGAAATCCTCGCCCGCATGGTGCGAGGAGCGCGTGAGGGGGGTTGCCGAGACCATGAGAAATCCCTTGGCCAAGGCAATGGCCTCATAGGCCTTGAATTCCTCGGGCGGCACGAAGCGCGCGACCGCGTGGTGCTTGCGCGAGGGCTGCAGATACTGGCCGATGGTAAGAAAGTCGACATCGGCGGCGCGCAGGTCGTCCATGACCTGCAGCACCTCGTTGCGCTCCTCGCCGAGGCCCAGCATCATCCCGGACTTGGTGAACATGGCCGGAGCGAGCTCCTTGACCCGCTGCAAGAGGCGGATCGAGGCAAAGTAGCGGGCGCCCGGGCGTACGCTCAGATATTTCGAGGGCACGGTCTCGAGATTGTGGTTGAAGACGTCGGGCCGCGCCTCGACCACGGTCTCGACCGCCCCCGCCTTGCGCAGGAAATCGGGGGTCAGGACCTCGATCGTGGTCGCCGGGCAGGCCATCCGGATGGCGCCGATCACGGCGGCGAAATGCGCGGCCCCGCCGTCTTCGAGATCGTCTCGATCAACCGAGGTGACGACGACATGCGCGAGGCCGAGCTTGGCGACGGCCGCGGCGACCCGATCCGGCTCCTGCGCATCGAGCGGTCCGGGCAGGCCGGTCTTGACATTGCAGAAGGCGCAGGCGCGCGTGCAGGTGTCGCCCATGATCATGAAGGTCGCGTGCTTCTTCTCCCAGCACTCGCCGATATTGGGGCAGCCGGCCTCCTCGCAAACCGTGTGCAGGCCGTGGGCGCGCACGATCGCCCGGGTCTCGAGATAGCCTTTGGAAACCGGAGCCTTGACGCGGATCCAGTCGGGCTTTCGCTCGACCGGCGAATCCGGGCGATGCGCCTTTTCGGGGTGGCGCGGCGCTTGTCGGGCGTTGGTGGTGTCGAGCACGACAGCCATGGAATCTCCGGAACCGGCCAGCCTTGCGACCCCTACTTACGAAGTCGGGAGGGAGGCGACAAGGGGCGCCGATTTCCGGGCTTTATTTCATGGTCTTTCCGACGTCGGCGATCTGCGAGCTGTCGATGTGATACAGCACGAACCGATCGCCGGTGAAGAGCGTGGTCAAGTGCTCAGGATCCGGGTTCTCAAAATTGGAATCGACAAACAGCACGTAGAGATAATCGTAGTCGGAGGTCCAACGGCGCCAGTAATTCGGGCTCTGAGCCTCCTCGTTGCGGGCCAGGCGCACCAGCTCGTTGATCAGCGGCGGCGTTCCGTCCACGGTGTCGACGCGGGCGCGATATTCGGGACGGGCGTGCATGATCTGCTTGCCGACGACCGTGAACGCGGTCGTCACCAGGGCCGAACGTTCGATGGTGGCAAAGCTCGCGGCATGGACCAGACCGAGATCGTGCACGTCATCGCCGCCGTCGGGATCCGCATAGGCCACGAGCACCTTGGCGCCGCGGTCGATCAGCTGGACCGATTGGTGAAACGAGTCGGTACCCGCCGACAGCGCGTTCCACATGTCCTCCACCTCGCCCACCCGGATGCCCAGCATCACCACCAGCAGCGCCGCAAATCCCCGCTGCACGATCTTGTCGCGCAGATCGAGGTCGACGCAGGCGATGAGCATGAAGGCGAGCGAGATCGGCAATCGCTGGTCGGCCATATAGGTCTCGAAGATGACCCGCGGCAGCGCCATGTAGATCACCACGCCGATCGCCAGCAGCGCAACGCCGACGGCATGGAAGCTGAGCGCGCGGTGACGAGTGGCCCAGCCGATCGCGAAGGCGATGGCGGCGGTGAACAGGAAGGCCGCTCCGTGGGAATAGACCTCGATGATGTAGTCGATCCCGTCGATCTTGCCGGGAAGCTCCCAGGTGAACGTTTGGCGCAGTCCCCAGGTGGGGCTCATCATCAGCAACGGCAGGACGGGCAGGAACGGCAGCCCGGTGATCGCAAAATCGAAGATCGCCCGCACCGCCTTGCCGCCGCTCGATTGGCCCGCCGGCGCCCGGCGCAAGCCGGCAAGCGCGGTCCAGAGCCGGCGGCTCTCGTAGGCCAACAGGCCGACGCCGTAGACCCCGACCACGAACAGATGGCAGAAGAACAATGCGATCACGAACAGCGTCGACACCGACAGCCGCAGCGCCAGGTTGCGCTCGCGCAGCCAGATCCAGGTCGTCATCGCCCAGAGCGCGAGCCCGATGCCGAACACGTAGTTCATCGTGCCGACCAGGAACACGTTGTTGTAGAGCAGCGGAAAGCCGATCAGAGGCAACACCGACCAACGCCCGAAGAGCTGGCGATGGAGCGCCACCGTGCCCGACAGGATCAGCACGAAGCTCAAGATGGTGTAGGTCTGCCCGGCCACATAGATGTTCATCACGCGCACCAGGAAGGGCACGATCAAATCCATCATCAGGTTGGGGATGACCTGCCAGTCGATCTCGTAGAAGCGCGCGAGGTCGGGATCGGTGTTGATGGTCGCGATCACCTGCATGCGAGCAAGGTGATTGATGTAGTCGGACATCGGCGGCCAGGGATGCAGCACGACCGGGATCGAGGTGATGGCGAGGAGCACCACGAACAGGGCGGCCACCCGCCCCAAGGTAAAATCGTCCGCACGATGCGGATCGGCGGAGAGGCGCGCGAAGGCCTGCCGTAGCGGAAGCCGTGCGTCGGCCTCACGCGCGTGCGGGACGGTTACGCAACTACTGAAGGACGAGTCATTGGTCATGGCTGCTCATATCGAGGCGAGTGAACACACTCCGCCTCGCGCAAGTTTGGAGAGAGAAGCTGCCCGGCTTGATCAACGACCCCCCTGCATCAAACCTGCCCGATTCCAGGTGAACGCAGGATGAATGTGACTGCCGGCCGAGCGGCGGCATGCCTGCCCCGGCAGCCGGGGCGCTCGCAAAAGTAGGGATGGAATCCTGTTTTTCGTCCGGCGCGCGATCGGGTCGGCGATCCGCTCAATTGAAGGCCGCTCGCACGAGGGGCGAATTCAAATGTTCAACGCGCGTCCATAGGCGTCGAGCACTGCCTCCTTCATCATCTCGGAGAGCGTCGGATGCGGGAAGACGGTGTGCATGAGCTCCGCTTCGGTGGTTTCGAGGTTCATCGCCACCACATAGCCCTGGATCAGCTCGGTGACCTCGGCGCCGATCATGTGGGCGCCGAGCAGCTGCCCGGTGGTCTTGTCGAAGATCACCTTGACCAATCCCTGGTCCTCGCCGAGCGCAATCGCCTTGCCGTTGCCGACGAACGGAAAATGTCCGATCCGCACCTCGAGCTTCTTCTCCTTGGCGGCCTGCTCGGTGAGGCCGACCGAAGCGATCTGCGGCGAGCAATAGGTGCAGCCCGGGATCAGCTGCCTGTCCATCGGGTGCGGCTTGAGGCCCTTGATCGCCTCGACGCAGATGACGCCCTCGTGCTCGGCCTTGTGCGCCAGCATGGGCGGGCCGGAAACATCGCCGATCGCATAGATGCCGGGCACGTTGGTGCGGTTGAATTGATCGACCGCGATGATTCCGCGCTCGGTCTTCACGCCGAGCTTCTCGAGGCCGAGATTCTCGATATTGCCGGTCACCCCGACCGCCGAGATGACGCGCTCGACCGTGAGCGTCTGGGTGCCGCTCTTGCCGTCGTCGATGACCGCGGTCACGCTGTCGGACTGCTTGTCGAGCTTCACCACCTTGGCGCCGGTCAAGATCTTGATGCCCTGCTTCTCGAAGGCCTTGCGCGCGAAGGCGGCGATCTCGGCGTCCTCGGCCGGGAGGATCTGCGGCAGCACCTCGACCACGGTCACCTCGACGCCGAACGAACGGTAGAAGCTCGCGAACTCGATCCCGATCGCGCCCGAGCCGATGACCAGGAGCGATTTCGGCATGCGGTCGGGCGCCATGGCCTCGAAATAGGTCCAGATGAGCTTCTTGTCGGGCTCGAGCCCGGGCAACACGCGCGGACGCGCGCCGGTCGCGAGGATCACGTGCTTGGCCTGGTAGGCGCCCGGGCCGAGCGCTCCCTTGGGAGCGGCATTCTTCGAGGCTTTGACGATGACCTTGCCGGGTGCCTCGATGCTCGCCTCGCCCCAGATGACGGGGATCTTGTTCTTCCTCATCAGGAAGCCGACGCCGTCATTGAGGCGCTTGGCTACGGCACGCGAGCGCTGCACCACCGCGCCGCCGTCGTAGGCGACATTGCTCGACCGACAAGCCGTAGTCCTTGGCGTGCTGCAGGTAGTGGAAGATCTCGGCCGAGCGCAGCAGCGCCTTGGTCGGGATGCAGCCCCAGTTGAGGCAGATGCCGCCCAGATAGTCGCGCTCGACGATCGCGGTCTTGAAGCCGAGCTGGGCCGCGCGGATCGCGGTGACATAGCCGCCCGGGCCGGAGCCGATGATGATGATGTCGAAATCGGTGTCGGCCATTCGCTCACACCACCATCATCACCGGGTTTTCGATCAAGGTCTTGAACGCGCCGATGAGCAGCGCGCCGAGCGCGCCGTCGACGCTGCGATGATCGCAGGACAGCGTCACCGATCATGACCCACTCCGCCTCGATCTTGCCGTTGCGGACGACCGCCCTTTCCTCGCTGGCACCGACCGCCAGGATGGTCGATTGCGGCGGATTGATCACGGCGGTGAAATCCTTGATGCCGAACATGCCGAGATTCGACACCGCGCTGCCGCCGCCCTGATATTCATGGGGCTGCGAGCTTGCGCGCGCGCGCGCGGGCGCTCGAAATCCTTCATCTCGGCGGAAATCGCCGACAGCGATTTCGCTTCGGCCTTGCGGATGATCGGCGTGATCAGCCCGCCCGGAATCGCAACCGCGACGCCGATGTCGGAATGCTTATGCTGGATCATGGCGGCCTCGGTCCAGGTTACGTTGGCGTCCGGCACCCGCTGCAGCGCCAGCGCCAGCGCCTTGATGACGAAGTCGTTGACCGAGAGCTTGTAGGCCGGCTTGCCGTCCTTGTCCTTGGGAGCGGCGGCATTGATCTCCTCGCGCGCCGCCAAGAGCTTGCCGACATGGCAATCGACGGTGAGATAGAAATGCGGGATCGTTGACCGTGGCCTCGACCAATCGCTGCGCGATGATCTTGCGCATATTGTCGTGCGGCACGAGCTCGAAGCTGCCCGGCTCGAACAACGCCAGGATCTTGTCGTCGGAGGGCGCCTGGATCGGCAGGCGCTTGAGCCGGAGCGGCGGGCGGTGCCGAACTTACCCTTGCCGGATTTCGCCGCTTCCACGTCACGCGCGACGATGCGCCCATGCGGCCCCGAGCCCTGGATGCGCGCGAGATCGATGCCGACATCCTTCGCCAGCCGCCGCGCCAGCGGCGAAGCGAACACGCGCGTGGCTTGACCGTTGGCCCGAGCCTGATCAACCCGCGCCTCTCGCTGGCTGAGGCGATGCCGGGGTCGCCTGACGTTGCGCAGGCCGGGCGCGGCTCCCTCTCCCCGCTGGGGAGAGGGTTGCGGTGACGGGGGTGCGGCGCTTGCTGGTCTCGCTGCCGGTTCTGCCGGTCTCGCCTGCGATTCTGCAGGCTTGGCAGGCGCCGCCGCCGCGCCCTTGCCGGCCGCCGCCGCCGCGGCTTTCGGATCCTCGCCCTCCTGCGCCAGCACCGCGATCAGCTGATTGACCGTCACGTCCTGGGTGCCTTCCGGCACCACGATCTTGGCCAGCACGCCGTCGTCGATCGATTCGTATTCCATCGTCGCCTTGTCGGTCTCGATCTCGGCGATCACGTCGCCGGCCTTGACCTTGTCGCCCTCCTTCTTGAGCCATTTGGAGAGGTTGCCCTTCTCCATGGTGGGCGACAGCGCGGGCATGAGGATGTTGACCGGCATGGGGCTCGCTCGGCAGTCAGCGGTAACAGACGGACTTGGCGGCCTCGACCACTTCGGCGACCGAAGGCAGAGCAAGCTTCTCGAGATTGGCCGCATAGGGCATCGGGACGTCCTTGCCGGTCACGCGCAGCACCGGCGCATCGAGCCAATCGAAAGCCTGCTCCGTCACCAAGGCGGCGATCTCGGCGCCGACGCCGGACTGCCGCCAGCCCTCCTCGACGCTGACCAGGCGGCCGGTCTTCTTCACCGAGGCGACGATGGTCTCGATATCCATGGGCTTGAGGGTCCGCAGATCGATGACCTCGGCATCGATACCATCCTTGGCGAGCTCGTCGGCCGCCTTGAGCGCATAGTTCATGCCCATGGACCAGGCCACGAGCGTGACATCGTTGCCCGGGCGCACGACCTTGGCCTTGCCGATCGGCACCACGTAATCGTCGAGCTTGGGCACCGGAAAGCTTTGGCCATAGAGGATTTCGTTCTCCAGGAACATGATCGGATTGGGATCGCGGATGGCCGCCTTGAGCAGGCCCTTGGCATCGGCCGCGGTGTAGGGCGCGACCACCTTGAGGCCGGGAATGTGCGAGTACCAGGATGTGAAGTCCTGGCTGTGCTGCGCTGCGACCCGGGATGCCGGACCGTTGGGTCCGCGGAAAACGATCGATACGGCAACCTGGCCGCCCGACATGTAGCGCGTCTTGGCGGCGGAATTGATCAGGTGGTCCATGGCCTGCATGGCGAAATTGAAGGTCATGAACTCCACGATCGGCTTGAGGCCGGCCAGCGCCGCCCCGATTCCGAGCCCCGCAAAGCCATGCTCGGTGATCGGCGTGTCGATGACGCGGCGGGCGCCGAATTCCTGCAGCAGGCCTTGCGTCACCTTGTAGGCGCCCTGGTATTCGGCGACCTCCTCGCCCATCACGAAGACATCGCCGTCGCGGCGCATCTCCTCCGCCATGGCGTCGCGCAACGCCTCGCGCACCGTCATGGTCACCATCTCGGTGCCGGCGGGCAAATCGGCTTCGGGCGCAAGCTCAAGCTTCGGCGGTGCGGCGGCCGCGGGCGGCGGGGCTGCCGGTGCCGCCGCGGCTGCTGGCGCCGCTGGTGCCACGGGCGCCGTCGGCTTGGCGGAAGCGACGTCCCCTGCGCCATCCGCGAGCGGGGCCTTCTCGCCGTCCGCCAGGATGGTGGCGATGGGGGTGTTGACGGCGACGTCACTGGTGCCCTCGGGCACGAGGATCTTTCCCAGCATGCCTTCGTCGACCGCCTCGACCTCCATGGTGGCCTTGTCGGTCTCGATCTCGGCGAGGACATCGCCCGACTTCACCGGATCGCCTTCCCGCTTCAGCCATTTGGCGAGGTTGCCCTTCTCCATCGTGGGCGAGAGGGCGGGCATCAAGACTTGGATGGGCATGGGATGCTTGAACCTGGTGCGCGATTACTGCACGACGTCGGTATAGAGCTCGGACGGATCCGGCTCCGCGTCGTGGGTGGCGAATTCCGATGCCTCGTTGACGATGGCGCGCACCTCGGCGTCGATCTTCTTCAGCTCGTCCTCGGTCGCCCATGATTTGGCGATGCAGCCGCGCGCGCACCTGCTCGATCGGATCGTGCTCGGTGCGCACCTTGTCGACCTCCTCCTTCGGCCGGTACTTGGCCGGGTCCGACATGGAATGGCCGCGGTAGCGGTAGGTGAGCATTTCAAGGATGATCGGCCCGTTGCCGTCGCGGCACCACTTCACCGCCCGCTCGCCGGCCGCCTTGACGGCACGCACGTCCATGCCGTCGACCTGCTCGCCCGGGATGTCGAATGAGAGCCCGCGCATGGAGAGATTGGTGGTTGCCGAGGCGCGGGCGACCGAGGTTCCCATTCCGTACTGGTTGTTCTCGATCACATAGACCACGGGCAGGTGCCAGAGCTTCGCCATGTTGAAGCTCTCATAGACCTGCCCCTGGTTGGCTGGCGCCATCGCCGAAATAGGTGAGACTGACATTGTCGTTGCCGCGGTATTTGTTGGCGAAGGCCAGGCCGGTGCCGAGCGGGACCGGGGCGCCGACAATGCCGTGGCCGCCGTAAAAGCCCTTCTCGACCGAGAACATGTGCATCGAGCCGCCCTTGCCTTTGGAGTAGCCCCCGCGCCGCCCGGTCAGCTCGGCCATGACGCCCCTGGGGTCCATGCCGCAGGCCAGCATGTGGCCGTGGTCGCGGTAGCCGGTGATGACCTGATCGCCCGGCTTGAGCACCATCTGCATGCCGATGACCACCGCCTCCTCGCCGATATAGAGGTGGCAGAAGCCTCCGATCAGGCCCATTCCGTACAATTGGCCGGCCTTCTCCTCGAACCGGCGGATGCGCAGCATGTGGCGGAAGGCGGTGAGCTCCTGCTCCTTGCTGAATTCAGGCACTGTTGCCTCGGCCGCCGCCTCGGCGACAGGAGGCCGCATCGGCGCGGGCTGAGCGGTTTGCTTGGGGCTGGCGACGGCCATGGATCTCCTCGAGAGCGGCGGCCGCGAACCGGGCCAATGGCCGCCCTTTCCCTTAAAGCATTTTCACCAAGAGTGGAATCCGGTTTTCAGATCAGAAAACCTTGTCCGCACAGGCGGGATGGAACCCGGCCTGCGTGCGCCTTATAGCGGCCTGTAAGCGCAACGCAACGCCCGCAACGACGCCGCCTATCGCCGCTTGAACATGAGCGTGAGGTCGTGCGGGTCGGCGTCGTCGAGCAGCGCCCGCGCCCGTTCATCGAGCAGGTCGGGATCGATATTGTCGGACTTCAGCAGCGAGACCCGCCGCTCCCAGACCGCGCGTTCGGCCTTGGCGGCAACCAGATCGCCGGTCAATTGCGCGATATCCTGGTCGAGATCGCGCTTGGCGATCAGACCGTGCTCGCCCGTATAGGCATTGACCCCGAAATAGCCGATCAGCAGCGCCGCGATCGTGTAGAGCGCGAGCGCATTGAGGAAGCTACGGAGCCGTCGGCGCGTGACCATTCGTGCAAAAATGATCGCAGCGCGTTAAAGCCGCTTTAACGGGAGGGAGCGAATGGCGAAACGAGAGGGCGAATAGCGAATGGCGAGTGGCGAATAGGGGTGACCCCGCTGCTCGACTATTCGCTATTCGCCACTCGCTATTCGCGGTTCTTACCGCCGGCTCCCTTTGAGGCTACCCGCGCCCGCATATCTGGCTTGCGGTCCGAGCTCCTCCTCGATGCGGAGCAGCTGATTGTATTTGGCGGTGCGGTCGGAGCGGGCGAGCGAGCCGGTCTTGATCTGCCCGCAATTGGTGGCGACCGCCAGATCGGCAATCGTTGCATCCTCGGTCTCGCCCGAACGGTGCGACATCACGGCGCTGTAGCCGGCCCGATGCGCCATCTCCACCGCCGCCAGCGTCTCGGTCAGCGTGCCGATCTGGTTGACCTTGACGAGGATCGAGTTGGCGAGGCCGTCCTTGATGCCTTGCGCCAGCCGGGTCACGTTGGTGACGAACAGGTCGTCGCCGACCAGCTGGCATTTGTCCCCGATCAGGTCGGTGAGAATCTTCCAGCCGGCGAAATCGTCCTCCGCCATGCCGTCCTCGACGGACACGATCGGATAGCGCGAGACCAGCTCCGCCAGGTATTTGGCCTGCTCCTCGGGCGAACGGATTTTGCCTTCGCCTTCATAATGATAGGCGCCATCCTTGAAGAACTCGGTGGAAGCGGGATCAAGCGCCAGGACGACATCCGTTGCCGGCCTTGTAGCCGGCGCTCTCGATCGCCTTCATGATGAGGTCGAGGGCGGCGTCGGCCGACTGCAGGTTGGGGGCGAAGCCGCCCTCGTCGCCCACATTGGTGTTGTGGCCAGCGGCTTTGAGTGCCGCCTTGAGGGTTTGGAAAATCTCCGAGCCGGCGCGCACGGCTTCCGCCAGCGAGGCCGCGCCCACCGGCATGATCATGAATTCCTGGAAATCGATCGGATTGTCGGCATGCACGCCGCCATTGACGACGTTCATCATCGGCACCGGCAACAGCCGCGCCGCCACGCCGCCCACATAGCGATAAAGCGGCAACGCCTTGGCGGCGGCTGCCGCTTTGGCGACCGCGAGCGAGACGCCGAGGGTCGCATTGGCGCCGAGCCGGCTCTTGTTCGGCGTGCCGTCGAGCGCGATCATGGTCTCGTCGATCTTGCCCTGCGCCTCTGCGTCCATGCCGCCGAGCGCATCGAAAAGCTCGCCGTTGACGGCATCGACCGCCTTGCGGACGCCCTTGCCGAGATAGCGGCGCTTGTCGCCGTCGCGCAGCTCGACCGCCTCGTGCTTGCCGGTGGAGGCGCCCGAGGGCACCGCCGCGCGGCCCTTGGAGCCGTCCTCGAGCTCGACATCCACCTCGATCGTCGGATTGCCGCGACTGTCGAGGATTTCGCGGCCGATGATATCCACAATCGCCGTCATGGCGCCCCTCTGCTTGAAGAGTTCGTTCTGCCGCGCTTGTAAGGGATCAGGAGCTGATCGCAAGGGCTTGGTCACAAAAACGATTGCGGCCTTGGCGACGCGGGCCGATAACCTGCCTGCTCGCCCCAAACTCTGCGATAGTGAGATCCATGTCCCAGCCGCCGCTGCTCGGCCGACCGAGCCGCATCCCCGCCTCGCCCGAGCTCGCGCAACTCGATCGGGTCCCCAATCCCCACCCCGACACCCATTACCTCGCCCGCTTCACAGCGCCGGAATTCACCACGCTCTGCGGCGTCACCGGACAGCCGGATTTCGCGCATGTGGTCATCGACTACGTGCCGGCGAAATGGCTTATGGAATCGAAATCCCTGAAGCTCTACCTCGCCAGCTTTCGCAACCAGGGCACGCTGCACGAAGGCTGCACGGTCGCCATCGGCAAGAAATTGTTCGCCCTGCTGCGACCGAAATGGCTGCGCATCGGCGCCTATTGGTATCCGCGCGGCGGCATGCCGATCGATGTGTTCTGGCAGGCCGGCAGGCTGCCGGCCGGCGTCTGGGTCCCGGATCAAGGCGTGGCGCCCTACCGCGGCCGCGGGTAGCGAGTGAGGAATAGCGAGTGGCGAATAGTCTATTGAGGAGCCGGCAGCTCACCGCCCTATTCGCCACTCGCTGTTCGCCTCGTCTCGCTACTCGCCTCGTCCAGCGACCGTCGCCAGCAGCGCTCGCATGGCCTCTTCCGGGTAGGCGGCCCGCATGACGGAGCCCATGACGGCGATGCCGGCGACCCCGGCGGCCAGCACCTCGGCCACGCGAGCGACGTTGATGCCGCCGATGGCGATGACCGGCACGCGCGCCGCCCGGACGATCTCGGCGAGCCCCTTGCGGCCGATCTCGGGCCCGTAGCCGGGCTTGCTTGCGGTCTCGTAGGCCGGCCCGGCGATCGCATAGTCGACCACGACCGGATCGATCGCCTCGGCCTCGGTGACGGTGTGGATCGAGACGCCGACGAGCTTGCCGGGTCCCAACAGAGCACGGGCGCGGCACAGGATCGCTGCCGGCCGGCAGGTGAACGCCGTCGGCCGCGCACGCTTTCGCGAGCTTGGCATCGCCGTGCAGCGTGAGGCGGGTGCCGTGGGGGCGCGCGACCAGGAGGCTGCGCGTGACTATGATCTGATCGTCGGCGGAAAGGTCCTTCTCCCGCACGCTCACCCAGCGGCACCCGGCGCAGAAAGCCTGCGCAACCACCTCGCCGAGCGCCAACCGGGCCTGATGACGGTCGGTGACCAGGAGCAGCGGCGGATGGGGCAGGCTCACGTTCCCACCAAGCCGAATTGCGGGCTTGAGGGCTCGGCATGGCTCAGCTTGGGAATCCGCCCGGCCAGGCGCGACAGCCGGCCCGCCTCGACGGCGGCACGCATGCTGGCTGCCATCATGACCGGATCGCGCGCCTTCGACACGGCGGTATTGAGGAGCACCGCGGCGCAGCCGAGCTCCATGGCGAGCGCCGCATCGGAGGCGGTGCCGATGCCGGCATCGAGCACCACCGGCACCGGCGAGCGCGCGCAGATCAATTCGATGAGATGCGGATTGGCGACGCCAAGCCCCGAGCCGATGGGAGAGCCGAGCGGCATCACGGCGGCCGCGCCGGCATCCGCAAGCTTGCGGCAGACCACCGGATCCTCGGTGCAGTAGGGCAGCACCGTGAAGCCCTTCTCGACCAGCGTTTCGGTCGCGCGCAGCAATTCCTCGGTGTCGGGATAGAGCAGCTCGCGGTCGCCGATCACTTCGAGCTTGATCCAGCTCGAGTTCGAGCGCTTCGCGCGCGAGCTCGGCGGTCAAGACCGCGTCCTTGGCGGTCTGGCAGCCGGCCGTATTGGGCAGGAAATGGATGTGCTTGGGGATCAGGTCGACCAGGCTTTCGTCATCGCCGGCGAGGCTGATCCGCCGGATCGATGCCGTCACCATCTGGGTTCCGCTCGCCGCGATGGAGTCGAGCATGAGCTTGCGGTTGGGATAGCCGGCGGTGCCGAGAAACAAGCGCGAGCCGAACTCGCGGCCCGCAATGATGAGAGGATCAGGCATGAAACAGCTCCGTCAACCGCCTTGGCGCGCGCGCACGATCTCGACGCTGTCGCCGGGCTTGAGCGCCGTTTGCGGCCACGCCGCGCGCGGAACGACGGCGCCGTTGAGCGCGACCGCGATCCCGCGCTGGGCCGACATCGACGGCCTTCTCCTCCAGCAGCGCTGCCAGCGTCGCCGCGACCAGCGGCTCGTCCTGCCCGTTGATCCGGATCCGCGCCTCGGCACCGGCTTGCTTCATGTGGGTATCGGTCATGTGCGTGTTGGTCATATGGCTATTCTACTCCGCGGCCTTGGCGGGCGTGAACCGCTCGATGCCGAACGGGCGGATGGCCGGTTCGACCGTGCCGTCGAGCACCAGGCGCGCGATGCTGTCGGCTGTCACCGGCGCGAGCAGGATGCCGTTGCGATGGTGGCCGGTGGCATAGACGAGCCCATCGAGCGGACCAGGTCCCAGGATCGGCGCATCGTCACGGCTGCCCGGCCGGTGGCCGACCCACATCTCGTCGATCGGCAGCTCTTCGATGGCCGGCACCGCCCGCCATGCCGCTTCCAAGAGCGTCAGCAGGCCACCGGCCGTGAGCGTGGAATCGAACCCCCGCTCCTCCACCGTGGCGCCGATGATGAGCCGGCCGTCGAGACGCGGCACCAGATAGATGCCCGGCCCCCAGATCACGTGGCTGACGAGCGGCGCCGCCTTGTCCATGCGCAGCGCCAGCATCTGGCCTTTGATCGGGCGCACCGGCGGCAGCGATTGCGGCGCCACATCCGCGATGCTGCCGGCAATCCCGCGCGACCAGGCGCCGGCCGCCAGCACCACCACATCGGCCGCGTGCCTGGTCCCGTCGGCCAGCACGATGCCGTCGACGCGCCGGCCCCGGCTCGAGATGGCGGCGACCGGCTGATGCTCGTGAATGGCGGCGCCAGCGGCCTTGGCGGCGGCTGCCAGGGCGAGCGCGAGCTTGCGGTTGTCGACCTGATGATCCTGCGGGCTGAACACCGCGCCGGCCAGCTTGCCGGCAAGATGGGGCTCGCGCCGTCGGCGTCTCGGCGGCGGAAATCCATTGCAGCGGCAGATCGAGCTTCTTTTGGAACTCGAGATGATGAAACAGCCGCGCCTGGTCGTCGGCGGTGAGCGCGATCACCAGCGTGCCCTCGCGGCGCAGCTCCACATCGATGCCGGACGCTTGCTCGAGCTCCGCGGCGAATGCCGGCCAGCGCGCCTGGCTGTCGCGGCCGAGCGCCACCAGGGCCTCCTCGCCGGGCTCGGCCTCGGCGCAGGCCGCCAAGCATTCCGGCCGCCGCATGGGTTGCGCCGGCGCCGGCGGCACCACGGTCGAACACCGAAACCGAGACGCCGCGGCCGGCGAGCCGCCAGGCAATGCCGAGCCCGACCACGCCGGCGCCGATGATGGCGACCGTTTTCGGTTTGGCGACAGGCGAGGCGGTCAACTGGCGGCTCCCTTCGCTGGCATGACCCAGACAGGTTCGATGGGTTTGATCTCAGCCGCGGCTCCGCGGCACCCCAGGCCGAATGATCTCATGATGGGGATTTTCAATGGCTTGCACAAGTCCTCTGCAGTGTCCTGTCCGTAGCGCGTCATTTGTCCGCCTTTTGTAGCGCGTGAGTTGTCCGCTTTGTTCGCTGCCTGTTCTGGGAGGCAGCGATGCGGCGGACCGAGATGCTATGGGAGGTTTTTGTGACGCGTTTTGAAGAGGCGTTTGGGCAATACCGCCGTCGGCGATTGAACGCAGAGGAAGCGGGTGAGCTTTTGGGTATGTCGGGTCGACATTTTCGCCGGCTGTGTGATCGCTATGAAGAAGAGGGAAGCGAAGGCCTGCGCGATCGGCGGATCGACAAGCTATCGCCTCGGCGTGCCCCGGCGCGCGAGCTCGAGCGGATGCAGGCTCTCTTCCGGGAGCAGTACAGCGACTTCACGGTGAAGCATTTCCACGAGCAGCTTGTGCGTCGGCATAACTACTGGCTCAGCTATACGGTGACGCGGCTGTCGCTGCAGGCGGCCGGACTGGTGAAGAAAGCCAAGCGGCGCGGCGCCCATCGCAAGAAGCGGGTGCGTCGGCCGCTGCCGGGCATGCTGCTGTTCCAGGACGGCTCGACGCATCGTTGGATTGCGGCGCTGGGGCGCGATCTCGACCTCGTCGTGACGCTCGACGACGCCACCGGGGAGATCTATTCGGCGATCCTGGTGGACCAGGAAGGCACGATGTCGAGTTTCCTGGGACTGGCCGAGACGATCGCCGAACACGGCCTGTTCAGCGCGTTTTATACCGATCGGGGCGGGCATTACTTCATCACCCCCAAGAACAGCCGGAAAGTCGATAAGACGCAGCTGACCCAGGTCGGCCGGGCGCTCTCCCAACTCGGCATCACCCATATCCCGTCCTATTCCCCGCAGGGGCGCGGACGGATGGAGCGGGTATTCGGCACCCTGCAGAAGCGGCTGCCGCAGGAGCTGCGCCTGGCCCGGATCAAGACCGTGGCGGCCGCCAACCGGTTCCTCAAGGAACGCTTCGTGCCCGACTACAATGCCCGCTTCGCGGTGCCCGCAGCCGAGCCTGGCACGGCCTTCGTGCCCTATGAGGGCCGCCCGCTCGTCGACGTGCTGTGCCTGCAGGAAGATCGGGTGGTTGGCGCCGACAATTGTGTCTCCTACCACCGGCGCAGCCTCCAGATTCCAGCCCAGCGCCATCGCCAGCACTATGTCCGCGCGACCGTGCGGGTGCACGAATACCCCGACGGATGGCTTGCCATCTTTGACGGCCCGCGCTGTGTTGCGCGCTTCGACCCCAAAGGAGCCAGTCGTGATGTCTCGCGCGCCGCTTAACTCCGCTCGGCGGCTCGCAAGCCTTGTGGATTTGTGGACAGGCCAAGAAAGCGGCCTGCCCACAAGCTCCGCAAGGCCAACAGCAAACGCAGACAGAAGCGGACATATGATGCGCTACAAAGCGCGGACATCTTAACGCGCTACGGACAGTCCTCTGCAGTGTCCTCTGTAGTTGTGCCGCGTGCCTCAGCGCCCCTCCCCCGGATGACGCAACAGCCGCGCGCAGACCAGGCCGACGCCCACGATCACCACGGCGCCCGCCACCAGGCTCGGGCCGACCTCGCCATGGGAGAAGGTGAAGCCGTAATAGATCGGGCCCACGGCCTGACCGAGATAGAACGTGCTCGAATGCAGCGAGGTGGCGGCGCCGCGCGGCGGTGTGGGAGAGCTCGGTCACGTGCACGTGGATCGAGCCGTGCAGCAGATAGAAGCCGAAGCCGAGCGCGCCATAGACCCCGATCTGTTCGTACCAGGGCAAATTCAGCGCGATCAGCACCAGCATGCCGGCGGCCACGCAGCCGCCGATGATCATCAGCCGGCGCTGCGGGATGTGGGCGACCAGGACGGAAACCAGCATCGAGTAGACCACTCCGCCGACCCCAAATCCGGCGATCACCAGTCCCGCGATCGAGGCGCGCGCCTCGCCGGTCGCCAGCAGCAGCAGCGCCACATAGGGAAACACGCCGTGGATGAACAGGCCTTCCAGGAACACCGAGCCAAAGCAGACCTTGGCGCGCGGATCGGCGAAGACGCTACGGAAGCCGGCCATCGCCGAGGCCACGCGGAACGGCGGGCGCTTGCCCTGATCGTGGCCGCGCAGCGCCAGAAAGGCCGTGACGCTTATGATCAGGGCGAACAGCCCGAAGGCTCCGAACACACCGCGCCAGCCGACCAAGTCGGCGATCACGCCGGCGATGGAAGCGCCCACGAGGTTGCCGGACAGGCCGACCGCCAGGAGCCGCCCGATCGCCACTTGCCGTTGCTGGACCGGCACCAGATCGCCGATCAGCGCCAACGCGATGGGAAACAGGCCGCCGGCGACGCATCCGGCCACGACCCGCATGGCGACCAGGAGTGGAAAGCCCCAGGCCGCTGCGCTGACCAGCGCCGCCAGCGCCACCACCAGCAGGCAGATATTCATCAGCCTGGTCTTGCCGAAGTGATCGCCGAACGCCCCCAGCACCGGCTGCACCAGCGCATAGGGGAACGTGAAGGCCGACGACAATAGAGCGACGGTATTCACGTCGATGGCGAGATCGGTCGCGATTCTGGGAATGAGCGGATCGACGGCGCGGTTGAAGATGGTCGATGCGAACACCACCAGTCCGACGATTTTGAGGGTGGCGGGAATGGGCGGGTCTCTTGAATGTTTCTTTGCTTGCCTTTGTAGCCCGCCATCAGGGCGTTGACGCCGGTCTTTGCGGGCTATGGCGCGAAGCGCAATGCGGTGGCCCCGGATTACGCAAGCGCTCCATCCGGGCTACGGCTTCGCAGCCTTGGCGAGCTTATCGAACTCCATCAGGCTGCGAAGCAACGGCTCCATCTCCTTGAGCGGCATCATATTCGGTCCGTCGGAGGGCGCATTGTCGGGATCCTGGTGGGTCTCGATGAAGACGCCGGCGACGCCGACCGCCACTGCAGCGCGCGCGAGCACCGGAACGAATTCCCGCTCGCCCCCCGATGTGGTCCCCTGCCCGCCGGGCTGCTGCACCGAATGGGTGGCATCGAAGATCACCGGCGCCCGCGTCGAGCGCTTGAGGATCGGCAGCGCCCGCATGTCGGAGACCAGCGTGTTGTAGCCGAACGAGGCACCGCGCTCGGTCACCAGCACATCGGGATTACCGGCCGCAACGATCTTGGCGACCACATTGACCATGTCCCAGGGCGCCAGGAACTGGCCCTTCTTGATGTTGACGGGGCGGCCGGTGACGGCGGCCGCAATCAGGAGATCGGTCTGCCGGCACAGGAAGGCGGGGATTTGCAGCACGTCGACCACTTCGGCGATCTGCGCGCATTGCCCGCTCTCGTGCACGTCGGTGAGAACCGGGATACCGAGCGAGAGGCGGATTTCCGCGAAGATCGGCAGCGCCGCCTTGAGCCCGAGCCCGCGCGCGCTCGCCGCGCTGGTGCGGTTGGCCTTGTCGAACGAGGTTTTGTAGACCAAGCCGATACCAAGCCGCGTCGTCATCTCCTTGAGCGCCGCCGCCATCTCGAGGGCGTGAGCCCGGCTTTCGAGCGCGCACGGGCCGGCGATCAGCGCCAACGGCAAGTCATTGCCGAAGCGCGCCTTGCCCACCGCAACGATCGGATTGGGGGCCGGATTGGTGGTGGTCGCGTCCATTGCCGGACCATGCCGGCCGTGGCAGCGGTGGTCAACCATTCGAGTTTTGTCGGGGAGATCACCGCGGAGGCGGCGCGGATCGCTACGCCGTCGCAAACACCAATGTCGCTCCCATTGCGGCCTGCGGCGGCACCACGACATGGCCCATATGCAGGATATGCGGGACCGCGCCGGCCTTGAGGGTCGCGACGAGCGCATCGCTGTCGCGCACCGTGAAGCGGATGGCGGCGAGCCGCGCGCCTCCGGCAAGGTCAGGCGGCGGCACGCCGAAATGGCTGCGAAATGCCGCCCCGTCCATGATGGCGACATCGCCGCGCGGCGTGGGCGCGGTCACTCCGCTCGAAGTGGATTTAAGCGCGCGCTCGCCGGTGAAAGCGGACAGGAAGATGTGATGATCGCTCGGATTTTCGGCCACGATCACAGCCCCGGCGACGGCGCTGGTCCCGTTCGCGTGATGCTGGAGAGTTAGGTTCCAGAAGCTCTCCGGGTGCTGCTGCCGGCAGGTTGCAAAGCCGATCAGGGGAGCGAGGCCGTCGCGCGCGAAGGCGAGCGCGAATCCGACCTTGGTCGTGCGGCCGTCCGGCCCCTTGGCCTCGCGCTCGAACTGCAGCGCCGGCGAGACGGCGATTCCGGCAATGCCGAAATCGCGGAAGTCCTCGGCCGCATCCTGGCTCTCCAGGATGAGGCAGGAGAGCCCCTCGTGCTTCTTCAGGAAAGCCTGGTTGAAGCCGCCGAACAGTTCCGCCAAGCCCTCGTCGCTAAGCTTCTCCGGCTCCGCAACCGTCAGCAGCTCGACGAAAACGCCTGGCAGCTGGACGATATGGTTGTGGGTGCCCCAGGGATGGGTGTTGCGCGGCCCGACCGTGAAGCCTAGCCGGCGATAGAGCGCGGCGGCCGCGTCCAGATCGCGAACCGCATGCATGATGTGATCAAGACCGCGCGACATGGAGTTGATCTCCTTGTCCCGGCTTTGAGCCGGGACCGTTCCGGACGCTGGTGCTTGCAGCGATCTCGGGTCGGCGGCGCACCACTACGCGCAAGAGCGCTTCGTGCTGCGCAGGGCCCGGGATACGCGGCTGCTGTGCCCTCGATTGCTTGCTTTGTTTCCTACGCCCGCTCCAGCGCCGTCTTGACGCGCTCGGGGGTGAACGGCACGCGGCGCAGCCGCACGCCGGTCGCGTCGAAGACCGCATTGCCGATGGCGGCCGGGACCAGGCCGAGCGCCATCTCGGCGGCGCCCGAGGGCGCCGCCTCCGGCCGGTCGATCAGCACGATGTCGATCTTTTCCGGCACCGCATTCATGTGCAGCACCGGATAGGTGAGCCAATCGACGCTCGTCACCATGTCCTGATCGAAGCGCACCTCCTCGAACATGGCGCGGCTGGTGCCGTAGACCAGCTGCCGCTCGATGACGTGGCGCAAGCGTCTCCGGATTGACGATCAGTCCGACATCGTGGGCGCAGACGTAGCGCGCCAGCTCGATCTTGCCGGTGGCGCGATGCACCCGCACCTCGGCGATGAGGCCGATGAAGGTGTCGAAGTGCCGCCGGAACGCAATGCCGCGCCCGATCGCGATGTCGTCGCCGCGACCCTTGCGCGGCGAGGTCCGCTTGTCCCAGCCGTAATGCTCGGCGGCGATGCGCACCGCGTCGCGATCGCGCGGGTTCTTGAGATATTGCAGCCGGAACTCGACCGGATCGATGTTGGTGGCCGCCGCCACCTCGTCCATGAAGGATTCGCTGCCGAACAGGATCGGCGGGCCGTAGGGATCGCGCAAATGAGAGGTGCGCAGCGGCGAGGCGCGGTCCATCAAGGGCGGGATGGTTTCCCAGCCGAGCCGGCCGTGGTCGAACGTGTAGGAGGCGACCGGGATCTCGAAGCTTTGCTCGGGCCGCAGCGGCAGGCCGAGCAGATGGCCGGCCAGCACGTCGGCGGCACGCCCCTCCCGCGTCGATATGTCGAGGCGCGAGAACGCCTTGCCGATATTCTCGTAGGCGATCACCTTGCCATCGGCATCGATCCCGGCGCGGTTGCGGCTCACCGAAGCCGTGCCTTTGGGATCCCAGGCGAGGCCTTCGTGCCGCATATATTGCACCCGCACCGGCGCCCGCAGATGCCGGCTGAGCACGGCCGCATCCGCGGTCGCATCGCCGGCATCGTTGCGGCCGTAGGAGCCGGTGCCGAACATCCAGATCGCCCGCACCTTTTCGCGCGGCAGGCCGAGCAGCTCGGCCACGCAGGCGGCCGCGTCGTAAGGTTTCTGCGTGCTGGTCCACACCGTCGCGGCGTCCGCGCGCACGTCGGCGAGCGCGCAGGCCGGCCCCATGCTGGCATGGGACTGGGTGGGATATTCGTATTCGCCCTCGACGATGCGCGCGGCCTGCTTGAAGCCGTCCTCGACCGAGCCGTTCTCGCGCTGGATGAAGCGCTTGACCACCGGGGCATTGCGGATGTGCGCATGCAGCCCGTCATTGCCGGGGAAATTCGGCTTGCGAGTCCGACCAGGTCACCTTGAGGGTCTTGGCGGCCTTGACCGCGTTCCATTCCCGCTCGGCGACGACCGCGAGCAGGTCCTTGATCCACACCACTTGAGTGCCCGGAATCTGCGCGATCGAGCTTTCGTCGACCTTGACCGGCACCGCGCCGGCGACGCTTGGACGGATCATGCGCGCATGCAGCATGCCGGGCAGCCGCATGTCGTTGACCATGTCGAGCGTGCCGAACACCTTGCCGGGCAGATCGCGTCGGCGGAACGATTTTCCGATGACCTTGAACTGATCGGGCGTCTTCAGCGGCACCTTGACGTTGACGGCGAGCGCATTCGACGTCTTGCCGTTCCAGTCGACCTTGCTGTCGAAATAGCGTCCGCCGATCAGCTCGGCGTAGGAGATGCTCCGCTTGCCGTCCGCGAGCGCATGCACCACCCCGTCCGTCACCGTGAGCTGATCGGCCGGCAGGCCGAGCGCGCCGGCGGCCGTCTCGATCAGGATATGCCGCGCCAGCGCTGCCGTGCGGCGCAGCACCATGCCGCCGTGGGAGACCCCGATGGCGGCGCTTGCCCCGCCCATGTCGAGGGTGCTGCCGCTGTCGCCCATCACCACGCGCACGCGCTCGAACGGAACGTCGATCTCCTCGGCCACCATCTGGGCGATGGACGTGCCGAGCCCCTGCCCGCCGTCGATCTTGCCGTAATAGGCGACCACGGTGCCGTCCGCATCGATGGTGATGTAGGAGGAGAGCTGGTCGCCGGTGAGCGGCGGCCGCGTCGCCGCGCCATTGGTGCGGCTTGCGCAGGCTTCGCCAGCGCTGCCAGGTCCATGGACGCCGCCAGCGTGACCACCAGCGCGCCGCTCGTGGCCAAGAAGGCGCGGCGGTCGAGCGGCAGCGTTTCGATTTTGCTCATGTCGATCGGCTCATGTCGATCTTGTTCATGGCGTCCTCCGTCACGCCGATTGGGCGGCGCGCATGACGGCGCGGAACGCAGCGGCGTGGGTGCCGCAACGGCAGACCAGGCCGTCGAGCGCGATCCTTGATCTCGGTCTCGGTCGGATGCGGATTCTGCGCGAGCAATTCGGCCGCCGTCATGATCCAGCCGTTGATGCAATAGGCGCACTGGTTCACCTGCTCCTCGATCCAGGCGGATTGCACCGGATGCGGATGCTCGGGCGTGCCGAGCCCGGCGAGCGTGGTGATCTGGCGGCCCGCCGCGGCGGCGGCCGGGGTCACGCAGGAGCGCACGGCGCGGCCGTCGACATGCACCGTGCAGGCGCCGCATTGGCCGAGCCCGCAGCCGAAGCGCGGATTGCTCAAGCCGAGGTCGTCGCGCAACGCATACAAGAGCGGCATGTCGGGATCGTCGATCTCGACCACCTGCGCCTTGCCATTGACGTGAAGCTCGATCTGCATGGCCGTGGTTCTCCCGTGTGCCGTGAAGATATCACGAAATGGCTACTGTGAAATGCTGCGCGGCCCAGCACTCGGCGCGCTCCTTCTCCCCGCGCGCGGGGAGAAGGTTGGGATGAGGGGGCCTCTCCACGTGCTCAGACTCTGCGGAAACGCCCCTCACCCGCCGCGCTTCGCGCGTCGACCTCTCCCCGCAAGCGGGGCGAGGTGAAGCATCGCTACACCAGCCGGCTCTGCTCCACCGCGGCGCCCACGAAGGAGGCGAACAGGGGGTGCGGCTCGAACGGGCGCGACTTGAGCTCGGGGTGGAATTGCACGCCGATGAACCAGGGGTGATTCTCGTACTCGATCATCTCCGGCAGCACGCCGTCGGGCGACATGGCGCAGAAGCGCATGCCGTGCTGCTCGAGCCGGCCCCGATAGGCGGTGTTGACCTCGTAGCGGTGGCGGTGGCGCTCGGAAATATCGGTGGTGCCGTAGATGCCGGCGGCCCGGCTGCCGCGCTGGAGCACCGCCGGATAGGCGCCGAGCCGCATGGTGCCGCCGAGGTCGCCGTCGCGCCCGCGCCGGTGCAGCTCGTTGCCCTTCATCCACTCGGTCATCAGCCCGACCACCGGCTCGGGGGTGGCGCCGAACTCGGTCGAATTGGCCTCGGCGATGCCGCACAGATTGCGTGCCGCCTCGACCACGGCCATCTGCATGCCGAAGCAGATGCCGAAATACGGCACGTGCCGCTCGCGCGCGAACTGCACCGCTCTGATCTTGCCTTCGGCGCCGCGCTGGCCGAAGCCGCCCGGCACCAGAATGCCGTCCACATGCTCCAGGAACGGTGTGGGGTCCTCGCGCTCGAACACCTCGCTCTCGATCCAGTCGAGCTTGACCTTGACCTTGTTGGCGATGCCGCCGTGGGACAGCGCCTCGATCAGCGACTTATAGGCATCCTTCATCCCGGTATACTTGCCGACGATGGCGATGGTGACATCGCCCTCCGGGTTGCGGATGCGCTCGTTGATGAAGCGCCAGACCGCGAGATCGGGCAGCGGCGCGCTCTCGAGGCCGAAGGCGGCCAGCACCTCGCGGTCGAGGCCGGCCTCGTGATAGGCCTCGGGCACCGCATAGATGTTGTCGACGTCCTGCGCCTCGATCACCGCGCTCTCGCGCACATTGCAGAACAGCGCGAGCTTGCGCCGCTCCTCCTTGGGGATCGGCCGGTCGGTGCGGCACAGCAGGATATCCGGCTGGATGCCGATCGAGCGCAGCTCCTTGACCGAATGCTGGGTGGGCTTGGTCTTGAGCTCGCCGGCGCTCGGGATATAGGGCATCAGGGTGAGGTGGATATAGATCGCGTGGTGCCGCGGCAGGTCGTTGCCGAGCTGGCGGATCGCCTCGAAGAAGGGCAGGCCCTCGATGTCGCCGACCGTGCCGCCGATCTCGCACAGCACGAAGTCGTAGCCGTCATTGCCGTCCAGGATGAATTGCTTGATCGCATTGGTGACGTGGGGGACCACCTGGATGGTGGAGCCGAGATAATCGCCGCGCCGCTCGTTGGCGAGAATCTCCTGGTAGATGCGCCCGGCCGTAATGTTGCATTGGCGGTCGGCGGGCCGGCCGGTGAAGCGCTCGTAATGGCCGAGATCGAGATCGGTCTCGGCGCCGTCGTCGGTGACGAAGACCTCGCCGTGCTGATAGGGCGACATCGTTCCCGGATCGACATTGAGATAGGGATCGAGCTTGCGCAGCCGCACCGTGTGGCCGCGCGCCTGCAGCAGCGCGCCAAGCGCCGCCGATGCCAGACCCTTGCCGAGAGAAGAGACCACGCCGCCGGTTATGAAAATGTACCGCGCCATGGGGCCTAACCTCTAACGCCTGCGCGTCGATTCGACGAGGGCTTTCCGGAATTCATACCCAGAAACAATTCGCCGCATCGGGATTCGCCGCTGCTTATCGAGCATTTCACCATTCATTTCAGCCTGTTACCATGCGTTACTCATGTGGGTTCTGCGCTTGCGCCGCGCGCCGCCGATAAGCTTGCCTTCGGACAGCGGCCCGCAAAACCGAAGGGCCGGTTGCCCGGCCCTTTATGATCTTCGCGTTACTGCGACTGCGGCACCTGCGGCCCGCCGGATGGCGGCGCCGGTTGCGGTGCCCCCTCGCCCTTTTGCAACTGTTGCAGCAGCCCGCCCCCACCCGGCACCAGCGGCGCGTTGGGGCCCGGCGCTGCCGGCTGGCTCTGGCCCGCCGGTCCTCCGGTATTGAGGATCGAGCTTGGCGTGCGGGAGAGGCCGGCGATCCAGGACAACGCCAGGCTGGTGGCGAAGAACGCAAGCGCCAGATAGGCGGTCGTCCGGGTCAGCACATTGGCGGTGCCGCGGCTGCTGAGGAATCCGCCGGTTGAGCCGATGCCAAGCGCGCCGCCCTCGGATTTCTGCAGCAGCACGACGGCGATCAGGCTGAGGACCACCATGAGATGGATGACGATGATGACTGTAGTCATGGTTCCGCTCGAAGAATCCTTAACGGCCGCCCGCCTGGGCCGGCCACCCACCTGCTCATATAGGCTGTCGCGGGGCTGAATACACGATCCCCGCCGGCATTGCTACCCGCCTTGTCACCGACCGGTTCCCGGGCGACACGGGCGCAACCCGGGCCGCTGCGATGCCCGCCTATTTCATGGTCCCGATATAGGCGATGACGTCGTCGATATCCTTGGGATCGTTCAATCCCGAGAACGGCATGCGGTTGCCCTTCACCTTGGCCTGCGGGTCGGCGAGGTATTGGCGCAGATTGCCGGCGTCCCAGTCAAAGCCCGCCCGCAACATGGCATTCGAATAACGAAAATCGTCGCGCGATCCGGCCTTGCGGCCGATCACCCCCACAAGGCTCGGGCCAAGCGCGTCGGGCTTGTCGGAGTGGCAGGCAGCGCAGGCCTGGAACACCTGCTTGCCGTGCTCCACGTCAGCGGCCCGGGCCGCGGATGCATCGAGTGCGAACAGGAAGCAAGCGCCCGCAACGACGCTCCAACTCGAACTGGGCATATTCCCTCCGTTAAGCGCTTCTGTGTCGGGATGATTTGTGCCAGTCATGGCCGGGCTTGGCCGGCCACCACCTCTTACCTTTCGTTCAGGCCCAGGCACGACCTGGATGCCCGGCACGCGGCCGGGCATCAGAGCAGGCTTGGCTTGAAAGCCCCGATCTCACTTCTTGGCCGCGGGCCAATATTTCTGGAAATATTTTTGATCCGGCGGCGGCTGGTTCTTTTGGATCGGCATCACATAGCCTTGCGCATCCTTGAGATACAGCTCGCCGCCGATCACCAGCCACGGATTATCCTCGGTGCAATTGTATTCCTCGAAGATCGGATTGTGCTCGCGGCGATAGAACCGCGACACCGCCCAGGGCTGGGTGAAGGCGTGGTCGTAGGTGATGATCTCGTTGCGCAGGATGTCGGGATCCTTCTTGTCGAGATAGAGCTTCTCCTTGACCACGGTCTGATTGTCCGCGTGCACGGGAATTCCGCTCGAATCCATCAGGCGAGGACCGCGCATGTAGCGGGTCTCGACCTCGAGCGTGTCGTAGGTGCCGCTGTTGGTCGTGTCGCTCCACTTGCCGATGGAATAGCCGAGAAAGCCCGCGTCCTCGATCTTCGGCCAGTCGCGTCCGTCCGTGTAGATGCGGCGGATCGGGCTCATGGATTCGGCCAGCATATAGGTCATCTTCGGCTTCACCACGATCTCGATCGGCTCATAGAGCGTCATCAGCCGCGGCATGCCGACCGGCCCGCAGGTCGCCTTGATGTCGAAGTCCTCGCCCTTGGCCTGCTTGGCCAGGTTGGCCTGCCAGATCGCCTGATATTCCGGCGTGAGCGGGGGTTTCTGGGCGCGGCCCGGCGGATTGGCCGGATCCCAGGCGCCGACCGAGCTGCCGCGGATCCACAATGCGTCCCAATCGGGATATTTCTTGGCGTCCTCGGCCTTGGCAATGAGCGGCAGCAACAGCGCCGCTGCCAGAACGGCTGCGCCGATCGAGCTCTTGGTCTGCATCCGGGTTCCTCCTTGCCCGCCCCACGGTCGCCGGCGGCGCCGCGCGGCATCTGTTGTTCTATGGCGGAGAGCCTAGCCCGATTTCCCGGCAAGCGGGAGGGGGCACCAGCGGTTTGAGCATCAGAGGCCGGCCAGTCGCGCGCCAACCGGAGCTGCTACTTTCCGGCCGCGAAATTCCGCAGATCGGGCGGCGGCTCGTTCTTGCGTGCCGGCATCAGATAGCCGTCGCCGCTTAGGAGATAGTTGTGGCCGTTGAGGAAGACGTGGTGGTTGTCCTCGGCGCAGTAGGTCTCGGTCCACAGCGGTTGCGCCCGCGACGTGTCGCGGTGGTAGCTGCGGGTCACCGTCCAGGGTCGCGTCAGCGCATGGTCGATGGTCGTGACCTCGTTGTGCAGGATATTGGGATCATCCTTGTCGCCGTAGAGACGCTCGAAGATGATGGCCTGGTCGTCCTTGTGGAACGGCACGCCGCTGAAATCGTAGGTGTGCGGGCCCTTGAGGCCGCGCGTCTCGACGATCAGCTGATCGTAGTGCCCGGTGCCCGTGGAATCCACCCAGTGGCCGATCGAATAGCCTTCGGAACTAGGTGTGATCTTGGCCGGCCAATCGCGCCCGTCCGTGTAGATCCGCCTATGCGTGTTGAAAAGCTCCAGCGCCACGTAGGTCGTTTCGGGGGTGATGATGATCTCCATCGGGGCCACCACGATCATGCTGCGCGGCAAGCCCGAGGGCGCGCACAGATAGGTCGGATCGATGCCCTGCCCACCGGCCTTCTCGTCGGCGACGGAGGCCTCGAGCAGGGCCTGATATTCGGGAATGAGCGGCGCCTGCTCGCCGAGCCCGAGCGGCTTGGTCGGGTCCCACGCATTGCCGTTGCCGCGCCCGGTGCGCAGCCATTGCCCTTTCCAGTCCGGATACTTGGATTGATCGAATGGAGATTGGTCAGGTCCTTGCGCCGCTGCAGTGCCGGCGCCCACCATGGCCGCCAGCCCCAGTGCCCCGATTAAGCTTCGGAATCGCATTATTCATCCTCCAGTCGCGGCGCCCTCCGCGACGCAATCTAGCTCCCGGGCGGCAAAGCGCAATGCGGAGCGGCATCTCGGTTCCTACCCTGCGGCTGCCAGCTCCTGATCCTTCTGGGTCGCGCGCGTCGCTGCCGGCCGTTGCGCCAAGCGGCCCGCATAAGCGACGAATTCCGGCCGCTCTGGCAGGCCCTTGAACATCATGCCCCAGCGCAGCGCCGAGCCGATCACCACGTCGGCGGCGGTGAACTGCTCGCCCAGGAGGTAGGATCCGTTCCGCACCGCCTGCGCCAGCACCTCGATCACGGTGTCGTAATCGCCATAGCCGAGCGCGGCGCGCGGGATGTCGCCGGTGCGCGGGAACAGGCGATCGATGATGGCGGGCTCGACGCAGCTCGGGCCGAAGAACAGCCATTTGAGGTAGGGCCCGCGGCGCGGATCGCCCGTCGGCACGTTCAGCTTGGCCTGCGGGAAGGCATCGGCCAGATAGGCGCAGATCGCCGCCAACTCGGTGACGACCACGTCGCCATGCCGCAGCGCCGGCACCTTTCCCATCGGGTTGACCTTGAGATAGTCGGCGGCGCGGTTGTCGCCTTTCTTCAGGCTCATGAGGTGGACGTCATAGGGCTCGCCGACCTCCTCGAGCATCCAATGCGCGACCGAGGAGCGCGAGGGGGCGGCGTGGTAGAGGGTCAGCTGAGGCATGGCGGGTTCTCACGCGGTTGGCGGTTCGGCGGTCATGGCCGGGCTTGTCCCGGCGATCTCGTTTGGAAGGACGCAAAGGTGCCGGCACGACGCGGCAGCAAGCCCTACGGGCGCATCGTGACGGTTCTGCGACCGCGCTCGCGTAAGCTCCCATGCGATGCCACCATTTGCATAATGCATTACACCGAATTTTCCGACCCCCTCATCTCTCGGCGGTGCAACCAATGAGCACACTGGAGCGAGCGATCGCCATCGCGGCGCAAGCGCATGCCGGCCAGGTGGACAAGGCCGGTGCGCCCTACGTGCTGCATCCGTTGCGGATGATGTTGCGCGTCTCCTCTCCCGAGGAACGCATCGTCGCCGTGCTGCACGACGTTTGCGAGGATTGCCCGGGTTGGTCGTTCGATCGGCTCAAGGCCGAAGGCTTTTCGGATCGCATCCTGGCCGCGTTGGATTCGGTCACCAAACGGGACGGCGAGGACTACGAATCCTTCGTGCGGCGTGCGGCCGCCGATCCGATCGGCCGTGCCGTGAAGCTCGCCGATCTGTCGGACAATTGCGACCTCTCCCGCATCGCCGCTCCATCGCAGCGGGACTACGAGCGGATCGAGAAATATCGCCGGGCGATCGATCTGATAAATACGCGGCTGTAATCCGCCGCTCGGCGGTGTCGAAGCCGTCCGGCGGCTAGATCAGCGGGCCCGGGTTCTTGAGGTACCGGGTGGTGATGGCGTTCGCCGACCAATAGGCGAGCGCGCCGACCAGGCCGGTCGGATTGTAGCTTTGGTTCTGCGGGAACACCGAGGCACCCATCACGAACAGATTGTCGGCGTCCCATGATTGCAGATAGCGGTTGAGCACGCTCGAGCCCGGATCGGCGCCCGTCATGGTGCCGCCGGTATTGTGGGTCGATTGATAGGGCACCACGTTGTAGTTGCCGCGCCGCGCCGCCGGCGAGCTCATCGCCGTCGGGTTCATGGCCTGCGCGATGCGGCCGATGACGCCGGCCATGTATTCGGCGAGCTTGTAGTCGTTGTCGTGGAAGTTGAAGCTCATGCGGATGAGCGGACGGCCGAGCGCATCCCGGTAGGTCGGGTCGAGATCAAGAAAGTTCTCGCGATGCGCGTAGCTGCAGCCCGAGGCGTTGATGCCGAAGCCGTGATTGTACCATTTGGCGGTCGCCTTCTTCCATTCGCGGCCCCAGCGCGGCGTGCCGGGCGGCACCGGCCGGGTCGTGATCGGACGCCCGTTGGTGACCGCCGCCTGGATATAGGCGCCGCCGAAGAAGCCGAGACCGCGCATGGTCGAAATTGTCGCCGTTGAAGTCGTCGATGACGGTGCCGTGGGAGCCAGCCGCCATGAACGGATTGATCTCATGGTTCTCGAAGAACACCTGCACGTTGGTGCCGGTCACCTGGTAGCAGTAGTTCTTGCCGACCACGCCCTTGCCGGTCTTGTAGTCGTAGGGCTCGCCGATGCCCGAGGCGAGCATCAACAGCACGTTGTTGAACACATAGGCGCCCAGGATCACCAGGCCCGCGGGCTGCTCGTATTCCTCGCCGTTCCTGGTATCCACATAGCGCACCGCCTTCACCTTGCGGGCCGCCTTGTCGTAGACCAGCTCCTTCACATAGGCATGGTCGCGCAGCTCGAATTTCGGATCGGCCAGCAGTACCGGCAGCACGCAGACATTGGGCGAGGCCTTGGCATTGGCCTCGCAGCCGAAGCGTTCGCAATGGCCGCAATATTCGCAGGCCCCGAGCGTGAGGCCTTCCGGGATTGGTATAGGTGTCGCTGGCATTGGCGGCCGGCGCCGGGAACGGGTGATAGCCGAGGTTCTTGCAGGCGGCCTCCATCAGCGCGCCCGCCACCGGCTGCATCAACGGCTTGTTGGGATATTCGTTCTGGCGCGCGCCCTCGAACACGTTGCCGCCGTCGATCTTCTGGCCGCGCAGGTTGCCGGCCTTGCCGGATATCCCGCACAGCTTCTCGAACTTGTCGTAATAAGGCTCGAGCTCGTCATAGCTGACCGGATAGTCCGCGATCGTCATCTCCGCCGGGATGGCATCGCGGCCGTAACGCTCCAGGATCGAGCTGCGCGGCTTGTGGTCGTAGGGCAGGAGCCGCCAGGTATTGCCGTTCCAGTGCGAGCCGGCGCCGCCCAGATTGGTGCCCGGCAGAAACGATCCCAGGCGCCGGATCGGCAGCGCCGTCTCCGCCGGCGAATGGCGCAGCGTCACGGTCTCCATCTGGGTGTCCTGGAACAGCTCATGCCGGTTCACGTATTTGAGCTCGTCGCGCACGCTCGGCAGGGTGAAATCCTCGCGCGGCGTACGCTTGGCGCCGCGCTCGAGCCCGACCACGCTGAGGCCGGCCTTGGTCAATTCGCGCGCCAGGATGCTGCCGGTCCAGCCGACGCCGATCACGACCGCATCGACTTCCTTCAAGAGCGTTGCCATGGGTGGTCTCCTTAAGAAAAGTCGGCGATCGAGCGGGGCGACTTGTCGTACTTCTTGCCCCAGTATTTCTTGAACTCTTCCCGGTAAGTGGCGGGCAGGCCCGGATAGCCCACCATCTTCCAGGCCGCCTTGTCGCGGTTGCCGCCGTAAATCGGGTCGGCGAAGAAGCCTTCCATGCTGATCTGCAGGAGCGCGTCGAAGAACATGCTGCTGGTGAAGCCCGGGAACTGTGCCTTGCCGGCTTCCATGGCCTTCAAGGCCGCCTCGCGCTCGGGCTCGGCCAGCCGGTCGAAGTCCTTGCCGTAGGTCTTGCGCGTCCAATCGTTGGCGGCGGCAATGCCGGCGCGGAAGAATTCGCGCGGATTGAGCGGCAGCTGGTAGCCGAGCTCGGGCTTGCCCTTGGGAAACGGACCGTCGCGATAAAGCCGCGCGCCGCTCCCATAGGCGCCGGCCAGCTGCCGGTCGATGAAGACCGCAACGCCGCAATCGCTGCCCGACGGCGAAAGCTCATCGGCGGGAATGAGCGTGTCGGCCGCCGCGGTCACAAAGGCATGCTCGGTCGGGGTCAGGGTCAGGAGCGGCTCAGGCTCCGGCGCCGTGGTTGCGGCAGGCGCTGGAGCGGCCGGCGCGTTCTGAGCATTGGCGGCGGGCGCCAGTCCGGCCGCCACCGCGGTGCCGGCGCCCAGCAGAAAACCGCGACGGGCAATTGGCGCGTCGGGCATGGGCCCGGTTTCGGCGATCGTGTCGGTCGCCTTCTTGCTCGCTTTGTCGGTCATGCGAAGCCCTCCCTCAAGATCAGGCATGGCGCGGTAGCGCGCTTTTCTTGGATGCTAGGCTCAATTGGGGCGGTCGGCTACGGCCAAGGCGTGTCGTTCTGGCGCAGGGTGCAAAGCAGCCGCCCGGGTCGCAGAACGTCCCAGGCCACCAAGCGACGGCCTCCATCAACCCGGGCTCAACCCTTTGGACTTGAGCACCGCGACGGCGGCCGGCGCAGTCAAGAACTTGATCAAGGCCTTGGCGGCATCGGGCGCCTTGGTATCGCCGGCGATGGCGGCCGGGTAGACGGTGTAGAGCTGGATGTCAGCCGGTATCGGTCCGACCAGCTCGGCGCCCGGATAGGGAAGGATTTCGCTGATCTGGGTAATGCCGAGCTCGGCCTCACCGTTGGCGACCGCCTTGGCGGCCGGATTGCTGGTCGGCTGCGGCCTGAGCTTGGACTTGACCTGGTCGGCAATGCCGAGGCGCTCGAACAGGCTCAGGATATACGGCGCGGTCGCGCCCGCCGCCACATAGGCTATCGATTTGGCGTCGAGGAGCGCGTGCTTGAAGCCATCGGTGGTGCTGATGTCGGGTTTGGGTGCGCCCTTGCGCGCCGCCACGCCGGCGCCCGAGCGGGCGATGTCGGTGCGTCCGGCGGCGGTGAGCTTGCCTTCCTTGACGAGATCGTCGGTTACTTCCGCGGTGAGGATGGCGACATCGACCGCCGCACCCTTCTCGATCGCGGTGCTTGATCTCCGCCGCCGCCCCGAAGGTAAGGCTAAGCTTGTGCTCGCTCGCCTTCTCGAATTGGGGCGTAAGCTCCTCCATGGTCGATTTGAGGGCGTTGGAAACCAGCACCTTGATCTCGGCCGCATCGGCAGCGCCAGTGCCGAGCAACGCGAGCATGCAGGCCCCCGCCGCCGCGGCGATTGCTGCGACCATCCTCATGGCGTCCTCCGATTTTTGTTGTGGCGATTTCTCGTTGCTGAAGCGAATGGCAATCTTATCGGTAAACCGCCGCGATGGCGAGGAACTCCTCGGCCTTGAGGCTGGCACCGCCGATCAGCGCGCCGTCGACGTTCTCGACCGCCAGCAGCTCGCCGGCATTTGCCGGCTTCACCGAACCCCCGTACAGGATGCGAATCCCCGACGCGGCGCCCGCATAACGCTTTCCCAGTTGCTGGCGGATGAAGCCGTGCACCTGCGCAATGTCGGCGGTCGAGGGGGTAGCCCCGCTGCCGATCGCCCAGACCGGCTCATAGGCGACCGCGAGGTTTTCGGCATTGGCGCCGTCAGGCAGCGAGCCCGCGAGCTGGCCGCCGACCACCGCGATGGTGTGCCCGCCTTCGCGCTCGGCGCGCGTCTCGCCCACGCACACCAGAGCCAGCAGGCCGGCCCGGCGGGCAGCCAAAGCCTTGGCGCGAATCTCGGCATCGGTCTCGTGATGGAAGTGGCGGCGCTCCGAATGCCCGACAATGACCGCGCTGGCGCCGGCGTCCTTGAGCATCTCGGCCGAGATATCGCCGGTGAAGGCCCCGGCCGCCTCGGCATGACAATCCTGCGCTCCGATCGCGACCCGGCTGCCGCGCGCCAGCGCCGCAAAGCCCGCGATGAGGGTTGCGGGCGGGCACACCAGGATCTCGGTCGTGGGCTCAAGATCGCACGCCCCTTCGATGATTCTCCGGAGCTGCGCTGAGGACCCCTGCAGGCCGTTCATTTTCCAATTGCCGGCAATGAGGGGGCGCGCCGCCATGGTGATCCGCCTGTTCGATCCGAGCGCTAGCGGTTATCAGAGCGCTTGCAGGCAAGCTAGGCCCCGCCGGCCCCCGCCAGCGTGGGGCGGTCGCCGGCTGTGGCGGGAAGCCGCATGAGTTGCGGTGGTGCGTGCCTATCCGTATGATGGCATGAGCCCTTGATCAGCTTTGCTGCATCCTCGGCGTTCACGCGCAACATGGCAGGATTTAATGCTTCGAGGTCTCCGAAAAGCCTCTTCGAACTGGGTCGGCAAGACCATTATGGGGGCCGTGGTGGCCTTCCTGATCGGCAGCTTTGCGATCTGGGGCATAGGCGACATCTTCCGCGGTTTCGGCCTGTCCACCGCCGCCAAGATTGGACACACCGAGATCACCACCGATCAGTTCCGCCAGATCTACAATGATAAGCTGCAGGAGATCGGCCGCCAGATCGGCAAGCCGATCACCGCGGACCAAGCGCGGGCGCTCGGCTTCGACCGCCAGATCCTGTCGCAGCTGACCGCCGAGATCGCGCTCGATGAACGGGCTCGTGCGCTGCGGCTCAATCTCTCGGACGCCGAGATCGCGCGCCGGATCACGGCCGATCCGGGCTTCCAGACGCCCACCGGCGGGTTCGACGCCGCCCGCTTCCGGGATACCATCCGCCAGGCCGGCTATACCGAGCAACGCTTCGTGGCCGAGGAGCGGCGCAGCTCGGTGCGCAACCAGCTCTCGGGCACGGTCATGGGCGGGCCGCTGGTGCCGCGCGCCGCCGTCGAAGCGATCGATCGCTATCAAAACGAGCAGCGCTCGGCCGACTATGTCCTGTTGGACCATGCCGCGGCCGGCGACGTCCCCGCCCCTACCCCGGAGGAACTCGCCCAGTATTTCGACGCAGCGCAAGATCCTGTTCCGGGCCCCGGAATATCGCAAGGTTGAAGTGCTGCCGCTGATCCCCAGCGATCAGGCGAACTGGGTCGAAGTGTCCGACGAGGACATCAAGCGCGAGTACGACGATCACCGCGCCAGCTTCGGCACGCCTGAGCGCCGCCAGCTCCAGCAGATGGTCTATCCCAGCGTGGAAGCGGCCCGCGCCGATGCCGACCGCATCGCCAAGGGCGAGGGCTTTGCCGACATCGCCAAGGAGCGCGGCATTCCCGACAAGGACATCGAGCTCGGAACGCTGACCAAGAGCGGCATCATCGACAGCGCCGTGGCGGACGCCGCGTTCGCGCTCAAGGAGGGCGAAACCAGCGCGCCGGTGCAGGGACGGTTTGGCGTCGCGCTCATCCACGTGGTCAAGATCGAGCCCGAGAAAATTCCGCCTTTGGCGGAGGTCGCGCCGCAGATCAAGAAGCAGATCGCCACCGAGCGCGCCAAGGCGCAGATCCTGTCGGTCTATGACAAGATCGAGGACGTGCGCTCGGAGGGGCATACGCTGGCGGAGGCGGCCGCCACGCTCAAATTGGCCGGCCGCAGCGTCGAGCTCGACCGTTCCGGGCACGACCCCGCGGGCATGCCGGTCAACGACCTGCCCGATGCCCAAAGGCTGCTGGCGACGGTATTTTCCACCGAGGTCGGCGTCGATGCCGATCCCCTGCAGGTCCAGGACGGCTATGTCTGGTACGAGGTCGAGGGCATCACGCCGGCGCGCGACCGCACGCTCGACGAGGTGAAGGACAAGGTGGAGGCCGCCTGGCGCGAGGACCAGATCGCGACCCGCCTGAAAACCAAGGCCGCGCAGATTCTCGACAAGCTCAAAGCCGGATCGAGCCTTGCCGACCTTGCTGCCGCCGACGGCCTCAAGGTCGAGACGATCAACGGGCTCAAGCGCGGCGCGGCCTCGCCGCCGCTTTCGGCGAGCGCGGTCGACAAGCTCTTCGTCACTTCCAAGGACGCGGCCGCCAGCGCGGATGCCGAGCAGTCGGGCGATCAGATCGTGTTTCGCGTCACCGATATCGTCGTGCCGAAGACCGACATGAATTCGGACGAGGTCAAGACCATCTCGCAGAACCTGAACCGCTCGCTGGCCGATGACGTGTTCGGCCAATACATCGCCAAGGTCGAGAACGAGATCGGCGTCACCATCAATAGGAACGCGGTGAGCCAGGTGGTCAGCGGCACCAGCAACGACACCAGCAACGACACCGACGTCAATTTCTGAGCTCGTGACCATGCAGATCGAGCCGCCGTCGAGCGCGTTCGCCCAGTGCTATGCGCGCGGCGTGCCGCAGGTCGTCTGGACCACGCTGGTGGCCGACCTGGAAACGCCGGTCTCGGCCTTTCTCAAGATCGCGGCCGGCCGGCCGATGAGCTTTCTCCTTGAATCCGTCGAGGGCGGCGCCGTGCGCGGCCGCTATTCGATCATCGGCCTCGATCCCGACCTGATCTGGCGCACGGTCGGCGGTGGCGCCGAGATCAACCGCGCCGCGCGCGATGCAGGGCGGACGGTTCGTGCCCTGCAACGATGAGCCGCTCGCCGCGCTACGCGCCTTGATTGCCGAAAGCCGGATCGAGCTGCCGGCGGCGCTGCCGCCCATGGCGGCCGGCGTCTTCGGCTATCTGGGCTACGACATGGTGCGGCTGATGGAGGAATTGCCGCCGCCCAATCCCGATCCGATCGGCATTGCGGACGCGATCCTGCTGCGGCCCACCATCGTTCTGGTGTTCGATGCCACCGCCGACACCATCACGGTGGTCACCCCGGTTCGACCGCAAAAGGGCGTTTCGGCCAAGGCCGCCTTGGCCCGCGCCGGCGAGCGTCTCGCGGCCATCGTGGATGCGCTCGACCGGCCGCTCGATCACTCCGGCGCCAACGGGAACGCGGGCCCGCTTGCCGTATTGCCGCGCTCCAACACCTCGCCGGCCGAATACGAGCGCATGGTGCGAGCGGCCAAGGAATACATCGCCGCCGGCGATGTGTTCCAGGTCGTGCTGGCGCAACGCTTCGAAGCCCCCTTCGAGCTTCCCGCGTTCGCGCTCTACCGGGCGCTGCGCCGGGTCAATCCCTCGCCCTATCTCTATTTTCTGGACTTCGGCGAATTCGCGCTGGCGGGCTCAAGCCCGGAAATCCTGGTCAAGGTGACGGGCGGCACCGTGACCATCCGGCCGATCGCCGGGACCCGGCCGCGCGGGCCAAGCCCGCACGAGGACAAGGCGCTCGAAGTCGAGCTGCTGGCCGATCCCAAGGAACGGGCCGAGCACCTGATGCTGCTCGATCTCGGCCGCAACGATGTGGGCCGGGTGGCGCGGATCGGCAGCGTCAAGGTCACCGACCAGTTCTTCGTCGAGCGCTACAGCCAGGTGATGCACATCGTCTCCAACGTGGAAGGCCTGCTGACCGACGAGCACGACGCGCTGGATGCGCTGGCGGCAGGCTTTCCGGCCGGCACGGTCTCGGGCGCCCCGAAGGTGCGGGCGATGGAAATCATCGATGAATTGGAGAAGGAGAAGCGCGGCGTCTATGCCGGCTGCGTCGGCTATTTCTCGGCCGCCGGCGAGATGGACACCTGCATCGTGCTGCGCACCGCGCTGATCAAGGACGGCGTCATGTATGTGCAGGCCGGTGCCGGTATCGTGGCGGATTCCGATCCCAAATCGGAGCAGCAGGAATGCATCAACAAGGCCAGGGCCTTGTTCCGCGCCGCCGAGGAGGCCAAGCGCTTCGCCAGCGCGGCCCGGCGCGGGCAATGATCTTCCCTTGTCCCGGGCGCAGTGCAGCACGAAGCGAAGCGCAGTGATGCGCTGCAGACCCGGGACCGTTCCAAACGCCGGCATGTGTAACGACCCAAAGCCAGCGAAGAGAAGCGTAAGCCGCTCTTAAGGCTTGGTGTCGCACCGCGCTTGTGGAAGGCCAATATCAGGAGTCCGAAATGAACGATTCAGCACCGTCCAAATGGAAGCACGACGGCGTGCGGGTGATCCCGGGCGGATCGCTCGATCCCAATACGGCGCAGACGCCCGGCATGGATCGCAAGACGGCGATCAATTTCGCCCGCGCCGGCGCCCGCAAGCTGTGGGCCGGCACGGTCAGCATCAAGCCCGATGCCAAGACCGGCGCTCATCACCACGGCGAGCTCGAAAGCGTGATCTATGTGGTGCGCGGCCGCGCCCGCATGCGCTGGGGCGAACGCCTGGAATTCACCGCCGAAGCCGGTCCCGGCGATTTCATCTATGTGCCGCCCTACGTGCCGCACCAGGAGATCAATGCCAGCCCAAGCGAGACGCTCGAATGCGTACTGGTGCGCAGCGACAACGAGGCCGTCGTGATCAATCTCGACATCGAGCCGATCGAGAAGCCCGAGCAGGTCTTGTGGATCGACCCGATTCACAAGGCATGATGCGTCAGGCGGGCCAGCGCTGTGGGACGAATTAGAATCTGGGTTCGTTGGTCCGATTTATAGGAGGCAGGGTTTCTTTCCTTCCAAGGAAGAATCCGATTACGCCCCCGCCCAACATCGGAAGAAGAGCAAAACCGAAGTAGTATGCGATCCAACCGACTGACGTCTGCGGCACATACCAACCTCCGGAATATGGATCGACGAACCATGAGCGAAGCAGTCCGATTGCTCCGCCGATCGCAGCACCTATCAGCAACGTTTTACCTCGACTCGCCACCCGCCCCTCCTGTCCGCAGTATCGGTCGCAAAACAGCGACATTACTCGCTGGCGCGATATGCAAGATAACACGGAATGGTTGCGCTTCCGTCAGTCCCCGCAGTCGAACGATGCTACCATCGCCCCCGTATCCTGCGACGGCGGTATCCTGACTATATGGAGCATGACGTGATTGGTTCTTGGTGATACTAGTCTGAGCAAGGCGGCCGGCTTATTCCCGATCCTCATGCCCGAAGATTCATGACCGTAGTCCTGGTCGACAACTACGACAGCTTCACCTTCAACCTGTTCCACTATCTGGGCGGGCTCGGGGCGCAAGTCGTGGTCCATCGCAACGACAAGATTGCCACGGCGGACGTGATCGCGGCCGATCCGGACGCCATCGTGCTGTCGCCCGGCCCGTGCACGCCGAATGATGCCGGCATTTGCCTTGATCTGATCGCCCAGGCCTCCGCCCGCATCCCCATTTTCGGGGTCTGTCTCGGCCACCAGGCGATCGGGCAGGTCTTTGGCGGTGAGGTGGTGCGGGCGCCGGTGCCGGTGCATGGCAAGCTCTCGCAGATCAGGCATGAAGGCGCCGGCGTATTCGTCGGCATCAACGGGCCGTTCCAGGCGACGCGCTACCATTCGCTCGTGGTCGAGCGCAAAAGCCTCCCCGACGATCTGGCGGTGGTGGCGGAGACCGACGACCGGCTGATCATGGGGCTGGCGCATGCCCGCCTGCCGGTGCACGGCGTGCAGTTTCACCCGGAAAGCATCGCTTCCGAGCATGGCCATCTCATCCTCAAGAACTTCCTCGACATCGCGGCGGCCTGGAATGCCGCGACCGGCCGACGTCCATCACGCCCCGCGCAAGGCCGGCAGCGCGCGGCGCGGTAGAGCGTTCTCAGAAAAAAGCCTGCCCGGACTTGATCCGGGACGGAATCCGGTTTTCCGTCCGAAAATGCGACAATGGACAAGGGTCCTGGAAGCGGGGGCGACCGTGAGCGACGATTTCAAGGCATTGATTGCGAAGGCCGCCACCGGCGCGCCGCTCACCCGCGAGGAAGCCGCGCAGGGCTTCGATCGCATGATGTCGGGCGAGGCAACGCCCTCGCAGATGGGCGGCCTCTTGATGGCGCTGCGGGTGCGCGGCGAAACCGTCGAGGAGATCACCGGCGCGGTCACGGTCATGCGCGAAAAGATGCTGCGCGTGGCGGCGCCGCCCGAAGCCATCGACGTGGTCGGCACCGGCGGCGACGCATCGGGGTCCTTCAACATCTCGACCTGCGCCGCCTTCATCGTGGCCGGCGCCGGCGTGCCGGTCGCCAAGCACGGCAACCGTGCGCTGTCATCGCGCTCGGGCGCCGCCGATGTGCTGGGCGCGCTGGGCGTGGCGATCGAGCTGACGCCGGAGGGCGTGGCGCGCTGCATCAGGGATGCCGGCATCGGCTTCATGTTCGCGCCGGCGCATCACCCGGCGATGAAGAATGTAGGCCCGACCCGCGTCGAGCTCGGCACCCGCACGATCTTCAATCTGCTCGGGCCATTGTCCAATCCGGCCGGCGTACGCCGCCAGATGGTGGGCGTATTCTCGCGGCAATGGATCGAGCCGCTAGCGCAGGTGTTGCGGAACCTGGGCTCCGAAGCAGCCTGGGTGGTGCACGGCTCCGATGGGCTTGACGAGATCACCACATCGGGCCCGACCCATGTGGCGGCGCTCGAACGGGGCGCCGTGCGCACCTTTACGATCGCGCCGGAGGATGTCGGGCTCGCCCGCGTCAAGCCGGAGGCGCTGCGCGGCGGCGACGCCAAGGACAATGCGCAGGCCCTCATGGAGGTGCTCAAGGGCAAAAAGGGCCCCTACCGCGATGTCGCCGTCCTCAACGCCGCCGCCGGCCTGGTGGTGGCGGGGCGCGCCAAGGACCTCCGAGAGGCGGTCGAGCTGGCGGCCAGATCGATCGATTCCGGCGAGGCCGAAGGCCGGCTCGATCGCCTGATCGCGGTCTCCAATGGCTGAGAGTTGCGATGGCTGACATCCTGACCAAGATCGAGGCCTACAAGCGCGCCGAGATTGCGGCCGCCAAGCGCGCGCGCCCGCTCGCCGCGCTCGAGCAGGCCGCCAAGACGGCGTCCGCGCCGCGCGGCTTTCTCAGTGCCATCGAAGGCCGGCTCGCCCAAGGCCAGTATGCGCTGATCGCCGAGATCAAGAAGGCCAGCCCCTCGAAGGGTCTGATCCGCGCCGATTTCGATCCGCCCGCGCTGGCGCGCGCTTATGGGCGGGGCGGCGCCTGTTGCCTGTCGGTGCTGACCGATGCGCCCTCGTTCCAGGGCCAGCCGGACGACCTGGTGGCGGCACGCGCCGAGACGTCGCTGCCGGTGCTGCGCAAGGACTTCATGTACGAGACCTATCAGGTGGTCGAAGCGCGCGCCTGGGGCGCCGACTGCATCCTGATCATCATGGCCGCGGTCGAGGATGCGGTGGCGCGCGATCTCGAGGACGCCGCCTTTGCGCTCGGCATGGACGTGCTGCTCGAGGTCCATGACCAGCGCGAGCTCGATCGCGCGCTGGCGTGCCGCTCGCGGCTCATCGGCATCAACAACCGGAACCTCAAGACCTTCGAGACCACGCTGGCGACCGCGCAGCGCCTGGCGCCGATGGTTCCGCGCGACCGCGTCACGGTCGGCGAAAGCGGGATCTTCACGCCGGCCGATCTGGAGATCCTCGCTTCATTCGGTGTCGCGACCTTCCTGGTGGGCGAGAGCCTGATGCGGCAGGCCGACGTCGAAGCGGCGACGCGCGCGCTGCTGGCGCGGCGGCGGCTCGATCAGCGCCCGCTCGGCGCCGCGGAGTAGATCATGGCGCGCTCCGGCAAGCTCACGCATCTCGCCAAGACCGGCGACGCCCGCATGGTCGACGTCTCCGCCAAGGCGGTGACCGCGCGCGTGGCGGTCGCGGAGGGGCGCGTGGTCATGGCGGCAAAGACCCTCGACCTCGTTCTGGCCGGCAATGCCAAGAAGGGCGACGTGCTGGGCGCCGCGCGCATCGCCGGCATCATGGCCGGGAAACGCACCCATGAGCTCATTCCGCTCTGCCATCCGCTTCCTGTTTCCAAGATCGCCGTGGAGATCGAGCCGGATCGGAAGCTGCCCGGCCTGATCGTGCGCGCCACCGCCCATGTGACCGGCCAGACCGGGGTCGAGATGGAAGCGCTGACCGCGGTAGCGGTCGCCTGTCTCACCATCTACGACATGGTGAAGGCAGTCGAGCGCGGCATGCGCATCGAGGGCATCCGCCTGATCGAGAAGAGCGGCGGCAAATCGGGGCGCTATCGCGCCAAGGACAGTTAAACCGGCGAGGATGCTTCCTCGCCATCGGAGATCGAGCCGTGGCCTTGATGCCGGTCGCGCAAGCGCTTGCCCTCGTGTTGCGGGACGCGTCGCCCCTGGTGGCCGAGGCGGCGCCGCTGGCGCAAGCCCATGGCCGCGTCCTGGCCGATGACCTTGCCGCCTTGCGCACCCAGCCGCCGGCGGATGTTTCCGCCATGGACGGCTATGCGGTCCGCTCCGAGGATGTCGCCAAGGCGCCGGCAACTCTGACATTGATCGGCGAGGTGGCGGCCGGACGCCCCTTCGCCGGCACGGTCGGCGGCGGCGAGGCGACGCGCATCTTCACCGGCGGCGTGATGCCGCGCGGCGCCGACACGGTGGTCATCCAGGAGCACACCAGCCGCGCGGATGGAACGGTCGTGGTGGGCAAGCCCACCGGCAAGGGCCGCAATGTTCGGCCGAGGGGCCTCGACTTCGCGGCCGGCACGGTGCTGCTGCGCCGCGGGCAGCGCCTCAGCGACCGCGATCTGGCGCTGGCGGCGGCCATGAACCATCCAACCGTGCCGGTGCACCGGCGGCCGAAAGTCGCGGTGCTGGCGACCGGCGACGAGCTGGTGATGCCCGGCGCCGCTCCGGGCCCAGGCGAGATCGTCTATTCAAACGGCTTTGCCACGATGGCGCTGGCTGCGCGCGAAGGCTGCGAGATCGTCGATCTCGGGATTGCGCCCGACCGGCTGCCGGAGACGGTGGCGGCCATCCGGCGCGCGAGCGCCAGCGGCGCCGACATCCTGGTCACCTCGGGCGGCGCCTCGGTCGGCGACTACGACTTGGTGCAGCAGGCGCTCGCCGGCGAGGGGCTCGCTTTGTCGTTCTGGAAGATCGCCATGCGGCCGGGCCGGCCGATGCTGCATGGCCGGCTCGGCGCCATGCATGTGCTCGGCCTCCCCGGCAATCCGGTCTCGGCCTATGTCTGCTCGTTCCTGTTCCTGCTGCCCCTGATCCGGCGACTCGCGGGGCGCACCGACATCGAACGGGTGCCCGAAGCGGCCGTCCTCGGCGGCGACCTGCCGGAGAACGACGAGCGGGCGGATTACCTGCGTGCAACGCTTGCCGTCGGGCCGGATGGAAGCCAAGTCGCGACCGCGCTGCCGGTCCAGGACAGCTCCATGCTGGCGCCGCTCGCCGCCGCCGATTGCCTGCTCATCCGCGAGCCTCACGCGCCCGCCGCCCGCGCCGGCAGCGCTTGCACCATCCTCAGGCTCGACCACTAGCTTAGGCCCGCCTGCTGATTCGCGAACCTCGTGCCCCGCTGTCCACGCCGGCAGCCGCGGCCCCGATCCTAAAGCTCGACCTTTGGCCGCGAATAGAATTGTTCACTTCAAATTAAATAGTTGCAGAACACATATCGAACAGATAGTGTCTGTTCATGATTTGTTTCGCGCCGCGGCTCGAAATCCCGGAACCGAGAGAGCCCGGGAGATGAGCGCCAGTTGGGGGAAATGCCAAGATGCTTACACGCAAGCAGTTCGAGCTTCTGCGCTTCATACATGAGCGGCTGAAGGAGGCGGGCGTGCCGCCCTCCTTCGACGAGATGAAGGACGCGCTCGATCTGCGCTCCAAGTCGGGAATCCATCGGCTGATCACGGCGCTGGAGGAGCGCGGATTCATTCGCCGCCTGCCCAACCGGGCGCGCGCCATCGAGGTGATCAAGCTGCCTGATTCGGTGGCCCACGGCATCGGCGGAACCCGCGCACGGGGATTCACTCCCAGCGTGATCGAGGGTAATCTCGGACGCGTGCGCACCACCTCGGAGGACGACAGCGGTCGGCCGGTGGCGGTCCCGGTCATGGGCCGAATCGCCGCCGGCACTCCGATCGAGGCGATCCAGACCAAGAGCCACGTCATCAACATGCCGCCCGACATGCTGTCCTCGGGCGAGCATTTCGCCCTCGAGGTCCGCGGCGATTCCATGATCGATGCCGGCATCCTGGACGGTGATATCGCGCTGCTGCGCCGCACCGAGGAGGCCGATACCGGGGATATCGTGGTGGCTCTGATCGACGAGGAGGAGGCGACCCTCAAGCGCTTCCGCCGGCGCGGCGCCTCGATCGCGCTCGAGCCCGCCAATGCGGCCTACGAGGTCCGCATTCTCCCGCCCAATCGCGTGCGCATCCAAGGCAAGCTGGTGGGGCTGTTCCGGCGGTACTGAGGACGCGGCCGCCGCGGTCGGGCTGCGTTCACCCGCCTCCCCCGCTGACCTTGGCCCAGGTATCGCGCAGGCCGACGGTGCGGTTGAACACGAGCCGGCCAGGGGCCGAGTCGGGATCGCGGGTGAAATAGCCCTGCCGCTCGAACTGCACCGGCTCCGGCGAATTGCCGACAGCGAGCGCCGGCTCGATGCGGCAGTCGTCCAGCACTTCGAGCGAATGCGGATTGAGATCGGCGGCGAAATCGCCGGCATTGGGCTCGGGACGGGTGAACAGCGGGTTGTAGAGGCGCACCTCCGCCGGCACCGCATCGGCGGCCGCGACCCAATGCAACGTCGCCTGCACCTTGCGTCCGTCCGGCGCATTGCCGCCGCGCGTCGCCGGATCGTAGGTGCACTTGAGCGCGACGACCTCGCCGGCGGCATCCTTCACCACCTCGCGGCAGGTGATGAAATAGGCATAGCGCAGCCGCACCTCGCGGCCGGGCGAAAGCCGGTAGAATTTCTTGGGCGGCACCTCCATGAAATCGTCCCGCTCCACATAGAGCTCGCGGCCGAAGCGGATGCGGCGGACCCCCGCGGTCGGATCGTCGGGATGATTGACGGCCTCGAGCTCCTCGCCGGGCCCCTCCGGGTAATTCTCGATGATCACCTTCAAGGGACGCAGCACCGCCATGCGGCGCAACGCCGACTTGTTGAGGACCTCGCGGATCGAATGCTCGAGCATGCCGACATCGACCAGGCTGTTGGCCTTGGCGACGCCGATCCGCCGCACGAAATCGCGGATCGCGGCCGGCGGCACGCCGCGGCGGCGCAGCCCCGCCAAGGTCGGCATCCGCGGATCGTCCCAGCTTTTGACATGCCGCCCCCGCACCAGCTCGGTGAGCACGCGCTTGGACAGCACCGTGTAGGTGAGGTTGAGGCGCGCGAACTCGTACTGCCGGGGCCGCGAGGGCACCGGCAGATGATCCAAAAACCAGTCGTACAATGGCCGATGGTCCTCGAATTCGAGCGTGCACAGCGAGTGCGTGATGCCCTCGATCGCGTCCGACTGGCCATGCGCAAAGTCGTAGCTCGGATAGATGCTCCACTGCGTGCCGGTGCGCGGATGGCGGGCGTGGAGGATGCGGTAGAGCACGGGATCGCGCAGGTTGATGTTGCCGGCCGCCATGTCGATCTTGGCGCGCAGCACGCGCGCACCGTCGGCGAATTCGCCGGCCCGCATGCGGCGGAACAGATCGAGGTTCTCCTCGACCGTGCGGTTGCGGTAGGGGCTGTCCTGCCCGGGCTCGGTCAGGGTGCCGCGGCGCGCGCGTATCTCGTCCTGCGACTGGTCGTCCACATAGGCGATGCCGTTGCGAATGAGATGCTCGGCCCATTCGTAGAGCTGCTCGAAATAGTCCGACGCGTGATGGAGATGCTCGCCCCAGTCGAAGCCCAGCCAGTGCACGTCCTGCTTGATCGCGTCGATGTATTCCTGCTCTTCCTTGGTCGGATTGGTGTCGTCGAAGCGCAGGTGACAGCGGCCGCCGAACTCCTGCGCCACGCCGAAATTGAGGCTGATCGACTTGGCGTGGCCGATGTGAAGATAGCCGTTGGGCTCGGGCGGGAACCGCGTGACCACCCCGGCACGGCGCTTCGACTGCAGGTCGGCCGAGATGATGTCGCGGATGAAATCGCGTCCTGCTTCCGCCACCAGTGTTGCGCCTGCCGTCATGCTCTCGAAGCCCCTTTTCTGCGCTGCGGCTCTGCGCCGCGCCGCCGCTGCTGCCTATGTGCCAAATCCCCATGTAGGCGCCAAGACGCCTGGCTGCCACAAACCGCGCGCCAGGCGCCGGCATCGACAAGAATTGTCAATTGTCGTGACATCTTTTCCGGGACCTATGGTACACGGCTCGCCACGCTGGCCGCCTCATCCCGGGGCCGCCGGCAACGCCCGAAGGACGGGCAAGCAGGCACATCGTGGGCATCATGAGCGAGACCGTCGTCACCCGCTTTGCGCCTTCGCCCACCGGCTTTCTCCACATCGGAGGGGCCCGTACCGCGCTGTTCAACTGGCTCTATGCGCGCGGCCGCGGCGGCAAGATGCTGCTGCGGATCGAGGATACCGACCGCGAACGCTCGACCCAGGCGGCGATCGACGCCATCCTGGACGGCCTCGACCTGGTTGGGGATCGAGTGGGACGGCGATACGGTCTACCAGTTCTCCCGCTCCTCCCGCCATCGCGAGATCGTCGAAGAGCTCCTGGCCGCGGGTCGCGCCTACCGCTGCTACGCGACGCCCGAGGAGCTTGCCGAGATGCGCGAGGGGGCGCGCCGCAAGGGCAGCTCCAAGCTCTATGACGGGCGCTGGCGCGACCGCGACTTGAGCGAGGCCCCGCCCGGCGCCAAGCCGGTGATCCGCCTCAAGGCGCCGCTCACGGGCGAGACCGTCATCGAGGATCAGGTCCAGGGCCGCGTGGTCTGGCAGAACGAGAACCTGGACGACCTGGTCCTGCTGCGCTCCGACGGCACGCCGACCTACATGCTCGCGGTCGTGGTCGACGATCGCGACATGGGCATTACCCACATCATCCGCGGCGACGACCATTTGACCAATGCGGCGCGTCAGAAGCAGATCTATGACGCGCTGGGCTGGAGCGTGCCGGTCATGGCGCATATTCCGCTGATTCACGGGCCCGACGGCTCGAAGCTGTCGAAGCGCCACGGCGCGCTCGGCGTCGATGCCTATCGGGCCTTGGGCTATCTGCCGGCGGCGCTGCGCAATTACCTGGTCCGCCTGGGCTGGAGCCATGGCGACCAGGAGATTTTCTCGACGCCGGACATGATTGCCGCCTTCGATCTGCCCCAGATCGGGCGCTCGCCGGCGCGTTTCGACTTCGCCAAGCTCGAAAGCATCAATGGCCACTACATGCGCGAGACCGCCGATGCCGATCTGCTCGCGATCGAGCGGGTGCTGCCGCATATCGCGGGCGGGACCGAGCTCGCCGCCAAGCTGACGCCGGACTTGCGCGCCAAACTGCTGGCCGCGATGCCCGGGCTCAAGGAGCGGGCCAAGACCCTGCTCGAGCTCCTCGACGGCGCCCGCTTCCTCATCGGCGGCCGCCCGATCGTCCTCGACGACAAGGCCGCCGCCCTGCTCAGCCCCGACGCGCGGATCATGCTGGGCGAGATCGCGGCCGACCTCGAAAGCGTCGAGCCATGGACCGCCGAACAGGCCGAGCAGGCCGTGCGGACATTCGCCGAGCGCAAGGGCACCAAGCTCGGCAGCGTGGCGCAGCCGCTGCGGGCCGCTCTGACCGGGCGGACGACGTCGCCGGCATCTTCGATGTCCTCGCGGTGCTCGGGAAGGCCGACAGCCTCGCCCGACTGCGCGATCAATTTACCGGCTGAGGCCTTCCAGGCCCGCGGCGGACGCGGAGCGGTTCCCGGTGTCGCACGATCTTGCAGTGCACACTGGGATGGGCTACGCAACAAAACTGGGCCGCTAGGCGGGCT
>CAVRXO010000006.1:0-952500 GCA_963725185.1 uncultured Alphaproteobacteria bacterium
ATCGACGACATTCACTCTAGCTAGACTAATCCTCAAATCGCGGCAATTCCCAACCCAGCGCGCCGACCCTGATTACCGCCTCGGTACGGTTGCGCACTTTCAGGGCTTTGAGGATGGCGGTGACGCTATTCTTGACCGTCGGCTCGGCCAACTTGAGAATCCGGCAGATCGCCTTGTTGCTCTTCCCATGCATCATCAGGGCCAGCACCTCGACCTGGCGCGCCGTCAAGCCGAGATCGGCCGGCGAAGTCGGCGCTTGGCTTTCCACACGCCGGCCGGACGCAGCCGGTGGGCCTGGTCCAGGGGATGCCTCGGAGCGGCAGAGGATCTCAGGCGGGATATAGACACCGCCGGAAAATACCAGCCGGAGCGCGCCGAGCATCACTGCGCGCTCGCCCGACTTCGGAATGAAGCCGGCCGCGCCTAGCTCAAGCGCCTTCACGACAGAGTCGCGGTCGCAGCTCGCCGAGAGAATGACGATCGGAATCTTGGGGTGATGCGCGCGGGCTTCCTTCAGGGCCGCGAAACCATCACGATCCGGCAGCCCGAGATCGAGCAGGACGAGCGCGAGGTCCGGATGTTCATCGAGCAGTCGGGCGGCATCGCCCCATCGCGAGGCCTCGAATATCTTCGCATCTTCGTCAAGCTCTCTCAGGACGCCGCGGAGGGCCTCCCGAATCAAGCCGTGATCGTCGACCAGTAGAAATTTCATCGGCAGCGATGTCTCGCCATCGCGCAAAATCTTTGCAGCGAGACAAAAGTATCACGATCGCGCGCGATGGCAAGAACGCAGAACAATCATCGCGGTTGTTTGGAGCGAGCGAATGCAAGCGCCACGGAAGATACCTTTTTGGACGGTCGGATTTCTTCACCGTGCACAATGCCGGCTCACGTACGGAAAATGGAGCAAATACTCGACCAGCAATCGGCGCGCGAACCTTGACGCCGAACGGTGGGTCGGCACTTGCCGCCGGCCACGCGAATCCTCAGGTCGGGGCGGACATTGCAGCCGGCACCGCCGCTCACACGGCCGCTACGGCTGCCGGGCCGCGCCCAAACCGGATCAGCGAGAACTGCCCGAGCGGCGGCAGGGCGCGGCGCTCGATGACCCCCACGCCGCCGTGGCGCTCGGCCCATTGCGCAAGCCTCGCCCATTTGAATTCAGGCCGCCAGCCCAGCCGACGCGCCAGCGGCGCAAACCAATGCTCGAAATCGCGCTGCAGGCCCACCTCGGCGCCGAGATGATTGACCAGGATGATCTCGCCGCCAGGCTTGGTGACGCGAACGAATTCATCGAGCGTCGCCTCGGGATCCGGGACCGTCGTGATGACGAACTGCGCCACCACCGCATCGAAAGCGCCATCGGGGAAACCGAGGCGCCGCGCATCCATCACGGCGAGCGCCTCGATATGGGAAAGCTTGTGCCGGGCGACCCGCTGCTGCGCCTTGCGCAGCATGGGCTCGCAATAGTCCACGCCGACGATGCGATTGCGGCGCGAATAGTCGGCCAGCGAAATGCCGGTGCCGACGCCGACATCGAGGATGCGCCCGCCGATCCGCTCGGCCGCCGCGATCGAGGCCCTGCGGCCGGCATCGAAAACCGCGCCGAAGACGAGATCGTAGACCGGTGCCCAGCCCGCATAGGCTTTCGCGATCGTGTCACTGTCGAGCTCGCCCGCCATTTCGCCCGCCGACTATTGCCCCTGCATCCGTGTCGCATATTCGGACGGAAAGCGGGAATCCACCCTCTGCCGGAATTTATCATCGGGCCGGCCTTCGGCCCGACGCGTCGGCACGCTTGCACTTGGAAGAGCTCCAATCACCCGGGCGCCCCCCCGCGTCCAGCCACCGCCTCCCGAGCGGCCGGCGCCTCGCTTGCCGCCAGCGCGCTCTGGATGATGCCGCCGCCGAGGACGCGCGCCTGGCCGGACTGCGCATCATAGAACACGCAGGCCTGACCCGGCGATACGCCATCCTCGCCGGCGATCAGCTCCACCTCGACCCCACCCGCACCCAACCGCAACCAAGCCGGCTGCGGAGCTCGGGTCGAGCGGACCTTCACAAACACCTCGCGGCCTTCTGCCCCCGGCCTTTCACCGTCTGGGTTAGGAACACGCGGGCCAGCAGCCTCATCCGCAAGCGCCTGGCCGAGCGTGCCATCGCCCAGCCAATTGACGTCGCGCAGCCGCATCGAGCTGATCCGCAGGGCTTCGCGCGGACCGACCACCACCCGGCGCGTCATCGCGTCGAGCCGCAGCACGTAGAGCGGATGCCCGGTGGCGATGCGAAGTCCGCGCCGCTGACCGACGGTGAAATGGATGATGCCGTCGTGCTGGCCGAGCACGTGTCCCTCGATGTCGACAATGTCTCCGGCCTCGGCGGCACCCGGCCGCAAGCGCTCGATCACCTGGGCATAACGTCCGGATGGAACAAAACAGATGTCTTGGCTGTCCTGCTTGTCGGCGACCGGGAGATCGAAACGGCGGGCCAGAGCGCGGGTCTCGGCCTTGCTGCGCTCCCCTAAGGGAAACCGCAACGGACCAAGCTGCTCGGGCGTGGTCGCAAACAGGAAGTAGCTCTGGTCACGATCGCTGTCGCGGGCCTGGTAGAGCGCGCGGCCGCCACCCGGCAGCTTACGCGAGGCGACGTAATGGCCGGTCGCCAGCACCCTGGCGCCAAGCTCGCGCGCGGTCGCCAAAAGATCACGGAACTTGATCGACTGGTTGCATTCCACGCAGGGCACCGGCGTCTCGCCCGCCATGTAGCTCTCGGCGAAGCGGTCGATCACCGCCTCCTTGAAGCGGCTTTCGTAGTCGAGCACATAGTGGGGAATGCCGATCCGCTCCGCGACCGCACGCGCGTCATGGATATCCTGGCCGGCGCAACAGGCGCCCTTGCGATGGGTCGCCGCGCCATGATCGTAAAGCTGAAGCGTCACGCCGACCACATCGTAGCCCTCGTCCTTCAGCAAGGCCGCCGTGACCGAGGAATCGACGCCTCCCGACATGGCCACAACCACGCGGGTGTCTTGCGGCCGCCCTTCGAGGTCGAGGGAGTTCAGCATGGCGGTCGCGGCCTGTGCCGCGCTCCTTGGCTGCGCCGAGCCCAGCCGGGCTCAGGCCGTTGGCAATCCGTCCCCCCAATATAGGGGATTATGAGAGCGTTTGCCGCGTCGCAAATGCCCGGGAGGAGGATTCGGCCGTGACATGGCGATCTCCCGGCCGCTCGGCAGTTCTTGCCGCAAGCCCAGCAGGTCGTGCCGCCCGCAGCCTCTCGGCATGCTGGCGAGCTGACACCAAGCCATTGCAGGATAACGGTTTCCCTCTTGGCAGCGGATGGCCCGCGGATTGCACCAAAGGAGACCAAGAATGGCAACCCGAACCCCGAGTGCAAGGGCACTTGGGGTTGCTGCGTTCAAGAGGTGGCTCGTGTCCGGTGCCTTGTCAGAAGCAAACGCGGTGCGTCACGCCTCAGTGGCGTCGGGCGCACGCAGCAATCCGCCATCAGTAGGATCTGCGGATCAGGCAAGCCCGTTTGCCTCGATGCTCGACCAGACGAGCGACACCTCATCTCCCCCGGCGTCGGCTTGGCCGGCATCACCCCAGCCCCCAAACCAGAAGCTCGCGGGACGCCCGCAGGACGGCCAAGCCGCCCAACCTGCAGCCCGCGAGCCAGCGCCCCCACCGCAACAATCGCCTTCCGACCGCCCGGCCCATGAAAATCAAACCGGCAGCGTCTCGTCGAAGGGGCCCCAAGGCACCGGGATCGGCGACCCTGCGCTCGCGCTGGCGAAGAAGGCTGCGAAGAACAGCACCGATGCCAATGGCGGTGCAATCGTCACCAACAGAGCCACCGATGCGACTGGCGGGAACAATGCGGTCGACGCCACCGAAGGCGGCAGCACGACCGCCGCAGTCACCGATGTCCATGACGACAAGCCAGCAAAATCGGATGCCGGAACATCGGACGCGGCCCAGGCCGCAACCCCACTCGTCGATCCCTCGGCCAACCAACCCGTCTCGGCGCAGCCGGTCGCGGTCCCGGTGAACGCCCCGCTGCTGCCGGCTGCCCCGACCGGGACTGGGAACGCAGGCGGGAGCGACGGCAGCAGCGGCCAGGATGACGCCGCAATCGCCGCCTTGGGCGATGCGGTGAAATCCGACCCATTGCGCGGAAAGGCTGCCGGCACTGCGTCCGCCACAAGCGGCGGCGCCGGATCCGACAGCGTGGCCGGTGCCGGCGCCAAGCCGGGCTCGAGGACCGCCGACGCCGGCGCCTCGACACCCTCGCTCACGCCGCAAGCCGCCCAGAAGGAGCTGAATTTGCTGACCGGCGCGGGCCAGCCGAATGGCGCCGATGGGACGCAATCGCGCAATGGGGTCGCAGCAACCGAAACGGCGGCCAATCACGCCCGCCAGCAGGCCACCGACAATCTACAGACCACGGGGACCGCGAGCAGTTTGAAGGTTGACCCGAATAGCGATTCGAAGCCCGACCCGGCCGGGCCCACGACTGTGATCGAGGACATCGTGCGGCAGGCCCTCGACACCCCGAACTCGACACCTCGAAGCTCCAGACGACGACACCGCCAGCAGCGGCGCTTCTGGCGCGGACAGCGCCCAGGCCGGCAACGCCCAGCAATCGCCGGACGGCTCGCTCGCGCCGCCGATCCTGACCACCGCCGCGGCCCCGCCTGCCGCGCCAAGCACGACCCCAACTCAGGCCGCCATTCCGATTGCCGGGCTCGCGGTCGAGATTGCGTCCCACGCCCAAGCGGGAAACAACCGATTCGAGATTCGCCTCGATCCGCCGGAGCTCGGTCGCATCGATGTGCGGCTCAGTGTCGACCGCGACGGCAAGGTCACATCCCGGCTTGTGGTCGATCGACCCGAGACGCTCGACATGCTCCAACGCGATGCACCCCAGCTTGAGCGCTCGCTCCAGCAGGCCGGGCTCAAGACCGCAGACAACGCCCTGCAATTCAGCTTGCGCGACCAGGGCGGCTTCGGCAGCCAAAATCCCTATTCCAACAGCGGTTCGCCTACGGCCGCGGCGCGCGTCGTCATGCCGGATCGAGAGCTGCCGCCCGTCGATGCCGCCGTATCCGGCTATGGCCGGACGACCGGCAGCAGCACCGGCATCGACATCCGTGTGTGAGGGCGGCGGCAACCGGCGCGACGACATCCGCGCCGCACGTTGCGTCGCCTCATCGGCTTGGATCGAGCTGCCCGGCCGAAGTCCGCCGCCGTATTCGCCAGCCGAGCAAGCAGTGTTTTCGATCCGATCGGTGCCAGACCCGAGGGGGCAATAATTTCCCAATTGATAAGATAGGCTTAGGCAAATTTTAAGCCGCCGCGTGTAGGTTCGCCTCGAGTTGGTCAGTCGAGTGCGTGAGTTGATTCAAATGACCGAGCCCCTTCGACCAAGGGCGAAATACGTGATCGGACCGGACGGTAGCCCGTTGACGATCGCCGATCTGCCGGCACCGGGTACCAAGCGCTGGGTCATCCGGCGGAAGGCCGAGGTCGTTGCAGCCGTGCGGGGCGGGCTTCTTTCGCTAGAAGAAGCTTGCAGTCGCTATACGCTGACCGTCGAGGAATTCCTCTCCTGGCAATATTCGATCGACCAGCATGGCCTTGCCGGCCTGCGCACGACGCGAATCCAGCAATACCGGCAATAAGCGAAGATTGATCCGTCGGCCTGCCGCCCCGCCCAAATTGGCGGGGCTGTTGCGTTTATGCGACGCAGCGGCGCCTTCGCACATGAATTCCGGGAAAATTAACCAGGCAGTAACCTTGTACCAGGCAATTCTTGCCGGGTCGGAGATTGCCAGGTCGGATTCCCGTGCAAGGACTGCTCGACTTCCTCAAATCGCTCGGTGCGGCGCGAATCGCCGCGATGTGCGCCGTTACGGTGGCGCTGGTGGGCTTCTTTGCCTTCCTCATCCTGCATGTCACCGCTCCGCAGATGACCCCGCTGTTCACGGACCTCTCGCTCGAAGACTCCACCGCAATCGTGAAGGAGCTGGAGCGCCAGGGCATCGCCTACGAGTTGCGCGACGACGGGGCGATCGTGCTGGCGCCGAAGGACCGCGTGCCGCGGCTGCGCATGAGCCTGGCGGAAAGCGGCCTGCCCAAGGGCGGCGGGGTCGGCTACGAGATCTTCGACAAATCGGACGCGCTCGGCGCCACCAGCTTCGTCCAGAACATCAACCATCTGCGCGCCCTGGAAGGCGAGCTCGCACGCACCATCCGCTCGCTCGACCGGGTGCAGGCGGCGCGCGTCCACCTGGTGCTGCCCGAGCGGCCGCTGTTCTCCCGCGAGGCACCGGAGGCATCGGCCTCGATCGTGCTGAAGGTGCGGGGCCGGCTGGAGCCGCAGCAGGTCAACGCCATCCGCCACCTCACCGCCTCCGCGGTCACCGGCCTCAAGCCCGAGCGCGTCTCCATCGTGGACGAGACCGGTCGCTTGCTCGCCGACGGCGCCCGTGACGATGCGGGCGTGAATGCCGATGACCGGCAGCTCGCTTATGAGCAGCGCCTGCGCGACCAAGTCGAAGCCATCGTATCCTCGGTGGTCGGACCCGGCCATGCCCGGGTGCAGCTCACCGCCGATTTCGACTTCAACAAAGTGACCCAGACCTCGGAGAAATTCGATCCCGAGGGACGGGTGTTGCGCTCGAGCCAGACCCGGGAGGAATTCCTCCGAGGCGGCCGACAACAAGCAAGGCCAGGTGACCGTCGCCAACGCGCTCCCGGGCGGCCCCGCGCCGGACGCGCCGCCCGCCAACCGCGATCAGAGCAAGAAGACCGAGGAGATCGTCAATTACGAGATCTCCCATTCGACCAAGACCGAGGTGACCGAAGGCGGCCGTTTGAACCGCGTCTCGGTGGCGGTGCTGGTCGACGGCAACTACACCAAGAACGACAAGGGCGAAACCGCCTACCAGCCGCGCGACAAAGACGAGATCGATCGCATCGCGGCCCTGGTACGCTCCGCGATCGGGTTCGACCAGAAACGCGGCGACCAGGTCGAGGTGGTCAATTTGCGATTTGCCGAGGTCCCCGGCGCCGGCATATCGGAGCCGACCGGCCTTATGGCCTTCCTGCAATTCAGCAAGGACGACATCATGCACTGGGCCGAGGAGCTCGTCATGGTGCTGCTCGGCATCGTCGTCCTGCTGATGGTGGTGCGCCCCCTGGTCAACCGCATCATCACCCCTGACCATAAGCCGGCCGGCGACGGGATCGCGGCCGCGCTGGGCAGCGGCGACGTGAGGGCCGCCATCGCGGCCGGCGCCACCGCCGCCGAGATCAAGGCCGTTCCCAGCGCCACCGCCAAGATGATCGATGTCGCCCAGGTGCAAGGCCAGGTTCACGCCCAGTCGGTCCAGAAGGTCGGCGAACTCGCCGACAAGAATCCGGCCGAAGCCATCTCCATCATCCGCAGCTGGCTGCACGAGAACGCCTGATCGAACGCCATGGCAGCCCGCCCCGAAAAAGAACCCGAAGGCAAGCCGCAAAACGAGATCGCGAACGTGATCGCGGCGCTCGCCAGCCGCCAAGGCGACGGTGCCACCCGCCGCAAATTGACCGGGCCCCAACGCGCGGCCGTGCTGATGCTGGCGCTCGGCCAGCAGTACGGGGCCAATATCTGGAGCCAGCTCGACGACGACGAGCTGCGCGAGATCTCGATCGTCATGTCGACGCTGGGCACCATCGAGGCCGAGGCGGTGGAGAACCTGCTGCTCGAGTTCGTTTCGCGCATGTCGGCCTCGGGTGCGCTGATGGGCAACTACGACGCCACCGAACGCCTGTTGCAGCAGTACCTGCCGCCGGAGCGCGTCAACGGCATCATGGACGAGATCCGCGGGCCGGCCGGCCGCAACATGTGGGAGAAGCTCTCCAACGTCCAGGAAGGTGTCCTCGCCAACTACCTCAAGAACGAATATCCGCAGACCATCGCGGTCGTGCTGTCGAAGCTGCGACCCGAGCATGCGGCCCGCGTGCTCGCCATCCTGCCCGAGGAGCTGGCGCTCGACGTCGTCAACCGCATGCTCAGGATGGAGGCGGTACAGAAAGAGGTGATCGAGCGCGTCGAGCAGACGCTGCGCGTCGAATTCATGTCCAATCTCTCGCAGACGCGGCGGCGCGATGCCCACGAGGTGATGGCCGAGATCTTCAACAATTTCGACCGGCAGACCGAGACGCGCTTCATGACCTCGCTGGAGGACGACAACCGCGAGAGCGCGGAGCGCATCAAGGCGCTGATGTTCACGTTCGACGACCTGGTCCGGCTCGACACCGGCTCGGCGCAGACGCTGATGCGCCACATCGACAAGGACAAGCTCGCCGTGGCGCTCAAGGGAGCGGGCGAGCCGGTGCGCGAGTTCTTCATGTCCAACATGTCCACGCGCGCGGCCAAGATGCTGATCGACGACATGCAGGCCCTGGGTCCGGTACGGCTGCGGGAGGTCGATGAGGCGCAGTCGCAGCTGGTCAATCTGGCCAAGGACTTGGCCGCCAAGGGCGAGATCATGATCTCGAAGGGCCGCAATGACGAGGAGCTGATCTATTGATGCCCCCCAGCAGCGACATCGCAGGAGCGAAGGCATGATGCCGCAACCCGCCAAATTCCTGTTCGATCAGGATTTCGCAGCGGCCGCCGAGGTCAAGCCCGCGATTCCGCTCGCGGCCCACGAGGCCGGGCTGCGGGAGGCGGATGCGTCCGGTTACCGGCGCGGCTTCGCGGCGGCCAAGGCCGAGGTCTTGGCCGATGCCGAGCAGCGCACGGCGGCGGCGCTCGAACGCATCGTTGCGTCCCTCGAAGGCGTCATGCGCGGACTGTCGGGGGTGGAAGCAAGGCTCGAGACCGAAGCGGTCGACGTCGCGGTCGCGGTCGCCAAGAAGCTGGCCGCGGCATTGATCGAACGCGAGCCGCTGGCCGAGATTTCGGCATTGGCCATGGACTGCTTCCGCCATCTGGTGACCGCCCCGCATGTGGTCGTGCGCGTCAACGACGCCCAGCACGCGACCGTCGGCAAGCCGATCGAGGAGATGGTGCGTGCCCGCGGGCTTTCCGGTCACCTGATCGTGCTCGCCGAGCCCACTATTCAAGTCGGCGATTGCCGCATCGAATGGGCCGATGGCGGCGTCAATCGTGATCGCCTCGCGACCGAGGCGGCAATCGATGACGCCGTCGCCCGTTATGTCAAAGCGCGGCTTGCCGCCGCAAGCGCCTAGGAAATGCCCGGGAGGTCCGATCGATGAGCGACAATGACAACAGGCTGGCGCTGCCTGACCTCGAAGGAAACGACGGGGCGTTGCCTCCCAACGGGCGCATCGCCCGGGAGTTCGGATTCCGAGCTCGTAAACCGCGGCGCCGCCGACCTGGAAGCGGTGTTCGACGTGCCCGTCAAGGTGTCGGCCGTGCTCGGGCGAGCCCGCATGGAGGTGGGCGAGTTGCTCAGGCTCGGTCCCGGCGCGGTGCTCGAGCTCGACCGCAAGGTCGGCGAGGCCATCGACATCTATGTCAACGACCGTTTGGTCGCCCGCGGCGAAGTGGTGCTGGTCGAGGAGAAGCTCGGCGTGACCATGACGGAAATCATCAAGGCGGAGCGAAGTTGAGTAGTGGTGGCGAATAGCGAATGGCGAACGGCAACAAATCGCGAGCGACGAGCAACCCATGAGACGAACATGACCCTTCTTCCCTTCCCTATTCGCCATTCGCCATTCGCTATTCGCGCTTCGCGCAGCGAAGAAAGGACCTCATCATGCGCCTCCTGATCGTCGGGACCCTCAAAGGCCAGCTCACCACCGCGACCAAGCTCGCGATGGAGAAAGGCGCGACCGTCACCCATGCGGATTCGATCGAGCAGGCGCTGGCGGTCTTGCGCTCCGGCCGCGGCGCCGACCTGATCATGGCCGATGTCGCGCTCGACATTCGTGAGCTGGTGCACCGCCTGGAGGCCGAGCACATCCACGTGCCGATCGTGGCTTGCGGCACCAGCAACGACGCGCGCGCGGCGGTCGCGGCGATCCATGCCGGCGCCAAGGAATACATCCCGCTGCCGCCCGACCCCGAATTGATCGCGGCCGTGCTCGCCGCCGTCACCAACGATTCGCGCGAGCTGATCTACCGCGACGAGAGCATGGCGCATGTGGTCAAGCTGGCGCAGCAGATTGCGCCCTCCGACGCCTCGGTGCTGATCTCCGGAGAGTCGGGCACCGGCAAGGAGGTGCTGGCCCGCTACGTGCACGGCCGCTCCAACCGCGCGCGCGCCCCCTTTGTTCCGGTCAATTGCGCGGCGATCCCGGAGCATCTGCTGGAGTCCGAGCTGTTCGGTCACGAAAAGGGCGCCTTCACCGGGGCCGTCGCCCGCCGCATCGGGAAATTCGAGGAGGCAACCGGCGGCACGCTGCTGCTCGATGAAATCTCCGAGATGGACACGCGCCTGCAGGCCAAGCTCCTGCGCGCGATCCAGGAGCGGGTGATCGACCGCGTCGGCGGCACCAAGCCGGTGCCGGTCGACATCCGCATCATCGCCACCTCGAACCGCAATCTGGCGGAGGCGGTGCGCGAGGGCATCTTCCGCGAGGACTTGCTGTTCCGCCTCAATGTGGTGAACCTGAAGATCCCGCCCCTGCGCGATCGCCCGGCCGACGTGATCGAGCTCGCCCAGCACTTCATCAAGAAATATTCGCACCCCAACGGGCTGACCGTGCGCCCGCTGTCGGCGGAGGCGCGCCGCACCCTGGTCCTCAACCGCTGGCCCGGCAACGTGCGCGAATTGGAGAATACCATCCATCGGGCGGTGTTGCTCACCACCGGCGAGGAGATCGGAGCAGACGCTATTCTCACGCCCGACGGCCTTCGGCTCGATCAGGCCAGAGGTCTTTCGACCGTCGCGCATGCCACCATGGCGGCGGAGGCCGTGACCCGCGCGCTGGTCGGCCGTACGGTTGCCGACGTGGAACGCGATCTCATCCTGGAGACTCTCAAGCACTGCCTCGGCAACCGCACCCATGCGGCCAACATTCTCGGCATCTCGATCCGCACGCTCCGCAACAAGCTCAATGAATATTCCGGCGACGGCGTCGCTATCCCGCCGCCTGGCGGCGGCGAGATGAGAGGCGCCGCTTGAGCGCGCGAATACGACCATGACAGATGGCAAATTCAACAGCGCCCTGATCGTCGGAGCCGGCGCCGGGCTGAGCGCATCGCTCGCCCGCGCCCTCGCGAAGGACGGGATCCGGGTGGCGCTCGCGGCCCGCACCACCGATGACCTCGATGCGCTGACCCGGGAAACCGGCGCTCGCGCCTTCGCCTGCGACGCAAGCAAGGTCGCCGAGGTCGAAAAGCTGTTCGCCGACATCGAAGCCGCCGGCGGGGCGCCCGAGATCGTGATCTACAATGCGAGCTTCCGCGTCCGCGGTCCGTTGATCGAGCTCGACCCGGCGCAGGTCGAACGGTCGCTCGCGGTCTCCGCCTTCGGCGGATTTCTGGTGGCCCAGCAGGCGGCGCGCCGCATGGTGCCGAACAAGCACGGTGCGATCCTGTTCACCGGCGCTTCCGCGGGCGTGAAGGGCTATCCCCGGTCGGCGCCCTTCGCCATGGGCAAGTTCGCGCTGCGCGGGCTTGCCCAGAGCATGGCCCGGGAGCTCGCGCCGCAAGGCATTCACGTGGCCCATATCGTGATCGATGGCGGCATCAAGAGCGCGCGCCGGGACGAGCCCGCCGACGCCCCCGACAGCCTGCTCGACCCCGATGCGATCGCCGCCACCTATCTGCACGTCATTCGCCAGCCCCGCAGCGCCTGGGCCTGGGAGATCGAGCTACGACCATGGGTGGAGAAGTTCTAGCAGCCCGGCTGCGGTCAAAAAAAACGCCTGAGCGCGTCACCAACGCGGGATCAGCCGCGGGACCGAGGCGGCATAATCCGTGTAGCCCGGAAATGTCGCGCGCAGGATCTGCTCCTCATAATCCATGCGCTTCAATTGGAAGGACCAATGAATGACCACGATGGCGACCGCCACCGTCGAGAAGCAGCCCAGCATGGCGCCGAGCACCGCCAGCTCCTCGCAGAGATAGAGCGGATGGCGGACCACCGAATAGGCGCCCCCGACCACGAGCTCGCGTGCCTGCGGCGCAACGCTGAAGGAGCGCCCGAGCCAAAAAGCGGTCCAAATCGCCAAGCCGCACCCGGTGCCGATCAACACGATCGAAAGCAGCGTCACGGCCGGCGGAAGCTCGGCCGGCGGCAACAGGCCGAGCGAAAGCGGCAGGCAGGTGCCCAGGATCGCCATCAGGCGGGCGCTCACGGCCGTGGAGCTGTTGACAGGCTTTGATCGCAGCACGGTCAACGATAGCAGCGTGAACAGGAACAGGGCGTTGGCCAGAAATGCCGCGAGCCGCAGCGGCTTGTAGGGAATCTCCAGCGACGACCAGTTCAGCACGAACATGACGAGGCCGCGGCCGACGCTGAAGGCCAGCAGTCCGAAGAAGATCGCCGAGGGCATGCGAAGAATGGCATCGATTCCGAAGCTCGAGCGCGAGAGCGACGAATTGAACAGCGCCAATAGCTTTTGCACTGGCTTGAACGCGACCATGTTCGAAAGCCCTGTCGGATTAAGATTTTAGCCATGTCTGATCGCATGAAATTCGAAAACAAAGGTTTAACCCTCGCTATAAGGTGAGCAGCCCATTTTCGCGCCCGAGCCGGTAGGACCCATTAGAGAGCATATCGACGATGGTTCCGCTCGGTGCTAGTGCGTTAAGTCCGGACAGCGGAACGGATCGATGGTCCATGGGGGTTGAAGCCGATCGCAGCCAGCTCGTGGCCGCCCTCGCTCGGGTCGCGGGCGGGGATCGCGCCGCTCTCCAAATCGTTTATCGAGACACCTGCGCGAAGCTATTTGGCGTCTGCCTTCGTATATTGAACGACAGAAGCGAGGCCGAGGACGTGCTGCAGGAGGTCTACCTGACGGTCTGGCGCAAGGCTGCGAGCTTCGATCCGGCGCGGGCAAGCCCAATCACCTGGCTGGTCGCAATCGCCCGCAATCGGTCGATCGACCGGCTGCGCGCGGTCGCCGGAGGACGCCGCATGGACCCGATCGATGCCGCCGGGGAGGTGCGCGACCCCGCCCCCGCCGCGATCGAGCTGGTCGAAGCGGCGCAGCAATCGAGCCGCCTGGGCCTGTGCCTGGAGCAGCTCGAATCGCGCCAATCGACCGCGATCCGCTCGGCGTTCCTGGACGGCAATACCTACGAGGAGTTGGCCGAGCGCATGAAGGTTCCGCTCGGCACCATGAAGAGCTGGATCAGACGCGGCTTGTTGAAGCTGCGGGACTGCCTGGAACGATGACCGACGACCGCACCATCATCCCAGAGGAAGGCGACAAGCTGGTCGCCGCCGAATACGTGCTCGGGGTCCTGGGCGCCGCCGAACGCCGGCAGGCGCAGCAGCGTTTGGCGCACGATCAGGCCTTTGCCGACGAGGTCGCCTTCTGGGAGGAAAAGCTGGGCGCGTTCGCCGACGCGGTGGCGCCGGTCGCGCCGCCCGAGCGCACCTGGAGCCGTATCGCGCGCGCTACCCGGTCGCGTGATTCATCCGCAGCGCGCGAGAGCCTGTGGCAGAGTCTCGCCTTCTGGCGCAGCTTCGCGCTCGGCTCGGCCGCGCTGGCGGCGGCCAGCATTGGCGCGCTGACCTTCATCGCGATCTCGCCGGTCCCGCGCGCTCCCATGCTGGCGACGCTGGGCGCCGGCAACGGTCAGCCGGATTTCGTCGCCGCCGTCAATGTCGGCGGGAGCAGCCTTCTGGTCGTGCCGGCCGCGCTTCTGACCTCGGACCAGCGCGCCATGGAATTGTGGCTGATCCCCGCCGGCGACCGACCATACTCGCTCGGGCTGATCGAGCCGGGACGGCCGGTGCGGCTCGATGTGCCGCGCGAGCTCGCGGCGAGACTCACCGCCGACGCGGCGCTCGCGGTATCGATGGAGCCGCCCGGCGGCTCGCCCACCGGCCAACCCACCGGCCCGGTGATCGCCAGCGGAAAGCTCACGTCGCTGTAGCCTGGATGGAGCCAACGGACCGGCGCGCAGCGCCGCTCGTTGGCGCAATCCGGGAGCACTAGCCCGCATTACGCAAACGCTTCATGCGGGCTACGCTCACACAACAAATAAATCATCGGCTCTGCATCTCCCTGCCCGACCCTCCCGTAGCTGAGGCGTGACCCCGATGGTGGGGCGCGATCTTCAAGCACTGGAGGAAGACATGAAACTTTCACGCATCACCGCTCTGACCACCGTTGCGGCCACCGTGCTGGCGCTGGCCGCCGTCGCCGCCACCCCCTCGCTCGCAATGATGAACGAGAAGACCGTCACGGTCGGCGGCGCGCCGATGTATCCGTCGAAGAACATCATTCAGAATGCCGTCAATTCGAAGGATCACACCACCCTGGTGGCCGCCGTGAAGGCCGCCGGCCTGGTCGACACGCTCTCCGGCGCCGGTCCGTTCACCGTGTTCGCGCCCACCAACGAGGCGTTCGCGAAGCTGCCGCCCGGCACCGTCGAAAGCCTGCTCAAGCCCGAGAACAAGGACAAGCTCGTGGCCGTGCTGACCTACCACGTGGTGCCCGGACGCATGAGCGCCAAGGATCTCATGGATGCCGCCAAGAAGGCCGGCGGCCAGATGAAGCTCAAGACCGTCGAAGGCGATTGGCTCACGGTCGCGGCCAAGGGCAACACGCTCAGCATCTGGGATGCAAAGGGCGATGTCTCGAAGGTGACCATCCAGAACGTCTTCCAATCGAACGGCGTCATCCAGGTGATCGATACCGTGTTGCTGCCGAGCTGAGGCCTTCAGCGCATCAGCGGCGCCCTCCATGCGCACCCGATCGAGGAGAGAATTGGGTCGATCGAGGTTGCAGTCCACCGGGCCGCATCAGCAACCCGAAGCCCGTCGCCCTCCCGCGGCGGGCTCTTGCCATATTAGGTTAAGACACTCCCGCGCAAGGCCGAGCCACAGCCTCTGATCTTGCGGATCAACGGCCTCGCTCGCGCGTTCGAGATAATTATCGGCCTTCTTCCTCAATTCATTCGCTTGTTCTGGGGACACGCGCGCCTCCCATCAACGCGATAGACGTGCAATCATGTTTTATCCCAAGGCGCGTTCTTTGTCTGTTCTGTCCCCGACACAAGGGGCATTCGGCCCGTAATTTCGAGCAGTGAAATTTCGAGCAATCAATCAGTGTGTTCCATGGTCAGTCAGTCGCGGGCTTTTGGGCCAAGATACGAGGCGTTCTTCCGCCCCCGCCAGGCTCGGGCAAACCAGACGCCGAACCCGAGTGCCTACTCGGCGTCCGCGCGCTTGGCCGCCTTGGCGAATTTCTTGATCACGCGATCGCGCTTGAGCTTGGAGATGTGATCGATGAACAGCACGCCGTCGAGATGATCGATCTCGTGCTGCAGGCAGGTGGCCAGGAGCCCGCTCGCCTCCAGCTCCTGCTCGGCGCCGGCGGCATCGAGGAATTTCACCCGCACCTTCGCGGGCCGCTCGACCTCCTCGTAGAATTCGGGGATGGAGAGGCAGCCCTCCTCATAGGTCGCGCGCTCGTCCGACCGCCAGAGCACTTGCGGATTGATGAAGACGCGCGGCTCCTTCGGATCGTCCTTCTTGGCCAGGTCCATGACGATGACCCGCTTGGGTACGCCGATCTGGATGGCGGCCAAGCCGATGCCGGGCGCCTCGTACATGGTTTCAAACATGTCATCGACCAGGAGACGAAGCTCCTGGTCGATCCGCTTCGCCGGCTCCGAGACCAACCGCAGCCGCTTGTCGGGCAAAATGATGATATCGCGCAGCGCCATGGCGGCGATGTAGGGGGTCCGGCCCACGGGGTCAATTGTGTTCGCTCTTCGTTCCCATAACGGGCGAATCGCTGTACAAGTCGAGAATGAGCGACAGTCTCCTCAACTTGGCCGGGGCGGTGGTCATCGTCGTCGCCGGCTTGGCGGCCTTGGCCGCCCTCGCGCTGGTCACGGCGCGCGCCTTGCGTTTACGCGATAAGCGCGACCAGCGCCGCGACGGCGTCGATCAAGTCGCCGAGCTCATCCGGGTCCAGGCCGACACCAGCGTGCGCATCGAGGCGATGCGCGACATGCTGGCCGGCCGCCAGGCCGACCTTGCCCGCATGGTCAATGAGCGGCTCGAACTCGGTGACCCATCACTTGAGCCAGTCGATGCACACGAGCCGGCAGCAGACCGCCGACAGCCTGCAAAGGCTCAACGAGCGGCTGGTCGTGATCGACGGCGCGCAGAGGAACATCACCGAGCTGGCCTCGCAGGTGACCTCGCTGCAGAGCGTGCTCACCAACAAGCAGCAGCGTGGCGCCTTCGGCCAGGGACGCATGGAGATCATCGTCCAAGACGGGTTGCCGAAGGGCTGCTACCAGTTCCAGTTCACGCTCTCGAACAACAGCCGGCCCGATTGCGCGGTCTTCCTGCCCGATCAGCGTCCCCTGGTGATCGACGCCAAGTTTCCGCTCGAGGCGGTGATCGCGTTCCGGGAGGCCAGGAGCGAGGAGGAGCGCAAGCACGCGGCTGCCCGGGTGCGCCAGGATATCAGCCGGCACGTCAGCGACATCGCGCAAAAATATCTGATCCGGGGCGAGACCCAGGACCTCGCGCTGATGTTCGTGCCCTCCGAATCGGTCTATCTCGAGCTGCACGATGGCTTTGACGATCTGGTGCAGAAGGCGATGCGGGCGCAGGTCGTGATCGTCTCGCCGGCCCTCTTGATGCTGGCCATCAGCGTCATCCAGCAGATCCAGAAGGATGCCCGCATGCGGGAGGCGGCTGACCAGATTCACGCCGAGGTCGGGCACCTGATGGACGATCTCAGGCGAATGCAGGAGCGGGTCCTCAAGCTGCAGCAGCATTTCGGCCAGGCAAACGAGGATGTCCGGCAAATCCTCATTTCGGCCGAAAAGGTGGAGAAGAGAGCCACCCGGATCGCGGACGTCGAATTCGCTGACGACACCGCGGCGGACAATGTCATTGCGGCGCCGATCGCGCGCCGGATCGAGGCGGGGGGATGATGCAGGAGGGCATGGCGGCGTGGCGGAATATGCACCGGTGAACGCAGCGCCGACCGGTAAGGCCGTCCGGCCCTCCTCGGTCGAGGCGCTCGCCGTCTATCTCAAGCCGCGCGTGCTGGTCGTGCTCCTGTTGGGCTTCTCCGGCGGGCTGCCGTTCTCCCTGACCGGCATGGCGCTGCAGGCCTGGATGACCGAAAGTGGCGTCGACATCCGGACCATCGGGCTGTTCGCGGCGATCGGAATTCCCTACCTGATCAAGTTCCTGTGGGCGCCGCTGACCGACGCGCTCGACGTCCCGGTCTTGTCGGCGCTGCTTGGGCGCCGGCGCGGCTGGCTGATGCTCACCCAGCTGTGGCTGATGGCCGCCATCCTGCTGTTGGCGTTGGGCAGCCCCGCGCTCTCGCCCCTGCCGGTCGCCTTGGCGGCGCTCATGGTCGCCACCGCATCGGCGACCCAGGATATCCTCATCGATGCCTTCCGGGTCGAAAGCCTGCCGGAGGACGAGCAGGCCGCCGGCATGGCCTCCTATGTGGCCGCCTACCGTGTCGGTGCGCTCATCTCCGGTGCCGGCACGCTGTTTCTGGTCAGCGGATTCGAGGGTCTGGGCCTGGCACGGCAGACCGCCTGGGCGGGCGGCTTCATGGCCATGGCCGCGCTTGTGCTGGTCGGGGTGGCGGCGACCCTGCTCGCCGTTGAGCCGGCTCAGTCGGCCGCGGCGGAGGCCGAGCACGCCGCGCATGCGCGGGAAAACGCCGTCAAGCGCGTGGGCAAGGCGGCGGTCGGCGCCTTTCTCGACTTCTTCGCCCGCGATGCTGCGATCTTGGTGCTGATCTTTGTCACCGTTTTCAAGCTTGCCGACGCGCTTGCCCTCGCTTTGACCACGCCCTTCGTGCTCGATCTTGGATTCTCGCGCAATGAATTGGCCGGCATCGTCAAGGGCGTTGGATTCATCGCGACCTTGTCCGGCGGATTCGCCGGCGGCTACGTGGCCCGCGCGCTGCCGCTCGCACCAAGCCTATGGCTCGGCGGTACCCTGCAGACGCTCACGATCCTGGCGTTCGCCTGGCAAGCCATCGCCGGCATGGATGCCGTCACGCTCACCTTCACGATCACGGTCCAGTACTTCACCGACGCTATCGGCACCGTGATCTTCGTCGCCTATCTGTCGGCGCTGTGCGGAAACCCGTTGCACACGGCGACCCAATACGCACTGCTGACCGCGCTCACCGCCGCCGGCCGCACCGTATTCTCGCTCGGCACCGGCTATCTGGCGCACGCGACCGGCTGGGTGTGGTATTTCGTCATCTGCGCCACTGCCGCGATCCCGAGCTTTATCCTGCTCGCCTATCTGCAGCGGCGCGGACACTTCGCGGCGCTTGCCGCAAAGCCCGCGGCTTAGGAATCCTCCCTCCCGCAGCCGACCCGCAGGGCCCCCCCCGGCGGCCAGTAAGCCAGTGTTAAAGGGCACCACTTATGGTCGACGAGACCCCTTAGAGGCCTCGTCCGGGAGGCATTTCCATGTGGCGGCAGATCAAATCGGGGGCTTGGCTGACATCCGAGCGCCTGCGCGCCTATACGCTCATTCTGCTGGCCGTGTCGCTTGCCGGCATGGTGATCTGGATCGCGCTCGCTGACGGGCTCATCGACCGCAATGGCAAGCCGATCGGCACCGATTTCTCGAATGTCTGGGCAGCCGGGAAGTTGGTGCTCGAGGGACAGCCGGCCGCGCCCTACGATCCGGTGCTGCAACACGCCGCGGAGAAGCAAACCTTCGGCGGGCGCGACGTGCCGTTCTACGGCTGGCACTATCCGCCGTTGTTCCTGTTGGCGGCGGCCGCCCTGGCGCTGTTGCCGTACGGGTGGGCGCTGCTGGCCTGGATGGCGCTCACCCTGCCGGCCTACCTCGTCGTCATCAGGACCATCGTTCCCCGGCCGCAGACGCTACTGGTCGCCCTCGCCTTCCCGGCGGTCTTCGTCAATCTGGGTCATGGCCAAAACGGCTTTCTGACCGCCGCACTGCTCGGCGGCAGCCTTCTTCTCATCGACGAGCGGCCGATCTTCGCGGGCGTGCTCATCGGGCTCCTCGCCTACAAACCGCAATTCGGGCTGATGATCCCGCTGGTGCTGGCGGCAAGCGGCCGTTGGCGCGCCATCGCGGGCGCGGCGGCGACCGTGTTGTGTTCCTGCGCGCTCACTTTCGCGCTGCTCGGTGAGCAGGCCTGGCTCGCCTTCGCGGCCTCCACCACCTACACCCGCACTGTCGTGATCGAAGCCGGTGAAACCGGCTGGCCCAAGATTTAGAGTTTGTTCTCGGCCGTGCGCATGTGGGGCGGCGGGATCGAGACCGCCTATGCGGCGCAGACCGCTCTCACGCTGGCGGTGGCGGGAAGCCTGGTGTGGCTGTGGCGTAGCCCGGCGGCGGTAGAGCTCAAGGCGGCCGCGCTCGCCTGCGCGTGCCTCCTCACCACACCCTATGTGCTCGATTACGATCTGGTGGTGCTCGCCATCGCCATCGCGTTCCTGGTGCGCCTCGGCCTCGCCAACGGGTTTCGCGATTACGAGCTCAGCGTGTTGTCGTTGGCCTGGGCGGCGCCGCTGTTCACGCGCGCCATCGCCGGAGCGATCGGTCTCCCCCTGGGGTTCATCGCCATGCTCATGCTGTATGGGCTGACGCTGCGGCGGGCGGCCGCCGATCTCGGCACCAGCGCGCAACCGCAGGAGGAGACGGTCCGGGCCTGAGCTGCTCTTGCAAGCTGTGCTCAAAACGGGGTGCGCTGGCGCATCGCCGCCGACAACGTGCCCTCGTCGAGATAATCGAGCTCGCCCCCGACCGGCACGCCGTGCGCAAGCCGGGTCACCTTGACGTTCGTCCCATGCAGCAGATCGGTGATGTAGTGGGCCGTGGTCTGGCCGTCGACGGTGGCATTGAGGGCCAGGATCACCTCCTTGACGGCGGCATCATGGACGCGGGTGATCAGCGCATCGATCGCGAGATCCTGCGGGCCGATGCCGTCCAGCGGCGAGAGCGTGCCGCCGAGCACGTGATAACGCGCATTGATGGCGTGTGCGCGCTCGAGCGCCCACAGATCGGCGACATCGGTCACCACCACGATTATGCCCGGATCGCGACGCGCGTCGGTGCACACCGTGCAGGGATTCTGGGTGTCGATATTGCCGCACACCCCGCAGACCTCGATCTTCTCGATCGCGGTCTGCAGCGCGGTGGCCAGCGGCGCCATCACCTGCTCGCGTTTCTTGATGAGAAAGAGCGCGGCGCGCCGCGCCGAACGCGGGCCGAGACCCGGCAGGCGGGCCAGCAGCTGGATCAGCCGCTCGATTTCAGGTCCGGCGACGGCAGGGGGCATCGAGGATCAGCGCAATCCGTCCCTAGAACAGTTTCAAGCCGGGAGGCAGCGGCAAGCCGCCGGTGACGCTCTTCATCTTCTCCTGCACCAACGCCTCGGCCTTGCGGCGCGCATCCGTATGGGCCGCAACGATGAGATCCTCGATGATCTCCTTCTCTTGCGGCTTGATCAGCGAGTCGTCGATCTTGACGCTCTTCATCTCGCCCTTGCCCGACAGCCTGACCGTCACCAGTCCGCCGCCGGCCGTCCCGTCGACCTCGACGCGCTCGAGCTCGGCCTGCATCGCCTCCATCTTGGACTTGAGTTCGGCGGCCTGCTTCATCAGGCCCAGGAAATCCGCCATGGCTCATCCTTGTGTTGCTGCGTCCCGGCCAGGAATGGTCGTCAAGAGTTGTCAGGCATCTCGTCGGTATCGCCGGCCTGCCAGTCGGCCCCATAACTCCCGCCGTCGTCGGCCGGCGGCGGTTCCGGCATGCCCTCCGGATCACGGCTTGCGGGAGTCGCTGGCGCCCCGGCTTGCCGCACGTCGACAATCTCGGCGCCGGGAAAACGCGCCAGCACCGCCTGCACCAACGGATCGGCGCGCACTCCCGTCTTGAGCTCGACCCGACGGGCCTCGCTCTGGGCATGCAGGGTCGGCTCGCCCGGTTCCGCGGATACGACCACCATCCAACGCCGGCCGGTCCATTGCGAGAACTTTCGCGACAGGTCGTTGACCAAGGTCCGCGTGGCGCTCGGCTGCAGCGCGATCTCGAGGCGGCCGTCCTCACACCGCACCAGCCGCACGTCGCGCTCCAGCGCTGCCTTGACGCCGATGTCGCGTTTCTGGGCGGCGAGCTCGATCAGGTCGGCGAACCGCCCGACCACAAGCGGCGGCTCGTCCGGGGCAGCCTCGGAGACCTGCGCGACCGGCCGGGTGAGTGCGGAAGCGGGGCTGTGCATGCCGCTGCGCGCAGCCTCCAGGCGCGGCGGCGTCGGCCGGCGACGGGACGGCCGCGGTCCCACCATTGCGCTCGACCCGCGCGAGCGGCGCCTTCTCGTCAAGGGCGCGGATCACCTCGTCGGGGCTGGGCAGATCGGCCGCGTGGGCCAGGCGCACCAGCACCATCTCGGCGGCCGCCAGCGGGCGCCCCGAGGCTTCGACTTCGGCAATGCCCTTGAGCAGCATCTGCCAGGCCCGTGCCAGCACGCGGATGGACAGCTTCTCGGCAAAGCCGCGCCCGCGCTTGCGCTCGACCTCGGCGAGCGAGAGGTCATCGGCGACCGCCGGCACGATCTTCACGCGGGTCACGAAATGGGTGAACTCGGCGAGATCGGACAGCACCACCGCGGGATCGGCACCGGTGTCGTACTGGTCGCGCAACTCGGCGAGCGCCGGAGCCAGATCGCCGCGCATCACCGCCTCGAACAGATCGATGGTGCGCGCCCGGTCGGCAAGGCCCAGCATCTGCCGCACATCCTCGCCGCGCACCAGACCCGCCGCGTGGGCGATCGCCTGATCGAGCAACGAAAGCGAATCGCGCACCGAGCCTTCCGCGGCGCGCGCTATCAGCGCCAGCGCCTCTGGCTCGACGGTAATTTGCTCCTTCGCCGCGATGCCGGCGAGATGCCGCACCAGCAGATCCGCATCGACGCGTCGCAGATCGAAGCGCTGGCAGCGCGACAACACCGTCACCGGCACCTTGCGGGTCTCGGTCGTGGCGAACACGAACTTGGCGTGCGGCGGCGGCTCTTCCAGCGTCTTGAGCAAGGCGTTGAAGGCCTGGGTCGAGAGCATATGCACCTCGTCCAGGATATAGACCTTGTAGCGCGCGCTCATCGGCGCGTAGCGGATCGCATCGTTGATCTGCCGCACGTCCTCGACGCCGTTGTGCGAAGCCGCGTCCATCTCGATCACGTCGGGATGCCGGCTCTCCATGATGGCCTGGCAGTGCACGCCGATCGACGGCATGTTGACGGTCGGCGCGTTGATCGAGCCGTCCGCCAGCTCGTAATTGAGCGCCCGCGCCAGGATGCGCGCCGTCGTGGTCTTGCCGACGCCGCGCACCCCGGTGAGAATCCAGGCCTGCGGGATGCGCGCGCCCTCGAACGCGTTCGAGATCGTGCGCACCATGGCGTCCTGTCCGATCAGATCGCCGAAATTGGTCGGGCGGTACTTGCGCGCCAGCACCCGATAGGCGCCCCCCGGGCCGGGCTCGGCGGAACCGTTCGCGGCTTCGGCACTGCTCATGTGGACACTGCTTTTGGCGCCATCCGGTGCGCGGGTCGCGCGGCCTTCCATCCAAGCTCATTGTCCCGACACACCGTATCGATACCGAGCGTCCGATACGGCGTAGTCGAAGGTGGCGGAGGTTAAGTGGGAGGCTGACGAGCGACCCGAACCGGAGCTCGTTAGGGCTGCTTCCTTCCGGACCTGACCCGGTTGGCGAGTGGCTCGTCCACCGCCAACCTCCCCTTTTTATATCGGCCGCCGCCGGCCAGAAAGCAAGCCGCCGGCGGGCTTGTCTGCTAGTTTCCGCCCCCACGGATCCAGGGGATTGCTCACATGAATTCCGGTGCGGCACCGGCGCCTTCCGCGGCCTGGACGCTCGACCCCCAACTCGAACGCGATACGGTTGCGGTCGGCGACCTGCCGCTGTCGCGCGTGCTGCTCATGAACGACGCCAACTTTCCCTGGCTGATCGCTGTCCCGCGTCACGCCGGCGCGGTGGAGATCTTCGACCTCGACGCCGGCGAGCGGGTTCAATTGATGGCTGAGCTTGCGCTCCTGGGCCAGTTCCTCAAGGACCTGACCGGCTGCGACAAGATCAACATCGCCGCCATCGGCAATGTGGTTTCGCAGCTGCACATCCATGTCATTGCGCGCCGCCGCACCGACGCGGCATGGCCGCGGCCGGTCTGGGGCGCGCTGCCGGCACGCCCTTATGGGGCAGCCGAGCGCGACCGGTTGATCCACGCCATCCGCCAGCAAACCCATTTCAGCTGACACAGGAGCCCAACCCTCCCGCACAGGCGAGCGGCCCGTTAGGGTGGGGTTCGAAACGCCACGATCCACCGCCCGCCGGAGCCGCGCATGTCTTCTCGTCTCGATTCAGAACCCCGGCCGCGCCTTGCCTTTGCGGGAAGCCGCATCGAGCGCGCGGCCGAGCTGCGCGCCGATACGGCGGCGCTGGCGGCGCTCGAGCATGACCCGCGCAGCCGCTTCTACCTGATCGCCGGCGAGACCGTGGCGCTGAAGAAAACCGCAAGCGGCCACGATCCTCTGTTCGCCGCCGGCGAAACACCCAGCCTCGGCGATCCGGCCGAGGTGGCATTTCTCGGCCTGCTCGACGGCGCCGCCCGATTTGCCCAATCGCTCTCGCCCGCGGCTATCGCGACATTGCAGGCGCGCGGCGATATCGAGCTCATCGATCTGCGCTCGATCGCCGTCCGCGGCCTGCTCGCAAGCGATCACCTATGCGCCCTTGCGGAGGGCAAGGCGCTCCTGAGCTGGCATGCGCGCCATCGCTTCTGCCCGAATTGCGGCTCCGCGACCCGCGTGGTGGACGGCGGCTGGCGGCGAGACTGCCCGGCCTGCCGGGCCTTGCATTTTCCGCGCACCGATCCGGTCGTGATCATGCTCGCGATCGCAGGCGAACGATGCGTGCTGGGCCGCTCCCATCGGTTCCAATCCAGCATGTGGTCATGCCTCGCCGGCTTTGTGGAGCCCGGGGAAACGATCGAGGAAGCGGTCCGGCGCGAGACCCGCGAGGAGGCCGGCATTGTCTGCGGACGGGTCGCCTATTTCGCTTCGCAGCCATGGCCGTTCCCGATGTCGCTCATGATCGGCTGCTACGCGCAGGCGTGCTCGCGTGAGATCGTGGTCGACCGCACCGAGCTCGACGACGCGCGCTGGTTCGAGCGCAAGGAGGTCGCACTGATGCTTGCAGGACAGCATCCCGAAAGCCTCACCGCACCGCTGCCGCATGCGATCGCCCATCACATCCTGCGGGCCTGGGTGGAGAAGGACATTGAGCTGGACTGAGAGCGGCCCGGCCAACTCGGCCCCGTCGCAACCGGCCGGGCCGGAAGTGGTCTGCACCGGTATCGCGGTGCTGGACGCCGTGTTCCGGGTGGAACAATTTCCGGTGCCCGAGACAAAAACCCAGGCATCCGAGTTCATGATCATCTCCGGCGGCTGCGCCGCCAATGCCGCCGTCGCGATCGCACGCTTGGGCGGACGCGCACGCTTCGCCGGACCGCTCGGCGGTCCCGCCGGCAAGGAGGCGATCGGCGACCGCATCGTCGCAACTCTGGCCGGCGAGAACGTGGACTGTGCCTGGTGCCCACGGGTGCCCGACGCGGCCTCATCGATGTCGGCGATTTGCATCGATCCCACGGGCGAGCGCGCCATCGTCAATTACCGCGATGATCGGCTGGCCGCCGCCCGGCCGAGCGATCCGATGGCAATTGTCGCTACCGCCGATGCAGTGCTGGCCGACAACCGCTTTCCGGAATTCGCGCTGCCGATCTGCGAGGCCGCCCATGCGCGCGGCATTCCGGTTGTGCTCGACGCCGACAAGCCGACGCGGGCCACCGACAGCTTGCTCGGCATCGCTTCCCATGTGGTCTTTTCCGCCGAGGGGCTGCGCGCCACCGCCGACACGTACGACTTGGCTGCAGGCCTCGAGCGGATCGCTGCCACCAGTGGATCCTTCCTGGCAGCAACCGACGGGGCCAACGGAGTGGTCTGGCTGGTGCCCGGACTCCGCGGAAAGATCCGCCGGATGGCCGCCTTCCCGGTCCAAGCCATCGATACGCTGGCAGCCGGCGACGTCTTCCATGGCGCGTTCGTATTGGCGCTCGCCGAGGGTCGCGAAGAGACTGACGCGCTCCGTTTTGCGGCAGCCGCAGCGGCCATCAAGTGCACGCGTTTCGGCGGGATCACCGGCGCGCCCGGCCGGGCGGAGGTTGCAGCCTTGGTGGCTGCCCGTCCAGGAGGCCAAAAGCGCTTGAAATAGAATTGTTTTCTATGTAATAGGATAAAGATTGACAAAAACAGAATAAATTTTCGCAATTTCCGCCGCGGCGCAGAACAGTAGTATTGCCGAACCGGAACGCAGCCGAATGGATGCCACCGACCGCAAAATTCTCGCCCTCCTGCAAGAGGATGCTTCGCTGTCGGTCGCCGAGATCGGCAACCGGGTGGGGCTTTCGTCGACGCCGTGCTGGAAGCGCATCCAGCGCCTGGAGGCCGACGGCGTGCTGATCAAGCGCGTCGGCCTCGTCGATCAAGACAAAGTCGGCCTCGGCGTCACGGTCTTCGTCTCGATCGAGACCGGCGATCATTCCCAGGATTGGCTCGACCGCTTCGCCCAAGTGGTCGGCTCGATGCCGGAGGTCATGGAGTTCTATCGGATGGCCGGCGACGTCGACTACATGCTGCGCGTCGTCGTGACCGACATTGCGGGCTATGACGCGTTCTACAAGCGGATGATAGCCGCGGTGCCGCTCAAGAACGTCACCTCGCGCTTTGCCATGGAGAAGATCAAATCCACGACCGCTCTGCCGATCCCATGATGGCGCGTAGGGCGCAATCGCTTTATTGCGCCGATTGGCAAGGCGGATGGCGCAATAAAGCGATTGCGCCCTACAAGGAGGCATCCGACACTTACTTCGGTGGCGCTGGCGGTGGCGGCGGTTGGGGCGCCGGCGTCGGACTGCTGGGGCCCGCCCCGGGAGCGGAGCTGAAATCGGAAGAGCTCCCGCCCGGGATGATCCGGCGGTCGCAATTGGGCGTGCAGCTATAGGCTTCGATACTGGTGCCGCGATAGACCGTGATCGAGTTGGCGAACTGCGGCAGCTTGGCTTGGGCCTGTTGCTGCGTTCCGGAATCGACCAGGCTGCGCAACGCCAGCGACAGGGTGCCGAGCTGATGCGCGAGCATCAGCCTCTCGGCCGACGGCGGCGACAGCTCCAGCGTCGCAGTCTTGCCGACGACGACGCGCTGGCCGTTCTTCTCCTCGACCGTCTGGTCGATTGCCAGCACGCGCACGTTGGTCAGGATCGTCTCGCTGACGTGGGTTTCGATGCCGCCGTTGGCCTGCTCCGCGTCATGATCGCGGCGGGTCAGGATGACGTCGACGTGATCGTTGGGAAGAATGAAGCCGCCGGCCCCGGTCTCGGGCGAGATGTCCGTCGAGACGGCGCGCATGCCGGTGGGAAGGATGGCCGCCATGTAGCCCGACCCATTGGCGCGGATGAGCTTGGCTTCGCGGATCGGCTCGCCTTCTGAAAACGGCGCGCGCGCGATCGAGCCGGCCAGTTGCGTGACGGCATCCGGCCGTTCGTTCTTGCGAATGAAGTTTGCGCTTACGCCCGCCGCCGGCCACGTCTGCCAGCGAAAGTCCTGGGCGGAAACCGAGCTGCCCATGCCGATTTCGGCGTTGGCGACCAGCACCTCGGCGGTCTCAAGCTGTACCACCGGTGCGGGCGGCGGCGGCGGCGCCTGATCGGAACGGCCTGCCAGCAGCGCCGCTACGCCACCAGCCGCGATGGCAATCAAAAGCACGATGATACGCGCGGGTTTCATACGCTGAACGCCACCACATACTCCCGTCCCTTACGCGTCGCTCAGCCCTACTCGGGCTGCGACTGGGGCAGGTCTCGACCCAACTTGACGCCAAATTGGTGAACGAAGTGCAAATGCCCGCGCTGCAGCGGCTTCACATCTGCTTGAGACGAACCGTCCGAGACCGAACCCTTCGGCACTTTGGCCGCCCCTCAATGACGGAACGGATAGATCATCTGGGCGCCGAAGCTCGGCGGAAAGCTTCGATCTGCGATCCCATAGGCGGCCGGAAGCTTGTGTTCCGGCATGTAGAAGGTGCCGAACACGACATCGAGGATCGGAAACGTCGATGCATAGTTCTTCTCGCCGCCCTCATCGGCGGCGGTGTGGTGCCAGCGATGGAAGACCGGGCCTGCCAGCACGTAGCGGAACGGCCCGAGCGTCCATCGCAGATTGGCATGCACGAAGGCCGAATGCGCAACGGTGAATGGGCCGAGAAAGACCAGCACGTTCGGTGAAATTCCCGCCAGCAGCAGCACCGTATCGGTCGCCACGCTGCCGAGGAAGATATTGACCGGATGGAAGCGCGCGGCCGAGAGCCAGTCGAGGTGCTCCGAGGAATGATGCACTGCATGGTACTTCCACATGGCCGAACCATGGAAGGCGCGGTGAATCCAGTAGTTCATGAAATCGGAGCCGGCGAGAAAAATCATCGCCTGTACGGCCAGCGGCAATCGCGCGAGCGGACCATGGCCGTTGTCGTAGAACGCGATCAGGCCCTCGGCGCTGGTGATGCGGAAGAGCAGCACCGCACCGATGACCAGCAATCCGATCCGCAGATAGCGCGCGAGCAACGGGATCACGATCCAATAGCAAACATCGGTGATCAGCTGGCGCTTCCGCCACCACGCACGATCCGGATTGCATGCCCAGAAGAATGACAGGACCGCGAACACGAGGCCGAGAGCGATCGTTACCGGCACCAGCTTGAAGACGGTCGCGCCCATGCTGTGGATTAGCGCGATGAATTCCTCGGACATGGACAGCGACCTGAACGCCGGCGCGACTCGCCTACCCCTCCCCGGATATCGCGACAGGCTTAAGACCGGATGAACGGCGATTGCGCCGAAGCAGGCGGGCGGAGGCTGCGGCGAAGCGCGCCGCGGGCGGGCCACGCAATAGCCTCTGCGAGGTTGACCGGGCAGTCGCCGTCGTCGAGCCCGGTCGCCGGATATTCGTCCGCCGACGGCAGGTAATGAGTCCCGCCGATGAGGTCGAACACGGGAAACAGCCCGGCGAAATTCCTGTCCCGGTGCGAGAGCTGCGATGAATGATGGATGCGATGATATTGCGGCGAGTTCAGCAAGACAAAACGGCCAAATCCGACGCGCAGGTTCATGTGAGAAAAGAAATTGTAATACGAAGCCGCAGCATAGATGAAGATGATGAGCGGCGATGCCGCGAAGATCAATGATGCCGCCAGATAGATCGTGACCGATTTGATGGCCTGATCGAGCCAGAAATGGCGGCCGGTGGTCGAGATGTTCATCGCCGGATCGCTGTGGTGGAGCGAATGCATCGCCCACAGCGCCGGGACAGCGTGCTGCGCCCGATGGAAGAGATATTCAAACAGATCGAGCGTGACGATATAGGCAAGAGCGGCCGGGATGAGACCAAGACCTTGCGCAGGCAGAACCACGAGGCCGCCGCCGAACGCCTTCACCATGATCGCGGTTCCGGCCAGAACGAGCGGCGAGATGAGGCCCTGGATAAAGGTGGACGCGATCATATAGGCGACGTTGAAGATCGCGGCGCGGCCGGGCAACCGGCGCGCCGGGCGGATCCGCTCCAGCATCAGGCCGGATCCGATCAGCAGCAGCGACAGCACGAACGGCGCCACTTGCGCGGCCACGGCATGAAGGTTGTCGGCGGCAGCGGGCATCTTTTCCTCACGGCTGCATCGTCCGCGATGCTCGCGCACCGGGCTTAAGATGGCATGAATGACAATAGTTGCAGTATACTCTCCGGAACCAAGACAAATACTTTTGACGATATCAGATAAGTACATTATTAATCATGATCTAAGAAATAGACAGGCTATTAACTACATGGGCTATTCGGCCGAATGCTGCGGATTTAGCAGTGGAGATTAACCCCGACGCAAGAGGTGCAGCGATAGGGTTCGGCTGGCGTCCCGGATCAGCCAGAACACAACGGCTCCGGGGCACGCTCAGACAGCCACGTGTGGACCAATGGAGCTCAATATGACGAACCTCGTAAAGCGCTTTGCAAAGGATGAATCGGGAGCGACCGCCATCGAATACGGCCTCATCGCTGCCGGCATCTCGGTCGCGATCATCGCCGTCGTGCAGGGTCTCGGCACCAACCTGAAGGCAACTTTGGGCAGCGTGCAGACGGCTCTCGCGCCTGCGGCGTAACAGCTTCTGTCGATTCCTATCGAAAGGCTCCGGTCCACGACCGGAGCCTTTCCGCTTTGGACTTACGGCCGACGCGGCAAACTTCCTGCCGACGCTAACCGATCCGCAATGACCGCCGGGCTAGGTTGCCCGGCGTGATCGACCGCTCGCGGCTGCCGAGCGTTCCGTTGAGGGGACTGAATCATGCTCATCGATTTGGTCAAGTTGACATTGTTTCCGACCGTCATGGCATTCGCTGCGGCGAGCGACCTTCTCACCATGACGATTTCCAACCGGGTATCGATCGTCCTCATCGGCGGCTTCTTCGCGCTTGCATTGATGAGCGGGATGGCGATGACCGAGGTTCTCTCCCATGCGGGCGCGGCCGCCGCCGTGCTTGTTGTCTCCTTCGGCTTCTTCGCGCGCGGATGGATCGGCGGCGGCGATGCCAAGCTTGCCGCCGCCACCGCCCTGTGGCTGGGGTTCGACCATCTTCTGAGCTATCTCGTCTATGCTTCGCTGCTCGGCGGCGCGCTGACCCTGCTGCTGATCGAGTTCCGGTTGGTGCCGCTGCCGGGATTGCTGGCCGGCCAGTTCTGGGCGCAGCGGCTGCACCGGCAGGATGGCGATGTCCCGTATGGCATCGCGCTCGCGGGCGCCGCGCTCCTGGTCTACCCCGAAACGCCATGGATGAAGGCCATCGGCCTGTGACGGGGGATGCTTCGCGCCCGGTCGCGAAGCTCGAGCGCGGCTACCAGCCATTAACTCGATTTGGATACGCCTTATTAACCATGCTTTGACGTTTACCTGCTGAGATCATGCAGGCGCGACCAGTTAGCCGACGGAGCATCCTTTCGGATTTGCTCCAAGCCCCAAGATGTTCCGGTCGCCGCGTCATGTGGAAAGTGAGCGTATGAAAGCCGCGCGTAGCATCGTGCCCGCCCTCGCTCCCAGGGTCGAGACGGCGAACGGCCAGCCGGTGGCAGCGGTCGGTAGCGCGGCGTCGCTCGAGCCGGCGGCGCAGCGCGCGCTGCTCGATGCGCGGCGCTCCGTGAACGGGCGGCCTGTTCCGACCATGAATCGGGCTGCCGCCTCCTCTGCAAGGCGATGCTTTCGCAACGTCAGGATATCCGCGCCTCTCCTGAAAATGTCGACGAGGGACCGCAACATGGCAAGAACGACGCTGATCCGAACCATATTGCTGGCATCGATCACGACGCTCGGGATCGGCGCGATCAGTCCTTCCGTCGCCGGCGATCAGCGCCTCGCCGAGACCAATGCGCAAGGTACTGCCCAAGGCACTGCGCAAGGGATCGACGTGGTGGGCAGCGACGTGAATTCGCGCTTCATCTCGCTCGGCGTCGGAAAATCGGTGGTGATCGACTTGCCGCGCGACATCAAGGACGTGCTGATCGCCGATCCCAAGACCGCCAATGCGGTCGTCCGCTCGGCGCGGCGCGCCTTCATCATCGGGGCGGCCGTCGGGCCAGACCAATATCTACTTCTTCGATGCCGAAGGCCGCCAGATCGGCGGCTTCGACATCGCGGTCAAGCGCGATCTCAACGGCATACGCGCCGCCATCAAGCAGGCGCTGCCGACATCCGACATCCAGGTCGACGCCGTCGGCGACGGCATCCTGCTGACCGGCAATGTCGCCGGCGCCGCCGAGGCCCAAATGGCCTTCGACATCGCATCGCGGCTCCTCGGCGTCGGAACCTCCGGGATCGTGCAGGACGGCGGCAAGATCGTGAATGCCATCACGGTCCGCGGCCGCGACCAAATCATGATCAAGGTCACGGTCGCGGAAATGCAGCGCAACGTGATCAAGCAGCTGGGCATCGATCTCAACGGCACATTCACCGCCGGGCCGGCGGCGATCAACTTCAACAATATTAATCCCTTCCCGGCCAATGGGGGGCAGCTGAGCAATGGCAGCTCTACTTCCAATGCCTTTGCCGGCACGTTCAAGTCGGTGACGGCCACGATGCGCGCCATGGAGCAAGCCGGCGTGGTCCACACATTGGCCGAGCCGACCTTGACCGCAATCTCGGGCGAAATCGGCGTCGTTCCTGGCCGGCGGCGAGTTTCCGATTCCCCCGCCGGTGGCGGTGGGACCCACCACCACGCCCGCGCAGCCCCAGTTCAAGCCGTTCGGCGTCGCCCTGTCGTTTACGCCGGTGGTGCTGTCGGAAGGCCGTATCAGCATGAACGTGAAGACGGAAGTCTCCGAGATCGACCCGACGCTTACCGTCAACGGCGTGCCCGGGGTCAGGACCCGGCGCGCCGAGACCACCCTGGAGGTGGCGTCGGGCGGCTCGCTCGCCATGGCCGGCATGATCCAGGAGCAGAGCCAGCAAACCGATCAGCGGTTTTCCGGGACTGATGCAGCTGCCTGTTCTGGGCGCGCTGTTCAAGAGCCGCGATTTCGTCAACAACCAGACCGAGCTGTGATCATCGCGACGCCCTATGTGGTGCGCGCAGTGGCGCAGAAGAACCTGTCGCGGCCCGACGACGGGTTCGCCGATGCCAGCGATCCGGCGACCGTGCTGCTGGGCAGTCTCAACCGCATCTACGGCGTCTCCGGCACGTCGGACCCCAAGCGCACCTATCAGGGCAATTACGGCTTCATTCTCGACTGACGGCCCGCCACGGAGCACCACCGATGAGCTCAACGCCTCGTTCAGCCGCAATCCCGAACCGAACCGGCGCCAGCCGGTTGCTGGCGATCGTCGGCTGCGCCGCGTTGCTCGCGGGCTGCGTCAGCGACCAGGCCGCGATCCGCGAGATCCCGCATGACGCCCGCCAACGCCACCCGATCGCTATCCGCGAGGGCGTGCACACGGTCGAGCTCTTCATCGGCACCAGGCGCGCAGAGCTGACGCTCCAGCAGCGCGCCGATGTTCTCGGTTTCGCGCATACGTGGCACCGTGATTCGACCGGCGGGATCATCATCGATCTGCCGACGGGAACCAGCAACGAGGCCGCCGCCGCCGGTGCGCTGCAGGAAGTCCGCTCCATCCTGACCAATATGGGCGTGCCGCCGCAGGACATCGCAGTGCGCCCGTATCGACCGGAGGATCCGCGCACGCTGGCGACGCTACGGCTCAACTATCCCAGGATGGTCGCGAGCGCCGGGCCTTGCGGGATGTGGCCGCACGATCTCGGCCCCACCATCGACCGCGAGCACAGCGAAAATCTCGAATACTGGAATTTCGGCTGCGCCTCCCAGCACAACCTGGCGGCCCAGGTGGATAATCCGGCCGACCTGGTGCAGCCGCGCGCCGAGGATCCCTCCTACTCGCCGCGCCGAACCACGGTCGTCGAAAGATACCGGGCGGGCATGAGCACCGCAGACCGTCTACCCCAATCCCAACGAAGGCAAGATCAGCGATGTCGGCAAATGATTACGCAAGCGTTCCAAGCCGCGCCGGATGAGGCCGTAGCCTCCGAGCCGGTCATCACCGAGCATATCGCACCGGCACCGCGGGTGTCGGTGCAGGCCTTTTGCGAGACGGTCGAGACCGCGGCCGCCGTGCAGGGCGGCCGGCGAGGATCGCCGGCTCGCCAAGGCGCATCTGAAGATACAGATGGGCGGCATCGCGGCCGCGATCGAGGCCTATCGAGCTCGCCGACCCCGAACGTCATCGTCATCGAGTCGGAGAATCGCGGCGACGACGATTCTCGCCGGTCTCGATATCGCTGGCCGAGGTGTGCGACGCCGGCACCCGGGTGATCGTGATCGGCCACCTCAACGATGTGGTGCTCTATCGCGAGCTGGTGCGGCGCGGCGTCAACGACTATCTGATCGCGCCGATCGGCACGATCGACGTCGTCCGCTCCATCTGCGGCCTGTTCTCGGCGCCCGACGCCAAGGCAGTCGGACGCATCATCGCCGTCATTGGCGCCAAGGGCGGCGTCGGCGCGTCCACCGTCGCCCACAACGTCGCATGGGCGGTCGCCCGGGAGTTGCATCTCGATACGGTGGTGGTCGACCTCGATCTGGGCTTCGGGACTGCCGGGCTCGACTATAATCAGGATCCCCCGCAGGGCATCGCCGATGCGGTGTTCACGCCGGATCGCATCGACAACGCGTTCATCGACCGGCTGTTGTCGAAATGCACCGACCATTTGAGCCTGCTGGCGGCGCCCGCCACGCTCGACCGGGTGTACGACTTCTCTGCCGAGGCTTTCGATCCCATTGTCGATTCGTTGCGCGCGACGGTGCCGTGCATCGTGCTCGACGTTCCGCACCAGTGGTCCGGATGGACGAAGAAAACGCTGATCGGCGCCGACGATATTCTGGTCGTCGCCGGCCCCGATCTGGCCAATCTGCGCAACGCCAAGAACCTGCTCGATCTGCTCAAGGCGGCGCGTCCGAACGACCGCCGGCCGCGTTACTGCCTCAACCAGATCGGCATGGCCAAGCGGCCCGAGATCAAGCCCGCTGATTTCGCCAAGGCGCTCGAGGACGAACCCGCCGCGGTCATCCCATTCGAGCCGCAGGTGTTCGGCACCGCCGCCAATAACGGCCAGATGATCGCCGAGCTGTCGTCCTCGCACCGGGTGGCCGAGATTTTTCGCCAGCTGGCGCAGAGCCTGACCGGCCGGATGGACTCGAAGAAGGCCCGCTCGGGACTGCTGTCGCCGTTCATCGGCAAGCTGCTGAAGCGGTAGGGCTGGCAAGGCCGGAGATCGTCGCGTGTTCGGAAAGCGTAGCACATCGGGCCCCGATACCCCCGTCAAGGCGCCGGACGCGCCTGTGCAACGCGTGGCCGCCGCGCCACCGCTGCAGCCGGCGGCGGAGCCGGCCGCCGCCAAGGCCGCCAATGTCGTCGAGGGCGGCCGCTCTCCGATCCCTTCCGTCGGCCTTGGCGCGCCGCTGGTTGCAGCCCCGACGGCGGGCCGGCAGGGCGCCAGCGTGCAGCAGCCGATCGCCCCGACCGCCACCGACTCGCGCCACACCGACGCCTATTACGATACCAAGGGGGCGATCTTCGGCGCCTTGATCGAGGCCATCGATCTCGGACAGCTCGCCAAGCTCGACGCCGATTCGGCGCGCGAGGAGATCCGCGACATCATCAACGAGATCATCGCGATCAAGAACATCGTGATGTCGATCTCCGAGCAGGAGGAGCTGCTCGACGATATCTGCAACGACGTGCTGGGCTACGGGCCGCTGGAGCCGCTGCTGGCGCGCGACGACATCGCCGACATCATGGTGAACGGCTCCGGCACGACCTTCATCGAGGTGAAAGGCAAGATCCAGCGCACCGGTATCCGCTTTCGCGACAACCAGCAGCTCCTCAACATCTGCCAGCGCATCGTCAGCCAGATCGGCCGGCGGGTCGACGAATCCTCGCCGATCTGCGACGCGCGCCTCCCGGACGGCTCGCGCGTCAACGTCATCGTGCCGCCGCTGGCGATCGACGGGCCGGCACTGACCATCCGCAAGTTCAAGAAGGACAAGCTCACGCTCGAGCAGCTGGTCAAGTTCGGCACCATCACGCCCGAGGGCGGCGACATCCTGAAGGTGATCGGCCGCTGCCGCGTCAATTGCCTGGTTTCCGGCGGCACCGGCTCCGGCAAGACCACGCTGCTCAACTGCCTGACCCGCTATATCGACGACGACGAGCGCATAATCACCTGCGAGGACGCCGCCGAGCTGCAGCTCCAGCAGTCGCACGTGGTGCGGCTGGAGACGCGGCCGCCCAATCTCGAAGGCGAAGGCCAGATCAGCATGCGCGATCTGGTGCGCAACTGCCTGCGTATGCGGCCGGAGCGCATCATCGTCGGCGAGGTGCGCGGACCCGAGGCCTTCGACCTGCTGCAGGCCATGAATACCGGCCACGACGGATCCATGGGCACGCTGCACGCCAACAATCCGCGCGAGGCGCTCTCGCGCCTCGAATCGATGATCACGATGGGCGGCTTTGCGCTGCCCTCGCGCACCATCCGCGAGATGATCTGCGCCTCGGTCGACGTCGTGGTGCAGGCCGCTCGCCTGCGCGACGGCTCCCGCCGCATCACCCACATCACCGAGGTGCTGGGGATGGAGGGCGACGTCGTCATCACCCAGGATTTGTTCCTCTACGAGATGGTGGGCGAGGACGCCGACGGCAACATCATCGGTCGCCACCGCTCGACCGGCATCGGCCGCCCGCGCTTCTGGGAGCGGGCGCGCTACTACGGCGAGGAGCAGCGGCTGGCCGCCGCGCTCGATGCCGCCGAGATCGCGACCGATCAAGCCGAGACTCTGACGGTGGTGCAAGCATGCAGATGCAAATGGTCGCTCTGTTCTTCCTGGTGACGGCCTCGATCGGGGGTGTCGCCTGGGTGTTCGTCTATCCGCTATTGTCCGGCGAGCGAAAGGCGGAGAAGCGCAAGGAGACGATGACGCGCACCGGCGTCCCGGTGCGTCCCAGCGGACTGCGCGCCGGCAACCCGAAATCGCGGCGCGAGCAGGTCGAAAGCAGCTTGAAGGATATCGAGCAGCGCCGCTCCAAGGCCAAATCGCCGCCGCTCTCGGTGCGGATCGGGCAGGCGGGGCTGTCCTGGTCGAAGCGCAAATTCCTTATCATCAGCGGGATCCTCGGCCTGCTCGGCTTCCTGGGCGCGCTCGGCCTCAATGCCGGCCTCCTGGGCGCGGCCGGGATGGCCTTCGCCGCCTCCTTCGGCCTGCCGATGTGGATCCTCAAGTTTCTCAAGAAGCGCCGCGAGGCGAACTTCCTCAAGGCCTTTCCCGATGCCGTCGACGTCATCGTGCGCGGCATCAAGGCCGGGCTGCCGCTGCTCGACAGCATCAGGGTCATCGTCAACGATTCGCCGGAACCGGTGCGCAGCGAGTTCCGCGCCATCGTCGAGACCCAGTCGTTCGGCCTGCCGCTCGGCGATGCCTGCGCCAAGCTGTACGAGCGCATTCCGGTGGCGGAGGCGAACTTCTTCGGCATCGTCATCTCGATCCAGCAGAAGGCCGGCGGCAACCTGTCGGAGGCGCTCGGCAACCTCTCCCGCGTGCTGCGCGACCGCAAGAAGATGAAGGCGAAGATTCAAGCCATGTCGATGGAGGCCAAGGCCTCGGCGATGATCATCGGCTCCCTGCCGCCCGGGGTGATGCTGCTCGTCTACATCACCAGTCCCCAATATATCGAGCTGCTGTGGACCGAATCGCTCGGCCGCATGATGCTGGCGGCCTGCGCGACCTGGATGTTCCTGGGCGTGCTGGTCATGCGCAAGATGATCAATTTCGACTTCTAGTTTTGTACGGTGTGATGCCATGCTCGAAATCCTGATCGATGCCGTCTCCAATCCGCGCGCGCTGACCATGCTGTTTGCGGCGATCGCGGCGGTCGCGACCGTGATCACGCTGACCATGCCGCTGTTGGCGACCAACTCGCTGACCAAGCGGATGAAATCGGTGGCGCTCGAGCGCGAGCAGCTGCGCCAGCGCGAGCGCGAGCGGCTCGCGCGCGGCGAGAAGGTCGCGTTGCGGCGCTCGCCCAAGCAGTACATGCAGTCGATCGTCGACCAGTTCAACCTGAACAAGTGGGTGGGCCAGGAGACCGCGCGCGCCATGCTGGTGCAGGCGGGCTATCGCGGTCAGGCGCCCTATGTGACCTATCTGTTCTTCCGCATGCTGATGCCGGCCGTCCTGCTGGTGTTCGCGGCGCTTTACGTCTTCGTCGTCCTCGACCTCGACCAGCCGCCGACACTCAAAGTCGCGCTCTGTCTGGGCGCCGCCTATCTGGGCATGCAGGTGCCGAGCCTGTTCCTGAAGAACCGGATTCAGCATCGCCAGCTCTCGATCAGACGGGCGTTCCCCGACGCGCTCGATCTGCTGCTGATCTGCGTCGAATCCGGCATGTCGGTGGAGGCCGGGTTCAAGCGGGTGGCCGCCGAGATCGGCACGCAATCGATCCCGCTCGCCGAGGAGCTCACGCTGACGACGGCGGAGCTGTCCTATCTGCAGGATCGTCGTCAGGCCTACCAGAACCTCGCCATCCGCACCAATCTGGAGGGCGTCAAGTCGGTATGCATGGCCCTGCAGCAGGCCGAGCGCTACGGCACCCCGATGGCGACAACGCTGCGCGTCATGGCGCAGGAGAACCGCGACATGCGCATGTCGGAAGCCGAGAAGAAGGCCGCATCGTTGCCGCCGAAGCTGACGGTGCCGATGATCGTGTTCTTCCTGCCGGTGTTGTTCGTGGTCATTCTCGGCCCAGCCGCCATCCGGGTGATGGCCGTCCAGCATTGACGAACCGTAGGGCGCAATCGCTTTATTGCGCCGCTCGGCGAAGCCGCGGGCGATGGCGGCCGGTGGTGAGGTTGATGGCGCAATAAAGCGATTGCGCCCTACAAACGCGCCTTAGCCCTTGCCGGCGTCGGTCGGGCGGCGGGTCGCGTCGTGAATTTGCGCGTCGCTTTGGCGCGACAGCATCTCGCGCAGATAGGCCACGTTGGCGGAGGCCTCCTCGGCCGGCAGGTCGGCGCGCGCAATCGCTTCCGCTTCCGCGAAGCGGCCCTGCAGTCCGACCACCAGCGCCAGATTTTGCCGCACCCGCGGATCGACGCGCTGGCCGGCGGCGGCGCGCTTGAGGATCGCTTCCGCGCGCGGCAGCTGCTTGGAGAGTGCGTAGGAGAGCCCGAGATTGGACAGCACCGTCGGCTCGTCGGGCACGATCTTGAGCGCGGTCTCGTAGTAGCGCTGCGCGTCGTCGTGGCGCCCCATCTGGTCGAGCACCGCGCCCTGCGCCGACAGGATGCGCCAGTCGGGGCGATCCGGCGCATGGGCGCGTCCGAGCACTTCGAGCGCCTGCTGATAATCGCCCACATCGGCAAGCGCGCGCCCATAGGCGCCGAGCACTTCCATGTTCTTGGTATTGTGCAGCGAGGCCTGCTCGAGCACCGCGACCGCCTGGGCGCGCTGGCCGCTCGAGCGCAACGCCTGCGCATAATGGATCGCCACCTGCGGATCGGCCGGATTGGCCTGATAGCGCTCGCCCCAGGCCTGCGCGGCTTTGCGCCAGTCGTCCTCGCTGGCCGCCGTAGAGGGGGCGGCGAGCGATCCGGTCTCGGCCGAACGGGTGCTGGCACAACCCGCGACCGCACCGGCGAGCATGGCCGCCGCCGCGATGGTGACCAACGGGCGCGCGCTGGCGGAAAGGTTTGAACGCGAAATCATCACGGGCTCTGCGTCGGCGGACCAGGCCGCCCCCTTCGCTGCAGCAATAAAACGTTAACCCTAACAGGTGGTTAACCTCGCGCCGCGAGGCCGCGCCGGGCTTTGCTTCACCCCGGCAGGAGGCCGTGCTAGCTCAAAACCCATGCCCAATTCCGCGATCGCCGCCGTCTTCGTCACTCCAGGCAGCAGCGCGAGCCCGACCGTGCCGGTGACGTTCGTCACCGCCGCGACCTGGTCCGACAGCCGCGGCCGCCTCGATGCCCGGAGCCGCGCCTTTGCGGATGCGGCCGGATTCGAGCCGCGCCCAGGCCGCCACCTGCTGCTGCCGAGCCCCGACGGCGGGCTCGCGGGCGTGCTGTTCGGCATCGAGAACGCCGACGAGCCGTCCAAGGATCTGCTGCGGCCCGGCGCCTTGCCGGCCCTGCTGCCGGCCGGCACCTATCGGTTCGCCAATACGCCGCACGACGCGCGCCTGGCAGCGCTCGCCTTCGCTCTCGGGAGCTACCGCTTCACGCGCTATCGCAAGGCCGACGACAAGGAGATCCGGCTCGAACTGCCGCCCGCCATCGACGGCGCCGATCTCACCCGCATCGCCGAGGGGGTCTGGCTCGCCCGCGACCTGATCAATACGCCCGCCAACGACATGGGACCCTCCGAGCTCGAAAGTGCCGCCCGCGCCTTGGCGACCCGGCATGGCGCGAGCTTTCGCGCCATCGTCGGCGGCGATCTCCTCTCGCAGAACTTTCCGCTCATCCATGCGGTCGGCCGCGCCGCCGACCGGGCGCCGCGCCTCATCGACATGAGCTGGGGCGATCCGGCCCATCGCAAGATCACCCTGATCGGCAAGGGGGTCTGCTTCGACACCGGCGGGCTCGACATCAAGAGCGATACCGGCATGCTCAACATGAAGAAGGACATGGGCGGCGCCGCAACCATGCTGGCGCTCGCCCATATGCTGATGGACCGCGCCGCCAAGGTGCGACTGCGCGTGCTGGTGCCGGCGGTCGAGAACGCGATCTCCGGCTCCGCCTTCCGTCCGCGCGACATCTACCGCTCGCGCAAGGGCATCAGCGTCGAGATCGGCAACACCGACGCCGAGGGCAGGCTGATCCTGGCCGACGCGCTGGCGCTCGCCGACGAGGAGGCGCCCGAGCTCATCGTCGACATGGCGACGCTGACCGGCGCCGCGCGCGTCGCGCTCGGACCCGAAGTGGTGCCGTTCTACACCGACGACGACGCGCTTGCCGCCGAGCTTGCGCGCAGCGCCCAAGCCGAGAGCGATCCGCTCTGGCGGTTGCCGCTGTGGCGGCCGTACGACCAGATGCTCGATTCGAAGGTCGCCGACGTCAACAATGTCGGGTCCGGCGGCTTTGCCGGCTCGATCACGGCGGCGCTGTTCCTGCGCCGCTTCGTTTCCGCCGCCAAGGCCTGGCTGCATTTCGACATCTATGCCTGGAACCAGGCCACCAGGCCGGGACGGCCGGAAGGCGCCGAATGCCAGGGCGCGCGCGCGCTCTATCACTTGCTGACGGCGCGCTATGGCTGAGGCGCCGCAACGCGCCGAGCCGCGCGAGGTCGTCGATCCGCAGGCGCCGGTGCGCGCGAGCCCCTCCCCCGACGCGCCGCTCGACACCGCAAGCGCTCAAGGGCGAACGCGTCATGGTCGAGGAGACCACCGCGGAGGGCTGGTGCCGCGGTCGGCTCGAAGCCGACGGCTATGCGGGCTGGCTGCCCACCAATGCGCTGGCCGCGCCCGGACCTGCCGCGACACATAAAGTCGCGGTGCCGCGCACGCTGGTGTTCCCCGGCCCTTCGATCAAGCTGCCGCCGAGCGAAGGGCTCTCGCTCGGATGCCGCGTCGCGATAGCCCGCATCGCCGAACCGTTCGCGGTCACCCATTCGGGCGGCTACGTGCCGGCTCGCCATCTGGCGCCGCTCGACGCCTTCGCGCCCGATCCGGTCGCGATTGCCGAAGCGTTCCTGCATGTGCCGTATCTGTGGGGCGGCAAGACCGCGCTCGGGCTCGATTGCTCTGGGCTGGTGCAGATCGCGCTCACCGCCTGCGGACTGCCCTGCCCGCGCGACAGCGTCATGCAGGAGCAGGCGCTCGGCACGCCGCTGCCGCCTGATCGCGACCTGTCCGCTCTGCATCGCGGCGATCTCCTGTTCTGGAAGGGCCATGTCGCCATGGTGCGCGACCGCGACACGCTGATCCACGCCAACGCGTTCCACATGGCGGTCGCGATCGAGCCGATCGCGGAAGCGATCGCGCGCATTGCGGCGGGAGGGAGCGAAGTGACGAGCGTGCGGCGTATCTCTTCCAAATCGTAATAGCGTCGGCATGACCTCAGAGCGATGTGGAAAACCCCTCCCCGCGCCGGGGACGAACAGCTGCCTGGTTGCTACTATCGGCCGCTATCAGCGACCTTCGCCGGGGAGGCAACGATGCAGGAATTTCCGATCAATTGGTGGGCGGTGCTCCTCGCCGCCATCGTGAAGATGGCGATCGGCGCCGCCTGGTATTCGCCGCTCCTGTTCGGACCGCGCTGGATGGCGCTCGCGAGCTGCAGCGATGCCGACATGAAGGCGCGCTTGCCGCGCCTGCTGGCCTTCGACTTCATCGCCAGCCTCATCATGGCCTTCGTGCTGGTGCACGCGGTGCACTACGCCGGCGCCCAAACGCTCGCCACCGGCGCCGCCGTCGGCTTCTTCAACTGGCTCGGCTTCATCGCCACCGTCACCTTCGGCCTCACCGTCTACGAGAAGCGCTCATGGGCTCTGTTCGGCATCGCCAACGGCTTCCAACTCGTCTCGCTGCTGGTGATGGGGGCGATCTTGGCGGTGTGGACGTGAGGCGGCGACGCCGCGCAGCACTTCGTCCTAAAAATCCGGCTTGTCGGCCATCGGCACCGGGAACAAGCCCTGGCTGAAGTAATCGTTGTTGTTCTCGGCGCAGACGGTCTCGATCATGCGGCCTTTGGCCTTGAACCAGCGCTGCATCATGGTGAGCGGCGCGTTGAAGGCGTCGGGGTCCTCGACCCTGGCGAGAGCGGTGAGATGACCTCCGTCCGCGTCTAGCTTGAAGCGCTCCACCACGTGCAGGTTCTCGGTGTGCGGGGTGTGGAAATTGTCGATGTAGCTGTCCTTGGTGGAAAGCCCGATGGTGTCGACCACCAGCGTGTCGCCGCCCTCGTAGCGGCCGATCGATTCGCCGAACCATGATGGTTTTGGCTCCGGGGTATGCCGGTCGGTTATGGAGACGCGCCGCACCATGTGGTCGCGCTGCCAGATCATGTAGACGATCTTGGGCAGCTGGATGAAATAAAGCGGCTCGAACGGAAACAGCAATTGGCCCGGCACGCTGCCCGGATAGCAGCGCGCCTGCGCGGCGAACGGGATTTTCTCGACGCTGGAGAGCGCCTCGTCGTTGGCGGCCTTCATCTCGGCCGCCGCCCACGGCTTGAGCACCGGGTCCTTGTAGTTGCCGAGGCGCTTGGTCGGCGGCTTGCCGGTGCGCGCCGCTTCGGCGTTGCTGGTATAGGGATGGTCGGGATCGGGCTTGATCGGCCCATGGCCGTTGCCCGGCGGCGGCTCCAGCCAATCGGCGACGTTGGACTGCCAGCCGAAATCGGCCGAGGTCAGGTTGGGGATCTTGTCGCTTTGCTGCGCCAGCGCGGGGGTGGCGACGAGGCATCCCGCCAGGACGGCGGCCTGCACGATTGGCCGCGGTGCGGATGCGCGGTTCGAATTGGCTCCCGACATCGTGGTGTCTCTCACTTGCGTGACGATCAGCGATTCTTGTGACGTTTGCGCGGACTTCGCAAGCGGTGATCCGGCACATGGGCCTACCACCCTCGTTAGTAGCGAAGTCGGGCAACCCCGCTGAAGCGGCGTGCTCTTTGGGCCGAGGCGTATCGGCAAACGCGGCGCGCTCCCTCTCCCATAGGGAGAAGGTTGGGGTGAGGGGTTACGACCTCTCGATAGGCGGTATAATCCGGGTAGATATCCGACAATTTAGACCGGGATGATTGTCGACAGGTCAAGCTGCATCGGAGGGGGGACCACCGATGCCGTTTACAGAGACCTGTGCCATGGAAGAGCGCATTCGAATGCTGGTGGACTATGACACCGGGAACTGGAGCGTATCGGAGCTGTGCGCCCGTTATGGGGTCTGCCGCGATACGTTTTATGCCTGGCGGAAGCGGCGGGAGAGCGGCGCAGGGGACTGGTTTATGGACCACTCGCATGCTCCGTTGCATTGTTCGCACGCGACCGCAGCCGCGCTCAAAGATGAGGTCGTTTCGCTGCGCCGGCGGTTTCCGCACTTGGGGCCCCGCAAGCTGTTGGTGATACTCGGCCGCCGAGCTCCCGAGGTGCGTTGGCCGGCTGCCTCCACGATCGGCGACATTCTCAAGGAGGCCGGGCTGATTGCGCCGGTGAAGCGCCGGCGCAGAGCGATTGATCAGCGGCGCCCATTTGCGAGTGTGGCGGCTCCCAACGACGAGTGGGCGACCGACTTCAAGGGCTGGTTCCGTACCGCCGATCAGAGCAAGATCGATCCCCTGACGTTGACCGACAGCCATAGCCGCTTTCTGCTTGACGTTCGGATCACGCAGTCGACGATCGAGGGTGTTCAACCGGCCTTCACGGCGGCCTTTCGAGCCTACGGGCTGCCGCTTTCGATCCGCTGCGATAATGGAGCACCGTTCGGGGCGACCAGTGCGGGGGGGCTGACCCGGCTGTCGGCCTGGTGGCTCAAGCTCGGCATCAAACCGCACTTCATCCTTCCCGCTTCTCCGCAGGAGAATGGGCGGCACGAGCGCATGCATCGCACCCTGAAGAAACAGACGACCCGCCCACCGGCCGCCAACGCAGCCGAACAGCAGGTCCGCTTCGATGACTTTCGCCGGCATTACAACCAGGAGCGTCCGCACGAGGCGCTCGGGCAACGGCCGCCGGCGGATCTTTACACCCCCTCGCAGCGCCCCATGCCCGACCGGGTCGAGGATCCCTGGTATGATGCCGATCATCAGGTTCGCCGCATCCGCAACGCAGGTGAGATCAAGTGGCAAGGCGAACTCGTCTTCGTCAGCCAGGCCCTGGTCGGAGAACTCATCGGCATCGCCGAGCTCGAAACCGGGGACCACGTGGTTCGGTTCTGCGATCTCGATATCGGCCTTATCGATCGCCGGGGCAGGTTCAGCCGGTTCGCTCCACTTCGTGATGGGTTCCGCAAACCGGCTGAACCTGCCCCAAACCCGAAACTGTCGACAATCATCCCGGTCCAAAACGTCGACCATCAACCCGGTTGAACAGGCCGGAGCCCCCTCACCCCAACCCTCTCCCCTCCGGGGCGAGGGAGCGCGCCGAGCTTGCGGAGTTGTCACCGGTTAACCCCATCCTCTAAGTCCCACCGCGTGCGATCTCGCTCAGCCGGGTGCGGTTCAGCGCCAGCCAGTGCAGGGCCAGCACCAGGAGGCCGTTATGCATGCTGCCGCCCGACAGCGCGGCGAGCGCGGTGTCGATGGGGACGCGCAGCGGGCGGGTTTCCTCGCGCTCGGCGGCGGCGCCGGCGCGCTCGGGCACCGCGGCGGCATCGACGAGGCCGAGGAAGAGAGTGATCTCCTCGTCGGAGGCGCCGGGCGTCGGCAGATAGGTGAACAGCTGCGTCAGCGCCGAGGGCGCGACTCCGATCTCCTCCAGGCATTCGCGGTGCGCGGCCTGCGCCAGCTCTTCGTTCGCCTCCACATGGCCGGCGACGATCTCGACCAGATCGCCTTGGCCCAGCGCGAGCTGCGCCGCCAGGCGAAACTGCCGCAGCAGGATCACCTCGCCGCGGTCGAGATCGACCGGCAACACCGCCACGATCCGTCCGAAGCGCAAGAGATCGTGGGTGCGCACGTCGCGCTCGGGGTCGTCGCCCGGCAGCGTGTAGCTGAAGCGTTGATAGTCGCGGAAGCCGTTGCCGAGCGGCTCCGGCGCCGAGATCGACACCTCCACCGGAAGATCTTCCAGCAGCGGGGCCGGAGTCGGGGGTTTTGCTGACACTGGAATCCTATTCGGCGACGACGCCCTCGGGCGCCGTCTCCAGGTTGAAGGCGGCGGCGAACAAAGCGCGCGTGTAGTCGCTCTGCGGACGGGCGAACAGATCGGCGGCGGGGCCTTCCTCGATCACCTTGCCGTTGCGCATGACCACCAGCCGGCTCGCCAGCGCCGCCACCACGCGCAGGTCGTGGGAGATGAACAGATAGGTGAGGTTGCGCCGCTTCTGCAGCGCCCGCAGGAGGTCGACCATCTGCGCCTGGATCAGCATGTCGAGCGCGCTGGTCGGCTCATCGAGCACCACGAAGGTCGGCTCCAGTACGACGGCGCGCGCGAGCGCGATGCGCTGGCGCTGGCCGCCGGAGAATTCGTGCGGATAGCGAAAGCGCGTGTCGGCATCGAGCCCGACATCGGCGAGCGCGCGCATCACGCGCTGATCGCGCTCGGCCTTGCCGAGCTTGGGAGCATGCACCCAAAGCCCCTCCTCGATGATGTCGGATACCGACATGCGCGGGCTCAGCGACCCATAGGGGTCCTGGAACACGATCTGCATATCGCGGCGAAACGGCAGCATGGCGCGGAACTTCAAGCCGGTGATCGCCTGGCCGAGGAACACGATCCCGCCCTGCGAGGAGATGAGCCGCAGGATGGCGAGGCCGAGCGTGGTCTTGCCGGAACCGGATTCGCCGACGATGCCGAGCGTCTCGCCCGCCCGCACCGCGATGCTGACGCCGTCGACCGCCTTGATGTGGCCGACCACCCGGCGCAGGAAGCCGCGCTTGATCGGAAACCAGACCCGAAGGTCCTGCGTCTCCATCACCACGGGCGCATCGGGCCGCACCGGCGCCGGGTCGGGACGCGGCTGCGCCTGGATGAGCGCGCGCGTATAGGGATGTGCGGGCGCCTTGAAGACGTCCTCGATCAAGCCCTGCTCGACGATCTTGCCCTCCTTCATCACGCAGACCCGGTCCGCCAGCTTGCGCACGATGCCGAGGTCATGGGTGATGAACAGCATGGCCATGCCGAGCCGGCGCTGCAGATCCTTCAAGAGCTTGAGGATCTGCGCCTGCACGGTGACGTCGAGCGCGGTGGTGGGCTCGTCGGCGATCAAGAGGTCGGGCTCATTGGCGAGCGCCATGGCGATCATCACGCGCTGGCGCTGGCCGCCGGAGAGCTGGTGCGGATAGCTCGACAGCCGCGTCTGCGGCTCCGGAATGCCGACCTCGGTCAGCAATTCAACGATGCGCTTGCGCGCCGCCGCGCCGACGAGCCCGGCATGCAGCAGCAGGATCTCGCCGATCTGCTTCTCGATCGTGTGCAGCGGATTGAGCGAGGTCATCGGCTCCTGGAAGATGATGGTGATGTTCTTGCCGCGCACGCGGCGCATCTCGCGCTCGGGCAGCTGCAGCAGGTCGCGGCCCTTGAACCGGATGGCGCCGGTCGGATGGTGGGCGGACGGATAGGGCAAGAGCTTCATCACCGAGAGCGCGGTCACCGATTTGCCGGAGCCCGATTCGCCGACCAGGGCCAGCGTCTCGCCGCCGCGGATGTCGAACGAGACCCGGTCGACCGCCAGCGTCTCGCGCCCGCCCTGGCGAAAGGCGACCGAAAGCTCCTCGACCTCGAGCAGCGGTTGTGACGCGGCGTCCATTTAAAATATGTCCCTGCAATTTGAATTTTGTTGTTGGCACGGCGGTGCCAATACCCTCCCCCTGAAAGGGGGAGGGTGGCGCCCAACGGGTCCGGCCTTTGGCCGGCCCGATGACAGGCTCCGGCGCCGGGTGGGGGTCCCGCCTACCCGCGAATACGGAGTTCTGAGGCGAGACCCCCACCCGGATCGCTACGCGATCCGACCTCCCCCTTGCAGGGGGAGGTAAGAGGGAGAGCGTGGCGTCTGTCAGGGCGTCCATCACAGCGTCCGTAGGTAAAGCATGGCCATCACCGGAAGGTCTTGCGCGGATCGAAGGCGTCGCGCACCGCCTCGCCGATGAAGATCAGGAGCGACAGCATGACGGCGACGGTGAGGAAGGCGGTGATGCCGAGCCAGGGCGCCTGGATATTGTCCTTGCCCTGCTTGAGCAGTTCGCCGAGCGAGGCCGAGCCGGGCGGCAGGCCGAAGCCCAGGAAGTCGAGCGCGGTCAGCGTCATCACCGACGACGACAGGATGAACGGCAGGAACGTCATGGTCGCCACCATGGCGTTGGGCAACAGGTGGCGGAACATGATGACCCGGTTGGAGACGCCGAGCGCGCGCGCCGCCTGGATGTACTCGAAATTGCGTCCGCGCAGGAACTCGGCCCGCACCAGCGGCACCAGCGCGACCCAGGAGAACAGCAGCAAGATGCCCAACAGCACGAAGAAGCCCGGCACCAGGACAGAGGAGATGATCAGCAGCAGATAGAGCTCCGGCACCGAGGTCCAGATCTCGATGAAGCGCTGGAACAGGAGATCGGTCCAGCCGCCGAAATAGCCCTGCACGGCGCCGGCGGCGACGCCGACCACCGAGGACACGAGCGTGAGAATGAGCCCGAACAGCACCGAGACCCGGAAGCCGTAGATGACGCGGGCGACCACGTCGAAGCCCTGGTCGTCGGTGCCGAGCCAGTTGTATTCGAGATCGCGGCAGCCGGTGAGGCCCTTGCGCTCCACCACCGGACGGCACTCGTCCTCGGTCAGCATCCAGGTCGGCTTGGAGGGCGCCGGCGTCGGCAGGTCGAGATTGTGGGTGTCGTAGGAATAATGGATCGGCGGCCACACGATGGCGCCGTCCTTGTCGGCGATCATTTTCTGCAGATAGGGGTCGCGGTAGTCGGGCGCGCTCTCGGCCAGCTCGTCGGTGACTCCGAAGGTCGCCTGCGTATAGTTGAACAAAGCGGGAAAATAATAGTGCCCGTCATATTTGACCAGGAACGGCTTGTCGTTGGCGATGCATTCGGCGAACAGCGAGAGGATGAACAGCGTAAGGAAGACCCATAGCGCCCAATAGCCGCGCCGGTTGGCCTTGAAGTTCTGCCAGCGCCGGCGGTTGATGGGCGATGGGTTCAGCAGGCGCGCGAGCGGCGGGGTGACGATGCCGGGCAGCAGCGGCGGAGCCGGTTCGGGCGCCTGGATAGTGGTGCGCTCGTCCACCTCAAACCTCCCGGGTCTCGAAGTCGATGCGCGGATCGACCCAGGTATAGGTAAGATCGGAGATCAGGTTCACCACCAGCCCCAGCAGGGAGAAGATGTAGAGCGTGGCGAACACCACCGGATAGTCGCGGTTGAGCACGCTCTCGAAGCCAAGCAGGCCAAGCCCGTCGAGCGAGAAGATCGTCTCGATCAGGAGCGCGCCGGTGAAGAAGGCGCGAATGAACGCGCCCGGAAAGCCGGCGATCACGATCAACATGGCGTTGCGGAAGATGTGGCCGTACAGCACCTGGCGGTCGGTGCAGCCCTTGGCGCGCGCGGTCAGCACATATTGCTTGCGGATCTCGTCGAGAAACGAATTCTTGGTCAGAAGCGTCATGGTGGCGAACGCGCTCAATCCCATCGAGATGATGGGCAGGGTCAGGTGCCAGAAATAATCGAGCACCTTCTGCCACCAGGGGAAGTCCGCCCAGTTCTCCGAGGTCAGCCCGCGCAGCGGGAACCAGTCGAGGAAGGAGCCGCCGGCGAACAGGATGATGAGCAGGATCGCGAACAGGAAGCCCGGGATCGAATAGCCGACGATGATGGCGCCCGACGTCCACACGTCGAACACCGAGCCGTCGCGGACCGCCTTGCGGATGCCGAGCGGGATCGAGATCAGATAGGTCAGCAGCGTCAGCCAGAGCCCGAGCGAGATCGAGACCGGCATCTTCTCCTTGATCAGGGTGAGCACGCTCACGTCGCGGAAATAGCTCTTGCCGAAATCGAAGCGGCTGTAGTTCCACAGCATCAGGGCGAAGCGCTCGTAGGCCGGCTTGTCGAAACCGAACTGCTTCTCCAGGCTGGCGATGAATTCCGGATCGAGCCCCTGGGCGCCGCGATACTTGGAGTTCGCCGAGTTCGACCGGGCCGCTGCGCATCTGCCCGCGCGCCCCGAAGTCGCCGGCCGGGCCGGAGACGCGCGAGGCCCCGCTGGTGTCGGCGCCGCTCAGCTGCGCGATGATGCGCTCGATCGGCCCGCCGGGCGCGAACTGCACGACGGTGAACGAGATCAGCATGATGCCGAACAAGGTCGGCACCATCAGCAGCAAGCGGCGGAGGATATAAGCTGTCATGCGTGGTTCAGCATTTGAATTTTTGTTGTTTGGTACGGCGGTGCCACTTCCCTCCCCCTGAAAGGGGGTCGCGATCCGACCTCTCCAAGCTCAAACTCGCGGAGAGGCCCCCTCACCCGGCGCTCCGCGCCGACCTCTCCCCGCAAGCGGGGAGAGGTGGAGAATGCGGCACCTTCACATGCAACAGCCCTCCTTTTAGGGAGAGGTGAAGATGACTCGTTGCTCGCCATTGCTCGCATTCGCTGCCTGAGAGTTCGCTTCTAGGAAATTGCTTCTACCCGGCGCGGTCGAGCTTTGCGGCCTTGTCGCGGTCATACCACCAGGTCTCGGGGGCACCGCGGCCGTAGCGCGGTTTTGTCGCGGGGCGATTGAAGACGTCCCAGTAAGCGAGCCGGTAGAACGGATTGTACCATTGCGGAATCCAGTAGCGGCCGGCGCGAAAGACGCGGTCGAGCGCCCGGCAGGCGGTGGTGAGCGCGGGGCGGGTCGGCGCCGCGATGATCTCCTCGATCAGCGCATCCATGACCGGGTCGGCGATGCCGGCGAGATTCTGCGAGCCCTGGGTGGCCGCCGCCTGCGTCGTGAAAAAGGGACGCAGACCGTCGCCCGGGGTCGAGTTGAACTGGAAGCGCTCGACGGTGACGTCGAAATCGAAGGCATCGACGCGGGCCTGATACTGCACCGGATCGACCAGCCGAAACGTCGCCTCGATGCCGAGCACGGCGAGGTTCTTGATGAACGGCAGATGATGCGGCTGGAAATCCTGCTCGTCGGAGAGGAACTCGACGGTGATGCGCTCGCCCTTGGGCGTCATGCGCTTGCCGTCCTTGAGCACAAAACCGGCCGATTGCAGCAGCGCGGCGGCCTTGCGCAACAGCGTGCGGTCCTGCCCGGAGCCGTCGGAGACCGGCGGCAGATAGGGCTCGCCGAAGACCTCGTCGGGTACGCGGCCGCGAAACGGCTCAAGCAGCGCGAGCTCGTCGGCGCTCGGCATGCCCTGCGCCATCATGTCCGAGTTCTGGAACACCGAGAGGGTGCGCTTGTAGGCGCCGTACATGATGTTGCGGTTGGTCCATTCGAAATCGAACGCAAGCCCGAGCGCTTCGCGCAGGCGCCGATCGCCGAAGGTGTCGCGCCGGGTGTTGATGAACCAGCCCTGCGCGCCAGAGGGCGTCTCGTCCGGCAGCTCCTCGCGCTTGACGCGGCCGTCGCGGATGGCGGGAAAAGTGTAGCGCGTGGCCCAGACGCGCGAAGTGAACTCCTCGCGGAACAAATAGCTCTTGGCGGTGAAGCCCACGAAGCCGACATCGCGGTCGCGGTAGAACTCGAAGCGCTGGATGTCGAAATTGTTGAAGCCGCGCGTGACCGGGAGGTCCGCGCCCCACCAGTCCTTGACCCGCTCGAGCTCGATGTAACGCCCGGCCTCGAAGCGGCCGACCTTGTAGGCGCCGGAGCCGAGCGGCACATCGAGGGTGGATTGGTCGAACTCGCGGGTGGCGTAGTAGGCGCGCGAGAAGATCGGCAGCTGGGCGACGAACAGCGGCACGTCGCGGCCGCGCTTGGGCGCGAAGCGCGCCACCAGGGTCAAGTCGTCGACCGCCTCGGCAGCGAGAAAGTCGCGCAGCTGCTGGCGGATGATCGGGTGGCCCTTCTGCTTCAAGAGCTGCAGCGAGAAGGCGACGTCGTGCGCCGTCAAGGCGCTGCCGTCATGAAACCGCGCCTGCGGCCGCAGCAGAAATGTGTAGGTGAGCCCGTCGGTCGAGATTTTCACGGCACGCGCCGTCAATCCGTAGATCGCATCGGGCTCGTCATGGGTGGGCGTGAACAGGGTGGCGGGGCCCATCAGGGTGGCGAAGGTGAGATCCATGCCCTGCGCGGCATCGCCCTTCAGAATGAAGGCATTGAGCGAATCGAAGGTGAGGAAATTCTGGTTGAATTGGCGGGTCGGCGAGATCTGCGAGAAGATGCCGCCCTTGGGGGCGTCCGGATTGACATAGTCGAAATGCTTGAAGTCGGGGGGATATTTGAGATCCCCGAAGGCCGACATGCCGTGATGCTCGGCCTCTTGCGCACGCGCCGGCCGCACCATGATGGTCGCCACCGCGCCGGCGCCGAGCCCGAGCGCTTCACGGCGATTGACCGGGATCGTCGCTTCGGCCCCCCTGGGCAGCCGGAATGTCACTGGCGCGAACCTGTCACTGTTGCCGACGCGTCACTGGCGCGAACCCGTTTTGGCAGCCTTCGCCTGGTCCCACCACCAGATCGTCGGGAATTCGGAGATGCCGTATTTGGGCATCGGATCGGGGTGGCTGAAGCGGTCCCAACGCGCGCTCCGCGACTTGTCGTTGGTGAATTGCGGGACGACGTAATGGTTCCACAACAGCACCCGGTCGAGCGCCCGGGTGGCGGCGACGAGCTCGTCGCGATTCTTGGCGAAGATGACGCGATCGATCATGGCATCGACCGCCGGATTCTTGATGCCGACGTAGTTCTCCGACCCCGCCACGTCGGCCGACTGCGATCCCCAGTACTCGCGCTGCTCGTTGCCGGGCGACAGCGATTCCCCCCATATCGGCATGATCATGTCGTAGTCCCAGCCGCGGGTGCGGTTCTCGAACTGGGCCTCATCCATGCTGCGGATGCTGACGGTCATGCCCAGCCGCTCCAGGGATGGCTTGTAGAACAGCGCGATGCGCTCCAGGCTCGGATCGTCGACCAGGATCTCGACCGCATAGGGCTCGTTGGTCTTGGCGTTGACGAGCCGACGGTCGCGGATCTCGTAGCCCGCGTCCTTGAGCAAACGGATGGCCTCGCGCAGATTGTTGCGAACCGCCTCCGGATTGCCGCCGACCGGATTGCTGTACGGCTTGGTGAAGAGCTCGGGCGGCACCTGGTCGCGGACGGTTTCGAGGATCTCAAGCTCCTGGCCCTGCGGCAATCCCGAGGAGGCAAGCTCGGTGCCGTCGAAATAGCTCACGATGCGCCGGTACTGGCCGAAGAACAGCTGCTTGTTCATCTCCTCGAAATCGAACGCGTAATCGAAGGCCTGCCGCAGCCTGGCATCCTTGAACTTGTCGCGGCGGGTGTTGAAGGCGAAGGCCTGCATGCGGCCGAGATTGCGGATCGGAAACTCCTCGAGCACCACCCGATGGTCGCGCACCGCCGGGAAATCGTAGGCGGTCGCCCAGTTCTTGGCGCTGGCCTCGGTGCGCCAGTCGACCTGATCGCCCTTGAAGCCCTCCAGCTCGACGGTGGAGTCGCGAAAATACACGTATTGCACCTCGTCGAAATTCTCCGTTCCGACTTTGACGTTGAGGTCCTTGCCCCAATAGTCCTTGACCCGCTCGAGCACCACATTGCGCCCGGGCGAGAAGGTCTTGATCCGGTAGGGGCCGCTGCCGAGCGGCGGCTCGAGCGTGGTGGCGGTCACGTCGCGCTTCTTGCCGGAGGCATCGGTGCCTTCCCACCAGTGCTTGGGCAGCACCGTGAGCTCGCCGACGATGAACGGCAGTTCGCGGTTGCCGGGCGCATCGAAGCTGAAGGTCACCTCGCGCTCGCCGGTCTTCTCGGCTTTCACGACGTGACGGTAATAGGCCGAATGCATCGGGCTGTTCTGCTTGAACGCATCGAACGAGAAGATCACGTCCTCGGGCGTGACCGGCTGGCCGTCCTGCCACTTCGCCTGCGCCCGCAACCGGTAGGTCGCCGACGAGACATCGGGGGGATAGCGCACCGCTTCGGCCAGCAGCCCGTATTCGGCCGCCACCTCGTCGCGCGAAGCGCTCATCAGCGATTCCGAGATGAGCCCGACCGCGACCGCGAGCCTGCCCTTAACGCCGGCGATCACCTGGTTGAAATTATCGAACGTGCTGGGCACGGAGAGGCGCACCGTTCCGGCCTTGGGGGCGCTCGGGTTGACATAGTCGAAATGCGCGAACCCCTCGGCGTAGCGCGGCTCGTCGAGGAGGGCGACGCCATGCCGCCACTGCGGCGTCGCCGGCGCTCCTTGGGGTGCCGGCTGGGCTTGCGCGGCCGCGGGCCCGCTCATAGGCAGGCCGAGCCGGTCGAGCGCCGGCGCGGCGGCGGCAAGAATTCCGGTGCGGATGATGGTTCGACGGCTCAGGCGCACGGCCGGCCTCCTCAGGCTAGGACCACGATCAGGCGTCTCGATCAGGCATCACGGTCTGGCAGTGTGTGCCCGCTTCGAGGATGGATTATGTCCGATTTCGCAGGTCCGGGACACCGCCTGTTCGCCGCAGGGCTGTCTGCCGCACTTGTCCCGGCCTTGAGCCGGGACCGTCCAAGACTCGGCGCTCACTTGTCCCGGCCTTGAGCCGGGAACGTCCGAAACTCCGTGGTTGGTACGGTCCCGGCTCAAGGCCGGGACAAGAGTTGGGGACGGCCCGGGCCTATTGCGGCTTGGCGGCCGCAGGGGCCGCGCCGGCGTCTGCGGCCTTCAGCGGCTGCGGGTTGTCGGAGAGGGTGTTCAGATAGTCGATGACGTCGGCGCGCGTTTGCGGCCTTGCCAGACCCGCGAACGTCATCTTGGTGCCCTGTATATAGGCCTGCGGGTTGGCCAGGAACTGGTAGAGGTCGTCGGGCGTCCAGGTGCCGCCCTTGGCCTTCATGGCGCTCGAATAATCGAAACCGGCCACGCTGGCGCGCATGCGTCCGACGACGCCCCAGAGATTGGGCCCGACCTTGGTGGCGCCGCCCTTGTCCAAGGTGTGGCAGGCCTGGCAGACCTTGGCGGCGTCCTCGCCTCGCTTGGGATCGGCGCTCGCCAGTTCCTGCGCCAGCGGCGGCACCTTCTCGGCCGGCGCCTGCTCCTGGCCCCCGGTCGCCGCCTTCGGAACCACAATGTTAAAGCCGGGCTTGGCGGGCGGCTCGGGCGCAAAGATCGCGCCGGCGGCGATGCTCATCGCCTGCAGGACCAGGCAGGTGCCCAGTACCGCGCCAAGAATCTTGTTCATTTCAAATGAGTCCATCGTATTCAGGCTCCGGACACGGCGAGGGAGGGCAAGCAAGGAGGGTGCAAGCGTAGCGGCCCCCCTACAGCGGCGCACAAATACCCGGTTTGCCTCGCCCCTGGCAACACGTATAACCGCAAGCGCACGATACTTTTGCAGCGGCCCCGGACCGATTTTGTTGCCTCGATGATGGACCGCCGCGACGTCCTGATCCTCATTCCGGCCCGGATGGCCTCGGCCCGGCTGCCCGGCAAGCCGCTCGCCGACATCGCGGGCGAGGCCATGATCGTGCATGTCCTGCGCCGCGCGCAGGCGGCCGCCATCGGGCCGGTCGCGGTCGCCACCGATTCGGAAGCAATCGCCGCCTGCGTGGAGAAGGCCGGCGGCCGCGCGGTGATGACCAGCGCCGACCACGGCTCCGGCTCCGACCGCATCTTCGAGGCCTTGCAGAGCCTCGATCCGGCGGGCAGCGCCGAGATCGTGGTGAACCTGCAGGGCGATCTGCCCACGCTGGCACCCGCCGACATTGTGGCAACACTCGGCCCGCTCGCCGATCCCGCGGTCGATATCGCCACGCTGGCGGCCGCAATCACGGATGCGCGGGAGCGCGCCGATCCCAACGTGGTCAAGGTGGTGGGCACCGAGGTGGCGCCGCGCCGGCTGCGCGCGCTCTATTTCACCCGCGCCGAGGCGCCCTGGGGCGATGGGCCGCGCTACCATCATATCGGGATCTACGCCTATCGCCGCGCCGCGCTGGCGCGCTTCGTGCGCCTTCCCGCCTCCCCGCTCGAAGCGCGCGAACGGCTGGAGCAGCTGCGCGCGCTCGAGGCCGGCATGCGCATCGATGTCAGCCTCGTCGATTCCGTGCCGCTCGGGGTCGACACGCCGGCCGATCTCGCGCGGGCGCGTGAGCTCATCGGCGCCCGACATTGATCTGGCGCCGTTGACTTCGCGACGTTGACTTCTCGACGTTGACTTGGCCGCCACGGTATGCGCACCGGAGCGGCGAACAGGAACCAGCATGAGCACCATCTTGGGCACAGCCAAGCGGATCGCGTTCCAGGGAGAGCCGGGGGCGAACTCGCATCTCGCCATCGCCGAGGTCTATCCGGATTGCGAGGCGCTGCCCTGCGCCACGTTCGAGGACGCGTTCGCGGCGATCGCATCGGGCGAGGCCGATCTCGGCATGATCCCGATCGAGAACTCGGTCGCCGGCCGGGTCGCCGACATCCACCATCTGATGCCGGATTCCGGGCTGCATATCGTGGCCGAGCATTTCATGCCGGTGCGCCATCAACTGCTCGGGGTGAGGGGCGCGCAGCTCTCCGACATCAAGACGGTGGAGAGCCATGTGCACGCGCTCGGCCAGTGCCGCAAGATCATCCGCAGGCTCGGCATCAGGCCGCTGGTCGCCGCCGACACGGCGGGCTCGGCGCGCGAGATCGCGCAGGCCGGCGACAAGACCCGCGCCGCCATCGCGTCGCGGCTCGCCGCCGAGATCTACGGGCTCGACATCCTGGCCGACGACGTCGAGGACGAATCCCACAACACCACCCGCTTCATCGTGCTGTCGCGCGAGGCCAATTGGGCGCACAACGGCGGCGGCGCGGTCATCACCACCTTCGTGTTCCGGGTGCGCAACGTGCCGGCCGCGCTCTACAAGGCGCTCGGCGGCTTTGCCACCAACGGCGTCAACATGACCAAGCTCGAGAGCTACATGGTCGAAGGCAACTTCTTCGCCACCCAGTTCTATGCCGACGTCGAAGGCCATCCCGAGGAGCGCAAGCTCGTGCTCGCGCTGGAAGAGCTCGCCTTCTTCTCCAAGGAGATGAAGATTCTCGGCGTCTACCCCGCCCACCCGTTCCGCGGGACATTCGAGGAAACGACGGAGTGAGGCGGGGCCTGTAGTCTGTAGCCCGCATGGAGCGGAAGCGAAATGCGGGAGCGGCGTTCCCGGATTGCGGCGCTTCGCGCCTCCATCCGGGCTACAGCCGGCGATGGCACCGTTCGTCGACCGTACGGAGTGCAAGCGAAATGCGGAGCGGCGGGGAGCACCCGACAATTGGCACCGACCTCCCCGCATCCGCGAGCTGAGCCCGCTTGATCGGTTGTTATTTGCAGGAAATTAACAAGCGCCCCGGTCTTGGACTGCACCCCTTGGCTGAGACACCAAACGAGGAACTGCGTACCGGTTCGAGCCCCTTGCATTGCCATTGAGGCGTCGTTGCATCCGCATCCGACCGCCGGGGCGCCGAGTGACTTGGCCGACGCAACAAAACGCCGACCGCGGGCAGGCCCGGGATCGGCGCGCAATTCGTCAGTTTCAATTTCCTCAATCCACTGAGTCGCCCCTGGTGTCAAGGGTTCCGATTGCTCGCGAAATTCGATGTCATCGCCGGGCTTGTCCCGGCGATCTCGATAACGAGAGCACTGGGCACCAGCGATCGGGATGGCCGGAACAAGTCCGGCCATGACAACAACAAGTGGGAGCGCCAACGGAATTCGATTTGGTCGTCGCAGGGGCCCGGAGGCGTCCAGATCCTCAAATCGTCTGGTTGTATTCCCCGACCTCGGGGTGCTCGCGCAGCACGGCGTCGAGCGCCTTGAACATGTCGCGCATGCGCGCCTCGGAGACCGGGCTTTCCACCACCACGACCAGCTCGGGCTTGTTGGAGGAGGCGCGCACCAGGCCCCAGGTGCCGTCGGCGACCGTCACGCGCACGCCGTTGACGGTCACCAGGTCGCGGATCGGCTGCCCGGCGACGTGCCGGTGGGCGGCCTGCGCGGCCTGGAAGTGCTGCACGACCTCGTCGACCACGCCATACTTGATCTCGTCGGCGCAATGCGGCGCCATGGTGGGCGAGCCCCAGGTCTTGGGCAGGGCGTTCTTCAAGTCCGCCATGCTCTTGCCGGGGTTGCGGTCGAGCATGTCGCAGATCGCGAGCGCCGAGATCAGGCCGTCGTCGTAGCCGCGGCCGATCGGCTTGTTGAAGAAGAAGTGGCCCGACTTCTCGAAGCCGGCGAGCGCGCCGAGCTCGTTGGTGCGGCGCTTCATGTAGGAATGGCCGGTCTTCCAGTAATCGGTGCGGGCACCGTTCTGCTGCAGGACCGGATCGGTCATGAACAGGCCGGTCGATTTCACGTCGGCGACGAACACCGCGCCGCGATGCTGGGCCGAGAAATCGCGCGCCAGCATGACGCCGACCTTGTCGGCAAAGATCTCCTCGCCGGTGTCGTCGACGACGCCGCAGCGGTCGCCGTCGCCGTCGAAGGCAAGGCCCACATCCGCGCGCGTGCGCCGCACCTCCTCGGCCAGCGCATGCAGCATCTTCAAGTCCTCGGTATTGGGATTGTAGCGCGGGAAGGTGTAGTCGAGCTCGCAGTCGAGCGGCACCACCTCGCAGCCGACCGCTTCCAGCACGCGCGGCGAGAACGCGCCCGCGGTGCCGTTGCCGCAGGCGCAGACCACCTTGAGGCGGCGCTTGAGCTTGCCCCGATTGGTGAGGTCGGCGATGTAGCGGGCCGGAAAATTCTCGACGTAATCGAGCGCGCCGCCGGGACGCGGACGAAAGCGCGCATTGAGCACGATGTCCTTCAAGGCCGTCATCTCGTCGGGCCCGAAGGTGAGCGGACGGTTGGCCCCCATCTTGACGCCGGTCCAGCCGTTGTCGTTGTGAGAGGCGGTCACCATGGCGACGCACTGCACATCGAGCTCGAACTGGGCGAAATAGGCCATCGGGGTGACCGCCAGCCCAATGTCGTGCACCCGACATCCGGCCGCCATCAGGCCCGAGGTGAGCGCGAGCTTCACCGAGGCCGAATAGGAGCGGTAGTCGTGGGCGGTCACGATCTCGGGCTTGGCGCCGAGCTCGTGCAACAGCGTGCCGAGCCCGAGCCCGAGCTCCTGCACCCCCATCAGGTTGATCTCCTGGCCGAGCAGCCAGCGCGCATCGTATTCGCGAAAGCCGGTCGCCTTCACCAGCGGCTCGGATTCATAGGCATAGGTATTGGGGACGAGCGAAGGCTTCGGCTTGGGGAACATCGTGTCTCCCGGCGCTTGTGGGTGGCGCCGAGGACATAACCCAAGCCCGCGGCCGGGGAAAGCGCTACTGCTCGAGCACCATCTTGCCGTTGCTGTATTCGAAGCGCCGCAGCCGCGACAGGAACGACAGGCCGAGCAGGTTCTCGCTCAGCGCCTCGTCGGGCGACACCAGCGCCGCCACGTTGCGCACATTGAGCCCGCCGACCTCCACCATGCCGAGCTGCACCGGGGCCGCGCGCGTGGAGCCATTGGCGGTCTTGACCTCGACGGTGAAATCGCGCGCCACCGGATGGATGCCGAGGCCGGCCGCATCGCGCGCCCGCAGCGCCACCACCGACGCGCCGGTATCGAGCATGAACCCCATGTGCCGCCCGTCGACCCTGGCATCGACCACGAAATGCCCGCGCGCGTCGCGCGGAACCACCACGCTGCTGCTGTAGGAATCCTCCTGCGGCTGGGGCGAGGCCACCGCCGCCAACGTGGTGGCCGCAGGCGCCGCTGCCGCGGCGGGCGCGTGCACCGACTTGTCGGCAAGCCGGGCCGCCACGACCCCCAACGCGACCAGCATTCCCGCAAGCATGATGATCTGACGCATGATCCGCCGCCTATCTATCAAATCAAGGCAAAATCAAATCACAGGCCGGAGAAAGAACGCTCTAACAGGCTGCCGGCGCGCGCTGATTTCGCGCCAACTGGTGAGGGGAGCGTCAACACGATGATTAAAATCGTCGGGAACTCGTCGTCCGTCCTGGAGTGCGCCGGCCGGTGCCTCACGTGTCCCGGCCGGGACCATTCCAAACTCTGAGCCTGTAACGGTCCCAGCTCAAGGCCGGGACTAGGAAGGCCGCAGCTTGGTAGTGTCCTAATTTGGCAGATACCCCCAACTGGGAAGCTTATTCCACCCTCCCTCGTACCTCAGCGGATAGCTCCAATCAAAGCCGCCCACGGGTTTCTGCGCTGGATGCTCAGCACGGTATTTGTCGACCAGAGCATTAAATTCTTGCTGAGTTAGTACGAAAAACCGATCAGAACCGTAGGTTTTAGCCACTAAAACCAGCACGTAAAACAACTTTGGCCTATCAATCTTGGCTTTCCCCCACCAAGCATTGTGCTCCCACTGTGCCTTAACATCTACCCAAAATTGGTCACCCGTCGACGAATGACCCACCATTAAGTCGGCAACTGGAGTGCTGTTCCCCATGGTAAAAGCAACATCATAGACATTGCGCTCTAATTCCGCGGCCACAAGAAATTGACCGGCCCATTGAGCACTACGTTTCCTCTGATTAGTTGCCATTGCGTCCTCGATGGTCGATCCACCAATTCCTCCAGCGACCATAGCCGATCCGTCACCCCGGCGGCCATAGCTGGCCTGACGCGCAAGGTCTTGTGCAACCAAACGCAGCTTGCAGGAGGGCCTGGAAAACGCGAATATTCGTTGCGGCCGGGAGTTCACGCGGGGGAAAGCCGGGAACGATCACTCGCCTGGAACCGCTGGCCGAAGGCCGTTGCCGCTCCCCCCGCCCGCGGGACATCACGCCATGGACGAGAAGATGGCTCCTGAGATCGTCGTGCCCGCCGACCTGGTCGCGCGATCGCATCCCACGGGGCATTCGGTTCCCATCATCCGGACCAAGCGACAGCGAAAGCGCGCGCCATCCTATCGCAATCTGATCATCGCATCGGTACTTGCGAGCCTGGTTGCCGGGGCCGTCCTGTTTGTCATGAGCATGCGGATCTATCAATCGTTCGAGCCGGAACGCGAGGCCGGCTATCACCTGGTCTGCGAGCTCGTCGTGACGGGCGGCGGCAAAGGGCTGCGGCAGGACCGCGTCTGCCACTGGGAGAAATAACAACAAGCCGGCGCCTACTCTGCGCCATGCACTATTGCCCGCGCGGCTTGGCGCGACGGGTGGGCGGCGCGGCGAGCGGATCGTCGGGCCAGGGATGGCGCGGATAGCGGCCTTTCATCTCGGCTTTGACCGACGCATAGCTGCCGCGCCAGAAGCTCGGCAGATCGCGCGTGACCTGGACCGGCCGCTGCGCCGGCGACAAGAGCTCCAAGACAAGCGGCGCGCGTCCGGCCGCCACGGCCGGATGGCGATCGAGGCCGAACAGCTCCTGCACCCGGATCGCGAGCCGCGGGCCCGCCTCGGCCTCATAGTCGATCGGCATCGTGGAGCCCGATGGCGCGGTGAAGTGGGTCGGCGCCTCGACCTCGAGCCGGCGGCGCAGGTTCCAGGGCAGCAGGCCGGCGAGCGCCTCGCCAAGCTCCTGGCTGGTGATCTCGGCAAGCGCACGCTTGGCGCTGACCAGGCCGACGAGCCAGTCGTTCGCGGCCGCCAGTGCGGCGTCGGACAGATCGGGCCACTCGTTATCAGAATCGGCTTGTTGGCCTTCCGCCCGCCGCAGGAACATCACCCGGTCGCGCCATTGGCGCAGCGCCTTGGTCCACGGCAGCCGGTCGATCCCAAGCCGCGCGATGCCTTGCGCCAAGAGCCGCGCGCTGTCCTCGTCCGGCACGATCGCCATCGGCTGCTCGTTGAGCGTCAGCGCACCCAGCCGGCGCAAGCGCCGCGCCCGCAGGCTCGCGGTCGCGGCATCAAAGACCATCTCCGCGCGCGTCTCGATGCGCTTGGCCTGGCCGGCCTCGATCTCGGCCAGGCTCGAAGGGGCGGCCAGCAGGATGCGTCCCTGCGCCGCAGTGCCGGCGATCTCGGCGACCGCCAGGAACGGTTCGCGCGCCAGCGGCGAAGCGGCATCGAGCCGCGCGCCGCGACCATTGGCGAGCAGGAAGCCTGCCTCGGCGCCGCGGTTCTTGGCGATGCGGTCCGGATAGGCGAGCGCCAGAATCGCGCCCACACTTGGGGCTGCAGCCGCGCGCGGCTGCGCCGGCGAGGCACTTGCCGTTTCGGCCCACCGCTTGGCCATGCTGCGCGCCTCGCTCGACCGCCGCGAGCGGTCGCGGCCAAACGCGTCGAGACGATGCGCGAGATCGACGTCGTCGCCGCCGAGGCCGCGCTCGGTCAGCACCACCGCGATATCGGCGGCGCGCCCGGCTGCCCCGGCCGCAGCCGCATCGACCACCATGCGGGCAAGCCGGGGCGGCAACGGCAATTGCCGCAAGCGCTTGCCTTCGGGCGTGATGCGCCCCTGCTCATCCACGGCGCCAAGCTCGGCTAGGAGCGCCTTGGCCTCGGCCATGGCGGCAGCCGGCGGCGGGTCGAGGAAGGCGAGCGTGGCCGGATCGCGCACGCCCCAATGAGCGAGGTCGAGCACGAAGCCGGAGAGATCCGCGGCCAGGATTTCGGGCCGATTGGCGGCTTCGAGCGAAGCCGTTTGGGGCGCGTCCCACAGCCGGTAGCAGATGCCCGGCTCGGTGCGGCCGGCGCGACCGCGCCGCTGATCGGCGGCGGCACGCGAGACCCGCACCGTCTCCAGGCGCGTGAGGCCGACGTCGGGCTCATAGCGCGGCACCCGCGCCAGCCCCGAGTCGATCACGATGCGGACGCCCTCGATGGTGAGCGAGGTTTCGGCGATCGAGGTCGCCAGCACGATCTTGCGCCGGCCCGGCGGCGCCGGCGCGATGGCGCGATCCTGCGCGCGCGCGTCGAGCGTGCCATGGAGCGCGACCACATCGAGCGCGGGATCGACGAGCCGCTCGCGCAGCGCCCGCTCGGCGCGGCGGATCTCGGCGGCGCCCGGCAGGAACGCCAGCACCGAGCCGGCATCGGCGCGGATCGCCAGCAGGACGGCATCGACCACCTGCCGCTCGATCGGCGCGCGCGCATCGCGGCCGAGATAGCGGGTCTCGACCGGGAAGGCGCGGCCGCGGCTCTCGATCACCGGCGCGCCGCCCAACAGCCTGCCGACGCGGGCACCATCGAGGGTCGCCGACATGACGACGAGCCGGAGGTCCTCGCGCAGGCCGGTCTGCACGTCACGGGCGAGCGCGAGGCCGAGATCGGCGTCGAGCGAGCGTTCGTGGAACTCGTCGAACAAGAGCGCCGCGACGCCCTCGAGCCCCGGATCGTCGAGCACCCGGCGCGTGAACACGCCCTCGGTGACCACCTCGATGCGGGTCGCGCGCGATATCCTGGAGCCGAAGCGCACCCGGTAGCCGACGGTCTCGCCGACCGCTTCGCCAAGCGTCATGGCCATGTGGGTGGCGGCAGCGCGGGCGGCAAGGCGCCGCGGCTCGAGCACGATGATCTTCCTGGCCTGTGCCCACGGCTCGCGGGCCAGCACCAGCGGCACCCTGGTGGACTTGCCGGCGCCCGGAGGCGCCACCAGCACCGCGACATTGCGCGCCGCCAGCGCGGCGGTGAGCTCCGGCAGCACCGCGTCGATGGGCAAGGTTTGGCCGAATTCCATGCCCGCCATTCCTCGCCCGCCACGAGCCAAATGAGCTCGCCTTGCCGAGCAGCATCTTGATCCAAACCGGCGACCTCTTTCAACACCCCAGGTGAGGCGCCGCCGGATCAAGCGAAGCGGTCGGATGAACGAGAGCCACCGCGCGTCGCCGTTCCGGTTCCTTCGAACAGGAGACAGGCGGGTGGTTCGCCGTGCTCGTGGCAAAGAGCGTGCCCTCGCACACGCTGTAGGTCGCTCGCGTGTTGTCGTCACGCGGTTCGGCAAGCATGCCGTCAAGGTTCACGAAGTCGGCGTCGTTGTCTGCAATAGACGGCGCCGAGAGAGCTAATCGTCGTGCCGCCGATCTTGCCTGCCCTTTGCGCGATATCCTCAATGGCGGTGAAGAGGACGCGGCACTTTCATTCCACCTCAGCCTGAACGACGGCGCCATGCTGGTCGGCGGTGCCGGGCGCGATGACGAGATAGCGGCGCCGCATCTTGTCCTCGCCGCGAACCACCTGACGGATCGGTCCGATCGCATTGACGATGGCCGAGCCGGCCGGGTTGGTCATGAAGCCCTGCAGCGATTCGAGCGGACCGGTGCCCGACGGCTCATCCGCGAGCGCAAGCACGTAAGGCTTTCCCGGATCGAGCCCGGTGACCGCGGCCTCCAGCACTTGCACCAGGCCTTGGTCGGACAACGAAACGCTGGTGGGTGCACTTTCTCGGGACTTGGTTCCCGGTGGCGCAAGCTGCAACTGCGCCGATTTTCCGGCCAGGCCAAGCGGCTCCAGTCCCTGGGTGCCGGGACCATCGGGCACGGCGTTCGGCACATAGACGACGGCCTGCGCGGCCTGGCCGCCCGGGCTGGTCGCAATCACCTTGTTCGTCAGCGTGTCGATGGCGGCGATGCGGTCCTCGTTCTCGAGGCCGACATAGACCCGCGTGCCGTCGCCGGACGGCCAGATGCCGTGCGGCAGTTTGCCTGTCGGAATGGTCGCGACCTGCTCGAAATTGTCGGTGCGGTACACCTTGATCTCGTTCAGGCCGCCGACGGTTATGTAAGCAAACGTGCCGTTCGCATTGTGCACGATATTGACGTGGTTGGTGATCGGGCCGGTATCGAGCGTCCTGAGCAGGTTGAAGGGCGGCCGCCCGCTGAAGACTTGGGTCTTGCCGGTATCCTTCAAGGTGAACCAGACCTGGGTGCCGTCCGGGCTTGCGGCGATGTTTGGGCAGAAGGGGCTCGCCTGCGCGACCTTGCCGACGATCTTGTGGTCGGCGACGGTGATCACATCGGTCTCGGGCGTGAACGACGAACAGACGTAGCCGTACGTGCCATCAGGCGAGAATATCGTCATCCCCGGACCGTTGGGGACAACGATCCGGGACTTCTCCTCATAGGTGGCGCCGTCGAGCACCGATACATAGTTTTCGCCGCGGACCGTCACCCAAACTTCCTTGCCGTCCGGTGTGAAAAACGCCTCGTGCGGAGAGCGGCCCACATAGGTGATGTGCTTTACAGCGTTTGTCGCAGCGTCGATGAACGCAACGGAATTCGACCCTATCGACACGACGGCAAGCGTCCGATGATCCGGTGAAAAGCCCATGCCGTGCACCAGCAGCTGGCCCTTGTAGAGCGGGCTGAAGCTGCCCGGCAGCGGATCGCCGAGATGGATGGCGCCGACCAGCTTGTTGTCGACGGGATCGGTGATGGAGACGGTGTTTGAGAACTGCTCCGCCGAGTAGACGCGATCGTGATGGCTTATGGGAATATCCGGATCGGACGCCGCCGCCGGGACCTGTCCGGCCCACGCGTACGGCACACCGCCGAGCGTCGTCGCGGCGAGCAGCACAGTCAGTATCGAGATGCGCTTCATATCACGGCTCCTTCACAAGCTGCGTGGTTCGGCTGGATTTCGAATGGCCGGTTTCCGCTGCCGGGACCTGGTCCGGCGCCGGCGCGGACGGCGGCAGCGGCTCGCCGACGGCAAGCCGCATCGCGCCGATCTCCTGCTGCTGAGTTACGATGATCTCTTGCGCCATGCGCCGTAACTGCTCGTTGCGGCCGTAGCGCAATTCGGCCTGCGCCATCTCGATGGCGCCCTGGTGGTGCGGCACCATCATGGCGACGAAGTCGCGGTCGATGTCGCCCGAAGGGGTAATGCCCATGTCGACCATCATCTTCGACATGGCGCTGACATTGTCGGTCAGGAACGGCATCTCGGCGCTGGAAGCGTCGCGAAAATGCGTCGCGCAGATCGCCGCGATATAGTCGGCGAGCGACTGCGATCTTTCGGAGCAGGCCGCGAGCAGGCCGCCGGCAACGAGGAACACGGCGGTAAACACTGCGCTTCGCATGCCCAAAAGCGATCGAAATAGAGGCGACATGAGGCAGCCCTCCTTGCTTCGAGAAGCTCATCGCCGCTTGAAATGGCAGGTATGACAAACTTGCTTTCATCAGTTCCGTGACGGCGTCTTCCAAATCCGCCGGAACTTCTATGGGAGAAAGGGTCTCCGGAACCACGCGGTGGGTCCGGGAGTTCTAGACAATAGCGCTGGTTTTACCTTGGAACGGCATTCCGCTTGCGTTGTTCCGACACCTTCGCAAATTTTTTTAAATCGACGACGCCCGGATTCCGGCGGCGCCGATGATGGTATTGCTTTCCGGCAATTTGGTCAGACAATCATCATCTTCGAGCGAGCGCTGCATCTTCGAGCGACCGCTGCAGGCCGTCTATTTTGCGGTTGACAGTGCGACCGGCGGCGCTTGCTGCTCCGCGCGCTTCTCGGCCGGACCCACCTGCCGGCTCAGGTTTAGCGCGCTGTTGATCAGGCCGACGTGGCTGAAGGCTTGCGGGAAATTCCCCAGCATGCGGCCGGTTGTCGGGTCGATCTCCTCCGACAGCAGCCCAAGGTCGTTGCAGCGCGAGAGCAAACGGTCGAACAGCGTTCTGGCTTCGGCGTAGCGGCCCTGCAGGATGTAGTTGTCCACCAGCCAGAAGCTGCAGGCGAGAAAAGCTCCCTCCCCCGCCGGAAGGCCGTCGGCGGGATTATCGGGTTCATAGCGCAGCACGAACTCGCCATCGATCAGCAGCCTGTCCTCGATCGCGTCGATCGTTCCGCGCACGCGCGGATCGGTTGCCGGGAGAAAGCCGACCAGCGGGATGAGCAGCAGGCTCGCGTCCAACCGCTTGGTGCCGTATGCCTGCACAAAGCTGCCAAGGTCACGGTCGAAGCCCCGCTCGCAGACATCGGCATGAATCTCGTCGGCGATGGCGCGCCAGCGCTGCGCCGGCTCGCCAAACGTCCGGGCCTCGAGCTCATTGGCAGCGCGATCGAACGCGACCCACGCCATGACCTTCGAATGAACGAAGTGCTGGCGCCCGCCGCGCACCTCCCAAATGCCTTCGTCCGGCTCCCGCCAAACGGTCTCCAGATATTCCAATACGGCCGGCCGCAAGGCCCGGGCGCGCTCGGGCGGCTGCATGCCGGATTTGAGCGCCTGAAACATCGCATCCGCGACTTCGCCAAAAACATCGAGCTGCACCTGCTCGTGCGCGGCATTTCCAACGCGCACCGGCGCCGAATCCTCATACCCGGAAAGCCATGGCACGCTCATTTCCGGCAGCCAGCGTTCTCCGCCCACTCCATACATGATCTGGACCTGCTTCGGGCTGCCGGCGACCGCCCGAATGAGCCAGTCTCGCCACGCCTGCGCCTCGTCGTGATAGCCGAGCTGCATGAAGGCCAGCAGCGTGAAGGTGGCGTCCCGCAGCCAGCAATAACGGTAATCCCAATTCCGCGCGCCACCCAGCAGTTCGGGAAGCGATGTCGTGGCGGCAGCCACCATTCCGCCGGTCGGCGCGTAGGTCAAAGCCTTCAATGTGATGAGCGAGCGCTTGACCGCTTCACTCCAGGGGCCGACGTCGGGACACCGATTGCTCCATTGCTGCCAAAAAACCAAGGTGCGGGTGAGCGCAAGATAGGGATCGATCGACGGCGGGAAGCTTTGCGAGGATCCATACGAGAGCACGAAGGGAACGGAGCCGCCGGCCTCGACCGTGAACTCGCCGATGGTCCGCAGGTCCTCGCCGTAAAGCTCAGCCGGCGTGCGCAGGATCAGGCGCTCCGGGCCGGCAATCGCATCGATGCTGCCATCTTTGAGGCGGGTGACCCAAGGGACGGTCGCGCCATAATTGAAGCGGACCACGAACTCATTGCGAAAATCCACGCGCCCGGACCGGCCCACCACAATCCGCGCGAGATGGGCACCATCTTGCGGCGGCATGAAGTCGATGATGGCGGCACTGCCGCTCTCGGTTTGAAACTCGGTTTCGAGGACAAGCGTGCCGGCGCGGTAGTGCCGACGGACCGCGAGAATCGGTTGGACCGGAGCAAGCAGCCAACGGCCGTTCTCGGCCGTCCCAAGCAGAGCGGCGAAGCATGCAGCCGAATCGAACCGCGGCCAGCACAACCAATCGATGGAGCCGTCGCGGCCGACCAAAGCCGCCGTCTTGCAGTCGCCAATCAGCGCATAGTCTTCGATCCGCGTGGTCATGGCCTTGATCCGCAATCATCGATGCCGCGCCGGCTCATCTGCCCGCAGCTCCCCATGGCGTGCGGACCCGCTTCGATATGAACAGTCATGGCCGTGCTCTCCGTCTCCTTGGGTGAAACATCAGCCGCCGACCAGGATGCCGGCCGTAGCCTCGAAAGAAGAATTCGAGGACGATGACGGCGGTCATCTATGTGGCCATGGTCGGCTCCTCAAGGTCAAATCACGTGAACCTGCTTTTCTGCATTGGCCCACGGGTTTGCATGAAACGTTCAGGCGCTAAACCTCCACGACTGCGTGGCCGTCACCGCGGCGGGCGGACGTCTTGAAGACGACAAGCAGCGGGATCAGGGCGAGCGTCGCAATCATCAGCAGCTTGTAGTCATCGATGTAAGCGATGATCTGGGCCTGCTGCGTGATCATGGCGTCGAGCGCCGCACGGCCGGCGGCGGTGAGCGGATTCCAGAATTGGGCAATGGTCGGTTCGTCGAACGCCCGGTTGACGGGGTTGACGTGCACCGCAATATCGGCGTGGTTGATCTGGGTGTTCCTGGTCAAGAGCGCATTGACGACCGAAATGCCGACGCTCGAGCCGATATTGCGGGAAAGATTGTAGATGCCCGCGCCTTCGGTCCGCCGCTCCGCCGACAATGTCGCCAGCGATGCGGCGCTCAGCGGCACGAACAGAAAGCCAAGCCCGGCGCCCTGCACCAGACCCACAAAGACGATCTCGCTCTGTGACACGTCCGGGGTCCAGCCGGTCATCGCATAGAAGCCCCAGGCCGTGAGACCGAGCCCGATGCCGAGAAGCAGGCGAATATCGAGGAGCCCGGTCAGCCGCCCCACCACCAGCATGGCGGCCATGGTGCCGATACCACGCGGCCCTGTCACGATGCCGGCGGTGACGACCGGATAGTTCATCAGATCCTGCAGGTAGGGCGGCTGCAGGGCGAGCGAGGCGTAATAGGTGACGCCGACAACGGCGATGAAGATCGTGCCGGCGGTGAAGTTGCGGTCACGGAAGAGCGCGGGCCGCACGAACGGCTCGTCGGATGTGAACGTATGGACGAGCAACACGTAGAAGGCCGCGCTCGCTACGATGGCCTCGATCCAGGTCTCGCCCGAGCCGAACCAATCGTTCTGCTCGCCACGATCGAGCAGGATCTGAAATGCGGCGATCGCGATGCTCAGCGCGCCAAAGCCGATCCAGTCGAGCTTTTCCCTTGCATTCCGTTTGGTCTCGGAGAGGAACAAGCTCAATCCGAAGAAGGCCACGATGCCGATCGGCAGGTTGATGTAGAACACATAGCGCCAGCTGTAGTTCTCGGTCAGCCAGCCGCCGAGCACCGGGCCCAGAATCGGCCCGGCCATCACGCCGAGGCCGAACAGCGCCATGGCGAAGCCCTGCCGCTCCTTGGGATAGACACCGATCAGGACCGCCTGGGAGAGCGGCACCAGCGGCGCCCCGAACATGCCCTGCAGGGTGCGAAACAGGACGATTTGGACGATCGACTGGGCGATGCCGCACAGCATCGATGCAACAGTGAAGCCGACGACCGCGATGAGGAACAGCCGTCTCGTGCCGAACCGGCCGGCGAGGAAGCCCGTCGGCGGCGTCATGATCGCGGCGGCCGCGATATAGGACGTCAGCACCCAGGCGATCTGGTCCTGACTGGCCGACACGCTGCCTTGAATGTGCGGCAAGGCGACATTGGCGATTGTCGAATCGAGCGCCTGCATGAGGGTGGCAAGGCTCACGCAGGCGGTGATCGCCCCCCGGTTGCCGGAACCTTCGCGTTGCGTGGCCATCACACACTCCGATCCTTCAGCCGAGCAGCGCCGTCAGCACGTGCGGCAGCCCGCGGGCGTGGCCGGTGTCGACGTCGACCTCGACGCTCATGCCGGCGCGCAATTGCGGCTGGCCGCGGTCGCTGGTATCGACGCGCACGCGCATGGGAACCCGCTGCACGACCTTCACCCAGTTGCCGCTCGTGTTCTGCGCCGGCAGCAGCTGGAACTCCTGGGCCGCGGCCGGGCTGATGCTTTCAATCGTGCCGTGCCATTGCCGGTCCGGGTAGGTGTCGACGGTGACGGTGACCGGCTGTCCGGGCCGCACATAGGTGAGCTCGGTCTCCTTGGGGTTCGAATCGATCCAGACGTGATCGGTGGCGACCAGATAAAAAGCGGTGGTCGAGGCCTGCAGATATTTGCCGGGCGCGATCGAAGGCACATTGGTGACGATGCCGGCGAAAGGCGCCTTAACGACAGTGTCATCGAGCTGCCGCTGCGCCTCGTCAACCTGCGCCTTGGCCTGCATGTATTGGGGATGCTGGACGACCGGAATGTCCGGGCTGTCGCCCAGCTTGGCGAGTTGCACATCGGCCTGCTGCTTCAAGGAAGCAACTTTGCTCTTGTCGGCTTGCAGCCCGAAGCGCGCCTGGTCGTAGTTGGCCTTGGAGACGGCGTCCGACTTCAAGAGCGCGGTGTCACGGTCGAACGTGACCTGGTCGAGATCGACCTGCGCCTGCTCGGTGCCGATGTCGCTCAGCAAGCGCTGGTAATCGCGCTTCATCGATTCGATGGTCAGCGCCGTCTCCGCCAGGTTGGCCTTGGCGTTGTCGAGCGCGATCTGGAACTGGCGCGGATCGAGCCGGTAAAGGACTTGACCCGCCGGAACCTGCTGGTTCTCGGCGACATCGACCTCCTGCACGAGGCCGGAGACATCGGTCGAGATGCCGACCTTGTCGGCCTCCACATAGGCATCGTCGGTCGACATCACGCTGCCACCGACGACATACCAGTAGCCGCCGGCGATCAGCGCCAAGGGCAGCAGCGCCAGCAATGCCCAGCGCAGCCGCTGGCGGCGCTTTGCGGGCGGCGGATTCCCCGGCCCGGAAACCTTTTCGGCAGGTTGCTCCGACGGCTCCACGGGCGCCGGCTTCGGCTGCGGCGCCTCGCCGCGCTCGGCACGCAACTCAACGGTCTTGCTTTCGGCAAATCCGCTGCTGCGCTGCGAGACATCCGCCGTTGCGGCGAGAGGGCTGGAACGGCCCGGACGACGATCGATCCGCTCTATGTTGGACATCGCGGTGGTCCCTATGAGTTTGAGGCAGCTTCGACGGATCGGCAGCTGCTCACGTTCTGCTTCATTTGCCGCAGGCCGCGAGTCATCGTCTTCAGCACCGCAGGCTCGATCCCTTTGGTCATCGCGTTGTGCAGCTTTGCCCGATAATTCTCGATCTCGCGCAATATCGGCGCGGCCGCCGGCGTCAGCCGCAGCCGCCAAACCCGCCGATCGGCCGGATCGGCGCAGCGCTTGACCAGGGCGAGCGCCTCCAGGCGATCGATCAATTTGGCGATCGTCATCGGTGCGACCTCGGCCAAGGCCGCAAGCTCGTTCTGGCTCAGATCGGGCTGCATCTGGAGCCGCGCCAGAATGATCAGCTGGGCCCGCGTCATCCCGTGGGTTTGCGCCAGCTGGTCCGCATAGGTGCGCATGTGGCGCGAAACATCGGACAGCAGGACCAGCAGATCGTCGTCGAGATCGGGCATCGTTCGGACCTTTGAAACGAGGGGGAGAGCCGCCGGCCGGGGGGGAGTCCGGCGGCCCTCCGGTCGGCCGGCGATGGCAAGAGGGGGCGAGCATGCGCCGGTGACCTTAAGCAAGACGATAATAAGCTAGCTTACGATCTGCAAGCGAGAGTGTTGCATGGGCGATATGTCAATCCCGCAGGGCGCCGGCGCGGTGTCGTTCACTGGAGACGGCCGTGCGTGAAGGGGGAGAGCCGCCAAGTGGAGATTGCCCTGGCGGCTCTCCGGTCTGCCGGGATTCGCTGGCGGGAAGGCGCGAACGCGGCGACCGTACACAAGACGCTGACGCGCGGGCGAGACCTCCCTCCGCCAGTTCCAGCGGACTTGACAAGAGATATTGCGGGACCGCCAAACGAGAATATTTAATCATTGTATTCAGTACTGAGGGAAATTTACTGATGCAGCGCGCCGCCCTTCCCGAGCTGAACACCTTCCTTCTGGTGGCCGAGCACCTGAGCTTTCGCGCCGCGGCCGAGCGACTGGCGTTGACCGCACCCGCCGTCAGCCACTCGATCCGTCAGCTCGAGACGCGGCTCGGCGCGCGATTGTTGAACCGCACGACACGGAGCGTGTCGCTGACGCAAACCGGTCTTCGCCTGCTTGAGCGGCTGCGGCCCGCATTCGATCAAATCTCCGGCGCCCTCGAGGAATTGAACGAGGAGCAAAAGCGGCCGGTAGGACGTTTGCGGATCTGGGTGTCCCCGGTGGCCGCGACGATCGTGGTGACACCGATCTGGCAGCGCTATCTGTCGACCTATCCGGAGGTGCAACTCGAAATGTGGGCCGACTTGAGCCAGCCGGATATCGTCGCTTCGGGTTTCGATGCCGGACTCGGACCGAAGCGCTGGGTGGCGTCCGACATGATCGGCGTGCGCGTTGCCGGGCCGATGAAGATCGCGGTCGTCGGCGCGCCGGCGTATTTTGCCGCTCGGCGGCCGCCGCGCACGCCCGACGACCTCGCCTCGCACGATTGCATTCAATATCGATTGGGGGCCAAGGGCGCGCTTTTCAAATGGCAATTCGAGCAAGATGGAAAGACCCGCCACATTGCGGTCGCCGGTCGATTGAGCGTGAACACCCCCCAGCTCGCCATTCGCGCCGTGCTGGACGGGCTTGGGATCGCGTATCTTCCGGAGGGGCTCGCCGCGCCGTTTCTACGCACTGGCCAGTTCATCCGCGTATTGGAGGGCTGCTCGGCGTCGGCGGAAGGTCAGTTTCTGTTTTACCACGGACACCGGCAGGTCCCGGCCACGCTGCGCGCGTTCATCGACATGGTTCGCGCCCCGAGATCAATTGCGGACAGACGTTCGGTCAAAAATCTCTTTTGAGACTTGAGCTGCATCTTGCAGACGGCGATCGCTTTATCGAGCGCGAGCGGCCCGCGGGTTATTGCTGAATTATCCTCAGCAGTGAATGCAACGCAGATCAATTGTCATCCGGCATCGTGCAACCACTTTCCTGGGATCGGGCCATGAACTCCCCACGCGTTCGTGGCCGTGAGCGCGGCTCGCGCTCGATGTTTTGTCCAATACTGACGCGGTCATCCGAACGATCGACCGGTCATCTGATGGAGGCATGCACGATGTTGCGCAAGATCATGATCGTATTGGTCGCAGGTGCCGCACTCTCCGGGGCGACGACTGCTGAAGCGTTCCATGGTGGTGGTGGCGGTGGAGGGGGTGGCGGCGGCGGCCACGTCGGTGGCGGCTTCGGTGGCGGCGGCTTTGGCGGCGGCGCTCACTTCGGTGGCGGCTTTGGCGGCGCTCACGTCGGCGGCGGCTTTGGCGGCGCTCGCTTGGGCGGCGGCTTCGGCGCGGCTCATGCGGGTGGACAGGCCTTCGGCCGGGCGTTCGTCGGCCCGAACTTTGCGACAGCGCGCGGCCACCTCGATCACGGCCGAGGGGTCGGCCGGCATCTTGATCACGACCGGCGTTTCGTCCGCGGATATGGCTACTGGCCCGATTGGGATTACAGCTATGACTCCAGCTGCGGTTACGTTTACCCGTACTACAACTACAATCCGTACAGCTGTTATCCGCCATCGTACTGATGTCGGCAGCATCAGTTGCATTGCCACACGAAAAGCCGGGCACCTGCTTTTAAGGGACGGCCTCCCAGATACACAAGGAGAATTGAAATGTTGATCGAGACCAGGATTGCTCTCGCGGCAGCCGTCATCCTCGGCGCTGTCGGCGCTGTCGAGGCTTCTGCCATGGATAGCGCTTTCACGATGGCCCAGGCGTCCACGGGGCCGGGCACGAACGGCAGCCCTGGCACAAACACCTCCTCTCCTCAACGGCCGAGCTTGGGGGCGCCATCCGGTGCGAACCCGATGAATTCGCAAGACCTGACCAATCGGGGCAATCCGCAAGACATGACTGCGCCCCGCGCACGAAATCCGCAAGATTTGACGCGGTGACTGCAAACGCCGACCTCGTCGAGGCACCACCGCCAAGAAGGCAAAGGCAGCTCTAGCGGTGGGGGCCATCGTTCTCAGCGCCGCGTCCGCATCTGTGGCGAAGGATGCAGGTCCCCCCCATTGACCGCCATTGAAAAGTTCTGCCGGGCGCGCATCGCCACATTGCGCGCCGTCTTCACGACCATCGTCGACGTTGCGAACTTGCCCCAACCGGAGACGCTACTGGATGAGCACGAGCTATGCATTTCAGCCGGAGGCGGTCGAGGCGCTGGCGACGGCCTTTCACAAGTCGTGGAGCTTCATATCGGATGATCCGTGCTTCGCAAGACAAGACCAAATCCTGCTGCAGCGGATGCTGTCCATGTGCCTGATGCAGCTAGCCGCGGACGGAGAACACGATCCTTTGCAGCTCGCGAACGCAGCCATCTACCGAATGCGCCACGAATACAGCCCCAGCGTTCGGGCGCCGCTGGCAAATCGATTGCCGACGTCATCCGTGAACGCCGACGCGCCGGCCTCCTCCCCCACCGGCGCTGCGATGCCCGCAACCGGGTGAGCACCGGCCCTCCCATTTGTCACATGTCGGCCTTGATCAGCTCAGCGGCGCGGCCGCCGATCATGTATGAAGTCGCGTTGGTCCCCGGGCCCGAAATAATGGACGGCATGACCGAAGCATCCGCCACGCGCAGTCCCCGCAGCCCGCGGACCCGAAGCTTGCTGTCGACCACGGCATCCGCGTCGACACCGATCTTCGCGGTGCCCACGGCGTGGCCAAAGCTGGCCGAAGCGGTCCTCGCGAGATCAATCGCGTCCTGCCGGCTGGTCGCGTGCGGGCCCGGAACGACCTCGGCCTCGCGCATTCGATCGAACGCGGACTGACGGCCCAGCTCTCGGGCCACCTCGATTGCCTTTACGATCGCATTCATGTCGTGATCAGTGCCCAGATGGTTGGCCTCGATCACGGGCGCATCGCGCCAGTCTGCGCTCGCCAGCCGTATCTGCCCGCGGCTCGTAGGCTGAACCAGCGCCGGCGCGATCGTGAAACCTTCTTTCGGAGGCGCGGCAAACCGGGCCGCCGCTTCCGGCGTTGCGATCGGGAATTGCTCGAGCACAAGGCTGATGTCGGTCGGATGGTTGTCCACCCCACTCGACAGATAGACCTCGGCCTCGACCCCGTTGCTGTCCGTGGGACGGTCGGGAATTATCCCCCGATACCGATAGACCACGCCGGAGACGAGCACATGGTCCTGCAGGTTCCGGCCAACGCCGCGCAGATCGGCGACGGCAACGATCCCCCGCTTCCGCAGCTCCGTCGCGTCGCCCACGCCCGATAGCATCAGCAGCTTGGCGCTGTGGATGGTGCCGGCCGCCAGGATCACCTCACGCGTCGCCTCGACGGTCCGCGCGACCTCGCCGCTGACGATCTCGACCCCGCTGGCACGGTCACCATCGAAGAGGATTCTCGTCGCGTGGGTGTTCAAGAGCAGGGTGAGGTTGGGACGGCCGAGATTCGGCCGCAGGAAAGCGCGCGCCGAGCTGACCCGCGAGCCGTCGGCGGCAATGTTCATGTTGATGTAGCCGGCACCCGCCCGCATCGGGCCGTTCATATCGTCGATAATAGGAAAGCCCATTTGCCGCGCGGCTTCGAGAAACGCCAGCGTGGTGGGATGCGGATCGCCCGGCGTGCAGATGTGGACGGGGCCGCCTTCCCCGCGCCAATCGTTGGCGCCGCCTTCCCAGTCCTCCTGGGCTTTGAACGTGGGCAGCACGTCCTTGAAGGCCCAACCTGCGGCGCCGTTGCGCTCCCAGCTGTCGTAATCTGCCTCTGAGCCGCGCGCCCACACCATCGCGTTGACGGAGCTGCCGCCGCCGACGACGCGCCCGAGCGCCATGTTGAATTGGCGGTTGTTCAGTTGAGGAACCGGCGCTATCGGCAGCGCCCAGTCGAACGGACCCCCGACATTGTAGAACCAGATGCTGGGATTGCTGATCGTCGTGCCGGCATCCTCGCCTCCCGACTCCACGACCAGGACGTCGGCGCCCGTCTTGGAGAGCTCGCCCGCAATGATCGAGCCCGACGCACCGCTCCCGATGACGATATAGTCATAGGCGCGCTTGGCGTTCGCTTGTTTGAGCGTCTGGGTCTCGCCGGCGGTCAGCGCCTGCTGCACGGTCGCGGCCGAAAGTCCGCCGGAAAGACCGGCCGCGCTCACGCCCATCAGGAAATCGCGCCCGCCCGACTGGCCGCTTGCCACGCGGTCCAAAAGGACCTGCATCCGCTCGCCGAAACTGCTCATGGTGTGCCTGCTTTGGGTGGGTTCGCCGGGACGGAAGCCGGCCAATGCGCGCTACTGCGGCGCCGCTGTCCGCAACGGATCAGCAAGCGAGCACGCGGCGCGATCCGCGTCTTTTCCCTGCTTGCGGTTGTTTTGACCGCTTTTGCTGGCATGGGATCTCCACGAAAAGAACCGAGCTGCCGCTACTTCCGCCGCGGCCTCGTCTTGACTAGGGGGCGCTCGGGCCCGCGAGGCCCGTTCGCCGAACCGGCGCAAGCACGCGACGCACGGTGTCGCTCGCGGCCAAATCGAGCGCGGTCTTGCCGGCCTTGTCGCGCAAATTCCGATCAGCGCCGCGCCGGATGAGCATGTCGGCCAGCTCGGCGTGGCCGAGATCAGCCGCGATCATCAGGGCGGTGCGGCCCCGGTCATCGACGGCGTCAAGCTGCGCACCAGCCTGGAGCAGCAGGTCGACGACGCTTGCCGCGGCCGAAACCCCCACGCCGTCTTCATACCCCGCGGCCCACATGAGCGCGGTCAGATCGCCGCCGTAGTGCTGCTTGGCGTCGACACCGGCGTCGAGCAGGCGGCGGACGACCTCCGCGAAGCCGCGAACCGCCGCATAGGTCATCGCCGTCTTGCCGGCCCGGTCGGCGATATTCGGATCTGCGTTGCGGGAAAGCAGTTGCTCGACAATGCGATCATTCCCTTTGGAGGCCGCGATCGCAAGCGGCGTAAGCCCGAAACGTCCCGGGAGGTCGAGGTTGGCGCCCTTCGCTAGAAGCAGCGCGACGGTCGCTGGTCGCTCGTTATCCGCCGCATGGAAAAGCGCGGTAGCGCCGGAGATGTCGCGCGCATCGATTTCAGCGCCCAGAGCAAGCAGAAACCTGGTCATGGCAAGCTGGCCCGCGCGTGCGGCGTGCACCAGCGGTGTTGCATCCAGGCGGTCGCGTGCCTCAAGTGAAGCACCCGTTGCCAGCAGCACTCGGGCAAGGTCCTGGCAACCCATCTCGGCGGCCGAGAACAGTGCGGAATCCAGCTGATCAGATGCAACGTCGGCCTTGATGAGGTCGAACCTGCGCTCGAAATCGCCGCAGGTTGCAGCGTCCGTGGCATGGGCGGCGGCGGGACTCAGGACGGCCCAGCAAGTCAGCAAAAGCCGAGCAGCTAAAGCCGCCGACGCTCGACAATAGCCCGCGGTCCTAAGCATCGGTTACCTCCATGCGGGGCCGATCGCTTGACGCGAGCCGGTTGCTTATCGCGTCCTTGGTCGTTGGCCACAATGTCACCGGCCCGCGTGGAGCTGCACCGACCTAATTCTTGCCCTGGGTCTTCTGCTGCTCGTTATAACCCTGCCAGGCTTGGTCGATCAGATAGGCATGGATTGCGTCGACGTCGGCCTCACTCAGGATGTCGGAGAAGCTTTCCATGCCGGCCGGCGCCAGGATGCCGCCCAGCACGATGTCCTTGAAAACGCTGTGCAGGCCAGCGGGCAGCTTGCGCAGGTCCGGTGTCACGTTGAGGCCGAATACGTGGCAACGCGAGCATTGCTCATTGAACTTGACCTCGCCGAGGTCAAGCTGGGCAGCCGTGCCATGCGTCTCCGGCGGCTTCGGAAATGGGATATCGACGAGCACGGGAGGGGTCGGGACGGCGCCGCCGTCAAGCTTGAAGGCGATGATGCGGTTCGCGTTCTGGTACTTGGATGCCGCGCTGCTGGGCGGAATCGTGTATCCCGCAATGTTGGTGCCGCCGTAGCCGACCTGGACGGCCACGTATTGAACGCCGTTGACCGCATAGGTAATCGGTGCCGCCATGATGTGGCTGCCGGTTTGAACCGACTTCAGGATCTTGCCGGTGTCGGCGGCATAGACCCACAGTTCGCCACTGCCGCGGCCCTGGAACACCAGATTGCCGGCCGTGCTCATGGTCCCGCCGTCATAGCCGCGGACGCCCGATGACGTTTCGTGCTCCCAGACCACCTTCTGGGCCACAGGATCCCACGCACGTATCAGCTCGCGGACCAGCTTCACATCGCGCGTGGCCTCGAGCGATTTCAGGTCCGGCAACGGGCCGAAATCCTTCTTGAGCGCGTCCGCGTCGTATGTATCGTCGGGGAAGATGCCGTTGGCGGTGAAGAACCCGTTGATGTACTTCACAATGCCGCCATTCTTGACCATATCGACCCAGAGCGCCGGGACGTCGACAACCGGAATGTAGACAAGTCCCGTCTTCGGATTGAACGACATCGGGTTCCAGGTATGGGCGCCGGCCCAGGACGGGTAGACGTTCTTCGGGCCGGAGTACCAGTCTGCTTGCGGGGTGAGCACCGGCCTCCCGGTCGCCATATCGATGCCCGAGGTCCAGTTGACGTAAGTGTAGTCCTTGGCGGAGACGAGCTTCCCGGTCTCGCGATCGAGTACATAAAAGAAGCCGTTCTTGTTCGCCTGCATGATGACCCGGTGCTTTTGCCCGCCGATATCGAGGTCGGTGAGGATCAGCTTCTGCACCGAATCGTAGTCCCAGTGGTCGCCTGGGGTCGTTTGAAAGTACCAGGCCATTCGGCCGGTATCCGCGTTGACCGCAATGATCGTCGCGGTGAACAGGGCGTCGCCCATGCCCGGCCCGAGTTGGCGCAGGTCATAGGGCGCGGCGTTGGCTGTCCCGAAATAGACGAGATTGAGCGTCGGGTCGTAGGCGAAACCGTCCCAGACGGTCCCGCCGCCCTTGTACATGGGGTCGCGCATTGGGGACCAGGTCTTCTCGGCGGTCGCAAGCTCGGGAGTTTCGGAGGGCTTTCCGGGCGCGTCCGGAACGGTGTAGACCCGCCATTTCAGCGCGCCCGTATCCACGTCGTACGCCGATACGTAGCCACGGACCGCGCCATGATCCATGTCCGAGCCGCTATTGCCGATGACCGCGACGTTGCCGGCGATATAGACCGCCCCCGTGCTCGCATAGGACACGGTATGGTCCGTGATGGTGGGCGTGCTCCACAACTGGTTTCCGGTCTTCGCATCGAGGGCATGGAGAACGCCATCCACCGAGGTCACGAAGACCTTGCCTTTCCAGACCGCAACGCCTCGATTGACGAGATCGCAGCACGGGTTGCGCGCGGCACGCGGATCCGCCTGCGGATCAAACTTCCAGACCTGCCTGCCGGTGGCTGCGTCGACCGCATAGACGAAGCCCCAGGTGCCGGAGGTGTACATGATCCCGTCGACCACGATCGGCGTCGCCTCCTGGCCCCGCGATGTGCCGAGATCGTAGGTCCAGGCAAACCCGAGGCGGTCGACATTGCCTTCGTTTATCGTGGAGAGGGGCGAGAAATAGGTTTGGTTCTCATCGCGCCCCAGGGTGAACCAGTTTTGCGGCTCGCTATCCGCGCCATTCAATCGCGCTTGATCGAGGTCGCCGGCGGCTCGGCACAGCGCGGGCATTCCCAGAAGCAGTGCTGCTCCAAGGCACAACGCTGTCCTCATTTCGGTAAACCACATGACGACCTCCATCGATTGATGTTGCGTTATCTTGGTTCGTGCCGTCCCCAACGGATCCGTATGCGCGCACGCGGGGCGATCCGCGTCTTTCCCACAATTGCGATTGTTTTGACCGCTTTTGCCGGCATGGGGTGCCCACGAAAAGAGCCGAGTTTCCCGAGATTTCCGTACTGGCCTCGCTTTGCGTAAGGGTCACGTGCGAGCCTGCCCGCTCAACGAGAAACGTGCCCAGCACATCCGGCGCTCGGGCGGACCCCCTAGGTGGGAATGGACCAGGAGTGCGCAAGTTCCCCGGACGGCGGGGGCGATTGAAAAAGGGATCATCCACGCGAGTCTCTTAAGGTCACGCCGGCTTCCCCGCGACGGAAGCGAGTACCAGTGGGAGAGTGCCTCCAGCGGCGTCTCCCGCAACTAAGGTCGAATCATTCTCGCTTCCAGCGATGGCGCGCTCTCCGCGCCACGGTATCTAAGTACCTGGGGTTGTGCCCATGCGCGATATGCCACGCTGCGACTCCCATCTCCGTCGAAATGGAGCGATATCGCTCACGGGAGGCATGCCGGTAGCGGAGCGCCAAGCGTCGGCCCCCGGGCTTTCAAATCTCTATGCTTCTGCTGGCGAGGTGCGCGAAGTCCTGGCTTTCCAGGACGTTGGACAAACGCAGCCTGTGGCGCAAAAAAGCACGCCCTTATCTGGCTCCGGACTCGGTGCTATTATCGTCACAAAGGAGTCGAACGATGCGTACGCTGTCGAACGATACCGGACAGATCAAGCTCCGTGAACTCATCGAGGCCGTCCGGAGCGAACCGGTGACAGTGCTGGAGAACGGCGAGCCGGTGGCCGTGGTGCTGTCGCCAACCGAATTCGATCGAACTCGAAGAGCAAGACCGAATACGTCGCGAGGCCAAGGCGCGTCTGCGCCGGACGATCTCGTTGATCCAGCAGGAAGCAGTCGAGCGCGGCCTGACCGACGCGGAGCTCGAGCGTCTCATGGCCGATGAGAGTTGATCGGGTTGTTATCGATACCAATGTGCTGATCAGCGCGGTTCTCTCCCCGCTCGGCAGGCCCTTTGCCTGTCTCCGCTGGGTGCTCGATAATGCGACCCTGATCGTCTCGAGGAAATTGCTCGAGGAACTGGAAACGCGTCTGGCGCGGCCGAAATTCAACAGATACGTCGATGATTCGAGACGTCGGGCATTTGTGACGGACTTGGGTCTCGGCGGCGTACAGGTGGAATTATCGGGGCTTGGTGAGGGTCTGTCGCGATCCCGACGACGACAAATTGCTGGAGATGGCCGTTGTTGGTCGTGCCGATTGCCTTGTGACGGGCGATCAGGATTTGCTTGTGCTCGACCCCTTCCGGGGGATTCCAATTCTGACCCCGGCCGGGTTCCTCACAACCGTTTCGCAATCCATCGACCCTACGGATCGAGCATGAAGCTACCCGGATTTGCGCAGACCCGTGGTTGGTCGTGCGAGCCTGCCGCCGCTCAACGATAAACGTACCGATGGCATCCGGCGCTTGCGCTGGCGCCCTAGGTAGGACGCGTCCTACGCGCTATCCTTCTTAGCGATTGCGCCGCTTGCGTCCTTGCGCCGGAAGCGCGCTCCGCTTCGCTCACGAAGGCTTTGGAAGGTGACATAGAGCATCGGGATCACGAACAGACCGACCGCGCTCGCGGCGAGCATCCCGGCAAACACGGGGGTCCCCACGCCGTGGCGGCTGATTTCGGCGGCCCCATTCGCCACCACCAGCGGGTAGACTCCCAAGATGAATGCAAACGAGGTCATCATCACCGCACGGAATCGCATTCTTGCGCCGAGCACCGCCGCCTCCCTGATGGGCAGACCGCGCTCGCGTTGATCCTTGGCAAACTCGACGATCAGGATGCCGTTCTTGGCCGATAGCGCGATCAGCACCACCAGCCCTATCTCGGCATAAAGATCGAGCGACAGGTGCGCCACGAAAATCCCGATAAACGCCCCCAGCACCCCGATCGGAACCGAAAGCAGCACGGGGACCGGTATGATCCAGCTTTCGTAGAGGCCGACCAGGAACAGAAAGGCAAACAGCACCGAGAGGCCGAGTATGGCCCCGGTCTGGCCGGCCGCCGCCACCTCCTGATAGGCGGTCCCGGTCCATTCGTAATCGTATCCGGGCGGAAGGGTCTGCTGCGACACCTGCGCCATCGCGGCGAGCGCGCTGCCGGACGAGACGCCGGGCGCGGGACCGCCCTGGATCGGAATTGCGCGATAGTTGTTGTAACGCGTGATCACCTGTGGTCCGACGACGACACGCGCGTCGGCGATCGACCGCAGCGGCACGGAGGCGCCGTATTTGTTTCGGACGTAGATCTGCCACAGCGACGACACGTCGCCGCGGTCGGCGGCGTCGCCCTCGATGTTGACCTGCCAGATGCGGCCGAGCAGATTGAAATTGTTGATGTAGACGCCGCCCAGCGTCGCCTGCAACGCGCCAAAGACGTCGCTCATGGCCAGTCCGAGCGCCTGGGCTTTTTCGCGGTCGATGTCGAGATAGATCGATGGATTGCTGGCTGTGAAAGTGGAGAAGACCCGGGCGAGTTGCGGGTCGCGATTGGCATTGGCGACAAGCCCCTGCATCACGCTGTTCATCGCGGCCGGCTCCTGGCCCTGCAGTCCTTCAAGCTCATATTCAAATCCGCCCGTCGTCGACAAGCCGATGATGGGCGGCAGATTAAACGGGATGACGGTTGCGGTGCGGACCTGCTGGCCTTGTCCGAATACTCTTGCGATGAGGGTCTGAGCGGAGTTGGCCACGCCGGCGCGTTCGGCGAAAGGCTTAAGGGTGGGCACGACCAGCGCCGCATTCGGCTCGTTGACACCGTCGAGAATTGAAAAGCCAAGCACGGTAAAGACGTTCTGGACCTGAGGCATCGATTTCAAGAGCGCTTCGATCCCCTTGGCTGCCTCGCTGGTACGCGAGACCGACGCGCCATCCGGCAATTGCATGGAGATGAAGAAGGCGCCTTGATCCTCCTCCGGAAGAAAGCCGGTCGGGGTCCGCAGCGAAGCCAGATAGATGCCCGCGCCGCACACGAGAATCAGCACAGTGCCGAAAATCGAGATTCGCACCAGCCGGGTGACCACGGCCGCATAGCCGTCGCGGACGTCGTCGATCCGGCGCAGTATCCACCCCAGGGGGCCGCGCCTGCGTCCCTGGTGGCGCAGAAACACCGCACACAGCGCCGGCGAGAGCGTCAGCGCGTTGAGGGCCGAAATCACCATGGCGACGCTGATCGTCACCGCGAACTGCCGGAACAGCGTTCCGGAGACGCCGGGGATGAACGCAACCGGCACGAACACGGACAAAAGAACCAGCGTGATCGCGATGATCGGGGCGGTGATCTCGGCCATCGCCTTGTTGGTTGCCGCGGCCGGCGAGAGCTCGGGTTCCTCCTCCAGGACCCGCTCGACATTCTCGACCACGACGATGGCGTCATCCACCAAAATGCCGATCGCGAGCACCATGGCGAGCAGCGAGATCGTATTGGCCGAGTAGCCCATCAGCAGCAGCACAGCGAAGCTGCCGATCAGGCTGACCGGCACCGCAATCGCTGGAATGAGCGTCGCGCGGATGCTGCCGAGAAAAAGGAAGACCACCAGCACGACCAGCGCAAAGGCAATGACCAGGGTGACGAGCACGTCGTGCACCGTGTCCAGGACAAATGTCGTGGTGTCGTAATTGACGAGGTACTTGAGTCCTGGGGGAAACTGCTTGCTCAAGCGGTCCATGGCCGCCTTGACGCTGCCGGCAGTCTCGATCGCGTTCGCGCCGGGCGAGAGCGTGATGCGGATGCCGACCGCAGGCTGGCCGTTGATGCGCGACTCCACATCCTGGTTCTGCGCCCCGAGCTCGACCCGCGCCACGTCATGAACCCGCAGGATCGACCCGTCCGGGTTGGCGCGCAGCACGATGTTCCCGAACTGCTCGGGCGTGCTCAGGCGGCCCTGGGTCTGCACGTTCATCTGGAATTGCTGGTCGTTCCCGATCGGCCGCGCGCCGATGCGACCGACCGGCGCCTGAACGTTCTGCGCCTGGATCGCGTTGATCACGTCGGCCGGCGTCAGGGTCAGGTTGTCGAGGCGCTTGGTATCGAACCAGATGCGCATCGAATAGTTCAGGGTGCCGAACAGCGAAGCCTGGCCCACGCCGGGGACGCGGGAGAGCACATCCAAGATATTGATCACAGCATAGTTGGTGATGAACAGCGGATCCTGCTTTGCACCTTCGCTATAGAGCGCGATGAACTGCAGGATCGCCGACGACTTTTTTTGGACCGTCAATCCTTCCTGCTGAACCTCGACGGGGAGCTTGGCGAGCGCGGTCTGCACCCGATTGTTGACGTTCACGGTGTCGATGTCGGGATCGCTGCCGAGCAGAAAGCTGACGGTCAGGTTATAGCTGCCGTCATCCCCGCTCGTCGATTTCATGTAGATCATCTTGTCGACGCCGACCACTTGCGCCTCGATGGGCTGCGCGACGCTTGATTCCACGACGTCGGCTGAAGCGCCCGGGTAGATGCCCGACACGACCACCTGCGGCGGCACGATGTCGGGAAACTGCGCGACCGGAATACGCGTCGCGGCGAGCGCGCCCGCGATCGTTATGACGATCGCGATGACGACGGCGAGCCTTGGACGGGCGACAAAGATGTCCGAGATCATGGCTGCGTTCCGTTTCCGGCGGCAGCCGGCGGCTTTGCGCCCGCCGCCCCGCTCTGCCCGTCTGACGGCGAGACTGCCGGCGCAGAACTCGCCGGACCAGCCGATACCGCCGCACCGGGCCGCACCCGCTGCAGACCTTCGCTGATCACGAGATCGCCTTCGTTGAGCCCGGAAGATATGACCGCGGTCGAGGGGGTCGACTGGCCGAGCTGGACGCGGCGCACCTGCGCCTTGCCCTGCCCATCGACCACATAGACATAATCTCCCTGCTGGTCGGACAAGACCGCGGCACGCGGCACCCCCAGGACCTCGATCGGCTGCACGCCCTCCAGAAATACCGTCACAAATTCGCCATCGGCCAGCTCGCGCGAGCCGACCTCGCCCGACTTCATGCCCGGCAGCAGCGGATTGGGAATCTCGCCGCGCAAGACATCGGTGTCGGTATTTTCGGCCACTGTCGGCGAGACGTAGTTGAGCTTGCCCTCCTGTCCGTAGGTTCGCCCGTCCGGCAGGCGCAGCTTCAGCACCACCGCGGCAAATCCGCCCTTCGCGGCGTAGCGGTTGCGCAGATCAAGCCCGGTCCGCTGCGCGATGGAAAAGATCACATACATCGGATCCTGGCTGACGATGGTCGCCAAGGTCCCGCTGGTCGGCGAGACCACATTGCCTTCGGTGATCGCGGTGCTGGTGATCCTGCCCTCGATGGGGGCGCGGATATCGGTATAACCGAGATTGATCTGAGCCGTCTTGAGCTGCGCCTGCGCGCCTTCGATCTGCGCCGCCAGGGCGCGCTCGGCGGCAAGGGTGGAATCGACAGTTGATTGCGGGCCGGCAGACTTGGACAGCAGATCCTGGGCGCGGTCGAGCGAAGCCTGCGCGTTGCGGTGCTGCGCCTCCAGCTGATCCACAATTGCCTTGTTGGCGTCCACCTGGGCTTGAAACGGCGGCTGTTCGATCTGGTAGAGCAGCGCATCCTTCTTGACCTCGGTCCCTTCAACAAATAGCCGCTTTTCGAGGAACCCGGTTACCCGCGCGACGAGGGCGACGCGACTGACCGCCTGGATCCGGCCGATGAACTCGTCGGTCTGGGTGATCTGCTGGCGCTCTGCGCGGACAACTCCAACCGCGGGCGGTGCTCCCGGCGCCGGTTGAGCTCTGGAGGCGGACGGCGCCAGGCAGAGGGCAACGAACAGCATGAACGCCCTCACACGAATAGTCCGAGACATTTGATCCTCCGGCGAATGAAGCCTTCGAGCGGTTGGCGTCGGCACTGCACACTCCTCCGACAGACACTCGATCGATCAAGATCCGCAGCGCAATGGCATCGCGCAGCGATGCGATCCAGGGATAAAGTCTTTGATGACACGGCTGGCTGTTGCTTTTGCCACCTTCTGGATCGGCGCCCATATTGATCCCGTACTATTCGGGGAGCAAGGGCTTGAGACGTCCGGAAAACTTGCGAATTTCTCCGAAACTGACCGGCCTCCAATCGTGATCCCTTTGAGTCCGGCAAACCGTCTCCGGAACCATCATTGCCTTACCTCAGACTGCGGGGGTCAAGCGGTCCGGCACTGCCCAGCCGCGGCAGGATGCGCAACGCGTTTTCGTGGTTCACCCGCTTGCGATCGGCTCCGTCGAATATGGCGTCGACGCCCTTGGAATGCTCGGCGGCGGTGCGATACGGAAAATCGCTGCCGTACACGATCTGCGACACCGGAACCAGCTTGGCGAGCGCGGCCAATGTTCCACCCAGCGAGACTTGCGCGGTATCGTAGTGGAAGCGATCGAGCTCGGCCTGAACCGTTTCGCGGGTGAAGCGGCCGCGATAGGGCGGAGTCGCAACCATCTGCACCAGGAGGCGCTCGGCGAAGGCGGTCAGCCCGCCGCCGCCGTGCGAGAAGATCCAATTGATGTCCGGGTATTTCTGCGAGGTGCCGCTGAAAATAAGGCTGGTGATGCTGCGCGTCGTGTCGGCGCCCCACTCGACCGCCGTAGGTGGCAGGCCTTGGACAAGATTGACGCAGCAACTGGCGTCCGCCGGATGGGTGTACACGGTCGCCCCGCGGCGGTTGAGCTCGTCCCAGATCGGATCGAAATACGCGTAGCCGAGCCATTTGTCGCCGTAATTGGTCAAGATGCCGATGCCGTCCGCCTTGAGCGTATCGAGGGCATAAGCGATCTCCTTCAGGCTCTCCTCGATGTGCGGCAGCGGCAGCATGGCGAAGACGCCGAACCTGCCCGGATGATCTCTCGCGAGCTGCTTTGCGTACTCGTTGGACTGGCGCGCGATACGGGCCGCTGCCTCCCTCCCGAGCGGGCGCACCTGCGGGACATTGCCCGAAAGGATCGCGGTGGCAACGCCGCCCTTGTCCATATCGTCGAGCGACCTCTGCACCGACCAACTCGCGATCACCGGATCTTCGACGCCGATCAGCTGCATGGCCTGCAGCCAACCCGGCGATGCCAGGTGGTGGTGCACATCGATGCGTTGCGTGTCAGGCATGCCGGTTTGCTCGCGTTTACGATGACAGCGGCGCCAAGCCAGAACGGCCCTGACCCGAGGAACGAAGTCCGCTGCCGCGCCTTAGACGCTCCGTTTTGCCTTCGCGTAGGGATAGATGAGCGCGCCTGAGGCGAGACTCGACGGCCACACCACCGCCTGCGTCGTGGCGTCCTTGAAATCCGACAGATCGGCGCCTTTGATGTTCTGGTATTGCACCTCGAGGACGCGCGCCTCGCGACCAGCCGCCGCCTTTCCCGAATTTGACGTCGCCGACAACGGTCTTGAACAAGCTGTCGCGCGTGAACTGCGCCAGCTTAGCATCGTCAAGCGAGCCGGTGCCCGGCTATCGCTTGCTCGACAACCTGCATCTGAGCGTAAGCCTGCGGGGCGACATAGTAACCCAGCGGGTCGGCGCCCGCGTTTTGTGCGAGCGACTGATATTCCGCCATCATTTCCGCGACGCCGGGATACATCATCTTCGGCACCGGCAGCCAATACTCGTAGTTGACGAGCCCGTTCAAAAGCGGACCAAGCTGCGCCTTGATCGCTCCGTTTTGCGGACCAATCATCGCTCCGCCCACCATTTTCGGCTCAAGTCCCACCTCGTCGATGGCGCGAAGGAGAGCAGCCGAATCGTTGAGATACGAGCAGAGAAACAGTATGTCCGGATTGATTTGTTTTAGGCTCGCTGATGAACGGGGCAAGATCCGTCGCCGAGAGCGGATATCTGGCGTCCGAAACGACCTTGAAACCGATGCTTGTCCGCGTGCGCCTTCGCGCCCAGGACCGGGCTCTTCGAAAATGGCGCGTCGGCGGCCAGGATCGCCATCGACTCCGGCCGCGGCGATTGCTTCGCCGCCAGCTCGAAGAAGCCTTCCGTGAGGGCCTCGCTCGGGTTGGGTCCGGTCGGGATCATCACAAAATAGTTCGAGTAGCCAAAAGACGCGTTCACGGCGAGCGCCATCAACGCAACCAGATACCGGTTTCGCTCCATGATCAGCGGCATCGCCGGCGCGACCGAATTGTCTCCGTATCCTCCGATCACCAAATCGACTTTTTCATCGTCGAGCAGGCGCTTGTAGATGTCCGCCACGAGCTTCGGATTGGTTTCATCATCGATGCAGATCATCTGGACCGGCCGGCCGAGCAGTCCGCCTTTTCGATTTACATCGCTTGCTCCCAGATCTGATGGGTGAGCCGAGCCGTCTTGCCGTTGGAGGCCAGCGGGCCTGTCAGAGACAGGCAATATCCAATTCGAATCGGTTGTGCGCTCATTGGTGCGCAGCCGGCTGGATGCTGGGGCGATACTCGTTTTGCCGGTTGCTCATGAGCCAGGTGCCGAGCTCGTAGGTCTGGTAGGCGCCGCGCACCATGGGATCTTCCTCCGCGATCGCGATCGCTTCGGCCACGCTTCCGGTTCGCAGCACGATCAGGCCGCCCGCGCGCTCCACGAGCGGGCCGGCCATCACGAGCTTTCCGCTGTCATCAAGCTCCGCCAAATGGGCGGCGTGGAGTTCCACCACTTCCGGAGACAGCGGCCTTTCGGGAATGGAATGCAGAAATATCAGGTAATATTTGGCTTCCTGACGGCCAACGGCAAAGATCATCGGCGGGGCGACATCGCGGGCCGTTCCGATCAGTGCCGCAGGGCCGCTTGGAGATTCATGAACACTCCAAGCTGCTCCAGAAGAATGGGCACCGCTACGTAGCAGTGGAACGAGAAGACCATGCCGTCCTTGAGGCGGAATACGTCGCAGCAAGGCGCATGCATTTCCTTTCCGGTGGGAGAAATCGTACCCGCCGGCAGCACGAGGTCGCCTTTGTGCGTACCGTTGAGCGACAACTCCACGAGGACATGGTCGCCGAAGCTGCGCATAGCATAGAGCTCTCTGTGCATGTCCGGAAATGCGGCCGCATACACATCGACTGTCACGCCAATTTCGGCGCCGAAGTATTTCTTTCCCGCACTCACGTCGTAGAAGTACCCGTCGTCGGTGAACATCGATACGAACTTGGATGTGTTTTTCGCGTTGCCCTCCGCCAGCGAATAGAGAGAGCGGATGACCTGTTCGTTGCGGGTTTCTTCGGATGTCTTGGCGGTCATGACATGCCTCTTGCGTTGGGCCGCGTCCGGGTCTCGTTCGCCGCGGCACATCGACAAGCCTGAGTGACGCGACACGGCGACGGGAGACCGGGCAGCTCTCATGGCCAAGCTAGGCGGTCACGCGGGCGCTTGTCTTTCCCGTTCTTGCTATGGTTTTGAGCGCTCTTGCTACGGCTTTGAGCGCTCTTGCGCTCTACCGCGTCTAAATGACCTGCGCCGTCGCATTGCGCGGGTAAACGTGCGTGCAAAATGGAATACGCCGAGGCCGGTGACTCCGGCCAATTGAGCCAGCGTCAAGGTTCATTGCAATGTAATCGAGAACGCGACCCGGCTTGGTCGAGGCGATGTGTGTTGCCTCCGCCATGTTGCGTGCCGCTCATGAACGCCGGCTATTCGTGCGGCATCCTCTCGGGAAAGCGAGGAACGAATCCATTGCGGTTGGGCATTTGCACTTGCGGCAGTGTCTGGGCGTCCATCACCTGCTTCGCGTCGGTCAACTTATTCTGCGCCAGAATATAGGCAGTCAGCGCGTAGACCTGATCGTCGGTCAGCGATCGCGGCGACGTCCAAGGCATCGACCGCCGGATGTAGTCGAAGAGCGTCGTGGCGTAGGGCCAGAAGTTGGCCATCGTCAGCGTCGTATCATCGATGCCGTTTCGCTTCACATCGCTGACCACGGGAGGAGCGGCTGGTGCGCCGCTCGTCGTCGTCGTCGCGCCCCGGCCACCCTCGCCGTGGCAGGCGGAGCACTGCTCGGCAAAGATCGCGGCCCCCTGCTCGGATGTCCCGCTGCCCGCGGGCAGCCCTGCGCCGCTGGGCTCGATGTCGATATCCCATCGCGACGTGTCGGCGGAAGCGATCGGCTGGCCGAGATTCGGGCTCTGCGCGACCGACACGCCGGCGTGAAGGCAGAGCATCCACAGACCGGACAGCAGAAGGAGCCTATGCATACGCATGAGTGACCTGCCCCTTTTGGTCGATCGCCCAACTGGTGATCGCATTGAAATGATGATTCCCGAAGGCGAGAACCGGCGGGACCGAGGGCAGCTCGCCGCGCGCCGCGACGAATTGGGCGCGTGTCGGCTGTGCGTTGCCGTCCTCATCCCACGCGCGGCTTTGCAGGGTGGCAGGGCCACCGTTCCAACGCCAAGGCATGCGGAACCGCGTGAAGGCCATGCTCAGCACAGGTTCCTGCAGCGCGGCCTCGCCCCAGCTCTGGCCGCCATCGGCGGACACCATCACCTTGGAGATCCGGCCTTTGCCCGAATAGGCGACACCCGAAATCTCGTACAGACCGGGCTGTTGGAGCGACACGCCTGGAGAAGGCTTGGTGATGAACGATTTGACCTCGTTCACGAAATAGAACTGGTACGCTTTGCCGTTCGGCAGAGGCTCCGTATAGACCTGCAATTCCCAATAGGTCATGGCCGGCTCCGGCAGGAGCTTGATCCGCCGCAGATACTTTATGTTCATGTTGCCTTCGTAGCCGGGAAGCAGCAGGCGCATCGGATAGCCATTCCCCGGCATCAGCGGCTCGCCGTTCTGGTAAAGCGCGATGAGTGTGTCATCGAGGGCCTTGGCGAGCGGAACGCTGCGCATCACATGCGCGGCATCGGCGCCCTCGCCGACGAACCATTTGGCCTTCGGATCAATGCCGCTCTCTTCGAGCAGCGTCGACAATTTGACGCCGGTCCATTCGGCGCAGGACACGAGCCCGTGCAGCGCCTGCACGTCGGCCTGCAGCGGCTGCGGCGAAAACAACCCCGCGCTGTTGCCACCGCATTCGATGAACGCGACACGCGAGGTCATGGGATAACGTAGCAGCGCTTCGTAGCTGAAGATCAGCGGGCGTTTGACGAGTCCGTGGATGAGGAGCTGATGCCCACTCGGATCGACTTCCGGAACGCCGTCGTGCACGATGGTGAAGAACACGCCGTTCGGTGTGATCGCTCCGTCAAGCAGCTGGTGCGGCGTCCGCGATTGCGAGGTGCGTGGCTCAAAATTGGGATTCGAAAGCGTTCGCACGACATTCTTGGCGAACTTCGACGGCACTTGGTACGCGGGAACCGGATCACCCGGCGCAAGTCCCCAAGGGGAATCAATCAACGGTTCGGCTGCGGCCGTTGTCGCAGGCCCGGCGCCAAGACCTACGGCGCCGGCGAAGGCTACGCCGCCGCCAAGCAAGGCACGCCTGTGCAAGAGGCCGTGACCGGCAATTTCTTCTGCCGGAGACGCTATCCGTCCTAAGTCTGCCATGGTCTGCCGCTCACTGTCCTGATCTCGTGCTCGCTCGGCTAATAGGCGAAAACCAAGCTTCAAGCAAACTCGGCTCCCGGGCCGCGTTCGGGTCTCACTCGCTGCGGCACGCCGACAAGCCTGAGGGGCGAGACCGGGCGGTTTCCATGGCCAGCATAGGCGGCCACGCGGGCGCATGTCTTTCCCGTTCTTGCTGTGTTTTGTGCGCTCTTGCGCCTATCGCGCGCGAAGGATCTGCCCCGTCGCCCGCTACCGGAGCGTCCGGTATTCTCCCGGCGTCAATCCGCTCAACCGATAGAATGCCCGTGTAAAGCTTGCCTGCGACGAGAAACCGGCGTTGAAGGCGATCTCCGCCAGGGACAGCTTGCCAGCGGCGATCTCCGCCATCGCGTTCTCCAACCGCATGCGGCTGACATAGCGATGGGGCGAGACGCCCATTGCCCGGGTAAACGTGCGCGCAAAATGGAACACGCTGAGGCCCGCGACTCCGGCCAATTGAGCCAGCGTGATCTCGTTGCCGAGGTTCGTTGCAATGTAATCGAGAACGCGACGCAGCCTGGCCTGGTCGAGGCCATGCGCGCCGGGTTCACAGGATTTGGCGCTTCCGCTGTCGCAGTATCTTTGAAGCAGCCGCGCGGCAAGCGTTGCGGAAGCTGTTTCAACGAACATCCGTCCAGCCGCAGTCTCGTCCGTCATGGCCGAGATTATCGAGAGTCCGATTTGATTGATGACCTCGTCCCGCACGCCAGCGACGTAACGGATGGAGTGTGCCGGCGCTCCCGGGAGATTGAAGTCATCGGCCAGCCTGCGGAACAGCGCGGCTGGCAGATAGAGGTGCAGCGTCGTCGGAATAGGAGCCTTGATCGCGATCACGTTGTCGCCGACGCCGACAGGCGACAGCCAGATGGCCCCGGTCGACGGCCTGGCCTCCTGGCGTTGCCCGGCGCCGGTGCGAACCACAAGCCCATCGTCGTAACCGGCGACTGCAAGACACAGCTCCACATTCTGCGGAACGATCGCCGGCGTCTCGCTTACGCCGTGCGACCGCAACTCCGCGGTGATCGCCGACCATCCAAGGCCCGCGGAAGACCGCAGGAGTACCGAGGTCGGATACTTTCTCGCTCCGTGTGTCTGCAGCTCCATGTGTCAACCTAACGGGACACGCGTGAACCCGTCCTCCTCCGCGGCAACCAGGCCGTCCCGTCGCCAAAATCCATCTGCCTACCGGCGGCGCGTCTCAAACTCGATGGGGCCGTCCTGGCGATATAATTCCTCATATCTGCTTCGCCCTTCCATTGTCGGCTATCGCTGATAGCCTCCGAATGCAGCCACCGGGGACCACGCCGGGCTGACCGGCGGCAGCGGTTCGGGGGTAGATGCGGCGAACGGGCCGGCGGAGTAGACAACGTCTCCGCCGGTCACCGTCAGAACCAACTCGATCCTGCGGATTTGCTCCTCCGGCACCGTCATGTAATCGGCCGAGAGGACCGCGAAGTCGGCGAGCTGTCCGGGGGCGATCCGCCCCTTCACGTCGTCTTCGCCGGTGAACCACGCGCTGCCGACGGTGTAGAGCCGCAGTGCCTCCACGCGCGACAACCGGTTCTCCGGTGAAGCGAGCTCGGTGCCGCCCACGGTCTTGCCCGACACCATCCAGTAAAGCGAGATCCAGGGATTGTAGCTCGCGACGCGGGTCGCGTCGGTTCCCGCGCCAACGTTGAGCCCCGCGTCCAGCATTTGCCGGATGGGCGGAGCGTGCGACGCGGCCTCCGCGCCGTAGCGCTCCTTGAAGGACTCGCCCGCATACGCCAACCGGTCCTGGATCGCGATGCCGCCACCCATCTGTTTGATGCGCGCGATATTGCGCGGCGTGATGGTCTCGGCGTGATCGATGCCCCAGCGCGCCTTATAGCCGGTCTCCTTGAAGATCGGCTCGAACACGTCCAGGATTCGCGTGATCAACTCGTCGTAAGTCGCATGTTGCCGGATCGGCCACTGTTTCTCGGCGACGAACCGCGTCACGTTGGCAAGATCCCGCTCCATCTGCGGGCCGAGCTCGACACGCGGGGCCATGAAGTCCTCGAAGTCCGCCGCCGACCAGACCAGAACTTCCCCGGCGCCGTCGAAAACGTAGCCGTTCAGCCTCGACGCGGCCCGATTGACGCTGCGCTTGTCCTCGCCGCTCAATTTCTCATAGAACTCGCGCTCGGTTCCGGGTTGCTGCGAGAACAAGAGGTTTGATATGCGGATCGGAAACTTGGACCTGCCCGCGAGCGTCTCCATCGCCCGATAGTCGCCCGGATAAGGCGTGCCGGTGGCGCCCGCATCGATCGCGCTGGTCAGGCCAAAGCGGCTCAGCTCGCGCAAGTAATGCTGGGTTGAGTTGAGCTTATCTTCGTCCGACAGCAGCGGCAGCCTGGCGATCCCTGCATACACGGCGGGCGGCTGGCGAAAGATGGCACCGCCGTCCACAAACTCGGTGCTGCCGCCCGACGGCTTGGTGGCGGGCGTGAGCCCAAGGGCCGCGACGCCAGCTTTGTTGAGCAGGCCCTCGCTGTAAGCGAACACCACATAGACCGGAGTGTCCGCGGCGGCGTCGTTCAGCTCGGCGATCGTTGGCATCCTCCTCTCTTTGAACTGATATGGAGACCAGCCGCCCATCACGCGCACCCATTGACCCTTGGGCGTGCGCATTGCCTGCTCCTGGATCATCTGCAGGCCGCGCTGAAGCGAGTTCGAACTCCATCCCAGCGAAGCTCGAGATTGTAGTCGCGTCCGCCGCGCACGATGTGGAAGTGGTCGTCGTTGAGCCCGGGGACGACCCGCCGGCCGCCGGCGTCGATCAGACGGGTGTTGGCGGCTCTCAGGGCCATGATCTCAGCCTCGCCGCCGACCGCGAGAATCCTTTCGCCTCGAACCGCAAAGGCCTGCGCCTCCAGAGCGCCGCCTTGCAGCGTCGTTACCTTGGCGTTGTGCACGATCAGGTCCGGCGAAGGCTGCGCCGATGGCGACTGGGCCAGGCCCGCGCGCGGCGCAGCGGCCATCGCGATCACCGCCGCCTTGCCGCCCGCCGCCAAAACGTTGCGTCTCGACATGCCCATGGCTGCTTCCTCGTCAATTCGTTGCTTGGCAGGAGAACCTGGCTCCGCCTTGACGGAGCGCCTTTGCGCTCCAATCATAGCGTCGCTCTTTTTGGCGGTCACCCTGCCTTGCCGGCGCCGGCAAGGAGTTGCGTTTCCCACGCGAAGGCCACGCCCGAGCTGCCTCCATGTTCCAGCAGGATCGCCCCAAGCTCGTTGAACTTCTCCTGGCGCGCCCAATCGCGCTGCCATTCGCACAGCACGGCGAGCCAAGTGATCGGCTTGATGCCGGCCTGGATCATCCGCTCCACGCCCATCGCATGCGCTTCAGCTGATACCCCGCCGGACGCGTCGGTAACCGCGAACACGTCGTAGCCCTCGCCGCGAGCTTGCAGCGCCGGCATGGCAAGGCAGACCTCCGTCCATAGAGCCGCAAAAACCAGCTTCTTTCGGCCTGTTTTCTTCACGGCCTCCACGAGCCGCTTGTCCTGCCAAGCGTTGATGAAGGTGCGGTTGATCGGCTTCTGCTCGGGGAATACGTCTTGGATTCCCTTGATGATGTAGCCGCCGCGTTCCTCCAGAACCGTCGTAAGGATCGTGGGCACGCCAAACAGCTTTGCGGTCTTCGCCAAGGCGACGACGTTGTTGACGACGAGCTGCGGCTCGTGACTGTGCAGGTTGGCGAACTGAAATCCCTGATGATCGACGAGGATGAGGGCACTCTGTTCTGGAGTCAGAAGGGCGTCGAGACCGGAATAGGATATTTCGGCGGTTGCCACGGTATTGTTCCTTGCAAGAGACGTAGCGCGACTGCGCGCGGAATTGAGAACACGCGCCGCGGCTGCCGTCTGTCCCCTGCTTGCGGTTGTTTTGACCGCTCTTGCCGGCCACGCGACCGCGCGTGGAAGGCCCGCGCTAGCGCCGTCGGCGCCGGTATTCCCGCGGCGTCATGCTGGTTGCACGACGAAACGCGCGCGTGAAGCTGGCCTGCGAGGAGAAGCCTGCATTGAGGGCTATCTGTGCAAGCGGCAATCTGCCCGCCGCCAATTCGGCCATGGCCCTGTCCAACCGCATCCGGCTGACATAGCGTTTCGGCGACACCCCCATGGCGAGCGTGAACTTGCGGGCGAAATGGAACGGACTCTGCCCGCCGACCCGGGCCAAATCGGTGAGCGTGATGTCGTCATCGACATTTGCCGAAATGTAATCGAGGACCCGGCGCAAGCGAACATGATCGAGCGGATGCGCATCGAGTGCGATGGGCGCAGATGATCCGCAATCGCAATATTTGTGAATAAGCCTGGCGGCGAGCATCAGGGAGGCGGTCTCCACATACATGCGGCCGGCGGCCGTCTCGGCTGCAAGCTCGGAAAGGATTGAACGCCCAACCTGCTCGATGACGTCGTCGCCGATGCCGACAGCAAGACGGATCGAATGGGCGGGCGCGAGCGGAAGATTGAAGTCGTCTTGCAATCGATCGAACAGCGCCGTGGGCAGGTACAGATGCATTGTTTGGGGGATTGGGGCGGTTATCACGATCTCCTTGCCGACCCCGGCCGGGCTCAACCAGATCGCACCGGTTTTCGGCAGCGCCTCCTGGCAGAATCCTGCTCCAGCGCGCCTTACGAGGCCGTCTTCGTTGCCGGCAACGACCAGGCAAATCTCCACATGCTGTGGAACGATCGCCGGCGCTTCCGTGACCCCATGAGATCGCAGCTCCACGGATATCGTCGACCAGCCAAGCCCGGCCGATGAAGCGAGCAACCCCGATGTCGGAGGATACTTTCTTACTCCTTGCGTTTGCAGCTCCATTGAGCCTCCTGGTGCGGCTTCCCTCCATCGCGGATCGCCTTCCCGCACCTATCGCATGGCGCAGCAACCCGCCGGAGGATTTTACAGGCCGCCGACGCGTTTATAAATAGGTGCTCTTGAACTGGAGGCTTCGCGATTCTTGATCACGACTTCGTCAGCTAGAAATCCGCAAGCCGGGCGGCCGACTTGCGATGGAGAGGGAGTGAAAGCCGTGGCGACCCAGCCACGGCGCTTCCCCGATCGAATGCATTCGGCGGCGCCCGGCGGGGGCTATCTGCCCCGGAAAACGCCAAGGTCGATCGACTTGCCGAGCACGAAATAGCCGTACGGCGAAGGATGGACGCCGTCGCTGCAGTCGAGGGCCGGGTTGATGATGTCGGGGTTGCCTTGGTCGCGCACGAGCTTGTCGAAATCGAGCACCGCGTCGAAGCCCGCCTGCTTGCGGATCCAGTCGTTGACCTCGTTCCTGATCTTGGTCTTGGCGTCGCTCCAGCCGGTATCGGCGATGCCGGGCACCGTCGTGTCGCGCGGAATGATGGTCACGCCGATGATCTTGATGCCCTTCTGCTTCACGCGCGCGATGATGTCCTTCATGCCGGCGATGACCTGATCGGCGGACGCTTCGCGCCGGATGTCGTTGGTGCCCAGGAACAGGATCACGTGGCTCAGGCCCGCATGGGACAGCACGTCGCGGTCGAGGCGCTCGACGCCGGACGGGCTGTTGAGCGGCGGCTTCATGTCGGGGCCGCCGGTGACCGTGTTGCCGCCGATCCCTTCATTGATCACCGCATGGGCGACCTTCTTGCGCAGCGCGAAGCGCTCCGCCAAGGCGTCCTCCCAGCGGTCGTGGGCATCGAGCGTGGAGCAGGTTCCGTCGGTGATGGAATTGCCGAAGGCCACGATGGTGGTGGCGCGCGCGGACGGCTGCACGTCGATCGATTTCAGCCACAGCATCGAGGTGGTCTTGCCGGTGAACGGCTTGCCGTCCTCGGAGGCGGACTGGTCGCCGGCGCCGGCGTCGGTCAGATAGGAGGTCACTTGGGCGTTGTTGTGCTGGCTCGGCTGCACGTCGGCGCCGGGCACGAACAGGCTGACCGCGACGTCCTGCAGGGCCTCTACATGCAGCGCCACCGGATCGCTCTCGACCGTGGCGCCGGCCGCGACCGTCGCCGTATCCTTGCCCCCGAAGGTCAGCGGTTTGACCAGGCCGGCAGCCACCGCGGGACCGCGCACGCGCAGCCCGATCGTGGCTTTGCCGAACGTGACCGGCGCGGTGCCGAACGTATTGTCGAGGCGAATGCGCACGCTATCGCCCGGGACCGTAACGCGCGCGATCATGCGCACGGTCGCGTTGCTGATCTTGGAGGGACCGAGCCCCTGCTGCGAGGTCGCCCATGCGCTGATCCAGGCCTGGTCGCGGGCGATGGCCGCGGTCGCCAGCCATGCGCTCGCCGCCAACACCGATGCCGCCATGGCGAGGCCCGTCAGAACTCGATCTTTTGGTCACATCTTCCTCCCTTTTCGCACGCGCCCATGAGGTTGCCCGGGCAGAGTGAGGGTAGATTAGCAGGATGCGGGCAGGCCTGCATGCGGCAGGCCACGGGCCGCGTGCGCCCTCCAAAGCTGCGGGCAACGCGCGTCTCATTCGCATGGTTGCGCGCCGGGCCAATCGCGTAGATCATTTCGCGCGATCATGAGGGGCCCGCCATGAGTACAACCAAGCACGATTCCGCCGAGGTGAGCGGCGAGAATACCAAGGGTCTGGCCAAGGCGGTGACACGTTACGCCCTGACCTTCGCCATCATTCTCCTGCTCCAGATCGGCGTGGAGAAGCTGATCTTCGGCCAGATTGGGCCCGACCCGGCTTTCGAGAAGGATCTGGTCGGCGCGCTGCAGGCGCTCGATCCCTTCGAGCTCGGAAAGCTGTGGGGCGAATCCATCGGCTTCTACAGCGAGCCGATCTCCGACACGCCCGAATACACGGCCTGCATGGAACGCCCGGGCGCCATCGACTACGTCTGCATCGGCGAAGCCGAGAACAAACGATTGAGCGTGCGCGTGTCGGCCGACGGCTACTTCAACTGGTTTCCCGCCTCGCTCATCAAGTCGGTCTGGAATGTCCTCGCCTACCAGTTCCAGGACACGCAGACGCCGGCCTATCGCCTGGTCGCGTTCTGCCAGATCATCGTGGGATTCGGCTTCATGACGGCGGTCATGGCCGGGCTGCTGCAGCTTGAATCCTTCAAGAACGTCCATCCGCTCCTGTTGCTCACGGTCTATGTGGTGGGCTGCGTGGCCTGCTCGTCGCTGTTGGCATGGCCGTTGCGGCTTCTCGCCCTGGCGATCACCGCCAAGATCACCACCGGAATCTATGCGGCGACCACGGTGCAGGCCGTTGGCAAGGCGGTGGACACCATCATGCACAAGAACCTGGATCGCGTCATCGACGGGGCGTGGCGATGATGCGACGTCCCGGAGCGGTAGAATGATTCGGCTGCTGATCCTCCTCTTGCTCGTCGGGCTTGCGGCACTGCCGCCGGCCGCCGCGCAGGAGGCGACCGCGCAGGCGGCGACCACGCAGGCGCAGAAGACCGACGAATTCCTGGACCTCGCCGGCCGCGCCCAGCAAAGCGACGATCCGCAAACCCAGATCGACGCCGCCGAGGCCGCGCTCAAGATCGAGCTGCAGCTCGATCCGTGGCCGCTGCAAGGCCCGCGTGCGCAGGTCAGAGGGTCGCTCTTGACCTTGCTCGGCGCCGCCTATTTGAACCGCCACCAGGGCCAGAACGATTTCCTCGCCGCGATCGCCAACCTCAATCAGGCGGTCGAGCTGTTGGCGCCCTTTCCACCGGACCGTGCCGGCGCCCAGTACGACCTTGGGCTCGTCTATATAACTCTGCGTCGAAACGCCGACGACCTGGAACGGGCGATCGCGGCCTTCCAGGCTACGCTCACCGTCGTCACGCGCGAGGTCTCCGCGCCGACCTGGGCGCAGGTCGAGGACGATCTCGGCGTGGCCTATGTCTACCGTCTGGCGGGATCGAAGGCCGACAATATCGAGGCAGCGATCGCGGCCTTCATGGCGGCGATCGCGGTCCGCACCCGCGAGACCGCGCCGCAGGACTGGGCCGCCACACAGGCCAATCTTGGCCTAGCCTATTTCTACCGCATCAAGGGCGCGCGCAGCGACAACCTGGAGGCTGCCATCGCATCCTTCAAGCACAGCCTCGAGGTCGCGAGCCGCGAGAGCGCGCCGCAAACCTGGGCCAAGGTCCAGAACGGGCTCGGATTGGCTTATGCCAACCGCATCCGGGGCGATCAGGCGGCGAATCTCGACAACGCGATCGCCGCCTACGAGTCGGCGCTCACCGTCTTCACCCGCGCCGACACGGCGCAGGACTGGGCCGCCACGCAAACCAATCTGGGAACCGCGTATGCCAACCGGCTTCGCGGCGACCACTCGGACAACCTCGACAAGGCGATCGCAGCCCACCAACAGGCCCTGCAGGTCTTCACGCACGATGCCTGGCCGCAGCAATGGGCCTCGACACAGAACAATCTGGGTCTCGCCTATGCGGGCGACATGCGCGCCGATGGGCGCGCCCAAAGCCTCGAGCAGGCGATCACGGCCTATACGGCGGCGCTGAGTGTCCGCACGCAGGAGAACCTGCCGCAGGACTGGGCCGAGACACAGAATAATCTCGGCATCGCCTATGCGGACCGGATCATGGGCGATCGCTCCGACAATCTGGAACAGGCGATCGCGGCCTACCAATCGGCGCTGCGGGTCTTCACGCCGGTCGGCCTCCCGCAGCAATGGGCCACATGCGAGAACAATCTCGGCATCGCCTATGTGGGCCGCTTGCGCGGGGCACATGCCGACAACCTGGTGGCCGCGGTCGCGGCATTCAGGCTGGCGCTGACGGTCAGAAGCGCCGAGGCCTTGCCGCGCGAGCATCTGCAAACCGGCCGCGCGCTCGGCAACGCCTTGCTCGAGCAACGCGACTGGAACGGGGCGCGCGCCGCCTTGGACAGCGCGCGCGACGCCTTCCTGCTGCTGTTCGGGGAGGGCCTCGACGCCGACGCAGCGCGCGAGCTCATCACCGAAGCCGGGCCCTTGTTCGAGGAGGACGCCTATGTGACGGCGGCGAGCGGCAACCTGCCGGACGCGCTCGGCGTGCTGAGCGACGGCAGGGCGCGATTGCTTGACGTCGCGCTGCGCCGCCAATTGCCGGGCTTGTCGCCGCAACAGCAGGCCCGGATAAGCGCACTGTCCGCGAGCGTCCACGACGCGACGCTCATGCTCGCGAATAGCCAAGGGGTCGCGGCGACCCAATCGCTCGCCCAACTGGCTGCGCTTCGCCGCGAGCTCGCGGGGATCATCAAGGCGGTGCCCGGCGCGCAGCGTGCCGACGATCCGCTCGCGGCGGCGCGCGTGCTTTTGTCCGGCGGCGGCGCGATCGCGGCGCCGATCATCACCCAGCTCGGCGGCAAGCTGATGATCGTCACGGCCACCGGCGGGGCGCCGGCGCTGCACATCGTCGACCTGCCGCAGCTCACGACCGAGCGGATCGCGCAGCTGCTGCGCGGAGCGGGCGGCCAAGCGCTGGGCGGCTGGCTCGCGGCCTATTCGAAGAACGATCAGATGGAAGCGATCGCCCAGCACATGTCGGTGCTGGACGTCATGCGGCAGCTGGGCATTCCGCAGCCCGAGCTGGCGCAGGACCAAGCTCAATACGATCAGCTCAAGCATGACTGGCTGGCAGCGATCGATGCGATCGGGCCGCAGCTGTGGACATTGTTTGCCGGCGCGTTGGACCAGGCGCTGGCAAGCTCCGGAGTCGCGCCAGGCGCGCGGCTGATCTGGCTGCCGACCGGTGCGCTCGGGCTGCTGCCGTTGGGCCTGGCGGCGGACCCGCAAGCGGGCCGGCGCCTGTCGGACAGCTACGAGATCGTCTACGCGCCCAGTCTCGCGGCGCTCGCGCTCGCCCAGGGACGGATCGCCGCGCCGGCGCCGCCGCCAACCGCCGCGGTGGTCGGCGATGCGAATAGCGGCCTGCCCTACGCGGCAATCGAAGAAGCCGTGGTCGGCGCGCATTTTCCCGGCACGTCGATCGCGCTCGACGATGCATCGTCCCAAGCGGTCCTGGCGGCGCTGCCCGACAAGACCTATTGGCATTTCGCCACCCACGGCCGGTTTGATTGGAACGACGCGCGCAATTCCGCGCTCTTGCTCGCGCGGGGCCAACTGACGGTCGACGATCTCATCACGGCGGCGGAGAGCGGCGTGCTCAGCCGGCCGCGGCTGGTCGTGCTCTCCGCCTGCGAGACCGGGCTCTATGACATCGGCCATAACCCCGAGGAGTTCACCGGCCTGCCGCTCGCCTTCATGTCGCTGGGCGCGGCCGGCGTGCTCAGCACGCTGTGGCCGGTGATCGACGATGCCACCATGCTGCTGGTCGCCAAGTTCTACGATCTCCACCGGGAGTTCGGGCCTCGACCCGCCGGCCGCATTGCGGCGCGCGCAGGCATGGCTGCGGGCGGCCTCGAAGGATGAGCTGATCGCGTTCGCGCGGGCGGCGGCGGCGAAAGGCAATGTCGCGGCGAGCAAGCTCGACTCGCTTGCGAGCGACCTCGACGCGGCCGGCGGCACGGCGGCGGCGCCGTTCGCGCATCCCTATTATTGGGGCGGATTTGTCTATATGGGCCTTTAGGGGGATTCCGATGAAGTGGAGCCGCTCTGCAGCGCTGGTTCATCCAGCGCCCGAGCGTGCGAAGGAATTGCCACACCCGCTCGTTCCCGCCCCCGTTTTCGCGAGGGCAAACTCCCGCGGGAACCCAGACTTTGCCAAATTGCATGGACGTTCGATGGGGCAAAGGCTGGTTCCCCGCGTCCACGGGGACGAGCGGGTGGAGAGGCTCGTCCTTCATCAGTTTCCCACACGCGCGCGAAGGCGGGGATCGAGTAACCCCGGCAATGCTGCGGAGTACTGGGTCCCCGCCTTCGCGGGGACGACAAGATTCTGTTTGATTTCACGCGAACGAAGTCCGCTCTAGCCAGGCGGAATTGCGATCCAGGCGCATTGATCGGGTCCGTCGCGGAATGATGGATGATCGGTAATCATCGTTGAAAGTTTGATCGGGAGTGCCTTTGACGGTTGCCCGAAAATCAAATATTTCTTGCTCGATGGTGGATGGAATAACCATCGAAGGATTTCATCATGCGTTTGGTTGGAACCGTTGCCCTCGGCTTGGTCGCCGGTTGCTCGCTGCAATCCATGATCGAGCGCGCATACGCGCAGGCCACCCAGTCGGTAGCGCCGGCGTTCGTTCCGGGCGAGCTGATCGTGGGCTACGAATCCGATCAGGCCCGCCGCGAAGCCATGCAAAAGGCCGGCACCGCCAGCGACAGCGTGCAGCTTCGTGGCGAGCGTCCCGCCGGCGTGCGGGTCGAGGAGCTCGGTGAAACGGCGCTGATCTTCCACATCGAATTTCCGGACAGCATCAAGCAGGTCACGCGCGGCAATCCAGCGTCGGAGCTCGCCTTGCTGCGCGAGCTCGGAGCCCGGATGCAGCAAAGCGACAGCCGGATCAAATATGCCCACCCCAATTGGCTGACCGGCATCAACCCACCCCCGTCAGGAGCCGATGCCGGGCTGAAGCCGCAAAGCTTCATTCCGCCCGTGCAGAGCAAGCCGCCGAGCAACGGACCCGATGATCCGATGTTCGGCCAGCAATGGCACTACCAGGCGCCGCCCACCGGGATGAACGCGGTCGGCGCGTGGAGCACCACCCACGGCGACAGGAGCATCGTGGTCGCCGTGCTGGATTCGGGAATCGTCGCCGATCACGAGGACATCAGAGGCTCCGGCAATCTGGCGCCCGGATACAATTTCGTCAGCTACGACGGCTGCACCAAGCAGACAGTCAGCCGAAGCGGCGATCCCACCGACCCGGGCGACAACTGCGATCCGCAAAAATCGGACTGGCACGGAACCCACGTGGCCGGAATGATCGGCGCCGCGGGCTCGAACAACGGGCTGGGCATTGCGGCGATCGCCTGGAACGTAACGGTGGTTCCGGTCCGTATCATCGGGCACAACGGCAGCGGCACCAACGCGGACATCGTGGCGGGAATCGAATGGGCTTCCGGCCATGATGTAGCGGGCGCTCCGAAGAACCAGCACCCTGCCGACGTCATCAACATGAGTTTGGGCGGGCCGCAGCCGTGCACCGAGGAGGACAACGGCGACATCCTCGCGGCTATCAACGATGCCCGCAAGGCGGGCACGGTCGTGGTCGTGGCGGCCGGCAACGGCGCGTGGCGGGACCCAGACCAGAAGGACTGCGACCCGACCACGGCGACCAACTGCACGCACGTGCAGGAAGACATCAAAGGCTATTCACCCGCCGGCTGTCCGGGCGTGATCTCGGTCGCAGCCAGCGATCGCGACGGCAAGCTCGCCTATTACTCGAATTTCGGCAAAGTGACTTCTCATGGCGCCGGGCGGCGACACCAGGAACTATCGCGGAACCGACGGCAAGATAATTGCCGATTCCGGCTTGAAGGACGGCGTCTGGAGCACGGTGAAGGGCAGCTATGGGGCGCTGCAAGGCACCTCGCAGGCGGCGCCGCATGTCACCGGGGCGATCGCTCTGGCGCTGTCCGTGCACCCCGATTGGCGCCACAACCCCGACCTGGTCGAGGCGAAGGTCAAGGCGACGGCGGTCAATCCGCCGGCTGGCGCGTGCCCCGCCGACAAGCCCTGCGGCTCCGGCCAGCTCGATGCGGCGCGGCTCCTGGCCGCCACGCGCTCGCCCTTTGACCCGCCGCCGCTCGCAACGAGTGCTGCACCCAGTCTCTTCCAGCCTTGAGCCGCGCGAGGCTTGTTTCACTTTTGTCACGGCCGATCCCAACCGGTCCCGGCCATTGGCCCGGTTGGCGCGTTTACGCGGGACGGCATCTCTCCGGGTCGGCTATCCTGCCGCGACAGCGTGGCGGCCGATCGCTTCGCAACTTGCCGATATGAGGAGAGACAGAATGACGAAATGGCTTGGCGTCCTGGTCGGGCTTGGCGGTCTCTGCGTTGCGACTTCCGTCCAGGCGCAAACCTATCCGGCGCGGCCGGTGACCATCGTGGTGACGGCTGCCGCCGGTGGGCTGACGGATCTGGTCGCCAGGGGCGTCGGCGAGCATCTCTCGCAGATGTGGGGCAAGCCGGTCGTGATTGAGAACAAGGGCGGCGCCGGCCACAATATCGGCGCGGCCGCGGTCGCCAAGGCGGCGCCCGACGGCTACACCCTGATGGTGAGCGAGAGCGGCACGTTCGTCAGCAATCCGTTCCTCTATGCCAAGGGCAGCCTGCCCTACGACGCCGAAACCGACTTCGCCCCGATCAGCGGCTTGGCGAGCTACACCCAGGCTTTGGTCACCCATCCGTCGCTGCCGGTGCACAATGTCGCCGAGCTGATCGCGCTGGCGAAGAGCGAGCCCGGCGAGATCAGCTTCGGCACCGCCGGCATCGGCAGCGCGCCGCACATGAACGTCGAATTACTGGAGAACATGGCCGGCATCAAGCTGGTGCCCGTGCATTACCGCGGCGCCGCGCCCGCCCTTACCGACCTGCTCGGGGGCCATATCAAATTGATGTCGATCAGCATGACGCTGTCGCTGGAGCCGGCCAAGGCTGGCCGCATCACCATGCTGGGCGTCGGAAGCCGGGCACGCCTGGCCCGCGCCCCCGAGGTTCCGACCATCGCCGAGACCGGGCTGCCCGGCTATGAGGCGGTGAGCTGGGTCGGCCTGTTCACCGCCGCCGGCACGCCGCCCGATATCGTCGGCAAGATCAATGCCGACGTGCAGCACGTCCTGGCCGATCCGGCTTTCCGCGACCGCTTCCTGGCGCCCCAGATGCTCGATCCCATGACCGGCTCGCCCGAGGCATTCGCCGCCGACATCAAGGCCGAGACGAAGAAATGGGCCAAGGTGATCCGCGAGCAGCAGTTGCACATCGAGTAGCTGCTTGCGAGGAGATCGGCTCGGGTTTGATTGGATGCGACGGCCCTGCGAGCGGGAGCGCCGTCCTTGTCGCCGCAGGGGTGTTTCCAAGCCCCCCGCCTTGGACTACCCTCCCGGCTAGTTTCGACCCGTCAGCGGCAACCTGCGCGTCGGCGCATCGGTCTGCCGCTCATGCAAGTCCATCCCAGGGAGAAATGCACCCATGGCCCGCTTGACCCTCGACGTGAACGGCAGCGCCCACACGATCGACGCCGATCCGGAAATGCCGCTGCTCTATGCCTTGCGCAACGATCTCAACCTCAACAATCCGCACTTCGGCTGCGGGCTCGCGCAATGCGGCGCCTGCACGGTGCATATCGACGGCCAGGCGGTGCGCTCCTGCGTCACGCCGCTGTCGGCGGTCGGCACCCGCAAGGTGGTGACCTTGGCCGGGCTCGGCACGCCCGAGAAGCCGCATCCGGTCCAGAAAGCCTACGTGGAGGAAGAGGTGCCGCAATGCGGCTACTGCATCAATGGCTGGATCATGACGGCGGCGGCGCTGCTCAACCGCAACAAGAAGCCGACCGATGGCGAGATCAAGGAGGCGCTGACCGGCCTCAAGTGCCGCTGCGGAACCCATATGGGCATCATGCGCGCGGTCAAGCGCGCGTCCGAGATGATGGGTTGAGGGAGGCGATCATGACCAAGATGGAAAAGGCTTCGACGTTCTCCCGCCGCACCGTCCTCAAGGCCGGCGGCGCCCTGGTGGTGTCGGTCGGCATGCCGCTCGGGCTCGACGCCGTGCTCGGGATCAATCAGGCGCGCGCGCAAGGGGCCCGACCCCCGCTCACACCCGATCAGCTTTCCTCCTACATCGCCGTCAATGCGGACGGCTCGGTCTCGGCCTTCTTCGGCAAGACCGACATGGCGCAGGGACTTTACGCCGGCATCGGCCAGATCGTGGCCGAGGAGCTCGACGTGCCGTTCACGAGCGTGACGGTGATCATGGGCAATACCGCCAGCAGCGTGAATCAGGGCGGCGCCTCGGGCTCGACCGGCATCCAGGACGGCGGCAAGCAGATGCGCATGGCGGCGGCCGAGGCGCGCCGCGTGCTGGTCGAGATGGCGGCGGCCAAGCTCGGCGTTCCCGCCGACAAGCTCACCGTCACCGACGGCGTCGTCAGCGACGGCAGCAGCAAGACCAGCTATGGGGAGCTGATCGGCGGACGTTATTTCAACGTCGCGCTCGATTGGAACAAGGAGATCGGCAACGCGCTGTACGCGCCCGGCAAGGCCAAGCCGAAGGACCCCAAGGCGTACAAGATCGTCGGCCAACCGCTCAAGCGCGGGGACGTCGCCCCCAAGGTCTATTGCCAGCAGGACTTCGTCAACGACGTCAAGGTGCCCGGCATGGTGCATGGCCGCGTGATCCGTCCGCCGGTGGCGGGCGCCACCCCGATGCGCGTGGACGAGAGCTCGGTGAAGGACATCCCGGGCGTCAAGGTCGTGCACGAGAAGGACTTCCTCGGCATCGTCGCCGACAACGAGTGGAACGCCATCAAGGCGGCGCAAGCCCTCAAGGTCGAGTGGACGCAGGCGCAGCCGCCGTTCCTCGACAATGCCGCCGCCATCTACGACCACATCCGCAAGGCGCCGGTACGCAAGCGCCAGGTCGAGAAAGAGAACGGCAATGTCGACGAGGCCTTCAAGACCGCCGCGCGAGTGATCGAGGCCGAGTACGAATGGCCGTACCAGTCGCATTCCAGCATGGGGCCGGCCTGCGCGCGTCGTCGGCGATCAAGGACGACCAGGTCACGGTGTGGACCGGCTCGCCCAAGCCGCACTATTCGCCGCGACGGCGTGGCGGCGCTGCTCGAAATTCCGCCCGAGAAGGTGCACGGCCGCTGGTTTCCGGGCTCCGGCTCCTATGGGCGCAACGACGCGGGCGATGCCGCCATGGATGCCGCGGTGCTGGCGCAAGCGCGGTCGGCCGGCCGGTCCGCGTGCAATACATGCGCGACGCAGGGAACCGGCTGGGACCCCAAGGGCCCGGCCTCGATCCATCGCGCGCGGGCGGCGATCGATGCCTCTGGCAAGGTCATCGCCTACGAATACGGCAGCAAGGGCTTCTCGCGCATCGACGTCGACACCAACGAGAGCAAGCCGTGGAACGTGCTGGCCGGGCAGCTCCTGGGCGTGCCGCTGAAGTCGGGCGACGGGTTCGGGGTGCCCGCCGAATCCTACGCATTCGATAACAAACGCCTCTATTGGGAGACGATCGCGCCGCTGCTCGACCGCGCCTCGCCGCTGCGCACATCGCATCTGCGCGATCCGGTCGGTCCGCAGATCCATTTCGCCAGCGAATCCTTCATCGACGAGGTGGCGGCGGCGCTCGGGGTCGATCCGGTCGAGTTCCGCCTGCGCTACATCAAGGACGCGCGCGACAGCGCCCTGGTCAAGGCGGCGGCCGAGAAGGCCGGCTGGCAGACCCGGCCCTCGCCGCGGCGCGACCAGACCGGCGAGAAGGTGAGCGGACGCGGCATCGCCTATTCGCAGCGCGGCGGCACCCGCGTGGCGGTGATCGCGGAGGTCGATGTCGATCGCACCACCGGCAAGATCTGGGCGCGCAAGTTCACGGTCGCCCATGATTGCGGCCTGATCATCAACCCGGACGCGCTGACCCAGACGCATCGAGGGCAATGTCGTCCAGGGCACCAGCCGCACGCTCTGGGAAGAGGTCGCGTTCGACCGCAAGAACGTGACCAGCGTGGACTGGCTCACCTATCCGATCCTCGACATCAGCGAGACGCCGGAGAAGATCGACGTCGTGCTGATCAATCATCCGGAGATTCGCGCCCTCGGGCGCCGGCGAGCCGTCGAGCCGGCCGATCGCGGCCGCGATCGCCAACGCGATCTTCGATGCCACCGGCGTGCGCATGCGCCGCGTGCCGTTCTCGCCCGACAAGGTGAGGGCGGCGTTCTCTTAAAGAACGCGCAGCGCCGGGTGCAATCAACCGAAGGGCCGGCCGGAACAGGCCGGCCCTTTCGCGCAGACGGAAGGACGACGCCGGTGAGGCAGGTCGAAGTGGCGGTGATCGGGACCGGATGGTGCGGCGGCATCCGCGCCGAGACGCTGTCGCGCTCGGCCCTGGTCGACAAGCTGCATGTCTGCGAGATCAGGCCGGATCGGCTCAAGGAGGTGCAGGCGCTCACCGGCGCCGCCCATGCCACGCTCGACTACCAGGACATCGTGCGCAACCCGGCGATCTCGGTGGTCTATATCTGCACCACGCCGGAGCCGACGCATTTCCCGATCGCACGCGATTGCCTCAAGGCCGGCAAGCATGTGCTGCTGGAAAAGCCGATCGCGATGGCAGCTGTGGGAGGCCGACGAGCTGATCGCCTTGGCGCGGCGCGGGGGCCTCAAGTTCACCATCGGCTATTCGCAGCGCTTCAACACCAAGTTCGCGTTCGCCAGGAAGAAGATCGTCGACGGCACGCTGGGCAAGCCGGTTTCGGTGATGGTGAGCCGGCATCTGTCGCGCAGTCTCGGCAAGAAGATCGCCGGCCGCGTGAAGCTGTCGCCGGCGGCGATGGAATCGACCCACGATCTCGATTTCGTGTTCTGGCTGCCTGGAGCCGGCCAAGCCGGTGCGGGTCTATTCGCAGGGCGCCTACGGCTACATGCAGGCGCTCAACGGCTCCTACGACTGCATGTGGACCACGGTGACCATGGACAACGGCCTGGTCGTGGTGGTCGGCGGCGGCTGGAACCTGCCGCCGAGCTATCCCAACTATTGCGCCACCTGGATCGAGATCACCGGCACCGAGGGCGCCCTGGTGCTGGACGACACCCACCGCGACGTCTGGCTCAACACGGTCGCCGACGGCACGCGCTTTCCGCTCTCCACCATGCCGGGCGAGCAGGTGGACCATGTGTTCGCCGGCCAGATGGGCCCGGAGACCATCCACTTTCTCGAGTTCATGCCTCATGGACCGGCCCGTGATGGTGACGCCCGAAAGCGCCCGCATGGTGATGGAAACCTACACGGCCGCCGATCTGTCGGCCGAGCGCAACGAGCCGGTCGATCTGCCGCTCTCCAACGAGGCACTGGCGGCGATCGCCGACATGAAGGGAGGCGAGCCATGATGAAGCATGCACCGATAACACGCGTGACAACGCGCCTGGGCCAAGCCGCGCTCGCTCTGTCGGCGCTCCTGATCGCAGCCGCGCCGGCCTCCGCGCAGCGGAGTGTCGCTGACTTCTACAAAGGCAAGACGCTGCGCATCATTGTCGGGATCGGGGTCGGCTCGGGCTACGATCTCAACGCCCGCGTGCTGGCGCGCACCCTGCCGGCGCACATTCCGGGCAATCCGACCGTGATCGTTCAGAACCAGCCCGGCGCCGGCAGCTTGGCCATGACCAATTCGCTCTACAATAGCGGGCCGTTCGACGGCACCGTGATCGGGGCCTCGTTCAACGGCATGCCGACCGCGCCGCTGCTGGAGCCCTCCGGCGCGCGCTTTGATCCCAACAAGCTCAACTGGCTCGGCAGCACCAACCGCGAGACCCAGGTCACCTATGTGTGGCACACCGCGCCGGTGCAGAAGCTCGCCGACCTTTTCACCACCGAGCTGGTGGTGGGGGCGCAAGCGCCGGGCTCGACCCAGTACGATTTCCCGATCCTGCTCAATCATCTGTTCGGGACCAAATTCAAGATCGTCACCGGCTACGAGAGCACGCCCAAGATCCATCTGGCGATGGAGAGCGGAGAGGTCCAGGGCAACGGCGCCACCAACTGGTCGACCTTGAAGGCGCTCAACTCGAATTGGCTGGACGAGAAGAAGATCCGCATCATCGCGCAATGGGGATTGAACAAGAATCCCGAGCTCGCCGATGTTCCGCTGGTCCTCGACCTCGCCAAGACGCAGTCCGACCGCCAGTCGCTCGAGCTCGCGCTGGCGCGGCTCGAGTTCGGCCGGCCGTTCTTCCTGCCGCCGAACGTGCCGCCGGAGCGGGTCGAGGCGCTGCGCCGCGCCTTCGACGCCACCATGAAGGACCCGGCCTTCCTGGCCGACGCTGACAAATCCAAGATCGAGGTCGACCCGCTGAGCGGCGAGCAGGTCGCCGCCCTGGTCGAGCAGGTCTCGCACACCCCGGCCGACACGGTGGCACGCGTGCGGGCGGCGATGGAGAACAAGTAGGTTCTCCGGCTTTGACTTACTGGGAGCGCCTCATCCATCGCATATTTCTGGTGCAGAGTCGCATCCATGACGCGTCCGAATTGTGGCCGGTCGGGAAACTACCAAAATTTCCACCACGGTTTCCGGTCCGGTCGGCTGGCTCTTGCGCAGGAGTCGTAAACCTCGCCGTCGTCCCCCTGAACCTTTGCCGACAAAGACTGCGCGATCGACCACATCTTGCAGATAATCTCAGCGTCCGCTCTTCTTACGGTGACGCAGCCGTCCGAATAGACAAACCATGCATCGAGGCCGAGCCGTTCGCGGTTCGTATAAGCAGTCCAGATCGAGCCGCATTCCCGTTCGCTTTGAAGACGGCTTCCAGGGTCGGAGCGGGTTTCGGCGCCCTCCTCCAGCTCCATTTCCGGATCCGCCGCCACCGCAGCGAGCCATTCCGCAAGTGTAATGTCCGGACCTTCAGGGTCCGACCAATGGCATTTTCTCGTGATGTGAACGTCGTAACTCATGGCGCGCGCCCGCAGAGCTTGTTCCTCATTTGTTCTTACATGAGATTGGTGCAAACGTAAACTGGCTGCGCAAAAAACCATTGCACGACAGCTATTTTTACCCGGATAATATTGGCGCCTGTCTCGGCCCCGTAAGTCCCAAAAGGGGATAGTCGATATGACGACCGCCTGCACAGCTTTTGCCGGTTCCAGACGCATCGCGTCGGGTCCGCCGGAACAGGTGGCTGTCGCGGCGAAGGCGGCTCTCGAGGCCGGTGGGACTCACCCGGTCCTGGTGTTCGATGACTCGAAGGGCAGCCTTGTCGATTTCGATCTGCGCGGCACGCCGCAGGAAATTCTGGCGCGATTGGCCCCGAAGGACGCATCGCAGCGCGCGGAGCCGGCGCGCGGGCCCGGGCGGCCGAAGCTCGGCGTGGTGGCACGTGAGGTCACGCTCTTGCCGCGGCATTGGGAGTGGCTCAATGCCCAACCGGGCGGGGCATCGGTCGCGTTGCGCAAGCTGGTGGACGCCGCGCGCGTGACCCATGCGGGCAAGGACCGGCGGCGGCTGGCGCAGCAATCGGCGGATCGTTTCATGTCGGCCCTGGCCGGAAACGAGCCGGGCTACGAGGAGGCCGCGCGGGCGCTCTACGCCGGCGACCGCGTGCGTTTCGAGAGATCGATGGTGGCGTGGCCGGCCGACGTGCGCGATTATGCCGTGCAGCTTGCAGCGGCCGCGTTCGACGACGGCACGGCCTAACGGGCGGCAATTGATTGCTCGCCAATTTGTTGCTGGAGGGCGAATGAGACGGCGTGCATTCATCGCGGGGCTGGCGGGCGCGGCGGCGTGGCCGCTGGCGGCGCGCGCGCAAGCGGGCGCGCGGCTTTACCGGATCGGCGTGCTGGACACGAGCGCGCCGCAGCTCAACGGCAATTTCAAGGTGCTGCGGGAGGCGCTGCTGGCGCTCGGCTATGTGGAGGGGCAGAACCTACGCTTCGAATACCGCTCGGCCGACGGGCGCAACGAGGCCTTCCCGGCGCTCGCCAGCGAGCTCGCGCGCCTCGAAGTCGATCTGATCGTGACGCGCGGGACGCCGGCGGCGCTTGCCGCCAAGGCCGCGACCGCGACCATTCCGGTGGTCATGGCGGCGGTCGGCGAGCCGGCCGCGATCGTGCGCGGCACCCACAACCTGACCGGGTTCGGCGCCATCCTGGAGGGCGCGGAGCGGCGGCGGCTGGAAGCGCTGCGGGAGATGCTGCCGAAGGTCGCCCGCTTGGCGGCGCTGATGAACCTGTCCAATCCCTCGCGCGCGTCGGAGTGGGCCGCGATCGAGGCCGGCGCGCACGCCTTGGGGATCGAAGCGGAGGTCATCGACACCAGGACGCTCGCCGATGTCGAAGGCGCGTTCGATGCCGCGCAGCGCCAGCATCTCGATGCGGTCGTGGTCGGCAGCGATACCATCATGCAGACCAACCAAAAGCGCGTCATCGCGCTCGCGGCCGCGCACCGGCTGCCGGCGATCTACACGTTCCGCGACTATGTGGACGCAGGCGGGCTCGTCTCCTACGGGGTGAGCCTGCCGGACCTGTTCCGCCGCGCCGCGGTTGCGGTCGACAAGATCCTCAAAGGCGCGCGGCCCGCGGACCTGCCGGTCGAGCAAGCAACCGGCTCCGAGCTGGTGGTCAACATCAAGGCCGCAAAGGCGCTCAGCCTGACGTTGCCGGAAAGTTTCCTCGCCAAGGCCGAGCAAGTGAGCGATTAGCACGGTGTTTGCGGAGTGCCGTAGGGTGGGCAAAGGCGGCCCCGGAGCTTCGATCTGTTGACGGCACGGTTTCCGCCGTGCCCACGCGCAACGCCGATCGAGCTGCAAGCGCGTCCGCGTGGGCTCGGCGGAATAGGCGTCGTGCCGATGCGGCAGAGCCTCGGCCGCCTTGGCCCACCCTACAGCGATCGGTTTCACGCAATCGCATCACGAGGACCCGGCGCGGAAGCGCTCAGTAACGGTGGTCCTCGATCTTGAGCAGCGGGAATGCGCTCAGGACATGCGGCGAGCTGACCGGCTCGGCCGGATGCAGATAGGAAGCGTCGAGCTCGGCAAAGGTGGCGACGCCGAGCAGCCCCAGGCAACGCGTGACCTCATCCTCCAGCAATTCGAGCAAGCGCACCATGCCGGCCTCGCCTGCCGCCGCCAGCGCATAGCATTGCATGCGGCCGATGCCGACCAGGTCCGCGCCGGCGGCGATGGCTTTGACGATATCGCTGCCGCGGCAGAAGGAGCCGTCGATCGCGATCTTCGCCCGGCCGCCGACGGCCTCCACGATCTCGGGCAGCACCGCCATGGCGCCGCGGCCATGATCGAGCTGGCGGCCGCCATGGTTCGACACGTAGATCCAATCGACGCCGTGCTCGATCGCGATCCGGGCATCCTCGGCGGTGCCGATGCCCTTCAACACAAGCGGGATCTTGCAGCGTTCCTTGACGCGCGCGACCGTTCGCCAATCGAGGGCCGCCTGGAATGCGGGACCCGAGGCCCGGCGCCGGCCGACGGTGGTGTACCGCTTGGCGATATCGCGCTCGCGCCGGCTATAGATCGCGGTATCGACCGTCAGGCAGAAGGCGGCATAGCCGTTGGCGACGGCGCGGCTGACATGATCGTCGACGAACGTCTCGTCGCCGCGGACGTAGAGCTGAAAGACGCGGGTGGCGTCGGGCGCGATCTTGCCAACCTGCTCAAGGCCAGGCTCACAAACCGAGCTGAGCATGTGGGCGACGCCGAATTGCGCGGCCGCGCGCACGACCGGCGCCGCCCCTTCGGCATGAAAGCTCTCCAAGGCGCCGACCGGAGCCAGCACCACGGGCAGGCGCAGCCTCCGCTCAAGCTGACTGACGGACGCGTCGATCCTGCTGACATCGCGCAACACGCGCGGCCGGAACGCAATCGAATCGAGCGCCAGGCGATTTCGCCTGAGCGTCGTCTCGGTCTCGGTGCCGCCGACGATGTAGTCCCAATCGTTCTGGTTCAGATTCTGGCGCGCCTTGGCGATGATCTCGTGCAGGTTCAAGAATTCGACCGCCGCCGCCCGATCACGGGTCGCGCTCGCCTGCTCCGGCTTCTTCTGCTGCATCTTTAAGCCTGCAACAGCCGGCGCAAGCCGGACACCGGGCCGATGCGATCGAGGTCGCGGATCGCAGCGATGAGCTCGTTGGCGCGGCCGCTGCCGAGGACCGGCGCCGTCAGGTCGAGCGCCTTGGCCTCGACCTCTTTGGCATCCATCGGATTGCGCGCGGTGCCGCGCACCACCTGGGTGTGATGGCTGAGCGAGCGACCGTCCGAGGTCTCGATATGCACGATCGCCTGGCGCGCCGGCACCGCCTGCTGCAGCTCGCGGCTCGGCACCAGCTCGACCAGCTTGCGGATCGCGAGCACCTTCGGGTCGCTCATGCGGGCCACGTCGTGCACGCTTGCAAAGGTGGCGCCGCGGTCGACGATCATGAGCGCGGCGAGGTGCTGCAGGCAGAGGTCCGGGATCGTGCTGTTGTCGACGATGCGCACGCTCGCGGTCGGCATCTCGACGGCGATATGCTTGATGTTGTCGGCGCGGACACCGGGATCCGCGAGCAACGCGGCGAGCGAATCGAGCACCGCCTGCAGCGGCGCGCCGACGGTCCATTTCTTGATCGTGGTGCCGAAGACCGCATGGCTCGACCCGAGCTCGGCGACCAGCTTCTCGGGCGCCGGCTTGTCGCCGAGCGACGTGTAGACATTTTCCGCGCCGCTGAACGGATCCTCGGTCGCCGAAAATCCCATGGCCACCATGGTGGCCGCCATGACGCCGTTGCGCGCGCCCATGCCGCCGAAATCGAACGCCTTCTCGACATGCTCGCGGTCGCGGGTCCAGAAGCCGATGCCGGACGCCTGCTGGGCCGCATACGAGAAGGTGTGACGGACCTGTCGCTCATCGAGGCGCAGCATGGCGGCGGCGGCGGCGCCGGCCACGAAAGTCGTCATCAGGCAGGACGGGCTGTGCTGCCGGGATCCCTGCCCGACGCCGAGCGCGGAGACCATCCGGGCGCCGATGTCGTAGCCGACCGCCACGGCGCGCAGGAGGTCCTGCCCGTTTCGTCCCGCGAGCTCGGCGGTGGCAAGCGCGGCCGACACGGCGCCGCAGCCGAGATGGACCGGCCCGATCGGATTGGTGTCGTCGGTCTCGTCGGCATGGGCCGCCATGGCGTTGGCGAGCGCCGCATTGACGGCCGAGGTCACTACACCGGACCCGATCACCATCGCCTGCGGCTTGCCGCCGATGCTGTCCACATAGCGGGCGGCAAGATCGCCCGCCTTGAGACGCGAGCCGGACACCATCGCGGCGAGCGTATCGAGCACATGCAGCTTGGTGCGCGCGACCACCTCGGCCGGCAGCTCGCGATCGAGCGCCCCCGCCACATAGTCCGCCAGCATCGTGGCGGCGGGAGAGACCAAGCCCGGATCGCCGGCCGCATCGGCATCGGCCCCGCTTCCCGGGGCGGCCGCGGTTTGCGCGGCGGCCGTGACCGGAATGGCGCTCGATAGGATCGCGGCGCCGCTCGCGTTGATCAGCCAGCGTCTGGTGTGATCGGCCTCGTCTCTCATGGTGACCTCCCGGGCTGGATGTGAACTCGATCTGCAGGCTCCATGATATCCCGAATTCTTGGATCACGCTTGGCCGGCTGCGCCACCTCCGAGGTGGTGCTCGGGAACACAGGCACTTTCAATGGCTCAACGAATTCCGCCCCCCGTTGGTCGCGTAGGCTGGGCCAAGATGTTGATTGACCGATTGTAGCCCATAGGCTACATGATGCCCATGATCGAGGTGCGCCAGACGAAGGAGCTTTCGGATTGGCTGCATCGCCTCAAAGATGCCAATGCTGTCGCACGAATCGTCGCCCGCATTCGACGTATGGAGCTGGGAAATCCGGGTGACGTCAGCAGCGTCGGCGGCGGCATTATGGAGATGCGGGTCGCTTACGGTCCAGGATACCGCGTCTATTACGTGCAACGCGGGGCGGAGATCGTGATCCTGCTGTGTGGCGGCGACAAGCGCACGCAACGGCAGGACATCAAGCGGGCCAAGACGCTAGCGGAGAGACAGTGATGCTCAGGACGACGCGATTTGATGCTGCCGGCTATCTCGACAGCGAGGAACGGCAGGCCGCCTACATTACGGCCGCGCTGGAAACCGGCGACGCGGATTTTGTGCGCGATGCGCTTGGCCTCATCGCACGCGCGCGCGGCATGGGCGCGATCGCAAAGAATGCCGGCCTGAACCGGGAGAGCCTCTACAAGGCGCTTGGCGAAACCGGCAATCCCGAATTCAGCACGGTGATGCGGATCATGCGTGCCATGGGCCTTACCCTGTCGGCCCGTCCGGCAAAACCGATACGCACCGCGAAAAAGCGCCGCGTGGCATGATGACTTCCGGGAGGTGCGCGGTACTCCTGCGCCTCAGCGCCCCCGCACCGGCTTGAGGCCCAGCTCCGCCGCCAGCCGGTCGAGTTGCACGATCAGTTCCGGCGCCATCGGCACGCCGTTGCCCACCCGGTCGGTGCGGCGGCGGCGGCGCTCCTCGCCGGGCAGGCGGATCGCGTCGAAGCCCGGCAGCGTGCGCGAGGACCGCAGGTCGCGCAGATGGCGGTCGACCTCGGCGGTGAAGCTTGCACGCGGCGTGAAGCGCGCAATGTCGAGCGCCACGATGAAGTGGCCGGTGTCGCCGGGGCTTTTTTCGTCCGCATTGAAGTCGACCACGTCGCGGCCGAACGAGGCGCCGTTGAGGGTCCCGGCCAGGAGGCCGAGCACCAGCGCGAGCCCGCTGCCCTTGTAGCCGCCGATCGGCAGCAGCAGGCCTTCGGCGCTGCGCTCGGGATCGGTGATCGGTCCGCCGTCGCGGCTGCTCACCATCCAGCCCTCGGGCATCTGCTTGCCTTGCAGCCGATAGTTCTTGACGGTGCCGTAGGACGCGACCGTGGTGGCGATATCGAGCACGACCGGGGCCTCCTCCCCGGCCGGGATGGCGACCGCGAGCGGATTGGTGCCCAAGAGCGTCTCGGCGCCGCCCCACATGGCCATGTGGTTGGCGCTGGCGACCACCGAATAGATGCCGACCATGTCATGGGCGAGCGGCATGGCCGCATAGACGCCGGCGGCGCCCGCATGGTTGGAGCGGCGCGCCCCCACCCAGGCGACCCCGCAGGCGCGGGCGAGCTCGACGGCGGTCGCCGCCGCCTGCGCCATCACCAGATGTCCCATGCCGTTGTCGCCATCCACCAGCGCGGTCGCCGGCGCGGTCTTGCTCACCTTGATGTCGGGCCGCGGATTGACCCCGCCGGCGCGCAGGCGGCGCACATATTGCGGCAGCCGGAACACGCCGTGGGCGTCGGCGCCGGTCAGATCCGCCTCGGTCATCAGCTCCGCGACCTTGGCGGCATCGGCGGGCGGCAATCCCATCTTGGCCAGGGCATCCTGGATGAAGCCGGCGATGGCGGGAGCCGGAACCCTGATGGCACTGACGATTTGATCCATTGCGATCCCGATCGAAGAGCACGGGCCCGCCCTTGCGTGGGAAGGATCGGGAGGGCGCGCGGACCTTAGTGCAGCGAGGTCTTTGGCGCCAGCCGGCCGGGGGCGCGGAACCCACTTGAACCGCGCCCGGAAGTATCCTCGAATCCACCTTAGCTTTCATCGGAGGCCGTCATGACGAAATATTTGCTGGTCAGCTTCAAGACCTGCCCGTGGGTGCAGCGGGCTGCGATCGTGCTGCGCGAAAAGAAGATCGAGTTTGAATTCCGCCACATCGAGCCCGACAACCGTCCCGACTGGTTCCTGGCCATCTCGCCGCACAAGAAGGTGCCGGTGCTTCGCATCGACGACAAAATTTCGTTGTTCGAATCGAACGCGATCGCCGAGTTCCTGGACGAAACGGTTCCGCCGCGGCTGCATCCGGAGGACCCGATCGAGCGCGCCGTGAACCGGGCCTGGACCGACTACGTGCCGACCTTTGCGGGACTCGTGACCGCAGGCGCCTATGCGGACACGCAAGCCGACTACGAGAAGGTGACCGCGCGAATCCCGGAGCCGTTCGAACGGCTCGAAAAGGCGCTCGCCAAGCAGGGCAGCGGTCCCTTCTTCAACGGTCCCCGCTACGCGCTGGTCGACGCCGCCTACGCGCCCTTCCTGCAGCGCTACTTCTTCCTCGACCGGGTGCGCAAGCTCGGCCATATCGAGAATTTTCCGCGCCTCAAGGCCTGGGCCGAGGCCCTGATCGCGCGCCCATCGATCGATACCTTCCCGCCCGCCGAGTTCGAGCAGCTCTATCGCCGGGCCCTGAAGAATTGCAACAAATGGCTATCCCAATTCGTCGAGGCGCAACCGGTCGCGGCCGAATGACGCCCCGGCGGGTTCGCCGGTGAAGCCCGCCCACTGGATGCTGTCGCAGTTTCTGCGGCAAGAGCGTGCTTTGGCCTCTGCTTGGGCTATAAACCTCTCCCCGACATCCAGCCGTTCGAAAGCCCGCCATGGATTCAAGCCCTGCAGCAAGCCGTGCGCATCATCCGCGCGTCGAGGATGACGCGCTGGTGCGCGGCGCCGGTCATTTCATCGCCGACCGCCCCGAAGGAAACCAGGCGCTCGGCTGGTTCGTGCGCTCCCCGCATGCGTTTGCCCGCATCGGCGCGATCGATGTGGCGCAGGCGCGGAGCGTGCGAGGCGTGCTCGCGGTTCTGACCGGAGCCGACATGGAAGCGGCCGGCGTCGGCAATGTCGGGCGCCACCCTCCCCTCGCCGGCCGTGGCGGCAAAGCCCTCGTCATCCCGAACCGGCCGGCGCTCGCGCGCGAGCGGGTGATGCATGTGGGCGAGCCGGTCGTCATGATCATCGCCGAGACGCTTCCGGCCGCGCAGGACGCCGCCGAGCTGGTCCAGGTGAGCTATGAGGAGCTGCCGCCGGTGATCGACCTGATCAGCGCGACGCGGCCGGGCGCTCCGCAATTGTGGCCGCAGGCACCCGACAATCTGGCGGTGGATTGGCCCGGGCTCGCCGCCGATCCGGATGCCAATACGCGCGCGGTCGATCGCATCTTCGCAGCGGCCACCCATGTGGCGCGGGTCAAGGTGGCCAACCAGCGCCTGATCGTTGCCACCATGGAGCCGCGCGGCGCCACCGCGAGCTACGATGCGGCCGCCGACCTGACCACGCTGCGCACTTGCTCGCAGAGCGCCGGCTCGCTGCGCGACAACATTCTTGGCATCATGAATTGGCCGAAGGCGCGCCTGCGGGTCATCACCGAGGATGTGGGCGGGGCGTTCGGCCTCAAGACCGGCGCCTATCCGGAATATCTCGCCACCATGGTGGCGGCGCGCGTGACCGGGCGGCCGGTGCACTGGATGGCAAGCCGTTCCGAGGCGTTTCTCAGCGACAACCAGGCCCGCGACACCTTCACCGAGGCCGAGCTCGCGCTCGACGACAAGGGACGCTTCCTGGCGCTGCGCATCCGCCACCTCGCCAATATGGGGGCCTATATCGGGTCGGTGGGCGCCAATATCCAGACGCAGAACTTCACCCGCTGCTTCCCCGGCATGTACGACATCAAGCATGTGGACGTGGGCGTGCGCTGCGTCTTCACCAACACCGCGCCGACCTCGCCCTATCGCGGGGCCGGGCGGCCGGAAGCCAACTATGCGCTCGAGCGCGTGGTCGAGGAGGCGGCGCGCGTGACCGGCATCGACCCGATCAAGCTGCGGCGGCGCAATCTCATTCGGCCCGCGGCGATGCCCTACCACACCGCGATCGGCACCACCTACGACAGCGGCGATTTCGAAGCCGTGCTCGACAAGGCGCTGGCGCTTGCCGATGTGGAAGGCTTCAAGCGGCGCCGGCGCGAAGCGGGCCGGCGCGGCAAATATCGCGGGCTCGGCGTTTCCTGCATGCTCGAGCATGCCGGCGGCGTCCCCATCGAAGGGGCGGCGATTGAATTCGAGGCCGATGAGGCCGGCGGCCAGAGCATGGTTCTCGGCCTCAACGTCCAGTCGACCGGTCAAGGACACGCGTCGGTTTTTCCGCGCCTGGCGGCCGAGCGGCTGGGCATCCCGGTCGACAAGATCCGCCATCGGCACGGCGACTTGGCTATGGAAATTCCCGGCTTCGCTTCGGTCGCCTCGCGCTCGGCGATGACGGCCGGCAGCGCCATCCTCAAGACGCTCGATGCCATGCTGGCGAAGGGAAAGGCGATCGCCGCGACGGCGCTGGAGGCCGCCGAGGGCGACATCGCCTATGCGGCGGGCGAGTTCGCGGTGGTGGGCACCGACCGGCGCATCTCGCTCTTCGATCTCGCCGAGCGCGCCGCTGCGATGAAGGCGCGCGGCGAGATCGCCGAAAGCCTCGACACCAGGGCCAGATCCGAAACCCCCATGACCTATCCCAACGGCTGCCACATCGCGGAGGTCGAGATCGATCCGGAGACTGGCGAGGTCACGGTCGTCTCCTATGCGGCGGTCGACGATTGCGGCAACGTCCTCGACCTCATGATCGTGGAAGGGCAGCTGCACGGCGCGCTGGCGCAGGGGCTGGGCCAGGCCCTGATGGAGAGCGCGATCTACGACCCCGACGGCGGTCAGCTCGTCACCGGCTCGTTCATGGACTATGCGATGCCGCGCGCGCAGGACATGCCCGCCATCCGGGACGCGCTGCATATCGTGCCGGCCACCACCAACCCGCTCGGCGTCAAGGGGACGGGCGAAGCCGCCACCACGGCCGCCATCGCGGCCGTCATGAACGCCATCGCCAACGCCGTGCCGGGCGGCAGCGCCGACCGGCTCACCATGCCGGCGACGCCGCAAAAAGTATGGGCGGCATGCCGCGAGGACAGCTGATAGGGCCTGGGCACAACCAAGCGGCGAGGCGCAAGACCGCGCGCGCGTTAACGGTTGGACGCGCTGATGGCGCTGATTTCGCGCTGATTTTGCTTGCGGGAGAGGCGCTTCCCGCCGATACTGCGCGCGGCACAATTGGCTCGTTTGACGCACCAAAAGCGGGTTGTAGCACGGACAGTGCGCGCTGCGGGCCGGCTGAGCACAAGCAACACGGCAAAGTGCACAGCAAATCATGTCCCCGTGCGAAATCATGCACCTACACATCTTGGGAGATAAACCATGCGAGTGAAGCAGCTTTCGCTGTTGGCGAGCGCCAGCCTGTTCGGCATGCTGGTCCATGCCGGACTGTCCACCAGCGCGCTGGCGCAGGCCGCCGCGGCGTTGACCGGGCAGGTGAGCTCGGCCGAGGAAGGACCGATGGAAGGCGTGCTGGTCAGCGCCAAGAAGGACGGCTCGACCATCACCGTCACGGTCGTCACCGACGCCAAGGGCCAATACAGCTTCCCGGCCGATCGGCTCGACCGCCGGCCATTACGCGATCGCCATCCGGGCGATCGGCTACGATCTGGACGGCCCCAAGGCGGTCGATATCGCGGCCGGCGGATCGAAGGCCGACATCAAGCTCGTCAAGACCAAGAACCTCGCCAACCAGCTCTCCAACGCCGAATGGCTGATCGAGCGCGCCGGGCCCCGACAATCTCAAGACCAACATGGCGAATTGCGTGAGCTGCCACACGCTGCAGCGCGTCTTCGCCTCGACCCATGACGCCGGAGGAGTTCAAGCAGATCTTCAAGCGCATGGGCGGCTACTCGCCGGGCAGCACGCCGATCCATCCGCAGCCGCTGCTGCCGGGGCCGCGCGCCGACCGCCCGCCGATTGCCGCCGTCGCAGTTCGAGGCGCCAGTCGACCTGGCTCGCCAGCGTCGAACATGAGCACCACCGATACGCGCCCGTATCGACCTCAAGACGCTGCCGCGCCCCAAGGGCGCGTCCACCAAGGTCATCTACACGGAATACGATCTGCCGCGCAAAGAAACGCAGCCCCATGACGTGATCGTCGATCAGGACGGCATGGTCTGGTATTCCGACTTCAGCAACAGTACGCCGGCGTGCTCGATCCCAAGACCGGCAAGGCGACCGACATCCCGATCCCGGTGCTCAAGCCGGAGCAGCCCAAGGGCAGCCTCGAGATCGAGTTCGAGCCGGGCCAGAAGAACGTCTGGCTGGCCATGATGTACCAGGCCGGCGTGGCGCGGATCGATCGCAAGACCCACGAGGTCAAGACCTATCCGTTCCCGAAGGAGTGGCAGTCGACCTCGGCGCAGGCCTCGATGGTGTCGCCGCAGCACTCCGACGTCGACGGCAAGGTCTGGACCAACAACCAGGAAGAGCACGACATGTACCGCCTCGACGTGAAGACCGGGCGTATCGAGAATCTGGGCCCGTCCAAGGATCCGGCGCGGCAAGCAGATCTCGGCCTACGGCATGCCGACCGACCAGTCACAACAACGTCTATCAGCTGGAGTTCGGCGGCACCAGCATCGGGCTGCGCGACGCCAAGACCGGCATCGCCACCATCTACCAGACGCCGATCAAGAATTCGCGGCCGCGGCGCGGCCGGGTCGATGAGCAGAACCGGCTGTGGTTCGCCGAATATCGGCGGCAACGCCATCGGCGCTGTTCGATCCCAAGACGGCGGCCATCAAGGAATATCCGATCCCGACCAAGTTCAGCCGCTCCCTATGACGCGGTGCCCAACAAGGACGCCTCGGAAGTCTGGACCGGCTCGATGCTGAACGATCAGGTGGCGCGCCTCGACACCAAGAGCGGCCAGGTCACCGAATATCTGCTGCCGCGAACGACCAATATCCGGCGCGTCTTCGTGCAGGACGACGGGCCGCGCACGGTGCTCTGGGTCGGCAGCAATCACGGCGCCTCCATCGTCAAGGTCGAGCCGCTCGACTGACGTGCCGCAAGGGCGCCCCTTGTGGGCGCCCGGGCGGCCACCAGGGCCGCCCCTACGATGTGGTTGGTACGATTTGCGATGGCCGGGCTTGTCCCGGCCATCTGCTTTTTGGGCGCGCAGGCCACTGTCCCCCGCCCCCGAAATATGCGACCATGACGGCAATTCGATCAGGATTGAATCAATCCACTAGGGAGACGACCATGCGATTCAACGTTCTGCTTGCCTCGACGAGTTTGGTGAGTGCGCTGGCGTGGCTGACCTTGGTTCCGGCACAAGCGCAGACCACGGCGCTCAGCGGCCAGGTCTCATCGGCCGAGGAAGGCACGATGGAAGGCGTGCTGGTCAGCGCCAAGAAGGAAGGCTCGACCATCACCACCACGGTGGTGAGCAACGACAAGGGACAATTCAGCTTCCCGGCCGACCGGCTCGAGCCCGGCCATTACAACATCAGCATCCGCGCCGCCGGCTACGACCTGGCAGGCCCGAAGATGGTCGATATCGGCACCGGCGCGGCCGCCACCGCCGATATCAAGCTCCAGAAGGCCAAGAACGTGGCCAACCAGCTCTCCAGCGCCGAATGGCTGCAGAGCGCGCCCGGCGACGACAAGATCAAGTCGTTCCTGCCCGACTGCGTCGGCTGCCACACCTTGCAGCGCATTTTCACGTCGATGCATAATCAGGAGGAATTCAAGGCCATCTTCACCCGCATGGGACGCTATGCGCCCGAGAGCGTGCCGGCCCATCCGCAGCTGATCAAGACCGGCGGCGCGCGCAGCGAGCGCCCGCGGGTGCCTGCCGCCCTGATGGATGCCGCCGCCGACTACCTGACCAGCGTCAATCTGAGCAGCGCGGACCAGGAGAGCTTCAGCTTGAAGCGGCTGCCGCGCCCGAAGGGCCGCGCCACCCACGTGATCGTCACCGAATACGATCTGCCGCGCAATGAAGCGCAGCCGCACGACGTGATCGTCGATACCGACGGGCACGCCTGGTATTCCGACTTCGGCAACCAGTTCGTGGGCGAGCTCGATCCCAAGACCGGCAAGGTGACGGACATCAAGTTGCCGCTGTTGCGCGACGACCAGCCCAAGGGATCGCTCGACATGGAGTTCGATCCCGACGGCAACATCTGGGTCGGCATGTCGTACCAGGCCGGCGCCTCCAAGGTCGACCGCAAGACCAAGGAAGTCAAAACCTATCCGCTGCCGCCGCAATGGGCGAACATCACCACCCAGACCAACATGGTCACGCCGACGCATATGTACGTCGACAACAAGGTGTGGATGACCGACACCGAGACCCACAACCTCTACCGGCTCGACCTCAAGACCGGCCAATGGGACAACAGCGGCGAGGCCACCTCGACCGACGGCAAGAAGATCAGCGGCTACGGGCTGCCGAGCGACAAGAACAACAACGTCTACATGTTCTCGTTCGGCGATACCCGGATCGGCGTGCTCGACGCCAAGACCAACGTGGCCCAGATCTGGGCGACGCCGACGCCGCGTTCGCGCCCGCGCCGCGGCCGCCTCGACGACCAGGGCCGCGTCTGGTTCGGCGAATATGCCGGCAACGCCATCGGCATGTTCGATCCCGCCACCCAGCAGATCAAGGAATACAAGCTGCCGACCGCCTGGTCGGAGCCCTATGACGTGGTGCCCACCAAGGGCGGCGCCGAAGTGTGGACCGGCTCCATGCTGAGCGATCAGGTCGACCGGCTCGATCCGAAGACCGGCGAGTTCACCGAATATCTCCTGCCGCACGAGACCAATATCCGCCGCGTGTTCGTGCAGGAGACCGGGCCGCGGCCGGTGCTCTGGGTCGGCAACAACCACGGCGCCGCGATCGTCAAGGTCGAGCCGCTGGATTGACGCGCGCCGCGACGCGTGCAGTGGCAATGGCCGGGCAAAGCCCGGCCATTTGCTTTCGGCGCCTCAACGGGTGGCGTCGCGCATCGGCGCGCGGTTGCGCTCCGGCAGATCATCGGGCGCGAGCGGCGCCGCCATCAGCAGCCTACCGAACGATGGCACGCGCGACAGCCGCTCCCAGTCGGCAAAACCGAGCACGACCGCCTCCGGCTTGCCGTCGCGGGTGATGAGGGAAGGCTTGCCGCGCTTCGCCCGATCCACAATCGCCGAAAAATTCGCCTTGGCGTCCTTCAATTGGATCTTGCGCATGATACCCTGCGATATGACCAAAGGAAGCCGGGGTACGACATTCCCAGATTTGGTTGATCGGACCGGGGAACCTCACGCCTGGGCGATGAACTTCTTGGCCGTGTAGGCTTCCAGGCCCTCGATGCCGCCTTCGTGGCCGTAGCCGGAATCCTTGATGCCGCCGAACGGCGTCTCGGGGCTGGAGACCGCCACGCTGTTCACGCCCACCATGCCGGCTTCGAGCGCGTCGCCGATCGCGGTCGCGGTCCGCTCCGAGGAGGTGAACGCATAGGCGGCCAGCCCGAACGGCAGCGAATTGGCACGCGCCACCACCTCGTCGAAAGTCTTGAAGGTGACCACCGGCGCGATCGGGCCGAACGGCTCCTGCGTCATCAGCTTGCTGTCGTCGGGCAGGTCGGTGACCACGGTCGGCTCGAAGAAATAGCCCTGGTTGCCGCGCCGCTTGCCGCCGGCGACGATCTTGCCGCCGCGGCTCCTGCTGTCGTTGACGATCGCCTCCATGGCGTCGAGCCGGCGCGCATTGGCGAGCGGCCCCATGGTGACGCCTGCTTCGAGCCCGTCGCCGAGCTTGATGCCGTTGGCGACCTCGGTGAAGCGCTTGAGGAAGCGATCGTAGACGCCCTCCTGCACGTAGAACCGGGTCGGCGAGATGCAGACCTGGCCGGCATTGCGATACTTGAAGGCCGCGACCGTGTCGGCGGTCTTCTCCGGGTCGGCATCGGCGAACACCACGACCGGCGAATGACCGCCGAGCTCCATGGTGGCGCGCTTCATGCCCTTGGCGGCCAAGGCCGGCGAGGTGCTTGCCGACCGGCACCGATCCGGTGAACGAGATCTTGCGCACCATCTCGGACGCGATCAGATGCTCGGAAACCTTCGCCGGCACCCCGAACACCATATTGAGCACGCCCGCGGGCAGGCCGGCATCGATGAAGCAGCGCACCAGCTCCACGCAGCTGCCGGGCGTCTCCTCCGACGGCTTGATGATGATCGAGCAGCCGGCCGCAAGCGAGGCGCCGATCTTGCGGGCCGGCGTCAAGGTCGGAAAGTTCCAGGGCGTGAACGCGGCGACCACGCCGACCGGCTCCTGCACCACCAGCTGGCGCAGGCCTTTCACCCGGCCCGGTATGATGCGGCCGTAGGCGCGGCGGCCCTCTTCGGCAAACCATTCGATGATGTCGGCGGTGACCAGCACCTCGACGCTGCGACTCCGCGAAGATCTTGCCCTGCTCCTGGGTCATGATGCGCCCGATCGGCTCGGCGCGCTCGCGCACTAGGTTGGCGGCCTGGCGCAGCACCTTGGCGCGATCATAGGCCGAGGTCGCCCGCCACAGCTCAAAGCCCTTCTCGGCGGCCGCGAGCGCCTCATCAAGATCGCTCGCGCTCGCATGCGGCAGGTGTCCCAGCGGCTTCTCGGTCGCCGGGTTGATCACGTCCTCGCCCTGGCGGCCATCTCCGTTGCGCCAGGCGCCGCCGATATGGAGTGCGAGATCGGTATACATGGGAACCTCTTTGTGAAGCTCGTTTGCTGAGATCGCGTTCGTCGCTGCGGCCGCCTTAGCACTAAATCCGCCGCGATTTATCCCCGTCGGCACTGCCGAGCCGCGGTGCTACGACAGGAACGCGCCGCCATTGGCGTGGATGGTCTGCCCGTTGACGAAGCGGCCGCCCGGCCCGCAGAGGAAGCGCACCACCGCCGCGACATCGGCCGGCGTGCCGTATTGGCCGCTCAAGGTGCGGTTGACCTGATGGTGCTGGGGCTCGGGCAGAGCGGGATCGCGCGGCCGCTCGATCAGGCCCGGGGAGACGCAGTTGACCGTCACCTTGTCGGCGGCAAGATCATGCGCCAACGCCCGCGTCAGGCCGACCAAACCTGCCTTGGCGGCGATCACATGAGCGCGATGCTTGGAGCCCGTATGGGCGCTCAGGCCCCCGATATTGACGATGGCGCCGGCCCCGCTCTGCCGCAGCGCCGGCAGGCACGCCTGCACGCAATGGAAGGCGCCCTCCAGGACGACCGCCATGACGGCACGCCAGTCCGCGATGGTCATCTGATCAATCGCCTTCTCGTCGCGCATGGCGGCATTGTTGATGAGAATATCGATGCGGCCGAAGCGCGCGAGCGCGGCCGCCGCCATGGCCTGCACGGCGCCCGGATTGGTGACGTCCGCAAGGCACACCAGGGCCTGGCCGCCGTCGCGCTCGATAGCGTGCGCCACCGCCTCGGCCTCGCTGCGGTTGGAGCGGGCATTGACCACCACGGCGGCGCCGCCGGCGGCCAGCGCAAGCGCGATCGCACGCCCGATATTGCGGCCCGAGCCGCTCACGATGGCAACCCGCCCGTCCAGTTCCTTGCCGCCTTCAGCCATGTTCATGTCTTTCCGCGCACACTATCGCGCCGGTTTTATGATGACGTGCCGCGCATCACCCTCCCGCCCGTTGGCGGGGAGGGTGGCGCCGCGCAGCGGCGCCGGGTGGGGGGACTACACCTGCTCCGCGCTTGCCGTCGCGCGCCGCCGCAGCAGCATCAACAAGCGCTTGATGGATGACGCTCATGACGCCGTCGATCTGATTGAAGATCTCATTGTTCCGAACCGAATTGGTCCGACCATTCTTTGCTCGACCATCATGCTGTCCTCGCGCAGACCGGCGCGTACTTGTCATTATAGCAATGTCAGGTGCGCGTAGTTCCCCCACTCCGCCGTCTCGCTGGCGCGAGGCGTCGGGCTATCGCATATGAACCGTCGCACTCTCGGGGACACCTCCCCCTGAAAGGGGGAGGTCGGATCGCGTAGCGATCCGGGTGGGGGTCCCGCCACAAGCGCCGAATCTGCGGGGAGACGAGACCCCCACCCGGCGCCTTCGGCGCCACCCTCCCCCTTTCAGGGGGAGGGTTTCGGCAGCGCCCTGCCAAACAACAAAATTCAAATGCGATCGCCCTGCCGCCAAAGGGCGGGAGGGTACGTGCCGGCGAGTCAGCATAACCCTTGAGATGAGCCACACTGTTCGGACGGCTCATCCGCGCAGCACGCCGAGGTTCACCTGCTCGTCGTAGAGCTTGCCGGCGAGCCGCAGCGCCGCCTGCGTCCGGTTCTTGTCCCAGCCGCCGTGCTGGGCGTTGAGGATGAACTTCTCCTCGAGGTCGGCGCGGGTGAGCGGCTCGTGGGCGCCGCCGCGCAGGTGCGGCTGGCGTTCCTCGATCACGCTGCCGTCGGTGAGCGTCAGACGGATATGGCCGGTGAACTCGTTGGGGTACGGATTTCCGGGATCTATTTGGTAGCGCACCTTCGAGGCGAGCGCGACCACGGCCGGCTCGCGCACGGCCGCATCCGTGAAGGCATCGAGCCCGACATTGCCGCGCACGAAGCCGGCCGCGATGCAATACGGGCTGGAGAACTTGGCGCCGTAGCCATTGCCCGGATGCTGCTTGGCGGCCAGCGGCTCCCACAGCCGGTGCACCGTCCCTTCGGCCACCTCGCACATGATCTGCGTGATGGCCTCGGGCTTGATCCCGCGCCCCACCAGCCGCCGCGCGCAATCGATATAAGGATGAGTCATGGTGCCGCACGGATAGGGCTTGAAGGCGACCGTCTCGGTCACCCAGCGCTCGCCGAAATCGGCGATCAGCGCGTCGTAGTCGCCGGCGGTGGTATGGGCAAAGCCGTGAAACAACCCGTGCACGCCCTCGAACACGGTGCGCGGCCCGACGAAGCCTTCCCGTCCCAGCAGCGCCGCCCGGATCCCCGATTGCGCGGCCCAGCCCGGGTGCAGGCGCTTGGTCCAGGCGCCCTCGGCCAGATATTCGATGATGCCGCTCGCCATGGAGCCGACGATGCCGAGCGCGTCGACCATCTGGCGCGGTTGCAGCCGCAGCGCCGCGCCGACGCCGGCGGCAGCCGCCATGGCGCCGAAGATCGCGGTCGGATGGAAGCCGGCCTTGTGCACCGCTTTCGGGACCACCAGGCCGAGCCGGCAGATGGTCTCGACCCCGACCGCGATGCCCAGCAGCGCCGCCTGCCCGCCCAGCCCATGCCGCTCGCAGGCTGCCAGGACCGCCGGCACGATGACGGCGCCGGCATGCACCGGGCCGCCCTCGAAAGTGTCGTCGAAATCCTCGCCATGGGCGGCGGTGCCGTTGACGAAGGCGGCGCCGGCGGCGCTCATCGGCCGCGCGTGACCGATCGCGGTGCAGCTGCCTTCGTCGTCCCAGCCGGCGATCGCGCTCTTGACGTAGGGCTCGCGGCGGGCGGTCACGCACAGGCCGATCACGTCGATCAGGAGATCTTCGCATTTGCGGCGCACGGCCGCGGGCAGCCGCGCCGGATCGAGCGCGGCAATCTTGTTCGCCAAATGCTCGGCGACCGCAATACGGGGAAGCTCTGCGTCCATGGGTTTCAACTTGGCTGGAGGGATCAGGCGTTGCGCAGCCGGGCGCCGCCGAAGCCCGGAATTTGATTGACGGCGGTGACGACCGCAAAGGTGATGACGAGCATGATGAGGCCCAGCACCGCGATGGCGCCGAGGTCGCCGCTTTCGTTGAGATCGAAGATGAGAACCGAGATGACCTTGGTCTCCGAGGTGAACAGGATGATGGCGGCGGACAGCTCGCGAATGACGCCGACGAAGATGAAGCACCAGGTCGCGATCACGCTGGTGCGCAACAGCGGCGCGGTGATGTCGCGCAGCGATCCGCAGCCGGGTGGCGCCGAGGATGCGGCCGGCATCCTCGAGATCCGCATGCACCGAGCGGAACGCCGACTGCAGCTGCTGATAGGCCGCCGGCAGCGCGATGGTCACGAACGCGATCAGCAGGATCCACAGCGTGCCGTAGAGCACGAACGGCGGCCTGGTGTAGGCGAGGAACAGCCCGACCCCGAGCACGATGCCGGGGATGGCGACCGGCGCGGTGGCGAGGAAGCCGAGCACGCGATGGCCGCGCACGGCCTGGCGGGCCGTGAGATAGCCGATCACGAGCGCCATGACGGTGCCGACGGTGGCCGACAGCGTCCCGAGCAGGAACGTGTTCTTGACCGCAAGCTGCGTCTCCGACAATTCGAAGAACACGAATTGGACGTTCTGGAGGGTGAAATTGTTGAACCAGATGAACTGTGACGCCACCCGCGAGAACGCCGCATTGAACAAGGCCCCATAGGGCAGGAACACCGGGCAGAGCAGGACCAAGAACACCGCGGCGAGCGCCAGCCAGCGCCCGCGCCCGAGCTTGACCCGGCGCGGATCGCCCTGCTTGCCGGCGAGCACCGAATAGCCGCGGCGGCCGAGGATGACATGCTCGGCGCGCAACAACAGGACGGTCAGCACCAAGCAGCGGCAGCGAGGCCGCCGCCGCCAGCTCGAGCTTGGGCGGATATTGAAACAGGCTCCAGATCTTCGTCGTCATGGTGTGGAAGCCGGCCGGCAGCGCCAGGATCGCGGGCGAGCCGAACAGCGTCATGGCCTGCAGGAAGGCGACCAGCGCGCCGGCCAGCAGCGCCGGCAAGGCGAGCGGGATGGTCACGCGCCGCGCCGTCACCCAGGTGCCGCCGCCGAGAACGGCGGACGCGTCCTCGAGCTCGCCCGGAATCCGGTCGAGCGTGTTGGCGATCAACACGAACACATAGGGAAAGGTGTAGCACGAGATCACGAAGATGAGGCCGGTCAGGGAATAGATGTTGAACAGGTGCTCGTCCGGAGCGGCCCCGGTCACGGCCCGGAAGGCCTTGTTGAGCAGTCCGCTGTTGGGCGCCGCCAACAGCTCCCAGGCGATCGCGCCCAGGAAGGGCGGCGTCACGAAGGATGCGGTCACCAGCATCCGCACGGTGCGCCGCAGCGGCATGTCGGTGCGCGCCACCAGCCAGCCGATCGGCGCCGCCACCAGGCAGCAGATGATGCTCGACGAGGTCGCGATGATGAGCGTGGTGACCAGCGGATCGAGGAAGATCGGATTGGTGACGAGCTCGCTGAAGTTGGACAGGGTGAAGGCGCCGTTGCGGTCGACCAGGCTGTAGTAGAGGAGCCAGGACAGCGGCAGCAGGATCATCACGCACAGAAGCGCCGCGAACAGGATGAGGATCGGCCAGGAGAGGTCAAGCCTGACCGGCCGCGGCGCCTGTACTGCGGGCAGTGCGACCGTCACGAACGGGCCTCACGCAAAGGCGCGGTCGAAGTCCCGGAGAACGCAGGTGGGCGGCGGTTCCATGTTTGATGTTAGGGACGCACAGCCTCTCACTCCTTCTCCCAAGGAAGTCGGGCTTGCCCGACTTCCGCATGAATGGTCGCCGAAGTCGGATATATCCGACTTCGGCTGGGCAGAAGGTGGGATGAGCGGGCTCCGGCGGTGCGATACGGATAAATCGTAACCCCCGTCACCCCACCCTCTCCCCTTCGGGGCGAGGGAGCGAGAGGCCGTGCCCAACCCACACAGGGCCGGTGCCGAGTGGCGCGCCGTCGTCCCGGGCCAAGCCCGCGGCGACGCAGAGCTGATCGAGCTGATTCTGACCCGGCATCACACCCCGAACAGCTTGCTGTAGTGCGCCTTGATGTCCTCGCTCGCCTTCTCGACGCCGGCCGGATCGTCCTTGAGCTTGTTGATCTCGGCGAACGGCTTGCGGCCCGGCTTTTCCTTGGTCTGCGGGTGCATGGAGCGCAAGCCGCCGAAGTCGATCAGGGCTTGCTGGCCCTCGGCCGAGAAGCAATAGCTCTGGAACAGGCGGGCGGCGTTCGGATTGGGCGCCGCCTTGAACAGGCCGTTGGGACCGACGATGAGCGGAGAGCCCTCGCTCGGATAGACGATCTCGACCGGCTTGCCGCTCTCCTTGAGCTCGAACATGTTGTATTCGTTGCCGTCGGCCATCACGGCGCGCTCGCCGAGCTCGAGCTTCTTGGGCGGATCGGCGGAGGACTGCACCTGCATGACGTTCTGCTTGGCGAGCTTCTCGAAATAGCCCCAGCCGATGTCGCGCGCCATCTGGAAGGTCGCCGTCATGATGGTGCCGCTATAGCCCGGATGGGCCTTGACGATCTTGCCCTTCCATTTCGGATCGAGCAGATCGGCGAAGCTCTTGGGCGCGTCCGCGGCTTTCACCAGATCGGTGTTGTAGCCCATGACGCAGAGCCAGACCCGGAAGCTCGCGAACATGCCGTCCGGATCCTTGTGCTCGGCCGGATAGAACTTGGCGACGTCTTCCGGAACGATAGGGCTCCAGAATGCCGTCGCGCTTCCACACGATGAAATGCGAGGCATCCGAGGATTGCACGACGTCGACCGCATGGATGCGGCTGGCATATTCCTGGCCGATGCGCTGGAACACGCGCTCGGCGCCGGTGCGCTCGACCCGCACCGCGACGCCGGAATATTTCGCTTCGAAGGTCTTGGCGACACGCTCGGCGGCCGGCAGGTCGAGCGAGGTGTACCAGACCACCTTGCCTTCCTTCTTGGCGGCTTCGATCAAAGCCGGCGTGACCGAGCTGGCGGGCGGGGCGGCCGCCCTGACCGAGGTCGCTTGTGTCGAGGTCGCGAATGCGCCGGCCGCGATAGCGGCCGAGCCCTTCAGGATGTCACGCCTGGAAAGTTCCGGCTTTCTCATCGTGGTTTCCTCCGTCCATTGTTCCCGCGCAGTTTCTCATTCTATTTTCGCGTTGTGTTGCTGGCTCTGTCGCGAGATGCAAGCAAGAGCGGTTGCCGCAAGGCGGTTCATCCGCTCAGCAACCGGCAACCGTCGGGCGGCAGATAGAGCCAGACCGGGCTCCCTGCGGAACGTTCTCGACCGTCGGCGCGACCACGCGCAGCTGGGTGTCGTCGGCGGCCGCCACCATATAGTCGCGGCTTGAGCCGAGAAAGACCTGCCGCACCACCGTCGCCGGCACGATATTGTCCATCTTGTCCGGCTGGCTTGACCGCAAAGCCTGATGACATGCGGCCGGATCGAGACCGCGACCTCGCTGCCGGCCGCAAGCTTTTGCGCCGCTGCAGCGCAGCAGCGCGCCCGCACAGGCGACCCGACCGTCGTCGGCGACCTTGCCTTTGACCACATTGCTGCCGCCGATGAAGCGGGCGACGAATTCGGAGCGCGGACGCTCGTAGATCTCTTCCGGCGAGCCCGCCTGCTCGACCTTGCCGGCATTCATCACCGCGATGACATCGGCGGTGGTCATCGCCTCGGACTGATCGTGGGTGACGTAGACCGTCGTGTAGCGGTATTCGTCGTGCAGGCGGCGCACCTCGAAGCGCATCTCCTCGCGCAGGTTGGCGTCGAGGTTGGACAAGCGGCTCGTCGAGCAGCAAGGTCTCCGGCTCGACCACCAGCGCGCGCGCGAGCGCCACGCGTTGCTGCTGGCCGCCCGACAGCTCGCCCGGATAGCGGTCGGCCAGATGCTCGAGATGGGTGGTCGTGAGAATGGACTTGAGCTTGCGGGCAATGGTGCCGCGGTCGTTCTTGCGCAGCTTGAGCCCATAGGCGACGTTCTCGCCGACCGTCATATGCGGCCACAGCGCGTAGCTCTGGAAGATCATCGACATGTTGCGCTGCTCGGGCGGCAGCGTGCGCGCCGGCGAGGACACGATCCGCTCGCCCACCCGGATCTCGCCGGCGGAAGGCTCGACGAAGCCGGCGATCAGGCGAAGCGTCGTGGTCTTGCCGCAGCCGGACGGCCCCAGCAGGCAGACCAGGCGGCCATGCTCGATGGTCAGCGACACGTCGTCGACCGCCGCATGCGAGCCGTAGCGCTTTGTCAGGCCCCGCAATTCAACTGACGCCAAGACCCCGCCCCCCTCAACTGCCGGTGAAAGCCGGCTTGCGCTTTTCCATGAAGGCACGGCGGCCCTCGGTATAGTCCTTGCTGGCGAAGCATTGCTCGACCAGTTCGGCGCAGCGCGCCGGATTGCGCTTGCTTTCGTCGCGCATGACATCGTTGGCAATGAACTTGGCGGCCTTCACGGTCAGCGGCGCATTGGCGGCGATCGTCTCGCCGTAGGATTTCACGTAATCTTCCAGATCCGTCGCCGGCACGATACGGTTGACGAATCCCATCATGCGCGCCTCTTCCGCGTCGAATTGCCGCGCCGTGAAGAAGATCTCCTTGGCGAAGGCGGGGCCGACGATGTCGATCAGCCTTTTCAAACCGGCGAACGAATAGCCCAGCCCGAGCTTGGCGGCCGGGACCGCAAACCGCGAATTGTCGGAGGCGATGCGCAGGTCGCAGCAGGCCGCAAGCCCGACCCCGCCACCGATGCAATAGCCGCGGATCATGGCGATGGTCGGCTTGGGAAAATCGTAGATGCCCGAATTGGCCCGCTCCACGGTGGCGTTGTAGATCTGGGTGGCGTCCTGCGAGGCGCGTTCGCTCTCGAACTTGGACACGTCGGCGCCCGATACGAAGGCCTTGCCGCCGGCGCCGGTCAGCACCACCACGCGCACCTCGGGATCCTTGGCGAAGCCGTCGAGGATATCGCTCAAGGCGGCCCACATCTCGAGCGAGACCGCATTGTGGCGTTCGGGATTGTTGAAGATCACGTAGCCAACTTGGCCGTCCCGGCGCGACAGCATCTTGTCGGAATTCGTCATGCGGTTGGTTCCCTTGTCCTGTTGTCTGTCTTGGTCCGCGCCGCCGCCCGATCCTCCTCGGCAGACGAGAAACGAGGCGGCCGTTCAAATCGCATTGGCTTGGCGCAAGGCGGCGATCTCCCGCTCGCCATAGCCGAATTCCTTGAGCACCTCCTCGGTGTGCTCGCCGATCTCCGGCGGCGGCGAGGCGATGGCGCTGGGCGTGCGCGACAGCGTCACCGGCTGGCCGACGACGTTGAGGGTTTCGCCATTGGGCCGCACGACGCTCTGCGCAATGCCGAGATGCTCGACCTGCGGATCGGAAAAGACCTGGTCGATCGAATAGATCGGGCCGCAGGGAACGCCGGCCTCGTTGAGCGCATCGACCCAGTCGGCGCTCGGGCGGCGCGACAGGATCTTGTCGATCTCGGCATTGAGCGCGTCGCGATGCTTGAGGCGCGCGGCGGCCGTCGCATAGTCCGCGTGGGCGGCGAGCCACTGCGCGTCGACCGCCTGGCAGAAGCGTTCCCAGATCTTCTGCCCCGCGCAGGCCAGGTTGATATGGCCGTCGGCGGTCTTGAACACGCCGGTCGGGATGCTGGTCGGGTGGTTGTTCCCGGCCTGGCCCGGAACCTCGTGATTGATCAGCCAGCGCGCGGCCTGGAAGTCGAGCATGAATATCTGCGCCTGCAGCAGCGAGGTCTGGATCCATTGGCCCTCGCCGGACTGCTCGCGCTCGAGCAGCGCCACCATGATGCCGAGCGCGCAGAACAAGCCGGCGGTGAGATCGGCGATCGGGATGCCGACCCGCACCGGTCCCTGGCCGGGCAGCCCGGTGATCGACATCAACCCGCCCATCCCCTGCGCGATCTGGTCGAAGCCCGGCCGCTCACGATAGGGGCCGTCCTGGCCGAAACCCGAAATGCTCGCATAGACGATCCGCGGATTGACCTTGCGCAGCGCCGCATAATCGATGCCGAGCCGCTCCTTCACATCCGGGCGGAAATTCTCGACCACCACGTCGGCCCGCTCGACCATGCGGCGCAGCACCGCCACGCCCTCTTTTTCCTTGAGATTGATGGTCATGCTGCGCTTGTTGCGGTGCAGGTTCTGGAAATCCGGCCCATGGCGCGGGCCGCCGGCCGGATCGCCGGTTTCCATCCGCTCCGGGGTCTCGATCTTGATCACATTGGCACCCCAATCGGCGAGCTGGCGCACGGCCGTCGGGCCGGACCGAACGCGCGTCAGATCGAGAACAGTAAATCGTTCGAGCGCCTGCGAAGCTTTGGAAAATGGCATCCTTGGACCCTGGACAACGTTTCTTTTGGACCGGCCGATCGCGCCGGGGGGCCTGACCTTCCCCGATATCGCCTTGGTTGTCCACCAAGGAGCAACCCGCCGGATCGCGAGCCGGATGCGCGCCGACGTTCTTGCCGCGGTGCACGGGGTTCAATAGGCTTTCGGCCGAGAACAACCTTGTCCCGGGCTTGACCCGGGACCGTACCAACCTCTGAGCCTTTGACGGTCCCGGCTCATAGCACGTCAAAGGCGCGCGTAAACGCGCCAATGGCCGGGACAAGTGGGGCGAGGCCCGGGGGAAGAACGATATGCCGGGAGTGGCGGTGATGGCTATTCGGATGGCGAGGAGCCGGACAACGCGAAGGGCCGTGCGAACCGCGGCACGTCGGCCTCGGCGGGCGATCTTAGCGCTGCTGCTGGGGCTTGCGCTGCTGGTGCCGGCGACCGCCGCGGCGCTGGCGCAGGCGCGCACGCTCGCGGAGATCGCCTCCGACACGGCGCCCGACCGCCTGCAGAAGCTCGCCGCCGGCGCCAAGAAAGAGGGCTCGCTCAGCCTCTTCACCTCGCGGGTCGCCGAAGACGCCACCCCGTTGACCGATGCCTTCACCCGAAAGTACGGGATCCCGGTCCAGACCTGGCGGGCGAGCAATCAGGACATCGTCCAGCGCGCGGTGGCGGAAAGCCGCGCCGGCCGCTGCCCCGCCGACGTCATATCGTCCGGCACCCCCGCCCTCGAGCCGCTCTATCGCGAGCAACTGCTGCAGCCGGTGAAATCTCCGACCACCAGCGAGCTGATGCCGCAAGCCTTGCGTCCGCATGGCGCCTGGGTGGGGGTCAGCGTGAACATCATCTCGGGTGCCTACAACACCGATCTGGTCAAGCCGCAGGACGTTCCCAAGAGCTATGAGGACCTGAGAGACCCGAAGTGGAAAGGCCGTCTCGCCATCGGCGCCGACGACGCGGACTGGTTCGCGGCCCTCCTCGGCAAGCTCGGGGAGGAGAAAGGCGCGGCGCTGTTCCGGGACATCGTCCGCACCAACGGCATTTCCACCCGAATCGGCCACACCCTCATCGCCAATATGGTGGCGGCCGGCGAGGTGCCGCTGGCGATCACCGTCTACAGCTACAAGCCCGAGCAGCTGGCACGGGCCGGGGCGCCGGTGCGGCCGCTTTATCTGCCGCCGGTGATCGCGCTCGCGACCGGCGTATCGGTGACCCGCTGCACGCCGCATCCCAATGCGGCGGTTCTGTTCTACGAGTTCATGCTGCGCGACGGCCAGGAAGTCCTGGCCAAGCGGGACATCGTTCCGACCAATCTCACGGTCAGGCCGTTGCCGGCGAACATGGAGATCACCTTCATGGATTCCTTGCAGATGCTGGACAACGGGCCGAAATGGACCGAGCTGTGGGACAGCATCTTCATTAAGCCGCATTGAAGCCATTTACGTGCCGGCCGCAAAATATTCGTTTATGATCGCGTCCACGCTCGGGGGTCGCATTGGAAAAGGATCCACGGAAATGCCCATGCTGACATCACCGGCCGGCACAACAATGAGCCGCAGCCTTCTGGCGTTGCTGCTGGCCGGCGCGACGCTTGCGGGCGCGACCCTGTTCGCCACCGCCCAGGAGCGCCAACGCGGCCAGCCGCCGGGCGAGCAGCGACAAGGCGAGCAGCGCCCGAACGAGCAGCGTCAAGCACCGGCCGGCCCGGGCGTGCTCCGCCTGCTGCCGGGCGATTCCGTCACGCAGCATTCGATCGAGATCGCAGGCGGCAAGCTCGACTATACGGCGACGGCCGGAACGTTCTCGCTCTACGATCAATCGGGCGAGCGCTCGGCTGCGATCTACTATACGGCCTATGTGGCCAAAGCCTCCGAGGCGAACCGCCCGGTGACTTTCGTGTTCAACGGCGGACCGGGTGCTGCCTCGGCGTTCCTCAATCTCGGGCTGGTCGGACCGCGCATCGTCCAGCTCGGCCTGGCGAGTCACGACGGTTCGGTGGCCAAGCTGCAGGACAATCCGGACACTTGGCTTGCCTTCACCGACCTGGTGCTGATCGATCCGGTGGGCACCGGTTGGAGCCGTCCCGCCAAACCGGATGGCGGCAGCGCATTCTGGGGCGTGCAGCGCGATGCCGAGTCCATGGCGAAGGTGATCGCCCTCTATGTCTCGAACAATGCGCGCGGCGCCTCGCCCAAATACATCATGGGCGAGAGCTATGGCGGATACCGCGCCGCCAAGGTCGCGCAGGCATTGCAGGAGCAGCAGGGCATCATCACCTCCGGCATCGTGATGCTATCCCCGCTGCTCGACGGCGCCTTGACGTTCGGCGGGACCCGGCTCGCCTTGGGGGCGGCCTTGCAATTGCCTTCGCTGGCGGCAGCCGAGCTCGAGCGCAAAGGCACCTTCAGCAACGAGAAGCTGGCGGAAGCCGAGCACTTCGCGCTGACCGACTATCTGACCACGCTTGCGGGTGCGCCGCTGCAGGGAGCGGCCGCCCACAGCTTTTATGCGCGCGTCGCCGCCGTCACCGGACTGCCCGAAGACGTGGTCGAGAAGACGCAAGGCTTCATCCGCGACAGCTACGTCAAGAATCTCGATGCCGGCGCGCGCAAGATCGTCAGCCACTATGATGCGACGTTCGCGGTCGACGATCCTTATCCCGATCAGGTTGCCGCCAGAGGGCCCGATCCGCTGCTCGACGGCGTGGTGCGCGCCTATGGGGGCGCCTACGCGGCCTATGCGCGCGACGAGCTCAGCTTCAAGACCGAGATGACCTATATCCTGCTGGCGTCCGACATCTCGGGCAAATGGGACTGGGGCGGTCGTTCCGGACAATTTGGCGCCAACATCGTCGACGATCTGCGGACGCTGCTGGCGCTGCGGCCGTCCTTCCGGCTGCTCATCGCCCACGGCTACAGCGACATGGTCACCCCCTATGCGGTCAGCCGCTACGTGCTCGACCATCTCCCGCAGATGGGCGACCCCATGCGGGCGCAGCTGCGGCTCTATCGCGGCGGCCACATGCTCTATCTCGATCCGGGCTCGCGACATGCGTTCAGCTCCGACGTGAAAGCGTTCTACCAAGAGGCTCCATAGCAGGCGCCGTCCGCATCCCATGACATCGAGCACGACCGATCGCCGGCCCGCGGACGCGGCCGGCGACCGGGATCAATTCATCGCGGTCCGCAAGACCGACATCCTCGACGCCCTGATCGACCACGGCCGCCTCGCCGACGATGCGCAGCGCGACCGGTTCCGCCAGGTCTGCGACCGGCTCGCCGCCATCTATCACTACGAATATTTCGCGCAGCTCGAACGGCTGCGCGACGACTACTTCTACTTCAATCCCGAGCTTGAGCCGCATGCGCGGCTCGACCACGCCGCGCTCGATCGCGCCTATGCGGAGCTCGTCCAATCGTTCACCGCCGTGCTGGGAGACGCCAACTTCGTCGAGCTGTCGCATGCGGAAATCGAGGAGGCGCATCGCCGGCGATCCGCCATGCGGGTCGAGATCGTGGCGCCGCTCGACGATTTCCGCGAGGTGCGGTTCTTCCGGCGCGGGCACCACGAGGAATTGATCGAGATCGCCGACTGGCTCGGTCTGCGCAAGCGGACCGCGCAAGTCCTGGTCTATGACGACGTGATACTGTTCGCGGCGATGAAGCCGGGGGTCGACATCGCCTCGCAGCGGGAGCGCAAGCGCCTGGCGCGGCGCAAGCTGCGGCCCGGCTCGGTGCTCATCAAGTACTTCCGCAATATCGCCGGCGACGATCTCAATGCGCTGTTTCCCAATGTCCGCGTCGTACTGAGCCTGGCCGACAAGCTGATGCTGAGCGGCCCGGCGCTGGCCGGCGGCGTGCCCATCCTGCTGAAGCTCGCCTCGACGATCACGGTCCTGTTCCTCGTCATCGGCTTCTATTTCGGGCTGTCGGCGGGCGTCGGGGAGAAGGAGACGGCAGGCGCGCTCGCGGCGCTCAGCGGCCTGTTCGCGCTCGGCGGCTTCATCATGCGGCAATGGCTCAGATATCAGCGGCAGTCGCTCAAGTACCAGAAGGAGCTGACCGAGAACGTCTACTTCCGCAACGTCAACAACAATGGGGGGATCTTCGATAGCATGATCGGAGCGGCCGAGGACCAGGAATGCAAGGAGGCGTTCCTGGCCTTCTATTTCCTGTCCGTTTCGGCAAGCGCGCCCAAGCAGGCCGAGTTGGAGGCCGGCATCGAAAGCTGGCTCGCGCAAGCCTTCGGGATCGATGTCGCCTTCAAGGTCGACGATGCGCTGGCCAAGCTCGACCGCCTGGGTTTGCTGCGGCGGAACGGGGAGCAGCTGTCGGTGTTGCCGCCCGAAGCGGCGCTGCTCGCGCTCGACCGCATCTGGGGCGACTTCTTCGGCCCCAAGCGGGCAGCGGCAGGCGGTCGTTAGAGGCAAGCGCAATCGCGCATCGAAAAGGCTGCGGGAAAGAAGCTAAAAATTGAACTGAGAGGTTAGCAAAACGCGAACGCGCGTCCGCTAAGTGTTTATGCGGGGACGGCAAAACTCGGAGCATCTCATGCCCAGCCTTTTGATGCGCTTTGTGAAGGACGAACGCGGTGCGACCGCGATCGAATACGGTCTCATCGCGGCCGGCATCGCGGTCGCCATCATCGCCGTGGTCCAGGGCGTCGGTACAAACCTGAGCGCGACGTTTGGTTCCGTCCAGACTGCTATTGCGCCGGCGGCCTAACCCCCCGTCGCAGCTGTTCCTGGTACCAGGCCGCGAATTTTCGGGGCTTTCCTCCGCTTCTTCAGAGGAGCCCACCACCGGCACCGAGAATGCTGGTTGACGGCAGGCCGGCCCTGTATGATGGGCGGGTCGCGGCATTTTCGGCTGGCGGCGCAGCGCGCTCCAGCCGAAATAGCCGCCGTTACCCAACCTCGGGAGTCGATTGGTGGTTGGCTTATTGATTGCGGGCTTCTTTGCCGCCGTCGTGTGCGCCTATGGGTGCAGCGAATATCTGCTGGTTCGGTTCGACGTGCGGCGTCGCATACTGGACGGCGAGGACCGCGCGCTCGTCGTCATATTGGCCGCCAACCTCATGAGCTTCGCCGTCGTGTGGCTGAGCAGCCTCGCTTTAGTGATGGCGAGCGGCACCGGGCTCTACCTCCACGCAACCCTCCTGTGCGCCTGCGCGCAGACGCTGTGGCTCGGCCAACATCTGTGGTCGTATTACCGGGATCATCCGCGGCTGCGAGCCGCGAGCGGCGAATAGCGGACCCTCCGCTTACCGGGCTGAGGCTCCGCCGACAGCAGCGTCAACGAATACTCATGCCGCCGGCAGGGTCACGGCCCCGCTTTGTCCCGCGTCCCTCCGGGGCTTGCGCACTTATACCATACCCCCTATCCTATCACCGACCGTTCCCCGCCACCCGGGGCGCGGAGGAGCAGGGTCGAAGGCGCAAGCGGTGTCGCACACGAAAAGCGAGAAGGTGAAACTGCTCAACCGGGTCCGCCGCGTGCGCGGCCAGGTCGAGGCGGTTGAGCGGGCGCTGAAGAATGAACAAGGCTGCGCCACGGTGCTGCACCTGATCGTGGCGGCGCGCGGCGCCATAAACGGCCTCATGGCCGAGGTGATCGAGGATCATATCCGGCTTCACGTCGTCGATCCGGCAAAGGACGCCGAGCGGGTGCGCGGCGCCGAAGAGCTCATCGAGGCCGTGCAATCCTACCTGAAGTGAAGATCATGAGCATGACGCAGGCATCTCCGGCCGCCCATTCGCATATCTTTCTCGGCGAGAGCCACAAGCAGAACGAGCGCCGCACCTGGCTGGTAATCGGGCTCTGCAGCGTGATGATGGTCGCCGAGATGATCGGCGGAATGTTGTTCGGATCGATCGCGCTGGTCGCGGACGGCCTGCATATGTCCACCCATGCCAGCGCTCTCCTGCTCGCGGCGCTCGCCTACAGCTATGCCCGCCGGCACGCGGACGACCGTCGGTTCACGTTCGGAACCGGCAAGCTCGGCGACCTCGCGGGATTCACCAGCGCAATCGTGCTCGCGATGATCGCGCTTCTCATCGGATACGAGGCCGTCTCGCGCTTCATCGCGCCGGTTCCGATCAGCTTCAACGAGGCGATCCCGATCGCCGTGCTCGGATTGCTGGTCAATGTCACGAGCGTGCTGTTGCTGAGCGGCGGCGGGCATCATCACCACCATGGCCATGGTCACGATCACGATGACGAGCCCGGGCACCATCATGACGAAGCACAGCGGATCGAGACCCTGGCCGGCCCGGCGGCGCTCGAGATCTTCGAGCACGGCGTGCCGCCCCGCTTTAGGCTCGCTTTCGAGAACGCCGTCCGGCCGCCAGCCGATCGGGTCACGATCGAGACGGTTCGTCCTGGCGGGGCCCGTCAGGTCTTCACGTTCGAGGATCGGGGCGGTCATCTCGAATCCGTCGATGAAATTCCCGAGCCGCACGCCTTCGACGCATATGTCCGCCTCGATGACGGGGCGGAGCCCTGTTCGGTGGTTTTCGCGGAGCATGAGAGCGCCCACGGTGCGGCGCATCGGGACAACAATATGCGGGCCGCCATCATTCATGTGCTGGCCGATGCGGCCGTCTCGGCGCTGGTGATCATGGGGCTGGTGCTCGGCCGATTTCTGGGCTGGGTGTGGATGGACCCGGTTGCCGGCATCTGCGGCGCGGTCGTCATTGCGGCCTGGTCCTACGGACTGGTGCGCGATACCGGCGCCATCCTCTTGGACATGAACCCCGACCGGGCGATGGCGGAGCGCATGCGTTCGCTGATCGAGACCGATGGCGACCGCTTGCGGGATCTCCACCTTTGGCGCCTGGGCCCCGGCCATCTGGGGGCGATCCTGTCGATCGCCACGAGCAAGCCACGGAGCCCCGATCACTACCGGCGCCTGCTCGCTCGATTTGGCTCCCTGTCCCACGTGACGGTCGAGATCGAGGCACGCTGACGCAGGCTACTCCCTGCCGCGTTTACCCTGCGTCGACCATCGCCTCGTGCCGATCGGGCCCATGCGAACCCATCGTGCTGGAGCCAACGATTCGGCAGATCCATCGGCGCGTTCGCTATGGTTGGCAAAGCGTCAATTTGCATTCAAACGACCCATGACGGGACGAAACACTTGCGCAACGCTTGTTTGCTAAAAAAGGAGCACCGATCGGAACGAATTGGAGCCCCTCGGGTGATGTTGGCGATCCTCAAGAACAGGCTGGCTTCGGGCCGCAAGCGGTTGGCGACGGCGGCCGGATTCGCCCGGCGCGAGGACGGCGCTGCGGCGCTTGAATTCGCCATCGTGGCAGCGCCCTTCATCGCGCTGGTGCTGGCTACCGTGCAAACCGCATTGGCGTTCTTCGCCGGACAGGTGCTCGAGTTCGCGGTCGTCGATTCGAGCCGCGAGATCCTGACCGGCTCGGCCCAGAACTCCGGCATGTCCCAGTCCGGATTCACCAACGCGGTCTGCGGGAAAGTCCAGGCGCTGTTCAGCTGCGGCGGCCTCATGGTCGATGTACGGACCGCGAGCTCGTTCGCGAGCGCCAATACCTCGATGCCGACCTTGACGTACAACGGAAGCGGCGCGGTGACCAACAGCTGGTCCTTTCAACCGGGGAACCCCGGCGACATCGTGGTCATGCGCGTCATGTATCAATGGCCGGTCTTCCTCGGGCCGCTCGGGCTCGGCCTGTCCAACGAATTCAACGGCAAACTGCTGCTCATGGCGACAGCCACGTTCAAGAACGAGCCTTTCAGCGTCGCCGCTCCATGATGCAGGAACAAGCCACGGCACCCATGATCTCCGCTCCAGACATCATCTGCGCCGCCCGACCCGCGGATCTCCTCTCGCGCCTGCGCGACTTCGCGCGCGCCGAGCGCGGCATGGCCGCGGTCGAATTCGCGGCGATTTTGCCTTTCATGCTGGTGGCCTATTTGGGTGGCGTCGAGGTCGGCGACGGCGTCGCCATCAACCGCAAGGTCGCCATCACGACGCGCGCGGTTGCCGATTTGGCCACGCGTTACACCGCGATCGCGGATTTCGGACATGTCCACCATTCTGGGCGCGTCATCGACGATCATCGCCCCCTATTCCGCGGGCCCGCTCGCAGTCACGGTGTCGCAGGTGACGGTCGATTCCAAAGGCAATGCCACCGTGTCCTGGAGCGATACGCTCAACGGCACCGCGCACGCGAAGGGCACGGCGGTGACTTTTCCGGGCACGTTGGCCACCCCGAACTCATACTATATCTGGGGCGAGGTCAGCTACGCCTACACGCCGACCTTGGGCTATGTGATGAGCGGGACTTATACGCTCAAGAATCAAATATTCATGAGCCCGCGGGACTCGGCCTGCGTCGCGCGCGACGGCAACTGCTGACATTCGCGGTTTCATGTGGCCGGAGCAGTTGCCCGGTGCAGGCCCTCCGCGAAGCCCACGCTGTTCGACTTGGTGATCTCCCGGACGCGAGAATACCCGCGAAGGACCGGCTCCGGCATTTTTCGGCTTCCAACCGTTTCTGAAGGTCGCGCGCGCGGCCTCGGGCGCAGCCGCGTCAGCCTCCCGCGATCCGCGGCGGGAGGCCTGAGCGGTCCGCCCTATTGGGTCAGACGCGCGGTCGCCACCGCCTGCTGGAACAGCGCCGCCATGGCGCCCGAGATGTCCTGGTCGGTGCTCACCTGGAAGAACAGTCCCGGCGAGGCGCAGCTCTGCATGTTGCCGGCGATCTGCGGCTGGAACGGCGAAATATAGGTGTTGTACCAGCTGTTGGTGGGCAGCGGCAGATAGGTCGTGTACAGGACCGCGATCCGGATGCCGCGGTTCTTGACGGCCGTGCACTGGGTGGTGCTGAACAAAGCCTGGTTGCGCGAGCCGCCGACGCTGTTGTCGTCGACGCCGTCGGAGACGATGAACAGCACTTCCTGCGGCGTGCTCCCCGCCATGCCGGTTCCCGGATTGGGCATGACGCTGGTATTGTTGATGGCCGTCATGGCGGCCTCGAAGTCGGTATCCTCATCGCTGTTGGAGACGCAGGCGGCCGAATAGTTGTTCTTGCAGACCTCCAGGACGTCGATGCCGGCGGCCAGCGATTGTGCGGTCGACATGCTCGAGGTGAGCTTGGTTATGGTGTTCAGTCCTCCGGTATTGAACGTGTAGATCGCCATCCGGTAGGTGCTCTTGTAGTTCGCCATGGTCGAGGTCGCGGTACCCATCAGCGATTGCGTGGCGGAGTTCAAATTCTGGATGCGCGTCACCACGCCGAGGTTCTTGGCCAGCGTGTAGTTGTCCTCGCCGCCCGGGTTGCCCAGGCCGTCGGCTGATGGAGTCGTTTCGTGGCAGGCGAACGCACAGCCGCCCTGCGAGGCCGTGTTGGAGACCATGGTGTTGATGCCGGCCGTGGTCGCCGCGATCGCCATGGAGGGCGAATTGTCGAGCAGCAGGTAGAAATCGATGTTGGGGGCGACCGATGCGGTCGCCTGCGAGCTGCCGCCGAGCGACCATGACTGCTGCCCGAGAACGCCGGAGAATGCATTCTGCGAGGAGGCCGTATAGCTCACGGTGGCGGTTCGCGTGAGGCCGTTGTCGACCACGTTGACGGTCAGATTCTTGCTGGCATAGCTGATGCCTGGAATGTTGGCCGCCTGCGAATTGAACATGTTGGTCGCGGCCGTGGTCGACGCCGAGGACGGCTGGGCCATTAGCGCCGGGGTGACCGCGGCGAGCGCGGCGGCGTCGGCGGCGGCGTCGAGCATCGCTTTCTTTTCCGTCGCCACCGTGTAGTCGACCCCCATGCCGGTCAACAGCGCGATGGGCATCAGCGAGAATGCAAAAATGATGGCGACGTTACCCTTGCGATCGCCGGCAAAACGCCGCAGTTCGGCGACAGTCATGACGTCCTCCTCGCCGGTTAAGGAAATCCGGCCGATATCTGGTTTTCCGCTGTTGCTTTAAGGGGAAGACATTGATTTCAAGTTGCGGCCAGCTGAAATTCGGCGGAATCGGCCTTAATGCCTTGTTGACGATGTTCGCGCGGGCAACCACGCAACCGCCGCTTCGCGTTGCGAGCGCGTGATTTCCAGTTCATGCGCCATCGCGGTTTCGGAAGGCTGCTCGTCGAAGAGCCCGAGCTGCCGGTGCCGAGACGGCAACCGGCGTTGAGCTCTCGCTTTGCTTGGTAAATGGATTGTCGCTCTCCGGCCCGATCGGCCGAGGCGAACCCGAAAAACAGGAGCAAGCGGCAGCCGCGATCCGGCGCCGAATGGGCTCAACCGAGCGGGCAGCAGCGTTTAATCAAGCTGCACGCAAGCTGCGACTGGCCGCCCATCGTGACCTCATCGGTCCCGACGCGGAGAGCTTTCCGGGTGAAAGCTGCCTCGGACGGCTGCTCACTGCGTCTTCAAGTAGGCAGCATGGCAACCGTTGCAGCCGAGCCGCAGCTCCGCGGTGCGGGCCTTGAGATCATCCACCTTGTCGGCATGGGTGATGTCGAAGGCGGTCTTCGACGCAGCGGCCGCCCGCTGATAGAAGTCGGAAAACTTGCTCCACGTGTCCGGCGACGCAAACGTATCGCTGACCGGGTCCGGATCGGGGTTGTTGGCCTTCCACTGGTTCGAGCCCGGCGGGAACAGATGGGGAAACGCCATGAGCATCACCGACATCGTGTCCGCGTGCTCGTGGGCATCGGCGAGGTCGATCTTTCCGGTCGAGATCATCCCCTCGATCTGATCCATGTTGTCGCTGATGGAGTCCATCATGGTCTTGCGCGCGGAGATCACGTCCTTGACGGTGGCCGCGCTCTGGTCCTGCGCCATCGCGATCATGCTGGTGGCCAGCAAACCCGCGGCCAACCCGGCGGACACGATGGCGACCGCCATCGGGCGCCGGAAACGGGATCGTTTCTGCTTGAGTGCGCTCACCTGCCACCTCCTCGCTTGCCAAGATTTGCTTGCTCGAGCCTAGCTGAACACGATGGTCCGGTTCAGGAACCAGACCAGGCCTTCGGCCACCAGGAACGAGGCCGCGATGTCGGTGAAGATCGGCCGCGGGACCGCGAGCCGCACCTTGACCAGGATGGCGGCGAGCAGCACTGCGCTCAGCACCACCATCACCTGCGCGACCTCGACCCCCAGATTGAAGCCCATCAGCAACTGGACCAGGCGGCCGGTCGGGAGCCGCATCTCCAGGAGATCGGAGGCAAAGCCGAAGCCGTGAATGAGACCGAAGACGAGCGTCATCACCAGCCGCACGCGGGCGGCGTCGCGCATATGACCGGTCAGCATCAGATAGTTGGCGCCGAATATCCCGGCCCCGATCAGCAGCAGGGTGGGCAGGATGACCGGCGCGCCAAGATACTGGGCAAACGCCAAGACGAACATCAGCCCGCCCATGCCGAGCGCCACGGTCAACGGCTTGTGCGTTGCGTCGCCGAGATTCTCCGCCCCGATCATCGCGATGGTGAACGCCACCAGTGCATCGATGAATTCCGGATGCGGCCGCAGGATGCCGGTCACCGCCAGCGCCAGCGTCAGGCTGTGGCCGATGGTGAAGCCGGTCACCACGAACAGGAGGTCGCGGATGCGGCGCGAGATCAGCACCAGGCCGAGCATGAACGACATGTGATCGACGCCGGTGAAGATGTGCATCATGCCCATCTTCAGAAAGTCCAGGAAGCCGGCGTTCTGCAGCGGGCTCAAGGCGCTCGAGCTGGCATCGAGCGTCTGCTGGTCCTTGGTGATCAGCTGCTCGATGAAATTGCCCTCGTCGGTCTGGATCTGCGCGAAATTGGTGTGGCTCTCGACCAGCTCGAACCAGGCGGAGGAATGCACCTTGATGTCCTCGGCGGAGGGACATTCGAACGCGAACTCATAACGCCGGTAGCCGACCGCCGCCGCCACCGCGCGCGGCCCTTCGGTCATCTTGCAGGCCTGATCGCCCGAAAAGGCGCCCACATGGTCGGCGATGTAGCTGCCGAGCTGCTCGACCGAGGGCATGTCGCCATCGGGCGTGATCCGCTTGGATTCAAGATCGGGCACGGTGAATTGCAGATGCACCATGTTGCCCTTGACCAGCCAGGCCGAATGGGACTCGCTGCGGGTATGGGCGGAAGCCGGCAACGAGAGGCCGGGCCCAAGCGCCAGAACCGGCGCCAAGACCAAGATCAGGAGCGCGCGAACAAGACGTGCGAAGGTTTTCATGGTTTGCCCGCTTCCGCCGGCTTCTCAGCCTCGGCGCTCTTTTCGGCCTGTTCTTTCTCGTAGGCGGCGGCGTAGTCGTCGGCGATCAGGATTTCGGCCTTGTCGCGCAGATAGCGCAGATCCGCATCCTCCAGCCGCGTCTTCTCGGCCGTGACATAATCGTTGAGTACTTGGCTGCGCACCCGCTCGAAGGTGAGCGGCAGGGGCTTTACGTTCTTGATCATCTGGACGACGTGAATGCCGTCGTCGGCCGCGATAGGCTCGGAAACGTCGCCGTCATTGAGGGTAAGGGCGCGCTCGTAGAGGGCTTCGCCGAGATGATATTTCTCGGCGAAATAGAATTGCTCGTCGCCCGCATGCTCGGACACCAATTCCTGCAAGCCGTAGGTCTTCACGACCTCCTCGACCGGCATGTGCGCCCGCAGCGCGTCCACCGCTTTCTGGGCCGCCGCCATGGCATCCGGCCCGCTGGCTTTCGCCTTGGGAAGCAGGAGATTGTGCAGCACCATGGTGCCTTCGGTGGCGTAGTTGGCGCGGTTGTCCTCGAAGTATTTCTGCAGCTCCGGCTCGCTCGGCTGGTGGGTCGTGACGTCGGCGACCACCTGCTGGTCGACGGCCGCCACCAGGGCGTTGCGGGTATCGGGATCGGTGCCGGGGAAATCGAGCTCGAGGCCGCGCTGCACGAACAGCTCCTCGCGCAGCATCTCGTCCAGGATCTTGAGCCGTTCCGCCATCGTGGCCTCGCCGAACGACTTGCCCAGTTCGGCTTCGGCCTGCGCGATGAAGTCGGTGCGCAGGATCGGGCGCTGATTGACCAGGGCCACGTTCTCGGGCGGCACCACGTGGGTGGTCGTGCCCTTGGCGGTGAACAATCCGAAGCCCGCGATGCCAAGCCCGATGGCGGCGCCCAGCCCGAAGCAAACCATCGAGCGCAAGGGATTTACGCTCTTGAAATCCCAAAATCCGCCCCCGGTGCTCTGCACCGGCTTGCCCTCCACCGGAGCGGCGGCTCCCGGGAGAACGGGTTCATGAACGTTCATAGCCTTCACCCTCCTGTTCCGGCATCGGGTCCGGGTGATCGATAAGCCGTCTTCGGCCCCTCCTTGTGCGAGGCCGCATAGATCAGCACGGCGAGCGAGCGCACCGTGATGGGGCTGAACTCTTGGCCCCAGGGCGGGCAGATGCCGGCGCGGCCGCGCGAGATCGTGTCGAAGAGGTCTTGGCGCGTACCGGTGCCGTAGAGCCATCGGCCATCGATCAGGTTAGGCGCCCCGATGGCGGTATCGCCCTGGACATCGGCAGAATGGCAATCGAAGCATTCCCCCTTGGCGGCAAAGATCTTCGAGCCGCGTGCAGCAGCCGCCTTGTCGCCGGGCTTGCCGCCGGTCACCAGGATGAATTCGATCACGTCACGGATGTCGTCCGGCTCGAGCGGCTCTATCTTGTAGCGCTTGTAGGGATTGGGCTCGCCGAAGGCCGGCATGTCGGCGAGGTTCCAACCCTTCGGATCGCCGGCCCGGATGCCATGGAGAATGGTGTGCTCGAGCTGGGCGACCCGCCCCTCGCCATAAAGCCACTTCTTGCCGCTGAAGCCCGGCACGCCCCGGGTCTGGTCGCCCTGCATCTGATTCCCATGACACGAGGCGCAGTGCTGGTCGTAGACCGGTTGTGCATAGGCGATCGCAAAGCGCTTGAGCTCGGAATCCTGCACGATGGCATCGGGATCCATGCGCATCAGGCGCGCCCGGACGGCGGCCTGCCCGACCAGGTAGGTCGTGCTGCCGGCGACGACGAGGATCGCGAGCCCTATTCCGCCCCAAACCTTCCAGCCCAGCCGGTCGCGGAACCGGCGACGCTGGCCAAGCGGCTGTTGAGCGGAATCAACCGGATCTGGTCCGGGAATTGACGGAGCCACAGGTATACCCCTGAATACGCCGCCCCGCGCCTTCCGCAGCCAAGCTTTCTAGAACCAAGCCTTCTAGAACAAAGCCTTCTAGAACAAAGCCTTCTAGAACAAAGCTTTCTACGGCAAAGCCTTACGGCGGAGGCTTTGCATTGGGAAGTCTCGCAGCCGGCAGTGCCGCCCCGCACAGTGCCGCAGCAGGCAATTTGACGCGCGCAACTTGACGCAGGCAACAGCATCCCGCCCGAGGCCCGATCACAGCGATCAAGCTTCGGCCCTCTGCCCCCCATCAAGGATGGGAGGGCGAGAACGGATCGCGGAAGCGCCCGGAGCCTAGTGAGTAACGATCGGCTGCCCGCTGGAGAAGGCGGTCTTCTTCTCATTCCAAGAGCCGCCGGGCGCGCCGCTGCGCAGCGGATCGATGGTCATCTTCAGCTCGTCACCGGGCTTGAGGGTCTTGCTCGCCCAGCCTTCGCGGACCAGTGCGCTCGGGCTCGCGCCTTCAAGGTTCCAGGTCGTGGCGCTGCCGTCCGTGCCCTTCACCTCCAACAGAATGAAGGTATGCGGGCTGGTGAACTTGAACTCGGTCACCGTGCCCTGCAATTCCATCGGATGATCGGTATCGAACATCGCGAAAGAGTGGTGCGCCAGCGCGGCTCCGCTTGCCGCCACAAAGGCAGCGCCCACCATCATTCCTACCAGGCGTTTCATGCGTATCCTCCATTCGAAGCGGGCTTTTTTACCTACCCACCGGTCCCAAAGTCCCGCGCAAGAGAATGCACGCTTTCACCGTAGCGAGGTAGTGCTAATTTTCGACACCATGTTAGCCCTTTTGATACGCCAAGAGCCGGGCAAGGTTTGACCCTCGCGCTCGACACCATTGGTGAACCGCGCCCGCCAGGGATCAACTCGACAGGAACGGCTGCATTGCCTCAACTACGGCGTCCGGAAATTCCTCGTACACCGACAGCTTGCCTCGCTCGAGCGGGATTGTTTGAACTCCGGGCAATTCCGCCAGTGCCTCCATCTCGGCCAGCGACCGGCGCGGCGTTTCGCCGCCCCGGATGAGCAGAATCGGCACGTGGGCAGCACTGGCCAATGCCAGAAAATCCGCGCGGCTTGCGACGCGATCCAAACCGCCCGTCACGAAGGCGACCGACGCGAAACGCGCGCCTTTTGCATCCACGACCTTTCGCTTCTCCGTAAGGCGCTGGCCGGAAAGAAACGCGGCATCGCTGTAGACGTGGCCGGCGACCATCCGGCGGATGACGAAAGCGCTGACGTTAAGCCGATAGAGGGCGGGGCCCACGCCGGGCAACTCGACGAGGCGCCGGATTTTCGCAAACAGCGGACGATAGCCGCCGGTCATCGTCGGCAACGGGCCCCGCCAAGTCGGCGCAATGAGAACGAGCCGGTCCGCGAAGCCCGGGTGCTGCGCGGCGTGGCGCAGCACATAGGTGGCGGCATGGCCGGCCGCGACCACTGCGTGGGGGCGCGCGCCAAGCGAGCGCAGCGCATGTTCCAGGAAAGCCGACAGCGCGTCGGGCATCCACCGAATGCCGGGGCGCGGTGCGGTACCGAAGCCGGGCCAGTCGAGCGCGGCCACGCGAAACCGGGGCGCCAGCCGCTCCATGAGCGGATGCATTTCGCTCCGCGTCGAGATCGAGCTCAATGCCGGAAGCAGGAGCACCAACGGGCCGTTCCCAGCCTCATCAAGCCCCAGGATGATATCCTGGCCTTGCCAGGCCCAGCGCAGCTCCCGGGTGATTGCCATCATTTCCCTGCGATGCTTATGGCGCGCCTTCCTGTCTGGTTCCGACCGTCATGGACGGTGCTGCGGGAGGAAGCGGCTTTTGCCGGCGCTTGGCGCACCGTCTTCCGCGGCTTGACCGCCTCGCGAGGCTTGTTGTTGGCCGAGGGGCTGGCGACCAGACGCGCGGTCTCGACGAACAGCTTCGCGGTCGGGCTCATGATCCGATGCTTGAGAGTGGCGACGGCGACCGGCTGAACCGAGGGCGGCAGCGCGCATGGCAGCACGTTGAGCACGCTCGGGGTGGGGCCAAATCGCAGCACCGAGCCCGGGATGATGGCGAGAAAGCGCCCGGTGGCCAACAGGGTGGTGCGCACGTTCAAGGAATAGCTCACGACGCTGCCGCGCGGGACCGCCAATCCGAGCGCGTGAAAGATCTCGAACACCGGCGAGCCGGGATCGCTGTCAACCGGCGCCAACAGCCAGTGCTCGTCGAGGAGCTCGGCGAGCGCGAGCTTGCTGCGCCCGCGCCACTTGCTTTTCGGCCCTGCCACGACAAAAACCTGGTCGTCGAACAGGACCTCGACATCCATGTCCGGCTCGGATTCCTCGGTCCACATGCGGGCGACGACCAGATCGCATTTGCGCTCGCGCAGGACGTGAAACTGCTGGGCCGGCGTGGTGCACAGCTCCAATTGAAAGACGATCTGCGGATATTGCCGCGACAGCCGGTCGATCACCGCCGCCACGAAGCCCGCCGCCATCGGCTCGGTGCAACCGATGCGCACCTCGCCGGAATTCGGGTCGCCCAGGCTCTCGATGTCCTTGACGCTCTGCTTGAGCTCGTCGAACACCGCCACGCTGCGCTTGAGCAGCGCGCGCCCGTAGAGGGTCGGCTCGACCCCCTGCGGGCTGCGGTCGAGCAGCCGCACGCCGAGCGCGTGCTCGAGCCCGGCAATCGTGCGCGAGACCACCGGTCGCGAGATCGCCAGGCTGTCGGCGGCGCGCGCCATATTGCCCTGCTCGACCACCGCCATGAAGACGTGGAGGTCGTGCGGGTTGAGGCGGCGGCCGATGCGGTCGGTCCAGTGCACGGGGGCCTCGCGCGTATCAAAATTGCTAATCAGGTGTCGAAAGATAGCACTCCCTTGCCAAGTCGAAACAGGAAATAATCGTGCGGTGCCGTGCCGAACCGTGTCCAAGCAGGAGGAGGAACGCGTGCGACCGCGACTGGCTGCAGTGCTGGCGGGCGGCGCCATGCTGGCGGCAGGGAACGCCGCGCTGGCGCATCATTCGTTCGCCGTCTTCGATATCGAGCACCCGCTGGAGCTGCAGGGGACGGTGCAGCAATTCAGGTTCACCAGCCCGCATTCCTTCATCGTGCTGGAAGTGAAGGGCGACGACGGTTCCACCACGATCTGGAACCTCGAAGGCGCGAGCCCGAGCTTCCTGGTGCGCGACGGCTGGTCGAGCCAAAGCCTCAAGTCCGGCGACCAGATCAAGCTGTCGATCGATCCGTTGCGCAGCGGCGCGCCGGGCGGCGCCTGGATCGGCCAGCGGGTCACCTTCACGAGCGGGCGGCCGGTCGTGTGCTGCACCGCCGACGGATTCTAGCGCGCCCACCCGGCAAGGTCATGCCGCGCGCAGCTGTGCGGCCACGCATTCCGCGAAGGCCTTGGTTCCCAACGGGCCGCCGAGATCGCGGGTGCGGGAGGCCGGATCGGCGATGGTGCGCTCCAGCGCATCCTCGATGGCGCCGGCGGCGCGCGTGAAGCGATCGTCGCTGTGGCGCTCGCCGATCCATTCGAGCAGCATCGCGGCCGAGCCGATGAGCGAGGCCGGATTTGCCTGGTCCTGCCCGGCGATGTCGGGCGCCGAGCCGTGCTGCGCCTGGGCGACCGCATGCGCGCTGCCGGCATTGAGCGAGGCGCCGAGCCCGAGGCTGCCGGCGATCTCGCAAGCCTGGTCGGACAGGATGTCGCCGAACATGTTGGTGGTGACGACCACGTCGAAGGCGCCGGCGTCGCGCACCAGCAACGCCGCCATGGCGTCGATGATGCGCTCCTCATAGGCCACGGCCGGAAAGCGGGCGGCGACCGCGCGGACGCATTCGAGGAACAGCCCGTCCGACACGCGCAGCACATTGGCCTTGTGCACGGCGGTCACTTTCCGGCGCCGCCGCATGGCGAGGGCGAACGCAACCTCGGCGATGCGCGTGGAGCCCGCGCGCGTGATCTTGCGGACCGAGAGCGCGAGATCAGGCGTCGGCATGAATTCTCCCGACCCCAGGAACATCGAGCGGTCGGCGTAGAATCCTTCCGTGTTCTCGCGCACGATGACCAGATCGACCGGCGATCCGCAGCGCGGCGGAAAGCCGCCGCGGGTTCGGGCCGGACGGATATTGGCGAAGAGATCGAGCCGCTTGCGCAGCTCTCCGGACGGATTGAGACCGCCCTCGGCGAAGCCCGGATAGTCGTTGTGGGACACCGGACCCAGGATGACGCCGTCGGCGGACTGCGCGGCCTCGAAGGCGGCCTGCGGAAAGGTGGTGCCCTGTTGGCGCAAGGCCGCAAGCCCGATCGAAGCGCTGGTGAATTCAAGACCGAGCGCGCAGCCGCGGTCGGCCGCGCGCAGCACCGCGAGCGTCGCCGCGCTGATCTCGGGCCCGATGCCGTCGCCTTCCAGGACAACGAGTTGAGTCACTGACGACTCCTCTTTGCGAGTTAAGTCGCTCACCACAGGCCGCAGCGCGCTCCCTCGCGCCGCTTGCGGGGAGAAGGAGCGCTCTGTGCCCCGGTTTGAGCGCGTGCAATCAAATAGCCGCACACTACCCGATCGCCTTCCTTATCTGCTCGGTGCGACGGGAGGCCTCGGCCATGAGGAAGCCCATGTCGGTCTGCGTGGTGACGAAGCGCACGCCCTTGTTGATGAATGCGAGCTGGCGCTCCAGGTCGCGCTCGCCGCCGAGCCCGGCAAATTTGCCGTGGCGGGCCGCGGCCGCGATCACCCGCTCAACGGCGGCCACCACCTCCGGATCGCCGAACGCGCCGGGCTTGCCCATCGCGGCCAGGAGATCGTTGCATCCCACGTGCACCACGTCGACGCCGGCGACCGCCGCGATGTCTTCGACATTGGCCAGGCCCTCCGGGGTCTCGATCATGCAGACCACCAGGGTCGCATCGTTGAGCGCGCGCGTCGAATGCGACAGCGGCACCGCCCGGAAGTCGAAATTGGGATAGCCGCCGACGACCGAGCGCTTGCCGATCGGCGCAAACTTGCAGGCCTCGACCGCACGCCGGGCCTGCGCGGGCGTATTGACGTCGGGAAAAATGATCCCGCTGACGCCGTTGTCCAGCATGAGCGAGATGTCGGGATCATCGCAGCTGCGGGCGCGCACCAGCACGGCGGTGCCGCAGGACAGCCCGACCTGCGCCATATGACCGATGGTCTCGAGCGAAAACAGCGAATGCTGGACGTCGATGAAGATGAAGTCATGGCCGGTCGACTTGGCGATGCGAACCACGTCGCCGGAGCGCGCCAGCCGCACGATCATGCCGAGCGCCACCTCGCCCGCCTGCATGCGCGCCTTCACCGGATTGACGAGCTCGGGGAGATCGACGGCGGGCATTCTGGTGCTCCATCAATGCGGCTTGCTGCGCGGCGGGGGCGTTGGTGCTTGCGATCGGCGGCCGTGCCAAGGCTTTCACTGCCAATAGGGCGGATAGCCCGAGGTCTTGGCCTCGGCTGCGAGCAGCCGCAGCATCGCGGGCCATTCCAGCACGCCATAGGGACGCCGCGTGCCTGGCTGGTAGAGATGGGCGGTGTGCTTGAGAACATTCTCCCCCGGCATGCCGAGCTCGGTGCGCGCCGCCATGGCGTCGACCTGGCTGCGGCACGACAGCTCGAGCTGGTACATGGTGTTGAACGCCTGCTGGATGGTCGGCCCGCAGGTCAACAGGCCGTGATTGCGCATGATCATGGCGTCGTGCGGCCCCAGATCCGCGACCAGGCGCACGCGCTCGTCGAGATCGACCGCCGGCCCCTCGTAATCGTGATAGCCGATATGGCCGCAAAAGCGGATCGCGGTCTGCGACAGCGGCAGCAACCCGCATTTCATGGCCGAAACCGCCATGCCGGCGCGGGTGTGGGTGTGCAGCACGCAGGCCAGCTCGGGCCGCGCCCGATGGATGGCGCCGTGGATCACGTAGCCGGATTTGTTGATGCCGTAGTCGGTGTCGGGCTTGCGCAGGATGTTGCCGTCGAGATCGATCTTCACCAGGCTCGATGCGGTGATCTCCTTGTAGAGAAGACCATAGAGGTTGATGAGCAGATGGTCCGCCGTTCCCGGAATGCGCGCCGTGATGTGGTTGTAGATCAGGTCCTGCATATCGTATTTGTCGACAAGCCGGTAGCAGGCCGCGAGATCGAGGCGCGTCTGCCATTCGGCCGCACTCACCTCGTCGCGGATCGACTTGAAATCGGTCTGATAGTTCATGAATTGGCTTCGCTTATGATATGGTGGATAGTCGGCGATCCGTCAGCATAGCCTCGACCAAGCAATAACGCCAAGCCGGTGCGGACAGCCGATGCGGGTAGCCGATGCAGGCCGTCAATGCAGGCAACGACCGCACGCCGGTAACCGACGCTGCCATCCTCACACCCCCCACGTTCCAGCCTCGCAGGTAAACCATGCAGATCGACGGCTACGAGATTGATGTCCTGGTGCAAGGCTATCCGGGCAAGACGGTCTGCCACGGCGGGCTCGGCTGGAGCACGATCGTCCTCATCCGCGGGCAAGGCCGGGTCGCGTTGGTCGATACCGGCGGCTTCGGGGTGCGCAAGCTATTGATCGAGCGCCTCGCCCATCACGGTCTCAAGCCGGCCGATGTGACCGACCTCCTGGTCACCCATGCGCATCACGACCACTGCATCAATTGGACGCTGTTCGCTCGCTCCCGCATCGTGGTGGGGGCAGCCGAGCTCGACTGGGCGGTGCAGGAGCCGTGGGGCGAGACGGCGGTGCCCGAGCTCTATGTGCGGGAGCTGCAGACCTGGCCGACCGTGCACAAGGCGAAAGACGGCGAGGAGGTGCTGCCTGGCGTCACCGCGCACGCCGCGCCCGGCCACACGCCCGGGCACCTCATGTTCGTGCTCAGCGGGCGCGAGCGCGAGGTGATCTTCACCGGGGACGCCGCCAAGAACCGCGCCGAGCTCGTATCCGGCCGCGCCGATGCCAGCTACGACGCCGCGGTGAGCTCGGCCTCGATCGGGAAGATCTGGGGCTTGTGGCGGCGCCGGCCCGGCAATGTGGTGGTGCCCGGGCACGACATTCCGATGGTGCAAAAGGATGGCCGGACCGAGTATCTTGGGCCCCGCGAGGCCGCCATCAAGGCGTGGTTCGGCGACGACCTGGAGACCACGACCACGATCGCGCTGACGGTTTCGTGAAACCGATCCCTGGAGGGAACGCCCCCAATGTCTGCATCAATGTCCGTGTCGATACGCAAGGCCGGTTTGCTGCCGGCCATGATCGCGGGTCTGCTGCTGGCGCTCTCGGCGCCGCTCATGGCGCAGGATTATCCGACCAAGCCGGTGCGGCTCATCGTTCCGTTTCCGCCCGGGCGGCAGCAACGACGTGGTCGCGCGCATGATCGCGCAGCAGCTGAGCGACCGGCTCGGCAAGCAGGTGGTGGTCGACAACCGCGGCGGCGCCGGCGGCGTGATCGGCACCGAGGCGGCGGCCAATTCGCTCCCCGACGGCTACACGCTGCTGATCATCTCGATCGCGCACGCGGTCAGCCCCTGGCTCTACAAGCTCAACTACGACCCGATCAAATCCTTCGTCCCGGTGTCGATCCTGGCCAGCGGCCCCAACGTCCTGGTGGTCCATCCGAGCCTGCCGGTCCATTCGGTGAGCGAGCTGATCGCGCTCGCCAAGGCGAAGCCGGGCGAGCTCAACTATGCGTCGGCCGGCATCGGCAGCTTCCAGCATCTGGGCGGCGAGCTGTTCAAGCTGACGGCCGGCGTCAATATCGTGCATGTGCCCTACAAGGGCGGCGGCCCGGCCATGACCGACGTGCTCGGCGGCCACACCAAGATCATGTTCAGCTCGCTGGTGCAAACCTCGGAGTTCGTGCATTCCGGCCAGCTGAGGGCGCTCGGAACCGGCGGCGCCCACCGCAGCTCGGTCCTGCCCGACGTGCCCACCATCGCGGAGGCCGGGCTGCCGGGCTACGAGGCCGACAATTGGTGGGGGATCGTGGCGCCCGCCGCCACCCCGCCGGCGATCGTGGAGAAGCTGCACAACGAGATCTCGGCGGTGCAGAATTCCGAGCAGACCCAGAAGCAGTTCGCCACCGAGGGCGCCGAGATCGTGCAGATGAGCTCGGCCGAGTTCGGCGCCTTCATGGCCAGCGAGATGACCAAGTGGGAACGCGTGGTCAAGCAGGGCGGCATCAAGGCAGAGTAGGCGAGAATCCCTCCCGGTTTGAGGCCCTGAAAGGGAGGCAAGAGGCCGTGCTTGTTGCTCGCGAGCCGAATAGCTGACCTTCAACCACGGTCGCCAAATGTCTTGGCTCGTGCTCGCATTTTCGGGGCCGATCCTGTGGGCCGCCTCGACCCACATGGACAAGTATCTGCTCGAGCGATACTTCAAGGACTCGGACGTTGCGGTCCTGCTGATCTTCACCGCGCTCATCGGCGTCATCACGCTGCCGTTGATCTGGTGGCTTGATCGGGAGGTGGCCGGCGTCAGTAGCTTCAATGCCGCCCTGATGGCCCTGTCGGGCATTCTCTACATGGGAGGGATGCTGTTCTATCTGCAGGCGCTGCAGTCGGAGGAAGCTTCGGCGGTAGCGCCGTTCTTTCAAGCCGCGCCGCTGTTCGGCTTCGTGCTCGGATATGTGGTGCTGGGCGAGATCCTGTCGCCGACCCAGATGGCGGGCGGCGCCCTGATTGTCGGCGGAACGGTGCTGGTTTCGCTGCGGCCCGGCCGGCGCCGGACGAAGGTCAACTTCCGCCTTGCCGCCTTGATGCTCGCCTGCGCGCTCTCGCTGGCGGTGAGCTCGCTGATCTTCAAGATCTTCGCGCTGCGCGACGATTTCTGGCCGACCACGTTCTGGATGTTCGTGGGCGAGGCGCTGTTTGGCGCGGCGCTGCTGGCTATCCCCTCATATCGCCGGCAATTCCTCGAGCTCCTGCGTTCGAATCCGGGAGCGGTCTTATCGGTCAATGCGGCCAACGAGCTGATCAATCTTGGTGGCGGCCTGGGGACCAGGTTTGCGCTCACCCTGGCGCCATTGAGCCTGGTGCAGGCCATCGGCAGCACCACCACGCTGTTCGTGTTCGTTTTCGGGGTCGTCCTCTCTGTGTGCTGCCCGACGCTCGGCCGCGAAAACCTGTCCCGCCGGGACCTGCTGCACAAAGGCCTCGCCGCCGTGCTGGTGGCGGCCGGCGCCGCGCTGGCGAGCTCTGCGACGTAGGGCGCAATCGCTTTATTGCGCCGCTCGGCCGCCCCGACGGGCCGCGCCCCTTGGCGACGCCGATGGCGCAATAAAGCGATTGCGCCCTACAGCCATCGCGGCTTCCTATGCCGGTTGACCGGCAGGTCGGCGAATTATAGATCGTCATCCAACCATCACCAGGGACATTTACGAGTCGATACCTCAACAGGGACCCAGAACCGATGGAAAACCTTGCATATCTGCGGCATGAGCTGCACGAGACCGAAGGACGGCTGCTCACCAAGCTTCGATCGTTGCGACGTGACCTGCGCAGGACCCAGGGCAAGGCCGGCCAAGAGAGCGCGCCGCCGGCACCGGCGGTGGAGCTCACCACCGGGCAGCGGGTTGCCGACATTGTCGCGGCCTCGATGGGCTCCTGGAATTTCATCATCATCCAGTCGGTCATCCTCCTGATCTGGATCGTGCTCAACGTCACTGCCTTCATGGAGCAATGGGACCCCTACCCCTTCATCCTGCTCAACCTGGCGCTCTCGTTCCAGGCCGCCTACGCGGCGCCCTTCATCATGATGAGCCAGAACCGCCAGCAGGACATCGACCGCCAGGCCGCCGCGCACGACCATCAGATCAACATCAAGGCCGAGCTTGAGATCGAGCTCCTGCACCAGAAGCTCGACCAGCTGCGCGAGACCGAGGTCTTGTATCTGACGGAGGCCGTCAAGGAGCTCACCGCCCTGCTGCGCTGCGCCAAGATCGAGCCCGGTCCGGTCGCGCTCGGCTGATCGGGACACCTAAACCGGATGGGCCTTGCGGCCGCCGCGCTCGATATGGGCGGGGGCCTGGTCCTGCGCGATCAGCTGGCCTGCCAGATCGAGCAGCCGCTTGGCCAACATCTGCGCCCCTTCGGCAAGCTCCTGCGAAGAGCGCACGATCGCCACATTGTTCTCCATGTCCTCGTGCGACCAGCCGCGCGAATGGGCCACATAGGGGAATTGCGGAAAGATGAAGCCGAGCTCGGCAAAGAAGCCGAGCATCTGGCCGGCGACCATCTGGACGTTGTCCTGCCCGCCCACGATGATGAAGCCCGCCACCTTGTTGCGGATCAGCATGCGGTTGTGGATCGTGATCTGGTTCTGGATGCAGTTCATCCGCTCGACCATCTTGAAGTAGAGCGAGGAGGCGGTGCCCCAGCGGATCGGTGATGCCACGATGACGGCGTCGGCCCAGTGCACCAGCGCCTCGTAGACGCGCTCGAGCTCGTCGGCCGCATCCATCTGGGTGATCGAGCAGGGCCAGGTGCAGGCTTGCGCGGCCTTCGAATAGTAGCCCTCGCAGGCGCGGAACTTGAGATCGTTGAGGCGGATGAGCCGCGTCTGCGCGCCGAGCTCGGCGGCGGCCTTGAGGGCATGGTCGAGCAGGTGGTCGGAGCCCGAGAAGCGCGGATTGCCCAAATCCATCACGGTGGTCGAGATGCCGGCAAGCCGCAGCGGCCCTTCCGCCCGCTCGACGCTGCGGGCAAGCGGATGCGGCGGGTGCGGCGCCTTCGTGCGCCGCGACGGTGACGCCACGTCGACCAGCACGCGGCCGCCCGCGACCTTCACCGGAAAGGCCGGGACGCAATCCTGCTCGAATCCAGGCTCGCCGATGCCGGTCTGGCGATGAAATTTCCAGCCGTGCCACGGACAGGTGATGTAGTCGCGGTCGAGCCGGCCGTCGCCGAGCGGCCCGCCGACATGATTGCAGGCATTCGACACCACGCCGAACTGCCCATCCTTGAACGAGATCGCGATCGGGATGCCTCCCGCCTTGCCGCTTTGCAGCGGCGTGCAGGCGAGCTCTTCAGCGCTGCCGATGTCGACCCAGTTTTCGGCTTGCGCCATGACCTTGCCCCCGGCTTTGACGACCGAAATTCCGCGACCACGGATCGGCCGGCGAGCTTAGCGCATTGTAGCGGCGCGATCAGCCCGTCCACCCGCTCACTTGTCCCGGCCTTGAGCCGGGACCGTTCCAAACTCAGCGGTTGGTAAGGTCCCGGCTCAAGGCCGGGACACGGCTCCGTGCGGGAGCCTCACGGTTAACGCCGTCCTAATGCCGACCCTGGCACTCTCCTTGAATAGGTAAAGGCGAATGCAACGCGTTCGTCCGAATATGGGACGAGTTCGAATCAAAGCGGGACGCGTCGGTCGAAGAGTGATGACATGAGCAACACCACCGCCGGCCCCGCCAACCGCGACGCGCCCGGGCAAAGCGGCAAGGCCGCGGGAGTCCGGGTCGACTGGGTCGATTACGCCAAGGGCTTCTGCATTGTCTTCGTGGTGATGATGCATTCGACGCTCGGGGTCGAGCAGGCGGTCGGCCACGAGGGCTTCATGCACACGGTCGTGGCCTTCGCCAAGCCGTTCCGCATGCCTGACTTCTTCATGATCTCCGGCCTGTTCCTGGCCCAGGTCATCGATCGCGACTGGCGCACCTATCTCGACCGCAAGGTCGTGCATTTCCTCTATTTCTATCTGCTGTGGACGGCGCTGCAGTTCGCCTTCAAGGCGCCCCTGTTCGCGCATGAGCAGGGCGTCGCCAGCACCGCCTGGCTCTATGTCTCATCGTTCTGGGAGCCGTTCGGCACGCTCTGGTTCATCTACCTCCTGCCGGTCTTCTTCGTCGTGACCAAGCTCGCCCGCAGCTTCGCAATCCCGCCCGCGCTGGTATGGCTCGTGGCCGCCGCGCTCGAGAGCGCCCCGATCGCCACCGGCTCGACCGTCATCGACGAGTTCGCCGCCCGCTTCGTGTTCTTCTACACCGGCTATCTGTTCGCGGCCCGCGTCTTTGCCCTGGCCGCAACCGCGCAGGCGCGGCCCCGGACGGCGCTCGCGGGCCTCATGGTCTGGGGCCTCATGGAGGGACTGCTGGTCTTCAACGGGCTCTCCGAGCTGCCGCTCATCTCGCTCGGCCTCGGGCTCGTGGGCGCCATGGCGGTGGTCACGGTCTCGGCCCTGATGGCCAAGTGCGACCTGTTCCGCCCGCTGCGCTATTGCGGGCGCAACTCGATCGTCATCTATCTCGCCTTCTTCCTGCCGATGGCGCTCTCGCGCACCTTGCTCGTCAAGACCGGCTGGATCGCCGACACCGGTACGGTCTCGCTCGTGGTCACGCTGATCGGCGTGCTCGGCTCGCTCGCTCTGTTCTGGGCGGTGCGCCACACCTTCCTGCGCTTCCTGTTCGAGCGCCCGCAGCGGTTCTGGCTCACACCCAGGAACGCGAGCAAGCTCGCGGGCGAGCCCGCTCTGTCGCTGCAACCGGCCGAATAACCCCGTACCCGATAGCTGTTGGCCGCTCGGCGCCGGGCGTTGCCAAGGGGGCGCGGACCGCCCACATTCGGGCCATGCCCGCAACCTCTTCCGCCCCCGTCAATTCGCGCCAGCCCAAGCCCGGCGACCACGTCTTCCTGGTCGATGGCTCGTCCTACATCTTCCGCGCCTATTGGCAGTCGATGAACCAGGACCCCAAGTACAACCGCCGTTCGGACGGCCTGCCGACCGGCGCGGTGCGGATGTTCTGCATCATGCTGTGGCGGATCCTGGCCGAGATGAAGCCGGAGGAGAAGCCGACCCATCTCGCCGTGGTGCTCGACAAGTCGGAGAAGACCTTCCGCACCGACATGTATCCCGACTACAAAGCCCACCGGCCCGATCCGCCGGACGAGCTGCGCCCGCAGTTCCCGCTCATCCGCGATGCGATCCGCGCCTTCGAGCTGCCCTGCATCGAGATGCAGGGCTTTGAGGCCGACGACCTGATCGCCACCTATGCGCGGCAGGCCTGCGAGGCCGGCGCCACCGTCACCATCGTGGCTTCCGACAAGGACCTGATGCAGCTCGTCAACGATTGCGTCGTCATGTACGACACCATGAAGGACCGTCGCATCGGCCGCGCCGAGGTGATCGAGAAATTCGGGGTGCCGCCCGAGAAGGTCATCGAGGTGCAGGCGCTGATCGGCGACTCGACCGACAATGTTCCGGGCGTGCCGGGCATCGGCCCCAAGACCGCCGCGCAGCTCATCATCGAATACGGCAATCTCGAGACCCTGCTGGCGCGCGCCGGCGAGATCAAGCAGGAGAAGCGCCGCCAGTCGCTGATCGAGAACGCCAAGCTCGCGCTCCTGTCGAAGAAGCTCGTCACGCTCGACGACCACGTCAAGCTCGACGTGCCGCTGGCCGATTTGGCCGTGCACGCGCCCAACCACGGCAAGCTGGTGGCGTTCCTCAAGGCGATGGAGTTCACCACCCTGGTGCGCCGCATCGCCGAAAGCACCGGCGTCGACGCCGCCGAGATCGAGCCCGACGAGAAGTTCAGCGTGGGAAGCGCGCCCGCGGCGCGGCCGGGGCCATCGGCGCCGCCGGAAGCGCCGGCCCCCTCCCCGGCCCGCCGGAGCGGCAAGGGCGCCGCAGCCGCAAGCTCCAATACGGCCGCAACGGCGCCGGCCGCTGCCGCCGCGACGAGCGCCGCCGACATGACCCCGCAGGCGCTGGCCGCGGCGCGCGTGCAGGCGGCGCGCAACCGCAAGATCGACCGCTCGCGCTACGAGATCGTGCGCACGCTGGACGAGCTCAATATCTGGATCACGCGCGCGGTCGATCTCGGCGTGATCGCCATCGATGCCCAGACCACCAGCATCGATCCCATGCAGGCAACGCTGTGCGGCTTCGCGCTCGCGCTTGGCCCGGACGAGGCCTGCTACGTGCCGCTTTCGCACCGCAAGGGCGGCCCCGCCGAAGGCCTGTTCGCCAGCGATCTGGTGTCCGAGCAGATCCCGGAGAGCGCGGCGCTGGCCGCGATCAAGCCGCTGCTGGAGGATCCCGGCGTCCTCAAGGTCGGCCATAATTTGAAGTTCGACCGGCTGATGCTCGCGCAGCGCGGCATCGAGATGGCGCCCTACGACGACATCATGCTGATGTCCTACGTGCTCGACGCCGGCCGTGCCGAGCACGGCATCGAGCCGCTGGCGCAGCGCTATCTCGGTCACATGACCATCGACTACAACGACGTCGTTGGCTCCGGAAAAGCCAAGCTCACCTTCGATTGCGTGGCGGTCGACAAGGCCGCCGAATACGCGGCCGAGGACGCCGACGTGACGCTGCGGCTCTGGCAGGTGCTCAAGCCGCGGCTCACCGCCGAGCAGATGACCACCGTCTACGAGACCCTGGAGCGGCCGCTCGTCGCGGTGCTGGCCCGCATGGAGCGGCGCGGCATCTCGATCGACCGGCAGGTGCTGTCGCGGCTCTCGGGCGAGTTCGCGCAGCGCGCCGCGGGGCTCGAGGACGAGATCCGCGCGCTCGCCGGCGAGCCGCTCAATCCCGGCAGCCCCAAGCAGCTCGGCGACATCCTGTTCGGCAAATTCGGGCTGCCGGGCGGCACCAAGACCAGGACCGGGCAATGGTCGACCGGCGCCCGCGCGCTCGAGGACCTGGCCGAGCAAGGCCATGCGCTGCCGCAGAAGATCCTCGACTGGCGGCAGGTCTCCAAGCTGCGCTCGACCTACACGGATGCGCTGCCCGGCTACGTCAATCCGCAGACCCACCGGCGTGCACACCTCCTACGCGCTCGCCGCCACGCCCACCGGCCGGCTCTCGAGCTCCGAGCCCAACCTGCAGAACATTCCGGTCCGCACCGAGGAGGGCCGCCGGATCCGGCGCGCCTTCGTGGCGGCGCCCGGCTACAAGCTCGCCTCGGCCGACTATTCGCAGATCGAGCTGCGGCTGCTGGCCGCCATTGCCGACATCGAGCCGCTCAAGAAGGCGTTCCGCGACGGCCTCGACATCCACGCCATGACGGCGTCCGAAATGTTCGGCGTGCCGGTCAAGGACATGCCGGGCGAGGTGCGCCGCCGCGCCAAGGCGATCAATTTCGGCATCATCTACGGCATTTCCGCCTTCGGGCTCGCCAACCAGCTCGGCATCGCCCGCGAGGAGGCCGGCGCCTATATCAGAAAATATCTGCGAGCGCTTCCCCGGCATCCGCGACTACATGGAGGAGACCAAGGCGTTCTGCAAACGCAACGGCTATGTGCTGACCCTGTTCGGGCGCAAGTGCCACTATCCCGACATCGTCAACTCCAACGCCTCGGTGCGCGCCTTCAACGAGCGCGCCGCCATCAACGCCCGCCTGCAGGGCACGGCCGCCGACATCATCCGCCGCGCCATGGTGCGCATGGACGACGCCCTCGCCGAGGCCAAGCTCAACGCCCAGATGCTGCTGCAGGTGCACGACGAGCTGGTCTTCGAGGTGCCGCAGGACGAGGTCGCCAAGACCCTGCCGGTGGTCAAGAAGGTGATGGAGGACGCCCCGCTGCCGGCCCTCGAGCTGGCGGTCCCGCTCGCGGTCGATGCACGCGCGGCCGACAATTGGGACGAGGCGCATTAGGGCCGACTTGGATTCGATTAGCTTGAACTGTCATCGCCGGGCTTCGTCCCGGCGATCTCGATAAGGAGGGCACCGCAATGCTCATCGAGATGGCCGGAACAAGTCCGGCCATGACCAGAAGCGCCAACCAACAATTTCGATGCTCCAGCAAGCTCGCTTCCTAGCGCTGGTTCTGCTCGCGCTGCTCGCTCCCGCGGCGGCGCGGGCCGCGCCGCTTGACGGCGCTGGGCTCACCTGGCCCTGGGCCCTGCCCTTCATCGGCATCCTCATGACCATCGCGATTGCCCCGCTCATGGTGCCGCGGTTCTGGCAGCGGCGTTACGGCAAGCTCGCCTTCGTGTGGGGGGCGCTGGCAGTGGTTCCGCTGGCGGCGCTTTATGACCTGCCGACCGCGCTCGCCGCCTTGGTGCACACCATGCTGGCCGACTACATGCCCTTCATCGCTTTGTTGTTCGCGCTCTATGTGGTGGCGGGCGGCATTTTGGTGACCGGCAACCTGCGCGGCACGCCGCTGGTCAATTTCGCCATTTTGACGCTCGGCACGGTGATCGCGAGCCTGGTCGGCACCACCGGCGCCGCCATGATCCTGATCCGGCCGCTCTTGCGGGCCAACGCGGCGCGGCTGCACAATGCCCATGTGGTCGTGTTCTTCATCTTCCTTGCCGCCAATATCGGCGGCTCGCTCACGCCGTTCGGCAATCCGCCGCTGTTCGTCGGCTTCCTGCGCGGGGTCGACTTCTTCTGGACCGCGCAGCATCTCTGGGCGCCGACCGCGGTGGCGACCGCCCTGGTGCTGGCCGCGTTCGTAATCGTGGACCTCTGGTTCTACGTCCGGCACGACCGCAAGATCGCCACCGTGGGCGAAGCGCAGCCGCCGGTGCGGCTGCGGCTGCGCGGCGGCATCAATTTCCTGCTGATCGCCGGCATCGTGGCGGCGATCTTCGCCTCCGCGTTCTGGCGGCCGGGCGTGCGCTTCGATGTCTACGGCACCACGCTCGAGCTGCAGAACCTCCTGCGCGATGCTGTCCTGGTGCTGATCGCCGTCCTGTCGCTGGTGATCACCCCCAACGAGCATCGCGAGGCAAACGGCTTCACCTGGGAGCCGATCGCCGAGGTGGCGATCCTGTTCGGCGGCATCTTCGCCTGCATCATTCCGGTCCTGGCCATGCTGCAGGCCGGACCCGCGGGCGCGTTCTCCTGGCTCGTCGCCGCCGCCACCGCAGACGGCGGCCCCAACGATGTGGCCTATTTCTGGCTCACCGGCGCGCTCTCCGCGTTCCTCGACAACGCGCCGACCTATCTGGTGTTCTTCGAGCTTGCCGGCGGCGACCCGCACGCGCTGATGGGGCCGCTCGCTTCGACCCTCATGGCGATCTCCATGGGGGCGGCCTATATGGGGGCGCTCACCTATATCGGCAATGCGCCCAACCTCATGATCCATGCCATCGCGGTCGAGCGCGGCGTCAAGATGCCGAGCTTCTTCGGCTTCATGGCCTGGTCGTGCGCGGTGCTGCTGCCGGTGTTCGTGCTCATCACCTTCCTGTTCGTCGGGCGCGCTTGACCTTGCGGGCGCGGGCCGCCGGCCCCGCGGCTGACGCGCGCGGGCGCGCGGCGCGGCCCGGCACGACGGCGATCGCCTCGACCTCCAGCACGGCGCCCTCGCGCGCGAAGCCCGACACTGCGATGGTGGTGCTGGCCGGGAGCGCCGCCGGATCGAGATGCCGCGCGCGCACCTCGCGCAAGATCGGCAGATCGTCGATGTTCTTGAGATAGCTGCCGATCTTGACGACATCGGGAAAGCCGGCGCCTACCGAAGCCAGCGCTGCCGCGAGATTCTCGTACACCTGCTCGGCCTGCGCCCGAAAGTCGTCGCCGGCGAGCTTGCCGTCGCTCCTCGTGCCGAGCTGGCCTGAAATGTAGACGGTGCGGCCGGGGGCGGCGACCTCGACGACCTGGGTATAGGACGGCGAGCGGACCAGCCCTTCGGGATTGACGAAGCGGATATTGGCAGCCACGGGGTTCCTCCCTGATGGTGATCGCAAGGCGCGCGCCGGCGCCACACTTGTCCCGGCCATAGCGCGTTGAAGACGCGCCTCAGCGCGCTAACGCGCGTCGGCGCGCTAAACCGCGTAGACGCGCTAATGAGCCGGGACCGTAGCAAACTCTGAGCCTCGGACGGTCCCGGCTCAAGGCCGGGACAAGATTAGCGCCCGTTTGAACCTTTGGGCCGGTTGCGGCGCCTAATACGCGCAAGCTGTGACTTCTCGACAGCAACTTAAAGCGTCCCGCCGCGTTGGGGTTTGTGCGCGAAACGAAGGGCGCACACGGATCAGGGGAGCGCACCCGTGTTGCATTCTCGCACGAACTCTCGCCATCAGGGCTTGCGGCTGCTTGTCCACGCCATCTGCGTCGTCGGATTTGCCGGGCTTGCCGCCGCCGCCGATCCGGCTCCTGCCGCCGCACAAAGCTTGTTCGACTTCTTTTTCAATGCCGTCCGCCGCCCGCCGCCGCCGTCCGTCTCCGCCTATGCGGATCCGCAGTCGGAGCCGTTTGGAGGCAGGCCGAGCGATCCCGCGCCGCGCGTGGAGAGCGGCCCGGCGGTCTCCTATTGCGTGCGCCTGTGCGACGGCCGCTTCTTCCCGATCCAGCGCAGCGCCGCCACCCCGGTCGAGATCTGCAACTCGTTCTGTCCCGCGGCCCACACCAAGATCTTCTCCGGCAGCAGCATCGATCATGCGGTCGCCCACGACGGGAGCCGCTACACGGAGTTGGGCAACGCCTTCGTGTACCGCGACCGCGTGGTGCCGGGCTGCACCTGCAACGGCAAGGATGCATTCGGCCTGGTCAATATGCAGGCTGCCGAGGATCCGACCCTGCGGCGCGGCGACGTGGTGGCGACCCAGGACGGCTTCGTTGCCTACAACGGCAGCGGCCGCAGCCGCAGCGCCGATTTCACCCCGATCGCTTCCGCTTCGAGCGTGCCCGCCGAAGCCAGGCGGCAGCTCGCCCAGACCAGGATCGCGCCCGCGAGCACGCCGGCAGGCCCGGCGGAGACCACCACCGGCCGCGCGCCATCCGCCGCCGCGCGCGACGGCAACGAGCGGCAGGTTCAGCTGGAGAGATAGGACACCACCTCCTCGGCCAGCGAAAGCGCCGAGGTCAGCCCCGGGGACTCGATGCCGAACAGATGGACGAGGCCGGGCAGGCCGTGATCCTTCGGCGCATCGATCACGAAATCGGCGACCGGCTCTCCGCGCCCGGTTATCTTCGGCCTGATGCCCGCATAGTCGGGCAGCAACGAGCCGTCCGGCAGCTCCGGCCAATAGGAGCGGATGCGCTGATAGAAGGCCTGCGCGCGACCCGGATCCACGTCGTAGCTCTCCGCATCGATCCATTCGACATCGGGGCCGAAGCGCATGCGCCCGGCAAGGTCGAGCGTCACATGCACGCCGAGCCCGCCCGGCACCGGAACCGGATAGATGAGCCGCGAGAACGCCGACCGGCCGGTGAAGCCAAAATAGTTTCCCTTGGCGAGCACCAGCGGCGGCACCCGCGCGGCCGGATAGGTTTCGGTCGCGCCCGCCAGGCGCTGCGCGCCGAGCCCGGCCGCATTGACCACGGCATCGAAACCGACCCACTCGTCGCCAAAGCCGGCGCGCCAGCCGTTCCCGGTCGGCGCCAACCGTTCGATGCGGGTGTTGAACGCGATGCTGCCGCCGCGATCCTCGAGATCGCCGCGCAGCGCCGTCATGTAGGAATGGCTGTCGATGATGCCGGTTTCGGGCGAGCGCAGCGCGGCCGCACAAGAGAGCGCCGGCTCCAGGCGCCGCGCCGCCGCGCCGTCGATCAGCTCGAGCCCTTCGACCCCGTTGGCGCGGCCCTGGGCCTGGAGCGCCGAGAGCCCGGCGAGCTCGCTGTCCTGCGTGGCGACGATGAGCTTGCCGCATTTGCGATGCGGCACGCCATGGGAGGCACAGAACTCGTACAGCAGCCGGCGGCTCGGCACGCACAGCCGCGCCCGCGCCGAGCCGGTCGGATAGTAGATGCCGGCATGGATCACCTCGCTGTTGCGCGACGAGATGCCGGTGCCGATCGCGCCGGCCGCTTCCGCCACCACCACGTCGGCTCCCGCGCCGGCCGCCGCGCGGGCGACCGCCAGCCCGACGACCCCCGCCCCCACCACCAAGACCTGCATCGAACCGGGCCTCGCATTCGATCCGCAACAGCCGCCGGTTGTTAGAGCATTTTTCGGGAGCAGGGAAATCCGCGTTCCCGTCTGAATCCGCCTGAAGCGAGATGGATCAAGAAAATCGGGGCCGATTTCCGTTCATCTACTCCATGAACGTTCACGAGCAGGCGCATTCAGCGCGAGTTTGGCGAGGGCGCGGTATCAAGTGGCAGCAACCAAAACGCTGCTCATGCGTTGTCGAAGCTGGCAGATTGAAATTATTGTTTTGGAGTTGCTCCGATGCGACCGAACCGTCTCCGCACTGCGGCAGCCTGTGCTGCCGCCGCTTTCGTGATGACTTTGCCCGCGCTCATGACCGATGCCGCCGCACAGCAACGCAAACCCGGCGGCGGAGCAGCCCCCCAGGCTCGCGCAGCACCTGCGCCGCACGTCTCGGCGCCGGCACCTCACTTTGCCGCGCCGGCCCAGCATTTCGCGGCGCCGGTGCAACATGCGGCACCGGTCCAGCACTTCGCGGCGCCCGTGCAACGTGCGGCACCGATGCAGCACTTTGCCGCGCCCACCCGTGTCGAGAGACCTCATATTGCAACGCAGCAGAGCGCTCGGCCGAATTTCGTTCGTCAAAACGGACATCCCAACGCGCAGATGTCGGTGCGGCACCAAGAAATTCAGCCGCACGGCAACGCCGGATCGCGCAACCTTGCGCATCAGGGTCCAACAGCGCCCAACGCCGCCACCACCAACAGGACCGACCGCGCCAACCGCACGGTGACCGGTCCTAACAAGACAATACCGAATGCCGCCGGACCGAATGCCGTCGGCTCGACGGTAGCGACGCCCAACAACCCGAATGCCGCAACCCCGAACAGGCTCGGGTTGGGTCGCGAAAATCGCGGCCGCAACGCGGCGAACCAGCAGGCGCAGGCCAGACTGCAGGAGCAGCAGCGCGCACGGATCTATGCGGGCCACGGCAAACCGGTCCTGCACAATCAGTTCCTCGCCAACGGCTCGACCCGCGCGCCGGCGGCGCGGGCGCTGGCGCGCGCCACCTTCCAGGGCGGGTTCGCGCAGTTCCGCGGCCACGATCACGACCGACGCAACCAGTTCGCGGACCGGCGCCGCTTCCGCGGCACCGTGATCGGCTGGTACGGACCGGTGTTCTGGCCTTACGCTTACGATGATTTCGTCGACTACACGTTCTGGCCGTACGGCAGCGACACGTTCTGGCCCTACGCCTATGACGACGTCTACGACGGCATTTTCGGCGCCTACGCGCCCGATGCGACCGCATATGCGAATGTTCCGACGGCCGTGCGCAAGACACTGCCGCGCGGCGTAGCCATCGGTCCGGCGGTCGGCGGAATGGCGCAAATCTGCTCCGGCCAGGCGACCGGCCTGACCGACTGGCCGATCGAGCGGATCGCCCAACAGGTCGGGCCGACCGATGCGCAACGCTCGCTGCTCGATCAGTTGAAGGACGCCACCGCGCAGGCCGTGAACCTCATGAAGTCCGCCTGCCCGACCGATCTGCCGAGCACCCCGCCCGGCCGGCTGGCGGCGATGCGCCAACGGATCGAGACCATGCTGCAGGCGCTCAAGCTCGTGCGTCCGGCGCTCGACAAGTTCTATCAATCGCTGGACAGCGAGCAGAAGGAGCGCTTCATCGCCCTCGATGCGGAAAGCGCCCCGAAGCCGTCTGCCAACCAGCAGCCCAACCTCGCGCAGGGCTGCGGCGGATCGCCCCAGCAGATCGCCAGCCTTCCGGTCGATCAGATCCAGCAGCTGCTGCATCCCAACGACGCCCAGCAGGCCGCGCTCAACGAGCTCAACACCGCGGCCATGCAGGCCGTCCACTTGCTGAGCGAAAATTGCTCGCCGGCGGATCAGCCCCTCACGCCGACCGGTCGCGTGGCGGCCATGGAAACGCGGCTCAACGCCATGCTGAAGGCACTGGACACCGTGCAGCCCGCGATGGCGAAGTTCTACGGCTCGCTGAACGACGAGCAAAAGGCGCGCTTCGATCGGCTCCCGCCGCGCCAAGGCTGATCAAGCAGGCAACTGAAAGAACAAGGGCGGCCTATCGGCCGCCCTTGTTCTTTACGGGAGGCGCGAACAGCTATTCGGCGGCGACGCGCACCTCGGGGGCGGCGGCGCGCACGTCGGCATCGACGTGGGATTCGTACTTGACGAAGTTCTCCTGGAACATGCGCACGAGGTTGCGCGCGGTCTGGTCGAAGGCCGCCTTATCCCTCCAGGTCTTCATCGGATAGAGCAGATGCGGCTCGACGCCCGGCACCGAGGTCGGCACCGCAAAGCCGAAATAGGGATCGGTCCGATAGCTCGCCGACTTGAGCGAGCCGTCGAGTGCGCCGGTCACCAGCGCGCGCGTCGCCTTGATCGGCATGCGCCGCCCGACCCCGTAGATGCCGCCGGTCCAGCCGCTGTTGACCAGCCAGCAATCGACCTTATGGGCGGCGATGTAGTCGCGCAGCAGGTTGCCGTACTCGGCCGGCGGCCGCGGCAGGAAGGGCGCCGCAAAGCAGGTGGAGAATTCGGGCTCGACCCCGACCAGGCCCTTCTCGGTGCCCGCCACCTTGGCGGTATAGCCGGACAGGAAATGATACATCGCCTGCGCGGGCGTGAGCTTGGCGATCGGCGGCATCACCCCGAACGCGTCCGCCGTCAGCATGATGATGTTCTTGGGCTGGCCGGCGCGCCCGGTGCGCGAGGCCTTGGGCATGTATTCGAGCGGATAGGCGGAGCGGGTATTCTCGGTCTTGGAATCGTCGTCGAAATTGCAGACCCGGCTCAGCGGATCGAACACCACGTTCTCCAGCACGGCGCCGAAGCGGTTGGTGGCGGCATAGATCTCGGGCTCGGCATCGGCCGAGAGCTTGATGCATTTGGCGTAGCAGCCGCCCTCGAAATTGAACACGCCGTCGGGACTCCAGCCGTGCTCGTCGTCGCCGATGAGGGTGCGGTTGGGATCCGCCGACAGCGTCGTCTTGCCGGTGCCCGAGAGGCCGAAGAACAGCGCCACGTCGCCGTCGTGGCCGACATTGGCGGAGCAATGCATGGGCATGACGCCGCGCGCCGGCAGGAAGAAATTCAGCGTGCTGAACACCGACTTCTTGATCTCGCCCGCATAGGACGAGTTGCCGATCAGGATGATCTTGCGCGAGAAGTCGATGGCGACGACGGTTTCCGAGCGCACGCCGTGGCGTTGCGGATCGGCCTTGAAGGACGGCAGGTCGACGATCGTGAGCTCGGGGACGAAATCCTCCAGCTCGGGCTCGGTCGGACGGATCAGCAATTGCCGGATGAACAGGGAGTGCCAAGCGTATTCGGTATAGACGCGCGTGTTGATGCGGTATTTCGGATCGGCGCCGCCATAGAGGTCCTGGGCGAACAGCTGCTTGCCGCGCGCATGGGCGATGAAGTCCTCGTACAGGCGCTGGAAGTTCTCCTGGCTCAGCTTGCGGTTGCCTTCCCACCAGACCGATTGCTCGGTCAGCGCGTCCACCACGGTGTGCTTGTCCTTGGGGCTGCGGCCGGTATGAACGCCGGTTTCCGCGCAGATCGGGCCGCCTTGGACGATCGCGGCCTCGCGGCCCGCGATGGCATGCTCGTAGAGCGGCGGAGCGTCGAGATTCCAGTGGACCGCAGCGAGGTCCTTGAATCCGAATGTGTCGGCGCCCTGGGCGCGGTTCCTCAATCCCGTTTCCTGCACAACAACCTCCGCCTCGACGTCCGGCCGCCGCCGGAACCCTTCCGACTACCGCGTGCTAGAGCCGGCCGAGCGCACTATAGCGCCCGCCCTCGGGGCCCGCACCTATGATGAAGCCCGCACCTATAGTGGGCATCCGACAGCCTGCCAAGGCCCAACGAAATGGGGGTAGTTCTTCCGGTTAACCCGGGGGATCGCGAAGGAATTGCCACGCCCACTCATTCCCGCGGACGAGCGCGTGAAGGAAACTGATGAAGGACGAACTCCTCCACCCGCTCGTCCCCGCGGACGCGGGGACCCAGACTTTGCCAAATTGCACGGACATTCCGTGGGGCAAAGGCTGGATCCCCGCGTCCGCGGGGACGAGCGGGAGGAGGCGGCTCGATCTCCTCCGGCAATCTCTTCTCTCTTCATGCGCCTCTAGGCGGCGCGGGCCTGCTCGGCGAGCTGCATGAGCACCTGCCTCAGCACCGCCGGGGCGCTCACGCGTTGCGGGAACGGCAACCGCAGCGCTATGCGGTCGAGCTGCAATTCGAGGCCCTCGGGATCGCAGCCCACGCACCGCCAGGCGCCGTCGGGCGCGCCCAGGAGCTTGGTGGCATAGAGCCGGCACGCGTCTGCATGGTCCCCGTTCATATGTGCCAGGACCTCGGGCTCGGCCGCCACCAGCTCGCCCGCATCCGCGGTCGAGGTCAGCACGTCGGCGGGCTTGAGGTCGACGATGCGTCCGAAGCCGGCGACCAGGTGCACGCTCTTCAGCGCCATCTGGTAGAAGCTGAAATCGGCAAAGCCGGCGAACATTTCCGCCTCGGGCTGGCGATCGAGATAGCGCCGGCGCGCATTGGGATCCTCGGTCACCGCCGCCGTCCCCATCAGCATGATGCGCCCGCCCTGCAGCGGATCGCCTTCCTTGCGCTCGTCGATCATGAGCGAGACGCGGGCATCGGCCAGGATGTTCTTGGTATGGATTGCCAGACGCGAGATCAGCAGCAGCGGCGCCCCATCGGCCGCGGTCGCCACATTCACCAGCGAGCAATAGGGATCCCCCGAGCCCGGCATCAGGGTCGCGAGCGCCCCCGAGCGACCCTCGCGCAAGAGCTTCTTGGCGGCAGTCCTGGGATTGAAGTCGGGTGTCGGTTCCATGGCGGCGCCTCCGGTTCAGCAAGGGATCTTGAATTGGCAGGACCGCGCCTGCACGCGAAATTCGATGGGCCTCGCGTGGCCCCGGCCCGCAGCGTGTCCGGTTTGATGAAAATTGGCAACCAGCCGGTGCGGGCAGGCGCGTCAACTTAGCCATGGCATGGCGGCCCGGAGAGGGCTATACGGGGGGGAAATCCTTTGACGAATCACTGGTTTGACGAGGAATAGTCACACTTCGGCCTAGCTTTATGGGCTTTCAAGACCCTGGGTGACCCGTCAGAGAACAGGGGCTTCATGCCGACCATCGCTCTCGTCGACGACGACCGCAACATCCTGACTTCCGTCTCGATCGCGCTCGAGGCGGAGGGCTATCGGATCATGACCTACACGGATGGGGCCTCGGCGCTCGACGGCTTCAAGACCAGTCCGCCGGATCTCGCGATCCTCGATATCAAGATGCCGCGCATGGACGGCATGGAGACGCTGCGCCGCCTGCGCCAGAAATCCGACATGCCGGTGATCTTTCTCACCTCCAAGGATGAGGAGATCGACGAGCTGTTCGGCCTCAAGATGGGCGCCGACGATTTCATCCGTAAGCCGTTCTCGCAGCGGCTCCTGGTCGAGCGTGTGAAGGCGGTGCTGCGCCGCGCCATCCCCAAAGACGGCGCCGTCCCCAAGGAGGCCGACACCAAGGTGCTCGAGCGCGGCCTCCTGCGCATGGACCCGGAGCGTCACACCTGCACCTGGAAGAACGAGCCCGTCACCCTGACGGTGACCGAATTCCTGATCCTGCAGGCGCTGGCCAGCCGCCCGGGCGTGGTCAAGAGTCGCAACGCCCTGATGGACGCGGCCTATGACGATCAGGTCTATGTGGACGACCGCACCATCGACAGCCACATCAAGCGGCTACGCAAGAAATTCAAGTCGACCGACGACGAATTCGATATGATCGAAACCCTCTACGGCGTCGGCTATCGCTTCAAGGAGATTTGAGGCCGTCGCCGACGGTGTCACGAGATGCCCGCACGGGATGCTGGAGGGCATGGGTCGAGAGCGGGCGACATAGCATCGGGACGAGTAGCATCGGGACGACCAGCATTGCCCGGCCATGAAGGCCGGAGGCGCCGGGGCGCAGCGGCCCGAGGTTCAAGGACAGTGCTCGGGCATTGCCCGGCGGAGCACCGACTTGCCGGTGCTTGCCCTTGGAACCCGGCCCGGATGGGGGCACGCGAGCCGGCCGACCGCTTGAACGGATCGATCAAATGAACGTGCTTGATCGAAACATTGGTATCGGCGAGACCAAGGTCGACGCCGATGTGCCTGACGCAACCGCAACGGGTCCCGCGCCGCGGGGCTGGCACCGGCTTCCGCTGCTGTTGCGCCGGGCCTGGCTGTTCTCCGTCACGCAGAGCTTCTCGAGCCTCACGCGCCGCATCATCTTTCTCAACGTCACCGGCCTGCTCGCGCTGGTCATCGGGATTCTCTACCTTTCCCAGTTCCGCGCCGGCCTGATCGATGCGCGGGTGCAGAGCCTGCTGGTGCAGGGCGAGATCATCGCCAGCGCCATCGCGGCGTCGGCGACGGTCGATTCCGACACCATCACCATCGACCCCGAGCGGCTGCTGGAGCTGGCGCCGGGCGAGAGCTATGACCCGACCGAGGACTCCTCGGCGCTCGATTTTCCGGTCAATCCGGAGCGGGTCGCGCCGGTGCTGCGGCGCCTGGTGTCGCCCACCAATACGCGCGCCCGCATCTATGACCGCGACGGCGGGCTCATTCTCGACAGCCGCAATCTCTATGACGTCCTGCGCTTCGACCTGCCGCCGCCGAGCCCCGAAAAGCCCGGCATCTTCGAGCGGGCCTTCGTGGGGCTGCGCACCTGGTTCAACCGCGGCGACCTGCCGCTTTACCGCGAGCTTGGACCGCAGAACGGCCGCGGCTATGAGGAGGTCGACCACGCGCTCAACGGCTTCAAGTCCAGCATGGTGCGGATCAACGACCGCGGCGAGGTGATCGTCTCGGTCGCCTTGCCGGTGCAACGCTTCCTGGCGGTGCGCGGGGCCCTCATGCTCTCGACCCAGGGCGCCGACATCGACAACATGGTCACCGCCGAGCGGCTCGGCAATTTCAAGGTGTTCCTGGTGACGCTGAGCGTCATGCTGGTGCTGTCGTTCCTGCTCGCCGGCACCATCGCCGGACCGGTGCGGCGGCTCGCCGGCAGCGCCGAGATGGTGCGGCGGCGCACCGGCTCGCGCGTCGAGATTCCGGACTTCACCAAGCGCCGCGACGAGATCGGGCATCTGTCGGGCGCGCTGCGCGACATGACGGACGCGCTCTACTGCCGCATCGAGGCGATCGAAAGCTTCGCCGCCGATGTCGCCCACGAGCTGAAGAATCCGCTGACCTCGCTGCGCTCGGCGGTCGAGACCTTCCCGCTCGCCAAGAACGACGCCAGCCGCGGCCGCCTGCTGTCGGTGATCGAGCACGACGTCAAGCGGCTCGACCGCCTGATCTCCGATATCTCGGATGCGAGCCGGCTCGACGCCGAATTGCAGCGGCGGGAGACGAGCTCGGTCGACCTCACCAGGCTGCTGACCACCCTGGCGACCATCGCCAATCAGGTGCGCCACGACGACGGCGTGACCGTGAGCCTGAAATTCGAGGGCAACCAGCGCACCCTGGTGGCGCCCGGCCATGATTCCCGCCTCGGCCAGGTGGTCGACAACCTGATCGACAATGCCCGCTCGTTCTCGCCCCCCGGCGGCAGCGTGCGGATCGCCTGCCGCCGGATCAAGCAGGAGATCGAGATCGTGGTCGACGACGATGGGCCGGGCGTGCGCGCCGAAGCGCTGGAGAAGATCTTCCAGCGCTTCTACACCGACCGACCGCACCAGGGCTTCGGCCAGAATTCCGGCCTCGGCCTCTCCATCTCCAAGCAGATCGTCGAGGCCCATGACGGGCGGCTGTGGGTCGAAAATCGCATCGGCTCCGCGGACGCTGACGGCGGGCCGCCCAAGGTGCTGGGCGCCCGCTTCATCGTGCGCCTGCCGGCGACGTAATGGCCGCCGAGAACGCAACCGACAGTGCGACCATGCCGGCGAATGCGACCGCAACGGTGCATGCCTCGGCGGTGCTCGCGGGTCGGCGCGCCATCCTGATCCGCGGACCGGCGGGCGCCGGCAAGTCGCGCTTGGCCTTGGCTCTGATCCAGGCCGCCGGGTGCGGGCTCATCCCTTTCGCGCGCCTGGTCGGCGACGACCGGCTCGAGCTTGCGGCCGCGCATGGACGGCTGCTGGCACGCTCGCCGCCGGCACTGGCCGGATTGATCGAGGTCCGCGGCCTTGGCATCCGCCGACTCGGCCATGAGCCCGTGGCGGTCATCGGCCTGGTGGTCGATCTCGCCGTAGCCGAGGCGGAGCGGCTGCCCGGAACGGCCGAGCAGGAGGCCGCGGTTTTAAGTATTATATTGCCGCGATTGGCCGTCGCACCCGGATGGGACTCGATTCCGCCCGTGCTGGCGCGCCTCTTGACCTGTGACGCGGAAGTCTGATCAGTGGCGCGCGATTGCTGCGCTGCGCTTGCAGCCGTGAGGAAATCGGTAACCATAGGACGCTAGGATTGCCGCCCGTATCCTCGCATGGCAGAACGTTTGGCGGCCCTGCTTACCGCAATGCAACAAAGTCCCTAAATGAGCGGAAAGGCCCCTTGCGCAAGGGCAAAGGATGGTCAAGATGGTGCCCATTCGTGCGGTGCACCGGGAGGCGCCCGCGAGGAATTCAATGATCGGAGTAGTTCTCGTTACGCACGGGCGGCTCGCCGTCGAGTTCCGCGCGGCCCTGGAGCATGTCGTCGGACCGCAGCGGCAGATCGAGGCGGTCACGATCGGGCCCGATGACGATGTCGAGCAGTGTCGCAAGGACATCATCGAGGCGGTCAAGCGCGTCGACAGCGGCGAAGGCGTCGCCATCCTGACCGACATGTTCGGCGGCACCCCCTCCAATCTGGCCATCTCGGTGATGAGCCGGCCGAAGGTCGAGGTGCTGGCCGGCATCAATCTGCCGATGCTGGTCAAGCTCGCCAAGGTCCGCGATGAATGCCCGCTGCATGAGGCGGTGCACGCCGCCCAGGAAGCCGGACGAAAATACGTCACCATCGCCAGCCGCGTTCTCAACGGCAAATGAGCAGCGCCGGCAACGACACCCTTCCGCCGGAGCGCGAGCCGCCGGCCGGAACCGTGGTGCGGGTGCTGGAGATCTGCAACAAGAAAGGCCTGCATGCGCGGGCTTCCGCCAAATTCGTGCAGACGGTCGAACGGTTCGACGCCGAGGTCCGGGTGACGCGCGGCGGGGAAACCGTGGGAGGCACCTCGATCATGGGCCTCATGATGCTGGCGGCGGGCCCCGGCACCACCATCACGGTCGAAGCCAGCGGGGCCGAGGCCGCCGAAGTGGTGGAGGCCCTGGCCACGCTGGTGGCGGGACGTTTCACCGAAGGCGAGTGAGGCTCGGCGGCCCCGTAGCCCGCATGAAGCTCTTGCGTAATGCGGGAACCACGCCCCTGATTACGCCACCGGGCGGCGCTTCGCGCCGACCGTCGGCTCCATCCGGGCTACGGACATAAAGACATCTTTATATCTTCATTGCGGCGCCATCTCGACGCTGCTATAGGCAAGCCGAGAGGGGCACTCCGGGCCCCGCGATTCCCGCCAGGACCCAAGGATCATCAATGAAAGCCGCATCGAAAACCACCAAAGCCGCCGCCGCCGACTATGTCGTCAAGGACATCAGCCTGGCCGAATGGGGCCGCAAGGAAATCGCCATCGCCGAGACCGAGATGCCCGGCCTGATGGCGACGCGCGAGGAGTTCGGGCCGCTGCAGCCGCTGCGCGGCGCCCGCGTCTGCGGCTCGCTGCACATGACGATCCAGACCGCCGTGCTGATCGAGACGCTGGAGGCGCTCGGTGCCGACGTGCGCTGGGCCTCGTGCAACATCTATTCGACCCAGGACCACGCCGCCGCCGCCATCGCGGCCGGCGGCACGCCGGTGTTCGCGGTCAAGGGCGAAAGCCTCGAAGAGTATTGGGACTACACCCACCGCATCTTCGAATGGGCGGACGGCGGCACCCCGAACATGATCCTCGACGATGGCGGCGATGCCACCATGCTGGTGCATCTCGGCATCCAGGCCGCCGCCAACCCGGCGGTGCTGAACCATCCGACCAACGAGGAAGAGGAAGTGCTGTTCGCCGCCATCAAGAAGCGGCTCAAGGACAAGCCCGGCTGGTACGCCGCGCTCGGCGAGGCCATCAAGGGCGTTACCGAGGAGACCACGACCGGCGTGCACCGTCTCTACCAGATGGAGAAGGACGGCACGGCTGCTGTTTCCCGCCATCAACGTCAACGACAGCGTGACCAAATCGAAGTTCGACAACCTCTACGGCTGCCGCGAATCCCTGGTCGACGGCATCCGCCGCGGCACCGACGTGATGATGGCCGGCAAGGTCGCCATGGTGGCGGGCTTCGGCGATGTCGGCAAAGGCTCGGCCGCCTCGCTGCGGCAGGCCGGCTGTCGCGTGCTGGTCTCCGAGGTCGATCCGATCTGCGCCCTGCAGGCGGCGATGGAGGGCTACGAGGTCACCACCATGGAGGACGCGGCACCGCGCGCCGACATCTTCGTGACCGCGACCGGCAATATCGACGTCATCACCATCGAGCACATGCGCCAGATGAAGGATCGCGCCATCGTCGCCAATATCGGCCATTTCGACAGCGAGATCCAGGTGATGGCGCTGCGCAATTTCAAGTGGCTCAACGTCAAGCCGCAGGTCGACGAGATCGAATTTCCCGACGGCAAGCGGATCATCCTGTTGTCGGAGGGGCGCCTGGTCAATCTCGGCAATGCCATGGGCCATCCGAGCTTCGTGATGTCGTCATCCTTCACCAACCAGGTGCTGGCGCAGATCGAGCTGTGGGCCAATCCCGGCAAATACCAGAACAAGGTCTATACGCTGCCCAAGCATCTCGACGAGAAGGTCGCAAGGCTTCACCTCGCCAAGATCGGCGTCAAGCTCAGCCGCCTAAGCGAGAAGCAGGCGAGCTATATCGGCGTGTCGCCCGACGGCCCCTTCAAGGCGGATCAGTACCGGTATTGAGGCGAAGCGATCTCTTCACCTCCCCCTGCAATGCAGGGCAATCGCATTTGAATTTTGTTGTTTGGCACGGCGGTGCCGAATCCCTCCCCCTGAAAGGGGGAGGGTGGCGCCCAACGGGTCCGGCCTTTGGCCGGCCCGATGACAGGCTCCGGCGCCGGGTGGGGGGTCTCGTCTCCCCGCAGATTCGGCGCTTGTGGCGGGACCCCCACCCGGATCGCTACGCGATCCGACCTCCCCCTTGCAGGGGGAGGTGTCCCCGAGAGCGCGGCGGTTCCATCAAATGCGATAGCCCTGCGCTTTCAGCGGGAGCTCAGAGGCACTGGCGGGATGGTCACGATCACGTAGCGCACCGGCTGGTCGGCGGCGCCCAGATAGGTGCGAGACAGCTCGACCTCGACCCGCTGGCCGAGAGGGCCGCGGGCGGCACGCTCGTTCATCGCCTGGACGCAGCCCACCACCTCGACCGGGCAGAACAGCGCGATGCCTTCGCGAGCGACGCGGGCGTCGTTCGTCCACGGCGTCACGGCGGGGTTCATGATCTCCAAGGTGGAAGGCCGCCCGGTAAAATAGATCAGCGTCCCGTAGAGCAGATTGTCGTAGCTGCCGATCAGGCGCAGCGGCCGGTCCGTGGTCTCGCGCCAGGTCTTTTCCACCGCCTGCGCGATCAGACGGTAATGCGTCGCATAGTTCGGCACGCCTCGGCGATGGATCACGATCGCGATCGCCGGCGAAAGCACCGCCATGACGATCGGCGCCGCCATCGCCAGGGCGAGGATGCGCCGCGCCTGCGGGCGCGCGATCGTCACCCGCGCGGACGACAGCAGCACGACCGGGAACAGCGTCATGCTGCCGATCGTCCACAGCGATACGATCTCTTCCCTGGCGGCGACCGCGGCGGCGATCGGCAGCACGAGCGGAAGCAGGAAGGCGAGCAGCACCAGCCGCCGCTCCGGCTCGCGCGGCCATGCCGTGTCCGCAACGGCGCTCCCGATCGGTCGCGAAGTCGGCCACGCCGCCACCAGCGCGATGAGCGTGGGGATCACCAGATACCCGGCCGCGCCCGCCACATAGCCAAAGCCCGAGAGCAGTCCCGCCCAGGCGGTCGCCGCGTGGGACTCCATCATGTAATCGAACGGCTTGAAGTCATGGATGTAAAGCCAGGCGACGTGGGGCGCGAGCCCGGCCGCGCCGGCCGCGATCGTCAACCAGGGGGCCGACGAGCGCAGATAGCGGCCGCGGCGCGGGTCGGCGAGCGCCGCGATCCCGAGGCCGAGCAGAAGAAAGATCGCCCAGTACTTTCCGAGCATGGCGGCGGCCGCCGCCAGGCCCGCCAATACCGCGTAGATCGGCTTACGCGTTTCATAGGAGCGCAGGAACCACCACGTGGTCAGCGCCCACAGCGGCGTCATGATCGTGTTGGCGTTGAACTTGAGCGCATGGAAATTATAGAACGGCACCAGGGTCAGCAGCGCGAGGCCGACCACCCGCTTCTCGCCGCCGAGATAGGACGCCGATGCCTTCCAGGCGATCCACAAGGCGGCTGTCGCCAGCAGGATGGCAAACAGGTAGTAGGACCAGTCCGCGAGCGGAAACACGCTGAACCAGGCCCCCACCAGCCAGGCCGGCAGCGGCGGATGCTTGGGCGTGCCGAAGGTGACCTCGCGCGACCAGGCGACCATCTCGCCCATGTCGAAATGGATGTCCTGGCTGCTCTTGGCGATGGCGCCATAGATCGACCAGATCGCCGCGTAGGCGGCAAGCAGCACCAGGACCACCCGTTCCCGCCGCGCCGGATCGAGGAGCGCATCGAGCAGGCGGTCGAGGAATTGCGTCTTGCGCAGGCCGCCAGCGGCGCTTACGTCCACCATCGACGTTGCCTCCTTGGCTGGCGCCCGGTGGTTGCGCGGACAGTCTGCGGCTCACGAAGCTGCGGCACACGCGAGTGCCGCTCTATGACTGCCGCTCTATGGCACGCGGTGCCGACGAGGTCCAGAATCGTCCTGATTGGTGATCATCAACCAGGACGGGCTTGCCATTGCTTTGCCGCAACGGCGCGCAATGCTAGGTCTTAAGCAGGGTCGGGATTCGGGAGCAGCCCCCAGGAATAGCCCCAATGTGCCGCTGGATCGCCTATCGCGGGGAGACCGTCCCGCTGGAGCAATATGTCACCGCGCCGGCGCATTCCCTTGTCGTGCAGAGCGTGCGGGCGCTGGAATCCACCGCCAGCACCAACGGCGACGGTTTCGGCCTCGGCTGGTACGGAGCGCATGCGGAACCCGGCCTCTATCGCGAGGTCCGCCCGGCCTGGTCCGACGAGAACCTGCGGTATCTCTGCCGGCATATCCATTCGCACCTCTATTTCGCCCATGTGCGCTCCTCGACCGGCACGCCGATCACACGGCCGAACTGCCATCCGTTCGCCTGCGGCCGCTGGCTGTTCATGCACAACGGCGTGATCGGCAACTGGAGCCGGATGCGCCGGATGACCGAGGCGCTGATTCCCGACGAATTCTACGGCTCGCGCGTCGGCACCACCGATTCCGAAGCGGTGTTTCTCGCCATCCTGGGTGCGGGAGGCGACAAGGACCCGATCGGCGCCACCGCGCAAGTGCTGGCGACGCTGACCGACATGGCGAGCACCGGCAGCATCAAGGAGCCGTTGCGGTTCACGGCGGCGCTCGCCAATGGCCGCGACCTCTATGCCTTCCGCTACGCCGCCAATGACAGCGCCAATACGCTCTATTACCGCGAATCCGGCGGCAATGTCGTGGTCGTGTCCGAGCCGCTGGACGCCGACCGCGCCCATTGGACGCCGGTGCCGCCCGGCCACGTGCTCAAGGCCCCGGCCGGCAAGCCGGTTTCGCTCGAGCCGTTCCTGAACGTAAGCCGCATCGCCGCGGAGTGACCTTGCGGCAATTTCAGGAGAAGCATGCGCTGGCGAAAGCGCGGACGGAATCCGGTTTTAAGTCCGAAATGCGACAAGTTAAAATGCCGGAGCGCTGAAACCGCAGCGGCTCGCTTGCTGCTTCCGAGCATGGATGCTAATCCGCGTCATGACCGCGGTCCCCATAGACAATATCCGCAATTTCTCGATTGTCGCGCATATCGACCACGGCAAATCGACGCTTGCGGACCGTCTGATCCAGCTCACCGGCGGGCTCGCCGAGCGCGACATGGTCGAGCAGGTGCTCGAACTCCATGGACATCGAGCGCGAGCGCGGCATCACCATCAAGGCGCAGACCGTGCGGCTCAATTACCGCGCGCGCGACGGCAAGGACTATGTGCTCAACCTGATCGACACGCCGGGCCACGTCGATTTTGCCTATGAGGTCAACCGCTCGCTCGCCGCCTGCGAAGGCTCGCTCCTGGTCGTCGACGCCTCCCAGGGCGTGGAGGCGCAGACGCTGGCCAATGTCTACCAGGCGATCGACAACGGGCACGAGATCGTGCCGGTGCTCAACAAGGTCGACCTGCCGGCAAGCGAGCCCGACAAGGTCAAGCAGCAGATCGAGGACGTGATCGGGATCGATGCCGCAAACGCCATCCTGATCTCGGCCAAGACCGGGCAGAACGTGCCCGAGGTGCTGGAGGCGATCGTCCATCGCCTGCCGCCTCCCAAAGGCGACCGCGATGCGCCCCTCAAGGCGCTCCTGGTCGACAGCTGGTACGACACTTATCTCGGCGTCGTGGTGCTGGTGCGGGTGGTCGACGGCGCGCTGCGCAAGCACCAGCGCATCCGCATGATGGGGACCCATGCGGCCTACGAGGTCGAGCGGGTCGGCGTGTTCACGCCCAAGATCAAGGAAACCGAGGAGCTCGGCCCCGGCGAGATCGGCTTCATCAACGCCTCGATCAAGGAGGTGGCCGACACGCGGGTCGGCGACACCATCACGGACGACCGCAAGCCGACCGCGGCGCCGTTGCCGGGCTTCCGCCCGACCCAGCCGGTGGTGTTCTGCGGCCTGTTCCCGGTCGACGCCGCCGAGTTCGAGGACCTGCGCGCGGCGATCGGCAAGCTGCGCCTCAACGATGCGAGCTTCACCTACGAGATGGAGACCTCGGCGGCGCTCGGCTTCGGCTTCCGCTGCGGCTTTCTCGGCCTTCTGCATCTGGAGATCATCCAGGAGCGGCTGGCGCGCGAGTTCAACCTCGATCTGATCGCGACCGCCCCCTCGGTGATCTACAAGATTGCGCTCAACAACGGCGATGAGATCGAGATCCACAATCCGGTCGACATGCCGGACCCGATGCGCATCCGCGAGATCAAGGAGCCGTGGATCCAGGCCACCATCCTGACGCCTGACGAATATCTGGGCGCCATCCTCAAGCTCTGCCAGGAGCGCCGCGGCGCGCAGGTCGACCTCAACTATGTGGGCAACCGCGCCATGGTGAAGTACGACCTGCCGCTCAACGAGGTGGTGTTCGACTTCTACGACCGGCTCAAATCGGTGTCGAAGGGCTATGCCTCGTTCGACTACCACATCTCCGACTACCGCGCGGCCGACCTGGTCAAGCTGCAGATCCTGGTCAATGCCGAGGCGGTCGACGCGCTCTCCATGCTGGTGCACCGCGCGCGCGCCGACTTCCGCGGCCGCGGCATGGTGGAGAAGCTCAAGGAGCTGATCCCGCCCCACATGTTCCAGATCCCGATCCAGGCCGCGATCGGCGGCAAGGTGATCGCGCGCGAGACCGTGCGCGCCTTCCGCAAGGACGTGACCGCGAAATGCTACGGCGGCGACGTCACGCGCAAGCGCAAGCTCCTGGAGAAGCAGAAGGAAGGCAAGAAGCGCATGCGCCAGTTCGGCAAGGTCGACATTCCGCAGGAGGCGTTCATCGCCGCCCTGAAGGTGGATGTCTGAGGCCGGCCGTCACGGCTACGCCTGAAGCGCCGCCACCGCCTCCACCTCGAGCAGCGCGCCTTCGCGGGTGAGCGCCGATACCTGCACAGTGGTGCTCGCCGGCGGTGCGTCCCGATTGACGTAGTGCTGCTTCACCTCGGACCAGATCGGCTGGTGCTTGCGGAGATCGAGCATGTAGACGTTGAGCTTGATCACGTTGTCGAAAGTCGCCCCGACCGCCGCCAGCGCCGCCTTGATGTTCTCCAGCAGTTGGATCGACTGCGCCCTGATGTCGGTCGGAAGATCGCCGTTGCGGTCGCGGCCCTGCTCGCCCGATGTGTAGATGAGCCGGCCCGGCCCCACGACCTCCACCACATGCGTATAGGTGGCGGTCTTGTAGATCGCTTCGGGTTGCACGAAACGCAGGTTCGACGTCGGCTTCGCCGCCGCCGCGGTCTGCGCCGCAGCGGCGGAGATCAACCCCGTGCTTGCGGCCGCCGAGACCGCGCTTGTCATGACCGACCGCCGCGAGAGCGGCGCGCCTTGCGGACCTTTGCGTTGCTTTGCGCTCATGGCTTCCTCCTGCATTTGCCTCGATCCTCATGCTACACGGGATCCAAGCGCGGCGCGCGCACGCTCCGGCGACGATCTCGAATGATGGCACCCGCTCAATTCGATCTCATGACCATCGGCCATTCCAACCAGTCGGCCGAACGCTTCGTGGCGCTGCTGCAGGACGCCGGGGTCGGCGCGATCGCGGACGTGCGCTCGGTTCCATTCTCGCGTCGCTTTCCGTGGTTCTCCGGCCCGCAGCTCGCCGCCCGCCTGCAGGGCGCCGGCATCGCCTACCTGCCGTTCGGCGACACGTTGGGCGGCCGGCCGCGCGACCCGGCGCTCTATAGCGATGGCGTGGCCGACTACGAGAAGATGGCGGCGACCGCCGAATTTCGCGCCGGTCTCGATGGGATCGGCGACGCGATGGCGCACGCTCGCCTGTGTCTGATGTGCGCGGAGCGCGAGCCGCTCGACTGCCACCGCTGCCTCTTGCTCGCACGCGCGCTCAAGGAGCGCGGATTGGCGCCCGGGCATATCTTGAACGATGGGACGATCGAGCCGCACGCCGTGACCGAGGAGCGCCTGCTCGGCCGCGCGCGCGCATCCGACGACCTGTTCGGCGACCGCGGCGACCGGCTGGCGCAGGCCTATCGGGCGCGCGCCCGCAAGGTCGCGGCGCGCCTGGCGGCGTGAGGGCAGAATTTAATTCGACACCCGACCGGTGGTGCGTAAACTCACGCCGCGGGGCGCCTCACCTTCGATTCGGAATGCGGACCATGACGTCACGGATTGAAGCGCGCCGATGGCCTCGTCGCGGACCAAAGCATTGCACGCCTCTTCTTGGATCAATCGCACTACCCGACGATGAGCTTGGTGACGTGAGGGACGCACGGCATCTCACTCCTTCTCCCCATGGGGGAGAAGGGCGGGATGAGGGGGGCCGGGCCGAGCAATGCGGCATCATCGTAGGCCCCTCACCCCAACCCTCTCCCACCGAAGTCGGATTTATCAGACTTTGGTCATGTTTAGTGGCGAAGTCGGGCAAGCCCGACTTCGCGCTGGGAGAGGGAGCCAAACGCCGTGCCCACCTAACATTTGCGCCGCTGGCCCTTGCGACAGTACTGCTTGTTTCCGGCCTGCAAATCGGACATGCGCAGGGTCTGGGCACGCTCGATGCCAAGCCGCTGCCGCCGCTCGCCAACCCCAACGATCCCAGCAATCCGGCCAAGGAGCTGTTCGGCCGCAAGACCGAGCCGGCGCTGTTCAGGTCGGAGGCGATCGGATTCTATGCCAAGGGCTGCCTCGCGGGCGGGGAGGCGCTGCCGATCAACGGCCCCACCTGGCAGGTCATGCGGCTCTCGCGCAACCGCAATTGGGGACATCCGACCCTGATCAAGTACATCGAGCGCCTGTCCGAACGCGGCGCCAAGGTGGGCTGGCCCGGGCTGTTGATCGGCGACATGGCGCAGCCGCGCGGCGGCCCCATGATTACCGGTCATGCCAGCCATCAGATCGGGCTCGACGCCGACATCTGGCTGCGGCCGATGCCGGATCGCCTGCTGACGCCGCAGGAGCGCGAGGAGATGTCCGCCACCATGGTGGTGGCGGACAGCCGCAAGGACGTCGATCCCAAAGTGTGGACGCCGGCGCACTTCGCCATCATCAAGGCCGCCGCCGAGGATCCGCTGGTCGAGCGCATTTTCGTCAATGCGGCGATCAAGAAGAAGCTCTGCGAAGGGGCCGGCACCGATCGGGCCTGGCTGCAGAAAATACGGCCCTACTGGGAGCACGATTATCATTTCCACGTCCGCCTCAAATGCCCGGAGGACAGTCCCACCTGCAGGCACCAGGACCCGGTGCCCGCCGGCGACGGCTGCGGCAAGGAGCTGGACTGGTGGTTCACCGATGCGGTGCTGCATCCCAAGCCCTCGCCCGAGCCCGAGAAGCCGCGGCCCTACATCAAGATGGCGGACCTGCCGCCTTTCTGCCGGCAGGTGCTGGCGGCGCCGTGAGGATGGGTGCGCTCAATTGGGTGCGGCAAACAGCGGAGCCTCGATGAGGGCGAGGCCGACCCCGATGGCGAGCCCGCCAGCCGCTACCGCGGCCGCATAGGGCAGCGCCCGTTCGGGAGGCGCCCGCATCAGGATCGGCAGCCCGGCCCAGAGCGGATAGGCTCCGTACAGGCCGAGGATGATGAGAAAGCTCAGGCCGGGAACGAGCAGGAAGATGCCGGCAAGCCACACCGGCGTCATGGAGTAGACCGTCAGCATGAGGGCGGCGGCGAAATCCCTCTGCGCCCCGAACGCGAGGGCCAGCACATCGACGATCAGCGCCAGCACATAGACCACGGCGAAAGCCGACAGGTAGCTGACGAGCGCGCCGGCGAGGCTTGGCCAGATCGGCGCATAGCCTCCAACCAGGGTGGCGCCGGCGAAACGTGCCAAGGCCGGGATCAGAGCCAGCACCGCGACATGGCTCAGCAACTCCGAGGTTTCGCCCTTCGTCCGGGCGATCACCGGCCACTCGGTCTGCGGCGTCAGCAGGATCGCCTTGGTACGCTGGAGCAGTTGCATCGCGATTCCCCCGCCGCACATTCGCGCAACGGAGCGAGGTGGGCAACGGCGGAGCGGCCGCACTCCAGGGCTGTCGCGTCGGTAACCACCGCCCTCTCAGCAATAACCTCCCCCTGAAAGGGCAAGGCAATCGCATTTGGATTTTGTTGTTTGGCACGGCGGTGCCGCTTTCCTCCCCCTGCAAGGGGGAGGACGGCGCCGAAGGCGCCAGGAGGGGGTCCCGCCTGCCCGCGGATTCGGAGTTTGTGGCGGGATCCCCACCCGGATCGCTACGCGATCCGACCTCCCCCTTGCAGGGGGAGGTGTCGCGGAGAGCGCGGTGGTTTCGTCACGCGCGATTGCCCTAACCCCTTGCGGAGAGGGATGGCATGGTCTTGCTGGAAATGCTCTAATCCAATGGTCGCGGCCCGCGGCGCGCCGTAAGCGCGTCCTGCCGGCCCGGAACGGTTGCTTCCGGAGCGGTCGCTTCATGACAACCCCAACGCGTCGATCCGGCGTGCGCCAAGCGGTCCAAGCGCCACGCCGGCGCCCCCCAACTCTGGACCAAAGCCCGCGGGTGAGTGTTGCTCGACCTTTCCCCCGATGAATGGACCGCAATCCTCCTGTCGCTGCGGATCGCCGTGGTGGCGACCGCGGTGGCGCTGCCGTTCGGCGTCGCCATGGCATGGCTGCTGGCGCGCAAATCGTTCTGGGGCAAGACCCTGCTCGACGGACTGGTGCATCTGCCGCTGGTGCTGCCGCCGGTGGTGACCGGCTATCTGCTGCTCATCTCGTTCGGCCGGCGCGGGCCGATCGGCGCGTTCCTGGCCGATCACCTCGGCATCGTATTCTCGTTCCGCTGGACCGGCGCGGCGCTGGCCTGCGGGATCATGGGATTTCCGCTCATGGTGCGGCCGATCCGGCTGGCGATCGAAGCCATCGACGCGCGCCTGGAGGAGGCCGCCGCCACGCTCGGGGCGAATCCCGTCTGGGTGTTCTTCACGGTGACGCTGCCGCTTGCGCTGCCCGGGCTCGTCGCCGGCATCGTGCTCTGCTTTGCCAAGGCGCTCGGCGAGTTCGGCGCCACCATCACTTTCGTGGCCAACATTCCGGGCGAGACGCGCACGATCTCGTCCGCCATCTACACCTACACGCAGGTGCCCGACGGCGATGCCGCGGCCGGACGGCTGGTGCTGGTGGCCATCGCGATCTCGCTCGCCGCGCTGGTGGCGGCCGAATGGCTGGCGCGCCGCGCCGGCATGCGCTTCCACGGGGAATAGGATGCTCAGCGTCGACGTGGAAAAACGGCTGGGCGATTTTGTCCTGCGCGCGCGCTTCGAGACCGGCAGCGGCGTGACCGGCCTGTTCGGCCCCTCCGGCGCCGGCAAGACCACGCTCACCAACATGATCTCCGGCCTGGTCGCACCCGACCGCGGCCGCATCGCCATCGATCAGACGGTGCTGTTCGATTCCGGGCAGCGCATCAACCTCGCCCCGCATCGCCGGCGCATCGGCTATATCTTCCAGGAGGGCCGGCTGTTTCCGCATTTGAGCGTCCGCCACAACCTCGACTATGGGCGCTCGATGTGCGGCCTGCCGGCCGACGCCGCGCGAGCTCACGCGCATCGTCAGCATGCTCGAGATCGGCCACCTCCTCGACCGGCGGCCCGGCAAGCTCTCGGGCGGCGAGCGCCAGCGCGTCGCCATCGGCCGCGCTTTGTTGATGCGCCCGCGCCTGCTGCTGCTGGACGAGCCGCTCGCTTCCCTCGACGTCGCCCGCAAGCGCGAGATCCTGCCCTATCTGGAGCGCCTGCGCGACGAGGTCGGCGTGCCCATGGTCTATGTCAGCCATCAGGCGGCCGAGCTGCGGCGGATCGCGACCTCGGTGGTGCGGCTCGCCGCCGGAAAGGTCGAGGCGGCGGGCGGCAAGGAGCTGCTCGACGCGGCCGATGCCGACGCGGTCTTGTAGTTCAGGAATCGTGGAACGGATCGAGGCGGCGCGCGAGCTGCTTGAGCCGGTCCTTGAAGCTCGGCGGCGATTGCGGCTCCTCCGGCAGCCGCAACCCGACCGCGCTGACGCGACCGTGCTCGACGGCGTGCACCACCAGGACGATGGTGTCGAGCGGCAGCGCATCCCCCGGCTTGCGCACGCCCTTGAGCTCCATGGCGAAATGATCCGCCAGCGAAGTCGCGGCGTCTTCCGGCGCAATCGCAAGGCCGTAGATTTCCCCCAGCGCGCCGAGCGTCACCTGCGCGGAAACGAAGAAATCCCCGAGCAGGTGCGGATCGGGCGCGATCGGCGGCGGCATGTCGACGAAGAAGCGATCGAGCGCCTGCGCCTTCTCGGGCGGCGCCAACAGATAGATATAGTCGCCCTGGCGCACCGGCTCGGCCTCGGCCGGCGCCAGGATACGCTCGTCGCGCACCACCAGGGTCGGCCGCGCCCATGACGGAATGAGATGCCGCCGCAGGTAGGGACTGTTGGGACCGAGCGGATAGCCGACGATCTCCTGCGCCAGCTGGCCGGGCAGATCGAGCTCGACCCGGCGCGGCAGCGGGTCGTGGCGCGGCAGCGCGATGTGCAGCCGGCGCGCCGCCGCAGGCGATGGTCCAGCCCTGCACCAGGAGCGAGACCAGCACCACCACGAAGCCGACGTCGAAGAACAGCTGCGCCATGGGCAAGCCGACCAGCAGCGGGATGACGGCCAGGAAGATGCCGACCGCGCCGCGCAATCCGACCCAGGAGATGAACAGCTTCTCGCGCCAGGAGAAGCGGAACGGCGCCAGGCAGCAGAACACCGCCGCCGGGCGCGCGAAAACCATCAGCGTCAGCGCGACCGCGAGCGCCGGCAGCGCATGCTCGGCCAGCCGGTCGGGCCACGCCAGCAGGCCGAGCAGCACGAACATCACGATCTGCGCGAGCCAGGTCAGCGGCATCGAGAAACACCACCACGGTGTTGTGGGCGCGCGTCGGCCGGTTGCCGACCACCAGGCCGGCCAGGTAGACGGCCAGGAAACCCGAGGCATGCACGACCGCGGCGAGGCCGAAGATCACCAGCGCGCTGGTGGCCACGAACGGCGCATGCAGGCCTTGCGCCAGAGCGAACCGGTTGAGCGCGAGCACGATCAGGCGCCCGCCCAGGATGCCGATGAAGCCACCCAGAATCGACTGCCCGGCGAGCACGCCCAGCACGTGCTGCCAGGAGCTTTCGCCCGACAGCAGGAATTCGATCAGCAGCAGCGTGAGAAACACCGCGAACGGATCGTTGCTGCCGGATTCGACCTCCAGAATGGCGCCGACCCGCGCGCCGCAAGCGCAATCCGCGGGCATGGATGAGGAAGAACACCGCCGCCGCATCGGTCGAGGCCACCACCGCGCCGACCAGCAGCGCCTCGCTCCAGCGCAGACCGAGTGCGTATTTGGCGACCGGCGCGGTCAGCGCCGCGGTCAGCATGACGCCGATGGTGGCGAGCACGAGCGCGGGCGCCACCACGCTGCGGAAGGTCGCAAAGCGCGTGCGCAGGCCGCCGTCGAACAGGATGAGGGCGAGCGCGATCGAGCCCACCATATAGGTGGTGTGAACGTCGTCGAACCTGATCCCGCCCGGCCCTGCCTCGCCGGCCAGCATGCCGAGGATCAGGAACACCAGCAGCAGCGGCGCCCCGAACCGCAGCGCAACGAGGCTCGACAGGATGCCGGCCAGCACCAGCAGCGCGCCCAGGAGAATACCTATGCTGATCGTGTCGAGAGAAGCCATCCGTCACTGATCCGATGCCATCCCGCACGTTGGCATGAGGCTCGCGGCCCTCAAAGTGCAAATGGATGGTAGGGCGCAATCGCTTTATTGCGCCGCTGGGCGAAGCCGGCGGTCTGCGGCCTTGGCGAGACCCATGGCGCAATAAAGCGATTGCGCCCTACAAGGTGAAGCATGCGATTCGTCACGCCGCTCGTGCCCGCAACGCTGATCAGGCGCTACAAGCGCTTCCTGGCGGATGTCGCGCTGCCGTCGGGCGAGACCGTGACGGCCCATTGCACCAATCCGGGCTCGATGATCGGGCTGGCGGCGCCGGGCGCGCGGGTGTGGCTGTCGAAATCCGAGAAGCCTGAGCGCAAGCTCGGTCACAGCTGGGAGCTGGTCGAGGTCGATCTCGGCAGCGGTACCGAGCTCGTCGGCATCAACACCACCAATCCCAATGCGCTCGCGGCCGAGGCCATCGCGGCCGGCCTCATTCCGGAGCTTGCCGGCTATGGCAGCGTTCGCCGCGAGGTGAAGTACGGGCAGAATTCGCGAGTGGATTTTTTGCTGGAGGAGCCCGGTCGCCCACCCTGCTTTCTCGAGATCAAGAACGTGCATCTGATGCGGCAGAAAGGACTGGCCGAGTTCCCCGATGCGGTGACCAAACGCGGCGCCAAGCATCTCCTGGAGCTTGGTCATATGGCGGCGGCCGGCGCCCGCGCGGTCATGCTGTTCCTGGTCCAGATCGCCTCGGCCGAGCGCTTCGCGCTCGCCCGCGACATCGACCCGGCCTATGGGGCGCAATTCGACTTGGCGCGCACCCAGGGGGTGGAGGCGCTCGCGCGCCGCTGCCGGCTCAGCCACGAAGCCGTCGAGGTCGCCGAGGCCATTGCGATCATTGACTAAATGCCCCGCGCAAGATGCTTGCACCGGGCGCCTTCTTGCTTACATTGCAGCCAAGATCAGGGGATCGGCGGGCGACCGCCGCCGTTCTTTGGGGACCGCCTTTTCAAGTGAGCGACGTGCACGCATGAGCTATGTGGACGCGGCCTTGGCGCCGCAGCGCAAGACCGGCCAGATCAAGCTGCACGGTCCCGCCGCCTTCGCCGGCATGCGCAAGGCCGGCCAACTGGCGGCCGAATGCCTCGACATGCTGACCGACGAGGTCAAGCCCGGCGTCTCCACCGAGCGGATCGACGCCCTGGTGTTCGAGTTCGCCATGCAGCACGGCGCGACGCCGGCGACCCTGATGTATCGCGGCTACCGCAAGTCGACCTGCACCTCGGTCAATCATGTGGTCTGTCACGGCATTCCGGGCGACAAGCCGCTCAAGGACGGCGACATCATCAATGTCGACGTGACCCTGATCCTCGACGGCTGGCACGGCGATTCGAGCCGCATGTACGCGGTCGGCGCGATCCCGCGCCGCGCCGAGCGGCTGATCGAGGTCACCTACGAGGCGATGATGCGCGGCATCGCGGTGATCCGGCCGGGCGCCACCTCGGGCGACATCGGCTTCGCCATCCAGAGCTTCGTCGAGGCCCAGCACATGAGCGTGGTGCGCGATTTCTGCGGGCACGGGCTCGGCCGCCTGTTCCACGACGAGCCCAACATCGTGCATGTGGGCCGCGCCGGCGAAGGCATCGTGCTCAAGCCCGGCATGTTCTTCACCGTCGAGCCCATGATCAATCTCGGCCGCCCGCATGTGAAGGTGCTGTCCGACGGCTGGACGGCGGTCACCCGCGACCGCTCGCTGTCGGCCCAGTTCGAGCACACGGTGGCGGTGACCGAGACCGGGGTCGAGATCTTCACCCTCTCGCCGCGCGGCCTCGACCAGCCGCGCTCCGCCGCCGGCGGGCGCCCTTGATCCACGGCCGGTTGCAAACTGCGAATTTGCCGTCATCCTGAAGGCGCGCGGGCGATCGGAACCCGATGCCGATCGCCGGGCGCGCGGGGCGGGCCATGGCGGGCGATCAAGACAGCAAGGCGCGATCCGGGCCGGCCGAGCCGGCGCCGCACTTTCACGGCCATCGCGAGCGGCTGCGCGAGCGCTTCCTCAACGGCGGCAACGACGCCTTGGCGGATTACGAGCTGCTCGAGCTGGTGCTGTTTCGCGCCATCGCGCGCCGCGACGTGAAGCCGCTCGCCAAGGACCTGCTCAAGCAATTCGGGTCGTTCGCCGAGGTCGTCTCGGCGCCGATCGAGCGGCTGAAATCGGTCGCGGGCCTGGGCGAGGCCGCCATCACCGAGCTCAAGATCGTGGAGGCGGCCGCTCACCGGCTCGCGCGCGGGCAGGTGCAGAACCGGCCGGTGCTGTCGTCATGGTCGAGCGTGCTCGACTATTGCCGCACCGCCATGGCGTTCGCCGCCAAGGAGCAGTTCCGCGTGCTGTTCCTCGACAAGCGCAACCGCCTCATCGCCGACGAAGTGCAGCAGGAAGGCACCGTCGACCACACCCCGGTCTATCCACGCGAGGTGGTCAAGCGCGCGCTGGAGCTCAGCGCCACCGCCGTTATTCTGGTGCACAATCATCCGAGTGGTGACCCGTCGCCGTCGCGCGCCGACATCGAGATGACCAAACAGATCATCGAGGTGGCCAAGCCGCTTGGCATCGAGGTGCACGATCACATCATCGTCGGCCGGGATGGGCATGCCAGCCTAAGGGGGCTGAAGCTCATTTGACCGTGACAGGTCGTTACATCGGGCAGTAACGGCTGTGGAGGCGGCGCCACCGTCCGGGACTGTAACCCTCGTTCTTGGAGAAAACACGCGTGAAGTGGCTTTGGTCGACAAAGCCGGACGCCAACCTTGCCGAAGGTCGGCCATGACCCACGACCGCACCGCTTCGGATGCCGCAATAGACAAGTATCTGACTCCGGACGAAGTGGTGACACGCTATAGGCGCGAGATATCGATTGGGACTCTACGCAACTGGCGCGCCATGAGAATCGGACTGGGCTATGTCAAAATTGGAAAGGCCGTTCTTTACCCAGTGGAAGAGCTTGATGTATGGGAGCGAAAGAATATGGTTATCTACCGTGCATCAATTCCCCGCGAAGAGCGCGAATTATGATCGCAAGGAGACGACCCTACAAACCACCAGACCCGAGGACTTCATACCATGTCGGGGGTCAAAATCGGGCTTGGGCAAGCGGCTCGGCTCGCCCAGATGCCCTACGGAAAAAGGCTCGAATTCATCGCCGAGGGCCTTCCGATTGTTCTTGAGAGCGCACGTGGCTTCCTGGCCGCGTCGAAAGCATTGACGGACCACGCCAGAGAGACCGACGTTCTTGTCGGCTACGCAGAGGAAGAAGCGGCGAAAGCGCTCATTCTTATAGATATGGTCAGATGCCCTCCGAAGCTCATTCCATCTAGAATTGGGATCATGACGAAGTGGTTCTACAGCCATCTCGCGCGATTGATATATGCCGAAGCTGCCCGTTGGAAGCCAATGCACGTTTCCCAGCTGCAGGATTACGCAAATTCGCATCGGAAGACGCACTACGTCGACGGCGACTATGGGGAATACATTTTTCCGAATGACAAGATTTTTTTGCGCGAGAGCAAACTCTACGCAGACATTGGTGCACACGAAGACGACGACGTATTCTGGAACACGCCTGAGGGATATCCGCCGACCGGATTCAACTTCGATCCTCCGGCCTATCAGGCAGTCGAAGCCTTGGCCGCTGTGGGTACTTTCTCGGCCGATGGGATAAACGTCGTCGCTGACGTGTGGGGCGAGCTGGATTTTTGCGATACGCAGAACTTTGAAGACAGCCGACGACTTACGGAGACGATGCTGGAGCACCTGATCGAGAAGAAATTGCCGTTGGACCACGCCACTGAAGACCACATCAGAACGCTTTACCATGCGTGGCAGCTACCGATGTACAACATCAACCTTAGCCCCATCAAAGTCTCGATGGACGAACTCAATGAGGAGCGCAAGGCACTTTACCCCTATGAGTACTAGGGCTACGGCAACGTCGTGATTAGTCATGCCGCAAAAGGACTTTTCGGGAGGCGGCGGGCCTACGGAGCTGGGCTCGCTGATTGAAGGCGACTAAGGAGAGCCGAACTCCGCATCGAGCGCCAAGGTAGGCACCGCCAGGGAGTTCATTCGAAAGCTTCGGCAAATTGCTTTGCCAATGCGTCCGCGGTCGCATCCGCTACCTGGTAAACATGATTCTTCATGTCCTCCCAGGTTCTTGCTTCGGAATCGTACTTGCGGTCCTTCAGTTCCAGTATCTGTTGCATGTGGTGAGCGCCATGCGCGAGCAGAACGCTGTACAGTGTGTCCTTCGGCAGGTATGGATTTGCTTTGCTCAAAAAGACGGCGATATCCTCCGCATTTGATGTGATGGATTCTGTAGCAGTCGCCTGAGCGGTGGCATTGCCATCCGCCGTGGCCACAAGATAGGCCTTTACGGCACCGTAGTGACCTGCGAGGAGGCTGAAAAAGCTGTCTTTTGCCGCGACACCGTAGAACGGCCCGAAGGTTCCAGCGATCGAATGCGCATTGGCAAAGACTTGCTGCTCTGCGGCCTTCACAGCTGCATCGTTCTTGTTGAGGGTCGCGAACGAAACGTTCCGTATCCAGAATATGTGACCGACCCACAGATCTCGCTGCACCGCGGCGGCTTGCCACGCTTTTTCGCTCCGGCGCGGTTGATTTTCCGGGACCCGCGAGACGGCAGCAACCGCGGCATGATTATGCATCTCAGCCGCGGATACAGTGCCGGCGAGCGGCAGGATGCTTGCCACCGCTCCGGCCCCACCGACCAACTTCAAGAAGTTGCGACGATCGGACGTGCTTTCACATTCAACTATTATAGACATTGACTCCTCCTGTGGCGGCTCGAATTCAATGACGGATACGGCCGCAGACCTCCAATGACCTACGCTCGGTGGCGGCGCCGGCCTGCGCTGTGCGCTCACCCGGACCGGTCGAAAGCCGTGCGCGGCCGCCGAATGGATTTCCCGACCAAGCTGGTCGAGTGAGGACCTCGCTCAGGTCAGTAGACGATGCGGGGACCGCCTACCTTTTTCCCGGGCGTGAAAACAAAAGGCACATGCTCGTAGCCGGCCACGACGGCTGGCACTGGCGAGGGTCGCAGCCCGGCCTCCTCGACGCGGAAGTCGGGCATGCGGCTCAGTATCTGCTCAAACATGATCCGGAATTCGAGGCGAACCACATCGGGGGCCATGCAGCGGTGGCGGCCTAGGCCGAAGGCCATGTGGCGCTTGTTGGCGCGGTCGAAATCCACCTCTTCCGGGTTCTCGAACTCGGTCTCGTCCAGGTTCCCCGATACCCAGCACAAGAGCACGCGGTCGCCCCGCTTCAACGACTGCCCGGCCAACTCGACGTCGTGCATCACGGTGCGGCCGAGCGCGTGAACGGGCGTGAAGACGCGGAGGAACTCCTCTATCGCGTGCGGCATCAGGTGCGGCGTTTCGGCAAGCCGGCGCCGTTGCTCGGGATTGCGCGACAGCCAGACGAAGCTGGACGCCATGCAGGCCTGCGTCGCGGCCATGTTGCCGATGATCAGCCAGATGTAGGCTTCGATTTCCCAGCTATCGAGCTTGCGCCCATCGACCGTCGCGTCGAGCAGATGGGCGATCGCCCCGCCCGCCATCGGCTGGGTGCGCTGCCGAACCACCTCAGCCGCGACTCGTTCGCGCAGCTCGCGTTCTGACAGGTTCCTCGTTCTGGGCTGGACGCTGCTGGACCCGCCGTTCGCCGATTGGATGAACCAGGCGTAGTCCGACCAGTCCTCTAGCGGCAGACCCAGAAGCTTCATCGTGAAGATGCTGGCCAGCGGCGTGCTCAGATCGCGGGAGAAATCGCCCTCGCCCTTCTCGATGATGGCGTCGATCAGCTGGTCGGTTAGCGCCAACAGCCACGGCGCCAGTTCGGTGACCGCGTGGGGCGAGAACAGGGGGTCTAGGGCTTTGCGGTACGGGCCGTGTAGCGGAGGATCGAGCTCAAGGGGGAGGAAGCTGAGGCGCGGAGCCTCGCCATTCGGGCCGAGCGGGCAGGCGGCGAGCGGTCCGGTGCGCGCCTCACCAAGCGGCCCGAACCCTGCCCTGGGCGTGTCCGGATTGACGCTCGGAAAGACCCCGTAGAGCGAGGAGAAGGCTTCGTCATCGGCGTCCACGCGCATGATGTCGGCATATCGCGTCACGACCCAGAAGCCGCCAACCTCATCCGTGTGCGCAACCGGGCAATGGGCGCGCATGTGCCTGTAGATATCCTTGAAGTGAGGTCCATACTCGGGACTGAATTGGTTGAACTGTTGCGCGAACGTTGCGGCGTCAAAGCCGCCATCAGTCTTGTCCAAGGCTTCCTCCCGATCAGATCACTGCCACCGGTGATCGGGGCCGTTTTCCCTTGAAGCCTCATTGCCATGTCCTCTGCGATGTGGATTCGCCCGGATCGGGGCGCCCAAAGCCACGCGCGGCCGCCGATTCAAGGCGACGATCAGTCGGTCTGCGTATGCGTGTTATCGTCGTCCGCCGGCCCGAGCGCAGGGAGGTAGCGGCCGAAGTTCAATTCGAAGTCGCTCGGAACGCCGTAACCGATGCCGCGGAGCTTGGGACGGCGCGCCTGCGCACCGGGCAAGGCCAGTAGTTGGGAAGATCATCTCGTTGCTCGACTGGAGCTCGGCAGCCGTCGGCATCCCGACCCGATTGATCTGGGCCTTCGCCGCGGCCAGCGTTTCACGGTCGAACGACGCCAGACGCCGGACGAGCGTATCGACAAATGAGTTGAGTTGGTCATCGTCCAGCGTGCGGTTCACCCAGCCATAGCGCTCGGCGATGTCGGCATCGAAATCGTCGCCGCTGAGCACGATCTCAAGCGCGCGTGAGCGGCCGACCAAGCGCGGGAGCCATTCCAGCGCTCCGCCCCCCGGGACCAGCCCGACGCCGACCTCGGGGTTGCCGAATAACGCGCTTTGCCGACTGGCGAAGCGCATGTCGCAGGCCAGCACGAACTCGTTCCCGATGCCTCGCGTACGGCCGCGAATCTTGGCGACGCTGACGACTGACGCGGACGAGAGGCGCAGCACAAAGTCGCGCCAAAGGTCCAGCGCCTCTGGCCGTTCCGCTGCCTTGGCTACGTCAAGATGGGCGATGAAAAAATCAGGATTCGCCGAATCGAACACTACCGCCTTCACGGACCGGTCCGCCTCGAGGTCGGTCATGAGCGCTCCCAATTCGACGATCGTAGAGGGAACAAACATGTTGATCGGCGGGTTGCTGAAAGTGACCGTCCACCGACCCGGCTGGGTGCGGTCGGTGTTGAACTGCGAAGCGACTTGATGCGCATTCATGGAGCCGTCTCCAATCAGGCTTGGCGAGCCGGGCTTGTGTTCAGGGCGTAGGTGCGTAGTGAGTGAAAACGTAGTCGCGATCCTTTGCCGGCTCGTGGCAGGGGAAGCAGGTCTTGTGCAGCGCCTCATCGCCAGGTGTACCGCTCTTGAAGTCGGCGTATCCCCAGCCGCCGGATGCGGCGTACTTCTTTGAATCCTTGACCATGAATTGAACGTTCACGGGCGACCCGGCAAAGGAAGATTCGAGTGCCGCGCCGGGAAAACCGCCGGCCAGGACTTGATTGTCTGCATCCGATGAGGCTTCACTCCAGTGCAGCGCGGCAATGATTGCGCCGTCGGGGAACGGGAGTGTTCCTTCCCGAAAGGCGGTTATCGCAAGATCATTGCCCAACTGGGCGCGTAGCTGTCTAAGCTTGCCTTCCGCGCCGGTCAGCCGTCTGACTGAGATCAAGCGCCAGTCACGGTACCCGGCCGGAATCCTGACGCCATAGATCGGTGAGGCATTACTTTCAGCCTGCGCGGGGCTCGCCCTGACGCTCTGTGCGATGGATTTCGTGGCGCACGGGATAGAAGTGCCGGCAATAGCACAAACACCCAAAGCAACACCGAATACTTGCAGAGGTCTCATGATTGCCCCTTGTCGCTGAGCGAAGCAAAGGCCCGCAGATAATCTCCACGGGCCTCTTCCATTTCGTTAGCTGCGCAGCGAGCGGAACCCGGCGCGTACCTCCTCGGCGAAGAGCTTCGGCTGCTCCCAGGCCGCAAAGTGCCCGCCAATGGGAAGCTTGTTGTAGTGGATGAGCTTCGGATACGCCTGCTCTGCCCAACTCCGCGGAGCCGGATAGAGCTCGTCCGGGAACACGCTCACGGCGACCGGGACTGAGACGCCTTTGACGCCGAAGAAAGAAATCTTGTTCTCGAACGCCTCCCAATAAAGTCGCGCTCCGGATACAAACGTGTTCGTCAACCAAGTCAGTGTGATGTTGTCGAGCACATCATCCCGCGTCAGCCCTTCGGCCTGCCCGTCAAAGATGCGCGAGATCATCGCCAGGCTGCGCGCGTCGTGATCCAGGTAGTAACCAGCTAGTCCGACGGGAGAATCTGCAATCCCGTAAAGCGCCTGTGGGTGCAACCCCATCTGGTAGCCGTAGCCGATGCCCTTGGCATAGACGACGGAGACCCGTTCGTAGGCGAGCTTCTCATCGGCGGAGAGACCGGATGGCGCTGGAGCGCCCGAAAGGGCCGCCTTGTCGATGTCGGGGGCAAACACGCCCGGCATGTTGGAATGAATACCGAGCAGTTCAGGATGCCCCTGTGTCCCCATCAGGTCGACGATGATCGCGCCCCAGTCACCGCCCTGTGCCACGAATTCCTTGTATCCAAGACGCTTCATAAGGACGACCCACGCACGCGCGATGTGGGCGGGGTCCCAGCCTGTAGTGGTCGGTTTGCCCGAAAACCCGTAGCCCGGCATTGACGGAATCACCAGATCGAAGGCATCCGCCGCGCTTGCGCCGTGTGCGGTCGGATAAGTCAGCGGATCGACAATCTTCAGCTGCTCGATCACTGAGCCCGGCCAGCCGTGCGTGACGATGAGCGGCAATGCGTTCTCGTGCTTTGAACGAACGTGAATGAAGTGGATGTCGAGCCCATCGATCTCGGTGATGAATTGCGGGTAGGCGTTCAGTCGTGCCTCTACCTTGCGCCAGTCGTACTCTGTTGCCCAATAGCGAGCGAGTTTCTGCAGCGTCGCGAGCTGGGGGCCCTGCGATTGATCTGTGACCGTTTCTCGGTCGGGCCATTGGGTCGCACTTATGCGCTTGCGCAATTCGGTCAGCGTGGCCTCGGGAACATTCACGTGGAATGGGTGGATAGCAGTGTTTTCACTGCCCTTCGGCTGTGCAACTGCGCTCATGGATGAACTCCCTTCTGTAAGAACCAAACGCGGAAGACCTAACGTGCTCACAGCAGCGGTTGCAGATACCGGGCGTTTTCCGCATGACGACCTCCTCGGCAACCGAGGAGGATGGATTGTTGGATTGCCGCTATCCGATGCCGTTCGCATCTCGGCGAGCGCGTCCCTCGCACGTCTTTGCTTGTATGGTTGTCAGGGGTTAACCGGAATGTCGTATATGCGTCGATTTCGATCTTCCTCTCTTTCGCTATTAGTGGATCATTTGCGTCAGGAAAGGCCTGCTCGGCCGGAGCCGAGGCGGGCAAGCCTAGAGGTGGCGCGAGTTAGTTTGTGCGCACCCTCGTGACAAGCAGTGCGCGAGTGCGCCAATCACAGATGCCGCCGGCATCCATGATACGAACGTAGGCCTATGTTCTAGAGGATTACGGCGTCTACCGACGACATCGGTGCTGCCAGTGCGGGAACGGAGACTTCGGTACGTCGCCGTTTTTTGGCACTTCGACACCCACATGGGGAGCCGAAAGTATTGCGCAAGGGACTGGTCGAGAGATTACGGATCGAATTACTCGTAAGACGGTGGAGACTTGAAAAGCGGATATGACAGCCGTGATCCAGCGTGAGTGAGGATTGCAGAACTAGACCCAGCGGGACGTTGCATGATCATCGCGAAAAGGTGCTTCTTACCGCCCCCAGTCTCCGACCCCTATTCGCGCAAAAAAGGAAAATTAAACTTGCGTTTTCAACGTGATACGAGATCGCTTTCCTCCTGCACAATCATCCCGGAGGAGACCCGACACCGTCGCGAGCCGATATCAAAATGACCAAGCAGATCGCCGAGATCGCACGCGGGCTCGGCATCGAGGTGCATGACCACATCATCGTCGGCCCGGGACGGGACGGGCATGCCAGTCTAACAGGCCCTGTGAAAACTCATACATTGGCGAAATGTGGAAAATACAATTCTCCAACAAGGGATCAAGCTGCATGTGCGCAGCATGATTTGACTCTCGTGATGCCCAAATCGTCCGAGATATTCTACCCGCGCGGCCGGAGCCGGAGTTTTCACACGGCCTGCTAAGGGGGCTGAAGCTCATTTGACCGTGACAGGTTGTTACATGGTTGCGCGCGCGGATGTCCCCTTATTGGGGCAAAGCGAAAACATCTACTCGGTCTGAGCCTTTCCGGGTTGGCCCAAACCGGACATCGACCGGGCACATTTGGGGTGTCGCAAATGCCGACGGGAGGGCTGGCGAGAATTACCTGGCGGCCTCGTCCCGCACGCGATCAGCAGCACAAAACTCTTCATCGGGCGCTAACGGCTGTGGAGGCGGCGCCACCGTCCGGGGCTGTAACCCTCGTTCTTGGAGAAAACACGCGTGAAGTGGCTTTGGTCGACAAAGCCGCAGAGCTGGGCGATGTCCGAAAGCCCCCAGCCTGGGTCTCGTAAAAGCTCTTTGGCGCGCTCGACGCGTTGTTTGGTCAGCCATCGGTGAGGCGGGACGCCAGTCGCTTGCTTAAACGCGCGGACAAAGTAGCTCGATGACAGTCCGCACTCATCCGCGACTTGGGAGATTGAAGGATCGCCCGCCAAGTTTGCGTTGATGAAGTCGCGGGCGCGCTGCAGCTGCCAGGGCGCCAGGCCGCCGCGTGCGTTACTTCCCGCGGCCGAGACGCTTCCATAAGCGCACGCGATGTGGGCGAAAAAAGCGAGCGCGATACAATCGGAAAACATGGCGGTGCCGTCGCCGGGGTTCTCCATCGCGGCAATGAGCGCTTGCGCCAGACCGAACATGACCAAATCGCGGGCCCCGAAATTCGGCGCGTAAAGCCCTTTCACCCGCCGAATGCCCGCCTCATTGGCCATCTCATCAAGCGCAATTTGCGGGATGTAAAAGCGAAGTGAATTGAAGGAAGTATCCAAGCTGACGCGCGGATTGTCACGCAGGTCGACCAGCTGCGTATCACCGAGACTCCAGTCGGGTACGTCTCTGCGCCGCCCTGCCGTCCACAAGTCCGTGAAAAACGGCAACGACAGTGGAACGTGAAATGCAAAAGCCTCCTCTTGCGGTACCGTAAGAGAACGGCCGCGCATCGCGTGGCCGCATCGCATATGCGAGAATCCGATTCGCGCCTTGGATGATCTCCGCGCCAAGAGCGTGGGCGGACGATCGATCCGAAAGCGCTCAGCAATGACTCCTGCGATAGCGTCCCCGCCCATTGTCGCTCCCCGCGGCGGTGGTTAAGAGAACTTCCTCGAACAACAAACACTCTCAGGGTTCTCCCTGAGCGGTCACGGTCGAAGACCGGAAAGGTACATCGGCCGGTGCTCGAAAAACAGGGGAAAATCGCCCGCCGCGCGGCTGTCGCAACGATTTTTCAGGCAAATTTTGCAAACCGAGCAAGTTCGTACAATTTCGCGCTTTTTCCGAATGCTATTGTGGCTGCCGGGATCGCTCTCATTCAATCAGGGGAGGTAATGGTGGCCAAGCCGAGTATCGTTTTCGCTCATGGCCTCTGGGCCGACGGCTCATGCTTCAGCAAATTGATCCCGGCGCTGCTGGCCGAGGGTCACCAAGTGATGGCTTCGCAGCACGGTCTCGACTCGCTCGCGGGCGACGTCGCCGCCGTGACGGCTTGCCTGGGGCGGGTCAGCGGCCCAGTGGTGCTTGTCGGGCACTCCTATGGCGGCACGCTCATCACGCACGCCGGGACCGATCCGCGCGTTGCCGCGCTGGTGTACATCGCGGCGCTCGCGCCTGACGCCGACGAGACCTCGCAAAGCCAGCAGAGCAAGTTTCCCACGAGTGATGTCTTTGCGCACATCGAGGTGACAGACGGGCGCATCTGGCTCAAACAGAGCGGCATCGGCTATTTTTGCGGAGACCTTCCCGAGGGCGAGCAGAAGCTCGTGTATGCAACGCAGGGCGTGCCGGTGCCGGATCTGTTCGATCAGAAGCATGATGGCGTTGCTTGGAAGACGAAACCGAGCTGGTCCATTGTTGCCGCGGAGGATCGCACCGTTCATCCTGATCTGGAACGCTTCGCGGCAAAGCGGATGGGCGCCACCACCGTCGAGTTGCGATCCAGTCACGTCCCGATGCTTTCCCAACCCTCTGCCGTGCTGGAGGTCATTCGCAACGCCGCCAAAGCGGTTGAGAAATCCAATGCCGCCTAGCACGCCGTACGCGGTCTTTCTTCATGGTACGCCCGAATTCCGTCACCAGGGTCACCACGGTTTCGATCCGATTCTCGAAACCCTCCCAAATCCGTGACGTGAATTTTCCCCCTGGCGCAAAAGGCGCCATTTTCCATCTTTCCCTTCTGCGTGCATCCGGTCTACAGTGAACGCCAGCTGCCCTTGGGGCGAGACGTGCCGCAGTCTCCGACGTGGGTAACGGGCAGCGGTCATGCCGGCGGCGGGCATCGCACTCCTTGAAATAAATTTAATCATCGCGATCCATCAGCACGCGCCGCGCGCGGGCGTCCGCAGATCAACACGAATGGAGTATGACCGTGAACCAACGTATCGCACTTGGACTAGCAATGCTCGCCGGTGTCGCAATCGGGGCGACGGCGATTAGTGGACTGCATGCACAAAATAAGGCGCCAGGCGCCTATGCCATCATCGACATCAGCCAGATCACCGACCGCGATAGTTTTACCAAGGAGCTTCTACCGAAGGCGCAACCTGCGATCCTTGATGCCGGCGGGAAGTTCATCACTCGCACCGAGAAACTTGCCACGCTTGATGGAACGCCGCCGCAACGCTATGTCATTATTGCCTTTGATAGCGTGGACAAGGCCAAGAGTTGGTATGCCTCAGCGGCCTGGAAGGAAGTGGACGCCATGCGAAAGAAATTCACGAATTCGCGCTTGTTCGTCGCTGAGACGGAAGGCCCCACTCCGTAACTTACGAGAGCAATCTACTCGATCACGAAAAAGGAGCGCGCGTACCGCCTCGCGCGCCGTCGCGCGCCAACATCGAGATGACCAAACAGACCATCGAGGTGGCCAAGCCGCTTGGCATCGAGGTGCACGATCACATCATCGTCGGCCGGGACGGGCATGCGAGCCTAAGGGGGCTGAAGCTCATTTGACCGTGACAGGTCGTTACCTGGTCGCGCGCGCGGCGTTACCGACTCCTTCCGGCCCTCGCGGCTCGACTATCGCTACGCAAGCAATCCGGTCATCGGCGCCACCGCATCACTGCCCGGGAAGACGTCGGCCGCGAGGGCGGGCTCTTCCACGCGCAAGTGATCGCGCAGCAAGCCCTTGAGCACGGCACGCAGATCGGTTGTGGCCTTGAGGTCGCGCTGTTCGTAGAGGTCGGTCTCCTTGACGCCCGGCCAATCCGCGACGACACGGCCGCCCTTGAGCGCTCCGCCCAACAGCAGCGCGATCGTGCCGGTGCCGTGATCGGTACCCGCGTTGCCGTTGACGTGGGCGGTACGCCCGAATTCCGTCACCAGGGTCACCACGGTTTCGTTCCAGGCTTCGCCCATATTGGTCTTGATCGCCCCGATGGCGCCGTCGAGCGCACCCAGAAGGTCGGCGAGGCGGCCGGTCACGGCCCCTTCCTGGACGTGCGTATCCCAACCATCGAACGCGAGCGCGCCGACGCGCGGGCCTTCGGGCGCGGCGAGGAATTTCGCGGCCGCCCCGGCCGCCTCGGCGAAATAGGCGCGCACCTCCTCGATGCCGCCGCTACCCGGGGGCCCCGCAACATCCGGCTTGGCATCGGAGACGCCGCCGGCCTTGGCGATGCTGGCGGCCCCCAGGCCCTCCTCGAGCCCCTGCGCGAAGGCCGGATCGGTGTGCCGGTAGAGATCGAGCACGCGCAGCATGGTCTCGTCGCTGACCGGGGCCAGGCGCGGCGGCACCCAGGAAAGGACGGGGGCGGCGCCGCGCACGACCAGTGGGGTGATCGGCCCGACCGCGAACGCTTTGCGGCCGTTCGCTATCGCATCCCGGCTCGGCTCGAGGGCCGCCAGCGCCCGGTTGAGCCAGCCGCTATCGACGGCGCCGAGCTTGGGGAGTCCGCTTTCCAGCATATCCTGTCCGTCGAAATGCGAGCGCTCCCGATAGGGTGTGGCGGCCGCATGCACGATGGTGGCGTGCCCCTCCTGATAGAGCCGGTGCACGTTGGGCATCGCGGGATTGAGCGCGAAGAAGCCGTCGAGCGGCAGCCCCGGCTTCAGGCCATCGAGCGTGAGCGCGTAGTTGCCGCGCAGCTTCACCCAGTCGGGGTCGCCGACCGGCGCCACCGCGGCGAGCCCGTCGAGGCCGCCGCGCAGCACGATGGTGAGAAAGCGCGGGTCGCGGCCTTCCGCGCGCGCGAGCCGCGGCACGAAGGCCCAGGCGAACAGCACGCCCGAGCCGCGCAGCAGCTCGCGTCGGGTCGCGGCGTGGATTGTTGCAGCTTGAAGCGGGGAGCGCATGGTCGTCTCCATTGTTTCTGTCCTGTCGATCATCGGCGCTGGAACTCGGGCGCCATGATCAAGAGCGTCAGCGCCTGCACCTTGGTCTCCGCGCGCGCGACGGCGAGCCGTGTGTCCTCGGTCGCCAGCGGCCCGAGCGTCACATCGACGAGCTCGCGCGGGTCGACGTCAGCGGCCACCGCCTGCGCGAACGCGTTGGCGGATTGGAGCCGCAGCTTGAGCCCGCTGAGCCAAGCCGCATTGTCGTCCGAGTAGCCCTTCGGCGCCGACGGCTGCCACAGCTGCTCGCCGAGCAGCCTTTGCTGGCCGACCATGCCTTGGATGTTGGGGTTCGGTCGGCCGGCAGCGCGCCGCGTCGCCACCACCCATTCGCTCGGCCGCTTGATCTTGGCCCGCTCCGCCGCCCAGGCCTCGGGCGCCGTGACCAGCGCCCTCGCGACCTCCTTGAGATCGCCTTCGGTTTCGAAAAAGCGAAAGGTCAGCCGATCGATGAGCGCGGGGGGCGGCTCGTCGGCGATGAAATGCCGCGCGAGCTTGGTGGCAATGTGCTTTGCGGTCGCCGGATGGCGCGCCAGGTCGGCGAGCACGCTGCGTCCCTGCTGGACGCCGCCTGCAGGATAGGTCTTGCCGATCAGCGTCTGGTCGCCCGGCTCATGCATGCGCGGATTGAACACGAACTCGCTGCCATGCTCGGGATTGTCCCGGGTCGGCAACATCGTCCATCCGGTGATGACCTTCGCGAAGGTGGTCACGTCGGCCTGGGTATAGACGGTCCGCACCCCGAGCGTATGCAGCTCCAGGATTTCGCGCGCGAGATTCTCGTTGAGACCGCGGTTGCGGACGATGCCCTCGTCCGAGTTCGGGCCGATCGATCCCGCATTGTCGAGATAATCCAGCATGGCGGGGTGGGCCTCTGCCGCCTGCAGCATATCGGCGAAGCGGCCCAGCACATGCGGGCGGATCGCCTCGCGCTCGTAGGCGCCGGCCATAAAGCTGTCGGCCACGCAGAAATGGTTCGACCAGAACCAGACCAGCCGCTCCACAAAGCCGATATCGGCTTTGACGGCGGCACCGATCCGGGCGCCTGCCTCGGCGAGGAAATTCTGCCGTGGCTGCGTCATCGCGTTGGGCTGCGCGGCTGCCGCGGCCGGCTTGTCCTCCGCCGCCATGGCATTGCCGGCGCCCGGGTTCTCCGCAACTGCCGCCTGCGCGGCCTCCCGGCGCCGGCGTTCCAGCACCATCCGGGCCTGCCGGGCGTACAAGAACTCGAACCCCATGCGGTTTGCCGCTCCGCTCGTGAGCAAATTCGGATTGACGATCTGGCCGGCTTTGGGGGCTTCGAGCTCGGCCAGGAGCGCGCCCTGCGGATCGGACGCGATCGCGGCGATCGAGCCCGAGGTCGAGTCGAGCCGACCTGGGGCCGAAGCCGAATCGGTGCAGTGCGAGTGCCGCTCCCCGCGGGTCGAGGGTCATGACGTGGCTCCGGTTGATGCGCCTCAACGGCTCCGTCAGTCTTGGCGACCATCAGTAATGCTACAGTCTGTAGCATAGACGCCTGTGCGTTGCAACACCCCTTGGGACCGCCGCAGCCCGGACCGGCGATAGTGTCTCGCTTTGAATTTTTTCGTGGAATGGATCGGCGAAGATCAGGCCGTCCACCGCTGGTGCTCGAATATTCTTTGGTAGATCGCCCGCACCACGGCTTGTTTGTTGCGGTTATACTCCTGCACGGTATCAACGTCGATCTTCGCTTTTTGCTTTATGTCGGCATAGCGTTCCCGATCTTCGGGATGGTTACAAAGCCAATCACGAAACAAGATATGGCGAATGTGTTCGGGGCTGTTGGGAGCCCAGACGTGCAAATTCACCCGGGGCGCGTCATGGCGCAGCATCCGATGCCGATACCAAGAAAGTTCACGGACCGTCAGCACATAACCGAGGAGCGACAAAGCCGGAACGTAATCCTCCTCCAGGTCGGGATTTGCGACAATCAAATCTATGTCAATTACCGGTTTCGCGGACAACCCTGGAACTGCCGTCGAGCCAATATGCTCGATATTCAAAGCGACTCCGGGAAGCGCTTCTGCGATTTGGCGTTTTCTGGCCTCAAATAATTTTGGCCATTCTGGCGAATATATTTCGATCTTGATTTCTTCAGGTCTCGGCTTGCCCGTAACCCATGGATTTTCAGCAGGGTCGCCATCCTCGAAAGTTACGATATCAGCCGGATTTAACGTCATCTGTTTCAGGCTGCTTTCCTTATTTGTGGCTCGCGCTTTTTAGGCGCTTCCCCGGCTTGGTCGATCAGCCGCACGATGTGGCTCATGTCAAACTGAGACACACCCGGGCCGACGAAACTCCGGACCGCCGTCTTAAGACACCGGTCAGTATGGCGGGCCGAATTGCGGGCCGAGCGAAATGCGCCCGATCTTGCCCTCCTTGACGAGGCCGAGCCGCCATTCCGCCGAGCCATTGCTGAAATGGGCAATGTAGACGTCGTTGTCGGCCGCCGTAACGCCGCGGAACGACAAGGCCCGCAGCGTCCCAAGTCTGGCCACTACAGCCCGAAGGAGCAGCAATTGCTGGCGCGTGTTCGTCGCGACTTGCGGCGTCATGTCGTCGTAGTTCGGCGCGCCGCGGCCAAGCGCGTCGATATATCCGCGCAGCGCCTGCTCGCTCCCTGGCACAGGGCTTCGGCGCTGGGGCGCAGTCCGCATGGCCTGCTCGCGCGCATCCGCCTGGATGGTGAGGTACCGCGTGCTTTGTCCCGGCATGATGATCTCGAGGCATTGCCCGGAGGCATCCGTGACAACCCAAGGCTGACCGACACGGGCGAGGAACGACGTCGGGCGAGCGTCGCCAATCATGAGGGCGCGCGATCGCTCGCCGTCACCGTCGAGGGCGAACGCGCGGATATCGACGCCGCTGGCATTGTAGACAAATAGTTGGATGGGCACAGTTTCCGGCACCGCTTTCAACGTCTGCTCCTGCGCGCAGGTCAATATTTCGCCAGGCGTGCTGTCGCCGTCGCCCCGGAAGGCCATGTCCTCGACATTTCGGTCCGCACCCAGCCGCACGCGGAATTCCCCAAGACCGTTTGCGAACTGGGCGCCGTAGATGTCGTAGCCGCCGGGCCCGACGCCGCGAAAGAAGACCAATTCGACGTCGCCGAACGCGGCCAGCATGGCGTGCAGCGGAGCGACCTGGCGGCGCACGTTTTCCGCCATCTGTTCAAGCCGTGCGTCGCCTGGAGCGTAGGCCTCAAGGTCGTGAATTGCCCTCAGCAGAGCAGCCTTGCTCCCCTCTGCCGGCAACTGGTCCTTGAACCGGTCGGGCGCCGTCGCGACCTGGCGGGCGAAGGCATCATCAATCGACTGCGCGCGGGCGGCATCGATCCGGATCGCGCGCCGCGCTCCCCTTCCCGGCTCGCCGAGCGACAACGCGGAGGCGCGGCCATCGGCGTCGGACGTGAAGGTGATGGTTTCCTCGCCATCCGGGGAGATGAATGCCTGATCGCCGTCCGCCGTCACCTCGATTTTCAGGCGCCCCGTCTCCAGCACGGTCAGGCGATCGCCCGCGCGCGCGACGGTGACCGCATGAAAGGGAGCGAACTCATAGTAACCGACATAGCGATCGAGCGGGTGCGGCTCCCCCTCGAGGGTATCGGCATGCGACGCGGGCGCCCCGCCCGGCACGACGGCGCCTGCGGAGAACATGACCACCGGCGCAAGCGCAATCGCCACCAGTGCGCGTTTTCGCCAGCCCATGGGAGCCGGCACGGCCGTCCCGGAAAGAATTCGCTCCACCCGCTTGCGCAGCATACAGCCGCGCGCCATGGCGGTGGCGAGGGGCGGCTCTTCGGGGCAGCCCGCGAAGTCGAGCAGAATGCCGGCATAGGATGGCGGGTCGTTCAGCATTTCGAGCGCCGCGTCGTCGCTGATGATTTCCGCGAGCTCCGCCATGCGCACGAGCTGCCACCATGCCAGCGGGTTGAACCAGAACACCGCGCGGTTGAACGCCGCCAGCAGCAGCACATAGAAGTCGCCATGCGCGACATGCGCTCGCTCGTGCGACAGCACGGCGAGCCGCTTGGCCTCGCTCCAGTCGGCGTATTCGGCGGGCAGCAGAATCGTCAAGCCGAAGGTGACCGGCATCGCGACATCGTCGCTTGTGCGCACGTCCACGCCTGCGGCCCAGCCTTCACGGATCGGACGCGCGTCCCGCGCCATCCGGGCGCTCAACAGGAATCCCGTGAGCAGCCGCAGAAGCATGCAGGCGGCAACCATCAGGTAGACGGCCGCGGGCATGACGCGCCCATCGAAGCCTGACCAACCAGACCCATGGCGATCGGCCGGACCTGGCATCACCGGATGCGACGGATGGGGCATGGCGCTGCGCGCCGTCGCGGGCGGCAGGGCAAGTGGGCCCGGTGTCGGAACCGCCGGCATCTCGACCGGTTCGGAGCGCGGGGCCGAAAGCCTCGAGGATAGGGACTCGACCACCCGCAACGGTGGCGCGGCGGCCGGTATGGTCACGGTTATACGATGCATCAGAGCCGGCATCGCCAGGGAGGCGACCAGCACAACGGTCCATGCCGTCATTTGCGTCCGCGGGTTGCGCACGCGCAGGAGCCCCAGGCCTAGCCACACGGCAACGCCGAGCGCCAGCGATCGCAGCGCCGATTCCAGGAGCAGGTCCAACATTACCGCCTCCCTGCCTTCGCCTTCGCGACCTTGTCGGCCAAGGTGCGCAGTTGCCGCTGGTCGAGGATGGCACTGTCGACCATGCCGACCAGAACCTCCTCGACCGATCCGTTGCAAAGCAAATCGATGATCCGCTGGACGGCCTTGGCCGCAACCTTTCCGCGGGGATGCGTCGCCTGGTAGACGTAGGTCCGCCCCTCGACAGCATGATTGACGTAACCCTTCTCCTCCAGCCGCCGAAGTACGGTGCGGACCGTTGATTCCTTCAGGCGCCGCGCCAGTCTCTCGCGTACGAATTCTGCCGTGAGGGAGCCATTGGCCCAGATCAGTTGCATCACCTCGCGCTCGAGGTCGCCCAGGTCCGGCAGGCTTTCGCTGCGCATGTTCTCGCTCGTTTGCGGATCAATCGGTGTAACGTTACAATCAGTAGCACAAGCGGCGAGCCAGCGCCAATTCTTTGCTGCGGCCAAATTCGGGCGCGGCGGTCATGGAGCGGCTGCGCGGCCGTATCCACGTGCCGCGTTTCACCCCGTGCCGGTCGTCCTGCTCGCGCTGTACGACCCGCTGCGCGGGCGATGCATCGAGCCGGCCTGCTCGCGTCACGCGATCCCCGCGATCCGTCAATTTCCTGAGTTCGTAGCGGCTTGGATCGGACTGGGCCGAACCCGGCGGCGCATGGGCTCGGGAAACCAAGCTGTGTCCAGCACCTTCCGAACCATGTCCGCGTCGAGATGGGGGCGTATCTGGGTCCCGAACGCATGTTCGAAGGTTTGGAACTCGTACGCGCAGTTCTCTGCGCGCTGCTTCGGCAACACCCCCTGCTGCGCCTTTGGCAACAGCCCCTTCCGCGCCATCATGTTGGTCATATTGTCGGTGACGTCAGCGAAGGTCACCGGGTCGGCGCCGTAAGCCAGGCAGACCAGATTGTAGAAGCGCTGCTGAGGGAGACCATGAACGCTCGCGTAATTCTTTCCCCAAGGGACGTCCGCCATGAACTCGTCAGAGGTATAGGCCGCCCCCTCGATCCAGCGCCGCGCCTGGTCCTTGCCGAAGTGCAGCATGATAAACGCGGCGAACAGATCGGCGGCGTCCTCCTCGCGCCCGAACAGCGGCACCTGGAAAATATCGAAGGCCGCGTGCCCGGTCTCGTGCAGGGTCCAGAACAGGAACTGGCCGACGATCGCATCATGACGGGTCACATTGGGGCGGACGTTCTCGTCTGTCGTAATCTTGAAGATGTTGTCCAGCAGCTCATAGCACATATGGACGGTCGGTCCTGAATCACCTGGATCATCCCTGTTGTACCAGGAATTGATCGTACCGTCGCATCCAAGAGTCTTGATCAACAGCCCAGGGTTCGGAAGTCGAAACGGGCTGAGGATCTGCTGTATCGTCTCGAGCACCTTGTTCCGCCGTAGGCGCTCATAGAGATTCTGGTGCTCGGGATTCTTTGGCGCATCATATTCAATGCGGATCCGGCCAAGTTGCTCCCGGTCGGCGTCAACGGCCCGACCGCCGGGCGTGCCCCGCCGGCCAGGCTCCAGCGTCAACGGCGCGCCCAGAATGTAAAGTTGGTCGCCCGACCGATAGATGATGACGCCGGGCCCCAGTTCACGGCCCCCCAAGTTTCTGATCGTGGCCGCAGCGTCGGGTTTCGCCTGTCCGGGGGCGATTTTGAAAGTCTGCCCATCGATGAAGATGCTGTCGCCATCGACGATGGTCCCGGGGGTGACCTGCGCCCATGCCGCTTGGAAGGGCGCAAGCCCCAAGCCCAGAACCGTAGCGAACAAGCCCCGGCGCACACACCTGAAGTTGCTCATGACTGGTCCTCCGCGGCTATTCCTGTAGCCAAGCGAGCGGCGGCTCTCTCGTGTGCATGAGTGACGCCGCTCGCCGGGAGTCCCTCATCGGGCACTTGAGGCAAGCTCACTTACTTCGTTTCGCTCGCGGTCCAATTGTCCGCGAATGTCTTTTTCAGCTTGTAGTCCGCATATCCAGGATCGTTGATGACGATTTGGTCGCTGCCGTAGCGGGCACTTCCGCGCAGATATTCCTGCCAGTCTCGCTCCGCCTGGGCGGCGCTCACGCTGGTGTCGCGGTCACTGCCGTAACGCGGATTCTGACGGACAAACTCCTGCCAGTCTCGCGCGGCCTGGGTGGGGCTTACACTGGTGTCTCGGTCGCTACCGTAGCGGGCACTTCCGCGCAGATATTCCTGCCAGTCTCGCTCCGCCTGGGCGGCACTGACGCTGGTGTCGCGGTCACTGCCGTAGCGATCGGAACCGTAACGGTCGCTGCCGTAGCGATCGCTGCCTTGGCGGGAATTCCGGTTTAGACTTCGTTGCCATTCCTGCCAGTCACGTTCCGCCTGGGCGGCGCTCACGCTGGTGTCGCGGTCGCTGCCGTAGCGGTCGGAGCCGTAACGGTCACTGCCATAGCGGTCGCTGCCTTGGCGATCACTTGCGTAGCGGGGGTTCTGGCGCACAAATTCCTGCCATTCCTTCCAGTCACGCTCCGCTTGGGCGGCGCTCACGCTGGTATCTCGGTCGCTGCCGTAGCGATCGGAGCCGTAACGGTCACTGCCGTAGCGATCGCTGCCATAGCGGTCGCTGGCTTGGCGATCACTTGCGTAGCGGGGATTCTGGCGCACAAATTCCTGCCATTCCTTCCAGTCTCGCTCCGCCTGGGCGGCGCTCACGCTGGTGTCGCGGTCGCTGCCGTAGCGATCAGAACCGTAACGGTCACTCCCGTAACGGTCGCTGCCATAGCGGTCGCTGCCTTGGCGGGAATTCTGGCTCAGACTTCGTTGCCATTCCTGCCAGTCTCGCTCGGCCTGGGCGCCGCTCACGCTGGTGTCGCGGTCACTGCCGTAGCGGTCGGAGCCGTAACGGTCACTGCCGTAGCGGTCGCTGCCTTGGCGATCACTTGCATAGCGGGGATTTCTGGCGCACAAATTCTTGCCATTCCTTCCAGTCACGCTCCGCCTGGGCGGCGCTCACGCTGGTGTCCCGGTCGCTGCCGTAGCGATCGGAGCCGTACCGGTCACCGCCGTAGCGGTCGCTGCCTTGGCGGGAATTCTGGTTCAGACTTCGTTGCCATTCCTGCCAGTCTCGCTCCGCCTGGGCAGAGCTCACGCTCGTATCTCGGTCGCTCCCGTACCGATCGGCGCCGGAACTGGTCTGGATCACAGGCGACGGGGCGTCCGCCATATAGAGTTTGTCACCCGAGCGGAAGATGATCATGCCGGCCCCCACAGCACGGGCATCCAACTTCTTGATCAAGGCCGAAGCGTCACCCTTTGCCTTTCCCGGTACAATCTTGAGCGAATTTCCATCGATGTAGATGCTGTCGTTATTGGCAATCCCCAACCCGGCTTGCTCGGCCGCCCAGGATGGGACGCCAAGGAGCAGCATGATTGCGGTCGTTCCAGTCATCAGAGATTTTAGCTTCGTCATGGGGAATCCTCCCAGAGTGTGGTTCTTGAGCTCATCCATTTGGGAACCTCCATTTGCGCAACTGATCAACCGAATGTGAGTGCAAAGACCTCCGCGCCAGAACCGAGAAACTCGATCTCGAATTGGCAGTCGGCGATGGGTTCGGTCGAGGGATCAGCTGGCAGGGACGTTGCTCGGTCGCCGTGCCGGCGACCTGTTTGCCCACGTCAATTCCGTGCGCCGCACCCGGCGGCTGTCCATATCCCACGAATGTTACCGGCGTCGCCGGGCCCATAACGAGATGAAGATCGCGGGCGCGGAAACGATACGTGCCGGCTCCACTCGGATTGTTCAACATGGCGGCTTCGCCCTTCACGGTTCAATCGCCATACGGTACCCCGCCGTAAAGATGGCCTAATGACCGCCCACCAACCAGCCGATGAAATTGGAACGGTCCGTTGTACTAAATTCGTTGCACCAAAGCTGACAACGGAGCCGTTCCGCATCGACCCGGCATACGACGTGTCCTAAAGCCGCCTTGAGCGGCGGGCGGATCCTGGATCATTCTGGGCGTCGCACCGACGCCCGTCTTTCCCCGGATTGCTATTATTTTGAGCGGTGTTGCGCTCTACGGGGCGCGAATGATCTACGCCGCCAGCCGCTTCACGGTTCAACCGCCAAGCGGCGCCCAATCGTTCAGGCGCAACCGCAAGCGAACCGCATAATGGTGAGGCTTGTCAACGCATTATACCGCCGAGGTGACGCAAAAGTTATCGGTACGCCTTTACCGTCTCCGAACCTCGTAACAGCCGCCAGCAGAGGTTTCCTCCTTTTGCTTAGGTCGCGGCACTCTTCGTCTTCTTTACGATTCTTGTCACATTCGTCATCGGCATACTCGCTCGCCCGGCACTTGTAATTCTCAAGGGCGGATGGCCGAGGCATAACCCGCCCGGCTCCATACGATCACTTCAAACGCGGTTCGGAGCCCACAGTCTCTGAGAGGAGATCGAGGAGCGCGCGCACCGCGGGAACTCGGGACTGGCGACAAGGATCATCTCGTCGGGCCCGAACGCGCGCAAGCTCGATTGGCTGCGTGGGTTGTTCAGGTAGTCGCGGCACTGTCCGCGCGGATCGCCATCACTTCACGGTGACCGTCATCCGCATCGAGGGGTGGATGTTGCAGCGGATCATGAACGTGCCGGCCTTGTCGAACGTGTAGCTCAAGGTCGCTCCCGGCTTCTGCACGCCGAGGTCCTTTTGGTCTTCGCCCGGCCCGAAGACATGGATGTTGTGGATCACGTCATCCTCGTTGGTGAACACCATCCGGTCGCCGCGCGTCACCGCGGCAGACGAGCGGTCGAACACCTGGCCGCGCTGCACCACGGTGATGGTGGCGGCCTCGACGCCCACGATCGCTCCGAGCGAGAAGGCTAAGATTGCCAACATATAAAGCTTCATGATGGTCCTCACATGAGAATGAACTCTCGGCGGCGCGTGGTTCGAAAAACCGGCCCTCGCGAATATGCAGATCATGACCTTCGATCCGCATGATTCCAAGTGAGACCGCCCCGTACGAAAATTGGAAAAGGCTTGCCCGGCTCGGGCGGATCATGCTCCCACGGATAATGCGGGAATGGGATGACGTTTCGAGAAACAGTCATCGGCTCTAGAGCTTGACCGCCGTCCAGACGCTAAAATAGAAATTGTTGTTGTCGCGGGCATTCGCCGAGGTGCCGTCGAAGACGAGATAGTCGACATACTGCGCGGCAAGTCGCAGGTTGAAGGTGTTGAACTTCGAATCGGGCTTGCCGAAGGGCACGTAGGCGACCTCGAAAATCATGCCCTCCGCGTTAGGGCTGCCGTTCAGCGTGCCCCAGAACGCGGCATCGGCGGTGCCGGTGGTGCGGAAATATTGGATCGTCGGCGTGACGGTGGCCGCGAAGCTCACCGATACGTCGGCGCGCAGCGTGTCGAGCGTGTGCTGGAACGTCCCGAACAGTCCCTGCGGGGCGCTTGGATCGATATCGCCGACCTCGTGGATATAGGTGGCGTGGGCGGAGATCATGTCGCTCGTGACATGGGCGGGATCGGCCACGAACTGGTAGGTCGCGTCGAGCGCGGTGTCGGTCACGCGGGTGCCGAACCCGAAAGTCTGGTTGCCGCCCGGCACCACGTTGCCGGTGAGTCCATAAGCGCCGAGCTCGATATGGTGCCGCTCGAAATCCTTGATCAGCGCGAGCCGCGCGTAGGGGACGAAGGCCGTGGTGTTGAAGCCGTCGGTATCCTGGCCGGTGGCGGCGAGTGCATTGGAATCGAGGCCCTTGTAAGCGTCGACTTCCCAGTAAAGCAGGTTGTTCCACAGCATGTAGGCGCCGGCGCCGACCACCCGCTGGGCGAGGCCGCCGTCGATCAAAGTGGCAGCCATCGGGTTCGGCGCCAGCGGCGACCGGTTGTACGGGAAGCCCCAGACCGGGCTCGAATTCCAGGGGTCCGCCACCGTGGGGGCGTTATTGGTGGTCAGGCCCCACAGCAGATCCTGCCCGAACAGCTGGCCCTCGCCCACGTGGCGGATATCGGTGTTGTCGGAATGCAGCTTCTGCGCCACGCCGTCGAACGTCGTCTCGATGAAGCCGCCGAGCTCGGGTGAGATCCGCCCCGCGTAATAGAGCGACAAGGTATCGAAGGCGACGTTGTCGTTGGCGCCGTAGCCGGGCGCGGCACCGCCTGGCTGTGGCGCACCGGTGTGGGTGAACGACAGCTTCATGGTTGCGGCCAGCGGAAGCCCGTGGTTCTGACCGTCATTGCCCTGATAGCCGTGCAGCTTGAAGTCGCGCCCGAACGGCTTGAGCTGCGGGCCGAAGGCGCCGACATGGCAGGAGGCGCAGGGTTGGCCGGTCTGCACCGCAAAGGCCGGGACCGCGCGCGCGGGGCTGATCCAGGCGGCTACGCCAACAAGGATGATCGCGAGACCGGGGCAAATGGTTCGCAGTCCGGCCAAAGCCATCGTCGCGCGAGTCTGGTTCGGAGGATGCAACTGAAACGCGGCGGCGGCGCTACGGCGCCTTATCGCGGATAATCGGCGTAAATCAATAAATCCAATTATGGTTAACGTCGGGTTAATCCTTGGTTTTCCGCTTGGTCGCGCGTCCGCGTTTACCGATACATTTACTTTATCGAATATTACCCCACGCGCAGGGTCTACAGATGAAACAAATTCCGGAGCGCGACGTGGTGACCGCCGATCGCGAGGCAGCTCCCGGCGCCGGCCCGCCGGCCACGCGCGTCCTCGACGAGGACGCCACTTCCTTGCGCCGCCGCATCCGCATCGGCGCCGTCACGCTATTGATCGTCAATATCGCGGTCGGCCTTTTCGCGCGCCAGCAGCAGCAGGCGATCATCGACTACGCGCTCAACGTCTATGACACCGCCTTCATCTCCACCAACTACATCCGCCTCGCGCAGGTCGCGTTTCAACGCTATTACGACGAGCGTTTGAGCGACAGCGGGTCGGACGATGGCTCCAAGAAGGACGATCTCGATAGCGTGCTAGGCAATCTCGACGTCGTCATCGAGCGCTCGGATTCGCCGCGCTCGCACGAATTGGCGGTTGAGCTGCGGGCGAAGATCGCGGCGCTTGCCGGCACCGTACCGCCGGCAGAGGTCAAATCCCGCGTTGACGAGATACGCCAGAACCTCGAGAACCTGAGCGGGCGCGCCTCGGCCGTCGGCCTCACGGCACGCGACGACATCGAGGGATTTTCCGCCAAGAGCGATACGCTTCTATCGCTCTCGATCATCACCGTGATCGTCATGGTGCTGGTGGCGCTCATCCTGCTCGATCGCCTGATCGCGCAGGCGCAGGCCGCGCGCTTGGAGGCCGCGCAGCGCGACGCCGAGATCGCGGCCACGGCCCGCGAGCGCGCCGCCGCGCGCGAGAATGAGCTCGCCGCAAAATCGCAGCAGGCCGACCGCATGCGCCGCCTGCTCGACGGGTTCATCCACGAAATGCGGGAGCCGACCGAGACCCTGCACGTCGCCGCCAAGGGCCTCAACGCCAACGCCGAGAGCCTGAGCGAGACGGCGCAGGAGGCAAAATCGCAGTCCGTCACGGTCGCGGCCGCCTCCGAGCAGGCTGCCACCATGGTGGCGTCCGCCGCGCTCGCCGGCGAGCGGCTGGCGCAGACCATCGCCGAGGTCGAGGCGCACGCGGTCGAATCCTCCCGCTTGGCCGAGGCGGCGGTCGGCACCATGAAGCAGACCAACGCCACCATCGACGAGCTCGCGGTGGTAACGCGCGAGATCAGCGAGGTGACCGAGCTGATCAGCCGGATCGCGGCACAGACCAACCTGCTCGCCCTCAATGCCACCATCGAGGCCTCGCGTGCGGGCGAGGCCGGCCGCGGCTTTGCGGTCGTCGCCCAGGAGGTCAAGACGCTGGCCGGGCAGACCGCCAATGCCACGCGCGACATCAGCAGGCGCATCGAGGCGATCCAGAACGTCACCCACCGTTCGGTCGGCGCCATCCAGGACATCTCGCGCACCATCTCCGATCTCAACCGCTTTTCCGCCCGCATCGCCGCGGCGGTCGAGCAGCAGACCAAGGGCGCTCAGGACATCGCCGGCAATCTCGCCGCAGTGTCGGCGAACGTGCAGAACTTCAATGGCGCCATCACGGAGGTCGAGAGCGTCGGCAACCGCACCGCCGACGCGGCCGGCATGCTGACCTCTGCGTCGGTCAGCGTGACCGCGCAGGCCAAGCGCATCCACGAGCAGGTGACGGCTTTCACCGATCGCATCCGGGCGCTGCAGGGGGAGAGCGCAGCTTAGGTCCGGGTCCGTAATCGATCAACTCAGCCGGTAGAGCCATTCCGGAGTATTCTCAGGCTTGTGAAGTTGCATTACATTTTGGCTGTGCGTTGTGCGTGAAGTAGAGGCACAGGCCATGGAATAGGGCCGTGATATTGCTTGCCTCAGGCCGCGGGCGCGGTGCGGTTCCGCCAGGATTTTGAAATCACTGCCAGCCATGAGTTCCGAACCTACCGCCTCCATTATCATAGCCACTTACAATCGGGCGTTTGTGCTGCGCTACAGCATCGCCAGCGTCCTGCAATCCGATTTTGCCGACTGGGAACTAATCATTGTCGGGGATGGCTGCACCGACGATACCGAGGAGACCGTTCGCGCGTTTGCCGATCCGCGCATACGCTTCGTGAACCTCCCCTGCAATTCGGGAGCCCAGTCCGAGCCGAACAACGCAGGACTCGCCCTCGCGCGCGGACGGTATATTTTCTTTCTCAATCACGACGACATGTATTTCTCCGACCATCTGACGCGTTCTGTGGCTTTCATGGAAAGCGAACGTGTGGACATTGCATGGTCACCGGTATTCCTGCTGCGCAAATCCGGGGTGGAAACGGGCCCTCCCGACCCTGACCACGACATCGTGTTGCTGGATGGCGCGGCTGCTGACGGCCGCTTTGATCCGCGGACCTTCATCATCGCATCAAGCTGGGTTGCCGAGCGCAAGGCTTGCCTTTCCGTGGGATCATGGCTTGCACCGCGGCAGACGCGTCTGTCGCCCTCGCAAGAATGGCTGTTCCGTGCCTATCGACAAAAGCGACGCATAGCCTACCACCGGCATGTCTCGGTGCTATGCATTCATGCAGGGACCCGCCGCCATTCATACCTCATCCGGCAATCGCCAGACCATGAGCGGGCCTGGACCTGGATCGCAGCGGGGAACCAGATGCGCGACGCATTGTTTCAATGTGTCGCCCTGGAACAGGCCGGAAGGCTGCAAATCCAAAATAACCAGTTGCAGCGTTTTCGCGCGCCGAGCCCGCTAACGTACTCCAAGGCACTCGCGGTGGGCTTCTTGAGACGGCTGGGCGTCCATCCGGTCGCCGCAGAGCGCCTCCTCGATGGGGAAGGCAAGGGGGATTGGATTGCCCGTGTCCGGCGATTCACAGGCGAAGCGCCTACAATCGTGCGAGGCGAGACACTCTTCATCGGCAGCCGGGCAGCAGAGCCCTTCCTCGGGCGCGGGTGGCACGAGGCTGAAGGCACGGGCCGTTGGTCGGCCGCAAGCCAAGCCGAGCTTCTCTTCAACGTTGCCGCAGAAGGTGCCGAAGATCTGATCCTCGAACTATCCGGAGGACCTTTCCGTCTTCCTGATCGCGTCACCTTCGCATTGAACGGCAGTCCGGTCTTGAGTTAGGTTTTCGACAAGCCAGAAACGCTGATTCGTCTACCCATCCACGGCATCGGCAGTTTTTGGATGACCATAACGGTGCTGGCACCCACGAGCCCCCGCGCAATGGGGAATTCTCCCGACATGCGGACTTCTAGGGTTTTGGATATCGTGGCTGCGAATAGTACCGAACAATCGAGAAGACGCCTCGTGTTCTCATCCCGAGCCTGGAGATTGACGGGCTTGTGTCCGGATACGGATCGAACCACTTGCGCAAGCGGATCATCGCATCGCGGTTGAAACCAGGCTCACGATCGCGTCATGCTCTCCTGGCCCAGAACGCGTTCAGCCACCTTGAGCCCGAAATACGGCACCATGGTATACTTGCCTGAATTCACGGTGTGATACCCGTCAATTGACTCAATTCCGATATTGTACCGATCGTGCAGCTTGCTGTCCGGATCGCCGATGTCCGTATCGCCCCATGCGAAGATGACACCGCTTGACGGGTCGACCATATCGCGGCCGAATTTGACATCTTGCAGCTTGGGACAGAGGCTCGCCCATTTTTTCAGACTACGATCAAATACGTCAAATCGGTCAGACTTGTCGAGTTGGTTCCAGCTCGGCGGAGGCTGCAGATCGAAACTGGTATCGACCATGCCGAACGGATACCAAGACAGGTAAAAGCCATTGGAGCCGAAGTTCACGATATCACCGAATGGTCCCAGGACCATCGTCACCGACGGCAGGTCGCCCGGGCAGAGCGGGATGTTCACGCGGTTTCCGAATTTATGCCTGAAGATCCAACTTTGGGCGGGCTCCATTCCTAGAGATCGGTCGATTGCGAGCCGGCTCTCCCACAGCGCATTCACGACGTGGTCGTAGGGACCGGCCTGTTGAGTGCCCTCGTTGTTGAATGTCACGCAATAGCCGCCAGTGCTCCGGCGCTTCACGCCCTCGACCAAAGAACTCCCTATGAATGTTATGCGCGGTTCGGCCAATACCGCGTCGCGCAAACGGCTGGCCACCACGCGGGGGTCTACGGCTCTCTCGCTTGTGGCGAACGCGCCCGTAAGGTGCGTTCTATCCAGAATGGATTCCAGATCATGTCGGCTGAGTTCACGAAAGTTGGCCGGTTCATCGTCCTCCAAATAACGTAAGCCGGATGATGCTTGTATCTCCCGAAAAATTGAACTGCAGGCCGCATAATGCTGTCGAAGATCGTCGATCTTGATCATGGACTCTTTGTGCACTGCGTAAACAAAGGGCGTCGAAACGTCCAATGGAATGGAAGTCAGATCCAACCATCGGGACAGGCAGGCCGAAAAGGTCATCGCGCCTTCGGCCATCATTCGAGCGGTGCGTCTCGACAAATCCTTGGCGTACAAAAACCCTTGATGGATCTTGCCCTCATTGACGCGGCTGGCGCGCATGAGTGGCTTGGGGTCCTGCTCGTAAACATCAACGCAATAGCCGCGACGGGCAATTTCCAACGCAGCACAAATTCCGACGCCGCCCCCGCCTAAGATCGCAATTCGCACTTCTCATCTCTACCGTTCAAATTTGTAGACGGCGGTTGGTAGCAGGCGCGCACGTACAGGTAAATCCCCTTGTTTCTCCTGGATGTTCGCTGCGCGCATCGGCAGGCATGGTGCGGGCACGATGCAAATGCCGGGTTTCTGAAGTTGGCCGACGTCTGTTCGTGGCCTGGCCGCCAGCTCGCGGCAATGCGACATTAGGCCTGCAATGGAAGGAGAAGCGGACCGTCGTCGGATACGGTCCACACCGCCGAACCCTTGTCATTCCAGCTATTTTGTCTGGTCGAAACCCCTCAGTTTCGGCGGCGGCTGATCTTTCCGAGTCGGCATCAGGTCGCCGTCGGCGCCGACGAAGTAGCTCTCGTTGCCGATCTCGACATTGTTGTTGACCTCGCACAAGTGCTCGAACCAGATCGGCTTGCGGTCGCGCTGGTAGCTCCGTGTCACCGTCCAGGGACGAGTCAAGGCGTGATCGATTGTGGTGATCTCGTTGTGCAGCACATTCGGATCGGCCTTGTCGAGGTAGATCCGCTCCTTGACTATCGTCTCGTTGTCGCTGTGCAGCGGCATACCGCTGCTATCGTACGAGCGCGGTCCCCGCATCCCGCGCGTCTCGATCAGCAGCGTGTCGTAACGGCCGCCCCCGTTCTCGTCGGACCATAGGCCGATCGAATAGCCGTTGAAAGCGGGAGTAAGTTTCTTCGGCCAGGGACGCCCGTCGGTGTAAATCCGCCGATGCTGGCTCATGTGCTCGAGCTGGATATGGGTGGTATCCGGCGTGATGATGAATTCCATGCCACGATAAGGGAACATCATCCCCGGCATGCCGTACGGCAAGCAGCGATCGCCCGGGTAGTTCCCCTGGCCGCCGCGGGCCTGATCGGCGAGGCTCGCATCGAGAACGGCCTGATATTCGGCGGTGAGCGGAGCCTGTTGGCCGGCGCCGCGAGGCATGGTGGGGTCCCAGCCCCAGCTTCCAATTCTCGACCACTCCCCCTTCCAGTCGGGATACATCGCATCGTCGAAAGCCGCGGCGCCGCTCATCGTGGCCAAGAGCGCCGCCAAGGCACAGATCGAATTGCGGCCGAACATGCGAGCCCTCCTTCAAGAGCACTTCGATAGCTGGCAGCTGATTTCTCTAAGGCTGCTTGGCCACCACTTCGCGGAGCTGCATATCCTTCAACACGAAGGTGGAGGGGTTGCTTTTGTTCGCAGAAACCAGAAAACCGAAAACGCTGCCATTGTCCGGCGGTTGCCCTGTGAAGTCGGCCACCCTCTGGCCGTTTATCGAAAACGCGCCCATGTTGCCGTTCACGCTGACGCTGACCTCGTTCACGGCGCCGCCGTGCAGCAGCGAGGAATTGTTGATTTGAGACGTGATCGCGGTCGGCTTGGCATTTACGTAACGATTGACGACAAACTGACTTTTCCCGGTCCATGTAACGGCCCAGTACTCGTCATTGCCATCCGGCGTCCAAAACCGGACGGCGAACACGTCGTCTGCGGCGGGATCGGCCTTTTCGGCCATGAACCAGATGCAAAGCTCGAAGTTCTTGTAGGCGCCAAACTGGTTGAGCGCACCGACGTCCTTGCCGGCGGGAACCACGATCGTCAGCCCGTCCGGCCCTGCCGTTAGTCTGGTATAATTGTGTTCTATGGACCAGGCAGGGTCGAGAGTATTGAACTTGTCCTCGAGCACGAGCCTGCCGGCTCCGCACGCGGAGACGCTACCGACGCCGGCAATGAGAAGGCCGAGTGGCAAGGCCAACCAGGCACATCTCGCAATGACGGGATGCATGTGAACCTCTTGCTGCTCTGCGCGTCGTGCACTTTCAGTGGATGTTGCCCTTGCGGTTCTTTCCGCCGCCTTCTCGCCAAACCGGCGCATGCAGGCCTCGGCCAGCGCCGTTCACCTCCCACTTCCGCCCATGCCGATTGCGGGAGACATCGGCGGAAGCCGCATCATGGTAAGGAACAAGGACACCAAATGGAAGTTCTTCCGCGATATTTTCGTCAGCGGCTTGGCTAGCTCGGGAGCAGGCGCACGGTCTCCGAGAGGAGGTCGAGGAGCGCGCGCACCGCCGGAATCATTCCGCGCCGCGACGGGAAAACCGCGTGCATGACTCCCACGTGGGATTTCAGCGACGGCAGCAATCGGACGAGCGTGCCGTCCGCCAAATCGCTCGCAACCGCGAGACGCGGGATAAGGACTGCACCAATCCCTTGCAGCGCCGCGCGCCGCAGCGTGAAGAGATCGTCCGTGCATAGGCGCGGCAAGTGTATCAGCTCGGCGGGCTCGCCATCCGTTCCGACGAAGCGCCAAGTCGAGTGCTCGTCGGCGCTCCCCATCGAAAGCGTCGGCATTCGTCCGATATCCTCGAGCGTCCGTGGCTCGCCGTGCGCGGCAACGAATTCGGGACTGGCGACAAGGATGACCTCGTCGGGCCCGAGCGCGCGCATGGCGAGATCGGAATCCTCCAGTGGTGGCTTGCGTACCCGCATGGCGATGTCGAGGCCTTCGTCGACGACGTCGACGCGCCGGTTGGTGGCATCGAGCGCGACACGCACGCGCGGATGCTTTGCGAGGAAGCGCGCGAGCACATCGGCGACGCCGCCTTGCAGCAGACCGATGGGACACGAAATGCGCACGAGCCCCTGTGGAGAGCCGAGAAGCTGACCCATCGCGTCTTTCGCCGCCTGCGCTTCATCGAGCAGCGCCAGGCAATGGCGATGGAACGTCTTGCCCGCTTCGGTGAGCGAGAGACGCCGCGTCGTGCGGTTGATCAGGCGCACGCCGAGCTCATCCTCCAGCGCGGCAATGCGGCGGCTGAGCTTCGACGTCTGCAAGCCCAGCGCCTTCGCGGCCGCCGTATAGGAGCCGAAATCGGCGACCTTGGCGAAGAAATAGAGGTCGTTGAGGTCTCGAACAGGGGTCATGGGCAGCCTCAATTATTCTATCCACGACAAATATGCGTTCCATTTCGAGGTCTGTCCAGCGGACCATTGCGCAGATAGCGTGTTTGCAGGGGCGTGAAGGGGTCTTCGCTTTGGAGGAACGCAGCTATGTCGAATGAACGTCGTCAATTTCTGGGACTCGCCGCCGGCGCAATCGCAGTGCCTGCGACCGCCAGCCTGGTGGTTGCACAAGGCGGTCTCCCGCACGGCAGCCAGGCGCCGATACCGGCACAAGCAAGCGTCCCTGAACGGCCGCCGGCGAAATCGGAATTGACGGGGCTTTCGGCCCTGCTGACCCCGGAGGAGTGCGTCGTTCTCCTCATCGATCATCAACCGTTTCAGTTCGCGAACCTTCACAGTCACGAGCCGACGATGATCGTGAACAACGTGATCGGGCTCGCCAAGTTCGCCAAGGCGTTCAACGTTCCGGTCATTCTGACCACGGTGCTCGAAGCTCGCGGAGGAAAAATCATAAAGGGCATTCAGGATGTATTCCCGGATCAGAGGCCGATTGATCGGACCTACATCAATGCATGGCAAGACAAGCGGATCGTTGACCTCGTGAAAGGAACCGGCCGCAAGAAGCTGGTCATGGCCGCGCTTTGGACCGAAATGTGCCTGGCGATGCCCGCCATCCACGCCCTCGGCGAAGGCTACGACGTGTACATCGTCACCGACGCTTCAGGCGGCGTTTCCGCGGAAGCTCATGACATGGCGGTCCGGCGAATGGTGCAAGCAGGGGCCGTTCCTATCACGTGGATCGGCCTGAGCGGCGAATGGCAACGCGATTGGGCGCGCGAGTCCACGCTTGCGGACACCGTCAAGATCGTGAGCGACCACGGTGGCGGAAGCGGCGTCGCGTTCTCCTGGGAGGCTCAACTTCTGGGAACTTCCAAGCCGTAGCCTTCAACATCTCCGCCGCACGGCTGCCTTGATCTGACCCTCGACCCCTTCAGCCGTGCGGAGGGGATTCGCGGAGGCGGCCAAAGTGATCGAGTAGGGACGATGCAAAACAGATTCAGAAGTTCCAGCTCAAACGGGTCATCCCGCCGCGAGCTGCTCCTGTTGGCCGCCGGCGCATTCTCGGCAACGGTCGCCGGTGCGCCGACCGCGGATGCTCAGGCTGCGTCGATCGTTGTCCCGCCCGCAACCGAGGCGGCCTCGCCATTCTCGATTTCGCTACCCCAAACGGCCATCGACGACCTCCGGCACCGTCTCGATTCCACGCGGTATCCTGAGCGCGAGACAGTCGGTGACTGGACCCAGGGGGTGCCTCTGGGCAAGGCCCGAGCACTCATCGCGTACTGGCGGGATCGGTACGACTGGCGGCGCTTCGAAGCGCGCGCAAACTCGTTTCCGCATTTCCGCACACGGATCGACGGGCTTGGTATTCACTTCATCCACGCGCGATCCTCGCATGCCAACGCCATGCCCATCGTTTTTACCCACGGGTGGCCCGGGTCGTTCGTCGAGTTCTTGGAGGTGATTGGTCCGCTCACAGAACCGACGCGGTTTGGCGGGAACGCTGACGACGCATTCCATGTCGTCGTCCCTTCGCTTCCGGGCTTCGCGTTTTCAGACAAGCCTTCCGGGCCCGGGTGGGAGGTCGAGCGCATTGCAAAAGCGTGGGTCACGTTGATGCAACGCCTTGGCTACGAACGGTGGGTGGCGCAGGGAGGCGACTGGGGATCCGGCGTTACGCACGCGCTCGCCCGGCTCCGGCCGCCCGGCTTGATCGCGGCTCATGTCAACTGGCCCTTCGTATTTCCGTCCAAGCTCCCCGAGAACCCGACACCGGCGGAGAAGCGCGCGTTCGAGCGAGCGGCTTGGTTTCAAGGAGAGCAAAGCGGGTATTTCCGCGAACAGGCGACGCGACCTCAAACAATCGGCTATGCCCTCGCCAACTCCGCGGCCGGTCAAGCGCTGTGGATCTACGAGAAATTTCAGGCGTGGACCGACAATCGCGGCGACCCGGAAGACGCCCTCTCCATCGATGCGATGCTTGACGATATCAGTCTCTATTGGTTCACGAATACTGCTGCGTCGTCCGCCCGGATATACTGGGAAAACACCCAGAGCGGTCGTGCAAGCCTCTCGGCCGGGCGCATCGAGCTGCCGATGGCCGCATCAATCTTCCCGCGGGAGATTTTCTGTCCGCCGAAGGAATGGGCTCAGGCCCTCTGGCCGCACCTGTTTTACTGGAACGAACTTGACAAGGGTGGGCACTTCGCCGCGTTCGAGCAGCCGAAGCTATTCGCCGAGGAGATGCGCAAGGCATTCAAGTCCCTGAGAGGATGATCGTCCGCGTCATCTCGGGATCGCGCCCTCGCGCAAGCGGCGCTGCGGCACTGATGGAGCTCGCCATGTCAGACGCGGATCATCGTTCCGGTGCGGACCGGGATACCAAGTACTACCTGATATTCCTCCATTCGATCCCCGAAAGCCCGCTGACCGCCGAAGCCGTCGGCCAGCACGCCGCGCATCTGGCGGAGCTCGATGACCGCGGCAAGCTCGTCATGGCCGGGCCGATCGTGGAACGACAGGGCGGATTGATCGTGCTGCGGGCCGGAAGCGCGGCCGAAGCCAGGGCGATCGCCGAAGAAGATCCTCTGGCGCGCGGCGCCTACGAGACCCACGAGCTCCGCACCTGGCTGCAGAGCAATCGCCAGAACGATTATCGCCCCAACATACAGCCGGAGTCCAACAAATGAGCGAGCAGCCAATTCGCGTTGGATATTGCCTGTCTCTGAGCGGCGCGCTGGCTTCCAACGGCAAGACCGCCCGCCTCGCCCATCAGATCTGGGAAAACGATGTCAATCGACAGGGTGGACTGCTCGGCCGAAAGGTCGAGATGATCTGTATCGACGACGAGACCGATCCGAAGCTGGTGCCCCAAATCTATAACCGGCTGCTCGACGACGAAAGAGTCGATCTGGTGATCGGCGGGTATGGCGACAATTCGGTTGCACCGGCGATGCCGCTGATCATGGAGCGAAAACGCTATCTCGTTGCGTTGATGGCCCTGGTCGTAAACGCGTCCTTGGACTACGCGAACTATTTTGTGATGATCCCGACCGGACCGCGCCCGAGCGAGGCCCTGACCGAAGGCTTCTTCGAGCTCGCGGCAAAGCAATCCCCCAAGCCAAAGTCGCTGGCGATACTTGCCGCGGATGCACTATTTTCCAAGGGTCCCGTACAAGGCGCCAAGGCGCATGCGGATAAACATGGCCTCAAGGTCGTATCGGATGCCAGGTATCCGCTCTCGGCGACGGACCTTGCTCCGCTCATCCGCGAACTGAAACCGATCAACCCGGATATTCTGTTTATTTGCTCTTATTTGAACAATTCGGTCGCCCTCCTTCGCGCCATCGATCAGGTCGGACTTGAGCCGAAGATGGTCGGCGGATCGATGATCGGCCCGCAGAACGGTTCGATCAAGACGCAGCTTGGCCCGCTTTTGAACGGGGTCGTCAATTACGAGTATTGGCTGCCGGTGCCGAAGATGATGTATCCCGGCATTGCACAAATGATGGCGGAATATCAATCGCTGGCAGCGAGCGGTGGTGCGGACCCGCTTGGTTACTACGTAGCCCCGCAGGCCTATGCCCAAATGCAGGTTGTCGAGCAGGCCGTCGCGGGGACGAAGTCGCTCGATGACGCCAAGCTCGCCCAATTCACGGGCGACAACTTATTCAAGACGGTCGTCGGCGACGTCAAGTTCGGAAAAGGCGGCGGCTGGTCGCAGGCGCGCATTCTTCAGGTACAATATCAGAGCATCAAGAGCGCCGATCTTTCGGATTTCAAGGACCCAAGGACGCAGGCGGTGGTCTGGCCGTCGAGTCTCGCATCGGGCACGCTCATCTATCCTTATGCGAAGGCAAAACGGAACCTGTGAGACGGTCAACTTCCGCAACAACCGCGCGCCATGAACCCTGACAGCGGAGAACGCGCATGAGCATGACCTCAGGCGCCAGTGCCAATACGGGCCCCACCGACGGATCGCGTCGCGATGTTCTGGTGGGGATCGCGCGCGGCGCTTTGGCCGGCGCGGCCGTGGCGATTGGAACCGACGTAGCGGCACAGCCGAGCCCGGCGCCATTGCCGCGCGTCACGGAAGCTGTCACGCCCTTCCGCGTAGTGACGTCGCGTGCGGCGATCAGCGACGCGCGCCGTCGCTTGCGAGCCACGCGTTGGCCGGAACGCCAGACCGCCGATGATTGGCGGCAGGGTGTTCCGCTCGCCACGATGCAGGCGTTGGTCGCGTACTGGCGTACCGCCTATGATTGGCGCCGTCTCGATCGACGTTTGAACGCCTATCCGCAATTCCGAACCGAGATCGACGGTCTGGGCATTCACTTCCTGCACATACGTTCGCCCCACGAGCATGCGCGCCCGATCATCCTGACCCACGGCTGGCCGGGCAGCATCGTCGAATTTCTCAATGTCATCGGTCCGCTGACCGACCCGACCAGGCACGGCGGTCAGCCGGAAGACGCCTTCCATGTCGTTCTTCCCTCGCTTCCGGGCTTTGGTTTTTCCGACAAGCCGACCGAGAGCGGCTGGGGCTTACCGCGAATCGCGCGGGCATGGTCGGTGCTGATGCGGCGCTTGGGCTACACCGACTATCTGGCGCAGGGCGGCGACTGGGGCGCGGGCGTCACGACGTGGATGGCCAAACAGCACGTCGAAGGGCTCACCGCGATCCATCTCAATCTGCCGATATTGTTTCCGCCTCCGCTCGAGGGCGAACCGACCCAGGCGGAGAAAGCGACCATCGCTCAATTGGTTGCGTTTAACGACAAGAAATCGGCTTACGCCAAGATACAATCCACCCGCCCGCAGACCATCGGTTATGCGCTGGCGGACTCGCCCGCCGGCCAGGGGGCGTGGATCTACGAAAAGCTCGGCGAGTGGACCGACAGCAACTACGAACCGGAGCGAGAAATCTCGCGCGACGAGATGCTCGACAACATCTCGCTCTATTGGCTCACCGACACGGCCGCGTCGTCCGCGCGCCTCTACTATGAGAGTTTCGCGACCGACTTCTCGACGCAGCGGCTCGATCTGCCCGTCGCCGTGAGCATTTGCCCCGGCGAATTGTTTCAACCGCCGCGACTGTGGGGCGAGCGGGTCTATTCGCGACTCTTCTATTGGAACGAAGCCGCCCACGGCGGACATTTCGCCGCCTTCGAGCAACCCACGGTATTCGTCGAGGAACTGCGCGCCGCATTCCGCACGTTTCCTCGTGGCGGCTGACACAGGAGAGGCGCATGATAGCCGATGTCGGACCCGACCGCGTTTCGCCGTTTTCGAACAGCGGAGGCTATTCGTAGTCCGCGCCGGCAACTGGCGCCGGCAGGATCAAGGGAATCGTTCAACGAAAGCATGCGAGAGAGCTATGCCTGATACAACAGAGACCCTCATCAAGCGCAATCTCCACGAGGTGTTCGGAGAGCGGGACGCCAAGAAAAGACGGGAGGCGATCGCCCAGCTTTGGACCGAAGATTGCGTATTCATCGATCATGACGGCAAGCGGCACGGGCGAGAGGAACTCGATCGGGCGGCCGCGGCGTTGCATCAGCGATTTCCAGGTTACGTTTTCAGCGAGCTTCGGCCGGTCGATCTGCTCCACGAAAGCGGACGCTTGGCTTGGAGCTATGGACGAGCGGGCCAAGAGCCTATCAGGGGCGTGGATGTGGTTCTTGTGCGAGACGGCCGCATCGCTCTCATGCTGACGTTCCTTGATGAGGTGCCGGCGAAACTTTGATTGGCCGTCGGAGTATGGCGGGAATGGATTGTCCTTCGATGAGGCGCGCCAGCTAGCCGGTCCTGGACTGCGCAACATCAAGGGCGCTTATTCCTTCCAGCGTCAAACCATAGCCCGCGCCCTCACCGATTATCCGACGCAGCTTCTGGGTCAGTGCGATGCGGGTGTAACGGCCAGTGAGCGGCGGGAGAGCAGCCAATTGATCGGCGATTTCATGGGCGCGGGCGAGCAGACGATCGCGGGCAACGATCTCGTTCACCGCGCCCCAGGCCTTGGCCGTCTCGGCATCGAGCTCTTGCCGTGTCAGAAGGAAATAGCGACCACGCACGCTGCCGATGACCTCCGGCCATAACAGGTTGACGCCGTCACCGGGCACGATACCAAAATCGAAGTGAGGCTTGTCCTGGAAGACGGTGTCGGGCGTCGCCAACACCACGTCTGCCAGCAGCGCATACTCAGAGTGCAGACGTACCGGTCCGTTTAAGGCCGCGATCATCGGCACTTCGATGTCGAGGATGTTCATGAGGACCTTTTTCCCCTCGCGATAGATCTTATCGAATCCGCGCGGGCTGAAGAAATCGAAGCCTTCGGGGCTAATCGTCTCCATAAAGGCGTTGCCTGAGCCCGTAAGGATCACCACTCGATTGTCGGGATCCGAACCAACCGCATGGAATAGATCGACGAACTGTTCGTGCGTGTGGCCATTGAAGATCAGCGTGCCGCCGTCAGTGTGCAGTGCAATCTCGAGCACCCCGTTGGTCGAGCGCATCAACCGCGCGTTAGGAAAGGCATTTTGATAACTATCGAATCTCGCCATGGAATCGCTCCGTTCGTTTGGAGTTCACTCGTGCCTTTATCTCCGTCGCGATCGGATGGTCAAGGCAAAGCGCTCAGTCGAGCCGGATCAAGTTTTGGATCGTCAATGCGCTGCCGGGAACGCTGATCGCTCGACCGCCCTCGCTTACCAGCCCAAGATCGACTCCGCGAAAGCCTCCCTACGCGCAAAATCAAGCCGGCGCCGGCGGTTTTCGGGAAGCGTGTGGTGCCGCGGCAACACCCGCCCGAGGCCGAGGAATTAGCGGCGAACCCGATGAAATTGCCCAGGCGATTACCTATCTGGCATCCGACAAGGCGTCGTTCGTCACCGGTCGGATCCTCGGGGTCAACGACGGGAGGACGACGTCCTGGACTTCGCGGCCCGGCGCATCGAATTCAAGGACCGAGAACAATTCAAGGACCGAGAACCATGACCACGAAAACAATCGAGCTTCCCAGTCCCGACCATCCGATCACGATCGAGCCCAATCCAAAGACGGTCGTGGTCTCGGTGGCGGGCCGTGTCATCGCGAAAACGCGCGCGGCGCTCACGCTGCGCGAGGCATCGTATCGGGCGGTCCACTACATCCCGCGCCAGGATGTCGACATGTCGCTGCTGGAGCGGACCAATCACGCGACCTATTGCCCCTACAAGGGCGACTGCGCCTACTATAGCATTCCCCTCGGCGGGGAACGCTCGAAGAACGCAGTATGGACATACGAGGCGCCCTACGCCGCCGTGGCCGCGATCAAGGACCATGTCGCTTTCTATCCTGACCGCGTCGACGCGATTGAGGAGCAGCCCCCGGGCTGATCGTGGACCACCATCTCAAATGCGGATTTGAACGCGCAATTTCGACCTGCGATCAACCCGGCGGTCTTGACCCATGCCAGCGGTCTTGACCCATGCCGGCCGTCAGCGAACACTTCGCGGTGATGCCCAACGTAGCCCTCCTTTGACGATGCCGCCGGCAACCGAGCCCGATGTCGCCACGATCGTCGCGCGCACGGCGCGCAGCTACGATGTATTGCCCTACACCTCGGACCCGTTCCCCGCCACCCATCCCTCGCACCTGGGCGCCATCGCTCGGCTGTTCGGCCTCGAGGCCACGCCGCTGGCGCAGGCGCGCGTGCTCGAGTTGGGCTGCGGCAGCGGCGGCAACATCATCCCGCTCGCGGCCCGCCATCCGCGCGCCGCATTCGTGGGCGTCGATCTGTCCGCCGCGCAGGTTGCGGCCGCTCGCGCGCGCATCGCGGATCTCAAGCTTTCCAACATCGAGATCCGCTGCGAAAGCTTCTCCGACCTCGTCGCCGGCGAGCCTTGCTTCGACTACATCATCTGCCACGGCGTCTACAGCTGGGTTCCGGCGCCGCTGCGCGAGGCGATCCTGCGCATCTGCCGCGAAAGCCTGTCGCCGCATGGCGTCGCGCTCATCAGCTACAATGTGCTGCCGGGCTGGCGCATGCTGCAGGCGTTGCGCGATTGCTTCCTGCTGCACGGATCGGTGGACGCCGATCCGCGCCAACGCGTCGCGCAGGCGCGGGCGCTGTTGGAATTGCTGCCGCAAGCTTGCCCGCAGGCGGGGGCCTACCGGGATTTTCTCCTCACCGAGGCGGACCGCCTGCTCAAATCCTCAGACGACTACCTCGCGCACGAGTTCCTCGAGGAGGTCAACGAGCCGTGCGGCTTCCGCGAGTTCGTCGCTGCGGCACGCCAGCACGGTCTCGCCTTCCTGGCCGAGTCCGAGTTGCCGTCGATGATCCTTGCGAACTATTCGCCCAACATGGCGGCGATGGTGCAAAAGGCCGGCGGCAATCAATTACTGGCATCCGAGCAGCTGATCGACATGGTCAGCGGCCGCACCTTCCGCCACACGCTGCTGGTTGCGGCCGAGCGGGCGCCGCATATCGATCGCCGCCTTGCAGGCGAGCGGATCGAGGGGCTGCACTTCATCGGCACGCCGCTCACGCTCACGCGCGAGACGGGCGGCGTGACGCTTGCGGCGCCAACCGGGCGGCGTCTGCACACCGATTCGCCACTGCTCGCCGCGGCGCTCGCGCAGTTCGTCGCAGCCTATCCGGGATCTGCAAGCGTGGACGACCTGGTGGGGGCCTTGCCGGCCGCGGCGCGCAACGCCGAGGGCCGTGCGCTCATGCGCGAGGGCCTGCTCAACATGGTCGTCAATGGCCTCGCCACCGCGCGCCTCGATGCCGTGCCGGCGGTCGCCCGCCCCGGCGCGATGCCGGTCGCCTGCCCCATGGTACGGGCTGAGGCCGCGCGCGGCGCGGCCGCGACCGTCAACCTGCGCCACGAGCGCATCGCGCTCGAGGGCCTCGCCCATTTCGTGCTGCCGCTCATGGACGGCAGCCGCGACGCGCAAGCCATCGGCGCGGCGCTCGCCGAGGCCGCGCGCGACGGCCGCCTCGCCTTCACGCGCGACGGCGCCGCGGTCGATGATCCTGCCGACCTGCTCCGAACGGCCTCCCGCAACCTCCAGGCGCTCCTGCCGGAGCTGGCCCGCGCCGCCTTGCTGCTGGCGTGATGCGCGCCCGGCTTGTCCCTGCCTTTGGGCCGGGACCGTTGCGGGCTCGGTGGTTGGTACGGTCCCGGCTCGAGGCCGGGACAAGCTTGGCGCCACGCCGCTCCGCCCGTGTGGCCGTACGGCAACACCTGCCGAGAATCGGACGTTCGCTCGGTCCGGCCGCGGGTGACTCATGCCATAGTGCGCCGCCAAAGGCTGATATGCGAATGAGCCCCCGGCAAACGGGGGGTCGGGGGTGGCGTCGATGGACGTGCGGCGACGCAGGGTCAGCTTTCTGCTGTCGAGCTCGGTGATGGCGCTCGTGGTGGGCGCGTCCTCGGCTGCGGCCGCGGCCGCGTGCAGCAATACCATCGGCGCGGCATTCGACAACCCGACCGGGCAAACCACGCCCTGCGTCGCCGTCACCAATACGAGCTTCACCGGCAACATCACCAACGAAGGCACGATCGCGCCGGGCGGCATCAGCTTCACCAACGGCACCATTACGGGCTTCATCACCTCCTCCGGCACCATTGCGGGCGGCATCGGCCTCGACGCCAACAGCTTGATCTCCAGCTCGATGACGGGGATCGGGATCAGCGGTCCGACCTTCACGGGAGGCATCAGCAACAGCGGCACGATCACCTCCGCGGCGACGGGGATCGCGATCAGCGGCCCGACCTTCACGGGGGGCATCAGCAACAGCGGCACGATCACCTCCGCCACCGGTTCCGGCATCTTCGTCGGCGGCCGCTGCTCCTGCGTGACCATCTCGACCTTCGCGGGCGGCATCGCCAATCTCGGCACCATCTCGGCCAGCGGCGGTGCCGGTATCTTGGTCGGCGGCGTCGCCTCCGGCGTGGCCGTGACCATCTCGACCTTCACCGGCGGCATCGCCAACCTCGGCACCATCTCGGCCGGCATTGCCGGCATTTTCGTAGGCGGGGTTGCCGGCTTAGGGGGCTCCGTTACGATAGCGGCCTTCTCCAACGGCATAAGCAACAGCGGCACGATTGCGGTTGTCGGCGCCCCGTTAGGCCCGTTCAACCTGGATGCCGGCATTCTGGTGGGCGGCCTCGGCTTCCCGGGATCCTCCGTGAATATCTCGACCTTCTCCGGCGGCATCAGCAACGGCAGCAGCGGTACGATCAGCGGAGGCAATGGAATCCTCGTCGGCGGGATCGCCACGTCCGGCGGCTCCATCAACATAGCCTCCTTCGCGGGCGGCATCAGCAACAGCGGCAGCATTTCCGCGCGCAACAGTGGAATCCTTGTCGGCGGCGTCGGGTTGGGCTCGCGTGGATCGATTGCGATCTCGAACTTTTCGGGCGGCATCAACAACAGCGGTACGATCTCGGCTTTGGGCGGCAGCAGCAGCCAAAAAAATGGCATCGTTGTGGGCGCCACCGGATCCGGCGCAGGCGTGACCATCTCGACCTTCGCGGGCGGCATCAGCAACAGCGGCACGATCGCGGTTGCCGGCAACGGGAAGGGCGGGCTGGGCGACGGCATCCTTGTCGGCGGCCTCCGCAGCAACTCCGGCGGCGCCGTATCGGTGACCATCTCGACCTTTGGGGGCGGCATCACCAACAGCGGGACGATCGCGGTTGGCAGCAGCGGGAAGGGCGGGGTCAGCAACGGCATCCTCGTCGGCGGCTTCAACCTCGGCTCCGGCAGCGGCGTATTCGTGACCATCTCGAACTTTGCGGGCGGCATCAGCAACAGCGGTACGATCTCGGTTGTTAAGGGCAGCAAGAGCCAAAGCGCCGCCGGCATCCTCGTCGGCGGCTCCGGCTCCGGCGGATTCGTGACGATCTCGACATTCGCCGGCGGCATCAGCAACAGCGGCACGATCACGGTCGCCGACAGCAAGGGCAACCAGCAAGGCATCGGCATTTTCGTCGCGGCGGCTGGCTCCGGCTCCGGCGCAGTGGTGACGATGTCGACATTCGCCGGCGGCATCGCCAACTCGGGCACGATATCGGCCGCCACCGGCATCGTTGCGCTCGGCATGTCGACGTTCCTGGGCGGCATATCGAACGGCGGCACCATCATGGCCCGCCAAACCGGCATCGTTGCGACCGAGATGCCGACGTTCCTGGGCAGCATATCGAACAGCGGCACGATAACGGTGGCGAACCGCTTCGGTATTTTGGTCGGCGGCAGCTGCTCCTGCGGGTTGGTGAGCATCTCGAGCTTCGCCGGCAACATCAGCAACTCCGGAACCATTTCGGCCCGCACCGGCATCTCGGTGTCCTATGTGTCGGCGTTCGCGGGCAACATATCCAACAGCGGCACCATCACGGCCTTCGCCACCGGTATCAATGTCACCGGCGTGTCGACGTTCGTGGGCAACGTATCGAACAGCGGCACCATCTCGGCCGGCAGCGGAATGATTCTTGCCGCCATCTCGACCTTCGCGGGCAACGTATCGAACAGCGGCACCATCTCGGCCTTCGGCAACGGCATGGTTGTCGCCGACCTGTCGACGTTCGCGGGCAACATATCGAACAGCGGCACCATCTCGGCCTCCGGCAACGGTATCCTTGTCAGCGGCATGTCGCTGTTCGCGGGCAACGTATCGAACAGCGGCACCATCACGGCCGGCAGCGGCGTCGTTGTCGAGGGCGTGTCGACGTTCGCGGGCAACATATCGAACAGCGGCACCATCACGGCCGCCAACACCGGCGTCTTCATTTGCAGTTGCGTCACGTTCGCCGGCGGCTCGATCGTGAACACCGGCACGATATCGGGGAGCGTCGGCATCTTTGTCGACAACTTCAGCCCGATCAGCATCTTCGACTCCGGCACCATCGTCGGCACCAGCGGCATCGCCGTCGACCTGAGGCTGGCCGGCGGCGGCAATACGTTCACGCTCGGGCCGGGCTACAGCATCACCGGCCAGGTGCTGGCATTCGCCGGCGGCGGCGACACGTTGCAGCTCGGCGGCAGCGGCAACGGCAGCTTCGATCTCAGCAGCATAGGCCCCGCGCAGCAGTACCAGAACTTCACCGCGTTCAACGTGGTGAGCGGTATCTGGACGGTATCGAACACCTTCGGCCAGTCGCAGGCCTGGAACGTCAACGCCGGCGCCACGCTCGCGGGCACCGGCACCTTGGCTTCCCTCAACGTCAACAGCGGCGGCACGCTGGAGCCCGGCACCATCGGCGTGCCCGGCACCTTCATGACCATCACGGGCAACCTCGCGTTCCAGTCCGGCGCAAGCTACATCGTCAACATCAGCTCCACCGCGGCGTCGCGCGCCAATGTCAGCGGCGCCGTAACGCTCAACGGCAGCGTGCTCGGATTGTTGACGCCCGGAAGCTACAGCGGCAAGACGAGCTACGATATCCTCGATCCAACCAGCATCAGCGGCCAGTTCACCGGTTTCACCAGCAACGTGCCGGGCTTGGCCGGAACGCTCACTTATACGCCGAACGAAGTGCTGCTGAACCTCACCGCCATGCTCGGTTCCGGCGGCGGCCTCAATCCCGCCCAGCAGAACGTCGCCACCGGCATCAACAACTATTTCAACGGCGGCGGCACGCTGCCTGCCGGTTTCTTCCCGCTCTTCAACCTGACCGGCCCCGGCTTGGCCAATACCCTGTCGCTGCTGGACGGCGAGGCCGGGACCGATGCCCAGAAGGGCGCGTTCCAGCTGATGAGCCAGTACCTCGATCTCCTGCTCGATTCGACCATCGATGGCCGCAGCGGCGGCCCGGGCGGCATGAGCTCGTTCGCACCGGAGCAGCGGGCCGGCCTCCCGCCCGATGTCGCGCTCGCTTTCGCGTCCGTGCACAAGGCGCCCGATCTGATGCTCAAGGCCGCGCCGCCGCCGCGCTGGACCGCCTGGGCCGCGGACTTCGGCGGCTACAACCAGGCCAACGGCGATCCGAGCATCGGCTCCAACAATGTCATCGCGCGCGACAATGGTTATGCCGCCGGCATGGACTATCTCCTCTCTCCCGACGCGGTGGCGGGCTTTTCGCTCGCGGGCGGCGGCACCAATTGGGGCTTGGCGCAGGGCTTCGGCGGCGGCCGCAGCGATGCGTTCATGGCGGGGATGGATGGCAGGGTCCATTCGGGCTCGGCCTATCTGGGTGGCGCGCTCGCCTTCGCCGATCATTGGTTCACCACCAACCGCAGCGCGCTCGGCGACCAGCTCACCGCGCGCTTCAATGGCCAGAGCTATGGCGGGCGGCTGGAAGCCGGCTATCGACAGGCTGTGCCGGCCGGCACCGCCCTCATCGGCATCACGCCCTATGCGGCCTTGCAGGCGCAGCTCTTCCACACGCCCACCTACAGCGAGACCGACCTCAGCGGCGGCGGCTTCGGGCTCAGCTATGCGGCCATGAGCGCGACCGATACGCGAAGCGAGCTGGGCGCGCGCTTCGACAGCCTCACCGCGTTCAACGGCATGCCGCTGTTGTTGCGCGGGCGCCTCGCCTGGGCGCACGACTGGGTGTCCACCCCGGCGCTTTCGGCGGCGTTCCAGGCGCTCCCCGGCTCAAGCTTCCTAGTCAACGGCGCCCCTGCGCCGGCGAACTCCGCCCTCACCTCGATCGGCGGCGACCTAAAGATCACGCCGAGCTGGTCGCTGCGGGCGAAATTCGACGGCGAGTTCGCGCCCGGCTCGCAAACCTATTCGGCAACCGGCACGCTTCGGCATCAATGGTGAAGCGGGACGGCGCGGCCGCTCCTGTGGCGGCCGGGCTTCCGGCATCTTCAAATAGATCGCTACCTCTCCAACGCGGTCGGCATGGGCCCGCCATCCGGTCCCGGCGTGCCGAACGACATGAGATCGCCGATCGCTTTTCGCTGTGCCGCGCCCCACTGAGCAAGCTGCCCGCAGATCGAGGGCTTAGGCGCGCTCCCGTCGTGAGCCTTCGGGGCGCAACGAAGCGAGATGAAGTTCTGCAGGCTCATCGAAAGCTGGAGCGAATAGTCCGATGAGTAAAGCTGGGCATCGCTGAAGACCGCGCCGGAAGCGACGTTCCCGTAATACATCATGCGCAAGCTTTGCTCGGTCTGCGGCTGCTTGGCGGCATCGAGCTTCAGGAGCCCGCCATTCGCCGAGAATTCCGGCAGGATCGGGACCCCCGGAAAGCCCGCGGTCTGGTGGCACCCCAAACAGGATGCTTTCGGGTTATCGACCGGTCCAGCCAGCCGCCCGGCATAGCCGAGATGGTCGAAGTTCAAGGGAGGCGTCGTCAGCTCCTTGGCGGCCGCCTCGTTGATCCACTGCTCGGTCAACTTGGTCCGATCGCAAGGCCCGCCGGCGCCGGAACAGGTTTCCGCATAGGCAACCTTCGGACTATTGCCCCATTGAAGCCCGAGCGGCACCATTCGGTCCCAGGCGGTGGCCCCCTTTGCGTTGCCGTCGTAGCCGAACGTGCCCATGAGCCAGCCCGATATGCTCCGCTCGTCGCGGACCGATACGTCGATCTGGATCAGCCGGATGGTCTTGGTGGCGCGTTCGTAGCGAGCGATCGGCCCCTGATTTCGCCAGCGCGGATCTTCATTGACGTAGACGTTCGCGTTCCACTCGATCGCGTTCTTCACGATCGGCAACTGTTGCTCGTTGACCGTCGAGAACAGAAGCTTGATGACGTATGAGCCATCGGCCATGTTGTTGAGGCCGGCCGGGTCGGGATTCAAAGCCCCTGGGCGGGGATCGTCGGGGTTGCAATAGACTTGCCCGACGCTGAAGGCGGCGCGATCGTTGAGATAGCCGTTCGACCAGGTGTCGACGAAGGAGTCTTGCAGAGTGCTGAGCGTCTGGCCGGACGAATCGAACTCATGGGTGAGCCCGTGGACGAATTCGCGACCGTCGGTTCCCGGCCAGTCTGCAGCGACCTCCGTATTCCAATCCATCCACGGCATTCCGTACCATTTTCGTTTCTGGTTGTCCTCGACGTAGAAATCGACCTCGACATTGCCCTCGAGGCCGTATTGGAGCAGAGCCTGCAGATAGGCTCTCGGATCGACCGGACCGCCATCCTTGAACGCGATCTTGAGCCACGGATAATTTTCCAACGGCGGCAACTGGTTTGGATAGGTCTGGCTGAGCTTGTAGACCCTTCCGGCGTAGCCGGCCGGCGGATCGCCGCCATCGGCCTGACGGTAGTAGTCCTTGAACTTTCCCCGCACGCAGTCGTTTTTCGCGAGCTGATTGCGAACGGCATCGCTGGTCGCGAAAGCGGCGCCGGACCCGAGGACGGTGCCGGCACTCATGCAGGACAGGGTCAGAGCGAAGAGAGAGCACGTGCGGCTGCGACTTGACATAATGAATCCTCTACAAAGTGGAAGCTGAATTGCAGGCGAAAAAAATCGCGTACGATTAAGCCTGAAGTCCGGTCTGAGGTCCGGTTATTTGACCGGCGGCATTTTTCCGTTCGGGCCGTCCACCAGGTTGAGATCCCATGGTCCATCGACCGTGATAAAAACCAGATTTCCTTCATCAGGCTTCGACCACGCCTCGTGAATCATCTTGGCCGGCATGCGATTGTAGGAGCCGGGACCCAACTCTTCCCGCGCTCCGCCGAGGTCCTGCATGATGAAGGTGCCGCTGATGACGGTGTGGGTTTCGTTCGCCGAGTGCCAGTGCTTTGGCGCATGATAGTTCTTCGGGCTTCGGATCATGAGCTGCGTGGCGCCTGACTTCGGATCCACGTGCAGGATCGTGATTTCAGCCGAAGCGTCGCCCAGCTCCGGCAAGAGCTTTTCCCACTTCAGGTCCTCAAACTTCCGGTAGATGGCCTGGGCGGAACCATCGTGGGACGCCGGCATGATCATTTGCGCGGCTGCCGGCGAGGCAGCGACGATCAGCAGCAGCATTGCATGCGGAAACGATTTCACGGCCACCTCCAGCGATTACGTTGTACAAATCCGGCTAGGAATGGCGCTTGTGTCAGCTTTGGCGGCCGCAGAGTGTCCAAAATTGCTCACTTGGGCCGGCAAACCGGAAACGGCGATAGCCGCGCATTAGCGTGCCAGCTAAGATTAGAGGTAAAAGCATTGGAGTTAAGCAGTGCCGCGAGCAGCATCGAAGCACGGCCCGTCAATGGCGGGTCAGGTGAGCAGAGAGATCGCCGGCATGGCGCCGCCGCTCGCCACTTCGGCGCACGGCCGTCTCTTCGTGGACAAGGATAGGGACGCGAGCCTGGAGGCGCTCAGGTTGATTTGAAGCGCCCGCGCCGGCACAATGGGGCCGGGGCGTCGATTGAACGCAGCTTCGCCGATGAGCAAGACCGCCACCGCGCCGCGCACCAAGGTCCGCCAGAAGACGGAACGGCCGCGGCTGCACAAGGTCATCCTGGTCAACGACGATTATACGCCGCGGGAGTTCGTCGTGCTGGTGCTCAAGGCCGAGTTCCGCATGAACGAGGGCCAGGCCTATCGGGTGATGCTGACCGCGCATCGGCGCGGCGTCTGCGTCGTCGCGGTCTTCACCAAGGACGTGGCCGAGACCAAGGCGACGCGGGCAACCGATGCCGGCCGCAGCAAGGGCTACCCGCTCCTGTTCACGACCGAGCCCGAGGAATAGCGCGCCGCGCGGCTCGCGCGCGCAAGCGTCAAAGTCGCGTCGCCGGCAAGCGCCAACGGCTGCAACAGCCAGCGCCCCATCGGCGTTATGTCGGTGGCACCAACCACGATCCGCAGCATGCGCACGTTTTTCATCCTGGCCACGTCGCTGTTCCTGTCCGGGCCTCCGGCGGCGCTGGCGCAGGCGGATGCGCCGCCCGAGCAAGCGCCCGCTGAGCAGGCGCCCGCCGAGCAGACGCCGCCGGCACCGGGCTCGCGCAATTCCATTTGCCTGATGATCGAATCGGCGGCGCGGGCGAACGACCTGCCGGTCGATTACTTTGCGCGGGTGATCTGGCAGGAAAGCCGCTTCCAGCCCGATGTGGTCGGGCCGCGCACCCGCAGCGGCCAACGCGCCCAAGGCATAGCCCAATTCATGCCCGGGACCGCCGCCGAGCGCCGCCTGCTCGACCCGTTCGATCCGGTCGAGGCGCTGCCGAAATCCGCCGAGTTCCTGGCCGAATTGCGCGGCCAGTTCGGCAATCTCGGCCTGGCGGCGGCCGCCTACAATGCGGGTCCGCAGCGGCTGCGCGACTTTCTGGCGGGCACGCGCGCGCTGCCGGCGGAAACGCGCAATTACGTGCTGGCGATCACCGGCAGGGCGGTCGAGGATTGGACGAAGGCGGCCGCGGCTGCCGGCCCGGCGCAGGCCCAGCCTGCCATGACGAGCTGCCACGATCTCACGGCCCTGCTCGGCCAAGCGCCCAATGCCTTTGTCGAAGAGTTGCAGGGGCGGGTCAATCTGGTGGCCGCAAGCCCTTGGGGCGTCGAGCTCGGCGCCGGCTTCTCGCGTGAACGGGTGCTGACCGCCTATGCGGGTCTCCTGAAACGCTTCGGCGAGATTCTTTCCGGGCACGATCCCAGCATCCTGGCCGGCATCTTCCGCAACCGCGGATCGCGGCCATTCTATCAGGTCCGCATCGGGGCGCAGACGCGCGAAAGCGCCAACGGGCTTTGCACCCGGATCATGCGCGCGGGCGGCGCCTGCCTGGTGCTGCGCAACAACGGCCGACCAGGGTAGGCTTGGCGCTCACATTCCCAGCACCAAGACCCGAAAGTTGCGGCCGGGACCGGACGGATTCGGATCATTGTTGGGAACGAAGATCTTGTGCGTTTTTGGATCGACCGCCAGCCGCGCCGCACCGGGCTCGGTCGCGACCGTCTGCAGAACTCTGTATTTGTCCGGCAACTCCTGCTTGATGACCGTGACGCTGCCCTCGCCGTTGGCGCTGAACGCAAGGCCGGCGCCGGGATCGAAATCCGCCTCGTCCGGGTTTCCGCCGATCGGCACGGTCGCGACCACGTGTCCGTCGTTGGTATCCAGGACGATCATGATGCGATCGGGGCGCGGGCCGGGCGGGTTCAGCATGCGACGAAAATCCGGCCGGCATCCCACGAACAGCCTGCCGTTCTTCTTGTCGATGGCCATGGTCTCATTCTTGGGACCGCAGTCCGATAACGGCCAGCGTTCGCCGGCCGTCAGGTTGCGCGCATCGATCCGCAGGACGAGGCCCTTCTCGATCAGGTTGACGAACACATGGCCCTTGTCGTCCGACGCAGCAAATGCCGGGCGTGCGCCGAGCTCGATGGTCCCCACCACCTCGCCGGAATTGGCGTCGAAGGCGGTGGCATTGTCGGTATCCTCGTTGAAGGCGAACACCCGCTTGGTCGCCGCATCGTAGACGATGGCGTTGGGATCCTTGCCGGTGAGCTTGACCTCGCCGATCCGTGCCAGCGTCTTGAGATCGAAGATCGTCGACGAGCCGGCGCGGCCGTTGGCGGTGAAGCCGCGGCCAAGCTCGGCCGCGATGGCGACGTGATGAATCCCCTGGTAGGGGGTCGTTCGGCCGGATATTCCGATCCCGTAGGTAGGATCGAATTGCGGAGCCGGTATCCTGCCGACCACCGCGTTCGAATCCGCGTCGAGAACGACCAGCTCCTCTCCGTGCGAGAAATAGACGCGGCGGTTCACCCCGTCCGCGGCCGCATAATCGAAAATGCCGTCACCCGGCGTAACCTGCACTTTCTGCAGCAGATGATATTCGTCGGCCGCCCAAGCAAACGTAGCCATCGCACTCGCCATGGCCACGAAGAGAGCCGGAAGAGCCTGCATGGATTCCTCCCTCGTATGAAGCGATCAAGGTGTGGTGCAAACCCAATAATTGACGCTGCAATCAGCCGCGCTGTCATTGCGGTTGGAAAGCGCGATCCGCTCGGCGTGTCGGCGGCTCGCCGCCGATCCGGTGCCGCAGCCATTTCCGCGTTCGCAGCACGAGCTCATTTCTTCGGGCCGAAATATTTCTGGAACAGTTTCGGATCGGGCGGCGGCTCATCCTTCTGGATCGGCATCAGATAGCCTTCCGTGTCCGCCACATAGGTGCGGCCGCCGATCACGACCCAGCGATTGTCCTCGGAGCAATTGTATTCCTGCGGCCGGCCGTCATGCACCCGCTTGTAGAACCGCGACACCGCCCAGGGGCGCGTGAAGGCATGATCGATGGTGGTGATCTCGTTGTGCATGATGTCGGGATCGGCTTTGTCGAGATAGATCTTCTCCTTCACGATGGTGCCGCCGTCGGAGGCGAGCGGTATGCCGCTATTGTCCATCAGGCGCACGCCCTTGAGGGCGCGGGTCTCGATCTCGAGCGTGTCGTAGGTGCCGGTATTGGCGGTGTCGAGCCACTGGCCGATCGAATAGCCCACATAGGCGGGGTCGGGATCCTGGGGCCAGGGACGCCCGTCGGTGTAGATGCGCCGGATCGGGCTCTGCGATTCCAGCAACATATAGATGACCCCCGGCTTGATGATGAATTCCATCGGCTGGTTCATGTTCATCACCCGCGGCATGCCGACCGGGCCGCAGGTGAACTTGGGATCGAATTCAATGCCGGCCTTGTCCTTGGCCATGTTGGCCTCGTAGACCGCCTGGTATTCGGGAGTGAGCGGCGCCTGCTGACCGCGACCCGGCGGCTTGGTCGGATCCCAGGACCCGAGCGAACTGCCGCGGTCCCACATGCCCTCGAAGGCAGGATACTTCTTCGTCTCCTGCGCGCCCGCAGCCACAGACAGGCACATCAATCCCGCGATCGCAACGATCGAGCTTCGGCAATGCATGATGTTCTCCCGCGTGTGGGCCGCGCAGCATCGAGCGACGCCCGCGACGGTGCTGTCCTCGGTTGGCGGAGACTAGCCAGATTTCCGCAGGCGCGGGAGGGGGTAAGAACGGTGGCATCGAGGCTACGCCGGCGCGAGAATGAGCGCGGTCCGGATATGCAAAATCCCGCGAGCTGAAGCTGCGCTCGAAAAGCAATCGATGGGTTTGACGCATCGACTCAGCGACAGAGAACCTCGCGCAGCACGACGGCATCGTTGTGAACCTCGTCGCGCGCCGCATAGACCAGCGTGAGCCGCCCCTTTTGGGCAAGCGTCCGAAGCTCGTCCAGGAGGGCGGTGTTGCGCGACAGCTCGGCTCCATATCGACGGCGGAACTCTTCCCACCGGCTCGGTTGGTGCCCGAACCAGCGGCGCAGCTCCGTGCTCGGCGCCAACTCCTTCAGCCACCGGTCGATGGCGGCGTCAGCCTTGCGCACGCCGCGCGGCCACAAACGATCCACCAGAACGCGGACACCGTCTTCGGGAGACGGCGGCAAATAGGCGCGTTTGAGACGGACATCCAGCTTCATTGGGTATGTCCCCTTGGCTGGTACTCCTGTTGCTCGCGATCGCTTGGCCGAAAACGTGCTGACCCGCGACTGGAGGGACACGCTCGTTCCAAACAAGAAATGCCGCGCTGATAGCGCATGCGCCCACGGTGCTGATGCCCGGGGTTCGGATCTCCGGCGGCAGGCCGGCGCTATCCGCCGTCCTGCCGCCGCTTGCACCGTTGTGGCTGTCCTTAGGGCTGCAGCGAGGCCAGATAGGCGGCGGCTGCCAACAGATCATCCGGGCCGAGATTGGCGACGATCGGAACCATCAGCGGAGTCCAGGCTCCGGCCCGGTTGCCGTGCTGCATGTCGTAGAGCTGCCGCGCGATGTAGCTCGGCGAGCGGCCGGCAAGCCGCGGCACCGGACCAAGTCCGCGCAGGTCGCCGCCATGGCACGCCGTGCAGGCGGTCACCTTGCCGCCGCTGGCGGTGGTCCCGGTCGTGACCAAGGCCTCGCCCTTCTTGAGGCTGCCCGGCGGCACATAGGCGATGAAGCCCGAGCGCGGATTGCGCCTGATCTCGGTGTCCTCGGCATTGACGGGGGTCTCGATGATGCGATCGCCAAGCGGCTCCGTCCCGGCGGCGTCGCCTTCGAGCGTGATGAAGATGCCGCCGTTGGGCTTGGTCTTGGGAGCCTTGTCGGTCTCCACGACCTTGATCCAGGGCTTGGCGGGGATCGAGCTGAAATAGGTCGCGGCGGCCTTGATGTCGTCGTCCGTCAACGACTTGGTGAATCCCGCCATCAGCGCGGTATTGGCCTTTCGCGGATCGGAGGTCTTGCGAGCGCCGCTGCGGAAATCCATCAGCTGTTGCACGATGTATTGGTAGGACAGGCCGGTGACGTTGGCATTCTCGGGACGGCCGTTGCCGTTGGGCAGGTGACACAGGCTGCAGGCATAGACCTGGGGCTGCGCCAATTCCTTGCCGTGGGCAACGATGTCGGGCATCGCCGGATGGTCCTCCGGGAACCAGTCGGCCGGGCCGTAGCGATTGGCGACCTGGGCGCGGGTGAACGAAAGGTTGGAGCCCGGCAATGTGTGCATGGTGGTGTCGGGCGCGGCGGCCGGAGCAGGCGCGGCGGCCGGCGCGGGCGGTGTGCTCGGCGGCGGCGCGGTGAAGCCGTAGGCCCATGGCGGCGGCGTATCGGCGGCCTGCACGACGACGACACCGGCCGCACCGCCGAATGCCAAAGCGGCCGCGGCCACAAACAACTTTTTCATCGCTCCCTCCCTATTTCCCGGTCCGGCTTTGCCCGGATTCCGCTGCAGTCATATCAAGAACGCCATGCTACCAGCTTGACCGAGCGTTTGGAAGAAGCGCTACCGAACAGAAGCCTCGAGGGAAGAAGCCGAGGGGCGGCAGCCGCAAGCCCGGCGGCTGTCGATGCCTGCGAGCCGCGCGCACGCGCTGGCTACCTCATCGCGTCAAGTCCGCAGCGCGTAGGTCGGTTGGCGCGAGCGGGACTCGCATCAGATCGGACATCAGATCGGAGCCTCGGACGCGCGCGCAACCCGACGTCGGCGCCGAATGTCGGGATTACGCGCGGAGAGAGAGCCTGCCTTACAGATGGACGCGTGGCCGCGCCAAGGCGACCTGCAATTATTATTTCCGCTTGCGGCGGGCTTTGCCTGCGGCCTTGCGCGCAACCTTATCAATCAAATAATCATCGAGCTTCTTGCCGGCCTTCAATGCCGCGGTCAGCCATCGTGGCTGCACGCCGCGACCGGCCCAGGTATCTCCGGTCTTGGCGTCCCGGTATTTCGGCTTGACCTTGACGCCCTTCATGGCGCTCGTTCGGCCGTTGCCGGCAACGACAGGCGCCTCGGCCGAGAGCTTCTGCAATTTGGCGAGCTGCTTTTGCAGGTCGCTGCGGCGCGTCGCAAGCTGACCGTCGATTTGCGAGCGTAAGGCCAGCAGCGCTTCCACGTCCATGTTCCTAAGGTTAGGTGCGGGCATCAGGGCCTCCCTTTAGAATAGGTATTTGCTTGGTATAGGGCGCAAAAATGATTCAGCAAGCCTGAAATAAATCAACAAAGGTTGCAATTAGCACACAATTCCACCATTTGGCGGCGGCATTAGTATGTACTTATGCGATATTTTCATGAGCGGGGGTTGTAGTACGAACACAATTCGCTCCGCCGCTGGAGCAACAAAACTAATACAGGTGGGCCGCAAGAGCGGGGCCGCCAACCAAATATCAGAGATTACGTTACAGATGGTATCGGGATGTCGGCGATCCAACGCAACGCCCGGACAGGGGTAGCAACGGATGTGTTCCGACAGCCGAGGAATTGCGGCCTACCCTCGTTGACGCGAAAACCAAAGAACGTGAAACTCGCCTCATTCCCGGATAGTTCGGCGAATTCAGCCGCAGGAGGTGTCATGAGAGATCGGTACCGATCGTCAGGCCTGGAGCGCCGGGCGTTCCTGGGCGGCGCCGCATTGGCGGGCGTGGCGTCCGTGCTCGCACCCGGCGCGGCCTTGGGCCAAGCCTCCCCGATTGCGTCCCCGACGGCCGACTCTGCCATCGCGGCCCGTACGGCCGAGCACCTGGTCGGCAGCGCCGTCAACTATGCCTACGCGGTCAAGGCCGGGCCATTCGTGTTCCTCAACGGGCACGAAGGCTACGATTTCACCGCCGGCAGCGTCCCCGCGGTCGAAGGCGCGGCGGGCTTTCCCGAATACGGCACGCCGCGCTTGCGCCGCGAGGCGGATTTTGTTTTCGAGCGCATGGGTCGGATCCTGAAATCGTTCGGCACCGACTTCGCACACAGCGTACGGCTCGACCAATACTATACGGAAGCAAATGCGGTGCGCGCCTATCACCTCGCGCGCTTTGCCGCGCTCGGCAAATACGTACCTCCCAGCACCTCGATCATCACTGACCGCTGCTTCGGCACCAAGAGCAGCATGACGACGTCGCTGGTCGCGGTACTGCCGGACCCGCAATGGGAGATCAAAGGGGTTTATCCCGAGGGTTCCCGCGTCTCGCCGTTCTCGGGCTATGCGCCGGCGGTGGTGGCGAACGATTTCGTGTTCGCGGCGGGAACGGGGCCCGAAGAGAAGGACATGCTCGATACTGATCCGCCGCAAGGCCCGCATCGCCGTTGGGGATCCGTGCTGCCGATCCGGCGGCAGACGGAATCGGCCCTGAAACGGCTCGAGGGTACCCTGAAGGCGGCGGGAACGAGTCTCGCCAATTGCCTCAAGGCGCAGGTCCATGTCGCCGGCGAGGAGAACTTTCCGGACTTCCTCGATGTCTGGAACGCGCACGTCGGCAACTCGCCGGCCGCGCTCACCGTGACGCCGGCCAAGGGCTTCGCCTCGGTCGAGATGATCGTCGAGATCAATTGCATCCTGCTCAAGGATGACGCTCAGCGCAAAAAGGAGATCGTGCGCGCCGACATCCCGCCGATGGCGTCTATTCGCCGGCGGTGCGGGCCGGCGAGCTTGTGTTCAGCCCTGGCCTGCTGCCATTGGGGCGCGACGGGAGCGTGGCTGGTCAAGCCCAAGGCGACGATTTTCAAGGGCTTTGCCTGCGCAGCCAGCTGCAAGCGAGCACCATCTACGACCATGCCGAAACGATCGCGAAAGCCGCCGGCACCAGCATGCGCAATGTCGTGCGCATCGATTACTGGGTCAGCGACATCCAGGAGCTCCCGGGCGTGATGCTGGCGTGGGCGGGACGTTACGGCAACGCGCCGCACCCATTCGCCTGCGTGGTCACACCCAAGCTGCCGGCGCCCGGCGCCACCGTCATGGCCGACTTCTGGTTCTACGCCGGTTAAGGCTTGAGCATCAGCAGCGGATTGGTGCTGGGCGGGATGCGCTCCCAGATATTGACGTCGCTCTCCACGAATCGCCAGGAGCCGCCGCGGCCGATGAACACCAGCTGATCGCCTTCGAGCCGCCAGGTCGAGAGCGCGAAGTTCGCGATGGCGGCATCGCAGCCCGGTTTCACGGTCAGCTTGTAATCGCCGTCGGCCCCGGCGGCGCGCGTCAGCGTCAGCCCGCAGAGCGGCTTGTCGATTTCGCGCAGGAAATTCCAATCGCCGAACATCTGCTCGGGGGTGCGGACCGGGATGGTCGCGGCGCCCTGCGGCTGCATGAAATAGAGACCCTCGCCGCGCCGCTCGCCCTCGAAGATCCCGCTCTCCACCTCGGACATCTCCAATGTGGCATTGCCCTTGGCATCGAGCAGGCGCAGCGCGCCGTTCGGCACGATGCTCCAAAGCGCCACGTCCTTGAACATCGGGAAGACCGCGGCGCAGCCCTGATCGAGCGCGAGCTTGAATCCGCCGGGAGCCGTGTCGGTGCTGAAGGTGACGGTGCATCGGCGGTCGTGGTCGGCGTTCGACAATTCCCAGGTGCCGATGACTTCCTTGGCGGCATCGAGCACCGCCGGCGAAGGCTGTGCCCACGCATGCCCGCCGCCCACCGCCGCTCCGAGCAGAATGAGAAGGACCGCAGGTCGCATGCTGAAATCCGATCTCGCCAGAGGCACCCAATCCTTATCACGCCGGGTTGCAGGGGTCAGGAGTCAGGGGTCAGGATTTGGATCACGTCCGCGAGACCGGGTTCCCGGTGCTTAATTCCTGGCCCCTGACGCCTGTTTCCTGATCCCCAACTCCGGCACCGGCGTGAGCGGCGGCTTGCCGGCGGCCCAGGCCAGCAGATTGTCGACCACGAGCTGGTCCATCTGGGTGCGCGTGTAGATCGAGGCCGAGCCCAGATGGGGAAACAGCACCACCTGCTCCATGGCGAGCAATTCCGCCGGCACCTGCGGCTCGTGCGCAAAGACATCGAGGCCGGCCGTCAGGATGGTCTTGTCCTGCAGCGCCTCGATCAAGGCCGGCTCGTCCACCACCGAGCCGCGCGCCATGTTGATCAGGATGCCGTCCGGCCCCAGCGCTTCCAGCACGTCGCGGCCGATGAGGTTCTTGGTCTCCGCTCCGCCCGGAACGATCACCAAGAGGACATCGGCCGCGCGCGCCATCTCGATCAGGCTGGGGTAGTGGCGATAGGAGACGTCGGGCGCCGGATGCCGCGCGTGATAGACGACGGGCACCGCCATGGCGTCGAGCCGGCGCGCGATCGCCTTGCCGATGCGGCCCATGCCGACTAGGCCGACGGTGCGGTTGCGCAGCGTCGCCTTGCTGAGCGGATAGCCGCGCTGCAGCCATTTGCCGGCGCGCACGAAGCGCTCGGCTGCGACGAATTCCCGCGCCGTGCACAGCAGGAGGCCGATCGCCGTATCGGCGACCTCCTCGGTCAGCACGTCAGGCGTGTTGGTGACCACGATGCCGTGGGCCCCGGCCCAGGCCGCATCGATATGGTCGTATCCGACCCCGAAGGTCGCGACGATCGCAAGCCGCGGCATGCGTGTCATCATTGCGGCATCGACGCGGTCGGTCACCGAGCTGACCGCGATGGCGGAGAGTTGCGGCGCGATCGCCGCGAGTGCAGCTTCCGCATCGTTTTCGGGCAGGCGATGCACCGTGAAGGCGGCCGCCAGACCGTCGACGACCACCCGTTTGGGCGGCCCCAGCAGCAGGACATCAGGTTTTTGGTCGGCCATTGCTCTCTCGTTAGATGAGCGCCGTCACCGGCTGCTCGATGAAGCCGCGGAAGGCGGCGAGCAGCCGCACGCCCAGCGCCCCATCGACGACGCGGTGATCGCAGGAGAGCGTCACCGTCATCACGCTCGCGAAACCAACGCCGCCGTCCGGACGCTCGACTGCCTGTCGGCGCGTGGCGCCGACCGCCAGGATGGTGGCCTGCGGCGGATTGATGATGGCGGCGAATTCGCGCACCCCATACATCCCGAGATTGGAGATCGCCGAGCCGCCGCCCTGATATTCGTGCGGCTTGAGATGGCGCGCCCGCGCGCGCTCGGAAAGCTCGCGCATCTCGGCCGAGATGGCGCCGAGCGTCTTTTGCTCGGCCTGCCGGATCACCGGCGTGATCAGCCCGTCCTCGATCGCCACCGCGACCGCGATGTCGGAATGCCGGAAGCGCAGGATGCGATCATCCGCCCATGCCGCATTGGCGGCGGGCACGCGTTGCAGCGCCGCCGCCCAGGCCTTGATGATGAGATCGTTGACCGAGAGCTTGAGGGCGGGCTTGCCGTCGCTATCCTTGGGGGCTGCCGCATTCGCCTCCTCGCGCAGCGCCAGCAGGCGGCCGATCTCCATGTCGGCCGTGAGATAGAAATGCGGAATGGTCTGCTTGGCCTGCACCAGCCGGGTCGCGATGGTGCGCCGCATGCCGTCGAGCGGAACCTCCTCGAATGGCGTATCGCGATAGAGCGCCTTGATTTGCTCGGCGGTCGGACCGGCAGGACTTGGCGTCGGCGCGGGCGCGCCGCTCCGTGCTGCGCCTTGGGCAAGCGCGGCTTCGATATCGCGGGCAACGACGCGGCCGTGCGGGCCGGATCCGGTCAGGCGGGTCAGGTCGATCCCGGCTTCACCGGCCAGCCGGCGCGCCAGCGGGGTGACCACGGTGCCGCCGGCGAGCTTCGCCGCGCCGTAATTGCGCGCCGGCGTGCGCACCTCGAAGAACGGATCGAGCTTGATGGGTGCGGTGGGCTGCGGCGCTGTTACAGGTCGATCGAGGGGTCCGAGCCCCCTCACCCCAACCCTCTCCCCTGCGGGGCGAGGGAGTTCGCTGTGCGTTGGGCGCTTCTGTTCGTTCCCAGCAGCGACGGGCTGAGCGTTGGGCGCGGCCGCAACCGCGCCGGGCGCGTCGGAAATCACCGCGACGACGGCGCCGACAGGAGCCACCGCGCCGACCGTGACGCGGATCTCCGCCAGCGTGCCGGCGGTGGTCGATGGCACCTCCATCGAGACCTTGTCGGTCTCGATCTCGAACAGATTGTCGCCCGGCTTCACGGCATCGCCGGCCGCCTTGAACCATTTGGTGATCTTGCCCTCGGAGACGGTCTCGCCGAGCTGCGGCATCAAGACGTCCATAAGCGTCCCCGTAGGGTGGGCGACGCGCCTGCGCCGCAGCTTCGAACTGTGTGGTAGAGTGTGCGGGCGCGTTGCCCACCTGCAGCCTCTCGCGTGGGCAAAATCGCGCAAAGGCGTGCCAACGTGACGGCGGTGCCAGGCAATTTTGCCCACCCTACGAAAAAGACGCCCATGCGGCTCACCAGCTCAGCGAGACATATTGGGTCTCGAGGAACTCCATCAGTCCCTCATGCGCGCCCTCGCGGCCGATGCCGCTCTGCTTCATGCCGCCGAACGGCGCGGCCGGATCGGAAACGAGCCCGCGGTTGAGGCCGATCATGCCGAAGTCGAGCCGCTCGGAGACCCGCAGACCGCGCGAAGCATCGCGGGTATAGAGATAGGCGATCAAGCCATACTCGGTATCGTTGGCGCGGCGGACCACCTCGTCCTCGGACCGGAAGGTCTGCAGTGCCGCCACCGGCCCGAAGATCTCCTCGCGCAGCAGGTCGGCTGAATCCGACACGCCGTCGAGCACGGTCGCGGGGTAGAAGAAGCCCGGCCCGTCCGCCGCCTTGCCGCCGGTGAGAACCTTCGCGCCTTTCTTGACCGCGTCCTCGACCAACTCGGTCACCTTTTGCCTGGCCTCCGCGTTCACCAGCGGGCCGAGCGTCACGCCTTCGTCGAGCCCATTGCCCATGCGGAACGCCGCCATCTTGGCGGTGAGCTTGCGGGCAAATTCGTCATGCACCTTCTCGTGCACATAGAAGCGGTTGGCCGAGGTGCAGGCTTCGCCCATGTTGCGCATCTTGGCGACCATGGCGCCTTCGATGGCGGCATCGATATCGGCATCCTCGAACACGATGAAAGGCGCGTTGCCGCCGAGCTCCATGGCCGGCCGCACCACGTTGTCGGCCGCCTCGTGCAAGAGCTTGCGCCCGACCTCGGTCGAGCCGGTGAAGGAGATCACGCGCACGCGCGGATCGTGCAGCATCGTGCTCACGACCTTGCCGGACGAGCGCGACGGGATGACGTTGACGACGCCGGCCGGCACGCCCGCCTCCTCCAGGATCGGCATCAAGGCCAGCATGGTGAGCGGCGTGTCGGAGGCGGGCTTGAGCACCACCGTGCAGCCGGCCGCCAGCGCCGGCCCGATCTTGCGGGTCGCCATCGCGGCCGGGAAGTTCCACGGCGTCACCAGCACCGCGACGCCGGCCGGCTTGTGCTGCACCAGGATGCGGGCACCGGAGGCCGGCGCGCGCGAGACCTGGCCGAGATTGCGCACCGCTTCCTCGGCAAACCAGCGAAAGAACTCGGCCGCATAGGCGACCTCGCCGCGCGAATCGGGGAGCGCCTTGCCGTTCTCGAGCGTGATCAATTTGGCGAGCCGTTCGGCGTCGCGCATGATCAGCTCGTAGGACTTGCGCAAGATCTCGGCGCGCTCGCGCGGCTTCTTGCCGGCCCAGCCTTCGAAGGCCAGGCTCGCGGCATCGACCGCGGCCTTGGCATCATCGACGGTCGCGCTCGCCACCGAGGCGATCGTGTTCTCGGTCGCCGGATCGATGACGTCGAAGCGGCCCTGATCGGAAGCCTTGCGCCATTTACCGCCGATCCACAGATCGGTCGGAACGTTGGCGGTGAGATTGTCATACATCGGATTGGTTCTCGCACTCATCTGGAAGCGCACACGTCGCCCCTGCTCGGGCCGCTGTCAACATTGCGCTCTGGACTCCTTGACAGACTACGGCTAATCCGTAGTATTATGAACGAAGGCGGGTTTGAATGGGACGATGCCAAGGCCGCCCAAAACTATGCCGACCACGGCGTAAGTTTCGAGGTGGCCAGGAAGGTTTTCGAGGATCCCTTCGCCACTGAGCGCCTCGATGACCGCGAGGACTACGGCGAGGACCGTTATAGCATCCTTGGCGTGGTCGACGGCCGCATCCTCTACGTGGTCTACACGTTACGCAACGGCACCATTCGCATCATCTCTGCACGCGGAGCCGAGCCTCATGAAAGACGCCGATACCATGAAGACAACGCCTAAGCGCACCGGATCCTCCAAGATCGACTGGAGCCGTTTCGACGCCATGACCGAGGCGCAGCGCCATCAAGCGGCACTTGACGATCCCGACGCGCGACCCCTGACCGAAGAAGATCTCGCTCGCATGAAACGCACCCCGCAGGCGAGGATCATCCGGCGCGCCCTCGGCCTCAGCCAGGAAGATTTTGCGGCACGCTTTCACATCCCGATCGGGACGCTGCGCGACTGGGAGCAGGGCCGCGTCGAGCCCGACCAGGCGGCGCGAGCCTACCTAACCGTCATCGCCCGAGCGCCCGAGACCGTGCGCGATGCCCTCAATCCGCCGCGACAACAAAATCCGTGAGGGCGCACCGCGAAAGGCCCGCTCAACTCTCCAGCGAGCGCCGGACGCGCTCGGCGATGCGATCGGCGCTCGGCAGCGCGAGGTCTTCCAGGATGTCGGCGGCCGGCAGCGGAATGTGCGGCGTGGTGATGCGCACCGGCGGTCCGTCGAGATCGTAGAACGCCTCGTCGGCGACGATCGAGACGATCTCGGCGCCCCAGCCGCACAGCCGCGGATTCTCCTCGACCGTGAACAGCCGGTGGGTGCGGGCGACCGAGCCGAGGATGGTCTGCGTGTCGAGCGGCACCAGCGAGCGCACGTCGACGACCTCGCAATCGATGCCGTGCTCGGCCTTGAGCTTGTCGGCCGCCTGCAGGGCGCGCGGCACCATCAGGGCGAGCGCCAGGATGGTGGCGTCGCGGCCCGGCCGCACGATCTTGGCGGTGCCGAGCGTATCGACGATCTCGCCGTCCGGCACCTCGCCCTTGGTCGGCATAGAGCGACTTGTGCTCGAAGAAGATCACCGGATCGGGATCGCGCACGGCGGCCGCCAGCAGGCCGATCACGTCGCGCGGGGTCGAGGGCGCCACCACCTTGAGGCCGGGGATCATCATGCACCAGTTCTCGACGCTCTGGCTGTGCTGGGCGCCGAAGCGCGAGCCGGCGCCGTTGCCGGTGCGCACCACCAGCGGGCATTTGACCTGGCCGTTGGTCATGTAGCGGCTCTTGGCGAACTCGTTGGCGATGTAGTCGAAGCAGACCGCGAAGAAATCCGAGAACATGATCTCGGCGATCGGCTTCAGGCCGGTCATCGCCGCCCCCATGGCGGCGCCCAGGATCGCCTGCTCGGAGATCGGCGTGTCGCGCACCCGCAGCGGCCCGAACTGCTCGAGCAGCCCGACCGTCGCCTTGAACACGCCGCCGGCCTTGGCCACGTCCTCGCCGAGGAAGACCACGTCGGGATCGCGCGCCATCTCCTGCGCGATGCCGCGCGCCACCGCGTCGCGATAGGTCAGTTCCGCCATGCGAAGCCCCCGTCGGCATAGACGTCGGTGGTCAGGATATCGGGCGAGGGCGGCGGCGCCGCCTTGCACTTCTCGGTCGCCTCGTCGACCGCGCGGCGCACATCGGTCTCGATGGCGCGCGATTGCGTCCTCGCCGATGCCGAACTGCGCGCAGGCGCTCGCGGTAGATCTTGATCGGATCGCGCTCCTTCCAGTTCTCGAGCTCGCCCTCGGGCCGGTACTTGGCCGGATCGGCGCGCGAATGGCCGCTGTGCCGGTAGGTCAGGCATTCGATCAGCGAGGGACCGAGACCGGCGCGCGCCTTCTCGTAGGCGGCGGACGCGGTGCGATAGACGACGTCGGCATCGTTGCCGTCGATGACGATGCGCTCGAGCCCATAGGCGGCGGCCCGGTCGGCCGCCGGGTGCGGCACCGCGGTGACGTCGGCGATCGGCGTGTATTCCATGTAGAGGTTGTTCTCGCACACGAAGATCACCGGCAGCTTCCAGACCGCCGCGAAGTTCAGCGCCTCGTGGAAGGCCCCGATATTGGTGGTGCCGTCGCCGAAGAAGCAGACCGAGACGTCCTTCTGGCCCTTGTACTGGGCCCGCCAGGCGGCCCCGCAGGCGATCGGCAGATGCGCGCCGATGATCGCATAGGAGCCCATCACGCCGTGCTCGACCGAGGTCAGATGCATGGAGCCGCCCTTGCCGCGCATGAGGCCGTTGTCGCGCTGCATCAGCTCGCCCAGCACCTGCTCGATCGGCACGCCGCGCGCAAGCGTGTGGGCATGGCCGCGATAGGTGCAGAACGAGAGGTCGCCGGGCTGCATGGCGACCGCAAAGCCGGCCGCCACCGCCTCCTGGCCGAGCGAGAGGTGGCTGGTGCCCTTGACCAGGTTCTGCAGAAAGAGATCGAAGGCGCGCTGCTCGGCCTCGCGCAGCTCGAATTGCGTCCGATAGAGCCGCAGCCGCAGCTCCTCGCCGATATCGTCATTGATGCCCGGGCGCGCCTCGGGCGCAGCAGTCGCTAGGTTTGCCATTCATGATCCTCGGACCGGCGGCGGGGATCGCCGTGATCGCCTCGTGTGGGCTCGTATCAGCGGTTGCCGGCAAAAATTGTCAACGGGGGAAAGGCGATGGAGGCCCTCTCTCTACCTCCCCCTGCAAGGGGGAGGTCGGATCGCGTAGCGATCCGGTTGGGGGTCCCGCCCCGTCGCGAATTCGGCGCTTGTGGCGAGACCCCCACCCGGCGCCTTCGGCGCCACCCTCCCCCTTTCAGGGGGAGGGAAAAGGCACCGCCCTGCCAAACAACAAAATTCAAATGCGATTGCCCTGCTTTCAGGTGGATGTGAAGATGCGGCAGCCTTCAGCGGTCCGGGCCGATGGCGCTTTCGTGCCAGCGGCGCAGGAGGAGATGCGAGAGCAGCGAGAGCGCAAAGAAGATGACGATGCCGGCGGCCGACAGCAGCAGCAGCGCCGCGAACATGCGCGGAATATTGAGCCGGTAGCCGGATTCCGCGATCCGGTAGGCCAATCCCGAGCCGGCCCCGGCCGAGCCGGCCGCGATCTCGGCCACCACGGCGCCGATCAGCGACAGCCCGCCCGCGATCCTCATGCCGCCCAGGATATACGGCATGGCGGCCGGGAACTTGAGCCGGCGCAGCACCTGCCAGCGCGACGCGCCGTAAAGGGCAAACAGGTCGGCGAGATTGCGATCGACCGAGCTCAGGCCGAGCGTGGTATTGGCCAGGACCGGAAAGAAGGCGACGATCCAGGCGCAGGCCAGCACCGCCGCCGGCTGCGGCAGATAGATGAGCAGCAGCGGCGCAATGGCCACGATCGGGGTCACCTGCAGGATCACCGCATAGGGATAGAGCGAATATTCGATGAGGCGCGACTGGTTGAACAGCACCGCCAGGCCGATGCCGCCGAGGAGCGCCAGCCCAAAGCCCTCGAGCGTCGTGGTGAGCGTGACCAGAAGCGAATCGAAGAGCAGCGCCCGGTCGGACCACAGGGTCGCGAAAACAAGCCCCGGACCCGGCAGCACATAGGGCGGAATGGCCTCGATGCGCACCACCAGGTCCCAGCCCAGGACGCCGAGGGCGAGCACGCCGAACGGCAAGAGGATGCGCGCCGCCTGGTCGCGGCGGGCGCGAGCGTGCGCGCGGTCTTGCGCCGGATTGCGGGGCGCGCTCATTCGGCCCTCGTCGCCATGGCGTCCGCCAGGGCTTCGGATGCCATCCGGCACCAGCCCACATATTCGGCGGAGGTGCGGAAGCGCTCGTCGCGCGGATAGGGCGCAGCGATGACGAGCTCGCGGAAGACCCGGCCCGGCCGCGGCGTCATGACGACGATGCGGCTCGAGAGATAGACCGACTCGAACACCGAATGGGTGACGAACACGACGGTCTTGCCCAGCGTCTGCCAGAGCGTGAGGAGATCGTTGTTGAGCCGGAAGCGGGTGATCTCGTCGAGCGCCGCGAACGGCTCGTCCATCAACAGCAGCTTCGGCTCGGTGACCAGCGCGCGCGCGATCGAAGCGCGCATCTTCATGCCGCCGGACAATTCGCGCGGATAGGCGCGGGCGAAGGCGGCAAGGCCCACCCGATCGAGCGCCGCGCCGATCTTCGCCGGCGCGTCCGCCTCGGCGTCCAAGAGCCGCAACGGCAGGCGCACATTGGCCGCGACGGTCGCCCACGGCATCAAGGTCGGCTCCTGGAACACGAAGCCGATTTGCGCGCTTGTTGGCGCCGCCCTGCGCACCCGACCATTCGACCGCGCCGCTGTCGGGCTCGCTCAGCCCGGCGACGATGCGCAGCGCGGTCGACTTGCCGCAGCCGGAGGGCCCGAGCAGCGTGAGAAACTCCCCCGGCCGCACCGACAGGTCGAAGCCATCGAGCGCGACGACCCCGTTGGGAAAGGCCTTGCGCACGTTGCGCAACGCAACGATCGGAGACGGGGCGGGATCTTCACTTGGCATCGCAGGCGCAGCCCGCATCAGGGGGTTTGCGCGGGCCTTTGCGAGCTATGGCGCAACGCGGGGGCAGGATTCCTGGATTTCGCTTCGCTCCATCCAGGCTACAAGCCGCGGACATTTCAATTCTTCGGCCGCAAGTCGATGCCGACGCGCTTGTTCACGAAGGCCAACGTATAGGCACGGCTGAGATCGATCGAGCTCTTGACCACGCCGGCGCGAACCATCTTGTCGAAGAAGCTTTTCATGCGCGCGTCCGTCATGGCGCCGATGCCGAGCGTTAAGGTGTCGCCGGAATCGACGATGCCGTATTCCTTCATCTTGGCGACCGAATAGGCGAGCAACGCGTCGGTCATCTCCGGATTGCCCTTCTTGATGAGATCATTGCCGGGCTTGTTGTCGCCGTAGATGTAGTTGTACCAGCCGACGATCGAGGCATCGACGAAGCGCTGCACCAGATCGGGCTTCTGCGCGACCAGGTCGCGGCGCGTCTCGATCAGGGTCGAATAGGCGTTAAAGCCATGGTCGGCGAGCAGGAACACCTGCGGCTTGAAGTGGCCCTTGCGTCTCGATCGCATAGGGCTCCGACGTCACATAGCCCTGCATGGCGCTGCTCTGGTCGGCGAGAAACGGCTGCGGATTGAACGTGTAGGGCTTCACGCGCGCTTCGCTGAAGCCGTAATCGGCCTTGAGCCACTGGAAGTAGCTGGCGATGCCCTCCTTGGAGACGAACAGCGTCAGCCCCTTGAGATCCTCGAATTTCGCCACGCCCGGATGCGCGATCAGCACCTGCGGGTCCTTCTGGAACATGGCGGCGACCGCCAGGGTCGGAACATTCTGCTCCACCGCGTCGAACGACTGCAGCGTATTGGCGCTCATGAAGAAGTCGATCTTGCCGACCGGCAGCAGGATGCGGTTGTTCACGTTCGGCCCGCCCGGCACGATGGTGACGTCGAGCCCGTAGCGCTTGTAGGTGCCGTCGGCCAGCGCCTGATAGAAGCCGCCGTGCTCGGCCTCCGCCACCCAGTTGGTGCCGAAGGAAACCTTGTCGAGCGTTTGGGCGGCCGCCGGATGGGCGGCGAAGGCGATCATGACCAAGGCGCTGCAAATGGCGCCAGCCCTAGGGCGCAATCGCTTTATTGCGCCGCTCAGCCAGGCCATGGGCATCGAGGTTTTTGGCGGGGCTGATGGCGCAATAAAGCGATTGCGCCCTACGAAAGGAATCATAACTCGCTCCTATTGCTCGAAGCGCTCGATGAACCAGCGCAAGAGCCTGATCCAGATCTCGTCCTTGCCGACCTGATCCTCGATGCCGTGCTCGAGGTTGGGATTGTCGTTGACTTCCATGACGACAAAGCCCTGGTCGGTCTGCTTGACGTCGACGCCGTAGAAGCCCTCGCCGATCGGCCGGGCGGCGCGCGCCGCGATGTCGATGAGCTCGCGCGGCGCCTGATCGATCTCGAAGGTGCGGAAGCCGCCCTCGCGCGAGGAGCCGTCGGCGCCGTGCTTGACGATCTGCCAGTGGCCGCGCGCCATGCGGTATTGGCAGACGAACAACGGCTCGCCGGCGAGCACGCCCACCCGCCAGTCGAACTCGGTCGGCATGAACTTCTGCGCCAGCAGCAGATCGGTCTCCTCGAACAGCTCGTCGGCGATGCGCTTGAACTCCTCCAGCGAATGCACCTTGTGGACGCCGCGCGAGAACGAGCCGTCGGGGATCTTCACCACCAGCGGCAGGCCGAGCTCGTCCATGGCCCGCGGCAGGTCGCCGGCATCGGCCAGCATGACGGTGGGCGGCGTCGGCACCTGGTTGGAGCCGAGCAGCTCCATCAGGAACACCTTGTTGGTGCAGCGGATCATCGAGATCGGATCGTCGATGACCGGCATGCCTTCCTGCCAGGCGCGGCGGGCGAACCGATAGGTGTGGTTGTCGATCGAGGTGGTCTCGCGAATGAACAGCCCGTCGTATTCGGCGAGCTCGGCCAGTTGCCGGCGGGTGATCGGCTCGACGTCGACGGACAGCTTCTCGGCGATGCGCGCCAGATGCTTGATCGAGGCCGCCGAGGAGGGCGGCATCTTCTCGTTCGGATCGTACAGCACCGCCAGGTCGTATTTGGCGATCGTGCGCGCCTTGGGATCGCGCCAATCGCGCTTGGTATGCTGATGCAGCGCCTCGCGCAGGAACGAGGCCCTCGCCGTTGGCGAGCCGGGTGATGTTGCGCGGCCGGATGCGCTCGATCGAAAGCCATTCGCCGGGCTCGACGATGACCTCCAGCGCCGGACAGCGAAACCAGTCGAACAACAGCCGCCCGAACGATTCGAAGCGCGGGTCGCGGGCGATGCCGAAGCAGACCAGGAGCTTGAATTCGCCCTCGAGCTGGAAATCGGCCCGGCGCGCGCAGCGATTGAGCTCGTCCTCGAGATCCGGCAGCGCGTGCTCGTAGAGCTTGGCCTCGCGCAGCTCCAGCATGGTCTCGACGGTGGGCACCACCCGGTGGCCGCGCGCTTCCGCCAGCAGCGAGGCATAATAGCCCTTCGACTGATACGCATAGGAGCGCGCCAGGTTGACGAGCTTGGGCCGGCCGACATCGAACAGGCGGGGACGCGCGAGGTATTCGCTCGTCGTGATCACCTTGTGCGGAGTCTCGGCGTTGGGGAGGTCTTTGGGCTGGTCGACCAGAATGACCCAGCCGGTCATCGTGAAGGTCCTTTCCGGATGACGATCGCCGCGCTGAGATGGTCGCGACCCAAACGGGTCATGCGCTCGAACGCGGCCCAGGGCACCGCGTAGGTCTCAGGCGCAATCGCCTTTCCATGTTCGTCTCTGTTGGCTGCCGGATCGTGCAGGAGAATGTGCCGTCCCTTGCGGCCGAACGCAAATACCCAGTGCGGCTGTCCCCTGCCCGCCATCTGATAGCCTGAAATCAGCACGATGGCCACTTTCCCTTCGTCGAAAGCGCGCATGAGAACCGATTCGCCCGCCGGCGCCAGGTGGGTGGGGATATCCAGTGCGCGAGCTTCCCGACGGAACTCGGCCTGTGTCACCTCCATGACACGCCGCTTGTCGGCGGAATTGACGGTCTCGAGAAAATACGGTCCGGCGCGGCTGGCATGAATTTCCGGCTCGAGGCCCCGTCGCTTGAGCGTCACAGCCAGGCCATAGACCTCGCATCCGCCCAGTCCCGAGGCGAGGAAGATGGTGGTGGCGTCCCGCCAGAGCTGGAACTCGAACACCGGCCCCGGCTTGAACGACCGGTCCGCCCAGGCCAGCGCCATCATGATACAGGCCGGCCCGCAGGTAAACTCCGTCGTCTGATGGAAGTAGCGCGGCACCGCCTTGAGCGCAGCCGGCGCCGGCGCCAACGGCTTCTCAAATCGCAGCGCATCGCCGCCGTCCTCGTAATAGCCGGCGTGCCGGCCGAATTCCCGGTAGCCGCTCTTGCGGTAGCGCGCGATCGCCTTCGCATTGGTCTCATGCACCTCCAGGCGGATCGCGCCGCAGCCGCGCTCGACCGCGGCGGCTTCCGCGGCCGCCAGCAGCATGGGCCCGATGCCGCGCCCGCCCTTATGCGGCGCGACCGCGATCGAATAAAGCCGCGCCACCGCCGAGCGCGGCCGGAACAGAACGATGGCGGTGCCGGCGAGATCGCCCTCGTGCTCGGCCACGAGCACCACGGCGCTCGGCGAGCACAGAAAGTGCCGCAGGCTGCGGCGGGAGAGGTGGTCGGTGGCAAAGACGCGATGCTCGAGCGCGTCGAGGGCATCAAGGTCGGCGGCTTTCGCCTCGCGGAGGCGAACGGCCGGCGTGGATTGGTGGGCCATGGAGGTGCGCATATGCGGCCGAGCAAAAATTCAGGAGGAATTTGAAATACTAAAGTCTTTTTTTGGCTCCCCCGACAAGAGGGTGAACCTGCCGGGCATCGGCTGCGACCAATGCATGTTCGGCCGCTCCGGCCACGAGTTCAAACCGCCTTCGACGTCCCCTCTTTGGTCAAGGATCTGCCGCCCAGCAGTTTTTCGAGGTTTGTGATCGGCGCGTGCGCCCCCATCCACCCCGCGTCGGTTCACGCGGCCCGCTCGGACCTCGGTCCGGGCGGGCTTGCGTTTGGTCTGCCGGTCGGCGGTTCCCGCTGGCGCCGGCGGCGGCACCCGAAGATTGGCCAGCGCTGCGAATAAGGACTACACCGGTTGCTGATTTCCGCTGGCAACCCGTGAGACCGCGAGATTTCCATGCAGCGAGTGACCATCACGATCGACGACGAGCTGATGACCGAGCTTGACCGGATCATCGCGGCCCACGGCTACCAGAACCGTTCGGAGGCGATCCGCGACTTGGCGAGAGCCGGCATCCGCGAGGCAGCCGAAGGCCTCGACCGGCAGCGCGACTGCGTGGCGGCGCTGGTCTACGTCTACGATCACGCGGCGCGCCAGCTGTCCAAGCGGCTCGCCGACACGTTCCATGACCATCACGAGCTGTCGCTGGCTTCGATGCACGCCCACCTCGACCACGACAGCTGCATGGAGGTGACGATCCTGCGCGGCAAGACCGACAAGGTCCGCAAGTTCGCCGAGCACGTGATCGCCGAGCGCGGGGTCCGCCACGGCAGGGTGATGGTCGTCCCCACCGACGTCCTGGCCAACCCCCATCCTGGCGGACACGACGAGCACCACGCGCATCCGCATCGGCACCCCGCACCGCGCCCGCGGCGCTCGGCCTGAGAGCAACGACGGCACCCAGCCAGGCCACACGCTCTTGGGCGAGAGGTGAGCCAAGCGGCTTGCAGTCCTATCGCTTTTGGTCCGGATGCTTGCCCGGCCGTCTTGTGGCCGGTAGGATGATTCCTGTAATTGATCTTACTGATGCCCCGGCTCCGGGCATTGAGCCGTGCCGAAAGTGTCGCCGAAAGTGTCCGTGTCCAAAGCACCCCTGCCGAAAGCTTTTTTTCCAAACGCGCTGCTGCACGCCTTCAGCGACGGCGCCTCGACCCTGCGCGGGCGGATCGTCGCCATCTATGGGCTCCTGATCGCCGTGAACGTGGCCGCGTGGGCGTGGGCGCTGAGCGCCTTCCACGACTATCCGGTGCTGCTCGGCACCGCGTTCCTGGCCTACGGCTTCGGCCTGCGGCATGCGGTCGATGCCGATCACATCGCCGCGATCGACAATGTGACGCGCAAGCTCATGCAGGAGGGCAAGCGTCCGCTGGCGGCCGGCCTCTACTTTTCGCTCGGCCATTCGACCGTGGTGGTGCTGGCGTCGATCGGCGTCGCCGTGACGGCGACGGCCTTCAAGGAGCGGTTCGCGGATTTGCAGACCGATCGGGAGCGTGATCGGCACCGCGATATCGGCAGCCTTCCTGCTCCTCATCGCGACCATCAACCTGGTCATCCTGGCCAACGTCTATCGGGCGTTCCGGCGCGTCAAGAACGGCGACGCCGTCGGCGACGAGGAGCTCGATCTCATGATGGCGGGCGGCGGCCTGTTCGCGCGGGCGTGCCGATCGCTGTTCCGCCTGATCGAGCGCGAGCTGGCACATGTATCCGCTGGGCTTCCTGTTCGGGCTCGGCTTCGATACGGCGACCGAGGTCGGCCTGCTGGGCATCTCGGCCGCGGAGGCGGCGGGCGGAGTGTCGATCTGGTCGATCCTGGTGTTTCCGGCCCTGTTCACCGCCGGCATGACGCTGATCGACACCACCGACAGCGTCCTGATGGTCGGCGCCTACGGCTGGGCGTTCGTGAAGCCGCATTCGCAAGCTCTACTACAACCTGACCATCACCTTCGTGTCGGTGCTGGTCGCCGTCATCGTCGGCGGCGTGGAAGCGCTCGGCCTCTCGGCCGACAAACTCGGTCTGCAAGGCGGTTTCTGGGACGCCGTGGCGAGCCTCAACGACAATTTCGGCATGCTCGGCTATCTCATCATCGGCATTTTCGCGGTGAGCTGGCTCGTCTCGATCCTGCTCTACCGCCTCAACGGCTATGACCGGCTGGAGCTGGCCGCGCCCGCGCGCGTGCCGCCGGGATCGGCGTAGGGCGGGTTCGCTTTAACCCGCCTTGCCGCAACCCGCCTTGCCGCGCGAGATGGCGGGTTAAGATGGCGGGTTAAAGCGAACCCGCCCTACGCACCCGCCGCGACGCTCATGGCCAGCACGCGCGCCACATGCAGCGGCTCGCGGCCGCTGCCGTCCTTGATCTGATGCCGGCATGACGTTCCGGACGCGACCACGAGCGTGTCGGCGGCGGCCGCGCGCACGGCCGGCAGCAACGACAGCTCCGCCATCTTGAGCGAGACGTCGATGGTGTCGGCGCCGTAGCCGAAGGCGCCCGCCATGCCGCAACAGCTCGACTCGACCGCCTCGACCGCCAGCTCCGGCACCAGCCGCAGCGTCGACGCCACCGCCTCCATGGTGCCGAAGGATTTCTGATGGCAATGGCCGTGCAGCAGCGCACGGGCGGCGACCGGCTTGAGCGCCGGCTTGAACCGCTCCGCCGCGCCGGCGACGAATTCCTCGAAAGTCAGCGCATGGGCGGCCAGCTGCCGCGCCGGCTCGCTGCGCAGCAGCGCCGGAATCTCGTCGCGGAAGCCGAAGAGGCAGCTCGGCTCCAGCCCGACCACGTCGATGCCGCGCGCCACATAGGGGGCGAGCGCCGCGACCGTGCGCTCGGCCTCCGCGCGCGCCTCCTCGACCAGCCCGACCGACAGGAAGGTGCGTCCACAGCAAAGCGGGCGGCCGCCGGCAAGCGGTTTCGGCCAATGCACCCGGTAGCCGGCCGCCTCCAGCACCCGCAGCGCGGCTTCGATATTCTCCGGCTCGAAATAGCGGTTGAAGGTATCGGCGAACAACACCACTTCGCGATTTGCTTCACCGCCTGTGCCCGGGTACGCGGCGACGGCGGCGCCGTCCGGCTCGCGGAACCGATCCGCGCGCCAGCGCGGCAGCTTTCGGTGCGCGGCAAATCCGGTGAATGTCTGCGACAGCTTGGCCAGCCCCGCGCTGTCGTTGCGCAGGTTGAGCAGGAACGGCAGTCTCGCCGCGAAGCGCGCGTAGCGCGGCAGGTAGCCCACCAGCCGGTCATGCAGCGACAGCCCATGCTGGGCGGCGCGCGCGGCCTGCACCTCGATCTTCATGCGCGCCATATCGACCCCGGTCGGGCATTCGCGCCGGCAGGCCTTGCAGGAGATGCAGAGCTTCATGGTCTCCGCCATCTCGTCGGACGCAAACGCGCCCTCGCCGAGCTGGCCGGTGATCGCAAGCCGCAACGAATTGGCGCGCCCGCGCGTCACGTCGCGCTCCTCGCGGGTGACCCGATAGCTCGGGCACATGACGCCGCTGCCGGTCGACCGGCAGGCGCCGTTGTTGTTGCACATCTCGACCGCGCCCTGGAAACCGCCCCCCGCACCCGGATAGGCGGACCAGTCGAGTTGCGTGCGCATCTCGGCGGCGTGGTAGCTCGGCCCGTAGCGCAGCAAGTTGCGGTCGTCGAATTTCGGCGCCCGCACGATCTTGCCGGGATTGAACAGGCCGTCGGGGTCGAAGCGGTCCTTCACTTCCTCGAAAGCGCCGGCCAGGCGCTCGCCGAACATGGCAGGATGAAACTCCGAGCGCACGATGCCGTCGCCGTGCTCGCCCGAATGGGAGCCCTTGTAGGCGCGCACCAGCGCGAACGCCTCCTCGGCGATCGCCCGCATGGCGGCGACGTCTTTCTCGAGACGCAGGTTGAGCACCGGCCGCACATGCAGGCAGCCGACCGAGGCATGCGCGTACCAGGTGCCGCGCGTGCCGTTCTGCTCGAAAATCTCGGTCAGCCCGGCGGTATAGTCGGCGAGATGCTCGAGCGGGACCGCGCAGTCCTCCACGAAGGAGATCGGTTTGCCCGCCTCCTTCATGGACATCATGATGTTGAGCCCGGCCGTGCGCATCTCGGTGACGGCGGCCTGCAGCCTGGGATCGAGCACCTCCACGACGCCGCCCCAATGCGCGCCGGCGTTCTCCCAGGAGAATCCGAAATCGTGCATCAGCTCGTCGAGCCGGCGCAGGCGTCGCACGTTCTCGCCCGGCTCGCTTTCGGCAAACTCGACGAACAGGATCGCTTCGGGATCGCCGCGCACCACCGCCTCGACCGTCGGCTGGAACATGGCGATCTCGCGCGCCAGGCCGAGCATGGTGCGATCGACCAGCTCGACCGCGATCGGGCCGAGCTTGACGATGTGCTGGGCCATGTCCATGGCCTGGTGGAAGCTGCCGAAATGGCAGGCCCCCACCGCGCGCGCGCCGATCAGCGGCGCAAGCTTGAGCTCGATCCGGGTCGAGAAGGCGAGCGTGCCCTCCGACCCGACCAGGATGTGGGCGAGATTGAGATCGTTGCGGCCCGGCACCAGGGCATCGAGATTATAGCCGCCGACCCGCCGCTGTACCTTGGGGAACCTGGCTTCGATCTCCTGCGCCTGCGCGGCCGCGAGCGCGAGCAGGTCGTGCGCCAGCGGCCGCAGCGGCGAGGACGGGGGAACATTCGACAGGTCGCGCGCGATCGGACCGAAATGCGCGCTCGCGCCGTCAGCCAGCACCGCATCGATCGACTGCACGTTCTCGCGCGTATTGCCGTAGCGGAGCGAACGGGCGCCGCAGGAATTATTGCCCACCATGCCGCCGATGGTGGCGCGCGAGGCGGTGGAGATGTCGACCGGAAACCACAGGCCATGGGGCTTGAGCCGCCGGTTGAGCTCGTCGAGCACGATGCCGGGCTCGACCACGCAGCGGGCGTTGGCGACATCGAGCTCGACCACGCGATCGAGATATTTCGAGCAATCGATGACGAGCGATTGGTTGACCGTCTGACCGGATTGCGAGGTCCCGCCGCCGCGCGGCAGCACCGTGACGCCCGCTTCGCGCGCCAGCGCAATGGCGCGCTCGGCCTCGGCCATCGTGCGCGGCAAAACGACGCCCACCGGCATCATCTGGTAGTGCGAGGCGTCGGTCGCATAGCGGCCGCGGGCGAAGCGGTCGAACCGCACCTCACCGGCCAGCTCCGCCTTGAGCCGCCGCTCCAATCCCGGCCGTATGGTCGCCGCCATGGCGCGATCCCGATCAGTGCAAGAATCTCGTTTGTCCGGGCCTTGAGCCGGGACCGTTACAAACTCAGAGGTTGGTACGGTCCCGGCTCAATAGCGCGTTCACGCGCGTCTTCAACGCGCTATGGCCGGGACAAGTAAGAGTTCGAGGCTTTCAAGTGTCCTTAACGCAACAGGGTTGACCTCAAGACAAGAGGCTTGACTGACTCTCGCATTCGTCCTTCATGGCGGCAAGTTGCGGACCGGCCCGGCTGCTCCCCTCCGCGCGCGCACGGCCGCCGCCCTTTCAACGTGTTGGAATCCATCCGTTTCCAAGGAAACCTCTGATGAGCAAGAACGCCTCGCGCATGGCCGGCCGCCATTTCCTGCAGATCCCGGGACCGACCCAGATCCCGGATCGCGTCCTGCGGGCGATGGATACGCCGATCATCGACCACCGCGGCCCGGAATTCTCCGCCCTGGCCAAGCGCGCGCTCGAAGGCATCAAGACCATCTTCAAGACCGCCAATCCGGTCATCATCTACACCGCGACCGGCACCGGCGCCTGGGAGGCCGCCCTGGTCAACGCCCTCTCGCCCGGGGACCGCGTGCTGATGGTGGAGACCGGCCAGTTCGCCACGCTCTGGAAGAACATGGCGGTCAAGCTCGGGCTCAAGCCGGAGTTCATCGCCACCGACTGGCGCACCGGCGCCGATCCGGCGGCGATCGAGGAACACCTGCGCAAGGACAAGGCGCACGAGATCAAGGCGGTCTGCGTGCTGCACAACGAGACCGCGACCGGCTGCCTCTCGCCGATCGCGCCCATCCGCAAGGCGATCGACGCCGTGGGCCATCCGGCGCTGCTCATGGTCGACACCATCTCGTCGCTCGCCTCCACCGACTATCGGCATGACGAATGGGGCGTCGATGTCAGCGTGGGAGGCGCGCAGAAAGGCCTGATGCTGCCGCCCGGCATGTCGTTCAACGCCATCAGCGACAAGGCGATCACGGCGTCGAAGAGCTCGAAGTCCCCCAAGTCCTTCTGGTCCTGGGAGGACGTGCTCAACATGAACAAGATCGGCTTCTTCCCCTACACGCCCGCCACCAACATGCTGCAGGGCCTGGCGGTGGCGATCGACATGCTGCACGAGGAGGGGCTGGAGAACGTGTTCGCGCGCCACAACCGGCTGGCCGAGGCGACCAGGCGGGCGGTGCGCGGCTGGGGCCTCGAGATCATGTGCCGCGATCCCAAATACTATTCGCCCACCGTCACCGCCGTGATGGTGCCGGAGGGCCATGACGCCGACGCCTTCCGCAACCTCGCGCTCGAGCATTTCAACATTTCCTACGGCATGAGCTTCGGCCGCTTCGCCGGCAAGATGTTCCGCATCGGCCATCTCGCCGACACCAATGACGCCACCATCCTGGGGGCGCTCGCCGCCACCGAGATGGCGTTGTCGCTGGCCGGAATTCCCCACCGCAAGGGCGGCGTGCAGGCCGCGATGGACTATCTGATCTCCGTGCACGCAAGCCCGGCACGCGCCGCGGCCGAGTAGGGCGCAATCGTTTTATTGCGCCATCGGCGTCACCAAGCGGCGCAATCCATCGGCGTGGCCAAGCGGCGCAATAAAGCGATTGCGCCCTACGCGGCGATCTTCACGTATTCGAAATCGCCCGGCTTGTTGTCGATGCCCACGCGCGGCGGCGCGATCCAGCCCGCGAACCGGCCCGGCTCGGTGACCGGTTGCATCAGGCTCTGGATGAAATCGCCATCCTGGCGCGAAGGCAGCCAGCCGTCCTTGCCCTTGCTCCAGGCGTCGTCAGCGAGAAGCTGCCCGCTCGGCGATACTTTGACATCGCGGAACTCGCCGATCTGGCGGTGAAAGGCGACGTGCGGCAGCGCGAGCCGGAGCGCGACGCCGCTCTTCTCGATGATCTTGTTCCAGCGATCGAGCCCGCGCTGGCAATCAGCCGTATAGTCGTCGCGCAGCCGCATGTTGACGGCGGTCAGCGCCGGCTCGTCGACGCGCTTGATCGCGCCGTCCACCAGCTTGAGCACCGGATAGGTCGCCTGCTCGAGCCGGTGGTCGTCGTCGATCCTGGTCTCGTGGAAGCGGCCCTTGAGCCCGCAGCTGAAGGCGTTGGCGGCGTTGGTCGAGACCTCCGACCCGAACAGATCGAGCGACAGCGAGTAGTGCAGGTTGAGCTTCTTCTGCATGGTCGGCAGGTCGATGACGCCAAGCCCGCGCACCTTGTCGATGGCGTCGGGATCCTCGATGCCGGCCTCGCGCATGGCCTCGCAGGTGCGCTGCAGCGTGCGCCCGATGCCGGTCTCGCCCACGAACATGTGGTGCGCTTCCTCGGTCAGCATGAAGCGGCAGGTGCGCGAGAGCGGATCGAAGCCGGACTGGGCAAGGCTTTCGAGCTGCATCTTGCCGTCGCGGTCGGTGAAGAACGTGAACATGTGGAACGACAGCCAGTCGGGCGTCGCCTCGTTGAAGGCGCCCAGCATGCGCGGCTTGTCGGCGCTGCCGGAGCGGCGCTGCAGCAACTCGGCCGCCTCCTCGCGGCCGTCGCGGCCGAAATATTTGTGCAGCAGATAGACCATCGCCCACAGGTGGCGGGCTTCCTCGACATTGACCTGGAAGACGTTGCGCATGTCGTAGAGGGAGGGCGCGGTCTTGCCGAGATGGCGCTGCTGCTCGACCGAGGCCGGCTCGGTATCGCCCTGGATCACCACCAGACGGCGCAGCATGGCGCGGTACTCGCCCGGCACCTCCTGCCAGGCGTCCTCGCCATAATGCCGGCCGAACGGGATCGTGCGGCCGGCTTCCTGCGGGGCAAGCAGGATGCCCCAGCGGTATTCCGGCATCCGCACATAGTCGAACTTGGCCCAACCCTTGGGGTCGACGGAGACGGCGGTGCGCAGATAGACCTCGGACTCCTGGAAGCCGACCGGTCCCATCTGCATCCACCAATCGACGAAACCCGGATACCAGACCTCGAGCGCGCGCAGCACCTGCCGGTCCTCGCTCAAGCCGACATTGTTGGGGATCTTGGTCGAGTAATCGACATTGCCGATCTCTGGCATCACGGTCCCTCCGGCTCTCTCTACTCTTTACCTCCCCCTGCAAGGGGGAGGTCGGATCGCGCAGCGATCCGGGTGGGGGTCTCGCCGCAAGCACCGAATCTGCCGGGGAGACGAGACCCCCACCCGGCGCCGGAGCCTGTCATCGGGCCGGCCAAAGGCCGGACCCGTTGGGCGCCACCCTCCCCCTTTCAGGGGGAGGGAAAGAAAGATTATACCCGCCGCGGATCGAAGCTTGGCTTGCGGCCGGTGCCGTAGCGCCGCAAGGCGCCCGCTTCGCCGACCGCATTGGGACGCTGGAAAATCCAATTCTGCCACGCCGTCAGGCGGGCGAAGATTTTCGATTCCATGGTTTCGGGGCCGCCGAACCGCAAGTTCGCTTCAAGGCCGGTCAGAGCATCGGCCGAGAAGCTTGAGCGCTCCTCGAGGAACACCCGCACCTCGTCGTGCCAATCGATGTCGTCGCGCGCAAAGGTCACCAGGCCCAACCGCTCGGCGGCCGGCGCATCGAGGAGCTGGCCGCGTTCCGCCTTCGCCCGCTCGACATCGCTCGGATCGGCCAGGAAGCGGCTGGCCAGCCGCGACAATCCGTTGCTCATCGGATAGGCGCCGAAATTCACCTCCGCAAGCGCGATGGCGGCGGGCGGGGCATCGTCGCCTGCACGGGCGCCGATCAGCATGTAGGAACGATCGGCCGCGAGCACGAGCTCGGCCAGGGTGCCCGCAAAGCACGAGCCCGGCTCGACCAGCGCCACCAGGCTGCGCGAGGTGAGGTCGACCCGCTTGAGCACGCGCTTCCACAATGCCCTGATCTCGCGCGTGAGCCAGTGATCCCTGTGGGCGTCGAGGAATGCATCATAGGCCAGCGCCAGAGCCGGATCGCCGCACGACTTGAACACGATCGCCGCGGTCGAGAGCTCGTTTGCCCGAATGTCGAGAATGGCGTCATCGAGCTCGCGCGCGATGCGCAGCGGCCAGAACGCGGCGCCCAGCGCCACCATCGCGTCGGCGGATGGCGGCGCCGGCGCGGCCGGCCCGCGCAGCGTCACGGTGGCGAGCCGCCCGGAAAGCACGAGCTCGACCGATAGCGAGCCGTATTGGGTTCCCCGCTCCGAACGCTCGCGCGCGAGCGGATCGAGCTTGATCCCGCGCGCGCCTGCCAGGCGGCTGGACTGGGCGGCAAATTCGCGCGCGCGGGCGGCCACGCAGTCCTCGAGCTTCGAATTCGGCACCGCCTCGTCGACCAGCCGCCAATCGACCGCGCGCTTGCCCCGGATGCCTTCCTCGGTGGTGCAGAAGGCATCGGCGCGGTCGCGTCTCACCTTGCGCTTGTCGGTCAGGCGGGTGAGGCCGCCGGTGCCCGGCAGCACGCCCAAGAGCGGCAGCTCCGGCAGCGACACCGCCGCGGAACCGTCGTCGACCAGGATGATGTGGTCGGCCGCCAGCGCCAGCTCATAGCCGCCGCCGGCCCCGGTCCCGTTGATCACGCAGATGGTCTTGAGGCCTGAGGCCGCGCTTGCGTCCTCGATGCCGTTCCTGGTCTCGTTGGTGAACTTGCAGAAGTTCACCTTGTGGGCATGGGTGGCGCCGGCCAGCATGCGGATATTGGCGCCGGCGCAGAACACGCGCGGCTTGCCGGAGCGCAACAGGATGACCCTGATCTGCGGATGCTCGAAGCGCAGCCGCTCCATGGCATCGGCGAGCTCGATATCGACGCCGAGGTCATAGGAATTGAGCTTGAGCTCGTAGCCCTCGAAGAGGGCCCCCTTCTCGTCGACATCCATCAGCAGGGTGGCGACCTCGCCGTCGAGCCTGAGCTTCCAATGCCGGTAGCGCGACGGATCGGTCTGGAAATCGATCCGCGTCCGGCCGCCGGTCATCCTCGGCTCTGCGTCGGCCATGGGGTGCCTCGATCTCGCAAGTATCATCATCGGCTATAATGCATGCCGCCCCATGGCAAGTCGCGGCGGCTGCCGGGTGCGGCGCCGGCGGCGCTGCGGCACCCGCGCGTCCATTCATGCATTGACGAAGAAATCGTTGGCCCACAGCTGATCGAGCTTGGCGATGCCCTCGGGCGGCAGCGGTCCGCGCTCGACCGCCGCCAGCGCCTCGTCCAGCTGGGCGAGCTCGGTAATCCCGATCACCCGGCTCGACAGATCGCGATTGCCCAGCGTGAACCGCAGGGCGGCCTGCGCCGGCGTGCCGTAGCTCGACCCGAGCGCGGTCCGCACCGCCGCCGCGCAACGCACCTCGTTGTCGAGATCGGTGCCGGAGGTCATCATGGCGAGCCGCTCGGGGCGCTGCGGGCTCGCCAACAGGCCGCCGGCCCAGACGCGGATGGCCAGCATGCCCATGTTCAGGCGCCAACAGGCCGCCATGATGCCGCAGAACTCCTGGCCGTTCCATTCCGGCGCGGTGCGCGACCAGGCCGCGCTCGGATTGATCGCATTGTAATAGATCTGGGCGGCGTCGAAGCGGCCGCTCTCGATCACCTCCAGGCAGGCGCTGGTGCTGCCGGTCACGCTGAGGCCGCTGGCCTGGATGAGCCCCTGCTCCTTGAGCCGGTCGAAACTGTCGGCGACCGGGCCGAGCACCTGGCGGGTCGACAGCGGCGGACGGTCGCCCACCGCGGTCCCGATCTGATTGTGGAGTTGGAACAGCGCCACCCGGTCGAGTTGCAAGCGCTTGAGGCTCTGTTCCAGGCTGCGCTCGATGGCGCCGGCGATGTCGGCCATGTGGTCGCGTTCGAGCCGCACCTTGGTGGAAACATGGGGCCGGGGCGACAGCACCGCGAGATGGCGCCCGATGGTTTCCTCGGAAGCCCCATCGCCGTAAAGCGGCGCCGTATCGATCCAGTTGATGCCGCCGGCGACGGCGCGCTGCAGCACCGCCCAGCGGGTCGCTTCGTTGGCATTGATGAGAATCCCGCCGGTGACGCCGCCGCCGAGCGCGATCTCCGAGATCTCAAGCAAGGTTCGCCCAAAGAAGCTCTTCCTCATGGGGGCAAACTCATTTCGGCGCCGCCTCGGCCCGCAGCTTGAAACGTTGGATCTTGCCGGTTGCGGTCTTGGGCAAGTCGGCGCGGAACTCGATCGCGCGTGGATATTTGTAGGGCGCGAGCTTCGATTTGCAATATTCCTGCAGCGCGCGGGCGAGCGCGTCCCCGGCGTGGCCGGGAGACTTGAGCACGACGAATGCCTTCGGCTTGATCAGGCCCTCCGGGTCCGGCCAAGCCACCACCGCGGCCTCGAGCACATCGGGGTGCGTGCACAGCGCGCCTTCGACCTCGAACGGCGCGACGTACATGCCGCCGACCTTCAGCATGTCATCGCGCCGGCCGCAATAGACGTAAAAGCCGTCCTGGTCCTCGATGTATTTGTCGCCGGAGCGGGTCCATTCGCCCAGAAAGGTCGCGCGCGACTGCTCGCGATTGTTCCAATACATGATGGCGCTGGTGGGCCCGCGCACCTGCAATTCGCCCATCTCGCCCCGCCGCACCGCCTCGCCGCCGTCGCCCACGAGCCTGACGTCATAGCCGGGAACCGGCTTGCCGGTGGTGCCGTATTTGACCTCGCCCGGCCGGTTCGACAGGAAGATATGAAGCATCTCGGTCGAGCCGAGGCCGTCGAGGATATCGACCCCGTAGCGCTCGCGCCAACGCGAGCCGATCTGCGCCGGCAGGGCCTCGCCGGCCGAGACGCACAGCCGCAGCTTGAGCTCGTCGCGTCGCGGCGCCGCCGCGCTGGCGAGGAAAGCCGCATAGAAGGTCGGCACGCCGTAGAGCACCGTCACCGGATGCCGCCGCATGAGCGTCGCCACCAGCTCGGGCGTCGGGCGCTCGGGCAGCAGGATGGTGGTGGCGCCGGCCGAAAGCGGAAAGGTGAGCGCATTGCCGAGCCCGTAGGCGAAAAACAGCTTGGCGGCCGAATAGCAGACGTCCTGATCGGTGAGGCCGAGGATGCGGGCCGCATAGAGATCGTTGGTGAGCTTGAGGTCGGCGTGGACATGCACGGCGCCCTTGGGCTGGCCGGTCGAGCCCGACGTATAGAGCCAGAAGCAGATGTCATCCCGGGTGGTCGGCGCCGTGTAGGCCTCGGGCTGCGCCTGCGCGATCAGATCCTCGAAGCCATGGTGGCCGCGCGCATTCTCGCCGGAGACGATGACGAGCTCCAGATCCGGATCGGCTTCGATGACAGTCGCGAGCCTTGCATAGATCGCCTCGGACACGACCAGCACCCGCGCCCTGCTGTCGGCCAGCATGAAGCGACAGTCGTCCTCGCTCATGAGCGTATTGACCGGAATTGGAATGACGCCGGACTTGACGGCGCCCAGGAACGCGGTCGGCCAATCGATGGTGTCGAGGAGGCACAGAAGCATGCGCTCCTCACGGCGGACCCCGAGCGCGCGCAATGCCTGGCCGAAGCGCGCCGCCCGATCGGCGAGGTCGGCGAAGCTCCAGCTGCCGCGCGGATCCACATAGGCTGGCTTGTGGGCGCGGCCGGCCTGCAGATTGCCTTCCAGAACATCGGCGGCGAAGTTATATTCGCGCGGCACCTCGCCGGCGGGCGCCAGAAGCCCTGGGACGATCGTCATCGCGCTGCCCCTCCCCCCTCAAGGGTATTATGAGGGTGGGGGCGGAGGGCTGCAACATGTCGGGATGGTGCCGGAGGGGCGCCCAACCGCTGTGAGCAGCCCACGAATCCGGCCGGGCGCGAACCGCAAGGCGCGAATGACGATGGGACTTGCACCCGGAGCTCGCCTATAATTCATTGCCGCCCGCCGCCCGCAAGCGGCAGCTGCTCACATGACCTGATGCTGAAGGAGGCCCCACATGGACGATACCGTCCGCAAGATCAGCGCCGAAGACATCAACCCGCGCTACAATTGGGGCCGCGCGCTGCCGGCGCTGGGTACCATGGGGGTCGATTTCGAGGAACGCGTCGATTACCGCCGGCTGCACCGCTATCGCTTGTGCCGCGTCAAGCAGGCGCTGGAGAAATCCGACCTCGGCGCGCTTCTGGTCTTCGACGTCAACAATATCCGCTACATCACCTCGACCAAGATCGGCGAATGGGAGCGCGACAAGCTCTCGCGCTGGGCGCTGCTCACCCGCGACGGCGAGCCGATCCTGTGGGATTTCGGCTCGGCCGCCGTGCACCACAAGCTTTACGCGCCCTGGCTCAAGCCGGAGAACTGCAAGGCCGGCCTGATCGGCCTGCGCGGCACGCGTCGATCCGTCCTTCGGGCTGATGAAGCGCCACGCCGAGGAGATCGCCGCGCTGATCCGCGAGGCCGGCGTCGCCGACATGCCGGTCGGCGTCGACATCATCGAGCCGCCGATGATGTTCGAGCTGCAGAAGGCCGGCCTCAAGGTCGCAGGACGGCCAGCAGGTCATGCTCGAAGCGCGCGAGATCAAGAATCGGCCGACGAGATCGCGCTGCTCAACCGCGCCGCCGCCATGGTCGACGGCGCCTATCACCTGATCTACGAGCAGCTCAAGCCGGGCGTGCGCGAGAACGACATCGTCGCCAATCGTGAACAAGTTCCTCTACCGGAACGGCTCCGACGACGTCGAGGCGATCAACGCCATCTCGGGCGAGCGCTGCAATCCGCACCCGCACAATTTCACCGACCGCATGCTGCGGCCGGGCGACCAGGCCTTCTTCGACATATCTGCAGTCGTTCATGGGCTACCGCACCTGCTATTACCGCACCTTCAATGTCGGCCGCGCCACGCCGGTGCAGCACGATGCCTACAAGCACGCGCGCGAATGGCTCGATCGCGCCATCGACCTGATCAAGCCCGGCGTCTCGACCGACCGGGTCTGCGGCGTGTGGCCGAAGGCGGAGGACTTCGGCTTCCCGGACGAGATGTCGGCCTTCGGGCTGCAGTTCGGCCACGGGCTCGGGCTGGCGCTGCACGAGCGGCCGATCATCAGCCGCGTGGTCTCGCTCACCCATCCGACCGAGATCAAGGAGGGCATGGTGTTCGCGCTGGAGACCTATTGCCCGGCCACGGACGGCTATTCGGCGGCGCGCATCGAGGAGGAGGTCGTGGTGACCGACAAAGGCTGCCGCGTGATCACGTTGTTCCCGGCCGAGGAGCTGCCGATCGCGAACCGATATTGATGCTTTCTGCCGCTCGCCGCGGGAAACTCGGACCTGCCGGCTTCTCGACAAAAAAACGCCCCAGTCGCGGCCGCCAAGCTTCGCCTGGGGAAGCGCAATCCCAGTCACAAACAAGGAACAGGTTCCCCGATGAAGAACGCCGGCCTCAAGAAAGTCTCGTCATCCTGGCCTGCAGCCAGCGCCGCCATCGTCGGCCTGGTCTGGGCGATTGGGTTCACGCCGGTCCCGGCCGCCGCGCAGGGTACACCGGAGCAGCAGCAGGCCTGTACGCCTGACGTCATGCGGCTCTGCAACCAGTTCGTCCCTGATGTCGCGAAAATCACCGCTTGCATGAACCGGAACCGGGCCAGCATCAGCGCGGCATGCCGCGCCGCATTTCCCCACCCGTCACACGGGGTCCGGCGCGCGTCCCGCCACGACTCGCATCACCACGTGACCCACCACCCCTCCACCTGATCCGAACCGCCTCATTCCGGCCTGGACCATGAAAATCCGGGTCGGCCCCGACTTCGCCGTCATCATCGTCGAAATCGGAAGGGCCGACTTCGATCGTCTGGTTTAGTTTCAAAGACTCAAAGTCCCATGGACCGAAAGGAACAGGTTAAGAGATGAACACCGCCGGGCTCAAACACGTCTCGTCCTTCTCGCTGGCAGGTATGACCGCGGCTCTCGGCCTCGTTTGGGCCACGAGCTTCATGACAGCCCCGGCCATGGCCCAGTATCGGGGTACGCCCGAGCAGCAGCAGGCTTGCCAGCCCGACGCGCTGCGCTTGTGCAGCGAGTTCGTCCCCGACGTCGACCGCATCACCGCTTGCATGATCAAGAACCGGATTCGCCTGAGCCCGCCCTGCCGCGCCGTGTTCTCGGCCCCTTCGCACAAAGGGAAAGGGTTCAAGCGCGGCTGAGTCGCGCATTCGGCCCGATCCCTGGAGGAATTGTGCCGACGGCTCTGCGCTGGGGACGTTTTCGCGCCTTCTTCTATTCCAATGAAGAGGGTGAGCCTGCGCATGTTCACGTTCGTGCTGGCAAGCAGGAAGCCAAATTTTGGCTTCATGACCTGTCGATTGCCGCCAATGCGGGATTTTCCGCGCACGAGCTCGGTGATGCCCTTCGCGAGCTAAAGCTGCATCGCGACACGTTGCAAGTGGCCCGGCATGAGCATTTTGGAGATTGACGTCGGCGATCTGCGTCCACGCTCGGTCGAGTTTACGGCCGATGACCTCATCGTCACTCTCGCCGACGGCCGCAAGATCACGACGCCGCTGGAGTGGTACCCGCGGCTGAAGCGCGCCTCGGCGAGCGAGCGCGCAAATTTCGAAATCATGCCGATGGGCATCCATTGGCCGGACATCGACGAGGATCTCGGCGTTGCCGGCATGTTGAGGGGGCGGCGCAACGACCGCGGCCCGAACTAAGCCTCAGGCGCCGGCGCGTTCAAGCGATGGACCTGACCACGCCGCCGTCGACGCGCAGCGCGGCGCCGTTGGTGGCCGAGGCCTGCGGCGAGCAAACATAGACCACCATATTGGCCACTTCGTCGACGGTCGCCAGGCGGCCCAAGAGCGAGGTCGGCCGGTGCTGGGCGATGAACTGCTTCTCCATCTCGGCCTGGGACACGCCCTGCTCGCGGGCGAGCTTGGCAAAAAAATCCGCCACGCCCTCCGAGCGGGTTGGACCAGGCAGCACCGCATTCACGGTCACGCCGGTGCCGGCGAGCAATTCGGCGAGCCCGCGGGAGACGGCAAGCTGCGCGGTCTTGGTCATGCCGTAGTGGATCATCTCGACCGGGATATTGAGCGCGGATTCGCTTGAGATGAAGACGATGCGGCCCCAATCGCGTTGCCGCATCCCGGGCAGGAAGTGCCGCGACAGGCGGATGCCGCTCAGGACATTGGTGTCGAAGAAGCGATGCCAATCGTCATCGCTGATGTCCTCGAACGGCTTTGGCTCGAAGATCCCGAGATTGTTGACCAGGATGTCGGTATCGCCTGCGCGCTTCAGAAAAGCGGCAACCCCCGCCGCGGTCGCAAGATCGGCCGCCACGCCCTCGATCTTCACCTGCGGGAACTTGGCGGCGAGGCGGGCGGTGGCGGCCTCGACGCTGCCCTGGCTGCGTCCATTGATGAACGACCGCGGCACCCAATTCGGCAAGCCCGGCCGCGATTGCAAAGCCGATCCCGGCCGTCGACCCGGTCACGATGGCTCGTTTTCCGCTCAAATCGATGATCATGTGCAAGTGCCCGTTGCTGACCCGAACAGATCTAGGGTCGAAAAGGCTCCGCGCAATGCGTCGGAGCCCTTCCTGACGGATAGCTTGCACCGGACGCCGGCACGGTCGGCGTCAAGCGAGCCGGGGTTTCACGCCCACGCGGCCGCCCGCTCCTTCACCTGCGGGAACTTCTCGCTCAGCAGCGAGCCGAAATAGTAGGTCGGTTGGAATGCCGGATGGGCACGGATCGCCGCCAGCCAGCGCGCGATGCGCGGCTTGTCGCGCCACATCGTGTCGAGGCCGAGATCGGCCATGCGCACGATCGTGGGCATCACGCAAATGTCGGCAAGCGTTGCCCGCGCGCCCAGGAGCCAAGGCCCGCCGCTTTTGGCGATCTCATCGTCCATGCGCGCAAGCGTGCGCCCCAGGCGGTCCAGCGCCGCCTGCATCTCCGCATCGGAAAAGCCCGTGCGTCCCATGGCAAGCATGAACTCCTTGCGCAGCGGTTTTGATTGCGCGAAGGCCTCGAACTCCTCCTCGCTCATGGCGGCAAAGCGTGGCAGGAAGGCGAGGTTGAAGGTCGGGACGCGGATCGCCGCCGCCGGCATCTCGTCGATGAAATGCATGAGCGCGCGCATATGCGCGCGCTCGATCGGCGCCGACGGCGTGAAGCATTCCGGCTGTGGCGCGATCTCGTCGAGATATTCGCCGATGACCGCGGAATCGATCACGATCCTGCCGTCGTGGTCGAGGGTCGGAACAACGCCATTGGGGTTGAGCTTGAGGTATTCCGGCTTGAGCTGGTCGCCGGCCAGCAGGTCGAGCTTCACCTCCGCGAAGGCAAGCTGCTTGGCATTGAGGACGAAACGCACCCGTTGGCTGCAGGTCGATTGCGGCGCATTGTAGAGGGTGAACATGAGATTCAGAACGACGATTTCAGCCGGAGATTTTCCAACCGGTTGATCGATTTGACCTCGATGCGCTGCTTCTCGTTGTCCTTGAACACATCGAGCGGAATGACGGTGCCGGCGTCGCCTTGCGCGTAGAGCTTGCGGTAGAAATCTGCGAGCTGGGAGACCGGCTCGCCGTTGACGCCGAGAATCATGTCGCCGCGTTTGAGCCCGGCCCGCTCGGCGGGGCCTTCGGGCGTCACCGCGCTGACGAACAGGTGGCCGCGCATCTCGGCGGTGGTGACTCCGAGCCACGGCCGTCCGGGTCCGGCCGTGCGGCCGCTGGCGAGGAGATCGGCCAGGATCGGAGGCAACAGGTCGGTCGGCACGAACATGTTGCCGGGCATGCGCTCGCCCCGCCCGGTCGCGTCGCCGACGATCAGCGAGCCGACGCCGACCAGCTTGCCCTCGTGGTTGAGCAACGCGGCCCCGCTCCAGGCCGGGTGTGGCGGCGCGGTGAAGATCGCCTGATCGAGCAGATATTCCCACTCGCCGGCGAATTCGCGCTTGGCGACGACGACCGCGGGCTCGGCATTGTCGGGACCGCCGAAGCCGGCCACCACCACCGGGTCGCGCTCCTTGAGCTCGGCCGACTTGCCGAAAGCGAGCGGCTGCACCTTGAGGGGCGCGATCGCGCGCAGCAGGCCGAAGCCGGTCTGGTTGTCGTAGCCGACGATATCGGCCGGCACGTCCTCGCCGTCATTGGTGATCACCTCGGCCGAGTGCGCCTCGACCATGAGATAGCCGATGGTCAGGATGAGACCGTTGCTGTCGATCACGATGGCGGAGCCCTCGCGCTCGCGTCCCAGGCTCTTGGCCGTGCGGCCATCCGGATTGATGAAGGTCTTGAGATGCACGACCCCCGAAAGCAGCTCCGCGAGCGCCGGCGACTGGGCCCGGGCTGCCGCGGGGAGAGCCATGCCGAAGCCGGTGGCGGAGACCAGCGCCAATAGCGCGGCCATGAGACCCTTGCGCAAACCGCGAACCGGAGTGATTTCTCGGCGAGATCGAATCCGCATGAATCCTCTCCATGAATCGGAAGGCTCACAAGCGGACTATACCGCCGCGTCGCGCCGCGGCCATCGGCCCCCCGGCGCCGTCACACGGATTCTTTATCGCCCGCCGCCACGGCCGCGCTCAGGCCCATGGCAGCTTCGAAGGCACGGCGAACCTCGGGTGGCTGGCCATATTGCCAGCGGAAGCCCTGCAGGCGCGCCCGGAGGACCGGGATCAACTCGAAGTCCCTGAGCGCGACGCCTTCGACGCAGCGCTCGCGCTCCATATTGGGCAACGCGACGCAGGTTGCGGCATTCGGATTGCGGATCATGCCCTTGGGCTCGGCGCCCTTGGCGACCGCCGCGAGCTCGTCGAAGAAGCGCTTGCGGATCATCACGATGCCGAGGTCGCTCGCCCCCAGATTCTCGCGGCTGCGATCCGCGATGACGCCCTGGCCGACCCAGGCGATGATGTCCTGGTTGATGACATGGCTGGAGATCCAGCGCCCTTGCGCGTCCCTGACCGGGCCATGCCAGGTCGGAATCGGGCCCTGGACGTAGGGCTCCCGTTCCCGCGGCACCCGCGTGTAGAACCAGCAGACGCTGAGCGTGTTCTGATCGTCGATCGGCACGCGCCATTCGAAGTGGTCGCCGAGATAGAATCCGTTCGGCCACAGTGTGACGCGGCCGATGGTCCAGTTGGTGTCGGTCTCGTCGGCGCCCTCGCGCACGCGCTTGTAGAGGAAGCCGTGCTCGAATTCCTCGAACTTGAGCTTGAGGTGCCGGGGCCCGTTGGGGCCGGTCTCGCCCTTGAGGCGGGTGTTCCAGTTCTCGTGCATCCATTCGAAATGCACCGGGTCGCAGGAGTTCTCCTGGCACTGAAACCAGTTGCAGGGGACCTCCGAGATCACGATCTCGGCAAAGCCGTTCGGCCAGGTGAGCGGCTCCCAGACCGGCAGCTCGGGCGCCGGCTGCGGCCCCAGATAGGCCCACAAGAGGCCGCCGGCCTCCTTGACCGGATAGGCGCGCGTCGTGCAGCGCTCGCGGCGGCGCTCCGATGGATTGGCGATATCGTCGTAGGGCTGCTCGATGCAGCGCCCATCCGCATCCATCAGCCAGCCGTGATAGTGGCAACGGATGCCGGTCTCCTCGACGAAACCGAGCGCCAGGTCGGCGCGCCGGTGCGGGCACTGCCGGTCGATGAGGCCGAACGTGCCGCCGCGGTCGCGATAAAGCACGAGGTCTTCGCCGAACAGCCGCATCGGCTTGATCGCGACCTGATCGAATTCGGTGGCGCCGCCGATCGGCATCCAGTAGCGCCGCAGGTAATCGCCCATCGGCGTGCCCGGACCGACCTGCGTGAGCAAGCCGGTTGTTTTCAGCGCTCAGCACCCTTGCCTCCCTCTCGAAACTCTTGTCCCGGCCTTGAGCCGGGACCGTCCGAAACTCTGAGCTTGTAACGGTCCCGGCTCAAGGCCGGGACAAGTTTGCGCTGCAGACCCGGGACCGTCCCAAACTCCGGCATTCGTAACGATCCCGGCTCTGCAGTGCATCGCTGCGCGCTGCACTGCGTCCGGGAAAAGTGCCTTCACCCCTACCCCTCCAGCCCGGTCGGCACGTTCTGGTTCTCGCTCTCGAGCTTCATGCCGGACGCGAGCCCCATGGTCTCCATCAGGGCGGCGAAATCCTTCTGCAGATATTCGTCGGGTTTCTGCTTGAGGGTCGCGGCGCCGAAGTGGCTCTGCAGCATTTCGCGGGCGGCGGCCGTCACCGGCATGACGACGTCCCAGTCGCGACCGAGCGCGAGGCCGAGATCGAGGTCCTTGCGCAAGAGCTCGGGCGTGAAGGTCGTGGTCCAGTCCAGATTGACCAAGGCCGGCGATTTGTAGCGCGTGAACATCGAGCCCATCACGCTGTTGTTCATGAACGACAGGAAGGCATGGCGCGGCACGCCCATCTTGTTGGCCAAGCAGCGTGATCTCGATCAGGTTCTCGATCACCACGCCGAGCATGACATTGTGGGCGATCTTGCACACGCGGGCGAGCTCGCCGTCGCCCACATAGGAGACGCCCTGCGGGGCGAACACCTCGATCATCGGCATCACGGCGCGGCAGGCCTGCTCCGGGCCGGAGACGACCGCCGACAGCTTGCCGGCCTTGATCACCTTGGCATTGCCGCTCACCGGCGAGGCCACGAAGTCGCTGCCGAGCTTGCTCAGCCGTTCGCGGATGGCAGCCAATTCCTCGACCGCGATGGTCGAGCAGTCGACCAGGATCTTGGGCACCTTGCCGCCGCCGCTCGCCACGCCGTCCTTGCCGAAATAGACCTCGTCGAGGTCCTTGCCGGTCGAGACGATGGAGAACACCACGTCCATGCCGGCGAGGTCGGCAAGCTTGTCGACGACCTTGCCGCCCTTGGCGATGAGCGGCTCGGCCTTGGCGCGGGTGCGGTTCCAGATGGAAAGGTCGTAGCCGGCCTTGAGCAGGCGCTCCGCCATGGGGAAGCCCATGCGGCCCATGCCGATCCAGCCGATCTTCTGCTCATTCTTCGCCATATTGGCCCTCTCCTTTGACGATTGCGGGTCCGCTGCCCTGCTGGGCTTTATGACAGTATCGAGGGCGCTTCAACAGCGCCGCCCCGGACCTGAGGTCCGGCTTGGTGCACCGCACGCGTCGCCCCATCGGCTCGACTGTGTCTCGAAGTGGACGCCCGCCGCGCCAAGGGCCTGCGCCCGGCCCTGTGGGGAAACCGATAAGTGCCCGCAAACGGCCCGAATCGGCTATTATTGATTCAACTCAAAGCATGGTCGCTTAAGCAGGTCTTTTTATAGTAACCGCCCTTGTCGTTATTCGCGTGATCGTGCAGATCCACTCGTCAACGAACGGGAACATGGAAGATGGTCCAGCCAACGCCGCGGCGCCCCAAGCGATTTGCCGAGCCTGAGATCACCTCGCCCCTTGCGGCGTGGAAATCGATGCTGGCCGCATCGATGAATTCCCTTGAGACGCGCCGGGCCCACCGGTCCCACGACCCACGGCTCGAGATGTTCGGCATCATCGTGCTGGCGCCGGCCTTCGTCGTGCTCACGGTGGTGATCCTCCTGGTGCTGCTCGCCATCTTCGTGATCTGGCTGTGCGTGGTCGGCGTCCTGTTTGCCGGCACGGTCATTGCCGATCAGGTCGGCCGCTGGTGGCGCCGCGGAGGATTTTTCGGGCCTCTCGACCATCGGGCGCTGGGCTATCCGGGGCGCTGATCGATCGCCGGCTTGATCGCGGGCGGGCCGGTCGTCTGCCGAGCCGGTGTCGGCTGAAGCGGTCTTCACGAAGCCGGCATTGTTGAACCGGTCAGGGGCTGGTCGCGTGCATCCCGTTTTGGAGGCGGTCTATCACGTGCGCTGCGACGCGCGCTCGGTGGAGGATCGCGCCCGAGCCATAGCGACCGAGCAAAGCGTGGAGATGCCGGTCGCGGCCATCGACGACGAGTTCGTCCGCTCCCAGATCGTCGGCCGCGTCACGGCCATCGCACAAAAGGCCGGCGACCTGTTCGAGGTTCGCATCGCGCTGGCCGGCGAAACCGTTGGGCACGATCCCGGCCAGCTCCTCAACATGCTGTTCGGCAATACCTCCCTGCACGCCGATGTCGCCTTGCATGACGTCGAGCTTCCGCCCGAGCTGGTGGCGAGTTTCGGCGGGCCCCGCCACGGCCTGCACGCGCTGCGGCGCCGCGTCGGCGCGCCGGCGCGGGCGCTCACCTGCACGGCCCTCAAGCCGCAGGGGCTGCCCGCGGCCAAGCTCGCGGCGCTGGCGCGCCAATTTGCGCAGGGCGGCATCGATTACATCAAGGACGACCATGGCCTCGCCGACCAGGCCTATTCGCCGTTTGCGGCCCGGGTCGAGGCGATTGCCAAAGCAGTGCGCGAGGTCGCCAAGCCGGCCGGCCAGGCCACCCGCTATGTGCCGAGCCTCTCGGGCGATCTCGATGCCATGCGGGGGCAGATCGAGGTCGCGCGCGGCGCCGGCGTCGATACCGTGATGGTGGCGCCGATGATCGCTGGCCTCGCCAACTTTCATCGGTTGGTGCGCGAGCATCCCGACATCGCGTTCTTCGCGCATCCGACCTTGGCGGGGGCCGCGATCGCGCCGCCGCTCCTGTTCGGGAAACTGTTCCGCATGCTGGGCGCCGATGCGGTCATCTTCCCCAACCATGGCGGACGCTTCGGCTACTCGCCGGAGAGCTGCGCCCGCCTGGCGGCGGCGGCCTTGCAGGACTGGCACGGATTGCGCCCCTGCGTGCCGGTGCCGGCCGGCGGCATGACCCGTGACCGCGTCCCCGAGATGCTTGATTTCTACGGCATCGACATCATGTTGTTGATCGGCGGCGCCCTGCTCGAGGCCGGCACCCGGCTGGTCGAGGCAACCTCCGCATTCGTGACCGAAGTGCAGAGCTATCGCCATGTCTGAAGTTAAAGTGCCTGAAAGCAAAGTGTCTGAAAGCAAGCTGGTTGGCGGCAAGATGGCTGAAAGCAAGGCCGACCGGCCGCTCCACCGCCGTGCGCATGACGACTACCGCTGGGACAGCGTCGACGAGCTTCCCTACAAGGAAGACGAGCGGGCGCTATTCAAGTCTATCACCCGGCAGGTGCTGTTCTCCGATCCCGATCTGCGCGGAGAGCTGCGTTATTTCGAGGTCGCCGCGGGCGGCTTCTCGACGCTCGAGCGGCACGAGCACATGCACGCCGTGCTGATCCTGCGCGGGCGCGGCCATTGCTTGATCGGCGATCAGGTGAGATCGCTGGAAACGCGCGATCTCGTGACCGTGCCGCCGCTCACCTGGCATCAGTTCCGCGCCACCAAGGGCGAGCCGCTCGGCTTTCTGTGCATGGTCAATGCGCAGCGCGACAAGCCGCAGCTGCCGACCGCGGCGGAGCTGGCGCGCCTCACCGCCGATCCCGCCATCGCGGCATTCTTGGGTGGCGGGCCGGGCAGCCAGTAGCCCGCATGAAGCGTAAGCGTAATGCGGGAGCGGCGTTCCCGGATTACGCAAGAGCTCCATCCGGGCTACGACCGCTTCCTCACGCGGCATCCGTCGAGGAACAGCCGCACCGCGGCGCGCAGCCGCCGCTCCTCCTCGGCCGGCGGCTCGCGGCCGGCCAGCAGCGCGATGCGCTGCGGCACGCCGATGATCATGATGAAGAACTGCTCGGCGCGTAGATCGGCGTCGCCGCGCTCGAGAGCGCCGCGGTCCACATAGCCTGCCAGCACCGTCTTGATCGCATCGAGACCGTGACTGCGCGAGCGATCGAGGAAGAGCTTGGCGAGTTGCGGAAAGCGGATTGCTTCGGCAATGAACAGGCGGTGCAGGGCGAGCGCGTCGGGCCGTAGCGCGAGATCGAGGAGCCGGCGTCCGAAGGCGACGAGACCTTCATCGACATCGTCCGGCAGCGGCCCCAAGGCATGCATCTCATCGAGCATGTTTTCCCGGAAACGCGCGACCGCGCCCACGAACAGGGCCGCCTTGTCGGGATAGCGCGCATAGATGAAGCGCTTGGCGACCCCCGACCGGCGGGAGATCTCGTCGATCGAAGCCCCTTCCCAGCCCTTCTCCAAGAACAGCCGCGTGGCGCTCGCCAGGAGACTGCGATGCCGGCGCTCGGCCTCGCCCTGCGTGGGCCGGCCGCCGCGACCGCGCTTGAAGGCGCCCTGCTCCAAGGGGCCAACCGTCATCCTGAAGATTCCTCCTTACAGAACTAAATCATCTGATGTATAATGCAACGATATCGTTTCGTTACAAAAGGGTCAAGCCAAGTGGGCCGGTACATTTTCATCGTGGCGATCGTCCTGGGACTGCGTCGGCGCCGGCTGGTGGTGGACGCATGCGCGCGCCCCGGTCCGATCGAGTGGCAGGGCTATGCCGACGCCGATTTCGTCAAGGTCGGCCCGACCCAGCAGGGGCTTCTCACCGCCGTCGCGGTCGCGCGCGGCGACAAGGTCGCGGTCGGGGCGCCGCTGTTCGAGCAGGACGACACCGACGACCGCGCCGCGATCGACCAGGCCAAGCGGCAGCTCGCGCAGGCGCAGGAGCAGCTCGCCAACCTGCAGGACGCCGGCAAGCCGACCGAGATCCAACAGGCGCAGGCCAATCTCGCCGACGCGCAGGCGGCCCGCGACAAAGCGCAAACCGACCTGCAACGATCCGAGGCGCTGCTCAAGCTCAAGAGCGGCGCCATTCGGTGCAGATCGTCGATCAGCAGCGCGCCGACCTGCGCTCAGCCGACGCCAAGGTGCAGGCGCTCCGAGGCGGCGCTCGCGCAAATGCGCGCCCCGATGGGGCGCGAGCGGCGAGATCAAGGCGCAGCAGGCCGACGGTGGAAGCCGCGCACGCCGCGGTCGCGATGGCGCAATGGCGGCTCGACCAGCGCCATGTCGGCATCGCCGGTCGCCGGCGTGCGTCGCCGACGTGCTGGCGCCGCCCGGGCGAGACCCTGCCGGCCGGCGCACCGGTCGTGTCGCTGCTGCCGCCCGAGAACATCTTTGTGCGCTTCTTCGTGCCCGAACCGATGCTGGCCCAGCGTCCATCGCGGCGACCCGGTCGCGCTCGTCTGCGACAACTGTCCGGCCGATCTTGCCGGCGACCATCTCCTTCATCGCGCCGCAGGCCGAATACACGCCGCCGGTCATCTACAGCGAGGCGAGCCGCGCCAAGCTCGTCTACATGGTGGAGGCGCGCCCGCCGCCGCGATGCAGGCGCGTCCTGCTCAATCCGGGCCAGCCGATCGTCGTGCGACCGCTCGCCGAACGGATGCAGCCGCGATGACCGACTCTCGTCATCGACGTGCACGATCTGCAGCAAGAGCTTCGGCACGCGCCGGGTGGTCGACGGGCTGAGCCTGCAGGTCGCGCAAGGGCGAGATCTGCGGCTTTCTCGGCGCCAATGGCAGCGGCAAGACCACCACCATCCGCATGCTGTGCGGGCTGCTGGTCGCCGACGGCGGCAGCGGCACCTGCCTCGGCTTCGACATCATCCGCGAGGCGCCGATCGATCCGCCGCCAGGTCGGCTACATGACGCAGCGCTTCAGCTTCTACGACGACCTCACGGTGTTCGAGAATCTCGATCTCGTGGCGAGCGTCTATGAGATGCCGAACCGCGCGCGAAGCGGTCCGCCGACATCATCGAGCGCATGGAGCTTGCCGATCGCCGCGACCAACTGGCCGGACAGCTCTCGGGCGGCTGGAAGCAGCGCCTCGCGCTCGCCGCCTGCATCCTGCATCGAGCCGCAAGCTGCTGCTGCTCGACGAGCCGACCGCCGGCGTCGACGCCAAGGCGCGCCGCGAGTTCTGGGACCTGATCCACGACATGGCCGGCGACGGCCTGACCGTGCTGGTATCGACCCACTACATGGACGAGGCCGAGCGCTGCAACCGCATCGTCTATCTCGCCAACGGCCGTATCGTGGTGCAGGGCGACGCGCCGACGACGTCGCGCGGCGTTCCGGGCTGATCACCTTCGAGGCGACCGGCGACGACGTCGACGAGGCGGCGCGGCGCTTGCGCCGCACGCCGGGCGTCGAGGCGGCCGCCGTGTTCGGACGCGCCCTGCACGTCGCCGGCACCGATCGCGCCGCGCTCGAAAGCGCCATCCGCGTCGACCGCCGGCGCCGACCTGTCCTGGCGCGAGGTCGAGCCGCGGCTGGAGGACGTCTTCATCCATCTGCTGAGCGTGCAGGGAGAGGTCGCGATGACCGGCTTCTCCTTCAGGCGGCTCCTGGCGCTGCTGCGCAAGGAATGGATCCAGGTCAAGCGCGACGCCATGACGTTGCGCATCATCATCGCGCTGCCGATCATGCAGCTCTTCCTGTTCGGCTATCGCCATCAACACCAATCCGCAGCACCTGCCGACCGGCCTGCTGTCGGCTCGAACATTCGAAATACGAGCGCACGCTGGTCGCCGCGCTGCGCAACACCGGCTATTACGACATCCAGACGCTGTCGTCGGAGGCCGAGGCCGAACGCGCGCTGGCGCAGGGCGAGGTGCTGTTCGTCATCGAGATTCCCGCCGAATTTCGACCGCGCGGTCGACCGCGGCGAGACGCCCTCGATCCTGATCGATGCCGATGCCACCGATCCCTCCGCCATCGGCAATGCCACGGCGGCGCTGGCCGCCATCTGCGACCGCGCTCGACCGCGACCTGCCGCCGGTCCTGCAGGCGCAGCCTGCCGACGCCGCCGTTCCAGTTCGTGGTTCATGCTCGCTACAATCCCGAGCAGCTGACCGTGCTCAACATCGTGCCGGGCCTCATCTGCATCGTGCTGATGATGTCGACGCTGTTCGTGACCACGCTGTCGATCACCCGCGAGCGCGAGCGCGGCACCATGGAGAACCTGCTCGCCATGCCGGTGCGGCCGATCGAGGTCATGCTCGCCAAGATCGTGCCCTATGTGTTCATCGGCTACATCCAGGTGCTGCTCATCCTGGTCGTCTCGGCGCTGGTGTTCCATCTGCCGGTCCGCGGCTCGGTGCCGCTGCTGCTGCTGGCGCTCGGCCTGTTCATCGCCAGCAATCTGGCGCTCGGCATCACGTTCTCGACCGTGGCGGCAAACCAGATGCAGGCGATCCAGTTGGCCCAGTTCACGCTGATGCCGTCATTCCTGCTGTCGGGCTTCATGTTCCCGTTCCGCGGCATGCCGATCTGGGCGCAATGGGTCGGGCGAGCTGTTTCCCGACCACGCATGCGATGCGGATCGTGCGCGGCATGCTGCTCAAGGGCAACGACCTCTCCGACATCGTGCCGGAGCTGTGGCCCATCGTCGCCTTCACGCTGGTGGTGGTCGCGATCGCGGTCTGGTTCTACCGCGAGACCTTGGATTAGGTGCCTGTAGCCCGCATAAGGGCGTTTACGCCCGTCTTCGCGGGCTATGGCGTAATGCGGGACGGGCGGTCCCGGATTACGCAAGAGCTCCATCCGGGCTACGAAACGCGAAACCTGCCCGGCGCCCATTTCATCCCGCGCCAAAACGCGCTAAGTGCAGCGCGCACGAGAATAAGGAGCAAGACATGTCGGTTGCCGATACGAGCCCGTTGGCCAAGGGGAACTACGAGCCGGTGGCCTGGAACTTCAAGCTGCTCGCCCAGCATGAGCTGCAGGGCTTCGGCGGCATGGGCGAAGGCATGTCGATCCAGATCGCGCCCGATGGCCGCCGCATCCTGTGGCTCGCGCACGAGAGCGCGCCGAAGAACTTCACCGGGGTCGACGTCTCCGATCCGCGCAAGCCGAAGGTGGTGGTGCAGACCGATCTGCCGCAGCCCCACATGCGGTCGAACTCGCTCGAGGTCACCGACAATGTGATGGCGGTCGCCTACCAGACCCAGAAGGTGGGCCTGCAGCCGGCGGGCTTCGAGCTGTTCGACATCTCGGTGCCCGAGCAGCCGAAGTCGATCGCCTTCTTCGACTGCTCCGGCCCGCATTCGCGCGGCGTGCACCAGCTCTGGTTCTGCGACGGCGAGTACATCCATCTCTCCGCCGGCGCGCCCGACTTCACCCCCACGCATCCCAGCGACGATCAGTTCTACCGGATCTTCGACGTGCGCAATCTCAGCAAGCCGGTCGAGGTCGGCCGCTGGTGGCTGCCCGGCACGCGGGTGGGCGACAGCACGCCGCCGCCCGAGCGTCATCCCAAGCCGCTGCTCGACCGCGGCAACCGCGCCCACAACACCAATGTCTATCCGGACCGTCCGGACCGTTGCTATCTCGGCTATATCGATGCCGGCATGTTCATCATGGACATTTCCGACAAGTCGAAGCCGAAGCCGGTCAGCCGCTGGGACAATTCGCCGCCCAATACGGGCTTCACCCACACGGTGCTGCCGCTGTTCGATCGCAACCTCATGATCGTCACCGACGAATCCACCATCGACAATGCGGCCGACTGGCCCAAGCTGATCTGGATCCTGGACGCGCGCGACGAGCGGCATCTCCTGCCGATCGCGACCTGCCCGCTGCCCAGCCCCGAGGGCTATGCCAATCGCGGCGGCCGCTTCGGGGCCCACAACATCCACGAGAACACGCCGCGGCCGACCGCCTGGCACTCCGACCAGATCGTGATCGGGACGTTCTTCAACGGCGGCCTGCGCGCCTACGACATCTCCAATCCCTACCAGCCCAAGGAAGTCGGCACCTTCATCGCGCCGGCCCCGCCGATGTCGCCGGCCAAGAGCATCCAGATGAACGACGTGTTCGTGGACGAGCGCGAGATCGTCTACACGGTCGACCGCTTCTCCGGCGGCCTTTACATCCTGGAGATGGATTTTTGAGTCGCTCCAATGCAAGGCGTTCCTCGCCCCGCTTGCGGGGAGAGGGCCAAGTCCACCAAGCGAAAATCAGAACTCGGCCCGGTGAGGGGGCGCTTCCGCAAGCTCAAACTCGCGGAGGCGCCCCCTCATCCCGACCTTCTCCCCGCGAGCGGGGAGAAGGAGCGCGCTGCGGCTCGCGGCCCGCTTGATGCTCGACCTCTTTCCCTCGCGCGCCGCCGGGCCGTTCGGTCGGCGGCTCAAGCATGCCCGTGGCGCGCGCATTCCGGTGACGGTCGTCACCGGCTTCCTGGGCGCCGGCAAGACCACGCTGGTGCGGCGCTTCCTGGAATCCCCGCAGGGCCGCGGCACGGCGGTCGTGATCAACGAGTTCGGCGCCGTCGGCATCGACGACGCGCTCGTGCGCGCCAGCACCGACGAGGTGACGTTGCTCGGCAACGGCTGCCTGTGCTGCACGACGCGCTCCGACCTGCAGATCGCCTTGCGCCGCCTGGTGGCCGAGCGCGAGACCGGCACGCTGCCGCCGTTCGGCCGGATCATGATCGAAACCAGCGGGCTCGCCGATCCGGGACCGATCCTGCAGACGTTCGCGACCGATCGGGCCCTGGGCGGAGAATTCTTCGTCGAGGTGGTGGTGGCGGTCGTCGATGCGAGCTGCGGCCTGGCCACGCTTGATTGGTCGGCGGAGGCGCGCAAGCAGGTGATCCTGGCCGACCGCCTGGTGATCTCCAAGACCGATCTCTGCGCTCCGGAAGCTCTCGCGCGGCTGATCGCGCGCCTGCGCGAGCTCAACCGCCATGCCCCGATCGATACCGCCATCGCGGGCGACCTCGATCCGCATCGACTGATCGAAGCCGGGCCGAACGGGCCGCAGCCGCATGCGGGCTTGGTCGGGGAGACCGATCACAGCGACGGCATTCTGAGCTTCGTGCTGAGCGAAACCGCGCCGCTCGCCTGGCAGCCGTTCGAACGCGCCATGGAGACCTTGATCGCGCTGCGCGGCAGCGACCTGCTGCGCGTGAAGGGCTTTCTCAATGTCGTCGGATGCAGCGGCCCGGTGCTGGTGCAGATCGTGCAGCACTTGGCACACCCGCCGCTCGAGCTCGCCTCCTGGCCGCAGGCCGACCACACGAACCGCCTGGTCTTCATCACCCGCCACATTTCGCAGGCGCAGATCCTGGCCCTCATCCACGCCGTGCGCGCGCTGGCGAACACAGAACCGCGCGACAGCCCCCGGCCATAGGCCGGGCCATCGCCGTTTATTGCCAAGAATTCCGGTTTATTTGCTGGGGTTGAGGATCTCGCTCAAGCGGCGCACCACTTCGGGCGAGGCGGAGGCGGCGAGCTTGACGTAATCCTCGATCTTCTGCGCCGGGGTCGGATCGACCTCGATGCCAGCCTTCGCCGCATCGGCTTTGAAATCGGCGTCGTCCTTGAGCATCATGAATGCGGTGCGCAGCGCTGCGAGGCGGTCGGCGGGCACGTTCGGCCCGGCCAGGATCGGCCGCGCCACCTCCTTCACGCCGAAATAGAGCTCGGCGACCTTGCGGTCGGTGTCGTCCTTGATGAAGTCCATGGCCAAGGGAACATCCGGAAGGTCGGGCGACTTGTGCAGCGCATTCTGCAGCAGCAGCACGATCTTCTTTCCCGCCAGGTAGTCGGCGTGCCGCGATTTGATCTCGGACCACGCCCAGTCCGCGCTGCCCTGGATCTCGCCGCGCTCCATGGCGAGCAAGACGTCGCCCTGCCCCGGATAGCCGCTGACGATCTTGAACTTGGCGCCGATGGTGGCGTTGAGCATCCGGGCCGATGCTTCAAGATCCGAGGTCGCGCCGGTGCCGCCCACGATCAGTTGCTTGGTCAGCAGGTCCTGCACGGTCTGGACCGGCGCCGTATGCCAAGCCACCACCAGGGAGTTCTCGGGCGAGACGCTGCCGATCCAGTTGAGCTTGGTGACCTCGAACTGCACGTTCGCCTGCTTGGTCAATTGCGCCAGCAGCACGCCGCGCTGGACCAGGCCTACGACGGTGCCGTCCTGCGGCGCCACCCGGTAGATGCGGTTGGTCATGGTGAGGCTGCCGCCGCCTGGCGTATTCTGGACGACGACGGTGGGATTTCCCGGAATGTGGTCGACCAGGTGGCGAGCGACCACGCGGGCGATGGCATCATAGCCGCCGCCGGGACTCGAGCCGACCATGAAGATGATCTGCTTGCCGCGATAGAAGTCGGCGACGCCCTGCGCGGCGGCAGGCGGCGCGGTCATCGCGCCGGCAATCGAAAACAGGGTTGAGAAGAGGGCGACCAGCGCCATCGGAAGATGGCGCGGAAGGTCAGGTCCACAATAGCGCTGCATGTTACTCCTCTGCGGCCGGCACGGGCTCGGGAGCACAAAGCCATAATTCGTCGAAAAAGGACACATGCAGGAATGTCGCTGCCGGGGCGTTGGCGCCCCGGCAGGGTCGGGAGAGGCTTGGCGTTTCCGCCGGCGAGCCGGTTCGCATCTCGAGACGGGCAGCCGGGGGCCGGCCGCCGGCGCTTTACTTGAGCTGATCGGCCACCTTGTTGATGCCGGCCTGGCCGCAATCGTCGTCCTTGCCGGGCGAGCCCGACACGCCCACCGCCCCCACCACGTCTTCGCCGACCTTGATCGGCAGGCCGCCCGGCAGCGCCAGCACGCGGGTATATTCCTCCGAGGCGTGCGCCGCCGGATCGTTCTGCATCCGCTTGAGGAACGCCGCCGACGGCGCCCGGAAGGTACGCGCCGTATAGGCCTTGCGATCGGCGCCCTCGGGCGTGTGCAGGCCGGCGCCGTCGCCGCGCAGCATCACCATTTGCAGACCGTCGCGGTCGAGCACCACGACCGAAATCTTGTAGCCCATCGCCTTGCAGCTCTCCATCGCCCCATTGGCGATCGCCTCGGCCATGGCCAAGGTGAGACTTCTTTTCGTTGGCCAGCTGCGCCTGCGCCGATGACGACAGCACCGCCGCAGCCGCAATCGCGCCGAGGAATTTCAGTTTCGACGACATGAGACAACCTCCCTGTTTGTGGTTCGTGCCCGACACATTCCGCGATGGTTGCGACGCCATCGCGACAAACCGCCCGGACCGCGCCGACTGCTGCATCGACGCGCCCGGTTCTCGATCGCTTGGAGCATTCGCCATTTAGGCCGAAGCGGCGCGCGGCCGTCAAGGGGGCGGGCTCCACGCGTCACGCGCCGCAGGCGCGCGGCGAGGCGTTCAAAAGTCCGCCTGCTCCGCCGTCGGTATCGGCTCGACGTCCTGGTTGAAGGGGTTGCTGATCTCCCCCTCCGCACAGGTCGATTCGACGATGGTCCCTTCCATGCGGCGCCAGCGATGGAGCACCTGCACCGGCTGGATGAAGATCGCCGGATCCTCGATCGTGACCCTGGCCTCAAGCGTCTTGCCGCCCTCGAGCAGGTGATAGCGCTCGACGACGTGCAGCTTCTCGCTGTGCGGCGTCCGGTAATTGTCGATGAAGGTGCGGGTATTTTGGCCGATCGTATCGACCACCAGCGTATCGCCCTCGTAGTGGCCGACCGATTCTCCGTACCATGACGGCTTCGGATTGGCCGAGTGCGGCACGTTCAAATAGACGTGCCGCACCTGATGATCCAATTGCCAGATCATCGTGATCTTCTCAGGCGTCTGCAGCCAGTAGGTGGGGCCTCCCGGATTGAGCAGATAGGTCGGCACGCCGGTCGCCCAGCAGCGCGATTCGCGCGCATACATGGCCTTGCCGCGGAGCACCTCGTCGTTCGCTTTCTGCAGCGCGTCTTTCGCGAACTGGGTCAGGTTGGGATTGTTGATGTCGGCGACCCTGAAGGTCGCCTGCTTGCCGAGGTTGTTGCCCACATAGGGATGGACCGGATCGGAGCCGACCGGCGGCGGGCTGCCCGGCACGGCGGTCCAATCGGTGCCGACCGTGACCCAGCCGGCATTGCCGGCGGAAAAGTCCGGCGGCCGCGTGTTCTCCTTAGCGACCGCCTGCGCGGATGCCGACGAGCCGACGGTGCCGGCACAAAGCAAGCCCAGCATGGCGGCGAGCCATTGTCGTGATGCAGCTCTTGTCCCTTCAGACATTGCACCCTCCCTGTTGCGGCTGTCTTCCTCCGAGATGAGGCGTAGCGATATGGTTGTTGATGATGGTCGTTACGACGTAGGGTCGCGCCGGGATCGTTGCCGACTGGTGCGCGATCATAAGCGCACGCGGCAACCGGGGGAAGATGCGGCGGGTCACGGGTGATACCTGCCCTTGCGAGCCGCGCGGGGCCCACGGCCAGCGCTCGTCGGCAGCGCAGCGGGTGGCGGCCCAATGGGAGTGCGGCTGCCGCAGCACCGCCGCCCCTCGCCGATCGCCGTGCCCGCCACGACCGAGCGACGCTGCGACGAGGTCTTCCGGGTCGGCAATGCCCTTCCGCATCGTGCAACGCGCGCGGGACCATCGCAGCCCGCGACCACAGCTTCAGGCGGCTTGGCGTCGACGCGATCACCTTTGCGTGCAGCATTGACGGCGAGTCGGCGAGCGTGTCTCAAACGAATATGCAGAAAATATTTCCCACCGGCGCATCTTTATAGAGATGTTATTGGCGGAAAAAGGGGTTTGGTAGATGAATATCGCCGGGGCGGCGAAGTGATTTGCCGATTTGCAAATTACTTGGCTGCGGGCAGTGATCGTGTATTTCTCCGGCTCCAGAGCCCCCAACTCGGCAACCTTGGACGACGACTACGTCATCGAGCGCGCGATCGCGTCGTCGGAGGCTGGTGATTTTTCCGACGCTGAGCATTTCTTCAGGATATTTCTTCTCCGCCACCCGAAGGACCTGCGAGCGCACGATCATTTTGGCATCCTGTTGGCGCAGACCGGAAGGGATGAAGAGTTCGGAACGTCACATCCAGCAAGCGATCAGCCTGGGCTCGCGCTCGGCGCACACATTTTGCTGCCACGGAACTGTTCTCCAGCGCCTGCGAAGACCGCTAGAAGCCTTGGAAGCCCTCGACAGGGCGTTGGCGATCGACCCGGCGAATGCCGACGCGTGGAACAGTCGCGGCACCGTCTTCAATGATCTGGGCCGGCATGAGGAAGCGGCCGCCGACTTCGACAAGGCTGTTTCGTTGCGGGCGGACTTTGCCGAAGCGCTTTACAACAAGGCGCAGTCTCTGCGCCGCCTGGGCCGCCATGCCGAAGGCACCGCCGCTTTCGACAACGCTCTTATCGTCCGGCCCGAGCTCGCCGTAGCCTGGGTGGAGCGGCAATCGCTTGACAAAACGCCCCATGCTCTTCGACGCAGCACTCGCCCGTTCGCGGCCGGCGTTGCCGAAGCGTGGGTGGCATGCGGCAATGTCCTGTATCATTACCAGAGCGTCAGCTGTGCCCGCCACGCGCTCAGCGCGTACGAGCGCGCGCTCAAGATCAGGCCCGACCTTGCCGAGGCCTGGCTGGGGCGCGGCGATATATTCAATCTCCTGACCCGCAACGACGAGGCCCTCGCCTCCTACGACAAAGCGCTGACAATCGAGCCTGAGCTTGCGCAAGCGTGGTTCAGCCGTGCCCGCGCCCTGCAAGAATCGGAGCGAACGGACGAAGCCATCTCGGCATATCGTTGCGCCCGTGAAAGAGGCTGCGACGCGGAGCTCATTCAGTGCGCGCTGGCATCGCTCGGCGCCGAGCCCCCTCCTGCGGTCGCTCCCAGGGCGCTGGTGATCGACCTCTATGATCGGTATGCGGATCAATACGATCAGCACGTGATCCGTACGCTGAATTATCGGACGCCCGATCTCTTGTTTGATGCGCTCAGGCGTTTCATGCCGCAGTCCAATCTGGACATCTTGGACCTTGGTTGCGGCACCGGCCTGTTCGGACGGCTCCTTCGACCGCGCGCCCGCAGGCTGACCGGAATCGACATCTCTCCGAACATGCTCAAGATCGCCGGCCAACGGAAGATCTACGACGACCTTTTCTGCAACGACCTGGTTGCGTTCCTGCAGACGCAAACCGAAGCCGTCGATCTTGCGGCTGCCGCCGACGTATTTTGCTACATTGGCGACCTGTCGCCGGTGTTTCAAGCAGCTCGAGGCGCGCTGAGATGCGGCGGTTTTTTCTGTTTTTCAGTCGAGTCCGGCGGCGAGAAGGACTTCGTACTGGGACCCAGTCTCCGCTATTCGCATTCGGCGGCTTATCTCCGAAGGCTTGCCAATAATCATGGGTTCGCTCTCGAGATGATCGACTTCGCAGGTCGCGCGCCGGGACGCCGGAAGGGACGTGGCCAGTCACCTTGCCGTATTGCGTCGTGGGTAGCGGAGATGCCTGTCGGTCCGCGACGGACTGCACGCAATCATCGCAGTCGCCCTGATTGAGCAATCACAGGCGATCCCGGCGGGCACCGAGGCCAAACGCCTCGGCGCCACGCCGCACCGGCCGTCGATAAGCGCGTGCCGCTACGGCTCGCGCGACGCCACGTAGGCGGAGATCGCGAGGATGTCGTCGGCGCTGAGCTTTTCCACGACGCCTTTCATCAGCGCGACGGCGGCGCCGTCGCGCTCGCCGGTCTGGATGAAGTAAAGCTGGCGCGCGATGCTTCCGGGCGAGCGTCCGGCGATGCCCGGTACGTCGCCGATACCCTTGAGCTCCGGACCATGGCAGATCGCGCATGGCAACGTCGTGCCGCCGCCGCCGGTCGTGACCAAGGCCTCGCCCTTGGCGAGCGTTCCGGTCGGGACATAGGAAACGAACCCGGAATGGGGATCCCGCATCTCGAAGCGCGCCATATCCTCCGGCAGCTCGACGATGCGGTTGCCGATCGGCTCGGTCCCGCCGTCCGGAAGCGGCAGCCGCGCCGTCCCCTTGAAATAGCTCTTCGGCACGCTGTCGGTTTCGACCACGCGCGTCCAGCGCACCGGCTTCAGGCTGGAAAAATAGCCGATGGCGGACGTCATCTCGTCCTCGGTCAAGCCCTTGGCGATAGTGACCATGGCGCCGCCGGCTTTGCCAAGTCTTGCGCCGCTTCGAAAGTCGGCGAGCTGGCGCAAGAGATAGGCTGCGGTTGCTCCCGGCAAGCGCGAGTTCTCGGGATGGCCGAGCCCGGTCGGCAGGTGGCAGCCAATGCAGGCGCGCACACCCTTGCCGCCGCCATGGGCGACCACCTGCGGCAGCGGGGTATGCTCGTCCGGAAACCAATCGGGCGGGTTCATCGGATCGTCGATCTGCGATTGGACGTAGGACTTGGTGCTGCCCGGAACCTGCTTGGCCTTGCCGTCATCGGGCGGGGCCTGGACCACCTCGGGCGGCTTGGACGGAAACGCCCAATCGGGCCGCGCCCCGGCAGCGGCTGCCAGCGACGGCACGGTCAGAAGCAGCAGGACCGCGATGAAGCTCCTCATGATATCCCCCCTGTGTTTCGCGTCCTTGGAGACAGACGCTGTCGTGAACCCAGCTTGGCAAGCGCGTCGGCGCCCCGGCCGCCAGAATGCCTTTTTTCAGGCCGGCCGCCAAGAGATTTGGAGCACAGAGATTTGGAGCACGGAGATTGTGCCAAGCGGCACGCCGCGCACCCAGGATGACGGCGCCGACACAGCGAACTCGGGGCGCGTCTCGGTAGCACGAACCCACCTCGTAGGCGCAGCGGAACTCCCCGAAGCGCCTCCGAATTGAGATCAGCCCCGCCGTGGTCGCTGCCGGCGCTCGCGTGCTGGCCGACCATGGCGTGCCGCCGAAGCAAGCACGACCGGCTTATCGTTCGGCGGCGGGACCAAGGAGGGCGCAAAAATGACTGAAAAAATCTGTCCTGAATGCGACGGAGAAGGTGTTGTTGATCAAGGCACCGAAGATGAAAGGCGCTGCCCGACGTGCAACGGATCCGGTGTTGTCCCTGATGACGGACAAGGCTCCGAAGAGGTATGGAATACCACCAGAACTGCGCCGCAACACCGGAGCGGTAACGAGGTAAGCGGGCCGATCAGTTGCCCGCAATTCAGTGGTCCGCAATGTGACATGTTTGTCTCACCTGCGTTAAATCTCTTCAGGTCTCTGGAAAATCGCCCGCGCCGCCGACAGTATGCTCCCCGAGCTACTGGGACTGGCGCGATGTTACCGATAGACCCCTGGGTCAAGGCAGCCGAATGCGAGCGCGTGATCCGCGTAGTTGCGGATCCCGAGCGTCGTTCGGTTTTGATCAGCTTACGGGGCTTGTGGCTTGCGCTGGGCGAGCAGGAATCGGTTCTCGATAGGCGCAGGCCGGATGGCCAAGTGCCGGTAATCGTCCAGATCCATGCCGAGCTGATGTCCCTGTACAAGAACGCTATGAACTAGCCCAGGCTCGGACATTAGGCTCCGAAGACCCCAGCAGGGTGCTCTGCTCGATATCGGAGGGTGCCAAAGTTTGGCCATCCGCCGCTAGATTGATTTGGGATCGGTAGTGATCGAGAACGAACAGGCGAAGGGCTGACGATAGGTTGCCCTGGGCGCGCGCGGAATCGATGGCTCCCACCATTTCCGACAAGGTCAAGTCACGACTCGTCGCAATCTCCTTGAGCCCCTTCCAAAAAGCATCCTCGAGGCTAACGCTGGTCTTGTGGCCGGCGATGACGATTGAACGCTTGACGACAGGCGACTTCATTACCCCCTCCATGTTTTACAGGCATCGAACACGGGAGGGGCTTCACGAACGGCTCGCAGTCCACGCCTCCGTGCAAAGCTGCACACGGATCGCGCCGTTCGTGCACGTTGGAAAATGCCGCAATCCCCACCCGAACTCAAACCCACCATTCAAACGTGCGATCAAAATGTGATCGCAAGGAGGCGAATGAGAACGGTGATGAAAGATTCAATAAGCAGTTCAACCAAGACTCGCTGTTATTTTGGGCGGGAGGTACCAACATACTCTCAAGCGCTGATGTCGCGCCTTGAGCTCCCGCAATCCTCGCACATTTATCGTCGTCGCAAGCTGATTTGGCCGATGGTCTAAGTCTCGTCTTCGAACGAATCTATTTGTCGACGCGCTTTTTTAGCTCCGCGTTTTGGCTCAGGTCTCGACCCATCCGAGGCATGTTCCTTCGTCCTGCGCCTACGCTTCAGCTTCGTTCCATATAAAGCGGTGACCATTTCATTCGAAACGGGATCCGCCACAGACGAGGCGTTGCCCAGGACCGCCGCCAAGTCGGTGACATCCGCTACCGATATCAAAATCCGAAGCTCGTCTGCCATTTGCCGAATCTGCGCTGATATCGCTCGGTCCTTGACCTCGTCGGAGAGTCGCAAGAGGGCCTCGATATGATCGAGCAGATGCTTGGTCGACACCATTACGCGCCCCCTCGCCGGCCTCGCAACGCGGCCATGCGGTCTGCGTTCATGCACCGAATTCAGCCGCGAGATTGCGGATTGGAATACCGGCTCGTAAATTATTTTGCCCGTGATGACCTCATGAACAAAAAAGGTCTCGTCCGGAAGCAGCGGAGCCGTTAGTTGAAAGAAGTGGCCGTCGATATCCCGAACCAACCCGACGCTCAAAGCGCGGCGAAGCAAAAACGGAGCAAAGTTTCGGGAGCGAAATTCCAAGTTGTCGATTTTTATGGCGGTCCCGGCAAAACTCGAACTTGCGACCTTCGGTTTAGGAAACCGCTGCTCTATCCGGCTGAGCTACGGGACCGCATCTGATATCAAGACTTGAGGCCGGCCGGTTCGTTTGGCCACGTCCGCGCCACGGCGAGCAAGCCGCCGGAGGCGATCAATAGCACAAAGAAATTTCGATGCGAACTTTACCGTGCGGCCCGACCGGGATGGCCGATGCCGCCAGCCGTTCAGACGGCCGGCTGGAACCGCCGGCGAAGTCCGCCGGCGACCTCCCGCATGACGCTGTCCCAGTCCCCGATCCCGGGCTGCCTGAACAGACTGGCGGTCGGATACCAGGGCGAGTCCGCGCGCTCCAGCATCCACCGCCAATCGGGTATGAAGGGCAGCAAGATCCAGGTCGGGCGGCCGAGCGAGCAGGCCAGATGCGCGACCGCGGTATCGACCGTAATCACGACGTCCATCGAAGAGACCAATGCCGCGGTCTCCAGGAAGTCGGTGAGCGCCGGACCGAAATGGGCGATGCCGGCGGCGTCAAGGATGCCTTGGTCCTCGCTCCGGACCTCCTTTTGCAGGCTGACGAGCTCGACCGGGAGATCGAGCAGGCCGAGCATTGCGCGCAACGGAATCGAGCGGTTGTGATCGTTCTTGTGGCTTGGCCTGCCCGACCACGCGATTCCAATGCGCGGTTTCCCGTGGCGAAGCCTGGCCTCCCACTCCTTGGTCAGCTCCGAGGGCACGCTCGGCGGCGCGGGCGGAGGGATCGTCTCCAGCCGCGTGCGAAACGCGCGGGGCAAGCTCAGGAGCGGACAATGCAGATCGAAAGCAGGCAGATCCTCGCCTTCCGCCAGAACCGTCTGCGCACCGCCGAACCCCGACAGCAACCGCTTGAGCGACGGCTGCACCGATAAAATGACCGTGGCGCCTTTCTCAGCCACCCGGGGCACATAGCGGCAGAACTGGATGGTATCCCCATAACCTTGCTCGGCGTGCAGAAGAACGGTCTTGCCTGCGATGTCGCCTGTTCCGTCCCATGCCGGTTGCGCGAAAGCGGGCTTGGAGCCGAAACCCCACAGCTCGTCGGCGAGCTCCCACCGCCATTCGTATTTTTCCCATCCCCGGTCAAAGTCGGCCATCAAGAGCCGCCAAAGCGCTTCATTCCAGTGAGCGGGCGCGTAGTCGTGCCGGAGCGCCAGCGCCCCCTGGTAGCTCGCCAGCGCCTCGTCGAGCCGCTTGAGCTCGCGCAGCGCGTTGCCGCGGTTGTTGTGGGCTTCCGCATAGTCGGGCTTGCACGCCACCGCCCGGTCGTAGCTCGCCAGCGCCTCGTCGGGCCGCCGCAGCTCCTGCAGCGCGTTGCCGCGGTTGTACAAGGCCTCCGCATGATCGGGCGCCAGCGCCAGCGCCCGGTCGTAGCTCGCCAGCGCCTCGTCAAGGCGCTTGAGCTCCCGCAGCGCATTGCCACGGTTGTTGCAGGCCTCCGCATAATCGGGCTTGAGCGCCAGCGCCTTATCGTAGCTCGCCAGCGCCTCGTCGAAGCGCTTGAGCTCCTGCAGGGCGACGCCGCGGTTGTTGCAGGCCTCTGCATGGCCGGGCTTGAGCGCCAGCGCCTTGTCGTAGCTCGCCAGCGCCTCGTCTGTACGCTTGAGCTCCTTGAGCGCATTGCCGCGATTGATGAAGGCCTCCGCATAGTCGGGCTTGAGCGCCAACGCCTTGTCGTAGCTCGCCAGCGCCGCGTCGAGCCGCTTGAGCGCCCTCAGCGCAACGCCGCGGTTGTTGCAGGCCTCCGCATAGCCGGGCTTGCACGCGAGCGCCCGGTCGTAGCTCGCCAGCGCCTCGTCGAGGCGCTTGAGCTCCTTCAGCGCATCGCCCTGATTCTCGAAGGCCTCCGCATAATCGGGCTTGATGCGGATAGCTTGCCGATAGGCGGCAATCGCCTCGGTGGGCTTGCCGCAGTCTTGCAGCGTCACGCCGAGGTTGTAGTAATAAGTCGGGCTGCGTCCGTTCCGCTTGATGGCCTGACCGATCAGTTCGACGGCCAAGTCGTGGCGCTTCGTCTGATGTGCAACCACACCCAGCAGATGGAGGGCGTCCGCATGGTTCGGTTGAGCCGCCAGCACGCGCTGATAGCACGCCTCGGCCTCGGCCAAGCGTCCGGCCTGGTGGTACTTGAGGCCGGCCCCCAACAACTCGGCGACCCCCGTTGCAATCCCGGCGGCTGCGGCTCGCCCCGGGCGGATTGCTTGACGACTGGCCAAGCTTGGCGGCGCCGCGGCGCTGCTTGCGATTCATGAGCGCACTCTGAGCTGACCAAGGTGTTCGACGACCCCGCCGCCTGCACGATGCTGCTCGGCGCAACGAGCCAGAAGGCCGGCGGCCGGCTTCTCTATACTCACCGTTATCGGCAGATTCCAGGCGCTCCGCGCGTGGCGGTGCTCGATTTTCCGATCCGCAAGAGGGCTAGATCGTGCCGGGGGTTCGCTTGTCGAACAGGCCGAGACACTTCTGCAATTCGATCGGCATGTCGCTGACATGCAGCAGACGGCCCATGAAGGTGGTCCACGGTTTTTCGGCGACCGGCTGCACCGAGGCGAAGTTCCAGAACTGCCGCTCGTTCATCTCGATCTCGGTTACCCCATTGTGCAGCACCCAGTCCTGCAGCAGCACCAGGCGGGACTGGTCGCGCGCCGCGAACATGGTGGCAGGTATGGCTTTCCTCATTGCTGCCTCTCCCGATGCAAAGGCTGGTGATGCAAAGGCTAACCGACGCAGAGCCGGTGCTGCCGACTGCGATCGTCCAAGATCCGCAACGCCGCCGCCTCGAGACCGAGGTCGGCCCGTTGCCGGCGGATAGGGCCGCGGACGCTACCAGCTATAGGACGGTATTGGTTTACGAAGTCTGCTTCTACGAATTCCGCTTGGGCGGATCATGCGCCGGTGCGCCTTGCGGGCCAGCGCTCCCGATGCCGACCGGCTCGCAGGCGCCGTCCTTGTTTTCGGCAATCCAGCATTTCCGCAGCCCATCGGCGTCTCTGGTCCACCAGTAGCTGCCCTCCGGATTGCGTCCGGACACTTTGAAGCGCTTGAGGTGGCGTTTGACGGCCGCCAAGGCATCTTCCCAGGTGGCGAATGCCTCGCCCACCTGCGTGGGGGCGGCCGAGCGCCGGCTGTCGAGCTCAAGGATCTTGAACATCACCGCCTCCGCGCCTGTGTGCTCGGCTACCATCCCGGCGTGCCTTGGGGGCCGCACGGACAGTATGCGCCGGGCAAATCTTGCCGTCCAAAGGATTCCACCACCGGCAGAATTCGCCAGCGCCCACGCCTTAGGCCGGCGCGCCGGCGCCGCTCCCCCTTGAAATCGCACGACAAAGTTCTGCGCGACCCGCGTGGCACACCGCTTGCTCGATAGAGCGCGGGTGCGACGGCGAATCCGGCTCGCCAAGGGTGCATGGCACCGTCGGCGAGCCGGTGGCGCCCAATCAGGAGATGCCCGATGAGCGGCCTTGGTGGCGTCGGTGGTGGCGGCTTCAATCCGTACGTCGCCCCGCAATTTCAGCAAAACCTGTTCAGCCAGATCAGCAATGGCAGCGGCTCGATCACGCAGACGAATCTGGAGCAGGCGGTCACCGCAGCCGGCGGCACCACCCAGGGCGCCGATGCGCTCTATTCGGAGCTCGATCCCAGCAATACCGGCAGCGTCAGCGAGCAGCAATTCGCCAATGCTTTTCCGGGACCGCAATACAGCGAGCAGATGCAATCCCAGCTGATCGGCTACCAGGCACAAGGCTGGCCCAGCGCATCGAGCGCCCAGCCGGGCGGCCAGCTGGCGCAGAGCCTGTTCTCGCAGATCGACAGCAACGGCGACGGCTCGATCAGCCAGAGCGAGCTCGAGCAGGCGGTCACCGGCGTCGGCGGCACCAAGGCTTCGGCCGACGCGCTCTATGCGAAGCTCGACCCCAATGGCACCGGCAGCGTAAGCGAGCAGCGATTTGCCCAGGGCCTGTCCCAGTCGATGCCGCACCGCCATCATCATCACGGCGGCGGAGGCGGGATGCAGAGCGCGACCGGCGGCAGCGCCACGGGCGGCAGCGCGGCGGATGCGCTGACCTCGCTGTTCGATGCCGACGGCGGCGGGGCGGGAAATTCACCGACCCAGATCGCGCAGAACATGTTCTCGCAGATCGACAGCAACGGCGACGGCTCGATCACGCAGAGCGAGCTCGAGCAGGCGGTCACCGCCGCTGGCGGCAGCACGGCGGGCGCCGATGCGCTCTATGCGAAGCTCGATCCCAACGGCACCGGCAGCGTGAGCGAGCAACAATTCATCGGCGCGCTGCAGCCGCCTTCGGCCAGCGGGAATACCGCGCAGGACGCCCTGCTGGCGCTGCTCGACCAGGTCTCGCAGGGCAACGGCACCGCGGCGGCGGTCTCCCCGATCGGCAGCGGTACGAGCGCGCAGGACGCCTTGTCGGCGCTGGTGCAGAATTTCGACCCGGCGAGCGCGGCACCCGGCACCGGCAACTCGGCGCGCGATGCCGTGGCGGCGCTCATCAAGGCGAACGACGGATCATCGGGCGGCGCGGCCGCCGCATCGACGGCGGGAGCGCTCAACAGCGCCGATCTGATGCGCGCCTTCTCGCTCTACCAGAACCAGCTCGAGCAGCAGCTCCTGAGCGGCGTCGGCGCCACCCAGAACGCCAGCATGATCTAGAGCGGATCTCGGCCGATTTGGTCCGGCGCCGCGCCAACCACTGCCGTCTTCGCGGGCGATGTCCGGCAATGACGCCGCGGGGATGGCGGCGCCGAGCGGCTTTAATTGCGGCCCGAAAAGTGGCAGTCTGGCGCATCCGCTCGGAACGCGCGCACCGTCTCGCAACGATCAGACGAGAGCCGGCCCGCGCCGCGGTACCTAATCATGGAGAACGCCGATGACCCTGATCGATAATCGGATCAACCGTCGGATCGCCCTGGCGCAGTTGACCGCCGCAACGATGCTCGCGGCGGGCGCCGCCCGGGCGCAGCGGCCGGATCCCTCGCTGACGCAGATCAAGAGCACCGACCTCGGTCGCAAGACCTATATGCTCGAAGGCCAGGGCGGCAACATCCTCGTCGTGATCGGCGACGACGGCGTCGTCATGGTGGACGCCGAGCTCGCGCCGCTGCACGACAAGATCAAGGCCGCCATCACCGACAATGCGAATCTTCCCATCAAGTATCTCGTCGATACCCATTTCCATGGCGAGCAGACCGGCGGCAATGCGCCGTTCCACCGCGACGGCGCCATCGTCGTGGCGCAGGACAATGTGCGTGTGCGGCTCCTTGCCGGCACCACCAACGGGGTCAACTACAACAAGAGTGCACCCGCGCCCGCGGATGCGATTCCGACCGAGACCTATGTGGGCGGCACCAAGACCGTGACCATCCGCGGTCGCGAGGCGCTCCTCACGCACGCCACCAACGCGCATACCGACGGCGACAGCTGGATCTATCTGGCGGATGCCAACGTCATCTTCACGGGCGACCTCTTCTACAATAACGGCATCTATCCGATGATCGACTACGCCAACGGCGGCGACATCCGCGGCATGGTCCGCGCCAACGAGGCCTTCCTCCGGCTGGCCAATCCCGAGACCAAGATCGCGTCAAGCCGCGGCGGCGCGGTGGCCGGCAGAGCGGAAGTCTCCGCGTTCCGGGACATGCTGGCGACCGCGCGCGACCGCATGGCCGCAATGGTCGACAAGGGCATGACCGAGGAGGAAGCGGTGGCGGCCAAGCCGTTCGAGGACCTCGACGCCAAATGGGCGAGCGACGAACGGGCCTCGGTCATTTTCATTCGCAACGCCTACAACTCGTTCAAGCGGTCTTGACCGCGGTACGCTGCGCGATGTTTGCGCCCTAGGGGGTTGCAGCACCGTCTCCGCGGGTGCTGCAATCTCATTCACTCCAACATCATCACTTCTTGGGGCCAAAATACTTCTGGAACAATTTCGGATCCGGCGGCGGCTCGTCCTTCCCCAGCGGCATGAAATAGCCGTCCGAATCCTCCAGATACATCCGGCCGCCGATCGCAATCATGCGGTTTTCCTCGGCGCAATTGTCTTCCTGCGGACTGACGCCGCGCACGCGCTTATAGAAGCGCGACACCGTCCAGGGTTGCGTGAAGGCATGATCGATGATGCTGATCTCGTTGTGCATGACGTCGGGATCGGCTTTATCGAGGGAGAGCCTCTCCTTGACGACGGTCTCGCCGTCCGCGGCGAGCGGTATGCCGCTGTTCTCCACCAGGCGCAGGCCCTTCATGGCGCGCGTCTCGATCTCGAACGCATGCGGGGCCCCCTCGTTATCGGCGTCGAGCCACTTGCCGATGGAATAGCCGACATAGCTGCGGTCGAGATCCTCCGGCCAGGCGCGCCCGTCGGTGTAGATCCGCCGGAGCGGGCTCGTCGACTCGATCAGCATATAGACGACGGTCGGCTTGACGACGACCTCCATCGGCGCCCCTAGGGTCATGACCCGCGGCATGCCGACCGGCCCGCAGGTGTATTTGGGATCGAACGCGACACCGGCCTTCGCCTTGGCCAGGTTGGCCGCATAGACGGCCTGGTATTCGGGCGTGAGCGGCGCCTGTTGCCCGGGACCCGGCGGCTTGGTCGGATCCCACAAGCCGGGTGGGCTCCCGCGACCCCACATGCCCTCCCAGGCCGAATACTTGTTCGCCTCTTCGGCCCGCGCGGCCACTGCCGCGCACAGCAGCACCGCAACCGCGACGACCGAGCTTCGGTAGCGCATGGCGTCCCCCCCCCATTTGTGCCCGCACGGCGTCGAGCGATGCCCTGCGACCGTTCTCCTTTTTCGGAGGCTACCCCGATTGCCGCGCGCGCGGGAGCAGAAAATTGTAGGGCGCAATCGCTTTATTGCGCCGCTTGGCCACACCGATGGATGCGGCGCGCGGCAACGCCGATGGCGCAATAAAGCGATTGCGCCCTACAGAAAAAATCGCCGCATCGCGTCCGCCACCGCGTCGGGCGCCTGCACCACCATGATGTGGCCGCTGTCGATGATGGCGAGCTCGGCGCGCGCCAAGAGGGCGGCATAGCGCTCGACCTGGGCGGGCGGGCGCATCTCGTCGTGGCGGCCGGCGAGCAGCAGGCATGGGCACCTGATTTGCGCAAGCGAGGGCTCCAGCGCGACCTCCGCCAGCATCCGGTTGGCGTGCGCGTAGCAGACCGGATCGATGGCGAGAAAGCGGGCGCGATGCTCGGCATAGATGGTCGGGTCGCCGCGGTCGTGCTTGGGATAGGTGCGCTCGAACACCATCTCGACGATGGCGCGCATGCCCTCGCGCTCGGCGGTCTCGGAGCGCTCCAACAGATAATGCCGGCGATCCGGATTGGTCCCCAGGCTTGGCGCGCACAGCGCCAGCGCCGCGACCGCATCCGGACGGCGCAGCGCCAAGGCGGCGGCGATCGCGGCCCCCGACGCAATGCCGGCGACCCAATAGGGCGGCGTCAATCCTGCGGTCTGCATGAGCCGCAGCGCATCGGCCACCAGATCGTCCAGGCAAAACGGCGCCCGCACCTTCTCGGACAGGCCGGCGCCGCGCTGGTCGGCGCGCAGGATGCGAAAGTCCGCCTCGAGGGCGCCCACCACCCGATCGAAGCTTTCGAGCGTGCCGGCGAGCTCATGGATCAGGACGAGGCTGCGCGGACCGCGCCCGGAGACGCAGTAGTGCAGGCTGACATCGGGATAATCAGCAAATGCGTGCGCGCGATTCATGGTCTTTGTTTCGTAGCCTGGATGAAGGCGCGTCGCGCCGCAATCCGGGAACGGCCGTTCCCGCATTACGCCATAGCCCGTCGAAGACGGGCGTAAACGCCCTTATGGCTTCATGCGGGCTACCGAAGGTGCCGGGGCCGTCGCGGCCCGAGGCTCAACGGCGCGCGTCGGCGGTGATCTCCTGGACCAGGCTGACGATGCGGCGCCTGAGGGTAGCGTCCTTGATCTGCATGAATGCCTTGGTCAGCGCGAGGCCGTCCGAGGTGGCGAGGAAGTCGGTCACATAGGTCGGCAGCGGCGGCACGTCGGTTTCACTGTGCGCGCCGCGGCGCGCACCCGGCTCGGGTGGCGAGCCTTCGAAAAAGAACGAGATCGGGACCTGCAGGACGCGCGAGATCTCATGCAGCCGACCGGCGCCGATCCGGTTGGTGCCCTTCTCGTATTTCTGCACCTGCTGGAACGTCAGTCCGATATCGTTGCCGAGCTCGGTCTGGCTCATATCGAGCATGATGCGGCGCATGCGCACGCGGCTGCCGACATGCTTATCGGTGGAGTTTGGCGACTTCTTGGGCATGACGCGAACCGTCTACAACGCCCGGTGGCAGGTGTCCACTGAGGCCGGCGGCAACCGGGGGACGAATGAGATTCACCATGAACGCTGCGTTTGGATTGATCGGGATCGCACGCGCAGGCCGGACGTGAAGCGGATGCGAACGCGGGCTCGGCGGCCGATACATCGGATGGGCTTTCGGATTATACTTACGTCCGGGCCCGCGCCAGACGGTGCCGGATCGGGAGGAACCACATGATCGCACGTCGCACATTCATCACCGGCGCTTCGGCTTTGGCCGCAGCCGCATCGGCACTTTCCTCCGGCCGCGCCGCGCCGGCGCCCAATTCATCGGGCGACGAGCTCGCCAAGCTCAAGGCGCCGCCCGGCGCCTGCGATTGCCACCACCACATCTACGACCCGGCGCGGTTTCCGCCCTCGCGGCCGCAAGTCCAGCAGGTGCCCAATGCCCGGGTGGAGGACTACCGGCTGCTGCAGCAGCGGATCGGAACCAGCCGCAATATCGTGGTGACGCCGGCGCCCTATCCGGCGCCCGTGAGCGACAATCTGGCGACGCTCGATGCCGTCAAGCAGCTCGCCCCCAATGCGCGCGGCATCGCCATCGTCTACCCCGACATCACCGATGCCGAGCTGAAGACGCTCGACGTCGGCGGCATTCGCGGCATCCGCTTCTCGCTCACCAGCGGCCGCCCGGGAGCGGCCAGCACCGCCACCCCGGAGGTGATCGAGGCGCTGTCGAAACGGGTGAACGCGTTGGGCTGGCATGTGCAGTTCAACACGACCGCCGAGCAGATCGTGGCGTCGCAGGATCTGCTGAGCCGGCTGGTCTCGCCGATCGTGCTCGATCACATGGGCCACATCCCGCAGCCGGCCGGCCTCGATCATCCCGCCGTTGCGATCATTCGCCGGCTCCTCGACAAGGGCCGCACCTGGGTCAAGCTGTCGGTGACCTATGACAGCAGCAAGGATGGCCCGCCCGGCTACGCCGATGTCGGCAGGATCGCGCAGGCCTACGTCAAGGCGGCGCCGGAGCGGCTGGTCTGGGGCAGCAACTGGCCGCATCCGAGCGAGCCCAACAAACCCGACGATGCGGTGCTGTTCGATCTGATGGCGCAGTGGGCGCCCGACGAGGCGACCCGCAACCGCATCCTGGTGCAAAATCCGGAGGCGCTTTACGGCTTCGGCAAGACGGCTTGAGGCCGGCGTCGGAATGACCGCCGGCGGGCTCGGAAGCTTTCGGACTTGAGGGAGGGCGAGATGATCGCACGTCGCGCATTCATCAGGCAGGCATCGATGGCCGTGCTGGCGACCGCATCCGGACTTTCGGTTCGGGCAAGCCGTGCCGAGCCGGTGCCGAATTCCTCCGGGAGCGAGCCGGCCAAGCTCAAGGCGCCCGCGGGAGCTTGCGACTGCCATCACCACATCTACGACGCGGTTCGCTTTCCGCCCCCGCAGCCGGGCGCGCGGATTCTAGAGAATGCGCGCGTGGAGGAATATCAGTTGCTGCAACGGCGGATCGGGACCAGCCGCGACGTGGTGGTGACGCCGGCCGCCTATGTGGTCGACAACCGCGTGACCCTCGATGCGATCGCCCGGCTCGGGCCCAATGCACGCGGTGTCGCCGTGATCCATCCCACGGTCACCGATGCCGAGTTGAAGGTCCTGGCCGACGGCGGGATCCGCGGCATCCGCTTCGCGCTCGGCGATCCCGCCACCGCGTCTACCACCATCGACATGATCGAGCCGCTGTCGAAGCGCGTGAGCGCGCTCGGCTGGCATGTGCAGATCAACACCACCGCCGAGAACATCGTCGCGGCCGAGGATTTGTGGAATCGCCTGCCCTCAGCGATCGTGTTCGATCACATGGGGCACGTGCCGCAGCCGATCGGCCTCAGCCATCCGGTCTATGGCGTGGTGCGCCGGCTGGTCGACAAGGGCCGGACCTGGGTCAAGCTGTCGGTGACCTATGACAACACCAAGGATGGTCCGCCCGGCTATGCGGACGTCACCGGCGTGGCGCAGGCCTATATCAAGGCCGCGCCGGAACGGATGGTGTGGGGCAGCAACTGGCCGCATCCCAACGAGACCAGCAAGCCCGACGATGCCTTGCTGTTCGACCTCATGGCGCAATGGGCGCCGGACGAGGCGACCCGCAACCGCATCCTGGTGCAAAATCCGGAGGCCCTTTACGGCTTCGCCAAAGCGGCTTGAGCCGATTTCGGGCCTTGGCGCGCCATGGTCATTTCTCCTTACCCGATAAGGTTTAGTCTCGGCCGGGCTAGCGAGCTGTCGGCCGCCGCAGTACCGCCCGATTCGGGCTTTTCGTTATGGCCGCGGGTTGGGGTTGGCATAAGTGTCGCCGGGCTTTTGTCACGAGAGCGTGTGGGCCGCATCCGGAGGCTTGGCCTCCTGGGTGAACCGGATTATGCCAACATGAGGGCGGAAGGTGGGGCCGGGCTCGGGGCAGCGGTGCTGCGGGCGGCAGCCAAGCTGCCGGAGGCAGGCAAGCTGCCGGGGCAAGCGGGTCACTTTGCGGCCGGCAGGGTGGCTTGGATCCGCGCCAGCGGGGGCATGATCTGCATGAAATTCAAGGGGCGCTGGTCGCAGGCGCATGCCGTCGCCGTCGGGATGCTGGCGGCGCTCGTCCTTGCCGGCTGCGCCAGCTCCGGGGTGATCGACAAGCAGGCCGCGCAGCCCGATGCGCGCAAGCCGGCCGCGGTGGCCGAGATGGATCCCGCCGTCCAGCGCGAGCACGAGCGGATTCTCGCCGCCTATAACGGCGCCTACGAGGATCCGCGCATCGAGGCCATGGTCAGCCAGACGGTCGAGAAGCTGGTGGCGGCGTCCGAGCGGCCCGACCTGCACTACCACGTCACCTTGCTGAACTCGCCGGTGGTCAATGCCTTCGCGCTGCCCACCGGCCAGCTCTACGTGACCCGCGGGCTGATCGCGCTTGCCAATGACGATTCCGAGCTCGCTTCGGTGATGTCGCACGAGATGGCCCATGTGATCGCCCATCACGCGGAGCTGCGCGAGGACCGCGCCCGCCAGGTCGCGCTGGTGGGCCGCATGGCCAACACCGTGCTGAGCGATCCGGAAGTGGGGGCGCTGGCGCTGGCCAAATCGAAGATCGCGCTGGCGAGCTTCTCGCGCGCCCAGGAATTCGAGGCCGACCAGATCGGGGTCGGCATCGCGGGGCGCGCCGGCTACGACCCCTATGGGGCGTCGCGCTTTCTCACCTCGCTCGGCCGCGATTCGGAGCTGCGGCAATCAGGACCGGCGAACATCGACCCGCGCGCGCCCGATTTCCTGTCATCCCATCCCGCCACGCCCGAGCGGGTCAAGAGTGCGCAGGCGACCGCCCGCCAGTTCGGTGGGCCTGGCACCGGCGAGCGCGACCGCAACGACTATCTGGCCGCCGTCGACGGCATGGTCTATGGCGACGATCCGAGCGAAGGCCTGGTGCGCGGCCGTCACTTCCTGCATCCGAGGCTCGGCTTCACCTTCGTGGCGCCCGAGGGCTTCACGCTCGACAACACCGCGCAGGCCATCCTGGGCGTCAAGGAGGGCGGCGGCGAAGCGCTGCGGCTCGATGTGGTGCGCGTGCCGACCGAGCAGTCGCTCACCGACTATCTCAATTCCGGCTGGATCGAGAACGTCGACAGCAAGACCATCGAGAGCACCACCATCAACGGCTTCCCGGCCGCGACCGCCAGCGCCAAGGGCGATCAATGGTCGTTCCGGCTGTTCGCAGTGCGCTTCGGCAGCGACGTCTACCGCTTCATCTTCGCGACCAAGCACATGACGCCCGAGATCGACCGGGCGTTTCGCGACTGCGTCGCCAGCTTCCGCCGCATGAGCATCGCCGAAAGCAAGGCGGCGCGGCCGCTGCGCCTGCGCGTCGTCACCGTCGGCAATGGCGACACGGTCGAGCAATTGGCCAATCGGATGGCGGTGGTCGACCGCAAGCTCGATCGCTTCCGCATCCTCAACGGCCTGGAGCCGGGCGACCGCCTCAACCCCGGCGATCTGGTGAAGATCGTGGTGGAGTAGGACGACCAAAACGCGCGACGGCGCTTTGATCGGATAGAGGCCAGCGCCATAGGCCCCTAGGCTGGGAGCTCTGCTAGCCGGTAGTTGAGCGTTGCGCCGAGAGCGCGGCGGGGGATTACAACAATAACAATCATGCAGACCAAATATCGGGTTTTTGCAAAAGCAACGCCGCAAGCTCTTTGTTATTGCTCAAGAGTTGATTGACGTCATCCTCCATCTCAATACCGGGATGGACTTCCGTCCAAAAATGGGCGGTTCTGATGAACGCCAGAAGCGCCAGGACATACTCGAGGCGTTTGCCGCCAAGGGCGTGTCGCAACACATTTACGGCACGCTCGGAACGCGTCGGGGCCACAAAGACCATCGTGCAAAGCGCAAACAAGTGGTCTTCGATCTCGGTATCGGGAGCGGGCCAATCGACCGGCGTTTCGACCGCCGCCAAGCTGGCATAGATCGGTTCAAGCTGCCGCCGCCAAGGCGGAGGCGTTTGCAGAAGCTTGACCACCTGCTCGATGGTTTGTGCCGGAGCTGCGGGGTCGCCCGCCGAATACCCGTAGCCCACCAGAAACCCGCAGTGGCGCACAATGCAGTAGCGGATCGGACAGAAGCGCGAGAGGAAGACAAAAAGCCGCTCTTTGAACAGGGTTGGGATTGGACTGTCGAGATACGCCGCGGCAGCAAAGGCCCACAGTCTTTCGATGATCTCGGGAGCGTCCGGGGCCGACACAAAAAAGTTGGGCACCAACCGGAAGCGCTTCGCCACCTGCTCGGGGAATGAGGATTGATTTTGAAGCGGCTCGGGCATTCAACTGACGCTCCGTGTACAGGCGGGAGCGCTACCGAACTCTCAGCCACCGACGCCTGTGCCATAGGCCGTGTCGGCGATAACGCAGTATGGGGTGTCCAACACAATTAGTCCAGCGGTAGCAAGGTCCACTTTCGGTCTGGGAAGAGCCGGATCGTGTCGCTGCAGCCTCTGAATTCGCTCATACAGCCGATCGCACCGCGGAGATTGATCGCATATCGCGCGGCTATGTTGGTTTTGGCGCGCCGCGGATGCCACCAACACGCCTGCCCTCCATGGCGAGGGCGGTGAGACCGTCGGACCCTAGTAGGCTATAGTCCGCGAGCAGCAACCGAGGGAGGAAACGCATGGGAACGGAACTTCGCTTGTCGCGGCGGCACATGCTGGCGATGTCGGCGGCCGCTGGAAGTCTCGCGGTCTGTCGCGACGCCGCGGCGCAGGCGGGAAAGCGGATAGAGCGGCTCGATCCAGCGCTCGATGCGATCATCTCCACCTCGGAGCCGATCGTCGATCTCGCCACCGACCTCGGCGGCGTCGCCAATGTCGAGGGACCGCTGTGGTGGAGAGAGGGCGGCTATCTGCTGTTTCGCGGCACGGATCTCAAGCGGTGGAAATATGCGCCCGGACAGGCAATATCGGTCTTCAAAGAGAATACCAACGCGGCCAACGGGATCACCCGCGATCCGCAGGGGCGGCTGCTGGCCTGCGAGGCAGCGACCCGCCGGGTCGCGCGCGAGGAACCGGACGGGAGCATGACCGTCGTGGCGAGCAGCTTCCAGGGCCGCCGTCTCAACTTTCCAAACGACATCGCCGTCAAATCCGATGGCGCGATCTATTTCACCGATCCGTGGACCGGCCCTGCCGCGGTGCAGCCGCCCGGGGAAGCCGACCAGATTTTTGCCGGCGTCTATCGCGTCTCGCCGGACCTCGGCACGCTCACGCTCCTGGTCAATGACTTCTTGACACCGAACGGGATCGCCTTCTCGCCCGACGAGCGTGTGCTCTACATCAACGACACGGCGCGCCGCCATATCCGCGCCTTCGATCTGGCGCCGAACGGCACGCTTGCCCGCCAGACCGACCGCGTTTTTGCGGACCTGGGCGGATCCGAGCCCGGCGTCCCGGACGGCATGAAGGTCGATACCGCCGGCAATGTCTTTTGCGGCGGCGCGGGCGGGATTTATATCCTTGATCCGAAGGGCAAGAAGCTCGGCCGCATCGTGCACGGCTATCAGAACACGTCCAACATCGCGTTCGGCGGTGACGACTGGAAGACCGTCTATTTCTGTACCCGCGCGAGCCTTGGGTCTTTCAAGGTGAAAATCGCCGGCGTGCCGGTGCCGGCGATGAAGAGATCGTGAGGTTTTGCGTCAAGCGAGGTCTTGTCGCCGGGCGCGCCGATCAACCGCAGATCGCCGCTCGGCCGGTTGACCCCCACAAGGTTGGAAGAACCTTGGCCGTTTCTGCTCGCCGATAACGACGACTTCGCCAGCCGAGCATCAGGCGCTTGCCGCCTCTTGGCAATGCAACCCTGGCAACCGACAGAGCGCATGATCGATCGACAGCCGACCGGGACCCCAAGCCATGATGCCGAGCGCCATGGCGGCCCAAGTGACATGGATGGGCCAGCCGACCGGCACGGTCAACTCGACGATGCAGGTCATGAACAGGAGGCCTGACGCGGCAAAGCGCGTGCCGAGGCCGAGCACGAGGAGCACTCGCACCCTCGTACTACTGGCGGCTGTCTGCGCGATCGGTGCTTGGGGACCGGCGCGCGCCGCGGACGATGCTCGCATCCCCAACTTTGCTCCGGACAGCGTCACCGGCTGGCTCAAGCCGGCCGGTAACGCACCGCCGCTGTGGGCCACAAGCGGATAAGCTAAGAACGACGCCGGGATGCGCCGAGCGTCCTGCCGGACCGGTTCCCGCTGTACCAGGTTTCAGCGCTTAATAGGAACGTGTACATGTGGCCAAATAGGAACGTGTACATATGGCCAAGGAAATCGAGCGCAAATTTCTGGTGAAGTCAGGTGTGTGGAAACCTGCGACGCCAGGGCTCACTTACCGGCAAGGCTATTTGTCGTCAGTGAACGAGCGAGTGGTACGGGTCCGCGTGGCGGGAGACAAGGCGTTCCTGACGATCAAGGGGATCAATCTAAGTTCTGAGCCGGCTCGAATTCGAGTATCCAGTCCCCACTGCGGACGCGGCCGAGATGCTCGATCAATTATGCGAGCGCCCGCTGATTGAGAAGACGCGCTATCGGCAAACCGTCGGCAGTCACATATGGGAGATCGACGTCTTTAGCGGAGACAATGACGGGCTGATTATTGCAGAAATCGAGCTTCCAAGTGAGATGGAGACCTTCGAGCGTCCGTGCTGGGTCGCCGAGGAGGTCTCCGGCGACCCACGTTATTTCAACAATAATCTTGTCCTGAATCCGTTCAAGGCCTGGGGAAACGCACAAGCATGATGCTCAAATTGCGGCTGCGGCAGACGTTCATGGAGGCTCCGAGCTAATCGCTCAGTGGTCGCGGGGACAGGGGCTTCGGGCCAACACGCGAAAGGCTCACGGTGAGCATTTCTGGACCGCTGCTCCCCTTAAAGCAGACCCGCCGCCGCGCTCCAGCGAACAGCCGGTTCGGGTAAGCCGCTCGCCCGTTTATCAAGCGGTCGCCTGACACCGCTTCGGCGGAGGATATCCGCCGGTTCCAGCTGCATCTTTCCGGAACCGAATTCACGGAATTGCGTTTGCAAGGGGTCAGCGGGAATTGTCTTCGCAGGGATAGCGACATGCCTGTGATCGATCCGCAGATTCGAAGATAGCAACAACGCTCTGGTAACGCGAACTGGCGCTGAGTTCCGAGCGCGTCAAGACGGGCTCGGGAATCAATGCAAGGAGGGAGATATGCTCCATACGAACTCAGAGGTCGATATAATCCCTGTGGCCGATGTCGAGCGATCCAAGCAATTCTCCGGACGCGCTTTCGTGGCAGTCCTGGCATCCGTTGGCCTCTTGCTCACCGGGGCCGTAGCAATGGCACAGCCAACCAAAGCGACCATCGTTCTTGTGCATGGTGCGTTCGCCGACTCATCGAGCTGGTACGGCGTCATCGCAATCCTCGAGAAGGACGGCTATCCGGTCATCGCCGCAGCCAATCCGCTGCGCAGCGTAAAGGGCGACGCAGACACCGTGCGCGCCCTTGTCGCAAGCCTCAACACGCCGATCGTGCTGGTCGGCCACTCCTATGGCGGCATGGTGATCAGCAACGCGGCGAACGGCCAGGCGAACGTGAAAGCGCTTGTCTATGTCGCAGCCTTCGCACCTGACGCCGGAGAAAACGCCGACGGTCTAAATAAAAAGTTTCCGGGCAGCCTGGTCGGCCCGGCACTTGCCCCACCGGTTCCGCTCCCCGGCGGCGGGCACGATCTCTATGTCCGGCAGGAGAAATTCCACGATGCATTCGCGCCGGACGTGCCCGCGGACGCCGCGAAATTAGCGGCTGCGGCGCAGAGGCCCGTCACCGATATCGCGTTCGGTGAATTTGCGACCGAGCCCGCCTGGAAGACCATTCCGTCATGGTTCGTGTACGGCGATCACGATACGGCGATTCCTCCGCAGTTGCACGCCTTCATGGCCGACCGCGCCCACCCGCGCGCAACCTCGGTCGTTGCCGGAGCGTCACATGTCGTGATGATCTCGCACTCCGATGCGGTGGCTAAAGTCATCGAAGACGCGGCCAACGCTCGCTAGTGCATGATTCCGAAAAATGCGCACCGGCTTTCGGAGAAGATCATGCACCACACGAACACCTCGATCACGATGGTCATGCCGAGCAGCACCAGCGCGGCAGCTCGGGTCAGCAGGCCGAGCACAAGCAGAAGCGGGGTCGCGTCAGGCGCTTGCCGCCTCGTTGACACGCAACCCTGGCAACCGACAGAGCGCATGATCGATCGACAGCCGACCCGGACCCCAAGCCATGATGGCGAGGGCCATAGCCGCCCACGTGATATGGATCGGCCAGCCGTCCGGCACGGTCAACTCGACGATGCAGGTCATGAGCAGGAGGCCTGACGCGGCAAAGCGCGTGCCGAGGCCGAGCACGAGGAGCACTGGAAAGATGATTTCGCCGCAGCCGGAGAGGAAGGCCATAACTGCCGGAGCCGGAAAATCGTAAGGGCCGCCGGGAAGATGCAGCTTGAACTCGTCGGTAAAAAGGTAGATCGCCGTATCGTTCAACTGAAGGAAGCCATTCCATTTCAGGATGCCCGACTTCCAGAACGGCACCGCCAGGGCCAGACGGAGCATGAGCTGAGTCAGGGACGGCTGCGCGATCCAGCGGATGATCCCAACCGCCTGATCGATTATCGTCGTCAGACGGTGAACAGCCCCGCCGCGCTCTTCTCGCTCGCCTGCTTTCATGGCCAATCTCCGAGGCAAAATGTGGTGAAGACGCCGGCCTCGATCATGCCCGCGATATTGGCCGGAAGGTCGAATGAAGGCGTTTCGGCAAAGGCTGCGGCGGCAGCCGCGCCCAACGTTCCGCCATCGATCAGGCTTTTCAGGAAGGCGGCCCCTCCGGGCGGCAGGAGCCGTACCGCCACCTCCATATCGGGCCGCGTGATCAACGCATCCTCGGCCGCACTCGACCGCAGCGCGGTGATCGGACCCTCGACACGGTTCATCGCGAAAATCGCCACGGCCGGATACGCGGATCGCACGATGCAAGCTGCCGGATGCGCCCTGAAGACCAGATCAGCAAGCCTGTCCGAGGGAACCGCCGCGAGCATGTCCGGCAGACAGCGGCGGCGCATCGGCCGCGTGATAGGCGTCGAGCCAAGCCCGCTCGATCCGCGCCGTGTCGGCGAGCCAAGGCATGTCCTGCGCATGTTCATACCCTTCGATAAAGGCAGGGAAGTCCCTGCCGTACTCGAACAGCAGAGGTGATGTCGGTGGCGTGGCGCGGACGTGAAAGCGGGCCATGGCGCGGAAGAACTCGACACCGGTGATCCGCTGCACGGCCGGATAGGTAGCCGCAAGGGCATCGATCAGGCTGACTGTGACGTTGTTGCGGTAGACATTGTAGCGCTTGATCGCCGCCTTCCCGCGAGGACCCACGACACCTACCGGTGTCGCGCGCTCCGGGTCCGTCAGCCCCTGTGCGAAAACGGCCGCGAAGCTCGGCTGCAGCTTGGCCGTGGGATAATCAAGCAGCATGGCCGCCACCCGCTGCCCGCGCCGAAGCGAACCGGTCGAGAATGGCCTGGGCCGCGGCCGCTTCCGCGCGCAGGATCGGCCATGCGGGAATCTTACTGTCCCATTCAATCAAGGTCGGGATGGGGCCGCAGCGGGAAATCACGATCTCGTATAGCTTCCAGACCGCATCGGCGACCGGCCCATCATGGCTGTCGATCAGAAGGCGCTCGCCTTCGTCGTCGCTTTGCTCGGCATGACCGGCCAAGTGGATCTCGCCCACCTCCGCGAGCGGGAAATCCGCCAGATAATCGAGCGCCGCATAGCCGTGGTTCGTCGCTGAGACGAAGACGTTGTTGACGTCGAGCAATAGCCCGCAGCCGGTGCGACAGGCGATCGCCCGGATGAAGTCGGTCTCGCTCATCGTCGAGGAGGCGAAAGCCACATAGGTCGAGGGATTCTCGAGCAGGATCCGACGTCCGATCGCGTCCTGCACCTCGTCGATATGCTCGCACACTTGCACGAGCGTGGCCTGCGTGTACGGCAACGGCAGCAGGTCGTTGAAAAAGGTCGTTTCGTGCGTCGACCAAGCGAGATGCTCCGAAACAAGCGCCGGCTCGTAGCGCTCGACGAGAGCGCGGAAGCGGGCCAGATGGGCTCGGTCGAGCGGCTGCGGGCCGCCGATCGACATGCATACCCCGTGCAGCGAAACCGGATGTTCGCGGCGGATGCGATCGAGCGCCTGATGCGGCGGTCCGCCGGCGCCCATGTAGTTCTCGGCGTGCACCTCGAAGAAGCCGGACTGCGAGCTTTCCGCCAGGATGGCGTTCAGGTGCTCGTGCTTGAAGCTGGTCCCGGCCGAATCGGCGACCGGAAAGGCCGGGAAGCGGAGACGACGCTCGGGGCTATAGGTCGCCTCTGCGCAAAATGGCGTTCATGGTCGTCTCCGCTCTCGGCCGGTCGCTGGGTTTAGGTCGGGGTCAGCGAGCCGTGCTTGCCGCCCGGAACCATGATGCTCGTGCAAGTGCCGCCAAGAACGAACTTCCAGGCATTGCCTTGGAAATCAACCGTCGAGGTGCCCTGACAGGTCGTGCCCGGGCCGGCGGCGCAATCGTTCTGCCCCTTGAGGGCGACGCCGTAGCACTTTTGCTTCCCAGCGGCCGTCGCCGCGTCTCCTTCCGCTTTCGTCAGCGGCGCGGCGGTCGCAACCGATGCGATCGCGGTCGCCATAGCACTGGCCAGAAGGGCCGAACTCACAACAGTTCTTACGGACATGAGGTGTCTCCGATCGATCTTGATGTCGTGCCCGGACTGGACACGACCGCAATACGGATCGGAAGGGACCGTTGTTACAGCGCCGCCGTTCGCGACAGGGGCACTTTTTGCACCATGCCGTCGCGCTTATCCTAAGCCGGGGGGGCGCCGCCTGGAAAAGCGCGCGCATATTATATAGCGTCCGCTCTAGAATCTCCCTCGAACGTGAAGGAGTTCCGCTCAGGTGCGATCAGGGTGGGCGAGCAGTGAGCGCCGTAACAATTTCCGCGTCCGCCTCGTAAGAGATGGCAGATGACCACGTCGTCCAATGAGAACGACTGGGCAACGTGGATGCGGGCGGCCATGACCGGCGATGCGGGCGCCTACCGGCAGCTCCTGGTGTCGCTGGCCCCGCATGTGCGGGCTGTGGCCCGCTCCCGGTGTCGGAGGCTGGGCGCCCCCGAGGGCGAAGTCGAGGATCTTGTGCAAGAGGTTCTGCTCACTATCCACCTCAAACGGGGAACATGGGATCAGTCGAGGCCCATCGGGCCCTGGGTCGCCGCCATTGCCCGCAACAAGCTCATCGACACCCTGCGGCGCAGGCGGCACCTCACCGTGCCGATCGAGGATCTTATGGACAGCCTGCAGGCCGAAGATTCGACGCCGGAGCTGTCCACGCGCGACATCGATACGCTCCTAGGGCAGCTGAAGCCGCAACAGCGGGAGATCGTCCGCTCAATATCGCTCACCGGCAGCAGCATCCGCGAGACAGCCGACCGGCTCCAGATGACGGAGGGTGCCGTTCGCGTCACGCTGCATCGTGCGCTGAAAGCGTTGGCGGCCTTCTATCGGAGTAGCGCCCGTGAAGACTGACGATCTCATCGAACTGCTGGCGAAGGATTTGGTCCCCTGGCGTTTCCGGTCGATCTTGGCGGGGGCGGTCGCTGGCGGAATTGTCATCGCGGCGATCTTGTTCTTCGTGGAAATCGGCTTGCGGCCGGACATTTCCGAGGCGGTGAAGAGCATTCGTTTCCTGTTCAAATTCGTCGTGACCGTCTCGCTGGCCGTCACCGCGATCTGGGTGACGCTCGGTGTCGGTCGCCCGGGCGGCAGCCTCGCCCACAGGGGTCTCGCGCTGGCGATTGCGCCGGCGCTGCTGGCCGGCGCCGCGGTGGTCGAGCTCCTGGTCCTGCCGGAGAGCCAATGGATGCCTCGTCTGGTCGGTCACAATGCCCGCTTCTGCCTGACGCTGATCCCTTTGCTTTCGATCGGCCCGCTCGCCTGTCTACTGGCCGCGTTGCGCGAGGGCGCACCATCGAGCCCCGGTCTGGCGGGTGCCGTCGCCGGCTTGGCGGCAAGCGGCATCGCCGCGACCTTCTATGCGGCAAACTGCACCGATGACAGCGCGCTCTTCGTGGTCACTTGGTATCCGATCGCGACCCTGATCGTCACCACAGCGGGCTATCTCATCGGCAGGAAGTTGCTGAGATGGTAAGACTATTGGCCAAGCAGGGCCCGGAATACTTCCGGATTCATCGGCGGTATCCCGGCCGGCTCGAAACCGGGCGACGACGGCAGCTCCTTGATCTCAGGAAAGCGCGACCATTGCGGCCTCTCGTTGCAGCAAAGCAATAAAACGCGCACGAGATCGAGCGCCTCTACGGTCCGAAACTGCTCGCCCAACAGGTGAGCTACGGTTCCCGGTGAGGCATAGCTGTATTTGCCGGCACTCGATCTAATCCAGTCTGATCGGTTGACAGTCCTCCGGCTCTACCGATACGAGGTCTTGCAAAGATCGTCATCGCGCCGGAGACGACTTCAGGAACGGAGGGACCGCCTGCATGACCACGAACGGCAAGCCAGATCCGGCGGCAACGGAAGGCAAGAAATTTCTCCTCGATCCCTACCGGGAGTGGGCGAGCGGCGAAGGCATCCCCATCCATCTCGATTTCGGCCACGACCTGATCGCGCTGGAGACGGCCGCCTGGGATCGCTACGACGCGCGCGGCTGCTTTGCCCACACTCACGGCGCCGGCGACTTCATGGCCAATTACGTGATCGAGGTCGCGCCGGGGCGCAAGACGCGTCCGCTGCGGCATCTCTACGAGGCCTTTTTCTATGTCCTGGTCGGCCACGGCTCGACCACCGTATGGCTGCCGAACGGCGAGACCCGCAGCTTCGAATGGGGCCCCAAGGCTTTGTTCGCGATCCCGCTCAACTGCCAATATCAGATTTTCAACAATTCGGGGTTCGAGCCGGTACGGCTGTCGTGCACGACCGATGCGCCGATCACGATCAATCTCTATCACAATCTGGATTTCGTCTTCGACAATCCGTTCTCGTTCCCGGATCGCGCCGGGTCGTCGAAGTATTTCGACGGCGAGGGCGATCATCGCACCTACGATGTCATGCTCGAAGACCGCGATCAGGAACGTCTGGGAGACGAACTTCGTTCACGACCTCACCAGCTTCAAGCTCTACGAGCTGGAAGCGCGCGGCAAAGGATCGATGAACGTGAGCTTCGTTCTTGCCGACGGGACGATGCACGCCCATGTGTCGCAAATCCCGACCGGCCGATACAAGAAGGCGCACCGTCACGCCGCCGGCACCCATGTGCATGCGGTGGACGGCGAGGGCTATTCGCTGCTGTGGTACGAAGGCGATTCGCAGTTCAAGGAATTTCCCTGGAAGCATGGTTTCATGTACACGCCGCCGTTCTGGATGTTTCATCAGCATTTCAACACCTGCGACCGGCCGGCCCGCTACCTCGCCTGCAGCCTGGGAAGCCGGCGCTATCCGTTCATCTCGCTCCGGCGCAAGAGCTCCGAAGGCGGCGGCTCGGTTTCCGTGCAGCAGGGCGGCCGGCAGATCGAGTACGAGGATCAGGATCCGCGCATCCACCGGAAATGGCTGGAGGCGATCGCCAAGACCGGCGTGGAATCCCAGATGCGCGACATTTTCGACGAGCCCGCGATTCTCTCTCTGGCGCCCGAGGCCTTGACCGGCGTCATTCGCACGCCGCAATCCATCGGGCCGGCCATCTGAACGCATCGGACCGCGACATGCATGATTTCGAGCTGGAGCACGAGCATGACGAGATGTCCGAGGCGGATCACGACGCCATCGCCCGGGCGATCTGGGAGCAGGATACGGTCGAGCTGCGCACGGTCGGCATCGACATCGGCAGCTCGACGTCGCATCTGCTGTTCGCGCGCGTCGTTCTGAAGCGCCAAGCGCAGGCATTGTCGAGCCGGTTCGTCGTGATCGACCGGCAGGTCATCTGGCGCTCGCCGATCATGCTGACGCCGTTTCTTGCCGACGGCACCATCGATGCCAAGGCGCTCGACCACTTCGTGCGCCATGCCTATCGGGATGCCGGGTTGCGCAGCAGCGATATCGACAGCGGCGCGGTGATCCTGACCGGCGAGGCGATCAAACGGAAGAATGCCCGCGCCATCGACGAGATCTTCGCCAAGGAGTCGGGAAAATTCGTCTGCGCCACCGCCGGGCACAAGCTCGAAAGCATCCTGGCGGCGCATGGCTCGGGCGCGACCGCGCTGTCGCGGCGGCGCGGCGCCTGCGCGCTGCACGTCGATGTCGGCGGCGGCACGACCAAGCTTGCGCTGATCGACAAGGGCACGATCGTGAGTGTCGCCGCCTTTGCGGTCGGCGGACGGCTCGTCGCCCAGGATGCCGCCGGCGCGTGGACCCGCGTCGACAATTCCGCGCAGCTGGTGGCGCGCGAGCTCGGTATCGCCACCACGCCGGACCGGTTGGCGGACGCGGCCACCCGCCAGGCGATCGCCAAGCGCCTGGCCGCGCTCGCCGTCGATCAGATCGCGGGCGCGCCGCTCGACGAGCTCGGCCGGGCGCTGCAATTGACCGAGCCCCTGGCGCGCAGCATCGCGCCGGACTTCATCACCTTCTCCGGCGGAGTCGCCGAATACATCTTTGGCCGCGAAGCCGCCGATCACGGAGATATTGCCAAGCCGCTCGCCGACGAGATCATCGCGCAGCTCAAGACGCGCATATCGATCCCGGTCATCGAGCCGAGCGAGCGCATTCGCGCGACCGTCATCGGCGCCTCGCAATTCACCGTCCAGGTCAGCGGCAAGACCATCTACCTGCCCGATCCGGGCGTGCTGCCCGTCCACAACGTCCCCGTGGTCCATCTCGGCTTGGATATCCCCGGCGACATCGACGCCGACACGATCGTGGCGGCCTTCTCGAAAGCCGCCGGCCTCATGGACCTTGCGCCCGACGCCCGCCTCGCGCTCGCATTCGCCTGGGCGGGCGCGCCCGAATACCCGCGGCTTGCCGCCATGGCGCGCGCGATCGTGCGGTTTGCCGCGCCCAAGGGCAGACGCGACGAGCTGCTCGTCCTGATGATCGACGGCGACGTCGGCCGGGGGCTCGGCCGCATCATCGACAAGGAGCTTGGTCTCGACGGCAAGCTCGTGTCGATCGACGGCGTGCAGCTGCGCGAGCTCGATTACGTGGACATCGGCGAGTTCCTCGACCCGCCGGGTGTCGTTCCGGTCGTCATCAAGTCGCTGCTGTTTTCCTGACGGCGAAACCTGCGGATCAAGCAGGATGCCAAGGCGCCATCTACTCCGCGGTCGAGGCGCGTTGCGCCTCATCGACGATGGCCTTGGGGGTGGCGATGGCGGCGGCCACGCGGGCGGCGATCTCATCGCCGCTCTGCGGCGTCACCTCGAAGCCCATGGCGGTCGCCTCCTGCAGGAAGGCCGGATCCTTCACGACGGCATCGAAGGCGGCGCGCAACTGAACCACGCGCTGTGGCGGCACGCCGGGCGGCGCCATGAGCGGCCGGCCGAGCTCCATGCTGGAGGAAAAGAAGGCCAGGACCTGGCGCTCCTCCTCGGTCTTGGCGAACTCGAAGATGGTCGGCGCATCAAGCCGGGCGAGCCGCTCGTGCTCCATGTTGAACATGACGCGCATCTGGCCGGATTCGATCCATTGGCGGCGGGCCCCGTCGGGCGCCCCCAGCGTCTGCACCACCCCGTCGACCTCGCGGCGCCCCATCGCCAGGATGACGTCGCCCGGGGAATGGTAGCCCTGGATGATCCTGAGCCGCATGTGCATAAGATTCTTCAGCAGGATCGGAGCCGCGCTGACGCCCTGGGCGCCGCCGGGAGTGCCGACGATCAGCTCGCGCTCGAACAGGTCCGATACCTTGTCGAAGCCGGACGCCACGTTGACGAACAGGACGCGGTGATTGAGCTCGGGGCTGCCGATCCAGTTGAACTTGGCCGGTTCGAACCGCACGTTGGGCAGGTGCATGACGGCGGCTTCGGTCATGTTTCGCGACACCATGCCGATCGCGGTGCCGTCGCGCGGCGCCAGATTGAACAGATAGTTGGTCGCCAGGATGTGTCCGGCGCCCGGCATGTTCTCGACGATGACGGCGGGATTGCCGGGCAGGAAGCGTGGCAGGTGGCGGGCGATGAGGCGAGCCCAGGAATCGTAGTCCTGCCCGGCCGCGGTCCCGACGATCAGGCGGATTTGCTTGCCCTTGTAGAACTCGTCGGGGGCCTGCGCGGGGGCGCGCGCGGTCAGCGCCGCCAGCCCCAACAGCATCGTGCCGAGGGCTGCCGCCAACTTGCTCATCGGGCTTGCTCCGAGATGCTTTCCAAGACGCTTTCCGAGGACTTGTTCGAAGGCCTATTTGCTGCGAGCATCGATTTGAGCAAACGATAGCGCCGCCGATGGCGGCACGCCAGGGCGCCGCGCGATCCGAGGAGGAGGAAGCAAGCATGGCCAAGATCCGCCACATCGTGTTCCACACCACCGACGTCGAAAGGCTGGCCAGGTTCTATGTCGACGTGATGGGCCTGAAGGTCGTGCATCGCGCCAAGAACGGCGGCATCTCGCTCACCGACGGCTACATGAATCTGTCGATCCACACCAACAAGATGGACGGCAAGCCGTCCGGCTTCAATCATTTCGGCTTCCTGGTCGATGACAACGAGGCGATCGTCGAGCGCTGCATCGAGTTCGGATACCGCCCGCCCCAGCGGCGGCCGGGCGACCGCCACTATGCGGAATACCGGGCGATCGATCCGGACGGCAACAATTTCGACGTTTCGGAAAACGGCTACGAGGAGATGCGCCCCGATGCCGCCAAGGCCGAAGCGCAATAGTCGACGCATGACCGTGTGAAGGAAGCTGATGAAGGACGAGGTCTCTCCGCCCGCTCGTCCCCGCCCCCGCTTTCGCGAGGGTAAACTCCCGCGGGGACCCAGTCCTTTGCCCCACAGAAGGCCCGTGCAATTTGGCAAAGTCTGGTTTCCCGCGGGAGTTTACCCTCGCGAAAGCGGGGGCGGGAATGAGCGGGGGGAGAGGCCTTGTGTCCTTCGGCAAGTTTTCTTCACACGTTCGGACGCGGGAGTGAGCGGATGTGGCAGTCCGCGCACACGCTCTTCAGCGCGGAAGAGCGCAGCAGGTGCTTCGTTCTGTTTCGGCTGATTCCTTCGCACACTCCAAGAGTGAGGATGCCATGGACATGAAGAAACTGCGCACTTTGAAACTGAGCGTGGCGGCGCTGGTCGCCGGGCTCGTGGCGGTGCTGGCTTTGCCGGCGGCGCCGTCGCACGCGCAGGCGCCGGCCTGGCCGCAGCGGCCGGTGAGGTTCATCGTGCCGCTTGGCCCGGGCTCCGGCGCGGATATCGGAGCGCGGCTGGTGGCCGATCGGCTGGCCGCGCGCTGGGGCAAGCCGGTGGTGGTGGAGAACCGGCCCGGCGCCGACGGCCTGGTCGCGATCCAGGCCTTCGTCAACGCGGCCGACGACCACACCTTGCTGTTCACGCCGGCCGGCTCGTTCACGGTGCATCCGCTGCAATACAGCAAGCTGCCCTATGTGCCCGAGGATCTGGTGCCGATCGCGCGCGTGTCCAACACGATCATCGCCATGGGGGTGCCGGCATCGCTCAAGATCGGCACGCTGGCCGAGTTCGCGAAGCTCGCGCGCGCCGAGCCCGGCAAGCTCAATGCCGCCGTCGTCTCCGGCATCACCGAGTTCACCTTCGATTATTTCGTGAAGACCGCCGCTCTCAGCATCGCCAAGGTCCCCTACCGCGACATCGTGCAGGCGGCGACCGATCTGTCGGAGGGCCGCTTGCAGGTGATGATGTCGTCCTACGCCATCCTGCAGCCGCACGTGCAAGGGGGTCGCGTCAAGGTGCTGGTGGTGAACGGCCACGAGCGCACCACGCTCCTGCCCGACATCCCGACCGCCAACGAAAGCGGCTTTCCGGCGCTCGAGGTGGAAGGCTTGGTCGGCTTGTTCGGGCCGCGCGGCATCTCGAACGAGCTACGCGAGAAGATCGGCGCCGATGTGGTCGCGGTCGCGGGCGACCCTGCGATCGCGGAGCGGCTCGCCGGCACCGCCCAAGTCCCCAATCCGGGCGGCCCCAAGGAGTTCGCCGCCGCCATCGATCTTCAGCGCGCGCAGATCGCCAGGATCGCGCAAGTGCTCGGCCCGATTCCCAAGCAGTGAGGGTTTGCGGGTTTCGGGGCCGACGAGCCGGCCCTGCGGCTTGGCCTCAGCGCGCGGTCAGAACTGCGATGCGAGGCTTTCGAGCCCCATCAGCCGCACCATGGTGCGCACTTCCTGCTTCTGCTCTTCGCTGAGACTCATGAGCAACGGGAAGGCGGCGGATTTCAATCGCTGCACCGGCGGGCTGTCGGGATCGATCGTGCCCCCATGTCCGTTGGCGTTGGCGGCAACTTTCCGCCCCTCGGGGCGACCCTGCCAGGAAATGTCGCGCAGGGCTGATTCGACCGGCGGCCAAAGCTGGCTCTGATAGGAGGTGAGCTTGAGCCGCTCCCGGATGCTGGCGATCTGCGCGCTGTTGAGCACCGCATTGCTGGGAGTGACCGGACCCGCGCTCACCGGATGCGGCGCTGGCAGCGGGCGCTTGGCGGGCGTGGAGTTCGCGCTCTCAGGTCGCACCGGCGGCGCGTCGGCATAAGCCAGCGTTTCGGCGGGAAGCTCGATGTCCGCGCTGGCCAGTTCCGGCGGCAGCGCCGGACGCGCGGCAGGCTGACGGGGCGCAGCCGCGTCGGCGGAAGCCGAATTGGCGGCAGGCAAATTGGGAGCAGATGAACTGGGAGCGGATGAACCAGCGGCCGATGAATTGGCGGGAGCCGGTTGGACGGGAGACGGACGGGCCGCCGACGTATAGGTCGGAGACGGATTGAACATCAGGCCGGACAGACCCTCCTCCCCGGCGCTCGCCAAGACGTATCGGGCGGGGGCCGGCGAGGCATCGATGTCGGCTGCCGCCGGCGAGGCCGCCATGGGGGTGGAGTCAAGCCGGCTCGAATCAGCCGGAAACCGCAGTGCCACGACTTGCGCGGGCGACAGCTCCGAAGTCCGGACCGGGTCGGCACTGAAACCCGCCAGCAGACCTCCGCCGCCGCCTACGCTGAAAACCGCCAGACACGCCAATGCACGCTTGTTCGCGCGCTGAGACCGCCACCCCATTCCCGATCACCCCGATTGAATGCGCTTGGAATTCATGCATCGTAAACAGAGTTTAATTGTGGCCCGGCCATCGTTAATTATGACCTAACCATAATGTTGTTGGGGCACTTCCGGGGCGTTCGGAACTCGCGCGTGGGGCGGCCGCAAGCCCACAAATACCCATGCAAAAGGCCCGGCTGATCGGCCGGGCCTTTGCTCAAGCATGCTGGTACTGGCCTGCGCGCAGGACGCCGGCTTTAGGCCGCCTCGTCCTCGACCACAGCCTCGTCCTCGGGCTTGGCCGGGCCGCGCCGCGGACCCTTGGCGAGCGCCGCCTCGATCTCCTTGACGGCTTCGGTCTCGGTGATGCGCTGCACCGCCGCGATCTCGCGCGACAGACGATCGAGCGCGGCCTCGTAAAGCTGGCGTTCGCTGTAGGACTGCTCGGGCTGCGATTCCGAGCGATACAGGTCACGCACGACTTCCGCGATCGCCACGATGTCGCCGGAATTGATCTTGGCTTCGTATTCCTGCGCCCGACGCGACCACATGGTGCGCTTGACGCGGGCACGACCCTTGAGCGTCTCCAGCGCGCGCTTGACGATCGGCGGCTCCGCAAGCTTGCGCATGCCGACAGAAACGATCTTCGCGGTCGGCACCCGCAGCGTCATCTTGTCCTTGACGAAATTGATGACGAACAGCTCGAGCTTGGCGCCCGCGACCTCCTGCTCCTCGATGGCCACGATCTGGCCGACCCCATGGGCCGGATAGACGATGAACTCGCTGGTCTTGAAGCCCTGACGTTGGGTCGTCTTCTTGTTTGTCATACCTGGAGTTGCTCCTTCACCGTCCGGCTTGCGGCCGAACGATTTGGCCACGGGGGCTCCGCGCGGCGCGTTGCCGCGGGGAGGGTGTGAGGTCCTCCGGCGAGGACCGGCCTTCTGGGTCCGCTGGGTCGCCCCGGCGGACGTCTTTTTCGCTCCAGAAGTCTTCTTTGTTCCAGAAGTCTTTGTCCTATGACGCGTTCTTCCTGCCACGATACGCGCGTGGATCTCACGCCCCTGTCTGACGGTTCCTCGGAAACCCCCGAAAAAATATGCTCCCCAACAGGGAGCCGCTTAGATATGGGGGTCGGTGCTCATTTTCCGCATATATAGCACATTTCTCGCAAAAATCAAAGCTTTACGCCGGACAAAAGCGAATTTCTGTCATGCGACGGGACCAAGTTCGGCTCCCTGGTTAACGATCGGCCGGCCACGGGATGTGGCGGCGGTGCGGCGACAAGCGGGTCAAAACTCGTCCTCGCCCCGCAAATGGGCGATCGCCCGCCGGTCGCGCTTGGTCGGCCTGCCGGTCCCGGACGGTCGCGCCCCCGCCGCAGCCCGCGTCGCCGGCGCGGGCTCGGAGGCAGGCGTCAAATCCTCCACCAGGACGCGCGCGCTTTCGGCCGGACCCCGGCGCTCGGCAAACGCGGCGACCTTGAGAACCCGCACCGAGCGGTCGAGCGCGACCGTCACGACGTCCCCCAAGCGCACTGCGCGGCTGGCGCCGTCGATGCGCTGCCCGTTGACCCGCACATGGCCGGAAACCGCAAGCGCGGCCGCGGCCGAGCGCGTGCGCACCACCCGGGCATGCCAAAGCCACTTGTCTATACGCTGGCGATCCAACGCGCTGCCGTCCTAGCGCCGCTCCTTGGCATTGGCCTCGAGCTGCTCCTTGAGCGCCGCGAGCTTGGCAAAGGGCGAATTGGGATCAGGCGCCTTGTCGCGGCGGTCCCGGCTTTCGCCGCCGCGGCCCTTGAGATACTTGGCGCGCAGCTCAGGATCGTGCTCGGGGCGATCCCCGCGGCCGCCCCGGTCCGGGCGCCGGTGACGCTCGGGACGATCGCCGCGATCCGGCCGGCCTTGATCAGGCCTGCTCTGAGCGGGGCGATCTTGAGCGGAGCGCTCCTGCTCGGGGCGGTCAGAACGCCCCCGATAGGGCCGGCGCGGCTTGCGGTCCTGACGCGTCTCCGCCCCGTCCGCGGGCTGGCCCGCGCTCGGCGCGGCCTCCCCGGCAGCGCCAAAGGCCACAGCGTCGGCGGCAGCAGGCACTTGCGAGCGGTCCAGGTTTTCGGTCCGCGCCTGCGTACGCGCGCGCGGCGGCCGCCGGTGGCGGCGGGGGCCTTCGAGGCGGCCCAGGCGCCAAACCTCGACCAGTTGGGCTTCCTCGGCCACGGTGTCGGTCGCCGCCGCCGGGGCGGCCACTGATTCGGTCGGCTCCGATTGGGCGGCAACCGGCTCGGCCGCCAATTCGGGCGGCTCCGATTGGGCGCCAGCCGGCTCTCCGGGCTGGGCCACGATCGGCTCCGGCTGGGGCGCTGGCGCATCGTCCGTCCGCGCCGGCTCTTCGGCCGGCACCGCATCGCCCTCCGGCGCCGCCGCAGGCGCCAAATCGGGCATCGACCCGGAGGCTTGGTCCGCAATGGGCTCGGCGAGCGGCTCGACCGCTTCGGCCGGTTCGGGGGCACCTGCGGCCGGTTCGGGGCCGCCTGCGGCCGGTTCGGGGCCGCCTGCGGCCGGTTCGGGGCCGCCTGCGGCCGGTTCGGGGCCGCCTGCGGCCGGTTCGGGGCCGCCTGCGGCCGGTTCGGGGCCGCCTGCGGCCGGTTCGGGGCCGCCTGCGGCCGGTTCGGGGCCGCCTGCGGCCGGTTCGGGGCCGCCTGCGGCCGGTTCGGGGCCGCCTGCGGCCGGTTCGGGGCCGCCTGCGGCCGGTTCGGGGCCGCCTGCGGCCGGTTCGGGGCCGCCTGCGGCCGGTTCGGGGCCGCCTGCGGCCGGTTCGGGGCCGCCTGCGGCCGGTTCGGGGCCGCCTGCGGCCGGTTCGGGGCCGCCTGCGGCCGGTTCGGGGCCGCCTGCGGCCGGTTCGGGGCCGCCTGCGGCCGGTTCGGGGCCGCCTGCGGCCGGTTCGGGGCCGCCTGCGGCCGGTTCGGGGCCGCCTGCGGCCGGTTCGGGGCCGCCTGCGGCCGGTTCGGGGCCGCCTGCGGCCGGTTCGGGGCCGCCTGCGGCCGGTTCGGGGCCGCCTGCGGCCGGTTCGGGGCCGCCTGCGGCCGGTTCGGGGCCGCCTGCGGCCGGTTCGGGGCCGCCTGCGGTCGCCGCTTCGAACTCCGCTGCGGCCGCGGCAGCTGCCGGCGGCTCAGCCTCGGCTGCGGTCGAGAGCGGCAGCACTTGCGCTGATTCGGGCGCCGGCGCCTCGGCAACGGCTGCTTCCGGAGCCGCCGGCTCCGGCGGCTTGGGCCGCTTTTCCATCCGATAGCCCAGCGAGCGAAGGATGGCCGCAAAGTCCTCGCCGGCGCAGCCGACCAGCGACGTCATCCCGACCACCACGGTGAAAGAGCCCGATCCGTCAAAGGCCGCGGCCGGCTTGACGCCGGGCGCGCCTTGCCGCCAGGCGAGCGCCGGCCGGATGATGTCGGCCAATCGCTCCAGCATGTCGACGCGCACGGAGCGCTCGCCGCACACCCGGTAGCCGGCGATCGTATAGAGCGCGTGGTCGATCTCCTTGTCGGCGGCGATCGAGGTGCGCCCGCTGGCCGCCAGGCGTTCGACCTGATCGAGGCCCGCGGTCGCCCGGTCGCCTTGCTTGAGGGCCCAGAGCTGGAGCGCGAGCACGCGCGGCGACGGCTTGAGCAGCGGCGGGATGTAAAGGGTGTAGGCGCCAAAGCGCACGCCGAATTTGCGCAACGTGGCGCGCGCCGGCTGATCGAGTCCCTTGACGTCCTCGGCGACCTTGCGGCGGTCGAGCACGCCCAGCGCCTCGACCAGCTGGAACGCGACGCCGCGGGCAATGCCGGTCACCTCCTCGCTGGCGGCGAGCTGGAACAAGGGCCCCAACAGCTTTTCGACATGGGTCTTGAGCCAGAGGTCGAGACGGGTTTGCGCGATCTCGCGCGGCGCGCCGGTGAGCTGCTCGTCGGCGATCATGCGCAGGCGCGGCTTGAGCACCTCCTCGCCGGCCACAAGCTTGCCGACCGCCTGGCCGAGCCAGCGGATGACCCCGTCGGCGGCGAGCACGAATTGCTCGTCGGCGGCCTGGGCAAGCCGCGCCGCGCGCGCATCGATCTCGCCGGCCAGCGCCTTCTGGGCGGCGCCCGCGAGCGCCTTGGCTTCCGAGCCCGCCGCCGAGGCGTGCCGGCGTGAACATGAAGCCGTCGAGCCGGCCGATGACGTGCCCCTCGACCACGACCTCGCCGGTCTTGCTGATGTCGGTCTCCAGCGCGGAATTCTCGCGCAGCCGCCGCATCAGCACGCTGGTGCGGCGATCCACGAAACGCTCGGTCAGCCGCTCGTGCAGCGCGTCGGACAACCGGTCCTCGACGGCGCGCGCGACCTCCTGCCACTGCTCGGGATCGGCCAGCCAATCCGAGCGGTTGGCCGCAAAGGTCCAGGTTCGGATATGGGCGATGCGGTTCGAGAGCGTGTCGATATCGCCGTCGGTGTGGTCGGCCTGCGCCACCTGGCGGGCGAACCAATCGGTCGGCAGCTTGCCCTCCCGCATCAGGAAGCCGTAGACGGTGGTCACCAGCTCGGCATGGGCAGCGGGCGAGCTCTTCCGATAGTCGGGAATCTGGCACACCTCCCACAACCGCTCGATCGATTCGCGCCGTGGTCGCGAACGCGCGCACGTCGTCGTCGCGCGCCGCGTGCTCGAGCACCAGGATGTCCTCGCCGACCGGCGCGCGGCTCAAGCCCGCTTCCTCGGGCGTGAACGCCAGCGTCGCCTGCAAGGCGCCGAGCGAGGAGAAATCGAGCGCGGTATTGCGCCACTGCAGCACCTTGACGGGCTCGAACGAATGGCTCTCGAGCGCTTGCGCAAGCTCGGTCTCGAACGGCGGGCAGCGGCCGGTGGTGCCGAAGGTGCCGTCGCGCGTGGCGCGGCCGGCGCGGCCGGCGATCTGGGCGAGCTCGGCCGGATTGAGCCGGCGGAACTGATAGCCGTCGAACTTGCGGTCGGACGCGAAGGCGACGTGGTCGACGTCGAGATTGAGCCCCATGCCGATCGCATCGGTGGCGACCAGATATTCGACGTCGCCGGACTGGTAGAGCGCGACCTGCGCGTTGCGGGTGCGCGGGCTCAGCGCCCCCATCACCACGGCGGCGCCGCCGCGCTGACGGCGGATCAGCTCGGCGATGGCATAGACCTCCTCGGACGAGAAGGCGACGACGGCGGAGCGGCGCGGCAGGCGCGTGATCTTCTTCTCGCCGGCAAACTCCAAGCGCGACAGCCGCGGCCTGGTGAGCACATGGGCGCCCGGCAGCAACCGCTCGACCATCGGCCGCACGGTCTGCGGCGCCCAGCACCAGGGTCTCCTCGCGCCCGCGGCGATTGAGCATGCGGTCGGTGAAGACGTGGCCGCGCTCCAGATCGGCGCCCAGCTGCACCTCGTCGATCGCCACGAAGGCGACATCGAGATCGCGCGGCATCGCCTCGACGGTGGAGACCCAGAAGCGCGGATTGGCCGGCTTGATCTTCTCCTCGCCGGTGATGAGCGCGACCGCCTCGGGGCCCGCCCGCTCCGCCACCTTGTTGTAGACCTCGCGCGCCAGCAGCCGCAGCGGCAGCCCGATGATCCCGGAGGAATGGGCCAGCATGCGCTCGATGGCGAGGTGGGTCTTGCCGGTATTGGTCGGCCCGAGAACAGCGGTGACGCCCGCACCGCGGGCGCGGGCGTCGCGAGCAACCGGCGAAGAGAAGGAAATAGGCATTTCGTATCCGGAGGGCGGAATGTAGGTCTTTGAAGGCCCTTATCCGCCCCTTCTGTACCACAACGTGACGGGCGATGGACCAAGGCTTAAGCAAGTAGAACGAGTCTGGAACGAATTGCGCCCGAATCAGTGACTCTACAGGTGTCGGAATTCGTTCACGGCGATATGTCGCGGCGCCAAGTCCAAGGGCCACCATATCGGGTATCGAGGCTGGAGGGCGCGGGCCCATTTCGGAATTCATCCGTTAACGGAAAGCATAAGCCGGGTTGGCGGAGTTACTGGGTCTTGAGATTGGATGCGGTCGGCACCGGCGGCCGCGGAATCGAGACGAATTGGGTCGCCTGCAACACTCCCATGCCGATCGGGGTCGGAATCGAGGCCCGATAGGGGACCATCAGCCGTGTGCCCGCAATCGGCGCCAACCACAACTCCATATCGCGCTGCGCAGCCAGGTATTTGATGGTGGAACGCTCGGGCACATGCCCGGCGATCGGCGAAAAATAGACCGAGCAGACCACGACAGTGCCCTGATAGCCTCTTTCCGATTTGACCTTGTCCAATTGCTTGAACGCGAGTTGCAGATCGTAGCGCATGCGGCCATCGAAAACCGGCAATGTCCGCTGGCAGGCCTCCGGCACGAAGGTGTCGCCGTTGCCGGGCACTCGGATCAGCGATGCGGTCATCGGATCGAGCACGCCCTTGCGGCTGGCCTCGGTGAGCGGCACGCGGTCGGGGCTGGGGATCGTCGGCGGATCGGCCAGATACTCCTTCACGGCGCCGCCGCTGAACAGGATGCGGACCTGGTCGGACCTGTTGTCGGCGATGATGCTGGACGCGTAGGTGGAAGCAACCGGCTGCCCGCCGGTGATGAGGCCGTGCGCCAAGCTATTGCCCTGGCCGCTGGCCAGGATCCGCAACAGGCCGGAGGTGGCGCCGCTCGCCGTCGCGGTAAATTGATCGTCCTGGATGTCGATCGACCACGACCCCTTGCCGATCGGGACGCCCGCGAGCGTGACCACATAGGCGGCATCGAGCCTGCCTTGGGCATGGGCGCTTGGGGCGCCGGCGGCGACCAGCAGCGCCATCAGCACGCCAGCGGCCGCGACCCTGGTCAATCGAGCAAGCGGGCGTACGGTCACGAAGCAGGGTCCTTCCGGCGTGGCGTTCGAGTCATCGGCACGCAAAATCCTGTCGGACAAGAAGTAGTCCCGCGAATTGCTGTCTTGTAATCGCGGTCTTGTGTCTGTCGTCTTGCGGTCACGCGACCGTCGTGCCGCTGGACGTCGTAGGTCGGGCGTGAAACCACCATGGTGCCGGCTCGCCCCACGGGGGTGTTCTTGCCGTGTCATCTTGGCTCGATCAAGGCAAATCCGGTGGGATCGCCGAACCGCGCCGCCGCCGAAAGGAGCCGGATCCGGCAGAATTCGGCCGCCGGCCGGCCGTCGGCATCCGGTTCGGCATGTCTGGCTTGACGCATTGACGCCCCACCACTATAGGTCCGCCGTCTCCAACCGGCCCGCCGTCTTTCCAAGGCGAGAGCGATCGAGACGAAGATCAATTTCCCGGGCGCGCGTCGTGCGCAGCCCTTCAAGCGAAAGGTCTTCGCCGATGTCGTGGCGATGCGAGCTGAGCGGCAAGGGTGTGCAGGTCGGGCACAAGGTAAGCCATTCCAACATCAAGACCAAGCGGCGCTTCATGCCCAATCTGCTCAACGTGACGATGATGTCCGAGGCGCTCGGCCGCTCGGTGCGGCTGCGCGTGTCGGCGCATGCTCTGCGCAGCGTCGACCATCGCGGCGGCCTCGACGCCTATCTGATCAAGGCGAAGGACGCCGACCTGTCGGAGCGGGCGCTCGAGTTGAAGCGGCAGATCAAGAAGAAGCTTTGATCGCGCGATCAACGACAGCAGGCCGCGCGTTTCCCTGATCCCCAGCGCATCCGCAGGCCGCCGCCGGCGTAGCGCCTCATCTGCCGCTCGGCCGCGCTCCCCTGTCCCCCGGCGGATCAAGGAACCGCGCCGAAGCGCGCGACCAGGCATCGGGCCGGCGCGCGTGCGGGTTGCGCGGCTCAGGCGGAGTGTTCTGGTCGAATAGCTCGGCAAGCTTCTCGGTCATCGCGCCGCCCAGCTCTTCGGCGTCCACGATGGTCACGGCGCGCCGATAGTATCGCGTCACATCGTGGCCGATGCCGATGGCGATCAGCTCGACCGGGGAGCGCTGCTCGATGTCCTCGATGATCCAGCGCAGATGGCGCTCAAGGTAGTTGCCGGGATTGACCGAGAGGGTCGAGTCGTCGACCGGGGCGCCGTCGGAGATCATCATCAGGATCTTGCGTTGCTCGCTGCGGGCGAGCAGCCGCTTGTGCGCCCAATCGAGCGCTTCGCCGTCGATATTCTCCTTGAGCAGGCCCTCACGCATCATCAGGCCGAGATTGCGGCGCGCCCGCCGCCACGGCATGTCGGCCGACTTGTAGATGATGTGGCGCACGTCGTTGAGCCGTCCGGGATTGGCGGGCTTGCCGGCCGCCAGCCACGCCTCGCGCGATTGCCCGCCCTTCCAGGCGCGGGTGGTGAAGCCGAGGATCTCGACCTTGACGCCGCAGCGCTCCAGCGTGCGCGCCAGGATATCGGCGCAGGTCGCCGCCACCGTGATCGGGCGCCCGCGCATGGAGCCCGAATTGTCGAGCAGCAGCGTCACCACGGTATCGCGGAAGTTCGTCTCCTTCTCGTGCTTGAACGAGAGCGGATGCAGCGGATCGACCACGACGCGCGACAGCCGCGCCGGATCGAGCAGGCCCTCCTCGAGATCGAATTCCCAGGCCCGGTTCTGCTGCGCCATCAAACGGCGCTGCAGCCGGTTGGCCAGCCGCGCCACCACGCCCTGCAGGTGGGAGAGCTGCTTGTCGAGATAGCCGCGCAGCCGATCGAGCTCCTCGGCCTCGCAAAGGTCCTCGGCCGCCACCACCTCATCGAACCGCGCGGTGAAAGGCCGGTAGTCGGGACCGCGCGGCTCGTTCTGCCCATGCCGGCGCGGGCGCCGCGGCTCGGCGGGCGCCTCCGAATCCCCCATCTCGGCGTCATCGGACATTTCCGCCGACAGCGCCTCGGCGGCCTCGGCCGTGGTGTCGGACACCTCCTCGCCCGAGATCTCGGCATCGTCGACCTCGGCCTTGGCGTCCTCCAACTCGGCGCCCTCCCCCTCCTTGCCGGACAGCTCCTTCTGGCGTTCCTCGTCGCCCTGATCGGCCTCGTCCTCGTCGGCCTCCGAGCTGCGGTCCTCGCCCATGTCGAGGGAATCGAGCAGATCGTGCACGACGTCGCCGAAGCGCGCCTGATTCTCGATCAGCCGCTCGAGCCGGTCGAGATCGCGCCCGGCGCGGTTCTCGATCAGCGGCCGCCAAAGATCGACCAGCCGGGCGGCGGCTGCCGGCGGGCTCATTCCGGTCAAGCGCTCGCGCACGATCAGCGCCAGCGCCTCCTCGATGGGCGCGTCGGCCCGATCGGAGACCTCGTCGAACTTGCCGCGGTGAAACCGGTCGTCGAGCATGGCGGCAAGATTGTTGGCCACTCCGGTCATGCGCCGCGCGCCGATCGCCTCGACGCGCGCCTGCTCGACCGCGTCGAACACGGCGCGCGCCTGTTGCCCGCCCGGCACCAGCTTGCGGTGCACCTTGGGATCGTGACAGGCGAGCTTGAGCGCGATCGCGTCGGCATGGCCGCGCACGATGGCGGCGTCGGCGGCGGAGAGCTTGCGCGGCGGCTCGGGCAAGCGCGCCTTGCCGCCGACGATGCCGGGCCGTTCGGCCGCAAAGGCGACCTCCAGATCGGGCTTGCGCGCAATCGCCCGCAGGCAGCCGGTGACCGCCCGTTTGAATGGATCGATCGGGCTGTCCGGGCCTGAGGCCTTGGGCTTGCTGGTGGTGGGCTTGCTGGTGGACATCGTCTCTCTCCCTCTCCCGGTCGCGCGATCGCACGCCCGCGGAAAGGCGAAGCCTCAGCTCAGCGCCACGTTCACTGCCGATTCCGGCAGCTCGACCCCGAAGCAGCGCTGATAGAACTCGGCCACGATCGGCCGCTCGAGCTCGTCGCATTTGTTGAGGAAGGTGACCCGGAAGGCAAAGCCGATATCCTTGAAGATGTCGGCATTCTCGGCCCAGATGATCACCGTGCGCGGGCTCATCACGGTCGAGATGTCGCCGTTCATGAAGGCGTTGCGGGTCAGGTCGGCGACCCGCACCATCTTGTTGACGATCTCGCGGCCCTGGTCGTTGCGGTAGTGCCTGGCCTTGGCGAGCACGATCTCGACCTCGTTGTCGTGCGGCAGGTAGTTCAAGGTGGTGACGATCGACCAGCGGTCCATCTGGCCCTGGTTGATCTGCTGGGTGCCGTGATAGAGGCCGGACGTGTCGCCCAGGCCCACCGTGTTGGCGGTGGAGAACAGCCGGAACGAAGGATGCGGCTTGATCACCTTGTTCTGGTCGAGCAGCGTCAGCTTGCCGGAGACCTCGAGCACGCGCTGGATCACGAACATGACATCGGGCCGCCCGGCATCGTATTCGTCGAAGCAGAGCGCGACGTTGTGCTGCAACGCCCAGGGCAGGATGCCGTCGCGAAACTCGGTGACCTGCAGGCCGTCGCGGACCACGATCGCGTCCTTGCCGATCAGGTCGATACGGCTGATATGGCTGTCGAGGTTGACGCGCACGCACGGCCAGTTGAGCCGCGCCGCCACCTGCTCGATGTGGGTGGACTTGCCGGTGCCGTGATAGCCGGTCACCATGACGCGCCGATTGTGGGCGAAGCCGGCCAGGATGGCGAGCGTGGTCAGCTTGTCGAACCGGTAATCCTGGTCGATGTCAGGCACGTGCTCGTCAGGCTCCGAATAGGCCGGCACCTCCATGTCGCTGTCGATGCCGAACTGCTGGCGGATCGACACCTTCATGTCGGGCAGGCCGACGACGTTGGGCGGACTGGCGGGGGTGGCGGCGGATGGCTTGGCAGTTGAGGTGGGGTGTGTAGCGACGCTCATTGATCCTCCGTGGTCTCGAAACACGCGAGACCCGAAACGTTTCGAGTAATGCGGCCCGGAAAGCGCCACCTATCTAGCAGAACTGGGCCGCAGCTCCAGAACCCATCTGCAAGATTAGCGAAAACCTACTGATTTCAAGTAGTTGTAGGCTTCGATGATGGCGCGAAGGCGATCCTCGGTGGAGCGATCGCCGCCATTGGCATCGGGATGGTGGCGTTTCACCAGCACCTTGAACCGCACCTTGATATCGTGGGTGCTGGCATCCGCCTCAAGTCCCAGCACCTCGAGCGCCTTGCGCTCGGCGTTGCGAATGATCCTGGTCTCGCGGCGCCGCAAATGCTCGGCACCGTGCTCGGCGGCGGCGGCGCCGCCGACATGGTGGAACATGCCGAACGGATCGTCGGCATCAAGATCCGGATGCAGGCGGGCCGAATGGGATCGTCCGGCCGGCCGCCCGCCATTCATGCCCATCTTCCAGGTCGGGCGATGGCCGGTGACTGCGTCCTTCTGGTACTTGGCAATCGCGTCGTCGCTCATCCCGGCGAAGAAATTGTACGAGTGGTTGTATTGACGCACGTGCCCGAGGCAGAACCGCCAATGCTCGTTCTCGCGCTGGCGCCCCTTGGGGGCGCGGTGGGTCGCCGCCGCATTGCAGCTCGGCCACTCGCAAGCCGGCAGCTCGCCGCGCAGCCGGCGGTCCTTGTCGGGCTTGACCCTGATGCTGTCGAATAGCGGCGAGTCGGTTTTCATGCTGGAACCATTATGCGGACGCGGGTCATCCACCTTCAAGTCTTGACAAACGCGCTCGAACGATTCCGACGCGCCAGCATGCAGGTTCGCGCATGACTCCCATTCATTCGACATATAGCATTCTCGTCTTACAGGCATTTTAACAATTCCGGACCGAAGCCGGGATGGCACCCTTGGCTCCGGAAAGCCGCGCAGCCTCATGGAAATGTGTTAAGCGGGCCGCACCACAACCAAATGACAACCGCAATGACAACCCGCGACCTCATCGCCGAGAAGTTGACGAAGGCTTTCGCGCCCGACCGCCTCGAGGTGATCGATGAATCGCATCGGCATGCCGGGCATGCAGGCGCGCGACCGGGCGGGGAGACCCATTTCAGCGTCTATATCGTGTCGCAGGCCTTTCGCGGAAAGAGCCGGATCGACCGCCATCGCCTGGTCAACGCAACGCTTGCCGGCGAGCTCGAGGGCGGCGTCCACGCGCTGGCGATCCGGGCGGCGGCGCCCGAAGAAGCCGGACCGGAGGGCGGTTAGCGCGCCGATGCGGCCGGCTTGCGCGTCAGGGGGGTGATGCGCAGCACCGTGATGCGGTTGCGCACCCGCCGCAGCACGCGGAAACGAAAGCCATGGAATGTGAAGGTCTGGCCCGGCTCGGGGATCAGCCTGGCCTCGTGGATGACCAGGCCGGCGACCGTGGTCGCCTCGTCATCGGGCAGGTTCCAATCCATGACGCGATTGAGATCCCGGATCGGCACGCCGCCGTCGACATTGACCGAGCCATCGGGCTGGCGGCGCACTCCCGGCACCGCGATATCGTGCTCGTCGCTGATATCGCCGACGATCTCCTCCAGGATGTCCTCCAGCGTCACTAGGCCCTCGACCTCGCCGTATTCGTCGACCACGAGCGCAAGCTGGGTCTTGCGCCGGCGGAACGCCTTGAGCTGCTCGGAGAGCGGGCGGATGTCGGGCACGAACCAGGGCGGCCGCGCCACCGCGGCGATGTCGATCTTGGCGAGATCGCCCTCGACCGCATGGATGGCGCGCAGCAGATCCTTTGCATGCAGGATGCCGACGATGTTGTCGGGCTTGCCGCGCCAAAGCGGCACCCGGGTGACGGCCGCCTCGAGCGCCGCCTTGATGATCTCCTCGGGCGGATCATCGGCGTTGATGGTGATCATCTCGGTGCGGTGGATCATCACGTCCGACACCGTGAGATCGCGCAGGTCGAGCAGACCGCTGAACATGTCGCGGTCATGCTTCTCGACGCCGCCTTCGCGGTGCAAGAGATCGACCGCGCCGCGCAGCTCCTCGTGCGGGGAGATGATCGCGGGTCCCTCGCCGACCTGCATGCCGAAACGGCGCAGCAGCCAATTGACCAAAGCCTCGATCGCCGCCAGCACGGGCGCGAGCAGGCGCACCGTCCAGGCGATCGGGCGCGCGACCGCGAGCGCGAAGCGATCCGGGGCGTTGAAGGCGATCGTCTTCGGCAAGACCTCGGCGAAGACCACGATCACGATGGTCATGACGACGCTGGAATAGAGCACGCCGCGATCCCCGAACCAGGCGATCAGGATCGCGGTCGCGAGCGAGGAGGCGACGATATTGACCGAGTTGTTGCCGATGAGGAGCGCGCTGATCAGCCGTTCGCGCGCTTCGAGCAGGCGGTTGACGATGCCGGCGCGCCGATCGCCCTGCTTCTCCAGCTGCAGCATGGTGGCGCGCGAGGAGGCGGTCAGCGCCGTTTCGCTTCCGGCGAAAGCGGCGGAGAACAGCAGGCAGAGAAGGACGATCGCAATCGCGAACCAGTCGTAGGCGGTCATCTTTGCGCGGTCATCGGCTCGGCGAGCTTCTCGACCAGGAAGGCGCGCACCTCCGCGGCGTCGACGTCGGGCGCCACGAAGGCCTTGCCGATCCCGCGCGCCAGGATGAAGGTGAGCCGGCCGCGTTGCACCTTCTTGTCCTGGGCGATCAGGTTCATCAATCGATCGGCGTCCGGCACCGGGTCGGCAATGTGGGACACATGGGTCGGCAGCCCGACCGCCGCAAGGTGACGCGCGACCCGTTGGGCCTCGGCGGCGCCCAACAATCCGCGCCGGGCGGAGAACTCGAAGGCCAGCACCATGCCGAGCGAGATCGCCTCGCCATGCAGCAGGCGGCCGGAGAAGCCTGCGGCCGCCTCGAATGCGTGCCCGAAGGTGTGGCCGAGATTGAGCAGCGCGCGCTCGCCGGTCTCGCGCTCGTCGCGTGCCACGATCGCCGCCTTGGCGCGGCAGCTGGTGGCGATCGCCTGCTCGCGCGCCGGACCGCCGGCGAAGACCGCGCGCCAATCGGTCTCCAGCCGGGCGAAAAATTCGGCATCGCCGATGAGGCCGTATTTGGCGACCTCGGCGTAGCCGGCGGTGAATTCCCGCGCCGGCAGGGTGTCGAGCAACGCGGTGTCGGCCACTACCAGGATCGGCTGGTGGAAGGCGCCGATAAGATTCTTGCCGTGCTTCGAATCGATGGCGGTCTTGCCGCCGACCGACGAATCGACCTGCGCCAGGAGCGTGGTCGGCACCTGGACATAATCGAGGCCGCGGCGGACCACGGCCGCCGCAAAGCCGGCGAGGTCGCCGACGACGCCGCCGCCGAGCGCGACCACCAGATCGCGGCGCTCGATGCGCGCCTCGACCAGCGCCTCGCAGACATGCTCGAGGACGCCGAAGCTCTTCGAGCTCTCGCCGGCCGGGACGGTCACCACCGTGGCGCCGATTCCGGAGAGCGCAAGCGCGCTCTCGGCGGCCGCGAGATGATGCCGGGCGACGTTGGCATCGGTCACGATCGCCGCCTTGGCGCCCGGCCGCAGCGCCGCCATGCGCTGGCCGAGCGAGGCAAGCGTGGCGCGGCCGATCACGATGTCGTAGCTGCGCGCACCGAGCGCGACTTCCACCATGACCGGTTCGGGCACCCGCAGCGGCACGGTCATGGGGCGCAGGTCCCGTCGGTGACGGCAGCGGCAGCGTCGACATCGGGCGTCAGGGCGGCCGCCAGCGCGCCCACGATCTCGTCGACGATCTTCTCATGCGGCACTTCGCGCGACTGGATCGTGATGTCGGCTTGCGCATAGACCGGATAACGCTCGGCCATGAGGGTGTGCAGCGTTTCGCCCGGATCCTCGGTTCGCAGCAGCGGGCGATCCTGCCGGCGCCTGATTCGGCGCATCAGCACGTCGAATTCCGCTTTGAGCCAGACCGAGATGCCATGCCCCCCGACCGCGCGGCGGGTGTCCGCGTTCATGAACGCGCCGCCGCCGGTCGCGAGCACCTGCGGGCCGCCTTCGAGCAGGCGGGCGATCACGCGTGTCTCGCCGGAACGAAAATAGGCTTCGCCATAGGTTGCAAAAATGTCCGGAATGCTCATCCCCGCGGCAGCCTCGATCTCATTGTCGGCGTCGGCGAACGGGATGCCGAGGCGAGCCGCCAAGCGCCGCCCGATCGACGACTTGCCGGCCCCCATCATGCCGACGAGCACGATCGAGCGCGCCCCCAGCGCCGCCACGATCGCGGCCTCGGCGATCGGCGTGCCCGCCTCGTCCTGCCTCGCCCGGGCCGACATTCCGGTTCGCTCCTCTGGAGGCTGTCGTGTTCGATCAGTGGCGGCACAAGTATCACAACACGATGGCTCGAAACCATCCATGGGCGAGCTGGCTTGGCAGGCCGGCTCGGGTGGGCCGGTTCACCAGGGCCGCGTCGGCCACCGCGACGCTTGTCACGGCGGGCGGAACGTGGTCGTAGTTTTTCCATTCTTCCCAGGCAAGGGTGCACCCGAAACGGTCGACACGATGCCCTCTCTTTTTCGGTTCCTGCTGGTCCTGTGCCTGATGGGCGGCGCGGCCTATGGGGCGATTTACGCTCTGGCCCATTGGTATGATCCCAGGCCGCGCGAGATCACGGTCTCGGTCCCGCCCGACAAGTTCACGAAACAACACTGAACATGGGCCGGCCCCGCCCGCCTGGGGCCGCGCCGACACCCGGCCAAGGGCTTATGGGCCGCCAGAAACCAAATTCCGATCAAAACCTGATCGAGCTGTTCCTCGACATGCTGGCGGCCGAGCGTGGCGCCGGGGAGAACACGCTTGCGGCCTATGGGCGCGATCTCGCCGACTTTTCGGCCCATCTCGGCGCCAAGCGCCCGATCGCCACGGCCACGACCGACGACCTGCGCCGCTATCTCGGCCAGTTGCGCCAGCGCGGCTTTGCGGCCACCTCGGTCGCGCGGCGGCTTTCGGCGATCCGCCAGCTCTACCGGTTTCTCTATGCCGAAGGGCACCGGACCGACGATCCGGCCGCCATCCTGGAAGGGCCCAAGCGCGGCCGCACGGTCCCCAAAGTCCTGAGCATCGAGCAGGTGGACCGGCTGCTCGCGACCGCGCGCAGCGCGAGCGACCAAGCCCCGTCCGCGCCCGAGCGATTGCGGGCGGCGCGCCTGACCTGCCTGATCGAGGTGCTCTATGCGACCGGACTGCGGGTTTCCGAGCTCGTCACGCTGCCGGCATCCGCCGCGCAGCGCGAGGCCCGCATGCTGATCGTGCGCGGCAAGGGCGACAAGGAACGGATGGTGCCGCTCAACGAGGCGGCCAAGCAGGCCATGCGCGACTATCTGGCCCTGCTGGCGGCGGCAGCGCCGCAGGGAGCCCCCCAGCCGGCAGGCCCGCAGGCCAGATCGAAGTGGTTGTTCCCCTCCTTTGGCGAGAGCGGACACCTCACGCGCCAGCATTTCGCGCGCGAGCTCAAATCGCTCGCCGCCGCCGCCGGGTTGCGTGCCGATCAGGTCAGCCCGCATGTGCTGCGCCACGCCTTTGCGAGCCACCTCCTGCACAACGGCGCCGACCTGCGCGTGGTGCAGACGCTGCTCGGGCACGCCGATATCTCGACCACGCAGATCTACACCCATGTGCTGGAGGAGCGCCTCAAAAGCCTGGTGCGCGACCTGCACCCGCTGGCGGAGGCGGAGAGCTGAGACCTCGCCCGTTCCACGCCTGTCCCGGGCTTGACCCGGGGCCGTTCCGAATTCCGAGAGCGGCACCGTCCCGGCTCGATGGCGCCTCGAAGACGCGCCTAAACGCGCTAAAGCCCCCGACAAGGGAGCTCCCGGCCAAGGTCTTGTCGCCGCGATGCACGGCCGATACCTATGGGCCGCAGTGAACGAGGCGGAGAGATCGCATGTCCGAGGCGAAGACCGATGTGGCGCCTGATGCTTGGCAGAAGCTCAAGGAATGGCCGGAGCTCATTCTGGAGCGGCTCCAGGGCGCCGGCGTCGCCCGCATCATCCTGAACCGGCCCGACAAGCGCAACTGCTGGAACCGGCCGCTTTGCCTCGCCTTCATCGAGTCGCTCGACATCATCCGGGCCGACAAGGAGCTCAAGGTGGTCATCACCAAGGGCGCCGGGAGCGTCTATTCGTCGGGTCTCGACCTCAACTTCCTGCGCGAGGTGTCGAACGCTCCGCTGCTCGACTGGGATCGACCCAATCTGACCATCCAGATTGCCGAAGCGGTGCGCGCCTTTCCGCGCATCATGATCGCGCAGGTGCACGGCTATTGCCTGGGCGGCGCGCTCGGCATCATGAATTGCCATGACCTCGTCTATGCGGCCGACGACGCCCAGCTCGGCATGCCGGAGATTCTGCGCGGCAGCTTCGGCCAGTTGGTCACCTCGACCCTGCTGCACGGCGGGCTGCCGGTGAAGAAGCTCGCCCATATCGCGCTGGTCGGACGCAATGTCACCGGCACGGAGGCCGACGCGCTCGGCATCGTCAGCCAGGCGGTGCCGGCGGCCGAGCTCGAGACATTCACCGTCGGGATCGCGCGCGAGATCGCCTCGCGCCACCTGGCGCCGCTCGAGCATCACAAGATCACCGTGCAGATGGGCCGCGACCTTTCGCTCTCGCAGGCGATCCAGCTCGACCAGCTGGTCGGGCAGCGGTTGCGCCGTGCCATGGACCCGCTGGGCGACGTTAAATCCTACCTCAAGTCCCAGAAGGGCGGCCCCAATCTGGTCTACAAACGGCCCGACGTTTGAGCGCAGCCTGATCAATGCGCGGTTACCTCGACTTTGAAAAACCGGTGGCCGAGATCGAGGCCAAGCTCGAGGAATTGCGCGCGCTCGACGCGCCCGACAGCGCCGCCGCCATCGGCGAGGAGATCGTGCGATTGGAGGTCAAGGCGGCGCAGACGCTGCGCGACCTCTATGCGAGCCTCACGCCCTGGCAAAAGACGCAAGTCGCCCGCCACCCGGATCGGCCCCATTGCCTCGATTACGTCGCGGCCCTGATCACCGACTTCGTGCCGCTCGCCGGCGACCGCAAGTTCGGCGACGACGAGGCGATCGTGGGCGGCTTCGGCCGCTTCCACGGCGAGAGCGTCTGCATCATTGGCCAGGAAAAGGGCGCCGGCACCGAGGACCGGCTCAAGCACAATTTCGGCATGGCGCGTCCGGAAGGCTATCGCAAGGCCGAGCGCTTGATGCAGATGGCGGACCGGTTCGGGATTCCGGTCATCTCGCTGGTGGACACGCCGGGTGCCTATCCGGGCATCGGGGCCGAGGAGCGCGGCCAGGCGGAGGCCATCGCCCGCTCGACCGAAGCCTGCCTTGCGCTGGGCGTGCCGAATGTGGCGGTGATCGTCGGCGAAGGCGGCTCCGGCGGCGCCATTGCGCTCGCCACCACCAACCGGGTGCTGATGCTGGAGCATGCGATCTACAGCGTGATCTCGCCCGAGGGCGCCGCCTCCATCCTGTGGCGCGACACCGGCAAGGCCCAGGACGCCGCCACCGGGATGAAGATCACCGCCCAGGACATGATGCGATTCGGCGTCATCGACCAGATCATCACCGAGCCGATCGGCGGCGCTCATCGCGATCCGGCGGCTGCCATTGCGTCCGCCGAAATCGCCATTCGGGACGCCATCGATGAGCTGCGGGAATTCGATCGAGACGCCATCCGTCAGGAGCGCCGCGACAAGTTCCTGGCCATGGGCCGCACCCTGGGGTGATGTTTGGCACAGCGCCGTCCACTGTTCCTCCCCCTGCAAGGGGGAGGACGGCGCCGAAGGCGCCAGGTGGGGGTCCCGCCTACCCGCAGACTCGGAGCTTGTGGCCGAGACCCCCACCCGCCCCGCTGCGCGGGTCGACCTCCCCCTTTCAGGGGGAGGTGTCGCGCAGAGCCTGCGGTTGGGTCGGCTGAAAGCCTCGGGCGCGTCCGCCAGACGACGATATTTCACTGCCTTGCCCTGATATTTCCCAAGTCATGGCCCAGCCTGTTTCGCGAATCCGGGTGGGGGACTGCGCGGTGAATGAGTTCGGGGCGCGGGAAGCATCGTTTCGTGTCGGGAACCGAATCTCGCCCCAGCGTTTACTTTTTGTTCACCTTTGCCGTGATCTGAAGGGGCTCAGGGTTTGTAGCGCCTTGCGGTCGAGGCGTCTTAAGGATAACCATTACTCAACGAAGGCCTGGGGACGGCCTACCAGTCGGGGAGCCTTACGTTGAATCGTCGCCCCGTGCTCCGCACGCTTCTGGCGTCTGCGGCCATCGCCGCCGCTGTCGCGCTTGCCGGCTGTGACACCGACGGGGGCATGCTCCCCTCCGGCCGTGCCTTGGCGCCGCTTTCCGACAAGATGCTCGCCGAGATCGATCAGAAGAACATGACCAAGGATTCGCCCATCCTGGTGCGGATCTTCAAGGAGGAATCCGAGCTCGAAGTCTGGAAGCAGGACAATACCGGCCACTTCGAGCTGTTGAAGACCTATCCGATCTGCCGCTGGTCGGGCGAGCTTGGCCCCAAGATCAAGTTGGGCGACCGGCAGGCGCCGGAGGGCTTCTATACGATCACTCCCGGCCAGATGAACCCCAATTCCAACTATTATCTCGCCATCAATACGGGCTTTCCCAACACTTACGACCGCGCCAATGGGCGCACGGGCGAATTCCTGATGATCCACGGCGATTGCTCCTCGGCCGGCTGCTACGCCATGACCGACGAGCAGATCGCCGAGATCTACGCGCTGGCGCGCGAATCCTTCTTCGGCGGCCAGCGGGCCTTCCAGATCCAGGCCTATCCGTTCCGGATGACTCCGCTCAACATGGCCAAGCACCGCGACTCCCCGTCCATGGCCTTCTGGCGAATGATCAAGGAAGGCTACGACCATTTCGAGGTCACCCACCTCGAGCCCAAGGTCGACGTGTGCGACAAGCGCTATGTGTTCGATGCCGCCGCCCCCCATGGCGTGGCCAGCGCGCTGAAGTTCAGCCCGGTCGCCAAGTGCCCGGTTTTCGAGGTACCGCAGGAGATCGCGACCCCGGTCAAGGAAAGGGAGCAACGCGACGACGCCCAGATCGCCGAGCTCATCGGCCGCGGCACCCCCACCGTGCCGGTGCGCACCGGCACCGATGGCGGCATGAACCCGATCTTCATGGCGGCGGTCATTGCCAATGGCGGGACCGAGAGCCGCATCGAGTTCGCGTTCGCTTCCGGGCTCCATCCCGGCCAATATCAGGCCGCCGGGCGAGCCCACGACCGAGACCACCGGCGGCACCATGAGCCTGGCTTCGACCAATTCGCGGCCGGCGCCGGCGCCGGCGCCGCGCTCATCCGCGCAGGTCGCCTCGGCCGGTTCAGGCAGCTTGTTTGGCGGGTTGTTCTCGTCGAATAATGACGAGAGCGCCAAGGGCGGCGGCGATTCCCAGTCGGGCAGCGTGTTCGGCCGCATGTTCGGTACACACGCCTCCGAGCCGGGCGCCGCTACGCCCACCCCCAAGCCGAAGCCGTCGCCGGCCAAGCCGACGCTGACCGCATCGGCAGCACCCGGAGCGATCCGGCCCAAGCCGCAGACCGCGGCTCAGCCGGATGGAAAATCCGCCAATACCGGCGCCGTCAAGCCGCAGGCGGCCCAGCCCGCCGACACGCCGCCGGTCGAGACGGCCAACAATGCGAATTTGCTGAGAGGCGCCCAGGCCACGGTTCCGGCCGGCTCCTTTGACAGCCGCTGGGGCGCAATGCGCTCCGCCGAACCGTAGGGCGCAATCGCTTTATTGCGCCTTCGGGCCTCACCAAACCGCAAAATCCATCGGCATCATCAAGGCATAGGGCGCAATCGCTTTATTGCGCCGCTCCGCGGGCCCTGTGGCTCATTCCTCGGAGTTGGGCACGGCCGATGGCGCAATAAAGCGATTGCGCCCTACCGTTTCAGGCGAAGCGGCCGTGGCAGTGCTTGAATTTCTTGCCCGAACCGCAGGGGCAGGTCTCGTTGCGCCCGACCTTGCCCCAGCTCGCCGGATTGCCGGCGACGCGCTCGGGCGCCGGCGCCGAAGTGATTCCGTGCTGCGCCAGCGTCTCGGCGCCCGCCCGCGCCAGCGCCATCTCGTCCTCGCCGGTCGCCGGATCGAGCTTATGGGCTTCCATGTAGGGCAGGGGCGCCGTCGGCGCCTCCGGCGGTGGCGCCGTCTTGATCTCGACCCGCATCAGCTGGGCGGTGACCGCCTCGCGCAGGTTGGTGCCCATCGCCTCGAACAGCGTGAACGATTCGGCCTTGTACTCGTTGAGCGGATCGCGCTGCCCGTAGCCGCGTAGCCCGATCACCTGACGCAAGTGCTCGAGCGTGAGCAGGTGCTCGCGCCAAAGATGATCGAGGGTCTGCAGCAGGACCGATTTCTCGACATAGCGCATCACGTCGGGCCCCCACTGGGCGACCTTGGCGGCCATGTGCTCGTCCGCCTTGCGCACCGACCCGCGTGGTCAGCTCCTCCTCGGCGATGCCCTCCTCCTTGGCCCACTCGTCGACCGGCAGCTCGAGATTGAGCACGCGCGCCAGCTCCTCCTTGAGGCCCTTGGTGTCCCACTGCTCCGGATAGGCATTCTCCGGCACATGCTTGGCGACCAGCTCCTCGACCGCCGAATGACGCATGTCGGCGACGATCTCGGCGCCGACATCGTCCTTCATCCAATCGACGCGCTGATCGAAGATGACCTTGCGCTGATCGTTCATCACGTTGTCGAACTTGAGCAGGTTCTTGCGGATGTCGAAGTTGCGCGCCTCGACCTTCTGCTGCGCCTTCTCCAGCGCCTTGTTGATCCAGGAATGGACGATGGCCTCGTTCTCCTTGAGGCCGAGGCGCTGCAGCATCGTGTCGAGCTTGTCGGACCCGAAGATGCGCATCAGGTCGTCTTCCAGCGAAAGGAAGAACTTGGAATTGCCGGGATCGCCCTGCCGGCCGGAGCGGCCGCGCAGCTGATTGTCGATGCGCCGGCTCTCGTGCCGCTCGGTGCCGAGCACGAACAGGCCGCCGGCCTTGAGCGCCTTCTCCTTCAGCCGCGCCACCTGCGCGCGGATGTCGGCGATCTTGGCGTCGCGCTCGGAGCCGTCGGTCACCTCCGCGAGCTCGTGCTTGACCCGCATGTCGGGATTGCCGCCGAGCTGGATATCGGTGCCGCGGCCGGCCATGTTGGTGGCGATGGTGATCGCGCCCGGCACGCCGGCCTGGGCGATGATGTAGGCCTCCTGCTCGTGATAGCGCGCATTGAGGATGGCGAAGACCTTGGCCTTGGAGGCGCCGTCGTCGCCGCTGTAGAGCGCCGAGAACGCGTTCGGGTCGGTGAAATCGTGCTGCTCCCAACCCTGCTTGCGCAGCATCTCGGCCAGCTGCTCGGATTTCTCGATCGACGTGGTGCCGACCAGGACCGGCTGGCCGCGCATCTTGCAGTCCTCGATCAGGGTGAGGATCGAGCGGTACTTCTCGGCCGCCGTGCGATAGACCTCGTCGTCGTCGTCGACGCGCGTCACCGGCAGGTTGGTCGGAATCTCCAGCACCTCGAGATTGTAGATGTCGATGAACTCGTCGGCCTCGGTCGCCGCCGTGCCGGTCATGCCGGCGAGCTTCTCGTACATGCGGAAGTAGTTCTGGAACGTGATGGAGGCGAGCGTCTGGTTTTCGGGCTGGATCGGCTGGCGCTCCTTGGCCTCGAGCGCCTGGTGCAGGCCCTCCGAATAGCGCCGGCCCGGCATCATGCGGCCGGTGAACTCGTCGATGATGACGACCTCGCCGTTGCGAACGATGTAGTCCTTGTCGCGATGGAACAGCTTGTGGGCGCGCAGCGCCTGGTTGACGTGGTGGACCACCGAGACGTTCTCCACGTCGTAGAGCGATTCCGTCTTGAGCAGGCCGGCGGCGCGCAGCGTCTGCTCCAGCTTCTCCATGCCGGCCTCGGTCAGGCTCACGGCGCGCTGCTTCTCGTCGACCTCGAAGTCGCCCTTCTCGAGCGCCGGAATGAAAGTGTCGATCGTATTGTAGAAGTCGGAGCGGTCGTCGAGCGGGCCCGAGATGATCAGCGGGGTGCGCGCCTCGTCGATCAGGATGGAGTCGACCTCGTCGACGATCGCGTAGATGTGGCCGCGCTGGACCATGTCCTCCATGCGGTACTTCATGTTGTCGCGCAGGTAGTCGAAGCCGAGCTCGTTGTTGGTGCCGTAGGTGACGTCGCAGTCATAGGCCTTCTTGCGCTGCTCGTCGTCGAGGCCGTGCACGATGACCCCGACCTTGAGGCCGAGGAAGCTGTAGATCTGCGCCCATCCATTCGGAGTCGCGCTTGGCGAGGTAGTCGTTGACGGTCACCACGTGGACGCCGCGGCCCGACAGCGCGTTCAGATAGACCGGCAGCGTCGCCACCAGGGTCTTGCCTTCGCCGGTCTTCATCTCGGCGATATCGCCCTCGTGCAGCACCATGCCGCCGATCAGCTGCACGTCGAAATGGCGCTGGCCGAGCGTGCGCTTGGCGGCCTCGCGCACGGTGGCGAAGGCCGGCACCAGCACATCGTCGAGCGAGGCGCCCTCGGCGACCTCCCGCTTCAATTCCTCGGTCCTTGCGCGCAACGCCTCGTCGGAGAGCTTCGCCAGCTCTGCCTCGAGGGCGTTTATCTTCTGCACGCGCGGAATGTACCCCTTGATGCGCCGTTCGTTGGCGGAGCCAAAGAGCTTACGGGCAAGCGCGCCGATCATGCGCTTCGTCCTTTCAGGTGCGCCGCTTGCATCAATCGGCCGGTAAAGACCGGGAGCGGATGCCGCCGGGAGCCATGGTACCGCGAGTCACGGTACCGGGAGCGATGATACCAGAAGACATGAAACATGAGGACATGGAACCGATCGGATCGCGGCTGCACCCGCGCGCTTCCAATGCATTCACTGCATTGCCGCGGGCGGCGGAGAAAGCGGCATTCTTCCGGGTCCATTCATGCAAGCCGAGTCACCAAGCCGATTTATCACGTCGATTCTGGCAGAGGATTCATGCAAACGAGCGGATTACGGCCGGATTGGCCGCATCGAGCGACACATAAGAGGGGGGGGTCCCCTTGTCAATTGGCGATTCCTGCTCACGTTTTCGTCAAAATGGGGCACTATTCCACCATTGCCAACGCCGACCGATTGCGCAACTCTCCGGCCGCCTCCGCCGCCGGCGGTCGCCTTACCGCGCTCAGGGACGATGTCCTGAAGCGCCCAAGGACCATCTAATGACTACGCCGCAATTTTTGTCCGCCCGCGAGCCGAGGCTCGCGGCACGCCGTCCGCGCTGGACCGGCTTTGCGATGATGTCGGTCGCGCTGCTGGTTTTCCCGCTCGTGCTCGGCTGCTCGAAGGAAGCCTCGTCGCAGAAGCAGGATCCGGCCCCGGCCGCCTCGGCATCCGATCCCACCGTCGCGCGCGTCAATGGCGTCGATATCCGCGAGAGCGATCTTGCCATGGCCGAGCAGGATATCGGCCAGAACCTGCAAAACGCTCCGCCCGAAGCCCAGCGCGAGCAGCTCATCGCCTATGTGACCGATATCATCCTGGTCTCCCAGGCCGCCAACGGCAAGAAGCTGGCGGAGGATCCCGATTTCCAGCATCACTTGGCGTTCATCCGCAACAAGATGCTGATGGGCATGCAATTGCAGGAGCAGGCCAAGGGTGCGGTGACCGACGAGGCCGAGCACCAACTCTACGAAGAGGCGGTCAAGCCGATGGGGGCGGAAGAGGAAGTGCACGCCCGCCACATCCTGGTGGAGACCGAGGACGAGGCCAAGGCGATCGTCGAGCAGCTCAAGGGTGGCGCCGATTTTGCCGCCTTGGCCAAGGAGAAGTCGAAGGATCCGGGCGCTGCTGACGGCGGCGATCTCGGCTATTTCACCAAGGACCAGATGGTCCCGGAATTCTCCGAGGTGGCCTTCAAGATGTATCCCGGCCAGCTGTCGAATCCGGTGAAGACCCAGTTCGGCTGGCACATCATCAAGGTCGAGGACAAGCGCATGCGCCCGGTGCCGGAGCTGGACGCCATCAAGGAGCAGATCGACGCCTATCTGGTGCGTCGCGCGCAGTCCGAATACGTCGCCAAGCTGCGCCAGACCGCCAAGATCGAGCGTCTCGACCACCCGGCCGGGCCGGCCCCGATGGCGCCGCCGTCCATGAGCGCTCCCGGCACCCCGGCCGCTCCGGCGCCGAGCACTCCGGCGCCAGCGCTCCGTCCCCGGACGCTCCGGCGCCGAAATAGCGCTTGCCGTGTGACTCCAACGCTTGACTCGTACCTGTCCCGGTCGTAGGCGCGCTCCTTCTCCCCGCATGCGGGGAGAAGGTCGGGATGAGGGGGCGTTTCCGCGAGTTCTGAGCGTGTGGAAACGCCGCCTCACCAGATCGGAATTTAGTTTTCACTCAGTGTGTGTTGCCCTCTCCCCGCAAGCGGGGCAAGGGATGCCCGTACTGCTCCGGCCTCTGTCCATCCCCACCCACGGCACACCCCCATGGCGACCGCCGTCTCTCCCCTGGCGCCCAGCTCGCTGCCGCAGATGCCGGCCATCGCGGGCGTGCGGCTCGCCACCGCCGCTGCCGGTATCCGCTATCCGGGCCGCACCGATGTCATGCTGGCTCTGTTCGAGCCCGGCACCACCGTGGCCGGGGTGTTCACGCGCTCCAAGTGCCCGTCGGCCCCGGTCGAATGGTGCCGCGACCGGATCAAGCCCGGTCTCGCCCGCGCGCTGGTGGTCAATTCCGGCAACGCCAATGCCTTCACGGGCAAGAACGGGCGCGTGGCCACCAAGCTCACGGCCGACATCACCGCCAAGGCGGCGCATTGCAAGCCCGGCGAGGTGTTTCTGGCCTCGACCGGCGTCATCGGCGAGCCGCTAGATGCCGGCAAGTTCGCGGGCGTGATGGCGGGGCTGGCGCAAGCCGCGCAGGGCGAGGGCTGGCTCGATGCCGCGCGCGCCATCATGACCACCGATACGTTTCCCAAGCTTGCGACCGCGACCGCCCGGCTCGGCAAGACAACCGTCACCATCAACGGCATCGCCAAGGGCGCCGGCATGATCGCGCCCGCCATGGGGACGATGCTGTCGTTCGTGTTCACCGATGCGCCGATTGCGGCGCGCGCCCTGCAGGCGCTGCTGCGGGAAGGCGGTCGAGGACACCTTCAACGCGGTGACCATCGACGGCGACACCTCGACCTCGGACACCTTGCTGGTGTTTGCAAGCGGCGCGGCGGCGCGGCACGGCGCTCCGCGCATCGCGCGGGCGAGCGATCCGCGGCTCAAGGGCTTTCGCGCCGCCTTCATGCAGGTGCTCGCCAACCTGGCCGAGCAGGTCGCGCGCGACGGCGAGGGCGCCCGCAAGCTGGTCGAGGTCGTGGTCGAAGGCGCGGTGTCGAAGCCCTCGGCGCGCCGGATCGCGCTCTCGATCGCGAACTCGCCGCTGGTCAAGACCGCGATCGCGGGCGAGGACGCCAATTGGGGCCGCGTCGTCATGGCGGTCGGCAAGGCCGGCGAGCCGGCCGATCGCGACCGACTGTCGATCTGGTTCGGCGGCATCCGGGTGGCCCATCGCGGTGAGCGCGACCCGGCCTACGACGAAGCGGCGGTCTCGGCGGTGATGAAAAAACCGGAGATCAGCCTCAAGGTGGCGCTCGGCCTCGGGCGCGGGCGCGACCGCGTGCTCACCTGCGACCTGACCAAGGAGTACGTCGCCATCAACGGCGATTACCGCAGCTGAGGCCAAGCTCGTGCGGTTCGCTTATAGCGCTGAATTCCGCGCGAGCCTCGGGAACGGCATTGAGGTAGTCGACCAGGATGTTGGTATCGAACAGTGCCCTCACCATTCGCCGCGCGCCTTGTTCTGATAGGCCAAGCCATCCACCTTGCGTTCGCCCCACAGGCCGAACGCATCGTCTTCCTGCTTGCTGCGCCATGTGGTGAGATAGTCATCGATCGCCTCACGGATAAGGGCCGCACGCGAGCGCTTCTGTTGCTTCGATAATTCGTCGAGCGCTTCAATTTGGATATCGCCGAGATCGACCAGTGTCCGCATCCAGTCACCCGTGACATATGATATTGGCAATACATATCATTTTGAGCATGGAACAAGCCATGCTCTGGTGCCGGCCGTGAGCCTCAAAACCGTCCTCGTCGCCGCCTGCGCGCTCATCGACGCGGACGCACGCGTGCTGCTCGCGCAGCGGCCGCCCGGCAAGACGATGGCCGGCCTGTGGGAGTTTCCCGGCGGCAAGGTCGAGCCGGGCGAGCGCCCGGAGCAAAGCCTGATCCGCGAGCTCAAGGAGGAGTTGGGGATCGTGGTCAACGAGGCCTGCCTGGCGCCGCTGACATTCGCCAGCCACATCTATCCGGACTTCCATCTCCTGATGCCGCTTTATGTCTGCCGGCGCTGGGAGGGGATCGTGGCCGCGCAGGAGGGCCAGCAGCTCGCCTGGGTGCGGCCCAACCGCCTGCGCGACTACCCGATGCCGCCCGCCGACGAGCCGCTGATCGCCCACCTGACCAACCTGCTGACGTAGGGCGCAATCGCTTTATTGCGCCGCTCGATTGCGCCGCTCGGCGAACCCCGTAGGGCGCAATCGCTTTATTGCGCCGTTCCGCCGCTGGGCAAGGCCGATGGCGCAATAAAGCGATTGCGCCCTACAAGTGCCGGCACCGCCCGTGATAGCCTCTCGATATGCCCGACTACCGCCGCGTCTTCGTCCCGGGCGGATGCTGGTTCTTCACCGCCAATCTTCTCGACCGCCGCAGCCGTCTGCTCACCGAGCAGATCAATTCCTTGCGCGATGCCATTGCGCAGACCCGCCGACGCCACCCCTTCCACATCGACGCCTTCGTGGTGCTGCCGGACCACATCCACGCGATCTGGACGCTGCCGCCAGGCGACACGGACTTCCCCCTACGCTGGCGATTGATCAAATCCGCGTTCGCAAGATCGCTGCCCAAGACCGAATGGCTGGATCCCGTGCGCCGCTCGCGCGGCGAGCGAGGGATCTGGCAACGTCGCTTCTGGGAGCACCTGATCCGGGACGAGGAGGACTACGGCCGCCACATCGAATACTGCTACATCAACCCGCTGAAGCACGGGCTCGTCGCGCGGGTGCAGGACTGGCCGTTCTCATCGTTTCACCGCGACGTCAGCGCCGGCTTGTTCCCCGCCGATTGGGCCGGCGACCTCGCACAACTAGGCGAGTTCGGCGAAGCCTCGTAAGGCGCAATCGCTTTATTGCGCCGCTCGGCGTGGCCGCTGGCTCCGAGCGCTGGGCAAGGCTCATGGCGCAATAAAGCGATTGCGCCCTACGGGCTCGTCGTTTCGCCGGAACGTCGATGCCGGATCGTAGGGCGCAATCGCTTTATTGCGCCGCTCGGCGTGGCCGCTGGCTCGGAGTGCTGAGCGAGGCCCATGGCGCAATAAAGCGATTGCGCCCTACGGGCTCGTCGTTTCACCGGGACGTCGATGCCGGATCGTAGGGCGCAATCGCTTTATTGCGCCGCTCGGCGTGGCCGCTGGAGCGGAGCGCTCGGCAAGGCTTATGGCGCAATAAAGCGATTGCGCCCTACGGGCACGCATTGGTGCCAGTGGTCCGTTTCGTAGACCGGAATGGGAGATGCCAATCGCAGCAGGGTGTCGGCCCACACTTCGATCTTCCAGCACTCCTTGCCGACTTGCTCGATCGACTCGAGCAAGTGTCGCGCCATGCTTTCGGTGGAAGTCCGGCTCTGATCCATGCTGCGCTCACATCGGTCGGCCCGCACCCTCGATGATCAGTTAAGCACATTGCCCGGCCCCTGGTTCCCCTTAAGTCATCGTGGCCACGCAGCCCGGCGGCCGCTGGGGCTAAAGCCGACATGAGGCGGGAGGGCTCCGGCGCCTGTCATGACGCTGTCACCACCGCACAATCTGCTATCGTGTAAAATCCGCATCCGCGCCGCGCCGTCCGAACCGCCAGCGTCCAGCAAAGTCCTGCCCGCCGCCATGCAGCTGACCAGGCACTCCGAGACCAAACCGCGATACGCCAGGGCCGCGCTCGCGCTGTCGGCGCTTGGCATCGTGTTCGGCGATATCGGCACGAGCCCGCTCTACACGCTCAAGACCGTGCTCGATCTGACCGGCGACGATGTGGCTCCCGAAACGGTGCTCGCGGTGCTCTCGCTCATCATCTGGACGCTGGTCGCCATCACCAGCATCAAATACGTTGCGATCGCCATGCGCGTCGACAACGACGGGGAAGGCGGCATCCTGGCGCTGATGGCGTTGCTCGGGGTCAAGCGCAAAGCCCGGCCGGCGATCGTGGCGGTAGGGCTGCTCGGCGCCGCCCTGATCTATGGCGACGGCGCGATCACGCCGGCGATCTCGGTGCTCTCCGCGCTCGAAGGCCTCTCCCTCGCCACGCCCGCGCTCGCAAGCTACGTGCTCCCGGCCGCCGTCCTCATCCTGATCGGCCTGTTCGCGGTGCAATCGCTGGGCACCGCCCGCATCGGCCGTGCCTTCGGTCCCATCATGGCGCTCTGGTTTCTCACCATCGCGCTGCTGGGGATCTGGGGGATCGCCAAGCACCCCGGCGTGCTGCTCGCCCTCGATCCGCGCCACGGCTTCTTCTATCTGCTCAATGGCGGTTTCAACGCCTTCGCCATCCTGGGCGGCGTATTCCTGTGCGTGACCGGCGCCGAGGCGCTCTACGCCGATATGGGCCATTTCGGCGCCGGGCCCATACGGCTCGCCTGGTCGAGCGTGGTATTTCCGAGCCTGCTGCTCAACTATGCGGGGCAGGCCGCCATCGTGCTGAGCGACGGGGTGACCGCCGACAACATCTTTTATCGACTTTGCCCGGCGCCGTTGCTGCTGCCGATCATCGTGCTGGCGACGGTCGCGACCATCATTGCCAGCCAATCGATCATCACCGGCGCATTTTCGATGACCCGCCAGGCCATTCAGCTCGGTTGGCTGCCGCGCCTTCGCATCGTCCAGACCTCCGCCGAGGGATACGGCCAGATCTATGTCGGCGCGGTCAACTGGCTGCTGATGCTGGTGACGGTCGCGCTCGCGGTCGGCTTTCGCAAATCCGACAATCTCGCCGCCGCCTACGGCATCGCCGTGTCGGCCACGATGCTGATGACATCGGGGTTGCTGCTGATCGCCATGCGCGAGATCCTGCAATGGAGCCTGCCGGTCAGCATCGGCGTGGCCGGCGTCTTCCTGTTCATCGATGCCGGGTTCTTCGCCTCCAATACATTGAAGATCGCCGACGGCGGCTATGTTCCGCTCGTGCTCGCCGCCGCGATCTATACGGTCATGTATGTGTGGCATCGCGGCGCCGCCGCGGTGTCCGAGCGCCTGCACGAATGCCTGGTGCCGTTCGATGCGTTCCTGGCGCGGATCGAGCGCGACGGCATCGCCAGGGTTCCGGGCACGGCGGTGTTCCTCACGCGCGCGCTGCGCGACACGCCTCCGGTCATGGTCTGGCACGTCCAGCACAATCGCGCGCTTCATGACCATGTGCTCGCCATCACGGCGCTGGTCGAATTGGTTCCTTGGATCGCAGAGGCCGACCGCGTGACGGTGAGCCAAATGGCGCCCGGCTTCTGGCGCGCGCTCGCCCGCTACGGCTTCATGCAGCGGCCCGACCTCCCGCGCCTGATCGCCGAGCTTGCGCACAAGGGCTGCACCGTCGATCTCGCCGACGTGACCTATTTCGTCGGGCACGAAACGGTGACCAAGCGCCTGGACGGCAGAGGTTTGCCGCGATGGCAGGAAGCCATGTTCGCCGCCATGGAGCGAAACGCCACCCACGTGACCGACTTCTTCAACCTGCCGACCGACCAGGTCGTGGAGATCGGCCGCCAGATCTCGATCTGATCCTCGGCGTGCCGGACACCCGTAGGGCGCAATCGCTTTATTGCGCCAACAACCTTTCCGAACGCCGGAACGGCGCAATAAAGCGATTGCGCCCTACCCGGCCTTCTCCCCGGCCGATCGCTCCTTGGTGCCGAGGGCGTCGGCCAGGCGGGTGCGGGCGGAGCCGGGCGCCAGCGGTTGCTGCTGGCTCGCATGCGGCGCCCAGCCCGACAGATAGACGATCTCGAAGGTCGCGCGGATCCGCCCGTCCGCGTCGGCGAACCGCTCGGCATAGATCTCCAGCATGCGCGCGAGCGTCGCGCGCCGCAGCGGCCGCCGGCTGCGATCGATGAGCGGATTGGCCGCTCCCATGCGGCGCAGGTCCTGCATCAGGGCGAGCGGCGATGCGTAACGCACGGTGAGACGGTCCACGTCGGTGACCGGCAGCGCGAAGCCGGCCCGCTGCAGCAGCGCTCCGAGCTCGCGCAAATCGGCGAACGGCAGCACGCGCGGCGAGATCCCGTCCTCCATCTCGGCTTCAGCGGCCGCGAATGCCGCCCGCAGCTCGCTCAGCGTATCGCCGCCCAGGAGCGCCGCCACCAGCAGGCCGTCCGGCTTGAGGGCGCGGCGGATCTGCACCAGGCTGCCGGGCAGATCGTTGACGAAATGGAGCGCCAGCGCCGAAACCACGAGATCGAGCGAGGCCTCGCCGAACGGCAGCGCCTCCTCGTCGGCCGCGACCGCGAGGGCACTCGGGTCGCCCCCGGCTTGCGGGCGCGCGTGATCCAGCAGCGGATTGGCGGCAACGATGGCTTCGACCTTGCCCGTACCGAGGAGCGCCCGCCGCGCCGCATCGGTGGGCGTGCCGAGATCAAGCCCCAGCGGAAAGACCCGCAGCACGCTCGCCAGCCGATCGGCCAGCTCCTCGGCCACCCGATCGAGCAGGAACGTCGAGGCCCCGAGCGCCAGCGCACGCCGCTGGTGCGCGCGCAGCAACCCACGATCGACAATGATTGGGCCCGGATTCACTTTGAATTTGTTTGTTTGGCACGCCGGTGCCGCAACTCTTCCCCTGAAGGGACAGAGCTATCGCATGTGGATTTTGTTCTTTGGCACGGCGGTGCCTCTTTCCTCCCCCTGAAAGGGGGAGGACGGCGCCGAAGGCGCCAGGAGGGGGTCCCGCCTACCAGCAAATTCGGAGTTTGTGGCGAGACCCCCACCCGGCGCCGGAGCCTGTCATCGGGCCGGCCAAAGGCCGGACCCGTTGGGCGCCACCCTCCCCCTTGCAGGGGGAGGGATTGGGCACCGCCGTGCCAAACAAGAAAAATCAAATGCGATTGTCCTGCCTTTGCAGGGGGAGGCGTAGCGGAGAGCATGGTGGCCTCGCCCCCTGCGATTGCCCCGCCTTGCAGGGGGAGCCGTGACTGAGAGGATCTCGTCATACGGTCGTCCTCGATTTGCACCTCGGCCCTCAATCTACTGGACCCTGATTGACTACTGGACCCTGATTGACGGAGGGCGATGCCGGCATTCTCTCATGCTCGAGCGACATTCCGAAGCCGACTTCGCGACCGGCCGGCCTTTACGAGCGGCGCACCGCAACGATAACGTTCGCCCATGAGCACGGATGTCGCCGCCGGGGATGCTCGCTCCGGACGATGGGCTCGCCTGAACGCCGCCGCGCGCACCTTGTTCGGGCTCGCGCTCGGCATGGCGCTGCCGCAGCTGTGCGCCGCCTGCCGCGAGCCGGTCGATGGCGAGGGACTGTGCGGGGCCTGCTGGTCCCGGCTCTCCTTCATCGCACCGCCCTATTGCGAGCGGCTCGGCACCCCGTTTGCGTTCGACCCCGGCCCCGGCGTCCTGTCGATGGAGGCGATCGCCGATCCGCCCGTCTACAACCGCTCGCGCGCCGCCGTCCGCTTCGACGAGATCGCCCGCGAGCTGGTGCATGCCTTGAAATACGGCGACCGGCTCGATCTCGCTCCCATGATGGGCCGCTGGATGGCGAATGCCGGCCGCGAACTCACCGCGCAGGCCGACCTCCTGGTCCCGGTGCCGCTGCACTGGCGGCGCCAATGGTCGCGGCGGTTCAATCAGTCGGCGGCGCTCGCCGACGTGGTCGCCAAGGCGAGCGGGTTGCGGGTTTGCCATGCGCTCAAGCGCCGCAAGGCCACGCCCCAGCAGGTCGGGCTCGCCCGCACCGAGCGCGCCCGCAACGTGCAGGGTGCCTTCGCGGTGCCGCCGCAGGCCAGGAGCGAGGTGACGGGCCGTCGGCTCGTGCTGGTCGATGACGTGCTGACCTCGGGCGCCACCACGGAGGCTTGCACCCGCGCCCTGTTGCGCGCGGGCGCCGCCGGCGTCGACGTGCTGGTATTCGCGCGGGTTGTGGCCCCGGCGCGGTTTCCCATATAACAGGGCCGATAAGACATTGTGACCCAAGATGGCCCGCATCGAGATCTACACGACCCGCCTTTGCGGCTATTGCCGCGCCGCCAAGTCGCTCTTGACCCGCAAGGGCGTGGCTTTCTCCGAAATCGACGTGACCGGCGACCCCGAGGGACGCGGCAGGATGATCGAACGCGCCCATGGACGCATGACCGTTCCGCAGATTTTCATCGGCTCGACCCATGTGGGCGGCTGCGACGATCTCTACGATCTCGAGCGCGCCGGCAGGCTTGATCCCATGCTGGTCGCGGAGGAAGCGCCCGGCGCCGCCGAGCCCGCCCCGGAAAGCCCTGCCGCATGAGCGCTCCGCCCGGACTGTCGTCCCCGTTCACGGTCGGCCTGGTGCAGATGCGCTCGGGCCTTGATCCCAGCGCCAATCTCGATGCGGCGACCAAGCTGATCGGCGAGGCCAAGGCGGGCGGCGCCGATTACGTGCTGACGCCCGAAATGACCAACATCATGGAGCTCAAGCGCGAGCGGTTGCTTGCCGCGATCGTGGCGGAGGAAGCCGATCCGAGCCTGGCGGCGTTCCGCGAGCTCGCGCGCCGGCTCGCGATCCATCTGCATGTCGGCTCGTTGGCGATCAGGCTCCCGGGCGAGCGCGCCGCCAACCGTTCCTTCCTGATCGCTCCCGACGGCGAGATCCTCGCCCGCTACGACAAGATCCACATGTTCGACGTCGATCTGGCGAACGGGGAGAGCTATCGCGAGTCGCGCAATTTCCGCCCCGGCGAGCTCGCGGTCGCGGCCGATCTGCCGTGGGGGCGGCTCGGCCTCACCATCTGCTACGATCTGCGGTTTCCCGCTCTCTATCGGGCTTTGGCCGAGACCGGCTGTTCGATGCTGGCGATCCCCGCGGCGTTCACGCGGCAGACCGGCGAAGCGCACTGGCACGTGCTGGTGCGCGCGCGCGCGATCGAGAACGGCAGCTTCGTGTTCGCGGCCGCCCAGGGCGGCGCGCACCAGAACGGCCGCGAGACCTACGGCCATTCGCTGGTCGTCGATCCCTGGGGCCACATTCTCGCCGAGGGCGGCGTGGAGCCGGGCATCGTACTGGCGCAAATCGATCCGGCGGCGGTGGCGGCCGCGCGCGGACGCGTTCCCTCCCTGCAGCACGGACGCCGGTTCGAGCTGACCGAGCCGGCGGCGGATCCCTTGCCGTTCCGCGCGGTCGGAGAGCCGCGATGATCCGCTACGCTCTGGCCTGCGCCAAGGGCCACTCGTTCGAAAGCTGGTTCCAGAATTCCGCGGCCTACGACAAGCAGGCCAAGCGCGGGCTGGTCACCTGCCCGGTCTGCGGGAGCCAGAAGGTCGAGAAGGAGATCATGAGCCCGCGGGTGGCCGGAGCGCGCAAGCGCGGCGAGCCGCCGGCGCCCTCGAACGATACGGCCAACAACCAAGCGAGCGAGAAGACGCCGGTCGCCATGGTGTCGCCGCAGGAGCATGAGCTGCGCAAGAAGCTCAAGGAGCTGCGCGAGCATCTGACCCAGAACGCCGACTATGTCGGCCCGAAATTCCCCGAGGAAGCCCGCAAGATGCATTACGGCGAGATCGAGCACCGCTCGATCTACGGCGAAGCCTCGCCCGACGAAGCCAGAAAGCTGCACGACGAAGGGGTCGAGTTCCACCCCCTGCCGGTCCTGCCGGACGATCGGAATTAGTCGCATGGACCCGTAGGTTGGGTTAGTCTTACTGAGTTAGAAGGTCGCAGGACATAGGCGTCGAGAATCGAACTATTTGGCGAGATTCGAGGTTGGCAGGCGGAGGGCTGACATGAATCTCGGGAGCCAAGAGAATAGCGGAGGCCGATTTTCGGCGTATGTCGAAGGGCTTGCGAGCGTTTTGGGGCACGCGGACCGGAGCGGTCCGCTGCGTGACTATTGCACCGGCCTGATGCTGCCGGGCGAGCGCAAGAGCGTGGAGCCGATGGCAGCGAAGACGGCTCCGGCGCGGACGGCTGCACAACACCAGTCTTTGTTGCATTTTGTCGGCATCGCGCCCTGGTCGGACGAGAAGGTTCTGGCCAAGGTGCGCGAGCTGGTGCTGCCGGCGATCGAGAAGCACGGGCCGATCGAGGCCTGGATCATCGACGACACTGGTTTCCCCAAGCAGGGCAAGCATTCGGTGGGCGTGCATCATCAGTATTGTGGGCAGCTTGGCAAGCAGGCCAATTGTCAGGTGGCGGTGTCGTTGTCGATTGCCAACCACTGGGCCAGCTTGCCGGTGGCGTATCGGCTGTATCTGCCGAAGGACTGGGTCGTGGATGATGCGCGTCGGGAGAAGACCGGCGTGCCTTTGGACATCGGCTTCAAGACCAAGCCTGAGATCGCGCTTGAGCAGATACGGTGGGGGTGCGAGGCCGGCCTTCCGCGCGGGGTCGTTTTGATGGACGCCGCCTATGGCAATGACTTGCGGCTGCGCACCGGCATTACGGCCTTGGGACTGATCTACGTGGCCGGTGTTCTGCCGAATACCTTGGTGTGGCCATCGGGCGTCGGTCCCAAGCGCAGGGGCAAGCCGCTGAACAATACCGGGCGTCGCGACGAACCCGATTTGATCTCGATCAAGGAGCAGGCGCTAGCTCTGCCCAAGCATGCTTGGCGCACGATCAGGTGGCGGGAAGGGTCGGCCGAGTGGCTGTGCTCGCGTTTTGCGCGCGTGCGCGTCGGGGTCGGACATAATCAGCTGATTCCGGAATTGCTGTCGCAGGAGTGGCTGCTGATCGAGTGGCCCGAAGGCGAACCCGAGCCGACAAAATATTGGTTCTCGACGCTGCCCGCGAATATCAGCTTCCGCGAACTCGTCGACTTCGCCAAGCTGCGTTGGCGCATCGAGCGGGATTATCAGGAACTCAAGCAGGAGGTCGGGCTTGGGCACTATGAAGGGCGCGGATGGCGCGGCTTCCACCATCACGCCACGATGTGTATCGCCGCCTACGGGTTCCTGATCTCCGAGAGGGAGACGATTCCCCCCTCAGGATCTCGCTCCACCGCGCTCTTCCCGCAACTTGCAGTTCCCGACGGTTATCGACCCAGAGGATCCACCATTGCGGCCTGAACGTCACATCCAGAACTCGATCGCAACTATGCGAATACGATTGATCGACGCGATTGTCAGAACCTTGCCGCGATGCCCATGTTGTGGCGCAAGGACTGCAACACATGGGCGACGGAAGCTTATGACGCAGTAAGATTAGCGCGGCCACCAGATTCTCGCAGCAGATCGAAAGCGTCGACCCGCGCGTAACCCGACAGCGGCGCTGAAATGTCGGGTTACGCGCGGAACAGCGCCCTTCCAAAAAAACCGCAGGGGGCCGCGCTAACCCAACCTACTGGGCCTCAATTCACCCACGAGAAAAACCGCGACAGCCGCAGGCCCGCGGGCCAGGTCCAGATCGGGTCGTGGGCCACGCCGAGGTCCCAGGAGCCGAGCACCACGTCGACGCGGCCGACCAAATTCTCCACCGGCACCAGGCCGACGCCGCCCGCCTCCGGCGCCAGCCGGCTGTCGGCGGAGTTGTCGCGATTGTCGCCCATGACGAAGATGTGGTCGGGCGTCACCTCGAACACCTGCGTATTGTCGAGCTGACCGATGCCGTCGAACTTGTAGATCGGATGCTCGCGGCCGCCCGGCAGCGTCTCGATCTCGAGCGCCGCCGTCTCCGAGCCGCCGTCCTCCATCTCCACCGTCCCGGCGCCGTCGCGGCGCAGCGGCAGCATCTTGCCGTTGATCCACAGCCGGCCGTCGCGCATCTGCACGCGGTCGCCCGGCAGGCCGATGACGCGCTTGACATAGGTCTGGGTCGGATCGCTCGGGAGGCGGAACACCACGACATCGCCGCGGTCCGGCATGCGGCCGAACAGCCGTTCCGGCGAGGACGGGCCGAACGCGATCGGCAGCGAATAGCGGCTGTAGCCGTAGGAGAACTTGGACACCATGAGCTCGTCGCCGATCAGCAGGGTCGGCTGCATCGAGCCCGACGGCACGTAATAGGCCTCCGCCGCCACCGTCTTGGTGAAGACCACGATGGCGACGACAAGGACAAGCTGGCCGACGGCCGAAACGACACGGCGCACGCCGAACTCCTGCTGGCTCATGGATCGATCCTCCGGTGACCGCCGTAATATCGGCGCAGCGAGCTTGCGGTGCAAGCTGGCGCGCCAAGCCGGTGGCCGGCGCGTGGTCGCAGGCCGGGTTGGCGCGCGTGAGGGGCCGCGCCACAATCGAGCGCCGTGGCGGCGCCTGCGAGGGCTCGCACAAAACTCTTGACCCATGACCCAAATCAGCGCACTCATGAAATTGAAACTTGCGAATTGTGCCCGGGCCCAAGCCGTCCCGGGCATTTCTGTGCCCGCGCGGTGGACTTATGCCGTTACGATCGCAACCAGTTCCTAGTTTCGTGTCTCAGCCAAGGGGTGCACTCCAAAAGCGCGGCGCTTGTTTTTTTCCTGTTATTTACAGGTACCAAGGCGTGGGGTGCACCCCTTCGGTGAGACACGGAAACAAGGAACTGGTTGCGGTTGGCGGCGGCTTTGCCGAGCGGGGCATGGTAGGGCCTCGTTCGGCGACATATTTGGCACATTCTGGGTTGATCGTCAGTGGGCCTTGATTGCTTGGATGCCCTTGGTTTGAACGCGAGGTCGGGGTCAAGGATTTACCGCATAGCGGCGACGTAGTCGTCCTTGACGCCGACCTCGCGTTCAAACACTTGGCGATCCGAGCGGTCAAGGCCGTGCTCCGTGCTCGCAGGAGATGGCAGGAGCCGAAGAGACGCTGGCGGCAAGCTGTGGCAAGCTGGCTTCGAACTCGGCTGGCGGCCGATAGGCCAGGGCCGAGTGCAGCCGCTGACGGTTGTAGACGTCTTCGATGAAGGCGCCGATCGCGGCGCGGGCCTGGCTCAGATCACGATAGTTTCGGCCGTCGACCTCCTCCTGCTTGAGTGTCTTCATGAAGCTCTCCGCCTTGGCATTGTCGTAAGGGTTGCCGATGCGGCTCATGCTCGCTCGGATGTCATGGGTCTCAAGCATGGTCGCGTACTCGCCGCAGGCATACTGCACGCCTCGGTCGGAATGATGGATCAGGCTGCCAGGCACTGGCCGGCGCGCCGTGATGGCCATGCCGAGAGCCTCAGTCGCGAGGCTCGCCCGCAGATGCCTGTCCAAGGCCCAACCGATCACCCGCCGGCTGAACGCATCGAGCAGCACGGCCAGGTAAGCGAACTCCTCCAGCAAGCGCACATAGGTGATGTCGGCGACCCAGAGCTGATCGAGACCGGTCGCCACCAGGCCGCGCGCCAGGTTCGGTACCACACGCCACTCGTGACGCGAGTCGGTCGTCACAGGCACAAACGGGCGCTCGCGCAGACACAGCAGATTGTCCTGCCGCATCAGCCGCAGCACGCGTTTGTGGTTCACGACAAAGCCGTCACGACGCAGCTGCGCCGCGATCCGCCGGTAGCCATAACGGCGATTGACCAACACCACACGCTGGATCGCGTCGCGAACCGTGGTCTCCTCCTGGCGCGGCGCCGACGCCCGCCAGCGGCGGTAATAACCGGCGCGGCTCACCCCCGCCAGCACGCACATTCGCTCGACCGTGAGTTCGCCTTGCGGCCGTGGTGACGTCATCGCCGTGATCGTGGCGTAGACGCCGGCACGCCAAGCCCATCGCTCGGCTGGCGTGCTTCCCCGACTTGCCGCAAGGCTTGCCGAAAAAAATCGAGTTCTACCTGCTGCTGGCCGATCTTGCGCTCCAGATCGACAATGCGTTTGCGCGCGGTCGCAACATCCTGCACCCGCATGGCCTTCGCCTCAGGACTTAGCTCGACAGCCCCTGGGATCTTCCGCGGGCGACAAGCCGGCCGCAGCCCTTCAGCTCCGCCGCGGCGGAACTGCCCGTACCATCGGTACAAATGACCCCTCGGAACCCCAAGCTCGCGGGACAAATCAGCTGCGCTCTCCCCCGCGATCATCCGTTGGACCGCCGAGAGCTTGAACTCTCGGCTAAAGACACGGCGCTTTCGTTTGGACATCGTTCCCCCTCGAGAACTGTCCCTTGTTTTTGTGTCTCATTCTAGGGGTGCACTCCAGTAGGGCGCAATCGCTTTATTGCGCCGTTCCGCCGTTCGGAAGGGTCGATGGCGCAATAAAGCGATTGCGCCCTACGCGCTGTTTCGAATGGGCCTATGAAGCCCAGATCAACAAGGTGCAGCCGATCACGATCAGCGCGATGCCGGCCATCTCGCGGCGGGTGGTCGGCTGCTTGAACACGAAACGCGAGATCGCCTGCGCGAACAGGACCTCGACCAGCGCCAGCGTGCGCACGCTGGCCGCGGTCGCGAGCGCAAAGGCCAGGAACCAGAATTGCGATGCCAGCGCGCCCATGAAGCCCGCGAACAGCGAGGGCCGCCAGGACCGCATGATCGCGATGAGCACCGCGCGATCGCGCAGCCACAGATAGGCCGACAGCAGCACCGATTGCGCCAGGAGCCCGATCACCAGCGTGAAGGTCGCGGCCATCAGGTAGCTCGGCAGGCCGAGGCTCAGGATGGCGCCGCGGAAACCGACCGCCGAGAGGCCGAACATGGCGCCGGCGGCAAGGCCTGACAGCGTCGGCCGCAGGCCGCCCGCTTGGGTGCCGGGCTTGAGCGACATCGCCACCACGCCTGCGGTGGCGACCAGGATGGCGAGCGCCAGCGACGGGGTGACCGGATCGCCGAGCAGGACGAGCCCGAACAGCGCGACCTGCACCGGCTCGGTCTTGATATAGGCGATGGTGACCACGAACGAGCGAGCGCTCATCGCCGCCAGCATCAGGGCGGTAGCGGCGATCTGGGCGAGCGCGCCGTCGGCGACCCAGGCCCAATAGGCCAAGCCCGGGCGCGGCAGGCTCGCGCCGCTGCCGATCAGCACGCCGGCCAGGAACACGAGCGCGAACGGAAATCCGAACAGGAAGCGCACATGGGTGGCGCCGACCGTGCCGAGCGTGGCGGTGAGCTGCCGCTGCGCGGCGTTGCGCACGGTCTGGCTGAAGGCCGCAATGACCGTGAACAGCGCCCAGAGCCAGGAGGAATCGAGCATCGGCTAGAGCGTATTGCGTTGGGGTTGACGCTTCTTGTTGTCATGGCCGGACTTGTTCCGGCCATCTCGATCAGCCTCGCGCGGTGCGTCCTTATCGAGATCGCCGGGACAAGCCCGGCGATGACATTCAATCTCATCACGAGCCGCTCTAAGCAAGCTTCTCGGCCGTGAGCATGTAGTTGACGTCCATGTCGCGCGCGCGCTGCCAGCGGTCGGCCAGGAGATCGTAGACGACGCCGGTCTCCTCGACGACGTGCAGGGCCTGGCGCTCGAGCGCGGCTTCGAGTTCCTTCGGGGTCACGAACTTGTCCCAGCGATGGGTGCCGCGCGGCAGCCAGCGCAGCACGTATTCGGCGCCCACGATGGCAAGCGCGAAGCTCTTGAGCGTGCGGTTGATGGTCGCCGCGATCATCAGCCCGCCCGGCTTCACCATCTCGGCGCAGCACCGCACGAACAGGTCCACGTCGGCGACGTGCTCGACCACCTCCATGGCGAGCACCACGTCGAAGCGCTCGCCCGCCTCGGCCAGGGCCTCGGCGGTGGTGGCCCGATAGTCGAGCTTGAGCCCGGCGCCCTCGGCATGGAGCCGCGCCGCCTCGATATTGGGGACGGCCGGATCGGCCCCCACGACTTGCGCGCCCAGCCGCGCCAGCGGCTCGCTCAAGATGCCGCCGCCGCAGCCGATATCGAGGATGCGCAAGCCGGCGAGGCTGTCGAGCCGCTTCGGGTCGCGCTCGAACTGGCGGCAGGCGGCCTCCTTGATGAAGGCGAGCCGCACCGGGTTGAACTTGTGCAGCATGCCCATCTTGCCGCGCGGGTCCCACCACTGCGCCGCCAGGGCGGCAAAGCGGGCGACCTCGGCCGGATCGACGGTCGGGCTCGCGGAACTCGTCATGCCGGCATCGGTCATGGTCTGCTCGCACCTTCCAATCGGGCGCATTTATGGGACTTGTATGGGCCTTGCCGGACCTCCCGCAACGGTGCGGTTGCAGGCCCAAATTCGCACCGGTATGTATAGCCGCCTTTTCCCGCGGGGGCTCGCGCTAAAGCCAGGCGCTAAAGCCAAGCTCCCTTCACCGCCAGATTGCCGCGCCAGAGATCAAGCCAGCATGGCCCGCCTCGTCATGAAATTCGGCGGAACCTCGGTCGCCGACATCGACCGCATCCGCAATGTCGCGCGCCACGTCAAGCGCGAGGTCGCGGCCGGCCATGAGGTCGCGGTGGTGGTCTCGGCCATGGCCGGGACCACCAACCGGCTGGTCGACTGGTGCCGCGAGGCCGCCTCGCTGCATGACGCCCGCGAATACGACGTGGTGGTCGCCTCCGGCGAGCAGGTCAGCGCCGGCCTGCTTGCCATCACGCTCGAGGTCGATGGGCGTCAACGCCCGCTCCTGGCAGGGCTGGCAGCTGCCGATCCGCACCTCCGATGCCCACGGCGCGGCACGCATCCTGGAGGTCAACGGCGCCGAGCTGGTCAAGCGCTTCAAGGAGCGCGGCGAGGTCGCGGTGATCGCCGGCTTCCAGGGCGTGCATCAGGAGACCAACCGCCTCACCACGCTCGGCCGCGGCGGCTCGGACACCTCGGCGGTCGCGATCGCGGCCGCCGTCAATGCGGATCGTTGCGACATCTATACCGACGTGGACGGCGTCTACACGACCGACCCGCGCCTGGTCGCGAAGGCGCGCCGCCTCGACAAGATCGCCTACGAGGAGATGCTGGAGCTCGCCTCGCTCGGCGCCAAGGTGCTGCAGGTGCGCTCGGTCGAGCTCGGGATGGTGCATAATGTGCGCATCTTCGTGCGCTCCAGCTTCGATGATCCCGACAGCATCGATCCGCACGCGGCACCGCCCGGAACCCTGATTTGCGGCGAGGAGGAGATCGTGGAGCAGCAGGTCGTCACCGGCATCGCCTTTTCCAAGGACGAGGCCCAGATCTCCATCCGCCGGGTCGCCGACAAGCCCGGCGTCGCGGCCGCGATCTTCGGTCCGCTGGCCGATGCCAGCATCAATGTCGACATGATCGTGCAGAACGTCTCGCCGGACGGGGCCACCACCGACCTCACCTTCACGGTGCCGGCGGCCGATTACGAGCGCGCCACCAGCGTGCTCAACGGCGCCAAGGGCAAGATCGGCTTCGAGCGCCTCGACGGCGCGACCGACGTGGCCAAGGTGTCGGTGATCGGGGTCGGCATGCGCAGCCATGCTGGGGTCGCCGCCAAGGCGTTCAAGGCGCTGGCCGAAAATCGGATCAATATCCGCGCCATCACCACCTCGGAGATCAAGTTCTCGCTCCTGATCGACGCCAACTCCACCGAATTGGCGGTGCGCACCCTGCACAGCCTGTATGAGCTGGACAAATAGCGCGCGAAATGAGGAACCCAGCGCGCGCTCAGTTTTACCTCCCCCTGAAAGGGGGAGGTCGACCCGCGAAGCGGGTCGGGTGGGGGTCCCGCCACAAACTCCGAATCTGCTGGTGGGCGGAACCCCCACCCGGCGCCTTCGGCGCCACCCTCCCCCTTGCAGGGGGAGGGAAGAGCAGAGAGTGATTGCCGCCGATGGCCCCGACCATTTCCTATGCCCAGCGTTTCGAGGACCTCTATCTCTTGCGCTGTTTCGGCGAGCGGACTGAGGGCTTCTACATCGATATCGGATCCGGCCATCCGGTCTACGACAACGTGTCGTTCGCGTTCTATCTGAGGGGCTGGAGCGGCATCACGGTCGAGCCCAATCCCTGGCTGTCGCGGCTGTCGCGGGCGGTGCGGCCGCGCGATCGCCACATCGAGGCGCTGGTCGGCTCCGCCTGCGGGGAAGCCACCTTCTATCTGGTGCGCGAATTCCACGGCCTGTCCACCATGATCGAAGGCCATGCGCAGGCGGCCCTGACCCAGTTCGGCAAGCGCGCGGATCAAATCACGGTTCCGCTGACGACGCTACGCGCGCTCTGCGACGGACAAGCTCCGGCTGCGTTCGACTTTCTGAAAATCGATGTGGAGGGCGCTGAGCCCGACGTGCTGTTCGGCGGCGATTGGCGGCGATTCCGGCCCAAGCTGATTGTGGTGGAGGCGCTCGCGCCCTACACGCTGGCGCCGGCCTTCGCGCAATGGGAGCCGTTTCTGGCCCAGCACGGCTATGGCTATGTCTGGTTCGACAGCCTCAACCGCTATTACCTCGCCGAGGAGGCGAGCGAGCTCGCCTCCTGTTTCACGACCGCGCCGACCGCCTTCGACGATGCGACCCAATTCCGCAACACCCGTCCGGCGCTCGCCGACCCGGAGCACCCCGATCATCGACTGGCGGTGCTGCTCAGCAATGCCGTCATGACTCATCTGCCGGTGCTTGACCCAAATGTCCTCATAGAGCTGCTGACGGCCGGCGTTCCGGCCTCCGAGCTCGACCGCCCGGCCGACGCGGCCGATCTCGCGCATGTTTGGGCGCAGCTGTTCGGGCCGCAGGGCGCGCCCAAGCTCGCCGACTTGGAGCTCCCGGCCGATGCCAGCGTCCGCAGTCTCTATGCGGCGATCGCCGCATCCGACCCGTTCCGGGCGGCCTGCGGCCGGATTTCGGCCAGTTATGGCTGGTAGCGACCATGCGGCTTGCGGCGCTTGGCGGCCATTGGCTATACGGCCTATGAGGTTGTAGACGCCGCGGGTAGCGGGGTACCGTGGACACTATTTCCTGATTTGCCGGGGCCAACCGGCTCCGGCCGGATGCAAGGCCCGAGAGATCACGTCATGCGTGGCGCGCTCGGCGGTCCGCGCGTGTTGTTGCGCCGGCTTCGCGAGGTCATGGCGGAGCCGGTCAGCGCGCAGGAACGCCTCGACAAGATCGTCGTCCTGATCGCCGCCAACATGGTGGCGGAGGTCTGTTCCGTCTACGTGCTGCGCGTGGACTCGACGCTCGAGCTGTATGCCAGCGAGGGCCTCAATCGCGAGGCCGTCCACCAGACCGTGCTGCGCCAGGACGAAGGCCTGGTCGGCCTCGTCGCCAGCGAGGCCAATCCGATCAACCTGTCGGAAGCGCAGAACCACCCGGCCTTCTCGTTCCGGCCGGAAACCGGCGAGGAAATCTACCACTCCTTCCTGGGCGTCCCGGTCCTGCGCGCCGGCAACACGCTCGGCGTGCTGGTGGTGCAGAACCGCGCGCGGCGCACCTACTCGGAGGAAGAGGAAGAGGCGCTGCAGACGACCGCGATGGTGCTGGCCGAGATGATCGCGTCGGGCGAGCTCTCCGCGCTTGCACGACCGGGCGCGCCCGAGCCGGCCGCGCGGCGGCCGTTGCATCTCACCGGCGCCGCGCTGACCGACGGAATCGCGCTCGGGCACGCGGTCCTGCACGAGCCGCGCGTGGTGATCACCAATTTCATCGCCGACGACCTGCCGAAGGAATTAAAGCGCCTGCGCGCGGCGGTGGATACGATGCGCTCGGACCTCGACGTGCTGCTCGAGCGCGGCGAATTGCCGGACGGCGGCGAGCACCGCGAGGTGCTGGAAGCCTACCGCATGTTTGCCGACGACCGCGGCTGGCTGCATCGGCTCGAAGAGGCGGTGCGCACCGGCCTGACCGCCGAGGCCGCGGTCGAGCGCGTCCAATCCGACACCAGGGCGCGGATGTTGCGCATCTCGGATCCCTACCTGCGCGATCGGCTGCACGACCTCGACGATCTCGCCAACCGGCTGATGCACCAGCTGCTCGGCCAGGACTACGCCCCGGCGCGCGACCGGCTGCCGGAGAACGCCGTGCTGGTGGCGCGCTCGATGGGGCCGGCCGCGCTGCTCGAATACGATCGCCGGCGCCTGCGCGGCCTGATCCTGGAAGAGGGCGGACCCAATTCGCACGTCGCGATCGTCGCCCGCGCGCTCGGCATCGCGGCGGTCGGCGAGATCGCCAATGCGACCGGCATCGCCGATCCCGGCGATCCGATCATCGTCGACGGCACCTCGGGGGACGTGCATATACGGCCGACGCCCGACATGGAGGCCGCCTATGTGGAACGCGTGCGGCTGCGCGCGCGCCGGCAATCGCAATACCAGGCGCTGCGCGACAAGCCGTGCGTCACCAGATGCGGCGAGCCGATCACGCTGATGCTCAACGCCGGGCTGGCGGTCGATTTGCCGCACATCGAGGAGACCGGCGCCGCCGGGGTCGGGCTGTTCCGCACCGAGCTCCAGTTCATGGTGGCGGCGACCTTCCCGCGCGCGGCCGAGCAGTTCTCGCTCTACCGCGCCGTGCTCGATGCCGCCGGCGAGCGGCCGGTGACGTTTCGCACGCTCGACATCGGCGGCGACAAGGTGCTGCCCTATATGCGCAACGTGGTGGAGGAAAATCCGGCGCTGGGCTGGCGCGCGATCCGGCTCGGGCTCGACCGGCCGGCGCTGCTGCGCACCCAGATCCGCGCGCTGTTGCGGGCCGCTGCCGGCCGCGAGCTCAAGATCATGTTCCCGATGATCGCGGCCGTCGAGGAATTCGACGAGGCCAAGGCGCTGGTCGAGCGCGAGCTCACCCACCTGCGCCGCCACGGCCACAAATTGCCCGACCGCGTCGACGTCGGCAGCATGGTCGAGGTGCCCTCGCTGCTCTACCAGCTCGACGAGCTGTACGACCGGGTGGATTTCCTTTCGGTCGGCTCGAACGATCTGGTGCAGTTCTTCTATGCGGCCGACCGCGGCAATGCCCGCGTCGCCGACCGCTTCGACCCGATCTCGGTGCCGGTGCTGCGCGCCCTCAAGGAGATCGCCGCAAAGGGGCGCGTTCACGACAAGCCGGTCGCGGTCTGCGGCGAGCTGGCGTCACGGCCGATCGGCGCGCTGGTGCTGGTGGCGATCGGCTTCCGCTCGCTGTCGCTGTCGCCGACCGCGGTCGGCCCGGTCAAGGCCATGTTGCTCGATCTCGACATCGGCAAGGTCGCCGCGCTGGTGGAGCCGCTGCTCGAAGGTCCGACCGGCGGAGTGTCGGTTCGCGATCGGCTGAAGGAATTCGCCGCCGCGCAGGGTCTGCAGCTGTGACGCCTGAGGCCTCGCGCGTGCGCAAATCGTGTTGGATGATTGATGCTTCCTGAACAAAAGCTCGACGCATTGCTGGCGCGACACCGCATGGTCGAGAGCGAGCTCGCGAGCCAGGTCACGCCCACGACCTATGTGCGGCTCTCGCGCGAGTTCGCCGAGCTCGGCCCGGTGGTGGAGGCGATCAAGGCCTATCGCGAGGTGCAGCCGACGAGATCGCCGGCCTCGAGGCGCTGCTTGCGGACGCCGCGACCGACTCCGAGATGCGCGCGCTGGCGGCGGACGAGAAGCCCCCGCTCGAAGCGGCGGCGCGCCGCGCTCGAGCAGCGAGATCCGGCTGGCGTTGCTGCCGAAGGACGCCATGGACGACCGCAACGTCATTCTCGAGATCCGCGCCGGAACCGGCGGCGACGAGGCCTCGCTGTTCGCCGGCGACCTGTTCCGGATGTACGAGCGCTATGCCGCCAAGCAGGGCTGGAAGGTCGAGGTGATCGCGGCCAGCGAAGGCGCGGTCGGGCGGCTACAAGGAGATCATCGCGGAGGTCCGCGGCCGCGGCGCCTTCGCCAAGCTGAAATTCGAGTCGGGCGTGCATCGCGTGCAGCGCGTGCCCGACACCGAGGCCTCGGGCCGCATCCATACGTCGGCCGCGACGGTCGCGGTGCTGCCTGAGGCGGAGGACATCGACGTCACCATCAACGAAGCGGACCTGCGCGTCGATACGATGCGGGCGGGCGGCGCCGGCGGCCAGCACGTCAACAAGACCGAGTCGGCCATCCGGTTGACCCATATCCCGAGCGGCATCGTCGTCTTCATGCAGGAGGACCGCTCGCAGCATCGCAACAAAGCCAAGGCGATGGCGGTATTGCGCAGCCGGCTGTACGACCTCGAACGGCAGAAATACGACACGGCGCGCGCCGCCGACCGGCGCGGCCAGGTCGGCTCGGGCGACCGCTCCGAGCGCATCCGCACCTACAATTTTCCGCAAGGCCGCGTCAGCGAGCATCGCATCAACCTGACGCTCTACAAACTGCCGCAGATCATCGAGGGCGAGGCGCTGGGCGAGATCATCGACGCGCTGATCACCGAGCATCAGGCCGCTTTGCTGGCCGAGGAGGGCTCGCTGCAATGAGGATGACCGCCACGCTCGAGCCCCATCCCTCGATTGCGAGCGCGCGCCGCTCGCTCGCGCAGTCGTTCCGCCGCCGCGATCTGGCGACGCCCGAGCTCGATGCGCGCCTGCTGGTGGCGCACGCGCTCGGCCTCGACCATGCCGGGCTCGCCGCCCAAGCCGCGCGCACGCTCACCGCGGCGCAGTCCGACGCCATCGCTGCGCTCGCGGCACGCCGGCTCGCGCGCGAGCCGGTGGCGCGCATCATCGGCGTCAAGGAGTTCTGGGGGCTGAATTTCAAGCTCAGCTCCGCGACCTTGGTGCCGCGCCCGGAGACCGAAACCGTGGTCGAAGCCGCGCTCGATGCGCTTGGCCGGTCGCAGGCCCGCAACGCCGCCCTCAGGGTCGCCGATTTCGGCACCGGCTCGGGCGCGCTGCTGCTGGCGCTGCTTTCCGAACTGCCCAGGGCAAGAGGCGTCGGCACCGACCTGAGCACTGAGGCGCTGCGCTGCGCCCGCGCCAATGCGGCGGCGCTTGGCTTTGCGCAGCGCGCCGCGTTTGTCGCCTGCGACTACGGCTCGGCGCTCACGGCAGGGTTCGATCTCGTGGTCGCCAATCCGCCCTATGTGGTGCATGACGACATTGCTACGCTGGCGCCCGAGGTGCGGGTGTTCGATCCGCCGCTGGCGCTCGATGGCGGCCCCGACGGCCTTGCCGCCTATCGGGCGATTGCCGCGGCCGCCCCGCATTTGTTGTCGCCCGATGGTGTCCTCGTGCTCGAGCTCGGGATCGGTCAGCTCGGCGCGGTCGAGGGCCTGATGGCTGCCGCCGGCCTAGTCGCCGTCGGGGCGCCGCGGCACGATCTCCTCGGCATTCCCAGATCGATTGCGGTCAAGCGCACGCCAAAGCATTTGCCATAGCTTTGCCGAAGCATTTGCCGAAGATTTTGCCATGCCTCCCCCACATTTCGGACGTGCAAAAAAGCACTTGGATTGTGGTCCGAGACCGACTAGGTTCAGCTCATGGAATCGACCCGAAACGGTTGAACGCGCCAGTATTGAGGCCCGCAGCAAAGCTCCGGAGAGCCACAGGCGCGTTAGGGGAACAAATCAGGCTGGATGTTCCGGCGAAGGTTCGCCTCATCGGGAACGAGATGCTTCATTGGTAGGGCGCATGTCGCGATCGTCGTCGGCGCGGCTCGTGTGCCTCAACGGAGGTGCGCCTCACCAAAGGTGGGCAACATCGCGGCATGGACCGCCGCCCGGGGATTGCTGCTTCGCGATTGCGGAATCTGACAGCGCGGCGATGGCAAAAGACGCCGCATGATGAAGACGCCGCGTGGACAAGCTTCGTGCTGGTCAGCCGAAGGCCCGGCAATGTCGGGGCGCGCGCGAGCAGGCCGGAAGCGCTGCAAGACGCAAAGCACTTGATGAAGCGAAGAACTCGATGAAGCGAAGCAACTTGAGGAAGCGAAGAACTTGAGGAAGCGAAGAACTTGAGGAAGCGAAAAGCGTGAGGAGCAAAGGCGGCACAAGCCGTCGCAACGAAGGGTGGCAGCAGGCAAGTCATGAGAAACGGTCAGAACAAGCGGATGCGCGGACGCAACCGTAAGAGCCAAAATCCGATGACACGGGTGTTTGAGTCGAACGGACCCGACGTCAAGATTCGCGGCACCCCGTCTCACATTGCCGAAAAATATCTCCAGCTCGCACGCGATGCGCAGACATCCGGCGATCCGGTGGCGGCGGAGAACTACTACCAGCACGCCGAGCATTATTTTCGCCTGATCGCCGCCGCGCAGGAGCAATTCCGTCAGAGCAATCCCCAGTTCTACCGGTCCGAGAACGAGACGCGAGACATGCGCGACGACGGCTATGACGACGGCGACGAAAGTCCGCAGGGCATGCCGGGTCCCGGCGAGGTGCCGTTTGGTCCGGGCGAGCCGCAGCCCTATCTGCCGCGCGAGCCGCAACCCTACCCGATCCGGGAGCAGCAAGCTTATCCGGCCCGCGAGCAGCAGGCCTATCCGGTCCGCGAGCAGCAAGCCTATGCGCCGCGTCAGCAGCAACCGGCCGCTGCGGCGCCCGAGGCTGCGGGCGACGTCGACCGGTTGCCGTCCTTCATCACCGGCGGACAGCAGCCACCGGCCGCAACCGGCTCAGAACCCGCAGGGGTTCGGATCAAACGGCCACGAAAATCAGGGCGATCGCTTCCCGTTGCACCGGCGCCGGCGCCGGCATCGCGGTCCGCGCCACGAGATTCAGGGCGCGGCGCCAAGCGGTGGCGGTGACGGCGACGACAACTCGCGCGGCAACGAGTGAGTGGCGCGCGTTCAATTCGATCGGAAACGTTGATCCATCAGCGGCCCGGCGAGGGCGCAAGCGCGGGAGCGAGCGCGGGCACCAACCGCCGGCGTTCGCGGCGCGCCGGAATGGCGCGATAGACCTGCTTGCTCGCCTCCACGATGTGAACCCCCGCGAACGGCGCCGAGATCGTCGAGCCGGCGCGCTCCCAGGCGGTCGCCGAACGCAGGAACCAGCCGCGCTCGATCGGCGGCACATAGAGCGCCTCGCTCCAGCCGGTGGGGGTGAACCAGGTCTCGCGCAGCAGTTGGACGATCTGCGTGCGTGAATAGGGCCGGCCGTGGCCGAACGGCGTCGTGTCCATGCGGGCCCAGAGGCCGCGCCGATTGGGCACCACCGCAAGCAGGCGCCCGCCTGACGCCAGTACGCGCCACACTTCGCGCAGCAACACGTCGGCCTGGTGCGACATTTCGAGCGCATGCACCAGCAGCACGCGGTCGACCGCCGCGTCGGCAAGCGGCAAGGCGAATTCATCCGTCAACGCCGCCAAGCCCGGCCGTTCCGAGGGCCACTTGATCACGCCCTGCGCCGCCGGCATGAAGGCCAGGCATCTTTCCGCCTCCTCGCGGAACAGGCCGAGATAGGGCGTCGGGTAACCGATGCCGACGACCCGCAAGCCGCGCGTGTCGGCGAAGCGCGTCCCGAATGCCGCGGCCCACCAGAGCGCCGCGCCACATCGCCGAGCCGCTGGGCGTAGAAATTGCGAAGATCGATGACGTCAAGGGACATAGGGCGAAAGTAACACAGATCGCAGCTCAACCAGGCGGGGTCCAGGCCGGCCCGGTCAACGCCGGCGCTCACAGCCCAGGGATCGGACAGGACCGGCTTCCCCTTTGCCGGGCGCGCCTTATGTCCCATGGTCTGGTTCACATCCAAGCCCGGAACCCTACCGGCACCGCCGCCAACCAAAGGCTCAGGTCCATGCCCGCCCAAACCCAGCTCTTCCTTTGCCTGAAGGACAATTTCGGCGTCCTTCTCCACGATCCCGAAAGCGGCGCCACGGCGGCAATCGATGCGCCGGAAGCGGCCGCCGTAGAGGCGGCGCTGCAGGCGACCGGCTGGCGGCTCACCGACATCCTGGTGACCCACCATCATCACGACCACACCGGCGGGATCGAGGAGCTCAAGGAGCGCCACCGCTGCCGCGTCGTGGCACCGGAAGCGGAGGCCGACGGCATTCCGGAAGTCGACGAGAGCGTGCGCGAGGGCGATCGCGTCCGGGTCGGCTCGCTCGACGGCGCGGCGTCCTCGAAACTCCGGGCCATACCGCCGGCCATATCAGCTACGTGTTCGGGCCCGACAAGCTCGTCTTCGTCGGCGACACGCTGTTCTCGATCGGCTGCGGAAGGGTGATCGAGGGTACGCCCGAAATGATGTGGCAATCGCTCTTGAAGCTGCGCAGCCTGCCCGGACGACACGCAGATCTATTGCGGCCACGAATACACGCAAGCCAACATCCGCTTCGCCAAGACGATCGAGCCCGACAATGCGGCGCTCGTCGGCGCGCGAGCAGCAGGTCGCCCGCCTTGGCGGCGAGCGCAAGCCGACGATCCCCTCGACCATCGGCGAGGAAAAGGCTGCAAACCCGTTCCTGCGCGCCGACCTGCCCGAGATCGCAAAATCGGTGGGCCTGGCCGGCGCTCCCGCCTGGCAGGTGTTCGCGGAGATTCGCGAGCGGAAGAACAAATTTTGACCTCGTCCTCGCTCACGGCCGCTGAGATCGTGCGACTGCTCGACCTCTAGCCGCATCCTGAAGGAGGGCACTTTCGCGAGACGTTCAGGGACTATCGCCGCCTCGAGGACGGACGCTCGGCGTCCACCGCGATCTACTTCCTGCTGGCGCGCGGCGAGCGCTCGCATTGGCATCGCGTCGATGCCGTCGAGGTCTGGCATTTCTACGCCGGCGCGCCGCTGCTCCTGGAGATCGCCGCGGGCGAGGCGGCCGCACACACGCGCGTGACGCTGGGGCCCGACCTCGCCGCCGGCCAGCAGCCGCAGGCGATGGTTCGCGCCCGGCGCTTGGCAGGCCGCCGAAAGCCTCGGCGCCTGGACGCTGGCGGGCTGCACGGTCGCGCCGGGTTTCGAATTCGAAGGGTTCGAGCTCGCCCCCAAGGGGTGGCGGCCGGGCTAGACCTGCTTAACCCTCTCAGACCATCAACTGGCCGCCGTTGGCCGAGAGCGTCGCGCCGGTGATCAGGCCGGCATCGTCGGAGGCGAGGAACACCACGCAGCGCGCCACCTCCTCCGGCTCGCCCAGCCGGCCGAGCGGGATATGCGGCAGGATGTTCTTGTCCAGCACGTCCTGCGGCACCGCCTTCACCATCTCGGTCGCGATGTAGCCGGGGCAGACCGCGTTGACGGTGATGCCGCTCCTGGCGCTTTCCAGCGCCAGCGCCTTGGTGAAGCCGAGCTCCCCGGCCTTGGAGGCCGAATAGTTGGTCTGGCCGGTCTGGCCCTTCTGGCCGTTGATCGAGGAGATGTTGATGATGCGGCCGAACCTGCGCGCCCGCATCCCCTCGATCAGCGGACGGCACATGTTGAACAGCGAATGGAGATTGGTGTTGATGACGGCGGTCCACTGCTCCGGCTTCATGCGATGGAACATGGCGTCGCGCGCGATGCCGGCATTGTTGACCAGGATCTCGATCGGGCCGAGATCGGCCTCGACCTGCTTGATGCCGGCCGCGCAGGCATCAAACGAGGAGACGTCCCATTTGTAGACCGCAATGCCGGTCGCGGCCTTGAACTTCTGCGCCGCCTCGTCATTGCCGGCGTAGTTGGCCGCGACCTTGCAACCGGCTGCCTGCAATGCCTTGCAGATCGCCTCGCCGATGCCGCGCGTCCCTCCCGTCACTAGCGCAACGCGTGCCATAGCCTGCCCCCCTTTCGCGCCTGCCTGTCAGCGCTCGACGCACATCGCGATGCCCATGCCGCCGCCGATGCAGAGCGTGGCGAGGCCCTTCTTGGCGTTGCGCCTCTGCATCTCGTGCAGCAGCGTCACCAACACGCGTGCCCCGGAGGCCCCGATCGGATGACCGAGCGCGATCGCGCCGCCGTTGACATTGACCTTGCCGGTGTCCCAGCCGAGGTCCTTGTTGACCGCGCAAGCCTGCGCGGCGAAGGCCTCGTTGGCCTCGATGAGATCGAGGTCCTCGATCTTCCAGCCTGCTTTCATGAGCGCCGCGCGCGAAGCCGGGATCGGGCCGGTGCCCATGATGGCCGGATCGACCCCGGCATGGGCCCAGGACACGATGCGGGCGAGCGGCGTCTTGCCGCGCTTGGCCGCCTCGCTCGCCTTCATCAGCACCACGGCGGCCGCGCCGTCGTTGATGCCGGAAGCGTTGCCGGCGGTGACGGTGCCGTCCTTGACGAAGGCCGGCCTGAGCTTGCCGACCGCATCGAGGGTGGTGCCGTGGCGCGGATATTCGTCGGTATCGACCACCACGTCGCCCTTGCGCGACTTGACCGTCACTGGCGCGATCTCGTCCTTGAACCGGCCGCCTTTCTGGGCCGCCTCGGCCTTGTTCTGGGAGGCGACCGCGAACTCGTCCTGATGCGCCCGGGTGATCTGGTATTTCTGCGCGACATTCTCCGCCGTGTTGCCCATGTGATAGCCGTTGAAGGCGTCCCACAGGCCATCCTTGATCATGGTGTCGACCATCTCGAAATTGCCCATCTTCACGCCGTTGCGCAAATGCGCGCAGTGCGGAGCCATGCTCATGGATTCCTGGCCGCCCGCGACCACCACCTGCGAATCGCCGTTGAGGATGGCCTGATAGCCGAGCGCCACCGTGCGCAACCCCGAGCCGCACAGCTGGTTGACGCCCCAGGCCGGGCTCTCGACCGGGATGCCGGCCGCAATCGAGGCCTGGCGAGCCGGGTTCTGGCCCTCCCCGGCCGACAGGATCTGCCCCAGGATGGTCTCGGAGACCTGCGCCCCCTCGACGCCAGCCCGCTCGAGGGCCGCCTTGATGGCGACCTTGCCGAGCTCGTGCGCCGGCAGGTTCGCAAACACCCCGTTGAAGGCCCCGACCGGCGTGCGTGCCGCGCTGACGATGACGATATCGTCCTTCATGTCCTGGCTCCTTTGTGTCCGGTTGGATTAGCGTGCGGTCGTGCTCGGCGTCCAGTCCCGGTGATGGCCTCGACCGGCGGGACGCCCGCGCCGCCATGTGGCGCGCCGAGGTCCCAGCACCCATATCCCATCCTCGGTAGCGGGCGTGTGACTGTCAATTGCCCGGTTCGCCGGTCTGTTCCGCATTATCGAATGGACCATTCCAAGGCCAACCGCAGGCCCCTTAACCTTTTCCCGCCCGGATGGCGCTGCGGGCCCATAAAACGGTGGCTTGGACAAGATAAAAAAGGTTATGCTGGCTTTGGGTATGCTCTTATTTGATGCGGCCAACATGGCACAGTCCGAAGAACCGGTCACGATCAAGAAATACGCCAATCGACGGCTCTACAATACCGGAACCAGCACCTATGTGACGCTCGAAGACCTCGCCACCATGGTCAAGGCGGGAAACAACTTCGTGGTGTACGACGCCAAGACCGGCGAGGACATTACCCGCTCGGTGTTGGCCCAGATCATTTTCGAGCAGGAGAACAAGGAGGGGCAGAGCCTTTTGCCCATCGCCTTCCTGCGCCAGCTCATCCGCTTCTACGGCGACAGCATGCAGATGCTGGTGCCGCGCTATCTCGAGGTCTCGATCGACACGCTGGTGCGCGAGCAGGAGAAGATGCGCAGCCAGATGGCACAGGCATTCGGGGCCACGGCGTTCGGCCCGCTCGAAGAGCAGGTCCGCCGCAACATGGAAATTTTCGAGCGCACTTTCGCCATGTTCGCTCCCCCGTTCGCGCGACGGGAAGGCCAAACGGCCGAGCCCGAGAAGAGCAGCAGCCCGCGACCGGCCGACGGCGGCGAGATCGACGATCTCAAACGGCAAATGGAAGATATGCAGAAGCGGCTCGATCGGCTGGGCAGCCAGGAGCCAGGCAAGAAAGAGCCGGACAAGAATGAATAGCCCCTAGGCGCGATGCGCCTGCGCGGCATCGGCAACTTCCCAGGGTCGCTCGCCCGATGCGAGCCCGACCAGAACTCCTTGCAGATAGTCGCGGCCCCAGTCGGCCAGCATCGTGGCCGACGCCTCGTCCTGCACCCATTCGGCGACGGTCGCAAGGCCGAGCCGCCGCCCCAAATCGATCAGCGTATGGACGAAAGCGCGGTCGTCCTCCGACTGCATGAGGTTCTGCACGAAGGCGCCGTCGATCTTGACAAGATCGACGCCGAGCCGGCGAAGATTGCGAAATGAGGTGTAACCGGCGCCGAAATCGTCGATGGCGATGCGGCAGCCCAAGTCCTTGACGCGGGTCACGAAGGCGCCGGTCTCCTCGATGTCCTGAATCGCCGCCGTCTCGGTGATCTCGACCGTGAGCCGTTCCGCCACCCCCGGATGGGCGCGCAGCAGCGCCGCCAGGCCCGCCCACCAATCCGGATCGCTGGTGGACGCCACCGAGACATTGACGCTCGCCTTGAGCGCCGGCGAGGCGATCATTTCCGCCGCCACCAGATCGAGCACGCGGTGATCAAGCAGGCGGACGAGGCCCAGCCGCTCCGCCCAAGGGATGAATTGGTTCACCGCCAGCAGGCTTCCATCCGGACGCTTGACCCGCATCAAGCATTCATAGAAGGCGGGCGCCCGCGAGCCGATCTCGACGATCGGCTCGAAATGGATGAAGATCCGACGCTCATTGAGGGCCGACAGGATCTCGTCGGTCGCGCGCATATTCTCTTGGCGCTCCGCAACGCGCTTCAGATTGGGCTGATAGGCTTGGAAGGAGCCGCGGCGCTTGGCGCGGGCGCCGTAGAGCGCATCCTGGGCGCGCGCCAAAACCTCCTTCACGTTGCGGGCGTGGCGAGGCGCCGTTACGCCTCCAATCGTCACGGTCGCAGCGACCGGACCGACGGATGTGTGCACTACTTCGTTGCGGATTCCGGCGAGCAGGCGATCGGCCGCGATCAGCAGATCATCGGGCGTGCAATTGTTCAGGATGATGCCGAACTTGTTGCCGGACACGCGCCCGAGATGGTCTTTCCCGCGCATTTGCCCGTGCATGCGTTTGGCGACCGCGGCGATCACCTCGTCGGCGACATCGAAGCCGTAGGCTTCGTTGATGCGACCGAGCTCATCGATCGCCGCCAGCAGAAAACCGCAGGACGAGCGCAGCTTCACGGCATCCTCGATGGTGGCATCGAGAATTTCCATCAGGCGGTCGCGGTTCAGCTCGCCCGTAAGGGTGTCGAAGCGCGAAAGATAGGTCAGCTTCTGTTCCCGCTCGTGGCGCTCGTTGATGACGCGCACCGCCCCACAGGCGCGCAACGGCTTGCCGTCCGGCCCGGCAAACCAGCGTCCGGAATCTTCGATCCAGATCACTTCCTCGCCGGCGGTGGAGGGCTGCAAGGCGTATTGCACCAGGTAGGGAATGCCCGCTCCCTGGTCGCGCGCGCCCGCGCGCATGACCGCATCGTAACGCGACGTACTGCTCTGCGGATCGATCAATTGGGCATAGGACTTTGCGCTCGTGAGCGCGGCAGGATCCAGGGATCCCAGCACCTCGTGCACATTGGCCCCCCACGCCAGCGTGTCGGAAGCGATCCGCCATTCATAAGGGACTTCACCGATAGCGGCGAAAATCGCGTCGGAATCAAGACTCGTGGGCTCGGCGCCAGGAGCCTGCGAGCTTGGCTCCCGGGAGCGAGCGGACGCCCGGTCGGCGCCTGCGCCATCTTCAACGTCGGTCCGATCCCGGCTGATCACCATGGTCCCTTTCGTCAAAAATCACGCCGAACCTGTCAGCCGGACGGCTGATCCCACCACCAACCTAGGAGAAAAACTTAAACCTTTCGGAAATTGCCAAGCCCACTTGGCCCCCTCGACCCCCGGACCGCTCGACCCCGGCACGCACCTTGCCGTGTGTCAACGGAACAGAACATCGATGTCCCGTCTTGATACAGGGCGGCATACGGGAGGCGTCAAATGCGGGCGACCGCAAGCATCACCCCAGCCGAACCAGCCCCAGCGGCACGTCCCCGCTTGGCACAAGGCGACCGCCAAGTCGGGACACCGGCCGACCTGCCGCAGCGCGGCCACGCCTTGGTTTTGGTCGGACCCGGCCGGGCAACCGCGGTCGAACCCGCGGGATCGCGGCCGTCGGCGCTCTTCCTGGCTCAGCTCATCGCCACCGCGCAGCGCGCACCGCAGACACGGTGGCGACGGCGCGCCGAGCCGCGTGAGGTGAGCACCATCTATGCGTCGGCATCCGCGCCGACGACCCGTATGGGCAAAGCTATCAGCCGATCCATGTGACGCCGATCCGCGTGACCGGCCAAACGGTCAGGCTTCGGTTCTGGGCTTGAGCACCTGCCGGCCCCTATACATGCCGGTCTTGAGATCGACATGATGCGGACGACGCAGCTCGCCGGAATCCTTGTCTTCAATATAGGTGGGCCGCTTGAGCGCATCGGCAGAACGGCGCATTCCCCGCCGCGAGGGAGATGTTTTTCGTTTCGGGACAGCCATAATGATTTCTCCTCAAGCGCCGTCGGGTCCGCGCCTGAAATCCGGGAAGCGGGGCTTATAGAGGATCACCCCGGTCCGCGCCAGAGGCATGCCGACAGAGGGCATGCCGTCCGCTAGGACACGCCCTCGATGCATCCAGCAAGCGTGGAGGCGTTGCGGGCGCGGGCCTCGTAGATGCTGGCGAGTCGGCGCACGGCCGGCCCCGGCCGCCGCGCGCTGCGCCGCACCGGATTGGGCAGGATCGCAGCCATTAACGCCGCCTCGCGGCGGTCGAGGTCGGCGGCCGACTTGCCGAACGCCGAGCGGGCGCCGGCTTCGGCGCCGAATTCGCCATTGGGACCCCACTGGGCGATATTCAGGTAGATTTCCATGATGCGCCGCTTGGGCAGCACCAGATCGATCCACAACGCGAGCGGGAACTCCAAGGCCTTGCGCACGAAGCTGCGTCCCGGCCATAGGAACAGATTCTTCGCGGTCTGCTGCGTGATGGTCGAGCCGCCGCGGGCCTCGCTGATGTCGTCGGCTTCCTCGATGGCGGCATGGATCTCCTGCCAATCGATGCCGTGATGACTGCAGAACCGGTCGTCCTCGGCGACCAGCACCGAACGGGGCAGAATTGGCGCCAGCCGCCCGATCGGCATATAGGTGCGCACGACGTTTCGGCCGGTCAGCCAATGCGCCAGCATCAGGGTCGAGACCGGGGTTATGACGCGGTAGAACGGCACCAGCAGATAGGGCAGCAGCAGGAGAACGAGGGCGACCGTCGCTGCGGCCCAGACCAGGCGCGACAACCCGCCGCGCGGGCGCACAGAGGGTTGTTGCGTCGCAGCCGTCATGCCCAATCCGATCGGACCTCTTGCCAACCTGCCGGCTCGTCCCGGCGGCATTGCGGCAGGACGCCAGTCGCTGCTAAATCAAGACCGCACAATCAAGCCTGTCCGAGCCTTCGAAGATACGAGCCAACGGGCAGCAAGGAGGGATTCGTGGCCAAGAACCTCATGGTTTCGCAGGAGATGGCGGAAAAGTTCAAGACCGAAAAGGACACACCCTATTTGCGGTTCGTGCGAGGCGAAGGACTCGACATCATCAGCGCCCAGTATGTTCCCGATCTGCGCACGGTCGAGCTCAAACCCTGGCCGCGCCGCGGCGGCAGGGGGGTCTACATCAACCACGAGGCCTCGCGCACCTCCAACGACTGCTATGTCTGCGAGATCGCGCCGGGCAAGAAGCTCGAGCCGGCCCGCCATTTGTTCGAGGAGATGATCCTGATCCTGAGCGGCCGCGGCTCGACCACGATCTGGAACAATGCCGGGGCGCGGGTCACCTTCGAATGGAAAGCGGGCTCGATTTTCGCCGTTCCGCTCAATTGCTGGTATCAGCACTTCAACGGATCCGGGCAGGAGGTCGTGCGTTTGGTGGCGGTGACCAACTGCCCCTCGGTGGTCAATCTCTATGACAACCTGGATTTCATCTTCAACACGAACTACGATTTCAAGAACCGTTTCTCGGGCGAGCCCGACTATTTCAGCGCCAAGGGCGAGCAGGTCGGGTTCCTGCTGCAGACCAATTTCGTCGCCGACGCCATCAACCTGCCGCTGATCACCGCCAAGGAGCGTGGCGCCGGCGGCGGGCACATCCGCTTCAACATGGCGAAGGGTTCGATCGCCAGCCACATCTCGCAGTTTCCGGTCGGCACCTACAAGAAAGCCCACCATCACGGACCGGGCGCCCACGTCATCGTGCTGAGCGGCGAAGGCTATTCGCTGATGTGGCCGCAGGGCGAGGAGGCGAAGCGCTATGATTGGAAATACGGCACACTGATCGTTCCGCCCAATGCCTGGTATCACCAGCACTTCAACTCGGGGCCGACGCCGGCGCGCTATCTGGCCTTCAAGTATGCCTCGCCGCGCAACAGCCAGGGCGTTCCCATGTCGTGGATCAGCAAGCGGATGGGCGGCAACCAGATCGATTATGCGGACGAGAAGCCGGTCATTCGCCAGATGTTCGCGGACGCGCTCGCCCGCCACGGGCTGGCGCCCCGCATGGAGGAAGCCTATCAGTCCGAGCTCACGAGCTTGCCACCGAAAGTGGCGTAATCGGCTCGGCGCAATTTGTGGTCCGGAAAATCTTGGCGGACGCAGAGGCCATGAACGAGCAACCGCATCCTCACCGTCATCTACCGCGGCCGCTGCGCATCGTGCGAGCGCGGCCGCGGTTGTTCATCTCGGCCTTGATCGGCGCCATGGTCGTCGTGCTGTGTCCATCGGATTGGCGGCCAGCGACCCGCCTCCTGGTGGGCTGGGACGCCGGCATCGTGCTCTACCTCACGCTGGCGCTACGCATGATGGCGATGGCGGACGTCCGCCATATCCGGCTGCGTGCGCGGCTGCAGGACGAGGGGCAATTCACCATACTGGCGCTGACCGCAACCGCTGCATTCGCCAGCCTTGGGGCCATCATCGCCTTGCTCGGAATGTCCGACGCCAACAATCGTGATCCGACCCATCTGCTGCTCGGTGTCGTTACCATCCTGCTGTCGTGGACGTTCACCCACATCATGTTTGCGCTGCACTATGCCCACGAATTCTACGACGAGGACGGCGGCAAGGGCGGCGGCCTGCAGTTTCCCGGGGATCTTCGCGAGCCGGACTACTGGGATTTCGTCTATTTCTCGTTCGTGATCGGGATGACCAACCAGGTGTCGGACGTGGCGATCACCTGCCGGCCGATCCGCCATACGGTCTCGGCCCACGGCATCATATCGTTCATTTTCAATGTCGCGCTGCTGGCGCTGACGGTGAATATCGCGGCCAGCGCGATATGATCGAAGGCTACTCCGCGGCGGTCTGGCCGGCCCCGCTGTTGCCGTAGCGCTGCTCGATATAGTCGATCACCATCTTCTTGAAGTCGGCCGCCACGGTCGCGCCGCGCAGCGTCGCCACCTTCTTGCCGTCGACGAAGACCGGCGCCGCCGGCTGCTCGCCGGTGCCGGGCAGTGAGATGCCGATATCGGCATGCTTGCTCTCGCCCGGCCCGTTGACGATGCAGCCCATCACCGCGACGTTCAAGGCTTCGACGCCCGCATAGCGCGATTTCCACTCGGGCATCGAGTCGCGGATGAACGATTGGATGTCGCGCGCCAATTCCTGGAACGTGGTGGAGGTGGTGCGCCCGCAGCCCGGGCAGGCTGCCACCAGCGGCACGAAGGTGCGGAATCCCATGGTCTGCAGTAATTCCTGCCCGACCTTCACCTCGAGCGTGCGGTCGCCGCCGGGTTCCGGGGTGAGCGAGATGCGGATGGTGTCGCCGATCCCCTGCTGGAGCAGCACCCCCATGGCGGCGGACGAGGCCACGATCCCTTTGGAGCCCATGCCGGCTTCGGTGAGGCCGAGATGGAGGGCGTAGTCGGAGCGCCGGGCGAGCTCGGCATAGCAGGCGATGAGATCCTGCACCGCCGACACCTTGGCGGACAGGATGATGCGGTTGCGCGCGAGACCCATCTCCTCGGCGCGCTCGGCCGAAGTCAGCGCCGACTGCACCATGGCCTCGCGCATCACCTCGCGGGCTCCGACCGGGGTGGGCGAAAGCGAATTCTGGTCCATCAGATGGGTGAGCAGCTCCTGATCGAGCGAGCCCCAGTTGACGCCGATGCGCACCGGCTTGCCGTACCGGATCGCGGTCTCGATGATGGCGCCGAACTGCTTGTCCTTCTTGTTCTTGAAGCCGACATTGCCTGGATTGATGCGGTACTTGTCGAGCGCCTGCGCGCAAGCCGGGTGGTCGGCCAAGAGCTGGTGGCCGATATAGTGGAAGTCGCCGATGATCGGCACGCCCACGCCCATGCGGACGAGGCGTTCCTTGATGTGCGGCACGGCGGCGGCGGCCTCGTCGCGGTCGACCGTGATGCGAACGATCTCCGAGCCGGCGCGCGCCAGCGCCGCCACCTGCGCGGTGGTGGCCGCGACGTCGGCGGTGTCCGTATTGGTCATCGATTGCACGACGATCGGGGCATCGCCGCCCACGATCACGCCGCCGACATCGACTGCGACGGACTTGCGCCTATCCTGGGGCGCGGCTTGGCTCATTTTGCTCTCCTTCTCGGGCAGACGCAGTGCCAGACTGGCCGCACCCCGTCAACGTGGCGGCCAGCCCAGACTTAACGGCAATGGGCGCAGATGCCGCCGATCTCGATCACCGGCGATTTCGGCGTGAAGCCGACCGCCCGGGCGGCTGAAGTCAACGTGGCCGCGACCGCCATCGAGGCGGCCTCGCCCACGGTACCGCAACGCTCGCAGATCAGGAATACGACCGGGTCGGCGCTGGCATGGTTGTGGACGCAGGCCACGAACGCATTGCGGCTTTCGATGCGATGGATGAGCCCGTTCTCGCGCAGGAAATCGAGCGCACGATAGACCGTGATCGGGGCCGGCCGCGGCCCCTGCGGCGCCAGCCGCTCCATGATCTCATAAGCGCCCAGCGGCTGATGGCTTTGGAGCAGCACGCCAAGCACTTGCCGGCGCATCGGGGTGAGGCGGCGGCCGTGCTCCAGGCACTGGGCCTCCGCGACCGCCATGGCGTCGCTGCTGCAGCGGCCATGGTCGTGGTTCGGCCCCGGAAACACGTTCGGAGCCGATCTGCTGCTGCGTGATTCTCTGGCTTTGGCCATGTGGAAGTTTACCCGATTTGCAACTCTTGCAAGGATCACAATACATTGATGCAGTGCAACATTTTTGTATTGCAATGCAGCAATCGCGCCGCCAAATTGGTCCGGGCGCTGATCTCCGATGGGCCCATCCCTCATTCCATGTTGATGTGATGTTTCCTCTGCTTTTGAACAAGGCGGTCTCGACGGTGTGGCCCAACCGGCCCCGCGCCCCGGTCTGGCCGTGGCGCGATGCGGCCGGCCGCGGCAAGCGCATCAATTTGGCCCTGCAGGGCGGTGGTGCGCATGGGGCCTTCACCTGGGGCGTGCTCGACCAGCTGCTTACCGATGAACGGATTGCGATCGAAGGCATCTCCGGCACCTCGGCGGGAGCGCTCAACGCGGTCATGCTGGCGGACGGTTTGGCGCGCGGCGGCCGGCAGGAGGCCCGCAAACGGCTGGCCGATTTCTGGCGTGCGGCGAGCTTCGGCGGCCATCTGCCGGATCTTCAGCGCGCCGTGGTCGAGCGCCTGTTCGCGTTCGTGCCTCGCCCGGGCGCGGGGGCGCCGCCCTGGTTCGGGGCGTTCTCTCAGCTTTGGTCGCCCTACGATCTCAATCCGCTGAACATCAATCCGCTGAAGGAGCTGATCGAGCGTTTCGTCGATTTCGACCTGATCCGCGCCGATATCGACCGGCCGCTCTTCATCTCGGCAACCAATGTGCTCACCGGTGAGCCGCGCGTGTTCAGCCGCGCCGAGATCACCGCCGAGGTCGTGATGGCCTCGGCCTGCCTGCCGCTGTTGTTTCGCGCCGTGGAGATCGATGGAGAACCCTATTGGGACGGCGGCTACAGCAACAACCCGCCCCTGCTGCCGTTCATTCGGGCCACCGCGGCTGAGGACCTGCTGATCGTGCAGATCAACCCGCGCGAGCGCGACAAGGTGCCGGTGAACGTGCGCGAGATCATGCGCCGCACCAATGAGATCACCGCCAACGCCGCGCAATCGGCGGAGCTGCGCACGATCGATCTCGTCAATCAATTGATCGATCAGGGACGGCTGCCGCGCGGCGCCCGCGATGGCGACTGCCGCCGCGTCCGCCTGCATCGCATCGTGATGCCCGAGGCGGGCGAGACGCTCGATCCGCACAGCAGGCTCAACAATGATTTCGAATTCTTCGAACGGCTGCACAAGCTCGGCCAGCGCGCGACGCGCCGGTTCCTCGATACGCATTTCGACGCCATCGGGGAGCGCAGCACGATCGCGGACGTCGCCGATCGTCCCGCCGAGGTGGCGTGACCCGCGTGGGGGATTTGTTGGTACGGTCGCAAAATTGTGATGTTCGGCCTGGTATGGATTATTGCACCGCAACAACGCGGCCCGCAAGCTGTCCGCCCTGGATCGCTTGACCGCTTGTCTCAATCGCCAGGACTTCATCACCAATAGGTCCATCAATCAGGAGGCCATCATGCTCAAGGGAAAGTCCGCTGTCGTCACCGGCTCGACCTCAGGGATCGGGCTTGCCATCGCGCGCGCCCTCGCCAAGGAAGGCGCCAATGTGATGATCAACGGCTTCGGCGACAAAGCCGCGATCGAGACCGAGCGGTCGGGGATCGAAAGGGACTTTGGGGTCAAGTCGATCTATTCGGGCGCCGATATGAGCAAACCGGCGGAGATCGCCGGCATGATCAAGACCGCGGAGCAGACATTGGGCAGCGTCGACGTGCTGGTGAACAATGCCGGCATCCAATACGTGGCGCCGATCGAGGAGTTTCCAGTCGACAAATGGGACCTGATCCTCGCCATCAACCTCGCCGCCGCCTTCCACACGATCCGCGCCGCGGTGCCGGGGATGAAGACGCGCAAATGGGGCCGTATCATCAATACGGCCTCGGCCCATTCGCTGGTCGCCTCTCCGTTCAAATCCGCCTATGTGACCGCCAAGCACGGGCTCGCCGGCCTCACCAAGACGGTGGCGCTCGAATTGGCGACCTTCGGCACCACCGCGAACTGCATCAGCCCCGGCTACGTCTGGACCCCGCTGGTCGAGAAGCAGATCCCCGAAACCATGAAGGCGCGCCACCTGACCGAGGAGCAGGTCAAGAACGACGTGCTGCTGGCGGCGCAACCCACCAAGCAATTCGTCACCGTCGAGGAGGTCGCGGGCGTGGCGGTGTTTCTCTGCTCCGACGCCGCCGCCCAGATCACCGGCGCCAACATATCGATCGATGGCGGCTGGACCGCCGAATAGGCCCGCTCGCATCAGATCAAGAGTCATGGCGTCGCCCAAGAAGATCAATCTCGCGCTGCAAGGCGGCGGCGCGCACGGCGCCTTTACCTGGGGCGTGCTCGACAGCCTCCTGGCCGATCCGCGCATCGCGATCGAAGGCATATCGGGCGCCTCGGCCGGCGCCATCAACGCCGTGATGCTGGCCGACGGGCTCGCCCGCGGCGGGCCGCAGGAGGCGCGCAAACGTCTCGCCGATATGTGGCGCGCGATCAGCACCAACGGCGACCTGTCGCCGCTCGAGCGCGCCGTGACCGATCGGCTGCTCTCGTTCGTGCCCTATGACGGCTCGCCCGCCCAGGCCTGGTTCGATACCTTGTCGCGCTTCTGGTCGCCCTATGACTTCAATCCGCTCAACATCAATCCGCTCAAGGACCTGATCGAGCGGTTTGTCGATTTCGATGCGATGCGATCGCATCACGGATTCAAGCTCTTTGTTTCCGCCACCAACGTCTTTACCGGCCGCCTGCGGGTCTTTCCGCGCGAGACAATCACCGCCGAGGCGGTCATGGCTTCGTCGTGCCTGCCGATGGTGTTTCAGGCCGTCGAGATCGACGGGGTCCCGTACTGGGACGGCGGCTATATGGGCAACCCGGCGATCTTTCCGTTCTTCCGCACCACCGACACCGAGGATGTGCTGATCGTCTCGATCAATCCGCTCGAGCGCAAGATGACGCCGCGCACGCAAACCGAGATCATCAACCGGATCAACGAGATCACCTTCAACTCCTCGCTGATCGCCGAGTATCGGGCGATCGATTTCGTGACCCGCTTGATCGATCAGGGCCGGCTGCCGCGCGGCCGGGGCGCCGGCGAATACCGGCGCATCAACGTGCATCGCATCGCGCTCGACAGCGCATTCAAGGAGCTCACGGCCGACTCGAAGCTCAATTCCGATTTCACTTTCTTCGAGCTGTTGCGCAACGGCGGCCAGCGCGCCGGCAAGGAGTTCATGGAGCAGCACTTCGACGACCTCGGGGTGCGCAGCACGGTCGATATCGCGGCCGAAGCGCAGGCCGAGTGGGCATGCGAGGCTGGTGATTGAGGCTTGCATCGCGCTAGACTGACCGGGATGACGGTCCCCGTTCCGTTGCTGGGCGCCCAAATCGGAACGACGCGGCTTGAAATCTGCGTCGCCGACATCACCACGCTCGCGCTTGATGCCATCGTCAATGCCGCCAATTCGTCGCTTCGGGGTGGCGGCGGCGTCGATGGCGCCATCCACCGCGCCGCCGGAGCGGGCCTGCTGGCCGAATGCCGCAGCCTGAACGGCTGTCCGACCGGATCGGCCAAGATCACGCGCGGCTACGCGCTGCCGGCGAAGCACGTCATTCACGCGGTCGGCCCGGTCTGGCGCGGCGGCGACAACAACGAGGACGGGCTGCTGGCGTCCTGCTATCGCACATCGCTGGCGCTCGCCGCCGAAGCGAGCTTGCGCTCGATCGCGTTTCCGGCGATCTCGACCGGCATCTACGGATATCCGCCGGAGCGCGCCGCGCGGATCGCGGTCGCAACCGTCGTTGCGGAGATCACCGCGGCGCCCGGCACGCTCGAGCGCATCGTGTTCTGCTGCTTTTCGCCGACGGCCGCGGACTATCATCGCCAAGCGTTCGAAGCTTTGGCGGCGTAGGGCGCAATCGCTTTATTGCGCCATCGGCCTCGGCAAGCGGCGCAATGCGGCGCAATAAAGCGATTGCGCCCTACGATCAGCACGCGCCACAAGCGCAATACGAGCGCCTTTTCCTTGCGCGATATTACAGCGTCAGCTCGCAGCGGCCATGGTTGAGCGCGATCACGTCGCGTTCAAGCACGCGCGCCCGGAAGCTGACGATCGGCCCGTCGCGCCACATCTCGGTGCGGATGGTCTCGCCCGGGAACACCGGCGCCGAGTAGCGGCCGCTGATGGCCTTGAGCCGGCCCGGATCATGGCCGCACAGGCATTTCAGGATGGCATGGCAAGCGATGCCGAAGCTCGCCAGCCCATGCAGGATCGGACGCGGGAAGCCTGCCGCCCTGGCCACCGCCGGCTCGGCATGCAAGGGATTGGGATCGCCGCTGAGCCGGTAGATCAGCGCGGCTTCCGGCCGCGTTCCCCGATCGCAGATGAGATCGGGCGCCCGCGCCGGGATCGGATGCACCGGGGGCGCCTCGCGCGCCGGCCCGCCGAAGCCGCCATCCCCGCGGCAGACCGTGGTCTGCGTGATGCTGGCGATTTTTTCGCCGCTTGTGCCATCGATCAGCGCGCGTTCGGAATAGACGAGCGCCCCCTTGCCGGGTCCCTTGTCGATGATCTCGGTGACGCGCGTGCGGCCGATCGCAATGCCGCGCGCAGCAAGCGGGCGATGCAGCACCAGCCCCTGCTCGCCGGCCACCACCTTGACCCAATCGATGTCGGTATCGAGAGCGCGCACCCAGAAACCGGGCCAGCCCAGCACCGCCGCGAAGGTCGGCAGCACCTTGAGGTTCTTCTCGTACACGAAAGGCAGCTCGTCCTCGTCCATGGGATCGCGGCCAAGCCCGATGCCGAGGGCGTACAGAATGGCGTCCTTCTCGGTGTAGGTCTGCGTGGCCTCGGCAATTTTCAGCCCCAGGAGCTTGTCATAGTCGATCGGCATGAACGTTACCTCGGTGTCGCCCTCCGGTTTTGGGGGACGCGTAGGGCGCAATCGCTTTATTGCGCCGTCAACCGTGCGGATCGGCGCAATAAAGCGATTGCGCCCTACACCGGGTCCCACGAAAATACATCGCTGGAGCGTTCGAGCGGCGTCAGCGAAGGGCCGAAAGCGCCCTTGAGCTGCTGATCGAGCTGCTCGGGCGTCCAGCCGTCGGAGCGGTGAAGCGAACGGATCGGGCGCGGCTGGTTGAACAGGAAGATCTCGTTGTTGCGCACCGCGAAGACCTGCCCAGAGATGCCTTCGGCCCGGTCGGAGGCGAGATAGACCACGAGCGGCGCGATCTTCTCCGGCGTCATCTCGCGGAAGCGCTCGATGCGCCGCTTGTCCTCCTCGCTCGCCGCCGGAATCGAATCGATCATGCGGGTCCAGGCGAACGGCGCGATGCAGTTCGAGCGCACGTTGAAGCGCGCCATATCGAGCGCGATGCCCCGCGAGAGGCCCATGATGCCGAGCTTGGCAGCCATGTAGTTGGCCTGGCCGAAATTGCCGACCAGGCCCGAGGTCGAGGTCATGTGCACGAAGGCGCCGGAGCCCTGCGCGCGAAAATGCGCCGCGCAGGCGCGGCTCATGTTGAAAGCGCCATGCAGATGCACCGCGATCACGTCCGACCAGTCCGACCAGCTCATCTTGTGGAAGATGACGTCGCGCAGGATGCCGGCATTGTTGACCAGAATGTCGACCCGCCCGAAGGCCTCGAGCGCCGCCGCAACGATCGCATCGGCGTTCTTGGGCTCGGCGATCGACAGCGTCGAGGCGAGGGCTGTGCCGCCGCGCTGGCGGATCTCGTCGACCACCGCCTGCGCCGGCCCGGCGTCGGTGCCGGCGCCCTGCAGGCTCGCCCCCACGTCGCCGACCAAGACCCGCGCGCCCTCCTGCGCCAGCAGGAGCGCGATGCCGCGGCCAATGCCGCGGCCGCCGCCGGTGACGATGGCGACTTTTCCGGCAACGATCCCCTGCCCCATTGCTAATTCCCCCAGACCTCCTGCGCCACCTCGACGATCATGCGCAGCTTGGCCCACTGCTCGTCCTCACCAAGCACATTGCCCTCCTGGGTCGAGGCGAAGCCGCATTGCGGCGACAGGCAAAGCTGCTCGAGGTCCACGAATTTCGCGGCCTCCTCGATCCGGCGCTTGATCTCATCGCGATCCTCGAGCTGACCGGTCTTGCTGGTGACAAGACCGAGCACGACGGTCTTGTCCTTGGGCACGAACCGCAGCGGCTCGAAGCTGCCGGCACGCGCGCTGTCGTACTCCATGAAATAGCCATGCACCTTGATGGCGTTGAACAGGATCTCGGCGACCGGATCATAACCGCCGCTGGCCACGAAGCTGGAGCGGAAATTGCCCCGACACAAATGCATGGTGATGGTCATGTCGGCGGGAATATCGCTGATCGCCGCGTTGATCATGTCGGCATAGATGAGGGGCAGCTCTGCGGGATCATCGCCGCGCGCCTTTACCTCGGCGCGCAGCTCCGGATCGCACAGATAGGCCAAGTTGACCTCGTCGAGCTGCAGATAGCGGCAGCCGGCATCCGCGAAGGCGCGCACCACCTGCCGGTAGCTTTGGCCGAGGTCGCGGTAGAAATCCTCCATTGCCGGATATATCGATTCCGGCACAGCTTCGCGCCCGTAGCGGAAGTGCAGCGTCGAAGGCGACGGGATGGTCATCTTCGGCATGACCTTGGCGTGCGCGGCGACGAACTTGAAATGCGCGAGCATCGGATGGCCGTAAAAGGCACCGAGCTTGTGCTCGAGCCGCAGCAGGATCGGCCGCGGCTGCGGCCCCTTGAACCGGATCTTGCGTTCGCCGTAGTAGGACTCGACGCCGTCGAGCGCGACCAGGAAATCGGTCTGCCAGGAAGCGCGGCGGAATTCGCCGTCGGTGACGGATTTGAGACCGACCGCCTCCTGCTTGCCGATCACCGACGCGATCTCGCGGTCCTCGACCGCGGCAAGCTCACCGGCGCCGATCTCGCCGCGCTCGTGCCGGGCGCGCGCATCCTTGAGCGCGGCCGGCCGCAGCAGGCTGCCCACATGATCGGCGCGAAACGGAGGCTTGGTTCGTTGCATGGCAAAACCTTAGTTCAAGCAGTTGGTGGGGGACAGGCTTGATTTGGTGCGGACATCTGTAAGAATTGAGTGCGCACGACCGGACTCTCTTTCAGGGACGCACAACCTCTCACTCCTTCTCCCCATGGGGGAGAAGGTGGGATGAGGGGGCTCCGGCGGTGCGATACGGAATCATCGTAACCCCCTTGCCCCACCCTCTCCCCTGCGGGGCGAGGGAGTGAAACGCCGTGCCCACTCAACGCTATTTTCCAACAGCTCGGTACGTCATCACCCCCACACCTCTTCGCTCAGCTCCACGATCATGCGCAGCTTCGCCCATTGCTGCTCCTCGGCCAGGATATTGCCTTCCTCGGTCGAGGCGAAGCCGCATTGCGGCGACAGGCAGCACTGCTCGAGCGCGACATAGCGCGTGGCCTCCTCGATGCGCCGCTTGATGTCGTCCCGGTTCTCCAGCGTGCCGCTCTTGGAGGTGACGAGGCCCAGCACCACGATCTTGTCGCCCTTGGGCAGGAAGCGCAGCGGCTCGAAACCGCCGGCGCGCTCGCTGTCGTATTCGAGGAAGTAGCCGTCATAGTTCACACCGCCCAGGAGCCGCTCGGCGACCGGCTCGTAGCCGCCTTCGGACACCCAGGTGGAGCGGAAATTGCCGCGGCACACATGGGTGGTGATCGTCATGTCGGCGGGCTTGGCGGCCAGCGCCGCATTGATGACCCCCTGATAGATCTTCGGCAACTCGTCTACCCAGGGCATGCGTTCGCGCGCCGCCGTCATCTCGTCGGGCGAGCACAGATAGGCCCAGACGGTGTCGTCGAACTGCAGGTAGTGGCAGCCCGCGTCATAGAAAGCCTTCACCGCCTTCCGGTAGGTCTGGCCGAGGTCGTGGAAGAAGCCGTCCATGTCGGGATAGACGCTCTTGGGAATGCCGTCCTTGGGCAGACGGAAATGCAGCACCGGCGGCGCCGGGATGCACATCTTTGGCGTCACCTTGGCGTGGGCCTTGAGGAACCGGAAGTGGTCGAGCATCGGATGGTCGAGAGGGAAGTCGAGCTTGCCGACGATGCGCACGGTCTCCGGCTTGGTCTCGACGCCATGGAACTTGATGCCGTGGTCGAGGACGAGCTTCTCGCAACCCGCGAGCCCCCAGAAGAAATCGAAGTGCCACCAGGACCGGCGATACTCGCCGTCGGTCGCGAGCCGGAGCCCGACCTCTTCCTGCTGCTTGATGATCTTCTCGATCTCGCGGTCCTCGACGGCCTTGAGCGCTTCGGCCGTGATCGCGCCCGCATCGTGCTGCGCGCGCGCCGCCTTGATGGGCGCCGAGCGCAGCAGGCTGCCGACCTCGTCGGCGCGAAACGGCGGCTTGGCACGCTGCATGTCTGGCCTCCCGGAATTGATATTTGCTTTATGGGTAGCGCGGAACGGGCCGCGAGCAAAGAGCCGGCAGACTGCCGGCGCGAATTCGCCAGAGCCTGCACGGCTTCAAGGCTGGACTTTGTTGTAGGCGAAGGTCGGGAGGCTGGCTCGGCGCGCTCCCTCTCCCGTAGGGAGAGGGTTGGGGTGAGGGGTTACAGAATTTCAGTCGAAACTCCCATGTGCCCCAATTCGGCGCCGGAGCCCCCTCACCCCGACCCTCTCCCCGCTGGGGAGAGGGAGCGCGCCGAGAATGCCCCCCGGCCACGACCAATCATGATCACGACAAATAACAAAACAGCTAGGCGTGGGCCTTGCGTTGCGGGTCGATGATCTGCTCGAGCTTGCCGAGCACGCGCATGCAGGGCAGCACCTGGGCGAGGCTGGCATTGGGCTCGCGCTTCTCCGCGATGGCGGCGACGAACTCGCGGTCTTCCAGCTCGATGCCGTCCATGGAGACGTCGACCTTGGAGACGTCGATCTTGTTGTCCTTGCCGTCGCTCAGATCGTCGTAGATAGGCCATGTAGGTGCCGTTGTCGCAGATGTAGCGGAAGAACGAGCCGAGCGGGCCGTCGTTGTTGAACGACAGCGACAGCGTGAAGATCGCGCCCGAGGGCACCTTGGCGACGATGCCCATGTCCATGGCGATCTTGAGCTGCGGATGGATCGGGCCCTGCACCGCGTAGCAATCGGAGATCGTCTCGCCGGTCTGGTACTGGAACAGATCGACGGTGTGGCAGGCGTGATGCCAGAGCAGATGGTCGGTCCAGCTGCGCGGCTTGCCGGCGGCGTTCATGTTGCGTGCGGCGGAAGAAATAGGTCTGCACGTCCATCTGCTGGATCTTGAGCTCGCCCGCCTTGATCCGCTTGTGGACCCACTGGTGGCTCGGATTGAAGCGGCGCACGTGGCCGCCCATGGCGACGACGCCGGTCTCCTTGGCGATCTTGACCAGAGCTCTCGGCGTCCGCGACGCTGTCGGCCATCGGGATCTCGATCAGCACGTGCTTGCCGGCGCGCATCACCTGCTCGCCCTGGCGGCAGTGCATCTGCGTCGGCGTGGTGAGGATCACCGCGTCGGCGCGCTCGATGCCCTCGCTCAAGTCGCCGGTGTAGTGCGGAATGCCGTATTTCTTGGCGACCTCGGCGGTCGCATCCTGATTGCCGCCGACCAGCGAGGCGACCTCCACGCCGGAGATGCGCTTGAGCGCGTCGAGATGCTTCTGGCCGAAGGCGCCTTGGCCGGCAACGCAGATTTTCATCGCTTTCCCCTACGCACGTTCGGTGATTGGCGCGCGCGGCCGCGCGCTTGTGCTTGCCGGCAGCCGATCGCTTGGCGGCCGTTGGCCGCATGCCCTTGGCGGCCGTTGGCCGCTTGCCCTGAGGCCGCGGCCGCTTGCTCTTGCGGGCGGCGCGCGGCCTGTTCTCCAGGATGATGTGGCCGACCGCGGTGTTGGAGGCCGGCACGTGATAGAAGCGGTAGACCTCCTCGACGTCGTCGTCGAGCGCGCCGCGCATGATCAGCCACATCACCATCTCGATGCCCTCGGCGCCGGCCTCGCGCATGTATTCGAGATGCGGGATGCGCGTGAGCTTCTCGGGATCCTTGGTGAGGTTGTCGAGAAAGGCCTTGTCGAACTTGCTGTTGATCAGGCCGGCGCGCGGGCCGCTGATCTGGTGCGACATGCCGCCGGTGCCGAAGATCACGACCCGCAGATCCTCCGGGTAGGACTCGACCGCCTTGCGGATCGCCTTGCCGAGCATGTAGCAGCGATGCGCCGTCGGCGGCGGATACAGCACCACGTTGACGGCGAGCGGGATGACCGGGCACGGCCACTCCTTGGGCGAGCCGAACATCAGGTTCAGCGGCACGGTGAGGCCGTGATCGACCTCCATCTTGTTGACGATGGTGAGGTCGAACTCGTCGAGAATGACCGACTGGGCGATATGCGCGGCAAGCTCGGGATGGCCCTTCACGACCGGCACCGGCCGCGGCCCCCAGCCTTCGTCGGCGGGCGGAAACTCGGCCGCGCAGCCGAGCGCGAAGGTCGGAATGATCTCGACCGAGAACGCCGAGGCATGGTCGTTGTAGACCACGATGACGACGTCGGGCTTGGTCTTCGCCATCCATTCCTTCGATTTCTCGAAGCCGGAAAAGACCCGCTTCCAGTACGGTTCCTCGGTCTGCTGTTGTCGATTGCCGCGCCGATCGCCGGCACATGCGACGACGCCACTCCTGCGATGATCCTAGCCACGCTTCGACCTCGATTTGCTGACCCGCTTCGGTTTGGACTTCGATTTGGCGGCCCGGGCGGGCTTGCCCTGGCCGGACTTGCTGCGATTGCCTTCGACCGAGCGGCCGCCGGCGAGCATCATGGCGGCGTAGTCATCCTGGCTCGAGCCGGTCATGACGGCGGCGAGATGGCTGGAACGAGTGGCCGTCGGTGGCGCCGAGCTTGGCGGTGAAATAGATGTTGCCGCCGAGCTCCAGCATGCGGTTGTAATCGCGCTTGAGGATCGCCTCGGTCTGCGCCGGGCGTCAGCGGATACTTCTTCAGATAGGCCGCCTCGTTCGCCTTGAACTCCTCGCGGTTCTGCTCCTTCATCAGCGACATGCAGAACATGTTGATGCCGTAGCCCTGGCGCGACTTCTCCGCGTCGAACACGAACGTGCCCGGAATGTCGTCGTAGTCGTGCGGCTCGCGGGTGGTGGGTTTCGTGCGTGCCATCGGGGTCTCCCGCGGGGGTGGCAAGGCTGTAGGCAGGGCTGTAGCCCGCATGGAGCGTAGCGCAATGCGGGAAGGGCGTTCCCGGATTGCGCCAGGGGCAGGCGTAAACGCCTTTTTGGCTTCATCCGGGCTAGCGTCCACATATATGGCGCGCGAACTCTTTGCAACGAAGGTCGCTGCCGGTCAGGCCCAATAGAGCCGCATCGGATTGTCGACCAGGAGGGCCTGCTGCAGCGCCGCGGTCGGCGCAATCCGCGGAATGTAGTCGACCAGGACGCCGTCGTCGGGCGCCTCCTTCTTCATGTTCGGATGCGGCCAGTCGGTGCCCCACAGCACGCGGTCGGGGAAGCGCTCGACCAGGCTGCGCCCGAACGGCACCACGTCGTCATAGGGCGCCCCCGCGATGGTCATGCGCTCCGGGCAGGTGACCTTGACCCAGAAATTGCCGTGCTTGTCCATGAGCCGGTGGAAGCGCTGGTTCTCGGGATGGTCGACGCCCTTGCGCACGTCCGGCGTACCCATGTGGTCGACCACGACCGTGGTGGGGAGCGAGGTGAAGAAATCCTCGAACTCCGGCAGGTCCGGCATCTCGAAATAGACCACGATGTGCCAGCCGAGCGGAGCGACCCGGGCGGCGATCCGCTCCAGCACGTCGCGCGGCGTGAAATCGACCAGCCGCTTGACGAAATTGAAGCGCACTCCCTTCACGCCGGCGCGGTCCATGTGCTTGAGCTCGGCGTCGGTCACCTCCTCGCCCACGAAGGCCACGCCCTTGGCCTTGTTGTTGGAGGTCTCGAGCGCATCGATCATCGCCCGGTTGTCCTTGGAATGGCACGAGGCCTGGACGATGACGTTCTTGTCGAAGCCGAGAAAGTCGCGCAGCGCGAACAGCTTTTCCTTGGGCGCATCGCACGGCGTGTATTTGCGCTCCGGCGCATACGGGAACCTGCTCTCCGGGCCGAACACATGGCAATGCGCATCGACGGCGCCGACCGGCGGCTTGTATTTCGGCTTCGACGGATTGGGATGGAACGGAATGTAACCTGGACTCATCGGCACCGGGGCGCTCCTATTGCTTTTTTGGGCGGGTCTCAAAGCCGGACGACAGCAGTCTGGGGCCCGACCCGGAGGGGCAGGATTTGCAGCGGGAGGTCAATCCCCTCGCCGCGATGGAATGCGACCACCATGTCGGTGAGCGCAGCGACGGTGAGCACGTCGACGCGCGGATCGCTCAAGATCGAATCCGGAGGTTTCCAGGTGACCGAGCGCATTCCCCGCGTCAACTCGACCGTGTAGATCAGCTCCTGTTCCGACCCATCGACGTCGAGGATGACCCGATAGCACCCGCGCTCCGCGGTTCTTTCGGACGGAGCTACTGCCGCAATGGCTTTGGCGATGAGCAGCATCGGACGGCTTCCAGCCTCGCTATACACGTTCAAGCGCCAGCGAAACCCCCTGCCCCACTCCCACGCACATGGTGGCGAGCGCGCGCTTGCCGCCACGCTGCGCCAGCCCATGCGCCGCCGTCAGGACCAGCCGCGCGCCCGACATGCCGAGCGGATGGCCGAGCGCGATCGCGCCGCCATGGGGATTGACGTGCTCGGCATCGTCGGGGAGGCCGAGCTGGCGCAGGCAGGCGAGCCCCTGGGAGGCGAAGGCTTCGTTGAGCTCGATCAGGTCGAAATCGCCGATCTTGAGCGAGAGCAGCGCCATCAGCTTGACGCTGGCGGGCACCGGACCGATGCCCATGACCCGCGGCGGCACTCCCGCCGACGCCATGCCGAGCACGCGCGCCCGCGGCGTGAGGCCGTGGCGCCGTGCGGCTTCCTCCGAGGCGAGGATCATGGCGGCGGCGCCGTCATTGACCCCGGATGCATTGCCGGCCGTCACCGTGCCGGAACCGCGCACGATGGGCTTGAGCTTGGCCAGCGCCTCGAGCGTGGTGTCCGGGCGCGGATGCTCGTCGGTATCGACGATGACGGGCCCGGCCTTGCCGCCCTTGACCTCGACCGGAACGATCTCGGCCGCGAAGAAGCCGGCGGCGGCCGCGGCGCGGGCACGCTGCTGCGAGCGCAGCGCGAAGGCGTCCTGATCGGCGCGCGACACCTGATAATCCTCCGCCACGTTCTCGGCGGTCTCCGGCATGGCGTCGACGCCGTATTGCGCCTTCATCAGCGGATTGATGAAGCGCCAGCCGATGGTGGTGTCGTGTGCCTCGGCCGAACGCTGGAACGGCTCGGAGGCCTTGCCGGTCACGAACGGCGCCCGCGTCATCGATTCGACGCCGCCCGCGATCGCGAGCTCGATCTCGCCGGCGCGGATCGCACGCGCGGCATCGCCGACCGCATTGAGGCCCGAGCCGCACAGCCGGTTCACGGTGACGCCCGGCACCGCGGCGGGCAGTCCCGCCAGCAGCAAAGCCATGCGGGCCACGTTGCGATTGTCCTCGCCGGCCTGGTTGGCGCAGCCGAGCACCACCTCGTCGAGCGCCGCCCAGTCGACCTTCGGATTGCGCGCGACCAGCGCCCTGATCGGGATCGCAGCCAGATCATCGGCGCGGACCTTGGCGAGCGCGCCCCCATAGCGCCCGATCGGGGTGCGCACCGCATCGCACACGAACACGTCGCGCAGGCCGCTCATAGGGCGATCCTCATGTGGCTAATCATCGAGAGTCCCCTTTCACCCGCCTTTTTTGATGCTTGGCACGGCGGTGCTTTTTCCCTCCCCCTGAAAGGGAGAGGGTGGCGCCCAACGGGTCCGGCCTTTGGCCGGCCCGATGACAGGCTCCGGCGCCGGGTGGGGGTCTCGTCTCCCCGCAGATTCGGCGCTTGTGGCGGGACCCCCACCCGGATCGCTACGCGATCCGACCTCCCCCTTTCAGGGGGAGGTGTTCCCGAGAGCGTGGCGGTTTCGTATCGCTGAGAGCGCGGAGGTTGCGTCAAGCACGGTGGTTGCGTCATGTCCGGCAGCCCTGCGCCTGCGGAGGAGCATCAGGGTCGAGGGTTTGGCCGTGGGCGCGCGCGGTGCGGGCCTGCAGATCGCGCAACACTGCGAGCTCGTGGGCGGTCGGGGACGGCGTTTCGGCGACCGTGGCGGCATAACGCACCGGCCAGCCGGTATGGTCGGCGATCTGCGCGCGCGTCACGCCCGGATGGATCGAGGTGACGGTCATTTCCCGGCTCCTCGGATCCGGCTCGAAGATGCAAAGATCGGTGATGAGCTTGGTCGGGCCCTTGGTCCGCAGGCCGAGCCGCGCCCGATGGTCGCCGCCCTCGCCATGCCCCATGGAGGTGATGAAGTCGAGGCTCGCCACGAAGTTCCGCTTCGATTGGTTCATGATGATGAAGATCTCGCCGCAAGCGCTGGCGATCTCGGGCGCGCCACCGCCGCCCGGCAACCGCACGCGCGGCTTGTCATAAGGACCGATCACGGTGGTGTTGAGATTGGCGAAGCGGTCGATTTGGGCGCCGCCGAGGAAGCCGACCGTCATGCGGCCGCCCTGCAGCCAATAGCGGAACATCTCCGGCACCGAGACGGTGGTGAGCGCGGTCTCGCACAGCTCGCCGTCGCCGATCGAGAGCGGCAGCACTTCGGGCTTGGCGGCGATCGGTGCCGAACTCGTAGATCAGGGTGAGCTCGGGCGCGTGCGTCAACCGCGCCAGGTTGGCGGCCGCGGACGGCAACCCGATGCCCACGAAGCAGACATCCTCGGTTGCGTAGCGCGCGCGCCGCCGCGATCGTCATCATCTCGCTGCGCTGATAGGTTTCCATACGTGGTTCCTTTGCGACCTTGTAGGGTGGGCGACGCGCCAGCGCGAGAGCGTCCGATATGCGGCACGGCAAACCGGCGCGTTGCCCACGCGCCGCCTCGCGGTGCGGTCGCGTGGGCAAAATTGCGCGGCGCCGCACCATCAGGATCGCGGTGCCAGGCAATTTTACCCACCCTACTGACCGCGGCGTGCGTGGTGGGCGAAGGCTTCGGGACCGCGCTCGAGCACGTTCTGCTTTCATCCAGAGCGAGGAAACCGTCGCGGTCGCGCGCGATCGGTTCCCAGCCGATGTAGAAGGCATTGTCGCGCGCGTAGTAGCCCTGCGCATAAGACGGATAGGCGCCGCCCGGCACCACCGCGATGGCCCCCACCGTCCAGCTCGGCAGGATCACCGCGTTGAGGTTGCGGGGCCCGAAATCCTCGACGATCTCCTCGACCGTCACGATCGAACGCTTGGATGCGAGCACCGCCTCCTTCTGCACCCCGACGAACGCCCTCGAGCAGCACATTGCCGGCGCGATCGGCGCGCAGCGCATGGATGACGGCAACGTCGGGGCGATGGGCCGGCACCGCGGCGAGCTCCTCGCCGGTGAACGGACAGGCGATGCGCTTGATCCTGGGATTGACCTTGGGCAGGTCGACCCCGAGATAGCCGCGAAAAATCGCGCATGGCAGGCCGGCGGCGCCGGCCTCGTAGGCATTGGCCATGGCGGCGTGCGAATGCTCCTCGATCTCGATCGGGTTGGGCCAGCCGTTCTCGACCGCGTCGCGCAGGCGGTGGAGCGAGCCGACGCCCGGATTGCCGCCCCAGGAAAACACCAGCCTGGCGACGCAGCCCATGCCGATCAGCTGGTCGTAGATCAGGTCGGGCGTCATGCGGATGAGGGTGAGGCGCCGCTTGCGCTGGCGGATGATCTCGTGGCCGGCCGCATGGGGGATGAGATGGGTGAACCCCTCCATGGCGACCGTGTCGCCGTCGGAGATAGTCTCGCCCACCGCCTCGGCCAGCGACAGAAAACGCGCCATTGCGGCCTCTCAAATATCCGTTTCTTCGCTCGCGACAATTCTCTACGGATCAGACCGGGCACGGTCAAATGATGCGGCCGGGGGAGCGGATTGAAATTGCCGAGCAATGCACGCACGGTGCGCATCGAAGGGGGCGGTTGCGATTGTGCCGGCATCGTCCTTTATGTTGCGCGGCGCACCGCCGCATGAACCAAAGCCGCGGCCCGATGGACAGCCCGCGGCCGAAGCGCTAACAACTTTCCGTCTCGCATGGCGCATTCGGGCGGGACAGTCGCCAATGCCGGCGTCTTCGGCCATCCTCGATACGATCGTTTCCCCCCAGACCACCAGTACGGCGCTCTCGACCCGACAGCGAACAACCGGAGAACCGCACATGCGCATCGACGCGTACACGCACTTCTTTCCCAAGAAGTTCTTCGATTGGATGCTGGAGAGCGCCGGCGACTACAAGGACATGGGCAAGCGGGTGCGCGCGGTCCCGGCGCTGTTCGATCTCGACCATCGCAAGAAGATCGTGGACATGTTTCCCGACTATGCGCAGATCCTCTCCTATCCGCAGCCGCCGCTCGAGCGGCTGGCCAAGCCGGGCGAGGTCGACGGGCTGGCGCGCATGATCAATGACGGCTTCGCCGATCTGTGCGCCAAGAACCGCGATCACTTCCCGGGCTTCGTGGCGCAGGTTTCGCTGGCCGCGCCCGACGCGGGTGCGCGCGAGGCCGAACGCGCCATCAAGGAACTCGGCGCGCTCGGCGTGCAGATCTATACCAACGTTGCCGGCAAGCCGATCGACCTGCCCGAATACGAGCCGTTCTGGGCCAAGATGAACGACCTCGGCAAGCCGATCTGGCTGCATCCGGCACGCGGCGCCAACGACCTGCCGGATTACCCGAGCGAAACGAAATCGCTGTACGAGATCTGGTGGGCGTTCGGCTGGTCCTACGAGACCGGCGCCGCCATGGCGCGGCTGGTGTTCTCCAAGACCCTCGACAAGTACACCAAGCTCAAGATCATCGTGCATCATTTCGGCGGCATCGTGCCGATGCTGGAGGGCCGCATCGGCAACGGCTGGGACCAGCTCGGCACCCGCACCACCGACGAGGACTACGTGGCGCTGCGCCAGAGCCTCAAGAAGCGCCCGCTCGACTACTTCAAGAACGACTTCTATGCCGACACGGCGGCCTTCGGCGGCGCCCCGGCGACCAGATGCGGCATGGATTTCTATCCGGCCGACAAGATCGTGTTCGCCTCCGACTGCCCGTTCGATCCCGAAAAGGGCACGCTCTACATCCGCGAGACGCTCAGGATCCTCGACGACCTCAACATCCCCAAGGCCCAGCGCGAGATGGTCGATCACGGAACGCTGGAGAAGATTTGCGGCGTCAAGCTGGTGAAGTAGGCGGATCGCAGCTTCGGCCGGGCTCCGACTTGTAGGGCGCAATCGCTTTATTGCGCCGATCGGCCGCGCCCCGTGAACCGAGGTCGAGGGCGACCAATTCGCCCAATGGCGCAATAAAGCGATTGCGCCCTACAATTCGCGCCGCACGCTTGATCGGTTGTTAATTGCAGGAAAAAAACAAGCGGCCCAATCCGTGGGGGACGCAAAAAAGGCCGGTGGGCGTTGTGGGCCGGGCGCAATCCGCGAGTTTCAATTTCATGAATGCGCTGATTTGGGGGCCATAATCAAGAGTTTTGTAGAACGCAATCGCTTTATTGCGCCGATCGGCCCGGCCCCGTGAACCGAGGTCGAGGACGACCGATTCGCCCGATGGCGCAATAAAGCGATTGCGCCCTACGATTGCCGCCCGACGCTTGATCGGTTGTTAATTGCAGGAAAAAAACAAGTGCCCCGATCCGGGGGGACACAAAAAAGGCCGGTAGGCCTCGGGCCGGGCGCAATTCGCGAATTTCAATTTCACGAATGCACTGATTTGGGGGACATAATCAAGAGTTTTGTAGGGCGCAATCGCTTTATTGCGCCATCAGCCCGGCCCCGTGAAGCGAGGTCGAGGACGACAGCTTCGCCCGATGGCGCAATAAAGCGATTGCGCCCTACGGGCTGTGGGCTATTCGAGGGCGGCGCATGAATGTCCGTGCGGCATCTGCTAGCGTGCGCGCCATGGACATCGCCCGCTCCGACACCGCTCCCGGCGCGACCGACGAAGCCGGGCGCATCACGCCCATGATGGAGCAATATATCGAGATCAAGGCGGCGCATCCGGGCTGCCTGTTGTTCTACCGGATGGGCGACTTCTACGAGCTGTTCTTCGAGGACGCCGAGATCGCCTCGCGCGCGCTCGGCATCGTGCTCACCAAGCGCGGCAAGCATCTGGGCCGCGACATCCCGATGTGCGGGGTGCCGATCGAGCGCGCCGACGAATACCTGCACCGGCTGATCGCAAGCGGCCATCGGGTGGCGGTCTGCGAGCAGATCGAGGATCCGGCCGAGGCCAAGCGGCGCGGACCCAAAAGCGTGGTGCGGCGCGACGTGGTGCGGCTGGTCACGCGCGGCACGCTCACCGAGGACACGCTGCTGGAGGCGCGCGAGAACAACTACCTGCTGGCGATCGCGCGGGCGCGCGCCTCGGCCGGCGAGGAGGCGAGCCGCTTCGCGATCTCCTGGATCGACATCTCGACCGGCGAGTTCCGCATCGCCGAATGCGACCGCCTGGGTCTCAATGCCGAGATCGCCCGGCTCGAGCCCGGCGAGATCATCGTGTCGGACGCGCTCTATGGAGATGCGGAGCTGGCGCCGTATCTGCGTGAGCTGCCGGCGGTGACGCCGCTGCCGCGCGACGTGTTCGACGGCGCGACCGCCGAGCGGCGGCTCGCCGACTATTTCGCGGTCTCGACCACGCAGGCCTTTGGCGCCCTGACCCGCCTCGAGCTCACCGCGGCGGCCGCCTGCATCACCTATGTGGAGCGCACCCAGCTCGGCAACCGTCCGCCGCTGTCGCCACCGGTGCGCGAGCATGCGGGCCTGACGCTCGCCATCGACCAGGCGACGCGGGCCAATCTCGAGCTCACGCGCGCGCTCTCGGGCGACCGGCGCGGCTCGCTCCTTGCCGCCATCGACCGCACCGTGACGCCGCCGGGCGCGCGCCTCCTGGCGCAGCGGCTGGCCGCTCCGCTCACCGATCCGGCGGCGATCGGTCGCCGGCACGATGCGGTCGGTTGCTTCCTCGCCGACGCGGGCGCGCGCCGTGAGACGCGCGAGCGCCTCAAGGCGGCGCCCGATCTCGCCCGCGCGCTGGCGCGGCTGGTGGTGGGCCGCGGCGGCCCGCGCGATCTCGCCGCCATCCGGGATGGAATCGCCGCGGCCGCAAGCCTCGCCGGCGCGCTTTCCGGCCAGCCCGAGCTGCCCGCGGAGCTGGCGCAGGCGGCGGCCGCCTTGGCGGAGCCCGACCCGGCGCTCGCGCGCGAGCTGACGGATGCGCTTGCCGACGAACTGCCGCTCATCAAGCGCGACGGCGGCTTTGTGCGCGGCGGCTATGTGGCGGCGCTCGACGAGGCGCGCGCGCTGCGTGACGAATCCCGGCGCGTGATCGCGGCGCTGCAGGCGCGCTACGCCGAGGAGACCGGCGTGCGCTCGCTCAAGATCCGCCACAACAACGTGCTCGGCTATTTCGTGGAAGCGACCGCGCAGAACGGCGACAAGTTCCTGCGTCCGCCCTTGAATGCGGTGTTCATCCATCGCCAGACGCTGGCGGGCCAGGTGCGCTTCACCACCACCGAGCTGGGCGAGCTCGAGGTCAAGATCGCCAGCGCCGCCGAGCGCGCGCTCGCGCTCGAGCTCGAAAGCTTCGAGCGGCTCGCTGCGCTGGTGGCGGCGGCGCAGCGCGCCATCACCAATGCGGCGCTGGCGCTGGCAAGCCTCGATGTCGCGGCGGCCCTGGCCGAGCTCGCGGCCGAGCGCGCCTATGTGCGGCCGGAAACCGACGGCTCGCTCGACTTCATCATCGAGGGCGGCCGCCATCCGGTGGTGGAGCAGGCGCTCATCGCCGACGGCGGGCCCTTCGTCGCCAATGACTGCGATCTCTCGCCGCCCGCGAACGCGACCGGCGGGCGCATCTGGCTCCTCACCGGACCCAATATGGCGGGCAAGTCGACCTATCTGCGCCAGAACGCCCTGATCGCGATTCTCGCCCAAATGGGCAGCTTCGTGCCGGCGCGGCGCGCCAAGATCGGGGCGGTCGATCGGCTGTTCTCGCGCGTGGGCGCGGCCGACGATCTGGCGCGCGGCCGCTCGACCTTCATGGTCGAGATGGTGGAGACCGCCGCGATCCTCAATCAGGCGGGCGAACGCTCGCTCGTGATCCTCGACGAGATCGGCCGCGGCACCGCCACCTTCGACGGCCTCTCGATCGCCTGGGCCACGATCGAGCATCTGCATGAGAGCAATCGCTGCCGTGCGCTGTTCGCGACCCATTTCCACGAGCTCACCGCGCTCGCCGCCTCGCTGCCGCGGCTGTTCAATGCGACCGTGCGGGTCAAGGAATGGGAAGGCGAGGTCGTGTTCCTGCACGAGGTGGTGCCGGGCTCCGCCGACCGCAGCTACGGCATCCAGGTGGCGAAGCTCGCCGGCCTGCCCGGCGCCGTGATCGAGCGCGCGAAGCTCGTCCTCGCCAAGCTCGAGGCGGTGGATCGCGCCGCGCCGCGCGGCTTCGAGGAGCTGCCGCTGTTTGCGGCGGCGAGGCCAGCCGCGGCGCGAGCGCCGGACGCAGCGCTCGACGCCGTCATCACGGCGCTGGCGGCGCTCCATCCCGACGAAATGTCGCCGCGTGACGCGCTGGAAGCGCTGTATGCGCTCAAGGCAAAAGTGGCCGGCAAAAGCGGATCGTAGCCGCGCGACGGCGCCGATCCGCAGGTGCGCCACCCACGCCTGAGGCTCGCCGCCTCGGGCGGCCATCGCGCATGATCGACTTCGCGCGCATGATCGGCTTCGATTTATTGGTATAGTCCCGGCATTCGGCGGCGCGAGCCTTTTGGGCGCAGGCGGGAGCGGAGCATGCAGAAATCGCAGTTATTGTCGGTTGCGGGCCTGGTCGCCATCGCCGGCGTCACCCTGGTCGCGGCAAGCTTTGCGCAACCGAGCCAAGTGACCGCACCGGCGAGGTCCGGCACGCGTCTCATTACGCTCGGCACGCGATCGGGCCCGATCCCGACCGTTGGACGCGCGCAGTCGTCGAACCTCCTCGTCGTCAACGGGGCGCCCTATGTGATCGATGCGGGCGACGGCGTGACCCGCCGGCTGACCAGGCTTGCAACCAATTTCCGCGCGATCGGCACGATCTTCATCACGCATCCGCACAGCGACCATACCAGCGGACTGGGCGCATTGATGAGCGTCATCTACAACTCCAATCGCACCAGCCCGGTCAACATCTACGGGCCGCCCGGCACCAGCGCCAGCGTCCACGGGCTGCTTGAATTCGTCATGGTGAATTCGGAGATCCGGATCAGCGATGGAACCAAGGTCGTCGCGGCGGACAAGATCTTCAGCGGACACGACACCGGGGCCGGGACGATCTTCCAGGACGCCAACGTCAAGGTCACAGCCGTCGAAAATACCCACTTCCATTTCCAGCCGGGCAGCCCGGGCTATGGAAAATACAAATCGTACGCCTACCGATTCGACACGCCCGACCGTTCGGTGGTCTTCACCGGAGATACCGGCCCCAGCGAGGCGGTCGCGACGCTCGCCAAGGGCGCCGATCTGCTGGTCTCGGAAGTGACCGGCTCCCTTGACGCCTACAAGGAGCAGCAGATCAAGCTTGGACGCTGGCAGCTGATGACGCCCGAGCAACAGGCGGGCGCGCTGCGGCATATGTCCGAAGAGCACCTTGTGGCCGAGGAAGTCGGGAAACTGGCGGCGCATGCGGGTGTGAAGACCGTGGTCTTGACGCATCTGCCCGACAGGGGCAATCCCAAAGAGGACTACAAAAGCTTTGCCGATCAGGTCGGCAGGGAATTCTCCGGCCCGGTCCTGATCGCCAACGACCTCATGGAGTTTTGAAGAGAGGCGACAAGCTACTGCGGCAAAAATTCCTCGGTGTAGAATTTGCTCATGTCGGGCTCGGCGGGAAGAATCTTCAGGTCCACGTAGGAGCGGCTCAGCACCGCGAGCGCCTTCGGGTCGAATTTCCCGTCGGCGGAGAACATGGGCATCAGCTCGTCATAGGTGCGCGCCGTGATGGCGGGATCGACGTGGATCACGTCCTTGGCGATCGCGATCGTGGTCGCCTTGTCTTGCCGCATGAAGGCGATGGTCTCGAACCAAGCTTCCAGGAACGAGCGGATCGCATCGGGCCGCGTCGCGATCAGCTTGTCGGTGGCGAAGATCACGTGGATGTGGAAATCCTGCACCAGGTCGCCGAACCGGAACAGGATCTTGCCGCTGCCGTTGGCCTCGGCCTGCAGCAGCGTCGCGATGTCGGCGACCAGGCCATCGATCTGACGGGTCTTGAGGGCCGCGAATTGCCCCGGCGTGGCGCCGAGCGGGACCACGTCGATGCCGTTCGGGCCCCAGCCCTGCTGGCGCGAAAGCTCGCTGACCAGCCAAGCGGTGAGCGAGTTGACGGTGCTGACGGCGATCTTCCTGCCCTTGAGGTCGCCGACCGATTTGACCGATCCGTCGGGCCGCACCAGCAGTGCCAGCAGCCGCGGCGCGCCCGCCATGGCGGCGACGGCCTTGACGGGCGAGCCCTTCTCGATCGCCGCCATTTCGGGGCCGGAGCCGAGCCCGATATCGATCGAATCGGCGGCCAGCGCCTGCTGCAGCCGGGCGCCGCCGGAGAGCGACGAGGCTTCGATCTCGACGCCGTATTTGCGGAACAGGCCGACCCGCATGCCGACATCGAGCGGCACGAAGGAGAACGCCTCCGGCACCGATTTGCCGACCCGCAACAACTCGGGCGACGCGCCGAAGCTTGGCGTCGCGCTCAAGAGGAGCGCCGCGAAGAGGGCGCGCAGGCAGGCGAGTTTGATTGGCATGACTGTCTCCGAGGCGAGATTAGCACGTGTCCTGGGCACGGCGCAGCATGCTGCGCAGAGCACGAAATGGTGCGCTGCAGACCGGGACCGTCCGAGATTTCAGAGTTTGGGACGATCCCGGATCTGCGGCGCAACGCTACGCGTTGCGCCGCGTCCGGGAAAAGTAAGATTGCCTGCGCTTGCATGGCGCGCTCGCGTGCGCGGCTACGCTTCCTACACTCGCTGCAGGCCGACCTCGATGGGGGGGCCGCTCTTGAGGGTCTGGTAGACCACGCAATAGCGCTCGGTGAGCTTGAGCAACTGATCGAGCTTCTCCTGCGGGGCATCGCTGTCGACCGCAAAGCGCAGGCGGATTTGCTTGAAGCCGACCGGCGCGTCCTTGGCGACCCCGAGCGTGCCGCGGAAATCGAGATCGCCTTCCGCCGATACGGTGCCGGACTTGAGCGGCACCTCGATCGCGGTGGCGACTGCCTTCAAGGTCACGCCCGCGCAGGCGACCAGCGCCTCGAGCAGCATATCGCCGGAGCACAGCTCGAGCCCCGATCCGCCAGTGGCCGGATGCAGGCCGGCGGCCGCGATGGCGCGGCCGGTCTCCACCTTGCAGGCAATGGCCGTGTCGTCGAGCGCGCCGCGCGCCTTCAGGGTGATGACGGCGGATTGCGGATCGCCCTTGTAGCGTTCCTTGAGCGGCGCCTGAATGGCGCGTAGCGCGTTGGCATCCATGTTTTTCACATCCTTTCCGAGATTGAAGTTTTGCAGCACGGCGCTCATGCACAACACCGCTCATTCCCGCGCAGGAACGCGTGAAGGAACTGCCACACCCGCTCATTCCCGCGGACGCGGGAATCCAGAATTTGCCAAACTGCATGGACGTTCAATGGGGCAAAGCCTAGGTCCCCGCGTCCGCGGGGACGAGCGGATGTGCTCCGTTGGTCCTCAAGCATCCTACCACCACAGCGCGGCGCCGGCATTGGCCTTGGTCTGGCGGTCGTCGGTGACGGCGGTGCGGTCGAGCGAGCGGTCGAGCGCGGCCAGCACGCGGCGCTTGACGAAATCGAAGGCGGCCGACTGGCGGTCGCGCGGGCGCGGCAGATCGCTGCCGATCTCCTCGAACAGCCGGCCCGGATGGGCGCGCATCACCATGATGCGGTCGCCCAACACGATCGCCTCCTCGACGTCGTGGGTGACCATGACGAGCGTCGGCTTGAAATCCGCCCACAGGTCGAGCAGGTGGTCCTGCAGATCGGCGCGGGTGAAGGCGTCGAGCGCCGAGAACGGCTCGTCGAGCAGCAGCACTTCCGGCCGCGGCACCAGCGCGCGGGCGATGGCGACGCGTTGGGCTTGGCCGCCGGAGAGCTCGCGCGGCCACATGCGCGCCTTCTCGGTCAGGCCGACGCGCTCGAGCGCGGCCGCGACCCGCGCCTGCCGCTCGGCTTTCGGCCGATGCTCCAAGCCGAAGCCGACATTGTGGGCGACATCGAGCCAGGGCAGCAGGCGCGGCTCCTGGAAGATGATGCCGATCTGCTCGTGCGGCGCCGTGATGGCGGCGCCGTCGAGCACGACCCGCCCTTGCGTCGGCGCATCGAGGCCGGAGATCGCCCGCAGCAAAGTCGATTTACCGCAGCCGGAGCCGCCCACGACCACCAGGATCTCGCCGGGACCGACCTCGAGCGATACGCCCTCGAGCGCGCGCACGCCGTTCGGATAGGTCTTGCCGATACGATCGAGCACGAGCATGAGACCACCTCACGGGAATCAGAAGGGCAGCGCCTTCCTCATCGAGACCGCCGGGACAAGCCCGGCGGCGACACTGAACTAAACCGCTCTATTGCCGCACCACCACGTCTTCCCAGCGCAGGAACGGCGCGCTCACGAGCACGATGAGCCAATCGGACAGCTTGCCGAGGATGGCGAAGGCCACGATGGCGGCGACGATCTGCGCCGGCTTGCCGAGCTGCTGGCCGTCGATCAGCAGAAAGCCAAGCCCGCTCGAGGCGCCGAGGAATTCGGCCGCCAGCACGAACATCCAGCCGAGCCCGAGCCCCGCGCGCAACGCCAGCACATAGGCCGGCAGCACCGCGGGTAACAGGATGCGGCGGATCATCGCAAAGCCCGACAGGCGGAAGGCGCGCCCGACCTCGACGATCTTGCGATCGACCGACAGCACCGCCCCCATGACGCCCAGATAGACCGGAAAGAACACGCCGACCGCGATCAAGATGATCTTGGAGGCCTCGAAAATGCCGAACCAGAGAATGAACAGCGGCACCCAGGCGATCGAGGGCACCGCCCGCAAGCCCTGCAGGGTCGGATCGACCAGGCGGTAGGTGAGCGCCGAATAGCCCGCGAGCGCGCCCACGATCGTTCCGCCCGCCACCCCGAGCGCGAATCCCCAGCCGACGCGCCACAGCGTGGCGGCCGCGTGCTCCTGCAATTCACCGGTGCGCGCGAGATCCGCGAAGGTGGCGAAGATCACCGACGGCGGCGGCACCAGGCGGCCGTTGGAGAGCCCCAGATGGACAGCGATCTCCCAGAACACCGCCAGCCCGACCGGCAGGACCAGGCCGAGCCCGGGCCGCGCGAGGCGCGCCATCCGGTGCGCGAGCGATCGCTTGCCCGATTGCTCGGGCGATGCCCGCTCCGCCACGCCCTGATCCATGGTAGCCGTCATGACGATAGGAGACAGAAGCAGCGCGCAGAATGCAATGCCGAAGGTAGGATGTTGGTGCTGGTGTCGCGGATTGCGTGCCACACTTGTCCCGGCCATAGCGCGTCGAAGACGCGCGTAAACGCGCTTATGGAGCCGGGACCGTTACAAGCTCGGAGTTTCGGACGGTCCCGGCTCAAGGCCGGGACAAGTGTGCCACGCGACGCCTCAATCAGTTCGCGGCGGCGACGTAGCGGTCGTCGATCAGGTCGTCGACCGCCTTCTTGACGTCGACGCCGGGCCCGATCACCCCGGCCTTCTGCAAGGCGATGCCGGCCTCGAAAATGGAGTCCCGTTGCGCCGGACCGACCCTGCTGTGGGTGAGCTCGGTGCGCTCCTTGAGCTGCTTGTCGACCACGTTCTCGGGCAGCTTGGTCACCGCGATGAAGTCGTGCTTGAGCTCGTCGTAGTGGCCAAGCGCGTAGTTGCGCGCCTCCTCGTAGACCGCAAGCACGCGGCGCACGATGTCGGGTTGCTGCTTGATGAAGTCCTCGCGGGCATTGAGAATGCCCCAGGTATTGGCGGCCGCATTGCGATAGAACAACCGCGCCCCATCCTCGATCTCGTGCTGCGCCATCATCGGATCGAGCCCCGCCCAGGCATCCACGTCGCCGCGCAACAGGGCGGTGCCGCCGTCGGCGTGCTGCTGCACCAGCACCGGCGTGATGTCCTTCTCGGTCAAGCCGACCGACAGCAGCGCGCGCACCAGGAAGATGTGCGGGTCGGTGCCGCGCACCATCGCGACCTTCTTGCCCTTGAGGTCCTCGATCTTGTTGATCTTGCTGTCGCGGGCGGTGACCAAAGCGGTCCATTCGGGACGCGAATAGACATAGACCGACTTGATCGGATTGCCGTTGATCCTGGCGATCAGGGCGGCCGAGCCGGCGGTCGAGCCGAAGTCGATCGAGCCGGCATTGAGGAACTGCAAGGCGTTGGCCGAGCTCACGGTCTGCACCCAGAGGATGGAAATGCCGTCCTTGGCGAACTCCTTCTCCAGGAGGCCCTTGTTCTTGAGCAGGATCGAGACCGGATTGTAGGTGGCCCAATCGATGCGGATCTCCTTCGGCTTGTCGGCAGCCAACAGGGAGCCGGGAAAGAGTCCGATCAGCAAAGCGGAGGCAAACAGCGAACGCCGGGAGAACTGGGTCATGACAAGCTCCATGCGGACAGGCCGGTTGGTGAGGCGCTCCGAACAATTTTCCGAGCCTGCGCTAAAATTATTCTATAACTCGGCCATAGTGGCACGGTCAACGGAATATAAATTGTAGCTCTTGCCGTTTCGTAGAATAATAATTCCATCCCTGGGGCTCGTTTGGTGACTTGGTGCGCGCCCATCGTGACAGGCGGCCCGCGCTCGGCTATCCCGTCACGCCATGCTTTCGCCCGCCGAACAGGCCCCGCCCGCCGCGACCGATCTGCTCGACGCGCCCGCCATCGCGGTCGAGCTGGAGAAGCTTGCCCTCCTGCATGCCGGCCGCGACCGCGAGATGCGCAATGCGGTCGCCCAGCATCTCAAGACAGCGCTGGCGCGCGGGCGCGCCAAGGCCGAGGAGCTGTTGCTGGCGGACCGGCGCGGCCGGCGCTGCGCCGAGCGGCTGTGCCAGATGCAGGACGAGATCATCCGCATCCTGTTCGAACTCGCCGAGAAGCACCTCTATCCGGCGCAGAATCCGTCCAAGGCCGAACGCATGGCGATCGTCGCCACCGGCGGCTACGGCCGCGGCATCCTGGCGCCCGGCTCCGACATCGATCTCCTGTTCCTGCTGCCCTACAAGCAGACCGCCTGGAGCGAATCGATCGCCGAGGCGATCCTCTATTGCCTGTGGGACATGGGGCTCAAGGTCGGCCATGCCACCCGCTCCATCGACGAATGCATCCGCCAATCCAAGGCGGACATGACCATCCGCACCGCCATCCTGGAGGCGCGCTTCCTGCTCGGCGATCGCAAGCTCTATGACGACCTGATGCTGCGCTTCGACAAGGAGGTGGTGGCGCGGCACCGCCAAGGAATTCGTCGCCGCCAAGCTCGCCGAGCGCGAGGAGCGCCACCGCCGCTCCGGGCAATCGCGCTATCTGGTCGAGCCCAACGTCAAGGACGGCAAGGGCGGCTTGCGCGACCTGCACACGCTCTACTGGATCGCCAAATACGTCTACCGGGTGAAGGAGCGCGAGGAGCTGATCGAGCACGGCGTCTACGACCGGCGCGAATATATCCGCTTCCGCCGCTGCGGCGATTTCCTGTGGGCGGTGCGCTGCCACATGCACTTCGTGACCGGGCGGGCCGAGGAGCGGCTCTCCTTCGACATCCAGCGCGAGATCGCGGTGCGGCTCGGCTATACCGAGCATCCGGGCCAGCGCGACGTCGAGCGGTTCATGAAGCATTACTTCCTGATCGCCAAGGATGTCGGCGACCTGACCGCCATCCTGTGCGCCGAGCTCGAGGACAGCCAGGCCAAGGCGATGCCGGCGCTGGGCCGCATGATGGCGAAATTCCGGCCGCGCCGGCATCGCCATCTGAGCGAGATCCGACGACTTCGTCGTCGACTACAATCGCATCAACGTGGCCGATGCCGGCGTGTTCACAGCGCGATCCGGTCAACCTGATCCGCATGTTCCAGCTGGCGCAGAAGCACAACCTCGCGTTCCATCCGGATGCGCTGCGGCTCGCCACGCGCTCGCTCAAGCTGATCGACGAAGAGCTGCGCGAGAACGCGGAGGCGAACCGCCTGTTCCTGGAGATCCTCACCTCCAAGAACGCGCCCGAGATCGTGCTGCGGCGCATGAACGAGACCGGCGTGCTCGGCCACTTCGTGCGCGCCTTCGGCCGCATCGTGGCGATGATGCAGTTCAACATGTATCATCACTACACGGTCGACGAGCATCTCCTGCGCTGCATCGGCATCCTTGTCGGAGATCGATGCCGGCCGCAGCCCCGATACCGCCTTCGCCAGCGAGCTGATGCGCACGATCCAGCCGCAGCACCGCACGCTGCTCTACATCGCGCTGTTCCTGCACGACATCGCCAAGGGGCGGGTCGAGGACCACTCGATCGCCGGCGCGCGGATCGCGCGGCGCGTTCTGCCCGCGGCTCGGCTGCTCGCCGGCCGAGACCGAGACCGTCGCCTGGCTGGTGGAGCAGCATCTGGTGATGTCGTCGGTGGCGCAGTCGCGCGATCTTTCGGACCGCATGACCATCCAGAATTTCGCCGGCGTGGTGCAATCGATCGAGCGGATGAAGCTCCTCACCATCCTGACCACCGCCGACATCAAGGGCGTCGGACCCGGCGTGTGGAACGGCTGGAAGGCGCAGCTCCTGCGCACGCTCTACTACGAGACCGAGCCGGTGCTCACGGGGGGATTTTCCGAGGTCAACCGCGCCCAGCGCGTGGCGGTGGCGCAGGCCGAGCTCAGAGGCCGAGCTGCAAGGATTGGCCGCGCGGAGCGGCTCGACGCCTATGTGGCGCGGCATTATCCGGCCTACTGGCTCAAGGTCGATCTGCCGCAGCAGGTGGCGCATGCCGGCTTCGTGCGCGCCACCGAGGAGGCGGGCAAGTCGCTGGCGACCACCATCGGCTTTGATTCGCGCGCGCGGCGTGATCGAGCTCACGGTGCTGGCGCCCGACCACCCCTGGCTGTTGTCGATCATCGCCGGCGCCTGCGCGATGGCGGGCGCCAATATCGTGGACGCGCAGATCTTCACCACCACCGACGGGAAAGCGCTCGACACCATCGCGGTATCGCGCGAGTTCGAACGCGACGAGGACGAGGAGCGGCGCGCCGCGCGCGTCGCCGAAACCATCGAGCAGGTGCTGCGCGGCACCGTCAAGCTGCCCGAGATGGTGGCCAAGCGGCTCGTCCCCAAGGGACGCTACAAGGCTTTTGCGCTCGAGCCGGAGGTGATGATCAACAATGCGTGGTCGGACCGCTACACCATGGTCGAGGTGACCGGGCTCGATCGCCCCGGGCTCCTGTTCGAGCTGACCTCGACGCTGTCGCGGCTCAACCTCAACATCGCATCCGCCCATGTGGCGACGTTCGGCGAGCGCGTCGTCGACGTGTTCTACATCACCGATCTGTTCGGGGCCAAGATCACGTCGGCGACCCGGCAGGCGGCGATCAAGCGCGCGCTCATCCAGCTGTTCCGGCCGGACGACCAGACCGGCAAGCCGGCCCGCGCCCGCGCCGGCGGTTGAGCGTGGTAACCGCCCCTTAAATCCCGCCCTCTAGGGTGCCACCCGGATGCCGAGGGGGAGCACCGCGTGGCCGAATCCGACGACTCGCGATCGCGACCGGCTCGCCCCAAAGGCGCGGCCAAATCGGGGCGCAAGTCCGCCCGCAAGGGCGAACGCAGGGAGCCGGCCCGCCCGCTGCTGCGACGCCTGGTCTATTGGGGAGCGGTGCTCGGGCTCTGGGGGGTGATCATGGCGGGGGCCACGATCGCGCTCGTGGCCTCGACCCTGCCGCCGATCCAATCGCTCGCCATCCCCAAGCGCCCGCCTTCGATCGAGATCGACGGGCTCGACGGCAAGCCGCTGGCGGTGCGCGGCGAGATGGGCGGCGCCGCGGTCTCGCTCAAGGACCTGCCGCCCTACCTGCCGCGCGCCTTCATCGCGATCGAGGACCGCCGCTTCTATCACCACTACGGCGTCGACCCGCTCGGCCTCACCCGCGCCGTCATCGCCGACGTGCTGCACCGGGGCGTCGAGCAAGGCGGCTCGACCATCACCCAGCAGCTCGCCAAGAACCTGTTCCTGACCCAGCAGCGCACGCTCTGGCGCAAGCTGCAGGAGCTGGTGCTGGCGCTGTGGATCGAGCGCAAGTTCAGCAAGAACGAGATTCTCGAGCTTTATCTCAACCGGGTCTATTTCGGCTCCGGCGCCTACGGGGTCGAAGCGGCGGCGCAGCGCTACTTCGGCAAGCCGGCGCGCGAGGTGAAGCTCGCCGAGGCCGCCATGCTGGCCGGCCTGGTCAAATCGCCGACGCGGCTCGCGCCAAGCCGCAATCCGGACGGCGCCGAGCGCCGCGCCCAGATCGTGCTGGCCGCCATGGCGGACGCCGACTTCATCACCGAGACCATGGCGAAGTCCGCCATGGCGCAACCCGCCCATGCGGTGAAACCGGTCGGCGCCGGCACGGTCGGCTATGTGGCGGACTGGATCATGGACGTGCTCGACGATCTGGTCGGCCACGTGGACGACGATCTCAAGGTCGAGACCACGATCGATCCCGCCCTGCAGGCGGCCGGCGAGAAGGCGCTGGTCGACGAGCTCACGCAGAAGGGACAGAAGTTCGACGTCGAGCAGGGCGCGCTGGTGGCGATGACGCCGGACGGCGCGGTGCGCGCCATGGTGGGGGGCAGGAACTACGCCGAAAGCCAGTACAACCGCGCGGTCGCGGCCAAGCGCCAGCCCGGCTCCGCCTTCAAGCCGTTCGTGTATCTGACCGCGCTCGAGCACGGCCTCACGCCCGACAGCGTGCGCGAGGACAAGCCGATCGCGCTCAAAGGCTGGAGGCCGGAGAACTACGGCCGCGAATATCTCGGGCCGGTGACGCTGACGCAGGCTTTGTCACAGTCGCTCAATACCGTGTCGGTGCGCCTGACGCTCGAGTTCGGTCCAGCCGCGGTCGCCAAGACCGCTTATCGGCTCGGCATCGCCTCCAAGCTCGATCCCAATCCATCGCTCGCGCTCGGCACCTCGGAAGTCTCCCTGATCGAGCTCACCGCCGCCTACGCGCCCTTCGCCAATGGCGGCATCGCGATCGCCCCGCACGTGGTCGAACGGGTGCGCACCGCAGGCCGGCAAGACGCTCTACACCCGCGTGGCACCCAAGCTTCGGACGGATCATCGAGGCGCGCTATGTCGGCATGATGAACACGATGATGCACGAGACGCTGCAGAGCGGCACCGCGCACAGCGCGCAGCTGCCGGGCTGGCCGGCGGCCGGCAAGACCGGAACCAGCCAGGATTTCCGCGATGCCTGGTTCATCGGCTATACCAGCCACCTGGTGACCGGCGTGTGGCTCGGCAATGACGATTCCTCGCCGACCCGCAAGGCCACCGGCGGCGGCTTGCCGGTGGAGATCTGGTCGCACTTCATGAAGCCCGCGCATCAAGGCGTGCCGGTCGCAGGCCTGCCGGAACTCGAACCCGGCGGCTTCTCCATCGCCACGATCTTGTCGCCGGGCGGGTGGCGAGCGCTCTGGCGCCTGGCGGCGCACCGGTGCCGCCGGCGCCGATCGGAGTATCGTCAGGCGCGCCGCCGCGCCAGGAACGCAACACCAGCATCGACAATTGGCTGCTCGAACGCTTGTTCGGGCGACGTTAGGCGCAGGCTGGTTCGAATCCACTCGGGCGCCAGCGCACGCCAGTGCGGGCTGGGGTGACCTTCGGGCGACTATTCGCGCGCGAGGGTGCTTTCTTCGCCGCCCCCCATGCCGACCTGTAATGCTACCGGAGGGGCCGCATTCTAATGCGGCCCGGTTCGATGACGGAGAAATGGCCCGCCCAATCGTCGCGCGACGTGACTAGGTCGCGGAGCCGCTGGCCAACATCGTCAGGCTCTGGCATCGGCGTGCGAAACAGCACCACTCCGCACGTGCTTGGCAATGCCGCTGCCCTGGCCAGTTCGCCGAAGTCCTTATCGAAGGTCAGCAGGATGCGTTCGTCACGCGCTGCCAATGCGAGGACATCCGAATAGCTCATACCCGGGGCGGCAACTCTCACCCACACCACGTCATGCCCTGCCGCCACGAGCGCCGTGACCGCCCTACCAGGGAAATTTTCGTTGGCAAGAAAGCGCATCTCAAGCTGCGCTCGGGAAGACCTTCTCGGAGCTTAGTGTGTCGCGCGCATACGCCAGACAGGCTATGACGTCGTCATGAGTTATTCCAGGGTAGTTGGCCATGATCTCGGCCTCGTTCCATCCGTCGGCCATCAGTCCGATCACGAATTCGACCGATAGCCTGGTCCCACTGATGACAGGCTTGCCCGACAATATGGTGGGGTCGAGCGTAATGCGCGAATATTCGGTAGCCATCGAGTGCTCCCTTGTGTGAGCGTGACACTACTCGAAACCGCCCTCCGACGCTACCTCGCAGCGCGGTGTCGCGAGGAAACGCAACACCAGCATCGACAACTGGCTGCTCGAACGCTTGTTCGGGCGGCGGTAGCGCGGCCCGGCGGAGCTATCGGCTGACCTCATCGAAAAATTGCGCCGCGGCGTGCTCCCAATCCGGGTGCGAGAAAGTATCCCGGATACGCGCCTCATAGGGCGCGCGCGCCTGCGGATCCTCGATCCAGCGCGCGATCTCGCGATACCAGGCATCCTCATCAGCCGGATCCAAGCAAGGCGACAGACCGTTCACGGTCTCCGGCACGGTGCCGCCGGTGGAGGCGATCACCGCCTTGCCGTAGGAGAAGGCCTCCACGATCGGAAGACCGAAACCCTCATAGCGCGACGGGTAAACGCAAAAGGCGCACGCCTGATACATGCCGACCAGCACGCTGTCGGCGACATCGGTAAGATGCACCAGCGTCCCGGTCGAGCCGCGCATATCTTCGAGCTCGCGCAATATGTCGTCGACCATCCATCCCACCCGACCGACGAACACGATCTTGAACCGGTGGCGCTGCGGAATTCCGGCCGCGAGCAGCCGGCGCCAGACCTTGATCAACATCCCGTGGCCCTTGCGCGGCTCGATCGTGCTCACGAACAACACGAAACGGTCGCGCTCCAGACCCTCCGGCACGCGCGCCTCCTGCGCCGGACGCGCCGGAGAGTAGCCGAGCGGGACGACCCGGATGTCGGGCGCACGGATCGCCGTCTCGGCGCAGTATGCCGCGATGTCGGCCGCGACCCTGCGCGAATTGACGATGATCCGGTCGGCGAGCCCGAACATCGCCCGCCAATGCGTCTTGAAGGTAGCAACATCCGCTGCCCGGTAGAACGCTGGAAACATGAGCGGAATGATATCGTAGCACATGGCGACATAGCGGAAGCCGGATGCCTGCTTCAGTGCTTTGATGGCGTTGGTATCCATCTGGTACCAGTCGTAACCGGCGGTCACCAGGAGGTCGCCTGCTCCAAGCGAGAGCGTCTCGCCCAACGCAAGCTTGGCCGGAACAACGGCAAGCCGGCCCGAGCCGTCGGCGAACGGCGGCTGCAAGCGGCGCTCAAGCACCAGCGTCCGCTGCAGGAGATCGACGCCATGCCGGAGCCATGAATATCGGCTGGTCAGGCGCCAGCGCTCCAGGGCCATGAACCCCGAGTAGCGCGACGGCAACCGGTTGCGCAGCCTTTTGGGATCGCGCCGGTATTCGAACTGCAGGATCTCAAGCGAGGCATCCCAGCCGATGACTTGCGCGGCCCATTTCGGGTCGAGGGCGCGAAATAATCCTGTTCCCGGATCGTAGATCGACAAGACGACATCCGCGCGTTGCGCGATCGCGTAAGCCGCGAGCGCATTCTCGACACGCGCAATTCCGACGGCGGGACCGGTCCAGCGTGCGATGCTGGACACGTCGAAGATAATGCGGCCGCCGGTCATGCGTGAGGTTGCCTTTCCGTCGCGTCCGCCCGGCTGCGCCAACGTCCAGAATGCCGGCAGACGGACCAAGAACAATGCGCGAGGTCCAGATGGATCAGTCTCAATCAGATGATCTTCTATATTTGGCAATCATTTTCGCATACCCGCCTGTCGTCCGCGGCCACCATCCGCTGCGCGAGCTGCCTGACATCGACCTTGCAGCTCCACCCGAGATTTTCGCGTGCCTTCTTCGCACTGCCGACGTTCGATTCGATCTCGGCGGCGCGAAAACGCGCCGGCTCGATCTTCACCACGGTCCGCCCGGTCTTCAGATCGATCCCGATCTCCTCCACGCCGGCTCCGGACCATTCGAGCTCGAGGTCGAGATGGCGAGCCGCGATCTGCGCGAACTCCCGCACCGAGTGCGACTTGCCGGTAGCAAGCACGTAATCGCCGGGCACGTCCTGCTGAAGCATCACCCACATGCCTTCGACATATTCCTCGGCGTAGCCCCAATCGCGCCGTGCATCGAGATTCCCCAGCGTCAGAACATCGCGCTTGCCGCGCTTCACCTCGGCCAACCCGAGAGTGATCCGCCGGGTGACAAACTGTCGTCCCCGCAACGGCGACTCGTGGTTGAACAGAATGCCCGAAACCGTATAAAGACCGTGGATTTCCCGATAGTTCGTCGCCAGCCAGTGGGCCGCGACCTTGCCGACACCGTACAGGCTGCGTGGCCGCAACGCTGTCGTCTCGGTTTGCGGGCATTCATTGGGAATGCCGAACATCTCCGAGCTTGATGCCTGGTAGACGCGAGCGTCGGGCTTCGCGATTCGAACGGCCTCAAGCAATCGAGCGAAACCGAGCGCGTTGACGTCCAATGTATAAATCGGTTCTTCGATCGAAAGCGGGACCATGCTTTGCGCGGCGAGATTGTAGATTTCGTCCGGCCGATGCTTCTCGATCGCCCTGATCAGGCTTGTCACCTCGAGCAGCTCCAGCTCGATGAGCTCCACATCCCGGTGCGCATCCAGGTACTTGAGGCGCTCCAAGTTTTGAGAGACTCCGTGACGCACCGCCCCGACGACGCGGTAGCCCTTCTTCAGCAAAAGCCTGGAAAGGTACGCTCCGTCCTGACCGGTAACTCCAGTGATTAGCGCTGTCTTCGGCACTGCGGCAGCCCCACGACACCCCCCGCGGCGCAGGTAGCATGGCGGGTATGCCCGCCGCCAGAAAATAACGTGCATGCGTGATATTCGCGCCGGCAGGAGCGGCGGCGGAATTCACACAACCGGTCCGGTGATCATCGAATCATCACTCGCAGGAGCTGGAAGTCGGTGAGCGTCACGGTGCCGGCACCGAGCGACCACCCGCCCAGGCCGAAGCTGATTTGAAAGGGATCGGCGCCGCCATCGAAAACATTGAAAAACCGCCATTGCCGCATTCCGCCGCCCGGAGGGATGCCGGCCAATCTCATCCTGCCATGAACCGACACATGCGCGGCATATGCGAGATTGCCCGACACCGAGGCGACCAGTGTCCCGCGCGCGAGCAGGAGACCGGGAACGGAGAGCGGGGCGCTCAAGAGCGCGGCGTCGGTCGGAGCATCGCTTTCAACCGTCATGGTTTCAGGGGAGAATCGCGCAACGACCGGCGAGACCGAGCTCCAGGGATGCCACGGCCCCTTCACCGCTTGCAGGTCATCCGCGGTGGTGATGGCGACGCGGCTCGATTTGACCGCGATGGCGAACCAAGAATTATCCACCAGCCACACGTAGCCGTTGGATTCGCCGACGCTTAGCTCCGCTGGAGCAAGCGGCCGTAACCGGTTGCCCTTGCCGATGACCACAAAATCGGGATTTTCGACTTTGACCGAGGCGGCCAGATTTGCCAACGAGTTGGAGAGAATCATCCGATTCTGCGCGCGCGATCCCGCAAAGAGCAGGATGGGGCTGTCGGCCGGATTGAGGATCGCGATCGAAAGTGGCTCGTCCCGATCGAGGTCGAGGGGCGCAACACCGGTGTCTTGCAGCATCCACCCGAAAATGAAAGTCGCCCGTTGCAGCGGGCTGAGGGCAAAAGGGTTCCAGGCCTGGAGCGTGGCCTGGGGCGGAACGATTTCTCCCGGGACCATGCAAGAGGCGATATTGATCCCGACCACGAGCACGGCAAGGCAGCCAAATGCCAGATCCCGCCGACGCCCGCTCGGATATGGCCACGCAGAAGCAAGCGCCACGACTGCCACCAGCGGAAACGCCAGGGAGTAGCGAAAGCTCCAGGGCTTGGCCGGCACGAGGAATAGCGTCACGGCTTCGGAGACCAGGGCGAGAGCGATCGCAAACCCTCTTCGTCCAACCAGGGCCCGCCATCCCGCGACCGCCCGCAGGCTGACTGCCAGCACGGCAAACCCGGCGGCCCCGAAGCCGCCGGCCAGCGCCCATGGCGTGGGCACGTTTTCGGCGCCGATCCGGGCCCAGAACCTGAACATCATCTCCATGGTCTGGAGCAGGTTCGCGGTGAACGTAGCGAGCCCGGGAGCCGCACCTTCATTCCCCGCGCGCATGAACGGGTTGTGGAAAACCGCGATGTTGACGATGTAGCGCGCGCAGAATATGGCCGCCAATCCAAGGCCGGCGCAGGCCGAGGCATAAAAACCGGGGCGCCAAAACAGTTGCCGTCCCCAACCGGCTGCCGCCATGCCGATCAACACAGCGCCCGGAACCAGTGAAATCTTGGCGCCAACCGCCAAGCCCAGAGACGCGATAAGCATCGTGGCCGCGGCGGCCGCAAATTGCGAACGCAGCTGCACGGTCCACCCCACCGCGACCAAAATCGCGGCGCAGCCGAGAAGATCGCCCTTGACGGTGGTCGCAAGCCCGATGACGGCAGGCGTCGCGACCAGCGTCGCCGCGGTGAACTCGGCGACCCGGCGTGAAGCGCCCAGCACCTCGGCAAGCCACAACGCCGCCAGGAATGCGACCAGCAAAATCTCGACGTTACCAAAGGCGAAACCCTGCAGATTGCCTGATACCAAGCCATAAGGGAGGGCGTTCAGCTCGCCATTCCATTCGTTGGCGATGATATTGATTTGGACCGTCGGCATATCGACCAGGATCGAACCGGCGTGCATCCAGATCGCCAAGCGCGGCATCCCGTAGGTCTGAGCGTCCCAGGTAAAATCCGATAACACGAAGGCCCTGGCCGTCATCAGCAGCGCAACAAACACGAAGACCCATGCGCCCGGACCGGCGTGCCGCAGATCTCGCAGCACCTGACGGGGCGCGCGTTCGAACCGATGACGCAGCAGCCACAGCGCGCCGCCGACGGCGGCAAAGAAGAGCCACGTCGCCGTCCCGGTAACGGCGCCGAACGGCGAGAGCAGCAGCAGGAAGACGATCTGGAGCGCCAGCAATGCCGTCCAGGCCATCAGCCAAGCCGCCAACGGCCCGCGTGCCGACGGCGCCAGAAGCTCCGCGGCCATCGTGACCAACGCAGTCTTGAGCACAAGCAGCGCAAACGGCGCAGACGCGGTCGCGATGGCGTGCAGCACTCGCTAATTCCCGATTACCGATTCGGCGCCTGGCGAAGGAATACCCGGCTTGATCGCCTGCGCCAATCGCCCCCTGCCATCGTGGCTTGCCTGTGGAAATTCGGACTCCAGGGTAAAGGCCGCTAGGCTGGCGCCTTGCGGCAGCGCGATTCGAGGTGGACAGCAGCCCACGCCTTCAGTTCCCGTCCACAACGGCGCCGAGAAACGCACTCGATGATATACTTGGCCAGCATAGCCGCGTGGATCGCGATTTCCCTCCTCGGTCGGGGACTTCTTGCGCTGGCCGGAATGAGCCAGTTCTCGCTGTTCGGCGGCTGTTTTGTCCTTGGCTATTCGACCCTCGGGCTGGCGCTGCTGGCGTCCCTGCGCTTTCTTGGCGGAGGTGAAAGCACCGCGATACTCTTGGCCGCCGTCGGCGCCATCGCATCCCTGCTCGCCTGCTTGCGTCATTTCAAGGATGGATGGCGAAATTTCCTTGGTCGCGCCTGTTTCGGAGCAGCGAGCCCGAGCCTCTACGCAATCGTGTTGCCGTGGATTGCTTGCGTTTGCCTGGTCTATTGGCCCATCGGAGAATATGCCGTAGCACCGACTCTTAATCTTCCCGATATCTTCGATCTGCCCAAGCACCTCTTTGCCGAACGCGCCTTGTTTGAGGCCACAGGCTGGCCGGTCTCCAATCCGTTTTTCTACGGCGAGCCGTTCGCCTACAATTTCTTGTTCTACGGTCCGCCGGCCGCCATCGCGAAACTGTTCGTCAACCCGCTGGCCGTCTTTCAGACATTCCCGGTTTTTGCGGTGGCCGTCGCTGCTGCCCTGCCATTGACCGTCCTCGACATCGTCTGCCTGGCTTGCGGCTCATCCGTGGCTCGCATAGGCGCCGCACTGCTCTCGACCTGGACCGGAGGCTTCACTCCGATCTTCGTGCATACCGTTCCGGCAATCGGCTTCGCGTTGCACGCCGAGGGCATCGTCCGCGATCAGCTTTGGGTGGACGAAACATTCCTATCGGCGATCTACGTTCCGCAGCACATTTTTGCGGTCCTGTGCGCGCTGATGTCGATGGGCGCAATTGCGACGGTGCGGGACCTGCGAACGGATTGGGCCCGAATCCTGATCTCAGCCACGACGACGTCGGCGGGCGCCCTGTCGAGCCTGATCCTGCTGCCGCATCTGATCGTTTCCTATGCGCTGGGAATTGGCGTTCTGCTGATCCTCGCCGGCCAAGAGCGCAAGAGCGACTTGTTCGGGACGCAGTTGCTCGCCTGGGCCGCCTTGTGCAGCGTGCCGGCGATTGTCGTTCTCCCCTTCGCGCTGGAAGCCATGGCGTGGTCAAGCGGCGTGGGGCCGCTGTTGGCGGCGCCGGCGCATCTGACGCAATGGCCGTACCTGGTGGGATGCTTCGGCCTTACGATTTCCATTGGCGTGCGTCGGCGCGGCAACCTTGGGCACGAATCTGCGACGGCTGCGTATCGGCTCGGCTCTTCATCAGCTCGCAAACTCGATCATTCTCTCACTGGTGGGGGCGACAGCTTATCTGTTCTTGGGCTATCCGGACGCGGGGCTCAAATCGGGCCTTTGGCTGCGCATCGTGCTCGTGGTGGCGGCCAGCGTCGGATTGCAATCTCTGTTCGATAAAATACCGTTGCCGCATAGACGTCTCGCCAAATACGGCCTCGTCGCGATATTCCTCGCCATCGCCGCCATCAACACGCCGGCGATCGCCTTTTACGTGCGCTCGGCGTGGCAGCCGCTCGACGCCAGCGTGAGCCTTTTGATCTCCTTCGTCAGAGCTTTGCCGTCCCAAGCGCGGTTTGTCTTGTTGCCGCCGGAGCAGCAGTTGGCCGCGATGCTGGGGCAAAATGTCGATTTCGACTTTTTCCCGCTGCGCGCGGACGCCTATCTGCCGCCGGCATCGCGCGCTCGCGCCCGAGAATTCTGGGATGGACTGGCCAAGCAGTCTCCTGATGCTTGGAGAGAGCTTGAACGCCGCTATGACTACGCCATCGTCATTGCGCCATCCCCCGCCGCGGCTCGATTTTCAGACGATCGCGGGGCATTGGCCCGCTACGGCCCCTATTCGATTTATCGTCTGGCGGGCAAGTAGGAGATGAGCCGCAATCGGCGATTCAACGACACGTCACGGGCTTGCGGCTATCCGCTTCGGAGCCGCCAGCGCTTCCTCATAGACTTGCAGCAGCACACCGGCACTTCGCCTCCATTCGAACCGATCCGCCTGCACCAGCGCCGCTGCGCTCAAGCCGTCCCGCTGCGCTCGCTTCGCTGCCAATCCCAGCATTGCTTGCGTCCAGGCTGCGGTATCGCAAGGGTCAAGCAGGATCGCAGCCCCGCCGGCGACCTCGGGGATCGAGGTCGAGCTTGAGGCGATCGTCGCCGCGCCGAATTGCATGCCCTCCAAAACAGGCAAACCGAAGCCCTCGAACAAGGTCGGATACAAGTTCGCGTAGCAGTTACGATAGAGCCACACCAATTCCTCGTCCGACACGTAGCCGATCAAAGCGACCTGCGCGCCGACTTCCAGCTTGCTGACGTAGGACCGAAAGTCGTCCATCAGCCAGCCCTCTCCGCCGGCGATCACCAGCGGCATGGGCACGCCTCCCGCCGCCAGATAGCCGGCATAGGCCTCGACCAGGCGGCGCTGGTTTTTCCTGGGCTCGATGGTGCCGACACTGAGCCAATAGCCGCCGGCCACAACGTCTCCCAGCGCCTTGGGACGGATACCAGCCGACCCGACCCCCGCGAATCGAGAGCACGGATGGACGACGCGAATTCTGTCCTCCGGGAAATGCGGAAAGACCCTCAAGTAGTGCGCCCGGGAGGCCTCCGAAATCGCCACCACCCAGTCGGCCGCCACGGCGGATCGGAATACGCCTTCGAAGCAGCCGACGCGGTTTGCCTCGGTGGTCCAGCCCGGCTCGACCACAAATCCCAGGTCATACAATGTGTAGACAAGGCGGCTGTGTTCGAGCTGGGTTGGGCACCAGAAATTATTGGAGTGCAGGATGTCGGGCCGATCCAGGCAGGCTTCCACGTCGGGCCTCGCCCAAAACGCATTCGCCGCCTCCCGCGACCGGTGCCGCGGACCGTAGCGCACGTCGGCTCCGGGATAGGGATTTTCAATCGGCAGCATGTCGTCGAAATAGAAGTCTCCGAAGCTCGGAAACAACGAATACCGATGCTGCGGCGCCAGCTCGAGGAGCGCGCGCGCCATCGCATGAGCAAAACTTCCGCATCCGGCCCGTCCGACTCCGGTCTGAGAGACATCAAAGCCGATGTGCATTACCATATGCCACCGAATTGGTGGCGCCGGCGCAGGAGAATGCCGCCATTCATGGTCATGTCCTGAACAGCGCGCGCCGCAAAAATCTCCGAGCGCCCGAAAGAACCCAGCCGTCTATCTGCTTCCACATCTCGAGCGAAACCGAACGATTCCAGCGTAGCGCCGCGGCGATCGACCTGACTGCGATTTCGAGCACCGCGTGGCGTGATCCGCAGCGTCCGCCGACTCGCTCCTCCACCACGACATGTGCATAGTTGAACAGCCACCGATCAGGGACCAAGCCCAACGTGGCCTTCAGCATGTCGTTTATTTCACGGTGGACCGCGACCCGGGCGCCTATGGTCTTGTTCTCGGCGTACATCCGCGAGCCGGCCAGGCTGCTCTCCAGATAAGCAAACCGTACCCCGGCCTTGCCGAGCCGCAACCAATATTCGTAGTCCATGCAATAGTTCAAATTCTCGTCGAGCATCCCATGTCGCTCCACCAGCCGCCGGCGGAACAGAAGCGCCGGCTGGCAGATGAAGCAGCGTTCTTTCAACCGTTCGAAATCCCAGGGCTCGGTCGGGTACGAGTCGATGCGGCGATCGGAAATGTCGAGGTGGTCGGCCATGCCATACACCACGTCGACGGACGGATTGGCCGCGAAAAATTCGGTTACGCGCGCGAGCGCACCCGGGTAATAGATATCATCGGAGTTCAGCCAGCCGACGATGTCGCCGTCGGTCGCCCGGATCCCCTTGTTTACCGCGTCCGCTTGACCCTTGTCCTTTTCAGAAATCCATCGAGCGCCGCAACCGGCGGCCTTGAGTATCGTCAAGGTATCATCCGTGCTGGCACCATCCACCACCAGATGCTCGATCGCAGCCCCGGTTTGGATTGCCACGCTTTTCAGCGTTCGACCGATGAACTGCCCTTGATTGAGCGAGGGGGTTATTACGGTTATCTTCATGGTATCGGAAACAGCTCGGTGCGTCCGCCGCTGGCGCGGATGATACTGCAACGCACCAACAAAGCCGAAAGCTCTCGTTGATCCTCGCCAAGCCCCAGATGTGCAGGAACGAAAGTGGGAGCGATGGTCGCTTCATAGCATCCGCCGGCCGCATCCACATCCACGGAGCACAATACGCGACCGCCGCGCGCGAGAGCAAACGAACGCCCCCGAGCGAATCGAACGGTCAGCCGGCGTGCCGGGTGCCATTCCGGAGCGGCAACTTCGATCTCCAGCGTGCCGGTCGCTTCGTCCGGAGCAACCTGGATCATCACTTTGGGTCCCGACCAACCGTCCCTGTAGGCGCCGGTCAGCAAATTCCCGCGTCGCGGATTGTCCACGGCATGCTGAAACACCTCCCAATAGCTCCGTGCCATGCCTTCCGAATCGGAAAATTGGCTGGCGCGCTCCTTTCCGGCCGCAATCAGATTGCCGCGAAGGCGGTCATCCTCGACAAGCGATATCATCGCCTCGGCCATTTCGGTCGGGACGCACGGATTGAAATACATGACCGCGTCACCGCCGACTTCGGGAAGCGACGTTGCCGAGCTGCAGGCCACCGGAACGCCGGCCGCCATCGCCTCGATCAGCGGCAACCCAAATCCCTCGTAGAGCGACGGGTACACCACGGCCAGGCTGTCGGCCAGCAACGTCGAGAAATCCGCGTCCGGCAAAAACCCGGGAAGCAGTACCCTCCGGCCCGGCATCATCCGGTCGGCGGCGCTCTTCAACCACTGCTGTCGCTGGCCTGGCGCCCCCGTGCACACCAGCTTTATATCCGCCGGCATACCCGAGCGACACGCGATCCCGAAGGCGGTCAGCAGCATTTCGTGATTTTTGTGCCGCCAGAAGTTCGCGGGATAGATCAGATATCTTCCCCGCGCCAGGCCAAGGGTCGCGAGCACCTCGCTCGGCTGGACGGCATTCGGCGAGCTCCGCTTCGCCATGCGCAAATGAATCGTGCGAATCACCGCTTGGTCGATCTCGCCCTCGGCGATTGCGACACGTCGGGAATAGTCGGAAATTGCCACCAAGACCGTTGCCCGAAGGCAGGCCTCCTTGAAGGTTCGGCCGCGATCGGCGCACTCCTCGGGGGCAAAGAATTGCGGATAGGCCTTGTATTGCAAATCATAGATCGTGCACACGGTTGGAACCCCCGGCTCAAACCAGGTGGGGGCTGTAAACGGGCAAAACAGCAAATTCGCACGCAAGTCCCGCAGCAGTGTCCTCGGGCGTCGGCGCTCGATCAACGAACGTAACCTGCGAACGACGCGGCCCGCGAGCACCGTTGCCGGCCGCGGCAGGAACCCAAGGAGCCGCGGGAGCTGCCGCGGAGGCTTGTCCGCCACGGGCTCCACAACCACCAAGCGGCGCACGTTCTCGCGGTCCAACGCGGACAGCTCCTGGTGGGACGCTCGCTGGGTCAACAACACGAATCGAGTCGCTGGATATAGCTCGGCTAAACGTCGCAGCAACTCGAGCACGAATATCTTTGCCCCACCGTTGTCCGCGCCAGGCAAGAGGGGGGTCAAGTCCACCGCGATTGTCCGAAGATCGGCCCCCGGACGCCGATCGGGCGGCGTCTCGGCCTGCGGCCAACCACACAGGCGGCGCAACCAACGAAGCGGCCATCGCGATAGCAGGGCGCGAAACCGTTCCTGGTCGGCCTCCAATCGCGCCACCTGTGCCATCAATGCCTTGATGCGATCACGGTCGATCGCTCGGTCCGCCTCCGACCGACGAACCATGCCGGTCAGCGTATCGACTTGCGCGCCCCGGGCCGCGCGGTCCGATTCGGACCGCGCCAGCGCGGCCGTCAAAGTCTCAATCTGCTCCTGCCGTGCCGCACGATCGGATTCCGAACGCGCCAGCGTGCCCGTCAACGTCTCAATCTGCTCGTGTCGCGCCGCACGATCGGACTCCGACCGCCCCAGCGCGGCCGTCAACGTCTCAATCTGCTCGTGTCGCGCCGCGCGATCGGATTCCGAACGCCCCAGCGCGGCCGTCAACGTCTCAATCTGTTCGTATCGCGCCGCGCGATCGGATTCCGAACGCGCCAGCGCCGCCGTCAATGTCTCAATCTGCTCGTGTCGCGCCGCGCGATCGGATTCCGAACGCGCCAGCGCGGCCGTCAGTGTCTCAATCTGCTCGCCGCGCGCGACCCGGTCGGTCTCCGATTGCCGCAGCATCTGCGTCAAGCTCTCGACCTGCCCGCCCCGCGCCGCGCGATCGAAGTCGGCGGCTTCCAGCCTGCCGGCCAGCTCCAATTCGCGTCTTCGAAGATCCAGCAGCGCCAGCGCGACCCGTCCGTGGGGCGTCGACAGCAGCGCCGCTTCGACAGCTTCCGGAGCATTGGCGCGCGGACGAGGCGTCCGGCTAGCGACAAGAAACATGTCGTAGTCCGCACAAATCGCCGGCTCGAAGTACACGTGCTCGACGCCGACGCGTCGCAAAAGCTCGCTGACCGATCGCCGGCTGAAGAGATGGATATGTTCGTCCGGGATCAGCATCTCGAGAAATCGGTCTTGGCTCTCGACCAGAGCATCAAAGGTCTTTGTGTCATCGAAGCGCGGTGTTTGTATCAGCAGCAAGCCATCGGGCTTTAGAAGGTCCACGCAACGTTGGATCGTCGCTGCCGGCGCAAGCAGATGCTCCAGAACGTCCATGAGGATCACGATGTCGAGGCTCGACGCCGCCAGATCGAGATTTTCGATCGGTCCCGCCCGGACCGGTATCCCGAAGGCTCCTTGCGAGAACTCGACCACCCAGGGACTGAGCTCGATGCCGGAAGCCTCGTAGCCGGCCTCGCGCAGCAGCGCGACAAAGCCGCCATGCGCGGAGCCGACCTCGAGCGCAACGGCCGGCGGCAGGCGATATCGCAATAGCACACCGAGCCAATGTAAATTGCGTTCGGTCAGGTCATGCCGGGCACGGGCGTGGATGTGTGGATAACCACGGGACTCCTGACGCTCGAGCCAATAGTTCCTGCCGTAAAAATCCTTTTCGTCGTCATGGACGAGCAATTGGTCGGAAGAGATGTCGGCGAGATTGACCAGGGTTCCACACGCCCGGCATTCGCCGTACCCGGAACCGAAGGGCAGCACATCGGCGTTTCCGCACCAGCACGCGCGCAAATCTCTCGTCCTCCGGGTCCGCGACCAGAACGGCGGCAGAGTAGCTTGCGGGGGCAAGCATGCAACAGAGGAAAGTCGTGCATTACGACGGCGCGGGATTCGAGTGGACTTGCTGCGGAGCCGGCGACTACGATAAACGTCGAGGGGGACCTACTTCGCACTTCGACGGAACGTCGGGCGTTTCCGGAGGCGACTGCCGCCACCGCGAACTAGGTGAATCTACGTGGGCGCCGCTGGTCGGATGGCCCCTGGGGACGGGCGCTGGATGAGTGGCGGTGAGGTTGCGGGGCACGAGGTGCTCGTTCTGGGGGCGGGGCTTGCGGGCCTGGGTTGCGCGCTGGAGCTGCGGGCCGCGCGCGTATTCGAAGCCGCAGCCGCCGTGGGCGGGCATGTCGCCGGCCATGCGTTGGGCGGTGTCGACTTTGACCAAGGCGCCCACATCAGTCACAGCCGGGATTCGGAATTCCATGCCCGCGTCGGCATGGGGACCAGGGATGACGTCATCGAGCAAATCGGCCGCACGGCGAACTACGATCGCGGCCGATGGTTCGACTATCCGATCCAAAACCATCTACACCAGCTTCCCGAGGACATAAGAATTGCCGCCCTGACGGACTTCGTGCGCGCTCAAATGACGGCCGTCGACCGTGGTGCCGCCGACTACGCGCATTGGTGCGCGAGCCAATATGGCGAGTATTTGGCCCGCAATTACTATTCGCGATACACCGCCAAATACTGGCGGGTAGGCATGGAGGAGCTGGGCGTCGACTGGCTCGGGGGAAGGCTGCTGCCGGCGCAGGTCGATCGCGTCATCCATGGCGCAATCGCCAAACAGATCGAGACGCAGACGGTATTCGCCAGTTTCCGTTATCCGAGAACGGGAGGATTCTTCGGACTGTTCGCACCATCCTTCCGCAAGATCGCCGTCAACCTGGGCGAAAGAGCCGTCGCGGTCGACGCAGCGGCGCGCAAGGTGACGTTCGCTTCCGGCCGCAGCGAGCATTACGAGATCCTGGCCAGCTCTATTCCCATGCCGGACCTGGTCGCGATGATCGCGAGTGCGCCTTCGAGCGTCCGCCAAGCGGCGATGCTGCTGAAATGGACCAAGCTCTGGTGCGTCAACATGATCATCGATCGCCCCGAGGCGACGCCCTATCACTGGTTCTACGTTTATGATGAAGACGTTCCGGCATCGCGGGTCTCGATTCCGACCAACCTCACCGGTGGCGGCCAAAGCTTCACCGCGCTCCAGGCGGAAGTCTACCGGCACTGCGACGAGCCGGACTGCGATCAGGGCGTCGTTGACGACACTGTCGAGAAGATTTGCCGGGTCTTGCGGCTGCCGGCCTCCGCGGTCCGCATGGTTGCATGCGTGCCGGTCCGCTACGCCTATGTGATTCCCGATCACAATCGCAAGCGCGCTTCCGAGCATGTCGCCGGTTGGCTGAAGTCGCAAAGCATCGAGCCCATGGGGCTCTACGGAAATTGGAAGTTCATCTGGTCTGATGCCGCGATGGCTTCCGGCGTCGAGACGGCGCGACATATCCGCGAAAAGCTATCGAAGAAACCGGGAGGAGTTCATTATTACGCTGGCGCTGCCTGCCTACAATGAGGCGGAAATAATCGTCGATGTCGTCACTCAATCAATGGCCGCGCTGCGGGACATTGGGGAACCATGGGAACTGCTGCTCATCGATAATGCATCTTCGGACGATACGCCCACGTTGATAGCTGCGCTGGCGGAGAGCTGTCCGGGGCTTCGCCTGATCCGACACGACAGCAACCGGCTTTATTCCGGCTCTTGCGCAACCGCCATGCGCGAAGCGCGCGGCGAGCGCGTGATCATAATGGATTCCGACGGGCAACACACGGCACGTGACATTCCTCGTTTCCTGTCCAAGCTCGACCAGGGAGCGAGCCTGGTCATCGGCTGGCGCCGCGTCCGCCATGATTCCATTCAACGCCGGATGTTCTCGAAGATATTCAACATTCTCGGCAAGATATTCCTGCGCTACCCGTATCACGACCTCAATTGCGGTTTCCGGGCATTCGATCGCCGCTTTGCCGCAGGCGCCAAGATCGTGCATCGCATCAACCTTGCCAATCCCGAGCTGTACACCCGAGCCAGGCAGCTGGGTTTGCCGGTCGCCGAGGTCGAGGTCAGCCACTTCGAGCGCGCCGGCGGGAAAAGCAGCCACAACATGTTAAAGTTCGCAGCCCTCTTCATCTTCGTGCTCGACCACTTCAAGACCCTGCACGCGGAGCTGAGCTGACTCACGATGGTCCTTGAGAACTGCATTGCAATCTGCCGGCAGGCAAGACTTGCCCACCGACGAACAAGCTTCAATGCAGCGCCTTGACGGCGTCGAGTAACGCCGGGACGTGAAGGGAGGTCAGGGCCGGCGCATTGACTTCAAGAATGACGGCGTTGACCTGGCGCAGCGCCGCCGGGAAAAGAGCCGCCGCCGGCTGATCGAGCGCTACTCCAGGCCGGTCGGCCGACGAATAGGCGACGGGGAAACGGAAGTAATTCAAAAGCGTAATTTCACTGGCGAGCCGTTGGCGCATCATGACATCTATCAGCCCGCCAGAGAAGCTGGTGCCGACGATCATGACGTCGATCGGCTCGCCACGATTCTTGACCGCAAGTATCGCATGCGGGCTCGTCGGTCGCAGCTCGACGGGCAGATTGAGAAGTAGGCCGGTATCGGCATCGCTACCGGTGGGCCGGTCGTCGACCATTACCTGCGCAAGCTCGAGGCGCCCGATCGTCCGCTTGAGCTGCCGTTCGAGCTCATCCACGACCGCGCGGGTGGCGTAGAAATAACCGATGCCGTTCCAGTGCTGTCCGTACTGCCCGAAAGCCGGCCATCCACCGGCCTGCTGCGCGGTCCACAGGATCGTTTCGGAATCAACAACCGGGTAGTCCGCCGGGAGGCGCGCCATCAGGCGATCGATCGCCCGTGGCGTTGCCGGAGGACGGCAGTAGCGCGGAATGTTCGCGGGCGACATGGCCGCCTTGCTCGGGCTGATGACGAACACGAACGCCTTTCCGAGCGCCTGCAGCCGCTGCCTGGCCTTGACGAGACGGCGCGCCAGGTCGTCGACGTAGTCGGTATTCCCGTGCAGGCACCAGTCGTTGAGCTGCTCGCGCGTGTAGAGCTCGTTGTTGCGGCCGACCAGAATGTTCGGATTGGAGGAGCGGCCGGCCCAGAAGTCGAACAGGTTGCTGATCCGGATCAGTCGTTCGCGCGGCAATCCCATGCGCTCGGCGAGCCAGGGCTCGAGCAAGGCCTGGGCCCGGCCGCTTGAGATCGCCGCCAAACTGATCTCCGGCTCTTTTGCGGCCGGCACCTGCCCGTAAAGCATACCTGTCGTCAAAAATTGGATCGGGCCGAACGGAATGAAGCGGGCGACCAGCGCTGCTCCCGGCGCGAGCACCAGCCCCAGCATGGCGAGCAGAAACGCGATGGTGAGAGATTTCTTCACGGATCAAAAGCGAAAATAGAGAAACGGCTTGAACGATGCCGTGAACAACTGGCCAAACACCCAGAGCGACAGGGCGAGGATGCCGGCCTGTCGCACCGCCCCCACCCCGATCTCGGGCAGCTTCGCGGCGGCGTCCTCGACCCATGGCCAGGGCACGAACGAGACGATGAAACCGACGACGAGACACAGATAGATGTCGTTCGTCACCCACAAATCGATGAGCTCCGATGGCCGCCAAGGGTTCGCCATGATGCCGAGCATGGTCACGGCCTGGCCGAAGCTGCCGCTCCGGAAGAAAATCCAGCCGATGACCACGAGAAGGAAGGTAACGGCTACCCCCGCCACGCGCGGGATACGGAGCCAGACGCGCCGCAGGATCAACCGGTCGGCCGACACGAACAGACCGTGATAGGCACCCCAAATCACGAAGGTCCAGCTCGCGCCGTGCCACAGGCCGGAGGCCAGAAAGCAAATCCAAAGATTGGCGTAGACCCGCGCCGGCGACCGCCTGTTGCCGCCCAGCGGAATATAAAGATAGTCGCGAATCCAGCTCGACAGCGAGATGTGCCAGCGCTGCCAAAACTCGGTGAAGCCAACCGCGAGATAGGGTTGGTTGAAGTTCTCCCGCAGCCGAAAGCCGAGCATCCTGGCGAGACCGATCGCCATGTCCGAATATCCGGAAAAATCGAAATAGATCTCTATCGCGAAGCACAGCGCCGCGAGCCAGCCATCGGCGCAACCTATCTGCTCCAGCGGCGCCGCGAACACCTTGTCGGCGACGCCCGCCAGCGTGTCGGCGACCAGGACCTTCTTGGCGAGCCCGACGATGAAGCGTGACACGCCGACTTCAACGTCTTCGCGGGCGATGCGCCGCGATTGGATCTGCTCGCTGATCTCATGATACTTGATGATCGGCCCGGACAGCATCTTGGGAAAGAAAAAGACAAAGAGCAGATAATCGAGAACGTTGCGGGCAGGCGGCGTCGTGCCACGATAGACGTCGACGATGTAGGTGATCTTCTCGAAAACGATGAAGGAGATGCCGAGCGGCAGGATGATCTCGGGGTGAGGAATCCGCAGGCCACCGAGCACCGCGCCTAGGGTCTGGATGAAAAACGCTGCATATTTGAAGTAAATCAGGAGCCCGAGATTGACACAGACGCCGAGCCCCAACCACAATGCGCGCGCCGAGGCCGCAGAAGGGCGCGCGATGACGGATGCGATCAGGTAGTCGGCGAGCCCCGATGCCAGCACGACGAAGACGAACCTCGGCTCGCCCCAGGCATAGAACAGCATGCTGGCGGCCAAGAGATACGCGTTGGCCGCCCGGCGGGGAACAACCAGGGCAAGAAGCACGACGACCGGGGCAAACAGAAAGATGAAGATGGTCGAGTTGAAGGCCATTTTTTGGGGCAGGCAGTCAGTGAATGCGATACCGCGGCTCTCGGGCGGTCCCAAGAAAGGCCGCGTTCACCCCTAGCACGAACGCCTGCTCGCTAGCAGCCCGGCCACCGGAGCCGCTATGACGGAAGCGGTCCGCCGAGGCGCTACGCCCCGAGGCTGAGTGCCGGCTCGCGACACAATGCCGGATCCCCAATCCCGAGAGTACGTCGAACCAAGCCCAATACCCATCCCCGCGGAAGCGCAAGCAATCAAAAATGGCATCAGACGGTTTTCCGCCCACGATTGCATTTGAGGTTGCGACCGTTCTCATTCTGCTGATGGTGGCGGTCACCTTGATGGGCCGGCAATTGGCCCGCCTCCTGCCCTATCGGCTGCGGCCGCGAGCCATCCTTTATCTTTCGCCGGCGCTGGGGCTAGGGCTGCTGGTGCTGGTCGCCTCCCATGTCGGCCGGCTGATCGGCTTCGCGACCCTCCCGACCGCGGTGGCGGCCGTCATGGCGAGTGGGGCCATGCTGGCGTGGATGTGCGAGCGGCGCCGCGCCGAGGCGGCGCTGCATGCCGCCATCGTGGCCGCGCTGTCAATCGTCGCCGGTTCGGCCATCCTGATGTGCGTCTGGCGTTTTGGGGGCTTCGACAGCGCCAATGACGCCTTCACGTACCTGGCGCACGGCAATTGGCTGCAGACGCATGCCTTTTCCGACAAGATCCGCCCAGATGATATCAAGCCGTATTCGAGCCAAGTCTCGCTCTATCAGCAGGCCGACTTCCGAATGGGCGGGTCCTACCTGCTCGGCTGGATACAGGCCATGGCCGGGCTGCGGTGGTCCTACGTCGCCTATCCGGTGACGGTCGCCGCCGCGGCGGGCGCATTCTCGCTGGCCACGGTCTTTGCCGCCTCGCTGTTTGCCCGTGTGCGGCCTTTGCACGGCTATCTGCTGGCTTGTCTGCCGGGAACCGGTGCCGGTGGCGCGGTCTTTGCCATGATCAAGGGCTTCCTGCCCCAACTTCTGGGCAGCGCGGTTGCGCTCGCATGCCTGGCGCTCGCCGGCGCACTCCTTGTGGAATTCACCAGGCCGGCGGGTTCGCTGCCGCGAACTGCGCACTGGCGCGCCGGACTGGCTTTGGGCGGTCTGTTTGCCGTCGTCGTAACTGCCTATAGCGAGCAATCGCCGTTCGTTGCGCTCGGATTGCTCATGGCGGGGGGAATCATTCTCGCTGTCGCACCGCAAAATCGGCTCCAGCTGATGAAGCTCATCGGAGGCTCGGTCGTTGCCGCGGTCGCGCTCATGAACATCGAGGCGCTCCGGGCTGCTCGCGCCATCGTCGAGCAAGCGAATGCCCTCGTCGGATGGCCGGTGGATTGGTCGGTCATCGAATACCTCGGTCATGCCGTCGGCATTCACGGCGGCAGCGGAGACGTCGTCGAATGGATCGGCGGCCGGCCTGCATTCGATATCGCGTTCATGATCGGCCTCGCGGCCCTGGCGTTATGGACTTGGCGTCATCCAAGACGAGCCGATATCACGGCCGCGCTGCCGCTTCTGTGCTTCGCCGCGCTGTGCATCGCCGGATTTGTCTACTTCCGTTACATGGTGCCCGCGCCGTTCCCGCTCGGAAAGGGACAGTCCTGGAGCGAGTTCAAGCTGGCAGGCTGGGCGTCTCCGGTGGCAGCGGTCTTGATCGCCGCCATGCTGGCGCGCCTCATGACCAGCTCGCGCTCACACCTGATAACGGCGATCCTCGTTCTTGTCCTCGCGCAAGGGCTGCTGCGCAACTACGTTGTCGCCGCGGACCGCATGATGCCTATCACCGACCAACTCGGAGCCGATCGCCCGATCTTCGAGACCTTGCTGAGCATTCGCGCCAACGTCATGCAGCATCTGCGCCCCGGCGAAGTCGTCTATCTCGACATGAGCGGTGAATTCGTCAAACTGCGCCAGCTCTTGAGCTATATGCTGTATGATGTGCATGTCACCGCAGATTGGCTCGATGACGCTTACATCTCTCCCCACCTGCCGCCGGGAGATCGCAATCCTTCGCGCAAGTCGGCCGCCTATATCATCGTCCCCGTGACGCTGGTTCCGGCCGGCGTCCGCCAAAGGCTGATCTGGCGGGCCGGCAATCTCGCAATGGTCGCGCGTCAAGACGGCCAATATGCCGAGATCAGTTCCGTGAAGGGCGGCTATGACCGGGAGACTGACGGGCCGCGATGGTGGTTCTGGGTCAAGGACGAGATCGTGTTCACCTTGTCCGAGATCGATATCGGCGAAGCGGTTCTGAGACGGCGCATTTCGTTCGAATACTGGCCGACCGGAAAGAATAATCTAAGTCTCGAAATCATTGGGACGAAGGATCGGCTCAAGCTGGCGCTGCCGTCCCCGCCCGGGGGCAAGGGGATGTTTGACCAGACTTTGGCGGCCTCACTCGGGCGGGTCCAGAAGGTGATCGTACGGGGCGACGATGAACCGGTGCGCCTTGGTCCGAATGACCCCCGCACCGCGAAGTTCCTGATCGCGAATCTGGAGATTGAGGCGATCCCTGCGGACCCATCCGCCAGATGACGAGCCGAGCCGGCAGGGCCAGCCGGCTGCGTCACTTTCCAGTGGCGCCGTCCTGGCGGCGCGCGTTGCGGGCCTTGGGGACCAGGCCATAGCGGTGCAGGTCGGTGCCGTGGGCATCGAGCCAGGCCTTGGCGCGCTCGAAATCGGCATCGAGCTTGCCCACCAGCCGCCAGAACCGCGGCGAGTGATTGAGCTCCTTGAGGTGCGCGACCTCATGCGCCGCCAGATAGTCGAGCACGAATCCGGGCGCCAGAATGAGCCGCCAGGAGAACGACAGCACCCCGGTGTTCGAGCACGAACCCCAGCGACTCGATTGGTCGCGGATGGAGATGCGCTTGACGGCGATCCCGAGCTTGGCCGCATAGCGGCTGGCGGCCGCTTCGAGATCGCGGCGCGCTTCACGCTTGAGGAAGTCGCCGATGCGGCGATCGAGATGAGGCGGCTCGCCAGCGACGCAGATCAGGCGCTGGCCGCGATCATCGGTCTCGGTCCACACCGTGCCGCGCACGCCGCGACGATGCACGATGCGATGCGGGATGCCGCGCAACGGAACCTCGACGCCGTGCAGGAACGGCGCGGCCTCCGGCAGGCGCTTGAGCCGCGCCGCAATCCAGCCACCATGTTGCTGCGCGAAGTCTCTGGCCTCGCGCACGATGCCGCGCGGCGGCATGGTGAGAACGACCTCGCGCGACGCCGCATCGATGCGCAGCGTATAGCGGCGCGCCTGCCGGTGCCGGCGCAAGCGCACCAGGAACACCGATTTGTCGAAGATGATCTGCAGTGCCGACGGTTCGGTCGGACGACGATAGAGCAGCGCGCGCAACGACATGGTCGTACATCCACCCACAAACATTCCCAGCCAAATACTGCCATAAGCGCCATGGGGCGCGGGATGGGTCGATCGCAAATAAACCGCTTCCCCAAGACCACGGGCCTGGGAGGCGGCGCCACCACAACACCTAGGGCCTTTTAAGAATTGAATTATGATTTCAGAAGTTTCTTGAGCGACCTCCCGCGCGGCGCTTGAAAGTCACCCCAAACCGGATTGTGGCAGGAGCCGAAAAGGCACTACGGAACAATGGCTTGGAGGAAGCGAGCCGGATATCGCAGCGGCGAATCAAGCAAAAACCCCGACAGGACGGGCCTTGCCGGCCCTTTTCCATCGCTCGGGACCGCTTGCCCGGGTGACCGGAACCGGTTACCGGCGGTACCTATTCGCCGCCCGCGGGCATCTTGACAGCCTTGGCCAGCTCCGATGCGGCGGGTGCGCCCGTGCGCGCCGAACTGTCGGGAGTGGAGGCTTCGGCACTTGCATCCTTGACCGCGCGCTTGCCGCCAGATTGATCGTTGCCGTTGTTGGAGAGGACGAAATCCGCAATCCGCGGCGCGATCTCGGCGCGAAAGCGCGATCCGTTGAACACGCCGTAATGGCCGACGCCCGGCTGCATCCAATGAGACTTGCGATCGGCCGGGATATTGACGCAGAGCCGGTGCGCCGCCTCGGTCTGGCCAAGGCCGGAAATATCGTCGTTCTCGCCCTCGACCGTGAGCAGCGCGACGCGGCGGATGCGGGCCGTATCGACCGGCGCGCCCCGATGGGTCATGGTGCCGTTCGGCAGATCGTGGCGCACGAACACGGTCTCGACCGTTTGCAGATAGTACTCCGCGCTCAAATCCATCACCGCCAGATATTCATCGTAGAACTCACGGTGCTTCTGGGCGGAATCGCCGTCGCCCTTGACCAGATGCGTGAAGAGGTTGCGGTGCGCCTCGATGTGGCGCTCGAGATTCATGCTGACGAAGCCGTTGAGCTGCAGGAATCCCGGATAGACGTCGCGCATCAGTCCCGGATTCGGAAACGGCACCTTGGTGATGACGTTGCGGCGGAACCAGTCGGTGCCGCGCCGCTCCGCGAGCTCGTTCACCGCGGTCGGATTGACGCGCGTATCGATCGGGCCCCCCATCAGCACCATGGAGTGGGGAACATAGGGATCGTCATTGGCCTCCATGCGGGCAACCGCAGCCATCACCGGCACCGAGGGCTGGCACACCGCCAGCACATGCACGTCGCCCTGCAACAGGTGCAGCATCGAGATCACGTAGTCGATATAGTCGTCGAGATCGAACCTGCCTTCGGCGAGCGGCACCATGCGGGCGTCGGCCCAATCGGTGATATAGACGTCGTGATAGGGCAGGAAGCCTTCCACGGTCCCGCGCAGCAGCGTGGCATAGTGTCCCGACAGCGGCGCCACGATCAGCAGGCGCGGCTGCGGCCGGCGCGGCCGGCGCTCGAAGGCGCGCTCGAAATGCAGCAACCGGCAGAACGGCCGTTCCCAGACCGTCTGGATGTGAACCGGGACGCGCTCGCCGCCGACCAGGGTTGAGTTGATCCGCCACTCGGGCTTGCCGTAGCGGCGGGTCGAGCGTTCGAACAGCTCGCAGGCCGCAGCCATGGTCTTGCCGAACTCGGTATGAGCCAAGGGATTGGCCGGATTCTTGAAAAACAAGCGGGTTGCGTCCGCGAGCGCGCGGGACGGATTGAGCGAGGCCTGGCTCATCTCGTAGAACCAGTAGAACGGCCCGGCCAGCATCGGGCCATGACCCACCGCTGCGGCCGGAGCGCCGCCGAACTCCCCAATTGCCATCGCTCCGGTCCCTGACGGTTTTTGCTGCACTGCAGCAGAGTGTCGTTTTTCTTTCACGCCGTCAACATAGGCTAATGGTTTTGTCATCCCGCTAACATATGGGGATTGTTCCCGTTTGGGTAAACAAGGCTTAGCCGGCTTGCGCTGTGGCATTTCCGCGAGCGGCCGCAAGGCGCTATTCGCCCGACTGCAGCAGCGAGCCTTGCCGGCGGGCGCTTTTCAGCAGCTGCAGGAACGCCACGACGGCGGCGGTAAAATAGAGCGCGTTGAGGCCAAGGGCCTGCGCCATGAGATCGCCGCGAAAAACGTGGTCCATCACCAGCGCCCGCATGCCCTCGAACACATAGGTCGGCGGCAAGGCCCAGGAGACGACCTGCAGCCAGGGCGGCAGCGTCGCCACCGGATAGTAGACGCAGGTCAGCGGCATCAGCACGAACATCATGGTCCAGGCCAGGCTTTCCGCCCCCATGCCGTTGCGCAACACGATCCCCGACACCACGATGCCGACCGACCAGCTGGTCAGGATGAGGTTGGCGAAGAACGCCGCGAGGGCGAGCCCCATCGCATAGATGTTGAACCCGAACAAGGCGATCGCGAGCAGCGAGACCGGCACCATGCCGATCGCCAAGCGCACGATGCTCATGATCATCAAGGCGGCGACGAACTCGATCGGCCGCAGCGGGCTGATCATCAGATTGCCGAGGTTGCGCGCCCACATCTCCTCGAGGAAAGAGACCGAAAATCCGAGCTGTCCGCGGAACAGGATGTCCCACAGCAGGACGGCACCGATGAACATTCCGCCGGCGCGGGCGAAAAAGCCGGCATTCTGCGAGATGTAGAGCTGCAGAAAGCCCCAGACGAACAATTGCATCGTCGGCCAGTAGATGAGCTCGAGCACGCGCGGCCACGACGAGCGCAGGAGGTAGAGATAGCGCAGCACCATCGCGGCCACCCGATGGGGAGCGAAGGCGACCGTGCTCGCGGGCGCGCTCATTGCGCGGCCTCGCGCGCCTCGCCGCGGCCGCGCGCCACGTCGAGAAAGACCTCCTCGAGCGTCTGCCTGCCGTAGCGGGTCAGCAGCCGCTGCGGCGCGTCGTCGTCCTCGATACGGCCGTTCTTCATCATGATGACGCGCTCGCACAGCCGTTCCACCTCGGCCATGTTGTGGGAGGCGAGCAGCACGGTCGAGCCATGCTGCGCGCGAAAGCGCTCCAGGCGCGAGCGGACCCAGTCGGCGGTGTCCGGATCAAGCGAAGCGGTCGGCTCGTCGAGCAAAAGCACGTCAGGCTGGTTGATCAGCGCCTTGGCCAGGGCAACGCGGGTCTTCTGCCCGGCCGAAAGCTTGCCGGTGGGGCGGTCCAGGAACTCGACGAGATCCAGTTGCTCGGCGATGCCGGCGATCCGCTCGCCCAGCCCCTCGACCGCGTAGAGCCGGCCGAACACCGTAAGGTTCTGGCGGACCGTGAGCCGGTGCGGCATGTCGATATAGGGGCTCTCGAAGTTCATCCGGTGGAGCACCTGATAGCGCTGGCGCGGCATCTCGGCACCGAGCACCTTGGCGCTGCCGGAACTGGGCATGACCAGGCCGAGGATCATCGCGATGGTGGTGGTCTTGCCGGCGCCGTTGCCGCCGAGCAGCCCGGTGATCGAGCCCGGCGCTAGCGCAAACGAAATGCCGTCGACCGCGCGGGTGGCGCCGTAGACTTTCACCAATTGATCAACCGCGATGGCGGGTTCGACAGGCACAGGCACGATTCCACTCGCAGGCGGGACAAGCTGGCCAGATGTGACCCCACCCGGCGCCCGGTGCAAGCCCTCCGTAGCCCGAAGAGGTGCCGCCCGCGAGGTTTGAGCACGCCGCCCGAGTCGCGTAGATTGAGGCGATGGTGGAGCAAGATCGCATTCAAGCTTTTCATGCCGGGCGCAATGTGCGCCTCGACACGCTGGTGCGGCTGCGCTGGCTGGCGGTGATCGGCCAGACCACGGCCGTGCTGGTGGTCTATCTCGGGCTCGATTTCGAGCTGCCGATCTGGGCCTGCTTGGCCGTGATCGCGCTGGCCGCATGGCTCAACGTCGCGCTCCGCCTGCGCTTCCGCCTGACCCAGCGGGTGGAACCCGACCGTGCCGCCTGGCTGCTTGCCTTCGACATCGCCGAGCTGGCGATCCTCCTGTTCCTCACCGGCGGGCTCGAAAATCCGTTCGCGTTCCTGTTCCTCGGCCCGGTGCTGCTGTCGGCGACCGCGCTGCCTCCGCGACTGACCCTGATGCTGGGCGGATTCGCCGCCGCCTGCGCGACCGTGCTGATCTTCGTGCACTATCCGCTGCCATGGGATGCCGATCAGCCGCTCGAATTGCCGCCCATCTACACGATGGGGGTTTGGCTCTCGCTGCTGCTCGCGATCGGCTTCATCGGCGCCTATGCGTGGCAGCTCACCGAGGAGGCCCGCCAGCTCGCCGACGCGCTCGCCGCCACCGAGCTCGTGCTCGCGCGCGAGCAGCACCTCTCGCAGCTCGACGGGCTCGCCGCCGCCGCCGCCCACGAGCTCGGCACGCCGCTTTCCACCATCACGGTGATCGCCACCGAGCTCGAGCGCGAGATGGCGCCGGATTCGCCCCATGCCGACGATGTGAAGCTGCTGCGCGAGCAGGCGCAACGCTGCCGCGGCATCCTCGGCAAGCTCACCCAGCTGTCGGCCAGCGCCGAGCCCATCGATCGGATGCCGTTGTCCGCCCTGATTGAAGAGATCGTGGCGCCGCACCGCAATTTCGGGGTGGCCATCAATGTAAAGCTCGTTCCCGATGATGCGCCCGAGCCGATCGGCCGGCGCAATCCGGTCATACTCTATGGCCTCGGCAATCTGCTGGAGAACGCCGTCGATTTCGCCCGCGAGCGGGTCGAGGTGGCGGCCGAATGGAGCGGGCAGGAGATGACGCTGACGATCAACGACGATGGGCCGGGATTTGCGCCCGAGATCATGGACCGGATCGGCGAACCCTATGTGACCGGCCGGCGGCGCATGCATCACAGTGTCGACATCGAGGCCGGCGGGCTTGGGCTTGGCCTGTTCATTGCCAAGACCCTGCTGGAGCGCTCGGGGGCGAGGCTCCTCTTCGCCAATCGGGCGGCCCCGGCGCGGGGGGCGTCGGTGCGGGTGCGCTGGGCACGCGCTGATTTCGAGGAGCGGCCGGTCTCGCTGTTGTGATCCATCCCAAACCGCTCGGCCAAACCGCCCGGGTTCCGGAATAGATTGCCAAGAGTTTATCTTAACGGGCGTTGTGGGTTGCGTTTGCCGGAATATATATGTCGAAATGGTGACGATTGGCCGGATCGTCCGCCGCAGCGAGGTTACGATAAGCGGTCGGGCGGCCGGCGCCAAAGGTTGTTGGAGGCATCATGCTCATGGCCGAAAGCCGTGCACCGGGACTCCCGAGCGACCGAACCCTCCTGATCGTTGAGGACGACAAGTCGTTCCTGCAGCGGCTCGCGCGCGCCATGGAAAGCCGTGGAATTCACCGTCACGACCGCGGAGTCCATCGCCGAGGGACTGACCAGCCTGGAGACCGGCTCGCCGGCCTATGCGGTGGTCGACATGCGACTTGCCGACGGAAATGGTCTCGAAGTGATTTCGGCCCTCAAGCGCCGGCGGCCCGACGCCCGCGCCATCATTCTCACCGGCTACGGCAATATCGCCACCGCGGTGAATGCGGTGAAGATCGGCGCGGTCGACTATCTGGCCAAGCCGGTCGACGCCAACGACGTGGTGGCGGCCTTGCTGGCCCACGATGGGGCGACCGCCGAGCCGCCCGAGCATCCCATGTCGGCCGACCGCGTGCGCTGGGAGCACATCCAACGCATCTACGAATTGTGCAACCGCAATGTCTCGGAGACGGCGCGCCGGCTCAACATGCACCGGCGCACGCTGCAGCGGATTTTGGCGAAGCGGGCGCCGAAGTAGGACAACCGGCGGGCGTCTCCGGCTCGACCGCTGGGTGCGGGATCACGAAGGCGACCGGCGCCGGCTTCACTGTCGGCAGATCGAAAACGGCCCCACCTGCGTGAGCACCGGCAGCCATACGCAGGTGTCTTCCGGATGGCCGCGGGTGATCGCCTGTCGCACCGGCTCGAGTTGGCCCCAGACCAGATAGATCATCATCAGGCCGAGCGCGGCGTTCTGGGCTCGCGGCGTCTTCTGCAGTTGCGGAAACTGCGCAAGGACCAGCGCCGCCGCCAGGATCAATAACGGATCGGTGTAGACCGTATAGACGAGCTGTAGATTGCGCACCGAAAACAGGGTGTCTATGCCCAGCGCCGCCAGTATCAGCAGGCCGGGCTGCAGGACGGCTCGGCGCTCGCCGTTGCGCCACATCACGACTAGCCCGCCGATGGCGAACCATTCCAGAAGCAGCGTCGGTCGCCCGGATGGGTTGAACACGAAGCTGTGCACGGCAAGGACCCGGCCCACACCCGCTGCCAGGGTCGCGAACAACGTGGTGCTGAGGACTTGCGTCTGCTGCGACATCGCCGTATCCGCCGAAGCAAACACGAACATGTGCTCGATCGGGTTGGCGACCGCCATCACGTTGCGGATGTCGTAATAGATCAACAATGACGACAGTCCGACGCCGACGCCCAGCGCAACGCATGCCAGGACAGTGACGGTGACGGCGGCAGGCGTCCGCCTGACAAACGCATAGGCAACGACGGCGCCCGTTACCCAAAGTCCGATCAGCCATTGGTAGACCCCGGACAGACCCGCCCCCAGCGGCCGGTAGGCGGCCATGCCGCCGGCGATGCCGAGGCGCAACAGATCGATTGCCGGGTAGGCCGCGACAGCGGCCAGCAAGGTAGCGCCGGCGGCCAACATCCAGCCTCTGCGACCGGCCAGGGCGAGGTCGCGATCCCCCGCCTCCTGCCCGTATCCGAAGGCGACGACAATCGCCGGAATGAACAGCACCGGCAGGACAGCCTGCACCTTGGCGACAACCGCCAAGGTCGCGCAAAGCGCCCCGAGGGTGACGAAGAGATAGCGGCGAAGACCTGGCTCGCGCGCGGCCACGAGCATCAGCAGAAGCGCCGAGGTCTCCAACCCTGCCGACAGGAGCTCGGTGCGCATGATGCGGATGTGCCACGCCACACCCCCCGAATAAGCCAGCGCCATGGCGGCCATGATCGCAATCCGCCAATCACCGACCAGACGCCGCGTCAGCGTCGCGAACAGCCAGACAAACCCGGCGCCCAGGATCAGGGAGAGAACCCGTCCGGAAGCAATCAGAGCCTGCCAGGCGTGGTCGTAGGCAGCAGGGTCGTCGGGCGAGGGCAAGTCGGAGAGCGCGTGCGCATGCAGGATGCCGAGCCAATGCAGCACCTGATACCAGCCCGCGATCGCGAGATCGCTCAGATAGCCCGTGTGGTCGAAATACACCTGCGGCTTGCCGTCGTTGAATAGCAGCGCCTGGTAGGCCAGGATCATGTCCTGATCCGCGACCTTCCAGTACGGCATCCAAAAGCCGATCAGGAGCACTGAGAGCGTCATGCCCAGGCCCACGGCGGCGAGGCCCGACCACCACCCGGAGAAACAGATTGTCGCGACGCTCCTTCGCCAGAAATCGCCTCGAAGCATTCGGATCCCGTCAGAAGACTTTGTTGCCGCTTCGGCGCTCGAGAGGTGTGACGAAATCAAAGCGAGGTCAAGGTCGTCTTGCGTATACCCAATCGCGCACGAGAACCATATTCATGCGGGCCGGAGCAAAATGCTAAACGCCATGCGCGAGGTCGGGGGCAGCCGCATCTCAACTCCAGGCTTCGCACCGGCTGACAAAATGCCTATACTCGATTGCGGAAGTCGGGAACACGGATGTTCCGCAAATCGAGCGATGGGCTGAAGGTGGACGAATGTTTGATTCGGTCAAGAGCACCCGTGCGTACCGGCTATATCGCGATAGCCTCATTTACGACACCATCCGGCGACGCGGCAAGGTCCTCAAGCGCGCCATCAAGCTGCCGCGTTATTTGGGAACCGAGTATCAGTGTCCGGTCTGCGGCGTCGGGCTGCGCGCCTTCAGGCCGATGTGGAAATCCTATTGGCGTGGCGTCGAGAAATTTGCACCGATCCATCCGGCGGAGAACATCGAAACGCTCAATTTGACGGCCTTCACCTGCCCGCGCTGCGACGCCTTCGATCGCGACCGGCTGACCGCGCTCTATCTCGAGGAGATGTTCGCCACCCTCGACCACGGCGGCAGCTATCGCTTGCTCGAATTTGCCCCGGGCGATGCCCTGCGCAAGAAGTTCAAGCAGCTTCCCTTCATTGCGTATCGCAGCGCCGACCTCTCGCGCAAGGACGTCGACGAGCGCGTCGACCTCACGGCGATGGTCGGCTATGCCGACCATTCGGTTGATATCCTGTTGTGCTCGCACGTGCTCGAGCACATCCCCGACGACCGCAAGGCGATGCGCGAAATATGCCGCGTTCTCAAGCCGAGCGGCTTCGCAATCCTGCTGGTACCGCTCGTCATCGGCGTCGACGAGACCCACGAGGATCCAAGCATCACGACGGACGCGATGCGCTGGAAGTACTTCGGTATGGCCGACCACGTACGCCAATACGGCAAGCGGGATTTCATCGACCGGCTGGAGGCTGCCGGCATGAAGGTCGACCAATTGGGAATCGAGCACTTCGGCGCGGAGGCGTTCCGCTACGCCGGCATCGCCGACAACTCGGTGCTGTACGTGGCCCGCCCGCGCTGACCAGAGCGTTTTGCTGAAAATGCTCTAGCGGAAAATGTTCGGTATCGTGGCGAACGGGCTCACCGGTGGCCGCGCGGGCGCCGGCTTCTTCGGCACCTTTGGCTTGCTGTCGTCGGGCAGAGCATCCGGGTCGAGCCGCTGATAGGCCGTAGCGGTGCCGGGGGCCGGCGGCTTGGCGGTCCGCGGTTGCGCCGCGCCGGCCGCTGCAGCCGCCGGATTTGCGGTCGCGGTTTCGGTTGCCGGCGGCGACGGCGATATGGGCTCGGCAGTTACGGTGGCAGCGCTTCCTCGCGGCCAGTTGAAATCATCGGCCCGCCCGGTCGGCGCCGCCATCGGCTCGCCCTTGGTGAGCACGCGGGTCGCCAAGGGATCCGCGGGAAGCGGGCGCGTGGCCGGGCGAGCGCCGCCCAAGAGTTCCTCCGCGGCGCTCCCGGTGGTCGAGACGGTCAGCGGGATGACGGGACCGACCAGGGGACGCGCGGACGGCCCGCCCGGCTTGGCACCCGGAGAACCCTGCTCGATGGTTGAGGGCAGCGCCACCGGAATGGCGCGATTGGCCACGTTGCGATCGATCTCGCGCTCCACGTAGTGGGCGAGCTTGCGGGCGCCGGCCTTGGTGAAATAGATGCCGTCGGCGCTGCGCAAGCGGCGGGTCTGCCCCTCGAAATCCGGCCCTTGCGGAGAGTAGCGGCCCTGCTCATCGACGAAGCCGTCCCAGATGTCGACATAGACGATGCCCGCCTTCTCGGCACGGCCCCGGTAGAGGTCGTTGAGGTAGGAGGCATCCGCGGTCGCCTTGGGACCGCGCTGCGCCGGCAAGCCGACCCAGAAGACCGGCACGCCGCCGCTCTTGAGGGCGGCGATCGTCGCATCGATGCGCTTGATATAGGCCGCCTCCCACTGGTCGGTATGAAATTCGAACGGACCGGTGGGACTGCTATTGCGGCCTTCCCCAGCGATGAGCGGGGTTTGATCCGGACTTTCCGCATCCGGCACCTCTTCGGTCGGCGCCGGTGCGGTTTCCGCCCCTTGGCCAGGCGCAGCTCCCGGCTTGCCGGTATTGGGCGCGCCGGAGCGAGGCGCCGGGGCGCGCTCGCGAATGGCCTGGTGGTCGTTGATTCCGACCATCATCACGATGTATTTCGGCTTTTCGGCCGCGATGATCTCGCGCGCTGTCTGCGCCCAGTCCACGTCACGGCGGGGATCGTAGCGAATGAGGCCGGAGCCGGTGCGATGCTTGCGGATGACCGCAATGTCCGGATTCTCCGAGTAGGCGTCCTCGAGCCCGTAGGCGAGCCAGTCCGCCATCGCGTCGCCCATGACCACGACGCTCGTGGTGGCCGGCACCTCGGCCTTGCGCTGCTGCGGCGCGGGGGCATGGGAATTGTCCGGCGGCGCGGCGGGGCGCGGAATTTCCTGCGGGCCAAAGAAGCCGCCAAACGGATTGTACTGCTGCTGGTACTGTTGCGGCTGTTGCTGGATCGGCGCCGGCGGCCGGCGTGGAGCACCGAACGGCGACCAGAATTGCGCCTGGGCCGGCGACAGCAGCCCCATCGTCAGGCCGGCGGCCACAACCGTGACGGCCAGCAGGACGGCCGCGATGTCCCACCGCCGTGATTTGGCTCGAATGCCAAGGATCTGCACGCCCAAGTTCTGCACACCCATGATCGGCCGTCGATTGCTGTTGAGGCTCGCGGCACAACGCAACTGTCACCGCGCAGCCACCCCGCAATAGTACGACAAAAATGTCAACTTGAAGATGACCCCAAGGTAACCGGGACGGCGCCCGATGGCCCAAAACGGAACCGCTTAGGGGCCGCGCAGCCGCTCCAGGACCGCCGCCGACGCAAACCCATCGGGAACCAGGCCGCTCCGGGCCTGAAACTGGCGCAAGGCGGCGCGGGTGCGGCCTCCAAGCTGACCGTCGGGGGTGCCGACATCGAAGCCATGGTTTGCCAATTGCTGCTGCAATTCAAGCCGTTCGTCACGCGTCAGCACGCGCTCGTAGCGCGGCCACGCCTGCACGAACGGCTCGCCGCCGCGCAGCCGGTCGGCAAGATAACCGATTGCCAGCGCATAGGCCTCGGACGGGTTGTATTTCATGATCACGCGGAAGTTCTGCAGCGCCAGGAAGCCCGGCCCCTGTGCGCCCGCGGGCACCAGCAGATAGGCGCGATCGTCCAGGCGCGGGAACGCCTTGCCGCCGGGGCGGCTGATACCGGCGCGCATCCATTCCTGCATGGTCATGAGCCGCGCGCGATCGGCCAGCATGAAGTTGAAGCGCTCCGGCACCACCACCTCGTAGCCCCAGGTCTGGCCGGTCGCCCAGCCGTCCTTCTTCAGATTGTTGGCGGTGGAGGCGATCAGATCCGGGATCGAATCGACCACGTCGCGGCGGCCGTCACCGTCGAAGTCCACGGCGTATTTCTTGAAGCTCGTGGGCATGAATTGGGTGGGCCCGAAAGCGCCTGCCCAGGAACCCTGAAGATGCGCCGGATCGACGTCGCCATGGGCGATGATCTCGAGCGCGGACAGGAATTCCTCGCGGAAATAGTCCTGTCGGCGGCCGACACAGGCAAGCGTCGCGGTCGAGCGCACGACCGAGCGCTGGCCGATCTGGGTGCCATAATTCGAACTCCACCCCCCAGATGGCGGTGATGATGTGCCGATCGACCCCATAGGCTTTCTCGACCGCATCGAAAATCGCCCGATGGCGCGCCAGGATGGCGCGGCCATTCTGGATGCGATCATCGCTCACCAGAAGATCCAGATAGTCCCAGATTGCCTTGGTGAATTCCGGCTGCGCATCAAGCAGGTCCATGATCCGCAGGTCGGGCGTCAGGGCGGCGGTTTGCTCATCGAACACGGTCCGCGGCACCCCGCGGCGCGCCGCCTCTGGCCATAGCCCTTCCAGGCAGGCATGGAAGTTGCCCGCCGCCTCCCGAATGGCGTCGGCGGTCATCAGCGGATGTCCGGAGGAGCCGGATTCGCCGCTCCATTCCGAACTGCCGGGCGGCACCGGCGGCAGCGGAGCCGCCGGGGTGACCGAACCGGTGGTCAGGCCCGGTATCTTGAACGGAAACCAGCTCCCGTCGGCCTGCGCCAGCACTTGCCCAGCCAGCGCAAAGCTGATGGTGGCTGCCGCGCCCAGCAGACTTATGGACCGCACCAATCTCCTCATGTCCCCTGCCTTCGGAGGTATTTCGAGCCACCGGAATGCCGGTTTGCAGCGGAAGACGCAACCAGTTCGGGAATGGCGCCCGCCGGACTTGATCGATCCCCGCCCAAGGGTCGCAAGTGCCACCGATTGCGCCTCGCCCTCCGATAGGGATTATATATGGTCGCGAGGCCCTTAATGGATTTTAAAGGCCGTATCCTGCCCTTGGGCCCCGCCCCCGAGTTCCACGGTTTACCCGCATCGAGATCATGAAACCGATCCGCAAAGCCATCTTCCCGGTTGCCGGACTCGGCACCCGCTTCCTGCCCGCCACCAAGGCCATGCCCAAGGAGATGCTGCCGGTCGTCGACCGGCCGCTGATCCAGCATGTCGTCGATGAGGCGAGGCAAGCGGGTATCGAGCATTTCATCTTCGTCACCGGCCGCAACAAGAGCGTCATCGAGGACCATTTCGATCGTCAGTTCGAGCTGGAGATGACGCTGCGCGACCGCCAAAAGCACGACGAGCTCAAGGCGCTGGCGCAAGACCTGCCGGCGCCCGGCACCACCAGCTTCACGCGCCAACAGGAGCCGCTGGGGCTGGGACACGCAGTGTGGTGCGCGCGCGAACTGGTCGGCGACGAGCCGTTCGCGCTCCTGTTGCCCGATGTGCTGGTGCAGCATCCGCGCGGTTGCCTCGCCCAGATGATCGATGCCGCGCAGGCGATCGGCGAGGACGCCAACCTGATCGCCGTCGAGGAAACGCCGGCCGAGCGCATCCACATGTACGGCGTGGTCGGCGTGGGCGAGCCTCAAGGCAAGCTGTTCTCGATCACCCGGATGGTGGAAAAGCCGTCGCGCGATGAGGCGCCCTCGAACCTCACCATTACGGGACGCTATGTGCTGCAACCCGAGATCTTCGGCCTCTTGGCGGCGCAGAAACGCGGCGCCGGCGGGGAAATCCAGCTCACCGACGCCATGATCGAGCTGGCCTCGCGGCAGGCGTTCTACGGCCTGAAATTCGAGGGCTCCAGCTTCGATTGCGGCTCCAAGGTCGGCTTCCTGGCCGCCAATGTGGCCTATGCGCTCGCCCGCGCCGACCTAGCGGGCGCCGTGCGCACCGAGCTCATCCGGATCCTGGACGGCAATCGCTCGATTTGAGCGATCAATTCGCGCATCCTGACATTGTCAATCCGGCCTGCATGACGCTTCGGCGGCAACCAAGCAGGCCTGTCCAGGCAGGCCTGTTTACGCCAAGGATGCCGTCACGTATGGAAACGCCCGGGCGCGCGGCGTTGTGCCTGCCCGGCATGCGGCAGGCGACCGGGATCTGGCATATGCCTGAGCGGGCGGCATCAATGGCGGTGTCCCAATACTTCGATCGCGGACGTCTGGCCCGCATCGCCGACGGCCTGGTGGTGGCGGTGGCGGTATCGCTGCCGTGGTCCACGTCGGCCACCGGCATCCTGATCGCGCTCTGGCTGTTGGCTTTCATTCCCACCACCGATACGGCAACGCTGCGGCGAGAAGCGCTGACCTGGGCGGGCGGGCTGCCGGTGCTGCTCTGGCTGCTGGCGGCCGTCGGGATGCTATGGACCGACGCTTCGCTGAGCGAACGGCTGGGCGGCTTGTCGGGGTTCCACCGGCTGCTGGTCATTCCGATGCTGCTAGCCCAGTTCCGTCGATCCGAAAGCGGCAATTCCGTCCTCGTCGGCTTTCTTGGCTCGGCCGTTCTGCTGCTCCTGGTCTCGGGAATCCATGCGGCTGTCTTCTTCGATGCCCCCCCGACCGGGCACTTTTTTCCAGGGGTTCCGGTCAAGGATTACATCGAGCAAAGCATCATCTTCGCGATCTGCATGTTCGCCCTGCTCGGCGTCGCGGTTGAAGCTTGGCGCGCGGGCCGGCATCGGTGGGCGCTGGGGCTGGTGTTGCTCGCGCTCATTTTCCTGGCCGACATCGCCTATATCGCGACCGGACGGACCGCCCTCGTCGTCATCCCGGTCCTGGCGGTTCTGTTCGGTTTCCGGCAAGTCGGCTGGAAAGGGCTCGTCGCCGCCGGCGTGGCCACCGCCGCGGTTGCCGTCGTCCTGTGGGCGTCCTCGCCCTATTTGCGCGCACGCGTGGAGCGGGCTTACGAAGACGTGCTGGCCTACGAGGCGAACGATGTGGCGACCTCCAACGGCCTGCGGCTGGAGTTCTGGCGGAAATCGCTCGGCTTCCTGGTGCAGGCACCGGTCTTCGGTCACGGCACCGGCTCGATCAACAGCGAGTTTCGAAGCGCGCCGATCGGACCGGAGAATGGGATGAGGATCTACTCGGAGAATCCGCACCAGCAGGTCCTCGCGGTGGCAATCCAGCTCGGGCTGGTCGGAGTAGGCCTGCTGATCGCGATGTGGGTGGCGCATGCGGCGCTGTTCAGCGGCCCGGGCCTGCTGCCGTGGATCGGGCTCGTCGTCGTGATGCAGAACGTGGTGGCCTCGCAATTCAACTCGCATTTGTTCGATTTCACTCTTGGCTGGCTTTACGTCTTCGGCGTCGGAGTGATCGGCGGCATGGTGCTGCGCGCGCAGCCTGCGCCGGCCACCGCGACACGAACGCCCGCCACGGCGATGCCCGCTCCTCGACAAGGGTGATCAGCGCTGCAGCCGCACGCCCAGCAGCGCCACATAGGCCTGGTAGTTGTTTGTGGGCATGTTGGAGGTCAGCCATTCCCGGCGCAATTCGCCTTTGAGCTGCATTTCCCGGCTCATCTTGTAGGTGAGCGCCAGCGCGCCCGCATAGCGGTCGTCCTGGCGCGGCTGGCCGACATAGGTGTCGCGGTCGCCGGTAAACTTCAGACTCTGCATCGAGCCAGGTGCGGAAGGCGTGATCGACCTCGATACCGACCTCGTGGGTGAACACGCCCGCGACTCCGACCAGGGTGGATTTATCGACGCTCGTCGCCGCGGTGAGCTTGACCGTGGTGAGGGCGCTCGCCAGCCAGATGAGCGAGCCATCCAGGGTGGGGCCCTTGATCTCGGGCAGCGTCGGGTCGGCGTAATTGCGTTCCAGATAGCCGAACGCCAGTTGACCGGTCAGGATGCGCGAGAACTCGAAGGTCGTCCCGATCTTGACGGCGCGGCCCTGCGAATCGCGCTCGATCCCGAAGCGGTCGGCCGCAAGATCGTGCTGGCGACGATCGGCATCGATCTCGACGAACGGCTTCACCGCCGGCGACAATTCGTAGCCGGCGCGCAGTTGCGTGCTGTATTGATCGAAGTTGCGGTCGTCATTGCTGGCGCTGGTGCCGTCGGTGAAGACCGAGTCCTGGTAGGTGGTGCGATCGATCCCGCCTTTGAGCTCCACGTCCAATCGATTGAAGCGCTGCCCGAGCCCGATGCTGCCGCCGACATCGGTCGAGACCGGCAATCGGGCGAGGCCGGCCTGGATGTTCGGGCTGCCCGGATTGTCGGTGGCGACCAGGAGGCGGCTTTCGAGATCGATGCGGGTGCGGCTGGTGACATCGATGCGGCCGTCGATCTTGCCGTCGAAGGCGGGGCGGTCTTGAGCGGCGGCCGCTCCGTAGGCCGTATAGCTGCCGCGCAGGTCGGCGGTGAGCTCGTGGCGCGACCAGTTCGAGTTGACCTGCAGCTCTGGCGCCACGATGCCCAAGTTCGAGGCCCCGCCGCCGCCATTGGTGCGCGCCGGGTTGGTATCGTAGCCGCCGGACAATTCGATTGCCGGGCGGAGCAGGAACGAGCCGGCCGCGATGCCGGTCGGACCGAACGGGTTGTCATCCACCACCGGCCTGCGCACGAGTGTCTTCGGCACGGCGAGCGCCGGATCGGGCGCCGGCGAGCCGAGGCCGGGCGCAGCCGCAAGAGCCGCCGCGGCGGGATCGGTGCCGGCGGTCGCATCGGCGGCCGCGGCGCCGCGCCTTGTCTGGTTCTGGTTCTGCTGCAAGCGGGCATCGCCGATCGCGCTGCCGGACGGCACCGGCGTCAAGGCCACCGCCGCGGCCGCCTGCCCCGGCTTGGCTGGAGATTTAGGAGCGGTCGCGCCCTGGGCGGCGGCATCAAGCCCCGGCGGCTGGCTCGCGCCGGGTGTTCCGATCTTGGGCGCGGCCGGCCGGGTGTTGCTCGAATTGAAGCCGGTCGTGCCGCTGCCGATCGAGGGCCGGTAGTCGAAATCCGGCAGCTGCCCGACCGGAGCGGTCGTATCGTCGGGCGGTTGCGGCTTTGCCTTGCGAAACACCGGCGGGTTCTGCGGATTGCCGTCGAGTGAGGGCGACAGCAAGGGAAAAACGGTCGTGGTATCGCCCTGGATCGCGCCCTGGGCCGCAATCTGGGCCGCGCTCTGGGGCAATGCGGGCGCCGCCATGAGGGCGACCGCCACCGTCACCACACCGGCGGCGAGCCCGATCGAGGCAGGTGTTTGACGGCGGCGCGGCACCTCAAGACCCCTAGCTCCCACCGGCGCACCGGGGGCGCTCGCGCTGGCCGGATCCGCCCCAGAATTCTGTTGTTCGATCAACGTGTTGATCTGATATCGCGCGCGCCCCGCCCCGCCGACAGGCCCGGCGGCGGTCACGGAAAGCCTGGTTAATGGAGATAAAACGGATATGGTTAACGGGACGTTGCCGGGTGCAATCGCCTGCCGCCCCATTCCGTGCTATCGCAACCGCCCGGGGATCGGGGCCGGCGCCGCCATCGCGGCCGGCCCGGTCACCTTGTCCAACACCTTATCCAAGTCGTCGAGCCAAAATGCCGAAGCCGAAAGCGTCGAAAGACCTCAAGCAGACGGTCGCCCAGGCCGACACGCTGATCAGCTCGGCCTTGCGCACCCTGGAGGCCGAGGCCGGCGGCATCAGCGCATTGGCGGCCGCCATCCACGATGGGCTCGGGCAGGCCTTCATCGCCGCCGTCGAGCTGATGCGGCAGGCGCGCGGCCGGGTGATCGTCACCGGCATGGGCAAATCCGGCCATGTCGGCCGCAAGATCGCCGCCACCTTGGCCTCGACCGGCACGCCCGCCTTTTTCGTGCATCCGAGTGAAGCGAGCCACGGCGATCTCGGCATGATCGCGGCCGACGATCTCATCATGGCGCTGTCCTGGTCGGGGGAGACCGCCGAGCTCAAGGACCTGACCGATTATTCGCGCCGCTTCCGCATCGGGCTCATCGCCATCACGGCGTTTGCCGATTCGACGCTTGGCCAGGCCGCCGACGTGGTGCTGGCGCTGCCGCAGGCGCGCGAGGCCTGCCCGCACAATCTGGCGCCCACCACCTCCACGCTGATGCAGCACGCGCTCGGCGATGCGCTGGCGATCGCGCTCTTGGAGAGCCGCGGCTTCACGGCGCTCGATTTCCGCGTCTTCCATCCCGGCGGGCGACTCGGCGCCATGCTCAAGTTCGTCGGCAATGTCATGCATACCGGCGCAGCCATTCCGCTCGCCACGGTCGGCACGCGGATGTCCGAGGCGGTGGTGGAGATGTCGGCCAAAGGCTTCGGCTGCGTCGGCATCGCGGACGCCGACGGCCGGCTGGTCGGGATCGTCACCGACGGCGACTTGCGGCGGCACATGCGTCCGGACCTGCTCGATGCGCGGGTCGAGACCGTGATGACCCGCAACCCGAAAACCGTGCGGCCCGATCAGCTCGCCAGCGAAGCGCTCGAGATCATCAACTCGTCCAAGATCACCGCGCTGATCGTGGCGGAAGCCGGCAAGCCGGTCGGGGTCGTGCATTTCCACGACCTGCTGCGCGCCGGGGTGGCATGACCAGCGGTCCGTAGGGCGCAATCGCTTTATTGCGCCGTCAGCGGTTCAAGCAGCGCAAATCCGCCGGCATGGCAGGCGGCGCGATAAAGCGATTGCGCCCTACGCCCAGCCCTTGAGCTCGCGCAGCGCCAGCTGCCGGATCACCTGCATGCCGGGGGCGCTGTCGTTGAGGCAGGGGATGGCGGCAAACTTCTCACCGCCGTTATGCTTGAAGATCTCCGCGTTCTCGAACGCGATCTCCTCCAATGTCTCCAGGCAATCGGCGGAAAATCCCGGCGTGATCACCGCCATCCGCTTCACGCCCTTGCGGGCGAGCTCTTCGACCGTGGTGACGGTGGCGGGCTCGAGCCATTTGCCCAGCCCGAAACGCGACTGGAAGGTCAGCACCAGCTTGCTGTCGTCGAGCTTGATCGCATCGCGCAGCAACCGCATGGTCTCGACGCATTGGTCATAGTAGGGATCGCCGTTGTCCACGAAGGACTGCGGGATGCCGTGGAACGAGGCCAGGATCACCTCGGGCTCGAAATCGAGCTTTGCGAGCTCAGCCTTGGTCGAGGAAGCCAGCGCCTCGATATAGACCGGCTCATCGTAGTAGGGCGCCGCGATCCGCACCGCCGGCTGCGCCCGCATGCGGGTGAGCGCGCGGAACACTTCATCGCCGACGGTGGCGGTGGTCGCCGCGCAATATTGCGGATAGAGCGGAATGACCAGGATGCGCGCGCAGCCTTGCGCCGTCAGGGCCGCGAGCCGGTCGGCGATCGCGGGCTGCCCGTAGCGCATCGCCCAGTCCACCACGATGTGGGGACCGATCGGCTGCAGCGCCGCGGCCAGCATCTGCGCCTGCGAGCGAGTGATGGTCTTGAGCGGCGATTCGTTTTTCTGCGTGTTCCAGATCTTCTGGTAGTCGGGGGCTTTGCGCCGTGGCCGCACCGGCAGGATGATGCCGTTGAGCACCAGCTTCCAGACGATGCCCTGGTTCTCGATCACCCGCGGATCCGACAGGAACTCCCGCAAGTAGCGCCGCACCGAGGCAGCGTCGTAGCCCTCAGGCGTGCCGAGATTGACCAGCAGCACGCCGATCTTGCGGGCCGGCGCCACCGGCTGGACGGGCGTTGCGGTGGGGGCAACGGGAGAGGCTTCGCTCATAGCAGGTCCCTGCGCGATCGGATGGTGGCACGTTTGTAGCCCGCATGGAGCGAAGCGCAATGCGGGAACGGCGGTCCCGGATTACGCATAGCCCGTTGAAGAGCATCAGGGCGTTTACGCCCGTCTTCGCGGGCTATGGCGTAAACGCCCTGAAGCGCTCCATCCGGGCTACAGGGCTATTCCGCGGCCTTGAGGTAGTGCGGCCCGCCCGGAGCGGAACTGGTCGAGGAGCGTGGCCTCGTCGGCCTTGGCGGCGGCGAGGTGGCGCAGCTTGACGTGGCCGAAGCCGCGGATCTTTTCCGGGATGGCGGCGATCCCGACCGCGAGGTGGTGGTTGTCGGCATTGAGCTTGCCACAGTACCTCGACAGCGTCGCCTCGTAGTCGGCGATGAGCTTGCGCTCGGTGCGGCGCTCGGCGCTGTAGCCGAACGGGTCGAAGCGCGGTGCCGCGCAGGAACTTGAACCGCATCAGCAGCCGGAACGGCCGGCATCAGCCACGGCCCGAAGGTGATCTTGCGCGGCTCGCCGGTGCGCGGATCGCGCCGCGCCAAGAGCGGCGGCGCGAGATGGAACGTCGAAGCGCAGGCGCTCGCCGTCGACCTCGCTTCGGCGACCTGGCGCAGGAACTCGCCGGATCGCCGTAGAGCCGCGCCACCTCGTACTCGTCCTTGTAGGCCATCAGCTTGAACAGGTAGCGGGCGACCGCCTCGGCCAGGCCGCATTGGCCCGGCGCCTTGGCGGCTTCGGCGGCGCTTGGTCGTCTCGACCCGATCGCGATAGCGCGCCGCGTAGGCGGCGTTCTGATAGGCGGTAAGGAAGTCGACCCGGCGCGCCACCATCTCGTCGAAGGACTGCGACAGCGCCGCGCGCATCGCGTGACGCTGCCGGCCGGCCGGGCCGCGAGCGTCTCGACGGCGGCCGGATCGAGCGGCGGCGCGGCGGCCCCAGCGGAAGGCGGCCATGGTTCATGGCGACGGCCTCGCCGTTGAGCTCGATCGCCGGTCTCGATCGCCGCCGCCGACAGCGGCAGCGCGCCGAGCTGATAGGCATAGCCGAGCATGAACATGTTGGCGCCGATGCGATCTGGCCGAGCAGCGCGGTGGCGATGCGCGAGGCATCGACGAAATGCGATGCCGGGCGCCGCCGGCGAGCAGCCGCGATGGCGCGCTTGAGCCGCTCGGCTCGGCAGCGAGAAGTCCGCATTGCGGGTAAACTCGCCGGGCAGCACCTCGGCGAGGTTGACCACCATGGCGGTGGTGCCGGGCTCGACCGCCGCCGAGCACCTTCTTGTTGCCGGCCACCACGATGTCGCCGCCGAGCACGAGATCGGCACCGCGCGCGGCGATGCGGATGGCATGGATGTCCTCGGGCCGGTGCGCAATGCGGATGTGGCTTGCCACCGCGCCGCCCTTCTGGGCGAGCCCGGCCATGTCGATGACGCCGACCGCCTTGCCTTCGAGATGCGCCGCCATGCCGAGGATGGCCCCGATGGTGACGATGCCGGTGCCGCCGATGCCGGTGACGATGATGCCGTAGGTCTGGTCGATCGCCGGCAGCGTGGGCTCGGCCAGCGCCGGCGGCGGCGCTTGACCCGAGATGGCGGCGGCGCGCTTGAGCTTGCGCGCCATCGACGGTGACGAAGGACGGACAGAAGCCCTTGACGCAGGAGAAATCCTTGTTGCAGCTCGACTGGTCGATGGTGCGCTTGCGGCCGAATTCGGTCTCCAGCGGCTGCACCGACACGCAATTCGATTTCACGCCGCAATCGCCGCAGCCCTCGCAGACCAGCTCGTTGATGATCACGCGCTTGTCCGGGTCCGGATAGGTGGCCGCGCTTGCGGCGGCGGCGCTTCTCGGCCGCGCAGGTCTGGTCGTAGATCAGCACGGTGCAGCCCGGCACCTTGGCGAGCTCCTTCTGCACCTGGCTGCAGGTCGTCGCGGTGATGGATGGTGAGACCGGCCGGCCAGCGCTCGTGCCGGCGCGGATATTTCCACGGCTCGTCGGTGACGACGACGACGCGCGGCGGCGCCCTCGGCGGCGACCTGGCGCGCGACCTGCGGCACCGTGATGTCGCCGTCATTGCGCTGGCCGCCCGTCATGGCGACCGCGTCGTTGAACAGGATCTTGTAGGTGATGTTGACGCCGGACTGCGATGGCGGCGCGGATCGCCAGCGAGCCCGAATGATTGTAGGTGCCGTCGCCGAGATTCTGGAACACGTGCGTCGCGCTTGGAGAACGGCGCCTCGCCGATCCAGTTGGCGCCCTCGCCGCCCATCTGGGTGAAGCCCAGCGTCTAGCGGTCCATCCACTGCGCCATGTAGTGGCAGCCGATGCCCGCATAGGCGCGCTGCCCGCGCGGCACCACGGTCGAGGAATTGTGCGGACAGCCCGAGCAGAAATAGGGAGTCGCGCTGCGGCGATGTCCTCGATCTCCGCGAGCACGCGCTGCGCCTCCTTGAGGCGCGCGACGCGGGCTGCGAGCTCGTCGTTGCGTCACGTAGTTGAGCAAGCGCTCGCCGATGCAGATCGCGACCTCGTTGGGATCGAGCGCGCCCTTGACCGGGAAACAGCCAGTTGCCGCGCTCGTCCTTCTTGCCGATGCAGGTCGGCTGGTTGGCGGTGCCGTAGAGCTCCTCGCGCACCTGCACCTCGATCAGCGAGCGCTTCTCCTCCACCACGATGATGAGGTCGAGGCCGGCGGCGAATTCCTTGAGATCGCGGCGGCTGATCGGCCACGGGCAGGCGATCTTGTAGAGCCGCAGGCCGAGATCGTTGCACTTGACCTCGTCGAGGCCGAGCTCGTCGAGCGCCTGGCGCACGTCGAGATAGCTCTTGCCGATGGTGATGACGCCGATCTTCGGATTGCGGCCGCCCGAGGCAGATGTATTCGGTTGAGCTTGTTGGCGCGCACGAAGGCCAGCATGGCGTCGCGCTTGAAATCGTGCAGCCGCGCCTCCATGCCGAGGATGGCTGTCGCGCAAGCCGGATATTGAGGCCGCCCGGCGGCATCGCGAAATCGTCCGGAATGACGATCTTGACGCGATCGAGGCCGCCGTCGACCACGGCGGTCGACTCGACCGTCTCGTGCATGCATTTGAGCGCGATCCAGGCGCCGGTGAAGCGCGACATCGCCCAGCCATAGAGGCCGTAATCGATGATCTCCTGCACGCCCGCGGGGTTCAGGATCGGGATCATGACGTCGATGAAATGATATTCGGACTGGTGCGCGGTGGTGGAGGACTCGGCGGTATGGTCGTCGCCCATCAGGGCCAGCACGCCGCCATGCCGGGAGGTGCCGGCGAAATTGGCGTGGCGGAACACATCGCCGGAGCGGTCGACGCCGGGACCCTTGCCGTACCACATGCCGAACACGCCATCGAACTTGCCTTCGCCGCGCAATTCGGCCTGTTGCGAGCCCGACAGCGCGGTGGCGGCGAGGTCCTCGTTGATGCCGGCCTGGAACAGAATGTCGGATCTGCGCAAGCTGGGCCTGCGCGCGCTGAATTGCTGGTCGAGCGTGCCGAGCGGAGAGCCGCGATAGCCGGTGACGTAGCCGGCGGTATTGAGGCCGGCGCGGCGGTCGCGCTCCTTCTGCATCAGGCAGAGCCGCACGAGCGCCTGGATAGCCGGTGACGAAGACCCGGCTCTTGCGTCAGGTCATATTTGTCGTCGAGGCTGACCGATTTGAGCTTCATCGCAGACCTGCGCGGACGTTCCCTGCAAGGAGTAGATATAGGCGGCGCGAGGCATCAGCAATGCTCGGCCGGTCGCACATCCATTCGTTGCGGCGCAGACGGGCAGCGAGACAACGAAATTTCCGGGCTGCCGGCCGCCACGATCTATGGCGCAATGCAGCATGCGTAACCCACAGGGCCGGCATATGGAGCCGCGGCTGGTCGGGCATCGCGCCCTGCTCTACAAAGCTTGCAACTCGCCCTGCCCGGCTCCCCTCCTCCGGCATGCTCACGATCATGGACGCCATCGCCGCCGCGACCAAGGTCAAGCGGCTCACCCATCGAGAGACGCGGCTCATCGTGCTCGGCATGCTGCTGCCGATCTTCATGGGCTCGCTCGATCAGACCATCCTGGCGAGCGCCCTGCCGACGATCGGCCGCGACCTGGGCGACGCCCATGAGCTGCCGTGGCTCATCACCGCCTATCTGCTGGCATCGACCGCGATCATCCCGCTCTACGGCAAAATCGCCGACATCCGCGGGCGCGCGTTCGCGCTGCGCGTCGCCATCGCGCTTCATTTCGCCGGCTCGCTGCTCTGTGCGCTCGCGCCGTCCATGCTGGTCCTGATCCTGGGGCGCAGCCTGCAGGGCCTGGGCGGCGGCGGGCTGGCCTCCATGGGCGTGGTGGTGCTCGGCGACGTCGCGGCGCCGCGCGAGCGCGGGCGCTACTATTCGTATTTCGCCGTCACCTACACCACGGCGGGCGCCTGCGGACCGGCGCTCGGCGGGTTTCTCGCCGATCATCTGCATTGGTCGGCGATCTTCTGGCTCAACATCCCGCTCGGCCTGGCGGCGCTGGCGGTGACAGCGACGCTGCTGCGCGGCCTGCCGCGTCACGAGCGCCCGCACCGAACTCGACGTGATCGGCGCCGTCCTGATCGTGGCGGCGAGCGTCTCCTTCATGCTCGGCCTCAATCTGGCGGGCGTGCGGTTTGCCTGGGTGTCGCTTCCGACCCTGGCGCTGTTCGGCTGCGCGCTCATCCTGGGAGCGCTGTTCGTGGCTCGCCTGATCACGGCGCCGGAGCCGCTGATCCCGATCTCGGTCCTGCTCGATCCGGTGGTGCGCTACGCATTCGTCGCCAACGCCTTGGGTTGGGGTTCGATCGTCGCGCTCAACATCTTTCTGCCGAGCTACCTGCAGACCGTCGTGGGGCTCAGCGCCACCAACGCGGGCCTCTACCTCATGGTGCTCATGGTGACGCTCAATATCAGCGCCGGTCTTGCCGGCCAGGTCCTCGGCCGCGTGGTCCACTACAAGACGCTGCCCATGATCGGGCTCGTGGTGACGATCGCGGCGGTCGCGATCCTGGGCTGGCGGGCGGAGAATCCCGACCTGTGGTGGTTCGAGCTGCTGCTGATCCTGATCGGAGCCGGATTCGGGCCGCTGCCGTCGCTCGCGCAGGTGGCGGTGCAGAATTCGGTCGAGCGCCACCAGCTCGGCATCGCGATGGGGGCGATGAATTTCCTGCGCAGCCTCTTGGGCACCATCATGGTGGCGGCGTTCGGCGCGATCGTGCTGGCCGGAACCGCTCCGCTCGCGGAGCCTGCCTCGTTGACAACCACGCAAGCCTTCGCCTGGGTCTTCTACGCCGATGCCGGATGCATCGCGATCGCGCTTTTCGCAGTGGCGCTGATGGCGGAACGGCCCCTGCAGGAGGAGCCGTAAGGAGCGCGCAGACTTTCCGGACTTCGCAGATGGCGGAAGCATAGCCGCTCTCGCCACCTGCTGTTTCGGGTCTCTAAGTATTATGGCGTATCGCCGTACATGGCCTTAAGTTGGCCGTGGGCGAAGGCAAGAGCCGGCGGCATATCCATTTTGCCGCCAATGATCTCGATATACGCCCCGGTTTTGCTGGCGCGTGCGGCCTTCATCGCCTCGTCGAGCTCGCCAAGCGTGGTCACACGCGCAGTATACCAATTTGCGCATCCCAGCGCCTTCGGCAATTCGGCATAGTTCCAAGGCGCGAGGTCGTTATAGGTCCAATTCGGATTTTCCTCCAACGCCCGCTCGATGAGGTACCCACTATTGTTGAGCACGAAGACAATGACGTTTGCTCCGAACCGTCCCATGGCGCCGATGTCGTTCGCAGTCAGTTGATGCGAGCCTTCGCCCGTGATCAGAATTGTACGTCGGCTCGGGTCGGCAAGCGCGACACCGAAGGCGGCCGGGGTCGCCCAACCGATCGAACCCCACAGAACTTGCGCTTCCACCCGCACGCCGTCCGAAAGGATCGTTGGCGTCATGCCGAGGCTTGAACTCCCGGTCTCGAGAACGACCGTGTCCCCGGCGCGCAGAAACGCCGCGTAGCGCGGATAAAGCGCCGCCATGGTGATCTTGTCAGACGGTTTGCCGTTTACCGGCGCAAGCCCTTGCGGTTTCCCCCGGTATGGCGCCGATGATGGTTTGAGCTTGGCCAGCTCGGACAGAACGTCCGCAAGCCGGACATTGGCGATGACTTCGTCTCCGATCCGGACGTCGTCCAGGCCGACGGTAATAAACCGGGAGAGATCGAGGTGGCCGGAATAGGCCGCCGTGGTGATGTCGTTGAAATTGACGCCGCCCAGATCGAGGACCAGATCGGCGCCTTCGACGATTTGCCGCGTTTTCGGCTCCGACACCGCGCCGGCATACATTCCGGCAAACTGCGGATGCCCCTCGTCGATCAGGCATTTTTCCATCAGCGTCGTGACAAAAGGACAGCCCAACGCTTCGATCGCCTTCTGTACCTGCTTTTGCAACCCCAGCCGCGAAACGGAGAAGGCCGGAAATGCGACGACGGATTTCGCCTTGTTGATGCGCTCGGCGATGATCGCCATCGCCTTTTGTAACGCCGCTTGGTTTGATCGTGGCACGATCGGCTTCACGTCAGCCGACACGACTGGGGATAGCGCGTAGTCCGACGGCACGGCGATATAGGCCGGCTGATTGTTTCGGCGCGCCGCCGCGATGACGCGCTCCATTTCGACGACGCAGTTCTCCGGATTGATGACGGCGTGACAGCACGCCGCGGCGGCGGACAGTTCAACGAAATTACCGAAGACGCCGTCGCCGAGCGTGTGATGGGCGATCTTGTGTACGCGCTGATTCTGATAGGAGGGCATTCCGACGACGTGAAAAACCAGTGATCGTTCCGACTTAGCGCCCATCACGCCGTTTATGGCCGAGAGCTCGCCGACGCCATAGGTCGTCGCCAACATCGCCGCACCCCGGATGCGCGCATAGCCGTCAGCGGCGTAAGATGCATTCAATTCGTTGGCACAGCCGATCCACTTGACTTTTGCGCTACCGTCAACCGCGTCGCAGATCGGAAACACATAATCGCCGGCAACGCCAAAGCAGTGCTCGATCCCTTCCGCGGCAAGTCGATCGATGATGTAATCGGCGACACTCGTTGCCTTCGCGGGTCCCGACACGTTGGATTGTTGAACGTGTTTGGTCATTTCGCTCTCCTACTCGAACGCCGCAACTGTGGCGGCGAGATATTGGTTGAAGATTGTGCAAACGGTTCCTCTGGGGTCGTCATCAATCGATGACGTTCTGTCATTAAGGCCACGCCGACTGTCATTAAGGCCACGCCGACGCTCGTGTCTTGAAGGAAACGGGCAAATTCTTGAAAAAATCGGTGGGCCGCGCCGGCTTTCGCCGGCGCCGCGTGGCCATCAAAGATGGAGTGATCCGGCGCTGGATTTGCCGCCGGAGAGCTACCGGCGCAGCGCCGCCGGCGTGGTACCCAAGTGCGTCCGGAAGACGCGGGTCATATGGGCCTGATCGGCAAACCCGCAATCCGATGCCACCTCCTTGATCGGCATGCGGCCTTGCGCCAGCAAGCGCTGAGCGCGATCGATGCGGCGATCGATAATGTAAGCGTGCGGAGTTCGGCCAAAGGATTCTCGGAAGTGGCGGGCAAAACTCCACACGCCCATTCCGGCCACTGCGGCGAGGGTTTCCAAGTTGGGAGATTCGTGCAGCCGACTGTCGATGTAATCCGTCAGACGGCGAACTTGAGCCGGCGACAAGCGTCCGTGGTCACTGGGCTCGCGGAACGTCACGGAAGCGTAATTGCGCAACAGGTGCACTGCCAGCTGCGTTGCTGCAGCTTCAACATATAAAGCGCTGCCTAATGCGTTCTGCTGCGCCTCACGCGCGATGGCAGCCACGGCCGCCGTTACCACCGGATCGTGCGCCTTCAACACATCATGGAGGCGAACATCGGCAACGCATCGATCCATGATCTCGGCACAAACCGCGGACACCAACGTTTCCGCCAGATAGACGTGGCTGACGTCGATTCCCTCGGTCCAGCGCCAATGCGAGCGTTCCGACCTGGTCAACAGCGAGATATCGCCGGGCTCGCAGCGCGTCTTAGTCCATGCGCCGTCGTACCGCCGTTCCATGATCGTCGCTCCGCGGCGGTACGATATAACCGTGAAATCTCTCACCGGCGGCACGATGACGTCGAGACCTGTATAGTGGTAGGCGCGTAGCAAAACTCCGTTCCAGCCGAGATCGTCGCTGGCCGCGATTACCGTGCCGGGTACGTATTTCGGCACCTCGCTTGGCGTGATGATCGTAGCCATGACCTCGGTTCCTCGCGTTCAACGAAGCGCCCCGGTCGTCCGGCTCTGCCGCCGCATTCCCCTCCCGCTCGGCAACTGGGCAACTGCGTTAGTGTAACGCAGGAATGCGACTAGCCACAAGGTGCGCGCGGTTGGCCGCATTGCCGTTTACGGGTCGAACCGAGGTGGGTGAACTGGTCCAAGGCTTCCCTCCGGGCGCGCCCGGCCCGGCAACCAGCATTAAATTGACGTTCCGGAGACCAAATTCGATTTTGGTGCCATAGCCGGCCAATCGATACGGCTGGAATCCGCCGTCGCGGGCTGCCTGAGGAGAAGATCCATCTACTTCCACCGCTTGTTCGCTTGTTACAAGCAACACAAAAAGAGCAAGTGGAGGGAATAAATATGTGCTTGGCCCCGAGAAGGGGCGCACCGCGGCCACATCTGCCAGATCGTCATCCTTCGTCGCCGTCGGACGGCTGGCGGAAAGCGTCACGAGCCGATGGACAGGAGTCGCCTCCCGCTCGCGCGACCTGGCGCCTATGCGAGCGCGGACCAACTCATCGGTCTCGCCCCCAATTCGAGGCCCTGAAACGCAACCTGGAGGCGGCGCCCCGGGGAGGCTTGAACCGCGATCACGAAAAAACCCGGCGCGGTTTTCCGCCCGGGCACAAATCGTCAGTTTCGATTTCACGAGTAATCCAATTCGCGGAAACGGTCAAGCGGCTAAAGCTGCCGCGTTCCGGGCACGTCGGCCGCGGTTCTTCGACGTGGGTCGACGAGCAGACGGTTAAGCCTTCCGCATGGTGGCAGCGTTCGGCGCGATCGTGCTGGCCGGAACCGCTCCACTCGCGGAGCCTGCCTAGTTGACGACCACGCAAGCCTTTGCCTGGGTCTTCTACGCCGATGCCGGATGCATCGCGTTTGCGCTTATCGCGGTGGTGCTGATGAAGGAGCGGCCCCTGCAGAAGGAGCCGTAACGCATTCGCTCGGGCCAGGATGCAGGACGATCGGTTTGGAAGGCCAAGGCATGCCTTCGGTGCAGACGGGACCGCTGCCGAATGTGCTAGGATCGCTACCACCCATCTTCGAACGACCCGGGAACATGAAAGATGTTCGAGACGACCATCACCGGAAGCTTGCCCAAACCCGCCTGGTTGGCGGAGCCGAATACATTGTGGGCGCCATGGCGGCTTGCCGGCACCGAGCTTGCAGCAGCCAAGGTCGACGCCACCATTCTCGCATTGAAGCTGCAGGAGGATTGCGGGATCGACATCGTGACCGACGGCGAGCAATCTCGCCAGCACTTCGTGCATGGCTTTCTCGAAAACGTCGAGGGCGTCGATTTCAGCCGCAAGGTCGAAATGGGAATCCGGGCCAACCGCTACACCGCGATGGTACCAACCGTGACCGAGCGAACTCCGCCTCAAAGGGCGCGTCCATGCGCGCGAAGCCCAGACCGCACGCGCACATACCAGCCATCCGTTGAAATTCACGCTGCCCGGGCCGATGACCATCGCGGACACGATCGCTGACGCCCACTACGGCGACCGGGCCAAGCTGTCGATGGCGCTCGCCGCGCTTTTGAACCAGGAGGCGCGTGCGCTGGAGGCCGACGGCATCGATGTCATCCAATTCGACGAGCCGGCATTCAACGTCTACGCGCGCGAGGTGGAGGACTGGGGCATCGCGGCGCTCGACCGCGCCAGCGAAGGCCTCAAGTGCACCACGGCCGTGCACATCTGCTACGGGTACGGCATCAAGGCGAATATCGACTGGAAGCGGACGCTCGGCAGCGAATGGCGCCAATACGAGGCGATCTTCCCGGCGCTGAATGCGAGCCGCATCGGTCAGGTCGCCATCGAATGCCGCGGCTCGCGCGTGCCGATGCATTTGCTCAAGCTTTTGGACCGCAAGCAGGTGCACGTCGGGGTCATCGATGTCGCCACCGACACGATCGAGACGCCGGAGGAGGTTGCCGGTGTCATCGGCGAGGCCCTCAAATACGTGGCCAGGGAGAACGTCATCGTCTGCACGAATTGCGGTATGGCACCGATAAATCGGTATTTTGCGGTCGCCAAGCTCTCGGCGCTGACCCGCGGCGCCGAGCTGGCGCGGCGAAAATTCGGCGCTTGAGCTCACATCCAAGCAAGACTCGATGGCCTCGCGGCGTAAGCAGACCCGGCCTTCACCGTACCAGATCCTGCGGATTGCTGGCGCCGCGGAGCGTCATGTCCTGCGGATTGCCGCGATTGGTGAGGTCCTGCGGATTGCTGGGATTGGCGCTCGGCGCCATCCCAAAACTGGTCCGCGGCGCAGCCGAGACGTTTTGATTGCCAAGGCCGTTCGCCCCGCCGGAGGTTTGGGCCAGAGCGAGACCGCCGGACAGAAGCAGGATCGCGATTGTCGCATACAGACGTTTCATTGCTTGACTCCTGTTGAAACGGAACTCGAAACCACCAAGCCTCGGGCCACAAGCCGAAGCTTGATGAGAGATCGGCTAGCGGGCATGAGTGCGCGCATGCGCCGCTCGGCTGGAGGACGCGTCGCCATAGGAATTGCCGGCAGTGCCGTACGACGGATGCATCCTTGCGTTCCAGCCATTGCAGGCCGGATCGATATCGCACCAGGTCTGCACCGGGCCGCCGTACGACCCCCTCGCCAGCGCGGCGCCCGCCGTGCTGCCCAGGACAAGCGCCGCCAGCAGCGCAATTTTCGCCTTGGTCAACATGTCGCGTTTCCTTTGTTGGTGTCGTCCATGTCCTGGAGATGGGCGGACCGCCGGCGGCCACCATTAAATTGCCGTTCAGAAAGCTAAATTGCCTTTTAGGGCGACCGCGGCGTTGCTGATCAAGCCCCGTCAATCGGGACGGCGATCGCACGAACCGAGTGTGACGCGCACGCAACCGGATTTTGGCGGTTGCACGGATCAAGCAGGCCCTTGGGAGAAGATCCTTCTAGATCCACCGCTTGTTCCCTTGCTTAGAACAAGTAAGCGGCGCGTGCATCTGCACCCTCGCCCCACAGGAGCGACGCTCGAACCGCGAGCGCGCTGTCGAAGCACTAAGCGGGGTGCGACTGAGCCAGCGTTGTTGGAGCCAGGACGAACGGCTGATCCTGGAAACCTCCTTTCGGGTCGGGCACCTGATTGGAGGGCCCGAAATCCGAATTTCCCAAGCCGGATGCCATGGATTGAGTCAACAGCGACACGGTATGATTGATGCTGCCCGGCGCGCCGTCGGCAAGCGAGCCCGATTGGCTTGAGGAATTCCCCGGGTCGGTCAGGAGCGCCGGCATCCAGCCGCTCCATACCCCGTCAAAGGCCTGCAGGAACAGCACGTCAGTACCGGGAGTGGCCGAACCCGTATAGCTCAGCCCGCTCAGGCTCGTGACCGGCACGGGCTGGTTGATGGCAATCGGGTTGCCACTGTCGGTGACCGTTCCGAGCGCCGGATTGCCTCCGGCAGGATGACCGAACCACACCTGATACTGCGTGATCGGGCTGCTGCTGCTCAGGGAAAAGATGTTCGACAGCGCAACCGACTGATTGTCCGCAACGGTCTGGTTGTTGGGCGTTATGACGGCCGGCGTGACGCCCGGATCGGTCAGGGAGACCGGCATCCAGCCACTCCATACGCCGTCGAAGGCCTGCAAGAACAACACGTCGGTGCCGGGAGTGGCCGAGCCCGTATAGGTTAGCCCACTCAGGTTCGTGACCGGCACGGCTTGGTTGATGGCGATCGGGTTGCCATTGTCGGTGACCGTTCCGAGCGCCGGATTTCCACCGGCAGGATGGCCGAACCATACCTGATACTGCGTGATCGGGCTGCTGCTGCTCAGGGAAAAGATGTTCGACAGTGCAACCGACTGGTTATCCGCAACGGTCTGATTGTTCGGCGTGATGACGGGCTGGCGTGATGCCCTGGTCGGTCAGGGAGACGGGCATCCAGCCGCTCCACGCCCCGTCGAAGGCCTGCAGGAACAACACGTCGGTGCCGGGAGTGGCCGAGCCCGTATAGGTTAGCCCATTCAGGCTCGTGACCGGCACGGCTTGGTTGATGGCGATCGGGTTGCCGTTGTCGGTGACCGTTCCGAGCGCCGGATTTCCACCGGCGGGATGGCCGAACCATACCTGATACTGCGTGATCGGGCTGCTGCTGCTCAGGGAGAAGATGTTCGACAGCGCAACCGACTGATTGTCCGCAACGGTCTGGTTGTTGGGCGTTATGACGGCCGGCGTGACGCCCGGATCGGTCAGGGAGACCGGCATCCAGCCGCTCCACACCCCGTCGAAGGCCTGCAGGAACAACACGTCGGTGCCAGGAGTGGCCGAGCCCGTATAGGTTAGCCCATTCAGGTTCGTGACCGGCACGGCTTGGTTGATGGCGATCGGGTTGCCATTGTCGGTGACCGTTCCGAGCGCCGGATTGCCACCGGCGGGATGGCCGAACCACACCTGATACTGCGTGATCGGGCTGCTGCTGCTCAGGGAAAAGATGTTCGACAGCGCAACCGACTGATTGTCCGCAACGGTCTGGTTGTTGGGCGTTATGACGGCCGGCGTGATGCCCGGATCGGTCAGGAAGGCGGGCATCCAGCCACTCCATACGCCGTCGAAGGCCTGGACGAACAACACGTCGGTGCCCGGAGTGGCCGAGCCCGTATAGGTTAGCCCATTCAGGCTCGTGACCGGCACTGCCTGGTTGATGGCGATCGGGTTGCCATTGTCGGTGACCGTTCCGAGCGCCGGATTTCCACCTGCAGGATGGCCGAACCACACCTGATACTGCGTGATCGGGCTGCTGCTGCTCAAGGAAAAGATGTTCGAAAGTGCTACCGATTGGTTATCGGCGACCGACTGATTGTTCGGCGTGATGACGGGCCCTGTGATGCCTTGGTCGGTCAGGCCAGCCCAGGTCCAGCCGCTCCATACCCCGTCGTAGGCCTGGAGAAACAAGATGTCCGTCCCTGGAGTGGACGAGCCGATATAGTTCAGCCCGCTCAGGCTTGCGACCGTGACCGCCTGATTGACCGCAATCGGGTTGCCGTTGTCGGTCACCGTTCCCAGTGCGGGATTTCCACCCGCGGGATGGCTGAACCACACCTGGTATTCCGTAATCCCGCTGCCGCTCACCGAGAAGATGCTTGTCAGCGGAACGGATTGGCTGGGCGCCACCGTCTGATCGTTGAAGGTGATCGCGGGTGCACTACCCGGCGGCGGCGGCGGCGTGACGCTGGCCACAAGCTGGCCGACATTGCTGGCGACGATTCCGGCATACGCGGTGATGAAAAGATCATCTCCCACATTGGTCCCGGACAGGAAGGTGACCTGCGACAGCTGTGCCGCGCTCACGACCAGCGGTTGGTTGGTCCCCATCGGCTGCGCCGCTCCGTTCAACAGGAATTGGCCACTGCTTGGCGTGCTGGAGCTGTCGTAAAACGAATATTGCGTGATTGGATCGCCGTCGGGGTCGGGGTTGCCGACGGAAAACAGGCTCGAGGCTGCAACGATGCTGCTCGCCGGCAGCGTTACGTTGGACACCGTCACCGCGGGCGGGCGATCCAGGGTGATATCGAGCGTGGCGGTATTCGAGCTGCCGCCATTGCCGTCGCCTGTGGTATAGCTGAAGACATCCTGGAGGTGGCTTCCGGTCGGCGCGCTGTTGATCGCCGCGCTGATATCGGCCGTATATGTGTAGGACCCGTCCGCACTGAGCCAGAGGTGGCCATAGCGGCCCGCAATCCGCTGGCCGACCACGACGGTGCCGCTCGCCGTGTCGCTCACGCTTGCCACGCTCAATGCATCGGCGTCCGGATCGGTATCGTTCGCCAGCACGCCGCCCGCGGCGCTGACCGACAGAATGGTGCCGACCACGTCGGTGGCGGTGTCGTTGTTCGCTACCGGCGCGCGGTCGATCGCGACCTGCGAGGTGGTGACGAGGTTCTGGGTTCCGTCGTTCACCGACCAGGTGACGGTGCGCTGCGGATGGCTGCCGCTCGATGCGTCGGTCCCGGTATCTTGGTAGGTGACCTCGCTGAACAGGGTCTGGTAGGTGGCGAGCGAGGCCGCGCCGGTCAGCGTTAGGGTAGCGGTACTGGCGTTCCAAGTGACGGCGATCGCAGCGCCGTCGACCGTGCCGCTCTGCTGGCCGTTGACGAACAGCTGGTCGCCCGCGACCGCGCCGCCGCCGCCGTTCGCGACCCTGACGCTCGCGCTCGCGAGATCGGCTTTGCCGGGATCACTGATGGTCGCTCCCGTGAGGAGCGCGACAGGCGAGCCGCCCTGAGGCGCATCGGACAAGGTCCCGTCGACTATGAGGCCTTCGGGAACACCGACGAATCCATGTTGGGTGTAGGAGCTGTCATTGTAGAATCCGGTGATGATTCCGGAATCGCTGACACCGTTGATGTCGGTTTCCGTCGCCCCGGGAACATCGATCGTTGTCGTAACGCCGTTCTGTTCGATGAACCCGTGCACGTTGCCGAGACTGTCGGCATAGTAGCCGACCACCTCGCCGGCATCGTTGATTGCCGAGACACCGGTCTCGGTGGCGCCGGGAATGACGATCGTCGTGATGACGCCGTTGTTGTCGATGAACCCGTTGTTGACGCTGGAGCTGTTTTCGTAGTTCCCGGCCACCTCGCCGGTGGCGCTGACTCCGGCCACGCTGGTGCTGATCGATCCGGCTGGATCGATCGTCGCAAAGGTGCCGTTGATGTCGGTAAAGCCGTGGGCCTGGCCGCTGCCGTCCGTATAGGTCCCGACGATCTCGCCGGCTGCATTGAGGCCCGAAACGGAAGTCGTGGAAGCGCCGGGGACGTCGACGATCGTGAAGTTGCCGTTGTTGTCGATGAATCCGTTGATACCGAAACCGAAGTCGTCGACATAGGTTCCGAATATCGTCCCGGCATTGGTGACGCCGTCCACGATGGTGCTGCTCGCCAGGAGCACGTCGATTTGCTGGAAGGCGCCGTTGCTATATACGAATCCGTGCTGCCGGTTCTCCCAGTCGACATAGGATCCGAAAATTTCACCGCTGGCGGTGATGCCGATCCCGTTGGTGTTGCTGGAGCCGGGCGGATCGAATGTCGTGCCGACGCTTCCGGTAGCGGTGAAGCCATGGAAATAGCTGTCGTCGTCGCCGTCAGTATAGCCATAAGACCCGACAACCTCGCCGGCGGTGTCGATGCCGTCCGCCGCGACATAGACGTCGCTGCCGATCGGCTGGGAAATGTTGATGGGCGTGAAGGTGTATGTTGTTGTCATTTTTATTCTCTGCTTTATGAGGCATCCATAGAATTTGTTGCCTCAGGAGCGGAAATGTTCGGTCCGCGGCGGTCGCCGGCCTGCGCGGGCGCTCGGATCGACGCGGAAGCAATTGAAAGGATGGAGATTTTTCCGCAAAATTAAGTTTTGGAGAGGTGCCGCCGCGTTTCTCTCAAATCATGGGCGGTTGCTTTGTTTGCTGTTGCCGGCGTTCGCCTTGTCTTATTGCGGCGCACCAAATCGATTGCAGAATCCGACAATTTCACAACGAGTGTCCGAATGCCCGGCGCACCGGACAAAAATACGAGGCGGCTTGACAGTATCCATGGATACTCATGATCGCGTGGCCGTCGAACCTCGCATTCTTCGACGCGTCGCGGTCACCTGCGGCACCTGATCAATCATCATGGTCTCGAAATGCGCGAGCCACCCGGATGCCTATTGCCGCCGGGCGGCCCGCGTTCAGCGCGGCCTTGGTGATTTTGTCGCTCCTGGTACGGAGGCGCGAACTACTTCACTCCTGTGCCCGGGGACGGCGCGGTGAAGCCGGCCCAGGCCAGATAGATGCCGATCACGAGCGAGGGTGTCAGATAGAGATAATAATGCTCGCCGTATTGCATGTGATCAAAGAGCTGCCGCATAGCTTCGGTTGTCACAAGCAGGAGCAGGAGGCCTTTGGCGAGGATCAACCATCCGACCAAAGTGACGACCACCGGCAGTGCCCCGCCTGACCAGACGTTGTGCCCAAGCACCATCGCCAGGCCGCCAGCAAGGCTGATGATGGCGTAAACAAGCATGACCGGCGCATCGGCAACCGCGGCCTCGATCATTGCGTTTCCGCGTACCAGCAAGGCAACCACAAGCAAGACCGTGAACGTGCCGATGAAGCGCGCGAGGAAAACGGTCAATCGGGACATACGAACCTCCGCGATGGTGGATGACGAGCATACCGCGGCTGCCGGGGTTTCGCGAAACCGACGCCGCGGCAGGTTGGTACCAGATGCCGACATCGGTGGGAATCTGAAGAGGACGGCGCACCGCGGCAACCATCGCGGCCTGCGCTGCGGTCGGACAGGCCGGCATCTCGGCCGGCGCTGGCCGGGTAGGAGGCGCCTTGATAGACTGCCCGAACTTGCGAAACAGCGAGGTCTGCATGACGCGTTCTGAAGTGCCGGTCAGCTTGCCGCCGGATCCCAATACGCGGGCGCCGCACTGGAGCGTTCCGAAAGGCGCTTGCGACACACATGCCCATGTGTTCGGCCCGCCCGATATCTTTCCGTACTACGATGAGCGCCGATACACGCCGCCGGCCGCGCCGGTCGAGCACTATCGCAACATGCAGAGGATCACCGGCCTCAGCCGCGCGGTCTTCGTCTGCCCGACCGCTCACGGATACGACAACCGCGTCATTCTGGATGCCGTCGCCAAGCTGGGCGATGCGGCGCGCGGCATCGCCAACATCGACTCCTCGTTCGACAGCAAGGCGCTCGCGGCGTTGGCGGAGGGTGGAATACGCGGCGCGCGCTTTCATTTGATGAAAGACCGGCCCGGCAGCGAGGACCATCTTGGCGAGCATCTGCCGGTGCTGCAGCGGCTCGGCTGGATCCTCGTTCTGCACGTCGATCCTCCGGATTTCGTCGAGCATGAACGGTTCGTCAGGGCGCTCCCGACGGTCACCATCATCGACCACATGGCGCGCGTTCGCGGCAAGGACGGTCTCGGCCAGCCGGCCTTCCGGCTTCTTCTCGACCTGCTGAAGGATGACCGCTTCTGGGTCAAGCTGTGCAGCTTCGACAAGATCAGCGCCGTTCCCAAAGCCCATGTCGAGGGAAGCCTGCCTTACCTCGATATGGTCCCCTTCGCCCAGGCGGTCATCGAAGCCGCGCCCGACCGTGTGATCTGGGGGACCGATTGGCCGCACGGAAATACCTTCACGCCCGGCCGGACGCCCAACGAAGGCGATCTCTTGGATCTCTTGGCCGTGATCGCGCCGGATCCAGCAGTCAGGAATCGCATCCTCGTTGACAACCCGGCCCGCTTGTTCGGATTCGCGCCTGATTAGGTGCACGTCCCGGGGACAGTCGCGCCGTCAAGGCGGGCCAATCACAACCGCCTGCCCACATTGCCACCCGGGCTTTCATGCTTGGCGCACGAGACAAACCCCGGCCTTGAGCCGGGGTTCTCGTCAGTCGATGGGATCATGCTTTCCAGGGATTATTGCGTCTGCGTCTGCGGTTGTGCCTGCGTCTGCGTGGCTGCTCCCTGCGCCTGGGCCTTCAACTCCTCCGCGGTGGCCAGCGCCGCTTCCTTGGTGCAGATATCTTGGAACAGCACACTGCCGTCGTCGAGATATTGCTTGGTCAGGCAGTTGCAGGGCGCGGTGGGCGTGGCGACGGTGTCGACCGGCGCAGTCACCAGCGTGGTGTCAATGCCCCAATGCGGGTGATGGAACGTGATCCACCACGGATGGTCGTGGTGATGGGGCGGCCACCAAACAACCGGCGGAGGAAGGTGCGTTCCGGGCGGGTTGCCGCATCGGGTGAATTCAATGCATGGCGGGGTCGGCTTGCGGGGAGAATTGCAGAAAGCGCATTTAATGATCGTTGTGTTGCTCGCCCGCCGCGCAAAGCTGTTGCGGGAGCCGAGCCCGGTCGTGCCGACGCGCGAGATGCTCGCAGTGTGGCTGATGCCGCCGCTGCTGAAGCTGCGGCTGCCTCCGGCGCTGAAACTGGCGCGCATGGCTGACGCACTGGTAGGAGCAAGCGCCCCGACCGCAACGGTGGCGACCGCCGCCACTGCGAAAATGGAACTACAATTCAACATTTGTCTCTCCCGAAGGTTTCTGTTCAGCGTAGTGCATTCGTCTGACTATTGGTCGGGCCGCCGGGGGGAGAGGTTCATTTGGCAAAAAAATGCCGAAATCGGCGGCCTCGCACGCGATGCGACCCACTTAGAAAATCCGCGCGCCGGATGCTGTGATACGGACCGAGCGCGGCCGAGCAGGAATTGTTGTTAAAGGAGATCGCCCCGGGGAGAGCGGCAGGACAATCGCATATGGAGTGATTGCTGCAGAACGCAGCCGCAAGCTCCAACCCTCCGGAGGGTGGCGACGCGTAGCGGCGCCGGGTGGGGGGACTACGCGAACTCCATGTTTGCCCCCTCGCCACGCGGCCGCCGCAACGAGCGCCTGATGGATTGATGTTGTCCTTGTGGGTCTGGCCACCTGTACCACCGCGGAGTTTGGCGGGTCCTCGACATCACCGCAATGTCACGGTTCGCGTAGTCCCCCCACCCCGCTGCCTCGCTACGCGAGGCATAGACCCTCCCCGCCAACGGGCGGGAGGGTGAGCCCGCGGTGCCGTCGTTCCGAACAAGAACCGCCGTATGCGATTGCCCTGCGGGGGACGCCCGCTACTTGCCAAACAAATGATCGGTTGCGGTGATGAGCCCGATCGTGGGATTTGTCGCGCAATAGGCGCCGAGCTTGCCGGCATTTTCGGCGAATTTGTCGGTGTCAAGGACGGGCGGATCGTCCTCGCCCTTGTAGTAGGCGTCGAGCCAAGTCAGGATGAGGCCCATCTCATTTTTGTTGGAGGCCATAAACTGCTTGCAGGTCATCGTCGACAGGTCGATCTTTTCAGCGCTTGCCGGGGCAAGCGCGAGACAGCCGACAACGGTCAGAATGGCTATCCTCATTTTGTCCCCCTCATCTCGCTCATACAGGGCGCAGCAGCAGCGAGCTTCGGCCCGGCGGGCACTCTACCACTCGTCGGCAAGGCGTCAAATCAGCGAGAGCGACCAGAGCGGGCTGAGCAATCCGTGATCCCCTGGTCGCTCATCGATATCGCGAAAGTGCCGGGCGCCGCCGGCGAGCTGCGTCTCATGCGGCGCGGCAGCGAATTCTCGATCAGGCTCGATCACAACGAGCTGATGAACAGCCGTGCCGGCGGATCCGAGGCCGCGCTCGCCACATTGGCGTGCGAGCGGATCAAAGCCCGCGCGCGAGCGCGGCTCCTGATCGGCGGACTGGGCATGGGCTTCACGCTGCGGGCCGCGCTGGCGGCGCTCGGGGGTGAGGTGCGCATCGTGGTGGCCGAGCTGGTGCCGGCCGTCCTGGCCTGGGCCCGCGGCCCGATGGCGGAGGTCTTCGGGGCGAGCCTGAACGATCCGCGCGTGCGCATTGTCGGAACTGACGTCGCCCAACTGATCCGGCAGGAGCCGTCGGCCTACGACGCGATCCTGCTCGATGTCGACAACGGTCCGGCAGGGCTGACCCGAACCGCCAATGACGCGCTCTATGACCTCCAGGGATTGAGCGCCGCGCATGCGGCGCTCCGGCCCGGCGGCGTGCTGGCGGTATGGTCATCGGGACCGGACGCCGGTTTCACCCGCCGGCTGCGCCGGGCCGGTTTCGGCGTGGACGAAGTGCGCCAGCGCGCCAACGGCGCGCGCGGAGGCGCCCGCCACGTCATCTGGATCGGCACGCGCACCGCGCGGGAGAACCAAATCGGCTGAGCTCAACTTGTCGCGGCCTTGCGCCAGGACCACAGTGTCGCGGTCCCGCATCGCGGAACTTCGGAGACCGCACGCTATCCTATCCTGCCCGCTCGACTTGCCGCGACTAGGAGAGATAGTATCGGTTTGCCCGTGTCGGAGAGGATTTCCATGTCGCAAGACCACGGCCATCATCGCCATGACGAGGAACATCACGGCGGCCACGATCACCAGCACGGCTCGGACCTGTCCGACATGCAGTTGCGGGTGCGAGCCCTCGAATCGGTGCTGACCGAGAAGGGCTACGTGGATCCGGCCGCGCTCGATCTCATCATCGAGGCCTACGAGACCAGGATCGGGCCGCACAACGGCGCCCGCGCGGTCGCCAAGGCCTGGGCCGATCCCGCCTACAAGCGGGCGCTGCTCGAGGATGCCACGGCCGCGGTCGGCTCGCTCGGCTTCGCGAGCCGCGTCGGCGATCACCTGGTGGCGGTCGAGAACACCGAGCGCGTCCACAACATGATCGTGTGCACGCTCTGCTCGTGCTATCCGTGGGAGGTGTTGGGGCTGCCGCCGACCTGGTACAAATCCGCCCCCTATCGGTCGCGCGCGGTCATCGATCCGCGTGGCGTGCTGGCCGATTTCGGCGTAAGCTTGCCGGCCGCGACCGAGATCCGAGTCTGGGATTCGACCGCCGAGACGCGCTTTATGGTTCTGCCGCTGCGCCCTGCCGGCACCGAAGGTTGGAGCGAAGAGAAGCTGGCGGCGCTCGTCACCCGCGACAGCATGATCGGCACCGGCCTGGCCAAATCCGCCGACGAGGTCGCGCCATGAACGGCGTGCACGACATGGGCGGGATGCAGTGCTTCGGCCCCGTCGAGCCGGAGCCGAACGAGCCGGTCTTTCACAGCGACTGGGAGGCGCGGGTGCTCGCGCTGAACCGGGCGCTGGGCTATGCCCGGGCCTGGAACATCGACATGTCGCGGGCGGCGGTCGAGAACCTGCCGCCGGACATCTATCTCACGCGCTCCTATTACGAGAAGTGGGCGCTGCGCATGGAGCGGCTCCTCATCGATCAAAAGCTTGTCGATCCAGATGAGATCGCGGCCGGCCATGCGCTGCGGCCAAGCAAGCCGCTGCCGCGCAAGCTCGAGGCCGCCAACGTGGCGGCGGCACTGAGCCGCGGATCCTTCGCGCGCCCGCCGAGCGCACCGGCACGCTTTCGGGCCGGCGAGCGGGTGCGCACCACCAACAACAATCCGGTGACCCATACCCGGCTGCCGCGCTATGCGCGCGGCCGTGTCGGCACCATCGAATGCGTGCGCGGCTGCCATGTGTTTCCGGATACCGTCGCGATCGGCCAGGGGGAGAATCCGCAGTGGCTCTACACGCTGCTGTTCGAGGGCCGCGAGCTGTGGGGCGAGCGCTGCGATCCGAACCTGAAGGTCTCGATCGAGGCCTTCGAGCCTTATCTGGAGGCGATCTGAGATGGCAGCGCCTCGCGCCACCTCGGCGGCGCTGCCGGGCCTGCCGCGCGATGCCGAAGGGCCAGTGTGTCGCGAGCCAGTGTTTCGCGAACCAGTGTTTCACGAACCATGGGAAGCACAGGCCTTCGCCATGGCGCTCGCGCTGCATGAGCGCGGCCTGTTCACCTGGACCGAATGGGCCGCCACGCTGGCGGACGAGATCAAGGCCGCGCAGGCCGCCGGCGATCCCGACAGCGGCACCACTTATTACCGGCATTGGCTCAGTGCGCTCGAACGCCTGGTCGCCGAAAAGAAAGTCGCCGGCGACGACGCGCTGGCACGCTACCGGGAAGCCTGGCGCCATGCCGCGCTGCGCACGCCGCACGGCACGCCGATCACGCTGGACGACGTGGATTTCCCCAGTTGAGCGGCAGCCTTTCCACCCTACGCCGAATCGAGGGAGATTTTCCCCATCCTGGACGCGCTTATATCCACCGCATGTGGTAGGATGATTTCATGATCCCGACGACGAAAAAACTACTCGAGCGGGTGGAATCCTGGCCGCAGGAGGACCAGGAAGAGCTTGCGGAATTCATGCGCGAGATCGAGGCGCGCCGCACAGGCTCCTATCACGCGACGCCGGAGGAGCTGGAAGCAATCGATGAAGCTCTCGGACAGGTAGCGCGTGGAGAAGTAGCGAGCAAGGAAGAGGTCGAAGCCGCTTTTGCAAGATTCCGCCGCGGCGCAAGAAGATTGAATATGCGCCACGCGCAGCTGCCGACCTCTTAAAGATTGGCGCGCAAAGCCGCAGGGCCTTCGGGGACGCCGTGGCGGCGGCGCTGGAGACATCCATTCGCGCGACGATCGTGCGCATTGCCGTGATTCCGGATGGCGCACAGCAGGTTCCCGAACGCCCGGAGTGCGCGTGATTCCGTTGGTCCGATATCCATTTAAGATTTTCTATACGGTTGCTGGAGAGACGATCAGCATATTGCACATCCGACACGCGGCACGGCGACCCTGGCGAGGCGAGTAAGGCCGCGTCAGGACTGAGCGGCCGCCCGCCGCTCCGGGGTGTGGACATGCTCGGGCCGGACGCCCATGCCGACGATCCGGGCCGGGATGCGGCGCATGATTGGGAACACCCGAAAAAGCTTGACCAGGAACGGCGGCTTGATCTCCTCCCGGTTGCCGAGCACGCCGGTGATTACCCGCTCCTGCACCAGGACTTGCGCACGCTGGATCACGCGGGTCGGAAACTCGCGCCGCTCCTGCACGCGCCGCAACAGGTCTTCGCCGACCGCACCCGCCAACAGCGGCTCTGCCAGAATATTGGCGGAGGCGACCGCGTCCTGCACCGCCAGATTGATGCCGACGCCGCCGACCGGCGACATCGCGTGCGCAGCATCGCCGATGCAGAGGAGGCCGCGCCGGTACCAGCGCTTGAGGCGATCGACCGCGACGGTGAGCAGCTTGATCTGGTCCCAGCTGGCGAGCTCGCCGACGCGGTCCGCAAGCAGCGGCATGGTGTGGGCGAGCTGGGCGCAGAACTGCGCAAGCCCGTCGCGCCGCACCGCCTCGAATGATCCTTTCGGGATCACGTAGCCGCACTGCCAGTAATCGCCGCGGTTGATCATGATGAAGATGTGGCCGGCTTCGAAGATGCCCATGATCTCCTCCGGATCGGCGGGCTTGCGGCTCAACCGGAACCAGAGGACATCCATCGGCGCGCCGAGGTTCTCGACCTCAAGGCCGGCTTCCTGGCGCACCAGCGAATGCCGGCCGTCGCAGCCGACCACGAGCGGCGCCTTGAGCTCGAGCGCACCGTCCGGGGTGTCGGCGCGCACGCCGACGACAGTGCCAGCCTCCTCGATGAGGCCGGTGGCCGCAGCCTTCATGATCACCCGAAAACCCGGATAGCGCCGGCCGCGCTCACACAGGAAATTCAGGAAATCCCATTGCGGCATCAGGGCGACGAATTTGCAATGGGTCGGCAGATGGGTGAAATCCGCGAAGATGAATTCGTCGCCGCCGAACTTGGCCTTGAGCCGGCGCGCCTCCTGGTGCGGCAATGCCAGGAAATCCGACAAGAGGCCGAGCTCATGCATGAGCTCGAGGGTGGAGGGATGGATGGTATCGCCGCGAAAATCGCGCAGAAAATCGCCGTGCTTCTCCAGCACCACGACGTCGACGCCGGCGCGCGCCAACAGGTAGCCGAGCATCATCCCGCAGGGGCCGCCGCCTACGATGCAGCAACCCGTGGTCAGTTGATTCGCCATCATCCGGCTCCGCGCCCGAAGGGAGAGGGCGACAATGCTGCGTTCCGGGCTGTCGAGTCTATCAGAAGCCGGGCATGCGCTCGCAATTCACGAGGTAGCCGCTGAGCATGAGCGTGCCGAAAGCTATGATGACCACCGCCGCCCCGGCCTCGATGCCGCGCATCGCCAGCATTCCGTAACCGGAACGGGCGCCGGCGATCCGCTGCGCCCAGGACCTGAAGCCGACTGCCATGGAGGCGATCGCCGCAACCGTGATGAAGGTCCCGAGACCCATCAGGAAGGTCGATATCACGCCGACCCAGAACATGCCTTGCACCAGCGCGAAGACCAACACCAGAATGGCGCCCGAGCACGGCCGCAACCCGACCGCCACAATGGCGGTCAGCCCGCGCCGCCAGCCGCCGGGTCCTGCGAGCTCTTCCGGTTCGGGCCCATGGGCATGCCCCCATGCGGAGGCCTCGTCGTGGTCGTGATCATGGTGCGAATGCCCGTGGTCATGATCGCAATGAGAAGCATGGTCCGATTCGGCGGCATGGGCGTGATCGCCGTGATCGCAATGATCGTGTGCATGATCGTGGTCATGTCCGTGATCATGCCCATGGTCGTGATCATGGTCGTGATCATGATGCCCATGCGCGGAGCCGGCCGGCGTCACCGCGGCCCCGACCGCAGCCATCGGGCGGCTGATCTCACGCAAGGCCGCGAGAAAACCGCGGACTCGGAGGAACAGCAGCGCCACGCAGAGCACCTGGACGAGAAGATAGCCTAGCTGCTCGACGGGACGCTCCGCCCCGAGCTTCACGTACAGCGTTGCGGTGGCGATTTCGAGCATCGAGATGTCAATAAGCGTCAGAAGCAACGCCATAGTCGGCGGCTCGAGCGGGCCGGTCTCGATTCCGAATAACGCGCGGACGAAACTCCAACCCTTGACGAGCAAGAGTTCGAGCGCCAACCCACATGATGAGCAGGTAGCTCACGATCTCGATGACATTCACCGCGCCGTTCATGGTCGCCGCCGTTGCGTGCAGGAGCACGGCCGCGATACCCACAACCACGACCGCCACAATCGCCTGCATCAGCGCGGAGAGGAACGACAGCACGACGCCGCGCATCCAGGTCTCTTCGTTGGCCACCAGGTAGGACGAGATCACCGCCTTGCCGTGACCGGGCCCTGCGGCATGGAAAATGCCGTACACGAAGGACAGGCCCGCCAATGTCCAGGCGGCGGTGCCGTCGGCCTTCGAGGCGCGGATCAGGCCGGAAAACTGCAGAGAGAACTCGGCTTGCTTGGCGAACACCCAGCCCAGGATGCCGTCGCGCGGCACCGCGCAGGCGCCGGGCCGCGGGCCGCCGAACGGCGAGCCTTGCGCGAAGGCAGCGTCGGCGCACGCGGCAAGCAACAGCACCGCCGCGATCAGCAGCCCCAATCTCACGATTTGGTCGGTCGTGCGCCCCCCGGCCACGATCTTCATGGGCATTTCACGAAGATTTTGTTGGCGAATTGCGCGCCCCAGTTCTGGGCGGCAGTGAGCTGATTGAAGAAGGCTTCGCTCAGCTGCTGACCCGGCGCGACCGATAATTCCTGCGGCTTGGCCACCGACAATTTGCAGGCCGACGGCGCGCCCACCAGCGCGATCGGATTCTTCACGTCCTTGAAGGAGAAATCGACGAAATATTCGGGATCGTAGATCTCGAAATTGAGCTCCTTGGCCTTGACCGGCGTCTTCAGCGGCAGGGTGAAGTGAAGGGTGAGAACCGTGCTCTTGGTGTCGTAATCGAGGTAATAGTCGGTCGGGTCCTTCATCTCGACCTTCTTGCCGTTGGCCTTGGCGAAGGTGAAGTAATCGAATTCCTTGAGCGAGGTGACGTTCTCCTTGGCCAGCGGCTCCAGGTCCGCGCGCGTGAACTCGCCCGGCTTCTTGGGCTCGATCCCCTGGGTCGCGAACGCCGAGAACATGTCATCGAAGGTCCAGTCGTAGCGGACCCCGGTCACCGATCCGTCCGGCGCATAGACGAGCTGACCCAGCATCGTCACCCAAACATGGGGATGGGCGGAGGCGGAGGCACCCGCGGCCAAGAGGCCCGCCAAGGCGAAGATCGTTCGTATGAAGGGCTTGCCGGCAAAGGGCTTGATCATGTTCAGAGGCCAAACGTCATTGCGGCGCAGAACCCTGCGCCGGAGAGTCGCCGGCCGCAACATAGCATGGAGTGCGGCGGAATGGAGGCCCCAATTCCCTTCGGCCAAGCACGAAACCGCGATTGACATTGGGACATTACAGCCCGGCCGCACCCCCATCGGCGCGCGGGTCGTGCACCCCTTCAAGCGTTCCGTTCGGGTGCAGCAGCACCGCGCCCGCGTGTCCCATGGAGTCCGCAAAGGCCTGCGCCAGCACCTCGACGTCGTGGCCGGCCGCGCGGAGCGCGGCGGCGACGCCCTCATCAAAGCGCGACTCCACCAGCAGGCTGGCATGGGGCGAGCCCCAGGTCTGGCCAAGCGCCCAGCGCGGCCGCTCCAGTGCCTGCGCAAGCGGCACGCGGAAATCGACATGCCGGGTGAACAGCGCCGCCTGGATCTGCGGTTGGGCGTCGCCCCCCATGGTGCCGTAGGCCATGACCCGCCCGTCGGCGAGCACCGCCAGGGCCGGATTGAGCGTGTGCACCGGCAACCGTCCGGGCTCCAGCCGATTGAGCGCCTTGGGCGCGAGCGAGAAGCTCACGCCGCGGTTCTGCATCAGCACGCCGGTCTTGGGCAGCACGCAGCCGGAGCCGAATTCCCAATAGAGCGACTGGATGCAGGAGACGACCAGACCGCCGGCATCGGCGGCGCCCATCCAGACCGTATCGCCGCCGCCCGCCGACAACGGCCAGCGCGAGGCGCGCTTGCGATCGATCGCCTGGGCTTGCGCATCGAGAAAGGCTGCCTCGAGATAGCGCTCGGGCGGATGCGGAAGGTGCGCCGGATCGGTGAGATAGTTGTCGCGCAACAGAAAGGCGCGCTTGGTCGCCTCCACCAGGCCGTGGACGTGATCGAAGCTCTCGGCCTGCCGCACGCCAAGCCGCTCGAACAGCCCCAGGATCATCAGCGAAGCGAGGCCCGGCGTCGGCGGCGGCGTATTGAACGCGGTGCCGGCGCGCAGAGCGAGCGACAGCGGCTCGGCCACGGCGGCGCGGCAGCGCTCCAGATCCATCCGCGTCACCGGGCTGCCGATGCGATCGAGATCGCCGGCGATCTCGCGCCCGACATCTCCGCGATAGAAATCGTCCAGGCCCGCATGGGCGATCTGCTCGAACGTGGCGGCGAGCGCCGGCTGCTGCAATCTGCTGCCCGGCGCCGGCGGCTTGCCATCGACCAGAAAGATGTCGGCAAATCCGGGCGCGTCGCGTAGCCCCGCCGCCCTGGCGCAGGCAGCTTGGCCGCGCGAGATCGCAAAGCCCTCGCGGGCAAGCCGGATGGCAGCACCCAGCAGCTCGGCGAGCGGCAGCTTGCCGCCAAGCGCGCGGGCGGCTTCGAGCGCCAGGCTCCAGCCGCTGACCGCGCCCGGCACCGTGAGGGCGGCGAGCGGCCCGCGCGGCGGGATCTGGTCGAGGCCGGCCTCGCGGTAGAGCTCCGGCCGCGCCCGGCTGCCGGCGACGCCGGCCGCCATCAAGGCGCGGATGCGTCCCGAGGGCTCGCGCACGAGCCAGAAGCCGTCGCCGCCGAGCTGGTTCATGTGCGGATAGACCACCGCGATCGCGGCCGCCATGGCGACCATCGCCTCGATGGCATTACCGCTCTCGGCCAGGATCGCGCGCCCGGCCTCGACCGCAGCCGCATGGGGAGCGGCCACGACGCCGCGTCGATGCCCGGCAGTGTGAAGGTCCATCAAGAACGAACCTCCGCGTCGAGCAGGCCGCGCTTGCGCAGAAGCGCGTCGGGAGTTGGCAGGCGGCCGCGGAAGCTTTGGTAAAGCGCGGCCGGATCGCGCGAGCCGCCGGCCGCATAGATGTGCTCATGCAGCCGCTTGGCGGTGGCGGGATCGAAAATGTCCCGCGCCTCCTCGAAGGCCGCAAAGGCGTCGGCGTCGAGGACCTCCGACCACATGTAGCTGTAGTAGGCCGACGCATAGCTGCCGCCGGAAAAAATATGCGCGAAGTGCGGCAGCCGGTGCCGCATGACGATCTCGGCCGGCATGCCGATGCGCTCCAGCGCGTCCTGCTCGAAGGCGCCGACATCGAGGTCGCGCGGGTCGCCCAGGAGATGCAGCTCCAGATCGACCAGCGCGGAGGCGACGTATTCGACCGTCGCAAAGCCCTGGTTGAAGGTGCGCGCGGCGATGAGCCGGCCCATCAGCTCGTCCGGCATCGCGGCGCCGCTGCGGTAATGCAGCGCGAAGCGCTGCAGGATCTCCGGCCGCTCCAGCCAATGCTCGTAGAGCTGCGAAGGCAGCTCCACGAAGTCGGTCTGCACGCTGGTGCCCGAGATCGTCGGATAGGTGACGTCGGACAACAGCGCATGCAGGCCGTGACCGAGCTCATGGAACAGGGTGCGGGCGTCATCGAAGCTGAGCAAGGTCGGCTGGCTGTCGGGCGCCTTGGAGAAGTTCATCACATTGACGACCAACGGCCGAATGTCGCCGGCGAGCTTCTCCTGGTCGCGCAGCGTCATCATCCAGGCGCCGCTGCGCTTGGAGGAACGCGCGAAATAGTCGCCGAAGAACAGGCCGCGATGGCGGCCATCGGCGCCGTGCACGTCCCAGACCTGCACGTCGGGATGCCAGACCGGGATATCGGTGCGGCGCTCGAAGCTCAGGCCGAACAGCCTCCCGGCGGTGTAGAACGCCGCCTCGATAATGTGGTTGAGCTGCAGGTAGGGCTTGATCGCGGCCTCGTCGACGTCGCATTTGAGCTTGCGCAGCTTCTCGGCGTAGTAGCGCCAGTCCCAGGCGGCGAGCTCGAAATTGCCGCCTTCGGCCTGCGCCAGCGCAGCCAGCTCGTCCCGATCGGCGAGCGCGCGCGAACGTGCCGGCGCCCATACCCGATCGAGCAGGCCGCGCACGGCCGCCGGCGTCTTCGCCATGGCGTCGTCGAGCCGGTAGTGGGCGAAGCTCTCATAGCCCAGCAAGCCCGAGCGCTCCGCGCGCAGCTTGACCATCTCGGCGATGATCGCCTTGTTGTCGGTCTTGCCGCCGCCGTCGCCGCGCGCGATCCAGGCCCGGAAGGCCTTCTCGCGCAGGTCGCGCCGCGCGGAATATTGCAGGAACGGCTCGACGCTCGAACGCGACAGCGTGATGGCATATCCCTGCTCGAGCCCGCGCTCGCGCGCCGCCGCGCGCGCGGCGGCACGAACATAATCCGGGAGGCCGGCGAGATCCTCCTCGGTCTTAAGCACGAGCGCATAGGCCTGCTCGTCGGCCAGCACGTTCTGGCTGAACGCGGTTCCGAGGCTCGCCAGCCGCTCGTTGATGGCGGCGAGCCGCGCCTTGGCGGGGGCGCCAAGCGCAGCGCCGGCGCGCTTGAAATCGAGGTGATAGCGTTCCAGCACGCGCTGCTGCTCGGCCGTCAGGCCGAGCCGGTCGCGCGCGCCGTAGAGCGCGTCTATGCGGCCGAACAGGCGTGCGTTGTGCAGGATGCCGTCCCAATGGCGGGCGCGGCGCGGCGCGATATCGCGCTCGATCGCCAGCAGCTCCGCATTGGTGTGAGCGCCCGCAAGCGCGCGGAACACGTCGGTCACGCGTCCCAGGAGTCGGCCGCTCAATTCGAGCGCCGCAATCGTATTGTCGAAGCTCGGCGCCGCCGGATCGGCAGCGATCGCGGCGACCTCGGCATCGTGCGCCGCGAAAGCCCGATCGAAGGCCGGTGGGAAATGCGCGGGCGCGATGCGCCCGAACGGCGGAGCGCCGAACGGTCCGGTCCATTCCTGGAAGAACGGATTGTCGGCATCTGCAGCGGAAGGCGGGTTGGGCTCAGTCATTGGGCAGGACCTCGGTCACGTCGATCCCTTAGGTAAGTCACGCCGGTGGGCTTGACCACCGCCGACTTGCCTCGCTCGCAAAAAACCTGCCACTACCAAGCCGACCGCGGATTATCCGTTTGGAGGAAAGCACATGACCGCCCTCACCCTCGCCCAGGCCAACCGCATCATCGAGGCCGTGCTGCGGCGCGCCGTGGAGATCGACTGCCGGCCGATCAGCGTGATCGTGGTCGAGCCCGGCTGCAAGGTGAAGGCGTTCCAGAAGGAGGACGGCAGCTCCATGATCCGCTTCGAGATGGCGTTCGGCAAGGCCTATGCGGCGCTGGCGCTCGGCCGCTCCTCCAAGCTGGTGCACATCCGGGCCGAGGAACGGCCGATCTTCATGCGCTATCTGATGAGCGCGACCGGCGAGCAGATTTTCCCCGAGGGCGGCGGCCTGCAGATCCGCGGCCTCGACGGCGAGGTCATCGGCGCCGTCGGCGTCACCGGCGATACCGAGGACCGCGACGAGGAGCTCGCGCTGCACGGCATCCATGCGGCCGGCCTGAAGACCGACGCCGACTTCGAAGGCCTGGGCCGCCATGCCGGCATCCGCCTGACCAACAAGTGAAGGAATCGGCGATGCCTATGAGGTAGAAATTGTAGATTATCACTGAGGAGCGCTAATGGTTCCGATCCATCCCGGTCGCATCCTGAGACGCGAGGTTAACGCACGGCGGCTCTCGGCCAATGCACTGGCGCGGGCGTTGCGGGTGCCATCAGGTCGTATCGTCGATATACTAAACGGCAAACGACCAAAAAGAGGGAGTGAGCATGAGAAGCGTTCAACCCGGAATCTTACCGATGGGCATTGGCAGAAGGTTTTCGCGGCGCGGCTTGGTGCGGGCGACCGCCGCGTTCGCTGCCGCGGCGGCGATGCCGCGCCCGGTCTGGGCGGCCGCGGAGGAAATCAGCCCGGTCATGAGCAAGCTCAGCACATATATGAGCGAAGCCGGCGGCCGTGCACTGCCGGATCAGGTCGCGCAGGAGACCAAATACCATATCCTCGACACTCTGGCGGCCATGATCTCGGGATCCGAGTTGCCGCCCGGCCGGCAGGCGTTGCGGTTCGCTCGCGCCTATAGCGGTGACCGCAAGGCGACGGTTGTTGCCTCGGATATCCTCGCCGGACCGATCGAAGCGGCGATTGCGAACGGGGCACTGGCTCAGTCCGACGAAACCGACGACAACTATAGCGCCGGCGGCGCGCATCCCGGCTGCGCCGTCGTGCCGGCCGCACTGTCGCTGGGGGAGACATTCGGCATCGACGGGATGCGTTTCCTGCGCGCCGTGACGCTCGGCTACGACGTCGGCATGCGTGCCATGAAGACAGTGTTGGCCGGGACGGTCCTGAGGGATACCCACAACGTGGTCGGGACCTTCGGAGCAGCGGCGGCCGCGGCTTGCGTCGTGAACCTGGACCCCCAGCAAATGCGCTGGCTGCTCGACTATGCGGCCCAGCAGGCAGGCGCCGGTTTCGGCGCATGGCAACGTGACACGGATCATATGGAGAAGGCGTTCGTGTTCGGATCCATGGGTGCGCGCAACGGCGTCACCGCGGCCCTGCTGATCCAGTCGGGCTGGACCGGCGTAAACGACGTCTTTTCCGGCCACGAGAATTTCTTCCAAACCTATGCTCCGCAATCCGATCCCGCGGGCCTGATCGATCGGCTCGGCGAGCGCTACGAGGTGACGCAGACGATCATCAAGAAATGGAGCACCGGAGGACCGATCCAGTCTCCCCTTGATGCGTTGGTCGACCTGCGCAAGCAGCACCCGTTCGAGGCGGATCAGGTCAAAAAAATCGTCGTTCGGCTGTCCACGAGCGCGGCCCCCAAGGTCGACAACAGCCAGAGCCCCGATCTCTGCCTGCAATACCTGTTCGGCGCGATGCTGCTCGACAAGACGGTCTCCTTTCGCGCAGCGCACGACAAGGCGCGCATGCAGGATCCGGCGATCCTGCGCGAGCGCGCCAAGGTGCAGGTGATCGCCGAGGAGGAGCTGGAGCGCCTGTTGCCGAAGCGGGTCGCCGTGGTCGAGATCACGCTCGCCGACGGGACGCAGCTCAGCGAACGCAACGACACGGTGCGCGGCACTCCGGAGGACCCGATGAGCAAGGACGAGATCGTCGCGAAGGCGCGCGACTTGATAACGCCAGTGCTCGGCGGCGAGACCTGCACCAAGCTCATCGAGAAAATCTTCGCGCTTGAGCAAATGAAGGATGTGCGCGAGCTTCGACCCCTGCTTCAACGCGTCTGAGCAGGCGAAGAGTGGATTGAGGTTACGGATTCGTGGCCGGGGTCGCCCTGGATTCGAAGGTACGACCCCGGCCGATCAGTTTGATCCAGCACCAAGCAGCGCTTCTGCGCGTCGGGCCCGCTCGCCGCGATGGGTCATCTCCAGGTCCGGTCTTTCACCTCTCAGGCCGCTCCAGAGCGGCCTGGTTGGTGATGGGGTCGCAATGTCCCGAGGCTCGATTTCGACGGCGGCGCCGTGCCGGCTTCATCCGCTGCCGACGCCGAGACCGTTAATTGCTGTAGTCGCCGACGCGACAATTGGGTACCACAGTCCAATTGCCATCCGCTCCGCGAATGAACCCATACCGGTTTCTTGCGACTTCGGGGTTGTTGAATATGCCGGGGTGGTCAGCCGGATTGACTCCCGCCAGGCTGCACGGCACCACGTCGCCGCCCTCCCGGGTGCCCCCTCCCTGCTGTGCCCACGCCGCCGCTCCAGTCAACGAAAGCGCCATTGCAACTGCGATCGTGGTTCCAAGTGAACGCATCATGTTTGCCTCCATCGGGTTAGCGGGTCGCCTAACGACCCCAGAGTTTTCCATTGAAGTGAGTACCGCTCCGCACCATCCAGCCAAGTGCAGACATCGCCGGCCTCACCCGCGCGATGCAAACTGGCGGAACTCCGCGCCCAGCTCGCACGGGGTAAGTGATCATTGCGAGGCTGGGGACCAGCCGTACCTGCGACTATCTGCCTTATACGAAGGTATAAGCGGGTGATGCAGCGGTAGACCGAAAATGCCTTCCGTTCTTGAACTTCAAACCATCCGGCCGAAAAACTATCCGGCCGACAGGGACCGGCGCGATGCGTCCGCGCGCGGCTTCTCAAGCCGCCGCGGGAAGCTTCGGCGCTGCGTCGAACGGGAGCTTCTTTTCCCTGCTTCAAGCCCTGATCAGCCGCCTGCGGTGGTGCCCCACGCCTTATCGAACCTGCCCGCCGCCAGATCGACCGGCTTGATCCAGAACTGCGCCGCGCCCATGTCGCAGAAGATGAAAGGCATTTGCGACACGACCGGATTCCCGCATTGGCGGCTTCCGTTCCGATACGTATAAATGAATGATATACAAGACGGCAGCCGGGAGGACATATGGACCGCACCACGCCGAGCGCGCTCCTCGATCTGCCGCACCGTGAACGCCGCACGTTCCTCAAGCAGATGGCGACGACGGGGGCCGTGGCGGGCACGATGGCATTGCCCGCCTGGGCGGAGGCACAACCCGACGCACCGATGCTACACGGCACGGCGGCCGATCAACCGGGCATCGCGGAGACGCTCGCCCGCTACGCCGCCAACCTCGAATACGAGGATCTGCCGCCAGAGGTGGTGCGGCAGACCAAGCAATTCATGATCGACAGCGTCGGCTGCGGGCTCGGCGGCTTCGGCGCCGATGCAAGCCGGATCGCGAACAATCTTGCGGCCGGCGTCAGCGCGGTGCGCGGCGCGACCGTCATGTGCAGCGGCGTGAGAACAAGCCCCGATCTGGCCGCGTTCGCCAACGGCGTGATGATCCGCTATCTCGATTTCAACGACGGCTATATCAGCCGCGGCGCCGGCCATCCGAGCGACACGATCGCCGCGCTCCTGGCGGCCGCCGAAACGGCGGGACGCAGCGGGCGCGACCTGATCACCGGCACGGTGCTGGCATACGAAGTGTTTTGCCGCGTCTGCGACGTGTTCGACAACCGCGCGGTCGGCATCGACTACGCCACGATCGTGGGCCTTGCCGCAACGGTCGGCGCCGGCCGCATGCTCGGGCTCACGCCGCCCCAGATGGTGCACGCGATCGGCATCGGCGTCGCCGGCGGGGTAGCGCTCAATCAAACACGCGTCGGCACGCTGTCGAACTGGAAGGCGGGCGCGGCGGCGCAAGCCGCACGCCAAGCGATCTTCGCGGTGCAGCTTGCGCAGAGCGGCATGACCGGCCCCAACCAGGTGTTCGAGGGCCCCGACGGCTTCTTCAACCGCATCAACCATAAGCCGTTCACGCTGCCGAAGCTCGGCGGCGGCAGCGTGCCGTTCGGGATCGAGCACTGCTTCACCAAGCGCTTCACGCTCGGCCAGTTCGCGCAGACGGTCGTGCAGGCGGCGGTCGAAGCGCGATCGTTCTTCGCCGACGTCGGCGAGATCGCGCAGGTGAACATCCGGGTGTCGCGCAAAGCCATCCAGGTGATGGCGGACTCGCCCGACAAATGGCGGCCGCAGACCCGCGAGACCGCCGATCACAGCATGCCCTATGCGGCCGCGGTCGCGCTGATATACGGCACGGTCGAGGAGCAGCATTACGAGGACCCCTATCTGCATGACGCGCGCCTGCTCGACCTCGTCGGCCGCGTGCGCTGCCTGCCGTTCGACGACACGGTGCGCCTTGAACCGGAGATGAACCCGTGCGATCTGGAGATCGTCCTCAAATCGGGAGCGCGCAAGACCGTACGGGTCGAGTACCATCGCGGGCACTGGAAAAACCCGATGACGGACGCCGAGCTCGAGGACAAATTCCGCTCGCTCGCGCGCCGGCAGCTGAAGGCCGCGCCGACCGACGATCTGCTGCGCGCGCTGTGGACGCTCGACAGCCTGCCGCAGGCGGGCGAGCTTGTTGCGATGACCCGTGCTTGAGAGCTGCGAGGAAAGAGCTTCATGAAAACTCACCGTCGACGATTTCTGCATCTGGCGGCGGGCGCGGCGCTGCTGCCGGCGGCCTCGCGCCGCGCCTTCGCCCAGGCCTATCCGGCGCGGCCGGTGCATCTCATCTGCGCCTATGCGGCCGGCGGGCCGAACGACATCACGGCACGCCTGATCGGCCAGTGGTTGTCTGATCGGCTCGGCCAGCAATTCATCATCGACAACCGCACCGGCGCCGGCGGCAATATCGGCACCGAGGCGGTGGTGCGGGCGCCGGCCGACGGCTACACGCTGCTGCTCACCTCTTCGTCGAACGCGGTCAACGACACGCTCTACGACAATCTCAGCTTCAACTTCAGCCGCGACATCGCGCCTGTTGCCAGCATCGTGCGCGTACCCAACGTCATGGTGGTCAATCCCTCGGTTCCGGCCCAGACGGTCCCCGAGTTCATCGCCTATGCCAAGGCAAATCCCGGCAAGATCAACATGGCGACCGCCGGCAGCGGAAGCATCACGCATATGTCGGGCGAGCTGTTCAAGCTGATGGCCGGCGTCAATCTGGTGGCGGTGGCCTATCGGGGCGGCGGGCCGGCGCTGATCGATCTGCTCGGCGGACAGGTGCAGGTCATGTTCGAGCCCACGCTCTCGGCCATCGAATACATCAGGGCCGGCAAGCTGCGCGCCCTGGCGGTGACCTCGGCAGCGCGCTCGGAGATATTGCCGGACCTGCCGACCATCGGCGAGTTCGTGCCGGGCTACGAGGCAAGCCAGTGGTACGGCATGGGCGCCCCCAAGAGCACGCCCGCCGAGGTCATCGGCAGGCTCAACAACGAGATCAATGCGGGGCTTGCGGATCCCAAGCTGAAAGCGCGGTTTGCCGACCTGGGCGGCATCCCGACCCCGATGACGCCCGCCGAGTTCGCCAGCTTCATCGCCGACGAAACCGACAAGTGGGGCAAGGTGGTGAAGGCGGGACATATCAAGGCGGAATGATCCGCGGCCGGGGGGCGAAGCGGCCTAGGGCGCAGGTCCGATCCTCGGAAGGGAGTTCATGATGCCGCGTCACGGCCGTTTCGTTCCCCAAGGCGTCATTCCGGCGGTCCTGCTGCCCTTCGACGACGAGCTCGCGATCGACGAGGCCAGCTTCCGGGCGCATCTGCGCGCGGTGGCGGCGACGCCGGGCCTCGCCGCCGTCACCGTCAATGCGCATTCGACCGAGGTCGCCTCCTGCAGCTTCGAGGAGCAGCGGCGCGTGCTCGATGTCGCCGGCGACACGATCGGCGACCGCTTGCCGCTGGTGAACGGGGTATGGGCCGACGGCAGCCTGGAGGCGGCGCGCATCGCCCGCATGGCGACGCAGGCGGGCGCCTCCGCGCTCCTCGTGTTCCCGCCGGCGCCGTTCAGCATGGGCCAGACCGCCGAGATGGCGCTCGCGCATTTCAAGCGCATCGCGGACGCCAGCGATCTCCCGATCATCGCGTTCCAATATCCGTTGGCGACCGGCCAGGGCTATCCGCGCGAGACGCTGTTGCGGCTCGCCCAGGACGTTCCCACCCTCGCGGCCATCAAGGATTGGGCCGGCAACGCGCCTCAGCACGAGATGCACATCCGCATGCTGCAGTCGCTGCCGCGGCCCGTGAACGTGCTCACGACCCACAGCGCCTGGCTGCTGAGCTCGCTGGTGCTCGGCTGCAACGGGCTCCTTTCCGGCAGCGGCAGCGTGATCGCGGATCTGCAGGCGGCGTTGTTCGGCGCCGTGCAGGCGGGCGATCTGGCGGCGGCGCGGGGGCTCAATGACCGGATCTATCCCCTGGCGCGCGTCTTCTATTCGGAGCCCTGGTCCGACATGCACAACCGGATGAAGGAGGCGCTGGTCCTGCTCGGACGGCTGCCGCGGGCGGTGGTGCGGCCGCCGCTGGTCAAGCTCGGCCGCGCCGAGATCGATCGCATCGGGGCGGCGCTGGCCGAGGCCGGGCTGCTCGCCGCCAGGGCCGGCCGCGACGCAGCCTGAGCGGCGGGATCGAGGCCGGGGGCCGGGCCGCAAGCTGCGGCATATTTCAGGCTTGATCCGGAGCCCGCCTTCGGGGACATTGCGGCCGCGACCAGGAACCATAGCGGACACCATGCCCGAAACACCCAAAACGACCGGCAGCCTACGGATCAACTGGCTCAATGTGCTCACGGTGGTGAGCGCCGCCATCCTGATCAGCGCCGAAGTGTTCGGCGCGGCCTTTGCGGGCGGCTGGGCGGTCGCCAACCTGTTCGAGTTCGGCAACGACGGCGTCCATGTCTTCCAGGCGATCTTCTTCATCTTCGGCATTGCCGTGATGATCGCCTTCGTGCGCCACGCCCAAGAGGTCGAGCCCTTCACGAGCCGGCGCTGAGCGCACCTGCGTCGCAGCTCGGAACCGATACCGCCCGCGCGCATTACACGTCGGATGCCGTGAAGCAAGGATCTGGTTGCGGTCCGCGGCAGCCAAAAGTGTTGCGCGTTACTGACAAATCCATTATTTCAAGAATGCCCAATTTCGCACGTGCCTGTGGCCGTGTGTCGGTCGGTGGGCATCCGGACAAGAGGCCGGACAGCCGCCTAAGGACGCGATCTCACGTCCTTGCTCATGGACACGACGTCCATGCGATCGACAGCCGGAGGCGAAACCGGCGCACCCCGTTCTCAACGGGGAACGCGGCTTAAAGCAACGACGGAGCGGGCTTTTTTGGCACTGCCGGCGCCAATGCCGGATGACTGAAAAGGCTTGTCCATCTTGCCGGGCGTGCGGAACGGGGCCTCCCAATCCGGACCAAGGCAGCAATCGACGCAGCGCCACGCGCACCGCATCCCGCGGTGGCTGCGGGCATTGCAGGAGGTTCACCAGGCGGCACGCCGCCGTTGCCGGATAGGGAGCAAGGTCGCGATGACCGCACGCATCCGTGAATTCCTGAAGCACCGCCAAGACGACGGCCCCTGCCTGGTGGTCGATCTCGACGTGGTGCGCGAGAACTACCTGTCTTTTGCCAGGTCGCTGCCCGACAGCAAGGTGTTCTACGCGGTCAAGGCCAATCCGGCGCCCGACATCCTCAAGCTCCTGGCCGAGCTCGGCGCCTGTTTCGACGTCGCCTCGGTTGCCGAGACGCAGGCGGCGCTCGCCGCCGGCGCGCTGCCCGAGCGCATCTCCTACGGCAATACGATCAAGAAGGAGAGCGAGATCGCGGCCACCTTTGCGCTGGGAGTGACGCTTTACGCGGTCGACTGCGAGGCCGAGGTCGAGAAGGTCGCCCGCGCGGCCCCCGGCGCCCGCGTCATCTGCCGCATCCACTGCGACGGCTCGGGCTCGGAATGGCCGCTGTCGCGCAAGTTCGGCTGCGAGCCGGACTACGCGGCCGACATCCTGGAGCTGGCGCATCGGCGCGGCCTCGTTCCCCATGGGGTTTCGTTCCACGTCGGCTCCCAGCAGCACAATGTGGAGGCCTGGGACCGCGCGCTCGGCTCGACCGCGGCGATCTTCCGCAGCTGTGCCGAACGCGGCATCACCCTCTCGATGGTCAATCTGGGCGGCGGCTTTCCGGCCCGCTACGTGCGCAAGACGCCGCGGCTGGAATCCTACGGCAAGGCGATCTTCCGTTCGCTGCGGCGCCATTTCGGCAACAACCTCGCCGGACACGATCGTCGAGCCGGGACGCGGGCTGGTCGGCAGCGCCGGCATCATCGAGGCCGAGGTGGTGCTGGTCGCCAGGCGCTCGCCCGAGGACGATGTGCGCTGGGTCTATCTCGACATCGGCAAGTTCCATGGACTGGCCGAGACCATCGCGGAATCGATCCGCTATCCGATCCGCACCAAGAAGGATCGCGACGAGATGGCCCCCTGCATCATCGCCGGCCCGACCTGCAACTCGGTGGACGTGCTGTACGAGAAGACCCCCTATCCGCTGCCGGTCTCGCTCGCCATCGGCGACAAGGTGCTGATCGAGGCGACCGGGGCCTATACGGCGAGCTATTCCTCGGTCGGCTTCAACGGCTATCCGCCGCTGCGGCAGTATGTGATCTGAGGGTTCGTAGCTCGGGTCAGCGCGGCCGCTGCGTGGGCGGTTCGCACGACGGCTTGGCGCCGCGCGTAACCCGACATGACCTATCCGCCCGCTCAGCAAGATGTCGGATTACACGCGGCGCGCCGGCCACGGCGGGAACCGCAATTCAAGGGCCGCGCTAATCCAACCTACGACCCCCGCGCCATCACGGCTGGACCAGCCGGTGGCGGACCGCGTAGCGCACCAGCTCGGCGGTGGAGTGGATGTCGAGCTTGCGCATCGAGGCCGAGCGGTGGGTCTCCACCGTCTTGACGCTGATGCTGAGCAGGTGCGCGATCTTCTTGTTGCTGTTGCCATCTGCGATGAGCTGAACCACCTCGCGTTCCCGCGCCGTCAACGCCACCCCGTTGTTGCCGGCGCCGGCCTGCTCGACGAATTTGTCGAGCAGGGTCTCCGAGACCTGATCGGAGAAATAAGCGTTGTGCCGCGCCAGCGCCTCGACCGCGCGCACGATCTGCTCGTCGTCTTCCGACTTCAGGACGTAGCCGCGGGCGCCGGCATTGAGCACGTCGCGGATTTCGCTCTCCCGGTCGTGCAGCGTAAAGATCATGACCTCGGTGCCCGGCGCTTCCTTGCGGATTTGCCGAGTGGCCTCGATCCCGTTGACAATGGGCAACGAAATATCGAGCACGGCGACGTCCGGCTTATGATGGAGCGCAAGCTCCACCGCCTCGCGACCGTTGCTCGCTTCCGCGCACACTTCAAAGCCCTGGCGCGCTTCAAGCAGCGCGCGCAGGCCACGCCGCACGACCGCGTGGTCGTCGGCAAGTAGAATGCGGACCATATTTGTAGCGCCCCGATCCCGGCCCGCCCCAGAACCCAACATACGCTACCAACTGATGGAACATTTCCAAAGCAGATTTTCGGGGTGCAAGAAATTTTTGATGAATCCGAGCGCAGAAATCGCGATGTCAAACTTTGGCGGCAATCGTTGCAATCCGCGGCTTTGGATCAACAAATAGTCGCCGCGATGCCATATTCGATGACTGCTCTCGGGGTTTCACCCGAGGCCGGCCTCCATCGGCGGTGCCTTCATACCCGCCTCCGCAAGCCCGATCGATTTGCTCGAGAGCGACCTGCGCCCAAGCCCGCAATCCGGCGCCGCCGGAGCGGCACGATCAGCTGAGATCGACGACGCCGGCATCGCCGTCTTCGGTCCCGAACGCCAGCAGCTTGCCGTCCCGGCCCCAGGCGAGCGCCGTGACCGGCGCGGCCCCCGGCTTGCGCGCCAAGATCTCCGCCCCGTCCGGGCGCCGAATGATCAGGACAAGCCCGTCCGCGTAGCCGACCGCCACCACATCTTGGGTCGGGTGGCAGGCGACCTGCTCGACCTGCGCGTCGGCCGGCGCCAGCATTTGCGGGGTCTTGCCCATCGGGCCGGTCTTGGATTGGAACGGCCACAGGATCAGCTGGGTCGATCCCGAACTCGCCAGCCATTTGCCGTCCGCGGTCCAATCGAGGCAACGAACGCGGGCCGCATAACCCTGCATCCGCATGTCCTTGCGGTCGGCCAAGCGCCAGCCGTGCAGGGTCGGTTCCTGCATGGCGGTGATCAGAAAGCGGCCGTCGGGACTGAATGTGGCGGCGACATGCGAACCCTTCCATTCAAGCGTTTCGGGCACCGCCCCGGCGGCATTCGGAAACCAGAGCGTGGCGCCGTTGTAATGGGCGATCGCCAGCCGGAATCCCTTGGGCGCGAAGGCCAATGCTCCGACCGTCGAGGGCGCCTCGAATATCGGCTCGGTGCGCTCCACCGCCGGGTTTCCGGCGGACCGCACGAAAGCCTGCTTGCCGGCGGACCAGGCCACGGCACCGCCGGGGCCGAGCGCCACATGGTCGATCCAACGATGGCGGGAGTCGAGCGCGATGCTGGTGCTCGCGCCCGCCGGGTCGGTCGCCACCACCTTGCCGTCATCGCCGCCGGTCACGACGCGCTCGCCGTCGGCGGCGCTCGCCAGGATGGCGCCGCCGTGGATCGCGACCCGCCTGGGCTCGCCATCGCCCACCAGCAGCAGGGCCTCCTCGCCCAGCACGAACACCGCGTTGCGCTCGAGAAAATGCACCCCCACGATCGCGGCCTCGGCGGCGTGGCGGCGCGTGCGTTCGACCACCGAGGGCGTGTCGGGGCCGGCGTGCGTCATGACCGCGGTGGTCTCGTCATACGCGATAGCCCTGCCGCGACGGGAGGATCAAGCCGTGCAACTCTCGAAGCCGGTCTGGATCTTCTGCTTGGGCAAGTTCCGGCCGATGAATACGACGCGGCTCGTGCGCTCCTCGTCGTCCTTCCATTCGCGCTGGTGGTCGCCGTCGAGAATCATATGCACGCCCTGGAACACGAAGCGCTTGGGATCGCCCTTGAAGGAGAGGATGCCCTTGCAGCGCAGAATGTTCATGCCCTCCTCCTGCACCAGGGTCTGCACCCAGGGAAAGAATTTGTCCGGATCGAGCGGCTCGCCGGCCTTGAGCGAGACCGACTGCATCTCTTCGTCGTGATAGTGCTTGAGCCCGCCCGCATGATGCCGGCCATCATGCTCGTGATGATCGTGGTCGTGGTTGTGCTCATGATCATGGTGATGGTCGTGGTGGTGCGCATGATCGTGATCGTCAACCTGGAGAAATTGCGGCTCGATGTCCAGGATGCGATCGAGATCGAAGGCGTTTCGCCCCAGAACCTCCGGCAACGGAACCGCGCAGCGCTCGGTCTTGTGCAGGCGGGCATAGGGGTTGATGGCGCGGATGCGGCCTACGACCTCCTCCAGCTCGGCGGCGGAGACGAGATCGGTCTTGTTGACGATGATCACGTCCGCGAAGGCGATCTGATTCTTGGCTTCGGGCGCGTCCTTGAGCCGGTCCTTGAGCCATTTGGCATCGGCCACCGTCACCACCGCGTCGAGCCTGGTCTTGCGGCCGACGCTTTCATCGACGAAGAAGGTCTGCGCGACCGGCGCCGGATCCGCAAGCCCGGTGGTCTCGACGATGATGGCGTCGAACTTGCCCTTGCGGCGCATCAGTCCGTCGATGATGCGAACCAGGTCGCCGCGCACGGTGCAGCAGATGCAACCGTTGTTCATCTCGAAGACTTCCTCGTCGGCGCCGACGATCAGGTCGTTGTCGATGCCGATCTCGCCGAACTCGTTGACGATGACGGCGTATTTCTGCCCGTGCGGCTCGGACAGGATGCGGTTGAGCAGCGTCGTCTTGCCGGCACCGAGATAGCCGGTGAGCACGGTGACGGGGACCTTGTCGGACATCGATCGCTCCATTGGGCCCCTAAGATAGGAAGGCGCCGAAAGAACGCCAAGCAAAATTGGACCAGCGAAACTGGCTCGGCGGCCTTGGCTTGGCTTGGCGAGCCGGCTCGGCGCGGATCATTTGCGGGACCGAAGCCCCAATTCCCCATCTCCCGCGGATGCTCTAAGGTCGCGGCCAAAGCCCGCAACGCCGGCCGACCGGCCGCGGGAGGCGGCAGCAATCGACGGCTCCGATGGACGCGGGAGGCATGATGAGCGATCCGAAATCCCGCGCCGTCTGCGTCGGCGAGGTCATGATCGAGCTCACGCGCGGCAGCGATGGCCGCTTTTCCATTGCCTCCGGGGGCGACACCTTCAATACCGCCGTCTATCTGGCGCGAGCGGGAACCGACGTCGCCTTCGCCACCGCGCTCGGCGACGACGCCTATTCGGACGCCATCCTGGCGCTCATCGCGGCCGAGGGCGTATCGAGCGAGGCGATCATGCGCGTGAACGGCCGCCTGCCGGGCGTTTATCTGGTCGAGCTCGATTCGGCCGGCAAGCAACATTTCAATTTTTGGCGCGGCGAGGCGCCGGCGCGCGACCTGTTCGAGCTGCCGGACTGGAGCCGGGTGGCGGCGAGCCTCCTCACCGCCAAGCTCGTCTATTTCTCCGGCATCACGCTCTCGCTCTATTCCAATATCGGGCTCGGCCGCTTCCTGGCCTTGATCGAGGTGGCGCGGCAGAACGGCGCCAAGATCGCGTTCGACGGCAACTTCCGTCCGCGCAACTGGCGAGGCGATCTCTCGCGCACCCGGACCGTGTTCATGGAGGCCTTGAAGCGCGTCGATATTGCGTTGCCGGCCTATGACGACGAGGCGGTGCTGTGGGGCGATCCGAGCCCGGAGGCCACCGTCGAGCGGCTGCAGGCCTTCGGCATCGCCGAGATCGTGGTGAAGAACGGCCCCAACAGCGCGCTGGTGGCGGCACTCGGCGCCAAGGAGTTCGTTCCGGTGCCGGAAGTGGTCGTGCCGGTCGACACCATGGCGGCAGGCGACGGCTTCAATGCCGGCTATCTGGCGGCGCGGCTCGCCGGCGAAGCCCCGGCAGCGGCGGCCACCGCCGCCCATCGCCTCGCCGGCCAAGTCATCCGCCACCGCGGCGCCATCATGCCGCGGGTCAGCGCAGCGATGCACTGAGCAGGGGACAGCGATCAGAAATCAGTAATCGGATCGCCGCGGGCCTCTGATTACCGATCACTGATTACCGTCTCCCGTCACGGGTGCCCGATCAGCATGGCGCCGATACCGGCCAGGAACGGCAGCGGGATCGAGACCGCCGCCCGCAGCCAGACGACGTTGGGCGGCATCATGGCGACCTCCCAGTTGATCAGCCGGGTCAACGCATAAAGCGACCAGGCGGTCGTGTAGGCGATGACTTGCGGGGCGCCGCCGCCGCCCTTGAGCGCAGCCGCGCCGACCGAGAAGCCGACCACCGCGCCGCCCGGCGTGATGGCGCCCGCCAGCGTCGCGATGACGATGCCGAGAATGCCGGACTTTGGTCCGATCCAGGTGGTGATCAGGTTTTGCGGCATGATCGCCGCGATATAGCCCGAGCCGACGACCCCGATCATGATCCGCGGCAGCAGCAGGACGAAGTCGCGAGTCCCTTCGGTCGCGCCTTCGCGGAACAGCGCCTTGCTGCGCACCGCCGCCGTCAGGGCAAGCACCGCGACCAGCACCCAGAGCAGGATGTTGACGATGAGGAACGTTATGCTCATGTGCCGGCTGCGCTCACGTCTGAGCTGCGCTCATGCTTCGCCTCCCTTGCGGGCAGCGAAGTGCAGGACGCCCCGCGCCAATGCCCCCGCCAACAACGGCAGCGGCAAGGCGACCATGATGCGCCAGAACACGAAATCCGAGCCGAAGAACGGCATCTCCCAGATCAGCGCGCGATTGTAGCCGAGCAGATTCCAGGCCGTGATGAAGGCGATGGCGGTGCCGGCATCGGCGCCCAGCACCAGGAATGCGCCGGCGACCGGATAGATGGTCAGCGGGCCGCCCGGCAGCGCCGCCCCCATCAGGGTCGCGATCAGGAGACCCAACATTCCGGATTCGGTGCCGACCAGGCGCGCCACCACCTCGCGCGGCAGCAGGCGGGTCACGAAGGCGCTGACCAGGCAGCCGGCCGCCATCTTGGGCAGCATGCTCACAAACAGGCCGAGGTCGTTGGTGAGAATGGCGGTGAACCGCGCAACCCCGTCGCGCAGATACACGATCGTGCCAGAGATGAGCGATATTCCCCCGATGACGGCCGTCGACCATTCAAACGAGCTGACGCGGCGGCGTTCGGCCATGAACTTGATACGACTCCGGCGGGGGCGGTCCGGCCATCCTGGACGCTGCCCGGCAGCCATTCAAGAGGAAACCGCCGCAGCGTTGCCGCATGGGGGGAATGCAGCGGCGCGCCTGGAAAACAGGCTTTAGGCAAGCGGCACGAGGCCGAGCCGATCCAACAGATGCCGGTCGCGGTCGGGCGCCGGATTGGGGGTGGTCAGAAGCTTCGCCCCATAGAAGATCGAGTTGGCGCCGGCGAGGAAGCAGAGCGCCTGGGTCTCCGCGCTCATGTCCTCGCGCCCGGCGGAGAGCCGCACCACCGACGCCGGCATGGTGATGCGCGCGACCGCGATGGTGCGCACGAAATCGATCGGGTCGAGCGTCTCGCCGCCGGCGAGCGGGGTGCCGGCGACCCGCACCAGCATGTTGATCGGCACGCTTTCGGGATGGACCGGCAGGCTCGCCAGCGTTGCGATCAAGCCGACCCGATCCTCCGCGCCCTCGCCCATGCCGACGATGCCGCCGCAGCAGACCCGGATGCCGGCGTCGCGCACATGGGCAAGCGTGTCGAGGCGGTCCTGATAGGTCCGCGTGGTGATGATCGCGCCGTAATATTCCGGCGAGGTATCGAGGTTGTGGTTGTAGTAGTCGAGCCCCGCGGTCTTGAGCCGCTGCGCCTGGGGAGGCGTGAGCATGCCGAGCGTGGCGCAGGTCTCCAGCCCGAGCGCCTTGACGCCCGCCACCATGGCGCAGACCTGATCGAGATCGCGATCCTTGGGCGAACGCCAGGCGGCGCCCATGCAGAAGCGGCTGGCACCGGCATCCTTGGCGGCTTGCGCCTGCACCAGCACCGCCTCGCGGCTCATGAGCTTTTCGGCCGCCAGGCCGGTCTCGTAGCTCGCGCTCTGCGGGCAATAGGCGCAGTCCTCCGGGCAACCGCCGGTCTTGATCGAGAGCAGCGTGGAAATCTGCACCTCATGCGGATCGAAATGCCGGCGATGAACGGTCTGCGCCTGGAACATCAGATCCGGAAACGGCAGTCCAAACAGCGCCCGCACCTCTTCCCGCGTCCAGTCGTGGCGGATCGCGAACAGCGACGCCTCGCCGTCCCCGAAGGCGCGCGGGAGAGAATGACGCGGATCGGACCTATTCAAGCTCACGAGCCCTCTCACCCCTACCCTCTTCCCCTTGGGGAGAGGGAGTTCGCCCAGTTTGCCGCGCGGTTGTCGGCACCATTGTTATCCTACTCGGCCGCCACCGAAGTCGGGATGGCGAGCTTCTCCACCTTGGCGGCGCAATATTTGAATTCGGGGATCTTGCCGAACGGATCGAGCGCCGGATTGGTGAGCAGGTTGGCGGCCGCCTCCACATAGGCGAACGGAATGAACACGACACCGTCCGGAATGGCATCGTCCTGGCGCGATGCCAGCTCGATCACGCCGCGGCGGGTGGAGACGCGGATCATGTCGCCCGGCGCTGATGCCAAGCCGCGCGATGGTGCCGGGCGAAACCGCTGCGATCGGGCCCGGCTCAAGCGCGTCGAGCATGGTGGCGCGTCGCGTCATCGCGCCGGTGTGCCAATGCTCGAGCTGACGCCCGGTGGTGAGGATGAACGGATATTCCTCGTCGGGCGTCTCGTCCGGAGGCGCAAGCTTGGCGGCGACCAGCTTGCCGAAACCGCCCGGTCGCGGAAAGCCCTTGTCGAACACGACATCGTGGCCGGGCTGGTCCGGCGCATCGGCCGGATAGGTGACGGCGCTTTCGCGCTCGATCCGCTCCCACGAGATATTGTCGAGCGAAGGCATGAGCGAGGCCATCTCGGTGTAGATCTCGCTCGGATCCCGGTAGTTCCAGTCAAGACCGATGCGCCGGCCGATCTCCTGGGTGATCCACCAATCCCACTTGGTCTCGCCCGGCAGCGGCAGCGCCTGCCGGCCCATCTGCACCTGCCGGTTGGTATTGGTCACGGTGCCGTCCTTCTCGGGCCAGGCCGAGGCCGGCAGGACCACGTCGGCATAGACCGCGGTCTCGGTGAGGAAGAGGTCCTGCACCACCAGATGCTCGAGGTGGGCAAGCGCCTGCCGCGCATGATTGAGGTCGGGGTCCGACATCGCCGGGTTCTCGCCCATGATGTACATGCCCTTGATCACGTCGGCGTGGACCGCGTTCATGATCTCGACCACGGTGAGGCCCTTCTTCGGATCGAGCTTGGTCCCCCAGGCGTCTTCGAAGCGCGCGCGGATCTGCGGATCCTCCACCGACTTGTAGTCGGGGAAGAACATCGGGATGAGGCCCGCATCGGAGGCGCCCTGCACGTTGTTCTGGCCGCGCAACGGATGCAGCCCGGTCCCCGGCCGGCCGATCTGGCCGGTGATCAGCGAGAGCGCGATCAGGCAGCGCGCATTGTCGGTGCCGTGGGTGTGCTGGGAGATGCCCATGCCCCAGAAGATGATCGCCGATCTCGCGCGCGCGAACTTGCGCGCAACGGTGCGCAGCACGTCGGCATCGAGGCCGCAGATCGGCGCCATTTCCTCCGGCGTATAGTCCTTGATGCTCTCGGAAAACGCCTTGAAGCCCTCGACATAGGTCTGGATGTACTGCTCGTCGTAAAGCTTCTCGGTGACGATCGTGTTGAGGATGCCGTTGAGCATCGCCACGTCGGTGCCGTTCTTGAACTGCAGCATGTGCGAGGCATGGCGCTTGAGCGCCTGGCCGCGCGGATCCATGACGATGAGCTCGGCGCCGCGCTTTCGCGCCTGCTTGAAGAAGGTGGCGGCGACCGGGTGATTTTCCGTCGGGTTGGCGCCGATCACCACGATCACGTCGGAATTCTTGCACTCGTTGAAGCTGGCCGACACGGCGCCCGAGCCGACTCCCTCCATCAGCGCCGCGACCGAGGAGGCGTGGCACAGCCGGGTGCAATGGTCGACATTGTTGGTGCCGAATCCGGTGCGCACCAGCTTTTGGAAGAGATAAGCCTCCTCGTTGGAGCCCTTCGCCGAGCCGAAGCCGGCGAGCCCCTGCGGGCCGTCGCGGTCGCGGATCTTCTTCAATCCGGAAGCGGCGCGATCGAGCGCCTCCTCCCAGCTCGCCTCGCGGAAATGCGTCCACGGGTCGGAGGGATTGATCTCCTCGTGCGGAATCTTCGGCACGCCATCGCGGCGGATCATCGGCTTCAGCAGCCGTTGCGGATTGTGCACGTAGTCGAAGCCGAAACGGCCCTTGACGCACAGCCGCTTCTCATTGGCCGGACCGTTCCGGCCGCTGACATAGAGCAGCTTGTCGTCCTTGATGTGGTAGGTGAGCTGGCAGCCGACGCCGCAATACGGGCAGACGCTGTGCACCTCGCGGTCGGCGAAGCCGGTGCGCACGTTGGCGGCATCGACCAGCGTCGCCGGCATCAGGGCGCCGGTCGGGCAGGCCTGCACGCATTCCCCGCAGGCCACGCAGGTCGAGGCGCCCATCGGATCGTCGAAGTCGAACACGATCTTCTCGGAATGGCCGCGGCCCGCCATGCCGATCACGTCGTTGACCTGCACTTCGCGGCAGGCACGGACGCAGAGATTGCAATGGATGCAGGCGTCCAGATTGACCGCCATGGCCGGATGGCTGCGGTCGGGGGCCGGCGAGGCGCGGCGCGGAAACCGGCCTTGCTCGAGCTTCTGCCGGGTGACGATCTGCCAGAGCTCGGATTGCGGATCGTGCGCGACGTCGCGCGGCGGCTGATCGGCCAGCAGCAACTCGGTCACCATGCGGCGCGCCGCGACCGCGCGGTCGGTCTGCGTCTGCACCTTCATGCCGGGCGCGGGCGTGCGGATGCAGCTCGCCGCCAGCACGCGCTCGCCTTCGATCTCCACCATGCAGACGCGGCAATTGCCGTCCGGGCCGATAGCCCGGCGCCGGCGTGTAGCACAAATGCGGGAGCTTGATGCCGCTGCGGCGCGCGGCGCGAAAGATGGTCTCGCCGGCGCGGATGTCGACCTCGCGGCCGTCGAGCGTGAAGGTCTTGGCCGTGGTCGCGGTGCCTTCGTCGCCCACCTTGTCCATCGGCCCCTTGTGGGTCACGTGCACGCGGCCATCGTTCTTGGTTGCGCCGCCCGCGGCGCCCTTCTGATCATGGCCGTAGCCGACCGGCTCCTGCCCGTTGCCATCGCTCATGGTGCAAACCCTTCGGTCACCAACTTCCCAGCGGCCGCTTCAGCTCCTCGGGAAAGTACTTTAGCACGCACAATAGCGGGTTGGGGGCGGCCTGGCCGAGACCGCAGATCGAGGCGTCCCGCATGGTGGCCGACAGCTCCTCCAAGAGGCCCGGGTTCCAGGGTCCGCTCGCCATCAATTTGGTGGCCTTTTCGGTGCCCACCCGGCAGGGCGTGCATTGGCCGCAGCTCTCGTCCTCGAAGAAGCGCATCAGGTTGAGGGCCACCGCCTTGATGTCGTCATGCTCCGACAGGATCACAACCGCGTGCGACCCGACGAAGCAGCCATACGGCTCGAGCGTGCCGAAATCGAGCGGCAGATCGGCCATGCTGGCCGGCAGGATGCCGCCGGAGGCGCCGCCCGGCAGATAGGCCTTGAACGCATGCCCATCCGCCATGCCGCCGCAGAATTCGTCGATCAATTCGCGCACCGTGATGCCGGCCGGCGCGAGCTTCACGCCCGGATCCTTGACCCGGCCGGAGACCGAGAAGCTGCGCAAGCCCTTGCGCTCGTGACGGCCGTGCGAGGTGAACCAGGCCGCGCCCTTGTCGAGGATGTCGCGTACCCAGAAGAGCGTCTCGACATTCTGCTCCAGCGTCGGACGCCCGAACAGGCCGACCTGCGCCACATAGGGCGGGCGATGGCGCGGCAAGCCGCGCTTGCCTTCGATCGATTCGATCATCGCCGACTCTTCGCCGCAGATATAGGCGCCGGCGCCGCGCCGCAGATGCAGCCTGGCGTGGCGGGCGAGTCCCGGCCGCCTCGACCTTGGCGATCTCCTCGGCCAGCATCAGACGAATCTCGGGATATTCGTCGCGGATGTAGATGTAGATCTCGGGGGCCTCGACCACCCAGGCGGCGATCAACATGCCTTCGATGAAACGGTGCGGGTCGCGTTCGAGATAGTACCGGTCCTTGAAGGTGCCGGGCTCGCCCTCGTCGGCATTGACCGCCATCAGCCGCGGGGCCGGCTTCGGCGCGCACCAGCGACCATTTGCGCCCGGTCGGGAAGCCGGCGCCGCCGAGGCCGCGCAAGCCCGGCATCGCTGACGGTCGCGATGACGGCCTCGCGGGTGCTGGGTGCCGTCCAGGCAGGCCTGCAATTGCCGATAGCCGTCGTCGCGCCGATAGGCATCGAAGGTCGCGGCCGCCGGATAGGCCTGCGCATGGTGTCGATCTGGCGACCGCAGCGACCACGCTCGGCGACGCTCGCCCGCATCACCTGCACATGACCGACGGCGCAAACCGGCGCGCGGTCGCAAGCCCCCATGCACGGCGCCCGCACCACGCGCACGTCGGGACCGAAGCGGTTGGGCAATTCCCGCAGCAGATGCTCGGCGCCCGCCATCGCGCAGGACAGCGAATCGCACACCCGCACCGTCACCGCCGGAGGCGGCACCTCACCCTCCTTCACCACATCGAAATGGGAGTAGAAGGTCGCGACCTCATAGACCTCGGTCAGCGCCAGCTTCATCTCCTGCGCCAAGGCGGCGAGATGCGCGGCCGAGAGATGGCCGTAACGGTCCTGGATCAGATGCAGATGCTCGATCAACAGATCGCGTTGTCGTGGGCGCGACCCCAAGAGCGCGCGCACCTCCGCGAGCGCCTGCGGACTCGACCTGCCTCCCCTTGGGGGTGCGCCCCGGCCGCCGCCGGCCGCGCGCCGGCTCGCCAATCTTGCCCTCATCCGAGGGGGTCGCTTCGATACCGTTGGGCGCCATGGGCTACAATTGCGGCACCGCGCCATGGAACGCAACCCCCTTCCGGTCATGGCTGTGTCGTGGCTTGGCTCATCCCGGCCGTCGCGATTAGGAGGCTCCTGCCGTGCCGGCCTCAGAGGGTGTGAAGGAATCGCCACACCCGCTCATTCCCGCGGACGCGGGAAACCAGACTTTGCCAAATTGCATGGACGTTCAATGGAGCCAAGCCTGGGTCCCCGCGTCCGCGGGGATGAGCGGGTGGAGAAGCTCGTCCTTCATCAGGTTCCTTCACACACGCCGCAGCGGGATGCGCCGGGCAAGCCCGCACACGACAACGCGTGACCGACGGCCCAGTTGATCCACGCAAACAAACAACGCAATATGCCGGCCATGTATGTGGCCGACAGCAAACGCCTGACCCACGATGGCGCCAAGCGCATGATGACGACGGCCATCGATGCCGCGCGCGAAGCCGGCATCGCCGTCACGGTCGCGATCACGGACGCCGGCGGCCATCTCGTCCTGTTCGAGCGCATGGACGGGGGACGCTTCCATACCGTGCATTCCGCCACCACCAAGGCGGTCAGCGCGGCGTCCAACAAACGTCCGACCTCGCCCCATGGGGCGCAGGCGCAGCCGCTCGACGTCGCGCACGCGCTCGGCCTGGCGCTCGCCGCCGGGGCGGAGCGCTGGACCGCCATGGAGGGCGGCTTTCCGGTGATCGTGGGCGGGGAATGCATCGCCGGCATCGGAGTGGCCGGCGGCGACTGGCAGACCGACGCGCGCATCGCCCGCGCCGCCGTGGAAGCGATCGGCGCCAGCTGGCGGCTCGCGGAGACGTGAGGGTTTCCAAACCTGTCGCGGCGGTGAGCCGGGACCGCGCCAACCTCAGAGTCGGGAACGGTCCGGATTCCTAGTCTAGCATTTTTGCATTATCGCATTTTCGGACGGAAAACCGGATTCCACTTTTCCTGAAAATGCTCTAGCGCGGCGAAGATGCGCGCAAACGCGCCGATGGCCGGACGCGTTCATGCTCAAGCAATCGGCTGCATCTCGCCGCCGACCGGAATCTCCGGCGCCGTCTTGTTGTCGGTAATGACGATGTTGTATTTCGAGCCTTCCAGCAACCGCCATTGCCCGCCGACCAGCGGCGTCTTGGCAATGTTCTTCTGCGCAAAGGGCGGCAGATTCTTGTTGCCCCATTCGACATGACCGACGATCGTGTCGAGCTTGGTCGCGGCGATGGCGGCGACCAGTGCCTTGCCATCGCCCTGCTCGCCGCTGCGCTTGAGCGCGTCGACGGCGAGCTCGAACAAGGCGTGGACGAAGCCGATCGGTTGCGTCCATTGCCTCTTGGTCGCCTGTTGATAGGCATCGGCGATCTGGCGGGCGGATTGGCCGGTCAGCGACGATTTGAACGGATGGCTGGGCGTCCACCAGACTTCCGACGAAAGGTTGTGGCCGTTGCGGCCGAGCGCCACGACCGCGGCCGGGAACAGCAGCGCCTTGCCTACTGCGGCGATCTTCGGCTTGAAGCGCTGCTGGCTGGCGCGGTTCCAGAATGTGGTGAAATCCGGCGGCAGCATCACGCCGGTGACGATCTCGCAATTCGCGCGCTCGAAGGCGGCGATCTGGGCCGCGAAATTGTTGGTCAGGTTCTGGTAGCGGCCGGGATCGGTCAGCTTGTAGCCGAGCTTGTCGAGGACCGGCGGAAAGCCGACCTGCTTGTCGCCCCAGGCATTGCCGTCCCCGTCATTGGGGAACAGGCCGCCGACCGACCTGTCGGTAGCGAGCTGTTCCCACATGCTGGTGTAGACCGCGATGACGTCTTCGAGCCCCCAGAAGAAATGAAAGGTGTAGTCGAACGGCTTCCAGGAGGCCGGCTCGCGCGGATTCGATTGACGGCCGATGAAATACGGTTGCCATGGCGCGACCGTGGACAGGCAGGGCGTGCCCTGCGCTTCGCACCGGGCCGCCACCGGATTGGTCGTCTCCGGCGTGGACGCGACCAGCATCAGATCGATCTTGTCGGAAGCGATGAGGTCGCCTGCCATATCCGAGGCGCGGCTCGGACTGGACTGGCTGTCCTTCACGATCACTTCGACCGGACAATTGGCATTGCCGACCTTGATCCCGCCTTTCACGGTGTTCAGGAAATTCGCAATTATGAAATCGTCGGCTGCCGCGAAGTCCGCCAGCGGACCGGTTTGCGGGCTGACATAACCGAGCCTGAAGACCTTGGCGGCGCGCACCGCGGGCGCGAAGACCGGCGTCGTGGCAAGCGCGGCGCCGGCGCAAGCGTGGACGAAAGCGCGGCGGGTCATGCGTGGAGCCGACCTGCTCGACCTGGCCATGACGATCCTCCCTCTGCCGCCGCTTCCACCGCCTCGGCCGCAGCCGCATGGCCCGCATGCGCGGTCCAACTTCCTGTCCGTGGCTTGCTTATGAGGCCATTCGCGCCTCGCGCTTCGCTTTTCGGGCGACGAGCCGAACACAACTTCTCAGCGATATCGATCGCGAAAACAGGTTAACGAAGGTTAAACCGTTCTCTGGCACTACGGCAAAGCGAACCTAATCCAGCATTACGGCGAGATGGTGCGGTGAGGCGATTGGTTTTGCTCATCGATCAGGGAGTGAGGCGGCACATGTCGCTCCTCGGTCTCGATCGGCTGTCGGTCCTCCAACGCGTATCCGGCGGGATGGGCATCATCCTGCTGTTGCTGGTGATGCTCTCGGTCATTTCATGGCAGGCGATACGCGTGGTCGAGACCCAGGCGAATTCCGTCAGCTCCAGCGTGAGCGAAACCTCTGCAGTCGCCGAATTGGCCGCGCGCGTTGAGAGAACGCATTTTCTGGTGACGCAGTACGCTCTTTCCGAAAGCGACGACGATTTGCGGCAGGCGAAAGACTCGCTGAACCAGGTCCAGGAAGAGACCCGGTTGGTCGCCGAGGCATATCCGACGGCAGGCGACAACCAGGACGTGACGGTCGCCCAGCTGCGGGTCCTGGCCGATCGATACCGCGAACTCGGTAACGGCGACGATCAACGCCATCAACGATCGACGCGCCAATGCTCCCGAGCTCCTGCGCAACGCGGTCGAGCTGCGCACAACGATATTGGCAATCGTCGAAGCTCTGGTCCACGATCCCGGCAAAGCGGATGCGCTGGATGATGCCATCCGGTTGATGGCGGAATTCCACAACAGCAATACGAGCGCAAACCGCTTCTTGTCGTCGCGCAGTCAGGCCGATTCCGACGCCGCGCGGGCCGGCGTCTCGGCGATGCGGCGGGCGCTCGACGACCTGCGGTCGCACAGCATCGGGGATCCGCGCGTGCAGGGCCTTCTGCAAGCCGCGGCAGAGCCGTTTGGTCGCTACACGAAGGTGACGGAGGAACTGATCAGCTCGGCGGAGCGGTTTGCCGACGCCGCGGCCTATCGGCATATAGCCGCCGCCGCCTTGACGGACGCGACCGATCAGGTTCGGGTCGCAAGCGCGCAAGCCCAGCTCGGCGCGGTCGGCAGAATGAAGGACGTCGTGGCTTCGTCCCGTGAGCTGGGATTGGTCACATCGGCCTTGGCGCTCATTGCGGGTCTGGTCTTGGCCGTGCTTATCGGCAGGGGAATCGCGCGGCCGATCACCCAAGCCACCGCCACGATGCGCGAGCTCGCCAACGGCAGAACTCATATCGCCATCCCGCATGTGGGACGCCGCGACGAGATCGGCGCCATGGCCCGGGCGGTGCAGATCTTCAAGGAGAACATGATTCTGGCCGATCGGCTGGCGGCCGACCGGGACGCTGAAAGCCGCGCCAGGGAACGGCGGGCCAAGACGCTCGAGGCGCTCAATTCGCACTTCGAAGCCGCCGCCAGCGCGCTGACCGCAACCCTTTCATCCGCGGCCGCCAATTTGCGCGAGAGCGCCGAGACGATGTCTGCGACCACCGAGCAGACCGGCCAAAAGTCGGCCACCGTCAGGTCCGCGGCGCAACAGGCCTCCGCCAATGTTCAGACCGTGGCGACCGCGACCGAAGAGCTTTCGTCGTCGATCGACGAGATCGGCAACCGGGCCGTCCGATCCTCGTTGATCGCCACCAAGGCGGCGGCGGATGCCAACCGGACAAACGAGGCGGTGCAGGCCCTGGCGGCGGACGCCCAGGAGATCGGCACGGTGCTGGGCTTGATCGAGCAAATCGCCGAGCAAACAAATCTCCTCGCCCTCAATGCGACCATCGAAGCGGCGCGCGCCGGGCAGGCCGGCCGCGGTTTCGCCGTCGTCGCCGCCGAGGTCAAATCGCTCGCGGCCCAGACCGGCAAGGCGACCGAGGAGATCGGAACGCAAATCGCGAAAATCCAGTCGGTGACGGCAAGCGTCGTGCGTGCGATCCAGGACATCGTTGCCACCATCGGCGAGATGAACGAGATCGCCACCGAAGTCGCCGCGGCGGTGGAGCAGCAAAGGGCGGTCACCCGCGCGATCGCCCAGAATGCCCACCAGGCCTCGGCCAGCGCGTTGCAGGTATCGCAAACGATCGCCAGCGTGGAGGAGGCGTCAAAGGCCACCAGGATGGAGGCCAATCAAGTCCTGGACGCGGCCAGCCGGCTGTCCCATCAATCCGACGATCTCCACGTCGAGTTCGACAGGTTCATTACCGGCGTGAGGGCCGCCTGACGGCTCCCTGGCGCATCGGATCAAACTTTTCCATCTTACTTGTCTTACTTGTCCCGGCCTTGAGCCGGGACCGTACCAAACTCGGAGCCTGTAACGGTCCCGGCTCCATAGCGTTTCGAAGACGCGCGTAATCGCGCTTACGGCCGGGACAAGTAGGGGCGAGCCCGGCGCTAGAACAGCCCCACGATCTTCCCGTCCGGCCCGACGTCGATGCTGTCGGCGGCCGGGACCTTGGGCAGGCCCGGCATGGTCATGATCTCGCCGCAGACCGCCACCACGAACTCGGCGCCGGCGGAGAGGCGCACCTCGCGCACGTTGATGACATGGTCGACCGGCGCGCCCTTGGCGTCCGGATTGGTCGAGAAGCTGTACTGGGTCTTGGCGACGCAGACCGGGCATTTGCCGTAGCCCATGGCTTCGAAGGCGGCGAGCTGATCGCGCACGCTCTTGTCGGCCGAGATGTCCTTGGCGCGATAGATCTCCTTGGCAATGGTGCGGATCTTCTCAAAGAGCGGCATCTCGTCGGGATAGAGCAGCTTGAGCTTGCTCTTGCCGCTTTCGGCGACCTTGACCACCGCGCGCGCCACGTCGGCGGCGCCCTTGCCGCCCTCGGCCCAATGATCGGCCATCAGGGCCTCGACGCCGAGCTTGGCGCATTGCTCCTTGACCAGCGCGATCTCGGCCTCGGTATCGGCGCTGAACCGGTTGATCGAGATCACCGGCACGATGCCGAACTTCTGCATGTTCTCCACATGGCGGGCCAGGTTGGCCATGCCGGCTTCGAGCGCCTTGAGGTTCTCGGTCTTGAGGTCCTCCTTCTTGACTCCGCCGTGCATCTTGAGCGCCCGAATGGTGGCCACCAGCACGGCGCAATCAGGCGCGAGACCGGCCTTGCGGCATTTGATGTCCATGAACTTCTCGCCGCCGAGATCGGCGCCGAATCCCGCTTCGGTCACCACGTAGTCGCAGAGCTTGAGCGCGGTCGAGGTCGCCAGCACCGAGTTGCAGCCATGCGCGATATTGGCGAACGGCCCGCCATGCACGAAGGCGGGCGTGCCTTCGAGCGTCTGCACCAGATTGGGCGCCAGCGCCTCCTTGAGCAGCGCCGTCATGGCGCCGTGCGCCTTGAGGTCGCCGGCGCGCACAGGTTTGCGCTCGCGCGTATAGCCGACGATGATGTTGGAGAGCCGCTTCTTGAGGTCCTCGAGATCGCGCGCGAGGCAGAAGATCGCCATCACCTCGGAGGCCACCGTGATGTCGAAGCCGTCCTCGCGCGGGAAGCCGTTGGCGACGCCGCCAAGCGAGGACACGATCTGTCGCAGCGCGCGATCGTTCATGTCGAGCACGCGCCGCCAGGCGACGCGGCGCTGATCGATCCCGAGCGCGTTGCCCCAGTAGATGTGGTTGTCGAGCATCGCGGCCAGCAGGTTGTTGGCCGAGGTGATGGCATGGAAATCGCCGGTGAAGTGCAGATTGATGTCCTCCATCGGCACCACCTGGGCATAGCCGCCGCCGGCGGCTCCCCCTTTCATGCCGAACGAGGGACCAAGCGAGGGCTCGCGCAGGCAGAGCATCGCCTTCTTGCCGATGAAATTGAGCGCGTCGGTGAGGCCGACCGTGGTCGTGGTCTTGCCCTCGCCGGCGGGCGTGGGCGTGATCGCGGAGACCAGGATGAGCTTGCCGTCGGGACGGTCCTTCAGCGATTTGACGTAATCCATCGAGACCTTGGCCTTGTAGTGGCCATAGGGCTCGAGGTGCTCAGGCGCGATGCCGAGCTTCTCGCGCGCAATGTCGAGGATCGGCTGCTTCTTGGCCGACTGCGAGATTTCGATATCGGACTTCGGGCTGACATGCTGCGAGGCGGGCATTTGGGGCTGATCCATGAAATGAAGGAGAAACAAACGGGCCGGAACGGCGGGCGGAAGGCGATCAGGTGAATCGTGCCTTGACGGCGAGGTTGACGGATTTCGCCCATTCGCCGGCTTCGATCTTCTTGCCGTCGGCGGGCTGCACCCGGGTAACCTTGAAGCGCCCATCGGCGCAAACCACGGTGAAGCCATCCGCATCCACCGCCGCAATCTCGCCGAGCTTGCCGGCGATCCCCTTGGGATCCTTGGCCGGCAGCGGCTTGGCGTCGAAGACCTTCAGTTGCTTGCCATCAAGCGTCGTCCAGGCGCCGGGCGCCGGATTGCAGCCGCGAATGAGCCTGTCGATCTGCTCCCAGGGCTTGCCCCAATCGATCCGCGCATTCTCGGGCCCGCAACGGCCTTCGTAGGTCGCTTTCGCCTCGTCCTGCTTGATGCGCGGCGCCTTGCCGGTCTTCACCAGATCGACCGATTCCAGCATGGCCTCGACCCCCATCGGGAACAGGCGATCGAAATAGACCGTACCGAGCGTATCGGTGGGGCCGATCGGGGTGCGCTTCTGCAGCAGCACGTCGCCGGTATCGAGTCCGTTGTCGGGCCAGAAGATCGACAGCCCGGTTTCCGCCTCCCCCTTGATGATCGGCCAGTTGATCGCGCTGGCGCCGCGATAGGCCGGCAACAGCGAAGGGTGATACTGGATCGAGCCGTGGGTCGGAACGTTGAGGAACTCCTCCGGCACGAACAAGGTGACGAAGGCCATGACCTGCAGATCGGGCTTGAGCGCCTTGAACTCTTCCCAGACCTCGGACTTCTTGTAGGAGTCCGGCTGATAGACCGGCAGCTTGGCGGCGAGCGCGGCCTCCTTGAGGGGATCGGCTTTCTGGCCGGGCTTCTCGGGCGCCACATAGACGGCGATCACGTTTTCGCCGCGCTGCAAGAGCGCCTCCAGCACGGCCTTGCCGAACGCCTGCTGGCCGTGAACCACGATTCGCATGTCAGTCCCCGTTTCAGGTATCAGTAATCAGGATTCAGTAGTCAGACTTCGGGTATCGGTAACTCAGAACCAAAAATCAGCTCCAGTGATCAACAATCAGAGGGCTCGGAGCCGGAAGTCGGGAGTTCTGATTACTGACCACTGATTACTGACTCCTGGTCATGCCGCCTCGGCCTTGGCGGGCTTCTCCGGCGGCGTGATCGCGCCGGACGCCTTGATCTGCGCGACCTCGTCGGCCGTATAGCCGAGCACCTTGGCCAGGATCTCCTCGGTGTGCTCGCCCAGGAGCGGCGAGCGTTTCACCTCGGTGATCGAGTCCGACATCTTCACCGGGTTGCCGACCGTCAGATATTTGCCGCGCGTCGGATGGTCGACCTCGACCACGGTGCCGGTATCGCGCAACGACTGCTCCTCGGCGATCTCCTTCAACGACAGGATCGGGCCGACCGGGATGTCATGCTTGTTGCAGGTCTCCATGACCTCGAACTTGGTCATGGTCATGGTCCACGCCTCGATGGTCGCGAAGATGTGCTTGAGCCGCGGTAGCCTCGCCGGCGGCGTGGCATAGTCGGGATCGGTCTTCCATTCGGGCTTGCCGATGAGGTCGCAGATCGCGCCCCAGACCGGCGCCTGGGTGATGAAATAGATGTAGGCGTCGGGATCGGTCTCCCAGCCCTTGCACTTGAGGATCCATCCGGGCTGGCCGCCACCCGAATCGTTGCCGGCGCGCGGCACCGCTTTGCCGAACGGCACACCTTCGCCGTACTGGCTGAATTCGGCGAGCGGACCGTGCGCCAGCCGCTGCTGGTCGCGCAGCTTCACGCGCGTGAGATTGAGCACGCCGTCCTGCATGGCGCACAGCACGCGCTGGCCGCGGCCGGTGCGCATGCGCTGGTAGAGCGCGGTCACGATGCCGAAAGCGAGATGGAGACCGGTGCCGCTGTCGCCGATCTGCGCGCCGGTGACGAGCGGCGGCCCCTCGCGGAAGCCGGTGGTGGAGGCGGCGCCGCCGGCGCATTGCGCCACGTTCTCGTAGACCTTGCAGTCCTCGTAGGGACCGGGGCCGAAGCCCTTGACCGAAGCCACGATCATGCGCGGGTTGAGCTTGTTGATATGCTCCCAGGTGAGCCCCATGCGGTCGAGCGCGCCGGGGGCGAAATTCTCCACCAGCACGTCACAATGCTTGATCAGCCGATCGAGGATCTCCTTGCCCTTGGGATGCTTGCAGTCGATGGTGATGGAGCGCTTGTTGCCGTTGAGCATGGTGAAGTAGAGGCTGTCGGCGCCTTTCACGTCGCGCAATTGCCCGCGGGTGATGTCGCCGACGCCGGGCCGCTCGACCTTGATGCAGTCGGCGCCCATATAGCCCAGAAGCTGGGTGCAGGTCGGCCCCGACTGCACATGGGTGAAGTCGAGAATACGCACGCCGTCGAGCGCCTTGCCGGCTTCCCCCCACGGCTTGGTCGAGGGATTGGGCAAGCCGGACGCCGCCGCGCCCGCACCGGATTTGCCGCCAGAACGCAGCGCCGCGCTCCCGGGTTTCGATCTGGCCTTGCTCTTGGCGAGCTGCTTGACCGATTTGCTCGCGGATTTTCTGACCGATTTCTTCGAAGATTTCTTCGCAGATTTCTTGGCAGATTTCTTGGCGGCCGCCTTCGCCGGCTTCCGCTTGGCCTTCTTGCTCGCCATGGTGATTTCCTTCAGTTGCTATCTGACTATTTCTTGCGAATCTCGCTTTGCGGATTGAGATTGCCGATGCGGCCGCTTTCGCTGCCGGCCGCCGGGTCGATCACCGCGTTGATGAGGGTCGGCTTGCCGGAGTCCATGGCCTCGTTCGACGGCGCGCTTGAGTTCGTCGGGCGTGGTCGCATGCACGCCGACGCCGCCGAAGGCTTCCATCAGCTTGTCGTAGCGCGCATCCTTGACGAACACGGTTGTGGCCACGTCCGGACCGCCGGTCGGATTGACGTCGGTACCGCGATAGATGCCGTTGTTGTTGAAGACGACGATGCAGACCGGCAGCTTGTAGCGGCAGATCGTCTCCACCTCCATGCCGGAGAAGCCGAAGGCGCTGTCGCCTTCGACCGCGAGCACGGGCTTGCCGGTCTCGATCGCGGCCGCGATGGCAAAGCCCATGCCGATGCCCATGACGCCCCAGGTGCCGACGTCCAGGCGCTTGCGCGGCTTGTACATGTCGATGATGCCGCGCGCGAGATCGAGCGTGTTGGCGCCTTCGTTGACCAGGATGGCGTCCGGCCGCTCCTTGATGACGGTGCGCAGCGCGCCGAGCGCGCCGTGGAAGTCCATCGGCGCCGAGTTCTTCATCAGCCTCGGCGCCATCTTGGCGATGTTCTCTTCCTTCTTCGCATTGACGGTGCCGATCCAGTCCGGCGGCGGCGCCGGCCACTTGCCGTCGATGCCCTCGAGCAGAGCCGAGACGCAGGAGCCGATATCGCCGACCAGCGGAGCAACGATCTCGACATTCGCAGTCCATCTCCTTGGGCTCGATGTCGATCTGGATGAACTTCTTCGAGTGCGGCTCGCCCCAGGTCTTGCCCTTGCCGTGCGACAGCAGCCAGTTCAGGCGGGCGCCGATCAGCATCACGACGTCGGCGTCCTTGAGCACCGTCGAGCGCGCCGCGCCGGCGCATTGCGGATGGGTGTCGGGCAGCAGGCCCTTGCCCATGCTCATCGGCAGGAAGGGAATGCCGCTCTTCTCGACCAGGGCGCGGATCTGCGTCATCGGCCTGCGCGTAGGCGGCGCCTTTGCCGAGAATGATCAGGGGACGCTTGGCGCCCTTGAGCACATCGAGCGCGCGCTTGACGGCGGCCGGAGCGGGGATCTGGGCCGGCGCCGGGTCGATGACCTTGACCAGCGACTTGGCCCCGGCCTCGGCATCCATCACCTGCGAGAACAGCTTGGCCGGCAGATCGAGATAGACGCCGCCGGGACGGCCGGAAACCGCGGCGCGGATCGCGCGCGCCACGCCGATGCCGATGTCGGCGGCATGCAGCACGCGGAAGGCCGCCTTGCACAGCGGCTTGGCGATGGCCAGCTGGTCCATCTCTTCATAGTCGCCCTGCTGCAGGTCGACGATCTCGCGCTCGGACGAGCCGCTGATCAGGATCATCGGAAAGCAGTTGGTGGTGGCATTGGCGAGCGCGGTCAGGCCGTTGAGAAAGCCGGGCGCCGATACGGTGAGACAGATGCCGGGCTTCTTGGTCAGGAAGCCGGCGATGGCGGCCGCATTGCCGGCATTCTGCTCGTGCCGGAACGAGAGCACGCGGATGCCGGCCGCCTGCGCCATGCGGCCGAAGTCCGTGATCGGGATGCCGGGCACGCCGTAGATCGTGTCGATGCCGTTGAGCTTGAGCGCATCGATGACGAGGTGGAAGCCATCCGTCAGCTCGCGCTCCGCTTCGGCCGCATTCGTCGGTTCGCTTTTCTCTTTCACCGCTGCGTCAGCCATGACAGGTCTCCCTCAAGATCGCCGGTCGTGTATCCAGTCCAATTCGCTCAGTCCAGGTAATCGGCGTAGCGCGCGACGTGGTCGGCCAGGCCCAGCGCGTGGGTGCGAACCAGCTCCTCGGCGCGCGCGGTGTCGCGCGCCTCGAGCGCCTCGATGATGTTCATGTGATCGCGGATCGAGCGATCGGCGCGGTCCTTCTCGCCGATGGTCTTGCGGCGGATCATCCGCATATGGGTGAACAGATTCTCGGCCAGATCGATCAGCACGCGGTTGCGGCTCATGCGGATGATGGACTGGTGGAACTCGATATTGACCTCGGAATACTCGTCGAGCTTGGCGGCGACCTCGCCGCCCTCGAAGGTCGCGAACATGCGCCGCAGGCAGGCGATCTCGTCAGCGCTCGCGCTCTGCGTGATCAGCCGCGCCGCCATGCTTTCGAGCGCGGCCCAGGCGGTGATCATCTCGATCACCTCGCGCCTGGTCTTGCGCACCACATAGATGCCGCGGCGCGGCACCGAGCGCACGAAGCCGTCGCGCTCGAGCTGCGCCATGGCCTCGCGCACCGGCGTGCGGCTGATGCCGAATTCAAGCGCCAGACGGCGCTCGTCGAGCCGGATGTCGGAGCGGCTGCGATAGACGTCCATGGATACGATGACGTCCTTGAGCGCCGCATAGGCCTTGCTCTTGAAGCTCGCCGCAGGCCGGATCGGATCGAGCCCGAGGCGTGAGGCCGGCGACCGGTCAAGGGAACCGTCCTCGACCCCCGCGCTCGCGGAATCTCCGTTACTCGAAATCATGACGCCTCGAACTCATGCTGGCATACATTATTCCAGCGATCCGGCCATGCGCAAGTCAGATCGCGGCGGCATCCCTGTGCGGCGCCGTTGGCGATCGAGCTCAGGAGATGTCGAACTGGCTGCGCGCCATCACCCGCTGCCGCAGTGGCCGCAACACGAACAAGGCCAGGGCCACGACCGCCAGGTTCATGACCGTGGTGAGCAGGAACACCATCTGCCAGCCCCCGGTCGCGTCCTTGATGATGTTGGCAACCGGGGTCAGAAAGGCCGATGCGCCCTTGGCGGTATAGAGCAGGCTCAGATTCACGGTCGCGAATTTCGGCCCGAAGCTGTCGGTGCAGGTGGACGGGAACAGGCTGAAAATCTCGCCCCAGGTGAGGAAGATCAGGGCCGCAAACAGGACGAACGCCCAGGGCGCGGTACCGAGCGAGCCGAGCAGCCAATAGGCGATCCCGCCCAAGGAGAACGCGATCGCCATCGTATATTCGCGACCGATATTGTCCGAGATCCAGCCGAACAGGGGGCGGGCGGCACCGTTGGCGACATTGTCGATGATGAGCGTGATCGTGATGGTCGTGGCGCCGAGTAGGAACACGGTATCCGCCACGCCGAAATCGCTGGCGATGGGCGCGATCTGCGCCGTCGCCATGAGGCCGCTGGCGGAGACCATGACGAACATGATGTAGAGAAGCCAGAACACCGGTGATTGCACCACCTCCAGCGGCGTATAGCTATGCCTCGACTGGGCCACTTTGGGGGCGGTCGTGCTGACCTCGTTGGATTCGGGGCCGCGCAGCAGCCAAGCCAAACCGAAAACGACAGCGCCCTGGATGAGGCCGAACCAGAAGAAGGCGGCTTGATAGCCGCTGGTGTCGATCACATAGCGGATGGGAATGACGGTCAGGGCGGCGCCCGCGCCGTAGCCGGCGGCGGTGAGGCCGACCGCGAGGCCGCGCCGATCCGGAAACCATTTCACCGCATGCCCGACGCTGGTCGCGTAGACCGCACCCCCGCCGGTGCCGGCAACGATTGCGCCGAGATAGAGCATGGTCAGGCTGTCGGCGATCGAATTCATGATCCATCCGAGGGCCACCATGATGCCGCCGAACGCCACCATCAATTTCGGACCACGCCGGGGCCCTAGAATGTCGACGATCCAGCCTTCGATCGGGGTCAGCCAGGTTTCGAGCGCGATGAAGACGCTGAATGCAAATTGAATGGCCGCGATGGACCAGCCGTGCGCTTTGCTGATCGGATTGACGAACAGCGTCCATCCGTATTGCAGGTTGGCGACCATCACCATGCAGATGATGACCGCCGCCAATTGGGTCCACCGGGTCACGCTCAACTCGGCGGAACGTTCGGATGCTGAAGCCGTGATCGTCATAGTGGCGTCTCCCCCTCGGACTCGGGCGCTCTTGGCGTCGACATGCCATCGTTTTGGTACGATGGTCTTCGCGACAATATTACTATCCTATAAACCACAGTTTGGTCGTTGTTGAAAGCACGCGTCAGTTTGCCGCTTGGAGGTCCCGATCGAAGATTTCATGTTGCGGCGCGGCATGAATGAATGAATGAACAGGTGTGACGATCTTCAAACGCGGCCGCAGCCAATTCGACTTTTCCACCCGATCCTCTAGCTTCATTCCTTCTCGCTCATCCCTTCTCGCTTCCCTTCTCCTTCCCCGATTCCTACCCAAGGTCCTCCACGCATGCCATCACCCTCTGCCCTCAGCGAAACCCCTTACGGCCACCGGGCACGTATCGGCTACACCTCGCCGCCGCTCACCACCGAGGTTTTTCCCTATGAATTCTACAAGATGGTGCCGGACGGGGTGACCCTGGTGATCACCACGCTCGCCATCGTGGTGCGCAGCAAGGAGGAGGTCGATCAGTCTTATGACATTAGTATGAAGGCCGCCCGCGAGATGGCGGCCGCCGGAGTGGATATCATCATGATCGGCGGCGTGCCGATCAATCTGTCACGCGGCACCGCCAATGCGCAGCAGATGATCCAGGAGCTCGAAGCCGAATTGAAGGTCAAGGTTTCGACCAGCGCTTCGGCGCAGGCGCGGGCCGCCAAGGCGCTGGGCTGCAAGAAAGTGGTGGTGGCGCAGCCCTATGCCCATTCCGACACGGACCGCATCGCAGGCTACGCGCTCCATTTCGGCTGCGAGGTCCTGGGCGCCACCGGCTGGGGCAGCCCGTTCAACCAGATCGGCCGCATCCCGCAGCATGCGGCGGTCGAGCTCGGGCGCAAGCTGATGCGCGAGCATCCGGATGCCGACACGATCCTGTTGCCGTCGCCGCATTGGCCGACCGCAGGCGCCATCGAGCCGCTCGAGCGCGAATTCGGCGTCAACGTCATGTCGGCGCAGCAAGCGATCGTCTGGGACGCGCTGCGGCGTTGCGGCGTCAACGACAAGATCCAGGGATACGGCCGCCTGTTCCGGGATTTCTGAGCTGGCGGGACGGCAGGAAATGCTTGCCGATCCGGGGGTCGCCGGACAATGCTCCGCGTCCGGGAGAAACCTGATGTACGCAAACCGGTTTCGTCAGCGCTCGAATTGGCTGCGCACGCTTGCGGCGGCGGTCACGCTGGCGGGATGGCAGGCATCCGCCGCCGCTGCGGCCGAGCCGATCGAGCTCAAGGCCGGGATCGCCGACCCGGTCAACACCGTGCTGGCATGGTGGACCGCGCAGGCGGCCGGCTTCTACGCGGATCAGGGCCTCAAGGTCGAGATCATCAATATGAGCGGCGGCAGCCGCGGCGCGCAGGCCCTGCAAGCCGGGCAGCTCGATGTCATGCATGTGGGGCTGTCGTCGGTGGTGAAGCTCAACCGCGCCGGCGGCGATTTGCGGCTGATCGGCTCGCTCAGCAACGTCATCCGTTTCACGTTCTTCGCGGCCCCCGGCGTGAAGACCGCGGCCGACCTCAAAGGCGGCGTGGTGGGGGTCAGCACGTTCGGCTCGGAGAGCGATTCGACGGTGACGCTGGCGCTGCAGCGCCTGGGACTCGAAGCGCAGCGACGTCATCCTGAAGGAATATGGCGGCGGCCCCCGGCGGCTGGCGGCGGTGAAATCGGGAGAGATCGCGGCCACCACGCTCAACGAGCCCTTCACCAGCCTGGCGCGCGAGCAGGGCGTCAATCCGATGGTCGATCTGGTGCCCGAGCAGATCCCGTGGCTGTTCAGCGGCATCACGGTGCGGCGCGAGGCGCTCGCAAGCCGCCGCGACGCCTTGACGCGATTTCTCAAGGCCACCATCGAGGGCAACTACCTGGCGCTCAGCGACGAGAAGCGCGCCAAGGAGATCCTGGCCAAGGAGCTCAAGATCACCGATCCCGAAATCATCGACATCAGCTACAACGACTTCAAGCAGCAGTCGCCGGCGGATCTGGAGCCTTCGCGCCCGGGCGCCGAAAACATCCTGGCGCAGCTCCCGGGCGGCAGCGACAGGGTAGACGATTACGTCGATACCGGCATTCTCGACGGCCTCAAGTCGGCGGGATTCTTCGAAGAGATGCAGCGGAAATACGGGAAGCGTTAGCGCCAACGCGACCGCCATCCGCCGAGCGAGGGTGCGTGAGCATCGGAAGCAAGTGCAGACTTTCGGCGATGCTGGTCGCGGCGATGCTGCCGGCGGCGAGCGCGCCGGCGCAGACGCCCGAAAGCTTCTTCAAGGGGCGCCAGATCACCTTCTTGATCGGGGCGGGAGCGGGCGGAGGCTATGACGCCTATTTCCGCACCTTTGCCCGCTACGTGGTGCGTCACATTCCGGGCGCTCCCACGATCGTGCCCAAGAACATGCCGGCCGCTTCCGGCCTGGCGGCTGCCAACACGCTCTACACCTCGGCCGAGCGGGATGGATCGACCATCGGGGCGTTCCCCAACGACATCCCGATGGACCCGCTGTTCGGCAATCCGGGTGCGCGTTACGACGCGCAGAAGCTCAACTGGCTCGGCAGCATCGGCAAGCTCGAAAACGTCTGCGCCACCTGGATCACCAGCCCGATCAAGACCATCGCGCAGGCGCGCGAGCGCGAAGTGATCGTGGCGGCGGCGGCGGCCACGTCCAATTCGGCCATCATGCCGAAAGTGCTCAATGCGCTCCTCGGCACCAAATTCAAGATCGTGTCGGGCTACGATCCCGGTTCGGGCATGACATTGGCGCTCGAAAGCGGCGAGACCGAAGGCGTCTGCGGCCTGTCATGGTCGACCATCAAGGCGGCGCGGCCGCATTGGATCACGGACCACAAGCTCAACGTGCTGGTGCAGATGGGATTGGCCAAGCTGCCCGAACTGCCGGACGTGCCCGCCGCGCTCGACCTGGTGAGCGATCCGGTGAAGAAGCAGGTGCTCGAATTGATCCTGACCCGCCAGGAGATCGGCCGTCCGGTGGCGGCGCCGCCCGGCCTGCCCGCCGACCGGCTGGAGCTGTTGCGCCGCGCGTTCGACGAAACGATGAAGGATCCCGAGTTCCTGGCCGAGGCGCAGAAGCTCCAGCTGGAGATCGAGCCGCTCAGCGCGCACGAGATCGACACGTTGCTCGCGAGCGCATTTGCAACCCCGAAGGCGATCGTCGCGCAAGCCGCCGAGCTGATCGAGCCGTCCGTGCAGAGATAGCGAATAGCAAGTGGCGAATACAGAAGCCCCGGCTTAACGACTACTCGCTACTCGCTACTCGCTACTCGCCTCGTCCCAAGCCGGGACGAGACTAACGGTTGGCCAGCATCTCGAGCCGGCGCGGGGCTTCGGGGGAGCCGAACTCCTTGGCTTTCTCGTACCAGGTGCGCGCCTTCTCGACGTCCGCCCCCATGCCGCTCACGCCGATTTTTGCCAGCACCGCCGGATCGAAGGTCGCGCCCAGCGCCAGGGCGGCGGCCGCGTTGCCGGCCTCCGCCGCCCGCTGATAGACGAGCCGCGCCGCCACCAGATCGCCGGAGGCGACAAATTGCTCGCCTTGCTGCATGAGGAGCTTGATGGAATCCGCATCAAGCTCGCGCACCGGCGGCCTGCGGGCGGACGCGACCTGATCGGGAGCCGGGCTCGGCGGTACGACTGCCGGGGTCTCGGACCGCACGGTCTCGGACCGCACGGTCTCGGACCGCACGGTCTCGGACCGCACGGTCTCGGACCGCACGGAGGTCGCGCCCCGGGCAGCAATCATGCTCTCGCCGGAGGCGGCCGGCAGAGTGACCAGCTTGTTGCGAGACGCAACCACCGTGTTGTAGGCCTCCGCCTCGGCGGGCCGCAGCGTATCCTTCGACGTCGGAAAATCCGCAGAGGCGACCAAGCGCGAGGCGAATGAGGCGAGCGCGGGTTCGCCCGCCGGCTGCTTCAGGAACGGTGCCGGATTTCCGACCGAAAAATAATACGCGATCGGGGCCGCGATCAGGCTCGCCAGCAGGACACGCAATGGCCCGCGCAGGCTGTCGTTACGCTGGCGCATCGGCGGCGGCGGCCGCAGGCGCTCGGCCGCCAGCGAAGGCGGCACCCGGACACCGTTGATGAATTGCTCGGCGCGCGCACGCGGATCTTCCGGGCCGACCGGACGAAGCCCCGATACGGGCGGCAGCTGAATGGCGCGCGGAAGGCGAGCGGCCGCCTCCTCGCGCTGCAGCCACTGGAGACTCGATTCAAGCCGCGTAAGGTCAGGATCGCTGGCCGTCGCGGCGGCCGCCGGTCCCTCGGCGGCCGGACCGGCGGATGGGTCCGGCCGGGGCCGGGACTGCGCTTGCTTGCCGGCATCCGCAGCAACCGGATGCTCGCCGGCAGTCGGCGGCGGCGGCGCGGCGTGCGGCATGTAAGGCGGCGAGACAGCCGCCTCCTCGTCACTTTTCTGGTTGTCGCCCGTGTTGTTGTTGATATTACCGTCATTCTCGAGCGACGACTCGTCGAACGTGGAGCGCTCACGCGCTCTTTTTGGAGCGTAAGGCGAAAGATCGAATGGATCAAATGGCTTTCCCGATGGGGTACTCATGGACTACTCCCTGACAACGCTTCGATTCATTTCGACGCTTGCTTTTGAGTCTCCTCTGCTCGAGCGCCGTTTGACGACCTGCCCGGAACCTTACTCGTGGATAGGTCAAAATTGTGGTCGACATCGCCGCGCGCACGCTTGCGGACGCCAATCGACAGGCGCATGTTTGTTTGCTTGGATAACTTGCTGAGAATTTGAGACTGCAGCGGCCGTTATCGGTACCGACATACTACTTATTCGCTGAATTTCCTGCTCGAATGGCCGCAGACGGATCAAACAAACGGTTTTGCCTCACATTCCTCCGTTCAGACAGGCTCGTGCCGCAGCAGCGACCTACAGGGTTTCCCGTCCCGCCATCGGATGAATACCCGATGGGCCGCTGGGTGATCACCCGAGAGCAACGCTGCTGCCGGGTCGCCGTTCTCCTCGCGCAGCGCTTTCAAGCGCCGCTCGCGGCGGCTGGAATGTCGAAATGATGGCGGCGAGGCGGTCAGACGTTGAGCTGATAGCGGCGCGCGGTGAAATGAAAGCATGCGCTCACCACCAGCATCAGGGCGACCCACAGGACCCCCATGGCGGCCAACTCGGTCACCTGACCGTTCTGCCAGAGGTCGAACAAGGTCACCGCCACGATCTCGGTCCCGGGGCCGACCAGCATGAGCGGCAAGGCGACGTTTTGCGCGGCGAGCAGAAAGACGAACAGCCAGCAGCTCACCAGCGCCGCCGAGATCAGCGGCAGCACCACGCGCATGAAGACAAGGCCCGGCCCGGCGCCCGACGTCTTGGCCGCGTCCTCGAGATCCTCGTGGATCTGCAGCACGCCCGCATAGGCATAGCGCATGCCATAGGGCAGGAAGCGGACGGTGGAGGCGATGATGACCGAGGTGAGCGTGCCGTAGAGCGGGATCGGCAGGTTCACGAATACCTGCAGGAACGCCACGCTCATCACGATCGCCGGAAAGATCAACGGGGCGGTCGCGATCTGGTCGAGCAGCCAGGCGCCCGGACGGCGCCGCACCGCAAGCCATGCGCACAGCGCCGTGAACGGCACCACCGCGGTCGCGGTGGCGCCGCCGAGCAGCAGCGTGTTGGCGATGGAATCGCGAAACGATCCCGGCGCCAGGATCGCCGCATAGTTGTCGAGGGTAAAGCGTCCGAAGGATTCCGGCGTCAATCCTTCGTAGAACGGCTGCAGCGACGTGAACACCAGCATGCCCACCGGCAGCGCCGTCACCAGCAGGAATGTCACCAGCAGCACGGCCGCCGCCGCAAAGCGGCCGTTGCCGAGGTCGATGATGCGCGGACGGTAACCCTTGCCGGTGATGGTCTGAAACCGCCGCGCATGGTGCGACAGCCGATGATGCCAGACCAGCAGCAGCACGACGATCAGCAACAGGCAGACCGAATAGGCCCCGGATTCGCTGTAATTCGGCACGCTGGAATTCTTCGAGCTCTGATAGATGTCGGTGGTAAGCACCGAGACGTTGCCGGCCAGCCCGACCAGGGCCGGAACCTCGAAGGATTCGAACGCCCGGATGACGACCAGCAGCAGCAGCGCCAGGATGCCGGGCAGGCCCATGCGCAGCGTGATGGCGCCGAACGTGCGCAACGGCCCGGCTCCGCTCATCATCGCGGCTTCCTCGAACGAGGCATCGGTCGATCGCAACACCGCCGACATCAACAGGAAGGTCAGCGGCGCGAAGCCCACGCCCTCGATCAGGAACATCCCCCACATCGAGTAGACGTCGAGCGCCGGCCCCGCCGCGGCGCCGCCGCGCAGGAGGTCGATCAATTCATTCACCGGCCCGGTGCGGCCGAGCAGCAGCAGCCAGGCCACGACGTAAAGCACGTGCGGAATGCCGAGCGAGAGGATCGCGGCCAGGAATGCATAGCCGCGGCCCGGAGCATTGGTCCGCTCGACGATCAAGGCCTGCATGACGCCGAGCATGATCGCGACCACGGCGGAGCCGAGGGCGTAAAGAAGGGTGTTCCAGAGGCTGACGGCGAAATAGGGGCTGGTGAACAATTGCCCGTAATATTGCAGCGTGAATTGGCCGAAGGAACCATCCGGCCTGGTGGTGTGGAGGCTGGTGTCGACCAGGAACAGCGTCGGCGGCACGATCAGGATCAGCAGGATCGCGGCGAGCAGCGCCACCAGCGGCGAAACCTTCCAGCGGGTCCACCCCTCATGAGCGCCGGCCGCGACAGCGGCCGCTGCCGCCTGGCGCAAGCCGGCCTCCATGGGCTGCGTCTCCCTCACCGGAACAGCTTCTGAAAGATATCCTCCGAGCTATCCGTATACTTGATCAGTTGGTCGGGGCCGACGAAATTCTCCGGCACCCCGGCGATCCTGGGCACCACGGGAGCCAAGGCCGGGAGGGGCGCAACGTCCGGATCGACCGGGAAATACTCGGCACGCGCCAGGATCCCCTGTCCTTCCTTGGACAGTATGTAGTCGGCCAGCAACATCGCCGCGTAAGGATGATGCAGCCCCTTCACGACGCTCATGGTCGCGGCCGTGGAGGCAACCGGATCCATGAGCTGCGAATTGACCGGCGCACCCTTGGCTTTGCTGATCAGCGGATGGTGGGCGAAAATATTCAAGGCGATCGCATATTCGCCGGCGATGACGCGATCGACCAAGGTGCGGGCGCTGCCGGCGCCGAAATTGATGATCTTCTGGTCCTTGAGGTGCTCGAAATAGGCCATGGCCTTTGCTTCGCCCCAGGCGAGGCGAAGATTGGTCAGGAACAGCGCGGTGCCGGTCGAGCTGCCGATGCGCCAGGCCATCTTGCCCCGCCAGCGCGGATCGAGCAGATCGTCGTAGCTCCTGGGGACCTGGTCCGGCGGCACCAGCTTGGTGTTGTAGGCGATGCTGTAATAGCTGAGCCGGGTCGGCGCCCACAGGCCGGCGGGATTGCGGTATTTCTCGGCGAAGCCGGCGATGGCGGGCGAGTAATAGGGCAGCACGATATTGGCCGCGACCGCCTCCTCGCCGGCGCCGGTCCCTTCGATCAGATCGGCGACCACGTTGTTGGCGCGCACCTCGGCGGCGGCCTTCTGCACGATGTCCTCGGAATCGGCGCGCCAGGTGGTGAGCTTGATGAACGGATATTTTTTGCCGAAGCCTTCGGCGATCGGCCGCATCGCCTGGTTCTGGATCAGGGCCGCATAGATGACCACCTGGCCTTCCTTCTTGGCGCCCTCGATCAGTCTTTGCGCGCGGTCCGGTCCTGAATACAGGAGGATGTCATCGGAACTCTGCGCCCAAGCGCGACCGGCCCCAACAATGGCCGCGATCCCGAGTGCCAGGAGGCCGATCGCCCGCAGAACGAAACCCGGATTCCACGTGCGATCAATTCGCGCCGGCGAAGAATTGGCTGGCGGTCGCGCCGAGGCTTTGCGGCTGGATCGTCCGATCATGAGTTACCTCCGCCGAGGGGCATCGTCTCCATCAGGGCGTCCGCGATGCGCACGCCACGGCCGCGAGCGCACACGAATAACGGATTGAGATCGATCGCCGCAAACCTTCCCTCGGTCGCCACCACGAGCTCGGCGAAACGCTGGCAGCACGCGATCAGCGCATCGACATCGCGTGGGGGAGCACCGCGGAATCCATCGAGGAGCTTCCGCGCTTTCAGGCTCGCAAGCGCCGCGCTCACGTCTTCGCGCCGAAACGGTGGCAGCAGCACCGCCGCGTCCTTGAAGACCTCGACCGTCACGCCACCGGCCCCGCACACGATCAGCGGGCCGAATTGCGGATCATAGGTCATGCCGAGAATGAACTCGACGCCGTCGGCGACCATCTCCTGCACCAGAATGCCATCGATCGCCGCGGCGGGGCAATTGCGCTTGGCATTTTCCATGACCTGCCGCGCCGCCGCTTCGACCTCGGCGGGCGTGGCGGCGCCCAGATGCACGCCGCCGATGTCCGACTTGTGCGGGATATCGGGCGATTGAATCTTCAAGGCCACCGGGCCGCCGATTTCGGCTGCCATCCGCACCGCCTCGGCAGGGCTGCGCGCGAGCAGCTCGCGGGTGACCGGCAGGCCGGCGCCGGCAAGAATTTGCTTGCTCTCGAACTCGGTGAGCAGCCGACCTGCAGGGATCGCCGCAACATCGGCGCGCGCGGCCGGCTTGGCGGGCGGGGGGTCGCCCTGCGCGTCGCGGCGGCGGAAGGCCGCGTAGTCGACCAGATGACGGATGGCATTGAGGCCGCGCTCAAGATCCTCGAGCAGGGGGAGCGCGCTCGATCGCGCATAGCCGCGCCAGTGCCGGGTCAGGCTGTTCGACATGAAAGAGACGAGCAGCACGGGCTTGTCCGCCTCACGCGCCGCCGTGGCCAGCCGATCGACCAGCTCCTGGTGGGAGTCCCAGCCATCCGCCCGCATGCCGAGCACGAGCCCGATCAGGTCGATGCCGTCGTCCTCCAGCAGGGCCTGCAGCACCGCGGTGATGTTGCCGTCGCGGCGCAGCCGCGGCAAACCGACGGTATCGAGCGGATTGCCGAAGGCGCGCTCGACACCGAGGATCGTCTGCACCCGCCGGTTGGTGGGCTCGCAGATCGCCGGAAAGTTGATGCCGGCGGCTTCGCCCAGGTCGCCGATCAGCGAGGTCGCCCCGCCGGAGACCGTCATCATCACGACGCGATCGCCGCGCGGCAGCGGCGCCAGATCGAACAGCGCGGCGGTCTCGACCAGCGCGTCGATGGAATCCACCAGCGCCACGCCGTTCTGCCGAAACAGCGCCGCGAACGCCTCGTGCCGGCCGGCCAGCGTGCCGGTATGGGCGAGCGTCGCCCGCTGCCCGAATTCGCTGCGGCCGAGCTTGAGCACGACCATCGGCTTGCGGCGGGCAGCGGCTTCGACCGCGGCGCGGAAGCGGCGGCCGTCCTTGGCGCCCTCCATGATGCAGGCGATCACCCTGGTGGCCGGATCGTCCGCCAGATAGGCGATGTAATCGGCCATCTCCAATCCGGCCTCGTTGCCGCTGGACACCAGATAGTTGACCCCGATGCCGCGGTTGGCGGTGAGCTCGGCGAAGGAATTGAGCAGACCGCCGCTTTGCGACACCAGCGAAATGCCGCCGCTCGTCGCCTGCGCGGAAACATCCGCCATGGTGGCCGCGAAGCCATAGTGCAGGCTGGCGATGCCCATGCAGTTGGGGCCGGCCAGCGCGATGTTCGCGGCGCGCGTCAGCTTGACCAGGCGTTCCTGCAGGTCGCGGCCGGCATCGCTGGCCGCATCCGCAAAGCCCTCGGAGATGACGAAGACGCCGCGAATGCCGGCGGCGGCTGCCTCCTCGACCACGCCGAGAACCGCCTCGGCCGGGAGCGAAACCACGACGCAGTCGGGTCGCTCGGGCAAGTCCTTGAGCGAGCCGTAGCACCGCTGCCCGGCGATCTCGCGGTAATTGGGATTGACCGGCCAGATCGGAACGGCACGGGCGAAACGCGCATTGGACTCCAGAATGCGGGCCCCCACGCCGCCCTTGGGGGACACCCCGACCAGCGCGATCGCGCGCGGCCGCAACAGCGCCTGGACCGGGCGCACCGGCATCGTATCGTGCGTGGTGTCCTGCATCACCGGCCTGGCAGTCTCATGTCGCTGCCTGCCCCGCGCTGCGCCCGAGACGGGCCATTCGTCATTCGACGATGCGGAAGCGCGGCAGCGAAAACCCTTCCGCCGGATGATCCTCGTAGACGACCTCGACCGTTTGACCGACGTCGTAGACGTCTCCCGGCATGCGCGGGCCGACCAGCGTCGAGGAGACCAAGCGGGCCTTCGTCGAGCTCGACCAGCGCATAGACGTAGGGGATCTCGTCCTTGAAGGCCGGATGGAACGCCATGTGGTGGCGGTTGAAGGCGAAGATCTTGCCGCGCCCGCTCGACTGGCGCCCATTCCATGTTGGCGGCGAAGGGCTCGTTCTCGTGGTTCTGGCAATAGGCCTTCGGCCAGTACGAGGCGCCGCATCGCTTGCAGCGCCAGAGCAGGAACTGGTGGCGCTTGAGCCCCTCGTAGAAAGCCTCGTTGTCCTTGTCGATATTGGGCAGCGGCTTCTTCCAGGGCTCGTTGCTGACGATGACGTTCGGATCGTGTGCTCATGCATGCCTCCCCAGCAGTGTGCAGGTGTGAATTGAGCACATGCCGGGAGAGATCAGCTCTCCACCGTGCCCCGTTGTCATGACCGACGTTGCAGTCCTTGATCTGCCGCTCGCCCGCGTCGCCGCGAAGCTTGGCGGATGGCCTCGGCCATGCCGGTGAGATCGCCGAGATGATAGCAGGAGAGCAGGCCGCCGCTGGTATTCACCGGGATGCTGCCGCCGGGCCCGATGGCGCCCGATTCCACGAAGGCGCCGCCTTCGCCCTTCTTGCAGAAGCCGTAGTCCTCGAGCTGGAACAGCACCTCGGCGGTGAAGCAGTCGTAGAACTGCACGCAATCGACGTCGTCTAGCGTCGAGCTCGGCCTGGCCGAAGGCCTGCTGCTTGGCGCGCGGCACCGCCATGTGGGTGAAGTTCTTCTTGTCCCACCACAGGTCCGCCGAGACTTCGCCGAAACCCTGGCCCAGCACGTAGACCGGCGGCTTGGGGCGGTCCTTGGCGCGATCGGCGGTGGTGAGGATGAAAGCGACGCCGCCGTCGGACACCAGGCTGATGTCGAGCAGATGATAGGGCTCGGCCACCAGCGGCGAATTCTGATGGTCCTCGATGGTGATCGGGCGGCCGTACATCTTGGCCTCGGGATTTTTGCAGGCCCAGGCGCGCTCGGCCACCGAGATGGCGCCGAGCTGGCGGCTGGTGGTGCCGTAGACCGCCATGTGGCGCGCCGCCATCCAGCTGTGATGGCTGACCGCGCGCAGATCGCCGAGCGCCTTGCCCCAATAGCCGGCCTTCTCACCGTGGGCCATGCCGCGATGCCCGGCCTTGCGCGATTCCTGCGCCTGCGACCAGTCCGTCACCGCGCCCATGATGCAGACGTAGTTGGCGATGCCGCGATCGAGAAACGACAGCGCGGTCGCGATGCCGAGCCCGGCGAGCGCGCCGCCGCGGCCGACCACGAAGTAGAAGCAATTGTTGAGACCGAGCAGGCGCGAATAGGCGTCGACATAGGTGGCGCGGTCGCCGCCGCCGCCGGTGCGACGCAGATCGATGGCGCCGTCGATATCCTTGGGGCTGAGACCCGCATCCGCGATGGCGCGGCGCGCGGCCTCCGCCGCCACCATTCGTTCCGAGTGGTCCTGTTGGGGACCCGCGACGACGCCGAGGCCGACGATCGCATATTGTCCCGAAGACGCATGTTTGGGCACTGTTCTTGTCCTCCTGTGAGACCCTCGTATCAGTTCTGTATCGAATTCCTCGCCCTTGCTCGCGCCGTCACCGGGCCGCGGACGATCTCGCGCTCATGCGCTGCGCGCCTCCCGCACGGCGGCCGCGACCGGAGTCACGCCCGAGCCTGTCCCCGCCGGCAGCTTGAGCATCCCCTGCTCGACCTCGAGACCGGTGAACGGATCGTCAAGCAGGCGATCGAATTCGCCGAGCTCGCAGGCATAGTCCACGCCCGGAAGCGCGCAAGCGAGATGGAGCGCCTGCGCGGCCAGGAGGCGGCTGCCGACGGCGGCGCCGAGCCGATGTTTGATGTGAGCAGCCTCGCACAGCCGCGCGGCCGCGAGCGTGTTGCGCAGTCCTCCGAGCTTGGGGATCTTGAGGCTGACCGCATCGACGGCGCGCCTGGAGACGAGCTCGAAGATCTCGCGCAGCGAGCCGGCCGCCTCATCGGCCTCCACGGTGATCGGCACCGATCGGGTGACCAGCGCGAGGCCGGCCGGATCATCCGCCGACACCGGCTGCTCGACCAGATCGATGCGATGCTCGGCCATGCGGTTGAGCGCGCTGATCGCGTCCTTGGGCGAGTAGGACTGGTTGGCGTCGATGGTCAGGTGGACATCAGGGCCGACCTGCCGGCGGATCGCCGCCACGCGGGCCACGTCCTCCGCGACCTCGCCACGCACCTTGATCTTGAGATAGCGATAGCCGCGGTCGACGAGCTTCTGCGCTTGGGCCGCCATCTCGGGCGGCGTCTTGATCGCCAGGATGCGCAGGATCGGAACGCTGTCGCGCACCGCTCCGCCGAACAGGACGTTGAGCGGCACGCCGAGCGCGCGCGCATTGAGATCGTGCAGGGCACAATCGACCGCCGCCTTGGCCTGGGGGGCGCCGCGCAGGCTGCGGTCGAGGGCGCCCAGGATGGCTTCGATACCGCGCGCATCGCGGCCGATCACGAGCGGGCGGAACAGATCGAGCTCGGCCTGCAGCGTGCCCGCAATGGCGCCCATATGCGGCGTGGCCGAAGCGTAGCCGAAGCCTTCGACCCCATCCTCGGTGGCGATGCGCAGCACGTGCCCGTCGCTCACCGGACTCGCCCCCAACGCAAAGCGCCAGGACGGATCCTCCTTGCGCATCGTGCAGGGCTGCCGGTCGAATTCCCGGATGATCATCGGCTTCCTCCCGCTGCTGTTGTTCTCGTTCTTGCGAGGCAGCGCGATCGTTGTAGCGAAACTTAGGCGTGGCCGGAAGTCATGGGTAACGGGCCCTGGCCGACGGGACCGAAGCGAGGCGTCCTGGCCGGCCGCTCTCGGCTCGCAGGCAGAACCGAAAGGCCGAAGCGCTTGCCTCGCTTGGCCGCAACGGCGGTGATAGGGTCTGCCGGCCAAACGCAGAGGGGGAGAACCATACAATGATCCGAGTGGCATTCATCGTCGGCGATTACCCGAACGAGGAGCGCAAGCTACGCGAGGATGTGGCGAAGAGCTACTCGTCGGCCGAGGTGGAGGTCGGCATCGTCTCGGTGCCGCCGGCGCCGTTCGGTGGGCTCGGGCCGGCCGAGATCCAGCTGGTCGCGCCCTATTATCATGCCGGATATCTGCAAGCCGAGCGCGAAGGCTACGATGCGGCGGTGCCGCTCGGCACGCTCGATCTCGGGGTCGACGGCGGCCGCTCGCTGGTCGACATCCCGATCATCGGCCCCTGCGAGGCCATGTTCCATATCGCGGCCCAGCTCGGCGAGCGTTTCGGCATCATCTGCTATCACGAGTCGGTCATCCCGCGGCAAATCACCCAGACCCGGTATTACGGCATGGAGCCCTGGATCGCCGGCCGCCGCGCTTCCGGATTCAAGCTGAAGGACATCGGCGCCAACAAAGACGTGATGATCAAGAATTTCCTCGGCGCCGCGCGCTCGCTGATCGATCAGGACGGCGCCGACGTCATCGTGGTGCACGGCATCACCCAATGTCCGGTTCACCTCAAGCCCGACTGGCTGAGCAAGGAATTGGGCGTGCCGGTGGTGGAGGGCATCGGCGCGCCGATCCGGATGGCCGCCCTGCTGGCGGGTCTCGGCCTCAAGCACAGCCGCAAGCGTTGGCCGAAGTCGAATGCAAGGCCGCAGGCCTGAAAGGGCGTGGCGGCGGCGCGGCGGCGCCCGGCGCTCGCAAGTTGCGGCGATATCCACTAAGCTCAAGCAATTCTGACAAGAAGCTCATGACGGGAGGATGCCTTGCTCCGCCATATCAAGCCGGTGAGCTACGCGATCGTTTCAGGCCTGCTGATTGCGGGCGTGCCGGATTTCGCCGCGACCGCGGCCGCGCAATCGCAGCCGCCGTCGCAACAGTCCTGGATGGTTCCCGACCTGCTCGCGGGAGCAAAATCCGAAGGCGAGCTCACCGTCTACGGCTCGATGAACGAAGAGGAGGCCTTGCCCTATTGGCAGCTGTTCCAGGACGCCACCGGCATCAAGGTGGGCTATGTGCGCTCGTCCGATGCCAGCATCCTGGCGCGCATCGCGATCGAGTACCGCGCCCGCCAGCGCAGCTGGGACCTCGTTGCCACCACGCCGGTCTATCGGCTTCCCGACGAGGTGCTGCTGCAATTCGAGCCGCCGGAGGCGAAGAACCTGATCCCGCAGGCGCGCGCCCCCAACCGGCGCTGGTACGGCGTCTACGGCAATTACAATGCGCCCGCCTACAACACCAATCTGGTCAAAAAGGCGGACTTGCCGAAGACCTACGAGGAGTTCCTCACGCACAAGGAATGGGCCGGCAAGATCGCGATCGACGCCACCGACTCCGAATGGCTGAGCGGGATCTTCAGCTATTACGGCGAGGAACGCGGGCGCAAGCTCGTCCAGGACCTCGTCGCCACGCTCAAGCCGGTCGTGGTCGACGGCCATCTGGTGGTGGCGCGCTCGGTCGGCGCGGGCGAATATCTGGTCGCGCTCAACAACTATGTGGGGCTGACGGTCAATGTGCTGCTGTCGGGCGCACCGACCGACTTCTGGGCGCTCGATCCGGTCGGGCTGGCGTTCGGCTCGATCGGCGTGAACAGCCAGGCGCCGCATCCCAAGGCGGCGCAGCTGGCCGCCAATTTCATGCTGAGCCGCGAGGCCGAGCAGTTCCTGACCAAGAGAGGACGCTTGCCGACGCGAACGGATGTCGAGACCAACCCGCCCGGCGTCATCGATGCGTTGCAGCAGAAGAAGATCATCGTCACCATCTCGTCGGCCGAGCAGCAGAAGAAGATGCAGACGACCTTCAACGAGCTGTTCCGCTCGAGGTGACATCGCGCCGCTGGTGGGAGGTCACCTCCTCGAACAGCTCGTTTCCGGCGCGGTTGGTCTCCCGAGATACCCAGGCCAGGCGTCGGGCGGCCGATTCTTGAAATCGACACCGGGTACCGGGACGATCCCCTCGCGCAGCGGATGGCCCGGCGCGGCTGTTCCGGTCACGCGTCCCTCCGATAGATGGTGCGGCCCATGAGCTGCAGGCCCGCATGCGATCCGATCAAGGCCTCCGCGTGCCCCATATAGAGAAAGCCGCCCGGTTTGATCAGGCGGACGAAACGTTCGATGAGCTTAGTCTTGGTCGATGCGTCGAAATAGATCATCACGTTCCGGCAGAAGATCGCGTCGAACGGTCCTTGCATCGGCCATGACTCGACGAGATTGAGCGGCCGGAACGTAACGAGGGATCGGACGTTTGGCACCACCCTGATGGTGGCCGGATCGCTCGCATGGATGGGCTCGAAGCAGCGGCAAAACGGATCCGGAACGTTGTCGAGAGCCTCGGCGGAGAATTCGCCCCGGCTTGCCCTGGCCAGAACGTCCGTATCGATGTCAGTGGCGAGAATGCGCACGTCGTGGCGCGCGTCGGCAATCTCGCGCCTGAGCACGAGCGCGATCGTGTAGGGCTCTTCCCCGGTCGAGCAACCGGCGGACCACACCCGCAGGCGGCGCACGGCGCGCTTCTGCTCTGGCTGCGCAAATGTCTTCGCCACGCTGTCGCGGAAGTGCGCGAAATGATGCGCCTCGCGGAAGAACCTCGTATAGTTGGTCGAGATGGAGTTGATGAAACGCTCGATCTCGCCGCCATCTCCGCTTGCGAGATACTCGCGATATTCGCCGAAGGACGTCAGGCCAAGGGCTCGCAGCCGCCCAGACAGGCGGCCATAGACAAGATTGCGCTTGCTGTCGGACAACGCGATGCCGGCGCGCTGGTAGGCGAGCGCCGCCAGGAACGCAAAGTCGTCCTCGGAGAACGCAAATTCCCGTTGCGGGTCGGCCGCCGGGAGACCGGAATTGGGCAGTACCGCCGTCGCCTGCATACGGCCGACCGGCCCGCCGCGCCCGCCGTTGAGAGCAGCGAAGGCCACGGACGCCGGTTTGCGAACCGGTGCGGTCTCGCGCTCGGCCGGCTTTGCTGCCATCCGCGCCACCGCGGCGGGTGCCGGCATCCGGACGGCGGGGGCCGCAGCACCATCGTCGAGCTTGAAGAAGGCCACCTTCTGGTTCATCGTTTCCGACTGGTGCTCGAAGAAGATGCAGACGACCTTTGACGAACTTTTCCGCTCGCGGTGAAGGCGCTCTACTGCCAAGAGCAGCGGCTTAGGAAAGCTTCCCCATCACCTCTTCCATCTTCTGGCGCAGCGTCGCTTCCGTGAACGGCTTGACAAGGTAGTTGTTGACCCCGGCCTGGGCGGCGGTGACCACGAGCTCGCGATCACCGCGGCCGCTGATGAGGATGAACGGGAGCTTGCGAACCGCCGGATGCCGGCGCACCGCCCGCAGCAATCCCAGTCCGTCCATCTCCGGCATGTCGAACTCCGATATGATGAGATCGATCGGTTGGACGAGCGCCTTCTGAAGCGCCGCCACGCCGTTGTCCGCCTCGTGGATCATGCGTACACCGAAATTTTCGAGTACCAAGCGGGTCACGTGACGCACGGTGCGCTGATCGTCGACGATGAGAACCTTGAGAGCCGCAGCGGCCGGCATTTACTGCTCCTCGACTATGCGAGTTTCGCTGTTGATTCCGTTCCCGGAATCATTTTGACGAAGTGCGTACCAGAGAATGCAGGACCTAGCCTGGGAGGTATTGGTTATAAAATGCTGAAGCAGGCTGCCAGGGCCGCCGGCTTGATCAATATGACGTATCGGCTGCAACTCGTCAGGCACGCAGTTCTGCGGCCAGGCCGAGTTCCACCGCGCTGTCGCGCCAATCGCCGCCTTGGCGGCTCGACCCGATGGAGGGGCTGCGCAACAGCTTGAGGAAGCTCACCGGGTCCATGGGCTTCGAGAACACGAAGCCTTGGGCCGAATGGCAACCGAGCTCGATGAGCATTCGCAGGTCATCGATGTTCTCGACCCCCTCGGCGCAGACGGCGAGCCCAAAGCCATGCGCGAGCTCGACCGCGGCCGAGCAGAACGACTGCTTGACGCCGTCCGTCGCGCAGCCCGACACGTAGCTGCGATGCAGCTTCAGCTCGACGCACGGCAGATCGCGTAGCCGAGCCAGTGATGAATGGGCTTCGCCGAAGTCGTTCAGCGATATGCCAACGTTGTAGAGCTTCAATTGCGCGGCGATCTCACGAATGTCCCTCGTCTTGATCAGGGCGGCGTCCCCTTCGGTGACCTCGACGATCAGGCCCGGAAAACTCGCCTTCTTCGGCAAAGACCTCCGAACGAGATCGACGAACGCAGGAGAATGCAACGCATGGAGCGGGACGTTGACCGCCAATTTGAGCGGTTGTCCCTCCGCGGCAAAATGCTCCCAATCAGCCATTGCCTGCAGGACAACGAATTTCGTCAAAGGTTGATAGATCAGCGAACCGCCCGGTGGAAGGAAATTCCCTGGAGAGATAACGCCGAGTTCGGGATGGTTCGCGCGCAACAATGCCTCGGCGCCGCAAACCGTCATGGATTTAAGATCGATCTTGGCCTGATACCATAGCCTCAGCCAGCAATTCCGCAGCGCCTCGATCGGGTCAATCTGAATTTGCGGCGCCTTGCTCTGCTGCGAGACTTGGTCCTTCACGTGCGATTGCACGTTCTGCCCTTTAGCTGCGACCGCGAGGCGGTTCTTGAGATCGGCGGCCCGAACCGGCTTTTGCAGCCACGGCAACATGGTCAGCCCATGATCCTCGCCGATCCGCTGGATATCGCCGAGCGAGGCAGGATCCCGGCTGCTGATCAGCAATACCATTCCCCGGTAGCGGAAGGCCTCGAGATATCGGATCACCTCGATCGCATCGGATTGGCCGACGATCACGTCGAGGACAATCAATTCGGGAGCAGAATTCTTGAGGCCCTCAAAAAAGGGAAGCAGCCTGTCGAACTGACGCGGCACATATCCGATCGAAGCAAGAATGTCGCATGTGCTCGCCCGGACTTCCGGCTGGTCGTCCAGGACGTACGCGAGTTGGTCGCCCGAGTCCGCAGCGACCGTCAAAGGCTTCGAGCTGGACATCCAAATTGCGGTTTCGTTGAGCGATGCAACCAAGATATCGATGAACCGCTAGGAATGTGTGAATCCAGTCGCGAACAACGTACGTAAAACTACCGTCGGCTGCATCCGGACATGGTAAAAAAATTGGCCAATCCGGTTCCATCAGCGTCCGTTATCGGCTTCGGGAATAAATCCGGCACTCCCCGATCCTGGCATCGCGAACGCAAGCGCGGGGCTTGTCCGATCGAGCTGCGGTCCCGAAAGTCTATGAGGATTGGACGCCTTGCGGCGCGCTCGACCGGAACGAGATCGGACCCAAGCATCGAGGTGTCTTCGGCCGCAAAGCCGGCACGGTGCGCCAGCCGGTATCCGGCCCGCGATCGCATCGAAGCGATTCCCGAAGTCGGCCGATTGGGGCTGAAGACCAAATCGAAGCCGGCAAGGCGGCAGCCGTTCGAGGGCTGGCGCCGCGGCTGCGCGCTAAGCGCGGGACCGGCTCGAGTGGTGGGCGCGACAGGGATCGAACCTGTGACCCCTACCATGTCAAGGTAGTGCTCTTCCGCTGAGCTACGCGCCCGAAAGGATCAACACGAGCCAACCGGACCGCAAGTCCGCGGCCCGCCATCCCCATCCCGGGCTTCGGCGAAACGGATTCGAGCCTGCGATGGTGAAACCCGTCATATCGGCTCGTGCCGGATGAGGCAAGCGCCGACGGCCGTGCCGGCCTCAGGCGGCCAAGAGCTTGTTCACCTCGTTGACCAGCTCGCGCAGGTGAACCGGCTTGGAGAGCACCTTGGCGTTCTTGGGGGCGGCTGAATCCGAGTTGAGGGCCACCGCCGCGAAACCGGTGATGAACATGATCTTGATGTCGGGGTCGATCTCGGAGGCGCGCCGGGCGAGCTCGATGCCGTCCATTTCGGGCATCACGATATCGGTGAGCAGGAGCTCGAACGGCTCTTCGCGCAGTCGCTGGTAGGCGGACAGGCCATTATCGTAGGAAATCACGTCGAAGCCCGCATTCTGCAGCGCCTTCACCAGAAAGCGACGCATGTCGGTATCGTCTTCCGCAAGAAGAATCTTCGCCATGTCTCGGCTCGTTCCCCACCGGCGAGCCGAAATGGCCGCCAACTTCAGTCCCCAGGCCTTGCATTAGGCGTATGCCCGGTAAATATCGAGTGAAGCCCCGGCCCGCAAAGTGGCTCTGCTCGTTCAGCCATGGACAATACCGCGTTTGGCGGGATAGTGGTGGTGAAAATGGCGACGCCGGACGAGGTCGCCTGATCCGCCATAATGAGGGCGAACAGGTTCCATGCGCGAAGTGAAAGACGAATTCGACCTTCCGTTCGAGATTCTCGAACCGGTCGAATGGCGCGGGCCGGCGGTCTTCAATTCCCCCCACAGCGGCAGCGTCTATCCGCACGCCTTCCTCACCACCACCCGGCTCGACATCGCGACCTTGCGCCGGTCCGAGGATTCCTTCGTGGATGAGCTTGTCCACGGGGTGGTCAGCCGCGGCTACCCGTTGATGCGGGCACATTTCCCGCGCTGCTATGTGGACGTGAACCGCGAGCCCTATGAGCTCGATCCACGCATGTTCGAGGGCCGGCTGCCCTCCTTCGCCAATACCCGCTCGATGCGGGTGGCGGGCGGGCTCGGCACGGTTGCCAGGGTCGTCGGCGAGTCCCAGGAGATCTATGGCCAGCGGCTGCCGGTGGCGGATGCCATCCGCCGCATCGAGGGGCTCTACAAGCCTTATCATCGGGCGTTGCGGCGCCTGTTCACGCGACAGCACCGCGAGTTCGGGACGGCGGTGCTGATCGACTGCCATTCCATGCCTTCCTCGGCCGGCACAAAGGACGAGCGGCCGCGCGCCGATATCGTTCTGGGCGACCGCTACGGCACCAGTTGCGTGCCGGTCATCGCCGAGATCATCGAATTGGTGCTGCGCGGCCGCGGCTATGTGGTCAGCCGCAACAAGCCGTATGCGGGAGGCTTTATCACGGAGCATTACGGCAACCCGGCGGTGGGTCTGCATGCCATTCAGCTGGAGCTCAACCGCGCGCTCTATATGGATGAGCGCCGCTACGAACGCGCCGCATCGTTTCGAAGCGTTGCTGCCGACCTCGAAATCCTTGCCGATGAGATCGCCGCCATTCCGGCGCAGGAGCTGCGGCCCTACCGGGCGGCCGCCGAGTAACCGTCGATCGTAGGGCGCAATCGCTTTATTGCGCCGCTTGGCGGAGGCCAAGGACACAATAATTGCCCCGTTGCGGCGGTGAGGCAGATGGCGCAATAGAGCGATTGCGCCCTACGGCGTACGAGGCCGCCAAAAAAAAGGGGCCGCTCGCGGTTGCAAGCGGCCCAAGTCTAGGGAGGAAACGCCCAAGGAGGGCAGCGGTAACGCGAGGCGCTACCGCACCGCAACAACATGCCACCGCAGCGCACAAAACGCAAGTCTCATTGACCTATTATTCATACATTTTCTGCATGGCTGGCCTGCCGCGATCCATACCCGGCGGCGGCCACGGTCGACGCATATTTTCCGCAGTATTCTAAAGGGCTTACCTTGAGGTTTGAGGGCTGCGGCAACGCCCGGTGCGGCAACTTTCGAATCAGTATCAGGCCAGGGAGCGTCAATGGCGGCCATCGATTTTGCAGCCTTCGTCGAGAAGCTCGCGGGGGTCGCGGGCGAGACGATCCTGCCCTTCTTCCGGACCGCCCTGAACGTCCGAGACAAGGGTTGCCCCGGCGCCTTCGACCCAGTGACTGCCGCCGATCACGCGGCCGAAACCGCGATGCGCGCCCTCATCCGGAGTCAATTCCCGGACCATGGAATCGTGGGCGAGGAATATGGCGACGACCACCCGGAGGCGGAATATGTCTGGTTTCTCGACCCGATCGACGGCACCAAGTCATTCATCTCGGGCATGCCGGCCTGGGGCACGCTGATCGCGCTGACCCGTCTCGGCGTGCCGGTGTTCGGCCTGATGGATCAGCCGTTCATCCGCGAACGCTTCAGCGGCGACGGCGGGGCCGCGCACTACCGTGGTCCGGCCGGCGAGCGCGATCTGCGCGTGCGGCCATGCGAAAACCTGGCCGAAGCCGTTTTGTTCACGACCAGCCCCCGACTGATGAACAGCTCCGATCGCCACGCCTTTGGCCGGGTCGAGGATGCCGTCCTGCTCTCGCGCTATGGCGGCGATTGCTATGCCTATTGCATGCTGGCGGCCGGCCATGTCGACCTGGTGATCGAGACCGAGCTCAAGCCCCATGACGTGCTTGCCCTGGTGCCGATCATCACCGGTGCCGGCGGCGTGATCACCACGTGGGGGAATGGCCCACCCCACGCAGGCGGCCGGATCGTGGCGGCCGGCGACCGCCGCGTCCACGCCGCCGCTTTGGCCTTGCTGGCCGCGCAATGACTTGGGTCAAAATGACTTGGATCAAAATGACTTGGGTCAGGTGAAGATCGGCGTTCCCGGCACGAAGGCATCAAAGGCGGCGAGCACCTGCATCCGGAAGCGATCCTGCTCCATCAAGAGCTCATGGCGGCCGCCCGGCACGATGAGATGGGCGCCGGCCCGCAACCGGATGGCGAATTCGTCGATCGCCGGCGTCGAGACGATCTGATCATGGCCGGCGGCGATGACCAGCATGGGTTGGCGGATCTTGGTCGGGAAGCTCGGGTCGGACAGCTGGCGCATCGCCTTCAAGGCCGAATCCGCCCACCCGACCGTGGGCCAGCCGATCGCCAGCGCCGGCTCCGCTTCGGCAATCGCCATGTTGCGGGCATAGCGGACGGGATCGGAGGTGAGCAGGTTACCGATGAAGGCGCGCTGCGGTATCCCCGAAGCGCCGCCGCCCGGCACATAGATGCCACCGAGCCCGAGCAGTCGCAATGCCCTGACACCGACCCGGCTCAACGAGGATCGGCCCATGCCGGGCAGCGCGATCATCGGAGCCAGCAGCACGGTGCGATCGAACCAGCGGTGTCCCTGATAGGCCGCGCGCAGCAGGATCGAGGACCCCATCGAATGGGCCAGGGCGAAAAACGGCGGCGGACAGTCGGGCAGCACGACCTCGCGGATGAAGGTGTCGAGATCGACGTCGTAACGGGAGAAATCCCTGACATAGCCCTTGCGCGGGTTGCGCAGCGCGCGGTCGGATAGTCCCTGCCCGCGCCAATCGAGCGTGGCGACCGCGAAGCCGCGGGCGCGCAGGTCGCGCACGGTCTCGAAATATTTCTCGATGAACTCGGCGCGGCCCTGGAACAGGCACACGGTGCCCTTGCGCCCCGGCGGCGGCGCCCAGCGCGCAAAGCGCAGCGAAACTCCATCCGGAGTCTTCAACATTCCGGTCACCACGTCATCGGGGACCGGATTGGCTGGGATGGAGACGAGAGTCATGACCTGCAGGGAAAGTTTCAACGTCCGCGGCCGGCGGCGAGTTGTTGGTCTTATATCAGCACCTGGACTTCGCTCAATGCGATGTTCTCAACTATCGCCGGATAAAAGCGCCAGGGCCGATGCAGACGGCTCCCTTGCGAAGGCGCAAGTCCGTTCCCACATTTTGGCTGTGCAGGCCCGCCAGCGGGCTGCACGCACGAAACCGGTCCGGCCATTCGGCGGACCATCCGCATCTCGCTCAAGTGGAGGATATGCCATGCGACCTTTCAATCTTGCTCCCCTCTATCGCTCGACGGTCGGTTTCGACCGGATGTTCTCGCTGCTCGACCAGGTATCCGGGTTCGACGGCGGAACGCCCGGCTACCCGCCCTATAACATCGAGCGGACCGGCGAAAACGCCTACCGCATCAGCGTGGCGGTTGCCGGCTTCTCCGAGCCCGAGATTACCATCGTGGCCAAGGAGAACACTCTGACCATTCGCGGTGACAAGCAGACCAACACCGACGAGAAAAACGGCGAGGTGCTCTATCAGGGCATCGCGGCGCGCGCGTTCGAGCGCGTGTTCCAGCTCGCCGATCACGTCGAGGTCAGGGGCGCCAAGCTCGAGAACGGGCTGCTGCACGTCGATCTGACGCGCGAGGTCCCCGAGGCCAAGAAGCCGCGCCAGATTCCGATCGGCAATGGCAAGGCGACCGCGGTCGAGGCGAAGGCGGCCTGACGCCGATTTACCGCGCTCATCTGCCCGGTTTGATCGCAACGAGCGCCCCGGATTCTCCGGGGCGCTTTTCGCTGCGATCACTCGATCGGTTTCGCGGCATCACCGGCTCCGCTCGGCGCGGCTGACAACGTCGCCGCGGGCGCGGACGGCTTGACGGCCGGCGCTGCTGCCGGAGCTTCGGCCGGCGCTTGGGCCGGCACTTGGGCCGGCGCTTCATTCAGCGCCAAGCCGGGTCGCGGGCGCGGCAGCGGCGGGGGTGGCGGTAGCGCGGGCAAGGCCGGCTCCGCGACCGCCACATGGGTCCGCGGCGGCGAAGCGGCACTCGGCGCGTTCGCGGGCCGGGAGTTGGGGATAGTGCGAGGCGGCATGGGCGGCAGCCCAGAGTTTGCGCTCGGGTTTTGACCATACACCGTCCTTCCCGCAGCGTCGGGCGGCGGCATCGCGACGCCCGGCAGGCCGTTCGGGCGCGCCACCTCGGGACCGTAGGATGCGGCCGCCACAGCCGGACGCAGGTTGACGATGTCGCCGAGCTGGGCGTCGACGACGACACGCATCTGTCGGCCCACCCGATCGACCGCCACCAGGACATAATACGGGCCGCGCAGCATCGGGCGGGTCAGCGGCTTGAGCCCCGTGGAGCGCACAATGGACATGATCTCGTAGGGCGGCAGCGCCGGCTCGGAAAGACCAGGACCGGCATAAATTGCTTGCGCCGCGGCCGATCCGGCGGCCCCCAAGCCGAGGAGCCAGACCCCGGCGCAGATGGCGAGTTGTTTTTTCAAGACACCCCTCCTCTGTTAAGCCCGGCAGGCTAGAGGCTGCTCACGACCAAAATCGGGCAATCATTGACATGCGACTGCCACAAAACTCGGCGCGATCGGGTTCGGCGGGGGCCGGCAGGAACTCGGAGAAGGCGACCGCTTTCTTGTCATGGGAACTTGTTATGGAGACCCTTGCCAAGGCGGCCTCGAGCCGGCAACGAAAAACTTGGAAAGCGAATTTAGCGATAGGCGAATGCTTGTCTCTGCGGCTAAAATTTGGCAGGCTAGGTTAGGACAGTGTTGCTGACCCAGTCGGTGCCTGTCCGCCGCGGCATCGGACAGCGTTCAATGGAGCGCTCGGTGGTGGAGCGCTCGGTAGTGGAGCGCTCGGTAGTGGAGCGCTCGGTGGTGGAGCAACCGGGAGTGGGCAGCCGGGCTTGGTGATCGGGACTTTGCGGGCGGGGAATGGGCGATGAGGTCGGGCATCGCTGCGCCGCCTGATGCTGAGCGGCCACGCAGTTAGCCCGCCGGGCGGTGGGCGACAAGGCCGCCAATGACCAGAGACCAGAGCGGCGGTACGCCTCTGGGCCGCGGCGCAGATCGGCGCCGCGGAACGCGCAGGGTGCGCGGCAAGCCCCCTCCCCTTCCCTCCACCGCGCGCGGCGGGAGGAAAGGGAGGCGTGCAGGACGCGAGGTTCGAGATGGGCGTGATCGGAAAGCGCGGAACGAAGCTGGAGTCGGATGCCGAGCGGGGTGGAAGCCTGATCGATTCCACGCCGATGCCGCCGCTTGCGGAGCAGGCTCCCGAACTGCCCCCGGTGCAGGGCCTCTATGATCCGGCGCTGGGCAAGGGCTCCTGCGGGGTCGGGTTCATTGCCGACATCAAAGGGCGCAAGTCCCACAAGATCGTCGAGGACGCGCTTTCGATCCTTTGCAATCTCGAGCATCGCGGCGCGGTCGGCGCCGATCCGCGTGCCGGCGACGGGGCCGGGATCCTGGTGCAGATCCCGCACGCGTTCTTCGCCGCCGAAGCCGAGCGGCAACGCTTCCGCTTGCCCGAGCCGGGCGAGTACGCGGTCGGCGTCCTGTTCATGCCGCGCGACCCCGACTGGCGGCAGGTGATCCGCGATATCTACGCCGAGGTGGTCAAGCGCGAGGGCATGACGCTGCTGGGCTGGCGCGATGTGCCGGTGGACAATTCGACGCTCGGCCAATCGGTCAAGCCGACCGAGCCCGTGCACCAGCAGGTGTTCATCGGCCGCGGCAAGAAGATCCGGGACGAGACCGAGTTCGAGCGGCGCCTCTATCTGCTGCGCAAGTCGATCTCCAACGCGATCTATCAGCGGCGCGAGCGCCGCCTGGCCGGCTATTATCCGGTCTCGATCTCCTGCCGCACCGTCATCTACAAGGGCATGTTCCTGGCCGACCAGCTCGGCACCTATTATCCGGACCTGCACGATCCGAACTTCATGAGCGCGCTCGCGCTCGTGCACCAGCGCTTCTCCACCAACACCTTCCCGACCTGGTCGCTCGCGCATCCCTATCGGATGGTCGCCCATAACGGCGAGATCAACACGCTGCGCGGCAATCTCAACTGGATGGCGGCGCGCCAGGGCTCGGTGTCCTCGCCGCTGTTCGGCGAGGAGATCAGCAAGCTGTGGCCGATCTCCTACGAGGGCCAGTCCGATACCGCCTGCTTCGACAACGCGCTCGAGTTCCTGGTGCAGGGCGGCTATGGGCTCGCCCACGCCATGATGATGCTCATTCCGGAGGCCTGGGCCGGCAATCCGCTGATGGACGAGGAGCGGCGCGCGTTCTACGAGTATAATGCCGCCCTGATGGAGCCGTGGGACGGCCCGGCCGCCATCGCGTTCACCGACGGCCGGCAGATCGGCGCCACGCTCGACCGCAACGGCCTGCGTCCGGCCCGCTATTTCGTCACCCGCGACGAGCGCATCATCATGGCCTCCGAGATGGGCGTGCTGCCCATACCGGAGAAGGAGATCGTCACCAAATGGCGGCTGCAGCCCGGAAAGATGCTGCTGGTCGATCTCGACGAGGGCCGCCTCATTCCCGACGAGGAGCTCAAGGCAACGCTGTCGCGGCGCCATCCATACCGGCAGTGGCTCGATCACAACCAGATCGTGCTGGAGGACCTGCCCGCCGTCGCCCATGAGGCGGCGCTCTCGAACCTCGCTCTGCTCGATCGCCAGCAGGCCTTCGGCTACACCCAGGAGGACCTGCGGATCCTGATGACGCCGATGGCCACGCTGGGCGAAGAGGCGGTCGGCTCGATGGGCAACGATTCGCCGATCTCGGCGCTGTCGCGCAAATCGAAGCTGCTGTTCACCTATTTCAAGCAGAACTTCGCGCAGGTGACGAACCCGCCGATCGATCCGATCCGCGAAGAGCTGGTGATGAGCCTGGTTTCGATCATCGGGCCGCGGCCGAATCTGTTCACGGTCGAGGACGGCTCGACCAACAAGCGCCTCGAAGTGCGCCAGCCGATCCTGACCAATGCCGATCTGGAGAAGATCCGCTCGATCTCCGAGATCGGCGACAACCATTTCAAGTCGCGCACGCTCGACACGACCTGGCCGGCCGAGACCGGCGCGGCCGGCCTGAAGGATGCGCTCGACGCGCTGTGCGCGCGCGCCGAGGCGGCCGTGCGCGAAGGCATCAACATCATCATCCTGTCCGACCGGCGCGCCGGCGCCGACAACATCCCGATCCCGTCGTTGCTCGCCTGCGCGGCGGCGCATCATCATCTGATCCGGCAGGGCCTGCGCACCTCGGTCGGTCTGGTGGTCGAGACCGGCGAGCCGCGCGAGGTGCATCATTTCTGCTGCCTGGCCGGCTACGGCGCCGAGGCGATCAATCCTTATCTCGCCTTCGAGACGCTCATCGCCATGAACAACGACCTGCCGCAGAAGCTCGAGGAGAAGGAGGTCGTCAAGCGCTACATCAAGTCGATCGACAAGGGGCTGCTCAAGGTGATGTCCAAGATGGGCATCTCCACCTATCAGTCCTATTGCGGCGCGCAGATCTTCGACGCCGTCGGCTTGAAATCCGAGTTCGTCGCCGAGTATTTCACCGGCACCGCCACCCGCATCGAGGGCGTGGGTCTGGCGCAGATCGCCGAGGAGACCGTGCGGCGCCACCGCGACGCCTTCGGCAGCGCGCCGATCTATCGCAACGCGCTCGACGTCGGCGGCGACTACCAGTTCCGCGTGCGCGGCGAGGATCACGCCTGGACGGCCGCCACGGTGGCGGCGCTGCAGCATGCGGTGCGCGGCAATTCCTATGAAAAATTCCGCGCCTTCGCCAAGGTCATCAACGAGCAGTCGGAGAACCTGCTGACCATCCGCGGCCTGTTCAAGATCAAGGGTGCCGAGGAGGACGGCCGGGCGCCGGTGCCGATCGATGAGGTCGAGCCCGCCAAGGAGATCGTGCGCCGCTTCGCGACCGGCGCCATGTCGTTCGGCTCGATCTCGCGCGAGGCCCACACCACGCTCGCCATCGCCATGAACCGGATCGGCGGCCGCTCGAATACCGGCGAAGGCGGCGAGGAGACCGACCGCTTCAAGCCGCTGCCGAACGGCGATTCGATGCGCTCGGCGATCAAGCAGGTGGCGTCGGGCCGTTTCGGGGTGACCACCGAATATCTCGTCAATTCCGACATGATGCAGATCAAGATGGCGCAGGGCGCCAAGCCCGGCGAGGGCGGCCAGTTGCCGGGCCACAAGGTCGACGAGATCATCGCCAAGGTGCGCCATTCGACGCCCGGCGTCGGCCTGATCTCGCCGCCGCCGCACCACGACATCTATTCGATCGAGGACCTGGCGCAGCTCATCTTCGACCTCAAGAACGTCAACCCCGCGGGCCTGGTGTCGGTGAAGCTCGTCTCCGAGGTCGGCGTCGGCACGGTCGCGGCCGGCGTCTCCAAGGCGCGCGCCGACCACGTCACCATCGCGGGCTTCGAGGGCGGCACCGGCGCCTCGCCGCTGACCTCGATCAAGCATGCCGGCTCGCCCTGGGAGATCGGCCTCGCCGAGACCCACCAGACCCTGGTGGCGAACCGGTTGCGCGGGCGCATCGCCGTGCAGGTCGACGGCGGCATCCGCACCGGACGCGACGTCGTGGTCGGCGCGCTGCTCGGCGCCGACGAGTTCGGCTTCTCGACCGCGCCGCTGATCGCGGCCGGCTGCATCATGATGCGCAAGTGCCATCTCAACACCTGCCCGGTCGGCGTCGCCACCCAGGACCCGGTGCTGCGCCAGCGCTTCCAGGGGCAGCCCGAGCACGTCATCAACTTCTTCTTCTTCGTCGCCGAGGAGGTGCGCGAGCTGATGGCGGCGATGGGCTTCCGCACCTTCAACGAGATGATCGGGCAGATGCAGATGCTCGACCGACGCCAGGTCATCGAGCACTGGAAGGCCAAGGGCCTCGACTTCTCCAAGCTGTTCTTCAAGCCGCAGGCGGGAGCGGGCGTCAGCATCCATCGCAACGAGGCGCAGGACCACAAGATCCACGACATCCTCGATCGCCGGCTGATCGCGGACGCGCAGGCCGCGCTCGATCGCGGCGCGCCGGTGCGCATCGCGACCACGATCAAGAACACCGACCGCACCGCCGGCGCCATGCTGTCGGGCGAGATCGCCAAGCGTTACGGCCATGCCGGCCTGCCAGACGACACCATTCACGTGAGCTTCACCGGCACCGCCGGGCAGAGCTTCGGCGCCTGGCTCGCGCGCGGCGTCAGCTTCGAGCTCGAAGGCGAGGCCAACGACTATGTCGGCAAGGGCCTGTCGGGCGGCCGCATCATCGTGCGCCCGGCGATCGATTCCGGCATCGTGCCGGAGGAATCGATCATCGTCGGCAACACGGTGCTGTACGGCGCGATCGAGGGCGAATGCTATTTCCGCGGCATCGCCGGCGAGCGCTTCGCGGTGCGCAATTCGGGCGCCATCGCGGTGGTCGAGGGCGCCGGCGACCATTGCTGCGAATACATGACCGGCGGCATCGTGGTCGTGCTCGGCAACACCGGCCGCAACTTCGCCGCCGGCATGTCGGGCGGCATCGCCTATGTGCTCGACGAGGACGGCACCTTCGCGTCGCGCTGCAATCTTGGCGATGGTCGAGCTCGAGCCGATGCCGCCGGAGGAGGAGCTCAACGAGCGCGACTATCACCACGTCCGCGATCTGGAATCGCACGGCCGGGTCGAGATCCTGACCGACATGACGCGCTACGACGCGCAGCGGCTGCACCTCTTGATCACGCGCCACGCGCGTCTTACCGGCTCGGTGCGGGCCGCCGCGATCCTGGCGGAGTGGAGCAAATATCGTCCGATGTTCCGCAAGGTGATGCCGGTCGAATACCGCCGCGCGCTCGCCGAGATGGAGAAGGCGCGTACGATGCAGGCGGCGGAATAGGAATGGGCAAGGTCACCGGCTTTCTCGAATTCGAGCGCAACGACCGCCACTACGAGCCGGTCGAGGAGCGCATCAAGCATTGGCGCGAGTTCGTCCTGCCGCTGCCCGAGGAGGAGAACCGCACGCAGGCTGCGCGCTGCATGGATTGCGGCATACCCGTATTGTCACACCGGCTGCCCGGTGAACAACCAGATCCCGGACTGGAACGATCTCGTCTATCGCGGGCGCTGGCAGGAGGCTGCGCAGCAATCTGCATTCCACCAACAACTTTCCCGAATTCACCGGCCGCGTCTGCCCGGCGCCGTGCGAGGCGTCGTGCACGCTCAACCTCGACGACAATCCGGTGACCATCAAGACGATCGAATGCGCCATCGTGGATCGCGCCTTCGAGGAGGGCTGGGTGAAGCCGGAGCCGCCCGCGGTCAGGACCGGCAAGACGGTCGCCGTCGTCGGCTCGGGACCGGCCGGGCTCGCCTGCGCCCAGCAGCTCGCGCGCGCCGGCCATGACGTTCACGTGTTCGAGAAGCACGCCAAGGCCGGCGGCCTGCTGCGCTACGGCATTCCCGATTTCAAGATGGAGAAGCACCACGTCGACCGCCGCATCGCCCAGATGGCGGCGGAGGGCGTGGTCTTCCATTACGGCGCCCATGTCGGGGGCAACGTACCGGCCCAGAAGCTCCTCGCCGACCACGATGCGGTCGTGCTGGCGGGCGGCGCCGAAAAGGGCCGCGAACTGCCGATACCCGGGCGCGAGCTCAAGGGCATCCATTTCGCGATGGATTTCCTGCCGCAGCAGAACCGGCGGGTCGGCAACGAGCCGCAGGACGACGTCGCCCCGATCCTGGCCGGCGGCAAGCACGTCGTGGTCATCGGCGGCGGCGACACCGGCTCGGACTGCATCGGCACCTCGATCCGCCAGGGCGCGCTGTCGGTCACCAATTTCGAGATCATGCCGCAGCCGCCCGAGCACGAGAACAAGCTCATGACCTGGCCGGATTGGCCGCTCAAGCTGCGCACCTCGTCGAGCCACGAGGAAGGCGCCGAACGCGACTTCGCGGTGATGACGCAGAAATTCTCCGGCGCCGACGGCCACGTGCAGAAACTGCATTGCGCCCAGGTGCGACGAGCGCATGAAGCCGGTCGCCGGCACCGAGTTCGAGCTCCCGGCCGATCTGGTGCTGCTCGCCATGGGCTTCGTGCATCCGGTGCACGAAGGCATGCTCGCCGAGCTTGCGCTCGCGCTCGATCCGCGCGGCAACGTCAAGGCCGATACGGTGAGCTACCAAAGCTCGAATCCGAAGGTGTTCGCCGCCGGCGACATGCGCCGCGGCCAGTCGCTGGTCGTCTGGGCGATCCGCGAAGGCCGCCAAGCCGCCCACGCGGTCGACAAGTTCCTGATGGGATCGACGACGCTGCCGCGGTGAGTTTGTAGGGGCGCCCCTTGTGGGCGCCCACAGTCGGAAGCGGGCGGCCACAAGGGCCGCCCCTACATTCCGTACGGTCCTTCCGGATCCGCCAGCGCGGACAGCCGCAGCGCGGCGGTGCGGGCGAAGGCCAGCAGCATGCATTTGCGGGTCGCGGCATGCAGCCGATGCTCGGGCGCCTCGCAGACGATGGCGGCCCCAAATGCGTCCGCGACGATGAGGCCGGTATCCTTCGGGAAGATGTCGCACGGGACCGCAAGCGTGGTGGCGAAGAACAGCCGGTCGCAATGGAGCCGGTAGTCCATCCATTTCTGGTCGGCGCGAAAATCCGCGACCGACGATTTGATCTCGACGATCCACAGCTCGCCCGCCGGCCCGAGCGCCGTAAGATCGGCGCGCCGGCCGGACGGCAGCGACAGCTCGCTCACCACCGAAAATCCGAGCGCGTGCAACAGCCGCGTGGTGCCGCGCGCCACTCCCAGCGCGGTCGCCGATTGGCGGCCATCAGGCGGTAGACGCGAAGCTGCAAGGGAATCGAGGCCATGCGCGCCGTCCTGCTCAACCGCCGTTCACCTTGGCCGGTGCCGCGCGCTCCGGAAAGGCACGCGCCAGCGCCGCCCGATTCGGCGCGATCACGCCGCGCTCGGTGATGAGCCCGGTGACGAGCCGCGCCGGCGTCACGTCGAAGCCGTAGTTCTTGACCGGCGAGCCGTCCGGCACCACCCGCACGGTCTCGATGCGGCCGTCGGCGGTGCGGCCGGTGACGGTCGCGACCTCGTTGCCGTCGCGTTCCTCGATGGGAATGTCCGCGATCCCGTCCGTGACCGAGAAGTCGATGGTTGGCGAGGGCAGCGCCACATAGAACGGCACGTCGTTGTCCTTGGCGGCAAGCGCCTTGAGATAGGTGCCGATCTTGTTGCAGACATCGCCATTGGCGGCCACCCGGTCGGTGCCCACGATCGCCATGTCGACCATGGCGTGCTGCATCAGATGGCCGCCGGTATTGTCGGGGATGACCGTATGGGGCACGCCGTGCTGGCCGAGTTCCCAGGCGGTGAGCGAAGCGCCCTGATTGCGCGGACGCGTCTCGTCGACCCAGACATGGACCGAGAGCCCGCGGTCATGCGCCAGATAGATCGGCGCCGTGGCGGTGCCCACATCGACGGTGGCGAGCCAGCCGGCATTGCAATGGGTGAGCAGGTTGACGCGGCCGCCGGCTTTCCTCGCCGCGATCGCTTCGATCAGCGCCAGGCCGTGGCGGCCGATCGCCTGGTTGATGGCCACATCTTCGTCGCAGATCTGCGCGGCCCGGCGGTAGGCGGCTTCGACCCGCGCGGCCCTCGATTGGTTGCGCACCGCCGCGGTCATCTCGTCGAGCGCCCATTTGAGGTTGATGGCGGTCGGGCGGGTGCGGATGAGCGTCGCGGCGGCACGCTCGAGCCCCTCGTCCGAGGCATCGGCGCGCAAGGCGAGGCAAATCCCATAAGCCGCCGTGGCCCCGATCAGCGGCGCGCCGCGCACCTGCATGCCGCGGATGGCGTGTGCGGCCTCATCCAGCGAGGTGAGGCGCGCGACCGCGAAGCGGTGGGGCAGCAGCGTCTGATCGACGATGCCGACCGACCAACCGTCGGGCTCGAGCCAGATGCTGCGGGTAGGCTTGCCGTCGACCTTCATGGCGGGCAGTCATAACGCCGTTCGCGCCGCCGGGCAAAGTCGCGCCAACTCTTGTCCCGGCCTCGAGCCGGGACCGTACCAACCTCAGAGTTTGTAACGGTCCCGGGTCAAGAGCGCGTTTACGCGCGTCTTCAACGCGCTATGCCCGGGACAAGCAGGGCTCCCCGTCGCTGCCTCAACAAAATGCCTGAATGCCCGTGATGGCGCGGCCCAGGATCAGGGCGTGGATGTCGCTGGTGCCCTCGTAGGTGTTCACGGTCTCCAGATTGGCGAGCACGCGCATGACGTGGAACTCGTCGGAGATGCCGTTGCCGCCGTGCATGTCGCGAGCCATGCGGGCGATCTCGAGCGCCTTGCCGCAATTGTTGCGCTTCATCAGGGAAATCGCCGGCGGCGCCGCCCGGCCGGATTCCATCAGCCGGCCGAGCCGCAAAGCGCCGGTGAGGCCGAGCGCGATCTCGGTCTGCATGTCGGCGAGCTTTTTCTGGATCAGCTGGTTGGCGGCGAGCGGGCGCCCGAACTGCTTGCGATCCAGCACATATTGGCGGGCGCGGTGCCAGCAGAACTCGGCCGCCCCCATGGCGCCCCAGACGATGCCGTAGCGCGCATTGTTGAGGCAGCCGAACGGGCCCGCGAGCCCCTGCGCATCGGGCAACAGATTTTCCTCCGGCACCTCGACCCCGGCGAGCACCACCTCGCCGGTGAGCGAGGTGCGCAAGCTGAGCTTGCCCTCGATCGCCGGAGTGGAGAACCCCTTGGCGCCGCGCTCGACGATGAAGCCGCGGATCACGCCATCGAGCTTGGCCCAGATCAAGGCGATGTCGGCGATCGGCGCATTGGAGATCCAGGTCTTGGCGCCGGTGAGGCGATAGCCGCCGGCGATCGGCTCGGCCCGCGTGGTCATGGAGCCTGGATCGGAGCCGTGGTCGGGCTCGGTCAGGCCGAAGCAGCCGACGATCTCGCCGGTCGCGAGCCGGGGCAAGTATCGGCGCCGCTGCGCCTCGCTGCCATAGGCATGGATCGGCCACATCACCAGCGAGGACTGCACCGAGAGCACTGAGCGGTAGCCGGAATCGACGCGCTCGATCTCGCGCGCAATCAGCCCATAGGCCACATGGCCAAGCCCGGCGCCGCCATATTCCTCCGGCAGAGTTGGTCCGAGCAGGCCAAGCGCGCCCATCTCGGTCATGATCTCGCGGTCGAAGCGCTCCTCGCGAAAGGCCGTGAGCACGCGCGGAAACAGCCGATCCTGGGCATAGCCCCGCGCAGTCGCCTGCACCATGCGCTCGTCCGGCGTGAGCTCGCCTTCGAGCGCGAGCGGATCCTGCCAGTCATAGCCGGCGCTCGGCGCCTCCGCCGGGCTCGCGGCCGATCGGGGCTTGGCACCTGATGGTCCGGCGCCCGCCGTCTTGGTGCCCTTGGCGGCAGGTCGCGGCGTATCCTGGGTCATGGGACGCTCTTATAGGACGTCGGCGGGATACGGCGCCAGCGGGCGGAAGGCGGCTCTGCCCGCTTCCGCCGCCGCATCGGGACCGGAGGCGCGGTTGCGGCTGCGGCAGGGTTCAGTTATCTAGAGCGCACGCGCCCGTAGCTCAGCTGGATAGAGCGTTGCCCTCCGAAGGCAAAGGTCAGAGGTTCGAATCCCCTCGGGCGCGCCACCCAGTGAAATCAATGGCTTACGCCGATCATTGGCGACAGTGGCGACAGCCGCTGGCGACAGTAGTCGCCTAAGGGGCGGCGAACGTGATCCTCGGCAACCCGATGCCAGGCCGGGCGCGCTATATCAGGCGCAGCCCGGCAATCCCGCCGGGACAGACCGCCGCTGTTTGCTGGCGTGGATGCCATGATCCCCGATGCGCCCGGACCCGCGGAAAAAGCAAGAGGCGACGATGATCAAAATCGATCTACTCGCAATGGAGCTTCGCAACAAGCTCCCCCACTGGCTCACGCAGTACCGGCGCAATGCCCGCACCATTGCGCTCTTGCTTGCCCGCGCCATTGCCCACACGAAGCCACCTGACAAGTCTCGCACCGACTGACGCGACCCAACGCTCAGGGGGAGCCGTGAGACTAAGGTCGGCGATAGCCTCAACCGCAGCACGGCGAGGGGGCGCTTCGACTTCGCCATCGCATGCGGCGATCAGCCGGTTCACTTGCTCCGCTGCCAGATATCGCGGCAGGTCGGCAGCCGCCAATGGGGATGGCCAGGACCGATATCGGCGAGAGCTACTCGGCTGCGGCCTTTGCAGCAAGATACCGCAAGAACGGCGCAGGCTGGTCGCCAACTTCTCGACGGTTCCATTGCCGCCCACGACGGAGTGTACTTATTAAGTCCCGATTAACCATCCTACGAAGGGATTCGCTTCCCGGAAACGACACCCTACATCAGCACCAGCGTACAAGAGCGAGGCATCGACGGATTGGCCCGCACCAACCTGCGCTTCTCCTAGCAAGGTGGTCCGTAAACGCGGCCGGCGCCCAGGTGGCGCCCGCAACCAAAGGAGATACCCATGGCGCCCGCGCGTGCGTATTGGAAAGGCTACCTCAAGCTGTCGCTTGTCTCGTGCCCCATCGCCCTCTACACAGGGACGGCATCGACCGAGCGGGTATCGCTCCGCCAGATCAACAAGCAAACCGGCAACCGCCTGCGCCAACAGCTCGTCGATGAGGTCACACGCGAGCCGGTCGATGGCGTCGACAAAGGCCGCGGCTACGAGTACGCGAAGAACGCTTACATCCCGGTGGACGATGATGAACTCGACGCCATTGCGATCGAGAGCACCCACACCATCGAAATCGATTCGTTCGTTCCACGCGAACAAATTGACGAGCGATATCTGGACAGCCCCTACTACATCATGCCGCATGACCGGGTCGGGCAGGAAGCCTTTGCGGTGATCCGTGAGGCTATGCGCGGCGACAACATGGCGGCGCTCGGTCGTGTCGTCCTGGCGAAGCGCGAGCGGGTCATCATGCTCCAGCCGTGGGGCAAAGGCTTGATGGGGACGACACTTCGCTATCCGTACGAGATCAGGGATGCGAAAGAATATTTCGACGACATCCCGAACGTGAGTCTCGAGCCGGATATGCTCAAGCTGGCCGAGCAGATCCTCCGGAGCAAGGCGACGGACTTCAATCCATCGCGATTCGTGGATCGCTACGAGGAAGCCGTGGTTGAGATGCTCAAGAAGAAACAGGCCGGCCTGGCTGTATCGCGCGAGCGTCAGGCGCCACGGCCGGAGAATGTCGTGAACCTCATGGATGCGCTCCGCAGTAGTATTGCACAGGAAAAGGCCGCATCCGCTCCGCCGACGAAAGGCCGCAAGCCCATAGAGGGGCAGGGCGAGATGCTGCTTCCGATTCCAGGCAAGAAGGGCAAGGATGCCGTGGAAAAGCCGACCGAACGATCCGGTGCTCGTCAAAAGAAGGCCAGCTGATTCGGCTCTTGCGATCTACTCCGCCAGCGCGCCTGCCATTTGATCCCCTAGCAGGGCCCCCGGCACAGGCCGGGCAGATCGGGGTCATTCCTCAAGCGAGGGAGGACCCCGCCATGTGCGAGCAATCGGCTACTCGACATCACCATGACTCCGTCGCGGCTGACGCCAAGCCATTGTCGGTCGGCCATCAGGGCACGGACGAAATCGCATCGCTCGTTGAAACGTATCTGGTTGCAGAACGCCATCTTGTAGCCGCGGTCGAATTGGCCGGCGGTGCCGTGGCTCTACCAGACGGTCGTACCGTCACTGTGGGCCGCGCTGAGTTTGACGCGCTGTTGGGCGAGCGTCGCAAGCGGGCGTGGGTTGTCATCAGAAAGCAAGCGCCGATGCCATCGCACCGGTGATCAGCGTCGCATCATCGTCCGTTCGGGTCAGGTTGCGAGCCCGGTGGTGGCAACGCGGCGACCCCTGGCCACCGCATCAGCCCGCGCCCCTCTCGCTCCCGACGCCGAACCTGCGCCCCGAACCGGATTCGGCAAGAAGAAATTCAGGCCTCGCGGCAGGGCCAGGCGCTCGGCGCGCCCCGCGCGCAGGAGACGCTGAGCAATTTGGTCAACGGGAATTCCGCTTACCGGTAACGACGGCGCAACAACAGATTTGGAAAGCGCATGACCTCGAAAATCGGGGTCATTTCCTCAAGATCGCCATCCTGTTGACCGGAGGAGAAGCGCGCGATTGTCCCGTGTCGGGACGCCTGATGCGAAGAGTGCAATGGCCCCGATGCCATTGAGCACGCGTCGCTCATTTACACGCGGCACGCCCGCGCAGCTTGTTCGGCAGTAGCGGCTCAATCACAGCCCATTTTAGCACGATTCCGATCGTTTTCTGGGGCGCGCCCGACCCGGTGCAAGCCGGCCTCGTCGCAAGTCTCAATCGGCGGGGCGGCAATGTCACTGGCGTCATAAACATGGGCACCGAAATCGGAGGCAAGCAGCTCGCTCTCATGCATGAGTTCTTGCCGGCGGCTACGCGTTACGCCCTGCTTCTCCAACCAAATAACCTGGTTTTCCGCAGCCCCCTGGCGAATGAGATGCAATCTGCGGCCGCAGGGCTCCGGTGCCAGCTCGATATTCTCACCGCCAGCACGATCGGCGAGATCGACAGCGCCTTGGCGAGCTTGGTAGAAAAACGGACCGACGCGCTGTTTATTAGCCCATCCGTCTTTTTTGCCAACAGGCTTGTGCAATTTGCGACACTGGCGTCGCGCCATGCGATCCCGGCGATCTACGTCGATCGTTCTTTTCCAGAGGTCGGCGGGTTGATGAGCATGCTTCGCCAAGCCGGGCTCTACGTGGGGCCGTATCCTGAAAGGCGAAATGCCGGCGGACGTGCCCGCGCTGCGGCCGACGAAGTTGGAGCTCGTCATCAATGCCGGCACAGCCAAGTCGATCGGCCTGACCGTGCCGCCGACGCTGCTCGCAATAGCAGATGAGGTCATCGAGTAGGCCAAAGGACGGCAAATTGCTGCGTTCAAATAACGCTCGCTCCTGGCCCATCGCGACCTGAGACGGTTGTCGGTCGCTTTCGGGGCAGAGCGGAAGTGACCGGATCTGCAGCTTGCCCGCCCCTGTCGCGAATGACCCATCTCGGACGCCGAGTGTGCATCGCAGCAGTCGAGCAAGTTCGAATTCTGCGGAGCCTTGGTGTTCCTAAATCGGACTGGAGGGTCAATCCAGATTCGTCCCGGCGAACTCAATCGCCTCGGCCCATCTCTCGGCTTCGTCGCCGATTCGAGCTGACCGGTTCTCTGACCTGCCCTGCAGATACCCGTCAGTTATTTTTTGTTGTTCCATTTCGATGGGAAGGCATCCGGCGCAACATGATAATGATTGACCACCCTCACCGGCAAAAAGACGCCAGACTAAGGGCGAGACACAGCTCTGAGTGCGCCCTGGCGCAACCCCACTTGTAACGCGAAACGGTGGAGTCATAATGTGGACTGATGGGGAGGATTGATAATGCGTGCATTTCTGTTGTCATGCGTCGCAACCGTTGTCCTTGGTGCGGTCGCCTATTTTTCTCTCAACTCGATACAGCAGCCTAGTGGGGTCGCCTATGCGACCGAAGGGGCGCGCATCAACCCAAATTGGTCGTGGCGATCCGTGGTCGACGGATCCTCGAGCGGACCAACAATTGGAGAATGTAGCTTGCACGCCCCATGGCAGTGGATCTTCGTTGATTTCGGACACCCGGAAGGCGAATCCAGCACGTGTTCGATCTCGCAATGACGGTGGGGGTGCGTTTCGTAGAGCGCCGCACGCGGCGTCTCGGCGATGCCTCGACGGTTGCCTTCTATTCGACCGGGACGGCTGCCTTCTATTCGGCTGGCTGGCGCTGCAATTCGCTGCCGTCGAGCCGGACCTGTTCCCGCTCAACCCACAGGCTGTGATGTTCCTTTGCCCAATTTAGGTCAACTAGGCCCTCGCCCATAGCTTCGAATGCGCCCTCCATGCCAATCGTTCCGATGTAGATATGTGCGAGCATAACGGCGACGAATAGCACGGCGACGACACTGTGAATCACCTGGGCGAGTCTGCATGTTCGCGATGTTCGTTCCGTAAAAGGGGAACATCAGCAGATACCCGCTGACCGCGACTGCGGTGCCACCGAGCACGACGATCCAGTAAACCGCCTTCTGGCCGCCGTTGAAGCGGTAGGCCGGCGGGTGGTCGTCGCCGACCATGCCACCACCACGCTTAAACCATTCCACGTCCACGCGGTTGGGAATGTTTCCGCTGAGCCACATGGTAAAGATCAAAATGACGCCGAGCGCAAACGGGAAACTAAGGAAATTGTGCGCGTACTTGGCGGCCAACGACCATGACGAGAATGCGGTGGGTCCGACCAGCGGCAGCAACACGCGCTTGCCGAAAGTGATATTGAGGCCCGACAACGCCAGTATGATGAAACACGTGGCGGTCATCCAGTGCACAAAACGCTCGAAGAGGTTGAAGCGCACGATGGTGACGCCTGAGCGCCCGGATTTTATCCGCACCATGCCGCGCCAGAGATAGAAAATGACGAGCAGAGCGAGCATGCCAAGAATGGCAATGGCGCCAATCCACGGCAGCCACCCGTCGCGGAACTGGCGCCACACCCGACCCATGGGCTGCTCGATGACGTAGGATTTCACGTCTGGAATAGTGCCGAGACCCTGGATCCGTTTCATTTGCTGCAGCAGGGTTTGCTCCTTGACGGCGTCGGCGTTCGGATCGACCGAATTGGGCTGTTGGGCCATGACGGGAATCACAGCCGCGAAGACGATGAATGCAATTGCACAGCCGACGAGCCTGATGCGCGCGCCAATCGCCGCCATGGGCTTTCTCCCTTGATCTCTGCGGTGCGGGACTGCAGCGCCGCCATGTGTTCCTTAAGTCAGGTCGCGATGGTCTCGCCATAGGCAGTTTGCCATCCCCAAGCGCCGGAGCCGTAGCCGCGCTTGGCGACGCGGTCCTTGTAGATTTGCTCGATGATGTCGCCGTCGCCCGCAAGCAGCGATTTCGTCGAGCACATTTCCGCGCACATCGGCAGCTTGCCCTGGGATAGGCGGTTGGACCCATACTTGTCGTACTCGATCGCCGAGTTGTCGGCCTCGGGCCCGCCGGTGCAATAGGTGCATTTATCCATCTTGCCGCGCGAGCCGAAATTGCCGACCCGCGGATATTGCGGCGCGCCGAACGGGCAGGCGTAGAAGCAGTAGCCGCAACCGATGCAAAGATCCTTGGAGTGCAGAACGACACCGTCGGCCGTGGTGTAGAAGCAGCTGACCGGGCACACCGCCGCGCAAGGCGCGTCGGTGCAGTGCATGCAGGCCATCGAGACCGAGCGCTCGCCGGGCTTGCCGTCGTTGATGGTGACGACGCGCCGCCGATTGATGCCCCACGGCACTTCGTTCTCGTTCTTGCACGCGGTGACGCAGGCGTTGCATTCGATGCAGCGATCGGCGTCGCAGAGGAATTTCATTCGCGCCATGATTGCCTCCTCACGCCGCGCTGATCTGGCAGAGCGTGACTTTCGGCTCCTGCATGCCGGTGACCGGATCGTAGCCGTAGGTGGTGATCGTGTTCGCGCTCTCGCCGAGCACGACCGGATCGAAGCCGGCCGGATAATTCGCGCGCAAGTCTTTGCCCTCGAACCAGCCGCCGAAATGAAACGGCATCCAGACCACGCCCTTGCCGACGCGCTCGGTGACGAGCGCCTTGACCTTGGCCTTGGAGCCGCTTTCAGCGCCCGTCACCCAGACCCAGGCGCCATCCTTGATGCCTCGCTCCGACGCGTCCGCGGGATTGATTTCGACGAACATGTCCTGCTGCAGCTCGGCAAGCCATTTGTTCGAGCGCGTCTCCTCGCCGCCGCCTTCGTATTCGACCAGGCGTCCCGATGTGAAGATCAGCGGAAAATTGCTTGGCGATGCCCCTGTCCACAGCGGCCTTCTGCACCGAGAAGCCGACATTCGGCAGGCGAAACTGCTTGGCGTCGGGCAGTGTCGGATATTTGGCGACAAGCTCGATGCGCGGCGTGTAGATCGGCTCGCGATGCACCGGGATCGGGTCCGGCAGTCCGAATGCGTTCATGCGTGCCTTGGCGTTGCCGTATGGCACGCAGCCGTGCTTCAGCGCCACGCGCTGGATGCCGCCCGAAAGATCGGTCGACCAGGACACGGTATCGGGATTGTCGCCACCGATCTTCTGAATCATCGCCAATTCGTCCGGACGTGAGATCGTTGTCCCAGCCGAGCTTCTTCAGCACCGCATAGGTGAATTCAGGATAGCCGTCCTTAATCTCGGAGTCCTTCGGAATAGGAGCCCTCGGCGAGCAAGATTGACGCCGTCACGCTCGACGCCGAAGCGCGCGCGGAACGTGCCGCCGCCGTCCATGACGTTGAGGTTGGTGTTGTAGAGAAGCGGCGTGCCCGGATGCTTGACCTCGGGCGAGCCCCAGCACGGCCATGGCAGTCCGTAATAATCGCCCTTGCACGGGCCGTCGCTGGCGCGCATGGTGACCAGATCGAAATCCTTCTGGTTCGCCATGTGCAGTTTGAGACGCTCGGGCGATTGACCGCAATAGCCCGGTCGACCAGCTGCCCCGGTTGATCTCGCGCAGGATGTCCTCGGGCACGGGACGGTCGTCTTCGATCTTGATGTTCTTGAACAGCTTGTCGGCGAAGCCGAGCTTCTTCGCCATCAGATAGAGGACCTGATAGTCGTCCTTGGTCTCGAAGATCGGCTTGACGATCTGCTCGCCCCATTGCAGCGAGCGATTGGACGCGACGCGGGAGCCGGAGCTTTCGAACTGCGTGCAGACCGGCAGCAGATAGGTGCCGTCCTTGCGGCCGGCTTCGACCGACAGCGACGCCCAGGTCGTCGGATGCGGATCGGCGATCACCAGCAAGATCGAGCTTCGCCAGCGCCTTCAGCGATTCCGGAATGCGCGTGATGCTGTTGCTGGCGTGACCTTGCACGAACATGGCCCGCACGTTGTCCTTCTGCTCGATCTGATCTTTCGGCAGCAGCACCGCATCGAACCAGCGCGTCAGCGGAATGCCCGATGTCTCCATGATCTCCTTGGAGTCGAAACGCGATTGCAGCCAATCGTAGTCGACTTCCCACACGCGTCCCCAATGCCGCCATGCGCCTTCGGCGAGGCCGTAGTAGAACGGCAGCGTCACGATATCGAGGCCGACATCGGTCGCGCCCTGCACGTTGTCGTGGCCACGGAAGATGTTGGCGCCCATGCCGGGACCGCCGACATTGCCGGTGAGCAGCAAGCGCGATGCAGCTGGCGCGCACATTGGCGGTGCCGACGGTGTGCTGGGTCTGGCCCATGCACCAGATCAGCGTCGCGGGCTTCTGCGGTGGCGAACATCTGCGCAACGCGCTTGAGCTGCTCGCCGGGCACGCCGCTGACCCGCTCGACCTCATCCGGCGTCCACTTCTCGATTTCCTTGCGGACGTCCTCGAAGCCGTAGACGCGCTGCTGGATGAATTCCTTGTCCTCCCAGCCGTTCTGAAGGATGTGCCACATCATGCCGTAGAGCACCGGAATATCGGTGCCGGGACGCAGCCGGACATATTCGGTGGCGTGCGCCGCGGTGCGCGTCAGCCGCGGATCGACGACGATGAAATTCGCCCTGTTCAGCTCAGCGCCTTCGAGACAGATGCTGCAGCGAGACCGGATGTGCCTCGGCCGGATTGCCGCCCCAGATCAAAATGGTCTTGGAGTTGCGGATATCGTTGAAGCTGTTGGTCATCGCGCCGTAGCCCCAGGTATTGGCGACGCCGGTGACCGTGGTCGAATGACAGATGCGAGCCTGGTGATCGGTGTTGTTGGTGCCCCAGAACGCGCCGAACTTGCGGAACAGATAGGAGCCTTCGTTGGTCATCTTGGCGGAGCCGAGCCAGATAGACCGAATCCGGCCCGGACTGCTCGCGGATCGCCATCAGCTTGTCGCCGATCTCGCCGATCGCCTGGTCCCAGCTGATCCGCGTCCATTGCCCGTCGACCATCTTCATCGGATATTTCAAGCCGGCGTTCGCCGCTCACCAGCTCGCGCACCGCCGCGCCCTTGGCGCAATGCGAGCCGCGGTTGATCGGGCTGTCCCAGCTCGGCTCCTGGCCGATCCAGACGTCGTTGGCGACTTCCGCCGTTACCGTGCAGCCGACGGAGCAATGGGTGCAGATGCTTTTGCGGATGGTGACCTGTGCGCCGGCCGGCGGCGGCGGGCCGGCCTCGGCTTGCGCACCGAGCCGAGTTGCAGCGTGCCCAGCGTCGCGAGACCGCCGGCCGCGAGGCCGGAGCGGCGCAGGAAGGTGCGGCGGTCGAGGCCGCCGTCCAGCTGCCTTGGCAATGCGCCGGCGAGGATGCCGCGGCGTGCATGACGTTCCGTCCTCTTGATCAGCACGGTGGCCTCCTTCACTTCGCTGGATAGCGATTGACCCGGTAGTAGGCCTGAACGTCCGACGAGTTCGCCTTGTAGCGCGCCTTGCGCTTTTCATCGTTGGACTCGCTGTCGGCCGCGGCCTCTTGAACGAGCGGTCCGGATACAGTGACCGCGACGCCGCCGGCACCTGCGCCGAGCGCACGGAGAAAGTCGCGCCGTCCAACCGTTTTTTCTGTTCTCATTGCGCTCACTCCCTGTTTCACCGTCCTTGCAGGTTCCCTAGCCCGTACCTATGAGCGTCCTTAGCCTCGCGCACGTCACGACGCCAGCGCGAAAGCCTCGCTCTCTATCTCTATGAACATTCGCCCGACAGTACCTACTCGACGGTAGAAATCGGCGGCCTGCGCGTGCTCGAGGTCCGCAAAGAAGCGACCGATCCACGGCGTCAGATGTTTCTCGAACAGCTCGCGGTCCGCACCGGCCGGCCCCTTGAAACGTCCACCCGCCAAGCCCGCCATGATCTCGCACAGCACAGCGGCATGATCTTCCGGCTCGACCTCGCCCTCGACGCGCTCGATGCCGAGCCGCCCGAGGTCGTCGCGCAATCGCGCCAGCGGACGCTCGTTCAGAAAGCCGGTGAGATAAAACGAGCCGTAAGGCAAAAGTTCTCCGCGCCCGATGCCGATGAACAGGTCGAAGAACTCGCGTTCGACCCGATCGACATTCGTCGCGGCCGCGGCCTCGCCGAGCGCCGCATGCGCGATGCCAAGCGGAGAGGGATCACCACGCAGCGTGGCGAGCCGGCCCAACAGGTCCGCGTCGGGAGCGCGCCGGAGCAGTACTGATAGCAGCGCATATTCCTGGGCACGCGCCGCATCGACGTCCTCGACCGCACTCGCGTGCGGCCCGCCATAAAGGTCGGGGCGCAGCACCGCGCGGTCGATGCCCGTCAGGCCCTCGACCGACACCACGCGCTCGGCCGGGATGCGGCTCCAGTTCGACACGGAAGGCTGCGAAATGCCAATTTTTCGAGCAAGCGCGCCGACGCCGCCGGCAACACGAATGGCTTGATCGAGACCCGGATCCCGCATGGTCTTTTCCGAGGATTACGGGGCCTGCCGAGAAACTAGTCCTCGATCCAACCGGGGGTCAATAGCCGAGGGCTATGGGCGCGTAACTATTATTTGGGTATCGCCCCGCCATGCTTACGATGGACCCACCGTGGATCTCCACCGGTCTCCTCAGTATCTTTTTGCACTGCAACATCGCTGTCTTGCGGAATGACTTGAACCGGATCTGCGCTGGCGTCCGCGGACGTGATGAGGTCGGTGCTTGCATGTGAGCGTTCGGCGCCGGCATCGTTCTCCGTCGGCGCCAAAGCTGTTGCGGGCGGTGCCCGGCTCCCCAGACCTTTCAGCGATGTGCTCGGACGGTTCGGGTGTGTTCTCGAAAAGGCCGGCCACCATGCGGCGCAGCTCCGGCGTGAACTCAAGCGATCCGAAGCCCGGCACGCTGTCGGGCTTTGTGAAGTCCCACTGGTTCTCGGCGATGCCGACGAAGTCGCGAATGGCGGGATCGGTCACCCAGACGCGTCGAAGAGCAGCGCGCGTGAGTTCCTCCGGAACGCCAGGTGCGAGGAATGCGCGGATGTCGCTCGCCGCAGTGATCGATTCGATCGGCGGCAGGGTGGCGGGATCGAACGCCGACGGATCGGCTTCGCTTTGCGCCGCGGCGCGTGACGAGGTGCTCGTATCGGCATTTGTGCGTTCCCGAAACGGCGGCTCCGTGCCTTCTGGCGCGTGCCTCTCGGCCGCGCTCTTACGCCGCGACCATCGCTGCAGAAAATTCTTGCTCCGAATCTTCCGGGTCGCTCATTTGCGATCCTTCGACGGTGTACGCCGCGCCATCGCCTCGGGATCGGCGCGGTCGCGCTTTCGGCTTAACGAACGGATGTTCGACGTGGTGCTCGGCAACGAATGCGGCGATGGCCGCGCGCACCGGCTCGGGCATCGGCACGGCTTCGACAAGATCGGTGGCGCTCTCGGTGAAGGTCTCGCCTTCGCTCGGCTCTGCCGTTACGGCGACGATCTCATACGGCGGATCGAGACCGGTCGGCCGCAGCGCCACCCATAACAGCGCTGCACCGGTCGCCAGATTGTCGCGATAACCGGAAGCGTCGGATCGGTACAGCTCGATCTCGGCGCTGCCGCCGTAGAAATTCATGCGATCGACATCGCCGTCGAGCGCGGTCCATGGCGCGACGTCCGGCACGCCGGGCAGCACGGCCACCGGCCGCCAGACAAAATCCACCCATGGACTCTTCGCCTTGCGCCGCTCGATCACGACGCCGACGGGAATACTGGCGAGCGGCCGGGCGCGGCTCACGCCACGGTCTCCAGACGCCGGATGGGCAGGCCGGTCAGCAAATTCTGCGGCTTCATGCGAAGGATCTTGTCGGACGTCATGGCGAGGATGAGATAGACCGGCTCGCCGGCCATCCGGTCGATGACGATGGCTGTGTCGCGAAACGTCAGCCGGAACAGCCCGACGATGCTCGCGCCCATCGCCTCGTCGATCTCCGCGCCGTTCCAGAGCGCGTCGCCGATCTTCGTGCCGTTGGCATCGAGGCCGACATACCATGCGAGCGCGACGTCCCGCAGTTCGCTGAGCGGCTCGACCATGACGTCGATGTCGAGCAGGTGCTTCACCCAGCAGGCGATCACGGCGCCCAGCGCCGCAAGGCCGTGGCGTCCCGCCGTCAGATCGAGCGCCAAATCGAAGCGATCGCTGCGCTCCCAGTAGCTTGCGGCGTTGTCGTCGGAGAGCACCTCGATCTCCAGCACGGCCGGCAACCCGAGCATTGCGGCGAGCGGCGAAACGGCGGGCCCATTGGCGTCGATCTGCTCCTGGTCGGCTGCGAGCAGCGAGCCCTCGTGCACCGTCATGCGCTGCGGGCGGAAGAACAATTCGGCGGCGCGCAGCATGTACGCATCATCGCATTGATCGAGCGCGTTGCGCAGGATGAGGTGCACCAGTTGATCGAGAAAGATTGGCGGCATCGCGAACACCCTCGCGCACCAACGCCGCATACGCCGCTTCGAGCGTGCGATGGGCAGCGAGACGGTCGCGGAAGCGCGATCATGAATTGCCAATTCTCACGCGCGTCGGCTTCCACCATGGCGTCGATCTCGGCCGCTGCGACGGGCCGCCATGGATCGGACAGCAGTGCGGAGTGCAGCGTGCGTTCGACGACGCAGGCGTCGGGCGGGGGCGCGAGTTCCGGCCGCGCCAGATAGACCTTCATGAATTCGTCGGTCACGCGCAGCCGGCCGCGCTCATCGCGATCGAGCAGGTGATGACCGCAGGACAGCCAGAAATCCTTCATGGCGCGCTCACAGACGTGGCCCTCCGGTCGCTGGATCGAGCCATGACGGCGTCGCCAGCGCGGGCACGAGTGGTCGGCGTTCGACCACTGTCTTGTCGACGCGACGCACCAGAAGATCGCCGTTGTCGTCGATATCGCGGTGCACGCCCTTTTCCGGCGCAACGCGCGACAAATAACTCCTCGCCACTTCGCCGAAGCCGTCCTGCTGCCAGGCATCGACGGCGACCATGAGATGGCGCGCGAAAGCTCTCGATCAGGCGGTCCGGAGCCGAGATCAAATCCCTTCGTCGTCGAGCGCGGCGCGATAGCGGGTGAAGCCCCGGCTCTTGCTCGCCCATGGCGACGGTACGGATCATGGCACCAAACACCAGCCACGACGGCGGCGCGTCCTCGTCGGCGCCCGCCGGCCAGGCAAGACGCGCGCCGCCGACCAGTCCGCCATCGATCCGGATCGCATCCGGCCAGTCGAAGCTGATCGGCTTTTCCGGCGGCGCGTGCACCGCGAGCGCGTCGGCAAGCGCGGTCAGCCCGGCATAAAGCGTGCGCCGCGCGGTGCGCAGCGGCTCTTCCGGCTCCAGCACGACGGCGAATTCGGCGAGATCGAAGCGGCCGACATGGACCAGCGTGCCCGCACCGGCATCGGCAGCAATCCGCATCGCATGCGCAAAGGCGTCGCCGACCTCGCGCAGCGCAACGGCGCGAAACGGCGGCGGCAAATCGAGGCCCGGGGCAAACGGCGTACGCATGCGGCTCCGGGAATCGAGCGGCATTTTGGCTCCCAGACTCGTACTTTCGACGTCTTATAACTATAACTTGAGGCGCGTCGTGGCCAGCCCACCGCGTCAGAGGGACCGGCGCGACACTTCGGGACAACATGGTCGAGAGCCCGCAAACCATTGTTCTGTGCTCGTGCGACGACACGATGCCGCTCGATGCTGATGCGGTGCGGCGCGGCTGCCGCGGCGCGAAGGTCGAAATTGCAGGTCAACTGTGCCGCGCCGAGGTTGAGCGCTTTCGCGCAGCCGTTGCCGCAGGCGCGCCGCTGACCATTGGCTGCACACAGGAAGCACCTCTGTTCGCCGAGGTGGCGCGGGAGAGCAAGAAGGAAGCAGACCTCACCTTCGTCAACGTGCGCGAAACCGCCGGCTGGTCGTCGCAGGCCGCCGACGCCGGCCCCAAGATGGCAGCGTTGCTTGCGGCCGCGGGCGAGCCCACGCCCGAGGTTCCGTTCGTCACGCTCACCAGCGAAGGCGTGATCTTGATTTACGGCCGCGATGAGCAGGCGATCGAAGCCGCGACCCTGCTCAAGGACCATCTCGACGTCACGGTGATGATCAACGGGCCGGTTGCGCTTACGCCCGGCCGAGTCAACGAATTCCCGGTGGTGAAGGGCACGATCCGCTCGGCCAAGGGCCATCTGGGCGCCTTCGAGATCGTGGTCGACGATTTCGCCGTCGCCTCGCCGTCCTCGCGCGGCGCGCTCGCCTTCGGGGTGGCGCGGGACGGCGCGGTGTCGCATTGCGACATCATGCTCGACCTCTCCGGGAGCGCGCCGCTGTTCTCGGCGCCTGATCTGCGCGATGGCTATCTGCGCGCCGATCCGCGCGATCCGGCTGCCGTATTGCGCGCGGTGATCAAAGCGCGCGATCTCGTCGGCACCTTCGACAAGCCGCGCTATATCGCATTCAGCGATGACCTCTGTGCGCATTCGCGCTCGGGCATCGTCGGCTGCCGGCGCTGTCTCGATCTCTGTCCGACCGGCGCGATCGAACCCGCCGGCGATCATGTCGCAGTCGACGCCAACATCTGCGCCGGTTGCGGCCAGTGCGCCGCCGCATGCCCGACCGGCGCGGCCGCCTATGCGCTGCCGCCGGCCGATGCGCTGATGCGCAAGCTGCGCACGCTGCTTACTGTCTATCGCGAAGCCGGCGGATTGCACCCGATCCTGCTCTTGCACGACGACGACCACGGCGGCGCGCTGATCGATGCGCTCGCTCGCCACGGCGATGGCCTGCCGGCGAACGTGTTGCCGCTCGTCGTCAATGAGGTGACGCAAGTCGGGCTCGAAACCATCGCGGCCGCATTTGCCTATGGCGCAAGCGCCGTTCGCTTCCTGTTGCGTACCAAGCCACGCCACGACATTGCCGGCCTGACCGAGACCATCGCGCTGGCCGAGCCAATTCTTGCAGCGCTCGGCTTCGGCTCGGTGGCGACCATCGCGACCGACGATCCCGACGCACTCGGCGCGGCGTTGGCCGCGATCGAAGCGCATGCGTCATCGCCGCGCCCGGCGAGCTTCGCACCTATGGGTCCGAAGCGCGAGGTGATGCAGCTGGCGTTGCGCGAGTTGCACCGCGCCGCACCCACCCCGGTCGATCTCGTGGCGCTGCCGGATGGCGCGCCATTTGGCGCGGTCGAGATCGACGTCGCCGGCTGCACGCTTTGCCTGTCGTGCGTCGCCGCATGCCCGACCGGCGCGCTCGGCGACGATCCGGAGCGCCCACTGCTGCGCTTCACGGAGGATGCCTGCGTGCAGTGTGGGTTGTGCAAGGCGACCTGCCCGGAGAAGGTGATCAATCTCAAGCCGCAGATCGACTTCCGCGCCGCCACCGCGTTGTCCCGGGTGCTCAAGGAAGAAGAGCCGTTCCACTGCATTCGCTGCGGCAGGCCGTTCGGGGTCAAGAGCACGATCGAACGCGTGACAGCGAAACTCGCGGGTCGGCACTGGATGTATGCGCGAGGCTCGAGGCGGCTCGAAGCGCTCAAGATGTGTGACGACTGCCGCGTCGCCGCCGTAACCGAGGATGATTTCGATCCGCATGGCGCACCGCCGCGGCCCAACGTACGCACCACTGACGACTATCTGCGCGAGCGCGAACAGCGCCAACTCTCCGAAAAGGATGACAGCTAAAGCATGACCCCGAAAAGTGGATATCGGCTTTCGGAGAGGATCGTGCTCCGCCAATAAGCAAAGTCGAGCACCGCGTTATTCCCTCGTGCCGTGAGCAGCGAGAAACAATTCCAATCCTTCGCCAATAAAGTCCATTGTCAGAGCCATTCGGCTCGCGGCTAGTCTTCAAGCTTCTCATTCGGCATATGATGTTCGTGCCACACTGCATTGAGAATTCCGCAAACGCAAGCAAAACCAACGCCGAGAACCCAAGTAAGATACCACATCGCAAATCCTCAATAGAGATGAGTTGAATTGTTCTGCACCCAAGCGGCCGTTACTACGCCGCGAAGCGCCCGAAACGCGATCGTGGTATAGACTAGCACAATCGGCAAGAAAATCAGTGTTGCCACCAGCATAACGAATAAGGTCAGCCGACTGGACGACGCGTCCCAAACCGTCAGGCTCGCTGCAGGCGCGATATTCGACGGCATCAAAAACGGAAACATGCTTACCCCGGCAGTGCCGATGATGCCGAATATGCCCAGCGCGCTCGCGATGAACGCCAATCCGCTCCGGTTGGCCACAATCAGGAACAGCGCTAGGCTCGGCCCTAACAAGCCAAGAACGGGCACGGCCATCATCCAGGGATGGAACGTGTAGTTGGCGAGCCATTCGCCGGACCGGCGAGCGACGGTTTTCAGCAGTGGGTTGGAAGGGCCATCACCCGTAACCGCGCTGGTAACGGCATAGCCGTCAATACCCAGCCATACCCAGAACCCCGCAGCGGCAAAAAGCACGAGTGTCATCAACGCCCCAGCCTTCGCGAAGTCGCGCGCGCGCCTCTGGACGGTGTCGTCGGTCTTGAGCGTAAGATAGATGGCACCGTGAGTGGCCAGCATCGCCGCCGAGACTAGTCCACACAACAGGCCGAACGGATTGAGCAGTTCAAATAATCCGCTGCCTTCGTAATAGATCCTCAGATCGCCATCGAGGCGGAACGGAACGCCTTGCAACAAATTGCCAAAGGCCACACCGAACACCACGCTGGGCACGAGGCCCGCGGCGAACAAAGCGTAGTCCCAAAACGCACGCCAGCGCGCGTCCGTGAACTTGTTGCGGAATTCGAATCCGACGGGTCGCAAGATCAGAGTCGCGAGCACGAGAAACATGGCAATGTAAAACCCGGAAAAGGCCGCAGCGTAGACCGGCGGCCATGCCGCGAACACCGCGCCAGCGCCAAGCAATAGCCAGACCTGATTGCCATCCCAGAATGGCGCGATTGCATTAATCATGACTCGACGTTCGATATCCTGTCGCGCCACAAAGGGCAGAAGCATTGCCACTCCGAGATCGTAGCCACCGGTGACAGAGAATCCGATGAGCAGCGCGCCAAGGAACAGCCACCAAATGACTCGCAGGACCTCGTAGTCGAGCGGGATGGTCATGGTTCGCCCTTTCACTCCGCCGGCATCATCGACTTTCTCAGGGCCGGCGCTTCGAGATCCAGGGCTTTCGCCGGCCCCATGCCGATGTATTTGGCCATGAGGATGATGTCGATAACGAGAAGCGACGAATAGAATAAGACAAAGCCCGCGAGAGTGAACACGACGTGCGCGGCCGAAACGGAAGATACGGCAAGGAAAGTCGGCAAAACACTGTCAATTGCCCATGGCTGTCGGCCATATTCAGCAACAACCCAGCCGAGCTCCGCCGCCAACCAGGGCAGTGGCAGCGACAATAGAGTCAGCCTCAGCAGCCACATACGCGAGAAGGTCCTGTGCGAGGCGTCCCAGAATATGACCGCGAAAAGAGCGATGAAGTAGAAGCCCAAGGCGACCATGATTCGGAAGCACCAGAACAGCACTGCGACATTGGGAACCGTATCTGCCGCGGCTTTGGCGATGGTCGCGCCGTCGGCAGTGCGTGGATCATGTACATAGCGCCTGAGCAACAAAGCGTACCCTAGATCGGCGGCATGATCACGAAGCTGCGCAGCTGACTGCTTGTCGTTGCGGTCCTGTCTTAGCCGATCAAGTGCATCGTAGGCAATCAGCCCATCTCGGATGCGCCCTTCGTTATCCGCCACCAGATCGTTGATCCCAGGAATCAACTGATTAAAGGAGCGCGTGGCGATAATGCCGAGCACCCATGGAATCTTAAAGCCGTAGCGGACACTCTGATCGGCCGTATCGGGGAGGCCGAAGAGATAAAACCCAGCGGGTGCTGGCTCGGTTTTCCACATGGCTTCGATGCCGGCAAGTTTCATCTTCTGATCTTCGGACACGGTGTAACCGCTCTCGTCACCCAGTACCACCACACAGAGCGACGCCGCGAACCCAAATGCCGAAGCCGCGATGATCGATCGTTTAGCGAATGCCAGGTGACGCCCTGAAAGGAGGTAAAAACCTGAAATTGCAACAACAAACATTGAACCGGTGACATACCCAGCGCCGACGGTGTGGACAAACTTAGCCTGTGCAACCGGATTGAAAATCAAATCCCAGAACGAAGTCAGCTCCATTCGCATCGTCTCCGGATTAAACACCGCGCCCACCGGATTCTGCATCCAGCCGTTCGCGATGAGAATCCACAAGGCAGAGAGATTGGAGCCGATCGCGACCAGCCACGTTACCGTCAGATGGCCTAATTTCGGCAAGCGGTCCCAGCCGAAGATGAACAGGCCTACGAACGTGGATTCCAGAAAGAAGGCCATGAGGCCCTCGATTGCCAGCGGTGCGCCAAATATATCGCCGACATAGTGCGAGTAATAAGCCCAATTGGTGCCGAACTGGAATTCCATGGTAATGCCCGTGGCCACTCCCATGGCAAAATTGATGCCGAACAGCTTTCCCCAAAATCTGGCCGTATTGCGCCAGATTTCTCGGCCCGTCATAACGTAAGCACTTTCCATAATGGCAAGCAGAAAAGACAATCCGAGAGTCAGGGGCACAAACAAAAAATGATAGAGCGCAGTTATCGCAAACTGCAGCCGAGCAAGGCTGACGGGATCAAGATCGAACATTGGCGATATTCAACCTTCCGTTACCGCAAGGACGGCGAGACGCCGAGTACACGCGCCACCGTGGCCGCATTGGCGACAGGCTCAGAGCTGTCCGGAAACATGAAAGTCTTCATGCCGACCATTCCGACGAGCTTGATGATAAGGACAAGCACAATCGCCTTGGCAAGAGACGTCCGTGGCCTTGCGCCGGCGGTTAGGAAGGCAGTCAATGACGACAATATCGGCCGCATCGGATTGCCCTCAGTGAGAGCACGTTGACTGACGTTATCTTTCGACTGATGCTGCACCACTATTTCCATCGTTGCAAGAGGCTCGGCTTCGAGCGATCAGATCGATGGAGTGGCTTCGATCGCGAGATAACTCTGTCTCGGCTTTATTTGTTTGACACGAGACCTTGCTTCGTCGCTCCGATCTCTGCCAACATTTTCGGCAGCACCGCCTTGAGCGCAGCGAAATTTGCGAACAGATCCTTTGTGGAAACCAGGTCGGGGATAACATGGATCGCCTCAAGAATGTCGCGCTGTGCAACTGGTAGCCCGACCAGGACAATGCGCATCCCTGATGACTTGAGATCCACGAGCGCGTCCTGCAGCGCGTAGGCTCCGGACTGATCCATTAGAGACACGCGGTCCATTCGAAGAATAAGGAGTCGGCCGCCCGCCGCGCGTGCGGCGATGTTGAGAAAGCCACGCGCGAAGCCGAAGAACAGCGGCCCCTCGACATGTTTGACAAGCATGCGATCGCGATACTCGGCGGGAATGTCGATCTCGTCGGCCCAGGCCTCGTCGGCTAGCGGCGAGATTGCGGTCTGGCGTTCAGAAATGTCAGCCACTTTCTTCATGAAAATGAAGGAAGCGATGACTAGGCCCGTGGCGACCGCGACTATCAAGCCCGAGAACACCGTAAGCCCAAGCACAATAAGAAGCACGGCTGCGTCCGAACGCGGCACTTTGCGTATGTGGGAAAGTCCTCGAAAGTCGATGCAGCCCAAGCCGGCACCGATAAGTATGCCGGCCAAAACGGCGTTCGGAATATACTGCACGAGCTTAGAGAGCCCAAGCAGAACGGCAAGCAAGAACAGTCCGTGGATCACGCCGGAAAGCCGAGTTTTGCCGCCAGCTTCGATATTTACGATGGTCCGGATATTGGCGCCGGCGCCCGGAAGGCCACCGACCAAGGCCGCCCCTATATTGCCAATCCCCTGACCGATCAGTTCTCGATTGCTGTCGTGATGGGACTTGGTGAGGCTGTCCGCGAGTAGGGCGCTGAGCAGCGAGTCGATTGCACCAAGCACGGCGAGCTGAATTGCCGCTGACACGATGAGGGTAGCTTGATCGAACGTCAGGTCCGGAATGACCAATGCTGGCAGGCCAGCGGGAATGGCACCGATCCGTGGCGCGTTTACGCCGAACATAACCGAGCCCGCGGTCACAACGATGAGCGCTACTAGCGAGGCTGGTACTTTCCGCGTGAATCGCGGCAGGATTTGAATAATCGCGAGCGTGATCGCGCCCAGCAGTGCTACTGGCCACACGATGCCGCCCGGCAGCATGGGCAAGCTGCGCAGGATTTTGACGGCGTCGGAGGAAGGCGCCTCAGCGCCCACAATGGGATAGAGCTGCTGGATTATGATGATGACACCGATTCCGCTCATGAAACCGGAGATCACCGGATAGGGCACATAGCGGATAAAGCCGCCGAGGCGTAGCACGCCCAACAGCACCTGCAGGGCGCCGGCCATAAGGAAAGCGGTCACAACGATCGCGAGGTTTACCTTGCCGGTCGGCAGCATGTTCGCCGCGACAACCGTGGCTGCGACCAGCGTCATTGGGTTGGTCGGGCCGGTCACCAACAGGGGAGTGCCGCCGAATATGGAGGCCAGAATACCCGCCGCGATGGCGCCGTAAAGGCCTGCTTCCGGGCCGAGACCGGAGATGGCGCCGAACGCGAGGCAGAGCGGCAGCGCCACGATGCCCGCTGAGATGCCTCCGAACACGTCACCGCGGGAGGGGATAAGAGAGCCAAGCATGGGAGCGGCCCCTCGCTTTTACATCTGGCTGCGTCAGCTGTCCGGCGAATAGGGTAGAGCCGACTTGTGGACGCAAAGACGCAGTTTGCCATCGCGGCAGAGGCGGAACACAAACGTCTTGTCCACCATAACTTCGTCACCGGCTGCGTTCTGTAGATAGACGTTGCCCATGGTGATCGCGATATCACCATGGATCTGGATGCCGTTCTCAGCGGCGTTGTTGTCATACCAGACTTTGACCCAGGGCTTAAGTGCAAAGCCCGTGTCCTCCGGGAAGTCCGGATCGCTCCCCACGAAGTAGGAAATCGCACCCCGCCTAGTACTGCGGAAAGTGTTCTTGCCAAAGGCCAGTGTCGGTTTGAAGAAGACCGTGCCTTCCGCATAATCATAAAGCGCGTCGACTAAATCGCCGGCGGCGGCACGGACATCATTGCCTTCTGCAGCCACGGCGCCGACATGAACCAAGCCATCGCACCAAGCCTGCTGCGCGGAGTTGACCATTTGCTCGCTGATCGTGGCCATTTCGAACGACCCTGTCTTTAGACGCTCCTCGGCAAAACCGAAGCAGAGCGTTTATAAGCCATTTGAGTTCATTTCAGAAAAGGCGAACACCCCATTTGAGAGATCGGCATCTTCGACTCAATCTTGGGGAAGTCAAGCGACGAATCCGCCAAGCACATCCTTGTAACGGTTCGGAACTTGCTGCATGTTGTGCATCGAGAAATCAAGCCCCGGAGATTGGCTGTGCAGCGCGGTCGACGGTTGCCGAGGTTTTTGACCTGCCTTTTCATTCTGTGCGGGTTGTGCAGTTGCGGCGAGAAGCAAGTTGCTACCTCTCAGGAGCCCATACGCGGGCTTCGCGCGTACAAAGTCTCAACCAATGTCGAATCGCGCACGCGACGCTTTCCGAGCGTGCTTCAGCCGAGCGACATAAGCCGGCTGTCATTTGAAATATCTGGACAATTGAAAGCGGTTAATCTCGAGGCGGGCCAAAGGGTCAATCTAGGCCAGGTGTTGATGGAGATCGACCCCCGCTCGCTGCAGGCCCAGTTCGAGCAGGCTAGCGCCGGCGTGAAGCAGGCCGAGGCGCAGCTTGCCAACGCGGAAGGGGACTTCGGGCGCAAAAGCGAGCTGTTGAAAAAGGGGGTCTCGACGCAAGCCTCATTTGATCAGTCGCAGGCAACTTTGCTCACCGCGAGGGCGCAGGTCGATCAGGCGCAGCGCCAACTCGACCTCGCGACACACAACCTCGATCGCAGCAAGCTGCTCGCTCCTTTCAACGGGATTATTTCCGGGGTCGAGGTGAAGTCGTTCGGGCAGGTGGCGCCAGGACAGTCGGTGGTCACGCTGTATAGCGACGACAGTTTCGAGATGTCGTTTTTAGCGCCGGCCGCGATCTTTCCAAGCCTCAAGGTTGGGCAGCCCGCGAAGGTCCAGGTGTCGGATCGGCCGGAGCTTTCCCTCACGGGCGTGATCAAGGAGCTCGGTGCTAGGGCCGAGCAGGTGTCGGCCTTTCCGGTCGTGGTTCGGCTTAAGAACGACGTCGCCGGTCTGAATGCAGGCATGTCTGTGGCGATTTCGCTTGAATTGCCCCTGGTGGGCGCTAGCGGCGGCTACCTCGTTCCGCTGAGCGTGCTGGTTCCTGAGGGAGGCGAGGATCTGCAGGGGGCGGCGACGGTTTTTCTTTACGATGCCACGAGCTCAACGGTGCGCCGGCACCGTGTCACGCTCGGTGGCGTTCGTGACAACCAGCTGGTTGTCACCGAGGGTCTGAACGTCGGCGACCTCGTGGCGTCGGCAGGCGTGAGCTATCTGACCGAGGGACAAAAGGTGAAATTGCTTCCGGTGCAGGAGTAGACCGTGGATCTGCTGACGCGGTTCGGTCTTGATCGATCGCGGTTCACGATCATGATCATGATCGGCCTGTTTGTGGCGGGCATCGGCCTCTATCCCAATTTTCCCAAGCGCGAGGATCCGGTCGTCGTCATCCGCACCGCCGTCGTGTCGGCGCTTTTTCCGGGGATGACGCCAGAGCGCATGGAAAATCTGATAGCCGTCCCGATCGAACGAAAGGTGCGCGAGCTCGCCGAGGTAAAGGACATCCGGACGCTGGCGACGGAAGGGTCATTGGTAATCTACGTCGACCTCAAAGACGAGATCGGGGACGTCAATGCTGCGTGGCAACGGCTACGCGACAAGATGACCGACGTGAGGCCGGAGTTGCCCGACGGCACCTCCGGTCCGTTCGTCAACAGCGATTTTGGCGATGTCGCCATCGCGTCCGTTGCCATAACGGCGGAAGGATTTTCGTACCGGGAAATCAAGGATGTTGCGGACGATTTCCGAAAGAAGCTCTACCGACTGAAAGGTGTCGCCAAAGTCGAGCTTTTCGGTGTCCAGGATGAACGAATCTGGTTGGAGATTGACACCCGGAAGCTGGCGTCCGTCGGCGCCCAACTAACCGCCCTGATCAACGATCTTCAGCGGCAGAACGTGATCCTGCCGGCCGGCAATATCAATGCAGAAGGGACGCGTGTCCTGCTGGAGACCTCCGGCGACTTCCCTGACGTGCCGGCGATCGAGAACATGCTGACACGGGTCGGCGACACCGACCAGCTGGCTCGGCTGAGCGATCTCGTGGCCGTACGGAGGGATTACGTCTCGCCTAAAGTAAAGCCGGTCTATTTCAATGGACGGCCTGCGATCGTCCTCAGTGTCGTCATGCAGCCCGACCAGGACGTGATCCAGCTCGGAAGGACGCTTCGAGCCGCTACAGGCGAATACCAGGCAACCTTGCCGATCGGTTATGCGCTCGATTTTGCCACCTTTCAGGCCGATCAGGTCGGCGTTGCAGTCAACTCGGCACTGTCAAACGTGGCGCAGACCTTCGTCGTCGTCGCGGGCCTGGTCGTCCTATTCCTCGGCCTGCGAGCCGGGCTGATCGCCGCCATGATCGTCCCGTTTGCCGTCATGTTCTCGATCATCGGAATGAGAGTGTTCGGCATCGCGCTCGAACAGGTGTCGATCGCCGCAATCATCATCGCTCTCGGCCTTCTGGTCGACAACGGCGTCGTCATCGTCGAGGACGTCGTCGGCCAGATTGGGCGAGGCGTCCCGGCACGCCAGGCGGCGCTGGCATCGGGTAGCCAATACGCATTTCCGTTGCTGGTCTCTTCCATCACTACGGTCGCCGCTTTTCTGCCTTTGTTCCTGCTGTCGGGAACCTCCGGCGAATACGCGTTTTCATTGGGTGCCGTCGTCGCGCTGACGCTCGGCGGCTCATGGATTGCCGCGCTCTATATCCTGCCGGTGCTGACCGTTTGGTTCCTCGGCGGCAATCGCGTCGCGACCGGCGGAGCGCAGGCGACGTCGCGTGTAGAGGCTGCTTACGGCTCGTGGGTGCGCGCTGCCCTAAGGTGGTCGCCGGCCGTTCTGGCGGCCTGCTGTTTCCTCGTCATCGTCTCTTTGATGCAGTTCGGTCGTGTCGCAAAGCAGATGTTTCCGCTCAGCGAACGCGATCAGTTCCTGATCTATATGAACATGCCGGACGGAACCGACATCTCCCAAACCGAGGCTCGCGCGCTTGAAGTTTCCAAGTGGCTGGGAGACCCAACCGAGAATCCCGAGATAGTCAGCCAAGTACTTTACGTCGGCGACGGCGGGCCTCGGTTCTACCTCACCTTGACGCCGGTGCCGGCAGATCCCGCCTCGGCCTTTTTTCTCGTCAAGACAAAAGACTATGAAGGCGCGGTTCACGCCGCGGACCGCGCGTGGAGCTACCTCTCCGAGCATCACCCAGAGGCGCGATTCAAGATCAAGCGACTTGCCATGGGATCGGTGGAGGCCGGGATCGTCGATGTTGAGGTCTCGGGCCCGGATGCGGATCGCCTGTTGGCGCTCAGCGAGCAGGTGCGCTCCTTGTTTCGGATTGCGCCGGGTATCCGCGACAATGACGACGACTGGGGCAACAAAATCATCAAGGTACTCGTGGATATAAACCAGGATCGAATTCGGCAGCTTGGGCTGACGTCGGAGCAAATGACCCAGCTGATGAAGACCTACTTCACCGGATCGGCGGTATCGGTCTATCGCGAGGGGGACAACGCGATTCCCATCGTCTTGCGCGCCGGTGCCGACACGCATAGCAATATCGATGGCGTTACCAACATGATCTTCGTGCACAACGGCAACCTCATTCCTCTGTATCAGATTGCCAGCCTCAAGCCCGGCCTGGATTTTTCGCGCATTCGCCGCAAGAACCAGGAGCGGACGGTTATCATAACGGGGCGCAGCGCGTCCTTGACCGCCAGCCAGTTGCTGTCAGCCATCCAGCCGGGGCTGCAAAAGCTTGATCTATCCGGCGGATACCGGGTCAATATCGGGGGCGAAATCGAGAAGAGCGCCGAGACCAATCAGAGGCTGGCGGCCGGGCTGCCGGCGGCCCTGGCCGTCATGATCATCGCCATCGTGCTTCAGTTCAATTCCTTCAGACGTACCCTGCTCACATTCATCAGCATACCGCTGATTTTCGTCGGCATTCCGTATGGCCTGCTGTTGACCGGTCAACCGCTGTCGTTCTTCGGCACTCTCGGCATCATCAGCCTCGCGGGCATCATCATCAACAATGCCATCGTGCTGATCGACCAGATCGATATCGAACGGGCGACGCGGGAGCTGCCCGATGCGATTGTCGTGTCATCGCAGAAACGTCTGCGCCCCATATTGCTGACATCGGCGACGACCGTTCTCGGATTGCTGCCGATGGCGTTGTTCGGCGGCGCGCTCTGGAAACCGATGGCAGTGCTAATGATGTCCGGCCTTGCGGTGGCATCGATCCTGACACTGTTCTTCGTTCCGGCAGGATATTATTTGTTGTTTCGTTTTCGCACGACGTCGCCTGGCTCCTAATCGAGCTTAAGGAAGTCACGACGTTCGGTGGGACCGCATACCCCGCCCGCTGGAGTGATCATATGGGAATAAAGGCGGCACAGCAGGAGCGTTTCAAAGGAGGGGTTCCGGCAAACCCTGCGACTGGCGGATCGATGCACCTGGCTGGCCATCAAAGACAAGATGGCGGCCTGACATCATCGCCAAGGCGCGGATTGGGCCACGCTTGCCCACGCGACGACCGCGTGGCATCGTGTCGCGGAGCAGCAGCGCACCGAAAAAGTGGGAACCGGGAGGCTAGGTTTCATCTTCTAGGGGAGATCTCGCTCGCGTCTCGTGGGTGTCCGAAGGGCACGTAAGCAAGGAGGCTTAGAAATGCGTAAGAATTGGTATTTTCCCTTCGTGATCACGGCCATGTTTGTGATCGCTGACTACGATTTGGCCCATGCCTTTCCGGTCAACCCACAACCGCTAAATGCCGCGGCGCCCACGTCTGATGTTCAGTTGGCCAGGTTTGTAGCGGGTCGCGGGCCCGGCGGCAGGGCATTCGTCGCAGGCCGCGGACCTGGCGGCAGGGCGTTCGTCGCGGGCCGCGGACCCGGCGGCAGGGCGTTCGTCGCGGGCAGCGGACGATATCGCGTTGGCGGGCGCTACTACGGTGGCATCTGGTACGGCACAGGCCGGCGTTTTTGGGGTGGCCGGTGGTGGCCATACGGCGTGGGCTCTTGCTGGCAATCGGCCCCGATCGGCTACGTTTGGGTCTGCGGGTAACGGAACGAGTTCGGGCTTCGTTTAAGGCGCTTCGGAACGGGAAGGAGCGAAGGAGCCGGGGTAAAATCGTGCTGGTCCCCCGCGGCGGCAGCATAGGTTGGGCATGCACTGTAAAGTCGGCGGCTCGCAGCGCTGGCAGCGGATACCGGTGTGTTCCGCGCTCTCCCGCAAACTGCGCCAGCTTGGCAAGCTGAGCATCAGTCGTTGCTCTTTAGCGCACCGATTTCGACAAGGATAGTCTCCGGCGCGCGCTATGAGCCTGAACTTGGCAACGGCCTCATGATAGGAGTCCTGGAGGGCACAAGACCTTACAATCTGCTTCGACTGCGACACGCCACGTGGAAGGCGTGAGCAGGTTTATTGGCAGTAGTCCCAATAGCCTCTGGTCTTTGACGAATTCGACCAGTACCATGATTTAGAATCCTCAAGATGATTTGACTGAAGGCCGTCGTCAGGGCTCCGGACGATTTTATCGCTTCTCTCTTCCAGTCGCGCTGTAGGGCATTGCTTCAAACGCTGTCGGCGCCGGCGGCAAGTCCGTGCGGCCGACGATGAAGGTCGCGACCCGGTAGGCTGTCCGCCCGGCATGCCGGGCGTGCACCTTGCCCGACCAACAGTCTGGATTTCAGAAAGGACGCTGCCGGATCCCTGGAGACTGCATCCTTGCAGGATCCATGTTGAGGCAAAGGCCAAGTTTCAGTGAGGGCGGCTGACTCCGAAGGTTGCATTGAAGCTATCCGAATACCGGACGGCCGCGGAACGGCTGCGGCTTTGCCCAGCGGCTCCTCCTCGATCGGTCCCGCGATCAAGGTTTGCGCTGCGGCACCGCTGTCGCCCCAGTGTGCGACCGCGAGCTCGATCGTCGCCCCGATCCCTATTCCCGCCAGTGTCAAAGTCATCGCAACTCGCAGGCGGCGAAGCCGGCTCGGAGACGGACATAGAAAGCCAAATTCAGGATGAAAATCCGGGGCAACAGGCCAGTCTGAGCGAACCGCGGACACGGGCCCTGTGGATCTGGATCGCGTGGACATGCTTAATCTCCCCGACACCGGGCCACCGCTACGCCCGCTTGGAAGCCCTCACGTGCAGTTCGCGCCGTTAGTTAGACGGAGGCAGCCCAAAAAAGGTTCATGGGAGGTTGGGGGGGGGGCGCCGGTAGCCGAAGCCAACGATATCGCTTGCCATAGCGCCCTTTCGTGCTGGCCACAGAGGATCGAAACGCGATACTGTTGGTAGCCGCGGACACGAAGCCATTTGCATCGGAATATCCGATGACGCTACCGAACACTCACGGTCCGACCGAAGCTGAATCATCTGAGCTTCTGGGCCTGGGATGTCCTCTTGGTCGAGGGTTCCTGGCATATCGGCAGCGCCATGAAGAACCTGCTTCGGCTCATGGGAGCGAACGTGGCCGGTCAGGCCGCGACGGCCGCAGAGGCTGGGCGCCTGCTGTCCGAGCACACGCCCGACGTGGCCATCGTCGACCTTCACGATGAACCGGCAGCTTCCGCGGTTTGGGGATTGTGCTCCCTCAAGAACAGTTGCGAAGTAGAGGGATCCACGAGGGCTTGGCCGCCGGCGAGAACTACTGGCGTAGACCTAGCAGGGTACCCCGCAGCCCGCCTTCGGCTTCCCAGGAAACTCCGCCATCTGCTATCGTCCACGCGGTTCCGGGACTGTCAAATTAAGGAGATCGCACATGTCTGGGCAACACGAAACCGGCCAGCCCCACAATCATCCCCATCGTCGCAGCTTCCTAAAGGCCTCCGGTGCTATCACTGCGATGGCGTTTATCGGTACCGGGATGCTCAGCAGCATTGCCTACGCTGACGCACTGACTAAGGCGCAGCGCGACAAGCTGAGTCCGGACGACATTTTGGCGCTAATGAAGAAGGGCAATAAGCGCTTTTACACCGGCAAGCGTGAAGACCATGATTTCCTGGCTCAGCAACGCGCCAGCGCCAAGGGTCAATACCCGGCCGCGGTACTGCTTACTTGTATTGACTCGCGAGCTTCGGCCGAGACGATCTTGGACCTCCGCATCGGCGACATCTTCAACAGTCGCGTGGCAGGCAATGTCGAAAATTCCGACATTCTTGGTAGTATGGAATTCGCCTGCAAGCTGTCCGGGGCCAAGGTGGTTCTGGTCATGGGCCATACCGCGTGCGGCGCTATTAAGGGCGCTATTGACAACGCCGAACTCGGCAATCTCACGGGCCTGTTGGCGAAAATTAAACCCGCGGTGGCGGCGACGACGTACACCGGCGAAAGGACATCGAAGAATTATGCATTTGTTGACGCCGTCGCGCGCAAGAATGTGGAAATTACGATGGCCGACATTCGCAAGGACAGTCCCGTGCTCGCCGAAATGGAGTCGAATGGCGCAATCAAGATCGCTGGTGCGATGTACAACCTGGAGACAGGGGTCGTGGATTTCTTCGCCGGATAATTCAGTGCGGGTGAAACGAATGCATCAGCTCGGGTGGGTCGGGTCCACTTTAACTGGATGCTCTTGATGGCCGAATCAAGATGTGGAGGATTGCGCGCCGAAATCAATTTGCTCTGGACCGACGGCCCCGCCGGAGATGATGAAACCCATTGCCTCGCTGGGTGTCCAATCGAGTGAAACCAGTTTCTCCACGGGGACCAGCTCGATATATCCAGATGTGGGATTTGGTGTAGTCGGCACGTAGACCGCGGCGAGCTGCCGACCCGAGCGCGCATCGGAGAATGTTCGCGTCACCAGACCGATCGCTTTCATGTCAGGCGACGGAAATTCAATTAGGACAAGCCGCTGCAGATCGGTGGGGCGCTCTTGCAAGGCGGAAATAAGCTTCCGTGCGGAGCCATGGATCAGCTGGACTAACGGAATTCGTTCTATGAGCCGCTCGATACTGCCAAGCAGCCTCTTACCGACGACGGCCGTTGCGGTCACACCGAGTACGTAGAGCCCGACCAGGATCATGCAAATGGCCATTAGCGACTGAGCCCACGATGCCTCGATCCAATTCGCAAACCAAGGGACAGAAGGTTCGAGCCAACGCCCCAGGGCCATGATGAACGGCCTTCCGATGGACGTCAGCACGTTGATGATTGCACCGAGAATCCAAATTGTCAGGCCGATTGGCACAATGGCCAGGATTCCCGCCAGGATATTTCGCTGAATTCTTGCCATGCCATCGACCTCACCTCGCGCCAAAATGCGCGGAACCACGATGTTATTCCAATAACTTGACGAGTGAACTCCTCATTTTCGCTCAACACTAAAAACCGCATAGCGATGCGGACGCCATCCTGGCGGGAGCGGCTACGCCGTCCCTGGCGCAGGCGCATACCGGCAGGGCTCACATCAAGGTCGTCAAGGCGGGATTTATTCCGGGGTGGGAGGCGGCAGCGACACCCTCAGGGCCTCATTCTCGCTGTGTTATTCTGCTTGAATTCAAGCGCTCGATCTTCATGGCGTTGACCAATAAAATCGGCGCTGTTCAGACGCGCATTGTCGTTCTGATCACGATTCTGGTCATGGTTCGTAAGCTGGTGCTGCAAGATATTGCTGCCTTGGACTTCCAGACACTGGTTGGCTGGGGTGTCCTGCTTGTTTCACTGGGGGCGCTTTATTGGATGCTTTCCGGGGCATTCGATATCCCCGGGCTCGCCCAGGGCGATGGAACCGCCGGCGAATCCGTAACAAGTGCACGCGCGGACCATCGATCGAGCGACACCGGAGATGACCCCGCAGGAGCGTATCAAAGGGAGGGATGCCGGCAGACACTGCGATTGGCGGATCGATATTGCACCTGGCTGACCGCCAATGACAAGACGGCGTACTGGCATCATCGCCAAGGTGCGGGGAGGGCCACGCCTGCCCCACGCGACGGCCGCGTGGTGTCTTGTCGCGGAGCAACAGCGCACCGAAAGTGGGAACTGGGGAGCTAGATCGCGTCTTGTCGGGGATATCTCGCTCGCATCTCGTGTGGTATCAAAAGGGCACGTAAGCGAGGAGGCTTGGAAATGCGTAAGAATTGGTATTTTCCCTTCGTGATCACGATCATGTTCGCGATCGCTGACCACGGTTTGGCCCATGCCTTTCCGGTCAACCCACAACCGCTAAATGCCGCGGCTCCCACGTCCGATGTTCAGTTGGCCCGGTTTGTAGCGGGGCGCGGGCCCGGCGGCAGGGCATTCGTCGCAGGCCGCGGGCCCGGCGGCAGGGCGTTCGTCGCGGGCGGCGGAGGATATCGCGTTGGCGGCCGCTACTACGGGGGCACCTGGTACGGCACAGGCCGGCGTTTTTGGGGTGGCCGGTGGTGGCCATATGGCGTGGGCTCTTGCTGGCGATCGGCCCCGATCGGCTACGTTTGGGTCTGCGGGTAACGGAACGCCATCAACGAACGCTGCTGCCCGGCGTGCGTCACGTTGCCCGCGGGACTCGCCCAATTCGTTATTCAGGATTGCCGGCCATCTCCGTCGCTCGTCGCGGCCGGACTTGCCGTCCGGCTTCCTAGCACTACAGTTGCCGTTTTGCATTGAAGCGCGCGCGCTGTGCGGCCGCCTAGTGAACGCAGCTGCCGAGGGAAGACCGGCCGGCAGCGGGCCGCAAGCCACAGCGGTAGCGGAAACAGCAAGGCAACCGGCACCACCGTTGCCCTGGGCTCCTGCAGTATGAAGATGACCAGCGCGCTTATGGCGGCCAGCGCCGCGAGCGCTCCGCCGCCTTCGATGAACTCGCTCTTCGGCGGCGGATCGCGTGCCGCTGACGAGCCCTGCCTACCCGATCGGCCCGTACCGCTTTTTCAATCGCGAATTCCCGATCATCACCTACCGCACCGAGCACCGTCTGCAAGACATTGAGCTGAAAGTCGCCTGGTCCGGACCGGCCGAGCTCACCTTGTTTTTTCACGCCTTGGCGCCGCTCGCCGAGCTGCCGGTGCTCGAGAACGTCTCCGGGACCCACATCATCGCCGACCTCACGCTTGACCTCGGCGAGGTCGTGCACGATTACTTGGCATAAAGCTTGTCATGTTCCTCAACAGCTGACACGCGAAAGGGGAGACTAAAATGCGGAGAGCCATCGGTGCGATCGTCCTCATCTGCGGACTTTGCCCTCCTGCCGATGCTCAGCAGGGGCCCGCAGCGTCGGTTCCAGTCGGCACGGTCGCGGCGGAACGCAAGCCCATCGCGGCGAGCCTGGAGTTTGTCGGGCGGGTCGAGGCGGTCAACCGCGTCGAGATCAAAGCGCGCGTGACCGGGTATCTTGAGGCCGTCCTGTTCAAGGAGGGCGAGCTGATCAAGGAGGGCGATCCGCTCTACCGCATCGAGAAGGGATTGTTCCAGGCCGCCGTCGAGCAGGCCCAAGGCGCCTTGGAGCGCAGCAAGGCGGCAAAAGTCCTCACCGTGGTCCAGCTCCAGCGCGCCGAAAGTCTGCTCAAGTCCAACGCCGGCACCGCAGTGGCGCGGGACCAGGCGCAGGCCGCCGACCAGCAGGCAGACGGCCAAATCATGACCGACGAGGCCAGCCTGTCGACCGCCAACATCAATCTCGGCTATACGGAAATTGCCTCGCCGATTGCCGGCAAGGTCGGCAAGACCAACGTGACCAAAGGAAACGTCATCAGCCCGGACAGCGGACTACTGACGGTGATCGTCAGCCAGGACCCGATGTATGTGACGTTCCCGGTCAGCCAGCGCGACTTCCTGCGCGCCCAGGAGGCCGGCCACCAAGTCGACATCAAGAACATCAAGGTTCGGCTTCGCTTCGCCGATGGATCGACCTACAACCAGGAAGGCCAGATCAATTTCGTCGACGTCACGGTGGATCGCGCAACCGACACCGTGCTGGCGCGCGCCGCATTTCCCAATCCGTCGGGTGGCCTCATTGATGGTCAGCTGGTGCGAGTGGCGCTCGAAAGCGGCACGCCCGAGGAAAAGGTGTTGATCCCGCAGGCGGCCCTGATCGCCGATCAGGAAGGTGTCTATGTTTTTGTGGTTGAGGACGGCAAGGCCGCCGTGAAGCGCGTCAAGACCGCGGGCGAGAACGGGGCCGATGTGGTCATCGACCAGGGATTGTCCGGGGGCGAACAGGTCATCGTCGAAGGCCTCCAAGGCGTGCGGCCCGGTGTCCCGGTCCGGGCGGCTCCGATGCCGCAGGCGCTCAACCGGAGCTGAACCGATGCTTTCATCGATCTTCGTCGACCGGCCGCGGCTCGCCATCGTCATCGCCATCGTGACCACGATCGCCGGCATGCTGGCGCTGTACTCGATTCCGCTCGCCCAATATCCCGATATCGTTCCTCCGCAGGTCTCCGTGACGACTCAGTATCCGGGCGCCAACTCCGCCGTCGTGGATGCGACCATCGCGCAGCCGATCGAGGCCCAGGTCGTTGGCGTCGACAAGATGATCTACATGAAGAGCGTGAGCGGCGATGACGGCAGCTACACGCTAACTGCTTCCTTCGAGCTTGGCACCGATCCCGACATCAATACCGTCAACGTCAACAATCGGGTCCAAGTCGCTCTTTCGAGCCTGCCCCCGGATGTGCAGCGGCAGGGCGTTGTCGTCAAAAAGAAGTCGTCGGCTTTGCTCGGCGTCATCGCGGTCTATTCCCCCCAGCACACCCATGATCCACTGTTTCTTTCCAACTACGTCACCATCAACCTGCTCGACCAGATCAAGAGCACGCCGGGTGTGGGCGATGCGGCGCTGTGGGGTCCGCAAGATTACGCCATGCGCGCCTGGGTGCGGACCGACCGGCTCACCGGTCTTGGGCTCACCACCGGCGACGTGATCAATGCCATCCAAGGCCAGAACATTCAGGCCGCGGTCGGACGGATCGGCGCCCGCCCGATTTCCGACGACCAGCAACTGCAGCTCAACCTTCAGACCAAGGGCCGTCTGAGCTCGGTCGATGACTTCGACAACATCGTCATTCGCACCAACCCGGACGGCTCGGTGCTCCGGCTGAGCGACGTCGCCCGCCTGGAACTGGGCGCTGCCAATCTCGACCGCGTGACGCGCTTCAACGGTGGCCCGGCAGCAGTGGTGGCAATCTATCAATCACCGGGCGCCAATGCGATCGCGACGCTGAAGGCAGTTCGCGATAAATTTGCTGAATTGGAGCCGCGGTTTCCGCAGGATCTGGCCTGGAAGGTCACCTATGACCCGACTAGCTTCGTCACCGACACCATCCACGAGGTTGAGAAGACGCTGATCGAGGCCTTCGTTCTCGTGGTGCTTGTGGTCTTCCTGTTTCTCGGCAGCGTGCGCGCGACCTTGATCCCGACCTTCGCAGTGCCGGTCAGTCTCATCGGCGCCTTCATCGTCCTCAAGGCGGTTGGCTACTCCGCCAACACCGTGTCACTGCTCGCGGTCGTGCTGGCCATCGGTATCGTGGTCGACGATGCGATCGTTGTCGTGGAAAATGTCGAGCGCGTCATGGAGGAACATCCCGAGCTGTCGCCCGGCGAGGCGACCAAACGCGCGATGCGGGAGATCACCGCGCCGATCATCGCGATTACCATGGTTCTGCTCTCCGTCTTCGTGCCCATTGCCTTCATTCCAGGCATCTCGGGCGAGCTGTTCCGGCAATTCGCCGTCACCGTCTCTGTATCGATGCTGCTGTCGGCCATCAACGCGCTGACCTTGTCACCCGCGCTGTGCGGTGTGCTGCTGCGGCCCCACCATGGTCCGCGCCGGGGTGTAATGGGCATGGTGATGCGCTCAATCGACCGCGTGCGCGATGGCTACGGTGTCGCCGTCGCGCACATCGTCCGCCTTTCGGTGGTCGGGCTGGTGATGGTCGCAATCGCCGGATTCGGCGTCGTCGCGCTGTCGAAGATGACGCCGACCGGATTCCTGCCGGAAGACGATCAGGGCGGACTATTCGTGGTCGTACAATTGCCTGGCGGGGCGTCAATTGGGCGGACCACCGATGTGATCGGCCAAGCGGAATCCATTCTGAAGAACGAACCGGCGGTTGCGGATGTCACCTCGGTTATCGGCTTGAATTTCATCGACAACTACTCGCAGTCGAATGCCGCCTTCATGGTGGTTACGCTCAAACCCTTCGAAGAGCGCAAGAACCTCTCGCTCGGCGCCCGCGAGGTGATCGCCCGCCTCGGTCCCAAGTTCCGCCAGGTCACCGGCGGAACGGTCGTCCCGCTCGCGCCGCCCCCGATCCTTGGACTCGGCAGCGGCGGCGGCTTTGCTTATGTGCTCGAAGACTTGCGCGGCGGCGATCCGAAGGCGTTGGCCCAAGTGCTGCGCGGGCTCATGGTCGCTGCCAACCAGGAATTGCAATTAACCCGTGTCTTCAGCACGTTCTCGGCTACCAATCCCTCGATTTTTCTCGACATAAATCGGGACAAGGCGCAGATCCTCGGCGTCCAGCTGAACTCCATCTTCCAAGCTTTGCAAGCTTCGCTCGGCGGTTACTTCGTAAATAACATCAACCTGTTCGGCAGGACATGGCAGGTTCAGGTGCAGGCGGAGGCCGATGACCGATCGAGCATCGACGATATTTATCGAATCAACGTGCGCAGCGCTGAAGGGAAGATGATTCCGCTCCGCAGCCTGGTCGAGGTCCGTGTCGTCGTCGGCCCACCGGCCCTCATTCGGTACAACAACTTGCGCGCTGTGACCGTTCAGGGGGGGCCGGCGCCCGGCGTATCGTCCGGCCAGGCGCTGAACGCCATGGAGGCGGTCGCGGCGCGCACCCTGCCGCCGGGCTATGCGGGCGAATGGACCGACACCGCATTCCAGGAGAAGCGGGCCGAAGGCAAGACCGCCATGATCCTGGGTTTTGCGGTGCTGTTCGCATATCTGTTCCTGGTCGGGCTCTACGAAAGCTGGACCATCCCGGTTCCGGTCCTGCTCTCGGTGACGGTGGGGGTGCTGGGATCGTTCATCGCGATCGTGATCGGCCGCTTGACGCTCGATCTCTATGCGCAGATCGGCATGGTCGTGCTGATCGGACTGGCCGCCAAGAACGGCATTCTGATCGTCGAGTTTGCGAAGGAGAAGCGCGAGCACGGCGTGCCGCTGCTTGCCGCCGCGACCGAGGGCGCGCGTCAGCGCTTCCGACCGGTCATGATGACGTCTTTTGCCTTCATTCTCGGCCTTTTGCCATTGGTGGTCGCTACCGGCGCGTCCCAACTTGCCCGGCGCGACGTCGGCACGCCCGTGTTTGGCGGCATGATTTTCGCCTCCTTCATTGGAATATTTGTCATCCCGCCGCTTTACGTTTCATTCCAGGCCATTCGGGAACGACTGAGACCGGGCACTCGGCCGCGCGAGGGGTTGGCATCTCACGACGTACCCGCACCGGAGCAGCGGCCGGCCGCGGAATAGCAGCCCTCAGCTTTGTGGAAAATGTCAAGATAATGAAGGTCCGCTCCTGTGATGAGTTTCGGACGACGGCCTCATTGTGGGCGCGGCGGCTGGCACCGGGGCCGTCGTCCGAAAGCCGCCCGGGAAGGAACCCGCGGGAGATTGGGCACGATCAGCGGTGCCGCGCTATGGGGATTTGGCTGTAACGGGCTGAGCGTGTGCAGCCGGGTGCGGTGGCGGGGGGGTAATGTTGATCGTTTGAAATTCGGATTGGAGCGCGGAGTGAGGGCGCATTTGCGATTGGCGGTGCGGCGAGGCGGGCGGCTTGGCGATGTTTGATGTGCAGGTGACGCACTGACCCTGCTCCTGGCAATGAGCCGGTTGGTGAGCGCTCGACTTTCCGGCGAACACTGGGCCTTGTCATGACGTGTCGATCCTGATCGCGACCGGGCGTGGTGACGGCTGGTGTCTGGGTGTTTGGCCTTGCTCGAACACCTCGATGATGCGCATGCGGCCGCCGCAGCAGGGACAAGGCGGATTGAGCGTGTCATCGGCCTCCTCGCGACTGCTGTTGGCTTCCGCCGCGATGGTAGGCACAGGCATGTCCAGAAGGTGGCACGCCGTTGCGATGCACTCGGCCTTGGCGGAGCCCGCGAAGAGGCCGTAATGGCGAATGCGATGGAAGCCTTGCGGCAGGACATGGATGAGGAAGCGACGGATGAACTCGCCGGTGGAGAGTGTCATGGTGATGTAGCGGGCAGACCCTTTGGCGCGGTAGTTCTTGACCCTGAAGGTCACGCTGGTGGCGTTGGCCCTGATCAGGCGACTGTTCGAGATGGCGACGCGGTGGGTGTAGCGGGACAGATAGGCGAGCACGGCCTTGGGACCCGCGAAGGGGCGCTTGGCGTAGAGGTACCAGCGCTTCTTTCTGAGCGGAGCCAGGAAGGCGCGGAATGCTTTGGCATTGGCCAGATGCGCGTGGGCGCCGAGGAACTGCAGCCTTCCCGCCGCATGGGCGGTCAGGAGCTTCGCCAGCATCAGGGCGCGGAACAGGTCTGAAAGAACGTGCCTTGGCAGGAAGAATTCTTGGCTTGGCGGTGACCCAGCGTGAGCCGTCCATGGCGAGCCCGCCGCCCGGCACGATCATGTGGACGTGCGGATGGTGGGTCATGGCCGAGCCCCAGGTGTGCAGCACCGAGGTGAAGCCGATGCGGGCGCCGAGATGCTTGGGGTCGGCTGCGATCGTGCGCATGGTCTCGGAGGAGGCGTTGAACAGGAGGTCGTAGATCACGGCCTTGTTCTGATAGGCGATATCGGCGATCCGGGCCGGCAGCGTGAAGACGATATGGAAGTAAGGCACCGCCAGCAGCTCGGCCTCGCGCGCCTCCATCCATTTGCGGGCCTGCGCGCCCTGGCACTTCGGACAATGCCGATTGCCGCAACTGGTGTAGGCGATCTTTGTGTAGCCGCAGGCCTCGTTCTCGCAACGCGCGACGTGCCCGCCGAGAGCCGCGGTGCGGCAGCTCTCGATGGCGCCCATCACCTTCAACTGGTTGAGGCTGATGTGACCGCGATTGGCGTCACGCCAAGCCGGCCCGTGATCGCGGAAGATATCCGCGACCTCCAGCGATGGCCTGCCCACGGCAGCGGCGGGTTACGCCGGCGGCTCCTGCGTCGTCAGGGTCAGATTGTCGAGCGGGCTGGTGACCGTTCGCAGCAGGTTGGTGGCGACCTGGGCATAGTGTGAGGTCGTTTCCAACTTCGAATGGCGCGCAGCCCGGCCCCATAGGCAACACTCAGCGCCGCCTTGTACTTGAGCCCGGGCCAGGCGCTGCCTCCAGCAACCGACAGACATCCTCGGGGCTCAACACCCGCGGTAGCCGGCGTGGATAGTGGATGCGCGCGAGCTGAGTGGCGAGGTCGGCCCGACCAAGCGTGATCTTGAAAAAGAAGCGCAATGCGGCCACCGAACTGTTCATCGCCGACGGGTGAACGCCGCTCTCGGTCTGATGCACCTGATAGCGGCGCAAGTCTTCGCCGGTGGCCGAATCCGGCGAGCGGCCCAGAAACTTGGCAAAGCTCTCGACGTGGCGGATATAATCGTGTCGTGTCTTGTCGCCGAACTTGCGGACGCTCATGTCCTCGATCATGCGACGACGCAGCGGGCTGACGGCTTCTGCAGACTTTGTGGAGGTCATGGGAGGCTCCGGTCTTGAGGTTGGAGTGCTTTGACCCCTCGATCCTCAAGCCAGCCTCCCAGCCCGTCACCTCACACGGAGCTCAAATGGTGCCGTGTACCTCGCCCGCCCCTCCGCGTCGCGCGCAGCGCGCTCCCGCGATAGCCGGTTCGTTCCCTGGCCCATCGCGTCATTTCGCGGCGACGCGACAATTCGTCGCTTATGGAGCGAAGCGGACATTCAGCGAACCGCGCTCAACCTGAATTTTATAAGTCCACGACCCCCGGCTCGAAGGTGGCCGCCGCATCAGCCCGTGTCACTCTCGCCCCCGACGCCCGAACCCCATCCTGCGCCAGAACCGGATTCGGCAAAAAGAAATCCAGGCCCGCCGCGCGGTCGGCGCGCCCCGCGCGCACGAGACGCTGAGCAAGGTGTCAACGCGGGAATTCCGCAACGGTGTTTACCGGCAATGACGGCGTAACATCCGATTCGGAAAGGGCGTGCCCCCGGAGATCGGGGTCAATTCCTCAAGTACGTTGCCGAGCCGCCGGTAAAGCGATGCTCCGATGGTAACGTTCGGCCCGCCGAACAACAGCGTGTACGACCATGCCCGCTCGCAGAGGACCGCGGGGCTCTCCCGAAACGGGCCATTTTGGCGGCTGGAAAAGGCTCGGATACCCCTGACATATTCTTGATAATTCGGTATTTTGGAGCGTGGTCCTGGCTTGTTGGAGATCGGATGTCATTCGATCGATTGAGGCGGCGCGCGTGGGGCGCGGGGCTGGGAGCATCGGCGGCATGGCCGCTCGCGGCGTACGCGCAGCGGCCAGCGATTGCTTTGATCGGCTACCTCAATAGCGGAGATCTGACGAGGCAATCACGAACCGCCTTCGTGCATTTTGCCAGGGCTTATATTTACGCTCTCCGACGCGATCGATTGGTTCGGCATGCGGCTCCAAGACGATAAATCCCGAAAGAATTTTCACCTTCCTGAAGTCACCCTGTAATGTTCGCCCTGAATGACTATCCGATGGAAGTTCGATCCGATCCTATCCAATCCGCCAAATCACACTTCTTTGATACGAGCAGCTGGGATGCATTTTGCGACGTCACACTAACCTTGAAGCAAGCTCTTCAGCCCAACAGCGGCGGTCGGGTAAAGATCAACGACTATCGGTGCAGACAAGCTTTTCGGCACTTCATGAATCTACTCAACCGAGCAGTATACGGAGCTGCATTCCGTCGATACGGCAAGAGCCTTCGTGTATTGCCCGTACTTGAAAAGGGCGAGGTCGGCGCCCGCGCATTACGTTCATGCGACCGTGGTACGTCAGGTCGATGGCATATTCATTGCGCAATCGAATTGCCCTCGTACTTTGACGGCCTTGCCCTTGAAAGGCTGATCCGCGACTGTTGGGCGAAAGTCGATTGGGGTCATGGCCGAATTCTTGTCCGCGACGGTGCGAACGCGGGTTGGATCAACTACATGTTGAAAGGCCGCCAGAAATCAGCGTTCGAAGGTTTAGTTGACTGCATAATTATAGAGTCTTTGCACAATCCAATTGCTGACGCGTAGACGTCCTTTTGGATCGGGACTCTTCATGGACAAAGCTTAAGCAAGGGCGATTGGTTAGATCGCCTTGTTTTCCTTGCTGCGCGCGCGTGGGAATGATGAAACTGGGTAACGCGGCCTCGTTTCCCTGACGTTTCAAAGCCGTGGCGCGAGCGAGCTCGAGCGCCCCCTTGCCGTGCTGCGGTTTGGGCCATCGATCGGCGATGTCCCCGTACCTCAGCTCAGCTCGACCGGCGCCATCGCACCGACCTCACCAGCGCCGGCCTTCGGCGGTCCCGCCTCCAGCCGGATCCGGCATTCGCCAAAACGAAAAAGGAATCGGCGGCAGCTGCCGGCTCGGTCGCGCGCGCGTGGGAATGATGAAACTGGGTAACGCGGCCTCGTTTCCCTGACGTTTCAAAGCCGTGGCGCGAGCGAGCTCGAGCGCCCCCTTGCCGTGCTGCGGTTTGGGCCATCGATCGGCGATGTCCCCGTACCTCAGCTCAGCTCGACCGGCGCCATCGCACCGACCTCACCAGCGCCGGCCTTCGGCGGTCCCGCCTCCAGCCGGATCCGGCATTCGCCAAAACGAAAAAGGAATCGGCGGCAGCTGCCGGCTCGGTCGCGCGCGCGTGGGAATGATGAAACTGGGTAACGCGGCCTCGTTTCCCTGACGTTTCAAAGCCGTGGCGCGAGCGAGCTCGAGCGCCCCCTTGCCGTGCTGCGGTTTGGGCCATCGATCGGCGATGTCCCCGTACCTCAGCTCAGCTCGACCGGCGCCATCGCACCGACCTCACCAGCGCCGGCCTTCGGCGGTCCCGCCTCCAGCCGGATCCGGCATTCGCCAAAACGAAAAAGGAATCGGCGGCAGCTGCCGGCTCGGTCGCGCGCGCGTGGGAATGATGAAACTGGGTAACGCGGCCTCGTTTCCCTGACGTTTCAAAGCCGTGGCGCGAGCGAGCTCGAGCGCCCCCTTGCCGTGCTGCGGTTTGGGCCATCGATCGGCGATGTCCCCGTACCTCAGCTCAGCTCGACCGGCGCCATCGCACCGACCTCACCAGCGCCGGCCTTCGGCGGTCCCGCCTCCAGCCGGATCCGGCATTCGCCAAAACGAAAAAGGAATCGGCGGCAGCTGCCGGCTCGGTCGCGCGCGCGTGGGAATGATGAAACTGGGTAACGCGGCCTCGTTTCCCTGACGTTTCAAAGCCGTGGCGCGAGCGAGCTCGAGCGCCCCCTTGCCGTGCTGCGGTTTGGGCCATCGATCGGCGATGTCCCCGTACCTCAGCTCAGCTCGACCGGCGCCATCGCACCGACCTCACCAGCGCCGGCCTTCGGCGGTCCCGCCTCCAGCCGGATCCGGCATTCGCCAAAACGAAAAAGGAATCGGCGGCAGCTGCCGGCTCGGTCGCGCGCGCGTGGGAATGATGAAACTGGGTAACGCGGCCTCGTTTCCCTGACGTTTCAAAGCCGTGGCGCGAGCGAGCTCGAGCGCCCCCTTGCCGTGCTGCGGTTTGGGCCATCGATCGGCGATGTCCCCGTACCTCAGCTCAGCTCGACCGGCGCCATCGCACCGACCTCACCAGCGCCGGCCTTCGGCGGTCCCGCCTCCAGCCGGATCCGGCATTCGCCAAAACGAAAAAGGAATTGGCGGCAGCTGCCGGCTCGGTCGCGCGCGCGTGGGAATGATGAAACTGGGTAACGCGGCCTCGTTTCCCTGACGTTTCAAAGCCGTGGCGCGAGCGAGCTCGAGCGCCCCCTTGCCGTGCTGGCGGTTTGGGCCATCGATCGGCGATGTCCCCGTACCTCAGCTCAGCTCGACCGGCGCCATCGCACCGACCTCACCAGCGCCGGCCTTCGGCGGTCCCGCCTCCAGCCGGATCCGGCATTCGCCAAAACGAAAAAGGAAATCGGCGGCAGCTGCCGGCTCGGTCGCGCGCGCGTGGGAATGATGAAACTGGGTAACGCGGCCTCGTTTCCCTGACGTTTCAAAGCCGTGGCGCGAGCGAGCTCGAGCGCCCCCTTGCCGTGCTGCGGTTTGGGCCATCGATCGGCGATGTCCCCGTACCTCAGCTCAGCTCGACCGGCGCCATCGCACCGACCTCACCAGCGCCGGCCTTCGGCGGTCCCGCCTCCAGCCGGATCCACATGGATTGGACCCTTCCCAATCGCTGCTCTGGCGGCGTTTCTTACCGAGTGGCGGCGTATACCGCCTTGACCTGCGCCGCGTATCCCAGGAAGGCTTGTCCCGCCGATGTCAGCCCGATGTGCTGCGCGTTAGAAGTTGCGCGCCCACCTCGTATACCAGATCCCGGATCTGGCGACTGAGCGAAGGCTGCGCCGTGTGCAGGCGCCGTTCGGCGGCGAGCGTGAGGCTGCCTTCCTCCGCGACAGCGACGAAATAGCGGAGATGGCGTAGCTCCATGTGCGCTTCCATACCTTTAAGGTATACCAACCAGCCTACAAAGTCTTTTGCCTAGCCGCAACGAGCGCCTATCTTCCGGTCACCCAAGCGATGGGTCGCGCGCGAAGGCCAGCGGCGAAGGAGCCCCGCTCACCAGGGCTGCCGCAGATATAAACCTAGTCTTGTCAGAGAGATAGCCATGTCCGCGCCAGTCGTTTTGATCACCGGAGCGCTCACGGGAATAGGCCGCGCTACAGCTATCTCGTTCGCGAGGTCAGGCAACCGGGTCATCGTTTCCGGGCGCAGGAAGGATGCTGGCCAGGCATTTGAAAGCGAGCTCCGCTCGCTCGGCGCCGAGGCTGAGTTTGTCCAGGCCGACGTACGACACGAGGAGGACATCCGCCGTCTCCTCGACCGGACGGTCTCGCGCTTCGGGCGCCTGGACGTGGCCGTCAACAATGCCGGCACCGAGGGCAAACCCGGGCCGGTAACGGAGCAGACGGTCGAGGACTACACCGCCGCCTTCGAGACCAACGTACTCGGCACGCTCCTGGCAATGAAGTATGAGCTGCGCGTCATGCAGGCGCAGGGCAACGGCAGCATTGTCAACATCTCCTCGACCATGGGCGAGCGCGGTGCGGCGAACATGTCCCTTTACGCCGGCAGCAAGCACGCGGTGGAAGGAATCACCAAGTCCGCCGCCCTCGAAGCCGCGGCGTTCGGCGTACGCGTCAATGCCGTCGCGCCAGGGCCGACGGAGACCGGCATGCTCGACCGGCTAACCGGCTCGCCCGACAGAAAGGCGGCGTTTTACGCGGCCGTTCCTCTGAAGCGGGGCGGCACGCCCGAGGAGATCGCTGACGCCATCGTCTTCGTCGCCTCCGACAAGGCCGCGTTCATCACCGGCCAGATCATCAGGGTAAACGGCGGGAAGACGGCAAGCTGACGCTGTTACGCGCTCTCAATTCCACCAAGAGCCGATCGTGACGACGCACGTCGGACGACGCTCGTTGGATCACCGGCGTCAGCTGCGTGTAGGCAGCGGCTCGAAGCTCTGATCCCGCCGATAGGACGTAAGTAAACCACCTTCGACCATCGCACGTACAAACATCAAACCGAACCGGCTCGGCAAAATTTCTCGAAACCTATGAGCGACTGGCGTTGCCTCTGCAGCGCAAGCATCTTGCGGTACGGGCACGTGGCAACATCGGGAAGCGGAAAGTTGATGAACATCGTGCTTCCGCGGAGCGGACCAGCCGCCTATCTCGAACATCTCGCTAACATCTAGATGAACGCATCACAGAAAACGAGGTAGCATCCGCCGGCATCGACGCCCTGGACAATCCCTCCAACTCTTGGAATTCCATGGACCGTCTCGGCCCTCTGAACGCCTTCGTGCATGCAGCCGAAACTCGCAGCTTCACCGCGGCCGAGAGAGAGCTCGGCATTACGGCATCCGCGGTCGGGAAAGCGATCTCGCGGATTGAAAGTAGACTTGGCGTTCAGCTGTTTCACCGCAGTACACGAAGTATTGCCCTTACGCCTGAGGGCACGCTCTTTCTTAAACGGTGCCAGACGATATTCAGCGAGATCGAGGCCGCCGAACTCGAAATTGCCGAGGCGAGCGCAGCTCCGCGTGGAAAACTGCGCGTAAGTTTGCCCGCCATTGGCATGCTCTTGTTGCCGACGATCACTGCCTTCGCGAAGGCGCATCCTGAAATCGAACTCGATCTCGATGTCACCGACCGCTTGGTAGACGTCATTGAGGAAGGATTTGATGCCGTACTGCGCACAGGAACGGCCGTCGAACTCTGAGCTTAGAACGCGAACGGTCGGGACCTTTGGCTACGTGATCGTCGGTGCCCCTGCCTATTTCAAAGAACGCGGTCTTCCCGAGAAACCAGAAGAACTACTAGAGCACGCTTGTCTTTTCCATCGTTGGTCGGGCACCGGAAAGTTTGAGACTTGGCGCCTTGCACGAGGCAGCGATGAGCTGGACATTGTCCCGCCGCCAGCAGCGGTCGCGAATACGATCGAGCCGTTGATCGATATGGCCGAATTCGGTTTGGGCCTCGTGTACGTCCCGACCTTCTCCGTTCGCCGACAGTTGATGGAGGGGACGCTTGTCTCGGCACTGGAGCCATACCTCTCGGCAACGGGAACCCTACGAATTCTATGGCCGCCGAGCCGGCACCGCTCGCCCAAGGTGCTGGCCTTTGTCGAATTCATCGCGCGGAACCTCCTACCAAAGCAGGACTGAGCGCGCGATCATCAATGAGGGGTGCTGTGGTGATGATCGAAATTGGGATCGCGCCGACGCCGCCGACGCCCTGATCAACGCGCAAGCCAGTCGGATCGATGTTGTGGCCGAGCAGGCCATGCAGTGCAAACTGCGAAGCCTGCAGTGGCATTCGTCAGGCCCCAACGGAATCAGAATACTGCGGGAAGTCGATGTAATAGCGCTCGTCCCCGCCCCAGAACGCGTCGCGGTGATAAGGCGTCAGAGGCAGGTTTCGTCGGAAGCGTTCGGGCAGATCCGGATTGGATGAAAACCACCGACCGAACGCGACCAGATCCGCATCGCCACGCTGCAGAGTCGCATCTGCATCGCGCGCATCGAAGCCGCCAGCGGAAATGATCGTGCCTTTATAGATCTTACGCAGGAACGCGGAAGCAATCGGCGCTTGGCCCTCCGCAATTGTTTCCACGCCCTTTACACGCGGCTCGATCACATGGAGGTAGGCCAGCGGATATCTGTTTAGTTGCTGGGCGAGGTAGCCGAATGTCTTCTCTGGATCACTGTCAGAGATCGCGCCCCATTGGCCACTCGGCGACACCCGCAGGCCGACCCGGCCAGGTCCCCACACGGACACGAAGGCTTCTACCAATTCCAGAGTGAACCGGGCACGATTCTCAACACTGCCGCCGTAGGCGTCCGTCCGCTTGTTGGTACCGTCCTGAAGGAATGTGTCCGCCAGGTACCCATTGGCATTGTGAATTTCAACGCCGTCGACGCCCGCCGCCTTGGCACGCTCGGCGGCACTGCGGAAGGATTCAACCAGAGCCGGGATCTCCTCGATGTCCAGAGCCCGATGCGGCGACACCGGCACCCAGCCATTTTGCGTGAGTGCCACGCCTTCAAAGGGCACGACCGACGGCGCGATAGGCGCTGCGCCGTCGCTCAAGTCGACATGAGATTGACGCCCGTCATGGGCGATTTGCATGAAGATGCGGCCCCCCTTGGCGTGAACAGCATCAGCAACCCGCTTCCAAGCCTCGATATGGGCGTCGGTATAGATGCCCGGTGCCCCGATATAGCCGCGACTATCGAACGACGGATGGGCACTCTCCGTGATAACCAGGCCGCCCCTTGAGGCACGCTGCACATAGTATTCGACCATCATCACACTGGGGCTGTCGTCGGGCTCGGAGCGGAGACGCGTCATCGGCGCGTGAACGACGCGATGAGACAGTTCCAGTTGACCGACCTTGACGGGCGAAAAGAGTTTCCGGATCTCAGGAACCTGATTAGCGCCGTGATCGGGCGCTGCATTTTTGGCACTCATTACTCCCACGCGGCTCGTGATCGTCGACGGCGGCAAGTCCGAAGACGAAATCCGCCGCGCGAAGCGTCTCACCCGTCCCATCATCCCGCGCCTGTTGGACCCCGCCTGCCCATCGTTTCGCAGCCGCTCCGACACCCGAGACCGGGCAGGCATTTTCTCTAATACCACATCTCCATACGCAAGCCGCGGCGTCGACTTCGTCAACGCATTCGAGCCTTCTTGGATCCAACGCAGCCCTTAGGCTTGGCCGGCCCGCGCGGAAAGCGGCTAGCCGCCCGGTCGTTCCTCGATGGCGTCCACACGGTCGGGATAGAAAGCGACGTGGTCCCTGATCGCGGCGACCGCGGGATAAGGCGCCTCATATGTCCAGACGGCGTCGAGCGAACGATCGCCCCCAAGGGGAATGCTGTAGTAGGAGCGTCACCCTTGTACGGGCAGTAGGTGGCATGAGTGCAGTCCGTTCGAGCAGCGTCACGTCGACGTCCTTGCGCGGAATGTACTGGACAGCGGGATAGTTCGCTTCGCGCAGCGTCAGGGCCGCCCTCGTATCAGCGACAACATGTCCCGCGACCTGACAACGACGATCGATGCACGTTGCGTTCGATCGTGATCGGATGGTCCGGCCCCGGAATCTTGATGGTCTTCAGGTTTCCATTCGGCACGTTCCGACATGGCTTACTCCTTCAATGCTCGCGTCCAGGCTTCAGGCCGGCGCCGCGCTGTTGTTGGACGTCATGCGTCCAGGAACAGCGAGGTGTGCTGCACAAACAGCTCGGGATATTGAAACTGCGACCCATGATTGGAGTCGGGGTAGATGACTGAGCTGCGCATTCGGGATGTTCTGCTGCATGATGAAGGAGTTGATCGTGGGCATGATGCACGTCGTTGCTGCCGTTCACGACGAGTGTCGGCTGCTTGATCGTCTTCAGATAGTCGTAGGCCCCGTCTTTCTGGACGCCCCATTTGTCCATCGCTTCGACCTGGGCCGGCGAACCTTCTCGTTCACCTCGGGATCGCGCCCCTCCTGACGAAGATGCTTGCGCTTCAGGAACTCCCGTCCTGCGGTCTGGCCCGCCTCGGACGGACTGAAGAGGACCGCGAGCCACAGATGCTCGGGTGGATCATAGGCGGCGCCGAAGATCCGCTGTGCTACCTGGGTCAGCGACGCCATTCCCTGCGCCGCCACGCGGGCCGGTGCCGACCAGGATCAGCTTGCGGACGAGCTCGGGCGCCTGCAGCGTGATCTCCTGCGCGACCATGCCGCCGATCGAGAAGCCGAGCACATCGACCTTGTTCAAGACCAAGTGCTCGGATGAAGGCGACCGCGTTGGCGCCCATCTGCTCGAACGTGGTCGGGACCTCGCCGGAGCTGCTGGAGACGCCCGCGTTGTTGAACAGGATCACCTCGCGGTCGCGAGCCAAGCCATCGGTCACCGCCGGGTCCCAGTAATCCATGGTGCCCAGGTAGTGCATGGTTGAAGACGAGCGGCACGCCGCCCGACCTTGCCGAAGCGGCGATAGGCGAAGCGGATTCCGTTAGCCTCGACGAACTGCGTCGGGGCGGTCTGGTGGCTGTGCTGGGTCATTGAGAATTCCCTCTGGGCGGTGGTGAAGAAGCGACATGCGAAAGCGGGCCAAGCCGCGAGCTGCGTACCCCTGAAGACCGTCCCTTGACCGAACTCGGCGCAAAGCTCCGCGCCAGACAGGATCAGTTGGCGCTGTGTCCGCCGTCGACGTTGAGGACGTGACCGGTGATGAACCTGGCTTCGTCCGAGGCGATGAAGACGATGCCGTCGGCGACCTCCTCGGAGAGGCCGAGCCGACCCAGCGGAACCTGCGTCGCCAGGGCCGCCTTGTTCTCCGCCGTGCCGGTGAAGCGGGTCAGCATGCCGGTGTCCGTGGGACCAGGCGCGACGGCATTCACGCGGATTCCCGACTTGGCGATTTCGAGCGCCACCGACTTGGTGATGCCTTCGACGGCGTGCTTGGCGCCGACATAGATCGAGGCGAACGCCGCGCCCTCGTGCCCGTAGGTCGAGGAGATGTTGATGATGCTGCCGCTCCCCTGGGCCTGCATGGCGCGCACTTCGTGCTTCATGCTCAGGACCACGCCGAGAACGTTGGTCTCGAACGTCGCAGCAAAGCTTTCCGCGGTCTGGTCCGTGATCGGGCCGACCTGTCCTTCGGTGGCGGCGTTGTTCACCGCGACATCGAGACGGCCAAACCGCGCGACGGTCTTGTCGACCATAGCGCGGACGTCATCCTCCTTGCGGACGTCGGCGTTGATGAACTCGGCCTCCGAACCGAAAGACGCGCAGCTCCTTAACGAGCGCCTTGCCGGCCTCATCACGCCGACCGGCAACGACCACCTTCGCGCCCTTCTTGGCGAAGGCGACGGCGGCGGCGCGCCCGATACCGGTCAAGTCCACCGGTGATCAACACAACTGGGGTGCTCATTTGTAATCCTCGCAATTTGCTGCCCTACCGGCAGAGCATGGAAGCGGACCCTCTGGCCGCGGCTTGGAGACCGCGACCAGTCGCGCGCTTTCGTTGAAAGCCACGTAGTGTCCCCTGGCGCCCGCGAAAAAGACTTTGTAAGCTGGGGGGCATGCCTTGGAGATATGGAAGGCGCTATGGAGCTACGGCACCTTCGCTATTTCATCGCGGTCGCCGAGGAGGGCAGCCTGACGCTCGCGGCTGAGAAAAGGCTGCACACGGCGCAGCCTTCGCTGAGCCGGCAAATCCGCGATCTCGAATACGAGGTCGGCGTCCAGTTGATGAGCCGCAGCGTGCACGGCATCGAATTGACCGCCGCAGGCAAGGCCTTTCTCGACCATGCCCGGCTGGCGCTGGCGCAGGTCGATGCCGCGGTGGAAGCGGCGCGCAGGGCCGCACAGCCTGCAAGAAAGACGTTCGCCATCGGCTTCCAAACCGGTCACGAGATGAACTGGCTGCCGCGGGCCATGCATGTGCTGCGCGACGAGCTGAAGAACATCCAGGTCACGGTCTCGAGCGACTATTCGCCGGACCTCGCCGAGGCGCTCGTCCGCGGCCGGCTCGACGTGGCCTTCCTGCGCGTCGAGCCGACCTTCGACCTGTGCTACGAGGTGGTGGACCACGAGCCGCTGATCGTCCTGATGCCGAGCGACCATCGCCTCACCAGCCGCGAAGCGATTCACCCGCGGGAATTCGTCGGCGAGATCTTCATCGGCGGTTCGAACAAAGCCACAGTGCTGCGCGCCGTGACCGAGGACTATCTGCGCCGTTGCGGGCTCGACATCAAACTGGATCATGGGGTGGACAACATGGCGATGGCCATGTCGCTGGTTGCGTCCACCCGCGGGTTGGCGCTTATGCCCGCCTATGCGAAGAATCTGCTGCCGTGGTCCGTGGTCAGCCGTCCGCTGGAGGGTGAAGCGCCAACGATCGATCTGGCCGTGGGTTACAGCAAGGCAAACACCTCGCCGATTCTCAAGCTGTTCCTTTCCAGAATTGAAGACTTGGCCGACCGAATATCCAGCGAGGCTCGCCCAATGAGTGGACCGCGATCGGCCGCCGCGCCGCGATGACGCGAGTGCAGACTGTGGCAGGGGGGCCAGCTCCTCTGGCACCGGATCGCGGGTCGCCAAAGGGTGATTTCGCCGGAGACCGTTGAATGTTGGCATCGAAATGGACGAGTCCAAAGGTCGCCTCCCATGTCGGCATTCTCTGTCCGTCGGCCCGATTCATGCCTTCGACTGTCCTCCACAAGGATTCGGTCAACGGTCCGGGCGAGGCTGACTGATCAATCGATCCGGGAACCCCTGGTTCCGAAACGGCCACTATATTGTGGGTTGGTAATGTTGAATTGTTCGATCGCTCTCTTGATAGCCGCTTTCGCATCGGGGGCTTCTACCACGCCGACGAACGTGGCTGGATATGCCGTAGTCGGTAGACGTACCAGGTGGGCTCGGCGGCGGACCCGTTGCGTTTCTTCGGCATGCACCTTGCCATTCGAATGTGGTAGCAAGGATATCGGGTAATCAGGCTACCGGGTCCTCCTTCTCCCCTGTCATCACAATCTTGAGGGTGCAGTCCGGTAGCGGGCGCTGAAGCTCCAGCGCCTGGTCCGCGGGTGCTGTCATCCATTGCTCGATCTCGGCTTCCGCCGTCAGAATGACCGGCATCGCTTTGGGGTGAACCGCACCGACTTCGGCGTTGGCCTCAGTGGTCAGAAACCCAAAAAGCTGATGCTCGCCTTCGATCGGGTTCGACTTCGTGCCGCGCTTGCCATGCCAGACCGTCCAGATGCCGGCGAACACAGCCAACGGCCGCTCGTCATTGAGCGCGAACCAGGTCGGTGTCTTGCGCGGCTTGGTGTCGGCATATTCGCAAAACGACGTAAAGGGCACCACGCAACGGTTCTCCGGCTTTAGCCAGGCGCGCCAATGCGGAACTCTTCACGTTACGGATGTTGGTGATCGGGGCGCCGCCGAAGGCGGGCGGGCCCGGCATGCCCCACCGCGCCATAGCCAGCTCGCGGATGCCATCAGGGGCGTTGCGCGCGATCGGCGCGAGAAAATCAGGGAAGATCCCCGGCATCAGCGGCAGATTGCCCGTGCGGTCGCGCATCGCGCGCACGAGCGCGATGATCGCCGCCTGGCCCTTGGTGAGAGAATAGCTATTGCACATGGACTGTCTTGAGCGTCATCATTTTGCGGTTCGTACTTTTCGACAATGTAGGCGCCCCATAACAGGCGCCAGCGCTCGTGTGGATAGCATCGCACCGCGGCTTGAAAAGCCGCGCGCGCTATCTCGGCATTGCCGTTGAGCGAAATGGTGCGCGGGGTTTCGCCGTATTCACCGGACGCTGTTTGCTGCACCCGGAAGCTAAGCTCCTTGTCGAGGCCATGCACGTTCGGATTCGCCACCTCCCGCAGCAGGTCGTGCAGCTCCGCAGCCATGCGGTAGTGGTTGTCGCCGATCTTGGTGCAGAGATCGCGCAAATCGACCAAAAGGCCGAGCGTATAGCCGTCGCCTTGGGATCATCGGTCATTTTCGGGCTCTTGACTTGAGGAGAACATAAAGAGAACATCTTCGCCCCGAAGTCAAGGACATGGGGGGACTCGCGCGCTGCCGCCTTGCAGACTGCGGGGGCGGAGTTCGGGGTGATCTATTACGAGGCGCGGCCCTTCACTCCGGACGAAAGCGGCCTTGTTCCAGGGCAGCCGGTCGAATGTCCGACCGAAGCTGCCGCCATCCGGCGCGCGGAGGCCCACGTCCCGCCATACGGCCAATGCGGGAGCGGTCGCATTCTCCCGGCGCGGCGACCTGAACCTCGGCGAATTCGACGACGCCGTGATCCTGAAAAGCTTTGGCGACGTGCCGGAGGATTTCAGGCAGGTGTGAAGCGGGTGTCACGCCAGCCCCGAGACCGGTTAACAGGGCAGCCGCAGGAGCGTGAGCATAGCGACGCCGCAGGAACGGGACCGACTGCCCCCCGCCGGCAAGGGGTGCGATTGCGCGCGTCAGGGATGGAAGCCCGCAGGGCGGAGACGGCTCCCTGCTTAGGGCTTGTTGTGTTTGTTATGTCATAAATTATTCGTTCGAATTAATTCTGTGTTCTGAGCATACGATCGACCGATCGGCTCATTTGCTTCAAAATAAATCCGGGCGCCAAGCGACTCATCATTTTGAGCTGATTCGCCTGACCTGGACGAATTTCAAATCGATTGGTTTGCATTCCTTTGACGGCGACTTTAACCATGTCTTCCACCTTCATGATAGAAGCGCCTTTCATGTCTTCAACATCAAAGTCACCCAAGAGTTCGGTTTGTGTCGGAGGCGGTGCCAGGTCAAATACCTTCACTTTGGTGTTTTTCAGTTGCACACGAAGAGACTCGGTGAACGAATGCAGACCGGCCTTGGTGGCGCAATAAACCGGTGAAATGGGCAATGGAACAAATGCCAAACTCGATGAAACGTTCATGATTGCGGCCTCTGATTTTGTTTTCAAATGCGGCAAGAATTGTTTCACCATGCGAATCGGCCCGCTCAAATTGATTTCAATCTCTCGAGTGATGTCTTCGAGGCTTCCGGCTTTGTCGTGAACATTGATCTTACGCATGATGCCGGCGTTGTTGATCAAAATGTTGAGCTCGGGAAATTGTTTGGTGACCTCTTCGTAAAGAGCGGCGATCGCTTCCGGATCGGAAACGTCGCTTCGAAAGGTGTGAATTTTTGGAAAGGCCGCTTTCGCACGGTCCATCTTAGCTTGATCGCGGCCCGTGATAAGAATCGTGTTACCAAGCGCCGTGAGTTGTTTGGTGAGTTCGTAACCGATGCCGCTGGCACCGCCGGTGATCAAAATCGTATTGCTCGTGAGTTTCATAATTAAATACCCTCCTAAATTACGTGACCATTTATAAATCGCACTCCGCGTCGACGAGACGGCTCAGAACGTCGATGAGCGGTCTTCGAATAAACGCTGAGTAAGCTCACTCAACTTTGTAAACGCGGCCGGTTTGCGCCCCCAAGATAGCGCGTTTGTAGGCTTGTCCAACTTTCCATCCTTCGACCGGAATCATGCCGATGAAGAACTGGGCAAATTGAGATTCGGATTCTTTTAGCATCGTGGGACTCACCACATTGATACGCAGTCCCTTAGGAAGCTCAATTGCGGCAGCCCGAACAAAAGCTTCCAACGCGCCCGAGACGGTTGAAGCCGCGACGCCGGCGAAGATCGGGTCGTCATTGAGAATGCCCGAAACCAAAGTGAAGGATCCTTTTTCTTTGATGAACGGGATCGCCTCCTGAACCAGATTGATCTGACCCATGAGTTTGCTTCCCAACGAAAACTGCCACTTTTCAGCGGTGAGTTCCGAAAGCGGAGCAAATGCGACTTGGCCTGCTGCAATGGCCACGGCATCAAACGAGCCGACGGCTTGATAAAGCTTCCTGACACTTTCGCGGTTCTCGATCTCGACTTGAAAATCGCCAGATTTGTGCCCGACCTTGACTATCTCATGGCCAGCACCCGCCAATGCCTTTTGAACCAGTTCGCCGATCTTTCCGTTTGCGCCAATCAGAATGATTTTCATAAAAACTCCGTTCTGCCTGCTTAGGGCTTGTTGTGTCATCCGATCGCCTCGTCAGCGCATCTGGGTTACAGTCAGTCTGACTAACTATTGCTATGCGCATTTTACTCGGTTCGCATCAGGCTTCGCCGTGTGGGCCTACGGTTTCAGCCCGCGTGGTGTCTCACAAGCTTTGAATCCAACTCTTGAGGCGCTTGGTCTCCGTCGCCACAAGACCGGGGTCATGAAAGGTATGAGCCAGGACCGAAACGCCTTGCAGGGCGGAAAGCAGGTGCACGGCAAGGCCGTTGGAGTCTTTGCCCTTCCCGAGTGCCCGAAACTGGCTCTCGATCCAGGCCAGGTGTTGAGCGAAGATCTCGGTCGCTCTGGTGGCGACCGAGCCGCCCGCCTTGTGGAGCTCGGAGCAAAACGTCCCGACCGCGCAGCCGCGCTGTGCCAGGAAATCCTTGTTCTCGAAGACGGCTTGGACGCAGGCGCAAAGCCGATCCTTGGGCGATCCAGCTTCGCTCCATCGCTGCCGCTGGGCGGACAGCTGCGCTAGCCTCAGCTCGACGATCGCATCGCCAATCTCGTCCTTGGTCTTGAAGTAATAATAGACGTTGCCCAGAGGAACCTTGGCTTCGCGCGCGATGTCGGCAAGCGAGGTGGCGCCGAACCCGTTCTGGTACGCCAAGCTCACGGCCGCACTAACCAGCTGCGATCGTTTATCGATATGTGTCCGAGCCATGTTTTTGCGTAAGTCAGTCATCTAACTTAATATGGCGGGGATAGACAAACTTGTCAAGCCTCTTCTTGCTTCTGCCCGGCGGCCGTCGTTGATCTGACGCACCAGAGCTACGGGACCAGTCCCAGCTTCAACCAATTTGTGCTGGCCGTCCACGCTCGCCTCGCTGGAACGCACGAGCTCGCGACTGTCTGGTCTAACTCAGATCGATGAGCAGCGGCGAAGGTGACCAACCCTATTGCGCGTAATTCTACGCCCTGGCCCTACGACCAACAGTTCTTGTTGCGCAGATCCGTTGTTGGTCCTTTCTAATCTCCCCCGCAAATCGATGGCAAAGACCGCGCGGGTTCACCGGATGACGTCGCCTCAGTCTCATTTGTCGCCTCCTCGGCTTTGAAGAATGCCGCATGACTGGATTTTACTCTCCTTGGTCAGCAGGTAAGCCAAGCCAAGCGACTGCGCACCCTGCGCCCACCCAGCCGAGGTCCGCGGGCGAAACCACGTGAGATCGTTAGCGCCCCAAGAGTGGCACCCGACGCGAACCCGGCAAACATAAAGGATGCGTTGAGCGAGAGAGCGACGGAAGCGAGCTTAGTGCCAGCAGTCGCCAACAATCTCGCCTGCTGCGCCGGAAAGAACGATCGCGATCCACGGTCGGCTGGTCATCGGGTCTGTGCTTTGGCCTCCAACCGGCGGTTCACGCAAATTTCCAAAAAATCCAAAACACATACGAATTGCAAGACTTGACAATTAAGACGACCGGTCATATTAAACCCTCATGGCCAGAACCAATGTACGCCAGAAAATCGTGGACGCCGGTCTCAAGGTCCTGATTGAAAAGGGCTTTAACGGCTCCGGCGTCCAGGATATCACGGCCGCGGCCGGTGTGCCGAAGGGATCCTTTTACAATCACTTCGAGAGTAAGGAGGCTCTGGGCGCCGAGGTAGTGGATCGCTATGGCCGCGACAACCCACGCCGTGCCGCCCTCGCAGATACATCCCTCCCGGCGCTGCAGCGATTGCGAGCTCATTTCGACCGGCTGAACGAGGCCTACACCGACGCGCGCTTCGGACGAGGGTGCCTCTTGGGGAATTTCAGCGCTGAGCTAGCCGACCAGAGTCCGCTGATCCGCGAACGCTTGGTCGACCTTTATCTCTCATGGTCGACGGACATCGCCACAGTCGTCGCCGAGGCCCAGGCCGACGGCTCGATCTCGACCAAGACGCCCGCCGCTGACCTGGCCGCGTTCCTTCTCGACGCCTATGAGGGCGCGCTGTTGCGGGCCCGTGTCGAGAAAAGCGGACGTGCCTTCGACCGCTTTATGACTGTCGTCTTCACCCAGATCCTCGTTTGAGTTCAAACCGATGGCCGGCGAAACACCCGACTTTTTGGCCAAAGTTTAAGATGACCGACCACCTTACTTCAAGGAGCAGGCTATGACCACGACAACGACACCCCGTTCAATGACCCGGCTGTACTGGTTAGCGTTGGGCACATTCGCCATTGGCACCGAAGGCTTCATGATCGCGCCGCTGCTGCCCGCTCTGGCCCGCGACCTCTCCGTGAGCCTCGCCAGCGCGGGACAGCTGGTGACGGTGTTCGCACTCACCTATGCACTCAGTTCGCCGGTTCTGACGGCGCTCACGGGCGACATCGACCGGAGGCGGCTGTTGATCGCCTCCATGCTGGCGTTCGCAGCGGCGAACTTCGTGGCATTGTCGGCGCACAGTTATTCGGGCCTGTTGGCGGCACGCATTCTGCTCGCTGTCGCCGCCGGCCTCTATGTCCCAAACGCCAATGCCCTAGCGAGCGCCCTCGTCGAGGCGTCACACCGTGGCACAGCCCTGTCGATCGTCACCGGCGGCACCAGCGTCGCGGTCGCCCTAGGCGTGCCTCTCGGCGCGCTCGTCGGCGATCACTTTGGCTGGCGTGTGAATTTCGCGGCCGTCGGCGTACTGGCATTGATCGCGACCGCCGGGTTGCTGAGCGGGCTTCCCCGCAACATCGCCGAGCGTCTGCCCGTCGCGAGCCTACGCGAGCGCCTCGACGTCGCGCGTCAGCCCGCAGTTCTTCTGGCTCTGCTCAGCACCATGATGTGGGCGGCGGGTGCCTTCACCGTCTACACCTACCTGGCGTCGTTCCTTGCGCGCGCCGTGGGACTGACGGGCTCGTCCGTCAGCGCCGTGCTGTTCACGTGGGGCGTCGCGGCCGTAATCGGTCTCAGGCTCGGCGGGCGCCTGACCGACCGCTTCGGACATCTGCCGGTCATTGTCACGAGCTTGGCGGTATTGGCGCTTGCCTTCCTGAGCCTGTCGACAAGTGCCGTCTTCTTGCCGCCGGCAGCAGCACGCGCGCCGATCCTGCTCGCGATCGCCCTTTGGGGCGTATCGGCGTGGGCGTTCTTCCCAGCCCAGCAGGCGCGGCTTATCAGCATCGCCGGCGTGAAGGTGGCGCCGGTCGCGCTTTCGCTGAACGCATCGTTCCAGTTCTTCGGCTTTTCATCAGGTGCGGCTCTCGGCTCGCTGACCGCAGTCCACGCCTCGCCCCTGGCGCTCGGTTGGGTCGGTGCGGGCTGCGTGATCGCGGCCTTGTCGCTCGTGGCGGCCACGAGCCGCCACGTGCGGTGCCCGTCGCCGGTTGCGGCCTAACCCGAAGCTACAGGAGACTTTCCATGTCAAAGACCACTCCGAAGCAGAATAAAGCTCTCGTTCTAGAAGCCTTCGACACGCTCTTCAACAAGCGCGACTATAAGGCCGCGGAACGCTATTGGTCGGACCGCTACATCCAACACAGCGCGCATATTGAGCCCGGCCGTGACGGTCTATTCAACCTCGTCCGTACGCTGCCGGACACTTCGAAATACGAAAACCATATCATCCTGGCCGAAGGGGACTTCGTGATTACGCATGGCCGGTTCTCCGGTAATGGACGTCAGGCCGCCTGGGTCGCCGCTGATATTGTCCGCATGGAAGACGGCAAGCTCGCCGAGCACTGGGACGTCCTCCAGGACGAAGCCACTAAGGAAGAATCAAAAAGCGGCTTGCCGATGTTCGGCACGTCGTTCCCCAAACCAGATCCTCAATCCGCGCCCGCCGGCACCAACTCTTCCTTGGGGGTAGAGGAAGCGCGGAGGATCGTCTCGCCGCTATATGACGCGCTAAATCAACCTGCAAAGAAAGATGTGCCCGCCTTGTTGGCCAAGGCAACCAATCCTGACTATCGATCATATCATACGAATGAGGACTGGCTGACGCGCGATCAGTTGGCCGGGGTGTTTAAGAACATGGGTTCGGCTGTCCCCGATCTGCACTGGACAATTAGGGACATCCAAACGCTTGGTAACCAAATCGTCGTACGTGGCGAAGCGACCGGAACACCCACAGGCGACTTTTGGGGAGCGAAGCCGACCGGTAAGAGCTTTAAGACAATGGCGATTGATGTGTTCACGGTGAAGAATGGCAAGCTGGCGTCCGCTTATCACGTTGAGAACTGGATGACGGCACTCCAGCAGATCGGCAAGTAGATCTCCCTCTTTTTAGCACTGTCTTGGGGACTTTGGGTTGATTGGCTTGCCCCCCTGAAGATTGGCTTGCTGCGCTGCTCGCTTTGATTCGAAGCGAGCGGTGGGTGGAATGCTGACAGTGGAGACGATCGGCCGGATTCGGCGCGAGCAGTACATCAAGCGCAAGGCGATCAAGGAGATCGCACGGGACCTCAAGGTGTCCCGGAACACGGTCCGCAAGGTGCTGCGGTCGGGTGCGACAGCTTTTTGAGTACGAGCGGGAGGTCCAGCCACGGCCCAAGTTAGGACGATGGACGGTGGAGCTCGAGCAGCTGCTGGCGGCCAATGCGGCCAAACCGGTTGTGAGCATACGCGCTGGAGTAGCCTTCCGGGGCCTGCGGATGGATGGCAAATTCGCGCCGAAGAAAGGAAAGGTTGCAAGCATTTCATACATGACTGCGCCCGCGGGCCGGTTTTCCGGCCTCACGGTAGCCGTGACGCGTAGGCGACGAGGTCGAGCAAGAGTAGTCAGGGGTAACCAGGGTCGGCCCGTATCTTGCCCCGAAATACCCAATAGGACCAGCTCGAATAAACCAGAATGATAGGTAGAAGAAAAAGCGTACCGACAAGCAGAAACGCTTGCGTGCCCGCCGACGATGCCGCTTCCCAGAGGGTGAAATGATAGGGCACGATCATCGGATATAAACTCACCGTGATGCCGATATAGGAAAGTGCGAAGAGACCAAGGGCGCCGATGAAAGGTAGCGCTTCCGCGCCGCTATCAATCGCCCGCCAGGTCAAGAACGCGGTCCCGACAGTCACAAAGGGGATCGGAGCGAGAAAAGCGATGTTCGGCCACGTAAACCAGCGTGCCGCGATCGCATCGCTCATGAGAGGCGTCCAGACGCTGACGAGACCAATCGCGAGTACGACCGAGATCAGGCAGACGCGCGCTTGACGGCGCGCTGCGGCCTGAACCTCACCGGCGGTCTTCAGAAATCAGCCAGCCTGCACCCAACAGGCTGTACCCAAAGACCAATGCCACTCCCGTCAACAGTGCAAACGGGGTCAGAAAATCGAAGGACCCACCGACAAATTGACGGCCGGAAACCTGAAATCCCTGTACGAATGAGCCAAGAACAATACCTTGCGAGAAGGTCGCAACCGCCGAGCCGAAGCAGAAGGCGTGGTCCCAAAATGTCCTGTTTTCCGCGTCGCGAAAACGAAATTCGAATGCGAGGCCCCGAAAGACCAGCGCCAGCAGCATCACCGAAATCGGGAAATAGACCGCCGGGATGATAATCGCGAACGCCACCGGAAACGCTGCAAGAAGGCCGAAGCCGCCCAAAACGAGCCAAGTTTCATTTCCGTCCCAGATCGGCGCTATCGAACTCATGATCGTGTTGCGGGACTGCGTATCGTCCGCGAATCCGTACAATATCCCGACACCGAGATCGAAGCCGTCGAGGAGCACATAAAAGAATACGGCGAAGCCGACGATAAGCATCCAAATGGGTACGAGGTCGAGAGCTTGATTCACTTGCCTGCTCCTTCGACGAAGCCGACGGCGCCGGCCAGAACCGGAGCGCGCGATTGCCCAGCTTCGATTGTCGTATTTTCCAACACAGCTTCAGCCGGGCCACGTCGGACGAGGCGCAGCACCAGATAGAGACCCCAGGGAAAGATCACCAGATACACGAGCACATACCCCACGAGCGATAGGGAGACGTCTGAACGCGTCAGCGACGGCGACACCGAGTTCGCTGTACGCAACAGACCGTACACGGTCCACGGTTGACGCCCCACCTCGGTGACACACCATCCTGCGATCACGGCAACAAATCCGAGCCCCGATGCGGCCTGACTGAGGCGAAGAAAGAGCGGCGTGTCGAACAGTTTCTTCCTCCAGCGGAGCCACCCTCCCCACAGGACCACGCCCAACATCAAGAGCCCGCAGCCGACCATGAGGCGGAAGCCAAAGAACGGAATGGCCACAGGGGGACGTTGGTCCGCTGGAAAGTCCTTGAGGCCGGTCACCTCGCCGTTGATGTCGTGGGTCAATACGAGACTGCCGAGCCGGGGAATTTCAATCGCAAACCTGTTGGTCGCCGCGTCGTCGTCGGGGATGGCGAAAAGGGTCAGCGGCACGCCGCGGCCGGTATCCCAACGCGCTTCGATCGCGGCGACCTTGGCCGGCTGGTATTTTCGCGTATTGAGGCCGTGGAGATCGCCGATCACCATCTGCAACGGCACGAGAGCGGTCAAGAGCCAAAGCGCCATCGACAGCATTGTCCGGCCTTCTTCGTCGGAGCGCTCGCGGCGGACGTGATACGCACCAACTCCCAAAATCACAAATCCGGCGGTGACGAAGAATGCGACCACGGTATGGGCGAGACGATAGGGGAATGACGGACTGAAGATCACCTCCAGCCAGTCCTTCGGCAAAAACTGACCGCTGACGACTTCGTAGCCGGCAGGCGTCTGCATCCAGCTGTTGGCCGACAGAATCCAGAACGACGAGAAGAGTGTTCCCAAAGCAACCATGAGCGCAGCCACAAAGTGCGCCCACGGCGGAACCAATTTCCTTCCGAAGAGAAGCACGCCGAGAAAGGCAGATTCGAGGAAAAACGCGGTTAGGCCTTCATAAGCGAAAAGTGGCGACAAGACGTTTGCCACGGCGTCCGCGTAGCGGCTCCAGTTTGTCCCTAACTGGAACGGCAAAATAATGCCTGTTACCACCCCCATGCCGAAGGCGATGGAAAAGATCCTCGTCCAGAAAATAGAAACCCGTGCGTAAACTTCTCTACCGGTCGTGAGGCTTAGGCCCTCTGCCACGGCAATAAAACTAGCGGCTCCAACGGTGAACGCGGGGAGTAGGATGTGCCAGCCGATGACCCAGGCAAACTGCAAGCGCGATAGGAAGGCGGGGTCGAAGAAGGTCATGTCGAACCCTGCGGAATTGCGAAGATGGAGTGCTGGCGCGACTTCACTAGGCCACCAAGTCGTAATCGGATAATCCATCCAGGAACATTTTGCCGTGCGCCACGAATAGCTGTGGAAACTGGAAAAGGGAGGCGTGACCGGAATCCGGATAAATGATCAATTGTGCCCGGGAAATTTTCTGTGAAAGGGTGTAGGCGTTGATCGTGGGGATCATGATATCGTGATTTCCGTTCACGACCAGAGTCGGTTGCTCGATGTTGATGAGCTCCGCATACCGATCCTCTGGAATCTGGCTCCACGCCGTAATGGCTGCCCGCTGGGCCGCCATCGTTTGCGGCGAGCTTGGAGGATCAACATCGGTCTTTCGCAGATGACGTCGCTCCCAAAAGGCCTTGCCAGCGGCTTGGCTCGTCTGTGACGGACGGAAGAACAGATAGAGGAAGGCCTCAAGGCCCGACTCGCCGGTCGCCGGATCTGTCGAGGCGCCATATTCTCTGGTTTTCGGGTCCTGTGACGGTTCTCCGCCGCGGGGCCCTGTACCTACCAGCATGAGGCGTCTGACGATCGCGGGATGGCGTAAGGCCAGGGCTTGCGCAACATAACCACCGATCGAAAATCCAAGAAAATCCACGAGTGAGAATCCGAGCGCACCGATGAAATCGGCCGCGTGATCCGCCATTGCCTCAATGGTGTCGGGCGTTTTGCCGCTCGAACCGGACACACCGGCGTTATCGAACAAAATAACCGGGCGGCTTGCCGCAAATCCATCTGTTACCGCAGGGTCCCAGTGGTCCATCCCGGCGCGAAAGTGCGGCGCGAAGACTAATGGTACCCCTGCGTCCCGTCCGAATTGCCGATACGCAAAACGAATGCCGCCGGCCTGTAGGTATTGGGTCGGAGCCGTGATATGCGAGTCCGTCATGGCGTGTCTCCGTGAGGCGCAGGCGCGCCGCAGCATGCCCGTGCCGATCCATTAGGCGGGGCGGCTTGGGCCGGGCCAACAAAAAAGGTGTGAAATGTTGTAAGGCGCGGCTTCTCAACCGGCGCCTTTGCAAGCGGCGGCGCCCCTGCTCCCGCTGAACGCGAATTAGATTTCAGACGCTGACCGTCTCCAACCGTCGGCGCGCGTTGCTTCGAACAAGAACCAAATCCGGCGATCGGCCTCATCAATCCAATTCTCGAGCAAGCTCGCGCTCGCGACGTCGCCGTGTTCGTCGCACACATCATGCTCACGCATCCAGACCACGAGCCGCCCGTTATCGCTGCCTAGACGAGCGATTCCATGAAACCGCTCAATTGGAATTCCAGCCTTCGGCCCGAGAAGATCGGCATTTTTCGAGTGCCAAATATGGTTCGAATTTCGGAAGCGCCAGACTAGCTCGGCGAGCATGTCGATAGTAGACACGTGCTCCGCATGTCTATTTTGGATGCGTTGCAGGCGGCTGATATGGGCGATCGGACGTAAGGCCGTGCCGCCGATCTTGCGCACCCGCTCGGCAATCGCGTCGGTGGTGGCGAAAAGCTCGTCGCCTTGTTAGTCCAGCAACCGGTGATAATCGCGAAAATGCGATGTCGTGCAGCACTGTCGACAAGAACATGAGCTCACTATCGACCTTGGCGCTCGCGTCATGTTTATTGAAAAGCGTATCGAACGCTTCCAGAATGAAGGCCTTCGTCTCTTCGTTTGATCGAGCAGTCATTGTGGCAAGCCCCTAGCTATGAAACGCTCATCCGTGGCCGAACCCGGCTAACGTGGCCCTGATCGGCCGGATGGGTATCGTCCATCCCCGCCATTCTTGACTTTGCCGCAAATCCATCTGTTACCGCAGGGTCCCAGTGGTCCATCCCGGCGCGAAAGTGCGGCGCGAAGACTAATGGTACCCCTGCGTCTCGTCCGAATTGGCGATACGCAAAACGAATCCCGCCGGCCCGTAGGTATTAGGTCGGAGCCGTGATATGCGAGTCCGTCATGGCGTGTCTCCGTACCGTGCAGGGCGATGGCTCGTTGAGCGTTCATAGACAGTCTCCCGTGAGAAGGACCTCTTCGGCGTGATCCGTAAATGTGTCGCTCGGGATTTGTCAGGTTCGTCTCCAGTTTCGTCTTCAACGGGCGAGCCAGACCGTGGCGCCCGGCTCGAACCCGCCCGCATCGCTTTGCGGATCGAGACGCAACCGGAGCGTATTGCGATCGTGATCGCCGACGGCGCCCTCGGCTAGCCAGGTTGCAAAGGCGCCGAGCGGAAGCATCTCCGTTACGACGGCCGGTATCGTCTCGTTAGCGCCCGCGCGCGCGACATGGGTCGCCATGCCGACCCTCAGGCCGTGCAGCAGGTCCTCGCGTATGTTGAAGGACAGCCACTGTTTGCCCACCGCCGCGATCGTGAGTAGCGGCTGGCCTGCGCGGACGTTCTCGCCGATTTCGGCGACGACGACGCTGACGACGCCATCGACGGGGGAACGCAGGTTCGTCTTCTCGAGATGCCGTTCCAGGACGGCGAGCGCGGCGGCGGCGGCTTTCACCTCCGCGTCGGCAATCGCCCGTTCTTCCTTGGTCGGGCCCGCGGCCGCGGCGGCGTGGTTGGCCTCGGCTTCGGCTACGTCGGCTTGCGCCGCGACCAAATCATTGGTGGCTTGATCGAGCGATTGCTGCGTGGCGGTGTCGGAGCGCGCCAAGGTGGCTGTGCGGGTGAACTGCGCCTGCACGTAGTCCAACTTGGATTTGGCCTTGGCGACCTCCGCCGCGAGCGCTGCGACCTGCTCCGCGCGCACACCGGCATAGACGTTGTTTCGGTTGGCCGTTGTCGCATCGAGCGCGGCGCGTGCCTGCGCCACCGCGGCGGTCAACTCGACCGCCGACAACTCGGCGATGACATCGCCGGCGTGGACGGTGTCGCCCTTGCGGACCTTGACCGCCGTAAGCTGGCCGCTGACTTCGGGCGCCACTCGAACCTCAGTGGCGCGGACCACACCGGCGATCGGCGCGGCCCGCTCGGGGGCCCACAGGAGATATCCACTGGCGGATGCCGCAACCGACATGACTCCAAGCGCGAGGATTCGGCGCTTAGCCATGGGCGAGCCTCCGCTTGACGAGAGTTGCGGACGTCACTGCCAGAGCGAAATAGACGAGCGCAAGGATCCAGAGCCCGCGCCAGTCGTGCGCCACTTCCCAGAGGCTGGCGCCGAGCTGGTCGATTCGCACGATACCGTCGATAGCGAAGTTCGAGGGGAACATGTGCCCGACCTCCTGCACCGGCGCGGGGATCGCCTCGCGTGGCCATGAGAGCCCAGTGAGAAACAATTGCGGCAGGCTTGTACCAAGGAATATGAGCGTTGGCGTTTCCGGGCGCTTGAACCAGGCCCCGACAGCTTGGCCCATGAAGCTCGTTGCAAGGATGAAGACGGATGCGAGTGCGAAGGACTGAAGCGTATTGCCGAGTGTTGAAAACCCATAGAGACGTGGCAGCACGAAAAGATAGAGCGCGAGAGGCGACAGATAGATGGTCAAGTGGGCGACGCCACGCCCCAGTACGTTCGCAACCGCGCTGCCCGTTGCTTGCGCCAGCGCGAGGCCGGTTAGCACCGCGGAACCGATCAAGAGGGTTTGCTGCAGGATCAGCACGAAAGCGGCCGGCACGAGATAGCTCGCATAACCGCCGGTCGGGTTGAAGATCGGCTGCAGCAACGTGTCAGCGGGGCTCGCAATGGCGAGGGTTGCCTTGACGGCGCTGCCATCAGTGCGCGCACCGCCCGCCGCGAGTTCTGAGGAGAGCGTGCTGATCGCGGTCGCGATGCCGCTTCCCGTCGTCCGGAAAATGAACAGGTAGGTGGCGTCGGCGTAGATCGGAATGTGAGCTGCCGTGCCTTTGAGCACGTCCCGCTCGGTGCCGGGCGGGATGCCGACCACCGCAAAGGCCTCGCCTCGGTCCACCGCGGCGTGCGCCCGGGCGAGGGTATCGGCTCGCACCGCCACGTTGACCGCACCGCTGGCGTCCAGAAATTCCACGATGCTGCGGCTCAGATCGCTGAGGTCGTTGTCGACGACGGCAATTGGAATCTTGCGTAGGATCTGGCCGAGAAAGGGTTGCGGATAGAACACGCCGTAGATCAGCGGCGCCAAGATCATGATGATGAACGGACCGGGCATCCCGAGCACCCGTCCCCACTCGGCCGCAAAGGCTTGGCCGGCGCTCCGCGGCGCGGCGGCCGGCGGGGCCGGTGGCGGCGGCGGCTCTTTCAGGCCCGTGCCGGCCGCCAGCGCGCGCAGGCGCAGTAGCGCAAGAAGCGAGAAAAGCGTTGCCAGCCCGGCCAGTGCCGTAAACGGGCGCGCGGAGTCCTGAAGCGGCAGGCCCCGCGCCGCTTGCCCCAGCAGCACCGCCATGTACCAACGCAACGGCAGCATCGACCCCCAGGCGACCGAAAACGCATTCATGCCGAGAACCGGAAATCCCACACCGGCAAAACCAAACGCTGGCGAGACGATGAGTCCGCTAAGGCCGAGCCCGGTGGGCAGGTCACGCACCAGCAGCTGAAGCAAGGCGCCGAGCGCCAGATAGGCGATGATCACCAGCGACGCAGCGATCACGATCATCGGGGCGTTGCCGTTGAACCGGATGTTGAAGATGCCTTCGAGGATCAGAGGCACGGATAGCATGATGAAAAAGAAAATCGCGAACAGCGGGGCGAGTTTGCCGGCGAGCGCGGTGATCGGATTGCCGCCGGCGCTTTCGAGCCACTCGCGCATGCTGCGGTGGCGAAACTCGGAGCCGACCGAATAGCCGCCCGCGAGCGTGATTATAGCGTGGAGCACCACCGGCAACAGCGTGCGCAGCAGGAATTGGGCGTAGTTGCGCTCGGGGTTGACCAGGGCGATGGTTTCGGGGACCAGCGCGCCGATGCGGGCCGCCTTCGGCGCTGCGGGCCCCGCGGCGCTCGCCGTAGCGGCGGAGAGACTGTCGCTGAGGCCCGACGACGCAACGCCGGCTGCGGTCAGAAACTGCTGATTATAGAAAGCGACGACTTGGGGCCGGCGTTCGGCTTTGAGGTCACGCTCGAAATCGGCCGGAATGTAAATAGCCGCGATCGCGTCCCCCGCCCGGATCGTTCGGGCCGCAGAGGCGAGATCGCCGGTACGCTCGACGATGCTGAGATTGGGTGAAGCCGCCACCTGCTCCACGATGGCGCGTGAGGACTCGGAGCGATCCTCGTCAACGACAACTACGCCGAGGCCGCGGATCACCGGATGGCTGAAGGCGAGCGACAAAACCACGAAAGCAAAAAGCGGCACACCGAAGATCAGGCTCAGTGCCACTGGATCGTGCAGCAGCCATTGCCATTCGCGCCGGGCGACCCGGCAGAAACCGGGCTTCTGAGGCGGTTTCATCGGTCCCAGTCCAAGTATGCGCTCATGCCGGGCCGAAGCTCCGGCACCTTGTCGACCGGATAAGCGCGGATCGAAAAGGTACGAAGGTCGAAATCGCCGGTGGCGCGAGTGGCCCGCCAGCTCGCATATTCGCCCTTAGTGGCGATCAGCCTGACCTCAACCGCGATGCGGCGGTCGGCAAGTGCCGGGATGCGGACATCGAAGCGGTCGCCGACCTTTATGGTTTTGACTAGGTCCTCGCGCAAGTCGAAGTGGATCCACAGGTCATTGAGATCGATCAGCGTCACCAGCGGCAGACCGGGCGAGACGTATTCGCCGGGCTCGACGTTACGCTGGTAGACCTGCGAGGCCACCGGCGCGTAGATCACCATCTGATCGATGATCGACTGAACGGCCTTGATGTCTGCGAGCGCCTTGCCAACATTTGCCGCCGCGATCTCGCGCTCCTGTTTGGTATAACCGTTGACCGCCTGCTCGTAGGCTGATTTCGCTTGGTCCACGGCGCGTTCCGATTCACCAAGGCTGTCGGTCGCCTGATCGAGCCGGGCCTGTGGCGTGTTGCCGTGCTCGGCCAACTGGCGGATGCGTTCGTAGGTTTGCTGCGCCAGCACGAGAGCTGCTTGCGCCCGGTCGAGCGCGGCCTTGCGCGCTGCGACAACCTCTGGCCGCGTCCCGACATTGATATTGGCCATTTGCGCGTCAACGACGGCCTTAGCGGCAATCGCCTGCTCCCGCTTGGCAATCGTCTCGGGATTGTCGATTCGCACCAACACCGCGTTGGCGTTGACGTTCTGTCCTCGCATCACCGGGATCTCGGCAACACGCCCGTCGACCCGCGCCGCGATGTCGAAGCGCGTCGCGTCCGCCTCGCCCTGCACGAGCAGTGGCTGACCACGGACCAGATAGTAGATTGACAGCGTGGCGACCGCAGTGATGATCCCGGCGACGATGATACCCGGAACGCAACTCGTCACCGGCCGTTTAGGCGCCGACGACGGCGGCTCGGGGGTGGGTGGCGCCACCGCCGTTCGTGCCGGCGCAGCTTCCGTTCGAGCCTCGCTCATAGCATGCCATCGTCAGTGCTGGGTCGCTTCCGCCGAGATATGGGCCCGCTGGGCCTCGCCTTGGCCGAACAAGATGTTTTCGCTCGGAACCTCGTAAAGTGTGATTATCAGATCATTCTGGGATCGGTGACGGGCGGGATCCCAATTGTCGAGCGTTCCCGTGAAGTGCTGAAGGCACATAGGCGGAAGCCCCGAGCCACCGCCAAATCGCCGGTAGGCGTATCGCCCGTCTTTCGCGGCGATGAACTGCGTGGGGGCCGTGATGTTGCTCGCGCGCGCGGTCGCCAAATTCGTTTCTCCCTTGAGCAGCGAAACGTCGGTATTCGCACTCCACCTCCGCCGCCGCGTCTTTCCGGCGCAAAGAGCGAAATGGTCGTCCGATCGCGACATCAGGTGGCGACGCAGGTTTCGCGATTATCTAGGCCGGTCCATCCGATGCCAAAGCAAACAGTGTGAAATTCTGTAAAGGGCGATCGTGGACCTGAAGGAGCGATTCCGGCTAATCGCCGCGAACCCAGCGCCCGATATTGCGCCGGGAGGAGCGACCTCCTTTAGCCGGGCACCTTAAGGGCGTGTGAACATGGGGTTGCCGCTCGCCGTCGTCGACGCGAGCACTTCTTCCTGTAGCACATCCCAATGCTCAGCCAACTTGCCGTTCGCCACGCGGAAAATGTCGACCGCAATCATTGGCTTCGATCCGAAGCCGACGTAGCGACCGTGGACCATCACCAAATCGCCCTCCGCTACGACCATACCGGGCTGATAGGAAAAATGCTTGCTCAAACCAGCAATGAAGCCGGCAATGGCCTTCGGCCCGTTCGGAATCGCCGGATTATGCTGAATGTAATCATGGGCGAAATAGCGCTCTACCACGCTCGGATCCCGGTCAATGAACGCGCCCGTCAGTGCACGAATGGCGAGCTGTTTGGGGTCTTCCATAAATCTCTCCTATCTATCTGCCGCAATCGCCATGTAAGACCAAGAACTTGGATCATTCGTCGAACGGGGCGCCAAACATGATTTGTGACGCGGTCGGGATTGGCTGGCCGTGCATTGTGCAACCGGCGGTGCGTGCCACGTCATCGGTCCAGGTTAAGATCTGGACGGCTGGATTATTCCGACAGTGCTCGACCAACAAATTGCGGAATTCGGCTTTGAAATTCATCCGCGGAAACTTTTCGAGCGTTTCCTCGATCAGTTGTGGCGACACTTGATCAAGACCCAGACCCAGGAAATCGAGCCCGGCGCCGAGATGGACCAGCGCTATTTCGTCCGCTAACCGAGTCGGGATCCCCGGGGAGGTATGTAACGCGACCGCCTTCCAAACTAGATCGGCGCGCTCCGGCGACACCTGATGTTCCGCACAGAACGCGCGAGCGGCATCCGCACCATCCACCTCGAACCGATTGTCGCGGCGGTAGGGAGGAATCAGGCCGAGGTCGTGCAACACCGCGCCGCAGAACGCCGCCTCCTCATCGACCACCGAGCGGCCGAGGCTCCGGACGGCAAGGCTCCCGAAAATATATGTGCGGATGCAATGCGTGCAGAGAAAGTCGGGCGAACTGAACTCCAACAGGTCTAGCGCGGCGTTGCACAGCGCCGTATCAGGAACTGCAACGCCGGCTACCGACTTCAAGCGCGCCAAGGCCATGTCTCTCTCCGTTCCGCAGTCTGGCTTCTCGTTTCCGTTCCCCGCGAGCACCTCCTCCGAACGCAGCAGCCATTTCCGCCGACTTCCCGGGCGGTTAGGCCTGCATTGTCCAACCATCGACGCCCATCGCGGCCTGCCGCAGCGCCTCCGACCGTGTGGGGGCGGGTGGAAGGTTCGGGCGACATCCTCGCTGTCGGCGCGAAACTCCATGGCCAGGCAGACCTCACTGACGAATTCGCTGACCGCGGGGCCTACCATGTAGACACCGAGGATGTGGTCGAGGAATTCGACGACCTCGACCTCAGCGCCCAGGCGGCGCCAGACGGACCCGAGCTCAAGGCCAATGCTGGACGCCTCAATACTCGAACCACCCCGCCAGCTCTCGATTCTTCGCCTCGGTGAAGGGCGAGTAGAGGTGATCGATCGCGACGTCGGGCGGAGAGATCAGGATCGACTTGGCGTGGGAGAGCGCGTCAAAGCCGTACTTTCCGTAATAGTGGCCCATGCCCGCGGTCCCGGTCCCGCCGAACGGCATGGTCTCCACGAACAGGTGGACATTGACCAGATTCACACCGCCGCCGCCGAACGAGAGCTGGCCGATGAAGCGGTCGATCGTCTTCTGGTCCTTGCTGAAGATGAACCCCGCCAGCGGGCGGCCGGGCTTCGCCATACGCGCCATCGCCTCGTCGAAGGACTTATAGGTCAGGATCGGCAGGATCGGTCCGAAGATCTCGTCCTCCATGATCTTGTCGTCCCAGGTGATGGGATAGAGCAGCGTCGGATCGAGGTAGTGCGCGTCACGGTCCGACTTGCCGCCGGCGATCACCTTGCTGGGGTCGATGAGGCCGGCCAGACGATCGACCGCCCGCTCATTGATGATGCGCGAATAGTCGGGGTTGGATTTCGGATCGTCGCCGAAGAGCTCGATGAGCGCCTTCTTGGCCTCGGCCACGAACTGCTCGGCCACCAACTCGTGGACATAGGCGTAGCCGGGCGAGGTGCACCATTGGCCGCCCCAGGCCATCGCGCCCCAGACGATCTTCTTGGCCGCATCGGGCACGTTGGCGGTTTCGTCGACGACGGCCGGATTCATGCCGCCGAGTTCCAGCAGCACCGGCGTCAGGGTCTCGGCGGCCGCGCGGGCGACGATCTTGCCGACGAAGGTGCTGCCGGTGAAGAAGATGAAGTCGTTCGGCAGCTTCAGGAGCTCGGTGTTCGTCTCCTTGCCGCCGGGCACGGCGGTGACGGCCGCAGGGTCGAAATACTTCGGCACCAGGTCGAGCAGCACGGCGGTCGTCGCCGGCAGCGCTTCGCTCAGGGTGAGGATGCAAGTGTTGCCGGCCGCCAGCGCCGCCAGCGCAGGACGGATCAGCAGCAGCAGGGGTCCATTGAACGGACCAATGATCAGCGCGACGCCGTAGGGCTCGCGATAGACCATCCCCTTGTGGCCGGTCTTGGCCAGGAACTTCGGCACCGGCGCTTCCTCCGGCTTCATCCACCCCTTGAGCTGCATCTTCTGCACCTCGGACTCGCCCGCCGAGGCCTGGGTCTCGAAGATGTATTCCTGGGAGGCGGTCTTGAAGTCCTTGGCCATCGCCTCCTGGAAGCGGGCCTCGTTCTCGCGGATCATGCGGGCCATACGATCGAGCTGGTCCGACCCGCCACTCGTAGGTGCGGGTGACGCCCGAGGCGAACAGCGCCTTCTGCGCGTCGAAGATGTCCTGGAACTTGTTCATTGGAGCTTCTCCAGAATACGCTTACAGGGCGCTCGCCTTGATGGCGTTGATGGCGGTGTTGTCCCAGTAACAGTCCAGGCGCGTTATTTTGCCGTCCGCGTCGTAGCGGATGATGTACGCATGGGCGATGCGGTCACCTCGCCCTTCTTTACGAGGCCAGGGACGTCGGCCGGCATCGTCCCGCCGAGCAAGGCCTGCACCGTGACGGTGTTGTCTTCGCCTTCGATCAGTTCGACGATCTCGACCCCGAAATCGGGGACGGCCTGCGGGAAGCCGCGCCAGATTTTTTCAAGGCCGCCCCGGATCGGCATGAAGCTGTTCTTGCCGTAGGGCAGGTAGCGTCCCTGGGCGTCGTCGGCGCACAGGGCCAGCATGCCGTCGACATCGTGAGCGTCGTATGCGGCGAAGAACTTCTTGGTGATCGCCTTCACGTCCAGCGCGTTGCTCATAGGACCTCCATTCGGGCTGCTGTTGGCGATGGCGCGGGCTACGCCATCGTCAAAACCATCCGAAAGCGGGCTTGGCCGGACATCATCCGGGCATAGGCTTCCGGCGCGCGCTCGAGCGGCATGGTCTCGACCATCGCGGCGACATCGCTCATGGCGCTGAACCGCAGCGTCGCGTCGCCGGCCTTCGGCGTCCCCGTAAGGGCGCCATCGACCCCAAGCTGTTTGAACAGCAACTCAAACGCCGACAGTTCGATTGGCTCGTCCGAGGCGCCGAGGGCGATCACCACGCCGCCACGCCGCAGACCGCCGACGGCGGCGGCGACGGCTTTGCCGCCCGAGGCAGTCGCCAGGACGACCTGCGCGCCGCCTCGCTCCTGCAGGGCCTTGGCGACATCGGTGGTGGAGCTGTCGATGTAGTGGTGCGCGCCGAGTTTCTTCGACAGCTCGGCGCGGTCGTCGCCGCGGTCGATCGCGACGACTTCGAAGCCCATGCGGCGGGCGTACTGCACGCCCAGGTGACCCAGGCCGCCGACGCCGAACACCGCGACCAGGTCGCCAGCGCGCGCCGGCGAGTTGCGCAGCGCGCTGAACGTGGTGAGGCCCGCGCACAACAGGGGTGCGGCGGCGACGGCCGAGAGATCGTCCGGCACCGCGATCAGCCCGCTGGCCTTGGCGATCATCATCTCGGCGTAGCCGCCGTCGTGCTGCACGCCGGTGTAGCCTTGGTTCACGCAGTTCACGAGGTCGCCGTCGCGGCAGTATTCGCAGTAGCCGCAGGCACCGCCGAGAAAGCCGATGCCGACCCGCTGGCCCACAGTCCATCCCTCGACACCTTCGCCGACAACGTCGATCCGTCCGACCGCTTCGTGTCCAGGCACCCTGGGCCACTGGATCGGCAAGACGCCTTCGACCGTCGCCGAGTCCGAATGGCAGACGCCACAGGCCTCGACGCGGATCCGGACATGGCCCGCGGGCGGCTCGACGACCGGCAGGTTCGGTGAGCTCCAGCTTGCCAGGGCTCACCGCCTGCACCGCCCGATAGGTCGAAGCGCTTGCCATGGTTTGCCTACCTTTTTCGACGCTGTTTGCGCGCGCCCGGAGTGGGTCCGCGATGAATGTAGTTCGGCATGGGCATCTCTTGGTTTCCGATCCACGGCTGGAATTTTCTATGCCGGCCGGTCCGATGCCAAATCAATCGCTGTGAAATATTGTAAGAGACCGCAAAGGAGGCCACCGTGACCGATAGCTCATATGCGCTGTTGCGGTTCAGCGGGTAAGCGTCGCGACGTCGAACGGCTGGATGCGCGGTAGCGATGGCCCCGTCACCTGGTTGACGATCGCGCGGTCTGCATCAGAAAACGGCTCCAGTCCTCCCGACGTCTTGGACACCACGGCCCGAAATGGGCGGTCGCAGCCACGTTTGAGATTGGTGCCCCGTGGCTCTGTTGGGTAGCCGGACGCTTCGATGCCGTCTAATGAAGGGCGTCGTACCGGTTACCGATAGCTACCGCGCGCAGCGCGATCGTTCGGTTCGCCCCCGTTACATGCTCACACGACGCGTTCGACCAGCTCTGCGAGCTTGCGATCCAGAGCTTCCGCCGCCTCCAAAAGCGGGGGATTATCCTCGATCACCATGAGGGAGGACGGCACGTCATAAACCAATACGCTTCCGTCGCCGAACTCGCTTTCGAACAGAAGGAATTCAATTGGGGCAAACAAGCCCGCTGCGATGTCGTACCTCAGCATCGTGTAGGCGATGACTGGATTTCCGAAGATCCAACGGACGACCTTTCGCTGGATACCGAAGGTCTTTAACCATGCGCCATGATCCATCTCAAAAAATAACATGAAGCCGCTATCGCCAGCGATTTCTTGCATCCGTTGCGCAAAGGCTTGCTCGGTCGCGCAATCATGAACCGCTTGGTTCAGTTCTCCTTGCGTGGCATCTCCTAGCGCCGTTCGTAACGCGGCCAGCACTTCGTCAAACGAACGCGTGGTTTCATAACGCACGCGGCGTCCGTTAAACGATCGAACCCTTGGTATGAGGTTGGTCATGGCGCCTTTTCCTCTGGTTTACGGTTCAGACATCCAGGCCAATCCGCCCAACCAAGCGCGCCTTCGACCACTCGGTCTAGAGCCCGAGTCGGCCGGCGCGAATAGCCCGCGATGTATACATGAATGGCTGCGCTATACTTTCGTGTACTCACGCTTGCGCTGGCGGCGTCGGCAGCAGCTCATCCAAAGTCGTTGGAACATCCCGCACCCAGACCCCCGTTCGCGTTCAACCGCGTTTTGACGGCGGCGCGATCGCGCTGGCGTCAGCTTGTTCAGCACGATTGTCAATTGCGACTGGCGAACAGGCTCGGGGAGACCCTTCCCATCAACCGACGTTCGAGCTCGGCCGAGAACTGCAGAACCATGGGCAGCGGTCGGTGATAGATTTGTATGCTTTGGATCAAGCCAGCTGCGTCGCGCGTCAGGATCGTGCTACCGCTAACGGATTTGCCAAAGGCTTTCCCTTCCCATTCGAGATATGTCTTCGGCCCGTCGACGGTTTCGTGCGTGAAAACCAGCGTGTCGTACATCCCCCCCGTCGAGGCCTTTAGCACCGTCGCGATGGTTTCGACGCCGGCACACGGTCCGCTCAGAACGGACGTGTGGAGGACTGGGTTCGCCGCTAAGGCGGCCGCGAATTCAGGCGTCCCACTCTTTCGGACGAGTGCGAGCCAGTTTTCGCCCGGTCGCCGCGCTGAAGGGCCGGCCGGCATCGGCGCTTCTTCCGTCATGGGCGATGCCTCGGACTTGTTGTCACCTCCTCAGTCCAGCCGGCGGGCATTCGCGACGTCGGCCGCCGTGACACGCGATTGCGCGCTGCCGAAGCGCGCCGTCACATAGTTGGCGACCGCAGCGATCTCGTCATCGGAATAGGAGCGGGCGAAGCTCGGCATGTAAGAATGCGAAACGCTCGGCCTGCCGGCCCCGCCGAGAATCATCTGAACAACATTCTGCGCGCTCGGATCGTTGACGGCCCGCACGCCCGTGAGCTGCGCCTCTCCGATGATCTCCCCGGCGCCGCTCCAGGCGTGGCAGGAGACACAACTGCCCTCGAACACGCGCTTCCCCAGCGGATTGTCGACTTGCGCAAGCTGTGGCGTCGCCGGTGCTGGGCCACCAGAAACTCGGCAGATCGCTCGCGACCGCCGGCACGCTGCGCAGATAGGTGACAATGGCAGCGATGTCGGATTTCGTCAGGCCCGAGAGACTAAGCTCAACCGCTTCTCTCATGGGGCCAGATGCCACGCCGCGGCCCTTGGCGCCGCCGGTCGACAGGTACGCAGCGAGTTCCTCCGCCGACCAGTCGCCTATCCCAGTGACGTGTTCGGCACTGATGTTGTAGGCGTTCCAACCCTCGGCGACGCCGCCCGCGAACTTATGCCTCTGGTTGAGCGCCTGCATCAGGTTGCGCGGCGTGTGGCACTCACCGCAATGACCCGCCGCCTCGACCAGATAGGCACCCCGATTCCATTCCGCGCTTTGCCCCTCCACCGGGCGGAAGCGGTGGTTCGGATTGAACAGACCCGCCCAAATCGTCATGAGCCACCGTTGATTGAACGGAAATGCGAAGGTGTTGGGCTTATTCGCCTGCTTCACCGGCTTGAGCGAAAAGAGATAGGCTTTGATCGCCAACACGTCCTCATCTGTCAGCAGTGTATAAGAGGGGTAAGGAAAGGCAGGAAAATAGTGTGAGCCATTCGGTGCGACGCCGCGATGCACCGCGTTAAGGAAGTCGGTGTCGGTCCACTTGCCGATTCCTGTTTCGGGATCAGGTGTCAGATTCGGCGTGTAGATGGTACCAAACGGCAAAACGAAAGCGCGCCCGCCGGCGAGGGGCGCTCCCCCCTTTGCGGTGTGACAGGCCGCGCAGTCCGCCATGCGGGCGATGTAGGCGCCCTTCGTCGCCGCGTCAGCGTTGGAGAGTTCGGCAGGGATTCCTGCGGGCGAGGGACCGCCTCGGTAAGCGGCAAATTCGACGGGCGTACCCGTGGCGAAGGCATAGGGGCCCGGTTGGAACACCATCCATCCGGCGACGGCGGCCGCCACGATCCCTCCGACGATCACGATCGCGGCGAGTATGCGTATCGTTCCCTTGGTCAGCATGGCTCAGACCGCCTTCGCAATCAGCGCTGCATCGATCGGCATGCGGGTGAGTTGCACACCGGTCGCCGCGAAGACCGCGTTGGCGACGGCGGGCTGCACGATTGACGTGCCAGGTTCGCCGATGCCGCCGTAATCCTCCGCGCTGGGGATCATATGCGCCTCGATCGACGGCATCTCGTCGATACGCAGGATGCGATAGTCGTTGAAGTTTCCCTGCTCGACCCGCCCACCGGCAAAGGTGATCTTGCCGTGAAGCGCCGCCGCGAGCCCGAACACGACACCGCCCTGCATTTGTGCCATGACGACGTCCGGGTTGATGACGGCACCGACATCCGCGGCGATAACCACGCGGGTGACGCGCACATCGCCCGCATCGCTCACCGCGACGTCAGCGATCGCCGCGAGGTAGCTGCCGAAGACATACCCAAACGCGACGCCGCGTCCCCGCCGCGCGCCGAAAGGCGAGGCCGGCGCCGGTGTCCCCCACGCTCCTTTTTCGGCAACGAGGTTGAGGACGCCAAGGGCGCGGGGGTTTTTCTCGAGCATACCGCGCCGGAACGCCACGGGATCGACATTGGTTTTGCGCGCAATCAAATCCAAGAACAACTCGATCGAGAAGAGATTGGGATTCGTGCCGACCGCGCGCCAGAACGCGCCCGGAATGACGCTCTCATGGCGGATGTATTCGACCAGGATGTCACCCACGGCATACGGAGTCTCCACTGCCCCATCCACCGCATCGATATCGATGCCGTCCTTAAAGGCCGGGGGCAGCCAACGCGCCATAATCGAGGCGCCGGTGATGCGATGGTGCCAGGCGCTGATCTTTCCGTTCACCAGCCGCGCTTTGAGGCGCACATGGTAGAGTGGACGATAGAGTTCCTGGCGAATGTCCTCTTCGCGCGACCATACGACCTTCACCGGCCCCTGGACGTGCGCAGCAATACGAACGGCGGTGGCGACACCATCGGCTTCGAGCCGGCGGCCGAAGCCCCCGCCGATCAAGTGATTGTTGATCGTGACTTTCGCGGCATCAATTCCGAGCAGCTTGGCGGCGCCGACCTGCGCGAACCCGGGCACCTGTGTACCGACCCAAATCTGGCACTGACCGTCATGGACGTGTACAGTGCAGTTCGTCATTTCCATGGGGGCATGGGCAAGGAAGGGCAGCTCGTAGGTTGCATCGAACAGCGTTCCCTCGTTCAGCCGGGCCGGCGCGTCGCCCTCCTTCCTGGCGGCGACGCCCGCACCCTCGGACGCTTTCTCGATGTCCTTCCAGAGTTGGGTTTGATCGAGGTCGGCATGGACGCCGGGCGCCCATTCAATCGCAAGCGCGTCCAGCCCCTGCATCGCCGCCCAAGTGTTGTCGCCGACCACCGCGACGAGATCATCGAGCACCACCACCTGCCGCACTCCGGGGATCGCAAGCGCTCTCGATTGGTCGACGGAGCCAACCTTGCCGCCGATCACCGGCGACTGCATGAGCGTGGCGAACGTCATTCCCGGCCGAATGACGTCTATGCCGTAAACCGTTTTGCCGGCGGCCTTGTCGCGCGTGTCGATGCGGTGAACGGGTTTGCCGATCAGGCTGAACCGGGACGGATCCTTCAGCTTGACGCCGGCAGGTGGCTGAAGGCCGGCTGCTTGGTCCGCGACGTCCCCGTACCGGATCGATCGCCCGCTCGCTGTATCTGTGATGATGCCATTCTCCGTGGTGAGTCCGGCCGGAGCGACGCCCCATCTCGCGGCCGCTGCCTGCACAAGCAGGGCGCGAGCGGTTGCTCCAGCCTTTCGAAGCGGTCCGGTCCACGCCCGTGTCGTCGTGGAGCCGCCCGTCGCCTGGATTGTGAAAACCGGATTCGCATAGTTGGCCTGGTCAGCCGGCGCGTGTGCGGCGATCACGTTGTCGAGCCCAATATCAAGTTCCTCGGCCAGGCACTGGGCCTGCGAGGTATACACGCCCTGTCCCATCTCCACCGCCGGCAGTGTTAAGGTCACGGTGCCGTCGGCAGCTACGTGGACGAAGGCGTTGAAGCGCGCACCGGTCGGGACCGGCTCGTCCGCGCGCGCGCGCGTGGGCAGATCAATTCCAATCAAAAGACCGCCCATGAGCGCGGCGCTGCCGCGCAGCAAAGCACGGCGCGTCGATCCGGCGCCGCCAAAAAAGGTCGGATCAGGATCGCGCGGCATGCTTAATCCCCTCGCGGATACGTACGTACGTGCCACAGCGGCATAGATTTCCGGCCATCGCAGCGTCGATCGCGGCATCGTCCGGCTGCGGATTGGCGTCCAGCAAAGCGGTGGCGGACATGATCTGCCCGGGCTGGCAATAGCCACACTGGATCACCTCAAGCTCGAGCCAGGCTTTTTGAATTTTTGCGCCGGCGGGAGTTGCCCCGATACCTTCGATGGTCGTGATCGCGCGATCGCCGACCGCGCCGATGGGCAGCTGGCAGGAGCGAACGGCCCGTCCGTCGAGATGAACCGTGCACGCCCCGCACTGGGCGATGCCGCAGCCGAACTTGGTGCCCGTCATCCCCAGCACGTCGCGCAACACCCAGAGCAGCGGCATCCGCTCGGGCGCGTCGACGCTGTGCGTGCCACCGTTCACCTTGATAACGTGGGTCATGGACTTCTCCGGCCGCGGATTGCGGGTCGATCGCGAATACAGCGACGTCGGTACGATGCCGACAGGTCGTTCGAGGCGCCCAATGGACGCGGGCAACCCTTCGGGTATGGTGCCTTGTCAACCACGCCCCCGGGAAAACAAACCTTGTGAAATGTTGTAAAGGATCTCGCGGCGTGCTGCCCATAACGCTCCCCCCTTCGGATCACGTTCGATGGGTTCGACGCCGCTTGCCGGACCTGTCAGTGTCTTCATTGCGACGGATCTCCCCCATCATCTCGCCGACGACGTAACGGATCGTTCCGGCGGCCAATCTTTGCAGACGTTTCGGAGACCAGCCGGCGCGAGCCCGTAGGGACACGCTGTGCATCGTCGCCCCGAGCTGGGCGGCGAGCAGCTGAAGATCGGCTGGACTTGCCGTTCTTCGCTCCTGTTCCAACGCCAATCGTCGCAGGAATAGGGTGTCAATCGCCTTGACTGCCTGATCGAGGATGGTTCGACAGACCGGGTTGGTCAGTGCCTCCGCTGGCGCGGTGCACAGCAGGAAGCAACCGTTCGGGCCATCGGTTGTGTAAATTTCGATCGCCGCGTCGAACACCGCGGTAAGCGCTGCGCCGAGGTCGGCGATCCCGATCGCCTCATTCATCCGCGCGTCCATCATCGCGACATACTGTGCCGCGGCCTTAGTGTAGATCGCGTCCTTGTCTCCAAACGCCGCCGCGAGGCTTGGACGATTGAGTTCGGCCGAACGCGCGATGCCATCCAACGAGATGCCGGATAGGCCGGTTGTCCAAATCTGGCGCTGCATGTTCCCCAGCGCCTCGGCTTCATCGAACTTCCGCGGGCGTCCACCCCGCGTGGCCAGTTTTGTGCGTACTTGCATACAATAACCTCCCTCGTTATATTTTGTGCGCGTTTGTACAAAACATCGTCGGGTTTGGCGAGGCCGCTTAAGTTTCATCCCGCAGTGAGAGCATCATGCACAGAAAGATCGCGTTGCCGCGGGAGATCGCGGGCGTCAGATTCCCCGACAGCGTTCTGGCGCAGAAGGCCGTAGATTTGGCCTTTCGGGTCTCGCCGGCCGTAGTTTGGAATCACGTGCTCCGGACGTTCGTCTTCGGCGCCCTGGTCGGGAAGGCGCAGAACCTGCGCTACGATGAGGAACTCTTCTTTCTCGCGTCTGTGCTGCACGACCTGGGGCTTACGGCAGAATTCCGGGGCGCTGAACGCTTCGAAGTGGTGGGAGCCGATGCGGCGGATGCCTTCCTGAAGGATCAAGGCGTCAATCCGGAGAGGCGAGAGATCATCTGGGATGCGATTGCGTTTCACACGTCCGTTGGCATCGCCTCGCGCAAACGTCCTGAAATCGCCCTCGTCCATATCGGCGCCGGTGTCGACGTGATTGGGCTCGAGCTCGACAGACTGCCGCTGGCCGTCGTCGCAGAAACGATCGAAGCGTTTCCCCGGCACGACTTCAAGAAAACTTTCTTCACCGCCGTGGTCGAAACCATCGCACAGGCGCCGAAGAGCGCCGCCATGACGTGGATGTGTGAGATTGCCAACGACCACGTACCGGGCTGCCACTGTCCCAGCTTCGCCAGTCAGCTGAGAGCTACTCCGTTCAAAGAGTAACCAGCGCACAAAAGGCGCTATCGCCCCGGAGGTCATCCCATGAGCACCCAAGGTCATAGCATCCTCACAGGGCGATTGGAGATTTGCGCCGAAGAACGGGGTGAAGGTAGCCCGGCTTTGGTCTTCATCCACTATTCGGGCGGCTCGCGGCGCACCTGGTCCTCGGTCATAGAGCGGCTCCGCCACGGCTTCCGCTGTATCGCGGTGTACCTGCGTGGTTGGGGCAAGTCCGGCCGCCAGGCCGACGACTACAGTCTCTGGGTCATACCTGGCCAAGACAAAGGCTTTAGAATGTTGTAAGGGATCTTGCCTGGGATAGCGTATGATCCGCGCCGTCGGTGCAACCATGGATGTTCGAGAGAAAGTTCTATCGTTTGACACGTTCCGTTTCTTTCCGTCGCAACAACAATTGTTCGATGGAGGTCAGCCATTGCGCGTCGGCAGCCGGGCCATGGGGCTGCTTCAGCTTTTGATCGAGAACGCGGGCGAGGTCGTTACCAAGAACAAACTTATGGAAACCGTCTGGAGCGGTGTGTGGGTCGACGAGTCCAACCTGCGCACCAATATCGGAGCGCTGCGCAAGGTTCTTGGAGACGGCCGCGATGGGCGTCGTTACATCCAGAATGTCCCCGGCCGGGGTTACCGTTTCGTCGCGCCCGTCCAAAGCGGCGAAAACGCCCCGCCGGAGGACGGCTCGTCTCGAGACGCGCTGCGGGAACCCGGCCGCCTGATTGGACGCGCGCAAGACGCCGAAAGCGTGTCCCGGGAATTGATAGAAAATCGTATTGTCAGCATCGTCGGCTCGGGTGGGATCGGCAAAACGAGCTTGGCGATGGCCGTCGCCGATCTTTGGCGACGCACCAATGGCGGCGACATTACCTTCGTGGACCTCACCACCGTCAACGACGCCGAGCAGTTGTGGGCCGCCGCGGCTCGCGTCTTCGAGGTGGATCCGGCGCCGGGTGCGCGCGCGCAGGTCCTGGTCGCGGTCCGCGCGTGGGAAGGTCTCGTCGTACTCGACAATTGCGAACACGTTCTCGAGGCGGCCGCGGCTTTCGTGACCGCCGTGCTGAAATGTGGAAAGGGAATCCGGATTTTGGCCACGAGCCGCGAGCCCCTTCGCGTCGATGGTGAATGGGCGCACCGGCTTCCGCCCCTTCGATATCCGGAAGGCGACGTCGAACTCACAGCGCGGGAGTGTCTTTCGTTTTCCGCTGTGAAGCTCTTGGTGCAACGCATCGCCGAGACGGTCGGTGGCTTCTCATTGACCGACAAAGAAGCACCGTTTGCGATCGAAATCTGCCGCAGACTCGGCGGCGTACCGCTCGCTCTCGAGCTGGCGGCGGCGCGGGCGGAAGCGTTCAGTCTCAAGCAACTAGCGAACGGGCTGCGCGACCGCTTTACGCTTCTTTCCCAGGGACAACGCACCGCTGTACCGCGGCATCAAAGCCTCCGCGCGACGCTTGAGTGGAGCTGCCAGTTGCTCGACGACAGCGAGCGCGTGCTAGTCCGCAGGTTTTCGGTCTTCCCGGCATGGTTCGACTTATCGGACGCCGTCGGATTCGGCGGGCGCGCCGGGATACCGGAGCTCACCGTGCTGCATGGCGTGGTCAGTCTGGTTGCCAAGTCGATCCTTATCGCCGAAGTGACCGACGACAGTGCGCGCTATCGGCTTGCCGAGACGACCCGCGCCTTTGCGAAGGAGATGCTCGCCGACGCCAACGAAGTCGACACCGCGTATCAAGCGCTGACCTTCTATATCATAGCGCAATACGCCGCGGAATCGGCAAAGGATGACGGCCCGAAGTTCGGGTGGCTCGCGTGCTGCATTCGTAATTCAGATAACGCGCGCGCCTGCCTCGATTGGGCTCTTGCGGAAGGACATGATGTGAGCGCAGGGGTCGAATTGGTGTCGAATGCGCTCCCCTTGTGGATGCGGGCGTCGCGTCTGATAGAGCATCGCCACTACCTTCAACCTGCGTTGGCCCACATCCTTGAGGTTCGGCCGAGGCGCACGAAGGATGAATTGGCGCTTGAGGTGGCGCTCGCGCTAGCGCAATACTACAGCGACGGACCGACGAACGACGTCATAAGCCGAATGAAGCGCTCCCTCTTCCTGGCTCGCAAGCTCGAGTCGAAAGCCCACGAGCTCAACATCCTCTGGATGCTCTACGGAGTCTCCGGCAATTGGGGAAACTATCGCGCGGAAGCCGAATTCGCGCAAGAGTTCGCAGAAGCAAGTGTTACCGTGAGCGGTCCGCACGCGAAGACAAGGCGCCATCGCATGTTGGCGCGCGCCTACCATGATCTCGGAGAGCAACAGAAGGCGCTGAGGGAAATTGACAGAGCATTGGCGACGCGCTCGGGTGGAAACGCGGATCTCGACGCCTACGCGATCGACGACATCACGGCTGCCTTGGCGGTCAAGGTCGCGCGTCTTGTGGGTGACCGGAAGAGCGGAGGACGCCATGAGCGTCTCCGAGGAATGTCTTGCCAGGGCGCTGGCCGTCGATCACGCGCAATCGACCTGCTGGGCGATAGCATTCAACCTCTGTCCTGTCGCCATCTGGTGCGGCGATAGCGAGAACGCGAACCGGTTTGCCACCGTGGCGATGGCGCACTCCGAGAAGACGTTCGAGCATTGGAATGACTGGGCTCATCTTTACAGGTCTGCCCTGGACCATCCGGCATGGACGCCGCAGCCGCCCGTCACCTCTTGGCCCGAATGATTCCGGCCCAAAAGGACATCTTTGCGACCCTATGGTCGGTTTTCGCGGGCGAAGATATTCGATCCCGCGCGGTTCGCCACACCTCGTGGTGCTCGGCCGAGTTGATGCGGCTCGCCTCCGCTTATCTGGACGACGTCGTGGGGATGCGCTTGTTGCAGCAAGCCGATCTCCTAGCCAAGCAGCAGGACGCGCTCGGCTGGCGCCTGCGCATTGCCTCGAACATTGCCGAACGTCAACTGATCCGCGGCGATCGTGCGAAGGCGCGGGCTGCGTTAGGTCCCGTCTACGAATCCTTCAAACAGGGCTTCAAGACCAAAGATCTTCGCGACGCTGCCCAGCTTCTCGGCAAGCTCTGACGGAACAATTCACAACATTTCACAATGTTTTATTTTGAAACGCCAGAGACGCGACCTAGCCTTGCCGTGGCGCATTTTCGCGGTAGAAGCGCCTGTGGCTCGCCACGCGCGGACTCGCTTGATGAGCGTCACCAGCGAAACGACGAACAAAGCCTTGGTGCTTGTTGCGTTCGATACGCTGTTTAACAAGCGGGACTTTCGAGCTGCCGAACAATATTGGTCGCCCAATCTGATTCAGCACAGCGCGCATATCGGGCCCGGGCGCGAGGGCCTGTTTGACTTCGTAACCGCCGCACCCAAAAGCCTCAGATATGAGCCGGGGATGATCGTCGCGGATGCCGATCTTGTCGTGGCGTATGGGCGTCTGTCAGGCACCGGCCGCGCACGCAACTGGATTGTCGCGACCGTTGTGCGGGTAGACAGCGGACGGCTTGTGGAGCAATGGGAGGTAATGGAAGATGAAGCGTCGCGAACCGAAGCGCTGAGCGGTCGGCCGATGTTCGGCGAAAGGTTTCCCGAGAATTCGTAGATTGAGCCCCGCCGACTGCTGGTAGGCACTTCATCATTTCGCCACGCTCCATTTGCCGTCCGATGCGGGGCGCACCCTGTAAATTCTGTAAAAAGGGCGTGCGCCGCAATGCCGGTGGGTGACGCCGATTTCTCATTCCCAAAGTGTGACGGCGTCGACTGCATGCTAGGCAAGACGGCGTCGCGGCAGGCCACTTGGTGATCGCCCAGGAAACCCTGGATTTGGGTTGGTGGAAGGCGATCGTGATCGATCGGAAAGATGACATGTTCACGCCGCGGTTTCGCGATCACCCCAAGATACACAAGTTCGTCCGGCATCGCAGCGCCATCGCACGCCGAATAGGCAACGGCCCAACGTGGGCCCGAAGGGCATGGTCGGTTCACCGATGCGCTGCCACGCGGCGTGCCGGTGCCGGGAAACCAGCTGAACCGAGGGCGGTCGGGATGGTCTGCGGCGCTACGCTGACGGTCTGCTGCAAGCGGGACGTTGCCAATTTGGGCACAAAGCGGCGTAGCTGCGATCGTCGCGATGCCCGTGCTGTTAACCGTGAAAGATCTCATCTCTTCAATCCATGAACCAAGATAGATTGAAGAACGACTATCCGGACGTGCACACCCGGGCGATCAGCACGGTCCACGCGGCTCTCGACCACATCGCCGACGCGCTGCGTTATGCGATCGCGTACGATCGCAAGCCGGGCGTGACCTATCGCCGAACGTGGCGATTGTAGCAGTAGAAGGCGCGGCGTGAGTCGGGTAGCGTCCAAATGAATAGGGCCAGGCTCAGAAAGCGTGGCCCTATTCGTTTTTGAGCCGTCGCTCATCGACTGTCGCCAATCTCTGTCTCCACTGTCGCCAGAATGTCTGCTAAGCCATTGATTTTATTAATTGGTGGGCCCGGGAGGAGTCTCCAACCTCCAACCAGACCGTTATGAGCGGGCCCGTTTCGGGCCGTTTACGCACCGGTGATCTGCGCGACTATTTATTCTGGAAGATGCGCATGTGGCGCGGTTCGAGGGCGTAGGCTGATTGAAATCAGCTCCTGAATGGCGAGCGGCCGATACCTCGCTCCCCCTCCTTTCCATTCTGTGCTGTAGTCGAAGCCATGGACCCTTGGCCATGCAGATGCCATGCAGATTTTTTTATTCTGCATGGCGCACTTTCCGGCGCCCACGTTATTACGGTGTTCATTGGGTTTCTGGCGCGCCCGAAGAGATTCGAACTCCTGACCCCCAAATTCGTAGTCTGGTGCTCTATCCAGCTGAGCTACGGGCGCTTGGGACGCGTTGATCTCCGTGGAAGAATTCATCCCATCTCCCGTGACCTACGAATGACGGGCCGCTTTTTGTCGCGAAATCGCTTTACCCCGCTGGACTTCGGCTCTCGGATCGCGCCCACCGCCCGATCGCGCCGCCTGCACATCGCCCCGCGCAGAATCTCCCGGATCTAGGGGGTGGCCTCGATCAAGGATTTGGTGACAGCGCGCAAGTCGCAAGGGACATCGTAAATGCCTTTGAACAAAGGCCGGTCAGCCTTGAGGTCGAGGGTGGTGCTTGAGAGCAGCGAAAGAGATCTACGATTTAGACTAAGAGATAGGTTCCTTCAGCTTGGTTGCACCTCAAATCAACGTTTCGTTCAATTTTCACTTGGAAGTCATCGACCGTCCAATGACAGGGCTTGTCGGTCGAAGTGTGAGGATGGGCCGCGTCGTTTGCAGTGTTCGCCAACTCGGTTCAAAATCCAATCTTGTCGATCCATTGCTTAAGCAACGGCACCGGAAAGCCTTCGCCGTAGCCTGCGGCAACGGTCTTTTCCTCGTGCCCTAGGATCGCCCAACGGGTATCCTCAGGGCAGCCAGCCGCCCGCAAACGATCCTGTGCCCTGTGCCGCAGCGAATGGAGTACCTTGCGAGGATCGACAATGCCGCAATCATTCAAGAACCGATTGAGCCGCTTCGATGCCGCTGGTGCACCGCCTTTGAAAAGCGGCCCTATGATGGACTTCGGCAGATGCGGCAGCACGCCCGCCGGCAATGGCACGCGGCGCTCGGATTGCTCTGTCTTTTTGCCGACGATGACATAGCGGCAGCCGCGTTCCTTCAGTTCGGCTTCAATCTCGAATGCCTCAGACAACCGCATTCCTGAGGTAGCGAGCAACCGGAATAGCATCTGATCGCCCTTGTCGAGTCGGTCAAGGCTGCGCTTTGCGTTCTTGATGTCCGCTTCACTGAGCGGCAGCCGCTTTTGCTTGTCGTCGCGCTTCGGAACGATGCTGGAAAACGGATTGAATTTCAGGCGCCCCTCTTTGATTGCGAGATTGACCGCCGCAGTCGGCCATGCGAGCTTCTTCTGTATAGTGGCGCTCTTGAGCTTTTGGCCTTCGAAATACGCCACAAGCTTGCGGCCATCGTCGCGCGACGCATCCTTGAGCGGCTTGCTATCGGTCAGCGTCTTGTACAGCGCCCACACGGTTTCCGCCTCGCGCCGGTAATAGCCGTCAATACTGGCATGGTTCAAGTAGGTCTCAAAGATGGCATCATCGGAGTTTTTCACCGCGAGGATCGGCCGCTTCCCGTCGTCCGTGACTTCGATAGGAACCGGGATGGTCAAGCCAAGTCGCGGCACGCTGGAAAGCTGGAATGCCGGACCGCCGTTCGGGATTGTGCGGATGGTGACGCCCTGAGCGTCAAGGTGATACAATTCGCGGTCGGTTGCAAAGATGCGTCCGCCATCGGAACCGACGTGCTCGCGGCCCGGTTCAAGTTCATGTCGCCATGTCGGCTCGATTCGCGGGCGGGCTTCCAACAGCCGCGCCTTGTGCTCCGCGACCATGGGAGCCGCCAGCACGTCGGCAAGGTGGCGGTCGGGCGTACCGAGCGAGCGTTCAATGCGTTGGCCGCCGGAACGGAGCTTGATCCACCAGTTATCAGACCCGGGACGCTGGAAAATGAAATCGGTTTTGCCCTTCGCCATGTGCTTCGCCTCCGCTGGTCGCGCCGAGCATAGCTGGCGACAGCCGTTGGCGACATTGCGTTGGCGACAGTTTTGGCGACATGGTAAATCTTTATGAAATGGGCACTTCTTGCATATTTTGGCTTTTTGGATTTCCTTCCCCTCGGGCGCGCCACGATTTCAATGACTTAGCTGATACTTGTTTTGATTGGTCTCTCGCCACGGAAGCATGGCGGAAGCACCCAGCAGGAAAAGTTTGGTCGGATTAGCGCGCTCACCGGCGGCGTTGCTCTGCAGAAATTGGGCAACGTTGCTCGCGGCGATGTTGGTCCAGTTCGCAAGGCGGGGGGCTACGCTAATGTTGAAGGTCTGCTCGGACCTAATCTCCGAGCACAGCATTCCATTGTGCTTGCCACAGGACCCGGGTTTCGCAATGCGCGGGCTGCCCGTCTCTTCTAGCCAGCAACTAGGCTTTGATCACCGACACTTAAAGATGCCTAGCGGCGACCGGCCCGGTTGACGGGACCGCCGCGATTAGCGGGTGTGCCCGGACGTACGCCAACGCCTGGCGCCCCAACTCCGACGGTTGCCGCGCGCGCAACCGGACGTGCCACTAGCCGGACGCCCGGCCTTACCACGCAATTCGCGGGATAGTCGATGTATTGGCAGTACACCACAGCATGCGCTGGCCCACCGGTAGTCACCACCATCCCACTGATGCTAGCGATCAGCACGGCGAATAATACTAAAGCGGCTTTCATCTACAGTCCTCCTTATTAGGAGAGTTTTTAGACTTGAATGACGAAAGGCGTTTTGACCTATATCAATTAATCCTCGGATTTCCCCCGTGCGCGCAATCCGCCCACCTACGAAGCCATTCGGGCCGGTGGCGACATTTGTGCAGGTGATGAATAGCTTGATCGGCGACTACGCCACCGGCTCGAAAACGACTTATTCGGTCAGGATATTTCGCAACGGATTGGAAGCGCTGGCTGTCGGTCGGACAGCTCTGTCGGCGCTTCAAGGCGCTCCCTCAAGTCTTGCCCAATTCTCTCCTCGATCTGACGGTGAGCAGGCGTAGGTAGCACGTCGAATGGAGTCCACTTTTCCCCTCCTTGGAGAGCGCCCAGCAGGTGCAGGTCAGTTCCGGCAATCCGGAATCTTCATCGCTTGATCTAGATCGAGCTCTCGAAGGCACCCTGCTGGAACGAGTGCTTTGGCAGCTCGATCAACGCCTCAGAGATTCGAGGCACGGCACCATTTGGGGAAGAATCGAGTACCGGAACCAAACATGCGGGAGGGTTGAAATATGGACGGCAGAAAGCTCGCGGCCGAGGCCATCGGCACATTCTGGCTGACGTTCGGCGGATGCGGAACCGCCGTGATCGCGGCCGGCTTTCCCCAGGTCGGGGTCGGCCTGCTCGGTGTTGCGCTCGCTTTCGGGCTCACCGTGCTCACCATGGCGTATACCATCGGGCATATCTCCGGATGCCATCTCAACCCTGCGGTGACGGTAGGACTGGCATGCGGCGACCGCTTCCCGGTTCAGCAGGCCCTGCCCTACATTGTGGCGCAGGTTCTCGGGGGAATCGCAGGCGCGGCCGTGCTGTATGCGATCGCGAGCGGATCGGCGGATTTCGACATTGCCAGGGGATTCGCCGCGAGCGGGTTCGGGGACCACTCACCCGGCAAATACGGGCTGGGCGCCTGCATGATGACTGAGGTCATCCTCACCATGATGTTTCTGTTCATCATTATGGGAGCGCTCGTCCGGCGTCAGCTCGTCTTCGAGCGCGAGCGGATCCTGCCAGTCGTAGCCGGCGCTCGGCACCTCCGCCGGGCTCGCGGCCGATCGGGGCTTGGCACCTGATGGTCCGGCGCCCGCCGTCTTGGCGCCCTTGGCGGCAGGTCGCGGCGTATCCTGGGTCATGGGACGCTCTTATAGGACGTCGGCGGGATACGGCGCCAGCGGGCGGAAGGCGGCTCTGCCCGCTTCCGCCGCCGCATCGGGACCGGAGGCGCGGTTGCGGCTGCGGCAGGGTTCAGTTATCTAGAGCGCACGCGCCCGTAGCTCAGCTGGATAGAGCGTTGCCCTCCGAAGGCAAAGGTCAGAGGTTCGAATCCCCTCGGGCGCGCCACCTAGTGCTCATCTGCGAACCAGAGATTCCCCACCGAGGGATTGGCCGGGACGGCGTGTTCGAGGACGTCTTTACTGTCCTTGATGCGGACTCGTGTGTCATCGACCTCGATGATGTCAACGACCTCCCGACCGCCATTTAGGTCCCAGGGGCAGCCCGGTCTATCGCGCCGAGCAGGAGATTTGCAACAAACGGCTTGTGCAAAAATGCGATGCAACCTGCACTCTGGGCCTGCGCTCGCGTGGCCTCATCGTCGAAGGCGGTCATGAAAATGACGGGCAGCTCGCGGCCGGATGCCGTCAAATGCCGCCGCAGCTCGATTCCGGACATGCCGCCAAGATGTATGTCGACGAGCAGGCAATCGACGTCCGCCGCAGCATCGAAGTCGAGGAACGCCTCGGCGGAGGCAAAGACCTTGGTGGCAAATCCATATGCGCGCAGCAGACGCTCGATGCCCTTGAGCATGCTCGCGTCGTCGTCCACAACCGCTATCATCTTTGGCCGAGTCGTCATAGGTTTCCTGGACCTTGCCCGGATCACGGCGTGCCGGATCGCCGGCCGGTCTGTAGCGATGAACACTCACCATCCCACAATTCACGGCACAGGATCACCTGTACCTGAGTACAATGCTATCCTCCGCAACTGTCCCTTGGCGCGCGAAACCCCTTGGCTCGGAGGACTTTCCGGACCGCAATAGCGGGTTTGAGAACCAGCCGACCAAAACAGGCGGCGATCACAGTATGCCGAGGCGTTCGGCGATCAACACGAGCGCGGCAAGCGTTTGAACCTCGCACTTCTCCATGACCTGCTGTCGATGCGCCTTGATGGTTCGCTCGGCAATATGCAACTCGTGGGCGATCTGCTTGTTGAGCTTGCCGCGAACCACCAGGGCGAAGACCTCCTTTTCGCGAGGAGTGAGCCTTGCGACAAGGGATTGCAGAGCAGCAATCCGGCTATCCTGGCCGCGTATTTCCTCGTAGCGGCTGAGCGCGCGCTCGATCGCGGCGAACAGATCCCTCTTGGACACAGGTTTGGTCAGGAAATCCTCCGCGCCGGCCTTGATGGCCCGCACGCTGGTCGGGACATCGCCATAGCCGGTCAAGAATACAATCGGCAACCTGTGCCCAATCTCCCCCAGCCGCTCCTGCAGCTGCGGACCGTCCAGGCCCGACATTTTCACATCGAGCAATATGCAACCGGGCGCACCGCCGGGGAGCTTTTCAAGCAGCTCCGAGGCCGAGCCATAGAGCGCGACCTGATAGCCGCTGGCGCCCAGCAGACGTGCGATCGCCGTGCGGAACGATGCGTCGTCATCGACCACATGGACGATGGGCGCCACGGTCGTCATGCGACGAGCTCTTTGACCAGCGGCAGGGAGAATCGAAACACCGCGCCGCCATTGGGGCGGTTCTCCGCCGACATTTCGCCGCCGGAACGTTCAATAATGGTGCGGGCGATGGCCAGCCCAAGTCCCGTCCCCTTCTCCTTGGTGGTGAAGAACGGCTCGAAAATTTGCTGCAGCTTGTCGGCAGGAATGCCGGAACCGGAATCCGCGATCGAAACCTTGATCGTGACATTATTGATTACGGCGGTCCGGATGGTCACTTGGCGGTCGCCTGGCGAGCGGCTCGCCGTGGCATCCATCCCGTTCAGCGCCAGATTCAAAAGAACTTGCTGCAGGTGAACTGGATTGACACGCACCGGCAATGGATGCGGATCGATATTTACGGTCAATGTAACACTCCTGGCGTTCGCCTCGGGAACGAGGATCTCGACAGCCAGCATGATCACATCGTTGAGGTTGACCACCTCCGGCTCGCGGTCGTTTTTCCTCAATAGCTCGCGCAGATGCGTAATGATTTCTCCGGCACGTTGATCCGACTTGCATATGTCGGCGAGTATCGTGCCAATCAATTCCAGGTCAGGGGGATTCTGCCTGAGCAGGATTTCTGCAGCTTGGGCATTGCTGAGGATCGCCCCCAATGGCTGGTTCAGCTCGTGTGCAATGGAGGACGAAATCGCGCTGAGCCCTGCGCCACGGTTCATGTGCATGACTTGCGCCAGGCGACCGCGTGCCTCGAGCTCGGCGGCATGTCGCCGGCGGCGCTCGAGCAAAAGGCCAAGGATGATCGCGGACTGAAGCAACACGGCGGCAAGCGCGATCAAAATCTGTGTATGATATTGGTCCCAAGCGGTGACTTCCCGAAAGCGGATTTCACTCCCCACGGGCAACGAGGCTTCGCTGATCTGCCAGCGTTTGAGCTGCCTCCAGTCAAAAACCGGCTTGGTGAATTCACCAACCGAAACCGGGATGGTAGCAACACTGCCGCCCTCGAGAACCCGCAATGCAAGCCGGGCGACGGCTTGGCCGTAGGTTACATTATTGAAGACGAACCCACCGGCAGCGCCAGTACCAACCAGGGATTCTACGTCGATCACGATCGGCCGGTTCGCGACCTTGGCGATCGTGGCGAGCACCTCCGGCGACGAATACTGGGTGCCGTTATCATCGACGAAAAGCGACGTATAAAGTATCGCAGTTCGCTCCGGCAGCGCCGCGGCACGCGCGACCTGATCGGCCAACGGCAGACCCGTTAAGTTGGTGACACCGAATTCGCCGGCTAGTGTCGTGAGCTCCTGTGTGTATTGACGCCGGTAGGCGTCGCGCTCAAGCGTACCGCCCACCACCGCGATACCCTTGAGGTTAGGAACCAGGAAGCGTGCCGCAGCCACCATCGATCTGATGGTCCGGCGCATGATGAGTCCCGTAATATCCGGTTCAGGCTTGATTCGGGCGGCGCTTTGCTCATCGATTGCGGCGAAGACCACGGGCACGCCAGGCCACAATTCGGCACGCCAACTCTTCACAAGCTCGAGCGCTGACGCACCAACAGCCGTGATCAGGCCGAAACGTATGTCGCTATATTTCTCCTGCAGATAGCGGCGCAAGATTTCTTCCTGCCCCGGCCCAGCAAATCGGCTGAGATCAAGGCTATCGCCATAAACCGCAACGTGTGGCGTAAAGTCGCCTAGCGTGGCTCGCAGGGTGGCTGAAAACGTTGTCGGGGCGCCCTTACCGGGATCGGCTTCGTCGATAATGAGCACTGCGCGCGGCGGCGGCTCTGCAGCCACGGAAATTGCAGGCGCCAAGCCTGCCGTCATCGCGGCGATCATAAGCAACCAAACTGCGCGCCGATGACCCGTGCAATGGAGGCCATACATGACCATGAGGTCGTTCCGTTAGAACTCCGGGTGGTCTTGTCTAGAGCAACGGTGATTTGAACCCCTGATCTCCGGCTTCGGAGCCAGCAATCATAGAGCACATTTTATTCCCCTGCGAGACTTTGTCGCGCATCTAGCATTAGGTATAATTTGTCGAAACGTATGTATAATATAGCGCCCTTAAGGGCTCCCGGTGCGCGCGAATCGGTCGGAATTGAGACCGCATTCGGGGCCCAATATAAAGCTCACTGCGCCGGTGGTTCTTTCCCGGATTTTCAAATCACGGTGTGGTTGGCGTCTTCGCCTGGCGCCGGAGCTCCTGGATGAGGCCTGTCAAACCCGCATCGGTGGGCGTAATTCGAGCAAGGTGCTCGGCATATCCGAGTGCGGAGCTCACATCTCCGGAATCCCGGCTGAACATCATGAGCGCCTGCAAGGTATCGCGATCATCGGGATGCCGCGCCAAGCCGCCCTTGAGAACTGCCAAGGCGTCATTAACGTGCGCGGCCGAATGCAATCCGACGGCGTAGACGTACGCATATCTCGCTTGGCCGGGCTCAAGCTCGGCAGCACGGCGCAATTCCTCCAACGCCTCGTCGGTTCGCTTCAGCCGCACCAGCGTCAGCCCGAGCGCATGATGAAGGCCCGCATCTTGCGGAGAGGCAGCAAGCGCGCTCCGCAACACGCTCTCGCCGTCGGCTTCCCGTCCCATTCGCCGGTAAAGATCGGCGATATTGACGGCTGCAGGCGCGTATTGCGGGCTGAGCCGCAACGCGGCCTTGTATTCGGCCTCTGCATCGGTGGCGCGGCCGCGCTTCGCAAAAAATCCTCCGAGCGCGGAACGTGATTCCGGCCGGTCGGCATTGAAGCGCTCCGCCGCGATAAATTCTGCCGCGGCGCGTTCGAACCGGTCCCGATCGGCGGGAAGCTGGTTGGCCGCCGGTACGAGGGCAAGCAGCGATGCCGCCCTGATGCGCACGCCGCGGACAGGATCGGATAGCAGCGGCGAGGCAAGCTGCCAGGCCTGCGCGGCCGGCACGTTCTCGAGCATGTCGAGCGCGCCGATCCGCACCATCGGATCGGGATCCGACAGAGCTGTTCGTGCCAAGTTGATGTTCGAGGGCGAGACCCGTGGAGCAAGCTCGGTCAGCGCGGTCGCGCGCGCGATCGCCGGCGCGTTCCGATCGGCGGCCACGTCCGCGAGGAGCCTCGCGCGAATCCGGTTGATCGGACCGCGCGGCATTGAACGCTTCGGCGTAGCTCTGGAAGCCCTCGCGGCTCCGCCCGTGCCAGCGCTCAATCGCCGAGGCCGCCCAATCGGGCGATCTGTCCGTGTGGCAATCGTTGCAGGCATTGGGCGTGCCGAGTTTCGCTGACAGGTCGGGCCGTGGAATCCGCAAGCTATGATCGTGCCGCGGATCGACCACCATGTAGGTCCTGGTCGGCATATGACACGACACGCAGGACAGCGGAGGGTTCACCGACCCGTGCTGGGTGTGGGTCACGGCCGCGTACTTGTCGGACGAATGGCATTGCAGACAGGTGCCGTCGCCCGGGACGCGAAGCTTGGCGCTGTGCGGATCATGGCAGTCGCTGCATGTGACGCCCTCTGCGAACATCTTGCTCTGCTTGAACGAGCCGTAATTGTAGACCTCGTCCAGCATCTGCCCGTCGGCGTGATAGAGCCCAAGGGTGAGCGGCGAGACGGTATGGGTCTCTGAGAGCCAGTGGCCGGGGGTCCAAGCTTCAGAAAACTCACCGCGGCGCGCGTGGCACAGACCGCAGGTCTCGACCTCGGCGCGCAAGGTTCTCGGCGTGCTGCTGCGTTTTGCATTGCCGGTCGCGGCGTCGCGCGTCCAGGTGGCATCGCGCCGTTCGCTGAAGCGCTCCACCAGCCCCATGCTCGGGTCGGCGGGCTTGCCGAATAGCGACCAACGCTGCTGTTCTTGCGCCCAGCCGACATGGCTCGATCCGGCGCCGTGGCAGGCCTCGCAGCCCACGTTGACCTCCGTAAACGTGGTCGCATAGCGATCGTTTGTCGCATCATAATTCTTGCGCACGCCGGTCGAATGGCACTCCGCGCACATAAAATTCCAATTCTGGTTCAGCTTGGTCCAGTGCAGAACATCGTCGTGCTTGATCTCCTCGTTCGGGTAGAGATGGAACCAGCGGTGACCTCCCTGCTCTTTCGGCCGGCTGTCCCAGGCGATCGAAAGCGCTTGAACGCGTCCATCCGGAAACTCGACCAGATATTGCTGCAGCGGATAGACCCCGAATGTGTATTTCACCTCGAAGGTGGCAAGCTTGCCGTCGGAGCCGTCGGTCTCGACCAGGAATTTTCCGTCCGTGCGGAAAAAGCGCGAGCGTACGCCGTAATTCTCGAAGCCCGCGTCATTGAAGTCGCCGAGCACCGACGCGTCGGTCGCGTGGTCCATGGCCTGCTTATGGTGCGACCCGCTCCATAGCCTTGCCTCCGCCTGATGGCATCCGGCACAGGTGCCGCTGCCAACGAAAGTTGCAGCAGGCGCGCCGGACGCATTGCCGGCATCAATGCCCTTCAGCAGAAAAACTCCGAGGCCGACCGCAACGACGATCGCAGCCGCGACCGATCCCGCTATCCAGAGTTTGCGCTTCGACCGAAGAATGGCGGCCGTGCCACCGGACGAGGCCGCTTGCGGCCGTCCATCCGGCGAGCCGCCGGCCGGATTTTTTGGTGTTCCACCCTTGGGGGCATATTTGGATCGCTTACGTGCCAACGTCCGGTTCTCGATCAATCGTAACGCCATTTACGGTCCACACCCTGAGGCATGGGGCGGATGAAAGCCAACGCGTGAACGGCGCCCTTCTGAGGGCTCGGAATATTTGCCACGGAGATCACTTGTCGGATCACAATGTTGCCTAGTTGTCGCCGCTCTGCCCACCCGTCAGCTTCTTCATGGCCTCACCCACCGAGAAGCTGCCCGGCGGCTGGCGCGGCGGGAACTCCTGGAATGACTGCAAGTGCTGCCCCACGATCGCCTGCGCCGGAACAAAGAGGAGCGGATGATCGATGAACCACCTGTCGTAGGTGCCCGACTCGTGGTTGGCGCGTTCAAACGGGTCCGTGCGCAAATCGAATCTCTTCGGCGCCCGTAGCGGGATCAGCGGCTAGCGACCCTTGCGAGTCGCCCGCCGTTAACCGCAATCTCTGTTACTGGCTGGGACCCTTGCTCGCCGCCTCGGCCTCTTGCATCCTTTTCCCCATCTCCGCTTTGACTGCGTCAAGATTGAAGCTCGCGCCCCGTTGCATCGGCGGGTAATCGAGGAAGGTCTGGATCTCCTCACCGATTCTCTGCTGGACGAACACGAAGCGCCAGAACTGGTACTTGAACCAATCGAAGTATTGCTGCGAGCCCTCTTTGGTGCCATCGGTCGGCCAGCCCGTGCGCTCGAACGGATCCAGGCGCAGGTTGGTGATGTAAGGCACGTCCGGGTGGGTCTTTTCGCCCAACCAGCCAGCCGGCTGGTCGATGAAGCGAAACTTGTAGTCGTCAATGCGCACCGCGCCGACAGTGCTTTCACCAAGATAGAAGATTTCGTGACGCGCGGACGGCCCCTTGCCGGTGATGGCTGCCATCTGGTTGTAGCCATCCAGGTGGTTTCTGTAAGTCCGGTCGCCGATCGTCTTGCCCTTGAGCAATTCCTGGGTGATGTTTGGATTCCCGGCCGCGGCCACGAAGGTCGGCAACCAGTCCAGGCCGGAGAAGATGCCGTTCTGCACCGAGTCCGCCGGCACATGGCCGGGCCAGCGAAGGAGCGCGGGCACGCGGAAGCCGCCCTCGAGGACCGTTCCCTTGGCCTGCGTGAACGGTGTTTGACCGCCATCGGGCCAGGTGAAGACTTCGGTCCCGTTGTCGGTCGTGAAGACGACAATGGTATTATCGTCCACGCCCATGTCCTTGAGCTTCTTCATCACCAAGCCGACGTCGTCGTCGAGCTGGGCCATGCCGGCTTCTTCTTCCGACCAGCCATTCTCCGAATTGCGCAGCGCTTCATACTTCGGGGAGAGATGGGTGACGATGTGCATTCGCGTCGGGTTGAGCCAGACGAAGAACGGCTTGCCGTCTTTTTGGGCTTTATCCATGAAGTTGATGGCGAGGTCGCGAATCTCGTCGTCCACGGTTTCCATGCGCTTGGGATAAAGCGGGCCGGCATCCTCGATCCGCTGCTTGCCAATCTTGCCCCAGCGCGGCATCTCCGTGGGATCATCCGTGTCGGTGGCCCAGCTGTGGACCATGTTGCGCGGGCCGACCACATTCAACAGGTTCTGCGGATAGTTGGGATGTGCGGGATCTTCCATCGCATCGAGGTGATACAGATAACCGAAGTACTCGTCGAAGCCATGGACGGTCGGCAGGAACTCGTTCTTGTCGCCAAGGTGATTCTTGCCGAACTGGCCGGTGGCGTAGCCCATCGATTTCAGCACCGTCGCGATGGTCACCGCCTCGGCTGGCAGGCCGACCGAGGCCCCCGCCTGGCCGACCGTGGTCATGCCGGTGCGGATGGGGAGCTCCCCGGTGATGAAGTTTGCACGCCCTGCCGTGCAACTAGCCTCTGCATAGTAATCCGTGAACAACATGCCTTCCTTGGCGATCTTGTCCAGGTTCAGTGTCCGCCCAGCCATCATGCCGCGACTGTAGGCGCCGATATTCCACATGCCGATGTCGTCGCCCATGATGACGACGATGTTGGGCTTCTGTTGCTGCTGCGCGGTTACCGGTCCGCCTATCGCCGTTACGGCGATCAACGATGCCAATGAACCGAGCCATAGGTGTTTAACCAAACCCATGGTCTGTCTCCCTGTTGACCGTTCTAAACCACACCGCTTGCTCCAGGCTACGCAGTCACCAACCGGGTGAACATTGTCCTTTGGTACAATGCGCCCTAAGAGGTAATCCTTCAGGCGAAGGAACTCCTGCGCGAAGTTGTAGGGGAGCGTCATCTAAGCAGCCCGTCGTTTTCAATTATTTTCGCGCAGCGTCGTAGAGGGGGGAGAGCAACTGGCCCGAGAGAAGCCCGATCACACTGAGTTCGCTATCGAGCCCCGTATGGTGCGAGGGTGGGGCCCGCTGCTCCAGGAACAGGAGCTTCTGGTCCGCATCCCGGGCATCATTCGAACGCGAAGATGCGCTTCCAGTCGCTCTTCATGTCGGCAACAGCCCATTTATTCAGTGCCGCGGCGTCCAGGGCCTTGTCGAGGCGACCGAAAGACGTATCCCGGTCGTAGGCATATTCGCGTTCCGAGTCGGTGTGATGGACGATCAGGCCGAGGCGGACGCCGCCGGTCATGGTGGTCCATTGCAGCATTTCGAGATCGCCGTCCGAATTGCCGAACGCGGCGATTGGACGGCGGCCGATAAATTCGTTGATGCCGACCGGCTTGCCGGCCCCGTCGTCGATGAAGTTCACATCCGGCAGGCGGAAAAGCTCTGGCCTGCCGTCGCGCATCTGGAACTTCGTCTTGATCGACGAGCCCACGACCTGCTCCGGCGGCACACCATAAACTCGCTCGGTCCACGGCCGCATGAACTCGACGCCGCCGCCCGAGACGATGAAGGTCCTGAATCCATTGGCGCGCAGATGGACCAGCAACTCGATCATCGGCTGGTAGGCGAGCTCGGTGTAGGGTCGATTGAATCTCGGATGGCGTGCCGTGGCGAGCCAATCCGTGACGATCTTCTGGAATTCCTCCGTGGTCATCCCGGCATGGGTCGCCACGACGAGGTCCAGCAAACCGTGCTCGCCGGATTCGGCCAGCGTCTTCATGTCACCCTCGAGCGCAGCCTTGAACGGCTGCTTGTCCTTCCATTCCGGATGCATTGGCGCCATGGCCTTCACGCGATCGAGCGCGAACACCAGTTGGACGTACATCGGATGTTCCACCCACAGGGTCCCGTCGTTGTCGAAGGTCGCGATACGCTCGGAGGGCGGCACGAAATCCGAGCCGCCCGGCCGAGTGATCCTACTAACGAACTCAACGATCGACCGTTTGCTTGCGCCGTCGTTCCACGATGGAAGTGGGTCAGTCTGAGCCCGCGCCTGTTCCAACGCGGGAAGGACAGGTCGAAACAAGATTGGAAGGACCGCCATGGTGGTGAGCAGGACACGGCGGCTGATACCTGAGTAGGGAAAGATCGGCCTCATCTTGATGCCCTTTTCATCGCCGAGGTTTGCCATGGGGCGGGTCTCCGACCGGCGACCGCGGCGCCGCGCTCCACTTGGCTATCATTGGGCCTGCAGCATCGAAGGTGCCTGGACTTTCACGACCGGCGGCGGGTTCCATTTTCCGGTGAGGGATTCGGACTTCGGGCCATAAAGACGCATGGTCAGGTTGAATGCTCCCTTCGGCGCCGGCAGCCAGTTGGCTTCCTCGTCCTTGCCGGGGCTTTCGTTTTGGAAATAAAGGTCGAGCGACCCGTCCGCGTTGGTCTTGAACGGCATGTAGCTGCTGACCGCGAAACGATTGAGAACGTTGGCCACCTGGAAGCCTTCGCCATCGTAGAGGGTGATCGACCAGAAGGCGTTCACGGGCGGCGTGGCTCCCTTGTCGAAGTGGAGCGTGTATTTGCTCGCGCCGTCGAGCGGCTTGCCGGAGTCGTCGAACAGGTTCAGCGGATAGATCGCATCCTCCGGGAGGTTGGCGCCGAGGCCGACCTGCGAGACGATGGCGCGCTTCAAATAGTAGTTGCCATAGACGCCCATCGTGTCGGTGTTCATGGACCAGCCGTTCGCAATTCGGGCGACCGTTGGTATTTTCCACCGCATGAGTTGCCGCGCGGCCTCGGGGGCGCTTTCCAGCGCCTTCTTCACGACGAGGTCGAGCTTGTCGAAGTCGAGGCTCTTTCCCGGCTCGATGCCGATCTTCTTCATCTGCGCGATGATCGGTTCATCCGTTATGTGGGGCGGGTGCAGCTTGAGGAGCTCGGCCGCGTAGGTGAAGTACTTGTCGGCCGGCATGGTATCGACCTGGACCTTCGGCGGGGTCTTCATATCGACGCTCGGATCGATGCTCACAGTCACCGGCACCGGTGGCTTGCCCCAACCCGATAGCGGCGTGACCTTGTAGCCGGCCTGGATTTTATGCACCGCGTCGTAATCGGCCGGGCCGTCCGTCTTGGTACGGCCGATGATCCAGACATAGGGGGTCGGCGCGTTGATGCGAGTAAATCCCTCCGGAACCGCTCCGCTCCAGCCGGGCGGCGTCACGAGGAAGTTGCCTGCCTGGGTGCCGGTCGTCCTCCAGCCCGGCGACGCGAAGACGTCCGTCCACATGTCGAGCATCGGCAGGAGGTAAAATCGTCCGCCCGTGTCCGGCACGGAGACGATCTGCGGTTCCTTGGTGAGATCGAGCCACGCAATGGAATAGAGCGTATCGAAGTTGATCCGCACGACCACCTTCAAATCGGCAGGCGGAAACGCCGGAACGTTCACGAACATATTCATCGGGCCTTTGCCGAATTCTTTTCCCGCCTCGATATTTGTGGATTGCTTCCGCGTGATGTCCGCCGAGATGAGCGGATAGAAGTAGAGGTAGGCATCGACGCCGATGGCATGCGCCGCCTCCTCGGTGATCGCCGGCGAGGGACTCTGCGCCATCGCTGTTGGCGTAAGTGCTGGGCCGATGAGAAGACTTCAACGTGAGTGCAACCGCGCTTCTATACATGTCACGCTCCTGACGGCACGCCGCAACCTGAAAACGTGGCGGCGAGACTCACCCGGGAGGCTATCAATCCTGACCGCGGAATGGCCCGGGCGATATTGTCATTTGGTACATTATAAGATCCTTTCCCCGCTATTGATCCGTTGATACTCAATCGCCAAAGGCGGCGCGAGCAAGCGTCGATAGCCCGAAGAGGTTTGTCAGCGAACCGACACCCGGAAGCCTTTCCAAATTGGGAATTCGAAGGCCGACACGGACAATCATGACTCCGGCTTTCCCTTCGACGATATTGTCCTTAGGTACAGTATGCCGACGTCCCTTCCCCCGGGAGCGAGCGCTGCAACCGACGCAATAGCTTTGGTTAACCCGCAATTGGCCCACCGCGATATCAAAGGGTCCCATTCGAAGCATGGTGGTGAGCGCACCATCAATATTACAGGCCGCCACTAGCAGGCGTCGACACTGACGATCGTGCCATCTTGACGGTATCGCACCGAAGGGCACTTATCGACACTGGTCGAAATTTCCGGCTGCCCTTTGCGCAGCGCTCTCACGTCTCGATTCATCTCAAGGCACGTGAGCCATTCGATATAGCCTGGCGTATATTCCTTCGGCTGAATACACACAGCTTTGTCGGAAGCCGGGTACCTCGCCCAATCCTTCTCAAGTAGCTTACGCGCGTCATTCTCGTCGCTGATGCAGGTACCGAGGTCGTCGGAGGTGACGCCGGTCGCGGCCGCGGTTGCCATTTGGGAGGCGCGGCAGGCACTTTCGACGTTAAGCTTGGGAAGACCGCGGTCCTTCGCGAGAGCTGTTGAAGCCCCGGCAAGAACGGCGGCGACCAAGATGATGCCGTTCGATTTTGTAAACACGGAGCCGATCTCCATCGCAAGCTTGAGCCATGAAAGAGACCGGCGCTGTTGGCCCGGCTCAAGCCGTTGGGGCTAAGAAAGGACCGAGGTAAGACGGTTTGGCAACTTTAACGAATGCCAAGCAAATCGACGCGACTCAATCCACTTGACATCGCCCAGCCGGCTCTCACCGGAACGGCCAAAACAGCACACCCTCCGGCGTACGCCGGGACCGCCCCAGTTGATATTGTCCTTTGGTACAGTACGACACTCATCACGTTCCTGCCTTTCCCTGAATGACCGATGTCGACACGGCTTCAGGCGCCCAGGGGTGCAAGGGCGTTGCGCAGCGGCGCGCTGGATATCATCATGAGGCCCGTGAACGGCTGGCTAAGCTCAAGGATCAGGAAGATCGCGGCCGACGCCGAAAGCGCAAAAAGGCCAAGCGCGGAAATCACTGTCGTATTACTATCGGCGAACAGGCTGAAGCTCGCAAAAATGATGGTCAGCCAAGAAATCAGTATCACAAGAAAGGGCATGGGGATCGAGCCGCCTGCCTGGACGAACAGCAGCAGGCGCGCTTTTGCCACGTCGTTGCCGGCGTCTATGGCCCTGACTTGGAGAGAACGTTGGGCCTCGTTCTGCGGCGATAGTTTCAGGATCTCATCGTAGAATGACAGTGACGCGGCGCTCGCTCCGAATGCTTCCGCCTTCCCGGAATCCGAACCGTTCTCGCGCCAAATCCGGTCGGCCAGCGTGGTGACCGCGCGCCGCAGCAGATTGCGGAGGGGGCCGGTCTCGGGCCCGTACTGCGCAAGGGTGACGTCGAGCAGAGCGATATTGGCGGTCAACTGCCTGACTTGACCGCTTTGGGTTTCATACGTGCTGTTTGCCGAAGCGATCAGCAACCCGAGCACGAGAGCAGCCATCGTCCCGATCAGCCCTGTCCCCAGCCTCACGACATCCTTTGTATCGCCGCTGAGATGATGCCCTGGCAGTCTCTTGCGAAGAAACATGCCCAGAAACGCGCCGCCAAAGACGCATGCAAACGCGATCAAAGACAACGATATGGGACTCATGATTCATTTCTGATCTTCCGCAGACCGCTTCGGAGCCGCTGCCTCTCGGGAAGCCACTCTTGATGATCGCGGATCATGGAGCGTCACGATCGCGCCACGGCGTGGTCGTCGATCGCTTTTGAACCCGCGCGCATGCGCGCTTGTCTGCTCGCGATTTCCGCAGGGCGCCGGGCGCGATTGATGCTCCCAAGGGGCATGCTGTCAGGTGTCGAGTTTCCAGTGACATCGATGTAGGTTGCATCGGCGGCGTCCGGCCGAAGTTGCTGACTTCGATAGGAGGGTAAGCCGCGCGACCGTGTGGAAAGGTGCTTCCGCTTCGTTCCACTCGACACTTGCGTTTTCGATCCAGAAGTTCGGCGTCCCGACTGCTTGCCCCAATAGGTCATCCTCTCGGCGTCGAGGAACTGAAGCCCAAAGTCGAAGCCGCTCATCTTGCCGTCTTCATTGAGATGCCGGATCAGTTCGTCCTGCAGGCCGTTCGGGTTACCTCTTTGCAGAGGAGCGGCCGGATTGTCCGGGGATGGCGTGGCCGAATGCTTCACGACGTCGATCGGGCCCGTGACGAAACGGTACGGTGCTCCAATAGCGCAGTTGCTGATAGGGCTTGATCGTCTGGCGTGCCTGCAATTGCGCCAGCACGAGGGTCCTCAGCACTCTCAACTTGTCCTTGAACGACAGGGACCACAGGCCGGCGGCCGGGCTCGGATGCCGTCAGCAACTTCATGATCGCCAGAAATGCAGGCGAGTCGTTTATGGGCAGAGTCGTCGCGTTTTGCAGGGAGAAATCCTGCCGACCAGCGGTGGGGTCAGAATCGGCTGCGCCATCCCGAGTGAGGTCGACCGAGAAGGACAGTGATCGCACGTCGGCCTTGAAATCGGAGTTTTTATTCGGGTCCGCGTTCGCGAACCGCACGATAGCGGGATAAACGCCAGGCGTTGCGAAAATCCCCTTCGCGAGCCGCGCCGCCAGCCGGCGGTCGCGTCCAGCAGTGACGTCAAATACTTCGAATTGGGCTCGGACGCAGACACCCTTCACGTGAGTTCCACGACCGAGCGGCCGGTGTTGTTGCGGCGGCAGCATTCGCCTGCATCAGGAGGCTTTCTCGACGATCTCTTCGATGTCAGACTGTTCCCTCGCCGAGATTTCGCTCAGCATCGCTACCGGTCACTCCGAACCATCTGGTCAGGAACAGCATGGGGCCCTCCTCACAACTCATCCCAGTCCGGAGATGAATTTGATCGCGGTGATGCTTGGCAGAAAGCAGTAGGCGGCGGCTTTCGTCGTGATGAAGCTTGAGAACCCCGTGATCTTGATCGGGGGCGCACCATTCGCCTGCGGAATCACGAAAATGCTTTCCGCCGGGTCTTGCGTGCCGATCATGGGATCCTTCGATTTCGGGTGCAGCCTGACCGCTCCGGCGAATTCGCTGTCGTTGACCCATTGGCCCAGCACGAACTCATATTGATTCTCGATGCTCGAGTTGATGAAATAGCCGAGAAGCCCGCGCTCGATGCCGTCGTAGGGTTGCGTCGGATCATAGGCCGGCCCGTACGGCATGCCGCGACGGATCAGCCGGTGCGTATTGTTGCTGCCACCGGGCTGGCCCTGGCCCGTGACCGGCTGGCCTCGCGGATTGATGCGGCGCATGTGCGCGCCGACGGGACAGCGCAGTCCCTTCGGATCGCCCGACCCATCGGCGTTCACGTATTCGAAGTTGTTCAGCTGCTCGGGCGAAATCCCGCCCGGAGGGCTGTCGGTTTCCGGCGACAACGCGAGCGGAACGCCGTTGCGCCACCGTCCGCACATCTTGGCGGCAAGCAGTTCGGGATCGATCTTGTCCTTGTTCGATTGCAGGAAATTCTCGAATCCGACAACGTCGGTCTCGATCATCTTGAAGACAGCAAAGCTGCCGTTCAGACCGAGCTCTCGAGGCTCCGGCACGAAGTAGTTCTCAGCCTCGTCCTGCAAGACGAAGAGCCAGGGTTCGCACGGCTGCTGGTGATCCGGCGGATATCGTTCCGGACCGCCGCGAATGGTGGTCATGCTGATGCCGTCGGTGTAACCGAAATGAACCTTGGAGGTGGGGACGGGCTTGCCATCCTTCATCTCCATCAACGCCATCCCGTCGCCACGCCAGATCTCCCGAAAGGCATCGCCTTCGGCAAACAGGGCGGAGAGCCGGTCGCTATAGGTCGTCATCGCCTCCGGGCTGATGGCGTGCAGCGTCACCAGGACGTGATCGCTTCCCTTGCCAAAGCCGCCGATCCAGTTCTGCGGCGCACTTGCACCGGTATCGCCCACCAATTTCGCTCGTTCGGCGGCCCCGGCGGTGAACGCGCCGAACGACTTGAACGAGATCGTCGGGACGCGATCCTTGATCTCCAACGCGATCAGTCCGGGCCAGGTGATGCCCAGGTTGAGGCAATAGTCGGGCTTGCGGCGCGGGGCATCGGCCGGATTGTCTCCGGGTCCCGGCTCGAACCCGACGTGCCAGTCTTCGGCAGTGGTGATCTGCGGCGCGTCGGACTCGTCGCCGCTGACGAGCCGTCCGAGCAGCTTGCGTGCCGCGGCGGGGACGCCCACCGTCAGCAGGAAATGCCGCACCATCGGCATCCTGTAACCGCGGAGGATGAACCCCTGAATATCGCCGAGATCGAGGGTGGTCGTCGGCCGGGAAGCCGCAGGCCCGCCGCGACCGAACAGGCGGCCGAAGAACCCCACGCTTTCCGTTGCCCGTGCCGCGGCTGACGTGTTGCCCTGGTTCACCGCCGATCTCCCACCTGATTCCGGGCTCGCGCCTATGCGGCCGCAGCCCCGGAGCGACGGATGCCTCGATCCGAGCCTGATTGTGACTTGCTGTCGGCGATCAGGGCATGGATGTCCTGAACCGACAGGCCCGGATAGGCCTGGTAGAACCCGATCGGAGCGCGGTTTGCTCCCGCCGCGAAGTCGATGAACTCCTGCAGGTGCTTTCTGCACGGCGACGGTGGCGGGTTCTTGGTGAACTTGAATATGAGATCGAAGACCTCTCCGATGTTCTTGGTGAAGTCGGCGATGTACTTGTCGAAGGAGCCGTCGTAGACGGTAAAGAAACCAATCTGGTTGTCCTCCAGCGGCACGAACTGTGCGAAGTGAGGTGTGCCGACCTTGTCCAGGTCTTTCGTCGTCCCACGACCGCGCGCGCGCAGGATCAGTTGAACCTCGACGAATGCAAGTTTCGATTTGATGGGCAGGATCACCAGAAATGGATGTAGTTCGCCTGCACCACTCGACGTCTGCGGCGGACGCCAAGGCCTTGATCTCCTTGGCGGTCACGTCCGGGTAGGCGGTGTAGAGATTCACCGCATGGAGAAGATGCGCCGCGGTCCATTCGACGAAAGCGTCTGCGTTGTCGGCGACCGGAGTGGGCGGCGGATTGTCCACATGCTGGAAGATTGCATCGAATACCGGTCCTGCGCGCTTGGCCAGATCGGCCATGAGCTGACCGAATTCGCCGTCGAAGTCGCCAAGAAATAGCAGGGTCTTGTCGCTCAGCACCGTGAAGCGCGAGTAGTGAACCGTGCCGATAGCATCCTCCGCCCGGAATAGCCCGGGCATCAGAGGTGGAAGCTGTTGCGCCAGCGCCTTGGCGTCAGCAGGTGATCTTCAAGGGAAAGCTGAGGGTGAAATGATTCTGGCTCATCACGTCATCTCCCTCGTCCGCGGGTGTTCCTCCGGCTCGGTCAAGAACCGTGCACGCTTCGCGTCGTCCTGATTATCGGTCGGACAGTGATAGTGACCCGGCCATGTTGATGACCGGAATAGGTATAGCTGAGGTGAGGGGAGCAATTGCCGCGCTGATCGCAGATCGGGTAACCAAACAAGCCTGGTCGAATATATGAGAAGTCGTATGGTCCATAGTAATGCCAATAGTCACAGTGGGGAGAACAGTCCTCTGCCAGAACGGTACCTGATCCAATGAGGAAGAGGATGAGATTGGCGACTGCAAACACTCTCAGCATGTGGCCCTCAGATTTGGCGCTTTCCGGTCAAGAACCGTGCATCTGAACCCGAGCTGTGGTGGACAATCCAGGTCCTTCGCTGCCCAGCATTCGGCCGGACCTATTGCCTTCGACGGAGAGGCGGTGGTGGTGGCGCCGGCGGCGGTATTTCCGGCGCGCGCTGCCAGATCGTTCCGCGGTCGAATTGAAGCGTGAAACCGTCGGGCGAATAGATGGCGCCTGCGTTCGCGGTTTCGACCCAGATGCGGCCCGGATAGTCGACCCAAGCCCGCGACGGTATTCCGGCGTCGCTCACCATGTTGAGCTGCCAGCCATTTTGCGTGATGAAGGCAATACCGCCAGGCGGGCCGATGCACAACGCCACGCATTGCCATCGGCCGGTCAAGTTCACGCCCTGCGCCGATGCGTCGGTTGCCGCCAAGGTTCCCATCAGGGCAACCGCGCCCAACACCGCTTTCATTGCCATATCGCCTTGACCTCCAATTGTTTCGCCGACAGGTTCTTTCACGAGCCATTGAAGATCGGCGGATTATTTCCGTCGTTATGCGCCATCGTGACGCCGGTTCGCGTACCCGCGCGGCGATCGAGCTGCCGGGCCCTTCCGGATGCCGCCAATCCGCGTCGGGAACGTACTCCCACCATTCGCCTGTGCCATGTCGGCTGTATTTGTAGGCATCGAGGCACGCATAAGCATCAGGGCTCGTTCCCTCGAATGCAAGTTCGCGACCGCGGTAGAGAGCGCGGGGTGATTGCACTATTCGGGTAGGCACCCGGAATTAATTAGATGCCAACGCGACATTTAATGCTTAGGTTTGCCACTAGGCTCACGAGAGCGATATTGTCCTTTGGTGCAATACAATGACAACGACAGGGACGTCGGGTGCGTGAGAGCCCGCGTTAACGCCCTCGATTTGCTGACGGTCTGATTTCGTCCCGCGCAACCGCGACGGATGGAGTCTTGCTGCCCTTAAGGACAATAGATTGACGCGATGGCAGCGCGGATGATGGTCTTCGGCTGGAAACAGTCTTGACCTCGGCGGACCCTAATCCGCCAGCACGCTTGAAAGGAAACGCCATGTCGTCTCGGTTCATGACTTCGATTGCCGTAGTCGCCGTTCTCGCCACCACCTTTATTTCGACCGAAGCCTCGGCAAGGCGAGGCGTAGGCGGCGTTCGCGCAGGAGGCGCCGTTGGCGTCGGAGGCGTCTACCGCGGGGGCGCCTATCGTGGGGGCGCCTATCGCGGTGGCGCCTATCGTGGTGGCGTCTACCGTGGAGCCTACGTCGGCCGTGGCGTGGGTGTGGGATTGGGCGCCGCCGCCGTCGGTGCGGCGGTGGCGGCACCATACTACTACGGCAGGCCTGCGTGTGGATATTACCCCTACCCGCCGTGCTACTAACAGCAATTCAAGCGCACGAGTGGGTGCGTGTTAAAAGCCCGCCAAGGATCGGCAGTCCACCACGACCCATTGGACGATGCCCCTCCGATGTTGGCGCCGACATACCAGCCTGACCAATTGTAGGCGGGTGGCGCCATCGGCACTTTGTGAATTAGAGCTTTGACGCGCATGTCTGCTGCCGAGGCGAGCTGAACCAGGCCAAGGCTGAAAATTGCCAACGTCGCCAAAGCGAGGACGGCGCGTCTTATTTTGAACCCATAGGAAACCTAAAAGTGGCCGACACACCAACTGGGATGGCCAATTGACATCGCCGACTGGGCGGCGTGGGTGAGACCTGCGGTCTCTGAGCACCTATTTTGTAAACATGGGCTTCTTCGGGGTGGTCGGCGGAGTAGCTGCGGCTGGCGAGACCACGAAAGTGACCCATGCGTTCCAGCCACTTGGCCGATCCGAGGAGTCGAATTCCTCGTACGCCTTGAAATTCAGATAGCCCTGCATCCCACCGACCGGGAAGATGAACCCCAGTTGCGGGCCGATGCCGAGCACCTGCGACCGGAAGCAACCGACCCGATCACCGGACCCGCTGTCGCATCCGATCTCTTGGTAGACATAACCCACCGCGCCCACCTGTACCTTGGGGCTCAGGAACTGCGACGCGCCCAGATCCAGGTGCAAGTCGACGCCGTTCTGATATTGGGTGGATTGATTCTCAAGATTGTAGGTGAAGCCGAGCACCGCCGAGAATTCATGCCCGGTCTTCGGATTGAAATAGGTATAGCCGCCGCCGGCATCGATCGCGCCGTGGCCGATGCCCATATTGGCCAGGCTGGAGGAGCTGTAGACGCCGACCGGGATGTCTCCGGTGAGGTAGGTCATGTAGTTGTTGACGCCCGCGTTCCAGCGAAGCGAGAACTGCGGGATCAGATCCGCGAAACCCCAAGCCGTGCTGCTGATGCTGTCCATTCGCGGCCCGAACGGAATGACGGTGCCGCCCGGTCCAGCCACTAACCCGGTCAGCGTTCCCGCCAGGTTGGCGCTCGTGGTGCCGTACCCCGTCATCAAGCTCGCGGACGCCTGGCCGCCAAGGACCGGCGATGCGAACACATAGGTCGGGATGGCAAAGCCGAGATCGCCGCTGGCGTTCAAACTCGCGTTCAGGTTGGCCGTCAGGTTTGCCGGAATTCTGCCGATCTGAATCTCGCGTGCAAGGGCGACGTTGGAACCAGCCGACACGCTGGTATGATAATAGATCGAGGCGAGCGACCATCCGGGTTGCTGCGGAGCGGCCGCGAGGCTCCCGAAAAAGCCGGGAACCCAGAAGCTCACACCCCCTTCGTCGGCCATGGCGCTGTTCGGCGCCGAAGCAGCCGCCATGACTGCAAGCGCGCCGCAAACCAGGCACGTCCGGATTGCGCGCTTCCGCGGCGGCCTCCGCCGAATGCCCGCCGGGGCAAGTATCGTGCTGACAGTTTGTCGCTTGCCTTCCGCGATTCGAATGGTCCCCATGTCCGCCCCCCTGCTTAATCGACGTGACCTGCGGCTAGACCGGCGCTACGCTCGGTCGCGCGGTCCGCGGCGCAAATGCACGAGTGCCGAAGAACCCCCCACCTAAACCCAAGACTAGTCCTGTCCCGCTCGGCTCGATATCAAATTCCGGCAAGCTCGTGCATGCTCGGGAAGAAAATCAATGTGTGTGGCTTGGATGACACAGCGTTGAATAGATAAATTCTTTCAATAGGTTCTTTGACATCTGCCGAGCCATCAAACGAGCAGATCGGCGCATTCATTCATGGCCTGACCCGTCCGCAGCAAAAAAGCCCCGGTCGTAAAACGCCGGGGCCTACTGCGCCGCCGCCCCCACCGCCCCGAACCGAGACGATCTACCAGCCGAATTTAATAATTTGACGCTAGCCATGACGATGTTGAGCCGTCGCTTCACGTCGACCGAGTCGACGACACCAGTTGTTATTTGGGGGCTAGTAAAATTGAAAATCGCAAAGCAGCAAATTCCTGCAGTTGAATCGATTGGTCGACGAATTCCATTGACCGTGATATTTGGTATAAACGCTGCTATCGCTATTCCGGCATGTGTGGCCAAACTCTCGGGCCATCACTCAGCGTGGGCGCCAATACGTGTTGATTTCGTGACAACCCCACTTCGTCCGAGACCGTTGCGATCAACTGACCGCCGAGGTGGAGCGCAGCCGATCGATGATTCGCTGGATCAATTGTCGACTTGGGCCCGACGACAGGTCTCGAATGGCAACTCCCGCCCTCGGCGATCAGCCTTTTCTTAATCTCGCATGTCTTTCGATCCACATGACCGGCTTGCCAGTCAGTCCGTGAATCCGTATCGAGCATAAAGTCGCGACTGGTCGATCATCGCGCCGAATCGTTGAAACCGCCGAATCTGGCCCGTGTTTGTCTTGTTCAGAACAGCACCGACCAATTTGTCCCTGATACTGCCGGCAGTACCGAGCGCATGAGTGGCGACGTCCGACGCCGTGCGGCCCCATTCAGCGACCAGAATGTAACTGTCGATAAAGCGCGTGGTTAGACACACATCAACCAGGGGCAGCAGGGCCGGGAGATCGACGATGACCATCTCATACGAGTGGCGAAGCGTCTCGAATACCGATCGCATCGCTTCGGATGCCAGTGCATCATGGGGCTGGAAAGGGAGCGCCCCGACGCCGGCAGGCAGGAATTCCAGGCCCGATCCGGTTTCCTTCCAGATGCACTCCTCAAGAGAACGGGTATTTTCAAGAGCGGCCAGCAGCCCCCCGCGATGGGGACCGCCGAACGTTCTGGAAAGCTCCGGGTTGTGCAAGTCGCAATCGACAAGGACCGTTCGGACGCCGGATCCAGCGAGAACGCGAGCAAGATTGACGGCTATTGCGGATTTTCCTTCACCGGGCAAAGCAGAGATAATTCCAATGACGTCACCTTTTTGACCTTCCCTGGACAGCTCCAAGAACAGCTTCATCGAGCGGATCGAATCGGCAAATCGAGAGGCCGGAAAATCGATGGAGGCCGAGCACATGTCTGCCAGCCTGGTGGATTGCTTCGAGCGAGACCGGACAATCCGCCACCTTTTCCACCGATGGCCGGTCGGTCCTTGGTGGCGCAGCGCGAGGATCCAGCCCAGCAAGGACCGCCTGAGGCCGAATGTTGGAACGTAGCTGATAAATCTGGTCTGAAGCGCGGTTTCGACCTGGGCACCCGTGCGCAAGCTGCGGTCCGACAGGTCACGCCAGATCGCAATTGCCAGCCCACCGAGCAGACCCCCGCACACCGCGATCGCCATGACCAAGCGCCTTTCCGGATGGCTCTTGCGCTCGGGTGGCACGGCTCTCGATACGATCCAAGCATCTGCGATCGGAAACGACTGCTGCTGAACCAACTCGCCATAGCGATGCAAGAAATTTTCGTAAAGGCTGCGATAAGTCTGAGCCGTGCTCTCGAGCTCGTGAAATGTCGCTTGAGACTGATTGCTGAGATCACTGTGAGTCTTGAAGTCTATGAAGGATTGCTCGGCTTCCGACGCCTGCTTCGCCAGCTCCTTGATACTGTCCTGGAGCCAGGCGCTAGCCCGACGCAGGGCCTGGTACCTCGCCTCTTGCTGCTCATGAATATAGGTTTCGGCAATGAGGTTGGGGACTCGCGCCGCGATCTCCGGGCTAGTGGAGCGGAAATCAATCCGGATAACGAACGTTAGCCCAAACCGTTGAACGTCGAGTACACGTTCGAAGGAATCGACGAGCGCCTGAGAAACCTCCTGCTCCGTCTCGGTCGCGGGAGGGGCGGCGGAGAAGTGAAACAGTCTGCCCAGCAGGCTCGGCGCGGTAAACTCGGGCAGGCTCCCCAGATCGAGGGTTTTGATCACCGGTACCGCGATGTCCTGCGATTTGATGACGGGGATCTGGCTGTCCACGTTCGTTGACATCGTCGCAGCGTCGATCGACGCGGCCTGCGCGCCCGATAACCCCATCCTGAGCGGGTCGACCATGACCAGCGTTTGGCCCGTGAACGACTCGGGCGTGATCACTATATAGACAAGCCCGAGAAACAATGCGGCGCCGACGCAGCCGACCAGCCACGGATATTGCCGCCTGACGAGACCCGTCAGCAACTCGAGCACCTCTGTGGGCGAGGTCGTTTCGGTCCCCTCGAGCGGCGGAATTCTGGTCGCCTGCAGCATGACTCCTACCCCTATTCGATGTCTTGAACCATGACCGATGTGTCCGGATCCTTGCGGTCGGGATTTGAGCTTCGCGGGCTGCGTTGCCTCCGGCCGAGTTCACGTCAGTGAGGGGTGATGGGTGATTTCCGGAAGGTCATGGCGCCCGGCGAAAGACCAAATCACCCAACCCAGGTGATAGCTGCGGCATTCGAGCCGCAGCTCCACATGCTCCGGTCCAAGCGGCTTCTCGACCCCTCCCGCGAACGAGCGAATAATCGACCGTGCCGCCCTCTCGGCCTTGCTCCGGAGCTCTCCGCGACGAACGTGTGATCTGATGATCAAACCAAGCTCCGGAACGAGCATGCTTTTGCCAAGCTGGTTGTCGCCGTAAATCCAGGCAAAGCCGTTCTTCAGCGCACGCCTCGCCTGCTGGAGGCCGTGTCTTTCCGCATGCTCGAGGAAGGCCGGTGCCATGCCGTCCTGATGAACGGAATACACTTCATAGAAGTCAACGACCTTTCCTTGGTGGACATCGTAGAACCAAGGCCACTCTCCCATCGGCCCCTGCAAGTCCATGAGCTTGCGCGTGCACCGATTGGCCAGCTCGATGGCCCCCGCATGACCGAACACCTCTCCGTACCGATAACAGGCAAGGGTCAGATATGTCTGCGTTGCAAACGAAGCCCATCGCCGGCGGACCCCGGCAACCCGGTCGAAGAACAGGCCGCTTTGGCAGGTGAAGCGCTCGTCTAGGAAACGATAGAGCCGATCGGCGCGCTCGGACCAAGCCGTTCGATCGTCCTCGCTCTTGCTGACGACGGCGCACAGCATCATGCCGAGGTCCTGTGCGCGCCAATGTCGCCATCCGGGGGCGTCGTCGATCAGCCGTTCGATGGCCAGGCGGACTCGCTCCGGCAGCGGATAGCCGAGCTCGGCGGACGCCCACAGCGCCATGGCGTAGGCGTAGAGGGGGACAGGCAGCTCGGTGATCAGGCAAGCGTTGCGCGTGAAGATCGATCGCAGATCGCGGGGCGGCGCATAGCCGGTCCGGAGCAGTCGCGACAAACCGAGAAGGACATTCAGAGTGTAGAACACGTCGCTCTGGGGGAGCAACTCGTTGGGGCTATGCCGGCCGTCAAGGTGATAGATGTGGGACCAGCGGTTCGCCAGCGGCAGCCAGCAGCTGTCCAGTCCGCGAAGGGCGAACCGAATCAGAGGCGAAAGCGCCATCTCTTTCTGCGTTGACGGTATGGATTGCGGGATTTCCCCGACGTATTGCATTTTCGCATCCTTCAGTTTGGCTCGGCGGCAAGAAGCGGGTTGCTCGGGTCTTTCGCGATCGTGGTCGAATGCGCAGCGCGCCGGGACCATGCCGCAAGGGCCACGGCGCCTGTGGCTTGAGTCGAATAGCCGACGAGGCACGCCACCACCGCCCCAGCGGCCGCCAGCTCCGGTACCAGGGTATAGGTCACCAAGAGGGACACGACCGCGCTCACCAGGGTCACGAGTGCGTAGGGGCGTGCCAAGCCTCGGGAGAACAGGGCCGTCTCGAGCGGCAGGATCGTTGCCATCACGACGAAGACCGGCGCCCAGAGCTGCAGTACCGGCGCAAAGGCCGCCGCCGGCTCGCCATAGGCCAGCTTCAGCACCGGCTTGGCGATGAAAACGATGAGACATGCAATCGCGGCGCTGGCCAGCAGATTTCGCAAGATCGTGCGCACGATCAGCCGGGTGATGCCCTCGTCCCCGCGGATCCTGCGCGACGCAAAGCCGTGCTTGTCCACCAGATCGAGGCTACGCATGATCACGCCCAGGGGCTGGAGCAGGTTCCGAGTCATCACATATCCGGCTGTCTGCAGCGGAGGCTGCACCGTTCCGAGGACGAACAAAGGTATGTGCATGTAGGCGCCGGACGCGATGGCGCCGAGCGTGGTCCAGGCAAACAGGGTCCGTATGTCGCGATCGAGCTCGCGAAACCCCTCCCTGAAGCGCGGTCGGATCCCGCTCCAGACCAGCTGCGCGCCTGCTGCCACTGATATTGCGGCAAGGATCAACATCGAATGAGCGAAGGTCGCGACCCCGGCATAGCCGAGGCCGACAACCAGTCCGTACGCGGCAACGATGCAAGTCGAAACCAAAAGGGACTTGTTCTGTGAATTGCGCTTGATCAGAAAGAGGCGGTTCACGTCGACCTGGAAGAAGACCGCGATGCAGGCGAGCGCCGCTGCCGCGATATCGGAGCTGAAGGAGCTCGCCGAGAGCGCAACGAGCGCGCAATAGCTCGTAAGCGCGATGGTCAAGGCGCTGCCGATTATGACGATGTGAGCTGCGAGCAACGAACCGGCTTTGGATGCAAACGCCTCGGACGAGAGCAACGACACCTTGATTGTGAACCCCCGTTGTATCGCCTGCAGGGTGAGCGCAATCGAGAGCGCGATGCCGTAGCCGGCATACTCCGCGGCGCTGTACACCCGCACCAGGCCGATGGAGAGCAGAAAATTGCCGATCGAGAACAGGGTCTGGTCGGCGAACGAGATGACATAACTCACCTGTCCTGGCCTCGGTGGCCATCTCCATTCCGAGGATGGTGAACGCGCCGCCGTGCGGCAGGCCACCTGAGCAAAGCGCGCCCTCATGACACGCCCAGTCGGTCGCCGGCAGCTGTCAAGGTTCGTTCCCGGACGACTAATCTGTTGCTCCGCCGAGGTTCCGACCTTGACCGGCCGCGCGCCTGGATCTTGCGTCTCATGTCAATCCTCTGAGATCGCGCCAGATTCCCCGGGTATCGAGAACCGCAAGGTGGCGACGTTCGGCGAGCGGGACACTGCGGAACTCCTCATGATCGACGAGGACAACCGCGACCTCGCAGCTCGCCAAGGCATCTTTGAGCGAGACGAACCCCGCCCCGGTCCCCGCAATGTCGCTGGGCAGCGCCCTGACATATGGCTCGACGATTTTAATCCGGGATCGGTAGCGTTCCGCCAACGCCTTGGCGACCTGCAAGGCGGGGCTGCCCCGCAGGTCGTCCACGTTCGCCTTGAACGACAGCCCGAGGCAGGCGACGTCGGCGTAGGGGTGCGCGTCGATGAGAGCCGTCGCAGCCGCGATCGTGTGAGCGACCATGCCGTCGTTGGTGGTGCGTGCGGTGCGAATAAGGTTGGCGAGATCCGGCGTGGAGTGCACGATGAACCACGGGTCGACAGAAATGCAGTGACCGCCAACCCCCGGACCGGGTTTGAGAATATTGACGCGCGGATGCCGGTTTGCGAGATCGATGATGTCCCAAACGCTAATGTCGAGCCGCTCGCAAATCATCGCCAGCTCATTGGCGAAGGCAATATTCGTGTCGCGAAAAGCGTTCTCCGTCAGCTTCACAAGCTCGGCGGTGCGCGCCGTCGTGATGATGCAGGCGCCGCGGACGAAGGATTTGTAAAACCGCTGCGCGCGCAACGCGCACGCGATGGAGATGCCGCCGACACAGCGATCGTTTTGGACGATTTCCGAAAGGATCCTGCCCGGCAAGACGCGCTCAGGGCAGTAGGCGACGTTGACATCAGCCGCGGCCACGGCCTGTCGCGGAAAAGTCAGGTCGGGCCGCAGCTCCGAAAGCAGCGTGCATATCGCCTCGGTGGTGCCCACCGGCGAGGTCGATTCAAGAATGACCAGGTTGCCACGATCCAACGCCGGCGCAATCGATCGCGCCGCGGCGAAGACGCAGGTCAGGTCGGGCCGCTTATGCTCATCGATGGGCGTCGGAACCGCGATGATGAATACATCGCTCGGCTCCGGTTCAGCAGCGACCCTGAGCGACCGGTCCGCGACGACCTTTTGCACGAGCCCGTCGAGATCCGGCTCGTAGATGTGGATCGACCCGGTCGCCACCCCGTGGAGAACCTCCTCCTTGATGTCGACGCCAAGCACCTCGGCGTTGCGGCTGGCGATGACGGCGGCGGTCGGCAGGCCGATATAGCCGAGGCCGAGCACGGCGACTTTCGCGAATTCCCTTTGCCCGGGCGCCTGCGCACGAGCGCCCTCGGAGAATTTCTGCAGCATCATATCCTCACTGATCGTCATGGGACGACGCTCCCCCCGCTACGGCGCGGGTGTGTTGATCGGATCAAGGCTTGTAGAAGGAGGAAGCCGAAGACTGCATTCGTTCGCGCGTAGCGCCACCACATGCGACCAGGTTCCTGATAGACCCGATACGCCCACTCGAGTCCGCCCGCCTGCATCCAGTGCGGCGCCCGGCGAACCTTGCCGGCCAAAATATCGAATGAGCCCCCGACTCCCATGACAAAGGGAACATGAAGCGCGCCGCGCTGACGTCGGAGAAAACGCTCCTTGCGCGGCGTCGGCATGCCGACGAACAAGCAGTCGGGATCGGCAGCTCTGACCGCCTCGATGACTGCGCTCTCCTGCTCCGGTCCAAAATAGCCGTGGTGGGTGCCTGCCAGGCGCAGCCCCGCGAATCGCTCGACCGCTGCCGCCGCGGCGCGTTGCACCACCTCTGGAGTAGCGCCGAGAAAATAGGGCCGAAAACCCTCGCGAGCGCACAGCGCGAGCAGAGCCATCATCAGGTCGATTCCGGCCACACGGCTGCGCAGCCGAAGACCAAGCAGCCGGCCCGCCATAACGACGCCCACGCCGTCGGCACTGATGATGTCACTTGCGAGAACGTCATGGCGCAGCTCGGTATTTCGCCGCATATCCACGAGCTTCGCCACGTTCATGGAAACCTGCACGATCGGCCGTTTCTCTCGCATCGCCTCACGTGCGCGGGATACGGTGTCCTCCATCGATAGGACATCCACTGGAGCTCCGAGAACCTCAACTCGTATCGATGATTCTGCGAGGCGCCGGAGCTGTTGCGGCTGCGGGCCGCCCTTGCCGTTTTGCTGCGCCAACATGGCGGCTTGCGCGCCTCCGGGCTCGGGGGCCGCCGCGACAATGGGAGAAACTGCGCTCAGCGAACGATTGGTGCAGTGAGCGTGGGCGGGCAAATCATCGGCCAGGGCGGCGACAATTCGAGCGGATGCCTTGCCGTCACCGTAGATGGACTTGGCGATCTTCGACACTGGGGTTGGGCTCTCGAGGATCTCATTCAGTTTCGTGCAAATCAGGTCGGGGTTCGTGCCGACGAGTTGAACAAGGCCGGCCTCGACGCCCTCCGGCCGTTCCGTCTTATCGCGCATCACAAGCACTCGCTTGCCGAGCGAGGCGGCCTCCTCTTGCACGCCGCCCGAATCCGTGATGATGGCGGAGGCGCGCGAGAGGAGGTAAACGAACGTGAGATAATCAATCGGTGCGATCAGATGTACGTTCGGAAAATGGTCCAGCGCGCGCTTCACGGGGCCGGCAACGTTCGGGTTGAGGTGCACCGGATAGACGATCTCAACGTCATCGCGCTGCGCAATGCGCGCGAGTGCGCCGCAAATCCGGTCGAACCCAGCTCCGAAACTCTCGCGACGATGCCCGGTGACCAGAACGAGCCTTCGATTGGACTGGAGAAAACCCAGGTTCTCCTCGAGTTTACGACGGATGCGCCGATCGCGGTCAATCTTATCAATTATGAACTTTAGCGCATCGACCACCGTGTTGCCGGTGACATAAATCCTGTGCGCATCCGCTTTCTCGTCCAGGAGGTTCTGTCTAGACCGCTCGGTGGGAGCAAAAAGGTAAGTCGACACGAGATCGATCGCGCGCCGATTCATCTCCTCGGGGAAGGGACGAGACAGATCGTAGGTTCGCAACCCCGCCTCCACGTGGCCGACCGCAATGTTGCGGTGGAAGCAGGCAATGCTCGTGACAAATGCCGTAGTCGTGTCCCCGTGCGCCAGCACGACGTCCGGCTTGAAGCGATCGAGACAGGAATCGATCTCCCGCATGATGTTCGCCGCGAGATCGTTCAGCGCCTGACCGGGCTTCATCACGTTGAGATCGATGTCGGGCTTGATTGAAAAGAGATCGAGAACCTGATCGAGCATTTGTCGATGCTGACCGCTTGCGCAAACGATCAACTCAAGCGCAGCATGCTCTTCCAGGGACTTGATCACCAAAGCCATCTTGATGGCTTCGGGCCGCGTACCCACGACGGTCATCACGCGCATCTTATCGACCCCCCTCCTGCGCTCGCCGCGCGCCCTCCATCCGGACGTATACATCTGAGTGCCTCACGCGTTACAGCGTCGCGGACTTCCAAGAGCGACACGTCTAGCTTAGACAGCGTTGTTGTAGGTCTTCTTGGAGAGGAGTGTCATGATGAGAATCTGTACGTCGAGGAACAACGACCAATGCTCAATGTAGAAGAGGTCGTGCTCCACTCGACGCTGCATCTTTTCGATCGTGTCGGTCTGGCCACGATATCCGTTGACTTGCGCCCACCCGGTGATGCCGGGCTTGATTCGGTGCCGACGCTGTAGTTCAGCAATCCTCGAACTCGAACGCGTGGTTGTGCACGGTCAGGTGGGGCCGCGGCCCTACGAGCGACATTTCCCCGCTTAGGACATTGAGCAATTGCGGCAACTCGTCGATGCTCAGGCGGCGAAGTACGGCGCCGACACGCGTCACCCGCTTGTCTCCCGGTTGCGCTTGCCGCCAGGCTTCGGGAGCCTCGACTTGCGCCATCGTTCTCAGCTTGAACACGCGGATCACGCGATTGTTGAATCCGTCCCGCGTCTGGCGAAACATGACCGGACCCGCCGATTCCAGGCGAATCGCCACCGCTGCCAGCGCCAGCAAAGGAGCGGCAATCAACAAGCAGACGCTCGCGACGACCAGGTCGAACGTCCGTTTGACGGCTCGATCGAATGTCGAGAGCGGAGGTCGAGAGACCTGCAGGGTGACGGCGTTGCCCAGCGGGACGACGCGGGCCGCGGCCAGCAGGCCGGCGATCTCGACATCGGAAATGTGCACGCCGATCGGTAGTTCGGAGAGTGCGTGGGCCAGGCGGCGCGCCGTCGCCATCGACTGATGATCGCATAGTATGACGACGTCGTCCGGGTTGACCGTGCGGCACAGGGCCACAATTTGGAGGAACGGCCGCGGACCAGCCGCGTCGCCATCACCGGGGAAGGTGAGGCTCGCAATGGTCTGTAGGCCGGGTGTGTTGATCGTCGCAATGAATGCCGCACATTGATCCTCGTTTCCGATCAGGACGACGCGCTTGGCGTCCAATGAACCGTGGGCAAGGGCCGTCTGCAGACAGGAGTAGATCACAACGCGGCTGCAACATATGGCCGCGCCGATGAATAGGAGCTGGAGGGCGAAAGCTCCGCGCGAATAATCCTCGGCGACCTTGAGGAAGAAGAGGGTCGACAGGAGCAGCGCAAACGCCACCGCGGCCGCAGTGAGGCCGCTCAAGACGAACTTGAAGCGGGCCTGAACTTGAATCGCGACGAATTGGCGGAGGTTTACGGCGGTGAGCGTGACCAACGCGGCAACGAATATCGCGGCTCTGCCGCGCTGTTCGAAGGCCGCCCAATCGGCGTGACTTGCCTGATGGTAGATTGCACCGCCGAGGTATGCGGCCGCACAAAGGAGAGCAAATTCGGATGCCACGACCAACGGAATGATGGAATGAAGCTTCCACGCCCGCTTCGACAGGCTGAAGCGGAGATCTAGTTGATCTTCGAGCGCTCTCGCCCCCAAGTCTTCGCGCGCAGATGCCCACATGGTCATGACCCATTCCTGCAACGCCGGCGATGAGTGCCTTCCGGGAATGCAGGCGCTTGCCCGATGCTCTGTCGTCAGGAGGCCCTAGTTGTGGAAAGACAGCCCGACTTTGATCGCGTAGAAGTGCGTAGAAGACACAACCTCAACACGTCGTCGGACCAAAGGTTCACAAATAAAAGTCATCGCGTAAGAAACGAAGTAGGTGTCTGAGGTCGGCGCTTTTGCGCCGTGCTTTTTACGGCCGACCTATCTGATGTCGCGTAGAGGACTCATTCATCGTCCTTCCATCGATCGGCCACTCTTTTGACGACCCTGGCCGCCGGTGCGCCACGCGGATTCCCAACTAACTTCGCGCCAAAGCGCGGCGAAGAGAGACAACGATGACATCTATCAATGTGTTCCTGAGCCGTGTGGCGTCGACGCCAAAAAAAAGTTTCGACGAAGCACGTCAAACATTCGATTGGACTATCTGGCGGCGTGATCCCGCCGCGCGCCCCCTGGCCGCGGGAAAAAGTGTTCGCCAACTGACCGAACGGACTCCGCAACGCTCCTCCGAGCGTAGCATCAGGGGATCAAATCCGCGCTCTGTATTGGACCGTACGGCGACACAGCTGGTTAGTCCGGAGACACGCCGTCAGCTAGGGCGCAAGCGGCTGCGCCAAGCGCGCTTCAAGCGTGGCAGAAGGCGGCTCGCCGTCAATAATCGCTCGGCGCCGCCATTGCAGGCCTCGACGACCGCGCGTAGCGCCCCGAGGGTGAGGCCGCGGATGCTCGGCGCGAACATCAAAACCGATACCACTTGCTCCGATCGATTCCCGTACCGCACCTTATATTCAGCTTCGCCGACCCCAAAGTCGATTTTCCTGATCGGTACGCTGGCCGACTCTTGGCTGAGGCGATTTATCACTTCGAGCATCAGGTAAGTCCCGGGTGAGAAGCGCCCGTAGGCCGGATCGAATCCGAGAAAATCGCTGTGGACGATGCCGCGGTAGATGCAGGCAATCCAGAAGGCGCAAGGACGGTCGGCGATGTAGAGCACGTAGGCCCGAAGCCACCCCATCCGGGCTTCGAACCGCAGCCGGTCGCGCATCTGCGGGGTATCAATAAAGCCCACTTGCAGCCCGCGCTGATATGTCTTTGCGGCGACGGTTTCGACGTCTTTCATCAGCCGATCAAGCTCGGCTTCCGAGCAGAAGCAGACGATCCGAGCGTCTTGGCCAAGCTCCCTCAGCATTTTGCCGCGCCGCCTCTGGTGCTGGCGCTCGCCAGCGGATAATCCGATAACCGACGAAGTCTCCCCGTCGATGAGCATCCGCATCCTGTGCACTTGGGCTCTTGATGTTCGATCGAAAGGCCGTCCGGCGGCACGAGTGGCGACCACGATCGGCGAGGCGAGCTTGCAATGGTAAATCGTCGCCGCGTCCGCTTCGCCGTCTGCGAGCGATGACTGAATGTTTTCGATGAAGCCCTTGCACGTTGTCGACGACAATTCGCCGACCAGTGCTCCGTTGAGAAACGTCAGGCATCTGACCCGCCGGATGGGAATTCGGAAATATCCAATTCGCAGGTCAGGCCGTTTCATCTCGTATCGGCCGATGAGAAGAGCTTGCGGCCGGCCGAGCCGGTAGTAAACGAGCACGTGGGGTCTCGTGGTTTGCGGCGACGAATTGATCTCCTGCAAATAGCGCTCAATGTCCATGTCGCGATGCCGGCAAAAGGCGCGCCAACAATCGGCTATGTCGGTGATATCTTTGGCGTTTCGTACCACCTTGACAAAATCTGTTTGGGCATCGGTGCTGGCTTTGATCGACGTCATGTTCGACACCCCGCTCTAGCGCAGCCGGCGTGCGATAACACATCCATGAGGTCGGTTGAACAATCGATGGACCCGCGCGTTGTTTGAAACCGGGAAAACCCGTCGGGCGGCAGCTTCTTACGAGCTTCGCGGCTCTCGAAATCACCAACAAGATGGGGAAATAGGGCCCTGGTGCCGAGGTATTGTAGTGTTGATCGTGGGAATGACGGTGTATGGACCTTCGTGTGCTGGCCACAAAGATCGTTGCTGCCGCCCGCGAAAGCGGAGTTGGCGGCGTGGGGAGAGCTGCTGCACGCCACCTCTGGCGCAGCCTGCGCGGAACGCCCGTCGACGACTTCGACCGACGTCACGGCACCGACACGAGTGGAGAGTTGGCGATTTGGCAGACCACGGTTTCCTCTCCCAACGCGCGTTTTGGCACTCGCTATCAGGCCAGCGGGGAAGACGTTCTGTTGCAGATCGTGAACAGCCTCGGAATCGATAGCAGGAACTTCACTTTCATTGATCTGGGTTGCGGGAAAGGACGAACGCTCCTGGTCGCGGAAAAGCTCGGATTTCGTCGTGTGATCGGAGTTCGAGATCAGCGCGGAATTGGCGGATATCGCCAGGACAAACCTTGCCAGGCTGAATGTCACCAACGCGCTCGTGATCCATGGCGATGCCGCCGAGTATGCGTTTCCGTCCGGAGGACTCCTGGTCTATCTTTACAATCCGTTCGGCCCTCCGGTGATGAGCCAAGTAATTCGCGCGCTGGAGAATTGCATCGAGCATGGGGAAGCCGATGAAATCTACTTGGCCTACCAACGGCCCACCTGCGCGCCGTTGCTCGATCAATCGAAATGTTTGCGCCGCGTGAGCGGCACACACGGCCTTGAGCACACAGCGATCTGGAAGGGGACGGGTCGATAGCCGACGCCGCTCGCGGTCCCTGGACATCGTATGCTCAACAGCTGCCGACGGGACGCAGCGGGTGACGGAAGAGCTGGTCGTCCCTACGAGACAGGCCGGCATTCTTGAGAGCGGCGCCCACCCGAGCCTCGGCACCCGCGCTCGCTTGGATTTGCTTCATTTGCTCAGTCCAGTAGCCGTCCGGAGATGCCGCGTAGAGGTTGCCCCGCCGGCCAAAACTCCGAACTTGCCTACCTCTATGTCCTTGGCAATGATTCTCGCCGGGTTTCCCGCGACGGCGCAGCCGGCCGGCACGTCGACTGAGACGACGCTCCCTGCACCGACGATACAACCATCGCCGATACGGATGCCCGGCAGGATGACCGCGCGCGCGCCGATGAAACAGAAGTTCCCAATCCAGGTATCGGCCTGGAGGTTTCGACTGCCATCGTGCGACAGGATGACGGCCTCAAATGCCACGTAGGAGTAGTCTCCTATATGGATACCGGTGGGATTTGTCTTGTCGAATCGTGCGGCTAGCGAAAACAGCGCTGTGGGTTTGATGTCCATTCGCCAAAATCGGGTCAGATAGACCCATTTCAGGCGAATGATCAACTTTCGCAGCCATTGCAGCTGATTGAGGGTACGCATCTCAGTCCATCCAGGCCATGTCCTTGGCGCGTCCGATGGGACGGGCTCTAAATTAAGTCTGCGCGAGCGGACATGATACGCGGCTTCTCCATGCGCTCTATCGTGCGCCCACCGACGCGAGATTCCAGTCGGGCCGAGGGTCGGGTATCTTGCGGACAATGGGCCGGCTGAGCTTGATGGTGCCGCTCCCGCTCGCCCGTTTGAGGAACTCGACCCGCGCGAACGAGAGGCTCGTCCGTATCGTGTCGATATTCGTTCCTGGAGGAATTTGAACGGGCTCGCTCATCAGCCAGCCTTTCCACGTGGCCGAAGGCCAACGCTGGGTATGCCGGTCGCGGGGGAGCATTGCATCCGCGCGACTTCGCGCCTGCCATCCCTCGCGCAGCAGCAGCTCCAGCGAGATGTCGACCCAGGCGTTCCACGCCGACACCTCGACGTACATGGCGGCTTCAATCCAATCGCTCTCGGTCACCTGGCCATCCACGAGACTGATCTCGTTGTCATAGGTGAAATCGAGCGTGTGATAGGAATCGGGGCTCGCGTCGTCGATCGGTGTGATGGCAAAGACCTGCTTTTCGAGTCCGCCAGCCAGGGCCTCCTTGCGCGCCTCGACGTTGGAGCTCGCGGCGATTCCGGTGAAACCGCCGCTGACGGCGGCGGTCCAATGATCAGCGACGGGGCCCTTCACACCGTTTCCCGCGGTCCCGGTCGTTCCACTGAGCGTGCCGTCCATCAGATTTCCTGCACGCGGGTCGGGATCGAAGGTCGTGCCGGGAGCAATCACCTCGGCGAGCGCCGAGTTGATGGCAAGCGCAGCCTGATATGCGGCCGGAGGGGCGGGATGCACGCCGTCGGTCGAGTATCCAGGCAGCCACTCCTCCTCGCCGCTCGCGGCGCTGCGGTCGATAAGACGAGGGTTGGGGTCGACGATTCTTACGCCGTCGCGGCCGGCCTGCGCGGTGATCCAGGCGTTGACGGCCTGTCTGGTCCGCCATCGCGGATCATGCGCCGGCCAGGGCGAGACTCCGCCCGAAGTGACGCGGGGCCAGATCGTTGAAAGCAACACCCAGATATTGGCGGAGCGCAGGCGGGTAAGGATCTGGTCGAGATGCGCCTCTATCAGGATGGCGCCGTCATGCGAGTTGATGTCGTTGGTTCCGACCTGCACATAGACGATCGCGGGATTGCGGGCGAGCGCATAGGGCACGCGCGACAGCAGACCCGGCACTCCGCCGGGAACCGCGACCGTGTGATCCCCGTCCAGTCCCTGGTTTGCCCCGTTGAAACCGCGGTCATCCACCGGGTCGTGGGGATCCGCCCAAGTCTCGAACCTGAACCGTGGGTCGAGTGCGCGTGCCCATACCAGCTGCCCGATTCCGGTGGTGGACACCTCGCTTGCGCCCCCTGCCTGGTGGTTTATCCGAACGATGCTGTCCCCGAGGGCGACCAGCTTGGCTCCGGACGCGAGAGGAAGCGGTGGCAATTCGCCGGATTGCGCCCGGGCGTAGATCTCCCGCGGTTGCGCAATTCTCGCGGCCAGAGAATCGTGGCTGACCTCCATGTTGGCATATTGCACCGCCAGCGGTTCTAACGCGGCATCGCGATAGATGCCAAATTTCCAATAATATTGTCCGACGTAGCCAAGCCGTCCCGAATAGTGAGCCACCTCCACCCCATCGATCCAAACCTGCGCAGTCCCGTTGCCATCGTGCCCAAAGCGCACGTGATGAACAAAATGATGCCAGCGGTCCCTTTCGATAGATGGGCGCGAAAATATCGTCGTGGACGGCCCCATCGGGTTGTGCAGCAGGGGGTCCTCGGCTGACGCCCAGGTTTCGATGCTCAGGCGGTCACCGCGATTGAGCCAGACGCCATAGGGCGCCGTCGTCCCAATGCTGTCATCGACGTGGTGAAGCTGTCCCAGGAGGAGCGATTTTGCCGTACTAACCGGACCGCTTTCGATGAGCATGGAATAAGAAATCCATATGTCGGATTCCTCATCGAAGCGTTTCCGTCCATCCAGCTCGCTGCGCTCCTTCGGCGGTCTGCGTCCTCGATCCTCGCTCCAGGTATCTCCATGCCGTAGCTCGAAGCGAGTCACCTCGGGAAACCCGACGGCCTTGCCCGCGCTCCAGCCCCTGTTCGCGGACTCGATCGCGTAATCGTCGCCGCCGACGACCGTCGTGGAGCCGTCGGGAAGATTGCTCTCCCAGGCCATCGATCGGACGGACCCCGGTGGAAAATGTGCCAAGGAGCTCGGCAACTGCACCGCAATGGCCAGGCCGAGAGCAAAAACTACAACTCGAAGCTTGATCATGACCTTTCCCAAGCAAAGACCAAGGTCAGCTGGAAGACGCTCAAGCGCCCGGGGGTAGACCGGATGGCTTACCACCCAAGCAACAACTGGTGGGAGAGCGTGCGTCCTCCATTTAGGTCCAGCAAAAAACGCTGGCGGTGCAGGAACGCATTTGTGCCACCGATAGTTCAATTAGCCGATCGGAAAACTTGCAGCACTTCGTTCCAAGACACGCCGGCGATCGAGACGTTCGAACGTCGATCTTGCCCAGTTTGCGCCGCTATGTGTCTCGGACGACGCTGCCGCCGAAATGACACAAGACGCGCCGGAAAAGGTGGGAGGCAAAGGTTGGGACAATGGGGCGAAGGCATGGACGACTCGATCTTGCTGCTGATTGCCGTATCAGCCGCTGCACTCGCCTTGACTGTGGCCGCATACACGTGTCTCGCATCGTTGTTCGGCGATCGGTCCGCCGTCTGGATTGGTTGCTTCGTCGTGGTGTTCCTCGTCGAGTCCATCTTTCGCGTCCGTCAATACTCGGACAAATCCATCGACCTGCAGGTCATGTTGAAGATCGCGAGCTGGTGCTACATCTTTTTGTTCGCCATGTTGAGGATCCCAAAATACATTGGCGCACTGACCTCCCCCCCTCGAATATTCTGGATGATCTTGTTTGCCTGGGCGCTCTATAGCACTGCGTATTCCCCCAATCCGAGCTACAGCGCAATCGCCGTCTTCTCGGTGGTTGCATTCTTCCTGTACTTCCTGTCGCTTGAAACCGAGACGGACGATCTCGCCGCCACGCTTGCAGTGCCGTCCGCGATCGCGGCGATCGCATTCGTCTCGATCATCGTCTATTTCGCGGACCCGAGCCTTGGACGAATGTCGGAGTGGCAGGACGGCGCATATGTTATTGGAAGCAGGCTGTCCGGAATTGTCGGAACCCCGAATGCGATGGGCGAGACTGCGGCACTCGGCCTCGTGCTTTTGGCGATGAACTGGCGCGAGATAGGGCGGCGGCTGGGCTCATCGATCCCGTTCCTGTTCTGCCTGGTTTGCGGATCGGCCCTCATCATGAGCAACAGCCGCACGTCCATGTTCTCAGTTGCGGCGATTCTCGGCATCAATGGCATGATGCGCACGCGCTATCTGCCGTTGATCGCCCTGTTGGGAATTGGCGCGCTTTTCTGCGTTCTTGTTCTGGTGCCCTACAGCGAGCAAGTGATGATTGCGCTGTCGCGCTCGGGGGAAATCTCCGAGATCGAAACCGGAACCACTCGCGCCCAGATCTGGGACACGGTGATCAAACTGGCGAATATGAAGTACTGGAGCGGCTGGGGGTATGCGAGCAGCGTGTTCGTCCTTCCCAACTACGCAGCCTACATGGGCCAAGCGCCTCCCCATGCCCATAACATCGTGCTGCAGTTGTGGCTGACCGTGGGCATGATCGGGGTCGTCGTGTTCGTGATCGCGTTTCTTGCGCAAGGGCTCTATGCCGCGTTCCGCGGGGACGCACTCGCCATTTCTTTGCTCGGTCTGGTGATCGTCCATGGATCGATGGAGCCGGGCGCCTTCGCCGGCATTGCCAACATGTCGACTATCGCGCTCGCGATGGCGGTAGCGAGGGGATACCGCCGCAACGTGTCTATCCGATTTGCCTATCCGCTTCGCACCGCTGCCACGTAAACGAAGACCGATAATGCCGTCGCCGACGATCCTGCATATTACGGCTGACTTTCCGGACCCGCTTGCGCCGGGCAAGAGCGCGGCGATCTCGAACCTTGTCGATTCCACTCTCGGCTACCGCCACATCGTGTATTCGCTCAACCGCGTTTCGTCCTGGCGCGGCGTGCAGTCGATGGAATTCTCCGACGACCGTATCGCGGTGGCTTATGGCGCTCCCCGATGGGGCATGTTGTTGGCGGCGCGGCTAAGCGCCGTGGCGCGCTGGATCATCGACGATCTATCGGCGCGCCGGTCGATTCCGGATGCGGTGCAGGCCCATAAGCTGACGATCGAGGGATTGATCGCGGCGCCCATCGCCCGCCACTTTGGCGTACCGCTCCTGTGCTCGCTTCAGGCCAAGACCGATGTGAAGATCCTGCGCGCCCGTCCCGATCTGCGCGGGCAGTTCGGGAAAATCTGGCACGGTGCGCGTCACGCATTTCCGTTCTCGCCCCGAGCGCGCGATACGGCGACGTGGTTTCTTGGGCCACGGAGCGGACCGACGACGCTGCTGCCCTGCATTAGCAAAGCGAACGCGATGCGTCGCGCCGCAATGTCGCCGAGCCCCCGCCTCGTCAGCATCTTTCGCCTCGACGACTACCGGGGAAAGAACGCCAAGACGCTGATCCGGGCAGTTGTCGCGGCGCGCCGGCAGATACCGGACCTGTCGCTCGACATCTACGGCACCGGCCAACCGAGATCGTTTTTCGAGCTTGGCAAAATCATCAAAAGCTTCTCGGCCGGACAGTTTGTCCGATTGAAAGGGCCGATCTTCCAGGAGAGCGTACAGGACACGATAGCCCGCTATTCGGCCTTCGCCATGCCGACGCTCCGCGAAAGCTATGGCATGGTTTTCGCGGAGGCGCTTCTCACGGGCGTGCCGATCCTACAGACAATGGGGTGGGGCCTCCACGGCCTCTACCCGGATGCCGACATCGGATATGCCTGCGCCACTCCGAGATCGCATCGTGAGGTGGCGCAGGGTATCGTCACGATCCTGTCCAACGAGGAGCGCCTCAAATCGCGCATTGCCGAGCTCCAATCCCGCGGCGCGTTCGACATCCTTCGTCGCGACGGAATCGTCGAGGCATACCGGACGGCGCTTGAGAGCGTGGTGGGGAGTGGACGGCGATTCCACCTTGATGCCATCGCTCGATCCGCGGCCGAAGAGCTGAGCTCTTAATGCCCACCCTCGCTCGTCTCCTGGTCGGACGGGAGGCTGCCGGTGGGATCCTCGAGCCGCAACGCGACTTCCACCACGTCTCCCGGCATGAGCTGGCTGTACTCGTCGGCGTTCAAGGTCTGCCGGCGGCTGTCGACATCGCGAAAAACCCTGATGTCGGGCTTGCCCCCGGCGCCGCGCACGAGCTGCGATTTGACCATGCCGGCGTACATGAGCTTGTCGGCCACGGCTTGCAATCGAGAGCGAATATTCTCGAGGGTGACCTCGCCGTCCTGCAATTCCTTCAGCAGATCAATTCTCATTTGGTCGTCGAACTCTCTCCAGGCTTCGAGCCGTATCTCCGCGTTCCCTTTCCGCCTGCGCCAGCTGCGCGGCGGTTTGCAGCGACTGCGAGGCGGAATACAACGTGAACCGCCGGGCGTCACTCAACCGTGTCATTGGAATCACTCCGCGCTTGAACTTCTCCTGCAGGTCGAGGAAGTCGTTGGCGTCGGCCTGCGCGCCCTGCCGCGCCTTCTCGGTGTCGTCGGTGAGCGCCGCAATGCGGCGATCCTGAGTCTGGATCTGCTGGCGCAAATGCGTCTTTTCCTTAGCGTGATCGTCGCTTCGACTTGCGAGCTCGCGTGCTGCCAGCTCCTCGATCGTTGCGGCCACGGACTTCGGGATGGGGACGTCTGTGAACCCGCCCCGATCGAGCTGCGTCTTGTCGGCAAGTTGCGACTTGATCCGTGCAATTCGCACCTGCTGCTTGGCGAATTCGGTCCACAACGAATAATAGTCGGCACGGAAATCCGCCGCTTCCAGGAACGGGTCGCGCGACCTGAATCGCATCGTGTCGAATCCTCCGGCAAGCGCGATGGCCTGTCGAATTGTCATGCCGGGCCGATATGACTGCGCCCCGGGTCTGGCGACATCTCCGTTCAGGTAGATCGGCCGGTATTCGGCGACCGTGACCGTTATCTCGTCCGGCGACAGCGCGACCTGGGACTCTCGGCCATCCTCCGTTCTGCGACGAAAGATCTTGCCCGGAAGCTGTGCGCGGACTTTCTGCTGGAGCTCCGATACTGACATACCGGCCGCCTTCATCGGACCGATGAGCGGAAACGACACCTCTCCGTCGACGTCGATCGTGATCGTCTGCTGCATCTCACGCAATCCGACCACCGAGATCGCGACGACGTCGCCCGAGCTGAGGAGATACTTGGCATTTGCGCCCTGAGGAAAGCACCCGAGCATCAGCACGGCTATCGCGAACTGCTTCAACGCAGCCGTCTGGCTGATGTATCTGGATAACGGCTTGGACATGAATTCGCTCCCAAAGGATTGGTGCCGCCCTGGAGCCCGCCCTAACCAGACGTTTTAATACACGACCGGCAAGCCTCCGATCAAGCTTGCCCGCAAGAGAGAAAGAAACGTCGCCTGCGCAACTCAATCACAAGACTTTCACACTCGTGGCCGACGAGAAATCGCCTTCGGCGGTTGCTTCATCTTGCCATGCGTCGAAGATGCGTCGGAACAAAGTGAAGTGGCAAGGGTTGAACAGGCGTCTTTTAGACAATTTGTCGAAGCCGGATTTCGCGTACGTCTATCAACACCCGAGCGTGTACTCGATGTTTGAGTAACAAACTCCAGCAATGTCGCGTGCCGATCAGAGAGTTCGCCTCCTCATCACGAAGAACGCCCCCCGTTTTTGGAGCTGGCATATCTTCGTCGGAACATCGCCCATTGCGGCTGGCGCGAGTGACAATTCTTTCGTCTCGAAACGCGACGCCCAAGCCGCCGGAAAAGTCGCCGTGCGAAGGTTCGTTGCGCGTCAGCAGGATCAACGGGCTCTCGATCGCTATTCGAGCCTCCAACGGGGCACCCCAGCCTTGGATCGCCAGGTCCGCTTCTTTGTGGGCAAGCGGATCGATCGCCTGCTGAGGGCCGCGGCGCGGTGTCAAGGCGTCCATCTGCGAGGCGATTTGGTGCGGATGGCCGAGCGGTGGATGCAGGAGGAACCGGGCGCCAGGTATCGACCCGGCGAAATTGACGGAGAGCGGGATCGGGCGCCATACGTCGGCCCCGCTGCGATTCCCCTCCCAGATCGAAAATGGCAGGACGCGCGACGATCTGCGTCGCAAGGTGCAAATTCCCCGGTCACCGAGGAGCAATGACGGTATCTCGGCCACGGCAAAAAGGGAGTACCACGAGATCGACCTAGAACTGCGCCCTCGGATCCGGTTCAATGATCATCACGCGAAAGTCGGAGACGAGAACCCGTTACGTTTCGACCAACAAAGAATCACTGCGACGAGCGAGCGAAGGCTCGTTCGGACCTAGGGCCTCATTTTACCGCGGTGAGATATGGAGCCCGTGCCGCATACGTATAAGCTGGATCGCCAAGCAACCGGCGCGGAGGTCACTATGGATCCAGGCCGCGCGTCACATTCGCCAGAAGTGAGTGGGGAAAACCGGTTGATCGCATCGCTGCCGGTCTCTGGCTCGGCGCTACTTGCGCCGTATCTGACGAACATCGAATTTGAACGTGGCACCGTCCTCCAGGACACGGGACGACCAGTCGAGCACGTCTACTTTCTCCATTCGGGTCTGGTCTCGCTGCTGGTCGATATGCTTGATGGCCGCTCGGTCGAAGTCGCCCTGATCGGGTGCGAGGGTGCGGTTGGGATTGGTGGCCGCAATGGCGCCGACGGCGCGCCGCACAATGCTGTGGCACAGGCGCCAGGCAGCGCCGCTCGCATCTCAATGGTGCACTTGACCGAGGTCGCGTCGCGCAGCGACGCGGTCCGCGACATGATCGCGCGCGGCTACGATGCGCTTTTCAATCAGGTCCAGCACGTGGCCGCATGCAATGCGGCGCACGACGTCGAGGCGCGCGTCTCGCGTTGGTTGCTGCAAGCACACGACCGGCTCGGCCCGGACGAAATCCCGGTCACTCAGAAGACCTTGGCCGATCTTTTGCATGTGCGCCGCACTACAGTCACTGGTGTGTGCCGGAAATTGCAGATGCGCGACGTCATCTTGGTGCGGCGCGGACACATGAAGATCAAGAACGGCACAGCACTCGAGCGGATTGCCTGCACCTGTGGCCGCGACGGCATGGATAGGTGCGCGAGCGGAGTGTCCGTGACCCGCCAAGCCGCTCCCATGAGTGCGGCCGAGGCCTAATTGGCTGGCGAATTCGATCTGTACAACAATCGGCCCGATCAGGTGAACCCCCGGGGGAGCCGGTCACCGGAAATGGCGACCTATCATTGGTCAACGTGGCCGGGGTTTTGCGCCCGACCGATCCAGCCCTATCATACCTCGGTGTCGCGCTTCTGGCCGGCGTACTGCAAGCCCTCCGGCCGCCAACTTTTTGGCGTCGTCACAGGACCCTCCCCTTGCCGGCAGCATGACGCCGAACCGCATTTTCTAACAGGACGTTGACGATAGCTGCCTTTCGGCCTCATTGCACGGCTGGGCTGTTGCCCTACGAAGGCAAAGGTCAGAGGGTCGAATCCCCTCAGGCGCGCCACGATTTTTCAAACGCCATCGCCGCAGAATGGCGGCGGCTACCGGCACGTGTTCGGGTCGGTCATCGGTCCCGCTGCGCCCCGATGCGCAAAGCGCAGACCTCAATCATCCGGCAGTCCTATTTCACGCCATACATCGGCAAACGGCCGGAACACGGCCGGCACAAGCCCAACCATTGCGGAATATCTGCCGATTGAGAAAAGAGGCTCGAGCGCGAGGACCTGCGAGGCCTCGGCCCTCGCCTCCTCGGCTTGCCCGAGCCGGGCGAGCGCAGCGGCCAGCAAGGCATGCGGAACGCTGAAATCCGGATTTGATTCGACGGCGCGTCGCGCTGCATCTCGCGCTTCATCGAAGCGCCCGGTCTGGAAATTCGCTATCGAAAGCGCGAGGTATGACACGTAATTGAGCGTATCGAACGGACTGATACGCAGTGCCTGGCGCGCGCGTTCGATGGCGAGCTCGGGCATTCCCCTCCAGGCGAGCGCGCTGGCGCTGAGGCACAGCGCAAAGACATTCGAATTGCTGAGGGCCAAGGCGCGGTCGAAAAGATCGAATGCGGTGGCGATGTCATGGTCCTCGAACAACACGACAACACCCGCGATTGCCAGGGCGGTTGCGTTGTCGCCGCCGGTCGTCACCGCGGCGCGCGCATGGTAGATCGACGCGGCGCGATCTTCCTCGTGCCGTCCGCCACGGTCGAACCGGATTTGGAAACACCATGCCAGCGCCGCGTGCGCATCAGCGTATCCCGGGTCCAATTCAAGTGCCTTCTGGAGGATTGGAATTGCCGTGTCTGCTCCCTGGGGCATGAATTTGTACACGGACGGCATGGCTCGCAGCACAAGATCATAGGCATCCAGATTTTCAGGCCGCCTGCGCTTGACGCGCTCGATCTCGGCCCTGCGCAGGCTCGGCTCAATGGCTCCGACCGCGCTGATGGCGATCTCGTCCTGCAGGGCAAAGATATCGTCGAGCAAGCGGTCATAGCGCTCGGCCCAGAGATGGGTTCCGGTTTGAGTTTCGATGAGCTGAACGGTAACTCGAACGCGTTTTCCGACTTTCCGTACGCTGCCTTCGAGCACATAGCTGACGCCGAGCTCGCGCCCCACCAGCTTTAGATCGACCGCTTTACCCTTGTAGATAAAGCTCGAATTGCGCGCGATGACGCGCAGCCATCGGATGCGCGCGAGCCCCGTAATGATGTCTTCGACAATGCCGTCAGCGAAGTATTCCTGTTCGGGGTCGCCGCTCATGTTCAGGAAAGCCATGACGGCGATGGATGTACCGACAGCCCTCAGAGTTTGCCGATCACCGGCCGTGCTGCCGGGTTCGAGGGCCGGAGCCGGCGTGGCGGCGAGCCGGTAACCGCGGCCTTGCGCGGTGGCAATAAAGCTTTGGCCGCTCTTTTCCTCGTCAAGCGCCTTTCTTAGTCCAGAGACATGCACATGGAGGGCGTTTTCCTCGACGACAAGGCCCGGCCATACCCGTGCCATCAGCTCGTCCTTGGTGACGATCTCACCTCTTGCCGCGGCAAGCACACAAAGGATCTCAAGCGCCCGGCTGTTGACGCGCACGAGGGTTCCGTCGCGCGTGAGCTTTCGCTCACCGAGATCAAGCCGAAACCGGCCAAACATTACGGCGCTATCGGTCATCGCGGCGCTATCGGCCATCGGTTCTGGACATCGACGCGGTGTCAGAACACTTAAGATTTCTGAAACAAGGACCTTAGGCGGCAAGTGGGTTACGGTCCAGCATCGCGTTCGCCAATACGCCCTGACGACTGCCTCGTGCCTTAAGGAGAACAGCCATGCGCACCGAACCTTGCCCGAGATTTCCATGGACCGAGAACAGCGTGAGCCATGAGGGCAGGCCATGAAGCTTCCCCGCCGTGAATTCCTGCGTCTGGCAGTGGCCGCCGCGGCCCTCCCCGCCTTCCCTCGGTTGTCGACGGCACGGACCTATCCGTCGCGACCGGTGCGCATCATCGGAGGCTTTCCGGCCGGCAGCTCTCCGGACATCTTCGTGCGACTGCTAGGCCAATCCCCTTCGGAGCGGCTGGATCAGCAGTTCGTAATCGAGAACCGGCCGGGCGCGGGCACCAATATCGCCACCGAGGCGGTCGTGAGGGCATCGCCGGATGGCTATACGCTTTTCTTGGCCACGTCGGCGAACGCGATTAACGCCACCCTCTACAACAATCTCCAGTTTAATTTCATCCACGACATCGCCCCGGTTGCGAGCGTCGTCCGCTTCCCTCATGTCATGGAGGTGAATCCGTCGTTTCCGGCCAAGACCGTCCCCGAGTTCATTGCCTATGCCAAGGCCAATCCAAGCAAAATCAACATGGCATCGGCCGGCAGCGGAACGCCGCAACACGTCATCGGCGAGTTGTTCAAGGTGATGGCTGGAGTCGACATGGTCCACGTCCCCTATCGTGGCATAACGCCCGCGGTGACCGATCTACTGGGCGGCCAGGTTCAGGTCATCTTCGATGCCGTGCCCCTGTCGATCGAATACACCCGCTCGCGGTGACGACCGCGACCCGCTGGGAGGGATTGCCCGACCTTCCGACCGTGAGCGAATTTCTTCCGGGTTATGAAGCGACTTCGTGGCTCGGCGTCGGCGCACCCAGGAATACCCCTTCCGAGATCGTCGAAAAACTGAATAGGGAAATCAACGCCGTTCTCGACGATCCCAAGACCAGGGCGCGGTTTGCCGATTTGGGCGGCACGCCGCTGCCCGGCTCGCCCGCGGATTTCGAAAAACTCATCGCCGAAGAAACCCAGAAGTGGAGCGAGGTGGTCAAATTTGCGGGCGCGAGACCAGACTGATCTGCAGACTTTCGATCGGACTGCGCGTGCCGACCGAAAGCATGACCACAATTTGAATACGCCCGATCCGCTTCCGTTCTCTTCCCATCAGACGAGCGTCGATCGGCTTCGGAGAACAGGCTATGCAAAATGGCAAACGGCCACCGATAATCGATTTTCACGCTCACATGTTGGAGGAGGAACTGCTACGGCACGCCGCGGGGAAAACCGTGCTGTCCGGATATGGCACCAACCCATACGGCGGGACACGAGCTCTCAATGAGACGACGATTCAGAAGATGCTCGATCCGCAGCGTCAGCTTGACGACATGAATTGCCGAGGGATCGATGTCAGTGTCGTATCGTCGGCAACCGTCATTCAAGGCACGTCGTGGGCCGATCCCGCGACCGATCTTGTGCTGAGCCAGCGCTGTAACGACCGTGTTGCGGAATGGGTCGCGAAGTATCCCGGCCGCTTCGTCGGCAGCTTCACGTTGCCGCTGCAGGACGTCGATCTCGCGCTCGGGGAGGTGGAGCGTGCAGTCAAGCAATTAGGCATGCGAGTCGCCAATCTCTGCACCCAATATCGGGATGTTTATATCGGTGATCCGCGCTACCGGCCGTTCTGGGAGGCGGCGGCCGACCTCGACATCGTCGTCTGGATCCATCCGGACGGAGTCCGGGACCTCTGGTTCCAGACGTTCGGGATGTGGAACTCGATCGGCCAGTCGATCGAGGAGGTGAAGGTGATGGCCTCCATCATCTATGAAGGCGTCGCGGAGACGTTTCCCAATCTCAAGATCGTCATATCGCACGGCGGCGGCTACTTTCCCCACAACATGGGTCGCCTGAACCGCAATGTGACCAACCGCCCCGACAGCATGAAGAACATCACGCGCAAGCCGAGCGAGTATCTTCGCTCATTCTATTACGACACCTGCCTGTATGATCCCGCCGTGCTGGCTGCCCTGGTTACGTGTGTCGGCGCCGATCGGATCGTCATGGGCAGCGATTATCCGGTCGGCGAATCCGATCCGATTGCCTTTGTGGAAAATTGCCCCGGCCTTTCGAAGGCGGATGCGGCAATGATCACCAGCCGAACCGCGGCGGGACTTCTTGGGCTGTCCGAGGTGGACTGAGACGACACCGGGAGATCTCGTTGTGCGGCCGAATGTGCGGATGCGGCACGCACCTCTCACGCGATCCAATTTGCCCTTGTGAACACGATCTACTTGCGGGCCGATGGCTCGCGCACTGATGCCGGAACGCCCTCTCCGAGGCGTTTCGTGAAAATGCGCCGGCCGCACAGCTCGGGATTCCGTGGGGGGATTACAAGTCAGGTTCGACCTGCGCCTTGAGATCATGCAGCGCATCGAGGAGACGCATTTCGAGCTCGGGCTGCCCGGCCGCCGTAATTCCCTTCAACTCTGACAGACAGCTTTCAATGGCATCGAGCTTAGCCTGCAAAGGAACGATACGGCTGACCGTGAGCCGATCGAGAATGGGAAAGGGTACGTTCAAGACAGCAGTGGGTGGGAAAGCACCGTGAGGCTGCTGTTTCCGGTGTTTCCCTACCAAGGCAGTGTCACATATCGGATGCGTGCCGGGATATTCTTGCAAGAGACGACCTCCCACTTCGGCTTCACGTCGCTGCGCGCAGCCTCCCAACTCCCATTCCGGACGTAGGTTCCGACAAATTGGTCACCTCTACGAGAGTGTCGGGTATCGATCATAGCGGTCCGCCATCCTGACCGGTCATGCCGTTTCCTCCATTTGGCAACCCGAAACCCAGAACCACGGTGCGTCGGAACCGGCGCCGCGAGGAGCAGTTTATCCAGGGGCTTGGAAAGGTCCGCTCATGACGAAAATCCGCGAGATGCGTATCCATCGGTTTGGTGGCCCCGAAGTCCTTCAGCTTGACCAGGTCGAGCCGTCGCTTCCGGATGCCTCGCAGGTGCTCGTCAAGGTCAATGCCGCGAGCATCAACCCGGTCGATTTCAAGATCCGCAGCGGCAAGTATCCGGCGGTCAAGGAAGACCGGCTTCCGTATACGCTGGGGCGGGACGTATCGGGTGTCGTCGAGAAATGCGGCGCTCAATCCACGACCTACAAGATTGGCGACGAGGTTTTCGGCATGGTCGGGATTGCCGGTGGGGGATATGCCGAGAAGGCCGTCCTTGACCAGGACGCCATCACACGCCTTCCGTCCGGGTTGGATCATGTCCATGCCGCAGCAATCCCGTTGGCCGGACAGACCGCGTGGCAGGGACTTTTCCGGCATGGCCAGTTGAAGTCCGGCCAGAGGGTGCTGATCCATGGCGGGTCTGGTGGGGTCGGGCACTTCGCCATCCAGTTCGCCAAGGCGGCGGGCGCCCGCGTGCTGACGACGGTCTCGACCGGCAACGTGGAATTTGCTCGCAGCCTCGGCGCCGATGTCGTCATCGACTACAAGACCCAACGCTTTGAGGATCATGCGTCCGATCTCGACATGGTTTTCGATTTGATTGGTGGCGAGACCCGCGAACGGTCCTGGTCGCTGTTGAAGAGGGGCGGGATATTGCTTTCGACGCTGTCCGATCCCTCGGCGGAGAAGGCAAGGGAGCACGGCGTCCGCGCCTTGCGCTACACGGTTGAAGCCGATGGCGGCGAGCTTTCCGAGATCGCAAAGCTCGTGGCCGCGGGATCAGTCAAGCCGCACGTTCACAAGACCTATCCGCTCGACGCTGCGGCTGAGGCGTTGACCGCGGTGGAGGAAGGCCACACGGTCGGCAAGGTCGTGCTCGCCATGAGCTAAGGCATCGGGTGTTCCAGGCGCTTGGTTGGGCGGCCGAGGCCGCCGCGCGCGCGGATCGTGCGTTGCCAAAATGTCACTCCGGATGAAATTCGTCGGCATGGCGGGAAGGGGCAGGTCCGTTTCACCTCTTGAAGCGTTGCTGATGATGGAAGACTTGAACCAGCCAAGGGGACTCTCATGAAGCGCCAATTGATTGCAGGACTTTCTCTCAGCATCCTGGCCATCGGACCCGCCATGGCGGCGGACATGCGGCCCGCACCCGTTTACACGAAGGCTCCAATAATGATGGCTCCGGTGTTCAGCTGGACCGGATGCTATGTCGGCGGCAACGCCGGCGGCCTTTGGGCCACGAAGAATTGGAATCTTGATGCGACCGGCGCGGCGGAGAGCGGCACCAACCCCAGCGGCGGGCTGGCGGGCGGCCAGATCGGCTGTAATTATCAGGTCAGCGCGTGGGTGTTCGGCATCCAGGGCGATTATGATTGGAGCAACGCTAGCGGCAGCTCGACGGACGCTGTCTTTGCCCCCGCCATCGACCAGACCACGATCAAGGCGCTGGCCTCGGTGACCGGCCGGGCCGGTTATGCTTGGGACCGCTTCCTCGGCTATGTGAAGGGCGGCGGCGCCTGGACAAAGGACAACTACAGCCTCTCCAGCCCCGCAGCCGCCAACACCGCCAGCGAGACGCGCACCGGCTGGACCCTCGGGGTCGGCGGCGAATATGCCTTCACCGACTGGCTCACCGCGTTCGTCGAATACGACTACTACAACTTCGGGACCCAAGCGAACACCTTCACCGGCGTGTTTGCCCCGATCGCGATCGATGTGAAGGAGAACGAGAGCGTCGTGAAGGGCGGCATCAACTTCAAGTTCGGCGGCTGGCGCTGAAGCGCGCTTTGCAGCGCGCAGCTCATAAGGGCGTTTACGCCCGTCTTCGCGGGCTATGCGGAGCGGTGCAGCGCAGATCCGGGATCGTTGCAAATGCGGACTCCAGCGCCCTTTCCCGGCCTTCGGGCCAGGATTGTTCCACGCTTCGCGTCTGGGACGATCCCGGGTCTGCAGCGCAGCACCAAGAGGTGCTGCGCTGCGCCCGGGAAAAGTCCGCAGGCGTGCCCGGACCGCGCTATGGCCGGGACGAGTACTTAAACGGGAGACTAGCTGCGCACGGACAACGGGGCTGCTGATGCGGGGCAACAAGAAGCGACTTGCCCATACAGATCGGCGTAGCTGTTTGCCGAGCTCCCCCAGCTGAACGCGCGGCTTATCGCGTTGCGCCGCATTGTGTTGAGTTTCGCCCTGGAGCCGAAGGTAAAAAAGGCCCGGCAGACGCCGCCGAAAAAGGCCTCCACGGATGCGCCCCGGAACAGGAACCCGGTTTTTCCGTCCTCTATGGTTTCGGACAGGCCGCCGGTTTGATGCCCGATCGGCAATGAGCCGAAACGCTGCGCGTACATTTGACTGAGCCCGCACGGCTCGAAGCGCGACGGCATGAAGGTGAAGTCGCTGCCGGCGAAGATGCGGCGCGCTTCGCCGTCGTCGAACCCGATCGCCACCCCGATCGAAGCCGGAAAGCGGCTGCTCATGTCCTGCAAGGCCCGCTCCAGGTGCTCTTCGCCGGTACCCGTCACGACGATCTGTCCCCCGGCCGCAACAATTGCTTCGGCGGCCGAGAGCACGAGGTCGACGCCCTTTTGATGAACCAGCCGCGCCACCAGCCCGAATAGCGGACCGCGCGAAAGCGCGAGGCCGAATTTCCTGCGGACATAATCCGCGTTCTCGCGCTTGCCCCTCCAATCGCCGGCCTCGAAGGGACTGACAAGGTCGCTGCAGGTCCTGGGGTCCCAGCTCTCGTCGATGCCGTTGAGGATGCCGGTCAGCCGGTTTTGGGCCGCGCGCAGCCGAAGCAATCCGTCGAGACCGCAACCGTATTCGCGCGTTGCGATCTCGCGGGCGTAGGTTTGGCTGACCGTCGTCAGATGGCTGGCATAGACGATGCCCGCCTTCAGGAAGGAGACCTTGTCGTAAAACTCGACGCCCTCGATGCTGTAGGCGTTTTGCGGAGCGCCGATGCGTCCCAAGGTCTCGCGCGCGAACAGGCCTTGATAAGCGAGGTTGTGGATGGTCAGGATGGTGGGGATTTGGTGGCCATTCCAGGCCAGATAGGCGGGCACCAGGGCCGAGGGCCAATCGTTCATATGGACCAGATCGGCGGCCCAATCGGGATCCAGGAGCCCGGCCGCCAGGTCGGCGGCGGCGGCGGAAAACCGTGCAAAGCGAATATCGTTGTCGCTCCAATCGCGCCCGCGCGGGTCGCCGTAAGGGGAACCTTCCCGCTCATAGAGAGAAGGGCACAGAACGACATAGACGGGGAGGCCGTCGGGTGTGTCGATGCGCCCGACCGAGCAAGCGGGAAGCCCCGCCAGGGGCCGGCCGGATCCGACGATCCGCATACCGGCGCAATGGGCGAGAACCTGCGGGTAGCCCGGGATCACGACCCGGATGTCGCATAGCCGATTGAGCGCACGCGGCAGCGCGGCCGAGACTGCCGCCAGTCCTCCAACCCGAACGAAATCATCGAATTCCGGAGTGACGAACAATATCCTGGGAGAACTCATCCCAACCGACCCCGAACTAGCCTGTCTCCCGGTCTTCGGCTTGTAATCCGCGACGGACATAAAAGTTCCACCTCCGGAACCAGCAACACTTGCGCGCGGAGCGATGGCGCGGCGAGCCCTCGGTCGCCGAGCGATCGAGGCGGCTTCAGCTCGGCAGGGAGCGCCCGCATTGCGGGCGGCCGGCCCTCATGGCGACACCATCAGGCCGGGCGGCTGGGGAGCCCGACCGCGAATATCCTCGATAGGCGCGTTGCCGTTCAATTGTTCTTCCATGATCCGAGCCAGCAAGGGCGTGGACGCCAGGGACGCGGACGCCAGCGATGCGGACGCCACGCGCGCGGAAACCGAAGTCTGCGCCAGCAGCGAACGGTAGAGCGCAACATATTCGGTAGCCATGCGGGTGCAGGAAAACCGTTCCTCGAACCGCTTCCGAACGGCGCGGCGATCGAGCGCGAGCACGCGCGGCAGCACTGAAATCGCCTCATCGGTCGTCCCGACGATGGCGCCGGTGACATTCTGGTCGATGATCTCCGGAACCGATCCGCGTCGGAAGGCGAGGACAGGCGTCCCGCATGCCATTGCCTCGATCATCACCAGCCCGAACGGCTCCGGCCAGTCGATCGGAAACAAAAGCGCCTGCGCCTCGCCCAAGAACCGGGTCTTGCTGCGCTCGTCGATCTCGCCGATGAACTCGACACCCGGCTCATCCAGCAGCGGAGCGATCCTGGCGCGGAAATAGGCGTCGTCGACCTTGTCGACCTTGGCGGCGATCTTCAGCGGAATGCCGCAGGCGCGGGCGATGCGGATGGCGTCCTCGGGCCCCTTTTCCGCCGTGATCCGCCCCAGAAACGCGAGGTACCCGCCACCCGGATGGTAAGTGGGCTTATGCAACCGGGCCGGAATGCCGTGATGGATGGTGGCGGCGAAATTTGCCCCGGCGATCGGTCGCCGCTGGTCGTGGGAGATCGACACCAGAGGCATCGCGTCAAAGCCCGCGTAGAGCGGCTTGAGATCGGGAAGATCCTGCCGGCCGTGAAGGGTGGTGACGGTCCGATCGGCCATGTGCCGAAAAACCGGAAAATGAAACTGGTCGATGTGAAAATGCAGGATGTCGAACTTGTCGGCGAGCGCGCGGACCTTGTCGAGCATCAGCATGTAATAAGGCAGCGGGTCGAGCACCCTGCGATCGAGGCGCAACCCCATGGGGGCGCAGCCGACCAGCTTGGCATCGGTGACGGAATCTCGCCGTGGCGAACAGGGTCACCTCGTGGCCCTGTCTGACCAGCTCATCGCTGAGATAGGAAACTATTCGCTCGGTTCCACCGTACAAGGAGGGCGGCACGCTCTCCATAAGGGGCGCGATCTGCGCGATTTTCATGATTTGAAGTCCCAAGTGCAGCCGGCGAGGCGACAACGTCCAACACCTGGAATCGTTGCACTTCCGGATTCCGCCAGGGGCCCAGGCAAGCGGACGCGCGGCGCCATCCCGACCCGTCCCGGCTTCACGTAGCTCTTACCGGCTGGGTCGGAGAGCCGACAGACGCGCCGCGCGCTCCCCATTATGCGTTCCGGGGGCGACGGGGGGACGGGCAGCGCCTTGAGGGACAATCACACGGCCGTCGCGACCGCACGGTCTCAAGCGCTTCGTCGAGAAGCCGGGGCTGCTACCGCATCTTCAGGACGATGACGCGATCGCTGCTCGGATCGGTGACCGGGCGCAGCTTCGCGACCTCAGCGGTCGTTACCGCCGCGGCGCCATTGCCCCAGGCGCCGCGCACGAAGCTCAGCACCTGGCCGATCTACTCGTCGTTGAGCTGGATGCGGAATTGCGGCATGCGATAGGCGTCGGGAACGCCCTTCACGACCAGCGGGTCGGCTCCGTTCAGCACGAGATTGATGAGCGATGACGGATCGGCGTCGAGCACGGCGGGATTGCCGGCAAGCGGCGGCATGAACGGAGCCTGGCCCTTGCCGTCGATCCCGTGGCAGGCGGCGCAGGCGCCCAGATAGGTCGCGGCGCCCGGCTGTTGCGGCTTGCCGGCATCGAGCGACTTGGTCGTGGCGTCGTCATAGACGAATTTTGCCTGCGACTCGCTCGCCGGCAGCGACTTGATGAACGTCGCCATCGCGCCGATGTCCTCGTCGGAGAGATACGGCGTGCTGTTGTTGACGACGTCGAGCATCGAGCCGAAGGCCACGCCCTTGTCGTTGTGGCCGCTCTTGAGGAAGGCCGCGATATCGTCCTGCGACCAGCCGCCGAGGCCGGTGCGCAGATCGCCGCGCAGATTGGGCGCCGACCAGGCGTCGAGCTCGGCGCCCCGGAGATAGGCGCTGCTGCCGTCGTCGAGCGCCTTTTCCTGAAATGCCCAACCGCGCGGCGTGTGGCAGGCGCCGCAATGGCCCAGCCCCTCGACCAGATAAGCGCCGCGATTCCAGGCGGCGTCGTGGTCCGGCTGGCGCTCATAGGCGCTCGGCGCGCGAAGATCGTGTTCCAGATCGCCAACGGCCAGCGCGGACTGAGGTACCAGGGAATCTCGTTAGGCTTGTTCGCCTGCTTGACCGGCGGCACTTCCTTCATGAAGAAGGTGTAGAGCGCCTGGATATCGTCGTCGCTGATCTTCGCATAGGACGGATAAGGCATCGCCGGATAGAGGCGATGCCCGTCCTTGGCGACGCCCCAGCGCACCGCGCGATCGAAGTCCTCGAGCGAATAGTCGCCGATGCCGGTCTCCGGATCGGGCGTGATGTTGGTCGAATAGATCGCGCCCATCGGCGTTCCCATGCGCAGGCCGCCGGCAAAAGCCTTGCCGCCGCGCACGGAATGGCAGGCGATGCAATCGCCGGCGCGGGCGAGATATTCGCCTTTGCTGGCGGGCGCCTCGGCGCCTTGCGCGTTCGCGGCGGTGCCGCGCCCAAGACGAGAAGCGCGGCGGCAAGAAGCTTGGTCTGCGCTCATGAATTCGCCCCAAAGTCTTTCGCGCCAGGTCTTCGTCATCACATCTTTCGCAACAACCTTGGCGCATGACGCCAAGATAGCATGCGCCATGACGCCGAACGGGATGACAGCTCGAGGAAATGTCATCCCGCTCCGGCACTCGGGCCGCGATTGCGCCGGGCTCAGGCCGATTGCTCGACAGATCGTGGTCGATGATCGGCAGGCTGCGAATGCGCTTGCCGGTAGCGGCGAAGATCGCGTTCGCGACCGCGCCGGCGATCGGCGGCGTCGCGGGCTCGCCCGCGCCGCCCCAGACCTTGCCGCCGCTCGGCAGCGAGATGGACGTCGATCTTCGGCGCCTCCGCCAGGCGCACCATGCGGTAGGTGTCGAAATTGCCCTGCACCGGCACGCCGTTCTTGATCGTGATCTTGCCGTAGAGCGCGGCGCTCAAGCCGAAGATCACGCCGCCTTCCGCCTGCTCGGCGATGGTCAGCGGATTGACCATGTAGCGGGTATCGAGCGCGACGGTGACGCGATTGACCTTGACCTCGCCGTTCGGCTTGACGGTGACCTCGGCGACCTGCGCGCAGAGGCTGTCGGTATCCTCGCAGATGGCGATGCCGCGGCCGCTGCCCTTGCGGCAACGGCTTGCCCCAGTCGCCCTTCTCGGCCGCGGTGTCGAGCACCTTGAGCCAGTCGGGCTTGCCTTCGAGCAGCTTGCGCCGGATCTGATAGGGATCGAGCCCGGCCGCCGCGCCGATCTCGTCGAGGAAGCTCTCGATCGCGAAGACGTGCTGGTTCGCGCCGGGCGCGCGCCAGAACCACACCGGCAGGTGCGTGTTCTTGATGCAGCGCCTCGACGCGCATGTTCGGCACGTTGTAGCCGTTGTCGGCCAAGCCCGGCGACCGCCATCGGCTCGGGCTTGTTGGGCGGAAGCGGCCTGCCGACGGTCGCGAGGATCGACGAGGTGACGACGCGCATCGACCAGGCGGTCGGCATCCCGTCGGCACCGACGCCGGCCTTGAAGCGCACCACCGCATGCGGGCGGAACTTGTCCTGGCGGGTGTCCTCCTCGCGCGTCCAGATCAGCTTGACCGGCCGCTGCACCGCCTTGGCGATGGCGATCGCCTGCGCCACCTCGTCGTTGGCGTCGCGCCGGCCGAAGCCGCCGCCGACGAAGGCGTTGTGGATATAGACCTGCTCCGGTTTCAGGCCCGCAAGCGTGCGCCGCCGCCTCGGAGCGCGTCGTCGCGCCGCCTGCGTTCCGACCCAGACATCGAGCCGGTCGGGCTGCAGATGCACGGTCGCGTTCATCGGCTCCATCGGCGAATGCGACAGATAGGGCGTCTCGTAGATCGCCTCGAAGGTCTTGGCCGCGCCCGGCGATCGCCTTGATCGACATCGCCGTCGTTGCGCGCGGTCAGCATCGGGCTCGTCTGAGCGCCGCGCGAAACGTCTTCGAGAGCTGTGCGCTGTCGACGTTGCCGGCCGCGCCGACATCCCATTCGGGCTGCAGCCGCGCGAGCGCCTGCTTGGCGCGCCAGTAGCTGCCGGTCGCGACCACCGCCACCGCGTTCGTCGAGCCGCACCACCTTGAGCACGCCGGGCGCGCCGGCGAGCCGGCGATTCGTCGACGCTCTTGAGCTTGCCGCCCGGCACCGGGCAGGCATTGATCGCGGCGAACACCATGCCGGGAATCTGCGCGTCGATCCCGAACTTGGCCGAGCCGTCGATCTTATGCGACCACGTCGATGCGCGGCATCGGCTTGCCGATGAAGGTGAACTTGATCCGGCGTCTTGATCGCCGGCTCCTTGGCGAGCGTGACCTTCGCCGCATCGGCGGCGACCTCGCCGTAGCGCAGCGTGCGGCCCGGACGGGCCGTGGGTCACCACGCTCGCGGCGGCCGTGCATTCCTGCGCCGGCACGTTCCAGCGCGCCGCGGCGGCCGCGATCAGGCGCTCGCGCGCGCTGGCGCCGACCTGCTGCATCTTCTTCTGCGACGCGCGCACCGAGCGGCTGCCGTTCGAGAACATGTCGCCGTAGACCTTGTTCTCGCGAATGTTGCGGTTGGGCGAGGCATATTCGATCCGCACCTTCGACCAATCGCACTGCAGCTCCTCGGTGATCATCATCGGCAGCGCGGTCATGCTGCCCTGGCCCATCTCGGCGCGCTGATAGCGGATCAGGATCGAATCGTCGGGATCGATCGCGATCCAGGCGTCGATCTCGTGCGGGTCGTAGGCGTGGTCGTCGTTCCAGGGCTGCGCCACCGACGGTGGCGGCCCGGCGCCGCGCGCGGCGCGGCGCCGATGCCGATGGCGAAGCCGCCGGCCGCGGTCGCGGCGGTGACGATGAAATGGCGGCGGGTGAGCGTTGGAAGCGGCTGAGTGCGGTCCATCGGTCGTCCTCCCTTAGGCTTTCATCAGGTCGGCGGCGCGATGGATGGCACGGCGAAGCCGTTCGTAGGTGCCGCAGCGGCAAATATTGGTGATGTTGGCGTCGATGTCGGCGTCGGTCGGGTTGGGGTTGTGCTTGAGGAACGCCACCGTCGCCATGATCTGGCCGGACTGGCAGTAGCCGCATTGCGGCACGTCCTCGGCGAGCCAGGCCTGCTGCACCGGGTGCTTGCCGTCGGGCGAAAGCCCTTCGATGGTGGTGATGCTGGCGCCTTGAGAGCACCGATCGGCACCGAGCAGGAGCGCATCGCCTGGCCGTTGATGTGGACCGTGCAGGCGCCGCATTGCGCGATGCCGCAGCCGAATTTGGTGCCGGTCAGGCCGACTGCGTCGCGCAGCGCCCACAGCAGCGGCGTATCGGGCTCGAGATCGACCTGGATGTTGCGTTCCATTGACCGTCAGCGTGATCATTGTCAGGGCTCTCGCATGGCTGAATGCTGAATATAATAACGAATCTTAGCACAATCTCCTGCCCCGGCAATCTCAGGTAGCCACCCTCACGCCCACCCTCACGGCTTCGTGCATCCGGACGGGAATCCGCCCTAGCAACGGAACGCCGCCAGGTACGCGCGAGTTCCCGGGGTCCCTCGGCCCGATAGTCGCAGGTCGCGGCGCAGCTTCGAGCCCCTCAGTCCGCCGGAAACAGGACCGGGGCCGCATCGCCGCCCTCACATGCCTTTCGGGCCGCGGCCGCCGGCCGTCCGGCTTGCGACATCTATCTGGCCCTATCCAAATGGCTTGATGCTGTCGGCGACCGAATTGGCGATGTGCTCTTTGGAGATGATGCCGACGACCTCCGACGGCCTGCCGCGGCTGCCGGTTTTCATGACGACCGCCATGGCGGCCTCGCGCCGCGACATGCGCTGCACGATGTCGAAGACGATGTCGCCTTCGCGCGCCAGCGTGAAATTGCGCTGCGCAACAGTGCCCATGGTCACGCCGGAATACGCGGCTTCGATGCCGCGGCGGATTCCGGTATTGATGCGGACCACGCCGACGATGTGATTGCCGCGCGCCACCACCACATGCTTGAAGCCGTCTCCGACGCCGTGCCGGCGTAGGAATTCGTCGAGATCGGCGTCCGCGGGCATCACCACGACGTCGCGTTCCATGACATCGCCGGCGCGGCGGACCAGGAACATGTTGGCGTGCATCGCCTTCGGCACGAAGTGGCCGCGGCCGACGAGCTTGATGGTGTAGATATTCTCCACCGACAGCAGGCGCCGGACGCCGATGGCCAGCGCTACGGCAACGATGCTGGGCATGACTAGATCATAATCGCGGGTCATCTCGAAGATCATGGTCACGGCGGTCATGGCCGCGCCGGTGCCGCCGCCGACCATCGCCGCCATGCCGATGATGGCACCGGTGGTGGCGGTGACGCCGTCAACCGGATGGATGGCCGCAATGGCCGCACCGAAGGCGCCTCCGATTGTCGCTCCCATGAACAGTGAGGGCGAGAAAATCCCGCCCGAGGCGCCCGCGCCCAGGCTGAGCGACGTGGCAAACAGCTTGGCGGCGAACAGAAGCAGCAGCAGCGCCGGCCATTGCAGATCGCCGGTGAGAATGGCCTGGATCGTGGCGTAGCCGACGCCTTCGACGTAATATTGGCCGGCGGTACGCAACAGCACATAGATCAAAATGCCGAGTACCAGCATGCCGGCGATGTTGCGGAGATAGGGATTTTCGATTTCCTCAAAGACATCTTCGGCCAGGCTGAGACCGCGGATGAATGCGGTGCTGGCGATTCCGATCAGCGCGCCGAGAAGGGCAAACAACAGCAGCGCCGAGAGCGTGGCGGGCTGCTGCGACGTCAATAACTTGGCCGGGATGGCGAAAGCCGGATGGATGCCGAAGAAGATGCGGCCGACAAACGTCGCCGTGCCGGTGGCGAGCGCGACCGGGAGAAAGGTGCGTGCGCTCAATTCCGGCATCAACAGCTCGATCGCGAACATCACGCCGCCGATCGGGGTATTGAAGGTCGCCGCAATGCCGGCGCCGGCGCCGGCGGCAACCAAGGTTATGCGCTGCCACGAGGCCATGTGGATCAATTGGCCGAGCGTGGAACCGAGCGCGGCACCGATCTGGATGATCGGACCTTCGCGACCGACGGCGGCGCCAGTGCCGATCGACAGGGCGGAAGCCAGCGACTTGATCAAAGCAACGATCGGACGGATCGCGCCTTCCTTGTAATAGATCGCGTCCATCACCTCCGGGACGCCGTGGCCGCGCGCCTCCGGAGCGAACGTCACAATCAGGAAGGTGACGATGAGCCCGCCCATGACCGGAACCAGAATGACGAACGGGCCCCAGGGGCTCGGCGGCGTAAACAGGTTGGCGTCGTAGTCGAGGGAGAGGGCGCCGAAAAACGCGAGATTGTGGATCAACCCGATCAAGGCGCGGAAGAAGACGGCTCCGACCCCGGTGACGAGACCGACGATGATGGCGAAAATAGATAATCTGAAAAGTCCGATCCGCGGCGGGAACAGCGTCATTCCTGCAATTCTTTCATCACCGTGCGTTAGGGCGCCGCACCAGCCCGTTGCTGTCGGCGTGCGGGCGTCAAATCAGCAGGGCCCGTGATAGTCGGGAAGCCGCGGGCTGTCGACAATATCCCGCCCGAAAGCGTGATCGCGGCGGCATTCGTGACCAGGTTGCGCCCGCACATAGGCCCGCTCCCCACCATCGCCGAAGAGAACGTTGAGGGAGCCACGGCCCCTGCTTGGGACGTTTGGCAATCAATGGGCGAGCGGATCGGGGCGCACGCGTCACCGCGACATGACTGCGTTGACGCGCGCGGCCTCACATACCGGACGACGAACGCAGACAAAAGAAGCCCCGCGGTCACCGTAATTCCAATTGTTCCATCAAGTCACGCCCAAGTCCTTCAGGATATCGTCGCCTGCCCGGATCTCGTGGCTCGAGCCTTCAAGATCGCGCCCGACGGCTTCAAAAGCACCGCCGAGATGTCGGGCAAAAAATGCCTCGGCTATTGCGATGTAGGAAAGTCGATTTGGCGGTTTTTGGAACCCGTGCCCCTCGTCCGGATAAACGACGTAGGTCACAGGAATATTCCTGGCCTGCATCGCGGCAACGATCGTATCGCTTTCCGCCACTTTGCAGCGCACGTCATTGGCACCGTGAAAGATCAGCATGGGCTTCTTGATGTTCTCGACCTTGTTGATGGGCGAGCGCTCGGCGAGCAACTTGCGACCTTCCTCCGTGCGCGGATCGCCGTAACTGCGATACATGAATTCGGCGAAACCTGCCCAATAAGGCGGCATGGACTCGAGCAGCGTTCGCAGATTGGAAATGCCGACCACGGGGACAGAGCAGCAAAACACCTCCGGCGTGAATGTCGCGCCCACAAAGGAAGCCAGACCGCCATAGGACATGCCGAAGATCGCGATCTTGTCCTTTTGCGCAATTCCTTCGTCGACCGCCCAGTCGACCATGTCGATAAGGTCGTCGTGCATTTTGCGGGCGTGCTCTTTCTCACTTGCCGTCACGAACGCCTTTCCGAAACCGGTCGAGCCGCGGTAATTGACCGAGAGCACGGCATAGCCTCGGTCAGCCAGCCACTGATGATCGCCGCGATAGCCGAGAATATCGCGCGCCCAAGGACCGCCATGGACGACCAGAACCATCGGCAGCGGCCGGGTTGGGCGATCACCTTCGATGTCGGCCGGCAGCGTCAGATATGAAACCAGGCTGAGGCCGTCGCGCGATTTGCCCTCGACGGCGTGCATCGGCGCGAGCCGGTATTGTTTCAATTCTGGCCGGGCCGTGAACAGCTCGCTGAGCGTCTGCTTGTCCCGGTCCAAGAGATGATAGGTGGCCGGCTGCTCTGCCGTGTAGCTCATGACGATCCAGCGACGATCGTCATTGCTCTGGCTGTGGACATGGAAGGCATGACCGGGCAGGCACGTCTTGATCAAGTCGAGTTCGGGAGCGACTTGGGGCGTCAAGGCAGTCCACTCCTGTCGCGCGGCATCGATGCAAACCGCCTCCGGCTCGAACGACCGGGCATTGAATATCGCGCCGGTGACGTCGGCGCGCTCGCTCCTGAACAACACGCTCTCTTCGCCGGTCGACCAGTCGAGCTGCAGCAGAGCTGATTTATCATGCTCGATGCACGAGCTCATGTGGAGGCGCTGGCAACGCGTGTCGAACGTCCAGATTCTCGTGGCCAAACTGGCTTCGAAGGGAACATCACGCCAATGCGTGACCTTCTCGCCATCGAGGCGCCAAAGCCTACCTCCGCCGTCTGGCGCATTGCTGCGGGCATGGCGCGGCTTGAACCGCCAGTCGAGCCCGACGGAATCAAACTCCTGTCGATTTTCCCAGACCAGCGAACGTTGGCCGGTTGCCGGATCAATCAGAAAAACATCATGCCAGCGGGGGTCCCGATCGTTGAGGTTGACCGCAATTCTGTCGGGGGTGACATGCGACCAGTATGTCGGTATCGCGCGGACGTTTGCGAAGGGCGTAAGATCACGGAGCTCTGAATTGCGCGGATCAACCGCGAACAGATGCAGATTTTCATCCCCGTTCTCATCATTCAAAAACATGATGTAACGACCATCCGGGGTCCAATCCTGCCAGTTGATAGGCCGCCCCTTGGTGCGCGTAACCGGGTGCCCTGCCGCAATGCTATCAACCGGGGATGCCCAGACGTTCAGTACGCCATCAACCGGAGCAAGCCACGAGAGGCACTGACCGTCGGGCGACAATTTGGCGCCGAAGAAGGTCGGATTATCGAACAGTTTCCGGCGTGGGATCAGAGGGCGAGCTGACATTGGTCCGTCTCCCGGACTTGTGCACGGCCGCGAAATCTCGGGCCGCGGCGGAATTGACAAAATGGCGGCCGCGCGACCTATGCGGCATAATACCGGAAGCCTCACCTGATGACGACCGCTTTCAATCCATAGCCGCCTCTTCCCCATTCAGGGGTTTAGACGATTGGGCGTGCGGCTCACCAACGTCACCTCGCGGATGCTCGGCCGCCCCAGCATGATCATGAGGAGTCGCGCGAGCCCAACGCCCATTCCGCCGTGAGGTGGGCAGCCGTAGCGGAAGAAATCCAGGTACCCGCGAAGAGGGCCCAACGCGTAACCGCGCTCCAACGCCTGCCGTTCGAGCCGATCGTGGCGGTGTTCGCGTTGGGCGCCCGTCGTCACCTCCAATCCCTTCCAAAGGAGATCGAAGCCCTTGGTCAGGTCAGGCCGGTCGTCGTGCCGCATGTGGTAAAACGCGCGGCCCGACGCCGGGTACTCGGTGATGAAAACGAATTCGTGCCCGTATTCCGCGGCGATGTGAGCAGACGCGCGGCGCTCGCTCTCCGGGTCGAGGTCATCCTCCTTGGCCAACGGCGTGCCCGCGGAGGCAAGCAGATCGCGAGCCTCGGCAAAGGTCAATCGCGGGAACGGTAGGGTGGGAATCTTGATCTCGACGCCGAACAAACGTTCGATCTCAGCCCCGTGTCGCGCCGCTACCACCGCCAGGGAATGCGCGAGCCACCTCTCCTCGAGGCGCATGACATCCTCATGCGAGTCGATCCATGCCACCTCCATGTCGACCGACGTGAATTCCGTCTCATGACGGCTGGTGAAGGACGGCTCAGCCCGGAAAGCGGGGCCGATCTCGAAGACCCGCTCGAAACCCGCCGCCATGGCCATCTGTTTGTAGAACTGCGGCGATTGGGCAAGATATGCGGTCCTGTCGTGAAAGTACTTGACCTCGAACGTCTCGGAGCCCGATTCGCTGAAGGTCCCCATCAACTTCGGCGAATGAATCTCGACGAATGTCTCCTCTTGCCAGAACTCTCGCATGGCGTGCTCCAGCGATGTCTGCACCGCAAAGATCAGGAACTGGTCGGGCCGCCGTAGGCTGAGCTGACGCCAGTCGACCTGTTTCTCGAGTACCGAGTTAATCGCGATCGGCAGCGGCGCCTCGGCGAGGCCATGGACCTCGATCGCGTCAATCACGAACTCTATCGCTCCAAGCTTGACGGCCTCGGCCGCGACGACGCGACCGATCGCGGAGATCGCCGACCCCGGCGTGAGGGTCGCGATGCGCTCCGAAATCGGGACGTTTCGACCTTTCTCGTGCACGAGTTGCGCGGAGCCGGTTCTGTCTCGCAGAACCAGGAACTGCATGCGCTTCTGGTCGCGTATGGTCTCCACGAAACCCGACACGCGAGTTGTCGCGCCGATATGCCGGCATAGGTCGGCAACCGTCGTTCGCGCGATACCTGGCGGGATTGCGGCTGTTGGCTGGATGCTCGGTTCCATATGCTCTCCAATTGGCCCCGGCTCCGGCGGCACCGTGTGGAGAGCCCGACACAAGAAAGGCCCCACCGGTTCGGCGGGGCCTCGATCTTCTGCGTGCGGTTACTGGTGCGTCAGCGCATGCATAGACCGGCGACCCCCAAAGGGTCGCTATTATTCGATCGATGCTGTTGCAGCTTGAACATCATCAACTTTTGCCAGCTTTGGCTGCCTGAGTCAAGTCCCGGAGGTTCATACGGTGTCAATCCTCGACCACCTACGGCCCCTGCATTCCGGCGCGCAACAAATAGAGAAACAGCGCGGCGCCCAATAGGCCGATCAACGCCGCAAGCGCCAAATCGAAGCGCTCGCCCGTCCCCGGCACGTTATTCTCGCTCTCAATCTCTTTTGCCGTGCTGGCGAAGCGAAGTCCGGAAATGACGATCATTGCGACACCGATGGCAATGAACGCAAGACCCGCGATGTTCGCGAACGCCGAACCGGGCGGGTTGACCTGCGGTTGCCTCTGCGAGCCCATGGCCCGCAGAAACAAATCGAACTTCTCGATCACAAATCCGAAGGCCATCACCGCGATCGCGGTCCGCACCCAGGCGAGAAACGTACGTTCGTTGGCCGCATGGTCGCTGTAGCGTTTGATCATTGGTGCCTCAAAGGATTGGCGTGGTTCCAACGATGCCGCTGCTATCGTTCGCTTGGATCACGCCGCATCGTGACCCACAGGGGCCAAGCCACGCGGGCGCGTCATCATCGTCCGCCGCACCCGCCGACCGGTGGCAATCCGGTCGACAAGAATGCCTGATTTTCAGGATTTCGGCTCCGCTGCCGCGCCGGGCACCCCGCTCGCCGGCGGCGCGGCTCGATCTGCGGGATTCGAGCGGCCCAGCGCAATCGCGCGCCCAATGACAAATGCGCTTGCCGCGTCGATGACCAGCCAGCCGATAAACCAGTAGTTCAGGTTATGCCCGAGCGCGGCGGCGGCAGCGGGGAGGATGGCGAAAAGAAGAAACCAGATCAGGCCGACGAGGAGCGGGCTTTTCATGTTGAAATCTTGCCTCCTGCTGAGAGCTCACAGTGCCGGTGACGCGACCTCGACGTCGCCGTGTGCCCAGTATGTAAATGCCGCCGCGAAGCGCAAGCGCCTTCGTCATCATGCCGGCTTGGCTGTGACGCGCAATCGAGACTGCGAGGCAACGGCTGGCGCTCGCCAGAGCGGCTTCACGGACACTGCAAACGATCGAGCGTGATCGGGAGCTTGCGCGCCCGCACCTCGAGGCGGCGCATTGATGGATTTATTACCATGCCGATAGATCGCCCCAGGGCTCGGGAAGCCGTTAAGGAGCCGGGGGGCATGATGCCGGCGAACCAGTTGGGAGGCGTTCATGGCTCAAGTCTGGCTGAGCTTCGATGAGATCCAGCAAGTATTCGGCGGCGATACGGCTGACGCGCGGCGGCGCGTGGTCGCCAACCAGTGGGAGCGCCGCAGATGCAGCGACGGCCTGGTGCGGGCCGAGGTCCCCGCCGACGTCGCATACGATTTTTTCATGTTGCAGTACCGGCCCGAGCCCAAATCGCGTCCGGCGCCGGTGAACGAATTCGAGGCCGCCATGGCGGCGCTGTGCCGCATATTCGGGGAAGAGGCGAACGCACCGCGGGTGCGGCTCGTGAGCACGACAACGGAAGCGAGCCCTCAGGCCCGGACAGACGAACAGGTGCGAACCGCGGCTTGAACTTCTGGTGGCCGGAAGCCGCGGGCCCTCTTTTAAGCCGTGAATGCCGGAATCCGGCCAGAACCACGCGGCCGCTCGGAAGCTCCTCGAGACCCGGCCGCTCAGGCGCCCAGGAATCGGCCCGCCCCATTCTTCAACTCGATTTCGGTTTCCACTCGTCCACAAGCTTTTGCGCTTGGGCGATTTGCTCCGGGGTCATTTTCGCGGCAACGGCGTCGCGGTTCTTCATGGCCGAGTTGCGGGCTTCGGCATTCGATGCGCGGATGTGCTCGGCGGCAAGATTGAACCACATGTATGCCTGTACGTAGTCCTGCATCACGCCACGGCCTTCGGCGTACAGGATTGCGAGGCTGTTTTGGGCATAACCGTAACCCTGGTCCGCGGCGAGGCGATACCACTTCAACGCTTCGTTAAAGTCCTGCGGGACGCCCTGGCCGTGGACGTACATGCCCCCGATGTTGAACTGGGCGTCGAGGTCGCCATGGTCGGCGGCGAGGTGGAACCACCTCAAAGCGTCGGCATAGTCCTGGCGCACGCCCTGGCCCGTGGCGTACATGACCCCGAGATTGGACTGGGCGGCGGCGTAGCCCTTGTTGGCAGCGACCCGATACCACTTGGCGGCCGTGGCGGCGTTCGGCGCAGTGCCGCTGCCCAGGCGGTACATCTGAGCCAGATTGTACTGGGCGGCGGCCAAGCCCTGGTCCGCAGCTTTTTGGAACCACTTCAAGGCTTCGCCATAGTCCTGCGCCGTGCCCTGGCCGTTTTCATACATGCTGCCAAGCTCGACCTGGGCGCGCCCGTGGCCCTGGTCGGCGGCGAGGCGATACCAGCGCAGGGCCTCGGCATCATCCTGCGGCACGCCCTCGCCGCTTTCGTACATGGCTCCAAGATTGTACTCGCCGCTGGCATGGCCCTGGTCGGCGGACTTGCGATACCACGTCAGCGCCGCCGCATAGTCCTGTGGCACGCCCTTGCCGTCGAAGTACAGGTCGCCGAGGCCGTTCTGGGCTCTGGCGTCACCCTGATCGGCGGCCTTGCGATACCACGCCAAAGCCTCGGCATCATCCTGCCCCATGCCTTGGCCGCGGTTGTACATGCCGCCGAGGTCGAACTGGGCGGTGGCATTGCCCTGCTCGGCCAGCGGACGCAGCAGCCGTTCCGCAGTCGCGAAATCACCGCGGACATAGGCTGCATTCCCCTCCTCCAGCGGCCCGACGATAGCCGGAGCCGCACGGGCAGTCCCCGATACCAAGACGGGCTTTTCCCGATAGAGATCGGCAAAGAGGCGCTTGAGATTTCCGGCCATAGGCAGGTCGTATTGGGCGATATAAGGATTGTCCGGATGCAGTGTCGCGAAGTTCTGATGATAGTCCTCGGCCGGGTAGAATCCGGTGAGCTGATCAAGCTTCGTTACGATTGGATGCTTGAAGACGCCGGCTTTGCCGAGCTGCGCGATGTAGGCCTCGGCCACGCTCTTCTGGGTGTCATCCGCATAGAAAATGGCCGAACGATATTGCGTGCCGGTATCCGGCCCCTGGCGATTGAGCTCGGTCGGATCGTGCGCCACTGAGAAATAAATCTGCAGAATCCGGCCAAGGGAAACCCGCCGTGGATCGAACGTGACTTGCACGGACTCGGCGTGGCCGGTCGTCCCGGTGCTCACGACCTCGTAGGTGGCGGTATCCTTGGCGCCGCCGGCATAGCCGGAAACGGCCTGCCTGACGCCTTTCACATGCTGGAATACAAGCTGCACGCCCCAAAAGCAGCCGCCCGCAAGCACGATGGTCTGCGGACCCGCGGCGGCCGATTTGGGCGCGTCGATCGCCGGCGGCGGCAACACGATGGCCGACCCGGCAGCCTGAACCGGCGTCTGCCACAGCGCGGCCAAAAGCGAGAGAAGCAGGAGGGCCACGCCGGACCGGTGGACCGGCGCATCAAGGATTCCTGCGGGCGGTGAATGCGGCGATGCGATCAACATGGATCCGTCCCTCGGGCCAAGTCGGACTACAAGCCGAGCCAACTGCGGCGAATGAGTTGGCATGGTATCGCAATGATACCAATGCATGAAATTGGCAGCCGAAATATAATGTCTTCCACGAACGATAAGCGCCAATTTTACGGTAATTTGATTTCGCGGCTGTCTGAAGCCGACATGGCCCACACCGAATGATCGGCGCCCGCACCGAATGGTCGGCGAATCGTTAATCAAATTGGAAAATACCGCATCGCAGCAAGAAGCCTGACCGCATTAGCCGGGTGCTTGCCAAAATTAAATTCGTTATGGAACCCGACCATGGCGAGAACGTTGTCTTGTTCGGCTGTTGATGGGATCAACATCTGATACCTCGGCAAGTCGTTGATCAGCGATTTCGACAGCAACCCCAAGGAGGTTCGAAATGTTGACCAAGACTGCGATTGCGCTCGCGACGGCGTTCACCCTCGGTATTGCTTCCATCGCGCTGGCGGCAAATGAAAATGAAACGCCAGGCGGATACAGGGAGTTGGGTCCGGGCGGGGCTTCCACATCGGGCGTCAATCCGGCCTTCCACACCGCAGCGGCAGCGAAGTGCGCCAAGGCACACAAGTCCTACGACCCCAGCGACATGACCTTTCTGGGCAGGGACGGCAAGCGCCATCCATGCCCGGGTTGATCGGCCCTGGGTTGCCAGTCTGATCGAAAGGACCGTCCCCTGGGCGGTCCTTTCATTTTGCGTCCGGACGCTGGCGCGGAAGCCCAAAGGCAACTTGGCAAGGCAGGCGACGTTTCAATTGGAGCCGGACGCCTCAGCAGTATTCCCGTCACGCAAATATAAATGACCGACGCTGCATCGGCACAGTCATTCCAAAGGCCGGTGGCGATCGCGTTTTGCTGCTATCTTTGGCGCTTCGCGGGGGGTGACAGGGGTTCGAAGGCGCTGCCGATAGGTCTCCACCTCATCGGCGGGCATGCGGACGGGCCGCCCTTAAGCCTCGCGGATGAAACGCGCGCTCGCCGCCAACACGTTGAAGGGGTGTCTAAACACTGAGATGGAGCAGATCGCCTCCGATATCGAGCGCTATGGCCTGCTGGTCGTTTTCCTCAGCGTCCTTCTGGCCGAAGCCGGACTGCCGTTGCCGGCCTTTCCGATCCTGATCACGGCCGCGGCCCTCGTGGCGGAAGGCCGCCATCAGGTCCCTCACATCATCCTTGCCGGCGTCGGCGGCTGCCTGATTGCGGACCTGGCCTGGTATTGGGGCGGCCGGCGTTATGGCCGGCAGGTTCTGGGATTGCTTTGCAGGATGTCGATGTCCCCGGATTTTTGCGTCCGCCAGACCGAGACCGTTTTCCTGAAGGTCGGGCCCTGGTCGTTGCTGTTCACGAAATTCCTTCCCGGGCTTTCGACCATTTCGGTGGCGATGGCGGGCGTGACCGGGATGTGGCTGCCGGCATTCGTCTTGCTCGACGGCGTCGGTGCGCTCGTGTTTGTGGGCGCGGGCGTTGCGCTGGGCCTGATATTCCAGGATGCGGTCGCCGATCTCCTGCGCATGCTGGCTGAATTCGGCAAGTTTGGCGTGCTGCTTATGCTCGCCGCGCTTGGCTTCTATCTGCTGGCGAGATGGTGGCGGCGGCACGCGTTCATCCGCCAGCTCAGCGGCGATCGCATGACTGTCGATGAGCTGATCGGATTGATCACGCAAGGCCGTCAGCCGGTCATTCTCGACGTGCGGCCCAGGCAGATTCGCGAACAGGATGGCATCATTCCGGGGGCGCTACCCGGACGCGGCGAGGACATCGATTCTCTCGCAGCAAAATTGCCGCACGATCGGGAGATCGTGGTGTATTGCGCATGCCCGAATGAGGCGTCGGCGGCCGTCGCGGCCAAGCATCTCGAGCGGGCGGGATTCAAGAAGATACGTCCGCTGCTGGGCGGAATCGATGCATGGGTGCAGGCCGGACAACCGTTGCAGCGTGAACCATCCTCTGCGGCGGGACCTGCTCTAAAACTCGCTTGATGAATTTAGCCCGTGCGCGGCGGCAAGGCTCGCCGGTAGGTCGCGTAGGCCGGTTCCCACATCTTGGCCCGCACGGCGGCGATCAGCTCCGGCTGCGGCCAAGGCTCCGCGAGCCCCTCCTTCTGCGCCTCGATTGCGACCGCGACCGCCACGCGCAACGAAATCGCCGGCAGCTCGACCAGCGGCGGCAGCAGGTTGGCCCGCGCATCGCGCTTGGCGGGCGACAGCTCGGCCAGCGCGCGCGCCGCGGCCAGGAACATGCCGTCGGAGATATGATGCGCCTTCGTGACGATCGCGCCGAGGCCGACGCCGGGATATACATAGGCATTGTTCGTTTGGTCGATTCGCATCGCGCGACCCTCGCGCAGCACCGACGGGAAGGGGCTGCCGGTTCCGATGACGGCGCGGTCTTGCGTCCAGGCGATAAGGTCGTCGGGCGCCGCCTCGGCGCGCTCCGTCGGATTCGACAGGGGAAAGATGACCGGCCGCTCCACGTGCCGCGCCATCTCGCGCACCGCCGCCTCCGAGAATGCGTGGGCCTGCCCGGAGGTGCCGATAAGCACCGTCGGATGCGCGTTGGCGACGACATCGACAAGGCTGATCTCGTCGGGACAGACCAGCTTCCAGCCGCTGACGCGATCGCGCCGTTGCGCAAACGGGGCCTGAAACGGCTGCAGACCCGCCATACCCTCCACCAGCAATCCGGCCCGGTCGACGAGATAGAACCGGCTGCGAGCCTCGCTCTCGGGAACGCCCGCTTCGACCATGGCGCGCAGCAGGAGCGCGCTGATGCCGCAGCCGGCCGAGCCGGCGCCGAGAACCGCCACACGTTGCCGGGCGAGCGGAACGCCCGTCACATTGATCGCGCTCAGGAGCGCACCGACCGCCACGGCGGCGGTGCCCTGGATATCGTCATTGAAGGTGCAGAGCCGGTCGCGATAGCGCGCCAGCAGCCGATTCGCGTTGCCGATCGCAAAATCCTCGAAGTGCAGCAGGACATGCTTCCAGCGCGCGCGGACAGCGTCGACAAACGCGGCCACGAAGTCGTCGTAAGCGGCGCCACGCACCCGTTCCTGCCGCCACCCGACATAGAGCGGATCCGCCAGCCGCTCCTGGTTGTTGGTCCCGACATCGAGCAGGACCGGCAGTGTCGTGGACGGATGCAGGCCGGCGCAGGCGGTGTAGAGCGAGAGCTTGCCGATCGGGATCCCCATCCCGCCCGCGCCCTGGTCGCCAAGGCCGAGAATGCGCTCGCCGTCGCTCACCACGATGGCCTCGATGCCGTCGAAGCGCGGATGGCCCAGGATGCGCGCTATGTGGTGCTTGTGCGGGATGCTCAGGAACAGGCCGCGCGGCTTGCGAAAGATCCGGCTGAATTGCTGGCAGCCAAGACCCACCGTCGGCGTATAGACGATAGGCATCATCTCTTCGATGTTCCGAGTCAGCAGCGCATAGAACAGGGTCTCGTTGGTATCCTGCAGGCCGCGCAGGAACACGTATTTCTGCAGATCGCCGCCGAGCGCGCGGAACGCGTCCAGCCGCCGCTGGACCTGCAGATCAAGGCTTGCAACATGGGGCGGCAGCAGACCGTGCAGGTCGAGCGCGTCGCGCTCGTCCTCGGTGAAGGCCGTGCCCTTGTTCGACAGCGGATCGTTCAGCAGCTCATAGCCGCTGAGCCGAGTGTCGATGATGTGCGGCGGTTTCCCGTCCATCGGCCGCGATGTCCCCTCAACACCAACGGTCCCGATGGTGTGCGGCCTTATACAGGCGACGCGGCCGCACTGTAAATCGCAGTGTGGGGGCGGATCATGCGGCCGCCGCGATTTGCACGTTCGGTGGCAGCGCGCACCCGCGGCGGCGCCGGACATGCCGCGGGATCACCCTTCAAGGCTGGCATGCTTGGTCTCAGGCGTAGCCAGGATCGCCAGGATCGCGAGAACCGCGTAGACCATTACCAGAAGCCCGATATAGATATAGGCTTCGTGAATGCCGAAGTTGCTCAGAAGCAGCCCGGCGAGAATTGGAATGAGCCCTCCACCGTAGACCTGTGCTATTTGATAGCCTGCGTTCGCGCCCGATGCGCGATAGCGGGTGGGGAAATTCTCGGTGTAGAAGGTCGGAATCGCCCCGTAGCCGAAACCGAACACGAAGCCGAAGCCGACGATCTCGGCGATCGTCGCCAGGACGACGCTGCCGGTGTTGATCAGGTAGAAATAGGGGATGGCGAAGACCAGGAACACGCCCGCGGCGATCAGCAGGATGGTGCGGCGGTTGATGATGTCGGCAAGCAGCGAGCCGATGATCATGAAGACCAGCATGAAGGCGGCGGCGATCAGCCCGATCGTCTCGGGCGTGGATCCGGCGAAGCCGATGGCCTTCATATAGCTGGTGCCGAACACGAAATAGAGGAAGAACGCGCCGCCGAACATCGCATTCACCAGCGAGGTGCGCAGGATGCTCAGCGGCATGTCGTGCCACACCTGTCGGGCGGGATGACCCAGTATGGCGCCCTCCGCCTTGTGCTGTTCGAAGACGAAGCTTTCCTCGGTGCGCGTCCGGATGATGAGGCCGACGATCGCCACCAGGAAGCCGACGAAAAACAAGATGCGCCAGCCCCAGGCCGTAAAGTCCTCCGGCGTCATCAGCGACTTGACGAAGATCACCGAGCCGAACCCGAGCAGCAGACCGATCGGGATCGCGAACCCGACCCAAGCGCCCCAAAAGGCGCGGTACTTCGATCGCGCCGCCTGCTCGACCACCCAGGTCGAGGCGGTACCGAACTCGGCGCCAAAACTGATGCCCTGTATCAACCGGAACACGATCAGCAGGATCGGCGCGGCGACGCCGATGCTGTCATAGCTCGGCGTCAGCCCGATCAGCAGCGTGCTGACGCCCATCAGCACCAGCGCGTACACCAGCGCGTCCTTGCGCCCCCGCCGATCGGCGATATCGCCGAAGATATAGGCGCCGATCGGGCGGATGATGATGCCGATGCCGTAGACGCCGATCGCCGCCGAAAGGGCCGCGACACCCGGCAGCTTGAAGAAGATGTCGCCCCAGACGGTTGCGGCGATCACGCCGGTGACCAGGAAGTCGTATTGCTCGATCACCGAACCGACGATGCTGGCCAGGGCGACCTTGAAAATCTGCCATTTGGTCGGACTTGCGGCTGCCTCATTCATTTTCTTCTCCCCGGTTCGAGCAACCTGCTCGAGTATTCGATCGTTTCCCGCCCTCGATCATGCCGCAGGCGGCCGATTGACGACGGCAAGCCCGGCAGCGGCACACCGATCAGGCATCGCCGTTGCGGAAATCACATACCGCGGTTACGCCCCTGCTGCGCGATTATTGCAAACCATGATCTTTCCGACCAGTTGCTAAGATCGGCTCCTGAGCTCGCACGGACCTGAGCTCAGGTGCAGTCAATCTTCTTCGTGGGCACGATCATCCGATCGATGCAATCCATCAGGGCGGCTGCCGCATTCCGCTTATTTTTCGAAAGCCGGCCCACGACCGGGAGGATCGGCGACGGATGACTTCTTCACTCCGATCATGCAGAGTACGCTGCGCGAGTTGAGCGCGGCCTGGCAGCAGTTCGAGCAGCAAGCAGCAAATGGTCCGATCACGACTGGAGTCCTCAGCAAGACCAACGCCCGCCAAGGAACCGGTGTCCGAGGTCCTCGATCGCGAGGTCCTGGATCGCGAGATCCTGGATCGCGAGATGATGACGCGCTGCATCGCGGTCGCAGTGCGATCGGGTGAGGAGGGCGAATATCCCTACGGCGTGGTGATCTGCCGCGCCGGCCAGGTGGTCGCGGAGTCCACCAACCGGGTGGCCCACGAGCACGATGTGACGCGCCATGCCGAGGTGGTGGCCATCTCGCGGGCCCAGAAGGCGCTCGGCACCGTGAGCCTCGACGACTGCACGATCTATGTGAGCGCGGAGCCGTGCGTCTACTGCTGCTACGCGATCCGGGAAAGCCGCATTTGCCGGGTGGTCTATGGGCTGCGTTCCCCGCACATGGGCGGCGTGTCGAAATGGAGCGTGCTGACCGACCGGGATCTTTCCGACACGATGCCGGAGGTGTTCGATCCGCCGCCCGAGATCATCGCGGGCTTGATGGCGCCGGAGGTCGAGCGGGCGCTGCTCAAGTGGAATCCATTGATCTGGGAGATCATCATGAAACGCGGCCTGTTCGTCGCGGGCCCGCTCGAGACGGTGTCGGCGCGCAAAATGGACAAGGGGCCGGCACGCAAGCTGAGGCACCGGTTGCTCGCGTTCTTGCGCCGCACCCTTTTCGACAGGTTCGGGCGAAGCTAAGCGGCGCAATAAAGCGATTGCGCCCTACGATCCAGGGCACGCCGGTAGGGCGCAATCGCTTTATTGCGCCAATCACCGATTTGACTTTGACTGATGTTGGGTTTTGTCTTTTTGCGGTAGACCTGCGGCGCCCGCAGAAGGCGTTGCAAACATCATTCCGAGGGAGCTTCACGCCGATGCAAGACCATCTCGCCCGGAAAAAAGCGGCGGCCGCCACGGCCGGCAGACAAGGCCGGGAGCCGCAGGCTGCTCCTCATGCGTTCGATCTGCGCACCGCCCTCGACTGGCTGCGCCAGCAGGGCGACCTGATCGAGACCGACAAGGAGGTCGATCCGGATCTCGAAGTGACCGGCCTGCAGAAGCACATGGACGGCGGCTGCCCGATCCTGTTCGACAAGGTCAAGGGCAAGCCCCACCATCGCGTGGTCACCAACCTGTTCGGCGACATGAAGGTGATCAACAAGATGTTCGGCTGGAAGCGAGCGATCCGGAGCGCATGCGCAAGCTCGCCTAGGCGTTCTCGCATCCGCTGAAGCCGCGAGATCATCCCGCAGGATGAAGCGCCGGTGCAGCAGCACGTCGTCATCAATCCGAAGGAGGTGAACGATTACGTGGTGCCGATCCGGCACACCATCTACGAGCCCGAGCTGACGGTGGGCTCGGGCATCCGCTGCATCAGCTCCGAGCAGTTCGATGGCGGCACCGACCTCGGCTACAACCGGATGAATTTCCGCTGGGGCAATGTCGGCACGTTCCAGATCTCGCCCGGCTCGCATATGTGGCAGGTGGCGAACAAGTACTACAAGGAGAACGAGCCGATTCCGCTCACCATGTGCTTCGGCGTGCCGCCGGCCTGTACGCTGCTCGCCGGCGCGGGCTTCGACTACGCCATCCTGCCGATGGGCTGCGACGAGATCGGCATCGCCGGCGCCGTGCAGGGCGCGCCGATCCGGATGGTCAAGTGCCGCACCGTCGATGCCTATACGCTGGCCGACGCCGAGCTGGTGCTCGAGGGCTACGTGAATCCGCGCGACCGCCGCTTCGAAACCCGGGAATCGGAGGAGGCCGGCGTCCAGGGCCGCTTCCATTTCCACCCCGAATGGGCCGGCTATATGGGCAAGGCCTACAAGGCGCCGACCTTCCATGTCACCGCGGTCACCATGCGCGATCCCAAGACCAAGCCGATCATCTTCGCGCTCGGCGTGCATACGCTCGATGACCACAACATCGACACCAGCGTGCGCGAGGCGGCGATCTACGAGCTGTGCAACCGGTTGCAGCCGGGCATCGTGCAGAACGTGGTGATCCCCTATTGCATGACCGATTGGGGCGGCTGCGTCATCCAGGTGAAGAAGCGCCATCAGATCGACGAGGGCTGGCAGCGCAATTTCCTGGCGGCGGCGCTGTGCTGCTCGCAAGGCATGCGGCTTGCCATCGCGGTCAGCGAGGACACCGATCCCTATTCGATGGACGACATCATGTGGTGCCTCACCACGCGGGTCAATCCGCGCACCGACATCTTGAACCCGATCCCGGGCGGCCGCGGGCAGACCTTCATGCCGGCTGAGCGCATGACCGCGGGCGACAAGCAGTGGACCGCGTCGAACACCCAATTCGAAGGCGGGATGGGCATCGATGCGACCGTGCCGTTCGGCTACGAGAGCGACTTCCTGCGTCCGGTCTATCCGGTCGACAAGGTCAGACCGGAGGACTTCTTCACCGCCAAGGATATCGAGAACGCCAAGTCGCGCATGGTCGGCTGGGTGCACTCGCTGGCGCGCACCGGTCGGTGAGATGGCACTCCTCGCGGGCATCCTGATCGTCGATGCGACCGACCGCTTCGGCTGGCTCGCCGGGCGAGTCCTGGCCGATCTCGGCGGCGAGGTGATCAAGGTCGATCCGCCCGGGACCGACCGCAGCAGCCCGCACTGGCGTGCCGTCAACGTCAACAAGCGCGTGCTCGATCTCGATCCGGCCACCCCCGCCGATCGGCCGCAGCTGGAGGAGCTGCTTGCCAAGGCCGACATCTGCCTGCTGACGCCGGCGACATTCGATGGCGGCGGCTGGCTCGATCCGCCTGCGCTGCGCCTGCGTTACCCGCGGTTGGTGGTGGTCGCCATCACGCCGTTCGGGAGCGCCGGACCGCGCAGCGGCTGGCGCGGAAGCGATATCGAGGTGATGGCGGCGGGCGGCGCGATGGCGCTTGCCGGCGAGCCCGACGGCGTGCCGCTGCGCGTGAGCGAGCCGCAATCCTACGGCTGGGCCGGGGCGCAGGCGGCGACCGGCGCGCTGGTTGCGCTCCATCGGCGCGAGGCCACCGGCCGCGGCGATCTGGTCGATGTGTCGGCGCAAGCCTGCGTAGTCGCCGCCGTTGCCCATGCGCCGGCCTTTGTCGACATTCTGGGGGTCGAGCCGAAAAGAGCCGGCGCATTCATGACCGGCCGCTCGATCCACGGCGCGCGCTACCGGGTGTTCTGGCCGTGCCAGGACGGCTGGCTCAATTTCATCTTCTACGGCGGCAATGCCGGCCGCCGCACCAACGAGCGGCTGGTCGCCTGGATGCGCGAGCACGGCGCCGATCCGGGGCCGCTGGGGCAGATCGATTGGCTGCGCTTCGATCCGACCAAGGCCGACCAGGCCGAGGTCGATGCGCTGGAGGCGCCGGTTCTCAAGTTCTTCGCGCAGATCACCAAGCGCGAATTCCTCAACGAGACGCACCGGCGGGAGATGCTGGGCTATCCGGTCTCGACCGTGGCCGACATCGCCACCGATCCGCAGCTTAAGGCACGCGCCTTCTTCGAGACCATCACCGTCGGCGGCGGGAGCGAGACCCACTGCGGCGGTTTCGCGGTGATCGACGGCGAGCGGCCGCCGCTGCGCCAGGTTGGCGTGCGCCAAGTTGGCGTGCGCGATGTCGGCGACAGGCCGGTGGCAACGCTGCCCGCGCGCGCGGCGCGAGGCCGGCCATGACCGCCGCCCCGCAGGCGCTCGCCGATCTCAAGGTCGCCTGTTTCGGCGGTTATGCGGCCGGGCCGCACATCGGCAAAGTGCTGGGCAATTACGGCGCCCGCGTCGTGCACGTGGAATCCAGCGACCGGCCGGACGGCTTCCGCCTGCAATATCCGCCCTTTGCCGGCAACCGGCATGGCCTCAATCGCGGCGCCTGCTTCAGCTACTTCAACGACTCGAAATACGGCGTGACCATCGACCTGAAGAAGCCCGTGGGCGTGGAGCTTGCGCGACGCCTGTGCGGCTGGTGCGACATCGTGATCGAGAACATGCGGCCCGGGGTGATGGATCGCCTTGGGCTCGGCTTTAAGACGTTGAGCAAGATCAATCCGCGGCTGGTGATGCTGGCCACCTGCAACATGGGACAGACCGGCCCGCGCGCCGACCAGCCGGGATTCGGCTCGCAGCTCTCCGCGCTCGGCGGTTTCTGCGGCATGACCGGCTTTCCCGACGGCCCGCCCATGCTGCTCTATGGTCCCTATATCGATTTCATCGCCTCCTCGCTCGGCGGCGCCGCCGTGCTGGCGGGCGTGATCCGCGCCCAGCGCAGCGGAAAAGGCGCCTATATCGATCTCTCGCAATACGAATCCGGCGTCCTGTTCATGGGCGGCGCGCTGCAGGACTATTTTGCCACCGGTCAGGTCGCCGATCGGTGCGGCAACGACGATCGCGATGCGGTGCCGCACGGGGCATTTCCGTGCGCCAATGGCGAATGGGTGACCTTGTCGTGCTGGTCCGACCGCGAGTTCGCGACGCTGGCGCGGCTGCTTGAGCAACCCGATCTCGCGCGCGACGAGCGCTTCGCGCAGGCCGCGGCGCGCCGCAAGAACGCGCGCCAGCTCGATGAGCTGATCTCGGCTTGGACCGCCCAGCAGTCCGCCGTCCACGCCGCCGAACGGCTGCAGGCGGCAGGCCTCGCCGCCTATCCGGTCGTGACCATCGCGGGCCTATTTGGCGATCCCCAACTCACCGCCCGCCAGCACTGGCGCGTGCGCCGGCATCCGGAGATCGGTGACCAGGCCTATTGCTTTCCGGGCTTCGATCTTGCAGAAGCGCCGGGCGATATCGTGTCGGCGGCGCCCTGCCTGGGTGCCGACAACGAGTTCGTCTTTCGCGAGCTCGTGGGCGTCAGCGAAGCCGAAATGCAAACCTATGCGGACAGCGGTGTTTTTGGATGAAGGGCGAATTGGGCGTGAGCCGTTGCGGCGGATCTTGAGCGCCGAGGCCCTGCAAGCCAGCCGGACCGCGCGCCTTTGGCTTTACGAGTCCCGCGGGCGTGCCCTATAAGTCGCCGGCCTGAGGCGGTCATTGCTCGGCCGAATATTCGACCAGGCAAACGCATGGCAACAGCAGTGGCGGCACGAGAGCCGATGCCTGTCGCATCAGGGAGGCTATCGCGATGAACCAGGAGGCCACGCGCGCGGCAGAGGAATCCGCCGCGACGGCACGAAACCAGTTCTTCGCCGCGCTCGAGCATCATAAAGCCGGCCGGCTCGCCGAGGCGGAGCTGCTATACCGTGCGATCATCGCCGGCGGACATGCCATCCCGCAGGCGCACAACAATCTCGGCTTCTTGTTGTACCAGCGCGGCGACCGCAGCGCGGCGCTGGCCGAATATCGCAAAGCGGTCGAAATCAATCCGGCCGATCCCGGTTCACTCACCAATCTCGGCAACGCGCTTCGTGACGTCAACGACCTCGAGGAGGCGGAGGTCTGCTATCGCCGCGCTCTGTCGGTCAGGCAGGATCATCCGGAAGCCAACAACAATCTCGGCATGATGCTTTCCGACCGCGGAGAGCAAGATCAAGCGCTGGCTTGCTATCGCAAGGCGCTGGCGCTCAACCCGGGTTTCGTGGACGCGCTCAACAATTCGGCCGTTGCGGTCAGGCGGGCCGGCCAGACCGGCGAAGCCATCGAGCTGTGGAAAAAAGCAATCGTGCTGAAGCCGAATTGCTTCGAAGCGCATGTCTACTTGGCCGATACGCTGGCCGATCTCGGCATGCTCGACGAGGCCCGCCAGCATGCGCTCGCGGCGGATGCGCTCGACCTGCCGGCGCGGCCCGCGATCCGCTATGCGCTCGCGATTGCGCTCGCCAAGTGCGGCTTGCGCGACCCCGCGAGCGCGCGTTTACGCCAGTGTGTCGAGGGCGATCCGCATGATCGATTCGGGGCGCGCTTGGCGCTGGCGGCGCTCGACGAGGCGCCGGTGCCGGAGCGCGCATCCGACGCCTTCATCGAGCGGCTCTATGCGATCGGCGCCGAGCGCTGGGACAGCGCGGCCGGCTCTGATCGCTACCGCGCGGCCGCGCTGGTGGCCGAGAAGGTGAGCGGACATGGGCTCGACGTCCTGGATGCCGGTTGCGGCACCGGCTTGGTCGGCGCCCGCGTGCGCGACCGGTCGCGTCGTCTGGTCGGCGTCGATCTGTCGGCTGCAATGCTCGAACGGGCCAAATCCAAGAACGTCTACGATGAGCTTCACCAAGGCGACCTGGTTTCGTTCATGCTGGCGCACCCGCACAGCTTCGACGTCGTGACCGGCGCTGCGACCCTCATCCATTTTGGTGATCTCGGCCCCGCATTCACCGCCGCCGGCGCCGCCCTGCGCGCCGGCGGCGCGTTCGTGTTCACCGTATTTCCCAGCGAGCGGGACGGCGATTTCTCAGTCGATGGATTCGGGCAGGGCGGGTGCTTCCTCCACGGCCGCGAATACATCGCTGCTGCGGCGTCAGCCAACGGATTTGGCATCGAGACGATCGAGAGCGCCGTCCATGAATACAAGAACGACGCCCCCATTGCGGGGCTCGTCGTCGTGCTGCGCAAGCCTTAAGCCTTCAGGACTTACAAATCTTTCGCGTGATCGCGCTCCCGGTCATCGCCCTGCGGTTCCTCGCCCGCGAACAGAGCGGCCGGGAATTGCGCGGCGTAGCGCCGTTGCCTGGGCGGTTGCGGCTCCCCCAGTCGGGGCCGCGGGTCCGATTCCACCAGCTTGCGGTACAAGTGCCAGGTGGAATGACCGAGCACCGGCATGACCACGGCAAGACCCACGAACAGCGGCAGCGAGCCGAGCAGCAGCAGCACGGCGACGATCAGTCCCCAGGCTGCGATGATCAGCGGGTTCTTGAGCGTGGCCCGCACCGACGTCGACACCGCCACAACCGCACCCACGTCCCGGTCGAGCAGCATCGGGAACGATACGACGCTGATGGTCAGCACCACGGCGGCGAACAGGAATCCGACGGCGTTGCCGAGGATGATCAGCCACCAACCCGCCGGAGTGGTGAAGATCCGGCTCAGAAAATCCGGAACGAGTAAGGGCGGCGTATGACCGAAAGTGGCGATGTAGATCGCCTGCGCGACCGCGATCCACGCGACGTAGATGGCCAGCAGCAGCAGGCCCAGCGCAATGATGCCGTCGGTCGAGCGCAACCCTCGCGTCCCGAACGCATCCCGCAACGATACGTCGAGCCCGAGCTCGCGTTGTCGGCTCACTTCGTAGAGCCCGATGGCCGCAAACGGGCCGACCAAGGCAAACCCGGCCGCCAGTGGAAACAGCAGTGGCAGCAAGTCGTAGCTCAGCGTCAGTCCGGCCAGAACCAGGCCGATGATCGGGTAGATGGCGCTCAAAAAAATCACGTGAGTCGGAAACGCCCGGAAATCGTCAATTCCCTTGGCCAGCGCGTCTTGGAGATCCTTCATTGCGATTTTGCGGACGACCGGTAGGTCCAGGCTCGCCTTCGAGCCGGCGATTACATGCAAATAAGCCATGCCAACCTCCCTGATCAGCTTCCTGCCGGCAACCTCGCGTGCACATGCCCACGCGCGAGCCGCGGCCCGACCGCCTTGTTGTTGTTGCGATGTCGGATTCAGACAGATAACATCGAGAGCGGCGAGGGAGGGCCTAGCCTCACTGATGCGGCCCATGAGGCCGCTCTCGAAGTACCGTCCGCTGGGTTGCCGCTACGCTGAGATCCGAACGGATACCGCAGCGATGATCGCGGCACTAAGGCCCGGTGGTGTCATCCTTGTCCTCCGGGTTGGCCCGCCGGCTCAGGGAAGGGGTGAGACCGGCGCGAAGACTCTAACATTGGTTCGCTTTGACAAATGTCAAGTCACGGCTTGACCATCGCGGATGAACCGGTTCCGATGGAACATGAGATGGAGTACCGTTGGTGAAATCGTGTGCCCGGCGCTTCTTCGGGCTTTCACGGATCAATAGGCCAAGGGGAGGAATCATGAAACGAACCTGGACATCAAGCGTCATCGGGGCCTGCCTGCTTGCTCCCTTGGCGCTGTCATCGGCGCACGCGCAATCCGATTTTTACAAGGGAAAGACGATCTCGGTCGTGATCGGGGCAAAGACCGGGAGCCTGGCCTTGGCGGGGCAGATCGTCGCACAACACCTGGGTCGCTACATCCCCGGCAACCCTACGGTGATCTTCCGGCAGATGCCGGGCGGCGCTCACCTCGGCGCCACCGGCTTCGTGTACAACGCTGCGGAGGCCGACGGGCTGACCATATTGGCGGCCAATCCGGGCGTCGCGATGGCGCAACTTGCCGGCCTCCCGCAGGTCCGCTTCGACATCGTGAAATTCGATTGGCTCGGCTCGTCGGGCTCGGATGGATCGCTGTTCTCGATCCGCGCCGATCTGCCCTACAAGACTTACAAGGAGTTCAAGGAACTCGGGCCGCGAGCTGATCGCGGGAACGACCGGACCGGGTTCGAACGCCTACGACATGCCGATGCTGCTCAAGGAATTCGCCGGTGCCAATCTGAAACTGCTGAAGGGGTACTCCGCCAACAGCGATATCCTGCTCGCGATCGAGCGAAAGGAGGTCGACGCCTATGCGGCGCTCGGCACCACCATCAAGCTGGCGGTCGACCGCGGCGCGGTGCGCGCGTTGGTGCGCGCGCGGGCGCCCGTACCGGGCTTCAACGACCTTCCGATCGACGAGGACCTGACGACCGATCCGGTCGGCAAATCCCTCATGGCGATCCGCGGCATACCCCTGCTGATCGGGCGCCCCTTTGCGGTGCGGGCCGGAACTCCGGCGGATCGCCTCGCCATCCTGCGGGATGCATTCGCCAAGACGATGGCTGATCCGGAATTGCACGCCGAGGCGCAAAAGGCGCAGATCGACATGAATTACATCTCGGCGGAGGACGTCACCAAAAACTTCAAAGAGATGATGAACCAGCCGCCTCAGGTGATCGAGGCCATGAAGAAGTATCTGCAGCCCGCCGAATGACCGGCTGAAGATCCAGCCAGCAGGGCCTCCGCGGCGCCGTTTCGCCCGCGCCCAATTCTCCTGACCAATCACCCGTCGGCGGCGGGCCGATTTTAGAAGCTTGTCCCGCTCTTGAATCGGGACAAGCTTGCAACCATACGGTTCGGCGGCGGGCGGGGGCTAAAGCTTTCTCTGTCGCAGCTGCACCACATCGACATCCCGGTAGAGCAGCCCCTGCACGACCGAACGCAGCTGAACCTTGCTGAACGGCTTGCCGAGCACGACCGCCTCCTGGAAGCCTTGCGGCAACGCCTCCCTTCCGTATCCGGTCACGAACGCAAACGGAACATTCTTCTGGGTCAGGGCGAGCGCAAGCTCCTCGACGGATTGACCGCCCAGATTGGCATCGAGCAGAGCGGCATCGAAGCGCACGCCCGCGATCAGCTGCTTTGCCTTGCCAAGCGTTCCGGCTGGTCCTACCACCTCGCAGCCCGTCTCAAACAGGCTCGTCTCCATGTCCATCGACAACAGCGGCTCGTCCTCGACCACAAGAACGCGCTTGCCCTTGAGGGTTTGGTTGATTGGCGGTTCTGGCGGCGCGCTCGGGAGGCCGGCTTTCGCCACAGCCAAGCCATTGCCGTGACGCGACTGGTCAATTCGCGGCAGCGGCAGCATGATCTCGCAGGTCAACCCGTCGGCGTAGTAGTGCATGACGGCCTCGCCGCCGAGCGTCCGCAGGGTTTCCTCGATCAGAGTCATGCCAAAACCGCGCGCGGTCGGAACGCTGACCAAGGGTCCATTGCTTTCCTTCCAATTCAGCAAAAGCTGGTCGCTCTGGTCGGCCCGCATGTCCCAGGTAAGCGAGAGAAGCCCATTGGGAACGGACAAGGCGCCATATTTCCGCGCGTTGGTGCCGAGCTCATGCAGGACCAGCGACAATTGCACCGTCGTTTGCGGGTTGAGCACGACCGACGGCCCGCAGCAGGCGATGCGATCGTCGCCGGTGGCGCCGAGCAGAACCTGATCGCGAACGATCGCGGCAACGTCCGCGCCACGCAGGATATCCTGCGTGAGCAAGGTGTGCGCCTGCGCCAGCGCCTGAATGCGTCCGCTGAAAGCGGACACGAAGTGGCTTGGGCTCTGGCTGCGCGCCAAGGACTGACCGGCGATCGCCTGCACGGTCGCCAACGTGTTCTTGACGCGATGATTGAGCTCCTCGATGAGCAGGTGCTGCAGCCGCTCGGCCTGTTTGCGCTCGCTGATGTCGCGGGCAACCTTCGAGGCCCCGATCACATTGCCGAACCTGTCGCGCAACGCCGATACGGTGAGCGAGACTTCGACGCGGCGCCCGTCTTTCGCGAGACGCACGGTTTCGTAATGGTCGATGCGCTCGCCGCGGCCGAGATGCGCCAGGATGCGCCTCTCGTCGTCATGCAGCTCGGGAGGGATGATCCGCATGATCGACTGGCCGACCATTTCGGCAGCCTGATAGCCAAAGATCCGGGTCGCTGCGGCATTCCAGGAGACGATTCGGCCATCAAGTGTCTTGCTGACGATCGCATCGTCCGAGGACGTGACAATGGCGGCCAAGCGCGCCAGCTCGATTTCCGACTGATGCCGATCGGTAATGTCCATCAGCAGGTTGATGGCGCCGACCAGCCGGCCGGATGCATCCCATAAGGGCGTCGGATAGGGAAGGAAGTTGACCCGCGTGCCGTCCGGCCGTTCGGCGATGGCCTCGAGCCCGCGGACCGGCCGGCCCTCCCGCAGCGTGACCGCCATCGGGCATTGGTCATGGGCCATAGGCCGGCCGTCAGGCCAATACAGACGCCAGGACCCGCACCATTGATCGCTCCCGAGCACCGGGCGGTGGCCCCACAAGTCTACGGCGGCCTGGTTGAAAAACGTGATGCGGCCTTCGGCATCGGTGGTGTAGACCGCGACAGGTAAAGTCTCGAGCAGCTCAGTGCCGGGGGGCATGTGCCTCTCAGGAGCGATCAACATGGATTTCCTTCCTCGAGACCGACCGACACCGGCAGGGAGTGGTGCGGGTTGAGAAATGCACCACGACCGCACCTGCCGTCCGATCTTTGGTCATAGCCTGCCAAGCAGAACCAGGATCAGCACGATGACCAGGAGTAGGCCGAGACCGCCTCCACCATAGTAGCCGGTCCCGTAGAAAGGGCCGCCACCGAGGCCGCTGAAGCCACCGAGCAGAGCGATGACCAGAATGATAAGCAGGATGGTTCCAAGCGACATGATCGATCTCCCGACATCAATTTCCCGATCCCTACCCCTTGAGGCATGCACCAACGCGCAATCTACAATCCAGTTCCGCAAATTGCTGAGAGATTGCTGAGAGATTGCTGAGAGACTGGCGTAAAGAGCGGTGTAAGCGAGGAGTTGTTCGGGCTCGGCGCCAGTCGTGCCGCGGTCAAACAAATTGCGCAGCGGAGGGCATGTAGGAGCAGGATTCCAACAGCTGCTTTAACGTTGGTAGCCGCAACCCGGGGGCTCGTGAAAAAGCCCCCGGCCGCCTTGATTAATAGGAGCGACCGAGTTGGCCCACGAACCAACCCAGGGCGAGCGCTATTGCCACCGCCGTATAGGGCCTGGTCTCGACGCTTTCCCGGATGGTCTTCTCCAAGCTTCCGGTCTGGCGCCGGACCGCGGCGGCCGCATCGCCCGCCGTTTCGCGGGCTTGCCCGTACATGTCCTGGGCCGCGCCTACCGCCTGTTTCACCGTCCCTTCGACCTGGCTCTTGACGTCTCCGGTGGCTTTTCCAAATCCCTCTTCGACCTTGCCGCCGAGGTTCCTGGCGGTACCTTCCATGCGATCTCCGTTCATGACCGTCCTCACTGTTGGGGTTCGACTGTTCGATGTTCGTTTGTCAACACTTCAGCGGGCCTTTAGTTCAGGCCCGGTCCGGGATCGATCGACGATTTGTAGAATCTTCGGCCAGTGGCCAACGACCATCGACAAAGTGTGCACCTGGCGGAAGCTCCCCGCCGGCGGTCGAAGCCGGCGGGTTGCATCATGCGGAGGTGATGCCGCGCCGCGCTGCCGTCGCATTCTCGGCGACCGTCATCATTGTGCCGGGGCGAAGCGCAAGAACGGCAGGCACGCGACGTGAATTGCCATAACCCGCCGGCTCGGAGATTCCCGCGCGCCGGCTTGCCGTCGCGGCCATTCCCCCGTTGCGGCCGGCCAGCAGCAGCAGCGCCAGGGAGGCAATCTCCTCGCCCCAAAGCGCGTGCGCGGCGGCGTTGGGGTGAAAGCCGTCGGCTGCGAACAGATGCGGTCCCAGCGGTTCAGAGAAGCGCTCCACCACGAGATATGGTAGCCGACGAGCCAGTCCTTCGGCCGCCTCCTGCAGCGCAGCAGAGCGCCAGTTGAGAATTCTGCGCAACGGCCACGGCAGCGCCGGGAAGCTGGCCAGGGGGGCGACCCCGGTGATGACGACGGCGGCTTGGCCAATGCGCGCTCGCGCGGCCGTCACCATCGCCGCCAGATCATCGGCGAAGGCTGCAGGCGAGCGATACGTAATGGTATCGTTGACGCCGAACGCGATCACGAGAAGATCCGCCGGCTCGGGCCTAATTCCAGGCAGCAATCGCTCGGCCGCCTCGCTGACGGTAGCGCCCGAAAGGCCGTGGCCCTGCCACGCCACCGGTCGCTTGGTGTGGCGTGCGAGCGCGCGCGCCGTCGTGGCGGCGACGGTCTCCTCGCCATGCGTCAATCCGACGCCGGCCACGGTCGACTCGCCGACCGCCAGCATGCGGATAGTCGATCCGCGGCCCGGCACCAAGCCGTGGCAGGGCGGCTGCACGGGCGGAAGACATGGTATTCGTCGGCGCGCAAGCGTGCCCTGCAGCGCAACCAAGGGAAAAAGCGCGAGGGAGCCGAACAGGCCCACCGCGGTCGCTGCCGCCATGTCGCCGAGCAATCCGGCCAAGCGGCCGCGGTTGGCACTCCCCCATTCGACCGAATTTCGAACCGGGCCCACGGGCATGCTCCAACTTTTCAGACAAGATGATTCAAAGACCGTTGGAAACGCCCTGCCTGAGCGCGGGTTCCATGCCGACTTGACTGCTTGCTGCTTGTCAGCGGGAACCCGGCTCGCGCTTGCAGGTTGAGCACCAACAAGCGCAGCGGATCCCATCATGGACAGCCAACAGATCGATCGCGTCTGGGACATCATCGAGAAGGTCGGCGTCGCCATGCTGACGACGCGATTCGCCGGCGGCCTGCGGGCACGGCCGCTCGAGGCACGGCCGGACCGCGCGGCGGGCATCATCTGGTTCCTAACCGACATGCGCAGTGGCAAGGATGAGGAAGTAGCGGCCGCGCCGGACATCGGCCTCGTCTTCATCGACGCCGGCGACAAGGCCTATCTCTCGATCACCGGCCGCGCCGAGATCCGGCACGATACCGCGCAGGCCGCCGCGATCTGGAAGAGCACCGATCAGATCTGGTGGCCGGGCGGTCCGGACGATCCGACCCTAAGGGTGATGCGGATCGAGCCGAAGACAGCCGAGCTGTGGGACGGGCCGTCCAGCGCAATGGTGGCGGCCTTCGAATTTGCAAAGGCGAAACTGACCGGCAGCGAACCCAACCTCGGTGAGAACCGCAAGGTTACGGTGCCGATGCGATAGCGCAAATCAGGTTGCAGGCGCGCAAGCCAAAATCCGCCCTGAGATCGCGCAGCCCACAATCCATAGTGGGCGGTCCCAACGCCCGATCGCTCTCGGGCGCTGGAACCATCCCAAAGCTTACTTCGTATCGGGCACCCAGGACGTCTTCTCGCGGTCATACTTGAAGCCAGGAGCGGCTTTCAACGCGTCCTTGGTGGTGTCCATGGTGAGATAGATCTTCTGGTTCTTCATGGTGTGCTTGACGGCGGCGAAAGGCACCGCCACGTCCTTTTCACCGGCGCCCAGAAAACCGCCGACGCCCACGATCAGAGCCGTGGCCATGCCATCCGGAGCGACCAGAACGTCCATGATCTCGCCGATCTTGTTGTCGGAGGGATCGTAAACGTTTTGCTTGTACCAATCGGTAACCGTGGCGCTGTTGTTCGGAATGCTGGACATGATCTCGGCGCGGCCCGACGACACGGGCTGTGCGAAGGCGGCAGTGCCGGCCATCAACAGGCCGGCAGAGAGTGCGATCAGATTCTTCATGGTGGTTCCCTTTGGATTATAATGTTCGAATTTGAAGCGGGCTTCTCAGCCATGCTCAACAACGCGGCTGGCGCGATGCAAGTTCCAATTGCGTTGCGGGAACACGCTTGCGCGCGCGACGTTGTAGTTGGTGGCGGGTGATGATTGGCGGATCGGAACTGGAAGAGTCCGCTTCCGGTCAAAGTCAATTCCGCGCTTCGGATTCGAGCGCAATATTCACCGTGCAGGCAAGCCCGTGCGGATTGAATTCCAGCCGAGTCGCTCCCAGCCCGGCCGGGAGAGCGCGCTCCATGAGGCTGGAGCCGAAGCCCTTCTGCTTCGGCTCCTCGACCGGCGGGCCCCCGTGCTCCTGCCAACGGAAGGCCAACCGGCTTGTCCCGTCCTCGCGTGACAGCTCCCAGGTCACGCGAACGCGGCCGCTTGCATTCGACAAGGCGCCGTACTTGACCGCATTGGTGGCGAGCTCATGCAACGCCATCGCCAACAGCAACGATCTGTTGGCATCGAGCCAGACATCGTCGGAGCCTTCTATCAGGAAACGCTCGCGCCGCGCCTCCTGGAAGGCGCCGAGCGCCGCGCCCACGACATCGCGAAGGGGAGCACGATCCCAGCTCTTGAGCGACAGCAGATCATGGGCCTTGCCCAGTCCATGCAAGCGGGCAAGGAAGGCGTCGCGTTCCTCCCTGGGGGTTCGGCGCAGGGTCTGCATCGCGATGGCCTGCACGGTCGCCAGCGTATTCTTCACGCGATGCTTCATCTCGGCCAGAAGAACGTTCTGCTGCTCCTGCGCCCTTCGGCGTTCGCTGATATCGCGGGCGATCTTCGAAGCGCCGACGATCCGGCCGGACGCGTCCTTGACGGGCGATACGGTCAGCGAGATCTCGACCGGGCTGCCGTCCTTGCGCCGTCGAATAGTCTCATAATGATCGATATGCTCGCCGCGCGAGATGCGGGCGAGGATTCCGGGCTCCTCGTCGAGGCGCTCGGGCGGGATCAGGATCGTGACCGGGCGGCCGATGACCTCGGCCGCAGTATAGCCGAACAGCCGCTCCGCGCCCGCGTTCCAGCTGACGATAGTGCCATTGAGATCCTTGCTGACGATCGCGTCGTCGGAAAATTCGACGATCGAGGTCAGACGCCGCGCGTAATCGTCGGCTTGCTTGTTCTCGACAATCTCGACCAGCATGTGGACGGTGCCGATGAATCGGCCGGCCGCGTCATACAGCGGCTTCGGATGGGGGATGAACGGGACTCGCGTGCCGTCCGGACGCTCCGCCGCCGCCTCCATGCCGCGGACCGGCCGACCCTCCTTCACCCCCAACCCCATCGCAAACTCGCCATACGGCAGCGGCCGGCCGTCCGGCCGGTAAAGCTTCCACGCGCCGTACCACGCGCTTTTGCCGAGCTCCGGCCGATAGCCCCAAAGCTGAACGGCCGCCTCGTTATAGTAGGTCAGTCGCCCGTCGGGATCGGTGGCATAGACGGCCGCCGGCAGCGCTTCGAGCACCGCCCGGAAATAGGCGTGGCCTCGGAGCGGCGCATCGTCGTCTGGCAAAAGAGATGGCGGTGGCTTCGACAATTCGCGACTTGAAAGGCTGCTGTCCGGCGTTTCGTCCATGGGCAAAATTTTAGGCGGAGGCGGCACCTTGTCAATTCAGTTTGAAGCCGGACAGGAAAGGCCGAAACCGCGACACGTCAAAAGACATGTCGGCCGCCCCGCCCCTACCCGCCTACCCGGCGGGGCTTAACCCTCGACGATCATTGTGCAAATCATCAACTATGCACGCTCTCACGCATTCGCCTCGGCAGGCATGGAACTTCATTGCGCGCTGGATGTTTAGTCACCCGATCAACAAGCGCAGGAGATATCAGATGATCGACAAGGATCGCATCGAAGGCTCGGCCGAGCAGGCCAAGGGCAAAGTGAAGGAATGGACCGGCAAGGCCTTGGGAGACAAGAAGCTTGAAGGCGAAGGCAAGGCCGATCAGGCGAAGGGCAAGGTGCAAAACGCGGTCGGCGGGCTGAAGGACGCCTTGCGCGGTAAATAGACAGCAGCCGCATGCCCGTAAACTGCTTCGAATGCGCTTTGCGCGCCTGCGGCGTCTTCAAGCCGGTGGGCCAGAACGAGCTCGCGGTCATCAATGACATCAAGCTCGACCATCTCGCAATCCTGGCCGGCACCGAGATCATCCACCCCGGCCAGGACTGCCCGGAGCTCTTCACGCTGTACGCGGGCTGGGCATTCCGCTTCAAGATGCTGCCGGACGGCCGCCGGCAGATCTTGAACTTTCTGCTCCCCGGTGACCTGCTTGGCCTGCAGGCGGCCTTGTTCGACGCCGCCCAGCACGGCATCGAGGCATTGACGGACGTCGAGCTATGCCTGCTGCCGCGGCATAAGGTTTGGGGTTTGTTCGGTCAAATGCCGGAGCTCGCGTTCGATGTCACTTGGCTGGGCGCGCGCGAAGAAAGCCAAATCGACGAAAATCTTCTCAGCGTCGGCCGCCGCAGCGCGGCGGAGCGGATCGCGGCGCTGATCCTCGGTCTCTACAAGCGCGCCGATGCGCTGGCCCTGGTGGACGACCGCACCTTCGCCTTTCCCCTCACCCAGCAGCACATAGCGGATGCGCTCGGGCTTTCCCTGGTCCATACCAACAAGACATTGGCGCGGCTGCGACGGATGGGAATGTATACGCAGGCGAATGGATCGCTGACGTTGACCAATCCTCGTGTGCTGGAACGGGTGGCCCAATATTTCGACCAAGAGCTGCCGCGCCGGCCGCTGATCTGATTGCAAACGCAGCGATGGTTCCGGGCCCTCCGCCATGAGCGTGAAAGCGCCACGGGAAGGCAGGCACTGCCCTGGCATCGTGCCGACCCGCCTTTCCGATCTACCGGCCATGAGCCGGCTGGATGAGGCCTTGGAACCAGTTTGATGGCGAGCGCGTTGCCTTCCGGGTGCCTTGCCTTAGCTCGACTGGTCAGGGCTTCGGCGCCGGCATCCCTGGGCGCAGCATCCTATCCCATCCGGGGTGACCGACCGGATCAAAGGAAGCTCTCCGCCCGCGCGTGGGGCCGTCGCTCGATCGAGTGGCGGCCCCGCTTAATTCCAGGCCGGCCGACGCTTCGGTGGCGCCCGGCGGCAAGGCCCAAGGGGCAAATGCAGGAAGGTCGGCAGATGAGTCCCAGGCTCGAGAATCTTCTCTCGTGGCTCGTGGCTTCCGCCGTCGTGACGGGCGGCGTTCTCTTTGCCGTCAAGCGACAGGAGGAGCAGCAAGTCCTCAAGCCGGTGCGCGTCCTGCGCCGTGCCAGCCCGGCGCAGGAACCGCTGGGGCTCCAGGAAATACGTGCGACCGAACGCGGCCGCGGCAGGAGCGCACGATCGCCCTCGCAAATCCCGTGGCGCGGCTGGAAGGACATTCTGCTGCGGACCTATCAGGAGACGCAGGACGACCGCCTCCTGTCGCTCGCAGCCGGCGTGGTCTTCTACTCGCTGGTCGCACTGTTCCCGGCCATCGGCGCTGGGGTATCGTTCTATGCGCTATTCGCCGATGCCGGCACCATCGGCAAGCATCTATCGCTCGCGGCCGGCATCGTTCCGACCGACGTGCTCGACATTCTGCGGGAGGAGATCACCCGCATCGGCGCGAAAAGCGACGGCAGGCTGACCTTCGGCTTCCTGCTTGAACTCGGCATCGCGCTGTGGAGCGCCAATGCCGGAATGAAGGCGATCTTCGACGCGCTCAACATCATTTATGATGAGCAGGAGAGGCGCGGCTTGGTTCGCCTCAATCTCATTTCACTGTTTTTCACGATTTGCGGCATCGGCGCGGTGCTGCTGGCGGTCAGCGCCGTGGTGGTATTCCCGCTTCTGCTGGCGGCATTCGGCCTCGCCACCATGGATGAGCCGATCATCGGATATCTGCGCTGGCCCGCGATGGGCGTCCTCATCGTCATCGGTCTCGCCGTGCTCTATCGCTATGGTCCAAGCCGACGCCCGGCAAAATGGCGGTGGATCAACGTCGGCAGCATCTTTGCCGCCTCGGCTTGGCTGGTGGTGTCATCGTTGTTTTCCTGGTACCTCGGAAATTTCGCCAATTATAACGCCACCTACGGGTCGCTCGGTGCCGTCGTTGGCCTCATGATGTGGATGTGGCTCTCCGCCATCGTGGTCCTGGTCGGCGCCGAGCTCAATTCCGAGATCGAGCACCAGACCTCGCACAACTCCACGATCGGGCCGGAGAAGCCGCTCGGCATCCGCGGCGCGGTCATGGCAGACACCGTGGGAGCGGCAAAGAGCTGAATGGTGTACGCCTGTAATTGAGCGCGGCGGCAAGTACGGATCGTATCTCGGGGCGCCTGCTTTTCGGGGACGGCGCGCTGTTGGGCGTGTGGGCCGATGTGGAACTTATGGGTCCGATCCGGCGTTTGGTTGGCGATCGCGCGCGGACAGATGGGATACGGCCGGCGGCGTCTTCGGCACGCAGCGCTGCCGAGGGAGAGGCCGCCGTGGAGTTTCTTCGGGCACAGCGGGAAAAGCGGGATGCCCTGATCATCAACGATCCGCAACCTTTCGCCAGCCTCGCCGACCTGTGGGAGCAAGCCGCGCAGATGGCGACGGTCGGCATCTTCGTCCTGCTCGCCGTGGCATGCCTCTATTTCTGCCGGCCGATCCTGCTGCCGGTGATGGCAGCGGTTCTGATCGGGACGACCTTTGCGCCCCTGCTGAAATTTGCCAGCCGCTATGGACTTTCGCCCTGGGTGACGTCGATCGTCATCGTCGCATTGATGGGGGCAGGAGCAGCCCTGGCGGTGACCCTGCTTGCCGCGCCGATCACCCAATGGATGGGCAGGGCACCGGAGATCGGCGCCAGCATCAAGGAGCGGCTCTACGTGTTCGACCGGCCCCTGGCGGCGTTCCACCAATTGGAGGCGGCGTTGAGGCCTGCCGGCCCCGCCGTCGCGGTGGAGTCGTCGAATATCAGCATGGTGACCTCGTTGGCTGCCGCCATAACACCGGCGGTGACCGAAAGCGTATTGTTCTTCGCGACCCTCATCTTCTACATGGCGGGCCAAATGAAGGTTCGCCACTATCTGGCCGCGTTCTTCGCCAGCCGCGACGGCAAGCTCCGGTTCATCCGCATTACCAACGACATCGAGCACAATTTGGCTCCTATGTGGCGATCGTCACGGTCATCAACGCAGTGCTCGGCACGATCGTCGCCTGCGGCGCCTGGCTCATCGGCCTGCCCAGCCCGATCATCCTCGGCGTCCTTGCCATGTTGCTCAACTATATCCCCTATCTGGGCCCGGCCTGCGTGGCGTTCATCCTGTTCGCGGTGGGATTCGTGACCTTCCCTTCGCTGGGACAAGCGGTCATCGCGCCGGCATCCTTGATCGTTCTGACAACCCTCGAGGGTCATCTCATCACCCCGACCGTGCTGGGCCGCCGCCTGACTCTCAATCCGCTTGCGGTCTTTCTCGCCATCGCCTTCTGGGGTTGGCTGTGGGGCCCGATGGGAGCCTTCCTCGCGGTCCCGTTGTTGATCTCCGCGCTGGTGACGGTCGGTCACGTATTTCCGTCTAACGAGGGCAAGCTGCCGGGATGATCCGGAACTTTTGCCCGCGTGCACAGTTGGAATGCAGACGGATTTCCGCCCCCTTTCCCGGATTGGAGACGAGCCTCATGTCGAACAATTCCAGCATGGCCCGCGACGGGGTCAATGACGCCAACGGTGAGGCCGGCAAGACCGCCGCCGCTGCGGCAGGAAATTTCCAGGATGATCTGGCGGCGTTGCGCGATGATGTAGCGCGGCTCACCCAACAGATCGCCAGCAAGGCGAAGTCGAATATGGAAGGCGTGATCAGCGAGGCGCAGGACAAAGGCATGGAAGCCATCGACGCGGTGCGCGAGGTCGGCGACAACATGGTCGACGCCATCGATGAGTCGCTGAAGAAACGTCCGTATACGACCTTGGCGCTCGCGCTCGGGATTGGATTTCTGTTCGGCGCGACCTGGCGGCGATAGTGCGGGCCGCCATGGCGTTCGCGACGATGGCCGCTAAGCGAGCGCGCACATGAGTGGCTGGCTGCGGCATCTTGTGCTAACGCTCAAATCGAAAACCGGCCTGAGCTCCGGCGTCGCCATCTGGGGGCTGGTCGCCGTCGCGGCCGGCGCCGGGACAATCGCCTTCATCATCATTGCGGCCTTCATTGCGCTGGCCCAACGCTATGGTGCCTTGACGGCGGCATTGGTGCTTGGCGGGCTGTTTCTTTTGCTCACCATCATGGCGGCGATCGCTTGCATTTTGACCCAGCGCCGCACGGTGGCGGACGCCAAGCTCGAGCTGGCCGCGCGCAGCCGTGCTGTTTGGCTCGATCCCAAGCTCGTCAGGGTCGGGTTGCAAATCGGGCAAACCATCGGCTGGCGCCGGCTCGTGCCGCTGGCCGCCGTCGGAGTTCTCGCGGCCGGGCTGGCGAAAGAGTGGTTCAGCCGCGGCCGCGGCGCCGGCGAGACCGGCTGACCCGAGCCTCACGCCGGGCGCGGGAAGCGCACGGGAGCGTCGGGGGAAGGTGGCGCCGCTGCAACATCGGCGGGCTTTCGCCGCCCGAGCGTCCAATTATAGGACATGCGGACCTCGAAATTCGGCACCGTCCAGCAGGCGCCGTCCGCGTCCATGAAGACGACCCACAGCAACGCCGATTCGGGGCCGTAATCGATAACGAAATGCGCCCAGCCCGGACCCTGTGATGTCTCAAGCGGGAGCGGCGGATTCAATTGCGTTATCACGACCAGTACCTCGCCTCGAGCCGCCCCGCGCGGAGGCTTGTCCGCGCGGGCACCACTTCGTCCTCCGCTGTCCGAAAGAACATCTCGCGATTGCTTCGATCAACTCCAGTACGGGCTGACTCCGTAATAGTCGTAGACCTTCTGGCCGCGGGTGCGGTCCGACCAATCCCAGTTCTCATGCTTGCCGTATCTGGGCGCTCCCTTGAGCTGCTGCTCGGTGATATTCACCTCGTAGCCGTCGAGTCGAGGATTGTAGGTGAGCACCGACCAGGGCAGCGGATAGTAGTCTTCGCCGATCCCCATGAAGCCGCCAAAGCTCATGACCGCATAGGCGACCTTGCCGCTGATTTTGTCGATCATGATCCGTTCGATACTGCCGACCTTGTCGCCATTCGAGCGATAGACCGACGTGCCTTCCACCTTGTCGCTGCCGATGAGATTGACAGTCTCCGTTTTGTCGAGCGATGCCGACGGGGTCATAGCCATTGTGAAGTCCTCCTCTTGTTTGATCTCTGATTGACAACGATTTGGCTCCGAACACGTTCCGCCATCAACCGGGGCAAGCCTACGCGCCTCCCGAAACGGCAGAGCTATCGCATATGGAGGGAGAGTGATTGCTGCACGACGCAGCCGCAAGCTCCAACCCTCCCGCCCGTTGGCGGGGAGGGTGGCGACGCGTAGCGGCGCCGGGTGGGGGGATTACGCGAGCTCCGTGTTCGCCTCGTCGCCACGCGGCTGCCGCAATGAGCGCCTGATGGATTGATGTTGTGGGTCTGGCCACGTGTGCCACCGCCGAGTTTGGGCAGTCTCGACATCACCGCAGTGTCACAGCTCGCGTAGTCCCCCCACCCCGCCGCCTCGCTGCGCGAGACGTCGACCCTCCCCGCCAACGGGCGGGAGGGTAGAGGCCGCGGCGCCGTCGTTCCGAACAAGAACCGCCATATGCGATTGCCCTGCCCGAAACGGAGGAGATCGTTTTTATCGCGGTTCGCGCTTCGCCTCCGTCACTTCCAAAGATCGCGCAACGGCCCGCCGGCGCCATAAACCGGATCCTTGTCCGGCAGCGGGACCTCGGGGATCGACTTGAGCGCGCGGTCATGGTGTTCGGCGGAAGGCTTGCACTCGTCATATTTGCCGTCCACCGGATAGGCGCCCACCACCAGCAAGTCGCGGCTTGCCGAGACGCGCTGATGGCCGGTACCCGCCGGAAGGATGACGACGTCCCCGGCGCGCAGCTGAATGATCTTGCCGCCATCGCCGCCGAAGCGGACACGCGCATGTCCACGGGCGATCCCGAGCACTTCGTGCGTGCTCGAGTGATAATGCAGGAAGTCATAAATGCCGTTGCGCCACGAATCCTTCCATCCATTGGATTCAAAAAGCTCTTCGAAGACCGCCGCCGGGTCCTGCGTCTGCGTCAACCGCACCGGGCTGCGGTAATGAACGAACGGTAGCTGTGCATTGTTGGGTATTCGACCGTCGTCCTCAAACCTGACGGCATGCGCCTTGCGGCGACGAACCGACCGACCCATGGAAGCCGGGGAAGGCTTGCCTAGTCCGGTCGCCCTCTCGAAGGTCTTCTTCAGAGTTTCGAGGACATACATTTGTTGTTCCTTCCGTCGACGCTGCGGCTGCGTCGCCATAGACCGGCGTGGCCTTTCAAAGCAGCTTCTCGATCCGGACCGGCAGATCGCGAATACGTTTTCCGGTGGCGTGATAGACCGCATTGACGATGGCGGCCGCCGTGCCGACATTGGCGAGCTCGCCGATCCCCTTGACGCCGGCCGGGTTCACGTCATGGTCCTCCTCCGGCACCAGGATGATGTCGAGCTGATCGATATCCGCGTTCACCGGCACGAGGTAGTCGGCGAGGTTTTGGTTGACGTAGCGCGCGAGGCGTCGGTCGATCTCGGTCGCTTCGTGCAGCGCCGAGCTCACGCCCCAGATCATGCCGCCCATGTACTGGCTGTGGGCCGTGCGCGGATTCATGATGTGCGCTCCCGCAAAGGCGCCGACCATGCGGGGCACGCGAATCTCGCGCGTGCGCCGGTGGATGCGCACTTCCACGAACTCGGCACCCATGGCGTACATCAGCTTGTCGCCTTCGGGGCCTCCGGTCATGGAGACCTTGCCGGCATAGAGTTGCTTGATGGCGCCCGGGTCGACGCCGGGCGGAACGAACTCGGCATATTCCTCGATTGCATTGACGCCTGCGTGCTTGAACAGATCCTCGAGACTTTCCTGGGCGCCGTCCGGCGCCATCGCCTTGCGGTCCCGCAATTGCAGCTGGTCGGGCAAGCGGCCGGCGAGCGCGCCGTCGTTCGCCGTCACCGCCGCGCGCAAGAGACGGTCACGGATCGCGTCGCAGGCCTTGAGCACCACCGAGGTGGCGCTGGCGGTCGTATTGGAGCCGCCCGCGATGGGCGCTGGCGGCAGGCTCGAGTCGCCCACCTCCACGGTCACTAATGATAACGGCACGCCCAGGCGCTCGGCCGCAGCCTGGCCCAGCACGGTGTAGACCCCATTGCCGATCTCATGGGCGGCGGTCTGGACCCGCACCTCGCCATTGGGCAAAAGCCGCGCCCGCGCAGTGGCGGCTCCCACATGGGTCGGATAGAAGGTGCCGGCGCAGCCCCAACCGACCAGCCATTCGCCCTGCCGTATCGAGCCCGGACGCGGGTCGCGCCGCTTCCAGCCGAAAGCCTCGGCTGCCTGATCGAAGCATTTCATCAGCGAACGGCTGGAATAGGGCTTGCCCGTGATGGGATCGGTGACGGTGTCGTTGATGCGGCGGAACTCCACCGGATCGATGCCGAGCTTGACGGCCATTTCGTCCATCGCGCTTTCGAGAGCATAGATGTAGGGCACCGCCGGCGGCGAGCGCATGAAGCCCGGCGTATTGCGGTCCGCATGCACCACATTCACCCGGGTCTGCACGGCGCCGAAGGCGTAGAGATGCGCGCTGTCCTCGACGCCGGCCACCACATAGGGATCCGGACGCGAGCTGACCTCCCAGCCTTCATGGCTGTAGCCGACAAGCTTGCCGTCGCGCGCGGCACCCAGCCGGATGCGATGACGCGTTTCCGCCCGATAGGTCGCGATGGTGAAGCCCTGATCGCGCGTGGCGACGAGCCGGACCGGTCGCTTGAGCTTCCTGGCCGCGAACGCGACCAGCGCCGTGCGCGGCGTCATGGTGCCCTTGGAGCCGAAGGCGCCGCCCACATAGGGGCTCACCACGCGCACCTTGTCGGCATCGATGCCGAGCCGCTTGGCCACGCCGTTCTTGAGCCCGTACACGAATTGGCTCGGCTCGTAGACCGTCAACCGGTCGCCCGACCAGGCGCAGGTCGTCGAAAACAGCTCGATCGGGTTGTGGTGCTGTATCGGTGTCGAATATTCCGCCTCGATCAGCACGTCCGCGCCGGCCAGCGCCGCCTCGGCATCGCCTTTGTTGGGAACATGCTTGTGCTGTGGCGAGACCTTGGTGGCATCCTCTTCCACCAGGCCAACCGAGCCGAAAGTGGCGCTCGGAGATTGCGTCGTATAGGTCGCTTTCACCCTGTAGGCGGCTTCGCGGGCGGCCTCATAGCTGTCGGCCAGGACCAGCGCGATGATCTGCCCGGCATGGAAGATTTCAGGTCCGAGGGTCTGGATCGAGGTGGCCGCCCCGTCAGCAAACTTCGTGTCCTTGAGCTCGGTCGTGTTCTCGTAGGTCAGGATGTCCAGCACGCCCTCGACCGCGCGCGCCTCTTCGAGGTCGAGCCGCTCGATCCGCCCCCGCGCGATGGCGCTTGTCACCAGGAAACCGAAAGCCGGACCGGCAACCGGAAAATCCGCCGGATAAAGCGCCGCGCCGGTCACTTTCAAACGCGCCTCCGCGCGCGGCACGGGCTCACCCATGTTCTCCTTCGGCGCGGGTGCCGCGATGCTCATCTCAAATCTCCATCTTTCAAATTTCCATGGTCGCCGCCTGATCGAGGGCTTGCATCAATGTCCGCTTGCCCAGCTCGATCTTGAACGCATTGTGCGGATAGGCCTTGGCGCCCGCGAAAGCGGCGTCGGCGGCCGCCTTCTTGGTCTCATCGTTGACCGGCTTGCCTTTGAGTGCCGCTTCCGCCGTGGCCGCACGCCACGGCACGGTGGCAACGCCGCCGAGCGCGAGGCGTGCATGGCGAACGATGCCATTGTCCAGATCGAGCGCCACCGCCGCCGAGGCCAGGGCGAACTCATATGATTTCCGGTCACGGACCTTGAGATAAAGCGATCGCCGCGTCCACGGCCCAGGCGGAACGAAAAAGGACGTGATCATCTCCCCCGGCTGCAACGTGGTCTCGATATCGGGGGCATCGCCGGGGCGGCGGTGCAATGCCGCAAACGGAATGTTGCGCGTGCCGCGCGCACCAGCGATCTCGACGCTCGCATCGAGCGCAACCAGGGCCTGGGCGAAATCCCCCGGGTAGGCGGCAATGCAGTTGTCACTTACGCCCAGGACCGCATGGCTGCGATTGAAGCCCTCCAGCGCGGTGCACCCCGAGCCGGGATTGCGCTTGTTGCATTCCGAATAGGACGTGTCGCGAAAATAGGGACAACGCGTGCGCTGCAAAACGTTGCCGCCGAGGCTCGCCATATTGCGCAGCTGCTGGCTCGCCGCGAGCTTCAGCGACTGCGCGACGACCGGGAAATCGCGATTGATATCGGGATGGTCGGCGGCCTCCGCCATGCGCACCAGGGCGCCGAGCCGCAGCCCCTGGCCGTCCACGCCGATGCGGCCAATCTCTGTCGCCTCCAGCGCGTTGATGTCGACCAGAGTCGTCGGGCGCATGACGTCGAGCTTCATCAGGTCGATCAGGGTCGTGCCGCCGGCAAGGAAATGGATGGGGCTCTGCAGATGGGAAGGCCCGTTGCCGTGCGCTGCGGCTTCCAGCGCCGCCGCAGCCGTGGCCGCTGGCTCATAGGCAAATGGTCGCATGGCCCTACTCTTTCATCGCTGTCCGCATCAGGATCTTGGCCTGGTTGATGGCCGCCACGATGTTGGGATAAGCGGCGCAGCGGCAGAGATTGCCGCTCATATGTTCGCGGATGTCGGCGTCGCTGCCGGCATGCCCCTCGGTGACGCAGGCGACGGCCGACAGGATCTGCCCTGGCGTGCAATAGCCGCATTGGAAGGCATCCTGGTCGATAAAGGCCTGCTGCATGGGATGCAGCTCGCCGCTCGATCCCGCCAAGCCTTCGATGGTGGTGACCGCCTTGCCCTGCGCGACGACCGCCAGGGTGAGGCAGGACAGCACGCGCCGCCCGTCCAGCAGGACCGTGCAGGCACCGCATTGGCCCTGGTCACAGCCCTTTTTGGTCCCGGTCAGCCCGACATGCTCGCGCAAGGCGTCAAGCAAGCTGGTGCGGGTGTCGAGCGGAAGCCGATGCTCCCTGCCGTTGACTTTCAGCGTGACGTTGCTCGGCTCGGGCGCCGCGGTGCCCTGCTGGCGGGCGGCGGCGGCTTCTGCCACCAGGGTGCGGGCGACCATTGGCGCGGCAGCAGTGGAAGCGGCGGCCATGACGAAGTTCCTTCGACTGGGATTGATGCGTTCGGCTTTGCTCGCCGGTCGCTGAGCGTCGGACATGCTATCTCCAGGAGCGGGGAAGCCGGCTTCAAAGCGCCCTTGGGGCGCACTCCTTTTGGCGGCCTCCTTCGGCTTCACGGGTAACGACCGGCCGGGATCGAGGTTCCTGAAAAAGCCTGCGTTGAACCGCCCCAGGAGCGCCTTCTCGAAAACATTTCAGAGGCCCGGACGGCGCGTCGAAGCCGGGCTCATCGAAGGCCAGGAAGGGACCGAAGTCACCCGCTCCAATCGATTTCCGGTCACGGCGCGGCGCATTTCCTGGAACGATCTCGCTCGTCCCGGGTTGCGGGAGTAGCAACTCGAAAACGCGCGCACTTCGTTCCCTTCAGTCCACGGCGGTCGAAACGCTCGGCAGCGGACTGACCTGGAACCGCATGCCGCTCGTTCGTTGCACTCGGATCACCAAAAATCAGGAGCGTACGATGACCAAGCAGCCGAAGAACCTTCAGGACCTCTTTCACGAAACCCTGAAGGACATCTACTACGCGGAAAAGAAGATCCTCACGAGCCTCCCCAAAATGGCCAAGGCCGCGCAGTCCGAAGACCTTCGGGCGGCGTTCGAAAAGCACGAGCAGGAGACCGAAGGCCATGTGGAACGGCTTGAGCAGGTCTTTGCGCTCATCGAACAACCCGCCAAAGGCAAGACGTGCGATGCCATCAACGGCATTCTCGACGAAGGCAAGGAGATCATGACCGAGTTCAAGGGCTCGCCCGCGCTCGATGCCGGACTGCTCGCGGCCGCGCAGGCGGTCGAGCACTATGAAATCTCGCGCTATGGGACCCTCAAGACCTGGGCCGACCAGTTGGGCTTGACCGAGGCCGTCGACCTGCTCGACGAGACCCTGGAAGAAGAGAAGAAGACCGACGAGGCTCTTACCGAGCTGGCAGGAGTCGCGATCAACCAGCAAGCGCAGCAAGCGGCCGAGTAGCCGTCCGGACCGGGCCGCTCATCGCGCCTGCCCGGCATCCGAACCAACGAGAGACTACGGCGCGCCGGAGTTGGGCTCCGGCGCGCCAATTTTCGATTCGTCGATTTCGTGAGAAAATTGATGAATGACGACTTTCTCCAGCCGCTCGTCCCCGCGTCCGAGCGGGCAGCTCCGGATCGCGGCGAGCACCTCAGCACAGCTCAACGGAGCGCACCTTAAAAAAAGACCCGCCGTTGAGGCGGGTCGACGAGATGCACGCTGGCGAGTGCTTTTTTTGCGCGCTATCTCTGCGCTGTTTGTATATTATTTCTTGCACCCATTTTGCACGGTTTCTGTTCTGACGACCTGTTACTTCCGATGAATTAGATGACGTGCGTGATCATCAAGGCGATGACCACGACCAGCGGCACGCCCAGCAGCCACAGAATAATCGGCATGACCCTCTCCATTGTTTTCGACCGTAAGGTCAATCAAATGGACAACACTTCTTCTCGCGATTGGTTCCAGACGTGCAATCTTCGACCGCCGAGCCTGTGCGCATGCCCATCGTTGATCGGAGCCAGCCCAATTGGAACCAACTACGTCGCGGGCTTGTTCTCAAGCCGAAGAACGAGCACGAAGGGATCATGTCATGCCGATTCTCATTTGGATTGCGAACATGGCGCTCCTGTTGGAAATGTCCGGTACTCGGTTGGCCCCGGCGATGGCGGAACGTGATCAATCAAAAGAGCCGGCGGCGCCGCAGCCGGAGTGATCAAGTGTTGCCCTGCAATTCCTTCGAGTTGGTATCGCAATGGGAAGATCGGCGGCCTCAAACGATCCAGACCTCCCGGACCCTTCAATCAAGACGCTCGCCTCTCTTCGCAATGCCGAAACCGAGTGCAGGCGCTGCCCGCTCTACCAATTCGCCACGCAGGTGGTTTCCGGCGAAGGTCCGGCACCTGCTGCACTGATGCTGGTCGGGGAGCAGCCGGGCGATCAGGAGGATCTGGCCGGGCAACCGTTCGTCGGCCCGGCCGGACGGATACTCGATTCCGCGCTGGAGCAAGCGCAAATTCCCCGCGCCGACGTCTTCGTCACCAATGCGGTCAAGCACTTCAAGCATGAGATGCGCGGCAAGCGACGCCTGCACAAGCGACCCAACGTCCACGAGATCCAGCGCTGTCGATGGTGGCTCGAGCGCGAGCGGGCGATCGTGCGGCCGGCCGCCATCGTTGCGCTTGGCGCCACAGCCGCGCGCAGCTTGCTCGGGCGAGCGGTCAGCGTCTTCAAGAGCCGGGGCCAACCGCAACAGCTCGCCGACGGCACAGCGGCAATCGTCACGATCCACCCCTCCCTGCTGCTGCGCATCACCGACGCAGCGGACAAGGAGCGGCAGTACCGGAATTTCGTGATGGATCTTCGGCACGCTTGGAAAATGGCGACGGCCGGCCGCTCGGCTTAGGCCGTCGGGCACCCGGGAAACCAGCTACATTCACATTCGCGTGGTCGCGCGCGCGCAGTTTGAAACTTTAAATCGGCGACCTCCGTTGTCACCGCGGCGAGACGGTTGGCTCGCAACGGAGGCAACAAATGCGTTTCCCGCTTCAGCTCGCGATCGTCCTCGTGCTTTCCAGCCTGCCCGCCAACGCCCAAGAGGACACTGCCCCAAGGGCGTCCGAGAAGCTTGAAATCGGCCAGGGAGTCATTTGCAACACCCTGCAGCAAGTCGAGCGATATGTTGCGCTTCGCGGCAACGGCGCGGAGATCAATATCGCCCTTGAGACCGTGAACGAGCAGGCGCCTGTGCCGGTCTGCAGCGTCGCCTTGGTGATGTTCAGCGCCGGCGCGCGCGTCGCCGGTTTGAGCATGCAAGGCCGGCTTCTCTCCATCCTGCAGATCAACGTCCATGCCTTGAGCAACGGCCCGCTATGGATGAAGATCCCGACCCGCATCCGATACACGGTGACGGCCGAAAAAGGCCAGATCGCGTAGGTGCAAGATGCCGGCGCGAAAGCAGAGTTCGAAGGCTCGGCAGCAGCCGCATCGCAAGCCAACACGCCGATGGTCGGCGCGCGTGACCCGCGACAGCGACGCCCTCGACCTTGAGAGCGGCGTGTTCAGCCTGAAAGATCCCAAGCGAATCGCCAAGTCCTTGAAGCGCTCGGCCGAGCAAAGCACGCGCAAGAAATCCGCTCCCTATCGGTCCGCCCTTTCCATGCTCACGTTCTACATCAATCGGGCCGGCAAGAATTTGCCGGCCGGCCGCCGAAAGACGTTGGAGCAGGCAAAGCTCGAGCTTCGGAAGCAGTTCAAACGAACATGACGCGCAGCTGCCCTACCGGGAGGCACGCCGCTTGCGGGTCGCGGCGGCCTTTTTTGGCCGAGCGCGAACGGGCCGCCGCCGACCGGGTCGCCGACGCGCGTCCGCCCAGGCGGCCGCCCTTGCGCGACGGCGCGTGGTCTTCGGGCTTGCCGCGGCCGGAGCCGCTCTTCTTGCCGCCATGGGTTTCCTTGTTCACCGTGGCCCAGGCGCGGCGTGCGGCCTCGCGGTCCGAGACTCCACGCTTCTCGTAGCCCTCCTCGATATGCTCGGCCTGCCGTTTCTGCTTGTCTGTGTAGCTCGATTTATCGCCACGAGGCATGATCGGCTCCTGATCCAATCGGATTTACACTCGCAACGCTCGAGGCTTGGTCGGGTTCCGCCGCGGCACACGGGCGCAACTTTGCCGGTCGGCGCACCGCTCGGCGACCCGCGATCCGCAGGCGGCGCGTTTGCCCGCGTTCGGCCGTGGGTGTACCAATGCCGGGCGGAACAGCTCGCAGGACGCAACGGAGGCGGCATGGCTTACATCATCAGTGCGACAAATTTGATCGGTGCGATCTCGTTGCGTCGCGACGCTCCGGCCGCGGCACTCAAGAAGGCGATCGAGCTGACCGAGCAGGGAATGATGAACGTCCGCATTACCGACGAGCAGGGCCGGCAATACGAGCCTGGCGAATTCGATCAACTGCATATCGGGGTGAAGTAATGCTCCCAGCCCCGGGAGCCGGATCCGCGGCCAGGAGCGGCCCGGACGCGCGTCGCACAACCGCGGTTGTCGGCGAAGGCCGGCATGCGGGGCAGAGTCCACCCGCCGGACGGTAATAAAGCGTTAACCAGCCCTCAAGCGACCTTGACCGCGTCGCCACCCGCCGCCAGGCGGCGCGGCTCGGGTACCCAATATTGTCCGATCTGAACCATCCGGCGCGGATGGACGAGGATCGACAACAAGCGGTCCTGCAACATCTTGGGCGAGGTCGGCTTGGTCAGGACCTCGTGAACGCCGAGCCGGATCGCCTCGTTGATGCGTTCGCGCGATGCCCGCGGCATCAGCATGATGATCGGCAGGAACGGCTTGGCGAATACCCCGGGCGACCGCACGATATGCATGATCTGCGGGCCGCTGAGCACCGGGATGTCCCAGTCCATCAGCATGATATCGGGATTGACGTTGCGGACGACGTCCAGCGCGGACAGCCCGTCGGCGGCCTCGAAGATCGATTTGGCGCCGATATTCATCAGCATGGTGCGCGTCAATTTGCGCGTATAGGCATTCTCGTCGACCACCAGGAGACCGAGCCGTTCGATCAGCTTTTCAAGTTGCTTGGCGGACACGATAGAGCTCCACGCCTCTCGATCTTCGTTCGTAGCCCGGAAACGCTGCAATCGAATAAAGCGGACTGTTCAAGTTTTATCAATTTGGTGTAAGTTTATAGAGGCTGCGCTTGAGCGGGATATACGCAAGCCCGCTCTCTGGGCGGAGTTGCCGGGCTGGATCGCCGCCTCGATGACCGGCTGATTCTCCATTTCGAACCGGCGCCACCCGTGCGGGCTCTGCCGCGTCCGTTCCGTCGCTGGGACAAAGGTGTCAATCATGCTCCATCGAAGCTCGATCGCCGCGGCCGCGCTGGCGTTGCCGCTCCTGGCGCTGGCCCTGGATGCGCGAGGCTCCGATGATGCCAAATATCCCGACTGGAGCGGCGAGTGGGTCAGGGCCGGCGCCGCCAATTTCGATCCGAGCAAGCCGCCGGGCGAGCGGCAACAGGCGCCCTTGACGAAGGAGTATCAGGCGATCCTCGACGCCAGCGTGGCCGATCAGGCCGCCGGCGGGCAAGGAAACAATCCAATGGCCCGCTGCATCCCGCCCGGCATGCCGCGAATGATGATCGGCTACGGCGGCATCGAGTTCATCATGACCGAGGCCGTCACGGGCATGGTCTTTGCCGACCCGATGCGCCAGTACCGCCGAATCTTCACCGACGGACGCACGTGGCCGGAGAAGATCATGCCGACCTATTCGGGCTACTCGATCGGCAGCTGGCAGGACGTCGGCGGGAACGGGCGCTTCGATGCGCTCGTCGTCGAAACCCGCGGCCTGAAGGGCCCCCGGGTGTACGAGAACAGCGGCATTCCGCTGCATGCGAACAATCAGAGCATCATCAAGGAGCGAATCTACCTCGACAAGGCGAGCCCCAACGTCCTTTACGACGAGATGACGGTGATCGACGATGCATTGACGCGGCCATGGTCCGTCAAACGGACCTTTGGTCGCCAGCCGACCACGCTCTGGTTCGAGGCTATTTGCGGCGAGGACGACCATCAGGTGCGGATCGGCGCCGAAGACTATTACGTCAGCGCGGACGGATTCCTGATGCCGACGCGCAAGGATCAGCCACCCCCGGATTTGCGGCTCTTCGGTCAATCGCAAAAGTAACGCGACTACAGAGGATTACTGCTTGTAATACTTGCGCGCGATCTCGATCACCGCCGGGCTCGCCTCGAATACTTCCGCCACAGATTTTTCGAGCTCCTCGGCGCGGCCGGGCAGCAGGTCGAGCTGGCGGCGCGCGGCATCCGCCCGAAACGCGGGATCATCCACCATGGTGTTGAGAGCGTCGCGAACCGCGTCAACCCGCTCCCGCGGCACGCCGGGCGGCATCGCGATGGGATGGCCCATCTCGTCGGAGCCGAGGAACAGTCCCAGCACGCTCCTCTGCTCGGCCGTCTCCGCCAGATCATAGACCGACGGCACGTCGGGACGGTCGGGGATCGGACGGCGCACGAAGCGGGCGACAATGGTTATCTTGCCGTCCCGGATCCAATCCGCGTGCGCGGCCTTGAGGAACTCCCACGGCATCAGCGTGCCGTCCGCCTCGCCGCGCTCGACCGCGAGCGCCGCCTCGGCGCTGCCCCGGTAGCCGCGGATCAGCTTGAGCCTGGTTCCGACCACGCCGTTGAGCAAGGTCGAATTGATCTCCGCCTGGGTCACCGCGCCCGTGCTCGCGATCAAGGTCTCGCGGCTCTTGAGGTCCGCCAGCGTCCTGGTGGCGGAGGTATGCCAAGTGAACAGCGTCGAGGTCGTGGCGATGATGCGGCCGATCCAGTTGAGCTTGCGCGTGTCGTAGGTGATCGCCTGCACGCCGAGCACCTGTGCGAGCGTGATGTTGGGAACCAGCACCGACATCACGGTGCCGTCCTTGGGGGCGATGCCGGCGAGGTAGTTCGCAGCCTGCATGCCGCCGGCGCCCGGCATGTTCTGCGGCACGATGGCAGGATGGCCGGGGATGAAGCGCCCCAGATTGTCGGCGACAAGCCGCGCATAGAGGTCGAACGAGCCGCCGGGCGCGTTCGGGATGACGAGGGAGACGGTCTTGCCCTTGTAGAACTCCTGCGCGGTCTGGGCCTGCAGGGCCGCAGCCGGCACCGCGCACAGCAAGCCCGCGAGCAGACCGCCGCCGGCATATTTCACGAGTGCCATCTCGTCATCTCCGTCGAACAATACCGCGGCACGCCGATCAGTCTTCCGCCTTGAACAACGGCGAATTCTCGGTCTGGGTGAATTCCGAGGCGACGTGGTCGAAAAACGGCATATAGGAGAATGCGATCCAGCGGCATTCCGAGCCGGGCTGCAGGTTGAAATGCTGGTGCTCGACCCCGCCTGGCTTGATCGGCAGCAACAAGAGATCGCCCGCCTGCCAATCGACCCGCTCGCCGTCGACCACCGAATAACCCTTGCCGGTGATCACGTAGATGACGAGGCCGCCCTGATGGCGGTGCTTGCCCGATTGGGTCTTGAGATCATGCGAGAACACGCGCCAGTCCTGCAGCGGCGTGTTCTTGTGGATCTCCGGATTGAGATGATACATCAGGCGGCCCTGACGCGTCAGGAAGAACTCCCGTTCGGACGGCTTGATCACGACCTGTCCGGTTTCCTGCCGCTCGAGGAATTCCTTGCGGCTGCGGATGAAGATTTCATAGGGCGTCTGCGGGATAGTGCCCCGCTCGCGCTCGCGCGTTCGCTCGATCTCAGCCATGGTCAGCTTTCGTTTTCTGCCGGTCTCAAGGCGCCGGCTTGTAGTCGGGCGAGGGCTCCATCAGCTCGAAGCCGCAGCCGCGGTCGACGCCCGTGGCCGCGAACAGATTGGGCTCGACCGCGAGGAACGCCGCCAGCCGGTCCGGATCGTCGTTGAAATGCTGCACCACGATGCCGTCGCGCCGGGTCGGCAGATTGAGCACGTCGCCGGCTTCCCAGGCGTGCTTGACGCCATCGAGCGTGGTGTGGCCGCGGCCCTCGACGATGAACATGATCTGTCCGCCCTGGAACTTCAGCCGCCCGGACCGGCTCCCCGGCGGGATCTCCTGCCGGTAGATCGCAAGCGTCGACAGGATCGTATCGGTGATCGAGGGATGCAGGTACCAGCGCATGAGGCCATGCTGGTTGCTCTCGAGCGGCAGCTCCGCGAGCCGCACCACCTGCACGGCGGTCTTTCGCCGCTCGCGCTGCCGATCGCGCAAGGCCATGAGCTCATCCCAGTAATTGACCGCGGCGAGCCTTCCCGTACGTTCGCTTGTCACGATTGCTGCTCCTGGCCGAAACATCACCTGCTGCCGATCGAGTAGGCGTCAGGGCACCCCGGCTTCCTTCAAGTACCGCATATCGACAAAACGTTGCGGCGCCGGCAAGGGGGACTTCAGGATCCCATATTGGCCGAGCAGCGCAATCATGGCCTGCAATCCCTTCATGTCGATCTCTCCCTGCCGCGGCAGCACGTCGTGGCTCGGGTCCCAATAGTAGTCCAGCATCTGGCGCGCCCGGCTTTCCGGCTGACCGGTCTGCTGCATCGCGGCCTTCACGACCTCTTCGCGGTTGCCCGGGTCCGCGATGAACCGAAACGCCGCCGCGGTGGCGCGAACATACTTGCCGACGACATCGCCGTGGGCCTCGGCCCACGAACGATCGACGATGTCGACCACATAGAGGAGAGCGCCGGCCTCGATATGCATCCCGAGCGTATGGAAGCCGGCGTCCAGCGCCTCAAACACCGAGGGCTGCGACAGCGAAGCCGCCGCGCATTGCCCGGACTTCAGGCAGGCGACGCGCGGGCCGGAGCCGCCGATATCCTTGATCTCGACGTCGGCGTCCTTGAGCCCATGCATCGCCAGCATCTTGCGGGCGGTCAGCGTTATTCCATCGCTCGGGATGGTCACGGCAAGGCTTTTGCCCTTGAGGTCCGCAAAGGTCTTGATCTCGGGACGAGCGACCAGGTAGTAGGCGGGGTTGTTGACCACGCCCGCGATCGCAACGAAATTGCTGCCCTGCAGAACCTCCTCGATCAGAAGGGTCGTCTGCACCCGCGTCATGTCGAACATGCCGCGGGCCGACATCATGGCGGAACGATCGGTGGGACGATCGCCGGTGGCCAGGAAGTGGACCAGCTCGAGCCGGATCCCTTCGCGCGCAAAGAACCCCTCACGCTCGGCAACAACCTGAGCCAGCGCATTGATGTTGTGCTCGGTATCGACCCCGTAGCGAAGAACGATCGGTTGGGCCGCCGCGCCGCCGCGCTCGAAGAGCGAGGCGATCAGCGCGATCAACCCGACCAGCGCCCAGCGATACGGTCGAGCGTTCATGGGTGACCTCCTTCCCGCACCGGCGGCGCGCAAATCGAACGGCCTTCGGGATCGATCCGGCCCTACTCGCCGAACACCTCCTTGAGGAAGCTCGCCAGTGCAATCTTGTACCGGCGGTCGGCGCGCTCTTCGGCGGGGCCGTGCGGATTGGTGAAGTCGTGCGTGGTGCCGCTATAGAGGTCGAGCTGCCAATTGACCTTGGCGGCGCGCAGCTGCTCGACCAGGGCGTTGACCTCCGGCAGGGGCGCCACCGGATCCTCGGCGCCGTGCAGGATGAGGACGCGCCCCTTGATGTTCTTGGCGGCTTCGGGCGCGAAGTTGCGGAACGAGCCATGCACCGAGATCGTGCCGACGACCGGTGCGCCGGTCTCGGCCAGCTCGACCGCCACGGTGCCGCCGAAGCAGTAGCCGACCACCGCGATCCTGGCAGTGTCGACCATCGGATTGGACTTGAGCACGTCGAAGCCCGCTCCGGCGCGCGCGCGCATCAAGGGACGATCATTGTTGTAGATGGTGATGGTGGCGGTCATCTCGGGCACGTCCTTCGGTACGAAGCCCTTGCCGAACATGTCCTCGACGAACACCACATAGCCCATCTTGGCGATCATCTCGGAGTCGCGGAAGGCGTTCTCCGCCATGCCGGCGCGGTCATGCGCCAGTAGCACGCCGGGGCGCTTGCCGGATTGCGCATCGTCATAGACCAGAAGGCCGGACAGCTGGGTATCGCCCTGCTTGTAGTCGATAAATTGCTTCTTGATCTCGGCGCGCGCGGCACCGGACTGCAACGCAACCGCCAGCACCGCGCCGCAAGCCAGCGCGGCGAGCCGGGCACCCGTATTGAAAGTCGTCATCGATCCCTCCCTGATGATCTTTCTGGCAGCAACACTCGTCCCGGGACCGTATCAACCGCCGGCATCCGAAACAGTCCCGGGTCAAGCCCGGGACGAGATCATGCTTCGGCCGCGTCTATTGCCGCGGCTGGACGCGGACCAGATAGCTGTTGTGGTCGACGTACCAGACGGTGACCGGCGTGGTGGAGTCGTCGATCCAGGTTCGCCGGTCGTGCGAATAGGGCTCGGGCAGCACATATTCGGTCCAATGGTCGGCCTGCGGATTGAACCGCACTATGCGGCCGCCGTGCAGCTCGCCGGCCCACACCTCGCCGCGCTTGTCGGGCATAGCTTCGTAGAACGTCACATAAGGGGTAGGCGGCCAGAACTCGCGGATCTGCGCCGCCTTGACGTCGAGCTCGAGCAGCGCGCCGCCGCGGCCGCCGAACCAGGGATTGCCGTCCTTGTCGAAGCCGCCCTTGGCGGCGGTCGAGTCGCGCGAGAAGCTGTGCACCTCCAGGAGCTTGTTGGTGCGCGTGTCCATCATCTCGATGGTGTCGCCGCCGCCGGCCGGGGCGCCGCCGGCCCAGAAATTCCCGTCGTCGGTGATGATGTTGTCGTACGGGTTGGCATTGTTGGTGGCCGTGAAGGGAACGCGCTCCAGCAGCTTGCCGGTCTTGGAATCGAATTTCTGGACCGCCTTGTTGCGCGCAAACCAAACCCCGAGATCAGGGCCGATGGAGAAGTTGCCGAGCCCGGGCGTGTTGAGCGGCTCGTCGCCCGCTGCCAGCGGGGTGATGGTGAAGGTTCCGCTGGTGGGATCAAGCCGCACGAGATTGTGCGCCCAATTCTCCGAGGCCCAGACGATGTCGTTCCTGTCCACCTGGATGCGGTGGGTGCCGGGAAGGACGCCCGCCGGGGTCGCCGGCACCTGATACTCGGTGACGATGCCGGTCTTCGGATCGAGCTTGCCTAGGAACGGGGTGCGGTGGCTCGAGTACCAGATATTGCCCTTGGAATCGCCCGACACGTCATGCCCGGTCAGCAGCACGTGCGGCAGCTCGTATTCGGTCACCACCACATCGGTAGCGGGACCCTGCGCGCGCGGGAACACTTTGATCTGTCCCAGCTGGCTGTTGGGCCCGCGCACCCGCGCCAGCCATTGGATAATCTTCTCCTCCTGGTCCAGGCTGCCGCGTTGGCGGCCGCGCACGATCAGCGGCGAGCCGCTGTAATGGAGCATGCGGAACACCATCAGCCGCCAGCTGCGCTCGTCGAGCTGGTTGCGCATGATCTGCTCGTAGCCGTGGCAGCCTTCCCCACAGGTACGGCTGAAGATCTGCTTCTCCTCGGCGGTGCCCGACAGGTTCGCGACCCACTCGGCGCCCGAGAGTTGCGACAGGACGTCGGTGGTGGGTGGCAGGAAATCGTTGTCGGAGCGGCGCTGCAGCGTGATGTCGTCGAGCTTGGCGCCGTCGGCGACCTGCACGCCGTCGCGCTCATAGGGCAGGAACTGCAGCGGCTTGGCGATGCGCAGCGTATAGGAGCCGGGCAACAGCCGCGGGAACTCGTATTGGCCGTCCTGGTTGGTGGTGACCGTGGTGCGCACCGCGTTGGGCGCGATCAGCTGCACCATGATGCCTTCCAGGCGGTCGCCGCTCGCGGCCACGCGCACGGTGCCGCTCGGACCGCCGCGCAGGTTGCCGCGCGCCGGCACCGCCGGCGAGTTTTGCGCGTTCGCCCGATACCATGGATTGACCGGCGGATTGGTCTCCTCGTAGCAGCAGCCGTTGTGCAGATAGGCCAAAAGGTCGGCGATGTCGGCGTCCTTGAGCGTGGTGCCGAACGAGGGCATCTGCGGGCTGCCGTTGCGGATCTGCTTGGCCACGTTCTCGTCATTGACCGGATCGCCGGTCACCAGCGTGGTGCGGCTGAACACGCCCTTGAGCGTGGGCGCCGGCGAGCCGGCCGCGCGCGTATAGTCGTTGTGGCAATTCCAGCACTTGTAATAGTAGAGCACCTCGCCGCGGGTGGCACCGCTCTTGGCGGCGGCGTTGTAGCCGAACACCTCGACCGAGCGCTGCAGATCGTTCGACGCCGCAGCCGCCTGCGGCGGAGCGGCTTGTGGCGCAGCCGCCTGCGGCGGAGCCGCCTGTGGCGCGGGCGCCTGTGCCTGCGCGACCCCGACGGCGAGGCTCGTTGCGGAAAAGATTATTGCGATGGCGAAAGCGGACACGGCCGCCCGCGCGCGGTTTACCTGCATTGGATCCTCCCGACGGTTTTGCGTCCTTGCCGGACGTTTGCGTCCTTGCCGGACGTTCTTGTCGATGACCAACCACCTGGGTGCCAGGATGCGCCTTTCAGGCTTTGCCGGCAAGACGGATGTCGAGGCAGCGGATGTCGACGCAAGAGCTTCTCGTCCGGGTTTCCGGACCTGCGAAAAATCGCTAGTCTGCGCGCCGAACGGAATTCATTGGGAGGTGATCATGGGTTGCCGGTGGTGCGCAGGCGTGTTCGCGCTCGCTCTCGGGATCGGTCTCGCGGGCGCCATGCCGGGCGCCCGCGCACAGATCATAGACATGGGCAAGTACCCCGCCATGTCGGGCGGGTGGGGCAGAAGCGAGGTCTACCAATGGGCGCGCGGGGAGAAGCCTCCGCTGACGCCTGAATATCAGGCCGTGTATGACGCCAGCCTCGCCGACCGGGCGAAGGGCGGACACGGCACCGATACGATGTATCGCTGCATCCCGCCCGGGATGCCGCGGCAGATGCTCATGTATTCGCCCATGGAGATCGTCATCACTCCCGGCACCACCTATATGCTGATCGACCACATTCACGACGATCGTCGGATCTTTACCGACGGGCGCGCCTGGCCCCAAGGTGACGTCGACCCGACCTATTCGGGCTATTCGATCGGCAAGTGGGCCGACGAGAACGGCAGCGGCAAGTACGACACGCTCGAGGTGGAGACCCGTTTCATCAAGGGCCCGCGCACGCTTGACGGCCTGCTCCCGACCGACAGGGACAATCAGAGCGTCGTCAAGGAGCGCATCTATCTCGACAAGACCAACCCGGACATCCTGCATAATGAGATCACGCTGATCGATCACGCTTATACGCGTCCCTGGACGATCATCAGGAACTACCCGCGCTACAAGAGCCCGGGACCAACCGGCTGGCCCGAGGAAGTCTGCGCCGAGGCCCAGGTTTGGATCAGCCTGGGCACGGAAGACTACTTTCTCAGCTCGGACGGCTATCTGATGCCGACCAAAAAGGACCAGGCGCCCCCGGATCTGCGGTACTTCAAGAAAGCCGGAAATTAGCGCCGCCCGGGAATGGATGAGCGGGATTCATTCCGAATGCATTCAGCGTCGTTGCCGGATCTTGATCCGGCAATCCGTCGTCTTCGCAAAAATCCTCCATGAAGAAAATGCTACATGAAGAAGTGATGCGCCCGATGGTCATCAAGCCCGCGGCTGACGGCTTTGGTGCGGGCGCCGGAGCCGAATCGACCGGAAGAAACCACCGCAGTCACTTGCGCGATTGATTGAAATATCTCAGGTCGGGCGGCGCCTGGCCCTTCTTGGCAGGCATCAAGAGGCCATCGGCGCTCAAGAAATAATCCTCCTTGCCGATTTGCAGATGCGCCTGTCCCTCCTCGCAATCGGATTCCAGCCAGAGCACGCGCGGATTCGAGTTTCGACGATAGTTCTTGGTCACGGTCCAGGGATGCGTCAAGGCGTGATCGATCACGGTCATTTCTTCATGAAGCAGATTCCGATCGGCCTTGTCGAGGTAGAGTCGCTCCCTGATGACGCTCTGATTGTCGCTGTGCAGAGGAATGCCGCTGTCATCGTAAACTCGCGGTCCCTTGAAACCGCGGGTTTCGATTTCAAGCGTGTCGTAACGACCGTCCCCGTCCGCGTCGATCCATTTGCCCAGGGAGAGACCGCCCTGGAAGGCCGGCTCGATATACTCCGGCCAGTCGCGACCGTCGGTATAGACCCGCCGAACGTAGGCGTGAACGTCACTGGTCAGGATGTAGGTGATCTCCGGCAAGACCACGATCTCCATCGGCCCCAGCACATTCATCATCATCGGCATGCCGTGCGAGCGACAGGAGGCGCCATTGGTGCCCGACCCGCCAGCCGCCTGGTCCTTGAGGTTGGCTTCGTAGATCGCCTGATATTCGGGGGTCAGGGGAGCCTCCTGGGCGAGGCCCCAGGGCTTGCTCGGATCGAACGGCGGCTGCGGCTGTCCCGCCACCCCGGTGGGCGCCCTGCCCCATTGGCCTTTCCAGTCGGGGTAGTTCGCTTGCTTGCCCGCATCGAGCGCACGGGCGTTGCCGACCGTCAGCAGAACCATGGCTGCCACCACGCCAACCAGTCTTCGGCAAAGCATCGTGTCCTCCTTGACGGCCTGGAAAACGCCAGGACGCGCCCAATAGCGCCCGGATGGACAGCGTAGCGCGCCCGGCCATGGATGTAAGATGGTTATTCAGCATTTCGTGGCCCCCCGCAAACCGCGGGACCTGGCCGGCGGACTCTACCCCGCGATCCCAAGACCCCTTAGAAGCAGAGCACTCCATCGCGGATGTCATAGTATCAGTCGGATCGGCGCCGCTGATATTGAAGACCCCAGCAGCCGACCTTAAGGATGCCCGCAGGCACGAGCGAGAACCGCCAGATGATCAACCGCGAGACCAGACGATGGACCTTCCGATTGCTGAGCAGCGGCGTGCTCGCGGCCGGGATGGCCCTGGCAGGCGTTGACGCGCAAGCCCAGGACAGCGTCGCGGCCTTCTACAGCGGACGAACGATTCCGATCGTCATCGGCTATCCGCCCGGAGGCTCATACGATATCTACGCCCGGCTGGCTGCTGCGCACATGGGCAAATATATTCCGGGCCGTCCCAACCTCATCGTGCAGAACAAGCCGGGCGGGATCGGCGTCATGAGGTCGTTCTACGAGACGGCGCCCAAGGACGGCTCGACGATCGGCATCTTCCCTGAAACGATCGCGATCGTGCAGCTGACGCATCCGGAAATCGGCAAATGGAACGTGCAAAATTTGTCCTACATCGGCTCGTTTGCAAACGTCAATGCCGTCTTCATGGTTCGCAAGGGCGCGCCGGCAACGACGGTCGAGGAGCTCGAAAGACACCCATCAATGTCGGCTGCAATACGCCGCTCGGCGTCTCCTACATCAATCCCGCGATCATGAAGCAATTCGGCGGTCTCAAGTTCAAGATCATCTGCGGCTATCCGGGCACCGCCAGCCTCCCGATCGCGCTCGCGCGCGGCGAGATCGATATGGTGACCGGCGCATGGACGGCCTGGAAGAACCGTTCCGAGGTCACCAGCGGAGACGTCAAACCCATCATCCAGTCGGGGCTCGCTCGCCACAGGGAGCTTGCCGATGTGCCGTTGATGCAGGAAGTGATCTCCGATCCGATCGGCAAGAAGGTCGCCGAATTCATGAGCGCGGGGTCGGCGATCGGGCGCGCGCTCATTGCTCCGCCCGGAGTTCCCGCCGAGCGGATTACGGCCCTTCGGAATGCCTTTGACCAGCTGGTGAAGGATCCCGAGTTTTTGCACCAGGCCGCGGAAGCGGATGCGGAGCTTGATCCCAAATCCGGACTTGAGACTCAAGGCATCAGCAACGCGATCCTGGCCACGCCTCGCGACGTGATCGACAGCGCCATTGCAATCAGCAAATAGATCTGCTCGAAACGGAAGCAACAGCCCGAAAGTCCGGCTGGCCGATTGCGGGTTTGTCTCGGCTGGAAAATCGTAAGCGCAAGGAGGGCTCGGCAATGCTCATCATCGACTCCGGACTGCACATCTGGCGCGCCCCGACTGCTGAACGCCCGTGGATGCCCGGCCGCACGGCTCACCTGCCGGAGCCGATCAGCTACGAGAATCTCCGGGAAAGGATGCTGGCAGCCGGCGTCGACCGCGCCATCCTGATCCCGCCCTCCTGGGAGGGCGACAGCTCGGAATACTCGCTCGAAGCCGTCGCCAAGTATCCGGATCTGTTTGCCGTGATGGGGCGAATCCCCATCGACAAGCCGGAAGGCCGGGAAATGATCGAGACCTGGAAGGAGCAGCCGGGAATGCTCGGCGTTCGATTGACGTTCCATCACGCCTGGGACCAGGATTGGATCAAGAACGGCGTGGCGGATTGGTTCTGGCCGGCGGCGGAGCGGTTGAATATTCCGGTCATGATGAATGCCCCGACTGTGCTGCCGGAGGTCGGCCAGGTGGCGGCGCGTCACCCCAATCTGCGCATCATCATCGATCATATGGGTCGGCTGCGCGGCATGAAGGACGCGACGCTACGGCTGGACAAGACCATCGCGCTGGCAAAATATCCGAACGTGCACGTCAAGCTGACCCTGATCTCGGAATGCACGTCGGCCGAATATCCGTACAAGAACATCCAGCCCGAGGTCCGCAGGCTCATCGACGCATTCTCGCCGCGCCGATCGTTCTGGGGCACCGATCTTTCGGTGATGCTGAGCCGGTCCACCTGCACCTATCCGCAGGCGGTGACGCTGTTCACCGAAGAGATGGGATATTCGCAGCAAGACCAGGAATGGATCATGGGACGGGGGCTGGCCGAGTGCCTGCCCTGGCCGATCAAGTGATCGTTCCAGCACCGCAATGGCCTGATCCAAAAGCGAGGACCACAGGTAGACATGCCAGGCAAGACCAAGCTGTTCACGCTGCTCGCCGATTATCCCAATACGCTGGCGCTCAAGCGCGGCCAGATAGGCTCGGATCTTGTTGATCTCGAGTTCTCGGATATCAAGGTTGCCAATACCGGGTTCAAGCCGCTGGTGCGCGAGGCGAAGTTCGATCTCGGCGAGCTGGCGATCGTGACCTACCTGCAGGCCAAGACCTACGGCAAGCCCTACATCCTGCTGCCCGCTCCCGTGGTTGCGCGCGCTCAGCACCACACGATCGCCTACAATCGCGAGCGCGGGCGCCTCACGCCCGCCGACCTGGCCGGCAAGCGCGTGGGCGTGCGGGCCTACAGCGTGACGACGGGCGTATGGGTGCGCGGCATTCTGCAGGAGCAGTTCGGGGTCGACATCGACAAGATCCGCTGGGTGACGTTTGAGGACCCCCATATCGCCGAATACAACGACCCGCCGGCGGTCGAGCGCGCACCGTCGAGCAAGAACATGGTGCAGATGCTGATCGACGGCGAGCTCGACGCCGCGATCGTCGGCGACAAGCTGCCCGATCCGCGGCTGGAAGTGCTCATTGCGGACAACGAAACGGCGGCGGACGCCTGGGCCGCGAAGCACGGCGCGCCGATCAATCACATGGTGGTCATACGTACGGAGATTTCCCATACGCGACCGGATGTCGTGCGCGACGTGTTTCGGATGTTCAAGGAAAGCCGCGATGTCGCGGCGCGCGACGGCGACAAGGGCTCCGCGCAGCTTCAATTCGGCATCGAAGCCAATCGAGCCGCGCTCGAATCGATCATCGACATCGCGGCGCGCCAGAAGCTCATTCCGCGCAAATGGCGGGTCGAGGAGCTGTTCGACGACGTCACACGCGGCCTCGCCTGAAGGACAGCGCCCAGCAAGCGCCGGACGTAGCCCGAGCGCCCGGCGACGTCACGGCATGCTGAAGGCGAACAGCTGGTCGGAGGTCCCGTTGCCGCCGCTGCCCTGCGCGCCGCCGGCGAAATAAGCGAAGTTGCCGACCGTGGCGGCGGCGATTCCGTGGCGGGGCGAAGGCAGCGGCGCGAGCTTCACCCAGCGATCGGCCTTGACGTCATAGCCGTCATTGTCGCTCAGGCTGTAGGTGTCGGTCTCGCCGCCGACCACGAGGATGAAGCCCTTGTAGAACGCGACCGCGAGCGAGCTGCGCGGCGCCGGCAACGGCGCCGCCGTGCTCCAGGAATTCGTGGCCGGATCGTAGACGAGGTGCGCATCGGTGGTCTCGGTCGGCTCGCCGAAGCGGCCGCCGATGACATGGATCTTGCCGTCGACCGCGATGGTGGCGGTGTGATCGTGCGCTCTGCCGGGCACGGGCGCTGCTTCGCTCCATTTCCCGGTCGCGGGATCGAGCACCTGGTGGGTGGACACCGTCTTGAAGTCGGGACCGCGACCGCCGATCGCGTGGATCTTGCCGTCGACCGCTGCGACGCCGACCGAGCCGCGCGGGCTTGCGAGCGGCGGGAGCGTCCGCCAGCTGTCGCCTGCCGGATCGTACTCGTACACGCCGTTGACCGGGTTGACGTGGCGCGCGTCGGCAAATCCGCCGACCACATAGATCTTGCCGTTCAGCGCGACGGCGTTCATGTGGTTGGCGCCGCGCGGCAACGGCCAGCGCACGCGCCACTGGTCCGTCATCGGATCATATTCTTCATTGCGGGCGAGATCGGCTGCGCCGCCGCCGATATTGCCGCCCAGCACATAGACTTTGCCGTTGAGCGCGGTGGCGGCGACCTCGTTGCGAATTGCGGGCATCGGCGCCTTGAGCACCCAGCTGCCGAGCGCGGGGCTTTCGGATCGCGCCGGCGCGATCGCCCACAGGCCGAGAAGGCATGCGCCCAACGCAAGCGCGTAGCGCAGCCTCGCGGTCATGTTGAATTGCGTCCTCCGCGCCATGTGAACCTCCATTGAGCGGTTGCGTCGCCTCACGCAGCCTTACGAAAGAACCCGGGCCGCGCGCCATGCAACCAAAGACTTACCACACGACGTCACGGCGGTCCGGGTCTTGAAACGGAGTTTGGCGCCGAGAACCGCAGGCTTATTCGGCCGTCGGTGCGCCCGCGCAAGAAGCGCATGCTGGTCGAAGGACCATCGCGATTTGGCGGCGGCGAGGGATTCGTTCGATCTGGCTTTAGCCTTCAAACCATGTAGACTGTAGAGACAAAGCTTGCGGCAACGCTTCGGGGAGGACAGCATGCGAAGGTTCGTAGTTTCGATCACGGCGGCAACCGCCTTGGTTGCCGGCGGTGCGATGATTGGCGCAAGCGCGGGCGCTGCACCGATGGGCGCGCCCGGAGCAGTTCGTGCGGCGGCCGACACCCTAAACGTGATCGAAGACGTGCAGTTCATCTGGGCGGGTCGCAATTACTGCTGGTATGACGACGGCTGGAATGGGCCGGGTTGGTATTGGTGCGGCTACGGCCCGCGCGTCGGTTTGGGCTGGGGCGGTGGATTTGGCTGGCATAATTGGCGTGGTGGGCGTCCGCTTGTCGGACACTTCGGCGGTGGCCATTTCGGCGGCGGCCACTTCGGCGGCGGCCATCCTGGTGGCGGCGGTGGCCATCATCACTGAGGCATCCGCCTCAGGGAGGACATCGCGCAGCTCGGACGCCTCGCCAACGGCATCGGCGTCTACCGCTTCCGCTGCGAGCGAAGCGACCATACCGCGTATGTCGGCATGATGGCGCAAGAGGTCCAGCGCATCGTGCCGAACGCCGCGGCGCGCGGCCGCGACGGCTAGAGGAAGCACGAGGCTAACCATCGAGGGAGGACACCATGAAGCGGCAGTGGGGTCGGCGCGAGCTCATCAAGACGATGGCGGGGATCACCGCTACGGCCGCGGTGTCCCTGGCACGTCCGCATCCGGTTGCGGCACAACCGGTCAAGTGGTCGGCCGGCACCGAGCCCGCCAAGCTACGCGCGCCCGCCAACGCGGCCGATTGTCATCACCACATCTATGATGCGCGCTACCCCGCCGATCCCAAGGCGGCGCTGCGCCCGGGGGACGCGCTGGTCGAGGATTACCGCGCCCTGCAGCGGCGCATCGGCACCACCCGGCACGTCATCGTGCAGCCTTCCACCTACGGCACCGACAACCGCATCACGCTCGACGCGCTGGCGGCTTTCGGCCCGGAGGCGCGCGCGGTGGCGGTGGTCAATGACGGCGTTGCGGATGCCGAGCTCAAGCGCATGGACGCGCTCGGGGTGCGCGGCATCCGCTTCAATCTGGCGCAAGCGGGCGCCACCACGGCCGAGATGATCGAGCCGCTGTCGAAGCGCGTGAACGATCTCGGCTGGCACATCCAGATCAACGCCACCGCGGCGACCATCATGTCGATCATGGACATCCTCAACCGGGTGCCGTCGCCGATCGTGTTCGATCATCTGGCGCATGTGCCCGAGCCGGCGGGGATCGGCGATCCGCTGTTCGCCCGCGTGCGCGGGCTGATCGACAAGGGCAAGACCTGGGTCAAGCTGTCGGGCGCCTACCAGGACACCAAAATCGGCCCGCCGACCTACGCGGACTCAAGCGCGGTGGCGCGCGCCTATGTCAAGGCAGCGCCCGAGCGGATGGTCTGGGGCAGCGACTGGCCGCATCCCTCCGAGCGCGAGACCAAGCCCGACGATGGGCTGTTGTTCGATCTGCTCGCCGATTGGGCGCCCGACGAAGCCACGCGGCAGCGCATCCTGGTGCAGAACCCGGAGGCGCTCTACGGATTCCCGAAAACCGCGTGACGTTCTGCCAAACGGGTCGCCGCGCCGGGCGCTTTCGACCCGGCCGTCTACCCTTCAGGCCCGGCGCCAAGCGGCCAAGAGGTGCGGATCCTCGCCCGGCCCCTGCTATTGAAGAAGCGCCGTCTCATGGGCCGCCTCCAGGTCTAACGCAACGCGGGAGTCGTCTTGGGCGGGACCCGATGGTGCGTCGCCTGCTCGTACGAATAGGCAAGCTTGAGCAGAGTCGGCTCGCCGTAGGGCCGGCCGAGGAAGGTGATGCCGACCGGAAGATCGTCGCTGGTAAATCCGGCCGGCACCGTCATCGAGGCGGCGTAGACCAGGAACGTGTTCAGCGTAGGCACGCCCCGGTTGCTCGAGTAGGGCGGATTGATCCCGTCCTTGATGAGCGTGGGCTGGTGCTCGACGGACTTGTGGACGATGGCGTCGAGCTGGTTGTCGGCCATCACCTTGAATACGTTGAACGTCAGCTGCTCGCGGGCGAGAAGGAACTCGAGGTATTTGGCTGGGTCGAGCGCCGGGAGCGGGTTCCTCCACTGGTCGGCCTTGAAGGGCGGGAAGCTCTTGCCGATTTCGGGGGAGTTGGCGATGTCCTGGCGCGTCTTAAGCGGCGAGTTCGGGATTGCGGGCCAGATAGAGCCGCAGGGCTTGATCGTCCGCGGGCGGATTACGCGTCCTCTTCGCCAGCAGCGTCTTGAGGTCCGGGATCACGATCGGATCCACGATGACAGCCCCCGCGCTTTTCAGCTCCGCGATGTTCTGCTCGAACACGGCGTCGACCTTCTTGAAGTCTTCCGACCCGGGCTCGGTGCCGACACCGATCGGCTCGCGCAGGATCCCGATCCGCGCACCCTTCAGGCCGTCCTTGTCGAGAAACCGGGTGTAGCTGCCGTCGGTTTTTCCGATCCCCAGAGCCGTTACCGGATCCTCCGGGTCGTATCCGACCATGCCGTCCAGGACCAGGGCCAAGTCCTTCACGGTGCGCGCCATCGGGCCCATTTGGGCGACCGGGGACGGGTATCCGTCCCACATGCCGCTGCGGCTGACCAGGCCCGGGGTCGGACGCAACGCGACCACCGCATTCCACGCTCCCGGCCGGCGGATGGATGCGAGAGTTTCTTCGCCCAGCGCAACGGTCGTCAGGTTCGCGGCCAGCGCTGCGCCGGAGCCGCCGGACGATCCGCCGACCGTCCGCTCCAGGTCGTACGGGTTGCGCGTGACGCCGAACATCGAGCCATAGGTGTCGCCGGCCGCATACTCGCTCAGCGTGGTCTTGCCCAGGATGATCGCTCCCGCCTTGCGCAACCGCTCCACCGCGAACGCGTCCCTGGGCGGCCGGTAATCCTTGAACACGAGCGTGCCCAGCGTGGTCGGCATGCCGGCCGCATCGATCTCGTCCTTGACTAGGACCGGGATGCCGTGCAGCGAACCGACAAGGCCGGAGCGTTTGTACGCGGCATCGAGCTTGTCGGCCTCGTCCAGCGCATGCGGGTTGAGCGTGATGATCGCGTTGATGGTGGGGCCGCTCTTGTCGTAGGCGTTGATCCGATCGAGGTAAGCTTGCACCAGCTGATGCGCGGTCAACGCGCCGGATCCATAGGCCGCATGAATATCGTCGATCGACGCCTCTACGATCTGAAAAGGTGGCGCCATGTTGTTGCTACCCTGACCATGACCGAGAGGCGCGTACATGACCGACAGCGCCACGGCTACCGCGGCCGCTGCCGTATTAAACGTCCGCTTTCTCATTTGAAAGGCCCCCGATCGCATCTCACCGGCAAGACAGCAGGCTACACCAATCGGTGCTCGCTTTACAGGGTGACCTCGCCGGTTGCCGGCCTGTTGCGGGGCGCTGTTGCCGGCGCTATCCCGGCGGTCGGAGTGAATGGTGCAGCCACGGATCCGGGACGTGCCGCGCGGCATCGACGTCGATCACTTGTTGATTGGTCTGCGCGCGAATGACGATGCGGTGAACCCCGCCGATTGCCGCATTGGGCACAAACGCGCTGACCCCGCTCGGCTGCCCGGTCGTGACATCCGGCGGGCAGGCGACAAAATCATAGACGGCAGTGCCGCCATGGGTTTCTTCCAACACCAGCTGTTTGCTGGTCCAGCGGTCGTTGGAGGCCGTGCCCACGGCGACGATCACTGCCGTGTCGCGCTTGATTTGATGGATTTCCGCGCGATCCACGGCGAGAACCGGCTGCGACGCACACGAAACCGGGGGCGGTATCGGCGGCAGGACATGTTCGTAATAGGTCGGCTGCGCGGCGACCAAAATGGGTGTCCCGGCTACCAACCCCAGCGCGGCCAGCCCGGCAAGAGCCGCGGCCGCGATCGGTTTTCGCCGGCTGTACCCTTGGTCAATCGCCATCGTGCCCGCCAATCGACATCGCCGGCGCTCTCACGCCGCCGCCGTCATCGCTGTGCCGGCTGGGCGCGCGCGGCGGCAGGAGCCGGCGTTGCCGCCTGCGGCGCCGGGGCCGCCGGCGTCAATGCTGGCGCGGTCATCGGTGCAAGCGGAGTCAGGGACGGTGGGTTGATCGGTGCGGGCAGACTGGGCTGCATCGACAGGCTCGGCAGCGCGCCGCCGATCTGCGCCTGCGCGCGCGCCGGTGCGGCGCTGGCGAGGGCGAGCCCCAACACTGCGAGTCCAGCAGCCAGATGCCACGGCCTGCTCCGATGGCTCATGATGGAATTCCGTACCCATACCCCTCCTCCTTTTCCGGTCAACATCACGGGATAATCGGCCAATCTTAGCAGAGGAAGCAGCCGGGCACTAAGAAATTGCGCGCGCAATCCTCATCCCAGCAGGTTCAGCTTGAAATCCGCCCGCCGCAATACGCCGTCGCGGGCCTCCTGCGCCAGGCGCACGATGCGCGCCGCGTCGACGCCCACCAGATTGCCGCGCCACTTCTTGATCTTGCCCGCGATGAAGACATTCTCGACATTGCTCGGGTTCATGAGGTTGACCACGTCGCCGGGCGCGTTGTTAAGCGGCCAGACATTGAGGCGGTCGGCGCGCAGCATGACGATATCGGCCTCCTTGCCGGGCGTCAGCGTGCCGACCTTGCGGTCCAGCAGCGCGCAGCGGGCGCCCTCAATGGTGGCGAACTCCAGCACCTCCCGGCAGGTGAGCAGCGCGGGCGGCTTCAGATCGCCATTGCGGATGCGTTGCAGGACCATCAGGCGCTGCAACGTGAAGGTCGAGCGCATGATGGTGAAGGGGTCCTGCGCCATCGTCACGTCGACATCGGAGCTGAGACTCGGGCGCACGCCGTGGTCGATGGCATCCTGGATGGCCGGCATCCCATGGCCCATCGCCATCTCGATCGGCGGGGCGAGCGAGACATGGCCGCCGGTGTCCCGGATCAGCCGCCAGGCGATGCCGCTCAGATGGTTGCAGTGGATGTATTCATCACCGGGCTGCAACAGGCCCATGCGGCCGAGCTCCACCAGGGCTCGCTCGGTATTGCCGCTGACCCCATGGGAGACGATCGGCACCCCGGCCTCGCGGGCGACGGCGAAAATCTTTGCATCCAGCGTTCCGCCGAGCGCCAGCGTGAGCAGCTGGTTGCTCGAGCTGAAGGTCCCCTCCTGCAGCCGGGCGATGTCCTGCGGGTATTTGGTGCCCGGTCCGGCGCCGCGCGAATAGGCATAGACGGCCCGCAATCCGGATTCCTGCAGGGCGCGAATGCCGGCGTCGCTGTGCTCAGGCGTGTGCGAGACCTGCGAGGTGTCCACTGCCGTGGTCGTGCCGGCGTCGATCATCCCGAGCGCCGTCACCAGCACGCCGGCATACACGTCGCTCGGCCGGTAGGCCGCCGTCAAGGTATTGCTGACGTCGCGATTGTAGTCGGGATTGAGCAGGCCGTTGGTGAGGATGTTGCGCAGGATGCCCTGGTAGAAATGGTGGTGACTGTCGATGAAGCCGGGCAGCACGATCCGGTTCAAGGCATCCACCACCGCGACCGTGTCGTCCGATACCGCAATGTTGGGCCGCACCTCGCGGATCCTGCCGTCCTCGATCAGGACGTCGGCCTGGGCAAAATCGCCCACCTGCCGGTCGAGCGTCAGCACCACCCCGCCCTTGATGAGGATGCGACGCCGTCCTTGCAGCCGGGCGAGATCGGCATCGGTATCGGTTGCGCCGGCGCCCTGCGCGAGTGCCCCTTCGACGTGAGCCGCGGCGCCGCCGGCAGCGAGGCCTGCGCCCGACTGCAGAAAGGCCCGCCGCGACGTTGCGTTGCTTTGGTCGGACATCTTGGCTTCCTCCCGCATGGACGACTGTACCGAGGGATGTACACGCGTCGCATCCTAGCGGAAGATGCGCCCCAAGAGGAGGCTGGCTCCGCTCGAACCAAGGAGGGATCAGATGATCGTGCGCAAATTGCAGGTGGCGTTGCTGAGCGCGGCGGCGGCGTGGGGTTTCGGCTCCGCCCGTGCGCAATCGACCTATGACGGGAACGGGCAAGTCCCGCCGCAATTCGTCATTTCCGGCAAGGCCGCGGAGCGACAGCACGACCACATCTCGATCAATGCCGACACCGCGGAAAAGCTATCGAAGGCCTGCGAAGCCATCGCCAAAAAGAACAACAGCGCGGTCGTGGTGGTGGTGGTCGATCCGTACGGTCTGGTGGTGCACGAGCATCGCATGGACGGCGAGGGCTGGATCCAGGTCAATGCGACCGAGCAGAAGGCGCGCACGGCATTGCGCACCCGCGCGCCGTCCCATGTGCTGACCAATCGCAATGTCCAGGACCCGTTCACCAACCAGAACATGGCCGGCTACGGCCTGACCACCCAGGAGGGCGGGCTTCCCATCATCGTCAACGGCCAGCTGATCGGCGCCATCGGGGTCGGCGGCATTCCGCCGGCCGAGCGCACGGCGACCTATGGGGAGGAGATGTGCGCCCGCGACGCGCTCGAGGCCGTGATCGGGCCGCAGCCGCCGCTGCTGCCGGACCTGGCGGCGCAACGCAACAACAACCCGGCGCCCGCGCGCGGTGGCGGAGCCGCGAACCCGTAGCAGTCATTGCCTGTCATTTCCTCCGGATTGCATGTGACCGCGGGCAGGAAGGCGCCTTGATCGCGCCGGCGCGGTCATTTTGCATTCAGCTTGAACCGAAGTAGTCTGCCGGTATTGGTCATGCGACCATAGTTCAGGCGGCGACCACGGTTCAGGCTTGAAAGGATCGATCCAATGGCGAAGAAGCAATCGGAAAATAGCGTCTACCGGATTGTCGATGTCGTTGGCGTCAGCGACAAGTCATGGGAGGATGCCGGTCGACGTGCGGTGGAAACGGCCGCCGGGTCGCTGCGCGATTTGCGCGTGGCGGAAGTCACCAAGATGGACATGAAGGTGGAAGACGGAAAGGTCACGGCATTCCGCACGCGTGTCGCGCTCTCGTTCAAGTACGAGGCCTGATCGGCCGGCGCCGCAGCGGCTTGCGCCTGCTGTGCTGGTGCCAGCGAAGCAAGCTGATGGAATTGGTCCTGTTCCGGCTGCTCTGCCGATGGTCGGAGCGGCGCGTCGGTAACTGGTCGCCGAATCATGTCGCGCCCCGCCGAAGCTTTGCTTGAAATAGATGAGATCGCTATTCGGCTGCTTGCCGGAACGGCGGCTCCGCAGCCGGCGCTGAATCGCGCCGAACGTGCCGGCCGAAGACCTGCTCGAAATAAATGTAGATCACCGGCGTGATGTAGAGCGTCAGCAGCTGCGAGACCATGAGGCCGCCGACCACCGCAATGCCGAGCGGCCGGCGCAGCTCGGAGCCGGGGCCGGTGCCCAGGGCAATCGGCAGCGTGCCCATGATGGCCGCCATGGTGGTCATGGTGATCGGCCGGAAACGCAGCAGCGCCGCTTGAGATATCGCCTCGACCGGGTCGGTCACGCCGGCGTGCTTCTGCTGCAATGCGAAGTCGATCATCATGATCGCGTTCTTCTTGACGATTCCGATCAGCATGATGATGCCGATGAGCGCGATGATGGTGAGGTCGTAGCCGAACAGCATCAGCGTCAGCAGCGCCCCCAAGCCGGCCGCCGGCAGACCCGACAGGATGGTGATCGGATGAATGAAGCTTTCATAGAGAATGCCGAGAATCATATACACGACCAGGATGGTCAGCAGCATCAGCATCCCTTGGCCGGCGAGCGACTTCTGGAATTCCTGGGCGTTGCCCTGGAAGCTGGTGGACACGCTCGGCGGCAAGCCGGTCTGCCGCTCGATATCGACGATCCGATCGACGGCGTCGCCGAGCGAGGTGCCCGGCGCGAGGTTGAACGAGATGGTCACCGACGGAAGCTGGCCTTGGTGGTTGATGGTCAGCGGCCCGACCGCGGGGGTGATCGTGGCAAAGGTGCTCAGGGGAACCAACGTCCCGTTCGCGGTCCGCAGGTGGAGGTGCTGCAGATCCTCGCTGGTCTGCTGGAACTTCGGCCCCACCTCGAGCAAGACCTTGTAGTCGTTGAACGGCCGGAAGATGTCGGCGACCTGCCGCGTGCCGAATGCGCTGTATAGCGTGTCGCGGATCTGGTCGGAGTCGATGCCGAGCCGCAGCGCGATGCTTTGATCGATATTGATCATCGCCTCCGGATTGGTCACCTGCAGGTCGCTGCTCAAATCGACCAGGCCGCGCACCTGCTTCAGCCGCGCTTCCAGCGTCTTGGCCCAGCCGAACAGCTCGTCGAGATCGCCCCCCTGCAGCGTGTACTGGAACTCGGACTTGCTCAAGCGCGCCCCCAGGGTCAGGTTCTGAACCGGCTGCATGAACACCAGAATGCCCGGGATCTGAGCGAGCTTGACGCGCAGGCGGCGGACCACTTCGGCGACCGGCTGGCCGGGCCGCTGCGCGAGCGGCTTGAGGCCAAAGGTGATGTTTCCGGTATTGACCAGGGGCGGGCCGGCACCGTCGCCCACCAGCGAGTTGACGGTCTGGACCGCCGGATCGTCGGTTATCACTTTCGCGGCCAACGTCTGCAGCCGGACCATGTCGGCGAACGAGATGCCTTGCCGCGCCTGCGTGCGCGCAATCACGACACCGGTATCCTCGGACGGAAAAAAGCCCTTCGATATCAGTTGATAGGCGTAGATCGTGCCGCCGATCGTGGCAAACGTGAGGAGCAGCGTGATGAAGCGGTGCTTGAGGACATAGCGCAAGCTGGCACGGTAGCCGGCGAGCAGTCCCAGAAAGGCGCCTTCGAGCATGCGCCCGAAAGCATTTTCCCGACCGGGCGCATGCTCGCGCAGGAAGTGGCTGCACAGCATCGGCGTCAAGGTCAACGACACGAAGCCCGAGACCAGGATGGCCATGGAGACGGTTACGGCGAATTCGCGGAACATCCGGCCGACGATGCCGCCCATGAACAGCACCGGAATGAACACGGCGACCAGCGAAAGGGTGATCGACAAGATGGTGAAACCGATCTCCTTGCTTCCGCGCAACGCGGCGGCGAACGGCGTTTCGCCGGCCTCGACATGCCGGACGATGTTCTCCAGCATGACGATGGCGTCGTCGACCACGAATCCGATCGAGAGCGTCAATGCCATGAGCGAGATGTTGTTCAAGCTGAACCCGCACAGCTGCATGGCCGCGAAGGTTCCGAATATCGACAATGGCAACGCCAGCGCCGGGATCAGGGTGGCGGCGGGTTTGCGCACGAACAGAAAAATGACCAGCACGACCAGGACGGCGGTCAAAACCAGCGTCTGCTGCACGTCGGCGACCGATGCCCTGATCGATTGCGAGCGGTCGAACAGGAACTCGACATTGACCGACGGCGGGATCGCCATGCGCAGCACCGGCAACAGCGCCTTGATGCTGTCGACCACCGCGACCGTATTGGCGCCAGGCTGGCGATAGACGCTCAGCGTGATCGTACGCGCGCCGTTGAACCAGGCCGCGACATTGATGTTCTCGACCGAATCGACGACGTCGGCGATGTCGCGCAGGCGCACCGCCGCGCCGTTGCGGTAGGCAATGATCAAGCCGGCATAGTCGGCCGCATGGGTGGGGCCGTTCGACATGTTCAGCGTCAGGGCCTGCGGACCCATCAGCCGCCCGATCGGCTTGGCCGAGGTCGCGTTCGCGACCGCGGTCTGCACGGCCTGCAGGTCGAGGTTATGGGCCGCCATTGCCTGGGGATCGACTTGGACCCTGACGGCAAATTTCTGGCCGCCGAAGACCGACACCAGCGCGACACCCGGGAGCATCGACAGGCGCTGCGCAATCGTGGTCTCGGCGTATTCGTCGATCGCGTACAAGGAAAGCGTCGGCGAATTCACCGACAGGCTGAGGATCGGCGCCTCGGACGGGTTCACCTTCCGAAACGACGGCAGATTCGTCATCTGCGGCGGCAGCTGTCGCTGCGCCAGGCTCAAGGCCGACTGGACGTCGAGCGCCGCCCCGTCGATATTGCGTTCGAGATCGAACTGGACGGTGATCTCGCTCTCGCCCAGGACGCTGGTCGAGCTCATGGACGCGACGCCGTCGATGGCGGAAAGCTGCTTCTCGATTGGAGTCGCCACCGATGATGCCATGGTCTCGGCGCTGGCGCCGTCCAGGCTCGCCGTTATCACGATGGTGGGAAAATCGACCTTGGGCAGCGCGCTGATCGGCAATTGCCGGTAGCCGACGATGCCGAACGTCATGAGCCCCGCCATCAGAAGCGTGGTCATGACCGGCCGGCGAATGCACAGTTCCGGCAAGTTCATCGAAAAGCCCCGACGGCCTGTTCAACCGACACTAGCATTCCGGCGGCGATGCACGAAGCCAAATCGCGGGGTCGGGCCAAAAACTCCCTCAAAAAGCGAGCTGGCCGGCGGGACAAAGGCCCGCCAAATACACGATCACCAACCAAAGCGTGGTGGTGTTCCAAGTCGCGGATTGGCAGCCGAAAACGCAACCCGTGTACCATCCTACCGGCACGGTCGGCGGCTATTACACCCAGGAGCCAACCCCGACGCCGCCGGGGGGGAACGTTTAGATTTCAATTCAATTCGCCGAGCTCGGTCACCCTGCAGGACGTGAATTTCGGCGGCACCATTACGTTCTACCGGGTTCAATAAGCCGATCAGGCCTTCGCGGCGCGGTCGGATGCGTCCGACCAGGATCAGTGCTTGCGCAGGAACGCGAGAACGCCCTGATTGAAGGCCTCGGGCTGCTCCCACGCCACCGAGTGGCCGGCTTCGGGGATCAGGAGCCAATCAAAGGTCTTCAAATGCTTGGCCCAGAGCCGGACGGCGGCTGACGGCGTCGTCAGATCGACATCGCCGGCGACGACCAGGATGGGGGTCGTGATCGATGCGATCTTCTCGTCCGTGTTGGGGGTCCGCAGCGGCGGCACGACGGCGCCCGGCTGCATGGCATGCGCCTCGATCTCCTTCCAGCGCGCCACGCCTTCAGGATTCGTGCCGCGGTAGGACGGGCTCATTTCCCGCACCTCGGGCGGCAGCTGGCCAAAGCCGGGAATCGCGGCGCGGCGGCGGAATGCTTCCGCCTCCTCGTCCCCGACCAGCCCGAGCCCGCTCGCCGCCACCACCAGGCTCTTCAGGCGTCCGGGCCGCCAGGCTGCGTAATCGAGCGCGATGTAGCCGCCGCCCGCGACCCCGAGCAGATGAAACTTGTCCAGCTTGAGCTGGTCGGCGAGAGCGTCGAGGTCTTCGGCGACGCTGATCGGTTTCATGCCTGCGCGGACCGTGCTCTTGCCCCAGCCGGGCCGGTCGATGGCGATGACGCGATAGCCGGCCTGCACCAGCGCCGGCGTCTGCTTCTGCCAATTTTCCGACGTGCCGGTATTGGCATGCAGCAGGACGATCGGATCGCCGGATCCGCCGCTATCGGTCACCCAGAGCTTCACGTTCGGCAGCTCGACGAATGCACCCGCGGCTTCATCCGCGCGGGCACCCGAGGCGGCCGCAAATGGGAGCGCCGCAATCAGCACAAAAAGAGCGGCAGCCGCATTCCGGCACGGGCGGATCCCGGCCGAGCGCAGGTCGACGATCTCACGCATATGGATTCTCCCGGCAAAGCCGCGGTTCTCTTTACGGACGGCTATTGTTCCATATTGGCCAAGGCCTCGCTACGCTGCCACAGCAACAATGCCGAGCGGTCGTCCTGCGCCGGCGGCGACGGCATTGTCGGCAGGCATTTGTAGAAATATTGCCCGCTCGTATCGGCCACCTCCGGCGAGGACGCGAGATAGACGATGGTTTGCGCGCCCTGGGTCGGCGACAGCGCGAAAGACTTCGCCAGCCGAACGAGGGGCGAGAGCAAGCCGCCGCTCTGGTCACCAAAGCGGGTGGCGACAAAACCCGGGTGCAGGCAATTCGCGGTGACGCCGGTCCCCGTGAGACGGCGAGCAAGCTCGCGCGTGAACAGGATGTTGCACAGCTTCGACCGGCCATAGGCTTGCAAGGGCCGGTAGCTCCTGGCCGATTGAAGATCGCCGAAATCCAAGGTCGCGCGGCGATGCGCATTGGAAGCCGTGTTGATGATGCGCGCCGATCCGGCGGCCGCGAGCCGCGCGCGCAATCGCTCCGTCACCACGAAATACGCCATGTGATTGAGCGCGAATGTGCATTCAAGGCCGTCTTGCGTCAGGCGCCGCGTCGAGAATAGAGCGCCGGCGTTGTTGATGAGCACATCGATGGGCGGCTCCTGCTCGGCGACGCGGTCGGCCACCCGCTTCATCTCGGCCAGGCGCGAAAGATCGGCAACATGCATGGAATGGGCGGCGGCGGGCGCGCTCGCGCGCAGGCGCGCGAGGGTCGCTTCCGCGCGCGCCTGGTCGCGGGCGATGAGGACGATGCGCGCCCCCATCCGGGCGAGTGTCTCGGCCGCGACCTCGCCTATTCCGGACGTTCCGCCCGTGATGACGACGGTCTTGCCCTTCATGCTTTCGACCGGGCCCGACTTTGCCATACCTATTTGACCTTAGCGTATTTCCGCAGATTGTGGGCGGCAACGTCGGCCGCGTAGATGTTGCCGGCATCGTCGGCCGCAATGCCCGACGCCGATGTTCCGACATTCGTGGTGTCGAGGTCGGCTGGGTCCGGAATGAAGCCCTTGAGCGTGCCGTCGATGGCGTTCCCGATCACGATGCCCCGGACCTCGCCTCTTCTTGCCCGTCCGGTCCTTGTAGGCGGCGCCCACATAGATGGTGTCGTCCTTGCCCGACGAACACGGAGCTCGGGTTGACCGAATTGCTTCCAGGCGGCGATGAAATTGCCGTCCTGGTCGAAGACCTGGATGCGATTGTTTCGGCGATCGGCGACATAGAGGCGGTTTTGCGAGCCGCCGATGAAGATGTCGTGGGGCTCGTCGAAATCGCCGGGCGCCGCACCCTTGTGCCCCCAGGCCTTGATGAAGCTGCCGTCCTTGGCAAACTTCATCACCCGGGCGGTCTCGTGCTTGTTGGGGTAATGGCCGTCCGACACGAAGATATCGCCATTGGGGGCGACCGCAATGCCGGTCGGCCGGTCGAAGACATCCGGACCGTTCCCGGAGACGCCCTCCTTGCCGAGCATCATCAGCACTTTGCCGGTCGGGCTGAGCTTGAGGACCTCCTGGCCCTTGATCGCGCCCTCCGCTGTCTTGGCCGAGATGCCCAAGGATCGTCGCCTCGTCATTGACGTCGCTGGCCCACAGGTTGCCCTCCCGGTCGACGGTGAACCCGTGCGGATAGGCGAACAGGCCGGCGCCGAAGCTCGTCAGCAAGCCGACCTGCGGGATCGAATTGCAAGATCGGTGGATTTAGATCGCCGCGGCCGACGCAGGTGGCATGGCCCGGCGGCACCGTGTTGAAGCAGCGATGAAAGACCCAGATGTTGCCGTCGCTGTGAACATGCACGCGGATGACCTCGCCCCAGTGGCCTGCGTTCATGCTCAAGGGAAGCGTCGGCCAACCCTCCACCAGGCGATACGGATTGGGGAGCTGCGGCGGCTTGCGGCTCTGGGCTTGCTGCGCGTGAGGTGCGCTCCCCAGCATGGCCACCACCGCAGCCCCGGTTATCAGCATCCATCCCATTCGGCCTGTGCGCGACATCGTCATCCTCCCTGATGTTGTGGCACTGACGCTTGTTTCCCTCGGAGCACTCAAGTTTTGTTGTTTGGCTCATTCAATCACCTCGTCGGCACTGGCGAGCACATCGGGTGGGATGGTCAGGCCGAGCGTTTTGGCGGTCGTGAGATTGACGATCAGCGCGAACTTGGTCGGACGCTCGACCGGCAGATCGCTCACCTTGGCGCCGCGCAGGATGCGGTCGACATAGCCCGCCGCTTGTCGGAACTGCCTCGGGAGATCGATGCCGTAGGAAACCAAGCCCCCGGCCGCGGCGATTTTCCGCGCTCCATAGATCGCGGGCAGGCTATAGCGTGCAGCGAGATGGAAGATCAGATCCCGATGAAGATCGGTGGAGCTGTCGACAGGAAAGATCAGTCCGCCGCCTGGTTCGCGGGCCAACGCGATCATGACGGATTCGATTTCGTTGGGCTCTTGAATTTGGGCCCTGACCACATCGACGGCAAGGCTTTGAGCGGCGGCCTCTGCCGCGCGCGAGAACAGGACGCCATCAGGAGCCGTTCGCGAGTTGAAGATGACGGCGACGCGTGTGACCTGCGGTGCAATCGCCCTCAGCAGCTCCAGCCATTTGGCTCCCACGGCCGGCTCCAAGCCCGTGAAGCCGGTCATGTTGCGGCCGGGATGCGCCAGACTCTCGACAAAACCGTAGAAGACCGGCTCGTTGATCTCCATGAAGACGATCGGCACCGTGAGGGCGGCATGGCGCAACGCCCCCAACCCCTGTCCGCCATCGGTGACGATCACGTCCGGTGTGAGGCTCAGCAATTCCGCGGCAGCGGTCCGCGCCAGATCGGCGTCGCCGCCGGTCCAGCGATAATCGATCTGCACATTGCGGTCCCGTACCCAACCCAAATCCTGGGCTTCTTGCTCGAACGCCATGCGGTTGGCCTGCGACTGCGGATCGCTTTCGGCATCCGGCAGCAGAACGCCGATATGCGGCACCCGATCGGGCTGCTGGCCATGGGCGGCAAGCGGCCAAACCGCCGCGCCGCCGAGAAGCGTGATGAAACCGCGCCGCTGCAGGAAGCCCTCCGTCAACCCGAGGACCAGCTCTGTGCAAGCCTACCACATCTCAATCTGCAGGTGTGAACAGTGTGCTGGCGCTATCCTCAAAACGCGAACGCATAGATCCTATCGTGGGCGCCGACATGAAGTCTCTGGTCGGTTGCCGGCGCAAAATTGGCGTTCGTGCCCCCTGACTGTTCCCCGCCGATCTTGGTATCCTGCCAAGCGGCGCTGCCTGTTGCGGCCGGATGCCACGCGATCAAATGGCCAGGGGAGGAACATCGTGCTTGCTCGAGATTTGATCGGCGGCTTCGCGCTGGTGGCTTCGCTGGGCTTGGCGTGCACCGCCTCGGCGGCCCCGGATGGAGCGAAATTCCCCGACTGGTCTGGCCAGTGGCTGCGCACCTATGGGGGCAATCCGCGCTACGACCAAACCAAGCCGATCCGCAAGCAGGAGGCGCCGCTCAAGCCGGAGTATCAGACGCGGTTCGAGGCCAGCATGCACGACCAGGATCTCGGCGGCCATGGGCTCGACCGCGGCTATTCCTGCCTGCCGCAGGGCATGCCGCGGATGATGTCGGGCGTGTCGCCGTTCGAGTTCGTGCTCTCGCCCGGCGTCACCTACATCCTGTTCGAGCGCACCGAGTTTGCGCCGCGCCGCATCTATACCGACGGGCGCGCCTTTCCGACGACCGAGGAGACCTGGTTTACCGGCTACTCGATCGGCAAGTGGCTCGATAGCGGCGGGGACGGACGCTACGACACGCTCGAGATCGAGACCCGCCGGGTGCGCGCGCCCCGGGTGTGGGACCAGTCCGGCATGCCCATGGCCGACGACCCCGACGGCGTCATCAAGGAGCGCATCGCCCTCGACCGGAACGATCCAGGCCTGCTGCGGGTCGAGATGACCACGATCGACAATTCGCTGACGCGGCCGTGGACGGTGCTGAAGGTCTTCAAGCGCAAGACCGACGTCTGGTGGAGCGAGGACGATTGCATCGAGGGCCAGGCCCACGTCACCATCGGCGATCAGGTTTATTTCAAGAGCGCCGACGGCACCATCATGCCGATGAAGAAGGACCAGCCGCCGCCGGACCTGAAATATTTCAAGCGGCCGCAGAACTGACGACACACACGGGCGGTATTCGCGGGGCTCATGAGCGACACACCTCCCGTTCATCCCCGCAGACGCGGGGATCCAGGCTTTGCCCCATTGAACGTCCATACAATATGGCAAAGTCTGGTTTCCCACGTCCGCGGGAATGAGCGGATGTGGCAATTCCTTCACACGCTCCTTGACGGCTGTCGCCGGCGTTGACATTCAACCTTTTCGGAAACTGCATAACGATCGCCGAGGTTCACGCTTCAAGGAGAGCCATGTCATGGCCGAGCATATCGAGGGGCCGTTGTATTACGAGCGGATGGGCCGGAGCGGACCCGTGATGGCCTTCGTGCATCCCAATCCGATGGATCAGTCCTGCTGGATCTTCCAGATGGCGCACCTGTCCACGTGGTATCGCTGCGTCGCCATCGACATTCCCGGTTATGGTCGCTCGCCCAAGGCGCAGCCGGGCCTCACCATGGACGACATGGCGCAGGCATGCTGGGAAGCGATCGACGATGCGGCGCCGGGCGAGCGCGCCATCCTGGCCGGATGCTCGGTCGGCTCGGCGCTATTGCCCTACATGCATCACCAGCAACCGCGGCGTACCGCCGCCCTGGTGCTTTCGGGCACCGGCTACAATCCCGGCAAGGAGTTCGCGGCTCGTCGCATCGCCGCCTACCGGGAGCAGGGCATCGGCTATCGCTGGGGCTACACCTTCGAGGACCTGAGCCCGGCGTTCCGCGCGACACCGCTGGCCCACTTCTTTGCCGACCTGTTTGCCGAACGCAACGCGCAAGCCGACGTAGCGTCGATCATCCATCAGTTCGAGGCGCTGGCCAAGCCGGATCCTGACGATCACCATGCGCGCATCGCCTGCCCCGCCATCATCCTGACCGGCAGCGAGGACGGCTCGCATCCGCGCGCGGCCGCCTTGAAGGCGCGCATTCCCGGCTGCGAGATGAAAATCCTCTACGGCGCCGGCCACGCCTGCCAGATCGAGCAGCCCTGGCTGTTCGATCGCTACCTGATCGAGTTCCTCAAGGCCCACGGCCTGTTTCCTTCAACCGCGTCATCGCGCTAGTCTCAAAGCCGCCGGGTTCGTCCATCTCGCTCGCCAGAGGGAGGACACGCCATGCCCATCGATCGCCGCCGAATTCGTCGGCCTGGCCGGAGGTATCGCGACATTCGGCGTCGGCGCGCGCGCCGCACGGGCGGAGGCCTATCCGTCCCGGCCCGTGCGCATCATCGTCGCCACCTCGGCCGGCGGAGGGACCGACTTTGCCGCCCGCCTGGTTGCCCAGTGGCTGACGCAAAAGCTCGGCCAGTCCTTCATTGTCGAGAACCGTCCGGGCGGCAACAACAATATCGGCACCGAGGCGGCCGCGCGCTCGCCGGCCGACGGCTATACGTTGTTCATGGCCAACTCGGTCAATACGATCAACGCGGCGCTCTATCGAACGCTCAGCTACGACTTCATTGCCGATTTCCAGCCGGTGGTGCATGTCATGCGCTCGCCGCTGTTGATGATGGTCCACCCATCGGTTCCCGCCCGGACGGTGCCCGAGTTCATCGCTTACGCGAAGGCAAATCCGGACCGCATCAGCATGGGCTCCGGCGGCAACGGGTCGAGCAGCCATATGGCGGGCGAGCTGTTCATGTTGATGGCCGGCGTCAAGCTGGTCCACGTGCCCTATCGCGGCGAGTCGTTGGCGATGGCCGATCTGATCGGCGGGCAAGCGCAGGTCGTGTTCGCAACCACCGGCTCGGCGATCGTGTTCGCCAAGGCCGGCAGCGTGCGGGCGCTGGCGGTGACGACGCAGGCGCGCCTGGACGGCCTTGCCGATATCCCGCCCTTGGCGCAGTTCCTGCCCGGTTACGAGGCGCAGGGCTGGAGCGGCCTGTGCGCGCCGAAGAACACGCCGGCGGAAATCGTCGCGCTGCTCAACCAGGAGATCAACATCGCCCTTGCGGATCCCAAGATCAGGCAACGCGTGGCCGATATGGGCGGAACTGCACCGGGAGGGTCAGCGGCCGAGTTCGCCAAGTTCCTCGCCGACGACGTCGCGAAATGGACCAAGGTGGTGAGTTTCTCCGGTGCCATGGCGCATTGATTCCCGCGCTCGCGCAACATGACGAGCCGCCTCCGATCGACGCGACCGCGAGCCGCCTCGTTGCGCTCGACTTGGCGACCCGTATAGGATCGGACCATCGGTTGCCCGACGGAGACGGCATGCGGTGCATCTTCATCCTGCTCCAGGCGCTCGTGGTTGCGCTGTGCGTGGGCGAGCCCCGCGCTGCCGGAGCCGAACCGATCGCCGATTTCTACCGCCAGAAGACGATCACCTTTGTCACGGTTTTTGCTCCCGGCGGGACTTATGACCTCTACGGCCGGCTGGTTGCGACCCACCTGCCGGATTTCATCCCGGGCAACCCGAAAATCGTGGTCCAGTATCTGCCGGGTGCCGGCGGCCTCAACGGTGCGGTTCATCTCGCCACGCAGGCCCCTCGGGATGGCACCGAAATCGGCATGGTGGACCGCGCCATCGCGGTCAATCAGGTCCTGCGCACCGCCGGCGTGCCACTGGACACAAGAAAGTTTCAGTGGATCGGCAGCGTCTCGAGCTACGGCGGCGTGATGCAGGTGGCCGGCCGGACCGGGGTCAAGAGCACCGATGATCTGCGCCGGATCCCGCTCGTGATCGGATCCTGGGGCGTTGAGACCTCGAGCTACACCATTCCGGTGCTGCTCAATGCTCTTGCCGGCACCAAATTCAAGGTGGTGACCGGATATCGCGGCGCGGCCGAGGTGGATCTTGCCGTCGAGAGCGGCGAGGTGGACGGCCGCATGTCCTCATGGCCGACGCTCAAGGAGACGAAGGCCGAGGCGCTCGCGGAAGGCAAACTGGTCGTGGTCATGCAGAGCGGCGTCAAGCGCAATCCTGATCTTGCGCAGGTCCCGCTGGTGGCGGAGCTCGCGACCAGCGAGCAGGGCCGGCATATCCTGGAGTTCATCGACTCCGAATCCGGGATCGGCTGGAGCGTGCTCGCCCCGCCCGGAGTGCCTCCGGACCGGATCGCGGCGTTGCGCCAGGCCTTCGACCGCATGGTCGCCGACCCGAAGTTCCTCGCCGACGCGCAGGCAAAGCATCTCGACGTCGTGCCGAGCACCGGGCAGGAACTGGAGGCGCTGGTGCTGCGCACGCTGTCGGTTCCGGCAGCGGACATCGCCGCCATGAACAACCTGCTGGCCGCCAAGAAATAGGGAGCCCTGGAAACGCATGCCGCTCGTCGTGAAACCTTTGTCGCCGGCGCTGGGCGCCGAAATCCTCGGTGTCGACCTGCGGGAGGAAACTCCTCCGGAAACAGTTGCCGCCATCGTCGATGCCTGGCACCGGCACCTGGTCATCCTGTTCAGAGACCAGTCGCTGTCGGAGGACGACCAGATACGGTTCGCGCGGCACTTCGGCGTCCTGCAGCAACGCACGCGGCCGCCGGAGCACCGCAACGAAAAGTCGATCATCAAGCATCCCGAGACCACGATGCTGGTGTCGAACATTCGCGAGAACGGCAAGCTGATCGGCTCGCTGCCCGACGGCGAGATGCATTTCCATTCCGACCAGTGCTACTTGGAGCGGCCCGCCAAGGGCACCTTCCTGTATGCCATCGAGATCCCGCACCAGGGCGGCGACACGCTCTTCCTCAACATGTACAAGGCCTACGAGACACTGCCGTCGGCCCTCAAGGCGCGCGCCGAAGGCAAGAAGGCACTCAACGCTTACCTCTATGATTCCACGACCCGCGAGGGCAACGAGGCCAAGCTCGACCTTTCCATCCACCCGCATTTCGTGCAGCCGGTCGTTCGCACCCACCCGGATACGCAGCGCCGGGCGCTCTACGTCAATCGGCTGATGACGCGCAGCGTCGAGGATATGGACGAAGCGGAGGGGGAAGCGTTGCTGCGCCAGCTGTTCGCGCACATCGAGCAGGACCAATTCATCTATGCGCACAAATGGCAGGTCGGCGATCTTGTCCTGTGGGACAACCGCTGCACCTTGCACGCCCGCACGGATTTCAGCGACCAGGAGCGCCGCATGCTGCGGCGTGTCGTGGTCACAGGCGACCGCGCATTTTGAATCGAGAGGGATGTTGTATTAGAATTGGCGGCGGTTCGCGTGGAACTTCGCCGGAGCACGGAGCATTCCGATGTCGAAGCCTGCAAGAGAGCCCAATCGCCGCCGCGATCGATCCAAAGCGCTGCTGCGCCGTGCCTCGCTTGCAATTCTCGGTGCGGGCATTGCGATGTTTGCCGCCGCAGTCGCGCAAGCTTCGGCGCAGGAGGGGGCACCCGCAAACGCCAAGATCCCGGAACTCGCCTCAGTCCGGTTCGCCTGGCTCGTCGTGGGGGTCGATTGGCTCGACCCGCCGCCGGGATTGGGGCGCGGGCCGATCCGGCCCGACCCCGCCCATCCCTACCGTGGCAACCGGGATGGCGGCCAAGTGACGCCGCATATCGGCAACACCAAGGATCCGGTGCTCAAGCCCTGGGCGGCGCGACAGATGCAGGACTCGAACGATGAGGTGCTGAGCGGCAAGCGCGGGCTTCCCTTCTCGGCCCAATCGGCCTGCTATCCGGGCGGCGTTCCCGAGCAACTGCTGACGCCGGCCGAGCCGTTCTATTTCATCCAGACCCCGAAGGAAGTCTGGATGATCTGGCAGACCGATCACGCGGTGCGACGCATCTACATGACCGACCAACATTCCGAGGCTTTGGCGCCTTCATGGTTCGGCGAGTCGATCGGCCGCTACGAAGGCGGTGACACGCTGGTGGTCGACACGATCGGGCTGCAGGCCCATAACAGCTATCTCGATTGGTTCCGCACGCCGCACACCGAGAAGCTGCACGTGATCGAGCGCTTCAAGGTGTCCGCCGATGGCAAGGCCTTGGACGCCCTGGTCAAGGTCGAGGATCCCGACACCTTCAACGAGCCGCTCTACATGGCGCGGCGCTGGCGCAAGGTGCCGAATCCGCTGCTGGAGATGGTCTGCGCCGAGAACAACGGCGATCATTTCGGCAAGAACCTGTTCCCGGTGCCGCACGCCGATACGCCGGATTTCTGACATCCAGCATGTCGCCCTACTACCACGGCCCCGTCTCCGACCACTTTGACGGCATCTGTTTTTTCGATCCGTTCGGCGCACCGCCGCGCAGCCGGCGCGACCTGTTTGCTTGGTTCGTCGATCGTCAGTGGCGTGGCACCAAATCGAAGTGGCCGAAATGGGCGCCATCGCCTTATGCCGACCGTCCGCCGGAGCGGGTCGAAGGCGCCGCCTGGCGCATCTCCTATGTGGGCCATGCCAGCTGGCTCATCCAGACCGCAGGTCTCAACTTGTTGCTCGACCCGGTATGGTCGGAACGCGCGTCGCCGTTCCGCCTGGTCGGACCGAAGCGGGTCAACGATCCGGGTATCGCCTTTACGGACCTGCCGCCGATCGACGTCGTGCTGGTGTCGCACGGCCACTACGATCATCTCGATGTCGCGACGCTGTCGCGGCTGGCGGCCGCCCATCATGCCCGCGTGATCACGCCGCTTGGCAACGACATCATCATGCGAAATCACGATCCCGCCATCGCGGCGCAAGGCTACGACTGGGACGACCGGGTGGAGATCGGCGCCGGCATGGCGGTGACGCTCGTTCCCACGTCGCATTGGTCGGCGCGCAACCTGTCCGACCGCAACATGTCGCTGTGGGCGTCGTTCGTGATCGAAACGCCGGGCGGGCGTCTCTATTTCGTCGGCGATTCCGGCTATGGCGACGGCCGCTACTTCCGCCGCGCGCGCGAGCGGCACGGCCCGTTCCGGCTCGCCATCCTGCCCATCGGAGCCTACGAGCCGCGTTGGTTCATGCACGACCAGCACATGAACCCGGCCGAGGCCGTGCAGGCATTGGGCGACTGCGGCGCAGAGATGGCGCTCGCCCACCATTACGGCACGTTCCAGCTGACCGACGAGGCGATCGACGCGCCGCTCCTCGCGCTGGCCGACGCGCTCAAGGCCGCCGGCATTTTGCCGGAACGATTCCGCGCATTGCGCCCCGGGGAAGTGTGGCAGGGAAAGTGAAAGTCCGCTGCCGCAAGCGGTCGGAGTCCCGGATGAGGCCATGACGCGCCGTCACTGCGCCGCGTGCGCTGCTGCCTCCAACGGTCCTACCGTTTTTTCCAACCAATCGACAATCACCTGGGCGATCTGGTCGCTGTTCTTCTCCATCATCATCATGTGGCCGTTACCGTGGATGCCGATGTCGGCCAGCCTGATGAAGGTGATGGGCACGCCGGCCTGCTCCAGATATTCGACATTGCAGTGATTGTATCCAGCGTAGAACGATGCCTCGGCTTCGAGGACCAGGATCGGGCGGTCGCCGACCGCGACGAGCTTGCGGGCGGGCTCCTTCTGGCGCCAGCATCTGGCCAGATCCCGCCGCTCGGGCTTCTCCTGCTGGACGAACTGCAGCGGTAAATCCGCGCTGACGGGTGGCACATAGGCGAGCGGGATAGTGGTAAGCCCGTATGGCTTCACGCCGGGATTGTCGCGGTAGTAATCGTCCTCGGTCTGCTTGATGGCCTTTTCCCACGGCGTGTCGAAGACCTGCGCGCTCTGCACGACCACGTCATGCACCGGCGGCCCGGCCGGCTCCGCTGCGACGATGGCTTTGACCAAGGCGGGCCGCGCTTGCGCGACCGGCCAGGCATAACCGCCGGATTGCGAATGAACCAAAAGGATCGAAGGCCCGATCCGATCGAGCAGGGCAGCCAGCGCATCCACGTTCATCTGCGCCTGGTTGGTGCGGTCCAGCATGCCGGGCACATCCGACGACCAGTATTGATCGAAGGCCGGATCGCCCGGCTCCCCCTTGCCGGGCCACTGGGTATGCAGGCTCGCTTGCGGCCACAGCTTGTAGCGCTCCTGGGAGGTGAACTTCTCCAGAACATATTGCAGCGGCTGCGCCGTCATCGTCCCGTACGCTTCCGGCACGAACGAGGACCGCCCGCGCGCCGCCTGGTCCACCACGTAGACCGCGAAGCCCCGGCGCAGGAAATACTGCGCCCATCCCGGACGCCCGTCCGGCGTGGAAAACCACCCGACACCGGTTTGATTGCCGCCATGGACGAGCACAATCGGAAACGGGTGCTTCAGATTCTGCGGTATGCGGTAGTCCACATACACTTGTCCGACGATGTGGGTCGCGGGATGCTCCCGGTCGTAATGGCCGCCGGCGTAGAACGAGCCTTCGCTGGCGATCACCAGCGGCTCTTGGCCATGCGCCGGTTGCTGAGCGATCGCGGCTGTTGGAATCCAGGCCATCAATCCGAGCGCGACTGCAAACAGTCCTTTCATGCGTTCCTCCCTCGTTCCCACCGCACACCGGCCGAGCTGGTGCTTGCGCGTGAGCATGCTCTCACGGGCCACCATCGCTCACGGCTGGCGGCACAACCCCATTCTGCGGACGCACCTCGGGCGCGTCCATGGCGGCCTTGGCTTTGGCGACGACTTCGGGGGCGGCGTTGATGGTCTCGGCGACGATCGCGGCGACCTCGTCGGCGCTCATGGGATCGATGGCGAATCTGCAGCTTCTCGACCTCGGCCAGGAAGGCCTTGTCCTTGAGGGTCGCGGCGAACGCCGCGCGCAGGAGCGCCAGCCGCTCCGGCGGAATGCCGGGCGGCGCCAGATACGGATGCCCGAGCCCGGCCGGGGAAGAGATCAGCTTGAGGATCGCCCGCTGCTCCGGCGTCGCGGCAAGCTCGGTCAAGAGCGGCACGTCGGGCAGGTCCTTGTCGCGCTTGACGCCGGCCTGGGCCAGGAACGCGACCTTGTTCTCCTTGAGCCAATCGGGGTGCTGGCTCTCGATCGAGTTGATGCCGAAGGCGCGCGCCTGCACCTCGCCGCGCTGCAGTGCCAGATTGATGTCCTCGGAGGTCTTGTAGCCGATCACCAGCTTGAACCGGGTGCCGAGCACGTTGTTCATGGCGGTGGGAATGATGGAGAGACCGGAGCCGGCGCCGGTCGACCCCAGCACGATCTCCTTCTCCATGGCCTGCTTGATGGTGGTGATGCCGGCGGTGCGCCAGGCCAGGATGACCTCGTTCTCCGATCCGGTCGAGCCGAGCCAGCTGAACTTTCCGGCATCGAAGCGCACGCCACGACCGTCGAGCACCTGATGCAACGGCATGGCGTTGTGGATGCTGGCGACGGTAAGCCCGTCCCTGGGCGCGATGTTGTACATGTAGTTGGTCGCCAGCACGTTGCCGCCGCCCGGCATGTTCTGGACGATCAGGGTCGGATTGCCCGGAATGTAACGGCTCATGTGGCGCGCGATCACGCGCGCCGTGAGATCGTAGACGCCGCCCACACCGGTGCTGGTGATGATGGTGATGGTCTTGCCTTCGTAGGGGGACTGGGCACGCGCCGGCACGGCGGCAAGCGCGGCAAAGGCGGCGAGGAGGAGTAGGGTTGCAGCGCCCCTCGCCCTCCCCGGACTTGATCCGGGGATTGCGGGGAGAGGGCTACGCCCACCGCGCGAAAACCAGAACTCGACGCGGTGAGGGGGCGTTTCCACACGCTCAGAATCGCGGAGACGCCCCCTCATCCCGACCTTCTCCCCGCAAGCGGGGAGAAGGAGCGCGCCGAGTTCGCGGCAGTTCGTTGGATCACTCATAGACGCTGTGCGTATTCTCATTGATAGCGCGAGAAGTCGTAGCCTTCCTTGGCGATGATCTCGATCAGGAACGGGGCGCCGGATTGCGTCGCGTCGATCGCCTCCTTGATGGCGGGAACGATGTCGGCCGGCTTCTCGACGCGGCGCGAAGCGACGTTGAGGCCTTCGGCCACCTTGGCGTAATTCGCCGCCCACCGACATGGCGCCATATTTCCGGGTCGAGGTCTTGAGCACGTCGCGCTCGGCCGCCATCACGCCGTTGTTGAAGACGACGGTGAGAATGGCGATGCGGTTGCGGGACGCAGTCTCGATGTCGAGCCCGGTCATGCCGAACGAGCTGTCGCCCATGATATTGATGCAGAGCTTCTCGGGCGCCGCCAGCTTCGCCCCCATGATGAGGCCAAGCCCATAGCCGAGCTGGGTCGACTTGCCCCAGCCCATGTAGGAGCCGGCCACGGTCGTCTCCCAGAACGGCAGCAGTTGCTCGCGCGGGCTCCCGGAATCGTGGGTGATGATGACGTCGTCGCGGTCGACCGTGCGCATCAAGTCGCGGATCACGCGGTACTGATTGATCGGGGTCTCGTCCGAATCGAGATGCTTGGCCCATTCGGCGAGCCACGCCTTCTTGGCCGTAGCGATCTCTTCCTTGAGCGAGGCCAGCGCATTGCCGCCGGCGCGGCCCCTCTGCCGCTCGACCTCGGCGATCAGCGCATCGATGACCAGCGCGGCATCGCCGATCAAGGCCTGGTCGGCGCGATAGTCCTTGTTGATATCGCCGGCCTCGTTGGTGGAATGGATGATGGTCTTGCCGGCCGGCACGCCGGGCCCGAACGAGGTCTTGGTGAGGCTGGAGCCGATCGCCAGAACCAGATCGGCACGGGCCATGAAGGTGGCAAACATCTTCGAGCGCGAGCGGGTCGAGGCCCCCAGGGCCAGGGGATGGCTGTCCGGGATGGCGCTCTTGCCCGGATTGGTGGCGACCACCGGCGCCGGAACGAGCTCGGCGAGCGCGGCGAGACGATCGCCGGCCCGCGCGTAGTGCACGCCCTGCCCGGCCCACAACACCGGATGCTTGGCGGCGAGCAACGCCTTGACGGCTTCCTTGACCAGGTCCGGATCCGGCGCCGTCCGCAGCATGGGCACCGGCACGTAGTCGAGCTCGCCCTCGAAGCTCGCTTCAAATACCTCGTTGGGAATCTCGAGCAGCACCGGCCCGCCCTTGCCGCTGCGCATGGCATGAAAGGCACGACGCATCAGGTCCGGCAGCTCCTGCACGTCGTGCGCCATGGCGGACCATTTGGTGACGCTGCGGTAGACTTCGGCGGCCCGGAAGGTCGGCCGGATATATTGCCGCTCCGGCGCAAACCCGGCCGGAATGATCAGCATCGGCACGTTCTCCGAATAGGCCTGCGCGACGCCCGGGAATGCATTCTCGATGCCCGGTCCGTGCTGGGCCGCGAATACGCCGTTTTGCTGGCCGCGGCGGATGCGCGAATAGCCATCCGCCATGCCGACGCCAACCCGCTCCTGCCGGCACAGGATCGGCCTGATGTCGAGCTCGGCACAGGCCTCGATCAATGGGTTGCGCGGATAGCAAGCCAGAAAGCCGGTCCCCTCGCGACGAAGAATTTCGGCAACAACAGCGGCGCCATTCATTGTCTGATCTTCCAATCTATTTGGCCGCAACCGGCGCATCGATGCGCACGCGCTCGTTCATGACCGGCGCGAAAGGCTCGCCCGCGCGGCGCTTCGTAGCGGGTCGAGCGGACCCGGTAGCTCTCCGGCCGCATGCCGGGCAAGGTCTTGCCGTCGGCATGGTCCTTCAGGGTCTGCAACAACAGGCGCCGGATCTTGACGATGGCGGCATCGCAGGCGAGCAGGTGCTCGGCGCTGCGGTCGGCGATCGGCCCCATCGATTCCTGGATGGCGCAATCCTGCGTGCCCAGCCCCTTCATGCCGGTATAGGACGCGCCGCTCGCCTGCAGGGCGCGGTCGATCAGGTAATCGTTGTGCCGGTTGCGGATCGCGTGATCGGTGCCGGGAATGTTCTCGGTGTGGATGCCGCGCCATTCCTTCGAACGCTTCATGTCCTCCTCGCTGAGCGGCCGGTCCGGGCTGAAATCGACGCTGTAGAGCATCGTGTGCTCGTCGTCGATCGGCGCCCACACATGCGCGGCATGCGGCACCGAGGAGATGATCTTGTGGAACGGCATCAGCATCACGTTGACGTTCCAGAGGATGTCGCCGTTGCCCTGGTCGCGGCCGGTGCCGACCACGAAGCCGAAATCGGTCGGCGCGACCTCGTAGAGCGTCACCACGATGTTGCGATTCTTCTCGGCATCGCCGCGGTGCAGGAACGACAGGTGGGTGGCATCGAAGCCGCCTTCGAGGCCCTGCAGCCAGTTGCATTCCTGGACGTGGCGGGTCGCGAACCGGTGCGACGCGCGGCACCCTGGTCCATTCGAGGTCGGGAAACTGCGGCTTCTGCTCGGGCGGCCCCATATAGGCCCACACCACGTCGCCGCGCTCCACGCACGGATAGGATTTGATCTTGAGCTGGGCAAGGATGTTCCGCTTCTGGACCTCGTTCGCCTGCGGGACGCAGGGCACATCGACGCAGTTGCCGTCAACGTCGAACTTCAAGCCGTGATAGACGCAGCGCAGCCCGGATTGCTCGTTGCGGCCGAAGAACATCGAGGCGGTGCGGTGCGGGCAGCGCTCGTCAAGGAGCCCGATGCGCCCGCCGCGTGTCGCGGAACAAGACCAGGTTCTCGCCCAGGAGCCGGACCCGCACCGGCGGACAGTCCGGCTCGGCGATCTGGTGGGAGAATGCGGCCGGAATCCAGTAGCGGCGCATCAATTCGCCCATCGGGGTCCCCGGGCCCACGCGGGTCAGCATTTCATTTTCTTTTTGCGAGAGCATCGGCGTCCTCCTGCGCGCCCGGTCGGGGCGGGCCGACCGGCTGGAAACGTTCCCCACAGCCGGCTTTATCCTGTCATGAAAGGGGCAAAGCGGTAAATGGCTCCGGCCGGCGGCAATCTTTCGCCCAAACGGTCGCGCCACCCGCGCGCCGCGCCCTCCGGCCCTGGAAGTGAATAGTCCGTTAATGCAAAGCATTTCGCCGGCGGCGTCTTGCTGAAACAAATTTCAAACGGTTTTTCGCTAGGTTGACTGCCTCTCGTTTTCGAGCCGATAGCCGTCGATCCGCACGAATCAAGGGACAAAGGACGCATTTGCGCGGCGGTCACTTCGACCTTGCGTCATGACGCCGGGCGGCAGCTTGCGGATGAATAGGAAGCCTCGTGTCAGGGCCCATGGAAAATCCCCAACACCCTGCGGTGCCGGGGTCGCCGCAGACCGACCACGATGGACCGCGCTCGCAAACGGCGCCCGCAAGCCTGATCGAGCAGATTGTGGACCATCTCCCGGTCGCCTTGACGGTTCAGGACCAGGACGGCCGCTTCATTCTGGCCAATGCCGCGGCCGCAAGCAGCCTGGCCATCCCGATCGATGCCCTGATCGGTGCGTCGCCGGGGGATTTTCTCTCCCCGGCCGAAGCCGCCGATCGGCGCGGATGGGAGCTCAGTCTCCTGCGCTCGGGCAAAGCGAGCACGATCGAGGAGAAGGTCGCCGGCCCGGCGGGCGAGCGGACCTGGCTGACGTGGCACCAGCCCGTGCGCATATCGGACCAGACCCTGTTGCTCACGAGCTCGCTCGACATCACCGAGCGCAAGCAGATCGAGGGCGGGCTCCTGGAGCGCGTCAACTTCGACGACTTGACCGGCTTGCCGAACCGAATTCGTTTTCGCGCGCATGTCGACCGCCTTCTGTGCGACCAGGAACGCAGGTTTGCGCTGGCCTTCATCGACCTGGATAATTTCAAGCACGTCAACGACTATTACAGCCACGCCGTCGGCGACGCGCTGCTTGTGAAGATCGCCGGGCGAATTGCCAAGCGCCTGCGGGCCGGCGACATGCTGGCGCGCATCAGCGGCGACGAGTTCCTGCTCCTGCTTGATCAGATCGAGAGCAACGTTCAGATCGGCGCGATCATCGGGCACATTCTGGCAGACCTGAAACAGCCGTTTCACATCGAGGCGTTCGAGGTGTTCACCTCGGCTTCCATCGGGGTAAGCATCCATCCGGACCACGGCCTGAGCTTCGAGGAATTGCGCCGCAACGCCGACACCGCGATGTACCGCGCCAAGAGCGGGGCCAAGGGTGATGCGGTCTATTTCGACCTCAATATGGGGCAGGCGATCACCGCGCGGATGGAGCAGGAGCAACAGTTGCGCCTGGCGATCCGCGATAACCGCTTCTGCTGCGCGTTCCAGCCGAAGGTGGACATCCACACGCGCAACGTCGTGGGCTTTGAAGCGCTCGTCCGCTGGCGCGACGCCGACGGGGAAATTCATCCGCCCAGCTCGTTCATCGATCTTGCGATCGAGCTCGGCCTGATCGACACCATCACGCACTTTGTCCTGGCCGAGACGTTGCGCTCGATCGAGAGTTCTCGACCGGGAGTTCGGTCCGCAGACGACCATCAGCGTCAACGTCGCCGCCAAGCAGGCCAGCGATCTGAATTTCATGGGCGCTTTCACGGAGGTCCTCAAGGCGAGCAAATTCGCCCCGCGCATCATGATCGAGCTCACCGAGGACGCCTTCGTCGCCAAGAGCCAGTTCCAGATGCAGATCCTTCCCATGCTGCGCAAGATCGGCGTGCGGGTCTCGATCGACGATTTCGGCACAGGCTATTCGTCGTTGAGCGCGTTGGCGGACATCACCGCTGACGAGCTCAAGGTCGACCGCTCATTCATCACAGCAATTCATGAGCGTCCACGCAGCCAGAGCGTCTTGCGGGCGATCGAGTCGCTTGGCCATGCGCTCGGGATGACGATCGTGGCCGAGGGCATCGAGATGTTCGAGGAGCTTGCCTACCTGCAGGCGGCGACGCGCATCCGCTACGCTCAAGGGTATTATTTTTCCAAGCCGTTCTTTCTCAGGGAAGTTGCGGGTGCCAAGCACGCGAGCTTCAGCGATCCGGCGCTCGCCGCGCGCGCCTATGAGGGGCGCGTCATCGAGGCAGCACGCGCGCATTCGGACGGGCGCGCGCACGGCGCGCGCGCCGCGACGGGGGCTCGCTTGCGAGGCGATTGAGCTCAGCGCGTCGAGGTTGGAGAGACCGGATTCCTGAGACTGGCGGTCGGCTCCGGCTGATTGGCCAGAGGCTTTTTCAGCAGGCTGAACCTGCTCAGATCCGGTGCCGGACTTGGCTGCAGCGGGACGGCATCCGGACGGATCGCGGGCTTGGGCTCGCGCGCCGCATCGTCCGCGTTGGCCGGAGACCTCGCCATCGAGCCGCGCCAGCGTCCGAGCACGGCGGCGATGAAGTCGAGGTCGTGGCTGGTGGTCTGGACGGCTTGCTCGCTGGCGAAGGCCTCGCACCTTGGGATGAGCTGCGCCGGCAGCTCGGCAAACGTCAATCGAGTTGGCAAGGGAACGCCGACCCCGAATGCCAAGGCCTCGCGGGTGCCGAGCGAAGGCACGAAGCCGAAGAGATCGGCGGCCGCGTCGGAAACCGCCGAGCGCAGCAGGCGCTGGTCGCGGTCGTTCGACATGCGCATGGCGAACAGGGTGCTGCACTGGGAAATGATCGTCGGGTCGAGCTCGGCGGGACGCTGGGTCGCGAGCGCCAGGAAGACGCCGCATTTGCGGCCTTCCTTGGCGATGCGGGAGATCGCCCTGCGGGTCGGGCCGAAGCCGATCGTCCGGTCGACCGCGGCATAGCGATGCGCCTCCTCGCAAACGATCAGCAACGGAGCGGCGCCGTCGCTCCACAAGCCGAAATCGAAGGCCAGACGGCACAGCACCGACACCACCGGATCGACCACCTCGGCCGGGAAACCGGCGAGCTGCATGATCGTCATCGGCTTGCCGTCGGCGGGCAGGCGAAACAGCTGGCTGATGGATTCCGCCATCGTGTCGCCGCCGACATTGGCCTTTTCGAACAGGAACGCGTAGCGGGCATCGTTGCTGACGGTCTCGATGCGCGTGATCAGCTTGTGATAGATCATCCGCGACGACCGGTTCTCAAGCTTGCCCATCCGCTCGTCGATCATCATCAACATGTCCTGCAACCGGTAGGGAACCGGCGTGTCGACCGTGTATCCGATGCTCTTGGGATCGAGCTTCTTGACCGCCAGCCTTTCGGCCGTCGACCGGTATTGCGTGTAGGCGACCTTGGCGAGCGGAATGACCTCGGAGAGAATCTCGATGTCCTCGTCTCCGGCCGGCCGGCCGGCGAAGAAGACGTCGATGATCTCCTCGAAATTGAACAGCCAGAACGGCAGCCTTAGATTGCCCGGATTTGCCACATAGGCACGATCGCCGAAGCAGCGGGCATATTCGTTGTGAACGTCGAGCAGCAGCACGCGCAGCTCCGGCCGCGTCTGCAGCAGCTGCTGCAGGATGATGGCCACCGCGCTCGATTTGCCGACGCCGGTCGTTCCCAGGATCGCAAAATGCTTGCTCAGCATTTCGTTGCTGTCGACGCGAACGTCGATCGTGCTGTCTTGCTGAAGCTGTCCGACCTTGATCGATTTGGCCCCGCCGCCCTCGAAGATGGTCCGCATCTCCTCGTAGCTCAGCAGGGCGACCGGATCTCCGATGGTCGGATAGGTCGTGACGCCGCGGCGGAAGCGTATCGGTCCGCCGCCCCGCCCATCGCTCTCGCCGGTGATCTCGCCCATGAGATCGACGCGCGCCAGACCTTGGAGGTCCTGCTCCTTTGCCGGCAAGGGCGATTGCACGCAGACGTCCGCGATCACCCCGACGATGAGAACCTTGCCGCTCTGGATCTTGACGAATTTGCCGACCGTCAAGCCGGCGCCCGCCAGGCCGCCCGGACGCCTGCCCGCAAGCCCGATGCTCACCTGCGAGCCGCTGACGGAATGGACATGGCCGAGCGGCCCTTCGGAGGCCGGCGACGGCCGGCCCTGATCTCGAAATGCGTCGGCCCCTAACATCGATGATCTCGCATGAGTTTATGACACCTCGACCCGGCGCGACTTGAAGCTTTGCAACGGAGCCTAGCAGCGAACCGGTCTAGAATGCGTTAAGCGCAGGCGCCGCTAACGGTGGCCAAGATCGGGCAACATCGAAATCGCAGCCATGGCGGGGCGGTCGCGCCAGCCATGGTTGATGACACGTTAAGATCAGGCCGGCGGAGGGCCGAGCGCCTGTTGCGCATCAGAACTTGGGAGAATGCATCAGGCCCAGGTCGCGAAGCTCAGCCCAGTTCCGGTGCCGGCGGGCGTGCGGTAGCCCGGAACATATTCGAACCAATTCATGTCGAGATGCTCGACGGCACCTGCCACCGCAACCCAATTCAGGATTTCCGAGCTGCCGGCATTGAGCTTGTTGCGGGGCAGGTTTTGCAGGAATGCGGCGTCCTTGTCGGCGCAGGCCTTGAGGATGGCCCGGTCGAACTCCTCATCCACCAGGAAATGGCTGAGGCCGCCGGAGGCCAGGATGCCGATCCGCCCCTCGCCGGGAAAATTCTCGACCGCCTGGCGCACCGCTTGCCCGAACGCATGGCAGCGGCGCGGGCGCGGCTGATTGGGCGGAAAGTAGGTATTGAGAAAGATCGGCACCACCGGCACCGGATGCTGGGCATCCATCACCTGGCGGTGCACATAGGCGATCGCATGGCCCTCGCCTTCGCCCTGCGGCAGGCATTTGGAGCTGGCGAGATCGAAGCCCGTGTCCATGAGGGATTCGATCAGATGAACGGCGAGCGCGGAATGGACCGGATAGTCGCGCGGCGCTTGCGGCTCGAAGAAGCCCTTGCGGTTCTGGATATACCAATCGGGGAAATGCGAGTAGGTCTCGTGCTGCGCATTGCCGTTGCGGATCGTATCGCCGAAATAGATCGCAAAGGCCGGCCGGCAGTCCTCGCGATAGCTTTCGTTCTGGTCGTCGCCCAGCACGATCAGGGCGTCGAGGCCAGCCGCGGCGACGGTCTGCCGGATCCGCCGCATCGCGGCGCGTGCGATATTCTGCCGCGCCACCAGATGCTCGGGCGCCACCATATGGGCAAGCTTGGGATCGGCCGCCTCCAATAGATCCCCATAGGTGACCGGCCGCCCCTCTTTGTCGCGATGGCGGATGGTCTGGTCGGTCTCCAGAAAGCGCGGCAGCGTCTCGTCGGAAGCCAGCAGCATGGGGGTGTGCGAGGTTCCGAGCCCGAGCACGATCTTGGCCATCTCTACAGAATCTCCTTCACGCGCTCGACCGGTCGGCACAGCCGCGTGCCCTTTGGGCTGCTCACCACCGGGCGCTCGATCAGGATCGGATGGGTCGCCATGGCGGCGATCAGCTCGGCATCGGTGCGCCCAGGATCGTCGAGGCCGAGCTCGTCGAACGGCGAACCGCGCCGCCGCAGGAGCTCGCGCGGCTGCATCCCCATCTGCTTGAGCGCCGTCTTGATCTGCGCGGCGCTGGGCGGCGACTTCACGTAGTCCACGATCCGGGGCTCGATGCCCTTGGCGCGGATCAGCTCCAGCACCTTGCGCGAGGTGGCGCATTTCGGATTGTGCCAGATGACCACGGTCACGCTACGGCTCTCCCGGGAGGGCACCCGCAGGCCCCGTCAGGCGCGCGGCGCACAGCGCACATAGACACCGGTGCCATAGCGTCCCGCGACCTCGGGGTCGACGTAGCGCAGCACCATCACCCGGCCGTCGAAGGAGACGATCTCGCGGTCGCTGGTATCCCCGCCGGGTCCGTGGGGGCCGATGTAGTTCTTGCCCCCGGGACCGCCCTTGAGCCAGAACTCCTGCATCTGCGACTGGTCCGGCGGATACATCATCACGCCGCCGGTCGGCCCCTGGCCGATCACGAAGGGATGGCTGCATTGCCCCCTGGCGGCCGCCTCGGTCCGCACGCGGTCCTCGGGCCGGTGGAAGGAGGCATAGCCCCAGCGCCCGATGACCTCCGAGGCGCGGACGCTGGCGGGAAGCTCCGGCGGCGGCTGGGGCTCGACCGGCACCGGCTCGGGCGCGGGGCTGGAACTGCCGAAGCTCGGAAAGCCCCCGAAGCTGCCGCAACCGGCGAGCCCAAGGGCCAACAACATCGCCACGGCGGGCGCCGGACCCAGACTGAATTTTCCCATGGCGTCCCCTCCTTCATCGATGCCCGTGGCCGCGGCAGCCGACCGCCCAAGCCGGAACTTCAAGACCGGAACTCAAGGCCAACAGACACTAACTCCGATCGCATTATAACAGTTTCAAGGTTAACAGGCGGCAACCCGGCAAGGCTTGCGGCAGCAAGACGCCGAAAAGCCAAGGCCTCCTTCCCGATACGCCAAACTTGGCCGAGAAGATGCAGCCAAGGCAAGGCGGATATGGGGCGGGCCAGGGCGGCCAGGCCGGGCGGCGGCGCGTTTCAGTCCTTGCGGGGATCCCGCAGGGGCGGGTCCTTCTTGATATTGAGCCGCTTGACCGCCTCGGCATCGAAATCGTCGTCGGAGCGAAAGCTGGCCGAGCGGATACCGTCGATCGCACAGAGGTCATCGACCTCGTTGACGTCGCCGGTGACGCCGAGAGCGCCCACGATCTCGCCGGTCTCGTCGCGGATGAGCTGGCCGCCGCCTTCCAGGAACAGCGGCCCGTCCGACAGCTCGCCCAGCGATTGCATGAAAGCCGGCTTCTCCCTGGCCTTCTGCAGAACCTGCCGGGACGAGCGATTGAGCGAGAGCGCCGCGAAGGCCTTGCCATAGGCGATCTCGAAACGCAGCAGCGAGCAGCCGTCCTGCTTGTGGAAGGCCTTCACCCTGCCGCCGGCGTCGAGCACGATCGCGCTCAGCGGATAGGCTTTGCGCCGTTCGGCGGATGCAAATGTGCCCTCGATGATCTTGAGGGCCTCGGCAAGGCTGATGGCGCGCATACGAACTCCTCCTCGGCTGGCGACGGCGGACAAATTGCCCGAGATCGCAAGCCGGTATCAACCACCCCGCGCGCGCTGCTACCATGCCGGCATCCGCCGTCGCGGCATCCACGGTGCCGGTTTGGGGCGCCTGCCCGGTTTGAAGGAGAGATTCATGGTCAACCCCCGTCCGACTGTCCGGATCGCGCCTTTGGTCCTTGCCGTTCTCGCCGCGGTCCTGGTTCATGCCGGCACGGCCGGCGCCGCCGACTTGACGCCGCTGCGGATCAACAGCTTTCCGAACGCCAAGGCGCTGCCGCTGCAGGTCGGCATCGGCAAGGGCTTTTTCGCCAAGCGCGGCCTCAAGGCCGAGCTTGAGCTCACCGAAAGCTCGAAGGCGCAGCGCGACGGGCTTGCGGCCGGCAAATTCCAGATCGCTCAGAGCGCGATCGACAACGCGGTCGCCATGATCGAAGGCGCCAAGCAGGACGTGGTCATCCTGTCGGGTGGCGACAGCGGCATGAACGAGTTCTTCGTGCAGGCCGGCATCGCTTCGTTCGCGGAGCTCCGCGGGCGCGTCATCGTGGTGGACGCGCCCGACACCGCCTATGCGCTGCAGGTCAAAAAGCTCATGGCGCAACACGGCGTTCAACCCGGCGACTATATGATCAAGCCGGTCGGCGCCGGCGTCTACCGCCTCAAGGCCATGCTGGACGACCGCAACAACGCAGCCGCCATTCTCAATCTCCCGTTCACGGTCGAGGCCGCGCAGGCTGGGATGAAGAGCCTCGGGCGGACCATCGATCTGCTCGGGCCCTATCAGGCGGCGGGCGGGTTTGCGTTGCGCGCATGGGCCGAGCAGAACCGCGGCACGGTCGAGCGCTATCTCGCCGCCTATGTGGAATCGCTGCGCTGGATTCGCGACCCGGCGAACCGCGCCGAAGCAGTCGGATTGCTGGTGAGCGAGCAGAAGCTTGCCCCGGAGGTCGCTGAGCGGACCTACGAGCAGCTCGTCGATCCCGCCTTCGGCTTCACGCCGGATGCCAAATTCGACATGCAGGGATTCCGCAACATGATGGCGTTGCGGGCCGAGGTCGAAGGCAAGACCAGCGCCGCGCCCGAGCGCTACCTCGATTTCAACTATTACGAGCGTGCCATGATGATGGTGGCCGGCAAGTAAGCATCGCGCGGATCATTCCGCACCCGGCTTGACGCTTCGGGCGGCTTCAGCCGACTTGATCTGGATGGCCTGCGCCACCTGTGCGAGGATCGCAGGCGGGGTGGCCAGCATCTCGGCGACGAGGCCTTGCAGCTCCTCGCCGCTGCGCGTGCCGATATCGAGATTCTCGCGGCGCGCCTCGTCGAGCAGAAGCGGATCCGTCATGACGGCGTCGAAGGCGCGGCGCAGCGCCGCCACGCGCTCGGGTGGCACCCCCGGATTGGTGACAATCGGCCGGGCGACGACGACCGCCTTGGAGATGAAATCGAATACCGCCTGCTGCTCCGGGGTGCTGGCGAGCTCGCGCAACAGCGGCACCTCCTCGTAGTCCGGGAGCTTGCGCAAGCCGGCCTGGATGAGAAAATTGTATTTTGCGGCGACCTCGGCCTTGCTGCGTCCCAGCACCTGCGGGTTGCTGGTGCTGCGGCCCTCGACCTCGCCTCGCTCCATGGCGAGCGTCATGTCGGGGCCGCTCGGATAGCCGTAGATCACCTTGAACCTGGTTCCCAGCATATTGTTGTAGACGGCGGCGAGCTGCGTCATGATCGAGCCCGCTCCGGTCGCCGCCACCGGCGTCTCGCGCAGCCGCGCGTCCTGCAGCGTCCTGGTCGGCGACGACTTGTTGGTGAAGAAGAACTCGTTGGTATCGCTCATGTTGCCGACCCAATTGAGCGTGCGCAGATCGACCTTGAGATTCTTGTCGAGGCCGAGCGCCTGATCCATCGGGAAGGACTGCGTGATCATGGTGAGCACAGTGCCGTCGCGCGGCGCCACATTGGCCACATAGTTGAGCGCCACCAGGCCGCCGCCGCCCGGCATGTTGATCGGCAGCACGCTCGGATTGCCGGGCAGGAAGCGCGCGATGTAACGGCCAAGGAGCCGCGAATAGATGTCGTAATTGCCGCCCGGCGCGGCCCGGATGTAGATCTTGATCTGCTTGCCGCGATAGAAGTCCTCGACCGGATCGGCGACCGCGGGCACGAATGCGGCCATGGCGGCCACGCCCGCAATCCCCAAAACCGCAAACAGACGCAGCCGCGACATCATCGTCCGACCTCATGCGCAGGCGACCTGCGCCGGCCGACAGGGCCCGCGAGCAGGAACGCCGACGGGTCCCGTCGCGATAACGGTCCCGCCGATGCGGCCGTCACTTCTGCGTTTTCTTGAAATAGCTCAAGTCCGGCGGCGCCTGATTCTTCTTGGACGGCATCAGGTTGCCGTCGGCGCTGAGATAATAGGGCTCGTTGCCGATCTTGACCCAGGTATTGTCTTCCGAGCAAACGTCCGAGTGCCACGCCGGTCGCGGATTCAGGTTGCGGCTGACCTTCTGGATCTTGACGTATGGCCGCGTCATCGCATGGTCGATCACGGTGATCTCGTCGATGAGCGTGTTGGGGTCGGCCTTGTCGAGATGGATCCGCTCCTTGATGACGGCCTGACCGTCGCTATGAAACGGCAGGCCCGATGTGTCGTAGCCGCGCGGCAGCCTGAGGAAACGCGTCTCGACCTCGAGCGTGTTGTATTTGCCGGCGGCGTCCTGATCGACCCACTTGCCGATCGAGTAGCCCGCGAAGGTCGGCTCGGGATTGGTCGGCCACTCGCGGCCGTCGGTATAGATCCGTCGAAACGAATCGTCGTTGTGGCTGATCAGGATGTAGGTGATGTTCGGCATCACGATGATCTCGGCCGGATCATAAAAGCTCATCATCGCCGGCATGCCGGCCGGTACGCAGAAAGTCGAAGGCCAATTGCCGGGTCCGCCGGCCTTCAGGTCGGCCTGGATGTCCGCGAAGATCTTCTGGTATTCGGGCGTCAGCGGTGGCGGGCCCGCCAGCTCAAGCCAATTGTTCGGGTTGCCGGTGCGAACCCATTGTCCCTTGAAGTCGGGATATTTTCCAAAATCGACCACCTGCGCGGCGGATGGCGTCGCCAGCAGCGCGGCTGCCAACAGCGCCGCCGACGCAACTGCACAGATCGGGCTTCGGTAAGGCATAATGTATCTCCCTGGGATCGGCCGATTGGCGCGCGCAACCGCACCATCGGCGCTTGTTCGATTGGGTCAGTCCGCCGAGAAACAATTCCGCATTCCTCCTCGACGAGCAACCTATCACCACGATACACCGCCCGCCAGAGAAGGCGAAAGCGCCCGCATGCCTCTGTGGCGTCATTTCCGCCGCTCCCGGGTCAGGTCCGGGAGCTGATCATGAGGGGTGCGACGGGTTGCGCCTTGCCCGGATTGCCAAACTCGGGCAAGCTTGTCGGAAATAAGGCGATCCGGGAAGCCAGACTGATGGCGCCCGATTATAACAACAGGGGGAGACCATGACGCAGAAACCAGCAACAAGGGGGCTTGGCCGGCGCACTTTGCTTAAAGCCGGTCTCGCGGTAGGCGCGGCGCAACTGGTGGCGCCCTACATCATCAAGGCGAGGGGCGAAGAACCGATCAAGATCGGGGTGGACAATCCTCTCACCGGCATCTACACGGCGCTTGGCCGCAACGAGAACACCGGCATGGAGTTGGCGGCCGAGCAGGTCAACGCCAAGGGCGGCATCCTCGGCCGGCAGGTCCAGCTGGTGATCGAGGATTTCGACATCGGACAAGACCGACGTCGCCGTGCAGAAGGCGCGCAAGCTGATCCAGAGCGACAAGGTCGACTTCCTGATCGGCAACGTGAATTCGTCGCACGCGATCGCCATTGCGCAGGTCGCTTCCGAGCTCAAGACCCTGCACATCGTCCCTGGCGGCCACGCCGACGCGGTCACGGGGTCCGCCTGCCACTGGACTACCTTCCGCATCTGCAACACCGGCGCCATGCAAGGCAACGCCATGGCGGGACCGCTGATCAACAAGATCGGCAAGAAATACTACGTGATCGCGCAGGACTACGCGTTCGGGCACGCGCTGCAGGAGGGGCTGGCGAAGGCCGCCGCGAAGGTCGGGGGCGTCAACGTCGGCGTCGAGTTCTTCCCGCTCGGCACCACCGACTATTCCGCCATCCTGATCAAGGCGCGCGCCGCCAATCCCGACGTCATCGTCGATCTGGCGGCCGGCGACGACGGGATCAACTCGATCAAGCAGGCGGTGCAGTTCGGCCTCGACAAGCAAGTCAAGATCGCCGGCATGCAGCAGGAGCTCGAGGTGGTCGAAGGCCTGCCGCCCGAGGCGCGGATCGGATCGTGGCTGTTCGAATGGTACTGGAACCAGCCCAACGTGCCGCACGTCGCCGAATTCGTGGCCGCGATCCGCAAGAAGACCAACAAGGTGCCGACCGCGCGCACCTGGTTCGGCTACGTCGCGCTGTGGACGTGTGCCTTGGTCGCCAACCAGGAGAAAACGATCGCCGCCGTCAAGCTGGCCCACGCCTTGGAAGGATTCAAGCTTCCGCCCGAGGTGGCGCTGATGCCGGGCTCGCCTTACTATCGCGCCGAGGATCATCAATTGGTGCCCTCGGCGTTCGTCGGACACCTGCAATCGAAGGGCACCTCCGACCCGGAGGACCTGTTCGTGGTCGATCAGGTGGTGAACGGGCCGGATTTCATTCCCGCCCCCGCCGACACCGGCTGCAAGCTGGTCTATCCGGCGTGATTTTAACCGCGATTTATCCGGCGTCGCGCTTGTCGCGGCGCCATTAGGGCGTCACGCCGGCGGAAAACACCACGGGGCATGATGGTTGGGATCGCAACCCTCGTCCGGCTGCTGCAGCACCGAACCTGGACAGGAGCGCAAGTGCGGGGCCTTGTGACCGGGGCCTGCGGATCGGTGCAGCCATGACACAAGTCATTCTGTTCAACCTGTTGAACGGGCTGATCGTCGGCGCCTTCTATGCATTGATGGCGCTCGGCTTGTCGCTGATCCTCAATCTCAGCGGCGTGATCAACTTCGCGCACGGCGGCTTTCTCGCGCTCGGCGCCTATTTCGCCTACTCGCTGATGCCCGTCCTGGGATTCTGGGGAGCGCTGCTGATCGCGCCGGTCCTCACGGCAGCTCTGGGATTGCTGCTGGAGCGGCTGCTCATTCGCCGTCTTTACGGCCGCGATCCGCTCTACAGCTTGTTGCTCACCTTCGGGCTCGCCTTCATCTTCCAGGATGTGCTGCGATTCATCTGGGGGGCGCAAAGCGTGCCCTATCAAATTCCCAGCGTGCTGGCCTCCCCGCTCTCCACCGACTTCTTCTTCCTGACCGGCTACCGAATCTTCATGGTGGCGGTGGTGGCGGTGGCGGTGGCCGGATTGTTCCTCATCCTCGGCTACACCCGGCTTGGGATGCGCATCCGCGCCGGCACGCTCGATCTCGAGACGGTTTCGGTGCTGGGAGTCAATGTCCGGCTGTTGCGCAATCTCAATTTTGGCCTGGGCATCTACCTGGCCGGGCTGGCCGGGGTCTTGGCGGCCGGCATGCTGGGCCTGTCGCCGACCATCGGCGACACGCTGATCATGCCGAGCTTCGTCGCCATCATCGTCGGCGGGCTGGGCAGCCTGCCCGGCACCCTCGCCGGCGGGCTGCTGATCGGAGTCGCCTCGGGGCTCACCACGGTATTCTTCCCCACCGCCACCGAAGCGGTGATCTATGTGATGATGGCGCTGGTGCTCCTGGTACGGCCCAGCGGCCTGTTCGGTGACGAGGGGCGGCTGCGGTGAAAGCAATCGAGCGCTACGGCAGCACCGCCCTGATCTTCGTCCTCTTGGGCACGATGCCCTATTGGATGCCGCTGGTGGGCGGCTATACGGCGCTCGGCACGCGGGTGCTGGTCATGGCCATCGCCGCGATGGCGGTGAATTTCCTGCTCGGCTTTACCGGGGTGCTCTCGTTCGGCCATGCCGCCTATCTGGGATTGGGCGCCTATGGGGCCGGAATGGCGATCAAATATCTGGCGCCCAGCACGTCGCTCGGCTTCCTCGTCGGGGTCCTCGCCGGCACCCTTGGGGCGATGGTGATCGGCGCCATGATCGTACGCCTGCGCGGCGTCTACTTCGCGATGGTGACGATCGCGTTCGGGCAGGTGTTCTATTTCATCGCATTCCGCTGGGTCTCGCTGACCGGAGGGGACGACGGATTGACCGGATGGGGGCGGATGCCGCTCGATTTCGGTTTCACCCAGATCGACATCGCCGGCAACGACAAGGCATTCTACTATCTCGTGCTGTTCTGCCTGGCGGTCTCGACCGCCCTCATGGCGCTGCTGTTGCGCTCGCCGTTCGGACGCACCTTGCTGGCGATCCGCGAGAACGAGCGCCGCGCGCGCTTCCTCGGCATCCCGGTCCAGCAGCACATCTGGCTGTCGTTCGTGATCTCGGCCGCCTTCACCAGCCTCGCCGGCACGCTCTATGCGTATCTCGACAATTTCGTCGATCCGCGCGCGTTCCACTGGCAGCAATCGGGCGACTTCGTGATCATGGCGGTGCTGGGCGGCATGCGCTCGTTCTGGGGCCCGCTGATCGGCGCGGCGATCTTTGTGGTGCTGCAGGACAAGCTCTCCAGCTTGACCGATAATTGGATGTCGCTGATCGGCGTGTTCTTCGTGCTGGTGGTGGTGTTCTTCCCGAGCGGCGTGCTCGGCATCTTGCGCCGGAAAGTACAAGCATGAGCCTGCTGGAGGTCGACAATGTCATGCGCGCCTTCGGCAGCCTGGTCGCCGTCAACGACGTATCGCTGACGGTCGAGGAAGGCGATCTGCGCGCGGTGATCGGCCCCAACGGTGCCGGCAAGACGACCTTCTTCAACCTGATCAGCGGCTTCTTTCCGCCGAGCTCCGGTCGCATCCGCTTTCGCGGGCACGACATCACCGGCACTGCCGGCCCACCAGCGGGTCGCGCTCGGCATGGCGCGCACCTTCCAGATCACCGAGATCTTCCCCGAGCTGACCGTGCGGGAGAATTTGCGCGTGCCGGTCGAGGTGGCGGCGGGGCTGCGCCTGACGCCCTGGCTGTCGCGGCACCGGAGGGGCGAGATCGACAAGCGGGTCGCGGCGTTGCTGGAGCAGGGCGGGCTTGTCGGCCAAGGCCGACCAGTTGGCGGGCGAGCTTTCACATGGCGATCAGCGCGCCACGGAAATCATGATGGCGCTGGCGCTCAATCCGAGCCTGTTGCTGCTCGACGAGCCTACCGCCGGCATGGGCGACCAGGAGACCCACGACATCGTCCAGCTGATCGCCAGGCTGCACAAGGACCACCAGCTGGCGATCGTGCTGATCGAGCACGACATGCGGGTCGTATTCCATCTGGCAACGCAGATCATGGTGCTGGCGGAGGGCGCCGTGCTGGCCGAGGGCACGCCGGCCGAGATCGCCGCCAACGAGCGCGTGCAGGCGGCCTATCTGGGACAGACCGCATGAGCGCGCTCGCGGCCGAAGGGCTTCACACGTTTTACGGCAAGAGCCACATCCTGCATGGCGTGGGGCTGACCGTGGGTGAAGGCGAGATCGTCACTCTGTTCGGCCGCAACGGCGCCGGCAAGACCACCACGCTGCGCAGCTTGATCGGCCTGACCCCGGCGCGGCAGGGCAGCGTGCGCATTTTCGGTCACGAAACGACCGCCTGGCCGCCCGACCGGATCGTCTGCCTCGGGGGTCGGTTACGTGCCGGAGGGCCGGCGCGTCTTCGGCAGCCTGACCGTCGAGGAGAACCTGCTGGTGCCGATCGAGCGCCCCGGCCCCTGGAACATCGCCCGCATCTACGAGCTGTTTCCCCGGCTGCAGGAGCGCCGCGGCAACAAAGGCCGCTCCCTTTCGGGCGGCGAGCAGGAAATGCTGGCGATCGCCCGCGCGCTCCTGCTCAATCCCAAGCTCCTGCTGCTCGACGAGCCTTCGCAAGGCCTTGCGCCGCTGTTGGTGCGCGAGGTGTTCAATGTGATTGCGCGGATGCGCCGGGAGGGGATTTCGATCCTGCTGGTCGAGCAGAACGTGCGCATGGCAGTCGAGATCGCCGACCGCGCCTATGTGCTCGATGACGGTCGCGTGGTGTACGAGGGGCTGGCCGCCGAATTCGCTCGCGACGAGGAGCGGGTGCGCGAATTGGCCGGCGCGAGCTCGAGGCAGTGGGAACCGCGGGCTTAGCAGCCCCCGGACCGTTCGGCTTATATCGCGGCAACGACCATTACGTTTCTCCGTTCAGGCAACGGGCGCGCGCACCCATTTGTCGGTGTCCACCTCCCAGCCGCGTTGCGACAGGTCGCAGCCGTTGCCCTCCAGATCGCGCATGCGGATCTCCGATTGGGTGCGGTGCGCCGGACGCGCCTTGACGGTGGCGCCGCCGCTCGTAACTTTTTCCGCCATGGCCTTGGAGTTGCCGACCAGAAAGCCGAAATGGGCAATGCCGAAGCGCGCCTCGTGCCCCACCTCGTCGTTATAGAAGGTCTGGATCGCCACGTTGCTGTGCCCGTCGCCCACATGCTTGTTGCGATAGCCGGGCCGTTTCATCGATTCCCGGTGGGCCTCGAACAATTCGCGGAACCGGAACACCTGGCGATAGAAATCGAGCATCAGCTCGGTATCGAGCGCATTGAGCGCGATATGGGCGATGCGGGGAACGCGGGCGGGCGAGGCGGTCAATCCGAAATGGCGTTGCGACAAGCTCACAGGATTACATTCGGGATCGTGAATGCGCACCTCGCCATGCTGCAGATCGCCGCTTTCGGCGATGACCGTGCCGCGCGGATTGAACGCGCGGTAGCGGGCGAGCGTCTCCTCCATGCTCTCGACCGCGATCCCCAAATGGTGCAGGCCGCTCTCCATGCGCGGCTCATGCAATTGCGGGCGCTGATTGAACAAGGTGAGATTGAAGCCGCCGTCCGTGAGGCTGAGGTCGCCTGCTTCGCTGCGGCCGATCTCGTCCATGCCGAAGGAATGGCGGTAAAAGTCCGCGAGCGTAGCCGGCTGCGTGCACAACAGAGCGAGATAGCGTATCCGCGACATTGGCTTGCTCCTGACTGTGCCGCTCTGCCCGGTGCGCGTCCAAGCGTCCCGCACCCATAGGCACGATTGAAGGCCAAGCGATCCGCGATGCGCAAGCCGAGCCGGCGCAAGCTTGACACCAGGAAGCGAAGGACCTATTTCCCGCCAGTTCTTAGCACTCGCTAACCGCGAGTGCCAACGAACCCAGCGCCCATACCAAACCAGCGCCCATACCAAAACAGAGGATGACATGGCCAAGACGAATTTTCGCCCCCTGCATGACCGCGTGGTGGTGCAGCAAATCGAGGCCGAAGAGAAAACCAAAGGCGGCATCATCATTCCCGACACCGCCAAGGAGAAGCCGCAGGAAGGCAAGATCGTCGCCGTCGGCCCGGGCGGGCGCGACGAGGCCGGCCAGTTGATCAAGCCGGACGTCAAGGTCGGCGACCGCGTGCTGTTTGGCAAATGGTCGGGCACCGAGGTCAAGATCGACGGCGAGGACCTGCTGATCATGAAAGAGTCCGACATCATGGGCGTCATCGCCTGAGCCGAACCGAAGACCTGTTCGAGGCCGCAGGGAGGTGCTGAGCCGGGAAATCCCCCGAGCTCGGCATCACGGCGGCAGCATTCAACCGGAGTGACGAAAAATGGCTGCGAAAGATGTGAAATTCTCGACCGATGCGCGCGACCGGATGCTGCGCGGCGTCGATATCCTCGCCAATGCGGTGGGCGTGACGCTCGGGCCCAAGGGTCGCAACGTGGTCATCGACAAGAGCTTCGGGGCGCCGCGCATCACCAAGGACGGCGTCACGGTGGCGAAGGAGATCGAGCTTGAGGACAAGTTCGAGAACATGGGCGCCCAGATGGTGCGCGAGGTCGCGCAAAAAACCAATGACCAGGCCGGGGACGGCACCACCACCGCCACCGTGCTGGCGCACGCCATCGTGCGGGAAGGCGCCAAGTCGGTCGCCGCCGGCATGAACCCGATGGACTTGAAGCGCGGCATCGACATCGCGGTCGCGGCAGTGGTGAAGGACATCGAAAAGCGAGCCAAGAAAGTCGGCTCCTCGGCCGAGATCGCCCAAGTCGGCACCATCTCGTCGAACGGCGACAGCAAGATCGGCAAGATGATCGCCGAGGCCATGCAGAAGGTCGGCAACGAAGGCGTCATCACGGTCGAGGAGGCCAAGGCGCTCGAGACCGAGGTCGAGATCGTCGAGGGCATGCAGTTCGATCGCGGCTATCTTTCGCCCTACTTCATCACCAACGCCGAAAAGATGGTGGCGGACCTGGAAGACGCCTTCGTGCTGCTGCACGAGAAGAAGCTCTCGGGCCTGCAGGCCATGCTGCCGGTGCTGGAGGCGATCGTGCAGTCCGGCAAGCCGCTCGTCATCGTGGCCGAGGACGTCGAGGGCGAGGCGCTGGCCGCGCTGGTGGTCAACAAGCTGCGCGGAGGCTTGAAGATCGCGGCCGTCAAGGCCCCGGGCTTCGGAGACCGCCGCAAGGCCATGCTGGAGGACATCGCGATCCTGACCGGCGGACAGCTGATCTCGGAAGATCTCGGCATCAAGCTCGAGAACGTGACCCTGCAGATGCTCGGCCGCGCCAAGAAGGTGATCATCGAGAAAGAGAAGACCACCGTCGTCGATGGCGCCGGCAAGCGCAAAGAGATCGAGGCGCGCATCGGCCAGATCAAGGCGCAGATCGAGGAGACCACATCCGACTACGACCGCGAGAAGCTGCAGGAACGCCTGGCCAAGCTCGCCGGCGGCGTGGCGGTGATCCGGGTGGGGGGCGCCACCGAGGTGGAGGTGAAGGAAAAGAAGGACCGGGTCGAGGATGCCCTGAACGCGACCCGCGCCGCAGTCGAGGAAGGCATCGTGCCGGGCGGCGGCGTTGCCCTGCTGCGCGCCAAGAAGGCGGTCGGCAAGATCACCGACTCCAACTCGGACGTGCAGGCCGGCATCAATATCGTGCTCAAGGCGCTGGAATTGCCCATCCGGCGGATCGCGGAGAATTCCGGGGTCGAGGGCTCGATCGTGGTCGGCAAGATCCTGGAGTTGAAATCGGAGAGCTTTGGCTTCGACGCCCAGTCCGAGGAGTACGTGGACATGGTCGACAAAGGCATCGTCGATCCCGCCAAGGTGGTGCGCGCGGCGCTGCAGGACGCCGCTTCGGTCGCCGGCCTGATCGTGACCGCCGAAGCTATGGTGGCAGAGCTGCCGAAAGAAAAGCCGGCGATGCCGCCTATGCCCGGTGGCGGCGGCATGGACTTCTAGCCGACGCCGATCCAAACCTTGTCCCGGGCTTGACCCGGGACCGTTGCAAATTCCGAAGTTGTTACGGTCCCGGCTCAAGGCCGGGACAAGTGCAGAGGGGACGCCGCCGTTGGCTTCCCGGTGAGTCCCAATGGTCGAAACGATGACCGAAAAATATGCCGGAGCGGCGCGGCCGGCGCAGCCGCCCGCCGAACCGCTCCCGCCCGGAAGCTGCGATTGCCACCTGCATGTCTTCGGCGATCCGGCCAGGTTTCCGGATCGCAACCCCAATCCGGTGCATGCGAGCCGCGAGGCGTCCTGGGAGGACGCGCTGCGCATGCACGGCGCAGTCGGCTTCGGGCGCGGCGTGTTCGTGCAACCGGCGAATTACACGACCGACCATTCCTACATCACGGAGGCGCTGCAACGCGTGCCGCGCGGCCGTTATCGCGCCACCGGCATCATCGACGACACCGTTACCGACGCCGAGCTTGAGAACCTGCACGCGGCCGGCATGCGGGGTGTGCGCTTCAATTTCGTTCGCATGTTCAAGATGGCGCCGAGCCCGCGATTGCTGCAACGCTCGATCGACCGGATTGCCCCATACGGTTGGCACATCAAGATCTTTGTCGGCCCGGAAGAGCTCCCCGATAGCATCGAGACATTGCAGCAGATCACCGCGGTTCCGGTGGTGATCGACCACTTGGCGCGACTCAAGCCCGCCAACGGCGCGCGCAACCCGGCCCACGACCTGGTGCTCGACCTGCTGCGGCGAGAGAACTTCTGGGTCCTGTTGTCCAATGGCGCGCGCATGTCGAAGGAGACGCGCGGATGGCATGACGTGGTCCCGATCGGACGCGAGCTCTATGCCGCCGCACCCGACCGCTGCCTGTTCGGCACCGACTGGCCCCATGCCCACAGCCACAACGAAGGCGGCGGGCCGCAGGAGAGCGAGCTGATCGAGCTCATGTACCAGTTCCTGCCGGACGCCAAGGCGCGCCACGCCGTGCTGGTCGACAACCCGGCCCGGCTGTATGGATTTGATAGGTAGCGAATGGCGAACAGGGAGTAGCGAATAGGGAAAAAGCCGAGCGGCCTCTCGCTACTCGCTATTCGCTCCTACTCAATTCGAGCTCAGGTGAAATCGCAGGCTGCGCTCGCCTTGCAGGACCAAGATGTCGTCCTGGCGCCGCCAGCTGACGACCTGTTGCAGGGCCTCCACAAGATCCTGATCGGCCTGCATGCGCTCGGGATCGCACTGTCTCTGCGTCGGCGCGCCCAGGATGATGGTGATGGTGGCGTCGGCCACGATCAGTTGCGCCGGCACGGTGTTGCACCACAGATCGATCGAGGCATCGGCCCCGGATTCGATCTGCAGGATGGGGACGCGCTTGGAACCCTTCATCGGCTTGGCGTCCAGCAACAGCACGCTGTCATACGGAAAGCTGCGGTCGGCCGCGATGCCGGCGGAAACACCGGCCAGGACGATAAGGCCCGCCACCGGCACGGCCAAGCGGCCCGCCCAGGTTACCGCAGGAAGATGCATGCGATGCTCCAATGGAGATGACGACGAGGCTCGGCTCATACACCGCGCCAAAATCTGGGGCAATTTCGGCGAGCGAATATGACGACATTCATGACCGGTCTGTGACGATGCCCGACCGGCGGGCGTTATCGGGCATCAGTGCCGTCCAAAAAGAAACGGGCGGCGGCTCGCCTGGAGCCGCCGCCCGCCCGAAAGGGCCGATGAAAACGCTGCCTTACTTCAGGTTGGCCAGCGTCAGGTCAGACGAGAGCTTGACCACGAATGTCGAGGCGCACCAGTTGGAGCCAACGCCAGTCGGGTTGATCGCCGAGAAGCTGCCATTGAACCCGGCCGTGTGATCGCTGGTGAAGGCGTTGCAATCAGCCTTGCTCAAGCCGCTCCAATAGCCGCGGAAGTCAAGGGTGAACACCTTCCAGGTGAAGCCGAACCCATAGTCCACGTTCCCGAAGCTCGTATACGTGATGCCGGCAGGGAACAACGCGGTACCATAGAACGGGTCGGAGGTTCCGAGCCACCAGTAGCCGCCATCGACGGAGGCGTAGAAGCCGACGCCGTTGGGCAACGGCATGGCGGACGGAGCGGTGTACTTGAGGGTGCCGGCCGCATAGGTGCCGTTGGCGCCGGTATTGGAGACCGACGGCGAATAGTACACTTGGCCGCCGATGGACCATGAATCAGTGATCGTATAGGTGGCCTTGGCGTAGACCTCGTAGAACGAGGCCCAGGCCTTGGCCGCATTGCCGTTAAGCAGCGTGCCTTCGAAGGTATTGCCCGCACTGAAGGCGCCGCAAGCCGCCGGGCCCGTCATGGTCCCAGCCTGGAAGGTACCGCCGCTGAAGCACTCGCCGCCCGGATAGTAGTACAGCCATGCGCCGAAATCGAGGGCGAGCTTGTCGAAGGTGGGCCGGATGCCGCCGTAGAAATCGATCTCGGCGGCGGCGTGATTCGGGAAGTCGATGCTTTCACCGGACAGGCCGACATAGCCCTGCAGCGTGCTGGTGAAGTTGTAACGCGGCTCGAAATAGGTCGCGACCGACGGGCGGTGCGCCGATTGGGTGATGCCGCGGAACATGTAGTCCGTCATGATCGCGTCGCCGAAGGCGAGGTCCCATGGGCTCGGCGGCGGCGGCGGCGCCTTGGTGAGCATCTTGAGATCGGCTGCCAGCGCCGGCGTCGCAAGCGCCATTGCGGCCAAAATCGATAGTACGACCTTCTTCATCTCTAGCCCCTTTCGTCGGTCTGCGCCCTTCATTGGACGCCCAAGCTTGCCAATTGCGACTTCAAGTCCCCGTTGTCGTCGCGCGACGTACTTCGCATCAGAGCTAACGCCATCCTAAGAAAAACCAGCAAGCAAAATCCATCAGCATTTGCCGCATTTTTGTGCTTCCAGCGGTTTTCCCGTTCGAAAGAATCGATGTGTTGTAAAATAAGCACAGGCTCGACGGCGCAGCACCGTCCTGTCCTTGGAACAGTGCCCTTCCGGCGCAGGGAATCGCGGGTGAGCCAGGTCGGCCGCGGCGAGCCAACTGCGCCCCGTGGTCCCTGATTCGTCCCGGACCGAGAGATGATTGCCCCCTGACTGAACTCCAGACCGACAGCGCCGAAGCAGCCCGCCGATCATGCCGAGTTAGGTTCATGGCAAAGCAGGTCCCGTGCCCCAGGCACGGGACCTTGAAACTGCCATCACGAGGACCGCTACGAGTCCCCGTGGCCGCCTTCGCTGCCGCCGCCGGTCGAATGGCCGCCAGCAGGCGCGTTACCGCCCATCGGCGCCGGCGAATGTTGTGACGGTGCCGCCGGGCTGTGGGTGCTCCCGGGTGCGGGCGGGCTAGGACGCGGCGCCGGCGGCGGCGTTGGCGCTGCCGGCCGCGGAGCGGCGGGAGGCGTCGGCGTTGCCGCAGCTGCGGGCTTGGGCGCCGGCTTGGGCGCAGGCGGCGCCATGGGCTTAGGCGCCATGGGCTTGGGCGCAGGAGCCGGCTTCGCCGCAGCAGCGCTGGGCTTGGGCGCGGGCTTCGCCGCCGCGGCACTGGGCTTGGCAGCCGCTTTGCGCGCCTTTGGCTTCGCCTTGGCTTTGGCCTTGGCCTTCTTGGCGGCCGGCTTCTTCCCGGCGCTCTTCTTGGCGGCTGCGCGCTTCTTCTTGCGCGCCGGCGCCGTCTTTTTCGTCTTTTTTGTCGTCTTCGCTTTCTTTGACTTCTTCTTCGCCTTCTTCGCCATGATCGTCCTCCCGAACGTTTCGGCTCAGATTTCAGTACGACTTTCGGTCCGACTTAAACGCCCCGGCCGTACAGACATTCGCCGCGCACAGACAGAGGCGCTCCCGCCTCTCCACATCACCAAATCCCGCTGCGCAGGTTGCGGCGCGCGGCGCGATTTCTGGCGGTCACGCACGATGCATCAAGCTACTTCCGCCAAACCTCGGTTCATACGAAGCCACTGTCCCTTCTAAACGAAGCCACTGTCCCTCAGCGCCTCGGGCCTGTGACCTCCCGTCGCCCAATCGATCAGCTCGACCGTATGGACCACCGGGATCGCCGTGCCCGCCGCGATCTGGGTGATGCAACCGATATTGCCGGCGGCGATCACGTCGGGCGCCATCTTCTCGATATTCCCCACTTTGCGATCACGCAACCTCTTCGCGATATCCGGCTGCAAAATGTTGTAGATGCCGGCCGAGCCGCAGCAAAGATGTCCTTCTGGTACATCTTTGACCACGAATCCCATCTTGCAAAGCAAATCTTTGGGCTGGCGCGCTATTTTCTGTCCATGCTGCAGCGAACAAGCCGAATGATAGGCGATTATCAGCCTTTCCGATTCGCCCGTTGGGGACAATTCCAGGCCGGCGAGATACTCGCTGATATCGCGGGCAAGGGCCGAGATCCGCGCCGCCTTGGCCGCATAGGCCGAATCACCCCGCAGCACGAAGCCGTAGTCCTTCACCGTGGTGCCGCAGCCCGAGGCGGTGACCAGGATGGCGTCGAGGCCGGCGGCGGCGATTTCCTGCGTCCAGGCATCGATATTGGCGCGCGCGGCCGCGAGCGCCTCCTGCTCGCGGCCAAGATGGTGGACCAGCGAGCCGCAGCAGCCCTGGCCTTGCGCCAGCACGACCTCGATGCCGTGCCGGGTGAGGACCCGGATCGCTGCTTCGTTGATCGAAGGCTTGATCACCGGGCTGACGCAGCCAGCCAGGAGGGCGACCCGACCCGCTCGCGCGCCCTGCGCCGCAACCACACGCCGCCCCCGATCCGTCGCGCCTTGACCAGCCGACCCCACCGGCAACCGCGCCGGGGCGAGCCCCAGCAGGGCGGCGAGAGACTTGAAACCGCAGGCCGCAAGCAGGCGCTCGAACGGCTTCGCCAGACGCGCCAGGAAGAGCGCCCGGCGCAGCAAGACATCGTCGGGCAGGACACGTGCGAGGATCGCCCGTAGCCAGCGCTCCAGCGGCGGCCGGACGTAAGTCGCCTCGATCCGGGCGCGGGCATGATCCACCAGGTGCATGTAATGCACCCCTGACGGGCAGGTGGTCATGCAGGCCAGACACGAGAGGCAGCGATCGATGTGCTTGACCACCTCCGGGCCCGGGAGCCGGTCGTGCTCCAAGAGGTCCTTGATCAGGTAGATGCGGCCGCGCGGGCTGTCGAGCTCGTCGCCATCGAGCACATAGGTCGGACAGGTCGCGGTGCAAAAGCCGCAATGCACGCAGCTACGCAGGATGCGCTCCGAATCCGCCACTTTCGGATCGGCGAGCTGGGCGAGCGTGAACAAGGTTTGCATCGAAAACCTGACCCTCCTGACCCCGGCGGGGCGCCGCGTACGGGCGCCGGCTCGGCCCGATCACGGACCGGCGCCCACAACGGCCACCGCTGCCGTTGGCCGCAATCAAACCTGCGCCCACATCCGTCCGGGATTGAGCACGCCTTTGGGATCGAAGCCTTGCTTGATCCGCTTCGTCAATGCGGCAAGGCCGGCTTCCGGCGGCTCGAACACATCGACCGCAGCACGTACCGATGCGGGCGCACGAATGAGCGTCGCGTGGCCGCCGACAGCCCCGACGGCTGCCCTGACCAAGCCGGCGGCCGCATCCTCAGCGGCCGGCGTCGCCATCCAGAGCAGTCCTCCGGCCCAGTCATAGACGACCTCGGCCTCGATCTCGCCGGTTACCCGCGCGGCCAGCGCGTGACCCATGATGGGCGCGGTGGAAATGCGCCACAGGGGCTGATCCCGGCCGGTGCGGCTCGCCGCAAACGCCGCCACGTCGCGGATGGCCATCCACAGCCGGCCGGAGCCCTCCTGGTCGATCATTGTGGTCTCGCCATGGGATCGTAGCGCCGCCCGTAGGGCTGCCGTACGGTGCGCCACCGACGGCGCCACGCCCTCGAGCCGCATTGCGGTCACGGCGCGCCCTTCCGCCAATGCGAGCCCGGTCGGAAAGCGCGCCGCGGTTGCGGCCGGCAAATGGGCTGCACCAGAGACCTCGCAGATCGAACCCATGGCGGCCGCCATGGCCCGCATCGCCGCCGCGTCGTCGAGCCCGGACATCACCACCGTCACCTCGGTCTCGGGCTTTGGCAGCGTCTTCAGGGTGACCTCGGTCAGGACGGCGAGCGTGCCCCAGGAGCCCGCCATCAACTTGCAGAAATCGTAGCCGGTAACGTTCTTGACGACCCGGCCACCCGACTTGAAGGCCTCGCCGCGGCCGGATACGGCCGAGAAGCCCAGCAGATGATCGCGCGCAGCACCGGCGACGAGTTGGCGCGGACCGCACAGATTCGCCGCAATGGTGCCCCCGATCGTGCCGCTCCCGATCGGGCCGTCCAGGAGCTGCGCGCAATCCATCGGCTCGAATGCCAACCGCTGCTCCTGGCCGGCAACCAGCGCCTCGATCTCGGCGAGCGGCGTGCCGGCTTTCGCGCTCAACACCAGTTCCTCCGGCTCGTAGAGCGTAACGCCCGACAGAGCCGACAGATCCAGCATCAAATCGGCCTGCAGCGGTCGGCCTATCGAGCGCTTCGAGCCATGGCCGAGGATTTCGAGCGCCTTGGCCTCGCCGAGCGCCCATTGCACGGCATCCTCGATGTCCTTGGCGTCCCGCGCTTTGAGCGTATCGGTCATCTCGTGCGCCCCAGTTCCCCACCCTAACGCTCCTCCGCCCGCTTGCAGGGTTGCCGGGGAAGCTCAAAACCGCGGAAGCTCGGGAAATGGCAGCTTTCCGGCCCGCACATGCATGCGGCCGAGCTCCGCGCAGCGGTGGAGCGTCGGAAACACCTTGCCGGGATTGAGCAGGCCGTGCTCGTCGAAGGCGCATTTGAGGCGCTGCTGCTGGGCCAGATCGATTTCCGAGAACATGGTCGGCATCAGATCGCGCTTCTCGATCCCGACTCCATGCTCGCCGGTCAGCACGCCGCCCACCTCGACGCACAGCCGCAGGATGTCGGCGCCGAAAGCCTCGGCGCGCTCCAGCTCACCCGGCTTGTTGGCATCGTAGAGGATAAGCGGATGCAGATTGCCGTCCCCGGCATGAAATACATTGGCGACCGCGAGCCCATGGGTCTGCGACATTTCCCGCATCCGCCGGAGCACGAATGGCAACCGCGCGCGCGGGATCGTACCATCCATGCAGTAGTAGTCCGGCGAGATGCGTCCGACCGCCGGAAAAGCCGCCTTGCGGCCGGCCCAGAACAAAAGCCGCTCCGCTTCCGACGCCGAGACCCGGCAGGTCAGCGCGCCGCATTGCGAGGCGATCGCCTCGACCCGCGGCAGCAGATGATCGACCTCGACCTGCGTGCCGTCGAGCTCGACGATCAGCAGTGCCTCGACATCGAGCGGATAGCCGGCATGGACGAATTGCTCGACGGCGTGGATCGCCGGGCGGTCCATCATCTCCATGCCGCCCGGTATGATGCCGGCCCCGATGATCCTGGCCACGCAGTCGCCCGCATGCTCGGAAGCCGCGAAGCCCACCAGCACGGCGCGCGCACATTCCGGTTTCCGCAGGATCCGCACCGTCACCTCGGTGACGACGCCGAGCAACCCTTCCGACCCGGTCATGACCCCCATGAGATCATAGCCGCCGCTGTCCAGATGCTTGCCGCCGACGCGAGCGATCTCGCCGGTCATCAGGACGATCTCGAGACCCAGCACATTGTTGCTGGTGACCCCGTATTTGAGGCAATGCACGCCGCCGGAATTTTCCGCCACATTGCCGCCGATCGTACAGGCGATCTGGGAGGACGGGTCGGGCGCATAGTAGAACCCGGCCTCCTCGACCGCCTGCGTGACGGCCAGATTGGTCACTCCGGGCTCCGCCACCACCAGCCGATTTTCGAGGTCGATCTCACGGATGCGGTTGAACTTGGCCATGCCGAGCAGCACGCCGTCCGCGGCCGGCAGCGCCCCGCCCGAGAGCGAAGTGCCGGCGCCGCGCGGCACCACGTTGATTCGCTCGGCATGGCAGTATTTCAGCACCCGGCACAGCTGATCGACGGTGTCGGGCAGCACAACGACCATGGGCAGCTGCCGATAGGCCGTAAGGGCGTCCGACTCGATAGGGGCGCATCTCGGCTTCGGTCGCGATCACGCCTTCGCCCGGAACGATCGCGCGCAACGCTCGCACGATGCGGTCGCGGCGATCGAGCACGGTCTGGTCGGGGGCCGGCATCTTGACCGACATCGGACATGTCCCCTGGGCTTTTGTCCCGGTTGAGCGGACGGCAGGCTCGCTCCCGCCGCATGCGGCTTTGAATTCCTCGCCGCCGCTGTTTATAGCGGCAAATTCCATGCAATACTCTTTCCGCGTCAAATCCCGGGCGGCCGGGACCCTTGGGGGACAGCGGGGGGACAGCGGGGAGACATGCGACCTACCCCACCGTTGACACTTGCCGCGCGGAGCGTCATTCGAACACCGTGGAGGTCCGCCCTGCGGCGACTTCGGGGCCGTCGGAACGACATCAAAACGAGAGGAACGAGAGGAGAGAACTGATGAGGACGTGGGTTTTTGTTGGGGTACTCGTTGTCGCGTCGACGGGGGCCGCGCTGGCACAGGATGCCGCTGCCGGCGAGCAGTCGTTCAACAAGTGCCGTCCCTGCCACGACGTGGGGCCGGACGCCAAGATCAAGCTCGGACCCCCGCTCAACGGGATTAATGGTCGCAAGTCCGCCTCCTACCCTGGCTTCAACTACTCCGACGCCCTCAAGGGTCTCGGGATCACCTGGAACGAGGCCGAATTCAAGCAATGGGTCAGCAATCCAAGCGCGAAGGCCCCCGGCACCCGCATGGCGTTCAGCGGAATCAAGGACGACCAGGAGATCAACAATCTGTGGGCCTTTGTCAGTCAGTACAAGGCAGACGGCTCGAAATAGTCTGGCGCGAGGTCTAGCGCCGGCGCGGCCCGCGATCGGTTTCGGTCGACGGGCCGCAATGCTCTCGGCGGGGCGAGGAGCGTGAAAGCCATGGTCAAGGACATCGTGGTCAACCTGACCGGAGCGGCCCCGCAGGAATTCGCGGCCGATTATGCGATCTCGCTTGCGAGGCTGTTCCACGCCCACATCGCGGGCGTCGGATTCGTCTACGAGCCGGTGATCCCGGGCACGGTGCTGGGCGGCATCCCGACCGATTTGATCGAAGCCCAGCGCGAGGAAAATACCAAGACCGCGAAGGCGGCGACCAGCCGATTCGAGGCGGCGGCGGCGCAAGCCGGGCTGTCGGCGGAGGTACGCATCCTCGACGCCAGCGTGGCAGGGGCAGCCGACCTGTTCGCCCGCATCGCGCGGCGCTACGACCTCGCGGTGGTCGGACAGGCCCGCCCCAAGGAAGGTGCCACCGAGGAGCTCCTGATCGAAGGGGCCTTGTTCGAATCCGGCCGACCGATCGTGGTCGTGCCGCATGTTCAGACGCGAGCGGCGACGCTCGAGCGGGTGCTGGTCTGCTGGGACGGCAGCCGCCCGGCCACGCGCGCCATTGCGGACGCCCTGCCGTTCCTGCGGCACGCCAAGGCCATCGACATCGTCGCGGTCAGCGGCGAACGCGGCAAAGGCGGCGAATTGGCGGGCACCAATATGGCCCGGCACCTGGCCCGCCACGGCCTCAAGGTCGAGCTCAAGCGCGTGTCCGCCGGCAATGCCGATGTGCCCTCCGCGATCAGGTCCCATGCGGCGGAGACCGGTGCCGATTTCATGGTCATGGGCGGCTACGGGCATTCGCGCCTGCGGGAATTCATCCTCGGCGGCGTCACGCGGACGATCTTGACCTCATCGACGGTCCCGGTGCTGATGTCGCATTAGCCGCCCGGCAGGACCGTCTGCACCACGATGCCTCGGGCGCGCGCGTCGACGACACCGAGGCCGCGCAAGCCGAACAAACAGAGGGTCTGCACCTGCGCCCGGTTCTGGACCGGGTCCTGGATCGGCCCCGGCGCGAGCGGCCCGATCAACCCCTCGATCAGTGCCCCGACCAGCGCCGCCGCCGCCATGGCCGTATCCTGCGCCGGCAGGTGTCCGCGTTCGAGCGCGCTTCGAATGCGGATCTCGAACGCGCCGGCGAGCGCGCGCCGATAACCCAAACGGGCGGCTTCGAGCTCGGGCTCGACCGGCTCGGCGATCATCGCGAAGGCAAGCCTCCGGTTAGCGAGCGAGCGCGCCGCGAAGGTCACGATCGCGGCCGCCAGCGCCGAAAGCGGCCCCGGGGCGCCGTCGGCCGCAACGTTGAGCGCCGCGATCTCGGCGGCGGACTTGGCCGCCACCAGAGCGGCGATCAGGTCGATTTTCGAGGGGAAGTACCGATAGACCGTGCCCGCCGCGATATCGGCCCTTGCCGCCACGGCGGCGATCTGCACGCCCGCCATCCCCTCCTCGGCGGCAAGCGCACGGGCCGCCGCCATGATGGCGCTATGGCGCGCCGCAAGCTTGCGGGTGACATTCTCGGTGCGGCGGTAAGGCATGGTAGGCCGCCACGCTACCAAAGAATGAATGATGATTTATGAACAGCCGCACGAGGCTTGTAGCCCGGATGGAGCACATTAGGGCGTTTACGCCCGTCTTCGCGGGCTATGCGAGATCCGGGAACGCTGGTGCGTAATCCGGGAACGGCCGGTCCCGCATTACGCTGCCGCTCCATGCGGGCTACAGCCGGTGCTCGCTCAACGCCTTTTCGCGGATGGCTTCGAGCGTCGTGGTGGGCGTGATCGCCTCGGGATCGACCTTGATGTGCAGGAGCGCGGCCTTGCCGGAGCGCTCGGCAGCCGCGAACGCCTCGGCGAAGTCGGCGGTCCGCTCCACGGTCGCCCCGAACCCGCCGAACGCGCGCGCATAGGCGGCGAAATCGGGGTTCTGCAGCTGCGTGCCGACCACCCGCCCGGGATATTCACGCTCCTGATGCATGCGGATGGTGCCGTACATTCCGTTGTCGACCACCATCACGATGATCGGGAGGCCGTATTGCACAGCGGTGGCGAATTCCTGCCCGGTCATCAGGAAATCGCCGTCACCCGCGAACGCAATGACGGTGCGCTCGGGATGCAGCCGTTTCATCGCCACGGCGGCCGGCACCCCGTAGCCCATGGAGCCCGAGATGGGCGCGAGCTGGGTGCCGTAGCGCCGGTAGCGGTAGTAGCGATGCACCCAGATGGAGAAGTTGCCCGCCCCATTGCAGATGAAGGCATCAGCCGGGAGGACCGTCCGCAAAGCCGTGACGATCTCGCCCATATTGACGGCGCCGGGCACTGCGCTCGGCTGATCGGTCCAGGCCAGAAACTCGGCGTGGGCCGCGCCGGTCGCCTCGCCCCACGGGATCTGGTTCGGCGGCTGCAGGGCTTCGAGCGAAGCGGCAAATGCGGTCGGCGCCGCCTGCACCGCCAGATGCGGCCGATAGACCCGGCCCAGCTCGTCGGCGCCCGGATGGACGTGCACGAAGGTTTGCCGCGGGGCCGGAATGTCGAACAGCGTGTAGCGCTGCGAGGGCATCTCACCCATCCGGCCGCCGATCAGCACGACCAGGTCGGCCGCTTTGATCCGCGCCAGAAGCTTGGGATTGGGGCCAATGCCGAGGTCGCCCGCATAGCACGGATGCAGCGCATCGATCAGATGGGCGCGGCGAAACGTGGTCGCGACCGGCAGGGCGAAGCGCTCGGCGAATCGTTGCAGCGCGGCACTGGCCGGCTCCGACCAGCGGCTGCCGCCCGCCAGCACGATCGGCCGCGAGGCGGCCCAGATGAGCTTCTGCAGCCGGCTCATGTCGTTCTGGCCGGGCCAGATCTCCACGGCCGCAAAGGCCGGCGCGTCCTGCACCGTCACCTGCTCGACCAGCATGTCCTCGGGCAGCGCGATGACCACCGGTCCGGGGCGGCCGCTGGTCGCGACGTAGAAGGCGCGCGAGATGAGCTCGGGGATGCGCGCCGGATCGTCGATCTCGATCGCCCATTTGGCAATGGTCCCGAACACCGCCCGGTAGTCGAGCTCCTGGAAGGCCTCGCGCTCGCGCATGTCGCGGGCGATCTGCCCGACAAACAGGATCATCGGAGTCGAATCCTGGCGCGCCACATGCACCCCGGCCGCCGCATTGGTGGCGCCGGGGCCGCGGGTGACAAAGCAGATGCCGGGCGCCCCGGTGGCCTTGCCGGCCGCCTCCGCCATCATGGCGGCGCCGCCTTCCTGCCGGCAGACCGTCACCGCGATCGGGGCGTCGTGCAAAGCATCGAGCGCCGCGATGTAGCTCTCGCCCGGCACGCAGAAAACATGGCGCACGCCATGCACGACAAGCTGATCGATCAGCACTTGGGCGGCAGCTCTGGTGCCGTCATTGGGGCGCATGGGGCTTCCCTGTGGCTAATGGCTTGCGCCCGGACGGGCGGCTGCGGCGACATCTTTCGGCTTCGTCCGCCGCGGTCAATAGGCTTTGTCGGCTGGTCGAAAACGCTTCAAGCGCCCAGAATAGGGCGCAAGATCGGGGCACACATCCCGCCGCTCAAGCCGCGTCCCAGAGCCGCGCGCTCGGCCAGCCGGAAATGGGAAGCCGATGAATTCCGTGACATGAGCTCCGTGGGCGACACGCAGGAGCCGGTCCTGGCGCTGCTGGGCGATCCCATGACGTATGGCGGGCGCCCGGTCAGGCGCATCGATACCCACGCGGCTTCGGTGTTTTTGGCCGGCGAACGTGCGTTCAAGATCAAGCGGGCGGTGCGCTTTCCGTTTCTTGATTTTTCCACGCTCGAAAAGCGCAAAGCCGCCTGCGAGTCCGAGATCGAGGTCAACCGTCCGTTCGCGCCGCAAATCTACCGCGGGGTGCTGGCGGTCACGCGCGAGGCGGACGGCGCGCTCGCGCTCGGCGGCGAGGGCGAGCCGGTCGAATGGGTGGTCGAGATGCGCCGCTTCGACGAAGCCCTCACGTTTGATCACCTGGCCGATCAGGGACGCATCGACGCCGCGCTCGCCGACCGCCTGGGCCGCATCGTAGCGGCCGCACACGCGCAGGCGCTCGCGGTCGAACCGCAGCCGTGGATCGACGCAGTCGGCGCCTATATCGGCGAGCATGTCGCCGAATTCGGCAAGATGCCCGAGCTGTTCCCGCCCGCCGAGGTGGCCGAGCTTGGGCACGTGAGCGGCGCAGCCTATGGGCGCATCCGAGAGCTCCTGGTCGAGCGCGGCCGGCGAGGTCTCATCCGCCGCATCCACGGCGATCTTCATCTCGGCAATATCGCCCTGATCGAGGACGTCCCGGTCCTGTTCGACGCCATCGAGTTCAGCCCGCTGATCGGCTCGGGCGATGTGCTCTACGATCTCGCCTTTCTGCTCATGGACCTGATCGAGCGCGGCCTGCCGCAAGCCGCCAATGCGGCCTTCAATCGCTATCTGGCGCAGACCCGCCGGGCGGAGGATCTGGACGCGCTCGCGGCCTTGCCGTTCTACCTCTCGATGCGGGCGGCGATCCGCGCCAAGGTGACGGCGGAGCGGCGCCAGCGGGCCGCGCCAGCCGAGCAATCCGCGATCGGCGAGAGGGCGCGCCGCTATTTCGAGCTGGCGCGGCGCGCGATCGCGCCGCCGCCGCCGGTCCTGGTCGCAGCCGCCGGCTACTCCGGCACCGGCAAATCAGCGCTCGCCCGCGCGCTTGCCCCGCAACTCGCGCCGCTGCCCGGCGCCGTGGTGCTGCGCTCGGACGCAGAACGCAAGGCGCTGCTCGGCAAGGACGAGGACGAGAAACTGCCGCCCGCGGCTTACACGGCCGGCGTGACCGCCCAGGTCTATGCGGCGATCGCCGACAAGGCGCGCCGCGCGGCCGCGGCCGGCCATTCGGCAATCCTCGACGCGGTGTTCGCCCGGCCGGGCGAGCGCGCCCTGGCCGAGGCCTCCGCGGCCGAGCTCGGCGTTGCCTTCCACGGCTTTTTTCTCGAAGCGCCGCTCGCCACCAGGCTCGAGCGGGTCGGAGGACGCAGCCGCGACGCCTCCGATGCCGATGCGGCCGTGGTGCGCACCCAGGAGAGCTACGATCTCGGCGCGCTCGGCTGGACGCGGCTCGATGCCACCGGCTCGCCGGAGGAGACGTTGGCCAAGGCGCTGGCGACGATTCCCAACCTGTCCCGGCCTTGAGCCGCTTCCAGATGCCGAGCGCGCTCCGCGTGCCTCGCGTTCATTGGCTGTCGAGATAGGAGACCGGCTTGAGCTCGTAGGGGCGGGTGTCGGCCGATTGCAGGACGAAGCCCGAGGCGCGGGCCGCCACCAGCGCGGTCGGCGCGCGCGTTTCCGCCGTCAACGGCTGCTTGTCGTCCAACCCATAGATGTCGTCGCGGAAATGGATGGTGCCGTCGCGGGTCGCCCAGCCGGTGAGATAGGTCCAGGCGACCGGGACCTTGTGGGTGAGCCGGATATCGAGACGCTCGCCCTTGTCGATGCCGGCATCGATCTCGCGACGCCCCCAACCCGGATTGTCGGCCAACAGCCAGGCCGCCAGATCGCGCACCTCGGCCACGCGCGTGCAGCCGGAGGATTCGAAGCGGTAATCGTTGCTGAACAGATTCTTGTGATCGGTGTCGTGCATATAGACCGAATAGGGATTCGGCATGTCGATGCGCACGGCGCCGAGCGCGTTCCAGGCGCCGGAATCCTGCCGCAACGTGAAATTCGGCGAGCGGTCGGAATTCCAGTCGATCAGCTTGGGATCGATCTCGTTGCCCTGGGCATCGAGCGCCCGCATATGCATGCGCGCCAGATAGCCCGGATCCTTGCGCACCCTGGTGACGATGTCCTTCTTGGCGATGGACAGGGGCACCGTCCAGGTCGGATTGAGATTGACCGTGGTGATCATGGTGGAAAGCGTCGGCGAGGGCCGATCGGTCTTGCCGACCACCACCACGTAGCGCCGCACCACGTGGTCGCCTTCCACCGCTTCGGCGACCGTCGAGGGAATGTTGACGACGACGTAGCGCTCGCCGAACGTGATATCCATGGCGGCGAGACGGTCGATCGAAGCGGCCAGCTGATGCAGGCGCTTGCCGACCGGCACGTTGAGGGCCGCGAGCGTGCTTGGACCCACGCTGCCGGTTTCCGGCAGGCCGTGACGGGCCTGGAAATGCCGGACCGCCGCTGCCAGCGCTTCGTCGAAAACGTCGCCGCTGATCTTCTCGGCCGCCAGATCCTCGGTCATGGCCAGGCGCTGCCGCAGCAGCGCCACCTCAGGCCCCCGCGTGCCGGGAGCAAGCTTGGCGCCCGCCGGCAGGCTCGGCCAGCCGCCGCGCACCTCCAGCGCCGAATAGGTCAGCATGGCGGCCGCCATGCGCTGAGCCGTGCCTTCATCGAGGGTCGGGAGGGGCGAGCTCGAAACGTGGGCAAGAGCGGGCAGACCTGGCTCCGACTGCACGGGCTGCGGCTTTGGCTTGGGGGCGGCCGCCTGAGCGAAAGCGGCGCTTGCGAGCGCCGGCACCAGCATGAGCGCAAGCCCGGCAAGCGCCCCTGACCGCAATGACGTGCGTGTGCTCAATGGCTTGAGCAAAACCATCCAACCTGCGCGCATGCTGAAGCTTCCCCCCGACCGTGGCCAAGACCACAGAATGTTCAGAGTGTGGCCGGCTGATGGTATCGGAGAGCCTTTGGTGAGCCGGACGCAATGCCCCTACCGCAGCCCGCCGATGCAAATAGCCGCGCGACGCAAAATGCCCGCGAAAGGCGGGCATTTTGCAGAGATTTGCGGAGAAATGGCGTCGGCAGCCCCTACGATTGCGGCTGCGGCTCCAGGCCCCCGGTCTCGGGACGCGGACGCGGCTTGCCGGCGGGCGGCACCGCGGAGCCGCGCGGGGTGGCGGGCTCGATCACCGATTCGCGGCTCGGGCGCTTGCCGATGAGCAGATCCTTGATCTCGTCGCCGCTCAGCGTCTCGAACTCGAGCAAGCCCCTGGCTAAGGTCTCGAGATCGGCTCGCTTGGCGATGAGGATCTGCTCGGCCTCGGCATAGCCGGCCTCGACCAAGCGCTTGATCTCGGCATCGATCTTGCGGCTGGTCTCCTCGGACACGTTTTGCTGGCGAGCCACCTGATAGCCGAGGAAGACCTCGTCCTGGTTCTCCCCATAGGCGACGGTGCCGAGCGCCTCCGAGAGGCCCCAGCGCGTCACCATCATGCGGGCAAGCTTGGTCGCCTGCTCGATGTCGGAAGCCGCGCCCGAGGTCACCTTGTCGCGGCCGAAGATGAGCTCCTCGGCGACGCGCCCTCCCATCATGATGGCCAGCCGCGAGGTCATCTGCTCCAGGCTCATGGACAGCTTGTCGCGCTCCGGCAGCTGCATGACCATGCCGAGCGCGCGTCCGCGCGGAATGATGGTCGCCTTGTGCACCGGATCGGTGGCCTTGACGTTGAGCGCCACCAGGGCGTGGCCGCCTTCGTGATAGGCGGTGAGGAGCTTCTCCTCCTCCGTCATCACCAGCGACTTGCGCTCGGCGCCCATCATAACCTTGTCCTTGGCATCCTCGAACTCGACCTGGGTGACCATGCGCTTGTTGCGCCGGGCCGCCATCAGGGCCGCCTCGTTGACCAGGTTCATCAAATCCGCGCCGGAGAAGCCGGGCGTGCCGCGCGCGATGGTCTTGAGGTTCACGTCCGGCGCCATCGGCACCTTGCGCACATGCACCTTCAGGATCTGCTCGCGGCCGACCACGTCGGGATTGGGCACGATCACCTGCCGGTCGAAGCGGCCGGGACGCAGCAAGGCCGGATCGAGCACGTCGGGCCGGTTGGTGGCCGCGATCAGGATGATGCCCTCGTTGGCCTCGAAGCCGTCCATCTCGACCAGGAGCTGGTTGAGGGTCTGCTCGCGTTCGTCATTGCCGCCGCCAAGCCCGGCGCCGCGGTGGCGACCGACCGCGTCGATCTCGTCAATGAAGATGATGCAAGGCGCGTTCTTCTTGGCCTGCTCGAACATATCGCGCACGCGGCTGGCGCCGACGCCGACGAACATCTCCACGAAGTCGGAGCCCGAGATGGTGAAGAACGGAACGTTGGCCTCGCCCGCGATCGCGCGCGCCAGCAGTGTCTTGCCGGTGCCGGGCGGTCCGACCAGCAGCACGCCGCGCGGGATGCGGCCGCCAAGCCGCTGGAACTTGCCGGGATCCCGCAGGAACTCGACGATCTCCTGCAGATCCTGCTTGGCCTCGTCGACGCCGGCCACGTCCTCGAAGGTGACGCGGCCGTGCGCCTCGGTCAGAAGCTTGGCGCGCGACTTGCCGAAGCCGAGCGCCTTGCCGCCCGCTCCTTGCATCTGCCGCGAGAGGAAAATCCACACGCCGATCATCGCGAAGATCGGCAGCCACGAGATCAGCAGCGAAACAAACCACGGAACGTCGTTCTGCTGCGGCCGCGCGGTGATGTTGACGTTCTTCGAATAGAGCTTCTGCACCAGGGTCGGGTCATTGGGCGCATAGGTCTGGAAGCTGTGGCCGTCCTTGTAGGTGCCATGGATCTCGGGTCCCTGGATCACCACATCGCGCACGTCGCCGGCATCGACCGCATTGAGGAGCTGCGAGAACGAAATGTCCGAAGAGGCGGTGTGCTGGCTTGGATTCTGAAACAGCGTGAACAATGCCAGCAGCAACAGTATGATGATGACCCAGAGGGCGAAATTGCGCAGATGGGCGTTCATGCCTCGCGTCCCTTGTGTCCATCCCCGGCCCGCTGGCGCACCGAACAAGCCTGCGGGTAGCGAGGCCTTCTATTGATACTGCCTGTAGCTTTTGGCCAATTCACGTCCATCCCGCCACAATCTAGGTGTCGGCCGGCCTCCTGCCAAGGGAAGCGCCCCATTTCTTATCGTCCGCGCGGGTCACGCCTGCGTGGCTCGTTGCCATCCTAGCGGGGTTTGGGGGCGGCGCGCCGAGCTTATCGGCGCGTGGTTAAAGCCCGGATTGTGCTGGCATCCTTGGGGGTATCGCATGATCGGCCGGGAAACCCGAATCGCCGGATTATCGGCCGGCGCTCGGGCTGGTTCGTCGGCGGGAGCCGGCGTTTTCTGCAAATGCTCTATCGGGAGGCCGGCTTGACCGGGGCGGAGCGCGCTCGATGGTGAGCCGGCCGCCCGCCAGTGTGATCAGCGCGCCTGCGAGCGTGCGGCGCACGCGATCGTGTTGCCGGCGCGTTGAACGCGAGCTGGGACCTGATTTCGAATTGGATTGGGCGAGCACGTCGTAGAGGGCTTCGAGCCGCCCCAGCCGCAACGGGAGTTCGCCAGCGGCGCGCGCGATGGCGCGACCGAGCAAGCGCAACGCCACTTCCGCAGGCAGCCGGATGAATTTCTCGGCATCGAGCAGGATCGGACCGCCATTCGTCCAGGGCGCATCCGATATGGCGGCGGCCGCCACCGCCACGGCAAATTCGATGGTCGCTTCGGCGCGCCGCAGTCGTCTTGCCAGCAAAGCGAGCCGCGCTGCGTCCAACCCTTCGCCCGCGAGCACCGGCATCAATTCGCGCAACCGCGCGCGCGTGAAGCGCGGATCGCGGTTCGACGGATCCTCGCAAAAAGCGATGCGGCCCGCCTTGAGCGTCGCGATCAGCCGCGCTTTCGGCAGATCGAGCAGCGGGCGCACGAGCAAAATCGGCTCCCCGGCAGAGCCGCGCGATGCCCCAGCCGCGCGGGCCTGCTCCATTAGAGTGGTCTCCCGCGCCATGGCGGTAAGGCCGGTCAGCCCGCTGCCGCGGGCCATGCGCAACAGCACGGTCTCGGCCTGATCGTCGAGCGTGTGCGCGGTGAGGACATGGCGGGCTCCGGCCGCCCGCGCCGCAGCCGCCAGCAGCCGGTAGCGGGCCTGGCGCGCCGCCTCCTGCAATCCGGTTTCCGGCTTTTCGCCGGTCCAGCGGAGCGTGCGGTGGCGGATGCCCAGGCGCGCCGCCAGCTGCTTGGCGGCATGCGCTTCGCGCCGCGATTCCGCGCGCAGCCCATGATCGACGCTGGCGGCGAAGAGCTGCGGACCGGTCTTGAGCGCGGCGCGCCAGCGCGCGGCCAAAACCATGAGGGCGGTCGAATCGGGGCCGCCCGAGACTGCCAGCAGAAGCACCGGCGCGGAGCGCAGGCCGGCAAACAGCGTATTCGCCTCGGCGACCGAAACCGGGGCCGCCTCAGCAGCCGACACGCTTCTGTTCCCGGTCGACACCCTGCTTCACGCCGAGCGCCGCGCGGGGATATTTGCGCAAGACCTCGCCGAGCGACGCGCAGGCGGCCTCCTTCTCGCCCAGCACTGCGAGCGACTGGCCGAGCCGTAGCAGCGCATCGGGCGCCTTGGCGGTGGATTTGATATTTGGTCGAGACATTGAGGAACGCTTCGGCGGCGTCGCGATAGCGTTGCCGCTGGAACAGGCTTTCGCCAAGCCAGTATTGGGCCTCGGGCGCCATCCGGTCGCTCGGATATTTGCGCAGGAAGGTGCGAAAGCCATCCTCGGCCAGCGCATAGTCCTTGTGCAGGACATATCCGTAGGCGAGATCGTAATAATCCTTCGGACTATCCGACGGCGGCAGCGTCGCCATCTGGGCTCCGCCGGGGCTCGGATTGCGTGCATCCGCGGGCGGCACCCCGTTGGGCAGCCCGGGATCGGGCCCGACATTGTTGCTCAGGGTGGAAAGGTTGAGCGGTTCGCCGGCGACACGGCCGCCGGCAGGTCCGGGCGGCGGCTCTTGCGCCGCATTCAACTCGGGCGGCTGATTCGGCACCCCCGATGCCACCTCCCCGCCGGGGAGCGCGCCGAGAGCGCGCGGCGCTCCGGGAGCGGTGGGATTTTGCGTGGGATCGAAGGCATCGCCGCGTCGTCCCGCCGGTGCCGGCGGGATCGCAGGCGGCCGCGCGATGACGGGGACGGCCGCCGCCGGAGCGCCGGCTGGCAGGCGGGGCGCAGCGGATGCTTGCGGGCCGCCCTCCTCGATGCGCCGGAGCTCATCGGCCAATTGCTGATTGCGGAACTGCAGCTCCTCGATCACGCCCGTCATCTGCCTGACCTGGGCTTCGAGGCGATCGATGCGCACGCTCAAATCGTTGGCCGAGGACTGCGCGACCCGACCCCCCGGCGCGCCCTGATCCTGGCCGCCGCGGTTGAACAGGCCGTCGAGGAACCCGGGCGATCCGTCGGAGGCGGCCTGCCCCAATGCGGCCGCCGCGCCGGCCAAAATCGCGGCGGCGGTCACCGCTATCCGAAGCACGCTCAGTGGCAAGTTGGTGGGCAAGTTGCTCGGCAAGCTGGTCATGAGCCTATGATCCGGCTGAATTTGGCGGGTTATACGCCGGTGCAGCATCAAGAATTCCTGCGTCCGAATTGTGACTTTACGGCAGCTGCGAGCACAAGCAGATGAGTTGCCGCCGATCCGCACCGGCCATAAAGCACAACCGGCGCCGCGAGGCGCCGGTTGTTCCCTTCCCCCACTTTAACTCTCGATTCAGGAGCTGGCGTTGAGGACCGTCACGGCGCGCCGGTTCTGCGACCAGCACGAGATGTCGTCGCAGACCGCGACCGGCCGCTCCTTGCCGTAGGAAATCGTGCGCATGCGATGCGCCTGCACGCCGCGCGAGACCAGATAATCGTGCACCGCCTGGGCGCGTCGGGCGCCGAGCGCGATATTATACTCGCGCGTGCCGCGCTCGTCGGCATGGCCTTCGACCACGAAACTATATTGTGCGTAGCTGCGCAGCCATTGCGCCTGCTTGTCCAGGGTGGCGATCGATTGCGGCGTCAGCTCCGAGGAATCGGATTCAAAGAAAACCCGATCGCCGACATTGACCACGAAATCCTGCTGGCTGCCCGGAGTGGCAGCGCTCGCATTGGCCAGCGCGCCGGCCTCCTGGCTGGCGTTCTTGGCGCAAGCCCCCATCGCCAACGCGGCGACCAGCAGAGCGACGAGCCTTCCGGCGCGGAAGTTACGCAACACATTCGTCATTCCGGTGCCTCCATTCTTGCTTGATGACCGGACAAGCCAATGGTCTAGCGGGTCCTGGTTAAGCGAAGGTTCCGTCAACCTTGATGAGGCCTTGCTGGCGTGGCTCAAATGGGATCCGGGACAGGAAAGCACTTGGTATGGTTAATGCCAAGTGAATTGCGGCACCTTCAGGGCCGGCCAACATTTTTTGCCGGGGAATTCGTCCCACCGCCTCACGACAACAGGGGCGACCAGGCCGGATCGGACGCGAAGCTCGGCGTCGGCGTGCGCTGCTCGTTGCGGCCGGTGACGTCGACCGTGAACAGCCCCGGTCCCGAATTTCCGCCCGGATCGCGAAAGAACATGATGACCCGGCCATTCGGAGACCAGGTCGGGCCTTCGTTGTGGAAACCTTCGGTCAGGATTCGTTCGCCGGAACCGTCCGGCATCATGATTCCGATCGCGAACTTGTTGTCGGCTTGCTTGGTGAACGCGATGTAGTCGCCGCGCGGCGACCAGACCGGGGTCGAATAGATGCCTTCGCCGAAACTGATGCGCTGGGCGCCGCCGCCATTGGCGCCCATCACGTAGATCTGCGGATGACCGCCGCGATCGGACTCGAAGCAGACGCGCGCGCCATCGGGCGAGTAGCTCGGCGCCGTGTCGATGGCCGCCGTGTCGGTCAACCGGGTGGTCGCCTTGGAGCGCAGGTCCATGACATAGAGGTTGGCGTTGCCGCCTTGCTGCAGGCTCATGATCACCCGCTGCCCGTCGGGCGAGAAGCGCGGCGCAAACGACATGCCGGGAAAATTGCCGACGATCTCGCGCTGGCCGCTCTCGATGTTGAGCAGCAATACGCGCGGCTCGCCCTGCCCGTAGGACATGTAGGTGATCTGCTGGGTGGTGGGCGAGAACCGTGGCGTGAGCACGAGATCATCGCCGCGCGTGAGATAGCGGACCTGGGCGCCGTCCTGGTCCATGATGGCGAGCCGCTTCACCCGGCGATCCTTCGGGCCCGATTCGTCGACGAACACGATGCGGCTGTCGAAATAACCGGTGTCGCCGGTCAGCCGCGAGTAGATGAGATCGGAGATGATGTGGGCGAGCCGCCGCCAGTTCTCGGGCGAGGTCGACAATTGCTGCCCGGCCAGCGGCTGGCCGGCGAACACGTCCCACAGCCGGAACTCGGCCTTGAGCCGGTTCGCATCGGGGCTCAGCCGGCCGATGACGAGCGCCTGCGCATTGATTTGCCGCCAATCCGGAAAGCGCGGGTAATCGATATTGGGGTTGCGCTCGATATAGGCCGCCGGGTCGATCGGCATGAACAGGCCCGAACGTTGCAGATTGGCGGCGATGATCTGGGTCACCGCGTGGGCGGTTTCCGTGTCGCCGGTGGCGCCGAAGTCCGGCAGCGCGATCGGGATCGGCTGAACATTGCCCTGGGTGATGTCGAGGCGCAGCACCGCGTCGGCCGGCCGCGGCGCCAGGCCGGCGAACGCGCCCGCCGTCGCGCCGGCTCCCAACAGGAGGGCTTGACGGCGATTTAACCAACCATGGCTCGATGTCGAATTGTGCTGGGTCATCGGATCGTCGTCTCGCAATCGGGATCGTTTTGAATTCAATCGCTCAGCATCTTCAATTGCTCAGCATGAAGCGGGGATCGAAAGTCACGATCATGTCCTTCCACAGCTCGTAGTGCTCGGGCCGCAGCATGGTGTAGGGCTGCCCGCGATAGACGGCGCGCTCGGCGCTGTTTCTCGCAGCCAGATACAACGGACTATTTCCGCCGGTGAGCACGATCGGAGGCGCCGCCAGGGTCCCATCGGGCTTGAGCTGGATCTCGACATCGAGCGTCAGCTCCTGCGGATTGCGGACGCCGGCGGGTGGATTCCACAGCTCCTGCAGCTTTGCGCGCAGCGCCATCAGCTCGGTCTGCGACAACTGGCCGGCCGAGCCGTTCGGCAGCCCCAGGGCGGCAGTGCTGTTGAGCTCATTGCCGGCGGAGGCCACCCGCTGCGGCGTGCGCTTGTCGAGCAGCGCCGCCTCGATCTTGTGCGGATCGAACTGCGGCGGCTCCTGCTGGGCCGGCTTCTTGGGCGGCGGCTTGGGATCGGGCTTCTTCGGCTCGGGTTTCTTGTCCTCGTCCTTCTTCAGGGCCTCCGCGATCGGATCGTTGGGCGCCTGCGGCGGCGGCGGCTTCTTGACCTTGGGCTCAGGCGGCTTGGGGTCCGGCGCCGGGGGCACGTCGGTGGCGGCCTTGACCTCCTTCTTGGCGAGCTTTGCGGTCGGATCGTCGGCCGGCGCCGCTTCGGCAACCTTGTCGACCACCGGCTTGGGCTTCTCGGCCTTCGGGGCGTTCTTGGCCCCGTTGGTCATCTGCGAAAATTCAGTCGTGGAGATCACATCGACCGGCAGCGCCTCCTTGACATCGACATGATAGGGCCGAGCCACCAGCGTCAGCACGCTCCACAGCAAGAAGGCTGCGTGGCCGGTACACGATATGGTGAGGCCCGTCCTCATTGCGCGTCTGATCGATCCCTCACGGCCCCTGCTCGATATCCGTCACCAGGGCGACCCGGTGGAACCCGGCCCCCGAGATGCGCCCCATCACCTTCATCACTGTACCGTAATCGACCTTGCGGTCGCCACGCACATAAATGCGTTCGTCGAAGCCGGCGCCGCGTGCGTCCGAAATGGCCTTGAGCTTCGGGACCAGCTCCTCCAGCCCGATTTCGGTGTTTTGCAGGAAGACCTTGCCCTCCCCGTTGAGCGAGAGCGTCAGCGGCTCCTTGTCCTGATCCAGGCTCTTGGCCTGGGATTGCGGCAGATCGATCGGCACCCCGACCGTGAGCAGCGGCGCCGAGACCATGAAGATGATGAGCAACACCAGCATGACGTCCACCATGGGGGTCACGTTGATCTCGCTCATGACGCCACGCCGGCGGCGATGCCGGCGGCCTGCATCCACGACGCCCGTCCCCCCATCCCCATGCTTCAAACCCTTTCGACTCAAACCCCTTAGGGTCTGAAATTCGCAGCCCAATTCCTGTGCAGCCCTCAGCCGCGCTCGTCGATCTGGCGCGACAGGATGGCCGAGAATTCGTCCGCGAACCCCTCCAGACGCTGCGCCTGCTTGTTCACCTCGGAAGCGAACTTATTGTAGAAAATCGTCGCCGGTATGGCGGCCACAAGGCCGATCGCGGTCGCGAACAGCGCCTCCGCGATGCCGGGCGCGACCACCGCCAGCGAGGTGTTCTTCGAGGCCGCGATCGACTGGAAGCTGGTCATGATCCCCCAGACCGTGCCGAACAGGCCGACGAAGGGGCCGGTGGAACCGACCGTGGCCAGCACCAAGAGGCGGCGCTCCAAGAGCTCGATCTCGCGCGCGATGGTCACCTCCATCACCTTCCCGATCCGCATCTGCAGCCCGGCGAACGAGCGCGCCTCGCCTTCCAGGCTGCGCTTCCATTCCCGCATAGCGGCCACGAACAGCGCCGCCATCGAATGGGTGGGCCGCGCCGACAGCGAGCGATAGAGCTCCTCCAGCGACTGGCCGGACCAGAATGCCTGCTCGAAGCGGTCCATGGCCTTGCGCATGCGCATATAGAGGAGGGTCTTCTCGATCGCGATCGCCCATACCCAGACCGAGCAGGCCAAGAGCCCGACCATCACCGTCTTGACGATCCAGTGTGCCTGCAGGAACAGCGTGAGGAGCGAAAGATCCGATGAGCTGAGCCCGATCTGCGGCAGGTCGGCGGGATTCATGGGCTATCCTTTCGGCTCCGGCACGGACCTGGCCTGCGCGGCCCATTGACCAATGGTCGTGGGGACCAAAAGGAGGCGGCAGGGAGCGTCATCCGGCGCTCCGCCGAACACCCAAAACTGCACGAAAAATCGCGCCGTCCACCATCGGCACGGCAACGGATTCATCGCCAAACATGTCCAAACTAGGGCACCAGAGCCGTCATCCCTGGCCCTAACAGGCGCCGAAGGTGGTTAAGGCTTGGTTACCGGGGATAACCGCCCTGCCGTCAGTGGCTAGGCGCCTGCACGATCCGGGCCGGCCTGGCTGTCCTGGTCGGCCTGCATGGCCAGGCGCAGCGCCTTGGGAATCGGCTGGGCGCGCCCGCCCGCCACGCAAGCGACCCGCACCCGCGCCTCGACCAGCGTCTCGCTCCCGCGCCGCACCCGCTGGCGCAGCATGATGGAAGCGCCCTTTACCTCGATCGGCGCCGTCTCCACCTCCAGCACATCGTCCATGCGGGCCGGCTTCAGGAACTCGATCTGCATCGAGCGCACCACGAATGCAAAGCCCGGCGCTTGCGCCTGCGCCTGCGCGAACAAGGCGGCATGATCGGTGCCGAGCAGGCGCAGATAATTGGTGCGGCCGCGCTCCATGAAACGAAGATAATTGGCGTGATAGACGATGCCGGAAAAGTCGGTGTCCTCGTAATAGACCCGCACCGGCATGCAATGGCGGCCGTCTCGGATTTCGCCGTCGAGGTGGGTCTTCATTCGCAGGCGCTTATCTCGATCGATGCGCCTCACGCAAGAGCTCCTGAAAATTCCATTCCAGGACACGTCCAGCGGTAACGTCGTCCGTGCCCTCGGCCGCAAGCTCCTTAAGCACGCGAAATCTTTCGGCCTGTTCGAGCAGATAGGCGACAGCAGGCTCCCGCATCTCTTCCGGGAGAAGTTCGAGCGCCGTCAGCAGCTTTTTCGGTCGTTGTCATAATTTGACTTTAGCACCTCCGGCCGTCCAGCCCAAAGTCACTCCTCCTCGCCTGGCCCGAACAGCCCGAATTGCGCCGGATCGCGCGCCGGCTCGGCGAGACCGAGGTGGCGGAAGGCATGCGAGGTCAACAGCCGGCCGCGCGGGGTGCGCTGGATGAAGCCCTTCTGGATCAGGAACGGCTCGATGATCTCCTCGATGGCGTCGCGCGGCTCCGACAAGAGCCGCCGCGATGGTCTCGATCCCGACCGGGCCGCCGCCGTAATTCACTCCGACCGTGCTCAGGTAGCGCCGGTCCATGGCGTCGAGGCCGGCAATATCGACCTCGAGCTCGGTCAGCGCCCGATCCGCGGCACCCCGATCGATGGAGGTTGCGCCGTCGACCAGCGCGAAGTCGCGCACCCGCCGCAACAGCCGGCCGGCGATGCGCGGCGTGCCGCGGGCGCGCCGCGCGATCTCGTTGGCGCCGTCGGCCGTCATGCCGATGCCGAGAACCCTCGCCCCGCGGTTGACGATCTGCTCGAGCTCGCCCTCGGAATAGAAGTTGAGCCGGATCGGGATGCCGAAGCGGTCGCGCAGCGGATTGGTCAGCAGGCCGGCACGCGTGGTCGCGCCGACCAGCGTGAAGCGCGCCAGATCGATCTTGACCGAGCGCGCTGCGGGGCCCGCCCCGATGATGAGATCGAGCTGGAAGTCCTCCATGGCCGGATAGAGGATCTCCTCGACCGCCGGGTTGAGCCGATGGATCTCATCGATGAACAACACATCGCGATCCTCCAGATTGGTGAGGAGCGCCGCCAGATCGCCCGCCTTGGCGATGACCGGACCCGAGGTCGAGCGGAAGTTGACGCCGAGCTCGCGCGCCACGATCTGCGCCAGCGTGGTCTTGCCGAGCCCGGGCGGCCCGACGAACAGCACATGGTCGAGAGCTTCCTGCCGGGTGCGGGCGGCCTCGATGAAGACCTTGAGATTGGAGCGCGCCTGCTGCTGGCCGATGAACTCGGACAGCTGCTGCGGTCGCAGCGATGCCTCGGCGACATCCTCCTCGCGGCGCTCAGCGGTGACCAGCCGGCCCGGCGTCGTCATGGCGCCGCCCTCGTCCCAAGCGGGGCGAAATACCAGTTTCGCACCATCATCCAGCACAGCATGATCGGGACCACGCAGGCGAGAATCAGAACCGCGTGGGGAGCCGCATGATCGGGCGCGAGGTCGAAGCCGCCATCCAGGTTCTCGACCAGAACGACCGCGGCCACAAAGCCCATGCCGAGCGCCATCCACCAACTTGTCGGTCCGAAGAAGGCTTGCTTGATGCCGATGGCGAGGCCTGCGACGGCGGCAGGTCCAGCGCCGAACCAATAGCCAAGAAAGATGCTCTCGAGCAGGAGACCCAGCCGGGACTGGGTCAGCTCATAGATGGGGGCGAATCTGCTGCCCCAGCTGCCGGAGGTGGCGGCGACCAGGAGCGTGAACGCGAGGCCGCCGATGGGCGACCCGGCGGCGACGAAGACCAGCACCATGCCGATGGCCCGCCCGACGCGGGCGGCGAGGCTCGGCGGCTGACGAAGCGCCGCGCTCACTTGGCGATTTCCTTGAGGCCGAGGCGGATCAGGCTCCTGGCATCCGCGCCCTCGCCGGCGGTCCGGGCAGCGGCCGCGATGGCGGCGGCGGCCTGCGGCTGGCCATAGCCGAGATTGACCAGCGCCGACACCGCGTCGGCTATCGGCTGCGGGGCGCGTCTCTCATCGACTGCGCCCGACAGGCGGATCACCGCCGGATCCACGTCCGCATAGGCGGGCGCCTTGTCCTTGAGCTCGGTGACGATGCGCTCGGCCACCTTGGGGCCGACGCCGGGCGAGCGCGCCACCATGGCCTTGTCGCGCAGCGCAATGGCGGAGGCGAGCTCGCCCGGCTTCAAGGTGCCGAGGATCGAGAGCGCGACCTTGGTGCCGACGCCCTGCACGGTCTGCAGCAGGCGAAACCATTCGCGTTCGCCGTCAAGGACAAACCCGAACAGGCGGATCTGGTCCTCGCGCACGTGGGTCTCGATCGCGAGCGTCACCGGCGCGCCCGTGGCCGGCAGCGCCTGCAGGGTGCGGGCCGAGCAATGCACCAGATAGCCGACTCCGTTGACGTCGAGGATGACGAAATCCTCGCCGTAGGAATCGATGATCCCTTTGAGCTTGCCGATCATCTGGCCGCCGCCCTGAGCAGGACGCTCTGCCGGTGGTGCGCATGGGTGACCGCGATGGCGAGCGCGTCGGCCGCGTCATGGGTGCGCGGATCGGCCTTGGGCAGCAGCACGCCCAGCATCATGCGGATCTGTGCCTTCTCGCCGTGACCGACCCCGATGATGGTCTTCTTCACCAGGTTGGGCGCATATTCGGCGACCGGCAATCCGGCGATCGCCGGCACCAGCATGGCGATGCCGCGCGCCTGGCCGAGCTTGAGGGTGGCGGAGGCATCCTTGTTGACGAAGGTGGCCTCGACCGCCGCCTCATCGGGCGCGTGCTCATCGACCACGCGGCGCAATCCGTCATGGATGGCGAGCAGCCGCAGCGCGAGCGCCGCCCCATCCTGGGTCGCAAGCGACCCGCAGGCCAGAAACATGAGCCGGTTGCCCTCGATCGCAATCACGCCCCAGCCGGTGCGGCGGAGCCCCGGATCGATGCCGAGAATGCGAATCGGGCGTCCCATGCTGCTGCGGTGATAACCCCGCCGGCCGCTTCCGCATAGTGCGCCGTGTTTCGTAGGGCGCAATCGCTTTATTGCGCCGGCGGAGCGTACCTTAAGGTTCGGCGCGATTGGCTGGGCGGGACGGCGCAATAAAGCGATTGCGCCCTACGATTGGTTGTTACCCACGATCGGTTGTTAAATGCAGGAAAAAAACAAGCGCCCCAGTGTGTGGACTGCCCCCTTGGCTGAGCCAAAAAAGCGCCGCGCTTTGGGGCCCGGGCGCATTTCGTCAGTTTCGATTCAACGAATAACCTGATTTGGACGAGCAGTCAAGAGAAGCTCACTCGCTCAGCTTGTGCATGAGCGCGTCGGAGATCTCGAAATTGGCATAGACGTTCTGCACGTCGTCCTGCTCGTTGAGGCCTTCGATCAGCTTGACGACCTTCTCGCCCTGCTCGTCGTCGATCGCCACCGTATTCTGCGGCTTCCACACCATCGCGGTCTTGCGCGGCTCGCCGAATTTCGCCTCCAGGGCCTTGGCGACCGCGGCCAGCTGGTCGGGGGTGGTGTAGATTTCGTGCCCGGCCTCGCTCGAGACGACGTCTTCGGCGCCGGCATCGATCGCGGCCTCCAGCATGGCATCGGCGCTTGCCGCCTTGGCGTCGTACTCCACCACGCCCAGATGGTCGAACATGAACGAGACCGCGCCGGTCTCGGCCAAATTGCCGCCGCTCTTGGTGAAGATCGAGCGCACCTCGCCGGCGGTCCGGTTGCGGTTGTCGGTCAGGACCTCGACGATGACGGCGACGCCGCCCGGACCGTAGCCCTCATAGCGGATCTCGTCGTAGCTTTCGGCTTCGCTGCCGGTCGCTTTCTTGATCGCGCGCTCGATCGAATCCTTCGACATGTTCTCGGCGCGGGCCGCGATGATGGCGGCGCGCAGCCGCGCGTTCATGCCTGGATCGGGCAATCCGGTCTTGGCCGAGACCGTGATCTCGCGCGCCAGCTTGCCGAACAGCTTGGACTTGACCGCGTCCTGCCGCCCCTTGCGGTGCATGATGTTCTTGAACTGCGAGTGTCCGGCCATGGCCTTGTTCCGTGATCCGTTGAGCCTGAGCGATCGCCCCGCGCCAGCCGGACGGAACCGAGCCGCGATCGGGACTCTCCAAATGGAAATGGATTGAAGCCGGCGCCTTATAGGACGGAGCGCCGGAGAAATAAAGTTACTCCCAGAATGCCGGCCGCGCCTGCTCGAGCCGGCCCCCCAGCCGCACCGCGGCGATGCTGGTGGCAAGGCCGGTCGCATCGTCGGTCTCGACCGCGACCGCGCATATCGTCGCCTCCCCCAGCGCCGGCTCGAAGCGGCTGGTGGGAATGCGGCGCAGGAACCGGTTGAGCGGCTCCTCCTTGGCCATGCCGATGACGGAATTGTAGTCGCCGGTCATGCCCACGTCGGAGATGAAGGCGGTGCCGCCCGGCAGGATCTGATGGTCGGCGGTCGGCACATGCGTATGGGTGCCGACCACCAGGCTGGCGCGGCCATCGCAGAAATGGCCCATCGCCTGCTTCTCGCTGGTGGCTTCGCCGTGCATGTCGACGATGATGGCATCCGCGGTCGCCGGCAGCGGGTACGCCGCCAGCTCGCGCTCGACCGCCGCGAACGGGTCGTCGAGCGGGTCCATGTAGATGCGGCCCATGGCATTGATCACCAGCACATGCGCGCCGGTCCGCGTCTCGATCAGCGCCGCGCCGCGGCCAGGGGTTCCGGGCGGATAGTTGATCGGACGAATGAGGCGCGGCGCCCGCTCGATGAACACCAGCGCTTCCTTCTGGTCCCAGGCGTGATTGCCGAGCGTGATCGCATCGGCGCCGGCATCGATCAGGTCCTGGTAGATCGCCTCGGTGATGCCGAAGCCGCCGGCCGCGTTCTCGCCGTTGATGGCGACGCAATCGAGCCGCCAGTCGCGCACCAGCCGCGGCAGCCGGTCGAGCACGATCGCGCGCCCGCTGCGCCCGACTATGTCGCCGATGAAAAGAATGCGCATGCGCTCACGCCCGCCGCAGATCGATCACCTCGCGCTCGGTTAGCACGAGATCGAGCGGCGCGTCGTGGGGGGTGGCGGGTACTGCCGCGATTTCCTGGACCGCAAATGCCAGCCCGACGGCGATGATCGGCTTGCGCGCGCGCAAGCTCGCGATCGTCAGGTCGTAATAGCCGGCCCCGTAGCCGATGCGGTGGCCGGTGCGGTCGAAGGCGAGGAGCGGCACGATCAGGAGGTCGGGCGCGACTTCGGGCGCCGACGGCGGCGGCTCGCGGATGCCCCAGACCCCGGCGGCGAGCGGCTCGCCAAAGCCCCAAGCCCGCATGATCAAGGGCGTGCCTCGGCCGGCCACCACCGGCAGCGCGAAGCGGGCCCCGGCGGCGGCGAGCTTGCGCATGAGCGGCAGCGGATTGATCTCGCCCTTCATCGGCATGAAGCCCGCCACGATCGCTTCGGGCCTGAGCGCAACCGGGAATGGCCGCGCCGCAATCGTCTCGGCGGCCTGCTGGCGATCCGCCGCGGGCAGCCCATCGCGGCGCGCGAGCGCTTCGCGGCGCAGCTCGGCCTTGGTTGTGGAGAGCGATAAATCCAGAGGTGGGCCTCGTAAGGAAGTGCGGAGCCACGATGGCCGTCGGAGTGTTCGATCCCGGGTTCCCTACGCAAGTAGGTGGGCGCCATGTGCCCGGACCCACGAGCCCGGACAGGGACAGCTCCCGTGAGATCGATAAGGCCCCGGGGATAATGCTCCTAACGCACCTCGCAGCCCCGCCCCCGCAATGTAGTGCGATCACAGGCCGGACGCCACCCGGCAAAGAAATTCGCTTGGAGAGCGATCCCGCACGCAGTCTTGGCACGGATTCCTGGCCCAGTTTCCCGGTAGACGGCAGCATTTACTTGGTGAAACGGCTGCGCCCCACCTCACCCGCCTCATCCGAGCGTGACGCCGGCAGCGCGGTTGGGATTGAGCACCTTGGTCACCTGCTCGATACGCTCGGCCGCGGAATTGAGCGCCGCCGCGACCGCCGCCTGGGTGGCCTCGGCCCGCTCGGCGGAGGCCACGCGGGCGTCCTGCAGGGCGGCCAGATCCTCCTCCAGACGGCGCAACTTGCCGCTGGTGTCGGCGAGCTCGTCTGCAACCGTCAGTGCGGCCATGACGGTGAGCCGTGTATCGCCGATCTCGCCGAAATTGGCGCGCAGCTTCTCGATGCGCTGATCGAGGTCCTGGGCGAGCCGCAACAGGTGGCTCTCCTGCCCGTCCTCGCAAGCCATGCGAAACTGGCGGCCGTTGATCGTGACGGTTACCTGCGACATGATACGCTCGATTGGACGCATGGATTTATCAACTATTGGATCTATCAACTATCGTTCGCCTCGATCACGGAGCGGATGGTCTCGATGGCGGAGTCGAGGCGCCGCGTGACCTCCTGGTTGGTGGTTTCGAGAGCTCGCGCGCGGGCCGTCACCGCGTCGAGGTCGGCGGCCAGACGCGATCGGTCGGTGCCGAGCGCGTGCAGCTGATCGGCCAAGCCAAGATCGGCGCGATCGGCCTCGCGCCGCCGCTCGGCGGCCGCTTCCAGCCCATCAAGCGCCAGCATCAGGCGCTTGGTAGCAGCTTCGATTGCGCCAGCATCACTCATCACCGCCGGCCCTCATTGATCGGCTCACGCTGAGCCGCCAAAATCATATGCGCAGCAAGCAGTTAGGATTGGAACCTTACGTGGGATGACGGCCGCCCGTCAACGCTCGCGCCAATGTTCTCCCCTGCCCTGTGCATGGCGGGGTTGATCGCGGCACTACCTGCGGCGGCGTTCTTTGACTCCATTGAGCCGCGTGCTAGAGGCTCGAATCCTTAAACCCGCCCTGGCTCATCATGCCGATTCCGATGCCACCTTCAGCCGCTGCTTCGGCCGCCGCCGCACCCGCCGCAAGCCGCGACGCCTCTCAGCACCAGCGCATGGCCAACGCCATCCGGGCGCTTGCCATGGATGCGGTGGAGCAGGCGAAGAGCGGGCACCCCGGCCTGCCCATGGGGGCGGCCGATATCGCCACCGTGCTGTTCGGGCGGTTCTTGAAATTCGATCCGGCCGATCCGGCTTGGCCCGATCGTGACCGCTTCGTGCTCTCGGCCGGGCACGGCTCGATGCTGCTCTACGCGCTGCTGCATCTGCTCGGCTATGAGAGGATGACGATCGAGGAGATCAAGCGCTTCCGCCAGCTCGGCTCGCTGACACCCGGCCATCCGGAATACGGCCACACCCCCGGCGTCGAGACGACGACCGGACCGCTCGGCCAGGGGCTCGCCACCGCGGTCGGCATGGCGATCGCCGAACGGCATTTGGCCGCCAAATTCGGCGCCGACCTGGTCGACCATTCCACCTTCGTGCTCTGCTCCGACGGCGACCTGATGGAAGGCATCAGCCAGGAGGCGATTGCGCTCGCCGGGCATCTGCGGCTGCACAAGCTCATCGTGCTGTACGACGACAACGGCATCTCGATCGACGGACCGCTCGCGCTCGCCGATTCGGTCGACCAGGTGAAACGCTTCGAGGCGGCCGGCTGGGCGGCAACGCGGATCGACGGGCACGATCCCGACGCGATCGCGGCGGCGATCGAGACCGCCAAAAGCAGCGACCGGCCATCCATGATTGCCTGCCGCACCATCATCGGATTCGGTGCGCCGACCAAGGCCGGGACCGAGAAGAGCCACGGCTCGGCGCTGGGACCCGAGGAGATCAAGGGCGCCCGCGCGCGGCTGGGCTGGGATTTTCCGCCTTTCGAGATACCGCCCGATGTGCGCGCCGCCTGGCGGGCGGCCGGGCAGCGCGGACAGGGAGCGCGCCAGGCGTGGCTGGGACGCCTCGCCGCGCTGCCGCCCGAGCTGCGCGCCGAGTTCGAGCGGCGCAACCGCGGCGAACTGCCGGAGGAAAAGATCGCGGCCGCGGTGCGCTCCGCAAAGGAGAAGCTCGCCGCCGCGCCAAAGGAGATCGCCAGCCGCATCGCCTCCGAGAATGCGCTCGACGTGTTGATGGCGGCCGCCCCCGAGATGGTCGGCGGCTCGGGCGATCTCACCGGCTCCAACAATACCCGGCCGAAGTGGGTCAAGGTCCTCTCGGCCGCCGACTATGGCGGGCGCTTCATCCACTACGGAGTGCGCGAGCACGGCATGGCGGCGGCCATGAACGGCATGGCGCTGCATGGCGGGATCATTCCGTTCTCGGGCACCTTTCTGGTGTTTTCCGACTATTGCCGCCCGGCGATCCGGCTCGCCGCCCTGATGGGCGCCGCGCGTGATCCATGTGATGACCCACGATTCGATCGGGCTCGGCGAGGACGGGCCGACGCACCAGCCGGTCGAGCATCTGGCGGCGCTGCGCGCGATGCCGAACCTTTTGGTGTTCCGTCCCTGCGACGCGGTCGAGACCCTCGAATGCTGGCAGCTCGCGCTCGAAGCGCACCACCGCCCGAGCATACTGGCGCTGACGCGGCAGAACCTGCCGCAGCTGCGGCTTGCGGCCGACGACCGCAACCGCTGCGCGGACGGCGCCTACGAGATCGTTGCGGCGCAAGGCGAAGCAAACGTATCGCTGTTCGCCACCGGGTCCGAGGTTGCAATCGCGGTCGAAGCGCAGAAGCTGCTGCGCATCCACGACGTCGAGGCGCGCGTCGTATCGGTCCCGTGCTTCGAGCTGTTCAGTGCGCGTCCGCAGGCCGAGCGGCAGAACGTCATCGGCAGCGCACCGGTGCGGGTCGGAGTCGAGGCCGCCATCCGGCAAGGCTGGGACGAGATCATCGGCTCGGACGGCGCCTTCGTGGGCATGACGACGTTCGGCGCCAGCGGGCCGGCCAAGGACCTCTACGGCCATTTCGGCATCACCGCCGAGAAGGTCGCGCAGGCGGCATTAAGCAAATTGAAGAGCACGTGAAAGCGCCGTCGGCGGCGCCATTGCGTTGCCGGCAAGCGGCAATTACCAATCGACCCTCGAAGGCGCGGGCAGCGCGAGCCCGCCAAGGAGCCGGAAATGTCAGTTCGGGTTGCCATCAACGGGTTCGGACGCATCGGCCGCAACGTGTTGCGCGCCATCGTCGAGTCCAGGCGCAACGACATCACCGTGGTAGCCATCAACGATCTCGCGCCGCCCGAGACCAATGCCCATCTGTTGCGGTTCGATTCCGTGCATGGCCGCTTTCCGGGCGAGGTCACGGTCACCGGCGACGTCCATCGATTGCGGCATCGGCCCGATCAAGGTCACCGCCATCAAGGACCCGGCGCAGCTGCCGTGGCGGGAGCTCGCGCGTCGACATCGCGCTCGAATGCACCGGGCTCTTCACCTCCAAGGACAAGGCCTCGGCGCATCTCGACGCCGGCGCCAAGCGCGTGCTGGTGTCGGCACCCGCCGACAATGTCGACCTCACCGTGGTCTATGGGGTCAATCACGACAAGCTGACCCGCGACCACACCGTGGTATCGAACGCATCCTGCACCACCAATTGCCTGGCGCCGCTCGCCAAGGTGCTCAACGACGCGGTCGGCATCGAAAAGGGCTTCATGACCACGGTGCACGCCTACACCAACGACCAGCCCTCGCACGACCAGTTCCACAAGGACCTCTACCGGGCGCGCGCCGCGGCGCTCTCCATGATTCCGACCTCGACCGGCGCCGCCAAGGCGGTCGGCCTGGTGCTGCCCGAACTCGCCGGCAAGCCTCGACGGCGTGGCGATCCGGGTGCCGACGCCGAACGTCTCGGTGGTCGATCTCAAGATTCGTCGCCAAGCGCGCGACCTCGCAAGGAGGAGATCAACGGCGCCGTCAAGCGCGCCGCCGAGCAGCAGCTCAAGGGCATTCTCGGCTACACCGACCGGCCCAACGTCTCGATCGACTTCAATCACGATCCGCGCTCCTCGATCTTCCACCTGGACCAGACCAAGGTGATGGACGGCACGCTGGTGCGCGTCATGTCCTGGTACGACAACGAATGGGGCTTCTCGAACCGGATGGTGGACACCGCCGTGACCATGGGAAAGCTGATCTGATCGATCTCGGGTGCGCGTGTTGGGGGCGAATTCGAAGCGTCATGCCGGTACTGTTGTGGACAGGGCCTGGAATCCCTGGATGGCGATGCGCGCCAGCAGCTGCGCCATGGCCGGCTGCGCGGCATCATCACCGCCGCGCGCGGTATCTGTCGATGCGGACAAGCTCAAATCAGTGCTTGCGGCATCTGCCCAGCCGCGGCGGGCGCGCTCGGTGCAGAAATTCTGCTGGCCCGATATCTCGGATCGCAGCGAGGCACGGTTGGCGGCCTTCGGCAGGGGATGATCGACCGTCCGCTGCCGTTCGAACGTGTTGGATCATGATTGCAGAGTGGGGAGGGGAATGAGGGGTTTCCGCACGCTGGATCAGGCTGACGTAAAGGGCAAGCGGGTGCTGCTGCGCGTCGATCTCAATGTGCCGATCGAGGACGGCGATCGTCTCCGACGCGACCCGCATCGAGCGCATGGCGCCGACCATCCGCCGAGATCGCCGATCAGGGCGGCAAGGTGATCCTGCTCTCGCATTTCGGCCGCCCCAAGGGACCCGACCCGAAGGAATCGCTCAAGCCGGTCGCGGCCGAAGACGGCGCGCATCATCGGCCGCCCGGTCGGCTTCGCGCGACGATTGCATCGGCCCGAAGGCCGAAGCCGCAGCGCTCGCCATGAAGCCCGGCGACATCCTCTGCCTGGAGAACACGCGCTTCCACGCCGGCGAGGAGAAGAACGACCCCGCCTTTGCGGCGGCGCTGGCCCGGCTTGGCGACATTTGGGTCAACGACGCATTTTCGGTGTCGCACCGCGCCCATGCCTCGACCGAGGGCCTCGGCCACATTCTGCCGGCCTATGCGGGCCGCGCCATGAAGGCGGAGCTGGCCGCCTTCAGCCGGGTGCTCGACGCGCCGGCGCGTCCGGTCGCCGCCATCGTGGGCGGCGCCAAGGTCTCGACCAAGCTCGACATTGCTCGCCAACCTGCTCGCCGAGGGTCGATGTGCTGATCATCGGCGGCGGCATGGCGAACACGTTCCTGGCCGCCCAGGGCAAGGCGGTCGGCAAGTCGCTGTGCGAGCACGAGCTCGCCGGCACCGCGCGCGACATCCTGCGCCAAGGCGCCGGCAAGAACTGCGAGATCGTGCTGCCGGTCGATGCCGTCACGGCGCGCAAGTTCGAGGCCCATGCGCCCTCGCGCGTCGTGTCGGTGGATGACGTGGGCGCCGACGAGATGATCCTCGACATCGGCCCGCGCACGTCGAGCACGTGGTCTCGGTGCTGGCGCGGGTGAAGACGCTGGTATGGAACGGCCCGTTCGGCGCCTTCGAGATGGAGCCTTTCGACAACGGCACGATCGAGGTCGCGGAGGCGGCGGCCGAACTGACCGCCGCCGGCAAGACTTGTGTCGGTGGCGGGCGGCGGCGATACGGTCGCGGCCCTCAACGCGGCCGGGGCGACCGAGCGCCTGACCTATGTGTCGGCGGCGGGCGGCGCGTTCCTGGAATGGCTGGAAGGCAAGCCATTGCCCGGCGTCGAGGTGTTGAGGGTAAAATCGGGCTGCCCGGCCGCCGGCGCCCCGGAACGAGCGCGGGCTTCCACGTTATCGAGGCGATCTTGTTAATCGGTCGCGATCACGTGCGCAACGCTGCGGCAAGCCGCAGCAGGAGGGAGGAGTCCCATGAACCTCGCTGAGCTCAACAAGATCGCCGAGGCCATGGTGGCGCCGGGCCGCGGCATCCTGGCCGCCGACGAATTGTCCGGCACCATCAAGAAGCGCTTCGACGCGATCGGCGCCGAGTCCACCGAGGACAACCGCCGCGACTACCGCGAATTGCTGTTCCGCTCGACCGAGGCGATGTCGAAACACATTTCCGGCGTCATCCTCTATGACGAGACCATCCGCCAGAACGCCAAGGACGGCACGCCGCTGGTCAAGGTGATCGAGAAGGCCGGCGCGCTGCCGGGCATCAAGGTCGACAAAGGCACCAAGCCGCTGCCGTTTTGCCCGAACGAGGTCATCACCGAAGGTCTCGACGGCCTGCGCGAACGGCTTGTCGAATATCGCGGGCTCGGCGCCAAGTTCGCCAAGTGGCGCGCCGTCATCGACATCGGCGCCGGCATTCCGAGCCACGACCTGCATCAACACGAACGCCCATGCGCTCGCCCGCTACGCCGCGCTGTGCCAGGACGAAGGCATCGTGCCGATCGTCGAGCCCGAAGTGCTGATGGACGGCGACCACGACATCGACCGCTGCTATGTGGTCACCGAGTGGACGCTCAAGCGGGTCTTCGAGCAGCTCTACTATCAGCGCGTGGCGCTCGAAGGCATGGTGCTCAAGCCCAACATGGTGATCGCGGGCAAGAAGAGCGCGAAGCAGGCCGAGCGTCGAGGAGGTCGCCGAGAAGACCGTGCGGGTGCTCAAGGCCTGCGTGCCGGCCGCCGTGCCGGGCATCGCCTTCCTGTCCGGCGGCCAGTCGGACGAGGACGCGACCGCCCATCTCGACGCGCATGAACAGGATCGGCGGCCTGCCTTGGCGGCTCACCTTCTCCTATGGCCGCGCGCTTGCAGGCGGCGCCGCAAAAGGCCTGGGCCGGAAAGAGCGAGAATGTCGCGGCCGCGCAACGCGCTTTCGTCCACCGCGCCATGATGAACGGCCTCGCGACGCTCGGCCAGTGGAAGTCGGACCTGGAAAAGAAGGCGGCATGAGATCTTAACCCGCTGGGGGTAAGAAGAGTACAAGCGCCCCCAAACCGCCCGATTGCCGGGGCAATCGACTTATCGCTATGGCGTCCCGACCCGATAGGACCGAACCGCGGCGCCCCGATCCGCGGCTTTACCTTGTCAGCCCCGAGGTGGCTGACACGGGCTCGTTTGCCGACCTGCTGGCGGCCGCGCTGACGGGCGCCGATGTGGCGGCGGTGCTGTTGCGGCTCGCCGGGCACGAGGATGAGCGCAGCCTGATCAAGATTGGCAAGAAGCTCGCGCCGGTGGTCCAGGGCACGGGCGCCGCATTGCTGCTCGCCGGCCATCCCGACATTGTCGCACGCTTGGGCGCCGACGGCGCGCATCTCACCGGCATCGATGCCTTCAACGCGGCGCGGTCAGCCTTGCAGCCGGAGCGGATCGCCGGATGCGGCGGGCTGACCACCCGTCATGAGGCCATGCTGGCTGGCGAAGCCGGCGCCGATTACGTCCTCTTCGGAGAGCCCGATCAGGCCGGACATCGTCCCTCCCTCGAAGCCATCGCGGAACGCGTGAGCTGGTGGGCGGAGATCTTCCAGCCGCCGTGCGTCGGGTTCGCCGCCACGTTGGCCGAGGTGGCGGTGCTGGCAAGGGCGGGAGCGGATTTCGTCGCGGTCGGCGATTGCATCTTCAACGACAGCCGCGGGCCCGCCGCCGCGCTGGCCGAGGCTGCCCAATGCCTGGCGCTGCCCGAGGCGGTCGAATGAGCGCGCGGCGTCATGCGATCGCCGCCCTGCTGGCGGCTGGCCTCACCGGCGGGCTCATCGCAGCCGCGGCCGCGCAGGGACCCATCCAGCTCGCGCCGTCGTCCGCCCCAACGGAACCTCAGGCGCCGGCCTCCAGGCCGGCCGTAAAGCCAGCCCCGCATAAGCCCATAGCCGCCAAGTCGGCGCCGACCGGCGCACCCCCGGCCGCGTCGCCGGCCGCAGCCGGCGGGCGGGAGCCCGATCTGGCCTTCGGGGCGTTCCAGCGCGGCTATTATCTCACCGCCCTGTCGCTGGCGACCCAGCGGGTCGACGCGAACGGCGACGTCAAGGCGATGACGCTCCTGGGCGAGATTTACGGCAACGGGTTTGGGGTCGCCCGCGACGATGCCAAGGCGGCCGAATGGTACAAGCTCGCCGCCGACCGCGGCGATCGCGAAGCGATGTTCGCCCTTGCGATGTTTCGCCTCGCCGGACGCGGCGGGCCCGCCAATCGTGAAGAGGCGACCAAGCTGCTTGCCAGCGCCGCCAAGCTCGGACATGTCGCGGCCGCCTATGACCTCGGCCTGCTCTATCTCGAAGGGCAGCTGTTCCCGCAGGATTATGCGCGCGCCGCCGAGCTGTTTCGCGGCGCCGCGCAGGCTGGCAGCCCGGAAGCCCAATACGCCCTCGCCACGCTCTACAAGGATGGTCGCGGCGTGCCGAAGGACCCGGTCCAGGCCGCGCGCCTGCTCGCATCCGCGGCGCTTGCCGACAATACCGATGCCGAGCTCGAATATGGCATCGCGCTGTTCAACGGCACCGGTGTCGCCAAGGACGAGACCACGGCCGCCGTCCTGCTGCGCAAGGCGGCCCGCAAGGGCAATCCGGTGGCCCAGAACCGCCTGGCCAACCTGTTGGCAAACGGCAAAGGGGTGCCGGCCAATCCGGTGGAGGCCATCAAATGGCATCTGATCGCCAAGGCGGGCGGCGACGGCGATGTCGCGCTCGACGAGTTCATGAGCGACCAAAAGCCTGAGGTGAAGGCCGCCGGCGAGAAGGCGGCGCAGCCGTGGCTCGAGGCGATCAAGCCATCGCACTCTTGACGCGCCCGCGCCCGGCAGGCAGATCGAGCCTCGGCCGATATGCCCGGCTCCGCGGCGGAGCCTGCATTCCTCGCAACCTTTGCAGCCAGGGGGCCGTTCATCGAGCACCCGCCATCGCGGACGACCGCACCAGCGAACCGCTTCAACCCGCGAGGCCTGCATGCTCCGATCCGCGCTCCTCAATGTCATGATCAAGGCCGCGCAGAAGGCCGGGCGCACGCTCAAGCGCGACTTTGGCGAGGTCGAGCACCTGCAGGTGTCCCTGAAGGGGCCGGCCGATTACGTCAGCGCGGCCGATCGCCGGGCCGAGGAGATATTGTGCACGGAGCTTTCGGCGGCGCGCCCCGGCTACGGCTTTGTGGGGGAGGAAGGCGGCCGCCGCGCCGGCACCGACGAAACCCATACCTGGATCGTCGATCCGCTCGACGGCACCTCGAATTTCCTGCACGGCATTCCACACTTCGCGATCTCGATCGGGCTCGAGCGCGACGGCATGATCGTCGCCGGCCTGGTCTACAATCCGATCAGCGAGGAGCTGTTCACCGCCGAGCGCGGCAAGGGCGCCTTTCTGAACAATCAGCGGCTGCGGGTGGCGGCCCGCAAGCGGCTCGGCGATGCGGTCGTCGCCTGCGGCTTGCCGCATCTGGGACGCGGCGACCTCGAGCTCGCCAGCCGCGAGCTGGCTGCCGTGCAGGCCAAGGTGGCCGGGTTGCGCCGATTCGGAGCCGCTGCGCTCGACCTGGCCTGGGTCGCGGCCGGACGCTTCGACGGCTTCTGGGAGCGCGATCTCTCGCCGTGGGATATCGCGGCCGGACTTATTCTGGTGCGCGAGGCCGGCGGGTTCGTCACCGACCTCCAGCAGGGCGACACGCCCTGGATCAGCGGCGACGTCGTGGCCGGCAACGAGGCGATCCAGCACGAGCTTCTTCGTCTGCTCAACGCGGCGGCAAGATCTTGACGCTGAGTCGTCCCACACCCCGTTGCCGCGTGAAGGCGGGTTCCGGAAAGCGAGTTCCAAAATGACAATGATTTTTGCTGCAATCCTGCTTTTTCCGCTTGCGTCGCCTATGTCATGGGGCGCCGATGGCATAGTATGTGCACCGTAGTGTCCCTGCGTATGTGCGCTGCATCGCGTGCGACTGCATAGTATGTGCAGGGTATGTGATATGTGTCGCCTTTAACGAGCGCTGGCCCACGCCCCATGGCGCATGACCTCGATCCGCTGAAGCTGTCCTCGCCCCGGATTTTTCTGGTCCGGATGATGGTGTTCCTGGTCCTGTGCGCGCTCGTGGTGGTCATCCTCTACAAGCAGATCGCGGTCGCGTTCCTGTCCAATGTCGGCCTCAACACGGTGATCATCTTCGTGCTGGTTATCGGCATCCTGCTGACTTTCCGGCAGGTCATCCGGCTGTACCCGGAGGTCAGTTGGGTCAACGGCTTCCGGCTGGCCGATCCGGGTCTCGCGGTCGAGCGGCCGCCGGTCCTGTTGGCCCCGATGGCGTCGATCCTCGGCGATCGCATGGGGCGGATGGCGATTTCCTCGACGATGATGCGCGGCATCCTCGATTCGATCGCCACCCGGCTCGACGAGGCGCGCGACATTTCCCGCTACATGACGGGGCTGCTGGTCTTCCTCGGCCTCCTGGGCACCTTCTGGGGCCTCATCGTCACGGTCGGCTCGGTCGGGGGCGTCATCAATACGCTCAAGGTCGGGGGCGATGCCCAATCCACATTCGATTCGCTGCGCGAGGGCTTGGCCGCACCGCTCAGCGGCATGGGCATCTCGTTTTCGTCATCGCTGTTCGGCCTCGCCGGCTCGCTGGTGCTGGGTTTCCTCGACCTGCAGTCCAGCCAGGCCCAGAACCGCTTCTACATCGACCTCGAGGATTGGCTGTCCACCACGGTGCGCGACCTCGGCGCCGGCTCGGAGGCGGGAATATCCGCCGGCGCAGCGCCGGGCGACATGCGGGTCGCGATCGACCGCCTGAAGGAGGTGATCGCCGAGGGCGGCGGGAATCGGGCGGCAACCACCGCCATGGCCAATCTGGCGGAGGCGATCCAGGGCCTGGTGCACCACATGCGCACCGAGCAGCAGATGATCCGCGACTGGGTCGATTCGCAGGCCGAGCAGCACCGCGAGATCCGCCGCCTGCTGGAGATCCTGGTGCGCGAGAACGTCAACAGCAAGTAGCGACCGATCAGGTACAAGCATGGCCCTTGCCCGCCGCAGCCGTGACACCGGCATGAATTACTGGCCCGGCTTCGTCGACGCGTTGTCGACCTTGCTGCTCGGCATCATCTTCCTGCTCACGGTGTTCGTGGTCGTCCAGTTCTACCTGTCGCAGGAAGTGTCCGGGAAGGACACCGCGCTGAGCCGCCTCAACGCCCAGATCGAGCAGCTCACCGAGCTGTTGTCGCTGGAAAAATCCGGCAAGGTGAGCGTCGAGGAGGAGCTCGCGCAGCTGCGCTCCAATCTGGCCGCGACCGAAGGCGAGCGTGATCGCTACAAGGGCCTCTACGAAGGCGCCTCCGGCAATGGAGCCAGCGACGCGCAAGGCAAGGTGGTCGAGCTTTCCGGCGCGCTCGACGCCGAAAAGCGCATCTCCGGCCGCGCCCTGGCGCAAGTCGAGGTGCTCAACCAGCAGATCGCGGCGCTGCGGCGCCAGCTGGCGGCATTGCAGGACGCGCTCGACGCCTCGGCCCAGAAGGACAAGGATGCGCAGGTCCAGATCGCGGATCTGGGCCAGCGCCTCAACGTCGCGCTCGCACAGCGGGTCCAGGAGCTTTCGCGCTACCGGTCGGATTTCTTCGGCCGGTTGCGCACCATTCTGGGCGATCGGCCCGATATCCGGATCGTCGGCGACCGCTTCGTGTTCCAGTCCGAGGTGTTCTTCGACACCGGCCAGGCGGTGCTCAAGCCCGAGGGACGCGTCGAGCTCGACGGGCTCGCCGCCGCCTTGCTCGATCTGGAGAAGAAGATCCCCGGGGAGATCGCCTGGGTGCTGCGGGTCGACGGTCACACCGACGTGCGCCCGATCTTCAGCACGCAATTCAAATCGAACTGGGACCTCTCGGCCGCGCGCGCGATCTCGGTCGTGCAATACCTGATCAGCAAGGGGGTCTCGCCGCAGCGGCTGGTGGCCGCCGGGTTCGGCGAGTTCCAGCCGATCGATACCGACCGGACCGAGGAGGCCTACAGCCGCAACCGCCGCATCGAGCTGAAGCTGACGGAGCGGTGAGCGCACCCGCCGTCACGCTGCGGGCCTACCTCGCGACCGACGAGGAGGCAGCCATCGAGCTCTGGCGCCGGAGCTTGGCAGATCGCCTATCCGCGCTTGGACTTTTCGGCGCGCCTCGACTGGTGGCGGCAACGCTGGCGCACCGAGCTCCTGCCGACCGCGACCATCACCCTCGCCGAGCAGGCCGGCCAACTGGTCGGCTTCGTGACCGTGGACCGCAGCACCGGCTATCTCGATCAGATCGTGGTCGCACCGGAGGCGTGGGGCTCCATGGTCGCCGACGCGCTCTTGGCCGAAGCCAAGCGGCTCTCGCCAACGGGGCTCGATCTGGCGGTCAACGCCGACAATGCTCGCGCCATCCGGTTCTACGAAAAGCAGGGATTCGCCGTCACCGGAAGCGACGTCAATCCGCGCTCAGGGGCGCCGATTCTACAAAATGGCTTGGCGACCGTGATGCTGCCGGCGGCGGACGAATCCGCGCCTCGCGGCGATCAGGTGTTCTGGAACTGCAGCTTCGCCAGCCGCGCGTACAGGCCGCCACCGGCGGCGAGGCGCTCGTGGGTGCCCTCCTCGACGATGCGGCCGGCCTCCATCACCAGAATTCGATCGCAGGACTGCACGGTCGCCAGCCGGTGCGCGATGACCAGCGTGGTGCGCTCCTGCATCAGATGCTCGAGCGCCGCCTTGACCAGCGTTTCGCTTTCGGCATCGAGCGATGAGGTCGCCTCGTCGAGCAACAGGAGCGGGGCGTCGCGCAGGATGGCGCGCGCGATCGCGATGCGCTGGCGCTGGCCGCCGGAAAGCGTCACGCCGCGCTCGCCCACCAGGGCGTCGAAGCCCAGCGGCAGCCGGTGGATGAACTCGGAGGCGAGCGCGAGATCGGCCGCCTGCGCGACCTCGGCATCGCTCGCCTGCGGGCGCCCGAACCGGATGTTGTCGCGGATCGTTCCCCGAACACGACCGCGTCTTGCGGCACCAGGGCGATCCTTTGGCGCAGCGCGAATGGATCCGCCTTGGTCAGCGGCACGCCATCGAACGTGACGGTGCCGGAGGAGGGATCGTAGAATCGCAGCAGCAGGTGAAAGATCGTGCTCTTGCCGGCGCCCGAGGGGCCGACAAGGGCGACTTTCTCGCCGCGCCGCACGCGCAGCGAGATGCCGTCGAGCACGCGCACGTCCGGCCGCGCCGGATAGGAAAAACCGACGGTCTGAAACTCCACTTCGCCGCGCGCCGGCACCGGCAGCCCGACCGGCTGCGCGGGGCACTCGATCGCGGGCTTGATCGCCAGGATCTCGAACAGGCGCTCGGCGGCGCCCGAGGCGGCCGCGACTTCGCCGCCGACCTGGGAAAGCTCGCCCAGGCCGCCGGCCGCCAGCACCGCGAACAGCAGGAACTGCGACAGCCGCCCCGGCGTGATCGTGCCGGCCAGCACGTCCTGGGCGCCGACCCACAGCACCACCACAACGCTGGCGAAGACCAGGAATATCGCGATGGCGGTGAGGATCGCACGCGCGCGGGTCGACAGGACGGCGGCCCGGAAGGCGTGCTCGACCGCCTGCCGAAACCGACCGATCGCCAGCGTCTCGTTGGTGAAGGCCTGCAGGATGCGGATGGCGCTGATCAATTCGGACACATAGGCCGACGCCTCCGCCAGCGCATCCTGCGCCAAGCGCGAACGTTGGCGCACCGAGCGCCCGAACCCATAAAGCGGCAGCACGATCAAAGGAATGGCGGCGAGCACATAGGCCGACAGGCTCGGGCTCGTGATCACCATCATGATCGAGGCGCCCACAAACAGGACCAGGTTGCGCAACGCGACCGAAACCGAGGATCCGACCGCGGCCTTGATCTGGGTGGTATCGGCGGTGAGCCGCGAAACCATCTCGCCGGTCTTGGCCTCGTCGAAGAAGGCCGAGGAGAGCGAGGTCAGATGGGCGAAAACCTCGCCGCGCAGGTCGGCGACGATGCGCTCGCCGAGCGTGGTGACGAGGTAAAACCGCATGGCGCTGGCGAGCGCGAGCAAGCCCACGACGGCGATCATCACCGAGAAATAGCTGTTGATCAGGTGCGCGCCTTCGCTGGTGAAACCGAAGTCGATCATGCGTCGAACCGCGATCGGCACCGCCAATGTGGCGAGCGCCGCCAGGACGAGCGCGCAGATGGCCGCGGTGGCGCGCCCGCGGTAGCGCCAGACATAGGGCGCGAGCGAAAGCAGCGGCCGCAGCTTGGCCTTGCGGGGGGGCGGTGCCGCCGCGGCCGGCGCCTCCGCGGGCGCTGGCGCAATGGCTTGCGGCGGACGCGCCGCGGGTCTCTCAACCACATTCATGGGACGCACGACCTCCCGGTCCGGTCTTATCACCGGTCAACGCTGATCACGGGGCCCGGACCGGCAGGCCCTAGGGCGAGGCCTTAGGGCGGATCGGCTCGACAATGCCCGCTTGGCCCATCGCTGGCAATTGGCACCAATTGCCACCAATTGCCACGCTGCCTTGTTTCCCGCGACGGCCTGCGGTATAGAGCCGCCACTTCTCATCAATCAACCAGAACTTCAGTGCCGGCCATGCCGCGCGGGACGATAGAGCCATGAAACCCGATACCCATCCCGATTATCACAGCGTCAAGGTGGTGATGACCGACGGCACCGAATTCACCACCCGGACCACCTGGGGCAAGCCGGGCGACACGCTGCGGCTCGATATCGACCCGAAGTCGCATCCGGCCTGGACCGGTGGTCAGCAGCAATTGCTCGACCGCGGCGGCCGGCTGTCGCGCTTCCAGAAGAAGTTCTCGGGCTTCCTCAAGAAGGAATAGAGCCGTTCCGGGACGGGCGCCCGCGCAGAACCGGCGGCTGCCCGCTCGCCGCGGCGCTCAGATATCATCCGTCTCGAACGCGGCCTTGAGCAGACCGAGCTGCCGCTCCACCGGGTTGCTGCGGTTGTTGAGGGTCAAGTCCGGTCGTGCATGCATGGTCGCATCAAGCCGGCGGATGTCGGCCTGCAGCGTCTTGGAACGCGCGATCAGGCCGCGCAGCGGCTCGGGCAGGAGCTTGATGCTGTCCTCGCTGCCCGCCTCGGCGCCCGCCAGCTTGACCTTGGTCTTCTCCTTGTTGGCCTGGGCCAGCGACATTTCGCCTTCCTTGACGGCACGATGCAACAGCAGCCAGGACGCCAGCTGCATGAGGCGCGTCGTCAGCCGCATGCTCTCGGTCGCATAGGCGAGCGCCGCCATCCGTTCGAGCTTCTTGGATTCCTTGCGGCCGGGCCCGTCGAGATAGCTCGCCGTCTCCTCGACCAGCGCCATTCCGTCGCGGAACAGGTCGGCAAAGACCTGCGAATTCGCGAGCCGTTCGCCGAAGGAAACGGGCCCTGCCTCGTTGACCAACTGTTCGGACATCTACGCCTCACACTTCAACGCAACTGACAGTTTCTTAATGGTGCGCCAGCCACCCACCCGGCGAGACGCAGCATTGCGCAGCTTAAGGCCCGATGTCCAGCGCCCGCGCAACGAAGATTGAGACATAGTTGCCGCGCGGCCACGCTCGCCGTCAGCGACCGCGGCGCCTCTTCCGGGCGATCCGGGCGCACCCGAGCACGCCCCAACTGGACCACACCGCCAGCAAGATCAATGCCTTGCTTCAATTCCACGGCAGCGCAATGGAGAATGCTGGGTCGTGGTACCCGTGCCGGCAACCGCCCGCTTGCAGGCGGGGCCGGACCTGGCCCGAAACGGGCCGGCAAAAAAAGGAGCCGCCGTTTCCGGCGGCTCAAAGGTTAACAGGGAGGCGTCAAACAGAGTGGACAGGAGCCACTCGATGTCCAGAAGTATGGACGACATGACTAATGATCGAGAAAGCTTAACGAGGAATTAAGATATCGAAGAAATTTTGCTTGGGCAGCCGGCAGCCCTTGGTTTGCCGATCGAAAACGGGCCAGCGGGCGCTCACTTCTTGAAGAACTGATCGGCGGTTTGGCGGGAGGCCTGCTTCCTGGTCTTGTCGGCCTCGAGCCGGGCAATCTCGCCCCGCAGCAAGACGATGCGCTCGTCGAGCTCCCTGACCGAAAGCAATGAAAGATCCTGTCCGATCTCGTGGGAGATCTTCTTTTTCGGCCGGTCGTCGTCGTCGATCGCTGCCATGACGGGCTCCGCGACCGCAACCATAACGGCCGGCTTCCCGGTTGTCACATTGATCGCGGTTGTCACAGGGGACTTGGCCCACTAGTAAATTGGCCCACTAGTAAAAGTGACGCTGCCGCCAAGCGTCTACAAGTGGACCACCCCATGAGCACGGTTCCGGCCCGCATGACCGCCATCGTGATCCGCTCGCCGGGGGGGCCGGAGGTGCTGGTGCCGCAGGAGCGGCCGGTGCCGGTGCTGGGCGAGCACGAGGTGCTGGTGAAAGTCGCCGCCGCCGGCGTCAACCGGCCGGACGTGATGCAGCGCAAGGGCCTCTATCCGCCTCCGCCCGGCGCCACCGACATTCCGGGCCTCGAGATCGCCGGCGAAGTGGTTGCGCTCGGCCCCAAGGTCGAGCGCTGGAAGCCGGGCGACAAGGTCATGGGGCTGGTGGTCGGAGGCGGCTATGCGCAGTTCTGCCCGGTCCATGAAGGTCTCGCTCTGCCGATCCCGGCGAACCTGTCGCTGATCGAGGCGGCGGCGCTTCCGGAGACGTTATTCACGGTCTGGCACAACGTCTTCGAGCGCGGCGCCCTCAAGGCCGGCGAGACCTTGCTGGTGCACGGCGGCTCATCGGGCATCGGCACGGTCGCCATCCAGCTCGCCAAAGCCAACGGCGCGCGCGCGATCACCACGGCCGGCACGGCGGAGAAATGCCAGGCCTGCCGCCGGCTCGGCGCCGACGTCGCCATTAACTACAAGGACGAAGACTTCGTGGCCGCCACCAAGGCCGCCACGAAGGGGCGAGGCGCCGATGTTATTCTCGACATGGTCGGAGGCGACTACATCGAGCGCAACTACGAGGCCGCCGCAATCGAGGGGCGCGTGGTGCAGATCGCCTTTCAGGGCAGCCCGAAGGCCACGGTCGATTTCCGCCGCATCATGCTCAAGCGCCTGACCCATACCGGCTCGACGCTGCGCGCCCGCGCGGTCGAGGACAAAGCCGCGATCGCGCGCGCGGTCGAGCAACACGTCCTGCCGTTGATCGCCGCCGGCCGGATGAAGCCCGTCATCGACAGCACGTTTGCGCTCGGTGAGGCTGCTGCGGCGCATGCGCGGATGGAGACGAGCGCTCATATCGGCAAGATCGTGCTGACCCTGTGAACCGTGCAGGCACTCATGAGATCCGTGGGTTTCGCGCGCGCCTGCGCGGCTTCGCGCGCGATGCCAGGCGGGCGGGCCGCAAAGCCGCACGCGGCCTGGCCGCGCGGCCGCCAAGTGGCGCGGCCACCGAGTGCCGGGCCGCGAAATCGACGTAATGTTGGATAGCAGTGAGGCCGCGCTCGTCCCGGCGCCGATCGGCCGCGCGGGCGAGTTCGGCTGGGCTCTTGCCTATCGGGCTCTCGCATTTGGAGATCGTCGTTTGGGTTTCGTCCGCGTCGCCGCTCGGCTGGCGATCGTCACGATCGTCACGATCGCCACGGTCGGCGCGATCGTTTTGGCCGGCGCCCCGCCCGCCGGCGCGGTCGAGGCGGTCAACGTGCCGCAGGATGCCGCCGCACTCGATCTGACGGCCGCGGTCGAGCGCCATCGCACCGACACCGACCGCCTGCTGGTATCGGCCGCGCCCGGGGCCCGACGGCATCGTGCAGCGCATGGACGTGCGCGCGCGCGAGGGCAATACCAACTGGGCGGTGTTCGCGCTCACCAATACGGGCAACGAGCAGCTCGAGCGCCTGATCGTCGTTCCGCACTACCGCATGGTGGGCTCCGGCCTGCTGTGGCCCGATCTCGGCCTCTCGCGCGTCGTCAGCATCACCAGCGAGCGGCGACCGGCCGGACCGCCAGGACAGCGCCACCGCGGATATTTTTCGCATCACGCTCGATCCCGGCAGCGTCATGACCTACGTGATGGAGCTGCGCACCGACAAGCTGACGCAGCTCTATCTTTGGGAGCCCGACGCCTACAAGGACAAGATCAACAGCATCACCTTGTTCTACGGCATCGTGATCGGGATCGCCGGATTGCTGGCGCTGTTCCTGACCATCCTGTTCGTGGTGAAGGGCAGCGTGATGTTTCCGGCGGCCGCGGCGCTGGGCTGGGCGGTGCTGGTCTATATCGGCATCGACTTCGGCTTCTGGGGCAAGGTCTTCGAGATCTCGGCGGATGCCGAACGGGTCTGGCGGGCGGCCGGCGAAGCCATCCTGGCCGCCACCCTCTTGGTGTTCCTGTTCGCCTATCTCAATCTCAATCGCTGGCACGTGCGCTATTCGCACATCACGCTGGGCTGGCTCGCCTTTCTGGGCGCCCTGGTCGCGGTGGCGTTGTTTGATCCGGCGGTCGCCTCCGGCATCGCGCGTTTGTCGCTGCTGGCGGTCGCGGTGCTCGGCTTCGGGCTGGTCGTCTATCTTTCGTTCCACGGCTACGATCGCGCCGTTCTGCTCATTCCGACCTGGCTCCTGCTGGTGGTGTGGGTGATCGCGGCGGGTTTCGCGGTGACCGGGGTCTTGACCAACGACATCGTGGCCCCGGCGCTGCTCGGCGGCCTGGTTCTGATCGTCATGCTGATCGGCTTCACGGTGATGCAGCATGCCTTCGCGGGCGGGATCACCCATGGCATCGTCACCGACGTGGAGCGTCGGGCATTGGCGCTCACCGGCTCCGGCGACATGATCTGGGATTGGGATGTGTCCTCCGACAAGGTGTTCACCAGCCCGGAAACCGAAGCCCTGCTGGGGCTCAGGCGCGGCACGCTGGAAGGATCGGCCGCGCGCTGGCTCGAGGTGCTGCATCCGCTCGACCGCGATCGCTTCCGCGCCGCGCTCGACAGCGTGCTGGAGCAACGCCGCGGCCGGCTCACGCAGGACTTCCGCCTGCGCGCCCCCGACGGCCACTATCTCTGGTTCGCCTTGAAGGCGCGCCCGGTCGTGGGGTCCGACGGCGAGGTCGTGCGTATCGTGGGCACGCTCACCGACGTCACCGAGTTCAAGAATGCGGAGGAGCGCCTGCTGCACGACGCCGTGCACGACAACCTGACCGGGCTGCCCAATCGCGAGCTGTTCATCGACCGGCTCGAAGGCGTGCTCGCCTTCTCCAAGGCCGACGCCACCATCCGCCTGACGGTGGGCGTGGTCGATCTCGATCGTTTCAAGCAAGTCAACGATTCGGTCGGGATCGCGGTCGGCGACTCGATCCTGCTGACGCTCGCCCGTCGGCTCGGCCGGCTGCTCAAGCCGCAGGATACGCTGGCGCGGCTTTCCGGCGACCAGTTCGCCTTCATCATCATGTCGGAAAAGGAATCCGACCGCATCATCGCCTTCGTGGAGACGCTGCGGCGCGCGCTGCGGGCGCCGATCACCTTCAACGACCGGGAGATCTTCGTGACCGCCTCGATCGGGATCGCGCTCGGCGACGGGCAGCCGAACAAGGCCGAGGAGGTGCTCAAGGACGCCGAGCTCGCGATGTATCATGCCAAGCGCATCGGCGGCGATCGCATCGAAGTGTTCAAGCCGTCGATGCGCGCGCGCAAGAGCGACCGGCTGACGCTGGAATTGGAGTTGCGCCGCGCGCTCGAGCGCGACGAGATCTCGATCCTCTACCAGCCGATCATCCGGCTGGAGGACCGCTCGGTTGCCGGCTTCGAGGCGCTGGCGCGCTGGGACCATCCCAAGATGGGGCGCATGTCGCCGTCCGACTTCATCGCCATCGCCGAGGAGATCGGGCTGATCGTCGACCTCGGCCTGTTCATGCTGGAACGCACCGCCCGCCAGCTCAGCGCCTGGCAACGCGGCGCGCGCCATCGGGAGCCGATCTTCGCCAGCGTCAACGTGTCGTCGCGTCAATTGCTGCGGCAGGACCTCATTCACGATCTGCGCACCGTCATCGCGCGCTCCGGGCTCGCGCGCGGCACGCTCAAGCTCGAGCTCACCGAATCGCTGGTGATGGAGAATCCGGAGCATGCCGCGCAGATGCTGCACCGCATCCGCGAGCTGGGCGCCGGCCTCGCCCTCGACGATTTCGGCACCGGGCATTCCTCGCTCGCCTATCTGCAGCGCTTTCCGTTCGACACGATCAAGATCGACCAGTCGTTCGTGCGGGCCAGCAGCAAGGGGACGCGGCCGGTGATCCTGCGCTCGATCATCGCGCTGGCGCACGATCTCGGCATGGAGGTGGTGGCGGAAGGCGCTGAATCGGATTCGGATGCCGTCGAGCTCTACCAGCTCGGATGCGAATTTGCCCAGGGCTTCATTTTCGGCGAGCCGATGAGCGCCGACGACGCCAAGGCGCTGCTGCAGTCCGACCGGCTCGAATTGGCGAGGCAGTGATCAGGGAACAGCAATCAGTGGTCAGTAATCAGAAAACCGCAATCTGACTGATTACCGATCTCTGATCACTCATGCCTGCTACGCGTGCCCGGCCTCGCTCGACAGCATGCCGACCTCGATGCCGATCTTCTTCAGGGCCAGTAAGTATTTGCCCTCGGTGTCGGCACCGAAGATGAGCTCGCGATCGGCCGCGCAGTGCAGCCAGCCGTTCTGGTGAATCTCGTCCTCCAGCTGGCCCGGCGCCCAGCCCGCATAGCCGAGCGCGAGCACCGCGCTTTTCGGCCCGGCGCCGCGGGCGATCGCCTTGAGGATGTCCAGCGTCGCGGTCAGGCAGATGCCCTCGTCGATCGGCAGCGTCGAGTTCTCGATGAAGAAGTCGGCGCTGTGGAGCACGAAGCCGCGCTGGGTATCGACCGGACCGCCCTTGAGCACCTTCACGCCGCCGGCTTGGCGGGGAAGCTGGATCAGATCGGCCGGCGGCAGCACTTCGAGCTGCACCAGGAGATCGGAGAAGCTGATATGGGCCGCCGGCTGGTTGACGATGATGCCCATGGCGCCGTCCGCCGAATGGGCACACATGTAGATCACGGCACGGGCGAAACGCTCATCGCCCATGGACGGCATCGCGATCAGCATTTGACCGTCCAAAAACCCGCGCTTGACGCCCTTGCCCGGCGCTTTCGATCTGCCGACCGGCGTCGCGCGCGGATCGGCGACGGACTTCAGCGGATCCGAGGCCGGCGTCGTCGGGCCGTTGTCCTTGCCGCCGCCTTCTTGACCGGAGGTGGCGCTCTTGCGACCAACTTTCATGTCGAAATGCTACCCGATTGACCGACATTTGCAAATGCGGCGTGACGGAAAAAGTTCAACCGGCTTGCATCACAATTCTCCGCCGGATCCGATTGAAAACACGCTATGTGTCTTTTTCATGCAGTCCTGTGGCTCGCTGCGCCGGCCGGCCGATGCCGCCGATCCGGACGCCTTCACGATGAATTCAATGGCGCGCGACACATTTCACACCTACACCCCGTTGTCATGACGGTGCACAGGTTGCGCGCGCGGCGGTCAATTGCCGCAATGTTGTTGGTCACGCTCGGGCTGGCGGGTACGGTCCGTGCTCGCGCGGCCGACGATGCCTCGCCTTGGGACGGCGATGCCCGCAGCGCCATGCGACTGATCGCAGGCGCGCGGCCGTCCGGTCCGGCGCCGCTTCGCGCCGGCATCGAGATCAGGCTCAAGCCAGGCTGGCACACTTATTGGCGTTATCCGGGCGACGCCGGCGTTCCGCCGCATTTCGACTTCGCCGGATCGCAGAATGTCAAAGCCGTCGAGGTGCTGTGGCCGGCGCCCCAAAAGATGCAGGAGGCCGGCCTCGACACCATCGGGTATGACCGCGACGTGATCCTGCCGCTGCGCGTGACGCCGCAGCAGGCGGCCAAGCCGATCACCGTGCGGGTCAAGCTCGACTACGCGATCTGCGAGAAGCTGTGCGTGCCGGCCCAGACCAAGGCTGAGCTTGTTCTCGCGGGCGGGCAGAGCGCTCAGGATGCGCGCCTCGCAGCCGCCGAAGCCCGCGTCCCCCGCAAGGTGGCACTCGGCGCGCCTTCGGCGCTCGCAATCCGCGCGGTCCGGCGTGAGGAGGGCGGCGATCGGCCGCGCGTCATTGTCGACGTGGCGGCGCCGCCGGGCGCAGCGGTCGATCTGTTTGCCGAGGGACCGACCGAGCAATGGTCCCTGCCGCTGCCGGCCGCGGTCGCCGGCGCCCCCGGCGGGCTGCAACGTTTCGCCTTCGAGCTCGACGGCGCCCCGCCCGGGGTCAAATATGAAGGGGTCACCATCAACCTCACCGCCGTCACCGACGGCGATGCGATTGAGGTTCCGATCCATCTCGACTAATTCCTCCGGCACGTTTGCGCTGTCGCATTTCCGGACGGAAAACCGGAGTCCACTTTTCCTGAAAATGCTCTAATTTGTGCTGCGGTTGCCCGCAGGGTTCCGCGGCGCGACATCAAGTACGAATCCCCCCGCGAATCGAAAAGGACCTAAGTCATGCCCATCAAGGTCGGCGATCATCTCCCCAACGCCAAATTCAGAGTCGGAACCCCGGACGGCCCGGCCTGGAAAACCACCGACGACATATTCAAGGGCAAAAAAGTGGCGCTGTTCGCGGTACCGGGCGCCTTCACCGGCACCTGCCACAAGATGCACGTGCCTTCGATCCTGCAAAGCGCCGATGCCATCAGGGCCAAGGGGATCGATACGATCGCGGTGACCAGCGTCAATGACGTGTTCGTGATGGACGCCTGGAAGAAAGCCACCGCCTCCGACGGCCTCGAATTCCTCGCCGACGGCAATGGTGAATTCGCCAAGGCCGTGGATTTGTCCTTCGACGGCTCGGGCAACGGGCTCGGCACGCGCTCGAAGCGTTATTCCATGCTGGTCGAGGATGGCGTGGTGAAGAAGCTCAATATCGAGGAAGCGCCCGGCAAGGTCGAGGTCTCGGGCGGCGACACTCTGCTCAAGCAGCTCTAACCGCTAGCGCTATCTGCAACGCGCCGATCCGGGGAGCGTTGTCGCCATACATTCCGGCGCAAGCCAAAACCTCAGGTCGGCGACTTGTCGGACAGGGCGCCGACCGCGCCGGCCCGTACCGCCGCGATCCCCTCGCGGGCGAGCACATCGGCGCGCTCGTTCATGGCGTCGCCGGCATGGCCTTTCACCCAATGCCAGCGAACGCGGTGCGGGGCCAAAGCCGCCTCCAGCCGCTGCCACAGGTCCACGTTCTTGACCGGCTTCTTGTCGGCGGTGCGCCAGCCGTTGCGCTTCCATTGATTGATCCAGGTCATGACGCCGTTGCGCAGGTATTGACTGTCGGTGTGCAGATCGACCAGGCAGGGCCGCTTGAGCGCCTCAAGAGCCGCGATCGCGGCCATCAGCTCCATGCGATTGTTGGTGGTGTGGGGCTCGCCGCCCTTGAGCTCCTTGCGGCGGGTACCGAAGGCCAGGATCGCGCCCCACCCACCCGGCCCGGGATTTCCCGAGCAAGCTCCGTCGGTATGAATGACGACGTGCGGTTCGCTCACGGCCGGCACCCCCTTTTGCATCGGCGCGTTTTCGGAACGAAAACCCGCCACCACCCTTGCTCGAATCTATCAGCGGACCGACCTTCGGCCGAACCCGTCGCGGGCCATGCTGTCCCTGAAAATGCCCCGATGTCTCATCCGTCGATCCCGTAATCGCGTACGCTGGCGACGGCTTGATGGAAACGCAGCTTGCGGAAATATTCCAGCGGGTCCTTCCGCTTGACCAGCGCGGCGCCGCGTTCGTCGAACCAGTCGACCAGACGCGTCAGCAGAAACCGCAGCGCCGCGCCGCGCGCCAGCATCGGCAGGGCCGCCCGCTCGGCCGGCGACAGCGGGCGCACGGCTGCGTAGGACTGCAACAGGTTCCTGCCCTTGGTCACGTTGTAGGAATGATCCGGCTCGAAGCACCAGGCATTGAGGCAGATGGCGAGATCATAGGCGAGCGCATCGGTGCAGGCGAAGTAGAAGTCGATGAGGCCCGACAGCTTGTCGCCGAGGAAAAAGACATTGTCGGGAAACAGGTCGGCATGGATCACTCCCTGCGGCAGGTGGCGGGGCCAGGCGGATTCGAGCTGCGCCAGCTCGGCCGCAAGCCCGGCAGACAAGCCCGGCTGCACGCCATCGCAGCGCGTCGCCACCGCGTCGTAGAGCGGCCGCCACCCTTCGACCGACAGCGTATTGGCCCGCCGGCCCGGGAAATCGGCGCCGGCGCGATGGAGCTTGGCGAGCGCCTCGCCGAGCGCGCCGCAATGGCCGGCCGCCGGCCGGCGCAGCCACATGCCGTCCAGGAAAGTAATGATCGCGGCCGGCTTGCCGGCGACCGTGCCCAGCATGGCGCCCTGCCGATTCTTGACCGGCTGCGGGCAGGTGATGCCGCGGCCGGCCAGGTGCTCCATGAGGCCCAGGAAGAACGGGAGGTCGGCTGCCGCCACGCGTTTCTCGTAGAGAGTCAGAATGAAGTTGCCCTGGCTGGTATGGACCAGGAAATTTGAGTTTTCGACCCCCTCGGCAATGCCCTTATAGGCGAGCAGCTCGCCGATATCGTAGCCGGCCAGGAAGGCCCCGAGCTCCTCCGCCGCAACATCGGTGTAGACCGCCATCTTGTGCTCCGATCAAGCCGGCCGGCTATCGGTGGCGGCGTCTCCCGTCAAGGGAAAACCAACAAGCCATTGGACACGGCCTACCGCCATGCCTATATTCCAGCCACTTTTCCAGTCATCGTTGATGACTTCAGGGGCTTCGCTTCCGACAGGGGCGGGCGGAGCGCAGAGGAGATTTTGCCATGGCCCATCCACCGCTGATGCCGAAAGCAACGGCAGTCTGGCTTGTCGAGAACACGGCGCTGTCCTTCGAGCAGGTCGCCGACTTCTGCAAGCTGCACCCGCTCGAGGTGAAGGCCATAGCGGATGGGGATGCGGCGCAGGGCATCAAGGGTCTTGATCCGATCCTCACCGGCCAGCTGACCCGCGAGGAGATCGACAAGGGCGTGGCGGATCCCGAATACCGGCTCAAGATCCTGGACAGCAAGGTTCGCACGCCGGAAGCGGCCCGCAAGAAGGGGCCGCGCTACACGCCGGTCTCCCGCCGCCAGGACCGGCCCAATGCCATCCTGTGGCTGGTGCGCAACCATCCTGAGCTCAAGGACAGCCAGATCATGCGGCTGGTCGGCACCACCAAGTCGACCATCCAGGCGATCCGTGAGCGGACCCATTGGAACGCGCAGAATCTACAGCCGCTGGATCCGGTGACGCTCGGGCTGTGCTCGCAGATCGACCTCGACCTCGAAGTGCATCGCGCCGCCAAGGAGAAGCCGGTCGACATCGAGGCCCAAGGCGCAACCCTGCTGCCGGCCTCGGAGACCACCGCGGCCCGCCACCAGCCGGAGCCGGAGGAGAAGAAACCCGCCGAGGAGCTCAATGTCGATGCGGTGTTCGCCAAGCTTAAGCAGATCGGCGGCGGCAAGAGCGAGTAGCCCTTGATCCGGCAGCCATCTGGGGCGAGCATTGCGCGGTCTGAGCACCCGTGCCGGGAGGACCGCCCATGCTTTGGTTTTGCCGAAAGCCGATAGCAGCCCTCGTCGTGGCCGCTTTGTGCGTCGCCAGTGGCGGCACGCAGGCCCAGAAAGCCGCCAAGGAGACGCCAAAAGACGCGTCAAGAGAAGCATCGAGAGATTCGGTCAGATACGACCCGGCGCGCTATCCGGACTGGTCCGGGCCGATGCGCTGGGTCGCGACCCCGGGCGGCAACCGTTACGATCCGATGAAGCCGGCCGGCCGCGGGCAACAGGCGCCCTTGACGCCGGAGTATCAGGCGAAATTCGAAGCCGGGCTGAAGGATCAGGCCGAGGGCGGCCCGGGCGACAACCAGACCTATTCATGCCTGCCGGGCGGGATGCCGCGCGACATGGCGGGCAACCAGGGCCTGGAATTCGTGGTGACCCCGAAGGTCACCCATGTGCTGTTCTCCCAGGCCATGCCGCGCCGCATCTATACGGACGGCCGCGACTGGCCCGCCAATGCCGATCCATCGTTCTTCGGCTACTCGATCGGCCGATGGAGCGGCGACGACAGCGAGGGCCGCTACACGCAGCTCGACGTCGAGACCCGCAATTTCCTCGGACCCCGCAGCTTCGACAATGCCGGCATCCCGCTGCACGCGGACAACCAGACCATCATCAAGGAACACATGTTTCGCGACCGGGAGCATCCGGAAACGATTCACGATGTGATGACCACCATCGATCATGCGCTGGCACACCCATGGACGATCGATAAGGCCTATCGGCCGGTGAACCGCGACCTGGTGCAAAACATCTGCAACGTCGGCAACATGCACGTGCAGATCGGCAACAGCTCCTATTTCCTGAGCGCCGACGGCCTGCTGATGCCCACCAAGAAGGATCAGCCGCCGCCGGATCTCAAGTACTTCAAGCAATCGCGCCAGTAGGCGGGGCTATGATGGAACCGGATCGGGGGCTTCGCCGCACCATGTCCGAAATGGTTGAGGCCGGATTGCGCCTGCTGCTTCGCTCGCAACGAAAGCGGGGGAAAATCCCCGCCTTGCCGACTTTCCGCGGTGGCGGAGCGTTGGTCGACATCGGCGACCGGGACGCCCTGTGTATGAGACCATGGAAGGACGATAGTGCTGGCGGTCGACACCGTTATCTTTGTTTACGCTGCTGATGCCGGGCCGCAATTTCGAATTGATTTGGCACGAGGGAGCGAACGTCCGGCTTGCCTGAAATTTCGCATCAACCGGCGATTCCCTTCTCCTTCAGCGCCATACCGATCTCGCTCAGGACCGCCGGGTCGTCGATGGTGGCCGGCATGGTCCAGGGATCGCCGTCGGCGATCTTCTTCATGGTGCCGCGGAGAATTTTTCCCGAGCGCGTCTTCGGCAGCCGCGCCACCGTGACGGCAAGCTTGAAGGCTGCCACCGGGCCGATCTTCTCGCGCACCAACGCGACCAGCTCGCGCTCGATTTGATCGCAGGGCCGTTCGACGCCCGATTTGAGCACGACGAAACCGCACGGCACCTCGCCCTTGAGTTCGTTCTTGATGCCGACTACCGCGCATTCGGCCACGTCCGGGTGCGCGGCCAGCACCTCCTCCATGCCGCCGGTCGAGAGCCGGTGGCCGGCCACGTTGATGATGTCGTCGGTGCGGCCCATCACATAGAGATAGCCGTCCGGATCCAGAAAACCGGCATCGGCGGTCTTGTAGTAGCCCGGGAATTCCGCGAGGTAGCTGTCGCGGAAGCGCTCGTCCTGCTGCCACAGCGTCGGCAGGCAGGACGGCGGCAGCGGCAGCTTCACCACGATCGAGCCCATCGTATCGGCGGGCACCTCCCGGCAGCTCTCGTCGACGATGCGCACGTCGTAGCCCGGCATCGGCACGGTCGGCGAGCCGTGCTTGACCGGCAAGAGGCCGAGCCCGACCGGATTGCCGGCGATCGCCCAGCCGGTCTCGGTCTGCCACCAGTGATCGATCACCGGCACCCCAAGCAGCTTCTCGGCCCAGATCACCGTGTCGGGGTCGGCGCGCTCGCCGGCCAGGAACAGGGTGCGGAACCTGGCCAAGTCGTAGGGGGCGACGAGCTTGCCTTGGGGATCCTCCTTCTTGATGGCGCGGAACGCGGTCGGCGCCGTGAACAGGGCCGCCACCCCGTGCTCGGAGATCACCCGCCAGAAGGCGCCGGCGTCGGGCGTGCCGACCGGCTTGCCCTCGTACAGAATCGTGGTGCAGCCGTGCAGGAGCGGCCCATAGACGATGTAGCTGTGCCCGACCACCCAGCCCACATCGGACGCCGCCCAGAAGGTCTCGCCCGGCTCGATGCCGTAGAGATTGTGCATCGACCATTTGAGCGCCACCATGTGGCCGCCGTTGTCGCGCACCACCCCCTTGGGCCGGCCGGTCGTCCCCGACGTGTAGAGAATGTAGAGCGGGTCGGTGGCGGCGAGCGGAACGCAATCCCACACCGACTTGGCGAACACGATCGCCTGGTCGCGCAAGGCCGCCCAATCGTGGTCGCGCCCGGCCACCATGCCGGCCTCTGCCTGCGGCCGCTGCAGGATGAGGCAGGCGGCCGGCTTGGCGACGGCAAGCTTGAGCGCCTCATCGAGCAACGGCTTGTAGTGAACCAGCCGGCCCGGCTCGAGCCCGCAGCTCGCCGACAGGATGACTTTCGGCTTGGCGTCGTCGATGCGGGTCGCCAGCTCGCTCGCCGCAAAGCCCCCGAACACGACCGAATGCACCGCGCCGATGCGGGCACAAGCCAGCATCGCGATCACCGCCTCGGGCACCATCGGCATGTAGAGGATGACGCGATCGCCCTGCTGGACCCCCAAGTCGCGCAGGATGGCGGCCAGCACCTGCACCTCGGTGAGCAGCCGGTCATAGGTGATGATGCGCTGGGCTCCCGCCAGCGGCGAATCGTAGATGATGGCGGCCTGGCTGCCGCGCCCGCCCTGGACATGACGGTCGACGGCGTTCCAGCAGGTGTTGCAGACCGCGCCCGTAAACCAGCGGCCATGGACTCCGGCCCCGGGGTCGAATACCCGCCGGGCAGGCTCGACCCAGTCGATGTCCTGGGCGGCTTCCGCCCAGAAGCCTTCAGGGTCATGGCGCCAGCGCGCATAGACATCGTGGTAGCGGCTGCTGCGGGCTTGCATAGGGCTCCGTCCAGGTCGCGCAAATTGTGATCCGCCGGGGCGCTTTTGCAAGCCGGCATCGCGAGCGGCCGGCGATCGGCCATGCACAATTGCGACTGGCGCGGCCCGCACGGGCGCGCTTTGATCCGGCGCAAGCTCATCCGACCGCTCCGGTCCGCTCTCCCGCCCGCATGAACATCACTCCGGATCCGTTGTTCTATCCGCTCGCGATCATCGCGGTGACGGCGCTCGGGCTCAGCAAGGGCGGGTTTGCCGGGGTCGGGGTCATCTCGACTCCGCTGTTGGCCATCATCCTGCCTCCGCTCCAGGCCGCCGCGATCCTGCTGCCGATCCTGATCGTGCAGGACATGATCTCGGTCTGGGTCTACCGGCATGATTGGAGCGCTTGGCACCTGAAGGTGATGTTGCCAGGCGGCCTCATCGGCATCGGCATCGCGTGGGCGCTGGCCACGGTGGTATCGGATGCGTTCGTGCGGCTGGTGGTCGGACTGATCGGGATGTCGTTTGCGCTCAATGCCTGGTTCGGTCGCCAAAGCCCGCAGCCGAAGCAGCCGGGCATTCCGAGCGGGGTCTTCTGGGGGGTAGTTGCGGGCTTCACCTCGACGCTGTCGCAGGCAGGCGGCCCGCCGTTTCAGGTCTATGTGCTGCCCCAGCGGCTGCCCAAGCTCACTTTGGTCGGCACCTACACGATCTATTTCGCGGCCCTCAATCTCCTCAAGATCGGCCCTTATTTTGCGCTCGGCCAGTTCTCGACCGCCAGCTTGGCGAGCTCGGTGGTATTGTTGCCGGTGGCGGTCGCGGCCAATTTCCTCGGCATCTGGCTGGTGCGCCGCACGCCGACCGGATTGTTCTATCAAATCGCCTATGTGTTGGTGTTCCTGATCTCGCTCGAGCTGATCCGCAGCGGCGCGATGACGCTCATCAGAGGCTGAATGGCGAGAGAGCCGCCCGGCTGCCCGGCGATCCCGCCGTCATGACCGAAGACAAACGGCGTCACTCGTTGCCGAGGCTGGCCGCGAACCAGCGCTTGACCGGCGGCAGCCGATCGATGGCGCGGAAGGCGGCGCGGGATGCGATCCGGCGCACCGCACTGTCGGTCGTGGTCTGCCCCATGGCGCGCAGCGAATTTCGCACCGCCTTGAAGCCGTAGTCGAGCATGCCGGCCTCGTAGTCGTGGACGGCCTCGATGAGGTCACGTTCGCCCCGGTCGGCGGCGACCAGCGCGTCGCGAAGCCGCACCGCGTCCTTGAGCGCGATATTGGCGCCGATGCCGCGATAGGGCGTCATGGAATGGATGGCATCGCCGATCAGGGTGATGCGCCGCGTCGGCCACGGCGCGACCGGCCGCGCGGTACGCATGGCGATCGCATTGATGGTGCCGGCATCCGCCAGGCGCACCAGCGTCTTGAAGCGCTCGTCCCATTCCGCCATCGCGTGCAGCGCGATCGCGCGCAGCGGCTCGCCCTGCATGTCCTGCGCCCCGCCGTTGAGGCCAAGTTTCTGCCGCTGCGCCCCGAGCGCCCACATCAGATAGCTGCGCCGGTTGTCGAAATGGCCGCCGGTATCCGCAATGTCGTGGTGGCCGACGCCGGCCGCCGCGAGCGCATCAACCGCCACGCCGTCGATCTCCTGGAGGGCGACGAACAGGCTGTAGCCGCCCTTGGCGGCGACCAGCGCCAGCCCGTCGAGCAGCTCGGGGGCGATGCGGCTTCGGCTTTCTTCGTCGAGAAAAACCTTGCCCGCAATGCCGATGACTCCGGTGTCGATGCGCTCCGCCTGGGGCAGGAATTGGCGGCGCACCCGCGAGCCGCCGCCGTCGGCCGCCACCAGGACGTCGCCTTCCGCCGACGTGCCGTCTTCGAAATGCGCGACGACGCGCCCGTCGCGCTCCTCGTATCGCGTGAAGGTCTTGCCGAAGTGCACGATCTCGCCGAGGCCGGACAGCAGCACCTGCCGCAACGTGATCCGGCTGACCGAGCGATGCTTGCCGATCGGATCGAACTCCCGCACCAGCTCGCCGCCGACCGACAACAGAACCACCATTCGTTCGGTCAAGAACCGGATGCCGCGGCCGGGTCGGCCGCAGCTGCGATCGAAGGCATCGAACAGATGGGCCGGCAGGCAGGCGTGCAAGGCACGGCTGCCGGTCGGGTTGATGTGCACACGGTAGCCCTGAATGCGATCCGCGGGGGTGCCGTCGCGCTCGTAGACCGCAACGCTGACGCCGGCCTGCTTGAGCCCTTGCGCCAGCGTGAGGCCGCCGATGCCGCCCCCGATGATTAGGACATGACCGAGGTTCGCGGCGTCACGCGGCGCGCTTTGTTTGTTGCGGTCGGGCATGGTCATGTGGTCCTCCTCACGTCGAGGGCTTGCGCGCCGTCTGCCTCGCTCGCCCTGTGCTCGTGTTGCTTGGCGGCCGCCGCCTGCACGTTCCGCCACAGCCCGACCGGGCCCCACCCCTCCTCGACGATGCGGCGTACCAGCTCGTTGACGAAAGCAAGCTCGGCCCGGATGAGCGCCAGCCGGTACTCGGCTTCGACCATGAACAAGGGCGGAAATTTTTGGCTGGCGAGATCGGCCGGCAAATCCTGCGTGCCCGCAACCGTCGACAGATCCTGGGCCAAGACCTGCGCGATCTGGGTTTCCAATTGCGCCGTCGTGCCGGTGAGCCGCAGCGCCCGGTCGCGCAGCAGCGCAACCGCTTCATCGGGCGGCAGAACGGGCAGCAGGCAAAGCCCGGCCTCGAATTGCGGATATTCCTTCACCGGATCGCGCAGCAGATCGCGCATCCAGTCCCGCAAGGCGTCGTAGCCCGGCACTGTGAGCGCGTAGACGGTGCGCTCGGGTCGCCGGCCTTCGCGCGAGGTCTCTTTGGCGGCGATAAGGTCGCGACCGATGAGCAGGTCGATCACGGTGTAGAGCGAGCCATAGCGCAGCTTGATGCTGTCTTCCTTGTGCCGCTGCTTGAGGGTTGCGGCCATCTCGTAGGGATGCATCGGGCGCTCGAACAGAAGCGCCAGCACCGCCAGGGCCAGCGGGCTGGAGGGGTGCGACGGCTGTTTTGCCATGGTTTACTCGCCTACGTATATCCGTAGACAAATATACTGGCGCGTTCATCTAGTTGCCAGTGTCTCACCAAATCGTGATAAAGATATATCTTTAGATATATCAATTACAGTGCTATCTGGAGATATATCTTACCGCGAATAGGAGAGAAAACCATGTTTGGCAGGCATTCCGGGTCATCGTTCGAGGGAAAGTGGGCGGCGCGTGCTGGCTGGCGCGGCCATTTTGGGCCCGGCTTCGGCCGCGGCGGACGCCACGGCGGCGACTTGGGCGGCGGCGGCGGCGACTTCATGCGGGCACGGCGGATGCTGGCCCAGGGCGACCTGCGATTGATCGCGCTCGCCCTGGTCGCCCAACAACCCCGACACGGTTACGAGATCATCAAGCTGCTCGAGGACAAGACCGCCGGCTGGTACAGTCCCAGCCCCGGCATCGTCTATCCGACGCTGACCTATATGGAGGAGGCCGGTTACGTCACCGCGCAGACGGAAGGCACCAAGAAGCTCTACAGCATCACCCCGGAGGGCCGCGCCCATCTGGAGGAGAACCGCGATTTCGTAAACGCGGTGCTCGATCGGTTGGCAGCGGTCGGCGAGAAGATCTCGCGTATGCGCCGGCGTGACGAGCGCGAGCACGAACGCTCAAGCTCCGGGCCCGCGCTGGTGCGCGCCGCGCTCGAAAACCTGCGGGACGTCGCGCTGCGACGCCTGGAGGAGGAACCGGACGCAGAACCGCGTGTGGTCGAACTGCTGGCACGCGCCGCGAGCGACCTAAAGCGGCTGTGACGATTAAATAAATCCCATAACCTGACGCCCCGGCGGGGCGTCAGCCAAGACGCTCGCACACAAAATCGGCGCGCCTAATGAACGCTGGCGTCTTGCTGCAGGCGCACGATCTCGTCCTTCACTTGCAGCTTGCGGCGCTTAAGCTCGGCGATCTTCAGATCGTCAGTCGCAGGATGGGCTTGTGCTTCGTAGAGTTCCTGTTCCAGCGCCTGGTGCCGTCTTTCGAGCTCCGCGAGATGCGTCTGAATGGACATGCGAGATTTCTCCTCATGTCGGATGGTGCCTGACTCGTAAATTCTACATCAGTCCGGGCCCGAGTTCGACCCCGGTTTTCTGTTGTGCACTGCAGCAATACCAATTTGCATTACCGGAGCCCTATCATATAGAGCCGTCTCTTGGAGCCATCTCTTGGCTTGAACGCGGCGCGTCAAAGCGGGATAATTTTGGACTGGGCGCTGGTGGGAAGTTGGCCGGCCTGCCCGCAAACCAGCGGTAGCAATGACCCAAGAGGAAGAACGCGACTTGCGGGAGCAATTGGCGCGCCTGCAAGAGGAGCACCGCGACCTGGACGCCGCAATCGTGGCGCTGCAGGACGCACCGGGGTCGGACCTGCTTCAGATCCAGCGGCTGAAAAAGCGCAAGCTCTATTTGCGGGACCGCATCTCCTTCATCGAAGACCAGCTCACGCCCGACATCATCGCGTGATTGCCGACCGCCCGGAGTGGCGGCTCGCGTAACATCGCTGCCACCCGAAACCTGCTGCCCGCATCACTCCGGCTGGATCCCCGCCCGGTGGATGACATCGGTCCAGCGCCGGGTTTCCTCCTTTTCGAATTTCGCCATGTCGGCCGGGCTGCCGCCGGCCGGCAGAAGATTGAGCTCCTCGAACCGCTTCTTGGTCTCGGGGGCGGCGATGATGTCATTCACGGCGCGATTGAGCTTGTTGATGATCGCGGCGGGAGTCTTGGGCGGCGCGCTCAGCGCATTCCATGTGTCGGACACGAAATTCGGCACCCCGGCCTCGATCATGGTCGGAATGTCGGGCGGCGAATCAAGTCGCTTGTCGGTGGCGACCGCCAGAATTCTGGCATTGCCGTTTTGGTGCAATCGCACCGCCGACGAGAGCTCCATGAAAATGAGATCGATCTGGCCGGCAATCAGATCGTTGAGGGCGGGCGCAGTGCCCTTGTAGGGCACATGGACCATCTTGGTCCCGGTCAGCGACATGAACAGCTCGGTGGTCAAATGCGAGGTGGTGCCGATGCCCTGCGATCCGTAGTTCAGCTTGCCCGGATTGGCCTTGGCATAGGCGATGAACTCCGCCGCCGTCTTGGCCGGAAAATCCTTCCGCACCAGCAGGACGTTGGGGAAACGCGACATGATCACCACCGGCTCGAGCGCGGCCGGATCGAAGCCGAGCTTCTTGTAGAGCGCGATATTGGTGGTGAGCGGGGCCGGTTGCGAGGACAGCAGCGTATAGCCGTCGGGCGCCGCCCCGTAGACCGTGGAGGCTCCGACATTGCCCCCGGCACCGCCCTGATTTTCGATCACGAACGACTGGCCGAGGCGACGCTGCAGCTGGTCGCCAAATATTCTGGTCACGCTGTCGACGCCGCCGCCGGCCGGCACCGTGACGATGATCCGCACGCTGCGATTCGGATAGGTGGCGGCGACATCCGGCTGGCCGGCCGCGGGCATGGCCAGCAAGGCGCCGGTCGCGGCGAGCAGAATAAGACGATGCAACATTCGTTCCTCCCCGGGCTCGAAGGCGACCGGACTTTTGCGGGCAATCTAACCCATTCGGGAGCGCTTGCGAATGCGGCAGACCAGCCGGTCCGGAGCGGGCCGGCGGCAAGCCCGGCCGTCCGAACAGCCCTCACCTGCTCGATGCCGGGGGCGAGCGACGAGCGGCGGCGCCCGCGAGCGCGATGGCGCCGCGGCCCGCGGTCTTGCGCACATACATGGCGCGATCCGCGCGTTCGAGCACGCTCGCCACGGTATCGAGGGGCAACAGCATGGCGTGGCCGGCCGAAGCTCCGACCGAAAGCGTCGCGCCGCCGTGGACCGCCGTCATGCGGCCGACCGCCGCCTCCAACGAGTGCGCCTTGGCCTGGGCATCCGCAGCGTCGAGATTCCACAACAGCACGATGAATTCGTCGCCGCCCAGCCGGGCCACCAGATCGGAGGCACGCACCTGACGCGTGAGCACCATGGCTACCGCCTTGAGAACCGCGTCGCCGGCCGCATGGCCATGCTGGTCGTTGACCGATTTGAATCCGTCCAGATCGAGATACACGAGGATCGCGCTGGTCCCGTAGCGCTTCACATAGGCGAGCGCGCGCTTGAGCTCGCGCTCGAGGCCGCGACGGTTGAGCAGATCGGTGAGCGGATCGATCTCGGCGCGTGCTTCCAGCGCCGCCATGCGGCCGCGCGCGGCGGCGAGCTCGAGCTCGAGGCGATCGACCTCTTCGGCAAGCCGCATCGCCACCGAACGCGACGGCCGCCGCGGCGGCTCGACCGGCTCGGCTGTGGGCCGCGCCCGCTCTCGATCCGCCGGAGGCACGACGGCAAGGCGCGACTTGACCCGCCGGTCCTTGCGTTCGCCACCTTTCGGCATCTGTCCTGCTCCGCAAATCGCCGCGCGCGCAGAGGATATCCGCCCGCTCAAAGCGGTCAATTTCGGCAATCGATTGCCTGCTGATTGTAGCGGCGCTCTCGATGAGGTCGCCGATCGGGCGGTCACAAGGTTCGCCGCTACCGTTTCGTTAAGCCTGGAACGGTCCAGGCCAAGACAAGGAGAGCCCTCGGCATCACTTCGTCATCACCCCTGATGGACACTTCGACGGCTTTCTGCTACACGCCCGCGCCAAATGCGGCTGATTTGCCCACAAGCGGGATGCCGCATCCGATATCCACCCATCCATTGGAGACCCCTGCGTGCAAATTCTCGTCCGTGACAACAATGTCGACCAAGCCCTCAAAGTGCTGAAGAAAAAGATGCAGCGCGAGGGCATCTTCCGCGAGATGAAACTGCGCGGCCATTACGAGAAACCCTCCGAAAAGAAGGCCCGTGAGAAGGCGGAAGCGGTCCGCCGCGCCCGCAAGCTCGCGCGCAAGCGCGCCCAGCGCGAGGGCCTGGTGCCCATGAAGCCCAAGCCCGTCACCGGCACCCCGACCCGGGCGCCGCGCCACGGTTAGAGCATTTTCAGGAAAAGCATGCCCTCGCGAATGCGGGCTGGAAACCGGTTTTCCGTCCGAAAATGCGATAATGCAAACTAGTCATCGGTTCGATCGAACCGATCGCCCAAGAACGTCTCGACTGCCGCCAGCGCGCCGAACTGGTCGAGATTCTCGTGCTCGCCCTGCGGAAAGCGCACGAAGCGCTTGGGTTCGCGTGCCAGCCCGAATAGGCGCTCGCCATATTCGATCGGCACGATCGTGTCGCGCGCGCCGTGCAGCACGAGCAGCGGTGCCGCGACCGCACCGATGCGCAAGTCGGAGCGGAACTGGTCCTTCATGAGCCAGCGCACCGGCACGAAGGGATACTGGCGGGCCGCAAGATCCACCGCCGAGGTGAACGGAGCTTCGAGCACGAGACGCCCGATGGGTCGTCCGGACGACAATGCCACCGCCACGCCAGTGCCAAGCGATTCGCCCCAAACCGCGATCCGCGCGGCAGGATAGCGCGCGGCCGCAAACCCATAGGCGGTTTCGGCATCGATCAGGAGACCGGCTTCGGTCGGATGTCCACTCGACCCGCCAAAGCCGCGATAGTCGACGGCGAGAAGGCCGGTGCCGCCGGCGGTGAGCGCGCGGAAGCGTCCCGCCCGATGCCGCAACGAGCCGCCGTTGCCGTGCAAATAGAGCACGACTGTCCGATCGTCGCGCGGCGGCACATGCCAGGCGATCAAACTTTCGCCATCGCTCGTTTCAAGCATGAGTTCCTGCGCCCCCGGCAGGCCCGCAACGGCGGGCGGAATTCGGGCCTTGTCCGGAAAATACATCAGCGTGCGTTGCACCACATAGAGCAGCACGACGACCGCGAGATATCCGACCGCAAGGACGATCAACGTCCATTTCAACAGCGCCATGGCCTGATTCTAGCACCGCTGCATGACAAGAATTCAGGTTCCCGCTCGAGCGGCACATCACGTTGGCGTCCGTATATGCTACGCTCGCGGACCGCAATTCTGGGAGCTTACGACATTGCCAGAGACCCGGTACGCCAAGAGCGGCGAGTTCCGGATTGCATACCAGGTCGTGGGGCAAGGACCGCTCGACCTCGTCTTTGTGCCCGGCTGCCTGTCGAATCTGGACCTGAATTGGGAAGAGCCGAGCTTCAGCCATCTGCTTCACCGGCTTGCGGCCGTCACGCGGCTGATCCTGCTCGACCAGCGTGGGACTGGGTTGAGCGACCGGGGCGATGGCGGCGAGCCCGCGAGCCTGCGGACCCACGTGGATGACGTGCGGGCCGTGCTGGATGCCGTCGGCAGCGGGCGAACCGCCGTGCTCGGGGCGTCCGAGGGAGCCGCGATATCGATCTTGTTTGCCACGACCTATCCGGAGCGTGTGCGCGCGCTGGTGCTCTACGGCGGTTATGCCCATTTCTCGACTTGGGTGTTGGGCCCAGAGGCATTGGCAAACTTCACGCATCACCTCGAGACCTCGTGGGGGAGCGGCGGCACGCTAAATCACTTTGCTCCCGGGCGCTGCGAAGACGCGGGCTTCAAGGCGTGGTGGTCTCGATTGGAGCGTCTGTCGATCAGTCCGACGGCGGCCATCAGGCTCGGCCGCACGAACGCTCAGATCGATGTCCGCCATGAGCTCTCCGCGATTCGGGTCCCCACCCTGGTCCTGCATCGAACCGATGATGCATGGGCTGGGATCGCGGGCGGTCGTTATCTCGCCCGGAAGATCGCCGGCGCCCAGCTGGTCGAGCTACCCGGGCGCGACCATCCGATCTGGACCGGCGACGTGGACCGCCTCGCCGACGAGGTCGAAGAGTTCCTGACGGGGGAGCGCCGCAACGAGAGTAGAGAACGGGTTCTGGCCACGCTTGTGATCGCCCGCCTGGTGGGCCCGGAGCGGCTCGCTGCCCGGCTTGGCGACAGCCTTTGGAGCGAGCGCATCGATCGGCTGCGCGAAGCTGCGGCGGAAGCCGTTGCACGCCACGGCGGTCATTTGATTGGAACGAGCGGCGAACAGGTCAGAGCGCACTTCGACGGGACCTCTCGTGCCGTCCGCTGCGCGGTCACGTTCCGGGACGCTGCGAAGAAGCTCGAACTCCCGCTCGCCGCTGGAGTGCATGCCGGCGAGATCGATCTGCGCGACGGATCGATTGCGGGCCTCGCCTTGCACGTAACGGAGCGGGTGGCTGCCCGCGCCTCTGCCGGCGAGGTCCTGGTCACCGGGATCGTCAACGACCTCATGGCCGGCTCGAGCGTGCATTTCATCGAGTACGGAAACGAGGCGATCGAGGGATTGGCGAGCCCGGTGAGACTGCTGGCCGTCATGGCCGAGCAGCACCTCGAGCCGCACGTCCGCGCCGCCCGGGCGCCAAATCTGGAAGCGCTCACACGACGCGAACGCGAGGTGCTGGCGCTCGTCGCCGAGGGCCGCAGCAATGCCTCGATCGCGCAACGCCTGCGCCTGAGCGAGCATACGGCGAAACGGCATGTAGCGAATATCTTGCTCAAGCTCGATTTGCCTACGCGCGCAGCAGCGGCCGCGCTGGTTGGCCGCCAACCCGACGCCTGAGCCCGCTTAGCCCGATCGGACCATTGGCATCATGGGCCGTTTGGGCGAAGCGCCGTATGGCCGTTTGTCCGATGTTCGGGGTCCTGGATGCGGCCGCCGAAAAGGCAAAGGCCGCCGGCCGGTCACAATAACGGCGGTCGGAGTCACGCCCGCAGCCGCCTCTACCGAGGCCGGAAGAAACCGAGGAGGAAGCTATGTCGACCAACACCGATATGGTCACGGGCGCGGCCATCAAGCGCGCCATCGAAGGCCGCGACGGACGCATGCTGGCGAGCTTTTACGCCGACGACGCGGTGGTGCGGGTCATCGACCGCAACAATCCGCCGAGCAAGCCACGCGAAGTGAAGGGCAAGCCGGCAATCAGCGCGTTTTGGGACGACATCTGCACCCGCGCGATGACCCATAAGGTGGAAACCAGCATTGCGGAGGGAAATCGCCTGGCCTTCACGCAGGCGTGCACCTATCCGGACGGCGCCAAGGTGTTCTGCGTGGCAATGATAGAGCTCAACGGCGGCAAGATCGCGCACCAGACAGTCGTCCAGGCCTGGGACGAATAGCGCGGCTTGCCGGGTCACCACGATCAGAGGACCACGCGATGGCAAGGATCTGGAGCCCCATATAGGGTCCGGCTCCGCAACGTCTCTCGCCTCGTCTGATCGCAGCCCGGCTCGACGACCGCCCGCCCTACAGCGCCTTGACGATCTGCTCGGTCATCTTCTTCGCGTCGCCGAACAGCATCATGGTGTTGTCGCGGTAGAACAGCGTGTTGTCGATGCCGGCATAGCCCGAGGAGAGCGAGCGCTTGCTGAACATCACGGTGCCGGCCTTCCACACTTCCAGCACCGGCATGCCGAAGATCGGCGATTTCGGGTCCTCCTTGGCCGCCGGATTGGTCACGTCGTTGGCGCCGATCACATAGGCGACGTCGGCCTGCGCGAATTCCGAGTTGATGTCCTCGAGCTCGAACACTTCGTCGTAGGGAACGTTGGCCTCGGCCAGCAGCACGTTCATGTGGCCGGGCATGCGGCCCGCCACCGGATGGATGGCGTATTTCACCTCGACGCCTTCGGCCTTGAGCTTGTCGGCCATCTCGCGCAGCGCGTGCTGGGCCTGCGCCACCGCCATGCCGTAGCCCGGAACGATGATGACCTTGCTGGCATTCTTCATGATGAAGGCGGCATCCTCGGCCGAGCCCTGCTTCACCGGCCGCTGCTCGGCGCCGGCCGCCGGACCCGCCACCTCGCCGCCGAAGCCGCCGAGGATCACCGAGATGAAGCTGCGGTTCATCCCCTTGCACATGATGTAGGACAGGATCGCGCCCGACGAGCCGACCAGCGCGCCGGTGATGATGAGCGCGGAATTTGCCAGCGTGAAGCCGATGCCGGCCGCCGCCCATCCCGAATAGGAGTTGAGCATCGAGATCACGACCGGCATGTCGGCGCCGCCGATCGGAATGATGATGAGCCCGCCGATGGCGAACGACGTGAGCGTGAGAGCCCAGAAGGCGAGATAGCTCTGGCCGCGCACGAAGCAGACGATGAGGGCGAGCAGCAGCACGGCCAGCGCGATGTTGATCGACATGGCGCGCCGGCAGCATGATCGGCGCGCCGCTCATGCGGCCCGACAGCTTGAGGAAGGCGATCACCGAGCCCGTGAAGGTGATGGCGCCGATGGCGACGCCGAGCGACATCTCGATCAGGCTCTGGGTGTGGATCGCGCCGACCGTGCCGATGCCGAAGGCGGCCGGCGCGTAGAGCGCGCCCGCCGCCACCAGCACCGCCGCCATGCCGACCAGCGAATGGAAGGCGGCGACCAGCTCCGGCATCGACGTCATCGGCACGCGGCGCGCGATCACCGCGCCGATGCCGCCGCCGATCGCCATGCCGAGCACGACCAGGCCCCAGGCGAGCGCGATCGGCCGGCGGATGCGCGGCGAGCGTGGTCACGATCGCGATCGCCATGCCGACCATGCCGAACAGGTTGCCGCGCCGGCTCGATGTCCGGACTGGACAGGCCGCGCAGCGCCAGGATGAACAGAACGCCGGCGACCAGATAGAGCAGCGCGGCGAGATTGGCGTTCATCGGCGCGCGCTCCTATTTCTTCTTCTGGTACATGCCCAGCATGCGCTGGGTGACCAGGAAGCCGCCGAAGATGTTGATCGAGGCGAACACCAGCGCGACGAAGCCGAGCGCGCGCGCCCAGAGCGGCCCCGCATCGTCGCCGACCAGCGGGACCCCGACGGCGAGCAGCGCGCCGACCACGATCACCGAGGAGATCGCGTTGGTCACCGACATCAGCGGCGTGTGCAGGGCCGGCGTCACCGACCACACCACGTAATAGCCGACGAACACCGCCAGCACGAAGATCGAAAGCCGGAACACGAACGGATCGACGGCAGCGCCGGTCGCCACATGGGCGCCGGCGCCGCCCGCGGCGGCGATGATGTCGAGCTGGGCGAGCACGATGTCGTGGCGTCGGTGCTCGCGAAGCCGACCGGCGGGATCAGGGTCAGCATGGTCAAGTCTCCTTAAGTCCGTAACGGTCACGCAGCCCCAAGCGTGCGCCGGCACGCCGCAGTCTTACGTTGCGCTCACCACGACCGCGTTCACACACCGCACGCACCACGCAGCACTCGCATACGCAGCATTCTTGGGGGCGAAGCTCGGATGCACGACCGCGCCGTCGCGCGTCAGCACCGTGGCCTTGACGATCTCGTCATCCCACTTCACCGCCAGCGCCTTGCGATTGCTTGTCGACCAGGATTTCGAGGAAGCGCATACAGATTCTTGGCGTAGAGGCTCGAGGCCGAGGCCGCGATGCGGCCCGCAACGTTGAGATGGCCGACGATCTTGACGCCGTCGGTCTCGATCGACCTCGCCGGGCTTGGCCAGCTCGACATTGCCGCCGCGCTCGACCGCAAGATCGACGATCACCGAGCCCGGCCGCATGGACGCGCACCATCTCCTTGGAGATGAGGCGGGGCGCCGGCCGGCCGGGGATCAGCGCGGTCGTGATCACGATGTCCTGCTTCTTGACGTGCTCGGCGACCAGCGCGGCCTGCTTGGCCTGATACTCCTTCGACATTTCCTTGGCATAGCCGGCCGCGGTCTCGGCCTGCTTGAACTCGTCGTCCTCGACCGCGACGAACTTGGCGCCGAGGCTCTCCACCTGCTCCTTGGCGGCCGGGCGCACGTCGGTCGCGGTGACGATGGCGCCGAGCCGGCGCGCGGTCGCGATCGCCTGCAGGCCGGCGACGCCCGCGCCCATGACGAAGACCTTGGCGGCCGGGATGGTGCCGGCCGCCGTCATCATCATCGGCAGCGCGCGGCCATATTCGGCGGCCGCATCGATCACGGCGCGGTAGCCGGCGAGATTGGCCTGGCTCGAGAGCACGTCCATCACCTGCGCACGCGTGATCCGCGGCATCAGCTCCATGGCGAAGGCGGTCACGCCGGCATCCGCCATGGTTTTGAGGGCGGCCTCATTGCCGTACGGATCCATGATGGCGATGACCAGCGCGCCTTTCTTGCAGCGCGGCAAGCTCGGCGGCGTTGGGCCGGCGCACCTTGAGCACGACGTCGGCATCCTTGACGGCATCCTGCGGACACGGTCGCGCCCGCCGCCGGCGAAGTCGGCGTCCGGAATGCCGGATTTGATGCCGGCGCCCGGCTCGACCGCGACGTCGGCGCCGAGCGCCTTCATCTTCTTGACCGTTTCGGGGGTCGCGGCGACGCGGTCTTCGGTGGGGTCTGCTTCACGCGCTACCGCGATGCGCATTCGCCCCTCTCCTCTTGGATGGCCATGGAGGACGGCCGGTTGCGGATTTTGGCGCGGCGCCTTGCGTCAGGCCGTGACGGCAAGCGCGAGCAGCGACAGAACTGTCATGATCGCCATGGGAGCCCTCGCGCCGCTCATCAGGCCGCGCAGCGCGACCCCGGTTGCCAGCACGAAAACGCAGGCCGCGACGCCCCAGTGATCCGCCACCGCCCCGATCGCAAGCCCGATCACGATGTTGGCAACATGCAGGCTGCCGATATAGGCCATGTGCACAAAACTCTCGTAGGTCCCCTCGTGGGCCGCGAGATCGTTGCCTGTTGCGGTCGCGTATTCGACCGTTCCGTGATCGGCCATGCCATCCTCCAGCTCGAGCTTGTGCGATGCCAGCGGCCGGGACTTACCGCAATTGCCGCGCGAGGGCAACGGCGGCACCGCCTCGGCCTGCCGGACAGGGGGGAATCAATCGTGCGGCGCCGGTCTTACGAACCGGCGCTCGGCTCGAGACCGACCGCCGCGAGTGCCGCGTTCTGGCGCCCGGTGACGCCCGCGATCGAAAAATCCGCGATCGCCTCATTGAACAGGCGATGGAAATTGAGCTCGGCGCCCAGATGAAGGAAGACGCCGCCGAGACCGATCGCGGCACGGTCCATGAAGACGAATTCGCGCGGGACCCGCACCGGTCCTTTTTCCTTGAGCGCCTGGTGCACCTGGAAGGCTTGCCGGCGGCCGTATTCGGACGGCTTGACCCCGTCGGCGAGAGTACGGACGCGATCTTCGAGCAAAGGCCCATAAATGAAGCGGGCCCAGATGTTGAGCGCGTCGATCAATGTCCGGCTGAGCCCGCGAAACCCCCAGGTCTCGTAGGCATGCACCACGAGGGCATCGTCGCCGCGCAAGAGACCGTTGTAGAGATCGACCACGCCGCCGACGAATTTCGGCGGAAAGATACGGATGCAGCCGTAGTCCAGGAGATTGATTCCGCCCGGCTCGGAGCGCTCCGCCGTGCCCTCCTGGAAGACCGTATAGTTGCCGAGATGCGGATCCCCGTGGATCACGCCGTAGCGGCTGAACGGGAACCACCAGGCGGTGAACATGGCGGTGGCGAGCCGGTTGCGGGACGTAAGCGAATTGCTCCGGTGCTCGAGCAGCCGCCGCCCTTCAAGCCAATCGAGCGTGAGCAATCGTCCGGTCGAGAGCTCAGGCCAGGGCCTCGGCACCCGGATGAGCTCGATGCCGCCCAGCATCGCGCGGTAAAGCATGGCATGCTTGAGCTCGCGCCGGTAATCGAGCTCCTCGCGGATGCGGGCGCCGATCTCCTTGGCGATCTCGGTGGTGTCGATCGCCGGATCCATGCGGCGGTGAATGGCGAAGATCCATTGCAGCTGCTGGAGGTCGGCTTCGACCGCGGACTGCATGTCGGGATATTGCAGCTTGCAGGCCAGCTCGTCGCCCGCATGGGCGCGGGCACGATGCACCTGGCCGAGCGAAGCCGCCGCGGCGGGATGATGCTCGAAGCTAGCAAACTTGCGCTGCCAGTCGGGACCGAGCTCCGCCATCATGCGCCGTTTGACGAAGGCCCAGCCCATGGGCGGGGCCTGGCTTTGCAGCTTGGCGAGCTCGGCCGCGTATTCGGGCGGCAGCGCATCCGGAATGGTGGAGATGAGCTGCGCCACTTTCATGATCGGGCCCTTGAGGCCGCCAAGGGCGGCCGCAAGCTCGATCGCGCTCTTGCCGCGATCGAGATCGAGCCCCAGGAAGCGCGCGCCGGCAAAGCGCGCCGCCACGCCGCTCATATTGGCGCCGACCCGCGCATAGCGGGCGGCCCGGGCGGAGAAACGATTGGCCTCGCGGTCGGTCATCGGCACCTTGCTGCGCCCGCAGGTTGGGCATCGAATGGGGACTTATGAAGGGGACGGGAAGAATTGGACGAAGGATTGAGCGCCCAAGCCTTCACGCCTTTGGCCAATTGTCGCGGAGCCAGCGCCCGAGGCTTTCCTCGCTGACCTCGCCCGCGGCAAGCGCCAGCATCATGGTGGTCGCGTGGGCTTGTCCAGGCGAAAAGCGCACGCCGTTCTTGCGCAAGAACACCACCATGGTCAGGAACGCAATCCGCTTGTTGCCGTCCACGAAAGCGTGATTTTTGGCGAGGCCAAATGCATAGCTCGCCGCAAGCTCGGGCAGTCCGGCCTGCTCATAGTGCCATTTATTGATCGGACGCTCGAGGGCGGAACGCAGCAGTCCATCGTCCCGCAACCCGGAGGCTCCGCCGTATCGCCTTAGCTGTCGACTATGTATGGCGATGACCTGATCGTAGGTCACCCAAACCGGCTCCTGGGGAGGCGTCATTTTGCCAAAGCGGCGAGCGTATCCCGATACTCGTCCATGATCTCTTCGGCTATTTCCATGGTCCTCTCGAAATCGGGGTCATAGGGCAGTGCTTGAAACCCACCACCTGCAAGCTCGGTGATGTGAAGTTGCTGGCCGCGCTTAAGATCGAGGCGTTGCATCAGCTCACGTGGCAAAATGACCCCATCGGAATTACCGATTTTCTTGATTTCGATTTTCATGCGATGTCCCATGAAGTTCGAGTTAATCCCTGAGTTTTACGGACGTATAACATAAAATCGCGTCGCGTTCAACAGATGTAGCACAACCGTAAACTATTGATTTAATTTTGTTTATGGCAATGTCTCCAGCTCCGTAATCATGCCCTCGATCACGCTGAGGCCGCCCTGCCAGAAGGCCGGCTCGCGGGCGTCGAGGCCGAAGGGCGCAAGCAGCTCGGTGTGATGCTTGGTGCCGCCGGCCGCCAGCATGGCGAGATAGCGCTCCGCGAAGCCCTCGGCGGCGCGCTCGTAGACCGCGTAGAGCGAGTTCACCAGGCAATCCCCGAACGCATAGGCATAGACATAGAACGGCGAATGCACGAAGTGCGGAATGTAGCTCCAGAAGGTCTCGTAGCCGGGGCGTAGATCGATCGCCGGCCCCAGGCTCTCGGCCTGCACCTCCAGCCAGATCGCATTGAGCCGCTCGGCGGTCAGCTCGCCGGAGCGGCGCTCGCCATGAACCATGCGCTCGAACGTATAGAACGCGATCTGGCGCACCACCGTGTTGATCATGTCCTCGACCTTGGCGGCCAGCATGGCCTTGCGCTGCTTCTTGTCGGTGGTGCCGGCGAGCAGCTTCCGGAAGGTCAGCATCTCGCCGAACACGCTCGCGGTCTCGGCCAGCGTCAACGGCGTCGGCGCCATCAGGGCGCCGTTGGGAGCCGCCAGCACCTGATGGACGCCGTGGCCGAGCTCGTGGGCGAGCGTCATCACGTCGCGCGGCTTGCCCTGGTAATTGAGCAGCACATAGGGATGCACCGACGGCACGGTCGGATGCGCGAAGGCGCCCGGCGCCTTGCCGGGCCGCACCGGCGCGTCGATCCAATTGTTGGCGAAGAAGCGTTCGGCGATGGTCGGCCATTTCGGGCGTGAACGCCCCATAGGCGGCGAGCACGGTCGCTTGCGCCTCGCCCCAGCCGATCGTGCGGGTCGCGACCTTGGGGAGCGGCGCGTTGCGATCCCAGTAGGGCAGACGCTTCTTGCCGAACCAGCGCGCCTTCAAGGCGTAATAGCGGTGCGACAGCCGCGGATAGGCGGCCCGCACGGCGGCAACCAGCGCGTCGACCACTTCGGGCTCGACCCGGTTGGAGAGATGGCGGGCATCCGCGACGTCCCCAAAGCCGCGCCAGCGGTCGGAAATCTCCTTGTCCTTGGCGAGCGTATTGGTGATCAGGCCGAACAGTCGCTGATGTGGCCTTGAAGGTCTTGGCCAGGGCATCCGCCGCCGCCTTGCGGTGTTTCGGATCGCGTCCTGCAGCAGATTGAGGGTCGGCTCGATCGCCAGCAATTTCGGTCCGACCTTGAAGCGCAGACCGGCGATGGTTTCATCGAACAGCCGGCTCCAGGCCGAATTGGCGGTCACCGATTTCTCGTGAAACAGTTGCTCGATCCGATCCTCCAGCTGGTAGGGCTTTTCCTTGCGGATGTCCTCGAGCCAGGGCCGGTAATGGGCAAGCTCCGGATCAGCCATGGCGGCCGCAAGCTTGCCGTCATCGAGCCGGTTGAGCTCGAGCGACGAAGAACAACAGATGCGTCGAAGCGGCGGTGATGCGGTCCTGCACGTCGGCGTAGAACTTGGCGCGCGCCGGATCGACCGTGTTGCCGGCATGGATCAGTCCCGCATAGGAGATGAGCCGGCCGATGAGATCATCGAGTGCCTCGTAGCGCCTGACCGCCTCGGTGAGCGGGCGCCCCGCCTGCGGGCCTTCGGCGAGCGCCGCAAGCTTGCCCTTGTAGGCCTCCTCGAATGCCAGGCTTTCGGCATCGGCGCGATCGAGATCGCGCACGATGCGCGGGTCGTCGAGGCCGGCGTAGAGATCCGCGAGATTCCACTCCGGCAGCTTCGCGAGGCCGGAGGCACGGGATTTGGGTTTGACGGGCTTTTGGTTGACGGGCTTTTGGTTGACGGGCTTCTGGTTGGCGGATTTCGTGGCAGCGATGCGTTTGGCTTGTGCGGGCATGGATTCGTTCGGGGTGCGAGGAACGGCGCCATGACGCGAGGCCATGGCCCGGATGAGGCAGAGGTGCGGCTTGCGCACATATGGGGCGCGCGCAGCCGCCGATCAATTCACGGATATCGGCCCATCCTCGGGCGAGCGAGGCAGCCGACTTAACACCGCCTTAAGCGCGATCGGCGACAGTGCCCCGATTTGGCACAAGCCATCCGGGTGCGGGTCGCGTCATAGTCGCGTCATAGGCGAGGGTGTTTTGGGTGAGCGCGTTCTGATCGTCGACGACGACCCGGTGCAGCGCCGGCTGCTTGAGAACATGGTCAGCCGCTTCGGCTACGAGGCGCATCATGGCCGAAGGCGGCGACGCGGCGGTCGGCGCTCCTCAGGCCCCGACGGCCCGCCATCGACGCGTCGTGCTCGATCTGGTGATGCCTGATCTCGACGGCCTCGGCGTGCTCGCCAGGATGCGGGAGGCCGGGATCGCGGATGCCGGTGATCGTGCAGACCGCCCATGGCGGCATCGACACCGTGGTCACGGCGATGCGGGCCGGCGCGGTCGATTTCGTGGTCAAGCCGGTCGGCGCCGAGCGGCTGCAGGTGTCGCTGCGCAATGCCCTGGCGGCGCAGCGCGCTGCGAAGGCGAGATCAGCCGCATCAAGCGCAGCCGCGCCGGCACCTTGACGTTCCGCGACATCATCACCCGCAGCGCCAGGATGCAGGCGGTGCTGCGCACCGCGGAGAAGACCGCCGACTTCGACCATTCCGGTGCTGATCGAGGGCGACTCCGGCGTCGGCAAGGAACTGATCGCGCGCGCGATCCACGGCTCGGGCGAGCGGCGCAGCCAAGCCCTTCGTGGCGGTCAATTGCGGCGCGCATCCCGGACAATCTCGTGGAATCGATTCTGTTCGGACACGAAAAGGGCGCCTTCACGGGCGCCACCGAGCGTCACACCGGCAAGTTCGTCGAGGCCGCCGGCGGCACGCTGTTCCTCGACGAGGTCGGCGAGCTGCCGCCCGCCGCCCAGGTCAAGCTGTTGCGCGCCGATCCAGGAAGGCGAGGTCGAGCCGGTCGGCGCCCGCAAGCCCATCAAGGTCGATGCGCGGATCATCTCCGCCACCAACCGCGATCTCATCGCCGACGTGACCGCCGGCCGCTTTCGCGAGGATCTGTTCTACCGGCTCCATGTCTTTCCCATCACGGTGCCGCCGCTGCCGAGCGGCATCGAGGACATCGCCGGAACTGGCGCGCCATTTCCTGCCGCGGTTCGCGGCCGAGGAAGGCAAGCGCATCCGGGCGATCACCGGCGAGGCGCTGGCGCTGCTGGCCGCCTATCGCTGGCCCGGCAATGTGCGCCAGCTCGAAAACGCCGTGTTCCGCGCGGTCGTGCTGGCCGAGACCGACGAGGTCGGGATCAATGAATTCCCGCAGATTGCAACCCAGCTCGCACGCAATCCCGCAGGCGACGCCGCGGACGACAAGATCTCGCCGCCCGCGCTGCCTTTCGAGGACGCCCTGATCTTTGCCGAGCCTCATCCGGGACTGGGCGGCTCGATCGCGCCCGGCGGCGTGCCTGCCGCCGTCCTCCCGCTCATCGACCCGACCGGGGAAGTGCGGCCCGCTCGATGAGGTGGAAGCCGAGGTGATTCGCTTTGCCGTCGCCCACTATCGGGGCCAGATGTCGGAGGTCGCGCGCCGGCTACGGATCGGCCGCTCCACCCTCTATCGCAAGCTCGACCTGCTCGGATTCGACACCGATACCCCGGAGGCCGACAACCAAAGCGCCGCCAAGGCGTTGTAACTGGGTTACAGGCCCCGAAAATCGGCCACGATCATGTAAATAGTATCAGCGTGCTGTTGCGTCCGCGGGCGAATTGGAGTCATTTCGGGGCCTTGTGCGCGGGTGGATGATAACGACGGAACCTCGCTCAGGGATGGTTCCGCAACCGGGAGTATCTATAATGCGCGGCCTTCGTTATGACCGCATCTTGGCCGGAACCGCGGTAGCCCTTGTTTTGGCTGCCGTAACGCCTGCCGATGCGGCGCCCTCCAAAAACACTGGCCACAAGCCCGCCAAGATCACCACCGCGGCGCCCGCTGCAGCTCCGACCGAAGCCGCAAGGCCCGCACCGGCTCCAGCCGCGGCTGCCGATGTTGCCGGCGATCCGGTGCAGACGGAAACCATCCCGGCGACGACCGCCACCCCGGCTGCCGCGCCAGCAGCCGCAGCGACTGCGGCACCGGCCCCCGCGGCTACTGCGACCGCCCCGGCCCCGGCCGCTACGGCTTCAGCCCCGGCCGCCGCTCCCGCCGCGGCGGCGCCGGTGGCCGCGAGCGAGACGGTTGCGCCCGACCCGCTGGCCTCGCTCGATCCGGCCGACCGGCCGATCGCCGAGAAGATTCGCGACTTGCTGGCCGCCAAGACCGACAAGATCTTCGCCAACAAGAAAGAGCACGCCGCCGTCGAGACGTTCTACCAGAACCGCAATCTGGCGCCCTGTGGCTCGAAAAGGGAATCGAGAACGATCGCGCCAAAGCCGCCATCGCGCGCATCCGGGCCGCCGATTCCGACGGCCTCGACGCGAGCGACTACAAGATCCCCGATTTCGCCGCGGCGTCCGGACCGGACGCCTTGGCGGAGGCCGAGCTGAAATTCACCGAGACCCTGCTCACCTATGCGCGCCACGTGCAGGCCGGCCGCTTCAGCTACGCCGAGGTCAGCAAGAATATCGAGCTGCCGCAGCAGACGCCCGACACCGCCGAGGTGCTCACCAAGCTCGCCGATGCTCAGGATGCCGGCAAGGCGCTCGATGAATTCAGCCCGCCGCAGAAGGGCTACCAGGCCCTCAAGGCGAAGCTGGCGGAGCTGCGCAACAAGTCCGGCGCCGGCGCCGGCAACGAGATCCCCGACGGTCCCGAGCTCAAGCTCCTCAAGGTCCCGATGGAGGACGCGCGCGTGCCGCAATTGCGCGAGCACCTCGGCCTCAAGGGCGACGCCGCCGACCAGCATTACGACGCCAAGCTCGCCGACGCGGTCAAGAGGTATCAGCGCAGCAACGAGCTCAAGGTCACCGGCGCGCTCGATGCGCAGACCATCCGGGAACTCAACGGCCCGCCGCGCGACAAGAAGATCGACACCATCATCGTCAACATGGAGCGCTGGCGCTGGATACCGCGCGACCTCGGCAAGACCTACGTGATGGTCAACCTGCCGGACTTCTCGCTGCGGCTGATCCACAACGGCTCCCTGCTCTGGACCACGCGGATCGTGATCGGCAAGCCCGCCATGCCGACGCCGCTGCTGCTCGAGACCATGAAATACATCACGGTCAATCCGACCTGGAACGTGCCGCAATCCATCATACAGAACGAATACCTGCCGGCTTACCGGGAGGATCCCACCGTGATCGAGCGCAGCGGGCTCAAGATGGAGACCGAGCGCGACGGCACCATCCGCATCTGGCAGCCGCCTGGCGACGGCAACGCGCTCGGACGCTTGCGCTTCAACTTCCCGAACCGGTTCGACGTCTACCAGCACGACACGCCGGACAAATACCTGTTCAAGGAAGATCGCCGCGCCTTCAGCCATGGTTGCATGCGGGTTCAGGATCCGGTCAAATACGCGCAGCTCCTGCTGTCCATCGAGCGGCCGAACGACGGCTACACGGAAGAGCGGATCAAGCGGATGTTCGGCCCCAGCGAGCAGGACATCACGTTCCCGGCGCCGATCCCGGTCAACCTGACCTACCAGACGGCCTTTGTGGACGACGACGGGCAGTTGCAGATGCGCTCCGATGTCTACGGCCTGGACAGCCGGATGCTGGCGATGGTCAAGAGCGAGCGCGGGATGATCGATGTCGCCACCAAGGAACGCGACCGCGACGCCGCCACCAGCGCCACCGCGAGCGCACGGCGGCCCGTCAGGCAGCAGCAGCAGGCGCAGCAGCCACAGCAGAGCGGCGGGTTCTTCCAGGCCCTGTTCGGCAACGGCCCGCCGCCGCCGGTGGGTCGTCCTCCGAGCCGGATCCGCTGATCCCTGCCAAGGCTTCAACAAACCCTCTCGAAACCGACAGGGTTTGTTATCCACTCCGAAATGGTTTTGGCCGCGAGGGCCACTTTTTGCCATAGTCGCTGGCTAGCGTCTCGTCCATCGGGGGGGACGGGGCGCGCAGTAAGACTGCATTAACCCTTCCCCATTAAGACTGCGTTAAGCCTGTTCGCCGTGGCCGTTCGCCGCGCGTGAGAGGTTTTGTCTAACGGGAAGGCGAGATCGCTCGTGCCGATCAACGTCGCGCGCAAGGTCTATTTGCGATCGATGCTGCCATCAATTCTGTCATCGATGCTGTCATCGATTCCGGCGCGCACCAGCTATTGCGCGGGCTTTGCCGCCTTGCTGCTCGGATTTGGCTGCAACAGCCTGCAAAACGCGACCGCCGAAGGCGATACCCGGACCATCAGCCTTCATCACATGCATACCGGGGAAGACCTCACCATCACCTACAAGGTGGATGGCCGCTACGATGAAGAGGCGCTGAAGAAAATCGATTATGAGCTGCGCGACTGGCGCCGGGACGAGACCATCCATATGGATCCGCGTCTCATCGACCTGGTCTGGGAGGTGCATCGCGATGTCGGTTCGACCGAGCCGATCTCGGTGGTGTGCGGCTACCGTTCGCCCGAGACCAATGCCATGCTGCGCCAGCGCTCCAGCGGCGTCGCGAAATTCAGCCAGCACACGCTCGGCAAGGCGATGGACTTCTACATCCCGGGCGTGCCGCTCGAGCAGCTGCGCGCCGTCGGCCTCTACCTGCAGCGCGGCGGCGTCGGCTTCTACCCGACCTCCGGCTCGCCCTTCGTTCATCTCGACACCGGCAATGTCCGTCACTGGCCCGCCATCGCAACCGAGCAGATGCCGCGCCTGATGGCCGAGGGAGAGAACCTGCACAACGCCGCGGGAACAACCGAGGTCGCCGGCAACCATCGGGCGCCTGCGGTCCTGGCCAAGCTCGGCGGCAGCCGAACGGCACCGGAGCGCGAATCGATCCCGGTGGCCGCAGCGCGGCCGGAAACGGCCCGCCCGGCCCCGGTCATCAACCTCGCCCAGGCCGAGCGGCCGAGCGTGGTGCCGCTGCCGCAATCCAAGCCGCGAGTTCAGGCCGCGACCTACGAGGTTGCCTCAGCCGAGTCCCGGCCGGTGCTGCTGCGGCCCGCGCAGGGCGCGAGCCTGGTCACCCGTCCCTCGCCCTCCGCCAACGAAATCATCAATCAGCGTGACTATTGGCAGAGCATGCAGGCCGCCGAGACGGTCAGTCCACCGCCGGCCAATGATGTCCCGCGCCCGCCGGCGCCAATCCCGACCCCGACCGTGCTGGCGTCGGCTGATCCGGAGGCGACCGCAAGCGTTGGATTGGGCCTTGGTTCCAATTCCGGATCAAGTCTGGCGCCCTGGCCGCTGCCTGAGCGCAGCGAGCGCACCGCCAGTGCGCTTTCCTATGCGGATCCAAGCGCCCCCGTCGTCTCGCAGCTTCGCCCGGCGCCGATGGGAACCGGCATGGCCCGCCCCGCGGCGCCGCCCGACACCACGGTCGCGCTCAAGCGCATCGGCGACCGGCCTTCAGTGATCTCCAATCCGCCGGCGCCAGCCGCCGCTCCGATGGGCTCCGGCGCCGTCAAGATCGGCGATCGAGTGAACGAGCCGTGGCTGCGCGCCTTGATCGTGAGCCCGAGCGCCCGCGACTTCATGAGCGCGTCGACCTTCGGGTCGCCCGACTATCGTGGCTTCGCTCCGCTCCTGCGCAAGCCGACCACGACCGTCATGATGACGTTCTCCAACGATCCGCAACTCGGCATGACGGCGCGGAAATTCAGCGGCACGGCGGTGGTGTTCGTCTCGACCGTGACGTTCGGCACCCGCACGGCCTCATTGCGCTAGACGATATAAGCCTAAAGCCTAAGCCAGCATGCCGAGCGCGTGCATATAGGTTTCCAGGATCGCCTCGTGCTCCTTGCGCTCATCGGCATCCTGCTTGCGCAGCCGCACGATCGTGCGTAGCGCCTTCACGTCGAAGCCGGTTCCCTTCGCCTCCGCATAGACATCGCGGATGTCGTCGGCGATCGCCTTCTTCTCCTCCTCGAGCCGCTCGATGCGTTCCACGAAGGCTTTCAGATGATCCTTGGCGAAGCGGGTCGCGGGCTCTTCTTCTTTGGTAGCGGTAGCGGCGGCTGTGGCCATCGATGACTCCTCGGTTGAGGGCGGAGGTTCGAAATCCGCGGGCCGCGGGTCAAGGCCGATGGCGAGTCATTCCACAGAACTGCAAGGCGGTGTGGAGATCAGTGCTTTTGGCTGGACTTTGCGAATGCGGCAAGCTGTGCCTGGGAAGCGTCGTTCTGGTATTTCGCTTTCCATTCGTCGAACGGCATGCCGTAGATCGCCTCCCGGCTCTGCTCGTTGGTCATCGGCACGCCGTTTTGGTCGGCGGCCTCCTTCATCCAGTTGGAGAGGCAGTTGCGGCAGAAGCCGGCCAAATTCATCAAGTCGATGTTCTGCACGTCCGTGCGCGAGCGCAAATGCTCGAGCAGCCGGCGGAACGCGGCTGCTTCAAGCTCGGTGCGGGTCTTCTCGTCAATCGCCATGACCGCAACCCTTTCGTTGTTGCAACAATCCGGATTGGAGCGGGATCTTGGGCGCCCCGTTCGTGTTACATAAGCGCGAAATTGCTGGTTTTCCAGCGCGCCTCCGCAGCCGCGAGCCGCAACCGCGGAAGATGGTGCGGGACCGGCGAATACGACCGCTGGACGGCGGCCATGGTTACGCGAATCATGCTGAGGCAGGACGAACAGGAGACCGGCCTTTGCAAGCATCCGCGCGCGCGTTTCTGCTCGACCTGTTCGGTGCGGCGGTCGCGGCCGCGCATCCAGACCATTGCCTGGTTCCGCATCTGCCGGCGCCGCCAGCAGCAGGGCGACTGCTGATTCTTGCCGCCGGCAAGGCGGCCGGTGCGATGGCCGAGGTCGCCGAGCGCCACTATGTCGACGATTGCGGCTTGGCGGCGGCCCGAATCGGCGGTCTTGCGGTCACGCGCCACGGCTATGGGCGTCCGACCCGGTTCGTGCGCGCTGATCGAGGCCGGCCATCCGGTCCCCGATGCGGCCGGGCTTGCGGCGACATCGGAGACGCTTGCGCTGGCCGACGCGCGCCGGTGCCCGCCGATCTGGTGCTCGTGCTCATCTCCGGCGGCGCATCCGCCAATTGGATCGCGCCCGCAGCGGGCCTCACGCTTGGCGAAAAGCAAGCCGTCACGCGCGCGCTGCTCGCGTCCGGCGCGTCGATCTCCGAGATCAATACGGTGCGCAAGCATCTGTCGCGCATCAAGGGCGGGCGGCTGGCCGAGCACGCCGCGCCGGCGCGGCTGGTCGCGGTCGGCATTTCGGACGTGCCTGGCGACGATCCGGCGGTGATCGGCTCCGGCCCGACCGTAGCCGGACCCGACCACGCTCGCGGACGCGCGCGCGATCGTGGCGCGCCATCGTCTGGTCGCCTCCGATGCGCGTGACGCGCGCCCTTGGCGACCCGGCGAACGAAACCCCCAAGCCCGGCCAAGCGGTCTTTGCCAAAACGTCGTTTGCGCTGGCGACCCGGCCGGCGGACGTGTTTCGGCACGCGGAGATGCTGGTCCGCAAGGCCGGCTACGACTGCGTGCTCTTGGGCACGCAGATCGAGGGCGAGGCGCGTGAGGTCGCGGCCGAGCATGCGCGGCTGGCGTGCGAGCTCAAGGCGCAAGGTCGCCGCGCCGTCATCCTGTCGGGCGGCGAGCTGACCGTCACGCTGCGGGGCGGCGGCCGGGGCGGTCCCAATCAGGAATATGCGCTGGCGCTGGCCATCGCGCTCGCCGGCACGGCCGGGGTGGCGGCGCTGGCAGGCGACACCGACGGCACCGATGGGGGCAGCGGACAGCCCGACGATCCGGCCGGCGCCCTCATCGATGCCGGCACGCTCGTGCGGGCGCGTGCGCTCGGCCTCGATCCGGCCGACTTTCTCAATGACAACAATTCGACCGAATTCTTTGCCAAGCTCGAAGACCTGCTCAAGCCGGGGCCGACCTTCACCAACGTCAATGATTTCAGGGCGATCGTCGTTGACAGCCCGTAGGGCTTCACGCGATATCCGGCCGCGGCGGGGGACGATGCGATGTGGGCACGATGACACGTCAACCGGGAAGGACGGGAATTCGCGGTTGCCTGTTGGGGTTCGTCGGGCGCAAAGACGTTCATCGCCGGCCTCCTGCTCGCCCTGGCCTTTGTGATGGCGATGCCGCGTTCGGCAGCCGCCGATTTCCGCCTCTGCAACAATACCAGCAGCCGGGTGGGCATCTCGGTCGGCTACAAGGAAAACGAAGGCTGGACCACCGAGGGCTGGTGGAACCTCTCCGCCCGCTCGTGCGAGACCTTGCTGCGCGGAACTCTGGTCGCGCGCTACTACTACATCTATGCGATCGACTACGACCACGGCGGCGAATGGTCGGGCCAGGCCTTTATGTGCACGCGCGAGAAGGAGTTCACCATCAAGGGCACCGCGGATTGCCTCGCGCGCGGCTATGACCGCACCGGGTTTTTCGAGGTCGATACCGGCGAGCAGCCCTCCTGGACGGTGCAGCTCACCGAACCGGCCGAGCTGGCGCCGAAGACGCCCCTGCAATCACGCACGCCGCCCGCGCAGGTGCCGACCGGCGCCGGCCGCCCCCCTCCGGCCCCCGCCCAGGCAACGCCGACAGCTCCGAAAAGCAAGAACTGATGCGACGGCTTCGTCGAACCAAGATCGTCGCCACGCTCGGCCCCTCGTCGTCCGAGCGCGCCATCATTGCGAGCTTGTTCCGCGCCGGCGCCGACGTGTTCCGCATCAACATGAGCCACACCTCGCACGAGCGCATGCGCGAGCTGGTCGCGGCGATCCGCGCGGTCGAAACCGAATATGGACGCCCGATCGGCATCCTGCTCGACCTGCAGGGTCCCAAGCTGCGGCTCGGCCGGTTCAAATCAGGATCGGTGATGCTCGAGAATGGCGCCACCTTCACGCTCGACGCGGATCCGACGCCTGGTGACGAGACGCGTGCCGAGCTGCCGCATCCGGAGATCTTCGCCGCCGCCATGCCGGGCCATGCCCTGCTGCTCGACGACGGCAAGGTGCGCCTGGTGGCGACCGAGACCGACCCGACCCGCATCGTCACGCGCGTCGAGGTCGGCGGCAAGCTCTCGGACCGCAAGGGCGTGAGCCTGCCGGACACCGTGATCCCGTTCTCGGCGCTCACTCCCAAGGATCGCTCCGACCTCGAAGCCGGCCTGGACACCGGCGTCGACTGGGTGGCGCTGTCGTTCATCCAGCGTCCGGAGGATATCGCCGAGGCCAAGAAGATCACGCGCGGCCGCGCCGTGGTGATGGCCAAGATCGAGAAGCCGCAGGCGGTGCACCGGCTGGACGAGATCCTGGATCTGTCCGACGCCCTGATGGTGGCGCGCGGCGATCTCGGCGTCGAGATGCCGCTCGAGAAGGTGCCCGGCGTGCAAAAGCAGATGACGCGCCTGGCGCGCCGCGCCGGCAAGCCGGTGGTGGTCGCGACCCAAATGCTCGAGTCGATGATCACCAGCCCGGTACCCACGCGGGCCGAAGTGTCGGACGTGGCGACGGCGATTTTCGAAGGCGCCGATGCGGTCATGCTGTCGGCCGAATCGGCCGCCGGGCAGTATCCGGTCGAGGCGGTCGCCACCATGAATCGCATTGCCGAGGAGGTGGAGGGCGACCCGCTCTATCGCACCATCATCCATGCGCAGCGGACCGATCCGGAGGCCACCGGCGCCGACGCCATCAGCGCGGCGGCGCGGCAGATCGCCGAGACGCTCGAGCTGTCCGCGATCATCTGCTGGACCAGCTCGGGCGCCACCGGGCTGCGGGTCGCCCGCGAACGCCCGCAATCGCCGATCGTGGCCATCTCGCCAAACCTCTCCACCGGCCGCAAGCTGTCGCTGGTCTGGGGCGTCCATTGCGTGGTGGCCGAAGACGCCCACGATCAGGACGACATGGTGCAGCGGGCCTGCCGCCTCGCCTTCAGGGACGGATTCGCCAAGGCCGGCCAGCGCGTCATCATCGTTGCGGGCGTGCCGCTCGGCACGCCCGGAGCGACCAACATGCTGCGCATCGCGTTCGTGGGGTCGGATGCGGCCGAAGAGATGTGATTTGATTTGATGTGAGCATCGCCGCGACGAGCCACGCGTCGCCTGGCTCCCGCCGCAACGACCGCTGATGGACGCTCAGATATCGCGGCCTTCGACCTTTTCGCTCAGCTGCTTGACCAGCTCCGGAATGTGCTCGAGATGCGGATGCACCGCGAGCGCGCGGCGGAAGGCCTCAAGCGCGTGCTTGTCGTCGCCGATCTCCTGCATGATCATGCCCAGGCCCGAGAGCGCCCCGAAATGGCGCGGCTCGCGCTTGAGCACTTCATGGATGTCGGCCAGCGAATCCTCGAAGTCCTTCTTCATGTAGTAGAGCGTGGCGCGGCGATTCCAGGCCTCGATATAATCGGGCTTGATCTCGATGACGGCGGTCAGCAGCTTGATGCCAAGATCGAGGTCCTTGGCGTCGACCGCGGCCTTGACGCGGCTCATCAACAGAGTGGTGGTATCGCTGTCGGTGGCGATCCACATCGCCCAGATGCGGTTCTCGACGTATTTGGCGCTTTCATCGTCAGGCGCCACCTTCAGGGCCTCGAACAGACGATCGAGGTTGAGACCTTGCCGGAGCTGCGGCAGGTTGCTCGGCGGTTCCAGGAAGTGGCGGGTGGCTTGAGCCCAGGCTGGCGCCGGCACGAAGGCGGAGGCAGCGGGCAAGACGAATGCGGCTGCGAAAATCGCAAGCCGCAAAGTCACACCGAGTCGCGTGCTCATAGGGTCACTCTAACCCCTCATCGCACCGCAGCAAGGTGGAATTTGATCAAAAAACCGCGAATAAGGCGCAAGTGTAACCTTCGGGCCACACCCACCCTGGCTCAGCCCTGCCGGGCCTTGAACCGCCGCTGGGTCTTGTTGATCACGTAGAGCCGCCCCCGGCGCCGCACCAGCTGGTTGTTGCGGTGGCGACTTCGCAGGGATTTCAATGAGTTGCGGACTTTCATGACTAATACCTCCGGCCGTCCGCGCTGCGGCGGGGGCAATCTGTTTCAGCGCGGATAAATAGGCGGAGGGCGGCGTTTCGTCAATCTGGTTTCCGGCCCAAGGGTTCGTTGCCGAGTGGCGAAAGCCGCAACCGCAACCTCCGCGAGCCACGCTGGACGGCGGGCCGAGCGATCGGGATCACCGCAAAACGGATGGCCAGCCTCAACCGGCAGTAGGCGCATCTAGAGACAGCGCGCCGCCGGCGACCCGGCCTTGCACGTTCCGAGCGAGGCGGAGCCATGCGGCAGCCGCGACGCGGCACCCTTGCGGGACGAGGCCTGAGCGATGAATTTCGGTCGATCTACATCTGAACGCAGCGGACTTTCGCCCGGGCGCGAATTGCGAGCTTCAATTTCTGCATCCGCTGATTTGAAAGTCGCGTCAAAGGTTGAATATCTGCCGCGGGCCGATTTACATCTTCCGGCGGTCGCTCCGCGCCTGGGTGCGGACGGCGGCATCGCAGAGCAAGGGGGCAGCCGGAGAAGCGAATGACCAATCCGCATCGCGTTATCTTCGCCGGAGCCGTGCTGATCGGCGCCGGGGCGCTCGTTATCGTGCGGCAGATTCTGACGGCGCCCGCCAATCCGCAACTGGGAGGATTGGGGCAATGGGTGGTGGGGACCGAGTTTCCCGGCCTGATCCTGATTTGCGCGGGGGCGTTTCTTTGGTGTGTCGGCGCCTTCATGGGTCCCTAGTTCGGAGTTTCCGAAATTTATCGCGAGGTCCCGTAGGGTGGGCAAAGGCGGCCACGGAGCTTCGATCCCTGATGGCGCGATTTCCGCCGTGCCCACGCGCAGTACCGAAGGAGGTGCGAGCTCGTCCGCGTGGGCACGGCGGGATGCGCGTCGTGCCCATGCCGCAGAGCCTCGGCCGCCTTTGCCCACCCTACATTGATCGGCTTCACGGAATCACAGCGCTAAGCGTGCCGCCTTCGTCTCGTGGCGCGCCGCCTCATGACGAGTTGCTAATCGGGTCCGGGGAAGTGTATAGAACGCTCATGGCGGACTCTGGCGAACAACCGGTGATGCTCCCTTTCCAGGACAAGGTCGGAGGGGGTTGGCACGTGGTCATCAGGTATCACGAAGGCCACGAGCGTCGTATCGAGGGGTTCGCAACCGAAGAAGAGGCTTTGAATTGGATAATTGCCAACTCGAAGCAGGTCGATGAGTAATAGCTGCGAGCTGTAAGCCGCCTGCTTGGTTTCCCGCTAACGGAAAATTTCTCAACGGCAATTCAAACGCGCGCAGCGGTGTTCTTGCCCGCAGGCAGCCGCGATGCCGCCAAACGTTATTGCCGCCATCCCGTCAACGTCGCCCTCATCGTCCCTCAGGTTATGGCGCGGCTTGCCCTTGTGGGCATCAGTGGACATGAACGTGCGCCTCCGTCGCCGGCGGCGTAACCCCCAGCACTGCGACAATACAAATGATAACGAGCCCAATCGACAGCTCGAGAAGAGCATTCCGCTCGAGCCGTCGGGCCGTCTCCGACGCCAAGTCTGCGGCGCCAATTTCGGCGGCTCTCGACAATCGCGGCATCAGACCCAGGCGATTGGCGGCGGCCAGGCAAACCATCGCGACGAATAGTGCAATCTTCAGCTCGACCAACCGGCCATAGTCCGTGCTCGTCAAGTTGACCGCGCCACCGACCAAGAACCACGCATTGATGACCCCGCTCACGAGAATTGTTCCGACCGCCATGATGCCGAGATTCGAAAAACGGCCGGCGGCGGTGCCGGCGATCAGCAGCCCCCCCGGTTCGCCCGAGCGTCGCAGTGATCCGAGCAGCAGCGCGAGCGGGACGAGACCGCCCAGCCAAGCGCCGGCTGCACAGAGGTGAAAAACATCGGCGGCGAGGTGGACGTAGCCGGCATTCCCGGAGGTTGCCGCGCCATGTCCCGCCCAAGCGAGCGTCGCCACAAAGGCGATCGCTCCCGATGCGGCGAGGAGATCGCGCCAACGCGATGGCGACCTCGGCTTGAGCAGTGCGCATGTCGTGAGCAACACCGCCAGGAGCAGGCGCAGCTGCCAATCAATTCCAAATCGCGTCTGGGTAAGGACGATCCAGGCCGTACCGCTCGGTGATCGCCTCGCCCAGCGGCTGATCGCCAATTCTGGCGGCCAACAGCAACCACCATCCCGCGCCCGAAACCACCGCCAGCGCGAGACTGCCAAGCAACAAGACCGACAGGCGCGACCGAAATAAGTCGAACACGCGCAGTCGAGCGTCCGCGCGCGTTCGGAATGCGGGCTCGGCGACAAGGCACGCAAACAGGGCCGCCCCAGCGGCCATCACGGTTGCGGCAAAGTGAATGGCCCGCACCGCCACCAACGGATCGATCAAGCGCCGCTCCACCCTGCCTGTGCGATCAGACCGGAGACGGGAGTTCCGGCGTCCACCGCTGAAGCCATCAATGCATCTGCATCCCGGGACTCATCTGCATGTTGCCCATCCCCGACCCCGCCGGCTGGCTGCGCGCCGATGCCTTCCACGCTGTACTCGACCTCCAGGGGCCCCGCCTTCTCGAACATGAGGGTTCCCTTGACGTGGTCGCCTTGCTTGAGCGGCTGCTTCAAGCCGACGAACATCGCATGGAACGAGTTGGGCTTCAGCTCGATCGTTTCCCCAGGCTTGATCTCCAGGCCGTTCGGCAGCGCACGCATCTTCATGACACCGCCCGTCATGCTCATCTCGTGGAATTGAACGCTGGAGGCCAAGGCCGACGACCCTCCGGTAAGCCGATCGGCAGTCGTTCCGGAATTGGTAACGCGAAAATACCCTGCCGCGGAATCCGCGCCCTTTGGCGTGGCCCGCATCCATGGCCGGTCGACCTCGATCGAGCCGATCTTGAAGCTCTGCGCGAACGCCTGGGTGGCGCAAAGCGTCAGCAGGACGCCGAAGACAAGGGATGTGGACTTCATTGGTTTCTCCTTTCGCGGTTGATCGTCGGCTCGCCGTTGCTCAATGCCCGACCTGGAAGCTGAAGCTCCCCTCGGTCGTATGCGTATCCACCGACAGCACGTGCCAATGGACCTTGTAGGTTCCCGGCGGCAAAGGCTTAAGTCCCACCTGCATCATGTCCGCGCTGACGCGCGCCTTGCCCTGATCGACCCTGGCCCCGGCGGCATCGCGCACCTCGACCGTGCTGAAGGCCGGCTCCAGGTTCTGGGTGAACGAAAGCGAAAGCTCGCGGGGAGCCGTTGGCACGGTGCTTCCGACGCGCGGCTCCGCGTGATCCAGGAAGGCATGGGCCTGGGCAACGGTCGCGCCAACCGGCGCCAGCGCAAGCAGGGTTATGATGATGATATTGCGCATGGCCTCACCTCGCGGCCATGGATTTCATCGGCGTGCTCGATCCGATGAGCGGTTGCCCGAGGGTGTTCGGAAATATGTCGTCGAGATAGAAATGCAGCTGCGCGATCGCGCCGATGCTGGTGCCGCTGGAGCGATTGATCGGGACGACCGCTTCGAGCCCGACCTGGTAATAGCTTCCGACCCAGATCACGCCGGGATTGACCGTGCCGGTGATCACGAAATCGTTGCCGAAGTTGTTGGCAACCGGCGCCGTGAACTGGGCCTCCACGATCGGAATCAGGTGGTTGATGAAGTCGGGCAAGCCGACGTCGACGACGTTCGACTTCAGGTAGGGCATGCTGAACTGGAGCGACGTGCCCCAGAGCAGATTTTGCGGAACCGGGCTGCCGGAAACGAGGTCAAACGACGTTGTCGGAATCTGGTACCCGACCTGGCCGGTCACCGCGAAGGCGCGCACCAATCCCGGCGCTGTCGGGCAGGTCGCCAAATCCCTTGCCGAAATAAAACGTGGGAGTGATCGTGCTCCACGAAGTGGCTCCCACGCCGGCAGCGCCGGTATTGCCCAATTCGACGATGAGGCCCGCGAGCAGCGCCACCTCGTGCGGTGCATCCTTCAGGAGTTGAAACTGGGCCGTGGTCTCCAGATTTTGGAAGCCGTAGGCGACCGGGCCCATGGTTCCGGCGTCGGCCGGGGGGCTAACCCGCGTCCAGGTCGATGCGACGGTGATCCCGAAATCCTCGGTGATGCGCTTGGAAAAGTCCGCCTCGACGTCGTGCTCCCACCCCGAAGGGTTGGCGCTGTTGTATTGCAGGGTCGGGAGCGACATTTCGTCGGCGACACACGGATCGTCGGTCGCCAGCATTGCGGGAAAGAAGCGCCCGCCGACGATGCAGTGGGCGAAAGCATTGGAAAGCGGCAGGAAGGCAACAAGAAGCGCGAGCGAAAGCGCGCGCAGGACGAGTTGAGACATCGAAATCCCCATGGTCAGGACGTGAATGGACGGTGGCAGCCAAGCGGCTGTCGTGCATCACGCGCTGGGCGGGGGACCCCGGGGTCGTGCGATCGAATATCTGGAGAGGATGGAAAGGCGCCGATTGTCGGCCCGCCACCAAGCTGTTTCGGATCGCAGGTCGACTAGCCGAACCACGGAAGGCGACGGAGGGCCTTGCCCCAGGAAATGATTGGCCCCGGCGAAACAGAAAATGCAGTGGGTATCGCCATGGTGGCCGGGCAAGTCAGCCGGTGAAACCGGCGCGCCGTCGGCCCCGTGCAGGCACAGCTCGAAGGCCGGGAAGCCGTGGTCGACCGAAGCAAGCGCGGGGGCCGGAGCGGCGACAAGGCCAAAAATGAGGCTTTGCAGAACCAGAGCGTAAATGACCACGACGCCGGTTACCCGGCGCCAAAGACATGGTTGTGTTGGACTAGGCTGTGGTCGCCCGATGCTCATGCGCTTTGGAGTTTATCGGATATCCGAGCCGACATTCAAGCCCGCGATGCCGGCGTAATCGGTCCGGCGCGCCACCCCGGTGGCAGGAATTCGTCCGTGCCGAAGACAATGAGCATGTCGATATCGGCAGCGAGGTCCACTACTTGAGTGCCAACGGACCGCTCATGCCGGCCAAAAAGGGACGGCACCGTCCGATCTCGGATATTTCAATCAATCGCGGACGCGAGGCGTTCGGGGAGCCGCGAGCTTGGCCTCGCGGCGGGTCGCGGAGCGGGGGCTCCGCAAGCCCGGTTGCGCCCGGCTGCCCGCTCAGAAATCCGGCTTGTCCGCACGCGGGACGTCCGAGTCCTTGTTGTTGTAGTATTCGTGAATGTTCTCGGCGCAGGCGGTTTCCGGCCATTCGTCGGAGCCGCGTCCATAGGTTATGGTCGCGCTCCACGGCGTCGTGAAGACGCCCGGATCCTCGACCGTGAAGTTGAGCTGCAGGTGCTTGCCTCGGTAGCTGCGATCAATGCCCACCGGGGCTCGCCGATTTTCCTTTGCGTCCCGTTCCAGGCCCTCCTTCGCGTCTTGGTAGTCGATGAGCCGATAGCGTTCGACCACATGCAGCTTCTCGGTGTACGGCGTTCCGTACAGGTCGATCATGGCAAACGGCCGGTCGGTCCTGGTTCCCACCGTGTCGATCACAAGCGTGTCGCCTTCGTAGTGGCCCACCGAATCCCCATACCAGGACGGCGTCGGCTGTGCGGGGTGAGGCTGGTTCATGCGCACGTGGCGGACTTCATGATCCTGGTCGTAAATGATCGAGAGCCTGTCGGGCTGCTGAAAGATCACGATTGCGAAATTCTTGTAGATATACGGCACGGGCTCGGGCCAGCACTGATTGGCGGGGCTCGGATAGGTCACGCCCTTGAGCGAAAGCTCGCCGAACTTCCGCACGATTTGCGCCGTCTCCGGCTTCAAGATCGGATTGGCGTAGTCGCCGACCAGCTGGTCGTAGTTGCTGACGCCGTTGCTCCGCGACCGGTTGGTCACCGGGCCCGGACCCGATGCCGGCGGTTCGAAGCCGGGGAGCGAGGGGTGCCACCATATGCCGGAGAGATCCGGGGTCGATGCGGTGCCCTGGGTACCGTCCGCGCCAGCCGCAAGCGCCGACGTCTGCCCCAAGGCGGGCGCAGCCGCTGCCGCCAACGTCACCAATAAAAGGAATTCGCGCAGCTGCCCGTTCATGCCAACCTCCCTTTCATGGTTCGCCCGTCTCAAGCGGGTACGGCGATATTCTACACCAAGGGCGGGTACGGCGCACGTCTCTCCGCTCAGTCTCTCACCTCAAGTGCAAGCGAGGGCCAGAGTGGACCGTGCAGCAACTCCGCTCCGAAAAACGGATGCCGATCACGGCTTCTGAACATAGAATTGGTACATGCTGACGAAGGCGTGAGGGTTCTCGGCTTCGAAGACGTTCCATAAATCGAGATCGATCAGCGCATTCATGTCGGGGAAGCGCCTGCGGAATTGCTGCAGCAGGCAGCCTTCGAGATCGAAGCCAAGAAACTCAAGCCCGCATTGCGACAGGAAGGAGGCGATCCGCGGCAGGGTGAAGCGGTGCTCTTGGGCGTGGAACAGCAAGTCGCGGCACTCGCTGGTGCTGAAGAAGTCGCGATGCGCCGATGCGATCGTCCAGGCGGTTTCGCGCTCTGTCTCCATCAGATCCTGGCGAAACCGCCTTACCTCATCGGCGCCGACCCCATAGCCGCGCTCGGCGATGAACGCCTGGGCGGCGCCGAGGTGGCTGCGTGCTGGCTCGCTGTAGAGGCCCACGCGCATGATTCCGCCCGGACGCAGGATCGAGATCAGCACCCGCCAGCCGGCGAGCGGATCGGCGAGATGGTGCAGCACGCCGCCGGCCTCGATCAGATCGAAAGTGCGGCCGATCGTGCCCAATTGCAGGATATCGGCTTGCGCGTATTGCAGACGGGTCAATCCCAGCGCGCGCGACTTTCGTTGCGCGTAGCAAAGGCTGGTGAGGCTGAGATCGACCGCGAGCGTATCGGCGCCCACGAGCCTCTGCGCGGTCTCGATCGAGTGCTGACCGGTCCCGCAGCCGGCGATCAGGACTTGGATGCCGTCGAGCTTGGCCGGCTCGCGCAGCCGCGCCAGCGGAAGCTGGCGGTGCAGATAGGCGTCGAGGGTCGTGGGCTTGACCATGGAGGCCGTTCTGACCCATCGCGGATATGGATTTTCCTCGTATTGCTGCTGCACCAGCAAGGACACGTCATCGGTGATCGGCGTCAAGCGCGCGATCGACGCGCGCGCATTCTGGTCCTCCAGGGGCTCGCGCACCTGCTGCGTCAAGAGCCCGTCCAATTGCTGAGGCCAGGATCGATCCAACAGCGCGGGCGCCCCCGGCAGCGAGCTCAGCGGGACATAGGACGCCACGGCCGCAAGCCAAAGCGCCGGAACCGGGGCACCCGCGGCCATGCCGGCGATCAAAGCCGCGCGCAGCCGCAACGCTTGATCGAGCTCTCCCGCTGCCAAGCCAAAGACGTATTCGTTGACGAAGCATTGCCGGGCGAGCGCACAGCCGGCTTTCAGCTTGGCCTCGTCGGGCAGGCTCGGGTGTGAGGCGGCGCTCGCCGCTTGCAGCAGGATGAAGCGCGCGGCCGTCAAGAACCGCTCCAGCTCGATATCGCAGACCGGCGTCGATTCGAGCATAGCGATCAGCAATCGATCGTTGCCGATCGTCGACCAACCGGCGGGCCCGAGCAAGTCCGCCTCGGACAGACGGTGCGGCCAAGCCTCGTTCGCCCGCTTGATGCAGGCGCCGATGGTCGGGTCGTGCTTGAGCACGCCGGCGACGAATGCAGCAAGCTGGCTCGGGCGGCCCCAAGGCTCCAGCAAGGCGTGCAACAAGCGCTCGCGAAGCGCGCCCGCATCGGGGATCGTCTCGGCCCCGGCGGCCCCAATGCAGCGCACGAACAGGGCCCTGGCGTCCGCGATCTCCTCGCCGCCGAGCGCCCGTTGCGCCGCTTCCAATGCGGGCGCGATCTCGCCGCGGTCGAGCAGCAAATGACCGAGACCGCAGAGCGCGCCGGCGTAGCCGGGCCTGAGCGCAATCGCCCGGCGATAGCAAGCTTCCGCGTCGGCGAGCCTGCCCTGATCCTTCAATACCAGGCCGAGATTGTTGTGCGCCTCGGCCAAGTCCGGCTTGAGGGCGAGCGCCCGCCGATAGCTGACCTCAGCTTCCTCCAATCGGCCTTGATCCTTGAGAGCGTTGCCGAGGTTGTTGTGCCCCTCGGGATAATTCGGCTCGAGCGCCAGCGCCCGGCGACATGAGGCCTCCGCTTGGGCGGATCGGCCCTGCATCGAAAGCGCATGGCCGAGATTGCCATAGGCGAGCGCAAGATCGGGCTTGAGCGCGAGCGCGCGGCGGGCGCGCGCCTCGGCTTCAGCCGGCTGAGCCCGCCCAGGCGGCGCGGCGCCGGGATTTGCCTGCGCCTCGCCAAAGGCAGGGTCGAGCGCAAGGACCTGCCGGTAGCAGGCTTCGGCCTGGCTGTGCTCGCCCCGGCCCTGCAGGAGATTGCCGAGATTGTTGAGAGCCGCCGCATAGTCCGGCCGGAGCGCCAGGGCTTGACGGTAGCAGGCCTCGGCTTCGGCCGTGCGCTCCAGGTCCATGAGCGCATTGCCGAGGTTGCTGTGAAGCTCGGGAACACGGTCGTTCAATGCAACGGCCTTGGAGATGAGATCGACGGCTACGCGCGGCTGGCCCGCCTGGCGGGCGAGCACGCCAAGCAGATGCAGGGCGTTCAGGTTGGAAGGCTCGACGGCGAGGATTTTCCGATAGCAGGCTTCGGCCTGCGGCAGCCGCCCGGCGTGGTGGTGCGCAAGCCCGCTCGCCTCGATTTCCGCAAGCTCGGCGCGCAAGCGCGCCTCCGCCGGGCCGCCGGGTCGCGGGCCGCCATGCTTTGCCGCGGCTCGCCGCTGCTTGCGATTCATGGCGGCAAGGTTCGCCTAAAATCGCCCTTCGACCAAGGGGGTGTCAGCGCCAGACCAGGCTTTGTACAGCAGGATCATCAGCCGGCATCGCCCGCGGGCGCTGTCCTGCACCTTCTCGGAGGGACGGAATCCTGGTAACAAGTCACATCGAGACGGCAATGTGCCGGCGCGTTCGTGCGATTGGCGCAGCCATCGCTTCGGCGGTTTCGGGAAGTACCGACGACAAGCGCCGGCCGATCTGAGGGAGAATGGAGAATGCCCATGCGTTGCCCAGGTTCAAAGTGCGCGGTTGCATTGGCAATCGCGTTCATGGCGGGACCATCCCACGCCCAGGTGGTCGATTACGGCAAGTATCCTGCCTTCGTGGGTCAATGGGATCGCAACGGCCCGCCCAACAACTGGGTGGTGCTGAGCGGCCAGCCGCCGCTGACACCCGAATACCAGAAGGTCTTCGATGCCAGTAAGGCCGATCAGAAAAGCGGCCGGCCCGGCAATTGGCCGTCGACCTTCTGCCTGCCGGAAGGAATGCCGGCGATGATGAACGTCTATAATCCCTTGGAGATCATCATCACGCCGGAGACTACCTACCTCCTGACGAGCCACAACAACGACATGTATCGGCGGATCTATACCGACGGTCGCGATTGGCCCAAGGACCCCGAGCGCACGCTCGCCGGCTACTCGATCGGCAAGTGGGTCGACGAGAACGGCGACGGCAAGTACAGCGCGCTCGAAATCGAGACCCAATTCCTGCGGGGTCCGCGCGCCTATGAAAATTCAGGCATTCCCTTCCACGAGAACAACCAGACCATCATCAGGGAGCGGTTCTATCTCGACAAGGCCAACAGCAACACGCTCTATGACGACATCACCGTGATTGATGACGCCTTGACGCGGCCCTGGGGCAAGCTTGAGAAACTCGCCCGCAACAAGGATCCACGCCCGACCTGGCGGGAGGAGACCTGCCCGGCGGACAACGAGTGGCTCAAGATCGGCAAGGAGACCTACGTGGTCAACGAGGCCGACGGCAAGCTGATGCCGGCCTACAAGGATCAGACCCCGCCGGACCTGCATAATTTCCCGCAATCGCCGAAGTAACGGCGCGAGGCGCAGGCTCTTCGCATGTAACGAAGCGGAGCCGCGTTCTCCACCTCTCCCCGCTCGCGGCAGGGCGTTTACGCCCGTCTTCGACGGGCTTTGGAGAGGTCGGATCGCGCAAGCGATCCGGGTGAGGGGGCGTTTCCACAAGCTCAGACTCGCGGAAAGGCCCCCTCACCCGGCGCTCCGCGCCGACCTCTCCCCGCAAGCGGGGAGAGGTGGAGAATGCCGCTCCGCCACATGCGATTACCCTGCCCACAAGGGGGAGAGGAGATGAGCATTTCCGGTACTGTCACGCTAGCTCGCGCCGATCGGGTCAAGCCCGGGACAAGTGTGAGTGTCCCCACAATTCGCGGAAGCGGATGGCCACCACCTGATCGTAAGGCACCGGACCCGCCAGGTGGCCGATGGCCTGCGCGAATCCGTTGAGGCCGCTGACCGCCGCCTCGGAAATGAGCGGATCGTAGAACGGGGCGTCGCGTTCGACGACGGTCGCGATCAGCCCGGCCGCTTCCGGAGGGAATTTCCGCGCTCCGACTTTCCGCGCCAGTGATGGATCGGCGCGCAAAGCCTGCTGCGCTTTTACGATCGCCCGTACGGCGGCAGCGACGCTCCCCGGCTCCCGCTCGATATAGGCATCGGTGGCAGCCATGCCGGCAAAGGTAAAATGACGAACGTCGCCGGGATCGTCGCCGCGCCGGACATCGATCAGAATCGTGCCGACCCCATGGGCTGACGGCAGTCTCGGCACCCATGGCATTGGCCCAGAAGCCGTCGATCCGTCCCTGCTCCAAGGCCCGCGCCGCAAAGACGCCGAACGAGACGTCACGCGCTTTTGCGCCCGGCAGCTCCACCATCTCGAGGTCGCGCGCGGGATCGATGCCGGCGCCGATCAGCATTTGCCTCAGCGCCAGATCGGGACCTTCCGCCGCCGTCAGACGCAAGCCCCTGACGGCGCCGATGTCGCCGCGCCTGGCGGCGAGGTCGGCGCGGACGACCAGCAACCACGGCGTTCCCTGGGACAGCGCGACCAGCAGCTTGACCCCGTTCCAGCCGGGAAACTCGGTCAGCACGTCATGCACCGAGCCCGCCATCATGACGTCGACGCTGCCGGCGCGAAGCGCCTTGGTGGCGCCGAGTGCCGGAACCAGCTCGATATGCGCGTCGAGCCCTTCGCTTTTGAAAAATCCCAGCTCGTCGGCCGCGAGCGCCGGGAAACAGGTGTTGCTGATGAGATCGACCGCCGCGATGCGCATTTGCCGGATGTCCGTGAATCGTCAGGCCGAGCGGTGCCGATCCAGGATCGACTTCAGGCGCTGCGGCGTGATCGGAAGCTGCGTGACCGCGCCGGCGATGCCGATCGCGTCGTCGATCGCGGCCGCGAGGGCGGCGCCCGCGGCGTTGGTGCCCGCTTCGCCCGCTCCCTTGAGGCCGAGCGGATTGCGCGGGCTTGGGGCATCTTCGGTGATGAGGACCTCGACGCGCGGCATCTCCCGCGAGGTCATGATCAGATAATCGGCGAAGGTCGCTGACAGCGGCTCGCCGCGCGGGTCGTAGGTAAATTCCTCAAACAGCGCGCCGCCTATTCCCTGGGCGGCGCCGCCGACGATCTGGCCTTCGATCATCATCGGATTGATGGCGTGCCCGACGTCGTAGGAAACCAGGTAGCGCTCGATCGCGACCTCTCCGGTGTCACGATCGACCCGCACCACCGCGACGTGGATGCCGTAGGGATAGACCATATGGTCGGTGAAGAACCAGCCTTCGGCGCTCAATCCCGGCTCGTGCATGCCGCGCGTCTTGGACGTGGGCGCCAGCGTGCGCGCAATTTCGGCCAGGCTGACCGATGGGCTTCCGGCCGGGGCGCCCCGGCGAGCAACAATGCCATCCACGACATCGAGATCTGCGGCCGGCGTCTGCGTGAGCTCGCCCGCCACTTCCAGCGCCTTGAGGCGGACCTTGGTGGCGGCGATATGGGTCGCCGATCCGGTCATGACCGACGCCCGCGAGGAATGCGCCCCGATCCCGTGGGCGATGAGATCCGTGCGTCCATGGATGACCTTGATGCTGCGATAATCCACGCCCAGCGCATCGGCGCAGATCTGCGCCATCGCGGTCTCGAACCCTTGTCCCAGCGAAGCGCCGCCGGTGATGAGCTCGACCGCGCCGGTCGTATCCACGGTCACTTTCGTGCCGTCGGCGGGACCGATGCCGCTCTTCTCGATGAACATGGCCAGGCCGATGCCCACCGCTTCGCCCTTGGCTCTGCGCTCTTGCAGCTTGGCGTGGAGCCTGGGCCATTCCACCGCCGCCAGGGTCTTGTCCAGGAGCCCGGCATAATCTCCCGAGTCGTAGACGATCTCTTCGCCGAGCGTATCGGTGGGCCGCCGGAACGGCATCTCGCTCTTTGAGATCAAGTTGACGCGGCGCACTTCGATCGGATCAAGCTTGAGCCGGTGCGCGATGGCGTCCATGACGCGCTCGCGCACGAACGTGCTCTCGTAGCGGCCGGGCGAACGGTAGGTCGCCGCCGGCGTTTTGTTGGTCAGCCGGAAATGTCCGGTCGCCCGATAGGCCGGCACCCGGTAGGGGCCCGGCAGCATGCCGGCCGTCATATCCGCCACCCGCGACCCATGGGTGCGGATATAGGCGCCCTGGCCATGAAAGTACTCGTCCTCGAGCGCCAGGATTTGCCCCTTGGCATCGGTGGCGACGCGGACCCGATGGATCTGCTCGCGAGAATGATTGGCGGCCATCAAATGCTCGTGCCGATCCTCGATCCACTTCACCGGCCGCCCCAGCCGCAAGGCGGCGAGGCAGACCAGGACGTCCTCCGGATAGAGCTCGCCGCGAATCCCGAATCCGCCTCCGACATGTCCCTCGAACAGGTGAACGGAGGTGGGGCTGCGCCCGAGGGTGTGCGCCAGCAGGTCGCGGGTGCGATGCGGCACCTTGGCGGCGCCATGCAGCTCGAGGATATCACGGACGGCGTCGTAGCGCGCGATCGCGCCGCGCGTTTCCAGCGGCACGCCGGAATGGCGACCGATCTTGAGCTCAAGCGCGATGATCTCATGGGCAGCCCGAAAGGCTGCCTCGACATCGCCGTAGGCCTTGCGGATGACAGTGGGCTCGGTCAGGAAGCCCGGCTTGAATTCCCCCGGCGGATGATCCGGGGCCAGGATCACCGGCAGATCCTCGATCTCGAGGGTGACCAGATCCGCCGCGTCTTCCGCCAGATAGGCGCTCTCGGCGAACACGGCCGCGACCGGCTCGCCGACATAACGGACATGGTCGCGCGCCAGGATCGGCTGGCGATACGGCGCAAGCTGCTCGATCCGGCCTTCCCGGAAGTCGATCGGCGGAACGTGGGCGATGTCATCGGAGATCCAGACGCCCATGACCCCCGGCGCCGCCAGGGCGGCGGCAATATCGACCGAGCGTAGCTTGGCATGGGCACGGGTCGAGCGCACAACTCGCAGATGAAGCTGGTGCGGGAACGATACGTCCGCGGCAAACCGGCCCTGGCCGGTGACCAGCGGGCGATCCTCCAGGCGGGACACCGAGCGGCCGACGAATTTTCCCTGCATGCGCACTCCTGCCGCAACCTGTCTTTCGCTCGGTCACCGAATTGCGGGGTGCCTGCTCTTTTGATATGGCCGGGCCGGGTCTTGATCAAGTCCAGCGATTGCGAGGAACGGTGAGCGCTTTGCCCAGGGTTGCCCTGCTGGTCACGGGAGGAACCATCGACTCCGTCGGCAAGGATCGTTTGGATCTCGCATGGTACATCGAAGCCGGCAAAAGGCTCGGGGAGGGAGAGCTCCTCGGCCGCATCCCCGAACTCGAGGACATTGCGCAGGTGCGCGAGATCCCCTTCCGCCGCCTGCCGAGCCATGCCCTGGTCGACAAGGATTGGCTTGATCTCTTGCGCACCATCCATTCGATCGTCGCCGACGACAAGGCCGACGGCATCGTCATCACGCACGGCACCAACACCATCGAGGAGACCGCCTATTTCCTGAACCTGACATTGAAGACCCGCAAGCCGGTGGTCGTCGTCGGATCCATGCGGCCGTCCTCGGCGATCAGCGCCGATGGTTATCTAAACCTCGTCAACGCCATCAAGGTTGCGGCCGATGCGGGCTCGCCGGGGCGCGGCTGCCTGCTGGTGATGAACGACACGATCTTCAACGGGCGCGATGCGACCAAGACCGCGACCTACCGGGTGGAGGCCTTCCAGTCGCGCGATCTCGGACCGTTGGGATTCGCCGACGCCGACGGCAGGATCGTCTACTACCATCAGCCGCTCCGAAAGCACACCGTTGACACCGAGTTCGACGTCCAATACCTGCCATCGCTGCCGCGCGTCGATATCGCGATTTCATATGTGGGCGCCGACGGCGCAATGATCGAAGCCGCCGCCAATGCGGGCGCCAGGGGCATCGTCAGCGCCGCCACCGGAGCCGGACGGCCGACACCGGCGGAAGATGCCGCTTTCGACAAGGCCTATCGAGAAAAAGGCATGCTCATGTGCCTGTGCAGCCGGGTGGCTTCGGGCCGCGTCGTCCGCAGCCCCGGATTGGCCAGGCGCGGCTTCGTCGCCGGCGATAATCTGCCGCCCTGGAAGGCGCGCATACTGCTTTCGCTGGCGCTGACCAAAACCGAGAATGCGGACGAGATCCAGCGCATGTTCGACGCCTATTGATCGCACAGCGCCACGTCCGCGCGGGCAACCGACAGCTTCCCTCCAGGAGGAGATCATGAAAGCAGACCTCGTAGTGAAGAATGGATGGGTGGTGACACCCGAGGAGACGTTCAAGGGCGGGGTCGCCATTGCGGGCGAGAAGTTCGTCGCCATCGGGCTGGACGATTCGCTTCCCGAAGGGAAGGAAGAGATCGACGCGGCGGGCCGGCATATCCTTCCGGGCATCATCGATGCGCATGTGCATTTCAGAGAACCCGGGATGACCTACAAGGAGGACTTTGCCAGCGGATCGGCTGCGGCGGTGTGCGGCGGAATCACCACGGTGGTCGACATGCCCAACGTCATTCCGCCGACCGCGGATGCCGAGCAGGTGCGCGTCAAGCAGCGTCTGGCCGAGCAGACATCGTTGGTGGATTTCGGCATCCTCGGCGTCGTGGTGCAGACCAATTCGGCGGACATCCTTCCCATGGCCGCGGCGGGCGCCATCGGCTACAAGATTTTCTTCGGCGAGACGATCGGCAGCCTACCCTTCCCCGACGACGGGATGTGCATCGAGGCCTTCTCCAACATCACCCGGTCAAGGCTGCCCCTGGGCATCCATGCCGAGAACCGCCAGATCCAGCATTACTGGACCAACAAGCTCAAGGCCGAGGGAAAGAGCGATCCGATCTACTGGGAGCAGTCGCGACCTTACCTCTGCGAGGCTGAATCGGTCGCGCACGCGCTGTTCTTTGCCGAGGAGTTCGGGACGAAATTGCACATCTTCCACATGAGCACCAAGCAGGCGGCCCATATGGTGCGCGATGCCAAGGCGCGGGGCCTGCGGGTGACCGCCGAGACCGGGCCGCACTATCTGCTGCGCGAGCCGAAGGACATGGCGCAGGTCGGCTCGTTGTTGAAGATGAATCCTCCGGTCCGCGGCAAGGAGCACGCGGACGTGCTTTGGGACGGATTGCTCAACGGCTATGTCGACATGCTGGCGACCGACCATTCCCCGCACACCTTGGAGGAGAAGGGCACCGATCTGACCGGCAAGCTGCTGAAGCCCGCGATCTGGGATTGCATCTCCGGCTTCATCGGCGTGGAAACCGGCGTTCCCCTGATCCTGACCGAGGTCAACAAGGGACGCATGACCTTGAACCACTACGTCAAGGTTGCCTGCGAAAACCCGGCGCGGGTCTGGCAGCTCTATCCGAAGAAAGGCGCCATCCGGCTTGGGTCCGACGGCGACATCACCATCGTCGACATGGACAAGGAAGCAGTGATCGACGCCAATAAGCTGCACAGCAAGAACAAGCCGACGCCCTGGAACGGTTGGAAGGTCAAAGGCGTCCCCACCTGCACGATCGTTCGCGGCCACGTCCAGATGCGGGACGGCGAACCGGTCGGCAAGCCGATCGGCCGCATGCAAAAGGCCATTCTGGATTAGCCGAAGAGCGGTCAGCGTCCCGTTTCTAACGTTTGTTCCGGATGCGGTGCAGCGTTACACACTTGTCCCGGCCTTGAGCCGGGACCGTTCCAAACTCCGAGTTTGGTACGGTCCCGGCTCAAGGCCGGGACAAGTTTGAACGGACATTCAACCGCGCCGTTCAGCAGCAGGGCATGGGATTCTCGATCAGGTCGTAGATGTGATCGAAGGTGATCTCGTTGATCGTGCGCTGGACCTTGAACAGACGCGGCGGCTCGCGCGGCAGGATCGCCATGATGGCGGTCTCGATCGGCGGGCAACCGGGCTTGACGCACGGAACCTCCTTGATGACGATCGGCGCCTCCTTGGGGAAGGCGAAGTTCTGCCGCATCCAGTATCTGATCTGATCAAGCGTAAAGGGTGACACTTCGACGTCGCGGCCAAACGGATCGAGGGTCTTGGCCGCAGCGCGATCGCCGGTGAAGAAGCACGTCCGAAAGCCCTGCGTGATCTTCTCCTGATCGAGATCGCGGCCGATAAACACCAGCCGGTTTAATCTTTCCTCGCCCGGATTCCAGGCGCGGCCGGGCCGGCCTTCGAACTCGATCTGCACGCCCTGGAACCAGAACTGGTCCGGGTCGCCGCGCAGGTTCAGGATTCCCTTCATGCGGAGAATGTCGGCGCCGAATTCCGCGATCAGCGAGCGCAGCCAGATGCTGACCTTGAGGCCGTCCAGATCGCCGGGCTCGACGATGCAGACGGTCGAGACATGCAGATGGTGATGATGGCCCGCATGATGCGCCGCGACGGCGCGGTCGATCCTTTGCGCCAGATCGGTGCTTCCCGGATCGAGCACGACCGCCAGGTCCATGTCCGAGTTCCGGGTCCGGTGGATTTTTGCGACCGGATTCAAGGCGCCGATCTTCGTCTCCAGCTGATCCAGGGCCTCCGCCGTGGACAGATCGGTCTTGTTGAGCAGAAGCAGGTCGGCGAAGGCGATCTGCTCGCGGGCCTCCTCCGACCCATCGATCTGGGACGAAATATGCTTGGCATCGACGACCGTCACCACCCCCGCCAAGGTGAACTCGCTGCGCAGCCTTTCGTCGGCGTACAAGGTCTGCGCGACCGGTGCGGGCTCCGCCAGTCCGGTGGTCTCGATCACCACCGTGTCGAAGGCGGATCTGTGCTCCAAGAGCTGGAACAAGGCGCGCAACAGATCTCCCCGCACCGTGCAGCAGATACAGCCGTTGTTCATCTGGACGACTTCCTGATCGGAAGCGATCAGCAGATGATGGTCGATACCGACCTCTCCGAACTCATTGACGATGACGGCGATGCGACGCCCGTGATCGGCGGTCAGGATGCGATTGAGGAGGGTCGTTTTGCCGGCGCCCAGAAAACCGGTCAGGATGATGACCGAGGCCTTCTTGGAAATAGTGTCGTCGTCCAATTTTGGTCGTCCAAATTTTTGCGCCCCTGCGTCCCTTCAGCCCTGCGAACGGCTGCGCAGCCCTATTCCTTCATCGAATTGGCTGCGAGCTTCACCACGTCGGGCGATGAGGCATAGACCTCGCGGATGAGCGCCTCGACCTCCGGGCCGCTGACCGGCTGCAGGTCGAGATCGAGCTTGCCCATCTCGGCGATGAAGTCCGCGTCCTTCATGGTGGCATCGAAGGCCTCGCGCAGCGCCCGCGCCCGCTCGGCCGGGATGCCGGGCGGCGCCGCGAACGGCCGCGCCATGACCTGGCGGGAGACGATCAGCTTAAGCGCCGCCTTCTTCTGCGGGTCGTCGGTCAAGTCGACGACCAAGGGCACGCCCTGGAGCGCGGGATGCTTGTCCTTCTGCAAGGCGATCTGCACCGTCAGATTGATCTCCTTGCTGTCGAGCATCGCCTTGTTGCGGCTCAGCATGCTTGCCCAAGACCAGCCGCAACGGCCGTCGGCCTCGTGCCGTTCCATGGCCAGGTTCATCTCGGTCGAGCCCGGATAGCCGATGACGAGCCGCAAGTGCAGATTGAACATGTTGCGCAGGATGGTCGGGAAGACGTCGCTTTCCGCCCCACCGCCGGTGGCGGCGATGACCAGGTTCCTCGACTGCATGTCCTGCCAGGTCTTGATCCCGGTCGAGGCCATGAAGGCGCAGACGCTGACATCCTTGGAGACGCTGCCGATCCAGGTGAACTTCGTCGCCTCGAACTGCCCCACTTCGGTGCCGCGGCCCAGCAGCGGCTCGAAGATCACGCCCGGTTGAAAGTGGCCGATGACGGTGCCGTCCTTGGGGGCGACGCTGTAGAGATAGTTGACGGCCCGCAGGCCGCCTGCGCCCGGCATGTTCTGCGGCAACAGCTTGGGATTGCCCGGAATATAGCGGCCCATATAGCGGGCCAGCGTGCGTGCATAGAGATCGTAGCCGCCGCCCGGACTGGTGCCGATGAGCACGTTGAGGTTCTTGCCGGAGTAGAAGTCCGCGACTGACTGCGCCGCTGCCGGTTGCAACGACAGCGTCAGCAGTGCCAATGCCGCTGCGATGACCGGTGAACCGGTTGGCCGGGTGCGGAGGATCATCGCGGACTTCCCTTTGATCAGTCGTTGCGCAGACGCCTAGGCCGCGGCGTGGGCCTGGGTCTGAACCGTCATATTGACAAGGTCGAGCGCCGAATCGGTCTCTTCCAGCATGCCCCAGCTCTTCACCCACTCGTAGGTGCGTGTCATCTCGTCGGCCGGGATCGGCGCCGGATCGCAGACCACCAGACGGCCCTCGCGCAGGTCTTCGACCTTGAGCTTGCCGATCTCGGGGTCCTTCGCCTTGTGGTAGTCGATGAAGTAGTGGAGGTAGGCCCGCTTGTCGGCATTGATGCGGCGAACCGCCTCGCGGACAGCGCGGTTGAACGCGCCGTAGGTTTCGGCATCGACCTTGTCGGAGGCGACCTCGGTGCCGTGAAAGAAGGCCGAGCAGATCGTGCGGCAGCCCATCTTCTCGGCGAGCGTGATGTAGGGCTCGGTCAGCGTGGTGGCTTCGATCTCGCCCTTCAGCATGAGATCGAGCCGGTTGCGCGAGCCGTTCGGCGCGCGCACGACCTTGATCTGGTCGCGCCGCAGGAAGCCCTCCAAGAGGTGCAGCGCCAGATAGTGCGAACCGGCATAGAACGGAACGCCGACCGCGCGGTCGGCGAGCTGCTGGGGCGTGTAGACCGGCGAATCCGGCCGCACCAGGATGGCCGCATAGGCCACGATCGCGCGGCGCCCGACCTGGCGGCTGCCGACGCCGGTGTCGCCGACGCGGCAGTAGTTGCCCCATTCGCAGGCGTTGTACATATCGGCCTTGCCGGATTCCAAGAGCTTGCCGTGGCTGCCGAACGGGTCGACCCCCTTCGGGCTGTTCACCAGGCTATCGGGCGCCTTGACGCCGGCCTCGTCGCGGTCCGCCCACTCGACCAGCAAGCCTTCCTTCTCGAACAGGCCCTCGTTATAGGCAACGAGCTCCGGAAGACCTTGGAACGGCGATGTGGTCTCCAAAACCAGCTTCTTCATTGATTGAGCTCCTCATTCGGTTGGCGCGCAGCGATGGCGGTTCAGATGTGGGAATGTGGCATTCAATTGAGAAGGGTGTACAGGCGCTCGTCGTACATATTGGCGTGCGCCGGCATGGCGGTTTCGGCCCGGAATTGGCGCGTATGCGCGGCCGTTTCATGGGCATCGAACGCGTTGCGGTCCGTCCATACGGCAACCACGGAGTAGTGGTTCGCGTGCGGCTCGGGCTCCTGATAGATGTCGTAGCGCACGACGCCGCTCTCCTTTTGGCTCGCTTGCGCGAGCGCCCTGACCGAAGGCAGCGCCTTGTCGTTGCTCGGCGGAGAGAAGTCCACGTGCTCCACCAGGTAGATCGCGCCGCTTGCCGGCGCGGTCCGCGCCGGAGCGATCGCGAAGTCGCGCAGCACATGCTGGTTGGGCGGGCTGTTGCGGATCGCCTCGAGCGTGAAATCGAACAGCGCCGTATCGGCGGACTTCTGGTGCGCCGCGAACGCGGCCTGATCCTTCCAGCCTTCGACGATCATGAACCGGTTCGGCCGGTTCGTCTCCTGCATGACGGAAAATTCCAGGTTCCCGGGCTCTTTGGCGCTCAAATCGCGATAGTGCTTGAGCAGGCCGGCGCCCTGTACCACCCAATCCGTCGAGACGTCGAGATAGGTCACCGCATGGACCGCTGCGCTGGTCTGCGCTGCCGCGGGCGAACCGAGGGCGAGACCGACCCCGAGCACGAGGCCGGCGGCCGGCAGCCAGCGGCCGGCGGGGGTGAACCGCTGCGCCATCGGCGACTTCGGAATGAAATGCATGGGCCAGTCCTCCTCTTGTCGGCGATCAGTTGATGATGGCGTAAAGGCGATCGTCGTACGGCGAGCCGAGCAGCGGCCCAATCGTATCGCGGAAATGCCGGCCATAGGCCGACATTTCATAATCGTCGAACGCCGCGCGGTTTTTCCAAATCCCAAACAGGGTCATGTGGCTGGTGTTGATCTTGACCGACTGAACGACGTCGAAGCGCAGATTGCCTTCGCCCTTGCGGGCCGCCTCGGCGACCCCCTTGACGGCCGCCAGCGCGGGCGTGAGGCCGGGCGGAAACACGTCGAGATGCAGCAGCATGGAGACCGCGCCGGGGGCCGCCGGCTGGGCCGCACCGACGCTGATGACGTGATAGTCGCGCCGGTCATAGGGCGCGCCCGCGATGGGGGCGAGCTTGCTGCGGAGTTCGACGGTGCGGCCGGCCTTCTCGTTGGCGTCGTAGGCCGATTGATCCTTCCAGGTTTCATAGATCATGAACCGGTTGGGCCAAGCCGCCTCCTGCAGCAGGTCGACGCCCAGATTGCCGGCCTGCTGGGGCCCGCTGTCGCGATATTGCTTGAGAATGGCGACGCCCTCCGCGGCCGACTTCGGCGCGACATCGAGACTGGTGACGCCGTAGATGGCATCCGGTCCGGCCTGCGCCCGCGCCGGGGTGCCGGCCGCGATCCCGAGCAGGCAGGCCAAGCCCGCCATGCATCCCAGAAGAGGCTTGAACGGCGCCGCATTCCCGCAAATCAAGCTCATACCCGTTTCCTCCCGCCTAGCGTCCCTGGGCCCGCAACGACCGTCGCCGGTGCCCTGGGTTGAAGGAATTATTCTATGACTTCGGCCGCCGTGGCAATGGCAGCACCGTAGGGCGCAATCGCTTTATTGCGCCATCGGCGTCACCTGCGTCGCCCGGCGGCGCAATAAAGCCATTGCGCCCTACGCGCTGCGCGGCTCCAACCTTGCCGACCTTCGGGTCATGGCCGGCACGGTTGCGAGCAGGTAGGTCGCCGCGCTGAGCGCGGTGATCCAGAAGCTGCTAGGCCAGTCGGTATAGAATGCGAGCGTGATGCCGGCCCAGGCTTGGAACAGCGCGAGGCCGGCCGAAAGCAGCAGCCCGCGGGCGATCCCCGTGGTCAGCCGTTGCGCGGCCGCCGCCGGACCGACCATAAGGGCGAAGACCAGCAGCACGCCGACAATCTGCGCGCATTCGGCGGTCGCGAGCGCCACCACGGCCAGGAACAACACGGAATAAAGCCGCAGCGAAACGCCCTTGGCTTCGGCCAGCTCCGGCTGCAGGCTGGCGAAAAGCAGCGGGCGCGAGATGACCGCCAGCACGCCGATGCTGACGAAGCCGAGGCCCAAGAGGATCCAGACGGTCTCCACATCGACGGCGAGCACGTTGCCGAACAGGATCGACGTCGCTTGCGTCGCGAAGGCGGTGTAGAAGTGCAGGAACAGGAGGCCGAGGCCGAGCGAGAGCGCGAGCACGATGCCGATCGCCACGTCGCGCTGGGCCAGCCGCTCGCCCAAAAAGCCCATGCCGAGGCCGGCCGCCATGGTCATCAGCACGAGGCCCCAGAGCGGCGGCAGGCCGAACAGGACCGCTCCGGTGGCGCCCGTGAAGCCCACATGGGCGAGCGCATGGCCGGCGAAGGTTTGTCCGCGCAGCACCAGGAAATAGCCGACCAGCCCCGACACGATGGCGACAATGGTCGCTGCCGCGAAGGCATTTTGCATGAAGTCGTATTCGAGCACGGCGCTACTGGGCCTCTTGCAATTCGTGGCTATGCGCCGCGCCGTCCCCGTGCCGATGCACGTCGCGCTCCACGTCCTGGTCGCCCGACATGACGAAGATGCGGCCCTTCACGCGGACCACGTCGATGTCGGATCCATAGAGCCGCGAGAGCACGGCGCTGGTGATCACCTCGTCGACGGTGCCGAGCGCGGCTTGGCCGCGCCCGAGATAGAGCACGCGGTCGAGCGCGCCGAGCAGCGGGTTGAGCTCGTGGGCGCTGAACAGGACGGTGATCCCGAGCTCCGCTTGCAGCGATTTCACCAAGGCCACCACGGCATGTTGGTGATGCGGATCAAGGCTGATCAGGGGCTCGTCCAGGAGCAGAAGCCGCGGCTCTCCGATCAGTGCCTGGGCCAGCAGCAGGCGCTGGCGCTCTCCGCCCGATGTCTCGGCCAAGGGGCGGCGCGCCAGCTCGCTGGCGCCGACGAGCGCAAGCGCCCGATCGACTTCGGCGCGGACCGCCTTGGTGGCGATCGGCAGGCCGAGGCGGTGACCGTTGACGACGCCGGCGACGAAATCCCAGCCGCTCAGCCGCATGGTGCCGATGGTGCTGCGGACCTGCGGCACATAACCGATGGCCGGATTGCCGCACGCCGCCGGCCGCCCGAGCACCTGGATGCTGCCGCGGCTCACCGGCACCAAGCCCAATACCGCCCGCATCAAAGTGGTCTTGCCGGCGCCGTTGGGCCCGAGCACGCCCACGAACTCGCGATTGGCGATCTCCAGCGACACGCCGGCGAGGACGGCACGACCGCCCAGCTCCAGCGTGACATCTCGGAGGTCGATGACGCTCACTGGGTTGGCTTCGGGAGCGCTTTGTCGACCGCGGCAAGCTCGCTCAGCATCCAGGCCTGGTAGTTCTTGCCGGCGGGCTCGGTCTCGGTCGCCCCGACGACGGGGACATGGGATGCCTTGGCGATCTTCTCCATCCGCACCGCGATCGGATCGGAGGCCTGGCTGTTGTAGATCAAGAGCTTGACCTGGTGGGTCTTGAGATCCTTCTCGAAGGCCGCCACGTCCGAGGCGCTGGGCTCGGTATTGTTCATGACCGCGAGCTGGAACGAGTCGTTCCTCACCTGCATCCCGAGCGCGTCGAACATGTAGCCGAAGATCGGCTCGGTGGCGGTCACCGGCGTGCCCATCAGCCGGTCGTGCAGCTCGGCGACCTTGGCTTGAATCGGCTTCACCGAGTCCTCGAAGCTCGCTGCGCGCTGCTCGTAACCGTCCTTGTGGTCCGGGTCGGCCGCGACCAGCGCCTCGGTGAGGGATTTCGCCATCGCCAGCATCGCGGCCGTGTCGTACCAGACATGCGGGTTGTCGCCGGTCTTCTTGCCGACCAGATCGGCGACCACGATCACCTTGCGGTCGCCCGACTTGGCGGCCTTGAGCAGCTTCTCCATCCACGGGTCATAGTCGATGCCGCTGTAGATGACGATCTGTGCGGCGGAGACATTCCGGCCCACGGAAGGACTCACCTCGAACAGATGCGGGTCCTGGTCGGGGTTGCTGAGAATGCTGGTCACCTTGACGTTCGAGCCGCCGATCTGCTTGGCGACATCGCCATAGAAGTTCTCGGCAGCGACGATATTGACCGGTTGCTTATTACCCGTCTGCCCCCAAGCGGATGAAATGGAAACTAGCGCGACGGCGGCGGCGATGGCAACGGATTTCATTCTGACCTCCCGGGCACAGTCGTGTGATGAGGTGTAGGTCGCGGCAAGTCGGGCGGAGCGAGCGACCTTGACGAACTGAAACGATATAACATAGACATTTCTGCGGTCAAGCCGACCCTCCGACGCGCGCTGCGCGATCGATGCTTCCAGGGCTGATCGATGTCTTCAAATCTCTGCGAACCGACCGGAGATTTTCGTGCTTGCGATCGGGCAGGGAGCGGCGAGGCACCGGTAGGTCGTGCCCTGCGACATTGCGGGGGCGCTTTGTGCACGCCACCAGGTCGCCGGAGCCTGGCTGTGACAATGCGGTCACAGCGCGGCCGGAACCGCGCGGACACGCAGCTGTGATCGTCAAGGCTCGGCTTGACAGGCGCGCCTTCGATTGTAATGTTATACTATATCAGTCGTTCCCGCGCGGGCCGGAGGGCGTGGCTTGTTGGGTGCGCCCGTTGGCGCGGAACGCCGAAAGAAAGATGGGGGGAAGGATGTCAAACCGCGTGATCCGCGTGCTCGTTCTCGGCAGCTCGGCACTCGTATCGGTCTATTGCCTTGTCGGAATCGGCTCCGCGCAAACGCCTGCGACGCCGCCAGCCCCCGAAACCCCGCAGGCGCAACCGGCAGCGCGCACGCCCGGCGCGTTGCCGACCATCAACGTGGAAACCACCAAGAAGCAGCCGGCCAAGAAGCAGGCCGCGCGGCGGCCGCCGCCCAAGCCCGCGGCTGCGCCCGCCGCGGTGACCCAGCAAGCGACCGTGGAGCGGCAGATTCAGACGCAAGTCACGACCTTCAACGATGCGCGCAGCAACATCTACACGACGGTCGGCGCCAATTCCGAGGCGATCGGCAAGGAAGACATCCAGAAGCTGCCGCAGGGCGAGAACACCCCGGTCGACAAGGTTCTGGTGCAGTCATTCCCGGGCGTTTCGCAGGATTCCGCCGCCAGCGGCAGTCTTCATGTCCGCAACGAGCACGGGAACGTGGCCTATCGGATCAACGGCATCATGCTGCCGGACGGCGTCAGCGGCTTGGGGACGATCCTGGAGACCGGCATGATCGGCAACCTGACGCTGCTCACGGGGGCGCTGCCGGCCGAGTTCGGTCTGCGCACTGCCGCCGTGCTCGACATCCAGACCCGCGAGGGCGCCTTCGACGGCGGCGGTAAGATCAGCGTCTATGGCGGCAGCCACGAGACGTTCACGACCGCTTACGAATACGGCGGCACCATCGGGGGCGATTGCCACTCGGTCCCGCCGGCGCCGGGGATGTTCGTGAAGGCGCCGCCGCCCGGAAGCTGCGGTCCGGTCACCGAATATTTCTTCACCGGCCGTTACCTCACCAACAGCCTCGGGATCGAGAATCCGACGTCGGAGCCGGAGGCGATCCATGACCTCACCCGGCAGGAGCGCGGCTTCGGCTACATCTCGACCATCATCGATCCGACATTGCGGGTGAGCTTCATCACCGGGGCGTCGCTCGGCAAGTTCCAGATTCCCGACAATCCAGGCCAGACCCCGCTCCTGGCATCGGCCTTCGGGGTGACCAACTTCGATTCCTCGAAGCTGGACGAGAACCAGCAGGAGCGCACCTACTATAACGTCCTGTCGGTGCAGAAGGCGGTCAACGACGTCGATCTCCAGCTCTCCTATTTCAACCGCTACAGCAGCCTGCATTTCGTCCCCGATCCGATCGGCGACCTGTTGTTCAACGGCGTCGCCTCCGACGTCTATCGCGCCACCTTCGCCAACGGCCTGCAGGGCGACGGCTCCTACCGGATCAACGACGCCCACACATTGCGCACCGGCTTCTCGGTCACCTCCGAGAGGACGCAGAACACCAACACCTCCGGCGTCGAGCCGTGCACGATCTGCGACGGCACGGACAATATCGATGCGCCGTTCGCAGTGACCGACGCGGTTGCCAAGGCGGGCTGGCTCTATGCCGTCTACGCGCAGGACGAATGGAAGATCACCAACCAGTTCTCCATCAATGGCGGCCTGCGCTTCGATCAAATGGACGAATATGTCAGCGCCAACCAGCTCAGCCCACGCATCAGCTTCGTCTACACGCCGCTGCCGGGCACGACCTTCCATGCCGGCTATGCCCGCTATTTCACGCCGCCGCCGCAGAGCATCGCGGCGCCGGTCAATCTGTCGTTGTTCGCGAACACGACCGCGCAGCCCTCCCAGTTCCTGGAGGATCCGGTGCTGCCGGAGCGCTCCAACGTCTACGACGCCGGCGTGACCCAGGTCTTCTCCCACGGCTGCGCGCCGGTGGCGAGCAGCACCTTCACCAAGGCGCCGCCGCCGCCGTTGTCGGACTGCGAAAAGCTCGAGCTCGGCCTCGACGCCTACTACAAGACCGCCCGCGACCTGCTCGACGACGGCCAGTTCGGCGCCGCCCTGGTGCTGAGCGGCTTCAACTATGACAAAGCCTATAACGAGGGCGTGGAAGGCAGCGTCAAATACCGCAACGGCGGCTTCCAGGCCTACGGCAATGTCGCCTGGGGCATCCAGAAAGCGACGAATCCCGTCTCCAACCAATTCCTGTTTGATAACGCCAGCCCGCTCGCCGATCTCGGCGGCTTGACCGAGTTTCAATACCTCCAGACCCATTACATCTTCACGGATCACACCCAGATGTGGACGGCTTCGGCCGGCGTCTCCTACCTCTGGATGGGCACCCAGTTCACCGCGGACATAATCTACGGCAGCGGGCTGCGCGACGGCGACGCCAATACCGGCACCGTCCCGGCCTATACCCAGGTCAATGCCGGCGTGTCGCACGAGTTCGTGGGCTACACCAAGATGCCGTTCACCTTGCGCTTCGACGTGGTGAACGTCTTCGACACCGTCTACCTGATCAGGGACGGGTCGGGCATCGGCGTGTTCGCGCCGCAATACGGACCGCGCCGCGGCTTCTTCGCCGGCTGGTCGTCCAAGCTGTGACCGACCAGGCATGAGCATTCAAGATGGGGCCGGGGGACGTGCGTACCGATCGCAAGACAACAAGAAAGGCCCCCGATCCATGGCGGTCATCACCTGGAACAGATCGAAGACCGCGTTGAGGTCCGTGTCCGCGGCCCTTGCGGTTGCGGTCTCGACCGCTGCCGCGATGGCGCAAGCCCCCGGCGAGCCCGCGGCGGGTGCTGCCGACATTACGACATTGCCGCGCGACCTCTCGCCTTGGGGCATGTTCGCCAGTGCCGATCCGCTGGTGAAGGCGGTATTGATCGGGCTCGCCTTCGCGTCGGTCGTCACCTGGACGGTGTGGCTCGCCAAGACCATCGAGCTCATCGTGGCGCGGCGGCGCGTGCGCGCGGACCTGGCGACGCTCGGCGCGGCGCGGCGGCTCGCCGACGGCGTCGAGCGGATCAACGCGAGGCAGAGCCCGGCCGGAACATTCCTGGAAGCCGCGGTAGCCGAGATCGAACTGTCCCAAATGAGCGCCGAGCCGGACGGCATCAAGGAACGCATCGCCTCGCGGCTGGAGCGGATCGAGGCCGCCTGCGGCCGGCGCATCATGCGCGGCTTGAGCATGCTCGCCACCATCGGGGCGACCGCGCCGTTCGTCGGACTGTTCGGCACGGTCTGGGGCATCATGAACAGCTTCATCGGCATCTCGCGCGAGCACACCACCAATCTGGCGGTGGTGGCGCCGGGCATCGCGGAGGCGCTGCTGGCGACCGCCTTCGGGCTGGCGGCGGCGATCCCCGCGGTCGTCATCTACAACATGTTCGCGCGCTCGATCGCCGGCTATCGGGCGCTGCTGGCCGACGCCTCGGCCGCCGTGCTGCGGCTGGTGAGCCGCGACCTCGACCGCCAAGCGACGGGACCGGCGTCGGCCCGCCGGCCGGCGGTGTCGGCGGCGGAGTGATCGCGAGGAGACCTCCATGAGCGTGCGTCTCGACCACGGCGACGACAGCCTCGCCGACATCCACGAGATCAACGTCACGCCGTTCATCGACGTGATGCTGGTGCTGCTGATCATCTTCATGGTGGCGGCGCCGCTCGCCACCGTCGACATCGCGGTGAACCTCCCGACCGCGGCCGCGCAGGCGCAGCCGCGGCCGCCGATGCCGCAGTTCCTCACCGTCAAGGCCGACCTCACGCTGGCGCTCGGCGATCAACCGGTCGAGCGCGACGAGCTCGGCGGCACGCTCGACGCCGCGACCCAAGGCGACCACGACGCGCGCATCTTCCTGCGCGCCGACAAGACGGTGACCTACGGCGACCTCATGGAGGTCATGAACCTGCTGCGCGGCGCCGGCTATCTCAAGATCGCGCTGGTCGGGCTCGAGAAGGCGCCGGCGCCATGATCGCGCTCGGCGCCCAAGACCGGCGCGAGCTGATCCGCTGGCTCGTCTGCGGCGTGGTGGTCGTGTTCGCGCATGCCGGCATCGCGGCCGCGCTGATCGATTGGCGCGAACCGGTCGAGGACACCGAGGTGGGCACCGACGCGATCGTGGTCGAGTTCCAGCCGGAGCAGGTTCAGACCGAACCGACACCGCCGGTCGAGAAAATCCTGGAAAAGGAGGAGCCGCTGCCGGAGCAGCCGTCGGAAGCCATGCTCCCGGCCAAGCCCCCTGAGACGCCGCCCGAGCCGCCGCGCGAAGAAGTGCCCGTCGTCATTCCGCAGCAGACCCGCGCGCGCGCGGATGTTGCGACCTGGAAGAGCCAGATCATTACGCTGCTCGAGCACAACAAACGCTACCCCACGGAAGCGCGCGCGCGCGGCGAGCACGGCGTGACGCGGCTCGCCTTTCGCATCGACCCGGACGGGCATCTCATGTCGAGCCGCATCGTGACGAGCTCGGGCTCGGCCGCGCTCGACGAGGAGACACTCGCATTGGTGCGGCGCGCACAGCCGTTCCCGCCGCCGCCGCCCGAGCTTGCCGGCAGCGAGCTGACGGTGCCGGTCAGCTTCAACATTCGCTGAGGGGGCAGGACACACGCGGTTGCGCGGACGCGGTTCTGCATGTTCAAGCACCGAGGGGAGCGCCTTTGAAAAGACCGCCATTGCGTCCGCGACCGGTCGTAACCGGTGCAGCGGCTCTCATCTGCGCCATCCTTTGCACCATCCTTGCCGGATTTTCCCGTGCGCGTGCCGATGACGCCGCTTCCGCGACGTGGGTACCGCCGCTGTGGACCTGCCATTACATCGCGGCGACCCCGCGCGGGCCGTTGCAGATCACCGCCAAGTTTCAGGTCCTGGGCGACGAGCTTGCGGAGGTCGATACTATTCCCAAAGGCCTCAACTTCAGCGAGAAATACAAAATCCTGGAGAACACCGATACCGACATCGTGGCCGCCATCTCGATCGCCAAGATCGGCCAGATCCCGCCGCCCGGCATCGGCGCGGTGATCGTCATCATCGCCAAGCAAAACGGCCTGTTCCAGCAATCCGGCGCCATCCTGGGCCTGCGGACCGGCGCACCTACGCTCGGTCACTGCGAAAGCCAGTGAGTTGTTGCGGAAGCAGACGGTTTGACGCGTCTCACATGGTGACCGCCACAAACGATGGCGTTGGCGTGCGGCGTTGCAGGAGCGGTCGTGCCCCCCTACCCTCGGTTCCAATAACCGAGGGCGTGACATGACCACCGCGGAAGATCGCGCTGCCGTGCCGGCGGAGGGCCAAGGAAGCTGGCGCGAGGTGCTGGCGGTTTTTTTGCGGCTGGGTCTCACCTCGTTCGGCGGCCCGGTCGCGCATCTCGGCTATTTCCGCGAGGAGTTCGTCAACCGGCGGCATTGGCTCGACGATAAGAGCTATGCGGATCTGGTCGCGCTGTGCCAGTTCCTGCCCGGCCCCGCGTCAAGCCAGGTCGGCATCGCGGTCGGCCTGTTGCGCGCCGGCTATGCGGGAGCGCTGGCGGCCTGGACCGGCTTCACGCTGCCCTCGGCGGCGGCGATGGTGCTGTTCGCCTATGGGGTGGGCCTCGTCGGCGATACGGCCGGCGCGGGCTGGCTGCACGGGCTCAAGGTCGCGGCGGTCGCGGTGGTGGCGCAGGCGGTGCTCGGCATGGCCCGCGCGCTCGCGCCCGACCGGCCGCGCGCCACGCTCGCGGTGGCGGCCGCCATCGTGACGCTCGCGGTGCCGTCCGCCTGGGGGCAGATCGGCGCGATCCTGCTGGGCGGCGCGGTGGGCATCAGCCTGTTCGAGCACAGGCCGCAGGGCGATCACGTCGCGTTGCCGTTGCGCGTGAGCCGCCCGACCGGCGCCGCCTTGCTGGTCGTGTTCGCGCTCTTGCTGATCGGGCTGCCGATCCTGGCGGGCGCGTCCTCCTCGCAGGCCTTGAAGGAATTCGATGCGTTCTATCGCGCCGGTTCGCTGGTGTTCGGCGGCGGCCATGTGGTCCTGCCCTTGCTGCAGGCCGCGGTGGTGCCGCCCGGCTGGGTGAGCAACGAAACCTTTCTGGCCGGCTATGGGGCGGCCCAGGCGGTGCCGGGTCCGCTGTTCACCTTCGCCGCCTATCTGGGCGCTGTCATGAACGCGCCGCCCAACGGTTGGCTCGGCGCCGTCATCTGCCTGGTCGCGATTTTCCTGCCCTCGTTTTTCCTGGTCATCGGCGCCATGCCGTTCTGGGAAGACCTGCGCCGGGGCGCGGCCGCCCAAGCGGCGCTCGCCGGCGTCAACGCCGCTGTGGTCGGATTGCTGCTGGCGGCGCTCTATCGTCCGGTCTGGACCACCGGCATCACCAGCGCGGCCGATTTTGCGCTGGCGAGCGCGGATTTCCTGCTGCTGTTCATGTGGCAAGCACCGCCCTGGCTGGTGGTGATCCTGAGCGCGCTCGCCGGCGCGGCGATTGCAGGTCTGTAGCCCGGATGGAGCTCTTGCGTAATCCGGGAGCGGCGGTCCCTGCATCCCGCATAGCCCGCGAAGACGGGCGTAAACGCCCTAGTGCGCTCCATGCGGGCTACACGAGGCAATCGCGTCCATCAAAAAATTCGATTATCACTCCCGCCATGACAGTCCTCGCACAACTTGCCGACTTCGTGGCGCAGGCAAACGCAGCGGCGCTCCCGCCGGCCGAGCAGGCACTGCAGCGCCGGCACGTGTTCGACACCGTGGTAGCCGCGGCGGCGGGCGCGCGCACCGGCGAGGCCCGCAGCCTCGCCGCGCTCATGAGCGGCCGCGCGTTGCCCGAGGTCATCGGCCAGCGCGCCGCCACCATCAGGTTGTCCGAAGTCGACGACATCCATCTGCCGTCCTGCACCACGCCGAGCGCCAGCGCGGTCGCGGTCGCGTTGTCGCTCGCCGCGGAGGCAGGCCGCTTCGACCCGGTCGAGGTGGCGAGCGCCATCTGGGCCGGGACCGAGGTGATGACCCGCATGGGGCAGGCGGTGCGCGGCCCGGAGATTCTCTATCGCGGCGTCTGGCCGAGTTGCTTTGCGGCGCCGCTGGCCGCGGCCGCCACCGCCGCCCGCATGGGCGGCTTGGGTGCAAGACAGACCGCCGATGCGCTGTCGCTCGCCTTGATGCTCTCGACCCGCGGAACCGGCCGCCCGCAGGGCTCGCCCTCGGCCCGCTGGGTGATGTTCGCCTTGGCGGTGGCGTCAGGCCTCTCCGCCGTCGCGGCAGTGCGGGCGGGCTATCGGGGCGATCCGGGTCTCTTGGACGGGAACGGCTTCGAGGAGAGTTGGGGCTTTGCGCTCGAGCGCCATCACCTCACCGCCGCGTCGCTCACGCGCAGCGTCTACCCGACGCTCAGCATGAAGCCGTTCTGCTCCGCCAAGCAATCCATCGCGGCGGTCGAAGCGCTGCGGGCCATCCTGGCATCCGGCATCAAACCAGCTGCGATCGCAGCCGTCCGCGTGCGGGTGCCGCCCGCCTATGCGACCATGGTCGCCCTCAAGGCGCAGGACCAGATTCGAACCACGACGCTCGTCAGCGCCGCCCGCCAGCTCGCCCTGCTGGCCTACGATCCGGCGCGCCTCCATGACGTCGACCGCAGCGCTCCGGTCACCGACCCGGCGCTGCGGAGCTTCGAGGCCAAGGTCGAGATCGTGGCCGAGCCGGCGCTCAGCCAATATTATCCGCATCACTGGCCGGCCGAAGTCGAGGTGGTCGCCACCGACGGCAGCACGCGGCGCGAGCTCGTCATCGCGGCGCCCGGCGATCCGAGCAAGCCGCTTGGGGAGGACGCCCTCGACGACAAGGCCCACCGCCTGCTCGATCGCCTGATCGGCCGCGACGGCATCACCCGGCTGATCGGCATCGCGCACCGCGGATTCGAGGACGAGGCCGGCTGCCGCGACTTGACGGGCACGTTCGTGCAATGCTTCGCGGCCGATCCGAAGGAGCAAATAAAATGAGCGTCGACGCAAATAACAAGACCGCAAGCACCATGACGGCCCCGTTGCCGGGCACGCCCGATCCGGCTGTGCTCGAGGATCTGGTGGCAGCCAACCGCATCCTCTCCAATCATGGCGTGCTCGACGCCTATGGGCACATCAGCGCCCGCGATCCCGCCAGCCATCAACATTACTGGATCTCGCGCAGCATGGCGCCCGCGCTGGTCACCGCAAGCGACATCATCGCCTGCGATCTCGACAACAAACCGGTGCGGCCGGGGGAGACCAGGCTGTTCTTCGAGCGCGTGATCCATGGGGAGATCTACAAGGCGCGTCCCGACGTGATGGCGGTGCTGCACAATCACTCCCCGAGCCTCATCCCGTTTTGCAACAGCGACACACGCTTGCGTCCGATGGTCGGCAGCGCCGCGTTTCTGGGCGAGGGCGCGCCGGTTTTCGACATCAGGACGGTGGACGACGAGGGCGACCTGAACATCTGCACCATCCCGCAGGCCGAGGGCCTGGCGCAGGCACTCGGCCGCCATTGCCTGCTGCTGCTGCGCGGCCATGGCGCGGTGGCGGTCGGCGACTTCGATCCGGCAGGTGGTGCGGCGCGCCATCATCGCCGAATCCAACGCCAAGCAGCAGCTGCAGGCCGCCGTGCTCGGACCGGTGCATTTCCTCACCGCCAGCGAGATCGATTATGCCAGGCGCATGAAGCCCAAGGATCCGGACCGCGCCTGGCAGCTCTGGAAGCAGCGGGCGATGCACAACGGGCAGGGCGCGTGACGAGGGAAACACCGATGGTGCGTTGGTCGGGTTTGATTGCCGCGCTGTTGCTGGCGGCATTGGCCGGCCCGGCGCGCGCGCAGGACGCCGTCGCCCAGTTCTACAAGGGCAGGCAGATCAATCTCTATGTCGGCTCCTCGGCCGGCGGCGGCTACGATACCTATGCGCGCCTGCTGGCGCGCCGTCTCGGCAACTACATTCCGGGCAATCCGGCCGTGGTGCCGCAGAACATGCCGGGCGCGGGCAGCAACAAGGCCGCCGCCTACATCTATTCGGTGGCGCCCAAGGACGGCACCGCGATCGGGGCGATCTTCTCGGGCGCCATCCTGCAACCGCTCCTGGGCGACCCGGTGCAGCACGACCCGAGCAAGTTCATCTATCTGGGCAATGCCAACAACGAGGTGTTCCTCTGCCTTGCCCGCACCGATGCGCCGGTGCAGAGCTTCAAGGACGCGCTCAACCGCGAGCTGATCGTCGGCGCCACCAACGAGGGCGGCTCGTCGCGCGATTTCACCGCCATGCTCGACAATCTGCTCGGCGCCAAGCTGCGCATCGTGACCGGCTATCCGGGCAGTAACGAGATCCTGCTGGCGCTCGAGCGCAACGAGGTGCAGGGCGCCTGCGGGCTCGGATGGTCGAGCATCGCGCCGCAACGCGCGCGCCTGCTCGACAGCGGATTGGCGCGGGTGCTGGTGCAGCTGGCGACGAAGGGCCATCCGGAATTGAACCGGATGGGCGTGCCGCTCGCCATCGATTTCACCAAGACCGAGGACGATCGCAAGGTGATGGAGCTGGTCTACAGCCAGCTGATCTTCGGCCGGCCGTTCATTCTGCCGCCCGGCGTCCCGCCCGAACGGGTCGCCGCGCTGCGCCGCGCCTTCATGGCGGCGCTTGCGGACAAGGACACGGTGGGCGAGGCGCACGGCATGCAGCTCGATCTCGATCCGCTTTCGGGCGAAGAGGTCCAAGCCGAGGTCGCCAAGGCTTACGCGATGCCGGCGCGGATCGTGGAACGCGCCCGCGCGTCGCTGATCTACCGGCCGCAATAGCGCTCGGTCATCCTGATGCGCGCCATCATGTGGGAATCGACATAGGCCCCGCCGCGAAAGGCATCGGCGCGAAGCGTTCCTTCCACCTCGAAGCCGAACCTCCGGTAGAGCCGGATCGCCGCTTCGTTATCGGTGTAGACCTTCAGTTCGAGGCGCTTCAGATCGAGCCAGTCGTCGGCCACCTCGATCAGCGCGGCCATCATGGCCGAGCCGATGCGACGGCCGTGGAAATCGTCGTGAACGCAGATGCCGATGCCGCCGACATGGCTGCGCCGCCCCTTGTATTGGATGACGTTCGCGCAGCCGACGATGCGGCCGTCGAGAACCGCAACGATCCCGGTCATTCCGTCAGGCGGGTTCTCCAGCCACTTGCGGTACTGGTCCTTGCTGGCAAAAGGCAGGCGCAAGGTGCCCCATCGCACCTTCGGGAGTTGCAGAAGGTCGGCAAATTCCGGCCAGTCGCTCGGCTCGCGGGCGCGAATCGAGAGTCCCGCGACCGCGGTGTCGGCCGGCGGGCGCTTCGCCGGCTCGGAGCTCAGTGGATCGTTCGGCATCATGTCCTCCATGCCTGGAGCCGACACGCGGACCGAACCAAATAAAAAGGCCCCGTCCGAGGTCGGCGGGGCCTGTCGAAGAGCGTGTCACGTTATTTCAGCGCGCAGCATCCTCCACCGGCCCACCGAGATGGGTCATGTATTGGTGGCGGTTGATTTCACGGACGTGGCACATGGTCGGATTGATACCACGCCAATCGGCGCCGGTAAAGCTTTGGAAGCGCTTACGCGCTAGCACAATCCGCGGCTGGCGCAGGCCGGCATTTGAAGTAAAGTCGCAAACAAACCCCGGCGTTCAAGGAAAGCGCGGAAATCAATCGTGCCTCGAAGCATCCGGAACAGTGCGAACAAGGCAACCGCGCGCGTAATCGTCGTGGCGGCGGGCGCGTCCATGAAATTTCCGCCTGGCGCCGACTGAGCTCGTGCTCGCCATCTTCGCCGATATCTCGATTGCCCAGCTTGGCCTCATCGCCGGCGCGGCGCTGATCGCCTCCGTCATCGGCGGCGTCTCCGGCTACGGCACCGGCGCGCTGATGCCGCTGGTGCTGGTGCCGATCCTGGGCCCCGCCCCGATTGTGCCGATCATCGCGCTCGCGAGCGTGTTCTCCAACGCCGGACGCACCGTGGCGTTTCGCCGGTTGATCGACTGGCGCCGCGTGCTGATCATGCTCGCCGGCGCGGTGCCGACCTGCGTGCTCGGCGCCTGGGGCTACACGCTCCTGTCCGGCCGCGGCGCCGCGCTGGTCATCGGCGGCATGCTGGCGTTGAGCGTGCCGCTGCGCCGGCTCTTGCGCCGGCGCGGGTTCCAACTTTCCGACCGGGCGCTGGCGGCGACGGGGGTCGGTTACGGCGTCGTGGTCGGGGGCACCACCGGGTCGGGCATCATACTGTTGTCGCTGCTGATGGCCGCCGGACTGCAGGGCGCCAACGTGATCGCCACCGACGCGCTCATCTCCATCGTCATCAGCCTGGTCAAGCTCGTGGTGTTCGGCCTCGCCGGCGTCATGGACGCGCAGGCGGTCGCGGTGGCGCTCCTGATCGGCGCCATCGCGCTGCCGGGCTCATTCCTGGCCAAGCTGATGGTGGAACGGATGCCGCTCCACGTGCACAGCGCGATCCTCGACGCCGTGGTGATCGCCGGCGGCGGCGCCATGGCGTTCGCCGCCTTCGCGCCCTGAGCGGGCGGGCACGGTCGGAGCGCAACCGGTTGCGGCCTCCCTCTTTCTCAAGGACTGAAAACCGGTATAGCTTCTTCCCACGATCCATCAGGAGGCGACCATGCGGATGCTCATGAAGGCGCGGCTTCCGACCGAAGCCGGGAACCGGGCGATCAAGGACGGCACGCTGCCGGACATCATCAAGAAGACGCTGGAAGCGCTGCATGCCGAGGCCGCGTATTTCACCACCATGGACGGCCACCGAACCATGATCGTGGTATTCGACATGACAGCCTCCTCGGACATGCCGCGGATTGCCGAGCCGCTGTTCATGGGGCTCAATGCGTCGATCGAATTCATGCCCTGCATGAACGTGGACGATCTCGGAGCCGGCTTGTCCAGGATCAGCTGAAGCTCACCGCGACCGTGTTGGCGCCGCTCAGGAGCACGCCAAGATGCTCGCCCGGCCGAGGTTGATGCCGGCCCGACAGCAGCGCCGCAAAGGCCGCACCGCCGCCCGGCTCGACGACGACCCGCAGTGTCGCCCAAAGAGCTGCCTGGGCGCGCCGGATCGCATCGTCGGAAACAAGCACCACGCGCTCGACGTGGCGTTGCGCGATCGGAAAAACCTGCTCGCCGACGCGGCGGGGCGCGAGCGAGTCCGCCGCAATGCCCCCCGCCTCGGCATCGATCGGGCCCCCTGCCGCCAGCGCCCTGGTCAACGTGGGAGCGGCCTCCGGCTCGACCCCGACCACGCTGACCTTGCCTTGGTACCACGCGGCGATGCCGGCGATCAGCCCGCCGCCGCCGACGGCGACCAGCAAGCTGTCGAGATCGGCGATCTGCTCCTCAAGCTCCAACCCGACGGTGCCCTGACCAAGCAAGGTCTCGCGCTGATCGAAGGCGTGAACCGCGAGCGCGCCCGTCTGCGCCGCCCAGGCCTCGCTGGCGGAAAGCGCATCGGCATATCGCTCGCCCCCGACCACGAGCTCGGCGCCGCAATCGCGGATGCGCGCAATCTTCGCCGGCGACGCGATGCTCGGCACGAAGATCTTCGCGCGGACGCCGAGCTTCATCGCCGCATAGGCGACCGCCGCTCCATGGTTGCCGCCCGAGGCGGCGACCACGCCCGCTTCAGGAACGTCGCGCATCAACAAGTTCGCGAAAGCGCCGCGCGTCTTGAACGAGCCCGCGTGCTGGAGCAGCTCGAGCTTGAAGCTCAAGCGCAGTCCGTCCAACCCGAAATCGCCTCCATCGACTTCGACGACCGGGGTGCGGCGGATGTGCGGCCTGATCAGCCGCTCGGTGGCCGCGATCTCCTTGCGCCCGATGGTGTCGCCACTGCCCATGTTCGTCTTAAGCCCTTTCGCCTGCCGAGCGCGTTTCTTATTGTCGCTTTTTTTGGGCGTAAAGCCCCGCTCCCCCCGGACCAGGTCCGAGGCATGCTTTTTTGGCGAGAATGCTTTAAGGCAAACCACGGTCTCAGTCATCAGAATCGGAAGTGAGGGCGGCGTCATGATAACCGGCATCAACGACGAGCTCATTCTTGCGGCCCGTCTTCTTCTCGCAACGCTGTTTCTGATTTTCGGCTGGAGAAAGGTGAAAGACTATTCAGGCACCGTAGATCAAATGGTGCAGCTTGGCGTCCCCACGCCGGTGCTGGCGACCTTCGTAGCGATCTTGATGGAGCTTCCGGTCGCGTTCGCGGTCGCTATTGGCGCATTCACACGTCCCGCGGCCGCACTCATGGCTTTATACGCGCTCGGAACTGCGCTTATTGGGCATCGCTATTGGACAGTGAAAGGCGCGGATTACGTCGACAGCCTGGACGGCTTTTACAAAGACCTGAGCATTATGGGTGGCTTCTTGCTGTTGTGCATTGTTGGCCCGGGAAAATATTCGATTGATGGATTGCTAGGCATCGCCGCACCATAACCTGTGGGCTACCGGGCCTACGACGCAGCGTCATGTCGCGTATATCCGGTGCCGGACATGTGATCGACGATCTTATCGACATCCAACCAAACGAAGCGTAACGTTCTCTTGGATGCTCAGGCGGCTTGCTTGACTTAGGTTGCCAAAAAATGGCGACGCACCGAGGTAGCCGTTACTCATTAATAGGCAGCCCGGTACCGTCGCTAGGCAAAAAAAATCAAATCCGGTTTATTGTTTGGGGCGGGGGAGACTGCGTGACCGCAAGGCCGCGCGATCGCCGTTAATTTGGCCGCCGTCCTCGCCGTATCTTTCAGCCTGGAGAACGGCCGCACCAAAGGAGAAAGTCATGAAAGTGTTGATGGTGCTCACATCCCACGACCAGCTGGGTAACACTGGACGAAAGACAGGATTTTGGCTCGAAGAGCTCGCGGCCCCCTACTACGTTTTCAAGGACGCCGGCGTCGAGATCACGCTCGCTTCCCCGAAAGGCGGCCGTCCGCCGCTCGATCCCAAGAGCGACGAACCCGGATCCCGTACCCCTCTCACCATCCGGTTCGAGAAGGACGCAGCTGCCGAAGCTCAGCTCGACAAGACCATTCGTCTCGACAGCGTCAAGCAAGAAGACTTCGACACCGTCTTCTACCCGGGCGGCCATGGCCCCATGTGGGATCTCGCCGAAGACGAGAACTCCATCAAGCTCATCGAGTCCTTCATTGCTGCCGGCAAGCCAATCGGTATCGTGTGCCATTCCACCGGGGCGCTGCATCACGTCAAGACGGCGGACGGCAGGTTTCTGGTTCAAGGCAAGGAAGTCACCGGCTTCACCGACGGCGAGGAGGAAGAGATGGGTCTCACTGAAGTTGTGCCCTTCCTGGTCGAAGATGAGATGTTGAAATTGGGCGCCGTCTTCTCGAAGGTAAAGGACTGGGGGGTTCACGTGGTCAGCGACGGCTTGCTGATCACGGGCCAGAATCCGGCTTCCTCCGGCCCTGCCGCGAAGACGCTGATGGGGGCGGTGAACCAAAAGGCGGCACCGGCGGCCACCGCTCGGGCGTCGTAGATCGACGATCCATTGAACGACCGCCGAATTTTACCGATGCGGCGGCGGCTGTCATCGAAAAGACCGCCTCGAGGAGGCCGCCACGGCGGTCCAAAGCCCGGCGCTGAGCGAGGGTTCTGACCGGAGGCTCGGACATGTCGCTAGATAGCACACTGACCGCAACCGCCGCATCGAGGCTGCCTAACCCGACCAGGGCTGGCTTCGCCGATAAGCTTTATCGGCTGCCTCCATGGAGAGGATCAGGCGCATGATCGCAACATACAAAGCGAAGCTGTTTATCAATCATGACAAGGCGGAATCCGACAAGCTAAAGTTGCTCCCCGCATTCTACGACTGATGTCTCCATCAGCGCGCTCGCGCCCGTGCGCCGACGGCAGCGAACGCACGCCCGACACGGAGAGAAATTATGATAACGGCAACTTCTCTGGCAGCCGCGGCGGCGTCGATCGTTGGTGGTCGTGTAGAAACCACTTCCCTGGAGTCGACATCCGCGACAACCAGCTATCACCGCGTGACGATTGATGGTGCCGGAATTTTCTATCGCGAAGCTGGCCCGAAGGACGCGCCGACGATCGTGCTCCTGCACGGCTTCCCCTCTTCCTCGCGCGAGTTCGATGCGATTATCCCCCTGCTCGCAACACGCTATCATCTGGTCGCACCGGATTTTCCGGGATTCGGTCAGAGTGACGCCCCGCCGCCGTCCTCGTATGTATACACGTTTGATAATTTGGCCAAGACGATCAACGATCTTCTCGAACGACTCGAAATCAACAAATACAGTTTCTATCTTCACGACTACGGTGGCCCGGTCGGCTTTCGCATCATCACGGCGCATCCGGAGCGGCTGCAGGGGCTCATCATCCAGAATGCCAATGTCTATAAGGAAGGCCTGGGCGCCAAGTGGTCCGGCATTGCGCGATATTGGGCCGATCCGAAAGCGCATCCTGAAGTGTTCGACGCGTTCGTGTCGCTCGCAGCGACCGAACAGCGTCACACCCTGGGGACCTCGCATCCCGAACGTTACAACCCGGACACCTGGACTGACGAATACGCTCATCTGTCGAGACCCGGCCAACGCGAGATTCAAGCCGATCTGCTGTACGACTACCGGACAAACGTCGCTACGTACCCGGCGTGGCAAGCGTGGCTGCGTGAGCACAAGCCGCCGACGCTGGTGGTCTGGGGACGTAATGATCCCTCATTCATTGCGGCGGGGGGAAAGGCGTTCAGTCGCGATCTGCCGGATGCCGAAATCCACCTGCTCGACGCCGGACATTTCGCCCTCGACGAGAAGAACGACGAGATCGCGAGTCTCATTCTTGCGTTCTTGGCCGAGCAGTGCGCCCGTGATCGGTAGGTTGCTGCACGCGCCTCTCAACTTTATATCCGCCAAATAAAAATAGGAGTCCTCGATGTCAGAAGTAGAGGTGTACGGGAAAACCTATCAGATGCCGCCGACGGACGGGATTACCGTCGCACACTTTCTCACCGTCGCCGACGTCGAACGATCGCTCCGATTTTACGAAAAGGTCTTCGACGGCCGCATTCTGAGCAGAGGCGACAGCGAGGGCGCGCCAGGCTACCTTCAGATTGCGAACACGTGGCTCATCGTCAACCCCGGGGGCGGCCCGACACCGGACAAACCAACGGTAATCCTTGGCGTTCCTCCCGATCCCGATAAGGTCAGCAGCTTCATGAATATCCGCGTCGCCGATATTCAAGCTTGCTACAAACTTTGGCGAAGCCGCGGAGCTACGTTTATCACTGAGCCGAAGCCCAAATACGGCGAGACGCGCTGCTATATTCGCGATCCTGACGGTTACATTATAGAAGTCGGGCAGAGCAATCCGGGCATCACTTATGGCTAAGACGAACTGACAAGGCTTGTTGGCCAACCGACGGCCAAGCACAGCGCGCTCAGCTTAACTTGCAAAGGAGTGAGCAATGACGACAATGTCACCCAAAGCGATTGTCACCATCGTGGCGGCAGGGCTCGCCATATTGGGCGGCAGCGCCATTTCCGCGGACAAGTACACCGTGCAGGTTCCGGGAGGGCTCGCCTTCTCCGAGTTCAGAGGCTACGAGGACTGGCCGGTCATCTCGACCAGCGACAACAACGGTAAGTTCGCCGCGATTTTGGGGAATCCGGTCATGATGGATGCCCTTCGGGCAGGTGTGCCCGGCGACGGCAAGCCCTTCCCGGACGGCGCCAAGATGGCGAAGATCCATTGGATCCCGAAGACACAAGAGACGTACCCCGGTCCGCCGAGGGTTCTGGGCGCTCAGGTCAACGCCGACTTCATGGTGAAGGACAGCAAGAGGTTCGCGGACAGCGGTGGATGGGGATGGGGCTCATTCGACTACGACGCAGCGTCCGATACATTCAGCCCCGCCACCGAGGCGGCCACTCCGCCGCAGGGCCACGATGCGAAGTGCGGGTTCGCGTGCCACACACTGGCGAAGAGCCGGGATTACGTTTTCACCGAGTACGCGCACAGGTGAAGCGGTAATTCTTCCGTTACGACAGCGGCCGAACTCACCGTTCCGGTGCCATAAGCTTGATGGGGGTGTAGGAGGCGTCGTCGGCAAGGCGCGGCTTCTCCCGTATGTCTTTCGGGGCACAATCATGCTCTGCCACAACGCCGACACAACGCTGAGCATGCGCGACATTTGTGCGCGCCCGGAACTTAGGCCTTGCAATCAGAACCGCGGAATTTGCGCCGAGTGGTAGATTGGCCTGAACGTCAGGAGATCGAGGTCCATCATGCCGAACTACGACGCGATTGTCATTGGCGCCGGACAGTCCGGCCCGGCCCTGGCGCGGCGATTGGTGGCTGCAGGCCGAAAGGTCGCGATCATCGAACGCAAGCTGTTCGGCGGCACCTGCGTGAACACAGGTTGTACTCCGACCAAGACGCTAATCGCGAGCGCCTACGTTGCACATGTTGCACGACGCGCTGCCGATTACGGCGTCAGGATCGAGGGGTCCGTTAATGTCGACATGAAATCGGTCAAGGCGCGAAAGGACGCTGTTGTGGCCGTGTTCCGCAATGGCGTCGAGCGGTCGCTGACGAGCTTGCAAGGATGCACGGTTTACGAAGGCCATGGCCGCTTTGTTGCGGAAAAGAAGGTCGCAGTGAACGACTCTGAGCTGACAGCCGACCAAATCTTTATCAATGTAGGCGCGCGAGCCGCGATTCCACCGATACCCGGCCTCGACCAGGTTCCGTACCTGACCAACAGCTCGATGATGGACATCGATTTCCTCCCCCCGCATCTCGTGATCCTTGGCGGCAGCTACGTTGGCCTTGAGTTTGCTCAAGTCTATCGTCGTTTCGGAAGCAAGGTGACCGTGATCGAATTCGGACCGCGCTTGATCTCGCGGGAGGACGAGGACGTCTCACAAGCTGTCGCCGGTTTCCTCCAGGAGGAAGGCATCGACATGCGCGTCGACAGCAAGACGATCGGTGTGGAGAAGCAGCCAAATTCGATCGTGGCGAAGGTCGAATCGACCGGGAAGGTCGCACAGATTGCTGGAACTCATCTGCTGGTTGCGACTGGTCGGCGACCAAACACTGACGACCTCGGCCTCGACAAGGCGGGTATCGCCACCGACGCGCGAGGGTATATCCTGGTGGATGACCAATTGCGAACCACCATTTCGGGTATCTGGGCGATGGGAGACTGCAATGGCCGAGGCGCGTTCACGCACACCTCGTGGAATGATTTCGAGATCGTGGCGGCGAATCTTCTTGACAACGATCAGAGACGGGTGAGCGACCGCATCATGGCCTACGCGCTCTACACCGATCCGCCCCTTGGCCGCGCCGGGATGACCGAAGCGGAAGTCCGCAAGACCGGCAGGTCTGCGCTGATCTCGGTCATGGCGATGAAGGACGTCATGCGCGCATATGAGAGAGGTGAGACCAAGGGTTTCATGAAAATCCTCGTGGATCGAGACAACAAACAAATACTGGGCGCCTCCTTCCTGGGACTTGAGGGTGACGAGGTCATCCATTGCGTGCTCGATATCATGTACGCCAAGGCGCCCTACACCGTGATACAACGAGCGATGCACATTCATCCCACAGTGTCGGAGTTTATTCCGACCATGATGGATAGGCTCAAGCCGTTGCAATGATCGGGCGGCGCTGAATTAAAGCAAGAGGAAGTCAGAGAGGAGCCTATGAAGTCCGTCAGGGATGGTATCAAGCCGGCGGCCGAGCCGAGCGGAGCAGGTTGCGTCGAATGCACGGCCGCGGGCAAATGGTGGTTTCATCTTCGCAGATGCGCCGAATGCGGTCATATCGGCTGCTGCGATAGTTCCCCAAATCAGCATGCATCGAAACACTACGCCGCCACGGGTCACCCGATAATCACGACCTTCGAGCCCGGCGAGCATTGGTTTTACGACTACCGTACGCAAGAATTCTTTGCCGGCCCGAAGCTTGCCGCTCCTCACTCGCACCCGTTGGATCAACCGGTGCCGGGACCTGATGGAGCGGTGCCTTCAAACTGGCAAACGCTGCTTCACGAATAGAGGATGCGCGCCGCGATCTGCCGGCGCCATTCGATTGCCTCGCAGCCGTCACAAGCGGCATGACTTTGCAATTATTGTTCCGCAATACACACGAACTCTACAATTGGCGTGGACGTCCGCTTATGCCCCATCTCGAACCCCACGGCCTCCGGCCCTGGCGGCCGCTTTTAAATCGTGCCCGCTCGCTTCCTCGGCTTCGGCGTTCGCCCGCCGCTCTAGGTCGGCGCGGCATTGCCAGAAATCGTGAACATGACGTGCTCGATGCGCTCGGCAGGAGCCGCGCGAATGGCAACCTCGTTGCGGATGGCGCGGCCGAGAGCTTGCTCGTAGCCTCCCTTGTCCACAAGCGGGTCGGCGACCCATCGGCGGGGCAGGTCGACGAAGCCCTTCATGTCGTCGCCGAATTTTTTTGACGGAAAGCCGCACTCCGCACCGACCAAGCGCGAGGCATGCTTTTTTGGCGAGAATGCTTTAAGGCAAGCCATGGTCTCAGTCATCAGCGAGGTTCGGTATGTCCCGTCTCGACCAGCGCCAGCAGCGGATCCTGACCACCCATACGGGCAGCCTGCCGCGCCCCGACGGGCTCTCCGCGCTGCTGTTCGCGCGCATGACCGGCAAGCCCTATGACGCGGCCGAGCTCGCGCGCGAGACGACCGAAGTCGGTGGCCGCGATCGTGCGGCAGCAGACCGATGCCGGCATCGACGTGGTCAGCGACGGCGAGCAATCGAAGGTAAGCTTTCAGGACTACGCGGCCCAGCGCCTGGCCGGCATCGAGCCGATCACGCCGGCGGCGGGCGAGCGGCGCACGCGCGAGAACATCGCGTTTCCGGCGTTCTATCGCGACGGCGCCCATTCGGGCTCGGCGTGGCCGCGCTGGGCCTGCACCGGGCCGATCAAATATATCGGGCAGGCAGCGCTTGCCGCCGACCTGCAAAATCTCAAAGCCGCGCTCGCGGGCGCCGCCGCGGCCGACGCCTTCATGCCGTCGGTATCGCCGTCGAGCTGCGCCGGCTTCATGGAGAACCGCTACTACAACAGCGACGAGGAGCACGTCGCCGCGGTGGCGGAGGCGATGCGGGAGGAATACGAGGCGATCGTGGCGGCCGGCTTCCAGGTGCAGATCGACGATCCGCGCCTGGCCATGCACTACATGCTCACCCCCGACGAGGACGTCGCGCAGGCGCGCGGCTGGGCTCGGCGGCGGGTCGAGATGCTGAACCATGCGTTGCGCAACATTCCGCCCGAACGGGTGCGCCACCATACCTGCTACGGCATCAATATGGGCCCGCGCACCAGCGACATGGAGCTCAAGCATCTCGCCGACATCATCGTGACGATCCGCGCCGGCTTTTATTCCTTCGAGATGGCAAATCCGCGCCACGAGCACGAATGGCGGGTGTGGGAGCACGTCAAGCTGCCGGACGACAAGGTGCTGATCCCCGGCTGCATCACGCATGCTTCGGTGATCGTCGAGCATCCCGAGCTGGTGGCCGAGCGCATCATGCGGCTGGCCGGGCTGGTCGGCCGCGAGCGCATCATCGCCGGCGCCGATTGCGGCTTTGCCTCGACGCTGGTGCCCGGCCAGCGCCCGGAGGTCGAGCCCGAGATCGTCTGGGCCAAGTTCCGGAGCCTCGCCGAGGGCGCACGCATCGCCAGCCGGCAGCTCTGGGCCTGATCGCGGCGGGCCGGCGTGCAGTCGATGATTTAATGTTATGATGCGGGTTCGCCGATGCCCCGTCAGCGTGCGCCTCTCTATCGGGCCAGCTCTCACGGGCCGCGGATCGGACACCTCCAGGTGGAGACTATCCATGCCTGACTATCCAACAAGTATTGAAGAGATCGATGAGCGCATCGCCGCAGCACGGGAAAACCTTCGCGAGCTGGTCGAGCAAGCCGCCGCCTATTCCGGCGCAGCCGACGAGGACCTGATGTCGCAACGGATCGCCGACCAACAGGCGCAGCTGGATCGCCTGCTGAAATGGCGCGATGAGCTGTCAGCAAAGCCAGCAGGGTGAAAGCGGAGCGACGGCCACATACGGATCGCGTCCGGAGCCAGACTGACCAATCCCCGTAGGGCTCCGTTAGCGCCGGCGGGCAGCTGGTGCGGGCCGAATGGATCGTTTGACCCACGCGGGCGCACTGGGCCTCGGCTACTCTCGGCCGCGCCTGGGACCAAGAGGATATGGCTTCCTTGGGGGCCGTTCCGTACCTGATGTCTGAACCAATCGGGCGCGTTGCCTCACGGTCCGCATCAGGTTATTTCTTTGGGGTTCCACGACCTGAGACAGTGGAGCACGCACCGCTTCGGGGGAACCAGCGATGAAAGCCAGGTTGATATTCCAATTTGGAGCTCCGTCGTCGGAGATTGCGTTGACCGTGATGAGGGGCGCTGTGGCCGATTTTGGTGACCTACATCCACACGTACTCTTGCCGCGCGAATCGAGCCAACCCACATGGAATTTAGGAGAGAATGTCTTGACCATGGCCTTGGTGGTCCAATGCGATTCTCAGTCCGATGCGAAGTCGTTCAACCACGAAATAAAAGGGCTGCTCGCAAAGAACCAGAAGGCAAATGGGATCAAACCTGACGCTCAGTCGGGAACCAGGAAATGGTGGCAATTTTGGCGGTGACGGAAGGCCAAACGGCGTGCCATCGGCCTCGGCTGCAACCCGAACGACCACGCAAGCCCGACGAAGGTTCACGCATTGCCCACGATCCGCTGGATCGTGTCTGCGGTCCAAGCGCAGGACTTTCCGATATCTGTGGGACTGTCGAAAAACGATCAATCACGAACGATCCCTTTCGGATTCTTCATGCTTGCATGACTGCGCGCCGGCCCCGGAACAGCGTGATGGCGAGCGAAGCGACTGCCAGCAGGATGACCCCGATGCCGTAGAAGTCTGCGGTCCGCGTTAGACCGACGATGGGTGCGAGGAAGCCTGCGGCGAGCGCGGGAAGGCTGAAGGAAAGATAGCCCTCGACGAAATAGGCCGACAGCAGGCCAGCGCGTTCGCCCGGTTGAGCATACGGCAGCAGGCTCCGAAGCGTTCCGGAAAAGACCGTGCCGAAACCGATGCCGCCGACGACCGTTCCGAACAGCATGACACCCACGTTCTGATACTGGACGCCCGCCAGCGTTATCAGCACGCCGAGCGCCAACGTGACGATGCCGAGAAGAAACATCTTCTCGGGAACGAGCTTGCGAAGCGCCACCACGGCCACGGCGCCCGAGACGGTCAGCGTTGCCACGACCAGGCCGCCAACGATGGGAAGCGTGGTACCTGTCGCCGCGCGGACGACCGCGGGCATAAGAGAAAAATAGAACCCGCCCAGGGACCATGAAGCGATGTTGACCGGCGTGACGGCCGCGAACGCGGCGCGGGCGACGCGCGGCACGTGCACGCGCGGCCACAGAGACGCGAGGGCGCCGGGCTTCATCGTCGCCGTCTCCCGCATGAACCAGAGGATCGCCGCTTCGACCACGGAGAGGACCAGCAACACGAGGAAGACGAGTTGCTCCGGTTCCGGCGCGAACGTAACGAGAGCGCCGGCACCGAGAGAGCCGGCCGATAGTCCGGCGAAAGCCGTGAAGCTGTTGAGGACGGGCGCACGCTCCTTGTCGGTATCGAGGATCGTGGCGGCCAAGGTCGTGATCGCCAAGCCGTTCGCGAATCCCTGGATGGCACGCGCGACGATCAGCGCGGCCGCCGAGCCGGCCGTCATGAAGGTGATCATGGCCAAGACGTTCAGCGTCAGAGCGGCCAGGATCGCGGGGCGGCGCCCGATGTGGTCCGACAGCGATCCCACCGTGAGCAGCGCCAGAAGAAGGCAGAGGACATAGGCCGCGAAGATGACGGTGATCATGAACGACGTCAGGCCGAAGTGCTCCTGATATTGGTGATAGAGCGGAGTCGGCGCGGCGCCGCTTGCGGAGAAGGTGATGGCAGCCGCAACCGCCACGGTGGTCGTGACGTAGCACGACAACGTGCCCGGATGCGGGGACGAGCAAGGATCCACACTGACGCTCATCGGAACCTCCCGCGCCGAGCAGCCGGTTTGAATGTCGCCTCAAGCACAACCCCCCGCAAGGGACTTCGATGTCCGCTCTGTCCGGATTGTCGTGTCGATTTGGACGTCGCCAGCGCGTTATCCCGGTCATTCCCAACAGGAGTGTCCAAAGTGTTCGGAAGCCGCGCGCCTTGTCCCGAGCGGCGGCCCCGCCACAATTGGCGGGGTCGGTCCAGCCTTTCGCATCCTTGCGGCAGGCGAAACCCGGGAGACACAAGAAATGCCATATACGATCAACATCAACGGCGTAAGCCGTACCGTCGATGTCGATGGCGACACGCCGCTGCTTTGGGTGCTGCGCGACGTGCTCGGAATGACGGGCACGAAATTCGGTTGCGGAATGGCGCTGTGCGGCGCTTGCACCGTGCATCAGGACGGAACCGCGATACGGTCATGCATCACGCCGGTCGACAGCGTCGGCAAGTCCGCGATCACGACCATCGAGGCCATCACCAAGACCGCCGCTGGGCGGAAGATCCATGACGCTTGGCTCGATCTCGAGGTCCCGCAGTGCGGCTACTGCCAGTCCGGCCAGATCATGTCGGCCACGGCGCTGCTCGCAGGCAATCCGGAGCCGACCGACAAGGACATCGACGATGCGATGTCCGGGAATGTGTGCCGCTGCGGCACCTACGTCCGCATCCGTCAGGCGATCAAGCAGGCGGCCCGACCGACCGCCGAGAAGACGAAGGGAGGCTGATCATGATTGGGGACATCGTCCGAAGCACGGCCCCGGCCGCAGACGCGGAACGCAGACTTTCTCGCCGGGCCGTCCTGACCGCCGGCGCGGCCGCAGGCGGCGGCCTTCTGATCGGCTTCCGGTTGTTGCCGGCCGCGAACGCGGTCGCAGCGCCGGAGGCCGAGGCGTTGGCCCCGAACGCCTTTGTGCGGATCGAAAAGAATGGCCGCGTCACCGTGATCTCGCCCTCGATCGAGATGGGACAGGGCACCTACACTTCGCTTTCGATGCTGATTGCGGAGGAACTCGAGGTCGATCTCGCGCAGGTCGACGTCGAGCACGCTCCCCCCAACGACAAGCTCTATGCAAATCCGGTGCTCGGCTTTCAGGTGACCGGCGGTTCGACGTCGATCCGCGGCTTCTGGAAGCCGCTCCGTGCGGCAGGCGCCGCGGCCCGCAGCATGCTGGTTTCCGCGGCGGCGGACATATGGAAGGTCGAACCTTCGTCGTGCCGCGCCGCAAAGGGGCAAGTCGTCCACGTCCCGACCGGGCGCCAGCTGTCCTACGGCGCCTTGGCCGCACGTGCGGCGAAGAACCCCGTGCCTGTCGATGTCGCCCTCAAGGACTCGAAGGACTTCCGCCTGATCGGCACGCCGGCGAAACGCATCGATACGCCGGCCAAGCTCGACGGGTCTGCCGTGTTCGGAATCGACGTTCGCCTGCCCGGCATGAAGGTAGCGACCCTCATGGCCTGTCCGTTGATCGGCGGACGGCTCGCCGACGTCGATGACACCAAGGCCAGGGCGGTTAAAGGTGTCGTGCAGATCGTGCGGCTCGAAAATGCCGTCGCCGTGGTGGCGGACCACATGGGCGCGGCCAAGAAGGGTCTTGCGGCCCTCTCGGTCAAATGGCAGCCGGGGCCGGGCGGTCTGTTCTCGAGCGCGCAGCTTCTCGAACGCATGGAGATGGCGGCGATGCGATCCGGCGCTATCAGCAAAAAGGAAGGTGACGCCGCGGGGGTCATCACGGCCGCGCCGAAACGTCTGGAGGCGGTCTACCAGCTCCCGTTCCTTGCGCATGCGACCATGGAACCGATGAACTGCACCGCACATGTCCGCAAAGACAGTTGCGAAGTCTGGGTGGGCAACCAGGTCCTGGCCCGGGCGCAGGCAGCGGCGGTCGAGGCGAGCGGCTTGCCGCCGGAGAAAGTCACGGTGCACAACCACTTTTTGGGCGGCGGTTTCGGCCGGCGGCTGGAAGTGGATTACGTGTCTCAAGCCGTCGCCATCGCAAAGCAGCTCGATTTCCCGGTGAAGGTGGTGTGGACCCGTGAAGAGGATACCCAGCACGACATCTACCGGCCTTACTACTACGACAGGCTCGCGGCGGCCCTGGACGACCAGGGGTTCCCGACCGCGTTCAGTCACCGGATCGTGGGCTCCTCCATCGTCGCGCGATGGCTGCCCTCGCTCTTCAAGGACAATCTCGATTTCGATGCGGTTGAGGGAGCCGCGGGTGTCTACTCGTTCCCCAACGTGCTGATCGACTACGTCCGCGAGGAGCCGCCGCCCGGCCTGTCGACCGGCTGGTGGCGCGGCGTCGGCACGACACACAACGCTTTCATGGTCGAGGGATTCGTCGACGAGCTCGCCGCCGCTGCCGGCAAGGACCCGGTGGAGTACCGGCGCGTCCTGCTCGACAAGGCTCCGCGCGCCCAAGCGGTGCTTGACCTGGCCGCCGAGAAGGCCGGGTGGAGCACGCCGCTGCGCGCGGGCGTCGGACGCGGCATCGCCGTCGTCTTCGGTTTCGGCAGCTACATCGCGCAGGTGGCGGAGGTGTCCGTCGGCAAGGACGGCGCGGTCAAGGTGCAGCGCGTCGTCTGCGCGGTCGACTGCGGCCAGACGGTCAATCCGGACACGATCAGGGCGCAGATGGAGGGCGGTATCATCTTCGGCCTATCCGCGACGCTCTACGGCGAGATCACGATCAAGGACGGCCGCGTCGAGCAGGCCAATTTCGACAGCTACCGGCCTCTGCGGATGGAGGAAGCGCCCGTGATCGAGGTCCACATCGTGGACAGCAAGCAGGAGCCCGGCGGAATCGGCGAGCCGGGTACGTCCACGATCGCTCCGGCGGTCGTGAACGCGATCTTCGCACTGACGGGAAAGCGTCTCCGCAGGCTCCCGGTGGATCAATCGGAGCTCAAGGCGGTGCAGAGGTCGTCGGATTGAGCACTGCGTTCCGGGGCGCGGGGCTTTGCGGTGCCATCGGGCGATCCGGTGCTGACGGATGGCGCACGCGCGGGAGGGCAGGTCGAGCCGGCCCGCGGCAATGCCTTTCACCTGCGCCGCGATCTCTCAACCGCAGCCAGGCGAGCATTGGGGCCTGCTCGGGAATTTAGCGGAAGTCGTCAACGCTTTTTACGTCGCCTCAACCGCGAATGGATCAGGCTGCGCGGAGCATCTGCATGAAGTTCTTGATCTTCTCCCGGGCGCGCGATCGGTCGGTATTCAGATTTGCTTCTATGCAGATCCCTGAAAAGAACACCGAAACGAGGTCGCAGACGACGTCGACATCCATCTTGGGATGTTCGGAAGCGATGTTCGCCTTCAAGAGGCGCTTGAGCTTAGCGCGATTGTCAACGATCACTTTAAGTGCTTCCGGCGGCAAGCTCGTGAGCTCGCGCATCGAGTTCACCGAGAAGCATCCCCTCTGATCGAGAGCGCAACTCGGCGCCTCCTCGAGGAACTTTTGTATGTTGTCCCAGCCGAGCGGCTCGGCGGACAGGAGTGCGCCCCCCTTCCGGGTCTCCAGATAATATCTGAGGCAAGCCAGGAAGAGCGCCTCCTTGCTCTCGAACTCCGAATAAAGGCCGGACTTGTTCACACCGGTGGCGCGCTCGAGGTCCGGCAGCGTCGTGCGCGCGAACCCGTATTTCCAGAAGACCGGTAGCGCCTTCTGCAACACGTCCTCACGGCTGAATTTTCGCGGGCGTCCCATATCGCGCAATATTGGATTTTGAACCGGAGAGTTCAATGTCCCCCTTGCACTGCTGCCCCAAGCGGCACATATTGAACCAAACGGTTCATAATGGCGCTGATGCCCGGTGCATGGATGTCGCGACGCCGCGTCGGCTGGGTCGGCGCAACCTGCGTCGTTGCATGCATCCAGCTCGTTCTCCTCACCGACCCGCACGCTCGCGCGCCGGTCTGAACGACGAGCCGACCATGACGGACAATATCGAGCCTACCGGAGATCCGCCAAGCGGCCGCTCAATTCATCCAAGCATCGACGAGACCGACATGACCAAGACCACGCCCGAACAGAATAAGGCCATCGTGCTCGAGGCATTCGAGACCCTGTTCAACAAGCGCGACTACGCCGCCGCCGAGCGGTTCTGGTCCGATCACTACATCCAGCACAGCGCCCACATCGCGCCGGGCCGCAAGGACTGTTCGACCTCGTCCGCGCGGCGCCGCAGACGCTGCGCTATGAGAACCAATTGATCGTGGCCGAAGGTGACTACGTCATCGCCCACGGCCGCTTCTCGGGCAATGGCCGCCCTGCCGCCTGGATCGCCGCCGACGTCGTCCGCTTCGAAAACGGCAAGCTCGCCGAGCACTGGGATGTCCTGCAGGACGAAGCCACGCAAGCCGAATCCGTGAGCGGGCTGCCGATGTTCGGCAACCGCTTCCCCCCGGATCGCCCGATCGCTCGCGGCGACCAAGGACACGACCCTTCCGCCCAACGGACAGGGGCGATGCCGCTGGATTTAGACGCCGCCCGCATGCTGGTGAGCCCGATTTACGATGCCCTGACCAGACCGGGAGAGAAGAATATCGAGGCGCTCATCAAAAGCGTCACCTCTGCCGATTTCCAATCCTGCAGCAATGAAGGCGAATGCGTCGACCAAGCCGCAGCAATCGCGCGCTTCAAGGCACTTGCGAGTGTCGTTCCAGATCTCAATTGGACGATCAAGGAGCTTTTCGTTTCTGGCGACAGCACGATCATCGTGCGTGGTGAGGCAGCCGGAACGCCCGTTGCGACCTTTCTGGGGGCAGAGCCGACCGGGCGAAGTTTCCGGACCATGTCCATTGATCTCTACACGGTCACTGACTCGAGGATCTCGCATTCCTACCATGTCGAGAACTGGACGGCGGCCTTGCGTCAGCTTGCCAAAGATTGATCAGGGGCGCCGCGGGGATACGAATGGATAGCCTCAGCGCGTTGGGCGTTTTCGTTCGGGCCGCCGAAGCCCGCAGTTTTACCGAAGCCGGCCGTCGCCTGAGCGTCTCGTCCTCGGCCGTCGGCAAGACCATCTCGCGATTGGAAGACCGCCTGGGCGTGCGGCTATTCCACCGCAATACGCGCGCCATCACGTTGACACCGGAAGGCGAGCTTTTCCTGGAAAGCTGCCGGCGAATCTTCTCGGAACTCAACCGGATTGAACTGCAGCTCTCGCAGTCCAAAGCCAAGCCCGAGGGCCGATTCAAGGTGAGCGTGCCCGCTATCGGTACGCTGATGGTGCCCGCGTTGCACGGATTCATGCGGGAATATCCCGAGATTCAGCTCGACGTGGAATTCACCGACAATCTGGTCGAGGTAATCGACGGCGGCTATGATGCGGTGATCAGGTCCGAAGAAGAGCAGACCGACTCGCGACTGATATCCCGCCGTGTCGGCAGCTACCGGCTGGAGATTGTCGGCTCTCCGTCGTACCTCGAAAGAGCACGGCATTCCGGCCACGCCCGACGCTCTTCTGTCACGCCCCTGTCTGCACCGCAAATACCCGACGTCCGGCAAGCTGCAGCGTTGGCCCTTCGCGAGATGCGGACCCTACGCCGATCTGAGGCTTCCGGTTACGGCGGTTGTAACGACCATAGCGCCGCTGGTATCGCTGGCTGAGCTCGGCATCGGTTTGGCGTGCGTGCCCAATTTCGCGGTGCATGCTCAGATCGCTTCCGGCTCGCTCGTCAAAGTTCTGGACGAGTACGTTGAGCACTCGGGCGTTTTCCGCGCGATGTGGCCGGCCAGCCAGCACAGCTCTCCGAAACTTCGGGCATTCGTCGACTACATGGCCGAGAACCTGTTCCCGAAAGGGCCCTTGCAAGACGACCGGCGCGCGGAAGCGCCACAGCGGATAGCCGATCGTGACCCCTCGACAGGGGGCTTCGAGGCCGCAAAAAGCCCGGCACATCCGACGTAAGCGCTTGATGTACCGGGCTTAATCTGGTTGCGGGGGTAGGATTTGAACCTACGACCTTCAGGTTATGAGCCTGACGAGCTACCGGGCTGCTCCACCCCGCGAAAATGGCAAGCGCGGGACTTGGCCCCGCGCTGCCGTTATGTAGCAATCATGACACGGCTTGAAAAGGGCCATGTTCACGACGACCGGCAAGAAGTGGAATGAAAGCGGAATGCTGCTATCCAGGGTCGACGATCGGCGCTGAGATCGAAATCGATCCTCCGGTTGTCGCAGCGGCCGCGGTGGCTTGCCAAAGGCGGTAAAACCGGCTTTGGTCAAGCGCGATTGCAGGCCATTTTCACAGAACATTCACAATGGGCGAAAAGCCAGCCTTGCAGCCGGGACTGGCGGTGGGCGAGGCGTTGCGCGCCGTCGCCCGCGACACCCTGGGCGAAGCCCGCGCCGCGATCGAGGATCCGGCGCATACGGACGCCGTTGCGGTGCATGAGTTTCGCCGCGCGATGAAGCGCTGGCGCGCGCTCTTGCGCATGCTCGAGCCGTTCCTCGAGGACGGCCGGCAGCTGCGGACGCAGGCGGGCGACCTGGCGCGCTCGCTCGGCGGGGCGCGCGACGGCCAATCGGCGCTCGATGCGCTCGACGATCTCGCCAAGCATGGATCGACGCTCTCGGCCCGGTCGCTTGCGACCATGCGGGGACGGATCGAGGCGCTGCGGCAGACGGCCGAGACCGATGTCCTCACCGGTGACATGCGGCTGCGGCTGAGCGGCATGCTGGCCAAGGCCGAGAACGCGGTCGCGCGCTGGCCGCTCCACACCCTGACCTTCGCGGACGTGGCCGATCGGCTAGTGCTCGGCTTTCGCGACGGCACGCCGCGCGCTGCCGAGAAACTGGTCGGACACCGAAGCGGAGGATCTGCACGAGCTGCGCAAGCGCATTGTCGCCCACCGCTACCAGATGGAGATCGTCGCGCCGCTGTGGCCGCGCTTCGGCCGGATGTGGGTCGGCGAAGCGCAGCGCCTGCGCGACCGCTTGGGCCGACAT